>NZ_AP019777.1 GCF_019669905.1 Methylomonas koyamae | reverse complement strand
CGGCATTCAAGAAGGGGGCTTAGCAGAGCCCTGCATCATACCACAGCGCGCGGCAGGGCTTGACTCTTGGGCGTTATCAGAAAAGAATGGCTGCCGCATGGATAACCCAAATAAATAAATGACTACGGGCAGACTTTATATCATTTCCGCGCCGTCCGGAGCCGGCAAAACCAGCTTGGTCAAACAACTGTTTGCCGAATTGGACGGTTTGACGGTGTCGGTCTCGCATACCACGCGGCCGATGCGCAGCGGCGAACGCCACGGCAGCGATTACTTTTTCGTTTCGGTCGGCGAATTCAAAGCCATGATCGAAAACCAGGCGTTTCTGGAGCACGCGCAAGTGTTCGACAACTTTTACGGCACTGCGCAGCAGACCGTGCAAGACAATCTGGCGTCGGGCCTGGATGTGATTCTGGAAATCGACTGGCAAGGCGCGCAACAAGTGCGGCGCATGGTTCCGGCCAGCCAATCGATCTTCATTTTGCCGCCGTCGATCGAAGTACTGCGCCAACGCCTGCAAAACCGCGGCCAGGACGATGCCGAAGTCATCGCCCGGCGCATGCGCGACGCGGTGACCGAAATGAGCCACTATCCCGAGTTCGATTATCTGGTCGTCAACGACGATTTCGAACTGGCTCTGAGTCAGTTGAAAAGCATCATCGTCGCCAACCGTTTGCGCCAAGACGTCCAGCAACAAAATCTGGTCGGGTTATTACAGGACTTACTCAACTAAAACCTATTACATAGCACACACCATGAAAAACATTTCGTTGAAACGGGCTTTTGCCCTCGCTCTGCTTCCTGTTTTGTTGCTGTTGTCGGCATGCTCGGACGATAAATCCGGTGCCGAAGCCCCGAAAACCGCCAAGTCCGCTGCCGTGAAGAAATCCGTGCACCGCGACGATACCGGCGAAGCCTCCGGTTCGGAAAAACGCCTGTTCGAAAAGGAGTTCTCGGCCAAATGCGTCGAGCGCGAATTGAAAAATTCGACCAACAAGGACGTCGACGAACCGCGCTTTAAAGAAACTTGCGACTGCATCGCCGAACATATCAAAAAAGACCTGTCGGAAATCGATGCCGAAAAATACATCGAAGACCACGAAGATACCCAGACCCTGGGCATCAAATTCGATGCCGCCGCGTATTTCTGCTTGCAAAACAAACCGCAGCCGAAAGGTCCGCATTTGTTCGGCAAACCGTCGGATAATTCCGCCAACTAACGGCAAACGGGCCGCGGCTGCGTCCGGCAACACCGCCGGCGCCGGCGGCCCGATTCGACCCTGCTGCCGTTGGCGGCCATGGCCGGTCGCCGACCGCGGAACCCCGGCGGTATTTCAGCTTCCGCCGACCCAAAAATATTCCCGCCAGCCTTGCGCTTTAGGCTCGATCAACCCCAACCGGATTGCACAGACCATGACACTATCCAGCGAACTTTTTTCCCAAGCCCAACAAGTCATTCCCGGCGGCGTCAATTCGCCGGTACGTGCCTTCAAGGGCGTCGGCGGTACGCCGGTGTATTTCGACCGCGCCCAGGGCGCCTACGTCTGGGACAGCGAAGGCAAGCGCTACATCGACTACGTCGGCTCCTGGGGGCCGATGATCTTGGGCCACGCCCATCCGGCAGTGATAGACGCAGTCAAGCACAGCGCCGAAAAAGGCCTCAGCTTCGGCGCGCCGACCGAAATCGAAACCGTCATGGCGCAAAAGGTCTGCGAACTGCTGCCGTCGATCGATATGGTGCGCATGGTCAGTTCCGGCACCGAAGCCACGATGAGCGCGCTGCGGCTGGCGCGCGGCTACACCGGCCGCGACAAGATCGTCAAATTCGAGGGTTGCTACCATGGCCACTCCGACTCGCTGCTGGTCAAAGCCGGTTCCGGCGCACTGACGCTGGGCGTACCCAGTTCGCCGGGCGTGCCCACCGCGCTGGCCGCCGACACCATCACGCTGGCCTATAACGACAACGACGCGGTCAGACAAACCTTCGCCGAACTCGGCGAACAAATCGCCTGCATCATCGTCGAACCGGTGGCCGGCAATATGAACTGCGTCCCGCCCGAGCCGGGCTTTTTAGAAGCGCTGCGCGCGGTGTGCGACCAATACGGCAGCGTGTTGATTTTCGACGAAGTGATGACCGGCTTCCGCGTCGGCTTGCAGGGCGCCCAAGGCCGCTACGGCATCAAGCCGGACCTGACCACGCTGGGCAAAATCATCGGCGGCGGCCTGCCGGTGGGTGCCTTCGGCGGCAGCCGCAGGATCATGGAACATCTGGCCCCGCTCGGCCCGGTTTACCAGGCCGGTACCCTGTCCGGCTGCCCGGTGGCGATGGCGGCCGGCCTGAAAACCCTGGAATTGATTGCGGCACCCGGCTTTTACGACGATTTGTCCGCCAAAACCGCAATACTGCTGCAAGGCCTGCAGGCCGCAGCCGACCATGCCGGCATCCCGTTCGCCACCAACCAGGTCGGCGGCATGTTCGGCCTGTTTTTCAGCGAAGAAAAATCCATCAGCCGCTTCGCTCAAGTGATGGCTTGCGACGTCGAACGCTTCAAACGCTTCTTTCATGCGATGCTGGATCAAGGCGTGTATCTGGCGCCGTCGGCGTTCGAAGCCGGCTTCGTTTCCGCCGCCCATAGCGATGAGGATTTGCAGGCCACAATCGAGGCGGCTGCCGCGGCGTTTAAGGCTTAGGGCTCGGAACGGGTTGCTCTGCGTGCGTTTATCCGACACAGGCCGGAGCGGCGGCGAATAGGCAAAGTAGGAAAACTGCCGGCGGGGATTCGCAACTGCTGGCTTGCAACTGGGGTTATGATTGGGCCGGCCCGCGACCGCGGGCTGCTCCAGAGTGAATCGCCGCCGAACCGGCCGGCCGGCGGGATTTAAGTCTCGGCAGGCGGCCGGATTAGAGCGCTTCTTGATCGGAAGCCGATTTTTGCACTTTAGGCTCTTGAATGGCCGTGGATTTGAAATCGATCACCGGTTTCATCGTCACGCGGGCCTTGCCGTGTAAGGTGCAAAAATCGTCGGTGTCGCTGACGCGGTTGCAATGAGGGCATTTCTTCAACATATATTTTCTCCGTTAAGTCTAAATCTTCGAGGCTACTCAGCTTGATCTGGGGCCGGCCCGCTGACATGGAGGCGTCAGACCGGTTTTTCAATAGCGCGCCGATATTTTGCCGCACAATTCCGCCGCGAGTATTACGGTTTAACCCGGCATTGCGCAAGGCGCGGGCCTAGCACCGGCCGAAAGGCAGCCAAATATTTGTGCGCTCGTTCAAATTTCGGCCAAAAAAATCGCGGGCAATCACGACTTTCGAAGCCGCCTTGGGCCGCCGCCCGGCAAATTAGAACATGACATTTTGCCGACTCCGGCCAATACTTGTGGCGTTTGCGCAATCAATCCGGGGTGGAGACATGAGTTTTGTCGAGATTTACTTCAACAGCTCGCTGCAAGACGTGGTCGAGATCGGCGATCAGGCCTGCAGCATCGGCCGGGCCAGTTACAACCAGGTGCATATCGGCAACAAAGGCGTGTCGCTGGTGCATGCGGCGATTTCCCGCCAAGGCGGCGAATGGTGGTTGGAGGATATGAACAGCACCAACGGCACTTATTTGAACGGCGCCAAGATCGCCGGCCGGCAAAAGCTGCGTTTCGGCGACGTGATTACCGTCGGCAAACACGATTTGAAATTCGTCGACCAACCCACCTCATCGGCCGGCAGTTCCGCCCACGCCGGGCAAGCGGCCGATTTCGACCGGACGCTGCTGGTCAACCCGGCGGCCGGTTCCGGGCCGGGCGCAGCGGCGGCACGGACCGGCAACCATGCCTTGCTGATACACGGCGAAGCCCGCAACATCAATAAATTGTTGCTGAACAAGGATTACTACACGATCGGCAAGGGCGTACAGTGCAACGTGCGGGTGGGCGGCTGGTTTACCCCGAAACTGATCGCCGAAATCATCCGCCTCGGCGACCATTACTATCTAACCCCGGTCGTCAACAAGCATATCCGCCTGAACGGGCGCGAAGTCGGCCATCAGGTCCGCTTGAGTAACGACGACAATATTTTGGTGAAAAAAGTGCTGCTGAAATTCGTCGAGCAATAGCACGGCATCACTGGCAGATCAAAACCACCGAGATATTGTCTTTGCCGCCGGCGGCATTGGCGGCATCAATCAGAGCCTGAGTTTTGGCTGCCAGATTGGCCGGAGCGAGGCCGGACAAGATGGCGGCGATTTCGGCTTCCTCCAGCATGCCGGTCAAACCGTCGGAACACATCAGAAAACCGTCGCCGGGCGCGATTTCGACCTGTTGCATTTCCGGGTCTATCGCCGGATTGGGGCCGATGGCCTGGTACAACTGGTTTGCCGGCGGTTGCCTGCCGATTTGGCCGCCGTCGCGCCACTGCCGGTACAGCGAATGGTCTGCGGTCAAGGCCTGCAACGCCTCGCCGCGCCAGCGGTACAAACGGCTGTCGCCAACGTGGAATATCTGCATCTGCGCAATGCCGGGCAGCAGCCGGCAACCGACCAAGGTGGTGCCGCTGCCGGTGCCGTCTACCGCCCCGTGCTCTCGGTTGCTCAGGTAAAGCGCGCGGTTGGCTTCGCGGACAATGTCGGCCAGTACATAGAGTTGCCGCGCAAGCTGGCCGTTGTCGGCCTGGCGCTGGCCTTTGTTGCGCCAGCGTCCCAGCCAAGCCGACCAACCGCCGGTCGCGGCGGCCGGTAAATGCCGCCCAACCAAACGCTCGACTTCGGTGACGGTGCGTTGGCTGGCGACATCGCCCAGGCCGTGGCCGCCCATGCCGTCGGCCAGCAAACAGAGGCCGATTTCAGCGTTGAGCAACATAGCGTCCTCGTTGATTTCGCGCACTCGGCCCGGATCGCTGGCGCCATGAACGAAATAACGGTTGAAAATGCGTACGGCCGGCATGGCAATATCCTTGGGCTAGGGAAAGGTAGCGGAGTCCGGTATCGAAAAGTGGCCGTAAGCGGCCGAATTGTCAAGGCCGGTACGCCGAAATGCCGACCGCTATGGCGCAAGCCGCACAAAAAAACCGCCCGTAGGCGGTTTCGACGTTTGGCGTATCGCGGCGGGTTTACGCTTTACGTCGCTGCAAGCCCAGCAGTCCGGCCAAGGCCGAGCCGAGCAGCCATGCCGCCGCCGGTAGCGGCACCGGCGCCGCGATGTCGGCGTTGTCCAGCGTGAAATGGAAACCGGCGCCGAGATATTCCTCGCCGCCGCTGGCAACGAACTCCAGCGAATCGATGCCGGCAAAATTCAGAGAGAACAACTGTGCGGCGTCGGTGTTGACCAGCAATTGCTGTTGGTACAACAGATTGCCGTCGCGATAGCCGTTAGCGGTAATCTGCATGCCCCAGCGCGAAGCGGCAGCGAAATATCCGCTGCGGAAATCGAACAGGCTGTTCGACCAAATGCCGGCCGGACCGCCGTCGGCATTGAATGCCGAATAGTCGGCCGAGACGACACCGTTGTAAAAGCCGGAATCGAAATTCGCGACCTGGCCCAGTTGCGGGTTCTGCACCCAGAAGTTGGTCCAGTTCAAACCGGCGTAGCCGTCGGCGATGGCGGCTTCCGCATCGGCGGTAACGTCGTCGAAATGCAAAACGCCGGCATCGGCCCGGCCGAGTTGCAGCATGGATAAAGCGAAACAAACAAATGCGAGGTATGGTTTTTTCATGGCCGTATCGGATAAAAGCGATTGAAGAATGGAAGCGGCGAACTGCCCGCCGCGCCGCGGACGGTGCGGTTACGGGCAGTCGGGCCGGCGATTAGCGAGTCGGGGAGAATTTATTCACCACCAGTTTGCCGCCGGACATCACCATGTCGGGGTATTCCAGCAATTTGAAGCGTTCCAGCGCATTGCCCTTAACCGCGATCAAATCCGCCGGCGCATTCGCGGATAGCGTGCCGAGTCCGGGAATGCCGGTTGCCAGACGCGCGGCAGCGGCCGAGGTAGCCGAGCGCAGTACGTTCAATACGTCGCCGAAATCGATAGAATCGCCGCTGCCCATGTGCAACATCAGATGCAATTCTTCGCCGTTGATGCCCCACGGCACGTTATCGTGGGCGATTTCCGAACCGTAAACCATTGGAAAGGCCAAGCCCTCGCCGGCATGTTCCTGGTAAACGTGGCCCACCACGTGGGCATTTTGGTATAGGCCATCGCCGCACGAGGCCAAGGTGTCGATCGTAGTCATGAATTCCATGCCGTCGTGTACCGCGGAGTGCAACAAATTGGCGTCGAGCGCCGCGCAAGGCATATGAGCCAGCATGTCGACGCCGGCGGCGTAGGCGATCTCGAAGCCGCGGTTTTCGCCGACGTGAGCCAGCACGCGTTTGCCCTGGTTATGGGCTTCGCTGACGATCCAAGCGACTTGCTGCTGAGACAATATCGGCCATGGCGCAGCCGGCACTTCGCCGTGGCCGTGCGACATCATCCACGGCGCACCGGCCTCGCCGCCCGGTTCCAGCGCGATCTTGATCGCGGAGGCGCCGCCGGCCGCCAGATTCTGTACGACGGCCCTGACCTGGCTTTCCGTGGCGTTGGCGGCAATGGCCAGGCCGACTTTATCGTAACCGCCGCCGGTATCGTCCGGCGTGAACACATTCAACGGATAGCCGCCCTGAGCTTGCAGAATCGGCCCGGTGCTGAGCAGGCGCAGGCTGCCGTTACCGCCTTGCGGCGGCAGCAACGGCCCGCCGGTATCCTGCACGGTGGTAATGCCGTGTTCCAGGATTTTGTCTTTGCTGACGTTCTGAAAGGTGACGTGGGCGTGCGATTCGATAAAGCCCGGCATGATGGTCGCGTCGCCCAGATTGTAACGGGTTGCGCATTGGCCGCTCAGGCTGGCGTAATCGCCGACGGCTTTCACTTTGTCGCCGACCACCAGCACGCTTTTATTGAATTGCACTTCGTTGCCGTCGAACAGCCGGTCGGCGCTGATCAATTTGCAGGATACCGGGGTGGTGGCAGTAGCGGCGTAGCCCGGGCCTGAGGCGGCCAATACGGCCAAAGCCAGGGTATTGAAAGTAAACGATCTCTGGGTGCGTGGCATAAGGAGTCCTTGTCGATTGGGTTTTAGTTATGTCCGGAGTAGACGCCGGCGGGTCCCGCCGGATGCCGCCTGGCGCTAATCGCAATAAAATCATGGCGTTACTAGGCGATTTCCGCTGGGTGGGCCGCTGGCTATCTTATCGGTTTAACTTGGCGCGGTTTTATGCGGAACGGAGCCTTTGTTATGGCAAACGGATTTATTTGCCGAATGCGTCCGGGCTCGGTTGACAGTCCCCGGTTATCGGCTATTTGGCGGCCTGCGGGCATAGGAATGGCATTAGCGGGATACGGCCGCAACTACCTGAGTTTCGGCCGGGTTGGCGGACAGCCGAAAAAAAAATGCTGGGTTGTCGATTTGGAGGTATGCCGTTCGACTAGGCGGCGTACCTTTTAATTTTCACCTCACCGGAGCACCGCGATGAATACACCCGTCAAACCGATCCCCGAAGGCTACCAAAGCGTCACCCCTTATCTGACCGTCGACGACGCGACGGCCGCATTGGCGTTTTACCGACAGGCGTTCGGCGCCATCGAAACCATGCGCCTGCTTATGCCGGGCGGCAAAATCGGCCACGCCGAATTCACGATCGGCGTATCGCATTTCATGATTTCCGACGCATACCCGAATGCCGGCTCGGCGTCGCCTAGCAAACTGGGCGGCACGCCGGTGAAACTGCACATGTACCTGAACGACGTCGATACCGGCTTCGCTCAAGCCGTCGCGGCCGGCGCTACGCCGGTGATGGAACCAGCCGACCAATTCTGGGGCGACCGGATGGGCGTCGTTAGCGACCCGTTCGGCCACCAATGGATGTTGGCGACCCATATTGCCGATGTCGACGGCAGCGAATTTCAAGCGAAGATGGATGCGCTGCTCGCCGCCGGCGGCGACTGCGCGTGACGCGGCGATGGCAAAAATCACGCCGTTTCTGTGGTTTAACGACCAGGCCGAACAAGCCATGAATTTCTACCTGTCGGTATTCGAAGACGGCAAAGTGCTGAACCTCAGCCGTTACCCGGCCGGAGCGCCGCTGCCGGAAGGCACGCTGATGACGGCCGGGTTTGTGCTGAACGGCCAGGAGTTCGTCGCGTTGAACGGCGGCCCGGCATTCGGTTTCAATCAGGCAATATCGTTTGTCGTCAACTGCGATACCCAGGACGAAGTGGACTACTACTGGGACAAACTGTCCGAGGGTGGCCGACCGAACCAATGCGGCTGGCTGGCCGACCGCTTCCGCGTGCCTTGGCAAGTCGTACCGACCGCCCTGGGCCGCCTGCTCGGCGACCCCTATCCGGCCAAGGCCGCGAGAGCGATGCAAGCGATGCTGCCAATGGCCAAGATCGACATCGCCGCACTGGAACGAGCCGCCGCCGCGGCCTGACATTATTTTTAGGAGACACCCAATGGCTGTATTCAATCCGCAACTCGACCTGGTATTCGAACGCAGCGTCGACCTGCCCAAAGCGCAAATCTGGCAGGCCTGGACCGTGCCGAAACACCTGATGCCGTGGTTTTGCCCGCTGCCGTGGCAGACCGTAGTCTGCGAAATCGACTTGAGACCCGGCGGCGCCTTTCTGACCACGATGCGTTCGCCGGAAGGCGCCGAATTTCCCAATGTCGGCTGCTACCTGGAAATCGTCGAAAACCGGCGCCTGGTCTGGACCAACGCGCTATTACCGGGCTTTCGGCCCAAGCAGTTCGGTTCCGCTGATGCGGCGCCTTGCGGCGGGTTTGCGATGACCGGCATCATCGAACTGAGCGAGCACCCGCAAGGCACCTGGTATCGAGCCACCGTACTGCACGCCGACCCGGCCGGCCGCGAGCAACACGCGGCGATGGGCTTCGAGGCTGGCTGGGGCAAGGCGCTGGAACAAATGCTGGCTTATCTGCAAGGCCGGGAGACGCCGTTATGAAATACCTGTTGCTGATCTATTTCCAAGAACAAAACCTGGCCGAAGCCGAACGCCAAGCCTGTTACGACGAATCGCGGCAACTGGCACAGGATTTGGCGGCGAAAGGCCAATTCGTCGCCGCCAGCCCGCTGCAACCTACCGCGCTGGCGACCAGCGTGCGAGTGCGGGACGGTAAGCGTCTGGTCACGGACGGCCCGTTCGCAGAAACCCGCGAACAACTCGGCGGCTATTACCTGATCGACGTTCCCGACCTGGACCAAGCCTTGGCCGCCGCGGAACGCATCCCGATGGCGCGCAAGGGTACCGTCGAAGTCCGGCCGTTGATCGAATTGGAGGGTTTGCCGCAATGAATCGGGCCGGCCTCGATGCCTTACGCGCGGAATTGGGGCTGGGACTGTGTCCTGCTGAGCGTTTCAGGCCCGACAGTCTCCGAGCTGCCGATGCTGGATTGGCGGATATAGCGAAGATCGGCAATTTGCCAACTTGAGCGGCATCCAGCTCAGCCGCAATACACCTCGTCCTGTTCGATCAGAAACAAGACCCAGGAAAATTGGCCGGTGCTGATCTTGCTGCCGCAATAACCGCACTCGCCGCTTTGGCCCATGTTGTCGGCCGGTGCGCCGCAACTGGGGCATTGGCTCAGGCTGTAGGGCTTGTCATGGCGTTGGGCGCCGCTGCGGCGGACGAAGGTCCAGTATTCGGAAAAGCGCCTGAGCGATGTTTTCGAGCCGCCGACGATCTTGCCGCCAGCGTCTTCGGTGTAGTCGTTGCAGGCGGCGAAAATGCGTACCGTGATGGCCTCGTAAAATTTATCGCTGTCGATTTTTGCCAGCACGATTTGCTCGACGCGCAGATTATCCAGACGGTTGAACCAGCCGCGTTCGACGTACATTTTCTGCCAAAAGGCATTGGTTTCGTAAAGCCGGTCCGATAACAGATGCCGCGCCGCCTGCCAGTCGCGCCGGCTCCAGTGGCCGTATATCGCCGCGAAATAATTGCGCACCACGTCGTTCTCGAACGGCGCCCAGAATTGCTGCCACTCGGCGATGCCGTAGCGCTGCTGCCAGCGGTTCATCTGTTCGATCAAATCCGCTTGCTTGACCGTGACGGCTTGGGTGCCCTGTTCTTCGGCGTAAGCCGCCAGCCCTTCCACCGCCGGCACGGCGCGGGTACTGACCACGACGCGTTTGCCCAAACACCATTGTGCGCCGCCTTTTTGCACGCTGGCACCGCAATAACCGCAGACGCCGGCGTCGGTGAAATGCGCCGGTCCGCCGCATTGGGGACAGCTCACGCTTTGCATTTTTTCCGGCTCCGCCGACAGCAAGCCTTTGCGCCGGTAAAATTGCCAGCGCTCGACCACGGCATAACGCGAACGCCGGCCCTGCAAATCCAGCGTGTAATTGGCGTCGATTTCTACGGTGATGGTATCGCTATCGCTGCCGGACGTGCCGACCTCCAACCAGCGCAGGCTATTGACGACGATTTCGCTGACGGTCCAGGGCTGCGAACGTTCGAAATGCCCTTGCAACTCGGTGCTCAAGAACGGCGACAGGTAGCTGAATTCGGGCTTGGTGGAATATTCGTAGAACTTGCAGTACAGCGAATGAGCAAAATCCAAAAACACCACGGCGGAGAAGTTGGCGTCTAACTGTTTCAAAGCCGCGATTTGTTCGGTAATGCTTTGCTGGCGTTGCGCGCGGTATTGGGCCGGTGGTGCCGTCACGACGCTGCGTGCGCCGGCCTGACTGCGGATCACGATGATAATGATCGCGACGATGACGATGAACAGGATCAAAGCTTCTAAAGACGACATCGGGTGGGCGCTGCCCGACGCGCCGCTCGAGCTGTCGTGCGTGCTCCAACTGGAGCCGGAATGGGAAAAACTCGAACTCGACGAGCTATGCGAACTGTGGGAACTGCTGGAGTGGCCGCCGCCGGGCCGGGCCGGCAAAGGTTGGGAAACGGCCAGGCCGGCCAGCGCCAGGATCAAGAGCAGCTTTTTCATAAGTCGATATCCAGCCGGTCCGGCAGTTCGTTGATGTCGCCGTCTTGCACCGGCAAGTAGCGGGCGAATGCCGCGGCCGTTTTTTCCAGCGCCCGCAGCAGGCTTTGTTCCGGTTGGCTGTCGCCGAATATGCCGTCGAACTCGCTTTGCAACTCCTGCCATACCTCCTGCGGCACCGCCAACTGCAAACCGCGGTCGGCCAGCAGAAACACCCGCCGTTCCAGCAACGAGCAATACACCAGGAAGCCGGTTTTGTCCTTGGTATGCTGAATCCCGCCTTTTTGGAAAATGGCCCTGGCCATGATTTCGACGCACTTGTCGCGCACTGGCCGGCGCACGCTGCAGCGCTTGGCCGCCGGCAGCGAGCCGCAGCCGGCGGCCGCGGCAAACGCCAGTAGCGGCGCGTAATAAATCAACCAGTTTTCGAAATAAACCGGCGCGTACATCATTACGGTGAAACTCAACCAAGCCGCCGCCAAGCCCCACAGCAACGGTACCGAGTTATAGTCGGCGGAGCGGGCGCGAAATACCACCACCGCTTCGGCCTGCGAGCCGTTTTCCAAGTTTTGGATCGCGTCCCACAACCGGCTTTGGTAGGCCGGCGCCAAATACTGTTTCATAGGCTTGTTCCAGCTTGATCTATACTCTGGCTTGCCGACCGGTGCGCCGAATAACGTCGACTGCGCGGGGCGGGCAAACCCGTTCTGCAGCTAAGTCTAGTCGTTTTGCCGAACGGCGTGGTTAAGCATCGGCCTGCCGATGCGCACGCGGCGGGCGCGCCAAGCGAACACCCAATTCAAAATCCACAGGAGAGACGCATGGGACTTTTCGACGGTTTGCAACGCCAATTGCGTTCGGTCATCGAATGGCAAAATCCGGCACCGAACGCCTTGTTCGAACAATGGACCGACAACGGCGACGAAATCAAAAACGCCTCGACGCTAATCGTCGGCCCCGGCCAGGGTTGTATTTTCGTCTACCGCGGTAAGGTGCAGGCGGTGTTCGACAGCGAAGGTTCCTACAATCTGCAAACCGACAACATCCCGTTCTGGACCACGATTGCCAGCTTCATGCAATTCTTCGAAAGCCAGTACAAGGTCGGCATCTATTTCTACCGCAAGACCGTGATTCTGGACCAGAAGTGGGGCACCAGCTCGCAGATCAAGTACCTGGACCCGACCTACAAATTTCCGGTTGGGCTGCGCGCTTACGGCAATTACAGCTACCGCCTGGCCGAACCCGCCCAGTTTTTCGTCAACGTGGTCGGCGAACAAAACCTGTTTACCACCGAGCAGTTGCGTAGCGTCATCGTCGCCCGCCTCAGCCAGCCGCTGGCCGATTTTCTGGCCACCAGCCGTTTCGGCTATCTGGACATCGACACCAACCGCGAGGAAATCGCCGCCGGCGTGATGCAAAAGTTGTTGCCGCAGTTCGCCGAGCTCGGCTTCGCCCTCACCGATTTTCGGATCGAAGGCACCGACTTCGACGAAGAAACCTTGAAACGCGTCAATCGCATCGCCGATATGACCGCCGAGGCCCAGGCCGCCAAGGAAGTCGGTCTGGACTACGCCCGCATCCAGCAATTGGAGGCGATGCGCGAAGCCGCCCGCAACGAAGGCGGCGGCGCGGGCATGGGTATGGGCTTGGGCGCCGGCATCAGTTTCGGCCAAACCATGGCGCAAGCGATGAACCAACCCGCCGCGGCGCCGGCCGCACCCACCCAGGCTGCATCCGCCGATCCGATGGAAAAACTGGCGCAACTGAAAAAACTGTTCGAAGCCGAATTGATCACCGCCGAAGACTACGCCGAGAAGAAAAAAAGCATTTTGGACGGTTTGTAAGGCGAACCGGCAGCGCGGCCGCCATTGCCGCTGCGGCGCCGGCCGGCGATGCCATACCGGTTAAAAAGCCCGAACAGCCGACTAAGCGGCGGAAAAATGCGGCCCGGGCGGCCGCCTGTTTCCATTTGTGTACTATCCTTGGCAACGACATTTACACCGTTGGGAATCGACCATGGATATCGCCGAACTGCTGACGTTTTCCGTCAAGAATAAAGCCTCCGACTTGCACCTTTCCGCCGGTTTGCCGCCGATGATACGGGTGGACGGCGATATTCGCCGGATCAACATCCCGGCGCTGAACCATAAGGAAGTGCATGCGCTGATTTACGACATCATGAACGACAAACAGCGCCGCGATTACGAGGAGTTTCTGGAAACCGACTTTTCCTTCGCCTTGCCCGGCGTGGCCCGGTTCCGGGTCAACGCCTTCAACCAGGACCGCGGCGCCGGCGCGGTATTCCGCACCATTCCGTCGAAAGTCCTGACCTTGGAAGAGCTGGATGCACCCAAGTTTTTCCAGGAATTGTGTACCAAACCGCGCGGCTTGATCCTGGTGACCGGACCGACCGGTTCCGGTAAATCGACCACGTTGGCGGCGATGATCAACCATATCAACAATAACGATTATGCCCACATCCTGACCGTCGAAGACCCGATCGAGTTCGTCCACGAAAGCCAGAAGTCGCTAATCAACCAGCGCGAGGTGCACCGCGATACCTTGGGTTTCAACGAAGCGTTGCGCTCCGCGTTGCGGGAAGACCCCGACATCATCCTGGTCGGCGAGATGCGCGACCTGGAAACCATTCGTTTGGCGCTGACCGCGGCCGAAACCGGCCACTTGGTGTTCGGCACCCTGCACACCACCTCCGCCGCCAAGACCATAGACCGGATTATCGACGTGTTCCCGGCGGCCGAGAAAGACATGATCCGCGCCATGCTATCGGAATCGTTGCAAGCGGTTATATCGCAAACGCTGTTGAAGAAAGTGGGCGGCGGCCGGATCGCTGCGCACGAGATCATGGTCGGTACCCCGGCGATCCGCAACCTGATCCGCGAAGCTAAGGTGGCGCAGATGTATTCGGCGATTCAAACCGGGCGCAAGGACGGCATGCAGACGCTGGACCAAAATTTAAAAGAGTTGGTCGACAAGGGCCTGATTACCGCCAAAGCGGCGATGACCCGAGCCGTCAATAAAGACATGTTCCGCTAATTGGCGAGGAGGACCGATGGACTTTAACGCGCTATTGGCATTGATGGTGGAAAAACGGGCTTCGGACTTGTTCATCACCGCCGGCCGGCCGCCGTCGATGAAAGTCAACGGCAAAGTCGTCGAAGTCTCGAAGACGCCGCTGACCAGCGACCAAACCATGAAACTGGTACTCGGCATCATGTCGCAGCGCCAGCGCGACGAATTCGAAAACACCAAGGAATGCCAATTTGCGTTGAGCGCACATAAGCTCGGCCGCTTCCGGGTCAGCGCCTTCACCCAGCGCGATTCCGCCGGCATGGTGTTGCGCCGGATCGAAACCACGATTCCAAGCGCGGAAGAATTGCATCTGCCGCCGGTGTTGAAAGAATTGATCATGCACAAGCGCGGCCTGGTGATGTTCGTCGGCGCGACCGGTACCGGTAAATCGACCTCGTTGGCGGCCTTGATTCGCCACCGCAACGAAAACAGCAGCGGCCACATCATTTCCATCGAAGATCCGATCGAGTTCATCCATCCGCACCAGGGCTGCATCATTACCCAGCGCGAAGTGGGGCTGGATACCGAATCGTTCGAAGTGGCTTTGAAAAACACCCTGCGCCAGGCCCCGGACGTGATTCTGATCGGCGAGGTTCGCACCCGCGAGACGATGCAACACGCGATTACCTTCGCCGAGACCGGCCATCTCTGCGTCTGCACGCTGCACGCCAACAACGCCAACCAGGCGCTGGACCGGATTTTACATTTCTTCCCCGAAGACATGCACAGCCAGTTGTTCATGGATTTGTCGCTGAATCTGCGCGGGATCGTCGCCCAACAATTGATCCAACGCGCCGACGGCAAGGGCCGCTATCCGGCCATCGAAATTCTGTTGAATACGCCGTTGGTCGCCGACCTGGTGCGCAAAGGCGAAGTGCATAAATTGAAGGAGCTGATGAAAAACTCGCGCGAGCATGGCATGCAGACTTTCGACCAGGCGCTTTACGATCTGTACACAGCCGGTAAAATTAGTTACGAAGATGCTCTACACGCTGCCGACTCCCGCAACGAAGTCCGCCTGATGATCAAACTGGGGGCCGAGAACGTCAATTTCGAAACCGCCGGCATGTCGCTGGCCGAGAACGACGAAGACGGAGGCAGCCTTTATAAATAAACCCGGATTCAGCCCTTTTGCCACACTTAATCTCTGTTAGCCCGATATTCAAATTTGCCGCTGCCGCGGCGTTGGCCGCGGCACTGGTCGGCTGCGCCTCCGAGCCGCCGCGTAACCAACCGCGGGCCTCGGCAGCGGTCAAACCCAATCCGCCCAGCCAATCCGCCCATATCCGACCCGACCTGAGACCTTTTGCCAGCGTCGGCGGCTACCGCGCCGGCGCGGTCAGCGGCGATTACGCCGGCTATCCGGCGCTGACGCAATTTATCGAGCAGATGGTGCAAAAGCACGGTTTCGATAGGGAATATTTGAACGGTTTGTTCTCGCAAGCCAAGCGCAAGCAATGGACGCTGGATTATCTGGCCAAATCCGACCAAGGTTTGAAAGGCAAACCGAGTAAAGGCGGCTGGACCCGCTACCGTTCCCAGTTTCTGGATACCCGGCATATTGATGGCGGCGTAGCGTTCTGGCGCACACACCAGGCCGCCTTGCAGCGCGCCAGCCAGCAATACGGCGTTCCGGCCGAGTACATTCTCGGCATCATGGCAGTGGAAACCACTTTCGGCGGCTTCGTCGGCAACCACCGGGTGATCGATGCGCTGACCACATTGGGTTTCGATTACCAACGCCGCTGCGAATTTTTCCGAAGCGAGCTGGAGAGCTTCTTACTGATGGCGCGTAGCGAAGGTATCGATCCCGGCAAACCGGTCGGCTCATTCGCCGGAGCGATGGGGTTGGGCCAGTTCATGCCCAGCAGCTTTTTGCAGTGGGCCGTGGATTTCAACGGCGACGGTCGCCGCGATTTATGGAATCCGGAGGATGCGATCGGCAGCGTCGCCAATTATTTTGCCCAGCACGGCTGGCGCGACGGCCAACCGGTGGTGAGCCGGACCCGGGGCAGCTATAGCGGCATCGATAGCCTGGAACCGGGTATCGACCACGAATATCCGCTCGGCACGTTGGCCCAAGCCGGTATCGAACCGGCCGGCCATTGCGGCTGCGATTATCCGCTGCGGCTGGTGTTGCTCCGGCATCAAAGCAACGACGAATATTTGCTGGGCCATCCGAATTTCTACGTGATTACCCGCTATAACCACAGTACGCATTACGCAATGGCGGTGCACGAACTGGCGCAGGCCATCAAGAGCGGTTACCAACGACTCGCCGGATCCCCTGCAAACTTAGGCGAGAATTGATCGAGGCGAAGTTGGCATTTACGCCGCCTGCGGATATCGATTTGGCGTTCCCTAAAACTATGTCGCGAAATGGCGTAGCAGCTTACTAAATTCGCACCCTTTTCCGACCGTTCGGCCTGCCCGCTATCGAAGCCAGCGGCTTCATTTTCGATATTAGCCAAATCAGCGGAAGGGTGGTCTAACGTGCGAAGGCTGACTTTCCAGGCGTCGAGTTAGAGGCCTGTTTGGCGGCGGAAGTAATAAACCCCGTTGAGCTGCTTTTGATGAAGGTATTTCATGTCCACAAGTATAGCCGGAGCCACCCTTGTGACACCTGGTACCTGGCAATCTATTGAATAATCAAGAATATCAGTAAGTTATACTGATAAAATGGCGCGCCCGAGAAGCACGGCATAACGATTTCTCGTCAAGCTAGGTGATTGAAAGATAAAGGCATTTTAAACATACCAGTCAGTAAGTCAACGCGCTATGTGTATACCGTTGTGTTACCTTTAAACTAAAGAGGCAACAACCGAAAGTATCGTAAATTTCCGCGTGGTCTTCTGAATATCGAGGATCGCAGAAAGCCCCCCATAACCCCGCCCGCGCTCCCACCCAAGTTCTAGTGGATCGATAACGGCACACCAAATCGAGATAAAGCGCCAAGCGCGCCCGTTGGAGATACCTTCACCAGCAGCAAGCCGCACCGAGCGTATTCTTTAACGTTCGTTTTTGACCACGTGGATCGGTACACTCAAACTGTGTTCATTAATGGGGTATTGACACAGATACACTGTACCGAGATAATACACCCCGTTTTCAGTACATAACGGGAGCACCCACTATGCCGACCTTTGCTTATCTCAGGGTATCAACTAAGGACCAGACCACCGAGCAACAACTAACCCAGATCGCCGGAGCCGGCTACACGGTAGAACCGGATCGCGTCTTTACGGAACAAGGCGTGAGCGGCAAAGTCCCAGCCCTGCAACGGGAGCAATTCCAGCGGTTAAACGATAGACTCAGCGCAGGGGATACGCTGGTAGTCACTAAGCTGGATCGCCTGGGACGGGATATACTGGACGTGATCGCGACCGTTAGGGCCTTGATTGATCGCGGCGCGGTCCTTGATGTACTCGGCTTGGGCACACTGGATAACTCCGCGCAAGCCAACCTCACACTCAACATGCTCGCCGCCATCTCTGAGTTTGAGCGGCAAATTATCAGCGAGCGCACCAAGGCGAAACTGGCTCAGAAGAAAGCAGACGGCGCTAAGTTGGGGCGCCCTGTGAAGGTGGATAATGCCGAACTAAAAGCCAGAGCCAAGGACCTACTCGCGTCCGGTTCATCCTGGCGAAACACAGCCAAGGCGCTGGATATTTCGCTATCCACGCTGCAACGAATGATGAAGGCAGCAACCACAGAAACAAAGACCTGAAACGGCTCCTCTAGCAGTAGAACACCATTTTTTTCAATATGTTACATGGAATGCAGAATGAGCCAGCAACCTAAGATTTATCGAGCCTTTGCGCTACCGCTTGCCGCCTTCGATTACCTGAAGGACTTCCAGCGGGAATACGAAAGGGAACATCGGGTACACCTGAACAATAATCAGTGCCTGACCTTAATACTGGAACAGCACAAGGCCGACAACCAAGCCCGATAGTGGGACCTATTGAAGCCACTGAAGCAGAATGAGCGCTAATAAAACCGCACGGCTTACAGCCCTGGAAGAACTCAAGCGACGCATTGAGAAGGGCCAGCCCCCTACCAAACAGCCCACTAAGCTACCATTAAAGAAAATCGAGATAATTGAGGAAGTATTTCAACATAGGGCGGGGGGCACCCTGGGGACCATCGACGGGCGAAAGCACGTTAAAACGCTGGAGTCGGCACTAAAGCACAACCAGGGTAACCCATTGGCACCAATACTAATTTACTGGGTAGGCGATGCCTGGGCATGTATCGACGGCCACCACAGGTACGAAGCTTACAAGGCGATGGCCTGGAAAGATAACATCCCCGTAAAGGTCTTTGAGGGTAGCATTTATGATGCCTTTGCCAAAGCTGGGGACGCCAACGTAAAAGACAAGCGTCCCATGTCCGACAAGGATAAAAGCCAATACGCTTGGGAGCTGGTCAATCTTACCAAGGAGAACGGCGAACGGGTTTACTCTAAGTCACAAATAGCCAAGATGTCCAACCGTTCGACCAGCCTTGTCGGCAGAATGATTCACGTACTTGCAACCCTACGCGAGACATACGCAGAGCCCCCACTAGAGCGGTGGACACATGCCCAAAGATGGTATGAGCAGGGGCCGGGTAATGGTGAAGATGTGGATTATCGGGCAATCATGGAAGGCAAGGCACAAAGACTAGCCGACAAACTACGCACCCATTTTAAGCAGCAATTGACTGCCGATCCTGTCATAACCTTTATGGCTCTGGAGAAATACAGCCCAGAACTGGTGGGACAACTAAAGACGCTCCTCAAGGAAGAAACCGATAGGGAAGCCGAAGATGGAGATATGGAGTATGGCTTTTAGTTACCCACCAGAGCACCTGCTGTACATCCCTTTAGCCTGTACATTTGTACAGGTAGCCGGACCTAACTGAGCAACCTCAAGCCCGCAGTTTGCCTGCCTCCAGGCATCTGTGGGTTTTATTTGTGGTGTGCGAATGAATAAATTGCCAGATAAACTCCGTACAGCAATATCAGGCCAACAACAATTTCAAATAGACAGCCCCCATTTTTGGAGCGTGGGCCACTCTCTGGCTTTTCAAGAACTGTTGATGAACTTGGGCGCGACGCCGGGGGCAATTCCACGTAAGACTCAGGATAAAGCACTTTATGCGGGCAAAGCCGCTCAGCCTGTAGCCAATTGCTTTTATATTCCGAACGTGCATAAAGCTTATAAGTCACAAACAGGAACAAGGCAAAGCCACCGATCAAACGCGGTACCATCTTCTCTGGCGCATCCATCACCGCAGCAGTAAGGAACACCCCAGCGAGTACACCCCAAGAAACATGGCGAAAGGTCGTCAACCGCTGCGCTGTAGCATGGTAAAGAGAGTCGCTTAACTGAGCCCGTGCCCGCCTTAAACCTTCTATATCTTCCTTTTCCAACATATACCCCCCAATATTGAGTAAGTCCCTAATATTCAAGCTTGGACAGGAATTAGTCAACTGATACTAGCCACTTATAACCGCATGCTGTACATTACGCAGTAATACTGGCAAAGGGGACTATATGGCTAAAAGTAACGCAGAAATCCAGAAGGCATACCGAGACAGGCAGCGCGAGCAAGCACTAGGCGAGCGCCTAAATATCATCCTAAGTGTCACGGCCAAGCGCCAGCTAGAGCGACTCGCGCGCCATCAAGGCAGAACCCAAAGGGAGGTACTTGAGGCGATGCTTGGGCAAGCTGAGGCGGACATTATGGCGTCACTCAACAAAACACCGAGCGCGCTAACTGAGTACCTTGATAACGCCAAGCCAGTCCGGAAAGGATTACGCAGTAATGAAAAACAAGGGGCTTGGTATGGCGGAGTACTTCCCACCTGGAACGCATCACTCCTGTTACCTAAATATTGAAGCCAACCTGATTTTGTCGAAAATTTCCGTGTGGTCTTCTGAATACCGACGAAACCGCAAAGTCCCCCATGCGGGGGCCGTCGGCACCATCCGAAGCGGGGCCCATAGTCAGGCTTAGTTGAGAATACACCAGGAAGCCCGAGGAGGCCGGCAGGCTACCCAAGGCAGGGCTGAACGTGAACGAACGACAGCGAACAGCCCTGAAGGTTACAAACTATGCGCAGATTTCCGCCGCCTTTTTCCGAGCGTTGAAGACTACGTTGTTGCAGTAATGAAGCGTATGCCTGCGCCAATGGAAGCTAATCTCACCGGGCCGACCCCGTTCTATTTGAAACGGCAGGCTGACCCCTTCCGTATGCACAACAAGGTAAAAATCATGGCGGCCAATGATTAACGATCTTGGCTCAACTTCTATAGAAAAATACCACCTCATAGGTCCCCCAGCTAGTTGTTAAAGTGAGATAACAGACTACGCGATTTAAGGCGGATTCGTCAATTATTATCCTTGTTTTTCAATGACTTATCCCATTTATGGGAACTAACAGACAGACACCCCCCAACCCCAGAAATCAGCTTAAAATTTCGATCCTCTTTAGCTTGTCTTGTAGCACCCCGAGGAGCGTCATTTCACCGTACCGGCTGGCCTGATCCCCCCGGCTCCAGCCTTGAAGCTCGCGTATGTGATCCATTGAAACGTCCGCAAGACGAAGACGATCCTTTAAGTTATGCCGCAAGCAATGGCATGTAAACCCGAGTGACTTCAAGCGCCCATTCATGGCATTGGAGGCACCATCGTTTTTAACCTCTTCGCGCTTCAGATCGACATACTTGGGAAACAGCCACTCGCCGCCTTGACTAAGTTCAAGCTGGCGTTTAATGCCTACCAAGGCGTAACCAATCAAGGGAATTAAGCGTTGGCTTTGTTTGGTCTTCAGCCTTCGCAAAGGGTTACGATGTAATTTAATGTAGGGAATATCGGCTTCTAGGTGTATATCCTCGACCCGCAAGCCCACGCACTCGGAAACACGCATCCCCGTATCGAACAGGATGCGGAGACCATTCAATGTATCGCTGTTTTCCGACTTGCCAAGCAAGGCGAGTAAGGCGGCCTGCTGTTCTGGGGTGAGGCTGGTACGGGAATCTTCATCATCTCTGAGACCTGGGATGGTGTGCTTCTCGAATGGATTTTTAAATGAGTACTCGAAATTGAGGATCGCCTTATTTACCGCTGACTTTATGGAGGATAGGCGTCGGGATACAGTCGCCGTCTTCAGTCCCTCTGATTGAACACCGCTAACCAGTCGCTCCTCAATCTCACGGCGCTTATATTGGTCGATCGGCCTATCGCCGAGGTAATCAACGAAGAACGTTAAGGCCTGCTGCACCGACTGCGTGAACTTCCGGTCGTCACGCTTACCGCTGACTTCGATGTAATACGTTACGGCATCCGTTAGAGTGATCGGCCTGCCAGCTATAAGGTCGAGTACTTTCTTCTCAGTGTGGGTCAAGTTAGCCGTGGGAGCATCTAACATTCGGGCGGAGCCTTCGTACTCAGCCACTAAAGCAAGCGGCTGCTTTTCAGCTAGGTGATCGATGTAATCGAAAGCCAAACCGGCGTTTTCTTCGGGTGTTGTTAAGGCATCAAAGATGCGCTGAGCCTCAACTATGGGGCTTTCTGGAGGCAGGCGGAGCTTAGCCCACGTTGCTTCGAGATCGCGATCCAGGCGTTTAGCGGCAAGCTGCGCCTTTATTAAGTCGCTCGTTTTTAGGCTCTGCATCCACAAGCGTTTACCAACCCTCTCGACTAAGTCACCAGGGACACGCTTACGGAAATAATAGACGCCGTTGGGGTGCTTTTGATGAAGGTATTTCATGCGAACAAGCATAGCCAGATGCCGACCTTGTGTCACCTTTTGTGACACCTCGATACCTAGCAAGCTACTGAAAAATCAGGAATATCAGTGGGTTAGACTGATAAAATGGCGCGCCCGAGAGGATTCGAACCTCTGGCCTCAGCCTCCGGAGGGCTGCGCTCTATCCAGCTGAGCTACGGGCGCTATGTGATTTGCGGTCTAACGATAATTTAATATGGTCAATCGGCTTCGACCGTAATTCTAAAACCTACAATTCGGCGCTGTGTTTACCGAAAGTAAATCAGCTCGTTCCAGTGTGAGCTAAAGGTGTTTAGAAAGGCCGCCATTATACGGGCAAAAGCCGGTAAAGTCATGGCCGGCTTGCGCTTAAGCGGTTTTTTTTGCCGAGCGCAGTTTTGCCAGCATCTGTTTTTGCCGCAGCTGACGCTCGGCCTTTTCTGCTTCCAGCCTGGCCAAGCGTCGGTTGCGCGCTTGATAACGAACGCGAGCGCGGCCGGCGTCCTCCGGAGTCCAATCGGCATTATCGGCCGGCACCATGGCGATGCAATTCATCGGGCATGGTGCAACGCACAATTCGCAACCGGTGCATAGCTCGGTGATGACGGTATGCATATGTTTGGCGGCGCCCAAAATGGCATCGGTCGGACACGGCGGCAGGCATTTGGTGCAGCCGATGCATTCGGCTTCGTTAATCACCGCGATCAGCCGTAGACGCTCGACGCCAAATGCCGGGTTCAACGGTTTGGCCGCAACCCCAAGCACGTCCGCGAGCAACCGAATTCCGTTAGCGCCGCCCGGCGGGCATTGGTTAATGTCCGCGTCGCCGCTGCTGATGGCTTCCGCGTAAGGCCGGCAGCCGGCGTAGCCGCACTTGCCGCATTGGGTTTGCGGCAGAACGGCGTCGATACGGTCGGCTAGCGCGGTTTCGGTTGCAGTCATGCCCTTGGCTTTATTTGATCCGCATGCCCGGCTGTGCGCCTTGGTCCGGCGATAACACGAAAATATCTTTACCGCCGGGTCCGGCCGCCAACACCATACCTTCCGAGGTGCCGAAGCGCATTTTCCGCGGCTGCAGGTTGGCAACGACAACGGTGAGTTTGCCTTCCAGTTGTTCCGGGGTATAGGCCGATTTGATGCCGGCGAAAATATTGCGGGTTTCGTTGCCCAAATCCACGGTCAATTGCAGCAGTTTCTCGGCACCTTCTACCGCTTCGGCTTTGACGATGCGGGCGACGCGCAAATCGATCTTGGCGAAGTCGTCGATCTCGATCGGGCTGGCGATCGGTTCGATGCCGGCGGCCGGCTCTGATGCTTCCGCCTTTGCCGATTTTGGTGTGACCGGTGGCGTTTTTTCCAGGTTTTCCTTGGACGCTTCGACAATGGCTGCAATTTTGTCCGGCTCCACTCGCGTCATCAACGGCGTAAAGGCATTGATTTGGTGGCCGAGCAACGGCTCCACCACGTCGGGCCACACCTGCGGCGGAATATTTAAAAAGCTTTCGGCGTTGGCGGCCAAAGCCGGAATCACCGGCCGCAGGTAAACCACCAGCATCCGGAACAGGTTGATGCCCATGCTACAGGCGTCGTGCAGCTCGGCGTCTTTGCCTTCTTCCTTGGCGATAACCCAAGGTTTTTTCTCGTCTATGTACTGGTTGGCTTTATCGGCCAGCGCCATGATTTCCCGCATCGCCTTACCGAATTCGCGGCGTTCGTATAGCTCGGCAATCGCCGTATTGGCGTCGACGAATTGCTGGAACAGAGCCGGTTCGGCGCAGGTATTCGACAACAACCCAGCGAAGCGTTTGTGAATAAAGCCGGCACAGCGGCTGGCAATATTGACGACTTTACCGACCAGGTCGGAATTGACGCGCAGACAAAAATCGTCGAAGTTCAAGTCGATGTCGTCGACGCCGGCACCGAGTTTGGCGGCAAAGTAATAGCGCAAATATTCCGGATTCAGATGGTCCAAGTAGGTGCGGGCCTTGATGAAAGTGCCGCGCGATTTGGACATTTTTTCGCCGTTCACCGTCAGAAAACCGTGGGCGAAGACGGCGCTGGGGGTGCGGAAATCGGCGCCGGTCAACATCGCCGGCCAGAATAGGGCATGGAAGTAAATGATGTCCTTGCCGATGAAATGGTACAACTCGGCGTCGCTGTCCTTCTGCCAAAAGCTGTCGAAGTTCAAGCCCAACCGGTCGCACAGATGCTTGAAGCTGGCCATATAACCGATAGGCGCATCCAGCCAGACGTAAAAGTATTTGCCGGGGGCATCGGGAATCTCGAAACCGAAATAGGGGGCGTCGCGGGAAATATCCCATTGCTGCAAGCCGTTTTCCAGCCATTCCGCCATTTTGTTAGCGACTTCCGGTTGCAAGTGGCCGGCAGTGGTCCATTCCCGCAACATTTGCTCGAAATGGCCTAACTCGAAGAAGTAATGTTCCGATTCTTTTTCGATCGGCCGCTCGCCGGAAATGGCTGAAACCGCGTTTTTCAGCTCGGTCGGCGAATAGGTCGCGCCGCAAGCTTCGCAGCTATCGCCGTATTGATCGGCCGCACCGCATTTAGGGCATTCGCCTTTGATGAAGCGGTCCGGCAAGAACATGTTTTTTTTGGGGTCGTAGGCCTGGGTGATACTGCGCTGGCTGATATGCCCGCCGGCGCGCAGGCGCTGGTAAATCAAGGCCGAAAACTCCCGGTTTTCCGGAGAATGAGTGCTGTGGTACTGGTCGAACCCGACGCCGAACTCGGCGAAATCGGCGCGGTGTTGTTTTTCCACGTCGGCAATCAACTGTTCCGGCGTAATGCCTTCCTTGTCGGCGCGCAACATGATCGGCGTGCCATGAGTATCGTCGGCGCAAACATAAAAGCATTCGTGGCCGCGTTGCTTTTGAAAACGCACCCAGATGTCGGTTTGGATGTATTCGACGAGATGGCCGAGGTGAATCGGGCCGTTGGCATAAGGCAAGGCGCTGGTAACTAGGATTTTTCGCTTGGACATGGGGGAAATCGGCCGGAAAAAATGAGGGCGGATTATGGCACAAATCGCCGGGGGTTTCATGGATTGCCGCCAGCGGCGTGGCGGCGTCCGCCGCATCGGCTGCGGTTGCCGGGGGTTTCCAGTCTTTGGTTATGCCGAACGGTGCGGTACAATCGCCGAGGCTTCCCGCTCAAGCATTGCACCAGTCTGCCGGTTAGCAAACCGGGCCTGGCTGGCGCCGCTTGAATAATTTTAAAAAGAGATGAGGTTACAACATGAAAAAAGGCTTGATTATGGCCGTCGCTCTGCTGGCGTCCGGCTCTGTGTTTGCCGCTACCGACCATTACATCTTGCGCGACGGCAATCATGTGCAGCATTTGAAAGTCACCAAGCTGGGCAACGAATACAACGTAACCGCCGATGTGGATTTCGAACCGAATCCCGATGAAGTCGGCAAAAGCGCATGCTCCGCGCAAGTATCCGGCGACGCTAAAGCGGCCGGCGAAAACGAGCTGGTCTTGAAAAAGCACATCGAAGGCGAAGCGCGTTCCTGTACCGTAAAAGTCCACCTTACCCCGAACGGCGCCAAACTCGACCAGTCTGAAGAATGCAACTACTTCGCAGCCGGTATCTGCCATTTTTCCAGCGACGGCAAAGAGCTGTTGAAAATCAAGTAAGTCCACTTTAAGCGCAATAACCCAGCTTATTGCGCTTCTCCTTCTTCCTTTTTTTCACACACCGCAAATCTAACGTATCAAGTCGGCTGCAATGCCGATGCCTTAAGCGAAAATTGTGTGATATCACGCAGTGTAGAGACATATTGTCGCGCGGCAATAGGCCACATTTTAAACGTTAGGCGTCTTTGCTAGATTATCGCCACCTCATGCAGGTGCGCATGAGCGGAATCATTCCCGATAATCCAATTAGCCAAGGAGTCTTTATGAAAAAATCACACGTGATGCTGATAGCCGCCGCAGTTGTTCTGCTGGGTTCAACCGCTGCCCTGAATGTGACCGTTGCCAATGAGTCGGGCAAAGAAGACGCAAAATCGGTCGCTTGGTACGTGGCCAATATCCAGGAGGCCAAAGTCCAAAACCAAGTCTGCCATGACAATCCAAGCAACCAAAGCAACGAAAACTGCGCGAATGCGCTGCATGCGTTAGAAATCACTTTCAAAGGCGGAAACTAATACGCTCTTACTCCAGCCTTTCCGGACATCGCGAGTTCGCGCCTCCCCTACGCGATGTCGCGTTATCAAAGGCTGGAGATTTTTTCGCCCCACTTTTCCATCGAACCCTACCTTATGTTTTTCTGGCTCCGCCAAATGCGTTAGAATATAGCGGCTGTTGATTGTCGAAAGGTATTGCAATTTAGCGCACCGTCGATTGCATTGCGGTAGCGTCGCCGTTTTGATTAAAATTGGTCAGCACGATGCGTGCGATAGCACGTTCCGTCAACCGTTTACCCTCTAAAGTCAGTCTCAAGCATCCCAAAGCCGGCATAGCTCAGCAGGTAGAGCAGCGCACTCGTAACGCGAAGGTCGTAGGTTCGATTCCTATTGCCGGCACCATTTAGTTTTTTCAACATCTTACATTATCTGAAAATCGCCAAGCGTAAGCGTTTCGCCCTCGCTTTCCACATGGTTACCCACCTTGAACGCTGATAACGGCCGCAGGGTTAGGCTAAGCCGACTCTCGGGATGAACGCATCCAAGCTTTATTCGCAGGCGGTTCCGATTTTCGGTCCGGCTATGCAGTTTCCGGTTCGCGGCAATCGAGGAAACTTGCGGTAAGCATTTCCTTACGTTTCTTGAGGATTGCGCTATAATTTAGATGCCCATCACAAAAATGGCCGAGGCAGGGAGCTGGCGATCACGCCGCAAGCTGTCGGCACACGCTTTCGAGGGATCGCCTAGTTGTAAGGAGAGCGAACATGTCTGTTCCATATCCATCATCCGACGGCGGTATTTCGGTAGAACTCGAAAAGGGTTCCGCAGGACCGGCATCAGAGTCCGGCAAAGTCGATTTATTTCCCATCGCCAACCCAGACTTCGAGAAAGTCAAAACCTTGAAGGACTTGGCGCTACGCCACATCACGCTGGAGCAATTCCCGGTAGTCAGCGCTTGGCGCGAAAAGCTGTTTGCGCCGGAAGGAACGCCGGAGATTTGCGACGAGCTGCCGCGTTTGCTGACCGAATTCCTGCGCAAGCCCGAAAATCAGGCCTTGCCACCCTATACCCGGCGTGCCAAAGCAATACGCCATATCTTCACCAATAAAACTGCAATCGTTAAACCCGACGACTTGCTGCCGGGCCAAACCACCACCAGCTTTGTCGGTCCGGTGGTCTACGCCGACACCATAGGCTATTGCATCTGGCCGGAACTGAAAACCGTCACCACCCGTAGCCAAAATCCGTTCAAGATTCGCCCGGAAGTGGCCGACCGCCTGAATCGGGAGATTTTTCCGTTCTGGCTGGAACAAAAACCGATACAGGAACTGGCTCGTTACAGCGACTACGATAGCGCTGCTTATGAAAACCGCGACCGGATCGGCGGCGATTATCCGGAATCGATAGATCCGCCCTTGCGGAAAAGGGCCGGAGAAACCCCGAAAGCCCAGGAATTGATGGAGCGAGTAGCCTTCTTCCTGTCCGACAAAGCCACCTGCGTTTCGCATACGGTGCCGGATTTCGAGCGGGTTTTGAAATACGGTTTTGACGGTTTGATCGACCGTGCCCGGCAAGACATCGCCAGTGGCGCGGCCGCCACGCCCCAGCAAAAAGAGTTTCTGCAAGGCGTGATCGAGGTTTACGAAGGCGCCAAAATTTACGCCCAACACTTGGCCGAAGCCGCCGATCAGGCCGGCAATCAGGTACTGGCGACCATCTGCCGGAAGGTTCCGGCCCAACCTGCCGAAACCTTGCACGAAGCGCTGGCGGTGGTCTGGATTTGTTACCACCTGTTAATGCAGGAAAACACCAATTTCGGTTTTTCCATCGGCCGGCTGGATCAAATCCTCAATCCGTTCTATCTGGCCGACTGGCAAAAACTGGATAGCCCCCAGGCACAGGACGATTGCACTCGCCGGGCGATAGAACTGGTCAGCCACTTCTTCCTGCATTGTTCCGATCATGTACCACTGTCCACCTCCGGTTCCGAAACGCTGTTCGCCGGTAGCGGCTCCAATCAGGCCCTGACCGTCGGCGGCACCCGTTACCAGAATGGCCAGGTGCTCGATGCGGTCAACGATATGACCTATATCATCCTCAAGGCTACCGAGATTTTGTCGATCCGCGACCCCAACGTGCATGCCCGTTACCACCGCGACGTGCATCATCGCGACGCCCAAGGCAATCCGCTGCCGGCCGAGGTGATGGACCCGTATCTAAAACGGATTTGCCAGGTCAATATTCTGACTCGCGCCACGCCGGCTTTGCATGGTGACGCCGCCGTAGTGCCGGCGATGTCCAGTTATTACGCCGCCCATGCCGGCATCAACCCAGAAGAAGCCTTGGCCGATGCCTACGACTACACCTCCATCGGCTGCATCGAAGAAAACGCCGCACACAAACATTACGGCAACACCGGCTCGACCTTGATGGTGTTGCCGGCCGTGTTGGAGCTGGCCTTGTACGGCGGCAAACATCGCAGCGACGGCGTGGCGCCGAAATCGCCCAATCTGTTTTACGGCAATGAACGCTATACCACCTCGCCGTTGACCAAGCTGGACAGCATGCAGGCGTTTATCGAAGCCTTTAAATTTCAATTGAACGAAATGGCCCGCCACGTCGTGCAATGCAACAATTACTTCGGCCGTTTCTACGAGCAATCCCGGCAGTCGCCATTTTTGTCCGGCTTGTTTACCGGCCCCACCAACACCCCGGACAGCGACGGCGCCAGTTTTAGGGATCTGACCGCCGGCGGCGCCAAATACAATTCAGCGGGAATTGCGGTGATCGGTCTGGCCGATGTGATCGATTCGTTTTGCGTGCTGGACAGCTTGGTGTTCGGCGGCAAAATCTCGGCCGGCGAATTGCTGGCGGCGATGCAGGCCGATTTCGACGTAAAAAACTTACAACCGAAAAGCGCCTGGGCGGCATTTCGTGAATGGCTACAAAACTGGCTGCATCCCGAAGACGCTCCGCTGCCGCTACCCACTTTAAGCGCCGAGCGCTTGAATAAAATCAAGGAGATGATCCGGCTGGCCCCCAAATACGGCGCCGGCGTCGATCAAACCCCAGGCGGTGTTTACAACAATGCCACAGCGGTTAAATACACCCATCTGTTGACCGAAATGTTACAGGAAGTGTTCGGCCAATACCGCACCCATCGTGGCGGGCGCTATCTGCCGGGTTACTGGAGCATGACTAATCATGCCGGTTTCGGCATGTTGACCAAAGCCACGCCGAACGGCCGGCGTAGCGGCGAGTCGTTTGCCAGCGGCATCACGCCGTGTCCGGGCGTGGTCAAAGCCAACGGCGAGCCGGTCAATTTGCTGGATCACATGCTGTCGGTCACATCGGTGAACTCCAACACCGTGCAGAACGGCTACACCTACAACCTCAGTTTGACCACCCGCGATCGCGGCCATTTCGAAGAAGACACCGAGTTGTTCTCGCGCTACATGAAAGCCTTTGCCGACCAAAACGGCGTGCTGGTGCAAATGTGCGTGTCATCGATCAACGATTTGGTCGCTGCCGACCGCGCCGCCACAGCCGCCGGCCAGGCTGGCGCCGGCGAGGAAGAACACAAAGCCCTGGAGCCATTCAAGGATCTGATGATACGGGTAGCGGGTTATTCGGCCTATTTCGTCACGCTGAGTCCGCAGATGCGCAAAGAGATTATTCAACGGGCCAATTTCGGATTGGATAGCGGCGTCGAGCAACATACGCTCAACGCGATTTAAGAGGAGAACTGTCATGCATGCCGGATTTCCCTGTTTATTTCCCAATTTACAA
Source organism: Methylomonas koyamae (assembly GCF_019669905.1). Lineage (NCBI taxonomy): Bacteria > Pseudomonadati > Pseudomonadota > Gammaproteobacteria > Methylococcales > Methylococcaceae > Methylomonas > Methylomonas koyamae. Next base: position 4,831,173 of record NZ_AP019777.1, on the reverse strand, counting down.
AAAACCTTACGCTTGGGCAGTAATGCCGCCATTGATGCCGGCGAGTTGCCGGCGGTGTTGGACAAAGTCGAGGGCCGACTGTTGGCCGGCGGCATGGCGGTAGCCTTGCGCCTCGGGTTTGGCTATTTATTGCGCGATTGCCATCTGGATGCCGCGCAAGCCGCCAAGGCCAAGGCCTTTTTCGAGGAAAACTTCGTGATCGTCGATCCGATGGTGCCGGGCGGCAAACGTTACTATCAAGGCAAGTTTCTGATCCGCACCAGCCGACGCGGCGACGATATGAATGTGTTGCTGAGGTTTTGCCCCAATCCCGAGGCGCTGTATATCAAGACCCCGTTCGGACAATCCCTAAACTCGCTGGCCTTGGTCGATACCCAAGTGCTGGACGAAAACCAGGCGGACCAAATCGAGAACGATCCCAGTAAGGTCGATCTGGTAGTGCGCTTTAAAGACGTGCAAGCCATAGTCGGTCTGCTGGGCCGTTCCGGCGTCGACGTGGTCGGTTTGCTGCTGGAGAACCTGGTGCAACTGACCGGCCACGTCGGTCATCTGTTCAAACTGGGCGCAATCGCCACAGATATCCAATTGTCGTTGGACCTGCCTAAAGCGGCCTAATTTGGGAGCAAGAAGATGAACGGCACAGCTTACATCTTCGATATCAAACGCAATGCCAGCGAGGACGGACCGGGCATCCGCACCACGGTGTTTTTCAAAGGCTGTCCGCTGAGTTGCAGTTGGTGCCAAAACCCCGAAGGCATCGCTGCGGGACCTTCGCTATCCTTTCGCGCCGAGTTATGCCATCCGGAGGACTGCGGCCTGCCTTGCTTCAAGGCTTGCAACGCCAAAGCCATAAGCTTGGCGGATCGGAGCCTGCGGCTCGACTGGGAGCGTTGCAATCGATGCGGACGTTGCGCGGCGGTGTGCTCGAATCATGCCTTGGAACAGGTTGGGCAATGGCTGAGCGTGGATGAGCTGTTTTATCGAGTCGCCATCGACAAGCCGTTTTTCGACGCCACCGGCGGCGGCGTTACCGCGTCCGGCGGCGAATGCACGATGCAGATGAATTTTTTGCACGAATTTTTCAAAAAACTGAAAGCCGCCGGTATTCGCACCGCCATCGAAACCAACGGCATGTTCAACTTCGGCCGCTTTGCCCGCCTGCTGCTGCCGTGGCTGGACTTGATCTATTTCGATTTGAAACTGATCGACGAAGCTGCCAGCATCCGCCATACCGGCCATTCCAACCGGGCCATACTGGACAACTTGTTGCGCCTGACCGAGTGCGCCGCGGTTCCGGTCAAGGTACGCATTCCGTTAATTCCCGGCATTACCGCCACCGATGAAAATCTGCGCGGTATCGCCAAGTTCTTGCGCGAGCACCAGATCAAGCAAGTCAGTGCCCTGCCTTACAACCCATTATGGCTGGACAAGCTGCAGCGCTTTGGGATCGATACCGAATACCGGTGCGGCGCCTTTATGAGCGATGCCGAGCTTGAACGCTGCATAGATAGCTTGCAGGCCTGCTGATTTCAAGGAGAGTCGTCATGCAAACCGATTTCCATCATGCCGTGACCTATGTCACCGCCCGCACCGCCGGCTTCGCTCACCAGGAAGCCGACATCATTGCCTATTCGGCGCAATACGTGGACGACGCCGTCAGCGAAGGCTTGGTCCATTTCGATAACAACGCCTTTTACGCCAGGATCCATTCCTCGCACAAAAGCACCGACATCGGCAATTTGAACAACGACCAAAACCTGATGATCTGGTTGCCGTTCCATTTTCTGCCGGGCAACGGCGGCAAGGGGCCGGGCGAAGATCCGGACGGGACCTTTATCCAGAAAATCGTCTGTCTACCGGACAGTCCGCCGGCCAAGGAAATGGTGCAAGCGGCGATCGACGATAAGGGCAAACCCTACAGTCTGCATCGTCTGGGCATAGCGCTGCATGTCTATGCCGATACCTGGTCGCACCAGGGTTTTGCCGGAGTGATACACGAAATCAACGAAGTGGAACACGCGCGGGAATTGAAAAGCTCCGGCATGTATAGCAAACAGTTGCAGCATGTGCTGGAGGATTTGCTGGATGATGTGATTCCGCCGCTGGGCCACGGCCGGGCCAGGGATTTTCCCGACCTGCCGTTTTTGCATTGGCAATATCGGAACGGGCGCGGGGTTTGGATCGAGCGCGATAACACCACCGACTTCTGCAAAGCCGCGGATGCAATGTGTAAAGTCATGCAGCAATATCTGGGCAAAGCGCAAACCGGTTTGCCGGCCGCCGACAAAGCCCTGCTGGAAAAAATCTTTCGCGATTTAAAAATCAAGGAAGATAAAGCCCGCCATGGCAAATGGCTGGAGATCGTCAAGAATGGATTCAAAGGCGAAAAATTCGGCTTCGGTAGCGCCGAGATCGGCTATGCCGCCGAGGGCACCAATTCCTGGAAGGAAAAAGCGCTGGGCAGCAGTTGGGACATGCGCGTCCATAAATACACGCCGCAATTTTTGCAAAGCCATTGGAAGCTGTTTCACGACGCGCTGCAACTGCATCGTTTGACCGTGCTGCACGATATTTTGCCCAAGTACGGCATCTGCGCCGGCTAAGCCGATCAGCGGGAGACTAGCCATGACCGCCAACACCGCAACCGAGCTACCCTGTCGGACCCTATACCCCATCGTCCTGTTGCACGGGGTCGGTTACCGCGACGATATGTTGATGCTGAATTCCTGGGGCCGGATTCCGAAACGCTTGGAAGCCGCCGGCGCCAGCGTGTTTCAGGGCGGTCTGGACGCCTGGAATAGCCATCAAAGCAGCGCGCTGGCGCTAAAGCCCACTATCGAGAGGATACTTAGCCAAACCGGCTCGGCAAAGGTCAATATCATCGCCCACTCCAAGGGCGGCCTGGAAGCGCGCTATCTGATTTCGAAACTGGATATGGCCGATAAGGTCGCCAGCCTGACCACGGTCTGCACGCCGCATCGCGGCTCGGCTGTGGCGGACTTGGTGGCCGGCGACATTCCCGATACCGAAAACCTGTTGAGCATCAATTTCTTCAAACGCCTGGCGCAGCGATTCGGATTTGCCGCGATGGACATCCTGGCCAGAATCACCGGCGACAAAAGCCCGCAAGCCGGCATGGCCATTCGCCAATTGACGCGCAGTTACCTGGCGGAATTTAACCGACAAGTGCCGGATATGGCGGGCGTGTATTACCAAAGCTACGGCACCCTGATGCGCCGGGCCATCGACGATCCCGTATTTGCCGCCACGCAGGTTTTGCTAAAGCGCATAGAAGGCGACAACGACGGCATGGTTTCCACTTTGTCCTGCCAATGGGGCAGCTTTCGCGGTCTGGTTGGCGCTAGCAATCCGGACCGGGGCTTGTCGCACGGCGATTTGGTCGATTATCGCGGCGTGCTGCTGACCCATTTCGATATCCCGGCGGCCTATCTCGACATCGTCAGCGACCTAAAACAACAAGGCTTTTAGCAGGGCGCTTAGGTCCTGCCTAAAAAAATATAACGAACACAGGGGAAGGACCATGAACAACTATCTCAATGTCGCCAATTTCCCAACCGCGTCGGAGCAAGAACAGCAAGCGCTGGCGAATGCGCTCGATGCCATTCTCGCCAACGATCTGCAAGACGGCGCGCTGCCTATGCTGCGCCGCTTTCGCAAGGTTCTGGGCGACAACCTGCGCCGCGAAGAATGGGACGGTATCCACGAAAAACTGCTGACTTTATTCAAGTGCGGCACCAGCACGCCGCTGGACGGGCCGATGATCGGGGTGTCGATGTCCATCCGCGATAGCGACTATTTCAAGGAAGCCGCCAACAAGCACGGCGAAAACCGGTCGATGCTGGCGCATCTGGAATGGATGGCAACGCTGTGGAATGTCACATATGCCAGCACCGGTTTATGGATGGGCAAGACCTTCGAGCCGGTTTCCGCAGAGGTATTCGCTGCCAAGTGCGGCCACGATCCGGTGGCTATATTTAATTACGATCCGGAAACGACTCGCATCGGCCGGAATTTTTTCCGCGAACCGGACGATCCCAATTTCATTCAAAGCTTGGGCATGCCGGTGCTGACCCAGTTCTGGAATTTGCAGGATAGGCCGTTGGATACTAAAGCGCAGGGCTTCGATAGCCAGTTGCTTGCGCAAAACCTGGCCAAGGAAAAAGCGATTCCGTATGTGAAAACCGGCGGGATTTTCCTGTCCTTGCCGGGTAAATCGGTGGTTGGGGAGATGCGCGGTAAAGCGGTGTACCAGCTCAACTACCGTTGGCACGATTTGCATCCGGCATTTCCAATGACGCGGCTGATCGACGAACTGGTGCAGATAGAAGACGGCGTTTATTTGGGCCAATTGGTGATGGCCACCCACCACTACAGTTTGGGCACACTGCGGATACCGTTATTCGGCGATCCACCGCCGGAATGGGAACTGGGCGAAGCCTATAGCGGCGATACCTCGCTCGATTACGGTTATCAGAATAACGGCTTCTTTTTGATGATAGATACCGCTCGCGCCCGCGAGGCGTTTGCGGATTCGGCCTTTCCCAACCTGCGGCCGCGCCCCGGCGAACGCGGTTGGAAGGAGCTGGGTTACGACCACCCGGCACCGGCCAAACCGGGCGCCGTGGCGGACGGCATCGATTGGAAGAGCGGCTGGCGCGACGACCCCGAGTTGCAGCGTAAATTCACCACATTTTGTCTGGAACCGTCGCCGAAAGCCGACGATGGCGACGTCCGCGAGCTGCTGCAACCGGGCGAATCCATTTTGCAGATGTTGCAACGCCAACAAGGCAAAATTTCCGCGGCCAGCGGTTTCGACGATCACCTGCGCCATTTTGAAGTGTTGAATCGGCTGTTTCGCAGCGGCGTGGCGCCGCGCATTGCCGATGGCATGTTCCAAGGTCAGGGTAAAGGCTACAACACCCGCTTCGATGCGCCGGAAGCGCGCGACTGGTACGGACAGAGCGATCCGTGCTGCGGATTCGATTATTACCACGGTGCCACATTGAATTTGCATTGGGGTTTTGGCGACAGTTTTATCGCCAATATCGCCCGGTCGTTGCAGGAACACAGCATGATTCCGGCCGCGCTGGCCGACAAGCTGCAAAACGATCCGCGCGCGCCGAACTTGCTGAACGCAGTGTGGGCCAATATCGGCCGCTTTATTTTCCCGTGGGCCGGTAAATCTTTCGAACGCATTAGCGGCCGCAAATTGAGCATGCTGCTGGACGAAAGCGACGACCTGGCCCAGCGCTATCCGCAGCGGGTCGCAGGGCTAAAAGCCCGTCCGGCCAGCTATCCGCATTACGCCTTAGTCGAGAAAAATAGAGAACATTATTGGCAACAGCCCGGCGCTTACGCCGCCCACCTCAACAGCAGTTGGGACCAAGGCATGTCCAAAGCAGACCGCGCCTTCTGGGAACGGGAGGCCGCCGAGCATTGGCTATTCGGCAATAACATCCAGGACTCGCGCATCCTGCCGACCGACGCGCTGTTTCGGGTATTGGACATGAACTACCACCCGCCGTTGCCATCCATTCAGCGCCTAGCCGATTCCGGCCCTTCGCCGTTCGTCAGACAGGGTTACAGCTTTTTGGGCGTGGACGACAGGGAGTCGATTTTGCCGATGAACAACGGGCCGGATCGGCCTAAGAAAGTATTCCAGTTCCATTACCGCTACCCGATGATCGGCGGTCCGGCGCCGATAGGCACCTGCCTGGACGAACTGGTGGAAATCGCCGAAGGCTTATTCCTGGGACAACTGATTTATTCCACCGCCTTGCTGGTACCGTTCCACTCCGCCACCGACCCGGCAGAATACCAGTATCAGTTATTCGGTTATTTTTTATTGCTGGACAACACCTGGGAGCAACACCGGCAGGCGATAGGGTTCGATATCAATACGTTAGGTTGAACTTGCGCGTGAGATTATTCTTTGGGATTTGTGGAGTTTGTACTACCAATAAACTTCGATTTAAATGCTTGACTAAAGTTTAATGCTCAAAAAAAATCAATAACTTGTGTAAAAAATTAGATTTTTTGGAAGGAGTTCTGACTGGGTTACTCTTATGGTACGGCAACATTAACGCCAAGGCTTGCTAGTACGATGCTGCTTATACTACTCAGCCTAAATGCTGGCTGGGTAGACTATTTATTTCTAAAACAGGAACGACTGAATCAACAACCGTAAGTTCTGGAGCATTTATGGTGTCTGCTCATTGATAAATCTCTGTAGAATACTAGCAGAGGGGTAACTGGACATCGATGCGATTCCATTTGCAAGTTCCACTGGAAACAAAGCTCCCTCAAACTTATGACTAACCAGACTCGGGATCGTGGCAATTATGCGTTGCAGTCCAATTAGCTGCTCCTTAGTTGGCATCGAAACATCATCCAGATATTCTCCCGTTGGTATGTTCAAAACCATGTATGTACCCGGATCAATCTTTAGGTAGATCTTCTCACCCCAATTAGTTCTTTTCCCGTAAGGATTAGCAAGATCCGGGGATCGGTGAACTTCCCGGCGTACAAATTCGTGCGACAGCACGGCAAACGAAGGCAATTGGTCACGTTCATGTGGCTGCGCAAAGCGGACTATTGATGCCAAATGATCGAAAAAGGCACCACTTTTTTCCTGACCTATTACATGTACTGGTCTAGCGTTATCTTTCGCGTGCTGTAAAAAGGCTCGAATGTTTGGGACTAACTTCGAGTACTGACTTCGCAGCGTAAGTGGGCCGTCCTTGATAAACAGGGTGTCAGTGACAAGACTTTTGTCGGTATGTCCCCACAGCACGCGAATTGCAGTAAATAGCATCAGGGTTTCCATAATCAACATGTAGGCAGATGCCACGGAATCGGGAGCACTTTCCTCGTCCATATCGAGATGAAACCCGATCATATCGGTCAAGAATACTGTCTTCGAGCAGTTTGGACATACACCTTCGTCTGCATCGTGTGGCAGTCCTTGGACAATATCCTCGTGGCAGTGGGGACACTGAAACCCTGGCGAAGTAGATTTACTGGCCTTGTCCCATTTCTTATAAGCAATCCACTTCAGCGTTTCATAGAAGGCGCCACCCTCGTCAATTTTCATCGAATCGCGAACGATATGCCTTACCGCATCGTAGTTAGTACCAAGTACTGTTCTAACGTTCTTCAACGGAAAAACAGTAGCGTGGAAGACGGCACTTCCGGTCAGGACATCCTGGAGCAGTAGTGGATGAGGATGGTCTTTGTCTATCGCTTCGAGGCGGACGCGATCAACAGTCAACAAGGCTGCTTTAACAAATGCAACTTCTCGCGGAGGCTTTTGTTCTGATTGAATAGAAACAAACGAGCCATCAACTGCCCAAACATTTCGTAGTGGTATTACACCCTCTGAATTGTAGGTCTCCCAAAGCGTATTTGTTGGATCCTTTTCCTCAGTCTTGGCAGCTTCGAACTCATTCACTAATGCGCGTACCCAATCACTTTGGATAACCGCCAAGTGGCCGAGTTTTGAGGCTGATTCCCCTGGCAATCTTGCTCCGGCTGAATATGGCATCGCAATACTCCCTAAGATGAGGTAGCTTCGAAGCGATGCGCTTGAACCGGTATAACGAATCGATGTGACATAGTCAGCATTCGCATGTAACCCGGAGTTTTAGCCCGAAGAATGTCGTCCTCAATCCCTGAAAATGCTATCTGGACTCGAGAGAGGCTCCTTGTTTCATCCTGGCTTGAAAGATGACCAACAAAGAAATTTTCAGTTTGTGCTAGAAGTTCACTATTGATCGTTGAAGGTGATTGTGTTGAGTACACCATGCCTATGTGGAATTTAGCCCCCTCTTTCGCAAACCTGGCATACACACCAGTCAAATCTTTTGACTGAGGTGGGAATAGGTTGTGGGCTTCTTCGAAATAGAGCTGAACAAAATGTCCTCCAAGATTGTTGCCAACGAACTTCCGTTCTTGATGACTAAAGACCGCTTTGGACAGCATATCAGCAAAGTAACGCCGTATCTGGTCTGTTGCATTACCAAGGTCGAGAATTACGGTCTTTCCAGCATCCAATAGCGTCAGGATATCCGCAATAAAATCACCCGCGTCAGGAGCGTGATATGCCATATATCCGCGCAAAATCGTAGGGCCCGAACCGCTTGCCGGACTTAAAAACTCAAGCAACGCTGCATCATCAGCATCGAACATTGCTTTACCGCTTGATGACTGGAGAGAAGGATCGTTCGGGTTTTCTCGTCGGAATTGAGCAATTACCTCAAGCTCACTTACCAATGCATCGAGGCTTTGTGGTTCACTGGGTGGAGCGGAATTTCGAACTGCCTGATATGCGGCAGTTCGGAGTGAATTATTGAAATGTGGGTCAAAATTTTTCGCGTTTCTGGATGTAAGACCTTTGATACGCAGACGTGACTCATCTGCTTGGAATCCTGCTTTGTTAAGGATTGCCCAATACATTTGAATCTTTCTAATTGGCCGAGTCTTTTCGTCTGGCCCCATTGTCGCGATTGATTCAATAGATGGCAGCTTCACGTTAGCAAAGCTGCGGACATAGTTAGACATCTTGTTGTCCTGCTCCAGCATCGAGGCAATGATTTCGATGCAAGATTCAGGCTTTTCATAGAAATTAAGACGGAGCGGTTTCGACGGGGTCGCTGGTCTCTTTGTTAATGCATAGACTTCGCATCGGGATTCGTAAGCTGAACGAATTGATTTATTCCCATCTTGAGGGTTGTCGTTAGCGTATTCGCCATTGATGTCGAAAATTAACTGCCCAATGCTGTTGTCAGACTTCGTTGATTCCAAGATGCCCTGAGCAATAAGTTTGACGACATTGGATTTACCCAGCCGGGTTTTACCGAACATGGCGGTTCGACAGCCACGGAAGTCCCTGATCGATATGTTGACAGGAATATTGCTAATGCCGCCGTTACTGGAAAGACCGCATTCCATAGTGCGTAGCCTGCCGATCTCAAACTGCTGTTCTGGCTTAACAGTTCCATTAACTATCACTTTGAGCAAGGCTTCATCTGGAGCAAAAACCTTGTAGCGATGAGCACTGACCACGTTATTCACATCACCCGAGAATGCTAAGCGCTGCATATTGGTAGGATCCGCGTAGAACATACCCAATACATCACAATCAAGAGCACCCCACTGAAGTTCACTTTGAGTCCAACGGTCGAGCTCAGGCATGGACTTTTTATGGAGTTCGAAATAGGTTTGTTGTACTTGATTACTCAAGGGTGTAGGGGATACTCCAGTCACACGGAGCAGAGTGAAATGGGGCGGAGCATTCCCTGCACTGACAGGAGTCATTATCAAAAACGAACCGCGCGGAATTCCTCCAACGGCAAGTTTGTACGGATCGCTGGTAATGATCTTCGCCTCATCGTACCCTAACTCCAAGACGTAACCGACAAAGCGCATTTTATCGACCTGACGAGCTGCCTCTACTTGCGCCTCCCGGTCTAAGAAAATTCTTAGCGCCTCGATAGGATTACCCCGGGTTGCCGTAGCGTTAACCATTTGAAAAAGATCTGTCATGACTGTCCATCGCCTGAGGTAAAAGAAATGATCATTTCGTCAAACTGCTTTCTATGCTTTGATGAAGCCGAGATAGAAGAAAAACGTGAAGTTGTATTTAGATTGAAACCGCAATCTTCGTAAAGCTCCCGAATCGACGAATGGTTTGCATTTGTCGATAGGATATGAACTCCACGATTTTTGGCTCGAATCAAAGCTTTTGCCAATCTTTCCTGGTCTTGCCAGGAGAAGAGTTTTTCGTTGTATTTAACGAAACCGTTGAAGTTATGCCTAACTGTATAGGGCGGATCCGCAAATATAAAATCATCGGCCTGCGCCTCGTCTATAAGAATCTCAAAATCTGCAGAACGAATATCAGCACCTTCAAGTAGCTTTGCTATCTGATCAAAACGATCACTGGTTAGCAAAACAGAGTCCTTTGTGCCTCGAGGCACGTTGAACTCACCGCGAAGATTCACGCGATAAATTCCATTAAAGCACGTCCGGTTCAGATAGATCATTCGCGAAGCACGTTGGATAACATCTGTGGGATGTGAGCCTCTGATTAAATAGAAATACTCATCCGAATGCTGACTACTGTGATATTGCAAACTTTTCACCACCTCCTCCCAGTTCTCTTTAATACCGCTATAGGCGGCAATCAAATCAGGATTGGTATCGCCAAGTAGTGAGGAAGTTGGTTGAAGGTAAAAGAACACGGATCCACCACCAAGAAAAGGTTCGATATACCTTCTAAAGTTCTTAGGGATAAAATCCGCATGACGTTGCACAAACCAACGTTTCCCTCCGGCCCATTTTAAAAACGGCAATATTGTTGGTTTTTCATTCACACTCGGATACCGAATGGTTTTACGACACCATTTCCATACATCCAAATCTGTTACGGATTAAGAAATCAGCCAGCTAAACATCCAAATTCGCCACATCCAGCGCGTTCTTGACGATGAAGTCGCGGCGGGGTTCGACGATGTCACCCATTAGCGTTGTGAAGATTTCGTCGGCGGCAATGACGTCCTGGATCGTGACTTGCAGCAGGCGGCGGCTGTTGCTGTCCAGCGTGGTTTCCCAGAGCTGTTCCGGGTTCATCTCGCCCAATCCTTTATAGCGCTGGATGTGTTGGCCTTTTTTGACTTCGCGCATCATCCATTCGAAGGCTTGTTTGAAATTGGCGACGTGTTGCTCGCGTTCGCCCATGCGCATGACCGAGTGTTCGCCGAACATGTTGGTGGTGTGTTCGACGTAGGCGGCGATTTTTTGGTAATCGTGGCCGGAGAAGAACGGTGCGTGCAAGACGAAGGTTTTGGTGATGCCGTGCAGGCGTTTGTTGACGGTGACATCGAAATCTTCGCCGTCGCGGTAACTCAGCTCGCTACTGAATACGGCTTTATGGTCGCCGGCGTTCAGGTTGCGTTCCAGTTGCGCAAACCAGGCGGTCAGCATTTGCGGGTTGGCTCTGATATCGGCGTTCAATACCGGCATGTAGGTCATTTGTTCCAGATACAGGTCGTCGTAACGTCTGGACAGGCGTTGGATTACGTTCATGACGTCAGCAAACTCAGTCGCCAGTTTTTCCAAACCCGGACCTTGAATAACCGGGGTGTCCGGGTCGGTCTGTAATTGGGCTTTATCCAGCGCCATTTGAATCAGGTATTGGTTCAAAGCGTTGTCGTCTTTGACGTAGTGTTCTTGTTTGCCTTTCTTGACTTTGTACAACGGCGGCTGGGCGATGTAGATATGGCCGCGTTCGACCAATTCCGGTAATTGGCGGTAGAAAAATGTCAGCAGCAAGGTGCGGATGTGTGAGCCGTCGACGTCGGCATCGGTCATGATGATGATGCGGTGGTAACGCAACTTTTCGACGTTGTATTCGTCCTTGCCGATGCCGCAGCCCAGCGCGGTAATCAAGGTGCCGACTTCTTCCGACGAAATCATTTTGTCGAAGCGGGCTTTTTCCACGTTCAGAATTTTACCTTTCAGCGGCAGGATGGCTTGGGTACGGCGGTCGCGGCCTTGTTTGGCGGAACCACCGGCAGAGTCCCCTTCCACAATGAATAGTTCGGACAAGGCCGGGTCTTTTTCCTGGCAGTCGGCCAGTTTGCCGGGCAAGCCGGCGATGTCCAGCGTGGTTTTGCGGCGGGTCATTTCCCGGGCTTTTCTGGCTGCCTCGCGGGCGCGGGCGGCGTCGATGATTTTACCGGCGATGGCTTTAGCAACTTGCGGTTGCTCCAGCAGGAATTCCTGCAGTTTTTCGTTCATCGTCGATTCGACCAACGGTTTCACTTCGGACGACACCAGTTTGTCTTTGGTTTGCGACGAGAATTTGGGGTCCGGCACTTTTACCGACAACACGGCGGTCAAGCCTTCGCGGGCGTCGTCGCCAGTGGTGGCAACTTTTTCCTTCTTCGCCAGACCGTTGCTTTCGATGTATTGGTTGATGGTACGGGTCAGCGCGGCGCGAAAGCCGGCCAAGTGGGTACCGCCGTCGCGTTGCGGGATGTTGTTGGTGTAGCAGAATACGTTTTCTTGGTAGGAATCGTTCCATTGCATCGCCACTTCGACGGTGACGCCTTCCTTTTCGGCCTGGAAGTGGAACACTTTCTCGAACAGCGGCGTTTTGTTCTTATTCAGGTGTTGCACGAACGCGCTGATGCCGCCTTCGAATTCGAACACGTCTTCCTTGCCGCTACGTTCGTCGCGCAACGAGATTCTGACGCCGGAGTTGAGGAAGGACAATTCCCGCAAGCGTTTGGCGAGAATGTCGTAATGGAATTCGATGTTGGTAAAGATGGTCGGGCTGGGCTTGAAGTTGATATAGGTGCCGCTGCCTTCGGCGTCTCCGACAACGGCCAACGGCGCAACCGGTTCGCCCAACACGTATTTCTGCATGTGCAGTTTGCCGTTCTTGCGGACTTTCAAGGTTAATTCTTCGGACAGTGCATTTACCACCGAAACGCCGACGCCATGTAAGCCGCCGGAGACTTTGTAGGCGTTGTCGTCGAATTTACCGCCGGCATGCAGTACCGTCATGATCACTTCTGCGGCGGAACGGCCTTCTTCTTTGTGAATATCGACCGGGATACCGCGGCCGTCGTCGGACACCGACACCGAACCGTTTTCATGGATGACAACATCGACGCCTTTGCAGTAACCGGCCAATGCTTCGTCTATCGAGTTATCGACAACCTCGAACACCATGTGATGTAGACCGGAACCGTCATCGGTATCACCGATATACATGCCAGGACGTTTTCTGACCGCGTCCAGACCTTTCAGTACTGTGATATTCGAACTGTCGTATTGTTCACTCATGAGGGTATCCAGTGTGTTGTACCGCACGGTGGTTTGTCGTTTGCTCGGGCATTCAACAGATCATGCGTTGGTGATGGAGGTTTCTAGTTTTTATTATTCGTTCCACGTGAAACATCAAACCTGGCTAATATCGCCGTGTTCCACGTGAAACCACTTGTAGTTGTCGATGTTACTTAAATCGCCGAAATCGGCTATTCCAGTACTGCTGATAAATATTTGGCATTCAAGCTCGGCCAAGTATTTTAGCAATTTTGCCCTGTTATCTGCATCCAATTCCGCCGTCAGGTCGTCGATCAGAATGCAACAGGTATTGGGGCTATCCCGATTCAACAAAGTCACTTGCGCTAACAGCAAAGCTAATACCAGCAACTTTTGCTGACCGCGCGACAAATAATCTTTAGCCAGCCGTTTGTTCAGGTAAGTTTGGAAATCGGCGCGGTGCGGACCGCTATGGGTGAAGCCGTAACGCATATCCTTTTCCAGATCGGCTTTAAACGCTTGCTCCAAACTCAATTTGTCGTCCCAACCGGATAGGATGCGCAATGCCACATCGTCGCTCCGTAAAAAATAGCCGGCCATTTCCAGAAACACCGGTTGCAAAGCGCTTAAATAGCTCAGACGGAAATCCTTGATCATCCGGCCGTACTCGGCCAGTTCCCGATCCCAAGCCGAAATTTGCCGAACTTGCCGACTCTTCAGTAGCGCATTGCGCTGCTGCAAGGCTTTACTGTAATTACGCCAGCAAGGCAGAAAATTCCTGTTGTGGTTAAAAATCCCCCAATCCAGAAATTCTCTGCGGATTTGCGGCCCCGAATCGAGCAAACGGTAGCTCTTAGGATGGATCAATTGCACCGGCAATGCGTAAGCTAAATCCGCCTTCTGCCGGTTTTCCTGGTCGATGCGGATCTCGCATTGTTTGTTGTCGATTTGAATACCGAGATGGCTGACCGATCCGTTTTGCAGGCGGTTTTGCGCAGCGACAGTCAATTGCGATTGATCGAAGGCGATGGCTTGCTTGATATGGGTGGTCCGAAACGACCGGGCTCGACCCAAGATGAAGATAGCCTCCAGCAACGAACTTTTACCGCTGGCATTGGCCCCGGTAATCAAGTTGATGGACGGCGACGGCGAAATGCTGGCGGACTGGATGTTCCGCACCGCCAGAACATCCAACTTTAACAAAGTCATCCCGAGAAGCTGTTTACATCCGCATCGGCATTACGATGAATTTGAATAGGGCTTGTTCGGGCTCTTCCACAAAGCAACTGCTGGCATTGCTGGCAACGGTCAAGACCGCCATTTCCGAATCCAGATTGGTCACTGCATCCAGCATGTACTGCGAATTGAACGAAATCGTCAATGGATCGCCTTGGTAATCGATAACCAACTCTTCCTCGGCTTCGTCATGCTCTGGATTGTGCGTACTTAACTTCAACGAGTCGCCGGCAATATCGAAGGTAACGCCTTTGTACTTTTCATTGGACAAAATCGCCACCCGGGTCAAGGCCTCGCGCAACAACTGTTTTTGAATCAGCAGCGGCGACATGAAGCTCTGGTTGAACACCTTGCTGAAATCCGGAAATTTAGCGTCTATCAGTTTGGACGAGAACACCACATCCTTGTAATAAAGTTTGATGTGGTTGTTGGAGAATTGGATATTCAACTCGGCTTCGGTATCGTCCAACAGGCGGCTTAATTCCTGTACCGCTTTTCTCGGCAAAATGATGCGGGATTCGCAGCCGGTCGCCTGGCCGATATCATCCTCGTAAATCGACAGGCGGTGGCCGTCGGAAGCTACCAATTTCAATCTGGAATTGCTGATATGTAGCAACAGGCCGTTCAAATAGTAGCGAACATCCTGGTTGGCCATGCAAAACACGGTTTTTTCCAACGCTTTCTTTAATTTGCCGGCATTCAATGCGAAATCGTATTCGTAGTTCGATTCGTTGAATTCCGGGTAGTGTTCGGCCGGCAATGTACTCAACGAGAACCGGCTGCGCCCCGATATCAGTTTCACTTTGTCGTCCTGTAACTCAAAACTGATTTCGGCCGCAGGCGGCAGCAAGCGGCAAATATCCAGAAACTTGCGCGCTGGAACCGTGATTTCCCCGGATTTTATTATTGATTCGATATTTATCTTCGAGACAATCTGAATTTCGGTATCGGTACCGGTCATCACCAATTGGTCGTCGCTGGCTTGCAACAACACGTTGGAAAGGATAGGCATGGTTTGCCGTTTCTCGATAACGCTGACGATTTGTTGCAACGGAGCGAGAATTTGATCTCTGCCAATAATAAATTTCATATCAATATCTTTTCTCTATTGTTATTACTATCGAAGAAAAAACCTGTGGATAAGCTGTAATTACCTTTCAAAATCAATAACTTTTTTTCATATTGAACATGTAAGTTAACCGTCGCCGTACTTGTTGAGGATTTGTGGAAAACCGGCAAGGGTCAAAATGGCTACAACTTGTCCACATCTTTTGCCGATATTATCCAACATTCTTTTCAACAAGTTTGCTTTCCCTATTATGGAGGAAACTGGCGAGTCCGCTTAGCGGAATTGTGGTTTGCCGACTATCTACCGTGCTAACGAATTGGTTGCTGGAATAGATCGGTCTTCATAAAGTTCGTTTCGGTAGCAACCGGTTGCCTTGGCGCTGGCAAAGCGGCAAATTTCCGTCCCCGCAAGTCCGATTTGCCGGCCGATCTCAACAGCTAATCATAAATAGATTATTAGATCTTTATTTTTTGTTATTACTATTACGTCCATAAAAAACTGTGGATAAGTGTGTTTTTTATATTTTTTTCAAACAGATGAATTAACACTAAGTCTGTAAATCCCAGCCGTTGATGCTTGTCCACACAATGTGGATAACTGCCAAAGCCGGATTAATCCGCAATTTTTCCACAAGATTCGACGAATTTTGCCAACACGCTTATCAACAATGTTTATAAGTCGGCATCCGCCAGATTTGGATCTTGAACTGATAAACCAGCGGTAAGCCCGCCGATTGGCCTAAAATGGTATCGGATCATTTTTACAAGGAGAACTTATGCTGGTACTTGGCGTGGATATTGGCGGTTCCGGTATCAAAGGTGCGATAGTCAACACCGAAACCGGAGAATTAGTATCGGAACGGCATCGTATCGACACGCCGCAGCCGGCTACTCCGGAAGCGGTTGCGGCGGTACTGGCGCAGTTGGTGGTGCATTTTCACTGGAACGGGCCGGTCGGTTGCGGTTTTCCGGCTGCGGTGCAACACGGCGTCGCCTTGACGGCCTCCAACATCTCCAAGGAGTTTATCCAAACCGATATCGATAAATTATTTTCGGAAGCGACAACCTGTGCTTGTTTCAACGTCAACGACGCCGATGCCGCCGGGCTTGCCGAAATGCATTTCGGCCACGGCGTGGGTCAATCCGGTGTGGTGTTGTTGGTTACCGTGGGTACCGGCCTGGGAACTGCGCTGTTTACCGACGGCAATTTATTGCCCAATACCGAGTTGGGGCATATTTTTTTGGAGAACGGCATCAAAGCCGAACGCTATGCCTCCGATGCGGCGCGCAAGATCGAGGATTTGGGTTGGAAAACCTGGGGTAAGCGCTTCAATACTTATTTGACTGCGATGGAACGCTTGTTCTGGCCCGACTTGATCATCCTCGGCGGCGGCGCCAGTAAAAAGTTCGACAAATTCCAGGATCAACTCGCATTGAACACGCCGGTCAAACCTGCCGTATTTTTAAACCAAGCCGGCATCGTCGGTGCCGCACTGTTTGCCAAGTCGAAACTTTAATTTAAGGTTTGGCCCAGCCGGCTTTGGCGTTGCGGTTTCTCGCTGCTGTACGCGGTACGATGATTGCTTGGTGTTACCTCGGTTGAGGAAGCTTGTTACTGCCGGCGTGTCTTAGTAGCCAGTTTTTCCCAAATTTCCGCTCTATCCAACCCAGGCGATCACCATGGCAATCAGCGTTTTCGATATCTTCAAAATCGGTATAGGCCCTTCCAGCTCGCACACGGTGGGACCGATGCGGGCGGCAATGGCCTTTGCCCGCAATTTGGAACAACAAGGCTTACTCGGCGCAGTCCGTCGGATTCAGGTCGAACTATACGGTTCCCTCGGCGCCACCGGCAAAGGCCACGGCACCGACAAGGCAGTCATGCTGGGTTTGGAAGGCGAAATGCCGGATGCGGTCGATCCAGACCAGATTCCGCAACGCCTGGCGCAGATCCGCGAGACCGGTGCGGTGCGGCTGCTGGGCCAATATCCGGTGGCGTTCAACGAAAAATCCGATCTGCTGTTTCAACGCAAAGTATTGCCTTACCATTCCAACGGCATGCGGCTGACCGTGTTCGATGCATCCGGCGCCGAATTGGTGCAGGCCGATTATTATTCGGTCGGCGGCGGCTTCGTCGTAACCGGACCGGAAGCGGCGGTCGACCGCTTGAGCAACGACGATACTTGTTTGCCTTATCCGTTCAACACCGGCGACGGCTTACTCAAATTATGCGCCACTCACCGCAAGTCGATCAGCGACTTAATGATGAGCAACGAGAAGGCCTGGCTGAACGAAGCGCAAATCCGCGAGCGGCTATTGAATATTTGGCAGGTGATGCAGGCCTGCGTCGAACGCGGTCTGCACCAGGAAGGCATCATGCCCGGCGGCATGAAAGTCAGGCGCCGGGCCGCCAACCTGTATCGGCAACTGACCGGCGAAATTCCGCGGCAAACCCCGAGCATGCCGGTCGGCACGATGGAATGGGTCAATTTGTTTGCGCTGGCGGTCAGCGAAGAAAACGCCGCCGGCGGCCGCGTCGTCACGGCGCCGACCAACGGTGCCGCCGGCATCATTCCGGCCGTGCTGCATTATTACTGGAAGTTTTGCGAAGGCGCGAACGAGGACGGAGTGATCCGCTTTTTATTAACCGCGGCGGCCATCGCGATTTTATATAAAGAAAACGCCTCGCTGTCCGGAGCCGAAGTGGGTTGCCAGGGCGAAATCGGCGTGGCCTGTTCGATGGCGGCCGGCGCCTTGGCCGAAGTGTTGGGCGGCACGCCGGAGCAAGTCGAAAACGCCGCCGAAATCGGCATGGAGCACAACTTGGGTTTGACCTGCGATCCGGTCGGCGGCTTGGTGCAAGTGCCTTGCATCGAGCGCAATGCGATGGGCTCGGTCAAAGCGATCAACGCGGCGCGGATTGCACTACGCGGCGACGGCAAACACTTCGTGTCGCTGGACAAGGTGATCAAGACCATGCGCGAAACCGGCGCCGATATGAAAACCAAATACAAGGAAACCTCGCGCGGCGGTTTGGCGGTGAACTTGATCGAATGTTGAGCCGCAGTCCGGTTAAGCCGGAGTGTTAACCGGTGGCGGTTTTCCGTTCGAGTACCGTTACCGGTTTGTCGCGCAGATACCAGCCGTAATACAAAGCATAAGCCACCAAAAACACCAGATAGCCGGACCAGAGAATGTCGGACAGGTAATGGCCGCCGGCTGTCATCCGGGTAAAACCCATGGTCCACGCCAAGCCCAACGTCAGCAGCAAATAAAACGTTTTGTAATTTTGCGTTAAAAAATACAGGGCAAAAAACGCATATCCGACCGAACAATGGCCGCAGACGAAAGACTTATCCGGGCTATGGCCTAATTTTGCCGGCGGCACGTAGTTGTATTCCCCGCCGAATTCCTTGGTATGCACCGGCCGCGGCCGCCCCCAATGGTCTTTGACGATCAGATTGACGACCAGCCCTGGGCCTATCGCAATGACCAGCAAGATATACATGGCTTGGCGGCGAAAACTGCGGAAGTCGTCGTGCAAATGACTGAATAGGTAAGCCAGCAGGGCAAATGCACCGGCCGTGATCGTGAACGGAAATGCGTAATCGTACAGAACTCGCCAAAACCACCAGTCCTGTTTGGGCCAAACGCCGCTGGCGTTGCCCGGATAAAAAAATAAACCGGCCGCCCACCGGTCCAAATTGGTAAACCAAAATACGAGGGTGGTAGCCGCGGCAAGTGCGGCCAGAACGGTTAATTCGCAGTGATGGCGTTTCGATGTTGCCATTGGGTATCCAGATAGTCGGTTCGAATCCACTACAGCCAAGCCAAAACTGCGCCAAATTTTCATTCCGTTTACAAGGCTTTGAAAATTAACAACCATTCGCGGTCCGGCGGTTTTGGATTAAACCGTATAGGTTTATCTCAACCAATGCCAGCGGCCAATTTGCACCAATGTCGAGCAGTTCCCGGCTAACTTCGCCGAAAACGCGGCGATGCCTTGAACGGCGCCCACGCCGGTTCTGGTAATGAAAATCAGTAGTTCCCAGTTTCATCCCTTAGCTCGCGGTATAGCGGACTACACTTGAACGTTAGCCGGACGCCGAATAGGCCGCAAGGCGAATTTCCGCTCAATTCCAGAAAATATAGGAAGAAACTATGAAGCCATTTGTATCAAACGCGGCACTTGCCGTTTTGCTGGGTTTTGCCGCCGCCACTCAGGCGACGGACCTCTGGCAAAAAGTCGAAGTAACTCCGGGTCAATATCCGGTAAAAGTCGGCGATTCGCAAAAGCTGGTCACACCCAGTTGCGCATTCGGCCAACCTTACTCTTTTTACGTAAAGCCGGGTAAGGCCGACAAGGTGTTGCTGTATTTCAACGGTGGAGGCGCCTGTTGGAACTACGGTACCTGTTCCATGCAGTCTACCTATGTGCCAGATGCCGATGTGGATGCCAATAATCCTAATAAAATGGCTGGATTATTAAACGCCGAAGATCCGGATAATCCATATAAAAATTGGACCATGGTGTTTGTATCGTATTGTACCGGCGACGTATTTTTAGGTTCCAAGGATACGGTTTACCAAAATCCGTTCAATCCCGATCCGACCGACGCGGTAGCCATTAAACACCGCGGCTTCGACAACTTTCTTTATGTGGTGGATTACTTTAAACGCGAGCGGAAAAACAAATTCAGCCCGTTGCACGCCGGCCGCATAGAAATCGACAAGATCTTGGTGGCCGGTTCCAGTGCCGGTTCTTACGGCGCGGCATTGAATTATCCCTGGGTCCAAAAGTTGTTGGGCAAGGACGCCAAGGTCTCGTTACTCAGCGACGGCGGCATGGGGGTTATTACCGACGGCTTTCTGGCGGCCGGCGTATTCGGCCCTAACTCGGGATGGAACATCAACACCAACTTGCATCCGATATTCAAAACCTTGCCGTCCGCTCCGGCAACCGATTTCTTGCCGAGAGCCTACAGAACCCTGGCAGCGCAATACCCCAAAGAACGTTTTGCGCAATACACGACGGCTTACGATGTGGTGCAAAAATTGTTCTTGAATATCATGGAACAAAACGACGGTGTCCCAGCCGATCAACTCTCCGGTTTCGGCAGCTGGAGTACCAGAATGAATACAATCGCCGGCGGATTAAAAGCCGCATTGCCGAAAAACTACCGGGCTTACATCGACCCCGGTTGCAACCATACGATATTCCGGTTCGACGAGTTTTATACATCGGCGCTGAACGGCATCCGCTTCGTGGATTGGGCCAAGGCTATCGTCACCAACGACAATGCCGATTGGCAAAATCTGAGTTGTACGCCGGGCGTGGATTGCGGCGAACAAAATTTAACCCAGGAAGGGGTATTGGCCTGTTTGGCCAGAAGCTTCGGCACACCGTAATGGCCGGTTACCGGGGCGAGAGTCTGGGCTCTGTCAGATAAACTTATTCGGCGCGGTAACTCGTTGGCGAAGATGCTATCAATTTGCCTGGGTAGGCTAGGCGGCGGCAGCAAATGCCGCCGCCACCCGCTTTTGTCTTGGTCGCAACCTGATGCAACGGTTGGCTTTCACACTCGATTTGCCTACGCAATCGGCTAGGCTCTAATGGCCGATCAACCCTTCGATAAACGGTGCGTTGTCACTTTTTTACGTCCTTTCGAGTAAAGTACCCGGCAATTTTAAACAGCCGACTGTCGGCCGGGCGAAGCTCGCAGTTTGTCGATAGCGGCCGGCATTTTCCTACCATATTGATCGGAGCGTCATGATGGACATACTGCAAATTGGAGGCGGCCGACGCTTATCTGATTTACCCATATCCAAGCTTTATTCGAGCCCTGCACTGATTCGCGGCGCCGAACTGTTTAGCCGGAGTATCAATAACCTTCGGCAGCAATCGGTTGTGGGGCGGTCGCTACCAGACTCCGCCAAGCTGGTCTCGAACAACGGTTCCTTTTTCAAAACCGCGGCCGAATGTTCGAGCGTTAGCAGGTCTACGATTCCCGGTTGGATTCACGCTGCTGTGTTGGCGGTTGCCTTTCCGGGTATCGGTTATGCCGAATTCATTACCCATCCGCTCGACCAGGCACCGCCAGCCCAGCCGGCACCAACTCCGGCAGCGCCGCAAACGCCGACGGCGGATCAGACCGGCCACGCCGATATCAATGTCCAGTTTGGCGAAAAAAAATTGGGCACCTGTACCATGAAATACAAGCTGGAGGGATTTGCTCTGGCTTATAAACAATACGACGGCAGCGGCGAAATAACCTGCCGCAACGGCGAAAAGGCACTGGTCGCACTGTCTTCCAAAAGCATCGGTTTTACCATCGGCTATTCCTCGATCGAAGGCGAAGGTTATTTCACCGACGTCAAATACCTTAGCGAAATATTCGGCGACTATATCTCGTTGGGCAGCCATTTCGGATTCAACAACTCCATCGACCGCCAGGTCTTGACCCGTGGCGAAATCTCGTTGGTATTAATCGGCAAAGGTGAGGGTTTCGATATCGGTTTTACAATCGGCGATTTGTCGATCAACCCCCGATAAAACGATGGGAACCAACCAATTAACGCCATTTCAGCGAGCGCGGCAATACCGTCAGGCAGGTTCCGCTGTAGCGCGGACGCCAGCCGTTTGTCAGCCGCTGGTTTGATTGCACGAGAACTCAAAATGGAAATGAACATAGGCATGGTATTGGCCGCATTACCGTTGGCGATGTTGTTGGGTTATTTAGTTTGTGCTTGGCTGGCTAACAAACGCCAGCGGGACTTGCTTGGCCAAATCGAGCGGCAGCAACAGCAATTGCAGCAGCAAAGCGTAAAACTGGCGGTGGCCGAGGAACGCCTGGCTTTGCTGAATCAACGCGAGTCCGAGTTGCAAGCCCTGCAACAACAATTGCTGGCATTGAAAACCGAAAACGCCGAACTCAATACCCGCCAGCAGGAGCAGCACAAGCATAACGAAGAAAAAATCCGTTTGCTGCAGGACGCCGAAAATCAACTCAAGGCCCAATTCGAAAGCCTGGCGCATCGGATTTTCGAAGAGCGCGGCAAGCAGTTCGTCGAGCATAACAAAACCAGCATCGAAACCCTGGTGGCACCGCTGAAGCAACAGCTCGGCGAGTTCAAACAGCGGGTGGAAAGCGTTTACGACAACGAAACCAAGGATCGTATCTCGCTGCGCGAGGAAATCGTCTCGCTACGCCGCGATACCGCCAAGATGAATCAGGAAGCGCTGAATCTGACCCGCGCGTTGAAAGGCGACCACAAAGCGCAAGGCAACTGGGGCGAGATGATTCTGGAAAAAGTGCTGGAACAATCCGGTCTGCGCAAGGGCATCGAATACGAAACCCAAGGCGCGTACCGCGATGAGGACAAACGCCTGTTCAAACCCGACGTGATCGTCCGCCTGCCGGACAACAAGGACGTGGTGATCGATTCCAAAGTTTCGTTGATTGCTTACGAACGGTATTGTTCCAGCGAAGACGATGCCGAACGCGCGGAGGCCTTGAAACAGCACGTGGAAGCGGTGCGCGCCCACATCAAAGGCCTCAGCGGCAAGGATTACTCCAGCCTAAAAGGCCTGCGTTCGCTGGATTTTGTGCTGCTGTTCATGCCGATCGAAGCCGCCTTCATGGCCGCGTTCCAAGGCGACGAAAAACTGTTCAACGACGCTTTCGAACACAAAATAGTCGTGGTTACGCCGACCACGCTGTTGGCGACGCTGCGTACGATCCAAAACATCTGGCGCTACGAGCAACAAAACGAAAACGCCCGCCAGATCGCCGACAAGGCCGGCACGCTGTACGACAAAATCCGCGGTTTCGTCGAAGACATCGAAAAACTGGGCAACCAACTCGGCACCGTGCAAAAAACCTATGACGGCATCGTCAACAAACTTAGCAGCGGCCAGGGCAATTTATTAAGGCAAGCCAGCAGCCTGGAAGAGTTAGGCGTCAAAGTGAAAAAGAAACTACCCAAGAGCCTAACTGAGCAAATGGACGCAGGTGACGAGGCATGAGCCTGGATTACACCACGCTGGAATTGCTGAAACAAAACCATCCGGCCTGGCGCTTGTTGCGCTCCGACCACGCGCCGCTGATCGCCGGCTTTCTGCACCGGGCCTTCGTCGCGCCCAACCAGCGTTTGCTCGCCCAGGCCGATTTGGCTGAAGCATTGGAGGACGAGTTGTTCGGCCTGCGCGAGCGCCTGGGCGGCGACGCCTTCCCCAAATCGGCTTTGGATTATCTGAACGATTGGGCCGCCAACGACAAGGGTTGGCTGCGCAAATTTTACCGCCAAGGCTCCGACGAACCCTATTTCGATCTGACGCCGGCTACCGAAAAAGCCATCGCCTGGTTAGGCAGCCTGACCGAGCGCGCCTTCGTCGGCACCGAGTCGCGCTTATTAACGTTGTTCGAACTGCTCAAACAAATCAGCGCAGGCAGCGAAACCGACCCGGAAACCCGTATCGCCGAACTGCGCAAGCGCCGCGCCGACATCGACGCCGAAATAGCCAGAGCCGAGGCCGGGGACCTTGCCTTGCTGGACGACACCGCCTTGAAAGACCGCTTTCTGCAATTCACCGCGCTGGCCCGCGAACTGCTCGGCGACTTTCGCGAAGTCGAGCATAACTTTCGCGGCCTGGACCGTCGCGTGCGCGAGCGCATCGCCTTGTGGGAAGGCGGCAAGGGCGAATTGCTGCAAGACATCATGGGCGAGCGCGACGCCATCGCCGACTCCGACCAGGGCCGCAGCTTCCGCGCCTTCCGGGATTTCCTGATGTCCAGCCGCCGCCAGGAAGAATTATCGGCCTTGCTGGAAAAAGTGCTGGCCTTGCAGCCGGTGGCTGAACTGCGCCCCGAGGCCCGCTTGCGCCGGGTGCATTACGACTGGCTGGAAGCCGGCGAACACACCCAGCGCACCGTCGCCGAACTCAGCAAGCAACTGCGCCGCTTCCTCGACGACCAGGCCTGGTTGGAAAACCGCCGCATCATGGAAATCCTGCACGGCATCGAAGCCAAGGCCTTGGCTTTGCGCGACAATCAACCGTCCGGCGAAGTGATGAGCATCGCCGAAGCTGCTGCCGACATCGAACTGCCAATGGAACGGCCGCTGCACACGCCGACCGTCAAGCCGCGCATCGCCAGCCTGATCCCGGAAACCGGCGACGACGACCTGGACGCCACCGCGCTATTCTCGCAAATCGTCATCGACAAAACTCAACTGGCCCGCCATATCCGCCACGCCCTGCAAGACAAACCGCAAATCACCCTGGCTGAACTCTGCCGCAGCCGCCCGCTGCAACACGGCTTGGCGGAACTCGTCGCCTATCTGCAACTCGGCGGCGACAGCTTCAAAACCACCGTCGATGAAAACGCCGAAGACATCATCTTTTGGCAGGCCTTGGATGAGGCGGGGCGGGAAGTGAGCAAGCAGGCGCGCTTGCCTAGGGTGATATTTGTCAGATAAGCCAAAAGCGGATCAGGGCGGGTAAAACACCAGACCGACGCGCTGGATGTGTTCGCGCAAGTCGGTGTTATCGATCTGATCGTAAAGCGATAAATCCAGCGTGTACGGTAGCAGTAAGTCGTCGATCTCGGTTTCGATCCGGCATAGGTCGGCGTAGGTTAAGTTGTCGCCGAACAGCGTCAAATCGATGTCGGAACCGGGCCGATAATTACCCTTGGCGCGCGAACCGTACAAAATCGCGCGTTCGACTTGCGGATATTTGGCAAATACGCGTTGAATCGCGCTAATGGTGTGCGGCTTTAAACCAAACCGGTCACAGACTTCGGGGCTAATCGCTGTCATCCGGCAAATTCCGTAGCTTGATTTGCAACTGGACGAACAAGCCGAGAAAGCGTTGCTTGATATTTGCGGCGATCGCTTGGGCGGTGTCCTGATTGTAACTATGGCTGGTGCGATTCCGGTCGCGAATCATATCCATCCAACTGTCGCCGTCGTCGATCAAACCCAATTTGAATGCCATCCGCGTTGCGTCCCGCGAGCCGAGGATGTCCTGATGGCCTTTTTCCAGCAAATATTCGCGCAACACGTTCCAGGCCAGTTCGTGGGTATATGCGAAGGCCTGAATCAAGCCTTGTTCTTCCAATTCATTGAGCTCGCCTTTGTCGATGAACTTGGTTAACTGCGCCAAAGCGTTTTGATAATTGGCGAAGCGCTGTTTCCAGCGGGTGTCTTGATGCATAAAGGGTGAATCCTTGATTTTAAAGGCCTTTCGTATTTGATATGGCGTTTTTAAGAGAAAGTCAGCTTAACGCGCGAGGATTATTCATGACAAGTAAATCCTCTGGATTACCGGAGGATTTTCGTTCGAATCGTGGGATACTTGTATCTTGAGAGGATTATCAAAACAGAGGCATGTCATGTTGCAAACCGCTGAAGTGATTTACGATCCCAAACAAGGCTTGGCTTTCAAGGCGGCCGTGAACGTTACCGGCTGGTAAAAGTTTTGGTGACTTTCGTTGAGCCGTCCTTTCCCGCACCGCCGTCAAAAGTTAGCGCATCAGCGTCAATGGCCGCACTCGAAGCAAACCGACTGAAATTATCCGACGCTGAAATCGATGCCCAAATTCGAGAGTTAGTGGAAAATTACCCGCAACGCCGATTCGGCGTCATGAAAGGTCAAGCTCTGGTTACCGATAATGAGCCACATAATTAAAGGCCGACATGCAGCGCAATATGTCTATGCCTTACTGTCTTAATTTATTATTTGATATCAATAACATAGTAATGGAAAATCATGGATAATTTAACTATTCGTGAAATACTCGATTCGGTCTATCGAGGGCAAATCCGTATCCCCGCATTCCAAAGAGGGTTTGTGTGGGAACCGGATCGTGTGGCTTTTCTCGTAGACAGTATCTACAAAGGCTATCCTTTCGGCTCTCTTCTGTTCTGGAGAACAAGCGAACGCCTGAGAACAGAAAAAAAGCTGGGGCCGTTTAATCTACCTGACCCACAAGCCGATTTTCCAATCGACTATGTACTAGATGGACAGCAGCGAGTTACCTCGATATTTGGCGTTTTTCAAACGGAGCTTAAAGGCAACTCCGAAACATGGAAAGACGTCTTCTTCGATTACCAACAGGTGGCGGATGTTCAGGAAACGCAGTTTTTTGCTCTATCGCCTGAAGAAGTTAATTCTGATCGGCACTTCCCGTTACGCGCCATATTCAATACAACCGAATATCGAAGGCTTACTCGCTCCATGAATGACGAGCTAGCTTTAAAGATTGATGCGATGCAAACAGTTTTTAGGGAGGCACGAATTCCGGTTCAAACCTTTCGTACTGATGAAAAGGAAAAAGTTGCGATAATTTTCGAACGAATTAATCGACAAGGCGTTCCCTTGGATACGCTCCAGCTTCTATCGGCTTGGACTTGGAGTGAAGACTTTCAACTACAGGCGGAATTTGAAGATCTAATTTCTGAGCTTAGCGACTACGGGTTTACAGAGCTTTCTAATGATATAAGCCTTTTGCTCAGATGTACTGCAGCAATTCTTACGGGGTCTTCTCGCCCAGAAAGTCTTGTTAAGCTAAATGGAGCAGCAGTTCGTGAGCGGTTTGGTGAGGTGATAAATGGTATTCGAGGTGCGCTGGACTTCTTGGAAAACACGTTCCATCTACCCTCTATATCGGCCTTACCTTTTGAAAATGCGCTCATTCCCCTTGCGGTTTTCTTTGCTGCGCCAACAAACACAGAGGTCGCAGTTAGCGACCAGCAAAGACATATTTTGTCGAATTGGTTTTGGCGATCAGCTTTCTCAGGACGATACAGTGCCGGTGTATTGCGCCACCTAGATATAGATATAGTTGAAGCAAAAAAACTTCGAGAGGGAAATACTTCACGCTTAGCGGAGATAGTAGTCAGCGTGTCCTCCGATTTCTTTACTACCAATAGGTTCTTGATCGGTTCCGTAAACACGAAGACGTTTATAGCTCTATTGGCACAAAATAGCCCCATGAACTTTATTAGCGGGACTCCTATCAATCTGCGCCAGAAACTCCAGCTATACAATAGAAAGGAATTTCATCACCTCATGCCAAAAGCTTTCTTGGCAACATCTGGTCAAACCGCTAAGAGCGAAAATCTTTTGGCCAACTTTTGCTTCATCGCTCGGTCTGACAATCGTGCGCTTGGTGGTGATCGCCCGAGCATTTATCGGGGAAAGATGGCAGCAAATATCGACGCAATTCTTCAGTCACATCTTTGTCCGAATGCGCTTTTCGATGACAACTATGAGGCCTTTTTAGCCCTACGTGCGGAGGCACTTGCACACAAGGCTCGCGAACTCTGTGGAATCAATCCATAAACCCGATAACCTGCGGCATAAGATGTTGCCGTTAAGCGCATCGTCGCGACCGGAGCGCCTACACAACCTATCTGTGGCGGCGCTCGTTATCCCGTTTACCTTATAGCTACTGATCTGAGGTGAACTCGCCAGATATGTCCCGGGTGCCGTGGAGTACCCTGATAATGGTTAGTTCTTGCTCGGTGGCGCTAAAGAAAATCAAGTAGTTGCCATAGGCGCATGAGCGGAGGTTATCCACCAGCTCAGGACGGAGACGGTAGCCTAGCTGATTTACGGCGATGGTTTTGCACTGAGCATAACTCTCTGACAAATCCGAGTGCGCGGCGGGGATTATCCTGGGCGATCTAATCGCCGATTGCTTCGATGTCGCGTTTAGCCAGAGGCGTTACAATCAGCTTGCTCACTGGCTATCGGCTTGTTGCTGGTACTTTGCCTCTAATCGCGCGAAAACGCTATCGGCTGGGATGCCGGGCCCACTGGCTTTGCCGGCAGCGATTTCCGCTTTCAGCGCTTCCAGTTGTAAAGCCTGGCGTTGCTGTTGTTCTTCCATCAATCGCAAGGCCGCACGCACCACTTCACTGGTATTGTTATAACGGCCGCTGCTAATTTGTTCGCGGATGAAAGCTTCTAAATGTGGGCTTAGTGCGACGCTGGTGGGCATGATGGCATCTCCTAATGTTATTTGACGGGTCTTTAATATGGCTGTCAACTGTCTGAGTTGGTCATGTCCGTCTCGCGTCCACGCCGATTCAACCTATTCTGTTTGAATGCTGGTTTGCCGTAGATGGTGAAGCAAAGGCAGCAACGCGGTTATATCGGTCTGGATGATGCTCCACAGTGTATCGTTGTCGATTCCGGGAGGCGATGATCATGCGCTAGGGAATTTGCGGATTGTTTTCGCGAATTTCGCATGGAATGTGGGTCGCAGCTTCGCCGATCAATTCCAGGTTGCGCACCGTGGCATCGTAGTTCAATCCACTATCGGTAAAGCCCTGTTGATCGAAGCCATCGGTATAAGTGAGCACTTTTTCAGCAAATGCCCGCATGTCGTCCAAATAGAAACGCCATTCCCGCCCGGCGGTTTCAGACATCGATAGCTTCCTTTTCTATGAACGGCCGCAATTCCGGGCGCAAGGCTTTATCGGTGACCAAATCCACCGGGCGGCCCAATTGATCTTCCAGATAAAACTGCACGCCGAAATACCGCGCCGAGGTCGCCGGACCATCGAAGCTGACCAAAATGTCTACGTCAAACCGTTGCGCGACAACGGGTTTGAGTTTTCTCAGCAGTTCTAATGCCTGGTTCCGATTCATAAGGCTTTGCTTGTTAAGTCCGTAAAACTCCGCTTTTCCAGTTGGCAATGGATAGTAGCATCGAAAGTCATAACGCAGGCTATCTCTGGTGGCTATGGTTTTACCCTAAAATACGCGCAATTCAACGCCTGCTCAATTAAAACGATTTCACCATGACCGACGCCGAACCCGACATTTCGCAGACGTACGACCTGTCGGCCGTAATCATCCCGCTTTTGAAAGGCGTGATCTACCAGGAAACCGACGGCGGCCTTTGGAATGCCTTGCTGAATCTGCAAGCCAGGGTGCGGGATTACGTGGCGGTGTTGGGTTTGGAGTTGGTGCTGGACGAGGCCGAGGGTTATGCGTTTTTGCGTTCGCGCCAAGCCGACGCCGAAGAGGACGACACTGCGGCCAAGTTGCCGCGTTTGATCGCGCGCCGGCCGTTGTCGTTACCGGTCAGCTTGTTGTTGGCCTTGCTGCGCAAGCGTTTGGCCGAGTTCGACCGCGGCGGCGGCGAGACTCGGTTGGTCTTGTCGCGCGAGGACATCGTCGAGTTGATCCGGGTGTTTTTGCCGCCACGCAGCAACGAGGCGCGGCTGATCGATCAGATCGAAACTCATATCAACAAGGTGGTCGAACTGGGTTTCTTGCGCAAACTCAAGGCGGCTTCCGGGCAGTCGGCCAATTACGAAGTCAGGCGGATATTGAAAGCTTTTGTCGATGCGCAGTGGCTGTCGGAATTCGACGCCCGATTGGCCGAGTATCAAGCGCAATGGCTTGGCGGCCGGGAAGGCGGAGAGTGATTCTGCGTAGATTGATCCCCATCGCGCTTTCCCGCCGGGACAATGCCATTAGGTATATCGTGGTTTGTCCCCCTCTTTTCCAAAGAGGGGTTAGGGGAGATTTTCTGAATAAATCCCCCTCGATCACCCTTTTGCAAAGGGGGAAGCAGCTTAAGCTAAATGGCATTCGGGCAGCGGGGGAGGACGTTCATTTCGTTTTACATCGTCTCGACCAAAATTCCGCCACGCCATGACCGCCACTAACGACCTGCAATTTTCCCTGGACTTCGTCGACGACGACGCCTTGTCCGGCTTTCGCTTGCAACGCCTGGAAGTCTATAACTGGGGCACCTTCGACGGCCGGGTTTGGGTCTTGCATTTGAACGGCCGCAACGCGCTGTTGACCGGCGACATCGGTTCCGGCAAATCGACGCTGGTCGATGCGGTGACCACTTTATTGGTGCCGGCCCACCGCATCGCCTACAACAAGGCCGCCGGCGCCGACGCCAAGGAGCGCAGTCTGCGTTCCTATGTGTTGGGCCATTACAAATCCGAGCGCAACGAAGTCAGCGGCAGCGCCAAGCCGGTGGCCTTGCGCGGCGACAACAGTTATTCCGTAATATTGGGCGTGTTCCATAACGCCGGCTACGACCAGACCGTGACGCTGGCCCAAGTGTTCTGGATCAGCGACCGTCAGGGCCAGCCGGCGCGGCTGTTCGTCGGTGCCGAACGGGACTTGAGCATCGCCGCCGACTTCGCCGATTTTGGCAGCGACATCGGCCAATTGCGCAAGAAGCTGCGCGGTCTGGGCGCCGAGTTGCACGACAGCTTTCCGCCCTACGGCGCCTGGTTTCGCCGCCGCTTCGGCATCGACAACGAGCAAGCGCTGGAATTGTTCCATCAAACCGTATCGATGAAATCGGTCGGCAATCTGACCGACTTCGTGCGCAGCCACATGCTGGAACCCTCCGAAGTGGAGCCGCGCATCACTGCGCTGATCAATCATTTCGACGACCTGAACCGCGCCCACGACGCGGTTTTGAAGGCCAAGCGGCAGATGAGCCTGTTGACGCCGCTGGTCGCCGATTGCCAGCGCCACACCCAACTCAACGAGCAAACCGAAACCCTGCGCGCCTGCCGCGAAGCCTTGCGGCCGTTTTTTGCAGGCCTGAAGCGGGGCTTGCTGGAAAAGCGGCTGGCCGGCTTGGACGAGGAATTGGCCAGACAGAATACCCAACTCGAGCGGCTGAACCAGCGCAAGCGGCAACAGCAACTCGACGAGCGCGAATTGCAGCGCAATATTGCCGCCAATGGCGGCGACCGTATCGCGCAATTGGGCCTGGAAATTGAGCGCCTGCAAGACGAGCTGGCGCGCCGCCGCGACAAGTCCGGCCGTTACCAACAATTGCTGCAAAGCCTGGATTTGCCGGCACCGGCAGACGCCGAAGCCTTTCTGGCGCAGCAAATGCGTTTCACTGAGCTGCGGGAAAGCGCGGAGGTGCGCGAAGCCGATCTGCAAAATCAGGCCAACGAAATCGGCGTGGCCTTCGCCCAAGGCCGTAGCGAGCACCAGGACTTGCAAAACGAGCTGGCCAGCCTGAAGGCGCGGCGCAGCAACATCGAAGATACGCAAATCAAAATGCGCCAGGCGCTGTGTCGGGCGCTGAATCTGGCCGAGGACGAGATGCCGTTTGCCGGCGAATTGATCCAGGTGCGCGACGAAGACAAGGATTGGGAAGGCGCCGCCGAACGGCTGTTGCGCAATTTCGGTTTGTCGCTGCTGGTGCCGGATGCGCATTACGCGGCGGTGGCCGATTGGGTGGAGCAAACCCATTTGCGCGGCCGCCTGGTTTACTTCCGGGTCAGGCCGGGCCTGCGCGGCGACTTGCCGGAGCTGCACCGCGATTCGTTGGCACGCAAACTGGCGATCAAACCCGATTCGGCGTTTTACGATTGGCTGGAGCGCGAGATCGGCCACCGCTTCGACGTGGCCTGCTGCGCGACCCAGGAGCAATTTCGCCGCGAGCAAAAAGCCATCACCCGCGCCGGCCAGATCAAGGCGCCCGGCGAACGCCACGAAAAAGACGACCGCCACCGCCTCGACGACCGCAGCCGCTATGTGTTGGGCTGGAGCAACGCCGCCAAGATCGCCGCGTTGGAGAACAAGGCCAAGCTGTTGGAAAAGCAGCTAGCCGATTTAGCCGGCCGTCTGGCCGACATCGCCAAAGCGCAAACCACGGTCAAGGCGCAATTGGAAACCTTAACCAAGCTGGGCGAATACCGCGATTTCCGCGAACTGGACTGGCAACCCTTGGCCGCCGACATCGCCGCGCTGGACGAAGAACGCCGGCAACTACAGGCGGCTTCCGATTTGTTGCAGCAACTCGGCGCACAGCTAGCGGCGGTGCAAGCCGCGTTGCTGGAAACTGAGCGGGCCTTGAGCGACAAAATCAAGGAAACCGGCGCCACCGAACAACGCAAACAGGCCGCCGAGGCGCTGTTGGCGCAAACCGCCGACATCTTGAACGAAGCCGGCGATGCGCACGCCGCGCAATATCCTGCTTTGGAAGCGCTACGTAGCGAAGTGCTGGCCGAGCGGCAAGTCACGGTGGAATCCTGCGACAACCGCGAGCGCGAGATGCGCGATTGGTTGCAGACCAAAATCGAAAACGAGACCAAACGGCTCAATTATTTGCGCGACAAGATCATCGACGCGATGCGTGGCTATTGCGCGGCCTTTCCGTTGGAAACCCAGGAAGTCGATGTCGGCATCGGCGGCGCCCACGAATATCAAACCATGTTGGAAGCTTTGCAAGGCGACGACCTGCCGCGCTTCGAGGCCCGTTTCAAGGAATTGCTCAACGAAAATACTATCCGCGAGGTCGCCAACTTCCAGTCGCAACTGGCCCGCGAGCGGGAAACCATCAAGGAACGCATCGCGCTGATCAACGAATCCTTGACCCAGATCGACTACAACACCAACCGCTTCATCGTGCTGGAAGCGCAACCGACGCCGGACGCCGACGTGCGCGACTTTCAAAGCGAGTTGCGCGCCTGCACCGAGGGCGCGCTGACCGGCTCCGACGACGAGCAGTATTCGGAAAACAAGTTTCTGGAAGTCAAAAAAATCATCGAGCGCTTTCGCGGCCGCGAGGGTCAGGCCGAGCAAGATAGGCGCTGGACCGCCAAGGTTACCGACGTGCGCAATTGGTTCAATTTTGGCGCCAGCGAGCGCTGGCGGGAAGACGGTAGCGAGCACGAGCACTATTCCGACTCCGGCGGCAAATCCGGCGGCCAAAAGGAAAAACTGGCCTACACGATCCTGGCCGCCAGCCTGGCTTATCAATTCGGTTTGGAATGGGGCGCGGTGCGTTCGCGCTCGTTCCGCTTCGTAGTGATCGACGAGGCCTTCGGCCGCGGCTCGGACGAATCGGCGCAATACGGTTTGCGGCTGTTCGAAAAGCTCAACCTGCAATTGCTGATCGTCACGCCGCTGCAGAAAATCCATATCATCGAGCCCTATGTCGCGGCGGTCGGCTTCGTGCATAACGAGGAAGGACGGGCGTCCAAATTGCGCAATCTGAGTATCGAAGAGTACCGCGCCGAACGCGCGGCGCGCGGCGGATGAGCAAGCCGGTCTGGACCTTGCCGGCCGAGTTGCGCGCCGAACTGGACAAACGCTGGCAGCGCGGGCAAATCCTGGCGGAAAGCCTGGCGCCGAGCGGATTGTTTCCGCTGCGTATTCCGTTAAAGTCACCCAGCCCGGCGCAATTGGCCGCCGATTTTGCCGCCGCGCAGGTTTGGGTCGAACATTGGTTGGCCGTTGAGGCCAAGCATTTTGCCATCGAATGGCGGGACATCAATCATCGGCTGTCGGGGCGTAACCGTTTGCCGGCGGCGGTGGTTTTCGACAAGCCGGACGACGCGGCGGCGTATTTGAAAAATGCCAAGGAATTGGCGATTTTCGGACAGTTGGCGGCATCGCTGCTTGACGATTTCGCTGCTTTGCGGCCTTGGTTATTGAAATATCCGTTACGTGCCTTGGAGCACGCCGATGAATGGCGGAAATTGTTGAGCGTGGTCGGCTGGGTCGTCGAGCATCCGCGGCCAGGCATTTATCTACGCCAAATCAGCTTGCCCGGCATCGACAGCAAATTCATCGAAAGCCGCAAAAAGTTGCTCGGCGAATGGCTGGATTTGCTGTTGCCAGCAGCGGCGATCGATTCCACACAAACCGGCGTCGCCGGCTTCGAGGCGCGCTACGGTTTTTTGGCGAAGCCGGCGACGATTCGCTTTCGCTTGCTGGATAGCCGACTGCGCATCGCCGGCT
The DNA here is from genome assembly GCF_019669905.1 of Methylomonas koyamae. Lineage (NCBI taxonomy): Bacteria > Pseudomonadati > Pseudomonadota > Gammaproteobacteria > Methylococcales > Methylococcaceae > Methylomonas > Methylomonas koyamae. The sequence goes on along the minus strand of NZ_AP019777.1, from coordinate 4,797,263 downwards.
TGAGCGATCTGACGGTGACCGCCGGCGAATTCGCGACGCTGAATTTGCCTGTACGGCGGGTATTCGTCACCGAAAACGACATCAACGGCCTGGTGTTTCCGCCGTTTGCCAATAGCATGGTGATCTTCGGCCGAGGCTACGGTTTCGATGCCTTGGCGCAAGCCGAATGGTTGAAGGATAAGGAAATTCATTATTGGGGCGACATCGATACCCACGGCTTTGCGATTCTGAGCCAGTTTCGCCAATACTTTCCGCAAACGCGCTCGTTATTGATGGACGAGGCAACCTTGCTGGCGCACCGCGCGTCTTGGGTTGCGGAAACCACTCCGAGCCGCGCCGATTTATCCGGTTTAACCTCCGCGGAAAGTGCACTGTACGACGCACTGCGCGATAACCGTTTCGGCCAAAACCTGAGGTTGGAGCAGGAGTATGTCGGTTTCGACCGTTTGCAGTCGCGGCTCGAAGGATTGCGCCGGGGGCCGACATAGCGAGTGCAAGGGGCAAAACCGGGCCGGGTAATTTGTGGGAGTATCGATCCGATGCTAGCATTTCGAGACAATAATCTCGGACCACATTGCCGCGGAGGCCCTACATGCATTCGGACATTCAGGACGTTTTCACCCAGCTTCACATCGACATCGCCCGCAATTCCACGGACGATTTCAATTTGTTTCACGATCCGCACAAATGGCAGCGGATCAAAGACAATCCGTTCGGCGGGCCGATTTCGCTGGGGTTTCAGTTGGAGTCTCTGATCGAAGGCAGAATCGCCCGGTTCCGCGCCGGCCGGGAAGAGGCCGGTTTAATCGGGCAGCATGCGCTGCATTTCAGCAACTACCAATTTTCCTTCGCCAACGCGGTCAAACCCGGCCAGATTTTGCAGGTCGAGATCAAAGACAGCCAGTTCAAAACCGAACCCGAGCCGGTATTAAGCAACCGTATCGTGGTCAAGGCCGACGGTAACCTGGCGTTGATGGGCTATAAAAAAGAAACGGCCGAGCCGCTGTTTTTGCCGAATCCGAATCTGGCAAGGATAGGCGAATTGAAAATCCAGCCCGACCGCTGCTTTTTGCCGAACGGCTTTTTCCTGAAGCGCAAATTCATGATGACCAGTAACGCCAAGAATTTTCTGTGTGCGTCGCTGCGCGACCAAACCGAGTATTTCGACGAGTTGCAGGATAAAGTCGAGTTTCCGGAAATGTTCCCCTGTGCCTTGCTGTCCAGCGCGCTATTGGAAAAAGCCCTGAAATGGCTGCACGATTTCGAGCGCAATCCGATGGTCTATACTTCCCACAAAATCAGTATCGATCGGCGCTTGCTGGCGCAACTGCGAAGTAACGACGCGTTGCATATTCTGATCAAGCCCGCGCAGGACGCTGCCGCCCACGATTTCGGCGATCTGAAGGCGACTCCGCTGGATTACGAATGTTACGGATTGTTCGGCTCGGGCAACCTGGTGTTGTTCCGCGCCTTGATTTCGTTAACGCCTTTGGAATTGATCACTAAAGCGATGCACAAATGACGGTGGGCAATTCCGTGGAAATTTTTTCAAGGAGAATCAATGAAAGTGTTTTTGACGATGTCGCTCTTGTTGCTCTGCGCCTGCCAACAAGAAGTTGCGACGTCGCCGAAACCGCGTCCGGCGGAGGTGGTTGAAGTCGGCGAACGCACCCGAGCGGCGCCGACCGTATTGGTCGGCGAAGTGCGTTCCCGTTACGAAAGCGGGCAAGGTTTCCGCATCGCCGGCAAAATCGTCCAACGCTTGGTCGAACGCGGAGCCCTGGTCCGCAAAGGACAGGTACTAGCCAGGTTGGACGATACCGACACCAAGCTATCCGCGCAGGCCGCACAGGCCGAGCTGCGCGTGGCCGAGGCCGATTTGGCGCTGGCGCAGGCGGAATTGGACCGGCAGCGCCGCTTATTCGAACGTAAATTCGTTTCCGGCCAAGCCTTGGATATTCAGGACGCCAAATTCAAATCCGCCCAAGCCCGCGTCAAACAAAGCGCCGCCGAAGCCGCCGTCAGCGGCAACCAATCCCGCTATACCCAATTGCAGGCCGATCGCGACGGCGTGGTCACCGAAATCCGCGCCGAACCGGGCCAGGTGGTCGAGGCCGGCGAGGTCGTGGCGACGATTGCCGCGACCGACAGCCTGGAAGTAGCGATTTCCGCGCCGGAGTCGCATATCGGCGGCGTCGCCGTCGGCGCTGCGGCCGAGGTCAGGCTGTGGGCTTTACCGAATAAAATTTACCGCGGCTCGGTGCGGGAAGTGGCGCCGGCGGCCGATAGCGTGACGCGGACCTTTCAGTTGCGGGTAGCCTTGCCCGCCGCCGATGCCGACGTGCATCTGGGCATGACGGCCGGCGTCCGTTTCGACGCCGCCGCCGAGCAGGCCTGGTTGTTGCCGTCCACCGCCGTGACCCAGCGCGACGGCCGCAGCGTAGTCTGGGTGGTCGATCCGGCGACCGGCGCCGTGACGCCGCGTCCGGTGCAAACCGGCCCGTTCCGCGAGGACGGCACCGTTGTCAACCAGGGCTTACAGAGCGGCGAGTTGGTGGTTGCCGTCGGTGCTCAGACGCTGGTGCCGGGCCAAATCGTACAGCCAGCCCGAAGGGAACAGCCATGAACGGACGCTTCAACCTGTCCGAGTGGTCGTTACGCCACCCGGTTTTGGTGTTATATGCCTTGTTGGCGTTGACCTTGATCGGCGCCGTTTCCTACAGCCGGCTCGGCCAATCCGAGGATCCGCCGTTTACCTTCAAGCTGATGGTGGTGCGTACCGGCTGGCCGGGCGCCAGTGCCCGCGAAGTCGAGCAGCAAGTTACCGACAAACTGGAAAAAAAACTGCAGGAAGTGCCGTGGCTGGACAATCTGCGCAGTTATTCGCGGCCCGGCGAATCGTTGATTTTCGTATTGGCCAAGGATTCGACGCCGCCGGCGGAAGTGCCGGATATTTTTTACCAGGTCAGGAAAAAAATTTTCGACATTCGCCATACCCTACCCGACGGCATCGAGGGGCCGACCTTCAACGACGAATTCGGCGACGTTTACGGCAACCTCTACGCCTTGGTCGGCGACGGTTACGATTATGCCGCACTGAAACGTTACGCCGATTCGGTGCGCGCCGAATTGCTGCGCGTGGCCGATGTGGCCAAAGTCGATTTCTTCGGCGAGCAGAAGCAACGGGTCTACATCGATTTATCCAACGCCAAATTGGCGACCATCGGCATCGACACCGCGACCTTGATTCGCACCTTGCAGACCCAGAATTTGGTGGCCGGCAGCGGCAGTTTCGATTTTCACGACGAGCATATCCGGGTCTCGGTCAGCGGCCGCTACGATAACCTTGACCAGTTGCGCGACCTTAGATTGCGCGCCAATAACCACGAATTCAGATTGGGCGACGTGGCCGGCGTCAGCCGCGGTTTCGAAGACCCGCCGCACGACCGGGTGCGTTACCGCGGCCGCGACGCCTTGTTGATCGGCGTATCGATGCGCGACGGCGGCGATATCATTCAGTTGGGCCGTAACCTGGATGCCGCAATCGGTACGGTGCAAGGCCAATTGCCGGTCGGGCTGGAGTTGCATCCGGTATCGTCGCAACCGCAGGCGGTACAGCGCTCGGTCAACGAATTCGTCAAATCGCTGGCCGAAGCCTTGGTCATCGTGCTCGGGGTCAGTTTGATGTCGCTGGGTTTGCGGACCGGCGTCGTCGTCGCGATCAGCATTCCGGTAGTACTGGCGGCGACGTTTTGGCTGATGCATTTGTTCGGCGTCGGTTTGCACAAGATTTCGCTGGGGGCGCTGATTCTGGCGCTGGGCCTGTTGGTGGACGACGCCATTATCGCGGTGGAGATGATGGCGTCGAAACTGGAACAGGGCTGGGAACGGACCCGCGCCGCGGCTTTTACTTATACCTCGACGGCAATGCCGATGTTGAGCGGTACCCTGGTCACGGCGGCCGGCTTTCTGCCGATAGCCACCGCCGCTTCGTCGACCGGCGAATACACCCGTTCCATGTTCCAGGTGGTGGTGATTGCGTTGCTGGTGTCCTGGTTGGCTGCCGTGGTGTTTGTGCCTTATCTGGGCTTCCATTTGTTGCCGGAAATGCGCGACGGCAAACGTCCGCAATCGGCTTTGAGCCGAATCCGGGCGCAATGGAAGAAAACGCCGCATTCGGCGCCGCAACACCATGACTTATACCAAACCGCGTTTTACCGGCGCTTCCGCAGTTTGGTGGAAACCTGTGTGATTTACCGCGGCTGGGTCATTTTGTTGACCGCGGCGATTTTTGTCGCAGCGCTTTTCGGCTTCAAGTTGGTCCAGCAGCAGTTCTTCCCCGATTCGACCCGGCCGGAACTGATCGTCGATTTACGGTTGGCCGAGGGCGCTTCCTATGCTGCGACCGAAAGCCAAGTAAAGAAATTGGAAGCTTGGCTGGAACGGCAGGACGGCATCGACAACTACGTGGCCTATGTCGGTAACGGCAGCCCGCGTTTTTATCTGCCGCTGGACCAGCAACTGGTGCAACGCAGTTTCGCGCAATTGGTGGTGCTGAGCAAAGGTCCGGCCGAACGCGAGGCGCTGCGCGTTAAATTGATCCGCTTGTTCGAGCAGGATTTTCCAAGTTTGCGCGGCAGCGTGTTGCGTTTGGAAAACGGGCCGCCGGTCGGTTTTCCGGTGCAGTTTCGCGTGTCCGGTCCGGATTTGCCGACCTTGCAGGCGATCGCCCGTCAGGTCGCCGACGTGATGCGCGCCAATCCGCATTTATCGAATGTGCAACACGATTGGGAAGAGCCGGTCAAAGTAGTGAAAGTCGATGTCGACCAATCCAAAGCCCGTTTGTTGGGGGTAAGCTCCGCCGACATCGCCAGTCTAGTCAACGGCGCCTCGCAGGGTTTATACGTTAGCGAGTTTCGCGAAGGCATCGAACGCATCGATTTGCTGGTACGCGGCACCGCTGCCGAGCGCAAGCATTTGTCGCGACTGGAAAACCTGATGATTCCGTCGGCGGACGGTCACAGCGTGCCGCTGTCGCAGATTGCCAAGCTGGAGTACGGTTTTGAAGAGGGCGTGATCTGGCGCCGCAACCGCTTGCCGACCGTGACGGTGCGCGCCAATCTGTATGGGACGATTCAGGCGCCGGTGGTGTCGGCCCAGGTCGAAAGCCAACTGGGCGATATCGTGCGGCAGTTGCCGCTCGGGTACCGTTTGGAAGTCGGCGGGGCGGTGGAGGAATCGGCCAAGGGCGGCGCATCGGTCGCTGCCGGCATGCCGCTGTTTTTGTTCAGCGTGCTGACGGTATTGATTATCCAGTTGCAAAGTTTCTCGCGGGTGGCTTTGGTGTTGCTGACGGCACCGTTGGGCATGATCGGCGTGACCTTGTTCCTGCTGGCGTTCCGGCAGCCGTTCGGTTTTGTGGCGATGTTGGGCACCATTGCGTTATCGGGCATGATCATGCGCAATTCGGTGATCCTGGTCGATCAGATCGAGCAGGACAAGCGCGCCGGGCGTTCCGATTTCGAAGCCATCGTCGATTCGACCGTACGCCGGTTCCGGCCTATCGTGTTGACCGCGGCGGCGGCGATTCTGGCGATGGTGCCGCTGACGCGCAGTGCGTTTTTCGGGCCGATGGCCGTCGCCATCATGGGCGGTTTGACCGTTGCCACCATTTTGACCTTGTTGTTTCTGCCGGCGCTGTATGCCGCCTGGTTTCGGGTCGCAGTCCCTGGTGCACAAACCGAATCTTGATTCGTATTTTCCATTTCGACCGTTCGTGGCCGAAGGCTACGAACGGTCCCTTAGTCTTACCGGTTCAAATATCTAATTTTCGGATAACCATATGCCGATATAGCATTAATAGTTTGATCGCTTGCGCTGGCATAATGCAGCCGTTATCGAATTTTACGAATTGAACGGGTAAAAAATGAATTTGATGTATACCTTGTCCGGCTTCGGGGTCGGTTTGCTGGTCGGCATTACCGGCGTCGGCGGCGGCTCTTTGATGACGCCGTTATTGGTGTTTTTGTTCGGCTTCAAACCGGCGGTTGCAGTCGGTACCGACCTGCTCTACGCCTCGATCACCAAAACCGCCGGCGTGTTCGTCCATCACGGCAAGCACGGCTCGGTGGATTGGAAAATCGTCGGCTGGCTGGGGCTGGGCAGTTTGCCGTTTGCCTGCGCGACCTTGTATGTCTTGAAAAACCTGATGGCGGTCGGTAAGGAAACCACCGGTGCGATCACGTTCACTTTGGGCGTGGCGCTGCTATTGACGGCATGCGCCTTGTTGATACGCAGCTTTTTGCTGCGCAAAGCGGCCAAGCAGCAAATCGACGACGACCATAGTACGCAGGATAACAGCGGCCGGTTTTCGCCGCGCTGGGAAAAAATCGCCACCGTAGCTACCGGTGCCGTATTGGGCGTGTTGGTGACGCTATCCTCGGTCGGCGCCGGTGCTCTGGGTACCGTGGCGTTGCTGTTTTTGTACCCGAAAATGTCGACCTTGAAAATCGTCGGTACCGATCTGGCGCATGCGATACCGCTGACCGCGGTGGCCGGCCTCGGCCATTTGAGCCTGGGCAATTTCGATCTGGACTTGCTGATCAGCTTGTTGTTGGGATCGGTGCCGGGTATTTGGATCGGCAGCCATTTGAGCGCCAAAATTCCGGAGCAAGTGTTACGGCCGGTGTTGGCGACCTTGCTGCTGGTGATCGGCACCAAATTCGTGATGCAGTAACGTTGCCGGCCAGGGCCGCTGGTTTCATGCCGCAGGGCGCGCCTTGAGGCGAGGCGGTCACAAACCCCGTTGCAATAACTTCAAGGCATTGGCAAATTCGGCCTTAAGGCGGTAGACCTGAGCCGGCCGGTGAGCGCCGCCGGCTTCGGTTTGCCCCGCTATTTCCTCCAACACCCCCAGTTCTTCCATTTTTCGGCGGAAGCTGACTTTATTCAGCTTCTCGCCCAGACAGGCTTCGTAGATTCTTTGCAGCTTCGGCAACGTGAAGCGTTCGCCGGCCAAGTGGCAGGGTAACGACGAATATTGCGATTTGTTGCGGATCCGCTCCACAGCGGTATCGATAATGTCGTTGTGGTCGAAGGGTAAGCGGCGCAAGGCATCGACCGGGCAAATGGATAGTCCTGGGTGATTTGCCTGCAACAGCAATTCGGCGTCGACCAACGCAAAATAAGCGATCGAAATCGACCAGCCCCTGGGGTCGCGGGCGCAGCCGTCGAAGGTGCGCAATTGTTCCAGGTAAGGCGGAGTGACTCCGGTTTTCCGGCGCAAGATGCGTAGCGCCGCATCCAGGCTATCGCGGTCGGCATCGGCCTGGATGTAGCCGCCCGGCAAGGCATCCAGGCCGGCGTAAGGCTCGTGTTCTCGTTTCGCCAAGGCCACGCTCAATTGCTGCTGTTGAATCGTCAGCAGTACCACGTCTATCGTTGCAATCATCCGCTCGGACATAGGGAAGTTTTCCGTCAGGCGTTTAGTAACAAAATGTGAACTATAAATATATAAGCCATATTTTATAAATGTTTTAACCTATCTTAATAGTTGCATTTTGTAACTAATAGGAATAGGCTAAGCCTGTCTCGAATTTTTGGCCGGAGCAGGTTTATGCACACGATCCAATTGTTAGTCATCGACGCCCAGAACGATTTTTGCGACCGCCCCTTCGGCAGTCTGTTGCCGGCGTTGCCGGTTCCCGGAGCCTACCAGGATTGTTTGCGCCTGGTCCGGCTGATAGATCGGCTGGCGGACGCGATCGATGCGGTTGTCGTCACGCTCGATTTGCACCACAGTATCGACTTGGCGCATCACACGATGTGGCGCGACGCGAACGGTGCCGTGCCGCCGCCGTTTACCCAGGTCACTGCGGCGGACCTGCGCAGCGGCCGTTACCGTGCGCTAACGGCGCAAATATCCGCCGATGCCGAGCGTTACGTTTTGCAATATCTGCAAAATCTGGAGCAACAGGGCTTGGCGTTGACGTTATGGCCGCCGCATTGCCTGGTCGGTTCGCCGGGCGCGAATTTGAATGCCGAACTTGCCGGCGCGCTGCAACGCTGGGAGACCAGGCGCTTAACGCCTATCGATGTTATCGAAAAGGGCTTGAACATCTGGACCGAGAACTTTTCGGCGCTGAAAGCGGTAATTCCCTACCCCGGCGATGCCGATACCGATTTGAACCGGCACTTGCTCGATCTGTTAGCCGGTTCGGATTCGGTTTGGGTGGCCGGCCAGGCCAGTAGCCATTGCGTCAGGCAAACCATCTTGGATTTGTTGCAATACGGCCCGGCCGATATCGCCGAGCGCTTGACGTTGCTGACCGATTGCATGAGCCCGGTTCCGGGTTGCGAATTCTTGGCCGAGCAATTTTTTAACGATGTGCGGCAACGGGGCGTCCGTTTGGCCGCCAGCAGCGAAATCGGCCTCGTCCGGCCGTAACGGAGAAAAACTATGGCCCCTATCGTCAAAAGCCTGTTGGAAAACGACTTGTATAAATTTCCGATGTGGCAAACCATGCTGCATAAACGCCCGGAAGCCACGGCGGAATACGGTTTTGTCTGCCGCAATACCCCGGAATATCCGTTGGCCGAACTGGTTGCCGATGTCAAATTCGAATTGGAGCAGTTGTGCGAACTGCAATTCGGCGAGGACGAACTCGAGTTTTTGAGTGGGCTCAGTTACTTGAAGCCCGACTTCATCGAGTTTTTATCGCTGTTCCGCTTCAAACCGAAATATCTTAAGGTCTATGCCGAGGGCGAGCGGCTTAGAATCGATGCCGCCGGCCCGCAAGTCCACGTGATGAATTTCGAGATTTTTGTTTTATACATCGTCTCGGAGCTGTATTTCCGCCGCTTCGATCAAGCCGCTTTGCTGGCCGAAGGCCGCTGCCGTTTGCAGGAAAAAGTAGCCTTACTGAAAGCTTTCGCTGCACAGCCGGCCGCAACCCATCCGTTCGAGTTTTTCGATTTCGGCTTGCGTCGCCGGGCCTGGGGTAGTTGGCAGGAAGAAGTGGTGCGGACCTTGTCGACCGAGGTGCCGAATTTGTTCAAAGGCACGTCGAACGTTTATCTGGCGAAAAAATACGGCCTGAAACCAATCGGCACGATGGCGCACGAGTATCTGCAGTCTTACCAAGCGCATATCGTGCGTTTGCGCGAGTTCCAACGCACGGCGCTGGAGGATTGGGCGCAGGAATTTCGCGGCAATCTGGGTATCGCTTTGACCGACACCATCGGCATGGATGCTTTTTTGCGCGATTTCGATCTGTATTTCGCCAAATTGTTCGACGGTTTGCGCCACGATTCCGGCGATCCGGCGCTGTGGGGCGAAAAAGCCATCGCCCACTACCAATCTCTGAAAATCGATCCGCATACTAAGCGTCTAGTGTTCTCCGACGGTTTGGACATAACCAAAGCCATCGCGCTGTATCGCCAATTCGCCGACCGGATTCAATTGGGATTCGGCATCGGCACGAATTTGACCAACGACCTCGGCGCCAAACCGTTGAATATCGTCATGAAGCTGATGCGCTGCAACGGCGATCCGGTCGCCAAGTTGTCCGACGCGCCGGGCAAGACCTTGTGCGACGATCCGACCTTCGTTGCCTATTTGCGCCAGATCTTCAACCACTACGTATGAAGCGGGAATCAGCTATGCCGGGACAGAACACATTACGTATCGCCGTCGCCCAAACCAATCCGACGGTCGGCGATTTTGCCGGAAATCTGTTGATTGCCAAGCAGGCGTTCCGCGACGCCGCAGGGCTGCAAGCGCAATTGCTGGTATTTCCGGAATTGTCGCTGTGCGGCTACTACCCGGCAGATCTGCTGAACGACACGGCCTTCATCCGCCGGGCCGAGCGGGCTCTGGCAGAATTGGCGGAGTTCTCCCGCCAGTTTCCGGGAATTACCGCCATCGCCGGTTTGCCGCAAACCCGTTCCGGCCCCGGCAAGCCGCTGCATAACTCGTTGCTTGCGCTGGCAAACGGCCAAGTGCTGGCCGCCTACCACAAGCAGTTGTTGCCGACCTACAATATTTTCGACGAGCGCCGCCATTTCGAGCCGGGGCCGGCTACTGCCGCCAGTATCGACGTCGCCGGCTACCGAGTGGGGCTGATGATTTGCGAAGACGGCTGGAACGACGCCGCCGCCGATTATCCGGTCAATCCTTACCAAGCCTTGGCCGCAATCGGGCCGGATTTGGTGGTCAGTATCAACGCCAGCCCGTCCAACATCGGCAAGAGTGCGCAACGGCATCGGATTATCGCCGGCGCCGCGCAACGCCACCGCTTGCCGATTCTGTACGTGAACCAAGTCGGCGGCCAGGATAGCATCGTGTTCGACGGTGCCTCCTTCGCCGTCAATCCGGACGGAAAGATTGCCTACGAGTCGCCGGCTTTCGTATCGGTTGTGGAGCCGGTCGAATTCGGCGGCGGCGCTTTCCATGGTACCGGTCGCTGCCAGCCTTTGCCGGAGCAGGAGTTTGTGGTCAGGCATATCCTGCTGGGTTTGCGCGATTACGCCCGCCGCTGCGGTTTCCGTCAGGTCGTAGTCGGGTCGTCGGGCGGGATCGATTCGGCGTTGACCATCGCCTTGGCGGCCGAAGCGCTCGGTCCGGACAACGTGGTTGCGGTGACGATGCCGTCCGAGTATTCCAGCGCCGGTTCCGTTACCGACTCGCAGTTGTTGTGCGACGCGCTGGGGGTAAGGTTATTGACGCATCCGATCCGGGAACTGGTCGATGCTTTCAAAGCCCAGTTTCAAGCCAGTTTCGCCGCGCCGTTGGCAGGCCTGCCGCTGGAGAATTTGCAAGCGCGGATACGCGGCACCGTGCTGATGGCCCATTCCAACCAATTCGGCGCGTTGGTGCTGACGACCGGCAATAAGAGCGAAATCTCGGTCGGTTATTGCACCTTGTACGGCGATACCAATGGCGGCCTGGGGCTGATCGGCGATTTGTATAAAACCGAGGTTTACGGCTTGGCGGAATATCTGAACCGACGCGCCGGCCGGCCGTTGATTCCGCAAGCGATTCTGGTGAAGGAGCCGTCTGCCGAATTGGCGTTCGGCCAGAAAGATACCGACAGTTTGCCGCCGTATCCGGTGCTGGACGAAATTTTGAAGTTACTGATAGAAGGCGATTTGCTGCCGGAAGCGGAATATCGGGCGGTGCGCGATTTCGTAGCGGAATATCGCCGTTCGGCCGACGGCGAGGCGGTATTCCAGCGCATCGGCCGGCTGGTCGCGCGCAACGAATACAAGCGGCGCCAGGCGCCGCCGATTATTCGGGTTCGTCCCCGCGCCTTCGGCGCCGGGAGGCAGATGCCGATTGCGGCCAAATATTAGTCGGACCGCTACCGGATTGGCCCTTATTCGCTGGCGCGCGAGGCGCGTTTACGCTCGTTTTCGGTCAGCAATTTTTTGCGCAACCGGATCGACTGCGGCGTGACTTCGACCAGTTCGTCGTCGGCGATGAATTCGAGCGCTTGCTCCAGACTCATCTTGATCGGCGGCGTCAGCAGGATGTTCTCGTCCGAGCCGGCGGCGCGGATGTTGGTTAACTGCTTGGCTTTGGTCGGGTTGACCACCAGGTCGTTGTCGCGCGAATGGATGCCGATCACCATGCCTTCGTAGACCTCGGTGGCGTGTTCGATGAACAAGCGGCCGCGTTCCTGCAGGTTGAACAGGGCATAGCCCAGCGCTTTGCCTTGCACCATCGACACCAATACGCCGTTGATGCGGCCGCCGACGTTGCCTTTTTTCATCGGCCCGTAGTGGTCGTAGACGTGGTAGAACAAGCCGGAACCGGAGGTGGCGGTCAGAAACTCGGTTTGGAAGCCGATCAAGCCGCGCGACGGTACCATGTATTCCAGGCGGGTGCGGCCTTTGCCGTCCGGTACCATGTTCAACAAGTCGCCTTTGCGTTCGCCGAGCTTTTCCATGATCGAACCCTGGTGCTCGTCTTCCAGTTCGATGGTGACCATTTCGAACGGTTCGTGCAGTTCGCCGTCGACTTCCTTCAAAATCACTTCCGGCCGCGATACGCCCAGTTCGTAGCCTTCGCGGCGCATGTTTTCGATCAGAATCGACAAATGCAGCTCGCCGCGGCCGGAGACCTTGAATTTATCCGGGTCTTCGGTGTCTTCGACCCGCAACGCCACGTTGTGTTGCAATTCCTTGTTCAGGCGGTCGCGTATCTGCCTTGAGGTGACGAATTTGCCTTCCTTGCCGGCGAAAGGCGAGGTGTTGACCTGGAAAGTCATGCTGACGGTCGGTTCGTCCACTTTCAATGGAGGTAAGGCTTCGACGGCATCTTGCTGGCACAGCGTGTCGGAGATTTCCAGTTTGTCGATGCCGGTAAAGGCAATGATGTCGCCGGCCTGGGCTTGCGGTACTTCGATCCGCTCCAAACCTTTGAAACCGAAGATTTGCAGCATGCGGCCGTTGCGGGTGGCGCCTTCACGGTTGATTAGCGTCAACGGTTGATTGGTTTTCACCGTGCCGCGCTGGATGCGGCCGATGCCGATTACGCCGACATAGCTGTTGTAATCCAGACTGATGACCTGCATCTGGAACGGGCCGTCCAGATCGACTTTGGGCGGATGCACTTTTTCGACGATGGTTTCGAACAACGGCGTCATGTCGCCGCCTTCGACGCTACTGTCCAGGCCGGCATAGCCTTTCAGCGCCGAAGCGTAGACGATGGGGAAATCCAATTGCTCGTCGGTGGCGCCGAGGCGGTCGAACAAGTCGAAGGTTTGGTCGATGACCCAATCCGGACGGGCGCCGGGACGGTCGATTTTGTTGATGACGACGATGGGGTGCAGGCCCAATGCAAAGGCTTTTTGGGTAACGAAGCGGGTTTGCGGCATCGGGCCGTCGACCGCATCGACCAGCAGCAATACGCAATCCACCATCGATAACACCCGCTCGACTTCGCCGCCGAAGTCGGCGTGGCCCGGGGTGTCGACGATGTTGATGTGGTAACCGTTCCAGTCGATAGCGGTATTCTTCGCCAAGATGGTAATGCCGCGTTCTTTTTCCAGCGCGTTGGAGTCCATCACCCGCTCGTCGACTTTTTCGTGGTCGCCGAAGGTGCCGGATTGTTGCAACAATTGATCGACGAGGGTGGTTTTGCCATGGTCGACGTGGGCGATGATGGCGATGTTTCTGAGTTTTTCTATCACGGGATTTATTGGGTTTTTTACAGAATGAATGTGCCGGTCCTGAAAATTCTTGGCCGGCGCGGAAGTGGGCTGGAAACGGTATTAAAAAGGCGCGGGCTTAGCTTTGGCTCCAGGGCAGGCCGTGGAAGCGCCAGCCGCCGAGGTTGCCGCGGTGCCGGTCGGCGTCGAGCGGACCTTCGAAGCCTTCCAGAATATTGACCAAATGCCGGTAGCCGGCGGCTTCCAGCGCTTTGGCGGCATCTACAGAACGTTGTCCGCTGCGGCACAGCAGCAATACCGGTGCCGATTTATCGGAGGCATGCTGCTCGACCTGGGCAACGAAATTGGCGTTTAACTGCATCCCCGGAAATTCTTTCCAAGCCACATGGATGGCCTTCGGCGGATGGCCGACGAAGCTGTGTTCGATGGCGGTGCGCACGTCGATCAGCACGGCGTTGGGATTGGTTTGCAACAAGTCCCAGGCTTGTTTGGGGTCGAGATTTTCTATCATGGGTTACCGCTCAAGTTTTTGCCCAATGAAACAGGCTTCGTTTCGGTTGCCGAGCCGCGTGTCACCGATCCTGGCGTACTCCTGGTAAAAAACCACGCTCAGGGGCTTAAACAGCTCGAGAAGCTCGTTGTGGGCCAATAGGTAATCGGGATTGCTGGGGCCGTGTTGGTCAAGCTTGTCGCGGGTAAATGTTTGATAAAACAGCAGGCCGCCCGGATTTAAGGCCGCCATTATCGCATTACACAGGGTGCGGTCAAGAAAACGGCAGATGACAATCACATCGTAAGCGCATGTCGGCAGGGATTCGGCGCCGATTTGGCAGTGGCGGGTGTTGACGCTCAGGCTTTGCCGTTGCGCATTTTGCCGGAGTTTTTCCAGGGCTACCGGCGATACATCCCAGGCAGCGACATTCAAGCCGGATTTTGCCAGCAGCAGCGCGTTGCCGCCCAGGCCGCAGGCCAAATCCAGAGCGCTGCCGCGTTCGGGCAACAGATAGCAGTGGTTGGCGAGCAGTTCCGATGCGGTCGGTGCCTCAGCCGCGTTGCGGTAAATCGCGTCCCACTTGCGTTGCAGTTCGCTCATGGGTTCATGCCGATCCGGTGCGGTAGCCAGGCTTGGATGAATTCCAGAAACGAACGCACTTTGGCCGACAAATACTTGCGGTGTGGGTAAACCGCGTAAATCTCCAACGGGGCGATGCCGTATTGTTCCATCACCACTTGCAGACGGCCTTGTTCGATGTCGCGGCCGACGATGTAGCGCGGCAGCATAATCAAGCCTAGGCCGTTAACGGCGGCATTGCGGATCGGGTCGGCCATGTTGGCTTGCATGCGCCCGGTCACGGTGACGGTGCGCTCGCCGAGGATGCCTTTGAAGCGCCACTTGTTGCGCGGCGGGATGGCCCAGTTGATCAGGCAGCTATGGTCTTCCAGATCTTCCGGGTCTTGCGGGATGCCGTGGTTTTTCAGGTATTCCGGCGACGCGCAGACTACCAGCGAGGAACTGGCCAGTTTGCGGGCGACCAGGCTGGTGTCGTTGAGCTGACCGAGATAAATCGCCAAGTCGACGCCTTCGTCGATCAAATCCACCTGGCCGCCTTTCAGCACCATCTCCACCGAAAGATCCGGGTAGTTTTTCAGATACTCGGTCAGGCCGGGCGAGATGTGGCTGGCGCCGATTACCGGTGGCGCCAGAATTTTTAAAGTGCCGCGCGGTTCGGTTTGCAGATGGGTGATGGCCGATTCCATTTCCGCGACGTCCAGCAACACCTGCTGGCAGCGTTCCAGATAAGCCTCGCCGGCTTCAGTCAGGCTTAAGCTGCGGGTCGTACGGTTGAACAGGCGCGTATTCAGCTCGCTCTCCAATTGCATGATGTGCTTGGTGGCCATAGCTCGGGAGATATCCAAATCCTTGGCGGCCCCGGCGAAGCTGCCGGCCTTGGCGACGCGGACAAAAACGTTCATGCTGGTTAGTTTGTCCATTCTGCCTCCGGTGGCGTTGGAAGTTGCTAAAAAACGTTGACATTTTTATTGTTTCTTAATCTCATACAATTTATTTAATAAACGCCTAATTGTAAACTTTTTTATCTCCGGTATAGTGTGCGGCAACTTAACGAGAAAGCACAGAAAATCTTGCCAAATGCAAGATTAAACAGAGGATTTCAGCACAATGAATGAATTTAAAAAAGATGTACTGGTCGGTACTTTGTTTATTGCCGGCATTTTGAATTTTCTTTCCGGCCTGTTCGTAATTTCCACTGTCCTGTTCGCAGCGACCTCGATGTTCAGCAATATCTCGCTCAATACCCAAGCGAGCCGCTGATCCCCAGAATTTGTAACTACCTCCTGGTGTTGTAATTAACGAGCGGTAACCTCCTTCCAAGCACTCCGCTGGTTTTCTTGCCTCCCTCTGCGCGAGCATTGGGAGGTTTTTTTTGCCCGCAGTTTTTCCGGCAGTTTGGGCGTCATGCTATGATTCAGCCCGTTCGAAATCGAGATTAATAGTCATGAACGACGTTTTACAGCAATTGGCACTGGTGCTGGAGCAGCGCAAACAACAGTCGGCCGATCAATCTTATGTGGCCAGCTTGTATGCAAAAGGTTTGGACCATATTTTGAAAAAAATCGGTGAAGAAGCCACGGAAACGGTAATGGCGGCGAAAGACGGCGACAAGGATAAGATCGTTTACGAAGTGGCCGATCTGTGGTTTCACTCCATGGTCTTGTTGGCGCACCAGGAACTAGGGCCGGAACAGGTGATCAATGAGCTGCAACGTCGTTTCGGCTTGTCCGGTCTGCAGGAAAAAGCGCAACGCAGCTCTTCATAATCAAACAGCAGGAGTGGGTAATGGGTTTTAGTATTCCGCATTTATTGGTGGTGCTGGTTATCGTCGTGTTGGTATTCGGCACCAAACGCTTGAAAAATGTCGGCGCCGACCTCGGCGAGGCTATCAAAGGCTTCCGCAATGCCGTCAAGGAAGGCAGCGAAAGCGAAGGCAAAACGCTGGCCGACAAAGAAGCCGATGTGCTGGAAGGCGAAGTTTCCAGCAAAGAAAAAGACAAGGTGTAGCGCGGCTATGTTCGATGTCGGTTTTTCCGAATTGCTAATGGTTGGCCTGGTGGCTTTATTGGTGTTGGGGCCGGAAAAATTACCCAGGGCCGCCCGCTTGGCCGGGTTGTGGGTCGGCAAGGCGCGTAGCGTGCTGGCAGTCGCCAAGGCGGAGATCAAGCAAGAATTGGCCGCCGAAGAGATGCGCCAGTTGATGCAGCAAAATATCGCCGGCGAAGTGCAAAAAGCCTTGGACGACACCCGGTCGGCCGTAGACGATATCAATTTCAATATTCAAGCCGCGACCGAAACCGATCGAAACGATGACAAACCAAGTTCAGCCGGATAACGAACAGTCATTTTTCAGCCATCTTGTCGAACTGCGCGACCGTCTGCTGAAGATGGTGCTTTGCGTGCTGTTGGTGTTTGTCGGCACCGCCAGTTACGCTAACGAGATCTATGCTTTTTTGGCCGATCCGCTGTTGCAGCATATGCCGAAAAACAGTTCGATGATCGCGATAGACGTCGCTTCGCCGTTTTTTACGCCGTTTAAACTGGCGTTTGTCGTCGCCGTTTTCGCCAGTATCCCGTTCATTCTTTACCAGTTCTGGGGCTTCGTTGCGCCGGGTTTGTACCGCCATGAAAGACTGATGGTCGCGCCGCTATTGCTGGCCAGCACGCTATTGTTCTATGGCGGTGCGGCGTTCGCTTATTTTCTGGTGTTCCCGTTGGTGTTCTCCTACCTGACGGCAGCCGCCCCGGCCGGTGTCGCCGTGATGACCGACATCACCACCTATTTGGATTTCGTATTGGCCATGTTTTTCGCGTTCGGTCTGGCCTTCGAAATTCCGGTGCTGACCATCGTGCTGGTTTGGACCGGTATCATCAGCCCCGAATCCTTGGCGGAAAAACGGCCTTATGTCATCGTCGGCGTATTTGTCGTGGCGATGTTTCTGACGCCGCCCGACGCTTTGTCCCAGACCTTGCTGGCAGTGCCGATGTGGTTGTTGTTCGAGTCGGGCTTGTTGTTCTCCCGATTGATAAGCCGGCGCGAGCGCGCTGCAGATGACGATGGTTAGTATCGCGGCACGCTTTGCCGAGGTTCGCGGCCAATTGCGCGATGCCGAAATCGCTGCCGGGCGCCCGCCGGGCAGCGTGCAACTGCTTGCCGTCAGCAAAACCAAGCCGGCAGCGGACTTGGCTGCGGCCTACCGATTAGGCCAGCGCCATTTCGGCGAAAATTATTTGCAGGAAGCGTTGCAGAAACAGCAACAGTTGGCGGCGTTCGATATCAGTTGGCATTTCATCGGCCCGATCCAGTCCAACAAAACTCGGCCGATAGCAGCGCATTTCGCTTGGGTGCACAGCGTCGACCGCTTCAAAATCGCCCAGCGCCTCAACGAGCAACGCCCGGACTATCTGCCGCCGCTGAATATTTGTCTGCAAGTCAATATCAGCGGCGAAACGACCAAGTCCGGTGTCGGCTTGGCCGAGTTGCCGGCTCTGGTCGAGCAGGTTGCCCAATTGCCGCGCCTGCGTTTGCGCGGCGTGATGGCGATACCGGAACCGGCAACGGAATTCGAAACGCAACGCCTACCGTACCGCCGCCTTTACCAAGCGGCAACGGCATTAAATAGGCCGCAGATGGACACGTTTTCGTTCGGCATGAGCGGCGACCTGCTGGCCGCGGTCACCGAAGGTGCCACGCTGGTCAGGATCGGCACGGCGCTGTTCGGCGCGCGTCCTAGCCAATAAATTGTTTTTCATGGATAATGTGGGGAATTTTCCGACAAATCCCCATTCTTCGACGCGATGAAACAAAAGCTGGAATTCCTTTTACAACAAGCAGTTGCAGGTATCACAACCCAAGGTATTCTCGAAAGCGATTTCATTGCCCAAATTCAATTAGAACGGACCAAAGACCCGCAACACGGCGATTTCGCAACTAATCTGGCCATGATGTTGGCCAAACCGGCCAAACAAAACCCGCGGCAACTCGCCGAAAAAATCGTCGCCGCGTTGCCGGCCGATCCGGCAGTGGTTAAAGTCGAGATTGCCGGTCCAGGTTTCATCAACTTTTTCATCAATCCCGACAGCCAGTTCCAGATCGTGCGCCAAGTGTTGGAAGAAGGCAGTGCCTTCGGCTTGAGCAGGGTTGGCGCTGGACAGCGGGTGCAAGTGGAGTTTGTTTCCGCCAATCCGACCGGGCCGCTGCATGTCGGCCATGGCCGCGGCGCGGCCTACGGTTCTGCCGTGGCCGATCTGCTGGAAGCGGCCGGTTTCAGCGTAGAACGCGAATACTATGTCAACGATGCCGGTCGGCAAATGGACATCCTGGCGGCCAGCGTCTGGTTGCGTTATTTGGAAGCCTGCGGCGAGGTATTGCCTTTTCCGAGTAATGGCTACCGAGGCGAGTACGTTAGAGATATTTCTGCCAATTTGCATAGAAGCGCAGGGGACAAATATCGCAAGTCTGCAGCGCAGGTTTTGGCGGATTTGCCGGCCGACGAGGCGCAAGGCGGCGACAAGGAAAAGCATATCGACGCACTGATCGAGCGTGCCAAAACTTTGTTGGGGCCGGAAGCCTACGGCCAGGTGTTTCAAGCCGGCCTGGACGAGATATTGCTGGATATCAAAGACGACCTTGCCGAGTTTGGCGTCGGCTACCAGAACTGGTTCTCGGAGCGTTCGTTGATGGACGACCAATCCATCGACCGGGCGCTGCAACGGTTGGACGAAGCCGGGTTTTTGTACCGGCAGGAAGGTGCGACCTGGTTCGCTTCCAGCCGATTGGGCGACGAGAAAGACCGGGTGGTGGTGCGCGACAACGGCCAAACCACCTATTTTGCGTCCGATATCGCTTACCACATGAATAAGCTGGATCGGGGCTTCGATAAGATCGTCAACATCTGGGGCGCAGACCACCACGGTTATATTCCGCGGGTCAAAGCCGCCATGCAGGCCCTGGGCGCCGACGATTCCAAGCTGAAGGTATTGTTGGTGCAATTTGCCGTACTGTACCGCGGCGACGAAAAAGTGCAGATGTCTACCCGTTCCGGCGAATTCGTCACGTTGCGCCAATTGCGTAACGAAGTCGGCAAAGACGCTTGCCGTTTTTTCTACGTGATGCGCAAGTCCGAGCAGCACATGGATTTCGACTTGAAGCTGGCGACCTCCAGAACCAACGAGAATCCGGTTTATTACGTGCAGTATGCTCACGCTCGCGTATGTAGCGTATTGCGCCAACTGGATGAAAAAGGCCGGCAACGCGACCCGTTACTGGGTATGCAGCATCTGAATCTGCTGATCGAGGAACAGGAGAGCGCGCTGTTGACGACACTGTCCAGATATCCGGAAACCTTGGAGCGAGCGGCGTTGAATTACGAACCGCACCAATTGATTCAATATCTGCGCGAACTGGCCAACCAGTTTCATAGCTACTATAACGCCCACCAATTTTTGGTCGACGACGACAAGCTGTGCAATGCCCGCATCAACTTGGTTTGCGCCGTCAGACAGGTGTTGGCCAACGCAATGTCTCTGCTGAAAATCAATACGCCCGAAGCGATGTAAATGGCCAGAGACTACAAACATCGCGTACAGAGCCCCAATTACGGCGCTAGTCGGCGGAAGCCGAAGCAGTCTTCGGTAGCGTTATGGCGCTGGCTATTGGTGATTATGTTGATCGCGGCCTTCGTGGTGTTTTTGAACATGATCGGTAAGCTGGTGCCGGAATTGGTCGCAGGCAAGCCCAACCCGGAAACGCAGCCGGTGGTTGCCGAACCGAAAAAACAGGAATTGCCGCTACCAGCGCAAACTGCTGCCGAAGCGGAAAAACCGGCCGAGCCGGTTGAACCGGAAGAGCCGCGCTACGACTTTTACACGATTTTGCCGCAGGCGGAAGTCGTGGTTCCGGACTATGAAATCAAAACCCGCGTCCGCGAACAGTTGGTCGGTAAGACCAAAGCCGTCAAATACGTGATGCAGGCCGGTTCGTTCAGAGAAGCGGCCGAAGCCGAACGCCACAAAGCCAAATTGGCCTTGCTCGGTATCGAATCGCGGGTCGAAAAAGCCAAGGTCGGCAACGTGATTTGGCATCGAGTCAAAGTGGGGCCCTACGATAGTCCGGCCAGCGTTTCCACGATCAAAGAGTTGCTGCAGAAAAACGGTATCGGCGTGATCGTCACCGAAAGCGGCCAGTGATTTTCCGGAATCGGACCGGCAAGCCGCCAAAAATTTGCAGCCGATCCGGCATTTATCGATTGACTGGCCTATAGTTTTAAGCTCTGATTAAAGCCCACAATTTCCAGGGGAGACGCTACATGCTCAATAAAAAAATAATGGTGTTGATGTTGGCAGGCTTGACGGTATTGAGCGGTTGTAGCCGGCTGTACTACTACTCCACCAGCATCGACGACGACGACTTGGTTGAGGTCAGTTACGACGCGGTCGGTTGGTTGTTGGCCGATTTACGCCAGCCCCTGCCGCAAGGTAGCCTGGTCGTGATCAACTCCCTGGTCAACGTCGACGACATGGGGCAAACCCTGCCGTTCGGCAGAATCATTTCCGACCAGATTTCTTCAGCGCTGCACCGTTCCGGTTATCGGGTGATGGGCATGGAATTGCCGACCGAGATTTTCGCCAAAAACGAAACCGGCATTCTGGAATTGCCGGAAAAAACCAAGGAAGCGCTGAATAACGTCGGCGCCAAAGCCATCGTGATCGGCTCTTATGCCCCAGGCCGCGATAATGTTTACGTCTCGTTGCGGGTGGTCGATATCGCCAGCCAAAACGTGATTTCGTCTACCGACTATTCGGTGGCGATGGGTCCGGACACCAAAGTATTGACGACCAAACCCCAGCCTAAACAATAATCGCTCAGGAAGCGGCCGCTCAGACGGCAGCCGCTTCCGCAACAGCCAATCCAGGCTGTACATGCTCGTACGCCAGATCCTGCCGTAAAAACTCCGATATTTGCTGCGCATCGGCAAAATTACCGAGCGCCAACAAAAGTTTGGCGTAAGCCGCTTCCAACGTCATATTCCAAACCATCTCCGCCCCGGCAACCATCAATTCCCTGGTCGAGGCGTATGCGCTGTCCGAGTGCAGAGCCGGAGCCAGATAAATATTCAGACCCTGTTGCCGACATTTGCGCGCGAAAGCGGCCAGGCTATATTCGCTGCCGGCCGTATCCGAGGCGCAGGCCGTGCCGGAATGGTACAGGTCGTGCAAGACCGCGTCGAATCCGTCCAAACAAAATGCGCTGTAATCGAGGCCGGGGTAGGGTCTGATTAATAAAATCCGTGCCGAAAAGTCGGGTTTCAACTCGGCCGGTTGGCGGTTCCAGCCATCGGCGGCCGTTAACGTTTCGAACTGCCCGCCGCGGTAGCGCATAAACGGCCGCGATTGGGCGCTGATAAAATCGCTACCTAACGGCAGGCAGGAGCACAGCCGGGTGCCCAAGTGGACCAACAAATCCCGGCCCGGATTGCGGTAGGGTACGTACACCCCGCCCAGCCCGCAAAGCCGGATGAACTCCACCGCGCAGCAAAAATTATCCACGCCGTTGGCGCGCGGATCATCCAGCGGCAAATCGCTCGAGACCAGCAGTAACGGTATCGGTAATTTATGGAAATACAGGCCCAATGCCGCGGCGCTGAACGCCAGGCTGTCGGTGCCGTGGGTAACGATGACGCCGTCGAAGCGGCTTAAATCCTCTCCTTCGATAGCGGCGACGATCTGTTGCCAATGCCGGGTGTGCAGATTTTCGCTGAGGATTTGCAAAGGTTGCACGGTCTTGAACGTTACCGAGTCGGCAGCGCGGCCGCGCTCTGCAAACAATGCCAACAGTTTGAAGCCGGCGCTAGCCGAAGTGTCGACGGTGCCGCCCGCCAACTGCGAGCCTATGGTGCCGCCGGTAAACACCAGCAGGATGTTTTTATTCATTTTCGGCGTTTCTTGTATCATGTCGGGTTACGGATTAAATCCGCATCTTAAATTTTTCGCATGAAAATATCACTGATTGTGGCAATGGCCAGCAACAACGCCATTGGTCTGAACGGCCGGATGCCTTGGCACCTGTCCGCCGACTTGAAACGCTTCAGACAAATCACGATGGGTTCGCCGGTGTTGATGGGGCGGAAGACCTTCGAAGCCATCGGCAAGGCCTTGCCTGGCCGGGAAAATATCGTAATCAGCCGCGCCGCCGAATACGACGCGCCCGCATGCAAGGTTTTTACCGATATCGAGACGGCGCTACGAGCCGTGGCCGACCGCGACGAGGTGTTCGTGATCGGCGGTGCCACGTTGTACCAAGCCTTGTTGCCGGTTGCCGATTACCTTTACTTAACCGAGATCGAGCGCAGCTTTACCGGCGATACTTTCTTTCCCGAGTTCGATCGGCGGCAATGGCAGGAACTGAGCCGCGAGGAGATCGCAGACGACGCCAGCGTGGATTTCAGCTATCGATTTCTAAAGTTGCAGCGCGTCGGTAGCGGCACTGCCGAGCGGATTTTTGGTTAAAACGCCGGTTGCGCATACAATTCCTTAAGTTTTGTCACAAAACTGTCATATTTGCTTCATAGTATTGTCACGTCACTTTGGCACACTGATCTTGGTTTTAAAAATTTTCGAGAAATTATATGAATACAACATTCAAGCTGAAATCGCTGGTTATGGGATTGGGTTTCGCATCCGCCGCGTTGTTGGCCGGCGAAGCCGCCGCGGCTCCCGCAAATTTGGATGCGGCTCTCCCGGAATACTCGGCTGCGAGTGGGATTTCCGGCAACCTGTCCAGCGTCGGCTCTGATACTTTGGCGAACCTGATGACTTTGTGGGCCGAAGAGTTCGGCAAAATTTACCCCAACGTCAACATCCAGATTCAAGCCGCCGGGTCCTCGACCGCGCCGCCGGCCCTGACCGAAGGCACTTCCAACCTCGGTCCGATGAGCCGGAAAATGAAAGACAACGAAATCGACGATTTCGAAAGCAAATACGGCTATAAACCGACCGCGATTCCGGTTGCGATTGACGCATTGGCCGTATTCGTTAACAAGGACAACCCGGTTAAAGGCCTGAGCATTCCGCAAGTCGATGCGATCATGTCGTCAACCCGCAAATGCGGCGGCGCCAACGATATTACCAACTGGGGCCAGGCCGGCTTAACCGGCGCCTGGGCCAGCCGGCCGATTCAGTTGTACGGCCGTAACTCGGTTTCCGGTACTTACGGTTTCTTCAAAGACGAAGCGCTGTGCAAAGGCGATTTCAAAAACAACGTCAACGAACAACCCGGTTCGGCATCGGTGGTTCAGTCCGTTACCACGTCCGCAAACGGTATCGGTTACTCCGGTATCGGCTACTCCACTTCCGGCGTAAAAGCCGTCGCGTTGGCGCGTAAAGACGGCGAAGCCTTTATCGAAGCCACTCCGGAAAATGCGACTTCCGGCGCTTATCCGCTGTCGCGCTTTTTATATGTTTACGTCAACAAAAAACCGAACGAGCCGTTGGCGCCGCTGGAGAAAGAGTTCATCAAAATGGTGTTATCCAAAACCGGCCAGCAGGTCGTGATCAAAGACGGCTACATTCCGTTGCCGGCCAAAGCGGTGGAAAAAGCGCTGACGCTGATTCAGTGATTTATCAAGCCAGGGACCGGCCTGAGCAGGGACAATTTATGCAGGGATGCATCAATGGACTGGCGAGAAAAATCGCCGCCCTTTTTCCCGGCCGCCAATTAACTGCGGTTGATCTTGTATAATGACGAAGCCGATAATTGCACGAAAATTATCGGCTTTTTTGTTTTTGTAAGCATTCCGATGAGTTTCCCCGCTAATTTTGTGATGCCCAGTTATGACTGAATCCCGAACCATTAAAAGCAAACCAACGCTGTTTCAAACGGCTACCAGCGACAGTTACCAACGTTGGCGCCTGGTTAAAGACAAATTGGCGGCGCGGGGCGTGGTAATCGGCGGTTTGAGCATCATCGTCGCGGTGGTGCTGATTTTCTTTTATCTGCTGTACGTGGTTTTCCCGCTGCTGTTGCCGGCCAAGCTCGAGGCTAGCGCTAACGGCGGCTACGCTGTCCCGGCAGCCGAAATGGGCAAAACCCTGTTCGCCGCCATTGAGGAACAAAACCAGATTGCGGTCAGATTTACCGATACCGGCAAAGCGGTGTTTTTCAATGTGGCCGGCGGCGAGATCGTCGCCAACGTATCGATCGCCCTGCCGGAGACCAGCCAAATTGCCAGCTTTAACCACGGCAGCATCGATAAAGGCGTGGTCGCCTTCGGCTTGACGGACGGTAAGGTGGTGGTCGCCAAGCACGAATACAAATTGAGTTATCCGGACGGCAAGCGCCTGATTACGCCGTCGGTCGCTTATCCGCTCGGCAATCAGCCTTTAGTGGTCGATAACACCGGCCAGGCCTTGGTGAAAATCGCTCTGGCTATCGCCGACGGCCGCAGCACGGTGGTAGCAAAGACTGCCGACAATCGCGTGTTGTTGAGCCGGCTTAGTAAAAAAGAATCGATGTTCGACGACGAAGCGTCCTGGGAAGCGACCGATACCGTATTGGACGTGGCCGGCGACGATGTCGAATTCATGTTGCTCGATAAGGAGCAACGCAATCTGTATTTGGCCAGCCGGCAAAGTATCACGGTTGTGGATGTCGGCGATGCATCGGCGCCGGCCGTCAAACACAAGTTGAACCTGGTCGAGAACGGCCAGCAAATCACCAGTGTCGAATTTCTGAACGGCGAAAATTCGTTGCTGGTCGGCGATGCCAAGGGCGAGTTGGCACAGTGGTCACTGGTGCGCAACGACCAAAACTACGTCAACATGCAGAAATTACGCAGCTTCAAGTTGGCCGATAGCCCGATCGTAGCGGTTAGCGCGGAACAGCGCCGGCGCGGCATGCTGGCGATCGACAGCGGCGGGCAGTTGGCGGTTTACAACTCCACCGCCGAGCGCGAGCTGATCAATACCAAATTATTGCAGGCCGCACCCCACGTGTTGGCCTTGTCGCCGAAAGCCGATTTCTTTCTGGTGGAAGACGCCGCGGGCAAAGTACAAAGTTGGCGTTTGGAAAACGAACACCCTGAGATTTCGATGAAATCGCTGTGGCGCAAAGTTTGGTACGAGAGTTATCCGAAGCCCGATTACATCTGGCAATCGTCGTCTGCCAGCAACGATTTCGAACCGAAAATGAGCTTGACGCCACTGGTGTTCGGTACCTTGAAAGCCTCGTTTTACGCCATGCTGATGGGGATACCGCTGGCCTTGTTCGGCGCGATCTACACCGGTTATTTCATGGCGCCGCGGGTGCGGCAGTACGTCAAGCCCGGCATCGAGATCATGGGCGCGTTACCGACCGTGATTCTGGGTTTTCTGGCCGGCCTATGGCTGGCGCCGTTCGTCGAATCCCATCTGGCCGGCATTTTCGCGGTGTTGATGGTGGTGCCGCTCTCGGTCATGGTGTTTGCCTACCTCTGGCAACAGGTTCCGGAAACCACCCGCCACAAAATACCCGACGGTTGGGATGCCATTGTTTTGGTGCCGGTCGTGGTGTTCGGCGCCTGGTTGGCGTTTCAACTGGCGCCGAGTTTTGAAGCCTGGTTTTTCCGCGGCGATTTGCGGGTTTGGATGCGCGAGGAATTCGGCATCGGTTACGACCAGCGTAATACTTTGGTGGTCGGGTTGGCGATGGGTTTTGCTGTGATCCCGATGATTTTTTCGATTGCCGAAGACGCTATTTTCAGCGTACCGAAACATTTGACCACCGGTTCGCTGGCTTTGGGGGCGACGCCGTGGCAAACGATGACCAAAGTCGTGCTGCTGACCGCCAGCCCCGGTATTTTCTCCGCGGTGATGATCGGCTTCGGCCGGGCGGTGGGCGAAACCATGATCGTGCTGATGGCGACCGGCAATACGCCGGTGATGGATTTGAGTATTTTTCAGGGATTGCGCACTTTGTCCGCCAATATTGCGGTGGAAATGCCGGAGTCGGAAGTCAACAGTACCCATTACCGGGTGCTGTTTTTAGCGGCGCTGGTATTGTTCGTGTTTACCTTCGTCGTTAATACGCTGGCCGAATTGGTCCGGCAAAATCTCAGACAGAAATACAGTTCACTATGATCAAAGAATGGTTTAAAAGCGGTTCGCCGTGGATTTGGTTGACCGCCGGTGCGGTGACGATCAACCTGGTGTTGGTTGCGGGCCTGTTGTTACTGATTGCGCTACGCGGCCTGGGCCATTTTTGGCCGGCCGACATCGTCGAGTACCAATACGAGGACCAAAGCGGCCGCTCGACCATCATCGGCGAAGAGGTCGATACCTCGTTGCTGCCGGCCGCGCAGGCCAAAGCGGCCGGCCATCAGGTACTGAACGGCGCCGAGTATCTGGTGCAATTTTTGGTAAAAACCGGTAACCGCGATATTTTGGGGAGCGATTTTCGCTGGATTCAGCAGCAGTACATCAAGCAGAAAGCCGAACCCGCGGATTTGATTAGTGTAGAACGCCGCGAATGGGGCAATTTCTACGGCCGGCTGAAGGCGGTCAAGGCAGACGGTAACATCGTTGCCCAAGGCGAACCGGCTTTGGCCGTCGCCCAGGAAAAGTTGGCGGCGGCATTGGATTTGCACGAACAAATCGACGAGCTGCAAAACAAAGACGTCGGCGCGATCAATTATGGCTTGGAGCGCTTGCGCTTGAAACAACGCGCCTTGGAATTGAAAGGCGAATGGAATGACGGCCACGCCCGCGAGTTCGCCGCCCAGAAACAGGCTTACCAACAACAGTACCAGGAAATTCAGGTACGCTTGGCCAAGCTGAACCAGGAAATGAAGCGCGCCAGTTTGGTCGTAGTCGAGGCCGGCGGCCGGGAAATCAATCTGCCGCTGCACCGTATCGTCAAACTGACTCAACCCAATGCGATGAGCGGCCTGGATAAAATGGTCGAGTACGTCCGCAATTTCGCCACCTTCGTTAGCGACGAGCCGCGCGAAGCCAACACCGAAGGCGGCATATTTCCGGCGATTTTCGGTACCGTATTGATGGTGCTGTTGATGGCGGTGGTAGTGACGCCGTTCGGCGTCATCGCCGCGGTTTATTTGCGCGAATATGCCAAACAGGGTTTCGTGACCCAGATTATCCGCATCGCCGTCAACAATTTGGCCGGCGTGCCGTCCATCGTATACGGCGTTTTCGGCCTCGGCTTTTTCGTTTATATCATCGGCGGCAATATCGACCGCCTGTTTTTTCCGGAAGCCGCGCCGGCCCCGGTATTCGGTACTCCCGGCTTATTGTGGGCCTCGTTGACTCTGGCACTGATGACTTTACCGGTCGTCATCGTCGCGACCGAAGAAGGTTTGTCGCGGATTCCGAAATCGATCCGCGAAGGCAGTCTGGCGTTGGGCGCGACCAAGGCTGAGACCTTGTGGCGCACCGTATTGCCGATGGCGAGTCCGGCGATCATGACCGGCTTGATCTTGGCCGTGGCCCGTGCCGCCGGCGAAGTGGCGCCGTTGATGCTGGTCGGCGTCGTCAAACTGGCGCCGACGCTGCCGCTGGACGGCAATTTCCCGTATCTGCACTTGGATCGTAAGTTCATGCATTTGGGCTTCCACATCTACGACGTCGGCTTCCAAAGCCCGAACGTCGAAGCGGCACGGCCATTGGTGTACGCCACTTCTCTGCTGCTGGTGATGGTGATCGTCGGCCTGAACATGTTCGCCATCACCATCCGCAACAATTTGCGCGAAAAATACCGCGCACTGGAAAACTAATCTCGCCTCTTAACCGGACTTGGACCATGACCACTGCCCAAACCAAAACTCACGCCATCGATATCAGCGCGTTGAATCGAGACGACCGTAACCCGGCGGAAAAGATCGAAACCTGCATCAAGGTGGAAGATCTGAATCTGTTTTACGGCCATAAGCAGGCGTTGCACAACGTCAACATGGAAATGCCGCGGCGAAAGGTCACGGCCTATATCGGTCCCAGCGGTTGCGGCAAATCGACGCTGTTGCGCTGCATCAACCGGATGAACGACCTGGTGGACGGCGTCAGCATCCAGGGCAAAATCCTGTTGGACGGCGAAGATATCTACGACAAATCGGTCAACGTCGCCGCGTTACGGCGCCGGGTCGGCATGGTGTTTCAAAAGCCGAATCCGTTTCCGAAGACGATATACGAAAACGTGGCCTACGGTTTACGGATACAGGGCATCAACGACCGCCACATCCTCGACGAAGTGGTCGAAAAGTCGCTGCGCGGCGCGGCGTTGTGGGACGAAGTGAAAAACCGTTTGAACGACAACGCCTTGGGCATGTCCGGCGGCCAGCAGCAGCGGCTGGTAATTGCCCGCGCCATCGCGATCGAACCGGAAGTGATTCTGCTCGACGAGCCGGCATCGGCGTTGGACCCGATATCCACGCTGAAGATCGAGGAATTGATCAACGAATTGAAAGAAAAATACACCATCGTCATCGTTACCCATAACATGCAACAGGCGGCGCGGGTGTCCGATTACACCGCATTCATGTACATGGGCGAATTGATCGAATTTGGCGAAACCAGCGAGTTGTTTACCAACCCGGCGAAAAAACAAACTGAAGATTACATTACCGGTAGGTACGGTTAGGAGGTAAACAATGGACAACAGCAAAATCAAACAACACATCTCCCGCCAATTCAACGAGGAGATGGAAGATATCCGCAACAAAGTCTTGTCGATGGGCGGATTAGTCGAGCAACAAGTCGATTTGGCGACCAAGGCCTTCATGGGCTACGACATGGAAAATGCCGAAAAGGTGGTGCAGCAGGACCACCAAGTCAACGAAATGGAAAAGGACATCGACCACGAATGTACCGAAATCATGGCCAAGCGCCAGCCGGCGGCCTTCGATTTGCGGATGTTGATCGCGACGATCAAGATCATCACCGACTTGGAGCGGATCGGCGACGAAGCGGCCCGGATCGCCAAAATGACGATGCGACTGGAAGGCGCCGATTATTACCAGGACAAATACTACGAAATCGAGCATTTGCTGAATCTGGTCAAGGATATGTTGAACGGCGCGCTGGACGCTTACGCCAGAAACGACGTCGAAGAGGTGATTGCGATTACCGAGCAGGACGCGAAGGTCGACCGCGAATACACTAGCATCACCCGCCAGTTGATCACGCAAATGATGGAAAATCCGCGCAATATCACCCGTGCCTTGGATATGTTATGGGCGGCCCGGGCGTTGGAACGCATCGGCGACCACGCTTGTAACGTTTGCGAACAAGTGATTTACATGGTTAAAGGCAAGGATGTGCGGCATATGAGCCGGGAAGATTTGGAGCGTACCGTCAACGCCGTGCGCTGATTTTCGCCGGCTGGAAGCGCTGTCCCGAAAAATAGCGGCGCCCAGACGGCTAATGTTTTCCGGTTCCGGCTTTTGGCGGGGCGAGATTGCGCTAAGGCGTCGGCTCGGAGGCGGCCGGCTTTATCACGCGGTTCAAGACCAGCGTGAATTTGCTGCCTAGGCCTAGCTCGCTCTTCACGTCCAGAGCGCCGCCCATCGATTCGGCCATATGCTTGGTCAATAGCAGGCCGATGCCGGTACCTTCGATTAAATCCTGGTCGTGGTGGAAACGGCTGAACGGTTGAAACAGCAGATCGAATTGTTCGGGGGCAATGCCGGCCCCGCTGTCCTCCACCCAAATCCGTACCGACTGTTCTTTAACTTCCACGCCCAAGGCGATGTCGCCGTGCGGCCGATTGTATTTCACCGCGTTCGAGAGCAGGTTCAACAGGCATTGCTTCAAACGCATCCGGTCGGCCGCGACCCACACCTCGCATTGCGGCACATCGCCGGAGATGCGAATCCCGCGCTGTTCGGCTTGGCGGCGGATCAATTCCAAAGACTCGGAAATTACCGGCCGGCAATCCACGCTGGCGATATTGAGCGTCAACTTGCCGCTTTCCACCGCCGACAAATCCAACAGCTCGCTGATCAGATCCAACAGGTGTAACCCGGCATCGAGAATATGTCGGGCCGATTCTTGTTGCTCGGCGTTCAACGGGTGTTCGGTATCCGCCGCCAGCAATTGGCTGAATCCGATCACCGCGTTCAACGGGGTGCGGAATTCGTGGCTCATCCGCGACAGAAACTCGGTTTTGGCGCGGCTGGCGCGTTCCGCTTCCCATTTTGCATGCGACAGGTTGACGATCAACGCGTTTTTGTTGTGCTCGTGTTGCTCCAACTTATCCAGCATCGAATTGAAGGTATTGATCAGGACGCCGGTTTCGTCCTGGCTGTCCACTTGTAAACGAACGTCGAAATTGTTGTCGCGGCTGATTTGTTCGATGTTCGCGGTCAACTGCAGTAAAGGCCGGCTGATCTTGGCGCCCAGCCAGCGGGCTTGCAATACCGCTATCGAGATGGCCAGCAACATCGCGCCCAGCGCCTCCAATACGGTGTAGCGGAAACTTTGCTTCAATTCGGCAAGCGACAAGTGCAGCGCGACGAAGCCGATCCGGCGTTGGTCGACCTGAATCGGCACGGCCAAATCCAGCGCATCGGTGCTGAACACGTGGTCATTGCCCTGCTGCAAGTAGCCGCCGAACAGGCGGCGGAAGCCGTCCTGCAATTTCGCATCCGGCCAGGGTTCTCCGTTATCGGCGGCGCTTTTGCTGTGGTAGGCCGCGAACAATTGTTGCTCTTCGGTAAAGATATAGGCGTCCAGTACGTCGGCTTTTTCTTTCAAGGCTGCCAATATTTCCTCGGCGGTATTCGGATCGCGGTAAACGATGGCAGCGGAGACGTTGCTGGCCAGCATTTTCGATAACACCCGGCTTTGTTCCAGCAACTTAAGCTTTTGGTGATGGTAATCGGTGCTCAAAAAGAACAGCAACGTAATCAGCGCAGTCAACAATGCGGTGAATGCGGCGATGGCGAAGATCTTGCGGCGAATCGATCCGAAATTGGGGAAGCTGCCGATTGCCATGTTTATTCGGCGATGCGCGAGCTGCGCAAAAGTTTGGAACTAACCGCAAGCTTGGCGCGGGTCACATTTTGCAGATGGATCACCGGCTGAATCCGCCGATCTTCGGTCGTCAGGCGTACCATACCGCCCCGATGCTCGAAATCGGGAATATCGCTGACGGTTAATATCGGAAACGCGCGGATGTATTCCAATATCGTCGTCAGAACTCGCTCCTGTTGGCCCGGAACGAAGACGATGTGGCATTCGTGCAATTGTTCCGGCACCGGATCGACCAACAAGCGGATCGGCCGGTCATGCACCTTTTCGCCGTCGATTAAGCGGGCCAGGACGCCGGTCACCGGACTATTGGCATAGCTGCAAAACAAAAAGTCGCGGCTCGTCGGCTCGGGCCAAGTGATGAAATACGCAAAATTGTAGAGGTATGCCGCTTTTAGTTCGGTTTCGTTGAATTGTTGTGCCGAACCCGGTGCGGAAAACGCCGACACGATTACGCTCAGTAGCCATGGCGCCAGCCGGCGCCCGATGAGGGCGGTCAAGCTGCGGGTCGGCAATGTCCGATCGATCGGTAGCACTCGCATTCAGAACCGCAACGTGGCTTTGAGGTAGTAATTGCGTTCGAATTCGCTGCTCAACACCGGGTTATCCTGCGGCGGAATGAACTCCAGATGGCGATTGTCCAGCAGATTCTGCACGCCGGCGGCCAATTCCAAGTGCAGATTGGCTTGCCAGCCCAGCCTTAAATCCAGCCGATGGTAAGCAGGCACGCCGTTGGCCAGCCGATCCGTGTAATACCAATGGCTGTCGAATTCCAAGCGGTAAGGCAGATTGAGGTAGGAGCTCAGATTGAAACGGTGGCGGGGGCTGTTGCCTTCGGCGATTTCCGCGGCACTGTCCAAACTTTGCGGATCTTTGTGGATGGCCATGCCGAACAAGCTATAGCTGCCTTGCAGGCGCCAGAATTCCGAGGCCCGCCAATTCAGCGAAGTCTCCCAGCCATAGGTTTCGCCTTGGGCCATGTTGGCGATTTGAAAAGGCACCAGCAGGCCGCCGCCGCCGGCAATCGCCGGTTGCGGTTCGGTCGTGCTCAAGCGGGCGTAATCGCTGTAAAACAGCGCGGTATCCAGATTGAAAGCGCGGTTCGGGAAAAAGCGGTAACCCAGTTCGTAACTGAGCGCCGTCTCGGACTTGAAACTGTCGCCGCCGCGAATATTGGCCGTCACGCCGGG
Source organism: Methylomonas koyamae (assembly GCF_019669905.1). Lineage (NCBI taxonomy): Bacteria > Pseudomonadati > Pseudomonadota > Gammaproteobacteria > Methylococcales > Methylococcaceae > Methylomonas > Methylomonas koyamae. The sequence continues at coordinate 4,764,816 of NZ_AP019777.1, read as the reverse complement.
GGTGAAGTTATAGAGCAAATTCAGGTCGTGTTCGACCCGGGACGGCACCCGCACCGCACGGGAAACGGCGGCCCACAGGCTGTGTTGCGGATCGAGGTTCCATAACAAGCGCGCGGTCGGTTGCAGTTCGAAGCCGGTGAAATCGTTATGTTCCAGTTTGCCGCCGTAAATCAGCCGGACATCGTCGCCGAACAGCCGCCATTCGTCTTGGGCGAACATATTGAACAGGTGCAAGTCGCGCCGGTCCGGCTCGAAACTGAGCAATGCCAACTTCTGCGTTAGCTGATCGCTGTTGAAGCGGTAGCCTCCGCCCCAGGTCGGGTAATGGTTGCCCCAGCGAAAGCTATGTTGCACGTCGAAGTCGAAGGTGTTGCGGCGATGGTCCAGCCGTATTTGCTGCCGGCTGGCGTGGTCGAAATAACTGCGAATCTGCAAACGGCTGCCGTCCGCCAATGTTCGTTGCCAGCGCAACAGCAAATTGCCGCCCTGCTTCTGGGTGCGGTCAGACATTAACGGCATTGCGGCGTCGGCCCCGGTCAAGGTTTGTTGCATGGTGCCGTTGAAATAGTCGCCTTGCAGCGTCAGGGTTTCGCGCGCGTCCGGGGTCCAGTCGCTCCTGAAACCGGCGCGGCCCAAATCCAGGTTGTCCGCGGCCTTGCTGCCGTCGCTGAAGTGAAAGTCGTCGCGGTGGTTGTATTTGCCGTAAACCCGGTAATGCAGATTCGGATTGATTTGGCCGCCGTAACGCAACGTGCCGAACCCGGGCTCTTCCTGCGAGCTGCCTGCCGACGCCAGTGCGCCACGCGATTCCTGCGCGGTGCGGGTGACGATATTGATCACGCCGTTCACCGCATTCGAGCCCCACATCGTCGCGCCGGGGCCGCGGATGACTTCGATGCGGTCGACGTCTTCCAACGGATAGTCCTGCTCGTTCCAATACACGCCGGAATTGAACGGATCGTAAACTGTGCGGCCGTCGACCATGACCAATAGCTTGTTGGCGAATGCGCCGTTGAAACCGCGGCTACTGATGGCCCACTGGTTGGCATCTACCCTTGCCACTTCCAGACCCGGCACCTTGCGCAGCAATTCCGGTATCGATTGCATGCCGGAACGCCGGATTTCCTCGTTGCTGATCACGTAGGCCGCCGCCGCGGCTTCTTGTAAATTTTGCTGGTTTTTCACCGCGAGCGATACGGTGGTGGCCGTGAGTTCCTGTAGGGATAAAGCTTTCAGCCGTTCCAGCGATTCGGCGTCGGCCTGTCCCGGCAGCGGTGCGGCCATGGCGGAGCATAACAGCAGTATCGAGCGTATGTATTCGAATGTGTTAGCGGGACGCGGCATAGCCTGTAAATGTGATGAAAAGCTCAAAAGCATTTTAGACGGCGGAGGTTAAAGCGCAACCGATAGCCGGCCGGTTGCAGCCAGACCGCATACAAAACCGTCCACATTAACATGCGGGTAAGCCGCAACCTATTGCCTAATAGAACTAACTGCGCCGCTGTCGAGCCGGGCACTGCCGCACCGTGGGGCGTCGGCTATAGGTAACGGGGACGGCGTAACGGCGATGTGAACAGCTTTGCCGCATGCGGCGCGGACCATTTCGACTATCTCGCCAACGGGTTCTGGGAGGGGGGGCGGGCGGCCGGTGCCGGTTTGGAACTGCGGTCCGGTATGCGGGTGCTGGCGCATGTTCCGCCAGCGGCGCGTCGGCGCTGAAGGTTTGGCTGACATCGAATTCCGCTGCGGCGATTGACGGTGCTGAAGAATGGCGGACTACGCGGGTCGGTCCCGGTTCGCGGCAGGGTCGATCAATTGGATGCAGCCGCGTCGCGCAGGGTCAGGCAGGAAAACCTTAGTCTTATCGAAACACCCGGGACCTGCGCGGGGCTAGCCAACGTGATGTGAGCGCTGGCTTAGAAACCGCCCTGATCCGGCAGACTATTTGATGGCCCGGATCAGTTTGATCATGTCGCTACTGGCCGGATCGGTGTAGACGTTTCGAAACGGGCAGGCTTGTACGTTTTTCAGCGTTTCCCGGTTGATATTGGCGCCCAGGGTTTTGACGACCAGCGGATTCAGCAGATTCATCATAAAAGCCATGAACCGGTTGGAACTGAGTACGTGTTCCAGCAACAGGACCTGGCCGCCGGGTTTGCAGACCCGGTAAAGTTCTTTCAAACCCCGGCGCGGTTTCGGCACCGAACAGAACACAAAGCTGGCGATCACGGTATCGAAGCTGTTGTCCGCGTAATCCAGCGCCTGCACGTCCATCTGCGCCAGATCGACGGCAATTTGTTTGCGTTGGCGTTTGCGTTGTGCTTGTTCCAACATCTTCGGGCTGAAATCGATGCCGGTAATTCGGGCGCCGTCCGGATAAAACGCAAAGTTTTTACCGGTGCCGACGCCCACTTCCAAGATGTGGCCGCCGCTGGCCTGGGACCACAGTTTTTTGCGTAGCCGGCGAAACAGCAGGCCTTCCAGAATCCCTTCCAGGCTGTCGAACCACGGCGCTAGCCGGTCGTAGCGCCGCCTGATCTGCTCGCTGTCCGCGGCGGCCATGGTTACTCCTCGATCTGTTGGATGCCGTCCAGGAACCAGCGGGTTTGGCTGCTGTGTTTGGGTTTAACAAAATGCCAAACCTCGCGCACGATCTCGGCTTGGGCGCCGTTTTCGCGGACCAGGCTCTCGAACAGCACGGCTGCTTCCAGCTCGGCACCGGCTTCGCTCACTTCGAGCAATTCGGATTTCAACGATAATATTTCAGTACGGTTGGTTTCGTCGGATGCTTGCAATTGCTGTTGGATTTCGGCGAAGACTTTATCGGTGGCCAGGCCGCGAATCTCGGCCAGATCGCGGTTGTCCCAGGCGGCTTGCAGGTAGCGGTAGGCTTTTTCGGCGCCGTTCAGGAACGCGGCCCGATCGAAACCGGCCGGGACAGCCGTGGCCGCCGCCGCCGATTGGAAGCTGTTGCCGGCGCCCGCTTTGTTCTTGCCGAACAATACGTCGGTGTCGAAACCGGTCGGATTGTTATTACCGCCTTGGTTGTCGCGATAATACTGCGGCCCGGGCTGGCCGCCAGCTTGGCCGAAAACGCCGTTGGCTGCCGGCTGCTGGCCGGCTTTGGCCGCAAACAAGCGGTATACCAGATAAGCGATACCGGCGAATAGCAGCATATCCATCAGATTGAGGCCTTCGAAAGCGCCGCCGAAAAACAGCGAGCCTAACAAACCGCCCAAGGCCAAGCCGCCCAGCATGCCCATCAGGCCGCCGCGGCCGGCCCAATTCTGGCGCGCAGCCTGGTTTTGCGCGGCGGCCTGCTGCTGGCTGGCGGAGCGCGTGGCTTGGTTGCCGAGGTCGTTAGGTGTAGTCGAGCGTTGGTAGGGGGCGCTGTAACTGGGCCGGCTACCGAAGGATTTACCTCCGCCCATGCGTTTGGCTTGGGCTTCCTGCATGCCGCCTAGCGTCAAGGCCAGCGCAATGAATAATGTTGCCAAAATGCCGATTTTTCTGTTCATAGCTTTTCGCCTAAGTCGAGTAATGATTCCTAATATTCAGGGTAGAATCGCGGTTTTCAAGTAGAATAGCGTTTCGTACCGCCCGGTACAACCGCGGGTTTGGCCGGATACGCGAGTTCACAGACATTCCTAAAACGTAAATGGTTGCATATCTGCGTCAATTTCTGGTTGTGCTGCTGGTGCTGCTGCAAGCTGCGGCGCCGTTGGTGCATGCCCACGTCGGCGGCGATACCGGCGGCTGCGGCATCCATCTGCACGGATTGGAAGGCTTGCAGAACGATCCCGACCATTCTCAATTGCAAAGCCTCCGGCACGATATGCAACATCAAGCGGCGGTCGTCAATGTCGGCTCCGCGATCAAACTCTCATTGGATCGCGAGCGGTTCAATCCGGCTCCCTTCTTGTTGCCGGCCAGCGCCGCGCCGCGACTCCAGTCCGCCGTCGGCAGCGCGTACCTCCCTTCCCGGACATCGCCGCCGCCTACGGCACCCATTCCCGCCGATAACGCCTCCCGCGCCCCTCCGATTTACTGAGAGAGGGGCCGGCGTGCGCGCCTCGCCGCCCGTTACCGCCTTCCCAGCCGCGGCCGTTAGCGCCCGCGGGCCATGCCATCGATCAATTTTTTGGAGCGAGATATGACCGGATACCGTCATATTCAATACGGATTACCTGCGCTGCTGTTAGCCGCCTTGCCTTGCGCGGCGCAAACCAACGAGGACGAAAACCGGCAGCCGCCGCAGACCGCTATGGTAGCGGACAACCTGATCGTCGCACATCTGGACCCGATCGAAACCGATCCGGCGCTGAGCCTGTCCGGATTGGTCGAACTGACTTTGGAAAAATACCCCGACCGCCTAGTTAGCGAAGCCTTGGCCCAAGAAGCCGATGCGCTGGCCGAACGCAGCGATGCCTGGGTGGCAGGATCGACCGCCTTGGCTTTGGATTATTTCGACGATCGGGTGGCGAATAATCGCGGCGCGCGCGAGATGTCGGCGACGGTGGAAGTCACGACCTGGAGCTGGGGCCAACGCGACGCCGGCCAAGCCGTGGCGGAGCGGGCCGGTTTGTCGGCGCAAAAGCAGTCGGCGGCAGTTAAATTGGAAGTGACGCGGTTGGTGCGGGAAGCCTTGTGGAATATGGAGATCGCCAATATCGGCTTGCAACAGGCGCAGAATGCGCTGTCGGTGTCGGAGCAGTTGATGAAGAAGGTCGAGCGGCGAGTCGAGCTCGGCGATTTGCCGCGCGCCGATTTGTTGCTGGCCAAGGGCGAATATTTGCAAAACCGGGCGTTGGTGACCCAGGCCGAAGCCGAAGTCATGCACAGCCGTAAGGCCTATTCCAGCCTGACTACGCTGGCGCGGGTGCCGGCCAATTATCAGGAACGGCAGAGCGAGCTGCAAAGCATTACCACTAACCATCCGGTACTGGAAGCCGTGAACGCCGTGATCGAACGTAGACGGGCGGAGGTGGAATGGATCAAAACCACGGATCCGATCAACCAGCCGAAATTGAATATCGGCGCCAAAAGTACCCGCGACGGTCGCGACGGCCAGAATATCGAGAGTGCCGGCGTCGGCGTGGTCATGTTGTTCGGCGGCGATGCCTATAACGCGCCGGAAATCGCCAAAGCCAATTTGGAACTGAATAATGCCATGGCGCAACGCGAACATTTATACCGCCAGTTGGAAAAAAACCTGCACGAGGCGGAACATGCGTTGGAAGTAACCCGGGCCGAACTGGCGATTGCCAACGAATTGAAACAAATCGCCGAGACCCATTTGAAAATGACCGAAGTCAGTTTTTCGGCCGGCGAAATCAACCTGCTGGATCTGATCAAAATCCAGGCGCGCAGTCTGGAAGCCGTACGCAACGCCAAATTGCAGGAAGTGAAACTGCAACGCAATATCGCCTTTTACAACCAAGCGCTTGGAGTGCAGCCGTGAGAACGCCCGCCACACTAGTGTTAATGGTTGTGGCTGCCGCTGTTTCGGCTCAGGACGCGCAAATTCGAATCAGCCAGCAGCAGATCGAGAATCTGGACATCAAAACTGCCGCATTGGTCCCCAGTTCGACCGTGCCGCTATTCTACGCGCCGGGCAAAGTGGTAACGCCGGCCGACCGTGAAGTCTTGGTCAGCAGTAGTCAGCCGGGTCTAGTGACGCGGCTGGCGGCCAATGTCGGCGATACGGTGCATAAGGGTCAGGTGCTGGCCCAATTGCGCAGTCCGGAATTGGTGGGTTTGCAACAAGCTTTTCTTACCGCCACCAGCGAACTGCACTTATCCGGGCTGGAACGCAGTCGGGATCAAAAGCTGCTGCAGGAAGGCGTCATCGCCGAACGCCGCTGGCAGGAGACCCAGACCCAGCATAGCGCCAAGGCGGCGCAAGCCGACGAGGCCAGGCAATTGTTGTTGTTGGCAGGCATGTCCGCCGCCGAGATTCAAACGCTGGCGCAAAGCCGTAAACTCGGCGATAGCTTGCAGATCCGGGCGCCGATCGACGGTGTGGTGTTGGAGCGGATGGCCAATCTGGGAGCGCGGCTGGATATCCAGGCGCCGATGTACCGCATCGCCGACTTGGCGGAATTATGGCTGGAAATCAGTATCCCCCAAGAGCGCCTTAGCAGCGTCAAGGTGGGCGATCGGGTGCGGCTGGAACCCGGCGATATTTCGGCGACGATCAGCCTGTTGGGGCAAAGCGTTAACGCCGATAACCAGACAGTATTGGCTCGGGCGGTGGTCGACGGTAAACCCCAAGGTTTGCGGGTCGGGCAGAACGTCAACGTGCAAATTCTGCAACCAGGCCTTCCAGGCGGCTTTAGCGTGCCGAATTCTGCGCTGTCGCAAAACGAAGGCCGCAGTTATGTTTTCGTGCGCAATGCCGACGGCTTTGCCGTGACCGAAGTGACCGTCAACGGCAAGCAAGGCAGCGACTCATTGATCAGCGGCGCGTTGGCCGGCAACGAACAAATCGCCGTCAAAGGCGCGGTCGCTTTGAAGGCCAATTGGTTGGGTTTGGGGAGCGATGAATAATGGCCGCGCTGATTCGCTTTGCGCTGACCCAGCGTCTGTTGATCTTGCTGGCTGTGCTGTTGTTATCCGGCGGCGGTTATTTTGCCCTCAAGCATATTCCGATAGACGCTTTTCCGGAGGTATCACCGACTCAAGTTAAGATTATCGTCAAAGCCAACGGCATGACTCCGGAAGAAGTCGAAGCGCGGATCACTGCGCCGATCGAAGTGGAGTTGCTGGGGATTCCGCACCAGACCATGCTGCGCTCGTTGGCCAAATACGCCATCACCGACATCACGCTGGATTTCGAGGAAGGCACCGATATTTACTGGGCCAGGCAACAGGTGGCGGAACGCCTAAACGGGATTTGGAGCAATTTGCCGGACGGTGTACAAGGCGGCATTGCGCCAATGACGACGCCATTGGGCGAGATGTTCATGTTCGCGATCGAGGGCGGCGATTTAACCCAGATGCAGCGCCGGGAATTGTTGGATTGGACCATACGGCCGGCCTTGCGCACCGTTAAAGGTGTGGCCGACGTCAATGCGCTGGGCGGCTTGGTGCGCAGTTTCGAAGTGGTACCGGACAACGTGCGGATGGCGGCGCGTAATATCGGCATCGAGCAATTGATGGCCGCGCTGGAAAAAAACAACCGTAACGACGGTGCCGGGCGTTTGACCGAGGGCGAAGAGGCCTTAATCGTGCGGGCCGAGGGCCGCATCAAAAACGAGCAGGATGTCAAATCGATTGTTGTTGCCCAGCACCAGGGTACGCCGATTCGGGTGGAAGACGTTGCCGAGGTACGGATCGGCGCGCTGACCCGCTACGGTGCAGTCAGCAAGGACGGCAACGGCGAGGCGGTGACCGCGGTGGTGCTGAGCCTGCGCGGAGCCAATGCGCGCCAAACCATCGAACAACTCGAAACTAAACTGGCGGAACTGCAACCCAGCTTGCCGGATGGCGTGCGTTTAGACGTGTTTTATAACCGCGGTGTACTGGTCGGTAAGGCAGTCGACACGGTATCCAAAGCCTTGCTGGAAGCGATCGTGTTGGTGGTGGTGTTGCTAATCTTGTTTTTGGGCGATTTGCGGGCGGCGCTGACCGTGGCGATGGCCTTGCCGATGGCGGCGCTAGTGACTTTTATCCTGATGCATGCCTTCGGGATGTCCGCTAACTTGATGAGTTTGGGCGGTCTGGCGATCGCGATCGGCATGCTGGTCGACGGCGCGGTGGTCGTTGTCGAAAACATAATCACCTTGCTGGCCGATCACCATAAGGCGGAACGATTGCCGCGCCTGCATTTGATTTACCGGGCCGCCCGCGAAGTGGCGTTGCCGGTGACCTCCGGGATTTTAATCATCGTCATCGTGTTTTTGCCGCTTTTGACCTTGCAAGGTTTGGAGGGCAAGCTGTTCGGACCGGTGGCAATGACGATCGTATTTGCTTTGAGCGGTTCGTTGATTTTGTCTTTGACGGTGATTCCGGTCTTGGCCTCGTTGCTGATCAAGCAGGTTGCGCACGAAGAGCCTTGGTTGCCGCGCAAATTATTGCAGTGGTATCAGCCTATACTGGTCTGGTGTTTGGACAACAGTAAAAAAGTCTTTGTCGGCGCCGGTGCGATGCTGGCGGCCAGTTTGCTGGTGTTCACTCAAATAGGCAGCACTTTTATGCCGACGATGGACGAAGGCGACATCATCGTGCAATTGGAAAAACTGCCGTCCATTACATTGCTCGATTCCGTGGCGCTGGACGTTCGAGTGCAGAAAAATATTCTCGAACATATTCCGGAAGTGAAGAATGTCGTGTCGCGGGTGGGTACCGATGAACTGGGTTTGGACCCTATGAGCCTAAACGATACCGACACCTTTTTGATTCTGAAACCGAAGTCGGAATGGCGGATGGACAGCAAGGAACAGTTGATCGAGGAAATCCGCAAGATCATGGACCACACGCCGGGTATCGCCTTCGGTTTTACCCAGCCTATCGAAATGCGGGTTTCGGAAATGTTGACCGGCACCCGCGGCGACGTTGCCGTCAAATTATTCGGCGCCGATCTGGAAATTTTGAATCGTAAGGCCGAACAGATCGAAGCGGTATTGAAAACCATCCCCGGCGCCAGCGACGTGTTTACCCGTAAGAACGAGGGCATGCAGTTTTTGCAGGTCAGTATCGACCGCCAGGCTGCCGGACGGTTCGGTTTGGATGCCAACGGCATCGAAACCTTGTTGCGCGCCCAAATCGAAGGCGTGCAACTCGGTATCGTCCAGGAGGGCGTCAAGCGTACGCCGCTGTTGCTGCGCGGGGCCAGTAACACCGCCGACTTCGACAATCTGCAATTGACGCTGCCCGACGGCGGCCATGTGCCGATTACTGCGGTGGCGAAGATTCAGCCGGTGGAAGGCGTGGTTTCTATCGACCGGGAAAAGGGCCAGCGTTTCGTCGTGATCCGCAGCAACGTCGAAGGCCGCGATTTGGTCGGTTTTGTCGACGAGGCACGCCAAGCCGTAGCGGAACGGGTCAAATTGCCGCAAGGTTTTCACGTCGAATTCGGTGGCCAGTTCGAAAACCAGCAACGGGCGTCGGCACGCTTGAGCCTGGTGATTCCGCTATCGCTGGGGTTGATCTTCTTGTTGCTGTTTTCCACCTTCGGTTCGGTACGGCAAGCGGTGTTGGTGTTGTCTAATATTCCGTTGGCGCTGATCGGCGGCGTGTTCGGGCTATGGTTGTCCGGCGAGTACTTGTCGGTGCCGGCATCGGTAGGCTTTATCGCATTATTGGGCATCGCCGTATTGAACGGCGTGGTTATGGTCAGCTATTTCAACCAATTGTGCTTAACCGGCATGGACATTGCCCGCGTCGTCGTGGTCGGCTCCGCCCGCCGGCTCCGGCCAGTATTGATGACCGCCAGCATTGCCGCCTTCGGCTTGATCCCGCTGTTGTTCGCCTCCGGGCCGGGCTCGGAAATCCAGCGGCCGTTGGCGATTGTGGTGACCGGCGGCCTGTTGTCGTCCACCTTGCTGACTCTGATCGTGTTGCCGATACTGTACAAATTGTTCGGCCGCAGCCCGGAGCTTAGACGATGAACCGCGATGCATTTATTTTGACCGTGACGGCGCCGCCGAGTTTGGAAGACGCGTTGGTCGACTGTCTGTTGGCCTTGGATTGGCAGCAGGGTTTTTCCAGTTTTCCGGCCAATGTCCACGACCACAATGTCCAGGGCTTGTCGCTGGCGGAGCAAGTCGCCGGACACCAGCGCAAGCTCCGCTTTCAGATGTATGTGGAAAAGCAGCATATCCCGGCGTTGTTGGCTAGGTTTAAACAGGAGTTCGCCGGCTCCGGGCTGCATTACTGGCTGGTTCCGGCAATCGAACAGGGCGTTATTTAGGCATAAAGTATGCAGAATCAGGTTGGGAGTGCTACAGTTCTGTGGACACCGGTTAAACGTTGTGTAACGAGCTAATTCCCATGCCACATTAACAGTTATGAACATTTTTTTGCGCAGAATCCCCGCCAACACCCGGCATATAGAAATCTCCGAATTCGTGGCTCCCGCGCTGAACAACGGTTTTTTCAGAAAGTCCGGACGAATTGTCGATGTGGAGATTTTGGCGCTGCAAGACACCCGGGTCGGTACCATCGAATACCACGGCTTGGTAACGCTGGATTCCGATATTACCGTGCAACGCGTGGTCAAGGCTTTGAAAAATCGGCGGTTTAACGGGCGGATGGTCGTGGTCAGGCCCTATTACCATCGTAGTTGGTACAACGATCCCCGCCAAAACCAGACCGAAGTACCCGCCGATATTGCCGACAGACGCAAAGGCGACCGCCGCCGCGGCCGATATCTGCAAGTCATCAAAAACGCGTCCGATCGGTTTAATAGCGAAGACGACTTTTTCAAGTCGGTCAATCACCAACAGTTCTCGATATCGTTTATCGTCCCGCCGGATTTGGAAGCGGCGATGATGGAGTGCTTAGCGGGGTTCGAGTTGGACCAGGACAGTTACGGCGAGCACCGGATGACCAAGTTCCTGACGGCTGCCGATGCCAACGAACAGCAAACCGCGCGTTTCCAAATCTACGCCGAAAAAATGGCGATATCGGCGCTGCTGGAAAGGCTGAAACAGGAGTTTTCCGGCTCGGGCATCCATTATTGGATCATGCCGGTAATCGAGAAAGGCGAGATTTAAAGCGGCAGCCGGATCTGGTAGGGAGCGGGCGGCCAGCTTAAGCAGCGGTTTGGCAAATTCGGCGCAATGCCGGCCCGAATGAGGTGGACCACAGCCGCGGGTTACGGGCAGTGGTCCGGTTCGTTCGAATAAGAGAACGGGTTTATTTTTCCAACAGTGCGAATTTGCCGGGTTTGCCGTTCCACTCGTCGGCGTCGGGCAGCGCGTCTTTCACTTCGGTGATCAACGGCCAGACTTTGGCCAATTCCGCATTCAATGCCGCAAAGTGTTCCTGGCCTTCCGGCAATTCGTCTTCGGCATGGATAGCGTTCGCCGGACATTCCGGTTCGCACAGCGTGCAGTCGATGCACTCGTCCGGGTCGATGACCAGGAAGTTGGGCCCCTCGTGAAAGCAGTCCACCGGACAAACGTCGACGCAGTCGGTGAATTTGCATTTAATGCAGTTTTCGGTAATTACAAAAGCCATAATGTTCTTCCAAGGTTAGGTACTGGAACAAGTTTCCGTACGTGGCGGAAACTTTATGGTTGAAAATAAGCCTGTTTATCGAGCAGTCGGCTCGCGAGCCGGAACGCGAAATCGAACCGGAGGCGATAAGCCCCCGGTTCCGGACAATTTACTTGTCCTTATTTTTGTTGCGTTCGTTGACTTCTTTGATGACTTCGTCCGCGACGTTTTTCGGACAAGGCGCGTAATGCGAGAACTCCATCGAGAACTGGCCGCGGCCGGATGTCATGGTGCGCAAGTCGCCGATGTAACCGAACATGTCGCTCAGCGGCACGTCGGCTTTGATGCGGACGCCGGTGACGCCTGGATCTTGCGATTTGATCATGCCGCGGCGGCGGTTCAAGTCGCCGATCACGTCGCCGACGTGAGCTTCCGGTGTGAACACGTCGACTTTCATGATCGGCTCCAGCAATTGCGGTGCGCCTTTTGGAATCGATTGACGATACGCAGCGCGGGCGGCGATTTCAAACGCAATCGATGACGAGTCGACCGCGTGGAAGGCACCGTCGGTCAAGTTGACTTTGAAGTCCAAGCAAGGGAAGCCTGCCAATACACCTTTGTCGATACTGGCTTTGAAACCTTTCTCGACCGCCGGCCAGTATTCGCGAGGTACGTTACCGCCGACCACGCTGGATTCGAACTGGAAGCCGCTGCCGGGCTCGCCGGGTTCGATGATGTAGTTGATTTTCGCGTATTGGCCTGAACCGCCGGATTGTTTTTTGTGGACGTATTCGTCTTCGACGCGCTTGGTGATGGTTTCGCGGTAAGCAACCTGAGGTTTGCCGACGTTGACCTCGACGCCGTGGGTCCGTTTCAGGATGTCCACTTTGATATCCAAATGCAACTCGCCCATACCTTTAATGATGGTTTCGCCGGATTCTTGGTCGGTTTCGACGCGGAAGGACGGATCTTCTTGAACCATTTTGCCCAGGGCGATACCCATTTTTTCGTTGCTGCCTTTGTCTTTCGGCGCAATGGCAATGGAGATAACGGGGTCCGGGAATACCATCGGTTCCAGTGTGGCCGGTTTGTCGGGATCGCACAGGGTGTGGCCGGTTTGGACGTTTTTCAAACCGATCAACGCGACGATATCGCCTGCTTGCGCGGTTTCGATCTCGTTACGGTCGTTGGCGTGCATTTCCACCATCCGGCCGACCCGTTCGGTTTTGCCGGTGTAGGTGTTCAATACCGAGTCGCCTTTTTTCAGCTTGCCGGAATAAACACGGACGAAGTTCAGGGCGCCGAAACGGTCGTCCATGATTTTGAAAACCAGGGCGCGGAACGGACGTTCCGGATCGACAATCGCGTGTTCGCCGGTTGGCACGCCTTCGATGTCGGTTTCAGGCTGTGGGTTGACTTCGGTAGGATTCGGCAGGTATTCGACGACGCCGTCCAGCACCAATTGCACGCCTTTGTTTTTGAAGGATGAACCGCAATAGGTCGGGAAGAAGTCCATCGCGATGGTGCCCTTGCGGATGCAGTGCTTGATTTCTTCGATGGTAGGCTCTTCGCCTTCCAGATATTTCTCCATGATCTCGTCGTCTTGGTCCGCGACTGAATCGATCAGTTTCGCGCGCCATTCTTCGACTTGCTCGACCATGTCGGCAGGTACGTCTTGGATTTCGTACTTCAACGGGTCGCCGGAGTTGTCCCAGACCCAGGCTTTACGGGTCAGCAGGTCGACTACGCCGACAAAATTTTCTTCTTCGCCAATAGGCAAGGTCATGACAACCGGTTTCGCGCCCAGCACGTCTTCGACTTGTTTGACGACGCGGTAGAAATTGGCACCCAGTCTGTCCAGCTTGTTGACGTAGATTAGACGAGAGACTTTGGAGTCGTTCGCATAGCGCCAGTTGGTTTCGGATTGCGGTTCAACGCCGCCGGAACCGCAGAATACGCCGATACCGCCGTCCAATACTTTCAAGGAACGATAAACTTCGATAGTAAAGTCAACGTGGCCCGGGGTGTCGATGATGTTGAAGCGGTGTGGTTCAAATTGCTTGGTGCTGCCCGCCCAAGAACAGGTGGTGGCCGCCGACTGAATGGTGATGCCGCGTTCGGCTTCCTGAGCCATGAAGTCCATGGTTGATTCGCCTTCGTGAACTTCACCGATTTTGTGGATTTTTCCGGTCAGCTTCAAAATCCGCTCGGTGGTAGTGGTTTTACCGGCATCGACGTGCGCGAAGATACCGATGTTTCTGTAAAGCGATAGATCAGTCATGGTTGTACTCTAAAATTGAACATAAAAACTCTTTAAACCCCAGCACCATTGCCACGGTCGTTGTGGATCACATAGCTGCTAGCCTAGCGAAGTATGCGGCCGCTCTTCGCTTTGTTAGGTATGAGGCGAAATGCACACGGCTTCTTCAATGACAAGGTCAATGAAAATCTTCACATTCTAACCGAAAAATCAAAAAAAACGGAATGTCAATTGTGCGAATTATTGCGGCGCGCGATTTTCCCGAATTTGCAGCTCTCTAAGGCGCATCAGCGCATAGAGCGCTTGCAAGCGCGGAGTTTCGACGTTGAGGCGTTGCGCGGCGCGAACCGCATTGCCGAGAATGGCCTCGGTTTCCATCGGTCGGCCGTGTTCGAAATCCAGCAACATGCTGGTTTTGTAAGGCGGCATGTGGCGCGTGCGCTCGATATTCAGATCGACCGTATCGTCCGGTAACGGATGGTCGGATGCCGAGGCGATTCGGCAAACCTCCTGCATAATATCGCGGACAAAATCTTCCTGGCTCTGCAAGATCGCCTGAGTCGCTAGGCCGCCCGACAGCACCGATAATGGGTTGAACGGCGCGTTCCAGACGCATTTCTGCCAGCGACTGGCGACGATGTCCCGGCTGATTTCGCAGTCGGCGCCGCCGGCGGCGAATAAATCCCCCAGCCGTTGGCCAAGCCCGGCAGAGTCCGGGGTGAGCGCGCCGATAGTCAGTTTGCCGTAGGCCAGATGCTTGATGTGGCCTGGCGCCACCCGATTGCAGCAAATATAAGCCAAGCCGCTGATCAGGACTCTGTCCGGGAAGGCGGAAAGCAATTCGGCTTCGATATCGACGCCGTTTTGGATGAACGCGATTGCGGTCTTGCCGGCCAGGCCTTCCCGGATCAGGCCGACGCGGTCGATGTCGGCCACGACTTTGCTGCACAGTAGCAAATAATCGGCGCAATCGCGGTAATCGCCCGCCTGTCGCAACACTTGCGCCGGACGAAATCGCCAGCGGCCCAGCGTATGGCTGTCGATCTCGAAGCCGTGACGGCGGACGTAGTCGTAATCAGAACGGCAAACCACACTGACTTCGGCGCCGGATCTGGCCAGCAAGGCTCCGTAAAAGCCGCCTATCGCCCCGGCACCGACGATCAGTATTTTGCTGCTCACGGCGTGTCGCTCAAAATCTGTTTCAAAAACGGGATCGTCAGTTTGCGTTGCGCGGCCAAAGTCGCCCGGTCGATTTTGTCCAGTAATGACCATAGCGCGGCGATGTCGTGCACGTAATGGTTCAGCAAGAAGCGGCCGACGGCGGGCGGGATGTCGAAGCCCAAAAAATGTGCTTTATGGGTCAAGGCGTCGATCAATTGGTCGTCCCGCAACGGCTGAATTCTCAAGGTCAGTCCCCAGCCCATCCGCGTCTTCAGGTCCGGCAATTGGTAGCTCAAATATTTGGGTGGGCAGTCGGCTGCCAGCAGCAGCCGGTGACTGGCTTGGCGGTGGGCGTTGTAAAAATTGAAAAAGGCGTGTTCCCAATCCGAATGGCCGGCAATGTGCTGTATGTTGTCCAGGCATACCAATTCCAGATGTTCTAAGCCTTCCAGTAAGGCCGGATTTGGCAGACAGTCCGGCGCTAGCGCCAAATAGAACGGCTCTACATTGGCCTGCGTCGCGAGTTGGCAACAGGCTTGCAGTAAATGGCTTTTGCCGCTGCCGTTCTCGCCCCACAGGTAAATTTGCTGTTCCGTCCCCGCGGTAGCCAGCCTCTGCAATTGGTCGAGGATTTCGCCGTTATTCCCGGCGTAATAGCTGTTGAAGGTCTGGTTGGCCTGGAATTCGAACTGTAACGGGACTTGCATCGGTTTGGTTTACGCTTTTTCCGCTTTGTAAACGTATAAGCCGGCACCGAAACACAGCATTAAGCTGAACAACACCTCCAGCAAGGCATACGGGCGTTGGCTTTGGCTGACGTAAGATTCGGCGATGCCGTGGGCGAAATACGGCAAGCTGAGGTAGCTCATCCATGTGCAGCTTTTCAAATTTCTGTGCAACAGACCCCGAAACGGCAGCAGTAGCGGGCCGACGCTGGCAATTAAGATCAGCGCCGTCGGAAAGCGGGTAGATGGCGACAATACGGTATGCCACGCCATCAACAACAAGAACAAACCGAAAAATCCGGCCAACGCGATGTAGTAGTAATGGATTCTCTGCATGAATGCGGCGCTCGCCGGGCGGTGGAATGTTAACCCGCTCATTATCACAAACTCTTTGCCATAATGCAGTTTGGTCTTTTTGCTTTTGGAGAATGTCATGGTGCGTTTTTGGGCTGTAATTGGCGCGAGTTTATGCAGTTGTGCGGTCTTGGCTGCCGACAGTTATACGATCGATAGCCGGCACACGTTTCCGAGTTTCGAGATAAACCATTTGGGTTTCTCCACTCAGCGCGGGCGTTTTAACGAAACTTCCGGCAAGGTGTTGCTGGATACCGCGGCCGCTACCGGCAGCATAGACATTTCAGTCAATACCGCTTCGATCAGCACCGGACTGGCCGAATTGGAGCAACATTTGCGCGGGCCGGATTTTTTGGATAGCGCAAAATACCCGGTGATGAGTTTCAAATCCAACCGATTGATTTTCCAGGGCGAGACATTGGTCGGGGCCGACGGCGTGTTGACGCTGCACGGCGTCAGTAAACCGGTGCGGTTAGATGTCCA
Organism: Methylomonas koyamae; assembly: GCF_019669905.1. NCBI lineage: Bacteria > Pseudomonadati > Pseudomonadota > Gammaproteobacteria > Methylococcales > Methylococcaceae > Methylomonas > Methylomonas koyamae. The sequence goes on along the minus strand of NZ_AP019777.1, from coordinate 4,748,670 downwards.
GCATTTTTATTGCAGTATCAATCCGTTACGGATGAAGTACAGTTGCGGTGCCGATGCCTCGGCTACGATCAGGCGTTCCGAATTTGGCGTCGACAAATACGTACCTGCGGTTGCCGACCAGGTCAAAGTGTTGATCCAAGTCGAAGCGGTCAAAGACTAAACCGGAGTGGTTGGCGTACGCCGGCGGCTTGGAAAAGCTTTCGGGTTACGTGAACTCCTCAAGGCATTCTCGCTATTATGCGCTAAGCGCTTCTTGCTGCTGAAAAATCTTCGGTTAACCACAATGTCTGTGGATAACTCTGTGTATTGAATGTCGAAAGCCCCGCCGGTTGCCCGCAAATACTGGCGTTTCGTTAAATTGTATAAAATTTGGACAGGCTTGTTTTTTGATATTTATCAACGCCTTATCCTTATTCTTTTTTATTTCAAAGAGTTATTTTGTCAAGCGTTATTTGCGGCTGGTTGGTGTAGGCTTTGTGTGCATAACTTCCGTGGCCGCCGCCAATTCTGGGGCCGAAACGGCGATTTCCTTCGGCTTTTTAAGTCTTCACAGGTGCAAGCGGCGGAACAAATTTGCGATAATTGCCGGTTTTGAAAAAAGAGCGATTTCATGTGGTTTAAAAATTTGGCCGTCTACCGTTTCACCGAACCGTTCGAGCTGAAAGCCGAGGAGCTGGAGCAAAAGTTGCAGCAACAGCCGTTCCGCGCTTGCGGTAGCCACGACGAATTCAGTTTCGGCTGGACCCCGCCGTTGGGCAGGGCGGCCGATGCCCTGGTGCACGCGAATAATGGCTTTTTCATGCTCTGCGGCAAAAAAGAGGAAAAAGTCGTTCCGGGTTCCGTGGTCAACGAAATGCTACAAGAACGCATCAGCGAAATCGAAGAACGGGAGGCCCGTAAATTACCGGCAAAGGAACGCAATCGGCTCAAGGACGAATTGATCTTCGAACTGTTGCCGCGGGCCTTCTCGTTTTCCAAAAAAACCTACGCCTACATCGACAGTCAGGGCGGATGGCTGGTGGTCGATGCGGCGTCGGCAAAAAAAGCCGAGGATTTGCTGAGCCAGCTACGCAAATGTTTGGGCTCTTTGCCGGTCGTGCCGATGACGGCCACGGCAAAGCCTGCCGGCGTGATGACGCAATGGTTGACCGACAATGCCTCGCCCAAGGATATTCTGATCGAAGACGAGTGCGAGTTGCGTTCTCCGGAAGAGGAAGGCGCCATTATTCGCTGCAAGCGGCACGACTTGGCTTTGCCGGAGATCAAAAATCACTTGGATAGCGGAAAGCAAGTGATCAAATTAGCGATGAGTTGGGCCGAGCGGTTGTCGTTCGTGCTGGACGAAAATCTTGCCGTCAAACGCTTGAAGTTTCTGGATTTGATTCAGGATCAGGCGGCCGATATCGAAGCGTTCGACGAAACCGAGCAATTCGACGCCGATTTTTCCATTATGACTGCGGAACTTGCACAGTTTTTACCGCGTCTGCTTGAGTTGTTTAACGCCGAGGGCGCTATCTGATGAAAATTCGTTTATTAACCGGCCTGTTGTTGGCTGTAAGCGGCAGTGTCTCGGCATTGACCTTGCCGGCGCCGGATCGGCCCGGCGAGAGCCTGATAGGCAATCCGCCGCACGAGGTCAAGTACGTATCCGCCAAGCAGGAAGACACGCTGATCGATATTGCGGTCAATTTCAGGCTTGGGCAGGATCAAATCGTGTTGGCCAATCCTTATGTCGACCGCTGGTTGCCGCGCGAAGGCACCCAAGTGCGGATTCCCAGCAGTTTCATTTTGCCGAATGCGCCGCGCCAAGGCATTGTCATTAATTTGCCGGAGATGCGGATTTATTATTATCCGGATTCCAGCAAAGTGGTTACCTATGCCATCGGTATCGGCCGGGAAGACAATTGGAAGACGCCGCTGGGTAAGACCCATATCGCCGGTAAAACCGAAAACCCGTCCTGGACCCCGCCGCCGTCCATCATTGCCGAGCATTTGGCCGAAGGCGACGTGCTGGAGCCTTATTATCCGCCGGGGCCGGACAATCCGTTGGGTTTATTCGCATTTAAATTGGGTATACCCGGCTATCTGATCCACAGTACCAACAAAACTAACGGTGTTGGCATGCGCGTCAGCCATGGTTGCATTCGGATGTATCCGGCCGACATCGAGCAGTTTTTCCCGATGGTCAAAGTCGGTACTCAGGTCAATATCGTCAACCAGCCGATTAAGGTCGGTTGGTATCGCGATACTTTGTATCTTGAGGCCTATCCGGATATGGAAGAAACGCCGGCTACATTCGAGCAGCGTTTGCATGCGGCATTGGACTTGATCGAGCAAGCCAACGGCGGCAAGATGCCGGTCATCAAAGGATCGGTGTTGAAGGCGGCGATCGAAAAGTCTACCGGTATACCGACCGCGATCTACGAGCGTCCGGCACCAACTCCGCCGGTCGTGCAAAGCCAAGTCGCACCAAACTAGCGACAATAAAAAAAGCCCGTGGCCTTTCGGCTCACGGGCTTTTTAAATCAACAACAGCTTAAAGCTTATTTGTGTTGTGATTTTTTGAACATGCGGTCCAATTTGCTGTTGGTGTCTTGAGCATATTGAGCAGCGCGGTTAGCAGCAGCTTCGGCAGCGGCAGCTTTTGCAGCAGCTTCAGCAGCAGCAGCTTTTGCAGAAGCAGCGTCAGCAGATGCGGTAGCTACTTTGCCTTCCAAAGTGCCAACGCGTGCATCCAAAGCTTCCAGGTCAGAAGTGCTTGCGCAACCGGTAGCCAAAGCTGCAACGGCAACAACTGCTGATAATTTAATAGCTCTCATCATGGTTTATTTCCCCTTGATTGTGGTTTCAAAAAATAAAGAATGAAAAACGGTGGCAATTGTCCAACATTTTTTTGGATTTTACCAACATTATTTCACGGTTACGAGTGTCCCTTTTTCTACCCATTGGCTTAACTGGTCGATTTGATCGTTGGTCAATGCGATACATCCGTGTGTCCAATTCATGGATCTGTGGATGGACAGACTGCCGCTGCCCAAACCATGAATGCCGATTTGTCCGCCCAGGTCGGTATTTTGCGGCGGTACTTGCCCATAGGAGTGGGCCCTGGCGATAGCCTCGTAGGTATCGAGGTCGATCTTGCCTTGCTTTAGGGCGTGGTCGGCATGTTCGACGTTGGGGTAAGTCAGGCCGAAAAATTTACGAAACGCGCTCTTGTCGTTGATCCAGCCGATACGGTAATTGCCGAGCGGCGTGACGTCGTCGCCGCGGTGGCTTTTCTCGCCGGCGCCGTTACGGCCGATGGCGATGTTTTCGAGAACGGCAACGGTTTTCTCCCCTTTGCGTATTTCCATATTTTGCTTCTGAGTATCGACTAGCAGCCACACATCATCCGTTGCGAAAGCGTTAACGGACGCGGAACTTCCCAGTACAATCAAAGCGCCTAGTAACTTTTTCTTTAACATGGCAATCTGTAAATAATCAAAATTTTGGTGTACTTTAACCCTTTCGAACCGTGGTATTACAAAGGGTAGCATATGACAACAACAATCACCAAAACCACTCCCTACGACGATCAAAAGCCCGGCACATCGGGCTTGCGCAAGAAGGTCAAGGTCTTCCAGCAGTCCAAATATTTGGAAAATTTCGTCCAATCCATCTTCGACAGCCTGGAAGGTTACCAAGGCCAAACTTTGGTGATTGGCGGCGACGGCCGTTACTACAACCGGAAAGCCATTCAAATCATCATCAAGATGGCGGCCGCGAACGGTTTCGGTGAACTTATTATAGGCCAAGGCGGTTTGTTGTCTACACCTGCTGCGTCAAATATTATTAGGAAATACAACGCCTTCGGAGGCATTGTTCTATCGGCGAGTCACAATCCGGGCGGGCCCGAGGAAGATTTCGGCATCAAATACAATGTCGGTAACGGCGGACCGGCCCCGGAAAAATTCACCGACAAGCTTTACGAGAACACCAAAACCATTACCGGCTACAAAAAAGCCCGGTTCGGCGATGTCGATTTGGATGCGGTCGGCGAGGTCGAAAAAGGCGGCGTCAAAATCCGCATCGTCGATCCGGTGGCCGACTATGCGGAATTGATGGCGCGGATCTTCGATTTCGATCTATTGAAACAAAGCATCCAGAACGGCTTTATCACGCTGAAATTCGATGCGATGCACGCGATTACCGGCCCCTATGCCAAACACATCTTGGAAGACGTGCTCGGCGCTGCGCCCGGTTCGGTGTTCAATGCGGTACCGCTGGAAGACTTCGGTGGCGGCCATCCCGACCCGAATCTGGTACATGCCCACGAATTGGCAGAAATCATGTTCGGCCCCAATCCGCCGACCTTCGGCGCCGCGTCCGACGGCGACGGCGACCGCAATATGATCATGGGCGCCAATATCTTCGTCACCCCCAGCGACAGCTTGGCGATCATGGCTGCCAACGCCAAATTGATCCCGGCTTATGCCAAAGGCATCAGCGGCGTGGCCCGTTCGATGCCGACCAGCCAGGCGGTAGACCGCGTTGCAGACAAACTCAGCCTGCCTTGCTACGAAACGCCGACCGGCTGGAAATTCTTCGGCAATCTGCTCGACGCCGACAAAATCACCTTGTGCGGCGAAGAGAGTTTCGGCTCCGGTTCCAACCACGTGCGCGAAAAAGACGGATTGTGGGCGGTATTGTTTTGGCTGAACCTGATCGCCCGCAAACGCGAATCGGTGGAAGACATCGTTCGCGAACATTGGCAAACCTACGGCCGCGACATCTATTGCCGCCACGATTACGAAGCCGTCGACGCCGAAATCGCCAATGGCATCGTCGATCACTTGCGCGGCCAACTCGACACGCTGCCCGGTAAGAGTTGGGGCGATTACGAAGTGAAATACGCCGACGAATTCAGCTACACCGACCCGGTCGACGGCAGCGTCAGCAGCCGCCAAGGTATCAGAATCGGCTTCGTTAACGGTTCGCGTATCGTGTTCCGCCTGTCCGGCACCGGCACCGTCGGCGCCACCTTGCGTATTTACCTGGAACGTTACGAGCGCGACATCCGCAAGCATGACCAGGATGCCCAAGCGGCATTGGCCGAATTGATCGACATTGCCGAACAACTGTGCGAAGTCAAAAAACGTACCGGTAGAACCGAACCGGACGTGATTACCTGATAGATCGATAGCCATCAACAACCGGTGCCGAAGAAAAAGCTCAAACGCGAGCAAATGCTGGCGTATTTTCGGGATTTGCCGGCGGGTTTGATTGGTCTGGAAGCCTGCAGCAGTGCTCACTATTGGAGCGAGAACGGTAAAAGCTGGGGCCTACTGTCAAATTGATCGCACCGCAGGTCGCCAAACCCTCGATGCGCTTTCGTGGCGATCAAGAGCGTGGCCCAGCAAGGCCAGCAGGCCACGCTCGGATACGTAGCCAATTGAGCGGTCAGCGTACCAAAAAGCCAATCAAATTCGTGGCTTGTTGGCCGAATACGGCATCGTCGTCGGCCAGCGACTGGAAACCTTGCGCAAAGCGCTGCCGGGCTTGCTGGTAGAGGGCAGCAATCCTCTAGTTGCGGCAAGCAATTCAAGCGAGTGCAGGACATGGCGGCTTGGCTGGGCTTGACGCCGAGACAGCATAGCTGCGGCGGTAAGGAAAGGCTGTTGGGCATCATTCAGCGCGGCGATGCCTATTGCGGACCTTGTTGATTCACGGAGCGCGGGCCGTCCTGAAACTCGCCGGACAATAAGACGATCCGCGCAGCCGCTGGCTGCAAACCCTCAGCGAGCGACGCAGCAAAAACATCGCCGCCGTGGCCTTAGCCAATAAAAACGCCCGAATTGCCTGGGCGTTATTGAGCAAGAACATCGACTACCAACCGGACCGAGACAGGCCGGTTGGGAATCTGCTTGTGCCTGATAGCCAAAAACCGATTGAGATAGAAGAGCAATCCATTCGATTGCGAAGCAACACCCTGATGGCAACCGGACGAACCGGGGCTGGTGAAACCTGATTATTCCGCTGTGCCTAAGAGCACGCTAGGGCGATAAGGCACCCGCGCGAGAATAGCCCATTATGGCCAGAGTCTATCAAACTCAAGCAAAGGCCGGATATGCGTGTGCAGTGGTACCTTTTACCAACAGAAGTGTTCCGCTTGCATAACGGGAGGAGTCCATATACGGAATAAGCCGATAGGCGTTTCCGGCAATTTAGCTTAGTCGCCGGAAACGCTTACGCTTATTCCGGCCTACATTTTTCCATAAAAGGGGTATAACAAGTATCGTAGCCCCGATTAGCGAAGCGTAATCGGGGGAATGATGCGGGTCTTGCGCAAGATTACGCTTCGCTAATCGTACCTACGGAGCTGACCAGCGGAAACCGATTCGGTTGCCGAATCGATTCAACAGCCAGATCAATATCCAAATCCGGCCAGTAAAGATGGTTGGCGGAAGGGCGTTCGACACGCAGAATTTTGCCTACACTGGCATCCCGAAACCACGGAAACTCGGCGAAGGGCAGGAAAAGCTCTTCGTCTCCCAGCAACAACCAAAATCCGTGTTGCGAAATATTGGTCACTTCTACGGCTGAAGTGTCTGTTCCAAGCGTCGCGAATTTCATTTTCATGCTCCTGTACCAGCCGGAGGGCTTTGTTAAGGTCATTTTGCGACAATCCAGTGTGTTGCGCCAACGTGATAGTCGGCTCCAGCCAGAATTTAGCTTCACCGTTTTGTGCCTGCACGTGCACATGCATTCTGGGTTCTTCCCGCGAGAAGAAATAAAAGCGAAAACCGGCCTCTTTAAAAACGGTTGGGCTCATATCAGCGCCTTCTCTCCTGTCGTAGCCCCGATTAGCAAAGTGTAATCGGGGGAATGATGCGAGTCTTGCGTCCGATTACGCTTTGCTAATCTACGGACTACCGTTAAATCGGGATGGTTTTGTTCCCGTATGCCGCGCCGAGCACCGGAGCTTTTGAACGGATTAGCCCGCTAGGGGCGCCGCAGGGATGCGGCGCGTTGCCGAAGGGGCAGGAAGCCCCTTTCGGCAACCCCGTTCAAAAGCGAGGAGCGCAGGGAATAAGCGGCATCCGGGTGGCTTTTCTTTTGGTGACTTTTCTTTGGCCAAACAAAGAAAAGTTACTCGGCTGTCGGGCCGAGACCCGACATTAAAACCAGTCGTCGCGCTAGCGACACAAAACGCGAAAGCCTATTGACTGCGTGGGCACAAAACCCGTGCCCACCCTACGGCTACTTAGTAGTAACGCCTCAGCACGGTACCGATCTCTTGGAAGACTAGCTCGGATTGCTGTGTCGTCATGTCAAGTTGAGAGCTCGCCTCCAACTCAGATTTTGCAAGTAAAGCCTGCGTTGCTCCGCTCATCAAGTGTTTGACGATCTCACGCAAATGATCGTCGGCAACGCGTTCAACCACGATGGAGACACGCCTAAAAGCGAGTCGGGCTCCCTCACTCAATTCATCGGGGAGCATAATTTTGTCCCATTCTTGACCCGCGCGATGTGCCAGACGGTCTTCGTGTTGGATGCGACAAATGAGTCTTAAAACATCGTGAACCGCCTCCTGAAGCTCAAGCAGCGTTTGCCGTTGAAAGGCTCTGGCTTGCTCAATCCGTTCGCTTTGGCTCTTTACGATTTCTAAATCATGCGAACTTCTAGCAGCCAACCAAGCAGCGGCGATACTTGCAGATGCCCCTACGACGGTACCGAATAGGCCCCACAGTGCTGAAGAATCCACTTTTGCTCCTTAGTAAACGCTCAACTCGCCCTCTCAATCATCCCCTCAACCTGCTTAGCAAACGCCTTCAAATCCCCTTTCTTGACCGTAGCCCGCGGAATCACAATCGCCGCGTCGATATCGACGTATATGTAGACGTAATCTTTGTGCTTCTCCACCCGCAACATGTCTTTCCACGGGGTTTTGCTTTTACCGCCGGGGGCGCGTTCCTGCAAAAATTCCGGCTCGATGCTCAGCCAGTGGATGCCGAATAAAGCCTTTTTTTCCGCTTCGGTGTATTTGTTGAAAAACTGCCGGCGCAAATCCATCTTCATAATGAACGGCGAGGCGAACGACCAGGCCAGCGCCAGGATGGTGATGTAGGCCGTGGTTTTCATGTCCACGTAGTACACGTAATAAAACAAGGCAATCGCCATCATCACGCCGGGGGCGAAGATGCGGTTTTGGCGGAGCTTTTTCTGCATTTCCGGGTCTTTTTTCAGCCTTTCCTCATTAAAGTGGACCAGGTCTTCTTCGCGGAATTCGTATTCGATTTCTAACATGGGTATCGCTCGGTGGAGTTGTGGGTTAGTGCATTTTCATTTTGGCGTGGGTACTGCGCCGGAACAGGTTCGACAAGGTCAGCATCGCGGTGCGGAAGTAGCCGTGGATCGCCACTTGGTGCATTTTGTACAACGACAAATACACCATGTAAGCGATAAAGCCGCCGACGCTGACGGTACCCATCAAACTGCCCATCAACGAACCGACCGTGCTGAATTTGCCCAGCGACACCAGCGAACCGTAGTCGCGGTAAACGAATTTAACGCCCGGCTTGCCTTTCAGGCGGTTGACGATGCTCTTGGCGACGGCCGATGCCATTTGATGGGCGGATTGGGCGCGGGGCGGCACGTTGCCGCCGTGGCCGACCCATTCGCAGGCGGCGCAATCGCCGATGGCAAAAATATCGGGGTCGCTGGTTTGCAAGGTTTGGTCGACGATCAACTGGTTGATGTGGTTGGTTTCCAGGCCGTCCAGGTTCTTCATCCAGTCCGGCGCTTTGATGCCGGCCGCCCAGACTTTCAGATCGGCATCGAACACTTCGCCGTCGTGGGTATGCACCGCGGTTTCGGTGACCTCGGTCACGCGTCGGCCCAGTTTCAGGCTGATGCCCAATTTGACCAATTGCTCCATCGTCGCTTGCGACAGCTTGGCCGGCAATGCCGGCAGCAATTGGGTCGCGGCTTCGATGATCGTGATGTTGACGCCGATAGAGCCTTCCAGACCGTAGGTGGCCAGCAATTTGGTCACTTCGTGCAATTCGGCCGACAGTTCCACCCCGGTGGCGCCAGCGCCGACGATGACGATGGACAGCGGCTTGTCGCGCTGTTGGTTTTGGTTGGCGTAGGATTGCAGGTAATAGGTTTCCACCAATTGCTTTTGAAAGCGGAAGGCTTCCTTGGTGGTATCGATGAAGCGGCAGTATTTATCGACGCCTTTGATGCCGAAAGTATTGCTGACGCTGCCGACCGCCATCACCAGCGTGTCGTATTTGAAGCGGCGCTGCGGTATCAATTCGGCGCCTTGTTTGTTGGTGATCGGCGCGACGACGACTTCCTTGTTGGCGCGGTCCAAGCCTTCCATTTTGCCGAACAGGAAGCGGAAATGGTTGCGGTGGGCTTGCGACAGATATTCGATCTCTTCGGCTTCGGCCAGCGTGCCGGACGCCACTTCGTGCAACAGCGGCTTCCAGATGTGGGTCGAGGCGGCGTCCAACAACGTGATTTCCGCCTTACCGGCTTTACCGAGTTTTTGCCCCAGCTCGGTCGCCAATTCCAGGCCGGCCGCGCCGCCGCCGACGATCAATATCTTGTGTTTTTCCGCCATGCTGTTCCCCCTCGAGTGATGCCGGCCTTGGCCGAGCATTGAAAGCGCCGTCCCTGCATTGTTTTGAATTCCCTGACTCGCGGCATTATAACCAATCGCATCTAGGCTGGCCGATTTTGACGGGCCGGGCGTTTGGCCGCGGAAATGCCACTGCCGGGCCTGCCGCAGCCACGGCGGATTTAATGAACCGTTAAGTTTGGCAACGGACCATGCCCCCCAGTCCCTTGGAAAAGGACCGACTATGTTCAACCACTTAGATTACGACATGGCTTCGAAAAAATTGCCGCACCTGAGGATACTCAGTTCGATACTGTTATTGGCCGGATGCGCCTCCGAGCCGCCGCTGCCGCCTTCGGATTCGCAGGCGCAAGTACCGTCTTACCGCGACCAAGCGGTTTATAACCAGCCTTATACGGTGAAAGGCAAAACCTATTTTCCGTTACTAAGCCGGGAAGGTTACCGGGAAGTCGGACTGGCGTCCTGGTACGGCGCCGAATCCGGCGGCCGCACCGCTAACGGCAACCGTTTCAAACCCAACGGCCTGACCGCCGCACATAAAACCCTGCCGATACCGTCCAAAGTCCGGGTCACCAATCTGGCAAACGGCCGCCATATCGACGTCACGGTCAACGACCGTGGCCCGTTCGTCGATGCCCGTCTGATCGACTTGTCGCGCGGCGCCGCCAAACGCATCGGCGTCAACGGCTTGGCACAAGTGTCGGTGGAAGTTCTGGATGCCGCGTCCGGTTCGAACTGAACGGGCGAAGCCGAGAGACCGGCCCGCGTCGCAGCCGGATGCTTGGAGATCAGACCTTACGCCGCCATACCGGGAATGAACCAGCCGGCCTGAGTCTAAAAAGAGGGGACGAGAAACAAACCGGGCATCGCTCGATCGTTAATCCCGGCTGCTTATCGGCTTCAACACGTCGAAAAAAATCGACGCTGTTTTGGCCCTGGCAAAAAGTAGCGGCGCCGAGCCGCCAACGCCAACGCCAGCGCTACGTGCAACAGCAACCTATTCGCTCACTCATCTGAAAAATTGCGGGCAATCCAGCTAAATCAAGGCGTTACTTTTGCTAGCGGCGCTGTTTCAGGCTTAATATCGCCTACAAACTACCTGGGATTTTACATAGCGCTACATGACCGATTCCGCAATCACTGAACAAACCATACTGGCCGGGCTGGACGCCGGCGAATTCGTTTACTACTACCAACCGAAAGTCTCGCTGATCACCGGCAAAGTGATCGGCGCCGAAGCGCTGATCCGCTGGCAGCGGCCCGACGGCCAAACTGTCCTACCCAAAGATTTCATTCCGCTCGCCGAGCAAACCGGCCTGATTAAACAAATCAGTTACCGGATGTTCGCCAAACTGGCACGGGATTTACTGATTTTCAGCGACATCGACAGCCGCTTGGTGACCTCGGTCAACGCTTCCGCCCAGGATTTCGCCGACGGCCGGTTCTGCACCATGGTGCTGGAAACCTTGGAGCAATTGTGTATCCCGACCAAGAACCTGCAAATCGAAATCACCGAAACCACGGTATTGAACGCCGACCCGGATGTCAGAAAAAACATACAAACCCTGTGCGATGCCGGCGTCGGTCTGGCGATGGACGATTACGGCACCGGTTATTCGACGTTGGAAACCTTGAGCCAATGGCCGTTTACCACGATCAAACTGGACCGCAGCATCGTCGGCCGCATGTTGGACAATCCCAAGAACCAGACCATTGCCGAATCGTCGATCCGGATGGCTCACGAACTGGATATCGGTATCGTCGCCGAAGGCGTCGAATCCGATCTGCAGTACCAAATGCTGCTGGAATCGGGCTGCACTAAAGTGCAAGGCTATTGGCTGAGCCGGCCGCTGCCGCTGAGCGATTTTATTTACTTTATCCAGCAAGATTTACGTTGGTCCGGCCTGCCGATAGGGCTGATCCACATGGCCATCGTCGACCACATTCAATGGCGGAAAAAGCTGGTTAGCGACGTAGTGCGCATCGCCACCAACCCCGGCCAATCCGGCGAGCGCAACCACTACCAACTGCCGTTGGATTACAGAAGTTGCCGCCTGGGCAAATGGTATTACGGTGCCGGCCGCCAATTCGTCGGCTGCCAGGATTTCGACGAGATCGAATTACCGCACAAAAAATTTCACAATCTGGGCAGCGAACTAATCGATACCGTCAACAACGGCGGCACTATCGCCGAACTGACGCCGATTCTGACCGAGTTTTCCGATCTGTCGGCAGTCATCCTGGACTGCCTGCAACGCCTGGAGCATAAAGGTTTGATGGACATGCACCTGGCCCACCGCAGTTGGGAAGGGCACCATTTGTTTCCGTCGGCGTAGGTGCCCTTCAACGCCCCCTGTGGCCAACTGGCTACGGATCATCGGTAGGCAAACTCGCCCCGATACTGGTAACTCAAACCCCACCACGGGTGGCGGATTTCGAAATCCAGATAAAACCGGTCCGCGGCGAGCGCATGCTCCCTGATCGTCGCCGATCCCAATAGCAACCAATCCGGGATCGGCACGAGCCAACTGCCGCATTGCCAGAAGTGGCCCAGGCTACGGTACAGCAAATCGCCGTTTTCGACCGAGACCTGCAAGCGCAGCCCGAACCCGAAGCCGATGTATTCGGCCAGTTCGCGATCGGCGACGTACGCCATCCGCGAATTGAAGCAGTCGCTGCGGCCGTCCGGGTAATCCAGCCTGCGCCGCCAGATCAGTCCGGCGGCGTCGGCGGTTTTGTCCACTTCGGCATGCGCTGCCGGTGCCCGCCACAGCAATAAGCCGCCGAACAGATGGATCAGCCAGATTAACGGAAACAGGTAAACCGGATAGTCGATCTGCATCGTGCCGGCCAAGCGGCTTTCCTCGCCTTCGCCGAGCCGGTAATGGCGTTGAATCGCTTCCGGCAATTGTTGCCAATCGCTACCTAACACCCGTTGCATCAGTGGTTTAGACATGGTTTAACTCCAAAGCGAGTTGTGAAACACCATCAGAGTGGTGATGCCGATCATGCCGAAAAACGCCGGCACTCCCAGCCATAACCAAATTTTGGCGTAATAGTGGTAGATCGACGGCAACGGCCGGCCTTGGGCCAGCGAATCGGCGGCGATATCGCGCATCCGGATTTGCAACATCACAACCGGCAGCCAGCACAGGCCGGTCAGCAAATACAGCAGCAAGGTCCACCACAACCAACCGTCGCCGAACGAAGCCGATAACTGCTCGGCCAGCAACACGCCGGTCAGCGGCTGAATGATTACCGTCGGCGTCGTGAACCACCAATCCGCCAGCACCACGTGCTTGCTGGTGGCGGCAATGGCCGCGTGGTCGCCGCTTTTGTCGGCCATCACTTTGTAAAACACTGTGCCGGAACCCAGGCCGAACAGCACGATTGCGCTGAGGATGTGAATCAATTTCAAGGTCAGATAGGTCATGGCCGTTCTCCTTCCAATACCCGGTAAACCAGCAAACACATTAAAAACGGTAGATTTTTCAATAACGGTCCGAACGGGTGAACTGCGAATTCCGGCAGCCGCCACGCCACCACCAGGCTATAGGCCAGCACGATGGCAAACTGGCCAAGCAGCAGTGCGGGCAAGCGTATCCGTGCCAAGGTCGCCAAGCCCATGGCGATGTCCAACGCCGCCAGCCCGTAAAGCGTCGGCGGCGCTGCGGCGCCGGTAATGCCGGTAGCCGCCAGTAAGGCATAGCTGGCTTCGTGCGGATAAAACAGCAGAGAAGTGACGCCGCTCCACAGCCAGACAAAGGCAATGGTCCAGCCCAACAACGGCCGCAGCAAGTACAAGCCGGCCTGCCAGCGCTCGGCCTGCGTCGCATCTTCGGCGAACAACCGCTTTGCGTTTCGCGGCGGCCTGCCCAGCAATGCGGTCAGCGGCGCCGGATCGGCAGTGCTACCGCGTTGCAACATCGCCAGATTGGCCCGGTTCAAGATCGGTTCTCCCAAGATTCCGCCCAATGCGGCGCCGACGCTGGTGACCGTCGGCGGCAAATACCAGGGTTTGGCCGGCGCTTTACCGAGTCGCGCTCGCAGGCCTTGCAGCCAATCGGCATAACTGATCGGCTCCGGACCGACCAACGCGATCGTTCGCCGTCCGACGCAGCCGGTTTGCAGGCAGCGGCAGACCGCGGCAGCGACATCGTCGACCTGAATCGGTTGCAGCATCGGCGCTCCGCCGTCCGGTAACGGATGCACCGGCAAGGCCGCCAGAGCCTGGAATAAGGCGTGGCTGCGCCCGCCGCGACCGTAAACCAGGGACGGTTGCAACACGAACCATTCCACAGGCAGTTCGCGCAACGCGTCGTCGGCGGCTTTCTTGCTCAAGTGGTAGGCTGATTCGGCGGCGTCGTCGGCGCCCAACGCCGATATTTGCACGATCTTGCCGACCCCGGCCAAGGTGCCGGCCCGGAATAATGCAATCGGGCTCAGGCTATGCAATTGGCGAAAGCTTTGGCCCGGGCTGGGGGCGATGATGCCGACGCAATTGACGATGGCATCCATGCCTTGCAGGTGCGGTAACCAGGTTTCGATCTCGCTCGCCTCGGCAAAGTCCAGCGCCAGCGGCGATATTAGCGGACTTTGCAGCCGCAAACGCTGCGGCCGCCGGCAGCAAGCCGTGACGCGATGCCCCCGGTCCAATAACGCCAGCACAATCGCCCGGCCGATAAATCCGGTTGCGCCGGTTAACAGGACGTTCATGGCCGCCTCCCGTCAATCGCTTCGAACACAGGCGAACAGGCCGGCAGCGCACGGGGGAAAAGTAAATATATCGTTGAAAAGTTCATCGTTTTGCTCCAAAAGTTACAGGGCGGGCTCAGCTTAGGCCGTGCCAACCGCCGCAACTTCCGGATTGATAGGGCAGGAATAAAAAATTCCGCGTCAAAATTAAAACGATTAATTACAACGAGTTATAGCATTACAACATGATAAAAACGGAGTGGCGGTTGGATTTAGGAAGGCGGTGTTGCGTGGAGCTTACGGTACTGCCCCGGCGCGATGCCGACAATTTCCCGAAATGCAGCGTAGAAGTTGGATTGGGTGCTGAAACCCACCGTCAGGCCAATCGATAATACCGACGCCTCCGGTTCGGTGACGAGCAGTTTCTTCGCGTCTTCGATGCGCTGTTCGCGGATATAGCGGGAAAAGCCCTGGCGAAATTCGGTATTGATCAATTCCGACAACTGGTGTTGGCTTAGTGCCAATTGCTCGGCCAGCAAGGCCAGATTCAAAGTGTCCAGCCGGTAGAGTTTGTCCTGCCGCATCAAACGCTCCAGCTCGGCCAATTTTTTCGGCTTATCCACGTTTTTTAAGGTGGATTCGGCGTACGAGGCCTGCGCAGCCTCCGCCACATCGGCGGTAATAGCCGGGAAGCGCAGCAAGGTCAGCGCCACGGCAAAAAAGGCCAGCCCGATCAGTAGGCTATAGGCTTGAATGAAATCGGCCTCAGCCAGTAACGGCCAGACGAACCCCAGCAGCAGCACGGCGACGGCAATCGCGAACAAGGTGCCGAGCGCGACCAGCTCCAACCGAAACCGCTGGCGTTGCGCCCGCAAGCGGTATACGGCATGTGCCAGCCAGATCAAATACGCGCTGCCGAGCAGAAATGCGCCCGGTATTGCCAACGTTTGCGGCAACACGCCGCAGAGCGGCAGCGGTGCGGCATGCAGCAGGTCCCGCCAACGGTAGCGCACGTCGGCCGTTAATAAATGCCTGCTGAAGAAGTAAAAACCGGGGGCGACCAGGTACAACGCCAGCCGATAACCGGCGGAATGCAGCGCGTCATATGCTAGAGTCAGCCAGGCCAAGTGACCCGTCTGGATCGCAGCCAAACCGGCAATCAAAACAAACCCGGCGCATCGCGAAGGCCAAATTAAAGGCTCGCGGCTTTGCAATAAATTGCCGGCGACCAACAACAGCGCCGCCCCAAAAGAAAAGCCGATACTTAACAAGGCCGCTATCTGCATCGAATCCACCGAAATCGAAAAAAACAGAGTTTAGCGGCTATCGGCCGCTCCGCCATCTTGCAGCTCGGTCAGGACTACCGTCGGCCGGCGCTAGCCGTTACAATCGGCGGACCCAATCCAGCGGATACAGGCTATGGCTTTAGCGGAAAAACTACACCTGAGCGTCGCAGACTACCTGCAAGGCGAGTTGCTCAGCGAAATCAAACACGAATATATCAACGGCGAAGTTTATGCGATGTCAGGTGCCAAACGAGCGCACAATCTGATCAGCATGAATTTGGCCGGCGCTTTGTTTGCTCATTTGCGCGGTTCGCCATGCCGGGTTTTCAATTCCGACATGAAGGTTCGGGTCCAAACCGCCAGCGACGACTGTTTCTTTTACCCGGACCTGCACGTGACCTGTGCGGCGGCGGATACGGCCGAACATTACAACAGCCGGCCGAAATTGATCGTCGAAATCTTGTCCGATGCTACCGAACGCTACGACCGTGCCGAGAAATTCCACCATTACCGCAAGCTGGAAAGCCTGGAAGAATACGTCTTGGTCGCCCAGGATACGCAACGCGTGGAATGTTACCGCCGTAGCGAACAGTGGGATTTGCAGCTTTACCAGGCTGGCGAGCAGGTCCGGTTCGAATCGGTCGGTTTCGAATTGTCGGTCAAGGAGATTTACGAGGGTGTCGAATTTGGCGAACCGGTTTCGCCGGCCGTCTCGACTTAAACCCGGACCGATCCTAGAGGCGCTAAGCGGCGCCCTCGAACCGGTGGGCAATACCCTGCATCACCAAAATCAATACGACGCCGGCCAGGATAAAACCGATCTGCTGCAGCGAGGTTTTCATGTCGGTTTTCTGGTGTAGCGAAGGAATCAGATCGGCCACGGCGATATAGATGAAGCTCGACGCGGCCAGCGTCAGAAAATAAGGCAGCACGTGGTGCAGATCGCCCAGGCTGAAATAGGCCAACACGCCGCCGACCACGGTGGTCAGACTTGCCAGGACGTTGTAAAACAACGCCTCTCCGCGGCGGTAGCCGCTGTGCAGCAATATCGCGAAATCGCCGACCTCCTGCGGAATTTCATGGGCAGCCACCGCCAGACTGGTGACGATGCCGAGCTGGACGTCGGTCAAAAACGCCGCGCCGATCAACACGCCGTCGACGAAATTATGAATACCGTCGCCGAGGATGATGAACATGCCGGCCGGCCGGTGGCCGCTGCCGTGGCTGTGGTTATGGCCGTGATGGTGGTCGTCGTGGGAGTCCTCGCCGTGCGCCTCGCACGCATTGGAATGGCAATGGCGCCAGACCAGCAGTTTTTCCAACACGAAAAAGCCGAGAATGCCGGCCAGGATGGTCGCCGACAGCGTCGATAGTTGTTGCGGTTGCACTTCTTCGAAGGCATGCGGGATCAAACCGCAAAATGCCCCGGTCAGCAACGCGCCGATGGCGAAGCTGATGCCGTGCGGTAACACCAGTTTTTGCTGCGGCTCCGGCAGCAGCAAAAACAAGGCCGCCGCCAGCACGCTCAAAACCCCGCCCAGTGCGGTGAACAAAACGATAAACAGCAATACGCTCAAGAAACTCTCCAGATCAAACTCGCCATGCGGCCGGTGGTGGCGCCGTCGCCGCGGTAAGAGTAAAACCGTGCCGGATCGGCCACAGTGCAATAGTCGCCGCCGAACACCCGCTCCACGCCCAGCCCGGCCAGTTGCCGGCGCGCCAGTTGGTAAATATCGGCCAGCCATTTGCCGGGGCCGTGCGCGGTAAAAGCCGCGAAATGCCCCGGATCGGACGCCAGAAAAGCCTCGAGTACCTCGGCGCCGACTTCGAAATGCTGCGGCCCGATCGCCGGGCCCAGCCAAACCGAGACCTCGCGGCAATCGATAGCCCGCAAGGTCGCAGCGATCACGCCGGCCTGTAAACCGCGCCAGCCGGCATGTGCCGCGGCGATTTTGTCGCCGCCGTCGCCGCAAAACAATACCGGCAGGCAATCGGCCGTCAATACGGCGCAGACGACTCCGCTTTGGTCGGTATAACTGGCATCGGCGGTTGGCAGGGCAAGCACTTGGTCGGCCTTGACCACATCGATGCCGTGAACTTGCTGCAACCAAACCGGTTCGGCCGGCAATTCCAGCAGGTCGCGGATGATTTGCCGATTGCGTTGCACATGCTGCGGATCGTCGTTGACGTGGCCGGCCGGGTTCAGGCTGGCGTAGCTGCCGACGCTGACACCGCCGCTACGCAAAGTGACTGCCGCCCGCACCTTGGCCGGCAGCGGCCAATCAGGCTTGATCCAGTTCATTTTCGGCCAGTAATTCGATCAGTTTGGCCATGTCGTCCGGCAGCGCTTGCTCCCATTCGCAATAGTCGCCGGTTTCCGGATGCTCCAGCCCCAGCTTGGCGGCATGCAGCGCCTGGCGCTTGAAGTTGCGCAACGCGTCGGCCAGAGCCGGGCTGCAATCGGCCGGCATTTGAAAGCGGCCGCCGTAGACCGGATCGCCGACCAGCGGGTAATTGATGTGGGCCATATGCACCCGAATCTGGTGGGTGCGGCCGGTTTCCAGTTTGCAGCGAATCAAGGTATGGCGTTTGAAGCGCTGCTCCAGCCGATAATGGGTGATCGCTTCCTTGCCGTCGCGGCGCACCGCGTTGCGCTTGCGGTCCACCGGATGGCGGCCTATCGGGGCGTTGACCGTCCCGCCGGCAGTCATCCAGCCTTTGACCAGGGCCAGGTACTCGCGGTGGATGCTGCGTTCCTGCAACTGCTCGACCAGGCTGTTGTGGGCTTGCAGGGTCTTGGCCACCATCAGCAAGCCGCTGGTGTCCTTGTCTATCCGATGCACGATGCCGGCGCGCGGTAAGGTTTCCAGTTGCGGCGCATGGTTCAGCAAGGCGTTGACCAGCGTGCCGTCCCAATTGCCGACCGCCGGATGTACAACCAAACCGGCCGGCTTGTTGACGATCAGCAGCGACTCGTCTTCGTATTTGATGTCTAACGGAATTTCCTGGGCGGCATATTCGATGACGCGCTCGGCTTCGGCGTCGAGTTCGATCTCCTCGCCGCCGTCCAGTTTCTCGCGGCCTTTCATGACCTCGCCGTCCACCAGCACCCGGCCGGCCTTGATCCAGGTCTGCAATTTGCTGCGCGAATAATCGGGGAACACCTCGGCCAAACACTGGTCCAGCCGCATACCCGCCAGTTCCTCGGGAACCCTTGCCGTCAATATCGTCATAGTCGTTTTTAAGTTATACTCGCGGCCCAAATGCTGCCAAATGCCGCAAAAAACCAGCAATATTACAACGTGTTGATAAACGTATGCGATTAGTTTTAGTAAAAACCGTTTTCGCCGCCGGCCTGATCGTGCTGCTGCCTGCCTGCGAAACCTTGGAAGCATTTTCCAGCAAGGGTTCGGCCAGCGAGAAGGAAGAGGAATACGCCGGCTGGGACGACAAAATGTTCCATGAAAAAGCCAAGGAAGCGTTGGACAACAAAAACTACTCGAAGGCGGTGACGTTGTACGAAGCGCTGGAATCGCGCTACCCGTTCGGCGACTACGCCGCCCAAGCCCAACTCAACGTCGCTTACGCTTACTATAAGAACGACGATCCGGAAGCCGCGATTGCTGCCGCCGACCGTTTCATCAAAATCCATCCGCGCAACCCCAAAGTCGATTACGCCTATTATCTGAAAGGCTTGATCAACTACAACCGCGGCATCGGCTTCATCGACCGCTTTTTGCCGACCGACTCCTCGCAACGCGATCCCGGCCCGGCCAAGGACGCTTACGACAACTTCCAGGAACTGATCCGCCGCTATCCGAACAGCGAATACGCCGCCGACGCCAAGCTGCGCATGGTCGCGTTGCGCAACAACATGGCGATGTACGAAGTCCATGTCGCCGATTACTACATGCGGCGCAAAGCCTACATCGCTGCCGTCAACCGCGCCAATTACATCGTCAAGGAATACCAGCGCACGCCGGCGGTGCCGTTTGCGCTGCAAATCATGCAGGACGGCTACCGCCAATTGGGCATGGACGAACTGGCCACAGATGCCGAACGCGTCTTTAAACTGAATTACCCGAACGGTGCCCCGCAAGGCAATTACAAAGACGAAGGCGCGATTCAAAAACTGTGGGATGCGATGGGTCTGGACAAATAAGCGTTTGACCGCGCCGTCCACCTTATTGCACCGCGGCGGACTGGGACTTTTGCTCGGTTACGCCGCAACCGCCGGCGCTACGCCGGCGCCGTTATTTCAAAACCACTTCTTTACGCTGTCGCAAACCGCCGAATTGCTGTGCGCCACCAGCCAACAGCAATATACGCCGACCGCCGCACTGGCCGACATCATCCGTTTCTACGAAACCGAGCATCCCGGATTGCGCAGCCAGGCCGTGGCGGTGTTGACCGACCACAAAAATCAGGACCACCTGGACGATTTGGCCGATTACCGCGAAGACTGCGCCGGTAACGCCGCCGGCGAGCTGTGCGTACTGGAAAAATACTGGGGCGACCGCGAAGCCGCCTGGCGGGCGTTGGCCTTGTTTTACGACACCAAAACCGTGGTCAAACACAGCGACGATTACCGCTACGAGGTGAAACGCTTTTCCGCCGACCATCTGCGTATCTTCGAGAAAGCCATCCGCAAAATTCCGGCCTTTCTGCGGCAAAGCATCAGCAAAGCCAAACCGGTGGACAAGCTGGAACAGGAAATCGCCGACAAACCCACAGCGATGCAACAACTGATCCGCGACGCGTTTCAGGAAGATTACAAAAACAGCATCTGGCAGGACCACACCCATCCGTTGACTCTGGTACCCGGTATCGGCTTCCGCTCGCAAACCGTGGCCCAGGTGTTCAGCGGCCAGAATCTGATCGTGTTTACCGTGAAAGCGTTCGACAAGGGCAAGGAAGGCGGCAGTTACCGCGACATCGGCGTGCAGTATCTGGTCGATTTCCGGCTACCCATCGTGGTTCACGAGATTGCGCATACCATAGACAATTTCCATTTCTGGAACGGCGAAGACGACCTGTACTTTTTCTACAAGTACCACAAGATCTCCAACGACGCCGACATCATGAAAACCATCGCCGAAGCGCAATTGGCGCTGTGGCCGTCGAAATGGTTCGAGGCCTTCGAGTATCTGGGCGAGGTCAACCAGGGCCGTTACGACGGCAATACCCAGGAAAAACTGGCCGAATTGGTCGCGCAATACATTTTGATTCCGGAGCGGCTGCAACAGAGTGCGCCGGCCGCCTACCGCTGGCTGCGCGACGACATTTTCCGCGGCATCGAATACCAGGGCTACGACCGCTGCGAACGGCCGTTGACCAAGCCGCTGAGTTGGTGGCAGTACGCCACCGGCAAGATGCTGGGCCAATAAGCGCTTTGTGCTATGCTGCCGGCGTTTTTTAAGTCCATTTCCGCCCGTTCGCCATGAAAAAACCGCAAACCTTGTCGCTGCAAGAACAACTGTTGAAATCCGGCCTGTCCAACGACGCCAAGCTGAAACAGGTCAAGGCCGAAAAGCGCAAACAGACCAAACTGGAGCGCAATAACGGCGTCGAGACTGTCGACGAAGTAAAACTCAGTGCGGAACAATTGCGCCAACAACAAGCCGAACGCGACCGCGAATTGAACCGGCAACGCAAGCTGGCCGAAGAACAGAAAGCCCTGGCGGCGCAAATCAAACAAATCGTCGAACTGAATCGCATCGCCCAGGACGCCAACGGCGTGGCTTACAACTTCACCGACGCCAATAAAGTCAAAACCCTGTACGTCGCCGAAAAAGTCCGCGATGCGTTGAGCAACGGCCGCGCCGGCATCGCCAAACTGGAAAACCGCTACGAAATCGTTCCGGCCGAGGTGGCGCGCAAGATTCAAATCCGCGATGCGGCCAGCGTGGTGGTGTTGAACGAAGCCAGCCAAGATCTTGCCGCCGAAGACGACCCGTACGCGGCATACCAGATTCCGGACGACTTGATGTGGTAGCCGGCCGCCAACAAATTTAGAAACACAGGAGTTCCGCCATGCACAAAGCCGTTGCCCTGAGCCTATTACTGCTGGCCGCTGCTCCGCTGGCCGCCGAGGAGCGGACGCCGACCGGCGCCTTTCTGGTCGACGTCGTCGTTGCCCGGCCGGTCGGCTTGATCGCGACGCTGGTCGGTTCCGCGCTGTTCGCCGCGGTATCGCCGCTGACGGCTTTTGCCGCAATCGCGCCGCCGCACGATGCTTTTGCCATCGGCGCCGAAGCCCTGGTACTGACCCCGGCGCGGTTTACCTTCGCCCGCCCGGTCGGGGTCTTCACGCCGGACCCCAGCGGCCGCTACAACTGACCCGACTATCGGCCGCCGCTTTCGCCCTGCATCGCCAACGCGGCCTGGTATAGCGTTTTCTTGCGTTGGCCGGTGATTTCCACCGCCAGGGCGACGGCGGTTTTGATCGAACATTCTTGCAGCAACAAAGCTAATATCCGTCGTTCCGCGTCGCTGATTTGATCCGATTTTTCCGCCGGCGGGCTGCCGGCGGCGATAACGACAAACTCGCCCTTGCGCATGTTTTCGTCGGCTTGTACCCGCACCAACACCTCGGCCAGACTACCGTCGGCGATGGTTTCGTGCAGCTTGGTAATCTCGCGCGCCACGACAATGCGGTGCTCGGCCGGAAACACCGCCGCCATGTCTTCCAGCGCCGCCTGAATCCGGTGGCTGGACTCGTAAAAGGCCCAGGTCGATTCGTCGGAGAGTTTGTCTCGAAAAAATTCGCGCCGGGCCGAAGCGGTGCGCGGCAGAAAGCCTTCGAAGCTGAAACGGCTGGTCGGTAAACCGGCCACCGACAAGGCGGCGATCAAGGCGCAAGCGCCCGGAATCGGGGTCACGTCGATGCCGTGCTGGCGGGCCAACCTGACCAGCGGCAGGCCCGGATCGCTGATGATAGGGGTGCCGGCGTCGGACACCAGTGCGACCGATTGGCCTTGCTGCATCCGTTCGACCAAACCCAACGAAGCCTTGTCCTCGTTGTGCTGGTGCAACGAGGTTAGCGGCTTGTTGACGCCGTAATGCGACAACAGCATCTTGACGTGGCGGGTGTCCTCGGCGGCAATCAGATCCACTTGTTTCAATACTTCCAAGGCTCGGAAACTGAAATCGGCCAGATTCCCTATCGGCGTGGCAACCACGTATAATTTTCCGTACATCTGTTTTCCAAGGCCTCTCATGTCCGCATTTAATTTGGCCGCCATTATGCCGCGTCGCTTGCCGGGTTGCTGCGTTTTCGGGTTGCTGCTGCTGTCGGCTTGCGCCGGCGAGCCGCCGACCCGCAAACCGCAGTTCGAAGTCAAGCCGCCGGCCAGCGCGAAACGGCCCAAACCGGCGGAAGCCGCAACCACGGCGCGTAGCTACCGTTTGCACGACAGCCGCAGCGCGCTGCGGCTGCTGGACGCCGATACCCGCTTGCAAGCCGGCGACAGTAACGGCGCTCGCCAGGCCTTGGACGGCGTCAATCCGGCCGAATTGAATCCGGAGCAAACCAGCAAATACAAATTGCTCGACGGCGAGATTGCGCTCAGTAGCGGAGATGCCGAAAGCGCGGTGCGCAAACTGGAAGGCGTGCGTCCGGCCGTGTTGGCGGAAGCCGATCAGATCGCCTATTACCAGTCGATGGCTTTCGCCCATTCGTTGACCGGCGACGTGTTGGCCGGCGTGCGGATGCGGTTGAAACTGGGCCGGATTCTGACCGACCGCGACCGGCAAAAGCAAAACATTATCGCCATTCTCGACGCGCTTAGCGTGTTGCCGAACGAAACCCTGAGCACGACCGCATCGGTCGCCGACGAATTGAGCGGCTGGATGGCGTTGGCCAAAATTCTGAAACAACGCAATCTGCCTGGTTTCGACAGCGCCGGCCAAATTCAGCAATGGAAGCAAACCTTCCCCGGCCATCCGGCCAATGCCGACTACCTGCAAGCCTATTTGAACGGGGCGCCGGCCGTTGTTGCGGAAGCGGCGGCCGAGTCCGGCCCGGAAACGCCGCAACCGGCGGCGACGGCAGCCAGCGGGCCGATCATCGCGGTGCTGCTGCCCAATTCCGGCCAATATGCGGCCGCAGGCAAAGCGGTCAGAAACGGCTTGGCCACCGCCTACCGCCTGGCGGCCAGCGCCGCGCCGCAGCCGGCGTTGAAATATTACGACAGCGAAACCGGCGATATCGTCGCGCTGTATAAACAGGCCGTCGCCGACGGCGCCAAACAGGTGATCGGCCCGTTGGTGAAGGAGCAGATTCAGACTTTGGCCGACAGCGGCGAGTTGAGCGTGCCGGTGTTGGCCTTGAACCACGTCGAAAATCTGAGCAAAGCCAATCTGTACCAATTCGGCTTGAGCCCGATCGACGACGCCGAACAACTGGCACTGAAAGCCCGCCGCGATGGTTTGCAGAACGCGGTGCTGTTAACGCCGGAAACGCCGCAAGGCCAACGCATCCGCCATTATCTGATGTCGGCCTGGCAAGCCGGCGGCGGCTCGGTGCTCGGGGTGCAGAGTTACGATCCGAAATCGCGCGATTTCAGCGCCGTGGTCAAAGCCTTGCTGGCGCCGAGCGTGAATGCCGCCGGCGAAAAACAGGCGCTGGCCGTGTTCATCAGCGCCGGGCCGGAACAGGCCAGAGAAATTGCGCCGCAATTGCGCTACAGCCAGAGCAGCGAGCTTGCCGTCTACGCGATGCCGAACATCTACAGCGGCCGGCCCAATCCGGCCAAAGACACCGAATTGGGCAAAATCGCGTTCTGCGATTTGCCCTGGCTGTTCGGCGAGGTCTACGGCGGACCGCTCAGCCAACAGGCATTGCAAAGCGCTTGGCAAGGCCTGAGCGACAGCCAGATCAAGTTGGTGGCGCTGGGGGTGGATGCCTTCAATCTGCTGGGCCAATTGGGCCAACTGGCCGCCACGCCTTACCCCGGCGCCACCGGGCGGTTAGCGTTGAACGGCGAAAATCGCATCACCCGCAAATTGGCCTGTGCCGAATTCAAGGCCGGCGTACCGGCCGCGGCCGCCTACGTCGAATAATGCTGTTCGGCAAGCCCAAACCGGCCCATCTGCAAAAAGGCGCCGGCGCCGAACAAAGGGCCGCCGCCTATCTGCAACAACAAGGCCTGCAACCGGTCTGCAGCAATTACCGCTGCAAACATGGCGAGCTGGATCTGGTCATGCGCGACGGTGCCGTGCTGGTCGTCGTCGAAGTCCGCTACCGCAAATCGGAGCAATTCGGCGGCGCGTTGGCCAGTATTACCGCGCAAAAGCAGGCGCGCATCGTCGCGGCCACGCAACACTATGTCATAATCAACGGCCTGAGCCATTGCGCGATCCGTTTCGATGTCGTGGCAATCTCCGGCGATAACCGCCTCAATTGGATCAAAAACGCGTTTCAAACCTGAACTATGAGCTTACAAGACCGCATCATCGCCCATTTTTCCGACAGCATTCAAACCAAGCAGAATGCGATGGCCAGCTTGTGCGAGCTGATCGAATTCGCCTCGCAGAAAATCGTCGAAGCCTTGGTCAACGACCGGAAAGTACTGACCTGCGGTAACGGCGGTTCGGCCGGCGACGCCCAGCACTTTTCCTCGGAAATGCTGAACCGCTTCGAGCGGGAACGGCCGGCGCTGCCGGCGATTGCGCTGACCACCGACACCTCGACCATTACCTCGATCGCCAACGACTACCACTACGACGAAGTGTTCGCCAAACAATTGCGGGCGCTGGGCCAGGCCGGCGACATCCTGTTGGTTTATACCAGCAGCGGCAATTCCGGCAATATCGTCAAGGCCGTCAAAGTCGCCCACGACCGCGACATGACCGTCATCGCCCTCAGCGGCAAGGACGGCGGCGCTCTGGCCGGCGTGTTGAACGAGACCGACATCGAAATCCGGGTGCCGTCCGATTCCACCGCCCGCATCCAGGAAGTGCATTTACTGATCTCGCACTGCCTGTGCGATTTGATCGACCACCAATTGTTCGGCGGCTAGGCCGCAGGACCCGACTCGCGAGCAAGTTATGGAATCGACCTGGGAAAATCTGCTGCTGGGCCTATTGGCCCTGCTGATCCTGTTCTGGATGCGCCCCGGCGTCAAAGCCGCGATCGAACGCAGCAAAAACAGCCCGTCCGATTGGTCCGGCGTGATCGTGCCGCTGCTTGCGGTGGCCATGTTCGTATTGTTTTTAATAGCTATGGTTTGACATGAAACACGAAGATTACGACGACGCAGAATTCGAAGACGAGGACGATTTCGAGGACGACGGCTACGACGACCGCACCCAATTTGCCTACGACGACGAAGCGGAAGAAGAAGACGAAGTCGAATATTACGCGGTTAGGCCCAACAAGACCCGGATCAAAAAAGAGATTGCGGCGATTTTCGCGATGGCGGAAGAAATCAGCGCATTGGCGCCGGCGCACA
The DNA here is from genome assembly GCF_019669905.1 of Methylomonas koyamae. Classification (NCBI taxonomy): domain Bacteria; kingdom Pseudomonadati; phylum Pseudomonadota; class Gammaproteobacteria; order Methylococcales; family Methylococcaceae; genus Methylomonas; species Methylomonas koyamae. Next base: position 4,722,607 of record NZ_AP019777.1, on the reverse strand, counting down.
TCGCCGAGTTCGAATTGCCGGAGAACATCGAAAAAGCGCTGTGCGACGCCGGCAAAATGGGTCGCAACGCCGCGAAAAAGCGCCTGCTGAAGTACATCACCGGCCAAATGCGCGAGCTGGACGTCGACGCGATCCGGGAAAAGCTGGCGCGTTTGAAAAACCGCAGCGCCCACGGCGTGCGCGAACATCACCAGGCCGAGCGTTGGCGCGACCAACTGTTGGGCGAAGCCGGCAATGCCGCGCTGACGCAACTGGTGTCCGAATTTCCGGAAGCGGACACCCAGCATCTGCGCCAACTGCAACGCAACGCGCTGAAAGAAGCCAAAGAGGCTAAACCGCCGAAGTCGGCGCGCCTGCTCTACAAATACCTGAAACAGTTGATTAGCGACACGGGCCATTCCGCCGCAACCGACGACGCAGAGCCGGAACACGATCTGGACTGATCTGCAGCCGGTTCCCTCAATCGGGCAAGGCCCGCATCTGGCCAAGGATCCAGCTTTGCCGTTTCAGCAGATAAGCGCTGGGCTGGTCGGCTTTCAACAGAATCGGATTCGGTAGCGTGGCGGCCAGCAAGGCCGCTTGCGCCGCCGACAATTGCCGGGCCGGTATGCCGAAATAATGCCGGCTGGCGGCCTCGATACCGAACAAATGGTCGCCGAATTCGGCGATGTTCAGATACACCTCCAAAATCCGCCGCTTGTCCCACAAAGCTTCGATCAAGACGGTAAACCAAATCTCGAAGGCCTTGCGCACGAAATTTTTCGCCGGGCTCAGAAACAGGTTTTTCGCCACTTGCTGGCTGATCGTGCTGGCGCCGCGCAACTTGCCGCCGCGTAAATACTGGTTGAAGGCTTTGCCGATCGCATCGACGTCGAAGCCGTTATGCTGGTAGAACAATTGGTCCTCGGAAGCGACCACGGCATGGAAGGCATGCGCCGAAATCCGCTCGCGGCTGACCCAACGCTGGCTGATCGGCCGGTAACCCTTGCCCTCGACCCAATCGTCGATATGCTGGTGCAGCATGAAGGCCGAAGTCGGCGCCGGCAAAACCCGTAGCGCCGCTACCAGCAATAAAGAACCTGCCAGAAAAAAGCCAACGGCATAGGCTGCCAAACGTTTCGCCCGCCTGGGCCAACCGGAAGCCGGCTTGCTCCGCCGGCTAGGCGGCAATCGATAACGTGCGGGGTGGCGAAAATGCTTCACAAGCGGTGCCGGCGTGATCAACAAATCCGATATTATCCACGATTAACCGGTAATGGCGATGTATCGCCCTGCCGCCGGGCGCGATTCAATCGGCACCAAATCTGTGCAACGTTGGCGAACGGGTGCGTCAGGCCGTCGGCCCTCAATTTCGGCCAGCGGCAGGCCCAACGAAAAATTGCGTCAAATCGCCTAAAAACACGCTTCCGCTGCGGCATATAACATAGTAATCAAGCTGTCAGGCGCCGCGAATCGGTTGCCGACCCGAAAAAACGCCAACATACGGAGTTGGCACGAATAATGTTATATAAATTGCGGCATCAAGGATGTTAAGTTCTCTCCCCCGTGAACATGGAAAACAACGACGCCAGGGAATACCTGGATAGAAGCGTGGACGAAACACTTCTATCCAGGCAGGGATGACCTCAACAGCGCACATTCGCTGCCGGCACGGAGTGCAATCGGCATTCAATCTGGTGCAATCCGCACCAAAAATCAGCAAATCCGCAATCGCAACCCATCGTTACGTTGTGTCCGGCTAGAGCCAGACCGGCAGCAGCGTCTGCCTGTTCGTAAACAGAAAATGAAAAGCGGCAAGGCCGCTCCCGGTCGAGCGGGAACGGCCTCTTCGCACGCTAGGCAGGATTTTAGTATTCCAGCTTCAACGAGCCCATCGCCGAAATCGGCGCACCGACGTTGGCGGTCGGTATCCAGGAGGTCGAGCCGGTAAAATATTCCTTGTCGAGCAAGTTATAGACGTTGACTTGCGCGGTCAGGCGGGTTTTGCCGATCGGCTGCACATAAGCCGCCATCGCATCCAGTCGGGTATAACCGGGCAACTGAAAGGTATTGGCGGTATCGCCCTCGCGTTTGCCGACCACCACGCCGCCCAGGCCGGCCTTGAAATGCTCGGTAAACTGGTAGGTACCCCACAGGCTGGCCTGGTGCTCGGGCACGTTCAGCAGACGTTTGCCTTCCGTGCCGTTGTTGTCTTTGGTAACCCGGCCGTCGGTGTAAGCATAGGTCGTGACCAGATTGAAATTCTCGGTGAGCTGGCCTTTGATATCGACCTCGATGCCCTGGCTGCGCGCTTCGCCGATCGCCACTTGGTCCAACGGATCGGGCGTGCTGAGGTCGGCGGTCAGCATATTGGTTTTTTTCAGATGGTAATAGGCCACGGTAGACGACAGCCGTTTATCGAACAACTCGGTCTTGAAGCCGATTTCGTACTGTTCGGCCGATTGCGGTCGAAAAGTGCCGCCGGTTAAGGCATTGCGGCCGTTGTTACTGCCGAAGGATTCGACGTAATTGCCGTACACCGATAACCATTCCCATGGCTGGTACAGGACACCGACCCGCGGCGTGAATTTATCCTCGTGCTGCATGCTGAAGCCGGTTTTGGTGGCTTCCCAGGACGTGCCGCCGAAGCCGCCGTAGCCGGCCATGTCGTAGCGGCCGCCGCCCATGATGTGCAATTTGTCCCAGATCGTGATCTGGTCTTGGAAATAAACGCCGTACCAATCTTCGCGCTCGCGCCAGAACCAGTTGGGTCGGATCGCGTTGACCGCGGCGACATCGATGGTGTCGTAGCGCGGATTGTCGATATCGAAGGTCGAATTGATCGGATCGCCCCAGTCGCTGGAGGCGAACATATTGTCCGGCGCATCCTGGTTGAAGAAAAACCAGTCGCCGCCGACCAGCACGTTATGTTTCAGGCCGTAGGTCTCGAATTTGCCGGTCAGATCCAGACTGGTCGAATAAGAGCGCCGTTCGGAGGTACCGGTAATCACCCAGCGGCCCAGAGTATGGCCGTCCGCATTCAGCTTGCCGTTGGGTCCCGGCCCGCCGAACACGATGTCGGTTTCGTCCCACTGGAATTTATGTTTGATGGCCCAGTCGTCGTTGAATTTGAAGCTCCAGTCGGCGTAAACCAGCGTGTTGTCCTGGCGCGGCCGGAACGCCGGATCGCCGGTGAACAAATTGCGCCGGCCGTTGACCGGCCTGTTGTCCAACACCGGCACGCCGTAGTCGTCCATGTAGTTGTCGTGGCGTTTCTCGAGATCCAGATTGGCTTCGAAGCGGTCGTTCGGCCGCCAAGTCAGCGAGGGGGCAATGAAAATACGTTCGTGGTCGACGATGTCGCGAAACGACTCGCCGCTATCGTAAGCACCGTTGAAGCGGTACAGCAGCGTTTTCGCTTGATCCAGCGGCCCGGTGGCATCGACGCTGGTGCGAAATTCGCTGAACGAACCGAATTGCTGTTGCAGAGCGTAATACGGCGTGGCCAGCGGTTTTTTGGTCACGTAATTGACCATGCCGCCGGGCTGCAAGCGGCCGTACAGCACCGCGGCCGGGCCTTTCAGCACTTCGATTTGTTCCATGTTGGCCACGTCGAATTTACCCATCGAGCGCCTGAAGCCGTTCCGGTAGTTTTGTTCGGTCGAATTAAAGCCGCGAATTATGAAACTTTCGTACATATCGGCAGTGCCGTAGGAACGCTGCACGCCGCTGACGTTGTTGATCACGGCGTCCTCGAAGCGGACCGCCTGTTGGTCGTTCAGGATGGAGCGGGGCACGACTTGAATCGACACCGGCGTGTCCATAATCGCGACATTGGATTTGGTCGCGGTGGATGCGTCCGGTACCGCGTAAAACGGGTTAAACGGATTGTTCGGGTCGTAAGCCTTGTTCCCGATCACGTTGACCGCCGGCAATGCGGCCGGGTCCTGCCGGTAATTCAACGCCTGCTTTTCGATCACCACGTTGCCGTTCTCGACAATGCGGTAGCTCAAACCGCTATCGCGCAGCAACTGTTGCAGCGCCGCTTCCGGCGTGTAGCTGCCGCGCAGCGGCCGGCTGCTCAGCCCTTCGGCGATGGCTGCGTCGTAAACCAATTGCAAGCCGGCGCTTTCGGCCAGCCGGTTCAAGGCCGTAGCCAGCGCCCCGGCCGGAATATCGAACGGCCGCACGGCGTTGTCGGCATGGGCCGGCGTAACCGCAATTCCCGCGCCCAGGGCTAAAGCCGCGACCTGCCTTTTCCAGCTCCGGCCGGCCCGATTCTTGGTGTGTTTCGCTGTCATGAATATCCCTCTACGTTGTTATCTGATGGCTAACACTGGTTTTGACGCACCAGCAGCCGAAAACAGGAGGCGAGGGCAGGAAAAAAACCGGAATGCCGGTTTCAGCGGTGTAACAGAATCAGATAATCGCCGAGGCGGGTGGAACGGATGTGGAGAGCGGACTCCAGCGCGGCCAGCACCGCCAGCGGCTGGCCGGTGGCGAATACGCCGCTGACCCGGCGTTCGGCCAGCGCCGAATCGCCGACCAGCAACAGCCCGCGATGGTAGCGGTTCAATTCGGCGACGACTTCGCCCAGCGGCCGGTCTTCGAACACCAGTTTGCCGCGGCGCCAGGCCGAAGCGGCCAGCTTGTCTACCGCCTGCACCGGACCGATACCTTGCTCGGCAGCAAACGCGGCCTGTTGGCCTTCCAGCAGCACGCCGCGTTGCGGCCTGCCGTCGCGCTGCAGCTCCAGCGCAACACTGTGTTCGGTGACGCCGACCACTACCCGGCCGCCGTCCAGGCGGACGTTGAAGGCCGTGCCCAACGCGGTGATCACGCCGTCCCCGGCCTGCACCCGAAACGGCCGGGCCGGATCGGGGCTAACTTCGAACAGCGCTTCTCCGCGCAGCAGCGTCAAACTGCGTTGGCCGTTGCCGAATTGCACCTGCAGCGCACTGTTGCCGTTCAAATGCACGCTGGAACCGTCGCTGAGCGCAATGTCGCGCACTTCGCCGAAACCGGTATGAAAATCGGCGCGCAAACCCAGCGACAACGGACTCAGCCAGTACAGTGCCACACTCGCCGCTAGCGCCAGCGGCAACCGGACCCGCTGCCGGACTTTCGCCGAAACCGGTTCTCGCGGCTGGAGCGGCATGTCGGCGGACGCCGGAACCAAGCGGCTTTCCACTTCCGCCAGATCGCTCCACAACTGCTGCAAACGCCGATAGGCTTCCCGATGTGCGGCATCGGCCGCCAGCCAGCGCTGGAATTCGGCTAACAGTTCGGGATCGTCGCTACCGCCGTCCAACTTAACCCACCAGGCGCGGGCCTCGGCCTTGACCGATTCGGCGATCTTCATCGCGCTACCTCGCTGCCGGTCGGCAGGACGCTGGCGCGCGGCAGCGGTTGGCAAGTGGGAGTGGGCGTTTTCATCGGCAGCCTAAGGGTGGAAGCGTTGCCATTATAGGACGCGCGATGGCGCAAAAACAGGAGGCGGGCTAGTCGTCGCAGTCCTGCAATGCCGCCAGCGCGTTGCGCAGATGCTTTTCGACCATATTGCGGGAGATGCCCAAGCGTTCGGCGATCTCGGCATGGCTGAAGCCGTCGTATTTACGCATGACGAATACGCTGCGGCATTTCGGCGGCAGCCGCTCCACCGCGGAAACCAGCCGGCTCAGGCGCTCGCGGGCGACGTTGATCTGTTCCGGATCGGCCGCGCTATCGGCACCGGCGTCCTCCGCCGTAGCGTCTTCATAGTGGGCATAGTGTTCGCGCACTTGACGGCGGCGTTCGTAATCGGTTGCCAGATTGGCGGCGATGCGGTGCAACAAGGCCCGCGGATTTTCGGCCTGGCGCCACAAGTCGCCGGCCAGCATGCGCTGGTAGGTTTCCTGGACGATGTCGCCGGCCGTGTCTACGCAGCCGCAACGCCGGAACGTGACGCGGCGCAATTCGTCGTCGTAGGTTTTGATCAGATCGGAAATATTTAGAATGGTGCTCATGGTCCCGGCTAGGCGAAGCGATGGCCGGAGGCAACCAATACTCGTGCCAGGTTGCCGCCTGCTCCTATTGCAACAACGGCTTAGCGATAGTCCGGAAACATTTCGGCCGCTACGGCACGCAATAAATGGGCGATATGCCGCAGCGGGAGGATTTATTTAACATAGTTTAATAACGATTCGCGGCGGCGGCAGTAAACGGAGCGGACCCTGTCCGCACCTGCCGGCGCGGCCAAGGCGAGAATCCGTGCCGGCCGGCGACTCAGTGCTCGGCCGGGGCCGCCGGAGCGGGCTCCACCGCAGTCGCTTTGGCCGCGAGGGCGTTACGGTCCATATCCAACGTTATCGTGTTGTTTTGGTGCAAGACCAACGGCGCCAGCGCTCGCCATTGGGCGTCGTCCAGTTTGCGGAACGCGGCGAAAAATCCGATCTTGCGCGTGTCCGCGGCGGGTTCGATCGGCAGCGTTTTCTGTTCGCCGGGCTTGATCAGCAACTCCTGCTTGCGCAGCAAGTCGCCGCCTAGCGCAACCTGCTCCTTATCGAACAAGGTAAAGAAATCGGCGGCGGCGAAACCGCTCTGCTCGCGCAGTTCGTAAATCCGCAGCAATACCGGCGAGGCTTTGCCGGCCGCGTCCGGATTCAATTGTTTGCCGGCATTGATTTGCAAGGTCAACTGGGTCGGCGGGATCGGCGCCGGTGCTTCCGGCGTCTCGGCGCAGGACAGCAACATAACGCTGCATAAAATCGGTAGCAGTCTGGATAACGGCATGGCAATACCCTCTAATTAAAATCGTAATACCGCATTCTGCCATAGAGCGGACGCCTTGCGCGCAGCCGGCGGCAAACGCTCATTGCGAAACCGGCCGTTCCGCTTCCGGCCGGCCGGAAGCGGCTTGCAAACTATGCAAAAACTCGGTGGCCGGCAACGGCCGGCTGAACAAATAGCCTTGAAACAACGCGCAATGCTGTTGCTTCAAAAATTCCACTTGGCTCTGGTTTTCGACGCCTTCGGCGATGGTTTCCATACCCAAGCCGTCAGCCAAGGCCAGAATCGCCCGGACAATGGCTTCGCTGTTATCGTCGGTATCGAGCTGGCGGACGAAGGATTGGTCGATTTTCAATACGTCCAACGGTAACTGCTTCAGGTAGGACAAAGACGAAAAGCCGGTGCCGAAATCGTCCATCGACAGCGTCAAACCCAGGGCTTTTAACTGCAGCATCCGGGCGATACAGCTTTTGACGTCGCCGATCACGACCGACTCGGTCAACTCCAGTTCGAGCCAGTGCGGATCGACGCCGGTCGCGTGCAAGATCGCGGCCACCTTGTCCACCAGATCCGGCCGTTTGAAATCGATCGCGGATAAGTTGACCGAAATCCGTAACGGCGTAAAACCCTGCTCGTGGCAATATTTAGCCCACAGGCAGGCTTGTTCCAGCACCCAGTCGCTGATTTCGACGATCAATCCGGTCTGTTCCGCCAGCGGAATAAACTTGGCCGGCGACACCATGCCCAACTCGGCATGCTGCCAACGGATCAACGCTTCGGCGCCGACGATGCGGCCGCTCCAATCCACCTTGGGCTGGTAATAGACCAGCAATTCCTGCCGGGCCACCGCCTCGCGCAGTTCGTGTTCGAGTTTGATGTTTTCCAACGCCGCGGCATTCAATTCCGGCGAATAAAACCGAAACACGCCACGGCCCTCGCTCTTGGCGTGGTACATCGCCGCATCGGCATTTTTCAACAAGTCCTCGACATTGTCGGCATCGCCCGGAAACATGGCGATGCCGAGGCTGGTGCCGACCGTCACCGGCAACCCGGCCACGACCAGGGTGCGCTGTAGCGCTGCCAGAATTTTTTCGGCGATTGCTGTGGCGAATACGGCCGGATTGGCGTGCAGATGCAAGTCCGACAGCACGACGACAAACTCGTCGCCGCCCAGCCGGACCACCAAATCGGTTTTACGCACGCATTGCAGAAAAATCCGCGCCACCTGCGCCAACAGCTCGTCGCCGGCCGAATGGCCGAGCGAATCGTTGATATTCTTGAAACGGTCCAGGTCCAGAAAAAACACCGCAATCTGCGCACCGTCGCGGCTGGCTCGGGCCAGTTCCTGCTCCAGCCGGTCGTGCAGCACCAAGCGGTTGGGCAGGCCGGTCAACGGGTCGTAATGCGCCTGACGGTAGAGTTTTTCCTCCCAGGCCGCATTCGACAACGCTACGGCGATGCGGTCGGCAAAATTGGCCGCGGCTTGTTTCGCTTCGGCGGACAAGGTATTCGGCGCCCGGTAGCCCAGGCACAGCAGCGCCGCCAAGGCGCCGTTGATAGCCACCGGCAAGATCAGGTATTGCCAATTACCGTCGCTGTGCAAACGCTGTAGATAGGCCGACGCCGGCGGCCGGTTCGGTTCGGCGGTCAGCAGTTGGATGCCGGCCTCGAGCAATCCGCTAAAGTCATGGCGCTCCAGCAATAAAGGTTCGGCCAACAGCTCGCTAGCTTGCCCGGCGCGGCGAATCCGGATGTTGCCGACGGCCAATTGCACCGGGTCGACATCGGCGACCGAGATCAAATCGCAGCCGAGGATGCCGGGCAGCCGGCTCAGTGCGATTTCGACGATATCCTCGGCATTCAAGGCCGACAGAATGGTGCGGTCGATTTCGGCCATCGCCGCGAGCAGATCGAATTGGCCGCGCAGGCGTTGCGCCATGGTGTTGAACGAATCGGCCAGGGCTTCGAATTCGTCGCGGCTGTCGATATTGATCCGGGTCTCGAAATTGCCCGCGGCGATTTGCTGGGTGGCGGCTTTCAGGCTGGCCAGCGGGGTCAAGTACTTGGCGATCAAGCGCAGGCTCAAATAAATCACGGCCAGCAGCGCCAGCGCGATCACCGGCGGATAAATCGCGCTGAATTGGCGCATGCCGGCAAAAGCCACCGCGGCCGGCTGGCTTTGGACGATGACCAGATCGGAGCCGGCAAACAGATTGTTGATCGGCAATTTCCACGACGCCGTCAAATAGGTTTCGCCGCCGATTTGCCAATCGAATTGGCCGCCGTTCAATTGCGCCAGACTGTCTCTGGCGTCGGCCGGCAGCGCGTATTCGGCCTCGGAAGCGAACAACACCTGCCGGCTGGCGGCGTCCATGACCCACACCAGATTGTTCGGATCCAGGTTTTCCGCGTCCCACAGCTGTTCCGGCTTCAATTGCACCATCAGCGCCCCGGCTTCCGGCCGGTTTTCGACCAGATTGACGGCCATCCACAAGCCGGAGCCGCCGGCCCGATTCGCCGCCACCTTGATCAAGGTTTTGCCGGAGCCGACCGCCGCCATCTCCGACGCGGCCAGACCGGGCAGCTCGTCGTCCCCGAACAACGGCCGGACCCGGCCGTCCGGGCCGGCCAGCGCAGCGCCGGCAAATTGGCCCTGCAGCCATTGTTTACCTTCTTCGCCGATCACCGGGTTGCCGCGGCCGACGTCTGCTTGACCTAACCGTAACGCCGCCATGCGCAACGCGCTGTCGAGAAATATCAATCGCCCGACCAGGCCGTAAGCGTAGTCCTTGCAACTGCGCTGCAGGGCTTTGCCGGTCTGGCTATGCAACTGGCTTTCCACTTGGCGGTAGGAAAGCGCACCCGACAGCAGGATAGGCACCAGAGCCGCCAGTACGAACGACAGCAAAATCCGCCGCGCCACCTTGCTGTTGGATATCGGCAGCGTCCAGCTCATGGCCGTTAACTCAAAAATCCGCCGCCAAACCGACGAAGCTGCCGTCGCGGGCGACGATAATGTCGTCCAGACTGTCTTTCTGGCTGATTTGCTTTTTGGTCACGCCGTTTTTGCCCTTGCTGTACAGGTCGTAATTGGTATTGATCGGATTCAAGGCATGGTCTTTGCGGACATCGCCTTTCACGCCGGGGCCGCCGTTGATAATGTTCAGATAAACGTAGGCATTGCCCCACGGATCGAGACCGGCTCCGGGCAGCGCTGCGCCCAAATCGGCCAGCGCGTCGGGATAGCGGAATTCGCGGGTGTAGTAGCGTTCAATTTCGGTCTGGATCGCCATGATCTGGCTGATCGCCAGCGAATTTTTGGTGCGGTCGATGTAACCGTTATAGGCCGGAACCGCAATTGCCGCCAAGATGCCGACGATAGCCGTCGCCAGCAGCGCCTCGATAAATGTGAAACCGGATCGGTCGATTTTGTTGCTTAACATTGCTGGATAACCAATATTGTCGGATGCGTCGGTCAGGCACTATTGGCACGGCCGAAAACAGGCGCGAAATGGCGGGAGGTTACCTTAAAACCACCTGCCGCCAAATTGCCGGCGGCGAAAATCCAACGCCGATCGCGTAACGCGTTCGCGCCAAGCCGTCGCCAAATATAGCGGAATGTCGAGGGTTACGGTATCGGACCAAGAACTTAGGGTTGCTCCGCCGGCCGCCAGGCGAGACCATGCCGGCATCGGTGCCGGTTAGGGTTTCAGCGTCCATCGGTATGCCGCGTCGCCTGCTTGCAATGCCAGCGGCAGGCCCTGCAGCCAGTAGGGCTGTTGGTCCATGTAGAACTCGGACAGCGGATGGCCGGACTGGCCGCCGGGCATATGTAGGATGCCGTCCTGCCAATGTCCCGGCGAAACCACCAGCCGCTCGCTGGCGGCGAAATTGGCGCCGGCCACCCGCACGCAATAGCCGGTGCAGCCGGCCAGAGTCTGCTCCGGCACGTTCAAAAATGCCGCCAAAAACGGCATGGCTTTGCTGAACGGATGGGCGTAAGCCGCCTTGTTCTGCGAACCCCAGGTCAAATCGGCCAAGCGTTTACCGGGATTGCGCTGCAGCAGTTTAGCGGCGGCCTGTTCCAGTTGCGCGGCGACGAAGCCGTCCCAGCTGCGGTAGCGGCCGGCATCCGGCAACAGTGCCGGATCGGCGGCGTTCAGCAGGGCTTGCAGCGGCGTATCGGCATAATTCCAGGCGTAACTGAAATCCGGATCGGCTTGTTTGCAAGCCGCCAGGAACGGCGGAAATACCGCTTCTATCAGTTGTTTGCGAAATTCGACCAACAACGGCAGGCCCAGGCTATCGCTGTCGGCCCGGCCGTTCCAGGCCAGCAGATAATCCCGCATCGCCGCCGCATCCGCTTGCGCGGCCGGGTCGATAGCGCCGAGCGCGCGCAAGGCCAGTTGCCGGTAATAATCGAAAAACTCCGATTCGGTATCCAATTGCAGATTGAACAACGACCATTCGTCGTGCTGCGGGATTTGCCCGAGCTTTTGCGAAATCCGGAACGCCCGGTAACCGTTGGCGAATTGATGGCCGATCACGACCGGGTAATCGGCGCCGAAGCGGCGTTCGTTGGCCGAGGCCAGAAATCCCTGCTCCGGGTCGACGCTGCGCGGCATTCGTTCTGGCGGCAAATAGCCACTCCAGCCGGTTTTGCCGTCGGCCCAGGACTTGCTGACCGCGCCGTCGCCGCCGAACCGCAGCGGAATTTTGCCGGTCAGGGTCCAGGCGATATGGCCGCCGCTATCGGCGAACAAAATATTCAACTGCGGCCCGCCGGCACGGTTGGCGATTGCCAAGGCCTGCTCCAGGCTCTGACTTTGCTCCAATTCCAGCAATTCGGTATTGACCGCTGCCGTATCCAGCGCGGCCCAGCGAATCGCCACCGGCCGGCCCAGCAAAGGCTTGTCGGCGACCGGACCCCAGCGGCTTTCCCGGACGGTAAGCTCGCGTTCGCCGCCGCCCTTGATCCGAATCGTCTCCCGCCGCAGTTCGAAGTCCTGCCACTCGGCGCCGACCCGGTATTGCCCGGCATGGTCCGTATCGGTTTCGAGTTGGACCAAATCCAGAAAATCGCCGCCGACATTGGTCATGCCCCAGGCCAGATGCCGGTTGCTGCCGGCGATCAGAAACGGCGTACCCGGCAAATTGACGCCGACCGCCTCGACGCCGGGATAGGCCAGTTCGATCCGGTACCAGATGTTGGGTACGTTGATGCTCAGATGCATGTCGTTGGCCAGAATCGCCCGGCCGTCGGCGGTTTTACGGCCACTGACGGCCCAGGCGTTGGAACCGGCCAGCGACTCGCCGGCGCCGGCGTCGGCCAATTGCGGAACTGCGCTTCCGTTTTGAGCCAACAGCGTTTGCAAGGCCGCAGCCGGCAACGGCCGCGGCGGCCTCAATGACGCTGCGGTGTGCAACAGTTGGTCGGTATAACGGTCGGTATCCGGCGTAAAAAATGCAGCGACGTCGGCCGGCAGAGTTTGCTGCATCACGCTCAGCATTCGCTCGCTCTGTTCGGCACGGGCGGTCAGGGTTTCGAACATGCCGAACACCACCAGCAAACAATCCTCGGCTTGCCAGGGTTCCGGACTGTAACCGAGGGCGCCGAACTCGAACGGTAACGCCCTGGCTTGCAGCAGATAGCTGTTGACGCCGTCGGCATAGGCTTGCAAATAGTCGCGGTGCGCGGCCGGCAACGACGCAAACACGCGGCCGGCGCGGACGTTGAAGCCGTAAATCCGCGCCTGTTTGTCGCTGGCGAAGGCCTTGTCGCCGAAAATCTCGGCCAGGCGGCCGGCGTTCTTGCGCCGCATCAAATCCATTTGAAACAAACGGTCGCGGGCCGTAACGTAACCCAACACCCGAGCCGCGTCGCTGCGGCTGCCGGCGCGGATCGACGGAATGCCGTGGCTGTCGGTGGCGACCGTCGCCGGCGCCGCCAACTGCGGCAAGTTACGCTCGCCGTCCAGAGCCGGCAACGAGCTGCGCAGCCAGGCATAACCGAGGCCGGCGGCACCCAACAGCGACGCCGATCCGGCCAACGCCAGATAGCGGCGGAATCTCTTAGCTTTAGCCATGCCTATCCACCCAGTTCGAAAAATTGCGAAGGGTTTTACCCGAGATTCGGGCAAACGGCAACGGCCGGCGGGTGAGTTGCGGCTTGGCTACAACAAATCGATATGCTGCCGGATAAAATCCGACAGGCAGGCATAGCCGCCGCTGGGCTGAGGATTGCCCAGCAGCCATGCCAGAAAATGTCGGTAATCGCAGCCGGGGCGGCAGTCCGGCTGTTTTATCCAATGGCCGATGGCGTCGGCGAATTCCAGGTTTTTCAAGATGTCTTCCCAGCGTTCCGAACCGTTAAACAAGCGCAGTTCGACCGTCGCCGCCGGATTGCAATTCAATACCCGGTAGCGGTCGTATTCGCCGCTCAAGGCCTGTTTGATGCCGCCGGCTTCGCTTCGAGACCAATGGCCGAGCGGGCGTTGGCCGATGGCGGCCAGAAAATCGCGGTTGGTCGGCTGGTTGCAAAAATAAACCAGCTTGGCCAGTTCGGCGGCGCTGAAAAACGCCTTCGATAGATGGACGTGTATGCCGGTCTGGCCGGCACAGCAAAACCGGTGCGTTTGCCGGATCCGGTTCCAGGCCGGCAGCGCTTGCGCCCATGCCGTCCGGTGGTAGTTTAACGTCGCCGGGTGGCTGACCAATTCGAATCCGTAGCGGATGCTGCGGTCTTTCTTGGCGTAGCAATAAGGCAATATCTGCAAACAGGCGCCGGCTAGGGTGGGTAGGTCGCAACTGCGTTCTTCCAGATTCAGCTCCAATTCCAAACCCAGGAACAGCTTGGAGCCGGTGCCGAAAAATACCGGCTCCGGTTTGTAAGCGTAGGCTTGTATCGGCAAAGCCGCCTGCCGGCATGCGCTGCAACTGTTTTCGGCCTCCAGCTCCGTTAACAGCGTCCAGGCATTGCAGTCGACGCATAGCGAAAATGCATCCGAGCATGCGTCGCAAACCGTCAGCTCCGCCAGCATCAGCCGGTCCTCGTAGGCTAACAGTCGGCCGCAACGGCCGCATGCGCAGGTTAATGGCGGCAAGCCGCGGTTGGCGTTGCTGCGGCCGGATTCGGTATCGGCAGAATTCATATATGGGCGATCCGACAGTGAACCAAGCGTTTCGGACTAAGGTTGAAAGGTATTTGCTATTTCTTAAAATCTGTAAGATATTTCGACACGCCGGCAGCCTAAGCTCCGCCCGGCCGCCTACCTCCTAACCAGCTCAAACCGGGACCAGCCATGATTAAAAAACCGTTACGACGAGCCATCCTCGAATTTTGCAACCGTTATAGCACACCTATTTTGTTTGCCCGCCTGCAGGCAACGGCCGCCGGTCCGCGCCTGGTGTTCGGCATTGCCGGCGCCGATGCGGCGGCAAGCCTCCAGGCGTTAGCCGAGTTGGCGTTCGAGGATGCGTTCGCCGCTCTGGACGTCGTGGATGTGTCGTCCGCCGATGGCGTAGAGAACCTCGAGCACTTGTTCGGCCAGGGCGGCGAATGGCTGTTCGATCCGACCCTGGCGCTACGCCGGGCCGAAGCCGCGGCCGCGGCCGCGAACGCGCTGCGAGGGGAAGGCTGGACCGGCCGGATCGGTTTCGAGCCCAAACGGCGGATTTTCTATCTGGAGGATACGGCCGGCGGGGATTGGCTGAACCAGTTCCAGGTATTGCTGACCGAAGAAGCCGGCCGGCGCGGAGCGGAGTTCGTCCAGCCGCCGCAGGTATTGCCGGCCTTACCCGGCGCCGGTGCGCCGGCGGTTGTGGACCGCTTATCCTGCCGGCAAGAAGTGTCGGCACCGGCTGGCCGCTTTGCCGGCTTTCGCTTCCGCTTGAAACCGCTGATTGCCGCGATTCTGGGGCTGGGTTTTCTGAATATGGCGCAGCCGGCCGCGGCCGAACCGGCGGTTTCGGAGTTGAACGGCAAATTGGGCGCCAGCGGCGGCAGTTTCGACGGCAAAGGCAGCGGTATCGGTTTCGGCAGCGTTACCGCACCGCTAGGCCATTCCTTTGGCTTGCAGATCGATGCCGGCGCCGGCTCCATCGACAGCAACGCCTATTGGGGCACCGGCGCCCATTTGTTCTGGCGCGACCCCAGCGTGGGCTTGTTGGGCTTGACCTACAGCTACCACCGTTGGCACGACTTCGACTTCGGCTTTTTAAACCCTAGCAATATCCCGGTCGTGGCGGATGCGTTCATGCATCGGGCCGGCTTGGAAGGCGAGTGGTATTTGTCCCGCTTCACGTTGAGCGGGCGCGGCGGCTACCAGGACGGCACGCTTAACGGCGACGGCTACGGCCAACTCAAATTAAAGTATTACGCCACCGACGATTTGGCCGTGCAAGCCACGGCCGACCATTTCGGCGGGCAGAATCTGATCCGCGGCGGCGTCGAATACCGGCCGAATCTGGAAGTGCTGTCCGGCCTGTCTTTATTTGCCGAAGGCGGCTACGGCAGCCAGGACTACGCTATGGGCCAGGCCGGCATCCGTCTCTATTTCGGCAAGCCGACCACGCTGATCGGCCGCGACCGCCGCTCCGACCCCGATTCGCTAGTACCCGAAGAGACCAACGCCTTCGTCCAGCAAATCAAAAACATGCGCAGCAATCAGCGCTATGCGGTGTCGACCAGCCCAGTCGGCCCTAAATAATAATTAAACCGGTTGCGGCGCCGACGTGACTCGCCCGCGCGTGCTGTTGGTCAACGAAATGGGCGGCGGCGTCGAATATGCCGAACGCTTATGCCTGATTGCGCGCCGGTTGGCCGCTGCCGGATTCCATTGCCGGTTGGCGCTGCCGAGGCCGTTGGCGGCGTATTACCGGCAGTTCTTCCCGACTATAGCCTGGCCGCGGCTGAACAGCGTCGCCCCGTTCAGCGCCGAGCGGGCGGCGTCCTATACCGATTTGCTGGCCAGCGTCGGATTCGCCTCGCCGCTAGTTTTAACCCGGATGCTGAATGCAGCAGATATGCGCTTGGCCGCCTGCGCTCCGGACTTGGTCATTGCCGATTTCGCCCCGCTGGCGCAATTGGTGGCGCGCGGGCGTTTGCCGGTCGTGTGCTTGGGTAGCGGTTATACGATGCCGCCGCTCGCTTGCGCCGACTTGCCGCCGTTTCGAGACGATCTGGAACCCATGGTCGAAGCCACGGAATTATTGGCCGCGCTATCTGAGGCGCTGGTTGCGCGCGGCGCTAGCCGGCCGGGCTCCATTGCCGAGGCGTTTGCGGTCCGGGCCAACGTCGTCTATTGCCATCGAGAATTGGATATTTATGCCCAGTACCGGCTAAATAGCCTGGCCGGACCGTTGCCGGCCGGCCGGCCGGCGGCACTGCCCGCACAGCCGGCGATCTTTGGCCGACTGGCGCCGGACCATCCCGATTTGGACGGTATCCTGCATTCTTTGGTTAGCGCCGGTGTGCCATCCAGGATTCAGGTACCGAACGCACCGCCGGCCTTGGCGGCAACGCTGGCAGGAACGCCGGTCGAACTGAGCGTTGGCCGTTGCGATTTAATGCCGGAATTAAACCACTGCAGTCTGGTACTGCATGCCGGGGACATCGATATGGCGGATGCGGCGCTGGCAGCCGGTCGGCCGCAGCTATTGCTTCCGGTTTATGTCGAACAAGCCCTGGTCGCCGACCAACTGGCCGAGCTGGGCATCGCGGTTCGAATCGATAGACCGTGGGATGCTGCCGCTATCGTGCAAACGCTAGGCCGCGCCGCGGCCAATGCCACTTTGGCCGCCCTTGCCCAATCGTTGGCGTTGCGCTTGTCGCAACGCCACCTTAAGCCGGCGCTGGACTTGATCGTAGAAGAGGCCGTCGCCTCGGTGCGCCAGTCTGATTAAGTTAAGAAAATTGGTCGTTACGGCATACCCAAAGGGCACAAGTGAATTGCCGGGATCGAGGGCACAAGGATGTGTTGAAACTTTGCCATCCGTGGCTTCTGGGCCCCGGCAATCCGCTTGTGCCCTTTGGGTGTGCCGGGGCGACGCCAACTACTAACGCGAACATAGCCTAATTTAACGGCATTGGCCGCGGCACGGAGGTCCACCGGGTAACGTCGAGCCGCCGGATGCGGCACCGGGTCAACTGCAGCCCGGCTTGCCGGCTTTTACGTCGGCGACGCTGCATTGGCCGAAACCGACGACTTGCGCGTCCAGTAGCGCGGCTTTGACCGAGCGGCCCGCCGCCGGTTTATCGTCCGGGCCGCTGGCGGTCGGTTCTTGGGACGCTGCCGAACGGCTGGCCGCCGCCGCAGCGCTGGCGGCGGCCAGCGGAACCGCCGGCGCCGCCACGGTTTGGCCGAAGCCGACGCTGTTGCCGCTGACCTGAATGTTGCTGGCGCCGATCACCGCCGTGGCGGCGATGGTCACGTTCTGGCCGCCGATGCCGGCTTCGCCGGCATCGACCACGCCTTTCGGCGCCGCCAGCGTGACGTTACCGATCCGGTTGGCGTTAAAGCCGGATTGGGCGCGAATGCCGCTGCCGGACACCGTGGCCGGAAACACGACGACCAGATTGCCGTTGGCATCGCGGGTCACTTTCGGCGCCGGCGTGGCGATGGCGGCTTTGGCTCCGCGGCCGGCGTCGATATTGCCGGTGGAGGACCAGATCGCGATATCGCCGCCGTCCAGCGTAAACACCCGGGATTGATTGACCCGCACGTCGCCGTTGGCCAGTACGTTCACATGGCCTTCGCGCTGGGCGACGATACCCAACTCGTCTTCGGTTTTGTCCAGCCCCTGCAGCGAGGCCAGGCCGACGTTGAGCATGCCGCCGGGGGCCAACAGATCGATATCGCCGCCGTACAAGGTCTGAATCCGGCTGAAAAACAATTCGATGTCGCCGCCGGGACTGTCCGGAAACAGCCGGGCGATGGCAGCGTAGCCGCGCTGGTAAGCGGCGTCCCGCACCGCGCCGCCGCTTGTCGCCGCCGCTTGAGCCGACAGCCGGATTTCTTCGAACAAAATCCGCAAAGCCAGCGCCAGCCGGCCGCCGTTGCCGGTCTGCCGGTCCAATTCCGCCGCCAGATCATGGTAGCTGCCGCGCTCGACGTAATAGTGCAGAAAGTCGTTCAGCGGCGCCGGGTCGCTGCCCAGCCTGCTGCCGGCCAATACCACGATGCTGGCCCCGCTGGCGGGTAATGCCGGGTTGTAGCTGGGGCCGACCGTCGTGATGCCGAGCGAACTGCCCAAATCGACATCGCGGCCCACCCATACCTGCAAGTAACCGGGGCCGGCCAATTCCAGGCCGGCCGAAGCGCCTTCGACCCTGCCGAATACGGCGTCGCGTACGATCGGATAAACCAAGTCCCGGCCTACCAGCAGCCGGGTCTCGTCGTCCGCGTGTAGATTCTGCAGTTTCAGATTCAGATTGGCCAAATCCAGCCCGGCATAAAGCTCGCTGGCTTTTGCCGTAGCCAAGGTGGCATTGCCGAAACCGAGCAGGCTACCGGTCGCGGCGGCAATCAAGTTGCGGCTTTGGTCGAGCCAATGTACCGGCACGGCCGCGTGCACCAGTTGTTCCTGGCCGGATTTGACCGTGGTAAACAGGTACTGGGTGGCGGCACCGGCTGTGGTGGCCGGCTGCGCCGGCGACAGCAACTTCGCCGGATCGACGTCGAGCTGGTTGACCGTGGTGCCTCTAACCTCGCCGCCGGCCAGCGCGGCGGCTTCGCTGCCGATAGCCAGGTCGCCGTAAGCCAGCAAATTCAGGCTGGTGCCGGCGGCCGGAAACAAACTCATCGAATCGTTGATTTTCAGGTCGCCGCTGAGACTGCTGGCGCTGACATCTCCCGGATAAAGCGCCAACAGCGGCAGGTCGGAACTGGCCAAAAAGGTTTCGGCGCTGATTTTGCCGACGATTTTCGGGTCCTGCTTCAGTACCTTATATTCCTGGGCAATGGTTTTGGTATCGTTGTTCAGCACCAAATCGCCGGCCAGGGTTTGCAAGGCGATGCCGCTGCCGCTGCCGTAGCGGGTGAAATAGCTGCTGCCGTACAGGAAGCTTTTCTTCGGCAACGCCAGCGGATTCAAAACCGAACCGATTTCGATGCCGCTGCCGGCTTCGACCCGACCCCGGGCATCGCCCAATGCGATCGCCGGCCCGGACTTGAACTGGCTGCCGCCGCCGACCGCGCCGGCGGCGCGCAACGTAGCCGAACCCCGGTCGACGTAGAACACGCCGCCGGCAATATCGCCGCCGGCCACGACTGTCAGGTCGCCGCCGCCCAAAACCTGCCATTCGTTGTGGCTGGCGTCGCCAACCGGTTTGGCCGATGTCGGCAGCATCACCGACAGATCGCGGATATCGGCGCCGGCTTTGACGCTGACGTTGCCGCCGCCCAAGGCGCCGACGTTTTCCCGGAAGCCCAGTTTATTGTTGATGTTGTAGTTGTTGGTGTCTTTGCCCAACCCGTCGAACATGATGCCCCACGTTGTCGGCCGGTCCTGAGGGCCGATGCCGTCGTTGGGGTTCCAGTTGCCGGCGCGTTGCAGCCAATCGGACATGAACTGGTTGCTGGCGGCGCCGACCACGGTGCCGCCGGCGCTAAGGCCGATGTTGCCGCCGTCGAACGGGTATTCGACGAAAAAGCCGGCATTGATGGCCGCGGGGTTCAGGTTGCCCCAGCGGTTGTCGATGCTGGTGCGGCCGGCGGTATAAATCGTCGCAGACGAGTCGGCCAGCCGAATGTCGCCGGCCGCCGCGGCATTGATTGCGCCGGTGCCGGTGCGCACCGACGTGGCGCTGCCGATGGTCAGGTTGCCAGCCGCCGACGAAATTTGTACCGCCAACGGGTCGGCGGCGCTCAAGTCGGCGCCGGCCACCAGGTCGAAACTCCAGGACAGGCCGGTTTGCAGCACTTGCGTGCGCAAGCATTGGAAGCAGGAGCTTTGGCCGAGCAATGCCGCCAACTGCTTGTCGTCGTATAAGGCAAAGCCGTCGCTCAAGTTCTGGTTGATCGCCAGATTGCCGGCGCTGCGCAGGCTCAACACGCCGGGAGTTTGGCCGGCACCGTAACGCCAGTCGGCGCCATTTTTGGCGGCTAGATTGAAATCCCAACCGTTGTGGGCGACCAGCGTATCGCTGAGATTTTTCGGATTGCCGGCGATTTGCACGAATAAAGTGCGGTAGGTCGGCGACTGCGGATTGGCATCGTAGTAATAACTGTTATCCGCCAGACTGTAGCTAACGCTGCCGTCTTCGAACGCGGTCACCAGCATCGAGCCGGCATTGTTGAAGCTTTTGCCGATCGCGCCGGTTTTAGATACTTGCTGCAATGCGTTGATCAAGCCGGCGCTGTCCGGGAGTTGGGTGGACCAGATCGGCTTGCTGCCGCTGCCGACCTGGGTCCAGCTGGCCGACTTCAACGATTGGGCCAGGTCCAAGGTCAAATCGGTTTGGCTTTGTACGTCCAGGCCGGGCTGCAAGCTGAAGCCGCCCAGCCGCGCGTTCAGCGCCTGGTTGTTTCCGGCGGCGGCCATATAGGCCTCGGTCTGGTCGCGCCACTGCGCGATCGCGCTGTTGGACAGAACGGCATCGCGGTATTGGGCGGTGGCGGTGACCCGCTGCATAGCGGCTCCGGCAACCGTGCCGGGCGCAATCGCCACGGCGGCATCGTCGGCACCGGTGCGGGCGACCGTTAGGTCGACGCTGCCGCCTTTGCCGCCCGCACCGCCGGAGACGTCGATCTGCGCGCCGCCGGCGATGCTGGCGCCGTGGCGGCCGTCGCCGTCGGCATCCAGTGCAATTAACGCCAGCGAACCCCCGGTTTTGCCGGCAGCCGAAGAGACCGCCCGCAAGCGGGCGCCGGCGAGCACATGCAATTCGTCTCCGGCCGCTAATCGGATCGCGCCGGCTTGCGCTGCGCTGGCATCGAGGCTGCCGGCGACGTCCAGCCGGCCCCGGTCGACGCTGATCGCGATATTGCGCGCGGCCAGCGTATCGCCGGCGGCTATGCTCCAGTCGCCGCTGCGCAGGCGCAGGCCGATGTCGCCGTCGAAGCCACCGCCGGCCAAATAGGCATTGATTGCGGAGAAATCGGCTACCGAGACGGTTTTCGCATCCAGTGCGAAATTGCCGCCAACCGCGGTTTGGTAGCCGCGCCCGGACCAGGTGCCGTTCAACGTCAGCTTGCCGGCGGCGGCGGACAAAATCAGGCTGCCGCTGTCGCCGCCGAGCGGACTGCCGGAGACGTTCAATGCGGCCGTTTCCGCCAGGTTAAGGTTGCCGCCGGCCGAGTTCAGCGCAATGCCGCCGCCGCCGGTATAAATGTGGTTGCCGGCCAGATCGACGTCCCGGCCCGAGGTATCGATGCTGCCCGACACATTCAAGTCGGCGTCGGCGTTGAGTTTGACCACGCCGGCAGCCATCTCGATCCGGCCGGCGTGGGTTATCGAGCCGGCGTTGAGCGTCAGCCGGGCGCCCAAGGCGTCCTGTGTGTTCGCAGCGGCGCCGGCCAGCGTCGTCAGGCTGTGGCCGGCCAGATTCAAGGTGGTGTTGGCGCCGGCCCGAGCGGTCCAGACCGGGGCCGAGACCACCAGGTCGCTATGGGCGTCGATGGCCGCGGCCCCGCTGTCGACCAGCGCATCACGCGCGGTCAAGCGTACCGTGCCGAATCCGGACCAGGCGTAGTTGCCGCCGGCCAGCGTCAAGGTGTCGGCGCTCAACGCCAAATCGGCGCTGCCCGTGCCCAGTTCCGCACTGGCCGCGCCGGTGCCGTTCCCGAGCGTGATGCGCTTGGCGTCGATTGTGGCGATTTGCCCGGCTTGGCCGGCGTAACCGTTTATCGCCGCCGCGTTCAACGTCAAATCCTGTAACTGCAAGGCCAGCGTGCCGGCGATGTCGATTGCGCCGTAGCTGTTCAATACTAATTTGTCGGCATGCAACGCGTTCAATGCGGCCTCGGACAATTGCAAACCGCCGTTGCCGTTAGCCGCGCCCAGCGCGATGCGGCTGGAACTGAGCGCCAGTTCGCCGCGTTCCATCGCGATGCTGCCGGCGAAAAGGCTGTCCTTGCTGGCGTCCAGCAAAATGGAACCGGCGGCCGATAAGCTGGCGCCGGCCGCAATGTCCAGGGTTCCGGCCGAACCGGTCAACCCGTCGGCTGCGCGCAATACGCCGGCCTGGCCGGCGGCCGAGACCCGCAGCAAAGCGCCGTCGCTGCCGAAGTCGGCGTTGCGGACGTTGAAGCGGGCGTCGCTCCGGCTCAACTTGCCGCTGGCGGCGATGGCGGCCCCGGCCTCGACCCGGACCGTATCGCTGGCGGCCAGAATCACTTCCGGCGCATGCAACTCGACCCCGGCGGCGATGGCGACCTGGTCGGCCGTCACCGCCAATTCGGTGCCGGCGCCGTTGCGGCTGCGCCGGCCGCCGAGCAATAGGCTGTCGACGCCGAGCCGGTTCAGCTCGCCGGCCAGCAATTCGACGCCGGCGCCCGGCTGTGCGCTGCGTTGGTTGACGACAGTGAGCCGGTCGGCACCGATATCGAGCATGCCGCCCAGGCCGCCGGCCGCAGCGGTAGCGCTGATGTCGGCCGCCAGCAGCAGGCTGCGTTGCGCGGCCAGGCCGAGATTGCCGGCATCGCTGGGCAAGCCCGCGCCGCCGGCCGCGGCGAAGAAGCGGCTGGCAGTGGTTTCCTGGTATTCGGAACGGGTGCGGGCGATAGCGCCGGGTTCGACCGCGAAACCCGACCAGCGGCTGTCTGCAACATTGGTGCCGGCCAGATAACGGTAACCGGCGACGATACTGGCGCCGTCGCTGCGGACAGCGGTCGTGCCGGCCGCCATATCGGTGGTCCCGGCTTGCGGCGTGATCAAATAGGCGTTGTCCAGCAATGCGTAATGCGCCGGCAACAGTACGTAAGATCCGGCCGGTAGGCCGCTGTCGGCGCTCAGGTAAATGCTGTCGCCCGGCGTCAAGCCGGACGCGGCGAATTCCAGCGGATCGTAGGCGGCATACTCGAAACGGTAGGCCGGTACGATGGCGTAGGCGCCGTTGGTATCCAGTACGTCGCGGCTGCCGCCCGGACCGGCAATGAATTCGAATGCGCTCAGCTCGCCGCCGCCGTTCAGGTTGACCTTGGCGCCGGCCGCCAGATCGATGTCCGGCGCCGCCAGCGTAATGGTTTTTTGCGGAGTGCCGTTTTGAATGTTGCGGTAATTGCCCAACGGATAGGTCCAATCCAGGCCGCCTTGGCTGCGGCCGAACGGAATCGCGATGCCGTCGTCGTCGCTGACCGAGGTCACGCTGCCGGCGGCCAGGGTCAGGCTTTTGCCGGCTTGCAAATCGATGCTGCCGAAGGGCGCCAGCAATACGCCGCGGCTGGTGATATGCGGCGCGCTCAAGGCCAGTGCGCCGGCCGCGGAATAGGGCGTGGCCCAAGCGCCGCCAGCGGGCAGAATGTCCAGCGTGCCGTCCGGGTTCAAGTCGGCGTCGATGGCGATGCGGTAACGGCTGAACGTGGTCGGATAAACCTGGCAGGCGGCCAGCGTCAGATTGCCGGCGACCTCCAAACTGCCCGCCAAATCGGCTTCGCCGTTCGGCCTGACGCCGCTTAGCCGCAGTCCGCCGGCGCTGCTGAAGCGGATTTGGCCGAAGCCGTCGATCTGGCTGGAACCCTGCAACTCGATCAGATTGGCGGCGACGCTGAAATCGGCTGCGGCCGATGCGCCGGCCAGTTTGCCGTGGGCGGCGCGGTTCAGGCTCGAACCCAGGCGGAAGGTATTGGCGGACAGCGCCACCTTGCCGTTGCCGCTAATCAGCGGCGCGTCCAGGATCAGGCTGTGCGCCAGCGCCAATTCGACATTGCCGTCGAAACGGATCGCACCGGCTTCCGGCACTAGCGGCGTATCGGCGTATTGGTCGGGTTCGATCACGGCTGCGGTCAGCGCCAACGCATCGAAGCCGCCGGCGGCGATTTGCGCGGCGGACAGGTAAGCCTGGCCGTTCAGGCTCTGGTCGATACCGCCGGCGGCCAAGCTGCCGGCGTCGGGCAAAGCGGGCAGCACGGCGCCGATATGGATGACCCGGTCGCCGGTGGTAAAGACGGTGTCCTCCGGTTCGGCGCGGCGCTGGGCGTCCAGCGTCACACTCAAACGGCCTCCGGCCGGGCGCGTGGTTCCGGTAGCGGCCTGGCCTTGGCCGGCCGCGGCCCGTAGTTGCCCTTGCAGAATCATGCCTTCGGCGGCGGTGAGGTTGATGTTGCCGCCGGCCGATCCGATAGTCGGCCTGGCTTTGCCGGCGGCGTTGACGATATCGATTTGAGCTTGGCTGCCGGAAACGTCGATCCGGCTGCCGGCCGCCGTGAGCAGATAACCGCGATCGGCAGTCAGGCTGACCGTGCCGCCGGCCAGCACCTGGCCCAACTTCAGGCCCAGGCTGTTGGCGGTCAGTACCAAGGTGCCGCCGGCGTCGAGTAACGCCGTGTTGCCCAAGCTAATCGCCTGGTCGGGGTTGTAAACGGCTTTAATCGCGCTGGGTGGGGCGGTCAAGGCCAGCGCAATTTTGCCGGCCGGGGCGCGAATCGTGCCGTCGACGCGGATATCGGTGTCCGAGGTCAGGCCGACTTCGGCGCCGGCATCGGCGGCGATAACGGCCCCGGCAGCGATAGAGAGTATGCGGTCGGCGTCGTAGCCGCCGTGAATCGACGGGTTGTGCAGCAAATTCAGGCTCAGATCGACGGCGGAACGCTGGTCGTCCGGCAATACGGCCAAATGCACCAGTTGGCTTAAATCGCTGCCGCTCGCGGCATGAATCGCCGCGGCATTCAGTTGCCAGTTGCGCTGTTGCAGCCGGATGCTACTGTCGGCGGCCAACGCCAGATTACCGGCGTTGGCCGTCAACCGGTAACTGCGGAAACCGCCGGCCGCCAGCAGGGCGGAGTCCAGGTACAGCGTGTTGGCGTCGGAGCCGGCCGCGCTGCCGATTTGCAGGGCATTGGCGGTAATGCGCAAACTGCCGCCCTGTTCCAGGCCGTAGGCCGACAGCGCCGCCGCTATCACCACCCGGCTGGGTTCGATGCCGGCACCGGCCAATTCGATGTTGCCGCCGGTTCCGGCCCGGATCTTGTTTTTCGCGGTCAGGGCCGCGCCGCCGTTGGCGGATAAGCGGCTACCGGCATCGATCAGCAAATCGCCCTGGGCGTGCAAGGCGATGTTGCCGCCGTTAAGCGTCAACGCCTGCAAGGTTTGCAGGTTGCGGCTGTCGAGGGCGTCGTTGATCCAGCTACCGCTGGCGTCGATGCCGGCCGTCGCCGCCAAATGGATTTGCCCGCTCAGGTTTCGGGTCGGGTCCTGGCCGACGACGGTTTTCAACCCGACATCGCCCGCCGGCGCCAACAGCCGGCCTTGCCATTCGATTTCGCCGGCTTGCAGCTTCAGGCTGCCGGCCGGTGCCAGCACCAGCGACGTAGTTTGCGGCACGCTCAATTTGCCGCCGCTGTTGATGCCGATCCGGTTGATGCCGCGGCTGAACAGGGCATTGCTCAAGGAGATCGGCACGGCGGCCGACAAATCCGCTCCGGTGCCGGGGCCGAACACGATATCTTGCTGGCGCTGTTTGGACCAAACGGTGTCGATGGTCAACGCCCCGCCCAGCGCCCAGCTATCGGCGCTGCGTTGGTGCAGGCTGTTCACTGTCGCCGCATTCAGATTGCCGGCTAGGGCCAGTTCGCGGGCCTTGATGTTCAAACTGCCGGCGTCGCCGCCTTGGTAATAGTCGGCTTCGTAATGGCTGGCGGTCAGGATTTTTTGATAAGTCAGATTCGGGTCGGCGGCGGCAATGTCGACGATCCGGCTGCCCGACACCAATTTGGTCGTGGTGACGTGACCGCCCAAATAGTGCAGCGAACCGCCGGACAGGTCGATATCGGCGCCCTGCTCGACGTTGGCTTGGCCTTCGGAACTCAAATTGACGCTGCCGGCGTCGATGTTGCGTTCCTCGACGCTGTGCCGCACTTTGCTCAGCGCGCCGGAAATATCGGCTAGCGGCGTGCCGCTGCGCACGTCCACGAACACGGTTTTGCCGTGCAGAATTCCGGTCTTCTGTAACGGCGCATCGCGCAATTCGTCGTTGCGCAATTCGACGCCGACCGCATTGTCGGACATCGCCATTTGCACGTTCTTGACGCCGGATACGTCGATTTTGCTGCCTTGCTCCAGCACGATAGTGCTGGCGTTTTCCGGCGACGTCAGGCTCAGCGGTTTGGCCGGCGCCTCGCTGGCGGTCAGGTTGACGTTGCCGCCGTGGGCAACGACGGCCGCACCGGCCTTGACCCGGATCTGGCCGGCTGCGATATCTATCCGCGATTTCGGTTGGCTTTGGCCGGCCACCGCCGTTCCGGCGCTGGCGTCCAACGCCACTTCGGTCAAGCTGCCGTCGCTCAAGGTCACGCTGGCCAACGTGCCGAGGCCGTCGTCGCCGGCGCTGGCGCGGGTGGTGGTGGCCGGTTTCAGCACATAGCGGTTGCCGTCGGCTTCCAGCCGGGCGCCCTCTCTGGCCAGCAAGCGCACGCTGCCGTTCAACGCCACCGAGGTGCTGGCCGAGACGATGCCTTGTTGCGCCACGGCGAAACCCATCATCGTGGTGTTGCCGCGCTCGGTCAGAATTTTGCCGACGTTCTTGACGTCGCCGCCGGTCTGTACTTCCACCAGCAGGCCGCGCAGATTGTCGTCGTCGCTTTCCTGCAAATACACCTTGTCGGTCGCGGCAGCCAATATGACTTGGCCGTCCGGCGCGGCGATAGTGCCGCGGTTTTCCACGTCCGGCGCCGCCATCACCACTCTGCCGCCGGCCGCCGCCGCGACCTTGGCGCCGGCTTCCACCAGGATACGGATTTTTTCGCGTTTGCCGTTGCCCAGCTCGCGGTAAATGCTGCCGTCGGCCGTCAGCGCCGCGACCGGATCGGCATTGCCGGCACCGGGCGCGGCATTGGCGTCGACGACTTTACTGATGCCCTTCTCGAACACCTGGTCGCTGATTTTCAGCGTCGTCGCCACCAGCGTGTTGGCGTTGACCGCAGCCTCTTTGCCGAAGATAAAGCCGTTGGCATTGACCAGGTAAACCTGGCCGTTGGCGCTGAGGTTGCCGTAAATCTTGCTGGCGTCGAGTTGGTGGATGTTATTCAGCGCAATCGAGGTCGCGCCGGGCTGGACGAATTGCACGCTGTGGCCGGCGGCAATATCGAAACTGTGCCAATCCAGGACGGCTTTGTCGGTGGTCTGGTTGACGGTCAGCTTCAGGCCGTCGGCGCTGTAATCGGCCGTGGCCTGGCCGACGTTGATGCCGGGATGCAATTCCGGATGGGTCAGGCCGGCATTCAGCGGCTGCGGCAGGTTGGCGTCGGCCCGGATTTCGCCGGCGCCGGACAGCGCCAACACGCCGCCGGCCAAAATGCGGCCGATGCTGGCACGCAGCGATGTTTCGTTGACGGGTATCGGCGCGCGTAACGGTTTCATCTCAATCACCTGAATTGCGGTCGGGTTGTTTGTATATTTGCTTGTTTATATCGAAACTGCAACCCGGAATTGGGCTTGCCCCGATTGTAACGCCGCAAAAACTGCCAAATACCCGACTTTAGTTCAATATAAGTCGCCAAGTGCCGTATGTTTTGTATGATTGTTTCCTGGAAACAATCAATTAATTTGCAAAGTCGAATTTGACCTAGTTCACGAAATTCGCTTACGTTATGCCCATCGGAGAATAACGGCAGCGCGCCATCCGATCAAAACGGCTGATGGCCAATCCGTTACCTGGATCTACCGGATTGGCGATGCGGCTTACGGCAATGAACGGGACTGCGGTCCCTTAAGGAATGGATGAGGTGAATTTATGAAACTGATACAGCAACGAGGCTATCACTGGCTGGCGGCAATCTGTCTGGTAGCGGGCGCCGGCACTGCGCACGCGGCAATCAATAACGGTGCGCCGTTAATTCAGGCGTCGGGTACCGGATCGAGCGGCGAGTTATATCTGAACGTTTGGGATGCGCTGGCGACAACGTCCTATAGCATCGACCTGGGTACGACGGTGGACGATTTTCTAGCCGGCAAACAACTGTCGCGGACTTGGAGTCTGGACCAGAAATTTGCGGATTGGGCCAGCTCGACCAGCGATCCGTTGACCTTCAACGTTGCCGGTAATAGTTCCTATCTGGGTACTGGCAACGCGAACTATGGCGTCGTGTTGAGTCGGCGCGAGGGCGCATCCGCTCCGGGAGGCATCGCAATGACAACGTTGGCAACCTGGACGACCAAAGTCCGGGACAGAGCCAATGCTCTGAACATCGCCCAAGTCGCGCAAAATCCGGGCGCAACGGCCGCCGATTTCGAGGCCGACCTGAGCGAAGTGACGACCAGCACCTTCCCAACTTCTTATTTCAACAAGGCTTGGGGTACCACGATGAGTATTCCAGGGTGGATCGGCAGTGCCGTGGTCAGAAACGGCGAAACGCCGGACCAGAATCTGGATTTGTTCTTCGTCCATTCCCCCGGCGGCACGGTTTTGGGCAGTACTCAGGCCGCGTTCGACAAGCTGGACGGTTTTCTGAGTCTGGACGTCGCCAACGCCAAACTGGTATGGACTTCCAACGTGGCTCCGGTGCCGGTGCCCGGCGCCGCCTGGCTATTCCTGAGCGGCATCTTGGCCGCGCTACGCCTGCAACGCCGCACCGTGGCCGCTTAATTCAATTCGTTTTCTGGAGCAAAACATGTTTACCACCTTATCCCGCAACCTGATCGCCCTGGGATTGGCGCTGGCGGCGACCGGTAGCGCCTGGGCCTTGACCCCGGCCGACGGCGCCCCGCAATTGAGCCTGTACATTCCCGGCTCGCAATCCAACGATCCGGCCTTCGGCTTCATGATCAACAATACCACCCCGGCCAACGCACTGTGCCTGAACGATCCGAATCCGACCGGTACCGGCACCACCACCCACGTGTATTTCCATACCAAAGGTGCCAACAGCGCAGCGACCAACGACGAGTACTCGGCGATTTACTGTTACACCGATAGCACCAAAATTCCCGGACTGACCGGCGGCGTGGCGCCCAACAATAAAACCCGGCTGTGGATCTCGCGCCGGCGCTTGGGGGCGTCGTTCGTCGGTCTGGACGCGGCGGCCAACGGCACCAAGCTGACTTACTTGAAAGACCCGACCACGGCAGTGTGTACCGCGTTTAACGGTTCTTACT
The DNA here is from genome assembly GCF_019669905.1 of Methylomonas koyamae. NCBI lineage: Bacteria > Pseudomonadati > Pseudomonadota > Gammaproteobacteria > Methylococcales > Methylococcaceae > Methylomonas > Methylomonas koyamae. The sequence continues at coordinate 4,693,612 of NZ_AP019777.1, read as the reverse complement.
CCTCGGGCGGGGCGAGTTACCAATGGAACTATTCCTGCACTACCGCGACCTCCGGCATCTCGGCGACGGCCGCGACTTCGGACGTGACGCCGGACGCGTTCCGCGGCGTCGATAACGTGACGCCGGGTAAAACCGATATCGACGCATCGACGCTGGACAATCGCTTTGCGCTGGGCGGCCATATCATCGGTACGCCGGTGACGTTGAAGCTGCGCAACGCCCTGCAATATGCGCAAGTCCAAAACGGAACCTTGCCGGCCAGTTGTACGGTGGGCAATGAAACCCCGGCCTGCGTACCCAGCCTGTCCAAGGAAATTCTGGTCAGTATTTTTAGCGGCCAACTTTACGATTGGAGTACGTTGAAAGTTAAAGCCGCCGGTGCCGAAAAAACGCTGCCGGAAGTGGTTGCCGACGGCGTTACGGCTGGTGTGGCCGGACTGAGCAATCCATTGGATACCGCAGTGCATGTCTGTCGCCGGGAAAACGGCGCCGGCCAACAAGTGGCCCTGTTGTCCAACATATTGAAAAGCCCATGCCTGGGCGACTCGTCGCCGAAACTGGCCGAGCCGGGCGGGTTTGCCGACATTCAGTATGCGACCAGCCTGGGCGCGGTGGATCGGTGCTTGGGCGATTACAACAACGGCACTAACGGCTGGTTCGGCACCAGCAATCCGGCGCCGTTCCCGAATCCGCCGGCCACCGGCGTTCCCCACGGCAACCAATGGGCGATCGGCATCCAGACCACGGAGCGTAACGCCAGCAATAGCGCCAGCTACCGCTTCATCAAAATCGACGGCGCCCTGCCCACCGGCGAACAGGTATTCCTGGGCCATTACCCGCTGGTCGGCGAGTATGCGCTGTCTTGGAAAAACAACGTCACCGCCAACCAGGATGCCGCTTTGAACGCATTGGCGATATACAGCGGCCTGCCCAGCACGATTGCGGCACGCAACTCCGATCTGAGCAACCACAGTTGGGGCCAGGCGGGTTACATCGCCTTGAGCGCAAACGGCCATATGCCGCCGGCGACCTGGGATCCGGCCAATCCGGTCACGCCTTACACCCGCGCGCTTAACGGCACTCCCGATGCCTGCGCGATACCGGTGGTCAATCCGGACTTCGGCAGCGTCGAACTGCGCTAAGCCAGGTCCGCGCCGATGGGAATGTTCACGCCATCCGATGGGGTAGGCGTGGGCCGCACAGGGACGTGCAACCTTTGGCAAGCTCGAATCGAAATCTCCAATTTCTACCGCTGAGTTACAGGGTGTCGGTGGCGGTGCCCGAGCTATCGAGAATATCCAGATAGCGTTAACAAACAAACAACTCAAGTTGATGCCATAGGACTTGGCAGGCTTGAGCGGCACAAGGATGTGCCTCCTTCCCGCCGATGGGCAAGGTTCTTCCGGACAGCCATCGGCGCTTCTTGAATCGCATCCGAGGCGCAATTACATGTTCGATCTAAAAACACTTACCCGGCCGGCCGCTCTGTTCGGCTTGTTCATGGCATTGGCTGTCGCCAATCCGGCATTCGCGGCGGCGACTTCCAGCCAATTCAGCTTCGGCGGCTATCTGAACGCCGGCAGCCCGGCCAGCGTCGATCTGGCTGCGTTGCAAGCCTATGCCGCCGCCAATCCGACCGCGGTAAAAACGGTAGCGACGACCTCCGGCATTTACGAAGGCGTGTCGTTGAGCGCCTTTTTGGGCAGCTATCTGAAAACCGATCCCAGCGTGCCGAAAAACGACATACTGCGCGGTTACGCGGTCGCCACCGGCAGCGACGGTTATAAGGCCGTGTTTTCGTTGGCCGAAATGGACAAGAGTTTCGGCAACCACAACGACATCATCGCCTACAAACTGAACGGCGCCGACCTGACCGGTAGCGGCTTTGCCCGTATCGTCGCGCCCGACGACGTCAAAGCCGGCCGCTGGGTATCCAACCTGTCCAGTCTTTACGTCGGCCACATCCCCTATACGCCCGGCGCCGGCGGGGTCTCCAACCAGTTCAGCATCGACGGCGCGGTGACGAATTCGATCAGTTACGACGTTACCAGTCTGGCCGCGGCCTTGCCGGCGCAAACCGTCACGGTGGCGACGCCGCCTTTGACCGGTTCCTCATTCACCGGCGTCTCGCTGTGGGACTTATTGAATCTGTCCGGCATCCTCACCGACGCCAGCGTGAAAAACGACATCCTCGGCAAATTCGTCGTCGCTACCGGTTCCGACGGCTATCAGGCCATCTTTTCGTTGGGCGAATTGCATCCGAGTTTCGGCAATATTCCGGTGTTGGTGGCGTATGCCAATGGCGTCGGCGCCGGGTTGGGCAGTAAAGGCTTTGCCGAATTGGTGGTCCCCGGCGACGTTGCCAAGGGTGGCCGCTACGTCTCCAATCTGACCGGCCTGACCGTGGTCAGCGTCGCCGCCGTGCCGTTGCCGGCCAGCGCGCTGCTGATGATGAGCGGTTTGCTCGGCTGCGCCTGGCATGCGCGCCGGCCCAAACCGTTGGCAGCCTGACCGGGGCCGGGCCGCCGCATGAAATTGACGGATGCCGACTTTAAATTGCTCTGTTGCCTGGTGCTGATCGCGCTGATTCTGGGCTGGCTCAATGGCTCCGCGATTGCCGCCGAGCTGACTTTGCATAGCAACAATGTTAACCGGGAACAAACCGATGCTGTCTAGGACAACTAAGTGGGCCTTCGGCCTGTTATTACTGCCGGCGTTGGCCCAAGCCTGGTGGAATGCCGACTGGAGTTCGCGGCGGCAGGTGGCGGTGGACGCGTCGGCGACCGGGGCGGACGTGCAGGAGACCCTGAGCGAGGTGCCGGTGCTGGTGCGGCTGCACGCCGGCAACTTCGGCTACTTTGCCGAACTGGCCGACAACGGCCGCGACTTTCGCGCCTTGAAAGACGAGCAAAGCCCGCTGGCCTACCAGGTCGAGCAAGTCGATGCGTTGAGCGAGATCGGATTGGTCTGGGTCAAGCTGCCGCAAGTGCGCGGCGGCGTGTCCACCGACGACTTCTGGCTCTACTACGGCAACGCCAACGCCAACGCCCCGGACGCTTCGGATAGCAACAGCCTGTACGACGTGGCCCAAGGCCTGGTCTACCACTTCGATGCGTCCGAGACGTTGCCGCAAGACGCCACCGCCTACGGCTCCCACGCCGCCGATTCCAAAGCCGCGATCCAGGCCGCCGGCTGGATCGGCGCCGCCGCCCAATTCACCGGCGCCGGCCCGATTACCGTCAACCCGGCGCCGCAACTGGCGCTGGATCCCAGCAAAGGCTGGACCTTCACCACCTGGTTGAAGATCGACCAGGCCAACCCGGCCGCGACCGTGCTCAGCGCCCAAGCCCCCGGCCTGGACCTGCGTCTGAACCTGCAAGGCAACGCCCTGACCGCCGTGGCCGGCAGCGCTAGCACCCCGGCCGCGTCACTGACTTTGGGCAAATGGCAACATGTGGCCCTGGTGCTGCGCCCGGAAACCCTGGCCGCCTACACCGGCGCCAAAGCCGCCGAAAACCCCAACAGCTACGCCCCGCCGCAAATCGTCGAACTCTACCTGGACGGCGTCCCGGTCGGCAGCGTCAAAACCCAACTCGCCGCCGGCCAACCGAGCATCCGCCTGGGCGACAACTACCAAGGCTGGCTCGACGAAGTCCAAATCGCCGCCACCGCCCGCAGCGCCGACTGGCTCAAATTTGCCTACCGCAGCCAAAGCCCCGACTTTGCCGTACTCAGCTTCGGCCAGGACGAATCCAACGGCAGCGGCGACGCCGGCCACTTCATGGTCATTGTGCAAAACGTCACCGTCGACGGCTGGGTCGTCATCGGTCTGACCCTGATCATGCTGATCGTGGCCGTCATCGTCATGGTCAGCAAAACCTTAGTCATCAACCGCATCGGCAAAGACAACCGCGCCTTCCTGGCGCAATACCGCCAGCTCGACCCGAACACGCTCGGCGCGCTGGATCAGGCCGAAACCGCCGAAGAACACGAACTGGCCGACTCCGATTGGCTGACCGCCCTGGTCGGCAAACACGACCACTTCCAAAGTTCGGTGCTCTACCACCTGTACCACACCGCGATCCAGGAACTGAACAAACTGCAAGGCGGTGCCGACCAAGTGGTGACCCGCGAAGCCTGGGACTACCTGCGGGTCAAACTGGATAGCCAGATCGTCCACGAAGGCCAACGCCTGAACAAACACATGGTGCTGCTGACCATCGCCATCGCCGGCGGCCCGTTTTTAGGCCTGCTCGGCACCGTAGTCGGCGTCATGATCACCTTTGCCGCCATCGCCGCCAGCGGCGACGTCAACATCAACTCCATCGCTCCCGGTATCGCCGCCGCCTTGCTGGCCACCGTCGCCGGCCTGGCCGTCGCCATCCCGGCGCTGTTTGCCTACAACTACCTGCTGACCCAGATCAAAGACATCAGCGCCGGCATGCGCGTGTTCAGCGACGAATTTCTGGCCCTGTTATCGATGCGCGCCGCCCGCCAGGCCGCCGCCCATCAAACCAACGCCCGCTAAGCCAGGAGACGCAACATGAAAGTCGAAGAAGAAGGCAAAGTTTACGACGACATCAACATCACGCCGATGCTGGACGTGGCCTACGTGCTGTTACTGATCTTCATCATCATGACCACCGCCACCGTGCAGGGCATTACCGTCAACCTGCCCAAGGCCAGCAGCACGCCCAGCCTGTCCAAACCCAAGACCAAGGCGATTTCGATCACCCCGGACGGCAGCGTTTATCTCGACACCTACCCGGTGTCGTTGCAAGAACTGGAAACCCGGCTGGCGCAATACAAGGCGGCGACGCCGGACCTGCCGGTGGTGGTCAAGGCCGACGCCAGCGTGCAGTACCAGAAGGTGATCGAGGTCTTGGACATTGTGACTCGGTTGCAGATTAGTCAGTTGGGGTTGGTGACGCAGAAGTTAGTGAAGTGAGCAGTGGCTGGATTGCGATAGGCATTTGACGGAGAGGTGTCGCTGGCGCGACGGCTGGATTGAATGTCGGTTCCCGCACCGACAAGCGGGTTTCTTTCTTTTGCTCGGCCAAAAGAAAGAAACCAAAGAAAAGGCCGCCCCGCTGCCGCTTTGATCCTGCGCGCCGTCGGGTTTGAACGGGGTTTTCGGAAGGGCTATCCCTAGCCCTCCGAAAACGCGATGCATCCCTGCATCGCCCCTGCGGGCTGATCCGTTCAAACCCGCCGGTGCTCGGCGCGGCAAAGGGGGCAACGGTGCCTCCCGATATTTGAAATAACTCTCGGTAGGCCGGAATAAGTGAAACGTTTCCGGCAAGGCTTAAACGATTGGTGACGCCTATTGGTTCGCCGGGGCAGATCGCCGACTTCGGCTTCAGCAGGACGTAGGGTGGGCACGGTTTATGTGCCCACGCGGAATGGCGCGATGCGTGCCGTGGACACCAATAGCGCCCACGCGGAATCAAACCGGCGCGGAATCAAACCGGGGGAAAACCAGGCCGGGTATCGGCCGGATGGATTGGAGAACACGGCGCACTGGGCGTTGTGGCGACGACTGATTGAAACGAGATGACAAACAAATACGCCTGGCTGCGGCGCTTGCCGGTGGTGTTGGGGATAGGGTTGAGCCTGTTGATTGCGCTGGGCGTGTGGTGGTTGGCGGACAAGTTCGAGAAGCCGCCGCAGACCAAAAAGCAAGTGCAGCAGATCACGATGATCCAGCCGCCGCCTCCGCCACCCCCACCGCCGGAGCAAGCGCCGCCTCCGCCGGAAGAGATCAAAGAAGAAAAGATCGAGCAGCCCGAGCCGGAACCCGAGCCCGAACCTTCGCCGGAGCCGGACGAAGCGCCGCCGGCCGAAGACCTGGGCGTGGATGCCGACGGCACCGCCGGCAGCGACGGCTTTGGCCTGCAAGCCCGCAAGGGCGGCCGCTCGATCCTGGGCGGTGGCGGCGGCAACGCCATCCTCTGGTACGGCGGCCAGATCCAGCGCCAGGTCGAGACCGGCCTGCAAAACCTGCTGACCGACACCCCGGCCGCGCAAGCCGGCTACAGCGTGATCCTGGAAATCTGGGTCGGCCCGGACGGCCGCATCAGCCGCAGTGAATTGGCCGGCGGCAGCGGTAAGGCCGACATCGACCAAGCCCTGCGTGCGGCCTTGCCGCGGCTGCGGGCCAGCGTCGGCCGGCCGCCGCCGGAGAGCATGCCGCAGCCGATTCGGATACGGTTGAGTTCGAGGGTTTAAGCAATAGTGCTTCAGCTCTTGGTAGGGCATGGCGTTGTGTCGCTGGCGCGACGGCTGATTTTAATGTCGGTTCCCGCACCGACAAGCGGGTTTCTTTCTTTTGCTCGGCCAAAAGAAAGAAACCAAAGAAAAGGCCGCCCCGCTGCCGCTTGAATCCTGCGCGCCGTCGGGTTTGGCAAGGGTTTTCGGAAGGGGCTTCCTGCCCCTCCGAAAACGCGCGGCCTCCCTGCCGCGCCCCTGACGGGCTGATCTTGCCAAACCCGCCGGTGCTCGGCGCGGCAAAGGGGAGCAACCGGCGAACCGGTATTCAATCGTTGTGGCGGTAGCGAAGCCTTTAAAAACCCCGCGTCCGATTGCGCTGGGGGCAATCGGACCGATCCAGACAGAAGATTTACCCGTGTTGTTCGGTGAGTCTGCCGGTAGTGGGAGGGTTTTATCTCCCGTTTGCCGCGCCGAGCACCGCCGCTTTTATCGAGAATTGCCCGAAGGGGTGCGGCAGGGATGCCGCACGGCGGCGGAGGGGCTGGGAAGCCCCTTCTGCCGGCCCTCGATAAAAGCGGTGGAGCGCAGGGAATAAGCGGCATCCGGGTGGCCTTTCTTTTGGTGGCTTTTCTTTGGCCAAACAAAGAAAAGCCACTCGGCTGTCGGGCCGAGACCCGACATTAAAAAAGCTTCGCGCTAGCGAAACCTTAAAAACACAGGCGTCCGATGACGCCGACGCGAATCGGACTTACATGAGCTACTTCGGCTAGCGAACTATTGAAAACCAAGCAATAACCGAAAAACCAAAATGAATACCGTAAGCAAATCCCTGGCCCTGGTTTTGACCGGCAGCCTGACCGCCAGCGCCGGCGCGGCGCAAGCCGCCACTCCGGCCCCGGCCGACGCCGTGATTCCGGTCAAGAAATCCACCCTGGTCAACCTGGTCGACCTGCTGGTGCAGCGCGGCGTGATTAACCAAGATGAAGGCCAAGGCCTGGTGCAGGCCGCCGAACAGGAAGCGGTCGCCGCGCAGGCCAAAGCCGAATCGGCCAATGCCGCGCGCGCTGCTAATCCGGCCGGCAATAGCGGAACCTCGGCTACGGCCACCCCGGACGCCGCCCAAACCGCGGCCGACTGGGCCGGCGAGCCGGCCAATGTTGCGGGTAAAACCGGCAAAACCAAACACGTCGCTTACGTGCCCGAGTTCGTCAAAAAAGAAATCCGCGACCAGGTCCGCGCCGAACTGAAGGCCGAGGTGTTGCAGGACGTGAAGCGCGACGCCAAAGACGAAGGCTGGGGCATTCCCGGCGCGTTGCCGGAGTGGGTGGCGGCGATCCATCCCAGCTTCGATATCCGTATCCGTTTCGCCGACGAGTTCTACGGTAAAGAAAACGCCGGCGGGGTCGAGAACGTCGGCCTCGATGCGGCCGGCAACTTCGTCGGCCCCTACAACTGGCTGGCCATCAACCGTGCCGCCACCGGCAACCAGGCCGGCTTGACCACCCAGGTCTCGCTGAACCCGAACGAGGCCATCATTAACAACCAAAAAGACCGGCTGCGGCTACGCGAACGCTTCCGTCTCGGCTTCGAAGCCAACCTGGCCGACGGTTTGAAAGCCGGGGTGCGCTTTGCCACCAGCAACATCAACAACCCCGTCTCGAACGACCAGACCCTGGGCAACACCGGCCAGTCCTACCAGTTCGCCATCGACCGCGCCTATCTGCAATACGATTTCCTGGACGAACGTAAGACCAACTGGTTTAGCTTGTATGCCGGCCGCATCATCAATCCGTTCCTGTCCACCGACGTGGTGTTCGACCCGGATTTGAGTTTCGAAGGCGTGGCCGGCAGCTTCCGCTTGCCGTTCAATCGCGGCAGCAACAAACTGGCCGGCTACAAAACGCCGAACCCGACCGCCCGCTTCGGCATCAACCAGGGCCAGCAGACCCCGGACAGCCTGTTCGTCACGCTGGGCGTATTCCCGTTGCAGGACATCGACGTCTCGGTCAACGACAAATGGTTGTATGCCGGCCAGGTCGGCGCCGACTGGCTGGTGTGGCAGGACTCGCGGTTGAATCTGGCCGCGTCGTATTACGAATTCCACAACGTCCAGGCCCGGCGCAATCCGGTCGGCAGCCATGCCTACGACTGGACCGCACCGCAGTTCGTGCAGAAGGGCAACTCGATGGTGGCGATCAGCGACGCCAACACCTTGCTGCCCAACTGCACCGACACGGTGGGCTGCTTGTTCGGCCTGGCCTCCGAATTCAAGGTGTTCAATGCCACGGCCATGTTCGATTACGCCGGCTTCGGCGACACCCACGTGCTGTTCACCGCCGATTATGCCCAAAACCTGGGCTTCAACCGGCAGAAAATCCTCAGCCAGTTCGGCACCGCCTTCGCCAGCACCGACCTGCAACCGCGCACCAAGGCCTACCAGGTGCGGGTCGACGTCGGCGTGCCGGAACTGCGGCGCTGGGCCGACTGGAACGTCAACCTGGCTTATCGCTACGTGCAGCGCGACGCGGTGCTGGACGCCTTCACCGACTCGATCTTCCACCAGGGCGGTACCGATGCCAAGGGCTGGGTGATGGGCCTGCAATACGGCCTGGCCAAAAGCACCTGGCTCAACCTGCGCTGGTTCAGCACCGACGCCATCGACGGTCCCCGCTACAGCATCGACACCGTCAACGTCGATTTGAATGCGCGGTTCTAGGAGGGCAGGCGATGGCTAAGCAACAACCCTGGCGCTGGATTTATGTCCCGCCGTTATGCCTGCTACTGCTGTTGGCCGGCATTGAAACCAGTGACGCCGAACCCAAAGCCGCCGTCCCCGGCGGCGACGCGATCAAAAAGGCCCAAGGCCTGATCCGCCAGCTCAGCCAGGAAAAGCAAGCGCTGGAAGCCGAGAAAGCGGCCTGGCTCAACGAAAAGGCCGGTCTGGAAGCCAAGCTGAAAAGCCTGGAAGCCGCCGTGGCGCAACTGGCGCCGCTGCAAGGCGAAGTCGCGCGCTATAAAAACGGCTTGGAAGCGGTCAAAACCAGCCTGGAAAGCCAGCTCAGCCAGCAGCGCCAGCGCGAACAGGCCCTGGTGCAAAAACACAACGATGTGGTGGCCAAAGCCCGCGCCATTCGCGACGACAACCAATTGTTGGTGCAGGCGGTGCAGGAACGGGAGCAGTGGATCGGCCAATGCGGCCAACTGAACCAACAGTTGCGCGAGCTGAACCAAAAAGTGGTCGAGCAATACGAACAGAAAGGCCTGTGGCAGCAACTGGCGGAACTGGAACCGCTCACCGGCATCGCCAAGGTCGACAGCCAAAACCGGGCCGAGGCATACCGTTATCAGCTCAAGCAGTTGAAAGTGACGCCGTTCGAGGCCGGTGCGGCGTTAGCGGCCGGCCAGGCCGCGGCCGAGCCGGCGCAGGAAGCGTCAGAGCCCATCGACACCGCCACCCGCGCCGAGCCTGGCGCCGATAGCGCCGGCGGGCAGCCGGCAGAAGCGGCCAGCGCAACCGCAGCGTCCTCAGCCGCAGTGCCGCTGGGTGACAGCGAATCCGCAGTGGCATCGCCACAAACGCCTGTCAATCGGGGGGCTGGGCAATGAAACGCTGCCAACCGTTAACGCCGGCCTGGCTGGCCGCCTGCTGTCTGCTCGCTAGCGCAGCCGATGCCGCGCCGCCGCCGGCGCCAACGCCGCCCGGCGAGGCCGCCCGCGGCGACAGCGCGGCCGCAGCCGGTACCGGAAAGGACGCCGCCGACACCGCCACGCAATGGGCCGGCGAAGCGCAGCCGCGCTTCGACGTGCTGGACTTTCAGATCGACGGCAACAGCCTGCTCGACGACGAAACTCTGGAACAGGCGGTGTATCCCTATCTGGGGCCGGAGAAAACCGTGGCCGATGTGGAACAGGCCCGGGCCGCGCTGGAGCAGGCCTACCGCGCCGCCGGTTACCCGACCGTGGTGGTGTCGATCCCGGAACAGGACGTCAACGAGGCCAGCGTCAGGCTGCAAGTGGTGGAGGGCAGTATCGAGACCTTGCACATCAGCGGTTCGCGCTATTTCGACTTGGGCAAGATCCGCGCCGGGGTGCCAGCCCTGGCCGAGGGCCGGGCGCCGCATATGCCGCAGGTGCAGGAACAGATCAACGCGCTGGCCAAGCAATCCGGCGACCGCTCGATCACGCCGGTGTTCCGCGCCGGCTCGACCCCGGGCAAGATGGAAGTGGAACTGAAGGTCAAGGACGAACTGCCGCTGCACGGCAGTCTGGAGCTGAACAGCCGCAACTCGGAACATACCAGCTACACCCGGCTGCAAGGCAGCTTGCGCTACGACAACCTGTGGCAGAAGTTCCACAGTGCTTCGGTGCAATACCAGGTCTCGCCGCAAAACGCCGAAGAAGTCGAAGTCTGGTCCGGCACCTACGTGCTGCCGACCGGCTGGGCCGACACCCGGCTGGCGCTGTACGGCATCGGCATCAGCTCCAGCACCCAGCTCGGCGTCAACGTCGGCGGCCTGTCGGTGGTCGGCGCCGGTTCCATCTACGGCGCCCGCCTGGTGAAACCGCTGGACGGCGCCAGCGACGGCGTGCTGCACAGCCTCAACTTCGGCGTGGATTACAAGAGCTTCGACCAGCAGATCGCCCAGTTCGCCGGCAGCGGCAGCCCGATCAGCTACGCCGCCTTCGTCGCCGGTTACGACGGCGTCCGCCGCGGCGACGGTTATGCCAGCAGCCTGAACCTGAGCGGCCACTTCAGCTTCCGCGGCCTGGGCAACGACGCCGAGCAGTTCGAAAGCAAACGCGCCGGCGCCACGCCCAATTTCCTCTACCTGACCGCCGAGCTGAAACACCAACAGCAACTGCCGGGAGACTTTCGGCTGCAAGCCCGCGCCGGCGGCCAGGCCAGCATGGCGAAACTGATCAGCAACGAACAGTTCTCGGCCGGCGGCCCGCTCAGCGTCAGGGGCTACCACCAGACCCAGGTGCTGGGCGACCACGGCGTCAACCTGTCGCTGGAGCTGTACAGCCCGCACCTGCTGCCGAATGAGATCGACACCGCGCAAAACCTGCGCCTGCTCGGCTTCATCGACTGGGCCCACCTGTGGACCGATGCGCCGATTGCACCGACCCCGGCCAGCGAAACCCTGGCCGCGGCCGGCATCGGCCTCAGGCTGCAACTGCTGAAACGCCTGAGCGGCGAACTGGACTGGGCCTACCCGTTCCATTCCCACGGCACCGTCGACATCGGACAACAACGCCTCGATTTTAGGATGGCTTATGAGTTTTGAGGGGGCGGCCGAATATTGCATTGCGGCAGATACTATTTAGAATTAAAGCGGTCGGCGATGTATCATGCCAACCCTTAGTCGTTTTCGTCCGTTGCCAAGCCATGAAACCTACCAAGACCGATGCGGATGCCCTGCTGCCGCAATTAAAAATCACGGTACGCCTGATGCATAACCAGGAAATTGCGATGGGGCCGGGTAAGGCGGAACTGCTGGCGGCTATTCGCAAAACCGGCTCCATCATGGCGGCAGGTAAGTCCATGAACATGAGTTACCGTCGGGCCTGGCTGCTGGTGGACGTGATGAACCGCAGCTTCGCGGAGCCGTTGGTGCATGCCGCGAAAGGCGGCCGCCACGGCGGCGGCACGGTGCTGACGCCGATGGGAGAACAGGTTCTGGAGCAATATTTGAAAATGGTCGATGCCGTCAACCATTCCGCCAACGCCTATCTGCCGCTGTTCTCCGGCATGATGGCTAACAAACAGGACGCCATACCGCTCGAGGACGAAATACCGGAACAGCGAACGGCCGGTTGAAATTGCCGCCAAGAATCAATAGACCAACCATCTTCACCACCTGCATGAACATTTCTTTCGAAATCGTCCCTAGAAGCCTGGCGGCTTTTGACGAACAATACGCCTTTGTGCAAACCCTGAGCGGCGGCATCAACATTATCAACGTGCCGGACATCCAGCGCTTCGACACCCGCAGTTGGCAGTTGGCAACCCGCATCGACCGCGATAAATACCGCTTCATTCCGCATTTCCGGGCCATCGACTTCAAAATCGAAAGCGGCGAATTGTTCCGCATCATCGAGGAATACGGCCTGGACAGCGTCTTGCTGGTAACCGGCGATCCGCCCGAGGGCTTGAAACGGGCGTTTTACAATACCGACGTGGTCGATTTGATTCGCGCCGTGCGCAGCCGCTTTCCGGAGTTGAACATTTACGCCGGTTTCGACCCGCATCGCCAGGGCTTGCAGGACGAGTGCGACTATATCTGGCGCAAGGCCGATGCCGGTGCCACCGGTTTTTTCTCACAGCCGTTTTACGATCCGCGCATGGTCGAGATTTATGCCGAGCATATGCAAGGCCTGGAAACCTACATCGGCATCAGTCCGATCACGACCCAGGCCTCGCAAAACTACTGGGAAGTGAAAAACCGGGTCAAATTCCCGAAGAGTTTTCGCCCGGATTACGACTGGAACGTCGAGTTCGCCAATAATCTGATCGCCACTGCCGCCGAGACCGGTTTGCACGTCTATTTCATGCCGATCCGGATCGATTTGGCCAAATATTTTCAGCGGATCCGTTTCGATACGGCGCAATAACGCCAGCCGCGGCGAGTTCGGGCCGGTTCCTCATGACCTTTGCCCCTTCAGCGCTTAGAATAAGCCGGTCGCAACTCCATCCATCAAGTCCATGAAAATCGTCTCCTGGAACGTTAACGGCATTCGCGCCGTGCAAGGCAAAGGTTTTGCCGAAACTCTGGCTCGAATCGACGCCGATTGCATCTTGCTGCAAGAAACCAAGGCCCAGGAAGATCAGGTCGCCCAAGCCTTGGCCGGCATAGACGGTTACCACGTTCACGCCAATTCGGCCGAGCGCAAGGGCTATTCCGGCGTCGCGCTGCTGTGCCGGCAGCAGCCTTTGCAGATTCTGCGCGACATCGGCCAGACCGATCACGATTCGGAAGGTCGGGTTATCGCCGCAGAATACGAAGGTTTTTATTTGGTCAACGTTTATGTCCCCAATTCCGGCGACGGCTTATCCCGGCTGGATTACCGGCAAACCTGGGACCAAGCATTCGCTGATTATCTGGCCGACTTGCAAAGCCGCAAGCCGGTCATCGTCGGCGGCGACTTCAACGTCGCCCACCAAGCCATCGACATCGCCCGGCCCAAGGCCAACTACAACAAATCGGCCGGCTATACCCAGGCCGAGATCGACGGCTTCGGCGGCATTCTGGGGCGCGGTCTGGTTGATAGCTTCCGCCATTTCCACCCCGACACGGTGGCATACAGTTGGTGGAGTTACCGCGCCAACGCCCGCGAAAAGAACATCGGTTGGCGGATCGACTATATGCTGGCCAGCGAGCCGTTGCTGCCGAGCATAAGCAGCGCCTTCATCCTGCCGGAAATCGCCGGCTCCGACCACTGCCCGGTCGGCATCGAGATCAAGCCGGCTTAAAGCCGAGTGTTAGCCGCGCTACACGCTCACCGCGAACAGTTGCTGGCTTGCCGGCGCTGTCCGGACATGGTCGGGCCGGTGGTATGCTGCCAGCCGGTGTTGTCGAAGGTGATGCTGATCGGCCAGGCGCCCGGCGGCAAGGAAGGCCAGTTCGGCAAACCGTTCGCCTGGACCGCCGGCAAAACCTTATTCGGCTGGTTCGGCCGGCTGGGACTAAGCGAAGAGCAGGTCCGGCAACGGCTGTACATGGCGGCGGTGTGCCGTTGCTTCCCCGGCAAACAGGCCGGCGGCGGCGACCGGGTGCCGAACCCGGCCGAAATCGACCATTGTGCGGCATGGCTGCGTGCCGAAATCGAGCTATTGCAACCGCAATTGATCATTCCGGTCGGCAAACTGGCGATCCGGCAATGGTTGCAGGCCGACAAGCTCAGCGAGGTGATCGGCAAGCAATTTCGGGTCGAGGCCTACGGCCACGTCGCCGACCTGATCCCGCTGCCGCACCCGTCCGGCGCCTCGACCTGGCACCGGACCGAGCCGGGCATCGGTTTGCTGGCCGAGGCCCTGGCGGCGATCGAGCGCCATCCGGCCTGGCAAGCTATCCGACCAAACGATTGATGCCGCTGACCAGCGCCTTGATCGAGGCCGTGACCAAGTTGTCGTCGATACCGACGCCGTAGCCAGTACGCGAGTCCGGTCCGGCCAGTTCGACGAAGGCGCAGGCCTGGGCATCGCCGCCGTGGTGGCTGGGGCCGAGCGAGCGTTCTTCATAACTGCGGATGGTGACAGCGTAGTCCAGCGCCGCCAACGCGGCGACCGCCGCATCCAGCGGGCCGTTGCCTGCGCCAACCAAACACCGCGCTACGCCGCGCCAATGCAGATCCAATTCAATCCGCTGGCCGCCGGCGCTATCGCTCAAGCGGTGGCCGAGGTAAAGCAGCGGTGCGTTCGCCTCCAAATACGCGGCCTTGAACAAGCGCCAGATTTGCGCGTGGCCGATTTCGCCGCCTTCCGCATCGGCCTGGCGCTGAACCACTTGCGCGAATTCCACCTGCAACCGGCGCGGCAACACCAGGCCGTAGTGGTTTTCCAGTAAATGGGCAATGCCGCCCTTGCCGGACTGGCTGTTAACCCGGATCACCGCGTCGTAGCCGCGGCCGACGTCGGCCGGATCGAACGGCAAATACGGCACGTTCCACACAGCGTCCGCCGTTTGCGCGGTGAAGCCTTTCTTGATCGCGTCCTGATGCGAACCGGAAAACGCCGTGAACACCAAGTCGCCGGCGTAAGGCTGGCGCGGCGGTACCGTCAAACCGGTACAGGCTTCGAAACTGCGCGCCACCGCGTCGATGTCGGAAAAATCCAGGCCCGGCGCGATGCCCTGGGTGTACAAATTCAAGGCCAAGGTCACCAAGTCGACGTTGCCGGTACGCTCGCCGTTGCCGAACAAACAGCCTTCGACCCGTTCCGCCCCGGCCATCAGCGCCAATTCGGCGGCGGCCACCGCTGTACCCCGGTCGTTGTGCGGATGCACGCTCAACACCACGCTGTCGCGGCGAGCGATGCGGCGGTGCATCCATTCGATCTGGTCGGCATAGACGTTCGGCGTTGCGTTTTCCACCGAGGACGGCAGGTTCAAAATCAGCTTGTTATCCGGCGTCGCACCCCAGGCTTCGACCACCGCGTCGGCCACTGCCAGCGCGTAATCCAGCTCGGTGGCAGTGAAAGTTTCCAGGCTATATTGCAAACGCCAATCGGTGTCCGGTTGCGCGGCGGTCAAGTCCTTGACCAAGCGCACTGCATCGACCGCCATCGCCAGCACTTCAGCTTGGCTCATGCCCAATACCAGCTCGCGGAACGGTTGCGAGGTGGCGTTGACGATATGCACGATTGCGCTGCGGGCGCCGCGCAAGCTGTCGACGGTGCGGCGCAACAGCGGCGCGCGGGCATGGCTCAGTACTTCTATTGTCACGTCGTCCGGAATTCGGTGTTCGGTAATCAGTTGGCGGACGAAGTCGAAATCGGTCTGCGACGCCGACGGAAACGCCACTTCGATTTGTTTGAAACCGATGCCGCACAGCGTCTCGAATAAGCGCAATTTGCGCGCGGCATTCATCGGCTCGAACAAAGCCTGGTTGCCGTCGCGCAAGTCGGTGCTCATCCAGATCGGTGCACGGGTGATGCTGCGGTTGGGCCATTGCCGGTCGGCCAACGCGACCGGCGGGAACGGGCGGTATTTCAAAGAAGGGTTGCTTAACATCGCTGGTCTCCTGCGTTTCGGTTGGCGATACGATAGGCCAAATCGACGCGCAGGCGATTGCGTTGTTAGTCTTGATTGAACGATAAATTGGAGGAATATTGCCAATTTAATTTCATATGTTTAAATTAATTGTGCATTTTTAAGATTGAGCGGAATTTTATGGAATTGGATCGCTACGACCGGCAGATTTTGGAGATTTTGCAAACGGACGGCCGGATCAGCAATCAGGAATTGGCCGACCGCATCGGCCTGTCGCCGTCGCCGTGTTTGCGCCGAGTGCGGGCGCTGGAGGAGGCCGGCCTGATCGTCGGCTATCGGGCATTGCTGGATGCCAAGGCCTTGGGCCTCAGCCTGACGGCCTTAATCCAGATTTCGATGGACCGGCATACGCCGGAGCGCTTTGCTTCTTTCGAAGTCGCCGTCGCCGAAATTCCGGAAGTCATGGAATGCCTGTTGATTACCGGCCAGGCCGCCGATTACCAGCTCAAGGTCGCGGTCAAGGATTTGGACGCTTACCAGGAATTGCTGCTGAAACGCATCACCGGCATTCCCGGTGTCAGCGGCGTGCATTCCAGCTTCGTATTGCGCCGAGTCGTCGATAAGACGGCGTTTGCGGTGGGCGCCGCGGGATAAAACCGGCCGCGGCCGGATTCGTCAGCGCTGCAGAAAATTCCTGAGCATGTCGTGGCCATGCTCGGTCAGAATCGACTCGGGGTGGAATTGCACGCCTTCGATGTCCAGGGTTTTGTGGCGCACGCCCATGATTTCGTCGATATTGCCGGCGTCGTCCTGGGTCCAGGCCGTCACTTCCAGACAATCCGGCAGCGTGGCCTGTTCGATGACCAACGAGTGGTAGCGGGTGGCGGTGAACGGGTTGCTCAAGCCTTTGAACACGCCCAAATCTTTGTGATACACCGGCGACACCTTGCCGTGCATGATCTGCTTGGCGTGGATGATGTTGCCGCCGAAGGCGTAGCCTATGCTCTGGTGACCCAGACAAACGCCCAGGATCGGGTATTTGCCGGCGTAGCGGTGGATGGTTTCTACAGAAATGCCGGCTTCTTTGGGTGTGCAGGGGCCGGGGGAAATGACGATTTTGTCCGGACGCAACCCTTCGATATCCTCCACCGTGACTTCGTCGTTGCGTACCACCACCACCTGGGCGCCGAGTTCGCCGAAATATTGCACCAGGTTGTAGGTGAAGGAATCGTAGTTGTCGACCATCACCAATCTGACGCCGCTCATGCTTTGCCTCCGAGGCCGGCTTCGGCCATGCTGACGGCGCGGAATACCGCGCGGCCTTTGTTCATTGTTTCATCCCATTCGTTGCGCGGAATCGAGTCGTAGACGATGCCGGCGCCGGCTTGAATGTGCAGGGTTTGATCCTTGATGACGGCGGTGCGGATCGCAATCGCGGTATCCAGATTGCCGGACCAGGAAATGTAACCGACCGCGCCGGAATAAATGCCGCGCTTGACCGGCTCCAATTCGTCGATGATTTCCATCGCCCGAATCTTGGGCGCGCCGCTAACGGTGCCGGCCGGAAAAGTCGCCGCCAACACGTCGAAGGCATTCTTGCCTTCCTGCAACTCGCCGGTGACATTCGAAACGATGTGCATCACGTGCGAATAGCGTTCGACGATCATTTTATCGGTCAGTTTGACGCTGCCGATTTTGGCGACCCGGCCGGTATCGTTGCGGCCCAGGTCGATCAGCATCAGATGCTCGGCGATTTCTTTCGGATCGGCGAGCAGTTCTTTTTCCAGCTCCAGATCCTGCTCGTGGGTTTCGCCGCGTTTGCGGGTGCCGGCAATCGGCCTGACCGTGACTTCGTTGTCTTCCAGTCGTACCAAAATTTCCGGCGACGAGCCGACCACGTGCAAATCGCCCAGATTCATGAAAAACATGTACGGCGACGGATTCAGGCAACGCAAAGCCCGGTACAAATCCAGCGGCGCGGCCTGGAACGGAATCGACATCCGCTGCGACAACACTACCTGCATGCAATCGCCGTCGGTGATGTATTGTTTGACTTTCATGACCGCGTCTTCGAATCCCTGTTGGGTAAAGCCGGAGACGAAGTCGGCTTCCTGCACGTGCTTGGTCGCGGCGTGCGGTTGCGGGTGGGCGTGCGGCTTGCGCAACTTTTCCACCAGCCGATCCAAACGGGCCTTGGCGTTATGGTAAGCGTTATCGTGGGCCGGGTCGGCGTGAGTCAATAACAGCATCTTGCCGGACAGGTTGTCGAACACCAGCAAATCCTGGGATACCATCAACAGAATGTCCGGCGCGCCGATCGGATCGGGTTTGGCCGACGCTTGCAACCGCGGCTCGATGTAACCGATGGTCTCGTAACCGAAGTAACCGACCAGGCCGCCGTTGAAACGCGGCAGACCGGGCACGTCCGGCACTTTATATTGTTGGCGGAATTCTTCTATCCACTGTAACGGTTGGCTATGCTCGAAGGCTTCGCTGTCGGCGCCCTCAGCCTCGACCGTTATCCGCTTGCCGCTGATTTTGATCCGGGTATGGCAAGGCAGACCGATGATAGAGTAACGCCCCCATTGTTCGCCGCCATGCACCGATTCGAACAGATAAGAATAGGCGCCGTCGGCCAGCTTCAAATAAGCGCTGAGCGGCGTGTCCAGGTCGGCTAAAACTTCGCGCCAGACCGGGATGCGGTTATAGCCCTGTTGGGCGTAATCGGCAAATTGGGCGGGTGTCATCGGTGGAACTCGAAATGGGGCGGCCAGGCCGCGGACAATCAAGCCGCGATTGTAACCCACAACGCGACGGGCGGCGAACGCCAACGCCGGCTTGCCGCGAATTGGCAGCCGATCGGCTAGAATGGCAGGTTTTTGGGACGGGATAGCACGAATGAAACTGGCGACTTTTCTGGACAACGGCGAACGCAAAATCGGTGCGGTAGTAGGCGAACAGGTGATAGCGGCAGGCGCCGGTTTGCCCAACGACATGTTGGAGTTTCTGGCGGCGGGCGCGTCGGCGCAACGGGCGTTACAGGCCTTGATCGATAGCGGCGCTGCCGGCAAGTCGTTGGCTGAGGTGCAATTGCTGGCGCCGATCCCGCGTCCCGGCAAATTGTTGGGCGTGGGTTTGAATTACGCCGACCATATCGGCGAAACCGGTCTGGAAAAGCCGGAATACCCGACGTTTTTTACCAAGCAAGGCACCTGCGTGATCGGCCCCGGTGCGGCGATCCACCTGCCGCCGGTTTCGGATAAAGTCGATTACGAAGGCGAGCTGGCGCTGGTCATCGGCAAACGCTGCAAAAACGTCTCCGCCGAACGCGCCAACGCAGTGATTGCCGGCTATACCATTTGCAACGACGTCACGGTGCGCGACTGGCAGGCCCGTACGCCGACCTGGACCCTGGGCAAGTCGTTCGATACCCACGGCCCGCTCGGCCCGTGGCTGGTCACCGCCGACGAAATCGCCGATCCGCATAATCTGAGCCTGAAAACTTGGGTCGACGCCGAATTGCGCCAAAACGCCAACACCGGCGAGATGATTTTCAATTGCTACGAGTTGATCGCTTATCTGAGCCAAGTCATGACCCTGGAACCCGGCGACGTGATCAGCACCGGCACGCCGGCCGGTGTCGGCGTGAAGATGAAACCGCGCGGTTATTTGAAGCCGGGACAAATCGTGCGCATCGAAATCGAAGGCATCGGCACGTTGACCAATCCGGTCGCCGTGGAGCCGGAGAATTATTTGGCCGGACCGCAAGTTTAAGCACCGATTAAGTCTGCCTCGGTAAGCTGAAGCCAACTTAAATCAAGAGGGCCCAACAGCCAAGAGGCAGTCATGAAAACCTTAAGAGTCGTCGTTATTTCGATCCTAGCCATTGCCGTGTCGGGTTGCGCGACCGGCTATTACCAACGCGGCTATTCGAGTTACGGTTACGGCTCCGGTTACTCGACTCCGGGTTATTACCAAAGTTACGGTTCGAGCTATTACACCCCGAGCACGACCATCACTTACGGCCGCTACTACCTGCCTCAAGGCCGAGTTCACGACCATCGCGACCACCATGACTGGCGCCGGCCCGATTTCGACCGTCACGACGACCGTCGCGGCGACTGGGGCAGGCGTTCGCCGGACCACGATAGGCACGATCAGCAGCCGGACCGCTCTTCCTGGCGCGGAAACTCGTTGATGGCGCGGCCGGAACCGGCCGAAGCCGGTGGCCGCAGGGAATGGCGCGAGCGCGGCAACGGCGATAGCCGGCCGGGCGGTTGGCGCGGACGCCGCGACCGGTAGCCGCGGCGCAGGGTTTACAACTCGATCCGAATCCCCAACTCGATCACGCGTTCGACCGGGATTTTGAAATACTCGATCGCGCTGCTGGAATTGTGAGTCAGGAAACTGAACAGCGAGCGTCGCCATTTCGGCATCGGACTTTTGCGGCGGAATGACAGCCGCTCGCTACCGATAAAAAACGACACGGTTTTCTGGTTGATATCCAGGCCTTCGTGACAGCAAAGTTGCAAGGCACGACGGACGTCCTGCTCTTCCTGAAAGCCGAAATACAACTTGACCCGGTAAAAATTGCCGCTGTCGCCGAACGAGCGGATTTTGACCCGCTGCGCCTCTTCCACGTAAGGCTCCTCGCGAGTGACGATGGTCAGTACGATCACTTTCTCGTGAATGACGTGATTGTGCTCCAGGTTGTGCAGCAAAACCTGCGGCACGCCGTGCACGTTGCGCGCCATATAAATCGCGGTACCGGGTACGGTGGCCGGCGGCCGGTCGCGCAAGCGCTCTTCCAAATCCTCGAACAATACCCGGCGTTCGTCCAGATAGCGCGCCAGCAGTTGTTTGCCCTTGATCCAGGTGGTCATCACCAAGAACAGCACGGTACCGACCACCAGCGGCAGCCAGCCGCCGTGCGGAATTTTCAGGCTGTTGGAGGACAGAAACAGCAAGTCGATGATCAAGAACGTCGAAAGAAACAGAATGCTGGTGGGCTTGTTCCATTGCCACAAGCCCTGGATCACGATGAACGCCAATATCGTGTCGACGATCATGGTGCCGGTCACGGCGATGCCGTAAGCCGAGGCGAGTGCCGACGAAGATTTAAAGCTGAGTACCAAAATGAACACCGACACCATCAACAGCCAGTTGATGGTCGGCACGAATACTTGGCCCATTTCGTCGCCGGAAGTATGGCGAATGTTCATCCGCGGGCAATAGCCCAACTGGATGGCTTGGCGGGTGACGGAAAAGGCGCCGGAAATCACGGCTTGCGATGCGATCACGGTGGACAGCGTAGCCAGAACCAACAACGGATAAGATGCCCACTGCGGCGCCATCAAAAAGAACGGATTCTCCACCGCCTTCGGGTTGCCGATCAACAAGGCGCCCTGGCCCAGATAATTCAACAACAGCGCCGGGAACACGAAACCGAACCAAGCATAGCGGATCGGTTTCAAACCGAAATGGCCCATGTCGGCGTACAGTGCCTCGGCGCCGGTAATCGCCAGCACCACGGCTCCCATGATGACAAAGCCTTTCCAGCCGATTTCGAGCAGCAGATTCGCGGCGTAATAAGGATTGATTGCCATCAGCACGTCCGGATGCTGGACGATATTGACGATGCCGAGCAGGGCCAGGGCTGCAAACCAAAAACACATCACCGGCGCAAACATGCGGCCGACCCGGCCCGTACCTTTGGCCTGGATGATGAACAGCATGGCCAACACCAGGATCGTGATCGGCGTAACAAAGCTCTCCAGCCTGGGGGCGACGATCCGCAAACCCTCCACGGCACTCAGCACTGAAATGGCCGGCGTGATCATGCTGTCGCCGTAGAACAGCGCCGCCCCGAGCAAGCCTATCGTGACGATGAACAGCTTGCGCTCCGTGTTGTCTTTGGAGCCGTGCAAAGCCAGCGCCATCAAAGCCATAATCCCGCCTTCGCCCTTATTGTCCGCGCGCATGATGAAGATGGCGTATTTGGTCGTCACCACCAGCGTGATGGCCCAGAAAATCAGCGACAACACGCCTAGCACGTGAACCGTATCGGTAGGCAAGCCGCCGTGAAATACCTCTTTAATGGCATATAACGGGCTGGTGCCTATATCGCCGAATACGACGCCGATGGCGCTAAAGGCCAACGCAGCGATTTGCTCCTTGGTCTGGGATTGTTTTGCGGGCATAGAAAAAATCGGAAAGAAGGGAGGACGGGCTTGAAAATTATGCCACAGTTCGCGATTTTGCCGCCAATGGCAAAGGATGGTAGTGGGGATTTAAGGTTCTGAAACGTCTTAGTCTATATTCGGCCACGCCAGTCGCCCCAGATGCGGCTGACGCGGGGGGAACTAATAACATACAATGTATGATTAAAAAACCAATCGCGCATATTTTTGTATCGAACAGCCTATATGTTTTTATTTAAAAACCACGAAGATGCTTTGCCGGAAAATCACTTGGTATCCTTCGGCGGTGCGGGGCAAACGGGGGAGCGCGGTCAACATTGGTTTTGGCGGAGCCTGTTCGGCGAAGAACGGCCCGCCAGCATGCTGCGGCTGCTAGCGGTCTTGGTGCTGTTATTGCACATTTGGGGCCTGCAGCAACTGTTGCAACCGGAAGAAAAATTGACCCAGGCCCAACCGTTGGTCATGGAAGTGTCGATGATAGCGATGTCGGCGCCGAAACCCAGTGCCGCGCCGCCACCGCCCGCCCCTCCGCCGCCGGAGAAAAAGCCGCCGCCGAAAAAACCGCAGCCGAAACCGGTGCCGAAGAAGGCGCCGCCGCCGATTGTGCAAAAAGCGCCGGAATTTGCGCCGGTGGAAGCCCCGGCCGAGCCGCAGCCGACTCCGGTTACCGCGCCGAGCGCACCCAGCGCCCCGGCCACCGCCGCGAGCAGCGTGCCGACTCACGCCGAACAATTTACCGAAGCCAATTTCCGCGCCAACTATGCGCACAATCCGAAGCCGGAATACCCGATGATCGCGAAAAGCCGCGGTTGGCAGGGTAAAGTGCTGTTAAAGGTCCAGGTTTCCGCGGAAGGCCTGAGCGATGCGGTCGCGGTGGATCAGAGCAGCGGCCACGAAATACTGGACGAATCGGCGGTAGAGGCCGTCAAAAAATGGAAATTCATTCCGGCCAAGCGCGGTGAAACGCCGGTGGCCAGTTCGGTGATCGTGCCAATCATTTTTACACTACGTGAATAATAAAACTCGGAGAGAGTAATGCCTTACCATATAGCCCCGGAAGCTGTTATCGACGCCACGCTGTACACATTGGTGGTGTTTTCGCTGATAACCTGGACTTTGATTCTGTTTAAAATTTGGCAATTCGCCAAAAACAACTATTACAACAAAAAGTACAACGCCGCTTTTTGGGACTCGGCCGATTTGAAAGCCGCCGAACAATTGCCCGCCGAGACCGCGCGCGGCCCGAAAGCCCGCATCGCCCAATGCGGTTTTGCCTGGTTGGCGGAAATGAGCCACCCGGAGACCTGCGCCAGCCTGAAATTCCGCGGTTCGCCCCAAGACTTGCTGGAACAAACCCTGCGTAAACAAACCCAGGACGAGCAACGCCGGATGGAAAGCGGCCTGACTATGCTCGCCAGCATCGGCAGCACGGCGCCGTTCGTCGGTTTATTCGGTACCGTATTGGGCATCATGCACGCGATGCACGACATCAGCGCCAGCGGCTCGGCCAGCCTCGACGTTGTGGCCGGCCCGATCGGCGACGCTTTGATCGCCACGGCCATCGGTATCGCGGTAGCGGTTCCTGCAGTCTTGGCCTACAATTTTTTCCTGAGGCGCGCCAAGCACCATCGGGCGTCGCTGGAAAATTTCGTGGACGGCTTTCTGCATATCGCCTTTGGCGACAACGGTAAAAACAAGGAGTAAATAAATGGGATTTAAAACGAATTCGGAAGACGACGAGGCGGTCAGCGAGATAAACGTCACGCCGCTGGTCGACGTGATGCTGGTGCTGGTCATCATTCTGTTGGTAACGGCGCCTTTACTAACCCAATCCGTGAACGTGGCGCTGCCGAAAACGGCCTCAACCACGCCTGATACCGAAAAACAGCCGATGCAATTGGGTATCGACGCCCAGGGCGCCGTGACGTTGAACAAGAATCCGATCGCCGATCTGGTGGCGCTGGACACCACGCTGAAAAGCGAACTGGCCGCCAACCCCGAGCTGATCATCCATATCTACGCCGACCAAGGCGTCAACTACGGCAAAGTGGCGGAAGTCATGGCAACCGTGCAACACGCCGGCATCTCGAAACTGGCTTTCGTCACGCTGGAGCAATAGCGGCATTCTCCGAGTCCGGCGCAGCCGGACTCTTTCTTATGCAGACTTGACCTTTCCGGCGTTTTTTTCGATGTGTTCGATCATCAAACCGGCAATGTCCTTGCCGCTGGTCTTTTCGATTCCCTCCAGGCCGGGTGAGGAATTGACTTCCATCACCAACGGTCCGCGTTTGGAACGCAGCAAATCCACGCCGCACACGTCCAAGCCCATGATTTTTGCCGCTTGAACCGCCGCGGCGCGCTCGGCCGGCGCCAGTCTGATCAGCGTCGCAGTACCGCCGCGATGCAGATTGGAGCGGAATTCGCCTTCGCGGCCTTGGCGCTTCATCGCCGCCACTACTTTGTCGCCGATCACGAAACAGCGAATGTCGCTGCCGGCCGCCTCTTGAACGAACTCCTGCACCATGATGTTGGCGTTCAGGCCCATGAAGGCCTGAATCACGCTGTGGGCAGCGTTATGGGTTTCCGCCAGCACCACGCCGATGCCTTGCGAGCCCTCCACCAGTTTGATCACCAACGGCGCGCCGCCGACTTCGGCGATCAAATCCTCGATATTGTCCGGATTATGGGCAAACGCGGTGATCGGTAAATCGATGCCTTTGCGGGCCAGCAGTTGGCTGGAGGCCATTTTGTCGCGGGATCGGCTGATTGCCGCCGACTTGTTCAGGGTGTAGACGCCCATCACTTCGAATTGGCGCAGCACCGCCGTGCCGTAAAAGGTAATCGACGCGCCGATGCGCGGAATCACCGCGTCGTAACCCAACAAATCCTCGCCCATGTAATGGATCGACGGCTTCATCGAGGTGATGTTCATGTAGCAATGGGTCGGATCGAAGATGCGCGCGTCATGGCCGCGCGCTTTGGCGGCCTCCATAAGCCGCACGCTGGAATACAGCGCCGGGTCGCGCGATAGGATGGCGATTTTCATAGCCTGCGTCGAATTCGCTTAAAACCGTATCGCATCGAAATCGGCCGCTTGGAGATGTTCGGCGCCGGCATCCGCCGCCTGCTGTTCCCGCACCAGCCAGCGGGTAGCAAAGCCGGCCGCCCGCGCCGCATCCAGTTCTTCACGAATGTCGGACAAAAACAGGATCTGCGCACCAGGCAAACCGAGTTCCTCGGCTATTTTTCGATAAGAATCGGTTTCGCGCTTGCCGCCGATGCGGGTATCGAAATAACCGGAGAACAGCGGCGTCAGATCGCCGAAGTCGCTGTGACCGAACAATAATTTCTGCGCCTGCACCGAGCCGGACGAATAAACGTAGAGCTTCAATCCGCGCTGATGCCACGCGCGCAAATTGCGGACCGCATCTGCGTAGACGTGGCCGGTAAAATCGCCGTTGCGGTAACCGTCCAGCCAGATTAAGCCTTGCAGGGATTTAAGCGGCGTGATTTTCTGGTCGGCATCGATCCAAGCAATGAATTGTTCGATCAATGCCGCTTGATCGAGTTGGCCGCCCGCCAGCCGGTTGGCATCGTCCAATAAGGCTTGTACCTCAGGATCGGCGCAGTGCTCGGCGACGAAGTCGGGCAGGTGGGCGCGGGCGTAAGGGAACAGCACGTCCTTGACGAACGACAACGACGACGTAGTGCCCTCAATGTCGGTAACGATGGCTTCGATCATAAGTTCGCGAGGTATTGGTCCAGAGTCGGGAAGCTATCGGCGATCTTGTCGCCGGTAAAATCCGCCACCCAGCCGTCTTCGGTCGTGAACAGGCGGATGCATTTGAAAGCCGGGTTTTCGCCCATGTCGAACCAATGCTTGGTATTGGCCGGAACGCTGATCAAATCGCCTTGTTCGCACAATACCGCGTGCACTTGATCGCCGACATGCAGGTAAAACAATCCTCTACCTTCCACAAAAAAACGCACTTCGAAGTCGCTGTGAATATGCTCGGACAAAAACTTCTGCCGCAATGCATCCTTGTTGGGATGCTCGGCGTTCAGGCTGATCACGTCGACCGACTGAAAACCGTATTGCTGTTTCAATTTGTCTATCGAACTTTGGTAAGCCGCCAGCACCGCGTCGGCATCGTCGTCAGTCGTAAACGCGCAATCGGCTTGCCAGCGTTCGAATTGCACGCCCAGGCCGTTTAATTGGCTGGAGATCGCATCAAAGTCGTGCCAGGTTTGGCCTTGGCCTGGTTGGTCGGCGGGGTAGGTAGTCAATGCGCTCATAATCGTTTCACTCCGTGCAGACGAATTTCGATATCGAATAAAAACTCCAGGGCTTCCAGATGGCGTAAGGCATCGTCCACCGAAGCGCCCCAAGTGTAAAAACCGTGGCCGGCGATAATGTAGCCGTGAATGTCGCCGTGTGCGTCCAAATAGTGCTCGACCTCGGCCGCCAGACGCGGAATATCCTGATCGTTGCTGAAGATTGGTACGACGATGCGGCTTTCGTGGGTATCGATGCCGGGCAATGCCTTCAGCAGCTCGTAATCTTCCAGCACGATTTCGTTTTGAAACAGCCGGGCAGTCAAGGTGGCATTCACCGAATGCGGGTGCAATACGGCCTGGACATCCGGGTAACGTCGGTAAATCGAGGTATGCAGCAAGGTCTCCGCCGACGGCTTCTTGCCGTCGAGGGAGCGGCCTTGAGGGTCGATCAGCATGATGTCGTCGGTTTGCAAACGGCCTTTATGCCGGCCTGATACCGTGATCGCAATATTGCCGTCCGCCAAACGCGCCGAAAAGTTGCCGCTGGTGGCAGGCACCCAGCCTTTGCTGTCGATAAAGCGGCCGGCCGCGATCAATTGTTCGGCCTTCAGGTAGAACTCGTCGCTTTTCAAGGTCATGGAAAATTTGCGGATGGCAAAAGAGAATAGGGGAAGAGAAAGAGTTGGCCTGTAAGCCGGGTTCTGTCGTGAACAGCCATTCATCTAGGCGCTTGGTCACCCAAGCGCTCAAGCAATCTACCCAGGAGCAGCGCGGGCCACGCCAATGCTCCTCTATTTGATCTTGCTCCGGGTGGGGTTTACCCTGCCACACCTGTTACCAGTTGCGCGGTGCGCTCTTACCGCACCATTTCACCCTTACCGGGTCCGATACGAACCAGGCGGTATATTTTCTGCGGCACTTTCCGTAGGCTCGCGCCTCCCAGGCATTACCTGGCACCCTGCCCTATGGAGCCCGGACTTTCCTCCCTCCCGCTTGCGCGGAACGGCGACTGTTCGGCCAACTCTGCCGGAGATTATACAGGCAACGCCGGCAAATAGTTCGATGTCTGCGCGCAGCGATGGCAGCCACGATGAAAATAATGAGCGGCATCGGCGTTCATGCCTGTTGAATAGCGCGGTTCGGCAAAGGCGATATCCGCACGAAACCGGGGCGGCCATGGTCGCGCGGGGCGCCTGCTGTTCAAACTATTGGGCCGAAGCAGCCAAAGCCGAAGCGGCCACTGGAAAATGTGCGGCGGCAGCCAAAAGCCTGCATGCCGACGCGGAGGATGCGGCGTGGCTGAGAGCTTCGCTAGAGCCCGGAGCTGCTCCCGGCCCGGCTTACATTTTGTGGGTATTGATCGATAAACCCAACTGCTGGTAATGCCGGTAGCGCTGACGGCCGGCTTGTTTGGATTGTTCGCTGTTGTCCAATATTTCCAGAATCCGTTCGGTCGGCGGTT
This sequence comes from Methylomonas koyamae, assembly GCF_019669905.1. Taxonomy (NCBI): domain Bacteria; kingdom Pseudomonadati; phylum Pseudomonadota; class Gammaproteobacteria; order Methylococcales; family Methylococcaceae; genus Methylomonas; species Methylomonas koyamae. The sequence continues at coordinate 4,665,752 of NZ_AP019777.1, read as the reverse complement.
CGGCGGGCGGGAACGTCGAGGACAGGTTGACGATGACGCCGCGCCAGGCCTCAGGAATGTCGCTGTCGCCGATCAATATCGTGCCGGGATATTGCGGCAGTAAGCCTTGGTAAATTTGGTGGGGGACGAAGCTGCCGGCGCGGAAGGTCCACAAGGCTTTGTCGATTTGCCCGGCCTGTTCGGCCGATTCGGCCAACACGTAACAGAAAAAACCGGTGCGGTAGATTTTCTCGACCAATTTGCAGGCGAATTCCAGGCGCTGCTGCTGATCGTGGCTGCCGAGCACGTAGAAGCTGACTTCCGGGACGGATGGCGAATGACTGGTTTCGGTCATGTCGGTTTAAGTTGGGCGTTTGGGCGGGGTGGGGCCAATTCAAGGCATGTTCGGATTAGTCGTTGAAAGCAATTCGAAGTCGTCATCCCGGCATGGATTTACTTCGTGCAGAAACCTGTGCTGGGCTACAAGAACCAGGGGAGAGCTGGCGATGCATGGCTTCTGGGGTCCGGCAATTCAATCGTGCCACATAGTTACAACCAATAACTCAAGCTATCCCAATCCAATACGTCTCTAAGTTACTTACCCTTGTTAACTAGCCGCGGGGATAGATGGGCTTATTTGGAAAATCTCCACTGCCCCTCTTTGGAAAAGAGGGGGTAGCGCAATGCCCGGCGTAAGCCGGGCGCCACGGCACCGGTTAAGCCGATGCCCGATTCAACAAATACTGGGTAACTAACGGCACCGGCCGGCCGGTAGCGCCCTTGTTGGCGCCGGTGCGCCAGGCGGTGCCGGCGATGTCGATGTGCGCCCAACGGTATTCCTCGGCGAATTTGGACAGGAATACCGCCGCGGTGATACTGCCGCCGTCCGGGCCGCCGATGTTGGCCAGATCGGCGAAATTGGATTTCAGTTGCTCCTGGTATTCTTCCCAGATCGGCATCCGCCACAGCAAGTCGCAGGCGGTTTCGCTGGCCCCGATCAATTCGTTGCAGAGTTTGTCGTCGTTACCGAACAAGCCGCTCGGCACCCGGCCCAAAGCGACGATGCAGGCACCGGTCAAGGTCGCCATGTCGATGATGACGTCCGGGTTGTATTTTTTGGCATAGGTCAGCGTGTCGCACAGGATCAGGCGGCCTTCGGCGTCGGTGTTCAAGATTTCGATAGTCTTGCCGGACATGCTGGTCCAGATATCGCCCGGTTTGTTGGCGGCGCCGTCCGGCAGGTTTTCCGAAGCCGGCACCAAGCCGACGATGTTCAGTTTCAAATTCAAAAGGCTGGTGGCGCGGACGATGCCTAGCACGCTGGCGCCGCCGCACATGTCGTACTTCATTTCGTCCATGCCTTGACCGGGTTTCAACGAAATGCCGCCAGCGTCGAAGGTCAGGCCTTTGCCGACCAGCACGATGGGTTTGGCGTTTTTGTCGCCGCCCCGGTATTCCAGGCAGATCAATTTGGCCGGCTGGCGGCTGCCGCGGGTTACCGACAGAAACGAGCCCATGCCCAGCGCTTCCATGTCGCTTTCTTCCAGGATTTCGCAGCTCAACAACTCGTGTTGGCCGGCCAGTGCCAGCGCTTGTTTGGCAAGGTAGGTCGGCGTGCAAATATTGCCGGGGAGGTCGGCCAGTTGTTTAGCCAATTCGACGCCCAACGCGATTGCGACCCCCTGTTGCAGACCGGTTTCGGCCGCCGCCTTTTGGCTGTCGTTAGCGACGATGCGGAGCTGTTGCAGCGGAATTTTGTCGTCGACTTTTTTGGTCGCGCTGTATTGGTACAGGCCGTCGTTGAACACTTCGACGATTTGTCGGGCTTTCCATTGGCTGTCTGCACCATCGACGTCGATGTCCAGCAGTGCGCTGCTCGCAGTTTGCACTTTGCTGTCCTTGACGGTTTTGACCGCCGCGGCCAGCGCCTTGCGGTATTGTTTACGGCTGACTTTGCCGCGTTCGCCGAAGCCGACCAGGACGATACGAACGATATTGCCTTCGGGCAGGTTGTTGACCAGCAGGGTTTCCGCGTTCTTGCCCTTAATGTCGCCGCGGGCGATCAGCTTACCGATCAGGCCCCCGTTCGCCGCATCCAAGGCCGCGGCAGCCGGGGTCAGTTGTTGGTTCTCGTAAATACCCAGCAGCAGGCAATCGCTTTGCAGTTTGTCTAAGGGGGAGCTTTCTATAGAATAGTCCATTTGATACATCCACTATCAAGTGTCTTGGATTGAGGGTTTCTGCCGGTTGCAGCGGTATTGCGACCGATTATACATGAGAATATCGGGAGAGAGTCTTTGAGCGTCGAGCGTGCAATGCCCAGCGCCGGCCGGCCGTTTCGGCTGTTCACCGTGCTGGATAAAATGATCATCAAGGAGCTGTTTTTTACCGTCACGGCGGTGCTGACGGTTCTGGTGGTGATTATCGTCAGCCGCAAATTCATTCGGGTACTGGCTCTGGCTATCGAGGGCAATATCGCCAACGATACCGTGATGGCCTTGCTGGGCATGAAAATCGTCATCGCCACCACGGCCTTTTTGCCGGCGGCGTTGTTCATGGCGGTGTTAATGGTGTTGGGGCGGATGCACCGCGAACAGGAAATGTCGGCGATTTCGTCGGCCGGCGGCGGCGCGTTCACCATTTACCGGGCGGTGTTCCTGCTGGTGGTTCCGCTCAGTCTGCTTGGCGTGGGTCTGTCGATGTTCGCGGCGCCGTGGGCCGAGGCGCGCACCGAAGAATTGATGCACCAGGACAAGCAAAATGCCGATATTCGCGGTATTTCCGCCGGCCGCTTCAGCGAGTACAGTGATGGCGAGCTGATTTTCTATACCGAAACGGTGGACGACGAAGGCCATATGCACCATGTGTTCGTGCAAAACAAGCAGGGCGGCAAACTCGGCGTGGTCAACGCCGAATCGGGTTGGCTGAGAAATTTGCCTGGCGGGCTGTATTTGGTGTTGGAAAATGGCCAGCGGGTGATGGGTGTGCCCGGCAATAAGGATTTCGTCATAGAAGCGTTTCAGGAATATTCGGTGTTGATCGAAAAAAAGGTCACGGTGTTAAGCCTGGGCCGGGAGGCCATTCCGACCAAGGCGTTGTGGGTGTCGCAGGAATTGCGCGATGTCGCGGAAGTTCAAGACCGGTTGAATACGCCGCTGGGCGTGGTGTTGTTGGCGGTTTTGGCGGTACCGCTGGCCAAACTGTCGCCGCGCGGCGGAATCTACGGCAGTATGCTGGTCGCTTTCGGCATTTACTTCGTCTACGGCAACCTGCAGCGGGTCAACCATAGCTGGGTCATCAGCGGTGCGCTGCCGGCCTGGGTCGGTTATTTTTGGGTGGATACGGCCTTGCTGTTGCTGGGATTGGCCATGCTGGTCCGTCTGTACGGCTGGCGCTGGTGTTTGCAAAGTCTGACAGGAAAGGTTGCCGGATGAATGTATTAACGTTTTATATCGTCAGGGAAGTCGTGAAAGGTTCGCTGGTGGCGGTGATTCTGTTGCTGACCTTGTTCAATCTGTTCAGCTTCAGCGACGAATTAAAGGACCTGGGCCAGGGCGGCTACAATTTGCAGACCATTTTGTGGTTTCTGACGTTGACTTCGCCGCGGGTATTTTACGAATTGGTGCCGTCTTCGGCGCTGTTGGGAAGCCTGTTCGTGGTCGGGGCGATGGCCAACAACCGGGAAATCATCGCGATGCGCGGCGCCGGTCTGTCGGTGGCCTGGATCATCCGGACCATCATGCTGGCCGGTCTGGTGCTGGTGGTTGTCGCGGTGCTGGTCGGCGAGTTTGTGGCGCCGCCTTGCGAGCGGGCCGCGCAATTGCTGAAAACGACGGCGCTGCATGACGGTGTGGTGATGCGTTCGCAATACGGCATGTGGCTGCGCGAAGGCAATAGTTTCATCAACGTTCGCAAAATACTGGACGACGGCTCGTTGGCCGACCTGCGGATTTACGACGTGGGCGAGGATAAGCACTTGCAACGGGTCACCCAAGCGGAGCGCGCCCAATTTCTGGGGGACAAGCAATGGCGGCTGGAGGGGGTCAAGCACTCGGAAATCGCACCGCAGCAAATATTTGCCGGCGCTCAGGAGCAGCAGGCCTGGCGTTCAGGGATCGATTCCGATCTGCTGAAAGTGGCCGTAGTCAACTCCGATAACCTGTCGCTGTACGATTTGTTTATGTACATCGATTTTCTGAAACAGAACAACCAGAAATCGCAAAGTTACGAGCTGGCGTTTTGGAGCCGGTTGATCAATCCGTTCGTCACGTTCGTGATGTTGATGGTGTCGGCGCCGTTCGTGATCGGCATCGGCCGCGGCGTCAGCACCGGTGCGCGGATCATGATGGGTATCGTGATCGGCATGACCTTCAATATTTTCGACCGGATTGCCGGCCATGTCGGCTTGGTTTACGACATGAATCCGATGTTGATGGCGATGTTGCCCAGCACCTTGGTGTTTTGTTGCGCGCTTTACGCGGTTAAGCGGGGCAGCTAAGACGAGAGCCTCGAACGGAAGCCGGCTGCACTTCGCAGCCGGCTCGAGCGGTCGGTAGCGGAGGTTATTTGCGGGTCATGAACAGGTAGAGAAATTTACATTTCAATACCATATCCTTTTCGTCCATTTCCACGACGGCGCAGTCCTCGTATTTTTCCCGGCCCGGAGTGATTTGTTTTTTGATCAAGCCGTCGGCCACGCTGTATTTGATCGGAATCGTCATTTCGCCGATGCCGCTACGGGCATCTTCACCGGTAGTGATCAACGTACCGTCTTTTTGAAACTCCCAGGTGACTTGGAGCTTTTTTTTCTCTCTGTCCAGCGCGAGGGCTTCGGCGGTGACCTGCCATTTGCCCACTAACTTGGAATTGTCCGCCAACTTCACGTCGGCAACGGCATTGGCGGAGACGAATACTGCAAACAGGGATAGGGCTATTGTTATTGTTTTCATTGTGTGCTCCCGGCTCATGAAGAAGATGGAGCCGGGAATATAGCACATCCGATTTTGGCTTCAGCGCTTTTCTTCGCAGTAGATGAGGCGGGTTTTGGACAGGCGGTCGTGCCAGCTTTGGCGGTCCTTGTCGAACAAGCACCAGACAAATCCAAAGCCCAAGCAGACCCAGGAAAGCAGGGCGCTAATAAAGCGCAACGCCGCGTGCGGCCAATCGACGGCTTGCTGGTCGGTGGAGACGAGTTTGATCTTCCAGGCGCGTAGGCCCAGGGTTTGGCCGCCGTGGGTCCAGAACCAGCCGTAGAAGGCAAAGCTTACGGCCAGCAGATAGATCGGGTATATGGCTTGGTTCGAGGCGAACGCTTGGCCTTGGTTTAACGGAAGAGCTAGGGCGGTGGCCAAAAATAGTACGGCTAACAACAGCAGGGCGTCGTAAATCACAGCGCCCATGCGGCGTAAAAAACCCGGCGCCGATACGGGTTCGACGCCGGGCTTGGTTTGGATGGTTCGGCTTGCTTCGCGCAATTACTGTTCGAACGGAGCCAGCTTTTGGCCCATGTACATGCTCATTCCGACCAATGCGCCAACCATGACGATGGAAAACAGGAACGGCGGCCGATGGAACAGCAAGATCGCGAAATCCGCGATAAACAGACTAGCGAACAAGGGGCGGTCGACAAAACCCAGTAAAATCTTCTTAAACATACGCTCCACACTCCGAAGTAAAGAGCCCGCTGCCTGACGAATGGACGCGGGCTTGGCTGGTATTCAAGGTATTACGCCGTTACGCGACGAGTGGTCAAATTCTACAGTCAACGCAAGGGAATGTAAAAGAAAGTGCTCGATTGAGCTTAATTCTGGCGAGGTGTTATGATAAAGCTTTCAAGCTGCGCGCTCCGCAGCTCCGTGGTTTGGCAGGCATCATTTAATAAAGGAATACGGTTATTTTTAGTTTCATCAAAAAAATCTTTGCGCCCGTGAGTTTGGCCGCCCAGTCGGCCGACGCGCCGGCTGCTGCCAATGCCGTGAAGATTTACCCGCGTTCGGAGCATTGCATAAGCCGTACCCAAATCAGCGAGAATGCACTCAAGGTATTGACGCGGCTGAAAAAAGCCGATTTCGAAGCCTATCTGGTCGGCGGTTGCGTGCGTGATTTGCTGCTGGGGCGGGAGCCCAAGGATTTCGACGTGGCGACCAACGCCAGCCCGGAGCAGGTGAAACAAATCTTCCGCAATTGCCGGATTATCGGCCGCCGCTTCCGTTTGGCCCATGTGTTTTTCGGTCGGGAAATCATAGAAGTCGCCACCTTTCGCGGCGGTGTCGATAACGAAGAGTCCGACCGGCAAGTGGTGCACGAAGACGGCCGTTTGCTGCGCGACAACGTGTTCGGAACCTTGGAGGAAGACGTCTGGCGTCGCGACTTCACCGTCAATGCCCTGTACTACAACATCCGCGATTTTTCGGTAGTCGATTACACCGGCGGCATGCAGGACCACGCGGCTGGGGTAATGCGTCTGATCGGCGACCCGGAAGTCCGCTACCGGGAAGATCCGGTGCGGATGATCAGGGCTATCCGCTTTGCCGTCAAATTGGGTTTTACGCTGCATCCCGATACCGAGAAGCCAATCTACGCCCAGGCCGACTTACTGAAAAGCATCCCCTCCGCCCGCTTGTACGACGAAGTGTTGAAGCTGTTTTTGGCCGGTTACGGATTGCAAACCTTCGAAATGCTCAGGCATTACGGCCTGTTCGGGATTCTATTCCCGGAGACCGAACGTTGTCTGGCTACCCAGGAACAGGACTTTCCGCGCCTGTTTTTGATTCGGGCTTTAGAGAATTCCGACCGGCGCTATAACGACGGCAAGACGCTGACCCCGTATTTTCTACTGGCCGCGCTATTGTGGGAGCCGTTACAGGTCGCCGCGCAAAAGCGCATCGGCAACGGCGAAAACGAGACGCTGGCCTACCAAAACGCCGCCAACGAAGTTCTGGCGCGGCAAATCAAGATCACCGCGATGCCCAGGCACATCACGCAGTCGATGCGCGATGTCTGGTTCATGCAGCCCAAATTTTCCCGTACTGTCGGCACCCGGCCGTATCGGCTGTTGGAGCAGCCCAAATTCCGGGCGGCTTACGACTTCTTTCAACTGCGGGCGGAAACCGGCGGCGCCGATCCGCAATTGGTGGAATGGTGGGCACAGTTCCAGGAGGCCGACGAGGAATTGCGCAAACAAATGACAACGCCCGGCAAATCCGGCGGCGGCAAACCGCGCAACCGCAAATCCGGCCGCTACCGTTCCCGAACCAAGCCGGTCGCCAATCCGCAATGACGGCGCTGAATCCCGGCGTCGAAGCCTATATCGGCCTGGGAAGCAATCTGGAAAACCCGCTGGAACAACTAAAGCAAGCGCGGACTGAGATTGCGTCACTGGCAGGAGTCGCCGAATTGGCCTTTTCCCCCCTGTACCGCAGCACGCCGGTCGGTCCGCAGGACCAGCCCGACTTTATCAACGCGGTGATGAAAATTTCGACGAGCCTGCCGGCAGCGGAGTTGCTGCGCCAATTACAGGCCATCGAAACCGCCCATGGTCGATTGCGCCTGATTCGCTGGGGTGCCAGAACTTTGGACTTGGATATTCTGCTCTACGGATCGCACGTTATCGCTGAAGCCGACCTCAGCGTACCCCACCCGGAAATGGCGCAGCGGGCGTTTGTGCTGTATCCGCTGGCCGACATCGCGCCGGCCGACTTGCCTGTCCCAGGGCTCGGACCATTGGCGGACTTGCTGGCTACCTGCCCCAAAGCCGGCTTACAGAGGCTGGAGCCGTGAAACTTTACGCCGATTCCGCAAAAAGCCTGACGATCAGCGATCTGGCCGCAATGAAGCGCAACGGCGAGAAAATCAGTTGCCTGACCGCTTACGACGCCAGTTTCGCGGCGCTGTTGGATCAGGTCGGAATCGACGTGCTGCTGGTCGGCGATTCGTTGGGCATGGTGATCCAAGGCGCCAACAGCACCGTGCCGGTCACGGTGGACGATATGGCTTACCATTGCCGCTGTGTGGCAGGCGCGGCGCAACGGGCTTTCATCGTCGCCGATTTGCCGTTTGCCAGTTATGCCGAGCCGGCCCAAGCATTGGCCAATGCCGCGCGCTTGATGCAGCAGGGTTTGGCGCAGATGGTTAAGCTGGAGGGGGCAAAAATCGAAGTAGTGCGTTTTCTGGTGGACCAAGGCGTGCCGGTCTGCGGCCATCTGGGTTTGCTGCCGCAATCGGTCAACCGTTTGGGCGGATACCGGGTGCAAGGCCGCGATGCCGTCCAGGCCGAAACCATCCTGCGAGAGGCGCAACAACTGGAACAGGCCGGTGCCGGATTGCTGGTGCTGGAATGCGTCCCGGCCGTTCTGGCCAAAACAATCAGCCAAACGCTGGCCATTCCGGTGATCGGCATCGGCGCCGGGGTCGACTGCGACGGTCAGGTGTTGGTGTTGTACGATATGCTGAACATCGGCACCGGCAACCGGCCGCGCTTCTCTCGCAATTTCATGGCGGGAGCCGCTAGCATAGAAGACGCGGTGGTTCGCTATCATCAAGCGGTGAAAGCCGCGCAATTCCCCGGTTCGGAACATAGCTACTGATCCATGCAAACGGTCAATAACGTCGCCGAGTTAAGGCAAACCATCCGGCAATGGCGGCAAGCCGGCCACAGCATCGGCTTCGTGCCGACTATGGGCAATCTGCACGCCGGCCATATCCGGTTGGTCGAAACCGCCAAGACTCAGGCCGATAAGGTTGTCGTCAGTATTTTCGTCAATCCGACTCAATTCGGCCCGAACGAAGATTTCGACAGTTACCCGCGCACCGAAAGCCAGGATGCCGAGAAATTGGCCGCCTGCGGCGCCGACTTGTTGTTTTTGCCCGGTGTCGCCGAAATATATCCGCAAGCGTCGCAAACTCGGGTGTCGGTGGCCGGGCTGTCGGCTTTGCATTGCGGCGCCAGCCGGCCCGGCCATTTCGACGGCGTCGCCCTGGTGGTCTGCAAGTTATTGAACATGGTCCAGCCCGATTGCTTGCTGATGGGGGAAAAGGATTTCCAACAGTTGGCGCTAATCCGGCAGATGGTGGCCGATTTGAACATTCCGGTTACGGTGCAAGGTGTGGCGACGGTGCGGGAAGCCGATGGCTTGGCGATGAGTTCGCGTAACGGCTATTTGACCGAGCCGCAACGGCAAGCCGCCCCGGCGCTATACCGGGTGTTGATCGCCGCCCGCGACAAATTGTTGGCCGGGGCCGCCGATTACCGTGCGGTCGAGGACTCCGCCAAGCATGCATTGCAAGCTGCCGGGTTTAACGTGGATTATTTTTCGGTCTGCCGGAGTGCCGATTTGCAGCCCGCCCGGCCCGGAGATACGGAGCTGGTGGTGTTGGCCGCCGCCAAATTAGGCGCTACCCGCCTGATAGATAACGTGTATTTTTGCATGCCAAGCGCTTGAAGATGCAGGGTTTTCGCGCAAAAATGCTAATGCTTAAATTTGATAGCCAATCCGATTTCAGGCATAATCGCCTGCCCTAGTATTGGAACTTGCTTACCATGAACATAAACATGCTTAAAGCCAAGCTGCATCGCGCCCGCGTGACCAATTCGGAATTGGACTACGAGGGATCATGCGCGATCGACGGCAAGATTTTGGATTTTTCAGGGATCCGGGAATACGAGCAAATCCATATCTACAACGTCAACAACGGCCAGCGTTTCACCACTTACGCTATCCGTGCCGAAGAGGGCTCGGGCATTTTTTCGATTAACGGCGCTGCCGCCCGTCTGGCATGTCCCGGAGATTTGATTATCGTCTGCGCCTTTGCCAGTCTCGACGAGAAGGAACTGAAAAACTACAAGCCGACTTTGGTTTACTTCGACGGCAACAACAAAATCACCCATTCCAGCCATTCCGTTCCTGTTCAGGCCGCCTGATTCGGTCGGCCGCCGTACTTCTTACGGCGGCCGATAGCCTTTTTAAGCTTCCGATACGTCGATTTCGCTGATTTTTTCGGTCAGCGTGATGCTCTGCTCTATCGCCACCAATACCTTTTGCATGCCGATACGTTTGTTGGCGTTGATCAAGATCGGCGATTTAATCGACCCCTTGATGGTCGGCTTGCCATTCTCCTGCTCGTTGTCCTTATGCAGCAGGATCAAAATCACCAATTCGTCGCCGGGCTCGACTTGCAGCAAGGCTTCCTCGGCGTCGGTCACGGTAAAGTTGTAATTGATGTTGAAATGGGCCGGATGCGCGACCGAAAAGGTCAGGTCTCCATTGTCCACCGACTGCAGCCAATACACGATTTCGCTGCCTTCCTGATGAAACAGCTTAAAGCGGGTCTGATCTTCAAAACCGGGCAGGCCGCGCGGAAAATTGATGATGGTTTCCGGATTGATTTCCTGGTTGCCTAATAACTTCGATTGAATTTCCATGGTCCCGCCCGTGTTTAATGAAATCTGAATCGGCACTACTGCCTAACGCACCAATGTATAGCACGGAGGCGGGTATTTGCAATCCCGCATGCCGAACTAAGCGCTGCCTTGATCGATGGGTTTGGGTGCGCAAGCCGCTATCTCCGTGAGTTGCACGGTGTTCGACCGCTGCAGTGGTCACATTCTCGATCATGACGACCTTAGTTTGCCGATCGCGAAGGCCGGCGAAATCTTTACCCGCTGGCAATGGCCGTTGCACTCCGGCCAAGCCTTCGGCATGACCGGCAGGATACTGGTGTTTATTACCGGTCTGGCTTGCCCGGTGTCGTTCACGACCGGCGTGATTCGTTGGTTACAAAAGCGACGGGGCAGGCAAATACGCCATCATCGGTAAGGTGTGTGAAATCACCCACTTTTCGCGTCCCGCAGCCTGATGGCTTGGTAAAGCAAGTCCTAATTCTTTACAAATCCGCTTGGCGGCATAGGCGCGTTTTGCCGGTAAAGCCCAGCAAATACGCGCCTTCCCGGTCGGCGTCGCCCGCGTTGCCCGCGGCGCAATCCGCCTGCGGCGCGGATATTGCTTGGTTGTACGCCAAATTTGGCTGCCTACCGTTAACCGTCCCATGCTCGAATTGTCCGCCGTCGACATCGCCAATCTGATGCATAAGCATCGCCAGGAGTTATTGCATTTTCTGTCGCAACGCACCCGTTGCACGGATGCCGCCCAGGATATTTTTCAAGAGACCTTTATCCGTTACGCCGGTTACGGCGGCAAGCACCGGGTGGAAAATCCGCGCGCTTTTATCTTCAGAATCGCAGCCAATCTGGCGACCGATTATCTGCGCAGCCGCAATCGCCATTCCGGGCACGATCCGGAAGCCGATACAGGCGAGGCCGAAACCGTAGGGCCGGCTTCCTTGTCCGCGGAGAGGGCCGCGATGTCGCAACAGCAACTTCAGCAATTGATCGCCGCGCTGGACGAGTTATCACCCAAATGCCGGGAAGTCTTCATCCTGCTCAAACTGAAACACTGCAGCTACGCGGAAGTGGAGCAGCGGCTGGGTATCTCGCACACGATGATATTCAAGTATCTGACGCAAGCCCTGCGCCACTGCCGGCAGAAAATCGGCGAACTCGATTGAGTGCGTCGATTTTGCTTGCTGCGCCTGAGTTTATTCGGCAAGCGTTTTATAATCCGACCAACCAACAGACCGCGGCACTGCCCCTGCTATGAACCCTTCCATCCCGCCGATTCCGGAGTCCGGAGCCAACGAGCAAGCCGAATATTGGCTGGCCCTGCGCGAATCGCCTTTTTTCGACGGCGAGCAGGAACAACGCTGGCGCGCTTGGCTGGCGGCCAGCCGGGAGAATCTGGAAGCCTGGCAACAGGCGCAGACTTTTTTTCGGCGGGTGGAAAACTTGCCTCCGGCCCAAATCGAACTGATAGAACAGCGGCTGACAGCCGGGCTGTCACCTCAGTCCGCGAATGCCGGCGCGGCGCGAACCGCCGGCGGCCGGCCGGCGCTAAGCCGCGGCCTGTGGGCGATGCCGCTGGCAGCCTGCCTGACGTTGGCGCTGGGTTTGGGCTGGGTATTGAATGCCGGTTTCTTTGCCGACTTCCGCACCGGCACCGGCGAACAACGCCGGGTACAACTCAGCGACGGCTCGACGGTGATTCTAAACACGGCCTCGGCTATCTCGGTGGAATTTTCCGAAAAACAGCGGGTGATTCGGTTGCATAACGGCGAAGCCCATTTCAAAGTCGCTGCCGATGCGGAGCGGCCGTTCGAAGTGGTGGCGAGCGGCGGCCGGGTCAGGGCCTTGGGTACGGCCTTCGACGTTAAACAGTGGCAAGGCGACATGGCGGTTACGGTCTATGAGCACAGCGTGCGCGTCGCATTCGCCAACGGCGAGACGATAGCGCGCTTGCCGGAAGGCCGGCGCGTCGCATCGTCGGGCGGTAAAGCCGGTCCGGCGGAACCGGTCAATCTGAAGCAGGTCGGCGCTTGGCAAGAGCGGCGGCTGGTGTTCAAGGAAAAACCGCTGCAACAAGTGGTCGCCGACCTGAACCGTTACCGTCCCGGCCGGATCGTGATTGCCGATGCCGAACTGGCAGGCCATCTGGTAACCGGCGTATTCGACGCTAACGACCCGGAAGCGGCGTTGAACGTGATCGAGAAGACCTTGTCCGCCGACGAAATCCGCCTGACCGACGCGCTGGTCGTACTGCACCGCCGTTAGCGCGGCTCAAGTCCCGCCGTTTGGCCGGCTGAAGCATCGCGACGATCAAGTGGGTCACTGCGGCGCCAACCGCGGCGATCTCAGCCGAGGCCGCTGACGCCACTGCGGGAACTGGGGTACTCCGTGAAATATTCCACTGTTTTGAATTTCAAAACCGCACAACGGCGCAGGCCGGCCATTCTGGACTACTGCGTTTCTAACGTCAGTGACCGCACCTGAATGGATAGCTGTCTGAAAGTAGTTATTTGTGCAAAGCTTGCATTTAAGTTATTTCAACTTGGTTACGCCGGATGTGCTGGCTTATTCGAAACTGCCAGTTTCCCGTCTCTCCAATTCTTGTTCCCATCTTTCTTCCGATGAGATTGCATCTGACAGTCGTTTTTTTTCTGCTGAAATCAAATTCGAAAGCTCGGGATCGTCAAGAGGATTGAGTTGATCAATTAGGGAAAGCCTCTGTCGCATAATTGCAGCGCGAGAACCTGACCAATGACTGGGAGAAAAACGACGGACTAAAATCTCGAGAACTTTCTTCTTGTCTGGCGCAATCTCTAGTATGGCAATTGCGTTCGCAGAAATTGAAAGAACATTGTCATTGTTCAGATCGTTGGCATTTTGATAATCAAAAAGTTTGCATCCCTCGGCGGCGAATTTACATCTTTCAACCGGAGAACCCTTACACCATTCGATAATTGCATCTGCCGGCACATCAGCCAAAGCTGTTTCGTCATTCCTACTCGTCTGCAAAATAAGCAAACGCTGCATCGAACTCACCTCATCGTTGCAATAGACCCCATTTAGCGCATCAATTGGATTTTCCTTGAAAAACGGTCTATGCAGGTCTCCGCAGCGCATCATAAATTTGAAATCACCTTGCGCAAGCAAACGTTCTATGGAAAGTTTCGTGATTTTGTAAGGGTCGTTTCCTGAAAGCGCAAATTCGATGACTTTCTCAAGATGGTAATCAAAATTGTGATTTTCAAAATTCAATCGCGTCCAATCTATTTCAGCCACAAAACCAGCGACATAGGCTTGCAATTCCTGTCGATAGTTCGCGTCTTTATCAGCAGCGCAATGAATCACCATGTAAATGATGTGTATCGCCACCTCTGTTCCATTGTCCGGCTTTGACTTCAGCAGATTCAGCAGCACAGAAAGTTGTTTCACTGAAAGTGAGTCCGTTCTGCGTCCTAAACTAAGCTGAGCGTAGCGCCAACTGGGTGCCAGTCCTATTTCCAGCGACTTGATTAGCCTGTCATACGCAACGTCATCGACTTGCACCGAAAGTTGCAGCATGGGGAAATAAGCGGCCCAAACCGGATCGCCGATAGCCGAGTCCATAAAAATTCCGACTTCTTGGGGTTTTACCGAATGCCACCCTACTAACAAGCCGTGCACAAATTGCAGGTCAAATGCCCGGTTAGGATTACTATCGATAATCGCGTGAATTTGATTAATGAGAGCGCTAACGGCGGAATGCTCCTTACCCACGCCAATACCAAAACAATACGGTTTGTTTGTGTGTCCTGAGTGAGATAGAAAAGGGCGTAAGTCGGATAGCATTGTTTCATCTGTGGCCGCGGCTTTTCCAAGAACTTCCGCTTCTTCTAATATCCTTTCGTACCATCCAAGCCCGGAATTATGGTCAGGCTCATCCTCATATTCGCCGTCCAGTTCAACACTGTAATCGCCGCGCCGCAATATTTTCGCCTGAATTTTCCCCCACAGATCGCACGGGGCTAACTGTTTTTCGAGCATTTTCAATTGCTCCAGGGATTCCCCGTTTATTGCTTCTTTTTTCCACCTAAGCGCGTTACGGATACCTATCCATCCGTCAGGCCAGCCATCCACGGCAGCGAGCTCTTGGGCAACTTCGATTAATGTTTCATTCAGCCATTCGTCCCCCCAAAGGCCGCGAATGGCTCTACCCAATATGCCTCTGGCATTCAACCCAAGCGGGGTGTCGGATTTTCCAACCTGCGCGGCAAGTTGGACAAAAGCACCATACCAGTTTCGAAAATTATCAAGCGTTCTTGGATACCACCCATAGCTCCGTTTGCGTGCGCCAAAATCGAAGCCGAAACTTGACGAGAAATGGCATGCCTCAAGTCCTGCCTCCAACAAGCTAATTGCCAACTTTAACTTCGCATCGTCGTTCGACAAAACTAACGCATTTACAAATTCAGTCCGCTGTTTTGGCGAAGCTAGCGTTCCAGAGAAATGCGAATAAAATAACGATTTTAGGATCTTACGTCCTGAATTAGAGCTTCCTTCCTCGGGTTCGGCCAAAGCAAATTTCAATAAAGTGGAAGCTGCCTTTTCGAATAAATCAGCCTCGTATGCAAGGGATCGAAGCAATAGGGTAAATTCCGCGCGCTTCTCATTGGAATGCGATATGAGTTCTTCGTTATCGGTTGCCCGAAGTAGGGTATCAAGAGCGGCAGATTCGTTAACCGGCGCTATGTTTTCCAGCATTTGCCATTCAAGCTCGTTGAACCTAGTCGTATCCCCTAATAAGCCTCCGGGTTTTAACCACTCGCTAACTATGGCGGCGGCTACTTCTGATTCGTGCAAGTAACCCAGCCGACGGGAAAATGACCGCGCTACACGCGCAGACGCTTCGGAAACAAATTTTTTTATCAAAAATTGTGGAGAAAAATCCTCCAAACATCGCATCGCTAGACGATTTGCAATGGCATGAGGCAATACCGCGCGCCATTTGCCGCGTGCCTGAATCAAGCCTCGTCGTTTTAACTCTGCGACATTCCTCAAAAATGCCGATATTGAAACGTCGCCGACAGCCGCGAGTATGGCCAACTCAGAAGTTTCCGAATCGTCTTCCGCGTCGAACGAATAAACCAAGCTTGCAGCCTTCGCGCATCTAAGAAGCTCGTCGCTTTCGGATTGCTTTTGAATAAACAGGCGCCGGAAAAGATCCTCATCCCTGAGTTGAGCCAACTGTCCTTTCGTCGAAGAGGTTGACGCGAGGGCAAATGCGACCCTAGCGTTACCTGCGGAAAACTCGACAATCTTATGCACGTCCAAGTCCGACAGCATTTGGTAGTGACGCTTCAGTAATTTTGCGATCACTTCATCAGACGATCCTTCCAGCCGGTAGCATGCCGTGCCGGTTGGCAAATCGTCTTTGATGTCATATTCAACAGTTACTAGGCGTATCTTGCTCTCTGGGCGCTGGACGATTTCGGTGAGTTTTGCATGTACGTTCTGTCCGCAGTTGTCGATTATTACCACGCAACTCGATTCATCTTGAATCAATGCTTCGAGCATTGCGGTTGGCTGAGGGCTTGGATCGTCCGATAGATCGGTATAGAGAACGTTCTCTCGATCTAGCGCGCTTGATGCTTCTATACGGATGTCAAACAAAGCTTGAACGAGCCGCGTTTTTCCAACTCCCGAGAGTCCGACTATTCGCGCTGAGGTGCGCGGTGTTGACAGTTCCTCTCGAAGGCGTTTGAGGGCGTCAATTACGGAAATCGCTTCATCAGTATTTGGAACGAATACCTTAATCTTGTCGTCAAGCAGATACTCATCATCAATAGAAATCTCTTGATAGGCCCAAGGTCCATAGGGTTTCCAGCCTTGGATAGGCCTACGCAAAACGTCCCGTAACCAGACCAAAACACCAGGATGATTCCCGGCCCAGTCGGCAATCCGTCGGCTATCATAAAAGTCGAGTTCAAGGTGTTCAGTTAGTCCGTGTTCCTCCAGACACTTCGACATGGCTTGTTTACGACTGATTAGAAACGAGTCGGAACAATTGTCTACTGTCGACACGATGATATACGCGCCGGAATTCTTGCTCAGCTCCACGATTGCCGGACGTAATTTGCCTTTTGGAGCCATTTCACCGGGAATTTTTGAAGGTTCAAACTTTTCGGCTTTGACCTGATAAGCAGTTACCCCCTGGGGTATATAGCCAGATACTAAGGATGGCGGTGGAATATCGACTCTAACATCAACTCCTCCGTCTTTCGCTCGTTGATCGCCCCCCCATGTGACTGGAGCTGTTCCAATACCTAAGGACTGAAGTTCGGCTTTACAAAGCCGAGCAATCAATTCACGAGCCTGCTCATCATTCAGTTTTTGAACATCCGAGACTGTGACTTCAAAAAAAGGGTGCATATCTATCAGTAAATTAATAATAAGGTTTTAGCCTGATCAGTATAAGGTTGAAACCAGGCATTTAAATTTAAAACATAGGCTTACGCTCAGGGGCGTTAGCGACATTTCACCTCAAAAAACCGTCATTAAACACAGGCATAATCCTAACGGAACCAATGGCCCGGTTTGCACCGGAACCGGCGCCGGTTTTAATCCGCATGCCTGGCCGATTTGCCATGGACTATGCCGAGAACAGCCCTGGAAGCCTTGGCAAGGATTGCCGTCCAGTTGCCTTACCGGCCAACCGCCAAAATTTTTTCTTCCCGCCTGGTTATAAAACCCAACGCCTGCTTCGTCTTTGCATAGGAATCCGCGGATAACGCGGCGGCGTAGATCGGCCGCCGCCTCCGCGCACAAGCTAACCCATGCCAGGAGGCAAGATGAGCCAACGCTTCTCCACCATTTGTACGACTTTGTTTGCCGCCGCAATGAGCGCCAGCCCCTGGTGCGCGGCGGAAAGCGCAATCGATTTTGCGATACCTGCGGCCCCGCTGGCCGATGCGTTGCTGCAATTTTCCGAAGCCAGCGGCGTCAAGGTGTTTTTCAGCTCGCAACTGGCCGGCAATTTACGCGGCAATGCCGTGCAAGGCCGCTTTGCGCCGCAGCAGGCTTTGCAAAAGTTATTGGAAGGTTCCGGCCTGACTGCCAAAACGGCAGCAGACGGCACGGTGACGTTGCAGAAAACGGCAAATCCGGCCGGACCGCAATCGGCTAATCCGACGGCCATGCCGGCAGTCACCGTGGTCGGGCAGCCGCTATACGACGATGAGGACCCATATAGCCTGAGTTATACCCGGTCCAATACCGCCCTCGCGACCAAAACCGACACGCCGATCATGGAAACGCCGGCATCGATCCAGGTCGTTACTAGGCGCGTCATGCAGGATCAACAAGCCTATCGGCTGCAGGATGCGCTAAAGAACGTCAGCGGCGTGCAAAGCTACCATGGCTACGGCGGCATGTTCGAGCAGTTTGTGTTGCGCGGTTTTCTGCAAAGCACGGTCGGTTACCGTAATGGCGTCCGGATCCCGTTTACCAAATTCGATCTGGCCAACGTCGAACGGGTGGAAGTGTTGAAGGGCGCCTCGGCCATGCTTTACGGTTTCAGCGATCCGGGCGGCATGATCAGTACCGTCACCAAGCAGCCCAGCGACGTGCCGTATTATTCGATAGAGCAGCGCTTCGGTTCTTACGATTTTTACCGCACGGAAGCCAGCGCGACCGGGCCGATAGACAAGAAACACGGCTTGAATTACCGCGTGGATTTTTCGTATTTGGATAGCGGCTCATTCCGCCAGTTTATGGGCAACGAGCGGGTGTTTTTTGCGCCCAGCATCAGTTGGCAAGTGTCGCCCGATACCAAGCTGACGCTATCGTACGAACATTTCGACGACGACTACACCTACGATGCCGGTACGCCGGCGTTCGGCAACAAAATCGCCAATCTGCCGATCGAGCGCACCTTTGCCCAATCCGGCCTAAGCAATTCCATGATCAACGATACGCTGGATTTCAGGATCGATCACCGCGTCAACGATCACGTCAAGCTGAATGCGGGGGCGGTGGGCTATTTAACCAAAAAGAATTGGGAAGGGATTTACCTGGGCCGGGTCAATGAAAATCCGGCGAGCGCCGACTATCAAAAAGTGGCGCGCAGCACCTGGTTCAGCCCGGAGGGGACCGACTCGCTGACTGCCTGGATCAACGGTGCCTTCGATTTCGATACCTTCGGCGTCAAACACAAGCTGCTATTCGGCGGCGAGTACCACGACACCAATTTGGACTACCAAGTCTACAACGCCAGAGTCGACGAAAACGGCGACGGCGTGATAAACGGCAACGATCTTATCAACCTGTTTACCTTCGATCCGCAAAACTCCAATTTGCCCATAGACCAGTACCGCAACACGCCGCCGACGACTAGCAACATCGTCACGCAAAACACGTCGAAAGCCATTTACTTTCAGGACCAGATGACGTTTTGGAACAAACTGCATCTGCTCGGCGGTTTCCGTTACGACTGGGTGCAGCGCTTTCAGAATCTAAGCTGGAATGGGCCCAATAGCGCGGACGCGCGTAGCGATATCTTTATCAGTCCGCGGGTCGGCATTCTGTACGAACCCGTGAATTGGTTGTCGGTATTCGGCAGCTTTTCCGAGTCTTTCGGGCCGGCGAACGATTACGATTTGGGCGGTGCCCGGCTTTACCCGTTGTTTTCGGCCACTCAATTCGAAGGCGGTATCAAAACCCAATTTTACGACGGCAAGCTGACCGCAAACTTGACCTATTTCGATCTGGAACGTACCCAGTTTTACCAGGACAGCAATAATCCCAATCCGCGGATATCGGTGCCGGTCAAAGGCCAAAGCAATGGCGTGGAACTGGATATTCAAGGCCGGATTTACGAAGGCTTAAGCGTGGTCGGCACCTATGCCTATACCGATGCCAAAGTCGTTGACGACCCGCGAAACGCTTCGGCAAATGTCGGCCGCCGGCTACCTTATGCCCCCATCCATCAAGGCAGTCTCTGGCTGAAATACGACTTTAGCTCCGGGGTGTTGAACGGCTTCAGTATCGGCACCGGGGTTTACACCGCCGGCCGCCGCTACGGCGATCCTGAAAACAGCTATTCCGACGGTGCCTACGCCCGCCTGGATTTGATGGCGGCCTACAAAATGAAACTCGGCGACACCCGGCTGACGACGCAAGTTAACCTGAACAACGTGAATGATGCAGAGTATTACAGTATGCGCGCACGCCGTTACAACCTGCCGGCCGAGCCGCTGTCGGTAATCGGTTCGATCAAGCTGGAGTATTGAATGTTGCGGCATGCGCGGTGCGGTTCGTGGCCGGCGCGATACGCCCCGGCAGCAACCTCGTGCCGGGCGGAAGCTGTCCAAAAGCCTATTGGCCCGCTTTTGATCGCGCGGGTGTTCCGCTCGGGGGGAGCTGGCCGAGGCCCGGGCCGATTAAGATTTCGACAAAGCGAGCGGTATTGGAGGGTCGGGTTACCCAATTGTGTGAAATGCCACGTTTTCCAAAAAAACTGCGGCATCTCGCGTATCCGTTACTGATTCGGCAAATCCGGAGCGAATCGGCCGGCCCGGTTTCTAACGGCCATCGCGATACGGTCCGGCCGGGGCGGCGGGTCGGACCTGCGGCATAGGCGCATTTTCGGCATCTTGGCGTAAACCTTGCTCGCTCAGCGCCAGCCGTTGCCGAACTCGCCCGCGCCGATGCCCAAAGATTTTTCAGGATTCTTACACACGCTGTTTCTGAGCCACGCGCCGGAAGTCGGCGCCTTTGTGCGCGGCCGTTGGCCGAAGGAGCCGGATGTCGGCGACATCGTGCAGGAGAGTTTTCTGCGCTTGTCGCAGTATCCGGAGCCGGACGCCATTCAAAATCCCAGGGCGTTTTTGTTTCAAACTGCGGCCAATTTGACCGTCGACCGCCACCGCCGTCGGGAGACTCGCGCCCGTTTTGCCGACGCCGATGCGGAAATCGACGACATTGCCGACCACGGCCGCTCTCCGGAGCAATACTGGCAGACCCAGCAGCAACTGGAGCGGTTTTCCGAGTGGTTGGCCGAACTGCCGGAACTGCGCCGCCACGCCTTCATGCTGTACCGGATCGAAGGTTGCTCCCACGCCGAAATCGCGGCTCGGCTCGGTATCTCGGTGCGCTGTTCCGAGCGTTACGTGATGCTGGCTATGCAGCACATCAGCGCCAAGCTAAGCGCCGACCCGGACGCCGACTGGCGGTAACCGTGCGCTTTATCCGTCTAGCCTATGTCCGGTAAACTGCCGCCTCTTCATTTACCCGAAATCCGCGCAACGCCGATGCCGCCTTCCTGTACCCAAGCTCAACGCGACCAAGCCATCGCCTGGTTGTTGCGGCGGCGCGAGTCGCCGCAAGATGCGAGCGTGCAACGCGATTTTTCGGCCTGGCTGGCGGCCGACCCCGCCCATCCGCAAGCGTACCGCCAAGCCGAGCGGCAATGGGCCTGGATGCGGCAATTCGAAGGGCAAGACTTCCAAGCCAGAGACGAAGCTCTAAGCTACCGGCCGCGCCGCGCCGGCCGCCGCTGCGCCGCGTTCGCCACCGCCGCCAGCCTGTTGCTGGTTGCCGGCTGGGCCTTGTTTTCGCCGCAGGGTTGGTACGGCCTGCCGCATAGTTACTCTACCGGCAAAAACCAGCGCCTCACCGTGGCGCTGGCCGACGGCTCCAACCTGGAATTGAACGCCGACTCGGAAGTTCGGGTGCGTTACAACCGCTTCCGGCGCCGGGTGGAATTGGTGCGCGGCGAAGCGTTCTTCAGCGTACGCCACGATGCCGCCCGGCCGTTTAGCGTCCATACCGATAACGCCGTAGTCCGCGATATCGGCACCGCGTTCGACGTTTATAAACAAGCTCGCCAAACCAGCGTGACGGTATTGGAAGGCGTAGTGGAACTGGAAGGCGGCGGCGAGCGCAAGCAACTTGCCGCCGGCCAGCAATTGGCCTATAGCAACGACGGCGGTTTCCAGGCCTTGCCGCATAGCGATCCGGCCGGCGCCACCGCCTGGCGCCAGGGCTTGCTGGTGTTCCGCGGCCGGCGCCTGGCCGATGTGGTCAGTGAAATCAGCCGCTACCACGACGTCGATATCCGCCTGCCCGACCCGAAGCTGGCGGAGCTCAGGGTCAACGGCAGCTTCCGCACCGAACAACTGGACGCATTGTTGAACGCCGTCGCCACGTTGTTGCCGGTGAACATCATCCGCCTCAGCGAACGGGAAATCGTGCTGGAGCCGACAGGAAAAGCCCGCTAATCCCGAAGTCGGACCGCGTAGCCCCGGCTGCGATTACGAAACGTTATTCGGCTTCAACAATAAATGCTGCCTGAAACTGCACCGCATCGAAATTCGTTGCACGGCTGGCGGCATTTTTTACGTCTTGCGTCTATGTCCATGAACCCTTTTCAACTGGAGACATGGAGTATGACCTTGAAATTCGCCCCTCTGGCCGTTGCGGCGCTGGTTTCGGCGCCGGCTTTCGCCGACGGCAGCAAACACCGGTTCGACATTCCGGCCCAAGATTTGGCCGCTGCGTTGCAGCAATTGTCCGCACAATCCGGCGCGGCGATGCTGTATACCGAACAAGCCGCTGCCGGTAAAAACGCACCGGCATTGCATGGCGAATTTACGCTAGAGGAAGCCGTGCGCCGCCTGATCAGCGGCAGCGGATTGATCTACACCATCGACGGTAGCGGCACGGTGACGTTACGACCGGGCGAAAATCGCCAGGAAACGACAACGTTGGGGGCGGTCATGGTTAGCGCTAAGGCAATTTACGACACGACCGACCCGTATAACACCGATTACCAGGTCCGCCACGCCAGTACCGCGACCAAAACCGATACCCCGATCATGCAAACTCCGATGTCGGTCAAGGTGGTTCCGCAAAGCGTGCTGAAGGACCAACAGGCTATTACTATCGAACAAGCGTTACGCAATGTCAGCGGCGTCAGCAGCGGACTCGGCGGCAGCGGTACCTTCTTTATCCGCGGTTTCGGCAGTTATCTCAATTATCGAGACGGTTACAAGAGCCAAGGCGAGTGGGCTCATACAGAAGACCTGGAAAACGTCGAGCGGGTCGAAGTGTTAAAGGGGCCCGGCTCCATCCTGTACGGTCGTGCCGAGCCGGGCGGGATCGTCAATTTCGTCACCAAACAGCCTTTGGATCGGCCGTATTACGCCTTGCGTCAGCAATTCGGTTCGTTTGACCTTTATCGAACCAGTGTCGACGCCACCGGGCCGTTGAACGACGACAAGAGTCTTGCCTATCGTTTTAACCTGGGTTACCAAAGCAATCATTCCTTTCAGGAGTTCGGCGGCAACGAACGCTTGCTGGTGGCGCCGACCTTGCGTTGGAATATCTCCGAGCGCACGGTCAGCACTGTCAAACTCGAATACAGCAAGATCAAGGAATTGGGTAACGGTAGGGTGCCGTTGTTAGGGAATGGCCCCGCGCCGATAGCCAGAGAACGCAATTTGGGCGAGCCGTGGAGTTTTACGGAAGACGAATATGTGATGCTGGCGTTAAATACCGAGCATGACTTCAACGACCGCTGGAAACTCCGGCATCGGTTCAATTTTAAAAACTACAAGCAGACGATATCGGCAATTCATGGATCGAGTGCGGATCCAGCCACCGGAAACGTCGGTAGAGCTTTTTTTGCGCAAAACACCGATGGCGACGACTTTCAGCACAATTTTTATAATGCGTTGGAATTGACCGGCAAATTCGCAACCGGCTTTGTCAAACACAATATTCTGTTAGGTGGCGACTACTACAGAACCGATTACCGGGCGACGATGGCGGGTTTTGGTTCCAATCCGGATTTTTACGACAACAGCAATCTCTACAATCCCGTGCATAGGGCAGCTCCGCCGACCATTCTACCCAGCGACGTGACATACTCGAATTCGACGTTGCCGTGGTTCGGGCTTTACGCTCAGGATCAAGCGGAATTGCCGTTCCATATCCATCTGTTGGCTGGCTTGCGTTACGACAACGCCGATATGTATTCCAGCAGTAGCGGTGAATTCGGCAGCGGCCGAAGCCCGGATACCCATTCCGAGCGCGTGTCGCCGAGAGGCGGTCTGGTATGGCAGCCGATTCCGGAGTTTTCGGTGTACGGTAGCTATACCGAGAACTTCGGCATGCCCGGCAACTTCGGCTTGGACGGCCAACCGCTACCCGCGCAAACCGCAGATCAATGGGAAGTCGGCGCCAAAACCGAATTGTTCGATGGCCGCTTCACCGCGACGCTGGCCTATTACGATTTGACCAAGCGCAACGCGCCGATTGCCGGCTATCTGGCATATACCCGAGCCTTGGGCGAAGCGGAATCGCGAGGTATCGAATTCGACTTATCCGGCGAACTTGCGCCGGGTTGGAGCGTGATCGGGGCTTATTCCTATATGTCGTTCGCCAAAACGATTGCCGACGAAACCGATCCGGCCGTGGTGGGTAAACGTTTGAACAATGCCCCCAAGCATAACGGTAGCCTGTGGACCACTTACCAATTGCAGCAAGGCGATTTACGCGGTTTGAAGTTTGGCGTCGGCATGCAAGCGGTCAGCCAGCGGGAAATCGGCTTTTACGAAACGGCACAGGCACCGGGCTATGCGATCATGAATCTGATGACCAGCAAGGACTGGAAGGTGGGACAAACCAAAGTGACAGCCCAACTCAACATCGATAACTTGCTGGATAAAACGTATAACGCCTCGATTTACAGTTATGGGCCGACTTATTACGGTAACCCGCGTACCTTCATGGGGGCGATCAAGATCGAGTATTAGCCTTGGAACAGCTAGGCCATATGGATAACAGCCTAGTTTTTGCCGGCTCTCTAACTACTCATACCCATCGGTCGGTCGTACAAGACCAGGCTTCACCTTGGACTTCGACTGACCCTGGCGAAAGCAAGAGCCGGGTTTATAGACAGTGCAGTTAAGTGCGGCCGGCCTCCCTGTATTTCAAAGAAGGCCATGAAAACCGAATCGATCAACTTAACTGGATTGGGTTTATTGAGTGGCTGCTACATCGGCGGGATCAGGCAGCCTTGGCCAACCTCGCCCGCCGCTTTTTCAACCAAATCACGACGCCGGTCACCGCCAGCATGACAATGGCCAGGCCGAGCGTGCAGACCAAAATCCGGTACGGCATGCCGAACACGTTGGCGGTGTGTAGCGCGGCCAGCCAACTGGACACGGTGTTGCCGGCATATTGGCCGCTGGGGAACAGCAGCAATTTCTGCGCCCCGGTCGTAGCATCCAACACCAATCGGGTATCGCCGCCTTTGTCCTGAATGTCGGCACCGCTGCGGGCGACGTAAACGTAAAACCCTTTTTCGGCGTTGTATCGGAACGATACCGGCTTTTCGATTGACACGCCGTGTGCATGGGTAGCCTGTTCCATCAGTTCCCCGGCAATGCGGTAGGCGTCGCGCCAAGCGATGGCCGGATTTTCCAGCGGTTTATCCAGATCCGGAAAATCCAGCCACGGTTCGTGGTATTCGCCGACCAGCGTCCGCGTCACCGGCGCATAGACGCTGTCGCTCAGGTTCATGTAAACGCTGGACCAGGCGAACACCAGCAGCAACAGCCATAACCATAGGCCGCCGGCGCGGTGCAGATCGAAATTGATCCGATAGGCGGAGCCGCGCCATTTGATCTTCCAGGCCGGAGCCCAACGCGGCCAAAACGGCTTGGCCGGCGTTGCCGCGGCAGGGCGCCGGCTCGGCGGCAGCGTCAGGTAACAGCCGACGAAGCTGTCCAGCGTCCACACCAGCGCGGTAATGCCCAGGATCCAGCCGCCGATTTCGCCCAGCGCCAAGGCGTAATGCAAGCGGTAAACGAACGGCAGCAAATTGGTCAGGCCCTGGCCGATATCGCCCCACTTGCGCCGCCCCAGTTCGTCGCCGTTGTAGGGGTTCAACAGCAACTGGTCGAAATCCAACGCGTAAGGTTTGCCGTCCAGCGGATTGGTCTTCGGCGCGACCCAGACTTCGACGGCGTCGTCGCTCAGGCTCACCGATTGGAAACGGGCGTTGGGCGCCAACGTTTCCACCCGTTCCAGGATGCTCGGCAAACCCATGCGCGGCCGGTTGCCGGCCGGCGCCGAGAATGCCGGATTAAGCCAGCTATCCAGCTCGTGGTAGAAAGCCAGCAAACTGCCGGTCAGGCCGACGATGACCAGAAAAACCGTCATCGCCAAGCCGGCGTAACGGTGTACAACCACCCAGAAGGGGCGCAAGTTCATGGGATACTCCTTGATTCCGAAAAAAGGTTTATATCCGGTAAGACGTATGGGCGCGGCAATTCCCTACATCGGCGCCAAAATCGGTGGGTTGGGCGGGAGCGGTCGGCCGAAATTGGCCCGGCGCTTAGGAGACGAAGCCTGCCTTTTCAGGCCAGGTAGCGAGGATTCGGCAAAGTCGGATGCCGCGGTTAGCCCTGCGCGCTTTTGCCGATCAAGACCAGCCAGGGCGTGAGCCGGGTTACCCGGATCGGTAAGGTTTGCTGCAGCGACTCCAAGGCTTTGTCGGTATCGCGGATGTCGAAACGGCCGCTGATTTTCAAGTCGCGTAGCGGTGCGCCGCGAATAACCAGCGTTCCTCGGCGGTAACGGCCGAGTTCGGCCACGACCTCGCTCAGCGGCGCGTTTTCGAACGCCGCGTAGCCCTTGAGCCAGGCCGTGCCGCCGGCCGCCGGGCTGTGCCGGATATCGCCGCTGCGGCGGGCGGCAACGGTAATGCTGTCGCCGGCTTGCAATAAAGCCGGTTCGGCTTCGGGCCGGGCGACGGCTACCTGGCCGCTGACCACGCTGACGCTGGCGTCGGCGCTGTCTTCCCTGACGGCGAAGCGAGTGCCCAGCACCCGCACCGTACTGTAGCGGCCGCTGACTTGAAACGGCCGCTGCGGCTCGGGTTGCACGTCGAAAAAGGCTTCGCCCTGGCGCAATTCGACCCGGCGCAAGCCGTCGTTCAAGTCGACGCTGATCGCGCTGGCCGAATTCAGAGTGACTTCGCTGCCGTCGCCCAGCCTGAAACTTTTGATTTCGCCGACGCCGGTACAGTAATCGGCTCGCCAACAATCCAGCGTCGGCCGGTAGCCGGCGAGCAGCAGCATCAGGCAGGCCGCGGCAGCCAGGGCCGGAGCCGCGCGCCGAATGCGCAACCGCGGGCTGGGCGGCGCAGTTAATTCCGCGGCGGCCAAGGCCCGGCCGAATTCGGCGTCGCCCCAAAACGCCGCCGTTTGCGCATAAGCCCGGCGGTGGGCCGGATCGGCCCGGTACCAGCGTTGAAACTCGTCGCGCTCGGTCTGCGTCGCCGTTTCGGCGCGCAAACGCACGAACCAGGCCATGGCCTGCTCGGCGGCGGCGTCGGATACGGAAACGGGCTGGTGCTGGGTCATGGCCGGATTATATAGCGGCAGCAGGGAATATCGAGCTGGCGGCCGGAGCCGGCCGAGCCTCAGCTATCACGGTAAGGGCGGTTGAAATGGACGCCCAGGCGCCGGCGGCAATGCGCCAAGCCTTTGATGATGTGCTTTTCCACGGCGCTTTCGGAAATATCCAACAGCTTGGCGATGTCGCGGTAGCTGCTGCCGTGTAATTTGTGCAGGATAAAAGCATCTCGGCAGCGCGGCGGTAGTTCGGCAATGGTTTGATGCAACAGCGCCCGCCATTGTTGGTCCGACAGTTGCTCCGCCGCATCGGGAAACGGCTCGGCTTCGTGGGTAGCCCAGGCGGTCCGGTGCGCGTCCACGATCTTGTTATGCCGCAAATGGTCCAGAGCCAAGTTGCCGGCGATGCGGTACAAAAAACCGCGCGGATGCTCGATCGCGCCAACGGCGGCGCTGCGGCTCAGAATGACGTAACTTTCCTGCAGCAAGTCCTGAGCGGCATCCGGGCATTGCACCAGCCGTTGCAAATGGTGCAGCAACTCGCTGCGGTACCGCCGGTACAGGGCACTGATGTCCAGACTCATGGTTTATGGAATTGGCATTTGGTATTGGCGGAACACTCAGCCAGTTTTGTGCCATAGAGAAATGCCAGTGTTATCAGTCGGTTGGCGTGGTTGCGGCGGCGGGAAGTGTGCGATATCGCCCAGCCGACCGGTCAAATGACGCAGTTTATTTTGCTGAGCGGCGCCCGCCCCGCCGTTTTTGCAGCCAACGAATCACGCCGGTGACGAACAGCACCGGGCAGGCCAGACCGGTGATGAATACCAAAATCCGCCCGGTCATGCCGAAGGCCTGGCCGGAATGCAGCGGCCATTGCCAGTGGGTGAAAATTTCGCCGGCCGTGGCCGTCGGCAAACTCGGATCGTCCAAGTCCAGAATCTTGCCGCTGTAGCGGTCGATCACCGTGCAGCGCCGTTGCAGGATGCTGCCGGGTGCATCGACGCCGTCCTGGCAAACCGTATAGGTTTTGGTCGGCTCGGCGGCGCCGTAAATCCAGTGCGGACGGCCTTGCGGGTATTGTTTGAAGGCAATCGCCGCCGCCTCGTCCATGCCGATGGTCGGTGCATTTGGATAAGGCGGTTGGGATTGAAACCAGTAGCGGTAAGTCACTGGCGAGAACAGCTCCAGCACCGGCACCACGTTGTGCGGCAGTACCATGTAAATCCCGGAAAACAGTACCGGCACCATCACCAACAGCGTGTAAAAGCCGCTGGTTTTATGCAGGTCGTAATTGAAGCGGACTCTGCCTGCCTTGGCCTTAAAAGTCAGGGCATTGCGCCAATGCCCGGTCAGCGGCCACCAGACGATCAGGCCGGTCAAGGTCGAAATAATCAATAACGCGGCGGACCCGCCGACTATCGGCTCACTGAGGTCTCCCGGAATCAACAAGGCGAAATGCAATTCAAACATCAAGCCGATAAAAGTGCTGGGTAGCCAGTCGCTGGAACGCCTCTTGAGTTGCTTACCCGTGATATTAGTCGTATACGGGTCAACGGCAACTTCCCAGTTTTCCAGCGAACCGTCAGCACCAGCAACTGCGTACCGCAGTTTGAAGGCCGCGAATTCGTTGCGCGGATAGGTGGCGAAGTTATGTTTAGCGTTTGGCGGCATCGCCTGCTTGCCGGCCGCGAAAATTTCCGCCAAGGGTCGATATTCGGCATGTGCCGGTGGTTGCACCGTCAACATCTCGGGATGTAACCATTCGTCGATTTCGGCATGAAACACCAGGATGCTGCCGGTGATGCCATAAATAGACAGCAACAAGCCCAGCGTCAGGCCCAACCACAAATGAACGGTCAGCCAGCGTTGGCGGCGGGCTTTCAGGCGAGACAGCTCTCGGTTTTGCGGCTTGGATTGGATAAGCGTGTCAGGTTGATAGAGATTACTGTTCATGATGGGGGCCGGTTACCGTCAACATTCGAAAAATAGGCCGGGAAACCAGGTACTGCTGTTGCCTGGATCAAGCGCTGGCCGCCTTTCTTGAATAAGACGTTTAGGCGTAGGAAATCCTCATCGTATCGACCGGGTTTGGCGGGACTGTGTGACATTCCCGCCGTCATTTCGGGCCGGAGCGCCATGCTTCGCCACGCTTAGGCCTATTTATTGGCAACCCGCAATCGCTTAAAACCGGTATTCCACGCCACCGAATACCGAGCGGGTCGCGCCGGGATTGAACTGTTCCAAATCGGCGCCGTTAGCATTACCCATCACCCACACCGACGACGCATAATGCTCGTCGGTCAAATTTCGGCCATCGACGAACAACTTCCAATGTTTGCCGTCATCCCAACCCATGCGCGCGCCCAACAGCGCATAAGGTTTGGCGGCCAGGGTGTTGGCGAAGTCCGCATAATTGGAACTGACGATGCGGGCATTGGGGCCGATGTAAAAGCCGCTGGGATGCTGGTACAACGCTTCGACGAAAGCATTGTGTTCCGGAATGCCGGGCAAGCGGTTATTGCGCAGCGCGGGATCACTGTCGAACGTAAAGTCATTCCAGGTGTAGTTGCCGCTGAGCCGCAAGTTATCGCCGGATGCCGCCAGATTTAGCGGCAAAGTGGTTTCCAAGCCGAGTTCGACACCACGATGCAAGGTCGTGCTATCGGCGTTGGTGGAGGAAAACGCCGTTGGATTTCTGGGATCGGCAATGATCAAGTATTCGTTGTTAACCCAGGACTGATAGAAGGCCAAATCCCATTTCAAGCGCTGGGCTTGTCCGCGCGTACCGATTTCCACGGTGCTGGCTGTTTGCAGATTTCGTTTGGGTTGGAGATAAATGTTGGCAAGATCGGCCATTTTTGGCGGTTCGGCGCTGCGGCTGACATTGCCGTAAATCTGTGCTTCGTTGGTGGCTTGCCAGGTAAAGCCCAGCTTGGGGTTAGCCGTGAAGAAATCTTGATTGGCTTGAGGGCTGGGTCTGGCGGCACTGGCAACGTAGCCCTCGTACCGCTCATAGTTTACATCGCGATAATTCAACTGGATGCCGGCAATCAAGGTAAACCTGTCGGTCAAACTCAATTGATCTTCCATAAACGCTTCGACATTCAGCCAGCGGTCGCGCTCCGCCGTCAACAACGGCCCAAGCTGCCGGCCGACGACGCCGTAGTTTTTATCGTTGATAAATTGCCATTGGGTCAGACCGCCCCAGACCACCCGGTTATTTAAACCCAATAACTGACCGTTGAGTTCATGCCGCCAATTGAAGCCGACATCCTGCCACTGGTCGTGATTGCCGCTATCGGTATAGTCGTAACGATAGTTATTGATCGAATAATAAGTGCCGACATCGAGTCGATCGCCGCCATGCAATTTTACCGAATGCTTTAGATCGAAGCGGTAGGATGAAAAACCGTTAGGCAGCGACCAGTCGTTGGCGTTTTGTTGGGGATTTTGGTCAATTTGCCGCTTGCTCAGCGATGCCGGCCACAAGAAATTATGGTTTTGCGCATCGAAATACAAACGGGTTTCCTGATTTTCGTTCCAGCGGTAACCGATATTGCCGTGACCTAAAAACTGTTCTTGATGATTGTTTTCCCGGGTTGTATCGGTATTGACGTAGGAAAACGTGCCGAAAACATCCAGGCCGTTTTCGAACACTTTACCGCCGCTGAAATAAGGTCGGTAATAATCGTTGGTGCCGCCGACGATGCCAATTTTCAAGGGATCGGCGGTGTAGCCGGTCGGCGTGATGTAATTAATGGCCCCGCCTAGGTTACTGCCGCCGTATTCCAAGGCATTGGCGCCGCGATAAACCTCTATATGCTCGATGGCGTAAAGATTGAGCATTTCGACATCGAAAGTCCCGTTGGCGTGGGTAAACGGCAAGCCGTTACGCAGGATTTTGATCCCGCGAATCGGCGAAATATCGGAATTGCCGTCCGAACCGCGGATGGAGATACGAGACCCGCCGGTCGCGCCAGCGCTAATGTCGCCCACATAAACACCCGGTGCCGTCGCCAAGGCATCGCTAACCGACAACGGCGCGCCTTCCTTGATCCGTTCGCCATCGATCACCGAGGTTCCGCCCGCCACACGATTCAGTTTGGTTTGCGATTCTTGCAAGGATGGCGTGGTTAAACTGGGACTAACGGCTCCATAGGCATTTCCCGTCACTGTGACACTGGGCAATGTCGTCGCGCCCACTGCCGACTGCGGCTTCACTACCGCCATCTTCTCCAGCGTTACGGTATTGCCGTTGCTGAACCGGTAATTCAGGCCGGAGCCCCGTAGCATTTTCTGCAAGGCTTGTTCGGGGCTGTAAACGCCTTTTAGTTCCGGGGCGGTGATGCGTTCGGCGATGTCGCCTTCGTACAGGACCTGCAAGCCGGTTGCCGCGGAAAAACGGGTCAGTGCCGAGGAAAGTGCCTGGGACGGGATGTCGAAATTTTGCGTGGCCGGTTCGGCGGCAACCGTGACGGCGGGCGCCAACAAGCCGGCGGCGGCCAAGGCGAAGAAATGGCTGCGGCGGGCCGGTGCGGGGTGTTTCATTCGTCAATCTCCTTTGTCTATGAATGGTGTTACCGACAAAGACGACGCGAGTTTGGGTTTACCCTTAGTGGCGATAGAAAAATTTTTTCAATTTCGACTGGTGTGGGTGATTCGCTCAAAGTCGCCATCGATTCCGGCTTGAAAGGCGCCGATGGGTACTAGTGTTTCTTGTCGGTTGCGCAGGGTATGCACCGCATACCACTCGATGGTTTCCGAGGCCGGCGGTATTTCAGGGCAAGATTATCAACAGCCATCGCTCAATTCGGATTCAACCAGCCATTGTCCGGTCCGGCTTAGCAGGTATTCGACGTGGCGTTCAGTGACCTGCAACTCGGCGGCGATTTGCCGATGCGTCTTGCCGTGCAGGCGATGGAGATACAGGGTCTGGCGATGGGTAGGCGGTAAGCCGCGAATCCAGCTTTTCACCGCTTGCCATTGCTGCCAGCCTTGCACGTAGCGTTCAAGTGGCGGGCTTGGGCAGGGCCATTCGTCATCCAGCTCTCCGCCGTCCCACGTTTGGCGGCGGACTTGGCCGCGCAGGTAATCCAGTGCCAGATTGCCGGCCACCCGGTACAGAAATGCTCGACTGTTGGCGATTTGCCGTTGG
This sequence comes from Methylomonas koyamae, assembly GCF_019669905.1. Taxonomy (NCBI): domain Bacteria; kingdom Pseudomonadati; phylum Pseudomonadota; class Gammaproteobacteria; order Methylococcales; family Methylococcaceae; genus Methylomonas; species Methylomonas koyamae. The sequence continues at coordinate 4,633,825 of NZ_AP019777.1, read as the reverse complement.
TCCGGATAGTTGGCGATGTGTAGAAAAGTGTCGTGCAGCAAGTCGGCAGCCGTATCGCTGCAATTCACCCGGCGCACCAAAAATTGCCGCAACTCGGGCTGATGGCGTAAAAAGGCGGCGGTTAGCGGGGGATAGTTCGAGGTCATGGCCGAAATCGATAGAGTTAGATGCGTAGGGTATGCACCGCATACCATTCGATGGTTCCCGAAGAATCAAACGACAAATAAAGGTACGTGGTGCGTACCCTTGGCTTCCTCGGGCAGCAGTTCCAGCGTCAGACCCCATCAAAGATGCACGGTCAGCCAGCGCCGGCGGCGGACTCTCAGGCGGACCCGAGTATCGTTGAGCGGTTTTGTTTGTCGAATCGAGCTGATTGGATTGATAGTGTGATTCATCTTTCACCTAGAAATCAGAGCGGCCAGGAGTGGCGATGATTTTGTATGGAACTGGTATGACTAGGGCGTTTCGGTGACGAAAACCTCCATTCCGTTTAATGCCAACAGCCGGACGGATTTTGTCGTTGTTAGGTGCCGCAAAGGGCTTTGAACCGTTCAGGTCGGGGTTGTAAACCCCGACTCGCTCAAAGGCATGAACCCACCTAACCGTCGGGTTCGTTGCCTCGCCCTAAAGTGGGTAAGCAGGTTAATACTCCACTTTAACCGAACCCATAAAAGTACGCGGCGCGCCCGGCGTAATAAAAGTATTACTATTATCAGTTGCAACGTAATATTGATGATCCAATAAATTCTCGATATTGAATTGCAGTGTGGTTTTTGCTTTTGCTATAGGTAACTGATATTTTGCCATCGCATCCACTCTTCCATATCCCGGCAATTCAAAGCTGTTTGCACTATCCCCTTCTCGTTGGTCTTGAAAAAATACTCCAGCACCAACGCTCAAACCTCTGACTCCATGCTCTTGAAGATCATAGTTAGCCCAAACACTGCCCGCATTTCTGGGGACATTCCATAAGCGATTTCCTGCATTTTCGCCTTTCAAAATCACCGCATCGGTATAGGCATAAGAAGCAATAAGTTTTAAACTATTTGTTATTTGTCCTGAAACATCAATTTCTACGCCTTGACTACGGGCTTCACCGATCGCTTGCGAAAATTGCGTACCTGCAATCGGAACACTTATGTTTTGCTTGGTCAGGTGATAATACGAAACACTAGAAATCAAACGCTGATCGAAAAATTCGGTCTTAAATCCTGCTTCGAATTGTTCAGCCGTTTCAGGAGTAAGACTGGTTCCATTGACACCGGTACCCGTGTTTGCCGCGCCAAGCGATTCAACAAAATTTCCGTAAACTGAGAGCCATTCCCAAGGTTGATATAGCACTCCAACCCTAGCAGGCTGGTGAAAAACCCACTGATATTTCCCCTTACCCACGGTTTCCGTGATTTTTTCGTGTTGAAATCGGTCATGACATCGAGTTTCAACCGTTTTGCCCCTGTTTCAAGGGCTTTTTATTCGCCTGAAGCCGTCTGTGGACGGTTTTCAGGCGCACTTCGCCCTAGGTGGGCGCACTCCACGCCGGTTTCGGCGTGAACACCAATAGGTTGAGCAAGCGCGTCAGGTTGTAGGCGGCAAAGCAAAACAAGGCCTGACCTGCGACTTTGGCTAAGCCGATGTGGCGGGTTTTACGCAGGCCCCCGACGGTCTTGATCCAGCCGAAGGCTTCTTCGACGATTTTGCGGCGCTTGAGGCTTTGAGCGTACGCTTTGCCGCGCGCGGTGCGGCCATCGACGGCACTGCCGGTCTTTTTGCGAGCAACATGGGCTTTGATGTCTTGCGTCTTGAGTTTGTTGACGAACGCCGGTTGGTCATAGCCTTTGTCGGCACCGACGCTGCCGCCTTTGGGAACACGGCGTTTGATCATTGTTTGCGCGGCTTCGATTTCAGCGGTGCCGGTGGCTTGGGTGGTTTCGACATCGACAATCAGGCCGTTACGATTCTCGGATAGGGCATGGGTGATGTAACGCAGTTTGGCCTCGGTGTATTCGCCTTTCTTGTAAAGCCGCGCTTCGGGGTCTGTCGTGCTCTGATGCGTGGCATTGCTGCGCTTTTCGCCGCTGAAGTCGACCTCGGGATTGCGGCCGGCGGGTTTATCAGGACCGCTGCCGTCTTTCTTCACGAAGCTTTTGTGCGAGGCCCAGGCTTCGATCAGGCTGCCGTCGACACTGAAGTGTTCGTCGGACACCAGGTTTTGCCATTCGGCAATGGCCAAGACCCGCTCAAAAAACTCGCGACTCAGTGCTTCGGACAGCAGGCGCTCGCGGTTGGCGCTGAACACGCTGCGTTCCCAGACAGCATCGTCGATACCCAAACCGACAAACCAGCGAAACAGCAGGTTGTAGTCCAGCTGTTCCATCAACTGGCGTTCGCTACGAACGGTGTACAGCACTTGCAATAGCAAGGCGCGCAGCAGTTTTTCGGGCGCAATCGACGGGCGGCCAGTATGGGAGTAGCATTCGGCAAAGACCGCATCCATAGAGGCCAATACGCCATCGACGAGTAGCCGTAAACGACGCAACGGATGCTGTTTGGGAATACGGTCTTCCAGGCTAACGTAGCTGAACCAGCTATTTTGAATGGCATCGTGTCCGCGCATGGGGGGCTTCTCCAATTTAGATGCGCTATTTTACTTGTTTGCTGAGGCTATGCGCCTTGATGACTGCAGCTTTGGGAGTTTTTCACCAGCCTGCTAGGGCTGAATTTTTGATTTTCTATATCCGTGAAGTTTGATGATGCGTCCGCTAAAGAAATCGATGAAAATCCACTTCCTGTATTCGCCCAATCATACCTTCCACCGCCAAGGATATGAAGTTTGTCAAATAATGTAATTTGATCCTGGAAATAAACGCCGTTCCAATTGGTGTTTGAATCTATAAAACTATTTTTTGCTGTAGTTGCGAGGTTTACCCCAGATTGCCCATATTGAGGATTAAAGATATTAATAGGATTGACTGGCCCACCAAAAACGGCCGGCCCTAAAAACCAACCATCAATATTGCTATTGGATCCCCAATAATCCCATCCAACCAATACAGTATGTTTAATATCACCAGTTGAAAACTTACCCGAAACATTGATAGTACCACCCAATACATCTTCGGTATCATAACCACAACATAGCACTCTATTCAGATCAACAGGGTCTGGGTTTAAAAAGCCTGGGGCAGCATGTTGAATATCGAGGGCGCTTCGGTTTCTGTGGTTAAACTTGGCGTTAATCTTCCAATTGTCAGAAAACTCGTGATTTAACGTCACAGCAGTACTATAGAGTTGGTTTTTACCTCTATCTATCGCAGGTTCGCCCAAGAAGCGCGAAATAGGAATATTGACGGGCCTACGAGTTACGGTGCTAGCAACAACACCGTGATCTTCCAATGATTTTTCATTTGAATAGATAAAGTCGATATCAAGCTGCGTGCGATCACTGATTTTCCAAGTCAACGAGGGAGCAACAAATTTGCGATCAGTAAAAGCAAAATCGCGAAAAGAGAGGGTGTAAGAATTTTTGTGTAAACGGCCATTAGGCAGGAAACTGCCCTTACTTTGAGGAGTAACTATGACCTTACCAAAAGCCATCCCAACCGACCTAATTGATACCTTATTGTCGGGCTATCAAAAACCTGAAGACCTGCTGGGCGAAAATGGCCTGCTAAAACAACTCACCAAGGCCTTGGTCGAGCGAGCCTTAGAAGCCGAAATGACTGAACATTTAGGCCATGCCAAGCATGAGTCAGTCTGCAACGCCACCGGCAACACCCGCAATGGCAAGAGCCGTAAAACCCTCAAAGGCGATTTTGGCGCATTGCCGATTGAGATTCCCCGTGATCGTCATGGTCAGTTCGAGCCGCAAATCATTGGCAAACACCAATCCCGCTGGACGGGCTTTGATGACAAGATCATTTCACTCTATGCCCGAGGTCTGACCGTCAGGGAAATCCAGAGCCATCTGGAAGAACTGTATGGCACTGAAGTTTCACCCACCTTGATCTCCTCGGTGACGGACGCCGTGATTGAGGAAGTCAAAGCCTGGCAATTGCGGCCGCTTGATCCGGTTTACCCCATCGTTTATCTCGATTGTATCCACGTCAAAGTGCGCGATACCGGTGCCGTTCGTGTCAAGGCCGTTTATCTGGCCATAGGGATTAACCTGCAAGGAGAGAAGGAAGTGCTGGGCTTGTGGATCGCCCAAACCGAAGGCGCCAAGTTTTGGTTACAGGTCGTGACAGACCTCAAGAATCGCGGCGTGCAAGACATCTTCATTGCCTGTGTCGACGGTTTGAAAGGCTTCCCGGAAGCGATTGAAACCGTCTATCCACACGCCGCCGTCCAACTGTGTATCGTCCACCTAGTCCGCAACAGCCTGAACTATGTCAGTTGGAAAATGCGTAAACAGATCGCCGGCGATCTCAAACGAATATACCAATCCGCCAGCGTCGTTGAAGCAGAGCAAAGGCTGGCTGAGTTCGAGACGCAGTGGAACGAGGCCTACCCGCCCATTGCTCAAATTTGGCGACGTAATTGGGATAGAATCATTCCCTTCTTCGACTATCCGCCCGAGATACGCCGCATCATTTACACTACGAATGCGATCGAGTCGGTGAACATGAGTTTGCGGAAAATCACCAAGAATCGCGGCTCATTTCCCAGTGATGAAGCCTTGTCGAAATTGTTCTATTTGGCCCTGATGAATATCAGTCAAAAATGGACCATGCCGTTGCATGACTGGAAAGCGGCTTTGAATCGGTTTAGCATTCAGTTTGAAGACAGGATGCCCAATCGATAATTAAATCCCGTTTACACAAAATTCAGGACACCCTCCGAAAAGAGTTTTTGTCTAAATATTCAAAATTTATTCGATACATTAACGACCCATCTCCATTGATTGAGCCAGTAGCATCCGCCAGCGTCTGAAATAAGTCGTATGAGCCAAACCGTTGTTCTAATGAATAATAGGGCATTGCCTGGGGTCTTTTGGTAACAACATTAATCATGCCACCGGGCTCTATGCGTCCGTAAAGATTCGCAGCGGCTCCTTTTACCACTTCAATTCGCTCTGCATTTGCCAACGGTATTCTGCTGACTGGCCACCTCAAACCATCTATGTAATTAGTATTACGCGCATCAAAACCACGAATAAAGAATGTTTCAGAAAAGCCACCAAAACTAAAACCCTGAAATACACCGCTGACGTTTTTGATGGCGTCACCGAGCTGAACGGCTTGCTGATCATGCATTACCGCCTTGGGTACTACTTGGATGGAGATCGGCGTTTCCATGATCGGCGTGTCGGTTTTGGTAGCCGTATTGGCATTGGGTAGGCGGTAGTCTTCGTTGTAAGGATCTGTCGAATCGTAAACCGCAGTCCCAACCACCGTCACCGCCGGCATCGCCGTCGTGCCGGATTGGGGTTGCGGCTGCGCAATTTTCAAGGTCACCGTCTTATCGCTGGAGATGGAGTAGCTAAGCCCGGTGCTGGCCAGCAGTTTCCTGAAGCCCTCTTCGACGGTATATTCGCCGTCCAGCCCGGCGCTGGTTTTGCCTTCGGTTAGTCTGGCTTCGGCGACGAATAACATCCCGGATGTCGTGGCAAACTGGCTTAGCACCTGGCTCAACGAACCGCCGCCGATGTGATAGTTATGTTTAACGCTTAGCGTGTCGGCATCGCTTTCCGCGTAAGGGGCTGTGGAAACGGTCAGTGCGGATAGCAGCAGCATGCCTGTTACGGCTTGCTGCAATCGCGACGATTGAAAGCCGGGGCGGCAACGGCGTTTGGTGGGTGACATCGGTTCTATCTCCTTGAAAATGATTGTTGTCACTACCTATGTCAATCGAAAATGAAAAAGCGGAACCGCGGAAGGAAAAAATATTTAGTACGGGCGAATTCGCTACGCGCTCTTACGGGTCATTCGCCCGTTAAGGATTTCTCCAAAATAACTTCTCTTGTGTATCCCCTCACCCCGGCCCTCTCCCGGAAGGGGTGGGGGCAAAAAGCGTAAGTTGTTTTTGACGGAATCCTAAGCGACACCGCCAATGACTCCCGATTCAACGCGGCAGGACTTTTACCCAATACGGCAGCGGGTGGCTCAACTTGACCGGCAAGGTGGCTTCGAGCGAGGCGAGGATGTGGTCGGTGTCTTGCAGCGGGAAGGAGCCGACGATGCGCAAGCCGGCGATTTCCGAGGAACAGGTGATGTACCCTTTGCGGTAACGGCTCAGTTGCAGTAAAAATTCGCCGAGCGGCATGTCGTCGGCGATGATGACGCCTTGGGTCCAGGCCGGCCGGTCGAGCGGATTCGATTGGATAGTCTCGATGCGATTCGCGCTGAAACCGGTCCGCTGGCCGGCGCGCAACACCTGCTTCGGTACGGAACCATGCGCCGGCTGTATTTCCACCGCATCGGCAAACACGGCAACGCGGCTACGGCCTTGCTGTTGGCTGACGCTGAAGCGCGTCCCCAGCGCCCGCACCCGGCCATCCGCAGTGTCGACGACAAACGGCCGCTGGCGGCCGGACTTGTCGGGCGCGGTCTCGATATAAATTTCCCCGGACAACAATTGCAGCCGCCGCCAATCGGCGGAGAAGGCCAGGTTCAACGCGCTGCCGCTATCCAGAATCGCCGTCGAGCCGTCGGGCAGAGCCAGCGTTTGGCTTTCGCCCGCCGCAGTCTGGTAATCCGCCGTGCATTCATGCCAAAAGTGGCTGCGCGAAACTTGCCAGCTCCCTAGCCCCACGACCCCCAGCAGTACCAGGTTTTTGATCGCGCGCCGGCGGTATAAATCGGGCGCGTCTAACGCGGCGTAGGCCGCTTTGGGCGGCAATGCCCTGAATTTGTCGGTGTAGAATTCGACCCGGGCCCAGGCGGCGCGGTGGTCCGGGTGTGCGGCCAGCCAGGCTTGCCACTTTGCGGTATCGTCTTGGCGAGCTTCGCCGGAGCCGAACAGCGCAAACCACTCGGCGGCCTGGGCCAGGATGCGCGGGGCGATGTCCGGATTATTCTTGTGTCGCATCTGGGTTTAAAAACCGGCGAGTAGGCACTGCAGCATGGCTTGCGCCATATATTTTCTGACCATGCGGTCGCTGACGCCGAGCCGCCGGCCGATTTCGGCGTAGGTGAGTCCGTCCAGTTGCGCCATCAGGAAGGCCTTGCGGACTTTCGCCGGCAATTGGCAAAGCAAGTCGTCGATTTCGCGTAGCGTTTCCAGAATGACGGCATTTTCTTCCGGCGACGGTGCCATCTGTTCCGGATGGGCCGCCAATCGCTCCAAGTAGGCCTGCTCGATGGTGGCGCGGCGCCAGTGATTGATCAGCAGGCGCTTGGCGATCGTCACCAGATAGGCGCGCGGCTCGTGCAGGTTGGAGGTCTGGTTCGAGGCAATGACGCTCAGGAAGGTGTCGTGCGCATGGTCTTCCGCCTGCAGGCGGTCCTGCACCCGCTTTTCCAGCCATTTCAGCAACCAGGGATGATGGTCTTGATAAAGCCGGGTCAATTCCTGTGCGCCGTTGCCAATCAGTTGTGTGGTCATCGATTAAACCTTAGCTTGCTTGGTAAGTGCCTTTATCCATAGCTTGTTGTGTTAAAGGGATTGGTTTTGCATGGAACGCTTGCTGTAGATGAGGCGATCAAAACAAAATATTCTCTGCTTGCAAACTCGATCGTTAAGCAAGAATTGGTCCTTTGCGACAAGGCGCTGATTTAAAGCCGGGCGTAGCGTGGAGTTTTGCAGAAAAAATAGCGACTTGCGTTTCAGGGTCTCGCTACAAATAACTTCCGCTTATGGTTCCCATGCCCTTGGGTACGCGGAGCACTCATCGCTTACACATCTTTTTTAACAGCCGTCATTCCGGCAGGGATTCACATTGGGCTATCCTGCCCAATGCCCTTCGGGTTAATGCAAATCCGTTCCTGACGGATTTGTGCCGGAGCCGTAGACCGCGAAGCGAATCCAGGCTGCAAGGACCGCTTGGCGCTACCGTCCATGGCACTGGATGCCCGCGTCCTGCGGGCATGACGACACTTGTGTATAACGATAAGCGCAGAGCATGGGAGCGATTGGCTCGAAGTGCGGGATATTATTTGTGCCCAATTCCTTAGCACGATAAATGCGTTTCGTTGGCCGAGATGGCGAACAACCGCGAGGTGGCTTAAGCGAATTGTGTGATATGGCCTATCGATGGCAAAAAGTGCGTGATTTGACGGAATATCTAAAAGCGCGTCGGGGTTGCGCGGGTTCGAAGGTAGACCGGGCCTGTGCAGCAACTGGACGATTGCAATACGAGGCTGCCGTTGGCAAGCCGGCCGAATCCCGAATCAATACAGCAGCACCAGGCCGCCGGGCATCCGCAAGGCTTTGGCCGGCAAGGTGGCCGTCAGCGCGGCTACCACCGCGTCCGGGTCGCCGTTGTTGAAGACGCCGTTGACGACCCTCTCCGCCAACTGCGGATTGACGGCGACGATGCGACCCTTGCGGTAGCGGTTGACCTCTTCCAACACCTGCGTCAACGGCTGGCGGTGAAACACAATCTGCTGGCGCCGCCAGGCCAGCGCATCGTCGTTATCCAATTTCGTAACGGCTTGCAGCCGGCCTTGCCGGTATTCGGCCTGCTCGGCGGCATGCACCAGGGCCTTGGCTTGATCGGCGACGACTTCCACGGTGCCTTCGCTGACGACGACGCGCAGATCGTCGGCTTGTTTGCGAACGCTGTAGGCGGTGCCGACCGCTCGTGCCGTCGCCTGGCCGCCGTCGACGACAAACGGCCGGTTCTTGTTCGGTGCCACTTCGAAATAGGCTTCGCCGCGCAGCAATTCGATCTTGCGCACATTGTCACTATAACGGACTGCCAACGCGGTATCGGTGTTCAAGGTCAGCCGGGAGCCGTCTTCCAGATCGACGCTGAATTGTTGGCCCGCTTCGGTATGGTAATCGCTGCGCCAGTTTTCTAATTGAGCGGGTAAGCGCCAGCAGGCAACCATCAACAATAAGCTCAGGCAACCCAAAGAAAACCAACGCAGGTTTCGTCCGCCGGGTTGTGGCGTTTGTAAGATTCTTTCATCCTGCTCTCTCCCAATGGGGGCTGCCGTAAAAGTCAAAACAGAACCCTCTCCTTTTGGGAGAGGGCAGGGTGAGGGTGTATAAACCAATGTCTTACCTTGTTGACTCCCCCTCGGCCCAACCCCTCTCCCGCGAGGAGAGGGGCTTTCACTACCGCCGCCAATGATGGAGGATGGTTCAGTTTTGGCTTCTTGCAGGCGCTGGTGGACGCGCTCCGCCGGGAGTTGCAGCAGACTCCACAGCTTGCGGGTTTTGTCGTAGGCTTCGGCATGCTCGGGATGGGCGCGATACCAATCTTGAAAGCGGCGGCGCTCGTCGTCGCCGGCGTCGTCCGCTTGCAGGCGCGCAAACCAGGCGCTGGCCTGGTCGGAAACCGATAGGGATGACGTTGACTGCTGCTTATCGGACATGATGAGGGGCGCGAATCGATGGGCCGGGGTTGGCATGATGCCACGATTTCAAAATGGGGTTAAGTTGCATGATGCTGCCGGATTAAAAGAAATCGACACGGTCTTTCAATAGCTGCAAAGCCTTGTGCATATGGCTTTCCACCGTGCGCGCCGATATTCCCAGATCGGCGGCGATTTCGGAATAACGCTTGCCTTCCACCCGGCACAACAAGAATACCGTCCGGCACTGTGGCGGCAGTTCGGAGATGAGTTTTTCGAACAATTCCATTTGTTGTTGGCCCTCCAGCGCGCTATCCGGTTGCGGTTGGTGGCATGGGATGTCCTCGTCGACCAGGCCGCCGTCGCGTTGTTCTTGCCTGGCTCTACTGCGCAAATGGTCCAGGGCCAGATTGTCGGCGACGCGAAACACGAACGCCCGCTGATTGCTTATCTCGTTGGCGCCGGCATAGCCGGCGACGCGCAAATAGGTTTCCTGGGTCAAATCGGCGGCGCTATCGCTGCAGCCGACCTTGCGCGCCAGAAATTGGCGGATTTCCGATTGGTAGCGCAAAAAAGCGTCAAGTAATTGGGATTCGCCGACGGTTGGCATGTTGGCTGTAAAGGGGGGCAGGGTAGCCAAAGGCAGCAAATTGCAGGCCATACCTATCGGCTCGGAGCCGGACCGCCCGGCGCGGGCTATCGCATTCGGCCGGAGCGATCCGGCTGCGGCACCGGAAATTGCGGTTTGGCCCGTGTCCGCCCTTAGCGAATTTCGGCGCGGCAGAGGCATATTCCCCGGCCGAAATTGCCGATGCGCACGCCAAGCCACTGCGGCAAATGCCTCGCAAACTGCGGCATTTGCCGCAGTTCTGCCTTCTTAATGCGACTTGGGTTTCCGCGTAACCGGCGCCGGCGACCGTAAGCGGGGAATGGCACAAACTCTGCTAGGCCGTTGGTTCGACCGATTCGGGGGAGTGGCCGGTTTTAATGAGCATGTTTTTTTCCGAACAAGATATTTACCTGACTTTTCTGAATTCCCGCCCGCAAATCCAGCGGTTTCTGAATCAACGCCTGCATTGCCAGGAAACGGCAGCCGATTTGGTCCAGGACATTTACTTGCGGCTGATGTTGCTGAAACCGCCGCCGTGCAGCGAGACCGAGGTGCGGGCCTGGCTGTTTACCGTGGCCTCCAATTTGTCCATCGACCATGTGCGCCGGCAAAAACGCCGCGGCGAATTGCTGGACCGCTACCTGGACCGGCCACACGAAGCCGACGACTCCGCCGCACCGGAACGGTTGATACAGGCCAGAGACCAGCTTGGCATCGTCCAGAGCGCGTTGGCGGAACTGCCCGACCAATGCGCCGAGATTTTATTTCTGAGCCGGGTCGAAGGCCTGAGCCATGCCCGGATTGCCGAGCAATTGGGCATTTCCTGCAGTTGGGTGGAGAAACAACTGGCCAGAGCGCTGCTGCACTGCCGCAAGGCTCTGGACCGGCCGGAGCATTAATATGGCACTGCGAGTGCGGCTTTGGTTATAGTGGGCGCCCGCCAACCGCCCAGCCTTACCCCGATGTCCGAAACGCCCGCACAACGCCGCGAACGCCTGCAGCAGGAAGCCGTGAACTGGCATTTGCGGCTGACCTCCGGCAGCGCCGAACCGGATGCGCTTGCCGCTTGCGCGCAGTGGCGGCGGCAATCGCCCGACCACGAGCAGGCCTACCGCGACATCGAACAATTGTGGCAGCAACTGCCGACGGCATTGCACGCCGACCGCCAGCGCCGCCGGGCGCTGCCCGCCCACCCGCAGCGCCGGGCTTGGTTGCGCCGCGGCCTGAGCCTGGCCGCGGCCGCTTCGCTACTGTTGGCGGTTGTGGCCGGGCTCTATCCCGACTACTGGCAACACCCCTGGGCCGATTACCGGGCGCAAATCGGCGAACGGATTTCGGTCGCCTTGGCCGACGGCAGCGTCGTTCACTTGAATACCGATACCGCGCTAGACGTTGCGTTGAACGCTAACGAGCGCCGCGTGGTACTGCTGCGCGGCGAGGCCGAATTCGAAGTGGCCCACGATCCGACCCGGCCGTTCCGGGTCATTGCCGGTACGACCGCCACCGAAGCGCTCGGCACCCGTTTTGTGGTGCGCTACGACGGCAGTTCCGGTTCGGTCAGCCTGTTGCAGGGCAAGGTCCGCTCCAGCCGGCCGTCTGCGCAGGGCGCGCAAGCCGACAGCGCGGTGTTGGCGCCGGGCCAGCGCCTGCGCTTCGGCGCCGGCGGCTTAAGCGCACCGGAACCGGTCGATCCGTCAACCGTTTCCGCCTGGCGCCGCGGCCGGCTGATCGCCAATTTCATTACGCTGGGCGAGGCGGTCGCCGAAATCAACCGCTACCGGCGGGTGCCGATCCGGTTGCTGGACCCGGAGCTGGCGCAGCGGCCGGTCAACATCGCCGTCGACCTGGAGCATATCGACGACTGGCTGGCGGCGTTGCAACAAACTCTGCCGCTAACGGTGGTCAAAGCGGGGCCTTGGCTGTTTTTGCGCCGATAGCCGACCGCACAACGCCTTATCCAAATTGGTCACGGGCGCCGTCGGCTTGCGGCATGCGCTCTGTCGTTCGAATAGCACGATAAGCCGCGACAATTTGCCGCAGATTTTCAGTACGGCTTTCCGTCGTGCCACGCGTATTAGCCTTGGAATCAACTAAACACCAAGGACAATATGAAACCTCTTCGTCTCCGCCGCAGCCGTAAACGCGCCGCCGCCACGTTATGCCTGGGCCTCAGCGCCGCGGCAGCGCTTCAACCCAGTCTGGCCGAGCCGGCAGCGGCCAATTCCGCCGCGGTTTACCGATTCGATATCGCCGCACAGCCGCTGTATGCGGCTTTGAGTCAACTGGCCGAGCAAACCGGAATCCAGTTCGTTTACTCGCCGGACCTGGTCAGGAGTTTGCAGGCGCCGGCGTTGTCCGGCAGCATGACCGCTGACCAAGCCTTACAAAAGTTATTGGCCGGTAGCGGATTAGCGCACAAGGCCGGCCAGGGCAATTCGGTAATTCTGGAAAAAACGGCGGTGAACGAGCCGCAATCCGCGCCCGGCTCGACGACGCTACCCAGCGTTACCGTGGTCGGTAAAGCGTCCGGCTTCGACGATAACGACCCGCGCAGCCGGGAGTACGCCAAGTCGCATAGCGCTGCCGCCACCAAGACCGATACGCCGATTTTCGACACCGCCGCCTCGATCCAGGTGGTGCCGCGCGCGGTGATGGAGGACCAGAAAAACACCCGGATCAAGGATGCGCTGGAAAACGTCAGCGGCGTCCGCGCCCAACCCACGCTGGGTATGGGCACCGGCTTCATCGTTCGCGGCTTTAAAGTGGACCACGTCTTCCGCAACGGCCTGATTACGACCCAATCCAACGGCTTTAACAGCGAATTTGATATTGCCAATCTGGAAAGCGTCGAGATCTTGAAAGGGCCGTCGGCGATGCTGTACGGCCGCAGCGAACCGGGCGGCCTGATCAACGTCACCACCAAAAAGCCGTCGGAAACGCCGTTTTATTCGTTGGAGCAGCAGTTCGGTTCCTACGACTACTACCGGACACAATGGGACGCCACCGGCCCGCTGAACGGCGACAAAACCTTGTTGTACCGCTTCTCCGGTTCGTACCAGGACAACAATTCGTTCCGGGATTTGATCTTTACCGACAGGGTCAGCGTGTCGCCGAGCATCACCTGGAAACCCAGCGACGCGACCGACTTTACCTTGAACGTCGAAGGGTTAAAGCAGGATTACCAGGCCGATTTCGGCATTCCCGCCATCGGCAACCGCCCGGCCAATATTCCGATCGGCAACAGTTTCGGCGACACCAACGATCCGGTAGACCATTTGAGCAAGGTGCACTTGGGCACCGAGTTCAACCACCGCTTCAACCAGGATTGGGCGATCCATAACCGCTTCCTGATGAGCCGGGAAAACAACGAACAGGTGTTCGTCAACCCGTCGCCGGCCTTCGGTAACGCCCTGCTGGCCGACAACCGCACGCTGGGCCGCAATATTTTCTCGCAGGAAAACGAAGTCGAGGCCTATACCACCAATCTGGATCTGACCGGTAAATTCAAGCTATTGGGGATGCAACACGACGCCTTGGTCGGCTTCGATTACACCCAATCGCATACCATGTACCATACCCAGGGCGACTGGCAGAACCGCAATCCGGCGCTGGACATCGATATCTACAACCCGCGCGCCAGTTACGGCATCCCCTCGTCGGTATTCGATTCGACCTTGGCTACTTACGTGCAGCCCGGCCGCGAATACTCGATGTTCGTCACCGAATGGTATGGCGCCTATTTTCAAGACCACATCACCTTGTGGGACAAGCTGCATATCTACGGCGGCGGCCGTTACGACTGGGCCGAAGTCGGCCGTGGCCGCGGCGCAACCGAAGCCAGCGCGGAAAATGCGCTGGAATATTCCAATCCGTCGGTCAAACGCAAGGACGAAGCCTTCAGCCCCAGGGTTGGCATTCTGTACCAACCCTGGCGCTGGCTCAGCGTTTACGGCAGTTGGAGCAATTCGTTCGGCGCCAATAACGGCGTCACCGCCGCCGGCCAGGCTTTGGCGCCGGAAACCGGCGAACAATTCGAAGCCGGGGTCAAAACCCAGTTGTTCGACGACCGCTTGTTGGCAACGCTGGCGTATTACCATCTGACCAAGAACAACATCATGACCGCCGACCTGAGCACGCCGGACCCGACCGACAATGCCGCAATCGGCCAGGCGCGCAGCCAGGGCATAGAGCTCGACGTCAGCGGCCGCTTGAGCGACAACTTCAGCATCATCGGCAGCTACGCATATACCGATGCCCGCATCACCAAAAATAACGACGGTTACGAAGGTACCCGGTTGCCCAACGTCGCCGAACATTCCGGCAGTTTATGGCTTCGATTCGACGCCAACGGTTACCAGGCCGCGGAGGGCTTCAGCATGGGGGTGGGAGGCGTGCTGGCCGGCAAGCGCGAAGGCAATTACGCCTATTACGGCAGCCCGTTCCAGTTGCCGGGCTACGTGCGGGTCGACGCGTTTGCCGCCTACAAATGGAACGTGCATAAATTTCCGGTCACGGCCCAGTTCAATATCCGCAATCTGCTGGACAAAACCTATTACGAATCGACCGACCCGGACGCCAACGTCTCGCCGCGCAACGGTATTTATCCCGGCGCGCCATTGATGGCGATAGGCTCGATCAAGGTCGAGTTCTAAAACCGGCTCCGACCCGGCGGGCTGCGGCATGATACGCAACCCGCCGGCCTGGCTCTGGCCCGCAAAGGGTTGCGATGGATCTTGGCAGAAAACGAGGGAAAGTTGTCATTGAATCCTGTGCCGGAACGAGTACGCTTGTTAGCGAGATCAGCTAACGGGGGAAAGTGTCATGGCGGCATTTAGCTTTGCTCATCCGGAAAATTTCAAATACCAATCGCGCAGCATCGGCATCGTCCTGTATCCCGGCGTAGAGTCGTTGGATATCACCGGGCCGTTCGAAGTGTTCAACTTCGCCAATCTCGGCTTGGGCCAACACGGGGTCGAATCCGACCCGATTTACACGATCAAACTGTTGGGCAAGAGTCCGGGGCCGGTAACGACCATGTCGGGCCTGCAAATCGTCGCCGAAGGCGTTTACGGAGACGCTGCGGCCGAATACGACACCTTGCTGATCCCGGGCGGCGACGTATCACAGGTATTGCACGACCGGGAACTGCTGGAATGGATAACCGCGATGGCGCCTAAAGTCCGGCGCATCGCTTCGGTCTGCACCGGCGCCTTTTTGTTGGCCGAGGCTGGCTTGCTCGACGGCCGGATTGCGACCACCCATTGGCATTACAGCCAACAATTGGCCGAATGCTATCCCAACATCCAGGTCGAAGCGGACCGGATTTTCATCAAGCACGGCCACATTTTTACCTCCGGCGGTATCACTTCCGGCATCGATCTGGCGCTGGCCTTGCTGGAGGAGGATTGGGGCCGCGATTTGGCACTGTATGTCGCCCGCTTTCTGGTCGTGTTTTTGAAACGGCCGGGCGGCCAATCCCAGTTCAGCAGTTATTTGTCCAACGAGGCTTTCCAGCGCGCCGACTTGCGCGAATTGCAATCCTGGATCGTCGCCAATTTGCATACCGACCTGAAAGTCGAGGCCATGGCGGATCGGTTGGCAATGAGCCCGCGCAACTTCGCCCGGGTGTTTCTGAGCGAAACCGGCATGACTCCGGCCAAGTTCGTCGAAACCGCCCGCATCGACCAAGCCCGCCATTTTCTGGAAACCACCGAGCTATCCATCGAAAGCGTCGCCGACAAGACCGGCTTCAAGGACCCGGAACGGATGCGCCGCACCTTCCTCCGCCAGTTAGGTGTCAATCCGCAAAATTATCGACAGCGATTCAGCCGAGCGATTTCCATTCATTGACCCAGCCCGGATAACGCCCGGCAACGGCGCGCGCTAGGCGCCAAATTCCGTTCGTGCCCGGAGCGCTATCGGCTGGGCCGGAGTTTCCCCCCAAATAACCGCGGCGATACCGCCGGCCGGGCAGCCCACCGCTTTGTCCGGCAGTGACCGCACCAGGAGAACCACCATGCGTATTTTATTGATTTCCTCAGCCTTTTCCGGGCTAACCCAACGCTTTTACACCGAACTGGACGACGCCGGTTACGAGGTCTCGGTGGAATTGCATCTCGGCAACGAAACGCAACTAATCGAAGGCGTGGAATTGTTCCAACCGAATCTGATTCTCTGCCCTTACCTGACCCGGCGTCTGCCGGAAACGTTGTACCGAAACTATCTGTGCTTGATCGTGCATCCCGGCATCAAGGGTGACCGCGGCCCGTCGTCACTGGACTGGGCGATACAGGAACGCGTCTCCGAATGGGGCGTCACGCTGCTGGCCGCCGACCGGGAAATGGATGCAGGCGCAATCTGGGCCGCGAAAACCTTCCCGTTACGCCAAGCCAGCAAAAGCAGTCTGTTCAATCGGGAGGTAGCGCAGTGCGCGGTAGATTGCCTGTGGGAAGCGATGGCGTATCTGGACTCGCCGCACTTTCGGCCGGAACCGCTGGACTACAACCGAGCCGACGTTAAAGGCCGCTTGCGGCCGCAAATGAAACAAGCCGATCGCCGCATCGACTGGAACCGGCATGCCACCGACGAAATCCTGGCCAGAATCCATGCCGCCGACGGCAGTCCCGGGGTGTTGGATGATCTGTGTGGCCGGCCGTTTTATTTATACAACGCTGCGGCCGGCGAGCGCTTCGGCGGTAAACCCGGCGCAATCGTTGCCGTCGCCAATGGCGCGATTTGCCGAGCCACCATCGATGGCTCTGTCTGGATCGGCCACCTGAAACCTAAAACCCCCGACGGCAACGCAATCAAACTGCCGGCGGCAACCGCACTGGCCGATTTATTGCCGAAACCGCAAGCCGGCTGGTCCGGCTGGCTCGGCAAAACCATCCAATACCTCGAACCCGATTACACCCAAGCGGGTCGGCAATATCCCTGCCAGGAGGTTTGGTACGAAATCGCCGGCCAAGCCGCCTATTTGCATTTTCCGTTTCACAACGGCGGTATGTCCGGCGAGCAATGCCGCTTGCTGTTGCGGGTGTACCAACATGTTGCCACGCTGGATGTAAAGGCCATCGTCTTGACCGGCGGCGACGAGTATTGGTCCAACGGCATTCATTTGAACCAAATCGAGGCCGCGGCCAATCCGGCCGACGCATCCTGGGACAACATCAACGCCATCGACGACCTGATCCGGCAAATCATTACCACCATGGACAAGATCACCGTCGCGGCGGTAGCCGGCAACGCCGGTGCCGGCGGTGCGATTCTGGCGTTGGCGCCGGATAAGGTATTCGTCCGCGACGGCGTCGTCTTCAACCCGCACTACAAAAATATGGGCGAGTTGTACGGCTCGGAATATTGGACTTATTTGTTGCCGAAGCGGGTGGGCCACACCGTCGCGGCCGAATTGACCGAGCAACGCCTGCCGGTCAGCGCCCGCCGCGCCTGGCGTTTGGGGATGGTCGATAAAGTTCTCGATCGGCAGCATGCGATCTTTGCCGCGCAAATCCGCCATTCGGTCAATACCTTGATCGCCGACCCGGCCAACCTGCAGAAAATGTTGGCCGAAAAAGCCGCGATCCGCTGCCGGGACGAAGCCATCAAACCGCTGGCGGCGTACCGTAAATTCGAACTGGCGCAGATGCACGCCAACTTTTACGGCAGCGATGCCTACCATCAGGCACGTAAAGCGTTCGTCTTCAAAAAATGCGGAGACAAGACTCCGGACTACCTCGCCAAACATCGCCAACTCGCCGGCATGGCCAAGGCTGCGCCCGGCAGCATGATGCATTGCGTTTGGCAAGATTGTTATGCGATGGGCGACCCTCAAGTCGACAATCAGCACCAAGACTTTTTCAAGATTGCCGACAAACTGATGGCGGCCCGTAACAAAGACGAACGCCTGGACCTGATGTTCGAGCTGTACCAACACGTTAAGGAGCATTTCGCCGAAGAAGAAGCGCTGATGAAAAAATCCGGTTTCCAGCATTACCCGAACCACGCCAAGGAACACAATTTGATGCTGGAGAAGCTTTTGGAAATGGACAAGAAAATTCAGCACGACCAACTGGCTCAAACCGACCTGCCGGAATTCATCGAGCGCTGGACCAAGCACATCGTCAACTCCGACATGGCCTTCAGCCAGCACTGGAAGGAGATGAACGTGTTCAGTGTGTAGCCGTTCGCTTGGCAGATCGCAATCAATAGCTGAATTGCGGCTATTTTGTGCGGATTTTTCCGGAGGCCCCCTGCTGGACAATCGGCAATAACACTCGCCGGCCCGTTGGTTTACGTTACGGCTTCAGGCCAAATGTCCGGCGATAGCGTCCATCACCCATTGGGTTCTGGCCGCCGTTGCGCCGGTGGACGGCGAGCGGCCCAGGCCGCGCAATTCGGCGACAATCGCTTCGATCAGGTGCAACTGGATGTTTTCCGGATTCGGCGGCAGCCATTGGCGGGTTCCGGTGCCGTTTTCCAGCACGATAGGGGTAAAGGCAAAGCTGGCAAACCGAATTGCGCCGGCGCTGCCCAGAATTTCGACGCGGTCGGCCCGGCCGGATTCGGCGGCGGCGAAGCACCAAAAACCGGAGCCGATGGCGCCATTGGCGAAGCGGAACGACGCGGAAACGGTGTCTTCCGCCGGATAAAGCCCGCCGCGGTTAGCGCTATGGCCGCTAACGTCGATGATCGGCCCGAGCATGAAATCCAGCACGTCCAGCGTATGGCAGGCCAGATCGAAAAAGTAGCCGCCGCCGGCGATCTCGGGTTTGACCCGCCACGGCAGCCGGTCCGGATTGCGGTCGGCCGGACGCGGCGATTGCACCAGACTGATGTTGACGGCCAATATCGTGCCGATAGCCCCGGCATCGAGCAACTCCTTCACGTGCAAGAAATACGGCAACGCCCGCCGGTAATAAGCCACGAACAGCGGTAATCCGGCTGCTTCGGCGGCTTGGTTCATTGTCAGGCATTCGCCGTAACGGCAGGCCATCGGCTTTTCCACGTAAACCGGTTTGCCGGCGGCCAAGGCCTGTAACGCGTATTCGGCGTGACTGGCGGGCGGCGTCGCGATGTACACGGCATTGACTTCCGGATCGGCAATCAGCTTCTCTGTATCGGCGTACCAGCGCGCTACGCCGTGGCGCGCTGCATAGTCCGCCGCTTTGGCCGGGTTGCGGCCCATTACCGCGACCAGGCGGGAATGGGCGATCTTGTCGAAGGCCGGTGCGCTTTTGCGTTCGGCGACCGCGCCGCAGCCGATCATGCCCCAGCGGACTTCGTCGAATGAGATTGCCATTGGCTTTGTATCGCGGACAGGTCGCTCAGGTCGGATATTCGGCGAAGCGCGGCAAATCGTCGCCGGCACAAGACCAGATGGCACGCGAGTCCCAGAAAATCCGCGCTTGCGGCTGGATCGGCGCCTCGTCGTCCAAGGTGCCGGCCGGAATCAATACCGCTTCCAATTCCGGTATGAAACGTGCCACGGCACAGCCGCATTCGCTGCAAAACTGGCGGGCAAAGCGTTGGGCTTCGGGTACTTTGTAACGCTTTAGCAAAGTTTCGCCTTGGCTAAAGTTTAATGTCGCGTTGCTGAGGAACAGATTGCTGGCATGGCCGCTGCCGGAGGCCTTGCGGCAACGTTGGCAATGGCAGTGGTAAAAGCGTTGCGGTTCGCCGCGGACTTGAAATTTTACGGCGCCGCACAGGCAACTGCCGTTTAACGTGGTTTCGGACATGGAGCCTCCTCTAGTGTCGCCTGTCGCCGGCCGGAGCAAGCAATCCGGCCGGTTTCGGCGGGTGGTGGAAAGTGCCGCAGCATGCACCTGCGCCGTTAGCGCCGTCAAGCTTTGCCGCCGGCGGATGGCGCCGCCCGCCTAAAAAAATCGCCGGGCGTATTGAGGGAAACTTGTGCTGGCCCGTCTTCATTGCATCCTCAAGGTTTGAGGCAAATTCGTACCAATTCAGGAGATAGCAATGGCCAGTCGAAACAGCCGCAGCTTACGCGGCGTATTCCGTCCTTTCCCGTTTATGTTGCGGACGCTGCCGCTGGCGGCGTTCGCAGTAGCCGGCATGCAGCCGGCGTTTGCCGCCGAGCGGACACAGGCGTTCGACATCGCCCCGCAGCCGCTGGCAGCGGCGTTGAACGCGTTTGCCGACGCCAGCGGCATGGCGCTCAGTTATCCGGCCGAACTGGCGGCGGGCCTGCAATCGCCCGGCGTAAAAGGCCAGTTCACCGCGCAACAGGCGCTGCAACGCTTATTGTTCGGCTCCGGATTGGCGCCGCGCACGACCGCCAACGGCACCATAACGCTGGAAAAGGCGCCGGCTGCGCCAGCCGAGGTTTCGACCCTGTCTGCGGTAACGGTGTCCGGTTCCCGCAGTTACGGCGCGAGCGACCCTTACAGCAAGGACTATGCGGTCGACAAGTCCTTCGCCGCAACCAAGACCAATACCCCTATTTTCGAAACGCCGACCTCGATTCAGGTGGTCTCGCGGGCGGTAATGGACGACCAGAAAACCACCCGGATTAAAGATGCGCTGGAGAACGTCAGCGGCGTGCGCGCCAATCCTTCCCTCGGCGGCGGCACCGGTTTCATCATTCGCGGCTTCCGCAACGGCAACGTCTACCGCAACGGCCTGATGGCCAGCGAGGCCTTCTTCGGCGATTTCGACGCCGGCAACCTGGAAAACGTCGAAGTCATCAAAGGCCCGGCCCAGCTCTACGGCCGTACCGAGCCGGGCGGCATGATCAATCTGACCACCAAACGCGGCCTGGATAGCGCTTACTACTCGCTGGAACAGCAGTTCGGCAACTACGACCATTACCGGACCCAATGGGACGCCGGCGGTCCGTTGACGGCGGACAAATCGCTGG
This sequence comes from Methylomonas koyamae, assembly GCF_019669905.1. NCBI lineage: Bacteria > Pseudomonadati > Pseudomonadota > Gammaproteobacteria > Methylococcales > Methylococcaceae > Methylomonas > Methylomonas koyamae. The sequence goes on along the minus strand of NZ_AP019777.1, from coordinate 4,612,881 downwards.
TCTACCGCTTCTCCGGCGCTTACCAGAGCAACGGCTCGTTTCGGGATTTCGTCTCGGTGGACCGGATGGTGTTCAATCCCAGCATTACCTGGCGCCCCAGCGATGCCACCGACCTGACCCTGGATATCGAAGGCACCGATAAAACCGCGCCGGCCGACTTCGGTATTCCGGTAATCGGCAATCGGCCGGCGGCGATCCCGATCAGCCGCAACCTGGGCGATCCGAACACGCCGATGGGCGAGCAATCCGGCGTCAAAATAGGCACCGAAATCAACCACCGCTTCAATCAGGATTGGGCCATCCACAACCGCTTCCTGGCCAGTCTGGCAGAGGGCGGCACCACTTTCGTCAATCCTGGGCCGGCTTTTAACGCGGCCGCCGCGCTGAATCAGACCACCGGACTGATGCAGCGCAATATTTTTCGGCAAATCACCGAGCAGGAGCATTACGCCGCCAACCTGGATGTCACCGGTAAATTTCAAACCGGCGAGCTGAAACACGATCTGTTGCTCGGATTCGATTTTTACCGCACGTTCAACAAGTACGGTGGCGACGGCCGTTGGAAGAGCGCCAATCCGGCGTTGGCGATCAATATCTACGATCCATACCCGAGTTACGGTATTCCGCAAGCGACGTTCGACAATGCCTTTGCTACGGTCGGCGACACTTTCGGCACGGCGGCGAACGGCGGCATCGGTAACCGCGCCTCGATTTACAACGGCTGGTACGGCGTGTATTTCCAGGACCAAATCACGTTGTGGGATAAGCTGCACGTCATGGGCGGCGGCCGTTACGACTGGACCGAGACCGGGCGCGGCAACGGTTTCGATTTTGCCACCGCCGAGAGCCAGGTCAATGCCTTCAAAAGGGAGGACCAGGGCTTCAGCCCCAAAGTCGGCATTGCCTACGAATTGTTCGACGAGTTGAACCTGTACGGCAACTGGACTACTTCGTTCGGCGCCAATAACGCGCCGAGCGCCGACGGCAGAAGTTTCGATCCGCAAATCGGCGAACAATTCGAAGCCGGCATCAAGACCCGCTTGTTCGACCAACGGCTATTGGCAACTTTGGCCTACTACCACCTGGAAAAGGATAATATTTTGGTCAACGATTTAAGCACGCCGGACCCGTTCGACAAGATCGCCAATCTGCAGCGCAGCCAGGGTATCGAGCTGGATATGACCGGTTACTTGAGCAACAACTTCAGCCTGATCGGCAGCTATGCCTTTACCGATGCCAGGGTGCTGAAGGATTACAGCGGCGCTACCCGCGGCAACCGTTTAAACAACGTGCCGGAACATTCCGGCAGTTTGTGGTTGCGCTACGACGCCAACGGCTATGCCGCCAAGGACGGTTTCAGTGCCGGCCTCGGCGGGGTTGCCGCCGGGCAGCGCGAAGGCGACAATGCCAACAGTTTCCAGATGCCGGGCTACGTGCGGATGGATGCATTCTTGGCGTATAAACACAAAATCGGCGGTTCCAGGATTACCGCCCAATTCAACATTCGCAATTTGCTGGATAAGGAATATTACGAATCCACCGATCCCGATTCCAACGTCGCGCCGGCGCTGGGGGTTTATCCGGGGGCGCCGCTGACCGCCGTCGGCTCGATTCGGGTGGAGTACTGATCCGGCAGCGATGCAGAGGTAATCGACATGAACAAATTTTCGCGGGCCGCAACGGCCGGATTCGCAGTCTCGGTTTTGCTGGCGGTTGCCAGCTCCGCCGCCTTCGCCGACCGGCCGCTGAAATGGCGGGAACTGGCAGTGCCGGCCGCCGACAATAGCCAGCAACACCATTTGGAAAAAACCGCGGCGGGCGAGCTGATCCTGAGTTGGGTGGAAACCGACGGCAATGCCAGCACCGCCAAATTTGCCGTGCTGGAAAAAACGGGCTGGAGTCTGCCGTTAACGGTAATCCGCGAGCAAGGCAAACTGGCCGATCCGCCGGTCGTGCTGGGCTTGAGCGACGGCAGCCTGGCCGCTGCCTGGATGCCGTATCCCACGGACTCGACGGACCGTTATGCTTCCGATATTTTTCTGGCGCGCTCTATCGACGGCGGCCTGAGCTGGAGCGCGCCGCTGAAACCTTACGGCGCGGCAGCGCGGGTCTACGACGCGCAAATGTCGCTGGCGGCGCTGCCGGGCGGGCGCTTGGCATTGGTCTGGACCGACATGCGTTTAGCCAGCCACGATCCGGCCGCCGATCCGAAAGCCAACCGCTACCAGTTGGTGTCGGCCGTGATCGATAGGGATTGGCGGGCGAATCCCGAACAAATTCTGGACAACGACGTTTGTTCCTGCTGCCGCAGCTACACTGCGGCGCTCGGCGAACGTTTGCTGACTGTCTACCGCGACCATGCCGCCGGCGAAATCCGCGACATTAGTGCGGTGCGCTGGCAGCCGGTTAGCGCAACGCCGCAAATCGGCAGCGTCCACGCCGACGGCTGGGTGATAGGCGGTTGCCCTAGCAACGGGCCGTCGGTCGATCTGGCACCGGCCAATGCCGTGGTGGCCTGGTTCAGCGCCGCCGACGGCAAGGGCCGGGTCAAGGCGGCGTTCTCGCACGACGGCGGCGAAACGTTCCGGGCACCGGTCGAGTTGGATGCCGACGCCAGCGGTTACGCCAATGCCTCGTTGCTGGAAGACGGTTCGGCTCTGGTCAGTTGGCGTGGCCGGCAGGGACCGGACGACGAATTGCGCGTGGCCAAGCTCGGCGAGGACGGTAAAATCAGCCGCCGCACCACGCTGTATCGCGGCGGATTCCCGAAATGGCCCAGCAAGTATCTGGCGACGCAAGTGATCGGCAACCAAGCCTACGTGGCCTGGACCGATCCGGCCCTGAAGCGGGTAAGGCTGGCCGTGGTCGAATTGAATTGATGCGGCTGTACCGGTGAGGAGCCCGAAAGCCGGCTTGACGAAACGCTGCAGTCGGGCTGGCTTGGGTTAAGTCGATATCTCGGCGGGTCGAGCCGCCGATAAAGTCAAATTTTGCCGCGGGCGGCAGCGCGTTGGGCCTGGCCGTTTCCGGAATGCCTTTTGCTGCAATCGCCGCTAACTTCGGTAACATGGGCACAGCAAGTTGAGCACCGGCTTGAATAACCAGAAACAGATGCGCTTTGGCGAGTCGTTCAAAAGCATAAGCTCGGTTATTTCGATATTTCCGTCGGGTCTACTCGGCCTCAAGGTTCTGGGTTGAAGGTAGGCGAATCCAGCAAGTTACCTGTATCAAAACATAGAGAAGTTAGAGCCCATGGCCCATGCCCATATCACTCGCGTCGTATTACGGAATTACAAAAGCATCGGTTATTGCAACGTAAAATTGGACCAGCTCACCTATTTGGTCGGGGCAAACGGTTCCGGTAAAAGCAATTTTCTCGACGCCTTGCACTTGGTGCGAGATGCCTTAACCAGTTCGCTGGACAATGCCTTAAACGAACGCGGCGGCCTGTCGGAAGTGCGCAGATATTCCAGTGGCCATCCAAACCATTTCGGCATTCGTCTGGAATTCTTGCTTGCTAACGGGCAAAGAGGGCATTATGCATTCAATGTTGGCGCGCTTTCCGGCCAAGGCTACAAAGTGCAGACCGAGGAATGCGTATTGGAAGGTATCGGTAGAGGCCCGTTTTTCCAGATCGATAAAGGCAAACTGCGCAACACTAGCGAGTCGACGTTCCCCTCTGTGACCTCCGACCGTTTGGCCTTGGTCGCCGCTTCCGGCATGACCGAATTTCGTCCGGTTTTCGATTTGCTCTCCACCATGGGATTTTACAATTTGAATCCCAAGTTAATGCGCGAACTGCAAAAACCGCAAGAGGGTAGGTTATTAAAGCCGGTCGGAGAAAACATCGCCAGTGTCATAGGCCATTTAGAAAGAGTTTCGCCGGAACGCATGACCATCATCCAGGACTATTTGCAAACCGTCGTACCTATGGTTCATGGCGTGGAGCGTAAGTCCATTGGCCCGATGGAGACTTTGGAATTTCGGCAGGACATGGCCGGCGCTAAGCACCCCTGGCGCTTTCTGGCACAAAACATGTCGGACGGCACGTTAAGGGCACTGGGAATATTGGCTGCGCTATTTCAGGGTAACCCGGATTACGCCCCCACCTTGATCGGTATCGAAGAGCCGGAGACGGCTTTGCATCCGGCGGCAAGTTCGGCTTTGCGCGAAGCGCTGAATCGGGCGTCGCAAGAAACTCAAATCATCGTCACCAGCCACAGTCCGGACCTGCTCGACGATTTGCAGTTAAGCGCCGATTCATTATTGTCAGTGGTTTCCGAAAAAGGTGAAACCCGGATCGGCCCTATCGACGAAGCGTCTCGGCAAGCGATGCGAGACTCGCTGTTTTCTGCCGGCGAATTGCTGCGTCTGAATCAATTGGTTCCCGACCGCAAACAACTGGAATTGGAAGAACAAAAGCAAACCGATTTATTTGGAGATAGTCGGCCGTGATCAATGTAACCGCGATTGTGGAAGGCGATGGCGAAGTTATCGCTTTACCCATTCTGTTACGGCGACTCAACCAGTGGTTAACCCCGGACATACACGTCGATGTGGGGTATCCGATTCGAGTTCGTCGCGACCGCTTTTTAAACAGAGCGGACGAATTTCGTCGCCACTTAAGTCTTGCCGCTAACAAATGCGGCGACGAGGGCTGGATATTGATTCTGTTCGATGCGGACGATGACTGCCCCGCCGAACTGGGCCAAGAGATTTTGCGGCGCGCCGAAAGTATCGTCCCGCACCGGAAAATTTCCGTGGTGTTGGCAAACAGAGAGTACGAGGCCTGGTTTGTCGCAGCCGCCGAATCGCTGCAGGGACATCGAGGCTTTACTTACGACCCGGCAAAGTTTGTCGATCCCGAACAACCGCGCGATGCCAAGGGGTGGATCAAGGCTTGCATGGCCAATCGTTCGTATGGCGAAACCACCGATCAGCCGGCGTTTTCCGCGCAAATAAACTTGCAGTTAGCATTTGACCGTAGTCGCTCGTTCAGAAAACTTTGCAGCGAATGGCATAAACGGTCATTGGCCGCTGGGGCCTAATTCCATCCCGGTTAGGGACGATTCGGTATAGCGGTTATAGCCGGCTGTCGACCGATCGGCGTTGCGCCTGGTAAATCGCTTGAACCGCTATCTATTGCGAAACAGTCCGTTGTCATCGTGGCGGGAATGAATTTGGCGCTGCGATTCTCGTTTGGCCGCGAAGTGAGCCGCGCTAAGCCGATATTAAGCTGAATGGAGAACAATCTGCTGCAACTGAAACAGTCCGCAAAGGAGGATATATGTTCAGGTTGTTAGCCATCGCTTTGTTTTGTTTGTCGTTTTCCGGTGTGGCCGCCGCGCACGAAGATTGGGGGCATGGCCGCCGCCACGGCCACCATCACCAGCATTACCGGCACCACCACGGGCCTTACCGCCCGGCGTATCTTCCGCCGAGATGGGGTTACCAACGCGTGCCGCCGCGTTACCATGCTTTGCCGCCGCCGCGCGATTACCGGCACGACCGTCACGCGCCTTACCCCGACTACGATTACCGGCGCGGTTGGTAGCCATGAAACGGATTATGCGTACTTGGGGGTTGTTGGCCGGTTTGCTCTGGCTTTCGGGATGCGTGGCCTACGTACCCTACGGCCATCGCCCGGCCGGCTATTATGCACCTCACGGCGGTTACGGCTACGATGCCGGTCCGCGCCACGGCGGCGGTTGGCATCATCGCCACCACCACCACCGCTGATGGCTGTCGTCTGTTGGCGCCGCACTGTGTCGAATAATTTGACGACATAAGCCACCCGGATCGCGCGCCCGGCAGCCGGTTTGGTTTAAAAGCCCTTGGCGCCGCAAAGGCTAGGCGGCGTAACCAAGCGGCAACTTGCCGGCTGGCCGTGTCGCGTTTTTTGACACTTGCCGGTCAACGAAACTAACGTCGGTTCGTTCGGATAGCCGGCGGCATTGATTTTGAAACGGTTTTGTGCTTAGGTTCGCTTTATGCTGGTATTTTGACGACAAAAAATCACTATACCGGGGGCGATTATGAACACCTATCACCATAATCCGAAAGTCGCGGATTTTGCCCAGGTCGCTGTCATTCAAGCCAAAGCCATTAACGGACGTAAGGTTTACGCGTATTTGGCTTCTTTTGCCGATGTTGCGGTCGGCTTGACCATTCTGGTCTCGATATGCTGCTCCAGCCTGTTGTTGCTGTGTACCAGCCTGGGCGTGATTTGAGCGCCGATTTTCGGCGAGACCAGGCTTTTCCGGCGCTTAGGTTCCGGCGGTATCCGACCCGGCCAACCTCGGCTTGCGGCTGGTTGCCCGGCCTAGCCGGGTTGTTCGATAGGCGTTGTTTGACTTGCGCCGCTGAGCCGCTAAGCTAAGCCCTTTTAGTTGGGGTCAGCCGCATTTCTATGAGTCAACGTATCGCTTGCTTGGACAATTTGCGCGGATTGGTCATGATGTTGATGACGCTCGATCATACCCGCGATTATTTCAGTATTTCCCATTTCGATCCTACCGATTTGCAGAAAACCACCGCAGCGCTGTTCCTGACTCGCTGGATTACGCATTTCTGCGCGGCCGTGTTCGTGTTTCTGGCCGGCACCAGCGCCTATTTGTGGGCGGCTAAACGCGGTACGGACGCTCCGGTTAGCGGTTTTCTCGCCAAGCGCGGTTTGCTGTTGCTGGTATTGGTTTGTACGGTAGAAGCCTGGGCCTGGAATTTTCGCGCCGATTTGCGCCACATCGACGGCGGCGTGTTGTGGGCGCTTGGCTGGTCGATGATCGTGTTGGCTGCGCTGGTGAAATTGCCGTTGGGCTGGGTCGTCGTGATCGGCGGATCGATGGTTGTCGGGCACAATTTGTTCGATGGGCTTAAACCTGCCGACTTGGGTTGGTTCGGACCGTGGTGGTCGGTGCTGCATACCGGGGACGACATCGATTTGGGCGCTGGCTGGCAATTGAACCCATATTACCCGCTGATTCCCTGGGTCGGCGTGATGGCCTTGGGTTACGGCTTCGGCCATTTGTTGACCGTGGAGCAATGGCGAAATCCCCGGTGGCTGATGCTACTGGGCTGTAGCTTGCTTGCCGGGTTTGTCGCGTTGCGCTACAGCAATCTGTACGGCGATCCGCAACCGTGGCAAGCCTACCCAGACCCGTCGTTCACGCTGCTGTCGTTTCTAAACTGCCACAAATATCCGCCGTCACTATTGTATTTGCTGATGACGTTGGGGCCGGCGCTGGTGTTTTTGGCGCTTGCGGCGCGGCCGCTGCCGGTACTGCAAGTATTCGGCAGGACTCCGCTGTTCTATTATCTGATTCATCTATACACGATCCACGGTCTGGCGGTACTGGTGGCGTTGATCAACGGCGGTCCGGTGGCGGTAGTGATGGGCGGCGGGATTTGGCAGAAAGACTGGCCGGCCGATTACGGTTTTGGCTTGGTCGGCGTTTACGGCTTTTGGTTGCTGGTATTACTGATGCTGTATCCGGTGTGCCGCTGGTTCGAAGCGTTTAAAGCGGCGCGGCGGCAGTGGTGTTGGCTGCAATATTTGTAGCCAATCGCTGCCGGTAACGGCAGAACCGTTTCCGCCCGGTAGCCGTTCCCCGATATACTGCAGCTATTTTTTTCGATTTATCCCGCTATGCAACCCTACTTAGATCTTCTGGCCGACATCATGGCCAACGGCGTCGACAAAAACGACCGTACCGGCACCGGGACGCGCTCGGTATTCGGCCGGCAAATCCGTTACAACCTGGCCGACGGTTTCCCGTTGTTAACCACCAAAAAACTGCATTTCAAATCGATAGCCTACGAGTTGTTATGGTTTCTGCGCGGCGACACCAATATCAAATACTTGAACGACCACGGCGTCACAATCTGGGACGAGTGGGCGACCCCGGACGGCGAGCTCGGTCCGGTTTACGGCGCGCAATGGCGCAATTGGTTGGGGCCGGATGGCACCTGTTACGACCAGATCGAGATTCTGGTCGACGGCTTGAAGCGTAAACCCGACTCGCGGCGGCACGTGGTCAGCGCCTGGAACGTGGGTTTTCTACCGGATGAAACCATAGGGCCACGCGAAAATGCGGCGGCCGGCAGGATGGCGTTGCCGCCGTGCCATGTGCTGTACCAGTTTTACGTCGCCAATGGCAAATTGTCTTGCATGATGACTCAGCGCAGTGCCGATTGTTTTTTGGGTGTGCCGTATAACCAGGCCAGCGTGGCATTATTGACGCATATGCTGGCCCAGCAATGCGGTTTCGAACCGGGCGAGCTGATCATGTCGTTCGGCGACGTCCACGTCTATCGCAACCATTTTGCCCAAGTAGAATTGCAATTGGGCCGCCAGCCTTTGCCGCTGCCGCAGTTGCAGTTCGGGCGCCGGCCGGAGTCGATTTTCGATTACCGGTTTAGCGATTTCGAATTGCTGAATTATCAGGCGCACCCGCATATTGCCGGGGCCGTGTCGGTATGATGGAGTGCGGGTAGAAGCGCATTGGCTGCGCCTCTACCCGATGGCCTCAACTGGCCGTTGGGACCTTATAGCGGGAGTTTTGCGGATTATTTGTTGCCGGCTTTGATATGTTCGACGGCTTCCTCGGCGGCTTTGGTCGCAACGTCGGCATGGCCCATTTTGCCGTGCTCGACCGCGCTTTCCAGAGATTTGACGCCGGCCTCCATGTGGGTTTTGGCTTCGCCTTTGGCGACTTCGGCGCCTTTTTTGGCATGGGGCAGAGCGGCTTCGGCGTGTTCTACCAATACCGAAGCATGGCCGGCTTTGCCGTGGGTCACGGCCTGGTTGGCGTGTTCCAGCGCGGTTGCGGCATGTTCTTCGGCAAATACGCCGCTGCTGGCAAACAATAGTGCGCTGACGGTAATCGCTGTTAATGTTTTCATAAATCCCCCGATTTTTGTTGTGTGTTGAGTTGCCCCCTTGCGGTGGCTAGTTAAAGACTTGAGGCGCGAGGAATGGTTCCATTAAATTTAGCCGTTACCGCTGATGCATGCATTGCCAGCCTAGCCGGATCGGCTTGCCGAAGTTCGAATGGCCTGGAACACTTCAACCCGATTTTGCCAAACCGATATGAATAGTGAAAAACGCCTGACGATTTTTCAACGCCTAGCCGAGGCCACGCCGAATCCGACCACCGAATTGAATTACAGCACGCCGTTCGAATTGCTGGTGGCAGTGGTGTTGTCGGCGCAAGCGACCGACAAGGGCGTCAACAAAGCGACCGCCAAATTGTTTCCGGTCGCCAATACGCCGCAGGCGATTTTGGCTTTGGGCGAAGACGGCTTGAAAGATCACATCAAGACCATCGGTTTATTTAATAGCAAGGCGGCAAATGTCATAAAACTTTGCCAGACTCTGCTGGAAAAGCATCGGGGCGAGGTTCCGCGTGAGCGGGAAGCGCTGGAAGCGCTGGCTGGCGTCGGCCGCAAAACGGCTAACGTGATTTTGAATACCGCATTCGGCCAGCCAACCATCGCGGTCGATACCCATATTTTCCGGGTCGCCAACCGCACCGGCCTAGCGCCGGGGAAAAACGTGCTGGAGGTGGAGAAGAAACTGGAAAAGACGGTGCCCAAGCCCTATAAAAAAGATGCGCACCACTTACTGATCCTGCACGGCCGCTACATCTGTATTGCCCGAAAGCCGCGCTGTGGGGCCTGTTGCATCGCGGACCTGTGCGAATTTAAGGACAAGAATCCAGCTTGAATATGCAATAATCAGGATCGAAGCAGCAGGACGTTTGCCATTCGTAATGCGGCCGGAATCGGGCCGGATAACATAATTACAAAAACGCACGAGAGGATATCTACATGAAAAAATTCAATAAATCTCCGTTGGCCGCTGCAATGGGCGGTGCCCTTTTGTCCGGAATCGCTGCGAACGCGCAAGCCGAGTCCAATCCGTTTGCGTTGTCGGAACTGTCCGGCGGCTATATGCAGGTCGCTACTTCGCACGCCGAGCATTCCAACGGCAAAATCAGCCAAGGTGCCTGCGGCTCCAATGCGATGGATAGTAACGGTAAAAAAGTGGCTGGCGGCGCCAAGAAAGCCGACGCGAAGAAGGCAGAGGGTTCCTGCGGCGAAGGGATGTGCGGCGGCATGATGAGCGGCGGTAAGATGAAGCCGGGCATGGAAAACATGTGCGGTGCGATGATGAAAGGCAAGGAAGGCGCCTGCGGCATGGGCATGATGGGCGGCATGGACCATGGTAATGCCGACAAGCCGAAACAAAGTGAGGAAGGCAGTTGCGGCGCGATGATGAATCCGGATAAAAAAGCCGGCGAGCATAGCTGCGGTGCCATGATGAAAGGCGGCGAAGGCAGTTGCGGCAGCAAAGTGGATGCCGACAAAGCGGCCGGCCATTAATTCTCCGACCTGACGGTAAGAATCGACGTTATGGATTTTCAGGATATACAACAGCTGGTTATCGATTACGGTTATCTGGCCTTATTCATCGGTACCTATCTGGAAGGCGAAACCATTCTGGTAATTGCCGGCTTTTTGGCGCATAGCGGCTATTTAGCGCTGGAATGGGTCATGTTGACAGCGTTCCTCGGCACCTTTGCCGGCGACCAGACCTTCTTTTATCTGGGACGCTGGAAGGGGATCTCTTTTTTGGAGAAGCGGCCGCTTTGGCATAGTAAAACCGACAAAGTGTTCGATCTGCTGCACAAACACCAGATACCGGTGATTCTCGGTTTCCGTTTTCTGTACGGCGTACGCAACGTGACGCCGTTCGTGATCGGCGCCAGCAAGATTCATCCGCTGAAGTTCTTTGCCTTGAATTTTCTGGGTGCGGCGATCTGGGCCATCGCTGTCGGTTACTTGGGCTATACCTTCGGCCAATTTGCCGAATCCATCATGGGCCAGGTCAAAAAATACGAAATGTATATTCTGGGCGTGTTGGTGGCGATAGGTCTGGCCTTGTTTTGGCGTTCGACGCATAAACCGGAAGAGTAAGCGATGCAGAGCGTTCGCAATCTGGTCCACGGTGCCGGCCTGGGTTTGCGCCGTTCGTTTTTGAGCGAGATTGTCGACCAGCCGCCAACGCAAGTCGGCTTCTACGAAGTGGCACCGGAGAACTGGATGCCGATCGGCGGCAAGTTCGGCAAGCAATTTCGGGCCATGACCGAGCGCTTCGACTTCGTTTGCCACGGCCTGTCGCTATCCATCGGTAGCAGCGATCCGCTCGACGAACAGTTCGTGCGCGATCTTAAACGGTTCATGGCCGAACACGGCATCAAGTTTTACAGCGAACACCTCAGCTATTGCAGCCACGGCGGGCATCTATACGATTTGATGCCGATGCCGTTTACCGCCGACGCGGTCAAACATGTCGCGGCCCGCATTCGTCGGGTACAGGACATTCTGGAACAGCGTATCGCCATCGAAAATATTTCCTATTATGCCGCGCCCGGGCAGGAAATGGCCGAGATCGATTTTTTCAATGCCGTCGTTGCCGAGGCCGATTGCGATGTGCTGCTCGATATCAATAATATCTACGTCAATAGCGTCAACCACGGTTACGACGCCGCCGCTTTTCTGCGGGCCATGCCGGCCGAGCGGGTCGCGTACGCGCATATTGCCGGTCATTACGTCGAAGCCGAAGACTTCTTGGTCGACACCCATGGCGCCGCGGTGATCGACCCGGTCTGGACGTTGCTGGCGACGGCTTACGATCTGTTCGGCGTCTTTCCAACCTTGCTGGAACGGGATTTCAACATTCCACCCCTGGCTGAATTGTTACGGGAAGTGGACACGATCAGCGCCATTCAACAGCATGCCGTTGCCGCCGAAAAACGGGTGGCTTGATGGCAGCATCTTTTCAAACCACGCAACAGCGATTTGCCGCCTATATCCGCGATCCGTATAGCAATCCGCTGCCGGCCGATGTCGCGCCTAAACGGATGGCGATGTACCGCGAATTGTTTTTCAACAATATCGATAGTTTCATTGCCAGCAATTTTCCAGTGTTACGGGCCATTCTGGACGATGCACAATGGCTGGAGTTGACGCAGGATTTTTTTTCCCGCCACCACTGCCGGACGCCGTATTTTTCCGAGATTGCCGAAGAGTTTTTGGAGTATATGCAAAACGAGCGCAATCAGCCGGACGACTATCCGTTTCTGCTGGAGTTGGCTCATTACGAATGGGTGGAAATGGCGCTGTCGATTGCCAAGGATGCGCCGAATTGGGGTGACCAGGCGTTTTTGGCCAACCTGTCTACCCAAACCATTGCGCTGTCACAACTGGCCTGGCCGTTGTTGTACCAATATCCGGTGCACCTCATCGGTCCGGATTTCCTGCCGGCGCAGCCGCCCGAGCAAGCGACTTGCCTGGTCGTCTATCGCGACCAGGCGGACCAAGTCCACTTTCTGCAGGTGAGCGGTCTGACGCTAAGCTTGCTGCAAATCCTGCAAGACCGGGGACCGATGCCCGCCGCGCAATGTTTGCAAATCGTCGCAGCCGAATTCCCGCAGGTCGAGCCGCAACTGTTGCACAGCAACGGCTTGGCGATGTTGCGGGAACTGGCCGAAAAAGGAATCGTTATTCCGGCTGGCGCCGCTTGAAGCAGTGTAGCCATACCAGGCCGTCGTCGTTCCATTCCATGCCGCTGTGCATGCGCAAGATCAAATCCTTATATACCGCCAAATTCGGATAGCCCTCGGCTTGGGCGTCGGCGTCGCTCATATCGCCGATGCGTTGCCGCTCCACCGCGGTGATCTCGAACTCGACGCCTTCCAAAACAAACGTTTCCCCAGGGTAGGCGTACAGGCCGTCCCGGCGTTGTTGGGTCTTGTCGCCGGCCAGTGCCGCTGCCACCAGCTTAGGATGGCGGATCAGTCGGTCGATCTCGCAAGTCTTTTCAGGGTAGTCGTTCATAGTCTTCTTCGATTGCGCAAAAACGCGACACTTTAAGAGCGTTGCCCGAGCAATACAAGCCTCTCCCGTAACTGGCCCGCAATTATTAAGGTTTAATTGCGGCGCGTCGGACATTTCCTACATTCGCACATTAGCAATGCGTGATTGCCTAGCTATACTGCTTGACAGACGTTTGCCAGAGAGTCTTTGAACAGGTTCGAGCAATTCGATTAAGCGGAAAAGGAGGCGGAAGCCAGTGCCGATGTTTCAAGTATTACTTTTATTGTTGGTTGGTTCGCTGTGCAGCGCTTGGTTTGCTGCCTCGTATACCAAACGTCGATTGCTGAAAGAGCTGGCAAATCAACCCAAACCACCGCCGTCGCTGCCTACCGCCGATTTGGAAAAATACCTTGCCGGAATTGACAAGTTTGCCGACGAAGTCGCGCCGGTCTGGTCCAACCATATCGAATCTTCGCGCCGGCAAATGGATCAGGCCGTCGCAGAATTGACCGGACGCTTTGCCGCGATTACCGACGGACTCGATACCTTGCTAGGTGTGTCGAGCAAGCCGGCGCTCGGCGGTCACGACGACGTTTTTTCGGCCAGTAACGCCAATCTGCAAAAAGTCGTCGGATCGCTGGATGCCTCTTTACAGGAAAACTTGCAGGTACTGAGCAAAATCCGCTCCTTGGCCGGGTTTATCGATGAACTGAAAACCATGGCTAGGGAAGTGGCGCGGATCGCCGAGCAAACCAATTTGATTGCGTTGAATGCGGCCATCGAAGCCGCCAGAGCCGGGGAAGCCGGCCGCGGGTTCGCCGTGGTGGCCGATGAAGTGCGCAAGTTGTCCAATTTGTCCGGCGAGACCGGTAAATTGATAGGTTCTAAGGTCGACCAGGTCAGTGGCGCGATCCAAACCACATTGGTGGCCGTCGAGAAAAGCACCGAAAACGAAACTGCGGCCGTCGCCGCATCGCAAGGCAATATCCAAACCGTTATGAGTGCATTGCACGGCGTGTTCGAAACGCTGCAGCGCCACTCGGACGACATGGACAATCAAGCCCGTCTAATCAAACGCGAGATAGACGAATCGCTGGTGCAATTTCAATTTCAGGACCGGATCAGTCAGGTTTTATCCCATGTTCGCGACAGCATCGGCAATCTGCCGCGCCACATTATGCGCAGCCACGGCGACGGCGTATTCGGCCTCAAACCGCTGGCGACAGACGACATTCTGCATGAGTTGAGCAGTACCTACACGATGGTTTCCGAGCACGGCGCCCATCGCGGTAATGTCAACCACCAACAACCCGCTACCGATATTACTTTTTTCTAGGATCAAACAATGGCAAAAACAATTCTAGTGGTCGATGACTCCGCCTCCGTTCGTCAAGTGGTCAGTATTGCGCTGAAAGGCGCCGGTTACGAGGTGATCGAAGGCGTGGACGGTAAAGACGCGTTGAGCAAACTCACCGGCCAGAAAGTGCACCTAGTGATTTCCGACGTCAATATGCCGAACATGGACGGTATCACCTTTGTCAAAGAACTCAAGCAGTTGCCGGCCTACAAATTCACTCCGGTCATTATGCTGACCACCGAATCGCAGGAAGGCAAGAAACAGGAAGGGCAAGCCGCCGGCGCCAAAGCCTGGGTGGTTAAGCCGTTCCAGCCGGCACAGATGCTGGCTGCCGTAGCGAAGTTGATTTTGCCTTAAGGGTTCGCCGCTGACTGCTGTTCAGCGTTTCAGGCAAATCGCATTTAAGGGCAAGGGTTCGACGATGCAAACTCTAACGATAGAAGACGAATTGACCATCTTTACCGCGGCGGAGCAAAAAAACAATGTATTGAGTTTTTTAAGCTCGGGCGACGATTTGGAAATCAATCTTTCCCAGGTTGCGGAAATGGATACCGCCGGTCTGCAATTGTTGATTCTGGCCAAGCGGGAGGCGGCTCGTGCCGGGAAAACTCTGCGTTTTGTCATGCATAGCAAGGCGGTGTTGGACATTTTGGAGCTTGTCAATCTGACCACGGCCTTTGGCGACCAAGTGGTCATTTCGCACAGCGAGGGTTAGCCGATGAATATCGATGCCGAAATGAAGGCGGCTCTGGTGACTTTCACGATAGAAAGTCTGGAGCTGTTGCAAGACATGGAAGACAGCCTGTTGAGTCTGGAAGACGGCGCCGATCCGACCGAACGGATTAATTCGATCTTCCGTGCCGCGCATACCATCAAGGGTTCCTCCGGTTTGTTCGGATTGGACCACATCGTTAAATTCACCCATGTGGTCGAAAGCGTTCTGGACGCACTACGCGAGGGCAAAATCGAGGTCAGTTCCGATCTGGTGGCCGTGTTGTTGCCGTGCTGCGACCACATTGCGTTATTGATCCGGGCGGTGGTCGACGGCGATGTCGAGGAAAATCCGGATATGACAACGGCCGGCGATGCGCTGCTCGCCGAATTGCGGCCGTTTCTGGATGGCGGCAATTCCGCCCCGGTGGCAACCGTGGCTCAAGCGCAGGACCATTTGGAAGCCAGCGGCGGCGGCGAAGTAGAAACCGGCAATTGGCATATCTCGCTCAGGTTTGGCGAGGATTCTTTGCGCAACGGCATGGACCCTTTGTCTTTCATCCGCTATCTGACGACGCTGGGCAGTATCGTCAATCTGACGACGATCACCAACCGGATTCCCGCAGCCGCGGAAATGGATCCGGAAACCAATTATTTAGGCTTCGAAATCGACGTCAAAAGCGATGCCGGTAAGGAAGCGTTGGAGAACGTATTCGAATTCGTCCGGGCCGACAGCATCATTCACATCTTGCCGTTGGAAAGCGCGATAGCCGACTACATCGAATTGATCCGTTCCTTGCCGGAAGACGACGCTTACCTTGGCGAATTGCTGGTGAAAAGCGGCGTACTGACCAAGCGTGAATTGGAAGACGGCCTGAGTAAGCAAAAATCCGACTCCGAAGCCAGTCAGCCGGCGCAGCCGATCGGCGAAATCCTGGTCGAACAGCAGGTGGTGCAGCAACCGCTGGTTACGGCAGCGCTGGAAAAGCAAAAACAGATTAAAGACAACAAAGCCCGCGAAAGCCAAAGCATTCGAGTCGATGCCGAGCGTTTGGATAAATTGATCGACTTGATCGGCGAATTGGTGATCTCCAGCGCCGGCGTCAATTTGCGTGCCTTGCAAACCGCGCAATCCGCATTGCTGGAAGCCACCGGCGAAATGATGCGTCTGGTCGAAGAAGTGCGCGACAGTGCGTTGCAACTGCGCATGGTGCCGATCGGCACGACTTTCGGCCGCTTCCAGCGTGTGGTGCGCGATGTCAGCAAGGAATTGGGCAAAGACATCAATCTGGCCATCACCGGCGGCGAAACCGAAGTCGATAAATCGGTCGTCGAAAAAATCGGCGATCCGCTGATGCACTTGGTGCGCAACGCCATGGACCACGGTATCGAGCCGGCCGAAGTCCGCCTGCAAAACGGCAAGCCCGGCCAGGGTACGTTGCGGCTGAATGCCTACCACGAATCCGGCACCATTGCCATCGAGGTCAGCGACGACGGCGGTGGCTTGAACCGCGAACGCATCCTGGCCAAGGCCGTCGAAAAAGGCATGGTGCCGGCCGATGCCAAGTTGACCGATCAAGAAGTTTACTCGTTGATTTTCGAACCCGGCTTTTCCACCGCCGCGCAAATTTCCAACCTGTCCGGCCGTGGCGTCGGCATGGACGTGGTGAAGCGTAACGTCACCGATTTGCGCGGCAGCATCGAAGTCGAAAGTACCTTGGGCGTCGGCACGACGATGCGTATCCGCTTGCCTTTGACGTTAGCAATTATCGACGGCTTTTTGGTTGGCGTCGGTAAATCCTCCTTTGTGATCCCGCTGGACCGGGTCGTCGAATGCGTCGAATTGACCGACGACAACGGCAACAACGACTACATGGACTTGCGCGGCGAAGTGCTGCCTTTTATCCGTCTGCGCAATCTGTTCGGCATCAACGACCAACCCCCGCGGCGGGCGAATGTGGTAGTGGTGGACGTGGCCGGCGCCAAAACCGGCTTGGTTGTCGATCGCTTGCTCGGCGAGTTTCAGACGGTGATCAAACCGCTAGGCAAGCTGTTTGCACATGCCCAAGGCCTGGGCGGTTCGACCATACTGGGTAGCGGCGAGGTGGCCTTGATCCTCGACGTGCCGGTGCTGGTCGGCTCCTTCGAACAGAAAATGCAGCGCCAGGCCCTGTCGATGTCGGCATGATGCTTTGCCGGTCATTCTCTTTGCGAATCAGGAATTAAGCCATGAGAAATAATCAACCCGTTACCGATGTCGAATTGCATTTCGGCGAAGACGAAATACTGAGTTCGACGACTGATTTAAAAGGGCGCATCACTAGCGTCAGCCCGGCTTTCGTCAAGTTGAGCGGTTTTGCCGAGCAGGAACTGATCGGGCAACCCCATAACATCGTTCGCCATCCTGACATGCCGGCCGAGGCCTACGAATGGATGTGGCGCACCATCTCCGCAGGCAATACCTGGAGCGGGTTAGTAAAAAACCGCTCGAAACAAGGCGATTTCTATTGGGTGGAGGCCAACGTCTCGCCGGTCTATACCCAAGGCAAAATCGTTGGTTACCGCTCTCTACGTTTTAAACCCCAACGCCGCGATGTCGATGCGGCTGCCAGCTTATATGCCGACATCAAGGCCGGCCGCATCAGCAATCCATTTCAACCGAAAACACTGAACACCATGCTGAGCAAGATAAAACTGTGGCAAAAATTTTTGGCTTTGATCGTACTCGCCATTGTGATGTTCGCCGTGCCGACCTACTTATTGGTCGGGCGCAGCGTCGACGATAGAAATTTCGCCTTGAAAGAAAAACAGGGTGTCGATTACGCCACCGAAACCATCAATTTGATGAAATTGGTAGTGGAGCACCGCGGTTTGAACGCGATGGTGATTGCGGGCAACAAGGACCAAAGCGATGCCAGGGAGGCGAAGCGCAACGAAATCGAGCGCCAGTTGGCCAATGTTGCCGAGTTGGATAACCGTTTCTCCGGGCTCGGTTTAACGCCGGCGTGGAAAGCCATCCAAGACCAGTGGCAGACCTTGGCGGCCGTCGTTGGCCAGATGGATGCTCAAGCCAATGTGGCACGGCATGGCGAATTCATCGCGCAATTACATGCCTTCAATCGCAAGCTCGGCGATGCATCCGGTCTGGCGTTGGATCCGGAAAACGACACGTATTACACGCAAGTGTTGGCGATCACTTTATTTCCGGACCTGTCCGAGCAATTGGGCATGCTGCGCGGAATAGGTGCGCCGATTTTACACAGAAAGGTGATTACGCCGGCAGAAGCCGCTTACCTGCGCGAATTGATCGCCAATACCGAAGAGACATTGACGTTAGTCGATGAGAACATCGCCAAAATCGCTTTCGTGGATTCCGGTATCCGTTCGGCATTGCTTAAGGCCAGCGTCGATGCCAAGCAGGTCCTGGCTTTGGCCGAGACCGAAATTTTGCAGCCTGCCAAATTGGAGCTTGCCGATGACGAATATTTCAGGATTTTGAGCGAGACCATTCAACAAAATTTCGCCATGTCATCCGGATTCGGCAAGTTGCTGCATAGCGGTTTGGATGCGCGCGTGGCGCGGCTGGACGGAACGATCAACGCCACGTTGGCGGTGGTATCGCTGTTTTTGTTGGGTTTCCTGGGCTTGAGCTGGTATATCGCGATGGGCGTGCTAAAGCCGGTAGCTTCGATGATCAATGCCATGACCTTGCTCGGACGCGGCGAAATACCGCCGCGCGACGACAACAATTACGGCCTGGAATTCAATCAGCTCAACGAAGGCGTCAAGGCCGCAGTATTTTCGGTGCAAGCTTTGATAGCCGACGCCGGCATGCTGGCGCAAGCGGCGGTGGAGGGTAAGTTGTCTATCCGGGCCGATGCGACCAAACACCAAGGCGACTTCCGCAAAATTGTGCAAGGCGTTAACGACACGCTGGATGCCGTGATTGGTCCGCTTAACGTGGCGGCGGACTATGTGGACAACATCGCCAAAGGCGCGATTCCAGCCAAAATTACCGACAACTACAACGGCGACTTCAACACCATCAAAAATAATCTGAATACTTGCATCGATGCGTTGAATGGCCTGATTGAAGAAATGCACCACATGTCCGACCAGCACGACCTTGGCGATATCGACGTCAAAATCGATGAAAACCGTTTCCATGGTAGCTATCGGGCCATGGCCAAGGGTGTCAATGACATGGTATTCGGACATATCGAGGTCAAGAAGAAAGCCATGGCCTGTTTCAAGGAATTCGGCGAAGGCAATATGGATGCCGCCATTGAGCAATTCCCGGGGAAAAAGAAATTTATCAACGAAACCATCGAACAGGTCCGCAGTAACATCAAGGCCCTGGTCGCCGACGCGAACCTGCTGGCGCAAGCGGCGGTGGCAGGCAAGTTGTCGACCCGCGCCGATGCGACCAAGCACCAAGGCGACTTCCGTAAAATCGTGCAAGGGGTCAACAATACTTTGGACGCCGTGATCGGGCCTTTGAACGTGGCGGCGGACTATGTGGACAATATTTCCAAAGGCAACATCCCGGCCAAGATTAGCGACAACTACAACGGCGACTTCAACACCATCAAAAACAACCTGAATAACTGCATCGACGCGATCGGCAACATGGTGGCGGAAGCGGCGGCGTTGGAAAAAGCCGCGATCGAAGGCCGCCTGGCCACCCGCGCCGACGCCAGCCAATACCAAGGCGACTTCCGCAAAATCGTGCAAGGGGTCAACAACACCCTGGATGCCGTGATCGGCCCGCTGAACGTGGCCGCCGACTACGTCGACAAAATCTCGCGCGGCGCGATTCCGGCCAAAATTACCGACAGCTACAACGGCGACTTCAACGTCATCAAAAACAACCTGAACACCTGCATCGACGCGGTCAACGCCCTGGTCGCCGACGCCGACATGTTGGCCCAGGCCGCGCGTGACGGCAGGTTATCGACCCGCGCCGACGCCAACAAACACCAAGGCGACTTCCGTAAAATCGTGCAAGGCGTCAACGACACCCTGGACGGCGTGATCGGCCCGCTGAACGAAGCGGTCGACGTCCTGAGCCTGGTCGAACAAGGCGACCTGACCCGCACCATCAACGGCGACTACCAAGGCCAGCTCGGCGACTTCAAAGACACCGTCAACAACACCATCGCCAACCTATCGAAAACCATAGGCGAAGTGATTGTGGCGGCAGACCAACTGACCAATGCCGCCGAACAAATCAGCTCCACCTCGCAATCGCTATCGCAAGCGGCCAGCGAACAAGCGGCCAGCGTCGAAGAAACCAGCGCCAGCATCGAAGAAATGGCGGCCAGCATCAACCAGAACGCCGAAAACGCCAAAGTCACCGACGGCATGGCCGGCAAAGCCTCCAAAGAAGCGGTGGAAGGCGGCGCCGCGGTGAAACAAACCGTAGACGCGATGAAAGAAATCGCCGCCAAAATCGGCATCATCGACGACATTGCCTACCAAACCAACATGCTGGCGCTGAACGCAGCGATCGAAGCGGCGCGGGCCGGCGACCACGGCAAAGGCTTTGCCGTGGTGGCGGCGGAAGTGCGCAAACTGGCGGAACGCAGCCAAGTGGCGGCGCAAGAAATCGGCGAACTGGCGGGCAGTAGCGTAAAAACGGCGGAAACGGCCGGCAAACTGCTGGACGAAATCGTACCGAGCATCGCCAAGACCTCCGACCTGGTGCAAGAAATTGCCGCGGCCTCGCAGGAACAATCGGCCGGGGTCAGCCAAGTCAACAACGCGATGAACCAAATGAACCAAATCACCCAACAAAACGCCTCGGCCAGCGAAGAGCTGGCGGCGACGGCGGAAGAGATGACCGGTCAATCCGAACAACTGCAATCGTTGATGGCCTTCTTCAAAATCGGCCACGGCGGCAGCGGGGCGGATGCCCGCCGCAATCAGCGATACGCCGATGCCGAGCCGGCCATCGATTTGGACGAAGCGTTACAGGCGCATAGCGAATGGAAAATCAAGCTGCGGCGGGGCATCAGCCATCGCGAGGAAATGGATGCGGCCACCATCGCCCGCGACAATTGTTGCAAGTTGGGTAAATGGTTGCATGGCCCCGGCAAGCGCCAATACCAGCAATTGCCCAGTTTTCGTGACTGTATGCAAAAGCACGCCGTGTTTCATCGGGAAGCGGGCCGAGTGGCGGAGATTATCAACAGCGGCCAATACGACCAGGCCGAATCGATGCTGGATCGAGGCAGTGCCTATGCCGCCGCATCGAGCGCGGTAGGGTTGGCAATCGCCGAATTGAAGATTCAAGCCAACTTGTAACCAGCCGGCTTGGTCCGATCCGGCTCCATTGCCTATGGTCGGTTGCCGGCGCCGTATTTGCCGTAAGGCATCAGCTTTAAAACATGAGCCAACTAAATTAAAAAGCGGAGGAGTACCCCATGACAGTCACACAGCGTTTGTTGATATTAATCGGCTCTGCCGTACTGGGGCTGGCCGGATTGGCGGGCTTTAACTATGTGCAGATAGATAAGGTTTATAACGCCACCAATTTCAACACCGTCAATACCTTGCCGAGCGTATTGTTGTTGAACGATATCGCCGGCCAGATATCAGGCATTCGTGTCCACGTTTGGCAGCATCTGACAGAGACCGACGATGCGGCGATGCAGAGCGTGGAACGAGAAATCGAAACCAAACGCCGTAATATCGATAAGTCATTGAATCAATACGAAGGGTTATTGGCCAATGACGAAGACAGACGGCTGCTTCAGGACGATAGAACCGCTCTGGCGGACTACGACAAGTTGAGCGCTAAGGTGCGAGAGTTATCCCGGCAGAATAAAAGCAGCGAAGCCCGAGATTTGTTGATGCGGAGCCAGCCGGTGGTGGACAAACTGCTGGCCGCGTTTAAAAACCATAGCGAGTATAGCCAGCGGTTGGGCAAAAAATCCTCGGACGAAGCCGTTTCGATCCAATCGAGCGCCGTTGCGGTTTCGGCAACGATTGCCTTGTTGTCTATCGCGGTGGTCGGCTTGTTAGGCTTTTTTATCGCCCGTAATCTGATGAAGCAATTGGGCGGCGAACCGGCCTTCGTTTCCGATCTCGCTTACAAGATATCGCAAGGCGATTTGAGCACGGTAATCGCATTGCGCGCCGGCGACGAGACCAGTGTGATGGCCAACATGAAGCGCCTGAGCGATAACATTAAAGCCTTGTTGGCCGAAATGGACCATATGTCTGCCGAACACGAAAAAGGCGATATCGACGTGGTCGTGGATACCGCTAAATTCCACGGCAGTTTCAAAACGGTGGCGAAAGGCGTCAACGATATGGTCAATGCCCATATCGCTGTCAAAAAAATGGCCGTTGGCGTATTCAAAGCCTTCGGCGAAGGCGATTTCGATGCGCCGATAGAAAAATTGCCGGGGAAAAAAGTCTTTATCAACGAGGCGGTCGAACTGGTTCGCGGCAATTTGAAAGCCGTAATCGCCGACGCCAACCTGCTGGCGCAAGCGGCGGTGGAAGGCAAACTGGCGACCCGTGCCGATGCGTCCAAACACCATGGCGATTTCAGAAAGTTGGTGCAAGGCGTCAACAACACCTTGGATGCCGTGATCGGCCCGCTGAACGTGGCCGCCGACTACGTCGACCGCATCTCCAAAGGCAACATCCCGGCCAAAATTACCGACAACTACAACGGCGACTTTAACACCATCAAAAACAACCTGAACAACTGTATCGACGCGATCGGCAACATGGTGGCGGAAGCGGCGGCGTTGGAAAAAGCCGCGATCGAAGGCCGCTTGGCCACCCGCGCCGACGCCAGCCAATACCAAGGCGACTTCCGTAAAATCGTGCAAGGGGTCAACAATACTTTGGATGCCGTGATCGGGCCTTTGAACGTGGCGGCGGACTATGTGGACAATATTTCCAAAGGCAACATCCCGGCCAAGATTAGCGACAACTACAACGGCGACTTCAACACCATCAAAAACAACCTGAATAACTGCATCGACGCGATCGGCAACATGGTGGCGGAAGCGGCGGCGTTGGAAAAAGCCGCGATCGAAGGCCGCCTGGCCACCCGCGCCGACGCCAGCCAATACCAAGGCGACTTCCGCAAAATCGTGCAAGGGGTCAACAACACCCTGGATGCCGTGATCGGCCCGCTGAACGTGGCCGCCGACTACGTCGACAAAATCTCGCGCGGCGCGATTCCGGCCAAAATTACCGACAGCTACAACGGCGACTTCAACGTCATCAAAAACAACCTGAACACCTGCATCGACGCGGTCAACGCCCTGGTCGCCGACGCCGACATGTTGGCCCAGGCCGCGCGTGACGGCAGGTTATCGACCCGCGCCGACGCCAACAAACACCAAGGCGACTTCCGTAAAATCGTGCAAGGCGTCAACGACACCCTGGACGGCGTGATCGGCCCGCTCAACGAAGCGGTCGATGTCCTGAGCCTGGTCGAACAAGGCGACCTGACCCGCACCATCAACGGCGACTACCAAGGCCAGCTCGGCGACTTCAAAGACACCGTCAACAACACCATCGCCAACCTGTCGAAAACCATAGGCGAAGTGATCGTGGCGGCCGACCAACTGACCAATGCCGCCGAACAAATCAGCTCCACCTCGCAATCGCTATCGCAAGCGGCCAGCGAACAAGCGGCCAGCGTCGAAGAAACCAGCGCCAGCATCGAAGAAATGGCGGCCAGCATCAACCAGAACGCCGAAAACGCCAAAGTCACCGACGGCATGGCCGGCAAAGCCTCCAAAGAAGCGGTGGAAGGCGGCGCCGCGGTGAAACAAACCGTAGACGCGATGAAAGAAATCGCCGCCAAAATCGGCATCATCGACGACATTGCCTACCAAACCAACATGCTGGCGCTGAACGCAGCGATCGAAGCGGCACGGGCCGGCGACCACGGCAAAGGCTTTGCCGTGGTGGCGGCGGAAGTGCGCAAACTGGCGGAACGCAGCCAAGTGGCGGCGCAAGAAATCGGCGAACTGGCGGGCAGCAGCGTAAAAACGGCGGAAACGGCCGGCAAACTGCTGGACGAAATCGTGCCGAGCATCGCCAAAACCTCCGACCTGGTGCAAGAAATCGCGGCGGCCTCGCAGGAACAATCGGCCGGGGTCAGCCAAGTCAACAACGCGATGAACCAAATGAACCAAATCACCCAACAAAACGCCTCGGCCAGCGAAGAGCTGGCGGCGACGGCGGAAGAGATGACCGGCCAATCCGAACAACTGCAATCGTTGATGGCCTTCTTCAAAATCGGCCACGGCGGCAGCGGGGCGCGGCGCGCTAAGAGCGTCTCGCGTCGGGTGGAAAAGGTTAAACCGGCTTCGAATCCGAGCTCCAGTTACGGCGGCGAAGCCGAATTCGATCTCAGCCAATTCGAGCGCTTCTAGGAGGTTGGCATGGGAGCAATCGCGACTACATCCAGCCAGTTGCCGGCAGCTACGGAATCCTTGGCTGCCGCCGGCCAATATCTGACTTTTGTGCTCGGCGGCGAGGTTTATGCGTTGGGGATTTTGAATATCAAGGAAATTATCGATTACGGCCAACTAACCGAAGTGCCGATGATGCCGGCTTTCGTGCGCGGTGTGATCAATCTGCGCGGCAGTGTGGTGCCGGTCATCGATTTGATGGCCAGGTTCGGCAAGGGCGCGACCCAAATAGCCAAGCGCACCGGCATCGTCATTGTCGAGACTGCCGCCGGCGAGCATGAAGACGGACATAACCAGGATATCGGGATTATCGTCGATGCGGTCAACGAGGTGGTAGACATCGGTCCGCAGGATATCGAGCCGCCGCCCAGTTTCGGCGCGGGTATCCGGCCCGATTTCATTAACGGTATGGCAAAACGGGATAACCGCTTCGTGATCCTGTTGAACGTCGGCAAAGTGCTATCTGTGGATGAAATGGTGGCCTTGGGGCAAACCGTTTCCGGGTTTACCGCGGAAGGAACGGCCGATTAAAGGGGGAAATGGTGGCCATTAACCACGTTAGCGGCTCGGCACCTGTCTTACACCAGCATGAATTTGCCTGGATCAAGGATTTTTTGTACAAACGCGCCGGGATCGTTCTCAACGATAGCAAGCAGGCCATGGTGGTGGGGCGTTTGGAGAAACGGCTGCGACACCATGGCTTGGACAGCTATACCGAGTATTTCCGCTTGTTCGGCCGGCCCGGTTTCGAAAACGAAACCACGATGGCGATCGATTTATTGACCACCAACGAAACCTATTTTTTTCGCGAACCCAAGCATTTCGATTTTCTGACCCAGCACGTTCTGCCGCAACAGTCGCCTCGCCGGACATTTCGGGTTTGGAGTGCGGCAAGTTCCAGCGGCGAAGAGGCTTATACCCTGGCGATGCTACTGGCCAACCAATCTCGGTTCGGCCAATGGGAGATTGTCGGAACCGACATTTCCAACCGTATCTTGGAGAAGGCCCGGCGTGGCCTGTATCCGAGCCATGGGGCGGAAAAAATCCCGCAAGCGCTATTGAAAAAGTATTGCTTGAAGGGTACCGGCGAGTTCGACGGCTATTTTTTGATCGATCCGGCCTTGCGCAAGCATGTTAAGTTTATTTACGCCAATTTGATCGGTAATCTGCCTAACTTGGACATGTTCGACGTGATTTTTCTGCGCAACGTTATGATTTACTTCGATATGGAAACCAAGCAGCGGCTGCTGGAGCGTATCACCAAGTACTTGCTGCCGGGCGGCTACTTCTTCGTCAGCCACTCGGAGTCGTTAAACGGCATGAAGACCGATTTGCAGATCATTACGCCATCGATCTACCGCAAGCCGGTGGATGCTTGATTACGGGTACGGCATGAACAAGCCGGAGTTGTTTCTGGAGATATTTTTGCAACCGGGAGAGCTTTATTTCGGCGACAGAGAGACTCGGATCCGGACGGTTTTGGGCTCGTGCGTGGCGATTACGTTGTGGCATCCGTCGCTTTATATCGGCGGCATGTGCCATTTCATGTTGCCGGGGAGCCGGCGCCGGCAGCGGGCAACGCAATTCGACGGACGCTATGCGGATGAAGCCCTGTTGATGTTCATGCAGGAGCTACGTAAATCCAACACTTCGCCGAAAGATTACGAAGTGAAAATGTTCGGCGGCGGGGACCAGTTTCCTGGACAATCCAAGTCCGACCGGATCAGTGTACCGGATAGTAATGTGATAGCCGGCAGAGAGTTGCTGGCCCATCACGGTTTCAAACTTAAAGCCGAACACTTGGGCGGTACCGGCCACCGGAATGTGATTTTCGATTTGTGGAGTGGCCACGTCTGGATGCGGCACGTTTCGAAGGGGTTGGAGCGGATACAGGCATGAGCGAAAAAAAAATCAGAGTGCTGGTGGTCGACGATTCGGCGGTGGTGCGCCAAGTGTTGACCCAATTGTTAAACAAGTCGGCCGACATCCAAGTTATCGGTTCGGTATCCGACCCTATCTTTGCGATGGCCAGAATGAATCAGGATTGGCCGGATGTGGTCGTGTTGGATGTGGAAATGCCGCGGATGGATGGTATTACCTTCCTGAAGAAAATCATGTCGGTGCGGCCGACGCCGGTAGTTATTTGCTCGACTCTGACCGAAAAAGGCGCCGAAACCACGATGCAGGCCTTGGCGGCCGGCGCTACAGGCATTGTTACCAAGCCCAAGGCCGGCTTGAAAGCCTTTTTGGAGGACGATAGCGGCGACATCGTGCATGCGGTGAAAGCGGCGGCAATGACCGATATGCGGCGGATGAAGGCCATGACCATGGCGGTTCACGCTCGGCCGGCGAAACCGTTTGAGCCGGCTCCCGCCGCGGCCGGCACCCTTCAGGCCTCGGCGATGGCCGCGACCACCGACCGCTTGGTGGCTATCGGCACGTCGACCGGCGGCACTCAGGCTTTAGAGGTGGTGTTGACCCAGTTGTCCCGGATCGCACCGGGTATTGTCATCGTGCAGCATATGCCGGAGAAGTTCACCGGCGCCTTTGCCGCCCGCTTGAACAGCATCTGCGAAATCGAAGTCAAGGAGGCGGTCAGCGGCGACCGGGTGATACCGGGCCGCGCCTTGATCGCACCGGGCGGCAAACATATGACGGTAAAGCGCAGCGGCGCGCAATACGTGGTGGAAGTGCAGGACGGCCCGTTGGTAAACCGGCACCGGCCGTCGGTGGACGTGCTGTTCCGGTCGGTGGCGAAATGGGCCGGCAAGAATGCGTTAGGCATCATCATGACCGGGATGGGCGACGACGGCGCGCGCGGTTTGAAAGAAATGTACGCGGCCGGGGCTCGCACTGCCGGCCAGGACGAAAAAACCTGCGTGGTGTATGGCATGCCCAAGGAAGCGGTAAAACTGGGTGCAGTGCAACAGGAGCTGCCGTTGCAGGCGATTGCCGGCCTGATCGAGCAGTACGGCAAGTAATTGCGTGCAAAAAAAGCAAACTGCGCCGCGGTCTCGGTCATAATTGGCGTTTTGTTTCCGGGACGGCAATCATGCGTTATTTACATACGATGGTGCGGGTGAAAGATCTCGCCGAATCGCTGGATTTTTACTGCAACAAACTGGGTCTGGCCGAAGTTCGGCGCATGGATAGCGAAGCCGGGCGCTTTACCCTGGTGTATTTGGCGGCAGCGTTAGATCGGCAGAGCGCCGCCGCGAACGATGCGCCGCTGCTCGAGCTTACTTACAACTGGGATCCTGAAAATTACAGCGGCGGCCGGAATTTCGGCCATCTGGCGTTCGAAGTGGACGACATCTACGCAATTTGCCAAAAATTGGCGGACCAAGGCGTTACCATCAATCGGCCGCCGCGCGACGGCCATATGGCTTTCATTCGTTCGCCGGACCAAATTTCCATCGAATTGCTGCAAAAAGGCGCGGCGTTGGCACCGCAAGAGCCTTGGGCCTCTATGGCGAATACCGGCGTCTGGTAAGGCATAGCGCTTTGCTTCCGTTAAGCCTGTACATTCATTTTCCGTGGTGCATCCGCAAATGCCCTTACTGCGACTTCAATTCCCACGCCGTTAAGGAACCGATTCCGGAGCAACTTTATATCGATGCCTTGCTGGCCGATTTGCGGTCGGACTTGAGTTTGCTGCCGACGCCGCGCCAAATCGGCAGTATTTTCATGGGCGGCGGCACCCCTAGCTTGTTTTCGCCGGATGCGCTAAGCCGTTTGTTTGCCGGGATAACACAGATGGTGGAGTTGGCAGCCGATTGCGAGATCACGCTGGAAGCGAATCCCGGAACTTTCGAGAGCGCCAAATTTGCCGAATTCCGCGCTTTGGGCATCAATCGCTTGTCCATCGGCATCCAGAGTTTTTCGGATCGGCATTTGCAAATCCTGGGGCGGGTGCATTCCGCCAATGAAGCCGTTGCGGCGGCGGAGATTGCAGTAAAGGCCGGATTCGACAACTTCAATCTGGATCTGATGTTCGGTTTGCCGGAACAAAGTCCCGAACAGATGCTGGCCGATGTGCAAACTGCGATCGATCTAGCGCCGACACATATCTCGTTCTACCAGTTGACGCTGGAGCCCAATACCTACTTCCATAAATTTCCGCCCAGCTTGCCGGATGGCGATGCCATATTCGCTGCGCAGAAACGTTGCCAGCAATTATTGGCCGGCCACGGCTTTCGTCAATATGAAGTTTCTGCTTACGCCAAATCCGGCCGGGAATCCCGGCATAACAAAAACTATTGGCAATTCGGCGATTACCTGGGTATCGGTGCCGGCGCCCACGGCAAAATCAGTCGGACTTTGCCGGGCGATATCGTGCGTACCGTCAAGCCGAAAAGCCCCGAGCACTATTTGCGCGGCGGATGGGCGGCAAAACCGGAGCCGATTCCGGTAGCACAATTGCCGTTGGAGTTTTTGATGAACCAATTGCGCTTGAAGGCCGGCTTCGATTTGGCGCAATTTCATGCCGCAACCGGTTTGGCGGAGTCCAGTCTGCAGCCCGGTTTGGCCATTTGCTTGGAGCAAGGCTTGTTGAGCCGGCAACAAACGCACTATACCTGCACCGAGCGGGGCTGGGATTTGTTGGATCTGGTCCTAGAAAAATTCATCGATTAGAGGGGCACGGTTATAATGAGCCCTATTTGATTTTGTAACATTCCCATCATGCTCGATTACCAGAAACAGTTCATTCAGTACGCCTTGGATTGCGGGGTGCTGAAGTTCGGCGAATTTCAATTAAAGTCGGGGCGGATCAGCCCTTACTTTTTCAATACCGGTTTGTTCAATACCGGCGCCCAACTCGACCGGTTGGGCCAGTTCTATGCGCAGACCTTGATTAATGCCGGCGTAGACGTGGATGTGCTGTACGGCCCGGCCTATAAGGGCATCCCGTTGGTCAGCACGACTTCGATCGCTTATTCCCGGTTGAAAGCCGACATCCCGTTCGCCTTTAACCGCAAGGAAGCTAAAGACCATGGCGAGGGCGGCACGCTGGTCGGTGCGCCGCTGCAAGGCAAGGTCTGGATTCTGGACGACGTGATCACCGCCGGCACGTCGGTGCGGGAATCGGTGGACATCATCGGCGGCGCCGGCGCGACCGTGGCCGGCGTGGTGATCGCGCTGGACCGCCAGGAAAAAGGCCAAAACGAGTTGTCGGCGGTGCAAGAAGTGTCGGCCCAATTCGGCATTCCGGTACTGGCGATTATCGGCCTGGCCGACATCATCGAGTTTATCGCTCAAGATCCGGCTTATGCCGACAAATTGCCGGTGATTCGCGCTTACCGCCAACAATACGGAATTTGAGCCGCGACGCGCGCTACCGGCTAATGCTTGTGGATTATTGGTCTACACTTAGCCGTTACTATTAGCCCCCATATTGAGTACAGTCAGCACAAAGGCGAGCCATGAGAAATCTGGAATTTAAAGAACAGTTGCACGAGTACACGCATTGGCGCGAACAACTGATTCAGGGCATCGAGATGTATCGCGACTGGCGCAATCGCTACCGCTTCAACGATCCGCAAAGTACCGATACCTTGCTCAATATTTTGCAGGGCTTGCATAACGACCGCGTGACGCTGGCCTTTGTCGCCGAGTTTTCCCGCGGCAAAACCGAGTTGATCAACTCGTTGTTTTTCGCCGAAACCGGCGTGCGTTTGCTGCCGTCCTCGCCGGGACGCACGACGATGTCGCCTACCGAATTGTTTTGGGACGAAAAAGGCGGCAGTTACATCCGTTTGTTGAATATCGAAAGCCGCTTGGAAGACATTTCGCTGATGGATTACAAGCGTAATCCGGATCGCTGGACCCAGATCGATTTGAATTGCGACTCGCCGACCCAGATGCAGGAAGCGTTCCGCGAGTTGATCGCGACGAAAAAGGTGTCCAAGGATATGGCCGACAAGCTCGGACTCTGGAACGAGCGCGAAGCCGCCGAGCAGGGCATCATCAATCCGGAATCCGTCGAAGTGCCATGCTGGCGCCACGCCATGATCAGTTTTCCGCATCCCTTGTTGAAAGAGGGTTTGTGTATTCTGGACACTCCGGGCCTTAATGCATTGGGTACCGAGCCGGAGTTGACCTTGAGCATGCTGCCCAGCGCCCAGGCCATCGTGTTCGTGCTGGCGGCCGATACCGGCGTGACCAAGAGCGATTTGGAAATGTGGAAAAGCCACGTCTGCGGTTCCCGAGGCAACCGCCGCCAAGGTTTGGCCGTGGTGATGAATAAGATCGACTCGATGTGGGACGACTTGGCCGGCGAAACCGGCTACGAAGCGGCGATCCAGAAGCAGATCGAAACCTCGGCGATGATTCTGAATCTGGAAAAAGAGGTGATCTTCCCGGTTTCGGCCAAGCAGGCGCTGCTGGCGAAAGTCAAAGGCGACGAGGCCTTGTTGGAAAAAAGCCGCTTGCGCCAGCTCGAGAATTACCTGTCCGAAGATATTTTGAACCAACGCCGCGATATTCTGAAAGGCGTGGTGGACAAGGAAATCGGTTTTTTAATCAGCGAGTCGGTCAAGCTGATGGAGGCCAAGATCAACCATGCCCAGAAGCAGTTGGAAGAATTCAAGCAAGTCGATTTCGAGAACCAGGAATTGACCGGCAAGTTGATGGCGGAAACCCGCGACCGGCAAAACGCCTATATGGCGAATATCGAAAACTTTCAGGCCAGCCGGAAAGTGTTTGCCGTGCAGGCGAAAATGCTGATCGATTCGTTCGCCAAGGAAAAAATCGACGAAATCATCCGCCGTACCAAGGAAGACATGAGCAAGAGCCTGACTACCTACGGCATGAAACAAAACATGCGCAAGTTGTTCGACGAATTGCGCGATTTATTGCAGGATTCGGTGGATTTGACCGAGGAAACCCGGCGCCTGATCAAGGCTATTCATAAGAAATTCCAGGACGAATACGGCTTCAAGGAAATCGAGCCGCAATTGTTCTCGATCAAACAGCACCAATTCGAGTTGGAGCAGATATTCGAGGAAGGCGAAGCCTTCCGCAATAGCGCCAGAACCACGATGACCGAACAAAGCATCGTGGTCAATAAGCTTTACAACACCTTGATCGCCAAGGCCCGCAACATTTTGCAACAGGCGCAACGCGACGCGGTAACCTGGAGCAACAGCGTATTGTCGCCGTTGATGCACCAGATCAAAGACCATAAACGGCAGATCGAAAGCCGGTTGATCATGTTGCGCAAGATCAACGAATCCAAAGGCGGCTTGGCGGAAAGTATCGCCCAGCTGGAAGCCGAACTGGGGCCGTTGCAAACCCAGTACCAGGAGTTGCTGGATATCATGAAATCGGTGCATTTGGAGCCGGCCGACTAGCCGGTTTTGTTTTTATGCCGGGTTTTGGCTCGGTTCTACGCGCAATTTCAACAAATCGTGAAAACGCCGCCAGTCGAATAGCGGGCCGGGGTCGGTCTTGCGCTGCGGGGCGATGTCGCTGTGGCCGGCTATCCTCTGGGCGGATAATCCGGGATAGGCCGCCAACAGGGCAGCAACCGCCTCGGCCAATTGCAGGTATTGTGCATCGGTATAGGCTTGCGTCACGGAGCCCTCCAATTCGATGCCGATCGAGAAATCGTTGCAGCGCTCGCGGCCCAGATAGTTGGAAACGCCGGCATGCCAAGCGCGGCGGTTGAACGGAACGTATTGGCGGATGCTGCCGTCGCGGCGGATCAGCAGGTGAGCCGACACCCGTAATTGGTGAATATCCCGGAAATAGGGATCGGCGTCGGGATCGAGCCGGTTACAGAACAGTTGGTCGATGCAAGGCCCGCCGAATTGTTCCGGCGGCAAGCTGATGCAATGGATTACCAACAGCGAGATGTCTTGCGGATTCGGCCTGTCATCGCAATTGGGCGACGGGACTTGGTGGGCCCGATCCAGGTAATGGTCTTGGATTTTCATCGTTCTCGCTCCGGTAATTGCGCCATTGTAACTCGGCCGGATAAGCCGCGGCCGGCCGGCTTTGTTTATAATGCTGTCACCGTTTCCGACAATCAACCGTGCCATGCAACCCAACCCCGCAGAGATAGACCGCTATTTAGCCGAAGATATCGGCGCCGGCGATTTAACCGCTAACATCATTCCCGAACAGATTCAAGCCAGCGCGACCGTTGTGACCCGAGAAGGCATGGTGTTGTGCGGCACGGCTTGGTTCGATGCCGTGTTCGAACGGCTCAACCTGCAAGTGGCGATAGAGTGGCAGTGCGGCGACGGCGATTGGCTGGCTGCCGAGGCGGTGTTGTGCCGTCTGAGCGGTCCGGCCAGGGCGTTGTTAACTGGGGAGCGCACAGCGCTGAATTTGCTGCAAACGCTGTCGGCGACAGCCAGCGTCGCCCGCGAATACGCGAACGCGGTGGCCGGTACTGGCTGTAAGGTGCTGGACACGCGTAAAACCTTGCCGGGATTGCGGTTGGCGCAAAAATACGCGGTACAGTGCGGCGGTTGTTTCAACCATCGGATCGGCTTGTTCGACGCCGTTTTGATCAAGGAAAACCATATCCTGGCTGCCGGCTCCATCGCCGACGCCGTGCGTGCCGCCAGGAGCCTGGCAAACGTGCCGGTGGAGGTGGAGGTCGAGAATCTGGAAGAATTCGAACAGGCCTTGGCGGCAAAACCCGATCGGGTGATGCTGGACAACTTCAGTCGTGCCGACTTGGTGAAAGCGGTGGGTCTTAATCGAGGCCGAGTCGAACTGGAGGCGTCCGGAAATATTACGCTGGACAACATTCGCAGCATTGCGGAGACCGGCGTGGATTTTATCTCGATCGGCGCGTTGACCAAAAATATCAAAGCTGTGGATTTGTCGATGCGCATCGATATGCGCATCGGCTGATCCAGTCTCGCGGGCGCGGTCAGTTGACCGCGTTCAGCATCTCGTTTTCGTAGAGCCGCAATTTTTTCCAGTTGGCGAATTTGCTGTCGTCGAATTCCGCGTCGTGGTCGATGGCGTGTTCGTAGCAACTGCGGAACAGGCGAGCGGTTCTGAAGGCATGCAATTCGTCGTCCGCGGTCACCGTTTCGACATTGCCGACCTGGAAGGTCTTGTTGCGCGACTTGCCGTCTTTGACCCAGAACACCGTGTAACAAAGATAGCTTTTGTCCTTGCGGTGATCGAATTTAATGGTTCTGGAAACGCCGGTTACGCCGGTAGTGGTTTTATTCTTCGGCGGTTTCAGAAAGCGGGTTTTACTGCCTTTCAGCACCACCAACATCTGGTCGCGCCAAGTAATGGCCGCCTTCAGCGATTTGGTTTTGCTGCCCCACAATTTGTGGGAAAAATAACGGCTGCTTTCTTTGCCGCGGCGGACGATGCGGACTTGAAAGCCGAATGCGTCGGGTTCAGTGATGTGTTTTACTTTTGCCATACGTCGTAAACCAGGTGTTTGACAACAGCCCGCATAGTCGGAATAACAATGTACGCAGACCGTCTGTTATTTATGTAAGCCGTGGATTACACGTTAGCGCGAAATTTACTGTCTTGCAAGCGGAAATTGCGGGGATTATTAGGCGATTACCAACTAATTTAGTGTAGAATAGGATTCAGCCTTCTCGCAGAGGCGGAAAAAATGTCTTAACCTTCTGTTTTATAAATAAATATGGAGAAAAATCGATGAGCGTTTTAGTAGGTAAGCAAGCCCCTGATTTTACAGTTCCTGCGGTGTTGGGCGATGGCCAAATTGTTGACTCTTTCAGCTTTTCTGAAGCGACACGCGGCAAATATGCGGTACTTTTCTTCTATCCGCTGGATTTTACTTTCGTTTGCCCCAGCGAATTGATCGCGTTGGACCACCGCATCGACGAATTCAAAAGCCGTGGCGTCGAAGTGATCGGCGTTTCCATCGATTCGCATTTCACTCACAACGCCTGGCGTAACACACCGGTCAACCAAGGCGGTATCGGCCCGGTCCGCTATACCCTGGCGGCAGACCTGAAACACACGATTGCCCAAGACTACGACGTAGAGTCCGAAGGCGGCGTAGCCTATCGCGGCAGCTTCCTGATCGACAAATCCGGCGTCGTGCGCCACCAAGTCGTCAACGATTTGCCGCTGGGCCGTAACTTCGACGAGATGTTGCGTATGGTCGATGCGCTGCAATTCCACGAAGAGCACGGCGAAGTCTGCCCGGCAGGTTGGAACAAAGGCGACGCCGGTATGAATGCCAACCCAGCGGGTGTGGCGGAATACCTGAGCAAAAATGCTGACAAACTGTAAGCATTAGCCGGCATCGGAAAGCAGGGCGTATCGTTTCGGCGATACGCCTTTTTTTTTGCCCGGCAAAATTTGCGGAGGCAGTAAACCATTGGCACAGGGCGGACCCAGCCGGAATATTGCCTGCCGGCCAAGCCAATGCTAAGGTGCCGCGAATGGCATGTGATTCGACTCGACCTTAAGCGGCAGATGGCGCAAATTACCGGAATACTACTGGCGGCGGGAGCGAGCCGGCGTTTTGGCGGCGATAAGCTCAGTTATAGACTCCCGAACGGTTCTGCGGTTGCCGAACAAGCTTGCCGCAATTTGGCCCAAGCGGTGGACAGGCTGGTGGCGGTCGTACGCCCCGGAGCCAACGGTGTGACCGCGATGCTGGAGGCGGCCGGAGCCCGGGTAATCGTCTGCGAAGACGCCGATAACGGGATGGGCGCCAGTTTGGCATGTGCGGTTGCGGCCAGCGCCGACGCCGAGGCGTGGTTGGTGGCGTTGGCGGATATGCCTTGGATTGCGCCGCAAACCATAGATTCGGTGGCGGCCGCATTGCGAAACGGAGCCGCCATCGCCGCACCCTGCCGGCAAGGCCGGCGCGGCCATCCGGTCGGGTTTGCCGGGCACTTGGCTGCCGATTTGCTCGATTTGCACGGCGATAACGGTGCGAAAAGCGTGATCGAGCGCTACCGACCGCAATTGCAATTGGTCGAAGTCGCCGATCCCGGTATTCTGCGCGATATCGATACTCCAGACGATCTAATCCAAACTTAAAAACTGCGTGATTCCCGACATACTCGATTTGCAACTTTCGTTGCGCGAACAACGCCAGCCTTACGTGTTGGCCACCGTTACCGAAATTTTGGGCTCGTCGTCGGCAAAGCCGGCGGCGAAAGCGTTGTTGGATCAAAATGGCAAGGTATTGGCCGGTTGGGTCGGTGGCGGCTGCGCTCAGTCCATGGTGGCCCGGGCCGGGCTGGACTGTCTGGAAACGGGAGAACCTTGCGTGATAGACATCGATTTGAACGATGAAGTGTTCGGCGCCGGCATGCCTTGCGGCGGCGCGATGCGGGTCTACGTGGAGCCGGTGGTGCCTAAGCCCCGGTTATGGCTGATGGGGCATGGCCGTATCGTCGAGAGCCTGTGCGAGTTTGGCTACCAGCTTGGTTTCGATGTGATCGTCGACGACCCGCAAGCGGCCGGCTCCCGCTTCCCGGCCGCCGCCAAGCTGATTACCGACGATGTCCGCTACCAGCAACTTCAGCCAGGCCCCGGCGATTTCGTTGTGATCGCTACCCACCATAAAGGCGATTACGATGCGCTGAGCCAAGCTTTGCATTCCGAAGCATGTTACGTCGCCCTGATTTCCAGCCGCAAAAGGGCAAAATTAGTGTTGGACCGACTGGCGGCCGAGGGTTTTTCCGAAGCTAAATTGGGGACGATCAGGGCACCGGCCGGTTTGGATTTGGCCGCAAAACTGCCCGAAGAAATCGCTCTGTCGATTATCAGCGAAATGGTCGCCGTGCGCCGCGGCGGTAGCGGTTTGCCGCTGAGCCGGCCGTCGGCGGCGGCCTGAGGCCGTCTTTACCGGCTGCCAACCGGCGTGTAACATCCACGGCCAATTCCGGCGCAGCCGCGATAGTTACCGCATCCAATAAACCAGGGGAGTGCCAGATGACCATACTCAACATCAACGGCAAACGCCGGAAAACCCAATTGCCCGCCGACACGCCGTTACTGTGGTTGTTACGCGACGAATTGGGCTTGACCGGTACCAAGTTCGGCTGCGGCATCGCCATGTGCGGAGCCTGCACCGTACATTTGGACGGCCAGCCCGCCCGCGCCTGCGTAACGCCGATTTCGGCTGCGGAAGGAAAATCCATCGTCACCATCGAAGCCATCGGCCAGGACGCTACCGGCAAGAAAGTTCAGGAAACCTGGCTGGAACTGTGCGTGCCGCAATGCGGCTACTGCCAGTCCGGCCAGATCATGGCCGCAACGGCGTTGTTGAAACAAAAGCCGCAACCCGACGATGCCGACATCGATAAAGCCATGAGCGGCAACATTTGCCGCTGCGGCACCTATCCGCGCATTCGGGCCGCGATCAAACAGGCGGCCGGTCAAGCGGAGGCGAAATCATGAAGCGGACGGCGCAACATAGCGAAAACCTCGGTCTCGGTCAGGCCGGCGCCAACGACCTAGAAATTGCCAACATCAGCCGCCGCGAATTTTTGAAGGATCTGGCGTTGACCGGTTTTGTGCTGGCCGTCGGTTTGCCGAATGTGCTGCGCGCCGACGAAGCCGCGGCTCCGTCTCAACCCGAGAAATTCGGTGCCGATGCGATGCCGCACGGCTGGGTCGACAATCCTTTGGTATTCGTCGCGATCGCCGCCGACGGTACCGTGACCATCGTTTGTCACCGCTCCGAAATGGGCCAGGGCATCCGCACCAGCCTGCCGATGGTGGTCGCCGACGAGATGGAAGCGGATTGGGAGCGGGTCAAGGTCGTGCAAGCGCCCGGCGATGAGGTGCGTTACGGCAACCAGGATACCGACGGTTCGCGTAGCACCCGCCACTTTTTTCAACCGATGCGCCGGGTTGGCGCTGCCGCCCGACTGATGCTGGAGACCGCCGCGGCCCGGCATTGGCGGGTGGCTGTCAGTGAAGTGCGGGCCGAACGGCATGCCGTGTTGCATATACCCAGCGGCCGCAAACTGGATTACGGCGTATTGGCCAAAGCCGCCGCGAAATTGCCGGTGCCGGCGCGCGATAGCCTGCGTTTGAAAAGCGCAGAGGAGTTTCGTTACGTCGGCAAGGGCAAGCAAGGCCTGTACGACGGTCGCGACATCGTAGCCGGCACGGCGCAATACGGTATCGACGTCCGCTTGAAAGATATGCTTTACGCCGTTGCGGCGCGGCCGCCGGTGTTGGGCGGCAAGGTGGCGAGTTACGATGCCAGCGCGGCATTGCGAGTACCGGGCGTGGTGAAAGTCGTCGAATTGCCGAGCAGCCCGCTGCCGGCCGACTTCAATCCGCTGGGCGGGATTGCGGTGATTGCCCGCAACACTTGGGCGGCGATTCAGGGACGTAAGGCCTTGAAGATCGAATGGGACCACGGTCCGCACGCCACTTACGATTCGGCGGCGTACAAGGCCGAATTGGAAGCCGCGGCGCGGGCGGCGGGCAAAGTGGTACGAAACGAAGGCGACGTCGATGCCGCTTTGCAAAGCGCGGCCAAACGCCTGGACGCCGAATATTACGCGCCGCATCTGGCTCAGGCGCCGATGGAGCCGCCGGCCGCGACGGTACGTATCGCCGACGGCACCTGCGAAGTCTGGACCTGCACCCAGGCGCCGCAACTGACCCGCGAGCGCGTCGCCAAATGGTTGAAATTGCCGGTGGAGAAGGTCACGGTGCACGTCACGCTGCTCGGCGGTGGGTTCGGCCGCAAGTCCAAGCCGGACTACGTGATCGAAGCGGCGCTGCTCTCTAAAGCGATGCGCGGCAAGCCGGTGAAGATGACCTGGACCCGTGAAGACGACTTGCGCCATTCTTATTTTCATACCGTGTCGTTGGAGCGGCTGGAAGCCGGCCTGGATGCCGCCGGTAAAGCCGTGGCCTGGTTGCACCGCACCGCGGCGCCGTCGATCTCGTCCACCTTCGGCCCCGACAGCAAGCAGCAGATGCCGGTGGAATTGGGGATGGGCGTGATCAACAATCCGTTCGCGATTGCGAACTTGCGGATCGAAAATCCGCCGGCCGCCGCCCATACCCGGATCGGCTGGTTTCGTTCGGTTTCCAATATTCCGCGCGCCTTTGCGATTCAATCGTTTGTCGCCGAACTGGCCGCTGCGGCCGGACGCGACCACCGCGATTTTTTGTTGGAGCTGATCGGCCCGGCTCGGAAAATCGATCCGCGCGAACTTAAAGACGTGTGGAACCAGGGCGAATCGCCGGTTTTGTATCCGCTGGATACCGGCCGCTTGCGCCGGGTGATCGACACCGCCACCCGCGAGGCCGGCTGGGGCCGCCAAGCCCAGGCCGGGCGCGGACTGGGCTTGGCGGCGCACTACAGCTTCGTCACCTATGTTGCCGTGGTGGTGGACGTTGCCGTCGATGCCGGCGGTAAACTCAGCATTCCGCGGGTCGACATCGCCGTCGATTGCGGGCCGCAAGTCAATCCCGAACGCATCCGCTCGCAATTGGAGGGAGCTTGCATCATGGGCGTCAGCTTGGCGACGCTGGGCGAGATCAGCTTCAAGGACGGCGCGGTGGTGCAGGACAATTTCCACAGCTACCAATTGACCCGGATCGACGATGCGCCGCGCGAAATTCGGGTGCATTTGTTGCCGTCGGCGGAATACGACGCACCGCTCGGCGGCGTCGGCGAGCCCGGCGTGCCGCCGATAGCGCCGGCTTTGTGCAATGCGATATTTGCCGCTACCGGCCAGCGTATTCGCCAGTTGCCGATTCGCGACCAGTTGCTGAAGGATTGAGGCGCTAGCGGTTGCGGTCGAGCTTGCGGTAACCGATTGCTTCGCTGAGGTGGGGAATTTCGATGGCCGGCGCGTCGGCCATGTCGGCGATGGTGCGCGCCAGTTTCAGGATGCGGTGGTAGGCGCGGTGCGACAGGCCGAATTTCTCCATGGCCTGTTCCAGCAATTGGTGGCCGGCGTCCGTCAGTTTGCATATGGTTTTGACTTCGGCGGCGGTCAGCGCCGCATTCGGTTTGCCGCTGCGGGCGGCGGCGATCTGTCGGGCCGCGACTACTCGGCGGCGGATGGTTTCGCTGCGTTCCTCGCCTGCCGCCGCGCCTTTGCGCAACATTTCCAATGACACTCTCGGCACTTCCAGATGCATATCGATCCGATCCAGCAACGGCCCGGAGACGCGTGCCCGGTAGCGGACGACTTGCTCCGAAGTGCAGCGGCAGCGGCCGGAAGCGTCGCCCAGATAGCCGCACGGGCAGGGATTCATCGCCGCGATCAGTTGGAATCGGGCCGGGAAATCGGCTTGGCGGTTGGCGCGGGAGATCGTGATATGGCCGGTTTCCAGCGGTTCGCGCAGAACTTCCAGCACCTTCCGGTCGAATTCGGGTAGTTCGTCCAAAAACAGCGCGCCGTTATGCGATAGCGAGATTTCGCCCGGTTTAGGATTGCTGCCGCCGCCAACCAAGGCTGCAGCCGAAGCGGTATGGTGCGGCGCCCGAAACGGCGGTTGCCGCCAGCGTTGGATATCCAAGCCGTGGTCGCTGATCGAGGCGATGGCGGCGGTTTCCTGGGCCTGTTGTTCGCTCAGTTCCGGCAAAATGGTCGGCAGCCGCGCCGCTAGCATGGATTTGCCGGTGCCGGGCGGACCCAGCATCAACAGATTATGTTGGCCGCTGGCGGCAATTTCCAATGCCCGCTTGACGTGGTACTGGCCGTGAACGTCGGCGAAGTCGACGTTGAAGGCCGCGGTCGCGCTATTTGGGTTCGGGATGGGCGGTTCGATCGGTTTGTGTCCGGACAAATGCGCGCAAACCTCCAGCAAATGCCCGGCCGGCAGTAATCCGGCATCTTTGATTAAAGCCGCCTCGGCGACGCAGCCAACTGGCAGAATCAGTTGCCTATGGGCGTTGCGGCAATGGATCGCCACCGGCAAGGCGCCGGGTATCGGCCGCAGTTCGCCGCCCAGCGACAGCTCGCCGATGCATTCGTAGTCGGCCAGCGCATTTTTCGGGATCTGGCCGGAAGCGGCCAAAATTCCCAGCGCAATCGCCAGATCGAAACGGCCGCCTTCCTTGGGCAAGTCGGCCGGCGCCAGATTGACCGTGATGCGCTGGATCGGAAATTCGAAATGCGAATTGACGATGGCGCCGCGCACCCTATCCTTACTTTCCTTCACCGCGGTTTCCGGCAGGCCGACCATATTCAGCGCCGGCAGGCCGTTGCTGACATGCACCTCCACCGTAACCAACGGCGCATCGATGCCGGACCGGCCCCGGCTGTAAACCACGGCCAGCGACATTACTTATTCTTGCAACAGGCGCTGTTCCAGTGCGGCGACGCGTGTTTCCAATTCTTCCAGGCGGGCGCGGGTTTTGGCCAACACGGCTTTTTGCACTTCGAACTCTTCGCGGCTGACCAGATCCAGTTTGGCCAAACCGCTTTGCAGCAAGGCATGGACGTTTTTTTCGACGTCGTCCTTCAGATGGGTCAGGCCGGGTGGAATGGCGCCGGCGATACGCTCGGCTAAGTTATCAATGGCTTTGGGATCGAACATGGTAATTACTCTCGGTCTATGAAGGGGTTGGGTGTCGGTAAGTGGTCTCGGCAAATCTTGTCGGTATCATCGCGGTCCAACGGTTGTTCGGTCAAGCCGCACTGGTAATGGTGCTGTTCCACTTGGAAATAATGGCAGGAACGGCATAAACCGAAACTTTTGGATTGGTTGACCTTTTGCAATAAGCCTAGCGCATTTTGCAAAGCCTCGCCGACGCTGTCCACTTCCTGGCGGCTGATGCGCGATTCGGCTTGCTTGAAGATGTCCAACGGTTTCAATTCGTCGATCAAGCGTTTGCCGGCGGCGGTCAGGGTTA
Source organism: Methylomonas koyamae (assembly GCF_019669905.1). Taxonomy (NCBI): domain Bacteria; kingdom Pseudomonadati; phylum Pseudomonadota; class Gammaproteobacteria; order Methylococcales; family Methylococcaceae; genus Methylomonas; species Methylomonas koyamae. The sequence goes on along the minus strand of NZ_AP019777.1, from coordinate 4,571,672 downwards.
AATGGAAGATGCGGCCGTCCAGCGTGTCGACCGATTTTTCCAGATACTGTTTGCGTTCCAGAACTTGGATGCTTTGCGACACGGTGCCCTTGGTCAGGCCCAGATATTCGGCAACCGCCGCGTGCGTGTTGCTGTAGCGATTGCAGCGGGCCAAGTATTCCAGGACCTGGCCGTGAACCGGTTGTAAGCCGATGGTTGCGTATTTTCGGCGTTCTTCGGAACGCAACAGTGCGCTGATCCGCTCGATCAGCTTGAAGGTTTCTAATTCGTGCATCGGCCCGATTTTAACACAGGCCGGCCGCATCGCCTCGAGCTGCGGCCGGCCTGTAGCGGATTATCGGGCTTAAATCAGTCGAGTGTATCCATCCGATCGCTCCAATTCAGGTTGTCGCGGACGAAATAGCGGTATTCGGACTGTTTCTGCAGGTTCAGCACGTACAGAGCCCGACCGATGCCGCGCCGGCGGTAGCCGCCGTTTTCCTTGTCGACGATTTGGTCGCGCCAGGCGCCGAAATTGACGTAGGTGAAGTTTTTGCGCGTCGGGCTGTCGATGTCGGCCTCGGCTTGCAGCGGGATATGGGTGTGTCCCTCGCCGTGGATTTGGAAGCCCTGTTTCAATAATGCTTCTTGAAAGGTCGGGAAAGCCAGTAAGTTTTTCAAACTGGCGCCGTCCTCGCTGTACACCGAGCTCGGCCGAATCTGTTCCAGCCAGTCCAGCACTTTCAGTACCCCGCGTACGAACTGTAGTTGAATGCGGTACATCAGGAAGGATTCGGTGAATTTCAACCAGTACCTGGCTAGCGTCAACCCCAGGCGTTGCGAGCTTGGCGCGCTGGCCAAGGTATAGTCCCAATTTAGCCAGTTTTTCAATGCCCGGAACAGCTGAATTTCGATGATGTCGCGAACTCTGGCGTTGGTCGAAGAGCGGCCGGTTTCGTGCAAAATCCGGCTTACCGCAGCCGAGCTGGGCCGGTAAAGATCCAATTCGTCCAAAATCCGGTTGATGCGGGTCAGATCCGGCGCAGTTGTATCGGTTGCGTTAAAGGCTTCAGCCAACTTGGTTTTGCTGCGCCAGATGAAGGTGGATAGCACGCCGGCCGCCACCGTGTCGCCGAAACAAGCTTCCGTGAACGGCCGGTAATTAAGCTTTTGCCAAGTTTTTACCGCCCAGCCGGCTTTGGTGTTCCAGCCCGGCAGACCGTCGGCGGCGGCGATGGCCAGGCAATTGGCCCGGTCGCGCCATTGGCCATGGGTGAGGAACAGCCGCAGGTCGGCGTCGCCCCAGTAAAACGGCAGCCACGGCACGCTGTCGGCTGCCTTGAAACGGTCGGCGTCGCCGAAATACATGTTGCCGATCCAGGCCCGATATTCGGGTTTCAGACTGGAAAGCGGCTGGCCCAAGCCGTCCTCGTAAAACCGCCGCAGAACCTCCGGATCGGCGAATATTTCCTTGTCGTGGTTGCCGAGCAATACCAGAACTTCTACCTTCGTAGCCGTAGTATCGGTATCGGTATCGGTATCGGTATCGGTATCGGTATCGGTATCGGTATCGGTATCGGTATCGGTCTTGAGCTTGGTCTTCTTGGTCTCGAGCAATTGCTTGGGAAGATCTTTCAGGTGGTAGAAAAATCCGCCCGACTGCTCGCCTTTTTTCGGCGGTCTGTCATGCAGGCACAGAATCCCGTCCATGATCTTGTGCAGGCATTGCTTGAATTTCTCCTTAAATTTGGGATCGTTGCGTTGCCACGGGTAAACCTCGGCTTCGGCCCAAACCGAGGTGCGGATCATATCCACCACGTCGCCGTCCAATACCAGCGTCAATTGGTCTATATGCTGCGTATCGCAAGTGTTGGCCAAGTCCGCGAAAAAATCGGCCCAGACCGTTTCTTCGGCGCTTTGGGTGCCGACCGTGCCGTCGGTGAAATGCACGTCGCTGATCACGACGCAGAGTCGATTCAGCATGTCGCCGGAACCGGCCGTCGCCGGTTGTAGCGTAGCCAGCGTCAATTGCAGGTCTTCTTCAGTGATTGCCATCGTCGTTTTCCTCAATTCCGGTGTTTATTCAAAAATTCTACAAAGCGCGGGAACACGTCTTGTGCGGCGTTTTTGCCCATGATGACGTCGGCGTGGCCGTAATCCGGAATCACGGCCAGTTCGTGGCGGCCGGGCGCGATTTTTTCCAGGCGCTGGTGGCAAACGATGTTGGAGTCGCGGAACAAGGCGTTGTCCTGGCCGGCAACCAACAGGCAAGGGGTTTGAATGTCGGCGGCGTCGGCCAGATAGTTGTCGGGCAGGCTGCGGTAGCGCGGTTCGTTGGGCAAATATTTGACGGCAGTGTTGCCGGCGTTGACCATCTTCAACACGTGGCGGTAGTAATTGACGGCGCTGCCGCCGAACAAGTCGCCGCAGCGGCGGTGGGTGACGTCGTGCAGATTTTCGTGTTTGTACAGCACCGGAAAACCCCAGCCCCACATAAAGCTGAGCATGTGGCATTCCGGCGAATCGCATTCGTGGTGGAAGGCGGAGATTGCCATTGCCAGCAATTTGCCGGCGCCGAAGCCGGGATCGCGCCGCCAATGCGGATTCAAATAGTCCACGCCCAAAATGTAATCGGCGGCCAACGGTCCCAGATACAGTTTGATTTTGGCTGGCAGCGGTACGCACGGCGTCAACGATACGCCGTTGGCGATCAGGCTGCGGATGCCGGTTACGGCCTTGCCGAACAGGCTCATGCTGAACGCCAGCGCGCCGAAGCAATGGCTGATCACGTGTATCCGCGCATCCGGCCCTACCGCTTGGCGCACGGTCGAGATCGCCGCCGGCATGTCGTACAACGCCAGGTCGTCGACGTTGTAACGGTGGCGTTGCAGATTGTACGAATAGCGGTTGCTGATCCGGCCGTCCAGGGTCCAGACGTCGGTAAAGCCTTGATCCAGCAGGTAGCTGGTCAGGTTGTAATGTTCCGGCATGATGAACATGTCGCTGGCGGCGGTCAGGCCCGGAATCAGCACCACCACATCTTTGCTCGGCGCCCGTTGGAAACGTAGCAGGCTCAAGCCGAGCCGGTCGGCGGTCGTAAAGGGATGGGTCGAAACTTCGGCGTCCTTGACGCCTTCCAGCGTATACAGCGGAATTTCGCGGACGAAGGCGCCCATTTTCGGCGTCAGCGCCGGTTTGTAGGTTTCCCATAACGCACCGAGGAAAAAGCCGCCGAAGCGTTCCACGGCGTGCAGCCGGTCGGCCACGCTGTCGCCGCTGGCGTGGATTGTAGTCAGTTGTTTGGCGAAGTCCATGACCTCGATGTGCAGAATGCCGGTGGCGTAAACCTTGGCCTTGGCTTCCTGTTCGGCTTCGACATGGCCTTTGAACAAATTGGTGAACAAGGTCGTGGTGTCGGCCCATAAATCGGGACCGACGTTGTTCTGGATTTGCTTGGCGCCGCTCAGCGTCAGTTTCTGGCCGTTGTCGTCGGTAAAGAACAGCCGGTACAGCATTTGTTTACGGTTGGCGTCGGCGCTGTCGACGAACAGGTTGAACACGCCTTGGTCGACAGTGCGCCGGCCGCCGACCAGGTCGCCTTCGACCCAGCCGATCGCGGCGGCCTGATGGCGGTCGTTGTTCAAAAACGTATCGAGGTCGTCGCTCTGGATCGTTAAATGAAACATGAAGTAATGGCCGTCGGTTTTGCCTTGGTCGTAACCGTCCTGAAATGCGGTTTGGCCCGGGCTGAGATAGCCTTTCATCTCTTCGGTGAATTCGAACGAAGTTTTTGCTGTGGTATCGGTCATGTCTGTGTCCTCTGGCTGTGGGGCTATACGCCCAGGCTGGCGTCGGGTGCGATGCCGGTGATGCCTTCGGCAATCCATTCGGCGGTAGCGGAAATCGTGGCGATCGGGTTGGCGCCGACTGCGCTGGGCAGGATGGAGCCGTCGGCTATGTATAGGCCCTGGTAACCGAAGGCTTGGCCGCGGCTTTGCGGATCGGCGGAAACCACGCCTTTTTCCGCCGAGTCGGCCAAAATGCAGCCGCCGAGCGGATGGACCGTAACGTTATGCTTGACCGGCAGTTCCCAAGTCGGAAGCGGCAGAAACAGTTTGCCTTTAATGAAGGCGTTGAAGCGTTTGCCGGCCTCTAAAATGGCTTGGTAAAGCGGCATGCTAGTGTCTTGCGGCCAGTCCAGGTCGATGCGGCCTTCCGCGTTCAACGTCAAGCTGCCGTCGCCGTTGTCCAGGCCCATGCAGAGCAATACCCCGCTTTTCGAAGACAAGTCGTCTTTCAATATTTCGTGCAGCGAAAAACCCAACGAACCGTTCCAGACGCCGCTGGCCAGATATTTCTTCAACCAGGCGATCAAGGCCTTAACCGCTCGGACCAGTTTACGCAGCAGGCTGGTCGGGAAGGCGCCTTCGATATACCAGGCCAGTGTGGCCGGATACGAGGCGTCTTCCAATATGAAGGCGCGGTTGCGCTGGAAGCGGTCGAACAGGTGGTAATCGGTGTATTGGGTGATGACCGGGCCGTAGTTCGGATCGGCTTCTTTTTTGCCTTCGATCGCGAATGACAGAAAATCGCCGTTGCCGGAAAACCAACGGCCCAGTTGCGCGCTTAATTTGGGTAAGGTGCCGAATACGTCGCGGCAGCGTAGCAGCAGTTCGTTGCTGCCGAAGGTACCGGCCGACACGACCACGCGCCGTGCGGTGAAGCTGTGCACAGTGTCGGATTCCAGGTCACGGAATTCGACCCGGTAGCCGTATTCGCCGCCGGCTTGCGGATCGTCGCTGCCGGCGGCGCCGAGCGGGACGATTTTTTCGGCTTGGCAGTCTGTGCGGATTTGGCCGCCGTGGCTGTGTTCGCCCGCATACAGGTAGTTCAGGTCCAGCGTGTTTTTGGAATGGGTGTTGCAGCCGATGTCGCACTCGCCGCAGTAGGTACAGGAGGTTTGGGTGGCGCCATAGCGGTTTTTCTCCTGAAGGCCGATGGCCAGCGGTTGCTCCCGGCCGTTGTAGCTGTAATCGTTGCCGAAAAATACGCAAATGTCGGCCAGCTTACTGGTGCGGTTATCGTGGGCGGCGAACTCCTGAAACAATTCGGTACGGACGATTTTGCGGCGCGGGTCGGTTTGCCATGGCGGGACCGGCCGGGCGCCGAGCACTTGCTTGGCGATTTGGTAGTAAGGTTGCAATGCGGCTTTGTCTATGCCCGCCGGCCAGCCTTGTTCGAAGACGTGCGCCGGAGGCTCCAGAAACACGTTGGCATAAATCAGCGAGCCGCCGCCCAGGCCGGCCGAAATCACGGCGTCCATTTTTTTGTAGTTGCGGATGTCGAACAGGCCGCGCAACTTCTTATCCTGAATGTGCTTGGGCCGCTTTACCGCGTTGCCGTCGATGCTCCAAAAGCTGTCGGCAATCTGTTTCGGCGAACGGGCGAATGACGCCATCGGATAGCGCCGGCCGCGTTCCAGCAGCAAGACTTTATTGCCCCATTTCTGGGCCAGGCGGCAAAAGTTGATGGAGCCGCCGAAGCCGCTGCCTATGACGATGGCTTCGTAATCTAAATTCGGACCGGCCATTGATACCTCCTCGGGAAAGATTTTTATTATTATTGGAACGGGCCGAGCTCGCCTGTTAACTAATTAACTTGCAAAAAGCCCAATATTACAAAGCCTTGCACAATGGTCAGCCGACTCGGTCGGGCCAGTATAGACCAATTGGCAATTGACTTCGATGGTTAACTATGGAGCCCGTCGGCGCCGATTCCGGCCGGCGGCGCTATACTGCAGGCACGAATAGCAATCCGTCAGGAGCAAGGTATGAAAAAGATAGTGGTGGACAATCCGGTAGTGGAAATCGACGGCGACGAGATGACCAGGATTATCTGGCGTTTCATCAAGGACAAATTGATCCTGCCTTACCTGGAATTGCCGATCGAATATTACGATTTGGGCATCGAACAGCGCGATGCTACCGACGATCAAATCACGATAGATGCTGCTCACGCGATTAAAAAACACGGCGTCGGCATCAAATGCGCGACGATTACGCCGGACGAAGCCAGAGTCAAAGAGTTCGGGTTGAAGAAGATGTACAAATCGCCGAACGGTACGATCCGCAACATCCTGGACGGTACCGTGTTTCGCGAACCGATCATCTGCAAAAACGTACCGCGCTTGGTGCCGAACTGGACTCAGCCGATTTGTATTGGCCGCCATGCCTTCGGCGACCAATACCGCGCCACCGACTTCGTTACCAAGGGCAAAGGCAAATTAACCATTACCTTCAAACCGGACGACGGCGGGCCGGAGCAAAGCCACGAGGTGTACCATTTCGCAGGCGACGGTGTGGCGCTGGCAATGTACAACACCGACGAATCCATTGCCGGTTTCGCCCGCAGTTGCTTTAACGTCGCGTTGGACCGGGGCTGGCCGCTGTACCTGTCCACCAAAAACACCATCCTGAAAAAATACGACGGCCGCTTCAAGGATATTTTCGAGGACATATACCAAGCGGAATATAAAGGCCGGTTCGCTGCCAAAGGCATCGTTTACGAACATAAATTGATAGACGACATGGTGGCGTCGGCCTTGAAATGGAGCGGCGCCTTCGTTTGGGCCTGCAAGAATTACGACGGCGACGTGCAATCGGATACCGTCGCCCAAGGTTTCGGTTCGTTGGGGCTGATGACATCGACGCTAGTGACGCCGGACGGCAGGACCATGGAAGCTGAAGCCGCGCACGGTACCGTCACTCGCCATTACCGGATGCACCAGCAAGGCAAGCAGACCTCGACCAATCCGATTGCGTCGATCTTCGCCTGGACCCGCGGTCTGGCGTTCCGCGGCAAGTTGGACGGCAATTCGGAGTTGATCGATTTTTGCCAAACGCTGGAGCAAGTCTGCGTCGATACTGTCGAAGCCGGACTGATGACCAAGGATCTGGCGGTATGCATCCACGGCGATGCGGTCGACGAATCGCAATATTTATCCACCGAGGCTTTTTTGGCGGCATTGCAAGCGAATTTGGAACGTAATTTGGCGCTGTAACCGGCTTCCGATTCGGCTGCTCAGGGTTTTCGATCGGACGGCCGAATCGGCGAAAAAAAATCTTTTCGGCCGCGAATTTGGCCGTTTTACGTTACCGATTGATTTGTTTAATAAATATCGATTCGAAATCTGTTTGGCTTATTTCAGAACGTGATTCAGTGCAATTAATCATGCAAATTTCACATTGTTTATCAGGAAAACGGTGCTAAGATCGCGCGACCGAATTGGAAATGTCGCCTTTTCGCCGTTCCGGCGATGCCGTTTCCGAACCGGGACTGTAGCAATCCGATAACTGTTCTCCGCGGGAGTGGTTTGGCGGCAAGAGGTATCGAGGAACAGGCGCCGCCTATCCTCAAAGCCTGGCCGCCGGATAAAGGGGCTGACCGGAAACTTACAGTTGGAACGACCAACAATTTCCAGGAACCACGCCGCCCAGAGCCTCCTCGTGCCAGCAGGCTTAGGACGAATCCGAGCCTGGCTTAGCGAGACGAGACTTCATGACTTCTGCCAATCCCCACCTGCTCCACATCAAATACCGCCCCGACATCGACGGCTTGCGTGCCGTCGCGGTGCTTTCCGTCGTCGTTTTTCACGCCTTTCCCAACGGTTTGAAAGGCGGATTTATCGGTGTCGACATTTTCTTCGTCATTTCCGGCTACCTGATTTCCAGCATCATTTTTCAGAACCTGGAAAAAGGTACTTTCAGTTTCGGCGAATTCTACGCCCGCCGGGTCAAACGCATCTTTCCGTCGCTGATTTTGGTATTGGCCGCGAGCTATGCGTTCGGTTGGTTTGCGCTATTTGCCGACGAATACAAAGAGCTGGGCAAGCATATCGCCGCCGGCGCCGGCTTCGTCTCCAACTTTATATTGTGGGGCGAAGACGGTTATTTCGATTATTCGGCGGAAACCAAGCCGTTGCTGCATTTATGGAGCTTGGGAATCGAGGAACAATTTTATATCGTTTGGCCCTTCTTGATTTGGCTGGCTTGGCGGCGGAACTTCAATATTTTGACCGTCACCGTGCTGGTCGCGCTGGCGTCTTTTTACCTGAACATGAGGGGAATACGCTTGGATAGCGTCGCCACGTTCTATTCGCCGCAGACCCGGTTTTGGGAACTGCTGTGCGGCAGCATGTTGGCCTGGCTCGCCCTCTACCGCAAAGGCGCCTACGCACCTTTCCGGGCCAAACTCGATGCCTGGTTGGCGAGCGTGGTGTACCGCGAAACCCACGAAGCCGACGGCAGGACGCTGGCCAACGCGCTATCGTTTATCGGTTTGTTTCTGCTGGTTTACGGATTCTCCATCATCAACCGCAATTTCTACTTTCCCGGCAAATGGGCCGTGATTCCGATGCTGGGTGCGGTTTTGATCATCTCGGCCGGGCCGCAAGCCTGGTTTAACCGGACTGTTCTGTCCAACCGGCTGGCGGTTTGGGTCGGCGTGATCAGTTTTCCGCTTTATCTGTGGCATTGGCCTTTGCTGTCCTTTGCCCGGGTTCTGGAAACGGAAGTGCCCAGCGTCAATATCCGGTTGGTCGCGGTGGCGTTGTCCGTCTTATTGGCTTGGCTGACGTACCGGCTGGTCGAGCAGCCGATACGTTTCGGCAAGGGTAATAAATCCAAAACCGCCGTGCTGATGGGCATGATGTTAATCATCGGCAATATCGGTTACTTCTCTTACTTGAAAGACGGTTTCGAATTTCGCCAAGCCGATGCACCGAGTAAAACCAAGCTGTTCGCAGACGTAAAGGGCACTGTGTTGTTCAACACGCCGGACGATTGGGTCGACGATATCTGCAAAGCCGAATTGGGTGCCAGTTACGAGTATCTGATTTGTCGTTTTACCACTTCGACCCCGAAAACCTTGGTGGTCGGCGACAGCCACGCCGCGCAATTCGTTTACGATTCGATATCGAAAGGGGCCAACGATTTGGCGTTGGTGGCGGTAAACGGCTGTTTGCCCTTTGTCGATTTGGTTGCGATCAATCCGTACGAAGAGTTCTCGGATAAGGCCTCGCGCTGTAGAGTCGTGATGCCGATCGTGTTAAAGGTGCTCAGAGACTTTCCGTCGATCCAGCAAGTGGTGTTCGCCACCCGCGGGGCGATGTATGTCGATGGCTCCGGCTATGGCGACGTCGAGAAGAAAAATACCTACCGCATCATCAAGGACCCGAACGACTTGCTGCCGGAAAACTACAACCGATTTATTTCCGGTTATGTGGCCTCGATTAACGAGATTCTCAAATTTGGTAAGCAGGTTATTTTTGTCGAGGACGTTCCTGAAATAGGCGTGGAAGCCAGGAGTTGCGTCGAAGACCGGCCGATAAAAATTACCGACAAAGAGCGTCCGGATTGCATCGTCCCGCGCAAATCTTTCGACCAGAGAAATACCAACTACCGCCATGCGGTAGGCTCGATCAATGCCGCTACCGAAAACCGGATCAAGATATTCCCGGCCTACGAATACTTGTGCGACGAGTCGTCATGCGGAGCCGGCTTGGAAGACGGCGTGTCCTATTTTTACGACGACGACCATCTTTCTCTGCGCGGCAGCCATTACATCTTCGGCAAATTCTCCGAGTGGCTGACAAAAGCGTCTTCGCCGTCCTCGAAAAATTAGCTTTCCTTTAGCTTACCCCTTCAACGCGGCCGGCCCGAGGCCGGCCGCGGCGGTCAGCGCACAATCAGCACGTCGCATTTCGAATCGGCCAGAACGTGCCGGGTTACGCTGCCGATCAGCATTTCCTTGACGATGGACTGGCCCTGTTTGCCCATCACGATCAAGTCCGCTTGAAACTCCGCTTCCTTGGCCAAAATTACCGTGGCCGGGCTGCCAGGTTCGACCAGGCGGACAAAGCAATCCTGCCCGCTCGCGGTCTGCTGCATCAGATTGCCGATCTTGCTGTAGGCATGTTGTCTGGCCTCTTCGCAATAACGCTGCATTTCCGCATCGAGTTGGTCGACGATATGGCGTTCGCCGGCGAACGGTATCGTAAAGGCGTGAATTAGCCAAATTTCGGCGTCGGGTGCGATAAGCATTGCGGTTTTCAGTGCCGCCACGGAGTGCGGCGAGAAATCCACCGGTACCAGCACTCTGCGGTACGCCGCCTGCGCCGGGCGTTTCACGACCAACACCGAGCCTTGATAAACCTGCAGCAGCCGATCGGTCGTCGACCCCAATAACATGTCGCGGATCGGATTGGCGCCGCGCGCACCCAGCACCAGCAAATCGGCGCGTTCGGCGGCAGACAGGATTTCGTCGAATACCCGGCCGATTTTGACCCGCGACACCGCGGCCACTTGCGTTTCCCGCGCGATTTCGGTTCTGACCTCGTCCAGCCTATGTTGGGCATCCGCGACGAGTTTGGTTTCGGCGGCATCGTGCGAACGGATCAATTCGGCCACCGCATTCAAGGAAGTCTCGTCCACCACGTGCAACAATTTCAGCACGCCGTTATGGGTGGCGGCCAGCAGGGCGGCCTGGTGCGCCGCATTGCCGGCGTCGTCGGAAAAGTCGACTGCGACCAACAGCGAACGCGGCACGGAAATCGGCCGTTGCTGCGGCGGCTGTTGCGATTCGGCGCGCGTGGCCGCTCTGTGGCGCTTTAACCGTTTCGCGCCGCGCAGCACGGCTTTTTCGAACTCGGCTACGGCGAACACGCCGGCGCCGGCCAGTAACACTTTGCTCCATTCTTCTAAGGACAGGTCGGTGGAACCGAACAGCGCCTGTAGCGGCCCGGCGTGGGTATAGGCCAGTTGCAGCAAGGCGCAGGCGAATATCGCGACCAGCACGTAGCGGTTGCCGAACAGCCCTTCCAGCGATAGTGCGGATTTGTAAATATAACGGCTGTTGACCAGGTAGAACATTTCCGCGGCCACGACCGAGCTGACTGCCATGGTCCGTGCCGTTTCCAGGCTGGAGCCGCGTTCGATTTCCCATAAAAACAAACCGAGCGAGCCGGCCATGATCAGCACGGAAACCATCAACACCCGCCAGGCGAAGAACCAGGACAACAAGGACTCTTCGGGGCTGCGCGGCGGCCGGCGCATCGCGTCGCGTTCCGGGTGCTCGAAGGCCAAGGCCAAACCCAACGTGCTCGATGTGGCCATATTGATCCAAAGCACTTGCGCCGGCGTCAGCGGCAAGGTCAATTGGAACAGAATGGCCGCGATCACGACCAGCGCTTCGCCGCCGTTGGTCGGCAGCATGAATAGCACGAATTTACGGATATTGTCGTAAATGCCGCGGCCTTCGCGTACTGCGTTGGCGATGGTGGCGAAATTGTCGTCGGCCAGGACCATGTCGGCCGCCTCCTTGGCGACTTCGGTGCCTTTCAAACCCATTGCCACGCCGACGTCGGCCCGTTTCAAGGCCGGTGCGTCGTTGACGCCGTCGCCGGTCATCGCCACCACTTCTCCGCCGGCCTGCAAGGCCTGCACCAGACGCAGTTTGTGCTCGGGGCTGGCGCGGGCGAATATGTCGGCGTCGTTGACCACCTCGCGCAATTGCGGATCGTCCATCGATTCGATATCGGCGCCGGTCAAGGCCGACAGATTGCGGCCGATGCCCAGTTGCGCGCCGATGGCGCGGGCGGTATCCGCGTGGTCGCCGGTAATCATTTTGATCTTGATGCCGGCGCGTTGGCAGGCCGCCACGGCCGAAATCGCCTCGTCGCGGGGCGGATCGATAATGCCGACCACACCGAGCAATTCGAAACCGCCTTCCAGGTCGGCGAAGCTGAGGTCGTACTGGCCGGATGCGGCGGGTTTGGCGGCAATGGCCAGCAAGCGCAGGCCGAGTGCCGCCGCTTCGCCGGCGGCTTGTTGCCAGTATTCGACATTCACCGCCGCAGCATCGGTGCCGAGTTGTTGGCCGCACATCGCCAAAATCCGCTCGGGTGCGCCTTTGGCGTAGATGGCCGCTTGGCCCTCGTGGTTGCGGTTCAGCGTGGCCATCAGCCTGTGTTCGGATTCGAACGGAATCACGTCGGCACGCGGATGGTTACGGCGGGTCCAGTCGAGGTCGGCGCCGGCTTTGGCGGCGAAGGCCAGTAACGCGCCCTCGGTCGGGTCGCCTTCGATCTGCCAAATGCCGTCGGCGTTTTTACGCAGTTCGGCGTCGTTGCACAATACCGCGGCGCGGGCGATCTGCTGCAATTCCGGGTATTGCTCGGCGCTGGCCGGTTCGCCGTTGAAAAAGACGCCGCCCTCCGGAGAGTAGCCGCCGCCGCCGATGTCGAAAATCCGGTCCGCCGTGACCAGGCGCTGTACCGTCATTTCGTTGCGGGTCAACGTACCGGTTTTATCCGAGCAGATAACGGTCACCGACCCCAGCGTTTCCACGGCCGGCAAGTGGCGGATAATGGCGTTGTGTCTGGCCATGCGTTTCATGCCGAGCGCCAGCGTGATGGTCATAATCGCCGGTAGGCCTTCCGGGATTGCCGAAGCGGCCAGCGCCACCGCCATCATGAACATTTCTTGCGGCGAATGGCCGTGCCAGAGCACGCCGATCAGGAATGTCGCCGCGGACATGATTACGATGACCAGCGCCAACCAGTGGCCGAAACCGGCGATCTGGCGCAGCAAGGGCGTGGTCACCGCCTGTACGTTTTCCAGCATCGTACTGATGCGGCCCAGTTCGGTATTGACGCCGGTGGCGACCACGAGGCCGGTCGCCTGGCCGGACGCCACCAGCGTTCCGGAATAGAGCAGGCAGAGCCGGTCGGCCAGCAACGCGTCGGCGGCTACCGGCGCCAGCGTTTTCTCCACCGCTGCCGATTCTCCGGTCAGGATGGCTTCGTTGACGCGCAGCCCCTTGCAGGCGATCAAACGCAGGTCGGCCGGCACCTTGTCGCCGGAAGCCAGCAGGACCAAGTCGCCGGGTACCAGCGCCTCCGCTTCGATTTCGATACGCACGCCGTTTCGGATTACGCTGGTGCGCAGCGACAACATATGCCGTATCGCGTCCATCGCTTGTTCGGCTCTGCCTTCCTGAATGAAACCGATGATGGCGTTGACCAGAACCGCGGCCAGCAGCACGCCGGTATCGACCAGGTCGCCGAGGAATGCCGTGGTCGCCGCGGCCGCCAGCATGATGTATATCAAGGCGTTGTGAAATTGCATCAGGAAGCGCAGCCATGCCGGTCGGACGCGCCGGCTGGGCAAGCGGTTGCGGCCGAATCGCTTCAGGCGCTGTTGCGCTGCTTCGCTCGTCAGGCCGTGGCGGCGGTCCGAGTCGAGCCGTTCCAGCGCCTCGTCCGCCGAGATCGCGTGCCAGTCGGCCTGCGGCAAATTGCTAAATGGTTGGTGGGACATAGCGCACTCCTGATGGTATTGGCCGGGATGAACAAGCCGCGATTACCCGGACTGGGTTGGGCCGTCCGGGACGCTGCGGTTAAGTCCTTACAGGCTTGCCGAACAACCGTAGCCGGATGTGGCGGCGTATTCTCCCAGTAAATTTATGGATTGGTATCCAGTCTATCCCGAAAAGCTTTCACAAACCTTTCAATGCTGTCGATTACGACCGCCGTGACCAAGCAAAGTGCGAAATTTCGGACTGGCGGCGGCTCGCCGATAAATCGGTTTGTCAAATGTCCGGTTTCATTTTAGAGTTTGTGCTGAGTGGCGCGAGGCCGGCCCTACGGAATCGCGCTCGAATCGGCAGTAGCCGGCAGGCTTTATTCATTCGGAACGGACATGGAAGAACATCATCGCAAAAAGGGCTGCTTTGGTTTGTATGCGCAAAGTTTGCTTTATCTGGCAGTAACGGTTTGGTCCGCCGTAGGGGCCGGGCAATCGCCGGCGGCAGGCGACGCACTGGCTTACCTGGCGCCGGCCGGGTTCGGCCTGATTGCATGGTACAGCGGCTACGCAGCGCTAAAGCGTTACCGGGGCGGCGCTTGGTTTGTTGCCGGCAACGTGTTGTTGGCTTTGGCAGTGTTGATGTTGTCTGTGCTGTACGAGGGTTACCGTACCGCCAATCCCAACACCATGTTAGGGGCTGGAGTAGTCGCCGCAGTGGCGACGTTGGCGGCTTTGCCGCTGCTTTGGCGCGGCCACCAACGCCACCGGCGCTGGTGGCGGGTCGTTCAGGGTTTTGCCGAATTCGAACCGGCGGCCGCGATCAGTCCCGAGCCGGCCGCGCCGGCCGCAAACGCCCCGCTTTTGCTCTACCCGCCGCATAGTAATTGGCGCTTGCTGTGGTTGATGCTGTTCAGCGCAACGTTGTATGCACCGTTTTTAATGTACCGGATTGCCAGCGATATAGCGGTATTGGCCGGCTCGCGATTGAATCCGCGGCGCTGCGCCTGGCAGATGTTGATTCCGCTTTACAATTTCAACGTGTTTTACCGGGTTGCCGGGCAAGCCGGGCGCTTGGCGCAAGCGGGCGGCATGGCGCTCAAGTTATCGCCGGCGGCCTTGGCGTTGATGTTGGTTGCGGCGACGTTGGCCAATTTCGCGATACCGCAATTTTTGTTCCTGCTCAGTTGCCTGCTGGCGTCCATACCCTGGCTGGTGTTGAACGCCTGGATGAATCGGTTGCGCACTGCGCAGCCTGCGCAGTGGCGGGCGGCGCCCGATCGTTATACCTGGCGCCAGCGCAGCGTGTTTTTGGCCGGCGCTCCTTTGATCGTCTTGGGTTTGCTGGGCAGCAAAACCGAGTTCGCTTACTTCGCCGCCCCGGCGTTGGCGGCGCAGCAGCAGGTTGCCGGCCCCGGCGCCGATTATTTTTTGACGATACCCGACCGCCAGTGGCGCGTGGTCGAGCGCGGCACCTTGTACCCAGATACCGATATCGAACTGGTCAATCGCACCAGCGGCGAATGGGTGGTGGTGCGCATCAGTCCCAGCCAGCAGCAAAGCCTGGACGGCTTCGTCGACCAGCGCCAGGCTTTGGTCGCCGCCAATTGGAACGATTACGAGATGCAGGAGACCCGGCGCTTCGCGGACGGCAGCGACAATATTCCGATGTCGTTGGCGCGCTACAGTTACAAGGGGCCGCTGACGTCGCGGGATTCGCCGCTGCTGGTTGCGACCGTATTGACGCCGGAACGGGTATTCGAAGTGGTCAGCCACGCCGGTAACCTGGCGAACGCCAGTGCGGCGCAATTGGTCGAAAGTTTTCGTTTGGCTGCCGGCGGGAACGAATCATGAGGATTTTAGTGTTGGCCGCCCTGTGCTGGTGGCATGGCGTGGCCTATGCGGCGGCGGCCGGGCGCGATTTGAAATTGGCCGGCTATGCGCCGGATCTGGTGCGCTGGGTGCCGCGGGCCGAGCATAGTGACTACGCGGCGCTGGCGCCGGCGGCGGCGCGGATTACGGAACTGAAACAGCTCGGTTACGGCAGCGTGGCCGTCGGCGAAACTCACCAGCTATATCTCGGCCGCGACCGCCGGATAGAGGAAACCGTCAGCGTCGCCCAGTTGTATTTGACGGCAAAAGGTATAGAGAGCGACGGCAACAACGGCTTCTGGCTGGACGCCAACCACCAGCGCGCCGAAATCGAAGCCGCCTACGTGGTGCAACCGGACGGCGCTATCGCCGACATCGACCCGAGCACGCTGCAACTCAACAATCAGAATGTCTACAACATATTCACCGACACCGTGTACGTGACGGTGCCGTTTGCCCAACTGCGGCCGGGTAGTATCGCGGTGTTGCGCTATAAGATCGTGTCGGACCGCAATAAACTGCCGATGCCGTGGGCGCGCACCTTGTTTCCGGCCAATTTTTACCCGTTGGAACGTTTCCGTGCGGAAGTCCGCTGGGATGTTGCGGTGCCGCAGCCGGCGTGGCAAACCGACTACCCAAAGCTGGATTGCCGGCAAGGCAAACAGGAATTGGTTTGCGCGACCACGGCCGCCGCCGCGCCTCTTCCGGTCGACAACCAGATGCCGTCCGCTTTCGACCTGTTGCCGGTATTGGTGCTGGCCGAGCCGACTAGTTGGGCGGCGGTCGCAGCGAGTATGGACAAACTTGCAGAGCCGGCCTTGAGCCGGGACGGCAGCATCGCGGACTTGGCGTTGCGTTTGCGCGGCGATGCCCGCGATGTTAAGGATATCGTCAGCCGCTTGAGTGGCTTCGTGGCGCGCGAGATCCGTTACGTCGGGCTGGAGCGGGGCAAGGGCAACGTTATTCCCAGGCCGACCGCGGCGACGTTGCAGCGCCGGTTCGGCGATTGCAAGGACAAGACCATGCTGTTCGTCAATCTGGCCCGCAACGCAGGATTGGACGCGTATCCGGTGCTGGCTTCGACCGGGCGGATGTCGCTGGCCAAACTGTTGTTGCCGAGCGGGGTTTACTTCAACCATATGCTGGCCTGCGTGAAGTCGGTGCAGGCCGGCGAAATCTGCGTGGATTTGACCGATCCCGACACCGGCGGCGGCCGTTTGCCTTACGCGTTGCAGGGCGCGGTGGCTTTGGCGGTCGGGCGAGATGCCAAAGCGCCGCATAATCTGGCCAGCGAAACCTTCACCTGGGTGGCGCAAACCACGGCCGATAACCGTCTGCACCCAGACGGCAGCGTGCAGGAAAGTCTGGCTCGGACTTACGATACCCATTGGGCGGCGGAAGTGCGGCGGGCGTTGGCGGTTAAGTCGCAGGAAGAACGCGAGCGCTGGCTACAAGACGATTACCGTTCGGTGATGGGGGATAAAGTAAAGCCGGCGTTCAGCGCCCAAGGGCTGGATACGCCAGACGCCGGTATAACGCTGGCGTCGACCGCCGAATACCGTAACGTGTTCGATCCGGCTTTACTGAAAATCTACCGCGATTACGAACCCTGGTTGAATTCGCTGGCGAAGGACGTCAGGTCCCGTAACCAATACTATCCGTACTCGTTCAAGGGCATCCATTACCGTAGCGAAATCCGCTATCGGCTACCAGCCGGGAAAAGCGTCGGCAATGTCGGCCCGAAAGCCGATTACCTGTCGCAATGGGGTTCCCTGCACCGGTATTACCGCCAGGACGGCGACAGCGTCACCGCTTATACCGATCTGCAAATGCCGCGGGCGGAAGTGCCGGTCGACAAATTTGCCGAATTCAACCGCTTTCTGGACTTGGCCGGCCAGGAAACCCGGATCTCGTTCAGCTTGAGAGCCCGGAATCCGGCAGCCAACTGAAAGTGGCTCTGCCGGCGGCGTTTTGAAAATCCCGCCGCGACGCGGTAGGCTAGCCGGCAAAGCCCATTGGACCACGCCTCGTATGACTGGAAAAAAACTGCTAATTGCCGCTGCATTGTTGCTGGCCGGCATTGCCTTTATCTATGCCCGCCGCCCGCCGCCGCTGGAAGTCGACACCTATACCTTGGCCGCGGGCGAAGTGCGGGCCAGTGTCTCCAATACCCGGGTCGGTACGGTCAAAGCCTGCCGTCGGGCCTATCTGGCGCCGGCTACCGGCGGCCAAGTCGCCGCATTGCACGTCAAGGAAGGCGACAAAGTCGGCCAGGGCCAAGTGTTGCTGGAAGTCTGGAATCAGGATTTGAAGGCGCAGGTCGCGTTGCAAAAAGCGCAAATTCAAACCAGCCGGGCCAGCGCCGAGCAAACCTGCCAATTGGCCGGCGGTGCCGAGCGCGAGGCGGCGCGGATGAGCAAATTGCAACAGCGCAATAACGTGGTGTCGGAAGAACAGGTGGACAAGTCGCTAACCGGCGGTAAGTCGCAGCGTGCGGCCTGCCGCGCCGCTTTACGCACTATCGGCGTGGCCGAGGCCCAGTTGGCCGTCGCCGAAGCCGCCGTGCAGCGCACCTTGGTCAGGGCTCCGTTCGACGGCACCGTGGCCGAAGTCAATGCCGAACTGGGCGAATTCGTTACGCCGTCGCCGCCCGGCATTCCGACGCTGCCGCCGATCGATTTGCTGGATCTCAGTTGCCTGACCGTGTCGGCGCCGATCGACGAAGTCGATGTGGCCCGGATTAGAACCGGCATGCCGGCCTGCGTCTCGCTGGACGCGTTTCCGGACAAACGCTGTTCCGGCGTCGTGACTCGGGTCGCGCCCTATGTGCTGGAAAAGGAGAAGCAGGCGCGGACCGTGGAAGTGGAAGTGACGTTACGCGAGCCGAAAGATCTGGCCGAATTGCTGCCCGGTTACAGTGCCGATATCGAAGTGCTGCTGGCCAGTAAAGACCAGGCGCTGCGGCTGCCGGCCGAAGCTATCCTGGAAGGTAATCGGGTGTTGCTGGTCGGTGCCGATAACGTGTTGCGCGAACGCAGCTTCGAAGCGGGGCTGACCAACTGGAATTACACCGAAGTATTGAGCGGATTGCAGGCCGGCGACCGGGTGGTGTTGTCGCTGGGTAAGGAAGGCGTGGCCGCCGGCGCGACGGTGCGCGCCAAGCCATGATCCGGCTCAGCGGTATCGAGCGCCGCTTTCAGGTCGGCGAGCAGACCGTGCATGCCTTGAACGGTATCGATCTTGCCGTCGCCGCCGGCGAATACGTCTCGGTAATGGGACCGTCCGGCTCCGGCAAATCGACATTGCTGAACATCATCGCCTTGCTGGACCTGCCTTCCGCCGGCCAATATTGGCTGAACGGCCGCGATGTCACCCGCCAAACCGACAATGAATTGGCGCGTACTCGCCGCGATAACATCGGCTTCGTGTTCCAGTTTTTTCATTTGATTCCGCGACTGACCGCGGCCGAGAACGTGGAAATGCCGATGGTTCTGGCCGGAATCGATCCCAAGCAACGCCGGGAACGGGTGCGGCAGGCCCTGGCCGAGGTTAACCTGAGCGACCGCGCCGAGCACCGGCCCAACCAATTGTCCGGCGGCCAATTGCAGCGTATTGCCATCGCCCGGGCCATGGTCATGCGACCGCCGATTCTGTTGGCCGACGAACCGACCGGCAATCTGGACAGCAAGGCCGGCCGGGATATCGTTAATCTATTGGAAGACCTGAACCGGCAGGGCGTGACGCTGATGGTGATTACCCACGACCGGCAAATCGGCGAGCGAGCCGGACGCCAGCTTAAAATCGTCGACGGCCGCTTGGCCGATTAGGGGCTTTAGCGCAAAAACGGCAACAAAACGCCGAACACGGCGA
Source organism: Methylomonas koyamae (assembly GCF_019669905.1). Lineage (NCBI taxonomy): Bacteria > Pseudomonadati > Pseudomonadota > Gammaproteobacteria > Methylococcales > Methylococcaceae > Methylomonas > Methylomonas koyamae. The sequence continues at coordinate 4,552,590 of NZ_AP019777.1, read as the reverse complement.
TCAGCGCCGCGCCAAGCAAAGCGCTTTGGGCCGGAATCTGGCCGAACAGGACTACCGCCCAGACCAGGCTCAAAACCGGCGCCAGATAGCCGATCGAACTGACCAGCGCGGCCGGTGCCCGTTGGTAGGCGCGGGTCATGAAATGCTGGGCGCCGCTGCCGAAAATGCCGACCAGCAATAGCAAGCCCCAGACAGGGTAAGCCTGCGGCAGTTCTGCGCCGAAAACCGCGAAATAAAGCGCGTGCAACGGCAATGCGACTAGGCAGAAATAAAAAATCACCGTTTGCGGCGGGTTGCTGCGGCCGGCCCGGGCCACCATCAAATACGCCAGTGCCGACAGTAGGCCGGAGAGCAGCGCCATCGATTGGCCCAGCAGATTGTGGCTGTCGTCAATATCGAACAACAAAGATACGCCGCTAAACGCGCCGATAATCGCCAGCCAGGCGCGTAGCGAGTTGCGCTGTCCCAGCACCAACGGCCCCAACAATGCGACGAATATGCCGCTGCTGGCCGTTAAAAACGCGCTTTCGCCGGGGCCGATGCGGACTATAGCGGCGAACGACAGCATCAATGCCGACGCGCCGAACAGGCCGCGCAACCATAGCGAGGGCCGGCCGTCGCCGAACAGCGCCTTGGTCCGGCCGCGAAGCAAGGCCGGTAACAGCAGGATCAGTAAATTGGCCAGAATCCGGAAAAAGCTGATCACACCTGCCGCTAAGGCCGCATCGAACCAACGGACCGCATAAACGCTGGCATTCATCAACGAAAACAACAGGCAGGCCAGCACCATATCCAGCAGGCCGCGGCGAATTAAGGTTCTGGAGTTTGGCGGCGGAAAATTATCTTTCACGCCGGTCCGTTGGCTTTACACGGGATTGGTTCCCTTGGGCGGCGCACCGGCGGGTTTGGCGATTTGGCGAGGTGGGATTCCAAAATATTTGCTGAAGGCAGCGCTGAAATTACTGGCGTGATTATATCCGACTAATTCGGCAACGGCATCGATATGGCCAGCGCCGGTTTCCAGCAAACGGTAAGCCGTATGCATTTTAGTATCCAGCACAATGCCGTACGGCGTGTTGTCGAAATAATGGTGGAATAATTGTTTTAATTTGAATTGATTGCTGCCGATGCGTTTGGCTAATTGCGCGGCCGACGGCGGCGTGCGAAATTCGTTAATTAAAATCTCGCGCGCCGCGTAGGCCAAGGCCCGATCTTTCTCGGTAAAGCGGTATTGGCCGTCCGGAGTATTTTGCCAGAGGTGGTGTATTTCGGCAGCTAATATAGACATAGCCTGGCCGTGTATGAACATGCGTTTCAAAGGTGGCGCAATATTGCATGCGGCTAATTGTCTGGCGGCAATTAATGCCGAGTTTGAAATGGGTTTATAGCTTAGTAATTTGACGCCGCCATTATTAAATAAACGCGCCGCGGCGGATTCGCCGATATATTGCTCAAGTCGGGTTTTCGTCAGCGAAAAACGTAACTGCACCAGTTCGGTATCGGCGCGGTATTGGCGTTCGCCGTTACTGCAATTGAAGGCCGTGATCGAGGTATAGCCTTGGTTGAAAACGATAGCCTCGCCGCCTTGCTCGACGAAGCGCGAGCCGCCTTGCATGCCCAGCGTGACGACCAGGCGCGGTTCCTGGCGTTCGATGCGGGTCGAGACCGCCAAGTCGCGGTTTGGCGTGTAGCGGGTCTCGATGTAACTCAGATCGGCGTCGAGCTGGTAAACCGCCGTATGGCCGCTGCCTAGTAAGCCGGGTAACGATTGTATGGATTGATCCGCCAATTGTTGTAACGGCAAATCGTGTTGATCGATTTTATAATGTCCGGCAGTTCTTACGGCGGGGTGCGGCATATAGCGGGCTTTATTAAACTGTGTTATTTGGCGTATTTTAAGGCAATTTTATTGCGAGTTATCTCGATAATTGTTTATACCATAAAAGACTATCCGGACAGGTAGTTTGGCCGGTTTTCGGGTAATTAATTTCGCGCGGTTTTTAAACATTGCCGGCGATGTCGTGGCGGCAGGTTTTCCAGCGTTATAACCGCGGGTTTACGGCGAGAATAGGCCTGAACTATGCGTCATTTCGGCCAAAGCGGGCGGTGTTCAGCCACGCGGCGAGGACAAGCGCTAAATCGTCTTGATGCGAATGTGGGTGCCGCCGGCAACAGGCGCCGGCGCCGGCTTGGGGTAAACTGTTGCCAACACCGTATCGGCAAGGGCCATGCTGCACCGAGATTTACTGATCCAGGCCGTCAAGGCCATCCGCACCCAACCGTTGCGGGCCGCGCTGATTATCCTGGCGATGAGCATCGGCGTGGCCTCGGTCAACGTCTTGACGGCGTTGGGCGACAGCGCCCGGCGCTATGTGGTGCATGAATTCGAGTCACTGGGTACGCATCTGGTCATCGTTCTGCCCGGCCGCAACGAAACCACCGGCGGCCATCCGCCGCTATTCGGCGAAACGCCGCGCGATTTAACGCTGGACGACGCCGCGGCCTTATTCCGCAGCCGCCAGGTCGCGGCAATCGCTCCGGTCAGCATCGGTTCTGCGCCGGTATCGGTGGCTGGGTTAGAGCGGGAAACCAATATTATGGGGTCGACCCATTCGTTGCTGCGGGTGCGGCATTTGACGATGGCACAAGGCGTGTTTTTACCGGAAGCCGAAGCGGATAAGGAACTGCCGGTGTGCGTGATCGGTAAAAAAATCGCCGACGAGTTATTTGCCCGGCGTAAGGCCGTCGGCGAGTGGCTACGCATTAACGACCGCCGCTTTCGGGTCGTCGGCGTTTTGGCCAAGGAGGGCCAGTCGATAGGCACCGGTTTCGACGAGTTGGTGATCGTGCCGGTGGCCTCGGCGCAGGCCTTGTTCGATAGCCATTCGTTGTTTCGGATATTGATCGAAGCGCATTCCGAGGCGGCGATGCATAAAGCGGTCGACGAAGTGCGGGCGATTATCAAATTACGCCACGAAGGGGAAGACGACGTGACCATCATTACCCAGGACAGCGTGGTCAATACCTTCGACAAAATCCTGACTGCATTGACCTTGACCGTGGCCGGCATTGCCGCGGTCAGTTTGGCCGTGGCCGGCGTGTTGGTCATGAACGTGATGTTGGTCAGCGTCAGCCAGCGTACCGCCGAAATCGGCTTGCTGAAGGCATTGGGGGCGACACGCGGCCAATTGCTGCGCTGGTTCCTGTGCGAAGCCGCCCTGTTGTCGCTGGCCGGTGCGTTGTGCGGCAGTCTGCTGGGGCGGATCGGCATCGAGGCGCTGCAGTGGTGGTTTCCGAATTTCCCGGTCGCATTGCCGGCTTGGGCGATGTTGGCGGCGTTAGCGGTGGCGTTGGCGACGGGATTGGTGTTCGGCGTGATGCCGGCGCGACGAGCCGCGGCGCTGGAGCCGGTCGCGGCTTTGAACAGGCGTTGAGCGATGGTTTGGCAAGACTTATTCAGGCTGGCGCTGGGCAGTATTACTAGCCATAAACAACGCTCGTTGTTGACTGCGTTGGGGCTGATCATCGGCATTGCCGCGGTTGTGATCTTGACCTCGATCGGCCGCGGCGTCCACGGTTTTGTCTTGGGCGAGTTCACCCAATTCGGTACCCATTTGTTGGCGGTCTATCCCGGTAAGACCACCACCTTCGGCTTGTCGGGCGCGACCATCAGTACGGTCAGGCCGTTGACGGCGGCCGATGCCGAAAGTCTGCAGTCGGTCGAATCCGTGTTGGCGGCGATGCCTTTGGTGCAAGGCAATGCCCGAATCGAAGCCTGCGGCAAGCAACGGCGCAGCAATGTGTTCGGCGTCGGGCCGGCATTGCCGCAAGTGTGGCGGATCGGGGTCGATATCGGCCGCTTTCTGCCGGAGGAGGGTGCCGATAACGCCAGGCCGTTCGCGGTACTCGGCAGTAAAGTGCGGCAGGAATTGTTCGGCGAAGCCAGTCCGTTAGGGCAGCGCATCCGTATCGGCAGCGACCGGTTTCGCGTGGTCGGCGTAATGCGTAGCAAGGGGCAGATGCTGGGTTTCGATCTGGACGACACGGTGTTTATTCCCAGTGCCAGGGCGATGGAGATGTTCGACCGCCAAGGCCTGATGGAAATCGACGTGTTGTACCGGGGGGACGCCAGCGCGGAACGGGTCGAGCAGGCCGTCAAGCAACGCTTGTTGGCCCGGCATGGCGCGGAGGATTTTACCATCGTCACTCAGAACCAGATGCTGGAGAAGATGGACTCGGTATTGAGCGTGCTGACGTTGGCGGTGGCGGCGTTGGGCGGGATCTCGCTGCTGGTCGGCTCGGTCGGGATTTTGACGATCATGACTATTGCCGTCTCGGAGCGGGTGGCGGAAATCGGTTTGTTGCGCGCGATCGGCGCCGAGCGCGGCACCGTGTTCCGTTTGTTTCTTGCGGAAGCGGTATTGCTCAGTCTGGCCGGCGGTTCCGGCGGGGTTGGGTTGGGCGTCGGCGTCGTGAAACTGGTGGCCGTGCTGCTGCCGGCTTTACCGGTGCAGTTGGCCTGGAATTATATCGGTTTGGCGTTTGCAGTGTCGTTGGCGATCGGCGCCGCGGCCGGCGTGGCGCCGGCGGTTAAAGCCGCCCGCCTGAAGCCGTTGGATGCCCTGCGCGCCGAGTGAAGCGAAAGCCGGCTGGTGCGGCGGTTGCGGTTGATCCCGAAATTCCGCCAGCGCGCCATCGAATTAAGGCAACTTAGCATGCGGGCTAGTATTTGTCCGATGTGTCCATGATAATTGCGCGCGGTCTGAGTGGCCTGGATGCTTAAGGCTTTTTAAAACTCGGGTCGTCGTCATGGCAACTGAACCGGCGAGAGGATCGCGGGTCGCTTGCTTTCAAAATACTTACATGGAACAGGATCAGTAATTTATGAAAACCACAACAAAAACTTCTCTGGCGATTATCGGCGGTCTGGCGTTGGCAGTGAATGCCGGGGCGGCCTGGAGTTCGCCGACGCAAGCGACGGCGTTGATCGATTGGAGCTCGTTAACGATCAAGACCGTCGGCTTGGGCGACGTCGCTCCGACCTACACGTTAAGCGGACTGGGCGGCAATTCCAACACCAACACCGGCGACTGGTTGCGTTGGAGCAGCGATACGTCCACTTCGGGTAGCGTGTTCGGCGCCGGTGTGGGCGGCAGCGGCCAGGGCAGCGGTTCGGCCTCGGCGCAGCGTAGCGCCAATTTCACGATATCCGGTAGCGGCTTTTTGATGCTGACGGCAAATTATTCGCTCAGCGCGGAGATCAACGGTATCAATTGCTACGACTATTACTACTGCTCCGGTGCCAATGCCAGCGTCAGCTTCGATTTAAGCAACGTCTCCGCCAACGGTTCGCAAAGCCACCAGTCCCACTCCGCGCAGTCGCTAAATCTGGGCAATTACTGGCAATCGCCGTTAACATCGGACAGTAAGCAGGGCGTGCTATCGGTAGGGGTAATCGTCAATAACGGCGACGTGTTGAATTTCTCCGCCGCGGTCGCCGCGTCGGCCGCAGATACTGCCAGCGGCCAGACCGAATTGCCGGGAGGAGGCAGTGTCGTGTTGAGTAGCGGTTCCGGCTCGGTAACGACCACTCTGGTTAATCCCATCGTCAATTTTCAATTGACCGCGGTGCCGCTGCCGGCTAGCGTCTGGCTATTGGGAACCGCTCTGGCCGGCCTGTTGGGCCTTGGCCGCAAACGGCAAGCGTCGCTAGTGTAACGCTGCTGCAGGCCGGGGCGCCGTTTTCATAACCCGGTTCCGCAACAAACGGCGTTCCGTCCGCCGCCAGCGGCGGCGGATTCTCGGCTATGCTTAACCGGCTACCGATTATCCGACAGAGAGACCTTTATGTTGAACATCAATAACTATTACGAACGGCTGGTCATGGACCAATTGTGGAAACTCGGCGAACAGGCTGACCAGCCTTTCAGCCAGGCATTTCAAGAAGATGTCGCCTGTCTGGCCTTGAACCGATTGCCGCCGTGTTATGTGCGCAATACTATCGATAAAGGGATTAATGTCAGCGAGGCGCAGTATTTGGAAATGGTTGCCGCGGTGAACAGTGCCATCGAACAGGCGATACGGCAAGTCACGAGCCGGCCGCGCCAGGACCGGGAGCAATAAGCCATGAGGCTTGTGTTGCCGGTATCGTGCTTGAGCGTTTTTCTGGCGGCTTGCGGCGGTTCGCAACCGGATGCAACTGCGGCGGATGCGGCGCAAAAAAATAAGCCGGTTTACGAGGCGGTGGTTGAGCCGTTGGATCAGGCCAAGCAAGCGGAAAGCGAAGTGTTCAAAAGTGCCGAACGGCAGAAAAAGCAGGCAGAAGAGCTGTAAGAGCGGCCCGCCCCGCCGGATTGGAACCGACGGGGCAGGATTCGCGGGTTATTTCAATTTCGGGCAGTCGATATAATCGGGATGCGCGGAAATAACCACGGCAACGCGGTGTTTTTGATCCGCCGTGTTATCCGGTCCACCCGCTTCGCCGATAGCTTTGACGATCAATTGCGACGCTCTGGCGCCATTATTGATCAGCAGCTCGCTGACGGTTTTAGCCCGTTTTTCCGATAATGCTTGGTTAGCGGCCGGTTTGCCTACTGTGTCGGTGGAAGCGGTGACAGTCGCCGTGGCATCGGGATGGTCGTGTAAAAAGTGGCCGATATGGCTGATGGTGTCTTCCTTGGTTTTAAACGGCACATGGCTACCCGATTTGAAATAGGCCACCGTTTCATGAATGGTTTCGACATGGTGGTGGTTTTGTGAATGCGCCTCTGTCAGCCACGCACACATTTCCTTTTCCGATTGCAAACGATGCTGAGCGGCTGCCTGAGCGGCTTCCAGCGCGGCTTGCTTCTCGTCTATGTTCCAGTAATAGCCTTTTTCCCAGTGTTCCAGGATCTCGTTGGCGGTTTCCAGATTTTCTTCCGCTAATTCCTCATGCAACATGGATTGGCCGTAATGGCCGGCCATGGCCGCGTCGATTTCGGCTTTCAGAGCGGAAGTATCTTGCTTGGGCGTGCTGCAAGCGCTGAGCGTTAACGCGATGGCCGCGGCAGGCAGATATGTATATTGTTTTTTCATGGTTGTAATCTCCTTAAACTCTTAGCGCTTAGCTTATTCGCCGTCGTCCAGCGGACCGTAATGGGTCCAATAGCCCGGCAAATGCAGACCGAAATAGCGGGTATCCTCGCTAAACCGCTCCCAAGGGTAAGCCGGAGAGATAAACTCGTCGCTAGGGATAGGGGCGCTGATAAATTCCACCGCGCCGATCAACGTGCGGTCAACCGTATGGGCCACTCCGCGCAGCAAGCCCCAACTCATGCCAACCAGGATGTTTTGCTCGCTGCTGATGTTGGCAATGTTTTTGGGCAACTCGAGGACACCGCCGGCCATGTTAAAAAAGCCTTGGCTGACTTTGTCGGTGAAACCGGACAAGTAGCTTTGGTGCCCGTCGGCATTGGCCGCCGGCGCCAGCAGCATGCCGGTCAGAAGGCAGGTGGAAAGGAATTTGTTATTTTTCATTTTAGTATCTCCCATGGTGTTGCAATGATGATTCCGCTTAGCACACTAAGCATAGCAGTAAAATGCCAAAAACACTGGAAGTCAGACACTAACCCATGTTGCAGGCATTTGCAAACCCTAACATCGATGGCGGAGCCAAGCGATGGGCGGCCGTCTTGCGCCGCCTGAAACGGCTGGTGGGAGTAGGGTGGCTGCTTGAAAGCGCTTGGTTTAGACGATGCGGTTTTGGGTCAGTTGCCTATTTCCACCCGGTTGCGGCCGTTTTTCTTGGCCCGGTACAAGGCGTCGTCGGCAGTGCGGACGATGTCGTCCAGTGTCATCGGCGCATCGACCCGGCGGGTACACAGGCCGATCGACAGCGTCGACGGAATGGTTAAATTTTGGTAACGGAAGGTGTGCTTCAGTACGGTCAAGCGGATGCGCTCCGCCAGTGCAACGGCGGCTTCGGCCGAAATTTCCCGCAGCAGTATGATGAACTCTTCGCCGCCGTAACGCGCCAGCAAGTCTTCGTGGCGCATTTCGGCCTGCAGGATTTTGGCTAAATCGCGCAGTACCTGGTCGCCGGCCAGATGGCCGTAGTTGTCGTTGGTCAGTTTGAAGTGGTCGGCGTCGCACATCATCACGGTCAAACGGCTCCGGTTGCGTTTGCAATAGGAAAATTCCTGCTGCGCTCTGGAAATAAAGGCGTTGCGGTTCAAAACCTTGGTCATCGAGTCGATGTTGGCGGCCTCGTACAGCGCCTGTTCCGAGACCGCTTCGCTGGGCAGTTTGTAATCGACTTTCAGGTAAGTGTCGCCGATGCGGATCCGGTCCAGCAATTGCAAAGGATGCCTGGAAATGCGCCTATCGTTGACGAAAGTGCCGTTGGTGGAATTGAGGTCTTCCAGATGAGCCTGTCTACCGTTTATCGCAAGCAGGCAATGGCGGCGGGAGATTTTCGGGTCGGCAATCGGAATGTCTGCGCTGAGTTCTCGACCCAGAATATGGCGATTGGCCGCCAGCGGAAATTGCTTGCCCTGGTCTCGGCCGGATAGCACTACCAGATAAGGTTGCAAATTCGCACTGTCACGGCCGGTTTGGGTGGCGTTGCCGGTCAGCGTGTTCGAAAATGCGTTTAGAGTGGAATCGGGAGGCGTGGTCATTGCGCGATTCCGCAAGCTGGCAACGTACGCTCCGGCAGCGGCAGCGGCACCGCAACGCTAGCCGGAGGGGCCGGTTGATTCGGTACTGTAAAACCCCATGCCTGGTCCAATCGGTGATAGAGGATTTCAGAGGCCGGCCAACAGCGGTTTTGCATGGTTAATAATTCGTTATCTGCTGATACGCTTGCCAGTGTCGCAGATAGGCCGCTGGCTCGCAAGTTGCCGGCGTTTCGGAGCTTAAAACGCTTGTTGCCGCAGTTCGCTGCTGCGGCAACTTGGGGGAATTTATGCGAATGCCTTTTTGAAAAACTCCGGCATCGCCAGGCTGGCTTTATGGATCTCGTGGTTGTAATAGACGGTGTCGAAGCCTTTGTTGATAGCATCCTGCTCCCGGAACGCGGCGAACGCGTTCTTGCCGGCCATCGTCGCGCTCCACCAGCCGGATGGGTAGATGCACTGCGGGAAGAACACGGTTTGGTAATGGTTAAAACCGCCGGCCCGCATCTCGCCGCGCATCTCTTGCAGAATATGCATATGCAGCAAAGCCGATTCGCTTTGCTGGACGACGATACCGTTTTCGGTTAAGGCTCTGAAGCAGTCTTTGTAAAAATCGGCGCAGAACAAGCCCGCTGCCGGCCCGACCGGATCGGTACTGTCGATGATGATGATGTCCACGCTGTTCGGTGCCGCATCTTTGACCCATTTGATGCCGTCGATGAATTTCAGCTCGGCACGCGGATCGTTGTTGGACTCGCACAATTCCGGGAAGTAGATTTCGGACAGACGGGTGACGCGTTCGTCGATGTCGATCTGCACCGCTTTTTCCACGCCGGGGTGCTTCAGTACCTCGCGCAGCGTACCGCAGTCGCCGCCGCCGATAATCAACACGTTCTTCGGGTTGGGGTGAGTAAACAATACCGGGTGGCTCATCATCTCGTGGTAGAAGAAATTGTCCCGGGTCGAAACCATGGTGCAGCCGTCTATCACCATCAAATTGCCGAACTGTTCGGTCTCGTAGATTTCCAGAAACTGAAACTCCGATTGCTCTTCGTGCAATTTGCGTTTGATTTTTAATGAGAAGGCGGAGCCTGACGGCTCCTGCGCTTCGCTGAACCAGGTGGCGTCGAGCATGAGTTGTCCTCAAAAAGTCATAAAAGTCGCGGCATTATACTTTAGAATTCCGGCATCTTTATGACAGTACGGGGAACCCGAGTGCCGGCACAAGCATGGTCGATTGAACAGGCAAAACAGCTCTATGCGATCCAACAATGGGGCGACGGTTATTTTTCGATTAACCAACTTGGTCATGTTTGCGTCAAACCGCGCAGCGATAACGCCGCGGAAATCGATCTGTTCGAAGTCGCCGAAACTCTGCGCGGAAAAGGGCTGAAACTGCCGGTGCTGGTGCGCTTCACCGATATCCTGCCGGATCGCATCCGCCGGCTGCAACAGGCTTTCGACCAGGCTAGAGCGGCGCATAGCTACGGCGGCGAGTACACGCCGGTTTATCCGATCAAGGTCAACCAGCAAGGCAACGTGGTCGAGGCTATCGTCTCCGCCGACAATATCGGCCTCGAAGCTGGCAGCAAACCGGAATTGCTGGCGATTCTGGGCTTAGCCAAGGCCAACGGTACCATCGTCTGCAACGGCTACAAAGACCGGTTCTACATCCGGATGGCGTTGATGGGCCAATTGATGGGCTTATCGGTGTTCATTGTCATCGAAAAACCGTCCGAGCTGGAATTGATTCTGGAGGAAGCCGCCAAATTGCGAGTCAGGCCGTTGATAGGCCTGCGGGTGCGGTTGGCGACGATCAGTGCCGGCAAGTGGCAAAACAGCGGCGGCGAGAAATCCAAGTTCGGCCTGCACGCCAGCGAGGTGCTGCAATTGGTCGAACGCCTACGGCAGGTGCAGATGTTGGATTGTCTGCAGCTAATGCATTTTCACATGGGCTCGCAGATCGCCAACATACACGACATTAAATTGGCCTTGAAGGAAGCCGGCCAGTTTTACCTGCAGTTGCGCCGGCTCGGCGCAGAGATTAATACGGTGGACGCCGGCGGCGGTTTGGGCGTGGATTATGATGGCAGCGGCTCGCGGCGGGAATGTTCGATCAACTACAGCATGTCCGAATACGCCGATAATATCGTCCGTGCCTTTGCCGAGGTCAGCCGGCAGCACGATCTGCCGCAACCGAACATCATCACCGAGTCGGGCCGGGCCATTACTGCCCACCACGCGGTATTGATCACCAATGTCACCGAAGTCGAGCGTTTGCAGGGCGCAGGATTGGCGGCCAAGCATTTCCGCAATGTCAGCGAGGCTTACCATAATGCCCAGTTCGACATGGCCGAGGCCCGCGCCAGTTTCGTGCAAGGCGATATCGATTTGGCGGAACTCGCAGTTGCGGAACAACGCTACGTCGGCTTGTGCCAGCAAATTCAGGCGCAGTTGAATCTGGACAACCACCATCATCGGGAAATTTTGCAGGAGCTCGACGAAAAGCTGGCCGACAAGGTGTTTTGCAATTTTTCGCTGTTTCAATCGATGCCCGATATTTGGGGAATCGATCAGATCTTTCCGATCATGCCGGTCCACCGCTTGCACGAGCAACCGGTCAGGCGTGCGGTATTACAGGATTTGACCTGCGATTCCGACGGCCGGATCGACCAGTATGTGGACCGGCACAATATCAGCAATACGCTGCCGTTGCATGCGATCGGCGACGATGAAGACTATCTGATCGGCTTTTTCATGGTCGGCGCCTATCAGGAAATTCTGGGCGACATGCACAATTTGTTCGGCGATACCCATTCGGTCAATATCGAGCTGGACGGCAGCGGTTACCGCTTCGGCGATTTCATGGAAGGCGAAGACGTCAGCGAATTGCTGGATTACGTGCATATCGACACCGAGGCGCTGAAAACGGCCTACCGGCGTAAACTGGACGGGGCGGCGTTGACCGCGGAACAGAAAATCAGCTTCGAACAGGAGTTGGCAGCTGGGTTGAACGCTTATACCTATTTGGAAAAATAGCGGCGGCATCGGTAAACGGGGCGGGAATACATTATGAAGGCGGGTTTTATCGGTTTGGGGGCAATGGGACAGGGTATGGCGCGTAATCTGGTCAAAGCCGGCCATTTGTCCGCAGTGTATAACCGCAGCGCAGAAAAAGCGGATGCGTTGGCTGCGGAGTTGGGCGTCGAGGCTTGTCGCGGTATCGCCCAGCTTGCCGTTGGCGTAGACGTGATATTGGTGTGCGTGTCGGCCGATCAAGATGTACTGGATGTGGTCGATGCGATCTGCAGCGGCATCGAGCCGGGTTCGGTTGTCGTCGATATGTCGACGGTCAGCGGCGAAACGGCCAGAATGGCTGCGGAAAGACTCGCCGAAAAACAAGCGGCATTTCTCGACGCCCCGGTCTCCGGCGGCGTCGAAGGCGCCAGAAGCGGCACGTTGGCGATGATGGTTGGTGGCGACTTGGCGGTATTGGAACGGGTGCGGCCGATATTGGCGGCGATGACGGCGCGGATAGAGCACATGGGCGGTGTCGGCGCCGGCCAAGCCTGCAAGGCAGTCAACCAAATCATGTGCGCCGGTATCAATCAAGCTGTGACCGAAGCGCTGGCATTCGCCGCCGCCCAGCAATTGCCGCTGGATAAGGTGGTAGACGTGATAGCCGGCGGCGCGGCCGGCAATTGGTTTCTGCAGCATCGCGGCAAAACCATGACGAAAAACCAATTTGCGCCCGGCTTCAAATTGGCGCTGCACCATAAGGATTTGCTCGTCGCCGAATGGATGGCGGCGCAGGTTGGGGTGGTGTGTCCGTTAACGGCAGCGACTTTGGCGGATTATGCCAAACTGATGGCGCAAGGGTACGGCGACGAGGATATCTCGGCGCTGTACCGGTTAAAACTGCAATGATCTTTCAATCAGCTTACAAGATGTAACAATGAAAATTACGGTATTTGGCAGTGGATACGTCGGTTTAGTCACGGGAGCCTGCTTGGCCGAAGTGGGGAATCAAGTACTGTGCATGGACGTCGATCAGCGTAAGGTCGATCAGCTGAAGCAAGGTATTATCCCGATCTATGAGCCGGGTCTGGACGAAATGGTTAAAGATAATGTCGCTGCCGGCCGCCTGCGTTTCACCACCGACGTCAAAGAGGCGGTCGATTTCGGTTTGTTCCAATTCATCGCCGTCGGCACTCCACCGGACGAGGACGGATCGGCCGATTTGAAATACGTGTTGGCAGTGGCGCAAAGCATCGCCGAACACATGACCGATTACAAAATCGTCGTCGATAAATCCACCGTACCGGTCGGAACCGCCGACAAGGTCAAGCAAACCGTGGCCGACATGCTGGCGCAGCGCGGGCAGAGTCTGGAATTCGACGTGGTGTCGAATCCGGAATTCTTGAAGGAAGGTTCGGCGCTGGACGACTTCATGAAACCGGACCGGATCATCATCGGTACCGACAATCCGCGTACCGCCGAATTGCTGAAAGCCTTGTACGCACCGTTCAACCGCAGCCGGGAGCGGGTGATCACGATGGATATCCGTTCCGCGGAATTGACCAAATACGCCGCCAACGCGATGCTGGCGACTAAGATCAGCTTCATGAACGAGCTGGCCAATCTGGCCGAACGCTTAGGTGCCGACATCGAGCAAGTGCGCCACGGCATCGGTTCCGACAGTCGGATCGGTTACAGCTTTATCTATCCCGGTTGCGGCTACGGCGGCTCCTGCTTTCCGAAAGACGTCAAAGCATTGGAGCGTACCGCCCGCGACAACGGCTACCACGCGGAATTGCTCAGTGCGGTCGAGAACGTCAACGATAGGCAAAAGCACCGCTTGTTCGAGAAGATCAGCGCGCATTATCCGGCTGGCGTTAAAGGCAAAACCTTTGCGCTGTGGGGGCTGGCGTTCAAACCCAATACCGACGACATGCGCGAAGCGCCGAGCCGGGTGTTACTGGAAGCATTGACCGAGGCCGGCGCAGTGGTCCAAGCCTACGATCCGGAAGCGCTGCGGGAAGCGCAACGCATCTACGGCGACAAAGCCGGTCTGGTTTATTGCACCAAACAAACCGAAACCCTGAATAATGCCGACGCGCTGGTCATCGTCACCGAATGGAAGCAGTTCCGCAGTCCGGATTTCGACGATTTGGGGCGTTTGTTGAAAGACAAAGTGATTTTCGACGGGCGGAATATGTATGAGCCTAGGTTGGTTAGGCAGTTTGGGTTGCAGTATTACGCGATTGGGCGGTAACTCTCTCCCTCTCTTGCTGGAGAGGGTTGGGGTGAGGAGTTCTAAAGGTGTCGCTGGCGCGACGGCTGGATTTGATGTCGGGTCTCGGCCCGACAGCCGAGGTACTTTTCTTTGCTCCGCCAAAGAAAAGTACCCAAAAGAAAGGCGGCCCGGACGCCGCTTATTCCCTGCGCGCCGAAGCGTTTATCGAGGGTCGGCAGAAGGGGCTTCCCAGCCCCTCCGCCGACGCGCCGCATCCTTGCGGCGCCCCTTCGGGCTGATCTCGATAAACGCTCCGGTGCTCGGCGCGGCATACGGGAGAAAACCGTCCCGGAATTAAAAGTCGGTTAGTTCCTCGTTCCCACGCGCCGCGTGGGAATGCAGATTAACCGCGCCAGCGGTAACATACGACAAAGCTATCAAACGAGGTCAAGCCCATGGGCCGCAGTCGTTACCGCATTCTCTAATCCCAACAGCCGCATTTCATAACCTACACCGTACTGAACTGGATTCTGTTATTCACGCGTCCGGCGACCGTGTAAATTGTGTTGGACGCGTTGCTTTACCGCCAACAGCAGCACAATTGGTGAATATACGGCTACGTCATTCTGGAAAACCATTTGCACCTGCTGGTCAAACTGACGATTTACTCAATCAACTGCCCCACTTCAAGTCTTACACCGCCCGCCAGTTTATCGATTATTTGCAAGGCAATAACGCCGAGCGCTTATTGAAGCAATTGAACTGGTTCTGCAAGGCGCATAAAACTGCTCGGGATTATCAGTTATGGGAAGAGGGTAGCCATCCGCAGTTGATCGATAACCCCGACGTCTTGAGGCAGAAATTGGAGTATATCCACCTGAATCCGGTCAAACGCGATTATGTTGATTTACCGGAACATTGGTGTTATTCGAGTGCCCGGAATTATGCGGGGTGGGAAGGGTTATTGCCGGTTTATCGGGATTGGTTTTAGCTGACCGCAGCGCGGCAGGATTGCATTCCCACGCGGCGCGTGGGAACGAGATTAACTATTTGAGTGCTCTATGGGATTTTTTATCTTTTTTTTCATTCTGATCTCGCCAGTTATATTGGCATTGCTTATACATATATTCCGCGACTTACGTGGAAAAGCCAGAAATATTCGACAGGAATGTTATTCATGCGGGGGCCCCGTCTCGATGACTGAATATCGAGTTATTTATCACCACCGAGGCGGAAGGTATATTTACTGTGAGCAATGCGCGGATCGTCATGAATTATGGTCTGGCATTGCTATATCCATTATGGCGTTCGGAGTGGCAACGACTCTTATTGTGCTATCTATTTCTGAATTTGACACCAGTCCACAAAAGTTACTTTTGTTTGCTGGATTAGCGATAGTCGTAATTGTTGTTTTGGTCGCTGCTCGCTATATTTTCAAGAAAACCAAGTAATTAATTCGTCGATTCAAGCGCTGAATGACTGCTTTCCGACTTTTTTCCGGCCATAATGCGCAATCTGTAAGGCGTCGCCGTATTGCGCCGCATGTTGGCTTTAAATAATTCGGCGTATTACGCTATCGCTAATGCGCCTTACGCCACTCGGGATGGGGCTCCCCCGTATGCCCCGCCGAGCACCGGAGCTTTTGAACGGATTAGCCCGTAGGGGCGATGCAGGGATGCATCGCGTTGCCGAAGGGGCAGGAAGCCCCTTTCGGCAACCCCGTTCAAAAGCGAGGGCGCAGGACAAAGCGGCAGGATAGCCGATTTGCATGCTATGCACCCGGAGGGCGAGGCACATGGCTGTGCCGAGTGATTTAAGCGGCATTCGGGCGGCCTTTTCTTTGGATACTTTCTTTTGGCGGTGCAAAAGAAAGTATCGCGGCTGTCTGGCCGAGACCCGACTTCAACATAGCCGTCGCGCCAGCGACACAAACCTAAGAAGACCGAAGCTGACTATGTTTCACCCCATACCCAAAATAAATCAAAAACCCAATCGCCAGCCAAACAAACAACCTGATCCATGTATCAATCGGCAATCCCGCCATTAAACTCAAACACACCAAAATCCCGCCAATCGGCACGTAAGGTACGGCCGGGCATTTGAAGTGGCGTTCCATTTCCGGGTGGCTGTTACGCAAGATCCAGACGCCGCCGCAGACCAGCACAAACGCAAACAAAGTGCCGATACTGACCAACTCGCCGAGCTTTTCGATGGGCATGAAGCCGGCCAACAAAGACACGGCGACACCGACCAGGATCGTCGACAAATGCGGGGTTTGGAATTTGGGGTGGACTTGGGCGAACAGCGGCGGCAGCAATTGGTCTTTGGCCATCGAAAAGAAGATTCGGCTCTGGCCCATCAGCAGTACCAGCATCACCGAGGTCAGGCCGGCAATGGCGGCAATTTTAATAATCGGCGACAGCCAGCCCATGCCGACATGATCGACGGCCAGCGCAATGGGCGCCGGCACGTTTAATTCGGTGTAAGGAATAATGCCGGTCAACACCCCGGCCACCAGGATGTAGAGCAGCGTGCAGACCGCCAACGAGGCGATGATGCCGATGGGTACGTCGCGTTGCGGGTTGATAGCTTCCTGCGCGGCGGTGGATACGGCATCGAAGCCGATGTAGGCAAAGAAAATCACCCCGGCACCGGTCAAAACGCCGCCGAAACCAAAGGGGGTGAAGTTAGCCCAGTTGTCGGCTTGGATATGCCCGGAACCGGCGACGATAAACACCACGATCACCGAGAGTTTGATCAACACCATCACGAAATTGAAGATCGCGGATTGGCGGATGCCGATCACCAACAACCCAGTTAGCAGCAAGATGATGCTCACGGCGGGTAAGTTGATGAAGCCGGCCTCGGGGTTGGCGAGATAAGCCGTGGTCAGATAGGTCGGTAAATGCACCCCAAAGTTTTCCAGAAAACTGGTGAGGTAGCCGGCCCAGCCTATCGCGACGGTGCTGCTGGCGAGGGCGTATTCCAGAATCAAATCCCAACCGATAATCCAGGCCATGAGTTCGCCCATGGTCGCGTAAGCGTAACTGTAGGCACTGCCGGACACGGGAATCATGGCCGCCAGTTCGCTGTAACACATGGCTGCCAGGCCGCAGGCGATGCCGGCCAAAATGAACGACACCACGATGGCCGGACCGGCATATTTGGCGGCGGCGATGCCGGTCAGCACAAAGATACCGGCGCCGATGACGGCGCCGATGCCCAGGATGGTTAAGTCCTTGGCGGTGAGGGTTTGCTTTAAGCCATGCTGGACACCGGTCAGGGCTTCGACGGATTTGCGTTGCAGTAACTGCTTGGGGATGTGCATGAAGTGGTCTCGATTATTTGGAAGGGGCCGGCTTGACTGAATCGGGTAGGTTTTGGGCGCCGTCAAAGCGGGTGCCGGTCGTCACCGCCTCGGTGAAAATCGCGTCGTGCAGTTTGGCTTGCGAGAAATTGGCATTGGTCAGATTGGCGCCGGTCAGGTTGGCGCCATCCATTTCAGCGGAATACAGATCGGCGTTCTGTAAGTTGGCGTTATTTAATTTGGCGTGTTTCAACATGGCGCGGCCGAGTTGGGCATTGCTGAGGTTGGCGCCGGTCAAATTGGCGCCTTTCAAGCTGGCGCGCATCAGGCCCATCGATTGATTCTTCATGTCCGCCGCCCATTGCACATTGCTCAGATTGGCATGGCTTAAATTGGCGCCGTCCATAATGGCCACCACCCGGCTACCGCTCATGTCGGCGTTGCTGAGGTCGGCGTGCATCAGACTGACCCCGAAAATGCTGGTATTGGCCAGATTGGCGCCGCTCAGCTTGATCCGGGTCATTACCGTCAAGTCCAGCGTCAGGCCTTGCAGGTTGCTGTTGTTTAAATTGGAGCGGCGCAGATCGGCGCCCCACAAGTCGGCGTTACGAAAATCCAGATTCGACAGGTCCAGGTCGGTCAGGTCTTTACGGCGCAGGTCTGCGGGGTGCTGCTTGTCGGCTTTGGCGAGCAGTTGTTCGACTTGAGTGCGGCTTAATTCGGCGGCATTGGCCGATATAGCGCAGATTGCGATTGGTACTGTTGCCAGTACTGATTTCGTTAGGCGGTTCATAAAGTCTCCTGGCTGTTTGCAAGGGGGGGAAGCAGCTTGGGCCTGGCAAATACGATGATATTGGTATTTTGTGCCGCAACCGAAAAACCATGCGGGATAAGTATGTCCGCAATTTTTTCCTGCCAATGGATATTGATAGGCGATCTGGCAATATCGTTGCTGGGCAACACTATAAAATAAAACGGCCTGACCGCTATCACTGGATTGGACATTTCGATAACGTCCAGCAAGCTCTTTTCCAGGTTTCTGGCGTTAAAATCCAGGGTTCTGACCGGCCGTCCGGTCACGCGGCGCAATGAACCGCCAACATTGGAGATTAATAATGCTTCTTCGGGAAGGTCGGATACTATTTTAGCGATCGCAGGATCTTGGGCGATTTTGAAGTTAATTTCGTTCGATAGTATTTTATACTTGGCGGTAATAGGCTGCACGGCGGCAATGATATCCGAAGACCGGTTAAGGTATCTGAGTATATCTTTGGTTTTTTTAATGTCGTAATTAATAAAATACAAATGACCTGTAATCATAATGATTCCAATTATAACGGCGCCAGTTTTGTAATATAAGCCTTGTGTTTTAACTCGAAACACAACTAAAAGCAGAGGGAAAAATATCCAGCTAAAAGGAGATACGTGGCGTATCAGATCGCCAGGGTCCAAGCCGTGGTAAGTGTGGGCAATGACGAGCATCCCGCTCGAAGATGCAAACAATAATGCCGAAAATATAATGAAGAACTTTTCGGTTAAGTTATAGCGGAGCCAATGTTGCCGCCCAAAATAAAGAATTAGAACTGCTAACGGTAGCGTAATTGAAATAAATCTAAAAAAATCCCATGCTAGCATGGAGATTTCGCGCGATCCACTTATGTCCAGGAGGATGGCTTCTATTAAAACGCGCAACGAAACAATAGGGGGTGAAAAATAGCCTTGATTAACTTTGTAGGGTAGCGCTTCGCCGAATAGAGTGATGTTTCTCCAGAATAACGCTACTACTATAGGCGTTAATCCGAATAAAAAATATCCGCATATCCTGGCAATATTTTTTAGGGGGTGTTGCCTTAATGCAGCTAGTAATATTAAAGCTGAAAAAAGAGATAAAAAATATGCCAATCCAACATTTCTAACGGCATAGGCAACGCCGGCGATTAAGCCGGATAAAATAAATTTTTTTAATGTTTCCGGCGTGTCTATGTTTTGTAGGCTTCTAATAGTTATGCTAAGAGAAAATAAAATTAGAAAACTATAAACAGGTTCTGTTAATGGGGCCGGACTGACTAAATAGACGCTGGGTGCGCTGGCGATGATTGCCGCACTCAAAATCGAAAATGGCAGGCCGAGCAGCGGTCGCAGGATAAAGACTAGGGTGGGGGGGGTTAATATCCAACTGATTCGAGATATCCACAGGTCGCCGACGTTGGGTGCTAAGCCGAACTGCGTTGTTAGATAAATCAGTATCCCGTAGCCGGGCGGTTGATATATCGTAGGTTCATAATCCACTGTGTAATTTTTTGTCGCCCAAGGTGTTCTGGTTAAACCGCGGCCCTTGATGAAATTTTGAGCCTCCTCGTAGTAACTGTCATTACTCGGATAGAATCTTATCGAATCGATCAATGCTGTCAGTTGCAGCACCATAATTGTGCTTAGGAGCAGCAAGGGTAGGTATATGTAGAAAAAATCCCGTAGTTTGGGCCGGTTCTGCAAGCAAGTTGTTAGACCGTTCTTCATGGTTATTCCAATGATTCTCAAGATATATAGTATTGTATATCAATAAATTTAGGCCGGTAAGGCAGATGTCAGCCTCTGTAAACTGAGGCTGGCGATGCTGTAGAAGTTGCCTATAATTGATCGCTAATCGGCGCGCTGCACAAATGCCCGCGGAAATGAAAAAGTGGGCTTTTTTCTTATTGGCCGGAAACGCATTTTCGACGATTTTGTTAAAGTGGCCACTGTAAAATACAATAAATATTCAATGGTGAAATGATGTTGTCGATTATAATTCCGGCGTATAACGAACAAGAGGTGCTAGGCGAGTTTTATGCGCGTGTGACTGCTGTACTAGATAGCATGGTTTCCGACTACGAGTTAATTTTTGTCAATGACGGTAGCCGCGATGGAACTTTGCCATTATTGGAGAAATTCGCGGAATCGGATCCGCGGGTCGTGGTTATCGATTTAAGCAGGAATTTCGGTAAGGAAATCGCTGTATCCGCCGGAATTGATTTTGCACGGGGCGATGCGGTGGTTATTATCGACGCGGATTTGCAGGATCCGCCCGAGTTAATACCGGAATTTGTGAGGCAATGGCAAAATGGTTTCGATAACGTTTATGCGCGGCGAGTTAGTCGGGACGGCGAGTCGACAATTAAGAAAGTAACTGCGTATCTGTTTTACCGGTTTATTCGCATGATAACCAATATCGATATCCCCGCCGATACTGGCGATTTTCGTCTTCTGAGCCGGCGTGCCGTTGATTCACTGAAGCAATTACCCGAGCGAAATCGTTTTATGAAAGGCTTATATGCCTGGATTGGTTATCCGGCTATCGCAGTTGAGTATCGACGCGATCCTCGTTATGCAGGCGACACAAAGTGGAATTATTGGAAGTTATGGAATTTTGCGTTGGAAGGGATTACTTCGTTTACCGAGGTTCCTCTCAAGGTAGCAAGTTACGTTGGAGGTTTTATTGCTTTTTTCGCATTTTGTTACGGAATTTATATTATCGTCAATACTCTGTTGTATGGTAATCCGGTTGCCGGTTATCCGTCGTTAATCGTTACTATATTATTTCTCGGCGGAATACAATTGGTATTTATCGGTATATTAGGCGAATACCTAGCTCGAGCTTTTTCCGAGTCCAAGCGGCGTCCGTTGTATTTTGTTAATAAGGTCTTGAGGAAATAATTTTGTAGAGTGGGCGAAAGCTTATTTTTCGTAAGGCTAGCGTCTGGCAATCTGCAGGTTAACGTTTTTATTTGGAAGTCGATTAGTATAGGTTAGCCGGGTGGTGAAAATCCATGTCCCAGCCTCCAATCTAACAGGAAGTGGCTCCATTTAGTGCAAATTTTCTGGTTTATTACTAAATATAGAGTCAATTGGTCTTAAAAAGAGTTTTTCACCAACCTGTTAGGCAAACGCCCAGTTCTTATTGACAATAAATGTCGTCACCGGAACTACTGTTACCATGAATAGTACGGCGTAAGGGTAAGGTAACAGCAACCAATCTACGATAACCAGTACCCCGGCAGTATTCATGCCCAAACCAATTAAAGCTACAATCAGAAATTTGAGCATCTTTCTTGTCCAGTGAGTCTTGCTGATATTTCGAAAGGTCCAATGATATTGGCCGAGAAAAGAAATAAGGAACGCGACGGCAAAGGCGATGAAATTGGCTTGTAATGCCCCGGCTAATTGAGCTTCGAGTACAAGCGCGAATAAACCCGCATGCGTTGCCGTTGCCAGTCCGCCGACGATAGCAAATTTTAATATTTGCGATTTGGTTTGATTGGAAAGCTTCGCTGTTTTACTGGGGACTTCAATATAACGTGGGCTTCCCTTTATTCTGCGTTGTCTTTTTTGTTTTTTGTTTTTACGCATTTTAACGGCTATTGGTGGCTATTTTGCTTGGCTTATTTCTTGGTGGCATGGTTAGCACTTGAGAATGCCGACATCTGTTTTCGGCCCAGATAAATTAAAATTTTTCAATCGGGGGGCGTTGAAACATGATTACTGCATTTTTGCAGATAACTTATTAACCTAATATGAATAAGCGAAAGACATTCGGTTTTAAACCCGCTGCGGAGTTTAATAATCATCAGCTCAGTTTATGTCTAAACGATATAGCCAAGCAACGGGAATTGTTGGCCTTAGTTCGAATCGGTTTGCCTGCTGAGCTATCCAAACACGTCTTGCATTGTTTAGTGTCGGGCTCGGTTATTCTGCTTTACAGCGATTCAGCCAGTTGGGCGTCGCAAATCCGGTTTTTGGCTAACAATATTCTGGAAAAGCTGCGCGACGCCGGCCAGACGAACGTGGCCAAGCTGCAGGTTCGAATTATGCCGGTGGATGTCGGCGTATCTGGCAGAGGAGGCAAGCCGAAGTTGCCATCTGCGGAAACTATCGCATCGCTGTGCCGCGACGGGGAGCTCACCGACAACAACGATGTGTTGGCCGTGGCTTTGATGCGCTTGGGAAATACGCTGCGCCGACGGGCGCAAGATGATTGAACTGTGGGAACGCGCCGCCCGGGTTAACTATTCAGGCGGCGTAAAGTCGAGAGGTTGGCTAAATCAGCCTGTGGCCCGAGCGGAAGACTGCGCGGAATTCAGGAACGAAATCGGCGCGTCCTCGGCGTTTTCGAACGTAACTTTTTCCCAGGCGTCGGTCTCGTTCAGCAGCGTCAATAACAATTTGTTGTTTAGCGCGTGGCCGGATTTGAAGCCCTGGTATTCGCCGATCAGGCTGTGGCCCAGCAGATATAGGTCGCCGATCGCATCCAGAATTTTGTGTTTGACGAATTCGTCGGCGTAACGCAGGCCGTCTTCGTTCAATACCTTGTCGTCGTCGACGACAATGGCGTTATCCAGGCTGCCGCCCAACGCCAGATTGTTTTCCCGCAAAAATTCGATATCTTTCATAAAGCCGAAGGTGCGGGCTCTCGCGACTTCCTTGACGAATGTCGTCGTCGAAAAATCCATCACCGCGGTTTTCAAATGGTCGGAAAATGCCGGATGTTCGAAGTCGATGGTGAAGGTCACTTTAAAGCCTTCGAACGGTAAAAAAGCGGCCCATTTGTCGCCGTCTTCGACCTTAACTTCGCGTTTGATCCGGATGTATTGCTTAGGCGCATCCTGTTCGACGACGCCGGCTGATTGCAGCAGAAACACGAAAGGTCCGGCGCTGCCGTCCATGATCGGTACTTCGGCGGCGCTGACATCCACTATCGCGTTATCGATGCCCAAGCCGGCCAGCGCGGACAATAAATGTTCCACCGTAGAGACCTTGACGCCTTCGCGAACCAGGGTCGTGGATAGCTTGGTCTCGCCGACATTTTCCGGGCGCGCGGTTATTGTCACGGGCGTTTCCAGGTCGACGCGGCGGAAGCGGATGCCGGTATCCGGCTCGGAGGGATGCAAGGTCAAATAGACCTTATCGCCGGTATGTAAGCCGACGCCGGTGGCTCTGATCGTGTTCTTTAAAGTGCGCTGTTTAATCATGAAATGCCGACAATATGTAAAACAAGGCGGGGGAGTCTATCACAGATTAGGCGATAGCTCCCCCCGAACTTGGTGGGCTGCCTGAACCGTTAAGCGGCTAACTCGGTTAGTCCGCTTGGCGGCGTAAAAAGGCCGGCACATCCAAATAGTCCAAATCGACATCGTTGCGCGGCTGGGCGCCGAAACGCGATTCTCTGGTCGATTCTTGCTTTTGCTGGCGGATTACAGTCGGTTTTTCCAGTTGGCCGTAATCCACTTCGCCGGCCGCGACTTTTTTCACCAGGCTGATCGGGGCGGCATGCTTGGCTTTGTCGCCCATGCCGGTCGCAACCACGGTCACTTTGATTTCGTTGCCCATGGCCGGATTGACCGCCATACCGATTTTCATGTCGGCGTCTTCGGAAGCGAAGGCGTGCATGATGCTGCCGATTTCGTCGAACTCGTTCAAGCCCAAGTCGCCGTTAGAGGTGACGTTGACCAGGATGCCGCGCGCGCCTTGCAGGTTGTTGTCGTCCAACAACGGGCAGGCAATGGCTTTTTCTGCGGCCAACCGTGCCCGGTTTTCGCCGCTGGCCACGCCGGTACCCATGATCGCGCTGCCCATGTTAGACATCACGGTGCGGACGTCGGCAAAGTCGACGTTCATCAGACCAGGGTGAGTGATTAGCTCGGTAATGCCTTGTACCGCGTCGCGCAGCACGTCGTTAGCGGCGCGGAACGCTTCCACCAACGATTTATTGTTGCCCAGTGTGGGTAACAATTTTTGGTTGGGAATGATGATCAACGAGTCGACCAGTTTTTCCAGTTCGCGCAAGCCGGCGTCGGCCACGCCTTTTTTCTTGGAGCCTTCGAAGTCGAAAGGTTTGGATACTACGGCAACGGTCAGTACGCCCAACTCTTTGGCTACTTCGGCGAATACTGAGATTGCGCCGGTGCCGGTGCCGCCGCCCATGCCGGCGGTCAGAAACACCATGTCGGCGCCGGAGATGACTTCCCGAATGCGGTCGCGGTTTTCTTCGGCAGCGGCTCTACCGATTTCCGGCCGGGTACCGGCGCCCAGGCCTTTGGTCAACTCGACGCCGAGTTGGACGATGGATTCGACGTTCATTTCTCGCAGGGCTTGGGCGTCGGTGTTGGCGCAGATAAACTGCACGCCGTCGATGCCGTCGGCCGCCATGTGGTTGACCGCATTGCCGCCGCCGCCGCCGACGCCGATCACTTTAATCACAGCACTGCCGCTGCTATCCAATAATTCATATTTCATATTCACGCCCTCCAGACAAATGTTTAAAAATTACCTTGAAACCAGCTTTTTATTTTCGATAACAGATCGGCGCCGTCATCGTTTATACCTAACGCCCGGCCGTGGTGATCCTTGCCGTACAGCAACAATCCGACCGCGGTCGAATAAATCGGGTTTTCCGCCACATCGGTCAATCCCGACACATGCAGCGGTACGCCCATCCGAACCGGCATGTGGAAGATTTCCTCCGCCAATTCGACCAATCCCTTCACTTGGGAGCTGCCGCCGGTGATTACCATGCCGGCGGCGATCAGATCTTCATATCCACTTCTTCTTAATTCTGCTTGCACCAGCAGCATCAACTCCTCGTAACGCGGCTCGACGATCTCGGCCAGGTTTTGCGCCGAGATCTTGCGCGGCTCGCGGTCGCCGATGCTCGGCACGTTGATGGTTTGTTGCGGGTCGGCCAATTGGGTCAAGGCGCAGGCATATTGGCGCTTGATGTCCTCGGCGTTTTTGGTCGGCGTGCGCAAGGCCACGGCGATGTCGTTGGTGACTTGGTCGCCGGCGATCGGGATTACCGCCGTGTGCTTGATCGCCCCTTCGGAAAAAATCGCCAAATCGGTAGTGCCGCCGCCGATGTCTATCAGGCAGACGCCCAAATCCTTCTCGTCGTCGGTCAATACCGCCGAGCAGGAAGCCAGTTGCTCCAGCACGATGTCGTCCACATCCAAGCCGCATTTGCGGATGCATTTGACGATGTTCTGCTCGGCGCTGACGCTGCTGGTGACCATATGTACCTTGGCTTCCAGGCGGATGCCGGACATGCCGATCGGCTCCTTGATGCCTTCCTGCTGGTCGATCACAAACTCCTGCGGCAGGATGTGCAGGATTTTCTGATCGGCCGGAATCGCTACCGCCCGCGCCGAATCGATCACCCGGTCGATGTCGTGCTGGGTGACTTCCTTTTCCTTGATCGCGACGATGCCGTGCGAATTTAGACTTTTGATGTGGCTACCCGCTATGCCGGCAAATACCGACTTGATCTGGCAACCGGCCATCAATTCGGCTTCCTCCACCGCGCGCTGGATCGAATGCACGGTCGATTCCAGATTGACGACGATTCCTTTCTTCAAACCCTTGGACGGCGCGGTGCCGATGCCGATCACTTCGATTTCGTCGCCGCCGCGGTATTCGCCGACGATGGCCGCGACCTTCGACGTGCCTATGTCCAATCCCACTAAAATATTTCGATCTGTCTTTTTGGCCATTGTTGTGTGCTCAGTAAGCGTTTAAATCAGGTTCTTATTCTTTTCCGCGATTGCTTTCCAATCGATCGCGGGGGCTTCGGGTTTCCAGGTCACCGCAAAGCCGTTCGGATAGCGGGTGTCAACGCTCGCTATCATGGCGATCTGCTCCTCGCCCAATAAATCCATGGTTTTCAAAAAGCGCTGCATATTCTCCAGCGGCGCTTTGCGGCCCAATTGCATTTCCATGCCATTGGCCAATTTAATCCGCCAAGCCCGGCGTTCGTTGACGTGGAACTCGGCCAATTGCATCGATTTATCCTTCAACACGATGTAAACGCCCTTCATGATTTCCAGCAGCTTCTTCTCCTGGCCTGCCGGGCCGGTAATCAACGGCAGGTTCTTGAACTCCTCGATAGAGTCCGGAACCAGCAAATCGCCCTGTTTGTTCAATAATGCCGAGTTGCCCCAACGCACTACCGGTTTTTGCTCGGTGATCTTGATGTGCACCGCGTCCGGCCACACCCGTTTTACGTCGACCTTATCGACCAAGGGCAGAGCCTTGATCGCCTGATGGATGGCCTGCATATCGGCGTGGTAGTAGCCCAGCTTCATCTGCGGCGCCAATACCTGCTTCAACCTGTCCTTACTGGTGTATTGGAACGCGCCTTCGATCCGCACGTAACGGATTGGCTGGCCGCGCAGGGCGTTCTCGCCGAACTGCTGCCAACTCCACCAGCCGCCCCCCAACAAGATCAGGGTCAGTAGCAAAAACCTAAGCCGCACCCGCCGTTCCCGCCACGCTGGTCTCCAATATCCGCCAAACCAATTCCTCGAAGCCGACGCCGACCGCTTTAGCCGCCATCGGCACCAGACTATGGTCGGTCATGCCGGGTACGGTATTGACTTCGATCAATTGCATGCGGCCGCTGTCGTCGATAAAGGCATCGACCCGGCCCCAGCCTTCGACGCCGACGGTCTGGCAGGCTCTGAGCGCCAAGGCTTGCAATTCGCGTTCGCGTTCGGCGCTCAAACCGCACGGGCAATGGTATTGCGTGGTGTTGGCGCGGTATTTGGCGTCGAAGTCGTAAAAGGTATGCGGCGTTTCCAGCCGGATCGCCGGCAGCGCTTCGCCGTCCAGCATGCCTATCGTAAATTCCTGGCCTTGGATCCATTGCTCGGCATAAACGTCGCAGCGGTACTGACTGGCGATTTTCAACGCGGCGGCCAACTCGTCGCGGTTATGGGCTTTGCTCATGCCGATGCTGGAGCCTTCCTGAGCCGGTTTGACGATGACCGGAAAACCCAGCGCATTGATACAGGTGTCGATATCCTGTTCGCCATGCAACAAAAACCAACGCGGCGTCGGCAGGCCGGCGCCTTGCCAGCATAATTTGGTGCGCAGCTTGTCCATCGCCAGCGCCGAAGCCAGCACGCCGGAGCCGGTGTAAGGCAGGCCCAGCGTCGCTAATACGGCCTGCAACACGCCGTCTTCGCCGCCGCGACCGTGGATGATGTTGAACACGCGGTCGAATTGGCGACCTGCCAGCGCGTCGATTGGACTGCCGGTTACGTCGAGCGCGGTGGCGGCGATGCCTTGGGCGGTTAATGCTTGGTAAACCGCATTGCCGCTGTTCAACGATATTTCCCGCTCCGCAGCCGAGCCGCCCATCATCACCGCCACGTTGCCGAATTCGGCGGGATTGGTTATCCGTAAAGGTTTCATGCTTTGTCACCTACCCGGCAAACTTCGGTTTGCAAACTGATGCCGAACTTGCTCTGTACCTGGGTTTGAATGTGTTCGATCAGGGCTTCGATGTCGGCTGAACTGGCGTTGCCCTGGTTCTCGATAAAATTGGCGTGCTTTTCCGATACTACCGCGCCGCCGACCGCGAAGCCTTTCAGGCCGCAGGCTTCGATCAGCCGCGCCGCGAAATCGCCCGGCGGATTCTTGAACACCGAGCCGCAGGTCGGCTTGTTGGTCGGTTGGGTCGCGTTGCGTTTCTCCAGCAACGCTTTGATGTGTTGCTGGCTAGCTTCGCTGTTGCCCTTGGCCAATTTCAATTGCGCCGACAAAAACCACTCGCCGTCCAGCCCCTTGACCGAGCGGTAGGCGACTTCGAATTCCGCTTGGTCGCGCTCGACGACTTGGCCGCGAGCGTTGACCATTTCCACCCGGTCGACGATGCGCCAGGTTTCGCCGCCGAAAGCGCCGGCGTTCATTTTCAGCGCGCCGCCCATCGTGCCGGGGATGCCGGCCAAAAATTCGGCGCCGGTCAGGCCCAAGTCGGCGCAGAAGCGGGCGACGTGAGCGCAGGGGACGCCGGCTTCGACGTACACCCGTTCCGAGTCGACCAAGCGCATTTCTTTCAGGCGGTTGCGAGTATTGATCACGGTGCCTTTAATGCCGCCGTCGCGTACCAACAGGTTGCTGCCCAAACCCAGCCAATACAACGGTTCGCCTTCCGGCAGTCCGGAAATGAAATCGATCAGGTCGGCTTTGTTTTCCGGGATGTACATGTGCTGCGCCGGGCCGCCGACCCGCCAACTGGTGTATTTGGCCAGCGGTTCGTCGTTCAGTAATGTGCCTTTCCAGACCGCGGACGCCATCATGGCTGCCCCCGTTGCGCCGCTAACGCCTCGGTCAGCTTTTGCGGCAATTCGGCGGCGATCTGGCCGACGTTGCCGGCGCCCATGGTCAGGATCACGTCGTCTTTTTCGACGATGCCGGCCAGAATCGTCGCCAGATCCTCGCGGTTTTGTACGAACACCGGATCGACCTGGCCGCGCACCCGAATCGAGCGGCTCAAGGCCTTGCCGTCGGCGCCGGTGATTGGGCTCTCGCCGGCCGAATAGACGTCCAGCAAAATCAATACGTCGACGCTAGACAAGACTTCGACGAAGTCTTCGAACAAATCGCGGGTGCGGGTGTAGCGATGCGGCTGAAACACCACAACTTTGCGCCGCTCCGGCCAGGCTTGGCGCAAGGCTTCCAGCGTCGCGGCCAGTTCGCGCGGATGGTGGCCGTAATCGTCGACCAGAGTCAGTTTGCCGCCGGCGAAATCGACGTCGCCGTTGATTTGGAAACGGCGGCCGACGCCTTTGAATTCGGCCAGGCTTTTGACGATGGCGGCATCGTCGACGCCCAGCGCGGTGGCAATCGTGGTGGCGGCCAAGGCGTTCAGCATGTTGTGCCAGCCGGGCAGATTCAGCGTGACTTGCAACGGCGGCAGGCTGCCCCAGCGCAATACGGTGAAATGGGTGCGCAGGCCGTCCTGTTTGATGTCGACGGCGCGGACGTCGGCATAACTGCTGACGCCGTAGGTTTTCACCGGTTTCGAGATGTTCGGCAGCACCTCGCAGACGCCCGGATCGTCGACGCACATCACGGCCAGGCCGTAGAACGGCAATTGGTGCAGAAACTTCAGGAAGGTGTCCTTCAGCTTGCTGTAGCTGCCGCCATAGGTTTCCATGTGGTCCTGGTCGATGTTGGTCACAATCGCCATCATCGGTTGCAAGAATAGAAACGAGGCGTCGCTTTCGTCGGCTTCGGCCACCAAATATTTTCCCAGGCCCAATTTGGCATTGGCGCCGGCGCTGTTCAAACGGCCGCCGATGACGAAGGTCGGGTCCAGGCCGCCTTCGGCCAGCATCATCGTGGTTAAACTGGTGGTGGTGGTCTTGCCGTGGGTGCCGGCGACGGCGATACCGAAGCGGAAGCGCATCAGTTCGGCCAGCATTTCCGCGCGCGGAATCACCGGAATCCGGTTTTCATAGGCCCTGACCACTTCCGGATTGGTTTTGTCCACTGCGGTGGAGGTGACGACGACATCGACATCGGCCACGTTTTCGGCTTTGTGCTGCAAATAAACCTTGACGCCCAGGCTTTGTAAGCGGTCGGTCACGGCCGAAGCTTTAATGTCCGAACCGGATACGCTGTAGCCCAGGTTGCTCAATACTTCGGCGATGCCGCTCATGCCGGTGCCGCCGATACCGACGAAATGGATTTTGTCGATGTCGCCGAGCGCTTGGTTGGCGGCAGGAATGTTGGGCCGATTCATTGCGCGGCCTCCGGCTGGAAAGCCGCGGTTGCGGCGCAAATATCGGCCACGGTTTGGGTGGCGGCGAGCCGAGCTTTGGCTTTTGCGGCCAGGCTCATGGAATGTAAAGATGTCATGGCTTGTTGGATGGTGTTACGCAGATTTTCCGCGTTCAATTCGGGTTGCGGCAGCAGCAAAGCGGCGCCGGCCTCGGCTAAAAAGTTGGCATTCGCGGTCTGGTGGTCGTCGATGGCGTGCAACAACGGCACGAAGATCGCCGGCAAACCGGCTGCCGCGACCTCGCTGACCGTCATCGCCCCGGCGCGGCAAACAATCAGATCGGCCCATTGGTAGGCCGCCGCCATGTCGTCGATGAAGGCCGCGACTTCGGCATTCATATTTGAAGACTGGTAAGCGTTTTCTACCTCGGCTTGCATCGCGGCACCGGTTTGATGTTTGACGTCGAGCTTGGCGAAGCCGGCCAATGCCGCGGGCACGGTCTCGTTCAATACTTTGGCGCCTTGGCTGCCGCCCAGTACCAAAACACGCAAGTTGCGGCCCGATTCCGGCGTCCATACCTGCTTGTCCGGCAGGGCGGCGAAGGTCCGGCGTAACGGGTTGCCGGTACATTCGGCGCCGACGCCGGCCGGGAAACTGTTGGGGAAGGCCTCCAGTATTTTGCCTGCCGCCAGTTTAGCCAGCCAACGGTTGGTGGTGCCGGGGACGCGGTTTTGTTCGTGGATTACCAGCGGGATGCCCAGCAGTTTTGCCATCAGGCCACCGGGACCGGCGACGAAGCCGCCCATGCCCAACACCACGTTCGGCCGGCGCTGGCGCAAAATCCGTCTGGCTTGGCGGCAGGCTTGGATCAATTTGAAGATGCCGCCGAATTTAGCCGGCAAGCCTTTGCCGCGCAGGCCGGCCACCGCCAACCAATCGATGTCGATGCCGGCCGCCGGTACCACTTTGGCTTCCAGGCCGGTCTGTGTTCCCAGCCAGCTCACTTGCCAGCCGCGCGCCGCCATTTCCTGGGCCACCGCCAATGCCGGAAATACGTGGCCGCCGGTGCCGCCAGCCATGATCACGATGCGGCCGCTCATGCTAGTTTCCCCTTGACGTTGCTCTTGTTGTGTTCGGTTACTTCGTAATGGATCCGAAACAACACAGCCATCGCGCCGCACATCACGATCATACTGCCGCCGCCGTAACTCATCAGCGGCAGCGTCAAACCTTTGGTCGGCAGCATGCCCATGTTGACGCCCATGTTGACGAAGGACTGGAAGCCGAACCAGATGCCCAAACCGTAGGCTGCGAGCGAGGAAAAGCGCAGGCCGGCCTGTTCCGCCTGTTCGCCGATGGCAAAAGCGCGCACCACCAGCGCGCTAAATAAACCGATGATGGTCAGCACGCCCAGCAAGCCCAATTCTTCGCCGAGCACCGAGAACAAGAAGTCGGTATGGGCTTCGGGTAGATAAAACAATTTTTGCAGGCCGTTACCCAGGCCGACGCCGAAGAATTCGCCGCGGCCGAACGAGATCAAGGCTTGGGTCAACTGGAAGCCGGTGTCCTTGGCGTCGGCCCACGGGTCGAGGAAGCTGGTGACCCGCGCCAGCCGGTAGGGCGAGACGATGACCAGCATCACCGCCAGGCCGGCGACCAGTGCCAACAGGATAATGAATTGCGAAATCCGCGCCCCGCCCAGAAACATCATGCCCATTGCGATGATCAGAATTACGACGGCCGAGCCGAAGTCCGGCTCCAGCAACAACAACACGCAGGCCACCGAAAACAGCATCAGCGGCTTGACCAGGCCGAAGGCGGAACGCCTTACATGCTCGGCGTGGCGGGTGACGTAGCCGGCCATATAGATCACCGAAATGAATTTGACCACCTCCGACACTTGAATCCGCAAGCCGAGAATCGACAGCCAGCGGATACTGCCGTTGACTTTGACGCCGACGCCGGGGATCAACACGACCAGCAACAGAGCCAGGCCGGCGATAAACAGGGTTTGGCCCATCTTTTCCCAACTTTTCATCGGCACGTTCAACACGAAGCCGGCAAAGGCCAAGCCGAAGGCGATGTGGGCCAATTGTTTGAACGGATAATGCGAGATGTCGTCGGCCATCTTCACGCCCAGGTGCAGCGAAGACGACGTCACCATCATGAAGCCGATGCCGAGCAGGCTGAAGCAGGCCAGCATCAGCAGCGGATCGGTATGCAAGCGGGTTTGCCGCGGCTTCGGCGCGGGCGTCGGCTTCAACATGACGGCAGCTCCATCACCGCTTCGGCGAATTTGTTGCCGCGGTCGACGTAACTGCGGTATTGGTCCAGGCTGGCGCAGGCCGGCGACAACAGCACGCTGTCTCCGGCATCGGCCAGGCTGGCGGCGGTTTTGACCGCTTCTTTCATGGTGCCGGCGAATCTGACCGGCACGCAATCCTGCAGCGCATCGGCGATCAATTGTGCGTCCTTGCCGATTAGAACGACGGCTTTGGTTTTTTCCCGCACTGCCGGTGCCAATTCGGCCATGTCGGCACCTTTGGCGTCGCCGCCGGCGATCAGCACCACTTTACGGTCGTAGCCTTGCAACGCGGCGACGCAGGCGCCGATGTTGGTGGCTTTGGAATCGTTGATCCAGTTGATGCCGGCTCTTTCGGCGACTTTCTGCATCCGGTGCGGCAGGCCTTTGAAATTGCGCAGCGCCGAGCACATCGCGGTCATGCTCAGACCGACCGCGCTGCCCAAGGCCAGGGCAGCCAAGGCGTTGGCCAGATTGTGCGAACCTTCCAGGCGCAGGTGAGCGGCCGGCATCAAGACTTGGTTGCCGTGCATCAGATTGACGGATTCGCCGCGTTGCAGATAAAAATCGGCGGGGCCTTGGATCGAAAACGTCAACGTTGGCCGGCTAGCGTCGCGCATCGCCATCACCAGCGCATCGTCGGCGTTTAAAACCATGGTGCCGCTGCCGCGGAATATGCGCTGCTTTTCGGCGGCGTAGCTTTCGATGCTGGCGTGGCGATCCAGATGGTCCGGGCTGACATTCAACACGGTTGCGGCTTTGGCGTTCAAAGCTCGGGTGCGTTCCAATTGGAAACTGGACAGTTCCAGCACGTATAAATCGGCATTCTGTTGCAACAGGTCCAGCGCCGGCGTACCCAGATTGCCGCCGATGGCGGTTTTCACTCCGGCGGCATTGGCCATTTCGCCCAGCATCGTCGTGACGGTGCTTTTGCCGTTCGAACCGGTGATGCCGATGATCGGTTTGTCGGTGGCGCAGGCGAATAAATCGATGTCGCTGATCACGACGACTCCGGCCTGCACGGCTTTATGGATCGCGGTTTCGTGCAAGGATACGCCGGGGCTGACCAGCAAGTGGGTGGCGACATCCAGCGCGGCTTGGTCGAAGCC
The DNA here is from genome assembly GCF_019669905.1 of Methylomonas koyamae. NCBI lineage: Bacteria > Pseudomonadati > Pseudomonadota > Gammaproteobacteria > Methylococcales > Methylococcaceae > Methylomonas > Methylomonas koyamae. The sequence continues at coordinate 4,519,444 of NZ_AP019777.1, read as the reverse complement.
GCCGGAAAATACCGGTACATCCGGCATTTGTTCGCGCAGATTGTCGATCAATGGCGGCTGCTTGCGGCTGTCGACCACGGCGAATTTGATCGGCGTTTTTTGCAAAAATTGCGCGGCCGAGTAACCGGTCGCGCCCAGGCCGACGATCAGCAGCCGGGCATTAGCCGGATCCAGTTGGAAGTGGCGTTCGAGATTGGCGAGTAGTTGCGCGGTATCCATGGCTATCTCAGTTTCAATGTCGCCAGGCCGATCAGGACCAAAATTACCGAAACGATCCAGAAACGGACGATGATGCGCGGCTCCGGCCAGCCTTTCAGTTCGTAATGGTGGTGAATCGGCGCCATCAGGAATACCCGTTTTTTGCGGGTTTTGTACGAAGCGACCTGAATGATCACCGATATCGTTTCGACCACGAAAATGCCGCCCATGATGACCAGCACGATTTCCTGGCGCACCAGTACCGCGACGATGCCCAGCGCGGCACCCAGCGCCAACGCGCCAACGTCGCCCATGAACACCATGGCCGGATAGGCGTTGAACCAAAGGAAACCGAGGCCGGAACCGATCAACGCCGCGCAGAACACCACCAATTCGCCGGATTTCGGGATGTGCGGAATTTGCAGGTATTGGGCGAAATTGGCGTGGCCGGACAAATAGGCGAAGATCGCCAGCGCTGCGGAAATCATCACGGTGGGCATGATCGCCAAGCCGTCCAGGCCGTCGGTCAGATTGACCGCGTTACTGGAGCCGACGATGACGAAATAGGTCAGCACGATATACATCCAGCCCATATCCAACGTGACGTTCTTGAAAAACGGCACGATGAACTGGGTTTCCGCGGCGACTTGGGCGGTGCTATATAAATAGATGCCGGCTCCCAGCGCGACCACCGATTGCCAGAAATACTTGGCTTTGGCGGACAGGCCGACGCTGTTGCCGAGCAGCACTTTTTTGTAATCGTCGATAAAACCGATTACGCCGTGCGCCAGCGTCACTAGCAGCACCACCCAGATGTAACGATTGCTCAGATCGGCGCAGAGCAGGGTGCTAACTGCAACCGCGAACAGAATCATCGCGCCGCCCATCGTCGGCGTGCCGGATTTGGAGAAATGGCTTTGCGGACCGTCGTCGCGCACGCTTTGGCCGATTTTTTTACGAGTTAGCTTTTCGATCACCATCGGCCCGCTCAGTAGCGAAATCGCCAATGCGGTCAATACGCCCAAGATGGCGCGGAAGGTCAGGTAATGTAAGACCCGGAAGCCGCTGTCGATACTGCTTAAAAAGTCTGCGAGTAAAAGTAACATTATGCCGCTCTAAAATTGTCGACCAGCGCCGCCACCACGTTTTCCATTTTTTGGGCGCGCGAGCCTTTAACCAATAAAGTTTCCTTGCCGCTCAGTTCCGCGGTCAGGTCTGCAATCAATTGTTCCTGCGTGTCGTAATAACGAGCGCCGGCGCCGAAGCCGGCGACGCTGTGCCGGGCCAATTCGCCGGTGGCGAACAGGCGCTTGACGCCCATGGCTTTGACCGATTCGCCCATTTCCCGGTGTATCGCCGGACTATCCGGGCCCAGTTCGCCGAACGCGCCCAATGCCAGCCAAATCTCCGATTCGCCGCACGCGGCGATGGCTTCCAAGGCGGCGCGCAGCGAACTCGGGTTCGCGTTGTAGGTGTCGTCGACGACGATGTTGTTGCGGCGGCCGCGTAACGGTTGCATCCTGCCGACGACCGGCCGCAAGCGTTCCAGGCCGGTTTTGATAGCGTCGAGGCCGATGCCGAATTGCAGCGCTACCGCCGCTGCCGCCAGGGCGTTTTTGACGTTGTGGGCGCCGGCCAGGTTTAACCGAATATCGACGGATTCGCCGCCGGTTTGCATTCGAAATCGGGTGGCAAAGCCCGCGGCGTCCAGGCCGGTTTCGATTTGCTCGGCGCGCACGTCAGCAGCGGGATGGAAACCGAAGCTACAGGTTTTTCGCGGGGCGGCCAGGGTCAGCCAGAAGTCGAAGAAGGCGTCGTCTCGGTTCAACACCGCGACGCTTTCCGGTCCCAGGCTTTCGATGATCTCGCCCTTGGTTTTGGCGACGCCGTTTAGGTCGCCGAATCCCTCGATATGGGCCGCGCCGACGTTGTTAATGACGCTGACATCGGCCTGGGCATAGCGGCTGGTATAGGCAATTTCGCCGATATGGTTGGCGCCCATTTCGATCACGGCGTAACGGTGCGAGGCATCGAGTTTCAGTAAGGTCAGCGGCACGCCGATATCGTTGTTCAGGTTGCCCTGGGTCGATAAGGTCGGCCCCTGGGTCGCAAAAATCGCCGCGATCATTTCTTTGACCGTGGTTTTGCCGTTGCTGCCGGTGACGCCGGCGACTTTGACCGGCAATTGCCGGCGCCAGTAGCCGGCCAGCTCGGCCAGCGCCAGATGGGTGTCGGCGACGACGATTTGCGGTAACTCGGAAGCGCAGGCGTGTGCCAGCAGCAGCGCGCCGGCACCGGCCTGCTCGGCTTTGTCGATAAAGCTGTGGCCGTCGAAATTCTTGCCCTTCAAGGCCAGGTAAAGTTCGCCGGGTTTCAACGTGCGGGTATCGATGCTGACCGATTCGACGGTGCAGTCTGCGCCGACCAGGGTGCCGTTGACGGCTTGGGCGATTTCGCTGAGCAGCATTTTCATGATTTACGCCACTCCGCCAAGGTCTGTTGCACCAGCGCGCTATCGCTAAACGGCCATTTTACGCCGGCGATTTCTTGGTAATCTTCGTGGCCCTTGCCGGCGATCAGTACGCAATCGTCGGGGGCTGCTTGTTGTATGGCTGTGTTGATGGCCGTGGCTCTGTCGTTAATTACGGTTACTTTTTCGCTGCGGCAGCCGGCCAAAATGTCGGCGACGATGGCGGCCGGAGCTTCGCTTCGCGGATTATCGTCGGTGACGATGACCTGATCCGCCCAGGTCTCGGCAATCCGGCCCATTTCCGGGCGTTTGCCTTTGTCGCGGTCGCCGCCGCAGCCGAACACCAGCCGCAGCCGTTGCTTGCCTTTGATGGCTTTCAGTACTTTTTCCAACGCATCCGGACTATGGGCGTAGTCCACGAAAACGGTGGGTTTGCCGTGGCCGCCGAACTTTTCCATCCGGCCGGCAATTGCCGATAAATTAGCCAAGCGCGCTACCGCGGTCGGGAACGGCGTGCCTTGGGCCAGCAATACGCACAACACTGCCAGCAGGTTCTCCAAATTGAACCGGCCGACAATGCCGCTGGCGGCTTTATGCCGTTGGCCGCGCCAAACGGCGTCGAATTCGATGCCGGCTGCGCTAAATTCCGCATTTTCGGCCGTGACGCATTCCGCGTTTGCTACCGTGCGGCCGCCAGTGCTGAAGGTCCAGACCTGTACGTTTTGGCCGATACTGTCCAATACCTGCACGCTGCTTTGGTCGTCCAAATTGACCACGGCAAATTGCAAGCCCGGCGTTTTGAACAATTCCAGCTTGGCTTGCAGATAGCTCTGCATATCGCCGTGGTAATCCAGGTGGTCCCGGCTCAAATTGGTAAAGACCGCGCCTTTGAAGCGCACGGCATTAACTCGGCCCTGCTGCAAACCGTGCGAGGACACTTCCATTGCCGCGGCGCGTTTACCTTGGCTGACGAATTCGGCCAATATGCGTTGTATGTCCAGCGCGTCCGGCGTCGTGTTGGCCGTGGCCTGCAAGCGGCCAACGTCGCCCCAGCCCAACGTGCCGATCACGCCGCAATCCGGCAGCGCCTGCGCGATCAATTGGCTACAGGTGGTTTTGCCGTTGGTGCCGGTCACGCCGATGACGTCGAGTTTTTCCGAAGGCCGGCCGTAAAAACGGGCGGCGATTTCGCCGAGTTTTTGCGCCAGCCCGGTAACCGCGATAAACGGTACACCGGTTAGTGCCGTTAAATGCCGCGCGCTGCCTTGCGGATCGAATACCACCGCTTTGGCGCCCCTTCCGACCGCCTGTTCGGCATGGGCCAGGCCATGCTGCCGGGAGCCGCTCAGGGCGAAAAACGCATCGCCTTCTGCCGTCCGGCGGCTATCCAGGGACAGGCCGGAGATGTCAGCATCGGTTTCGGTTTCGCTATATCCGTTCAGCAATTCGCTCAGCTTCATCGTTTGCTCAACAGTAAGTGCATGTTTTCCATGCCGTCCGGCTCTACGCCGTAAACTCTCAACGCTCCGGCCATAACCCGGGAGAAGGCCGGCGCGGCGACCAGACCGCCGTAGTATTGGCCGCTGGTCGGTTCGTCGACCACGATCGCGATGATGAAACGCGGGTTACTCGCCGGCGCCATGCCGACGAAGACCGATAAATACTTGTCGTCGGAGTAACCGCCGGCCGTGGCCTTTTTCACGGTGCCGGTTTTGCCGGCGACCCGGTAGCCTTCGACTCTGGCTTGGTAAGCGGTACCTTCCTTGCTGATGACGTGTTCCAGCATTTCCCTAACTTTTCTGGCCGTTTCCGGTTTAAACACCCTTTGTGCGTCCGGGTCTTCGTCGCGCTTCAATAAGGTCACCGAGTGAATGATGCCGTCGTCGGCCAGCGCCGTGTAGGCTCTGGCCAGTTGTAAAATCGAGGTGGATACGCCGTAACCGAACGACAAAATCGCTTGGTCGAATTCGTGCCAGCCTTGGTAATCCAGCAACGAGCCGCTGGCTTCGCCGGGGAAGCCGACGCCGGCCGAAGTACCGAAGCCCAGCTTGTTGTATATCCCCCAAAAATATTCCGGCGGCATCGTCATCGCGATCTGGGTGACGGCGATATTGCTGGATTTTTGCAATACGTGGGTCAAATCCATCGTGCCGTAGTTGTGCACGTCTTTGACCACGTTGCGACCCAGGTGGTAAACGCCGTGGGTCTCGATCATCGTGTTCGGATGGATGTAACCGCCGTCCAGCGCCGCCGCGATCACGAACGGTTTTACCGTCGAGCCGGGTTCGAAGCTGTCGACGATGGCCCGGTTACGGTAACGGTTGCTGCTCAATTCCTTGCGATTGTTCGGGTTGAATGCCGGCTGGCTGACGCTAGCCAATACGTCGCCGTTTTTAGCGTCCAATACCACCAGCGAGGCCGAATGCGCCTTGTTCTGGATCACCGCGTTCTGCAATTCCCGATAGGCCAGATATTGCAAACGTTCGTCTATCGTCAGAATCAGATCGCGGCCCGGCACCGCTTCTTCGATGTTCTCCACGTCCTTGATAATCTGGCCTTTGCCGTCCTTGATCACCCGCTTTTTGCCGGGTTGGCCGCGTAATATGTGTTCGTAACCGTGTTCGATGCCTTCCTGGCCGATATCGTCAATGTTGGTAAAACCCAGCAAATGGCCGGATACTGCGCCGGCCGGATAGTAGCGCTTGAACTCGCGTTCGAAATACACGCCGGTAATTTCCAGGTCTTTAACTTTTTCGGCGATATCCGGATTGATCTGCCTGCGCAAATAGACGAAACGCTTGTTGGCGTCCTTTTCCTTTTTCAACAGCGCACGCAGTTCCTTTTCCGGGAAGCCGAGAATTCTGGCCATCGGCGTCAGTTTGTCTTGTTCGCTGTCCTTCAATTGCCGCGGATTGACCCAGATCGATTGCACCGGGGTGCTGATAGCCAACGGCTCGCCGTTACGGTCCTTGATTTGGCCGCGGTAAGCGGACACGGAAACCACGCCGACGTGTTGCATGTCGCCTTTGTCCTGCAAAAAATCCTTGTCCAGGATCTGCAGGTAAACCGCGCGTCCTACCAGGGCCGCCATCGCCAGCATCATCGTCGACAGCAGCAACTTGCGCCGTATCGGAAAATCGGTATTAAGGCGCGGCGCTGGGGCTGAACCGGTAAAAATTCGCATTACGGCTTGATGTATATAATTTTGTCTTGCGCCGGCAGGGTCAGCATTAGCCGCGATCTGGCTTCGACTTCAACCCGGTTTTCTTCGGTCAGCGTGGTCAATTCCAGTTGTAAACGTCCCCATTCGACTTCGTAATCGTCGAGTTCTTTTTCCTTTTTTTGGATATCGATAAACAGCAGGCGCGATTGGTACTTGCTGTAAATGACGGCAATGCCGGAAATCAGCAGCGCCGCCACCAATATCGTTAGCAGGATGTTTCGTGCAAATACCATTAACGCTTCTCCGCGACTCGCATTACCGCGCTGCGCGCTCTGGGGTTATTGCGCAGTTCCTGCGCTTGGGCACGAATCGACTTGCCGATTTTGCGTAGCTGCCCTTGTTCTATGTCTTGTTCTCTGACCGGCAATTTGCCGGGGTCGGTCTTCGCGCCGGATTGGTCGCGGATAAACCGTTTGACGATCCGGTCTTCCAGCGAGTGGAAAGAAATGACCACCAGCCGCCCGCCCGGCGCCAACGTGTCGAGCGCTTGCTGCAAACCGGCTTTTATCTGTTCCAACTCCTGGTTGACTTCGATCCTGATCGCCTGGAAACTGCGCGTGGCAGGATGTTTGTGCTTGTCGCGAAACGGTACGCTGTGTTCTATCAATCTCGCCAATTCCAGCGTGGTCGTAATCGGAGCCTGTTGGCGCTGGCTGACGATCGCGCGGGCGATGCGTTTGGCAAACCGTTCTTCGCCGTATTCGAATAAAATCCGCACCAGTTCGTTTTCTTCAACCCGAGCCAGATAATCCGCCGCCGACATGCCGCGTCCGGTATCCATTCTCATGTCCAATGGCCCGTCGCGTAGAAAACTGAAACCGCGCTCGGCGATGTCCAGTTGCGGCGACGATACGCCCAAGTCCATCAAAATCCCGTCGATCTTGCCGGCATATCCTTTGCGTCCGACCACTGCGGCCAATTCGGCAAAGCTGGCGTGGTGCAGTTCGAATCTGGGGTCCTGGCGCAATTTCTTCGCTTCCGGGCTGGCAATCGCATCCGCATCTCTATCCAGTGCCAGCAACCGGCCCGATTCGTCCAAACCGGCCAAAATGCCGCGGCTATGGCCGCCGCGGCCGAAAGTGCAATCCAGATAGGTTCCGTCCGGTTTTATCGCGAGTTGCTCAAGCGCTTCGGCGTATAAAACGGTCTGGTGGGCCGGCATCTCCGTCAAAACGACAAAGAGCCAAGTTCTTCGAGGCCCTCGTTGTCGTTACCGTCCATCCATTCCCGTTCTTTCGCCTTCCAGGCGTCTTCGTTCCAAATCTCGAATTTGTTGAGCTGGCCGACCAGCACAATGTGTTTTTCCAAGCCGGCGAACTCGCGCAATTTTTCCGGTAGCAACAGCCGGCCCTGGCCATCCATTTCGCATTCCGAGGCGTTGCCTATGACAAAACGGCGCAGCTTTCCGGCCATTTTGTTCAGCGTGGGTAATTTGCTGATGGTCTGTTCCAGTTTTTCCCATTCCGGCAACGGGTAAAGCCAGAGGCAGCCGGGCTCGCCCACGCATTTGTCGTCGACCGCAACAGTCACAACCAATTGGCGGTCGCAGCACTCCTGTAACTCCTCCCGATAGCGGGTAGGAATCGCAACGCGCCCTTTCGCATCCAAACTGATTGAACTAATGCCTCGAAACAAATCAAATCCTCAAAAAGCCAAAAAAATCCATTTATGCCCACTTTACATCATTTTTGCACCACTATAGTTTTCAAAATGGGCTTAGTCAAGAGGCAGTCAAATTAAATTCTTTCTTTTTCTACAATGACTTACGCTGTGTTGGGGGGGGCGGTGCGGGCGGCTGGTGGGGAATGGGGTAAAATCGATTGGTATCAAAACGTTAATGCCGATTTTTGATGTAAATCGCAATTAATACGTGCTAATACTCAATTTTATAAGGTGATTTTGCCGAAAAGCCGGATTTCGAGGCTTGCCGGGAGTCGGGGTTATCGGAAGAAATTGCGCTTGGATGGGCGAGATTATCCGGGCGAATGTTGCCAGCAGGGAGAGATGAATCAGGCTTGTTCGGGCTTTTGGTCCCGGTTCAGCAGATTCTGTACGGCTTGTTTGGGTGGGAGATTCTCGAAGAGCACGTTATAGACCTGCTCGGTGATAGGCATTTCGACTCCGTATTTTTGCGATAGCCCGAAGGTTTCGCGGGCGGCGGAGATGCCTTCCACTTCCTGGTTGATTTGCGCTAGCGCCTGGGGCTGGCCGAGTCCGCGTCCCAGCGCCAGTCCGAAGCGGCGGTTGCGGGATTGGTCGTCGGTGCAGGTCAGGATCAAGTCGCCTAGGCCGGCCAGGCCCATAAAGGTGTCGGCTTGGCCACCAAGGCGGATGCCGAGGCGCATGATTTCGGTCAGGCCTCGAGTGATCAGTGCTGCGCGCGTGTTGGCGCCGAAGCCCAGGCCGTCGGCGATTCCGGCTGCGATAGCCAAAACGTTTTTGCAGGCGCCGCCGACCTGGACGCCGATGATGTCGCGGCTGGTGTAGACCCGGAAGCGCTGGTTGTGCAGTATCGCACTGAGGCGGGAGGAAAAGGCATCGGATGCCGAGGCCACAGTCACTGCGGTGGGCAGATCGGCGGCTACTTCGCCGGCGAAAGTCGGCCCGGATAGTGCGGCGGTCTCGATATCCTCACCCAGAATTTCGGCAACGACCCGGCTTAACAGGGCGCCATCGCGGCCGTCGAAACCTTTGGTCGCCCAGGCGATCATCGGTTTTTCCGCTAGCAAGGGTTTTATGGTTGCCAAAGTATCGCGGAAGGCGTGACTCGGAACCGAAATCAACAGCAGCGGGCTAAACGCTACCGCCTTGCCGATGTCGCCGGTAAGCTCGAGAGTCACCGGGAATTGGGCGCCGGGCAGGTAACGGTGGTTTTCGCGGGCTCGCTGCAACGCTGCGATGTGTTGCGGATTATGTCCCCATAGCGATGTGGCGCAGCCATTTCTGGCCGCTTGGATCGCCAAGGCGGTTCCCCATGATCCGGCGCCCAGGATGCTGATTGATGGCGGCATCCTGCTCTTAGTTCAGGGTTTTTGTTTCGCTGTTTTGCGGAGATTGTTGTGTCTGCTGCAGATGTTGCATGTACAGAGCGTCGAAATTGACCGGAGCCAGGATCAATTGCGGGAATCCGCCTTTGCTGACCAAGTCGGAAATCACTTCGCGAGCGTAGGGAAACAGGATGTTCGGGCAAAAGCTACCCAGCATGGGCCCCATTTCCTGCTCGGTAAAGCCGGCGATCAGAAACACGCCGGACTGGTTGACTTCAACCAGGTAGGCTGTGCTTTCGCCGACTTTGACGGTTACGGTCAATGTCAGCGAGACTTCGAACATTGAGTTTTCGATAGGTAATACGTTAGTACCGAGGTTGAGGTCCAGCGCCGGTTCCCATTTTTGGGTGAATATTTTTGGTGAGTTTGGGGTTTCAAAAGAAATGTCTTTGGTGTAGATCTTTTGAATGATGAATTGTTTTTCGCTGGATGCGTTATTTTCGGCCATGGTCTTGATTTGCGGGTTGGTTGGTTAATCTTTGGTTTTGCCGAGCTTGATCGGCAGTTTGTTATCTTCCCATGACTGCATGCCGCCAATCATGTTGTAGACCTGTTCGAAGCCGGCTTTGGTCAGGGTTTTGCAAGCGGCGGTCGAACGGGCTCCGGTTTGGCAGGTAACGATCAGTGGGTGTTTTTTGTGTTTTTCCAGTGCGGTCAGCTGTTCTTCGACTTTGCCGAGCGGGATGTTCAGCGCATTCTCGATATGGCTTTTGGTGAATTCGTGCTGTTCCCGGACGTCCAGGACCACAACGTCGTCGCTATTCATTTTGGTGACGGCGATCAGCGGCGAGATGTTTTCGTACTTATTGAAAGAATTGGCAATCAAGTCCTGAATGAGCAGGAAAATTACGCAGACCAGTGCAAATACCAGCAAATAATGGTTGGTGGCAAATTCGATATATTGTTCTATGGGTGCATTCATGTTGGTGGTTTTCGCTGTTTAAACGCCGCAAAATATGCTGCGCATCATTTGAATCAGATGAATGACGCGTTCGTCGTCGATGAAGTAATAAACTCGGTTGGCTTCCTTTTTATAGTCGAGAATGCCTTTATCCCGCAATATCGCCAAATGTTGCGAGATATTGCTCTGGCTGGTTCCGACCTGTTCCACAATGTCTTGTACGCTGATCGAGTTGCTGCCCAATACGCAAAGAATTTTCAGGCGCAAAGGATGGGACATGGCTTTCAGGCAGCGGGCCGCGCGGCTGATATCGCTGTCGTCATATTGAATATTATCGTCTTGGTCTTCCATTTAATTACGATAGAGCGTGGCAAAGGTGGCCGCTAAGCGGGCCGCGGCATTTTTTTTCGGATTATGGCGGCTGGCGGTGCTGGTATAATGCCTTGCTTGAGTTTGGAGCGGTCAGGCTGCGAACCTAATCAGCAAAAAGAGGCGAGCAAATCTAACAGAGTAGGCTTTATTGTTCAATACCTGGAAATTGAGCCGGCGCAATAAACCGCCAAAGTCTGTCTAACCGTGGCCCGATTCATATTGTTAAAGCTTGGAGATTCTTAATCTTATGCTAGAACGGTCAAGCTGCCTGCCGCCGCTTCCTAACCAGTTTGCAAATTGCAAAAAAAACGAATCCCGGTGCCGCCTCGGCGATTTATGGCTTGTCGAATTCGCGTCGATTAGGTTGGCAGCGTTGACTCGCTACATGCTTGGGGCTGTTTTCGGGGTTGCAGTCAGTTTGCCGCTATCGGCCGATCCGTCCGGAGAAAAAACCTTGGCCGATGTCCAGTCGAAAATCGACCGCGTCGGCGGTGAAGTCCGCGATTTGCAAGCTGAAAAAAATCGGGCATTGGACCAGTTGCAAAAATTAGAGCTGCAATACGGTGAGCTGGCTAATAGTCTGCGTTCGTTGAAAGCCGAGATCAGGCAGCAGGAGCAGTCTCTGCAGGATTTGCGGGGCAAAAGCGCTGCCACGCAACGCAGCATGCATGAACAGCAGCAGGAGCTCGAAGGATTGATCAAGGCAATTTATGCCATGGGCGGCGATAAGGAAGGTTTGAAGGTGATTCTGAACCAACGCGATCCGGCCGTGTCCAGCCGCATGTTGGTTTACTACGATTACATCAGCAAGGCGCGGGTCGAAAAACTTAACGCGGTTGCCGAATCTTTTCGAGAGTTGCGGCAGTTGGAGGCGCAAAAGGATACCGAAGCCCAGCTCCTTCAGGCCTCGTTGGAAAAAAAACAGCAAGAATCCGATGCCATGCAAGCGCTGAAGAACCAGCGCGAAACGTTGTTGGCTCGGATCGAACGGGACTATGCGGCCAAGGCCGGCGAGTTGGAACGCCTTGTAGCGGACGAGAAAAAATTGCAGTCCTTGGTGGCGTCTTTGCAGAAAACTGATGATAATGCCGCCGACGAATCTTTGCCTGCGCCCGAACCGCGAAAACCCGAACCTGCCTCGGTTCAGCAGCGGGAACTTCCCAAGCAAATGCCAGCTAGACCGGTTAGCGAGCTCGCAAGCCAGCCGTTTTCGGAGTTGCGCGGCCAATTGCCTTGGCCGGTGCAGGGCGCCCTGACGGCCCGGTTTGGCAGTCGTCGCTACGAAACGACCTGGGACGGCGTCGTTATCAGCGCCAGGGAAGGGGCAGATATTCGTGCGGTGACCGGCGGTAAGGTCGTCTATGCCGATTGGTTGCGCGGATACGGGTTGATGATTATTGTCGACCACGGCAAGGGTTATATGAGTTTGTATGCATTCAACCAAAGTCTGCATAAAAACGTGGGCGACCATGTTAGAGCCGGGGAGGTATTGGCCTCGGTGGGGCGGAGTGGCGGCCGAGCCGACGCGGCCTTGTATTTCGGCATCCGCAAGAACGGGCGGCCCGTCGACCCGGAGCAATGGTGCCGTAAACCGACCAAAGGTTAATCATTTTTAGGAAACAGGTTGTTGGAGTTTTAATTCAGATGTTAAAAAACAGAAACATATTGGTCTTGTTGGTCGGATTTATTTTGGGTGTCGCGCTGAGTTTGTGCAGTAGCGTCTTTGCCGAGAAAGCGGCGCCGGCTGCGGCTAAAAGCGATGAGCTACAGGCATTGCCGTTCGACGAATTGCGCACGTTTACCGAAATCTTCGGCCGTATCAAACAGGACTATGTCGAACCCGTTTCCGACAAAAAACTTTTGGAAGACGCCATCCGCGGCATGCTGTCCGGTTTGGATCCGCATTCGGCTTATCTTGCCAGCGAAGAATACAAAGAGCTGCAAGAAGGCACTACCGGCCAATTCGGCGGTCTGGGTATAGAAGTTGGCATGGAAAACGGCTTCGTCAAAGTGGTTTCGCCGATTGACGATACGCCGGCGCAACGGGCCGGTATCAAAGCCGGCGACTTGATCGTTCGTCTCGACGACAAGCCGGTAAAAGGCATGACGCTGGCCGATGCGGTGAAAATCATGCGCGGCGAGCCCGGCAGCGAGATCGTGTTGACCGTGATTCGCGAGGGGGAAGAGGCGCCGCTGAAGTTTGCATTGACCCGCGATATCATTAAAGTTAAGAGCGTGAAGAATAGGCTGCTGGAAAAAAACTACGGTTATCTGCGTATCAGTAGTTTCCAATCCGGCACCGGTCAGAGTTTGTTGGACGCAATCGACGAGCTAAAAAAAGAAAACGAAGGCCCGTTAAAGGGTATTGTGCTGGATTTGCGCAACAATCCGGGCGGCGTGTTGAACGCGGCGGTTGATGTCAGCGATGCTTTTATCGAGTCTGGTTTGATCGTCTACACCGAAGGCCGGATTAAAAATTCGGAAATGCGCTTTAACGCCACTCCGGACGACGTGATCAACGGTGCGCCGATCGTGGTGCTGATCAATGGCGGTTCGGCTTCTGCATCGGAAATCGTCGCCGGTGCGTTGCAAGACCACAAACGCGCCATCATCATGGGCGAAAAGTCGTTCGGCAAAGGCTCGGTGCAAACCATTTTGCCGACCAGTAACGGTGCGGCGGTCAAGCTGACGACGGCGCGCTACTTTACGCCGTCCGGACGTTCGATTCAGGCCGAAGGCATCGAGCCCGATGTGACGTTGGCCAGAGTGAAGTTGGCTGCGATGGATAAGGCTAAGCTGGATACCGTCAAAGAAGCGGATTTGACTCATCACCTGACCAACGGCAATGCCAAGCCGGAGAAAAAGTCCGAAGAAGAGGATGGTGATGACGTTAAGGATGCGCCGGAGAAGGATGGCGATGCGGCCGAGGTGTCCGATGCCGATATGCGAGACTATCCTTTGCATGAGGCGCTGAATTTATTGAAAGGGATCAGCATCATGCGGCGTTAGTCGTTTCGTCCAAGTGTTTGCCGCCGGAATTCAGCCTGGTTCCGGCGGGCTCCTGGCAAAATAAAACCCCGGTTGGCTGACGCCAAGCCGGGGTTTTTGTTTTCAGGGGGTGAGAGGTGTAGTCTTGCCCTCTCTACCCCGGCTTAGTTGGTCGATGCTTGGTAGCGCACGGAAAACTGGCTCATGGCGGCCAAAACCAGGTCTGCGTCGTTCTGACTGCTCAAGTCGAAAGCGTTGATGCCGACTCTGGATAAATAAAACACCTGATCGGGAAGGTATTGTCCTACAGCGCGTATTTCGCCCCGATAAGCGTCCCGGCTACGCAGTAAGCGGGCTACCGAAAACAGACGGCCGTCACCGAAGATCGGGAAGTCCAGTTCGATCAGATCGATTTTGTCAAAGTCGGCGCACAGAGATTCGGTTTGATCTCCAGGCACCAAGCGAATGCCGGTTCTGCCGCTACGCTGACGCAATTGTTCTTTTTCGCTGAGCCAGCGCGGCAAGCTGACCGTGATATCGCCTTCGGGTAAAGGGGCGTCGTCCTCGATAAAGGACCAGGTATTCTCGATTAGCTGTTGGTCTTTAATGATTTGCATAAACTCTTTCCCTAAACGGCTCCAGGCCGACACGTTTTACGGTTTGTAGGAATGCTTCGTCTTCCAAGCGTTGCTGAACGTAAACGTCGAGTATATCGGTTACTACCGTCGCGATTTGGTCCTTGGCAACGGCCGGCCCCAGGCGTTCGCCGATGGCGGCTTCGTTTTCGGATGATCCGCCCAGTGTAATCTGGTACCACTCTTCGCCGTGCTTGTCGACGCCAAGGATGCCGATATGGCCGACGCTTTGGTGCGCGCAACCGTTCATGCACCCGGACATGTTGATTTTGATGTCGCCGATGTCGTGGATGTAATCCATATCGTCCAATCGGGAGTTCAATTCTCTAGCGACACTGATGGAGCTGGCGTTGGCTAGCGAGCAAAAATCCAAGCCGGGGCAGCAAATGATGTCGGTGACCGTGCCGATGTTGGGCGTGGCCAATTTGTTTGCGTCGAGCTTTTGCCAAACCGCAAACAAGTCGGTTTGTTTGACGTCGGCCAATACCAGGTTTTGGCGGTGGCTGCTTCTGACTTCGCCGAAGCTGTGTCGGTCGGCTAGGTCGGCGACGGCTTCAAGTTGTTCGGCGGTAATGTCGCCTGGCGGCGAGTCGGGCGCTTTCAAAGAGATGTAGACGCCTTGGTAACCGCTGATTTTGTGCTCGACCGTGTTGTATTTAACCCATTTGGCAAAGTCGGCGTTATCGGCAAGCTGTTTGGCGAAGTCGGGGGCGTCGTTTGCGGTGGCCTCGTAAGCTGGCGGCGCGAAATGCGCCTTCATTTCGGCGATGCGTTGCTCGCTGAGCGGCATGCTGTCGCGAATGCGTTCCCACTCCTGCTCGACCATGGTCTTGAATTTCTCCAGGCCGGTTTCTTTGACCAGTATCTTGATCCTGGCTTTGTATTTGTTGTCGCGGCGGCCGAATAGATTGTATATCCGCACGATGGCTTCCAGATAGGACAACAAATGCTGCTTTTCCAGATAGGGGCGGATGGTTTGGCCAATGATTGGGGTACGGCCCAGGCCGCCGCCGACCAAAATTTGAAAACCGGTTTCGCCAGCCGCGTTTTTCACCAAATAAACGCCAATGTCGTGCAGTTGCACTGCGGCCCGGTCATGGGTGGCGCCGCTAACGGCAATCTTGAACTTACGTGGCAGGAAGGCGAATTCTGGATGCAGCGTTGTCCACTGCCTGATAATTTCGCAGTAAGGCCGCGGGTCTTCGATTTCGTCCTTGCAAATGCCGGCCAAGTGGTCGGATGTTGTGTTTCTTAAGCAGTTGCCGCTGGTTTGAATGGCGTGCATCTGTACTGTCGCCAATTCCGCCAGCAGGTCCGGGACCCGTTCCAGGGCCGGCCAGTTGTATTGGACGTTCTGCCGGGTCGTGAAATGGCAATATCCGCGGTCGTAATCGCGGGCCACCGAAGCCAGCTTGCGTAATTGTTTAGAGGAAAGCAGGCCGTACGGGACTGCGACCCTCAGCATTGGCGCGTGCGTCTGCAGGTACAGCCCATTCATTAGACGTAGCGCTCTGAATTGGTCGGCTCCCAGGTCTCCGTTCAAAAAACGCTGGGTTTGGCCGCGAAACTCATTGGCGCGTTCTTCAATAAGTGTTTGATCTTGCTCGTTATATTGATACATTTAGCGATGATGCGTGGTTTACTGACTATTTTGCTAGGTATCTGAATAATATAACGGCCGGGATTAAATGACAAAGAATATTGTATGGTGATAACATGCCCGGTTAGTTTTTTTGCTTTTAATAACGACTAAAACATAGAGGATAAAGGGGGATACCTTGTTGCGCTTATTGTTGATTTTGGCCGGGCTGTTGTTTTTGCCGCAAGTGGCCATGGCCGAAGAGTTTCATAACCTCGGTTTAACCGGAACCGAGCGGGGCATTTACACCGTTCTGATCTTTTTGGTGGCTTATGGTTTCGTGATGGCCGAAGAATTTACGCATTTGCGTAAATCCAAGCCGGTTATTTTTGCGGCGGCCGTGATTTGGGGGCATGTGGCAATCCTGGCGCAGGAGGCTGGTGTATCCGGGGAAGAGCTGCATAAGGCTTTCGAACACGACTTGAAAGAATATGCCGAGTTGATGTTGTTCTTGCTGGTGGCGATGACCTATATCAACACTATGGCCGAGCGCAATGTATTCGAAGCCCTGCGTTCGTGGCTGATTAGAAAACAGTTTGGTTATAAACAGCTGTTTTGGATTACCGGCATCATTACCTTCTTCCTGTCGTCGGTAGCCGACAACCTGACCTCTGCTTTATTGGTCGGCGCCGTGGTAATGGCGGTAGGTGCGGATAACGAAAAATTCGTCTCTATCGGTTTTGTTAATTTGGTTATTGCGGCGAATGCCGGCGGTGCGTTTTGTCCGTTCGGCGACATCACCACTTTGATGGTGTGGCAAGCTGGTTACGCGGAATTCTTTGATTTCTTCAAGTTGTTTATTCCGTCGGTAGTGAACTTTGTCGTGCCGGCGTTTTTCATGTCCCAAGCGATTCCAAGCGGTCAGCCCGAGGCTACCAACGAAGCTGCAGTGGAATTGAAGCCGGGCGGCTGGGTGGTGTGCGGCTTGTTCGGCATCACCATCGGTTTGGCGGTCAGCTTTAAACAGTTCCTGCATTTGCCGCCGTTCATGGGCATGATGGCTGGTTTGTCCATCCTGATGCTATTCATTTATTACGTTAAGGTTCGCTTCTCCGCAGCGGATGAGGTGCGTCTCGATGTATTCGACCGGGTAAAAGAAGCCGAGTGGGATACGCTGTTGTTCTTCTTTGGCGTGGTTTTCGCGGTCGGTGGCTTGGGCTACATCGGGTATCTGGAATTGCTGTCTGCCGCAATGTATGACGGTCTGGGCCAAACCACAGCCAATATTCTGGTCGGTATCATTTCTGCGGTAGTCGATAACATCCCTGTAATGTTTGCTGTATTGAACATGAATCTGGATATGGATCTTTACCAATGGTTGCTGGTCACGTTGACCGCCGGCGTTGGCGGATCCCTGTTCTCGGTCGGTTCGGCTGCGGGTGTGGCGTTGATGGGGCAATCTAATCACAAATACACATTCTTCAGCCACTTGAAATGGACTCCGGTGATCGCCGCCGGTTATGCGGCCAGTATCGTGACGCATTATTTGATCAACGGTTGATTTAGATTCACCCGCTTGAGGTATTAGAGAAAGCGTGTGGCGAAAGCTGTAAGCAGTTGGCGCAACGCTTTCTCTATATATTCCCGGCCGCGCGTGCTGGGAATGATCTTTCTAGGCTTTTCAGCCGGTCTGCCATTTTCATTGACTTCATCGACCTTGTCGGCATGGTTGGCTGACGAGGATGTGTCGTTATCCCTAATCGGCTATTTCAGCTTGGTCGGCGTTGCGTATTCGGTGAAAGTTTTATGGGCGCCGGTGGTCGATCGCTTGCCGTTCCCGCTGTTATGCCGATGGCTGGGTAAACGGCGTGGCTGGATATTCGGCGCTCAGGTCGGTATAGCGTTGGGCTTGTTTGCTATGAGCGGCTTGGATATTCACCAAGAGTTGACGCGCATGGCTTGGTTGGCTGTTTGGGTGGCGTTCTGCTCCGCGACTCAAGACGTTGCAATCGATGCTTATCGGATTGAAATTGTGGCGCCGGAACTGCAAGGCGCGATGGCGGCGACGTACGTATTCGGCTACCGCCTTTCGCTGTTGCTTGCCGGGGCTGGAGTGTTTTATATCGCGGAATACCAGAACTGGGCCGTGGCTTATCAGGTTATGGCGCTGGCGATGTCCATCGGTATGGTGGCGACGTTGTTGGCGCCGGAGCCGATTCGGCTGGAGGATGAGCGGGTCGGGCGGATCGAGCAAAGCGTGGAGATTGCGCTTGGTTTGTCCGAGTCGGGCGCCTTGCCTACCAGATTGTTGCGTTGGTTCTCGGACGCCGTTGTCGGTCCGTTTGTCGAGTTTTTCCAACGCAACGGCAGGAGCGGCGCGCGGATTTTGCTGCTGATCGCGGTCTATAAGATGAGCGATATTGCAATGGGGATTATGGCGAATCCGTTTTATTTGGAGCTGGGGTTCAGCAAAAAGGATATCGCCGACGTCACCAAGGTGTTCGGTTTTCTGATGACTATCGTCGGTACCTCGGTCGGTGGCGTGCTGGTGGCGCGCTTCGGCATTATGCGTCCGCTGCTGTTCGGTGCGGTGATCGTTGCTGCAACCAACTTGCTGTTTGCCGCTTTGGCGCTGGCGAAGCCGGATATCCTGTTGTTGGCCGGAGTGATTAGTGCGGACAACTTAAGCGGCGGCATAGCCTCGGCTGCGTTCATTGCCTATTTGTCGAGTTTGACGAATTCCGCTTACACTGCAACTCAGTACGCGCTGTTCAGCTCTTTGATGACTTTGCCGGCTAAGCTGATTGGAAGTATTTCAGGGGATTTGGTCGCCGAGTTTGGTTACGCCGCTTTTTTCGTGTACTCCGCTGTTATCGGTGTGCCGGCAATTGTCTTGGTGATATTGTTGATGCGGTCCCGGCCTGCCACGCCATAAAATCGAAATTAACCGCCGCGCTTGCCTTCGGCTTGCGGAACCGTTAGCTAAATCGTATCATAAGCAGTTCTCTATCAAGTATGTGTCCCGAAAAGGGTATGTGAGCGCTATGAAACCAGAAATTCATCCACAATATAAACAAATCACCGTGACATGCGGTTGCGGCAATACTTTCCAAACCGGTTCCGTATTGGGTTCCGATTTGCATATCGAAGTATGTTCTTCGTGCCATCCGTTTTATACCGGTAAGCAACGCGTAGTCGATACTTCCGGCCGCGTGGATAAATTCCGCAAAAAATTCGGAAAATAATATCGTTTCCGGCTTGCGCTCGGCCGCCAAGCTTTTGGCGGCTTTGAGTGTCGGCCACTGTCAGAACAATCCTTCCTCGTTAAATTCCTCTTCCAAGTCTTCTTCCGGTTGAGCCGGTGTCGACAACGTCGTCGGTACGGTTTCCGCAGTAAAATATTCCCATATCCCGCCTTTTTCGTTCGGATCTAGTAACAAGCCGTCGCGGGGATTGATATAGGCTTGCACGATGCCGTCGGGTACGGATTCCGGTTTTTCTGGAAAATGGTGTTGCACCGCGCGAATGAATTTAATCCACATCGGTAATGCAACTTTGCCTCCGGTTTCCCCGTGGCCAAGCGGTAGCGAGTTGTCGTAACCGATCCAGGCCGAGGCGACGATACCGGTGGCAAAGCCGTTGAACCAAGCATCCCTCTGTTCGTTGGTGGTGCCGGTTTTTCCGGCCAGATCGTTACGACCCAATTGTTTGGCTTGCGTCGCAGTACCGCGTTGGACGACATCGCGCAGTAAGCTGTTTATCAGGAAGTTGGTTTTCGCCGAGATCGCCCGCGCTGACGCGGTGCCTTGCAAATTTGGGGTTTCGCTGCAATCGGCACAGGCTGTCGCCGGTTGGGCTTGAAACAGAACATTGCCTTCATTGTCTTCGATGCGTTCGATCAGGTAGGGCGTTACCAGAAAGCCGCCGTTGGCGAAAACCGCGTATGCGGCTGCCATTCTTAGCGGTGAGGCGTAACCGCTGCCCAGGGCCAGCGATAAGGTGCCGGGTAGCTGGTCTTTATCGAATCCGAAGCGCTTTGCGGTGTCGATGGCTTGGGGAATGCCGATTTGCTGCAATAGTCGGATCGACACCAGGTTTATAGATTCGCGTAGCGCAACCCGCAACGGTGTCGGGCCGAGGTAACGGCGGTTGTAGTTTTCCGGTCGCCAGTCGTTTTCCTGCGAAGGGTCTTCGATCACGATCGGTGCGTCGTTTATGATGCTGGCCGGCGTAAATCCTTTCTCTAAAGCCGCGGTGTAAATGATTGGTTTGAATCCGGAGCCGGGTTGGCGTTTGGACTGCGTGGCGCGATTGTATTTGCTGTGGTAGAAATCGAAGCCGCCGGAGAGCGCTAGAATCGCGCCGTTGTTTGGATTCAATGCTGCAAATGCGCCTTCCACTTCCGGTACTTGGGTCAGCGCCCATTCGCCATCCTCGAGTTGTCTGACCCAAATGATGTCACCGGCTTGCAGCGGTAGCCGACGGGAATTGGTGCGCATTGCCCATTCGAGATTATGGCGGTCTACCTGAATCTGGTTGCCGTTGTGAATTTTTGCGGTAATGCCGGATTCGGCGATTTCGACGATTTGCGCCTGGCGGCAGTCGCCGATAATGCTATCCGTCAACGTGGCGCCCTCCCTGCGTGCGTTTTTGAACGATGGGCCGCGGTAGCCGTGGCGTTCGTCGTATTCGTGTACGGCTTGCTGCAATGCGCGGTCGGCAGCGCGCTGAAATTCGCTGGGTACGGTGGTATACACTTTCAGGCCCTGGGTATAGGCCGAGTCGCCGAATTGCGCCATGATTTCCTGTCTGGCCATTTCGGCGACGTAAGGCGCTTGAAATTCGACGTTAACCGGTTGCAAAGCAGCGTCGTCGGCCGTGCCGAGCGCCGATCGGTAACTGTTTTCGTCGATGTGTTTTAATTCCAGCATGCGCCGTAACACGTAATTGCGTCGTTGCAGCGCGCGTTCGGGATTGGTGATCGGATTGTATATGGATGGGGCCTTGGGCAGTCCGGCGATCATGGCTTGTTGGGCAAGGCTCAATTCGGCAAGGTCCTTGCCGTAGTAAGTTTGAGCGGCCGCGGCCAGACCGTATGCGCGTTGGCCCATATAGATCTTGTTCAGATAAAGTTCCAGTATCTGGTCCTTGGAGTAGCGGCGTTCGATTTTCAAGGCCAGCAGGATTTCCTTGAGTTTGCGCAAATAGGTTTTCTCGTTACTCAGCAAAAAATTACGCGCAACTTGCATGGTAATGGTGCTGCCGCCTTGGCGTTTTTTGCCGGTCATTACAAGTTGGGTGGCTGCCCGAGCCAAACCGGTCGGGTCGATGCCGATGTGGGTGAAAAACCGGTCGTCTTCCGCGGCGATAAAAGCCTTGATTTGTTGCGGCGGTACTTTGCCGATGGTTAGCGGGATTCGGCGTTTTTCGCCGAATTGGCCTATCAACAAATTGTCCTGGCTGTAGATGCTGAAAGGCATCTGGTATTGCACGTTTTGCAACTGCTCGATGTCCGGCAGTTCTTTGTCGAGCTCGACAAAGAAAAAATAACTCGCCACGGCGAACGTGGCAAAAAACGCAAAAACGAAAAAGACTAGCCACTTGATCAGCGACTTTAGCAAAGAGCCTGATTTCGGAGCTTTTTTAATCGGCACAGCAGTAAAAATGCGCTAGGGAATTTCCAGATATCGGTTCAGGAAATTCCTGCACATGTGTCCGATAAGCTAAAGTTACTTATAAAGTGGTTCATCTAACAGGATGAAAATAAAAAAACCATCTATACTTGGCCCGTAGAGCTTCTGCGAGCCGAGGTTGTGCTGTGCGAGCTAAGTTTAGTCTTTTATGATTCAAAAAGGGTTTGTTCATGAGCTGGTTCAGCAGGAATCCGTCGGCCGTGTTGGGTGTGGACATCAGTACTGCGGCGGTAAAGTTGTTGGAGCTAAGTAGAGCCGGGGCGCGATACAAAGTCGAGAGTTACGCCGTCGTGCCGCTACCCCAGGATGCCATCGTCGACAAGAATATCACTAATGTCGAGCAAATTGGCGGAGCGATCAAGGCCGCAGTCAAACAGTCCGGCACTAAAGCCAAGCACGCCAGCGTCGCCGTCGCCGGCTCTTCGGTGATGACGAAGATCATATCGATGCCGGCGTCGTTGTCCGATGCCGAGATGGAAGAACAGATTATGGTCGAAGCGGACCAATATATTCCGTATTCGCTGGACGAGGTAAATTTGGATTTCGAAGTCCAAGGCGTTACCAAAAGCAATCCGGACATGGTCGACGTATTGCTCGCCGCTTCCCGGCGGGAAAATATCGAAGACCGCGTTGCCGCGTTGGCCTATGCCGGACTGAAGACTGTAGTGGTCGATGTCGAGGCATTCGCCATGGAAAACGCATTTTCGTTGCTGGTGGACCAGCTACCGGAGGGGACCGGCGACATGACCGTGGCGATTGCCGATATCGGCGCCACGATGACCTCATTGAATATATTGCATGCCGGAAAGACGGTTTACACTCGCGAGCAGGGGTTCGGCGGCAAACAATTGACTGAGGAAATCCAGCGCCGCTACGGACTTTCCTACGAAGAGGCGGGATTAGCCAAAAAACATGGCGGCTTGCCCGACAACTATGCGGCAGATGTGTTGGAACCGTTCAAAAAAGCCATGTTGCAGCAAATTGCCCGGTCATTGCAGTTTTTCGTTTCGTCCAGTGCCAACCGCGGCGTGGATGCGTTAATTCTCGCCGGCGGCTGCGCATCTATCGCGGGTTTGGACAAATTGGTCGAACGCGATTTGGGCATACCGTCTTATATCGCCAATCCGTTTATCAATATGGCGCTGTCCAATCGGGTTAAGCCGCAAAGTCTCAGTAACGATACGCCGGCGATGATGATCGCTTGCGGCTTGGCGTTAAGGAGTTTCGACTAATGGCCAGAATTAACTTACTGCCTTGGCGAGAGGAGCTCAGGAAACGGCGGCAACAGGAATTCGTTGCCGGTATCGGCGCCGGAATATTGGCGACGGCGTGCGTTTTGGTAGCGGTCTATTTATACATAGAGGGCTTGAAGGAATACCAAACCTTACGCAACACGATGCTGCAAAACGAAATTGCCGTTCTGGACAAGCGTATTCAGGAAATCAAAGAAATCGAAGACAAGAAAAATAAGCTGTTGACCAAGATCGAAGTCATTCAAAAGTTGCAGGAAAGCCGACCGGAAATTGTGCATCTGTTCGAAGAGTTGGCCAAAACTACGCCCGAAGGGGTCTATCTGACCAAGTTTGTCCAAGCGGGTTCGCTGTTGACGTTAGACGGCAAAGCCGAATCCAACGCCCGCGTGTCGGCTTATATGCGGGCGATAGATAGTTCGCAGTGGTTGAACAGTTCGGTGCTTACAGTGATTCGCGGCGAAGGTAAAAAAAGCGGCACGATGAATGACTTTACCTTGACGGCTAAACAGGGCAAGAAAGCCGATAAGGCTCAGGGAGGGGCGGCTAAATGAATTTGTCGGAAGTCAATTGGGACATAAACGCCGCCGGTAGCTGGCCGACGCCGCTGAAAATTATCGTCATCGTTATATTTGCACTGTTGACCGGTGCTGCCGGCGTGTATTTTGTAACGATTCCGCAACTGGATGAACTGGATGCTTTGGAAAAACAAGAGGCCAGTTTGAAGAGTGCGTTCGAAGTTAAGCAGAAGAAAGCGATCAATTTGCAGGACTACCGCGACCAGTTGGAGCAGATCGAGGCCTCGTTGGGCGATATGTTGAAACAGATGCCGACCAAAGCCGAGGTTGCCAGTTTGTTGGTGGATATTTCTCAGACCGGTCTGGCTAGCGGCTTGGAGTTCAAATTGTTCCAGCCCGGCGGCGAGATCAATCGCGAGTTTTATTCCGAATTGCCGATCAGCATCCAGGTACTCGGTAAATACGAGGAACTGGGCTTGTTTGTCAGCGGCTTGGCTTCCTTGCCTCGTATCGTTACGGTACACGACGTGCAAATTACGCCGTTGGGTAAAGACGGCAAAGACGGGATGAGCATGTCGGCGACGATCAAAACCTATAACGAGGGCGAGTCCGCGCAAGCCGGTGCTGCGGCAGCGAAAAAACGGAGAGGTCAGTGATGGGCGTTGAATGCAGAATCGCTCCGGCGTGTTTGGCGCTGTTGCTGTTGGGTGGCTGCGGCGGCGACGATGTCAGCGATCTGAATAAGTATATTCAGGAAGTCAAGGCGCGTCCCAAGGCGCCGATCGAGCCTTTGCCGGAAATCAAAGTGGTAGAGTCGTTTATTTTCAAGCCGGACGGTTTGCGCGACCCGTTTCGGCCGAGCGAGAGAGCCAACGAAGACAGTAACGTCGACGTATCCGGGGTCAGCGGCATTCATCCCGACATCGAACGGCGAAAGGAAGAGCTGGAGGCTTATCCGCTGGATACCTTGCGCATGGTGGGTACTCTGCGCAACGAGAGCGGGCTTTGGGGGTTGGTCAGGGCGAATGACGGGACCATACACCGGGTGCAAGTAGGTAACCACATGGGGCAAAACTACGGCAAAATTTTGCGCATTCTCGACGACAGGATAGAGCTGATGGAAATCGTTCCGGACAAACCGGGCTCCTGGCGCGAACAACAGTCCGCGTTGGCGATGGCCGATGACAAAGGGTTATAAATAATGAGCATTGAACTAAATAGTAACGTACGGATTGGATTGGGACGGTTGGCGAGCCAACAATGCCTTTTGTTTCTGGTGTTGTGGTTGGCAGGGTTATCGGTACGTGCCGAAGATGCGGCAATCAATAATCTGGAGTTTTCTTCTTTGGCCGGTAACCAAGTCCAAATTCAGTTGGAAACCAGCGGCGGCTTGGTTGAACCGAAAATTTTTCAAACCGATAATCCGTCCAGAATTGCATTGGATTTTGCCGGCGTCAAAAGTAATCTGGCGAAAAAAAGTTTTCCGATCAATCAAGGTGCGGCCGGTACCGTATACGTGGTGGAGGCGTCGGGCCGCACCCGGGTCATTATCAACCTGGTCGAGAAGGTTCCCTACGAAACCCGGGTGGAAGGCGACAAGTATTACGTGATTTTAAAATCGGCCGGTACGGTTTCCGCTGTCAATAGCACAGTCCAACAAGCGCCATCTGCGGTTAAGAATTCCGCCATAAGCAAGTTTTTGCCTGAGCAAAATATCAAGAGTATCGACTTCAGGCGCGGGCCGAATGGCGAAGGGCGTCTGTTGCTGGGCTTGTCCGCAGCCAATACCGTGGTGGATACCAAACAGAGCGGCGGCAAAGTGGTATTGAATTTTCTGAACACCCGTTTGCCGGAATCCTTGGTCAAGAACTTCGACGTGTCGGACTTCGCTACGCCCGTGCAAAGAATCGAGGCGGTGCCGAAGGGCGATAGCGTCAACATCACCATAACGCCGAGCAACGGCAATTACGACTACTCGTCGTATCAAGCGGATAACTTGTTGACGGTGGAGTTTCGGCCGCTGACTCCGGCGGAAAAGGAAGCTCAACAAAAGGAAAAGTTTCCCTATGTCGGCAACAAGCTGTCTTTGAATTTTCAAGATATCGAGGTTCGCTCGGTGTTGCAGATTCTCGCCGATTTTACCGAGTTGAACATTATCGCCGCCGATTCGGTGGCCGGTAACGTCACGTTGCGCTTGAACGATGTGCCTTGGGATCAGGCTTTAGAATTGATACTAAAAGCCAAAGGATTAGCGAAACGGCAAAACGGTAACGTGGTAATGGTGGCGCCGGTGGCCGAGATTATGAAAATCGAGCAGGAAGAACTGGACTCGAAGAAAATTTTCGAAGAGCTGGAGCCGTTAAAAACCGAAAATATCCAGATCAATTACGCTAAAGCTTCAGAAATCTGTGGCGTACTGATGGGTATTGGCAATAATTCCCAAGGCGGACAGTCGGGAGCAGGCGGTTCTAGCGGTGGTGCTGGCGGATGCGGCGGTGGAGCTACTTCCAGCCCCTCCGGCTTGGGTGTCGGCGGCCAAGCCGGTGCATTGGGCGGGGCGGCGAGTATGCGGTTGTTGTCGCCGCGCGGTACCGCGATAGTCGATGCGCGGACCAATACCTTGATCGTTAAAGACACTGCGAAAGCGATGGAGGATGTGCGCAAGATGATCAAATTGCTGGACGTTCCGGTTCGGCAGGTGTTGATCGAGTCGCGCATTGTGATTGCCGATACCTCTTTTGCCCAGAATTTGGGAACCAAATTTGGCGTCGCCCATAAGACCGACGTCAACGGCGGGACGCAATACGGTATGACCGGCGCCGGTGTCGATACGAGTGAAAACTCGCAAATTTTGGCGGATCTGGGATCGGCATTGGCCGCTTCCAGCGGGGGGGCGTTGGCGTTGACTCTGGCGAGGGGCGCAGACTACTTATTGAATCTGGAAATCAATGCTTTGCAAGACGACGGCAAGGGTGAATTGGTATCCAACCCGCGCGTCATGACCAGTGACCGGGTGCAGGCTTCGATCAAACAGGGTGTGCAGATTCCTTATCAAACCCAAAGCCAGGCAACCGGCCCGGTCACGCAGTTGGTCGACGCAGTGTTGGAACTGAACGTCACTCCGCAAATTACGCCGAGCGGCAGTGTGATTATGCAACTAGATATCAAAAAGGATTCGCCGGGTACGCCGCTGGCGACAGGCGGCAATGCTACCGTACCGATCGATACCCGGCAGTTGAAAACCAAGGTGCAGGTCGAGGATGGCGAGACCGTGGTCCTGGGCGGGATCTACGAGTCCACGGTGCAGGATTCGTACAACACCGTGCCCTGGGTATCCGATCTGCCGGTCATCGGTTGGATGTTCAAAAAGAGCATAAAAACCGACAACAAGAAAGAATTGTTGGTGTTCATAACGCCTAAAATTGTCAAGGAATCTTTGAGCGCCAAATAGTTGCCTTCCTGGTCAAGGCGCGGTCGGGCAAAAGGGGCGTTAGCCCCTTTTTTCGTGATCTCGCCGCTTGCCGGGCGGTGCCGCGTTCTTTCGGTTTGCGGGCTATGGTATATTCCGCCGACCAACGTAACCTGTATTCTTTACTCATGCCAACCGAACGACTGCTTACTGTGATTCTATGGTGTCTGCTATTGCAGGCCTGCGGCCAAACTGGACCTTTATATATGCCGGATAGTCCGCCACCGATTTACGTTCCCAAACAAGAAAAATAAACATGGATTTTTTTAGCTACCGGCAACAGGCCTTGTTTGCCGAAGACGTTGCGGCTTCCTCTATTGCCGCCGATTACGGCACGCCCTGTTATGTCTATTCCCGCGCTGCATTGGAGCAACATTGGCAGGCCTTCGACCGGGCTTTCGGTGCGCATCCGCATTTGATTTGTTACGCCGTGAAGGCCAATTCGAATATTGCGCTGCTCAATCTGTTAGCCCGCTTGGGTTCCGGGTTCGATATCGTCTCGCTCGGCGAGATGCAGCGGGTATTGGCGGCTGGCGGTCGCCCTGGGGATATCGTATTTTCCGGTGTAGGTAAGCGAGCGGATGAAATTCTGGCGGCGCTGAAAGCCGGCATTCGCTGCTTTAACGTCGAAGTCAGCGGCGAGCTAGATCGTATCAACGAGTTGGCCGGACAAGTGGGCGTATTGGCACCGGTATCATTTCGAGTTAATCCCGATGTCGATGCCAAAACCCATCCTTATATCTCAACCGGGTTGAAAGAGAATAAATTCGGTATCGACATCGATAGTGCTATTCACGAGTATCGGCGCGCTGCCGCTATGCCGAATATTAAAGTGGTTGGCATCGATTGCCACATTGGTTCGCAGTTGACCGGGCTAAATCCCTTTCTGGATGCGCTGGATCGGGTGCTGGCTGTGGTGGATTTGCTGGCGGCGGAAGGGATCAATCTGCAGCATTTGGATTTGGGCGGCGGCTTGGGAATTAGATATCGCGACGAATTTCCGCCTTCGCCGGCGGAGTACGTCGCAGCGTTGCTACAGCGCCTGGGTGGTCGTGATTTCGAGATTTTGTTGGAGCCCGGCAGGGCGATTGTCGGCAACGCCGGTATTTTGCTGACCAAAGTGGAGTATCTAAAGCCAACTGCCAATAAAAATTTTGCGATAGTCGATGCGGCGATGAATGACCTGCTCAGGCCGGCACTGTATAGTGCTTGGCAGGATATCGTGCCGGCCGAGTTGGCAGATTCAGGACAGGAGTTGGAGTGGGACATTGTCGGTCCAGTTTGCGAAACCGGCGACTTTTTGGGTAAAGGCCGCTTATTGAAACTGGCTCCAGGCGACTTATTGGCTGTGCGTTCTGCCGGCGCCTATGGGTTCTCGATGAGCTCGAATTACAATTCCAGGCCGCGGGCTGCTGAGGTGATCGTGGACGGCAACAGTTGCCATCTGGTCCGGGAGCGGGAGACCGTTCAACAACTGTGGGCCGGGGAACGGTTGTTGTCATAGAGAAAGTTATGGAGATTCTTTTTACCAAAATGCATGGCTTGGGTAACGATTTCATCGTCATCGATGCCGTTTCGCAGCAGATTGATTTGAACGCCGAGCAAGTTCGCTTTTTGGCCGATCGCCATTTCGGTGTCGGTTGCGACCAATTGTTGTTGGTGGAGAAACCGGTTAGCGCAAATGCCGATTTTAAATATCGCATTTTTAATGCCGATGGCGGAGAAGTGTCGCAATGCGGCAACGGTGCCAGGTGTTTTGCCCGCTTCGTGTGGGATAAAGGCTTGTGCGATAAGGATGAAATAGTCGTCGATACCGATGCGGGTCAGTTGGTGCTCGGCATTGGTCGGGACGGTTTGGTGACGGTTAATATGGGGTTGCCCCGGCACGACCCTGCTCAAATTCCGCTAAATGCGCCAACGCAGTTGCCGGTTTACCACGTGGAAATCGATGGCGAATCGATTGCGTTTGCGGCGGTTTCCATGGGTAATCCGCACGCGGTGTTGATTGTCGACGACGTCGAGCAAGCGCCGGTGGCGAGTTTGGGAAAGCGTTTGGAGTGCCATGAGGTTTTTCCGCAGCGAGCGAATATCGGTTTTATGCAAGTCATCGATCGTTCGCGCGTTAAATTGCGGGTCTACGAAAGGGGGGCGGAGGAAACTCTGGCCTGCGGCAGCGGTGCCTGTGCGGCGGCGGTCGCGGGTATCGAGCAGGGATTGTTGGATAGCCAGGTTAATGTGTGTTTGCCGGGCGGCGAGTTACAGATCGCCTGGCAGGGCAGAGGGTGTCCGGTGTTGATGACCGGGCCGGCGGTTAAGGTATTTGAAGGACGAATAAGCATATGATCGAAGAGCATCAAACAGAGATCACGGATGCAGCGGTGGTCGACTATTTACGCCTTCATCCGGATTTTTTTCACCGGCATCTGGATTTGCTGGAACAAATGCATATTCCGCACCCCAGCGGTACCGCAATTTCGTTGATATCCAAGCAACTGGAGATTTTTCGAGCCAAACATCAAGAGCAAGAGAGCCAATTGAATGCGTTGATCGATATTGCCAGGGAGAACGATGCTTCGTTTAATCGGATGCACGAACTGACGCTGGCGATGTTGGAAGCGAATTCTCTGGAGGATGCGGTGGCTAATTTGAGCGAGGTGTTGGCGGAATGCTTTTTGACCGATTTTGTCGGTATCAAAATCGTCAGAGACGGCGGGTGCTCGCCAATCAGTAATTTGTTCGTCACAGCGGACGAGCCGAATTTGAAGCATTTTGCAAACGAATTGGCGACCAATCAGCCGAAATGCGGGCGGCCGACTTTGGCGCAAGCGACTTTCTTGTTCGGTGATGCAGCTATGGAAGTCAGGTCATGTGCGATTATTCCGATGGTGTTTACTCAGCTAGAAGGCATATTGGCCATCGGTAGTCGCGATGAGGGCCGGTTTCATTACAGCATGGGGAGCGTGTTTCTGACTCAGATGAGCGAGATTATCGGGACGCGATTGATTTCGTTGTTGCAGCAATTGGATTAACGCTGTGTATGTCGCTGAAGACGAAGCAGTTAATTTATTTCTGCGTTACTTGCGCGAAGAAAAAAGGGTTGCAGAGCATACGGCGATCAGCTACCAATCAGATTTGAGGCGGTTTGCCGATTACTGCAAAGCGAAGGATATTTTGCAGTGGACTGACGTGCAGGCTAGCGATGTCCGCCAGTATATAGCCGCGAGGCATAAGGACCGAATCAGTAGTAAAACCATTCGCCGCGATCTGGCGGCGTTGCGCAGTTTTTACCGATTTTTGTTGAAAAGTAATCGGGTTGCTGTCAATCCAGCTTTGCACGTCAAAGCGCCTAAGGCGCCCAAGCGATTACCGAAGGTATTGGATGTTGACCAGATGGCTGGAATATTGGATGCCGAAGCCGGTTCCGTGCTTGAAATCAGAGACGTTGCTATGTTCGAGCTATTTTACTCGTCCGGGCTCAGATTGAGCGAGTTGGTAATGCTGGATGATGTCGATCTTGATTTCGCAGAGGGTTTTCTGAGGGTGCGTTTCGGCAAGGGCGGTAAACAAAGGCAGGTGCCATTGGGGTCTAAAGCTGCTGTAGCGATCAAGACTTGGCTGAAAGTGCGGCCGGATTTTTCTACCCCGGCACTGTTTATATCGTCTGCGGGGAGAAGGTTATCTCAACGAACCGTTCAGTTGCGGTTGAATCGGTGGGTTGCGAAGCTCGATTTCGATGAGCATGTCCATCCGCACATGTTAAGACATTCTTTTGCTAGTCATTTGTTGGAATCTAGCCAGGATATTCGAGCCGTGCAGGAATTGCTGGGGCATAGCAGCGTTGCTACAACGCAAATTTACACTCATTTGGATTTTCAGCACTTGGCCAGTGTGTACGATAAAGCTCACCCTCGGTCTCGGAAAGCCCGAGAAAGTGAAGAAAAGTCGCGCGAGTGACGATTAGTAGTTGACAGTGAGGTTTGAAGTGAATACAATGAGCGGCTCTTCACTGCTGAGCTGTTTAGGGATTTGAAGTTTAAATCCTTTGAGTGGTGAGGGCGAGTGGTTTGCTGGTTGCTTTTGGTGATGGCAAATTGCTTGTTTTGATTGGCTTCGGTTCTTGTGTTGGATTTTGAGAGTTGAAAGTCGGTTAAAAAAAAGTGGTTGACATGATTTCTGATTGCTGTAGAATATGTCGGCTCAACAGGGCGAAATGCTCTGGCTCTTTAACAAACTGAATCGAAATAATTTGTGTGGGTATGTGTAGCGATACGTTTCTGTTAGAAACTATCGATACAGACCACGTCAATTTAAGCTTATAAATTACGTTCTGTAATCGAGTCAAGATTGGTCGCTAATCTTTCTTAGCGGCAAACCAAAATTAAACTGAAGAGTTTGATCATGGCTCAGATTGAACGCTGGCGGTATGCTTAACACATGCAAGTCGAACGCTGATAAGGTGCTTGCACCTTTGATGAGTGGCGGACGGGTGAGTAATGCATAGGAATCTGCCTATTAGTGGGGGACAACGTGGGGAAACTCACGCTAATACCGCATACGATCTACGGATGAAAGCAGGGGACCTTCGGGCCTTGCGCTAATAGATGAGCCTATGTCGGATTAGCTAGTTGGTGGGGTAAAGGCCTACCAAGGCGACGATCCGTAGCTGGTCTGAGAGGATGATCAGCCACACTGGGACTGAGACACGGCCCAGACTCCTACGGGAGGCAGCAGTGGGGAATATTGGACAATGGGCGAAAGCCTGATCCAGCAATACCGCGTGTGTGAAGAAGGCCTGAGGGTTGTAAAGCACTTTCAATGGGAAGGAACACCTATCGGTTAATACCCGGTAGACTGACATTACCCATACAAGAAGCACCGGCTAACTCCGTGCCAGCAGCCGCGGTAATACGGAGGGTGCAAGCGTTAATCGGAATTACTGGGCGTAAAGCGTGCGTAGGCGGTTGTTTAAGTCAGATGTGAAAGCCCCGGGCTTAACCTGGGAACTGCATTTGATACTGGGCAACTAGAGTTGAGTAGAGGGGAGTGGAATTTCAGGTGTAGCGGTGAAATGCGTAGAGATCTGAAGGAACACCAGTGGCGAAGGCGGCTCCCTGGACTCAAACTGACGCTGAGGTACGAAAGCGTGGGTAGCAAACAGGATTAGATACCCTGGTAGTCCACGCCGTAAACGATGTCAACTAACTGTTGGGTTCTTTAAGAACTTAGTAGTGGAGCTAACGTATTAAGTTGACCGCCTGGGGAGTACGGCCGCAAGGCTAAAACTCAAATGA
The DNA here is from genome assembly GCF_019669905.1 of Methylomonas koyamae. Taxonomy (NCBI): domain Bacteria; kingdom Pseudomonadati; phylum Pseudomonadota; class Gammaproteobacteria; order Methylococcales; family Methylococcaceae; genus Methylomonas; species Methylomonas koyamae. The sequence goes on along the minus strand of NZ_AP019777.1, from coordinate 4,487,810 downwards.
ATTGACGGGGGCCCGCACAAGCGGTGGAGCATGTGGTTTAATTCGATGCAACGCGAAGAACCTTACCTACCCTTGACATCCTCGGAACTTGTCAGAGATGACTTGGTGCCTTCGGGAACCGAGAGACAGGTGCTGCATGGCTGTCGTCAGCTCGTGTTGTGAAATGTTGGGTTAAGTCCCGTAACGAGCGCAACCCTTATCCTTAGTTGCCAGCGAGTAATGTCGGGAACTCTAGGGAGACTGCCGGTGATAAACCGGAGGAAGGTGGGGACGACGTCAAGTCATCATGGCCCTTATGGGTAGGGCTACACACGTGCTACAATGGCCGGTACAGAGGGCAGCGAAACCGTGAGGTCAAGCAAATCCCACAAAGCCGGTCCCAGTCCGGATTGCAGTCTGCAACTCGACTGCATGAAGTCGGAATCGCTAGTAATCGCGGATCAGAATGCCGCGGTGAATACGTTCCCGGGCCTTGTACACACCGCCCGTCACACCATGGGAGTGGGTTGCAAAAGAAGTAGGTAGTTTAACCTTCGGGAGGGCGCTTACCACTTTGTGATTCATGACTGGGGTGAAGTCGTAACAAGGTAGCCCTAGGGGAACCTGGGGCTGGATCACCTCCTTACAAAGACAGAACGCCGTTACACGTATCCACAACAAATTATTTCGATTGAAAGACGCACCTGGGTCTGTAGCTCAGTTGGTTAGAGCGCACCCCTGATAAGGGTGAGGTCGGAGGTTCAAATCCTCCCAGACCCACCAACGCGAAAAGCAAGACGAAAGCAGCAAGGCAACTGAACAAGCAAGAGACAGTCGTTGGATTGCTCCTGTGTTGATCTTGAGGGTTTCGGCTTTAGTCTTTTGACTGTTTTCGGGGCCATAGCTCAGCTGGGAGAGCGCCTGCCTTGCACGCAGGAGGTCGGGAGTTCGATCCTCCCTGGCTCCACCACTAGCCAGAAGCAAACCAAGCACCCGCGTCTGCCGTAGCCGTGAAGGCGATCATCTCTATAACGTTTGGCAACAGACTTTATAGAATTGGTCCTCGGATCAATACGCTCTTTAACAATATGGAAATCTGTAACCAAGTCTTGATCGGAAACGATCAAAACTGAAACGAGTTGCAGTTTATGAAAGGCAATTATCGAAAGATAAACGCCGAAAGTAAACCGCGAATCGTTCTCAAGCAACATCAGCGAACATGTCAGCTGACAAATAACTTAAATAGTAAGCCTAGCGAAGCCGGAGATGCAAATCGAAAGCTAAGTGAAAGCAGACGTATTCGGGTTATATGGTCAAGTGAATAAGCGCATACGGTGGATGCCTAGGCAGTAAGAGGCGATGAAAGACGTGGTAGCCTGCGAAAAGCTTCGGGGAGGCGGCAAACAGCCTGTGATCCGGAGATGTCTGAATGGGGAAACCCGGCGAGGATAACCTCGTCATCTTTGAGTGAATACATAGCTCACTGAAGCGAACCCGGAGAACTGAAACATCTAAGTACCCGGAGGAAAAGAAATCAACCGAGATTCCCTTAGTAGTGGCGAGCGAACGGGGACTAGCCCTTAAGTGTTGATGACGTTAGTGGAACGGTCTGGAAAGTCCGGCGATACAGGGTGATAGCCCCGTACACGAAAACGTCTTCAGCATGAAATCGAGTAGGTCGGCGCACGTGAAACGTTGACTGAATATGGGGGGACCATCCTCCAAGGCTAAATACTCCTTACTGACCGATAGTGAACCAGTACCGTGAGGGAAAGGCGAAAAGAACCGCGGAGAGCGGAGTGAAATAGAACCTGAAACCGTATGCGTACAAGCAGTAGGAGCCCCTTCGTGGGGTGACTGCGTACCTTTTGTATAATGGGTCAGCGACTTACATTTTGTGGCAAGCTTAACCGAATAGGGGAGGCGTAGGGAAACCGAGTCTTAATAGGGCGTTTAGTCGCAAGGTGTAGACCCGAAACCGGGCGATCTATCCATGACCAGGTTGAAGGTCAGGTAATACTGACTGGAGGACCGAACCCACTCCCGTTGAAAAGGTAGGGGATGAGTTGTGGATCGGAGTGAAAGGCTAATCAAGCTCGGAGATAGCTGGTTCTCCTCGAAAGCTATTTAGGTAGCGCCTCGTGTATCACTGCTGGGGGTAGAGCACTGTTTCGGCTAGGGGGTCATCCCGACTTACCAACCCGATGCAAACTCCGAATACCAGCAAGTGTCAGCACGGGAGACACACGGCGGGTGATAAGGTCCGTCGTGAAAAGGGAAACAGCCCAGACCGTCAGCTAAGGTCCCCAAATCTATGCTCAGTGGGAAACGATGTGGAAAGGCACAGACAGCCAGGAGGTTGGCTTAGAAGCAGCCACCCTTTAAAGAAAGCGTAATAGCTCACTGGTCGAGTCGGTCTGCGCGGAAGATTCACCGGGGCTAAGCATAGTACCGAAGCTACGGATTCACGCTTTGCGTGAGTGGTAGAGGAGCGTTCCGTACGCCTGCGAAGGTCGATTGAGAAGTCGGCTGGAGGTATCGGAAGTGCGAATGCTGACATAAGTAACGATAAAGGGGGTGAAAAACCCCCTCGCCGTAAACCCAAGGTTTCCTGCGCAACGTTAATCGACGCAGGGTTAGTCGGCACCTAAGGCGAGGCTGAAAAGCGTAGTCGATGGAAAACAGGTTAATATTCCTGTACCAGTATTAACTGCGATGGGGTGACGGAGAAGGCTATATCAGCGGTCTGTTGGAAGTGGCCGTTTAAGCAAGTAGGCAGGCATCTTAGGCAAATCCGGGGTGCTTTATGCTGAGATGTGATGACGAGTGTCTCGAAAGAAACGCGAAGTGATAGATGCCCTGCTTCCAAGAAAAACCTCTAAGCTTCAGGTTAATAGTGGCCGTACCCTAAACCGACACAGGTGGGTGGGATGAAAATTCTAAGGCGCTTGAGAGAACCCAGGTGAAGGAACTAGGCAAAATGATACCGTAACTTCGGGAGAAGGTATGCCCTTGGTACGTGTAAGCCCTCGCGGCTGAAGCGGAAGGGGGTTGCAAAAAATCGGTGGCTGCGACTGTTTAGCAAAAACATAGCACTCTGCAAACACGAAAGTGGACGTATAGGGTGTGACGCCTGCCCGGTGCTGGAAGGTTAATTGATGGGGTTATCTTCGGAGAAGCTCTTGATCGAAGCCCCAGTAAACGGCGGCCGTAACTATAACGGTCCTAAGGTAGCGAAATTCCTTGTCGGGTAAGTTCCGACCTGCACGAATGGCGTAACGATGGCCACACTGTCTCCACCTGGGACTCAGTGAAATTGAAATCGCTGTGAAGATGCAGTGTACCCGCGGCTAGACGGAAAGACCCCGTGCACCTTTACTATAGCTTGACACTGGACTTTGAACCTACTTGTGTAGGATAGGTGGGAGGCTTTGAAGCAGGAACGCCAGTTCTTGTGGAGCCAACCTTGAAATACCACCCTGGTATGTTTGGAGTTCTAACCTCGATCCATTATCTGGATTAGGGACAGTGTCTGGTGGGTAGTTTGACTGGGGCGGTCTCCTCCCAAAGAGTAACGGAGGAGCACGAAGGTACCCTCAGCCTGGTCGGAAATCAGGCAATGAGTGCAAAGGCATAAGGGTGCTTGACTGCGAGACGGACAAGTCGAGCAGGTACGAAAGTAGGTCTTAGTGATCCGGTGGTTCTGTATGGAAGGGCCATCGCTCAACGGATAAAAGGTACGCCGGGGATAACAGGCTGATACCGCCCAAGAGTTCATATCGACGGCGGTGTTTGGCACCTCGATGTCGGCTCATCACATCCTGGGGCTGAAGCAGGTCCCAAGGGTATGGCTGTTCGCCATTTAAAGTGGTACGCGAGCTGGGTTCAGAACGTCGTGAGACAGTTCGGTCCCTATCTGCCGTGGGCGTTTGAGATTTGAGGGAAGCTGCTTCTAGTACGAGAGGACCGAAGTGGACGAACCTCTGGTGTTCCGGTTGTCATGCCAATGGCATTGCCGGGTAGCCACGTTCGGACAGGATAACCGCTGAAAGCATCTAAGCGGGAAGCCCCTCCCAAGATGAGATCTCACTGGGACTATAAGTCCCCTGAAGGGCCGTTGGAGACGACGACGTTGATAGGCACGGTGTGGAAGTCCAGTAATGGGCGTAGCTAACGTGTACTAATTGCCCGTGAGGCTTGACCATATAACACCCAATGCGTTTGGGTTGTCACACGACAATCGCTGAACAAAACCTGAGAACGATACCAACTCATACAGATTTCCATGAAAACAGGTGAAAAGTACAAGGCACAACGTGTCAAACTACTTGAAAGGTCTAGCAGAGACTAGATTGATCCCTGTGCATGACGGTTGGCTTAAACCAACCAAACCAGTTTGCTTGGTGAACATAGCAAGCGTGAACCACCCGATCCCATCCCGAACTCGGAAGTGAAACCGCTTAGCGCCGATGATAGTGTGGCAGGTTGCCATGTGAAAGTAGGTCATCGCCAAGCTCTTAAATATCAAGCCCGTCTAACCACGGGCTTTTTTTTGCCCCTCGCTTTGCCCCCTTCATAACGCCCCAACAACGCGCCTCCAGCGGGCAAGCCACGCCAACATCGCACACCTTCTTCAACTTACCAGCACGGAGGAGCGAATCATCGCAATAGCGGCCTTTAGCAGCGGCTGCTATCTCGTGCCGGCCTTAAGCGTCTCCTGCCGAGCTTGCAGATTCAAAGCAGGCGCGAAGAATCTCCTCCAACTTCTTCATGCTCAAGCGCCTGTTACAGCCACGGCGGTCAGTTCACTATGGCTGAATCAGCTACAACGCGTCTATTTGCGCTCGCCAGTCTGCGAAATCAAATCGACCTACGACCCGAGAAACTACTCTTCCTTCCCGACTAAGCAAAAAACTGCTCGGCACATGTGTTAATTTGGCTTGAGGAGACGAAAAGCGTGAGTTCTAGTGGCTAATGCAAATGAATCTATCCATTATCCGATCATACGAAGTTAGGGGGATGAGAACGGAATGGAAAAAGTTGAATTTGGCTTGACAACAATTTGTTAGGTGGTAGACTGCCTCGCACCTTAAGGGACGCGGGTGTCTTCGTAAGAAGTCTGGTAATAAGGAAAAACAAAGAACTCCCGATACGATCGGGGATTTAGATAATCTTTTAGGAGGTAGAAATGGCTGCTACAACTGAATCAGTTAAGGCTGATGCTGCGGAAGCACCGCTTTTAAATCAAAGAAACCTATGGGCGGGCGTTGCTCTGTACTTGGTTTTCTATTCATTCATTCGCTGGTATGAAGGTGTTTACGGCTGGTCCGCTGGTCTTGACTCATTCGCACCTGAGTTTGAAACATACTGGATGAACATGCTGTACATCGAGATCGTTATCGAAGTACTGTTGTTTGCTGGTATCAACGGCTACATCTGGAAAACTCGTGATCGCAAAGTAATGTCAATCACTCCACGTGAAGAACTGCGTCGTCATTTCACACACTGGACTTGGTTGGTTTGCTACGGTTGGGCTATCTACTGGGGCGCTTCTTACTTCACCGAGCAAGACGGTACTTGGCACCAAACAATCGTTCGTGATACTGACTTTACTCCAAGTCACATCATCGAATTCTACCTGTCATACCCAATCTACATCATCACTGGTTCAGCTTCTTTCATGTATGCAAAAACCAGACTGCCTTCTTACCAAGAAGGTCTGCACCTGATGTACTTGGTTGTGGTTATCGGTCCATTCATGATTCTGCCAAACGTTGGTTTGAATGAATGGGGTCACACATTCTGGTTTATGGAAGAGTTGTTCGTTGCTCCATTGCACTACGGTTTCGTATTCTTTGGTTGGGCGGCTCTGGCTGTTATGGGTGTTGTGAACTACGAAGTAATGTGCATCGCCAAGTTGTTGAAAAAAGATCTGGCTTAATAGCTTATCTTTAAAAAGTAAAATACTATCTCCTTTCCTGCCGCTGCTCTAATCTAAAGGGTGGCGGTAGGATAAAGAGAAGTGAAAAAAATATAATTTTAATTCTTTAGGAGGTAAGCTAATGAGCGCATCTCAATCAGCTGTACGTTCTCGTGCGGAAGCGGTTCAAGTTTCCCGTACGTTCGACTGGATGATTCTTTTTACACTGTTCACCGCGGTTCTGGGTGGCTACCACATTCACTACATGTTGACCGGTGGTGACTGGGACTTCTGGACCGACTGGAAAGACAGACGTCTGTGGGTAACCGTAGCGCCTATCGTTTCTATTACATTTCCTGCGGCTGTTCAAGCTTGCTTGTGGTGGAGATACCGTTTGCCAATCGGTGCAACCATTTCTGTTGTTGCTCTGATGGTTGGTGAGTGGATCAACCGTTACATGAACTTCTGGGGTTGGACTTACTTCCCAGTAAACATTTGCTTCCCATCTAACCTGCTGCCAGGCGCTATCGTTCTTGACGTGATCCTGATGTTGGGTAACAGCATGACCTTGACTGCTGTTTTGGGTGGTTTGGCTTACGGTTTGTTGTTCTACCCAGGCAACTGGCCGGTAATTGCTCCTCTGCACGTTCCTGTAGAGTACAACGGCATGATGATGACCCTGGCTGACTTGCAAGGTTACCACTATGTTCGTACCGGTACACCTGAGTACATCCGTATGGTTGAGAAAGGTACATTAAGAACTTTCGGTAAAGACGTTGCTCCTGTATCAGCGTTCTTCTCTGGATTCGTTTCTATCATCATCTACTTCTTGTGGCACTTCTTTGGCAGATGGTTCGCTCAAACCGGATTCATCGCCGACGACGCATCCTAATCTGAAGTTTTGATTGAAAATGAAAGCTGAGCACCATAAAAGTGCCAGCAGGTCTTAATTACAAGATTCTCTAGTAATAGAGGAGGAAATATGAAAATAATAAAAGACAAAGTTGCAAAACTGTCCTTTGTCGCACTGTTGGTTGCAATGGCAACAGCGATGTTCTACGCTCCAGCAGCATCTGCTCATGGTGAAAAGTCACAGGCTGCGTTCATGCGTATGCGTACTATTCACTGGTTTGACTTGAACTGGTCAAAAGAAGAAGTAGCTGTCAACGATACTATGACAATTTCCGGTAAATTCCTGGTATTCGCAGGATGGCCAGAAACTGTTGATAAACCAGAAGTTTCATTTTTGAACGTTGGTATCCCTGGTCCAGTATTCATTCGTGCTGGTTCTTGGATCGGCGGTCAACTGGTTCCACGTTCTGTTTCTTTGGAACTGGGCGAAGTTTATGAGTTTAAAGTACTGTTGAAAGCTCGTCGTCCTGGCGACTGGCACGTTCACTCTATGATGAACGTACAAGGCGGTGGTCCAATCATCGGTCCTGGTAAATGGGTAACTGTAACTGGTTCTATGAGCGAGTTCGTAAACCCTGTTACCACTTTGACTGGTCAAACCATCAACTTGGAAAACTACGCTCTGGATAACGTTTACTTCTGGCACGCTGTATGGTTCGCAATCGCGTTCGCTTGGTTGATCTTTTGGGTCAAACGTCCGATTTTCGTTCCACGTCACATCGCTGTTAGCACAGGTAAAGCAGACTCTTTGATCTCGTCTGGTGACAAAAAAGTCGGTATGTTGTTCGGCGTTGGTACCATGGTTATCGTAGCGGCTTCTATGGCTTCTACTAACGAAAAATACCCTGTTACTACTCCGCTGCAAGCTGGTTTGTTGCGTGGTATGAAAACTTATCAAATGCCTGAAGCTACTGTTTCAGTTAAAGTTGATGACGCTACATACCGTGTACCAGGTCGTGCAATGCAAATGACCTTGACAGTAACAAACAACGGCGATTCTGCTGTCCGTTTGGGTGAATTCAACACAGCTGGCGTTCGCTTCTTGGATCCTGCTGTTCACGAAGATGACACCAACTATCCTGACGACTTGTTGGCTGAAGAGGGTCTGACTGTTAGCGATAACAGCCCGCTGGCTCCAGGTGAAACCCGTACTATCGAAGTTACCGCTTCTGATGCTGCTTGGGAAGTTTACCGTCTGGCTGACTTGATCTATGACCCAGACAGCCGTTTCGCTGGCTTGTTGTTCTTCTGGGATGCAAACGGCAACCGTCAATTGGTAACTGTTGACGCTCCGCTGATCCCGACTTTCATCTAAAACTTGAAAGTGCTCTAAGCGATCAAAAGCTTAGAGGTTAACGACAAACCCCCGCTATTGAAAAATAGCGGGGGTTTTTTTTGGTGTAAACTTCTGATAAAAATACGGATTAGAAATAATTTTAATCAGAATTAATATTTCGAATTTAAGAGTGGCGAAATGAAGAAAGTTATATTGGTTTGTTCACTATTGTTATTAATGGGGTGTGCAGAAAAGGACGAGTATCAAAATGAGATTTTGGAGCAGATGAAAACGGAAAAGGATATTAAAGACTATAAAATAGCTCCGGAAGAAATGACTAAATGCGTCGTGGACACGTCGTCATCAAATATGCCAGGTTTGTTTTTAATAGACCCTCAGCGCAGGCGGGCTTATAAAAACTATACAAAAATGTTGAAGCTCAATAAGTCGGGTGATCCGAAAAAAACCTTAGAGGAGTTACGACAAGACTTTGGAGATGCAAAGACGCTTGCAGATGCGCATTCTAACTACGTTGAGAGTGTAGTCGATTGTATGTCAAATTTGGTATCTTCTACCGAAGAAGCTCAAAACAAACAAAAATAGCAATTTAAGTTATTAGGCTAATGTCGAGTACGCCGCTATAAGGCGTCGCCAGATCAGATTATGGGAAGTTAATTCGTCCCGGAGAGGAAATACTACTGGTAAAAGACAAAGTTGCGAATAAATGCGCCTCTACTAATTCCAAATAACTACAGATTTGTAGGCGAAGAGTTGGGTACGCTTTGGGTTTGATGAAGTTGCGGGCTTGATTGTTCTGGTTCGGTATGAGGAAGCTAATAACTTGTAATTTTGTTATTTTGGGTTTGCTTGCAATAACATACTATATTAATAGTTCTTCTGATATAGGAATGACGCCGTGCCTCTAAGACTAAGAGTTATCTCATATAAGGGTGCTCCTTCAAGTACTAATTTATCTGCTACATTCAATCAGTGCGGTGGTTCAATAGGAAGGAAAAATGGGAATACGCTAGTACTGATCGACCCGGAAAATTTCGTTTCAGGCCATCATGCAGAGGTTTTGTACCAAAATGGTCAATATCAGTTAAAAGATACTAGCAAAAATGGCACATATCTGGTCAATGCCGATATTAACGTAACAGGCCAGCAAATTAGGCTGCAAGACAAGGAGATATTGCGTATAGGGGAATACGAGGTTCTGGTCGAGGTTGAAATTGAGTCTGGAGATATTCCAGCAATAGATCTAGCGGCAATCGACCGTGGGCCTTTTTCGCAGTCGTTTGCCACCGAGCCTGATTCGCCGTTTGCTTACTCGTCAAGCCCTTCAGTATTCGAACAACAGGTGGAAAAGCCGTTCCCGTTCCAAGAGTTAGGACCCAGTCAACCATTCCAAGATAGTTTTTCGCCACCAGAAGTCGAATCGGCGAACGTACACGTAATTGAAGCCCAGGAAAAAGACATCGCTGAATTTTTAAAAGGGTTGGATTCGTTATCGGCAGCGTCGATAATTGACCCGTTAGCTAGCGGGAATAATCCAGGTGCCACGGCGCCAGCCCCATTCGAAGTGGACGATACGTCTTATTCGGATCAACCAGTTCAAGACATAAATGCCGGCACGAATCAGCAATTCAATGCTCAGCCACAGAACCTTACGCCGCTCGCGGAGTTAAACGAAAGCGCGAGCCCAGTAGCTCCGAGGCCCCAACCTGAATCAACGGCCGATAGCGCTGAGTTGTTTAGTTGTTTTATGCGAGGTGCTGGAATTAGCGATTTGGATTTTGTGCCAGAATCCCAGCGCCGCGCCGCGATGAACGCCGCAGGGAAATTATTCCGAAATCTGATTGAGGGCTTGATGGATGTCTTGCGCGTACGTGCGGAGATGAAAAGCGAATTCCGCGTTTCGGTGACAACAATCCGGTCAACGGAAAATAACCCGCTAAAATTCAATCCCGATGTGGAAAGTGTGCTTAAACTTATGTTGGCGCCAAACAATCCAGCATTCATCGCCCCGGATGCCGCAGTGAGTGAAGCCTTCAGGGATATCAAGTACCATCAGATGGCAGTCACAGCGGGTATTCAAGCGTCATTGGCGGAGATATTGCGGAGATTTGAACCCGAAGCCTTCGAAAAAACATTGGGAGAAGGATTGTTATTTCAGAAGAAAGCGAGATGTTGGGAGCTTTATTGTGAAAAATATCCGGAACTAAAGACGTTAGCCGTAGAAGAGTTTTTTGGGGACGAATTCGCCGACGCGTACGAGAAACAAATGCATTTATTCAGCCGACGCTGAGAGTTAAAGAGCCCAAGGTTCGAATGCAAGCCAACAAATCAGAGATCAACAGAGTATGTCTATAAATAATAGGATTGTTTGGACTGAAGGCATGTTTCTGCGGCCGCAGCACTTTCAACAGCATGACCGCTATCTGCATACGCTGGTTGACGGGCGCTGCCGCGGAATTCGGTCTCACGACTGGGGGCTGTCTACCCTTGCAATCGACATTAGCCAATTGGCAATAGGCAAAATTTGTCTGAATGAAGCCAGAGGGATTTTCCAAGACGGTACGCCGTTTTATATGCCGCATGAAGACGAATTGCCGTTGCCCTTGGATGTCCCACCGGGAACAAGTAATGAAATAGTTTACTTAGCGTTGCCGCTGGTGCGGCCGGATGGCATTGAGGTCGATAGCGAACACAATCCGGACGGACTCGCTCGTTATCGAATAAACCATCGGGAAGTCAGAGACAATAACGCCGGATATGATGGCCGGTATCCGGTGCAAATTGCGAGTATGCGGCCTCGTTTACTTCTGGCTTCGCAGGAGCGTTCCGGCTATTTGTGCCTCGGTGTCGCCAATATCGTCGAAGTTCGAGCGGATAAAACAGTCGTACTGGACGAAAAGTACATTCCCGCATCATTGCAATCCACAGCTAGTCGCATCCTGGCGGGGTTTGTCCGTGAATTGCAAGGCTTGCTGCACACCCGGGGGGAAGCACTGGCGGCACGCGTTGCAGGAGCGTCGCATGGCGCCGCTGTTGCCGAAGTTGCCGATTTTTTGTTGCTGCAAACCATCAATCGCTACGAACCCCTGCTCGAACATCTGGCGGCCGATAGTTCATTGCATCCTGAAAGCCTGTTTTCTTTATGTCTTCAGATAATGGGCGACCTCTCAACTTTTTACCGACAGAACAAGCGTCCGGCCAATATTCCACCCTACCAGCACGATGATTTGCGTCGTTGTTTTATCCCGTTAATCGACGAGTTACGGCGTTTGTTAAGTATGGTATTGGAACAAAATGCAATTCAAATACCGCTTACCAAGCATAGCCAATCGGTTTATTACTCCGGGCGTCCGGACGTAAAGCTGTTGGAGAATGCGATCTATATACTCGCTGCTAGTGCGCAAGTGTCTTCGGAGATGCTGCGCATGCACTTCCCGCCCCAAGTTAAAATCGGCCCGGTTGAAGAGATAACGCAATTAGTCACGGCGGCTTTGCCCGGAATTGCGATACACCCTTTGCCGGTCGCGCCCAGGCAATTGCCATACCACGCGGGCTGTTCGTATTTCGAACTCGATAAGCAGAGTCCTTATTGGAAGAAAATGGCTGAATCAGGCGGTTTTGCGTTCCATATCGGTGGCAATTTTCCCGGTTTGGAACTGGAGTTTTGGGCAATAAAAAAAGGGTAGGCGGCGATGACACAAAATGGTCCATTCGGTGACGACGATAAAACCGTTTTACGGCCTTCTCCGGGCGGGCGCTCACCCGACTCGGCCACGATCAGCAGAGCCGGGCAAAAGCCGACAACGCCACCGCCCGCCAGCTACCAAAATATTCCGCCGATAAGTGCTTTGGCGCCGTCCGCGTCCGCTTCGTTGTTGGATTTGGCCGCCGGGTTGCTTTCTTTGGCCGCCAGATTAAGGGTGACGGTCGCTTATGCGGCGGTGGACGAATTAAAACAAAAACTGGCTAAAGAGATCAGCGAGTTCGAGAATCGGGCGCTAGCCGCGGGCCTACAGCAAGAACACGTCCGCATCGCCAGTTACGGCTTGTGTACTTTTCTCGACGAGATCATTCAGAACACGCCTTGGGGATCGCAAAGCAACTGGGGGCATCAGAGCTTATTGATCGTTTTTCACAAGGAAGCATGGGGCGGCGAACGGTTTTTTCAAATTCTCGATCAATTAGTAAAGCAACCCGCTCAGAATCTGGCTCTGATTGAACTCGGCTATGCACTATTGAGCTTCGGTTTCGAAGGCAAATTTCGTATCATGGCGAATGGCATGAACGAGCTGGAAAAGCAAAGGCTTGAACTTTACCAGTTAATCCAACGCGTCCGCGGCGACTATCCGGCGGAGTTGTCGCCCCGTTGGCAAGGTCAGAAAACTGCAGTCCATCCTCTAATATCTCGAGTGCCGCTATGGGTGTTTGCGACCATTGCCGGAGGTTTGGCCCTACTGTGTTATTTGGGCTTCGCATTTTTTATCAATACCGCTTCCGACCCTACCTACAAGGAGTTGCTCAAGCTGAGCAAAGAGCCAATTTTGTTGGCAGCGGTTGAAACTGCCACTCCGGTTTCGCCGGTTATTCCCCTGCCAAGCCCTAATCGCGCACAACGCTTCATTCCATTATTGCGCGACGAAATAGCCAAGAACATGGTGGAAGTGGTAGACGACAGCATTATCCGGGTTCGTAATTCGTTCCCCTCGGGTAGCGACCAAGTGAAACCCGAATTCATCCCGATGTTAAAAAAAATCGCCAAAGAACTCGAGAACCAGCAAGACTCGATTTTGGTTACCGGCCATACCGACGATAGGCCTATTGTGTCTGCCCGCTTTCCGTCCAACTGGCATTTGTCGACCGCCCGCGCGAAAAATGTTTTGGCAATTCTGACCGCTTCCGCCCAATTGCGCGGAAGCGTCCGCGCCGAAGGCCGGGCGGACGGCGAGCCGTTGGAGCCTAACGACAGCCCGGAACATCGAGCGTTTAACCGCCGTGTCGACATCCTGATTAAGTGAGTATTGCGCGTGGAACCGATAATCAATTTTTTCAAACGTAAATGGGTGTTGGAACTGATCGGAGTGCTGTTTCTGGCGCTGTTGATCTGGTTTATCGGGCCATTGGTTGCAATTGCCGGGGTTGCGCCACTGGAAGCGGAATTGGCTAGAGGTATATCGATCGGCTTATTGGTAACGGTATGGCTGATTTATCGAATATTGGCCTACCGTTTCTCGCGGCAGCGCGACCAAAATTTGATGGCCGATTTGACAGGAAAAGACCCCGCCGATAACGCCCATGGCACCGAAGCGGCAGCGGAAGCCGAGTTGGATGTGTTGAGCCGCGGCTTCGACGAAGCGTTGGCTTTGTTGAAAACCAGCGGACGTAAGCAACAACGCGGCTCGCAGTTTCTCTATGAAATGCCGTGGTACGCGATTATCGGCGCGCCGGGCTCCGGAAAAACCACGGCACTGATCAACTCCGGATTGCATTTCCCGTTGGCGGAGCGCTTGGGTAAACACTCCGTCAAGGGTGTCAGCGGTACCCGCGACTGCGATTGGTGGTTTTCAGACGAAGCGGTGCTGCTGGATACCGCCGGCCGCTATACCACGCAGGACAGCCACAAGGAAGTCGATGCCTCGGCTTGGCAAGGTTTTTTGCAATTACTGAAGAAATACCGGCCGCGTCGGCCTTTAAACGGCGTATTCGTTGCGGTCAGCGTCAGCGACTTGATGCAACAAACGGAAGAAGAGTTGCGGCAGCACGCGGCCGCGGTCAGGCGTCGAATCATGGAGCTGAACGACCGCTTGGGCGTGCAGTTGCCGGTTTACGTGCTGTTTACCAAAACCGATTTGATTGCCGGATTTAACGACTTCTTCGCAAACTTGACCGAAGACGAGCGCAGCCAAGTTTGGGGTGAAACCTTTCTGCGTACCGATTCCGCCAGCGATAATCCGGCCGAGCACATCCAACAGTTCGATCGCGGTTACGACGAACTGGTCGAACGTCTGGTACAACGGCGCTTGAAACGGATGCAGGAAGAGCGCGATGTTCAGCGGCGTGCTGCCATATTCGACTTCCCGCAGCAAATGCGGCTGTTCAAAACAGTGGCTAGTGATTTCTTGCAAGCCACGTTTTCGACCAATCGTTATGAAGAGCCGTTTTTATTACGCGGCGTGTACTTCAGCAGCGGTACGCAGGAAGGTACTCCGATCGACCGCATCATGTCGGCCCTGGCCGCCAGTTTCAGACTGGACCGCCAAGCGGTACCGCTGTTGAGCGGCCGCGGCAAAAGCTATTTTCTGACCAAGTTATTGAAACAGGTGGTGTTTCCGGAAGCGGACCTGGTCGGCACCGACCCGCGGATCGAGCGGCGATACCGGCTGATGACGCTCGCCGCTTATGGCGCAACCTTTGTGTTTGTCGCGATTGCGGCGTTGGTCTGGTCGGTCAGTTTTACCGCCAACAAAATGGCGATAGCCGAGGTCGATAAACAGATAGAAGCTTACCGTGCCAGCAATATCGTGGCTCGGGATGCACGCACCGGATTTTTGGCATTGCTGCCGAAGCTGAACGCGTTACAAGCTGCGGCGGACGTTTACCGGCAAGCCGGCTGGACCACAGGTTTCGGTTTGGATCAGGGCGATAAGATCGGTTCCGGCGTGGACATGGCTTACCAGCGCTTGTTACGGGAAGGCTTTGCCGTACAAATCGTGCAGCGCTTGCAACAGCGCATGCAGAGTGAAGAAGGCGCCAATCTGGACGTACTGTACCAATTGCTGCGCGTCTATCTGATGTTCGGCGAACCGCAGCGGATGGACGCTAAGGTTGCTCAGCCCTGGGTCAAACTGGATTGGGAACAAATGTTCGCGACCGACCCGGAGACGCAGGCGAAACTGCAAATCCATTTGGACAATTTGCTGGCTTTTCCGCTCGACCCGGTCGCGATCGATAACAACTTTGTCGGCGCGGTTCGCAACAAGCTCAGCCAGATACCATTGGTCAACCAAGTTTACAGCCGCTTTAAAAGCGAAGCGTTGTTCGACCATAGCCGCGACCTGATCGTTGCCGCTCAATTGGCGCCCAATGGCGGCAGGGTTTTCGTCGCGGCCAACGGCAAAGAACTGGAGTCGATCGTAGTGCCTGGCGTGTTCACCGCCTATGGCTATACCGAGCTGTTTTTGAAGAAGGGCATGTCTTACGTCAAGGAAGCCAGCGAGCAGAATTGGGTATTGGGGACAGAAAGCGGCAACACGTTGACCGAAATCGACCGCTTATACGGCGATTTCAAGCGGTTGTACTTGGCCGACTACCAAAAAACCTGGGACGGCGTATTGTCCGCCGTTAAATTCCGGCCGCAGGCAGGCACCAGCCAACTGGTCGATACCTTGGATCTATTGTCCAGACCGGATTCGCCGCTGAAACTGTTGCTCGAGTTAGTGGAAAAAAATACTTCGTTGAGCAAACTCTCGGCCGAATTGGCGGACAGCCTTAGCAAAGCGGCCGGCGGCATCGCCGTGCCGGAAGCGGCCACCCAAAAATTGCTGGCGGTCGCTAAACAAAGCGAACAAGGCATCGATCCGGTAAAAGCCTTGGAGGCGTATTTCGAGCCGTTTAACGCGCAAGTGCGCGGAGCGGCGGACCGGCCGGCGCCAATCGCTTCGGCGCTGGCCAGTATTAAGAATCTGCACGACTACTTGATGCAAATCGGTTCCGCCAGCAACGCCGGTGGCCAGGCGTTATCCACCGAAGCGGCCAAAGCCGCGGGCGGCGGTATTGATCCGCTGCAGGCGGCGAAAATGGAATTCGCCCGTTTGCCGGGGCCTATTGCGGCTTCTTTAAATGCTTTGACCGCCACCGGCGGCCAACAAATCAAGAGCGGAGCAAAAAACCAGCTCAACGAAATGTTGAAAACCGCCGTGGCCATACCATGCAAAGCGGCATTGGCCGGCCGGTATCCGTTTGCGAAAAACACCCAGCAAGACGTGTTGCTGGCCGATTTTGCCAAGGTATTCGCCGCGAACGGTATCGTCGACCAGTTCTTCAATGCCAATTTAAAACCGTTCGTCGATATTGCCGCGGTACAGTGGCAAGAGCTTAAATCCGACAATGCGTTGGGCTTGGCGCCGGCCAGCATCCGCCAATTCCAGATTGCCGCCAAAATCCGCGATGCGTTTTTTCCGGGTGGGGGCGCCGTACCTCAGGTGCAGTTCGAATTGAAACCCTTGGCGCTGGACGACAGGGTCGGCACCTTTCGGCTCAATGTTGAAGGCCAGGAATTGGTCTATCGCCACGGGCCGGAACAGTTGACCAAATTTCAATGGCCGGGAAGCAATAACAGCGCCGGGGTGCGCGTGGTATTCGAGACCTTGGACGGCAAGCAAGTCAGCCGTGCCAAAGATGGCGCCTGGGCGCTGTTTCGTATGTTCGACGAATTCAACATTGAGCCGACCGGCTTGCCGGACCGCTTCAATCTGACGGTACAAGTGGAAGGTTTCAGCGCCCGTTTCGAATTGCACGCCGCCAGCGTAAACAATCCGTTCGGCATTAGCGAATACCAAAGCTTTCGTTGTCCGGAGGCGTTGTGACCAACGTCGAGCCGGCGGCAGTCGGTTTTTTCGGCAAAGTTCCTAGCTTAGGCGATTTCGTCAGCCGGCGTTTGCCCCGCCAATTCATCGAACCCTGGGACCAATGGCTGCAATCTTCGTTACGCGCCAGCCAGGACGCGCTAGGAGACAAATGGCTATCCTCGTTTTTGGTCAGTCCGCTCTGGCGTTTTGCTCTCGGACCCGGAATATGCGGTAACTCGGCCTGGGCCGGGGTGATGATGCCGAGTGTCGAT
The DNA here is from genome assembly GCF_019669905.1 of Methylomonas koyamae. NCBI lineage: Bacteria > Pseudomonadati > Pseudomonadota > Gammaproteobacteria > Methylococcales > Methylococcaceae > Methylomonas > Methylomonas koyamae. Next base: position 4,470,869 of record NZ_AP019777.1, on the reverse strand, counting down.
CGGGTGGGGCGCTATTACCCGTTGACCTTGGCCCAGCCGGTGCCTAGCGATACGTTAATGGGCTTGTTTCTGCCGGAGAACGTGTGGTTCTCGCAACTCGAAGAGGTCGCGTTATCGGTGCTGAGCGAGTCCTTCGATTTGGAGGGCTTCGATGCGGCGGTATCGGGGATTTCCTGGAACCGTTACGGCCCGGCCAATTATTTTCAAGCCGAGCCGGTTGCGGATTTTCGGCAGCAGCCCAATAAATTTGCGTCAGGGTTCGAGATGCGGGATTTAGCGCAGAGCAATCTGGCGTATCCGTACTTGAGCCAAGCATTGATGGCCCGATTTTTAACTTGTTACAGCATATGGTCATCGGCGGGAACGCAATCGGGGCCGGCAACCCTGTTATGTTGCGAGGGCTTACCGCCCATCGATACTTATGCCGATTTTTTACAGGGCGCACCGCAAACTTCGCGCTCCTGGCAGTTGCAGAACTACAAACAAATCTTGGAATGCCGCCAGTCCGGCCCAGCCGCGGTAAACGGGGCTGAAATAGTCGCCGAGTCGGCTTCGTCTGCGCTGAATTGGCATTCTTACGGCGTTAGTGTGGTCGGAAACAAGCGCAAACATAACGAGGATGCGATGCTGGATTGTCCGGCGCAAGGGTTGTGGGTGGTTGCCGACGGTATGGGCGGACACCAGTCCGGCGACCTGGCCAGCCGCCTGGTTGTGGATAGCTTATCGGCGATGGCGCCGGCCGAGAGCCTGGATGGGCAAATCGAAGTGGTGCTGGCGCGGCTGCAAAAAATTAACGACGATTTGCGCCGCTTCGCCTCGGGTCTGCAGCAGGGCGGGATTATCGGTAGCACGGTGGTCGTGCTGCTGGCCCGAGCGGCAGAATGTGCGGCGATTTGGGCCGGCGATAGCCGGCTTTACCAACTGCGCGGAGCTCAATTTCGGCAACTGACGCGCGACCACACGCTGATAGACGAATTGATGGATTCCGGGTTTATGACCCGGGAAGTGGCCGAACAGCAGGTCGGGGCCAACGTGATTACCCGGGCCGTTGGCGGCCAGCAAGATTTGGTGTTGGATGTGGTCCGCTTTCGGGCCGAGCCGGGCGACCGCTTTTTGCTGTGCAGCGACGGTCTGGACAAGGAGCTGAGCGAGGCTGAAATTGCCGGTTTGATGGCTGTCGGCGATTGCCGGGAAGCGACGGATAGCCTGGTTAATCAGGCGTTGGCGCGTAGCGGCCGAGACAACATTACTGTCGTCGTCACCCAATTCGGCTGACCGCCGCGAGCCGGCCTGATCCCGTTGCTCCGCAAGCGGCTTTCGATTTTCCGGGCGCTCGTTGCCGGAACTCCCGGTAGTTTGCATTCGTGCCTTTTGCCGGGATAGCGCGGCAAAAGGCTTACTAAATCCCGTATCGGTGACGACATATCGTGCCGACATTCCGGTTTGACGCGAACGGCTGCATAGTGCCGCTTCGTGACTCTGTTCAAATATTTTCATATCTATCAATGGTTTGATCTTCCGCAGGCGTTAGGCCGCGACGGCTGGCACATATCTTGTGTAATGCTTAGCATAGTTAGCCGAAGGGCCTGATGTTAGGCGGGGCCGAGCGCAGTGCGGCGACTCATTCCAATTTTCGGCACGCGGCGCAAAAGCGGCTACACTGGAAGCGCCCATACTGGGCGGAACCAGCGGCGAGATTCGGTTCGGCGACACAAATTTGTAACCTTGGTGGGGTATTGGTAAACGCAAGTTGAAGCAGCGAAGAGGCTGCGATTTGCCATCGAGCTGCAAACCTATCGCGACCGCGCGTCGCTGGCATGGCAATTTGCTAGCTTGCCGCCGCTGCTGGCGGGACTTTATAGATCGGAGAATAAAACATGGCAGATTTATCAGGCTTGTTAAACGAAATAAGCCCGGATAACCCGTGCGGAGACAATTTGGAGTATGACGCCGCCCGCATCGCGTTGGACACGGACATTCAAGGCACGCCGGAAAACCAATTTACCGGCGAAAAGGCGATGCCGCCCAACTGGCGCGATATCCAAAAGCAAACCATAGCGCTGCTGGAAAGATCCAGGGACTTGCAAGTTATTTTGTATTTGATCAGGGCTTTAATTCCGCTGGAAGGTTTGGCCGGTTTCCGCGACGGGCTGGGTTTGTTGCAGGAGTCGGTGAATCGGTATTGGGATAGCATACACCCGCAACTCGATCCCGACGACGGCCTCGATCCTACCTTGCGGATCAACATTATCGAAGAGTTGGTAAATTTCGACTGGATCATTCGGCCGTTGAGTTTGACGCCGCTGGTCGAATCCAAAGCCGTAGGCCGGTTCTGTTTGCGCGACATTCAATATGCAACCGATAAGCTGGAGCCGCCGGAAGGCGTCGCCAAACCGGATATCAACGCCATCAAGGCCGCGTTTTTGGATGTGGACGGCGAAGAACTGGCAGCAACATTCCGGGCAATAGGCGAGAGCAGTGCCAGCGTGGCTCAGCTCGAGAATTTCGTCAGCGAAAAGGTCGGGGTTGGGCAAGGGGCGAATTTGTCTGGGCTCCGCTCCTTGTTGAAAGAAATCAGTTACCAATTCGACCAACTGGCCGGTAGCCGGTTGGTTGGCGAAGCCGAAGCAGCCGGGGAGGACGCCGGCGCAGATGCCGAAGACGAAACCGGAGCCGGAGCCGGAGCCAAAGCGCCGGCCAAGGTAAAACAGGTGGCCGGGACGATTGAGACCCGAGCCGATGTCGTTAGAACTTTGGATTTGCTCTGTAAATATTATGCCGAAAACGAACCGTCCAGCCCGGTACCGATTTTGTTGCAACGCGCCAAATACCTTGCTACCGCGGATTTCCTGAGCATAGTCAACAACCTGATGCCGGATGCACTGTCGCAAATAGATTTAATCAAAGGTCCCGATCTGAACTAAAGTTTTACTGTTATTAACTATTTCAACTGGAGAAAAACATGGCTGAGAGTAGTCAGAAATTTATACAGAGAAACCGGGCGCCCCGGGTGCAGATTGAATACGATGTCGAATTGTACGGCTCGGAGAAGAAAGTGCAGTTGCCGTTCGTGATGGGCGTGATGTCGGACCTGTCCGGTAAACCGTCCGAGCCGCTGGCTCCGGTGGCCGACCGCAAATTGCTGGAAATCGACGTCGATAATTTCAATGACCGTTTGAAATCGATGAAGCCGCGCGTCGCGTTCCAAGTCGCCAATACTTTGACCGGAGAAGGCAATTTGAGCGTGGATATCACCTTCGAGAGCATGGACGACTTTTCTCCTGCTGCCGTGGCGAAAAAGGTGGCCGGTTTGGACAAAATCCTGGAGGCTAGAACCCAGTTGTCCAACCTGATTACTTACATGGACGGCAAGACCGGTGCGGAAGAATTGATCGCTAAACTGATCAACGATCCGGCCTTGCTGCAAACCTTGGCGGCATCTGCCAAACCGGCCGAATCCGGAAGCGAAACCACCGAAGGGCAAGGAGAATAAGCCATGGCAGAATTAGAATCGCAAAGCGCGCAAGGGGCAACCCAAACCCTGGAGTTCGACGATTTTTCCGCCTTGCTGGCCAAGGAGTTCAAACCGGGTACCGAGGCGGCGAATCAAGTCAACACCGCCGTAGCGACACTGGCCCAATACGCCTTGAAGGACGTCACCAAAATTTCGGACGACGCCATCAAGTCGATCCAGTCCATCATCGCCAGTCTCGACCAAAAAATCACCGAACAATTGAATCTGGTTCTGCACCACCCCGACTTCCAAAAACTGGAAGGGGCCTGGCGCGGCTTGCACTATTTGGTGAACAACACCGAAACCGACGAGATGTTAAAAATCAAGGTGTTGAACATTTCGAAAAACGAACTGGGCAAAACCCTGAAAAAATTCAAGGGTACCGCCTGGGACCAAAGCCCGCTGTTCAAAAAGCTGTACGAAGAAGAATACGGCACTTTCGGCGGCGAACCTTTCGGCTGTTTGGTCGGCGATTACCATTTCGACCACAGTCCGCAGGACGTCGAATTGTTGGGCGAGATGGCGAAAATCAGCGCTTCCGCGCATACGCCGTTCATTTCCGGCGTGGCGCCGTCGGTGCTGCAAATGGAAAGCTGGTCGGAATTGGCCAATCCGCGCGATTTGACCAAAATTTTCCAGACGCCGGAATACGCCGCTTGGCGCTCGTTGCGCGAATCGGAAGACTCCCGCTATATCGGATTGGCAATGCCGCGCTTCCTGAGCCGCTTGCCTTACGGTTCCAAAACCGACCCGGTCGAGGAATTCGATTTCGAGGAAGATACTTCAGGAGCCGACAGCAGCAAATACACTTGGTCCAATGCGGCCTATGCGATGGCGGTCAACATCAACCGTTCGTTCAAATACTACGGCTGGTGCTCGCAGATTCGCGGCGTCGAGTCGGGCGGGGCGGTGGAAGGCTTGCCGGTGCATTCGTTTCCGACCGATGACGGCGGCGTCGATATGAAGTGTCCGACCGAGATTGCAATTACCGACCGGCGCGAAGCGGAACTGGCGAAAAGCGGTTTCATGCCGTTGTTGCATAAGAAAAATACCGACTTTGCCGCGTTCATCGGGGCGCAATCTTTGCAAAAACCGGCCGAATACGAAGATCCGGACGCAACCGCCAACGCCAACTTGGCCGCGCGCCTACCTTACCTGTTCGCGACCTGCCGTTTCGCCCATTATTTGAAATGCATCGTTCGCGACAAAATCGGTTCTTTCAAGGAAAGGGAGGATATGGAGTCTTGGTTGAATACCTGGATCAGCCAATACGTGTTGACCAATCCGGCCGTCGCCACCGAGAAGGACAAAGCCAGACGGCCTTTGGCCGGCGCCGAAGTGGTGGTCGAGGAAGTGGAAGGCAATCCCGGTTATTACCAATCCAAGTTTTTCCTGCGGCCGCATTACCAATTGGAAGGTTTGACGGTGTCTTTGCGTCTGACCTCCAAATTGCCGTCGCAGAAAGGATAAATAGCGTTATTCGATCACGCCGGATGCCGTTCGGTTGGCAATGCCGGGCATTCGGCCCGCCGCGGCTAGCGGCAAGAAATTTTATAAATCCCGGATCGCCGGGACCTATAAATCCCGGGTGGCATACCCGTTTGTTTTAATGACCAAAGTGGAAAGGAGAGCAGTATGATTTTATTGAAATTTGCAACCGAAATTAAAGGCGATAGCACCGTCGAGGGCCACGCCGATTGGATCACGATCGATTCGCTGCAATGGGGCGTCGGCCGTGCGATCAGCACCAGCGGTGCCGGTAAAGACCGGGATACCAGCAATCCGTCTTTTTCGGAAGTGACCCTGACCAAAAGCATGGACGTTGCGTCCGTGGACTTGTGGATGCAGGCCATTTGCGGCAAGAGCTTGGGCACTGCGACGATTCATTTCATTCAAACCGCAGGCGCCGATACCAAACAGCAAGTCTATTTGGAAATCGAGCTGTCGGAAGCCATCGTCAGTGGCTACAGCCAAAGCAGCGGCGGCGAACGTCCCTCTGAATCGCTTTCCATCAACTTCAACCAGGCCAAAATGAAGTACAGCACCTTCGGCGAAGGCAAGTCGGCCACCGCCGGTGCATTCAAAGGCTGGGATTTGAAGAAAAACCAAGCGCTTTAATCGCCGTCCCCGGTGGCGTGCACGCTGCCGGGGATATCTTTCTGACCTATTGGAGAAGTCATGCTCACTGTTTCGCAACTGATCGCAAACGGAGAATTGGAGCCCGCTTTGCAGCAAACTCAGCAACAGATTCGGCAGAATCCGGCGGACGCCAAACTGCGGGTTTTATTGTTCCAGTTGTATTGCATATCGGGCCTGTGGGACAAAGCCCTCAATCAACTCAACGTGTTGCGCGATCTGGATGCATCCACTCTGCTGATGGTCAGTACCTACGAACAGGTCTTACAGTGCGAGGCCTTACGCAAGGAAGTGTTTGCCGGCCGTAAGACGCCGCTGGTTTTCGGCCAGCCGCAGGAATGGATGGCCCTGATGCTGGAGGCTTTGAAACTGGAAAGCGACGGCAACCACCCGCAGGCAGCGGAATTGCGCAATCTCGCCATGAATCAGGCGCCGGCGACGCCCGGTTCCATCGACGGTACTCCGTTCGCCTGGATCGCGGACGCCGACGTTCGGCTCGGCCCCTGTCTGGAAGCCATTATCAATGGCCGTTATTATTGGATTCCCTTCATGCAAATCAGCAAGATTCAGTTGGAAAAGCCGACCGACTTGCGCGATTTGGTCTGGCTTCCCGCTCATTTCACCTGGATTAACGGCGGCGAAGCTGAAGGCTTTATTCCGTCGCGTTATCCCGGTTCGGAACTGGCCGACGATGCGCGGATTCGCCTGTCGCGGCTGACCGACTGGCAGCCGGTGGCGGCAGATACCGCTCACGGCCTTGGTCAGCGTTTATTGGCAACCGATGTCGACGATTATGCGCTGTTGGATGTGCGCAGCATCGAACTGGCCGGCGCAGCGGAACCGCAGTAATGGCCGATTTGCTTCACTCCGAGCGCTTGCAGCCGTCCTTATTGGACCGGCTGACCGACGATGCGCCGGAAAATCAAAAAGAAAGCCGCGAACAACGCGTCATGTCGATGCGTCAACTCCGGCAAAGCGTACTACGCGATTTAAGCTGGCTGCTGAACACGGCGGCTTTGGAAAGCATGACCGATCTTGCCGATTACCCGTTCGTGGCGAATTCGGTGTTGAACTTCGGCTCGCCGGTGTTTTCCGGCGTTTCGGTAACCGGCATCGATGCCAAACAGATCCAGAGAAAGGTTAAGCAGGCGATAGCCAGTTTCGAACCGCGCATCTTGCCGGATTCGCTGTCGGTGGAGCTGGTGAAGGACGACGAGCAGATGAGTAACAAAGCCCTGTCTTTTACCATCGAAGGCGATCTATGGGCGCAGCCGTTGCCGATTCATTTGTTTATCCGCAGCGACCTCGATCTGGAGACTGGGGAAATGACCATTCAGGAATTGGATTGAGCGGCCATGGATCCGAAACTGCTGAAATATTACAACCGCGAATTGCAATACGTCCGGGAAGTCGGCGCCGAGTTCGCTGCCGAATTTCCGAAGATCGCCGGCCGGCTGGGCCTGGATACCTTCGAGTGTTCCGATCCTTACGTCGAGCGGTTGTTCGAAGGCTTTGCCTTCATGGCGGCACGGGTACAGCTCAAAGTCGACGCCGAATTTCCGAATTTCACCCAGCAACTGCTGCAAATCGTTTATCCGCATTATTTGTCGGCGACGCCGTCGATGGCAGTGGTGGAATTCAAGCCGGATTTCGCCGAAGCGGCGTTGGCGGAAGGCTTGACCATTCCGCGGGATACGGTGCTGCGCAGTTTGATCGCTAAAGGCGAACAAACCGCATGCGAATACAGGACTTCGCAAGCGGTGCAACTTTGGCCACTGCAACTGGCGCAATTGGAATATCTGCCCAGTTTGGCGGCCATTTCCAGCAGCGGCTTGGCGCCGGGACGGTATCCGCCGACGGTCAAGGCGGCATTCCGTATCGTGTTGCGTACGGTCGGCGGAATTAAATTCAGCAAGATGCCGCTGCAAAGTTTGCCGTTGTTTTTGCGCGGTTCCGGCAATATTCCTTACCGCTTGTACGAGCAGTTTCTGGCCAACGCGGTCGGTTTGGCCGGCAAGTTCAAAGTCGGTGCATCCCATGTTTTCGAATATGCTAACGGTCGGGTGGCGCACGGCATGGGCTTCAATCAGGACGAGGCGCTACTCAGGCAAACGCCGCGCTCGTTCGACGGTTACCGGATCTTGCAGGAATATTTCGCCTTTCCGGAGCGCTACCTGTTCGTCGAGCTGGAGCGGCTGAACCAGTTGACGGCGGTTTGCGACAGCGAGGAACTGGAACTGTTCGTGCTATTGGACCGCAGCGATTTGCAACTGGTCAACGCGCTGGACCAGAACAATTTGGCGCTGTTTTGCGCGCCGGCCATCAATTTGTTCCCGAAGCGCGCCGACCGGATCCACGTCGACCACCGCCAGTCCGAATACCATTTGGTAGTCGACCGCAGCCGGCCGATGGACTATGAGGTGTACAGCGTTAACGAGGTTTGCGGTTACGGCAACGACCAGGCCGGCGAACAGGCATTTCTACCGTTCTACGGTTCCAAGTCGGCTTACCAGAACCAAACGGAAACCGCGTTTTACGCCCTCCGCCGGACCAAGCGGGTGTTGTCGTCCAAACAGCGGCGTAAAGGCGTGCGCTCCAGCTACATCGGCAGCGAAGTGTTTATCGCTTTGGTCGACGCGGCCGAGGCCCCGTATTCCACTAAATTGGCGCAGTTGGGCATAGAGACGTTATGTACCAACCGCGATTTGCCGTTGGTAATGCCGGTCGGCTTGGGCGAGACCGACTTTACGCTCCAGATCAGCGCCCCGGTCAAATCGATCCGTTGCATTGCCGGACCGACCCGGCCGTTACCGGCAGCCTATGAGTCGGATACGGTGTGGCGTCTGATCAACCATTTATCGCTGAATTATTTGTCCTTGATCGACAGCGACCAGAAAGCAGGTGCCGCCGCGTTGCGCGAATTGTTGGGGCTTTATGCGGAAGGCAGGGAGCCGGCGATCAAAAAACAAATCGAGGGCGTGATTTCGGTCGCGTCGAAAAATGTGGTCCGGCGCATCGATTCGAAAGGACCGATGGTGTTCGGCCGCGGTCTGGAAATTTCGGTATTGCTCGACGAGTCGGCATTCGAGGGTGGCGGTTACTTTTTGATGGGTACCGTGCTGGAGCAATTTTTTGCCCGCTACGTATCGATCAATTCCTTCGTCGAAACCGCGATTCGTACTACCGATCGCGGCGAAGTGGCCAGATGGCCGGTGAGGATGGGATGTCGGCACACGTTCTGATCGACGAATTGCAACAAGCCGCTTACCGCTTCGATTTTTTCGAAGCCTTGCGCTTGATCGAAACCCTGCATCCGGACAAACCGCGTCTGGGCGAAAGCCTAAAGGCAGGGGACGATGCGATTCGCTTGTCGCAGGAGCCCGAGCTGGAGTTTCCGGCGTCCGCCGTTTCGGCCTACGTTGCGGCGGGAGGCAAATCCGCAACGCCGCGGCTGGCCGTGAACTTTATGGGGCTGTTCGGCCCGCACGGCCCGTTGCCGTTGCATTTGACCGAATATGCCCGACAACGTGCGCGCCACCACCACGATCCGACCCTGGCCCGGTTTGCCGATGTGTTTCACCATCGCATGATCAGCCTGTTTTACCGGGCTTGGGCCAACGCTCGGCCGGAAGTGCATTACGATCGGCCGCAAACCGACCGCTTCGCTTTTTACGTCGGTAGCTTGTTGGGCGTTGCCGGAGAGGCTTTTCAGCAGCGCGATGCGCTGGCGGATCGGGCGAAACTGTTTTACGCCGGCCACTTTTCCGCCCAAACCAAGCATCCGGACGGATTGCGCGCCGTGATCGCCGATGTGCTGGGACTGGGGGTCAGAATCGAAGAATTCGTCGGCGAATGGATGGATATTCAGCCGTCGGAACAAACTCGATTGGGTGCCAGTGCAGATATAGCCAGCTTGGGCCAAACCGCGTTATTGGGCGCTTCGGTATGGGGCTGCCAGCACAAATTCAAGGTCGTGTTGGGGCCGATGGCGCTGACCGATTATCTGGCGCTGTTACCGGGCGCGGTGTTGTTCGAACAACTGAAAGCCAGTGTGCGCAATTACGTCGGCGACGAATATGTCTGGGACGCACAATTGGTTTTGAAACACTCCGAAGTGCCGCCGGAATTGGCGTTGGGTGTGCCGCAGCAACAGGATAAACGCAGTATGAATGGCTATGCGCAACTGGGCTGGAGTATGTGGCTGGGGCCGCGCCACAGCGAACGCGATGCCGACGATTTATTGCTCGACCCATTTATCGCCGTTGGGGCGAACTGTTAAACCAACCTTAACTTTTGAACAGGAAATGTAGCGATGGCAGAAATTAGCCGAGTCAAGCTGTTTGGGAAATTAAACCGGGTTTGTTACAAAGCCGTCGAAAGCGCAACGGTGTTTTGTAAGCTGCGGGGCAACCCTTATGTCGAATTGGTGCATTGGCTGAGCCAATTGCTGCAATTGCCCGATTCCGACCTGCACCGGGCAATCAAGCATTACGGCCTGGACATGTCGCGGATCGCCAAAGAAGTCACAGAAGCGCTGGACAAATTGCCGCGCGGCTCGACCTCGATTTCCGATTTCTCGCCGCACATCGAAGACAGCGTCGAACGCGGTTGGGTTTACGGCACGCTGTTATTCGGCGAAAACCAGGTGCGTAGCGGCCATTTGCTGGTCGGCATGCTGAAAACCAAAGGCCTGCGCAACGAGCTAATCGGCATTTCCCGCGAATTCGAAAAATTTAAACCGGATAGCCTATCGGACGAGTTGCCAAGCGTAATTGCCGGTTCGCCGGAAGACGGTTTGGCGGCAACCGACGGTAGCCACATTGCTGCGACGCCGGGCGAGGCCAGCGGCGCGATGGCGCCGGCGGCGATGGGCAAGCAGGAGGCCCTGAAACAGTTCACCGTCGACCTGACCGAACAGGCCCGCCAAGGCAAGATCGATCCTATCGTCGGCCGCGACGAGGAAATCCGCCAGGTAATCGACATCCTGATGCGCCGCCGCCAGAATAATCCGATTTTGACCGGCGAGGCCGGCGTTGGCAAGACCGCCGTGGTCGAAGGCTTCGCTTTGAAAATCGTCGCCGGCGACGTACCGCCGTCCTTGCGCGACGTCAGTTTGCGCACCTTGGACGTCGGTTTGCTGCAGGCAGGTGCCAGCATGAAGGGCGAATTCGAAAACCGCCTGCGTCAGGTCATCGAAGAAGTCCAAGCGTCGCCGAAACCCATCATTTTGTTCATCGACGAAGCCCACACCCTGGTCGGCGCCGGCGGTGCGGCCGGCACCGGCGATGCGGCCAATCTGTTGAAGCCGGCGTTGGCGCGCGGCCAATTGCGTACCGTCGCCGCAACGACCTGGGCCGAGTATAAAAAACATATCGAGAAAGACCCGGCCTTGACCCGCCGCTTTCAAGTCGTGCAAGTCCACGAACCGGACGAAGCCAAGGCGATCCGGATGATGCGCGGCGTGGTTTCGGTACAGGAAAAACACCACCAAGTGCTGATTCTGGATGAGGCGCTGGAAGCCGCGGTAAAACTGTCGCACCGCTATATTCCGGCCCGGCAACTGCCGGACAAGGCGGTCAGTCTGTTGGATACCGCCTGTGCCCGGGTCGGCGTCAGCCAGCACGCGGTGCCGGCCGAAGTCGACGATTGTCGTAAGCGTATCGAAGCCTTGGAAACCGAACTCGCCATCATCGGCCGCGAAAAAGCTGTCGGTGTCGAAGTGGCCGGCCGCGAAGAGTTGGCCAACGAAAAATTGGCGGCCGAACGCGAGCGCTTGCTGGGTCTGGAGGAGCGCTGGAACGCCGAGAAAGAATTGGTCGGCAAAATTCTGGCGCTTCGGGGTAAATTGCGCTCGGCCGGCCATGCCGTGGATGGCGCGAACGCTACGGCTGACGAATCGGCAGCGGAACACGAGGATCGCGATGCCATGCTGACCGAACTTAAATCGCTGCAAACGCAATTGCACGAACAACAAGGCGAATCGCCGCTGATCCTGCCGACCGTCGACCATCAGGCCGTCGCTGCGGTGGTACAGGATTGGACCGGCATTCCGGTCGGGCGGATGGTCAGAAACGAAATCGAAACCGTGCTGAAATTGGCCGACAATCTGGAGCAGCGCATCATCGGCCAACGCCACGCGCTGGAAATGATCGCCAAACGGATTCAGACCTCGCGCGCAGGTCTCGACAATCCGAATAAACCGATTGGCGTGTTCATGTTGGCCGGTACATCCGGCGTCGGTAAGACCGAAACCGCTCTGGCCTTGGCCGAAGCCTTGTACGGCGGCGAGCAGAACGTCATTACCATCAACATGAGCGAGTACCAGGAAGCGCATACCGTGTCGACGCTGAAAGGCGCGCCTCCCGGCTATGTCGGTTATGGCGAGGGCGGCGTATTGACCGAAGCCGTGCGGCGCCGGCCTTACAGCGTCGTGTTGCTGGACGAGGTCGAAAAAGCCCATCCCGACGTGCACGAAATCTTTTTCCAGGTGTTCGACAAGGGTTGGATGGAAGACGGCGAAGGCCGGGTCATCGACTTCAAAAACACGCTGATTTTGTTGACTACCAACGCCGGTACCGACTTGATCGCCAATCTGTGCAAGGACCCGGATCTGATGCCGGAACCGGAAGGCATATCCAAAGCCTTGCGCGAGCCGTTGCTGAAAGTATTTCCGCCGGCGCTGCTCGGCCGTCTGGTCGTGATTCCTTACTATCCGTTAAACGACGAAATGATAGGCGCGATTGCCCGCTTGCAATTGAACAGAATCAAAAAACGCGTCGAAGAAACCCACAAAGTCCCGTTCAACTACGACGACGACGTGATCAAACTGATCGCCAGCCGCTGTACCGAGTTGGAAAGCGGCGGCCGGATGATCGATGCCATCCTGACCAACACCGTTCTGCCCAAAATCAGCGAGGAGTTTTTGACCCGGATGATGCAGGGTGCGCCGGTCGAACGAGTGAACGTGAGCGCGTCGGACGGGGATTTTCAATACGGCTTCGATTAGCGTAATGCTGAGGGACACCCTATGCATGAGCATTGTGCCCGACGAGACCGCGCCGCCACGGTTATTAGCCTCCGGCTGAAAAGCCGGTGTGTTGCCCTGAGCTTGCAGTCTAAGCCTGCGCTTCGATGGTAGTTTTATGACGCATACACCTGCGATTAGCGCTTACCTAAGGCACGGATAAAAAATATTCAATAAAAAGAGGAATTGACAATGGCCAAATTTACAAACGGGTTTCAGACCAATCATATCCGCGTCTTTGCGCCCAGCGATAACAAGGAAAAGTTGATTGACGAGGCGGTCAAGCGCCTGAACGATCGTAGCGTCCGCGCCAATTCGACCTTAGTGGTCAGTTCGTCGGAGGCACAACAGATCCTCGCCCACTGCGATTCCTTGGCCATCAGCACCCGTGAAACCGTGGTTGAAATCGCCAATACCGTTAGCTACGGCATTGTCGCCGACCGTCGCAATGATCAGGTTACCGTCTATAAGGACGTAAAGTTCAAATACATCTGGGGATGGGCCAGTCAAAGGAATGTTCGGCAAATCTTCCATCTCGAACAGGTCAGCATCTATACGACGATAGAGAAGACCATCAAGAAGTCCTATGTCGAGGATTTCCCTGCGTTGGGGTGAGGTCCGGGTTCGGTACCGGCTTTACTACGAGCAGACCTAAGGCAATCGCCTTCCCGTGAAACATCACCGCGAATCGAGCTAAACCATGACGCCCAGCGAATTATTGAATCTGATGGAATCGAGCATCATCAAGACCGGTTTTCTGCGTAACACCAGTGTCTACGGGCGTGCCGAATTGGTCGCACTATCGCCTGACCAGCAATTTAAAGGCGTCAACGACAAAGGCGCCGCTGTGCCCGTTTACAACTTGAAACAGACGGCCAACGCCATGGCGGGTTTCAAGTCGTATATCTGCGACTACACACCGGACAAAGTGCATTATCAAATTTTGGACCAGGAAGCGGACTACTGTTTTACCGTGACCATGAACGGTTGCACCTTCGGCATCGGTTCGCAAGCGGACGACGGTACGGTGATGGTTACCCACGGCAACATGAATTCGTCCGGTCTGGGCGAAGAGTACGGCGAAGCGGTCGATTCGCTGATGGGCAGCGGCACCCTATACATTACTCCGCACATGTATGCCCGAAAATCTGCGGACGAGACTCGAAAAAATCTGACGACGTTCGGTATCCGTATCAACGGCACCTGGAACTTCTTCTATCAGAAGTACGAAATCCTGGGCCCCGGCCAGATCAAGCATCTAGGTTTATTTCCGTTTAAGACCACTATGTTGACCGGCTGATAGCGATTAGAAACCGCAGCGACAGAGGAAAAAACCGGCAATCCGGAACGCCTTTAAGCAACGAATCAACCAAGCACTCGAAAACTTTAACAATTAACCGGGGTGGATACGATGTCAATGAGTAAGACACGAGTCTTGAGCACGATTTCGGGACTGAGCGCGACGAATAAGAAGTGGGGAATCTGCGGTATCAACGCTTGCATGATGTTGTTATTCGATTTTAGAGCAGGGCCGCGACGACGCGAATTGATCGACCATACCCAATTCCATACGGTGTTGATTGCGATGAGCAATTGGCTGCAAAAGATCGAGCAAAGCGGTGATCCGATCAAACAAAAAATCATCGATTTTGCTGCCGATTTCGGTATGCCCGACGGAAAACAGCTGGTCTGGGATTATCATAAAACCAAAGACCAGATCACCAAACTGTTAACTGGCGACAAATCGCAGGTGACCGAAGACAAATTGGCTGGATTGGAAATCAACCTACCGCTGCCGCCCGAAGCCATCGTGCATTTCTTGAACACAATGTATTCCGTGGACGCGGCATTTGAAGCCACGGTGAGCCAGACAGCAACCGGAATAATCGGCGTCAAGTCACCTCATGCTAAAGGTAATTCCAAATACGGCGGTCTCGGTCACTGGATTTATGGTGGCCGAGGTAAATACTACACATGGGGCGATGGCTTTGATTCGATCAAAGATATTAAGCCCTGGGATTTTGAAGCCATTTATCGGGTTTACTTGAAGAGTAATCAAAATGTCCGAACGACGACCCAAACTATCGGTTGAATTGGAGCCGGATGTTGAATATCCCGCAGGCTCGATAAAAATATCGCGCCGCCATTTTGCTGTAACACGTACACCGGTTTTTTGGCATTTTTGATTTCATTGGGGGTAATCGATCATGGGTATGCAGCATTTTTGCGCGATTGGCCATGGGGGGATTCTTGTTGACGGGACGGACGATCCCGACACATTAAACTTGCCCAATAATGTTTGGGTGGTCTTTTATGTACCGCCGGGACAAGAAATTAGTGCCGATTTAGCAACGACGCTAAAAGATGAAATTATGAAGAAAAATTTCCAGAACAAATCAGATCTCGAAGGCGGACTGTTACGACTGCGCGGAAAGCTCGGCATGAAGCCTATCGAGAAAATTACTCCTCTTACCAACTACAGTCATTTGATGCCCAGTTTCGGCACAGATTGGCCGTCCCTGATTACCGGCGGAAAAGCCGCTGACACGTTTTTGTTCGATTACGTTGTACACGGCCCCGGCCAAAAAGATGATCCGCTAAAGTACAGCTTTGGATGTTTTGCAACCAGTGGCTGGGACGGTTCTGACAAAAAAATCGCCGACCGGAAGTTTGGTTCGGATAAAGATGAGATGGCGTTGGACGAAATACTTAAATTCGCTGCCGAAATAGCGGGAAACACCAATGATACTTGCGTTGTACATTGGCTGGCTTGCCGTGTCGAAAATCGGACAGGTACGCCTTCTCCGCCGAATAAAGCGAAGACTCAGATACAACGATTTTGTTTGAACAAAGCTGCAACGAACAAAACACCTTAGCTTATTCGACTTTATTGGTTGTAAACGTCACGCATTGAGGACTGTCACAATGGCTACCTGCCTAGACTACGCAAAAATCGCAATAGCTGCTTATTACAAACGCGCCAACCAGTATTACGCCGATCCTCCCGGCCATATGGTCGACGATTGGCAGGTGCAGAAGTGGGAATCGGGGACCTGGTACGGAGACGGTTTTCAAGGCGGTATATGGTGCAACAGCTCGGACGTCGTGGTCGGTTGTTGTGGCACGAATCCGGGGCAAGCGGGAAAGCTATTTTCGGATATCGGGGCCGACCTGAGAATCGGTTTGCGTATTCTACCCAACCAATCTTCGTCGGCGCGGCAAATGCTGAAGGCCGCCAAACAAATTGCCAACGGCAGAAGAATATCGGTGACCGGGCATTCGTTAGGCGGCGGCTTGGCGCAAGTGGTCGGCGTTTGGGAAGGCGTGCCGTTCGTCACCTTTAACGCGCCGGCGATGGCCCAGGTTATCAAAGCAGCCCATGTCAATATCTTCAAGCCGCAAATGATGCTGCGGACCTGGAAATCGAAAAGCGCATCCGATTGCCCCGGCGTCAATTTCCGAATCGCCGGCGATTTGGTCAGTGTCGAGGGGGTGGCGGGCGACCATGTCGGCATGGTTGTGGATTTGCCGAATGCCACCGGCGGCGGTGCGCACGGAAAAGGCAATTGTTGGCAGGCGGTTTTGCAAACGGACTGGGCCAATATAGACCCATTCGAAGCGTTGTGAATCGGGTAGCTAACTCGGCGTGCAACGGTTAAGATTTTTACTTGGCAGATTCGTAATCGCGACAGAGAAAATCTGAAATCAGACACGTTGGAGATGGGAGACAGCATGACAACTGCGGTAAGTTTACGCAAAGTGACGATGCCTACGGCGGCGCAAATTTGCCGGGACATTCAGTTGGAGCCAGAAGCGTTACGTTGTTTGGCCGACGACTTGGCGCCGGCGGCATTTTTGCGCAACTTGATCGAACTCAAACTGTTCCCAGATGCCGTTCGGTTTCTGGCAAGAGCCTTACCCAAGCGGGAAGCAACCTGGTGGGCCTGCATCAGCGCCCGCAGTGTGGTCGGACCGGATACCAAGCCGGAAGTGGTGAAAGCCTTGGAGGCAGCCGAGTTATGGGTATTCAAACCTACCGAACCCAATCGCCGCTTGGCGAATAGCGCCGCCCACGATGCGTCGTTCGAAAATCCGGCGGCCTGGGCGGCGATGGCGGCGTTCTGGAGTGAAGGCAGTATGGCACCGGAAAACGTGCCGGCCGTGCCGCCGGCCGACAATTTGACCGGTAAGGCTGTGGCCGGGGCCGTGATGCTGGCCGCGGTACTGACGCAGCCGGACAAATCCCAGGACAAATACCAGTTCTTTCTGGAGCAAGGCATCGATATCGCCAACGGCGGTAACGGCCGCGTCTGGCAAGCGGCTTAGGGGGGGGAATGGGACAGCCTGCTGCACGCTTGACCGACATGCATGTTTGCCCGATGTTCAACGGACCGGTACCTCACGTCGGTGGGCCGATTTCAGGTCCGGGTGCGGCAACGGTTTTGATCGGCAGTATGCCTGCCGCAAGAGCCACCGACATGGCCGTCTGCGTCGGGCCGCCCGATACCATCGCGATGGGGTCGGCGACGGTATTGATCGGCAATATGCCCGCGGCCCGGATGGGCGACAGTTGCGCCCATGGCGGCACCATTATTGTCGGCTATCCGACGGTATTGATCGGTTGAGCCGCCTGGCTTAGTTATTCAACAGTTTCATTTAGGATTTCGACATGTCCCTCTCTCAAGATCAGCGGGTAGCTAAGGTGACCACGGCACTGGGTGACGGTGTTTTCGTGCTGTATCGGATGACCGGTAGCGAGGCCGTCAGCAGTTTGTTCGAATACCAATTGGAATTGTTGAGCGAAAGCGGAACCGTCGACTTGAAAGCCTTGCTCGGCACCGGCCTGACCGTGGAATTGGCGTTGGAGAACGGCGGCAGCCGTTGGTTTAACGGCATTGTTACCCGGGTCAATCAACTTGGTATGCTCGGAGATTTGTACAACTATCGGGTCTGGCTGCATCCGAAGGCTTGGCTAATGACCCGATCCAGTAATTGCCGAGTTTTGTCGCCTTCTGTCGGCGAAAACAACCAAGCGGCACCTACTACCGCTTCCGAGATCGTCAAGAGCATACTCGGCAATTACGGCATCGTGCCGACCTTGAATCTGAACGAAACCTACCCGGAACGCGAATTTTGCGTGCAATACCGGGAAACCGACTTCAATCTGGTCAGCCGATTGATGGAAGAGGAGGGTATCTACTACTACTTCCAGCACCAGAACGGCAGCCACACCATGGTGTTGTGCGACAACATGCAGGCGCACCAAGCGCTTGCCGGCAATGCCACGGTCAAGTATTACCCGCCCGATAACCAGGGTGTCCGCGACGAAGAGCATATTTTCGACTGGACTTTCAGCCGGCAAATTCAGTCCGGCGGTTACTATTTGAACGAATACGATTTCGAAGCAGTCACGTCTGACTTGAAGGTGGCGTCGTTGATTGACGGCGAGCACGCGGAATCCGGCAAGGAAATTTACGATTATCCGGGCGAATATAAAACCGCCACGCAGGGCGAGCGCTACGCCCGCTTGCGCATGGAGCAGGTTCGCTCCGAGCACGAACAGATATTTGCCGGCGGCAATGTCAGAGGATTGGCAACCGGTCTGACCTTTACTCTAGCCGAATATCCCCGCGCCGACCAAAATTGCCAATACATGGTGTTGTCGACCGATATCAGTATCCGCAACAACGGTTTCGATTCCGGCGTCGGCGGCGAAGAAGAGTACCTGTGTACCTATTCGGTGATCAAAACTGCGTATGTTTACCGGCCGCCGCGGTTGACCAGGGTCCCGGTGGTGCAGGGCGTGCAAACCGCTGTCGTGGTAGGAGCGGAGGGCGACGAGATCCTGACCGACCAATATGGCCGAGTCAAAGTCCAGTTCCATTGGGACCGGCTCGGAACTAAAAACGAGAATAGCTCCTGCTGGGTTCGGGTTGCGCAGATTTGGGCCGGTAAAAATTGGGGCAGCATGTTCATACCCCGAGTCGGGCAGGAGGTTGTCGTCGATTTTCTGGAAGGCAACCCGGACAATCCGATCATCACCGGCCGGGTCTATAACAGCGTCAACATGCCGCCTTACGGGCTGGATGCCAACAAGACCCAAAGCGGTATCAAGACGCGCAGCACGCCAAACGGTGAGGCCGGGAACTTCAACGAATTACGCTTCGAAGATAAAAAAGACGAAGAAGAAATCTATATGCAAGCGGAAAAGAACTTTACCCGCATCGTCAAGAACAACGACGTACAGAAAATAGGTTTCGAGAGGGCAGATCCCGGCGACCAAACCATAGATATTTATAACCACCGCACCGTGACGCTGGATCAGGGTAACGACAAGTTGACGGTCAAGACCGGCAACCGTACCGTCGAGATCAAACGAGGTAATGACGAATTGACCGTCAGCTCCGGTAACCGTACAGTTAGTTTAGGATCGGGCAATCTGACGGTAAAGCTGGATAAAGGCGCCATTCTCGAAGAAGCCGAGCAATCGATAGAACTCAGAGTCGGGTCGAGCAGTATCAAGCTCGATCAAAGCGGCGTGACGATCAAAGGCATGACCGTCAAAATCCAAGCCGATACTCAAGCGGAATTGAAAGGCTTGCAGACTTCCGTCAACGGCGACGGCACGTTGACGCTGAAGGGCGGTGTGGTCATGATCAACTGACGCACCACTTCCGACGCCGGTTTTAGCCTATTGGTTGCGATCTTATAATGCTTTGATTTTTTAAGGTTTTTGGCTTGCTTGGCGCAGTCGGGCGCCGCGATGCGGCCGCGTCCCGGCAAAAAATACTAAGCCATTGAATTAAATGTGCTTTTAAATTCGGAATAATTCTTTATTATAATGCTAGGTAATTAGGTTGGACCCGGTCCGCACCTAGTCACTGCTGCTGTTCAATCAATCTGGAGAATTAAAGATGAGTTTTGAATTACCTGCATTACCGTACGCCAAAGATGCTTTGGCGCCGCACATTTCCGCCGAAACCATCGAATACCACTACGGCAAACACCACCAAACCTACGTGACCAACCTGAACAATCTGGTTCCGGGTACCGAGTTCGAAGGTTTGTCTCTGGAAGAAATCGTCAAAAAATCGTCTGGCGGCGTGTTTAACAACGCAGCGCAAGTCTGGAACCACACTTTCTACTGGAACTGCCTGTCTCCCAACGGCGGCGGCGAACCTACCGGCGGCTTGGCAAACGCGATCGAAAGAAGCTTCGGTTCGTTCGAGAAATTCAAAGAAGAATTCACCAAATGCGCCGTCACCACGTTCGGTTCAGGCTGGGCATGGCTGGTGAAAAACGACAAGGGCGGTCTGGAACTGGTCAGCACCAGCAATGCCGGTTGCCCATTGACCGACGGCAAAACTCCGATTTTGACCTGCGACGTTTGGGAGCACGCCTATTACATCGATTTCCGCAACCTGCGCCCGAAATACTTGGAAGCGTTCTGGGCCTTGGTTAACTGGGAATTCGCCAGCGCCAACTACGAAGCCTAAGCTTTAACCCGGCGCGGACCGGCGTCCTCACAGGCCCGCCCGCGTCGACCCTCGAGCCCGGTTTACCGGAGCCAAATTTCCCTTCCATAACCTTTCTCAAGCCGGACGACTAGCGTCGGTCCTGGTTTCGGCTTACCGCTTCAGCCAAACTTTCTCCAAACTGGTCTGTAAAAAATCGTCCGGCCGCAGGGCTTTCTCGGTCAAAAACAACAAGCGTTGTGCCACCAGTTTGATATCGACGAACGGGCAGACGCAGCGGTAAATGAAAGATTTAATTCAGGGCGTGCGGCTCCCGCCTTTTCATCGGCGGGAATAAGCGCGACGGTGAAGCCGTCTTGCCACGATTCGAGATAGCCAATCCGGCGAAAAATAAACGCCAATTTCCGCACCAGATTCGCGCTAAGGCATACGCCGCCGGCTTCGAATTGCTCGAGTCCGGCGGCTGCGGAACGGTTACTGGTTGGCGAAAAACGCTGCCAGCGCCGTAGCGCGGTCGGCGGCTACGGTTTGCGCATGAGGCCGGCTTTCGATCAGTTGCATATAACTTTCGATGCCGGGGATATGGCTGTTAACCAAGTTTTCGCCGTAAATTTTTTGGGTGGCGAAACCGACCAGTTGCAGATGCGGCCAGGCGACGACGTCGGCGGCGGTAAACGAATCGCCCAGCGCGTAAGGCGCCAGCTTCAACAATTTGGCCAAGCCGGTCAAACCGGTGTCGAGTTTTTGCCGGACTTCGTCCTTGGTTTCTTGCGACACGCTGCCGCCGAAAAGCGCTTCGGCATACAGGCGGCGGGCAATCAGCTCCACGTTCAGTTCGATATGCTGGATAAACTCGCGGCATTTACCGCGTTCGAAAGCGTTGGCAGGAAACAGCGAATGTTCAGGAAACGCGTCTTCCAGGTATTCCAATATCGCTTGCGATTCGGACAAATAGCCTTCCGGGGTTTTGATGAACGGAACTTTGCCCAGCGGCGACCGTTTCAACACCGCTTCGTTTTGGCTCGGGCGCACCGCTTCTTCGACGAAGGCGATTTCCTTTTCCATCAAGGCCAGTTTGACTTTGTTGTAATAGTTGCTGATTGCTATGCCGTATAAAGTGATCATCGAATTATCTCCATCAAGTAAAAGTGCTTTAAAACAGACCGGTCAGTCTGTTGCAATAATACAGACCGGTCGGTATAGTTTCAACTCCGTTTTTGCAAATATCCGCGTATGGCCCGAAATCTTCAGCAACATATCCTCGACGTCGCTTCGGAGCTGTTTTACAGCCAAGGGATTAAGGCCACCGGCGTCGACGCCATCGTCAAGGCCGCCGGCACGACCAAGATGAGCCTGTATAAATACTTTCCGTCCAAGGATGATTTGGTGGTCGCGCATTTGAGTAAGAGCCGTGTCAAGTTGCAGGGCATCATCGAGGCGGAATTGGCCCAATCCGGCGCCGATCCGCGGCGGAAATTGCTGGCCGTATTCGATGTGTTCGAACGGCTGCAAGCCAGCCCGGCGTTTCGCGGTTGCCCGTTCATCAACGCCTCGGCCGAATTCGCCGACGCCGGCAGCCCGGTGCAGCAGGCGGCGGCCGATTTTTCCGAAGGCTTTCGCCGCTTGTTGGCGACGCTGGCCGCCGAGGCCGGCGCCCGCGACCCCGACAGTCTGGCCAAGCATTTATCGATGCTGATTGCCGGCGCGCTGGTGCGGGAGCAGATGCAGCGCGGCTCGGCGCCGATGCGCTCGGCCCGCGAGGCCGCCGAAGTTTTGATCGGCCATGCCTGTGCGCCGTCCGGTCCCGCCGAACCGGCCTAAACGCATACAATAATCCCACCGGCCGCGCCGCGGCCTTCGTCGACACAATCGATCAATGTCTTTACGCCAACTCGTTTCCCAAACCGCGGTCTACGGCCTGAGCAGTATTGTTGGCCGGTTCCTGAATTACCTGCTGGTGCCGCTTTACACCTATACCTTCGGCACCGGCGAATACGGCGTCGTCTCCGAGTTTTACGCCTATGCCGGATTTTTTGCGGTGTTGCTGGTATTGGGGCTGGAGACCGGCTATTTCCGCTTTCGGCAGCGGCCGGAGTTCGACGGCGAGCGGGTTTACCGCAATGCGTTGAGTCTGTTGCTGCTCGCCAATTTGGCTTTGGTCGGGGCCGTCTGGTACTGGCAAGAGACGTTGGCGGCTTGGTTGCAATACCCGCAGCATCCGGAATATGCGGTCTGGTTTACCTGGATACTGGCGCTGGATGCGTTGTCGGCCTTGCCGTTCGCCAAACTGCGCGCCGAGAACCGGGCTTGGCGTTTTGCCGGGATTAAAATGGCCGAGATTTTGGTCGCCATCGGCCTGAATTTGCTGTTGTTACTGCTGTGGCCGAAACTCGCGGCACTATGGCCGGATAGCGCGATTGCCGGGTACTACGACCCGCAAGTCGGCGTCGGTTATATCTTTATCGCCAATCTGGCGGCCAGTGCCGCTAAGTTGCTGATGTTGTTGCCGCAATTCCGTGCCGTGCCGTTCGGCCTGGAGTGGGCGGTGCTGGCGCCGGTGCTGCGCTATTCGCTGCCGATGATCGTGATCGGTCTGGCCGGTATGGTCAACGAGATGTTGGACCGGGCGATATTGAAGCAACTGTTGCCGTACGATCTGCAAACCAATCTGCAGCAGTTGGGCATCTACGGCGCCTGTTACAAGTTATCGATCCTGATGACGCTGTTCGTGCAAGCCTTTCGCTATGCCGGCGAACCTTTTTTCTTCTCTTACGCCGGCCGGGCCGACGCCAAACGTGCTTATGCGTTGGTGATGCAGTATTTCGTCATCGCCGGCGTGTCGATTTTTTTATTGGTGGCCTTATTCATCGACCTGTTTAAATATTTTATCGGCGCCGAATTTCGCGAGGGCTTGGTCGTCGTGCCGATTTTATTGATCGCGAATTTGTTGCTCGGCATCTACGTCAATCTATCGGTTTGGTACAAACTCAGCGACCGCACCGGGCTGGGCGCCTGGGTGTCGTTGGCCGGCGCCGGCGTCACCGTGGCGTTGAATATCCTGCTGATTCCGCAGTACGGCTATATCGGCGCCGCCTGGGCCACGCTGGTTTGCTACGGGTTTATGGTACTGCTGTCCTGGGGCTTGGGCCGGATTTACTATCCGGTCGACTATCCTCTGGCCAAGATCGGGTTTTACTTCGCGTTGGGTTTGAGCCTGTATTTCGCCGACCGTTACGCGGTGGCGCAGTATCGATGGGACGTCTGGCTCTGCGGCAGTTTCGGCATGCTGATTTATCTGGCGCTAGCCTACCGGCTGGATCTGCAGCCGGTGCTGCGCAAGCGGCGTAACTAGCGGGTCAAGCCGCCGAGGACGTTGTCGGCGATGTCCTGGTGCAGTTCGGCGAAGTCTTGCTCGCTAAGGCCGACGAAGTTCAGGATCAGGTCTTGGATTTCCAGCCATTCGTAATCGGGCTGGTAGCCCCAAAACAACTTATCGATATGTTCGGCCATTTTCAGGATCGCCAGCAGGCTCAATTCGCTGGGGTCGCCGCGGTCGCGTGCGGCGAAGCGTTCCTTGACCTGGTGGTGGTCGCGGATCACATTGGCGATGCGTTTATCCAGGCCCCAGGCTCGGGCCAGGTAATAACCGAGTACGGCGTGCTCGACCTGGTATTGGCGGTCTTCGGCGGCGCAGATCGACTGGTCCGCCGCGTTGATGTGTTGCGACATGAACTCGGCATAGCCGGCAAAGTGCTGGGTCAGCAAAGGGTGGCCGGCGTTATGGAACAAGCCGAGCATGTAGGCCTCGTCAGGCCGCGAATAAAACACCGCGCGGGCTATCGCGGCCGCGGCCATCGCCACGTTCAGCGGCGAATCCCAAAAATTGGGCGGGTTGGCGCCTTCTGTCTCTTCGAACACCCGCCGCAACGCCAGACCGGCCACGATATTGACGATATTGCGCAGGCCGAATAGCGAGGTGGCGTGTTGGATCGACACGGCTTTGGTGCGTAAGCCGAAATACGGCGAATTGACGCTGCGCAATACCAGCGCCGACAAGCCGATGTCCTGCGCCAGTATCTCGGCGACCGTCTCCAGCTCGGGCTCGTCTTTCTGCAATTCCTTGTGCAGCTTATCCAAAACGTGCGGCGCCGGCGGGATTTTGATGTTTTTTAAAGCTTTGCGGACCAGTTCGTCTTCGGCATCCTCTGTCATTGCGGCGATGAGTCCTTGTTCGTTAAAAAAAGCGGGGAGGGGCGGGATTGGCGCCGCGCTGCCGCCCGGTGCAGTATTTGCTCGCGGCTGGCGTTATCGGCGTTGCTCCAGTTGCGGATCTCGTCCAGCGAGCGGAAACAGCCCAGACAGATGTCGCTGTCGTCCAGGCAGCAATTTCGGACGCAAGGGGACGGAACGGGGGTATTGTCGAGCATCGTCTCAGCCTTCATCCGAAAAACCGCTGGGCTTGCGCCACATCCAGGCCGATTTGCCGCTTCAGTGCGTCCAGCGAGTCGAAGCGGATTTCGTCGCGCAGCTTGTGCTTGAAATGCACTTCGACGTAATGGCCGTAGATGTCCTTATTGAAGTTGAACAAATGCGTCTCCAGTACCACTTTGGCGCCGCCGTCCACGGTCGGCCGCGAGCCGACGTTGGCGACGCCCTGGTATTCCTTGCCGTCCAGTCCGGTCATCGTCACTGCGTAGACGCCGACGATGGGGGTATTCTTGCGTTGCATGCGCACGTTGGCGGTTGGAAAACCCAGCTCGCGGCCGCGCTTGTCGCCGTGGGCGACCCGGCCGCAGACCGAATAATCACGGCCCAGCATTAGTTTGGCCTGGGCCAGATCGCCTTCGCCCAGCGCGTCGCGGATCAAGGTGCTGCTGACTCGTAGCCCGGCCAGCTCGAAGGAATGGCTATCTTCCACGCTAAAGCCGTACGTTTCGCCGCGATGCTGCAATAACGCGAAATTGCCGCGGCGGGCCTTGCCGAAATGGAAGTCGTCGCCGACCACCAAATGCTTGACGTTCAGCCGGCGGACCAGGATGTCGGCGATGAATTGCTCGGCGTCGCAATCGGCCAGGCTACGCTTGAACGGCATCACCAATAATTCGTCGATCGGCAGTTTGGCGAATTGGATGGCTTTCTCGCGTAAGCGGGTCAAGCGGGAAGGCGCGTGGTCGGCCAAAAAATATTCCAGCGGTTGCGGTTCGAACACCATCGCCACGGTCGGCAGTTGCAGCCGGCGGCCGTGCTCGGCCAGTTTTTCGATCACCAGGCGGTGGCCCAAATGCAGGCCGTCGAAATTGCCGATCGTCAAGACACAGCCGTTGCGCAACGGGTCGAGATGGTTCAGCCCACGGATTAGACGCATGATCGCTAACGAGTCAAAAGGCCTATTCTACCAGCATGCACCGGTGCCGGCCTATCTCGCTAGCGCCGCTTGTCTGCCTGCAACGGCAGCGGTTTGCGCCGCGCTGGCTTTTCGGAGGCTTGCGGCTAGACTTGGACCACCTTAACCAATTTCCGGGGGCTCAGTATGGCTACCAAACCGACCAATACCTTGTACAACCACAACTCGACCGCCAAGCCGAGCGTGATCAGTAAGAATCTGTTATCGGGTGACGTCAAAGACGAAGATTGCCCCTGGGTTCAGGTCGGCCAGCTATACCTGTCGGTGACGATAACCGGCGAAAACTCCTGGCTGCCGCTTGTTGCGTTGTTGCGCTCTCAAGGCCATAAAAATTTCAAAGTGTTTTCCGGGCGCCACGGCGACATCCCGAATATCGTCGATAGAAAGGGTATGACGCTGAACGTTTTTGCCAAAGAGCATATCGACGAGGACAACCGGGTCAGGGCCAAGGCGCTGAAAGAGTTTACCGATATCACGGTCGATATCATCGATACCCAGCAAAGCAAAACCGGTCAGGCTAAATGGCTGCAAGAAGAAACCCAAAAACACCTGAAGTCCAATATCCCGGTGATTTACGCCTGGTGTTATTCGCTGTTTACGATGTGCGAATTCAGTATGCCGGCGGTTGGCGACTCGTTGAAACTGTACGAGAAAGTGGAATACGTCAACGCCCAGAATACCGAATTGAACAAAACCATCGCCGAACTGGTGCTGACTTATTTTCCTTGGGTCCTGAAGGGCTAGCGCCGGCAGCCATGCCGGCAAATTAAGCCGTCTTTCCGGCGGGCGCCGCTGCGTTTTGTCACCGCCGGCAAAATTCTTAAGCACGATAGCGGCCCCGGCAAGGTTCGGATAGTGCCGGCCAAGGCCGCGAGCGCTTTTTGTAGGCCCGCTCGTCGGAGGGTTGCGTTTCCGTTGGCGCTCAAATGCCCGATTTATTAAGATGGGTCTTTGAAATCGGGCTGGAGGCGAACGATGGCTACATTATTCTGGTTGCAGACCGGCGCCTGCGGCGGCGATTCTTTGGCTATTTTGTCGGCCGAAACGCCGAGCTTGGAGCAGTTGTTGACCGACCACGGCGTCGAACTCCTCTGGCACCCCTCGCTATCCCACCAGCCGATGAGCCAGCACGATGCGATCTACCAGCGCATCGTCAGCGGCGAGCAAACGCTGGATATTTTATGTGTGGAAGGCAGTATCGTCACGGCGCCGCGCGGTACCGGACTGTACGACAGCTACCGCGGCCGGGCGAAAATGGAGATGGTGCGCGAATTGGCGCAACAGGCCGGCGTCGTGGTGGCGATGGGCACCTGCGCCGCGTTCGGCGGCGTGCATGCGGCGGCGCCCAATCCCAGCGACTGTATCGGCCTGCAATTCGACCGCGACCGGCCGGGCGGTTTGCTGCCGCCGGAATGGCGCTCCCGGCGCGGTTTACCGGTAGTCAACGTTGCCGGCTGCCCGGCCCATCCGCATACGATGACGCAAACCCTGGCCGGTCTGGCCGCCGGATGGCCGCTGCCGTTGGACGGTTTGAACCGGCCGCAGGCGTTTTTCAACACCATCGTCCATCAAGGCTGCACCCGCAACGAATACCACGAATACGACATCGAGGAACTGGAGCCCGGCGGCCGCGCCTGTCTGTTTTTCAATTTGGGTTGCCAGGGGCCGATGACGCAAGCGGTTTGCAACAGCGACCTGTGGAACGGCGTCAGCAGCAAGACCCGGGCCGGCGTGCCGTGCTTCGGTTGTACGTCGCCGACCTTTCCGCGCGAAGCCGATTTGTTCAGTACCCCGAAAATCGGCGATATTCCGGTGCGGCTCCCGCTCGGAGTCGAGCGCGCCCGCTACATGGCCTACAAAAATCTGGCGCGGGCCGCGGCGCCGGCTCGGGTGCGCGATAAAGAGATGGACGTCTGATGGCTAGAGTCGAGCTCAATCTGAGTCTGAACCGGGTCGAAGGCGATCTGGAAATTGCCGTGGTGTTGGAGGACGGCGTCGTCGCGGAAGCCCGCACCGTCGGCACGCTGTACCGCGGTTTCGAACAAATCATGCTGGGCCGGGCGCCGCGCGACAGCTTGGTGATCACGCCGCGGGTTTGCGGCATTTGCGGTACCGCGCATCTTTATTCGGCGGTGCTGGCGCTGGAGCAAATCTGGCAGGTGCCGGTGCCGCCGAATGCGGTGCGAATCCGCAACCTGTGCCTGATCGCCGAGGGCATACAAAACGACCTGCGCCAGACCTTTCTGTTTTTCGCGCCGGATTTTTGCAATCCGCGTTACCGGGACCAGGCCTGGTTTGCCGAGTTGACCGAGCGTTTCGAACCGTTCCGCGGCTCGATTTATCGGCAGACTCTGGCCCAAAGCCGCAAGGCGGTCGAGGTCGTCGCCCAATTCGGCGGGCAATGGCCGCATTCCTCCTACATGCTGCCGGGCGGCGTCACGATACCGCCCGATTTGCGGCGGATTTTGGCCTGCCGCGCGGTGTTGGACGATATCCAGCATTGGTACGAACAGGTTATCGTCGGTGCGCCGCTCGACGAATGGTTGGCGTTGGACAGTGCCGATGCCTATTTCGAATGGCTGGAAACGCCGGCCCATGCCGATAGTGCGCTCGGCTTGTTGAGCCGTTGCGCCCGCTCGCTCGGGTTGCACGGCATGGCGGCCGGGACCCGGCACATGTTGAGTTTCGGCGCGTGGTGCGATCCGCAGCAGGCGTCGGGCCGGCTGCTGCCGGGCGGCTTCTACGACGGCGACAGTGCCACGCTGAGCCCCTTCGACCAGCAATTGGTCAACGAACACGTGCGCCACTCCTGGTTTCGGCCTTACCCGGGCGGCCGGCATCCGCTGAACGGCGAAACGGTGCCGGATTTTCAGCCCAACAGCGACCGCTATACCTGGGCCAAGGCGCCGCGCTACGGCGACAAGGCGGTGCAGACCGGGCCCCTGGCGGAACTGCTGATCGGCGGCGATGCGCTGATTCGGTCGCTGCATGCGGCGGAAGGCGGCAATGCCTGGCTGCGCCAGTTCGCCAGAGTGCGCCGCATCGCTTACGAATTGGCGGGAGCCCGGCGCATGTTGGAAGAATTGGCTGCCGACATCGGTCAGCCGCATATCCTGAATCCGGCCAAATCCGCCGAAATCGACGGCGAAGGTTTCGGCCTGATCATGGCTGCCCGCGGCGCGTTGGGCCACTGGCTGAAAATCGAAGACGGCGTCATCGCCCAATACCAAATCGTCACCCCCACCGCCTGGAACGCGTCGCCGCGCGACAGTAACGGCCTGCCCGGCCACTGGGAGCAGAGTCTGGTCGGCGTGGCGGTGCAGGACCCCGACGATCCGATAGAAATCGGCCATATCATCCGCTCGCACGATCCCTGCCTGGTCTGTACCGTGCATATGTTGGACAGCGGAAAAAAGTTGCGTTTCGCGCCTTGATTCCCGCCTATTGCCGCGATGATGCGCCACATTCTGTGTTTCGGTAATCCCTTGCATGGCGACGACGGCTTCGGGCCGGCCGTTTACCAGCGCTTGTCCCAGTTGCCGTTGGCGGCGGACGTGCGCCTGTTCGATGCCGGTACGCCCGGCCTTGCCGCGCTGGCGCTGTTCCGGGATTGCGCCGAGGTCGTCGTCGTCGATGCGCTGGCTCCGGCCGGCCACCCCGGCAGGTTGTTGGAGCTGGCGGCGGAAGCCATTCCGCTGGAGTCGGCGGCGGCCGGCCACGGCCACGGTGTCGGCTATCTGCTGGCGGCGTTGGCGGTAATGCCGGAACCGGCGCCGACGGTGCGCATCGTCGGCGTCGAAGCCGCCGCCGTGGAGCCTTTCCGGCCGGGCTTGTCGGCACCGGTCGCCGCGGCCGTGGAACGCGCGGTGGCTTTGCTCAGCGTTTATTTCGCTCCGCAACACCATGAATGAAGCGGCATTGCAGCAGGAACTGGCGCGGTTGCGGACCGAAGTGGAAGCCTTGCGCCTGGCCAACGCCGCGTTGGAACGGCAAATGAGCCGGGATGCCGAGCGTACCGACGAGATGCTGCGGGCGCTGGAATCGCACGGCAATGCGTTACGCGAAGCCAACCAGCGTTACCAGAGCCAAAGCAATTTCATCCAACGGGTGATGGACAGCACCGGCGCCTTGATGATCGTACTCGGCCCGGACGGGCGCTTACTTCGGATCAATCAGCAATGTGCGCAGGAACTGGCTGCTGTAGGCGCGGAGCCGGAACCGGCCGTTGCCGATGCTTGGCTGCATCCGGCGGAACGCCAAAGCCTGGCCGCAGAGCTGGGTAGCCTGCCTTGGCCGGTGCATTCGCCGTTATTCGAGACGGTGCGCTGCCGGGGCGATTATGCGGCCGAGCACCGTTTGCGCGGCCGCGACGGGCGTTACCGGCATTATTGGCTCAAGGGCAGCGTGCAGCATAACCCGCAGGGTAAGGAAGAAGGCGCCGTGATCTGCGCCACCGATATCACGGTGTTGAAGCAACAGCAGGAGCGCTTGCGCCGCAGCGAAAGCCTGTTGAAAGAGGCCCAGCACATCGCCCAATTGGGCCATTGGGAGCTGGATTTGGCCAGCGGCCGCCTGACCTGGTCCGAGCAGGTCTACCGGATTTTCGAATTGACCCGGACCGAGCCGCCGCACAGCTACCAAGCGTTTCTGGCGTTGGTGCATCCGGAGGACCGGGAGCAGGTCGATCGCGCCTACCAAGCTTCGCTCGCCAACAGCCAGCCTTACGATATCCAACACCGCCTGCAATTCGCCGACGGCAGCATCAAATGGGTGCACGAGCGCTCGCAGAATTATTACGCGGCCGACGGCCGACCGCTGCGTTCGGTCGGCACGGTGCAGGACATTACCGAGCAACACATTGTTGACGAACAACTGCGCTTGGCTGCCAGTGTGTTCGACAACAGCCTGAACGCGATTTTGATCACCGACGCCAAGGCCCATATTTTGAAAGTCAACCGGGTGTTCAGCGAGGTGATGGGCTACAAGCCGGACGAGGTGGTCGGCCGCAAGCCCAATCTGTTCAAGTCCGGCCACCACGGCAAACGCTTCTACCAGGAGTTATGGAGCTCGCTGAAACGCGAGGGCAAATGGCAAGGCGAGATCTGGGACCGGCGCAAGGACGGCGAACTGATTCCGCTGTGGCAGAACATATCGTCGGTGCGCGACAGCGAGGGCCGGGTGATTTGCTATATCAGCGTGTTTTACGATCTGAGCGAGCAAAAACAAAGCGCCGAACACATCCATTATCTGGCGTATTACGACGCCTTGACCGATCTGCCGAACCGGCAGCATTTTCAAGAACGTTGCGAGCACAGTCTGGAACGGGCCCGGCGCGACCGGCAAACGCTGGCCTTGCTGTTTCTGGACCTGGACCGGTTCAAACACGTCAACGACAGCCTAGGGCATCCGGTCGGCGACGAACTGCTGCGGATGGCCGGGCAACGCTTGAAGGACAGCTTGCGCCAGGGCGACACTGTGGCGCGCCTGGGCGGCGACGAGTTCATCATCCTGCTGGAAAGCCATCCCAGCATCAGCGATACCGAAAAAGTCGCCGCCAAGATTTTGCAGGCCTTGGCCTGGCCGTTTCAGGTACAAGGACATAAGCTGGAAATCGGCACTTCGATCGGTATCAGCCTTTATCCCGACGACGGCGAGGATTACACGACGCTGATCAAGCACGCCGATCTGGCGATGTACCAAGCCAAAGAACGTGGCCGCGGCAATTTTCAGTTTTTCGAAGCGCACTTGACCGAGCGGGCCAGGGAGCGCCTGTTTTTGGAGGGCGAATTGCGCGAGGCGCTGAACCGGGGCGAATTGCAAGTCCACTACCAACCCCAGTATTCGCTGGCGGACGGCCGCTTGATCGGAGCCGAGGCGTTGCTGCGCTGGCGCCATCCGGACAGAGGCATGATACCGCCGGACAAATTCATCGCAATCGCCGAAGATTCCGGTTTGATCGTACCGATCGGCGAATGGGTGTTGCGCACGGCCTGCCGCCAGGCCAGGATTTGGGCGGAAGCCGGCAAAGGCTTTCAGCGGATGGCGGTCAATCTGTCTGGAGCGCAGATCGAGCGTAGCGACGTGTTGGCTGCGGTCGGGCGGATTTTGGCGGAAACCGGCCTGGCACCGCAGCATCTGGAGCTGGAAATAACCGAGACCTACATCATGCGCCAGGCCGAGCGCAATATTCAGGTCATGGAAGCCCTGCGCGACCTCGGCCTGACGCTGGCTATCGACGATTTCGGTACCGGCCAGTCGTCGTTGAGCTATTTGAAACGCTTGCCGGTCGACAAATTGAAAATCGACCGGTCCTTTGTCATGGACATTCCGCAAGACGCCAACGATAGCGCCATCACCCGCTCGATACTGGCCCTGGGCCACAGCCTGCGGCTGACCGTATTGGCGGAAGGCGTCGAAACCGCCGAACAACTGGCATTTTTGCGGGAACTGGCCTGCGACGAGGTGCAAGGCTATTACTTCAGCCGGCCGCTGGATGCGGCGAGTTTCGGCGGCTTGATATTCGTTTGAGCGCGATGGCGGCGGTGCGGCCGACGCAACCGTCAATTGCCGGATAGGAATTCGAACCGGGAATGGCTTTCGATAGGATGTGGCGAAACGGCCAAAAAGAGCCCCCACTCCGAGCAAAAGTGGGGGCCATAGAGCTTACTTCTTCACAACGAGGAGGCACAACAAAATCAGATGCGTACCGGTTTGGCCGGGTGCAGGTTGGCTGTCAACGACGCGGTACCGAACAGCATGGTGGACAAGATGAATTGTCCGGAAACGAAACTCAGCACGCCGCCGATAAAGAACAAGCCGGTGGCAATATCGCGATAGAACGTCGGGGTATTCATTTTTGGCTCCTTCGATCGGCTGGATCGGTTAATGTCGGCGTTGGGTTAACTATATGTCTTGACTGTTCGGTTTACAATGCTGCAAAAAATTCATTTATTATTTCTTTTGGTGAAACAAGTCCGATGTTGCAGATCCGGTTATTTGGAGTAAGATTCAAAAATTAGCCGGCACCCGTTCTGCTCAGTTGCAACGTTTTCGTCGTGTTTGCCGTTTGCCGGCGGCTTGAATCCGGCAACGCATCGGTTTTTCTCCAGCCTCGGTTTTTTTCGATGGATCGATAACGTATTGCCGCCCGGATAGAACACGACTCTATGGCATGCGCTATTGTCGCCGGCGCTGCCGACCGCTAAGTTCGTTCCCGGCCGTCGGCCGTAACCGGCAGGCCGCGCATCCTTTATAATGTCCTGCCAATCCCGCATGCTTGCCGTTGCCGATGATAGACACCTTGTACATCGAATCCGCTGTCGAACTTCATCCGCGTACTCAGGCAATTCGGGCCCGTTTTCCGAAGGCGCGAACCGTATATTGCGAGCGCTTCGGCGAGGTGTTCAATCCCAAGGCGCAGAATTTTCGGTTGCAAAAACAACGTCCGGCGCTGATTTTGGCCGAGAAATTCCAGAAGTTTGTGTTGCCGGCGCCAGCCGGCTACGGCATCGGCGGCCGGCGCAATTACTATTTCTCCCACATGCTGAATTGCCTGTACGACTGCCGCTATTGCTTTCTGCAGGGCATGTACCAGTCGGCCAATTACGTGTTGTTCGTCAATTACGAGGATTTTCAGGCGCGGATTCGCGAGATTTGCGCCGAGACGCCGGATGAAGACGTGTATTTTTTCTCCGGCTACGATTGCGACAGCCTGGCCTTCGAGCCGGTCACCGGTTTTGCCGAACAGTTCTTGCCGGCATTCGCCGAATTGCCGAACGCCTGGTTGGAACTGCGCACCAAGAGCACCCAGATCAGGACATTGCTGCATCGGCAACCGTTGGCGCGTTGCGTGGTGGCGTTCAGTCTGGCGCCGGATGCCGTGGCCGGCAAAGTCGAAGCCAAGGCGCCGCCGGTCGCCAAACGTATCGAGGCGGCAGCGAAATTGCAGCGGCAGGGCTGGCCTATCGGTTTGCGTTTCGATCCGGTGATCTACCAACACGACTACCGGCGGCTTTACCGGGAGTTATTCGACCGGGTGTTTGCCGAGCTCGATGCGTCCAAGCTGCATTCTGCCAGTCTGGGCCTGTTCCGCTTGCCGGAGCACTACTTCAAGAAAATCCATAAGCTGTACCCGGACGAAAAATTGTTTGCCAGCCCGTTTCAAACCGCCGCCGGCATGGTGAGCTACCGGGCCGATCTGGAGCAGGCGATGATGGCGGACTGCAGCCGGATGCTGCTCGAATACATGCCGCAAGAACGGTTTTTTCCATGCAGCCCGTAAAGCGCAGCGTGCTGGTCACCGGCGCCAGCTCCGGCATCGGCCGCGCGCTGGCGAGGCGGCTATTGGAGCAAGGCCATAGCGTGGTCGGCGTATCGCGCGATTGCCGGCGGTTTGCGACCGAGCACCCCGGTTTTTCCTCGGTCGAACTGGATTTGGCCGAACTGGGACGGCTACCGGCCGCCGCCAAACAAATACAGTTGCAGGCGCCGGAACTGGACACGGCGATATTTGCCGCCGGCTACGGCCAGTTCGGCGGCTTGGAGCAATTTTCCGCCGCGCAGATCGAACGGCTGATGACGGTCAACTTCACGGCCCAGGCCTGTCTGACGCGGTTGCTGTTGCCGAATCTGAAACGGCGGCCGTTCGCCAATTTGGTCTACATCGGTTCCGAAGCGGCCCTGAAAGGCAGCCGTAACGGCAGTATTTACTGCGCCAGCAAATTCGCGTTGCGCGGCTTCAGCCAGGCCTTGCGCGACGAATGCAGCAAGAGTCCGGTGCGGGTGTCGCTGGTCAACCCGGGCATGGTCGATACCGAGTTCTTCGAGCGTTTGGGCTTCATGCCCGGCAAGCAGGCCGGCCAAGCCCTGCGAGCCGACGACGTGGCCGATGCCGTGCTATACATCCTGCAGGCCGGGCCGCATTGCGTCATCGACGAAATCAATCTGAATCCCGCCAGCAAAGTCATCGAATTTAAAAAATAAGCATGTTCGCCAAACTCGTCGTTTATTGCGCGTATTACCTGAAAGCGGCGCACTGGTACAAGGCCAGCAAAGCCTTCTTTTTCGAGCTATTGGAAAACCGGCAGAGCCACCGCAAAAAATACTTCGATGCGACGATGATTTTGTTGCTGGTATTGAGCGTAATCTTTTTGATCTACGACATCGAACATGCCGACAGCAAGATGGGCGGCTATTTCGAACTGGCGATTTTGATGGTGTTCATCGTGGAATACCTGGTCAGGGGTTGGATTTATTCCGACACCTACAAGATCGTGATCGAAGAATACGAAAAAGCCCTGTATCTGAACCTGCCGTTCAAGCTGTCCGGGATTTACAAAAAACTGGTCGCCAAGGATCTGGAGTACGTCAGCTCGGCCTTTGCCGTGATCGATGTGTTGGCGATTCTGCCCAGCTACCGGCCATTGGACATTCTGCGGATTTTCATCATCTTCCGTTTGTTCAAGCTGTTCCGCTATTCCGACAGCGCCAAATTGTTCGCCGACGCCTTGGCCAGCAAACGCTTCGAACTGACTACGCTGCTGATCTTTACCTGCTTTTTGGTATTCATCGCCAGCGTGTCGATCTATATGTTCGAGTACCGAAACAACGCCGGCGTCAACACCTTGTTCGATGCGTTTTATTGGACCATCGTCACGCTGGCCACGGTCGGATTCGGCGACATTACCCCGCAAACCGCCGGCGGGCGCTGGGTGACGATTTTTCTGATTCTGGCCAGTTTGGGCGTGCTGTCGTTCTTCACCTCGATTCTGATCGCCGCCTTCAGCGAGAAAATGTTGTCGGTACGGGAGAGCCGCACCTATGCCGCATTGGAGCATTTCGACAACTTCATCATCATTTGCGGTTTCGGCCGAGTCGGCCAGGAAATCGCCCGCCATTTGCACGAAGAGCAAAACCGGTTCGTGGTCATCGACAAATCGCCGGAGAAAGTGGCTTTGGCGAAATTGCGCGGTTACCTGGCGATAGAAAACGATGCCAGTAATAACGCCGTCCTGTTGAATGCCGGCATTTGCCGCGGGGCTTCGGTCATTTTGTGCATTACCGGCGACGACGTGGTCAACGTTTACATCACGCTGACCAGCCGGCACTTGAATAAGGGGCTGCGCATCATTTCCCGCGCCAACCGCCACGACAACGTCAACAAGTTGTACCAGGCCGGTGCCAACCAGGTAATCCGGCCTTTCGAAATCGCCGGCATGCTGGCCGCCGAGTTCGTCGGCCAGCCGGTGGCGTTCGAGGCCATTTCCGGCATTCTGCAAAGTCAGAGCGATATCGTCATGGAGTCGGTATTGGTTAGCGAAAAGTCGCCGCTGGAGGATCAAAATATCGGCCAGCTCGATCTGGAACAACGCAAATTAACCCTGCTCGGCGTGATCAGCGCCAACCCGATTCATTTGAAACACAAGAACAAATACCAAGTGAACCAGCAGCATTTTTATTTCAACCCGGCCGAACAGTTCATCTTGCGCCACGGCGATATTCTGGTGTTGCTGGGGCGCAAATTCGGCATCGACCATTTTCGCGACCAGGTCGAACGACGCCGGTTATTCGCCAGGAAGCCGGCATGAAACAGATTGCCGTGTTCGGTTACAACCGGTTGTCGTTCGAAGCTATCAGCCGGCTGGATAAGGAGTTTTACGGGATCGTCGTCATAGACCACGACCCGGCCAAGGCCGCGTTGGCGCGGGAAAACGGCTTCGAGACCGCCAATATCGATTTTCGCAGCGACGACGATCTGCGGTTGGCCGGCATCGGCGGGCATATCGATACCTTGTTCTGTTTTTTCGATACCGATTCGGAAAACGTGTTCTTGACGCTGTCGGCGCGGGCGCTGGACCCGAATCTGAACATCGTCGCCATCGTCGATAGCCCGGAATCGGCCGAAAAGCTGATTGCGGCCGGCGCCAACAAAATCATCGACCCTTACGAAATTTGCGGCCGCAAGATACACGACATGTTGAGGAGGCCGGATATTGCCGAACTTTTCGACCATACCGTGTTCGGTCGCCACGATTTGCACCTGGCCGAAGTGGCGATTCCGGAGAACAGCTTTCTGGAAAACATGCACGCCAGCCAGTTGGAACTGGGTTCGCAATACAATTTGCTGCTGATCGGCATCGTCAATAATCGGATCGGCGACCGCTTGCATTTTGTCGGCGAGGACATCGACCGCCGGCTCAACGTCGGCGACATTTTGGTGATTTTGGGGCCTTCGCGGGAAATTAGAGCCTTCAAGCAAGACGTCGAAAACGAGTATTGCCACCTGAGTCCCAAGTAGCCAGCGGCCCTGCGGTTAGCGCTTCTCGGCCAAGCCCAGCCACCGCGCAAACGCGGCCAGCGAAAAGCCCTGGATCAGCACCGACATCACCACGATAAAGCTGATCAACACAAAGATTTCTCCGGCTTCGTCTGTGCCGGCCGCCAGCGGAAAAGTCGCGAGCACGATCGGCACCGAGCCGCGCAGGCCGACCCAAGACACCAGCAGTTTTTCCTTGAAGCTGACTTTGGCCCAGAACAGGCTGATGAATACGCTGGCCGGGCGCGCCACAAACATCAAAAACAAGCTGATCGCCACGGCGACGCTGGCTAAGGCCGGCAGTTCGGCACGATAAGGCACCGACAGCATGCCCAGCGTTAAAAACATGATGATTTGCATTAGCCAGGCGAAGCTGTCGTGAAAGGCATTGATGTAATGCTGGTGGATGACCTTGCGGTTACCGGCGACGATGCCGGCGACGTAAACCGCCAAAAAGCCGTTGCCGTGCATAAAAGTGGCGACCGCGTAAGTCAGCAATACCAGGGCTATCGAGGCGATGGCATACAGCCCGGCCGAGCTCAAACCCAAGCGATTGAGCAGCCAGACCATGAAGCGACCGGCGCCGTAACCCGCGGCGACGCCGATAGTCAATTGGATCGCCAAAAAGCTGCCTCCCTGCAGCAGCGATGCCTCGCCGCCGGTGGAATAATTGAGCAAGCTGACCGTCTGCAATACCGCCATCGGGTCGTTGCTGCTGGATTCGAGTTCCAGCAGCGGTTGCAATTTGCCTTTCAGGGCAATGTGGCTGGAGCGTAGCACCGAAAATACCGCCGCCGCGTCGGTGGACGAGACGATAGCTGCCAGTAACAAGCCCTGCTGCAGGCTGATGCCGTGCACCCCCAGCGAAAAGGTGCTGAACGAACCCAAAATGAACCAGGCAAAACTGCCCAGCAACAGCATCGTGATAAAAACGCCAAACGTCGATAGGCACAGCCCCTGCCACAACACCGGCCGAATGTTGGGCCAATGCGAATCCAGGCCGCCGGTGAACAGAATAAATATCAGCGCGAAATCGCCGATAAACTTGGCAATTTCCGGGCTGCGCAATTCCGGGCCGCCGAATTCGCCGATCAGCCAGCCGATCAACAGAAAGAACAGTAAGGACGGAATGCCGACCTTGGACGCCAACTTGCTGGAAAAAACGCTGATTAACAACAAACAGGCGCCAATCAGACTGGCTAATTCAACTGACGGCATCGGTGGTATCCTGTATTTCGGGTGCTCTGACGAATAAAACGCGGCCAATAAGCCGGGGTAATTGGCGGATAATGTTATCCGCAATTCGCGTTCGGAGCCGTACTTCCTGGCTCGGGCGGCGAAATGGGCGCCGGCCGGATTGCGGAAAATGGTTTCGGCGCCCGGGCATTGCCATTAAGTTTTAAACGGCAACCGTGCTTCTCGCACCGGGGGCTTCAAAACGGCATTGGGCTGCCGGGGGCAAACCGGCCAGGCCGCACCTTAACCGATTCGTTCACTTTATTGGAATAATTTTGAGTATGAATTTTGAAAGACTAAGCCCCCGCCTGGGTTTTTTACTGGGCTTTGCCGCTTGCGCCGGGTTACTGGGCATCGGCGCGTATTTGCAATTCGTCGAAGAGCTGGAGCCTTGCCCGCTGTGCATTTCCCAGCGATTGGCAATCTTGGCGACCGGCGTCGTGTTCCTGTTGGCCGGCCTGCACAATCGCGGCCGCCGCATATATGCCGTAGCCGCTGCCGCGGTGGCGCTGGTCGGTGCCAGCATTTCCGCCAGGCATGTCTGGCTGCAGCATTTGCCGCCGGAGGAGGTGCCGGAATGCAGTCCCGGTTTGGAATACGTGTTTCAGCATTTTCCGCTGGCCGACACGATCAAACTGATGCTGACCGGAACCGGCGAATGCGCGAAAGTGGATTGGACGCTGTTGGGCTTCAGTATCCCGGCCTGGACCTTGCTGGCGTTTTTGCTGTTGGCGGCCTGGGGCGGATTGCAATTCGTTAACGGCGGCGGGCAGCCGGACAGGGAATAAATGCCGCGCCGGGCGTTGCCGCCGCGACAAACGGCAGGTGTTGCTTGATCGCGTCGTATCGATACTGTTCCTCAACAGGTTATGCACAAAAACGGAGCAAGCGCCGCAGCCGCCGGTTTTCGCGGCCGCCGAGAAATAACACAGATTAATTTGTGGTGTAAGTTATTGATTTTAACTGGCAAATAAAGCTGGCTGAAATTTGCCCAATTTAAAGAATCTGTAATAAAAACCGACACTAAGCGGCAGCGGATACGCCTAATCCACAGAGTTATCCACAGATTTTGTGGGTAACTCGGGATTTTCCAATGCCGTTAAACACTTAGCGGTGCAATATCAAAAACGCCTCATCAAATATGTCCAACTGTGACGTTTCCGGCAAATTAATTCTGAAAGTTGCAACCCCCGTTCCGTTAGAACGCATTTTCGATTACCTGCCTCCGGAAGGTTGCGACGCTGCCGATTTGCGTCCGGGCAGCAGAGTCCTGGTGCCGTTCGGCAGGCGGCGCCAGGTCGGCGTGCTGTTGGCGGTGGCATCCGACTCGGATGTGGCCGTCGAGCGCTTGAAACCGGCGATTGCGGTTCTGGACCCGGCGCCGCTGTTGTCCGCAACCGATCTGAAGCTGCTGCATTGGGCTGCCCGCTATTACCATCATCCGCTCGGCGAAGTGCTGGCCGCCGCGTTTCCGGTCGCGTTGCGCCAAGGCCGGCCGGCCGTGTTGGAGCTGCCCAAGGCTTACGAGCTGACTTCGGCCGGCCGGCAAACCGATTTGCAGCAATTAAGCCGTGCGCCGAAGCAACGGGCATTGCTTGCGCGCTTACAGGCCGGGATCTTGGCGGAGGCGGATCTGGCCGACTGCCGGCCGGCGTTGAAGGCCTTGTTGGACAAAGGTCTGGCCGAACGCTGCGAGCTGCCGCCAAGCGCTGCGGTAACGGAAGCCGAACCGGCCTTGGCCGCCAACGCCGAGCAGCAGGCGGCGATAGCCAGTGTCGCCGCCGGGCTCGGCCGGTTTTCGGTGTCGCTGTTGGAGGGCGTGACCGGCAGCGGCAAGACCGAGGTGTATATGCAGGTCATTGCCAGCGTCCTGGCGCAAGGCAAACAGGTGTTGGTGCTGCTGCCGGAAATCAGCCTGACGCCGCAATTGGAACAGCGTTTCCGCCGCCGCTTCGCCGTGGCAATGGTGGCGACCCACTCCAAGCTCACCGACAATCAGCGCCTGCAAGCCTGGTTGAGCATGCAGCAGGGGCGGGCGGCGATCATGCTCGGCACCCGTTCCGCGTTGTTCACGCCGTTGCAACGGCCGGGCCTGATCATTCTCGACGAAGAGCACGACAGCTCCTTCAAACAGCAGGAGGGCTTCCGCTTCTCGGCGCGCGACGTGGCCGTGGCCCGCGCCAAGATGCTGGATATTCCGGTGTTGCTGGGTTCGGCCACGCCGTCGCTGGAAAGTCTGGCCAATGTCGGCGAAGGCCGCTACCGCCTGCTGCATTTGCCGAACCGGGCCGGCGCGGCGGTAGCGCCGAGCTTTCAATTGCTGGATATCCGCAACAAGCGCCTGCAATCCGGGTTGTCCGAACCGCTGTTGGCGGAAATCCGCGCCGCACTGGACAACGGGCAACAGGTATTGCTGTTCCTGAACCGGCGCGGTTACGCCCCGGTACAAATCTGCCACGGTTGCGGCTGGGTGTCGCGTTGCCGCCGCTGCGACGCCAATCTGGTGATCCATGCCGCCGAGCGTCTGTTGCGCTGCCACCATTGCGGCGCCGAACATCCGTTGATCAAACTGTGCCCGGCTTGCAGCACCGGCGAATTGCAGGCGCTGGGGCTCGGTACCGAACGCATCGAACAGACCCTGGCCGAATTGTTTCCGCAGCGGAGCGTGGTGCGGCTGGACAAGGATACGACGCAACGTAAAGGCGCGTTGGAAGGTTATCTGGAGCAAATCCACGACGGCCGGGCCGACATCATCCTCGGCACGCAGATGCTGGCCAAGGGCCACCATTTTCCGGGCGTGACGCTGGTGGCGATTTTGGACATCGACAGCGGCCTGTTCAGCATCGATTTTCACGGTGCCGAGCGCCTGGCGCAGTTGATCGTGCAGGTGGCCGGCCGCGCCGGCCGGGCCGAACGGCCGGGCCGGGTGATTTTGCAGACCCGCCAGCCGCAACATCCGTTGCTGAACACGTTGTTGCGGCAAGGTTACCGCGCCTTTGCCGACAGTGCATTGCAGGAGCGGCGCCAGGCCGGCTTGCCGCCGTACAGCTATCAGGCCCTGTTACGGGCGCAAGCCGGCGGCAGCGATGCGCCGCGCCGATTTCTGCAAGCCGTTTGCGCGGCGATTGCCGAGCTGGGTGCCGGCAGCACCCAAGTCTTGGGGCCGGTGGCGGCGCCGATGGCGCGCCGCGCCGGCGCTTACCGTTACCAATTGCTGCTGCAAAGTCCGCGGCGCCAGGATTTGCATCGCTTGTTGGACCTTGTGCTGCCTCGGATTTACCTGTTGCCGGAGGTTAAAAAAGTGCGTTGGTCGCTGGACGTCGACCCGCTGGATCTGTACTGAGCCGCCGGCAAAATCCGGCTTAACGGCTACGGTTTTATGTAATAATTTCGCCCCTTTGTGACCCGTTCACAATTAAAGCCATGGCTATCTTGGCCGTTTCGGCGCCGCGCGGCGCCGAGTTGGAACAGGTATCCATACCTATAACTATAAAGTATAAAAAGGGGTGTTTTCCGATGTGCTGGAGTGGAGAGGCGTCAGGCGTTTTGGCTGCCGCGGGTTTGGCAACCGCCGTTTACGTGGCGTACAAGGGCGAATCCAAAGAGCTGTGGATTCCGTTGACTTATTTTGCGTTGATGGAGCTGCTGCAAGCGGCGACGTACGTTTATATCGATTTATGTGATAACCCGAATAACCAGGTGTTGACCTTGCTCGGCTATCTGCATATCGCGTTTCAGCCGTTTTTCGTCAATATGGTGGCGATGTATTTCGTGCCGGAAAGCGTCAAGTTAAAGATCAAAACCACGGTCTATACGCTGTGCGCGATCAGTTCGCTGGCGATGCTGATCAAAATGTACCCGTTCGCCTGGGCCGGCGATTGCGTACCGGGTACCGAAGGCTTTTGCGGCACCCAAACTTGCTCCGTTTCCGGCGCTTGGCATATCGCCTGGCAAATGCCGTTGAACGGGCTGATGTCGCAGCCGGTGGAATGGCTGCTCGGCTTTAACTGGGGTTTGCACGCCTTTGCTTATATTCTGGCGGCGTTTTATTTGCCGATTATTTACGGCTCCTGGCGCTTCGTCGCCTTCCATTATTTGATCGGGCCGTGGATTTCCGACATCACCACCGACGATCCGAACGAGTATTGCGCGGTCTGGTGTTTGTTTTCGATTGCGCTGTGCGTGTCGGTAATCAAGACGCCGATCCGCAAACATCTGCACGTCACCAAGTGGCCGTTTTACCAACGCGAAGTCGGCGATAGCTTGTAAGCCATGACGATAGCCAAACAGGCCATTCTCGACGCCTTCCAATTCCGCCACGCCTGTAAAGAATTCGACGCCGAGCGCAAAATCGCCGGCGCCGATTTCGAGTTTATTCTGGAAACGGCCCGGCTGTCGCCGAGTTCGTTCGGACTGGAGCCGTGGCGGTTTCTGGTCGTACAAAATCCGCAATTGCGCGAAACGCTGCGCCAGTTTACCTGGGGCGGGCAAAAGCAATTGCCGACAGCCAGCCACGTGGTGCTGACCCTAGTGCGCAAGAGCCATTTCATGCGTTACGACAGCGCTTATTTGCAATACATGATGCGCGAAGTTCAGCACTATCCGGAAGACATCATTCAGTTGCGCAGCGGCCTGATCGAAAAATTCCAGCGCAGCGATTTCGATCTGCTCGGATCGGAACGCACGCTGACCGACTGGGCCACCCGGCAAACCTATCTGCCGCTGGCGAATATGATGACGGCAGCAGCGATGATCGGCATCGATTCCTGTCCGATAGAAGGTTTCGAACGCGCCGAAATCGAGCGGATTCTGGCCGAACAGGCCGGCGTCGATCTCGAACGCTGGGCGGCGGCTTACATGGTGGCTTTCGGCTACCGCAAAAATCCGCCGCCGCGGCCGAAAACCCGGCAAAGCTTGGCGCAAGTGGTGGAGTGGCTCGAATAAGCCGCCCCGGCTGCGCCCGCACCTTTCCCGCCCGGCGGCCGACCGTTCCGTCCGGCGTCTAATTCGCCGCCAGCGCCGCCGCTGGCGGCGCATCCCGGCCAAACCGCCACCAGTTCTCCGATATCGGCCGGCACCCGGCCGATTTAGTCTAAAATTGGCCGAACGTACAATCGGCGGGATCTTTGTTGTATCCTCGCTTGCCGTGGTGATCGATAACAATTAATTCAAAAAAGATTTCACCCAGGAGTTAGCCATGTCCCGCTTTCTGCTTTTCGCTGCGTGCGCCGCTTGCCTTGGCTCGACTGCCAAGGCGCAACCGGTGTCGTCCGAAGAGGAAGAGCGGGCGCTGTCGCAAATATACGGCGGCGAGGAAATGGTCAGCATCGCCTCCGGCTACAAACAGCGGATTTCGCAAGCGCCGTCTATCGCCACGGTGATCAGCGCCGCCGATATCAAGGCCATCGGCGCCACCGACATCGACGAAGTCTTGGAAACCGTGCCCGGCTTGCACGTGCAACGCAACACCATCGGCTACAATCCGATCTATACCTTTCGCGGTATCTTCTCGCAGTTCAATCAACAGGTGTTGATGATGGTCAACGGTATCCCGATCACCAATTCCTATACCGGCAGCCGCAGCGAAGTCTGGGGCGGCATGCCGCTCCGCGATATCGCCCGGATCGAGGTGGTGCGCGGGCCGGGCTCCGCGGTTTACGGCGCCGACGCCTTTGCCGGCGTAATCAACGTCATCACCAAAACCCGGCAGGACATCGACGGTAGCGAAATCGGCGGCCGCGTCGGCAGTTTCGATACCTACGACGGCTGGGCCTTGCACGGGGCCGAGTGGGCCGGTTTCGACGTGGCCCTGGCCCTGGAATACCACAATACCGCCGGCCAAAACGCGGTGGTCGATGCCGATTTGCAGAGCCAGTTCGATCGGCTGTTCGGTACCGGCGCCTCGCTGGCGCCGGGGCCGCTGAGCCTATCGCGCGAGAACCTGGACGCCCGGGTCGATTTGGCGCGCGGCCGTTGGCGTTTTCGCGGCGGTCTGCAACACCGCGGCAATTTCGGGATCGGTTCCGGCGTGGCCCAGGCGCTGGATTCGACTGCCCGCTACGGCAGCGACCGCTGGAACGCCGATATCACTTACCAAAATACCGATATCGAAAATTGGGAATTGACCAGCCAGGCCAGTTATTTCGAAACCAGCCAGGAAATCGAACGCAATCTGACCTTGTTCCCGCCCGGCACTACCTTACCGATAGGCGGCAACGGCCAAATCGGCGCCGGCGCGCCGGTGACCTTTCCCAACGGTTACATCGGCAATCCGGAAGTCTGGGAACGCCACGTCCGCATCAGCCAGATGCTAGCCTACAACGGTTTTAGCCGGCACCAAATCCGCAGCGGCGTCGGCTTCAACTACGACAGCCTGTTCCAGGCCCGCGTCAGCCAGAACTTCGGCATCGATCCGGGCTCCGGACTGCCGATACCGTCGTTGCCGGGGATTCCGCTGATCGACGTGTCCGGC
This sequence comes from Methylomonas koyamae, assembly GCF_019669905.1. Lineage (NCBI taxonomy): Bacteria > Pseudomonadati > Pseudomonadota > Gammaproteobacteria > Methylococcales > Methylococcaceae > Methylomonas > Methylomonas koyamae. The sequence goes on along the minus strand of NZ_AP019777.1, from coordinate 4,426,294 downwards.
ACCGCGTCCACCTTCATCCCGGAAGTCGACCGTAAAATCGCCTACCTGTTTTTTCAGGACCAGTGGAATTTTGCTAACGACTGGACCCTGACCGCCGGTGCCCGCTACGACCGCTATTCCGATTTCGGCAACACCTTCAATCCCAGGGCGGCCTTGATTTGGCAGGCCGATTACGACTTGACCGCCAAGCTGATGTACGGCTCGGCCTTTCGGGCGCCGTCGTTTCAGGAAATGTATATCCTGAACAATCCGGCCCAGATCGGCAATCCGCAACTAAAGCCCGAGACCATGGAGAATCTGGAATTGGGCTTCGATTACCGCCCGGCCGACGGCTTGCGCTTGGGTCTGAATTTTTTCGGTTATTGGTGGAAGGACATCATTCGCTTCGTGCCGGATAGCAATGCCACTACCGCCACCGCCCAAAACCGGGGCGCACAACAGGGTTACGGCGGCGAATTCGAAGCGGAATGGCAGGCGGCCGATAGTTTGAAACTAATCGGCAACTATGCCTACCAGCGCAGCCGCGACGAAACCCTGCACCACGATGCCGGTTACGCACCGCAGCATCAACTTTATCTGCGGGCGAACTGGCAGTTTTTGCCCGATTGGAGCTTCAGCCCGCAAGCTAAATGGATCGTCGGCCGCAGCCGCAGTTTCGGCGATACCCGCGAGCCGGTGGCCGACTATACCTGGGTCGATTTGACCTTGCGCCGGCAAAACTTGGCTAAGCATGTGGAACTGGCGTTCTCGGTGCGCAATTTATTCGACGTCGGCGCCCGCGAACCGAGTTTGGCCGGCAGCCCGCAGCCCGGCATCCCCAACGACTTGCCGTTGGCGCCGCGCAGTTTCTATGGCGAAATCAGCGTGAATTTTTGAGCGGCCGCACCTATCCCGACCGCCCGAATGCATAACCCAGGAGTGATTTTGTTGGACCGAGTAATGTTACCGATTTGGCTGGCGCTGGTTTTGGCGTGCAGCTTCACGAATGCGTTGGCGCAAACGCCGGCGGTGGGCATCGTGTACCCGGAAGTGCGCGAGCCCTACCGTTCGGTGTTCTTGGAAATCGCCCGCGGCATGGAGCAGGAACTGGGCCGGCCGGTCGCCCATTATTTACTGAGCGAGCGCGATACCTCGCCGGACCGATTGATCGCCGACTTGAAGAACGACCGTATCGACGTGGTAGTGACGCTGGGCCGGGCCGGGCTGGCCATGGCCAAGGGCTTGGTCGGCGTGTTGCCGGTGGTGATCGGCGCCACCATCGTCCGGCCGGAGGAGGCGCCGCAGGGCTTGACCGGTATCAGCCTGACGCCGGCACCGGAAGCGATGTTCGACCAACTGAAAAAACTGGTGCCGAATGTGAAGAAAATCACGGTGATTTACGATCCTCGCCAAACCGCCTGGGAGATCGGGCAGGCCGAACGCGCCGCGCAGGAACGCGGCCTGGTGTTGCAGGCGCAGCCCACCGCCAGCTTGCGCGATGCGTCGGATTCGTTCCGGCAGATTATGATCGATATTAAGGACAATTCGATTGCATTGTGGCTGCCGCGGGAAAATGCCGCGCTGGACGAGCAAGCCTTGTTTCCGGAAGTGCTGCGCGAGGCCTGGGAAAAGAACTTCGTGGTGTTTTCCAGCAACCTGGACCACGTCCGTAAGGGCGCGCTATTTTCGTTATACCCGGATAACTTCGGCATGGGCCGCAGTCTGGCGAATCTGGCCATGCAACAAATGCAACCGGGCGGCAAGCTGGAGCCGATCAAATTACTGCGCGATTTGCTGGTGGCCGTCAATTTACGCACCGCCGAGCATCTGGGGTTGCAATTCTCGAATCAAACGCGGCGGGAATTCGCGATGGTTTTCCCCTCCCCGTAAGGCCGATGGCGTCGCTACCGCTATTCCGCCTAGGGCGGACGAGTTTTCTGCAGCAACTGACCGTGACTTTTACCTGCGGTCTGCTGGTAATCTCGTTATTGTCCTCGTTCGGCATATCGGCCTTGTCTTACGGCGTGGTCCGCGATAAATGGCTGGCACAGGGCCGGCAGTCGACCGAAGCCTTCGCCGCGCAAAGCGCATTGGCCTTGCTCTACGCCAGCCGGGAAAATGCCGAAGAGCCGGCCAAGCGGTTTCTGTCCTCGCCCGACGTGCGGGGCGTCGCGATTTACAACGCTAACCGCGAGGCCTTGCTCGAGCTGGGCGAATCGACCCAGCCGGCCGGCTCGGCCGCTTCGGTTTGGCCCGAAGCGCTGCAGTTAGTGGAGGAAACCGAGCAGGCCTGGTTTTTTGCCGCGCCGGTTTTTGCCCGTAGCGGCGGCGAACAGGCATCGCCGTTCGAAGCGCAAACCCCCAGCCCCGAATTGATCGGCTACGTCAGGTTGGCGATCGGCAAGCAATCGTTGCTGGCGATGAAGCGGCAGATCCAATTCGTGACGTTGCTGGTATCGGGCGGTGCGGCATTGGTGTTTTTCGTGTTTTTGCTGGCCATGGCCCGGCGGTTGACATTGCCGATCCAGCAATTGGCGAAACGGATGGGCCGGGCCTCGGCCGGCGAAAAGAAGGTCAGGGCTAAATTGGCCGGGCCGCGCGATATTACCGACATGGGGGCGGCATTCAACGCCATGATGCAGGTGTTGGAAACCCGCGAGGAATTGTTGGAGCAGGCCAGAGACAAAGCCCTGGAGTCGGCCCGTTTGAAAGGCGAATTTGCCGCCAACGTCAGCCACGAGCTGCGCACGCCGCTGAATGCGGTACTCGGCATGCTGGAATTGCTGCAAGACATGGGGCTGACGCCCAAGCAATTGGAATATTCGACGGTGGCGCGCAATGCCGGCGAGGCGCTGCTGAAGTTGATCGAGGATATTCTGGATTTTTCGCGGATCGAGGCGGGCATGTTGAAGTGCCAACCGAGCGATTTTGTGTTGCACGAAACCTTGGACGAAGTCGTCGAACTGATGGCGGCTCAGGCCAGACGCAAGAACCTGCGCTTAAGCTATACCATCGGCGAGCGCGTCCCCGCCGTGTTGCACGGCGAAGCCGGCCGCGTGCGCCAGGTACTGATCAATCTGGTCGGCAACGCGCTGAAATTCACCGAGCAGGGGGCTATCGAGCTTGGCGTCGAAGCGGATGCGGCCGGCCAAGATCCACTGGTGTTGCGCTTCAGCGTGGCCGATACCGGCTTGGGCATCCCGGCAACGGTCCAAGACCGGATTTTCGATGCTTTCGTGCAAGCCGACGGTTCCAGCACTCGGCATTACGAAGGCGCCGGCTTGGGGCTGGCCATATGCCGGCAATTGGTGCAGTTGATGGGCGGGCGCATCGGCGTCGACAGCCGGCTCGGCCACGGCAGCCGGTTCTGGTTTAGCGTGCCGTTCGCCACCCCGCGCGGCAGCGCCGCCCTGGCCGCCGCGCGGCGGGAATGTTTCGCCGAACTGCGCATTTTGCTGGTTACCGACAACGAGCAAACCCGTAGCGTGCTGGCGAGCCATTTCGACGAGTGGCAAGTCGAGTACCGTCATTCCGGTTTTACCGGCCGCATGAACCAAGTTTTCGACCCGGTGCCCAGCCAAGGCGAAACCTACCGCTTGATCGTGGCCGATATCGACACCGAAGCCGATTGGAAACGGCTCGATGCCGTCGCCGCTGCCGCGGCTGAGGTGAACGCGAAAATCATTCTGTTGCACGATTCCGAGTACGAATCCCGGCTCGGCGATTTGGCCAATCTCGCCGCACGCTTGGCCAAACCGGTAAATCCAACCGATTTATACGGTCTGATTTTGAATGTCGGTTGCGGCCGGAATGCGGCGGACGGCGTCGCGGCGCCACCGGTAGCCGTGCTGCCGGCGTTGGCGCTCGATGTGCTGGTGGTGGAGGATAACCGTGCCGGACAAATGGTGGCGGCCGGCATGCTGGAGCGCTTGGGCTGCCGTTACCAAATTGCCGCTTCCGGTGCGGAAGCGCTGCAGCGCTTGGCATCCGGCGCGTTCGACGTGGTGTTGATGGATTGCCATATGCCCGGCGTCGACGGTTTCGAAGCCACGCGCCGGATCCGGGCGTGGCCGGAACCGTTGGGCCGGATACCGATCATCGCGATGACGGCCAACGCCCTGCGCGGCGACGAAGAACTATGCCGCGCTGCCGGCATGGACGATTTTCTGCCGAAACCGATCAAGTTGCAGGCGTTGCGGCAAAAATTAATCGGCCGCCTCGAAAACCGGCCGCTGCCGCTTGCTGCGGCCAGCGATGCCGCGCCTGCCGCTGCCGGGCCGGCTACTCTGGACCCCGACAAACTGGCGCAACTGCGCGCCGAAATCGGCGGTGCATACGGCAAAATGCTCAGTTTCTTTTTGGAGGATGCGCCGGCGCAAATCGAGCAAATCGCTCCGGCCCTGCGGGACATGGACCTGAGCCGCTTGCGCGAGTTGGCGCACAGTCTGAAAGGCGCCGCCCGAAATGTGGGTGCGGAAAAACTGGCGGCCATGGCCCGGCAATTGGAATTGGCGGCCGAAACCGGCGCTTTGGCCGAGGGTTCCGCCACGTTGGCCGAGGGCTTGCTTGCCGAATTTCGCGCACTCGAACCGCTGCTGCGGGCGGAAATCGAAGCCGAGCCGGCCGCGGACAGTGCGTTGGCCCCGCTCGGGCCGCGGGTGTTGGTGGCCGACGACGACAGGGTTTTGCGGGTGGCTTTGCAGGACATCCTGCAGCAGGACGGTTATAGCGTCGATCTGGCCGTTACCGGCCGGCAGGCCGTGGCCTTGTGCGCCCGGCAAATGGCCGATCTGATTTTGATGGACGCGATGATGCCGGAAATGGACGGTTTCGCCGCTTGCAAAGCCATTCGCGCCTTACCGCACGGAGCGGAGGTGCCGATTCTGATGATCACCTCACTGGAAAACGAACATTCGGTCGAATTGGCCTTCGCCACCGGCGCGAACGATTTTGTCCCGAAGCCGATTCATTTCACGGTGTTGCGCAAGCGCATCGCCCATCTGTTGAAAGCCAGCCAAAGCCAGCGCAGCCTGAACCAGCTCGCCTACCACGATACCTTGACCAATTTGCCCAACCGGGTGCAGTTTATGGAGCGCTTGAACCGGGTGCTGGCAAAACCGGCAGCGCAGCCGCAAGCGCATGCGGTGTTGTTTTTGGATCTGGACCGTTTCAAACTGACCAACGACACGATGGGCCACGACGTCGGCGACATGATGTTAAAGGCCGCCGCCGAGCGGATTCAGGCTTGCGTCCGCCGCGAAGACATGGTGTCGCGCTTCGGCGGCGACGAGTTCATCCTGTTGCTGGAGCATGTCGGCAATCCGCAGGCTGCGGCGGCGGTGGCGCAAAAAATCTGTAATGCCATTGCCAAACCGTTCGCGTTGATGGGGCAGGAGTTTTACATCAGCTCCAGTATCGGCATTTCCTTGTACCCGTACGACGGCAAGGACAGCGGCCTGCTGGTCAAGCACGCCGACACCGCGATGTACCGGGCCAAGGAGCAGGGCAATACCTTTTGTTTTTACGAACAGAGCATGGAATATGCGGTGTCCAGCAAATTGCGGCTGGAGAGCGATTTGCGCCGGGCCTTGCAGCGGCGGGAGTTCTTTCTGCATTACCAACCGCAGATCGATTTGGACTCCGGCCGCGTCATCGGCGCCGAGGCTTTGATCCGGTGGCGGCATCCGGAATTGGGCATGATCTCGCCCGACCAGTTTATCCCGGTGGCCGAGGAAATCGGCTTGATCGACGAGATCGGCGCCTGGGTGTTGCGCGAGGCTTGCCGGCAGAACCGGCTGTGGCAACAAAACGGCCACCCGCCTTTCGTCGTCGCGGTCAACGTGTCGGCCAAACAGTTGGACAGGGACGGCTTTGCCGAACAGGTGATTGCCATTCTGCACGAGTCCGGGCTGGCGGCCGAATATCTGGAATTGGAATTGACCGAAAGCCTGTTCATCCGCCACCCGGAGCAGAAACGCGAAATTCTGGCGCGCTTGAAAGCCGCCGGCATGCAGATATCGATCGACGATTTCGGCACCGGTTATTCCAGTCTGAACCAACTGAAACATTTCGTATTCGACAAACTGAAAATCGACAAATCCTTCGTCGCCAACATCATGCACGACGCCGATGCCGCGGCGATCGTGCGGGTGATCATTTCGATCGCCGGGATTTTAAAGTTCGAGGTGATTGCCGAGGGCGTGGAAACCGCGGAGCAGGCCAGCTATTTGCGGCAAAACCATTGCAAACAGGGGCAAGGCTATCTGTTCGGCAAACCGATGCCGGCGGAGGAGTTTTCGGCATTCATCGGCGGCAGCGGTCGGGACGGGCTATGACAGCTTCCCGAGCCTTATGCTGCCGGGCTTAGTTGACGCCGCAGCCGGCGTCGAGGCTGTTAAAGGACAAGGCTTGGCGGTTAAGCGGGCGGCGCACGCCGATGAAGCGCTCGCGCCAATAGGGCTGGCGCAGGTCGGAGACCATGACCCGGCCGGTGCGGGCGCTGGGGGCGTGGACGAATTGTTCGCCGCCGATATAGATGCCGACGTGGGAATAGGGCCGTTCGGTATTGAAAAACAACAGGTCGCCGGGCAGGCGCTGTTCCGGCGCCACGGCCGGCAATTGCCGGGCCAACGATTGGGTGTCGCGCGGCAGACGCAATCCCTGCCGATAGTAAACGTAATACACCAGACCGCTGCAGTCGAAGCCTTCGCTGGGCGATTCGCCGCCGTAAACGTAAGGGGCGCCCTGCAACTGCAGCGCCTCGGCCACCGCCATCCGGTTGCCGCCTTCGGTTTGCGGCAAATAAATCGGCGGCGCCTTTTCGGTGCTGGCGCAACCGGCCAGTTGGCCGAGCGCGAGCGCCAGCAGCCATGGGGCGGCTAAGCGGCAAATCCGGTAATTCGAACAAGAACTGAACATCGGCATGGTCAACGGCGTAAGCGAAGCGCGCTTAGTATAGTGGGTCCGGACGCCGCGTGCTCGCCGATTCGATCCGTCCTGGCCTACCAGGCTTCCAAAACCACGACTTTCCATTCCCGGTTGGCAATCGGATGCAGACTAACCCAAGACGCGATGCGGCGTCCGCTGTAAGCGGCCGGGTTTTGGTAGTAGCCGACGCCGGCGTCCTGCGCGGAGATATGCCGGGCCAGCTCGCGCAATTCCGGCAGTTCGGCGTAACGCTCCTCGCGGAACAGGTTCAAGCCGATTTCGTCGCTATCGGTATCGAACAAAATCAAGCCGTCGTCCTGGATCACCCAAATGGTTCGGTTCGCGGTTTGCAATTCCGGCGCCAACAGGGCTCCCAACAGTTCGGCGGCCTTGAAACGGCCGGAGATGAAACCGGGTACTGTCGTGCCGGTTTTGACCGGTACCACCAATGTGATGGCCTGGTAGCCCTCGGGAGCCGGATAGACTCGGCTCAAGGCCGGGGCCGCGGTTTGCAGCGTCAAGCGGTTGTGTTCCAGTTGCGAGGTATCGCTGCCGATCGCTTGCCGGTATTGCGCCGGCGCGACCGCGACGATAGTCCCCGGTGCGCGGGTGGCGGCAACGCTGGTCAGGTGCGGCAGCCGGCTCAGCAAGCTGTTCAGTAACGGCGTGGAACCGGCCAGTTCGGCGGCGGATTTGAAACGCGCGGCGGTTTGCGCCAAGCCTGCCCGGGTATTCTCGAATTCGGCGCCGATTTTAGCGGCAATCGAGTCTGCGGTGGCCAGGTTGGCGTTGGAAATCCGGGTCACGTCGGCCAGGGCCAGTTCCGCGCGTTGCTGCTGCTGTTTGGCGATCTCGCCCTCGGCTTCGGCCAATTGCCGGGCTTGATGCGCTTCGACGCCGAATTTAAACGCCAATCCGGCGCCGGCCAGGATCGAAACCAGTACCGCGGCGGATGCGGCCAAGGCGACTTTATTGCGGGCAATGAAGCGGCGCAGCAATTCGCCGCGGGTATAGGCGTAAGCATTGACCAGGCGGCCGTCGCGAAACGCGCGCAGCTCGTCGGCCAGCGCGCCGGCGTCCTTGAAACGCAGGCTTTGCCGTTTGGACAGGGCCTTGTTGCAGATCGCGATCAATTCGGCCGGGGCGGCCAGTTTGGGATTGCGCGCATCCGGCATCGGCGCCGCCGCAACCAACTGCGACATGATCTGGTCGGCGTTGCCTTGCAGCGGCGGCCGGCCGTTCAGCAGGTAATACAGAATGCAGCCGAGAGCGAATACGTCGGAGCGGGCATCTATCGGGCCGAACTCCGGATCGGCCTGTTCCGGCGCCATGTAGGCCGGTGTGCCGAGAATGTCGCCGAATTGGGTCAGCTCGGCGTCGCCGCCTTGCTGGTGCGGCGTCGGCAGCGGGGTTTCCGCTTCGTTTTCGACTTTGGCCAAGCCCCAGTCCAGCACGATGGTTTCGCCGAAAGGCCCCAGCACAATATTGCCGGGTTTGATATCGCGGTGCACGACGCCCTTGGAATGGGCATAGGCCAGGGCCTCGCAGACATCGATCAGCCGGTCCAGCAGGGCCAGGCGTTTGGACAGCGCGTGTTCGGCCAACGGCTCGTTGTTGCATTCTTTCAGGGCCTTGGCCAGCGTATCGCCGCGCACCAGTCGCATCACGTAATACGGCGCGCCGCTTTGTTTGACGCCGAGATCGTAGACCGGGACGATGCTCGGATGCTCCAGCCGGCCGGTAATGCGGGCTTCGCGCAGAAAGCGCGCATTCAAGGCCATGTCTTCGTTGGCGGCCTGGTCCAGCATCTCCTTGATCGCCACTTCCCGGCCGATACGCTGGTCGAAGCCCAGCAACACCCGGCCGACGCCGCCGGCACCGACCGCGCCGCGCAACGAATAATCGCCGCCATACAGGTCGTCCGCTTCCGGAGCGTCGCCCAAAGGCCGGTTTTGCCGACGGGTTTGGATAATGGTGACGTCGTCCAGCGGCAGCATACGGGTGATATCGTCTTCAGTAGCCATGGTCGCGCTTTGCAAAATTTTGACTTGGCAAGTATAGGCAGCTCCGCCAACGGCGCTTCTATCAGGGATGGTTTACAGTTCTAATATGCCTACTTAAATGTGTGCTCATAAATCCGGGCTATGTTCAGTAGCTGTAGTTCTTCCAGATAGAAATTCACGCAGCTAGGCTACATACAATTTAAGTCGATTGGTTAGCACTTTTCATTCGAATTCAATAAAAACAGGGGATCCAAGTCAGATCGTCGTTGAAGTTCGTGATTTGGCGGCTAAATTTGCTTACTAGAGTTTTGATGCAAAGCCCAACCACGGCCGTATCAATCCGTTAGGTTCAAACATTCCGCCCAATTGATACGGATTAGGAGTTTCTCAAGATGTCTTGCTTTCGTTTTATCCACTGCCGCGGAATTAGCGGTTTTATTTTGCTTATTGCAATTCATTTCTCTGTATATTCGGCCCAACCTGATCAGTACTCGATCTATGAACCTTATTACTGTAACCGAAGCGATATCACGCTTAATCTCACAGGAGCGACATCTTCAATATGCACTTACATTAACAATGTCCGCAACTATTGCTATAACACTTTGTGGCACCTCCCTCCCCATGGGCAAATAGTTACTGGTTTGCAAGGAACTTGTGTATTGACTTACGACGGTGGAATATACAGAAATTTAACGTATGTCGGCTCTGAATTGGCTTGTAAGTCACCGTTTGTTGCCGATAGGGTGTCCTGGTCATGCCGCTTACCGCTCAAGTCATTTGTATTTCCAAAAAATCAAGGGGAACCACGGTGCTCTGCAGGCAACCCTTGCGACACGGCTACCGGCAATAAATTTCAAGCGGAAACTGATTTAGACTCAGGTGCTGTTGGCATAAATCTGGTCCGATACTATAACAGTGGTGCTTCTGACAGTAGTAGCTCCTTTGGTTTCGGTTGGAGCCATAATTATTCATTGGCTTTAGGGGTTAGCTACGACCAAATACAAGTGATGAGCTCGGACGGCCGCGCCGAATGGTTCACGCTGACCAACGGCACCTGGGGCGGCGATGCCGACAGCCGTTTGCGCCTGACACAGGACGCGGGCGGTTACACGCTGACCGACGCCGCCGGCACTGTCGAGCGTTACGACAACGGCGGTCGTATCCAGTCCAGTACCGAAACCAACGGCCGCGTTACCGCTTTTGCCTACGACGCCTCGCAACGGCTCAGTAGCGTCACTGGCCCGTTCGGCCATACCCTGCAATTAAGCTACGACAGCGCCAACCGCATCTCCCGCGTGACCTATCCCGACGGATTATTTAGCCAGTACCAATACGACGCCCAGGGCAACCTGAGCCAGGTTGTCCACCAGGACGGCAGCGTGCGCCGCTACCATTACGAAAACGCCACTTTTCCGCACGCGCTGACCGGCATCACCGACGAAAACGGCGTCCGCTTCGCCACCTGGAGTTACGACGGCCAAGGCCGGGCCAACCTGTCGCAGCATGCCGACGGCGCTGAGCAAGTGAATCTGGTCTACAACAGCGACAGCAGTACCGATGTCACCGACAGTCTGAACACGACTCGGCATTACACCTTCCAAAACGTGCTGAACGTCTGGAAACTCACCGGCCTCAGCCAGCCCGGCTCGACCGGCGGCGGTACGACGACCCAAACCCGTAGCTACGACGCCAACGGCAACCTTGCCAGCCAAACCGACTTCAACGGCAACCTGAGCTGTTACGCTTACGACCTGAGTCGCAATCTGGAGACCGTGCGCCTCGGAGGTTTGCCGCCGGGCTCGAGCTGTCCGGCCAACCTGGCCGGCTATACTCCGGCCGCCGGCAGCAATGTCCACAAAATCGGCAGCCAATGGCACGCCAATTACCGGCTGCCCACCCAAATCGACGAAGCCGGCCGCCGCACAACCTTCAGTTACGACGCCGGCGGCAACCTGCTGAGCAAAACCGTCACCGATACCTCGACCCAGCAAAGCCGGACTTGGACCTATACCTACAACATTGGGCCAAATCCTGAGCCAGGACGGCCCGCGCACCGACGTTAACGACGTCACCGCCTACCGCTATTACACCGATACCGCAGCCGGCCACCATGTCGGCGACCTGTGGCAAATCACCAATGCCCTCGGCCACACCACCAGCTTTAACAGCTACGATGCCAACGGCCGCCTGCTCGGCCTGACCGGCCCCAACGGTTTGGCGGTTGGATTCAGCTACGATGCCCGCGGTCGGCTGACGCAAAAAAATGTCGGCGGCAACATCACCCGCTATGACTACGATCCGGTCGGCAATTTGACGAAAGTGACCCAGCCCAGCGGCGTGTTTTTCAGCTACACCTACGACGCCGCCCACCGCCTGACCGACATTACCGACGCCCTGGGCGGCAAGATCCACTACACGCTGGATGCCATGGGCAACCGTACCCAGGAACAGATACTCGACAGCAGCGGTACTGTGGTAAAAAGCCATCGCCGCGTCTACGATGCTCTTAATCGCCTGGCCCAGGACATCGGCGCCTACAACCAAACCACTAGCTACGCCTACGACGCCAACGGCAACCTGACTCAAACCACCGATGCCGCCGGCAACGTCAGCCAGCGCCAATACGACAGCCTGGACCGGCTGATCCGCAGCACCGACGCGTTGAACGGCCAGACCGATTACTACTACGACGCGCAGGACCGCTTGACCCAAATCACCGACGCCGCCGGCCACAACACCGAATACCGCTACAACGGCCTGGGCGACCTGACCCGCCTCGACAGCCCCAACACCGGCGCGACGCAATACGCCTACGACGCCGCCGGCAACCTGGCCCAAACCACCGACGCCGCCGACGTCACGGCCACCTACCGCTACGACGCCCTGAACCGCCTGCTCGGTATCGATTATCCCGGCAGCGAGGCCGACGCCGAATACGGTTACGACGGTAGCGCCGGCAATATCGCCGGCCAACAGGGCCGGTTGACTGATGCCCGCCGCGGCGATATCGCCACCCGCCACCAATTCGACCTGCGCGGCAACCTGCTTACCGCCACGGTGCGCAAACCTTCCAATAACAGCGTACTCAGTGAGCTGGCTTTTGGTTACGATGTCGACGACCGTATCGTGCAAACCCAGCCCGGCAGCGGCCGCCGCCTGCAATACGAATACGACGCCACCGGCCAAGTCCGGCGCATCCAAGTCGCCGACACCGTGTCCGGCGCCACCACCACCCGGCTGCTGGCGGACAATATCGTCCACCTGCCGTTCGGCCCGGTCGCCGGCCTGACCTACGGCAACGGCCTGAGCGACAGCCGCCAATTCGACCAGGATTACCGCTTGACCCGGCAGACCGTCGGTAACCTGTTCCGCCAGCAGTACGGCTACGACAACCTTGGCAACATGACGTTGAGCAACGACGAAACCGCCAGCTTGGCCCAACAAAATTACACCTACGACGCCGTCGGCGAATTAACCGCTCTGAACCATGCCAATCCGCTGCAAAACCAGAATTACCAATACGATGCGGTAGGTAACCGTACCCAGCTGTCCAGCCCTAGCGGCGGCACGGCGGATTATCGGTACGATCCGGACAGCCAGCAATTGTTGGGGACGGTGATGGGCGTTCCCGCGACCGGCCAACAACTCAACCACTTCCGGAGCGACGCTCGCGGCGCAATCGACCGCTCGCAAACCGAACTGAAGTCGGCCTTCTGGAATGTGCTCAGCACGCCGATCAATTACGTTTATGCCGCAGACCAGCGCTTGGTGCAAATCAACAGCGGTAGCAGCCTGCTGGCCGGCTATGCCTACGACGCCTTTGGCCGCCGGGTCGGCAAAACCTGGCCGGGCAAGCCGCTGCACACCTTCGCCTACGCCGGTAGCCAGCTACTGGCGGAAATCGCCGGCACCCCCAGCCACTACGCCTACCTGGACGGCGAACCGCTGGCCCGCATCGACGGCAGCGCCGCCAACAGCCCGATCTACTACTTCCACAACCACCCGCTGGGCGTACCGCTGAAAGCCAGCAACGCCGCCGGGCAAACCGTCTGGGCCGCCCAGCTCCAACCCTTCGGCCTGATGCAGACCACCACGAACGCCATCAGCCAGAACCTGCGCTTCCCCGGCCAGTACTTCGACGCCGAATCCGGCCTGCACTACAATATGGCTCGTTATTACTCGCCCGAACTCGGCCGCTATCTGCAATCGGACCCGATTGGGTTGGCGGGAGGGATTAATACTTATGCCTATGCTTTAAATAGCCCTCTAAGAAATATTGATCCTACCGGTCTACTCGTAGATGCCGTATTCAATCTCTCAACTGGCTCCCTTGTAGTTGTAGATCGAGACAATCCACTTACAACCGCTTCGGTTAACGCTTTTTCTGGGGTAGACATCAATGGTCGCGTAAGAAGTGATCCTATACCAGTTGGGCAATACGACATTCTGGATTATCAATCTTCAAATCATCAGAATTGGTTTCGTCTTGATAGACAAGATTCGTCACCTCGTAACGATATTGATGATTTTCGATCTGGAAGGGGATCTCCTGGGTCCTATCGACTTCATCCTGGTTCAGTTAGCTTGGGATGTGTGACTGTTGGGAACTCAGATGCTTACAGTCAAATATCAAAATTGATTCAATCTACAAAAACTGTTGATGTCCTTGATTTAGCGCCTCAATTCAGCACAAATCAGCTACCAGGTCGATCAGATGATCCGTATCCATATCGTTTCCTGATTACGTATGAGCCTCAGAAAAAACCGTTCAGATATAAGTCAAGTTAAACAATGGGTTATGAATAGCTTTCAGTAGCAACATATGGGGTGCTGCACTGAATTCATGGAATTAACCATGAGACTAGACCTGACTCCATCCGGTTTTTTACCTAAGGCCATGAAAACCAAGGCAGATAGCATTCAGTCGTCACTTGATTTAGCTGAGGCTTGTAAGTAATCAGGTATCGTTTTGGCCCCGCTCGCAATGAAAGCATCAAAATGTTTGGTACTTTTACCGTTATTGATGGAAAGTAAGCTGATGTTGAATAGGATTTCGGTAAAAATGGTTTTGTTTGTTTTGTTATCACTATATGGACTATCTGCTTTCGAGGTGTCAGTTGAAGGTATAGATAAGTTTGGGTTTAATATTCGTAATATTATTGATTGCATAGGTGCTTTTGTAATGATAGTTTCGCTACCAATTACTATAAGGTTTCCTCGCTACTCAACCTTGTTGCTATGGATAATAGCTGGGTGGGCAATGCTTGATCTAATAATTAGAAAATATTAGGGCTAGTTGGGGGCATTAATACTTACACCTATGCTTTAAATAACCCTCTAAGAAATATTGATCCTACCGGTCTACTCGAATGCAGAACGGGGTCAGGTCTAGAAATTACTGCTCTTTTAGAATGTAATGTCATAATGCGTTAAATTTTAAAGCATTGATATTAAATGTTTTTTAATTTTATCAAAAGTGACATTGCTTATTTTAAGAGCAGTAACAATGTTGATAAAAGTAAAATAAATGAACAGCTTAAGGTTGGTTCGCCATTGGGTAGGTGGCTGCCATGGAACCAGTGTCAAACGTATGCATGGCATGTTATTGAAAATGCCCGTACAGCCCCTGCACCCGACCCATTCGATAAAAATGTTTATCCAGCACCTTGAGAAAAAAGCGATATGATCACCTTACGTATCTGTGCTGTTGTTTTTTTAGTTGGTTGTTCACAAGAGAACGACGAGCTAAAAAATTTCTATGATGAAGATATTCAATGTCCTTCTCCATCTGTGGCGGAATTTACTGGTTGGGGGAAGTCTGGTGTCCAGCATATTTGTAAAATTAAACACGGTACTTTTATTGCGTGGGAAGGTGGTTACGTCCATATCCGGGGGCAATATGAGTATGGTAAAGAAACCGGTATTTGGTCTTTTTACGACTCAACGGGAAAATTGGAAAAAACGATCAATTATTCAAATGCTAAGCCGTAAAGTCCAGTGACGCGATAACTTGCGCCGATAAGATGTGCCGACGCCAGGAGGCGCATCGGTCGAGTGACCGCAAACCTCAATTATCACCAGGCCGCCGATCTCATTTATCGGCGGCCTGTACCACCACCCGAAACCCTCGTTCCCAACTGACCCACCCCGCATTTCCGCTGTCCAACCATTCCCGGCATGGCGTCCGCGCCTGCCGCAAACGTGTCGCCAACCGGCCTTTTCCGTTGCCATTTCGTTGACGGTCCGTTGTTAGCGTTCAAAAACCGTTGTTGGGTAAAACTTGACGGAAATTGAATTCAACGTTGACGCTTTTTGCTCGACCAATGGCCTAAAAATCGCTCGCCCGTTGACTTAACGTTGATCGATGAATCGGGGCGGGATAGCCCGCGTAGCTCCGATTAGCGAAGCGTAATCGGAGGAGCGAAAGCCGGGTAGGCCTCGCACCGCGGGCCTGTTTCTTACCCGACAAAATTACATCTACGACGCCGTCGGCGAACTAACCGCCCTGAATCATGCCAACCCAATGCAAAACCAGAGCTACCAATACGATACGGTCGGTAACCGTGCCCGGCAGGCCAGCCCTACCGGCGGCACGGCGGATTATCGGTACGATCCGGATAGCCAGCAATTGTTGGGGACGGTGATGGGCGCTCCCGCGACCGGCCAACAACTCAACCACTTCCGGAGCGACGCCCGCGGCGCAATCGACCGCTCGCAAACCGAACTGAAGTCGGCCTTCTGGAATGCGCTCAGCCCGCGTAGCTCCGATTAGCGAAGTGTAATCGGAGGAACGAGGTCAAACATGCGTCCGAATACGCTATCGCTAATCGGACCTACGGGCCTGTCCATAGGCATTGAACAGCCTCCGCGCCGTTTATTGCGAAGCGCCTGTCGCTATTTTGCGGCCATGCACCTGCCGGCGACAGGCCCTGATCGGCCTGAAAATAGACGATATATCGTAAATTGAGCGACATATCGTCGCCGCTTCCGCCCGCCGGCTCATCGCCGCCAACCTGAAATGCCTTAAACAACAAGACCAAAACAACATTAAAACAATCGCTTACAGGGCAACAGCAGCAAACACGCGGCAATTGGCACAAGAAATGACAAGTAAACGCCAACCATCGGACATCGGTTAGCGACAAACCGCCTCCGAGACAACACTTTTATCGTTTACTCTGGAGCAGCATCATGTACCGCCCATATTTCAAAGCTCACCCATTAGCGCTGGCGTTGGCCGGCATCCTATCCAACGGCCTTTTGACTTCACCCGTCCTTGCCTACGAGCTGGTTTGGGACGGCAGCGGCGACAACGACAGTTGGTTTTACTCGAACAACGACTTCCTTCATCCCAATACCAACTGGCTCAATAACGACCCGTTATTACTGCCGAATGCTGGCGATACCTTGGTCTTCAAAGGCAAGACCCGGTTGACGCCGCTTAACGACGGCCCGGAAGGCCTGGCCATCAATGGCATGACCTTTGCGGCCGACGCCATGCCGTTTACTCTAAGCGGCAATCGCATCGTCAGCACGGGCAATATCGTCAACGCCAGCCGCAATCTGCAAACCATCAATATGCCGATCGCCATCGGCGCCGATCAGGTCTGGGACGGCGGCAATATCCCCGGCGGCTTTTTGCAAGTGAATCAATTCGCCGGTTTGGGCGACCATTCCCTGACCTTGTTACGCCACGTCAAGGTTTCCGCCGGCAATAACCCATTGATTCTCGGCGAAACCGGAGAAGCACAATTGCTGGTGAAAGGCAGGAGTACGCTGGACAGTGTCTCGGCCATCATCGGCGCCGGCCAGGGAAGTACGGCGGAAATGACCGTCCAAGGCTCGGGATCGAAATGGACCAATAGCGGGAACATGAATATAGGCACGCACGGCAAAGCCATCCTGAATATCCTCGATTCCGGCTCGGTGATCAGTAAGACGGCGTCTCTCGGCAACGGAGCCCAAGTGACTATCGATGGCCAGGGATCGAGTTGGACCAATAGCGACGATCTGCACATTGGCTATCTTGGTGAAGGCACGCTGAGGATGACCAATGGTGGTGTGTTGAACTCCGGCAAAAGCTCCATAGGTGGCGGTAACTCCATGCATCCCAGCTTAGTCACCATCGACGGCGCCGGATCGCGGTGGACGAATCAGAGCCTGTCTATTGGAGCGCCTGGACAAGGCAGTTTGAAAATCGCTAACGGCGGGGCCGTGATTAGCGCCGAGAGTATCATCGGCGATCAAGGCTCGGGCGAATTGAATATCGTCAAGGGCGGAAGCATGGAAAGCGCTTTAACCATTATCGGCAATCGGTACATTGGCGAGGTTGTAATCGAGGACTCCGGCTCCCTGCTGAGCACGGGCGATTTGTCGGTTGGATACCTGTCCGACGGTAGAGGCGAACTACTCGTCCGCCATGGCGGCACCGTCAGTAGCCAGTTCGGTTACGTCGGCGCCAACTCGCGAAGTATCGGCCGGGTCAGCGTGCTGGGTTCTGGCGCCCAATGGCTTAACAAATACGAGCTGTTTGTCGGCGATCAGGGTAACGGCAGTTTAGTCGTCGATCACGGCGGCAGCGTGAAAAGCGACAGAGCAACTATCGGCAACGTTAGTGGCGGTGTGGGCGAAGCCAGCATCAACGGCCAAGGGTCGACATGGACTGTCCGGGATAGACTAATGGTAGGCAATCAAGGCAGCGGCACGCTGAATGTGGAAAATGGCGGAAAAGTGGAGAGCGCCAGCGCGGTCATCGGCAATGCCCTCGGCGGCTTGGGCACGGTGATGGTCAACGGCGACGGCTCGCAATGGCGGAACCAAGGCGATCTGTTGATCGGCCGGGGTGGAAAGGGGCTGCTCAATATCGAAAACCAGGGCCTGGTTTCGGTTGGCGGACGCTTACGCATTTTAAGCACCGGCCTCGTGAATCTGAACGGCGGCACGCTCGAAGTCGTCAATCAAGACGATGTTCGCCCTGCGCCTGGCGGGCGGTTTAACTGGCTCGCCGGCACCTTGAGCATCACTGGTGCCGACGGCGTGACCTTGGGCCACAGTGAGATTTTTGGCCCGTTCACCACCCTGACCAGCGGTAAAACCTTGGCGGTGACCAACAGCCTGAACATCAACAGCGGCAGTTTATTATGGCTAAACGGCGGCTCGCTGAAGGCCGGTACGCTGGCATTGAACGGCGGACAAATGGTCTTCCATAACGGTAGCCATCTGGATATGAACGACATCGGCACCTTGTCCGGTTACGGCACGCTGACAACGACCGTGAGCGGCGGCACGGCGGCCAACACCATCCGCGCCAATAGCGGCAAACTGGTGCTGGGCAACGCCAATTCCACTCAAGGTTTCGAATTTGGCGGCAAGCTCGATGTCGGCTCAAATCAAGTAACGTTGCAGGATAAAGATAAAGCCCATTTGGGCGTCTTCACCAGTTTGGGTAAGGGTGGCAAACTTGAAAGCATCAACGGCGTCGATTTGGGCGACGGCGAAACGCTGAATTACACGGGTAGCGCCAGCATTTTGGGTGACTTCACCAACAACGGCCTGGTGACTGGATCGAGGGGCAGGTTGACTTTCCTGAACGATGTGAATGGCGCCGGTGGGTTTGGCGGCAACGTTGTTTTTCGCGGCAACTACAATCCCGGTAACAGCCCGGCCGCCATCGACTTCCACGGCGGTAGCCTCCGCTTTGGTGCAAGCTCGGTGCTGACGATGGAAATCTTTGGCAACAGCCCCGGCAGCGAATACGACCAGTTGTTGAACATCGGCCATTTTGATTTTAACGGCACCCTGGCGCTGGTGTTCGGCGGTAACTTCACGCCCACGGCGGGCAGCAGTTTCAAGCTGTTCGATTTCAGCAGCTTCAGCGGCAGTTTGGACCCAAGCCACATTACCGTCGCCGGTTTTGATCGCAATTTGCTGGATTTCACTAAGCTGGCCAGCACCGGCACGTTGCAAGTCGCGGCGGTGCCTTTACCGGCGGCAACCTGGCTGTTTTTATCCGGCTTGATGACCACCTTGCTGGTGAGTCGTCGCAAAAACCACGGCAGCCAAGCCTTCTAAGCAGCCTGCGCATTGTTTGTTAACGCTTTAACCAACCTACTTTTCCAGGAGAATACCCATGCAACCGTCGTCATTCAAGCGCCATCCTTTAGCCATTGCTCTCAGCAGTCTGTTATCAAGTGCAGTACTCGCGCCAACCGTTCACGCCTACGAACTGGTCTGGGACGGCAGCGGCGACAGCGACAGTTGGTTTTATGCCAACAATAATCTCTTCAACCCCAATACCAACTGGACCAACAACGACGTGGTGCCCACTGCAGGCGACAGCTTGGTTTTTGACGGCAACACCCGATTAACGCCCGTCAACGACGCGGTGCCGGGCTTTGTGGTCGGCGGGATAAGCTTTGCGCCGAGTGCCGGGGCTTTTCAGTTAAACGGCAATGCCATCACCAGCACCGGCAACATCACCAATCTCAGCAATAACCTGCAAACCATCAATATGCCAATCAGCGTGGATGTCGATCAAACCTGGGATGGGGGCACGGCAGGCATGGCCGTCAATGGGGCGGTAACGCTTGGCGACCATAGCCTAAGCTTGAGCCTAAGCTTGAGCAATAAAACCGCTATCAACAACAGCAATGTCGATTTCGTCGTCGGCGACAGTGGCGCGGCCAATCTGGTCTTGCAATCGGGTAGCACACTACGTAATCAAACAGGCATTGTAGGCAATCAGGACTCCGGGCAAGGGAGCGTCACCGTAACGGGGAGCAATTCGTTGTGGCAGAACAGCGGCGAGGTATTTGTTGGAAAATTCGGTAAAGGCAGTTTGAACATCGAAAATGGCGGCAAAGTGAGCGATAGCAGCGGTGTTATTGGCTTAGCTCCCAGTAGCAATGCCACTGTTACTGTTACTGGCGCAAACTCACTGTGGGCCAACAGTGGAGCCGTGGATATTGGTTCTTACGGCGTCGGAACACTTAACGTGCAGGATGGTGGCCATGTAAATAGTACTTTCGGTATCTTGGGAAACCAGATAGGCATCGGTACAGCAACGATCAGCGGCGCCGATTCGGTGTGGACTGTCAGCGACTATTTGATGGTGGGTGGAAACGGTAACGGTATCTTGAATATCGAGAATGGCGGTAAAGTCAGCAATGCTTATGGATCCTTGGCGGTCTATTCAGGAGCTACGAGCGTAGCTACCGTCAAGGGCACCAATTCGTTGTGGGAGAACAGCGGCGAGTTATTCGTTGGAGTTAACGGTATAGGCAGTTTGAACATCGAAAATGGCGGTAAAGTCACCGACCTTAACGGCTTGATGGGCGAATTTGCGCGCGGCAGCAGTAATGTTACGGTTACAGGAGCCAATTCGCTATGGGAAAACCGCGGCAATTTGACCGTCGGTGGCAACGGCCAAGCGACCCTGAATATCGAAAATCATGGCGAAGTGTCGGTCGGCAACCACTTAACTATCGGCAATCAGGGTATTTTGAACCTGAATGGCGGTACGCTCAGCGTCCAAACCCCGGACATTACTCCCAGCGCGGGCGGGCAATTCAACTGGACAGCCGGCACCCTGAATATTACCGGCAGCAATGGGGTAAGCTTGGGCAACAACCCGATGTTCGGCGCGACGACCACTTTGACCGACGGCAAAACCTTGGCAGTGGTGAATACCCTGACCGTTAATAGTGGGAATTTACTCAATATAAGCGGTGGCCATGTTCAAGCGGGTATCCTGGATCTAAGAGGTAAAATCGACGCCACCACCTTGGCCGTCAATGCTGGGAATTTGCTGATTCTGAATGGTGGCGAGCTTAAAGCGGACATGCTGCGTTTAAGCGGCGGCACTATCGCCGCCAAGCTATCCCCCAATTTGAATATGAATAACATCCAGACACTGGCCGGTTTCGGCACAGTGGCTGCTGCTGTCTCAGGGGGAAGCGCCGCAAATTTCATTGAAGCTGTTGGCGGAAATCTGGATTTGGGCACTACCAATTCAGCCAATGGTTTCGATTTTGGTGGCATTTTGAGCGTCGGCCCTAACCAAGTTAATCTGTTGGATAAAGACAAGGCTAACCTTGGCTGGGCTACCATTTTAGCGGATGGCGGCAAGCTCAGTACCATCAACGGCGCCGATCTGGGCAGCGGTGAAACCTTGAACTACACCGGCAACGCCAGCATTTTGGGTAACTTCACCAATAACGGTCAGGTTGGTGGCACCGGCGGCACGCTGACCTTTTTGAACGACGTCAACGGTGCCGGCGGCTTTAGCGGCGACATTGCCTTTCATGGCGCCTACAAACCCGGCAACAGCCCGGCCGCCATCGATTTTCACGGTGGCAATGCCAGCTTTAATTCAACGACGGTGCTGACCATGGAAATCTTTGGCAACAGCCCCGGCAGCGAATACGACCAGTTGTTAAATATCGATCATCTGGATTTTAACGGCACCCTGGCGCTGGTGTTTGGCGGCAATTTCACTCCCACGGCGGGCAGCAGTTTCAGCCTGTTTAATTTCAGCAGCTTCAGCGGCAGTTTCAACCCGGACCGCATCAGCGTCGTCGGCGTGGACCGCAAGCTACTCGACTTTTCCAACTTGGCCGCCAACGGCAGCCTGCGGGTCGCCGCCGTGCCGCTGCCGACTACGGCTTGGCTGTTCCTGGGCGGTTTGCTGGGCATGCTGGCCAAGTCGCGCCACCATATTCTCAATCGCGCGCGGCTATCGTAAAAGTCGCAATGTTGGGCAGGGGTGACACCGAAAAATTGAACAGCTGGTTAAGTGAAAAATCCTGTTACTTTTCGCGTAGAGCGGCCATGGCGGTAAGTCGCAATCGGCAGGGCCGCTGGTTTTTGCAAATCCACGCCGACTGCGACCAAAGAACAGGGACGCTGCTCGATCTACAGCAATTCGGTTGGTCTACATTGCTGTTGCGCGGACGCGCCTAGTCAGACTTAAACGCCTCGCCAAGCAGCGTGCTTTCCGTGTCGGTGTCCAGTTCCCCGGTTTCGGGCAGGCCGGCTTTTTCTTGAAAGGCAATAATTGCCGAGCGGGTGCGCTTGCCGGTTACGCCGTCGATAGTGCCGGGGTCGAAACCGAGATATAGCAGCGCCGCTTGTGCCGTGCGCAAGCTCAAGTCCGGCAGCATCACCTGGTAACGGGCGTGGGCGGCGGCCAGGCGGGTGTCGTATTGGTTTTTTTCGAAGCTCGGGCCGTTATAGCCACGGGCAAACGCGTCCCACTTGCCCTTTTGCATGGCGCCGGCCAGTCCGTTGGCTTTGATAAAATTGGCCATCGCCAGCAGTTGTGCGTTCTCGTCTTCAACGAATGCGGCAACCATGTCTGCCACATTGGCAAACCCGGCGTCCGCGAAGTTAAATCCCATCACCTGCCCGATACCCCAGGACGCACTTTTCAGCGCCGCGGCTTGGTCCAGGCCGATTGCCGTGTTCAGACGGTCGTATTCCGCCTCTCCGCCGATGTAGCCGCCGGCCTTGCTGTTGCTGATGTCCGGAGCGCTGTTGTCGAAGCGGCCGCCGGTTTGGTTGTGGAAAATGTGGCGTTCGAACAGTATCTGTGGGCGGCGGTCTTTTAAAAAACCGAAGCCGCGCGTTTCCACGCTAAGCACCGCCCACACTTCCGGCTGGGCGACACCTAATGTGCTGCACACCTGCTCGATACCTGCGCCGCTTAGCGGGCGGCCTTGACCTTGAAAACTCATGCTGTACCCCCTTTGATTGAATTGATAGTGCCGGGCTGCAGAAAACCCGCCAACTATTTGACTAACCGATCCGATGCACTCCCCATGTTGCCGCTTTGCCCAGCACCGGTTTGCCCGGCCGGGCTAAATGGCACTGGGTTCCGGCAGAGCCAGGTTTATGAAGCGGCAGGCGAATTAACCGCCCGGGTTAGGGCCGGTAATTGGTCCGGTAGCTCGGCCTTGCCCGGTGGCAGGGATGAGTATATGCCCGATCCGGGCCGCCAACAGTTGCAGCGGGGGCTCGGATTGCGCTTACGCTACCGGAGACGAGCGGGCTGGTTCATTGTCCGCTCTGCCGGCTTAAGACTGCGGCGACGGTTTACGGTCGATGTGTCCCAAATCCCTTTCCGGCGCGATGACGTCTCTGACCAATTGCTTCAATTCGGTGATTTCGGGGAAACGGCCGCGTTCTTTACGCGACCAGACCGGGACGCCGTCGGCGGACACTTCGAAAATGCCGCCGGTGCCGGGTTGCAGCGCCAGTTCGCTTAATTCGCTATCGAAGGTGGTCAACAGCTCTTGCGCCATCCAGGCGGCGCGCAGCAGCCAGCGGCATTGGGTGCAGTAGCGGATTTCGACGCGATGGCTCATAAACTGTCGCGCAGCCGCTGGTAGATGCCGCCGAAACTGCCGTTGCTCATCAACAAGACGTGGCAGACGCCGTCGGCTTCGGCGCGGATGGTTTCGACGATGGCGTCCAGGTCGGTGCAAATCTCGATGTTGTCGGCGTATTTCAACAATTGGCTCAAATCCCAACCCAGCCCATCCGGCTGAAAAATGATGGCGCGGTCGGCTTGGTTCAGCGATTCGGCCAGCGATTGGGTATGCACGCCCAGGCGCATCGTGTTGGAGCGCGGTTCGACGATGGCCAGGATTTTTTCGTTGCCGACTTGTTTGCGCAGGCCGTCCAGCGTGGTCTGGATCGCGGTCGGGTGGTGGGCGAAGTCGTCGTAAACGGTGATGCCGTTCTTTTTGACGATAACTTCCATCCGCCGCTTGACGTTTTGGAATTTGGCCAACGCGGCAATCGCGTCGCCCGCTTGCACGCCGACGTGGCGAGCGGCGGCGATAGCCGAAAGGGCGTTGTAGACGTTGTGTTTGCCGGTCAGGGGCCATGCGACCGTGCCTTGCTCTTGGCCTTCGAAATGCACCGCGAAGCTGCTGCCGTCGTCGGCCAGCAATTGCGCTTGCCACGGCGCCGGCGCGTCGATGGCGGTAATTTGTACCGGGGTCCAGCAGCCCATTTCCAGCACTTCGGCGACGTGTTTCTCGCAGTCGGGAGCGATAATCAAACCCTGGCCGGGTATGGTTCTGACCAAATGGTGGAACTGCTTTTTGATCGCGTCCAGGTTTTCGAAGATGTCGGCGTGGTCGTATTCCAGGTTGTTCAGGATTGCGGTGCGGGGCCGGTAGTGGACGAACTTGGAGCGCTTGTCGAAGAAGGCGCAGTCGTATTCGTCGGCTTCGATGACGAAGAAATCCGACTCGCCCAGCCGGGCCGAGATGCCGAAATTCAAGGGAATACCGCCGATTAAAAAGCCGGGTTTGAAGCCGTTGAATTCCAAGATCCAGCTCAACATGCTGGTGGTGGTGGTTTTGCCGTGGGTGCCGGCCACGGCCAACACCCATTTGTGTTGCAGCACGTGTTCGGCCAGCCATTGCGGGCCGGAGATATAGGGCAGGCCCAGATTCAACACGGCTTCGACTTCCGGATTGCCGCGCGACATCGCATTGCCGACCACGACCAGATCCGGTTTGCAATCCAGGTTTTCCGCCCGGTAGCCGTTCATCAAGCGAATGCCTTGCTGTTCGAGCTGGGTGCTCATCGGCGGATAAACGTTTTGGTCGGAGCCGCTGACGCTGTAGCCGAGTTCGCGGGCGATCAGGGCCAAGCCGCCCATGAAGGTGCCGCAGATGCCGAGGATGTGGATGTGCAGAGGTTTTGCTGGGGTCATTTTTTGGGTTCTTCGGATTTTGCTTCGGTTGGGGCTGGGACTACTTCCTCGGCCTTGGCTTCCTGCGCTTTGGCGCCGGCGGCTTCCAGTAGTTTGACAATATTGTCGCGGCCCAGTCTTTTGGCTTTGTCGAGGACTTTGACCCCTTGGGCGTCGGCGGCATTGACGTTGGCGCCGGCGGCAATCAACACAGCGACCAGATCCGGGTTGCCGAACATGACAGCATCCGTTAGCGCGGTGGCGCCGAGTTTGTCGGCCAGATTGACGTCGGCGCCGTAAGCCAGCAGGGTTTTGACGATTCTGATGTTGCCGTTGAAACTGGCGGCCATCAACGCGGTACGGTCTTGGTCGATTTTGCCGTTGGCATCCAGGCCCTGGGCCAACAACGATTCGACCCGTTCGATTTTGCCGGCGGCGGCAGCGGCGAACAGATCTTTGGCATCTTCGGCAAACGCCGCCAAGGGCAAGGCCAGCAGGGCCGCGCCCCAAAATCTGCGGATGTTCATGGGATTGCTTGCGTTTGGCTACCAGTTGGGTTGAAATAAACGAAAGTCCGATTTACATGATCCATCAATGAGCGAAAAAAACAAAGTTTTAGTTGAAGCGCAACCTTACTACGTCGAGGCGCAATCCTCGCCGGAACAGAACCGTTACGTGTTCGCTTACACCGTTACGATTACCAACGTCGGCTCCACGCCGGCCAAGCTGCTGACCCGGCATTGGCTGATCACCGATGCCAACGGTAAGATCCAGGAGGTCAACGGCGAAGGCGTGGTCGGCGAACATCCGCATTTGAATCCGGGCGATTCGTTCCGCTACACCAGCGCCGCGATGATCGAAACTCCGGTCGGCGTGATGCAGGGCAAATACCAGATGCAAGCCGACACCGGCGAAAGTTTCAACGCAGCCATCCCTAAATTCACCCTGTCGATCCCCCGCACCCTGCACTAATGGCAGTTTATGCAATTGGTGATATCCAGGGCTGCTACGACGAATTCCGCAGGTTACTGGACCAGATAGACTTCGATCCGGGCCGCGACCGCTTATGGTTGGCCGGCGACCTGGTCAATCGCGGCCCCAAGTCGCTGGAAACGCTGCGTTTCGTCAAAGGCCTCGGCGAGTCGGCGATTACCGTTCTGGGCAACCATGACCTGCACCTGATCGCAACCGTGGTGTCTTTGAGCAAGGCCGGCAAAAAGGACACCTTGGGTGCGGTGTTGCGGGCCGAGGATTGCGACGAGCTGATCCACTGGCTGCGCCACCAGCGTTTGTTTTACCGCGACGGCGATTATTGCATGCTGCATGCCGGCCTGCCGCCGCAATGGGATTTGGCGACAACCGAGCAGATGGCGCGCGAGACCGAGCAAGCCATGCAGGGCGGCGATTACGAGCGGTTTTTCCGCTCGATGTACGGCAACAAGCCTTTGCTTTGGCGGGACGATTTGCCGAAGAACGAAAAACTGCGCTTTGCGGTCAACTGCTTTACCCGGCTACGTTATTGCACGCTCGCCGGCGAGCTGGATTTCGGCCAGAAAGGCGCCCCGGGCACGCAGCCCGCGCATTTGCTGCCGTGGTTCCAGGTTCCGGGCCGGAAAAGCCGCGATTTGCGGATCATTTTCGGCCACTGGTCGACCTTGGGCTATTACGAGGGCTACAACTGTTATTCGATCGATACCGGTTGCCTGTGGGGCGGCCAATTGACCGCGTTGCGCCTGGACGATATGCCGCAACGCTTCAGCATCGACTGCCACCCGGTGCAGGATCCGCTGGTTTTCTGAGCGCTTCCTGGTCCGGTTGCTGCGGTTTGCTTTGGCGGAATCCGCGCTTTTAATCCACTCTAAAGGAAATACCACGATGCAAAAAAGATGGCTGTTCGCGACATTTTTGGCGGTGCCGCTGGCGGCGTTCGCTTATACCGGCGAGAACGATTACGGCCAGCCGGTCGACCACAAGCTGGAAAGTCTGACGCAATTGCTGCAACTGACGCCGGAGCAAAAAACCAAACTGGAAGCGATTTTCAGAGAACAGCACGAAAAGTTTCGCGCCATTCACGAAGAGTCGCATAGCCGGATCAAACAGGTATTGAATCCGGAGCAGATGCGGAAAATGGACGAATTGCGTAAGCAACACAAAGAGCGGATGCAGGAAGACGCGCAAAAGTCGGCCCGCTAAACGAAAACGGCCGCTACGGTAGCAAACCGTAGCGGCCGTTCTGCGTGAAATAGCCGTTAAGAGAAATTGCGGCCGTAGAAGATTTCGGCCATCTCGTCCTGCAACATTTCCTGGATTTCCTGCTTCTCGTCCTCGCTGAAATTGCTTTCCTTTTCGAACAGGTAATTTTCCAGCTCGGTTTCCTTCAGCATCATCTTGGTGTGGAAGATGTTCTCCTGATAGACGTTGACGTCGATCATTTGATACAGCTCTTTGGTGCTCTCGGCGATGTAGTTCTGGATCGAGTTGATCTTGTGGTCGATGTAGTGCTTTTGGCCGGAAATATCGCGGGTAAAGCCGCGCACCCGGTAGTCCATGATGACGATGTCGGACTCGAAGCTGTGGATCAGGTAATTCAGCGCTTTCAGCGGTGAAATCTGGCCGCAGGTCGATACGTCGATATCGGCGCGGAAGGTGCAGATATCGGTGTCCGGATGGCTTTCCGGATAGGTGTGCACGGTAATGTGGCTTTTATCCAGATGGGCCAGAATCGTGTCGGGCAGCGGGCCGGGCGATTCGGAATTCATGCCGGCCGGAATCACCGCGCCTTCCGATATCAGCATCGTCACGCTGGCGCCCTGCGGATCGTAATCCTGGTGGGCGATGTTTAGAATCTGGGCGCCGATGATGTTGGCGACGTCCTTCAAGATTTGAGTCAGGCGCTTGGCGTTGTAGGCTTCGTCGATATACTCGATGTAGGCTTTTTCCTGTTCTTTCGGCGCGTAGCAGACATCGTAGATATTGAAACTCAGCGATTTGGTCAGGTTGTTAAACCCGTGTAACTGTAATTTGCTCAAGCGGTCAGCCCTCTATAACTTCAAAATCATGACTTATTTCCACGCCGGCTCTGCCGAGCATAATGGACGCGGAACAGTATTTCTCGGCCGATAGTTTTACCGCCCGCTCCACCGCCGCCGCCGGCAGGTTCTTGCCGGTTACCTTGAAATGCAGATGGATTTTGGTGAATACCGCCGGGACGCTGTCGGCCCGTTCCGCGGTCAGTTCCGCCGTGCAATCGACGATGTCGTGGCGGCCTTTTTGCAGAATATCGATCACATCGAACGACGAACAACCGCCTACGCCCAACAGCAGCATTTCCATCGGCCGGACGCCGAGATTGCGGCCGCCATGGTCCGGCGGCCCGTCCATCACGACGGTGTGGCCGCTGCCGGATTCTCCGACGAACAACCGGCCGTCGACCCACTTGATCGTTGCCTGCATAATCAATCCTAACCAAAAACAAAATTGGCGCGGATTTTACAACGAACCTGTCAAATGTCTTGATTTTTTTCTAAAACTACTGCACCTTGGTAAAGTACTCAAACTAGTTCACAAAATTATTACAACTTATGAGCTTTGTTAAACAAAACAAAATATCTCCCGCCGCCCTGGATGCCTTTCTGCGTTTCTGCCACGTTAGAAGTTATCCGGCCAAAATAACCATCGTTCGCCCGGGTGACATCGGCGATAAATTGTTGTTCGTTGTCGACGGTTCGGTAAGTGTGAGCGTTGAGGACGAAGAAGGCCGCGAACTGATATTGGCGTATTTGAATAAGCACGATTTCGTCGGCGAGATCGGCGTGTTCAAAAACGCCGAAACCCGCAGCGTATCGGTAAAAACCCGGACCAAATGCCAGATGGCCGAAATCGGCTACGAGCGTTTCAAGCTGCTGTTGAACACCGACTTGCGCGATCATGCCGTGGAAATTTTGACGGTACTGGGCGAACAACTCTCGACCCGGCTGTTGATCACCAGCCGCAAATACCGCGATTTGGCATTCATGGACGTGGAAGGCCGCATTGCCCGGACGTTATTGGATTTGTGCAAGGAACCGGATGCGATTACCCATCCCGACGGCATGCAATTGCATATCACCCGTCAGGAAATCGGCCGTATCGTCGGTTGTTCACGGGAAATGGCCGGACGGGTGTTGAAGGAGCTGGAAGACAAAGGCTTGATTACCGCGCACGGCAAAACCATCGTCGTGTTCGGCACCCGTTAACGCCCGGCCCGGCCGAAACCAACTCGGCACCTGTTAGAGCACTTCCCGTTCCGCCGGATTCCGGCCGGCCGCAACCGAGCGGTCGAGCGGCGAGCCGGGACGCAGTTCTCGGCTCAGGTCGCGTTTTGCAGCGCCACCGCCCCCCGGCTCCGGCAAAACGCGTAAAATACCCCACAAAGTTATCCTTGATTTGGCCCGCCGCCCGCCTCGATACCTGCGGTCCGCAGCCATCGCCCAGCCAAACCGAATTCGTCAGCGAGAGAATTCATGCCAGAAAATACTACGCCCGTTACCGGCCAGGAATGGTTAGGCGCCAAATTCCCGAGTTTGGTCGGCGGCCGGCGCGGCGGATTGCGGCATTGCTTGTTCGCGGCGCTGTTGACCGTCCTGGCGTTACTGGTGCGGCTCGGATGGGCTCCGGCCAGTGCCGAATTGCAGCATTTGACTTTCTTTCCCGCTGTGGTGGTTGCCGCCGCGGTTGGCGGTTACCGGGCCGGCTTGCTAGCCACCGGCCTCGGCGCGCTGGCGGCAACTTATTTTTTCACGCCGCCTTATTTTGCGATTACGGCAGATAACCTGCGTTTATCGTTTTGGGCCAATTCGGTGTTTGCGTTCGACGGCATCGTGGTTTCGTTGGCGATCGAGGCCATGCACCGCTACCGCGATCGCTACAGGAGCGAGCTGGTGCAATCCGAAGCCGCCCTGGCCGCGCTGAACGAAAGCCAAGGCCGTTTCCGCTCGTTATTCGAACAAATGCCGGACCCGGCCTGGCTTATTCGCGACGAACACTTCGTCGAAGCCAACGCCGCGGCCTTACGTGCGCTCGGCTTAAGCAGCAAACCGGAGCTGTTGCACCTGCACCCGGTGGATATTTCGCCGGAATTCCAGCCCGACGGCGAGGCTTCGGCGCGCAAAGCTGCCAAACAGTTCGAGATCGTGCGCCGGTCCGGCATTCACCGGTTCAACTGGACGCACAAGCGGCTAGACGGAACCCTGTTGCCGGTGGAAGTGACCTTGACTCAGATTCAGTGGGACGGTCGGCCGGCGATGTATTCGGTCTGGCGCGACATGGGCGACAGCCAACGCGCCGCCGAGAATCTGCGCCGGGCCAAACAGTTGATGGAATCGGTCATCCAGAACATTCCGGCGGTCGTGTTTCTGAAGCGGGCCGACGATCTACGCTTCGAATTGTTCAACCGGGCCGGCGAAGAATTGTTGGGCTATCGCGCCGAACAGGTATTGGGAAAAACCGATGCCGACCTGTTTCCGCCGCAACAGGCGGATCTGTTTGCCGATAGCGACCGCCAGGCTTTGGCGGCAGCCGAAACGCTGGATATCCCGGAGTCGGTGGTGGCGACGGCGCAGGGCGAATTGCGTTGCCTGTACGTCCGAAAAACGGCTTTGCGCGACGCGGCCGGCAATGCCACGCATCTGCTCGGCATTGCCATCGACATCACCGAGCGGAAACAAGCCGAAGAAGAGATGCGGATCGCCGCAGTCACGTTCGAGACCGACGCGGCGATCATGATCAGCGATCCCGGCGGCAATATTTTGCGGGTCAATAACGCTTTTCAGAAAATCACCGGTTACAGTGCCGAGGAAGTCGCCGGCAAGAACCCGAGCATCCTCAGTTCCGGCCGGCACGATAACGTGTTCTACAGCGAAATGTGGTCGCGGCTGCTGGAAACCGGTACCTGGGCCGGCGAGATTTGGGACCGGCGCAAAAGCGGCCAAATTTACCCGAAGTGGCTGACGATTACCGCCGTGAAGAACCCGGCCGGCGCAACCACCGGGTACGTGGCGATCTTTACCGACATTACCGAACGCAAACGCGCCGAAGCCGAGATTCGCAATCTGGCGTTCTACGATCCGTTGACCAAGCTGCCCAACCGGCGCCTGTTGCTGGACCGCTTCAACCAGGCCTTGGCCAATTCGGCCCGCAGCAGGCAATACGGCGCCGTACTGTTCCTGGACATGGATAAATTCAAGATGTTGAACGATACCTTGGGCCACGATTATGGCGACTTGATGCTGATCGAGGTCGCCAAACGCATCGGTTTTGTCGTGCGCGGCAGCGACATCGTGGCCCGGTTGGGAGGCGACGAGTTCGTGGTATTGATCGAAGAGTTGGGCGAAGACCCGTTGCAGGCGTCGAACAAGCTGATTGCGGTCGCCGAAAAAATCCGGGCGGCGCTGGCGGTGGCTTACCACATCGAGAACCATGTTTACCACAGCTCGCCGAGCATCGGTGTATCCCTGTTTTGCGGCGACGGCTTGTCGACCGGCGACATTCTGAAGCGGGCCGATATCGCGATGTACCAAGCCAAAAACTCCGGGCGCAACACGGTACGGTTTTACGACCCGGAAATGCAGCAGGCGCTGGAAACCCGCGCCGCATTGGAGGCCGATCTGCGCCAGGCGCTGGCCGAAGGCCAATTGCACTTGTATTACCAAATCCAGATCGACAGTAACGGCAAGCCCTTAGGCGCCGAAGCGCTGATCCGCTGGTTGCACCCGCAACGCGGCATGGTCTCGCCGGCCCAATTCATTCCGGTGGCGGAAGAGAGTTCGCTGATTCTGGAGATCGGCGCCTGGGTGCTGGACACGGCATGCCGGCAATTGGCGGCATGGCAGCAGCAGGAAGCAACCCGCGGCCTGCTGTTGGCGATCAATGTCAGCGCCCACCAGTTTCGCCAGCCGGACTTCGTCGATGCGGTCAGCACGGCGATTTCGGCCCATAACATCAATGTCGACCGCTTGAAACTGGAGCTGACCGAAAGCGTCATCGTCGACGACGTCGGCGAAGTCGTCGCCAAAATGCACCGGCTCAAAGCGTTGGGCGTGCGCTTGTCGCTGGACGATTTCGGCACCGGTTATTCGTCGTTGTCGTATTTGAAACAGATGCCGCTAGACCAATTGAAAATCGACCAAAGTTTTGTCCGCGATGTCGTATCCGACCCGAACGACGCCGTGCTGGTAAAAACCATCATCGATATGGCCAACAATTTTCGCTTCAACGTGATCGCCGAAGGCGTGGAAACCGCCGCGCAACATGCATTTTTGAAAGATAACCGCTGCGCGGCGTTTCAAGGCTATTTGTTCGGCAAACCGCTGCCGATAGCCGAATTCAAAATCCTGCTCGATTCGCTGCCGGCTTAAGCCGGCGTCCGGCTCCGAAGCGGAGCCTTATTTGCGGAAAACCTGCCGAAACAACTCTTGCATCGCCGCCCAGGATTGGCGGTCGGCATCGGCGTCGTAAGCGATAGGCAGGTTATTGGCCTTGCCCAGCCGGTCGGCATCCGGGTTGGTGAAGCCGTGGCGGACGCCGGGATAATTGACGAAGCGGTAGTCGGCGCCGGCTTTGGTCATTTCGGTTTCGAACGCGGCAATGCTGTCGGCCGTGACGAACTCGTCCGCCGCGCCGTTCAATATCAGAATTTTGGCGTTGACTTTGCCGGCTTGGGCCGGGGTTTTGCTGACCAGATTGCCGTGGAAGCTGACCACAGCGGCCAAGTCGGCACCTTGTCTGGCCATGTTCAATACCGTGGCGCCGCCGAAGCAATAGCCGATTGCGGCGATTTTGCCCGGATCGACGCTCGGCTGCCGCTTCAGGAATGCCTCGGCGGCGGCAAAACGCTGTTCGGAAACGCCGGCCCGCTCGACGACGCTGGCCATGAACGCCGAAGCTTCGGCCGCGTGTTCGCTGAATTTGCCGTCGCCGTACATATCCACGGCCAGTGCGGTATAGCCCAGTTCCGCCAGCATTTTCGCGCGCTGCTTGGCGTAGTCGTTCAATCCCCACCATTCGTGCACGACCAGCACGCCGGGTTGTTTCTCGCCCTTGGCGTCGTCCCAAGCCAGATAGCCCTTGAATGTGGTGCCGCCGGCCTGGTAGCTGACGCTCTGTTCGTGCAGCGCGGCTTGTAGCCCGGAACTGAAAAACAAAGCCAAAAACAATAAGCGGGATATCATGTAACTCTCCTGTTAGCGTAAAAACGCTTACGGTTACACCGCTAACGGATAATGTCAATCGGCTGGCGGAGGTTGCCGCCGCCGCGGTTCGGCTCCGAGCAAAGGTAATGAGGCGATGCTATGAAACAAAGCGGCTCGCGCCCGGTGTGGCGGCAAATTCCCGGCAGCGTTTGGGCTTTGGGTTGCGTCAGCATGTTGATGGATATTTCGTCGGAGATGATCCACAGCCTGTTGCCGTTGTTCATGGCGACGGTATTGCACGCCAGCAGCCTCAGTATCGGCTTGATTGAAGGGGCGGCCGAAGCTACCGCACTGATCGTCAAGGTATTTTCCGGCACGCTCAGCGATTATCTGGGCAAGCGTAAGAGCTTGGCCTTGCTGGGCTACAGCCTCGGCGCGCTGACCAAGCCGTTGTTTGCGGTGGCTGCCAGCGTCGATATGGTGTTGAGCGCGCGCTTGTTGGACCGGGTCGGCAAGGGTATGCGCGGCGCACCGCGCGATGCGTTGGTGGCCGACGTGACGCCGGTCGAAATACGCGGTGCGGCTTTCGGGTTGCGGCAGTCGTTGGATACGGTCGGCTCGTTCCTGGGGCCGCTGCTGGCGGTAGGCTTGATGCTGGCCTGGGCCAACGATTTCCGGGCGGTGTTCTGGGTGGCGGTGATCCCCGCCGCACTTTCGGTGGCGATGCTGTTTTTCGGCGTCCAAGAACCGGCCAACCTGGCGCGTGCCAAACGCGGCAATCCGATCCGCCGCCGCAATTTGCGGCGCCTGGGCCGGGAATACTGGTGGGTGGTGATGGTTGGCGCCGTATTTACTCTGGCCCGCTTCAGCGAAGCGTTTTTGGTGTTGCGGGCACAGCAGGGCGGCATCGGCATCGCTTGGGTGCCGCTGGTTATGGTGGCAATGAATATTGTCTATTCGGCGACCGCTTACCCGTTCGGACGGCTGTCCGACCGGATGCCGCACCGGACCTTGCTGGCCTGGGGCTTGCTGGTGCTGGTCGGCGCCGATTTGATTTTGGCTGCCAGCGCGCGCTGGGAGGCGATGCTGGCCGGCGTCGGTCTGTGGGGGCTGCATATGGGGATGACGCAGGGCTTGCTGGCGAAAATGGTGGCCGATACCGCACCGGACGATTTGCGCGGTACCGGGTTCGGCTTTTTTAATTTGGTCAGTGGGGTAGCAATGCTTCTGGCCAGTGTGCTGGCCGGGCTGTTGTGGGACCGGGCCGGCGCAGCGGCGACATTTCATGCCGGGGCCGGCTTTTGCCTGTTGGCGCTGGCATTGTTGCTGGTGCGGCGCATGGGTGGGCGCGAGCGTTAAAGCGGCGGGGCGTCGCTGTAAATAGGAAAACCCTGAAATGTTTTGCAAAACAGGAGTGGTTTTGTAAGTTAATGCCTACAGGTTTTGCCAAGAAGCGATGTGTTCTATCGACCGTTCGCCGTCTTCCCTCTCCACGAACCGCAAGTTTGAACCACCGTTTTCTCCTGACGATGAGGTCAGCTTCGACTATCTGTTGACCGGGTTGGTGGCGTCGCTCAGCGTCGCCGCCTTGGTCAGCCGACGGCGGTTTGAGCGCAGCTGCCGACATCGTCGGCAAGGTCGGCGTATTTTGCGGCGTACGTCGAAGGCGCCGTTGAGTAACAGCCAGGGCCGGAGCATAGGCGTTTTGGGCGTTTACGACGACATCAAGGCTTTGAAGGGTATCGAAAACGAATTGCGGTTGACCAAGACCATGCTCGAACGCCGCAAAACTGCAATTTTCTTGATTAATCGCGCGGGGTCGTCGGCCGCAGGATCAAGCTGCTGAAGTCGGGGACACACGACGCCGATTTTTACGCGCAAATGTGGGACGGCATCCAGCGCCAAGGCTCCTGGCAAGGCGAAATTTGGAACCGGCGCAAAAACGGCAAGGAGTTCCCGGAATGGTTGACGATTACCGCCGTCAAAAACGCGGGCGGCGCCGTGACCCATTACGTGCTGGATGCCGGATATCACCGTGCGCAAGACGGTAGAGGACCATCTGCACCATCTGGCCCGCCACGAAGCGTTGACTGACCGCCTGCACCAGGCCATGGCTCAGGCGCGGCGCGACCGCACGCTGCTTACCCAATTGGAACAGCCCGTAGCGGCAGCGTTGGTGGCGGAGAGTATTTTGCAGGTGCTGAGCTGTGCTTTCCTGATTCAAGACCGGGCGCTGGATATTTCCTGCAGCGTCGGCATTGCCCTGTATTCGCGCGACGGTGCCGATACCGCCACGCTGATGAAACATGCCGACAGCGCGATGTACCAAGCCAAATGTGCTGGTCGGGATTGCTTCCGGTTTTACGCCGGCGACGACCGCGCTGAGGATGCGGCCGTTCCCGGCGTGGTTTAACCCGATTGCGGATGCCGGCCGCGGCCGGCCGGCGAGGTGACGGACTGCGCTTATTTGCGGGTGGTGCTGAACGTGTAAGAACGGACGATGCCTTGCGGGTCGAAACGGATCAGCAAGTCTTGCGAGTCGGTCCCGCCGAACAAGGCGTACTTGTAAATGCCGTAGGTCCAGGTCGGTTTGCCGTCTTCCATGCCGGTGCGCCAAGGCGTGCCGAACAGCTCGCTAATATCTTGTTTCCGGGTTTGGCCGATTTTAATTTCCGGCACGTGATTTGCTGCAAACTCCTGGCCGACCGTGAAACAACCGGTCAATTGCGTTGTCGATAAGGCGCTAACCAGCAACAGCGACGTTAACGTTAAAGCGCGCGGATTGAGTTTGACGAAATGGTTTTTCATAAGCATTGCCTTCAGGAAAATTGATGTTTTTAAACTAGCGTTTAACGGTTTATCTTAGCCGTTTCCGGTTGCCACCCGTAAACTTTTTAGCCAGAACCCGGATGCCCAGATGCTGACCCATGCCGATAGTTCCACCCTCGATTGCCTCAGATTCGATAACCGTTTCGTCCGCGAACTGCCGGGCGACGCCGAAACCGATAATTTTCGCCGCCAGGTTTACGGCGCCTGTTACTCGTTGGTGCAGCCGACGCCGGTGAAAAGCCCGCGCTTGGTGGCCTATTCGCCGGAAGTGGCGGCGGAATTGGGGCTTTCGGACCAGGATTGCCTGTCCGAAGATTTTTGCCGGGTTTTTGCCGGCAACCGCTTGGCGGCAGGCATGCAGCCGTTTGCGATGTGTTATGGCGGCCACCAGTTCGGCCATTGGGCTGGGCAGCTCGGCGACGGCCGGGCCATCAACCTCGGCGAAGCGGTCTGTCCGGACGGGCGACGTCGAACCCTGCAATTGAAAGGGGCCGGCCGCACGCCGTATTCGCGTAGCGCCGACGGCCTGGCCGTGTTGCGCTCGTCGATCCGCGAGTTTTTGTGCAGCGAGGCGATGCACCATTTGGGGGTGCCGACCACTCGTGCGCTCAGCGTGGTGCTGACCGGCGAAACCGTGGTGCGGGATATGTTCTACGACGGCAACCCGCAATTGGAGCCGGGCGCCATCGTCTGCCGGGTGGCGCCGTCGTTTACCCGCTTCGGCAATTTCCAGATTTTTACCGCCCGCGACGATTTGGATGCGTTAAAAAAATTGGCGGACTACACGATTCGCAGCGATTTTCCGGAATTGGGCGAGCCGGGGCCGCAGACCTATCTGCGCTGGTTCGAGGAAGTCTGTCGGCTCACCGCCGAAATGGTCGTGCATTGGCAACGGGTCGGTTTCGTGCACGGCGTGATGAACACCGACAATATGTCCATCCTGGGTTTGACCATCGATTACGGGCCTTACGGTTGGCTGGAGAACTACGATCCGGACTGGACGCCGAATACGACCGATGCTCAGGGGCGGCGATACCGCTTCGGCAATCAACCGAAGATCGCCTATTGGAACCTGGTGCAACTGGCCAACGCGATCTACCCGTTGGTCATGCGTGCGGAGTCCTTGCAGCAAGCGCTATCGGTGTTCAGCGAAACCTTCGCGGCCGAGTGGAGCGCTACGACGGCCGCCAAATTGGGGCTGAGCCGTTTCGATCCGGACAAAGACGAAGCGCTGGTCGGCGATTTGTTGCAACTGTTACAAGCTGCCGAAACCGATATGACGCTGTTCTACCGGCAACTGGCCGATCTCGATCCGTATGCTCCGGCCGGCTCGGCAGCCGATTTCGTGGCGATGCTGGAGCGCAACAGCTATGCGCCGTTGGCCGCCGAGTTGCGCGATCGGGCGCTGGCCTGGTTCGGGCAGTATTGCAGCCGCTCGCGGAGCGAGGCTGGCGATCCAGAGGCTAGGCGGCAGCGGATGAATGCGGTGAATCCGAAATATGTGCTGCGCAATTATCTGGCGCAATTGGCGATCGATCAGGCGGAGCAGGGCGATTTCGGTTTGGTGGCGGAATTGTTGGACGTGTTGCGCAACCCGTATAGCGAGCAACCCGGCCGCGAGCGTTTCGCCGAGAAGCGTCCGGATTGGGCCAAACAGCGGGCGGGATGTTCGATGTTGTCTTGCAGTTCTTGACCGCGCGTTCACGGTTTTTTGTAGCGGCTACTGTACTGAGTTGCCGGGCTGGCATACTATTGTGCCTTTTGGTTGAACTTACCCGGAGCGAGGTATGGCTCGAGAAATCGGTATCGTCAAATCAGTGAGCGGCTCGGCCAGGGCCACTGCAGCCGACGGCAGCATAAGGACATTACAAGCGGGCGACAGGGTGTTCGACACCGATGTGCTGGCAACCGCCGCCGGCAGTAGCATTGTCGTTGAGTTGGCAGACGGTTCCAGCGTCGATATGGGCGCTAACGACAGCATGCCGCTCGGCGCCGCGTTGCAGGAGCAATCCCAGGAAGCGGTAGCCGTTGCACCGAATCCGACGCCCGCCGGGCCTTCGGCCGAAGACATTCAAGCGGCCTTGTTGGCTGGCGCCGATCCGACCCAAATCGCCGATCCGACTGCGGCGGGTGCGCCGGGTGCCGGTCCCGCGGGCGGCGGCGTTGCCGGTAACGAAGGCCATGTCCCGGTCAGCGTCGATTATCTGAATCCGGTCGCACCGGTCACTAACGGTTTCGATACCACCGGCCCCAGCGTCGCCTTCAACGATATCGCCCCGGAAGTGTTGCTTTTGAACCCCGGAGCCCTGCCCGGAGAGCCCATTACCGGCGGAAATTTGCCGCCGGTGGCCGGGGATAATAGTATCGGCGGTCAAACGCCGGGGACGCCCGCTGTAGTACTGGGAGTGCACGATGATGACTTCGACCCCGATGGCCCTAAACCGGAGCCTTCGACTATTCAATTAGTCGGCTCGACCGGCCCCGGCCAGCCTCTGGTAGTTGCCGGGGAAGGGGTGTGGAGCGTCGACTCGACGAACGGCAATGTCACCTTTACTCCGGAGCCGGGTTTCCTTGGCAATCCGACACCGATCAAATACACGGTTACGGACAATTTGGGATTGGTCTCCAATCAAGCCACGATCAGCGTCGGCTATATCCCGATCGTGGCAGCGACGAACGCTACGCTGGACGAGACCAGTGGGAGATTGGAAACGACAGGACATTCCGTGTTACTGGAGCCCAATGGTACCGGATCGCTGTCGATCAACGGCCAGGCGCCGGTTTCCGTGACTTTGGCGGCTGCAGGAGCGACTTGGGATGCGGCCAGTAAGACTTTGGAGGCCAGCACCTATCGGATTACGGTGCATGCCGACGGTAGCTACGAGTTTGCGCTGAAAGAAGCATTGCCGCACCCGGGTTTGGCAGACGCCGCTTCGGCGCCGATCCAATACGATATTTCCGCGGTATTGACCGGCGCGAACGGTGCTGTGGCGAATACGGCATTTACTGCAACCGTGTTCGACGACGGTCCGACGGTCGGCGGTCGCAATGGCCAGTTATTACACAATGCCGAAATGAAAGATGCGGCGGGAGAAAGCTTGTCGGGCTTGATTCAATACGATCTCGGCTTCGACGGTTTTGGCAGTAACGGCGGCATCACCCTGGTAAAGCCTACGGCAAATGTAACCTCGTTATCCGACAGCGTATCGTTTACGGTATTGGATACCAACAACGACGGCCTGGACGAATTGTATGCCTACGTCGATAACGGTCCGGCCGGATTCGGCACCGAAGATCGCCTGGTGTTTACGTTGCTGCCTACGCATAACGGCGCTAATGTCGGCGACTATACGTTGACGTTGGAAAGCGTGTTGGATTTGCCGGCGGCGCCGATTATCGACTTGAATTTCGCCGCGGCCGCCGTCGGCCCGCTGGGGAATATTGCGGTTGGCAATTCGCTGCTGATTACCGGCGCCGGCCTGGTGCTCGATAATGGCCATGTCGGCGTCAACGACGGCGTGATGGACAAGGGCGAAAACGTTACCTACCAGTTCGGTACGGTCAATAACTTCGGGGTAGACGCTCCGCAGTTAGTCAATGGCGTCAGGTTGAGCGAAATCAACGTCGGCGGCAGTGCCGACTCGTTCAAGTGGACCGCTTACCGCGAAGGTGCCGAAGTCGGCAGTAAAGCAGTCAGCTACAGCGCGCCTCCCGGTGGGGGAGATGCTCCGGCCATCGTCGTGGACGGCGGTTACGACACTTTAAAAATCGAGGTGATAAGCGGCAGTTTCGAAGTAACCGGGTTGAAGTACTCGAATTTTCCGAATACGCAAACCTTGCCGTTGACCTTCGATTTCGTGGCGACGGATGGCGATGGCGACAGTAAGTCAGGCAGTTTTAGCGTTCAGGTCGGTACCCAGGCTTTGACCCATTTGACCGACACGCTGGCGCCGTTAAACCATCCCGACAGCGTTGTTTCCCATTAACTGCAAAGTTTTCTCGCAATA
Source organism: Methylomonas koyamae (assembly GCF_019669905.1). Lineage (NCBI taxonomy): Bacteria > Pseudomonadati > Pseudomonadota > Gammaproteobacteria > Methylococcales > Methylococcaceae > Methylomonas > Methylomonas koyamae. The sequence continues at coordinate 4,386,672 of NZ_AP019777.1, read as the reverse complement.
AAAAACACGGCCGGGGCCGTGTTTTTTATCTGTCTGCCTGGTTGGGGCGTTTAAACTGTGCGACTGCGTTTGCGAAAGCCGAATAGGCCAAGCAATCCGCTACCGAATAACCAAGCCGCCGCCGGTACCGGCACCGCAGTGGTGAAGTAACTCAGTTTTGCCTGCACGAAGGGCGGGAATTGATCGGTCAAGCCGCCCGCAACCAGATTGGCATTGACCGCGCTGGCCAAGTCCAATTTAACTACTATTTGGCCGTCTTGGGTCCAGTCGACCAAATCTTGGTCGCTTAATGCGATCTGCCAACGCCATTCGATCAGGTCGTTTGTATCGTGGGCGTTAATCAGCGTACCGTCTTGGGACAGTACGTCCACTGCGACGCTGTTGCCGTCTTCAATCTGCACCAAAATACTCTCGGTCGAGGATGTCAGACCATAATCGCCGCGCGCGTGCAATGAAAATACGCCTTCGGCCAGTGCCGCCAACGGTGCGTTTTCGATAGTGAACGTGAAATTCTCGCCGTCAATGGTCTGCCAGTACATGGGCGACGTGTAAACCACTTCCTGCAAAGCGGCTTTTGCCTGCAAGCCCGTTGTTGCCAGAGCCAGCAGCGTGAATAGTTTTATTAGGCCTTTACCCATCGCAATTTCCCTAAATTTTGAACCAACGCAAATTCTAAGGCATGCCGGCTTGCGAATCCACTGTACTTTTGGGGCGGGTCGGCTAAAAAACGGCGGCGGCAACGAGTCTTGCCGCTTCGCCGATTGGCTCGGAAAGGTACGGCCTGAGCCAGTTGTCCGGCGGTTCCGCCGCGTAAAAAACACATGCTCAAACCGGCCTTTTCGGGTATCCTTTTCAGGCTATTTCCATGTTTCCTAGGTTCCGTAATGACCAACAACACCGACATTGCCGCCAAATACGATATTGATCCCGCAGAGACTCAAGAATGGATGGAAGCCCTGCAAGCGGTGATCGAAAAGGAAGGCAGCGAACGCGCCAGTTACCTGATCGAAACCCTGCTCAGCACCGCCAGACAAGCCGGACTGGATATTCCCTTCTCCGCCAATACGCCTTACATCAATACGATTCCGGTCGATAAGCAACCCAAATTTCCCGGCAATACCGACATCGAACGTACCATTCGGTCTTACGTGCGTTGGAATGCGATGATGATGGTGCTGCGGGCCAATAAGCACACCAATGTCGGCGGCCATATCGCCAGTTTCGCCTCGGCCATTACTTTGTACGACGTCGGCCAGAACCATTTCTGGAACGCTGCCTCCGACAAGCACGGCGGCGACTTGATTTTCTCGCAAGGCCATTCGGCACCCGGAACCTACGCTCAGGCGTTCTTGCTCGGCCGGTTGAGCGAAGCGCAAATGGATAATTTCCGCCAGGAAGTCGGCGGCAACGGTCTGTCCTCTTATCCGCATCCTTGGCTGATGCCGGATTTCTGGCAATTCCCGACCGTATCGATGGGCTTGGGCCCGATCATGGCGATTTACCAAGCCCGTTTCATGCGTTACATGCAGGATCGCGGCATGGCCAATACCGAAGGCCGCAAAGTCTGGGCCTTCCTCGGCGACGGCGAATGCGACGAACCGGAAACCTTGGGCGCGATCGGCATGGCCGGCCGCGAGAAGCTGGACAATCTGATTTTCGTCATCAATTGCAACCTGCAACGCCTGGACGGCCCGGTGCGCGGCAATAGCAAGATCATCCAGGAACTGGAAAGCAATTTCCGCGGCGCCAACTGGAACGTCATCAAAGTCATCTGGGGTCGGCGCTGGGACGCGATTCTGGCGCGCGACAAAGACGGCCTGGTGGTCAAGCGGATGATGGAATGCGTCGACGGCGACTACCAAACCTTCAAATCCAAAGACGGCGCCTATGTGCGCGAGCATTTCTTCAACACGCCGGAACTGAAGGAGCTGGTCAAGGATTACACCGACCGCGACATCTGGGAATTGAACCGCGGCGGCCACGATCCGATCAAGGTGTTCGCGGCCTATAACGCGGCGGCAAACCATCAAGGCCAGCCGACCGTAATTCTGGCCAAGACCATCAAAGGTTACGGCATGGGCGATTCCGGCCAGGCGCAAAACACCAGCCATCAACAGAAAAAAATGAGTCTGGAGTCGATCAAGGGCATCCGCGACCGTTACCAACTGCCGATCAGCGACGAAGACCTGCCTAACCTGCCTTATATCCGCCTCGCGGAAGACTCCGAAGAACTGAAATACCTACGCCAGCGCCGCGCCGATCTGGGCGGTTATTTGCCGGCCCGCCGAGCCAAATCCTATTCGCTGGAAATTCCGGCGCTGTCGGCATTCAAAGCCTTGCTGGACGGTACCGGCGAAGGCCACGAGATCTCGACGACGATGGCCTTTGTCCGCATCCTGAACACCCTGGTTAAGGACAAGCAAATCGGCAAACGCGTCGTGCCTATCGTGCCGGACGAGTCGCGTACCTTCGGTATGGAAGGCATGTTCCGCCAACTGGGGATTTGGTCGCAGGTCGGCCAACTTTATACGCCGCAGGATGCCGAGCAGTTGATGTTCTACAAGGAAGACAAGCACGGCCAGGTATTGCAGGAAGGCATTAACGAAGCCGGCGGCCTGTGCGATTGGATTGCGGCCGGCACCGCCTATTCGACGCACGGCACGCCGATGATTCCGTTCTTCATCTACTACTCGATGTTCGGTTTCCAGCGGGTTGCCGATTTGATTTGGGCCGCCGCCGACCAGCGCACCCGCGGCTTCCTGCTCGGTGGTACCGCCGGCCGCACGACACTGAACGGCGAAGGTTTGCAGCACGAGGACGGCCACAGCCATCTGATTTCCGCCACGGTGCCGAACTGCTATTCCTACGATCCCACCTTCGCCTGCGAACTGGCGGTGATCATCCACGACGGCCTGCGCCGGATGTATGTCGAGCAGGAAGATATCTTCTATTACATCACCCTGATGAACGAAAACTACGACCAGCCTGCCTTGGTCGAGGGCTCGGAGGCCGACATTCTGAAAGGCATGTACTTGTTCCGGAAAGGTCATAAGGGCAACAAACCTCGCGTGCAATTGCTGGGCTCCGGCACCATTTTCATCGAAGTGATTTTTGCGGCGCAATTGCTGCACGACGATTGGGGGGTCGATGCCGATCTGTGGAGTTGCCCCAGTTTTACCGAGCTGGCCCGCGACGGCCAAAGCTGCGAGCGCTGGAACCGGTTGCATCCGACCGAGAAGCCGCGTACCACACACGTCGAACGTTGCCTGGAAGATGCCAAAGGGCCGGTTATCGCCGCTACCGACTATATGCGCGCCTTTGCCGAACAGATTCGGCCCTGGGTGAAAAATCCCTACACGGTTCTGGGTACCGACGGTTTCGGCCGCTCCGATACTCGGGCTAACCTGCGCAAATTCTTCGAAGTCGACCGCTACCACGTGACTGTCGCCGCGTTGCAAGCGCTGGCGCAGGCCGGCGAATTCGAAGCCGCCAAAGTCGACGTGGCGATAGCCAAATACGGTATCGACCCCGACGCCAGCGCTCCTTGGTTGATTTAACGGCTGAATTAACGGAAAACGATAGATGAGTTCTTTAGTTGAAGTAAAAGTCCCCGACGTCGGCAACGTGCCGGAAATCGATATCGTCGAAGTCTTGGTCCAGCCCGGCGATGTGGTGGCGATCGAACAGACATTGGCTGTGATGGAAACCGACAAGGCGACGATGGACTTACCGTCCAGCGCCGCCGGCATCGTCAAAAGCGTGCATATCAAACCGGGCGACAAAGTGGCGGAAGGCACTTTGATCGTCACCGTCGAAGTCGGAGAAGCGGCTGCGGCACCGGCGGCGCAAGCGGCTGCTCCTGCGGCGCCAGCTCCGGTTGAGCCCGAACCCGCTGCGCCGGCACCGGTTGCCGAGCCGCCGAAAGCGGAGTCGGCCAAAATGGTTGAGGCGGCAGCGACGGCTTCTGTCGCGGCTAGTGGCGAAGGCTTCAAACCTCACGCCACTCCCAGTGTCCGCTTGTTCGCTCGCGAGCTCGGCGTCGATCTGAGTAAAATCCCCAGCGGCAGCGGCCGCAAAGGGCGAATTTTGCAGGAGGACGTCAAAAACTTCGTCAAGCGGGCGATGGCTTCCGCTGCGACGGCCAGCGGCGGGGCCGGCATTCCGGCCATTCCGGCGGTCGATTTCACCCAATTCGGCGAAATCGAAGAAAAGCCTTTGAGCAAAATCAAACGCCTGACCGGGCAAAATCTGACCCGAGTCTGGCTCAATCTACCGCTGGTAACCTACCACGACGAAGTCGCCATCGACGGCATGGAAGAGTTCCGCAAAGCGGTCAACGCCGGCCAAGGCAAAGACGGTATCAAAGTCACCGGCTTGGTCTTCATCATGAAAGCGCTGGTCGCTGCGCTGCAAAAATTTCCGTCCTTCAACAGCTCGCTGTCCCCGGAAGGCGACAAGCTGTTCCTGAAAAAATACTACCATCTCGGTATCGCCGTAGATACGCCGAACGGATTGGTGGTGCCGGTGATTCGCGACGTCGACAAAAAAGGTATCTTTCAGTTGTCGCAAGAATTGGCCGAAGTCAGCGAGCTGGCGCGGCTGGGCAAGTTGAAACCGGCCGACATGCAGGGCGGTTGCATGACCATCTCCAGCCTGGGCGGCATCGGCGGCACCGCATTTACGCCTATCGTCAACGCGCCGGAAGTGGCGATTCTGGGGGTAACCCGCTCCAAGGTGCAGCCGGTTTGGAACGGCAAGGAATTCGAACCCAAACTGATGTTGCCGTTGGATATCACCTACGACCATCGTGTCATCGACGGTGCCGAAGGCGCACGTTTCATGGAAGCGTTGAAAGCCAACTTGGCCGACATCCGCCGGTTATTGCTGTAGTCTTGATCGAAGTCGGTGTGCGCTGGCTGTCAGTCGGCGCACATCGGCCTGCCCCGTTATCGTTGGATCTTGCTAACGGGCTGTTGCCCGCGGCGGCCGAGTTTGTCGCCCCACCCCCGGTATACCGGCACGAACCGAATCAGCGCCGGCCGCGTCGGGTCGTCCCTCTTAATCTTAAATCCTGAATTCCGCAGAGCGGGCGTGAGCGGTCAAGCTTTCGCCCCGCGCCAATACCGAGGCAATTTTCCCTAAATTTTGTGCCCCCGTTGCGGAGCAGTTGATCAGACTGCTACGTTTTTGAAAGTCGTAGACGCCTAGCGGCGAAGAATAGCGAGCGGTGCTGGAGGTCGGCAACACGTGATTGGGGCCGGCACAGTAATCGCCCAGAGCTTCGGCGGTGTAGCGGCCCATGAAGATGGCGCCGGCATTGCGGATTTGTTCTGCCAGAGCCTCCGGCTCTGCGACCGATAACTCCAAATGTTCCGGCGCAATGCGGTTGGCGACTTGAGCGGCTTCGTCCAGATCGGCGACTTTGATAAACGCGCCGCGGCCGGTCAAAGAAGCTTTGATGATGGCGGCGCGCTCCATCTCCGGCAGCAGTTTGTTGATGCTGGCTTCGACCTTTTTCAGAAAGCCGGCATCCGGGCTGATTAGAATCGCCTGGGCGTTTTCGTCGTGTTCGGCTTGCGAGAACAGGTCCATCGCGATCCAGTCCGGATCGGTCTGGCCGTCGCATATCACCAGGATTTCCGACGGACCGGCGATCATGTCGATGCCGACCTGGCCGAACACCAGCTTTTTCGCCGTCGCGACGTAGATGTTGCCGGGGCCGACGATTTTATCGACGGCCGGCACGGTTTCGGTGCCGTACGCCAGCGCGGCGACAGCCTGCGCCCCGCCGATTGTGAATACCCGGTCCACACCGGCGACATAAGCCGCCGCCAGTACCAACGGATTGGTTTCGCCGCCGGGCGTCGGTACTACCATGATCAATTCGCCGACGCCGGCAACTTTGGCCGGAATCGCGTTCATCAGCACCGACGAAGGGTAAGCGGCTTTGCCGCCTGGTACGTAGAGGCCGGCTTTGTCCAGCGGCGTGACTTTCTGCCCAAGCAGTGTGCCGTCCAGCTCGGTGTATTGCCAAGACTGCAATTTTTGATGCTCGGCGTACGCCCGGACCCGATCCGCCGCGGTTTGCAAGGCAATGGCCTGCGTGCTGGGCAGGGTGTCCCAAGCCAGTTTTAACGCTTCCGGCGCCAATTCCAGCTCCTTGCCGCTGCCGAATGCGGTACGGTCGAAACGGTTGGTATATTCCAACAGAGCCCGGTCGCCGCGCTTTTTGACATCGGCGATGATGTCCAGCACGCGTTTATGGATTTCCAAATCGTCGCTGGCGTCCCAATCCAGGCGGGCCTGCAATTGTTTGGCAAAATCGGCGGACGAACTGTCCAGGCGTAACATTTTGATCGCAGCCATGGTGCTTACCTCTGCGCCAGAGTGGTTTCGAATTGGTCTATAAGAGCTTGGATGGCTTGATGTTTCATTTTCATGGCCGCTTTATTCACGACCAGCCGCGAGGTGATGTTGGCGATCAGCTCGCGCGGCTCCAGGCCGTTGGCTTTCAAGGTATTGCCGGTGTCGACCAGGTCGACGATACAATCGGCCAGACCAACCAACGGTGCCAGCTCCATCGAGCCGTACAGTTTGATGATCTCGGCCTGCACGCCCAAATCGGCGAAATAGCGTTGTGCGGTTTTGACGTATTTGGTGGCGACGCGCAAACGGCCTTTGACCGGCGCGGCGCCGACCGGACCGGCCGTCATCAGCCTACAGCCGGCAATGCCCAAATCCAGCGGTTCGTACAGGCTTTCCGCACCGTGCTCCAGCAACACGTCCTTGCCGGCGATGCCGAGGTCGGCGGCGCCGTATTCGACGAAGGTCGGCACGTCGGTGGCGCGGATGATGACCAATTGCACGTCGTCGCGGGTGGTTTGCAGGATCAATTTCCGGCTTTTGTCCGGATCGTCGATAGGCGTAATGCCGGCTTGTTGCAAAAACGGCAGGGCTTCTTCGTAAATTCGGCCTTTGGATACGGCGATGGTTAACATGGCTCGGCGATAAGTTTTAGTTGGGAACGCGGCGAATGGTAGCGCCCAATTGCGACAGTTTTTCTTCGATGTGGTCGTAACCGCGGTCGATATGGTAAATCCTATCCACCAGGGTTTCGCCTTCCGCAATCAGGCCGGCCAGCACCAGGCTGGCGGAGGCCCGTAAGTCGGTGGCCATGACCGGCGCCGCTTTCAGGCCTTCGTTGCCGGTACAAATTGCGGTATTCGATTCCAGTTTGATTTGCGCGCCCATGCGTTGCAATTCCTGCACGTGCATGAAGCGGTTTTCGAATACGGTTTCGGTGATCAGGCCGACGCCTTCGGCGACCGAATTCAACGCAGTAAATTGGGCCTGCATGTCGGTCGGGAAAGCCGGGTACGGTGCAGTGCGGACCGTGACCGCTTTCGGCCGTTTGCCGTGCATGTTCAATTCGATCCAGTTCTCGCCGCAGGTGATGTCGGCGCCGGCTTCCTTCAACTTGGCCAGTACGGCGTCCAGCGTGTTCGGGTCGGTATTTTTCAAACGGACATGGCCGCGGGTGATCGCGCCGGCGACCAGATAAGTGCCGGTTTCGATCCTGTCCGGCAGGATGTCGTAGTGCAGGCCGGGAACGCCGAGCTTTTCGACGCCTTCGACGGTCAGAATATCGGTGCCGACGCCCCTGATTTTGGCGCCCATTTTATTCAGAAAATGCGCCAGATCGGTGACTTCCGGTTCTTTTGCGGCATTTTCGATGATGGTAATACCGTCCGCCAGCGTGGCGGCCATCAATATGTTCTCGGTACCGGTCACGGTGATCTTATCCAGCACCAGCCGGCAGCCTTTCAGCCGCGAGGCTTTGGCGTGAATGTAGCCGGCTTCGACGGTAATGTCGGCGCCCATCTTGATCAGCGAGTCGATATGGATGTCGACCGGCCGGGTGCCGATGGCGCAGCCGCCCGGCAGCGACACGTAGGCCTCGCCGAAGCGGGCCAGCAGCGGACCCAGCACCAGGATCGAGGCGCGCATGGTTTTCACCAGTTCGTAAGGCGCTTCGTATTTGTGGATGGTGCTGGTGTCGACTTCGATGTTCATTCTTTCGTCGACGGTCAGGCCCACGCCCATTTGGCCGAGCAGTTCCATCGTCGTGGTGATGTCGTGCAGATGCGGGATGTTGCCGACGCTGACCGGTACTTCGGACAGTAGCGTTGCAGCCAGAATCGGCAGTGCGGCGTTTTTGGCGCCGGAAATGCGTAGCTCGCCCTGTAAGGGTTGGCCGCCGGTAATCAGTAATTTATCCATGAATGCTCTCGGGTAAGTGGGGCAGAACGCACGCCTAAGGCGTGCGGTTTGCAAAATATTCGGTTTCGTCGAAGCCGCTGAGTTTGGCCAATGCCAACAATTGGGCCGGAACGTTTTTGAAAGACAGTTTGACGCGGTTGCTGCGGGCCTGTTTGATCCATTCGATCATCAGCGCCAAGCCGGCGCTGTCGGTAGTGCCGACGTTGGCCAGGTCGATGCAGATGCTGTCCATGCCTTTCAGAAAATTGAAGGATTTCAACGACTGCTTGTCGATGCTGGCAAAGGTCAAATTGCCTTCCACGGTGTAATGGCCTGGCGCTTGCTCGGTTACGGTCAGTTTCGGCATTTATTTGCCTTCCGCCTTGTTCAGCATGAATTTGCCTATCATTTCCTCGAGGACGATGGCCGAGCTGGTGATGTCCAGTTTGCTTTTGTCGTGCAAATACTCTTCCGACGAACCGGGGTCGATGCTGATGTACTGTTCGCCCAGCAGGCCGGCGGTATAAATGCTGGCGCCGGAGTCCATCGGTATATTGTCGTATTTGGATTCGATGCGCATTTCGACGATGGATTCGTGGCTGTCGCGGTCCAAGCGGATCGACGAAACCCGGCCGATGCGGACGCCGGCGATCGATACCGGCGATTTGACTTTCAGGCCGCCGGAGTTTTGAAAGTGGGCAATCACCGTGTAACTGTCGTCGCTGGTATAACTACCGAGGTTGCTGACTTGCAGGGCCATGTAAAACAACGCGGCAATGCCGGAGGCGACAAAAAATCCGACCAGAGTATCCTGAGTCTTGGAATGCGGCATGTTAAATGTCTCCAAACATGAGTGCGGTTAAGATGAAATCCAGGGCCAGTACCGAAAACGCCGAATTGACCACGGTGCGGGTGGTGGCGCGGCTGACGCCCTCCGAGGTCGGAATGGCGTCGTAGCCTTCGAATAGGGCGATCCAGGAGACGACGAAGCCGAACACGACGCTTTTGATCACGCCGTTGACGATGTCCTCGTGAAAATCGATGCTGGCCTGCATTTGCGCCCAAAATGCGCCGTCGTCGACGCCGAGCATGCCGACGCCGACCAGATGGCCGCCCAGGATGCCGATCGCGCTAAACAACGCCGCCAACAACGGCATCGCCAGAAAACCGGCCAGGAAGCGCGGCGATATGATGCGGTTGATCGGGTCGACGGCCATCATTTCCATGCCGGACAGTTGCTCGGTGGCTTTCATTAGGCCGATCTCGGCGGTCAGTGCCGAGCCGGCGCGGCCGGCGAACAGCAGGGCGGATACCACCGGGCCTAGTTCGCGGACCAGCGATGCGGCGACCATGACTCCGAGCGACTCTTCGGCACCGAAGTCCGACAGAATGTTGAAGCCCTGCAGGCCCAAAACCATGCCGACGAACAGGCCGGAAATAGTGATGATCAGAAATGACAGCACGCCGACCGAGTACATTTGTTTCACTAGCAAATTCGGGCGTGGCACGACCTCGCTTATGCCGGACAAGGTGTGCAGCAGAAAAAAAGTGCCGCGCCCCAGTTTGGCGAAAGCGCTGCGCGTGGTTTTTCCCAGGGATTGCAGTAATTCGAGCATCGCGTTCTCAAATAGGGCTTATTTGCCGGACAACAAGTCGTCCAGATAATCCGGGGCCGGATAGTGGAAGTGCACTGGGCCGTCGGCATAACCGTTCATAAACTGTTCCACCCATTCCGAATCGGAGGCCGCCAATTGTTGCGGAGTACCTTGGCCGACGACGCGGCCGCCGGACAGTACGTAGATGTAGTCGGCGATCGCCGCCGTTTCCTGCACGTCGTGGGAGACGATGATGCTGGTCAAGCCCAGCGTGGTGTTCAGGGCCTTAATCAAATGCACCAGCGCGCCCATCGAGATCGGATCCTGGCCGGTGAACGGTTCGTCGTACATGATCATCATCGGGTCCAGCGCGATGGCCCGGGCCAGAGCTACCCGGCGCGCCATGCCTCCGGACAGTTCGTTCGGCATCAAGCGGTGAGCGCCGCGCAGACCGACTGCGTGCAATTTCATCAGTACCAGCGTGCGGATCATCGATTCCGGCAAATGGGTGTGCTCGCGGAGCGGAAAGGCCACATTGTCGTAAACGTTCATATCGGTCAGCAGGGCGCCGCTTTGGAACAGCATCCCCATCCGTTTACGCAAGTTGTACAAATCCCGCGTCGGCAAGCGGTGGACGTTCAAGCCGTCGACGTGGATCTGGCCGCGCTCCGGCGCCAGTTGTCCGCCGATCAGTTTCAGTAGTGTGGTTTTGCCGGTGCCGCTGGGGCCCATGATCGCGGTGATTTTGCCGCGCTGAATTTCCAGATCGATGCCGTCGAAAATCTTTCTGGCGCCCCTGGAAAAGCTCAAGTTGCTAATCGAAACGAGGTTGCTTTCAGGGCTTGCGCTATTGGCCATCTGCTGTACTTACAGGAGTATCCGGATTGGTAACTGGTTATTTTCTATGACTGGTCGAGAATAAGTCAATGACTTGGGGTGAAAAGTCGGCAGATAACATGCAATAATGGTTCCTTTTTACTCAACTGCGCGGAGTCGGTTTTTAGTGGGCGGCGATCAGAACATCCAATCGTTGGCGTTGGCGGTGATTCAAACCGAAATGCAAGCGGTTGCCGCGTTGGCCGAGCGTATCGATCAGCATTTCGTCAGTGCCTGCCGCTTACTGCTGGCCTGTAAAGGCCGCGTGGTCGTTACCGGCATGGGCAAATCCGGCCATATCGCCGGGAAAATCGCCGCGACGCTGGCGAGCACCGGCACGCCGGCGTTTTTTGTGCATCCGGGCGAGGCCAGCCACGGCGACCTGGGCATGATTACTCGCCAGGATGTGGTGTTGGCCTTGTCGAATTCCGGCGAAACCGGAGAAATTCTGACGATTTTGCCTATTATTAAGCGCCTGGGTGTGCCGTTGATCGCCTTGACCGGCAATCCAGCCTCGACGTTGGCAAAGTTCGCCACCGTGCATATCGACGTCGCGGTGGAGCAGGAGGCCTGTCCGCTGGGGCTGGCGCCGACGGCCAGTACCACTGCGGCGCTGGTGATGGGCGATGCGCTGGCGGTGTCGTTGCTGGAAACCCGCGGCTTTACCCGGGACGATTTCGCCTTGTCCCATCCGGGCGGCAGCCTGGGTAAACGGTTGTTATTGCAGGTAGGCGACATTATGCACCGCGGCGGCGAAGTGCCGGTGGTGGCCGATACCGTGCTGGTCGGCGAGGCGCTGTTAGAAATGACCGGCAAGAAATTGGGTATGACTGCGGTAATCGATGCGCAAGGGCGGGTGGCCGGTATTTTTACCGACGGCGATTTGCGGCGCATGCTGGAAAAAAACCTGGACGTGCACGTTACCCCAATCGGCAGCGTCATGACTCGGGGTTGCAAAGCCGTCGGCGAGCGCATGCTGGCCGCCGAAGCAATGCAAATCATGGAAACCCAAAAAATCAATGCATTATTGGTGGTCGACGAAAGCAAAAAGTTGCTCGGCGCATTGAATATGCACGACTTACTGCGTGCCGGTATCGTCTGAAGCGTGAACGGAAATGTTTGAATTAAGCTCTGAGCAGTTGGCTATCGTCCGCGAGCTCAAATTATTGGTGTTGGATGTCGACGGTGTGCTGACCGACGGCCGCTTGTTTTTCGACGATAACGGCCGGGAATATAAGTGCTTTCACGCCCGCGACGGCCACGGCATCAAGTTGTTGCGCCAAACCGGGGTCGAAGTCGCGGTCATATCCGGCCGCAAATCCAATTCGGTGGCGTTGCGGATGCAAGGTTTGGGGGTCGAGCTGGTTTACCAGGGGCATGAAAACAAACGGGCGGCTTTCGCCGATATATTACAGCGCCTGAATTTGCAGCCGCGGCAAGTGGCGTACGTCGGCGACGATATCCTGGATTTGCCGGTGATGAGGCAGGTCGGTTTCGCGGTAGCGGTACGGGATGCCAATTTCGCCGTGTTGGAACACGCGCATTGGCGTACCGAGGCCATCGGCGGATTGGGCGCGGTCCGGGAAGTGTGCGACTTGATCATGCAGGTTCAAGGTACTTTTGCCGGTGTGCTGCAAAGCTACTTATGACATCGCAGAGGAATTTTCAGATCTTTGTCTATGTCGGGCTGGCCGCGCTGCTGTCCTGGTGGCTGGTGCAGCTCAACGAACAGCGTGACGCCGAAATAAAAATTGCCGAGAATAGTCCGGATTTCTTCAGCGTGGGTTATTACAAAAAAGAGATGGATTTGGACGGCTTGCCGAAAAGCGAATTGTCGGCTGCACGGATGGAGCACTACAAGGCCGACGGCAGTACGCATCTGCAGCAGCCGGTCATGACGCTGTTCAATCCCAATCAAAACCCGTGGTCGATCAAAGCCGAAAGCGGCATTATGGCGGCGGACGGCGATAATTTGCAGTTGAACGGCAAGGCCTATATCAACCGCGATGCTTCGAAAACCAATTCGGCTTTAACCATTAACACATCGGATTTGCGAGTCAAACTCGCCAGTCATTTTGCACAGACCCAAGCTTGGGCGGAAATTATCAGTCCTCCCAATAGAACGGAAGGGATAGGAATGGAGGCGACTTTTGTCAGTCCGATTCACCTGAAATTGTTGTCCAAAGTGAAAGGTCGCTATGAAATTAAGTAGAATAGTCGGGGTAGGCCTGTTGTTGTCGGCGCGGCTTGCGTTCGGTTTGGAGTCGGATTCCGAACAGCCTATTTATATCGATTCCAACAATGCCGTCTACGATGAGAAAAGCCAGGTCAGCACTTACACCGGTAATGTGGTGGCGACCCAGGGCAGCATCAGAATCGACGCCGACCAGTTGGTGGTATATCTGAAAGACGGGGCGATCACCAAACTGGTGGCGACGGGTAAACCGTCCCGTTTCAAACAATTGCCGGCCGAGGGTAAGGACGAAATGCACGGCGAAGGTTTGATCAACGAGTTTTACCCGGACAAGAATTTGTTGATTTTCATGAAAAACGCGTCGGTTTGGCAGGGCGATGCCAAACAATCCAGCGAATACATCGAGTACGATACGAAAAACTCGTTGTTGAAGGCCGGCGAGTCCAATTCCGATGGCAAGCGGGTGCACTCGGTGATACAGCCCAAAACCAAGAAGGCGCAATAGTGGCGCGCTTGGTTGCAAAGGAGTTGTACAAGCGTTACAACTCGCGCAATGTGGTCGACGGGGTTAGTTTGCTGGTCGATACCGGCGAGGTTGTCGGCTTGCTCGGTCCGAACGGTGCCGGTAAAACCACCAGCTTTTACATGATGGTGGGCTTGGTCAAGGCGGACCGCGGCGATATCTTTCTCGACGACCAGCGGATTACGCTGCATCCGATGCATCGGCGGGCCAGACTGGGGATAGGTTATCTGGCCCAGGAAGCCTCGGTGTTCCGCAAGCTCAGCGTCGCCGATAATTTGCGGGCGGTGCTGCAGATTCGCGACGATTTGACCGACGGCCAGATCGAGCTGGTCATCGACGAATTGCTGGCCGAGTTCGGCATCGGCCACTTGCGCAATCAAGTAGCGCTGGGGCTGTCGGGCGGCGAGCGGCGCCGGGTCGAAATTGCCCGGGCTTTGGCCAGCGAGCCGCAGTTTATTTTGTTGGACGAGCCGTTTGCCGGCGTCGATCCGATTTCGGTTCTGGAGTTGCAAAAAATTATCGCGCATCTGAAGCAGCGCGGTATCGGTATCCTGATCACCGAGCACAAAGTCAGGGAAACATTGGAAATATGCGATCGCGCCTACATCTTGAACGAAGGCAAGGTTATCGCCGAAGGGCAATCCCGGCAGCTTGTCGAGAACGACGAGGTGCGCAGAGTGTATTTGGGCGAAAAATTCAGTTTATAAAATCCGAGTAGTCATGAAGCAATCCTTACAGCTCCGCATCGGTCAAAGTTTGACCATGACGCCGCAGTTGCAGCAGGCAATCAAACTGCTGCAAATGTCGACTTTGGATTTGCAGCAGGAAATTCAGCAGGCGTTGGAATCCAATATGATGTTGGAATTGGACGAAGAAGAGCTGCCGGCTTTGGAGTTCCGCGATAAGAAACTCGACAACACCGACCAAGTCACCAGCGAAGGTTCGCAAACCGATATGCCGGACGAATTGCCGGTTGACGTCAGTTGGGACGACGTTTACGAAAGCTCGTTGCCCAGCGGCGGCGATGACAGTGACACGCCTGAATTCGAAACCTTTCGCGGCAAATCCGAAAGTTTGCGCGACCATCTGCTGTGGCAACTGGATTTGATTCCGATCTCGGACCGGGATTACGCGATTGCCGTGGCGATCATCGATGCGATCAACGACGACGGTTATGTTGCCAGCGATTTGCAGGACATTTTTCAGGGTTTGCAGGAGCAGTTGGAAGGTTTGGAATTCGACGAAGTCCAGGCCGTTCTGCATCGGATTCAGAATTTCGACCCGGTCGGCGTTGCCGCATTGGACTTGGCCGATTGCCTGCGGTTGCAGTTGCAGCAATTGCCGGATAGCACGCGTTACAAGGCGGACGCTTTGGATTTCGTACACCGGCACCTGGATTTGCTGACCAGTTGCGACCAGGCGCGGTTGATGAAACGGGTCGGGCTTAGCGAAGACGAGCTGAAAGGCATATTGGCCTTGATCAGGACCTTGGACCCCAAGCCCGGCGCCAGTTTGCAGGAAGTCGACGTCGAATATGTCGTGCCCGACGTTTTTGTGGCGAAAGTGAGCGGCCAGTGGCTGGTCAGCCTGAATCCGGATATCGCGCCGAAGCTGCGCATCAATCCATTCTATTCCGGCATGATCAAGCGCGCCGACAATAGTTCGGACAACGTCAGCATGAAGAACCACTTGCAGGAAGCGCGCTGGTTTATCAAAAGTTTACATAGCCGCAACGACACCTTGTTGCGAGTGGCGAAAAGTATCGTCGAAAAGCAGGGCGATTTTTTCGAACACGGCGCGATCGCGATGAAACCGATGGTATTGCGCGATATCGCCGAAGAATTGGAACTGCACGAGTCGACGATCTCACGGGTGACCACGCAGAAATACATGCACACCCCGCACGGCGTGATCGAATTCAAATACTTTTTCTCCAGCCATGTCAGTACCGATGGCGGAGGCGAGTGCTCGGCGACGGCAATCCGGGCGCTGATAAAAGAGTTGGTCGGTAACGAAAATCCGGCCAAGCCGTTAAGCGATAGTAAAATATCGGACTTATTGAACGAGAAGGGCATTAACGTCGCGCGCCGCACCATCGCCAAATACCGGGAAGCGATGTCCATCCCTTCAACCAGCCAGCGGAAAAGGCACATTTAACCGATCGGGAAGAATAATTTTTAAAAACAGGAGTATTCCATGCAAGTTAGTATCACAGGCCATCACGTAGAAGTTACCGAGGCGTTGAAAGCTTATGTCGAAGAAAAAATCGGCAAAATCAAGCGCCATTTCGACAACGTCGTTGATGTCCATGTCATTTTGACCGTTGAGAAACTGGAGCAAAAAGCCGAAGCGGCGGTACAGGTCAGCGGGGCCAAGCTCTATGCCGAAGACGTGCAAGAAGATATGTATGCGGCGATCGACAATATGGTGGACAAGCTCGACCGCCAGATCGTCAAGCACAAAGAAAAATCGCAAAACCATCGTTAATCGGATATCAGGCGGCACGGGATGAAAATGGCTTTCGTCTCGTGCCAAATCAATCATGAAGCTTGTTATCGTCAGCGGTTTATCGGGGTCGGGCAAGAGTATCGCTTTGGATACTCTGGAAGATTGCGGCTATTACTGCATCGATAACCTGCCGGTCGCATTGTTGGCCGACTTTGTCGATCACGTGATGCTGAAAAATCAAGCCACCTACAGTAAGACTGCGATCGGCATCGATGCTCGCAACCGCTCCGACAATCTGGCCGGTTTTCCGGATAGTCTGGCCTCGATTCGCAGTAAGGGTATCGACTGCGAGCTGGTGTATATGGAAGCGGATGAAAACATCATCCTGAAACGATACAGCGAAACCCGCCGCCGCCACCCGCTTAGCACCGAAAGCAGGCCCTTGCGCGAAGCCTTGGAAATCGAGCGGGAGATGTTGCGTCCGCTGGCCTTGAGGGCCGATATCGTCATCGACACCAGCTACACCCATTACCACCAGTTGCGGGACTTATTGAAAAACAGGTTGGGCGAGAAAGGCAAAAACTCGTTGTCGATTCTGTTCCAGTCGTTCGGTTTCAAATACGGGATTCCGTTGGACGCCGACTTTGTATTCGACGCCCGTAGCTTGCCCAATCCGTATTGGGCACCTGAGTTACGAGGCTTAACCGGCAAAAACCCCGCGGTTGCCGATTTTTTGCAGAACGATCCGATGGTGAAGGAGTTTCTGCACGACATCGGTTATTTCATCGGTCGCTGGGCACCCCGGTTCGAATCGGATAACCGCAGTTATTTGACGATTGCGATCGGTTGTACCGGCGGCCAACACCGTTCGGTGTATCTGGTCGAGGCGCTTAGCAAACATTTTCAAACGATTACCTCCAACGTCATCGTCAGGCATCGGGAGTTGCGTTAAACCCGGCCACCGGCCCTTTTTTGGTTTTATACCTATGACATCAGCAGCGAAGCTCGAAAACGCGGAATCTTTATTGGACAGGGCGCTAGAGGTTTTGACCAATGGCTCGCAAATCGACGTCAGAAATCTGGTGCGTTCGCTTTACCCGGCGGAAGCCGCGCATATTCTCGAAGCCTTAGACCCCGAGCGGCGGGCAAAATTATGGTCGATGATCCCGCCCGGCGTGATCGGCCAGATTCTGGTCGAAGTGAACGTCGAAGTCGGCGCCGCGCTGTTGAAAATCACCGATCGCAAAGACTTGATTGCCGCCACCGAGTCGATGGGTGCCGACGGCATGGTCGATCTGTTGCACGTGTTGCCCGAGCCGCTGCTATCGCAAGTCATGGAATCGATCGGCGTACATAACCGCAACCGGATCGAAAAAGCCTTGAGCTACGGCGAACATACCGCCGGCGGCATCATGTCCGACGATGTGCTGACAATACGCGCCGATGTTACGCTCGATGTCGTGTCGCGTTACTTGCGATTGCGCGGCAATATTCCGGCCAATACCGACAGTCTGATCGTTGTCGACCGCAAGGAGCATTTTCAGGGAGTATTGCCCCTCAGCCAATTATTGAGCCACGATCCGCACACCAAAGTGGCTGCGGTGATGGACACGCGTATTGCCGGTATTCCCTACCGGTTGCCGAGCCGAGAGGTGGCCGGAATGTTCGAGCGGCGCAAATTGCTATCCGCGCCGGTGTTGGCGGACGACGGCCGGGTGGTTGGCCGGATCACGGTCGAAGACGTTATCGGTTTGATCAGGGACGAAGCGGACCATTCGCTGATGAGCATGGCCGGTTTGAGCGAAGAGCAAGATATGTTTGCGCCGGTGGTCAGTAGTGCCAAACGTCGCGCATTGTGGTTGGGCGTAAACTTACTGACGGCGTTTTTGGCGGCCTCGGTAATCGATTTGTTTGAAGACGCAATCCAACAGATTGTCGCGCTGGCGGTGCTGATGCCGATTGTCGCCAGTATGGGTGGTATCGCCGGTAGCCAGACCCTGACTTTGGTGGTCAGAGGCTTGGCCTTGCGCCAAGTCAGCGGCAGTAATGCCGGCCGGTTGTTGTGGAAGGAAATTTCGGTCGGATTGCTGAATGGTTTGTTGTGGGCTGGCGTCGTTGCGGTGGTTGCCGGCATGTGGTTCCACCGGCCGGATATCGGTATTTTGTTGGGCGTGGCGATGTTGATCAATCTGGTTTGCGCTGCGTTGTCCGGAGTCGCGATACCGGTGTTGTTGGACAAGATGGGGATCGACCCAGCCTTGGCCGGCGGCGTATTGCTGACCACCGTCACCGATGTGGTTGGTTTTATGGCCTTTTTGGGTTTGGCGACTTTGTTTCTCCTTTAAGGGTTTGTGCTTTTTGTTACGGAAAATGGTAGTATTCCGGGCGTACAGCAGCTTATTTTCCAAAATAAATGTCGACCGGCGCACCTATTACGCAAAAAACAGCTTTGGAGTTCAAAAGCACGTCGCTGACGGTGCCGGTATTGCTGCTAGCCGGTAACGACTTGGTCCTGATCGATCAGCAATTGCAGGAAAAAGTCGCGCAAGCTCCCGAGTTTTTCAAAAACTCGCCTTTGTTGATCGATTTGCAGAAACTGAACGCGCAAAATCTCGATCTGGATTTCTCTGAAATCGTTGCATTAGTGCGTAAGCACGGCTTCATGCCGATCGGTATTCGCGGCGGTAGCCAAAAGCAAAGCGACGACGCCCTGGAGATGAATCTGCCGAATTATTCCCTGCATGGCGCCAATGCTCCGCTCGCCGCCAGTAAGCCCTCTGCAAAAACGTTGCCGCCGCCGGTCGTCGAAGCGCCGAAACAACAAAACCAGACGCTGGAAAACAAACTGGTCACGCAACCGGTCCGCTCCGGGCAGCGGGTATATGCGAAAGGGGATTTGATCGTTACCGCCACCGTCAGTGCCGGCGCCGAAATCATGGCCGAAGGTAATATCCACATTTACGGTTCGCTGCGTGGCAGAGCTCTGGCAGGCGTGTTGGGCGATACTTCGGCCCGTATCTTCTGCTCCGATCTACAAGCCGAATTGATCTCAATCGCCGGGATTTACCAACTGAGCGAAGATTTGAGCAAATATCCGGCGCATAAGCCGTTGCAGATCAGTCTGGACAATCAAGCGCTGATCATTAAAGAGTTTTAAGCTTTTCTTGGAGGAATAATTTTGGCCAGAATAATCGTAGTAACATCGGGAAAAGGTGGCGTGGGCAAGACCACGACCAGTGCCGCGATCGCGATGGGCTTGGCGAAGCGGGGGCACAAGACTGCCGTGATCGATTTCGATGTGGGACTGCGTAACCTCGACCTGATCATGGGTTGCGAACGCCGCGTGGTTTACGATTTGGTCAATGTTATCAATAATGAAGCGACTCTGAACCAGGCCTTGATCAAGGATAAGCGCTGCGAACAGTTGTACATTCTGCCGGCCTCGCAGACCCGCGACAAAGATGCGCTGACGACCGAAGGCGTCGGCAAGATTCTTGAAGAGCTGTCCAAAGATTTCAAATATATCGTTTGCGACTCGCCGGCCGGAATCGAGCGCGGTGCTACACTTGCCATGTACTTCGCCGACGACGCGTTCGTCGTAACCAATCCGGAAGTGTCTTCGGTTCGGGATTCGGATCGGATGTTAGGTATCTTGGCCAGCAAATCCCGCCGCGCCGAAAAGGGCGAAGAACCGATCAAGGAATATCTGCTGCTGACCCGTTACGCACCGGATCGGGTTAAGCTGGGCGAAATGTTGAGCGTCGACGACGTACAGGAGATTTTGTCGCTACACCTGCTGGGCGTCATTCCGGAATCGAAATCGGTGTTGAACGCTTCCAACTCCGGCACCCCGGTCATATTGGATGAGCAAAGCGATGCCGGCCAAGCCTACGCCGATATCGTTGCCCGCTATTTGGGCGAAAACAGGCCGCACCGTTTTATCGAGGAAGAGAAGAAGGGCTTGTTTAGCAAGCTGTTCGGGAGCAAGTGATGAGTCTCTTAGATTACTTCAGATCGTCGAAGACCAATACGGCGTCTTTGGCCAAGGAGCGGCTGCAAATTCTGGTGGCGCACGAGCGAGCCTCGCGCAACCAGCCTTCTTATTTGCCAGAACTACAAAAAGAACTATTGGCAGTAATCCAAAAATATGTGAATGTCGGGCAGGATGCTATTACCGTCAATTTCGAGCAAGACGGTAATCAGGAAACACTGGAATTGAACATTGTGTTGCCTGACGAGCGTTAGTTGCGTTTGCTTGTTTAACAGGGCTTTCGCGGCGTTTTAGCCGGAGAAAAGCCGCCGATTTTTTTGTTGTGCAAATGATAAGGAGTTGAAATGGTAGATACAATTGGCGAAGCGGCCGGAGCAATCTGGCAATTTCTGAACGCGAATGGCGAAGCCAGCGTGAATAAGATTACAACCGAAACCGGCCTGGGCAAAAACGAAGTGCAGCGGGCGATCGGTTGGTTGGCTAAAGAAGATAAACTGAATATCGAAATGAAAGGACGCGTCGAAACCCTTTCGTTGAAATAAAAGTTTTCCCGCATACCCGCTTAAGACAGGGCTAAGCGAGACAGCTTTCAATGCCGCTGGAAACTACGGTTATTGGTTGTCAAGGGCTCGGTCTCAGGCGGGTATTCCAAATGCCGCTATATTTTGTAGGTAAGTTTGTTGCCTGACTGGAATGTGTGGCCCGCATCTTGACTGGACGCCTTTGCGCCTCGTCGCAATCAGATACGACACAGCAAACGAGATTAATCCGCCGAAGGATTGGCTTGTAACGCCGTAATAACTATAAAAATACACAATAAAACCTACTAACGCGGAGTCTTTCTGTCGAAATGAAAGCCAAAATTGCCACATTTTTCACCTTGGTATTGTTGGTGCTGATCAACCTCGGTATCTGGTCATACATCAATAACCCGTTAAAGTTGCCTTCCTGGAGCGACACGATGATGGGGGTGACGTTCAACCCCAAACAGCGCGATTTCAATCCGCAGGACAGCATATTCCCGACCCGCGAACAAATCCAGGCCGATGTCGAGCTGTTGTCGGGTAAGGCGCATTCGATCAGGACCTATACCGCCCTGGAAGGGATGGAAGTCGTGCCGGAACTGACCGCGAAAAGCGCGTTGAATCTGGCGATGGGCTGCTGGGTGGATTTGGTCGAGGACGAAGAAAGCGAGGAGAACCGGCAAAAACGGTTGGATAAGAACCAGCGCGAAGTCGAGAGTCTGATCAATCTGGCCAACCAATATCCGAAAACGATCATTCGGACGCTGGTGGGCAACGAATCGCTGTTGCGGGTCCGAAACAAGGTCAGCGAGCCGGTTGCCAAACGCGTGCGCGACGAGTTTGCCGGCCAGATGTCCGAGCAGGAACTGCAGGACAAAATTAAGGCCGAGATCAATCTTCAAGTTACCAATAAAGCCAACGAGCTGATCGAATATATCCGCGAAGTCAAAAAGCGCACCTGGAAGCCGGTCAGCACCGCCGAGACCTGGGATATTTGGGTGGACCATCCGGAATTGGCTGCCGAAGTAGACTATATCGCGGTGCATATCCTGCCTTATTGGGAAGGCATTCCGGTCGAACTGCCCCAGGGCGCGGCAGGCGATACCGCCGTCGAATACGTGTTCAAACGCTATTACGAATTGCAAAAACTGTATCCCGATAAAACCATCGTCATTACCGAGGTGGGTTGGCCTTCAGACGGTCCGCCGCAAAAAGCCGCTACCGCATCGCTGGCGAATCAGGCCAAGTTTTTACGCGAATTCCTGAACCGAGCCACCGCCGAGAACGTGATTTACTACGTGGTCGAGGCCTTCGACCAACCTTGGAAAATCAAGCTGGAAGGTACCGCCGGCGCTTACTGGGGCTTGTTCAATGCCGACCGCCAGCCCAAATTTCCGATGGAAGGCGACGTGTTGGCCAATCCGACCTGGCGTAACTGGGCCAGCGGCGCGGCCATACTCAGTATCATTCTGATGGCGGCTTTCCTGTTCACGCGGAAAAGCTTGAAACTGCCCGGTAAATTCTTTTTCGGCATCGTCGCCAACTTGGCGGCCTCGGTGTTGTTCTGGTCGGCCTCGATTGCCGCCGCCCAATACCAAACCGGTTTTTCCGTGGTGTTTTGGGCGATATTGTTGATGATGCAGGCCATGGCGATTTTGGTGCTATTGACCGAAAGCTTGGAAATAGCGGAAGTCATTTGGCACAGAAAAGGCCGCCGCACCTTCCAGCCGTTGACGCCGTCGGCCGATTTCCGTTACCCGAAAGTCTCGATCCATCTGCCGATTCATAACGAGCCGCCGGAAATGGTACGCAAGACCTTGAATGCCCTGGCCAAGGTCGACTACCCCAATTACGAAGTCTTGGTAATGGACAACAACACCAAGGACCCGGCCGTATGGCAGCCGGTGCGCGACGATTGCGACCGCTTGGGCGAGAAGTTCCGTTTCTTCCATTTGGATAACTGGCCCGGGTACAAAGCCGGCGCGATCAACTATGCGCTGGAAAATACCGCAGAGGACGCCGAAATTATCGCGGTCATCGATAGCGATTACATTTTGTCGCCGGATTGGCTGAAAGCCATGGTGCCTTACTTCGATCAGGAAAATGTCGGCTTCGTCCAGTCGCCCCAAGACTACCGCGACGCCCACCAAGGTTCGTTCAAAAACATGTGTTACTGGGAGTATGCCGGTTTCTTCAACATCGGCATGGTGCAGCGTAACGAATACAATGCCATCATCCAGCACGGCACGATGACGATGGTGCGCAAATCGGCATTCGAAAAAGTCGGCCCGTGGGGCGAATGGTGTATTTGCGAGGATAGCGAGTTGGGTCTGCGCTTGTACGAGGCCGGTTACGATTCGGTGTATTGCAAAGAATCGTTCGGCCGCGGTTTGATGCCGGATACCTTCTCCGGCTATATGACGCAACGCTTCCGTTGGGTGTACGGCGCGATGCAGATCATCAAAAAGCATTGGCGGCATTTCCTGCCTAACAAGAGGTCTTCGCTGACGTCGGCGCAACGCTACTACTTTGTCGCGGGTTGGTTGCCGTGGTTTTCCGATGCGTTGGCCTTGCTGTTTACCGGCACCAGTTTGATTTTGACAGCTTTGATCGTCGCCGATCCCAAGCACAGCGAGTTGCCGGTAAACGCCTTCCTGCTGCCGACGATAGGCTTGTTCGCCTTCAAGATCGTGCGTGGTTTATGGTTGTACAAGGCGCGGGTGGCTTGTTCGATGTTGCAGGCCTTGGGCGCGGCTCTGGCCGGCCTGTCGCTGACCCATACCGTGGCGCGCGGCACGTTGCAGGGCTTGTTTACGTCCGGCAAGCCTTTCATGCGTACGCCGAAATACGAACAGCAAGGTCCGTTGGTTGCCGGTCTGCTGATCATCTGGCAAGAGCTGCTGTTGCTGACGCTGCTGGTTGCCGGTATCGTCGCCATGCGCTCCATCGAATATTTCGATAATTTGAGCGGCCGGTTATGGGTTGCGGTATTGGCGGTACAGTCCGTGCCTTACATCGCTACTTTCGTCACGATTTTGATCAGCGTTGCGCCCAATTATTTTCCCGGAAAAAAACTGTCGGCCGACGAATTGGATGCGGAATAGCGGTTTTTAGCCAGTGAGCACGCGCAGCCTCGGCCGGCAACGGCCGGGGCTTTTTTATGCGCGATCGGCAGCGGCGGGGCGGGGCGCTCGAAATCGGCTTCCGTAGCCGCGATTTTTCAGTATCATGACGCCCGATTCGCGCGCTGCGCTTACGCAGGCGCTAATCGTCCAAACCAACAATTCAACGCTTACGGCGCAAACCGGCCGTAACCTTTCAACCTGCCGGATGACCTATGAAACTATCCAAGCTTTTTTCGGCCGTAATCGGAACTTTATTCGTCACGGCTTGTGCGACCGATCCCGTCCCGCTCGATCAGAGCCGGCCTTCCGCCTTGCCGCAGCAAGCTGCGGTGAGCGCAGCCGATTGCGCCAGTCCGCAAGCTTTGCCGCAGATAAACTGCTCGGATACCGTTACCGCCAGCTTCGACCATAACGGCAAACTCTGGATTGTGTGGGTGCAGCAACAGCATATTTATCTGCAAGCGTCGGATGACGCCGGTCGGCATTTTTCCACACCGGTCATGGTCAATGCCGAGGCCGAGGCAGTTGCCGCCCACGGCGAATACCGGCCGAAAATCAAAATCGGCCCGGAGGGCAATATCTACCTGACTTGGACGCAAAGTCTGGAAAAACGCCACACCGGCCATATCCGTTTCAGCCGCTCCACCGACGGCGGCAAGAGCTTTTCCCGGCCGGTAACGGTGAACGATAACCTCGACGTTATCAGCCATCGCTTCGATGCTTTGGCCGTGGGTAAAAACGGCGAAGTATTTATCGCCTGGCTGGACGCACGCGATAAGGAAAAGGCCAAAGTCGCCAAGCAGGAGTTTAACGGTACTGCAGTGTATTACGCTTGGTCCGGCGACGGAGGCGCGAGCTTCCACCCCAACCGAATCGTCGCCCCGCACAGTTGCGAATGTTGCCGCTTGGGCGTCGAAATAGATCAAAACAATTTGCCGGTCGTGATGTGGCGGCATGTTTACGACGGCAACATTCGCGACCACGCGCTATCCCGATTCCGCGACTGGAATACGCCCGGGCCGGCGCAGCGGGTCAGCAGCGAGAATTGGCAAATCGATGCCTGCCCGCATCACGGGCCGGGGTTGTCGATCGCTGACGACGGGCGCGTGCATGGCGTTTGGTTCAGTGGTGCGCCCGACCGGCAAGGTTTGTTTTACGGGCATGCGTCGGATGCGGCGGCCGGATTTTCTGCCCCGCACAGCTTCGGCAATCCCGGGGCCAAACATCCCCAGGTTTTGGCGGAGGGCCAACGAGTGGTAGTGGTCTGGTCCGAGTTCGACGGCAGCCATAATCTGGTCAAATTGATCCAGTCGGACGACGGCGGTAGCCGCTGGTCTGAACCCGAAACTGCGGAATCGAGTCTGGTCGCGGCCGACGATGCCTTTTTGTTGAGCCATGGCGGCAAAATTTATTTGTCATGGCAAACCGCCGGCGGCTACAGGTTTCGGGCGCTTTAAGCGTCGATCTGCCAAGGGGGCAGTCCGAATCGGCGTGCTTCGTGGCGCAGGCGATGGCGGTGCCGGCGGGAATGCCGCCGCAGCGCTTGGCCGGGCCTGTTTTCGGCCGATGCGAGGTTTTTTGTGCTGTGTCGGACAAATCCTACGTTTCGAAATGGCCCGCCGGATAGATTTTGGCTTATCGTGTCGTCCCGATACAATTTCTGACACAGGGAGCATGAATTGAACCAGCCGATATCGCAATGGCCGGGCGGAGATCGCCGGCAAAGCCGGCGCCGCAGCTACGGCTTTGCCCGAGCTTCATTGATCATCTCGGCTTCGAGTTGCGCCGTTTGGTTATTGATTTTAATGCCTGCCACTGTCGCCGCCTCGTCGCCCGGAACGAATCTGTTCGACGGGGTTATGATTTTCGTTATCGTGTTTTTGGCATTGGATATCGGCGGGCTTTGTATGGCGCTATTTGCGATGGTTAAAACCAAGTTAAATAGTTCGCTGGCGATTTACGGCGCGTTGTCCAATGCCGTTTGTATCGTTTTAAATTTGTCGCTGATCTCCTTCTGACCCGACTCCGCTGCTAACGCAGAAGCCGGCGGCGCATTCCGATGAAATCGGCCACCGATTCCAGTTTCAAAACCAACGGGTATTGCAATCGAAACCGCCAGTGGTGCAGATCGGCCAATTTCTGACCTTCCAAGTTGATTTCTGAATGGTCGGTTTATGTCATAAATTGCCCATATAACGTTAAGGAAACCGGACGCCGGGGCGCGGCGCGGAGGGAACCAACAGCGCAGCTGTTAGCATTCCGGTTGACCGTAGGGTTAGGGATTGTTGACATTCTTGGCGATGGCTTTTGCTTGCGCCGCAGCGATGACTTTCTGCATGTGCTCTTCACGTTCGTACCGACGGATGTACCACTCTTCAAGCAAGACTTCGATCAATCTGAGAAGAAGTTCTGCTTCTTCGGGTTCGACATCAACGATTAGGTTGATGTCTTTTTCCATGTGGGCACCAATGTTCCCGATGCCTCGAACGGAATCAATTGCCTTCCATGTCGAAGCATCAATCTGACCGGTGAGTGCGTTTATTTCATCAACGAGCCGCGATTTGCTTATGCCCCAAAAATCGCGAATTATTCCCTGTAGGCAACGACGGGAAAGTGTTGCTGATGCCTTTGGGCTGAGGCCGGCGATCAAGCAAGCTTCTTCATAGTCCTGCAAAATCGGTAGTGGAATGTAATCCGGGAATGGTTTTGCTTCGGACTGTGGTTTGAGATTCCAACTCAGAATCGGTTTGCCAACTGCCCGCCAGCCGTTGTGCAGCTCGGCCATATATAGCCCTGCCTTAATGGTGAATTCCTTGCACTTGCTATTGGGAAAGACCGTCACGTAGGTGTGAATGGCGAGCTGCCCCAGTTTGTTTTTTTGATTGAAAGCGTGCAAGGCGGCACTTGTGTTCTCGACCGTTATGGTCGCCACTTGTCTGCAATATGGGCAGGTCCATGAATAGTCGGAGGCCATATGGTTGTTCCTTTGAAGTCCCTAGGAAGTTATTAAGCTGTTAACAGTATATCCTCTCATTAATGTACTTATACACGGTAATTGTTTGATTAACATGAGGTTTTTATTTCGGTATAACATCGGTGATCGTCTATTATGCAGGCTAATGACCTAATCGTTTCCATTGAATCAAGTTAGGCGATAGACCGCAACGGGTCGATGCCGCCATTTCATTCCTTCCAAAAACTCTCATTCAACACTAGCGTAAGCATGTCCTAACCTGTGGTGGTTTTCGATTGGAATGGATGGTGGGCTGCGTCCGGTTGATCTGCCCGACCAATCCGACCTCAATACGCCGGTCAGCGGCGCAATACGCGTAACGGCGCCTGCCTGACCACGTGGCGCACTCCCCAGTAGCCGGCCAGCGTTACGCCGGCAACGCCGGCGGCCGGTAAGGCCAGCCACAGATAAACATGCGGTTGATAGTCGATTTGCATCACACGGGTATACAACATATATAAGATCGATTCGGCCGCCACCGTTGCCAACAGCCCGGCCGCCAGACCCAGCACGCCGAATTCGATTAAATGCGCCATTCTTAAAAATCGGCGGCGCGCGCCCAAGGTGCGCAACAATGCGCCTTCGTAAATCCGCTGGTCCAAGGTCGAATAAACGGCGGCGAACAAAACGCTAAAACCGGCCGCCAGCGCGAAATACAAGATCAGGTTAATCGCCGCGGTCAATTGGGCCAATATGGTGCGGAATTGTTGCAGAATCTGGTCGACTTCCAGCACCGTTACCGCCGGATATTTTTTTAATAGCGGCGGCAACAGATTTTTTTGCGCTTCCGCCAGATAAAAACTGGTCATGTAGGTGGTCGGAAAGCCGGCCAAGGTCCCCGGCGAAAAAATCATGTAAAAGTTGGGACGCATCGTATCCCATTGCACGCTGCGCAGATTAGTGACGGTGGCCGTCAGTTGAGCGTCTCCGACAGTAAATGCCAGTTGGTCGCCGGGACGAATGCCCAAATTGTCGGCCAACTTTTTTTCCACCGATACCTGGCCGGGACTATCCACCTGCCAGGCTCCGCCGTCGATAACCTGGTTGTCATCCGGAAACCGGTCTGACCAGGTCAGGCTCAGTTCCCGCTGCGTGGCGGCTTCGCCTTGGCTGTCTTTACTGACTCGGCCTTGTACGGCTTCGCCGTTGATTGCCACTAAACGGCCGCGGACCACCGGATAAAAACGGCTGTCCGGAATTTGCTCCCGATTTAGATCGCTTTGAAAATCCGCCAACGACGACGGCAGGATGTTAATCGCAAAATGGTTGGGCGCATGCTCGGGTAGTTGCCGGCGCCAATCGTCCAATAAGTGGCCGCGCACGCTGAAACTTAAAGCCATTGCGGTCAGCGTGATGCCGAAAGCCAAAATCTGGCCGACACCGGCGCGGCTGTCGCGCAACAAGCCGCGCAAGCCGAAACGCCAGTGTAGGCCGAGGCGGGGCAATAGCCGGCGCGATAACTGCAAAACGGTGTGAATCGCCAGCCCCAATGTCAGCAACACGACCAATCCGGTGCCGATGATTGCGCCGGTCAGTTTCGGATCGTCGGTATAACGCCAGATCAACCCGGCGACTACGGTTGCCGCCAAGCCGTAGACCAGCCAGCCGCTGCTGGGCAAGGGTTCCAGTTCGCGGCGCAACACGCGTAGCGGCGGCACGCCTTGCAAGCGCAACAATGGCGGCAGGGCAAAACCCCATAAGATGGCCAATCCGGTGGCAAGGCCGTACACGACTGCCAGGCCGCCGGGATTGGCCAATGTTTCCGGCAACAGGTTTTTCAATAGTTGAAACAAGCCGTATTGCGCCAGCCAGCCCAAAGCGCAGCCTGCTGCGCTGACTACCAGGCCCAGCACCAGAAATTGGGCGGCGTAGAGCCGAACGATTTCCGTTTGGGTGCAGCCCAGACAGCGCAGTAAGGCGGTGGCGTTGAAATGGCGCTCGCTGTAACGGCGAGTGGCCATTGCGATTGCGACGCCGGCAATCAGCGTGACGACGACGCTGGCCAAGCCCAGATAGCGCTCCGCCCGCTGCAATGCCGAACCCAGCTCGGGCCGGTCGCGTTGGATGTCCAGAATTTTCTGGGAAGGATTCAAATTCGGTTGCAACCAGGCTTTGAATTCAGCCAATGCGTTTTCGTCGCCGCGGAACTGATACGCGTAATGCACCCGGCTGCCGGGTTGGACCACGCCGGCGGCGGCCAAATCGTCCAGATGCATCATGACGCGCGGCGAGAAGCTGTAAAAATCGCCGCGTTTGTCCGGTTCGTAACTGATTAGTCGGGTCACTTTCAGCGCTTTTTCGCCGACGGTCAGCGTGTCGTTCAGTTTCAATTTCAGAGCCGGCAACAGGCGTTTGTCGACCCAGGCTTCGCCGGCTGTCGGGCCGCGACTGGCAACGGCTTCATCCTGCAGGTCGGCGTCGCGAGTCTTGAGCTTGCCGCGCAACGGATAGCTGTCGCTGACGGCCTTGACCGAGGCCAGTAACATTTCGCCGTTCTCCAGCAACATGCTCGGGAACTCGACGGTTTGCGAGCCGCTCAGGGCATATGCGTTCGCTTTGGCCAACCATTGCGGATTGGCCGGTGCCGGTCCGGCCAAAACCAAATCGCCGGCCAGAAATTCCGCAGCCTGCAAATTCATCGTGCGCTGCAGCCGGTCGGCGAACAGGGAGATCGAGGTTGTGCCGCCCACGGCAATCAGTAGCGCCAGGGCCAGTAAGGTTAGTTCGCCGGAGCGGGCGTCGCGCCATAACAATTTCAGCGAGAGGCGGAAGCGCGTCATACGATGCTCCCGGCTTCCAGGCGGATGGTGCGTTGGCAGCGGGCGGCCAAAGACATGTCGTGAGTGACCAGAATCAGCGTGGTAGCTTGTTCCTGGTTCAGTTCGAATAACAGGTCGACGACGTTAGCGCCGGTTTTCCGGTCCAGATTGCCGGTGGGTTCGTCGGCGAACAAAATTGCCGGCCGGCTGACGAAGGCGCGAGCCAAGGCCACGCGCTGTTGTTCGCCGCCGGAAAGCTGCCGCGGCGTGTGTTGCAGGCGTTGAGCCAGGCCGACGCGTTGCAACAGTGCCCGCGCCGCTTGCTCGGCGTCGGCCACGCCGCTCAGTTCCAGCGGCAGCATCACGTTCTCAAGCGCCGTTAAACCGGGCAGTAATTGAAACGACTGGAATACGAAGCCGACCAATTCGTTGCGTAGTGAAGCCCGGCCGTCTTCATTCAAGCGGTTCAAGTCGCGGCCGTCGATTTCGACCGAGCCGGTGCTCGGAGTGTCCAGGCCGGCCAGTAGGCTGAGCAAGGTGGATTTGCCCGAGCCGGATTCGCCGACGATGGCGACGCTCTCGCCGCGCTTGATGATTAGATCGACCGATGCCAAGATATGCAGGGTGCCTTCGGATGTTGGAACCGCTTTGCCTAATTTACGGGCGCTGATAATGGCGGAAGCGGGTTGATTGGAATGAGTGTTTATCATGTATAGCGTAGTCCTTGCCTTAGTATTGAGTGTTTTGCCCATTTGCGCGTCGGCCAAATCGATCGTCGTGCTTGGAGACAGTATTAGTGCCGGCTACGGTATCGAAGTTCAGCAAGGTTGGGTGGCCTTGTTGCAAAAAAAAATCGCCGCGCGCGGCTTCGACTATACGATCTACAACGAAAGTATCAGCGGCGATACCACCGCCGGCGGCTTAGCTCGTTTGCCGCCGATATTGGTCAACCACAAGCCCGACATTTTGCTGCTGGAGTTGGGCGCGAACGACGGACTGCGCGGGTTGTCGCCGGAGGAAATGGAGGCCAATTTGGCGGCTATCATAGGAAAGTCGCTGCAAGCCGGAGCCAAAGTGATTCTGCTGGCGATGAAAATTCCGCCCAACTACGGCAAACGCTACGTGGAGATGTTTTACGACATTTACCCGGAACTGGCGCAAGAGTTCAAGATATCCTACGTCCCCTTTCTTCTGGAGGACATCGTGTTACGGCCTGAGTTGATGCAACAGGACGGCATACACCCCAATGCGCTGGCGCAGCCGATTCTCGCCGACAAGATGTGGAAGCACTTGCAGTTTCAGTTGAAGTGAGTGCGTCCGGGCGGCAGTTTATTTGTTGCCGATAGCCTGTAACTCCCGGTATCCGCGAATCTCTCCGGCCGTAAAGCGCCATTTCATTTGCAATTGCAGCCTTTGGTCCGGTCTAGGTTCCAGGCAACTGCACAGGCCGCGAGCGATCCATTGCCGCCACAAATACAGCGGTACTCCGGCCAAGCATTTGCCGGCCGGTTTCTTGCCGAAGGCGAGAATCTGACAGCGGGCAACCTCGTGCATCCAGTGTCGGACATAGTCTTTGGTCATCCGCTCAGGAATGTTGCAATGGAATAATAAAGCGTCCGGCACATACCAAAAAGTGCCGCCGCCTGCGCGGTAACGGCGCATGTAGTCGGTATCTTCGGTAAACGGAATCGTTGTACCGGGCCCCAGGTCTTCTCGAAACCAACCGTTTCTGGCGGCCGCGCCGGACCGGAGGGCCGTGTTGACGCCGCCCGGAATCACGTCAATAGCCAACACGCCTTGAGCGTCGCCAAAATCCCGCGTGTTGGTGATGCCGCGCGGTAGCGCAAAAGGCCCTTCGGTATGCAGCCAATCCGGAATCTGTCCCAACCATTTCGGTAAAACTTTTCCGGCAAAACCGTCAAATTCGGGATGCTGTGCTGCTGCATCGATATAGGCCTGCAGCCAGGCAGGGCTAGGTTCGACATCGTCGTCGGTAAACACCAGCAGCTCGCCGCGGGCTGCGCGCATGGCCCGGTTTAACGCTCTGGATTTACCGGGAATGGGTTCCGACAGCATCATCAACGGCAAACGGCCGGCCGCCGCTTCGTCTGCGACCACTTGCGCAGTGTCGTCGGTGCTGCCATTGTCGATCAGCAGCAACTCCCAGCTTGTATTCGCAGCTAAACGCATGTCGGCAAGCGCATCGAATAAGCGCGGCAGGATGTGCGCCCGGTTGCGCGTACTGATAATGACGGAAGCGTTCAACATATATTTCCAGACAGGTTAGGCGGCAGTCGCAGCGGGCTATAACGGATGGTCGAAATAGTCGCCGTCGATGCCGCTCCGGTACCACTCGGATAACACCGCGTCGGGCAACGGCGGGTTGCTGTATATTTGGTAGCGGTTGCCGTGAGAGCCCAGCGCTTCGTAGCCTAATTCTTTGAACAACGCGGTTAAACGCGGTGTAGCCACTTCCAAGTTCCCCCAACTGATGCCGTTTTTTCGCCAGTAAGCGAAGACATGGTACAGCAAGCCGCGGATGGCCGGCTCGTCTTGCGGCAGATAAAATACGTCGCGCAGCACTGCCATGCTGACCGAGTCGGCAAAGCTTTGCCGGTGCCAGATGGCATAAGCGCGCAACTCTCCGTTACTGTCGCGTAGCGCCAGTAATTGTAACGGGCAGGTTGGGAATTCGAACAGGCGCCAGTTCAGGTAGCGACTGCTTCGCTCCAGGCACGACGGGTAAGCCGCTTTTGCACTATCCCAAAGCGAATCGAACTCGGCTCCGCAATGACCTGTCTCTTCCAAAACGAATTCGTGGCGGTACAATTTCCGGTCGCGCCAGCTTAAACCGAGATCGAAGGCGCCGCCCAGAATGCGGCCCATCGTTTTGCCGACCCGTTTTTCCCAGGAGCCGCGATAACCGATGCGCAGGCGAAAGAAGTCGTTGCTCTCGCCGCCGATCGGCAGGTAATCCAATTTCCGGTAAGCTTTTTGGGTAATGTCGCCCGCGGTTACGCTGCCGGTAATCGCCGAAAAATTTTTGGTTTCGGAAATTAATTGCGTTGCCAGTCCCTTTCCTCGATATTGCTGATCGACACTGGTGTTCGCGCAGAAGGCAATTACGGTGGATTTTCCGTTCAACCACCAAGGCTGAGCAAACATGGCTCTAAAACCTATTAGGCGCGAACCGTGCCAGACGCCGACGCCCGGGCCGGGCAGCGAGCTTTGCCAGGGGTTATGCACGATGCGCCGCTCGAACCATTGGCTTATGTATTGCGGGTGGTCGCGAAATTCGTCGAAATTCGCGATTGCGATCCGAATGCATTCGCCGATGTCCTCCGGTTGCAGGGTGCGAAATTGAAATGGGTCTGCAGTATCGGTTACGGTCTCTGGCATGGGCGATTCCTGAAGTTTATGGCAAACAAGCCGTTCTAAACGCAAACCGGCTGCAATAGCTTCCGGCAATTATTAGCCAAAATGCGACGCCTGCCAAATTGGTGATGGCGATTAATTTTGAGGTCGGCTAACGCGCGTTGGGCGGTGTGGCGCCGGTGGTGGACTTGTCTGATCCGGGTTGGGGCGGAAGCCACCGAAAAGATTCGTTACCGGCGGAAGTTATCCGGCCGGTAACGGGAGAAGGGCAGAAATTTAAGCAACCAAGCGGCGTTTTTTTCGGCTTAAAACGCCTAACAGGCCGCCCAGTAGCAGCCACACCGCACCGGGCAACGCGGTTTCCGGATTTTGCAGCGGCAACGCTTCGAGCAACGAAGGTGCGCCGATCCAGCCGAAAAATCCGGCCTGCATGCCGAAATCCAGCCAGTGTTGTAGGCCGGTCAAGGTTTCGCGGACTGCGGCACTGGCGCCGCGTTCGGCGTGCTCGGCAAGGCTCAGTACGGTCTCGCGCCAAGAGAACGCTGCCGGTAATTGCAGAGCGGGATTAGCGGCCGGATCGGATCGGTGTTCGGCGGTTGCTGCGACAGCTTGCGATGATAAAACCGCAAGTCCGGACAGGCAGAGCGATAGCAAAACGAGAAATAGCGCTTTGTGTTTTTCCATAATAAAACCTCGAAAATCGGTGATTAATTTAGAGGTGACAACCCTGAGCGCTAGGCTCAGGCATCCTGTGCAATATCAGGATAGCATTATATATGCCAATTGCAATAGTTTGATTCGGATGGATTTTCCAAGCCTGTCCGGCGTTACTGTCCGGATATCGACACGCACTGCTGACAAATTGTCGCTAACGCAGCAAGTTACCTGCTCGGCGATGCCTGTTTTCGGCGAAATGCCGGGGCATTTCCCGCCGATTTCCGCCGGATTGGCGGAGCGCAGTCAAGTCGGGCCGCCCGGCGGTTTTAAGGTTGAAAGATATCGATAAGTTGTTAGAGTAGTATCCAGTCCCGGAACCGCATTGGAAAAATCATGTTACGCAAAATCCTGATCGCCAATCGCGGCGAGATTGCCGTCCGCATCATTCGCGCCTGCGCCGAAATGGGCATCCGTTCCGCAGCGATCTATTCCGAAGCCGACCGCTTTGCCCTGCACGTCAAAAAGGCCGACGAGTCTTATTACATCGGCAGCGAGCCGTTGGCGGGTTACCTGAATATCTACGGCTTGGTCGACTTGGCGTTGCGCACCGGTTGCGATGCGATTCATCCGGGCTACGGCTTCCTGTCGGAAAACGCCCAATTTGCCAAAGCCTGTCAGGAGCGCGGATTAGTCTTTATCGGGCCGTCGGCGGAAGTCATCCAGCGCATGGGCGACAAGACCGAAGCGCGGGCGGCGATGAAAGCCGCCGGGCTGCCGGTGACGCCCGGTTCCGACGGCAACCTCGAAAATGTCGAGCAGGCCTTGCAGGTGGCCGAGCAGATCGGCTACCCGATCATGTTGAAAGCCACCTCCGGCGGCGGCGGCCGTGGCATCCGCCGTTGCGATAACCCCGACGAGTTGCGGCAAAATTATCAACGCGTCATTTCCGAAGCGACCAAGGCCTTCGGTAGTGCCGACGTGTTCCTGGAAAAATGCGTCGTCAATCCGATTCATATTGAGGTGCAAGTGTTGGCCGACCAATTCGGCAACACTATCCATTTATTCGAGCGCGATTGTTCGGTACAGCGCCGCAACCAGAAACTGATCGAAATCGCCCCGTCGCCGCAACTGGACGAAGCTCAGCGCCAGTACCTGGGCGGTCTGGCGGTGATGGCGGCCAAAGCGGTCGGTTACACCAACGCTGGTACTGTCGAGTTTTTGCTGGACAGCAACGGCCGCTTTTATTTCATGGAAATGAATACCCGCGTGCAGGTCGAACACACGATCACCGAAACGATTACCGGCGTCGACATCGTCGAAGAACAGATTCGGGTCGCCGCCGGTCTGCCGCTACGTTTCAAGCAGGAAGAAATCGTCAGACGCGGTTATGCAATCCAGTTTCGGGTCAACGCCGAGGACCCGAAAAACAATTTCCTGCCCAGCTTCGGCCACATTTCCCGTTACTACGCACCCGGCGGCCCCGGCGTGCGTACCGACACCGCGATTTATACCGGCTACGAAGTGCCGCCGTTTTACGATTCGATGCTGGCCAAAGTCATCGTCAGCGCGATGACCTGGGAAGATGCGATCAATCGCGGCGAGCGGGCCTTGAAGGACATGGGTTTGTTCGGCATCAAAACCACGATTCCCTATTACCTGCGGATACTGGCGCACCCCGATTTCCGCCGCGGCCGCTTCAACACCGGTTTCGTCGAAGCCAATCCCGATTTGATCAATTACTCCAACAAACCGCGCCCGGAAATTCTGGCCAGCGTGCTGGCGGCCGTTGTCGCTTCCCATACCGGCCTCTAAGCCAAGGAAACTCTCATGAGCAAAGTGTATGTAACCGACGTTATTCTGCGCGACGCCCACCAGTCGCTGATCGCCACCCGGATGCGCACCGAAGACATGTTGCCGGCTTGCGCGATGCTGGACGACATCGGCTATTGGTCGTTGGAATGCTGGGGCGGCGCCACCTTCGACGCCTGCTTGCGCTTCTTGAAAGAAGACCCTTGGGAGCGCTTGAGCAAACTGAAAGCAGCCCTACCCAATACCAAATTGCAGATGCTGCTGCGCGGCCAAAACCTGCTCGGTTATCGGCACTATTCCGACGACGTGGTGCGTAAGTTCGTCGAGACCGCCGCCCGCAACGGCATGGACGTATTCCGCATCTTCGACGCCCTGAACGACATCCGTAATCTGGAAACCGCCATCGAAGCCACCCGCGCAGCAGGCAAACACGCCCAGGGCACGATTTGCTATACCACCAGTCCGGTACACGACATCGCCAGTTTCATTAAATTGGGTAAAGGTTTGGCCAACCTGGGCTGTAATTCGATTGCGATCAAGGACATGGCCGGTTTGTTGACGCCTTATATTGCCGGCGAACTGGTCAAAGCTCTGAAAGACGCCGTCGATTTGCCGTTGCATCTGCATTGCCATGCCACGGCCGGCTTGGCGGAGATGTGCCAGATCAAGGCTATCGAAGCCGGTTGCGAGCACGTCGATACCGCGCTGTCGTCGTGGGCCGGCGGCACCAGCCATCCGCCGACCGAAAGCCTGGTCACCGCATTGCGCGGTACCGAATACGACACCGGTTTGGACTTGGATAAATTGCAGGCGGCAAACGATTATTTCGCCGAAGTCCGCAAAAAATACCAACGCTTCGAAAGCGCCTTCACCGGCATCGACACCCGCGTGCATATC
Organism: Methylomonas koyamae; assembly: GCF_019669905.1. NCBI lineage: Bacteria > Pseudomonadati > Pseudomonadota > Gammaproteobacteria > Methylococcales > Methylococcaceae > Methylomonas > Methylomonas koyamae. The sequence goes on along the minus strand of NZ_AP019777.1, from coordinate 4,350,627 downwards.
TTTCAAGTGCCGGGCGGCATGATCTCCAATCTGGCCAACCAGCTAAAAGAGCGCAACGCCTTGGATCGGATCGACGAGGTTTATCGGGAAATCCCGGAAGTGCGCAAAGACTTGGGTTATCCGCCGCTGGTGACGCCGACCTCGCAAATCGTCGGCACCCAGGCGGTGTTGAACGTGCTGATCGGCAAGCGTTACGAGACCATCAGCAACGAGGTTAAACGCTACCTGCACGGCGGCTACGGCAAGGCGCCGGCGCCGGTTAATCCGCAATTGCTGGCCAAGGCGGTCGGTAAAGAGGAAATCATCGAATGCCGGCCGGCCGATTTGCTCAAGCCCGAGTTCGAGCATCTTCGTGGCGAAATCGCCCATCTGGCGTTGAACGACGAGGACGTACTGAGTTACGCGATGTTTCCGGAAATCGGCAAACAATTCCTGGAATTGCGTTCGAACGATAATCTAGTGCCGGAGCCGTTGGAATTGGAGGCTGCGCCTAAACCGGGCGAGGTCAAAAAAGCCCCGACCGAATTCAACGTGGCGCTGCACGGCGAGCAATACCACGTCAAAGTTACCGGCGCCGGCCCGAAAAACCAAAGCCTGCGGCATTTTTACTTCACCGTGGACGGCATGCCGGAAGAAATCGTCATCGAGACCTTGGACGAAATCGTACTGGACGGCGGCGCCCATGGCGCGGTGCAAAGCGCAATCGCCAGCAAGCGCCGCCGGCCCAGCGAGCCGGGCGATGTGGTGACCAGCATGCCGTGCAACATCATCGACGTGCTGGTCAAGGAAGGCCAGAAAGTCAACGCCGGTCAGGCCTTGCTGGTCACCGAAGCGATGAAAATGGAGACCGAAATCACCGCGCCGATTGCCGGCGTGGTTAAAGCCATTTACGTCGCCAAAGGCGATGCGGTTAACCCCAACGAGGTGTTGGTGGAAATAAATTGAGAGAAAAGCGGCAAGACGAAAGGTAAAATAACGCGCTTTGCCGAATCGCCGATAAACTTTATCGGCGAGGTGTGCAGCGCGTCGGCCAAGGTAAGCGATTGGCCAGCCCTCTTTTTTGAATTCGACCTTTCGTCCGGCTCTATCCGTGAAACCAACCCCCGTCACCGAAGCATCCATCCAGCACGCCGCCGACTTACTGCGCGGCGGTCAGCTCGTCGCCTTTCCGACTGAAACCGTTTACGGCCTGGGCGCGGATGCGTCCAATCCGGAGGCGGTGGCGAAAATTTTCGCGGCCAAGGGCCGGCCGGCCGACCACCCGTTGATTGTGCATATTGCCGGCGCCGGGCAAATTGCCGATTGGGCCGATCAGGTGCCCGAGGCTGCTTGGCGCTTGGCGGAAAAGTTTTGGCCCGGCCCGCTGACGATGATTTTGAAAAAACGCGACTCGGTAACGCTGGCAGTCACCGGCGGCCAGGACACGGTCGGTTTGCGGGTGCCGGCCAACCCGGTGGCGTTACGGTTGCTGCAGGCGTTCGGTGGCGGCGTTGCCGCGCCGTCCGCCAACCGGTTCGGCCGCATCAGCCCTACCGAAGCCCTGCACGTCGCCGAAGAACTGGACGACAGTGTGGCCTGCATTCTGGACGGCGGTCCCTGTGCGGTGGGAGTCGAATCGACCATCATCGATCTTAGTGACGACGTGCCGACCATTCTTCGGCCTGGCCGTATCACCCGCAGCCAGCTCAAGGCGGTGTTGCATGCCGATATTCGGCTGTCGCCGCAAACCAAGATACGCGCGCCGGGCATGATGGCGGTGCACTACGCGCCGAACACGATGGCCTTTCTCTGTCCGGCCGATACCTTGATTGCGATGGCCGACGATCTCTGCGCCAAAGGCCAACATATCGGCATATTGGCATTCAGCGCCGAGATTGCCGAAATTCCTTGCCTGCATATTCTCCGGCTGCCGGCCGATGCCGAGCTTTATGAACCGGCCCTGTATAGCTCGCTGCGGGCGCTGGACAATCTGGAACTGGACACCATTCTGATCGAACAGCCGCCCGAGACCGAAGCCTGGGCCGCGGTCAACGACCGCTTGAACAAAGCCACGGTTTGAGATGACCGACGCGGAATGGATGCGCCACGCCATCCGTTTGGCCCAGCGCGCCGAGGATCAGGGGGAAGTGCCGGTTGGGGCATTGCTGGTACTCGAAGGCCGCTGCATCGCCGAAGCTTGGAACCAGCCGATTCAAACCCACGACCCCAGCGCCCACGCCGAAATCGTCGCGTTGCGCAAGGCCGGCCAAGTCTTGCACAACTATCGGCTGATCGACACCACGCTCTATGTGACCTTGGAGCCCTGCGTGATGTGCATGGGTGCGATAGCCCATGCCCGCATCAAACGCTTGGTGTTCGGTGCCTACGATCCCAAGCGCGGCGCGGTCTGCCATGCGCTGCAACTGAGCGATGCCGCCTTTTTAAACCATAAAGTGGAATGGACCGGCGGCGTACTGCAAGCCGATTGTGCCGCCTTGCTCGGCGATTTCTTCAAGGCTCGCCGCGAACGCGCTAAAAAATCCAGCTAAGCCTTGTACGAGCGGTGCCCGAAACCGCCGCGGGAAAGGTTAACCCAAGATAGCATCAGCCTCCCTCATGCCGCAGCGCGGCTGTAGTTGCCCGTTACCGGTCATGGTACTCCAGCTCCGGATAGGTCTGCTCCTGCGGATGCTGGGTTTTTTCCGAATGGCGGAATAAATAATTCTGTAAGGTGCCGGTGTAGGTGATGCCGGCATGGTAATCGTAGAACTCGTATTCGACTTCTTCTTCGGGCGGGGGCGGCGTTTTTGCCGCCGCATGTTCGCCGTGCTCGGCCCGGACCGGCGTCAGCCAGAGTCCGAACAAGACAGCCAAGCCCATGATTTTCAGTGTGTTGTTATTGGTTTTCATCGTAGTCACCTCTGTTTGTCTGCAGCAGTATCGGGCGCAATGGCCGACTGGGGCGCTAGGGATTTAGTTCCCGGCAATCGGCGCTTGCCGCCTGTGTTGCGCGCTGCGGCCAAAGACGCGTCGCTAGTGGTTGCGGACCTTGTCGCGGCCGGCACCGGCACACGCTCGAATGGCCGCAGTTACTCTCAAACCAGCTCGCTGCAATTTACCCTACTTGCGGAGGATGTTGCCGGATAGGGTTTGGCGTTATTGTGGCTCCACCGAGAAGGTTCGCTAGACGCCGGCGACTTTCGCTCGCTAACGGCGCAGCGCTGTAACGGCATCCGGATTTTTAACGCTTGAAATTTTGGAGTAGGCCATGAAATCGAAATACGCAACGATGATCGCCGGTGTTTTGTTATCGGCGGCATTAGCCGGTACCGCAAATGCGATACAACAACCTAACTTTTACCAATGTTCCGGCCGTGGCGCCGATCTGACGCTGAGCATCGGCAGCAAAGCGCAAGTCGGCATCCTGCCGGCTGCGACCGTGCTGAACTTGGAACTGGGCCGGAAAAAATACTCGTTCAAGGAAGCCGATATTACGCGGGAATCAACCTTGATCGGCGAGTTGTGGGAAGTCACTTTGGAACATATCCCGGATTTGCGTATCGAGCACGCAACGCTGGTGATCCCGCAATTCGCCCTGGGCGACGCCCCGCAAGCCTTCTCCAGCCAATTGGTTCTGACTCGGGTTGCCACGCCGTTTAGCGGCGAACCGGCCAAAGGCGTGGTCAATGCGTCGAGATATGTGGACCTGAACTGCACCGCTTCGCTGGTCTATTATTAGCCAATCGGCCGAGGCGCCATTGCGGCGGCGCCGGAACGCTGCCGGCCAACCGTTCAGAAGACACGCGATGACAATGCCTGCTTTTTTGAGCGCCGGAACTGCCTGCTTTATGCTGGGCGGGCTTGGGTTCAAGCCGCTGTTCGGCAAACACTGGGACCGGGCCGTCGGCTTTTCCCGGCCGGAAAAATGGCGGCTGCTTTGCAGATCGGCTTTATGGCCGGTAATTTCCACTGGGCGGGATTGTAGATGTGTGCGAAGCGAGGTTTTCGGCAATACGATGAAGACTCGGTGTGTTGCAAATTGCAGTGAGAACCGTAAGCTAATGGGAATAGGGCGGCTGTTTCGCACAAGCCGCGCTTGAAAACCGCTAAACGCGCTACCATGTTGCCGGCATCAGAACCAAGCAGCCGGAGGCCACTATGCGCTACCCCAATCAACCCCATTCTCCCGATCTGTTCGTCAAACGGGTGTTTGCGCTCGGCGCGGTGGCGGCGGCTTTGATGCTGCTGTGGCACTGGCTGCCGGCGCCGACCACCAACCAGCCGGCAACGCCCAGAACCGTGGCCGCGCGCGGCGATTTGGCGGCCGACGAGAAAAGCACCATCGAGCTGTTCGAGAAATCCCGCGACTCGGTGGTTTACATCACCACCGCCTCGCTGGTGCGCGACGCCTGGACCCGCAACGTATTCTCGGTGCCCAAGGGCTCCGGCTCGGGCTTTATCTGGGACGAGGCCGGCCACGTGGTCACCAATTTCCACGTCATCGCCGGCGCCAACGAAGCCACCGTCAAACTAGCCGACGGCCGCGATTATAAAGCGGCGCTGGTCGGCGCCAGCCAGGTGCACGACATCGCGGTATTGAAAATCGGTGTCGGCTTCAAACGGCCGCCGCCGGTGCCGGTCGGCACCAGCAACGACCTCAAGGTCGGGCAAAAGGTGTTTGCCATTGGCAATCCGTTCGGTTTGGACTGGACCTTGACCAGCGGCATCGTCTCGGCGCTGGACCGTTCGCTGGGCGGCCAGGACGGCCCGGCGGTCGAGCATTTGATCCAGACCGACGCGGCGATCAATCCCGGCAACTCCGGCGGGCCGTTGCTGGATTCCGCCGGCCGCCTGATCGGCATCAATACCGCGATTTACAGCCCCAGCGGCGCCTCGGCCGGCATCGGCTTTGCGGTGCCGGTCGATACCGTGATGCGGGTAGTGCCGGAATTGATTAAACAGGGCAAATACATTCGCCCGGCGCTGGGTATCGAAATCGACCAGCAAATGAATCAGCGATTGGCCGAATTGACCGGCACGGCCGGCGTCGCGGTGTTGCGGGTACAACCCGGTTCGGCAGCCGATAAAGCCGGCCTGCGCGGCGTTGAAGTCTCGCCGAACGGCATCATGCCGGGCGACATCATCGTCGCCATTAACGGCAAGGAAGTGGATACGCTGTCGAAATTATTCGCCCGCCTGGACGACCAAAAAGTCGGCGATGTCGTCAAAGTTCGGGTGGTCAATAATGGCCAGACCCGCGAAGTGGAAGTGGCCTTGCAGCCGGGGAATTGATGTACCCAGTGACGACCCAGACTCTCGCGATAGCGTGAGCCTGATTGCAAACCAATGCCGTTAAGTTAAGCCAGCCTCCCCCTTTGGAAAAGGGGGATCGAGGGCGATTTGAAAAATCTCCCCCGCCCCCTCTTTTTCAAAGAGGGGAGTGAAAATCGAACCGCTTAACCGAATTGACTTGCCGGCCGGTTTTGCTATGCGGCATACACTCGCCATTTTGCGATCGGCTGGTAAGCTCGCAGAAAAACAATCTGCGCCCAGTCCGCCATGACCACAACCAAACCTCCCAAGCTCAATCCGCGCAAACTGCTGCTCAGCAAGTGGACCGCCGTGGCGCCGCAGCGTAAAGAAAAGCATTTCATCGTCAGCAAGGTGCTGTGGCCGGACGATCCGGCCGCGCCGCTGGAATGGATCGAACTGGAGGCGGTGTACAGCAAACGCCTGCAAGTGCTGCCGTGGCGGGATTTGCTGGACGTTCAAGTCTGGCGCCAGGGCTGGCATTAAGCGATGAGTTACCACCTGGTCTGGTTCAAGCGCGATCTGCGCCTGCACGACCATGCGGCATTGTGGCACGCCAGCCGGCACGGGCCGGTGTTATGTCTGTACATTATCGAGCCCAGCCTGTGGCAGGCGGTCGATGCCGCGACCCAGCATTACCAATTTCTGCGGGAAAGCCTAATCGATCTTGATAGTGCGTTACGCAAGCGCGGCGGCGGTTTGCGCATCGAAGTTGGGGAAGTGGTCGATGTTCTGGATCGGCTCTGGCACGAAGCCCCGTTTGCGGCGCTGTATTCGCATCAGGAAACCGGCAACTGGCTGAGCTTTCAACGCGATTTGGCCGTGCAGCGCTGGTGCCGGAAACGCGGTTTGCCGTGGCGTGAATTTGCCCAGTTCGGCGTGGTGCGGTGCCTATCAAGTCGCGACCATTGGCAAGCTCATTGGGAAGCATTGATGGCCGCCCCGTGCCTTGAGGTGCCCAGCTGCCGCTGGATCAACGCGCCTTCACCGCTGACGTTGCCCGAACCGCAAAGCCTGGGCCTGACCCAGGCCGATCCGCCGCAACGCCAGCGCGGCGGCCGCCGGCCAGCCATAGCAACCTTGCGCGATTTCTTGTTCGAGCGCAGCGGCCGTTACCGGGGAGGAATCTCCTCGCCGCTGTCGGCGCCGAGCGCTTGCTCGCGTTTGTCGGCGTATCTGGCCTTCGGTTGTTTGAGTCTGCGTGAAGTGGTGCAAGCCAGCCGCCGCCAGATCGATGCTCTGCCAACCGGCGATGCCCGCCGCGCCGGCCTGACCGCTTTCGTCAGCCGCTTGTATTGGCATTGCCATTTCATCCAGAAATTGGAAAGCGAGCCGGAGCTGGAATTTAGGAATATGCATCGCGGTTACGACGGTCTGCGCGAAGCGGATTGGAATCCGGCGCATTTTCAAGCCCTGAGCGAAGGCCGCAGCGGTTGGCCGCTGGTCGATGCCTGCGTGGCCATGCTGAACCACACCGGCTGGTTGAATTTCCGGATGCGAGCGATGCTGGTGTCGGTGGCCGCTTATCCGTTGTGGTTGCACTGGCAACCGGTCGGGACGTGGCTGGCCCGGCAGTTTCTGGATTACGAACCCGGCATTCATTGGAGCCAGATGCAAATGCAGGCTGGAACCACCGGCATCAATGCCTCCCGCGTCTATAACCCGATCAAGCAAGCCCGCGACCACGATCCGCACGGCCATTTTGTCAGGCAATGGCTGCCGGCACTGCGCCGGGTGCCGGACAACTGGCTGTTCGAACCGTGGCGGATGCCGGCAAAATTGCAGCAACAATGTGGGGTTAAAGTCGGCGTCGATATTGCCCAGCCGCTAGTCGATCTGGAAACCGCCACCCACCGAGCCAAAGCCCGTGTCTATGCAATTCGCGGCCGGTCCGAGGTCAAAGCCGCCAAGGCGGCGATTGTCGAGAAACACGGCTCGCGCAAGCGGCCCATGCCCCGCCGCCCAGCCAAACCCATCGCCGGCGCTTGGGTACAAACCGAGCTGGAGTTTTGATGCACCGCAAGCTGTCGTTGCCATCGAAAATCTGCCCGGTATGCAGCCGGCCGTTTGCCTGGCGGAAGAAATGGGCCAAGGACTGGGATGCGGTGAAATATTGTTCGACACGCTGCCGCAACCAACGCTCATCGGCAGCGGAAACATGACCACGTTGCGCCTGATTCTGGGCGACCAGCTCAACCCGTTGCATAGCTGGTTTGCGCAAACCGATAACAACGTGGTCTACACGCTGATGGAAATCCGCCAGGAAACCGATTACGTGCTGCATCACGCCCAAAAAGTCATCGGCATTTTCGCGGCGATGCGCGATTTTGCCCGACATTTGGCCGCTCAAGGCCATCGGGTGCATTACCTGAAAATCGACGATGCCGACAATCGACAATCGCTACCGGCCAATCTGGATTGTTTGATCGAACGCTACCAAGCGCAACGTTTCGAATACCAACTGCCCGACGAATGGCGGCTGGACCAACAGTTGCGGCAGTATTGCCAAAATCTGGCTGTCTCCAACCAAGCCTGCGACAGTGAGCATTTCTACACCCAACGCAAGGACGCCGGGGAGTTGTTCGGCAACCAGCCGCATTGGCTGATGGAAAATTTTTACCGCAGGATGCGGGTCAAATACTGCGTGTTGTTGGATGCCAACCAACGCCCGCTGGGCGGGCAATGGAATTTCGACCACGACAACCGCAAGGCCTGGCCGGGCGTACCGGCGGCGCCATACGACAATCGGCTGCGCCATGACCATGCCGAGCTGTGGCAAGACATCGTCGCAGCAGGTGTGAATAGTTTTGGTGAAGCGGGCGCCGACGACTTTCGCTGGCCTTTGAATCGCGCCCAAGCCTTACAGCAACTCGATGCGTTTATCGCCGACGGCTTGCCGCTTTTCGGCGCGTTTCAAGACGCGATGAGCCGGCGCAGTTGGCGGCTGTTTCATTCGCTGTTGTCGTTTGCGTTGAACAGCAAAATGCTCAATCCGCGCGAGGTGGTCGAGCGAGCCGAAGCCGCTCATCGCCAAGGACAGGCACCGTTGGCGGCCGTCGAGGGTTTTGTCCGGCAGATTATCGGTTGGCGCGAGTATGTGCGCGGGGTGTACTGGGCAAAAATGCCGGCGTATTTGTCGCAAAACCATTTCGGCCACGACCGGCCGCTGCCGGCCTGGTTCTGGACCGGCGAAACCCAAATGAACTGCCTGGCCGCCAGCATCGGCCAATCGCTGCGATACGCTTACGCCCACCATATCCAGCGTTTGATGGTGATCGGCAATTTCGCCTTATTGGCCGGCCTGGCGGCGGAGGCGGTGCATCGCTGGTATCTGGGGGTGTATATCGACGCCTTCGAATGGGTGGAATTGCCCAACACCCTGGGCATGAGCCAATTCGCCGACGGCGGCTTGCTGGCTACCAAGCCTTACGTGTCCAGCGCGGCCTACATCGACCGAATGAGCGACTACTGCAAAGGCTGCCGCTACGATAAAAAAGCCCGCAGCGGCGACCGGGCCTGTCCGTTCAATGCGCTGTACTGGCATTTCTTCAGCCGCCATCGCGACAAGCTCCAGCGCAATCCGCGCGTGAGTATGGTTTACCGCAATCTGGACCGATTTGCGCCGGCCGAACGCGATGCTATCGTTCGCCGAGCCGAAGCGGTTTTGGCGGATTTGGATAGGCTTTGAGGCGTTTGGCGCTAGCCGTGGTAATCGGACAGCCATCAATCGCTGAAAAAAAACCTCCTCCGTCGCACCCGGAGAGCATAAAGCAATGTCGTTAAGTTAATGATGGTAAGAGCGGGCGATGCCCGCGACCAATCGCCTTTGGTCGCAGGCATGGCCTGCTCCTACGGGATTTGAACAAGCCGGTCCCCCCAATCTTTAATTTAACGGCTGGGGCATAAAGGAGAGGACTGGGTTGAGGAAAGCAAAGCCACGCACGACAACTCTCCAGATTGACGGCGTTGATAGAATCTTCCGGACACTTTTTTGCAAACTTAGCCGATACTTGGACTATGAACTTAACGATTAAACCGGCAAATCCGCAGGGAAAGGGCGCCGTCTCGATACTGGATAGTTTGCAACACGCCAAGCAGCAACTGGTCGCCCCCGCCAAGAACATTCAACAAATCGGCAGCGACTTGTTTACTTCGCTGTTCGTGTTAAACAGCCAGATTCGCTTCAAACCGACCGCCGGGCAAAGTTATTGGCTGTATTGCAAGGATGGACAGTATCGCTTGTCGTTAATTGCCCCGGAACAATGGTCGCCAGCCCGGTCCGGTCGCTATATCGGCGCTTGCCAATTACAATCCGATTTAACCTGGACCTTGGCGTTATCGGCAGATTGCGCCGCTGATCGCGCATTCCTCCAAGAAATCGCCGACCGCCGCCGGCAACTCGAACAAAAACTGCAGCAAGCCGAAACCATCGACGATGCCTTGCCGGTCTACCTGGAAACCCTGCCGTATTACTCCCGCATCCTCGCCTCGGCATTGGCCTATTCGCTGAAACAATCGATGCAGAAATCGGGTATTTCCGGCTTGAGTTATCGGCAGGCGGAAAGGCTGCTGATTGGGGCGGCGGAATAATTCATCTGCTAGACAAGTCGGAGCCGTAGCGCTTAATCTAGTGTTTAATTGCATAAATAAGCGATATGGAAATCAATTCTAACATTTTGATTATTAACCGATTTTAGTTATCACCAATTAACGCAATTAAGCACTAGCACTGAAGGTATTGAGCCGACTCTAAGCAGACGGTCACTCTATCTGATTGAGCGTCGGCAATTTTATTTTTAACCAGTCATAGCTCCAGATGCTTGACGGTATAGGCGAGGAATGGCCATAGTGGGCTATAGCAGGCTGGTGAAAAACCCACTGATATTTCCCCTTACCCACGGTTTCCGTGATTTTTTCGTGTTGAAATCGGTCATGACATCGAGTTTCAACCGTTTTGCCCCTGTTTCAAGGGCTTTTTATTCGCCTGAAGCCGTCTGTGGACGGTTTTCAGGCGCACTTCGCCCTAGGTGGGCGCACTCCACGCCGGTTTCGGCGTGAACACCAATAGGTTGAGCAAGCGCGTCAGGTTGTAGGCGGCAAAGCAAAACAAGGCCTGACCTGCGACTTTGGCTAAGCCGATGTGGCGGGTTTTACGCAGGCCCCCGACGGTCTTGATCCAGCCGAAGGCTTCTTCGACGATTTTGCGGCGCTTGAGGCTTTGAGCGTACGCTTTGCCGCGCGCGGTGCGGCCATCGACGGCACTGCCGGTCTTTTTGCGAGCAACATGGGCTTTGATGTCTTGCGTCTTGAGTTTGTTGACGAACGCCGGTTGGTCATAGCCTTTGTCGGCACCGACGCTGCCGCCTTTGGGAACACGGCGTTTGATCATTGTTTGCGCGGCTTCGATTTCAGCGGTGCCGGTGGCTTGGGTGGTTTCGACATCGACAATCAGGCCGTTACGATTCTCGGATAGGGCATGGGTGATGTAACGCAGTTTGGCCTCGGTGTATTCGCCTTTCTTGTAAAGCCGCGCTTCGGGGTCTGTCGTGCTCTGATGCGTGGCATTGCTGCGCTTTTCGCCGCTGAAGTCGACCTCGGGATTGCGGCCGGCGGGTTTATCAGGACCGCTGCCGTCTTTCTTCACGAAGCTTTTGTGCGAGGCCCAGGCTTCGATCAGGCTGCCGTCGACACTGAAGTGTTCGTCGGACACCAGGTTTTGCCATTCGGCAATGGCCAAGACCCGCTCAAAAAACTCGCGACTCAGTGCTTCGGACAGCAGGCGCTCGCGGTTGGCGCTGAACACGCTGCGTTCCCAGACAGCATCGTCGATACCCAAACCGACAAACCAGCGAAACAGCAGGTTGTAGTCCAGCTGTTCCATCAACTGGCGTTCGCTACGAACGGTGTACAGCACTTGCAATAGCAAGGCGCGCAGCAGTTTTTCGGGCGCAATCGACGGGCGGCCAGTATGGGAGTAGCATTCGGCAAAGACCGCATCCATAGAGGCCAATACGCCATCGACGAGTAGCCGTAAACGACGCAACGGATGCTGTTTGGGAATACGGTCTTCCAGGCTAACGTAGCTGAACCAGCTATTTTGAATGGCATCGTGTCCGCGCATGGGGGGCTTCTCCAATTTAGATGCGCTATTTTACTTGTTTGCTGAGGCTATGCGCCTTGATGACTGCAGCTTTGGGAGTTTTTCACCAGCCTGATAGGATTATTGGCAATTCTCTGTTTTATGATCAATACACCGTGCCGCTAGGTTTCTTGTTAGTCCTATATTTGAGTCTATTGTTTCTTGGCTTGCAAGTGAATGTAGATGTTGTTGCTAGACAAAGTCCTGCCAATTGCAAGATAATCAGACAATATGGCAGCGGTTGCTGCAGAGAGGCTAATGTATGACAACTTTATTAAGATTTTTTGGTCTTGTTCCTACAGCGGATGAGCGTGAACTTCTAAAACATCTTCGGAAAAAAGAATCGTCTTCTATGCGTGTTGTAGGTAGAGGTACGCTTACTATGAGCGCTAAAGAAGCTCGGTCAACCAAGAAGTCAAAAGCATTTATTGCAAAAATGGATGAGCTTATTGGCTGATAGGAATATGAGTGTTTCTATTACTTATCCTTCCTATTTTAGTTTCTGGCTATAGCGCTTTCACCCAGAATCCATATCATTACTATAGACTGCACCGATATGAAGGGCAGCTTCTTTACTTAGAAAGCGTTAGACTTGGTCTTGGATGTACTTTAGTAAGTGCAACATTTACTACTTTATTGAATTCGTTTGTTCCATCTTCAATTAATTTCCTTAATTTTGAAATATCGCTCGATATTTACAGGGGAATTAATTCTTTATTAAAAGAAATTTATCATGACTCTGATTCTTTGACGTGGATAATCATTATCACTGTTGGCTCCCTGGTAATTAGTAAGCTATACGTTTTTTCTGCAAAAATTCGATTGTTTATCAAAGCGTTTGACGTAACTGATGCCCTATCTTTGAGGCGTATTAAGGCATCAATTAAGCGAGGAAAATGGTTGTCACGACAGGATGAATCACTCCTTTCTTACAATGAAAGAGCTAAAATAATTCTAATGGCGTCAGTATTAAAAGATAGCCCCATAGCAGGCTGGTGAAAAACTCCCAAAGCTGCAGTCATCAAGGCGCATAGCCTCAGCAAACAAGTAAAATAGCGCATCTAAATTGGAGAAGCCCCCCATGCGCGGACACGATGCCATTCAAAATAGCTGGTTCAGCTACGTTAGCCTGGAAGACCGTATTCCCAAACAGCATCCGTTGCGTCGTTTACGGCTACTCGTCGATGGCGTATTGGCCTCTATGGATGCGGTCTTTGCCGAATGCTACTCCCATACTGGCCGCCCGTCGATTGCGCCCGAAAAACTGCTGCGCGCCTTGCTATTGCAAGTGCTGTACACCGTTCGTAGCGAACGCCAGTTGATGGAACAGCTGGACTACAACCTGCTGTTTCGCTGGTTTGTCGGTTTGGGTATCGACGATGCTGTCTGGGAACGCAGCGTGTTCAGCGCCAACCGCGAGCGCCTGCTGTCCGAAGCACTGAGTCGCGAGTTTTTTGAGCGGGTCTTGGCCATTGCCGAATGGCAAAACCTGGTGTCCGACGAACACTTCAGTGTCGACGGCAGCCTGATCGAAGCCTGGGCCTCGCACAAAAGCTTCGTGAAGAAAGACGGCAGCGGTCCTGATAAACCCGCCGGCCGCAATCCCGAGGTCGACTTCAGCGGCGAAAAGCGCAGCAATGCCACGCATCAGAGCACGACAGACCCCGAAGCGCGGCTTTACAAGAAAGGCGAATACACCGAGGCCAAACTGCGTTACATCACCCATGCCCTATCCGAGAATCGTAACGGCCTGATTGTCGATGTCGAAACCACCCAAGCCACCGGCACCGCTGAAATCGAAGCCGCGCAAACAATGATCAAACGCCGTGTTCCCAAAGGCGGCAGCGTCGGTGCCGACAAAGGCTATGACCAACCGGCGTTCGTCAACAAACTCAAGACGCAAGACATCAAAGCCCATGTTGCTCGCAAAAAGACCGGCAGTGCCGTCGATGGCCGCACCGCGCGCGGCAAAGCGTACGCTCAAAGCCTCAAGCGCCGCAAAATCGTCGAAGAAGCCTTCGGCTGGATCAAGACCGTCGGGGGCCTGCGTAAAACCCGCCACATCGGCTTAGCCAAAGTCGCAGGTCAGGCCTTGTTTTGCTTTGCCGCCTACAACCTGACGCGCTTGCTCAACCTATTGGTGTTCACGCCGAAACCGGCGTGGAGTGCGCCCACCTAGGGCGAAGTGCGCCTGAAAACCGTCCACAGACGGCTTCAGGCGAATAAAAAGCCCTTGAAACAGGGGCAAAACGGTTGAAACTCGATGTCATGACCGATTTCAACACGAAAAAATCACGGAAACCGTGGGTAAGGGGAAATATCAGTGGGTTTTTCACCAGCCTGATAGACGCCTTATTTCTAAAGTCTTATGTGATAGATGGCTTTTTTGTAATGCTTACGATGGATGATCGTAAGGTTTATATAGGCCGTGTTATTAGCTTAGGAGAGCCAAACGAAACAGAAGGTATGGATCAAGAGATAACGATAACACCATACGCAAGCGGTTATAGAGACAAAGACTCGTTGAATTTAGTGCTTACAACAAAGTACAAAGAAATATCAGAAGATGTATCTCTTGTTTTGAGACAAGATAAGATAATAAGCGCGACACATTTTTCTGAATCTATCTATGAAGAGTTTCAGCGCAAACACAATCCAAGTCTGATATTGTCCAGATTTCATTCTCGATGGCCAGCAATTGGCCGCTAGCAATTCGGTTAACAGCAAGCCGGCCCAAGCTTAGGAATTGGCATGACAAACTCCGGTTTCAGTCTGTGGGTTGAAGATGTCAAACGAGAGGTACGCCATTAGTAGACCTCAAAAGGCCATAAGGTGCGCAGATTATAGGGTGCTGCCGTCAGGCGCACCGTTCGCGATTGTTGCGCCTCGCATGGCTCGGCACAACCTATAAGCAGTCGCACCTTTTTGGGATTACGGCTGGTGGCTGTAGATCTATCAGCAGACCTTCGTCAGAAAAACCATCTGTCTGCTTTTGGCCCTAGCAGTCCGGTCAACGGTAAGGCGGCTCAAGCCTAGGAATAGGCATGGCAAGCTCCGGTTTCAGTGTAAGGGTTGAAGATGTCAAACGAGAGGTATGCCATAAGTAGACCTCAAAGCACGCATATTTCCCGCCTCTTAAACCGCATCTCGACCGGATGCGGGCAGCAAGCAGGATAGCAAGGTAAACAATGCCTTCGGATCGAGCGGTTTGTGCAAAACCAGATAGCCTTCCTGCTCGGCTTGGGCCAGGGCCGGCGAGTCGAATTCGCCGCTGATCATCGCCCCGGCCGCCTGCGGGCAGCGTTCCAATAGCGCTTGCAGCAATTCGAAGCCGCTTTCGCCGGAGCGCAGACGTTGGTCGCAAAAGATCGCGTCCGGTTCGAATCCCGAGTCCAGCGCGGCAAACGCTTCGCTGGCCGAAGCCACGCACACGGCGCCAATACCCCAGGCGCAGAGCAGGGCTTCCCAGGCGCTGCGCACTTGCGGCTCGTCGTCCACCACCAGGCAGCTGCCGTGCAGCAGGGTATCGCCGCCCACCGTCAAGGCCACGCTGTCGCGCACCGCGGAACGGCGCTCGCCGATCTCGGCTGCCGGTAGCCGCAGCCAGAAACGGGAACCCAGGCCCTCGCGCGAATTCAAGCCCTGGCTGGCGCCCATCAAATCGGCGCAGCGCGCCACCACCGCCAGACCCAGGCCATGGCCGGCATTGTCGATGCGCCAGGCGTGCTCCGGGCGGAAGAAGGGCGAATACACCCGCTGTTGGTCGGCTTCGGCAATACCGACCCCGGTATCCCAAACCTCGAACTGCCATTGCCCGCCCCGGCGCCGCACCGCCATCAGCACGCCGCCGCGCTGGGTGTAGCGCAAAGCGTTCTGCATCAGATTGACCATCGACTGCCTGAGCAGTAACGGGTCGGCACTGACCAAGGCTTTGCCGCGGCTGCCGCGTACCCGCAACGCGATATTGCGGGCCAGGGCTTCTTCCCGAAACAAGGTGGCGATGTCGGCCATCAGCGGGTCCAGCGCCACCGGCTGCAACTTCACCGGCTGGGCGCCGAGTTCGATCTTGGACAAGTCGAGCAGGGAGTTGAACATCTGCGTCACCGACTGCACGCTTTGCCGCAAGTCCTGCAAGGCCGGGCGCAAGGCGGGGTCTTGATTGCGACGGGAAATGGATTCGATCAGAAAGCCCATTGCGTGCACCGGCTGGCGCAGGTCGTGGGCGGCCGTGGTCAGAAAGCGGTTCTTGGCGTACAGCGCCGCTTCGGCTTGTTCCTTGGCGCGCCGGTAATCCTCGGCCAGACGCTTGCTGTCTTGTTCCAGTTTGACCTGTTGCAGGAAGAAGCGATGGGCAATCGACGAATGGCGGTGGATGGACAGGATATAGCTGATGCACAGCGGCATGACCAGATGCCAGTGGTCGGGGAAGGCCCAAGGCGTCAGTAGCGTGCAGCCGCCCCAGGCGGCATTGAAAAAACGTTTGAAGGCTCGGAATACCGGCGACTGGTGGGTGGCGTTGGCGGCCATGATCGCGGCCAGACTCATGTACAGCAACAGGGCGAACTCGAACGGCACCCGGCCGGCGATCACGGCCACCAAGCCGGCCAGACCCAGGCCGTGGCCCAGGGCCATGCGCAAGATCACCGGCATCCATCGGGCTATCGCTTCGCTCGGGCAAAGCCGCGCCCGGTCTTGCCGGTATTGGCGAAATTGCAGGCGGACCGCCGCCAGCGCCGCAAAGTAAGCCAACGTCCACACCGCCAGACCCAACGCGTTTTGGTCCAACTGATGTTTCCAGTAGACGAAGGGCATGGCGACGAAGGGGATAATGGTGATGCCGTAGACCAGCCGGTTGTGGGTCATGTCCAGCAGTCGGGCCTGGCCTTCCGCGCTCAAGTCTTCGAAACGCAAATCGTCGTCTGCGGCTTCGATCGGATCGGCAGCGGCGGCCATCAGTATTCCAGGCTGCGGCCGCGCAGTTTGGTGATGACTTCGATCCGGTTTTTCGCGCCCAGGCGTTCCAGGATGCCGGTGACGTGCTCCTTGACGGTGTGTTCCGACAGGGACAGGTTCAGCGCGATGCGTTTGTTCGGCAAGCCTTTCAGCATCATCGCCAGCACCTGGCCTTGGCGCGGAGTCAGGCCCAATTCGGCGGCCGTGACCGGTAGCTCTCGAGTCGACGCCAATACCGCGGCGGGCTGGCCTTGGAACCAGGCCTCGCCGGCCATGAGTGCGGCCACGGCCTCGGCGAACACGTTCGGCGCCGCCTGTTTATGGATAAAGCCGTCGGCGCCGGCCGCGGCGACTTTTTCGGCGATAGCCCGGTCGTCGTCGGCACTGATCGCCAGCACCTTCAGTGCCGGGCGGCGTTGTTTGATTTGCGCCAGTAGCGGCAGCGAGACGCCGTCCGGCAGCCAAAAATCGACTACCGCCAGTGCCGGCGGCGCGTCGCTATCCAGCAGCGGCCAAAACTCGGCGACGGCCGATACCGGCTGCGCGCGGTCGAAGCCGCAATGCGTCACTAAAAAATCGGCGATGCCGTGCGCCACCAGCGGATGGTCGTCTACCACCGCCGCCCAATCCGGATTTTTCACGTAAATGCTCCCTTGCATTGGTTAACCTGAGCCTGCGTTTTACGGCGCCGCTGCGGGGCCGAGTTGTGCCATGACCATGCGAAGTGATGGCGCCTCGGGATAAAGGCTAGCGGTAATCGGGACCTGCGTTAAAAAACGCGGTAGCCGGCGGTTTGGCCGAGGCTGGTCCTGAAAATCCATTGGCTGCCAAATACATGCAAATGATTTGCATGTTACCAGATTCCAACGCCTATCCTACCCCCACTGGAGTGGGGGTTCCACCGCCAAATTCCCTTCCCGATAATGTCGCCAAAACAAAACGTTTTTCCTATTTTTCCAACCGGAGCGAGTTTATGAACTTTAAACCGATTTATGGCGCCGTCGCCGCGCTCGGCATGGTCGCGGCACCGGCCGCACAGGCCCAATTGTTCGACCGCGGCGGCGGTTTGATTTACGACAGCGTACAAAACATCACCTGGCTGGCCGACGCCAACTATGCCAAAACCAGCGGTTTCGATGCCGAAGGCAAAATGAGTTGGCAAAACGCCGTGGCTTGGGTGGATGGCCTGATTTACTCGGATAGCGTGCGTGGCGTCAATTACAGCGATTGGCGGTTGCCGAGCTTTAATGACCTGGGGGCGGCGGGTTGCGACTACGGCTACAGCAACACCGACTGCGGCTTCAACGTCTCGACCGCCAGCTCGGAATTGGCTCATCTGTTTTACGGCGACTTCGCCAATATTGGTTTCGTCGATTCGCGCGGCCTACAACAGCCGGGTTACGGATTGGTCGACGATCCGGCCACCGCCGCCGACGAAAGCCTGTTCGGCAATATTCAATCTTTCAGCTATTGGTTGGGCAGCAGTTACCCCGGCGACTCGAACAAAGCCTGGTATTTCAGCACCGCGACCGGTATGCAGAACTACATCAGCAAAGGCAACAATTTTTACGTCTGGGCCGTGCGCGACGGCGACGTGACGGCAGTGCCGGACCCGGCAAGCTACATCTTGTTTTTATCCGGACTGGCCGCGATGGCCGGCTCGATTCGCCGCCGAAAAGCGGCCGCCTTCCCGGCGTTAGCCTGACCAAATATCCCCATCTGCAAGGAAAATATCTATGAAATTGAAACGCACTCTGCTTGCCGCCGGCGCGGCGGCTCTGACCCATCTCCCCACCGCCCAGGCGGCATTGCTGGACCGCGGCGGCGGCATGCTCTACGACACGGTATTGAACGTGACTTGGTTGCAGGATGCCAATTACGCCAAGACCAGCGGCTACGACGCCGACGGCAAGATGGACTGGCACGCGGCCGTGGCCTGGGCGGATCAATTGGAGTTCGGCGGCTTCAGCGACTGGCGGTTGGCCGGCATCAAGCCGGTCAACGGCATTGCCTATAACGAAAACTTTTCCGACGACGGTTCGACCGATTACGCCTGGAACGTCAGCAGCCCCAACTCCGAGCTGGGTTATATGTATTTCGTCAACCTGGGTTTGACGGCGTTTCAATTCCCGGACGGTAGCGACAATCCTAACTTCGGGATTTACCGCGACGGCCGCACCGGCGGCCAAACCGATGTCGGTTTGGTGAAAAATCTGCAGTCCTTCAATTATTGGTCCGGCAACGAAGTGCCAACCCGCACCGGCGAGGCTTGGTTTTTCGATACCGCGCTCGGCAGCCAACAAACTTGGTACAAGAAAAACCTGGGCTCGGATATGTATGTCTGGGCTGTGCGCGATGGCGACATAGCGGCGGTACCGCTACCGGGCGCGGTCTGGCTGTTCGCTAGTGCTGTGTTTGGTGGTTTGTTCGCGAATCGCCGTAAATCGAACTAACGTTGCGGGCCGCGTGGGCGGGCCGCCAAATCAAGGAAAATCTATGAAACTGCAATTATTGAGCGGCGCATTTGCCGCGTTATTGGCCGGAGCCGCTCCGGCTCACTCCTCGCAAATCGTTTTGACGTTCGAGGATATCGGTCCCGGCGGCCAGCTCGGCGACAGCTACGGCGGCATCTCGGGTTGGGATTCGTTCGGCCGGCTTGCCGATTATCCGTTCGGACGCGATCTGGGTTTGGGCGATTACCAGGTGCACGGCTGGGGCGGCGAACTGAGTTTCGAACAGGGGCCGGTGGTGTTCGAGGGGACTTATTACCAATTTTGGGGTACCAACAGCCAGGTGAGTTACGAGCTGTATTACCAAGGCCAATTGGTTTACAGCGCGCCGCTCGATCCTTTCAACCAGCCGAGCGGCTTGTATTGGCTGGCATCGGGCTATGCCGGCTTGGTCGACAAGATTTTCTTCTACGGGACTTCGGACGGCATCGTCATCGACAACCTGACCTATTCGCCGGCAGCCGTACCGCTGCCGGGCGCGGCCTGGCTGTTCGGCGGTGGCCTGGCGGGGTTGCTGGGTTATGGCCGGCGCCGCAACAACCGCTGAATCCGGCGGCCGATCAATACTTCAATCAAGGAAAAAATCGATGATAAACCGTAAATCCTGGCTGGCGGCCGGCTTGTCCTTATCGCTCGGCGGCTGTGCCGCCTGGGCCGTCACCCAAGACGCATTGGTAGACCGCACCGCCCACGCGTTGGGCCTGGAAAAGAACCAATTCAAGATCGAAAACCGGGTCGACGACGGTGTCACGACGCGCTATTCGGTCAAGACCGACAGTGGCCAACAATACAATTGCTACGTCGGCGGCTCGATCTCGGTGCTGGGGCGGATGGTTTCGGAAGCTATCTGCAGCAAAAAGGGCGAGCCGGCCAGAAATCCGTTGTTAGGCCAATGACCGGGTTTCGATCAGTTTGGGGTGCCGTGCTACGGCTAAGCCGCTCATGGTTCGACAAGCTCACCGCGAGCGGCTCAACTTAACGGCATAGCGCCGAGCCGGAGTGACATCGCAATGAAATGCCGCTGTGCGATAACGGCGATCTTTGCGTTACTGCTCGGCCTATTGAGCGGCTGCGCCGAGACGATTCCGAACGTCAAGATTGCCGAAATCGGGCGCCGGCAAGTGGAGTTTGCCTTGAGCCGGCACGATACCCGGCCGGTGGTGTTCGAAACCGGCTTGGGCGGAACTTTGGCTTGGTGGCGGGAGGTGTATCCGCCAATTGCCGCATCGGCGACCGCGTTGGCCTATAACCGTGCCGGGGTCGGCGCCAGCGAAGCGGTGGCCTCGGTCCGCGACGGTCGCCACGTCGTGCAGGAACTGCGCGAATTGTTGGTCGACCAAGGGCTGGCGCCGCCTTATATTCTGGTCGGGCATTCGCTGGGCGGTTTGTATATGCAATGGTATGCCCGGTACTATCCGCAAGAGGTCGCGGCTTTGATTCTGGTCGATTCGACCCATCCGGCCCAACTCAAAGGCCGGGGCGCCATCGAGAATTGGCCGTTCTGGCTGCGTTGGTTGTTCGATTTGTGGTTGCCGGTTACCGCCGAACGGGAACTGGCCGCGCTGGATCGGACCGGCGACGAAGTGCTGGCGGCTTCCGCCTATCGTAGCGGACCGGTAATTGTGCTGAGCGCGGCGCAACCCTTGGCCGACCGCTCGGAACTGGCGGACGACGCCAATCGAAAACGCCAAGACCTTGCTCGGTTGTATCCGGGATCGATACAAATCTGGGTGGACAGCGGTCACGCCATACCCTTGGAACGGCCGGAAGCGGTGGTTGCCGCAATCCGAGACGTGCTGGATGCGGTCCGATCCGAGGCTGGCCTTCTTCGTCGTGAGCAGGAATAGCTCCGATCCTTAACCGGCCTTTCGCGCCGGCCGATGTCGCGTTTAGTGTAAATTTTGCCGATGTGGTCTTTGACCGTGGTCAGTTTGATGTTTAGTCGCTTGGCACTATGGTCGTAGGACAGCCTTCCGCAACGCATTGCGCCACTTCCTGCTGCATCGGCGCCACCGCTTCGCTGCGGTAGACCCCTGCCTGATTGGCGCACAGTTGCGACAGCCGGCTCAGCAAGCAGTCCTCGCGCCGGCTGATGAATCGCTCGAGCACTTGACCATACTAACCTTCGCCAAACAAGCTCTCCAGGGGGGGGCGGCCCAAGCCGGGCGGTGCCGCAACGGCGCAATTCGGCGGCGTGTTGAACTCTAGCGCCGCCGGTTCGGCTACGCAGTAAAAACTCCACTCGGTCGGGACTTGGCTGGGGTTGGCGGGCGGTAGAGCGGGCCGAAAAACGGCGAGTCGTCGTTTTTCGGCCGCTTAGGTAGCGGTGTGTGGCGCGGTCCGGCTGCCGGCGGAAATCGGCGGCGTTTGCCGGGCCGGACTTACTTGCGCAAGCGTTTGTAGGCGTTGATCAGGCCGTTGGTCGAACTGTCGTGGTCGGAGACGGGTTCTTCGTTTTTCAATTGCGGCAAAATGGCCTTGGCTAGTACTTTACCCAATTCCACGCCCATCTGGTCGAAGGAGTTGATGTTCCAGATCACGCCCTGGACGAAGATTTTATGTTCGTAAAACGCGATCAACGTCCCCAGGGTTCTTGGCGTCAGTTTTTTGAATAGGAACGCGTTGGAGGGTTTGTTGCCTTCGAAGATCTTCGAAGCGATCAAGGCGTCGTCCAGGTTGGGCTCGTGGCTCAAATCCTGGCGCACTTCGGCTTCGGTTTTGCCGCGCATCAACGCCTCGGCCTGGGCCAGGAAGTTGGAGATCAAGATGTCGTGGTGGTCGGGCAGGTCGTAATGGCTCTGCGCCGCCGCCAGAAAATCGCCGGGGATCAGTTTGGTGCCCTGGTGGATCAACTGGAAAAAGGCGTGCTGGCCGTTGGTGCCCGGTTGGCCCCAAATGATCGGCCCGGTGTTGTAGTCCACTTTATCGCCGTTGATCGTTGCGCTTTTGCCGTTGCTTTCCATGTCGCCTTGCTGGAAATAATCGGCGAAATATTTCAGCGACTGGGCGTAGGGCAGGATCGCGTAGGTTTCGGCGTCGAAGAAATTGTTGTACCAGATGCCGAGCAATCCCATGATGACCGGGATGTTTTGTTCGAACGGAGCGCTGCGGAAGTGTTCGTCGGCCAAATGCGCGCCCATCAGCAGTTCTTCGAAATTGTCCATGCCGATGTACAGCGCGATGGACATGCCGATCACCGACCACAAGGAATAGCGGCCGCCGACCCAGTCCCAGAACTCGTACATGTTTTCCAGGTCGATGCCGAATTCCTTGACTTTGGCTTCGTTGGTGGAAATCGCGACAAAGTGCTTGGACATGTGTCCCTGCTCTTGCGCCGCTTTCAAAAACCAGTCGCGGGCCGAACGGGCGTTGGTCATGGTTTCCTGGGTCGTGAAGGTTTTCGAGGAAATCAAGAACAGCGTGGTTTCCGGATTCAACGGCTTCAGTGTCTCGACGATGTCGGTCTGGTCGACGTTGGACACGAAATGGGCCTTCAGGCCTTCTTTGCCGTAAGGGGTCAATGCGGTGTCGACCATTTTCGGCCCGAGATCGGAGCCGCCGATACCGATGTTGACGATGTCGGTGATGGTTTTTCCGGTGTAGCCGGTCCAGGCGCCGGAGCGGACTTGTTCGGTAAACACCCGCATTCTGGCCAGCACTTTATTGATTTCCGGCATGACGTCTTCGCCGCGGAAATAAATCGGCTTGTTGCTGCGGTTACGCAGTGCGGTATGCAACACGGCGCGTTTTTCCGTGGTATTAATGATGGAACCGGAGAACATGGCTTCGGTTTTTGCCGAGAGCTGAGCTCGGTTGGCCAGTTCGATCAGTAGCGGCAGGGTGCGCTCGGTGATCAGATTTTTCGAGTAGTCGAACAACAGGTCGTTGAACGTGACCGAAAATTTGTCGAATCGCTTGGGATCTTTGTCGAACGCGTCCTTCATGCAAAATTTGCCGGCAATCTCGCGGTGGTGTTGCTTGACGGCGTTCCATTCGGCAGAGTCTACTAATTTGGACATATTGTTTGGATGTTAATTGACCAGAGAGGTTAGTTCGGTGGAAAAGAACGGGCGGAGGCGTTTGGGGGAACGGTTCATAACCTCATTATAAGGATTGTCTTTGGCTACTGACAAAAAAAATTAAGCAGCGAATAGTGCCGGCCAAGTCTGGAACGCCAGCCTTTCTTTGCCTAGGGCGATGTGCTAGAGTTAGCAATTGTTTCGATCCAAATCAGGCAGTTACATTCGCCGGTGACGAAAACAGGTTTCATGCATAACCACATGAAAGATAATAAAAACTAAAGCATTTATTAACACGGGAAGGGGATTTATGAAAAGCTCTCGCATGATAAGAAACGGTTTCCTAGGCTTGCTGGGCCTGGTTTTTTCGGCCGCGGTATCGGCGCACGGCGGTGCTGCCGGCACGGACACCGACCAATGCAAATTCGAACTGGAAAAGGACCACTGGATACACTACACCGCCTATCAGCCCAAAGCCTATCCGGCGGAAGAGTTTTGCGGCAACATTCCCGATACCGGCTCGTTGACCCAGTTGGTGTTCGATTACCAAGACCAACGTTATCGAGGTATGGCGGTGGAATTCGAAGTGACGAAAGAACCGGAAGGCAAACGGGTATTTTTCCAGGGGGCCGAAAAACACAAATCCGGTACTGTGGTGTTGAACCTGCCTGAGGGCGTGCCCGAAGTAGGTAAATACCTGATCCACATCACGCTGCTGCAAGACAACGGTGAGCGTTTGGACGCTCACATGAGCTTCAAAGCCGGTGGCGGCCAACCGACCAGCAAATCTAGCTATGGCCTGTATGCATTGGTTCTGTTCGCCGGTCTTTACATTTTTTATCTGTCCAACGCCGGCTTCAAAAGTAAAGTTGACGGCATGCTAGGTAAAGCCAAAGAGCTTTAATGTTGGATCGCCCTTTGCCGGCCAAAGCCGGCAAAGGGCGCAATGCTGCAACCCATTAGTAAAATCCGCAGTTTACGGTAGATTCATGATTCACATCCGCCTCACAGGTATTCGCGCCATGGTTAAATTTTTCTCACTTGCCTCATTAGTCTGTGCTTTGTCGGTCTCGGCAGTGTCCGCAAAAGAGATCCAGGAACACAACCAGATGATGAACCACGGCGACGGGCACATGATGGACATGGACGGCGCGATGGTGATGGGCCAGAATACCGACACGCTGCCGGGCGGTTGCGACAAAATCGCCGCGACCAAGGAAATCACGGTACGCGCAGGGCACAAGTATTCCGAAAAATTCCCCGGTACGATGTTCGCGTTCGACCAGCAGGAATACCAGTTCGAGCCTTGCACCAAACTGACCGTACATTTCATCAACGAAGACGAAATACGCCACCAGTGGATGATGCACGGCCTGCCCAAGTACCTGTACCCGAAAGGCATGTTCCATCTCGAAGTCAGCGGCCCCGGCAAAGTGTCCGGCACTCTGATCTTGCCGCCGGGCGATAAAACCTATTTGGTTCACTGCGATATCGCCCAGCACATGGAAAAAGGCATGAAAGGCCAGTTGAAGGTCGGTAAAGGCGGCGAAGATTTGCCGAGTATTCCCGGCGTCACCGCGAGCATTTTTCCCGACGACTACAGCGGCAAGCCTTACGATCCGAAGGTCGACGCTCCGGTAACTCCTGCGCCGGTAGCGGCGCAGCCTGCGGCGGCCAAAGCCGCTCCGGCGCCGGCTCAGCCTGACGATTCCATTGTCTCCGGCGTCACCGTGATCGGTTTGGCGATAGGCTTCGTCGCCGCTCCTTGGTTGGCCAAGCGTTTTGCCGGCATGAGTGCCGGGGAAATCGTTGCCACGATACTGGAGCAGGCGGCGCATTGGGTCGGCTTGGTTGTGCAACTGCTGGGCAAGCTGGTGAAAATGGTTTCCGGTAAAAACGCCATCGCCTTGCCGGACAAATAAGCCAAATTGGCAAAAGCCCCTGAAACTTAGGTTTCAGGGGCTTTTTTATGGGACAAACCAATGCAATTCGAATCCTGGGGCCTGTTGGGCTTGTTCGCCAGCGCGTTTATTTCTTCGACGGTCGCGCCCGGCGGTTCCGAAGCGGTGTTGGCTTATCTGGTTAACCAGCATCAGATACCGGTAGTCTCGCTGGTTGCCGTCGCAACGCTGGGCAACACTTTGGGAGCCTTGACCACTTGGTGGCTCGGATTGTGGGCGGCCGCCAAATATCCGGCCGATAACCTGTTGGCCGGCGAGCGGCAGCGGTCGTTGCGCGCCGTGCGCCGCTGGGGCAGTTGGGCGTTGTTGTTTTCCTGGTTGCCGTTGGTGGGCGACGGCTTGTGCTTCGCGGCGGGGTGGTTGCGTGTGTCCTGGGTTTCCTCGCTGTGCGCGATCTTTTTCGGTAAAGTCTTGCGCTATATTGCCGTGGCTTACGCTTTTATCTGATTGCCTATGAGTTTTTTTTCGCTACCCCATTTCCCGCCGGTCGATAACGCGGCCGAGCACCGCCGCCGCGATTACCAAATCGCCGGCTTCACCTTTGTGACGACGACGATTTGTTTGACGATGGATGGTTTCGCGCCGCAATTCATGCAATACGTGCTGGCCCTGTTCGGCTGGCTATTTCTGTTCGCCTGGCTGCGCGGCGAATGTAAATACGTCCGCACCCAGGTTGCCGTTGCGGTGACGTTTGCGCTAATCGGCGAATATTTTGCGTCGGTATACATGAAGGGCTACATCTACCGCTTCGGCAATGTTCCGGCCTATGTGCCGGCCGGCCATGGTTTGGTGTATCTGACCGCCGTTGCATTGGGTCGCTCCGGCCTGTTCCAGCGCCACGCGCGGCGGATCGCGCTATTTGTTGTCGCTGCTTGCGGCAGTTGGGTTGCCTGGGGTTTGAGCGGTTACGCTCGGCTCGACGTGATAGGCGCGGTATTGTTTGTTGTGTTCTTGGGCTACCTGTTCAAAGGCCGTTCGCCGATGGTCTATCTGGGCGCGTTTTTCATCACCTCATGGTTGGAAATCGTCGGCACCAGTGCCGGTACCTGGGCCTGGGCCGAGATCGATCCGGCCTCGCACCTGCCGCAAGGCAACCCGCCCAGCGGTGTCGCTGCCTGGTACTGCCTGGTCGACGCGGTGGCGATTGCCGGGGCAGGGCCGCTTTTGCAATTTTTGAGTAAAACCGCTCTGGTGCTGCAACGGCAACGGGCCTGATCAATCCGCGGCCGAGGTTTTGCCCGGCCGCGTTGTTATCGCATGCAAGCTGACGCAGTCGCCGACTCGGATCACGCCGCCGGCCACTATGGCGGCCGTCATGCCGCCGTGGCCGCGCAACGCGTTGTAGCTGCCCGCGCCTAATTCGGCCGCCATTTTCGAGCACGGGTCGCACGGGCCGGTAATCCGAATTCTCACCTCGTGGCCGACGGCCCATTCCAATTGCGCGTCCGGAAACGGCGAACGCATGCCAACCAAGTTCAAACCGGAAATCAGCAGATTGCGCCGTAGCCGGAGCGGATCCAGATAGTCGAGTCCGCACCAGCCGGCGACCAGCGGCAGGTGTTCGGCTTGAAACAACGTAATCTCTCGTTTCGGCGATTGCCGGCCGGACTGTTTGCCGGCCGCACGGCGGTCGCCGATCAAGCCGCGACCCGGTTCGGCAACGGCTGCGTTGACCGAAACCGCCGGTTCGTCGCGCGCCGGGCGCAAAACGATGGCTTCGATCCGGCCGGTGCTTGCGAAGCCTTGGCAGAGCTGCCGCAGGTCCATGTTCGCTTAACTGAAGGGGGCAAAATTGCGATTGGGTCCGGTAAGCAAGGTTATCATTCCGAATTCGCTTGGTTCTTGTAACGCCAGGTCAAATACCCCATCAGCGCGCCCCAGACCAGCATGTAAATGCCGTGCAAAATGATCTCGAAGTTCAGCCGATAGGCTTCGACGTAATAATCGTACAAATAGTCGAGCACGACCGCGGCCAGGGTTAATTGGACGGCATGTTTGAACGTCAATTTTTTGAAATAAAAACAACTGACGCCGAGCACGAAAAAGCCTATCAAAAACCGGGCGCCGGCGTGAATGCTCCATTCCATATTCGGTATTGCCGATTTCAGCAGCGCCAAATTCATGAAGTAGAGCAGAGCGAGGCCGGCGGTGAAAGAAAATAGCAATAGCTTCATTGTGGTTCCCCTGTGTTTGCTTTAGTTATTTTAGTTTCTGTAGCGGCAGCTTTAGGGTTGCTGTGCCGCTATCCGCTTTGCGTCGGCTGTATTCGCCGGGTTGGCGGAGTTCGCGCAAAATACAGCCTAATCGATAAAAGGACTCCGGCCGCCACGCTTGGTTCGATACAGGCTGCCGATTGTAAGGCCATATAGTGTTGCGCCGATACTGCCCGACTCCGAACCAGCGCGGGGCCTAGCCGCGCGCCGGCCGGTTTCTAGCCGAACCGGGGTCGTGGTCGAAGCGGATTGGCAAATCGCATAATTGTTGATCGGGATCAAATTTGCGGGCAATCCCGATTTAGACAGCGCTGCGGCGGAGGCATACAATCCGGGGCAATGCCGGAGCAATCGCCCGGCAAAATCTTCCGGTCAAGTACCATCGAGGAGGTTGTTATGCCAGTCACCCGAGTCATAGTTGCCGATAGCAGCAGAGCACGTTTTTTCAACTTAACCAGCCGCATCGAGCCGATGCTCGAATTGGACGGTTTGACCCATGCCGAAGGCCGGATGCGCGGCCAGGAAGAGGTTAGCGACCGCCAAGGCGGCATTGCCGGCGGGCATGGCGAAGGCGACCATACCTTCGAAGCGCCCACCGATCTGAAACATCACGAAGCCGAGGTATTCGCCAGACAGATTGCCGACCGGCTGGAACAAGGGCGGGTTAACCACGAGTTTGACAAGTTGGTTTTGGTGGCGCCGCCGGCGTTTTTAGGGGCGCTCCGCCAAGCACTGAATAACCATTTGCAAGATCTGGTGGAACATTCGTTGGACAAAAACCTGGTTGTCGCCGACGAAGCGGCCATCCGCGACCACATTTTGTAAGGCCTTTGCCCGCCCTTCGCACGAAACCCGGTCTCGCTCCGGCGCGGCCGGGTTCGTCGCTGGCGCCCGCCTGCCGCATCCGGAACCGCGCCGATTTTGCCGCATAGCGCTTGATCGAGCCGCGCCATCCCGTTAAATACCTGACTATCCACCGAAAATCTGGCCCGGCTACGTTTTACGGGTAAAATGAGGCTTCGTATAACGCAAGCTCTACCGACACAAAACATGGACAAGACCTATTCCCCGCACGCTATCGAACAACGCTGGTATCAACTTTGGGAACAAAGCGGCTACTTCGCCGCCAACCGCGAAGGCGCATCGTATTGCATCATGATTCCGCCGCCCAACGTCACCGGCAGCCTGCACATGGGGCATGCGTTTCAGGACACCATCATGGATGCGCTGACTCGCTATCACCGGATGAAAGGTTGCAACGCCTTGTGGCAGCCGGGCACCGACCATGCCGGCATCGCCACGCAAATGGTGGTGGAGCGCATCATCAACGCCGACGGCAAGACTCGCCACGACTACGGCCGCGACGCCTTTATCCAAAAAGTCTGGGAATGGAAGGAACAATCCGGCGGCACGATTACCCGCCAGTTGCGCCGAATGGGTTCTTCGCTGGACTGGGATAAAGAGCGCTTCACGATGGATGAGGGCATGTCCGCCGCCGTGCAGGAAGTGTTTATCAAGTTGTACGAAGAAGGCTTGATCTATCGCGGTAAGCGTTTGGTGAACTGGGATCCGGTGTTGCACACCGCCGTGTCCGACTTGGAAGTATTGTCGGAAGAAGAAGCCGGCTCGATGTGGCATATGCGTTACCCGTTGTCCAACGGCACCGGTCATTTGGTCGTCGCGACGACACGGCCGGAAACCATGCTCGGCGATGCGGCGGTGGCGGTGCATCCGGACGACGAGCGTTACAAACACCTGATCGGCGAATTGGTGGAACTGCCGCTCACCGGCCGCTTGATTCCGATCATCGCCGACGAGTATGTCGATCCGGAATTCGGCACCGGTTGCGTCAAGATCACCCCTGCCCATGACTTCAACGACTACGAAGTCTGGGGTCGCCACAAACACATGAACGTGATAGCCGACCAGCCCCACGGCGGCTTGATCAACATCTTCACCGTCGATGCGGCGATACGGGCCAACGACGACGGTTTTGAAATCATTCCGCAAGCCTATATTGGCCTGGACCGCTTCGAGGCCCGCAAACGGATCGTCGCCGACCTGGACGCTCAAGGTCTTTTGGAAAAAATCGCCGACCACAAACTGATGGTGCCGCGCGGCGACCGCACCGGCGCGGTGATCGAACCGTTCCTGACCAACCAGTGGTACGTCAAGATCGCGCCATTAGCCAAGCCTGCCATCGAAGCGGTCGAAACCGGCGCGATCAAGTTCGTGCCGGACAACTGGAAGAACACCTATTTCGAATGGATGCGCAATATTCAGGATTGGTGCATCTCCCGGCAAATCTGGTGGGGCCACCGCATCCCGGCTTGGTACGACGACAAGGGCAACACCTACGTCGCCCATTCCGAGCAGGAAGTGCGCGAGCAACACGGTTTGGCTGCCGATTATCCGCTGCATCAAGACGAAGACGTGCTGGATACCTGGTTCTCGTCGGCGCTGTGGC
The DNA here is from genome assembly GCF_019669905.1 of Methylomonas koyamae. Lineage (NCBI taxonomy): Bacteria > Pseudomonadati > Pseudomonadota > Gammaproteobacteria > Methylococcales > Methylococcaceae > Methylomonas > Methylomonas koyamae. Next base: position 4,321,076 of record NZ_AP019777.1, on the reverse strand, counting down.
CGTTCTCGACGCTGGGCTGGCCGGAAAAGACTCCGGAACTGGCCGCGCATTACCCAACCAGCGTGTTGGTCACAGGTTTCGACATCATTTTCTTCTGGGTGGCGCGGATGATTATGATGGGCCTGAAATTCCAGGGCGAGGTGCCGTTCAAGGAAGTTTACATCCACGGCCTGGTGCGCGACGCCGAAGGCCAGAAGATGTCCAAATCCAAGGGCAACGTGCTCGATCCGATCGACATCATCGACGGTATCGAACTGGATGCGCTGGTCGAAAAACGCGTGTCCGGCATGATGCAGCCGCACTTGGCCAAGAAAATCGAACAAGCCACCCGCAAGCAATTCCCGGACGGCATTCCGTCCTATGGCACCGACGCACTGCGCTTTACCTTCGCATCGCTGGCGTCGACCGGCCGCGACATTCGCTTCGATTTGCAGCGCACCGAAGGCTACCGCAACTTCTGCAACAAATTGTGGAACGCGGCGCGCTACGTGCTGATGAACACCGAAGGCCAGGACAACGGCGTCGATTGCGCCGAATGTAGCTATAGTCCGGCCGATCTGTGGATTTTGTCCAGACTGAACCGCACCATCGCCGAAACCAGCAGCGCGATCGACAGCTACCGCTTCGATTTGGCCGCGCAGGCGATTTACGAATTCACCTGGAACGAGTACTGCGACTGGTATCTGGAACTGGCGAAAATTTCGCTGCAAAGCGACGACGCCTTGTTGCAGCGCGGCACCCGCCAAACCCTGTTGCGGGTGCTGGAAACCGTACTGAGACTGGCGCATCCGATCATGCCGTTCATCACCGAGGAAATCTGGCAACGTGTCGGACCGTTGGCCGGCGTGACGGCGGCGACCATCATGTTGCAGCCTTACCCGGCAAGCGACGCAAGCGCTATCGACGCCGCCGCCGAAACGCAAGTGAAGTGGGCGATGGATTTCATCCTCGGCATCCGCCGGATTCGCGGCGAAATGAACATCGCGCCGGGCAAGCCATTGAACGTCTTGCTGCAAAACGGCTCTGCCAATGACCAAGCCAATCTCAAACAGCTGGAAAGCTATTTGCTGAAACTGGGCCGCCTGGAAAGCATTACCTGGCTGAACGCCGGCGATGACGCGCCGGAATCGGCGATTGCGCTGGTCGGCGACATGAAAATCCTGATCCCGATGGCCGGCTTGATCGACAAGGACGCCGAACTGGCGCGGCTGGACAAGGAAATTCAACGCATCGAAAAAGAGCTGCCGCGCATCGAAGGCAAGCTCGGCAATGCCGCCTTCGTCGACAAAGCTCCGGCCGACGTTATCGCCAAGGAACGGGAAAAACTGGCCGGGCTACAGTCGTCGCTGGCCAATCTGCAGGAACAGTACGCCAAAATCAAAGCCTTGTAAGCCTATGGGCGGATCGCAAAAAGCTCCCGAAACCCTGGAAGATTGGACGGAGCTGTTGCGCGCCCAAGAAATGCCGATTTTCTCCAACACCGCGCACAATATTTACGCCGCGTTGGACGACCGCAAAAAAGGGGCGATGGAATTGGCGACGGTGATTTTGCAGGATCCGAATCTGACCGCCAAGGTGCTGAAAGTCGGCAGCAGCCCTTATTACAATCCGTCGAAACAAAAGATGAGCACCGTTTCGCGGGCCATCGTCGTGTTGGGCGCCGAAATCATCCGCGAATTGACACTGGCCTGCTCGTTTTTCGAAGCGATTTTGTCGTCCAACGACAAAAACCGGGCCAACCGGGAGATTGCCAAAGCCTTGCACGCCGCAGTCCAGGCCAAGAATATCGCGCTGACCGTCGGCGACGTTTCGCCGGAAGAGGTGTTCGTCGCCGCCTTGCTGCATAATCTCGGCCACGTCGCGTTCTGGTGTTCCGCCGATCCGCACTCGAAAAAGGCGCATGCCGCAATCGAAAAATCCGGTTTGGACAGCGCGGAGGCCGAGAAAAAAATCCTCGGCTTTTCGTTGCGCGATTTGGGTAAAAAGCTCAGCAAGTCATGGAGCCTGGGCGGCTTGATCGAAGAGGCGATCGCCAAACCGGATTCCGCGGACAAGCGGGTGCAATTGGTCAAATTGGGTCACGACATTTGCCAGGCGTTACAAGCCGGCCCGGACTCGGCATTGATGACCGCTTGCCTGGCCAAGTTCAATGAACTTTCCAAGTTGCCGTTGCCGGAAATTCGCGCCAGGATCGAGAAAAATACCGAGGAGGCGGCGCTGATCGCCCGCCAATTCGGTGCCGACGACGCGTCGCGCTTCATCAAAAAAGACGCTGTCGGCGAAGATATGCCGGCCGACGAACCGTTCGACAAGAAACAATTGCAGTTCCAAATCCTGCAGGATATCAGCAGCCATATAAGCAGCCAGATCAATCTGAATCAATTGTTCGAAATGGTGTTGGAGGGCATCCACCGCGGCGTGGAAATGGACCGGACTCTGTTCATGCTGTTGAGCCCGGACAAACAGGCGCTGAACGAAAAGTTTTCGTTGGGTTGGCGCAAGCCGGTTCCGGAACAGAAGTTGCGGATTTTGAATTCGGAAAATTCCGCAAATCTGTTTTTCAATGCGCTGCGCCAAACCGAAGGCGTCTGGCAATTTCCTGAGCAGCATCCCGCCCTTTATACGCCGCAAATCGTGCAACAGATCGGCCGGCACGAGTGCTTCATCTTTCCGATTCGGGCCGAGAATAAGGTCGTCGGCTTGATCTATTGCGACCACTCCATTCATGGGCTACCTTTAACCCGCGACGATTTTATCGCAGCCAACCATTTCGCCAAGCAAGCCCACATCGGCTTGACCCTTTATTGCATGAAGAGCCATTAATCCATGACCGATCGCGAGCTGTCGAATCTCCAAGTGTTTCTGGTAGAGCCGTCCCACACCCAGCAGCTCATCATCATCCAATATCTGCAAAGCTTCGGTATCAGCGATATCGGCTGCGTCGCCACCGGCGGCGAATTGTTCGAGCGTTTGCAGCACAGCCGGCCGGATTTGGTGGTCAGCGCCATGTATCTGCCGGACATGACCGGCGTGGAACTGGTGCACGCTTTGCGCAAGGACGGCGCATCGTACGAGATGGCGTTTCTGTTGATTTCCAGCGAAACCAACATCAAATACCTGGAGCCGATCCGCCAAGCCGGGGCGATTGCGATTCTGCCGAAGCCGTTCACCCGCGAGGCGATGCACACCGCTTTGCAATCCACGCTGGAATACGTGCATCCGGAAAAACTCGGGTTGGAACATATCGATATCGAGGACTTGCGGGTACTGCTGGTCGACGACAGCGAGTTCTCGTTGAAGTACTTGATCAAAGTGTTCAACAACATCGGCATCGACCAGTTGGCCGTCGCCCACGACGGTAGGCAAGGCTTGCAGCTATTCAGTCAGCATTACTTCGATTTGGTCGTAACCGATTACAACATGCCGGAAATGGACGGTCTGCAATTGGTCGAACATATCCGCAACCACCCGGAACGCGGTTCCACGCCGATTCTGATGGTGACCAGCGAACAAAACCAGAGCCGCTTGGCCGCAATCGAAAAATCGGACGTGTCGGCCATTCTCGATAAGCCCTTCGAACCCACCTCTATCAAACGCCTGTTGTTAAATCTGCTGAATTAGCGCCGGTTCAAACTGCGCGCCGCGCCGGCACGGCACACCGATATTTCAAGGAATCCGCCGCAAAAGCGACGTGGAAGATGCGCCAAAAAACCGAAATTCGGCTAGATTTTATAATGTTATTTCCCGAATGGTGACCCAATGAAACCCGGTATTACTCCCAACAATAACGAAAAAAAACTGGATGACGAGGATTTCATCGTTTCCAAAACCGATACCTCCGGCCGCATTACTTACGCCAACCGGATTTTCATGGAGATAGCCGGTTACCCGGAGCACGAACTGCTTGGCGTGCAGCACAACATCATTCGCCATCCGGACATGCCGCGCGGCGTGTTTCGTTTTATGTGGGATACGTTGAAGGCCGGGGACGAATTTTTCGGTTTTGCCAAAAACCTGTGTGCCGACGGCGGTTATTACTGGGTGTTTGCCAACATCACTCCCGATTACGACAGTAAGGGTAAGCTGCAGGGCTATTACTCGGTACGGCGCAATCCGCCCCGTTCGGCCCTGGAAGTGCTGATCCCGATTTACCGGGAAATGCTGGCCATCGAGAAGCGCAGTTCCACCAAAGAGGCGCCGGATAAATCCCTGGAGTATCTGTTGGACCAAGTCAGGCAGGCCGGCGCCAAGAACTACAACAGCCTGGTGTTGAGCCTTTATAAACCCAACGGAGTTTAAGCGATGAATTCCAATGCCAATATCCCGTTTTTAAGAACCAAGCTGAATTACGCGGTGGCGACGATACTGGTCTCGGTAGCGGCGGCCTTTGCCTATTCCGTTATCGCCTTCGGCTTTTCCTGGATCATGCTGCTGCTGTTATTGCCGTTGCCGCTGGTAGCGCTGGTGTCGTGGCAGACCGGCAAACAAAGCTTGACAGTGTTGGAGCGGATCGAGGACGTGCTGAAGTACACGATTAAGGGCGAACTCTACCACCGGGTAACCGGCACCCCCGGCATGGGCGAAATCGGCAAGGTGGCCTGGGAATTGAACGAGACGCTGGACATCATGGAATGTTATTTCAAAGAAATCAGCACCTGCTTTCGCCATGCCTCGGAGGGCAACCACGAGCGTTACGCCTTGGTCGACGGTTTGCCGGGCTTGCTGAAACAGTCCGCGAAAAACATGAACGCGGCGATCAAACTGATGGACGACAACGACAAGCTAATGATCAAAAACCGCTTGTCGGCCGGTCTGCACGCGCTGAATACGTCCAACTTGCTGAGCAATTTGAAAGGCAATCAGAACGATCTGATCAACATCACCGAGCAGATGCAGAAAGTGGAGAATATCGCCACCGAAACCGGGCGCAATGCCGACGACAGTCTGGCCACCGTGGAGACGATCAGCAACTCGTTGACCGGCATCAACTCCAATGTACATTCGGTATCCGACGTGATCGGCGCGTTGATCAACGACAGCAAAAAGATCACCGAGTCGCTATCGATGATTACCGGTATCGCCGACCAAACCAATCTGTTGGCGCTGAACGCTTCGATCGAGGCGGCGCGGGCCGGCGAACACGGCCGCGGTTTCGCCGTGGTCGCCGACGAGGTGAAAAACCTGTCCGAGCACACCAAGGACGCGGCGATGGAGGTATCGAAGACGTTGAAGGCCTTCAACAAGCGCGTCGAACAAATGCACGAGGAAGCCGAGAATTCGGCGGCGATTTCCCAGGAAATCATGGCGCAAGTCAGTTCGTTCCGGCAGCAGTTTTCCAATCTGTCGCAGTCGGCCAAAGCCTCGCTGGATTTTATCGCCTATGCCAAGGATAAGTCCTTCGGCTTGTTGACCAAGCTGGACCATATCGTCTACAAACAAAACGGCTACATCTCGATCGAGACTCCCACCGATTGCCCGCAACGCCAGGCCATCATGGTCGATAACCACAACTGCCGCCTGGGCAAATGGTATTACGAAGGCTTGGGGTACCAAAAATTCCGCAATACCGACGCCTACGCCAAACTGAACCGTCCGCACGCCGACGTCCACACCGCGACCCAGCACGCTTACGAAATCTCGCGCGGCAAATGGGTGGAAGACCAAGCCATGCTCAACGAAATCATCCACCAGATGCAGTTGGCCGAGAATGCCAGCGCCGACGTTATGCAAATGATCGACGCCATGGTCGAGGAAAAACATAACAAGCTTTGACGCTCCCGGCGGTCGGACCGATCAGGTTTTGGCGGATTTGCGCCAGATGCCGCCGGCCGCAAAACAGGCCCAGCCCCAGCGCAGCCAATTCAACAAGGCGGCTGCCAGCCACACCGCCCAGGCCAGCATCAAGCCCCGGTACGCCGCCAGCGGCAGGCTGGCGACAGTTGCGCTGGGCAATTGCGCGCCGTTGCGGTCCTGGTACCAATTCAACTGGTAGGCCGTCGATTGGTTGCCGGCGATTTGCATCTCCGGACTGCCGAGCAGGCCTTGCTCCACCGCCAGCGCCAAAATCAGCAACGCCAATAGCGTAGACGCCGCCAAGCCGATTTGCAGCAAATTGAAACGGCGTACCCCGGCGGCCGGCTGCTTAGCTCGCCAGTGCAGCGCAAACAGCCAGCCGGCCACGAAAATACCGGCGGCGACGTGCAATTGGCTCAAGCCGGACAGCAGTAAAAACCATTCCCAGTGCTTCAGCGGCGTGGTTCCGGTTTTGCCCAGGCCGAAGGCGATTAGCGCCAGCACCAACAATAAACCCCAGATCAACGCTGCCGGGCCGAAGTCGGGACCGGCGGTCCACAACAGCCAGCGGTTTTGCGGCATGATTAATCTAATCCGGCTGTTGACGCTGGCGCTGCCAAGATTGGCGCTGGGCGTTGCCGTGACGAAGCCGAGCGGCTGCGGCATGTGCCATTTTAAAACCGCTTGCTGGTTGCCGGGCCGCAGCGGCAGGCTGACGCCGCTGCCTTGCTGGCGTATCGGTTGGCTGATGCCGTCTATCGCCACTTCCTGCAATTGGGCGCCATCCGGCAGCGTGACCTTATGCCGGCCGCCTTTCGAGCTGCGGATGTCCAGTTTCAGTTCGGCGGTCTGGTTGCGCGCGCCGGGTTGGACCAGCAACTCGCTGGCGTCTATCGTCAGCGTGGCGCCGGCAACTGCGGCCGGCCGTTCCAACGTCAACGACAAGCGTTCGCCGGGCCACGGCCGCCATTCCGGTAGCCACGGGCCCTGCGTGTTTTCCCGGTAAATCGGGTCCAGGCCCTGGCTATGCAGGCGCCAGATCGGACTGACCTCGGCCCGCCATACTTCGTACCATTGGCCGCCGGCATCGGCCAGCAGATCGATTTGTCCGGATTTTGCCAGCACCGATTCCCATTGCGCACTGCCCTCGCTGGCGGCGATGTTGACCAATACTTTGCCGTCCTTGACCCGCACTTGCGGCGTGGTTACCGCTTCGCCTTGTAACAGCGGCAACTCGAACATGATCGGATTGCCGGACTCGGCCAACGATTCGACTTGGGTGGTGATGCGCCAATCCAGGCCCAGATGCAGGGTGCGGCTGACTCGGACGAAAGCCGGCAATGCCGTTTGCGGCAGGGCTTTGCCGGCCGGCGTTTCGGTTTGCAGCCGGCTGAATTCCAGTTGCGGGCCGACTTTGCCGTCTTCGTAGCCGCCGTCGATACGCCAGCCGTCGGCGGCGAAGCTGGCGCGTTGCGGGATTAGCGGCAGCGGCAGCGTGAATTTGATCGGTTCCCGGTAGCGGCCTTGCAGCGCTACGCTGTGCACACCGCGCGGCAGCGCCAGCCAGACTTCGCCGGCCTCGCTGCGGAACAGGGCCTGCCCCGGCGCACCGTCGATTTCCACCGTCTCCGGCAGCCATTGCTCGCCCTGCGCCGGCACCGGCAGCGCCACGGCCTGTTGGGCATGGACTTGCAATTCCAGGCGCAGCAGCTCCGGTTTTGCGATTACCTGCATTTCGACGATCTGCGCGCAGTCCGGCAGGCAAGTCGGCGCTTGCAGCAGGCGGGCCTTCAGTTCGGCTAGCAGTTGCGGATCGGGCAGGTCGGCATAGGCCGGCCGCCCCGGCGTAACCAGCAACGGGGCCAGCAGCAGGCAGGCGGCATGCGGCGCAACCCGGCGCCAGCCGGCTGCGGATATTCCGGTGAGCCGCAATACCAAGGCGATTGTGATCGCCGCCTGCAGGAAATGCAGCAACATCATCGCCCAGGGCGGCAGGTACCAGAGCCGGACTTGTTGCTGGCTGTCCACGCCGCCGTTCCAGGCCAGGTGCACGCTACGCCATTGCCAGCGCGGCAGGCCGGGGCCGGTTTGCAGATTGGCGTCGGGATCGGCCCGTTCCAGATTAGCGGCACTGCCGGCGCCGGATTCGGATTTTGCTGCATAACTGCGTTTGAATGCTCTTGCCTCGGGCAGCACGGCAGCGGCACTGAGTTCGGCATCCGCGGCATCGCTCATTAACGCTTCCGGTGCGGCGGGAGCGCTGCTATAGGCGGTGCTCGGCTCGATTTGCTCCGGCAGCTCCAGTTGCGGATAAATGCCGATGCGGATTTGTTCGATCACGAACGGAATCGCCAGTGCCACGAGCGCCAGCCAGCACAGGTTGCGGCCAGCGGCCAGCCAGTGCCGGGCTCTGCCTTCCGGCAATACCCGCAGCAAGGCCAGCGTTGCCAGGGTCAGCAACCAAATCAGGCGCGGCGCATCGTGTTCGTGCCAGATCAGGCTCAAACCAAGCAGGGCGATGCCGCCCCATTGCGGCGACCACAGCCGTCCGGCCGCTAAGCCGCCGATCAGCACCAGAAACAAATCCAGCAAGGTCCAGCGGTTCAACCAGGTGTCCGCTGCGTTGTCTACTCCGGCCAGCGCCAGCAGGCGCCAGCCGGGCGGCGTTTTCAGTTCGGCCCGCACCTGTTGGAAACGCTGCTGCCAACCGCTGGCGGACAATGCGGAAATACCGCTCTCGATCCGGCTGTCGGCGTTCAGTTGCAGATTGCCGCTGCGGATTTCGACGCCCTGGCTGCGGTCGGCCGCTTGGGTGATGAGTTGGCTTTGGCCGTTCAGTTGAACTTGGCCGAGTTGCAATTCCGGCGCCGCATTCAGCCGCCAGTCGCGGCGCATGCTACCGCTGATCCGGTCGTTGACCGTATAGCCGGTACCGGCGAAGTCCAGCCACAAGGTGCGGGTCAGCGCCAGTCGGTTCGGTTCCGGTTCCGGATCGCCGCGGCGGATCACGTTGAAAACCATGCTGTCGCCTTGTTGCAAACGGTAAGCCGGCAACTGCCGCCATTCGTCGGGCAGATTGGTTTGGCTGCCGTCGATCGCCGCCGGCTTGCCGATTTCCACCAGACGCAGGTTGGGCACGGCTTGAAATGTCCACAGTTCTTCCTGCGGCCAGTCGGCGTCTTTTATTGCCAGGTCCAGTTGCGTCAAATACTGCGGATGGCGGCCATGGACCTCGATCAGCCAATGGCCGGGGCGGACCTGGACCAATAAGCGGCCGGCGCCGTCCAATCGGGCCGGCAGCGGGCTATCCAGATTCACCGGGATAAAGCCCGGCAATAGGGCGTGGGTCAACTCGGCTTCGCGCGCCGTACCGGAGACCTCAAGCTCCAGACGGGTGACGACCTGTAGCGGCGATTCGTCGATGATTTGGCGAAACACTTGCAATTCGAGCCGGTTCTCGCGGTCGCCGGCGTTGGCCGCAGTCCGGTCGGCCAGCCAGACCGCGTTTTGTTCGATGCGCGGATAAGTCACCGGCCGGCCGTCGATCGTCAGCCGAACCAAGCCCGAGGCCTGCGGCAGCGCCAGTTGCTCCGGCAACCGCTCCCAGGAAAATTGGCCGCCGATCCGGTAATGCCCCGCCGCTAGTTCCAGCGCCGGTTTGCCGTTTTTCAACGCAACCGGATAGGCTTGTTTGTCCACCGTCACGGCTTGCGGCCACTGACGTTCGTCGCCTGGCAGCTCGATCCAACCTTTGCGGTACAGCGTCCATTCGCTCTCGAAATTGCCGCGGTTGTCTTGCAAATTCAGCACTAATGCACCGGGCCAGGCGCACTGCTTGTTCTGAAAGTCGTTGAAATAAAACGGGCAGCCGTGTTGCGGCTGGTCGTGCAGCACCCAGCCCAGCCAGGGTTTTAGCGCTTCCGGCGCGTCCTCGAGTTCCCAGGCCGAGGCTGGTTGCCAGCCGTGCCAAGCCAAAAGCATAACCATCATTATCCAACGCGCCATGGTGTCCTCCCCGGAATCGGTCCGGCTTTAGTAAATCGGTAACTCCTAATATCGAAATCGATTTGTAAACAATCCCGATCTTAGGCTGTGTTTATTCGCTGTTTGCAATAGAATAGGCCTCATATCCCCGTCTCAAACGCTAGTTATCACCGGAGAACTTTGACATGACTGATCAAAAAGTGACGTTAAAACGCGATGGCCAGGAACAGGCCGTCGAACTGCCGGTTACTGCTGGCACCATGGGGCCGTCGGTCATCGACATCCGCTCCTTGTATGCGCAAACCGGCTGCTTTACTTACGACCCCGGCTTTACTTCCACCGCCAGTTGTACCTCTAAAATCACCTTCATCGACGGCGATGCCGGCGTGCTGCTCTACCGCGGCTATCCTATCGAACAACTGGCCGAAAAATGCGATTTTCTGGAAGTGTGTTATCTGCTGCTGAACGGCGACCTGCCCAACGGTGCGGAAATGAAGGGTTTCGTCACGACCATCAGCCAGCACGTGATGGTCCACGAGCAGTTGGCCAAATTTTATAGCGGATTTCGCCGCGACGCCCACCCGATGGCGGTATTGGTGGGTGTGGTCGGGGCGCTGTCGGCGTTCTACCACGACGTGATGGATATCACCTGCAAGGAAGACCGCTATATCTCGGCGATTCGGCTGATTGCCAAAATGCCGACCATGGTAGCGATGTGTTACAAGTACAGCATCGGCATGCCGTTCATTTACCCCAAACGCAAACTGGGCTACGCCGAAAACTTCATGCGCATGATGCACGGCGACCCTGGCGAGGATTATCTGGCCAACCCGGTACTGATGCGGGCGCTGGACCGGATTCTGATTCTGCACGCCGACCACGAACAGAACGCTTCGACCTCGACGGTACGTCTGGCCGGTTCCAGCGGCGCCAATCCTTATGCTTGTGTCGCGGCCGGCATCGCCTGCCTCTGGGGCGCGGCGCACGGCGGCGCCAACGAAGCGGTGCTGAACATGCTGGAAGAAATCGGCGACGTATCGCGCATCGGCGAGTATGTGGCCAAAGCCAAGGATAAAAACGATCCGTTCCGCCTGATGGGCTTCGGCCATCGGGTCTACAAAAACTACGATCCGCGCGCCAAGTTGATGCGGCAAACCTGCCACGAAGTGCTGGACGAGTTGAACCTGAACGACGACCGTTTGTTCAAGTTGGCGATGGAATTGGAGCGGATCGCGCTGGAAGACTCGTATTTCGTCGAGAAGAAACTGTATCCGAACGTGGATTTTTACTCCGGCATCGTGTTGCGGGCGCTGGGGATTCCGACCGAAATGTTCACGGCGATTTTCGCGCTGGCCCGTTCGGTGGGCTGGATCGCGCAATGGGACGAAATGATCTCCGACCCGGAACTGAAGATCGGCCGGCCGCGCCAGCTTTACCGCGGCGTGACCACGCGCGACGTCAAACCGATCTCCGCCCGATAAGCCCTTTACCCAGCTCGGCGATTCGCCCGCGGCGGATCGCCGTTCGGCTAAAAAATGCCGCCGCGGCGGCGGCAGTTTTAGTATCCTAGCCGGCCAACTTGTTTCGGTCGCCCATCATGACGCAATACCCTCTTTACGCCACCGCGCCCAAGGCGCTGGAAGGCATCCTCGCCAACGAAATCCGCGGCCTCGGCGGCCAAAACGTCAAGGAAAAACTGGCTGGCGTGGCCTTCGACGGCGATCTGGCGCTGGCCTACCGGGTGTGTTTGTGGTCCAGGGTCGCCAACCGGGTGTTTCTACCCTTGAGCAGTTTCGAGGTCAAATCCCAGCAGGATTTATACGACGGCGTCAAACGCATCAACTGGTTCGAGCACATCCAGCCCGACGCCAGTCTGGCGGTGTCGTTCAGCAGCAAGAACAGTCCGGCCGTCAACAACACCCATTTCGGCGCGCAAAAGGTCAAGGACGCCATCGTCGATCAGATGCGCGCCAAGTTCAACAAGCGCCCCAGCGTCGACACCGAACGGCCCAGCATCCGCGTCAACGTTTATCTGCATAACGACCTGGCGCAACTCAGTCTCGATTTGTCCGGCGAGAGTTTGCACAAACGCGGCTTCCGCGACGTCAGCATCGCCGCGCCGATCAAGGAAAACCTGGCGGCGGCGATATTGTTGCGCGCCGGCTGGCCCAAGATCGCCGAGCAAGGCGGCAGTTTGCTCGATCCGATGTGCGGTTCGGGGACGATGCTGTTGGAAGGCGCGTTGATCGCCGCCGACATCGCACCGGGCTTGCAGCGCGATTATTTCGGCTTTCTGGGCTGGAAAAAACACGATGCCGGTTTGTGGCAAAGTTTGCTCGACGAGGCCCACCAACGCCGGGAAGCCGGGCTAAACAAAATGCCGGTTATCGTCGGTTTCGACCAGGACCGGCGCACCGTCGCCACCGCCGTGCAGCACGTCGAAAACGCCGGATTTTCCGGCAAGATTCATGTCGAAAAACGCGACATCGCCGACGCGTCGGCGGCGGAAAGCTGGCCGAAAGGTTTGATTGCCTGTAACCCACCCTACGGCGAACGCCTGGGCGACGAGCAAGAAACCGCCGCGCTGTACCGGCGCTTCGGCGAGGTGTTGAAACAGCGCTTCGCCGGTTGGCAGGCGGCGATGATCATCAGCGACCCCGAGCTGGGTTTTAGATTGGGCATCCGTTCGCAGAAGCCGATCACCTTGTTCAACGGCGCGTTGGAATGCAAATTGCTGCGTTTTAACATCGAGGAAAAGGCCTTCTTCGAGCCCAAGGCCAAGTCGCAACAGGAGCGTGCCGAATCGATCTGGCGCCGCGCCCAAGCCGAACAAGTCGACCCGCAAGCCGAGATGTTCGGCAACCGCTTGCGCAAGAATCTGAAGAAACTGGCCAAATGGGCCAAACAAAATGACGTGCATTGTTACCGGCTGTACGACGCCGACCTGCCGGAATACGCGGTCGCGGTCGATGTTTACCAAGGCGAGAAAACCTGGGTCAACGTCCAGGAATACGAATCGCCGAAAACCATAGACCCGGCCAAGGCCAATCAACGCCTGGCCGGAGCGATGGCGGAGATACCAAAAGTGTTGGAAACTCCGGCCAACCAAGTGTTTCTGAAAATCCGCCGCAAGCAAAAAGCGGCCGACCAATACGAAAAGCAAGGCGACTCCGGCCGCTTCCACGTGATCGAGGAAGGCGACTGCAAGTTCTGGGTCAATTTCGAGGACTATCTGGATACCGGCCTGTTTCTGGATCATCGGCCGATGCGCTTACGCATTCAGCAAGAAGCCAGGGGCAAGCGCTTTCTGAATCTGTTTGCCTACACCGGTAGCGTGACGGTGCACGCGGCGGTCGGCGGCGCGGCCTCGTCGGTTACCGTCGATATGTCCAACACCTATCTGGACTGGGCCAAGCGCAATTTCGAACTCAACGGCATCCGCGGCGATCACAAACTGGTGCGCGCCGACTGCCCGAAATGGCTGGCCGAGCAGGCGGCGTTGAAAAACAAGCCGCAATTCGACCTGATCTTTCTGGATCCGCCGACGTTTTCCAATTCCAAGAAAATGGACGAGGCCTTCGACATTCAAAGCGATCACGTGGTTTTGTTGAAAAATGCCGCCGCGTTACTGGCGCCGGGCGGCGTGCTGTATTTCTCGACCAACTTCCGCCGCTTCAAATTGGACCGCGAAGCCTTGGTCGGCTTGAATTTCGAAGACATTAGCGCGGCGACCATCCCCGAGGACTTCGCCCGCGACCAGAAAATTCATTATTGCTGGAGAATCACGCGATGAAGGAATGCCTGCACATCATCGTCAAGGGCCGGGTGCAGGGCGTGTATTTTCGCGCCTACACCCAAAAACAGGCCGTCAAACTGAATCTGTCCGGCTTCGTCCGCAATTTGCCTGACGGCACGGTCGAAATCGTCGCCGGCGGCCACCCGGAAGATTTGCAAAAACTGGTAGCCTGGTGCCACAAGGGGCCGGTGCTGGCCAAAGTCAGCGACGTAGCGGTTACCGCGCACCATACCGATGAGCATTTTGCCGGTTTCGAAATTCGTTGAGGCTGCGCGCGGTCGCTAACGCACCCGGCCGCGGCAGACCGCGGCTCATCTGGCGCAGTTGCGGCCGGCGCCTTTGGCCGAATATAACTGCCGGTCGGCCGCATCGAGCAGTTCCGTCGAGGCTTGGCCGGGCTGTGGGACCAAGGCCGCTGCGCCCAGGCTGACCGTGATCGAGTCCGACACGGTGGAATTGCGGTGCGGGATGTGTTGGGCTTCGATATTGGCGCGCAGTTGCTCGGCGATGCTTAGAGCGCCGGCGGTGTCGGTTTCCGGCAGCAGGATGACGAATTCCTCGCCGCCGTATCGGGCAGCCAAATCGCCCGGCCGGCTGGCCGCGGCGGCCATGTGGCCGGCGACTCGTTTCAGGCATTCGTCGCCGGCGCCGTGGCCGTGGCGGTCGTTGTAAGCCTTGAAATAATCGATGTCGGCCAAAATCGCAGCCAGCGGGGTTTGGTTGCGTTGCGCCCGCTTCCATTCGCTATCCAGCGTTTGGTCGAAACGGCGCCGGTTGGGAATGCCGGTTAAGGCGTCGATCCAGGCCATCGCTTCCAGCATGTCGGTGGCCTGTTTCAAGCGGATGTGGTTGCGGATGCGGGCCTTGACCACCGGCAGATAAAACGGTTTGGTGATGTAATCCAGCGCTCCCAGGTTCAGGCCGCGTTCCTCGTCGCTGGCATCGTTCAGCGCGGTGACGAAGATCACCGGAATCGAGCTGGTTTGCGGATCGGCTTTCAGGTGGCGGCAGACTTCGTAGCCGTCCATTTCCGGCATCATCACGTCCAACAGGATCAAATCCGGCGCGCCTTGCGCGGCAATAGCCTCCAGCGCCGCCGCACCGCTGGCGGCGACTTTGATCCGGTAATCCCGGATCAGATTTTCCGCCAAGACTTGAATGTTGGTGGGCGTATCGTCGACGATCAATATCAGCGGTTTCGGCGGATCGGTCTTCATGGCGGCGGTTCAAGGCAAGTGGCGTTTGATGGTAGTTTCCAGTTCCTGCAGTGTCACGCGCGCTTGGCGATAATTGATATCGCCGACATATTTTTCGATCAATTGCACCAGCCGCCGCGCATCGGCTCCCGCTACCGCCTGACGCAATTGTTCGGTTATTTCGCGCGGCACGTAGTCGCTGCCGTCCAACAGCGCCGCCAATTGCTCGGCCAAGCTCGCGGCAGCCGGCCAATCGGCCGCTTCGGTTTCGCCGGTGCCTGGCAACGGCCGGCTGTAGGCGGCGATGGCGTGCAGGGTTTGTGCCAGCTTCCCGCTCAAGGCTTCCAAATCGGCCGACGACCAAGTGCCTTGCAGCAACTCCGCCTCCAGGCGGCCGGCGATGCCGCTCAGTTCCGCCGCGCCGATCGCGCCGGCGGCGCCTTTCAGGTAGTGCAGCCATTGCGCGCCGGGTTGCAGTTCGCCGGCCAACAGATGGCGACGCAGCTTGGCGTCGGCATCGGTAAACTTTTCGGCAAAGCGGTCGAGCAATAACTGCAGTTTACCGGCATCGGCAATCGCGGCGGCGATGTAGTCCCAATCGAATCCGGGCAGCGCGTTAGGCCCGGCGCCGATAGCGAAGGCTGGCGGCAAAGCGGCCGGCGGCTGCGATTCGTGGGGCCGGATGCAGCGCACCAAGGCGGCAAGCAAGGTTTGCGGCAGAACCGGCTTGCCGACGTGGTCGTTCATGCCGGCGGCGTAACATTGGTTGCGGTCGGGTTCCTGCACCGCTGCGGTCATGGCGATGATCGGCAGCTCGTCGCGGCTTTTCTCGGTCCGAATCAGCCGCGTCGCCTCAATGCCGCTCATTTCCGGCATTTGCAGGTCCATCAATACGGCGTCGAAACGTTCGCGGCGCATGGCCTCCAGACCCTCGCGGCCGTTGTTGGCCACGCTCACGTTCAAGCCGGCGTTGGTCAGATATTCGCAGGTCACCATCTGGTTGATTTCGTTGTCCTCCACCAGCAGGATGCGGGCGCCGCGGATCGGCGCGGCCATTTCCGCCAGTTGCGGCCGGCTGGGTTCGGCCGCGGCGCTGGGCATGCCGCCCTGCAGCCGGGTGACAGAATCCAGCAGCATCGACGGCAGCACCGGTTTGACCAGCACGTCGTCGGGCGGGGTGTCGCCGGCGGCGTGAAGCAAACTTTCCCGGCTGAAGGCGGTGACCATGATCACGACCGGCGCGTGGCGGATTTCCGCCTGCCGCACCATGTCTTTGATGGCGCGAGTGACTTGAATGCCGTCCAGCCCCGGCATTTTCCAGTCCAGCAAGACCAGTTCGAAGTCCTGGCCGGCTTGGTTGGCTCGGCTGAGCAGGGCCAACGCGTCGGCGCCGTTGGCGGCCTCGGCCACTTCGAAGCCCCAGTTTTGCAGAATGTCGCGTAGCATTTGCCGGGAGATGTCCAGGTCGTCGACCACCAGTACCCGCATGCCGGCCAGTTGCTCCGGCCGTTGCCGGCTTTGCTTTTCAACCGCAAACGGCAGCTGCAAGCCGAATTCGAACAGGCTGCCCTGGCCGATTGCGCTTTCCACATGCAGGTCGCCGCCCATCATTTCCACCAGGCGCTTGCTGATGGTCAAACCCAGGCCGGTGCCGCCGAAACGGCGGGTGATGGAGCCGTCGGCCTGGGTGAAGGCCTGAAACAGGTTGGCGACTTGTTCGGCGGTCATGCCGATGCCGGTGTCGCGCACTGAAAACAGCAGCTCGGCCAGGCCGTCCTGTTTGGCGCGCAGCGCGACTTTGATGTGGATTTCGCCGCGTTGGGTGAACTTGACGGCGTTGCCAACCAGGTTGTTCAGAATCTGGCTCAAGCGCAAGGCGTCGCCTTCCAACAGCAGCGGCACGGCCGGGTCCAGTTCCAGCACGACCTCCAGTTGCTTTTCCTCGGCGCGGACGATGAATAGATTCAGTACGTTTTCCAGTACTTCCTCCAGATTGAACGTTTCCGCGATCAAGGCCATGCGGCCGGCTTCGATTTTCGAGTAGTCCAGAATGT
The DNA here is from genome assembly GCF_019669905.1 of Methylomonas koyamae. NCBI lineage: Bacteria > Pseudomonadati > Pseudomonadota > Gammaproteobacteria > Methylococcales > Methylococcaceae > Methylomonas > Methylomonas koyamae. Next base: position 4,304,253 of record NZ_AP019777.1, on the reverse strand, counting down.
CGTTGGTAATCGCCAGCAACGCCAGCGAGGAGGTGTGGATCTTGCGCAAATAATCGCGCAGTTTGGCCGGCGGGTTGCTGTTCAAGGCCAAGTCCGACAGGCCGATGATCGCGTTCATCGGCGTGCGGATTTCATGGCTCATGTTGGCCAGGAACAGGCCTTTGGAGCGGGAGGCCGCCTCCGCCAGCTCCTTGGCTTGCAGTAGCTCGGCGGTGCGCTGCGCCACTTCGTGCTCCAGCCGGTCGCGGTGTCCGGTCAGGGTTTGGTCGCGGCGCTGAATCTCTTCCAGCATGCTGTTGAAGGCGTTGACCAGCTCGCCGATTTCGTCGCGATGGCGTTGCGGTACGCGCAACGCGTAATTCTGCTCGTGAGCGATCAGACGCGCGGTGGCCGCCAATTGCTCGACCGGGCCGGAGACGATGCGTTGCAGGCGCAATGCCAGCAGCGATACCACGGTCAAGGCCAGGGCGGCGGCGGCGAGGCCTTTGCCGAGATCGGCGAGTTGGCTGTTCCAGTGATCGGTGAAATCGGCTTGCATCAGCACGTAACCGACGTATTCGGTGTTGCGGATTACCGGCGCGTACAGCTCGGCGCTGCGCCGCCAGAAATCGGTGCGCAGTTCCCGTACCGGTGAACGCGAATCGCGCGGCGGTGCTGACGGCCGGCCGTTGCGGTTCCAGTTGGCCAGTACCGAGCCGTCGGCCGCGACCATCCAGGCCGCGGCGATTTCCTGGTGTTCTTGCAGCGAGTTCAGCAGGCGGCGGGCTTCGTTTTGGTCGGAGAAGACCAGCGCGGCCTGGCCGTTTTCGGCCAGCACGTCGGCCAGGCCGATGATGTCCTGCAAGGCGTTGCGGTAGCGGCTGACCGCCGAGCTGACCGCCATCGCCGACAAGCTGACCAACAGGCAGGCCGCGCAGCTCAGCATGATGATAGAGAGCAGTTTGCGGCGTAAAGACCAATTCGGAAAGTCGGGTAAAACGCGCATCGGTCTATCTCCCGTAGACATGGGTGGCGATGTTCAACAACTGGCCGGGAAGCCGCAGGCCGGCATTGCGGATCGATTCCAGATTGACTTCGAACACGACTTTGTTGTCGCGGAACAGCAAGGCGATGCCGCCGCCTTTTTCGGCGAAATCGGCGATATCCGATAGTGTCAGTACCGGCGCATTGCCCAGGTTTTTCAGTATCGGCACCATCCGCTGTTGTTCGGAAACGCCGACGTAGAGCAAATGGCACTCAGCCAACGACGTGTCGGCAGGGCTGTGCGGCGTGACTTTCAGGCTGCGCTCGCCGGCCTTGCGCCCGTCCAGGGCTTGTAGCGCGCCGTCCAATACGTTGTTGCCGATCACGCACAGATTGATAGCGGTCGATGCCGGCGCGGCGGTATCCGGCCATTCCACGAATTTGGCGAAGTTGTACAGATAGGCGGCCTTGATCTGGGCTTCGGACAGGCCGTCGGCGGCCTGGGCTTGCCGGCCGGCTGCCGCGAATAAGGCGATTAGATAAAGTGCGGCGAAAAACTGGTGGCGAATGCTGGCCCGTTCCGTTAACGGTCGGATGGATTTGTCCGGTTGGCGGCGCAGGCAGATGGCGGGTTGGCGCGGGTAGGGCCAGCGGCGATGCGGCGCCGCGGCTGGTTCTGGGCGAAGCCGGGGCGGAGCGTTCCGCCGCCGGCATAGCTTGAGCACGGCGCGTGGAAGCGACGTGTTCGCAGTCGCCTCCAGCCAACGGAGCGGGTGAATCGGCGCCAACCGCGGCACTGCCGAAACCAGCGTCGCCGCGTCGGCCAGGCCGGCTCGCAGACGGCAAAGCGCCCGGCCGCGCAAAGTACGGGCGGCCGAGGTCGACGGTGCGTCAGGAGCGGTTGGCGTCATGTATCGTATTGTGCAACGGGGGATCGGTGTGCCGGCGGCGGGCGCCGAGCTGGGCTCGGTCAACGGCCATCCAGGCTCGAATGGTTGTTATTCCGCTGGCTAAGGTAACAGCTTGTCGCCGCGGTCGCCATATTCTCTGGTGCGGTCTGCCGGAGCGTTGAACTAGCCGCCGCGGTGTGCGGCGGCTGTTTTTACCCCAGGCCTTTGTTGGGGCAGCGGCAAAAGCCGTTCAATTCCACATAGGCTTGGCCAGCGCTGGTGCCGGTGACGGCGCAGGCGCCTTCCCAATAGACCGGACCTACCCACAGCTTGTGCTGGGCGCGCAGTTCCTGGTCCTTGACCAGCGGTTCCACCGTAAAAGTCTCGCCGCGCACGCTGACTTCCCAGCCGGACGGGTAGGTGCAACCGGTGTGTGGACTGGTCCATTCGCCCAGCACTTTGACCTCGAATTCGTGCGCGGCCAAGGTCACGGTTTGGCCTTGAGCGTCGGTAATCGAGCCGGATTTTTCGACGTTGCTGTCGCTGCCCTTGAAGTCGAACAGCATGATTTGCCGGTTGTCCGCCAGTTCGATCGCGAACCATTGCCAGCCTTGCTGAATGGCTTGGTAAAGCTCGCCGTATTGGCGGTCGAACCAGCTGTTGCCGCTGACCTTAAAGGTCTGGCCGCCGACGCTGATGGTGCCGGTGGTCGCCATTTTCGGCCGCGAATAGTAATAGGTGTAACCGCCAAAACGGTACGGGTGGGCGTCGCCGCCGTAATGCAAGGCCGGCGCCTGCGTCGATTTCAGTTCCAGATCCAGCACATAGCCGTCGACTTCGGCGTGCAGGCGGTCGTTACCGCCGCCGCCGACCGCGGTGACTTTATTGTCTTTGCCCGAGGTCAGGTTGAAGCCGTTCGGCGTGCGCTGCGGTAAGTGGAATTCGACGAATTCTTCGAAACTGAATTTTTGACCGTCGACGTCGGTCACGGCGGCCTGTACCAGTTGGTCGCGGAATATCACCAGGCTGTCGAAGGAGAAGAACACCACCTCGAAACCGAAACGGCGGCCGTCTTCGCTGAATAAATGTCCGGTCCAATACCACCATTGCACCTGTTCGGTCGGTAAAAAGGCGTCGTCGGCCGGCAATTCGACCGGACCGATCAAGCCGCGGCGGGGCAGAAACAGCCAGGCGGCGATGCTCAACGCCAACAGTAGCCAGGGTAGCCAGTTCGGCCACAGCCAGCCCACCAGCAATACGATGCCGGCGACGATCCAGGGTAGGTATTTTTTCAAGAACGCTTGCATGGTGGGTACTCGCATAGGGGGAAAATCAAAAACGCCAACTGAGTTTGCCGTAGATCGAGCGCGGGATTTCCGCCGCCGCTCCGGGCAGGGAAATGGCCGCCGAATCTTGGAATTCCGGATGCCGCGGCGAGAACAGATTTTGGGCAACGAACGCCAGCTCCAGCCCTGAAACCGGTTCGTAGGCCAGACGGGCGTCGAACGTGGTGTAAGCCGGCACTTGCTGGCCGACTGCGGCCAGTTTGCCGACGTGGCGCAAAGTCAGATCGAGTTTGACTCGTTCCGGCAAGTCCATCTGCCAGCGCAGCGAGCCGCGGTGGCGCGGACTGAGGCCGGCGATATCGGGATTGTCGCTGTCGTAAGGCCGTTCGATTTTCAGGTGGCTGTAATTGCCGGTGAAGCGCATCCAATCCAGGGCTTGCCATTCGCCGGCAATCTCGATGCCGCGGGTCGTGACTTCGCGGCTGTTGTTGTACCAGATCAGGGGTTGGGTCAGCGTGGCGAAATTGAGCGAACCTTGGCGGAACATGATCAGGTCGGTGTAATGGTTGCTGAACGCGGTAATATCGGTGGAGAACTTGTCGGTCCACTGCGTTCTGTAGCCGATTTCGGCGGCAAACACCTTTTCAGCTCGCAAATCGGGATTGGGTTGTGCCATGACCTGAATCTGATCGAAGGGCGCCGGGAAGCCGGTCGGAACGCCGCCCAAGGCGATATTGGCCTGGGTTTCGCCGCGCGACGGCGTGCGTGCCGCCCGCGACACCGAGGCCCAGACCGAATGTTTCGGGTCCGGCGTCCACATCAAGCGGGCATTGGGCTGAACCTGGGTGTTGCCGAAGTGGCTTTCTTCCAGTTTTGTGCCCAGGGTCAAACGCAGCGTGTCGTCGATCAGCGTGATGTCGTCCTGCACGAAGGCGCTGCCGTTGTGGTAGCCCAGGCTGGTGGGGTTGAACGAGATTGCCGCGCTGCCGCTGGTCGCGCTATGGATGAAGCGGTAGCTGGCACCCCACATCAGGTCATGGTCGGCATTGGGGTGCAGCCGGTGCTGGAAATCGATGTCGAACATGTCCTGGCTGTCGGACAAGGTCGCCGCGCTGAAATTGACCCGGTCGTAATAAGCTTGCAGCGTAAACTCGGAGCCGTCGCTGAGATTGCCCTCCCAGCGCGCCAGCAAGTTGGCGCCTTCGGCATGGTCGTCGGTATCGAACGGCCTGTTGAACGGCGGTGCTACGGTTTGCGCCGGCACCGTATTGCCGACGTTTTTGCGGTAGACGTCGCCTTGCACGGTGTAGCGGTGGTCGTTGGAGATGCGGTTGTCGATCCGGAAACCGCCCTGGACCGAGCGCCAGTCGTCGTGCAGGCGTTCGCCGCTGTTGTTGACAAAGGTGTTGCGCTCGAAGGTTCTGGCATAGACCCGGTAACTGCCGTCGTCGCCGACCCGGCCGCCGTGGCGGTAGCCGGCGAAGCCGGTTTCCTGGTTGCCGCCGCCGGCCACGAACAGGTTGCCCTGGGTGTCCTTGGCTTTTTTGGTGATGATGTTGATCACGCCGTTCACCGCGTTGGCGCCCCACATCACGGCACCGGGGCCGCGGATGACTTCGATGCGTTCGATGTCTTCCATCATCGTGTCCTGCAAGTCCCAGAACACGCCGGAGAACAGCGGGGTATAGACCGAGCGGCCGTCCATCAACACCAGCAGTTTGTTGGCGTAGCGGCCGTTGAAGCCGCGTGCGGTAACCGACCACAGGCTGGCGTTGATTTGCGCGACTTCCAGACCCGGCGCCAAGCGCAGCGCATCCGGAATCGAGGTTACGCCGGAGCGGCGAATGTCGTCCTGGCTGATGACGAAAGCCGCCGCCGCCGTGTCGGATACGGTTTGGGTTTTTCTGGACGCCGACGACACTTCCATTTGCATCAGTTCGTTGATCGACAAGTCTTCCAGTGCCGGTAGCGGCTCCGCTGCCGTCGCGCAATTGACGCCGAGAGCCAGTCCGAAAAAAATGCGGCGCATACCGGGCGTCGCCGGCACGAATTGGCGGAATGGAAACGGCGGGTAAGGTTTCATGTGTGCGGGTGGCTTAATCTGGCTGGCGGCGAATCGGCATCGGTATCTTGGTCTAAGGTGGCGGCGTTACGGTCAAAGCTCGGCCGCGTCTCGCTACGCAGCCGGCCGGACTAAGTATGGCGGGAATTTTTAAAAAGCAAGGGTTAGTGCTCGGTTTTCGGTCGGGCTAGAGCGCCGCGGCCGATAAGGCTGGGCGCAATTGGCGGTTCCCGCTGCGGCTCTATGCCTACCTAGCCTGTTCGGCTCGCGAATAAAAACATGCCGGACAAGTCTTAACCGCCGCCTGTTGGTACAATGCCGCGTTTTTTCAGTCATTTATCCGGGAGTACTCCATGATTCGCTTTCCTGCCGAATGGGAACCGCAAGCGGCGGTTATCATCGCTTGGCCGCACCGCAGCGGCGATTTCAGCAATTTGTCCGCGGTCGAGGATTGCTACCACGCGGCCGCCACCGCGATCAGCCGGTTTCAGCCATTGGTGATTTTGTGCAAGGACGGCGAGCACCAGCAGCACATCCAGACGCAATTGCCGCACAATCCGCAAATTCATTATGTACAAGCGGACTACAACGACATCTGGTTGCGGGATACGGTGTTTCTGACCCTGGAATGGCAACATCCGAAGGCCGCCGTGCAGATGCTGAATTTCCGCTTTAACGGCTGGGGCAACAAATACCCGCACGCCGCCGACGATGCGTTGAATTTGGCCTTGTTTGCCCATCCTATTTTCAAGGGTTATCCGACGGCGACGCTGGACTTGGTGTTGGAAGGCGGCAGTATCGAATCCGACGGCCAAGGCACCTTGCTGAGCACCAAAAATTGCCTGTTCAATCCGAATCGCAATCCGGATATGTCCGCCGCCGCGATTACCGGCCAGTTGCAGAATTATTTGGGCGCGAAACGGATTTTGTGGGTCGAACAGAGCAATCTGGCCGGCGACGATACCGATGCCCATATCGACACGTTGGTGCGGTTTTGCAGTGCCGATACCATCGCTTATACCGCTTGCGACGATAGCGCGGACCCGCACTATGCCAGCCTGAAAAATATGGAAGCCCAGTTACAGGCTTTCCGCACCGAATCCGGCGCGGCTTACAAGCTGGTGCCGCTGCCGTTGCCGCAACCGATCAGCGACGAACATGGCCAGCGTTTACCGGCCAACTACGCCAACTTCCTGATTATCAACGGTGCGGTGCTGGTGCCGGTTTACGACGACGCCAACGATGCCGTGGCGTTGCAGCGTTTGGCCGCCTGCTTCCCGGATCGCGAGGTGATTGCCGTGCCGTGCCGGGCACTGGTACACCAATACGGCAGCCTGCATTGCGCCAGCATGCAGGTACCGGCCATCGTCAAACTGAATTTTTAACAATTAACCCTTGGCATTGTTTCCGGCCCGCGTTCGCGGCGCCGGATTTAGCGTGATTACTACTGAGTATGAAGAAAACCATCATCGCTTGTGCGGTGCAGCAACCGTGCAATCGCGGCCGGGACACCAATCTGGCCTATTCCATCAGCCAAATCGAAGCGGCTGCCCAACAAAATGCCGATTTGGTCGTGCTGCCGGAACTGCATCTGGACCATTATTTTTGCCAAAGCGAAGACACCGCTTGTTTCGATTTGGCGCAACCGGTGCCCGGGCCGACCTGCGAGGTACTGGCCAAAGTCGCCGCCGCCAATAACGTCGTGATCGTGTCGACGATCTTCGAACGGCGGGCGCCGGGGTTGTACCACAACACGGCCGTGGTGTTCGATAAGGACGGCAGCATTGCCGGCACCTTCCGCAAAATGCACATCCCTGACGACCCGGGGTTTTACGAGAAGTTTTATTTCACGCCGGGCGATCTCGGCTTTCGGCCGATCGAAACCTCGATCGGTAAATTGGGGGTATTGATCTGCTGGGACCAGTGGTACCCGGAAGCGGCGCGCTTGATGGCCTTGGCCGGTGCGGAGGTGTTGATTTATCCGACCGCTATCGGCTGGGACCCGAGCGACGCCGCGGACGAGCAGCAGCGCCAGCGCGACGCCTGGGTAACCGTGCAACGCGGCCATGCGGTGGCCAACGGTTTACCGCTAATTTCCTGCAACCGAATCGGCTTCGAAGCGGCGCCGGATCAGGCGCAAGGCATCCAGTTTTGGGGTAATAGCTTTATCGCCGGTCCGCAAGGCGAGATCTTAGCCAGCGCCGACGATAAACAGGATTTGCTGCTGTTCGCCGAGCTCGATCTGCGCCGCAGTGAGGATGTTAGACGGATTTGGCCGTTCTTACGCGACCGCCGTATCGAGGCCTACCAGGATTTGTTGCGGCGCTATATCGATTAGGCGCGCAGTAGAGATGAGGCGGGCGCCGTGCCGAGACGGCGCCCGGTTGCCGCCGTTTATTCTTCGGCGGCGGTTCTGACGGGTTCGTGGTCTTGCCGGCTGTCCTCGGCCGGGCGTTGATTCCGCTCGGCAAACTCGCGGTTATACGAGCGCGGCTGATTGTGGCCTTCTCCGCTGTCGACGGCGGCCGGCGGGATATATTCGCTGGCTTGCGGCGCTTCGCCGTCCGTTCCGTTCAGGTTCGGTTCGCCGCGTTTCTCGGCACCGTTGCGCGGGCCGCGGCGGCGGCTACGGCTGCGGCGGCTGCGTTCCCGGTCCGGCGCCGCGCCTGGGGCCCTTTTCGCAGCGTTATCGGCTCCGGATTCGAGTTCGGAGCTTGCCGCTACCGGTTTGGCGTCGTCGTTCAGGTTGGGTGCGGTTTCCTGGCCAGCCGCTGCGGGTGGCTGGTTCGCCGGACGGCGGTTACCGCTGCGGCGGTTGTTGTTGCGGCCGGCGCCACGTTCACCGAGCTCGCCACGGTCGCGGCGATTATTGCGGCCCGGTTTGGTTTTGTCTTCGCCGCTTTTTTCGCCGACTTCGTCGGTTTCAACGGTCTTGCCGGCGCCGATCAGGCGTTGCCAGAAGCGCTGTATCAGACTGGCCGAAGTCTTTTTGCTCTGTACCGGTGCCGGCGAATCCGGCAGAAATTCCTTGATCGCGGCTTTTTCGGTTTTCGGACCCAGTTGTTTGGCGAATTCCGGCACCGTGATGTCTTCTTCTTTGATTTGCAAATGGCTGGCTTTTTCTTCGCTGTCGCCGATGGCTTTGATCCGCTCGATGTCGTAAGCCGGCGTTTCCAGGTGTTTGCTCGGCAGCACGATAATGCCGACTTGCAGCCTGGATTCGATTTCCTGAATCGCCGCGCGTTTTTCGTTGAGCAGGAAGGTGGCGCAATCGATTGGCAGGTGGGCGATGACGCGCTCGGTGCCTTTTTTCATCGCTTCTTCTTCGATCAAGCGCAGCACGGCCAGCGTGACCGATTCGACGTTACGGATGGTGCCTTGGCCTTTGCAGCGCGGGCAGGTCAATTGGGTCGAATCGCCCAAAGACGGCCGCAAGCGTTGGCGCGACATTTCCATCAAGCCGAAGCGGGAGATGCGGCCGGTCTGGATACGAGCGCGGTCGATTTTTAACGCATCGCGTAAGCGGTTTTCCACTTCGCGCTGGTTTTTGTTCGACATCATGTCGATGAAGTCGATGACGAATAAGCCGCCCAAGTCGCGTAAACGCAGTTGGCGGGCGATTTCGTCGGCCGCTTCCAGGTTGGTGTTCAGTGCGGTTTCCTCGATGTCGCTGCCCTTGGTGGCGCGGGCCGAGTTAATGTCTATTGATGTCAGGGCCTCGGTGTGGTCGATGACGATGGAGCCGCCGGACGGCAGCGACACTTCGCGCTTATACGCCATCTCGATCTGGGTTTCGATCTGGTAGCGGCTGAACAGCGGCACGCTGTCCTGATACAGTTTGGCCTTGTGCAAATTATGCGGCATCACCTGTTTCAGGAAGTTATGCACCAGTTTGAAGGCGCCTTCCTGGTCAATCAGGATTTCGTCGATGTCGCCGCGCAAGTGATCGCGCAGTGCGCGGATGATGACGTTGCTTTCCTGGAAAATCAGGAACGGTGCGGTTTGCTCGGTGCTAGAGCGGTCGATGGCTTCCCACAGTTGCAGCAGGTAGTTCAAGTCCCACTGCAGCTCTTCGACGTTTTTGTCGGAGCCGGCGGTGCGGATGATCAAGCCCATGCTGTCCGGAATTTCCAGGGCGGCCATGGTTTCGCGCAATTCGCTGCGGTTGTCGCCTTCGATACGCCGGGAAATGCCGCCGGCTTTGGGGTTGTTTGGCATCAGCACCAGATAGGTGCCGGCCAGACTGATGTAGGTTGTTAGCGCCGCGCCTTTGTTGCCGCGTTCTTCTTTTTCGATTTGAACGACAATTTCCTGGCCTTCGCGGATATTGCTTTTGCTGGATGGTTTACCTTCCTGGCCGTCGCCGGTGCGGTATTCCGGGGCGATTTCCTTGAACGGCAGGAATCCGTGTTTTTCGGCGCCGTAGTTGACGAAGGCCGCTTCGAGGCTGGGTTCTACCCGGGTGATGATGCCTTTATAAATATTGGATTTTTTTTGTTCTTTCGATGGAACTTCGATGTCGAAATCGTAAAGTTTCTGGCCATCTACCAATGCCACCCGCAGCTCTTCGGGCTGCGTGGCGTTGATAAGCATTCTTTTCATTTAATTATCCTTATTGTTCTGTGTATCCTACCTAGAGCTTGAACAGGTTTGGTTGTCGCGGATAAAGGCGGCATGTTTCCCAATATGACTTTTAGTTGAGCGGCCGGACTGACTGAAAACTGCAAGGTCTTGTAGTTATTGTCGCAGTGGGTATCGGCAATGCCGAGCGGGGCGCTTGAAAAGTGGGAGGTCTGTTTTACCGAACTCTACGCAAAGGATGCAGCTCGCTCATCATGGGTTGAGCGACAAAACCCGAAAAAATTCTTTATAAGCTTGGCGCGGCGAAACAGCGCTAAAACCATGGTTTTAAATTTTTATAGTCAAAGTCTATCCAAAGATAAACCAGCCTAATATAGCAATGTTTATTCGGGCCAGCAATTTTAAACATAGCTTACGGATATGTTGTTATCATTTCGCGCATGAATACCGCAGCAGACCAGACTACTCCGCAAGTGCAATGGCTGGAAATTACCGAGGCGAACAGCGAACAAAGGCTCGATAATTTTCTGATCAGTTATCTCAAAGGCGTACCGAAAACTCGAATTTACCGCATGGTCAGGAAGGGTGAGGTTCGGGTCAACAAAGGCCGTATCGACGTCAGTTACAAGCTGCAACTCGGCGATATCGTGCGCATCCCGCCGGTCAGGGTTTCCGAAAAAAAAGACGAGGCCATCGTTCAGCCCACCTTGAAGTTCAGTTTGGAAAACCACATTCTCTACGAAGACGACGGATTCATTGTATTGAACAAGCCGGCCGGATTTGCCGTGCACGGCGGTAGCGGCGTCAGTTCCGGCGTGATCGAGGGGTTGCGGCAAATCCGGCCGCAACAGAAGTTTCTGGAGCTGGTGCATCGGCTGGACAAAGATACTTCCGGTTGTTTGCTGATTGCCAAGAAACGCTCGGTATTGAAGGTATTGCATGAACTTTTTCGCGGCGACGGCATTCAGAAGACCTATTTGGCTTTGTTGGCCGGACAGTTCCAGCGCAAAAAGCAGGTGGTGGACGTGCCGTTGCTGAAGAACGTCGCCCAGGGCGGCGAACGCATGGTGGTAGTCAGTCAGGCCGGCAAGGCTGCGGAAACCCTGTTCACGCGGCTAAAGCAATATCAGGATGCGACTCTGGTGCATGCGGCGCCGAAGACCGGCCGGACCCACCAGATCCGGGTGCATGCGGCTTGGCTCGGGCATCCGATAGTCGCGGACGACCGCTACGGCGACGGCGAGACCAACAAGATGTTTAAAAAACGCGGGTACAAGCGGCTATTCTTGCACGCCGAACAATTACAGTTTGCCCATCCGCTGACCGGTGAGCCGCTGCACTTCGTGGCGCCGTTGCCGGCCGATTTGCAACAATTGATCGATCATGAAAAACCGCTTTGACTTAATCATTTTCGATTGGGACGGCACGCTGATGGATTCGGTGGACTGGATCGTCCACTGCATTCAACAGGCGGCGGCGGAGTGTGCGTGCGACATACCGTCGGCGGCTGCAGTCAAGGATATTATCGGTTTGAGTATCGATAACGCCACCCGGCAATTGTTTCCCGGCGTCGATACCGAAACTCGGCAACGTTTGGCCGAGGTTTACGGCAAGGCTTTTTTCTCCAAACAGATCGGTCCGACCGATTTGTTTCCGGGGGTTACGGCCATGCTCGAACGGCTGCGGGGCGAAGGCTTCAGGCTGGCGGTGGCTACCGGCAAGAAACGCGCCGGTCTGGATCAGGCGATACGCGGTACCGGCGTAGCCGATTTGTTTTGTACCACGCGCAGTTCGGACCAGACCGCATCGAAGCCCGACCCGTTGATGGTGGCCGAAATTCTGGCCGAACTGGGCATCGACAGACAGCGGGCCTTGCTGGTCGGCGACTCCGCGCACGACATGCAAATGGCGGCCAATGCCAGAGTCGCTGCGGCCGGCGTCACCTGCGGCGCCCATTCCCGCGAGACGCTGCAGCAATACAAGCCGTTGCTTTGTCTGGATTATCCGACGGATTTGCTCGAATTACTTTAGGAGGTTACGGTGGATACGAATCAACAGCATCCCGATCATTCGAACCAGGACGCGCCCGGTTGGGAAAAGGAGGTGCTCGAGAAATTGGCGTTCGCGGCGATTGCCGAGCAAAAGGCTGCGCGGCGTTGGGGCATCTTCTTCAAATTACTGACTTTCGCGTATTTGTCGGTAGCGCTGGGCGTGGCTTTGTATCCTCAGCTGAAGCAGGAGGTCGAGACCGGGTCGGCGCAACACGTAGCCATCGTCGATGTGTTGGGCCAGATCGCCGAGGGCGAAGGCGCGGCGGCCGATACCATTATCGAAGGCCTGCGCGATGCGGCCAAGGATAAAAATACCAAAGGCATCATCCTGAATATCAATTCGCCGGGCGGCAGCGCCGTGCAATCGGCCTACGTCTATGACGAAATCCGGCGCTTGAAAGCCGTGCACCCGCAGTTGCCGATTTACTCGGTCGTCGGCGATATTTGTGCCTCGGGCGGCTACTACATCGCTTCGGCCAGCGACAAGATTTACGTCAACCAAGCCAGTCTGGTCGGCTCGATCGGTGTCGTCATGAACGGTTTCGGCTTCAGCAATGTGCTGGAAAAACTGGGTGTGGAGCGGCGCTTACTGACCGCGGGCGAGCATAAAGCCATGCTCGATCCGTTCTCGCCGGTGAACGAGCGCGAGAGCAAGCACATGCAGTCTTTGTTGAACCAGGTCCATCAGCAATTCATCGAGGCGGTCAGAGCCGGACGCGGCGAGCGGTTGAAAGAGACCCCGGAAATGTTCTCCGGCTTGATCTGGTCCGGACAGGAAGGCGTCCAATTGGGTTTGGCCGATGGCTTCGGCAGCATCGATTCGGTGGTGCGCGAGCAATTCGGCACCGAGGAAACGGTCAATTTCACGCCGCACGAGCGCTTGATCGATCGCTTGGTCGGCCGTTTCGGGGTCGCATTCGGTCACAGCATCGCCACAGCGTTGAATATTGGCGGCTTTCGCTAAGGACGGAGTTTATTTTTTGCGGGTCGCTTGCCTAACGGCAGCGATTTAAGGATAATAGCCAGCTCTTCAGCCAGTCGCTGATGTTTTATGGTTACTGTGTCGGTCCTCTCGCAACGATACGCTGTAAACCCCGCCAGGTCCGGAAGGAAGCAACGGTAGCAGCGGATTCGTGTGCCGGGATGCGGCTGGCGCAGTAGCCGCCCAATCTCCTGCCGCTTCCGTTGCTAATGGCTTATCAGGTTCTTGCCAGAAAATGGCGTCCCAGCAACTTCTCTCAGCTCGTCGGACAGGAGCATGTCAGCCAGTCTTTGATCCACGCTCTGCAGCACGAACGCTTGCACCACGCCTATTTGTTTACCGGTACCCGCGGCGTCGGCAAAACCACGGTCGCCAGGATATTGGCCAAGGCTATCAACTGCGAAAATCTGCAAAACTTCAATCCCTGCGGCACTTGTGCTGTGTGCCAGGCGTTCGAACAAGGCCGATTTATGGACTTGATCGAAGTCGATGCCGCCTCCCGCACCAAAGTCGAAGATACCCGCGATCTGCTGGATAACGCCCAATACGCGCCGAACCAGGGCCGCTACAAGGTTTATCTGATCGACGAAGTGCACATGCTGTCAGGTCACAGCTTCAATGCGCTGCTGAAAACGCTGGAAGAGCCGCCGCCCCACGTCAAGTTTTTGCTGGCGACTACCGATCCGCACAAGATCCCGGTTACCGTGCTATCGCGTTGTCTGCAATTCAATCTGAAACGGCTGACTCCCGAGCAAATCGACCGGCAGATGCAATTCATCCTCGGCGAGGAAAATATCGCATTCGAGTCTCAGGCCTTGAAAATGTTGGCGCGAGCGGCCGACGGCAGTTTGCGCGACGGCTTGAGCTTGCTGGATCAGGCGATCGTCTACGGCAGCGGCACGGTAACCGGCGACGCGGTGCTGGGCATGCTCGGCGCGGTCGCCCAGCAACCGGTCGACGATATTTTGTTGGCCTTGGCGGCCGGCGATGCCCGCCAGGTCTTGGCAAAGATCGCCGATGTGGCGCAACTGACGCCGGATTTCGCCGAGATCCTGCAGCAGATATTGCGGGTATTGCATCGGGTAGCCGTATTGCAGCAGGTGCCGGGTTTCGTCGACCACGAATTCGACAAGCAGTTGCTGGACGAGCTGGCGCAGCGGTTAACGCCGGAGGACGTGCAGCTGTATTATCAGATTGGCTTGACCGGCCAACGCGACTTGGTTTTAGCGCCCGATCCGCGCAGCGGCTTCGAAATGACGTTATTGCGCATGCTGGCTTTTCGCCCGGCGGCGTCGGCTGGCCGCATGCCGGTAAAGGCTGTTGCGGCTGGGACTCCCGTCGCGCCGAATATGGCACCAGCCGGCGAGCCCCCGGCGCGGACCGCGCCGGTTGCCGAAACGGTGGCCGAGCCGGCCGTAGCCCCAGTGGCGCAACCGATTGCCGCCGCCGATGCCGGAAGCCGCTGGCGAGACATTATCGCGGCCTTGAATCTGAATGGCCGTACTCGCGAATTGGCCAATAATTGCGTGCTGGACAGTATCGACGACAGCAGTTGCCGGCTATTGCTGGATCCCGGCTTTCACCAAGTCGGCAGCCGGGCCGAGGAAAATCTGCGCACGGCCTTGCAACATTATTACGGTAAGCCGTTGAAATTGGTCATTACCCAGCAGGCGGCAGCACAAATGACGCCGGCGCTGGAAATGCAGAAAGCCCGGGAAGACCGGCAGCAGGCGGCGGTGGACAATATCAACGCCGATCCTAACGTGCAGGCTTTAAAAGAAACGTTCGGAGCCAGAATTGTGCCTGGCAGCATCGAACCGCTGAATTGAATGGTTGGAGACAGAAATGAAAAACGCACTCGCGGGCATCATGCAGCAAGCCCAAAAAATGCAGGAAAATTTGAAAAAAGCCCAGGAAGAATTGGAAGCCATGGAGGTCCGGGGCGAGTCCGGCGGCGGCTTGGTGACCATCGTCATGACCGGCAAGCGCGAAGTGCGTAAAGTCAGCATAGATCCGTCTCTGGTCGGCGACGATAAGGACATGCTGGAAGATTTGGTGGCGGCGGCGATCAACGACGCGGTGCATAAGGTTGGCAAGATGAAGAAAGAGAAAATGGCCGACGTCACGGCCGGGATTCCGATTCCGCCCGGGTTTCAAATGCCGTTTTAAACGATGCAGAACCAGGGCTTGCTGAAAGAGCTGATTCAAAGCCTGTGCTGTTTGCCGGGTGTCGGGCCCAAGTCGGCGCAACGCATGGCTTTTCATTTGTTGCAGCGCAATCGCGAGGGCGGTTTGCAGCTTGGCAAGATGCTGGAGCGGGCCGTCAACGAAATCGGCCATTGCCGCGAATGCCGGACCTTGACCGAAGCCGAGTTGTGCGAGGTTTGCGCCAACCCGCTACGCGATGCCGAAACCTTGTGCGTGGTCGAGAGCCCTGCCGACGTTTGGGTGGTGGACCAAGCGACGACCTTCAAGGGTAAATATTTCGTGTTGCACGGCCGCCTGTCGCCGCTGGACGGTATCGGCCCTGACCAACTCGGCTTCGATTTGCTGGAGCAGCGTATGGCTTCCGGCCAAATCAAGGAAATCATTCTGGCGACCAATTCGACAGTCGAAGGCCAAGCCACCGCCCACTTCATTGCCGACGTCGCCGCCAAATTCGGCGTTCGCGCCACGCGCATCGCCCACGGCGTGCCGATGGGCGGCGAACTGGAGTTTATCGACAGCGGTACTTTGGCGCACGCCTTCAACGGCCGGCGCGAACTTTAGGAGCAACTATGAGCGATTGTTTGTTTTGCAAAATGGCGGCCGGCGAAATCAAGCCGGACGTGGTCTACGAAGACGATCAAGTGCTGGCGTTCCGCGATTTGCATCCGCAGGCGCCGCTGCACGCGTTGGTGATTCCGAAGCGGCACGTTGCCACATTGAACGAACTGGACGACGCCGGGCTGGGCGGACGTCTGCTGCAAACCGCCGCACAGATCGCCAAGGATCTCGGTTACGCCGATAACGGCTACCGCACCGTGCTGAACTGCAACGCCGACGGCGGGCAGACTGTGTTTCATCTGCACCTGCACCTGCTGGCCGGCCGGCAAATGCACTGGCCGCCGGGTTAGTTAGCGCTGCTCCAGCCAGGCCTTGATCTGCAACGGTGTCATTGCCGTGCCGCCCAATTGGCCCATAAAAAAATCGAAGTAATCCCGGCATTTGCCCAGGAAGCGTTCCAGGTCGGCTTGGTTTCTGACGTAGGGGGTGCCGCCCGGCATCACCGACGGCGAATGGAAGCTGAACACAAAAATCCGTATCCCGTCGTCCAGCAGCGATTCGGTCAAGCGGCGCATTTCCGGTTCGCTGTAATCTTCGGGCGATAGCCGAATCCTTTCCAGCATCCGTAAGCGCGCAACGGCGCCGGAAACGCGGATTTTGCGCAGCCATGGCTGGGTCAGTTGCCGGTAAAGCGGCGTGCCGCCGCTACGCAAGTAACCGACGTAGCCGCCGGAGCCCGGTAAGCCCAGCAGGCGCCGCTGGCGGCCGAACCAGAACGGATCGCTGCTGACGTTGGCATAATCCGGGCCGCCGTCGCCGCTATAGTCTATCGACGCCGCCACGCTGATATCGACCTCGTAACCCAGCTCTTCCAAAATATCCGCCGTGTTGGGGCCGAAACCGTAACGGCCGGCCAAATAAGTCAGCGGCCGGCTACCGAACGAGGCCGTGATTTGCTCGGTCAGCAGCCGAAGTTTTTCCCGCTCCAATTCCGCAGGCAAATTTCCCGGGTAGGAGTTGCGGGCATTGATTTCTTCGTCGAACGGCGGCGAAACCCAAGGATGCAAGTGAGCGCCGATCAGCGCCCTACCGCTGTCGGCGTAAGCCTTCAACGGAGCAACGGCCTCGGCTTGCGATGCAATCGGATAGTCGATCACGTAGTTCGGCACGATGCCGAAGCTATCGAACACGCTTTGGGCGCGGTCGATATATTGCATGTGGCTGACGCCGGTGGCGTTGCGATCGTAGGGCCGGTTCCAATCGAATTCTTCCTCGGTATGGATTACGACCGATAAAATCGGGCGAGTTGCTGGCTCAGGCTTAATTAGGGTTCGCTCGATCATAGGTCTAATGCCATTAGTTCGGAGTAGAAATTGCTGATGTCGGCCGCTGTCAGCGTGTCGCTGCGGAACACTTTATTGCGGTAGCCGGCCAGTTCCAGCGCCAGAGTCGGCACCGTCGGCAGCAGGCGCGATTCGACGCGGGTGTAAAAACGGCCTTGCCAGAACAGATGGCTGCCAAACGTGTGCCGGTAGCGTAAAAATAATTCGGCGTCGCTGAATCCCAGAATCATCGCGCCGTTCACGCCTTTCAAGCGATTCGGTTTCCAGACCACATGGCAATAAGCGCCGGGCTTACCTACGGCGGCATGTTGCAACCAAGACAAATGGCGATGTTCCGTAAACACTTTGCCGGCGTCGGCCGGCAGCACGCTGGCAATCGTTTCGTGATCGGTAATGACCTTTACGCCGGCGATTGCCGAAAACGGCCATGGAAAGTTCGGCCAAATCGCATGCCGTTCGTTCATCGGTTTGAATTTCAGAAACTGTAAGGTCTTCGAAACTACTTCGGTGGGGGTCAGGTCGGTAAAGTGGAATCCGGGTTGAGAAACCACCGCCATCGCCAGACGCATGCTTTGTGCGCGGTAGGCTTCCAACACGCACCAACTGGTAATGTTGCAGAAGCGTTCGGTTTGGCCGCGAATCTTGCGCTCGGCGTAAATGGCGCCGATGCCGCCGACGATTTTGCCGCTGTCGCGGATTACAAATCCGTTATTGGGCTTATCCGAAATCCAGTTTTGCCGAAAGGCTTGCGCCCATTGCTCGGCGCTACGCTGGTTGCTTAGATGTTCGGTCAGGAATTGGCAGAACGGCAGCAGATCGCCGTCCTGTATCGGTTCGATGGTCGGCAATGCCATATGTATCGCCTTAGGTGAAGTTGAAAGGGCTTGATTGTCTAGCTTGGTTTGCGGGCCAACAGAAAATCGGTCATCGCGTTGATCGAACCGAGGTTATCGATATTCATCTCTTCCTGTTTGATACGAATGTCGTATGTTGCTTCGAACCACACCACCAATTCCAAAATGGCGCCGGAGTCGAGCAAGCCGGTGGCCGGCAGAATATCGTCGTCCGTTACGCCGCTGGCATCCATACCCAGCGGTGCGGCGAGTTCGATGACTTTGGCGCGGAGCGCGGCTTTGATAGCGTCTGGATTCAGGCTCATGCAATGTTTCTCTTGAGGTTTGGGGGGTTATTTGGGCGGTTGCGACAAAGCTTGCAAGACTTGGGCAACATCGAAGCCGGTTAGCACGCGGTGGTCGTAGCTGGCGGCCAACACGGCATGGCCGGCGTTTTTCGGAGCGGCATGGGCGATGATCAGCGAGGTTTGCGGCGGCAAAATCGGAATATGGCGGCTGACGTTCCAGCGCGCCATGCTGGAAAACGACAAGGTCGCACCGGAGGCTTCCTGCGGCGGCAACTTATGGCCCATGGCGTGGCGTTGAATTTCGCCCAGAGCGCTGATGAATTGGGCGGTATCCATGTCCTGGGTATCGCGGACCACGGTCAAATACAGCATGTTGCCGGCTTGGACCGTAAACCCCAAATTGACCGGCTGATATTGGTAGCGTTGGCCGTTGACGATGGTGGAGTTGATGGTCGGGCGTTCGCGGCCTAGCTGGGCCAGGCGAAATGCCAACAGCGGCAGCAGCGGCGATAACATCAATTTGTGTTCGGCGGCATAGCCGGCGGCATACTCTTCCCACGGTTTGGGATCGTATTCCATTTCGATGTAGCCGGCCGCGGCGTGGTCGCGGTGCCAGGTGACCGCGTGCAGCATGCCCGCAGCTTCCGATGAGAGCGCTTCCAATTCGCCATTAACAGCCGGCACCGGGTCCTGGCGAGCAATCGGTGCGGCACCGGTGGCTGGGGCGATGGTTTTGCCGTTACGGGCCAGCCAGGTTTCGATGTCCGCGACCGATAGCCGTTCGCCGCTGCTCGGAATATCTCCGGCAGCCAAGCCTAACCGCTTCAACAGCGCCCGGGCTTTCGCGGTCGGCTGCCGCGTAACGGAGTCGGTCGCTACCGGATCGGATGCTTGTTCGGGAATCGGTTCGTCCGCCGCTTCGCCCAACCAAAACAGGATCGAGCCGACCCGGGCTTTTTCTTTTTCGGTGCCGTCGATTCTCAATACGTAACCGGCTTGCTCCGCCACCACGTCGATCATCGATTTGTCGGTTTCGACCGTGGCGACGATGTCGCCGCTGTTGACGTATTGCCCCGGTTTGACGTCGATGCTGACGATGTCGACGAATTCGTCGTTGATATTGACGCAGGGGACGGTCTGGTAGCTGGCCATGGCAATCCTTAGAAAAGGTCGAGAATTTGGTCGATGATGGATTGTTCGTCGGGAATGATGCTTCGTTCCAGGCTGCGCGCCGAAGCGATCGGTACCGGCGGCGTGCCGATGCGCAACAGTTGGCCGCTAAAACCCGATTCGAGTAGCGCGGCGGCAATTTCGGCGCTGACGCCGAAATCGTGGTGCGATTCTTCGACGACAACGACGGTTTGCCGCTCGAGCAGATGGCCTATCATCGAGTCGCGCGGCAACGGCGACAGCAAGGCGGGGGCGACGATTTCCACCGCCAGTTCCTCTTCGGTTTCCAGACGCCTGGCTACGGCCTCGGCAATCGGCAGCATGCCGCCGTAGGCCACTAGCGTCACATCGGGATCGTCGGCGCCGCGCCTGAGCGTTGGAAACAGCTCGGTGGCGACATCGTCGGCACTATCCAGGGCAGTATAGTCGGCCGGATCCAGTTTTTCGCCGTACAGTAATTTGTGTTCCAGGAACAGCACCGGATAATGCCAACGTTGCACGGCGTTGGCCAGCAAGCCGGATACGTCGTGGCGATGGCTGGGGTAAGCCACGGTCAAACCCGGAACCGCGGTAAACAGGTGCTCGGGGCTTTGGCTATGGGTCGGGCCGTAACCGCGCCGTCCGCCACACGGGGTGCGGATCACTAGCGGCACCGAGACGTCCGGGAACATGCCGGGAAATTTGACGGCATGGTTCAACAGTTGATCCATGCACAGCGTCAGGAAGTCGGCGAACATGATTTCCACGATCGGCAGGTAGCCGTCCAGCGCCAGACCGATTGCCGCGCCGGTGATGCCGGCTTCGCTGATCGGCGTGGAAATCACCCGTCCGGGAAAATCGGTCGATAAACCTTGGGTAACCTTGAAGGCGCCGCCGTAGGGATCGTGCAAATCTTCGCCGATCACCAAAACGCGCTTATCCGAGTCGAGCAAATGGCGCAACGTGCTGTTGATGGCCTGGCGGACGTTGCTGCCGGCCGGAATTTCCGGAACGGACATGGGTTCCGGTTGAGCCGGTTGCTCGAAAATATGGGCCGGAGTTTCGCGGAGGCAGGCTTCCGGAGAGGCGTCGGCTGCTTGGCGCACGGCTTCTACGAACTGGCGATTGTTTGATTCGATGGCATTGCGGACGTCTGCCGGCAGAAGCCGCCCGAGCGCCGCCAGCGGGTCGCGGTTGCGTATTTGCTCCAACTCCTCGGGATCGCGCAAATCGTCGCCCTTGCTGTGCGGGCCCATGCGCCGGGTGTCGATAACCAGAAAGCCGGGGCCGCGCCTGCCGCGGACCGTGTTGACGACGCCGTCGACTTTCGCCAAAAATTCTGGATCGTCGTCGGCCACGCGCCAAGTAGGCAGGCCGAACGCCGCGCCGCGGGCTTCGATGTCGCCGCCCAGGGTATGGCTGCTGACGGTGGTTTGGGCAATGCCGTTATTTTCCACGACAACGAGCAATGGCGCATTCCAGACCGACGCCAGGTTCATTGCTTCGTAAACCAGGCCCTGACCCAGCGTGCCGTCGCCGATAATGGCCGCGACGATGCCGTCGCTGTTGTGTAGCTTGCGCGCCAAAGCCAAACCGGCGCCGATACCCAGCATGCCGCCCTGAACGCCGTTGCTGTGAAAATGCCGGTGCACCAAATGCTGGCTGCCGCCCCAGCCGCCGCAGGCGCCGGCTTCGCGGCCCATGATTTCGGCGACCAAGCCGACGAGGTCGCCGGAATAGGTCAAAAAGTGGCCGTGGTTGCGGTGGTTGGACAGCACGGCGTCGTCGGGATGGTTGAGTGCTCGCACGACCGACATCGCCGTTAATTCCTGGCCGATGCAGGTATGTGTGGTGCCGGAAACCAGGCCGCGGGAAAACTGGTCGAGGACCAGTTGTTCGGTCAACCGAATCAGATGGCCGTAACGGTAAAGGCTTTCCGGATCGAGCGCTATTTGCGGTTTGCCGTGATCGTCTCTAGCCCAAGCCAGAATTGCCTGATCGGTTGATTGTTGGCTGATTTCCATGTGCTGGTTCCAGGCGCCGGGGACGACTCGGGTTAAAAGCGCTAATTTACGCTAAGGCCGGGCCGCCGCGCAAGCCGGCAGACGCTTCGCCGCGGCGGGTGAGTTCAACATATACGTCGTAACTATAGCCGATTGCCGGGCGGCATTTTTTCCCGCAATTTCAAAAAGCGCTGGTAACGGCTGGGCGATATCGCGCCGGATTCGGCCGCGGCCCGGACTGCGCAGTCCTTATCGCCGGCATGGCGGCAATCGTTGAATTTGCAATTGCCGATGTAGGGCTGGAAATCGCGGTAACCCCATGCCAGTTGGGCTTCGGACAGGCCGGCCAGGCCGAAAATCGCCACGCCGGGGCTGTCGATCAAGTCGCCGCCGTCCGGTAAATGGTAAAGCGTCGCGGCGGTCGTGGTATGGCGGCCGTGGCGGGTGGTCGCGGAGACGCTATTGGTGCGTAGGGTTCGGTCCGGTAACAACGCGTTGGTCAGCGACGATTTGCCGACGCCGGATTGGCCGGCGAACATGGCGGTTTGTCCTTGCAATATTTGCTTTAATTCTTCGATGCCGGCGTGCTGTTTGGCACTGACCCGGTAGACCCGGTAACCCAGACTTTCGTATATTTTCAATTCCGCCGCAACCGATGCGCTGCACGGGATGTCGATCTTGTTGAATACCAAGGCGGCGTCGATATTGCAGTTTTCGCAAATGGCCAAATACTGGTCCAATAATAGAAAATCGCACTCGGGTTCAGCGGCGAACACGACAAAAATCGTATCCAGATTGGCGGCCACCGGCCGGACCTGGTCGCCGCGGCTGGGGCGTTGCAATACCGAGCGCCGCGGCAGGATTTGTTCGATGCGGCCTTGTTCCGGGCCGGATAAGGACAGTAAGACTTGGTCGCCGACGACGACGGTATCCAGCTTGCGCAGGGTTTGGCACAGCACGGTTTGTTCCCCGACCTCGACGGCGATGCCCTTGCCGAGGTGGGAAACGACCAAGCCTTGGTGCAGCTCGGCCATTAAGCGGACTGCATTTTTTGTTCGATGTGGGCGATGCGGATCGCCGCCGGTGGATGGCTGTAATGGAAAGCCGAGTACAACGGATCGGGCGTCAACGTGCTGGCGTTTTCTTCATAGAGTTTGACCAAACCGCTGATCATTTTTTTGCCCTGCGCGTTGCGGGTAGCAAAGTCGTCTGCTTCGAATTCGAACTTGCGTTGGAAATAGGCGCTGATCGGTTGCATAAAGGTGGTGAACACCGGCGACACCAGCATGAACAGCAATAAAGCGGCGGCGTTGGAATGAGTGGTGACGCCCAAGCCGTCGAAGAACCAGTCCTGGGTGATCAGCCAGCCTAACACCGCGAAACTGATCAACGTCATGATCGACGAGGCTACCAGCATCTTGATGGTGTGCTTGCATTTGAAGTGGCCGAGTTCGTGGGCCAGAACCGCTTCCAATTCTTCTTCGTCCAACGAATTAACCAAGGTATCGAAAAACACGATGCGCTTATTGTTGCCCAAACCGGTGAAATAAGCGTTGCCGTGGCCGGAGCGGCGCGAGCCGTCCATGATGAAAATGCCTTTGCTGCTGAAGCCGCAGCGCTCCAGCAAGCCTTGGATCCGCTGTTTTAACGAGCCTTCCTGCATCGGCTCGAATTTATTGAACAACGGCGCGATCAGGGTCGGAAACAGCCAGCTCATCAGCAACGAAAAACTCATCAGAATCGCCCAGGCATATAGCCACCAAAGGCTGCCGATGCTGTCCATAACCCACAGGATCAGCGCCAGGATCGGCAGGCCGATGGCCAACGTCAGACCAAAGGACAACAGTTGATCTTTGGCGAACTGCGGGATGGTGTTTTTGTTGAAGCCGAACTTCTCTTCGATGACGAAGGTTTGGTACAAGCTGAACGGGATTTCGACCACCGTCATCAGCAAAAATATGCTGGCCATCGCCGCCAAGTCAGCGGTCAGCGGCGACAAATCGAAGGTCGACCAGAAGTCGAACACCAGGCTGATGCCGCCGCCCAAGGTCAACGCCAGCAGAAATACCATGCCGACCACGCTGTCGACATCGTGCAATTTGCCTTTTTCGATCGTGTAATCGGCGGCTTTCTGGTGGGCGGCCAAGGTTACGCGATCCCGGAATGCGGCGGGCACTTGGTCCCGGTGCTGCAAAACATGATTTTTCTGGCGTCTGGCAAGCCAGAATTGGGTGCCGTAGGAGAGGACGAAAGCTAATAAAAATATGCCGGTAAACGTGTTCATCAAGCCAAGATAGGTGGGGTTAACAATTAGCGGTACAGATTAGCTAATGCTACAATCCGCCGCAACATTATTAATAACATAGAAACGCAATGGCTCAAGATAAGGACAATCTGATCTGGATCGATTTGGAAATGACCGGCTTGGATCCCGACAACGATTTGATCATTGAAATTGCCACCGTGGTCACCGATAAGAATCTGAATGTGCTGGCGCAAGGCCCGGTCATTGCGGTACACCAGTCCGATGCCGCGCTGGCGGCGATGGATGAATGGAACCAGCAGCACCACGGCGAATCCGGCTTGATTCAGCGGGTCAAGGATTCCGATATCGACGCCGCCGAAGCCGAACGGCGCACCTTGGATTTCCTGCAACAATGGCTGCCGGCCGGAACCTCGCCGATGTGCGGCAACAGCATTTGCCAGGACCGGCGGTTTTTGTACCGTTACATGCCTAAACTGGAAGCGTTTTTCCATTACCGCAACCTGGACGTATCCACCGTTAAGGAACTGGCCGCACGCTGGGCGCCGCAGGTCAGAGACGGATTCAACAAACAGGCTTCCCATAAAGCGCTCGACGACATTATCGAGTCGATCGATGAGCTGCGTTATTACCGGGAAACTTTCTTCAAGTTCTGATGCTGCAACTATTTGCCGTCGCGTTGGGCGGTGCCATCGGTTCCCTGTTGCGCTATCTGGCATCCAGCGGCGTTTACCTGTGGCTCGGCCGCGGCTTTCCGTACGGCACGCTAACGGTCAATCTAATCGGGTCGTTCCTGATCGGCTTGATGTCGGAAGCCTTGATTCTGCAACGCTTGGCGATCGCCTTGGAATACCGCACGGCGATTTTAGCCGGCGTCATGGGCGGTTTCACGACCTTCTCCAGTTTTTCGCTGGAAACCTTTTACCTGCTGGAACAAGGCCAAATCGGCAAAGCCGGGCTGAATATCGCGGTCAGCGTCTTGGGTTGCCTGTTGGCGGTCTGGGCCGGCCTGTCTTTAGGTAAGGGCTTGTTTTTCTACGGCCAGGGCGCCGTGCGTATCGGCGATTGGCCATATCCGTACGCGTTGACTGTGGTAAACGGCATCGGCGCCTTTCTGATCGGCATCGTCGCCACGATATTGCTGCATAAACTTGAAATTTCCATCGAGCACCGGGCGATTTTGGTGACGCTGCTGATCGGCGTATTCCTGACTCTGTCCGGTTTGTATTTGATTTTGTATCTGCTGGAAAGCGGACATTCGTTCGAATCGCATATCGACGCCATGTTAACGGTGTTTCTCGGCAACCTGCTGTTTTGCGGTGGCGCGTTGTGGTTCGGCTTGTGGCTGGGCAAGCAGGTATAAGCGCCGTTTTTTCCCATCATTAATTCAGGATAGCTGTAGCCATGTTAGATCCCCGTTTGTTCAGAAGCGACCTGGAACTGGTCGTGCAACAGTTGCAAAGACGCGGTTTTCAATTCGATGCCGCCGCTTACCAGGCACTCGAAGATCGGCGCAAGGATATTCAGGTTAAAACCCAGGATTTGCAGAACGAGCGCAACACCCGCTCCAAAGCCATCGGCCAAGCCAAAGCCAAGGGCGAGGACATCCAGCCCTTGCTGGACCAAGTGGCCGATTTGGGCGATCAGTTGAAGGCGGCGGAAGGCGAGCTAAATGCTATTCAGACGCAACTGAACACGCTGTTGGAAGGCATTCCTAACATTCTCGACGAATCGGTGCCGGCCGGCAAAAGCGATGCCGACAATGTCGAAATCAGCTGCTGGGGCGAGCCGCGCCAGTTCGATTTTACGCCGAAGGACCACGTCGATTTGGGCGAGCCTCTGGGTATGAACTTCGAATTGGGCGCCAAAATTGCCAGCGCCCGCTTCGTTGTGTTGGCCGGAAAACTGGCGACCTTGCAACGGGCGATCATCCAACTGATGCTGAATACCCACATCAACGAACACGGTTACCAGGAAACTTACGTGCCGTTCATGGCCAATGCCGACAGCTTGCGCGGCACCGGCCAGTTGCCCAAGTTCGAAGCCGATCTGTTTACCGTCAAAAACGATCCGACCTTTTACTTGATTCCGACCGCCGAAGTACCGGTCACCAATATCGTCCGCGACGTCATCGTCGACGCCAAACAAATGCCGCTGAAATTCGTCTGCCATTCGCCGTGTTTCCGCAGCGAAGCCGGCGCCTACGGCAGCGACGTACGCGGCATGATTCGCCAGCACCAGTTCGAGAAAGTGGAATTGGTGCAGATCACAACGCCGGAACAATCGGCGCAGGCTCACGAAGAGCTGACCGCTCATGCCGAAAAGATTCTGCAAATATTGAATCTGCCGTACCGCAAGGTCTTGCTGTGTGCCGGCGACACCGGCTTCTCGTCGTCTAAAACCTACGATCTGGAAGTGTGGCTGCCGGGCCAGCAAAAATACCGGGAAATTTCGTCCTGCAGCAATTTCAAGGACTTCCAGGCCCGCCGCCTGCAAGCGCGTTGGCGCAACCCGGAAACCGGCAAGCCGGAGTTGGTGCATACCTTGAACGGCTCCGGATTGGCTGCCGGCCGTACCTTGATTGCAATCATCGAGAATTACCAAAACGAAGACGGCTCGATCACGGTGCCGGAAGCGTTACGGCCATATATGGGCGGTCTCGAAAAGATTCAATAACTTACGCTTTGTCCGGTCTTTGGTGTTGCCGAAATAGTTTGGAGGCGAAACTATCCTGGGTTATCATCCGCGCCGAGGCTGGTAACCTGGGCAAAATCAAAGGCTTGCCGTATCGGCTCCGGCCTCGATAATAACCAAATACAGAGGAGGGGTAACCATGAGTGAAGCGAACGAAGTGCAAGGGCCATCGTTATACGAAAGAATCGGCGGCGAGGCGGCGGTCAATGCCGCAGTCGATTTGTTTTACGGCAAAGTGTTGGGCGATTTCCGCATCAACCGGTTTTTCGAGAAAACCGACATGGCGAAACAGGTCGAACATTTGGTAGCGTTTATGACGGTGGCTTTCGGCGGGCCGAATAATTACACCGGCCGCTCCTTGCGCGACGGCCACGCCCGCCTGGTCAAAATGGGGCTGAACGACTCGCACTACGATGCCGTCATGGAGCATCTGGGCGCGACGATGACCGAATTGAACGTTCCGCAGGAACTGATTGCCGAAGCGGCGGCTCTGGTAGAGAGCGTCAGAGGCGAAGTGTTGGGTAAATAAGCTGTTTGCCGCCATTGCCGCCGGCCTTTGCCGGTAGTGTGGCGGCGTCAACCGGCGCGGCGGAATGTCACAAAATGCTTCCCCAGTAACGGAGCGCCAGCACGGCAAGCCAAGGTAGCACGCACAAGCCGCCGCCCAGCAACCAAAGTTTGGTTGTTGCCGGCTCTGGAGCCGGTTCCAGACGGTCCGCATCCGGATTGCTCGGCACGAAACACAACACAATCCCGATCAGCAGCATCAGCGGTGCTGCGAATAAAAATCCCAGCAATATTCCCCATGCCGACGAGCCGATGTCGCGGGCGCGCTTGATCATCGCCGTCGCACCGAATAGGCCCAGGCCGGCGGCCAACAACCAGTAACCGCGCTCAATAAAACCCTCCGGGAATACTCCCAACTTCAGTTCCAGCCCATAGACCAGTAGTGCAGCGTTGGCCAAACAGGGCAGGCCTAACGCAATGTATCGAGAGCGGTCGTAGCGCAGCATGGATGATTTGATCCGGGAATATTAACCAATAGGCCGGCAATTTTAACGGAAACCGCATTTTCCGGCCGTGCGGATTCTGCGCTGGCTTCTCGCCGTGGCGTTGTGTCAAGCCGGGGGCGGTCTATTCAAAATTGCTATTGTCGTTATAAAAACAATCGATTTTATTTATTTTTTCAACTTGTCCAGAATGCTCTCCAAGCCGGAACGCCTAAATTTTGGCGCAACAGGCGATTCCAATATCACCGGGAGAGCAATCATGAAAACTACAAACATTATCAAAACCCTCGTTATCGCCGCTGGCTTGTTTTCCGGAGCGGCAGTTGCCCATGGCGACCGCGCAGTCGGTTCCGGACACCCTGTATCGGCGGCGGTGCAGGTGCTTTACGACGATCCCGCCTATAACCGCGGCATACACAGCTATCCGATGTTAGTGCCTTCGGTACCGATAGCCACGGTGGACATGGTTTATGTCGATAAAGCGAACGGGCAGGCAATTTATAGCTATCCGAGTAATTCGGAGCAATAGCCATGGGCTGGCCGTTTCGCCCGGTTTGACGCTATCGGCCGGGCAGTGGTCAAGCCTGCTAAGCAGCTGAGTCGGGTATGTCGCCGAGCGCTGAACAGAAACCACACTGCCGGAAATGAATAAGATACTTTCCGGAAAACTGAGCGTACAATCCTGACGCTCTATGTTTATCAAAACGGGGAGAGCGACATGAAAAAATATTGGGCAGTGCTGTTATTGGCAATGGCCAGCCAGGGTTTTGCCGACGTTCCGTTGCAATCCAGCGACGAAATACAAGGTAGCTGGAAGTTGGAGTACACCAAGAAGTCGGCCAGCGCTCAGGATACGATCAAACGGGAAGATACCTGGGCGTTCAACGCCGGCAAGGTCACGATTACTCATATCCCGCGCGACGGCACCTATTACGACCAATCGCCGGTCAATTACGAAGTGGAAAACGGCAAATTAAAGATTTCGCTATTGGGCCGGTCCGACAAATTCGACGTATTTTCGCTGGTAGAAAAGGACGACAAAACGATGACCTTGAAAGGCAAGTTTGGGGATATTTATCACTTCGTTAAGAAGTAAACGATTGAATCGGTTGGCGGCTTTACGTCAGCAACGTCGCCAGCCAACTTAGGCGTTTAAGAACAAAGCGATGTGCCGAGTTCCCGCCGATCACGTTACTCGTTATCAAAATAATCGGAGTCCAGTTTTTTGACTTCGTAAATACCTATCGTTGAGACTCCGACGCTGTGCTCAGCCATAAGCTTCGCAAGATTCTCGCCATCGATTAGTATGATTTTCGATTCAATTACCGAAACATATTCCTTGGCTTCTTTCGTAAACGAAGATGTTGTAATGAAAACACTCTTTCGCGCGCGTTGGCCTTGTAGAGCGCCGGCAAACTTTTGAATTTCGGGGCGGTAAGCCGGAGCCAAGGGGCGTCATGGGGGAGCAATGATCGGTTTGCTCGGATCTGTCTACATACCTAAGTTAGCTGGGCGGATGCGGAGATGGCAAATGCGAACCGTTGATGGGGTCTTGCAATTCCGGCAATGGTATGCACGGGCGAGATTGGAAAGGATAAGGCCGGGGTTAAAATCCCCGGCCTGAACTTAAGCCGAACGGCTGTCGTATTTTACAGCGCCCTGCGTCTGCGCCAGCCCATGTAAATGGGGCCTAATGCCAGCAAGGCCAGCGAACTGGGTTCCGGTACCGTGCTTAGCAAGGACTCCGTGCCAATGAACACTTTCTCGTCGCCGCCGTTAAGGGCGTAATTGGGGTCGCACTCAGTATTTCCACCTTGTCCAGCTGTCGGGAAACTACCTCCGGCTTGAGTTTTTTCGGGACCACAGCCGAGCCGATAATTCACGTGCAGCGCATAGCTGGAAAGATTGGCAAGGTCGGTCTGTACTAAGCCCTTAATCAGCGCGTTCAATTCGGGAAACACAATCGCATACGCCGCGCGGTCTCCGCCTAGATTGTGTTCGGCGTCTATGACGTGTGGCTGACTACAGTCGACGATTAGCCCTGAACTATTTACACAGACATTGCCGCCTGACATGAGAAAGTCCGACACGTAAGGCTCTGCCCCGTTAGAGGTGTAGGCTCCCGGATCGCCCATCGGAACGCCGCCGCTCGCGGGAGGTGCGCCATAGCCTTGGCCGTCGTGCTCGGGATCGTTAGTCAAATCGAATCGCCCCAGAAGTACGTTGCCTTGGGTCAATTCCACGCGAGCCCAAGCTGCCAGATTATCGGTACCTTTGCCCCCGGTTTCATTGTTGGCAAAAAAGAAAATCATTGAATTTAGCGCCAGATCGAGATCGCCATGCAACGCACTTAACGATGCATCCCACCAGCCAACGCGGTCCCAGCTTCCCGTGTCCAAGGGTTCGTTGCCGGCACCCATTCGGAAACCGTCTATGTTGTTTGCTTGTGGCGTATCGAAGGCGTCGTCCATCCCTGCTGTAGAGTTGCCGGTTTGGCCGTTAGCGCCCAATCCGAGCTTGGTGTATACATCTATTTGGCCTGGGCCGGACATCACTTCCAAGCCGTTTAGAGGTAAGGAATAGGAATTCGCATCGCCATAGGTGTAATAACCTTTCCCGGCCAAAGAGCCGATTGCGGCTTGCGCATTCATGCTGCTCGCCAGCAAGCTTGTGGCGAGAAGGGTGATTATTTTGGGTCTCATGATGACTCCCCTTTTATGAAATTAATTTTATTGTAAGTAAATCCTTACAAGCATATTTCCAGCCATTTGTTATATTTCAATAGCCTATGGTTATATAGGGGCCCATGTGCTGTTAATTTTGTAAGAAATATCGACGCCCCGCATCTGGGCGAGTAGGGCTTGCGGAGGTTTGGGGCTTATTTAAGGTTATAAACCTGTAAAAAATACCGACAGGTAATGCGCGAGCGGTAACGAGAATCTAAGGCAAGTGTTAGTTGGTGCGTGAAACAAGCCAGCATCAATGGAACGAATTCCGCTGCTGCTGAAAGCCTGGTAACGCGCGGGGGGGCATGCAGTTTCATCGCAATACGCCGCCGTTGTTGTTTACAAACCTAGCGCGATAAGCTTCAGCCTGATCTCGTCGAAGAAATCGCGGCGCACGGTTGTCGTTGGCGGAAAACGTATCGACAAGAACCTAAGGGACGCCATTGTGGAGAAAGCCACGATAAGCGCTAAAGACCAGCAAAGCGACGATTTTGCTTTCATTTTATCCATGCAATTCAAGCGTGTCGGCGGTATCTGGAAACTCAGCCGAATATACCTTGAAGAACCGTAGCGGAATGACAAAAACGGGAAGGCTGGTGATTCGCTGGTGGGTTTTCTTATGATTTCGGCGCCAACCTAGTCAACAACTTCGCCAAAAATGCCACCTTATCTTCCATATCCTTAAAGGCCTGGGTAAAGCGTAATTTATCGGCGCCGTCGAATTTATAAACCTGCGACTGACTTTGCACCATCAGGATCAACTCGCCGGTATCGATCTGCGGCGTGGCTGTGAAGACGATGCGGCCGCCGCTGGCGTGGGCTTCGATTTTCCTGATGCCCAAGTGAGCCGCTTGTTGTTTCAGTTCGGTGACCGCGAACAGGGCTTTGACCTGATCCGGCAGTAAGCCGAAGCGGTCGATCATTTCGATTTTGAGTTTGCGCAAATCCTCTTCGGTTTCGGCGCTGGCGATGCGTTTGTACAAAACCAGGCGGGCGTGGATGTCCGGCAAATAATCTTCCGGAATCAACGTGGCAACTTGCAAGTCCACTTCCGGGCCGTAATCCAGCGGCGCGTCCAATTCCGGTTGTTTGCCGGATTTCAAAGCCTTGACTGCCCGTTCCAACAGTTCGGTGTACAAGGTAAAGCCGATTTCCTGAATTTGGCCGCTTTGCTCGTCGCCCAGCAACTCGCCGGCGCCGCGAATCTCCATGTCGTGCGAGGACAGCATGAAGCCGGCGCCGAGTTCGCCCGAAGTTTCGAAGGCTTCCAGGCGTTTTATGGCGTCCTTGGTCATCAAGGTTTTAGGCGGCACGATGCAATAGCAATAAGCGCGGTGGTGCGAACGGCCGACCCGACCGCGTAACTGGTGCAACTGGGCCAGGCCCAGCTTGTCGGCACGGTTGATGACGATGGTGTTGGCGCTGGGGATGTCGATGCCGCTTTCGATAATGGTCGTGGCGATCAGCAGGTTGAAGCGCTGGTGGTAAAAATCCAGCATGATCTGTTCCAGCTCGCGTTCCGCCATCTGGCCGTGGGCGATCTGAATCCGCGCTTCCGGCACCAGCTCGGCCAGCTCGCGCATCGTCTTGTCCATAGTCTTAACGTCGTTGTGCAGGAAGAATACCTGGCCACCGCGCTTGATTTCGCGCTGGCAGGCTTCCTGCACTTGCGAATCGATCCATTCGGTGACGAAGGTCTTGATGGCGTGGCGATTCGGCGGCGGCGTGGCGATGATGGAAATATCGCGCAGGCCGGACATCGCCATATTCAACGTTCTTGGGATCGGCGTCGCGGTTAGCGTCAACAAGTCCAGTTCGGAGCGCAGCTTCTTGAAATGCTCTTTCTGAGTAACGCCGAAACGGTGTTCCTCGTCGATGATCACCAGGCCCAAGGCCTTGTATTTCATCTCCTTGGACAGCAGTTTGTGAGTGCCGATCACAATGTCGACCTTGCCGTCGGCCAATTCGTCGGCAATGGCATTTTGTTGCTTGGCGGAGACGAAGCGCGAGGTGACTTCGATGCGCACCGGCCAGTCGGCGAAGCGGTCGCGGAAATTCTGGTAATGCTGTTGGGCGAGCAGGGTGGTGGGCACCAGCACCGCGACCTGTTCGCCGCTTTGCACTGCGACGAAGGCGGCGCGCATCGCCACTTCGGTCTTGCCGAAGCCGACGTCGCCGCACACCACGCGATCCATCGGCTGCGGCGAGGCCATATCCTGCAGAATGGCGTCGATAGCACTGAGCTGATCAGGCGTTTCCTCGAACGGGAAGGCAGCGGCGAAGGCGTTGTAATCGGCGTCGCCGACATTGAAGGCAAAGCCGCCGCGCGCCGCGCGCTTAGCATGGATGTCGAGCAACTCGGCGGCCACGTCGCGCGCCCGCTCCATGGCTTTTTGCTTGGCTTTGCTCCATTGTTCGGTGCCGAGTTTGTGCAGCGGCGCGTTTTCGGCGCTGACGCCGGAATAGCGGCCGATCAAATGCAGGGAGGCTACCGGCACGTAAATCTTGTCGCCGCCGGCGTATTCCAGCATCAGGAACTCGGCTTCGATGCCGCCGACGGTCAAGGTCTGCAAGCCCAGGTAACGGCCGACGCCGTGTTCCTGGTGCACCACCGGCGAGCCGATGGTCAATTCGTCGAGGTTATTGAAGATGTTTTCCAGCGCCCGAGCCGCGGACTTGGCCCGGCGCCGGCGCTGCTGGACTTTTTCGCCGCTGAGCTGGCTCTCGGTGACGATGGCCAGAGGTGGTTCTTCGAGCAACAGCCCGTGGTCCATCGGTGCGACGACGATGCACGGCGACTGTTCGCTGTCCAAAAACTCCGCCCAGCTCTGCACCTGCTTGGCGGCCAGTTTGACGCTTTTCAGTTTTTCGATCAGGCCTTCGCGGTGGCCGGCGGTTTCGGCGACGAACAGAATTTTGCCGGCAAAGCCTTCGATAAACTGGCGCAGGCGTTGCGCCGGCTCTTTCAGGCGGCTATCGATCGCTACATCGGGCAATGCTTGACAATGCAGCGATTCGCCTTGTTCGCCCTGGTAGTCCAGCACGATCCGGCTGAAACTGCCGGTTTTGCCAACCAGCTCGTCGGCGGATAAGAACAAGCGTTGCGGCGGCAGCAACGGCCTATCGATATCGTACTTGCGTTGTTGGTAACGCTCTTCGGCTTCGGCGTAGAACTGGCCGGCACCGGTTTCGAACTCGGCCGGCAACACGAATAGCGCCGTCTTAGGTAAATAATCGAACAGCGATTCGGTGCGCTCGACGAACAGCGGCAAGTAGTACTCGATACCGGCCGGAGCGATTTGCTTGGAAACGTCGAGGTACAGGTTGTT
The DNA here is from genome assembly GCF_019669905.1 of Methylomonas koyamae. Lineage (NCBI taxonomy): Bacteria > Pseudomonadati > Pseudomonadota > Gammaproteobacteria > Methylococcales > Methylococcaceae > Methylomonas > Methylomonas koyamae. The sequence continues at coordinate 4,271,014 of NZ_AP019777.1, read as the reverse complement.
CTTCGGCGACGCGTCCGGGAATTGTTCGCGGAAGGCCTGGCGGAAGCGTTTGATCGCTTCGTCGGTAAACGGAAATTCGCGAGCGGGAAACAACTCGACCTTTTGCATTTTGTCTTGCGACATTTGCGTATCGGGATCGAAGCTGCGGATCGATTCTACGTCGTCGTCGAACAGTTCGATGCGGTAGGGCTGTTTCGAACCCATCGGGAACAGGTCTAGAATCGAGCCGCGTACCGCGAATTCGCCGTGTTGGTAGACCTGCGACACGCATTGGTAGCCCACCGCCTCCAGCTTGGCGCGAGTCAGATCCAGGTTCAAGCTGCCGCCGACTTCGATGGCGAAACTATGGGCGAGGATGTGCTCGCGCGGCGCCAGCCGGTGCATTAGCGTCGAGATCGGCACGATCAGCGCGCCGCGCTTGGTTTCCGGTAATAAGGCCAGCGTGCGCAGGCGTTCGGAAACGATTTCCGGCAGCGGCGAAAACACGTCGTAGGGCAGGGTTTCCCAGTCCGGGAATTGCAGGATAGGGAATGCGTTATCGAGGAAAAAGGCCAATTCGTGTTCCAGGCGCAACGCGGTTTGCGTGTCCGGCGTGACAATGACGGCCAGGCGTTTTTCGCCGGCGATCGCGTTGGCCAGCGCTAAAGCATCGCCGCAGCCGGCTAGGCCGCGCCAGATTTGCACCTGTGCGCTTTGTTTCGGTAATTCGGGGAGGCTTAGCGGAGAGGCGGTCATGGCAACTAGACGGGCAATGGCGGTAATAACTTAAAAAATAAAGACTAACTGGTAAGCGGAGTGGCCAGGAACGGCCGCCGGGCGGAATTCCGCTCGGCGGCCGTTTCCGCTATCCGGCCAAATTTTTCTGTTGGATTTCGATATCCTGCATATAGCGCTGAATGTTGGATTCGAATGCCTGCGGAATATCGGTGAACCGGCAGCCGATCCGCAGTTGCGTGGCGGTCATGGTCGCTCTGACCTTGGTAATTTCCTTGATCTCGAAACTGATTTTGGCTTGGCCGCCGTCGTGCAGATATATCATGCAGCCTTCGTACTTATCTTCCGGGTTGAGGAACTTGTCGAATTGCGGGTCGGGATTCAGAAAGGCAAATCCGGAAATGCTGAGGTCTACCAGTCTGAAAACGCCTTTCGAAGTGACCGGCTCGGCGTTGTCGGGATCGCGCGGTGCGGTGAATTCGATTTGGCACACGCTGTTGATATGGGACAGAGGTATCTTAATCCGGTAAAACTGGCGGCGTTGCATCCAGAAAATCGCATCCGGTATCGGCATGGCGAACACTGGATGGCCGTCGCTTTGCGATTTCTTGATCGATTTGCCGCGGAACGAGACCTTGATGCCGTCGAATTCGGTGCGGAACAGGACTTTGGGCGAATTCAGCAACTGCTTGTTCAGCAACTCGGTGGGCGCCACGTCGAGCGTCAACAGGTTGGCTTTCTGGTCGAGATCGATAATCGTGGTTAAAAACGATTGGTTGTGTTCGCCGAAGTGCGCGGAAATAATGCACTTTTTCTTTACCAGATCGGTCAGGTGGCCATAAACCAATTTGGCGTTTCTAACAAGATAATCGGATTCTTTTTCCATTAAGGTTGCTAAATATTGCAGTTTGCGGAAAGCGCTATTGTAAAATAACGGCGATTATAGTCCAAAGGCAGGGGTTTTGATGGGTTGGTTGCTATTGTTGGCCGCGGGTTGTTCGGAAATCGTGTTTGCGGTAAGTCTGAAGTTTAACGATGGCTTTACCAAGCTGTGGCCGAGCGTGGTGACCGGGATCTCCGGTATCGGCAGTTTTTATTTGTTGATGTTGGCTATCCGCACTTTGCCGTTGGGAACCGCCTACGCGGTGTGGACCGGCATGGGCGCGGTCGGGGTCGCCGTGATCGGCGTGGTGTGGTTCAAGGAGCCGGCCGACTGGGTGCGGCTGGCGTCGATTATGTTTATTGTCGTGGGCATCGTCGGCCTGAAATTGACCCACGCCGAGTGATGTTGCATTTGTTGTCGCAAGCGCCGCTGCAGGCCGAGCTATTCGAGAGAATGGCGCCGGGCGACGAGATCGTGCTGCTGGATGCCACGGTCTGTAGTGCGTTGCGCGGCCACCGGGATAACCGCTTGTTGCAACGGGCATTGGATCGATCCTGCAAGTTGTATGCGATGCGGGATATGGTCGCGGCTCACGGCTTGGCGGCGGATCGCTTGTTGCCCGGGATCGAAGCGATAGACTACGCCGGCTTGGTCGAGTTAACCGTCAAGCATCCGGCGATCCATTCCTGGTGTTGATACACGACGGCGCGGATTTGGAAACCACGGAAGACGGTTTTTTGCGCGACCCGGGGCAGTGGAATCCAAACGTCGCCAAGGCGTTGGCGCTGGCCGAGGCCTTGGAGCTGGAGGATGCCCATTGGGAGATCCTGTATTTCATTCGCGACTACTACGCGCGCTTTAAGCATTTGCCCAACGCCAGGATGTTTGTCGCCGCGGTGCGTAAACAATTCGGCGAAGACAAAGGCAACAGCCGTTATCTGCAAAAACTATTTCCCAAAGGTCCGCTGAAATACGCCTGCAAAATTGCCGGCTTGCCGAAGCCGCCTACCTGTTTATAACGTTTTCGAGAGAATTTGATGAGTAATCCGCGTGTTGGTTTTATTAGTTTGGGGTGTCCGAAAGCCCTGGTCGATAGCGAACAGATTCTGACCCGCTTACGCACCGAGGGTTACCAGGTGTCGCCGAATTACAAGGATTCCGATCTGGTCATCGTCAATACGTGCGGTTTTATCGATGCGGCGGTGGAAGAGTCGCTGGACAGCATCGGCGAAGCCCTGGCCGAAAACGGTAAGGTTATCGTCACCGGTTGTCTAGGCGCGCGGCAGGACGAAATTCTGGCGCGGCATCCGCAAGTGCTGAAAATCACCGGCGCTCACGCCACCGACGAAGTGCTGGAAGCCGTGCACGAACATTTGCCGCCGGCGCACAATCCCTTCCTGGAGCTGTTGCCGCCGCAAGGCATTAAATTGACGCCCAAGCATTATGCCTACTTGAAGATTTCGGAAGGCTGCAACCACCGTTGTACCTTTTGCATCATTCCGTCGATGCGTGGCGACCTGGTCAGCAGGCCGCTCGACGATGTGATGGTCGAGGCCGAGAAGCTGGCTGGCGCGGGCGTTAAAGAGCTATTGATCGTGTCGCAGGACACCAGTGCTTACGGTTTGGATTTGCACTACCAAAGCCGGTCGTGGCGTGGCCGCGACTACCAAACCCGCTTCAAAGATTTGGCGGCGGCCTTGGGCGAGCTCGGGATTTGGGTGCGGATGCATTACGTCTATCCCTATCCGCATGTCGACGACGTCGTGCCGCTGATGGCCGACGGGAAAATCCTGCCGTACCTGGATATCCCGTTTCAACACGCCAGCAGCCGGATTTTGAAGTTGATGAAGCGGCCGGCCGCAGCGGAAAACAATCTGGAGCGCATTCGTGTCTGGCGCGAAATTTGTCCGGATTTAACCATACGCAGTACGTTTATCGTCGGTTTCCCCGGCGAAACCGAGCAGGAATTCGAAGAGCTATTGCAGTTTTTGACGGAAGCGCAAATGGACCGAGTCGGTTGTTTTGCTTATTCGCCGGTCAAGGGTGCGGCGGCAAACGCGTTACCGGATGCGGTGGCGGAAGAAGTTAAGCAGGAGCGGTTGGCGCGTTTCATGGAGCATCAGGCTGTAATCAGTGCCGAACGCTTAAAGCGGCGGATAGGCAGTCGGGAGATCGTGTTGGTCGACGAAGTGGTCGAAGAAGGCGCGGTGGCACGCAGCAGAAGCGACGCCCCCGAAATCGACGGACAGGTGTTCATTGATGGCGCCAGCCATCTTCAGGTCGGGGAATTCGTCGACGTCGAAATCGAGGACGCCGACGAATACGACCTTTGGGCCAGACTGGTCTAACAAAAAAGCCGCTGGTGAGGCGGTTTTTTTATCGGATTTATAACGGAGTAACGTTTTCCGCTTGCGGGCCTTTTTGGCCGTTGGTCACTTCCATCGTGACTTTTTGGCCTTCTTTCAAAGTTCTGCGGCCGCTGCCATTGATTGCGCTGAAATGCACAAACACGTCTTTGCCGCCCTCTTGTTCGATGAAGCCGAAACCTTTTTCATCGTTGAACCATTTAACTTTGCCTTCTACTTGAACTGACATAAATTTCTCTTGCTTTATAAAGTGCTATTCGCTGGTTTGTAACTAGGGTTTGTGACTAAAGCGGGTAAGCGGAAAACAAAGTTTGTTGATCCTATTGCGAGCTTGAAAAGCGACAACGATACCGAGCTAAATCGGTTGCATTATACATGGCTCGCTGCGGCTATCCACAAAAAGTAAAGCGATTTTTGCCTGGCATATGGCGGGCCTGCCGAATGTTAGCGGCAGTTGCAGGCGGCGGGAGACGGTTTTGGTAAGATGGGCTGGGTTTAACGCTTTGAAAAATAAATAAATATTCTTTCGGTGCGTCCGGCAGGGGCGGCTGGCGGCGGCGGAAGCTAGCGCCAAATGACGTGTTGCAAAAAGCGATACAAATCCGATGTTTTTGGCAATTGCCCTAACGGGCAGCAATCCCTTGCTGCCGATTGTGGCTCAGAAATAATGGCCGTTGAGCAGGAAATGGGCGGCGATACTGCCGAAGAAGCCCAGTAATATCACCGGCATCCATTTCAAATGGCTGCTAAAGGTATAAATACCCTTCATTTGCCCCATCAGGCCGACGCCGGCTGCCGACCCGATCGCCAACAGGCTGCCGCCGACGCCGGCGGTCAACGTCACCAACAGCCATTGGCCTTGCGAGATGTCCGGGTGCATTGTCAGTACCGCAAACATAATCGTGCCGTTATCGATGAAGGCGGAAAAAATGCCGACCAGAATGTTGGCAATCGTCGGGTCCATGCCGATGTAAAGCACGTTGGAGGCCATCGTCAAATAACCGATGAAACTCAAACCGCCGACGCTCATCATGACGCCGTAGAAAAACAGCAAGGTGTCCCATTCCAGGTGGGCGACGCTCTTGAATACGTCGAAACTTTGGTTTTGCTGCGTGGCCGGCAACTCAACCTGAAACAGCTTGTAAACGTGGGCAAAATCGCTGCCTTTGCTCTTGTCTTCAGTTTTTTGCAGGTAATAACCGAGAAATTTCAGATAAGTCAGGCCGGCCAACATGCCTGCGGCGGGCGGTAATTTCAGGAAATTCTCGAAGCAGACTGCGGTGATGATGGTCAACAAAAACAGGACGATCATCGCCAGCGCGCCGCGCTTCATGGTCGGCGCTTTGCCCACTGCGGCCGGAAATTCGCGCGGAATCCAGAAATGCATGACGATAGCCGGCAACGCAAAATTGACGATTGCCGGGATGAACAGCGAGAAGAAATCGGCGAACGGCACCACGCCGCTCTGCCAGACCAGCAGCGTGGTTATATCGCCGAACGGGCTGAACGAGCCGCCGGCGTTGGTCGCCACCACGACATTGATCGACGCCAGTGTCACGAAGCGCCGGTTGTCCTTGCCCATTGCCATGATGACGGCACCCATCAACAGCGCTGTCGTCAGGTTATTGCACACCGACGACATGAAAAACGACATGAATCCGGTTATCCAGAATAGTTTGCGGTAGCTGAAGCCTTTGCTCAGCAGCCAGACCCGCAAATTATCGAACACCCCGCGATTTTCCATCGCGTTCAAATAGGCCATCGACACCATAATGAACAAAAACAGCTCGGCGTAGCCGATCAGCGCGGCGCGAAAGGCTTGACCGGCCTCCTCGCGCATGCCGCCGTTAACGTAGACGCCGGCGATAAACGCCCAGATCAAGCTCGCCGCGAGCACCATCGGTTTGGATTTGTTTAATTCCGTGACTTCCTCGGTCATAGCCAAGGTGTAGGCCAGCGAGAAAATGCAAATGGCGAGGTAGCCTACCCAGTGGTGGGTCAAATCGAGTACATGGGAGGCGGTGGGTTCGTTGCTGGCCCAAACTAGGGTTGGCGAGCAAGCAAATAGCAGAAACAACGAAATACGTAGTAACACGAGCGAACTCCTTTCAGAATTTGAAGCCCAGACTGTCGCGGCGGTACCGAGTTCCTTAGCCGCGAAAGCGGCCCGCGTTTCCAGCCGGAGCCGGAATGCGGGCTTATGTTGTAAAGGTTTAGTTACCGGCCGCTTCCAGCAAGTAAGTCAACCACAACGACGACAGTTTTTCCTGCACGGTATTTTGCCGTAAGCGGGCGTTCAAATTCGGAAAGTCCACGTAGTCCAAGGCTTGGTCCTGGTTGTAACAGGAATACATGAAGCTTTCCTCGCCGCTTTCCGGATCGACGTGCTTGCACAAGCACTGCGCGCAGACCCCTTTCATCATGCACTGCATCGGCGAGTTGATCGAGCCGACCGCTTCGTGGTCGGTCTTCAAATACGGTTTCAGCGCTGCGAAGCGCGCCGCTTTGACCGCTGCCATCATGCGGTCTGAGCCGATCACGATCAGATGGTCGACATCCTGCAATTTCAGCGTGGTTTCGCCTAATTGGCCTTCGGCGTAGGCGACCATCGCTTCGACGATGTTGCCGACGAAGGTCTTGTCCTGCGGCCGGGTCACTGGAATCGCGTCGTTGCCCGGTATGTTATCGACGGCCCAGACGATGACGTCGGACGCTTCCTCGATTTCCGGCACCTTGAACAAGTCGATACGGTTGCGGTAACCGGCGAAGTACAACACTTTATTGCCGGCGGCGCGCATGGCCTTGCCGATCGAGAACAGTACCGCGTTGCCCAAACCGCCGCCCAGCAGCAATACGGTTTTGCCGGTCGGAATTTCGGTCGGAGCGCCGGTGACGCCCATCAACACCAACGGATCGCCGGGTTTCCAGGTCGCGCACAGGCGGCTGGAACTGCCCATTTCCAATGCAATCAAGGATACCAGGCCTTTTTCTTTGTCAACCCAGGCGCCGGTCAACGCCAAGCCTTCCGCGGCCAGCGTGGTGCCTTCGACCACCGGGGCCAGCGATTCGTAATTCTGTACCCGATAGAATTGGCCGGGTTCGAAATGCTTGGCCGCTGCCGGGGCCTTGATCACCACTTCGATAATGGTCGGCGTCAGGCGATTGACTTCGACAACACGGGCCAAAAACAACTCGTCCAGTTTGTCTTGCAAGCCGTGCAGTTGGGCGTCGCGTTGGCTTTGTTGGGCCGGGTCGAGCGCAGCCAGTTCGTTGGCGAACAATTTGACGATATACGGATAACCGTCTTTGGCGCTGGCCATCGCTTTAACCACGTTGCCGGCGTAAACCGGGTGGTTGTCGCCGTAGAAGGTGATGTAGCGGCCTTCGCTTTGGTAGGAGGTAAACGGCGCCGGTTTGCCGACCTTGACTTGGGCGTCGTCGGCCATCGGCGCCAGTTGCGCTTTGCCGTCCAACCAGTCCGGTTCGTGGCGTTTGTAGAATTTGCCTTCCATCGCGAAAGTGCGCGGATGCTCGGATTGGTAGATCGTGTTCGGTGCGGTGCCGGCGGCGATGAACAAGCCGCGTAGGCTTACTTCGACTTCGTCGGTTTTACGCCAGCGGCCTTCCTGCTCGGTCAGTTTCTCGAAACGGACGGCTTTCAGGTGGCCGTACTGGTCTTCGATCGCTTCCAGCGGGCTCATGCCCTCCGCTAGGAAAATGCCTTCGGACAAAGCTTCGTGAATCTCTTCGTGGTTCTGCCGGTAGGCTGGCGAGTCCTTGATGCCTTTACGGTAGAACAGCGTCACGCCGCCCCATTGTTTCAGGAATGGCAGGAAATTCGGAGTTTCGCCGGCTGCGGCGGCGCGCTGCCGTTCTTGTTCGATGACACGGCCGTGAGCCAGGAATTCTTCGAGGATTTCCAGTTCTTCGGCGTCGTAACGGCGGCGGACTTCGGCTTCGCCATATTTGGCTGACAGTTTTTCGTAGCGGTGCAGAATTTTGCTGACTTGCAACGGATAGTAAGCCAAGGCTTCGGTGCAGGTGTCGATAGCGGTCAAGCCGCCGCCGATCACGCCGGCCGGCAAGCGCAGTTGCAGGTTGGCCAGCGACGATTCCTTGGCCGCGCCGGTCAATTGCAAGCCCATCAAAAAGTCCGATGCCTTGCGGATGCCGCGGGTCATGTTGTTTTTCAGATCGATGATCGTCGGCTTACCGGCGCCGCTGGCGATAGCGATGTGGTCGAAACCCAATTCCCAGGCTTCGTCGATCGTCACGGTGCCGCCGAAACGGACGCCGCCGTAACATTTGAAGGCGCTGCGGCGCAGTAGGGTCAGGTAAATCACTTTCAGGAAATTTTTATCCCAACGCACGGTGATGCCGTATTCGGCGACGCCGCCGAAACCGAGCATGACTCGCTTGTCCAGGTCATCGTACAGATCTTTGAAATCGATAATCGGCAGCGGCGGGTTATTGCGGTCGCCGGTCAAATGCAGTGGCAATGGCTCGATTTTTAGCGCGTCGATACCAACCACACCAAAGCCTTCGTTCAACAGGTAATGCGCCAAGGTGTAACCGGCCGGGCCCATGCCGGCGACCAGCACATTTTTGCCGTTGTAGGGCTGGGCGGTGGAGCGCTTGACGTTGAGCGGATTCCAGCGGGTCAGCAGGCTGTAAATCTCGAAACCCCAGGGCATGAACAGAACGTCGGTCAGCACGTTGGTTTCGATTTGCGGGATGTTGACCGCCTCGGTTTTTTGGTAAATGCAGCCGCGCATGCAGTCGTTGCAAATCCGGTGGCCGGTGCCGGGGCACATCGGGTTGTCGATGATGATCATCGCCAGTGCGCCGATGTTGTCGCCCTGGCGTTTGACCACGTGCATTTCGGAAATTTTTTCTTCCAGCGGGCAGCCGGTCATCAGCGCGTTCAAATGGTTGGTTTTGAACGTGCCGTCTTTTTTGTTTTTGATGCCCTTCGAGCAGGAGTCGTTGTCGCGGTCGTGGCAATAGATGCAATGGTCGACTTCGTACAAGGCCTGGCGCTGGTTGAAGCGCTTGTCGGTCAAGGCGAAGCCGTCGCGGCGGCGGTGATGGTGGTCGTCGCAAGCCCAAACGTCGTAACCGTTTTGCGCCACGCTTTCGTGGTCGACCAGATTTTCCAGATTGGTTTTTTCCGGGACTTTAAAGCTCAGCCATTTTGCGACCAGGCTTTGCAATTCGGGGGCCTGTTTGGCGGCAAAGCTCCAGCGACAAACCGTATCGTAGGCGGCGGCATCTGCCGCGCTGGGGTTTTCCTGCTGCGCTGCCCGCCACAGGTCGGCGCCCAATTGACTAACCGCCAACTCCGGATCGGTGTCGAACAACTCAGTTTTGCCGGCGGCGGCCAGCAGGCCGTCCATTTCAGCGCGCAATGCCGCTATATCCCAACTGTCGATGGTTTGGCCTTTGAACAGTTTGGCCAGGTTGCCGACGATCTGGGTGCGGTAAGTAAACACGCTGTCGAACTCGCCGCGAATATGGCCGATTTGCTGGTCGCGTACGTCTTCAACGTTGAACAGCTTGGCAACGAAGGTGCCGACCAGCGGCGCCGTTCTGACCAACAGTTCCGATATGTCTTCCGGCTTCATGCCGGCGCCGCCGCAAGCGCGGTAGGCGGCGATCTCGTCGAACAGAGCCGAGTCGTGTTGCTTGACCGATTGGTCGAACACGGACAACAAATCGGCCAGGCGTTTGCTGTCGTAAAGGTCTTTGTATTCGAAGCCGGGGATGCCGAGAGTTAGTTGAGTCAGTTCGCGAGTATTTAGCTGTTGGGTCATCAAGTTAGTCCGTGAATGTACGCTCGAAGTTGGGAATCGGAATAAGGCGGCCAATTAAGGCATGTCGTCGACGACGTTGTCCTTGGCTGGCGGCATCAAGTCTTCGCGGGTCAGGCCAAGGCTCAGCGCCAACGAGCTGGCGATATAAATCGAGGAATAAGTGCCCTTGACCACGCCGATCATCATCGCGATGGCGAAGCCGTGGATGGTCTTGCCGCCCAGAAATGCCAGCGCCAGCAAGGTCAGGAATACGGTTAAAGAAGTCAGGATGGTTCGGCTCAGCGTGTCGTTCAACGCGGTGTTGACAATTTCGTTGATCGATTCCTTGATCCTGCTGGTGTGGACCGTCTCCCGGATCCGGTCGTAGACGACGATGGTGTCGTTGATCGAGTAGCCGATCAGCGCCAGAATCGCCGACAGCACCGTCATGTCGAACTCCCAGCCGAACACCGAGAAAAAGCCCATCGTGATGATGGTGTCGTGGAACAGCGCGGCGATAGCGCTCAGCGACAGTTTCCACTCGAAGCGAACGCTGACGTAGACCATGATGCCGATAAAGGCGAACAGCAGCGCCAAGCCGCCGTCGTTGATCAGGTCTTCGCCGACTTGTGGGCCGACGAACTCGACGCGGCGCAATTCGCCGGGTTGGGCTTGGCTGCTGTTGGCGACTTTCAGGACTTTTTCGCTAAGTTCCTTTTGGCTGATGTTCTCTACCGGTTTCAGTCGAATCAGCACGTCCGCCGCGCTGCCGAAATGCTGCAGATTGGCGTCGGCGAAACCTTCCTGTTCCAACGTGGCGCGCATCTTGTCCAGATCGGCGGCTTGGTTGTAGTGCATCTCGTAGACGCTGCCGCCGGTAAAATCGATGCCCAGATCCAAGCCCTTGGCGAAAAACGAAATGATCGAAATCAGTAGCAGGCTGCCGGAAAAGAAAAAGGCTATTTTTCTTTTGCTGAGAAAGTCGATATGTCGGGCGGAAGTCATGTCAAATGTTCCTGATTTTAGAATTGAGATTTTTGTAGCCTGTGGCCGGCTCAAAACGAGCGTAGTTGGCCGGGCCGACGCAGAATTGGTCCGGCGAATTGTACTATTTTCTCCAGAACGTGGGTGTAAAAAGCACGATCAGCGTGAATACTTCCAAGCGTCCCAGCAGCATCGCAATCGAGCAAATCCAGGTTTGGAAATCGCTGAGTACTCCGTAATTCTGCGCCGGGCCGATCACGTTCAAGCCGGGGCCGGCGTTATTGATGCAGGCGATAATGCCGCTCAGCGCCGAAATCGGGTCCAGCCCGGAAAAGATCAGCGAAAAGGTCAGCACGACGATCGAAATGAAATACAGGAAAATGAAGGCCAATACCGCGAAAATGATCTTGTTGGCGATCGGGGTGTCGCCGATCCGGATCGGATTGACCGCGCGCGGATGCAGAATGCTGAACATTTCCCGGCCGGCCTGCTTCCACAGCAGAAGGGTGCGGAACATCTTGATGCCGCCGCCGGTCGAGCCGGTGCAGGCGGTGATACAGCTCAAATACAACATCCACCACGGCACGAAGGGCGGCCAGCGGTCGTAGTCCGCGCTCATGAAGCCGCAATCGGTGGCGACCGAGACCAGATTGAACGCAACGTGGCGCAGGCTCTCGAAAAAATCCGGATAGGTTTCGAAATGCCACAAGTAACCGGCGCAAAGCAGAATGCTGCCTGAGACCACGCCCAGCATCGGAATCGCTTCCGGATCCAACAGGTAAGGCTTCAGGCTGATTTGATGCATCACCGTGTAATGCGTGGCGAAATTAATGGCCGAGATCAGCATGAACACGACCAGTACGAATTCGATCGCCGGAGAATCGTAATAACTGATGCTGGCGTCGTGGGTCGAAAATCCGCCCAGGCCCAGCGTGGAAAACGCGTGGCAGAGCGCATCGAACCAGCCCATGCCGGCCAGTTTCAGGCTCAACGTGCACAACACCGTGCCGCCGGCGTACACCAGCCACAGCAAGCGCGCGGTTTCGGTGATGCGCGGCGTGATCTTGCTGTCCTTGACCGGGCCGGCAATCTCGGCCTTGTACAACTGCATGCCGCCGACGCCCAACAGCGGCAGAATCGCCACGGCCAACACGATGATACCCAGGCCGCCGATCCAGTTCAGTTCGTGCCGCCACAGGTTTAGCGACGGCGCCAGGTGGTCCAGGCCCATCAGCACCGTGGCACCGGTGGTGGTGAAGCCGGAGACGCACTCGAAAAACGCGTCGGTAAACGACAAGCCGGGCATGCCCCAGAGCAACGGCAAGGTTGCCGCCGCCGACATCAATATCCAGAACGAAGCCACCAACAAATAGCCGTCGCGGGTTTTGACGTCGCCGCGAAAACGCATGGTCAGGCCGGATAGCAGGCTGCCGACACCGATATTCAAAGACATGCCGTTGACGAAGTGTTCTGCCATGCCGTCGTCGAAATACAAAGACGTCGCAATCGGCAGGGTATAAGTCAAACCGAACACCATCAGAATCAGGCCGAGCACAAAACCGAGGGTACAAAAACGTTGCATGTTTGCCGCCTGAATCGATCCGAAAGGAGGGTTGCCGATTAATGGAAAAGCGCGGGCCGGAAAATCGGGGCCGGCAGGCAGAAGGGCCGGACGCGCCGCAGCCGGCAATTGTAACAAACAATCCCGAATTTGGCCCTGTCACAAAACCTTAAACAAAGCGTCATCCGCCTGTCACAAACCGATCCTAAGCTGGCAGTGCAGTTAAGGAATTCGAACATACGGAAAATCCAAGATTTTCAGCTTGCGCGGCAGTCGCGGTCGACCTGCGCAATCAACCCCGGAGGGCCGGACATGAAACTGATTTATTCCATACACAAATACGACGTGACGATGTTCACCTGGGTCAACGCCGTCGCGATCCGTACCAGTCTGATGCCGGTGTGCCGGGGAATTTCCCGGACGGCGGACGGTTTGCTGTACGTGCTGGCGGCCGGCTGGCTGTATTGGGATCGGGGCGGCCAGGACGGGCTGTTGCAAGCCATGGTGCTGGCGTTTCTGATCGAAAGGCCGGTGTATTTCGCGTTGAAAAAGGGTTTTAAACGCAACCGCCCGCAGCAAGCGCTCAGCAACTTTCAAAGTGCGATCAAGCCGGCCGACCAGTTCAGTTTTCCCTCGGGCCATACCTCGGCGGCGTTCATGGTGGCAACCCTGTTCGGCTATTGCCTGCCGCAACTGGCGACTGCGTTGTATTGCTGGGCCGCCGCCGTCGGCTTTTCCCGGGTCGTGCTCGGCGTGCACTTTCCGACCGACACGTTGATGGGCATGTTTCTGGGTGTCGGCACCGCATTTTTTAGCCTCAATTACGTTTTATCATGAAAATTTTTTACGGTGTGCAAGGTACCGGTAATGGCCACATTACCCGGGCTCGGGTCATGGCAAAGGAATTGTATGCGGCCGGTTGCCAGGTGGACTTTCAGTTCAGCGGTCGCCCGGCGGAACAATATTTCGACATGGAAGTGTTCAACGGCTACCGGGTGAAAACCGGTTTGACCTTCAACACCCACAAAGGCCAGGTCAGCTACCTGAAAACCGCGCTCGAGGCCAGCCCGATCCGCTTCGTCAGAGATATCGGCAGTCTGGATTTGAGCGGCTACGATTTGGTCATCAGCGATTTCGAGCCGGTCACGGCCTGGGCCGCGAAACGGCAGCAGAAAAAAGTGCTCGGTATCGGCCACCAATACGCATTCGGCCACAAGATTCCGCGCGCCGGCGGCGACCCGATTGCCGACCGGGTCATGAAATATTTCGCGCCGGCCGACATCGGCATCGGCTTGCATTGGCACCACTTCGGTCAGCCGATCCTGCCGCCCATCATCGAAACCCCGGAATTGCCGCAGCAGGTGCAGGCCAACAAGATCGTGGTGTATCTGCCGTTCGAAGACGGCGACGAAGTCGTCAAACTGTTGTGTCCGTTCGAAAATTTCGAGTTCCACGTCTACTCGCCGCAACCCGCCGCCTCGAAGTATGCGCACGTGCAATGCAAACCATTGTCGCGCGACGGCTTTCAGCGGGATTTATACGATTGCGCCGGCATCATCAGCAACGCCGGTTTCGAGCTGGCCAGCGAGTCCTTACAGTTGGGCAAGAAAATTCTGGTCAAGCCGCTGCACTCGCAGATGGAACAGATCTCCAATGCCGAAGCGCTGAAGCAGCTCGGTTACGGCCACACCATGTTCGACCTGGCGCCGCAAGTGATCGAGGATTGGCTGCATAATCCGCACAGCCTGCGGGTGACCTATCCGAACGTCGCCAAGATTATCGTGCAGTGGATCAACGCCGGCATGCCGGCCATGGACACCGAGTTCGTCGAACGGGTTTGGGAATCGGTCGAAGTGTTGCAAGTCAAGCACTAGCCTCGCGCGTTGCCGTCAATCGTCGTCTTCCTCCGGAATCTGCGCCTTCAGCATTTGCGATAACAAGGTTTGCGCGCCGGCGGTGACGATTTCCTCGTCGGGATGCAGGCCTTCGCCGACGAAATAGTGCGCGCCGTTGGCGGAATAGGTGGTCAGCGGCCGCCGGCTGAAATGGGTCGCATCGGTTTTGACGAACACCCAGGCCTGGCCCATATGCCAGATCAGCGCCGATTGCGGCACATCGACGCCGCTTTCGCCGGCTGGGCCGCTGGGCAGCCAGACGGTAATGTGCGTGCCCAGCGGCCAGCGGCATTGGCTGCATTTAAAAAAGTAACGCTGGCCCAGCGTGACCGGATCGGCTTGCGGAGCCGCCGAGACCAGGTCGGCGCTAAGCGCGGTTTGGCGTTGCCCGGCCGGGTCGGCTTGAATCCGGACGGTTCCGGGTTCCAGCCGAGTGCCGGCCGGCAGCGTGATTTGCAGCAGTTGCGCCCGGTGCTCGAGCAGTTCGGCGGCGGCTTTATGTTCGGGGCGGGTAAACCACTCGGTCAGCGTGTCGCCCCAGGTTAACCGGCTGTTGGCGACGATCAGTTGCTGCTGATAGCTGTTGGCGGCCAGATTGGCTTGGTCGGCATCGCGTATCGCCTGCTGTTCTTGTAGGCGCCGGGTCGAAACGATGTCCTGGCGGTGCAGGTCGCGGGTGCGGTTCAGGTTATGTTCGGCTTCGCTGAAGCGGGAACGGGCGCCGGCTTGCTGGGCGCTGGCGGCCAGAAACTGCTGGCGCACCGCCAACAGCGGTTCCGGGTTCAGCACCGTGCCGTAGGCGGTGGTCTCGGGTTGTCGGCGCGCGCCCCGCAGCGGCTCGCTGCGAATGCCGGCCAAGGCTTGGCCGGCGGCGTCCAGCTCCAGCGTATCGCCTTGCGGCCGAGCCGGCACCGATTTTGCCGGCGCCGGCGCGTCGTCGCCGTCGGTTGCGGCCGCTGCCGCCAATAGTGAGAAACTGCCTAACAAGCAGGCCAGGGCATAAGCGCTACGCATGAACTGGATGACGGTTTGAATGAACAATCCTGGCCGGCGGCAGTGGCCGCCGGCCAGGGCGGAGTTGGCCGGAATTATAAGGTTCGCCGTGGCTGGGCCTGCATTTTTTTGTTGTGTTAAAAAATTAGCCGGTTATCCTGTTTCGGATTGATTACGGCCAGAGAGATATCCCATGACAGAAGCACCAGAGAATTTGAAATACGCGCAAACTCACGAATGGGCCAAGCTGGAAGACGGCGGCCTGGTGCGGGTTGGCATCACCGATTTTGCCCAGTCCGAACTGGGCGACATTGTCTTCATTGGCCTGCCCGAGGTCGGCCGCGCCGTCAAAGCCCAGGAGCAATTGGCCGTGGTCGAGTCGGTCAAAACCGCATCCGATTTGTTCAGCCCGGTCAGCGGCAGCGTCGTTGCCGTGAACGAGGCAGTGCAGGATGCACCGGAGCTGGTCAACGAAGACGCTTACCAAACCTGGCTGTTTTGCATCCAGGCCGACGACCCTGCCGAACTCGACCAATTATTGGACGCGCAGGGCTACCAAAATTTGATAGAGGCATAAAGAACCACCGATGGCTAACCAAAACGCAAAGGGTTTGCGGCGCTTGATCAACGCCTGCTTTTTTTCGATTGCCGGCTTCAAGGCGACCTGGCAACACGAGGAGGCGTTTCGCCAGGAAGTGGCGTTATTCGTGGTGACGACGCCGCTGGCATTGTGGCTGGGGCAAGGCGCGATAGAAAAGGTATTGTTGATAGGTAGCGTGGTATTGGTGCTGCTGGTGGAGCTATTGAATTCCGCGGTCGAAGCCGTCGTCGACCGGGTCGGTTTCGAACACCACGAATTGTCCGGTCGGGCCAAGGACATCGGCTCGGCGGCGGTGATGCTGTCCTTGATCTGGGCGGCGGCGACCTGGGGCATGATATTGCTGTAGGCGAAAGCCGGATTTTCGTTGTTTCGCCTGCTATCTTGTACCGGTTAGCAACATCCGTTACCTTAGGGGCCGCTAAAGTTTAGTTAAACCCAAAGGAAAACAATGAGTGCATTGATCTGTGGCTCCATGGCCTACGACACCATCATGGTGTTTCACGACAAATTCAAAAACCACATCCTGCCGGAAAAAGTCCATATCCTGAACGTGTCGTTTCTGGTGCCGGCGATGCGGCGCGAATACGGCGGCTGTGCCGGCAACATCGCCTACAATCTGAAGTTGTTGCAGGAAGAGCCTTGGATCATGGCTACCGTCGGCCACGATTTCGAGCCGTATGCGCAATGGCTCAGCCAATGCGGCATCAGCAGCCGCTACATCAAGGTGCTGGACGACCATTACACCGGCCAGGCCTACATCACCACCGACCAGGACGATAACCAGATCACCGCTTTCCATCCGGGGGCGATGAATTTCTCGCATTTCAACAGCGTGCCGCTGGACTCGGAAATCACGATCGGCATCGTCTCGCCGGACGGCAAACAAGGCATGCAGGAACACGCCCAGCAATTCGTCGAGCAGGGCATCCCCTTCATTTTCGATCCCGGCCAAGGCATGCCGATGTTCGATGGCGCGGAACTGCTGCAGTTTTTGGAGCAGGCCAATTACGCCACTTTCAACGATTACGAGTTCGAACTGCTGCAACAGCGCACCGGCCTGACGCCGGAACAAATCGCCGAAAAAGTCGACGCGTTGATCGTGACCTTGGGTAGCCAAGGCTCCAAAGTCTATACCCGCGGCGAAATCATCGACATCCCGCCGGCCAGCCCAAAACAAATTCTCGATCCGACCGGTTGCGGCGACGCTTACCGGGCCGGTTTGCTGTTCGGCCTGATCAACGATTACGACTGGGAGGTTACCGGCCGCATCGCCTCGCTGCTGGGCGCGATCAAAATCGAGCACAACGGCACCCAGAACCACACCTTCACGATGGCGGAATTCAAAAAACGCTATCAGGAAACCTTCGGTTCGACGTTTTGAGTTTACAGAAAACCCAGGATCTGCTTGCCTTGATGTCCCGCTTGCGCGACCCCGAACGGGGTTGCGCTTGGGACCTGAAGCAGGATTTTCACAGCTTGATCCCGTATACCATCGAAGAAGCCTACGAAGTGGCCGATGCCATCGAGCGCAACGATTTCGACGATTTGCGCGGCGAGCTGGGCGATCTGTTGCTGCAAGTGGTGTTTCACTCGCAAATTGCCCAGGAGCGCGGCCTGTTCGATTTCGAACAAGTCGCCGCGGCCATCGGCCAGAAACTGGTCAGCCGCCATCCGCACGTGTTTGCCGGCGTCAAGTTCGACAACGACGAGCAGCGCCAACAAGCCTGGGACGAGGCCAAGGCCGAGGAGCGGCGCCAGAAGCAGGCGGAATCCCAGCCGGAAAGCGTGCTGGCCGGCGTTGCCCACAGCCTGCCGGCCCTGGTGCAATGCGAGAAAATCCAGAACCGCGCCGCCAGCCACGGTTTCGATTGGCCCGAAGCCGAGCCGGTGTTCGACAAGGTCCGCGAGGAACTCGACGAGGTCCACGAGGCCTGGCGATCCGGCGACCAAGCCCACATCCACGAGGAGGTCGGCGATTTGTTGCTGGTGGCGGTCAATCTGGCCCGGCATTTGAAAGTCAATCCGGAAATAGCGCTGCGCGATGCCACCAAAAAATTTACCCGCCGCTTCAATTACATCGAAAAGCAGGTCGCCGCGTCCGGCCGCCAATTGCGCGACTGCGAACTGGCCGAGCTGGATGGCTTGTGGAATCGGGCCAAGCGCGAGCTGAAGCAGGTTTGAGGCGTGAGCGGCATCTCTTTTTCGCACATAGCCGGCTTGGCTCTGGTTTTGGCCGCGGCGCTACCGGCCAAGGCCGAATTGCTGGGTAGCATCTCCGACGACACCGCGCCGAAACCGCAGCCGGAACCGGCGCCGGCCGGCAAAAACGACGGCCGCCGCATCGTGTATCGGGTGATCTGCTCGGCGGAGGACCGGGATTTGCCGGATTGCGACCGGGACGCTGTCGACGACACCGGCGCGGCCGATAACCCGGTAAGCGTGCCGACACCCGACTTGCCGGCGGACCAGGACGATCCGGCCGAAGCCGCCGAGCCGGCGAAGGCGATTCCGGCCGCGGCCCGGCCTTCCCGAGCCGCAAGCACGCGTGCCAACAGGCATGCGCCCGCCAAATCGGCCAAGAAAACCAAGGCTGCCTCGAAAAAAAACGCCAGCCATAAACGGCCGCGTAAATAACGGCTGTCCGGCCCAGTCGCCGCCCGACAAAATCCGGGCGCTGCGGCTGCGTTTGCGCTAGGCTTAGCCTGGTTAACCCCGTGCAAAAGGATACGCAGATGCAGCCCATCAGACCGAATGTACTCGATTTCGAAGCGTCCGGATTCGGCAACGACAGTTATCCGATAGAAGTCGGCGTGGTACTGGGTTCCGGGCAAAAATACTGCGCGTTGATTCGGCCGGCCGGCAACTGGGTGTATTGGGACGAGCAGGCGGAACAGGTGCACGGCCTGAGCCGGGACACTTTGCTGGACTATGGCAAACCGATTCGGCAAGTCGCCGTCGAACTCAACGAATTCTTGGCCGACCGAACCGTTTATTGCGACGGTTGGGTGGTCGACAAACCGTGGCTGTCCCGCCTGTTTTACCAATCCGGCCTGCAACCGAGTTTTTACCTCAGCGCGTTGGAGCTGATTTTGAAGGAAACTCAAATGGAAATCTGGAGCCAAACCAAGCGCCAGGTAATCCAGGAATTTGCCATGCACCGACATCGCGCCAGCACCGATGCCTTGATCATTCAGGAAACTTATGCCCGCACCCGGCAACTAAGCGGTGCCGGCGGTTACGCCTTGGCTTGACCGCGCCGTGCACTTATCAGTCCGTATCGAAAATTTACTACGCTACATTTTTACTCCAACGGTGAAGCAGCAATGACTACGACAACTTTAGTTTCCGATAGCGAATTGCAACAGATCGACGCCTATTGGCGCGCCTGCAATTATCTGGCCGCCGGTATGATTTACCTGCGCGACAATCCGTTGCTGCGCCAACCCCTGCAGCCCGAGCATATCAAACGCCGTCTGCTCGGCCATTGGGGTTCCAGCCCCGGCTTGAGCTTTGCCTACGTGCATTTGAACCGGATCATCAACCGCTACGACCAGAGCGTGCTGTTCATTGCCGGCCCCGGCCACGGCGCGCCCGGCGTATTGGCACCGGCTTATCTGGAAGGCACTTACAGCGAGATTTACCCCAACAAAGGCGAAGACGAAGAGGGCATGCGCCAGTTCTTCAAGGAATTCTCGTTTCCGGGCGGTATCGGCAGCCATTGCACGCCGGAAACGCCGGGCTCGATCCACGAAGGCGGCGAGTTGGGCTACAGCATTTCCCACGCCTTCGGCGCGGCCTTCGACAACCCGGATTTGCTGGTCGCGGCCGTGGTCGGCGACGGCGAAGCGGAGACTGCGCCGCTGGCCACGTCCTGGCATTCCAACAAATTTCTGAATCCGGCCCGCGACGGCGCGGTGCTGCCGATCCTGCATTTGAACGGCTACAAGATCAACAATCCGACCCTGCTGTCGCGCATCTCGCATCAGGAATTGGACGATTTGTTCAAAGGCTACGGCTGGACCCCGTATTTTGTCGAAGGCGACGAGCCGCTGGCGATGCACCGGAAAATGGCCGAGACGCTGGAAACCTGTTTGCTGGAAATCCGCAAGATTCAGCAGGTCGCGCGTTCAGGCGGCGAGGTAGTAAGGCCGCGTTGGCCGATGATCGTGTTGCGTTCGCCGAAAGGCTGGACCGGTCCCAAGTTTGTAGACAACCGCAAAGTCGAAGGCTACTGGCGTGCGCATCAGGTGCCGATGGCGGCTGTGCGCGAAAACCCGGCCCATTTGCAACAACTGGAAGACTGGCTGCGCAGCTACAAACCGGAGGAATTGTTCGATGCCGACGGCAAATTAGTTTCGGCTCTTAAGGCTCTGGCGCCGCAAGGCCAGCGCCGGATGAGCGCGATGCCGCAGGCTAACGGCGGCGTGTTGCGGCGGGCGTTGCGGATGCCGGACTTTCGCGATTACGCCGTGGCCTTGCCCGGACCGGGCAAAATCAGCGCCGAAAACACCCGGCCGCTCGGCCAGTTCCTGCGCGACATCATGGCCGACAATATGCATAACTTCCGGGTGTTCGGTCCGGACGAAAATAGTTCCAACAAGCTGGATGCGATTTATGCCGCCAGCAAGAAAACCTGGCTGGCCGATTATCTGCCGGAGGATGCCGACGGCGGCGAGTTATCGCCCGACGGCCGGGTCATGGAAATGCTGTCCGAACACACGCTGGAAGGCTGGCTGGAAGGCTATTTATTGACCGGACGCCACGGCTTTTTCTCGACTTACGAGGCCTTTGTCCACGTCATCGATTCGATGTTCAACCAGCACGCCAAATGGCTGGCAATGATGCAGGCCGTGCCGTGGCGGGCGCCGGTGTCGTCGTTGAATCTGTTGATTACGTCGACCGTTTGGCGCCAGGACCACAACGGCTTTACCCACCAGGACCCCGGCTTCCTGGATTTGGTGGTCAACAAAAGCCCGGCGGTCACCCGCATCTACCTGCCGCCGGACGTGAATTGCCTGTTGGCGATTGCCGACCACTGCCTGCGCAGCACCAATTACGTCAACGTCATCGTTTCCGACAAACAGAAACATTTGCAATATCTGGATATCGACGCCGCGATCAAACATTGCAGCAAAGGCATCGGCATCTGGGAATGGGCCAGCAACGATGCCGGCGCCGAGCCGGACTTGGTGATGGCCAGCGCCGGCGACATCCCGACCAAGGAAGCGTTGGCCGCGACCGTGATTCTGCGCCAGCATTTCCCGGATTTGAAAGTACGTTTCGTCAACGTCGTCGATTTGTACAAACTGACGCCGACCAGCGAGCATCCGCACGGCTTGAGCGACAAGGATTTCGACAGTCTGTTCACGCTGGATAAACCGATTCTGTTCAATTTCCACGGCTACCCGTGGCTGATCCACCGTCTGGCTTATCGGCGCGCCAACCACAAAAATCTGCACGTGCGCGGCTACAAGGAAAAGGGCAGCATCAACACCCCGCTGGAGTTGGCGATTCAAAACGAAATCGACCGCTTTAGTTTGGTGATCGATGCGATCGACCGTTTGCCTGGGCTAAAAGTCGCCGGCGCCCACGTCAAGGAAAAAATGCGCGATATGCAGCTCGAATGCCGGCATTACGCCTACGAGCACGGCGTGGATTTGCCGGAGGCGGATGATTGGATTTGGCCGTGATGCCGCGATTTATCAATTCCAATCAATGTGGCGGGGTTTGTCGTTTTATGTTTTTGATTGCTAATCATGCGCCAGGGCAGGGTTGCCCGGCCAAGCCTAAATCTTTTGCACTCGGTCAGATATTTAAGTGTAATTTTTAAGCAAACGTAACTTCCGACTTAACCGCCGCTTTGTACCAGCAATATTTCAACTTCAGCGAGCCGCCGTTTTCGATCTCGCCCGATCCGCACTTCATGTACATGAGCGAACGGCATCAGGAGGGCCTGGCGCATTTGCTGTACGGCATCGATCGCGGCGGCGGTTTCGTCGCGTTGACCGGCGAGGTGGGTACCGGCAAGACCACGCTATGCCACTGTCTGCTGCAACAATTGCCCGCCAACATCGATATCGCCCTGATATTGAACCCCAAGCTGAGCGCTATCGAATTGTTGGCGACGATTTGCGACGAATTGGGTATCGCACACGATGGGATGACGGCGAAAAGCCTGATCGACGCCATCAATCGATATTTGCTTTCGGCCTATGCCGCCGGCAGGCGCACCGTGCTGTTGATCGACGAAGCCCAGAATCTGAGCCTGGAAGTCTTGGAGCAGATTCGGTTGCTGACCAATCTGGAAACCAGCAAGGCCAAATTGCTGCAAATCGTCCTGGTCGGCCAGCCGGAACTAAACGCCATGCTGGGGCGGCGCGAGCTGCGCCAACTTAACCAACGGATTACCGCGCGCTACCATCTGTTGCCTTTATCCTTCGACGAGACCAAAGCTTACATTCAGCACCGGTTGCGGGTCTGCCGCGGCAGCCACCGTTTATTTAGCGCCGCCGCGATTCGGCGGATTTACCGCTATTCGGCCGGCGTGCCGCGACTGATCAATATCTTGTGCGATAGAGCCTTGCTCGGCGCCTATGCCACCGATGCCGGGCGGATTACCCCGGCCATCGTCAGCCGTTCGGCCCGGGAAACCTTGGGTTTGAAATCGTGGCTGCCGCGCCGGTTGCCGGCGGTTGCCGCGGCGCTGCTGTTAGCCGGCGCGATGGCCGGCGGCTATGTCTGGCGGCATGAATTGGGGTTGGTAAGTCCGGCGAAACCGCTAACCGTTCCGGAAGCGGCCGTATCGAAACCGGTTGTCGCCCAGCCGGAAAACCCGGCATTCCGCGCATGGCTGGAGTACTCGGCGCCGGCCTTCGATGCCGCACTCGGCGAACTGTTACGGATTTGGGGCGCGGCAGCGCCGGCCGGGCGGATGGCCGATTGCCGTTATGCGACCGAGCTAGGCTTGTATTGCTTGCCCGGCACAGGCAATTGGAAGGATGTGCTCGCTCTGGATCGTCCGGCTTTACTGGAGTTCGCCGACGGCCAAGGCCGCAAGCGCTTCGTGCCGATCCAAGCCGTGGAACAGGGGCGGACCTTGGTTTTGGCCGGCGGTGCGATCCGTTTTCCATTGGCCGATGTGCTGGCGGATTGGGACGGCAATTTTTTGCTGCTGTGGCGTTCGCCGCGCCCGGGCGTCAGCGAAATTGCCGCGCCGCAGAAATCGGCCGAAGTGTTGTGGTTGCGCGACAGGCTGGGGCAAGCGATGCAATTGGCGAAAGCCGAGGCCGAGCCGGACTATTTCGACGATACGCTGAAACGGCAATTGACGGAATTTCAGCGCTTGCAGCATTTGGCGGCCGATGGCATTGCCGGAGCCAGGACGTTGATTCATTTGGATAATTTAACCGGCGCCGCCGATTCGCCGCATTTGCAAGCCGGTCAACGCTAGGTCTTGGACATGTCTTATATCCTGAACGCATTACGTAAATCGGAGCGGGAACGCCAATCTTGCCAACCGGATACGGTCGCCAGCCGAATTGTGCTGCAACACGCGCCGCCGCCGCACGCTACCGCCAAAATCATCGCGGCATTGTTGGCGGTAAACGCGGCAATTCTGGCTTACTTCCTGGGTGTGGCGCCGAGGATGGCCGCCAATGGCAATGCGCCGCCGCCGCAGGCCGCGGCGCAACAGTTGCCGGCCTTGCCGCTCGCAGAATCGAACCCGGCGCTGCCTGGCGAACGGCCGCCGCTGCCGGCGAAAGCTTCGCCCAAGGCCAAGCCGGAGCAAACGCGCGCCGCAACCCCGGCGGCCGCGGTTAAGTCCGCCGAGCTCAAGAAGCCGTCAATCGAGCCGGCCAAACCGGCGCCGGTTCCGCCGGCACCGGCCAAAACGCTGGCGCAGGCCGAACCGGCGAGTGCCGCCAAGCCGTTGCCGGCAGCGGAACCGGCCGGCCGGCCGCCGATGCGGGCGGCAATCGCCAATGAGGCTGGCGCGGCAGCGCCTGGCCCCGTTGCGCTGGCGGCGAAGAGCGGTTTGCCGACGCTGGAACAATTGCCGGCAGAACTGCGTCAGTCTCTGCCCAGTCTGCCGATCAACGTCTTCAGTTATTCGCCGATTCCGGCCGAGCGCTTCGTCATGATCGATATGGTCAAATACGTACCCGGCCAAATGATCAAGGACCGCTTGGAACTGAAGCAGATCCTGGAAGACGGCATCGTCGTCAGTTACGACGGCCAGCAGTTTAAAATCAAACGCCAGTGATTGCGGCCGGGCCGGCGGTACTATGTCCGAACGGGTCCGGCGGGCCGGAGGTTGCTAAGCGGCGGTGGCCTTGATAGCCTATTGCCGGCCGAGCGGCGACGGAACGGGCCGGCGGAACCTAGCCAGGAGTGGCGCCTAGATAACTATAACAATACCGATAACAGAGCCCTCCGCATGAAACTGGAAACCCAATTCAGCACCGCGCAATTGCAACGCATCAACGTGCAATCCATCTTGTACCTATGTTCCTGCCCGTCCCAGGTCGGCGTGCAGATCGACAGCCTGCGCCGCCTGTTCGATTATCAGGCCAATTGCGCCGACCGCAGCCGGAGCGAAATTCAAACCCAGGTGCACGCCCGCATCGCCGAAGCCAGCGAGCAGGCGCACCGGATCATGGAGGCGTGTTTGAAGGACGTGCTGGAGCTGGAAGGTTGGGACATGGCAACCCTGGAAATGCCGGCCGGCCTGCGGACCTTATTGGAACAGGAAATCGACGGCGATTAGCTGTCGAGCTCTAAGGCTCCGGCGCCGCGGCATCGGCAGCGCCGGTTGAGGGTCAGCGCTTTACTGGCCGTATTTTTTCTCCAGCTCCTGCAAGGTTTTGCCGGTGACTTGCTTCACCGCCGCGGCGCCTTGGCCGCTGCTCAATGCCGCGCGGGCTTCCGCCGATAATCGTTCGGCTTCTTGCTGGTTTTGCCGGGTCCGGGCTTGGTAAAGCCGGTCGACTTCTGCGTCCGATTTTTCCTGCACCGCCGCGCCCAGCGCTTTGCGTTTGCCGTTCATGACTTCCCGCTCCGCTTTGGCCTTGGCCGCGTCCAGCATGTGTTGCGCTTGTTGTTGCCTGGCCTGCTCGGCACGTTGCGCGGCGGCACGCTCGGCGGCTGCTTTGGCTTCCAATTCCGGGTCCCAGTCGGCCCATACCGTTTGGCTGCCGATTAAGACGACGATGTTCAGTATCAATAGGCGTTTGCACATGAATGTTTCCTGTCGTGTTTGGCCGATTTGTCCGCCGGCGGCGTGGCAATTGGTTTTGTTGGTTTTGCGGCAAATCGTATTAACGATTGCCGAGTTTGTAGCTTATACCTGTGCAGTCGCGCCCCTTACTAACAGAAGTGTTCCGCTTGCAAAACGGGAGGAGTCCATATTCGTGCCCAGCAAGACCTGCTGGCCGCGCATCGTTTTCAGCCTGCCGGGCGGCGTGGGACGGCGAAACGGAATTCGGGGTACGCCGACTGGCGGATGCTGGTTGCGATGGAAAGCCAGTGCGAATATGCCTGGCGAATTTTGCTGGACTGGCCGGCGTTATTGGTCCGGCTGGATAGGCCGCATCGGTCCGCGTTGTTTACCGAGGATCGTAAACTGTTGCCGGGCATTCGCTCCGAAATCGTCGCTTTGCTGGACCAAGCCGTTTTCGGCGAAAATTTGTAAACTTGGCGCCAGATAGCCAGGGAAGCGGATTTACTGGTCTGGCTCGCCGAATAAAATAGCATGGCTTATTGATCCACCGGGTCGAATTTGCGGCCGGCAAAGTGGTCGATTATCGAGTTATCGCACCGACCGAATGGAATTGCCCGCCCGGCTGCGTATTGGCTCAGGGTTTGAGCGCGTTAACGGCAAACGACCCGCACAATTTACGCCGGCAGGCGGAATGGTGGATACAGGCTATCGATCCCTGTGTACCTTATCGGCTGGTAGTGAATGAAAGGTAGGGTACGCACCGCGTACCATCGAAGGCTTGAAACGGCTCCGAGATAGGGTGGATTGAAAGACTATGCACGAAATGTCGTTATGCGAAGGCGTATTGCACATCATCGAACGGGAAGCGCAAACTCAGGGCTTCGGCCGGGTGAAAACGGTGTGGTTGGAAATCGGCGCTTTGGCCGGCGTCGAACCGGAAGCGATGCGGTTTTGCTTCGACGCGGTTATGCGCGGTTCGCTGGCCGATGGCGCCGGGCTGGAAATTATTGCCGCGCCCGGCGTGGCCTGGTGTCTGCCGTGCGGGAAAAATGTCGCCGTCAGCCAGTTGTACGACGTTTGCCCCAACTGCGGCAGCCATCAACTGCAAATCGTCGGCGGCGACCAAATGCGAATCAAAGAACTGGAGGTAGAGTAATGTGCGGCGTCTGCGGCTGCGGCGAGGGCCTGAACCACTCGCATGAACACGAACACGATCCTCAACATGGCCACGCACACGAACATCGGCACGCGCATGCGCACAGCCATAGCCAGCATCACCATCACCACGAACATGCTCTCGGCCCGGAACATGCGCATGCACCGGGCCTGACGCCGGCGCGGATGGTACAGATCGAGCAGGATATTTTGTCCGCGAATAACCGTTACGCCGACGACAATCGGCGCTATTTCGGCGAGCGCGGCATGCTGGCGTTGAATCTGGTGTCCAGCCCCGGCTCCGGCAAGACCATGCTGTTGACCGAAACCATTCTGCGATTGAAAGACGAGCTGAACATCGCCGTGATCGAAGGCGACCAGCAAACCGCCCGCGATGCCGACCGCATCCGCGCTACCGGTGTGCCGGCAGTGCAGATCAATACCGGCAAGGGCTGCCACCTGGACGCGCATCGAGTCGGCCACGCGCTGGAAAGCCTTAATTTGCCGGAGAAAAGTCTGTTGTTTATCGAAAACGTCGGTAATCTGGTCTGCCCGTCGGCCTTCGATTTGGGCGAGGCGCATAAAGTGGTGATTCTGTCGGTCACGGAGGGCGAGGATAAACCGATCAAATACCCGGACATGTTCCATGCCGCCGATTTGATGATCCTGAACAAAACCGATTTGTTGCCGTATCTGGATTTCGACGTCGAACAGTGCATCCGCTATGCCAAGCAGGTCAATCCCAAAATTCGGGTGTTGCAGTTGTCGGCCAAAACCGGCGAGGGCATGGACAACTGGTTGAAATGGCTGCGGGCGGAGTTGGACTTGCAGGGGATTGGGTATGCTTGATGGCCGCATTTCATTCTTGAAAGATACGGTATAGTGACTTCAAGCAAATAGGAGTATCGCCATGACCATAACCGAAATTAAATCGCTCCCCGTCAGCGAACGCATGTTGTTGATGGAGGAAATCTGGGACAGTCTTTGCCGAGAGCCGGAGCCGATCGCCTCGCCGCAATGGCACCAAGGGGTGCTTAACGGCAGAATGGAGCGGCTCGCATCGCATCAAGCTAAATTGTTGACATTGCAGCAGTTGAAAGACAGTAATCGATGAGTTTTAAAGAATTGCTGTTCTTAGAAGAAGTGGCCGCCGATTTACAGACCAGCAAACAGTTTTACGAGGCCAGCCAACCGGGAGTAGGCGATTATTTTTTCGACAGTTTGATTGCCGACATTGAATCCCTGCACTTATACGCCGGCATACATGAAAAGCAATTCGGTTTATTCCGCATGCTGGCTAAGCGTTTTCCTTCCGCGATTTATTACGACATTACCGACTCGGCGATTATCGTCGTCGCGGTGCTCGATTTGCGGCGTAATCCGACTTGGATTTCGAGCCGATTAAATCGCCCAACGCTTTGATTTTGCCATCAAGAGATTTTGCCGATGTGCCTAGCCCTCCCCGCCCAAATCATTGAAATCGCCCCCGCCGGCGACACGGCCACCGTGTCGGTGGACGGTGTCAAAGTCGAAGTGTCGCTAGCGTTGGTTGACGACGTGAAAGTCGGTGATTATGTGCTGGTCCACGTCGGTTACGCGCTGAACAAGATCGACGAGGACGAAGCGCTGAAAACTCTGGCTTTGTTCGCCGAAGCCGGTTTGACCGCTTCATGAAATATATCGACGAATTCCGCCAGCGCGACGTCGCCAAGCAACTGGCCGGGGCGATTGCGCAAACGGTCGATCCGAATCGGCATTACCGGCTGATGGAATTTTGCGGCGGCCATACCCACGCCATTTTCCGTTACGGCGTGCAGGATTTAATG
The DNA here is from genome assembly GCF_019669905.1 of Methylomonas koyamae. NCBI lineage: Bacteria > Pseudomonadati > Pseudomonadota > Gammaproteobacteria > Methylococcales > Methylococcaceae > Methylomonas > Methylomonas koyamae. The sequence continues at coordinate 4,243,024 of NZ_AP019777.1, read as the reverse complement.
CCGAGCAATGTCGAGTTTATCCACGGCCCCGGCTGCCCGGTTTGCGTATTGCCGACCGGACGCATCGACAATGCGATTCAACTGGTGCGCGAGCACGAGGTGATTTTATGTACTTATGCCGATTTGATGCGGGTCCCGGCTAGTGAACGCCAAAGCCTGATCAAAGCCAAAGCCGCCGGCGGCGACATCCGCATGGTTTATTCCACGCAAGATGCGCTAAACGTCGCCCGCGCCAATCCGGAGCGGCAGGTGGTGTTTTTCGCGATCGGTTTCGAGACCACGACGCCGCCGACCGCGGTAGCGATCAAACAGGCTGCAGCCGAAGGCTTGAAAAATTTCAGCGTGTTCTGCAATCACGTGCTGACGCCGGCAGCGATGCAGGCAATCTTGAACGCGCCGGAACCGGTGCAGATCGACGCCTTTCTCGGTCCGTCCCACGTCAGCAGCGTGATCGGCAGCCGGCCTTACGAAACGTTCGCCGAACATTACGGCAAGCCCATCGTCATCGCCGGTTTCGAGCCGTTGGACGTGATGCAGTCGGCCTTGATGCTGATTCGCCAACTCAACGCCGGCCGCCATGAAGTGGAAAACGAATACAGCCGCGCTGTGACCCGCGACGGCAATGGCAAAGCCCAGGCGCTGGTCGCCGAGGTATTCGAATTGCGCCCGGAATTCGAATGGCGCGGCCTGGGACTGATCCCCAACAGCGCGTTGCGCATCAAACCGCAATACGCCCAATTCGACGCCGAACACCGCTTCGCGATGCCGGCCATCAAAGCCAGCGACGTCAAGGGCTGCGAGTGTCCGGCCATCCTGCGCGGCGCCAAAAAACCGCAGGATTGCAAACTGCTGGGCACAGTCTGCACCCCGGAAAATCCGATGGGTTCGTGCATGGTGTCGTCGGAAGGCGCTTGCGCGGCGTATTGGAGTTATGGCCGGGTGAGGGCCGGTTAAGTTACTCCAACTCCCCAGCGTAGCGACTCGGCGTCAATTCGCGGCTCGGGCCTTGCTGGCGGTGCGGGGGTAAGCTCGCTAGCCGCGCGGTTATCAGCTTGCCTTGGTCAACAACTCTTTCAGCAAAGCATTCGGAAAGCGCCGGCTGGGCGTGATCGCGTAAAAGCGTTCGCGAAGGTCGGCGATGCGGTAATGCTCCACCAACAGGCCCTGGCGCAATTCATCCAGCACGACCACCGGCGGCACCAGGGCCAAATGGTCCGATTCGCGCGCCAACAAGCGCAACATCGCCATGTCGTCCACTTCCGCCACCACGATGGGCCGCACGCCGGCTTGCTCCAGCATGAAATCGAAAGCGCCGCGAATTTCGCTCTCGATGCTGGGCAACAACAGCGGTCTGGCGTTCAAATCCTGCGGAAACCGAAACGGCGCGGCGGCACCATCGGGTTTGCCGACCAGGCTGACCGGCTGCTCGTCCAACAGATGGCAATGCCAATTGGCTTGGGCGTCGCGCGGTGCCGGCCGGTTGGACAACACCAGATCCAGGGTATGCGCGTGCATTTGCAGCAGCAATTCGCGCAAGCTGCCGGAGTGCAGCACTAACTCGACGTCGCTGCGCTGCACCCAGGAGCGCACCAATTCCAGTTGGAAGTTGCGCGACAAGGTCGAAACCGCACCGATCCGTAACAGTTGGCGTTCGCCGGCCGAGCGGCCGTGCATCAAACTGATCAACTCGTCGCCGGTGCGAAAAATAGCGTTGGCGTAATCCAGCGCTATCCGCCCGGCTTCGGTCAGTTGCAGGCGCTTGCCTTCGCGCTCGAACAATTTTTGCCCTAGCGACTCTTCGAGTTGGCGCAATTGGATACTCAGCGCCGACTGCGACACGTGCAGCCGCTCGGCCGCGCGGGTCAGGTTGCTTTCGTTGGCGATCATCCAGAAATAACGCAGGTGGTGATAATTCAGACTGGCCATTTTTCATTAACAAAACAGAACGTTTCTATTAAGTACATATATTGGATGAATTAATGGCCGATTGCTAGCATGGCATCTCACCGACCACTGCCAAGGAGATCGTCATGTGTAGCACCAGCCGCGATAGCAATAACGCCAATCGGCAACACCCAGCTCACCGCCGTGCCGTTACGGCAGGAGGCCGGCTATGAGCGCTTGGTTGGCATACACCGCGCTCGCCGCCCCGGCCCAACTGATTTGCGCCGGGTTGGCCGCTACGGCCTGGGTTTTGGCAAAGGCGCGCACCAGCGCAGCGGTTTGCGCCGCGCTTGCCGCCGCTGCCTTCGTCAGCGCTGCGATTTGCGCGGTCGGCATATTTGCGCTCGGCAAATTCGAGGGAAGCGTGGTCGGCGTCCCGCTCTACATCGACCGCCTGTCGGCGGTAATGCTGACTTTGGTTGCCTTTATCGGCGCCGTCGTCATCCGTTATTCCGGCAATTATCTGGACGGCGATCCGGACCAGCGCCGCTTCTTGCAATGGCTGTGCTGGACGGTCGCCGCGGTTTCGATACTGGTGATTGCCGGACATTTCGCCGTTTTCGTGCTGGCCTGGATCGTGACCAGCCTGTGCCTGCACCGGTTATTGCTGTTTTATCCGGAACGGCCGGGCGCCCGGATCGCCGCCCGCAAAAAGTTCCTGGTCAGCCGGTTGGGCGACATTGCCTTGATATTGGCCGGCGTCTGCCTGTATCGCGCCTTCGGTACCTTGGAGTTCGGTGCCTTGTTTACCGCCGAAACGGCTGCCGAGCATGGTGCGACCGTGACTGCCGCCAGCTTTGCGCTGATCGTGGGTGCAGTCATGAAATCCGCACAATTTCCGTTTCATAGCTGGTTGCCGGAAGTGATGGAAACGCCGACCCCGGTTTCGGCGTTGATGCACGCCGGCATCATCAACGCCGGCGGCTTTCTGGTGATTCGGATGAGCCACATCCTGGTGCAAGCCCCCGCCGCGCTGCATATGCTGGCCGTGATCGGCACTTTCACCGCCTTGTTCGGATCGCTGGCGATGCTGACCCAAACCAGTGTCAAAAAGTCGCTGGCGTTTTCCACCGTCGGCCAGATGGGTTTCATGATGCTGCAATGCGGTTTGGGCGCCTTTTCCTCGGCGCTGCTGCATATCGTGGCCCACGCCCTTTATAAAGCGCACGCCTTTCTCTCCAGCGGCAGTGTGGTCGACATCGCCCGCGCCGCTTGGGCGCCGCCGCTGCGCGACAACCGCCATCCCGGCGAACTGCTGTTGGCGTTTCTGGCGGCCTTGGCCTTAACCGCGGGCGCTGCCGGCCTGTTCGGGCTGCACCCGGCCGAAGAGCCCGGTATCGTCCTGTTGGGCGCCATTTTGCAAATGGCTTTGACCTACCTGCTTTGGAACGCTTTGGCCCATCACGCCGGCCCCGGCCAAATCCTCAGAGCCGTATCGATCGCCGCCGGCACCAGCCTGCTGTATTTCGCGCTGCAAGCCGGCTTTCTGGGGCTGCTGCGCGGCGAAGTGGCCGGGCCGATGCCGGTCGACAGCCTGTTCGACGGCCTGTTGCTCAGCGTGGTACTGGCCGGGTTTTTCGCGATCTTGATGTTGCAGATTCAGTATCCCGGTCCGGCCGCACCCAGGATCTGGCAAGCGGCCTACGTTCATCTCTACAACGGTTTTTACATCAGCACGATAGCCAACCGTGTGCTCGATCGCTGTTGGCCCAAATCGCACCGCTTCGACCATCGCCAACCGGGAGGAATGCCGCAATGAACTCAGCCTTATCGCCATTGAAAGTTACAACCGACTCGGCCGCCGCGGTTAGCGGCCGCTCTGCCCCGAATTATGGCTTGCCGGCGGCCGAGCTAACCGCAGCGATTCAGAGTGCCTGCAGCCGGATTGCACCGCTGTGGCCGCTACAGCATTTCGTCGCGGTCAATCCGTTTCTGGGGTTGAGCGAACGCGCGTTTGCCGATGCCTGCACATTGGCCGCCGAGTCCGGTGCCGGCGACATGCTGATGCCGACCCGGTTCTACGCCGAACAATACCGGCGCGGCCGGATACGGACCGCCGATATCGGACAGGCGCTGGCACTGACCGGCAGCGGCATGGCCTTGGAACAGTGTCTGGCCGAGTTGCACGACGCGCGGCCGGCTCCGGCAGACCCGGAACCGCCGCGTTGGCCGACGCTGGCCGATCATTTGGACGCGGCGTACGGCAGCCGCTGGGCCGCCTTCGTCACCGACGAAATCTCGAAATGGTGTGCCGCCTATTTCGACGAGGGGCAAGCCTCCTGGCGCATGCCGTGGCGCGACCGGCCGTTGTATGCGGCTTGGCGCCGGGCCGCGGCTTTCGACCGCACGCCGGAACTGGCCGGTATTTCCGGCTTCCGCCGCTATGTCGCCGGCCTGCCGGACAAACCTTTCGAGGCCGTCGCGCAGATTGTCGCCGCTATCGGCATCCCGGCCGAACGCTGGGCGGATTTTTGCTATCGGCAATTGCTGACGATAGCGGGCTGGAGTGCCTGGCTGCGCCAGAAAAACTGGCACGGCCAGCCGGAGCAAGCCGGTGCGGCAATGCTCGAATTGTTGGCGATACGCCTGGCTTACGAGCACGCCTTGCTCGTCGGCGTTGCCGGGCCGGCGGACATAGAGGCCTGGCAGCATATTTGGCAAACTCAGGCGCAGGCGGCGGCCGAGGCCGGCCGCGCGACCGAGATTCGCCATGTGTTGCAGACGGCTTATGAACTGGCGACGCAGCGCGGGTTGCTGCGGCAATTGGCTGCGTCGCCGGCGGTTGCCGCTGTAGAGCCAGCGGCCGGTAAAGCGTTACAGGCGGTGTTTTGTATCGATGTTCGCTCCGAAGTGTATCGGCGGGCGTTGGAGGCCGTGTCCGGAGAGATCGAAACGCTGGGATTTGCCGGCTTTTTCGGTTTTCCGATCGAATATATCGGCCTTGGCCATCATCGCGGCCAAGCGCAGTGCCCGGTGCTGTTGCAGCCTAAATACCGGATCCGCGAAAGCGTCGCCGATGCCGACGTCGGCGATTTGCGCAAAATTCTGGAAAAACGCTGGCTGCACAAACGGTTGCAGCGGCTATGGAAAGGCTTCAAACATTCGGCGGTGTCCTGTTTTTCCTACGTCGAGATTTCCGGTTTGAGCTTTGCCGGCAAGTTGCTCAGCGACAGCCTGGGCTTGACCCGAACGGTAGCCAAACCGGGCAGTGCCGGGCTGGACCGAGCCGTGTTGGGCCGGATCGGTCCGGTCATCACCCGCCAGCGCGGCCGTTTGATCGCCAAAGGCGCGGTGGTGGAAACCGGCATCGCCCTCGGCGAACGCATCGAACTGGCCCGCAAGGCACTGCAGGGCATGAGCCTGACCGACCGCTTCGCCCGCTTGGTATTGCTTTGCGGCCACGGCAGCAGCACCGTCAACAACCCGTATGCCGCCGGCCTGGATTGCGGCGCCTGTGGCGGCCATAGCGGCGAAGCCACCGCCCGCGTCGCTGCCGCCGTGCTCAACGATCGCGAGGTGCGGGCCGGTCTGGCCGGCCAAGGGCTGCTTATCCCCAAAGAAACCTGGTTCATCGCCGGCCTGCACGATACCGCCACCGATACGGTCAGCTTGTTCGATCTGGAGCAAGTGCCGCATTTCTTCAGCGCCGATCTGGCCCAACTGCAAGACTGGCTGGAGCACGCCTCGCAGTTGGCGCGGCGGGAACGGGCGCCGGGGTTGGGCCTGGCCGTGGGCAATGCCGCCGGCTTGCTAAAGGCTATGGCGCAACGCAGCCGCGATTGGGCCCAGGTCCGGCCGGAATGGGGTTTGGCGGGTAATGCCGCGTTCGTCGCCGCACCGCGGCAACGTAGCCTTAGCGCCCGATTCGACGGCCGGGCGTTCTTGCACAACTACGACTATCGCCAGGATGGCGACGGCGCAATTCTGAACCTGATCATGACGGCACCTATGGTCGTCGCCAGTTGGATTAACTTGCAGTATTACGCCTCCAGCGTCGACAACCGGCGTTTCGGTAGCGGCAACAAGGTCTTGCACAATGTGGTCGGCACCCTGGGCATCCTGGAGGGCAACGGCGGCGACCTGCGTACCGGCCTGCCCTGGCAGTCGCTGCACGACGGGCGGAACCTGCGGCACGAGCCGCTGCGTTTGAGCGTGTTTATCGAAGCGCCGGCGGCGATGATCGAGCAGGTTCTGGAGCACCAAGCCGGGGTGCGGCAGTTGGTGGAAAACCGTTGGTTGCATCTGTTGCGCATCGATCCCAATCAGGGCTGCTGCTATCGCTATGCCGGTCCGCATTATTGGCAGCCGGTTTCTATAGACCGCGAGGAGTTTTGAGATGAATGTATCAACCTGCGAGCGGCTCGATCCGGCCGCCGCCGATCATTTGGATTTGCTGGAAGCCGAGGCGCTGTTCATCCTGCGCGAAGTAGCGGCGGAATGCCGCCATCCGGTGTTGCTGTTCTCCGGCGGCAAGGATTCGGCCGTACTGCTGCATCTGGCCTACAAAGCGTTTTATCCGGAACGCATCGGCTGTGCGCTGCTGCATATCGACACCGGCCACAATTACGCCGAGGTGATTGCCTACCGCGACCGCATGGCCGAGCGCTACGGCTGCCGGTTGCACGTGCGCAGCGTCGAAGATTCGATTCGCAAAGGCTCGGTACGCTTGCGGCATGCGTTGGAATCGCGCAACGCCCACCAAGCGGTGACCTTGATGGAAGCGATTGCCGAATTCGGCTTCGACGCCTGTTTCGGCGGCGCTCGTCGCGACGAGGAAAAAGCGCGGGCCAAGGAGCGCATCGTCAGCGTGCGCGACGAATTCGGCCAGTGGGAGCCGAAAAATCAGCGGCCCGAGCTATGGTCTCTGTACAACACCCGCGTCGCGCTGGGCGACCATCTGCGCGTGTTTCCGATTTCGAACTGGACCGAGCTCGACGTCTGGCAATACATCCAGCGCGAGGACATCGAATTGCCGGAACTGTACTTCGCCCACCCGCGACAGGTGGTGCGCCGCGGCGACATTCTGGTGCCGGTGACGCATCTAACGCCGGCCAATCCCGGCGATACCGTGGAAACGGTCAGTTGCCGCTTCCGCACGGTCGGCGACATTTCCTGTACCGCACCGGTGGCATCGACGGCGAGCAACGTCGCCGACATCATCGCCGAAACTGCGCAATGCCTGCTGACAGAGCGCGGCGCCACGCGCCTGGACGACCGCGCCTCGGAGGCGGCCATGGAACAACGCAAAAAAGAGGGGTATTTCTGATGAACGCAATGCTAAATTCAAGCGCCGACAGCTTCGATCATGGAGCGGAATCGACGGCTCGCCCGACCGGCCTGCTCCGTTTCATTACCGCCGGCAGCGTCGACGACGGCAAAAGCACGCTGATCGGCCGCCTGCTGCACGACACCGGCAACGTCGCCGCCGACCAACTGGCTTCGATCCGGGCCACATCGCAAAAGCGCGGGCTGGCGGCCATCGATTGGTCGCTGCTGACCGACGGCCTGATCGCCGAGCGCGAGCAAGGCATCACCATCGACGTGGCCTACCGCTACTTCGCCACGGCGCGGCGCAAATTCATCATCGGCGACGCCCCCGGCCACGAGCAATACACCCGCAACATGGTGACCGCCGCCTCCGGCGCCGATCTGGCGATTCTGCTGGTCGATGCCCGCAAGGGCGTCGTTACCCAAACCCGTCGCCACGCCTATCTGGCACATTTACTCGGTATCCGCGAGCTGGTGCTGGCAGTGAATAAGATGGACCTGGTCGATTGGCAGCCGACTGTGTACCAAGCCATCGTCGACGACTTCAACACTTTCGTCGGCCGCTTGGGTCGGCATCATGTGCAGGCGATTCCGCTGTCGGCGTTGAACGGGACCAATGTCGCCACCCGCGCCGAGGCCATCCCCTGGTACAGCGGCCCCTGTTTGCTCGAACATCTGCAATCCAGCCCGGCCAGACGCGATGCCGCGGACGCCCCGTTGCGGCTGCCGGTGCAGCGGGTAGTGCGGGTCATGCTGGGCAACGGCGCCGACGGCGAAACCGCAACGGAGTTTCGCGGCTACCAAGGTATGCTGGCCTCCGGCCGGCTGCGGCTGGGCGACGAAGTGGCGGTGATGCCGAACGGACAGCGGGCTCGGGTCGCGCGCTTGAGCGTGGCCGAGCGCGACTTGGCCGAAGCCGGCGCCGACCGCTCCGTGGTGGTGGCGCTGGACCGCGAGATCGATATTTCCCGCGGCGATATGTTGTGCGATCCGCAGCAATTGCCGCGCATCGCCAAGAGCTTGACCGCGGATATCTGCTGGCTATCCGAGCAGCCGCTGGACATGCGGCGTAAGTATCTGATCAAGCACGCGACCCGCAGCGTCAATGCCTTGTTCGAAGAGCTGAGCTACCGGGTCGACGTCAATAGCTTAGCGCAGCAGGCGGCGCCGGATACGGCACAGATGAACGACATCGTCCGCGCCCGATTAAAACTGCATCAACCGGTGCTCGCCGATGCCTACGGCAGCAATCGCACCACCGGCAGCTTTATCGTGATCGATCCGGTGTCGTTGCATACCGTAGCGGCCGGCGTGATTGTCGAATGAACCCCGAATCAGCCAGGAAAACCTAATGAATTGGCACGAATTCTTCCAACTGTTTGCCGGCTTGATATCGGTGGTGAATCCGATCACCGCGATGCCGGTTTATCTGTCGTTGACCCAGCGCAAAACGCCGGCCGAACGTCGGCAGACGGCTATCACCGCCGCCTTTGCGGTGACGCTGGTGCTGTTGACCGCATTGCTGGCCGGAGAGCCGATTCTGGGTTTTTTCGGTATCGGCCTGCCGGCATTTCGCGTGGCCGGCGGCCTGTTGCTATTGCTGATGGGGATGTCGATGCTACGGGCCAGCGACGACCGCTCGCGGCATACCCCGGAAGAAGACGCCGAGTCGCAGGACAAGGCTTCGGTGGCGGTGGTGCCGCTGGCCATCCCGTTGCTGGCGGGGCCGGGCGCGATCAGCACGACCATCGTTTACGCCCACCGCGATTTGTCGTTGAATCATTATTTGCTGTTCAGCGGAGTGATAGTCGCCGTCAGCAGTATCGTGTTGCTGTTTCTGTTGCTGGCGCCGCGTATCGTCGCCATCATGGGCCAAACCGGCATGAACCTGGTGACGCGGGTTATGGGACTGTTGCTCAGCTCCATCGCCGTTGAATTCATCGCCGGCGGGATGACGGAGCTGTTTCCGCTGTTGGCCGGTGTTTGATTGGGAATCTGGAGAGCCGTCATGCCGCTATCGAATGCTATCGAAAGCGATTATTGCGGACAGCGCGTAGCCCTGTTGACCCAGCACGGCAAACAAACGCCGTTGGCCGACGTGCTGAATAGCCGGTTAGCGTGCCAAATCGAGCATGTCGACGGCTACGATACCGACCGGCTAGGGACATTCACCCGCGATATCGCCCGTGCCGGCAGCCAGCTCGAGGCGGCGCGCAGCAAGGCCCGAATCGGTATGGAGCTTGCTGGCCTACCCATTGGCCTGGCCAGCGAGGGCGCTTTCGGACCGGACCCGGTCACGTTCATGTTGCCGCACAATCTGGAATTGCTGGTGTGGATCGACGACCGCCTGGGGATAGAAGTGGTCGCCACCGCGTCGGGTGCCACCAATTTTGCCCACCAAACCGTAAGCAATTGGGAGCAAGCCGAGCTTTTCGCGCTGGCCGCCGGCTTTCCGGAACACTACCTGATTGTGCGGCCGGGTCATCAAGACCACCCCGAGTTTCGCAAGGGCATATCGGCTTGGGACCAGCTAGAACAAGCGCTGGACTGGGCGCTAGCGTCTTCGCCCGAGCGCCAGGCTTTTATCGAAACCGATATGCGCGCCTTCGCCAATCCGACCCGAATGCAGAATATCCGCCGCGCCGCCGAAGCCTTGGCCGAAAAGCTGCTGTCGCGCTGTCCTGCCTGCGCCGCACCCGGTTTTGCCGCGTCCGGCGTCGTGCGCGGTCTGCCTTGCGAGGATTGCGGGCAAGCGACGGCGGAAGTCAAAGCCGATATCCATCGCTGCCCGCGCTGCGGCCATCAAATGTCGGTCGTGCGCGAACGGCAATTCGCCTCGGCCGGACATTGCAATTACTGTAATCCTTGAGGCCTTGGGCTAAGAGGGCTAGAAATCGTTAGCCGGGCAGATCGCAAAACGGGTTGACGATGCGTAATTCACGTTGGATGGTTAACTACAGAGGTAAGCAGTAGTACGCAGATCATGCCTCTTCCTTCAGTTGCAAGGCCTTGACCGTCGGCAGACTAACAGCCGCTTAATAAACCGCGTCGTGATCGCCAATATTGATTGGAATGATGCGACCGTCTTCGATCAATAATTCCAGGGTAATGCGGTAAGACAAATTGATGGAAACCGAATGGAGCCCAGCCAACTTGCCTTGCAGCGGATGCAAACGGAGCGACGGGTGAAACGGATTGGCTTCCAGTAACTGCAAGGTCTTTAAATACGGTTGCCGTAGTGCCGGATGGCGTTTGATAAAGCGTGCGGCTTTTTTATCGTATTGCTCGGTAAAAACCAAGGTATACGCCATTACAGTTTGTCCAGCCGCGCCAAATGCGCTTCCGGCGACTCCTGCGTGAAGCGGCCGGCCGCCAAATCCGCGCGGGTTTGCGCCAGCGCTGCATCCAGTTCGCATTCGCGCAAATAGTGGTAATGGGCGATGTCCATCACCACAAAACGCTCCTTGCCGCGCACCGACACCACTGCTTCCGGTGCCTCGGCCAGCGCCGCCTCGATAGCAGCGATACCTTTGGTTTTTAAATCGTTGGCGCTAATGTGCGACATGGTTATTCCCGGCAGTTAATTTAGGATGTCAATGGTGTGCTTAATAGTGTGATTAAGCAAGCGGTGTTTCGTATCCAACCATGGAGCCTAAACGGTGAGGTCGATAAACGGATTGACGATGCGCAATTGATTGTCGACGACTTGGCCGTGCTGCAGGTCTTCCGAATACAAGCACTCGCATTGGGCCACCAACGCCGCAGCGACGATCAGGCTGTCGTACCAGGAAAAACCGTAACGTTCGGCGATGTCCAGGCCGCGTTCGTGGATATCGACGCTAAGCGGATCGATTTGACAGATCGCTTTGACGACTTCTAAGGCTTCTCGGACTTCGGCATATGACATTTTGAATTTGCGCGTAGCGACCGAGGTAAACTCGTTCAACACTTGCACGCTGATCGCGCCGCCGTCGGCAAGCAAGGCTTCGGCTCGGTTTGCCTTGGTATCGTCGGCTGACAGCAAATACAGCAGCACGTTGCTGTCGAAAAATGCTTTAGCGGTCTTCATTCGCTTCCAAGCGATCGAACTTGAAATCCGCTGGCATGCGGCCACGGAATTTGCGTAACCTGCCCAGCAGTTCCAGATTACTGGCTTTTTTTTCGATTTCGAACAGCCGTGCGCCGGCAATCTGAATCTCGACATCGTCGCCTTCCTTCAGTTGCAAGGCTTCGACCACGGCGGCCGGCAGACGAACCGCTAAACTATTACCCCATTTGGCGACTTGCATGTTAGAGTTCTCGATAAAATATACTTTTTTGAATTGTATATCATTTGGCAACAAATGAGCTTATTTTTGGATGTGGCGAATAACATGGGGAGTATTATTCGCGTAAAGCACCTTAAAACGCATTCGCTTATCTTGTTCGGAGACAGATAATACTTGGCAGACAAGGGCTTTATGCAAAGATTGGCCAAATTGTAGGATGTGCCGAACAACGTGAGGCGCATCGTTCGCGATGATCTCGTCCGCGAGCGATGCGCTTTCGCTCAGCACATCCGATGTCCTATAAGTTTTTAATAATTACACGCTTGGAAGATAAGTACATTTTGCACGGAGAACTCAATGCATCAATCACTGATAGTAATTAAACAGCATTTAGAAACCATCGTTACTCAAATACGCACAACAATCCCAAACAATGAACCATTTGGGCCTGCCCATGGAAATTGGACTTTTCCCGGACTAACTCGAGATGAATTAATTGACGAAGCGCAGTCAATTATCGATATTCTGGATACTCAATCGGCAGATGATCTAGGTAGCCATGAGCAATATATTAGCGATTACGGGCGTCGCCTACTTTTTCTAAGTCAGAACACAATACCGAATATCTGGGGTAATGCCGCTCAAGGTGTTCCTGCTTATATTTTTACGCTAAATGGACTTCGTAAAGCTCTGGCACCTGTATTAAATCCAGATGGCCACGCAGATGCGATCATTAAATTAAAAAAACTATCGAATCAGCTTCGTAGCTTGGAAGCTAGGTTAAACGGACTTGAACCTCGTACAGCCTCACTTAAATCAATGGTGGAGAGGATCGAGCAAGCTTACAACGCAGCCGAACAACTTCCTACGGATTTAGAGTCATTGCAAGAAGCCCGGCAAGCAATTAAAGAATTGGTTCAAGATTCAACTACTGAACATGGAAGAATTACCGACATCCGGCAAAATATTGAAGGGGCCGAAAAATCATTGAGTCAGTGCTCTGATGACGCGAAAGCCGTACTTGAACGCTGCGAAACTGCCTACGCTGCAGCAACCAGCGTAGGCCTTGCTGCTGCTTTTAACGAACGATCAAACGCCTTAAATAAAACCACCTGGATTTGGACCACAGGTTTAATTTTTGCGCTTGGTTTAGGTAGCTTCTTTGGATCAAAGCAGCTTCATTCGCTTTCAAGCTTAATTGAGTCACCAAATGCATCTAGTGAGGTAATAGCTCTTAATTTGTTGTTGTCATTAATTTCAATAGGTGCGCCTGTATGGTTTGCGTGGCTGGCAACCAAGCAAATTGGTCAGCGATTCAGGCTAGCTGAGGATTATGCTTACAAAGCATCAATCGCTCGGGCATATGAGGGTTTCAGGAGAGAGGCGTCTAGGTTTGACAATGACATGGAGGAACGTCTCCTTGCATCTGCGCTGACTCGCCTTGATGAAATACCTCTTCGTCTAGTAGAAACACAAACTCATGGCAGCCCGTGGCATGAGCTTGCTTCCTCCGACACAGTGAAACAAGCAATAAAGTTAGTTCCTGGATTCACTGAACAAATCAGAGAACTCGCCAATAAGACACTCAGTACTATCGCGGTCTCAAAAGAAAAACCAAAAATTAAAACGACATCAGAAGTCGAGCAATAAATCTCAACTGGATATTGCCAGCCCGCGTAGCCGCGATTAGCGAAGCGTAATCGCGGGCATGATGAGTTTTATGAAAAAGCGAAGTAGGGTATGCATCGCATATATTTTTGTGGCTCAAATTGTCGTGTCATCATAGGTGGGCACTTAGCAACAAATAAAGAGGTGTTCTGTGAAGTTCGGCCTTGAGCTATCAGAGTTTTTCAAAGAGTAATGCATGTGAATTTTTTTTCTGGGCAGTTTATGAAGAAATTCCATTACTAAGTTTAAAAATAAAATCAGTTTCGATTTTTAGCCAATATTCAAAGGGGTTTGACCAATATGAAAACCTACACAGCAATCATAGAAAAATGCCACGATACCGGATTATACGTAGGCTTCATTCCTGGATTTGCAGGCGCGCATAGCCAAGCGGAGTCGTTGGATGAACTGAATAAAAATCTTCGGGAAGTGATTGAAATGTTGCTTGAAGATGGCGAGCCGATACTGGAAGCCGAATTTATCGGCACTCAAAATGTAGTCGTCGCTTAAACATGGGAAACATACCTGTTCTTAAACCTCGCGAAGTTGTCGTTTTGCTTGAACTATTGGGATTCACCGAGGCTCGGCAACGAGGTTCGCATAAACAATTTCGCCATCCCGATGGCAGATGTACGACGGTGCCGTTTCATGCAGGGCGTGATATTTCGCCGATTTTGCTTCGGCAGATCGCTAAAGATATTGGCTTGAGTATTGAAGAGTTACTTAAGCTGCAAGCCTAAGTGATGTTTTCGATGTGGTTGCAGCCATTTCCTGAATTCTTTCCGATAATCGGCTTTTTAACCCCATGTCTTACCGCCACTCTCTAAACCTCAACTCCGGCCAAGTCGATCTCACCCACGGCGGTGGCGGCCGGGCGATGGCGCAGTTGATCGACCGGTTGTTTATTAAGCATTTCGACAACGACTTGCTGAATCGGCGCAACGACCAGGCCTTGTTCAACGTGCCAGCCGGGCGTCTGGCGATCAGTACCGACGGCCATGTGATTTCGCCGCTGTTTTTTCCGGGCGGCGACATCGGTTCGCTGGCGGTGCACGGCACCTTGAACGATGTGGCGATGTCCGGTGCCAGGCCGCTATATCTGGCAGCGGCTTTTATTTTGGAAGAAGGCCTGCCATTGGCCGACCTGGAGCGCATCGTCGTCAGTATGGCCGCGGCGGCGAATAAAGCCGGCGTGCCGATTGTGACCGGCGACACCAAGGTGGTGGAGCGCGGCAAGGGTGACGGGGTGTTCATCACCACCACCGGCGTCGGCATCGTCCCGGACGGCGTCGAGATTTCCGGCGACCGCGCCGCAGCCGGTTGCGCAATTTTGCTCAGCGGCAGCATCGGCGACCACGGCGTGGCGATTATGGCCAGCCGCGAGAATTTGCAATTCGAGACCAGCATAATCTCCGACTCGGCCGCCTTGCACGGCATGGTTGCCGATATGGTGGCCGCGGCACCGCAATCTATCCGCTGCTTGCGCGATCCGACCCGCGGCGGCTTGGCGGCGGTGTTGAACGAACTGGCCGGCCAGTCCGGGGTCGGTATCGTGATCGACGAGGCGGCGATTCCGGTCAAGGCCGAGGTCAAGGCGGCTTGCGAAATCCTCGGCCTCGATCCGCTGTATGTCGCCAACGAAGGCAAGCTGGTGTGCATCTGCGACGCCGCAGCCGCCGAGACTTTGCTGGCGGCGATGCGCAACCACCCCTTGGGCCGCGACGCCGCCATCATTGGCCAAGTCGTGGCCGACCCGCATCATTTCGTGCAAATGATTACCGCTTTCGGTGGCCGGCGCATCGTCGATTGGCCGGTCGGCGAGCAGTTGCCGCGCATCTGCTGATGCCGGGGCTGGCGATCCGCGCCCGCGGCGTGGTGCAGGGCGTCGGCTTTCGGCCGACGATTTGGCATCTGGCCCGCCGCTTCGGTTTGACCGGCGAGGTATGGAACGACGGCGAAGGCGTGATGATTCATGCCTTCGGCAACGCTGAGGCTTTGCAGGCTTTTGTCGCCCAGATTCCGCGCGAACTGCCGCCGCTGGCTAAGTTGGATGCGTTGGAATGCGCAGAATTGGCCGAAGCCGATCATGCCGAGTTCCGCATCGTCGCCAGCCGGCGAGACGGTATCGCCACCCCCATCGCCGCCGACGCCGCCACTTGCCCGGATTGTCTGGCCGAAATCGCCGACCCCAACAACCGCCGCTACCGTTACCCCTTCGCCAACTGCACCCACTGCGGGCCGCGCCTGTCCATCGTTCGCGCCGTACCTTACGACCGCGCCAACACCAGCATGGCGGCGTTCGCGATGTGCCCGGATTGCCAACGCGAATACGACGATCCAGCGGACCGCCGCTTTCATGCCCAGGCCAATTGCTGTCCGGTTTGCGGGCCGAGGTTGTGGTTGGCGGATGCGCAAGGCGATATCGTTTCCACACGTCGCCTTGAAACGCAGCGGAACGCATCCGCCAAGCAATCGAGCTTATTTTCCCCTTTGGAAAAACTACCCGAAGGACATAAAGGGGATGGAGCGGGATTTATTCGAACAATCTCCCCCAACCCCTCTTTTGCAAAGCGGGAGGCGAATAGCCGCGAGCTTCACGTAACGGCAGCGGCGCGGGACTTGGAAACCGCGGCCGCCGCTGCCGACACTATTGGGCAAACCGCAGAACTGATTCGGCAAGGCCGCATCGTCGCCATCAAAGGTCTGGGCGGCTTTCATCTGGCCTGCGACGCGACCAACGCACAGGCGGTAGACCTGTTGCGCCAACGCAAACGCCGCTACGCCAAACCTTTCGCGCTGATGGCCCGCGACCTGGCCATGCTGAGCCGCTTCGCCGTCGCTGCCCCCACCGAGACCCAGGCCTTGCAAGACAAAGCCGCGCCCATCGTCTTGCTGCGTGCAGCCGGCGAACCGTTGGCCGCCGGGGTCGCGCCGGGCGACGATAAACTCGGCTTCATGCTGCCTTATACGCCGCTGCATACGCTGCTGATGACGGAATTGGACAACCCCATCGTACTGACTTCCGGCAACGTTAGCGACGAGCCGCAATGCACCGATAACGACGAGGCCCTGCAAAAACTGCTTGGCATCGCCGATTATTTTCTGCTGCACCAGCGCGACATCGTCAACCGGCTGGACGATTCGGTGGCGCGGCTGATGGACGGCGAGATTCGCCTGCTGCGCCGGGCGCGAGGTTATGCGCCGCAGGCTCTGCCGCTGCCGCCCGGTTTCGAGCCGGCCGCCAATGTGTTGGCGATGGGGGGCGAGTTGAAAAACAGCTTTTGCCTACTCAAAAACGGCCAAGCCGTGTTCGGCCAGCACGTCGGCGACTTGGAAAATGCCGCGGTACAAGCCGATTACCGCCACGCTATCGCGTTGTACCGGGACTTGCACGGGTTTCGGCTAGAGTTACTAACCCGGCCCGCGCATACCGCTCGCTTTGGGCCGATCGAAGGGCGCTCCACCGCGGACTGCGACAAACCCAGCCTTAATGCCCTGAACGGTGCGGACGGAACGCCGCTAAGCAATAGGCCCGGCTTAATAGTCGCCGTGGACCGCCATCCCGGCTATCTATCCACGCAATACGGCCAAAGCTTGGCGGCGGCGGAAGGCTTAGCCTGCCTAAGCGTGCAACATCACCACGCCCACTTGGCCGCCTGTCTGGCCGAACACGGCGTGGCGCTGGGCGCGCCGCCGGTATTGGCGGCGATTTTCGACGGACTGGGCATGGGCGAGAACGGCGAGCTGTGGGGCGGTGAGTTTTTGTTGGGCGACTACCGCGGCTTTACCCGCTTGGCGCATTTCCAGCCGATTGCCTTGCCCGGCGGCAGCCAGGCGATGCGCGAACCCTGGCGCAATGCCTACGCCCAGCTCAGGCAGTATTTCGATTGGGGAGCGTTACAGACGGAATACGGTGAGTTGCCGCTGTTTAAACGGCTAGCCAACAAGCCGCTGACCACCCTGGAGACGATGATCGCCAAAAATCTGAACGCGCCGCCGTGCAGTTCGGTAGGCCGCTGGTTCGACGCCTTCGCTGCCGCTCTGGATTTGCACGCCGAGCGAGCCGATTACGAAGGCCAGGCGGCGATTGCGCTGGAGAATTTGGCAGCGCCTGCGTTTGCCGGCGAAACCGCCTATCCGCAGGCTTGGCAGGTGAGCGAAATGGAAGGAAAGCAGGTCTTGACTTGGCGCGGTTTGTGGCAGGCGGTGTTGACCGATTTGGCCAACGGCACCGACACTGCCGTGATCGCCGCCCGTATCCACCACAGCCTGATCGCGGCCAGCATCGAAACCTTGTTGCAACTGGGCCGGGAAACCGGGGCCGAGCGCGTGGTGTTGAGCGGCGGGGTGTTCCAAAACCGCTTGCTGCTGGAAGGCGTGGCCCAAGGCCTGCGCCGCCACGGCAAAACCGTGTTGCTGCCGCAACGTTATCCGGCCAACGACGGCGGTCTGGCCTTGGGCCAAGCGCTGATCGCCGCGGCAGCCGGTATCAGTTAGCGGCGTTGCTGCCGGCCAGTTCGACATTGAAACGGCCGTAGCGCTGCAAAATCGCCGGCAACAGCAATAGGTTCAGTACCGTCGACGATGCCAGGCCGCCGATAATGATGGCCGCCATCGGCCCCATGATTTCTCTACCCGGATTATCGCTGCCGATTGCGATCGGCAGCATCGCCAATGCGGTGACCAAGGCCGTCATCAGAATGGCCGGCAGCCGTTCCTGGGCGCCGCGGATCAGCGTCGCGGTGCACCATTCCTGGCCTTCGAATTCGATCAGATGCCGGTAATGCGAAATCAGCATGATGCAGTTGCGTACGGTGATGCCGAACAAGGTGACGAAGCCGACGAACGAGCCGACCGACAGCGTGGCGTCGGTCGCCACGACCGCGGCGACGCCGCCCAGCAGCGCAAACGGCAGATTCAATAAGGTCAACAGCATATGGCGCAGGCTGCCGAATGCGATAAACACGAAAATCAAGACGCCGGCGTCGGCCAGCAAGGCGTGGACCAGCAAGGTTTCGCGGGCCTTGGCTTGTTCCAGCGCCGCGCCGATGAATTCGGGATAACTGCCGTCGCGCCAGTTCAATTCGGTTTGCACCCGTTGCTTAAGTTCGGCCATGAAGGCGTCCATGTCGCGGCCTTCGACTTTGCAGGTCACGGTCTGAATCCGTTGCGCGCCCTGGTGCAGGATGTTGTAGCGGCCTTCGCCGTGGCGGACTTCGGCCACTTCGCCCAGCAGCACGCGCTGGCCCTCGGCGTTCTTCAGCGGTAGTTGCGCCAAGGAATCCGGCCGGCTGCGCCAGTCCGGCGGTAGCGATACCGCCACGTTGAAAATCCGGTTGCCCTGCAGATTCTTGCCGACGATGCGGCCCTCGTAGGCGGTTTGCAATGCCGCCATCACTTGCGCCGGGCTGATGCCGCGGAATTTCAGCCGCTCCGGGTCGAGTTGCACTTGCAGCAAGCTGGTGGCCGGCGGCGAGCGCAATTGCACATCTTCGGCGCCGGGCATGGTTTCGATCAGCGCCGCCAGTTGTTGCGCCTTGGCGTCCAGCTCCGCCAGATCGTTGCCGTAAATATTGACCACGACCGGCGCGGTGTAGCCGGAAATGGTTTCGTCGACCCGCTCGGTCAGGAAGGTGTTGGCCTCGTAATGGATACCGGGAAAACTGTCCAGAATGGCGCGGATTTCGTCCAACACGCGTTGCTGCTCGGGGCCGGAAAGGGGATGCAAACGCACTTCGTATTCGCTGTAATGGCTGCCGTACGTATCGGCGCCGCGTTCGGCGCGGCCGGCCCATTGCGACACCGATTCCACGCCGGCGACTGCCGTCAGCCGTTCGGTCAACAGGCTGCCGACCCGGATCGATTCCGGCAACGAAGTGCCGGGCACGCTGGCGGTATGGACGATGAAGTGGCCCTCGCGCAGTTCCGGCAGAAATTTGTGGTTCAGTTGCAGGAAGGCGGCGATGCCGATCAGGCACGCGACCGCGCCGGCCAAGGCCACGGCTTTGAAATGGCGGATCGCCCACAGCAATTGTTTGGCGTATAGCGGTTTCAGCCAACGCAACAACGGCGGATCGCTATCGTCCGGCAAATTGGCTTTGAACAGCAGGTGGCACAACGCCGGCGTCAGCGTCAACGCCACCAGCAGCGACATCAAAATCGCCAGAATGTAGGACGCGCCGAGCGGGGCGAACAGCCGGCCGCTGACGCCGTCCAGCGTCAGCAGCGGCACGAACACCAGCGCGACGATAAAGCTGGCGTAAACCACGGAGCTGCGCACTTCCAGCGAAGCCTGGTAAACCACTTCCGCGGTGCTGTCCGGAAACAGCTTCGCCCGGTTTTCGCGCAGGCGGCGGAAGATGTTCTCGGTGTCGATGATGGCGTCGTCGACCACTTCGCCCAAGGCAATCGCCAGACCGCCCAACACCATGATGTTGAGATTCACGCCGCATTCCAGCAGCACCACTGCGGCGCTCAACAACGACAGCGGAATCGCCGTGGCGGCGATCAACGCGCTGCGCAAGTCGAACAAAAACAGGTAGAGCACGGCCAGCACGAACAGGCCGCCGAGCAGCAAATGGCCGGACAGGTTATGCAACGAGGTCTCGATATAATCCGCCGGCCGAAACAGGTGCGGGTAAAACCCGATATTCTGTTGTTGGAATATCGGTTCAAAGCCTGCCAGTACCGATTCCACTTGGCGCGACACCGACAAGGTATTGGCGCCGTACTGGCCGATCACCATCAGCACGATGCCCGGTTTGCCCATGATCTGCGCCGCGCCGATCGGCGGTTCCGCGCCGTAGCGAATGTCGGCAACGTCGGCCAGCGTCACGTTCATGCCGTCCTGGCGCTTGACCACCAACTGTTTGAATTGCTCGGGATTGGCCGGCTGGCCGCTGATCTGCAAGGTAAAACGCTGATTGGCGTTTTCGATGAAGCCGGCACCGTTCATCTCGGCCGCGCCGGCCGCCGCGGCAACCACATCCTCGATCGCCAGATTGAAGCGTTGCAGCGCGGCCGGTTGCAGTTGCACTTGCAACTGCTGGATATCGCCGCCGAACACGTTGACGTCGGCCACGCCGGGCACCGCCAGCAGGCGCGGCACCAGGCTCCAGTCGACCAGGCTGCGCAGATCCATCAGCGATTTGGTTTCCGAGCTGACGCCTAGCGTCAACACGGTAGCGGACGACGACGACAGCGGTATCGCCAGCGGCGTGCCGACGCCGGCCGGCAAACGCTGGCCCAGGCTGTTCAGGCGTTCGCTGACCAATTGCCGGTTACGGTAAACGTCGCTGCGTTCCGAAAAGTTGGCGGTGACGATGGATAGTCCCTGAATCGACTGCGAGCGCAGCGTTTGCAGGCCGATCAAGCCGCTGATCGAGTTTTCGATTTGCTGGGTCACCAGCACTTCCACTTGTTCGGCGGCCAAGCCCGGCGCTTCGGTTTGAATGATGACCTGTTTCGGGGCGAATTCCGGGAAAATATCCAGGCCGGCGTTGGCGAAGCGGTAGCTGCCGTAACCGAACAGCAGCAGCGCCAGCGTAACGACGATGCCGGAATAGCGAATCGAAAAGCGGACCAGAAGTGCGAGCATGGCGGATAGCAAGATTGGACTAAGCCGGTTATTGTGCCTGTTCGGCTCGCCGCGGTCTATTGCAGCCCGGCGGCTCAGGGCTTGGCGCTGCGGCCGACATAAGCTGTGACGCATTCGGCGGATAACGTCCGGCGGGCTTTGCCGGCTCCGCTAAACTGCATTAACATCGCAGCCAACGGACATGAAACCGGCGCACTGGAAGTGCTAGGCCGGCGGCGGCTCGCATGATAACTCTAACCTTGGGACTCTTACCTATGGACAGCCAACACATCGATTTACACCGTGCGATCATTGCGCTGACCTGCGCGCTGGATTTGGTCGGTATCGACGAAGTCAAACACGGCAAGCGGGTGGCGATGATGGCGTGGCATATTGCCGGAAAATTGGCCTGGTCGGCGGAGGATAGGCTCAGTATTCTGCAGGCCGGCATGTTGCACGATTGCGGCGTGGCCAAGATTCGCGAACACCGGCACCTGACCGAGTCGTTGGAATGGGACGGCGCCGAAGCGCACTGCCAGCGCGGCGAGGAATATCTGCGCGCCTGTCCGCCGCTCAGCCATCTGGCGGAGGAGATCCGCTACCACCATACCCGCTGGGAAAAGTTGCAGCAAACGGCGCTGTCCGCCAGAACCCGGCTGCGTGCCAATCTGCTGTTCCTGGCCGACCGCATCGACGTGCTGCAGGCGCCTTATCTGGCCAGCGAACAAATTCTGATTGCCGCACCGAAGATTGTCGAGCGGCTGCAAAGTTATTCCGGCAGCCTGTTTTGTCCGGAGTTACTGGATGCGTTCGCCGATTTGGCGCAGAGCCAGGCGTTCTGGCTGGCGATGGACCCGGATTATCTGGACGAGGATTTGCGCAATCTGGGTAACCACGTGCCGCTGGAGACGTTGCCTTATCCCGATTTGCGCGAGATTGCCCGGTTGTTCTCGCGGGTGGTCGACGCCAAAAGCCCCTACACCGAGCTGCATTCGGAGCGGGTAGCGCAAATCGCCCGCCGGCTGGCGCAGTCCTTCGGTATCGACGGCGCCAACCTGGAGCAAGTCGAAATCGCCGGTTTGCTGCACGACATCGGTAAATTGCGGGTATCGGAAGACATTATCGACAAGCCCGGCAGCCTGACTGCGGAAGAGCGGGCCTGCATGCAGCGCCACAGTTACGACACCTACCGGATTCTGCAGCGGGTATTCGTCGATTCGAAAATTCCGGAGTGGGCCGGACTGCACCATGAAAACCTGCGCGGCGAAGGTTATCCGTTCAAAACCGCGGCAACGGCGTTGCCGCTGGAGTGCCGCATTATCAGCGTCGCCGATATTTTTCAGGCTTTAGCCCAATCGAGGCCTTACCGGGTCGGCATGCCGCTGGCGGAAATCGTCGCCTACCTGGAACGCCGGGTTGCCGACGGCGTGCTGGACGCCGGCGTGGTGGAAAAGCTAAAAGCCGACGCCGAAGACTATTACCATCTGGCCCAAGGCGAATTCTGTCCGGAATAAATCCGCCGGCGCTTGCCGGCCGGAGCCGGCGTAAATCCGGGTATAATGCGGCTCCGATTTACCCTGCCGATTCGCGCCGAGCCGATGTCCGAAGACCTTTATTTCCTGCCCGATCAAACCGTAGAGTCTCTGAAAGTTCCGCCGCATTCGATTCAAGCCGAGCAATCGGTGTTGGGCGGTTTGTTGCTGGACAACCAGACTTGGGACTCCGTCGCCGATAAAGTCGGCGAGAACGATTTCTACCGCCGCGACCACCGTTTGATTTTTCGCGCCATCGCCGAATTGGCCGAGCGCCAGGACCCGTTCGATGTCGTCACGATCTCAGAGGTGCTGGAAACCACCGGCGAGTTGCAGGATGTCGGCGGTCTGGCTTATCTGAGCACGCTGGCGCGGGATACCCCCAGCGCCGCCAACATTGTGGCTTACGCTAACATCGTCCGTGACCGTTCGGTGTTGCGGCAACTGATCCACGTCGGCACCGAAATTTCCGATTCGGCGTTCAGTACCGAAGGCCGGGAAACCGCCGAATTGCTGGAAAACGCCGAGCGCAAAGTATTCGAAATCGCCGAACAGCGGCAGAAGGGGCAGGGCGGGTTCAATTCGATCAAATCGCTGTTGGCCAAGGCGGTCGACAAAATCGAAATGTTGTACGAGCAGGATGGCGACATCACCGGCGCCAGCACCGGCTTTACCGACCTGGACGAGAAAACCTCCGGCCTGCAACCGTCCGATTTGATCATCGTCGCCGGCCGGCCGTCGATGGGCAAAACCACGATTGCGATGAACATGGCCGAAAACGTGGCCTTGAAGAGCGGCATGCCGGTGGCGGTGTTCAGTATGGAGATGCCGGGAGAGGCGCTGGCGATGCGGATGATGTCGTCGTTGGGCCGCATCGACCAGCATAAAGTCAGAACCGGCAAGCTGGACGACGACGACTGGCCGCGTTTGACTTCGGCGATCAATTTATTGGCCGAAACCAAGATGTTCATCGACGACACCCCGGCGCTGACGCCAACCGAGGTGCGTTCCCGCGCCCGCCGCCTGACTCGCGAACACGGCCAGCTCGGCCTGATCGTGATCGATTACTTGCAGTTGATGCAATCGCCGGCCAGCGGCGATAACCGGGTGCAGCAGATTTCCGACATCTCGCGCGGCTTGAAGGCCTTGGCGAAAGAACTCAACGTGCCGGTCATCGCGCTGTCGCAGCTCAACCGGAATCTGGAGCAGCGGCCCAACAAACGGCCGGTGATGTCCGATCTACGCGAGTCCGGCGCGATCGAGCAGGATGCCGACTTGATTATCTTCGTGTACCGCGACGAGGTTTACCACGAAGACAGCCCGGACAAAGGCATTGCCGAAGTCATCATCGGCAAGCAACGGAACGGCCCGCTCGGCACGGTGCGGCTGACCTTCCTCGGCCAATACACCCGGTTCGAGAATTTCGCCGGGATTTACGACGGCCCGGAGGATTACGAATGATGCCGCCGGCTTATGTGCGCTTGGATCTGGATGCAGTGCGGCATAACCTGGAACAAGTCAAGCGCTACGCGCCCGACAACAAAATCATGGCGGTGATCAAGGCCAACGCTTACGGCCACGGTATGGACCGGGTCGCGGCGGCGCTGGAACAGGCCGACGGTTTTGCCGTCGCCAGGGTCGACGAAGGTGCCCGCTTGCGCCAGGCCGGCTTCGAGCAGCCGATTACCGTGTTGCAGGGCTTCGTCTGCGCCGACGAATTGCAGCAGTTACTGAAATACCGGCTGGCCGCGGTGATCCACGCGCCGCAACAAATCGCCATTCTGCAACAGCAACCCGACCGCGCCATCAAGCTGGCGGTCTGGCTGAAGCTGGACACCGGCATGAACCGCTTGGGTTTTAAGGCCCACGATTTTGCTGCCGCCTACCAGGCCTTGCTGGCCTGCGCGGCGGTCGAACAGCCGATCAACTTGATCACCCATTTCGCCAACGCCGACGATCTGTTGGACGACAAAACCCGGCGCCAGATCGATTTGTTCAACGACGCCGTCAAAGATTATCCGGGCCAACGCAGTATCGCCAACTCGGCCGGTATCATCGGCTGGCCCAGCGTCCGCTCCGGCGCCGCTCAGGACAGAGGCGGCGATTGGGTCAGGCCGGGTCTGATGCTGTACGGTTGCTCGCCGTTCGCCGGCAAAACCGGCGCCGATTTCGGCTTGAAACCGGCCATGAGTCTGCATTCGCGCTTGATTGCGGTTAAAGACCTTGCCGCCGGCGAAAGCGTGGGCTACAGCGGTACCTGGACCTGCCGCAGCGCCACCCGTTTGGGCGTGGTGTCGATAGGTTACGGCGACGGCTACCACCGCGCCACCCGCAGCGGCGCGCCGGTGTTGGTCAACGGCCGCCGGGTGCCGCTGATCGGCCGGGTATCGATGGACATGATCACCGTCGACCTGAACGACCTACCCGACGCCCAGCCCGGCGACCCGGTCACGCTGTGGGGCAACGGCCTGCCGGTCGAGGAAATCGCCCGCCACGCCGATACGATTCCGTACACCTTGCTGTGCGGGATTACGCAGAGAGTGTGCATCGTCGAAACCTAATCGCTTGGCGGATTTGAGAAACAGCCCTCTTACCCTTTCGTATAGCCGACAACACTCAACAACGCAGAACTCAACGCTGAAAAAAAAGCGTTAAACCATCCGAGCCTAGTTTGGACACGATGCTGCGTATATAGCTTCCACAACAGTGGTTCGGTTATTCCGCTCCGGCCATGGAAGCAGCCGGGCACGATATGCCGTTACTGCCCGACTCTGCCAAATCCGGCTCGACTACGCGTATCGGCCGATCCCCGATCTTTATCCCGGTGACCTCGTCCACAAGCACCGGTCTGATTTCCGTCCCCGTTTCGGCATCCAAGATGCGCACCAGCCGGCCCTCGCCGCGATATTTACGTCCCCAGGCACCAATCGTGAACAGCACCGGCAGAAAATCGCGGCCAGCGGCAGTCAACACATACTCCTCGCGCGGCGGACGTTCAGAATAAAGCCTTTTTTCCAATAATCCTTCCGCTGTCAGAGCCGCCAATCTTCGGGTCAGGATCGCAGGTCCGATGCCAAGGTTTTTCCGAAACTGGTCAAAGCGGGTGAGGCCGAAATGGGCGTCCCGCAGGATCAAAAGACTCCATGCGTCGCCAAGAAAAGCCAAGCAACGAGCGATTGGACAAGGGTCATCACAAATATTTTTATCGTTCATACAATTTTGGTAGTGACTTGCTTTCAAATTGGTAGTAACATTACTTCCAAAATGATAGTAACACTTAGGCGATAGACAATCCACCCGGTAAGGAGATTTGAATTATGAGTATTAAGCAAAATATTAGTGTCGCGTTGGTCACTGGCGCATCCTCGGGCATAGGCGAAGCAACCGCTCTGCGGTTGACCGCGGCTGGCTACAAGGTCTATGGCACCAGCAGACGGGGCGCCGTCCAAACGGGTCAACGTTCTTTTCAGATGCTGTCTCTCGACGTGACTAGCGATATCTCCGTCGAAGCTGCCGTTAGCGAGGTGATGCAACGGGAAGGACGCATTGACCTGCTTGTGAACAACGCAGGTTTCGGGGTTGCGCCTGCTGGCGCGGAAGAGAGTTCGATCGAACAGTCCCAGTCGGTTTTCGATACAAACTTCTTCGGTATCGTCCGCATGACTCGTGCCGTTACCCCCCATATGCGGCGCCAAGGCAGCGGCCGCATCATCAACATTGGCTCCGTGCTTGGCGTATTGCCGATGCCGTATATGGCGATTTATGCCGCGAGCAAGCACGCGATCGAAGGCTATTCGGAATCGCTCGATCACGAGTTACGTTCCAGAGGCATCCGCGTCTCTGTCATCGAGCCCGCATACACAAAGACGAAGTTTGACGCGAACCTGCTGGCGGCCGATTCGCAGCTTGCGGAGTATCACGAAACCCGCGCGGTCTTGGACAAGGTGTTGGAGGAAGTGATGGCTATTGCCGACGAGCCGGAAGTGGTGGCCGATGTGGTGCTTAAAGCAGCCAGAGCTGCTCGCCCGAGGCTCCGATATACGGCGGGTGGTCTTGCTAGGCGCTTGAGCTTGCTACGCCGATTTGCGCCTGCTCGCGTATTGGATGCAGGGCTTCGAAAAGATCTGCGGCTAGACGCAATAAAAAAACCACAAATGTCATGAAGGCGTTCGTCGTCCATCGTTATGGAAACGAAATACCCGAGCCCAAACCGGTCAATATCGAAGTATGGGCCCAGGTGCATGTCGTCGGCGAACGCCCCCTAGCCTGCGCCACAACTGCTTCCGCTTTATGCGGATCAACAACGATTTAGTCTGAACTTAGCAACAAGGAATTTTTTGTGAATAGCACCTTAACCATGAAAGCCCTCACCTTCAAACGCTATAGCAAGTCGCCCGAGATCGGTTTTTCCGACATTTCTCGCCCCACACCGAAGGCTGACGAATTGCTGGTAAAAGTCCACGCCGCGGGCCTGAACCCGATCGACAACATGATTCCAACCGGGATGTTCAAGCCTGTTCTGCATTTCCAGTTGCCAGCCACACTGGGCAGCGATCTGGCGGGCGTGGTGGTTGAGGTCGGCAGCCGCGTAACGCGCTTCAAGCCGGGCGATGCCGTCTTCGCCAGTATCTTCGACCTTGGCACAGGGTCGCTTGCCGAATTCGCGGTGGTGCCGGAGAGCGCCGCAGCACTGAAGCCAGCCAATCTGGATTTCGTGCAGGCCGCATCCATTCCGATGGTCGGGCTTACCTCCTGGCAAGCGCTGAAGGAGCGCGCCAATCTTCGGGCCGGCCAGAAGGTGTTCATCCCGGCAGGGTCCGGCGGGATTGGCACGTTTGCGATCCAGTTGGCAAAGCACCTTGGCGCCACGGTGGCAACCACCACCAGCACCGGCAACGTTGAACTGGTACGCAGCCTGGGTGCGGACGAAGTCGTCGATTACAAGAAGCAAGATTTTGAGAAAGTGCTGGGCGGCTACGATGTAGTGCTTGGCACGCTCAAGGGAGCCGAGCTCGAGAAATCCGTCGGAATTCTCAAGCCGGGAGGCAAGATCGTCTCTTTGATCGGGCCGCTGGATGCGGCGTTTGCGGATGCCAAGCGCTTGAATTTCGTCCTCAGGTTCGTATTTGGGCTGATGAGCCGCAAGATCATGAGGCTTGCCAGAAAACGGGCAGTCACTTACTCATTTCTGTTCGTGCGTCCCGATGGCGATCAACTCGGCGACATCGGCAAACTCCTCGAAGCAGAGCGTATCAAGCCTGTGATCGACAAGGTGTTTCCGTTCGAGGAAGCCAAAGATGCGCTAGCCTACCTCGCCCAGGGGCGTTCTAGGGGGAAAGTCGTCGTCAAGATGCTGTGAACAAAAGACAACCCAAGCTCCACATTTTTCAAACACTTCCAAAGGTAAAAAACCATGACTTCATCTAAAAAAATCGCTGTTGTAACAGGTGCTTCTTCCGGTATCGGATCAGTTTACGCCGATCGTCTAGCTCAACGCGGATACGACCTGTTGCTGGTCGCCCGGCGCGGCGACCGCTTACAAAATCTTGCCGCCAAACTAGAGCAGGCTTACGGCATCAAGGCCGAAACGCGGGTGGCCGATCTTGAGAACGAAACAGATCTCGCGAGTCTTGAAGCCGTTCTCGCTGCCAATCCCGCTATCAGTCTATTGGTCAACAATGCCGGCATAGCCAGACTGAGCCCTGTGACTGAAGCGCCAGTGAAAGACTCCTTGTCGCAGATCGCGTTGAATATCACGGCGCTGACGCGATTGACGCATGCCGTGTTGCCTGCGTTCAAGGCACGCAACGAAGGTGTCATTATCAATATCGCCTCGGTATTGGCTGTTCATGCGTTTCCGGTGAGCTCGGTATACAGCGGCACGAAAGCGTTCGTGCTCAATTTCAGTCGCGGTCTACAGCAAGAATTGGCAGATACCGGGATTAAGGTTCAAGTGGTGTTGCCTGCCGCCACAGCCACCGAACTTTGGGATACCGCCGGGATGCCACTGAGCGCGTTTCCAGAAGAAGCGGTGATGACTACCGAGCATCTTGTCGATGCCGCGCTGGCTGGTTTCGACCAAGGCGAGCTGGTCACCTGGCCCTCCCTGGCTGACGCCAGACACTGGGACCGATACGACGCTCACAGGTCCGAACTCTTCGCGGCGACGCAAACCGGCAAGTCCGCGCCACGTCTAGCTACGCCGTCCTGATTGTTTTCAATGTGAATAACATGCGCCGTATTTTGATAACGCCACAGGCCGCTATAAATCGCATATGGAAAGGTGCGGGACTGGTTGGCGTTCTGATGCTGAGCGTCACAGTGGCGTAGTTCGTCGTGATGTGGCAATAAAAAGGCTATTGGCAGAATGAGGTTGGAATGATGGCCGACAGTCTTTATCATTGAACTCGATCAAGTGGTTGGAATTTGATTTCCTGATATCTCATGGCGTGGTTGATTAGAGCTTGATCGTCTTGTTAGGACCCAAGGCGGAAGTGTGTATTTATCTTGAATGTCGGTTTAAAATTTATCAGCCATTCAAATAATAAAAGTTGTAGGGTGGATAAGCGAGCGCCATCTACCTATTTGCGTTTCTATGGTGGATGGCGCTTCGCTTATCCACCCTACGGCCAGGTCTGTCGTTCGTGGTAGCATCAGTGCTTGATTTGCAAGACCTGACCCCTGGCTTCCTGTTACTTATCAAGCCTATTGTCCAAAATTATGTATTGAAGGCCAGCAATGATAAGCCTTGTGCAGAGTCTTGGCGCTAGACAGACTGCTGCAAATCTTAATCGTCATCTACTTTAAATAAGGAAAAGTCCATGAAAAAACTGTACGGCTTGTTAGCCGTTTACTTATTTTCCAGCGCCGCTAATGCTGCTGTGCAATTTAGTTTCGGCGGGCATTTGATTACAGAATCAACCAGCTATCACATCGGCGATACATTTTCCGGGCAGTTTACCCTTAATCCGGACACCCCTGATTTAAGCGCCTACCAAACGCCTCCCAACGTATCTACTCCCCGTATAGAGCTAACCTATTTAAACAACGCCTCATCTTCAATAGCCGTCAATGGCGGAGTAGCCAAGCAAGGCAACGACAAAATTGAAGTACATTTTGAAAACGATCTTGAACTGACACAGGCGATGATCAATAGCGTCGGCCTGCAAGGTCGGATTAATCCGGGTATCTACGATACGGCTGACATAAGCGACACACATATCGCCGACGACAACTCAGCCACCAACTTTATGGTTTTAGTACTGTTTTCAGCAGATTCTTTTACCGCAACGCACATTGAAAATCAGGACTACGCCGGCATTCTCGATCTGGATTTATCGCCCAGTTTTGCCGCGATTAGAATTAGAAATCGTAATTCATCGGAGCCTGCCGCAACGGGTGTGCTTGACCATTACTCGATTACCGCAGTGCCTTTACCTGCTAGCTTGTGGCTGTTCGGCTCCGCACTGGCCGGATTGGTCTTAAAGCGCAAACGTGGTATTGCTTGATCATTTAGTCTTTACAAGCGTCTCCCACAGTTACCCTACATCTATTATGCAATTAGCCTTTGATCGAGGGTTATAGGTTCCAAACCAGGCATACAGCAAGGACCGTAGGATGCGGTGAGGCACGAACTACATCGTTCGCGATTGATGCGGTTCACATTGTTCACCGCATCCTACGAGCTGCGCATCTATAAAAATTTCAGGCCAGGGTGGGTTGTTGATTTATGGAAGCGCGATCATTCCTCATAAGGTTCGATTTTTTTACGAAGGGATTTCCCATAACGACAGCGGATAGAATCACCATAGGCAAAACAACCAATTCTGCCTATGGAAAACAAAAGACATGGATAATTCAAACGCGGAATTAATCCACCCCCAAAAAGTCCGATTTCCCCAATTCAACCCCATTATGCCGAAGGATTGCGTAGGTCATCGTGATGTGGAAATAAAAATTTGGCAGGACAAAATCCAGCAAGTATGGAAGACCGATAAAGCTTTTCTCGGTGCCGCCAATCTTGAAATTAATAGCAAGGTTCTCAGTACCATTTATTTGTTCCGGGGTTACATCTTGGATAAAAGCGATGGTTTTGGATATACGAGCCTGCAAATCGGCAAATGTGCTTTCATTGTCTTCATAGCGTGGAATCTCTAATCCCGCCAAGCGGGCGGCACAGCCTTTGACCATATCCGTTGCAATTTGAACTTGTTTGCTGAGCGGAAACATATCGGGGGCCAAACGGTAATTTATTAAGACCGATGGATCAATTTTTTTCGCTTCGGCATGGGTTGCGGCTTTATCAAGTATTTTCGATAAATTGCCCAGCATTTTGATAAAAACTTGTATTGATGCTTGATACATATCGATTGACATAATAGTCTCCTAATTTTGTTAAAAACATTTAATCAGATTAATGAAGCGCAGAAGTATTGACCGCTTATTAAGCATACTGCGCAATGCCATTCCCGAACGACCAGTTTTCCTTTTTGACTTCAACGAGGCTTATTAAGACATCTTCTCTGCGTATATCTAGCTGATTATGTAGACTATCGGCGATGTTTTTATAAAGTGATTTCTTTAAATCGACACCTCTGCCTTCATTCAAGGTTATTTGGATAAAGATGATGCCATCGCTGCGATGTATACCAAGATAATTGGAATCGTAAATTAAAGAATTATTATCATGTTCGGTAATAACCTGAAAACAATCTTTTTCGGGTACATTGATTGTGCGCACCATTTCTTGATGAACAATTTTGCCAATCTTTCTCCCGAACTCTTTATTTTCTTGCTTCATTAACGATATTCGAACTAGGGGCATGTTATTCCTCCAAAATTAAATTAAAAACGAACAGTTTGCGGTTCTTTTATAAAAACAACGATGCCGGTAGCGACAAAAGCGAATAGGCCCGAGGCCACAAAAGCCAGGTGGTAGTCACCCATCAGACTATGGACGTACCCGGCGCTGTAGGCGGCAATGGCGGCTCCGATTTGATGCGCGAAGCAGATCCAGCCGAATACCACGCCAACGTTTTGTTTTCCGAACAAATCGGCGGTCAAGGCCGAGGTTGCCGGAATCGTGGACAACCAATTCATGCCGTAAATAATCGAGAACAACATTAATTGTCCGGTGCTATCGATGCTGGGCAGAACGATTAGGGTCGCGCCTCTGACGAGGTAATAAAACGCCAGCGGCCAGCGCTTGCCGTACCGGTCGCATAACCAACCGGATAAAATGGTGCCGAACACATCGGCCGCGCCCATGACGCCTAAGGACATGGCCATGGTCATTTCGGTAAAGCCATGTTCGATGCCGTGCGGAATCAGATGCGTCTGAAAAAGCCCCGAGGTGGTTAACCCGCAAATGCCAAAACTCGCAGCCAACAACCAGAATTGCGGACTGCGCATGGCCGCGCGCATGGGATTTTGATCAGGCTTGAGCATTGTTCGATGAACGCTACGCTCCCCATAGGCCGACAGACCTTTTGATGCGGGATCGTCTCTTAAAAATTTCAGCACCAACGGTAAAGCCACCAGGCCTAAGCCCACGGCGATAAACAGCGTCGCCGCACGCCAACCTTCATGCACATTGATCTGCATTAACACCGGGGTGAATACTAACTGGCCGGAGGAGAAAGCAGCGCCCAATATGCCTAACGCCAGCCCCCGGTGTTTATGGAACCAGCGATTGATCAACGCCGAGCCCATAATCATGGAAGTGCCGCCGGAGCCTGCGCCAATCAGCAATCCCCACAGCAAATACAGTTGCCAGGATTCCTGCATAAAAACGCTGCCGCCGGCACCCGCCACCGACAAAATCAAGGTGATAACGCTGATCCGTTTAGCGCCGTAGACATCCATCAATCGGCCTAAAAATGGCCCGGCAAGGCCAAATAACAGCAGGTTGAGTGAAATGGCGCCGCTAATGGTTTCCCGGTTCCAGGCAAACTCCTGTTCCAGGGACAGCATGATGATTCCTGGAACGGAGCGCAGTGCCGATGCCATAAACAAGCAAAGAAAGGTGACCGCGAGTACGACCCAGGCATAGTGAACTGAATCAGTGTGACTCTTTGGCATGGCGACATCGGACTTGGATTGAAACATGGTCGTGTGGGTTTAATAGTCAGGCTTTGCGTTTAAAGCGGGACATATAAAGGCTTAACCGTTCGCCCTGAGCTTGTCGAAGGGTGGACGGTTATATCCAACGGGCACAAGAGCCGATTGTGGTTCGACAGGCTCTCGGCAACTGCTCCTGCGTTGCTCTACCTCCTGCATCCATGCAGTCGACCACGAACGGCTTAACCTTAAAACTGTCCCCGCCCAAACGGGAAGCGATTAATGATTATTGTCCCGGCCATTAAATATCGTCGCTCCCGCGAAAGCGGGAGCCCATTGGATGCAATGGATTCCCGCTTTCGCGGGAATGACGAATTGAGGGTATTTAAGGGCCGGGTGAATAGTACCTGAATCCGTGCTCACGCCAGCTTAAACGGCCCTGAGTGCGCAAGGGGCGCATTTTCTCGATACCCGATCCGGCTTGCGTTGTTTTTATCGTCCTACTAGCGATGTGTTTCTCAAAAAAAATCTAGCGTTGCCTTTCATCAGCGCATTTTCTGCCCCTTTGACAGGGCATGGACAAACACCTGACGGCCCGGCCTTATCGGCAAGGAGGGGCGTTCATGAAACATCGGGTTTGCGGCGTCGTTTATCCCGTCGCGGCAGGTGGCTGAACCACCAGGCGTTGCTGCAGATATTCAAATAACCGGGCAACCGGCGACGCCTGCCCCAAATCCAGCCACCACTGTCTGGCTTTGTGTATGACTTGCCCGGCACGATACATGATTTCCTGTAACACTGTTTTGATCCGCCGCCGCTTGGCTGGATGCCGGATCGGCGCCAAGTCACCGAGCAAGCCCAGTTGTCCGAGCAGTCGCAAACAATTGTATGCCAGCATGCCGAGACGCAGGATGGCGTCGTTGGTGTCAAACTTGCCAGACGGTAGACGTTCCAGATCGAGGTCGGTTTTGAACTCGGAGTGGAATTGCTCATGGGTACCGTGGTCGCGATAGCGTTCGATGACCATCGCTTCCTCGTCGTCCAAACTGGTCCACCAGCCTTCCAGTTCGATGTCCGGTAACAGCAGGTGTTGCCCGTGTTTGCTGATGGTACGTTCGATCAGGCGTATCACTAGGCGGAAGCGGCGGGTTTGTTTGCCAAAGCGGCGTTCGACGTTCATCGAGAACAGCGCTTCGCGCTTGCCCGGACGCTTCTCAATGAAGGCGCCGAGCGCCTCGGCTTGCGCAATCCAGCTATCTTTGTCCTGGCGACGTGGGTTCCATTTCACCAAATACTCGAACTGCCGACCCAGAGCCGCCCAGCGGTCTTTTTCAGCCGCCGCTGCAAACAATAACTTGGCGCTATCGAAACCCGAATCCTTGCGCATCAGCACGGCTTGATCAACGGGCACCAGACGTTCGACGCGCGGCAACAGCCGTTCCAGAAAATACTCAATCTCCAGTGACGAATGCCAACGTCCAGGCCGTAGCTCCAAACCCACGCACCAGCCTTCGTTGCCCAGATAGGCCGCTACCGGCGTATACCCGTCCACACCCTGATAGGTACGACTGACCTCTTCCTTCTTGCTGCCGCTTTGATCCATCACAAAGGTGTCTATGTCCAGGCAGACGTACCCTTTGTGCGGTGTGATCGGCGCGTCGGAGCGTTCAATCAAGCGCATCGACATCTCGTCCAACGGCTCCCGCAACGCATCACTGACGCGGTCCAGTCGTTGCCGCAACCAGACGCTGCCCGGCACTTTACGCAGGTTGAGCGCCTGCTTGAAAAACCGGTCTTCCCGAAACGGCTCGATCGCCTCGAAATCGCTCTTGCCGATGCTGAGCAGGGCGGTCGCTGATTTGACCACGTCCGAAGTCTTGATACCTTGCGAGACCGGTATCCGTCCATCAACCACCGCTTCAACATTGATGATGTCCAGGCATTGCCCGACCAAGGCCAGCCCGGCATACGAGGTGAATTCCTTTTTTGAAGCTTTCAGTTTGAAGCGACTCATGAGCAGTTAGGGTGAAAAAATAAACGCCAATTATCCCTTATTTATCATTACATTACAGAGCAATTGGCGCGCAGGAACACGGACTAAGGTAGTAAGCAGACCTATTCGGCGTCTTCGATTTTGTCCATGAGCTCGATCAGCCGAGTCACACCTTGCAGCAAGATCCCACCAACGCCCAACGCAAACCAAACCCCAATCACAAAGCCCCAATGAATCGGCGCGGCGAAGAACTCCTCTCTAAACCAAAAGGTATGTCCCCATTCGTTGAATCCGACGCTGACCAAGATCATGAAGGGTCCGAACACCGCCAAGGTCAACGGCAACGAAATGCCTTTGGCGTACAAGGGCAAGCGGGTTCTGGCGTACAGCCAGGCACAACCGCCCAAAATCACGTACAACGGGAAGTTAAAATAGAACTCGATGATGTGATTGGCGGTAAACGGCGTGTCGCGGATTGCCACCTGATGCCAGGAGTTGTCCTGTTCGGCAAAATAACTGCCCGCCCAATACACCGCAAAGGTGTAAATACTGATCCACATCGTCAACGTGAAATAACGGCGAATTTCTTCCTTGGGTGCCAGTTGATCCAGATTGCGGTCGCGCGTGGTCCATAAGTAACCCCAAAAGCCGCTGGCGACGGCGGCAATCACCGCCAGTTCGATATAAAACAGCCGCATCCAGTATTGTTCGAACGCCGGCTCCGAGGAATCCAAACCGTGTGCTATGGCAAAAGCGCCCTGATACAGGCGTAAACTGATGTACATAACGGTTAAAAAGCCAAAGCCTTTTAAATATTTGGGTAAGTCGGTCAAATACCAAGGCAATGATTTGGGGTTTTCGCTGCTTAAGCTCACGTGTTCTGTCGTGGTAGCCATGATGTGTGCTCCTGAATTAATTGAATTTGGGAATGACGGCGGCGGAAATGCTCGATATATAGCGTTTTCCCATCACGTCGTCGTAAAGAAACAGCAAGCCACCCAGCCGGCTGTCCGCATCTTTGATCAGCCCATCCAGCTTTTCCGATTCCCAGGCCGCATCGCGCACTTCTACGGTGACGGTGCGTTGTTCGCCGGGGGCGATAGGTGTGTTGTCACTCAGGATCAGACCGTTATTACTGACGTCATCCTTGCCGGGCTTGCTGTTGACACTCGCTAAGTCAGCGTTCATGAAATGCACGTTGGAACTGGAAAATTGGCCGATCCTGACCGCGCCTTGGCTACGATTGTCGATACTAAACTCCAACCGCATCGCGCGTTGCGCCACGTTGTATTCGGCTTTTAGCGTGTCGACATTGACCATGCCGGCATTGACTTGCGCCGGCAGAGGCAAAATCCTATCCAAGCCCGCTTGTAATGGGATGGCGTCCGGGTACTGGTTGGCGGTGACAGCATTCAGCGCCAACACCAATACCGGCACGCCCACTAACACGGCCTTGGCGATGGTTTTGTCCTGATCGGTGATCAGTTCATGTTCCAAACCGGCATCCAGCATGCGGTAGCGGCTGATGAACAAGGGACGGCGCACCCACCACAACAACCAGGCAGCCGCCAACGCGCCCCAGAACAGATGCCAAAACACACCATTGGCAAAGCCGAAGCTTTCCATGTCGATCATTTCACCGTTGATGGTTTGAATGGTATTGCTAAAGTCGGCGGGATCGCCGCCAATGTCCAGCCACACCCCAGGCCCCATGACCTGACCGGCGTCTTTTAAATTAAAAAACGGGTGAATGTGATAATGGCCAGGCAAACGGCCTTTCATGACCACCTTGAACTCGTAGTCGCCACCCGGCTCCAGGGCCACCGAGTTGGTCCAAGGTTTACCGTTCAGGTAGCGCTCGGTACGAATCAATACCGGTCCTGGGGTGGAGATATTCAAGAAGCTGGCTTCCGGTTTCGGCACACTGATCGGCCAGTCTTCGGCGACATGAAACTTGCCGCTGACGCTGACTTCATCGTTGACGTTGAATTTTTGCGTGGACCATTGCACGTCGTACCACTGGATGGTGCGCATCCTGATGAACGGCTCCAGTGCTTTTTCGCCATGCGCCTGCGCAGTGGGTACCGCAAATATCGACAATACGTTTATGCAAAGCACTGCCAACAGCCAAGGTTTAAAAAGTGATTTCATGACTGTGCTCCTTAAATGCTTTTCAGATAACGGGTATCAGCGAACAATTTGCCGATTTTCCACCACAGCGGATACATCAACGAGCACAACAATGCCGAACAAAATGCCGACAATGGCGTCGCGTACTGACCATAGGTGCGCAAGGTACCGCGTTCGATGATGCGCAGGTATTCCGGCATGCCGGTGCGGATGTATTGGAAACCGAACACGTCGGCCACCGAAAGCTGGCTGTTGTGGTAATCGACCGCTTGGTGGAACATGCCGAAAATCGGCCAGTTGGTGGGGTAGAACAACAAGGCAAACGCGCCGCCGCCAAAAATCGAGGTGATGGTCAGGCTGTTGGTCAGCATCAACAAGGTATCCAATACCAATGCGCCCGGCACCATGGTGGCCGGCAACACCATGTTGATGGGGAAGAAATTCCAGTAGTGATAGGCAAACACACGCGTGACCCAAGTGCCCAGCAACAAGGCGGCAACGCACAGCGTGGCCCCCAAAGGCAGTCGGAATTTATCCCACAATACCGCCTGTACGGCGGCTGGAAAGGTAATACCGATCAACGGTGTCACCAAAGGCCACCATTGCCGATCTTTCCAATCGACCCAGAAATCCCAGTCGCCGACGGTCAGTGCGAAATGGAGATGGAACGATCCGATGAATAAGAATAGGGCCAGCACCAGGATCAGATAATCGTAAGCCCTGGCCAAGCGGGCTTTTTCGCCCCGATAAGGTTTGAATGTTGAAATTGGAATTTGTGCGGACATGGTAAGAATCCCCCGTAATGTGTTTCAGTAAACGGCAATCGCCATTGAGTAGTTGGGCGCGCCGCCAACCGAAAAGCTACCCTTGGGGGGAGTTAAACCTTGTAGGCTTGGACGACGCGCTCGGGGTATAAGGTAGGGAGAAACGGCTTGGCTGTGAAATGGTGAAATTTCATTCGTCATCATCAAGACTGTTCATACCGGCCAGCAGCGATTTTGTTTAGTATGCAGCCGATTTCACTGATGGTTCCCCTGCTCTGCGTCACTGCCATTAAGTTAAGCCGTCATACCGGCATGGATTGCCGGTATCCAGTTCACAAGGATGTGAAAGGCCTTCGCCGTCCTTGGCTTCTGGGTTCCGGCAATCCCTGCCGGAACGACGTGTTTATTCTTAACTTAGTGGCAGTGATGCTCTGCGAGGGAACCTGCTCTGGGATGCTCTAGCGTCCCGAACCGCAGAGTGGTTCAGGCTACATTCCCATTTATGCCCTGTGGGTACGCGAAGCATGGGAACGATGTACCCGGCCTGCGGGAAGTTATTTTCAACGATATCCTTAGAATTCATTGAGGAACATCCACATGGCCAACCTACGCACTTTCGACTTAAACCTGTTGCTGGCTTTCGATGTTTTGATGCGGGAGCGCAATGTCACCCGCGCGGCGGAATGCATGTTCGTCACGCAGTCGGCGATGAGCCATACCTTGCATCGCTTGCGGCAGCAATTGAACGATCCGGTCTTAGTTAAATCGCCTGCCGGCATGCAGCCGACCGCGCTGGCGCTGGCCTTGGTGGAGCCGGTCCGCGGTCTGTTGCAGGAAATGGAACGGCTACTCGAGACACCGCAAGCCTTCGATCCAGCATCCAGTCAGCGCCGTTTCACCATCGCCGCGACCGATTACATGGAGTTTTTGATCTTGCCGGAGCTGTCGAAATTGATTGAACAAACGGCGCCGGGCGTGGATATTCATGTCAAACGCACGGAGTCTGCTTTTCCGTTGGCGCAGCTGGAAAACGGCAGTCTGGATGTGGTGTTGGGCTTTGCCTCGGTACTGAATCCGCCGGCGCATTTGCACTGCGAACATTTATTCATGGATCGCATGGCTTGCGTGGTCAGGCAGGATCACCCCAGCATCCAAGCCGCGCCGTCGCTGGAAGACTATTTGGCGGCGACACACATGCTGATCTCCCGAACCGGCGATAAATTGGGGGTAATCGACGAGAAATTGACCGAGTTGGGCCTGGAGCGGCGTATCAATTTCATCGTGCCGCATTTTCTATCGGCACCCTTGATCGTGGCCCAGACCCATATGATTTTGTCTTTGCCTTATCGCTTGGCCGTGGCATTCCAGAAACTGGTGCCGCTGCAAGTGTTACCGGTGCCGGTCAGTTTGCCGGACTACGATTTGGCGATGATTTGGCATCCCTTATGGGAAAAAGACCCGGCCCACGGTTGGTTGCGTGAACAAATCAACAGCATAGGCCGGAAAATAAGCGCATCCCAAATCAGTCTTTAACGTCCTGGCAGGCCTGCGGCTAAGGCTTTGACCTTCAACAGGAAGTAAGGCGGTTTGGATTGGTTGTCGCCGCCGTTCAGTGTGGCCGAACGATGCAAGCGATTCACCACAGCATAGAGTTGGCCGTTGGCACCAAAACTAAACGAGTCGACCCATGACAGCCTTGGACACTGCGCCAATTGCCGGTACTGTCGGTTAGGCGCGATCACACCAATCGCATTATTCGCCAAGTCCCCCAGATAAATATTGTTGTTTTCATCAATGCTGATGCCGTCCGAAATCGGCTTGTCGCTGTAGCGTTCCACCTGCTTTGCGAGTTCTTCAGGCGTTAACGACTCGTTGATCAAATCCGCCGCTTTAATCCGGTAAAGGCTGAGGCCGTGCATCGGGCCGAAATAGACCCATTCGTTGGCCAAATCCTCGGTAATGGGATTCACACCAATATGCGGTTTCACTAACTCGCCGGTCGGAGTCTTCACCTGAATCGGCACATTGTCGATGACCAAATCGACGTTTTCCGGCACCACGCTTTTATGACCTTCCAGCACCCGCCGCGCCGCGCCGGTCGACAAGTTGACCACGATCAAGCCGGCATTGGCGCCACCCGCCGGGTCACTGATGAAGGCATGATTGTGGTGGGTATCCAACGCAAAGTCGTTAACGAACGCATCTTTCGGGGCAATCGGGGCCGGCAGGTAAATCAGCCGCTGCAGCTTGTTGGTTTTGGTATTCCAGCCGACCAGCTTGGGTGTCACCCCGCTGCGCATGCCGTTGTCCAGCATCCAGACGATACCGTTGCTATCGGAGCGGATACCCAGCACCGAGTCGAGTTTGATCGGCGCCGTCGAATCGGCTGCGGACATTTCCTTATTCGGAAAAGGCAGCAAGGTTTGATCCTTGTATTCCACCACCGTGTATTGCGGCTGATAAAACTGATGTTGGCTCATAATGATCCGGCCGCTGGCTGTTGCTGTGACATTGCCGGGGCCGGTATCGAGGTTGGCGAATACATCAAAATGAGAGTTGCCGTCCGCCGAGACCTCAAGGGCCGTAATCAGCAGAGCAGCGCAGGACAGGGTTAACCGGTTCATCGGCGTCTCCGTAAGTTAATGGGTTGAGCCATAACATACGAGATCGTGAAACCGGTGTTAAATGACATTAATTAATCGAGAGCCATGCATCCGATTGATGATGATTTCCGGGTTCGCTCCGGCCGAACCTGCCGTTGGTAACAGTCAATGCGTTGCCAATTGCGCCAAGCAAAAATCTAGTGGCGGGTTGAGGTCAAGCTACGGCTTCGATTTCGTAGCCGGCATATTTGCGGATGTTGATGACGCCGTTGTCGAAAATCAGGTATTGGCCTTTGATGCCGAGTAAGGTGCCGGTTACGGTCGGGTCTTTGTCCAGGTTGAAGGATTTGACTTTGGTCGGGTATTCCAGCACCGGATAATTCAGGTTTAGCGCTTCGGCATCGCTGAGCAAGGTTGGCGGCTGTTCGGCGAAGCGTTCGGCAATTGCGGCCAGTTCGGCGTGGCATTTGCCGAGCAATTCGTCCCGTATTGCCGGCAAATCGAGTTCGACGGTGTTGTTTTTCAACATTTGCTGCCAACTGGTCTTGTCGCTGACGTGTTGGGCCAGCGCGACTTCGATCAGTCCGGACAAGTGGCGGGAGGCGACTTCGAATACCGGGATGGCTTGCACCGCGCCCTGGTCGATCCAGCGGGTCGGGATTTGCGAGCGGCGGGTGATGCCGACTTTGATGCCGGAAGAATTGGCCAGGTAGACGATGTGGGGTTGGAAACAAAATTCTTCGCCCCAACTCGGTTCGCGGCAGGTGCCGGCGGCGTAGTGGCAGGTTTCCGGCTTCATGATGCACATATCGCATTGCGCCAGTTTGATGAAGCAGGGGTAGCAATAACCTTGGTTGAAGCTTTTGTTGGTTTTGTTGCCGCAATGCACGCAAAAGATAAGGCCGGTATGGCGCAGCGTCAAAGTTTTGCCGAGCAGCGGATTTAACGGGAGTTGTTGTGCGCCAACCGGCAAGAGGTATTGCACCGGGCTGGCCAGCGCGCTGCTCATTTTTTCCAGACTGCCTATCACTCGAATAATCCTGTTGCAACGGTAACGGCGGCTATAATGACAGCGTTTCCAGCTTACTCAAAGAGGATTTGATGTCATTCATGCAAGTCGCCGCCGGCGGCAATATTCCTTACGAAATTAACGTCGTTATCGAAATCCCGGCGTTCAGCGACCCGGTCAAATACGAAGTGGACAAACACACCGGCGCCTTGACGGTAGACCGCTTCATGGGTACCGCGATGCAATATCCCTGCAATTACGGTTATATCCCGCAGACCTTGTCCGAGGACGGCGACCCGGTGGACGTGATGATCATCACCCCGGCGCCGCTGTTGAGCGGCTGCGTGATCAACTGCCGCCCGGTCGGCATTCTGAAGATGATAGACGAGGCCGGCCCCGATCCGAAATTGCTGGCGGTGCCTATGCCGCGCCTGACGCCGTTTTACAACCATGTCAGCGACTATCGTGACCTACAGCCGGACAAGTTAGCCAAAATCACCCATTTCTTCCAGCATTACAAAGACCTGGAAGAGGGGAAATGGGTCAGCGTGGATGGTTGGGGCGGTGTGGAAGACGCCCGGCAGGAAATCATGGCCAGCGTGGAGCGCTACAAACAGTCGCATAGTAGCCGCCGTTAGCCGAAATCGGCGGCCGGCTCGCGGCAATATCAGGTTTTTTGTTCGATGGTCAGTTTGGTTTGCAACGCTTCCGGCGGCACTGGATGCGTTGGTTTTTGGTAGGAAGCCAGGATTTGCTTCACGTAGTTACGGGTTTCCTGGTAAGGCGGTATGCCCTGGTAGCGCTCGACGGCGCCCTCGCCGGCATTGTAGGCGGCCAAGACTAGATCGACTTTGCCTTCGAAATGGCGTAACAGCCAATGCAGATAGGCGGTGCCGCCTTTGATGTTTTGAATCGGATTGAAGCTGTCTTTGACGCCGAAACGTTCGGCGGTGGCCGGAATCAGTTGCATCAGGCCTTGAGCGTTTTTATTGGATAAGGCACTGGGGTTGAAGGCCGATTCGGCTTGAATCACCGCCATGACCAAAGCCGGGTCGATGCTGTAGACCGGGGCGATTTGCTTGACCCAGCTTTCCACCAGCTCCCGGTTCGGATTTGGTGCGGCGACCAGTTTGATTTCGGGTTCCACCGGCGGCGGCAGGCAGGCAGGATCGCTGCTCGGGATGGCGTCGGCGAAGCGGGCCAGCATTTTTTGGGCGTGGGCATCGCCGCGGTCGGCGGCTTGTTTAAACCAGTGGCTGGCCAGGGCCAGGCTGCGGGCGACGCCGCGGCCGTTGAAATACATGAAGCCGATACTGTAAGCCGACTCGGCGTCGCCTTGCAGTGCGGCCTTGCAATACATGTCGAAGGCTTGGCGGTAGTCTTGTTTAACGATGCGGCCGTGTTCGAAATCGGCTGCGGTTTGGCGGATTTGGGCCAGATTGGCCGGAGTCGGCTGGTCGGCGGCAGTGGGGCCGGCAATCAAGGCCAGCAACAATGCCATCGGGGCGAGGCGGTTCAAGTTCATAAAATTCTCGTTCTGTATTGCTGAGACTGGGCTTTTTTAAAACCCGGCCGGAAAAGGATGAAGCCTCATCCTCCAAGCTTCCAGCTACCGTATACATTGCAAGTGCTCGATCGCCCAATCGGCCGAATCTCCATGCATTTGCGCCATGCGCCGCATTCGCCGCGGCGTGGCTTGAATCAGGCTCGGAACGCCTTTGGTTTCAAGCTGTTCCGCACTATACCCAGCCCATCCGCATCGCAATATTGCCCATATGGACAGTGCAGGCTTATCGACTATACCACAGGCCGGCGCCGGTCCAAATATTGGCATGCGGCCTCGCCGGCGCCGCCGTTTACAAACCGTGTTTTTTGCGTTTCCGCCAAAAGGTGGCGCGACTCATGCCGGCGTATTGCGCGGCTTGTTCGAGATTGCCGGCGCCGGCTTGCAACGCTTGGCGGATTAATTCGGCCTCGTCGGCCGGCTGCGCTCGGGATAGCCGACTCACCGGCGGCGGTAGGTGCGAGCGGACCGGTTCGCGGAATTCCGGCGGTAGGTCGGCGATACCCAGTTCGCCGCCGCGGCCGACCGCATAGGCGTATTCGACCACGTTATTCAATTCTCTGACATTGCCGGGCCACGGGTAGTCCAGCAGCAAACGCATCGCTTCCGGCGCAATCCGGTCGACGTAACGGTGTCCCTGCAAATTATGGCGGTTGATCAAATGTTGCAGCAGCAAGCCGATGTCCTGGCGCCGCTCGCGCAACGGCGGCAAGAAGATCGGCACCACTCGCAGCCGGTACATCAAATCTTCGCGGAAGCGGCCGGCTTTGGCTTCTTCTCTTAACGAGCGGTGGGTGGCGGCGATGATACGGACGTCGACGCTGACCGGGCGGTCGCCGCCGACCGGAATGAAATTGCGTTCCTGCAACACCCGCAACAATTTGGCTTGCAGTTCCAGCGGCAGCTCGGCGATTTCGTCCAGAAACAAGGTGCCGCCGTTGGCGCGCTGAAACAGGCCGGCATGGTTGCGCACCGCGCCGGTAAACGCGCCTTTGACATGGCCGAACAATTCGCTTTCCAGCAGGCTAGGCGTCAACGCCGCGCAGTTGATTGCCAGAAACGGCTGGTAATGGCGCGGGCTTTCCAAGTGCAGAGCGTGCGCCACCATTTCCTTGCCGGTGCCCGATTCGCCGCGGATCAGCACGGTGGCTTCGGTCGCCGCGACGTTGCGGATGATCTGGATCGCCTCCTGCATTTTCGGGTCGCGGGTCAGGATACCGTGGAAACTTTCCCCGGCGGGCGGTAACGCCCCCGCTTCCGGGTTTTGCGGTTGCAAATATTCGATGGCGCCGGCGAAGTTGCCGGCGTTGTCGTAAAAGGCTTTGGCGGTCCGGTAGCACTCCAGCGCAGTCCCGTCCGGCCGGCGGATGCGCACCGCTTGGGCTTTGACGATGCCGAGTTGGGCCAGGTTGCACGGGTCGTTACCGTTATCGCAGTTCAGCGCCGTGTTGCAGGGTTTGCCGACCGCTCCGGCCGCGCTCAAGCCGAATAGTTGTTCGGCGCCTTTGCTCCAAAACAGGATGTCGCTGTTGGCATCGACGATGAATACCGCGCCCGACTCGAACAAATCGGTCATCACTTCCAACACATGGTCGGCGCCGATCTGGGTTAGCCAGCGTTGGAAAACGGGAGAGGAAAATGCCATGGCTTTACCGGGATTTGTTTCAAATGATGTTTCAAGTGTATCAGCGTTGTTTCAATGTTTCATATTGAAACATTGCCGGAGCCAGCCATGACCACGGCTGATCCGGCCGGAGTTTGGAGTCGATATGCACAGCTATGAAATTTTTTAGTTAAAACAAGTGTCTAGCCTTAACTACATCGATTCCTGACCCGGCTGCCGATGGCGTGCTGTGCTATCTAAGGCGCCGATTGGAATTGGCACGGGTCTTGATATGAAAACGGTATCTCTTTCTTATTTTGCGATAAACGGAGCGCGTCATGATTTTCAGACAACTCTTCGAAACCGAAACCTCCACCTACAGCTATTTTCTCGGCTGCGAGCGCACCCGCCGCGCCTGCCTGATCGATCCGGTGGCATCGGAATTGCCGCTGTACCTGGATCTGTTGCAAAGCTTGGATTTGCAGCTGGTTTATACCTTGGAAACCCACGTCCACGCCGACCACATCACCGGTTCCGGCCTGCTGCGGGAAAAAGTCGGCAGTAAAAGTGTGGTGCACCGCGACGCCGGCGCGATGTGCGCCGACTTGCTGGTCACCGACGGCGTGCCGTTGCAGGTCGGCGATCTGCAACTGCAAGTACGGCATACGCCCGGCCATACCAACGGCTGCGTCAGTTACGTGATGGCCGACCGAGTATTTACCGGCGATGCCTTGCTGATCGGCGGCAGCGGCCGTACCGATTTCCAACAGGGCGATGCCGGCCAGCTCTACGACAGCATTACCGGCAAA
This sequence comes from Methylomonas koyamae, assembly GCF_019669905.1. Lineage (NCBI taxonomy): Bacteria > Pseudomonadati > Pseudomonadota > Gammaproteobacteria > Methylococcales > Methylococcaceae > Methylomonas > Methylomonas koyamae. The sequence goes on along the minus strand of NZ_AP019777.1, from coordinate 4,198,234 downwards.
CTGTTTACGCTGCCGCCCGATACTCTGGTCTATCCCGGCCACGATTACCACGGCAACACCGTGTCGACGATCAAACAGGAAATGGCGAAAAATCCGCGCTTGGGCGGCGGCAAGACCCGCGACGAATTCATCGCCATCATGAGCGAGCTGAAACTGGCCTATCCGAAATTCATCGACCAGGCCTTGCCGGCCAACCAGTCGTGCGGTTCGTTGAGTTAGGAGCGGCGAGATGTTGACCGCTCTGGGTTTGGCGGTTGGAATCGGCTTGCTGCTCGGCTTGCTGGGCGGCGGCGGCTCGATTCTGACCGTGCCGATGCTGGTGTACGTGTTGAATGTGGCGCCAAAGACCGCCATTGCGACGTCTTTCGTCGTGGTCGGCGTCTCCAGCCTGATGGCGCTGATTCCGCATGCCCGGCGCGGCCACGTCTGCTGGAAAAGCGCCGTCGTATTCGGCATTGCCGGTATGGGCGGCGCATTCGGCGGCGGCCGCCTGGCCGGCCATATTTCCGGCGACTGGTTGATGCTGTTGTTCGGCCTGGTCACGTTGGTAACCGGTTTGGCGATGATGTTCAAGAAGGCGGCGGCGGAGCCGGCACAGGGCCGGCAGCCGTTACCGATGTGCCCGTTGCGGACGCCGGTATTGCGGCTGCTGTTCGACGGCGCCCTGGTCGGCGGCTTGACCGGTTTGGTCGGCGTCGGCGGCGGCTTTTTGATCGTGCCGGCCCTGACGCTTTGGGTCGGCCTGCCGATGCCGGCGGCGATCGGAACCTCGTTGCTGGTGATCGTAATGAATGCCGTGGCCGGCTTCAGCGGTTATATCAACCACGCCGAACTGGATTTGCCGTTGACGGCCGTAGTGATGGTCGGCGCGGTGGCCGGTAGCGGTTTGGGCGCCTGGCTGTCGAATTTTCTCAGCGCGGCCTTATTGCGCCGCGGCTTCGGCTGGTTCGTCGTGTTGGTGGCGGTTTACGTGCTGTCGCAGGCGTTGAACGGTGAGGTGCGGTCTGCGCTAACCGCTGTGCAACCGGAGGCTATTGTCGGCGAAAAGCGGGTCTGGGGCGGGTTGGCCGCGGCCATGCTATTGGCATGGATAGGCCGGCGCATCCATCGTGGCGGCGCAGCGCTGGAGCCGTTGGGGTTGGCCGACGCCAAACATAATCGAAAATTAGTCTAACCTAATATAGCGGATCGTTTATTCCGTAACCGCTACCTGCCCAAAGGTGGCGCATAACTATAAAAACCGTTCGAGGAGGGGATATGTCTAATCATTTCAGTAAATCGCGCCGGCAGTTTTTTGCCCAAAGCGGGGTTGGCTTGTTGGCGTACGCCAGTATGCCGGGCTGGTTACAGGCGATGGAAAACATGGGCGACATGCCGAAAATGGCGCCTTTCAAAGCCTCGGCCAGTTTTCATCCGGATGTCGAGCTGGATCTGTTCTGCCGGCCGTCGGAGGTGGCGATTCTGCCTGGCCAAGTTACCCGGGTGCAACGCTACTTCGCCAAACTGGTGAAAGGCCCGGCCAATACGCTGGCCGAAATTCCGGGTTCTTACCTGGGGCCGGTGATGCGTTTCGAAAAGGGCCAGAAAATCCGCATCAACCTGCACAACCAGCTCGACGAAGCCACCATCACCCATTGGCACGGCTTGCACGTGCCGGCGGAAATGGACGGCCATCCGCTATATGCAATCGACAAAGGCCAGACTTTCGTCTACGAATTCGAGATGCTGAATCGGGCCAGCATGAACATCTACCACCCGCATCCGCATAACACGACCGCCAGGCAGGTTTACCACGGTTTGGCCGGGGCGATACTGGTCAACGATGCCGAGGAACGCCGTCTGGAGCTGCCGAGCGGCGAATACGAAGTGCCTATCGTGATTCAAGACCGCCGCTTCGATGCCAACAACCAATTGCAATACGTGCACGGCATGCACGACCGGATGATGGGGTTTTACGGCGACCGCATCCTGGTCAACGGCCGTGCCGATTTTCAGCTCGACGTTGCCAGTCGGGCTTACCGTTTCCGCGTCCTCAACGGCTCAACGGCGCGCATTTACAAGCTGGCCTGGGACGACAATACCCCGCTGACCGTCATCGGTACCGATGGCGGCTTGTTGGAAGTGCCCGTCAACAAACCTTACGTGATGCTGGCCCCCGGCGAACGTTTGGATATTTGGGCGGATTTCAGCGGACGTAAGGTCGGCTCACAGTTGGTATTGCGCAGCCGTTCTTTTTCCGGCGCGTTGCCGAAAATGGCCGAGCGGATGATGGGCGGTATGGGCGGCGGCGAACACGGTGCCGGCCGCGGCATGGGCATGCACGCCAGTGCCTTGCCGATGGGCAGCGATTACCCGATTTTTACAATCAAAGTGGCGCGCCAGGTCGGCGATAGCCCGAAACTGCCGGATAGTTTGGCGCAAATCAAACGTTACACGCTGCACGATACCGCCAATCCCGATAAACCGGTGCCGATCGGCATCTCCGAAGGGCCGATGCGGATGGTGTTGAATGGCCGGCCCTATGCTTATAACGACATCCTGCCCGGCGAACGGATTCCGTTCAATACCGTGCAACTGATGGAAATTTTCCACGCCCATGGCGGCAGCGGCGGCCATGGCGACAAAGCCGGCGGCGAACACGGCAGCGATGCCGGCAAGGCCCAAGGCATGCGCCAAGGTAACCGGGAAGAATCCGGCGGCCGGCGCATGGGCGGCATGGGTATGGGCATGGGCGGCATGAACTACGGCGGCGGCCAGGACGAGGGCGGCCACAAAATGGGTATGATGCGCGGCATGGACCATGGCGGCGAAGGTAAAGGTAGCGATCATCAAATGGGCGGCATGGGTGGTATGGGCAGGGGCGGCAACATGGGCATGATGATGTCGATGGCGCACCCGATCCATTTGCACGGCCAATATTTCCAAATCCTGAGCCGTACCTTCGGCATGGGCGAGGGCGACGGTTACGCCACGGTCAAAGACGGTTTCATCGAAGGCGGCTGGAAGGATACCGTTCTGGTCATGCCCGGCGAGCGGGTGCGCATCATCAAGCCGTTCCAGGACTTTAAAGGCCTGTTCATGTACCACTGCCATAACCTGGAACACGAGGATATGGGCATGATGCGGGATTTTCTGGTCGGTTAAGCGGTAAGACGCAGGCGATATGGCTAGCGTAACGTTACGGCTAGGCAGCGGCGGCAAGGTTGTCGCTGCCAACCGGATACCGCTTGCTGCGCCGAGGCGGCGGTAATGGACCCGCGCCAATTCGAAGCCTGGCACCGGCGCAGTAAGGCCAGAGCTGATATGTTAGGCAATCTGCTGATCGAGGCTTTCCATTATCTGGCGCTGTTCGTGATCGGCGCCAGTATCGTCTGGTCTGCGGTCGTGGCCTATGCCGGCATGATGCTGCAAGGCCACGCCACAATCGGCGACATCTTGCTGCTGTTCATTTACCTGGAATTGGGGGCGATGGTCGGCATTTACTTCAAGACCAATCTGATGCCGGTGCGCTGTCTGATTTACATCGCGATTACCGCGCTGGCGCGACTGCTGATCGCCGACATTCAGGCCCACCACCAGGCCGATATGGGGATCTTGTTGGTGTCCGGCGGCGTACTGTTGCTGGCGCTCGCCACCCGGATCATCCGCAAACCGACAGACGAGGCCTAAGGCCCGCGGAGGGATTATGCATTCAACTAAGCCGCCGAATTTGGCGCCGGCGCAACGTTTGCGCTGGGAGATCGGCGCCGCGCTGCTGCTGAAAGTGTTATTGCTGTTCGGCTTGTGGTTTTTGATTTTCCGCTGGCAGGAGCGTCCGGCCGGCAAACCCGATATCGCCGCCCATTTTGCCTTGCCGGCGGCGCACAATTTTTCTTCACAACCCATAAAGGAGTCCGACCATGTTCGGTGACGATATTGTCATGCTCTCCCGGATGCAGTTCGGACTGACCGCGCTGTACCACTTTCTGTTCGTGCCGTTGACCTTGGGCATGACCTTTCTTCTCGGCATCATGGAATCGGTCTACGTGATGACCGGTAAAGAAGTTTATAAGGACATGGTCAAATACTGGGGCAAGCTATTCGGCATCAATTTTGCGATGGGGGTGACCACCGGCCTGACGCTGGAATTTCAATTCGGTACCAACTGGGCCTATTACTCGCACTACGTCGGCGACATTTTCGGGCCGTTGTTGGCTGCGGAAGGCTGGATGGCGTTCTTTCTGGAATCGACCTTCGTCGGCTTGTTCTTCTTCGGTTGGGATCGCCTGACCAAGGTGCAACATTTGCTCGTAACTTGGCTGCTGGCGGTCGGCACCAGCCTGTCGGCGCTGTGGATTCTGATCGCCAACGGCTGGATGCAGCATCCGGTCGGCGCCGAGTTCAATTACGAAACCTTACGCATGGAGATGGCCAGTTTCGCCGACGTGTTTTTCAACCCGGTGGCGCAGGTCAAGTTCGTGCACACCGTCGCCGCCGGTTATGTCACCGGTTCGATGTTCGTGTTGGGCATCAGCTCTTGGTATTTGTTGAACAAACGCGACATCGGTTTCGCCCGCCGTTCGTTTTCGATTGCCTCGGCCTTCGGTCTGGCCTCGGTGCTGTCGGTGATCGTGCTCGGCGACGAAAGCGGCTATACCTCCGGCGAAACCCAAAAAATCAAATTGGCGGCCATCGAATCGGAATGGGAAACCCATCCGGCGCCGGCCAGTTTTACCGTGTTCGGTTTCCCGGACCAGCAAAACGAACGCACCGATTTTGCCATCAAGATTCCGTACGTGCTGGGCTTGATCGCGACCCGCTCGATAGACGAAGACGTCAAGGGCTTGAAGGATTTGCGTAAGGAGAGCGCCCAGCGCATCGAAAGCGGTATGGTGGCCTATGGCGAGCTGCAGAAACTGCGCGCCGGCGACTTGAGCGCGAAACCGGGGTTCGAAGCGCATAAGGCCGATTTGGGTTACGGCCTGTTGTTGAAGAAATACACCGATAAGGTGGTCGATGCCGACGCCGCGATGATCGCCAAAGCCGCCAACGACACGATTCCCCATGTGGCGCCGCTATTCTGGACCTTCCGGATCATGGTCGCCTGCGGTTTCACGATGCTGTTCGTCTTCGCGATGTCGTTTTACTACTGCGCCACCCGCGTCGCCGACCAGAAACGCTGGCTGATGCGGATGGCGGTATGGTGCATTCCGTTGCCGTGGATCGCCGCCGAAACCGGTTGGTTCGTCGCCGAATACGGCCGCCAACCCTGGACCATCTCCGGCGTATTGCCGACCCACATGAGCGTATCCAGCCTCAGCAGCGAGCAGCTCTGGTTCAGTCTGGCCGGTTTTGCCTTGTTCTACACCGTACTACTAATCATCGAGATGTATCTGATGCTGAAGTACGTGCGCTTGGGGCCCAGCAGTTTGCATACCGGCCGCTACCACTTCGAACAATCCGCGGCGCTGGCCCATTAAGGAGAATCCGGTGAAAAATATTGCAGTAATCATAGTCCTGGCCGCGGTGGCCAACGTCGCGCTAGCCATCCCGCCGGTCGATCCGGCCCGGCTGGATGAAGTACAGCAGCGCGGCAGCCAGGTGATGCCGTTCGCGTTGGACAAGACCTTGCACATCTTCACCAAATCGGCTAGCGGCGGCGTGCAGCAAGTAGTGGCGAAAAATGCCGGCGACGGCGAACAGATCGGTCTGATTCGCCAGCATCTGATCCATTTGGCGGCCGGTTTCGCTCGGGGCGATTTCTCCGGTCCGCGCCGGATTCACGGCGACGATATGCCCGGCGTGCAGGCCTTGAGCGCGGCGACCGGCCAGGTGGCTTACCAATACCGCGAATTGCCGAACGGCGCCGAAATCGAATACCAAACTGCCGATCCGGCCTTGGTCGAGGCCATCCATGCCTATTTCGAGGCCCAGCTCAGCGACCACGCCCGCCACGCCATGCCGGGCGGCCATGTCCAGCACCACGACCATCCGCGCCAATAATTTCCGGAGTAAACCATGTTCGATTATGAAACGATTCGTCTGATTTGGTGGGTATTCATCGGCGTCGTCGCGATTGCCTTTGCCGTGACCGAAGGCTTCGACTTCGGCGTCAGCGCGCTGTTGCCGTTCATCGGCAAGACCGACGTCGAACGCCGGGTGGTGATCAATACCGTCGGCGCCACTTGGGAAGGTAACCAGGTCTGGCTGGTATTGCTCGGCGGCGCGGTGTTCGCCATTTGGCCGGCGGTGTATGCCACGCTGTTTTCCGGCTTGTACGTGGCTATGTTGCTGGTATTGTTCGCGTTGTTCTTTCGCCCGGCCGGGTTCGATTACCGCAGCAAGATCGAAGACCCACGTTGGCGCAACGCCTGGGATTGGTGCCTGTTTCTGGGCGGCACGCTGCCGCCGATTCTGCTCGGCGTGCTGGTCGGCAATCTGTTGCTGGGCCTGCCGTTTCATTTGGACCAAGACCTGCGGCCGTTTTACGACGGTTCGTTCTTTGCCTTGCTCCATCCGTTCGCGTTGTTGTGCGGTTTCGCCGGCTTGCTGTTGACCCTGTTCCATGGCGCGTTGTTTCTGAAATGGCGCAGCGAAGGCGCGATCCACCAACGGGCGACGGCTGCCGTCGCGGCGCTGGGTCCGTTATTGCTGGTCGCGTTAGCCGTGATTACCGCCTGGGTGTTCTTGGCGATAGAGCGGCCGGAAATCACGCAAATGGCCGCGACCGATGCGCCGTCCAACCCGATGCACAAGGCTGTTATCGCCCATGGCGCCGGCTGGTTGCAGCATTTTCAAAGCCACAGTTGGATGTGGCTGGCGCCGGCAACCGGTTTCGGCGGCATCTTTTTGGCGTGGAAACTCGGCGCCGGCGATTCGCGGATGGCGGCGTTCTGGGCCAGTGCGCTGGGTATTGCCGGCATCGGTTTGACGGTCGGCTTCGGTTTATTTCCGTTTTTGTTGATCTCCAAAACCGATCCGCGCTCCAGCCTGACCTTGTGGGATGCCAGCTCCAGCCACACCACGTTGTTGTTGGCATTTTGGATTACCGTCGTGTTTCTGCCTATCGTACTGCTCTACACCCGTTTCGTTTATCGGGTGATTTGGGGCAGCGTCACCGAACAGACTGTATTAAAAGATTCGCACACCCTGTACTAAGGAGAACAAACCATGTGGTATTTCGCTTGGATTTTAGGCGTCGGCTTTGCCGCCGCGTTCGGCATCATCAACGCCATGTGGCTGGAGTCGGTCTGCGACATCGACACCCACGGCATCGACCAGTCGTGCGATAGCCTGCGCAAGTAAGGCCGGCCGACCCGCGCCGGCTGCCTATTGCCGAGGGGATGGCGGAGACATAGAATGCCGGCTCTGTTAATTGATTCCGAGGATTTCCCATGTCAGATTCATTTTGGTTTAGAACCGGCGAAGCCACCGTATTTTCCAGCGAAGGCCAAGGCACCGACGCGATGCCGGAAATCCTGATCGGCGACGTCAAAGGTCCGGCCGGCCACGCCTTCGCCAATCTGATGGGCCAAACCGCGGGCCATACCCGGATGTTCGCGATTCGCGCCACCAACCAGCAAGTGCGCCCGGCCACGATCATGGTGCCGAAAGTCACGATCAAGTCGTCGGCTTACGTCAACCTGTTGGGCGGCCCGGTGCAATCGGCCGTGGCCGACGCGGTAATCGATAGCGTGGCGGACGGCGTGATTCCAAGGTTGCAGGCCAACGAATTGTGCATCATCGCGATGATCTGGATCGATCCGTCCTGCGCCGACAACCCGAACCTGGACCGCAAAGACCTGTACCGCACCAATTACGAGGCAATGAAACTGGCGATCTCCAGAGCGATGAGCAACTCGCCCAGCATCGACGAACTGATTGCCAACCGCCATAAAATCTTCCACGAAATGTACGACCCGGAAACCGGCGAGTCGCAGTGGTAACCGGTTAGCACCGGCCGCAGTCAGGTGGCCCCTGTCGCGTCAATCCGGTCGGCCCGGTTATGTTTCGAGGCCTGCTCGACCAGCCCGCTCAGTGTTCGAATCAACTCGCCGCGGGAGCTGGTCTTGCGCCAGACCAAGCCTATCGTCCTGCTGGGGACCGGCGCCGCAAACGGTATATAGCGGATGCCCGGCTCGCGGCGCACCGCGATGCGCGGCATCAAGGTCACGCCGGTACCCGCATGCACCATTTGCCTGAGCGTTTCCAGACTGGTGGCGCGTACGTCCTGTGCTTCGTCGACGCCCGCGGTTTGGCAGATTTGCAAGGCGTGGCCGCGCAGGCAATGGCCCTCGTCCAGCAGCAGCAAATGTTCGCCGTCCAAATCCTGTGGTTCGACAACCGTTTTGGCGGCCAGGGGATGGCCGTCGGCGACCGCCAGCAGAAATTCGTCGTCGAACACCGCCTTGCTTTCCAGAAAATCTTCGTAAACCGGTAGCCCCAATAACGCGCAATCCATTTGCCCGTTTTTGAGTTGCAGCAGCAATTGCTCGGTTTTTTCCTCGACCAGAATCAGGCGGATGCGCGGCAAGGCCTGCTTGATCAGCGGCACCAGTTGCGGAAACAGATAGGAGGCCAGGGTCGGGAACGCGCCGAACCGCAGATTGCCGGCCAACGGGTCCTGCGCGGCGGCGGCCAGCTCCTTGATTATCTGCTGTTCTTTCAGAATCCGCCTGGCCGAGGCGATGATTTGCTCGCCCAATTCGGTGGGCAGCACCTTTTTATTGGTGCGCTCGAATAACTGAATCCCCAGCTCGTCCTCCAGTTTCTTGATTTGGGTGCTCAGCGTCGGCTGGCTGATGCAGCAACGGTCGGCCGCCTGCACGAAACTGCGCAAATCGGCCACGGCAATCAAATAGTGCAGGTCTCGCAGATTCATACGTCCTCCAGGCTTGGTCGGTGGATGGCCGACATTTTAAACAATCCGCAGCCTGCCGGCTGTTGTTCGCCTGAGGCCGAACGATTTTCAACCGTAGCCGGGTTTTGCGGACGGCGGGTGCAGTTGTCCACAACAAAAAGTTATTCACAAAATCTGTGTGTATCATTGTTGAGAATAACGGGAAAATTAGTATAACCACTTGTATTTAACCAGATATTTTTGGTTGGACATTGTTTGGCCAATTCCCGGTTAATAGCGGAAATGCGGTTAAAACGGCGCACCGGCCGCTTGATCGGCGGCAATTTGCACAATGCCGCGATTATATTCACATAATCTGTGGAAAAAACTGTTGGCAATCGATGGGTTTTTTAGCTAATAATTTGTTTTAAAAGGCGATTTTTCAGTTGTCTGCTTTTTATATAATTTCCGGCCTTGGATCGGCGACGCACCGTTTTCGGCCGATTTTTACCGGTGACTGCGGCCGGGCGCATAAAAATACCCATCCAATTTTGATTTGTTCACAGAAGTTGTGGAAAAATCTGTTGGCAAGCCGTTAAAAACCCGGCCAAGGGCCCGCGGCAACTAAACTGGCGTTAAATTGGCTAAAAAATATACAATCCAGCCGTCTCTTCAAACCGGAATTCGACCATGATTGATTGGAATAACACTTACGCGGCCATTTGGCGCCAACGCCAGGAATATTTGCGTCCGGTTCGGCACATCGATCCGATTCGGCTGGAGCAATTGCTCGGCATCGAGCCGCAAAAGCGGCAACTGGTCGACAATACGCTACGTTTTCTGGCCGGCTTGCCGGCAAACAACGTTTTGTTGTGGGGCGCGCGCGGTACCGGCAAGTCGTCGCTGGTAAAAGCCCTGTTGAACGAATACATGCACGAAGGTTTGCGCTTGATCGAAGTCGACAAACAGGATTTGTTGTACTTGCCGGAAATCGTCGACGAAATTCGCGAGCATCGGCAACGCTTCGTGATCTATTGCGACGACTTGTCGTTCGAGGCCGGCGACAGCCTGTACAAGCCGCTGAAAAGCGTGCTGGAAGGCTCGATCGAGCTGCCGCCGGACAACGTGTTGTTCTACGCGACTTCGAACCGGCGGCATTTGCTGCCGGAACAGATGCGGGACAATCTCGATACCTTGTTGGTCGACGGCGAGGTGCATTATTCCGACACGGTCGAAGAAAAAATCTCGCTGTCGGACCGTTTCGGCCTGCGCCTGGCGTTTTACCCGCAGCAGACCCAAACCTACCTGGACATCGTCGACAGCTATTTCCCGGATTACCGCGGCGACCGCGAGGTGTTACACAAGGCGGCTTTGGATTTTGCCCATACGCGCGCTGCTAAAAACGGCCGCACCGCCAAGCAGTTTTTCAACAGCGTCAGCGACGGTCAGGCCGGGTTTTAATCGTCCTCCAGCCACAAGCGCAAGCGGTTGGGCGCGCCCAGCATGAATTTCAGGATTTCGGTGCGGGCGGTTTCGGCCGCAATCCCGCGGGCGGTCAAATCCCGCAGCAACCGCTGGAATTGTTCGCGGCTGCGGCTGCCGGGTTCGGACATATCCCGGCGGCAAACGAATTCGTCCATCAAGGTCGAGCCGCAACGGCAATTGCGGAACACCTCGACCACGGCCGAACCGTCGTCGTCGACGAACGACTTTAACGACGAGCGCCCGCTCGGCATATCGCCGGTTTCGCGGAAAAACTGTTCCGGCCCGGAATAGACGTAACCGCAATTCGGGCAGCGTTTCGGAAAGGCCGATTCCAGCAAGGCTTGCAAACCGGCGAAAGTATCGATTTTCATGGTTTTGGCGTCGTCTCCCTAACATTACTCGGCCCCGGCATTGTGCCATAGCATGTGCGCGAGTAATATCCGGCTTTCAATCGGTTTGCGGAATCTCGAACATGAGTATTTTGACCTGGAACGATCAGTTGCTCGTCGGCCTGGATAGCGTCGACGGCCAGCACCAGAAGCTGGTGGAGCTGATCAACAAGCTGGACGAACTGGTGGCGGTGGGCGGCGACAGCGAGAGTATGGTCGCGACGGTCGGCGAACTGGCCGACTACACCGCCTACCATTTTCGCCACGAAGAGGAATTGATGGCCGCCGCCGATTTCAACCCGGAGCTGTTTGCCAAACACAGCAAGGAACACCGCGAATTCGTCGACAAAATCCGCGGGGTGCAGAGCGAGGCCGAGCACGACCGTTCGGCGATTTCCCGCGACTTGCTGGACTTTTTGGTCGACTGGCTGTGCCACCATATTCTGAAGACCGACAAACTGATGGCGATCAGTTTGAACAAGGGCGTGGATGCCGCCGGGATCGAACTCGACCGCCGCGAACACCTGGACGTGCTACACAGCAACCTGTATTCGGCGTTGCGGGAAAGCGAGGAGCGATTCAAAGACCTGGCAGACAATCTGCCGGCGCTGATCTGGATCACCAACGCCAAGCATATGCCGATATTTTGCAACCGGTTCTGGTTCAAATCCTTCGGCTTGCAGCGTAACGAACTGGAAAAACAGCGTTGGATGGGGGTGATTCATCCGGAAGACCGGGCGCAGGTCATGGCCGCTTACGGCAAGGCCGCCGGCGAACAAACCAAGTTAAAGATCGAGTACCGCCTGCTCGGCGCGGAAAGCAAAATCACCTGGATCCTGGAAACCGCAGCGCCCCGCATTCGCCGCAACGGCGAATTCGCCGGCTTGATGGGCTGCGGCATGGATATCACCTTGCGCAAAAAGGCCGAAGCCGCATTGTCCAAGCTGAACCAGAAACTGGAGGCGCAGGTCGCGGCGCGGACCCGGGAGCTGACTGCAACCAACCAAAACCTGGAACGGGAAAAAAACCAGCAAATCGAGCTTAACCGGCAGTTGCAGGAAGCGCAGACGCATTTGGTCCAGGCCGAAAAAATGGCGTCGATCGGCCAGTTGGCGGCCGGCGTTGCCCACGAAATCAACAATCCGCTCGGTTATATTTATTCCAACCTGAATACCTTGCAGGAGTACATCGGAGAATTGGCGTTTGCGGCCACTCTGGCCGAGCGCTTGGCCGAAAATTTACCCGCGGGCGATCCGGTCGCCGCCGAATTCCGCGCCTTTAAAAAACGGGTCGATCTTGACTTCATCAAAGCGGACGCGGCCGACCTGGTCCTGGAATCGTTGGAGGGTGCCACCCGCGCCAAAAACATCGTCCAGGACCTGCGCGATTTCTCCCGCATCGACCGGCAGGAGCAAGCCGTGTTCGATCTGGAGGCCGGTTTGGACTCTACACTGAACATCGTCAACAACGAGTTGAAATACAAGGCGGAAGTCGTCAAACAATACGGCGGCGTCAAGCCTTTCGCCTGCGTCGGCGCCCAGCTCAACCAGGTATTCATGAACTTGCTGGTCAACGCCGCCCAGGCCATCCCGGATTTCGGCAAAATTACCATACGCACCGGCTACCGCGGCGGCGACCGGGTTTTTGTCGAGATTGCCGACACCGGCAGCGGCATGAGCGACGAGGTCAAAGCCAAGATTTTCGATCCGTTTTTTACCACCAAGCCGGTCGGTAAGGGGACCGGCTTGGGTTTGTCGCTATCCTATAAAATTGTCAAAGACCACCAGGGCGACATTCAGGTCGATTCGGCTCCGGGCCAAGGCACGGTGTTCCGAATCCTGCTGCCGCTACCTTCCGCCAACCTCGCGCCCTAACTGCCATGAATGCGAATATCGAAGCCCCGACCGCGCAACTGCTGTTCGTCGACGACGAGCCGAACGTACTGAAAGCCTTGAAACGCCTGTTCCGCTCGGCGGAATACGCCGTGCACCTGGCCGAGAGCGGTGCTGCCGGCCTGGAGATCCTGCGAACCCAAGCGATCGATTTGATCATTTCCGACATGCGCATGCCGCAGATGGACGGTGCCGAGTTTTTGAGCCGGGCCGCGGAGAACCATCCGGACACGGTGCGGATTCTGTTGACCGGTTACGCCGATATCGAATCGACCATCGCCGCAGTCAACAATGGCCGGATTTACAGCTACTGCAGCAAGCCCTGGGAAGACAACGAGCTGAAAATCCTGGTCAACAACGCGCTGGACCAAAAACGCCTGCGCGAGGAACGCCAACGCCTGTACGACATCGTCCAGCGCCAGAACCTGGAATTGAAGGAACTCAATTCCAGCCTGGAGGAAAAAGTCGAAAAGCGTACCGAGCAATTGAAAAAGTCGCTGCAGGTGATCGAACAAGCCAACGAATCGTTGAAAAGGCAGTACAACGAGTCGGTCAAAGCCTTCGCCAGGATCATCGAAATGCGTCCCGGCATCAAGAGCGGCCACGCCAAATACATCGCCGAACATGCCAAGGAAGTGGCGCAGCGGCTGGGTTTGCCGCCGGCGGAGGTCAGAAACGTGGTGTTTGCCGGCTTGCTGCTGCAAATCGGCAAAATGAGCCTGCCGGACAGTTTGCTGACGCTGCCGCATTTTTCGATGAACGGCCAACAACGCAAACGTTTTTTGAATCATGCCCAGGAAGGCTACCAATTGCTGGCCGGCATCGAGCCGCTGCACCACGCCGCCGAACTGGTGGCCCACCAATACGAATATTACGACGGTTCCGGCTACCCGGCCGGCCTGGCGGGGGCGGCGATACCGCTGGGCAGCCGGATTTTGACGGTGATTCGCGAATACATCACGATGCTGGACGGCAGTATCACCGGCAGCACGATGAGCACGGAACAGGTTAAAGCCCGGCTACTGTCGAAAAAAGGCATTCATTACGATCCGCAGGTGGTCGATACTTTTCTGGCTGTACTGGAGGAAACCCGGGCCAACGACGAGCGGCCGGTGATCGAAATATCCTGGACCCAACTGCAAGCCGGCATGGAAGCGGCGGAAGTGCTATGCAACGACGTGCTTTATCTGAAAGATCAAATTCTGACCGACAAACACGTCGAAGACATCCTCGGCTTGCGCAAGCACGGCAAGAGCCTGGTGTTGCGGGTCAGGCTGGGGCAGGGGCAGGGGCAGGGGCACTAGGAGCGGTCCCCGCCGGCATTACTCCAGATCGGCGTCGTCCAGAATAATCGAACCGTCCGCGGCCCAATTGACCTTGGTAATCCCCGGCTCCTCGGCTTCCAGCGCGCGAATCAGCGCATCCTTTTCCGCCAGCAATTTCTGCTGGGCCCGCACTTGGTCTGCCAGCGCCCGGTTTTCCAGCAGCATGCGTTTATGCGCCAGCCCGCTTTCCACGACGTGGACGATTTCCAGATTGCTCCACGGCTTGTTGATGAAACGGAACACCTCGGCCTCGTTGATGGCATGCTGCGCGCCTTCCAAATCGGCAAAGCCGGTCAATACCACCCGAATCGCATCCGGTTGCAGCCGTTTGAACAGAATCAGGAAGTCGATGCCATTGATGCCCGGCATCCGGTAGTCGGAAATCACCAGATCGAACGCCTGCTGCTCTGCAATCAGCAACGCTTCCTCGGCGCTTTCCACGGTTACCGTGGCGTAGGCCTTCAATAAACGGCCGAGAGCTTTCAGTACGTTGGGTTCGTCGTCGACGATCAAAATTTTAGCGGGACTTGCATTCATAGCGGGCGGCCGTCGGAAATCTGTCGGAATACGAATAGTCTGGCACGTAACGCGCGGCGTGCAAGTTTCCCTGCTCGAACCGCGCTTATCCGGCTCAGGCCGGTTGCGGCCGAGCGATCGGCAGGCAGACCCGAAACCGGCTGCCCCGGCCCGGCTCGCTGTCCACTTCGATCCGGCCGCCGTGCTTGGTGACGATATTGCGCGAAATCGACAAGCCCAGGCCGGTGCCCTTGCCGACCGGTTTGGTGGTGAAGAACGGTTCGAACAAGCGGCTGATGTGCTCGGGGGCAATACCTCTGCCGTTGTCGCCGATCTCGACCCAAACCTCGTTTTCCTGGCAACCGGTGCGCACGGTGACCACGCCCTGGGTTTCGATGGCTTGGCCGGCGTTGACCAGCAGATTCATGAAGACCTGGTTCAATTGCGACGGTAGGCAATAAATCTGCGGAATCTCGGCGTATTCCTTGACGATTTTGCAGTGGTATTTCAATTCGTTGCAAATGATGTTCAGCGTCGAATCCAGGCCTTTGTGCAAATCGCTGAGTTCCCAGGTGTCGCTGTCGGAATGGGCGAAATCCTTCAAGTCCTGGACGATGCCGCGCACCCGCGCCAAACCTTCCCGCGATTCGGCCAGCAAATCCGGAATGTCCTCGCGCAAATACGTTAACTGTTTTTTCGCCAGTAGCGCCTGCAACTCGCTCCGCGCCGGTTCGGCGATCTGGTTGGCCGCCAGCGCGGCGGCATAGGCATCCATCACGCAGAACAGGTCTGCCAGATAGCCGGACAAGGTATTCAGATTGGAGTTGACGAAACCGACCGGATTGTTGATCTCGTGGGCAATGCCGGCCGCCAACTGGCCGATCGCGGCGAGCTTTTCCGACTGCAACAACTGCATCTGCACCAACTGGTTTTCCTTTTGCCGGCGTTCGACTTCCGCTTCCAAAACGGCATTCTGGTTGCGCAACCAGTCGCGGGCCTTTTTTAATTCGAGTTGGGTTCCGATGCGGGCCAAAAGAATCGACAAATGGCAGGGCTTGTAGATGTAATCGACCGCACCCAAGGCCAAGCCGCGCTCTTCCTCCAGATCCGACGTCAGCGCGGTGATGAAGATCACCGGGATGTCGCGGGTGTCGGCTTGGGCCTTCAATTCGGCCAGTACCTGGTAACCGTCCATGCCCGGCATCATCACGTCCAGCAGAATCAAATCCGGTTTGGCCTTGCTATTGGCCAGTTTCAACGCGCTCTGGCCGCCGGTTGCCACCAATACCTGGTAGTAACGCGTCAGAAATTCGCCGAAGACCGATAAATTGATCGGTTCGTCGTCCACCAGCAAAATGGTGGGGCGTTGGTTTTGGTCGGGTGTGGCTGAATCCATCGGCTTCCGCTTGAATTGGCGCGTCCGGCAACGCCGCCGTTCCGGAACGGATCGGGCGCGCTTGCGCTGCCTTGCTAAAATAGGTCATTGCCCGGATAGTTTAGGCTGCGCGCGGGGTTACGCCAACCGCGCTCGCGCTGAACGGCTCCGGAGCCGAACATTAAGGCTAAGTTTGTGTTTTTAAAATGGCGTTGCTCCGGCATAGCCATGGCGCAGGAAGTGAATCCGCTGCGGGATGGCGTCTTCATCTGCTGTCAACGGTTAACGCGAGCATAGCCAAATTACAGGGGGACGAGGCAAATGTTTTCAACGCCAGGCCGGCGCTTGCCGCCGAGCCGTTTTTCCGTCCGCGGCCCGGCCGGCGCGCTATGAATAGCGAAAGCCGGCCGCCGGCCGCCGGATCGCCGGTCGATGTCGTTTGCGGCGACCGGCAGCGGACGCTGCAAATCGGCCCGCAAACGTCGGTGCGCCACGCCCTGGATACCGGCGAATTGCGGGTCCGCGCCGCCTGCGGCGGCTTGGGGACCTGCGGCGCCTGTCTGATCACCGTTCTGGAAGGGGATTTCAACCCGCCGACAATGGCCGAACGGCAAAAACTGTTGCCGGAAGACCTGGCACAGGGCCGGCGACTGGCTTGCCAGTTGTATGCCCGCGGCCCGGCGAAGTTGTCTCTGGAGCATCCTGCACCGGAGTCGGTATGGAAAAGTCTGGACAGCGCTTGCCGCTTGTGCACGGCAGGCAACCCCGCGCTGGGCGATTATCCTTTCGGCGTTGCGGTCGATCTCGGCACCACCCACATTCGCTTGTCGCTATGGCAGCGGCAAACCGGCCGCCGGATCGGCAGCCGGATCGGCATCAATCCCCAGCTTAGCCACGGCGCCGACGTTTTGACCCGGCTGGATGCCGAACGCCTGGCCCCGGCACAGAGCCGGGTGCTGGCCGGCGAAGCGCGCAAGGCGGTGATCGAGGGTGTTCGCGACATCCTTAGCCGCGATTTGGGCGAAATCGCGCCGATTCTGGCGCAAATCGGTAAAGTGCTGATCGTCGGCAATACCGCGATGCTGAGTCTGATTTGCGGCGCAAGCGGCGACAGCCTATACGATCCGGCAAATTGGCAAGCGCCGATTGCCTGTATCCCGGACGACGCGGCCGCCTGGCGCGAGCGCTGGCGCATGCCGCATGCCGATATCGAAATTGGCCAGCCCCTGGCCGGCTTTGTCGGTTCGGACCTGTTGGCCGCGTTGATTGCCGCCGACATCACCGCTCAGCCCGCTCCGGCCATGCTGGCGGATTTCGGCACCAATACCGAGATCGCGTTGTGGGACGGCAGCCGCATATGGGCTACTTCGGTGCCGGGCGGTCCGGCATTCGAAGGCGTCGGCATCCGTAACGGTATCGGCGCGGAGGCGGGGGCAATCCACCGGGTCGAGCCCGGCGCCGGCATCCCGCGGTTACATACCCTAGACGCCGCGCCGGCCCGTGGTTTTTGCGGTAGCGGCTTTATCGATGCCGTTGCGCTGCTGCTGGCGGAGGGGCTGTTGAAGCCGTCCGGCCGTTTCGCCGCGCCGCAACCGGCGGCGGGCTTGCGGTTGGACCCGGACAATCCGCGTACCGCTATTTTTGCGAGCGACATCGACATTTTCCAGCGCGCTAAAGCTTCGACCGCGGCGGCCATGGCACAATTAGCGGTGTTCGCCGGGCTCGATTTGGCCCGCCTCGACAGCTTCTGGATTTGCGGTAGTTTCGGCCGGCATTTGCAACTGTCCGCCGCCATCCGTCTCGGCCTGCTGCCGGTTTTGAGTCCGGCGCGTTTCCGGCTGCTGGCCGACGCCAGTCTGGCCGGCTGCGAGAAACTGTTGCTGGCGGCGGAGCCGGGTAAATTCAAAGCCGAAATCACGCAGCGGATCGAGGTCGTCAATCTCGGCGGGGTTGTCGAATACGAAAACCGCTTCATCGACCACTTGCGCCTGCAACCCATCGGCGCTACGGAGTAAACACGATGCTTGAGGCCTACATTCAAGCTTACAACGACGCGGTGTTCGAAACCGACAAACAAACCGCGCTCAACGTTGTCAACCGGGCGCTGCAGGAAGGCTTCAGCGCCGAAGACATCGTGTTCAAGCTGGTGATTCCGGCCGTCGAACAAATGATGGCCTTCATCGAACAAGACCCCGACGCCAATCTGGCCCAACACTTCATGACCGCGCAGATCGCCGCGGACGTCACCGAAAAAATGCTGGAAAAATTCAGCAAGCCGCCGGAAATGATAGGCCGGGTCGTGATCGGCGCCGCCTACGGCGATCTGCATTCGCTCGGTAAACGCATCGTCTCCGGTTGCCTGAAGTCGTTGATGGTCGATGTCGTCGATCTCGGCTCCAACGTCAGCGCCGAGCGTTTCGTCGATGCCGCGGTGGCCGAGCAGGCGCAGGTCATCGCTATTTCGGCGATGATGGTACACACCGCGATCGGCGAAAACGGCAGCCTGAAGGTGAGGGCGCTGCTGAAGGAGCGCGGCTTGGAAGATCGGATCAAACTGGCGGTGGGCGGCGCGCCTTACCGTTTCGACACCGAGCTTTATTTGAAGGTCGGCGCCGACGCCTGGGCCGCCGACGGCGTCAATGCCGCCAAAACCATTGTCGAACTGATCCGCGAGGTGAAACCGTGACGCCGCTACAAATATTGGCCGCCGCGCAAAACGGCACTCCGGCGCCGCGAATTCCGGTGTTTTGCAACTTGCTCGACCAAGGCGCCCGCGAAATGGGCCTGCGGCCGCAAAACTATTTTGCCGACGGTGCCGCGGTCGCCGAAGCCCAATTACGCATGCAACGGCGGTACGGCCACGACAATGTTTGGAGTTTGCACTATGTCGGTAAAGAGGCCGAACTATTGGGTTGTAAAGAAATCCTGTTCGCGGACGACGGCGTGCCGAATGTTGCCGACTTCGTGATCAAAAGCCTGGACGACATCGCTAAATTCGAAATCCCGGCCGACATCACTCAAACCGAAGCCTGGCAGCCGATCGGCGAATGTCTGTCGATATTGGCCGACGAAGTCGGCGCCACCCATCCGATTTGCGCGTATGCGACGGCCTCGACCACGCTGCCCGCCATCCTGATGGGCATGGATAAATGGATGGAGTTGTTTTTGCTCGGTCCGTTCGACTTGCGCGACGAGTTACTGCGCAAATGTTCCGATTTTTTCCACCAGGAGATTGCCGCTTTGCGCGCCGCCGGCGCCGATGTACTGATCTACTCCACCCCGTTCGGTTCGCCTTATTTCGTCGGTCGCCGCCAAGTCGAAGCCAGCGTGCTGCCGTGGATGCGGCGCGACTTGGTCCCGGGTGGAGTGGAAGGTATTGTCTATTATTGCGGCATGGCGCCGTTCAACGAAGTCATCGATTTGGTGTTCGCCGAGTTGGGAATCACGACGCATTATCTTGGACCGCTTGCGGATTTGGCCGAAGCCAAAGCCTTGATCGGCAACCGGGGGCTATGCTGCGGTGTGATCGACGATATCCGCATGATCCACTGGACGCCGGAGCAGACCCGGGCCGAAGTCAAACGCATCATCGAAATCGGCAAGCCCGGCGGCCATTTCTTGTTCGGCAACGGCGTGATGCCATTGGCGGTGCCGGAAGCCAATATCCGGGCGATGTTGGCCGCTGCCTTCGAATACGGGAGTTGGCAATGAAAACGTTTACTTTGAATCCGGAGCCGCAACCCGCCTTAACCTTGGTTGGCTGCGGTATCCTGCGCAAGGAAGTGGACCGTTTGATCGAAAAGAACCATTGGAACGTGCACACCCATTACTTGAATTCGGCGTTGCACAATTATTTGAACCGCTTGTCGACCGAATTGAACCAAGCCCTGGAAGAGCGCGAGAAACTGGGCGAGAAGACCGTGGTGTTCTACGGCAGTTGCCATCCGTTGATGGAAAATTATCTGGAAGGCCACCATACCTGCCGTACTCATGGCCAAAACTGCATCGTCATGCTGCTCGGTTACGAGCGTTTCATGCAGGAGCTGGAACAGGGCGCCTATTTTCTGTTGGAAGATTGGGCCCTGACCTGGGAGCCGATGATCACCGCTTGCTTCGGCAACAATAACGCCGTTGTTCGCGAGATTTTCCACAGCAGCCACAAATACATTCTGGCGCTGCGCACACCCTGCAACTCCGACTTTACCAGCGCTGCCGAGGCTGCGGCGCGCTTTGTCGATTTGCCGCTACGCTGGCAGGACGTCGACCTGAGCCATCTGGAATTGGTGCTGGCGGATGCCATTCAACGCCGTTTGGCGGCCGAACCCTAATGTCCGTCCCAGCCGGCCAGCAGGCATTACTGGACCGCATCGAGCACCTGGAAGCCCGCTTGCGCAAAGTATCGGAAGAAAAAGCCAACCTGTATCTGATTCTGCACATGGTGGAATTGTTGAACCCGATTGCCGGCGTCGACAGCATGCTGGAAAATTTGATGATGGCTTTATGCGGCAGTCTGGGCGGCAGCAACGTCGAAATCTACTATCTGGACGAAGGCGAGATCCAATACGCCAATTTGGCCGGCGAGCGCCGTACGGTCGGCAAAATCGACGATCCGTTGGTGGCCAATGTATTCGCTCAGCGCCGTTTCGTGGAACAGCCCAGCGATTCGGCGCATACCCTGCTACGCGGTTCGACGCCGGCCGTCGCTTGCACTTGGGTGATGCCGTTGCTGGCCGGCAACGAATTGATCGGCGTGGTCAAAATGACCGATATGCTCGGCAGCGCGCAAATGCGCGACTATCTGACCCCCTTTTTTTCGCACATGGCCTTGATTTTGAGCAACGAGATCAAAACCCGGGTTGCCGAGGCGGCAAACAAGGCTAAAAGCAACTTTCTGGCAACGATGTCCCACGAAATTCGTACCCCATTGAACGGCATCCTCGGCATGGCGCAATTGCTGGCCCTGCCCGACTGCTCGCCGGAAAAACACCGCGAGTGCGCCCGCACCATTCTGTCTTCCGGCCAAACCCTGTTGACGCTGCTGAACGACGTGCTGGATCTATCCAAGATCGAAGCCAATCGCCTGGAATTAAATTACGCGGCGGTGGCCCCGGCCCATATTCTGCGGGAAGTGCATTCGCTGTTCGGCGAAAGCGCCCGCCAAAAAAATCTGACGTTGGCCGCGGTCTGGCGCGGGCCGGCCGAACAATGCTATCTACTCGACCAAATTCGGCTGCGGCAAATGCTGTCCAATCTGGTCAGCAACGCCATTAAATTCAGCGACTCCGGCGAAATCGCCTTGCAGGGCCGCGAACTCGGCCGTGACAAGGCCGGCGCGCGGCTGGAGTTTTCGGTGGCTGACACCGGCGTCGGCATCGGCGCGGAACAACAGCGCCTGCTGTTCAAGCCGTTCAGTCAAATCGACGCCGGTTCGACCCGACGCTATGCCGGCACCGGGCTGGGCCTGTCCATCGTGCGGCGTTTTGCCGAATTAATGGGCGGCGAAGCCGGCGTGGACAGCGTGCTCGGCCAGGGCTCGAGGTTTTGGTTTCGGATTGGGGCGGAACCGATCGAATGCCCGCTGCTTGCGAATGGAGTCAACGGCAGAGCGGTGCCTCAGGAAGCGGTCCAAGCTGTCGAATCGCCGGCGGCAGCGGCGGAGACGGCGCTTAACGGCCGGGAGCCGCCAGCGGCAATACCGCCCGCGGAAATCGCGTTGCTGCGCGATTTACCGCAGCTTGGCGCAGAATTGGACGAACTGGAACGGCTATTGGTGAAGAACATGTTCCAGGCGGTCGGCCAGTACCAGCGGCTGCAAGCCGAAGTTGAGCCGCCGGTTGCGGCGGAACGGTTTGCCGCGATTGGCCAAGCGGTGAACGATATGAAGTTCGAACAAGCTTTAGCCCAACTGCGGCTGTTTCGCGCCGCGCTAAACTCCGAGGCTGGCTAGGCACATGGCTAAAGATAACCAGAAGATCCTTGCCATCGACGACATGCCGACCAATCTGGCGCTGCTGGGATTGGCATTGCAGGACGATTACCAGATCCAGATCGCCACCTCCGGCGCCAGGGGTTTGGAGCTGGCGCAGGACGATCCGCCGGATTTGATACTGCTGGACATCATGATGCCGGACATGGACGGCTACGAAACTTGCCGCCGGTTGAAACTCGATCCGCGGTTACGCGACATTCCGGTCGTGTTCATCACCGCGATGAACGATGCCGAGGCCGAGACCCACGGTTTTGCGCTGGGCGCCGCCGACTACCTGACCAAGCCGCTGAATATCGAAATCGCCCGGCTGCGGATTCGCAACCTGTTGGAACGGGAACGGCTACGCCGCGAGTTGCAGCGGCGCGAGGCGGCTCTGCGCTTGGCCGCCAGCGTATTCGCCCATACCCACGACAGCGTGGTGATCACCGATGCCGAAAACCGGATCATCGACGTCAACAATGCGTTCAGCCGAATGACCGGTTACAGCAAGGACGAGGTCCTGGGTAAAAATCCCAGCGTGCTGAAATCCGGGCGGCAATCGGCCGAATTTTACGAAAGCATGTGGTGTTCGCTGCTCGGCAGCGGCTACTGGAACGGCGAGTTGTGGAACCGGCGTAAAAGCGGCGAGGTATACGCCGCGTTGACATCGATTTCGGTCGTGCGCGACGAACACGGCCGGGTGCACCACTACATCGGCCTTTCCGCCGACATTACGCCGCTGAAGAACCACGAACTCGACCTGGAACGCATCGCCCATTTCGATCCGTTGACCGGCATCCCCAATCGGGTTTTGCTGGCCGACCGCCTGAGCCAGGCCCTGGCGCACACCCGCCGTGCCAGCAATACCATGGCGGTGTGCTATCTGGACCTGGACGGTTTCAAGCCGATCAACGACCAATTCGGCCACGATGTCGGCGATCAGTTACTGATCGAGATATCGCAGCGCATCAAGGACTGTTTGCGCGCCGGCGACACGGTAGCCAGGATCGGCGGCGACGAATTCGTGTTGCTGTTGCTGGATTTTA
Source organism: Methylomonas koyamae (assembly GCF_019669905.1). Classification (NCBI taxonomy): domain Bacteria; kingdom Pseudomonadati; phylum Pseudomonadota; class Gammaproteobacteria; order Methylococcales; family Methylococcaceae; genus Methylomonas; species Methylomonas koyamae. The sequence continues at coordinate 4,175,420 of NZ_AP019777.1, read as the reverse complement.
ATGCGGCCCACGAATGCCAGGCCGTGTTGCAGCGCATGCTGGACCGGGTGGCGGAACCGGCCGCAATCGGCGGGCATTACGTCAGCGTTTCGGCCAGCCTCGGTTACACGCTGTTTCCGGCCGACCCGGCCGATGCCGAAACCTTGCTGCGTCATGCCGACCAGGCCATGTACACCGCCAAACAGGGCGGTAAAAACCGTTACCACCTGTTCGATCGCGAGCAGGACCGGCTCTGCTCGGTACGCGGCAGCAACCTGGCGCGGATCGGCTCGGCATTGCGCAACGGCGAATTGGCGCTGTACTTCCAGCCCAAAGTCAATATGCGCAGCGGCCGGATATTGGGCGCCGAAGCCTTGATCCGCTGGCACCATCCCGAACGTGGCTTGTTGCTGCCGGCGGCGTTTCTGCCGGACATCGAAGGCTCAGACCTGGCTATTGCCGTCGGCAACTGGGTACTGCGCCAGGCTTTGGTGCATGCCGCGCAGTGGCAGGCCGGCGGTCTGAATATTCCGCTCAGCGTCAATATCGCGCCGCGGCATTTGTTGGATGCGGATTTCGTTACCACATTGCAAGCCGGTTTTGCCCAATATCCGCAATTGGCGGCGAATTGCCTGGAACTGGAGATTTTGGAAACCGCCGCGCTGGAAGATATCGGCCGCGTCACCGGTGTGATGCGGGAATGCCAGAAACTCGGCGTCAGTTTCGCGCTGGACGATTTCGGTACCGGTTACTCGTCGTTGACCTATTTGAAAGCCCTGCCGGCCGAAACCCTGAAAATCGACCAATCCTTCATCCGCGATATTTTGGCCGATCCGGAGGATCTGGCTATCGTCGCCGGCATCATCAACTTGAGCGCCGCCTTCAACCGCCGCGTCGTCGCCGAAGGCGTGGAAAGTGCTGCCCATGGCTTGCTGTTGCTGGAATTGGGCTGCGACAACGCCCAAGGTTACGGTATCGCCAGGCCGATGCCGGCCGAACAACTGTCGGCTTGGATCTCCGCCTGGACGCCGCACCAGGAATGGCGGTTGGGTCCGGAGCGGCAGACGCAGCCGCTGAGGGTGGGTTAATCGGATTAAACTATCCGGCTGAGAACAGCATAAGGAAGGAAGCTCAAACCGATGTATTTCAAATCCTTAAAGCGCCAAATACCGGATTTGAAAATTTCCCGAAATAAGCGTTGCGAGGAAACCAAATCTCGCTTCCAAAAAGCCGAATACGCTTGAGTAAAAACGCTGCCGTTTACTAACTCGTCTAGCCTTTCCTGGGGAATATGGGCCACCAATTCGGGGTTTTGCGTTACAAAATCCTTTCTGACTTGCCAGCCATCCAGCACTTGCCGCCACTTAATCGACGAAATCTGACCATGGTTATGCCAGCGATAAAATGCCAAGACTTCGGGTACTAAAACAATATTCCGAGTAATCGCCGAGATACGGATCCATAAGTCGTAGTCCATCGCGCTGAATCGGCGCAGCGAAAAACCGTTGGCTTTTTCGATAATTTCTCGCCGCACCAGGGCGGCGTGAATAGGCCATGGGCAAGACGCGAGAAATGCTTGCGAAATATCGCCTTTCTCATAGGAGGGGGGCAGATAAGCCGGGCCGTTTTCTCCGCCTTCAACCACATTTTGCCAACCGCAATAACTAAGATCGGCGTTATTGTTCTCGATACCTTGCAACAGTTTTTCGAGGAAATTCGGTGCCCAGTAGTCGTCGGCATCAAGAAAAGCAATAAACTCGCCGGCGGCATGTTTCAGCGCCAAATTCCGGGCCGGAAAAGGGCCTTGATTCGATTGCTGAAAAACTTTCAGATTCGGGTATTTCTGTTGGCATTGGGTTAGAACCGAATAACTTTTATCAGTTGAACCGTCGTCAACAACAATTAATTCCACATTGGCGTGGGTTTGCCGAAACACGCTTTCGACTGCGCTCTCAACGTAATTTTCAGCATTGTAACAAGGCATGATTACGGAAATAAGGGAGGTGTTCATTACCAGGTCCTTGAATATTGATGGGTGCTGTTTTCTAACAGGCCACTAAAGGTTGTTCATGTATCTGCGGTTTCGGTATGGCCGATCCACTCTTTAGTAAGTGTTGAAAAGTTTCCTGATTACTTACATGTCGCAGCAAATTCCTTGAAACTGAAATCCTTAATTATCAGTCGGTTATAGAATAGAATCCAATAATCACTTTCGAGCACAACTGCGTTTAGTCTGAAAAATACCCGATTTCAACGGTTAAAATTTATTTATCAAAAATATGAGCCACCTAATTCCAGCGCGCTTGGCGGCTTGGCTGACCTAAGTTGGCTGAAGGTTATAAGTAATCAGGAAGTTTTTTATGTGTTTCGAATGTGTGTAATATTGGAAATTTAATAGGTCGCCTGATTTTCCAAATATGGAAAACCAAAAAACACGCTAATGGATTGTTGATTTCCTATATTTGACACGTTAGATAATCTGTGTCTAGCATATAATATTTCCTAATTCCATAATAATAGTTGGTTCTTGGGCATGTATAATGTCTATACAACTGTTTTTTTAGGCTGTTAAAGGGATTTTGTACTTGGCTTGAGCTCGGTCTTGCAAATAATAAAAAAGCCTGATGCTAATATTGCTATGTCGGTCGCCCGCTAAATGCTTTTTTAATTCTGTTGCTCGGATTATATCGGCTATGAAATAATTTTTAATTTAGCTAAAGATCTCATCATACCTAGGTGGTAGGTGAGGTTCATGGCTTCGCGCATATAAGCATGGGGCTTCTTAAAATAAATAATAAAAAATTTATATATTTTACTGAGCAATTGTAAATACATAAATCCCGGGATTCCAAATAATTTTGTTCCGTCAGGAGGGGCTTTGAATGTGCCGAATTTCTTGCCGGCAATAAAATGCAGTTTTAAGAAATAACTGCGGTTGATTTTTTTTTCCGGTATTAGATGTAAAATGGACATATTGGGTTCATAAATTAGATGATAATCATTTCGCAGCAAATGCTGAAACATAATTGCATCCGAGCCACCACCTATGCCTTCTCCCTTGCGGTTATAACGACTATCAAATCGCAACAATCCATTTTGGAATATTCGCATGTTGTAAGCAACGTTACCACTCCAAATGGGTTTGGATTCGTCAGTTATTTTAAATGAATTCTGACCGTAGTCTATTTGGCCATAGAACGGCAAGAGATCGTCATTTAACCAATTCGGGTGATAAGGCAACGAGATATTTATTTTGCCTCCTACGCAATCAGCATTTTCATTGCTCAAGCTTAATACTGCTGCTTGTAGCCAGCCTTTTTCGGGAAGTTCGTCGGCGTCTATGAAAATAATGTAACGGCTTGCCAAGCTTTCGTCTATTGCTCTATTACGAGCGAAAACAATCCCTTGTTTTGGCTCGTGAACGTAACGAATAGGGATTTGACTAGCGGCAGCGAAATCGGAAACCACTTTAAGAGTGTCATCTGTGCTGTTATTGTCAATAACTAAAATATTAAAAGGAATCGGGCAGCTTTGTGTGATTAATTCCTGAAGCAGCTTAGGTAAATAATCGGCCGAATTGTAGCTACATATTGCGACATTGATTTCGTTATTTACAGTAGTTGATGGTTTCATGGGTTGCTCCATGTGCTGATCAATAGATGATGGTCAATTGCCGCCAAATAACTTCTTGCTGCGATCTGTTAATTTAAACTTGCCTGATTGCATAAATATATCAGCAAATTCATTAAAACCGAAATTCTTAATTTTCAGTTGCTTAAAAATAAAATGCTTTAGTCACTTTAGAGTGCAGCTATGATTTTTCTTAAAACTGCCCGACTTCAATGGCGAAATTTGGTTATCCAAAATCTGAATTAGGTGATTCCGGTTGGTTTGGTGGCTTGGCTGGTCTAAGTTAGCTGAAGGTTATAATTATTCAGGAAATCCTATGGGCGAAAGTTATTGGTTTGTTTTGATTAAAGTTGAGCTTAACAAAATAATAGAGTTTATGGTGTGGGTGTTAGTGTGATTTCTATACTTGAGTTAACGGCTAATTTTTAGCAGCGCATCTTCATCAAATAGTGGGGATAATTCCTTATCCCAGCTAGGAATATAGGTCTGCATTAACTCTAGGGATGAAATAAACGAAACCTGCGTGAAGCCAAGACTAGTGTGTTTTTCCTTGATGAGTTCCTTGTTCAATGGTAGTCGAAAAGGCGAACGTACGTCTTCTGTTACTCCGAAGTCGTCTCTCGCTCCAACTCGCTTGAAATCGTACGCCAGCAGGCTGTCACTGGATATCTGGCTGGCTATATTAGCCAAGAAACTTAAAAACTTAGAGCTGTCCACATATGGACTCACGCCTTCGGCAAAAATAAGCGTTGTACAAGTGTTTTCTGTATCGAGCCAATCCATCAAGCCATTCCAGGAGTTCTGATTATTAAGGTCTATACTCAAATATCGAACTCGCTCTGAATATGGGAGTTGTTTAGCGAGTTTCTGCTTTATTTCGACTGCGTCGGGTTGATCGCATTCCGCAACTTCAATGCCCCGCTTGGCGAGTTGTTCACCAAAGCGATACAGGCGAGTATCAAATCCCGCTCCAAGGATCAATATGCGGTGAACGCCAGTCGCGACCGCATTAAGGAGTAGTTGATCATAGAACTTAGTTCGCGCTACCAAATAATAATAATATGGGTTTTTGCGCATTTTGGCGATAGCTTCGCTGTTGAGTTTAAAACATTCCTTGCGGACTTTAGAAGTCATCAACTCGCCAGCTAGATTATCTGGGTTTCGACAATCGCCGCTCTCATGTAACCATTGTATATGGCGGATACGCGCGGTGTCTGCTAAGTTGCTTAGGTCTGACATCTTTGGAAACACCTTCGATTGTTCTTTGATGTTTCTCCATAGCCAATAAATGGGATTATTTAGTTTGGATAACGGCACGGCAAATTTTCCTTATCGTTCTTTGATTTAACTATAATATCACTAGTTCTTGTATATGTGGCTTAACAGATTGGTGAAAAACTCATTTTTGATGCCAATTGAGTCTATATTTAGTGTTGGCAAGCAATGTTTTCACTAAATATGGTTATATTCCCGGGGAATTAGTGTCCGGCATTTAGTTTTCCACCAACCTGTTAAAAAGAAAATCGCATCTCTATCTTAATGATTTAAAACGATTGCTCTGGAATAGTGGCGCTATTTTTCCATTTGCCCAGAGATTGATTCATGATGCAGTTTGTCCTGGGAGCAACCTGAAACTGAATTTTATACCAACCAATCCGAATTGGCCTTCGCAGGTTGGTGAACAACTATTTTTTGAGACTAATTGAGTCTATTTTTATTGGTTAAATAAAAAATGATCTTGCCCGCGTTTCACATACAGATTGCTAAGAGACTTGTTTAAGTTCAAAGGCTTCAGTGGACAGATAGCCCAGTTTGGAATGAAGCCGTTTGCGATTGTAATACACTTCGATGTACTCGAAGACCTGTTGTTTGTTTTTGGCTCGTGTTTGTAGCCGTTCTCCAAGAATGGCTTCGACCTTGAAGTGGTGGTTCCAGCTTTCCATGGCAGCATTATCGTAGCAGTCGCCTATCTTGCTCATGCTACAAATCAATTGATATTGTTTGAGTAGAGCTTGATAGGCTGCCGAACGATACCGGCTGCCCCGATCCGAATGAACGATGGCGTTTTCGAACGCTTTCGCCGTCACAATCCCATAATCAAAGCGTCGCAAACCAGGCTGGTAGTCATGTGTTCTGCCATCGCCCAACCGATGGCTTTGCGTGAATACAATTCCAAGACAACCACTAGATAAAGCCAGCCCTCATCGTTAAGGCGCTTGGCTATTCGTGGCGAACCAGCGCGTGACTTTTCATCGTCAAATACCAGTTTGATCTCATCGGTCATGGCTTCTTGCGATTGGGCCCTTTGCGAGGTCGGGCGTGTTTTCCATTGATAATAGTCGCTGCGCGAACCTTAAGACAGTGACACATCAGGGTGATTGAAACTTCAGATTCAAGGGATTGCATTATGGCGCACCTCTCGGCAACTGTTCGTGCGTTGCCCTACCACTTGCATCCATGCAGTCGACCGGGGTTGCTTGGCAAAGTACCCATAGGGCATAAATACGCTGCCGCCTTTTTTAAAAATGCGATTTCCTGTTCCAGGCGAGCATTTGCCCGTTTAAGCCGCGCGATTTCTGCCTGTTGCAGTTTTTGCTCTTCAAAGGGCTGACCGGTTTGGCTGTTTTTGGCTTGCCTGCTATAAGGCATCGCCTGAGCTATGCCTAAATCTTTGGCGGACTTGGTGCCACCGCCTTGCTTGACTCGCTCCAAGGCTTGCTCTTTAAACTGGGGTGTATATTTATTGCGTTTAGGTTTTACAGTGGTAATGACTGTTTGATCGTTGTATTTCATAAGACTCCTCATGCTCTGAGGTTACTCTCTTAGGGGTTGTCTGTGAAATTTGGGCAAGATCAAACCGGGGCGATTCAGCGCCCGGATCATTACGCGCGAAGGCGAGTGGGCTGTCTGTTTAGCGTCACCGAATCATTCGCTGAAAATCTTCACATCGCTTACGCTCCGTTGCCAAGATTTTCAGCGTCGGATGAAGCGCAACAAATAACGGGCTCCGTTGATTGCAGCGAATCCGTACTCAGTATTAATGTAGTCCAATGACTACATGTTTTAGGAATTGGCCTACAATTGTATCAGGGCGTTTGCCGTCGTACTGACGCGCAAGCGTTTGTCAATTTCAGCTATCCGAGAACAATGCCGATGTTGTCCACCACCGCGATTGCCAAGCGCGTCGATTTCCAATTGACTGCCGCAGCTATTTTCATGTCGATAGGATTCGAGCTATGGCATTTACTGACCGACCGTTTCGTGCCGCATGGCTACTTGGCTTTAATGCTGCTGTTAGGCGTCGCTAGCGTTTTGTCGTCGCGGAGTCGGGCCAAATGGTACTCCGAGCAACAGAGCCGTATGGCCGCACTCGACGCGGTGATCAGCGAATACCAGCAGTTATCCGACCAAGTGTTGGGCCAAGCCGGTCGGAAAATCACCGATTTCCAGAGCGAAATGGATACGGCGAAAAATTTGATCAAAGATTCGGTCGGTAAATTGCACGGTAGCTTGACCGGTTTGCAAACGCTTTCGGCAAAACAACAGGCGGTCTTGGTCACGTTAATCGACCAGATGTTGCTGATGACCGGCAACTGTGAGCAGGAGCAGGAGCAAGAACGAGTCGGAATCCACCGTTTTTTCAGCGAAGCCAATCATCTGATCGACGAATTCGTCCGCAAAATTAAGGAACTCAACGACAACAGCCGGCGTATTTCCCATAGTTTTAACCAAATGAAAACCCAGGTCGAGCGGATTAGCGGCCTGCTGAACCAGATTACATCGATTACCACGCAAACCGACTTGCTTGCACTCAATGCCGCTATCGAAGCGGCTAGAGCGGGCGAAGCCGGACGCGGCTTTGCGGTTGTCGCCGATGAAGTTAGAAAGTTGGCTCACAATACCAGCGAATTCAACAACCAAATTCGCGGCACTCTGGCGGATATTTTGCGGTCGATGTCGGATATCGACGCCAGTGTCACGCTGGCAAATAATACCGACTTGAGTATCGCCGAAGATTCCCAGGAAAATTTGATGCAGATCGGTACTGAGTTGGTTGCGCTTTCGAAGTTAGCGCGCGAACACTCGCACCAGATCACCGAAGTCACCGAGCAGATGCATCAATTAACCATGGAAGGCGTCGTCGCCGTCCAATTCGAAGACATCGTTACCCAGATGATGGGCCGCTTGTCCCAGAAAAATCAGGCAATTGGCGATATTTTTCATAAGTTTATGGAATTGCACCGGGATCGCGATGAAAGTAGCGGCCTGCAACGCTTCGATAAACGCGTTTCCGGTTTGAAATTATTGTTGAATCACTCGACAAAGCCCGATTCGATGCAAATGCCAGCGTTTTCCGGCCAAGACGTGGAGTTGTTTTAATTCGGTCGAATTGCTTGCGCTATGCGTTTGACTAGCCGAGGCAGCGAAACCCGGTATTGCCCGACAAGATCGTCGCCAACCGGCGGCAGACGCCAGTTTCCGAGGCGGCTAAGCGGTCGCTTAACCGGTGAATTGGTTAATTTCGGCATTTAGCATGATCGGCGGTCGAGGCCGGCTGCAGGAAAATTCGCTGCTGCTGCGTTTGCGGCTTCCGGCGTGGGTGAACCTTTCGATTCAGTCGGCGCGGACGCCGCGGCTGAGGTCGCGCAGTATTTGCAAACACTGGCGGTTGGCGGCAAGGTCCAGCGCGCTGAAATCGTCTGCGGTGGTCAGACGCCAATTGGCGCCGGCCGCCAGCAGTTGTGCGACGATAGCGTGTTTGCCGGCCGAGGCGGCGTAAATCAGCGCTGTCGAACCGCTGGGATTTTGGTAATCGATGTCGATGCCGGCTTGCAGCAGCAGGGCGACGCACTCGGCGGATTCGGCGAAACAGGCCGCCCACAGTGCGTTGTTGCCGTAAGCGTCGCATACGCCGAGGTCAGCGCCGCGCTCCCGGATCAGATATGCCAACACGTCGCTGCGGCCTTCGCGTGCCGCCAAAATCACAGCGTGTTCGCCGCAGCCGTTGACCGTTACCTCGGACAACGGGGCGAAGCCGCGTTGTTCCAGCCATTGTTCGAATGGATTCAATTTTGCTACCTCGCGCATTAAATCAGAGAAGGCCGGTGCAATAACGACAGATGGCCGCTGCCGACAGCGGCCAGGCCGGCCAGCAATTCCCGGCGGGCGGCAGTGCCTTTGCCGCGCAAATAAGCCAACTCGGCGCCGGTCAGCAAGGTAATTGCAATCAGCTGGATTTGGCCTCCGGGCAGCGCCGCGTTGGCCGCAGCGCCGGCTACCTGGCTCAACAGTGCGCCGACCCGGCCGCGGCCGTCTTTGATGTGGTCGATATTGAATTCCAGCGACAGCGGTTCGCCGGCCACCAGCTTTTCGCACAATACCGGATGTCCGGCCAGGGTATGGCTGACTTCGGCCGCCATTGGAAACAACCAACTGTCCGCCAACGCGCTGAGCGGCCTGTCGCTGGAGATGCCGGAATCGGGGCTTTCGACGAAGACTTCCAGACCCAGGCCGGTTTCCGGCCGGTAGCGTTCCACCCACGGATCGGACAGGCCGTCGGAAATCACGCAGGCGTTGGCGCCATGCCGTGCCGCCAGCCAGGCGGCGCCGGCCGGCCATTCCGGACCGTCGCTCATCGGTCCCATCAGGGAGGTTAGCGATGCCAGCTCGGAATCGAATAGCTGGCCCAGTGCGGCGTGCCTGGCCTCGCCGGCCAAGCGCAGCCGGTCGGCGTAGGTCAAGCCAACTAAAAATTCAGCGCTCATCGGATGCCTGCCGTTCGGGTTGGTTGGCAAGGCGGTCCCGGGCAATTTGGCTGACTTCCGGGTCCGGGTCTTCCGCCAGTTGCGCCAGTAAGTCGTCTTCGGCGCGGATGGCCACTTCATAGCGGACGGTCCAATCCGGGTCCCGGCTCAGCAAGGCTAAATCCTCGATCTCCATGCGTTGGGCGACGATGCGGCGGATGTTGGTCTCCTTGTCTTCCGCCATCAGCCCCAGGCTGACGCTGGGGATACGTTCGGCGACGATGCGCCGCACTTCGGTGTCCGGATCGGCCACCAAACGGAACAGGCGGCCTTTCGGCAAGCGTTTGGCCACGTAAGCGCGCACCAGATAGTCCAGATCGTCGGCCATCAATTCCAATTGGGTCTCCGGCAGCCGGTCGGCAACCGTGACCCGGACTTCGCGGTCGCTATCCTGGCGCAATTCCAGCAGCCAGTCCAATGGCACCCGGTAGGCTAGCACCCGGCGCACCGCTTCGTCGGGGTCGTTCAGCAGCGGTCGCAACAAATTGGTCGGCAGATAGCGGGCGGCGATGGCACGACGCTCCCAGAACTCGTCGGCGATATAGTGGCCGGCCAGGCCGGGGTGCCGTTTCAGGAAGCGGTCGATTTGGCGGCCGCTTTGGGCGAGGATGCAGACGTCGCCCGGTTTGCAGCCCTCGTTAGCCAGCAGCGTGTCCCGGTACGCGCATTGGTTGCAGTCGGCCAGCGGGGTTAGATCCGGGGCTTGCGCTTCGGTACTGTGCATCGCCATCGTTATGCCGCTTCGGCCATGACCGGCAACAACTGCGGCGTGATTTGCGCCAGCCAGACCCGCAGCCGTTCGTCGGTTAAATGGGCTTGGGTGCGTTGGTCCAGTACCAGGCCGACGAATTCGCCGTCGACGATGGCATCGGAATGTTCGAAGCGGTAGCCTTCGCTGCTCCAGCGGCCTACGATGTCGGCGCCGTAGCCGTAGAATACCCGATACAGTTGAATCAAAGAGCTGGCGAAGCGCGAGGCATAGCGTTCCTGATGGCCCAAACCGAACAAGGCCACGCGTTTGCCGGCGAAGCCGTGGCCGTCGAGCAAGCCGACGAATTCGCGCCAACTGCGTTCCTGGCAGCCGGCGGCCAGGCCAGGCAAATCGCCAATGCCGTAGCTTGGCGTGCCCAGGATCAGCGCGTCGTATTTCAGCAAATCCTCGGGACTGGCGCGGTTGATGTTTTTCGGTTTGTCCGCCAGTTCTTCGCCCAACAGGCTGTATATCTTTTTAGCGACTAGCCGGGTGCTGCCGGTGTCGGTGCCGAAAAAAATGCCGATTTTGCTCATAGGTCACCTGTAATGGAATGTGCCGAATTCGGCTTTGCAGCCGTTTGTGAAACTTCAGCAAATATCGGTCCAGGTGGATAGGAATAACTTGTGGCGATATTTTTGTTTTAGATCAATAGGATAGTATTCGGTCTTTGGCGGATTCCGCCGAGTCGGTGCAGTTAAGGCGACAATCGCCCCGAAAATGGGCCGATTCGCGACATTGTTGCTATAGTTGCGGCGTTAATTGGATGCCGGTTCGGCCCCGGTAGTAAATGGAAATCGTCAGGTAAGGTTTAGTTATGGCAATTCTGCGCTGCAACCATTGCGGTTATCTCAGAGAAGTTTCTCAGGAACACGTGGGTAAAACCGTGAAATGCCCGGTGTGCGAACAGGCGGCGGCTATTTACGATAGCGTCGACTTCATCAAAAAATTGATCGATAAATACGGCGGCTTATTGGCGAAATACCGGGAACTGGAATCCGCGCAGAATATGCCGGCCGCCGCCAACGTTCCGAAATATTTGCCTAAAGACGAAGAGTTGGATTTGCATAATACTGCGGTGATGACCAACAGCATGCAGTACAAGCCGGTTATCCAATGGTTCGAACGCAAGAATATCCGGGTAGAAGTCGATCACGACGCACTCGATACCCAGGGCTTTTTCGATGAGGTTGCCGTCGAGCTGGGCGAAAATTTTCCGGTTTTGCAACAGGTGTTGGACAAGATTCGGAAGGCTCAGCGTAATAACTATACTTCGGTGGTTTTGAATTTAAGCAACCATAGCCAAAACGATATTAAAACTATTACCGGGTTTTGCCGAAACCTGTACGAATTTTCGTTTTTCGCCAAATATTTTTATAACAAGAATGAAAAGCGAGCATATTTAACCTTGCAGACCGCTCCGGCCATTGCCGGATTTTTCAACGGCGAATGGCTGGAATGGTACGTATTTATGAAACTGCTTAAACATTGTTACGAAAATAAAGGCCTATTTTCCTGTCTGCGCAGTTTTAATATTCAATTCGCCAATGACGATAAATACGAGGTGGATGTATTTTTTCTGATTAATAGCCGAATTCCGGTTTTCATCGAGTGCAAATCCGGCGAGTTTCGGCCCTTCATCGAGAAGTACGGCAAGATGCGGCGCCGGCTGGAGATCGCGAAGGAAAATTTTTTGTTGCTGGTGTTGGGCGTTAGCGACGAGCAGGTGCAGGGATTGACCAAAATGTACGATATCACTTTCGTCAACGAAACCGGTTTTATCAGGCATATTAACGGCTTGCTTGGCGGATAATATATTCCTCTAAATATTTGTGGTAATTAATTTGTTTTTCGATGTTGCCGTTATTTGTAAAATCCATGGTAGTATGGAGCTGCTTGAACAAGCTGCCGGATTAAAATATGCAGTCACAATTTTGTAGTTTTAATGTGGTAATTGAAAACACCTTAAATACCAATTGATTAGGAATCGTATGAATATTGTTAAAAAAACCTTGGCTTCATTTCTGGTGATCGCCGCGGCGTTGGTTTCCACATCCGCCAATGCCAACAGCGCAGGAGACGCTAAGGTACGTGCCGCTGCCGAAGGCACCGTGGCCAAAGTCGAGGAAGCGGTCAGTTTGTTGGATAAGGGCGCCGACAAAGCCGAAGTGTTGAAAGCGCTGGGCGAAGTACGCCAGTTGCAAAAAGAATTCCGTTACGAACAAACCGAGCGTTTGCGCCAAAAAGCCGGTGACAAACTGAAAGTCGCGCGCGACGAAATCGAAAAAGGCGACGCTAACGGCCCCGCATCGTTGAAAGCCACGCTGGATCTGTATAAAGAAATGTTGAAAGTCTATCTGGCCGCTCACTAATCGGCCTGCCGTTCTGTCGCCGGGTTTAACCGCCCGGCGGCGCTTCTGACGATTCGGCGTCCGCCGTTTCGCCTTACTGCCCCATTCTCAATTCGCCGTTTCGACCAATAGGCGTTCGAAGTCTGCAGCCGGCAGCGGTCTGGCAAACAAATAGCCTTGGCCGTAATCGCAACCGGCGGCTGCCAGCAATTCGCACTGGTTGCCGGTCTCGATGCCCTCCGCGACCACCCTAATCCCCAATTTATGGGCCATGACGATGATGGCCTCGCACAGCGCCATGTCGTCGGAGCCCGCCGCCAGGTTGCGGACGAAGCTTTGGTCGATCTTGATGTAATCGATATCGAATTTCTTCAAATACGACAACGACGAATAACCGGTGCCGAAGTCGTCCAGCGACACCTGGATCCCGGCGTCGCGGAAAGCCAATAATTGCTCGGCGACGCTGCCGCTGGCTTCCAGCAACAAGCCCTCGGTAATTTCGATAACGATACTGTTGCCCGCCAGATTCAGGGCTTGCAATTGGTCGCGCCAGTCGCGGTGGCTGTCGCGCTCGTTGCGGAACTGCACCGGCGATTTATTGATGGTAATTTGAAAGCCGGGGTCGATCGAAGCCTGCCAGACTAGAAGTTGTTTGGCGGCCTGTTGAAAGGTCCAGTTGCCGATTTGGCAGATCAGTCCGGTTTCCTCGGCGATCGGGATGAATTCGGATGGGCTGACGATGCCGCGCTGCGGGTGGCTCCAGCGGATCAGCGCTTCGGCTTTGCGGACTCGGCCGCTGGCCAATTCCACAATAGGTTGGTAACACAAAAAGAACTGGCCGTCGGCCACGGCATGGCGCAAATCGTTGCTCAGGCGCAGCCGGGATTGGGCAGCTTCCTGCATGGCCGGAATGAAAAAACAGTATTGGTTGCGGCCCAGGCGTTTGGCTTCGTACATGGCTTGGTCGGCATGCTTCAGCAGCGATTTCAGGTCGCCGGCGTCGTCCGGAAAAAATGCGATGCCGATGCTGGTCGAAATGTAAGCGACTTCGTTGCCCAGCTCGAAGCATTCGGTCATCCGCTCCAACAGGTCCCGGGCGATGCGCTCCACGTTGCTGGGGTCGCCGACCTCGCCGAGAATGACGGTAAATTCGTCGCCGCCCAGCCGGGCGACCGTATCGGTTTCGCGGACGCTGGCGACGATGCGTTGGGCGGCGATCTGCAGCAAGCGGTCGCCCATATCGTGCCCCAGGGTATCGTTCACTTCCTTGAACAAATCCAGATCGATGAACAACACCGCCAGCCGGCTGAATTCGCGTTTTGCTTTTTTGATGTCGTGGCCGAGCCGGTCGTGAAACATACGCCGGTTCGGCAATTGCGTCAGCGGATCGAAGTTGGCCTGCTGCCAGATCAGGCCTTCGGCCTGCTTCTTTTCGGTGATGTCGGAGAACAAGGCCATGCGCCGGTGGACCTGGCGGTTGGCGTCGAATATGGTATTGACGGTCAAGGCTTTGGCGAAACTCTCGCCGTTTTTGCGTTTATCCCACACTTCGCCGCGCCAATGGCCGTCCTTGCGGATCGCTTGCCACATCGCCTCGCTATGAATGTCCCGGTTCAACAGACCGATGTGTTTGCCGACCACTTCGTCCGCTTCGTAACCGGTAATGGCGGTGAATGCCGGATTGATAGTCAGAATGCGGTCGTCGGCATCGGCCAGCAGCATCGCCTCGCTGCTGTGTTGGTAAATCAATGCGGCTTGTTGCAGGGCTTCCTCGACCCGCTTGCGTTCGCGGATGTCGCGGGCGATCGCCAGGTTGTAGCCGACGTTGCCGTATTCGAAATAATTGGCGACCACTTCGACCGGCAAAATCTCGCCGTTCTTAGTTTGGTGCAGCGTTTCCACGGTTACCGAGCGCCGGCTTTTCAATTCCAGCCAATGCTCGCTCCAAACCGCTTTCGGAAACAACGGGTCGATATCGAATACGCACATCTGCAACAACTCCCGGTGGCTGTAGCCCAAGGTTTTGCAGGATTGGTTGTTGATGTACAGGAAGCGGGCGTCTTCCGCGATCAAATAGGCGCTATCCTGCATTTGGTCCATGCCGAAACTGAGCTGGGCCAAGCGCCGGCGCGAGTTTTTTTGTTCGGTGATGTCGCGGAAACTCCAAACCCGGGCGACGGTCTCGCCGTCGGCGATTTGCGGCTGGTAGTAGCTCTCTATGATGCGGCCGTCTTTGAACTCGAGTTCCTGGTAATGCCGTAGTTTCGACTCGCGGTAAATGGCGTCGACGCGGCGCAGAAATTCGTCGGCTTGTTTCAGTTGGCCGAAAATGTAACGCAGCGATTCCGCAGAGTCGCCAACGTTCAAGCTGGTGTCGGCTATTCCCCAAATCCGTTTGAATTGCGGATTGAACGCCGCGACTCGCCCGGCGGCGTCGATAACCAGGATGGCGTCGGCCGTAGAGTCGAGTGCGGCCTGCAGGATGGCTAGCGACTGGCGCAGTTGGCTTGGGTTCTGCTCTGAATGAAGCATGGCGGCGAAAGGGGTAGGGCGCAGGCTTCGGCTTAGGCCTTTAACGCGAACGAATCGCTTAAGCCTAGCCGATTTGGCGGATTTGGCGAGGATATGCGCGGTTTGTTAAAACGGCTTTAGCCTGCGGCGTAGTAGTGCATGGCTCCCAACAGCGGCGTGCGCGGGTTCAGCGCCAGCTTGACCGATACTTTGGATAACATGGCGTGAAACCGGCCCTTGGCGACGAAGGCCTGCAGAAACTCGCCGGATTCCAGCACCGGGCGGATTTTCGGGCCGATGCCGCCGCCAATGAAGATGCCGCCGGTGGCGAAGGCTTTCAGCGCCAGATTGCCGGTCTCGGCGCCGTACAATTCGGCGAATAGGCGCACGGTTTCCCGGCAAGCCGGGTCTTCGCCGTCCACGCCCAGCCGCGAAATCAAGGCATTACGGTCTACGCCGGCCGCGTCGGCCGGGGCCGGAACCGCCGGGCAGGGCGGGGCAAAGCGGCTATCGACCAAAAAGTCGTAGATATTGCTGAAACCGAGACCGGACAATACCCGTTCCCAACTGACGTGGGCCGGATATTTTTGCCGCAAGTAGGCCAGCAAGCGGTCTTGCTGCGGGTTCTGCGGCGCGAAATCGCAATGGCCGCCTTCGGTGGCTATCGGGTGGAACGCGTTGCCGTCCCAATGCAAAATCGCTTCGCCGAGTCCGGTGCCGGCGGCGATCACGGCCACGTTGCCGATTTGGGTTTCGGCGCCGGGATTCAGCTCGATAAAATCCTGCGCCGGTAAATGCAGCATGCCGATGGCCATCGCTTCCAGATCGTTCAGTAACTTGACCCGCTCAGTACCCAGGCGCCGTTTCAATTCGGCGCCGTCCAGCAGCCAGGGCAGGTTAGTGGTTTGGCAGCGCTGGTTCAACACCGGGCCGGCGATGCCGAAACAGGCGGCGGCGACGGCAGGCGTGCCGTTCAGAAACAGAGCCAGAATCTCGTCGAAGTCGGCGAATTCGCCGCTGGCGAAGGTTTGTTCGCGCCGGCAATTCAACGAGCCGTCGCCCAGGATTTCGATTAAGGCCAGAACCGTTTTGGTTCCGCCGATGTCGCCGGCTAGAATCATAATGTCCTCACTCAGTTGGGTTGGCGTTGTTGAGCAGGTGGATCAAGGCGTCGAGTATCGCATTGGCAACCGCGTGCGGCGGCAATTGGTAGAAAGCCTGCCAAGCCAGCGAGACGCATTCTTCGTAGTGGTCGCGGTATTGCGGATGCCGTTGTAGCCAACTGATCCGCACCGCGTGGCCGATCAGAATGTCGGTGACCAGCGTATCGTCGATATACAAATCCGGATTTTCCTTGACGATGGAGGCCAGCGCGCGCAGTGCCTCCACGCTCAATTGCCGATACACCGGCGCCTGAATTTTGTTCAAAATATGGTTGATGTGCAGGCGGAAGGTCTGCTCGCCGGCCGTCATTTGCGCCAGCATCATTTCGCTGTCGATACGGCGTTTGCTGTTGTATTTCTCACCGACCATCAAGCCCTTGCAGTGGTGCAGTAAGCTCCACAAACCGCTGAAAAACGCTTCGTTCTCGCGGCCGACGCTGCCTTGCTGCTCGCGCCAGGCATACCAATCCTCGGCGTCGGCGCGGTCTTTCGGGTCCATCGTTTCCGGGAAGCGGGCGGCGGCCAAATCGCGCTGCGGGCCTTCGTAATTCAGGGTTTCTACTTGGCCGAGCTGGTTTTCGCTGTTGTTGTAGTCTTCCAGCGTTTCCTGTGCCAGCGTCGCCACTTGGTGCGGCGGCAGCGACAGTATGTCGTTGAAAGCCTGGTCCAGCGAAGAACTGTGCACGCGTTTGTAGCGGGCGATGATCAATTGCAGGATATGGCCGACGCGAATGGTGTGGGTGTCGGCGAACAGCGTGGGTTTCAGTTTGATCAGCATGCCCAGGTAGATGATCAACTCCTGGATGATGATTTGCTGGCTGCTGTCGCCGGGGTTGAAGGTGCGGATCGTTTCCAGAATTTGCCAGGAATCGGTCGGCCGGCGCAATGTGGCTTTGCCGCTGTATGCACGGCCCACCGTCAGGCCATGTTGGCGGACCAGCATTTCGGTGGCGGCCTGCTCCAGATTGATATCGTATTTTCCCAATAAGCCGGCGCAGCGGCGTACCGCATACCAGGCGTGGCAATCTCCGGCGCGGGCGTAGACTTCCTCCAGCAGGTCGCGCACCAGGCAGGGTGTGCCTTCGCTGTTGCGCAGGCCGGTATCGAACTCCAGCCCGTGGCGCTGACACAACAGGCTTAGCGCTTCCAACTGGGCGTACAGGTTGGGGTTGGTCTGCAATAAATCGATCAACTGGTCGTCGCCGCCGATTTCCCATTCGGTCACCAACAGGTTGTCGATGGCTTGCGCACTGGTATCGCCGTCGGGCAAAACCTGGGCGAAAGGGCGTTCGCTTTCTTCCCAACTGGCTTCGGAGAATTTGAAATCGTGCAGGTGGCCGATACGTTCGCGGGCGGCCGATGCGACCAGTTCGGTCAGCAAGCCCAGCGAGGCGCGGACGCCTTCCAGTTTGCCCCGACGCAATTGCTCGATGAAATCCAACAGCACCTCGCGGTCGGCGCTGTGCAGCATATTGTGGCGGACATTGATGGCCAGCAACGGCGGCGCCGCGCTGTCGCAATGGTTGCTGAGGTAGGTCAGCTCCATGCGTAGGCGTTGGATCAGCAGTTGGTTGTCCATTGCCAGATAGAACCCCTTCTGGCTCATGAATTGCGGCAGGAACAGCAGCGGTTCGCCGGCCAACAAATACAGTTTGGAGGTCGACAGCGCGCGCAATTGCCGCAACGGCCGGCCGGTCAGACCGATGCGGTCGTTACGGCCGACCTGGTGGTAAGCGGCCGCCAATTCGCTGGCGTCGCGGACCTGAATCGGCGCGATTTCGGTCAAGGTCTGCGCCGGAATGCCCAAGCCGCGCAATTCGTCGCGAACCTCGTCGTCTTCGGCTAACAAAGCGATTTGCACGGTGGCGGCGGCGTGGAGCCGGTTTGCCTTGTAACGGCCCAATGGGTCGATATCGTCCAGGCCGATCAAGCCGTCCTGTAGCAGTCCGCCGAGGATGTACAGACTTTGCGCCCAAACCAGCGGTACGTTTTCGTTGGCGACCCGGGCTTGGCTGTGCGGGTGGCGTTTTTCGGCGGCGATGGCATGTTCCGGCACAATATACAGTTCCGGCAACAGCCATTGGCCGTTGTGTTCCACCAACAAGTCCTCCAGTTTACGCCGGTAGTCGCCGACGCCTTCGCTGTCGCCGGCAAACAACTTGTTCAGTAACAGGTAGCAGAAGAACAGCGGCCATTCGCATTCGATATCCATGAATTGCTTCAATTCGCTGGGCTCGTAATGCAGGCGTTGGTGGTCTTCGATCGCGGTTTGGTGGCCGTCGAGCAGGAAGCGTTTGCAGCCGTAACGGCCTTGCAGTTTCTCGACGATCAGCCGCTCGGTGCGGGCGCGTAGTTCCGGGTTGTCGACGGCGAAGGCCGGAAAACCGGTCACGCTCAATACGGCCGAATCGACTTCCTTGGAAATCGATTCCCGCGGCAGTAGCGATTCCAGCGTGATTCGGCTGCGGGCGATGTCGTCGCTGATGACGTGGATCACGGCGGTCTGGCCGCCGTCCTTGCCGAACAGATTGAAGCCGGACATGGCCTCCAATGCGGCTTTGGCCATGCCGATCGAGCTGGCGTTGAGTTCGGCGATGCCGAGGTTCATCTTGTTGCCGCGCTCCCAAATGCCGTAATCCGGGGTACGGTAGGCGCGGCTGATGTAGTGCACCAGATTCTGCACGAAGTTGACTTCGTCTATCGTAAACACGATGCGTAAGCCGGATGCCGTCATTTGCGCCAGCATCAACAAAAACAGCGAGGTGGCGTCCAGTTGCAGATGGCCCCATTCGCTGTCGCCGACCACGACTTCTCCGGTGTGGGTGTTGTACTTGGCGTGCAAGGCATCGAGCGGGTCTTGGCTGTGCTTGAATTTTTCGACTTTGTCAGCCTGGCGCATCATCGCAATCAGCAAGCCGCGCATCAACTTGACCACGCTCTGTTCCAGCAGGTAAGCGCGTTCCTGCTGGTCTGCCGTTTTGCGGTAGGCCAAAGCCAAACCCCAGGCCGCCAGAATGCTGTAAACGTTATCGCGGACCCAGGCGTCGGTGTAATTGCCGTGGGTGGTGACCGCGGTGCTGGCCGGCAGCAGGCCGCTGATCCAGTCCTGCCGCTGCAGAATGATGTCGTGGACTTGGCAGTAGTAGCTGTCGAGCGTTTCGGATGTACTGGTAGACGTCATGTCGTTATCCCAGGTGAAGTTAAAACGGCGGGATGCCGCTCAGGCTTTGGGTAGGGTGACTCCGGTCTGGCCCTGGTATTTGCCGCCCCTGTCTTTATACGAGGTTGCGCAGACTTCGTCGCCGCCGAAAAACAACATTTGCGCGACGCCTTCGTTGGCGTAGATTTTGGCCGGCAGCGGTGTGGTGTTCGAGAACTCTAATGTTACGTGGCCTTCCCATTCCGGCTCCAGCGGCGTAACGTTAACGATAATGCCGCAGCGGGCGTAAGTCGATTTGCCCAGGCACACCACCAACACGTCGCGCGGAATCCGGAAATATTCGACGGTGCGCGCCAGCGCGAACGAATTGGGCGGAATGATGCAGACATCGGATTTGACGTCGACGAAGCTGGCTTCGTCGAAATCTTTCGGATCGACGATCGTAGAATTGATGTTGGTGAAGATTTTGAATTCGTTGGAGCAGCGGACGTCGTAGCCGTAGCTGGAGGTGCCGTAGGAAATAATGCGGCCCTGGGAGGATTCGCGGATCTGGCCGGCCTGAAACGGCTCGATCATGCCGTGTTGCTCGGACATGCGGCGAATCCATTGGTCTGATTTGATGCTCATGTGGCTGGTTTATCGGTAAACGGAAACAAAGCTGCAACATAACATAATGAAGCCGAAAAATCGCTAATTGCCTGGCCCGACGCTGTTTGCCGATGGCGTTGGTAGCGACCATTAAAGAATTAGAAAAAACTGATTTACAAATTAGACGACCGGTCGCATAATCTGAGCATGACGATGTTGAAGCCTAAACAAATCAAGCGGGAAAAATTGCTCGACCGGGGCGTCAGCTTATTATTGGAAAAGGGCTACCACGCCACCGGCTTGAAAGAAATTCTGGAGGCGGTGCAAATCCCAAAGGGTTCGTTTTATGCCTATTTCGGCAGCAAGGAAGAATTCGCCGCCGAGGCCGTCAAGCATTACATCGAGCCGTTTATCCAGCGATTGTCCGGCCATTTGCAAAACCCCGAGTTGGACGGCCTAGGGGCGTTGCAGGCGTATTACGCCGAACTGATAGACGAAGTCGCGCAAACCGGTTTCAAGGGCGGCTGCCTGCTGGGCAATCTGATGGGCGAGATTGGCGATACCAGCCCGCTGTGCCGCGACGCCCTGCTCGAAGCGGTCGGCCGCTACGCCGATTTGCAGAAAACTGCTTTGGAGCGTGGTCAGAAAGACGGCAGGGTACGCACCGACAAGACCGCGAAAAGCATGGCGGATTTGATGCTGAACGGCTGGCAGGGGGCGTTATTGAGGATGAAGGTCGAGCAATCGGTCGAGCCGTTGCAGGAGGTTTGTCGGGAGTTGTTGGATGATTATTTTACTGCTTAAAGAATATTAGGTCTCTTGATGTCCGCATTGTCAGCTTCGGTGATCATTGAGTTTTGCAAATTATGTGGATGGGCTTACGAAACATGGCTCAATCACCGCGAGTTGTTCGACGACAACCCGCGAGGTCCAGAACTTTTTAAATCATGGGCGGGCGACGAGTTACTCAGATTAAGCATTATCAGTCAGGAATATTCTCTATTACAGGTGGTCAAGCTGCATGATCGCGCTGTTGTGAGCGGTAAAATTACGCTTAGTCTCGAATACATCATGGTCTATGGTGGTTGGAAACCGGATGTTTTGGAAAAACTTAAGCGACTTGAAGAAAAGTTGAATACATTTGCCCTGCAACTTCGCGATGTACGCAACCAAGTGCTGTCTCATAATGACCTCGCTTCAATAGTTGCAGGCGCGACTTTAGGAAAGTTTGCCAAAGGAGAAGATGAAATATATTTTCAATATTTACAAGAGTTTGTGAATATCGTTCATAACGAGGCTATTGGCGGTCCGTGGCCATTCGATGATCTGGTAAAGAATGATGTAGAGGCTTTTCTTGCTACGATTAAGCCACCAATATTTGACAAGGAACAATAATTGGCCCTCTGTCAAATTCGAGGGTCGTAGGATGTGCTGAACAAAGTGAGCACGTCGCTCCCGATAGATGCTTCTGCTAACGTTGGCATATCTACATGTATCAGAATATGCGCTGCCCGCCTGGCAGCATTTTTTAACGCCGGCAAATTAGACGACCGGTCATTTATTAGGAGATCATCATGCCCAAATATCTTATCGAACGTGACATTCCCGGTGCTGGCAAACTGACGCCCGCCGAGCTGCAAGGCATTTCCCAAAAATCCTGCGGCGTGCTGCGCGAAATGGGGCCGCGCATTCAATGGCTGCACAGCTACGTAACCGGCGACAAGGTGTATTGCATCTACATCGCCGACAACGAACAAGCGATTCGGGAACACGCCGAACAAGGCGGGTTTCCGGCCAACCGGATCGAGGAAATCAAGACCATGATCGATCCGACTACGGCCGATTGAGCGATATTAGATTGCCTCGCGCCTATTTGCCAGGTCAAACAGTAGGCCGGAATCAGCCGCCAGGCGTTTCCGGCAAGCTATTCGACGCAGCCACTTTAAATTTCTGCCGGAAACGCTAACGCTTATTCCGGCCTACACCACCAATACACCTTCTCGGGGGAGAGAGCTTTATGAACTTTAAACTCAGCACTTTTACCGCCGCGCTGTTGCTCGGCAGCGCCAGCTTGTCCGCCAGCGCCGACGAAACCTGCGCCTCGCCGTACATGGCGAAAATTACCGGCCAGGAGGATTTCGTTTACATCTGGACTTTGGGCGCGGAAGGCGTCGGCGACGAGCAGGACAAGCTGGTCACCGTCGATGTGAATCCAAAGTCCAAACAATACGGCAAAGTGGTTGCCAGCCTGTCGGTCGGCGGCCGCAACGAAGCGCATCATTCCGACTTTACCGACGACCGCCGCTTTCTGTGGGCCGGCGGTTTGGATACCAACAAGATCTTCATCTTCGACGTGGCGACCGATCCGGCCAAACCCAAACTGACCAAAACCATCACCGATTTCGTCGCCAAGAGCGGCGGCGTGGTCGGCCCACACAGCTTGTATGCCTTGCCGGGGCGGATGGTCATCACCGGCCTGTCGAATAACAAAGACCACGGTGGCCGCACTGCAATTGTGGAGTACAGCAATGCCGGCGACTACATCGCCACCTATTGGTTGCCGACCGACGACAATCTGCAAGGTGCAATCAAATCCGGTAAATACGCCGATGGTTATAACTACGACGTGCGGGCCTTGCCGCGCAAAAACCTGATGCTGACTTCGTCGTTCACCGGCTGGTCGAATTACATGATGGATTTCGGCAAGATGTTGAACGATCAGGAGGCGATGAAACGCTTCGGCAATACCGTCGTGCAATGGGATTTACACAGCCGTCAGCCGAAAAAAGTGTTCGACGTGCCGGGCGCGCCGTTGGAAATCCGTTGCGCTTGGGACGAAGCCCATAACTATTGCTTCACCAGCACCGCGCTGACCTCGAAAATCTGGCTGATTTACCAGGACGACAAAGGCGAATGGCAAGCTAAGGATGTGGCGGATATCGGCGAACCGGCCAAAATCCCGCTGCCGGTGGATATCTCCATTTCCAGCGACGATAAGACCTTGTGGGTCAACACCTTCATGGATGGCAAGACCCGCCGTTTCGACATCAGCGACCCATTCCATCCCAAACAAGTGTTCGAGCAAAAAATCGGCGCCCAGGTCAACATGGTGTCGTCGAGCTGGGACGGCAAACGCTTGTATTACACCTCGTCGCTACTGGCGAATTGGGATAAGAAAGGCGCCGACAACGAGCAATATTTCAAGGCTTATAGCTGGGACGGCGACAAGTTGACCGAGCAATTCTCGATCGACTTTAACAAAGAGAAGCTGGGCAGGGCGCACCAGATGCGTTTCGGCGCTTACGCTTTGTACGGTAAAACGCCGAAATAAGGGGTTGGCCCACTGACCGCTCCCGGATTATGCGAGGGGTAAGTGGGAATGGCGGTTTTGCTGCGGCTCCCCTGTTTAACGGGGGAGCCGCAACGCTTAGCTTTTCAGCTTGGCAATCAACATTTTGTTGACTTCAGCCGGATTAGCCTTGCCCTGGGTTTCCTTCATGATCTGGCCGACCAAAGCCATTAGCGCCTTGTCCTTGCCGGCCAGATATTGCTCGACCGGCACCGGATTGGCGGCAATGACTTTGTCGACAATCGCTTCGATGGCACCGGTGTCGGTGATTTGCTTCAAGCCTTCTTTTTCGATGATCTCATCGGCCGATTCGCTGCCGTTCCACAATTTGTCGAACACTTGTTTGGCGGTCTTGCCGGATATGGTGTTGTCGGCGATACGTTTCAGCAGGCCCGCCAAACGCTCGGCGCTGACCGGGCAAGCGCCGATTTCCAGGCCGGCTTTGTTCAACGCGCCCAGCACATCGCCGGTCAACCAGTTGGCTGCCAATTTGGCTTCGCCTGATTCGGCGGCGACTTTTTCGTAAAAGTCCGCCAATTCACGCGATGAGGTCAGGGTCGCGGCGCTTTCGCCGTCCATACCGTATTGCGCGATGAATCGGCTTTTCTTGGCGCCGGGCAGTTCCGGCAGCGTGGCGCGGATTTCGGTTTTCAGGTTTTCTTCGATCACCACCGGCAACAGGTCCGGATCGGGGAAATAGCGGTAGTCGTTGGCTTCTTCCTTGCTGCGCATCGAGCGGGTTTCGTCCTTGTTGGCGTCGTATAAACGGGTTTCCTGCACGACTTTGCCGCCGCCTTCGATGACGTCGATTTGGCGTTCGATTTCGTGATTGATGGCTTTTTCGACGAACTTGAAGGAGTTGATGTTCTTGATTTCGGCGCGGGTGCCGAACTCTTTTTGACCTTTTGGGCGCACCGAGACGTTGGCATCGCAGCGGAACGAACCTTCCTGCATGTTGCCGTCGCAAATTTCCAGATAGCGCACCAGTTCGTGCAGTTTGCGCATGTAAGCCACGGCTTCCTTCGCCGAACGCATGTCGGGCTCGGAGACGATTTCCAGCAACGGCGTACCGGCGCGGTTGAGGTCTATGCCGGTCAGGCCGTGGAAATCCTCGTGCAGCGATTTGCCGGCGTCTTCTTCCAGGTGAGCGCGAGTTATGCCGATGCGTTTTTCGACGCCGTCGACTTCGATGTCCAGGTGGCCGTTGCCGACGATGGGCAACTCGAACTGACTGATCTGGTAGCCTTTGGGCAAGTCGGGGTAGAAGTAATTCTTACGGGCGAACACCGAGTGCGGGGCGATTTCGGCGTCGATGGCTAAGCCGAAAGTCACGGCCTTGCGCACGGCGTCTTCGTTGAGTACCGGCAATACGCCGGGCAGTCCCAAATCGACCGCGCAGGCTTGGGTGTTGGGTTCGGCGCCGTAGGCGGTCGCCGCGCCGGAAAAGATTTTCGATTTGGTCGAGAGTTGGGTGTGGATTTCCAGGCCGATGACGGCCTCCCATTGTGAGCTCATGTTGCGTTCCTTTAAAAACTATTCGGCAAAAACGTCGTTCAAATCGATTTGCAGGTCGGGGAATAAGTGCGGGGCGGCGGTTTCGTTGCCGGGATACAAAGCGCGCAGCTGGTATTTGCCGCCATCGTCGAGCACAAATTGCTGCACGATTTGTTCGTAAGGGAATACCAACCAATATTCACCGACGCCACATTCTTGATACAGTTCGTACTTCAGGCGCACTTCCTTGCGGCTGTTGCTCGGCGACAAAATCTCGATAATCCAGTCCGGCGCGCCGTCGCAACCTTGTTCTGTTAACTTCTCCTTGTCGCAGATAACGCATAAATCCGGCTGCACGACGCTGAAAACTTCACGATCCTGAAGCAAGGATTTTCGGCGGTCATAGAGTTTGACGTCGAAGGGTGCTACAAACACTTGGCAACTTTTGCGTTTGAAATGGTTTCCTAAATGAAGAAATAGATTGCCGGAGACACTCTGATGTTTGCGGTTTGGTGCCGGCGACATCGCCATGATTTTACCCCGGATCAGCTCGACCGATTCCTCGAGCTGCCAGGTCAGATAATCGGCGTAGCTATAAGTGCCTTCGGGGTCCAGTTGCGACAATTGCGTGATCGGCGCCATGTTGCCTCCCGTGTTATTCGAAACCTTTCGGACTTTGCAGATGCCAGCCGGTCACTTGCTGGTAGCGGTGGCCGATGTTCAGCAATTTGGCTTCGCTGAAGTAGTTGCCGATCACCTGCAAACCGACCGGCAAGCCGGCTATGAAACCGGCCGGCAGCGATAGTGCCGGTAGACCGGCCAGGTTGATCGCGATGGTGTAAATGTCTTCCAGATACATTTGGATAGGGTCGCTGGTTTTTTCGCCGATTTTGAACGCGGTGCCGGGGGTGACCGGACCCATCAACACGTCCACTTCGCTCAACGCGCGTTTGAAGTCGTCGCTGATCAGGCGGCGTACTTGCTGCGCCTTTAAATAATAAGCATCGTAGTAGCCGGCCGAGAGAGCGTAGGTACCCATCAAAATCCGCCGTTTGACTTCGGCACCGAAGGCTTCGCCGCGCGAACGGGTGTAGAGATCGGTCAGGTCGGCCGGATTCTGGCAGCGGTAACCGAAGCGTACGCCGTCGTAACGCGACAAGTTGGAGGAACATTCGGCCGAAGCGATGACGTAGTAGGCCGGAATTGCCAGTTCCAGATTCGGCATGTCCACTTCCTGCACCGTGGCGCCAAGTTTTTGGTACTCAGCAATAGCCGCCTGAATTGTCGCCGCCATTTGGCTGTCGAGCTGGCTGTTGAAAAACTGCTTCGGCAGGCCGATTTTCAAGCCTTGCAAGCTATCGTTTAGCGTGGCGCTGTAGTCCGGTACCGGTTGATCGACGCTGGTCGAGTCTTTGGGATCGAAACCGGCCATGGCCTGCAACAGCAAGGCCGCGTCTTCTGCGCTGCGCGCCATCGGTCCTCCCTGGTCCAGGCTGGAGGCGTAGGCGATCATGCCGTAGCGCGACACCCGGCCGTAGGTCGGTTTCAGGCCGGTGATGCCGCACAAGGCTGCCGGCTGGCGGATCGAGCCGCCGGTGTCGGTGCCGGTCACTGCCGGTGCCAAGCGCGCGGCGACCGCGACCGCCGAGCCGCCCGACGAGCCGCCGGGCACGCAATCGGTGTTCCAGGGGTTACGGGCCGGGCCGTAGAAACTGGTTTCGTTGGACGAACCCATCGCGAATTCGTCCATGTTTAATTTGCCCAGGCATACGGCGCCGGCTTGGTTGAATTTGTCGACCACCGTGGCGTCGTAAGGCGCGATAAAGTTGTCCAGCATTTTCGAGCCGCAACTGGTTTTAATGCCCAGAGTGCAGAAAATGTCTTTTTGGGCGATAGGGATTCCGGTCAAGGCCGTTGCGTTGCCGGCCGCCAAGCGTTGATCGGCGGCCTGGGCTTGTTGTAAAGCCGTTTCCGCGCTAACGGTGACGAAGGCGTTTAAATTGCGATGTTGATCGATCCGCGCCAGGAAGGTTTGCGTCAGCTCCACGCTGGAAAATTGCTTGCCGCGCAGGCCGGCGGCCAGCTCGCTTAAACTGTTGTTGTGCATGGGGCGTCCTTACTCGATGACTTTGGGTGCCAGATACAATCCGGCTTCGGTTTGCGGGGCGATTGCCTGGAAATGCTCGCGTTGGTTGGATTCGGTTACTTGGTCGGCACGCAGGCGTTGGGTTTGGTCCAGCGGATGCGCCATCGGCGCGATGCCGGAGGTATCGAGTTGGCCCATTCGGGTCATCAGGTCCAGGATTCCGGACAGGTCTTTTGCATAGTGTTCGACGTCTTGTTCGGCAATGCCCAACCTAGCCAGGTGAGCGATTTTTTTAACGTCATTCGCCGTTAAGGACATTCTTCTAACTCCAGGTTTTCTTAGTAAAACTATGATACTTTATATCTTGCTCAAATACCCGCTTGATTGATAAAGTAGCGGGATTTTCCGTGTGCGCTTAGGGTACTGCTCAAAATGTTTAAAAGAATTCGTGGCCTGTTTTCCAACGATTTGTCAATCGATTTGGGTACGGCAAATACGCTGATTTATGTTCCGGGCCAGGGCATCGTACTCAATGAACCTTCCGTCGTCGCAATCAAGGAAGACAAAATTCGCGGCCAGAAAACCATCGCCGCAATCGGCGCCGACGCCAAAAACATGCTGGGCCGCACACCCGGCAACATCACCGCCATTCGGCCGCTGAAAG
Organism: Methylomonas koyamae; assembly: GCF_019669905.1. Taxonomy (NCBI): domain Bacteria; kingdom Pseudomonadati; phylum Pseudomonadota; class Gammaproteobacteria; order Methylococcales; family Methylococcaceae; genus Methylomonas; species Methylomonas koyamae. Next base: position 4,147,890 of record NZ_AP019777.1, on the reverse strand, counting down.
ACGGCGTGATCGCCGACTTTGCCGTGACCGAGCGCATGCTGCGGTTTTTTATCAAAAAAGTACACGAAAACAAATTGCTGCGGCCCAGCCCGCGCATCCTGATCTGCGTACCTTGCGGCTCGACCCAGGTCGAGCGGCGGGCGATCCGCGAGTCGGCGGCGATGGCCGGCGCCCGCGAAGTGTACCTGATCGAAGAGCCGATGTCGGCTGCGGTAGGGGCAGGCTTGCCGGTCGATGCGGCGCACGGTTCCATGGTGCTGGACATCGGCGGCGGCACCTCTGAGGTGGCGGTGATTTCCTTGAACGGTATCGTTTATTCCGCGTCGGTGCGGATCGGCGGCGACCGTTTCGACGAATCGATTATCAGCTATGTGCGCCGCAACTACGGTACCTTGATCGGCGAAGCCACCGCCGAGAAAATCAAACACGAAATCGGTGCCGCCTATCCCGGTAGCGAAGTGCGGGAGATGCAGGTCACCGGTCGCAATCTGGCCGAGGGCGTGCCGCGCAGCTTTTCGCTGAACAGCAACGAAATTCTGGAAGCGCTGCAGGAGCCGTTATCCGGCATCGTCAGCGCGGTCAAGGTGGCATTGGAGCAGACCCCGCCCGAACTCGGCGCCGACGTTGCCAGCCGCGGCATTGTGTTGACCGGCGGCGGCGCACTGTTAAAAGACATAGACCGCTTGATTTCCGAAGAAACCGGCCTGCCGGTGTATATTGCCGACGACCCGTTGACCTGCGTCGCCCGCGGCGGCGGAATGGTACTGGAAATGCTCGACGCCAAAGGCGCCTCGGCCTTTTCTTTGGAATAAAATCCGCCACAATTCTCTCCGGGACCGGTGGGGAAATCCTAGTCCCAGCCGTCTTAACCAAATAGGCTTGTATCTAGCCCGGCAGTGTACCGCAGACTGGGTCGGTCCACGCCCGCACGCGTTGGCGGCGATTTTGATCGTTGCGTTTAGACATTAGAGGTTTGCCATCAAACTCTTATTCGCCAAAGGTCCTTCGCTTAACACCCGTTTATTGGTAGCGTTGCTGGTTTCCGTTTCGATGCTGGTAGTCGATTACCGCAGCGAGCGGCTGAGCCGCTTGCGGTCGCTGCTGTCCGTGCTGACCTATCCGTTGCAAGCGCTGGCTTCGTTGCCAGTCGATTTGTCCCATTCCTTTTCCGACACTGTTATTTCGTTCGTCGAGCTGCAAAAAGAGAACCGCCGCCTGAAGGAGCAGCAATTCGTCAACGATGCCAAATTATTGAAACTGGCGGCGCTGGAGAAGGAGAACACCCGGCTGCGCATGCTGTTGGAAAACTCGTTTCAACTCGGCGAGCAAGTGCTGGTTGCCGAATTGGTTTCGGTCAAACTGGCGCCTTACGAGCATACCGTCGTCGTCAACAAAGGCACCCGGTTCGGCGTTCACCCCGAACAGCCGGTGCTGGATGCCAACGGTATCGTCGGCCAAGTGGTCCGGGCCTTGCCGTCCAGCTCGGAGGTAATGTTGATCACTGACCCCGACCACGCCATCCCGGTCCAAGTCAACCGCAACGGCCTGCGTACCATTGCGTTCGGGACCGGCCAACCCAACCGCTTGCATTTGCCGTTTCTGGCGAATAACGCTGACGTCGTGCCGGGCGACTTGCTGGTCACATCGGGTTTGGGCGGCGTGTTCCCGGCCGGTTATCCGGTGGCGGTGGTCGACAAGTTCGAAGCCCGGCCGGACAAATCCTTCGCCAACATTTATGCCACGCCGAAAGCGGATCTGGAAAAAAGCCGGGAATTTTTGATCGTCTGGAGTCATTCGACGCCGGTAGTGTTGGGCGAGCCGGGCAAGCCGGCGGCGGACGTTTCGGATACGCGGGAAAGTGCCAATGGCGCGCCTTGATGTGTTGGCCGGTTCCTATTTCGCCGTGACCGTTGCCGCGGCGATGGTGTTGCGGGTGATGTCCTTGTTTCCGGCGATGGACATATTCAACCCCGATTGGGTGGTGCTGGTATTGATTTACTGGGCCATCGCCCTGCCTGAGCGCTTCGGCGTATTTTCCGCCTGGGCGGTAGGGCTATTGGCCGACGTGCTGACCGGCCGCTTGTTGGGCCAATATGCGCTGATCTATGCGTTGATCTGTTATTTCAGTATCAACGAGCATCGCCGCCTGCGCCAATTTCCGATCGTGCAGCAGTGCCTGTGGGTGTTTTTCTGTTTGTTGGGTTCGCAATGCGTGGTTTTCGGTTTGGAAAGCATGCGCGCCGGCAACCGTTTGCCGCTGGAGTTTTGGTATCCGGTGCTGAGCGGCACTCTGGCGTGGCCGCTGGTGTTTGTGGTGCTGCGCTATATCCGGGTCATGGCGCGCATCGTCTGATCGGGCATGGATAGAAAATTCGCGATCAAGGACCCGTTGGCGGAAAGCCGCCTGTTTTTGAGCCGCATCGTCGCGGCTTTTATTTTGATATTGTTCCTGATCGTCGGCTTGGTGGTGCGCCTGGTTTACCTGCAAGTGGTAGGCCACGAGCATTACGCCACGCTGTCCAAAGACAACCGCATCAAAATTTCGCCGCTGCCGCCGACCCGCGGCGTCATTTACGACCGCAAAGGCCGGATGTTGGCGGAGAACGTGCCGACTTACAGCCTGGAATTGATCCCGGAACAGATCGCCGACCTGGACGATACGCTGAAGCGTTTGCAGCAGTTGCTGAATATCTCCGAGGAAAAAATCGATGCCTTCCAAAAGTTGCGTAAGCGCAATAAATCCTTTACCACGACGCCGTTACTGCAAAATCTGACCGACGAGGACGTTGCCAAATTTGCTGTGGTGCGGCCGTATTTTCCCGGCGTCGACGTCTACGCCCGCCTGGTGCGGCATTACCCTTACGCCGATCTGGCCGCCCACGTCGTCGGCTACGTCGGCAGAATCAGCGAGGACGAGCTGAAAAAGTTGCCGCTGGAACAGTACCGCGGCACCGACCAGATCGGCAAAATCGGCATCGAGAAATATTACGAAAGCCATTTGCTGGGAACGGCCGGTTACGAGGAAATCGAAACCAACGCCCAGTCCCGAGCCTTGCGTACCGTGTCGACGGTGGAGCCGGTAGCCGGCTCCAACATTTATTTGACGCTGGATATCGATCTGCAAAAAATCGCCTACGACGCGCTGCACGAATACAACGGCGCGGCAGTGGCGATCGAAATCAAGACCGGCGGGGTATTGGTCTTCGCCAGCCGGCCCGGCTTCGACCCGAATCCGTTCGTCTCCGGTATTTCGGCCAAGGATTACAAGGCGTTGAAGGATTCCGAAGACCAGCCCTTGTATAACCGGGCCTTGCGCGGCCTGTATCCGCCGGGATCGACGATGAAACCGTTTTATGCCTTGGCCGGCCTGGAGTACGGCGTGATCGATTACGGCCACCGCCTGTTTTGCCCCGGCTATTACAAATTGCCCAACGTCGACCACAAATACCGGGATTGGAAGAAATGGGGACACGGCATGGTCGACATGAACGAAGCGATCACCGAGTCCTGCGACGTGTACTTTTACGATCTGGCGATGGCTTTGGGCATCGACAAGATGTCCGGCTTCATGCATAAATTCGGCTTCGGCGAGAAAAGCGGTATCGATCTAGTCGGAGAGGTCGACGGCTTGATGCCGTCCAAGGAATGGAAGCGGCGTTACCGCAACCAGGTCTGGTTTCCCGGCGAGACGGTGATTACCGGGATAGGCCAAGGCTACACCCAGGTGACCCCGCTGCAATTGGCGCGCGCCACCGCGACGCTGGCCAATTACGGCAAAGTGGTCAACCCGCACCTGGTGCAGGAAATCATCACGCCGGATTACGCCGCGCCGCCCGAACTGCGTATCGTCCCCGACATTCCGTTGAAACCGGCCAATGTCGACAACATCCTCCGCTCCATGACCAACGTGGTTCACAGCCCGCGCGGCACCGCGAAATTGATCGCAAAAAATATCAATTACCAGATCGCCGGCAAAACCGGAACCGCACAGGTGTTCACGGTCAAGCAGGAGGAAAAATACAACGAGGATGCGGTCGACTTCAAAATGCGCGACCATGCCTTGTTTATCGCCTTGGCGCCGGTGCACGACCCGCAGATTGCCGTCGCGGTGATCGCCGAGCATGGCGGCCACGGCGGTTCCGTGGCCGCGCCTATCGCCGCCGAAATCATCGACGCTTACCTTAACCAAACCAAGGACGCTGCGCCATGAGACACGAAATGCGCAACGAACAATTTCAAACGCCGTCGCTGCTTGGCAACCTGCTGCGCAAATTGCATATCGATATTCCGCTATTCATCGGTTTGTTGATGATTTTGGTACTGAGTTTCGTGATCTTGTACAGCGCCGGCGGCCAGGAAGTGGCAATGCTGGTACGCCATGCCAGCCGTGCCGGGTTGGCGATCGGCTTGATGACGGTATTGGCGCACATCAATCCGCGCCGGTTTCAGACTTTTTCCGTCGCTTTGTTTTCGGTGTGCGTGTTGTTGCTGATCGCCGTTGCAGTAATCGGTCAGATCAGCATGGGTGCCCAGCGCTGGCTGGATTTGGGTTTTTTTAGGTTTCAACCGTCCGAGTTCACCAAAATCAGTGCGCCGATGATGGTGGCCTGGTATCTGGCCGAACATTCGCTGCCGCCCAAACCCAAGCATGTCATGATCGCTGCCGGGTTGCTGCTGGTGCCGGTGCTGTTGATCGCCAAACAGCCGGATTTGGGCACGGCATTGCTGGTGGCCAGTTCGGGGGCGGCCGTGTTGTTTTTTGCCGGACTGTCGTGGTGGTTTATGCTGAGCGCGGTAGTCGGGCTGGCGGCGTCGACGCCGATTCTGTGGCACTTTATGCGCGAATACCAACGCAATCGGGTGTTGACCTTGTTCAATCCGGAGGCCGATCCGATGGGCACCGGTTACCACATCATTCAATCCAAAATTGCGATCGGCTCCGGCGGTATCAACGGCAAAGGCTGGCTGGGCAGTACCCAGGCCGAATTGGATTTTCTGCCGGAGAGTTCCACCGATTTCATCTTCGCGGTATTTGCCGAGGAGTTCGGCCTGTTCGGCTGCGTCGGCCTGCTGCTGTTGTATTTACTGGTGATCAGCCGCTGTTTTTACATCGCGGTGCAAGCTCAGGATACCTATTGCCGCTTGCTGGCCGGCAGCCTGTCGTTCACGTTTTTCGTCTATGTGTTCGTCAACATCGGCATGGTGATCGGCATTTTGCCGGTGGTCGGCGTGCCGCTGCCGCTGGTCAGTTACGGCGGCACGTCGATGGTGACATTGATGGCCGGTTTCGGTATTTTGATGTCGATCCATACCCACCGGAAGTTGTTGCCGGTATAACGCCCGCCCGGTCGGTGGCCGGGCCATTTTTATCCAACTTTGACATGACTATGAAAACCAAATTCGCGGTTCTGCTGTTGTCGCTGATCGGCATCGGCCCGGTTGCCGCCGAAATCGCGCCGACCGACTCTTTTAACGCTTTCGTCAAACAGATGGCCAAGCAACACCGTTTCAACGAAGCGGAATTGCGCAGTCTGTTCAAAGCCGTCAACATCCAGCAGCCGATTCTGGATGCGATGTCCAAGCCGGCCGAGGGTAAGCCCTGGTTTCAGTACCGCGAAATCTTCATGACCGAAGCCCGCATCGCCGGCGGCGTGCAATTCTGGAAAGACAACGCCGCCACCTTGCAGGCGGTGGAGCGCCAGTACGGCGTGCCGGCCGAAATCATCGTCGCCATCATCGGCGTCGAAACCAAATACGGCGCACATACCGGCAAATACCGGGTCATCGACGCGTTGGCCACGCTCGGCTTCGCCTATCCGCCGCGCAGCGAGTTTTTTCTGAAGGAGCTGGAACAATTCCTGGTGCTGGCGCGGGAAGAGCACATGGACCCGTTGCAACCGATGGGTTCCTATGCCGGGGCGATGGGATTCCCGCAATTCATGCCCAGCAGTTTCCGCAGCTTTGCCAAGGATTTCGACGGCGACGGCAAACGCGATATCTGGAGCAATCCGGCCGACGCCATCGCCAGCGTTGCCAATTATTTCGTGCGCAACCAGTGGCAGCCCGGTGCGCCGGTGGCTTTTCCGGTCTCGGCCAAGGGCGAATCGTATCGGCAGGCTCTGAGCAAAGGCGTCAAACCCGATGTCAGCGTGGCCGAACTGCGCCAGTTACAGGTCGAATTGCCGCCGCACTTGGCCGGCGCCGAAAAGGCCAAGCTGCTTAGCTACCAGCAGCAAACCGGCGAGGACTTGTGGATCGGTCTGCATAACTTTTACGTGATTACCCGCTACAACCACAGTCCGCTGTACGCGATGGCGGTATACCAACTGAGCCAGGCCATCGCCGCACGCAAGACGTAATCTGCTGGGCAGCTAACCGGGTCGGGGTGGATTATTCGGCTCGCGAGCTACCGAATTTGCGGCTATGGACTACTCTTAGCCGAAACTTTTTCGGCGGCCGCCCGTTCCGGCCTCGGCCAGCAACGTCTTTATGCAATTCGATTCATTTTTATTTCTGATTTTCTGGCTAGTAGTTCTGGCCTTGTATTACTCGATCCCGGATTGGCGCAGCCGCAAGCTGATGCTGTTGATCGCCAGTTATTTGTTTTACGCGGCCTGGAACCCGCCGTTCGTTGTGTTGCTGTGGATTTCGACCAATGTCGATTTTTGTCTGGGCAAACTGATCGGCGCGGCGCAGAATCAGCCGCGGCGTAAGGCGTTATTGGCGCTAAGCCTGTTGGTTAATCTGGGTTTTCTGGGGTTTTTTAAATATGCCGATTTCCTGAACCAGACCGCTGCCGAAATCTTGGCGTGGTTCGGAATAGGCTACCAGCCGCAACCTTTAGGTATCGTATTGCCGATCGGCATATCGTTTTATACCTTTCAAAGCCTGTCCTACACCCTGGACGTTTACCAACGCAAAATCGCCGCGGAAACCAGCTTGCTCGACTTCTCGTTGTTCGTGACATTTTTTCCGCAGTTGGTGGCCGGCCCTATCGTCAGGGCGCCGCAATTCCTACCGCAATGCAAGACGCCGCGGCAAACCGCAGCCGACCATTTCGTCTGGGGCTTGACCTTGTTTTTGTTTGGCGTGTTCGCCAAGGCCATACTGGCCGATGTCGGTTTGGCGCCGGTCGTGGACCGAGTTTATGCCGATCCCGCAGCCTTCGCTGCGGCGGATGCCTGGTTGGCGGTGTTGGCATTTTCCGGGCAGATATTTTTCGATTTTGCCGGCTATTCGCTGTGTGCCATCGGTGCGGCGATGACCTTGGGCTTCAGCCTGCCCGACAATTTCCATTGCCCCTACGGCGCTTTGGGCTTTTCCGATTTCTGGCGGCGCTGGCATATTTCGCTGTCGAGTTGGCTGCGCGATTACCTTTACTTCAGTCTGGGCGGTAACCGCGTCCGCCCATTGCGGACCGTTTTCAATTTAGTGTTGGTCATGGTTCTGGGCGGCTTGTGGCACGGCGCTGCCTGGACTTTTGCCTTATGGGGCATCATCCATGGCGGGTTGTTGGCGGTGGAACACGGCGTCAAGCACGCCGCCGGTTTCCGCCCTGAAAGTTCTGCCGCCAGGCTGGCGCTGATGTTGGCGACATTTTTGTTGGTGTCGTTAACCTGGATGCCGTTTCGGGCTCAGGGCTTCGAAAACCTGGCGGCGATGGCGGCCGCGTTGGTGCGTAGCGATGGTGCCGCTGTGCTGGACCAGTCCAGCCGCATCGCGGTGGCCGGTATCGTATCGGCGATGTTGGTATGGCACATTCTGGCCCGGGAAATTCGGCTGGAGCAGTTGTTCGAACGATTTTCGCCCATGGTCCGCGGCTCGGTGATTGCCGGGTTGACGATTTCCGTCGTGCTATTTTCCAACGGTGACAGCCGTGCCTTCATTTATTTCCAATTCTAGCGATAGGTTGCCGAATCCCGCCGCTAAGCGCGCGTTTGTCTTCGGTTTGTTGGCGGCCGTTGTGCTGTTGGCTGTGGTCGAACTCAGGCTGCGGCAAATCGGCTTTCGGCCGACGGTGCAGGACAGCAAAGAGCTCTGGGCGGCGCAACGCGGCAGAGCGGCTTTGTTGGGTAAGCAGGCCTTGATTTTGGTCGGCGACTCCAGGATGCAATTAGGCATGGATTTGGACGTATTGGCTGCCGAGACCGGACTGGCGCCGGTGCAATTGGCGATAGACGGGTCGGAGTTTTTACCGGTACTGGCCGATATGGCGCAGGATCCGGCAATCACCGGCAAATTGTTGGTGTCCGGCGACGTTTGGAAACTGGCCGCGGACCGGCCGCACGACCGCGGCGAAGAATGGGTGGCATTTTACCACCGCAAATACAAGGATCTGGTTTCGGCCAAATTGGAAACCCTGTTGAAAAGCCAGGTGCAACAGCAGTTGGCGTTGTACGGTGGCGGAATTCCGCCGCAGGTATTGTTCACGCGGCTGACCTCTCCCGGCATGGTCCGGCTGTTTTATTTGACGACCTATGCCAACCGCGAGCGCGACGCCGACTACGAATTGGTGCAACAGCCGGCTTTTTATATCAACCGGGTGTTGCGTAGTTTGGGCCAGCCGCTCGACATGAACGGGATCGATAGCCGGGAGAAGTTCGAGCAAGCCGTCGGCGAAAAACTCAGGCAGTCGGCCGCCGTGCAATTTAGCGCCGACCAATTCGCTTATACCAATAGTCTTGGCAGGCAAATCCAGAATAAAGGAGCTCAACTGGCTTTTATCAATTTCCCATCCACAGCCTTGGTCAGAACCATAGAGGAATACCGTTATCCCAGAGCGACCGGCTGGGACGTGTTTGCGGCGAATAGTCCGGCGCTTACCGTCAATTGTTGGGACTATCCGGAATTCGGTTTCGAATTGCCGGACGGCGCGCATCTGGATCGGCGCGACAAAGCCGAATTCACCCGGCGCTTGGTGGCGAAGCTGAAAGCCGCCGGTTTCTTCGACTAGGCTGCGGCGGTTGCCGGCGGATCGGCGCTTAGGAAATGTAATTGAACAGCGACAGGTTTTGTACTTTGGTGAATGCGTGTTGCGCGGCCTGCAACGCGATCTGTTGCTGGTTGAATTTGCTCAGCGCCTCGGCATAGTCCAGGTCGCCGATGTCCGACGCGGTGGCTTTATTGTCCAGAATATAGTCGGCATTCAGGTTTTCCTGATCGTCCAACGCGTTCAGGCGGGCGCCGGCTGAGGCGCGAACGTTGTCGAAGCGGACCATCGCCCGGTCCAGGTCGTCGAGCGAAAGCTTATTCGGCGTGTTGCTCTTTAAATCGCTGGATAATTGTGCGACTGCCTGCAACACGTTGTCGATGGACCCGGCGCTAAGCGGCGCCAATTGGATAGTGCCGAATACCGCCTCGCCCGGATCGCCGTCGGTGACCAGCCGGTTGGGGCCGATCGCGATTTGGCGTTGGTTGGCGTCGCCCTGGTAGGCGTAATCCGGCGTGTCGGTGAAGGCCGGCCGGTCGCTGGCGTAGCCGGAAAACAAATACTCGCCGTTTGCGTTTTTGGTGTTGGCGATGCTGAGCAATTGTTTGTTCAGCTCGTCGACTTCCATCGCGATTTGCTGACGGTTGGTTTGGGTGTTGGTGTCGTTCAGCGCTTGTACTGTCAGTTCGCGGATCCGGTGCAGCACATCGGTAGCGTTGGCCAAATTGCTCTCTTCCAGCCCCAACCGTTGCCGCGCCGCACCGATGTTGGTTTGATACTGTTGGTTTTCCTTAATGTTTTGCTCGAAATTGAGCATGCTGGTCGCCGCCACGGCGTTTTCGGCCGGGTTCAGGTACTTTTTGCCGGACGACAGCTTCAATTGGGTTTCGTTGAGCTTGGATTGCTGGTCCAGCATCGCTGTCAGGCCCAACTGATGGTTCCAGGATGTTGAAATACGCATGATAATCTCCTAGCGAAAGGCCCCGATCAGGGTATCGAACATGGCATTGGCCACCGATACCGCTTTAGCGGCCGCCTGATACGAATTTTGAAATTTGATCAGATTGGCGGCTTCCTCGTCCAAATTTACCCCGGAAATATTTTCCTTGGCGCTGGTGGCTTGTTTCAGCAAGGTATCCTGGGCGTCGCGGCTGACCGACGCCGCATGGGTTTCCGAACCGACATCCGCCACCAACTGGCCATAGACTTGGGTAAAACTGGCTTTGCTGCCCAGCATGCTGGTTTTGGTTTCCAGCTCGGCCAGTTTCAGCGCGTTACTGTTGTCGCCCGGCAAATCGGCGGCGCTGGCCGCGGCAATTTGTTTCGGGTTAGTGATCGCACTGTTCAATTTAATGTTCGCCGCGGCGTTGAAACTGGGGCTGATGGTAAAGCTGTTGCCTATGGTCAATGTGCCGCTGAAACTGATGTTAAAGCCGTTGGCCGCCGCCACTGCCGGTGCCGGATCGCTCAAATCGGCAGCGCTCAGCGGCGTATAGGCGGTGTTGTCGCTCAGATTGGTCAGCGTGAACAGGTCGGGCGCGGTACTGATTACTTCAAGTTTGTAGGATGCGCCCAAATTGGCCGCCGAGGTCGGTGCGACGAAGCTGGCCACGGCGCCGGCGTTATTGCCCGGAGGGCCTTTTACTTGCACGCTCGGTGCGCCCAGCTCGAAGAAATCCACGCCGGTGGCGGCGGGCGGGCCGCTGAGATCGTAGCCGTTGCGGTGGATGTTGTTGAATTCGGTGGCGATGCCGGTTGCCAGCAGCCCCAACTGTTGTTGCGCCGGGTCCAGAACCTGGTCGCGGAAGCGCAGGTTGCCGTAGATGCTGCCGCCGGAGATTTGGTTGGAAATGTCCTGGCCGTTCAATACCAATTGTTTTTGGTCGGCATTCAGCGCGTCGCCTTGCAACGAAAGTTCGGCGGCGTAATTGCCCAGCACCAGCGATTGGCCCTTGCCGATAAAGACGTTGATCGAGCCGTCGCTTTGGGCGACATAGCTGACGTCGACTTTCTCGGCGATTTTGGTCAGCAACTGGTCGCGTTGGTCCAGCAGTTCGTTGGGCAACTGTTTGCCGGTGGAGCGGCCGATGTCGGCGACGATTTTGACGTTAAGTTCGGCAATCGATTTGGCGTAACCGTTGACCTCGTCGACCGCGCTGGCCAGATTGGTGTTGACTTGGGTGCGCAGGTTGCCGAAGCGCTGGTTCATGGTGTTGAACTGCTGGGTCAGCGACTCGGCCTGGGTCAGCATCACTTGCCGCGCGGCGATCGAAGTCGGATCGTTGGACACGTCGTCCACCGCATTGAAAAAGCTTTTCAAGGCCGGTGCCAGGCCGGTGGCGTTGTCGGCGGTGATATTGTCGATTTGGGCGGACAACTTATAAAAACTGTTGACGTCGTTGAATGTGGCGGCGCTGGTGCGGACCTGGTTGGTGATGAATTGGTCGTAACTGCGGGTGATGTTGGCCACTTCCACGCCGTTACCCATGTAGCCGGCGCCGTTGAATTGCTCGGGCCGGGTGGCGAGTTCCACCCGTTGCCGGCTGTAGCCGTCGGTATTGGCGTTGGCGATGTTGTTGCTGGTGGTTTCCAGCGAGCGTTGGAACGCGGTCAAACCGGAAAGTGCGGTGCCCAAGATGCCCATCGACATGATCGCCTCCTAGCCTGCGTCGCGCAGTGCCGCCGCTTCGGCGGCGTTCTGGTTGTGGTAGATGCTCATCACTTTGTCGGCGTAGCGCGGATCGGTCGCATAGCCGGCTTGTTGCAGCTCGCGGATATATTGGCCGGCGTTGCCGGCTTTTTTCAGGGCCTCGCTGTAGCGCGGGTTGTTCTTGATGAAATTCACGTAATCGTCGAAGCTTTGTTTATACGAGCCGTAAGCGCGGAAGCCGGCCATTTCCTTCCTGGCGCTGGAGCCGTCGAATTCCAGCGTCAACGCTTTGGCTTGCTTGCCTTGCCAGGATTTGTCGGCTTTGATGTTAAACAGGTTGAAACTGTTCTCGCCGTGGCCGTTTTTAATCACGGCTTGGCCCCAGCCGGTTTCCAATGCCGCTTGTGCCAGCAGCAGATTGGGATCGACGCCCAGGGCTTGGGCCGCCTCGAGGGCGTGCGGGCGCAATTGGCTGATGAACTCTTCTTTGCTCGATAAGGTTTCCGTGCCGGCGCTTGCTGCGGCCTGCAAGTCGTCTTCCAGATGTTGCCAGCGGTCGGCCATCGCATTCTGGCTGCGCTCCAGCATGGCCAGACTGCGTTCCAGGCTGTCCAGGCCCGAATTTTCCAGCGGTTCGCCGTCGCTCGCGCCGGCCCCGGCAATGGTCTGGTGGCGGTCGGGTTGCGACGCGCTGCCGGTGCCGGCGGCCCGGTTCAACACTTCGTTGGTGGCCAGCTTCGGATCTTTTTCGTCTTCTTCCGCAGCTTTGGGCGACAGTTGTTTGGCGATCAAGTCGGCGAAGCCGATCCCCGGCTTGCCGGCCAGGTGCATGGCCATTTGCTGGTCGTACATGTCGCGGTAAAACTGGCTTTGCTGGCTGTCGAGTATGCCGTCGGCCAGTTTGGCCTCGCGCATGCTCTTCATCATCATGCTTAGAAACAAGGATTCGAATTGCTTGGCGACTTCCTTGACGGCGGCGGGCGATTGTTCGCGGGCGCTTTGTTTCAGTTTCGCCAGATGATTGAAGTCGGTGTATACCGCGGCGCTGTCTACGTTCAACATAACGAATCCCCCCTAAACCGGTTTAAAACGACGTGCCGGTTAGCGTTAAATCACAATCAATTCGGCGCGTAGCGCACCGGCCGATCTCAGAGCTTCCAGAATGGCCACCAAATCGCTGGGGCCGGCACCGACGCCGTTGACGGCCTGTACGATTTCGTCCAACGACACGCCGGGATTGAACACGAACATGTGGTTCTTATCTTCCTTGACCTCGACGTTGGATTGCGGGGTCACCACGGTACTGCCGCCGGACAACGGGTTGGGCTGGCTGACTTGCGGATTTTCGCTGATCGTCACCGTCAAGCTGCCGTGCGATACCGCGGCCGGCTGCACCCGCACCTTGCTGTTAATGATCACGGTGCCGGTACGCGAGTTGACGATCACTTTGGCCGGCGCATCGTCCGGCGCTAGTTCGATGTTTTCTATTACCGAGGCGAAGCCGACCCGTTGCGCAGGGTTGACCGGGGCGCGGACGCTGACCGAGGTGGCGTCTATGGTTTGCGCGGTATCGGCGCCCAAGGTTTTGTTGATCGAATCGGCCATGCGCTGGGCGGTGGTAAAGTCGGCCGTGTTCAAATTGAACACCATATCCGGGCTTTGGTCGAACGAGGTCGGTACGATACGCTCGACCGTCGCCCCGCTGGGGATTCGGCCGACCAGCGGGTTGTTGACCGTAACCTTGGAACCGTCCTGGCCGCCGGCACTGAGGCCGCCCACCACCAGATTGCCTTGCGCCACGGCATAGACGTTGCCGTCGGCGCCACGCAACGGGCTCATCAATAACGAACCGCCGCGCAGGCTTTTGGCGTCGCCCATCGACGATACGGTGACGTCGATTTTTTGGCCGGGCTTGGCGAAGGCCGGCAGGTCGGCGTGGACGCTGACCAAAGCCACGTTTTTCGATTTCGGATCGATATCCGGCGGCAAAGTCATGCCGAGTTTGCCCATCATGCTGCGTAGGCTTTGCCCGGTGAACTTGGTTTTGTCGCCGCTTTTGTCCAGGCCGGTCACCAGGCCGTAGCCGACCAGTTGGTTGCTGCGCACGCCGGCAATCGAGGCGATGTCTTTGATGCGTTCGGCTTGCGCCTGGCCGGCGCCGAGCAGCAGAAGCAGAAAAATTAAGCGTTTCATGGCGTTTCTCCTGGGCGGCCGGATCAGAACGGGAAGATCGGGCTGGACAAAATTCGGGTAATCCAGCCGGGCTTGCTGCTGTCGGCTAGTGCGCCGTCGCCGGTATACATGATGGTGGCGTCGGCTACCTTGCTGGACGGAATCGTGTTGGCGACGTTGATATCGATCGGCCTGACGATGCCGGACAGGCGGATGTACTCACTGCCGTCGTTCAGCGTCACCCGTTTCTCGCCGCGTACCCGCAGATTGCCGTTGGGCAGCAAATCGACCACCGTGACGCTGATGCCGCCGGTCAAACGGTTGCTTTGCCGGGAGTCGCCTTTGCCCTCGGTCGAGCGGTCCATGCTGTAATCCAGCGAAGTTGCAAGGTCGTGGCCAAGCAGGGCGGAACTGGCCAGACCGAAGATGGTCGGCGCGCTGCCGCTGGCCTGGATATCGCTGTTCTTGCTGGCTTTGGAATTGGCTTGCTTGGTGGCGTTGGTGTTTTCGTCGAAGGTTACCGTCAAAATATCGCCGACCCGGCGTGCGGCGTGGTCTTCGAACAAGCGCATGTCGTAACCGGCCTGATAGATGGCGCCATTGTTTTGTTGCGGCGGGCGCAGGTCGGCAGGTTGTACCGGCGCAAAGTCCGGGTCGCGTTTCGGCAGCGTGTCGCAACCGGTCAGTATGGCTAGCGTTGCCGCCAGCAGCAAAAATTTGCCGCCGGTTTGCCGCTGGATCTGAGTTGGGTTTTTCATGGCCTTGGTCCTGAATTAGAGTTGTTGCGTGACGAAGGACAACATCTGGTCGGTGGTGGAGATGGCTTTCGAGTTCATTTCGTAAGCGCGCTGGGTTTCGATCATATTGACCAGCTCTTCGACGACGTTGACGTTGGAAGTCTCCAGCGAGCCTTGGATCATCTGGCCCAGTTCGTTTTCGCCGGGATTGCCGATAATCGGCGCACCGCTGGCGACGGTTTCGCGGAACAGGTTGTCGCCTATCGGTTCCAGGCCGGCGGTGTTGACGAAATCGGCGATCTGGATCTGGCCGATCTGGTTGGCCGCGGCGGCGCCGGGCTGGGTTACGGAAACCGTGCCGTCCTGGCCTATCGTGATGCTGAGAGCGTCCTGCGGGATGGTGATGGCCGGCTCCAGCAGCATGCCGTTGGAGGTCACCAACTGGCCGGTGGAATCCATCTTGAACGAACCGTCGCGGGTGTAATTGATGTCGCCGTTGGGCTGCAGGATTTGGATGAAACCGCGGCCGCTGATGGCGATGTCCAGCGAGTTGCCGGTCTGCAAGATATTGCCCTGGGTATGGATTTTCTCGGTGGCGACGGTCCGTACGCCGGTGCCGAGCTGGAGGCCGGTCGGTAACTGGGTGTTCTGGGTGGATTGGGCGCCGGCCTGACGGATGTTTTGGTACATCAGGTCGGCGAATATCGGTCTGGCTTTCTTGAAACCGGTGGTGTTGACGTTGGCCAGGTTATTGGAAATAACCGCCATGCGGGTTTGTTGGGCGTCCAATCCGGACTTTGCGACCCATAATGCTCGTTCTGTCATGACAGCCTCCTGATCTGACGATTTTTTGTCTTATCAGGAGTAAAGCAGGTTTTATGCCACTTGCATTAACTTGGCGGCGGCGGCGGCGTTTTCGTCTATATCTTTCATGACCTTAGATTGCATATCGAAGCTTCTGGACAGCTCGATCATTTCCACCATGGCTGCCATGGCGTTGACGTTGCTGGATTCCAGCGAGCCTTGGATCAAGGTAACGTTGGCATCGGCCGGCAACACGCCGCCTTGTTTCGGGTGCATCAGGCCGTCTTCCAATTTTTCCAGATTGGCCGGGTCGGCGCTGACCAGTTTGATCCGATCCACCAGCACGGTGTTGGTGGCGTTGACGCCTTGCGGCACGATGCTTATGGTGCCGTCCTTGCCGATTTCCACCTTCTGCGCCGGCGGTACCGCGATCGGTTGGCCGGCTTCGCCCAGCACCGACAGGCCGGCGCCGGTTTGCAGCAGGCCCTCCGGCGTCAGCCGCAAGTCGCCGGCCCGGGTGTAGGCTTCCTTGCCGTCTTTACCGGTCACGGCGATCCAGCCCTGGCCTTCGACCGCGACATCGAGTTCGCGCCCGGTATGGTAGATCGAACCGTTCGACAGATCGGTGCCGGGGCGTTCCGTCATCGAATACACCCGCGACGGGTAACCCGGACCGAAGCTGGGCATGGCCCGGAACTGCTCGAAGTCGGACTTGAAGCCGGTGGTCTGGGCGTTCGCCAGATTATTGGCATTGGCCGATTGCGCCATCAGCGTTTGTTTGGCGCCGTTCATCGCAATGTAAAGGCTACGGTCCATGAGCGGCCTCCTTCAATTAACGAATCTGCAAGATGGTTTGCATGATGCTGTTTTCGGTGGTGATGGTCTGGGCGTTGGCCTGGTAATGCTGTTGGGCGACGATCAGATTCACCAATTGCGCCGATAAGTCGACGTTGGAGCTTTCCAGCGCGCCGGCCTGAATCGCACCGAAATTGTTGGCGCCGGCCTGGCCCGGAATCGGTTCGCCGGAATTGGCGCTTTGGCCCCAAGAGGTGTCGCCCAGTTTCGCCAGGCCGTTATTGTTGGCGAAACGGGTTAAAGCCACTTTACCCATGGTTTGCGAGCCGCCGTTACTGAAGCGGGCGAAGATCACGCCTTCGTCGTCGATGTCGATGCCGGTCAGGCGTCCGGCCGGCAAACCGTTCTGCGTCATGCCGTTGACGCTGAATTTTTGCTGGACCTGGGTGGTGCCGAAAAAATTGATCGTGTCGATTTCGACATCGGCGGCGCCGGTCGGCGGCGTGATGACATAGCTGGACAAGCCGAATTTGCCGTCTACCGGGTCGGTCAATTTGCCGCCGGAGTCGAAGGTCAGTTTGGCCGATTCCGGCGTGGTGCCGCCCAGGGTGCCGGAAGTCACCGGCACCGCCGTACGGGTATTGGGGGTGGCCGGTTCGCTCATGTAGTGGTAGACCAGCCATTCGGAAGTGCCGGGGTTCGGGGCGGTAGCCGGATCGAGTTTGACGAAGTAGGTGGTCAGAATATGCGGCGAGCCCAAGGTGTCGTAAACCGTAGTCGAGGTCTGCGAGTTATAGGTATTGCTGTCGGTCGGGTCGAACGGCAGCGTACTGGGCGTGAAGTCGTCCTGGGCGTCCAGGTTCAATTGCATGTTGACGGTATCGGTCGCCGACGGCAAGCCGGTCAGGGTATTGATCTGCACCGGCGTGGTGACGCCGGTACTGAAACCGTCCTCGACTTTCGTGGTATTGGGCCGGTAGACCAGCAGTGCCTTGCCTTGGTTGTTGACCAGATAGCCTTCTTTGTTCAGTTTGAATTCGCCGGCCCGGGTGTAGGACAGGTCGTTGGTTTCGGTCGGGCTTTTCGCCAGCGTAAAGAAGCCTTCGCCGCTGATTGCCAAATCCAGGTTGTTGTCGGTGAATTGCAAATTGCCCTGGTTGAATTGCTGGGCGACGTTGGCGACTTTGACGCCGGCGCCGGGGGTGATGCTGCTGACCCCGCCCAGACTGGCGGCATAAACGTCGGCGAATTCGGAACGCGATTTTTTGAAGCCGACGGTGTTGGCATTGGCGATATTGTTGCCGGTCACGGCCAGATTGTTGGATGCGGCGTTCAGGCCGCTGAGTGCTGTGGTAAAGGGCATGTCGATTTCTCCTACAGTATCTGTTTGATTTGGCTGAATTTAACCGGACCCAGGCCGTCCAGGTTGACTTGCATGCTGCTATTGCTGCTGCCCATCGTCACGCTTTTGACCAGCGACTGGATGTTGGTAGCCAATACGGTATTGACGCCGTCGATTTTGGCGGCGGCTTCGATTTTGTAGACGCCGGGGTCGGCCAGATTGCCGTTGCCGTCTTTGCCGTCCCAGGTAAAAGTCGTGGTGCCGGCCGACTGGGCGCCTTTGTCTATGGTTCTGATCGTCGAGCCGGTTTCCGGATCGATGATTTTCACGGTGACTTCCGGCGAGCTGCTCGGTAATTCGAAATCGCCGGAGACGCTGCCGCCGGCGCCCAGCAGCGCTTCGGTGGATGGCGCCGACACCCGGCGGCCGACCAGACCGGAGGCTTGCAGCGCCTGGTTCGAACTGATCGAACCGGCGAAATCCTTGAACGACGCCTGCAAATCCTGGATGCCGGATACGGTGCTGAATTGGGCCATTTGGCCCAGAAATTCGCCGTTGTCCATCGGTTTCAAAGGGTCCTGGTGGGTTAGCTGCGTGGTCAGCAGTTTCAGAAACTGATCCTGGCCTAGCGATTGTTTTTGGGTGCTGGCCGAAGCGGTGGCGGTCGTGGCCAAGCCCAGGCTGTTAAACGTGTCGATTGCGCTTGTGCTCATGGTTCACCTCAGCGGCCCATTTTCAGGGTTTGCAAAATCAGGTTTTTCGCGGTGTTCAACACCTCGACGTTGTTTTGGTAGGAACGCGATGCGGACATCATGTTGGCCATTTCCTCGACGGTGTTGACGTTGGGTTTATAGATGTAGCCGGTGGCGTCAGCCATGGGATGGTTAGGGTTGTATTCCATGATCGGCGGTGCCTGGTTTTCGACGACGCCCAGCACGTTGACGCCGCTGGCGGTGTTGTTCTTATCCATAATGTTCTTCAATTCGGCGGCAAATACCGGCTGCCGCGATTTGTAAACCTGGTCGATACTGCTGCTGACGCTGTTGGCGTTGGAAATATTGCTGGCCACCAGGTTCAGGCGCAGGTTCTCGGCGTTCATGCCGCTGCCGGCGACATCGAAGATGCGTAAAGAGCTCATGGTCATTCTCCTTTGATGGCGGTCATCAAACCTAGAAAGTCGTCGTTGATGAAGCGCAGGCTGGCTTCGTATTGCACGGCGTTTTCGGCGTATTTGGCTTGTTCGATGTGGGCTTCCACGGTATTGCCGTCCAGCGACGCGTGTTGCGGATTGCGGTACAGCAGGTCGGCGCCGAGCACGTGGTGTTGACTGGCCAAGTGTCCGCTCTGGCTGCGTTTTAATTCGCCGCCGCGGTCGGCCAGGGTTTGTTGAAATACGGCTTTGAAATCCAGGTCGCGCGCCTTGTAGTCGGGCGTGTCGGCATTGGCCAGATTGGACGCCAGAATTTCCCCGCGTTTTTCGCGAAGCGCCAGGGCTTGCGGGTGTATGCCCAAAGCGTTGTCGAAATTGATTGACATGGTTGCCACCTTACTGGTTTTTTAACTGAAAAAGCAGTAAGCGTGCCTGAAAAAAAAATTAGTTAATTTTCAGTTGTCTGGCTTTGAATGGGCTTGGTTTTGGCGTCAAAAACCGGTGTGGGGCGGTGGGCGGCAAAAACTTGCCGGTTGCCGAATCCGTCAAGAATTCGGCGGCGTTAGCTGGGTTTGCGGAAATAATTGGTGAGTCCGGAACGGACCATTTCGTAGGCGCCGATGCCGGGAGGCATGGCTTCGGTACTGCTCAGGAACAGATAGCCGCCCGGTTCCAGGCTGTCGGCCATCCGGGTCAGGATGTCGCGTTTGATGGCGTCGGAGAAATAAATCAACACGTTGCGGCAAAAAATAACGTCGAACCGGCCCAAGGCGGCGAAGGATTTCAACAAATTGAATTGTTGAAACCGGACCTGGCGCGTGACTTCTTCGTTTAGTTGGTAGCCGTCGTAACTTTTCTGGAAGTATTTGGCTTTGGTCGCTTCGTCTATGCCGCGCGATAACGCGGCGTCGGAATAGCAGGCGCGCTTGGCCTCTTCGAGGATAGCCTCGGAAATGTCGGTGCCGATAATTTGCAACGCCCGGTTCTTGCCGCTGGCGCGTAGGGCGTCCAAGCCGCAGATGCTGATGGAGTAGGGTTCCTGGCCGGAAGAGCAGGCGGCGGACCAAATCCGGATGCTGCCGTTTCTTTGTGCCAGCACTTGCGGTAACACGTTGTCGCGCAGTTCGGAAAACTGGCGTTCGTCGCGAAACCAGAAGGTTTCGTTGGTGGTCATCGCGTCGATCACGGCGCTTTTCAACTTTTGCGCCGAGAACGCGTTGGATTGCAGGGCGGCGGCCAGATCGGCAAAGCCCGGCAGTTCGAATTTGGCCAGCAACGGTTGCAATCGGCTTTTAACCAGATACTGCTTGCTGTCGCCCAACTCGATGCCGCAGTTTTGGCTGAGGAATTGCTGAATGGCTTGGTAGTCGGCCGGCGACAGGTTGCCGGAGATGCCCAGGGATTTGTCGGTGCCGGCCGAATTCAACATGGAGGATACAAATTCCGCGCTACCCTGATCAGGCGTGGCCGGCGTGGTTGACTCTCAGCCGTTTTTGGATGGACTGCATCAGCGAGTCCGGATCGAACTTGGCTAAAAATTCGTTTGCGCCGACTTTTTGCACCATCGAGGTATTGAAGACGCCGCTCAACGATGTGTGCAGGATCAGGTAGATGTGTTTCATGTTCGGATCGGCTTTGATTTTGGTCGCTAGCGTGTAGCCGTCCATTCGCGGCATTTCCACGTCGGAAATGATCATCGAATAGCGTTGTTCGATTTTGGTCCCTTCCGCAACCAATGCGCATAAATGGTCCCAGGCTTCCTGGCCGTCTTTCAGCAGGGTGCACTCGATGCCGATTTGTTCGCAAACCCGCTTCACCTGGTTTCTGGCGACCGAAGAGTCGTCCACGACCAGGATATGGTCGTTTTGGCTCATCACGTTTTGATCTATGGTTTCCGCTGAAGCCTCCTCGCGGCCGCCGATCACCTCTTTCATGACTTTTTCCACGTCGATGACTTCGATCAGTTCGCCTTCGATTTCGGTTACCGCGGTCAGATAACTTTCCTTGCCGGTGCCTGTGGGCGGGGCTTTGACCTGTTCCCAACCGATATTAATGATCCGGTCCACCGAACCGACCAGAAAACCCTGGATGGAGCGGTTATATTCGGTGACGATGACGTAGCAACCCGAGTCTCGTTGCAGCGGGCGCATGCCGATCGCCATCGATAGGTCCAGCACCGGTATGGTTTTGCCGCGCAAGTGGGCTACGCCGCAAATCACGGAATGCGAGTTGGGGATTTGGGTCAGCGGGGGGCATTGAATGACTTCCTGGACCTTGAACACATTGATCCCGAATCGCTGGCGGCTGACCAATTTGAACAAAAGCAATTCGAATCGGTTGTGTCCTGCTAGCTTGGTTCGTTGATCTACCCCGTCTAAGACTCCGGCCATATAACCCCCTGAATAACGTTCGCTCAATTATAGCGGCATTACTTGGGTTTACTTGAAATTTGCTGGTACGTTTTATGCTGAAAGCTTAGGGCAAGTCAAAAAAATGGCGATTGAATATGAACAAACGAATGTTACCCGGAATTTTGATGTTGGCGTCGGGAATGGCGTTGGGCGGTGGATTCCAGTCCGCTCAGCAAATCCAGGATGCGATTAACCAATTCGTCCAGTCCGCGCTGGAAGCGGGGGGCAAATACGAAATCAACCTGGCGCAGCCGGATCCCCGTCTGCAATTGCCTAACTGCGAGCAAGCGCTGCAAGTGTTTGCCCAAACCGGGGAAATTAAGCCAGGCCGCAATACCGTCGGCGTCCGTTGTTACGGCGATAAGGGCTGGACCATATACAGCACGGTGTTGGTCAAGTCGTTTAAGGACGTGTTTGTATTGAACAAGTCGATGCTGCGCAACGACATTATTCGGCAAGAGCACTTGAATGTGGAGACCCGCGATGCCGGCATGCTGCCGCAGGGCTACGTTACCGATATCAGCGATGTGCTGGACAAGCAGGCCGCGCGGAATATTCCGGCAGGCAGCGTGTTGAATCGGCAACTAGTTACCGATCCGACGGTGGTTCGCCGCGGCGAACGGGTGAATATCGAATCCAGCAAAGCCGGAGTCGTGATCAGTGCGGTCGGGGCGGCGATGAGCGACGGCGCGAAGGGCCAGAAAATCAGCGTGCGGAACCTGTCTTCCAAGCGCGTGATTCAAGCCGTCGTGGTCAATGCCGGCCAAGTTTCGGTTAATTTTTAAAATTGGCGCTAAAGGAATTTACTATGATGCCGCTAAATGCTTCAGATAAAACTAACTTGGGAATTTCGCCATGGCTATCGAATCAATCACCGGCAAGCCTGTTACGACCTCAGTGCCCGCAAAACCTGGGGTTAAAGATGCGGCTGAGCCTAAACAACGGACCGAGAGCGGTGTCGTTACCGATACTGTCGAGATCACCGCCACCGCCCAGGATATTAAAACGGCGTCGGCCGCCGGCGCTGCAACGCCAGTGGTCAACGAAGACCGGGTGGCAGCGATAAAAGCGGCGATCCAGGCTGGCAGCTACCAAGTCAACGCTGAACGCGTGGCTGAGAAAATGCTGCAATTCGATAAACAGTTACCCGACAGTACATGACGTTATGATAGAAAAAACATATCCCATCACCGAAAAATTGCTCGCCAATGCGTTAAAGGCGGCACAAAGCCTGTTCGAGCTGTTAACCATCGAATCCGATAAGCTCAAGCAGAAAATCGACCCGGAGGCGATAGCCAATATCGCAGCCAACAAAAGAGAGTTGGTAGCCCAGCTCGAGCAATTTACCAAGCAACTGGGTCAAGTCTTGGCCACCGAACAGCTAAGCGTCGGTAACGAAGGCGTCACAAAATACCTTGCCAAAGCCGACGCCGCCGGCATCCGCGTCGAAGGTGTCCGGGGCAGTTGGGCCGGCCTCGCCAAGCTGTCAGAAAATTGCCGCGCGCTTAACGAACAAAACGGTGCGAGCATCGCGCTGTTGAGCCGACATACCCAGCGTTCTTTGCAAATATTACGCGGTAAATCCCCGCTGGCGGCCACCTACGGACCGGATGGCGTGACCCGTAACGAGCTGTTTTCGCATACCTTAATTTCAGTGTAGACTGGGCGCCGAACTAGTTTACGGGCCGCTTGACATGCTGAGCAAGCTGAAGCATTTTTTTTCCAAAGCGAACGTATCGGCGCCTGAAGCCGAAGACGATTTATTGGCGTTCGAAAATCCGAATTTCATCACCGACCCGGACAAAATCGCCCGGCTGCTCGGAGAAATCGAGAACAGCTCACCGTTATGCAGCATTCAAGTCGAAGGTTTCGCCGAAGATTTCAGCTCGTCCATCTTGAGCATCAAATTGGACAAAAACAGCATCATCCTGGACGAGTTGATGCCCAAACACGGCAACGACTTGTTGCTTCGCTCGCGGGCCTTGAAGTTATCGACCTTTCATAAAGGCATCCACTTGTCTTTTAATTTGACGGACATCGAGATTGGCCATTCCAGAGGCATCAATTACTACAAGGCGCCGCTGCCGGATCGGGTATTTTATCCGCAGCGCCGGCGCTCGCCGCGGCTGGAAATCAGTGCCATCGACATACCGTTCAGCGGTGTCGTGCAACGCACAGGGATATCGATTGGCGGTTATCTGTTCGATCTGTCCAGGGGCGGCGCCGGAGTTATTGTGCCGGTCAATAGAGCCCGGGTACAGCGCGGCGACGTAATCAAGAATTGCCAAATCAATTTCGACGATTACGTGATGGATTTCGATTTTGCCGTGCGCTTCGTCAAACCGGTTTCGGCAACCTCTCCCAAGGTGCAAATCGGCGGTTTCTTCGAAGGCCTGTCGGCGAGAAGCCAGTCCAAGCTGTCGTATTTCATCACGTCTTTGGAGCGGGTCGAGATTCGAAAACAGAAAGCCTAACTCGCTCGCTGTGTTAAAATCCGCCAGCTAAATTCACTCGGTCCCGGTAGCTCAGTAGGATAGAGCGGTCCCCTCCTAAGGGACAGGTCGTACGTTCGAATCGTATCCGGGACGCCATACAAATCAAAGTCTTAGGTTTTTTTGTTTTTTGGCTTGCCTGTCAATGTTGCAATTTTGTTGCAATTCAAAATAAAACGCCCCAAAAACAGGTAATAAAAAAGCCGGTATTACCCGGCAAGATTGTTACGTTATCACACCAGCTAAAAGCGCCATGTATGGCGGATTTCAGCTAGTAAACAGACCTGCAAACATGCCGGTATATTGCGTGACCAACTCCGCATCGGCTTTTTGCAATGCTTCCGGCTTCACGTCATCATCAGGACAGCCCGCCATAGTCTTGATTGCCTTTACATCGACTTTTAGTTGCTTGCAGACTTCAACAATTGCAGATTCCAGCGCAACCGCCTTGGCTAAGAACCGCAAGGCCGGGGCTTCGGCTTCCTGATTGCCTTGGTCGGCGTATTCGCAAGCTATCAGCATCAGCGCTCGATTTTTCCAATACTCGATTCCATATTGCCCGGCAAGCGTCATTAATGCGTGAATACGCCGTGTATAGTCGGCATGGGTGCTAAGGTAATGCCTGTGCTCGACGTGTGCCAGAATCGCATCTATTTCGCTCTCGTCATGCCTTGCAGCGGCTTCGATGGCAAGCGCCGCTTGTTCGTGCGGTGTCAGCCTGGCATAAAGTTTATTCACTTGGGCGGGCTTCATGGTCTGGCCTCCAATAGCTTTTCAAGCCGTTGCAAGCGGTCGGCCATTTCCTGCAATTCGATTAGCTTGCCTTGCTCGGCCAAAGCCCGAATCAGCATGGCACCAATGTCGGGCGGAACATTGCCGCTTAGCGTGGCTGTAACAACATTGCCGCCTGTTTCCGGCAAGGTGGAGCCGGTTTCGATAACGACCGGCAAGGCTTGCGGCCTGAGTGGCGGGCATATCCGGTCTAACAGCACCTTGGCGGCCTGTACATCGCCTTCCTTGGCTAATTCGACCAGTTTTCTAACCACGTCGGGCATATCGTCGGCAATGGCTTTTCTGAGCAATGTCGCCGGGGTTTTGTCTTTCGGTCGGCCCGCTGGGTTTCCGCTTTGACCGGGTTTGAATTTTGGCGTTGGCATAGTGTTCTGTTTCTGCATGTTTCAGGGATTCAGGTTCGCCGATTTTGGCCGCCGTGCAGTCCTAGCCGCTATTGCCGCCTGGAATCGAAGCGAATAAAACCTAAAACCCCCTTGGTAAATTATAAAGGTGTCCGAATACCGGGAAGAGGCGGTTAAAAAATGGCTCTGACTTGTCCGAATACCGGGAAGTTTTAGGGGCTGTTCCCGGTATGGGGACAAGTCATAAAAAACCTTGTCCGAATACCGGGAACGCTTGTCCTTATACCGGGAAGTCATTTTGATTTTTTCCGCATGGCTTCCCACTTATTCACGAACCGTTTATCTCGCTTTTCTGCGTTCTCTGGCTTCCATAGATTCGATGCAACGATGGTTGATTTAACATCCAACTTGCCGCCGCATTCGTCTATTGGTTGCCATGTAATCGCATATAGTGAGCATTGATTTCTACCGCCTTGCCTGGTTTGTTCAATAAAGCCAAAAGCCAGAAGCTCGGTCAGCGATTCGTCAATACTTCCTCGGGATTTCCAGCCGAATAATTCCATAATCTTGGGAGCCGCCGACAAGTCGCCATTATTTTTGCCGTTATATTGAGCCGTAAGGTTATCGAGCAAATGCGCCGCCTTATGGCTCAGAACGGCAGCGGGCGAAGGTGTACCCGCTGCGAAGTTAGGTCTAAAAATATGGTGAGGCTTTGCCGAAAAACTCCGGTTGTCTGTAGAGCGTTTCGGATGTTTCGCCACTACCGCTCCTTAAATCAAAACCGAATTAAGCCATTTAGAAAACCTCGCCAACCTTTGTTTAAGCTGGTTTATCTGGTTAAAATGGTCTTGAAGTTGTTTGATAAATGCCGCCTTTGCATTGCCGTGCGGGGCGGTTTCTCTCTGGCTAGTCATAACTAACCCCCTCTAACATATCCGCTGTGCGCTTTGCTCTTGATATGCGCTTGGCAATCTCGGCTTTGGCTTTCTGCTTCTCGATTTCCAGGCATTCGGTCAGGTTTGGCAATAAATCGCAAACGGTCGGAATGCCAAGGCCTAAGCCCAACGGATAAAGCTCGACCTCTCCACGCAAGCGATATGCGGCTTTTTTGCGGTCAGTCTCGATAATTAGGCCAAGTGCACGCATGTCGGCTATCGGCTTTCTGGTTTCGCTCCTGATCGATTTCAGCGACTCGATTGCATGCCAATTGCCATCTGCGAGCCTGGATAACAGCTCAAAATGGCGCTGTGGTACAAGCTGACTGCGCTTAATGCCGTCTGGCGGGGTGTAATTGATCTTCCTTGCGGACTCGTCCCCGGTTAGCTTTTTTTGCAGGTCTCTAGCCGCCAGTGGCGAAGTCGATCCGCTGTTTGCTTCGTAAACTTCTGAGCCGTCAACAATGCGTTGGATTTTGTACGGTGCTAAGTCGGTGCTATTCATTTCGCACCGCCTTGGTTTTGTGACTCAACCCAAGCGAAAAATTTTGATTCATCAATCAAGACTTTCCGGCCAATACGAACAACAGCGCCAGCCTTAGCCAATCCGTTGTTGTTTTCATTGAATATCAGCGCCCTGATACCGCCCTTAGTAAAGGCAGGATGCTTATTTGTGAATTGATTTACTGTGGAATAAATGATTGCCGTTTGTACGGCTTCGGTTTGTTGTTTCTGGGACATAAATCACCATCAATTATTAGTTGATAAAATTTATCTCCAGCGACTACCAAGATTTGCCGCTGTTGATGGTGATACTATAAGTAATTGATTTTTATTATGTTATTAGCTGCTCCTGTTTCCGTTAATGCCGTTTTTAGTGCCGTTTATTGCATAAAAAAACCGGTTTAGAGCCGGTTTTGTATTGAGTTATTATTTAAACCGCTTCCGATATTTGTCTAAAAAACTTGTTTTATATAACTTTTCACCGTCGTTTAGAGTGATGCTTTTCTTTGTATCAGAAACTACCTTTATTAAATCGCTAGTAAATTCACCAGAAACGATTTTCCCCCAGGCTTTTGGTCCTGGTAGGTCATCTCGGTAATTAACTTTATGTTTTTTAGTTATCTCGTAAATTAATAATAGACTTTCCGTTGTTTCTCTTTCTTTAGGGATTAGCTTTTTTCTTGGCTTAATTGCTGAGCCATCATTACTTGCCACATTTTCACTTTGTTTGCTGATACCCTGCCAAAATGCTTGCCAGTTGGCAGGGGAATCAATAAATGATTTTTCACCCGCTTGGGTTATTTCTTTACCAATAACACCTAATTGGATTGACTGCGTGAAGTAATTCACCAAGCCAGAAAAGTGAGAGCGCACCTGCTCTGTTTTTAATTGAAAAACTGGCTTATACCCTTGCAGAATATAAATTGCATCAACCCAAGACCAAGCGGCCAAATTGTTGTAGACTCGGTTATCTTCGTCAGTTAGCGTCTCAAGCGGCAATATATCGACGCCCCAATCTACGCCAGTTCTATTTTTTATTACATTTGAAATATAGTCTTTTAACTCTGGGATTACGGGAAAACCTTTCTGTACTGCCCACGCTATAGCTGAATTTGGTTTATAGAAAATCTCGCCTCCCACGATTTTATGAGGTAGATTCTCGGCCATTGCCTCTCGTTCAAGCCTAGTTCGCATGGCGTCGGCAAATTTTTGGCGTGGTGAATCAAGCAAGCCTTTTTCATACAGTTCAGAATCAATTCCAAATATGTTGCAAATAGTTTCTGATACGCTCCACAACGAAAGACTTAGAACACTCGGCCAATCAATGGGGGGTTGTGGCGGCATTTTTAATGCTTTGCGAATTACCGCACTTTCAATGTCATCATTAAGCGTGAAACTGTCCACTTCATCATCATTTAACCAATCATTCATCACACACCGCCGATACGTTGATTCATGCGTTCAACTGTCGTACTAATGTGGCTATCGGATAGGTGAGCGTACCGTTGCACCATCTGTAAAGTGCTGTGGCCCAATATAGCGGCAATATCAATCAAGCTCGCCCCTGATTGAGCCAAATAACTAGCGGCTGTGTGTCTTAGGTCGTGCCAGCGAAAATTAACAACGTCGGCGGTTTTTAGGGCATTAGTCCATGCCTTTTTAAGCTCGATTGGCTGTTGTGGGTGCGTTGGGCTTGGGAATACCAGTTGAGTATCTAACCGACGTACTTTGGAAAGTTTTTGCAATTCTGCCAAGGCTTCACCGGCTAACGGTACACGCCGACGATTACCGTTTTTTGTTTGGTGCAAGATAATGCAGTTTTCGGCTAAATTGACCACGCCCCACGCTGTACCTTCTGGCGGTGTTGCTGGTTCCCGCCAATAGAGGTTCATTGTCTCGCCTTGACGCATACCTGTTGACACCGACAGGATAAAAGCAGGGTATAGCAGTTCGTTAGGTGAGTTTTTACAGGCGACGGTTAGCCGTGCAAGTTCTTCATCATCAAGAAAGCGAACTATCCCTCGTGGCAACTCTGGCAACTCAACAATGCCGTCTTTAAGTGGGTTTTGATCCAACCAATGCCATTCAAGTTGGCAGATTTTTAAAACGTGACCAATCGAAACAAAGTGGCGTTTAATTGTCGCAGCGGCTAGCGGTCTGCCTTTGTTGCCGCCATGCTTTGCTAACTTATCCCGGCAGGCGGCAAAGTCTTTAGCGGTTAAGTCGGATAGCCTGCAATAGCCTATTTCAGATTTCCACCACTCAAGAATTGGCCCTCTTATCCGTAGCTCGTTGGGCTTAAATTTAAGTGGTGCAACGTCGGCAAGATAGCGGTCTATTGCTTCGCCTAGAGTGTGTTTTTTTGATTCGTTGGTCTTAAAGTGCCTATTTTCCTTAATAGCCGCCTCAGTCCGGGTTATCCAGTCCTTGCACTCAGTTAGCCGAGTAAAGCTTGCGCTTATCGACTTTTCCTTCTGGCCTTTAATCCGAATAGTGGCGGTATATCTAGGTTTTCCGTCTTTGCCGGGGCGTTGCTGAATGGTTGCCATGTTGTTTCCCTTGCAGGGTGGTGCATGGCATAATTTGACTAAGCCAGCACTTACCTTGAATAAGTGAATGGTCTAGGGTTTGGTGGTGTTGGTCGCACTGCCAAGCCCGTTTTTGTTTCTGGGGCTTATTGTAGCGTTGTTGCAATTTTGTTGCACTAATCGACAAATAACAGCAGCTTTTTGTAACAAGAGATAGCTTTAGATTGGCGCCAAGGTATTGAATTTAATTACTATATTTTTTTATCTGTTGTTATGGGTTTTGATTTGTACCGCACTCCTAAGGGACAGGTCGTACGTTCGAATCGTATCCGGGACGCCATTAATTATGAGCGTCAAGTTGTTATCTTAGTGGCCCCCAAGTGAAAGCCTTGGGTTCGCGTTCTGTCCCGATCTAAAAGGACAGGTAATTTCTCACCCGTCCCTTCAGTAATGCAAAAAGCCGCTCAGTAGCGGATTTTATCGGTCTGGATTTGCCATAGCCGGAACGGCTCCGCGGCGGATTCGATGGCCAGGTGCCGCATCTCAATCTGGCGTTGGTCGGCAGGTTTATCGATTTCAGTATAAATCAGACTGTCGTCGAAACCGGCTTGGGCGGCGTCGTCGCGGTTGCTGGCGAAATACACCGCTTCCAACCTGGACCAATAAATCGCGCCCAGACACATCGGGCAGGGCTCGCAACTGGTGTACAGCACGCAGTCTTTCAGTTGAAAGTCCTGCAGATACTGGCAGGCCTGGCGGATCGCCAGGACCTCGGCGTGGGCGGTGGGGTCCATGTTTTCGGTGACTCGGTTGCCGCTGGCGGCGATGATGCGCTGGTCTTGCACGATCAGCGCGCCGAACGGGCCACCGCCATTAGCGACGTTGAAACAAGCCAGTTCCACGGCTTGGTGCAGAAAGTCACGGTGCATCATAGGTCCAGCGGGTTGCGCGGATCGACATCGTCCATGAACGGCAGCCGGCGGTCTTCGTTGGTGATCTGGTAGACCTTGCCCAGCCAGTTGTTGAATACCGCTTTGGCCGAGTCGCGCCAAGTGATGTCCAAACGTTCGACAATTTGCTCCTCCGGCATCGCTTTCAGTTGCCGGCCACCGTGGCGGGCGGCTTGTACGTGGCTGGCGTATTCGGCCAGCAGGCGTTGCGCCGCCTCGTCGAAATAATGTTCCGGATACGGCGGATAATCGTCGCGTTCGGCCCGGTAATAGCGCAGTACCTCGCGTTTGTATTCTTTTAACAGGCTGATGTCGTCGTATTCCGGGTGGCCCTGGAAAAACACGATGCGGAAGCCGTCCGGGCTTACCGCCAAATGCACGCCGGCCTGGTCGCTGGCGACCAAGACCTTCAGTCCGTGTTTTTCCATGTCGCTGCGGAACACTTCGTTATAGCGCGAATGCGGTACGTCGAAACGGGTGTTAATCTCGGCTACCAACGGATGCGAACGGTCCACGACTTTATGCGAGTAGACGCCCCAGCGTTTGGCCGGCAGCCGGGTACGCTCGACGCCGTAGCAATGTTGGATCAAGGCATGGGTGGCCAAGCAGGAGCACAAAACCGAGGTGACGTTTTCCTTGGCCCATTCGAACACTTCGGTCAACGGCTGCCAAAAGTCTTCTTGCTGCAAATGGTCGTGGGTGACGTTGGCACCGCTGATGATCAGCGCATCCAGGCCGTCGCGCTTTATTTGCTCGAAACTTTCGTAATATTTTTCGATGTGTGCCAAGGCTTCCGGGCCGCGTTCCAGGCCGTCGATGGTAAACGGGTGGACGTGGAATTGGGCGATCTGGTTGCAGGCGCCGACCAGACGGAAAAACTGGCGCTCGGTCGCTTCCAGCGCCGCGTCCGGCATGATGTTCAACAGGCCGATGTGCAATTCGCGGATCGATTGGTGGGCGGCGCGGTCCGGGGTGAGAATCTCTTCGCCTTCTTCCTGCAAGCGGCGGAAAGTCGGCAATGCGGTATGAGCGACTAGAGGCATGGCAGTACTGCGCTCATACGGTTTCGCGAGCGATCGCGCTGGCGATCAGTTGGATGAAGTCGTCTTCGGTTTCCACTTTGGCGGTTTCGTCGGCGCTGACGGTGTAACCGTATTGGGCGGCAATCGCTTCGTAGCGTGGCACGCGGGCCTTGAACAGCTCGGGAAACACCCAACTGACGAATTCGTCGGGCGGAATTTGGTCGGTGTTTTGGTAGTTGCGTTCGCGCATGAATTGCGCCAGCTTTTCGTCGACAAATTCGGGCCGGTAATACAAGGGTTTCGGGTCCTGCTTGGCGCGGTCGATGATGGTCTGTTCCAGCGCCGGCGGGATTTTGATGTAGACGATCAGCGTGTGCTTGGCCAGATTTTCCAAGACTTCCGGGCAATCCAATTCGCAAACGCTGCCGCCGGCGTCGTTGATGAAGTGCTTGTAGCCGTAGATGGCTTCCGCTTTATGGATGAAGTCCGGCACGTCGTTCATCGCCGCGATTTCGGCCTGGTGGTGCAAGGCTTGGCGGCGTTTGAATTCGGCCTGGCTCAAGCCGCCTTTGCTCGGGTCGCCGATTTTGCCCAGAAAGCTGGATACCGGCGCCAGATTGTCGACGGTGATATTGCTGCAAATGTAGATCGAGTCCGACTTAAGCAGGTCCCGCAAAAACGGCACGCCCATCGCTTGCTGTTTGATATTGTCCAGGATCGGTTCTTCCAGGTACTTGGTGCCGATTCGGTAGTCGCCGGAATAATGGAACCATTTGTCCTTGGGCAATCTGGCCGATAGCGTGGTCTTGCCGGCGCCGGACATGGCCAGCAGCGTGATGCTTTTGGACTCCCAGTCCAAAAACTGTTGCGGGGTCATTCTCATAAAGTCGTAATCAATCCAAAAAGTCGCTGATATCCAAATCTTCCGAATCGGCGCGGGTATGGCGGTCCGGATCGGTATAGCCGAGATCGTCGGTTTCCAGGTCGTCGAACGGTGCGCTCCAATCGTCGGGATCTTCGATGTAATCGATGGTCGAGCCGTACCAGGATTCGTTGTCGTATTCGCCCAGGTCGCCGTTGGCGTATTGGACTTCGATGGATTCGTC
Organism: Methylomonas koyamae; assembly: GCF_019669905.1. Classification (NCBI taxonomy): domain Bacteria; kingdom Pseudomonadati; phylum Pseudomonadota; class Gammaproteobacteria; order Methylococcales; family Methylococcaceae; genus Methylomonas; species Methylomonas koyamae. The sequence continues at coordinate 4,116,227 of NZ_AP019777.1, read as the reverse complement.
GGCTCCCTCGATCGCCACGACCTTGAAGGTAAGATTGCTTTCCAAATCTTTATACCAACGGCCGATGACCGGATCTGCAATGGTTGTCATGGTTGCATCCTCGCTGTGTTGATGTGGTGGGCAATGATAGCGAGTTTAGCGGGGCGGTGCGAGTGCGGCGGCGCAAAACCGCGGCGAAATTCGATTAGAATGGCCCAACACTGGAACTTTTAAGCGGTTATGAACGAAGAGCGCATTATCGAATTGGAAATTAAACAAGCCTACCAGGAAGACTTGATTCAAGCGATGAACCAGGTGGTGGCCGATCAGCAAAAACAGATCGGCAAATTGGAAGAAACCTGCAAATTGCTGCACGACAAGATCAAGAGCCTGGCGTCGAGCATGTCGGAGCGGCCGTTGCTGCCGCTCGACGAACGGCCGCCGCATTACTGATCCGCGGCCGGTTTAAGACTTGGAGCGGTTGCGGTGGCCGGTTTTGCCGTGGTTGCCGGCCGCAGCCACGGTTTGTTTCGGTTGCGGAAACGAGCTGCAATCCAGATTTTTGCCGTGCAGGCGGCGGCAGAAATCGCGGCTGTCGTCCTGTTGCAGGCCGGTCCATTGGCTAAGCCAGACCGTGCCTCTCTTGTTTTTGCTTTTGACGATCCGCGGCTGGCCGTTTTTCGCCAACGGCCCCAACGCATTGCGGACCCGTTGCAGGTTGACGTCGGCATCGATTTTGCGCGGAAAGCTGCCTAGGCTGACGTTCCAAGATTGGCCGGTAATGCGCGGCTGCGGTTTGTTTGCCGCCAGCAGCCGGCGTTCCTTACTTTCCGGCGTTTCGTTGATACGGATCGGTTCGTAACGGCTGATGCTGCCGGAATCGGCGCCCATTTGCTCGGCGCTGCCGGCGCAACGGTTGGAGGCCAACTGAAACGGCGGCGGCAATTGGGCTGTGTCGTGCAATTGCGAAATATGCTCGCCAAGCTGGCTACTGCCGCTTTTGGCGAAGCCCATGTCCAACAAATTACTCATTTGCTCGAAGCGTTCGCCGCTGCTGTGGGCGCCCAGCAACACGCCAATGATCCGGTGGCCGTTGCGTTTGGCCGAAGCGATCAGGTTGTAGCCGGAGCCGCAAGTAAAGCCGGTTTTGAAGCCGTCGGCGTCGGGGTAGGTTTTCAGAATTTTGTTGGTATTCGGCATCACCCGGCCCTTGTAGCGGAATTCGGTTGCCGAGAAGTAATGGTAATACTGCGGGAAGTCGCGCAATACCGCCGCCGATAACAAGGCCAAATCGCGGGCGCTGCTGATTTGGCCGTCGTTAGGCAGGCCACTGGCGTTTTCGAACGAACTGCTGCTCATGCCCAGGCGATGGGCGGTTTGCGTCATCATCGCCGCGAAATTGCTCTCGGTCCCGCCCAGCCGTTCCGCCAAAACCACCGCCGCATCGTTGGCCGAGCGGGTGGTGACGGCCATGATCGCTTGTTCTACGGTCAGGCTTTGCCCGGCACGCAGGCCCAACTTGGAGCTGGGCATAGACGCGGCATGTTTCGACGCGTAAACGGTATCGGTTAACTTCAGGTCGCCGGATTCCAGCGCGGCAAAGGTCATGTACATGGTCATGACCTTGGTCAGCGATGCCGGATACCAGCGTTGGGTGGATTCGTTCTCGTGAATCACCCGGCCGCTGTCGGCGTCGATGACGATGGCCGCGTAGCGGGCAGCCGCAAACGGGCTTTGCAGCAGCAGGCAAGCCAGGGAGATCAGGGCTAAACGGGGCGTAGGCAGGGCGCTCAAGTTATTACTTTGCTCCAGGAAGGTAATGTAAGCTTATGAGGACATTATTTAATCAGAAATTTCACTTTCGACAAAGGTGGATTTCGGGGTGGTGCGGACGGATTCGGCAGTCCGAGTGGCGGATTTTTACCTGAATCGGCCGGGAAAACTCGACACTACTGGACCGTCGTGCCAATCTTGGCTCCGAAATCGCCCGCCGCCGGCACTGATCCGCAAAATAGCGAAGCCGGCGGTGGCTGGATCAGGCGTTGCTGCGCAGTTTGAATTTGTGACGGGCTTGGCGTTTTTGCAGCCAGCGAATCACGCCGGTAACGAACAGCAGCGGGCAGGCCAATCCGGATATCAACACCAGCCATTGCCCGATCAATCCGAAGGCCTCGCCGGTATGCAAAGGATGCAGCCAGTTGATCAGCGTGTCCGAACCGCCGAGATCGGCGGGATCGCTGACCGCCAGTATCCGGCCGCTGTATTGGTCCACCCAGACATTGGTTTTCGGGAAGCGTTGGCTAGGCTCGCCGTCTTGGCGCAGATTGATGCGGAAACTGCCGCCGGCGTCGTGCGGGGTTTCGATCCAGCACAAGCGGGCGTCGGGAAAAACCGACTGGCCGGCAGCGACGGCTTGATCGAGGCTAATCCGTTGTTGTCCGGGCGCTGATGGTGAGGATTGCGGTTTGGGCATGGCTTGTAGCGGCGAAAGATAGCCGAACAGCGGATTGACGTATTGCGGGATTTCCAGGGCAACGCCGGTCAGCGCCACAACCAGCATCACGATGAAAGCGTAAAAGCCCGCCAATTTATGCAGGTCGTAATTCCGCCGTTCCTTGCTGGCGTTGGCCTTAACCGTCAGCGCAGTTTTTAGTTTGCTTAACGGCGGCCACCACAGGTAGAGGCCGGAGATCAGCGAAATCAGCAAAATGCCGCCGACAATCGCCATCAGAATTTTGCCGGGGTCGTCCAGCAGCAGTTTGTAATGCAGATCGTACAGCCAAGTCATCGCAAACTCGCCCCAAAAGCGGTTCGCCAGCACTTTGCCGGTGTAAGGGTCGAGAGAAACCATCAACGGCGCAAAGCCGTGGTGGACGGTTTCCTCCGGCTTGTAATAGCGGGCGGTAACTGCGCGGCGCGGGTTTTCAGAAATTTCCAGCCGCCAGCCGCGTTGCCGGCTTGGTTCCGCCTGGCGTAAAGCTTGGTACAGGGCTTCGTAGCTTTGCCGCTGTGCGCCGGGCTGGGCGATGACCAATTGCGGATTCAGCCATTCGTCGAGATCGAGATAGAACACCAACAGGCTGCCGGTCAGGCCGACGACGGCAATGACCAAACCCAAGCTCAGCCCCAAGTAAAGATGGACCGCCAACCAAAGCCGGCGGGCGGTCTGTTTCTTGTTGGCTTTTAACGCAGGCGAAGCCATGTTTTAGTAGTCGAACTTGACGCTGACGGCGCCGTAAAAGGCGCGACCGTCGCCGGGAGAATAAAAGGCATACCGCTGGCCGGCGCCGTAGCTTTCGTCGTACCACAAGTATTCGCGCTGGGTATCGGTCAGGTTTTTCGCCTGGAATTGCAGTTCCACTTGTTTGGTTACCTGGTAACCCAAGTCCAAATTCAACAGCGCGTATTCGCCGTGTTTGCCGGCGTCGTTGGCTTGATCGACGAAGTAGTTGCCTTGGCCGCTGGTCCATAACGACGAACGCAGTTGTTGGGTAATTTGATAGTCGATACCGGCGGAAAACAGGTAATTGGGCGTATTCACGACTTGGTTGCCCGCGGTGTATTCCATGGCGTTGGCGACCACCGCCGGCGGATTGGTGATCTTGGCCTCCTGCAGGGAGTAAGCCGCCCAGACGCCGAAGCGGTCGGTCGGATACACTTTGAGTTCGATGTCCACGCCTTGCCGCTTGGTGGGGCCAATCATGGTGGAATCGGTACTGGCCAGATTGCGGCTGATTTCATTGCTGGCATCTTGCATCCAATAGGCCACCCGGCCTTCCGCCCACGCGACCGGAGATAATTTCACGCCGATTTCCCAGCCGTCGTTCAGAGAAGGGCCGGTATTTGATTGGTTTCGCCCGACAAAAGTGGCTTGTCCAAGGCCTACTTGGAAAGTCCGGCCCCAGTTACCGTAGAGGCTGTAGCCTTCGATAGGGGTGATCACCGCGCCAATTTTGGGTTGCGAGATGGTCCCGTAATCGTTGATCGGGTAGGAGCCATAGGTGGCGCCGGGACGGTAGCTGAAAAAATCGCCGTCGATCACGTCGGCACGATAGCCGGGCGTCAATTTCAACCATCTTGTCGGCTTGATCACGGCTTGGATGTAACCGCCGTAATTCATAAAGGTCCAATGCTCGTCGTTACGGATATTGGCGGCGCTGCTGGGGTTGGCTATGCCGTTGGTGGTTCGGTATTGCTTGTACTTGTTTTCTTGCTGTTGAAAGTCGAAGCCGGTTTCGATCGAGAAATCGTCCAGCCAACTGACTTGCGGGTGGTAGGTCAGCGATGTGATGGCACCGTACTGTACTTCGTCCCGGTCGCGTTTGACCTGGGAAAACGCCGGGTGAAACTGTACCAAGCGTTGGTCATCGAAAATATTGCCGTAAGCCTTGTTCGACCAGAACAAGGTTTCGCTTAAGTTGACGTCGAGATGGGCGCTGATCTGGCCCACGGTGCGCTTGCTGTAATCCAGCGGGTCGTGCGGTGTGGCTTGCGTCGTGCTGGCAAGTTGCTGCTGATAGGTCAGGTAACCCGGCTCTTGGGCGCCGGCCTCGCTCCAACGGGCGATCAAGCCGGCTTTATATTTGTCGCTCGGCGCATAGAACCATTTGCCGGAGAAGCTGTTCTTGTCGGAATCGCTGCGGTCGCGATAGCCATCGCTGGCTCGGTACGAAATCTGATAGTTCTGCGAAAAGCCGTCTTTTTCGTAGCCCAAGCCCGATTGGATCTCGTGGGTGTCGAAACTGCCGTAACTCATCCGGCCTTTGACGTAATTGCCGCCAGTGGAGGTGGTCATATTTACGTTACCGGCAATGTTATGCAGGCCGTAACGCGGATCGTTGGTGCCCCGTACCACTTCGATCGATTCGATATCCAGCGGAAACAAGGCATCCAAATAAGGCATGTTGCCGTCGTTGGAGTTGCTGGGAATGCCGTCGATCAACAGTTTCACCGCGTTGGTGCGGCCCTCGCCATTGAAGCCGCGGAACGAAAATTTGCCGGTGGTGGTGCCTTGTCCGAATTGGGTAATCTGCACGCCCGGCATGCGATGCATCAAGTCGAATGCAGTCAGGACGTTTTGGTCGGCGATTTTATCGGCGTACATGATATCCACCGACGTGGCGATGTCTTTGCTGGTCAGTTTGCCGTTTTCCTGTTGGTCGCTGACCGTAACTTCGCCGAGCGAGATGATCGAGTCGTCGCGGACCGCTTGCGGCTTCGGTGCCGGTGGCGCTTTCTTGATTGTGATAACGCCGTCGCCGACGTTTTCCGATTGCAGCCCGTGCTTGTGCAACAACTGCTCCAGCGCCTGCTGCACGGTAAATTCGCCGTGCAGCGCCTCGGCCTGGAGGCCTTTGACCAGCGAATCGGCATAAATCAACTTGGCGCCGCTGGTTTTCGCCAAGCTGTCCAGGCTGGCAGCCAGGCTTTGCGCCGGCAGATCGAGTTGGCTCGATGCGGCTGGGCCGGCCCAGCTATTGCCGGCGACTGCCAAAGATAAAGCCAGCACCGGCGCAACGGTGCGGCCGCGGTTGCGCTGCCGGTAAGGTGGATTGGTTGATCGGCTCATTGTCGTCTCCTGTGTAATGAAGGTAGGCCAGGCCTTTGCTGGCGATACCTGTCATAAACGAAGCAAGGCAACGAAACTGGACAGCGGCACCGAAAATAATTTTCGGCGGGGCGGAAAATGGGCTGAGGAGGCTGTGTCAGCGTTTATGCAACACAACCGTGTCTTTACCGCGCTGTACCCGCACCGGCAACATCGTTTGCAGTGCTTGTAAAAACGGCTGCAGATCGCCGGCGTCGAAACGTCCGCTCAGGGTTTGTTGGCCGAGCGAGCTATCGGCGAGCACGAAATGGAGATTATGGTAACGCTCCAATTCTTTGGTCACGTCGGCCAGCGGCGTGTGGTTGAACACCAACTGGCCGCGGGTCCAGGCCAACACCGGCTCGGCGTCGATTTTTTCCGGTGAATGCCAGCGGCCTTCGGCGTCGAGGCGGCGGCGGAAACCGGCGCTCAATACTTCTCCCAGCCAACTGCGGCCGACGCGCAGTTCCACTTCGCCTTCTAATACCGAAACCGAGGTTCCGCCTGAGTCCTGGTGGCGTACGTTAAACCGCGTGCCGATGTCGCTAATGTGCACTTTGCCGGCATGGACCCGAAACGGGCGCCAGCGCTCGTGCGCCACGTCGAATAGGGCTTCGCCCTGTTCCAGTTCGATTTCGCGGCGCAACCAGGTGACGCGGGTGCGTAAGCGGGTGGCGGTGTTCAATTGCAAGCGGGAACCGTCCGCCAACGCGATTTCGCGGCGTTCGCCGATTCCGGTCTGGTAGCTGGCGGCCGGAGCCGATAGTTCCTGCCAGGCCGCGGCAAGGGTTGCTGCGAGCAATAACCCGGACAACAGCGGCCGGCCCTGGCGCCAGCGCGGCGGCCGGGCGGCGCGAGCGTGCTCCAGCTCCGGCAAATCGGCCGATTTCAGCGCGTCCAGATTGCCCCAGAATTGTTCGACTTCGCTAAACGCTTGGCGATGCAGCGGGCTTGCCGCCAGCCATCGCTCGAATTGCCGGCGCTGTTCGGGATCGACGCAACTGGACTGTAACGCTACGAACCAGGTCGTGGCTTGTTTTAGGTGGTGCTGGGCGGGAGTGGTAGCGGTCATCCGGAGATTTCAGACGGGTCTTGGACAAATAGCCGGTGCGAGTTTACCCGATTCGGGCGCGGGATGGGGCGGTACCCCGCGACGGCCAAGACTATGGCGGGGTATCGCGGCAATATTCGTGGCAATGCAACATCGCTTTGACCAATTGGCGTTGCACGGTTTTTTCGGAAATACCGAGTTGCTCGGCAATTTCCCGGTAACCGAGTTCGTCGATTTTGCGCAGCAACAAGATATGCCGGCATTGGGCCGGCAACGCGGCGATCGCGTCCAGCAAGCGCCGGTAGCGTTGGTTGACGATTGCGGCATATTCCGGCTGCGGCAAAGGGCAGGGGGCGTCGTCCGGCAAGGCTTCCAGTCGCGCGCTGAGGCGCTGGCGCTGGCGGACGAAATCGATCGCCAGCCGCTCTGCGGTGCGGAACAGGTAACCGCTCAGATTGTCGGTATGAGCCAGCCCGTCTTTACGCAACAGGCGCAAATAGGTTTCCTGGCTCAAGTCTTGTGCCGTGTCGGGGCATTTGACGCGCTGTAACAGAAAATGCACGATCGCTTCCTTATGGTCGCGAAACAGCGCGGCAATCTGATCGGCGGGAATGGCGGCAGCGGACAAGGCGGGCTCCGGTGGCAGAAGATGGAGCCCGTTCCAAGCAATTTATATGCCAGTCCCGCCGTAGTAGTGGCGATCCCGGATTTTCAAAGCCGGAGCGGAAAACGCGGCGGAATTTTGCCGGCAAATTTAATTAATCTAAGTTAAATGACGCGATTGATCGGGCATATCGCGCATGTTCGGATCGGGCCGATTCGGCGGCCGCCGGCGCACGCGGCGGCCGGAATCGGCCTCAGACCGAGCGAATGCCAAGTTCAGCCGGAGCCGGGTTTGCTATATCATGCCGCTACCATTCATTAAAAAAATTCCAAGGGGGAGGCTATGGATAAACTCAGAGCGTTGGGTCTGGGACCTGCGGGTCAAGACGAGCAAGCGGTCAAGCGGCAATTGCATTTGTATATCAATTTGAAATTGGCGTCCTGCGGCCAACCGACCTGTATCGATCAGGCCTCGGCCCAGTTCATGGATACCGCTCAGGATTTATTGAACAGTTATCTGGAGAAAAGCCGGCAATTGGCCAGCTCCTCGTTGTACCCCGCCGACCGCCGGATTCAGGATTTCCTTGATCGCTATTGCGGCGATCTTGGTCTCGAAAAAGTGCCGTCGCTGCCGACCATGACCTTTGAATTGGACCGGCACGGCGTGGCCCGCGAGCTCTCGTTGCCGATGGGCGAAGACGAATTCCGCTCCGAAATCGTATCCAGTTTCCGCGTCAAACAAGGGGTTTTGCATAATCCGGCCAGCGACCGCCGCACCACTCAAGGCTCTTTCCACATTGCCGAAGGCGGCTTGCCGGTGCCCGGCGACAAAAAGCAGGTGCCGCAGCTAACCTTTGCCTTGATGCTGGCCGAGGCCTTGAATCCGCCGCAAGACTTGCTGACGCTACCCTTCACCGCCAATCAACCGCAGCCGGCGCACATGTTCGCCTCGTTGTTGCTGCGTCCGGTGGTTTGTCCGGAAATTCCCGGCGTCGCCGCCGAGAAGTCGATGGAAATCCGCTTTTTCGCCCCTGGAAATCTGGTCAGCAACCTGGATTTCGTCGAGAGCATTTTCGGTAACGGCGGCAATCCGGCCTTGCCGGAATGCGATGCGGCACTGGACGTCGAACATTGGTCCGGCCACAGCGGCTGCGTGATTCTGGCGCCGCATCTGGTCAAACTGACCAAGAAACAATTGGGCTTGCCGCACTGGACCGATGCCAGCGAGCGCCAGCGCGCGGAGGGCATGTGCTGGCAGGACCCGGCCGAGCTGTATAACGACGGCCAGGCCTTTAAATTGACTGCCCGCGACCGCTCCGGCGTCATCGTCACGCTGTTGGCCGACAATTATTACGGCTATTGCAAAAAGGAAGTGAAAACCCAGATCAGCTATGCTGCCAACCTGTTCGGCCTGGCCGAGGAAGAGCATGCCGGCGGCGCGCTGGCCTTCCGCCGCTTCAACCACGGCGACGAATTCGGCATCGGCAGCCTGACCCGCGAGCCGGGCTACGATTTCGACGACATGGTTTACCGCTACGGCGCGATCATGGACATGCAGCCGGAAGGCTATGCGGTGGACAAGCAATACCCGGACATCATCTATGTGCCGCAAGATCTGCGGATGAGCTTGAACAACCAGAAAATCACCTGGATCAGAAACGGCCAGAGCCACAGTATCCGCTTGCAACCCGGCAAGATTTACGTGCAGCCCAACGGCTACAAGATCGAAATGTGCAAGCACCCCGGTGCACCGTCCTGGCGCTTGATCGGTACCGTCGCGGAAGGCACGTTCTGCCACAAACCGTGTACGGTTTCGGGCGGCGGCAAGTCGGAAATTTCCAAATCCATCGAGGATGCGGTGATTTACGGGCCGCTGTTCGTCGACGATTTGCAACACGATCTGGACCGGGTGCAGGCGATTTTCGACAAGGATTACACCGGCCGCTTCCTGCCGGGCTACGAGTACGAAGACCGCGATCCGGCCCGCAAGATTCTGAGTCCGGAGCGCAGCTTGGGCTCGGTCATCAAGTTATTGACGCCGTCCAGTTACCATACGCCGGAGTTCAACAACTGGCTGAAGTCGATCCCGCCCAGCATTCTGGCTTTGGTGTTCCTGATCAAACGTTTTTACCGGGAGGAGTGGGGCGAACACTGGCGCGACCATTTGTCGGTGGATGTGATCGACGGTGCGCCGGGCCACGAGCTGAAACTGAACCAACGCAAGATCGTCGCCACCTATTTGCGGGTCGGCTTCGACGCCGAAGGCGGCTGGCGCACCTTTAAAGTACGCCAGGACTACATCGCCTGCGAGAAAGTGCAGATGGAAGACGACATCAGTGCCTCTGTGGTGGTGCCGACCGCGGCGGTGCTGCCCTGGCTGCCGGACGACGGCTACCAGATGAGCTTGAAGCTGGTCACCAACTGCGAGTACCGGCTGTTCCAGCGCCCGGACGATGCGATCATTCCCGGATACGATAAACAGACCGAGCTGAACATGTCCGGTCCCGGCAACTTCATGGCCAATTTCGAACCGTTGGACCGCGAAAAGCTGGCGGCCGTGGTGGAAGACGTCATGACTTTTTCCAAATTTACCCCGCCGATGCAAAGCCTGTTGAGCGAAGCTTACCGCGACGGCAAGGGCTTTGTCGTTTCTTCGGCGCATCCGCGGTTGGTGAACGGCAAACCGTCGAAAAATCCGCGCTATCTGGAAACCCGGGTCGATGTGGTCAAACCGCTGCGCAAATACGTCGCCGAAGTCGGCGCCCGCCTGCACCGGAAAATCCCGCTGAACCAGCCCTTGTGCCATCCGGTGGATGCGGTGCTGACCGGCCGGCGCAATAACCCGCCGGAACCCGGCATCCGGCCGTTGGCGGTGTACAACCCGATTCATTACCAGGAGTTGCCGGAGCTGTTCATGGACTTCATCAGTTCGCTGACCGGCAAATCGCCGTCGACGACCGGCGCCGGCAGCGAGGGCGCGCTGACCAAAGGTCCGTTCAACGCCTTGCGCGGCATCACCGACCTGAACAACACGCTGGTGTCCTACATTCTGACCGGCTATCCCGGCTTTTCCAGCTCCGCCGGCCATATCGGCCCCGACACCCGGGTCGACCACGACATCAGCCTGTTGATTCCGGAAATCTGGGCGCGCTTGTCGCGCCGGGAGCGCGAGGCCGATTACCTGTTGCAACACGGTTATCTGGAGCCGCTGACCGATTTCGAACACAAAGGCCAACTGGTCATGGCTAGCCGGCTCGGCTACCGTATCACCAGCCACTTCGTGCATAGCCTGATGGGCAAGATCTTCGACAACCCCTACGCGGTGTTCACCGACGAGATTCTGCAACCGGAACGGCAAAATCTGGAGGTGTTCGTCGACGGCGTCAACAATATCGTCGAAACCCAGCAGCGCGTGGCGCAGCAATATCTGGACGACGGCAGCATCGAAGACGCCTGCCCGCCGTTGTATGCGCTGCTGCACATCATGGCGATCGGCCATTATCAGGGCAAGGACGCGCACCATCCCGAAATTCGGGCGATGTTTACCCGCGACTATTTGTTGGCCGCGGATTGGTACCGCGAGAGGCTGGAAATCAAACAGCAACGCGAGCTGGCGCTGTGGCAACGCCACGTCGGCTATCTGGAGGCGTTTTTGCGCGACAACAGCCATCAGGCCGTGGTCGGCGAATTGAAACTGGCCGAGCGTTTGCAGCGGGCGCAACGCAAACTGCAGGAACTGTCCGGACCGGCCTATCTGGAATCTCTGGTCGGTACCCTGGGCGCCGATCCGCTAGGGCCTTACCGCTGCGTCACCGCATAAAGCGCCGGTTGCCGGCTGTTCGCCACGGAGCGCAATGCTAGACGAACAGCCGGCGAAACTCGTCTATCGGCAGCGGTTTGTGGAAGAAATAGCCCTGGCCGCGGTCGCATTGGTGCAGCTGCAATAGCTCCAGTTGCTGCGCGGTTTCCACGCCTTCGGCCTGGACTTTCAGGTTCAGGCCGTGGCCCAGGCCGATGATGGAACGCACGATACAGGCATCGTTCTGGTTGTCGTAGATATCGGCAACGAAGGATTTGTCGATTTTCAGCGTGTCCATCGGAAACCGTTTCAAATAGCTGAGCGAGGAAAAACCGGTGCCGAAATCGTCGATCGCCAGGCGAATGCCCAGGTTTTTCAGTTCCTGCATTTGTTTGACGGTCTTCTCGAAGTGCTCGACCAGCATGCTTTCGGTAATTTCCAGCTCCAGCCGCTCGGCCGGAAAGCCGGTTTCCGCCAAGATGCCGCGCACGCTGTCGACCAGCGTGGTTTTCTTGAACTGGCGCGCCGACAGGTTGATCGCCAGCAACAGCTTCCGCTCGTGCAACGGCGCCGCCATAAAGTCGCGGCAAGCCGTGCGCATGACCCATTCGCCGATTTCGACGATCAAGCCGCTGTTCTCGGCGATCGGGATGAATTCGTCCGGACCGATCGGGCCGATGGCCGGCATCCAGCGCAACAGCGCTTCGGCACCGATAATCCGGCCGCTGGCCAAATCGACTTGCGGCTGGTAGGCCAGCGAGAATTCGTTGCGGGCCAGGCCATGGCGCAAATGGTTTTCGATGTTTAATCGGCGCAAGGATTGGGCGTTGGCCGAGGCATTGTAAAACTCGAAGGTGTTGCGGCCGTGTTGTTTCGCCAGATACAACGCGTCGTCGGCGTGTTTCAACAGTTGTTCGCTGGTCGTCGCGTCCTGCGGGTAGACGCTGATGCCGAGGCTGGTGCTGACGAACAACTGGTGGTCGTCGATGAAAAACGGTTCGTTGACGGTGTTGATCACGCGCTGGGCAATCTCGCCGGCGTCGGCCGGGCTGGTCAAATTCAGGCCGATCAGCGCGAATTCGTCGCCGCCGAGCCGGGCCACGGTTTCTTGTTCGCGCAGGCAGGCCGAAATGCGTCTGCCGACCTCGATCAGCAATTTGTCGCCGACCAAGTGCCCCAGCGTATCGTTGATGTTTTTGAAACGGTCCAGATCCAGATAGAACAGCGCAAAAATTTGTGGATTGCGCTTGGCTTGGTGGATGGCTTGTTCCAGCCGCTCGTTGAATAGAGAGCGGTTGGCCAGGTCGGTCAACGGATCGTAGTACGCCATGTGGCGGATGATTTCTTCGGTATCCTTACGGTCGCTGATGTCGTGGATGATGGAGACGAAATGGCTGATCGAATTGCTCTCGTCGAGGATGGGCGCGATCGATTCCAGGCACCAAAATAATTCGCCGTTTTTTTTGCGGTTCAAAAATTCGCCGTGCCAGGCGGAGCCGCTCAATAAGGTGGCCCACAGGCCTTTGTAAGTCTCGTCGGCGGTCAGGTCGGATTTGAGCAGGTTGGCTCGTTGGCCTAACACTTCGTCCGCCGAGTAACCGGTAATCTGGAAGAAGGCCGGGTTGCAATATTCGATACGGGTTTGGGCGTCGGTGACGATGACCATGCTCGAGCTGTATTGCATCGCCAGCGTTAATTTGCGCAGCTCCTGTTCCGTTCTCTTATGGTTTTCGATTTCTCTGGCCAGGGCCGAGTTGGCCGCGACCAATTGGGCTTGGCTCGGTATGGCCAGGATTTTCGGCACCAAGGGCCAAACCAGTGCCGCCGTCGTAATCGAACTTATGGCCGTGGCCAGTTTGACGAATCCGGACAGCCAGTAATCGGGCACCCAGACATTCCAGATGCTGAGCAAGTGGGTGGTGCCGCACAGGAAGATGAACAGGCCGAACAGCCAATAAATCCAGCTAAACGGAATATCCTGGCGTTTTTTCAGGATGTAGACCAGCGCGAACGGGATCGAGTAATAGGACAACACGATCAATGTGTCGGACACCACATGCAGCAATAGCAGATCGTTCTGCCACAAATAACATTGGCCGTGAGGCATGTATGGGTGCATGTCGAACAGGTGGTCTGGCATGTTTCGCTCGCTATAGGTTTATCGAGCGCCGGAAGGCGCCGGTCCGGGTACCGGCGATTCTGGCCCTGTCGGTTTAGGATACTCGCGTTCCGTCTAACTGGCGGGCAAGCTTAACGTAAATTCCTGTTGAAAAAAACAGGTTAATAACGTGGGTCTGTTGCTGGGGGATTACGCGGTCAGGCAGGATGAGCCCGGATCACCGTGCGTCGAGTAATCCGGGGTGGGTCGAAGCGGAGGGCGGGCTAGCCTTTGCGTTTGGCTTTTTTGGCTTTGCCTTTCAGCGTTTGCTGGGCGATCAAGGAGCGGGCCAGTTTGCGTAAACCGTTGGAGGAGACTTCCAGACCCAACGGCGAGCCGATGGATTCCAATTCGTACATCAGATCGGTCGCGGCAATCAGCGTCACGTAGCGCAACTTTTCGCCGCCCGGCAATTGGCTGGAGGCGTCGCGTAGCAACGGTGCGAAAGTATCCCACGAGCTGTTGAAAAATTTACGGACCGGGTCGTTCTCGGCGACCGATTCGCTGCTCAGGCCTTGCTCGAAGGCGCTGCCGGCTTTTTGCAGGACTTCATGCAATTTGGCGCGGGTATCCTCGGCATTGCTGCCCAACTGCGCCGTGGCTATCGATTTATCCAGAGACGCTTGCCAGTTTTGCCAGAGCCCGCGCCACTGCTTCAACTCGGCTTCGTTGAGAACCGCGGCCGGCTTGACGTCGTTCGGATTCGGGTTGTCGGCCGTGTAGCCCAGGTTGATTTGTAAGCCGTTGGCGTCGGCCTTGGCTTGGTTGAAGCGCAAGCTGTTGATCGTATCGTGCAACTCTTCGCTATGCTCGGCGGCTATATAAGGTACCAGCGCTTTGGCGATGTCCGGCCGGACTTGGTTCAAATCGATTTTTAAGCCGGACAGTTTCGGTTCGGCGGCTTTTTTGATCAAGGATTGCAATTGGCTGATATTCAGCGGCTGGCCGTTGCGGTCGAACGCGTTGAGCTGGGTAACCGGAAAACTCAGCACGTTGCCCGAAGCGTCCAGGGTGGGTTGCTGAAAGGTCTGCAGGATACCCGACCATTCCACCAGCGCCATGCATTTGCCGCCCAATGCCGTGCCGATGCGGGCCTGGACGTTGTTCTGGATTTTGACTTGGCCGTTTTCGCCGCTGATTTGCGGATGGTCCAAATCCAGATAGCTGCATTGTTTGCCGTCTTTCCAGGCCCGTACCGATTCGTCGGGGCCGGTGTAGAGCTGATTGACCAGAACGCTTCTGATAAAGCGGTATTCCATCGGCACGGGAATGTTGATTTCGCGGGCTAGACCGTTCTCCGCCGTCAGCAGCAGGGCGGTAGAGATTAAAACGGTACGCAGTGTTGACATGAATTTACTCCTTAACGTTGTCGGGCGCTGTTGGATTAAGCGCGGCGGCGCCGCGGTAAGCCGATGAAATGGGATAGCGCCGGTCGCGGCCGAACGCCCTGGGCGTGATGCGGATGCCCGGCGGCGATTGCCGGCGTTTGTATTCGTTACGGTCGACCAGCGAGACGGCGCGTTCGACCGCGTCGCGCGGATAGCCCCGCGCGACAATGTCGGCGGCCGATTGGTCCTGTTCGATGTACAGGGCCAGAATCGGATCCAGCACCGAGTAAGGCGGCAGCGAGTCTTCGTCTTTTTGGTCCGGCGCCAGCTCGGCCGACGGCGGCCGGGTGATGACCCGCTCCGGAATCACAGGCGACAGGCTGTTGCGGTATTCGGCCAATTTATAGACCATCAATTTGGATACGTCCTTTAACGGCGCAAAACCGCCGGCCATGTCGCCATACAGCGTGGCGTAGCCGACGCTCATTTCGCTTTTGTTGCCGGTGGTCAGCAATAGTTTGCCTTGCTTGTTGGATAAAGCCATCAACAACACGCCGCGGCAGCGGGCCTGGATGTTTTCCTCCGTAGTGTCTTTTCGGCTGCCGGCGAACAAGGGCGCCAGCATGTCGGAAAAAGCGTTGACGGCGGGTTCGATCGGTAGGGTGTGGAAATTTACCCCCAGCGCCTCGGCTTCCAGCCGGGCGTCTTCGTTGCTGATATCGGCGGTGTAGCGCGACGGCATTGCCACCGCTTCGACCTTGTCGGCGCCCAACGCATCGACAGCCAAAGCCAGCACCAGCGCCGAATCGATGCCGCCGGACAAGCCCAAAATCGCGCCCTGAAAGCCGTTCTTGCGTACATAATCGCGAATGCCGAGCACCAGGGCCTTGTATTCGCTGACTATCGGTCGGTAAAGCGCGACTACGCCGGTTCCGGTAGGAGTGGCGCCGTTGAATTCGACCACATCGAGCTGCTCTTCGAATTCCGCCGCACGGTAGACGACTGCGCCGCTTTTATCGGCGACGAACGAGGCGCCGTCGAATACCAACTCGTCCTGGCCGCCGACCTGATTGACATAAACCAGCGGGATGCCTGCAGCGCGGACGTGGTTGCAGATGACATCTTCGCGTTGCTGCATTTTGCCGGCGTGGAACGGCGACGCGTTCAAAGCCAGCACGATGTCGGCGCCGGCGGCGCGATTAGCGGCCATGGTATCCGGCAGCCAGACGTCCTCGCAGATAGCCAACGCCAGTTTGCAACCGTTGGCTTCGAATAGGCAGCAGCCGGTTCCGGGCTTGAAGTAGCGTTGTTCGTCGAATACGCCGTAATTGGGCAGGGCGGTTTTGTGGTATTCGGCGACGATAGCGCCGTCGCGGATTGCCGCTGCGGCGTTGTACAGTTTGCCATCCAGGCGACGCGGGAAGCCGATCACCGCAGTGATGCCGCGGATTTGCGCGACCAGTTGCTGCACGGCCCGTTCGCTTTGTGCCAGGAAATCGGCGCGCAGCAACAGGTCCTCCGGCGGATAGCCGGTTACGCACAATTCCGGAAACACGACGACGTCGGCCCGGCGTTGGCGAGCTTGCTCGGCCGCAGCCAGGATTTTGCCGACGTTGCCGGGAATATCGGCAACGGTGAAATTGAGTTGAGCTAAGGCGATTTGCAAGGTCATCGATTACTTCGAAAAACAAGCCCGCATTGCCGCACCGATATCCGACGGCGAACTGACCATGCTGACGCCGGCCGCCTTCATCGCCGCGACCTTGCCGGCCGCGGTGCCGCTGCCGCCGGTGACGATGGCGCCGGCGTGGCCCATGCGTTTGCCGGGCGGTGCGGTTTGGCCGGCGATATAGCCGACTACCGGCTTCGTCACCCGGGCTTTGATGAATTCCGCCGCCTGTTCCTCGTCGCTGCCGCCGATTTCGCCGACCATGACGATACCCTCGGTTTGCGGATCGTCCTGGAACCGCTGCAGCACGTCGATGAAGTTCATGCCGTGGATCGGATCGCCGCCGATACCGACGCAGGTGCTTTGGCCCAGGCCCTCGCGGGTGGTTTGGTGGACCGCTTCGTAAGTCAGGGTGCCGGAACGGGAAACGATGCCGATTTTGCCGGGTTGGTGAATATGGCCGGGCATGATGCCGATCTTGCATTGGCCCGGTGTGATGACGCCGGGGCAGTTGGGGCCGACCAGCAACGATTTCGTACCCTGCATCGCGGCTTTAACTTTCAGCATCTGCAATACCGGGATGCCCTCGGTAATGCAGACGATCAACTCGATGCCGGCAGCGACCGCTTCCAAAATCGCGTCGGCGGCGAAGAAAGGCGGCACGTATATCATCGTGGCGTTGGCGCCGGTAGCTTGGACGGCTTGCTCGACCGTGTCGAATACCGGCAAATTCAAATGCGCGGAACCGCCGCGGCCCGGCGTGACGCCGCCGACCAGTTGCGTGCCGTAGGCCAGGGCCTGTTCGGAGTGGAAGGTGCCTTGTTTGCCGGTGAAACCCTGGCAAATGACTTTAGTGTTTTTATCGATCAAGATAGCCATTACGCTACGCCCTCCGCCAATTTAACCGCCAATTCCGCGGCTTGGTTTAAATCGTCCGCCGTTGCCAAGCCCAATCCGGACTGGCTTAACATGGTTTTGCCCTGCTCGACGTTAGTGCCCTCCAAACGTACCACGACCGGAATGGTCAAATGCATTTCCTCGACCGCTGCCAGAATGCCGGCGGCGATGACGTCGCATTTGACGATGCCGCCGAAGATATTGACCAGCACCGCCTTGACGGTGCCGTCGGACAAAATCAGTTTGAAGGCTTCCTTGACCTTGTCTTTATTGGTGCCGCCGCCAACGTCGAGAAAATTGGCCGGTGCGCCGCCTTTCAGTTTAACCATGTCCATCGTCGCCATCGCCAGGCCGGCGCCGTTAACCATGCAGCCGATATTGCCGCCCAGCGTGACGTAATTCAGATCGAACTGCTTGGCTTCGGCTTCCTTGGCGTCTTCCTGCGACGCGTCGCGCATGGCGGCGATGTCGGGGTGCAAGGCGAGCGCGTTGTCGTCGAAATTGATTTTGGCGTCCAAGGCTACCAGCCTGCCGTCTGCGGTTTCGATCAGCGGATTGATTTCGATCTGGCTGCAATCCTTGGCCAGGAACAAGCGGTAGATGCCTTCCAAAATGGTTTGCAATTGGCCCTGCTGCTCTTTGCCCAAGCCGAACGCCGCGCCGATTTGCCGGCCTTGGTAGGGCTGCAGGCCGGCGGCCGGGTGTACCGGTACTTTGACTATTTTTTCCGGGGTTTGCGCGGCGACCGCTTCGATATCCATGCCGCCGGCAGCGGAGGCGATGAAAATCAGGCGTTCGCTTTCCCGATCCAGCAGCAGGCTCAAATAAAATTCGGATTTGATCGCCGAAGCCTCTTCGATCCAGACGCTATTGACCGGTAAGCCGGCGGCATCGGTCTGGTGGGTTACCAAGCGCGTACCCAGCATGTCCGCGGCGAATTGTCCGGCTTGTTCCGGGCTGCGGGCCAGTTTTACGCCGCCGGCCTTGCCGCGGGCGCCGGCGTGGATTTGCGCTTTGACGACGCAAGCCGAACCGGCCAATTGGCGCGCGGCATCCTGCGCTTCGGCGGCATTGGCTGCCACCGCACCGCGCGGAACCGGGATTGAAAAATCTGTAAATAGTTGTTTCGCCTGGTATTCGTGAATGTTCATCTAGGTGCTCCATGTTGAGGCGGACATCGCGGCGTTCCAAGTTGGTGCTATGATTGCCGGACACTAATTTTAAACAACTCCTGAAAAAACGACGGGCAATGCGAACCCCTGCGGCCGACACTTTATACCCCTGTCCCTTTTCCAAAGGTTACGGTATTCCCAGTCGGCAGGCTTGGCTGATGCTGAAAATCTTTGCCCTGTACCGTTTCGTCACGGCCAGCCTGTTCTCGATGCTGTTTTATTTGCGTTTCGGCCCGTCCTTGCTCGGCGCCTACGACGCGGCATTGTACCAGTTCGCCAGTGCGGCCTATTTGGCGATTTCGTTGATTGCCGGGCCGATCGCATTTCGCCAACGGCTGGGTTACGCCAGATTGGCTCAGATTTTCATCTTTACCGATATTGTGTTGGTCACGTTGATGATGCACGCCAGTGGCGGCGTCGGCAGCGGCATCGGCATCTTATTGGCGATATCGATAGCGGCCGGCGGACTGTTGGTCGGCGGCCGTTGCGCGATCTTGTTTGCCGCCTTGGCCAGCCTGGCGATTTTGGCCGAGGAGCTTTATGCAATCCAGACCCGCGCCTTCGAAACCACGACGCTGACCTATGCCGGCATGCTCGGCGTGGCTTTTTTTTCGATTGCCTTTCTGTCGGTGATCCTGGCGCAACGCGCCGAGCAGGCCGCGATTCTGGCGCAACGCCACGAGCAGACCATCGCCCGCCTGGAAAGCCTGAACCGCTACATCATTCAGCATTTGCAATCCGGCATCATGATCGTCGACGACCGCCAGGCCACCCAATTGTCCAACCAATCGGCATTGCGCTTGTTGGGGCTGGAACGGCAGCCGCAGGCATTGGCCGAAATCTCGCCGCAATTGCAGCAAGCGTTCGAGATGTGGCGCGAACGCCGCGAGCAGGATTTTGCCATCGTATCTTTGCCCGACCGTAGCGAAATTCAAGTTCAGTTCTCGGCGTTGGCCGTGGAAGAAGAAACTTTGAACATGATGATTTTCGAAGACATCGCCTTGTACAATCAGCGCTTGCAACAAAGCAAATTAGCCTCCTTGGGCCGGTTGACGGCCAGTATCGCCCACGAAATCCGCAACCCGCTGGCAGCGATCAGCCATGCCGGCCAATTGTTGGCGGAATCGCGGGCGCTGGATGCCCAGGATTTGCGCCTGACCGAAATCATCCGGATTCACTGCCAGCGGGTGAATGGTATCATCGAAGACATTCTGAAGCTGTCGCGGCGGGCGCCGTCGCAGAAGCAAAAAATCGTGCTCGACCAGTGGCTGCCGGCTTACTTGAGCGAACAACGCCTCAATCTGGGGCTGGCGGAGGATACGTTCAAACTGTCGTTTCAGACCCACGCACTCGCTGCCTGTATCGACGCCGGTCATTTGAAGCAGATTCTGGACAATCTGTGCGCCAATGCGTTGAAGTACGGCCGGCCGGAAGCGGGGCCGATTCTGGTCGAGGCGGGCATGGCGCAAGGCTCGCCTTACATCAGCGTGATAGACAACGGGCCCGGTATCGGCGCCGACAATCTACAGCATCTGTTCGAACCGTTTTTCACCACGTCTCACCAGGGGACCGGGTTGGGGCTTTACATTTCCAAGGAATTGGCCGAATTGAACCGGGCCGAGTTGAATTACGCCCCCGGCGAAAAATCCTGTTTTACCTTGTTATTGGCGAATGCCGATCGGGCGGCGATTGAAATATGAATATGCCTGTTACGTTAGTGGTCGACGACGAGCCCGATATTCGGGAACTGTTGGAAATCACGTTAAACCGGATGCAGATCCAGACCCGTAGCGCGGCTACGCTCGCCGAAGCCAAGCATTGTCTGGCTAATCAATCCTTCGATTTATGTTTGACCGACATGCGCTTGCCGGACGGAGACGGCTTGGAACTGGTCGATTACATCCAGGCCCAAGGTTTGACGCTGCCGGTGGCGGTGATCACTGCCCACGGCAGCATGGATATCGCGATCAAGGCCATGAAAAAAGGCGCTTTCGATTTTCTGTCCAAGCCGGTCGATCTGGCGGTGTTAAGGCAATTGGTCAGCCATGCCTTGCAGATCTCGCTGAACCGGGTGGCCGAAAAGGAACGCCGCACCCGCGATTTGTTGCTCGGGGAATCGGCGCCGATGCGCAATATCCGCTCCAAGATCGATAAAGTGGCGCGCAACCAGGCGCCGGTTTACATCAGCGGCGAGTCGGGTTCCGGCAAGGAATTGGTGGCGCGGCTGATTCACCAGCAAAGCCCGCGCAGCGAAAAGGCTTTTATCGCCATCAATTGCGGCGCGATTCCGCACGAATTGATGGAAAGCGAATTTTTCGGTCACAAAAAAGGCAGCTTCACCGGGGCGGTCAGCGATAAGCAAGGTTTGTTTCAAGCCGCGGACGGCGGCACGCTGTTTCTGGACGAAGTGGCCGATTTGCCGTTGGCTTTGCAAGTCAAATTACTGCGGGCGATACAGGAAAAGAAAATCCGTCCGATCGGCGAGCAGCGCGAAATTCCGGTGGACGTGCGTTTGCTGAGCGCGACCCACAGGGATTTGGCAAAAATGGTTCAGGAAGGCAGTTTTCGGCAGGACTTGTATTACCGGATCAACGTCATCGAACTGAATCTGCCGCCATTACGGGCGCGAGCCGCCGATATTCCGCAATTGACCGAACATCTGCTGCAAGGTTTGGCGCGGGCCAACGGCATTGCTATCCCGCGCCTGTCGGATGCGGCGTTGAATGCGCTGAAACAGTATTATTTTCCGGGCAACGTCCGCGAGTTGGAAAATATTTTGGAGCGGGCTTTGGCGCTGCACGAGGGCGGCGTGATCGAGGTCGACGATTTGAATTTGCCGACCGGTTTGGACTTGGCCGCGGCGGAAGATTTCGATGCCGAAAAAATGTCGCTGGAAAGTTATCTGGAAGATATCGAGAAAAAAGCGCTGAGTTCGGCTTTGGAGGAAAACCGCTGGAATAAAACCGCGACGGCTAAATATTTGGGTATGAGTTTCCGCTCGTTGCGTTACCGGTTGAAGAAACTCGGTCTGGAATAAGCGGCCGGCAGCCTCCTGCGCAAGGCTGCCGCAAGGCGCCGTCGTTATTGGTATTTGTCCAGCGTTCTCAATTGTTGTAGCGCGGCTTGGATTTTGGCGTTGGTGGCCTCGTCCAGCTCGTTGTTTTTATAGACTTTGTCCAGCAGGCCTTCTTCTACCAGAGCGTCTTTGATCCAGCGTTTGGCAAAGGAGTAGCTGGCCGGGAATTTGGCGACTTCGCCGGTTTTCGGGTTTTTCAGGCTGTCGGGATTTGCGGCCGGTTTGGTTGCGGCGGTTTTGGCCGGAGCGGCTTTGCTGGCGGTTTTCGCGGCTGGTTTGGCGGGGGCTGGTTTGGTGGGCTTTTCTACGGTTTTGGCGGCGGCGGGCGGGGCGACAGGTTCCGCGAGCGGCGCCGGCTTGGCGGCTTCCGGTTTGGGCGCCTCGGCTTTCGGAGTTTCCGGAGCTTCCTTTTTGCCGCCTAATACTACAAATACCACATAAGCCACGAAAATAGTCGTTGCGATGAAAAGCAATTCAGCCATAGTCCTTCCCCCTTGTTTTAATTCTATTTATTAAAGTTTAAGTACGCTGCAATGGCAAATAGGATTGCCGAATCCGAATATACCAGAGCGCGCGATGCCGGTAAACCAATTGGCTTGCTGTTAAGCGCGGGAGTTTTTCCCCGCATAAACTTTAAATAACCTTGGTGGGCGATTTGGGCGCGGCGAACAATATCGCATTGGAAACCTGGCTGTCGATTAAATTACGGTCGGGTTTGCCGAATGCGTAACCCTGGCCGAAATTGACGCCGATTTCTTTCAATTTAAGCGCGGTGCCGGTCGATTCTACAAATTCGGCGATGGTTTTCTTGCCCAATTTCGAGGCAATTTCCACCATCGATTTCACTAGAATCTGGTCGGTTTCGTTTTCCAGCAGGTTTTTAATAAACTGGCCGTCGATTTTTACATAATCGACCGGAAAGGTTTTCAAATAATTGAAGGAACAAAATCCGGCGCCGAAATCGTCGAGCGCGAATTTGCAGCCCAAAGCGCGAATTTTATTGATCATGTGCCGGGTTTTATCGAAGTTATCCACGGCGGCGGTTTCGGTGATTTCGAAGGTCAGGCGGCCGGCGTCGACCCAGGTCATTTCCAGCTTGTCGCTGATCGTGGATAGCAAATCCGGGTACTGGAACGCGGTGCTGGACAGGTTGATCGCTAACGACACGTAGGACATGTAAGACGGCAGCGCGGCCAGGAAGTCGATGGCGTTTTCCACCACCCATAGGTCGATGGCGTGAATCAAGCCGGTGCGCTCGGCTACCGGAATGAACTGGTCCGGCGTGATGATCTCGTCGCCCTCGCCGCGCATTCGGAGCAAGACTTCGTAATGGGAAATATTGCCGTCGGCCAATTGCACCACCGGCTGAAATACCAGAAACAGGCTGTTGTCGCGCAGTGCTTTACGGATCAACGGCACCCAATAAATATCTCGCCGCCTTTCCTTAACCGTGAGGTCTTCGCTGTTGTAAACGCAGACCTTGTCGCGGCCGGTGTTTTTCGCGAAATTGCAGGCCTGGCGGGCGTGCAGAATCATCTCTCCGGGGTGGAAGGCCGATACCGAATTGTCCAGCGTGGCGATGCCGATCGAAACCGACGCGCTGTAGCAGACTTCGCCGGTGAAGAAACGGAAATTGTCGACGGTGTTCTTGATGGTTTCGGCCAAAAGCTGTGCCTGTTTCTTGGTCTTGTTCTCGATGAACAAACAGAATTCGTCGGCGCCGATGCGGGCGAACAGGCTGGCCGGCGGCGTCATTTTTCTGACCAGAATCGCCAGCTCCACCAGCAACCGGTCACCGACCTCGAAGCCTTCCAATTCGTTGATCAAGCTGAAGCGGTCGACGTCGATGAACAACAGCGCCCCGTCTTTTTGGGTTTTGTTGCTGCGGTTCAAAATCAGGCGTAACTGGCGCTCGAAGCTGCTGCGGTTAAACAAGCCGGTCAGTTCGTCGTGCGCCACCAGAAATTTGAGCTTGGCGTCGATGACGTTTTTCGCAGCCAACTCGTTGATCAATTGTTCTTCCTGGCGTTGGCGCAACTGACGTTCCTGCTTCAGGCTCAGCAGAAATTTCACGGCCAACAATAATTCCTGGGTGTTGACCGGGGTGTGGATCCGGTAAGTCAGGCAATCGGATTCGGGTTCGGGTGGGCAATGCTCGGAGGCGCACTCGAAGTGTTCGCTGTTTAACAACAACACCGGAATCACCGACGCGGTCGTGGTGCTGGACAGGTTACGGCACATCTCATGGACTTTGCACTGCGGCAACGCCGTATTCAGCACGATCAGGCCGATGGCGTCGGGGGTTTCGCTGTAAGGGCGGAGTAATTGGTAGATTTCTTCGCCGCTGGCGGCTTGGAGAATATGGCTAAAACCTTTGGCTTTTAGCGTGGATATGATTTTCAACGCGGAGATTTCGTCATGTTCCGCTACGACGATGAGTTTTTCTTTGAGCGCGTCACTGGCAAACATTTAATACCATCCAGGTATTTGTTGGAAATGGGGAGCTTCAAACATGGGCTGGGAGAGTGGCCGGCATTGGTAAAGCTTGTAATTCCATTGAAATGGACTAGGGTTAAGCGCAGACTTTAAAGTCGTTTCTATGCTATTTCCAGTTAGTATAGGTGCAAATTTATAAATTTAGAATTGTTGATGATAGTATCCTCACCCTCCACGTTAACCATTGCCGATTTGTTGCGGGGCGATCTCCAACTCGCTTCTCCCCCCAATATTTACTTCCAATTGAAGAAGATCGTCGACGATTCCGCCAAGACCGCAAAGGACGCCGCGTTTGTGATCGAGAACGACGCAGCGCTGGCCGCCAAGTTGTTGAAGATCGTCAATAGCGCTTTCTACGGCTTTCCGGCCCAAGTCGGTTCCATTGCTCGCGCCATCACGCTGATCGGTACCCGCGAGCTGCAGAATCTGGTGCTTGGCGCGGTTATCGTGGAGCGGTTTTCCGATTTGCCCGGCCAGATTTTCACGATACACGACTTTTGGGCGCGCAATCTGCGTTGCGCGCTGATCGCCCGCGAACTCGACGCGCAATTCGGCAAGCACCACGCGGAAGTCGCCTTTATCTGCGGTTTGCTGCATAACTTGGGCCAGTTGGTGTTCTACCGCCGGATTCCGGTATTGGCTCGGGAAGTGGATTTGTTGTTGCAAGCGCAGGCGCATCTGGAAGTGGACGACGATGTCCATACCGAGCAAAGCGTGATCGGATTCGACCATTTTCAGGTCGGTGCCCAACTGTGCCAGCTCTGGAATCTGCCGGAAGCCATTGTGGAAAGCATCCGCTTGCATAGTTTTCCGGACACCATCAGCCCGTATTCCGACTTGGCCGCGATGGTGCGGTTGGCCAATTGCCTGAGCCGGATCGAGAACCCCTACGACGCGCTGGCGGTCAGCGCCCTCAACCTGTCCCCGGAACAAATCAGTTTCGTACTGGACAAGATCAGCGACGAATTCGAAGTCATTTTTAAACTGTTCTACCCCTCCCGCTAATTTATCCCGCTTTTCCGTGCCTGCCCGCTAAGGCTTGCAGCCGGTTGTGACGCAAATGTTACGGCCGTTTTTGCGGCCGCCACGCTTGCAAATCCAAAAAGGACAGCTTTGTTGCATGATTGCCGGCGGCAAGCCGCGCGGTTGAATATGTGCTGCCTATCAAATATTTTCGATCCGATTCGGCGGATTTGTTGCCTTTAAGCAACGTTGGCGTTGCTTAAACCGAGCTGTCACAAAGCTGTCATATTGCCTCCCTAAAATGCTTCCAAACTCGCCGGCCAAGCCGGTTGGCCTGTCTTAATTTATTGATTTATTTAAATTACGGAGCATTTTTGATGAAACTTTCCAAGCTTAGTTTGGCAATCGTGGCGGTGATGGGTGCCGGCAGCTTTGCCGAAGCCGTCGCGTTGGACCTGTACGTGGACGACAAAACCAAGCAGATCTTTGCCGAGCCCGGTCCCGGCCGGACCAAATTAGGGTCTTTCGAAAAAGTCGAAGACAATGCCAAACAAAAAGCCGATTTGACTGCGATTCAAACCGATCTGGAACTGAAAACCAACGAATTGAAAGCCATCGAAGAGCATATCGTGGCTCAGCGCGAAGACAAGGCCAAGAACGACGAGAAGTGGTTCAACAAGATCAACATGCGCGGTTATACCCAAATGCGTTATAACCAGCCTCTGAGTGGGGATCGCGTCGCTGGCGAACCGGAGCTGAAATCGGTCGGCGATGGTTCGATCGGCAATAACAGTAACTTCTCATTGCGCCGGGTACGTTTGGTTTTCTCCGGCGACATCAACGACTATATCTCGTTGTACTTGCAACCGGATTTCGCCACTACCAACGGCGACCTAAACTTTGCCCAGTTGCGCGATGCTTATGCCGACTTGGCCTTCGACAAAGCCCATGAATATCGGATTCGCGCCGGCCAATCGAAAGTACCGTTCGGTTGGGAAAACCTGCAATCCTCGCAAAACCGTTTGACCCTGGACCGCGACGACGCCCTGAACAGCGCGGTACCCAGCGAACGTGATTTGGGCTTATTTGCCTACTGGAGTCCGTCCGACGTACAAAAGCTCTGGAAGGATTTGACCAAGAAGGGCTTGAAAACCTCGGGTGATTACGGTGTCTTGGGTATCGGTGTTTATAACGGTCAAGGTATCAACAAAGCCGAAGCCAATGACGGGATGTATTTGGTAGCCCACTCTACCTATCCATTCGACCTGGGCTTCATGGGCCTGAGAGGTCAAGTAGTGGAAATTGGGGCTGATGCGTTATCGGGCCGGTTTAACCGATCCACTGCGGCGTATACCAGCCGCTTCGGTTCCGGCACCCCGACCGCGCGGGATAACAGCGAAGACCGGGTAGGCGTCCACGCAGTCTTATTCCCGCAACCATTCGGCTTGCAAGCGGAATGGAACTGGGGGGCGGGCTCCACGCTCGATCCGGTAACCAACGTCATCGACCGCAAACATTTGGAAGGCGGTTATGTCCAAGCCATGTACAAAATCGACGAAGTATTCGGTACCAAAGGCACGATGTTCCCTTATGTGAAATGGCAAACCTACGACGGCGCGTGGAAAGGCGTTACCAATGCCCCGAGAGTGTCGGTTGATGAAGTCGAGGCAGGTGTCGAGTATCAAATCAATAAGGCTTTGGAGTTAACTGTGGCTTACTCAACTATGAACCGTACCCAAATCCAAACTCAAACAACCGCCGCCGGATTTTTGCAGCAAGCCAGCGGCGACATGATCCGTACCCAGTTGCAGTTCAACTACTAATCGAGCCGCGGGTATTACCCGGGCAGCGGCATGTGTGGAATGAACGCCTCGTTTTTCCTGAAACGAGGCGTTTTTTTTGCCGAATAAAAACCGGATGTCGCTAGCTATCCGCTTACCGACTTCGAACAACGTCGGGTAAACTCCCCAGCTATCTTACGATTACCCGGTATCCGCCTATGTACCCCACCATGCGCCGCCTGCTGTTTCGGCCGGTTATTTTCGTCAGCTTTGTTCTTGGCCTGTTGGTGATTGCCGAATTGTTGGCGATCGGCCGCTTGACCTGGGTTAACGATCAGCGGATCCACATCATCGAACGCGATATCGGCCGCGGCCACCATTTGGAAGATACGCTATTCGAACTGCTGCAACTGCAATTGACGCTGTCGACCAATCAGAGCGCCTCCGAAGCCGAGAAAAGCCAAATGTCCGATATCCAGGAGCAATTGATCGGCGGCTTGAGCGACTACGACAGCGCGATTCCGGCTAATCTGCAGCAATTGCAGGAAGTGTTCGGCAAGGCGGTGCAGGGCGACCAGGCCAATCTGGTCCATGCCTTGCAATTGATCAAGCAGGTTCTGGACCGCCAGGCTCAAGAAGAAGAGCGGCTGTTGATCAATATCGAGGACGACGGCGAACTCGAAATGCAGTTGGCGATTTTGTTGCCGCTGTTGCTGCTGTGGATCGTCGGTTATTTCTTCCGCACCAATGTATTGGAACCGTTGGACTGTTTGAAGGAACTGTTGTCCGGTCTGGCGGAAGGCGAAATGAAGCCGATCAACCGCAGCACCTCGGATCCTTTAATGCACGCCTTGTTCGACCGCTATAACCATTTGGTCTCGCGTCTGGTGGAGCTGGAGCGCGAACATTTGCAGCATACCGAATTGCTGGAATACCGAGTCCGGCAAACCAGCCACGCTTTGCTGGAGCGCAGCCAGCAGTTGGCCAAGGCCGAGCGTTTGGCGGCATTGGCCGAATTGGCGGCCAGCACTGCCCACGAACTGCGCAATCCGCTGGCCAGTATCCAATTGGCACTGGAGAACATGTTGGAGGAATGCGGCGACAGCGAATTGGCGGAACGGTTGCGGATGGTGTACCGCGAAGTGCAGCGGCTGACTCGCAATTTGAACGATTTATTGGCCTCGGCCCGCAGTAACGGCGAGACGTCGCAACGGGTCGCGGTGCAGCCTTTGCTGGAAGAATTGTTAACCTTGCTGAAATACCAGGCCCGGGAAAATGTGGCGTTCAATTGTCGGGTGGCCGATAACCTGTATGCCTTCTTGCCGGAGAGCGAGTTCCGCCAGGCGATCCTGAATTTATTGTTGAATGCGGTGCAGGCCATCGGCCCCAATAACGGCGCCGTCGACGTCACGGCCGAGATTGTAGACGACAAGTTGGAGCTTACCGTGGTCGATTCCGGTCCGGGTTTCAGCGCCGACTTTTTGCGCCACGGCATCCGCCCCTTTGTCAGCCTGAAGGACGGCGGCAGCGGTTTGGGGTTGGCGATGGTCCGGCGTTTCGCCAAAGACCACCAAGGGGCGCTGCAATTGCAAAACGATGCCCAGGGCCATGCTTGCGTAACATTGACCTTGCCGCTGACCGTATGAGGCCGGCCGGCGTAGTTCAATCTGCTAATATTCAGCCTTTTCTGACAATGCAACGCTAATGGCTGACGCACCGAAATCTCTCGCCGCTTATGGTTGGCTGTCCATCGCCGCGGCCGTGTCGACTATCGCGCTGAAAAGTTACGCCTATTGGCTGACCGGGTCGGTGGGTTTGTTATCCGACGCACTGGAATCGGTGATTAATTTGTTGGCGGCGGTGATCATGGTTGCCGTGTTGAGTATTTCCGCCCGGCCACCGGATGCTACCCACGCCTACGGCCACGAGAAAATCGAGTATTTTTCCAGCGGCGCCGAAGGCGTGATGATTCTGCTTGCGGCTTTCAGCATCGGTTTTTCGGCTTGGGATCGCTTGTGGCATCCGCAGGCTTTGCAACAACTGGATTTGGGTATTGCCATATCGGTGTTCGCGTCGTTGATCAATCTGGCGGTCGCGCGCATTTTGATCCGGGTTGGCCGCAACCGGCAATCGATCACGCTCGAAGCCGACGGCAAGCACTTGATGACCGACGTCTGGACCACGGTCGGCATCCTGGTCGGGATTGCCTTGATTTCAGTGGGCAACCGGTTCGAAGCCAGTTTGAGTCTGGCGAAAAGTCTGGGTATGACCGGCTGGGAAATTCTGGATCCGTTGCTGGCGATCGGCGTGGCCTTGCATATCGTTTGGGCCGGCTTGCAGTTGATTCGGCGTACCGTTTCCGGATTGCTCGACGCGGCCTTGCCGGCCGACGAGGTCAGAGCCATCGTTGAGGTGTTGGAGCAATACGTCGCCAGCCATGCTATTGCCTACCACGCCTTGCGGACCCGTTACGCCGGTGCCCGCCGTTTCATGTCGGTGCACGTGCTGGTGCCGGGCCAATGGAGCGTACAGCAGGGCCACGATTTGCTGGAAGACATCGAGCGGCGGATCATGGACAATTTGGACAACATCGATATCGACACCCATCTGGAACCGATCGAAGACCTTGCCTCCTGGGAGCATAAATAACGCCTATGCCGGACACTCTGTTAATCATCGAAGATGAGGCCTTGCTCGGTTCCGAGCTGGCGCGTTTTTTTCGGAAAAAAAATTGGGAAGTGACGATTAGCGAGAATCTGCAACAAGCCGAGCGGCATTTGTTGAGCCAGACTATCGATCCGTTGGTGGTGTTGTCCGACATGAACCTGCCGGACGGCAATGCCCTGGATTTGCTGGAAAGAATCAAGGACAAAATCGTCAGCAGCGAATGGGTGTTTTTAACCGGTTACGGCGGGGTTGCCGACTCGGTGCGGGCGGTGCGTTTGGGCGCTTACGACTTCGTCGAAAAACCCTGCGAGCTGGAGCGGCTGAACTTGTTGGTCGAAGGTGCAGCGCGCAGTGCGCGGGCCCAGCGCCAGGTGCAGCATCAGGCTATGGCGCGCAACAGCAAGCACACGGTAGATGCCTTGATCGGCGGCAGTCAGGCGGCGACTTTACTGAGGACTATGATCGCCCAGGTGGCGAATACGCCGTTTTCCAGTTTGATCATTTCCGGCGAAACCGGTACCGGCAAGGGCTTGATCGCCCGCATCCTGCACGCCTCCGGCAACCGGGCCAATGCGCCGCTGATCGAGATCAACTGTGCGGCGTTGCCGCGGGAATTGTTGGAATCGGAATTATTCGGGTACGAAGCCGGCGCGTTTACCGGTGCCAAGAAGCGCCACCGCGGTTTGTTCGAGCAGGCCCACACCGGCACTTTGTTTCTCGACGAGATCGGCGAGATGGATCTGGATTTGCAGACCAAGTTACTGAAGGCGGTGGAGGATTTGCGCATTCGGCGTTTGGGCGGCGAAACCGAGATTGCGATAGACGTGCAAATCATCGCCGCCACCAACTTGAATCTGTTGCAAAAAGTCGAGCTGGGCTTATTCCGCAGCGATTTGTACCACCGCCTGAACGTGATGAGCCTGCGGGTGCCGGCCTTACGCGAGCGCAAGCAGGATTTGGAGGAACTGGTGCCGTTTTTCGTCGCCGAGAGCAACCGCAAGTCGGCGAAGAATGTCAGCAAAATTTCCAAACAGGCCTGGGCTTTATTGAAAGGCTACGATTGGCCCGGCAACGTGCGCGAATTGCGCAATGTGGTCGAGCGCTGCGTGTTGCTGGCAACCGACGAGAACTTTCCCGAGCATTGGTTGCAATTGCCGAATGCACCGACCGGTCCGGCCGTGCAGCAAAACGAAAACGGCATTTTTCTGCCGTTGGACGGCAGTCTGAGCCTGCACGATATGGAGAAATACCTGATCCAGGAAGTATTGAACCGCACCGACGAAAATGTCACCGCGGCTGCACGGATGTTGGGCACGACCCGAGAGACTTTGCGTTACCGGGTGCAGAAATACAACCTGAAGTGCAAGGGCTCTTAGGCTTCGATCAAATTCAACACGGCTTCGGTGACGTTATTGCCGTCGATCTTGAAGCCGCGCATTTCCAATACGCCTTTGGTGTTCAACGAGATAATCAAATTCAGCGCATCCGGATAAGCGGCTTCGGCGATGTCGGTGGCCGAGGGCGTGGCCGGCGCGTCGGGATGGGAATGGTAAATCGCGAACAGGCTTTGCCCGTTTTCGCGCATTTGCTTCATCGCCGCGATTTGTTCGGCCGCATCCAGTAAAAATCGGCGTTTCGGCTCGGCGGCACTGTTGTTGACCGGATAGCAGCCGACCGGTTTGCCGCTGGCGTCGGCGCCGATCAAACCGCAGATCTCGGCCTCCGGTGACATTTGCGCCAGATGCAGCAATTGGTTGGTCAGTTTGCGCGGCAGGTTGATTTCTAAAGTGTTGGTCATGAATTCCATACCCCTGTGGTAACGCGAGGATTATTCGCTAAATCGTTGTGCGTGGCGATCTGCCGGTAACCGAGCGCCGCCAAAATCGCCTGGACGCCGGCTTGTTGATTGTAACCGTGTTCCAGCAGCAGGTGTCCTTGCGGCTTCAGGTGGGCTCGGGCTTGTTCGGCGATCGAGTGGATGTCTTTCAGGCCGTTTTCGGCGCTGACCAAAGCGCCGGCCGGTTCGAAACGGACATCGCCCTGCTGCAAATGTGGGTCGTCGTCGGCAATATACGGCGGGTTGCTGACCACCAAGTCAAAACCGGATTCGGTAATTTCCGCAAACCAATTCGATGCGGCGAATTCGACGTTAGTTACCCGGAGCTGCGCAGCGTTACGCTTGGCGATTTCCAGTGCCGCCGGGCTGACATCGGTACCGGTGACGCGGGCCAGCGGCCGTTCGGCGGCCAGCGTAATCGCCAGTATCCCGGAACCGGTGCCCAGATCGATGACCTTGCCGGTACTATCGGCCGGCAGCAAGCTCAAGCAGAGTTCGATCAGTAACTCGGTATCCGGTCGCGGAATCAGTACGTCGGCGTTGACTAGAAAGTCGCGCGACCAGAATTCGCGGCAGCCGGTCAAATAAGCCACCGGAACGCCTTGCCGGCGGCGTTCGAGCAAGCTGCGAAATTCGGCGACCGGTTCGGCATCCGGCCGGTGCTCCGGCCAGGCGCGCAGATATGAGCGCGGCTTATCCAGGCAATGGCAAAGCAGAACTTCGGCGTCGAGCCAGGCGGTTTCGGAGCTTTCGGCTAGCGTGCGGGCGGCGGAAGCCAGCAAATCGGCGATGCTTGACTGTTCGCCGCGATCGGTGTCAGACATTGCCGAGCTGGGTCAGCAATTCGGCCTGGTGCTCGTGGATCAAGGGTTGAATGACTTGCTCCAGCGCGCCTTCCATAATGTCTTCCAATTTATACAGCGTCAGGTTGATGCGGTGGTCGGTCAGGCGGCCCTGCGGGTAATTGTAGGTGCGGATACGCTCGGAACGGTCTCCGCTGCCCACCTGCAGTTTGCGGCTTTCCGATTGTTCGGCATGGATTTTTTCTTGTTCGGCGGCCAGCAAACGCGCTTGCAGTACCGACATTGCCCGCGCCCGGTTTTTGTGTTGCGAGCGCTCGTCCTGGCACTCGACGACGACGCCGGTCGGAATGTGGGTGATGCGAATCGCCGAATCCGTTCTATTGACGTGCTGGCCGCCGGCGCCGGAGGCGCGGTAGGTGTCGATGCGCAGATCGGCCGGATTGATCTCGATTTCGTCGACGCTGTCGACTTCCGGCATGATCGCCACGGTGCAAGCCGAAGTATGCACTCGGCCCTGCGATTCCGTTTCCGGCACCCGCTGCACCCGGTGCGTGCCGGATTCGAATTTCAATTGCGAATAGACGTTCTGGCCGGCGACGCGCATGATGATCTCTTTGTAGCCGCCATGCTCGCCGCGGTTTTCGTTGATGATTTCCACATTCCAGCCTTGGCGCTCGGCATAGCGTTGGTACATGCGCGCCAGGTCGCCGGAAAAAATCGCCGCTTCGTCGCCGCCGGTACCGGCGCGGACTTCCAGAAAGACGTTGTGGTTATCGTTGGGGTCTTTCGGCAGCAGCAGGATTTGCAATTCCTGCTCCAGGGTTTCCCGCCGGCTGTCGGCCGCGGCGATTTCTTCCTTGGCCATCTCTCGCAGTTCCGGGTCGCTGTCTTTGGCCATTTCCTTGGCCGCTGCCAAATTGGCTTCGTTATCTTGGTATTGTTTGTAGCAGGCGACGATGGGTTCGAGCTGGGCATACTCCTGGCTCAGGCTGCGGAATTGGTTTTGGTTGCTTTGCACTTCCGGTTGGGTTAGCAGCGCGGTAATTTCTTCGAAGCGCTCGCCGAGGTTTTCCAGCTTGGTTTTTATCGAGGGTTTCATTAACAGTTATCTTAATTTGAAAATTTCGCGGGAGGCGGCGATCAGGTCGTGGCGTTCGTTGGCGCCGGCATCGCGCAGTTGCGCGCACGGAGTATGGATGAGTTTGTTGGTCAGGGTATGGGCCAGGCGTTGCAACACGTCTTCGGCGCTGGCGCCGCTGTTGAGTTGGGCTAGCGCTCGTTGCAAGGCTTCGTCGCGGGTCTGCTCCGCTTGGGCACGGTAATCGCGAATGGTTTCTTGGGCGCCTTGCGAGCGCAGCCAAGCCAGGAAATGTTCGACTTGGGTGTCGATGATCTCTTCGGCTTGTTCGGCGGCGCGGCGGCGGGAGTCCATGTTCTGGTTCACGGTGTGCTGCAGGTCGTCTACCGTGTACAGATAAACGTCGCGTAAGTGCCCGACTTCGGCCTCGATATCGCGCGGCACGGCCAAATCGACCATGAACATCGGTTTGTGTTTACGGATTTTGATCGCGCTCTCGACCCGGCCTTTGCCTAAAATCGGCAACTGGCTGGCGGTGGACGAAACTACGATATCGGCTTCGGCCAGATGGTTGGGCAGTTCCGCCAGCGAGATGGCATAGCCGTTAAATTGGGCGGCGAGCGCGTGCGCTTTATCGTAAGTGCGGTTGGCGATGATAATCCGGCCGATGCCGTGTTGGAACAAATGCCGGGCGGTGAGTTCTATGGTTTCGCCGGCGCCGATCAACAGTGCGGTCTGGTCGCTCAGCTTGTCGAAGATTTGCTGCGCCAGTTGCACCGCGGCGAAGGCCACGGAAACCGGGCTGGAGCCGATCGCCGTATCGGTACGCACCTTTTTCGCGGCGGAAAAGGTATGCTGGAATAGCTTGCTGAGGTTGCGGCCCAGCGTGCCGGCTTGCGAGGCGGCGTGGTAGGCGGTTTTCATCTGGCCCAGAATTTGGGGCTCGCCGAGTATCATCGAATCGAGGCCGCAGGCGACGCGAAACATGTGGCGAATCGATTGGCTGTCTTTATAGCTGTATAGGTAGGGCGTGAACTCGGCAGGTTTGATCCGCTTGGTATCGGCAATCCATTCCACCAGAGAGCTTTGGTCGTCGCTATCGGCCTGACAGTAAAATTCGGTACGGTTGCAGGTAGAAAGTATTGCCGCTTCGCTGATTTCGCGGATGCTCCACAAATTTTTCAGCGTGCTTTCCAGGGCTTCCGACGGGAACGCTAACCGTTCGCGGACGGCGACCGGCGCAGTGTTGTAATTTATCCCTACGGCAAGAAGAGTCATTGGTTTAAGCGTAATCACTTAAGAAAATTCCTATATTTTAAGTAATGCGCTGTTTTTGTCCAAATCCAATCAAACAGCGGCCCTACTCGCCGGGGTTTTTCTGGTAATCTATTTAAAACAATTTTCTGAACACGGGTCGATTGATTGCATGAACAAATGGATAGCCACAGCAATAGTTTTATCTTTAGCCGGATGTGCTGTTGCGCCTGAAAAGGAGGCAACGGTCGAGGGGCGGCCGGCAAAGGTCGACGGCCTGGAAAGCCGGGTTAACCGCAACACCGTGATCGACGAAGAGGTGTTGTATTTGCTGATGGCGGCGGAGTTGGCAGGCCAGCGCAACCAATACGATTTGGCCATGGATGCTTACTTGCAGGCCGCAAAACGGGTCGACGATCCGCGCATCGCCGAAAGGGCGGTGAAAATCGGCTTGTTCTTGAAGGACGAAACGCGGACGCGGGAAGCGTTGACGGTATGGCTGTCTAAAGACGGCAAAAATTTGGCGGCCAGAAAATTCGCGGCGCTGTTGGCGATTAAGAATTCGGACCGTAAGGCTGCGCTGGATAATCTCGATGCGATGCTGGTCGACGATCCCGCCGGTTTCGAAGCCGGGTTGCTGGAGATGAGCAAACTGTTGGAAAAAGAGGGCCGGACTCAGTTTACTTACGACGTGTTGGATGAGTTGGCGCAAATGCGTCCGGCGCATGCCGGCATCTTCTTCGTCCAGGCCGTATTGGCTTCGGTACTGCAACAAAACGAACTGGCCCAACAAAAAATCAGCCAAGCGCTGTTATTGGAGCCCGACTGGAACAAGGCGGTTATTTTTCAAGCCCAGTTGGCCGGGCGCGCAGGCGACTTGGTCAAGGCCAGAGAGTATCTTGAAAAAGCGGTCAAACAAGCGCCGAACGACAAGCAGCTGCGCAAAATGCTGTTGGAGGTTTTGGTCAGTAATCGCGATTACGACGACGCGATCAAGCTTTGCCAGTCGGTGCTGGACGATAAGCCCGACGATCCCGAGACACTGTTTACGCTGGCTTTGATTCACATGCAGCAAAACCAGGTCGACAAAGCCGAAAATACTTTGGAGAAGCTTTTGTCCAATCCGGAATGGGAAGGCCAAGCCAGTTTTTATCTGGGCAAGATAGAGCTGGACCAACAGCGACCGGAAAAAGCCTTGGCTTGGTTCGATCGGGTCGAAGAAGGCAATTATGCGTTCGACGCCGATATGGCGGCAGTGTCGTTGTTGATGGGGCAGAAGCGTTTAGATGACGTCGAGGCGCGCGTCAAGCGGATGGAGGTCAAATATCCTGAGCAGCGTCTACGGATTCTGATGGTCAAGGCGGAGTTGTACAACCAGTCCGGCCGGTATCAGGAAGCTTTCGATGCATTAAGTTTGGCGCTTAAGGAGGCTCCGGAGAATCGCGATGTGCTTTACGCCCGTGCGCTGGTTGCTGAGCGTTTGGATAAGCTTGACGTTCTGGAAGCCGATTTGTTGAAGATTTTGGAGAAGAAACCGGACGACGTGGCGGCGTTGAATGCGCTGGGTTATACCCTAGTCGATAGAACGCAACGCTACGATGAGGCGGCAAAATATTTGGGCAAGGCCATCGAGTTGCAACCCGATGAGCCGGTGATCGTCGATAGCTACGGTTGGTTGTTGTATAAGCAGGGTAAGTTGGCGTTGGCCTTGGAATATTTGCGCAAGGCCTACGAGAAACAACCGGAAAACGAGATTGCCGCCCATATTGCCGAGGTGCTTTGGGAGATGGGCGACAAAAAGCAGGCGAGGGAATTGTTCGATGCCGCGTTTAAAAAATCTCCGGATGACGAATATCTGCTTGAGTTCAAAAAACGCTTTTTGCAGAACGGCCAGTGATTATGCTTCTTCGAGGGTTGGGATTGACTTGTTTTTTGGCGTTGTCGGCTTGTTCGCTGGTTAACGAATCCGGTGTGTCCGTCTACCGTCCCTTCGAAACCCAGGCGTTGCAGGCGCATGAGCAATGGGCTTTTGCCGGCAGGCTGGCGGTTGCGGATGAGCGGGAGTCGTTTTCCGCGTCCGTGAACTGGCGGCATCGCGGAGTCAGAGACGATATAGAGCTGCTTGGACCCTTGGCGCAAGGCCGGTTGGCGATCAGTGTGGCCGACGGTACCGTTACTATTGACGACGGCGAAAATCAGCAAGAGTTCTTCGGTTCTGCAGAGCAGGTCCTGTCCGAGCGGTTGGGTGTGGCGATGCCGGTCAAGTCGCTGAAATATTGGGTGTTCGGTATTATCGATCCCGATTTGCCGGATGTCGAGTTGGATGCCGGTTTTATGCAAGCCGGCTGGCGGGTTACTTTTAAAGATTCGCACCGGATCGAGGCGGCGTCTTTGCCCAAGAAAATCAATATCGAGAAAGACAGGACAAAAATTAAGTTAATAGTGGATCAGTGGGATTTGTCGTGACTGAGGGGCAATTGAATTCGATGGGGTGGGGCGAGAAGTGGCCGGCTCCGGCAAAGTTGAATCTGATGTTGAGAATAACCGGTCGCCGAGCGGATGGTTACCATCTATTGCAAACCGTTTTTCGATTTATCGATTTATGTGATTGGATTAGTTTCAGTCCTTCCGTGGATGGCAGGGTTAGGTTACGGAACCCAATCCCTGGGGTGCCCGAGGGCGACGATTTGACCGTAAGGGCGGCTAGGTTGCTCAAAGAATATACGGGTTGCTCTGAGGGTGTGTGGATCGAGATCGAGAAAAATTTGCCGATGGGCGGCGGTTTGGGCGGCGGGAGTTCCGATGCGGCCACTACGTTGTTGGTGTTGAACCGGCTTTGGGGGGTGGGGCTTTCCTTGGAAACGCTGATGGAGCTGGGGTTGCGCTTGGGGGCCGATGTTCCTGTGTTTGTGTTTGGTCGTACTGCCTGGGCGGAGGGTGTTGGAGAGAAGCTCTCCGCAGTTAGCGTTCCTGATCGGTGGGTCGTGGTAGTTAAGCCGGATTGCCATGTCGACACGAGGCAAATTTTTTTGGCTGATGGGTTGACAAGGAATAGCAAACCCATCACAATGACGGACTTTCTTGCAGGGGATGCACGAAACGATTGCCTTCCGGTTGTGAGTGATTTATATCCTACAATCACAGAGGCTGTCGAAGCCTTGTCGCAATTCGGAGTGGCTAGGCTGACCGGGACGGGGGCTTGTGTTTTTGCGGAATTTGATTCCGAAGATTTAGCAAGGCGCGCGTTCTTCGAATTAAGTGAGGTGTGGCAGGTTTATCTCGCCAAAGGCGTCGATAGGTCGCCTCTTCACTCTAAGTTAGGACAAGGAAAGTTTTAATTCAATTATTGGGCTGTCGCCAAGCGGTAAGGCACGGGGTTTTGATCCCCGCATACCTAGGTTCGAATCCTAGCAGCCCAGCCATAATTTCCAAATTTAAATCCCTTGGGAGTGCTTGAATGCGCGAAGCTTCAGTAATGGTATTCTCCGGCAATGCCAATAAGGCCTTGTCTGAAGGTATCGTAAAGAAGCTGAATATGCGTCTGGGCATGGCTAGCGTCGGTCGTTTTAGCGACGGCGAGATTTTTGTGGAGATTCAAGAGAATGTCCGCGGAAGGGATGTGTTTGTTATTCAGCCGACTTGTTCGCCCACCAATGAAAACTTGATGGAATTGTTGGTGATGATTGATGCGCTTCGGCGTGCGTCTGCGGCTAGGATAACTGCGGTGATGCCATACTACGGCTATGCGCGACAAGACAGGCGGTCGCGATCGGCGCGGGTTCCGATAACGGCGCGTTTGGTGGCTGACATGATTGGTAATGCTGGTGCGGATCGGGCGCTTACGGTCGATCTGCATTCTGATCAGATTATGGGGTTTTTCGGAATCCCGGTCGATAATGTGTATGCATCTCCGATTTTGTTGGGTGATATCTGGCGGCAAGAATATCCGGATTTGATAGTCGTCTCTCCTGATGTTGGCGGCGTAGTGAGGGCTAGGGCGATTGCCAAGCGGTTGGGTGATGCGGATTTAGCGATTATAGATAAGCGCAGGCCTAGGCCAAATGTCTCCGAAATCATGCACATCATCGGTGATGTCGACGGCAGAACTTGTGTAATGGTCGATGACTTAGTAGATACGGCGGGAACGCTGTGTCACGCGGCTGCGGCATTGAAGAAGCATGGTGCGAAAAAAGTCGTTGCTTACTGTACGCATCCTGTGTTGTCCGGGCCTGCGGCAGAGAATGTCAGGCAGTCCTTGCTTGATGAGTTGGTTGTGACCGATACGATACCGCTGACTGAAGAGTTGGGGGGGGTTGTTAAGATTAGGCAGTTAAGCGTTGCTGAAATGCTGGCTGAAACTATAAGGCGAATAGCGGTTGGAGAGTCCGTGAGTTCGTTATATGTTGATTAACAAGAATTAAAGTAGTGCTTGAATGGCAAGCGTGAGGAGAAATAATGGCAAACGTGTTTGAATTTGTTGCGGAGGCCCGTGTTGGCGTGGGGAGTGCTTCTGCGAAAGTTGTTCGTCGTCAAGGTAAGGTGCCAGCGGTTATTTACGGCGGCTCTGCTTCTCCTCAGATGCTGATATTGGATCATAACGAGATCGTCAAGCACCTTGCGCATGAGGCGGTTTATTCCCACGTCCTGGATGTGACTGTTGGCGGTAAAACTGAGAAAGCGGTTTTGAAGCACATTCAGCGTCATCCTGCAAAGCCTCAGATTTTGCATATGGATTTCATGCGTGTCGATGATTCTCATAGACTGAAAGTCCATGTTCCTTTGCACTTTGTTAATGAATCTGTCTGCGTTGGTGTCAAGAAGGGCGGTGTCGTGACTCACGCCATGACTGATGTCGAGGTGGTGTGTATGCCTTCGGCGTTGCCGGAATTCATCGAAGTGGATTTGGCTGGGGTGGATATCGGGGCGACCATTCACTTGTCTGATTTGGTGTTGCCGGCGGGTGTCGAATTGCCTGCTTTGGCTCATGGTTCTGAGCATAATCATCCGGTGGCTCAGGTTGTGAAAACCAGGGGTTCGGAAGAGTCTGAATGATTATCCGAAAGGGCGAATGATTAAGGTAATTGTTGGTCTGGGTAATCCTGGTCAGCAGTATGAAAAAACCCGGCATAATGCCGGGTTTTTGTTTGTAGATCGTTTGGCTGCTTTTTGTGGTGCTGGGTGGTCTCGTGCTGGGCAATTTCAAGCGGATGTTGCTGAGTGCTTTGTTGGTGACGGCAAGATTTTGTTGTTGAAGCCAATGGCATTTATGAACAGAAGCGGTGCTTCGGTTGGTGCGGTTTTGCGGTATTACAAGCTGGACCCTGGCGAGTTGTTGGTGGTGCACGACGAGCTTGAGTTGGCGGAGGGTTTGGTTAGGCTCAAGCGGGGCGGGGGGCATGCCGGTCATAACGGTCTGCGCGACATTATTGATCATATCGGAACTAGAGATTTTCATCGTTTGCGAATCGGAATAAGTCGCCCTCTGGTGGGTGGTGTTGCTGATTATGTATTGTCCGGTTTTTCTGGGGATGCGTTGGCACGGCTCTCCGATTTGTTTGAAGTTTTGCTGAAGGATGTTGATGCTTTGCTGGCGGGTGATTTAGCTGTTGTTAATTCGCTGTCGTAAGGAGTGGTTTAAAAAAAGCTTGACCTCTTTGGGAAAGAAGAGGAAAATTGATCGAATAAGTACGGAGGGGTTCCCGAGCGGCCAAAGGGATCAGACTGTAAATCTGCCGGTTCTACCTTCGGAGGTTCGAATCCTCCCCCCTCCACCATCTTGTTTTTGAGGAATCCTGCGGGTGTAGTTCAATGGTAGAACTCCAGCCTTCCAAGCTGATTGCGTGGGTTCGATTCCCATCACCCGCTCCATTCTGAGTAGGTTGTTTTTGCTCATATAGCTCAGTAGGTAGAGCACTTCCTTGGTAAGGAAGAGGTCACCGGTTCAAATCCGGTTATGAGCTCCAGTTTATTTTGATCGTATTGTTGTAGGTGTTTCGAAATGGCTAAAGAAAAATTTGAAAGAAAGAAACCGCACGTAAACGTAGGGACGATCGGCCACGTTGACCACGGCAAAACCACGCTGACAGCGGCTTTGACCAAAGTGATGGCTGAACTGCAAGGTGGCGAAGCGAAAGCATTCGATCAAATCGACAACGCACCCGAAGAGCGCGCTCGCGGTATCACCATTTCAACATCTCACGTTGAATATGAGTCAGCGAATCGCCATTACGCCCACGTTGACTGCCCGGGTCACGCCGACTACGTCAAAAACATGATTACCGGTGCCGCTCAAATGGATGGCGCTATTCTGGTTTGCTCCGCTGCCGACGGCCCGATGCCGCAAACGCGTGAGCACATCCTGTTGTCTCGCCAAGTAGGTGTTCCTTACATCGTCGTGTTCCTGAACAAAGCCGATATGGTTGACGATGCTGAGTTGATCGAACTGGTTGAGATGGAAATTCGCGAGTTGTTGAACCAATACGAATTCCCGGGCGACGACACCCCAATCATCGTTGGTTCAGCGTTGAAGGCACTGGAAGGCGAGCAAAGCGAAATCGGTGTCCAATCGGTTGTTAAACTGGTTGAGGCGCTGGACAGCTACATCCCAGAGCCGCAACGTGCGATCGACGGCAAATTCCTGATGCCGATCGAAGACGTATTCTCCATTTCCGGTCGCGGTACCGTGGTAACCGGTCGTGTAGAGCGCGGTATTATCAAAGTTGGCGAAGAGGTTGAAATCGTCGGTATTCGCGATACCCAAAAAACCACCTGCACCGGTGTCGAAATGTTCCGCAAATTGCTGGACCAAGGCCAAGCCGGTGACAACGTCGGTATCCTGCTGCGTGGTACTAAACGTGACGATGTCGAGCGGGGTCAGGTATTGGCGCACGTAAACAGCATCAAGCCGCACTCCCATTTCAAAGCGGAAATCTACGTATTGTCGAAAGAAGAGGGTGGTCGTCACACCCCATTCTTCAACGGCTACCGTCCGCAATTCTACTTCAGAACGACTGACGTAACCGGTGCGGTTGAGCTGCCTGAAGGCGTAGAAATGGTAATGCCGGGCGACAATATCTCCGTCACCGTTAAATTGATCTCGCCGATCGCGATGGAAGACGGCTTGCGCTTCGCGATCCGCGAAGGTGGTCGTACCGTAGGTGCGGGTGTTGTGGCTTCTATTGTCGAGTAACGCCGCTTTTGGCTGAAAGTTTATTTTCTGAATTAGGTCAGTAGTTCAATTGGTAGAGCAGCGGTCTCCAAAACCGCAAGTTGGGGGTTCGAGTCCCTCCTGGCCTGCCACTCAGAAAATCGTTTCAATTAATTTCAAGTCCTGATAAATGAACGCACACGCGGAAGAAGTCACCTCTGTAGGTGATATTGTTAAGCTGTCTTTGTCCTTGGTGGTTGCTGTTGCGGGCGTTGTAGCGTTTTATTATTTCTCCGATATCCCGCTTCTGTACAGGGTTCTGTCCCTGTTGGCGGTCTTGGCTTCATCTGCCGGCCTTTGTTTTGCTACGGCAAAAGGGCGCGGTTTGTGGGGTTTTATCCTGGAGTCTAAGCAAGAATTCAAACGGATTGTTTGGCCGACAAAAGATGAGGCGGTGCGTACCACGCTGATGGTTTTTTTAATGGTTTTTATCGTCGGCTTGATACTCTGGTTGCTCGATATGTTCCTGTTTTGGGGTGTCCAGCTATTGATGGGCCAGGGAGTTAAGTAATGGCGCTTCGCTGGTATGTTGTGCATGCATATTCGAACTTTGAGAATAAAGTAAAGCAGGCTCTTGAAGAGCGAATCAAGCGAGAAGGTTTGCAAGAATACTTCGGTAAAATCCTTGTCCCAACAGAAGAAGTTGTTGAAATGAGGATGGGGCAGCAACGGAAAAGTGAGCGAAAGTTTTTTCCTGGTTATGTGCTGGTCCAGATGGAGTTGAATGACGAAACCTGGCATTTGGTGCGTAATGTGCCTAGAGTGTTGGGTTTTATTGGCGGCGCCTCAGATAGGCCTTCACCGATTTCAGAAAAAGAGGCGATGGCGATATTGAGTCGCGTCGAAGAGGGTGTCAACAAGCCAAGACCTAAGGTTCTGTTTGAAGTAGGTGAGGTCGTCAGAATTATAGACGGTCCGTTTAAAGACTTTAATGGCAATATCGAAGAAGTAAATTACGAGAAAAGCCGCCTGAGAGTATCTGTTCTGATCTTTGGTCGTTCAACGCCAGTCGAGCTTGAGTTTGGCCAAGTCGAAAAAATTTAATCAAATGTAGGTTTTTAGAAATCCCTGCCATTCGCGTGGCCGGGATTTTTGTTTCTTGGGGAGCTTATAAAGCGTTATAACCCGTTGGGAGTATAAAATGGCAAAAAAAATTGATTCGTATATCAAATTACAGGTCAAAGCGGGGGAGGCGAATCCGAGTCCGCCGGTAGGTCCTGCTTTAGGTCAACGTGGCGTTAATATCATGGAGTTCTGTAAAGCGTTCAATGCCAGAACCCAGGACGTGGAAAAAGGGTTGCCTCTCCCCGTCGTGATCACCGTTTACAGCGATAAAAGCTTCACATTCATTACTAAAACTCCACCTGCTTCGATATTGTTGAAAAAAGCGGTCGGAATAAAGAGTGGTAGCGCTAAGCCAAACTCCAATAAAGTCGGTACCGTAACTAGAGCCCAGTTGGAAGAAATTGCCAAAACCAAAATGGAAGATTTGAATGCAGCCGATATGGAAGCTGCCATCAAAATTATTGCGGGAAGCGCTCGCAGCATGGGCTTGAACGTGGAGGGCGTGTAATGGCTAAAATTTCGAAAAAAGCAAAAGCCATCAAAGAAAAAGTTGTGCGCAGCAAACAATATTCTGTCAGCGAAGCGGTCAGTTTGTTGAAAGAATTTGCTAATAGTAAATTCGACGAATCTGTAGACGTCAGTGTCAACCTCGGCGTTGATCCGCGTAAATCCGATCAAAACGTACGCGGAGCGTCTGTTTTGCCTCATGGCACCGGGAAAACCGTTAGAGTAGCAGTGTTCACTCAGGGGCCTAACGCCGATGCCGCGCGTGAGGCAGGTGCCGATGTCGTTGGCATGGACGATCTTGCCGAGCAGGTCAAACGTGGCGAAATGAATTTCGATGTTGTTATCGCCTCTCCCGACGCGATGCGTGTTGTAGGTCAATTGGGCCAGATTTTAGGTCCAAGAGGTCTGATGCCTAACCCAAAAGTCGGTACCGTTACCCCCGATGTTGCAACCGCAGTGAAAAATGCCAAATCCGGTCAAGTCAGATACCGTACTGACAAGGCAGGTATTATCCATTGTTCGATCGGTAAAGTTTCGTTTGACGAAAATGCGCTCAAACAAAACCTTGAGTTTCTCATTGGCGACTTGAAAAAAGCCAAGCCGACTGCTGCCAAAGGTATTTATCTGAAAAAAATCTCGCTGTCTTCGACCATGGGGCCAGGCCTGTGGATCGATCAAACAAGCATCGATATTTAATATTCAAAAAACTTTGGGTTGCCGGACTAAGCCGGCAACCGTCAAAGACCGTAGGGGCTCAGGCTTAATTATCCTACGCAGACGGGAGCTGGAACCAAAAGGTGAAAGATACCCGTAAGGGGCATCGCAAAGATGCGTTTTATTGATTCTGATGAAAATTCAGAAACACACCGGAGATAGATGTGGCACTCAATTTAGATGGCAAAAAAGTTGTCGTAGAGGAAGTTGCTGAATTCGCCGCCAAAGCCCTTTCTGCGGTTGCCGCAGAATATCGTGGATTGACCGTTACTGAACTTACCAAGCTCAGGAAAACCGCGAGAGAAACGGGTGTTTATTTGCGCGTTGTAAAAAATACGCTCGCAAAACGTGCCGTCGCCGGAACCGAATTCGAATGCATGCAAGATGGGTTGGTTGGACCTCTGATCTTAGCTTTTTCGATGGAGGATCCTGGTTCTGCTGCGCGCTTGGTAAACGATTTCGCGAAAGAAAACAACAAGTTAATCGCCAAAGTTGTGGCAATTGGCGGTCAAGCTTTCGGCGGATCGGAATTGGAACGTCTGGCGAGATTGCCGACTCGCGATCAAGGTATCAGCATGCTGATGTCGGTCATGAAAGCCCCTGTCGAGAAATTGGCTCGTACGTTGGCGGCTATCAGAGACGAGAAAGAAGCGGCATA
The DNA here is from genome assembly GCF_019669905.1 of Methylomonas koyamae. Taxonomy (NCBI): domain Bacteria; kingdom Pseudomonadati; phylum Pseudomonadota; class Gammaproteobacteria; order Methylococcales; family Methylococcaceae; genus Methylomonas; species Methylomonas koyamae. The sequence continues at coordinate 4,071,878 of NZ_AP019777.1, read as the reverse complement.
AATTCGCGACCTACGATATACAACTTTAAATATTTAGAGGAATAAAAAATGGCAATTTCAAAAGAAGACATCCTTGAAGCAGTTGCGAATATGACTGTGATGGAAATCGTTGACCTGATTTCTGCGATGGAAGAAAAATTTGGCGTTTCTGCGGCTGCTGCGGTCGCTGTTGCCGCTCCAGCTGCCGCTGCTGCAGTTGTTGAAGAACAAACCGAGTTCGATGTAATTTTGACAGGCTTCGGCGACAATAAAGTTGCTGTCATTAAAGCGGTTCGCGGTTTGACCGGCTTGGGTCTGAAAGAAGCAAAAGACGCTGTAGAAGGCGCTCCAACCACATTGAAGGAAGGCGTCAGCAAAGGTGAAGCCGAAGCGGCCAAAAAAGAGCTTGAGGAAGCTGGCGCAACCGCCGAAATCAAATAAGTATCTTGACTGCTACATATCTGGCGTAAGCCTACCAAACCGGGCTGACGGCATCTTGCCGTCGGCCTTTTACTGCTTGTAAAAAGCAGTACAAATATTCTCTGACGACGAAGGTATAGAAGCAATATGGCCTATTCTTTTACCGAAAAAAAGCGTATCCGTAATAATTTTGGGAAAGGTACAGAGGTACTCGACGTCCCATATCTATTAGCGACACAAATTGATTCCTATGCGAATTTCCTGCAATCCGGTGTGGAGCCCGATAAACGGCGCAACCAAGGATTGCACGCAGCATTCTCCAGCGTATTTCCGGTGGTTAGCCACTCTGGTTACGCCGTATTGGAATACGTTAAGTATCGCTTGGGAGAGCCCGCTTTCGACGTGAGAGAATGCCAGCAACGCGGCGCGACGTTTTCGGCGCCGCTGCGAGTATTGGTGCGCCTGGTGATTTACGACAAAGATGCGCCGGCTAATACTAAAGTTGTCAAGGATATCCGCGAGCAAGAAGTTTACATGGGTGAACTGCCGTTGATGACCGACAACGGTACATTCGTGATCAACGGTACCGAGCGTGTTATCGTTTCGCAATTGCACAGATCGCCCGGCGTATTCTTCGACCACGATAAAGGCAAAACTCATTCTTCGGGAAAATTGCTTTTCAATGCTCGGGTGATTCCGTACCGCGGCTCTTGGTTGGATTTCGAATTCGACCATAAAGACGCCGTTTACGTACGTATCGACAGACGCCGGAAAATTCCGGCCACGATTCTGCTGCGAGCGCTGGGATACGAAAACGAAGAGATGGTTAAGATTTTCTTCGACACCAACAAGTTCTCTTTGAATGCCGACAAATTGATGTTCCATGTGATCCCGGAGCGTTTGCGCGGCGAGATGGCGGTATTCGATATCAAACACGACGGCAAGGTTGTGATTGAAGAGGGCCGCAGAATCACCGCGAAGCATGTCCGCCAGTTGGAAAAAGCCGGTGTGACCGAAATTGAAGTCCCGCGCGACTATTTGTACGGCAAAATTCTTGGCCACAACGTTATCGACAAATCGACCGGAGAGTTGTTGGCCAATGTTAACGACGAGATTACCGATAACCTGTTGCAAAAACTGATCGACGCCGGTGTGTCCGAAATCAACACGTTGTACGTAAACGATCTCGACCGCGGTCCGTACATTTCCAACTCCATGCGCTTGGACACGACGACCAACCGGCTGGAAGCCCTGGTCGAAATTTACCGGATGATGCGTCCGGGCGAGCCGCCCACCGTGGAGTCGGCCGAAAATTTGTTCGAGAACCTGTTTTTTACCGACGAACGTTACGACCTGTCTGCCGTTGGACGCATGAAGTTTAACCGCAGGTTGGGCAGAGAAGAAACCGACGGTCCGGGAACGCTCAGCAAAGAAGACATTATCGATGTCCTGAAAGAATTGATCAAAATCAGAAACGGTAACGGCACCGTGGACGATATCGACCATTTGGGAAATCGCCGCGTCCGCTCAGTCGGTGAAATGATCGAAAACCAATTCCGTATCGGTTTGGTGCGGGTTGAGCGTGCGGTCAGAGAGCGTTTAACCCTGGCCGATTCGGAAGGCTATATGCCGCAGGAAATTATCAACGCCAAACCGGTGTCAGCTGCGGTGAAGGAGTTTTTCGGTTCCAGCCAGTTGTCGCAGTTCATGGACCAAAATAATCCGCTGTCGCAGGTCACACATAAACGCCGGGTTTCCGCGTTGGGTCCAGGCGGCTTGGCCAGAGAGCGTGCAGGATTCGAAGTTCGCGACGTTCACACCACTCACTACGGCCGGGTGTGCCCGATCGAGACACCAGAGGGGCCGAATATCGGTTTGATTAACTCGTTGTCGGTATATGCCAGAACCAACGAATACGGTTTCCTGGAGACGCCATATAGAAAAGTGGTCGATGGCAAAGTAACCGACCAAGTCGATTACATTTCTGCGATTGAAGAAGGCGAATACGTCATCGCTCAGTCCAGCGTGGCTGTCGACGAAAACGGTAAGCTGGTCGAAGGCTTGGTGTCGTGCCGTTATAAGGACGAATTTACCCTGGCGTCGTCGGACACCGTGCAATATATGGACGTGTCTTCCAAACAGATTGTTTCCGTAGCGGCTTCCATTATTCCATTCTTGGAGCACGACGACGCCAACCGCGCCTTGATGGGCTCGAACATGCAACGCCAAGCGGTTCCGACTTTGCGTGCGGAGAAACCGTTGGTCGGTACCGGTATGGAGCGGGTTGTCGCTAAAGACTCCGGGGTAACGGTAGTTGCTACCCGCGGCGGTAGGGTCGAAGCCGTCGACGCGGGCCGTATCGTGGTTCGCGCCAACGATGACGAAACCGTTGCCGGCGTACCGGGTGTGGATATTTACAATCTGATCAAATATACCCGCTCCAACCAAAATACCTGTATCAACCAAAAACCTTTGGTCAAGCTGGGTGACATCGTCAATAAAGGCGATATTTTGGCCGATGGACCGTCTACCGACTTAGGCGAGTTGGCGCTGGGTCAGAACATGCTGATCGCTTTCATGCCTTGGAACGGTTACAACTTCGAAGACTCGATCCTGGTGTCAGAGCGGGTCGTGAAAGAAGATCGTTTTACGACGATTCACATCGAAGAAAAAACCTGTGTCGCGCGGGAGACCAAACATAGTCCGGAAGAAATCACTGCCGATATTCCAAACGTCAGCGAGGAAGCGCTTTCCAAGTTGGACGAGTCGGGTATTGTGTATGTCGGTGCCGAAGTCAAAGGTGGCGACATTCTGGTCGGTAAGGTAACTCCGAAAGGCGAAACTCAACTGACGCCGGAAGAAAAACTGTTACGGGCGATTTTCGGCGAAAAAGCTGCCGACGTGAAAGATACTTCTTTGCGTGTGCCCGGCAACGTCCGCGGTACTGTGATCGACGTGCAAGTCTTCACTCGCGATGGCGTTAAGAAAGACAAACGTGCGCTGGAGATTGAGGAAGCCGAAATCAAGCGTTATCGCAAAGATTTGGACGATCAGTTGAAAATTGTCGAGCACGACATTTTTGCGCGGGTCAAAACCTTGCTGACCGGCAAGAAAGCCGAAAAAGGGCCGAATGGTCTTAAAAAAGGCGAAGAAATCAGCGCCGATTATCTGGATCAATTGACCCATTCCGAGTTGTTGAAAATCAGAACCTTGGACGAGGATGCCAACCTTCAGTTGGAAACCGTTGCCGAACAAGTCGAGCAGCAACGCAAAGAATTTGACGAGCGTTTCGAGCAGAAAAAGAAAAAAATCACGATGGGCGACGATCTGGCGCCAGGCGTGCTGAAAATGGTCAAGGTCTATTTGGCCGTGAAAAAACGTATCCAGCCGGGCGATAAGATGGCAGGTCGCCACGGTAACAAGGGTGTTATCTCACAGATCGTGCCGATCGAAGACATGCCTTATACCGCGGACGGTAATCCGGTCGACATTCTGCTCAATCCGCTCGGCGTACCGTCGCGGATGAACGTGGGCCAGGTGCTGGAAACCCACTTGGGCTGGGCGGCAAAAGGCTTGGGTATCAAGATTGGAAAAATGTTGGAGGCGCAAGCCAAGGTCGCCGAAATTCGCGGTTTCTTGGAAAAAATCTACAACTGCAGCGGTAAAAAGGAAGATCTGAGCCTGTTCAGCGATAAAGAGATTTTGGAGTTGGCGCTCAATTTGGTCAGCGGTGTGCCGATGGCGACTCCGGTATTTGACGGCGCTTCTGAAGAAGATATTCGTACCATGCTGCGTTTGGCCGATTTGCCTGAACATGGTCAAACCGTGCTTTACGACGGATTGACTGGCGAACCGTTCGAGCGCGAAGTTACCGTGGGTTATATGTACATGCTGAAATTGAACCACTTGGTCGATGACAAAATGCATGCGCGTTCCACAGGTCCATATAGTCTGGTCACGCAACAGCCGTTGGGTGGTAAAGCGCAATTCGGTGGTCAGCGCTTCGGTGAGATGGAGGTCTGGGCCCTGGAAGCCTACGGTGCGGCCTACACATTGCAGGAAATGTTGACGGTCAAGTCGGACGACGTCACAGGGCGGACCCGAATGTACAAAAACATTGTCGACGGCAACCATTCCATGGAAGCCGGTATGCCGGAATCGTTTAACGTATTGGTCAAAGAGATACGTTCCTTGGCGGTCAATATCGAGATGGAACAAGAGTAGTCGGCCTCACACGACTAGATTTCGGACGGTATCGGTAACATTTTGAAGAGGGTAAGCTCTTGAAAGATTTAATGAATTTCTTAAAGCGTCAAGGCCGTACAGACGATTTTGACACTATACGCATTGGTTTGGCTTCTCCGGACATGATTCGCTCATGGTCTTACGGTGAGGTAAAAAAACCTGAGACGATCAATTACCGGACCTTCAAGCCCGAGCGGGACGGTTTGTTCTGCGCAAAAATTTTCGGTCCGATTAGCGATTACGAGTGCTTGTGCGGTAAATACAAGCGCTTGAAACACCGTGGCGTAATCTGTGAAAAATGCGGCGTCGAAGTGACCTTGTCCAAAGTCCGGCGCGAGCGTATGGGCCATATCGATTTGGCCAGCCCGGTGGCGCATATTTGGTTCTTGAAGTCTTTGCCGTCGCGGATCGCGCTGTTGCTGGATATGACTTTGCGTTCGATCGAGCGCGTGCTCTATTTCGAAACATTTGTCGTGGTCGATCCCGGCATGTCGCCGCTGGAGAAAGGCCAGTTATTGACCGACGAAGAATATTTGAACGCGGTCGAAGAGCACGGCGACGATTTCGTCGCGAAAATGGGGGCGGAGGCCATTTACGATTTGTTGAAGTCGATCGATTTGAAAGACGAAATCAACAAGTTGCGCGAAGAGATCAATTCGACCAATTCCGACACTAAAATCAAGAAATTTTCCAAACGCTTGAAGGTGATCGATTCCTTGTTGGCATCGAATAATCGTCCGGAATGGATGATCATGACTGTGCTGCCGGTATTGCCGCCGGAATTGCGTCCGTTGGTGCCGTTGGATGGTGGTCGTTTCGCGACGTCCGATTTGAACGACTTATACCGCCGCGTGATCAACCGCAATAACCGTTTAACGCGGTTGTTGGATTTGAACGCGCCGGACATTATCGTGCGTAACGAAAAACGGATGTTGCAGGAAGCGGTAGATGCCTTATTGGACAACGGCCGCCGCGGTCGGGCCATTACCGGGAGTAACCGCCGGCCTTTGAAATCCCTGGCCGACATGATCAAGGGTAAACAAGGCCGTTTCCGTCAAAACCTGCTAGGGAAAAGGGTGGATTACTCCGGCCGTTCCGTAATCGTGGTGGGTCCGACCTTGCGTTTGCACCAGTGCGGATTACCGAAAAAAATGGCTTTGGAGCTGTTCAAACCATTTATTTTCAGCAAATTGCAACTGCGCGGTTTGGCGACAACCATCAAAGCTGCCAAAAAAATGGTAGAGCGCGAAGGCGCTGAAGTTTGGGACATCCTCGAAGAAGTGATCCGCGAGCACCCTGTGCTGTTGAACCGTGCGCCGACGTTGCACCGCTTGGGTATTCAAGCGTTTGAGCCGACCTTGATCGAAGGTAAGGCCATCCAGTTGCATCCTTTGGTTTGTAGCGCTTTCAATGCCGACTTCGACGGCGACCAGATGGCGGTTCATATTCCTTTGTCTGTGGAAGCGCAGTTGGAAGCCCGTACTTTGATGATGGCGACCAATAACATTCTGTCGCCTGCAAACGGCGAGCCGGTGATCAATCCCTCGCAGGACGTGGTTTTGGGGCTCTATTACATTAGCCGCGAGAAAATTAACGCGGTTGGCGAAGGTAGCGTCTTCTCCGATGTGTCGGAAGTCATGCTGGCTTTGGATAGCAAAGCCGTAGAATTGCAGACCAAGATTCAGGTTCGCATAACCGAGAAGTTGAAAAACGCCCAGGGCGAGTTCGAAACTATAGTCAGCCGGAAACAAACCACTGTCGGCCGCGCCATTATTTGGGGTATTGCGCCGGATGGCATGCCGTACGAGTTGGTCAACGTCGATATGACCAAGAAAAATATCTCGCGTTTAATCAACTACAGCTATCGCTACCTGGGTATCAAAGAGACCGTTATTCTTGCCGACAAGATCATGTATTTGGGCTTTAAATACGCGACTCGAGCCGGCGTATCGTTCGGTATCGAAGACATGGAAATTCCGCTGAAAAAGGCCGACATTATCCGGGCTGCGGACGCCGAAGTTAGCGAGATCCAGAACCAGTACGCATCCGGTTTGGTTACCGACGGCGAACGTTACAATAAAGTTGTCGATATCTGGTCTCGCGCCAACGACCAAGTGGCGAAAGTCATGATGGAGGGCTTGGGGGAAGACGAGGTTGTTAACAAAGCCGGCCAGACCGTCAAACAAAAATCGTTCAACTCCATTTTTATGATGGCCGAGTCTGGGGCTCGGGGTTCCGCGGCTCAAATCCGGCAGTTGGCTGGGATGCGTGGTTTGATGGCTAAGCCGGACGGTTCTATCATCGAAACGCCGATTACGGCGAACTTCCGGGAAGGTTTGGACGTATTGCAATACTTTATTTCCACCCACGGTGCCCGTAAAGGTCTTGCCGATACCGCGTTGAAAACTGCGAACTCCGGTTATCTGACTCGGCGCTTAGTTGATGTCGCACAGGATTTGGTTATCGCCGAGTTCGATTGCGGTACCCAAAACGGTTTGACCATGATGCCGATTATCGAAGGCGGAGATGTTGTCGAGCCGCTGGTCGACCGTGTGCTTGGAAGGGTAGCGGCGATCGACGTCACTGAACCTGCTGGCAATAACGTGCTAATACCGGCCGGTACTATGATCGACGAAAACTTGGTCATAGTACTGGAAGAGAACGGTATCGATAAGATGCTAGTGCGTTCGGTCATCACTTGTGAATCTCGCCATGGCGTATGCGCCAAGTGCTACGGTCGCGATTTGGGTCGTGGCCATTTAGTTAATATCGGCGAGGCTATCGGCGTGGTTGCCGCCCAATCGATCGGCGAGCCTGGAACCCAGTTGACCATGCGTACCTTCCACATCGGTGGTGCGGCATCGCGGTCGGCCGCGGTCAGTAACGTGCAAGTTAAATCGAGCGGTACGGCAAAACTGAATAACATGAAGACGGTGAAAAACCGGGAAAACAACTTGGTGGCCGTATCCAGATCCGGCGAAGTTGGAGTCATGGACGATTACGGACGCGAGCGTGAACGCTACAAGATCCCGTACGGTGCAGTATTGTCGGTTGCCGACGGTACGCCTGTCAGCGCTGGCGATATCATTGTTAACTGGGACCCGCACACCCACCCGGTTATTACAGAGGTGGACGGTTTCATTCAGTTGATCGATTTTATGGACGGTATTACCGTACAGGAGCAGTCGGATGAGGTGACCGGTTTGACTTCGCGGGTGGTAACCGATCCTAAGCAAAGAACCTCGGCGGGTAAAGAGCTACGGCCGATGGTACGGCTGATCGATGAACAAGGTGGCCAGATCAATTTGCCGGGTACCGACATACCCGCGCAATACTTTCTGCCGGCCGGCGCTATCGTTGGGGTTAAAGACGGCGGTGAGGTTAAAGTCGGCGACGTATTGGCGAGAATTCCGCAAGAATCCAGTAAAACTCGCGATATTACCGGTGGTCTGCCGCGGGTTGCCGATTTGTTCGAGGCGCGTAAAACCAAGGACCCGGCAATTTTGGCGGAAGCGACCGGTATGGTATCTTTCGGCAAGGAAACCAAAGGTAAACAGCGTGTGATCATCACGGATTCCGAGGGGGAACAATACGAAACGCTGATCCCCAAATGGCGTCACATCACCGTGTTCGAAGGCGAATTCGTCGATAAGGGCGAAACCATCGCCGAGGGCGAGTTGACGCCGCACGATATCCTGCGCTTGCGCGGTATCGAGGAATTGGCTGATTACTTGGTCAAAGAGATTCAAGACGTCTATCGCTTGCAAGGCGTGAAAATCAACGATAAGCATATCGAAGCGATCATCCGGCAGATGCTGAGAAAAGTGGAGATCACTGCGTCGGGCGATACCGATTTTGTCAAAGGCGAGCAGGTCGAACGTACCATGATTAATGCTGTGAACGACCAAGTCGAAAGAGAAGGGAAAATCCCGGCGAGTTACGATTCGTTATTATTGGGTATCACCAAAGCATCTCTCGCTACCGAGTCGTTTATTTCGGCGGCGTCGTTCCAAGAAACCACTCGTGTTTTGACTGACGCGGCAGTACGCGGCATCAGCGATAGTCTGAACGGCCTCAAAGAGAACGTGATCGTAGGTCGTTTGATTCCAGCCGGAACAGGATTGGCCTATCACGAACAGCGCCGGAAAAGACGATCTAACGAGTTTGCTTCAACTTCAGATGCATCAAGTCAGTCGATGGAAGCGGTTGATGTGGAAGAAGCTTTGAAGCAGGCGCTAAACGTTGAATAGCCACAAAAAAGCTTGACCTAGTTACTTGGTAACGGTATCATGCTCTGCTCGAATCGGCCTAGCGGTTTGAGCAGAGTAATGTCGTTTCGGAAAGATATTACTTATTAACATTGCATATTCGGAGTAGTTAAGAATGGCCACGATCAATCAGTTGGTCCGTAAGCCTCGCGCTAAGAAAATAGAGAAAACCAATGTACCCGCATTGGAAGCGTGCCCGCAAAGAAGAGGTGTTTGCACGCGGGTGTACACCACGACGCCAAAGAAGCCTAATTCTGCGTTGCGGAAAGTTGCCAGGGTGCGTTTGACTAACGGCGCAGAGGTGAGTAGTTATATCGGGGGTGAAGGGCATAATTTGCAGGAGCACTCCGTGGTTCTGATTCGTGGTGGCAGGGTAAAGGATTTGCCGGGTGTGCGTTACCACGTGGTAAGGGGCAGCCTTGATACATCCGGGGTTAAGGATAGAAAGTGCGGTCGCTCGAAATATGGCGCTAAAAGGCCGAAAAAATAAGGGTTGGTAACAGATGTCAAGAAGAAGAGTTGCTGCAAAAAGAATAATCAATCCGGATCCGCGCTTTGGAAGTGATATGCTTTCGAAGTTCATGAATATGATTATGGTGGATGGGAAAAAGTCCGTTGCCGAAAAGATTGTGTATGGTGCGTTGGATGTAATCGAAGGCAAGGGTCATAAGGAATCTTTGGAGTTGGTTTCTAAAGCTCTGGAAAATGTGCAGCCCAGAGTGGAAGTGAAGTCCAGAAGGGTAGGCGGTGCTACGTACCAGGTTCCTGTCGAGGTGCGTCCTGCTCGGAGGTTGGCTTTGTCGATGCGGTGGTTGATAGATGCGGCCCGCAAAAGAAATGAAAGAACGATGGCTGCGAAATTGGCGGGCGAGCTTTTGGATGCTTCTGAGGGGCGTGGTGCGGCCGCGAAAAAACGCGAAGATACGCACAGAATGGCTGAAGCCAATAAAGCGTTTGCACATTACCGCTGGTAATCCTGCGTAGGTTGTTGTTGTGTCTCGAAAGACGCCTATAGAGCGCTATCGTAATATAGGCATCATGGCTCATATCGATGCCGGGAAGACAACAACAACTGAAAGAATACTTTACTACACCGGCGTCTCTCATAAGATTGGTGAGGTTCACGATGGTGCGGCAACCATGGATTGGATGGAGCAAGAGCAGGAGCGCGGAATTACCATCACATCTGCTGCCACAACCTGCTTTTGGTCGGGGATGGATCGCGCTAACGAGCAGCATAGGATCAATATTATTGATACCCCCGGCCATGTAGATTTTACTATCGAGGTCGAGCGGTCTCTCAGGGTTCTCGATGGTGCTTGTGCGGTGTTTTGTGCGGTTGGAGGGGTCGAGCCGCAATCTGAAACTGTGTGGCGGCAAGCAAATAAATACGCGGTGCCTCGTGTGGTGTTCGTCAATAAGATGGATCGTGTTGGGGCGGACTTTCTAAGGGTGGTTAGTCAGATAAAAAGCCGTTTGGGTGCTTCGGTGGTTCCGATGCAATTGCCGATCGGTTCGGAAGACTCGTTCAAAGGTGTCGCTGATCTTCTGAAAATGAAAGCCATTTATTGGTCCGAAGCCGATATGGGCTTGGAGTTCGTAGAGTCAGAAATTCCCGAAGAGTTGCTGGGCGAGTGTGCTAAATGGCGTGAACACATGCTGGAGGCGGCGGCGGAAGGTTCGGACGCATTGATGGAGAAATACTTGGAGCAAGGAGAGCTCTCAGAATCGGAGATAAAGGCAGGAATAAGGGCGCGGGTGTTGGCTAATGAATTGGTTCCTGCCTTCTGTGGTTCGGCTTTTAAAAATAAAGGGGTCCAATGTTTATTGGATGCCGTAATCGACTATCTTCCTTCTCCAGTCGATATTAGTTCTGTTTCTGGTTTGAATGATGCCGGAGAAAAAATTTTTAGGTATGCCAAGGATGATGAGCCATTTTCGGCCTTGGCATTTAAGATTGCAGCTGACCCGTTTGTAGGTACGCTAACGTTCTTTCGGGTTTATTCGGGTGTGCTTAAGTCCGGCGATACTGCGCTGAACGCGACCAAGAATAAACGCGAGCGCATAGGCCGGATTGTGCAAATGCATGCAAATAGCCGCGTAGAGATAAGTGAAGTTAGGGCTGGGGATATTGCTGCGCTAGTTGGGCTGAAAGAAGTTACAACTGGAGACACGTTCTGCGAGATGGGTTCTCCAGTGTTGTTGGAAAAAATGGAGTTCCCTGAGCCGGTTATTTCGGTAGCGGTCGAACCCAAGACGAAAGCAGATCAAGACAAGCTAGGCAATGCGCTATCAAAGTTGGCGCAAGAAGATCCCTCCTTTCGCGTGAACTCCGATCCTGAGTCCGGGCAAACGATCATATCCGGGATGGGTGAGTTGCATCTGGAAATTATTGTGGACCGGATGAAAAGAGAGTTTGGTGTCGCGGCCAATGTGGGCGCGCCACAAGTTGCTTACCGGGAGACGGTAACGAAAGTCGTAGAAAGCGAAGGTAAATTTGTTAGGCAGACTGGCGGCAAAGGGCAATATGGTCATGTCTGGTTGCGCATCGAACCAAAGGAGCTTGGTTCCGGTTACGAGTTTGTCAATGAAATAGTTGGAGGAGTTGTTCCTAAGGAATACATACCGGCTATCGATAAAGGGGTTCAAGAGCAAATGGAAAACGGTGTATTAGCCGGCTTTCCGGTTGTTGATGTAAAGGTTAGTTTATTCGATGGTTCATATCATGATGTCGATTCGAATGAAATGGCTTTCAAAATAGCAGGATCTATGAGCTTTAGGGATGGAGCAAAGGCTGCGTGTCCGGTATTGCTGGAGCCGATTATGAAGGTTGAAGTCGTTACTCCCGAAGAATATATGGGGGATGTGGTTGGTGACATCAATCGGCGTAGGGGGCTGATTCACGGAGTGGATGATGTGCCCGCGGGCAAGGTAGTTCAGTGTGAGGTCCCGCTAGCGGAGATGTTCGGTTACGCTACCGATCTTCGTTCGGCCACTCAGGGCCGAGCTACTTATAGTATGCAGTTTGAAAAATATAACGAAGCACCTGCAAATATTGCGGAAGCGATTATTAGAAAAGTATCTTAAGTTTTTTAAATATCAGGTATTGAATCATGGCTAAAGAAAAATTTGAAAGAAAGAAACCGCACGTAAACGTAGGGACGATCGGCCACGTTGACCACGGCAAAACCACGCTGACAGCGGCTTTGACCAAAGTGATGGCTGAACTGCAAGGTGGCGAAGCGAAAGCATTCGATCAAATCGACAACGCACCCGAAGAGCGCGCTCGCGGTATCACCATTTCAACATCTCACGTTGAATATGAGTCAGCGAATCGCCATTACGCCCACGTTGACTGCCCGGGTCACGCCGACTACGTCAAAAACATGATTACCGGTGCCGCTCAAATGGATGGCGCTATTCTGGTTTGCTCCGCTGCCGACGGCCCGATGCCGCAAACGCGTGAGCACATCCTGTTGTCTCGCCAAGTAGGTGTTCCTTACATCGTCGTGTTCCTGAACAAAGCCGATATGGTTGACGATGCTGAGTTGATCGAACTGGTTGAGATGGAAATTCGCGAGTTGTTGAACCAATACGAATTCCCGGGCGACGACACCCCAATCATCGTTGGTTCAGCGTTGAAGGCACTGGAAGGCGAGCAAAGCGAAATCGGTGTCCAATCGGTTGTTAAACTGGTTGAGGCGCTGGACAGCTACATCCCAGAGCCGCAACGTGCGATCGACGGCAAATTCCTGATGCCGATCGAAGACGTATTCTCCATTTCCGGTCGCGGTACCGTGGTAACCGGTCGTGTAGAGCGCGGTATTATCAAAGTTGGCGAAGAGGTTGAAATCGTCGGTATTCGCGATACCCAAAAAACCACCTGCACCGGTGTCGAAATGTTCCGCAAATTGCTGGACCAAGGCCAAGCCGGTGACAACGTCGGTATCCTGCTGCGTGGTACTAAACGTGACGATGTCGAGCGGGGTCAGGTATTGGCGCACGTAAACAGCATCAAGCCGCACTCCCATTTCAAAGCGGAAATCTACGTATTGTCGAAAGAAGAGGGTGGTCGTCACACCCCATTCTTCAACGGCTACCGTCCGCAATTCTACTTCAGAACGACTGACGTAACCGGTGCGGTTGAGCTGCCTGAAGGCGTAGAAATGGTAATGCCGGGCGACAATATCTCCGTCACCGTTAAATTGATCTCGCCGATCGCGATGGAAGACGGCTTGCGCTTCGCGATCCGCGAAGGTGGTCGTACCGTAGGTGCGGGTGTTGTGGCTTCTATTGTCGAGTAATTAAATATGGCAAATCAAACTATCAGAATCCAATTGAAAGCCTTCGATCACAAACTGATCGATCAGTCGGCAGGAGAGATAGTAGAGACAGCAAAGCGAACCGGGGCTCAAGTTAAAGGCCCGATTCCTTTGCCTACTAGAAAAGAGCGCTTTACCGTATTGATCTCGCCTCACGTCAACAAAGACGCGCGCGACCAATACGAATTGAGAACTTATAAGCGGTTGTTGGACATTGTCGAACCTACCGATAAGACCGTTGACGCCTTGATGAAGCTTGATCTGGCGGCTGGGGTTGATGTTCAAATTAAGCTGAAATAACGAGAAGTTATAGATTAGAGGGATTGGCAGATGTCAATAGGTCTTATTGGTCGTAAATGTGGTATGACCAGAATATTTTGCGAAGATGGTTCTTCGGTACCGGTAACCGTGCTTCATGTCGACTCTAACCGGGTCATACAAGTAAAGAGCTTGGAAAATGACGGTTATCGCGCAATCCAAGTGGCCGCCGGTGACGTAAAGTCTTCTAAGGTCAATAAAGCGATGGCGGGCCACTATGCTTCTGCCAACGTCACTGCAGGTAGAGGGTTGTGGGAATTTAGGTTAGGCGAAGACGAGGGTGTCGAGTTAGCGCCTGGCTCAGAGCTCAACATTAATCTGTTTTCGGCTGGCCAAATTGTCGATGTTGCTGGTACTTCTATCGGTAAAGGATTCGCCGGTACGGTTAAACGACACAACTTTAGAACTCAGGACGCAACGCACGGTAACTCTCGTTCTCACAGGGTTCCGGGTTCAAGCGGTATGAACCAAACACCGGGCCGGGTATTTAAAGGCAAAAAGATGTGCGGGCATATGGGGGCGGCTAAGACCACCGTGCAGAATCTTAAGATTCATGCTGTCGACATCGAGCGGAATTTAATCCTCGTCAGAGGTGCCGTGCCGGGCGCGAAAGGTGGTGATGTAGTTATCACCCCGGCGGTAAAAATGATTAATAAAGGTTAATTTATGGCATTACAAATACCTGCAATCAACGGCGGCGGTTCGTCACAGGCACTTGAAGTGTCAGAAGCCGTATTCGGCCAAGCATTTAACGAAACGTTAATCCATCAGCTTGTAACCAAATATTTGTCAGCTGCAAGGGCGGGCACGAAGGCACAAAAGAACCGGTCCGCGGTAAGTGGTGGTGGATTGAAGCCATTTAGGCAGAAAGGCACTGGCCGCGCTCGCGCTGGTACAACAAGAAGCCCGATCTGGCGTACTGGTGGTGTCACTTTCGCTGCGCAGCCAAGATCATTCGATCAGAAGCTGAACAAAAAAATGTATAAGGCGGGGATCCGCTCAATATTCTCCGAATTATTGAGACAAGGCCGAATTGCTGTATGCAACGACATAATTCCTGAGAGTCCAAAAACGAAAGAGTTCTTGGCAAAGATCAAAGGCATAGAGGCTAAGCGGTTGTTGGTTGTTGCGGATGACTTGAACGAGAATTTAATTTTGGCTGCAAGAAATTTGCCGTACGTCGCTGTGGTTACCCCGACAAGCGTTGATCCGGTGTCGTTGGTGGCGGCAGATCAGGTGATAGCGACCGCTACTGCACTGAAGCAAATAGAGGAGCGTTTGGCATGAGCGATCAGAAGGTAAAATTAGCTAATATTTTGTACGCACCGATCATTTCTGAAAAGAGTTCTAACGCTGCGGATCAAAATAACCAATTCGTATTTAAAGTACAAAAAACAGCGACTAAGCTGCAAATCAAAAAAGCGGTTGAGTTGATGTTCGGCGTGAAAGTGGAGTCGGTTCGCGTGCTAAATGTTAAGGGAAAGATTAAGCGATTCGGACGCGCATTGGGTAAACGCTCAGACTGGAAAAAAGCATATGTGAAATTGCAGTCGGGCCATAACATCGAACTTGCAACAGCATAACTTTTAAGGCAAATAGGAGCGGTAGAAGAGCATGGCTATTCTAAAATCAAAGCCGACATCTCCAGGTTCTCGGTTTGTAGTGCGTGTACAAAATAATGATTTGCATAAGGGTAAGCCATTTGCACAACTACTAGAAAAAAAGAGCAATACCGGTGGTCGCAATAATTTGGGTCGGATTACAACGCGCCACATCGGCGGCGGCCACAAGAAGTTTTATCGAATCATCGATTTTAAGCGCGATAAAACAGACATTCCAGCAATCGTCGAGCGCATAGAGTACGATCCAAACAGAACTGCGAATATCGCGTTGGTTTTGTTTAGGGATGGGGAGCGTCGATACATAATTGCACCCAAAGGCATCGAAATCGGGCAAGAGATATTGAGTTCCGAAACCACTCCTGTGAAGGTAGGTAACTGCATGCCTCTGCGTAACATGCCATTAGGTACGACTTTGCATTGCGTAGAGCTAAAGCCTGGTAAAGGTGCGCAAATAGCAAGAAGTGCCGGTACTTCGGTGCAGTTGGTTGCTAAAGATGGTGCATACGTTACTGTGAGATTGCGTTCCGGCGAAATGAGAAAAGTGCCTTCTGACTGCAAGGGTGTCGTCGGCGAGGTTTCAAACTCAGAGCATAACTTGGTTTCGTTGGGCAAGGCTGGTGCCAAGAGATGGCGTGGCGTCAGGCCTACTGTGCGAGGTGTTGCTATGAACCCTGTAGACCATCCGCACGGTGGTGGTGAAGGTAGAACATCCGGCGGTCGACATCCTGTGTCTCCCTGGGGTACTCCTACTAAGGGTTATAAAACCAGAAAAAATAAACGTACTGACAACATGATTGTCAGACGCCGTAAGCAAAAATAAGAGGTATCTGACGTGCCACGTTCAATTAAAAAAGGTCCATTTATTGATCATCACTTGCTGAAGAAAGTTGAAGAGGCGGTGAGAACAAATAATAGGAAACCAATTAAAACCTGGTCTAGACGGTCGATGATCAGTCCCGATATGTTGGGCTTGACTATTGCGGTTCATAATGGTAAGCAACACGTACCGGTATTGATTTCTGAGAATATGGTCGGTCATAAATTGGGTGAGTTCTCGCCGACGAGAACTTATAAAGGCCATATCGCTGACAAAAAATCGAGATAAGGAGTGAATGTGGAAGTATCGGCAAAATTGAGTAACGCTCCGTTGTCGGCGCAAAAAGCCCGCTTGGTGGGTGACCAGATTAGAGGGTTGCCCGTTGAAAACGCTTTAAATGTCTTGAATTTCAGCTCTAAAAAAGCTGCTGCGATTTTTAAGAAAGTACTTGAGTCAGCTATCGCCAACGCTGAGCACAACGAAAATGCAGACGTCGACGAATTGAGGGTGTCCACCGTTTTCGTTAACGAGGGCCGCACTATGAAGCGGATCTCAGCTCGAGCAAAAGGGCGGGCGAATCATATTTTGAAAAGAACTTGCCATATAACAATCAAAGTAGCAGAGAAATAGAGGTATAAGATGGGACAAAAGGTTCATCCCACTGGGATTCGTCTCGGGATCGTAAAAGATTGGACTTCGAGATGGTATGCAAATAGCCAGAATTACCCTGTGCTTCTGCTGCAAGATTTGAAAGTTCGGGAATATATTAAGCAGAAATTAGCGCACGCCTCGGTGAGTCGTGTCCAGATCAATCGTCCGGCCAATAACGCAAATATAACTGTGCATACGGCTCGCCCGGGTATTGTTATCGGCAAAAAAGGCGAGGACATAGATATATTGCGCCAGAATATTTCGGCAATGATGGGTGTTCCTGTCCAGTTAAATGTGGAAGAAATCCGGAAGCCGGAGTTGGATGCCTACTTGGTTGCCGAGAGCATCGCTCAGCAACTAGAGAAGCGCATTATGTATCGTCGCGCTATGAAGCGGGCTGTAACGAATACAATGAGGCTGGGTGCCGAAGGAATCAAGATCACAGTGGCCGGACGTTTGAACGGTGCTGAGATTGCTCGGACCGAATGGTACCGTGAAGGTCGCGTGCCGCTCCACACCTTGCGTGCAGATATAGATTACGGTACGGCTGAGGCAAAAACTACTTACGGTATCATCGGTATCAAAGTTTGGATATTCAAAGGCGAGGTTTTCGATATGGATGCGCATACCGCTTCGCTCAATGCCGAATCAAAAAAATAAGTTGAAGGGGAATAGATAAAATGCTTCAACCAAAAAGAACCAAGTTCCGCAAACAACACACTGGGCGAAACAACGGAACCGCGTTGCGTGGGTCGTCTGTTAGCTTCGGAGAGTACGGTTTGAAATCGATAAGTCGTGGTAGAATGACCGCCCGACAAATTGAGGCGGCCCGTCGAGCTATTAGTCGGCATGTCAAACGGGGCGGAAAAATTTGGATCCGTATTTTTCCTGACAAGCCAATCACTAAAAAGCCTTTAGAAGTTCGTATGGGTAAAGGCAAAGGTAGTGTAGAATACTGGGTTGCTCAAATTAAGCCTGGAACCATGCTGTTCGAGATAGAAGGTGTATCTGAAGAGTTGGCAAGAGAGGCGTTTGAGCTCGCGGCCGCCAAGCTGCCAGTAAAAACAACGTTTTCTGCTCGGACGATAATGTAATGAAAGCAATAGAATTGAGAAGTAAAAGTAGGGATGAATTAAGCCAAACTTTGTTGGAATTGTCTCGTGAGCAATTTAATCTTCGGATGCAGAAGGGCACAGGCCAACTTGCTAAGCCTAGTCAAGTAAAGGCGGTCAGAAAAGACATAGCCCGTATTAATACTATCTTGAGCGAATTGGCAAGGGCTTGATCATGAGTGAGAATACAGAAAGTGTGCGTAAAGTTACAGGCCGAGTGGTCAGTAACAAAATGGACAAAACCGCTTCCGTTTTAGTGGAAAGGCTGGTTAAGCATCCTGTGTACGGCAAATACATTAAGCGCTCAACTAAGTTGCTGGTTCACGACGAGAATAATGTATGTCAGGAAGGCGATATTGTCGCAATTGCCTCATGCAGGCCGATTTCAAAAAACAAATCATTCAAGTTGCTGGAAGTTATAGAGACTTCTAACAAGTAATTTATATTTTTAGTTGGGAATTTAAAATGATTCAGATGCAAACTAGCCTTGACGTCGCCGACAACAGTGGCGCAAAAAAGGTCATGTGTATCAAGGTTCTTGGGGGATCGCACCGCCGTTATGCCGGCATAGGCGACATTATCAAAGTAAGTGTAAAAGACGCAATGCCTCGTACTCGTGTTAAAAAGGGTGACGTCTACAACGCTTTGGTAGTAAGAACAAAAAGGGGTGTTCGTAGGGCCGACGGCTCTGTTATCCGCTTCGACGGAAATGCAGCGGTCATTTTAAATAACCAGCTTCAACCGATCGGTACGCGTATTTTTGGGCCAGTTACACGAGAGCTGAGAGGTGATAAGTTTATGAAAATCATCTCATTAGCCCCAGAAGTGCTATAACGGAGTACCGAGTATGCAAAAAATTAAGCAAGGCGACGAAGTTATCGTTTGTGTAGGAAAGGAAAAAGGCAAGCTAGGGCGGATTTCAAAAGTATTGGAGAACGACCGGGTTTTGGTGGAAGGTGTTAATTTGGTTAAAAAACACCAAAGAGGCAATCCTAATCTTGGTATTTCCGGTGGGATTGTTGATAAAAACATGCCTATTCACGTTTCAAACATAGCTATATTCAACCCGAAAACCAAGAAGGCCGATCGAGTGGGTTTTAGGCTTGAAGCTGATGGTAAGAAAGTTAGATTTTTTAAATCTACCAAAGAAGCTATCGGAGATTGAGGAATAAGCTATGTCCAGATTAGAAAAGAAATACAAAGAAGAAATAGTTCCGGCTCTGATTAATCAGTTCGGCTATAAGACCGTAATGCAAGTGCCCAAGCTGACGAAAATCACGCTTAACATGGGTGTCGGTGGTGCGGTCGCCGACAAGAAAGTTCTCCAGTCAGCGGTTTCCGATATGGAAAAAATATCGGGACAAAAAGCAGTTATCACGCTAGCTCGTAAATCTATAGCTGGTTTTAAGATTCGTGACGACATGCCTATTGGCTGCAAGGTAACGTTACGAAGCGATAGAATGTATGAGTTTTTGGATAGGCTCATCACTATTTCAATACCTCGAATTCGCGATTTCAGGGGGATGAGTTCCAAGAGTTTTGACGGAAGGGGGAACTATTCCGTCGGAATCAAGGAGCAAATTATATTTCCAGAAATCGATTATGACAAAATAGACGCTCTTCGTGGGATGGATATTTGTATTACTACGACAGCGAAAACCGATGAAGAAGGTTTGGCGTTGTTGAAGCTGTTCAATTTTCCATTTAAAAACTAAGGGTGTTCAGATGGCAAAAAAATCTATGATTGCACGCGAAACCAAACGTGCAGGTTTAATCAAAAAATACGAAAGTAAAAGAAATGCGCTGAAAGAAGTCATTCGTTCGCCGGGTGCTTCTTTTGAAGAAAAGGAGACCGCGCAGATTCAATTGCAGAAATTACCCAGAGACTCCAGCAAATCCAGATTACGTAATCGTTGTAAGCTCACCGGGCGGCCGCACGGATACTACAGAAAATTTGGTTTGAGCAGAAATAAGCTAAGAGAAGCGACAATGCGAGGCGATGTGCCCGGATTGTCGAAAGCTAGCTGGTAACCATAGTTACGTTCAGGTTGTTGGGGAATAAAAAATGAGTATGACAGATCCGATAGCAGACATGTTGACCAGAATCAGAAATGGTCAGTCTGCGGGTAAAAAGAATGTGAAAATGCCTTCTTCTAAATTAAAGCTCGCGATTGCGAAAGTTCTGAAGGAAGAAGGTTACATCAGCGATTACAAGACCGAAATAACAGGTAGTCACACTGAGATGACTATCGAGCTTAAGTACTACAACGGCGTGCCGGTTATTGAGAGTGTTAAGCGGGTTAGTCGGCCAGGTTTGAGGATATATAAGTCAAAGGATGAGTTGCCTAAGGTGCTCGGCGGCCTCGGTATCGCAATCGTATCAACTTCAAACGGTGTAATGACAGATCGCGCGGCTCGGGCAATTGGGCACGGCGGCGAAGTTATTTGTACCGTTTGCTAAGAAAGTTCAAGGATATATCATGTCACGAGTAGCTAACGCGCCGATTGTCTTACCGGCGGGCGTAGATATCAAAGTAGTAGGCAAACAAACGGTAGTCAAAGGAAAGCTTGGTGAGCTTTCGTTCCAGTTGTCTCCGTCAGTTGATCTGGAAGTCGCGGACAATGTAATCAGCGTTAAATGGGATGATTCGGTAAAAGGTGCAAAAGCTCATGCCGGAACCGCTCGAGCATCGATCAATAACATGGTCAAGGGTGTATCTGAAGGCTTTGTAAAAAGGATGTTGTTAGTTGGCGTCGGTTACAGAGCACAAGTCAAAGAGAATCAATTGACTTTGTCTTTAGGGTATTCCAATCCAGTCGAATATACGGTTCCCGAGGGTGTCACTGTAGAAGCGCCTTCACAAACAGAGCTTTTGGTTAAGAGTAGCGACAAGCAGAAATTGGGTCAGGTGGCTTCCGAAATTCGAGCGTTTCGGCCGCCAGAGCCTTACAAAGGCAAGGGTGTCAGGCTCGCTGATGAATACGTGGCTCGAAAAGAAGCCAAGAAAAAATAGGTAGCATAAATGGATAAGAAATCTTCCAGGCTGAAGCGAGCACTCAAGCTGCGCTGCAAGATCAAAAAGTTGAATGTCAATCGGTTGACCATACATCGTACGTCCCAACACATTTATGCCCAAGTGCTAAGTGCGGACGGTAAGCTAACAGTGGCTTCCGCTTCGACTGTGCTTGCCGATGTAAAGGCTAAAGTAAAGAATACCAGTAACGTCGATGCAGCTACTGAGGTAGGTAAGCTTATTGCGGAAAGAGCGATAGCAGCAGGTGTCCAACAAGTCGCGTTTGATCGGTCAGGTTTTAAATATCACGGTCGCGTGAAGGCATTGGCTGATGCTGCTCGCGAAGCCGGATTGAAGTTTTAGGGGAAAAATATGGCAACAGCACCATCTCAAGGTAGCGCTGACGGGCTGCAAGAGAAATTAGTATCCGTTCGTCGCGTGGCGAAAGTTGTGAAAGGCGGTAGGGTATTTGGTTTTGCCGCGCTTACAGTAGTAGGCGATGGCGACGGGCGCGTCGGTTACGGTGTATCAAAAGCGAGAGAAGTTCCTGTCGCTATACAGAAGTCTTTAGAGCAAGCGCGTAAAAATATGAGAAAGGTTGCTCTCAAGGATGGGACCTTGCAATACTCGATAATGTCAAATACTGGTGCCGCTAAAGTGTATATGCAGCCTGCATCTGATGGTACTGGTATCATCGCGGGCGGTGCTATGAGGGCGGTTTTTGAAGTAGTCGGTGTGCATAATGTATTAGCCAAATGTATCGGAACCAGTAACCCTATTAACGTTGTTAGAGCAACTATCAATGGCCTAACTGCGATGCAAGACGCCAAGAGAATTGCGGCTAAGCGCGGTTTGACTGTAGAACAAATTACAGGATAAGAACATGTCTGGCAGAAAGTTGAGTGTGATGATGACAAAAAGTAAGAACGGTAGGCTAAAAAGTCATCAATTGTGCCTGAAAGGCTTGGGTTTGAGCAGAATTCGTCAAGTGGTAGAAGTAGTCGACACGCCGGAGAACAGAGGCATGATTAATAAAGTCGCTTACATGCTTAAAGTAGAGGAAGTCTAAATGTATTTAAACACCATACAAGCCGCATACGGGTCTAGAAAAAAAGCTAAGCGGGTCGGTCGCGGTATCGGCTCTACTGACGGTAAAACCTGCGGCCGCGGCCATAAAGGGCAGAAAGCGAGGGCTGGTGGGTTCCATAAAGTCGGCTTTGAGGGCGGGCAGATGCCGCTCCAAAGAAGGCTTCCTAAAGTTGGCTTTACTTCTCGCACTAAGAAATACTCTGCTGAAGTCCGTTTAAGTGAAATAAATTCATTGAATGTAGACTTGGTTGATATACAGGTGTTGGTTGATAATAATCTGGTTCCTGTGTTTGCGAAGAAAGTCAAAGTAGTAAATACCGGTGTTATATCTCGCCCGCTTACATTGAAAGGTGTTGGTGTTACGGCTGGTGCGAAGTTAACGATTGAAGCTGCTGGTGGCAAAGTAGAGGCCTAAGTGAGTGCTAAAGGTTACGAAGTGTCTGCTGGAAGTTTTCGGTTTGGTGAGCTGAAATCGAGGCTTTTGTTTGTTCTCGGTGCTTTCGTTGTTTATCGAATCGGCGCACATATACCTGTCCCCGGGATAGATCCTAAGGCGTTGTCCACGATGTTTGAGCAGCAATCGGGCTCAATTTTGAACATGTTCAATATGTTCTCTGGTGGAGCTTTGATGCGTTTAAGTTTGTTCGCGCTTGGTATCATGCCATATATTTCTGCTTCGATCATAATGCAGCTGATGACCATAGTCATTCCAGCAATGGAGCAGTTAAAAAAGGAAGGCGAGTCCGGTCGGCGGAAAATTTCTCAGTACACTCGTTATGGCACCGTTATTTTGGCGATGTTCCAATCGGTAGGTATCTCTGTCGCGCTGCAAAACCAGACTGCTGGCGGTCTCGCTGTTGTCATACAGCCTGGAATAGGTTTTATTGTTGTTACAACGATCACGTTGGTTACTGGGACTATATTCCTGATGTGGCTTGGTGAGCAAGTCACTGAGCGTGGCATTGGTAACGGGATTTCGCTACTGATTTTTGCTGGCATCGTATCCGGTTTGCCGTCGGCCATTGGTGGCACGTTGGAGTTGGCTCGCACCGGTGAAATGAATGGTGCGTTTATAGTGCTGCTGTTCGCGCTATCGATTTTCGTAACAGGTATAGTGGTGTTTGTCGAGCGGGGGCAAAGGAGAATAACGATTAACTACCCCAAGCGGCAGCAGGGTAACAAAGTTTACGCCGGGCAGAGCTCTTTTCTACCGTTAAAGCTGAATATGGCAGGCGTAATTCCCCCGATTTTTGCTTCAAGCATTATTCTTTTCCCGGCAACGATTGCGGGCTGGTTCGGTAACATCGACGGTTTCTCTTGGTTGCAAGATGTTGCTTCCGTTTTGTCTCCAGGACAGCCTGTTTATGTGCTGTGTTATGCGTTAGCGATTGTTTTTTTCTGCTTTTTCTACACGGCATTGGTGTTCAATTCCAAGGAGACAGCGGAAAACCTCAAAAAGTCCGGCGCCTATTTGCCAGGGATACGTCCCGGAATACAGACTACAAGTTACATTGACAAAGTCATGACTCGCCTAACGTTAATTGGCGCTGTATACATCACTTTGATCTGTCTGCTTCCGGAATTTTTGATTGTATACTGGAATGTCCCATTTTCCTTTGGCGGTACATCGTTGCTCATTATTGTTGTTGTCGTGATGGATTTTATATCCCAAATGCAAACGCATTTGATGTCGCAGCAGTACGAAGGATTAATGAAAAAAGCCAATTTGAAAAAATCTTGAGATTAGGAGTTAGCCGTGAAAGTACGCGCTTCAATTAAAGCCATTTGCAAAAGCTGCAAAGTTATAAAAAGAAATGGCGTAGTCAGGGTCATCTGTAAAGATGGTCGTCACAAGCAAAGGCAAGGATAGTTGTTTTTGCGATTTATTTTTCGGAGTGTTATACTTCTCCGTTTAACCTTATAGTATCGTTTTTGGAGTGTTTGAATGGCTCGTATTGCTGGTATAAACGTGGCTGATCATAAGCATGCGGAGATAGCCTTAACAGCTATTTACGGAATTGGTAGGCAGACTGCTAGAGATATTTGCAGTGAAGTTGGTGTTAATCCCGCTGCCAAAATCAGGGATCTGACTGAAGATCAAGTTGAGGCAATACGCAAAGTCATTTCTGGTATGACCGTTGAAGGCGATCTGCGTAGGGAAGTCTCTATGAACATAAAGAGGCTTATGGATCTTGGCTGCTATCGCGGAATTCGCCATCGTCGGGGGCTTCCGTTGAGAGGTCAGCGGACTCGTACGAATGCGAGGACAAGAAAGGGACCTCGTAAATCGGTCACCAAGTAATAATTAGAATAGATAGGCAATTTGATGGCAACCCAAAATCGAGTTAAGAAACGGATAAAAAAGGAAGTCGCTGACGGCATTGTTCATGTCCACGCTTCCTTTAATAATACGATCGTTACAATCACAGATCGGAAAGGCAACGCCTTGTCCTGGGCGACTTCGGGCGGCTCGGGGTTTCGTGGTTCAAGAAAGAGCACCCCATTTGCGGCGCAAGTGGCGGCTGAAAAAGCCGGGGCAGTCGCTCAAGAGTATGGTATGAAAAACCTAGATGTTATGATCAAAGGACCCGGTCCTGGCCGTGAGTCTGCGGTTCGCTCATTAAACAGTATGGGTTTTAAAATTTCGAATATTGTGGATGTGACGCCTATTCCTCATAACGGATGCCGTCCCCCGAAAAAGCGTCGCGTTTAGGTAGTGGAGTAAATAATGGCAAGATATCTTGGTCCTGCGTGTAAGTTGAGCCGCAGAGAAGGCACAGATCTTTTTTTAAAGAGCCGGGGTAAATCTCTGGAGAGTAAGTGCAAATTGGATCAGCGCCCTGGTCAGCACGGGGCTAAACGCACTAGAAACTCTGATTATGCAATGCAGCTTCGGGCGAAGCAGCGCTTGCGTCGCATTTACGGCGTGTTGGAAAAGCAATTCAGAAACTACTACAAAGCGGCGGATTTGCAAAAAGGCGCCACCGGTCAAAATCTCTTGGATTTCCTTGAGTCTAGACTGGACAACGTAGTTTATCGTATGGGATATGCCGCGACCCGTGCTGAAGCAAGACAGTTGGTCTCTCACAAGGCTATCCTGGTTAATGATCGCCTTATCAACATCCCGTCCTACCAAGTGTCTGCGGGAGACGTGGTAAAGGTTAGAGAAAAAGCCAAGTCTCAGCAGCGTATCAAGGATGCCTTGGTTGTAGCAGAGCAGTATGGTTTTCCTGTATGGGTGGAAGTTAATACCAAAGAAATGAGTGGTGTTTTCAAGTCCGTGCCTGACCGTGTTGATCTGGGTTCCGACATCAACGAGCAGTTGGTCGTTGAGCTTTATTCTAAGTAGTAAACAGGCCTTAGGAAACAAGATATGCAGAGTTCTATTGGCGGCCTTCTGAAGCCGAGATTAGTCGAGGTTATAAACGAATCGGCTAACCATTCCCGTATTGTGATTGAACCTCTTGAGAGAGGATTCGGTCATTCGCTCGGTAATGCTTTGAGAAGAGTTATGCTCTCTTCTATTCCTGGTTGTGCTGTCACGGAGATTTCTATCGACGGAGTCTTGCACGAATTCACAACGATAGAAGGCGTTCAAGAAGATGTCATCGATATTATCTTGAATTTGAAGAAGCTGGCCGTAATTGTCCATTCCAGGGATGAAGTCACATTGACTTTGTCAAAAAAAGGCGCCGGAACGGTAACCGCTGGCGATATAGAATTGCCACACAACGTTGAGATAGCCAATCCGGATTTGGTTATCGCCAACGTGACTCAAGATATCGAATTAAACATTAAAATTAAGGTCGAGCGCGGCAGAGGTTATGTTCCTGCTAGCGTGCGTAAAGAAATGTATGACGATGCGCCTGTAGGTGTTTTGATGTTGGACGCAGCGTTCAGTCCTATCGTCAAAGTTGCATATCATGTAGAGAGCACCCGTGTCGAACAGCGTACCAATCTGGATCGCTTGGTCATCGAATTGGAGACAAACGGAACGGTTGATCCCGAGCACGCAATCAAAACTGCCGCTTCGATATTGCATGATCAGTTATCTGTTTTCGTTGACTTTGAGAAGGTTAATGAGCAGGTTCAGGAAGAAGTCGCAATCGAAGAAGAATCTTTCGATCCGGTTTTGTTGCGGCCCGTTGATGATTTGGAGTTGACTGTTCGTTCGGCAAATTGCTTGAAAGCCGAGAACATATTTTATATTGGCGATTTGATCCAACGCACCGAAGTGGAGTTGTTACGGACGCCTAATTTGGGCAAAAAATCGCTCACAGAGATTAAAGACATCCTGGCCATTAAAGGACTGTCGTTAGGCATGCGGCTCGAGAATTGGCCGCCTGAGAATTTGGCAGACCAATCCCAAGCTGGAATTTGAACATAAGGCATTAAGAAATGAGACACCGTAAATCTGGAAGACAGTTAAATAAAAACAGCAGTCATAGAAAAGCGCTGTTCAGCAACATGGCCTGCTCTCTGTTTAAACATGAGTTGATTAAAACTACTCTTCCTAAGGCAAAAGAATTAAGAATGATTGCCGAGCCTCTGATAACCCTTTCGAAAAACGATTCGGTTGCAAAGCGTCGCCAAGCCTTCGCCAAGTTGCGTGACCGCGATGTCGTGACCAAGTTGTTTAACGAGTTGGGTCCCCGTTATTCAACCAGAAATGGTGGCTATTTGAGGATCATCAAATGCGGATTCCGTCCTGGCGACGACGCCCCGATGGCTTACGTAGAATTGGTGGATAGAGCAGAACCAACAACGTCTGATGAATAATTCAGTTTAGGTTTTATCCGACACCGTCTCAAACAAAAGCCCAACTTGTTAGTTGGGCTTTTTTCTTTTTTAGGATCCTAAATTTATTTCTATCTCCTGCAGCTTAGGATTGGATTGGGCGCTAGTTGCGTCGGTGACGGCTTTCCAAGCTGTCAGCTTTTGGTCGATCGATAACGCTGCATGGGCGGGGCTTGTCGATGGCAGTCTTGTATAGATAAGCGCATTTCTGGGGTTGTTCTGCAATTTTGCTAAGAAATGTCTCCGAAAAAGTGTTTCGGCGGTAGCTCCGTTGAAAAACACGTGGCAGATCGACGGGTGTAGTTCAAAAAAACTATCGAAATCGTTGGTAATGATTGATTTTTTATTAATTGCGGAATCCAAGCTGCCATAACGGGTACAAGTTTTTATCACGTCCCAAACGGCGATGCCTCGGTCATTCATTGCTTTTCGCCTAGCATCGTAAGAGCATAGAGTGTCGATTTGTAATAGTTGACAGATAATGGGCCAAAATTGATTGCGAGGATGAGCATAATACTCGCCAGCGTTGAGTGAAGCGATTCCAGGCATACTGCCTAAAATAAGCACACTTGCCTTATCTGAGGCTATAGGAGGGAAGCCGGTAATAGCATCCATTTGCACGGCTCAGGTTACGGCTCTCGACTCCAGTACTCCGAGGACGTCTAACACTCTACAGCAATAAGCGTGTTCGTTATCGTGCATCAAAGCTAAGCCAATTTGTCTTTTGTTGTTGACCGTGATTTGGCCCATCAGCAGAATCGCCGAATAGTCGGTTCGCATGTAATCTATGCTAGCTTTTTGGTGGCCCCACGCACCGTAATCGCAATAAATTATTCCAGATAACTGGTTTTCTGCGTACCGTTCGAACCATTCAATACATTCCTGTTGACTCGTATCCGTAGCCAAGTAAGCCGTAAAATCGATAACGGAGACTATCGCCGTCGGCACTCGATAGGAAATGGCTTCTAATTTGCCTGCTAAATTGGGTAATACCAAACTTGTCGATTTGGCGACATTGGTACCAGTTGGGATGATTGACGCTGCACAACCCCGGCCTAATTGGGAAGACGAATGGTAACCGTCCAATACCCTTTGGTCGGATAGTTGGGGGTGTATTGTCGCTATCCGTGCCGAAACTATGCCGAAATGCTTGTCTAAAATGTAGCATATAGGCACCATCGCGTTACCGGTACAGGTGCTAGCAGAGATGACGTGGTGTTTATCGGGCAGATAATCCGCGTGATTTACGCCATAGACTATGCTGATGTCGCATCCGGTAATATTCCAGGTACACAATGCTTTGCGGGCGATATTCCGTTCCAGAATCGTTTGAAAATCGTTGATGCTAGCGGTACCGGTCGCGTCGAACAATACATCCAATTCGAATTCTTTCAAAACATCCAGGCCGTGCTCGGAAGGCCCGCTACGCCGCCTGTCGACACGCTGGTAACGTATTCTTTTGCCGTCCAAAATCAGATCGTTACCGTCGCAATCGACTCGAAACGGTGGCCTGCCGTATGTGCTGTCGTTTGCCAACAGATACGCGACGTGGTCTATCGTCATCACGTCACATACGACGCAGATTTCGTAGCGTCCACCGCTAATCTGGGAAAAATTAGTTCGCAAAACGCCACGTCCTATACGCCCTAGACCGACAATTGCAACCCGCAAGCTCATACGAGGATACCCTTCCGGTTAGATCCGGCTAGTAATCGATTAATGTTTTTACCGGGAGAAAGGGTGATAGTTGTCATTGCTGATGTGGTCGTTTTGAGGAAGGAATTGCCTTTTCGTGCTAAAAGCTAGAGCAACTTCACGACCTAGTCAAGGCGGCAGCATAGCTGGCAGGTGGTAATCCATTAAATCGACACCGCCAATCAGTTGCCCGCGGGTCTGACGTCAAAATGGGTCTTTGTTAACCGAATGTTTATTTTTTCGAGCCGACGCTATTGCCCGGTTTGATATCAAAGGCGATACAAATCCGTTCCTGGTCGGAATTGAACGGAATGGTCCGATGAAATAATGATGACGGGAATAGCACCAGGTCGCCGACTTTTTGGTCGACGATTTGGGTGGGGAAATCGTCGTGTAGGCGTGGGTAGTCGTCGCCGTCCGTGCCGTATTCGAAGCTGCCTTCGTGGTTGTCGCATTTGTCCGGCAGTTGCAGGTAGACGCAGCCGCTGATCCAGCCTTCCTCGTGGATGTGCGAAGTCAGATAACCGCCTTGGTTCATCCGCAAATACCAGGAACTGGCGAATTCCAGGGCTTGCGGAAACAACCGAATCAACGCATCCTCGCGGCCGGCGAAGTGTCGCCGGTAGGCTTCGACCTTGGCCCGGATCAACTTGGCCAGCTGTTGAAACGACGCTTCGGGGCGCTGTAACAAATTCCCAGCCGACTGCATGCCGTAATACAAGCGGCCCTGTTTACGCTCGGCAATGACTAGGTGTTTGACGTCGTCGAGTAATTTATTCAGCAGCGCGCTGCTGGGCTCGGCCAGCTCGTCGATGCGAGTGTGCTGTACAAACTCCATCGGATTGCGGCAGTAACCGTAAGTGTCTGGTTGGCGGAAATTGATGGCGTAATGGGTCGCCAAGCTACCCAGCAATACCGAGTTGTGGCGCCCTTGGGCAACTAGTTCGTCCAGGCGTTGTTTAAAGGCGTCGAATTGACTGGTTTTGTACAGACATAGAAGCACCCGCTCCTGGGCATCGGCGAAATCCGATGCGGCAAAATACTGAATCGCTTGCGTGAACTGGTTGCCCAAACAATAACTCTCGCCCAGGTTGTAATTGGCGCGGCCGTGTTGTTGATTGGCTTGCAGTGCGGCGCGGTAACAGCGCACCGCTTCTTCCATATTGCCCTGGTCGCGGTAAATCTCTCCCAGATCGTTCCAGGCATCGGCGAATTGCGGGTCCAGACGCAAAGCTTCCTTGAATGCTTCGATAGCTTGGGCGTGGCTGCCCTGGTCGTAAAGATTGGTGCCGAGGTTGAAATAGCCCAGGGCGTCGGCGTTGATGTCCAAAGCCTTGCGGTAACAGTGCTCGGCGGCTTTCAAATCGCCGACGGTTTGCAATACAGCGCCCCAATTGGCCCAGGCCTGATAGTAGCCGGGCTGTTGTTCCACCGCCCGCCGGTAATGCTTGGCCGCCTCTTGCCACTGGCTTTGCTGTTGCAACAGCGCGCCGAGGTTGAAATGGGCGACCGTCAAGTCCGGCTTGATTTGCAGCGCTTTGCGGTAGGCGGCCATAGCCCCTTTGGCGTCGTTGAGTTGGGTGTAAATTGCGCCGAGGTTGAAATGGATTTCAGCGATGTTGGGATCGAGCGCGATCATCTTGCGGAAGCTGGCGGCCGCGTCGCGCAATTTGCCTTGTGCTTGCTGGCACATGCCCAGCAGGTTCAGTGCCGGCAGCGATTTGGGATACGCCGCGGCCAAAGCCTGAGCGCGGATTTCCGCCAACGGCACTTGCCCGGCTTGAAACAATTGGTGGATGGCCTGCAATTCCGCCGGTTGCGGCTGTTTAGGTTGGACTTTCATCGTCAGTCGATACCCGTTTGCTGGTACAGGTTGTTGAGCGGCGAATAGCCGCCAAGTCGTCGAGCTTGGCGGCAGACCGATTTAACGCACCACTTCCCGCTGTTTCAGTTCGTCGTAAATGTCGTCGACAGACTGTTTATCCGCATCAAAAACCAGGTCGGCTTGGTTGGCTGTCAGCCCCACGCACAAACCGATCAAACCGGCGTGTTTGATCGCTGCGGCCAGCGCAGGATCGGCTTGTTCCAGCACGGTTGCGACATGGCCGGTGTCGAACAGGCGGCGTTCCAAGTGGTAAGCCATGGTTTTCGCGTCGGCGCCGGATAGTGCGACGATGGTTGCGGTTTGGCCGAAACGGCTGGCGCGTTCTTCGGCGGTCACCGGCGCCCATTCGTCCTTGCTGGCATCGCCGACGATCATGCCGGCGCCGACGGTGACGTTGGTCAGCCGGTCGATGACGATGAACGAGCCGGTCGACTTATTGCGTTTGTAAGGTTCGAATACCACCGGGGCGTTGACCGCGACGGTGCACAGGCCGATTTCGTTCAGTTTCAATTCGTCGGCATCGTGGTGTTCCAGAGTGTTGACGTCGATGCGGTGGTGAATCGACGCGACCGAGCCCGATACGCTGCGGGTCGCCAATTTGATCACGTATTGGCGGCCGGGCAACATGGTTTGTTCGGTCATCCAGACGATATTGGCCTTGAATTTGTCGGCGACGCTGGGTTGCGTTTGCTGCCCACCCAGAATCACGTCGCCGCGGCTGATGTCGATTTCGTCCTGCAAGGTTAAAGTGACGGCCATGCCGGCGAAGGCTTGCTGCAAATCGCCGTCGAAAGTGACGATGGATTTGATCGTGCTGGTCTTGCCGGACGGCAGCACGGTAATCGCGTCGCCTTGATTAAACAGGCCGGAAGCGACTGTGCCGCAGAAGCCGCGAAAATCCAGGTTGGGCCGGTTGACGTATTGCACCGGGAAGCGGGCATCGTCGAAGTTGTGGTCGCTGGCAATTTCGATGCTGTTCAGCAGTTCCATCATCGGCAAGCCGCTAAACCAGGGCATGTTGGCGCTGGGGTTGACCACGTTGTCGCCGTCCAACGCCGACATCGGAATGAAGTGGATGTCGTGCAAATCCAGGTTTTTGACGAAAGCCATGTAATCGTCGCGAATTTTCTCGAAAGTCTCCTGGCTGTAGCCGACCAAGTCCATTTTATTGACCGCGACGATGATGTGCTTGATGCCCAGCAACGAGGCAATGAAGCTGTGGCGCTTGGTCTGGGTCTGCACGCCGTAGCGGGCATCGATCAGAATCACCGCCAAGTCGCAGGTCGAAGCGCCGGTCGCCATGTTACGGGTGTATTGCTCGTGGCCCGGGGTGTCGGCGATGATGAATTTGCGGGTCGAAGTCGAAAAGTAGCGGTAGGCGACATCGATGGTGATGCCTTGCTCGCGCTCGGCCTGCAAGCCGTCGACCAGCAACGCCAGGTCGATCTTGCCGGCGCCGGTGGTGCCGGATTTGACGCTGTCGGCTTGCACGGCGGCCAACTGGTCTTCGTAAATCATTTTCGAATCGTGTAACAAGCGGCCGATCAAAGTGCTTTTGCCGTCGTCGACGTTGCCGCAGGTCAAAAACCGCAGCAACTCCTTGCGTTCGTGTTGCGCCAGGTAGGCGTTAATGTCGGTGGCGATGAGGTCGGATTGGTGGGACATGGGATTCCTGAATGCCTAAATGTGTTCGAAAGTTGTTTTATGCGCAATGCTGTTTTAAAAAGTCGGCCAAGTCTTCGCGATTGACTTGCCGGGTCGCCGTATTAATGACCCACTCGTAAAGTTGGTCGCTATCCAAATTCGGTTGTTTTTGGTTGGCGACCAGAAACACCAACATACACGCAGCCGCTACCCGCTTGTTGCCATCCAGAAACGGATGGTTATTGGCCAACGAATAGCAATACTGGGCAGCGGTCTGAAAAATGTCGCCGCTGTAATGCCAAGTCTGCTGCGCCGCACCGAGCGCCGATTCCAACAGAGCTTCATCTCTGATGCCTAAAGCGCCGCCAAAGCGCGCTATCTGCTGACTATGTATCTGCAATGCCAGTGATTTCGAGATGAAAAACAACTTGGCCATTTATTGGGCCAGTTTGACAAACGCGTCGGCGTACCTGTCCATCAGTTGTTGATGAATTTGCAGGGCTTCTTCTTCGCTTACTGATTGATCTGGCTGCCGCTTCTTTTGTCTTTCTTCCAGGAACAGCACGAAATCCAGTACCTCGGCTTGCAGGCTGGGTTCAAGCTTCGCAAGGTGTTGTTGTATCTGTTCGTGGAGTTGCATGAGTCGCCTATCAAAAATTAAACGAAATCATCGGCACCACTGTTTTTCGCAGGGAACGCCGTCGTTATTACCGTCCATTTTGGTATCCGGGCAATGATTGATGAAGAAAGTGGCTTCTTCGCAAGAAGTCATTTGCGAGCAATACACTCGGCCATCGCACGCGAATTTTTGCCGGGTCTGATCCGTGCGATTCGACAGTGGCTGTGAAGACTCGGACTCCGAGCCTGGACTACTCTGAAAAAGGCCTTTTATCTTATCGGTCAGCTTAGAGGCCGCTGGCTGTTCGGCTTTTACTTCCGCAAGCGGCTTCAAATCCGGAATTTTTCGATCGGCTTTGTGATCGCAAGCGGTATCGGAATAAACCACGCGGCCTTTTGCATCGGTGCATTTATAAAAACCACCCGAACTATCGGCAGCGTACAACAGCATAAATGCCCACAACAATTTCTTCATTGCCTTTTCGCTTTAGAAATAACCTTCCCGCTTCTTCTGCTCCATCGACCCGGCTTGATCGTGGTCAATCAAGCGGCCCTGACGCTCGGACGTGGTGGTCAGCAACATTTCCTGAATGATTTCCGGCAAAGTGGTCGCTGTCGATTCGACGGCGCCGGTTAGCGGGTAGCAGCCCAAGGTACGGAAGCGCACCATTTTCATTTCGACTTTGTCGTCGGGGCCTATTGGCATCCGGTCGTCGTCGACCATGATCAGCATGCCGTCCTTGTTGACCACCGGACGTTCTTTGGCAAAGTACAAAGGTACAATCGGAATGTTCTCCAGATGGATGTATTGCCAGATGTCCAACTCAGTCCAGTTGGATAAAGGGAACACCCGAATCGACTCGCCTTTGTCGATCTTGCCGTTGTAAATATTCCAAAGCTCCGGGCGTTGGTTTTTCGGATCCCAGCGGTGGTTCTTGTCGCGGAACGAGTAAACCCGTTCCTTGGCGCGGGATTTTTCCTCGTCGCGGCGAGCGCCACCGAATGCGGCGTCGAACTGGTATTTGTTCAAGGCTTGTTTCAACGCGTCGGTTTTCATCACGTCGGTGTGCTTCTTACTGCCGTGGGTGAATGGGCCGATGCCTTCAGCCACGCCTTCCTGGTTGATATGGACAATCAAATCCCAGCCCAAGTCTTTCGCCATCCGGTCGCGGAATTCGATCATTTCCCGGAACTTCCAGGTGGTATCGACATGCAGCAGCGGGAAAGGCGGTTTGCCGGGGAAAAAAGCTTTGCGGGTCAGATGCAACATCACTGCCGAGTCTTTGCCGATGGAATACAGCATGACGGGTTTTTCGAATTCCGCGGCCACTTCGCGGATGATATGGATACTTTCGGCTTCGAGCTGTTTCAGGTGGGTCAGTTTATAATCGGTCATCAATTATCCGGGGCGCGCGGCCTGTTTGCATGCAAAGGTTAGCGGGCTATTTTAATGGCAAACACCTATCGACGCTATCGGCAAAGCTTATGAGGCAATACCACGGTTTGGATAATCTACGCGCGCTGATAGCCGGCCGGCCGACGCTAACCAAGTTAGCGGAATGCTTGCTGGCGGATTTGCACGACTGCCGTTGTACGATTTACGGCTGCCTCGGCGATAACGACCGGGTCGTTATCGCCGAGTTGGTACTGGAAGTGGATTCTCTGCTCTACGAACGCTGCGAACAGCGTATCGATTTGTCGGTGGCTGGTCCGATTCTGCGTAACGATTGCGTACCGCTGACGTTTCGTTTGGCCGGCGAGCGCTTTGCAATTGCCGGCCGCTGTTCGGCTTTGCCGCACGTCTGCGGCCGGGACTTGTATTTGAGCGGTTACAGCGGTCGGGCCGGCGACATTGCCCGGCAACGCTTCCAAATTCCGCTGAAGCGATTGCCATAGCAAATTGTTTCAGGCGTGGCTTTTTGCCCAGCGCACGATGTCTTGGGTAGTCATTGCGCCGGCTTGGCGGGCAACTTCGCGGCCGTCCTTGAACAGAATCAGTGTCGGAATGCTGCGGATCTGGAATTGCTCGCTCAAGTCGGTTTGTGCCTCGGTGTCGATCTTGCCCAAGCGCATCGTCGGCTCGAGTAAGCCGGCCGCCTGCGCAAAGGCGGGCGCCATCATTCGGCAAGGACCGCACCAAGCCGCCCAAAAATCCACTAGCAACGGGATATCGCTGCGGCGCACATGCTTGTCGAAATTGGCCGCCGTCAATTCCAGCGGATGAGCAGTAAACAGCGGAAGGTGGCATTGGCCGCATTTCGGATGTTGGCTGAGGCGTGCGGCAGGCAGGCGGTTGATGGCTGCGCAGTGCGGGCAGGCTAGGTGAATCGATTCGCTCATGTTGGCCTCTAAATGTGGACTGGTAGCCTTCGCGACGGCGAAGGGTTTGCCGCTTAAACTTGGGACTGGGCCGATAAAAACAAGAGGATGGCCGAAATTAACGCCACAATCCGCCAATTCGCCAGCGTGGTGCTCGTGGCACCGGGGTTACGCTATAACCCAAGAGCGGCGCGTAATTTAGCCAGTGGCTAGGCGCCGCTGGCACCAAGGCTTGTAGGCGGCAAATCCGTTCTGCGGTCGGCGGATGGGTGCGCAGCCAGGAGGGTTCCGGGTTGCCCCAACCGGGAAGCAGCACCGCCAGCCAGCCTTTGCTGGCTTGTTCGATGTGCGCCAGCGCTTGGGCCAAACCCAACGGGTCGCCGGTCAGTATTGCCGCGTTCAAATCGGCGTCGTATTCGCGGGTCCTGGACAAGCCCAATTGCGCCAACAAAGCCAAGTGCGGCGAAAATAGCAAAAGCAGTATCGCCGGCCAGTTGAATTCCAATACGACACCGGCAAACAGCATTGCCGGAATGCTCAATAGCAGAAACAATTGGCCCAGGCTGGCAAATATCGCCGTAATGCGACTGACTACGTCGGCTAGACCCATTACTCGTAGATCGTTATTGGCAATATGCGAAAGTTCGTGGGCCAAGACGCCGGCCAGCTCTCGGGGCGACAAACGTTGCAATAGGCTGTCGCTCAACGCGATCGCCGATTGCTCGCGGCTGCCCACCGCAAAGGCGTTGATGACCGGGCTGGGGAAGAAGTAGGGTGTCGGCACGCCGGGCAATTCGGCGGGTTCGGCCAAAGTTTCCAACATTTGCCATAATGCCGGCGCTTCTTGCGGGTAGATCGGCCGCGCCCTGTAGAAATGCAAAGTCAGGCGCCAGGCGCTGCCGGGCGTGATCAACAGGCCGAAGCCGGCCGCGGCCAACGCCATCCAGACGCCGTCGTCGCCAAATAACAGGCTGCCGGCCAACGAGCAGACGCCTAGCATGGCGCCGACCAATAACACGGTTTGTAGTCGGTTCAGCCAGCGGTGGCTGTGTTGGATGGCGTGGTTCATCGTTTATTCCAGGCCGGCGCGACGCAAGCGGCGGCGCAGGTCGTCGATTTCTTCCTGCATGTCGGCGACCAGCGCCGCCAGTTCGGGTAAGGCCTCGAACTGGCGCTCGATGTTGGCGATGCGTCTTACCCGCAGCAGCGTGGCGCTGGAAAAACGCCATTCGCCGCCGTGCTGGCTTGGAGTTAACAAGCCTTCTTCAATGTGGCGGCTGACCCAGTCGTGGTCTACCGCACACAGCGCGGCGAGTTGCTGCAAAGTCAAGCCGTGTTCCTCGAGCACGGCGTCCAGGGCAATGGCGGTCAACGATCCGGACATGTTTAACTCCTGTGCGTTGCGCGCGGATCGAAAGCCAGCTCGCGCGCCATGGTTTGGTAAAGTTCTTTGGCCTTGTCGGTGTTGGCCGGCGGCAGTACCACTTGGATGTCCAGCAGCAAGTCGCCAGGTGTCGCGCTGGGGATGCCCTTGCCGCGCACCCGTAATTGCTGGCCGCTTTGGGTGCCTTCCGGAATCCGCACTTTCAAACCGGTGTCGAACAGATTGATTGGCAACACTGCTCCGAGTGCCGCTTCCCATGGTGCGACCGGTAATGTCAGATGCAGATTACTGCCGTCTACCCGAAGTTTCGGGTGCGGGTTGAAATGCACTTCCAGCAATAAATCTCCGGATTTGCCGTTGCCTATCCCTGGTGCCCCTTGGCCGGCCAGGCGAATGATCTGGCCTTCGTAGACGCCCTTGGGGATTTTGACGTTCAAGGTACGGGTGTGTAGCGTGACGTGGCCACCGGCGTCCATCGTTGGCACCCGCAGGCTGATCTGGCGGGTGGCTCCGCGAAACGCATCTTCCACGTCCAGCAACACTTTGGCATGATGGTCCTCGCCTTGAGCCTGGAACCCGCCGGCGTGCGCTTCGAACGGGCCGCCGCGGCCGCGTGCTCCCATCCGCCCGAACAACTGACTAAAAAAATCGCCGAAATCGGCCGCGTCTCCGCTGGAGAATTCGAAGCCGGCATCCCAGTTCGGCGGTGGATGAAACTCCTGGCCGGAACGGTAGCCGCGGCCAAGTTGGTCGTACGCCGCACGTTTTTCGGTGTCGGACAACACCGCGTACGCCTCGTTGATTTCCTTCATTTTGGCTTCGGCATCCGGCTCCTTGGAGATATCCGGATGGTATTTGCGCGCCAATTTGCGGTAAGCCTTTTTGATGTCGGCCAATGCCGCATCACGGCTGACACCTAAAATCTGGTAATAATCTTTATATTGCACGCCATGCCTCCTGTGACTGACGTTGGTCAAGCCCAATCGGGCTAGGGATTATATAGACGATAGCCGGCGGGCGAACAATCGCTAAATGCGGTGCGGCGTCGGCCGGTCAATTCAACCGTAACGCTAAATGCCGGCGATTCAAGCGGAAATCAAGGTGAAGGCGGGCGGGGAAGGGGTTGAACTTATCGAGCGAGTCCCTATCTTAAAGAGCAATTCTTTTATCGTTTTGGTAGAATGAAGATTCCGGGGGTGACATGGCTTCGACGTGGGTAGCAAAACCTCAGGTGCATGCCGAGCACAGTACAGCTCGTAAAACCTACTGAAAAAAAGTATTCGCAAACGACGAAAACTACTCAGTGGCCTTAGCAGCTTAAAACCTGCACCACTTCTCTGACCAGATGTACTTATGCGTCTGGAGTCTCTTTCGAGAGGCGCTCAGGGATCATATTACATAAGATCGCGCCAGGGCTTAGTTCGGAGCCTGAATCGCTAAATCCAATCGAAATCGCTGTTGATCCTCTTGGCCCGACGGGTAGTCAACAGTTAAATTAAAAGCGCGGGATAAGCATGTAGAGCTTGTGGCGGAGTGCTTGCGGACGGGGGTTCAATTCCCCCCACCTCCACCAATCAACCCATTGAAAGATAAAGAAAATAATTTTTTATCTTTCGGTCTTTGGCGGTAAATTGGCGTTTCCTAATTGCAGGAAACGCCATTTATTTGCATTATTTGCACATCGCGAAATTTACTCATTATCCTGAAGTGCCGAGTTTCCGGCGGATCGAAGGATGGCAACGGCGTAACCAAAATTCACATCGAAAAATTTGCGCAAAAACCGCGCTGGCTAGGGGTATGAATTTCGGTAGGGCGGGCATGGGATGGTCCTGAGTCAGCTGAATAGCGTCTGAGCGAGTTGCCAAGCTGATATTAAGAAGTCGGCGAACTGTTGGAGATAGCTTCTCCGATAAATAAAAGGACGAAAAAGATGCTCAGGTGAGGGGTTTTTAAGTGAACAGGTGGTAGATCGTTTGTTCTTTTTTGAGTAGCAGATAAGGCTGGCCTAATGATCTCTATTGGTAGTAGGCTAACTTTTTGACTTGGTCTGGATGGGGTGAACGATGGGGCTCGAACCCACGACAACCGGAAT
Source organism: Methylomonas koyamae (assembly GCF_019669905.1). Taxonomy (NCBI): domain Bacteria; kingdom Pseudomonadati; phylum Pseudomonadota; class Gammaproteobacteria; order Methylococcales; family Methylococcaceae; genus Methylomonas; species Methylomonas koyamae. The sequence goes on along the minus strand of NZ_AP019777.1, from coordinate 4,033,587 downwards.
CACAATCCGGGGCTCTACCAACTGAGCTACGCTCACCATAATGGATGATTTTCGCGATGGCACGCTTGGCAGGACTCGAACCTGCGACCCTCGGCTTAGAAGGCCGATGCTCTATCCGGCTGAGCTACAAGCGCAAATCTTGGTCGGGGTAGAGAGATTCGAACTCCCGACATTCTGCTCCCAAAGCAGACGCGCTACCAGACTGCGCTATACCCCGAATTGACCTTCTTTTTATCCCCGAAGAGCCTTAGCGCTTCAGAAAGATCGCCATGATAGGCGTTTATTCGGAATGCGTCAACTACTTTTTTTCTTATGCCGGATATGACCGTTTTGAGTTCGGCGGCGGCATTGTGATAATCATGCGATCATTGTTTACAAACTATTGATAAAAAAGAATTTCAGCGCTAGTCGAAGCCGAATTCCAGCGCATCGACTTTTTGGAAGCCTCGCGGCAACGCGGTGCCGCGATTCGCCCGGCTTCCGGCGTATTGTTCGATATCGATTTTCTTCAACGTGACGAAACGTTTGCCGGAAATCACCTTCAGCTCGCCGGCCGCGGAAATAGCCGTGGCGGCGACTACGGCATCCTTACCGTTAGCCAAGTCCGACGCCGGGATCTGAATCAGCTTGTTGCCTTTGCCTTTGGCCAGTTCCGGTAAATCCTGGACCGGGAAGATCAGCAGCCGGCCCTGCAACGTCGCCACTGCCAGCAAGTCACGTTCCGGCGCAATCGGCACCGGCGTTAACGCTTTGGCTTTTTCCGGGATGGTCAGCACCGCTTTGCCAGCCTTATTTTTACTGTACAGCTCTTTCAACTGTACCCGAAAGCCGTAACCGGCGCTGCTGCACATCAACACCCAGTCGTCCGCTTGGCCGGTAAACACGGCGGTAAACAGGCTGCCGGGCGGCGGATTCAGGCGGCCGGTCAAGGGTTCGCCCTGGCTGCGCGCCGACGGTAAATCGTGAGTGGTGACGGTATAGACCCGGCCGGTCGAATCCAATACGTAAGCCGGTTGCGTGGTGCGCCCCTTGGCCGAGGACAGATAGCCGTCGCCGGCGCGGTAACTCAAACCCTCCGCTTCGATGTCGTAGCCCTTGGCTGCTCTGATCCAGCCCTTTTGCGACAGGATCACGGTGACCGGTTCGTTGGCGATCAGTTCGGTGGTGTCCAGCGCTTGCGCCGCCTCGCGTTCGATGATCGGCGAGCGGCGGGCGTCGCCGTATTTCTCGGCGTCGCGTTCGATTTCTTTACGGATCAAGCGATTCAACAAATGCGCCGACCCCAGCGTTTTTTCCAGCGCCTGGCGCTCTTGCTCCAATTCGTCCTGCTCGCCGCGAATCTTCATTTCTTCCAACTTCGCCAGATGCCGCAGTTTCAATTCCAGAATGGCTTCGGCCTGCACGTCGGTCAAACCGAACCGCGCCATCAGCACCGGTTTGGGATGGTCTTCGTGGCGGATGATGGCGATGACTTCGTCGATGTTCAGGTAGGCGATCAGCAAGCCTTCCAGGATATGCAAGCGCGCCAGCACCTTGTCCAAACGGTATTGCAGACGCCGGCGGACGGTTTCGGTCCGAAACGCGATCCATTCCGTCAGAATCTGTCTGAGGTTTTTGACCTGCGGCTTGCCGTTCAGGCCGATCATGTTCAGGTTGACTCGGTAGTTTTTCTCCAGATCGGTGGTCGCAAACAAATGCGACATCACCGCATCGAAATCGGTGCGCTTGGTTTTTGGAATGATCAGCAAGCGAGTCGGGTTTTCGTGGTCGGACTCGTCGCGCAAGTCCTCGATCATCGGCAACTTTTTTGCCAGCATTTGCGCCGCAATCTGTTCCAACAACTTGGCGCCGGACACCTGGTGCGGCAACGCGGTGATGACGATGTTGCCGTCTTCGATTTCGTATTTGGCGCGCATTTTCACCGAGCCGTTGCCGGTCAGATACAGCTTTTGCAGATCGGCGGCCGGCGTGACAATTTCGGCGTCGGTCGGAAAATCTGGCCCCTTGATATGTTCCAACAAGCCTTCCAGCGGCGTCTCCGGCTCGTCGAGCAGTTGCAGCACGGCGGCGGCGACCTCGCGCAAATTATGCGGTGGAATGTCGGTGGCCATACCGACCGCGATGCCGGTGGTGCCGTTCAGCAGTACATTGGGCAAGCGCGCCGGCAACAGCGAAGGTTCCTGCAAGGTGCCGTCGAAGTTGTCCACCCAATCGACCGTGCCCTGGCCCAGCTCGCTGAGCAGGGTTTGGGCGTAGGCGGTCAGCCGCGATTCGGTGTAACGCATCGCCGCGAACGATTTGGGATCGTCTGGCGAGCCCCAGTTGCCCTGGCCGTCGATCAGGGGATAACGGTAGGAGAAATCCTGCGCCATTAGCACCATGGCTTCGTAGCAGGCCGAGTCGCCGTGCGGATGGTATTTACCCAGTACGTCGCCAACGGTGCGCGCGGATTTTTTGTATTTGGCTAACGCGGTCAGCCCCAGTTCGGACATCGCATAAACGATGCGGCGCTGCACGGGTTTGAGGCCGTCGCCGATGTGCGGCAAGGCCCGGTCCAGAATGACGTACATCGAATAATCGAGGTAGGCCTTCTCGGTGAAATCTTTTAGCGGAAGTTGTTCGAAGTTTTCTTGTGCACCCATGAATTGCTGGCTTTCCTTGGAATGAGGCTCGGGACGGCGAATTTGCGGGCGCTACGATACCACACCGGCGCAACTTTGAACCGGCAATCGAATCGGCGGTAACGGCCGCCGCAACCGATGCCGGATGGCTCAACCGCCGAGTTCGCCGATCCGGCGTTGCAGAAAACGCCGCTCCGGTTCCTGCTTTGCCAATGCCAGCGCCATTTGGTAGGCGTGCAGCGCAGAATCGGTACGCCCCAGGCGGCGCAATAAGTCGGCGCGGGCGGCGTGGGCCAGATGGTAGTCGGCCAGATTGCCTTCGGCCAGGATAGCGTCGATCAAAGCCAGGCCGGCGGCGGGGCCGTCGCGCATGGCGATGGCAACCGCGCGGTTCAATGCAATGACCGGCGAAGGTGCTAGCTTCAACAATACCTCGTATAACCCGGCGATTTGCCGCCAATCGGTAGCGGCCGCCGAGGTTGCGCCGGCGTGAACTGCGGCGATAGCGGCTTGTAGGGCGTAGACGCCGTAACCCGGCTGGCGCAAGGCTTTTTCCACCCGTTGCAAACCTTCCTCAATCAGGGCCGAGGCCCATAAAGACCGGTCCTGCTCCTCCAGCAAGACCAGTTCGCCGTCGGCGCTGCAGCGAGCGGGACGGCGCGATTCGTGCAATAGCATTAATGCCAGTAACCCTTGCACTTCGGCGGCCGGCAATAATTCGAGCAACAGCCGGCCCAGCCGAATCGCTTCCGCGGATAAGTCGGGACGGTTTAACTCCGGCCCGGACGAGGCCGAGTAACCTTCGTTGAATACCAAATACACCACCTGCAACACCGGCGGCAAGCGTTCGGTCAGCTCGCCGCGTTCCGGGGTTCGGTACGGAATTTTGGCGTCGCGGATTTTGGCCTTGACACGGACGATGCGTTGCGCCAGGGTCGGCGTCGGTAACAGAAAGGCGCGGGCGATTTCCTCGGTGGCCAAACCGCACACTTCGCGTAACGTCAGCGCGACCTGGGCTTCGGCCGGCAGCGCCGGATGGCAACAGGTAAAGATCAGTCGCAGCCGGTCGTCTTCCAGGCCGTCGCCGTCGAGATCGGGCGACGCCGATTCGGTTCCGGCGACTTGTTCCATATCTTCGTATAAGTCGTAGCGGCTTTGTCGGCGCAGTTTATCGACGCCTTTGAAACGGCCGGCCGATACCAGCCAAGCGCGTGGATTGGCCGGGATGCCGTCGCGCGGCCATTGTTCCAATGCGCTGCGAAACGCATCGTGCAGGGCTTCCTCGGCAATGTCGAAATCGCCGAGCAGCCGAATCAGCGTCGCAAACACCCGCCGCGATTCGGCGCGGTAAAGCGCATCGATATTGTTGCGGACCGCCGCGGCGGTTTCGGCGGTCGGCTTCACGGTGGTTGGCGGTTGGCGGTCCGGGTCGCGCATATCGGCTGGAAAAGGCAAAGGCAGTGTCGGGATTGGTGTCGCATACTACCAAACCAAATCAGTGGATACGGCAAAAACTGCCCCGGTTCGGTTTTGCCAGAACGGTTCGGAACGAGAGCGATGGCGGAAGGGCGAAAACGCACCTCCGGCCACCGCGTGCCGGAGGCGCTTACGAAATCAACGGTGTTGGCGATTGTGCCGGCCATGGCGGCCGCAAGCTTCGATATTGCTGCCGGTATTGGTCGATGCATCCCGCGCGGCGACGCCGGTGTCGGCGAAGTCGGTAAACAAACCGTCCAAGCCCAAGTCGTAGTAATAAGTCATTTCCGCTTGCGGGTCGGCGAAGCCGTAGCCGCTGGCGTCGTTGCGGAAGGTCCAGGTATGGACTTTCAAACCCTTGGCGTGAGCCAGTTCCAACACGCCGGTGCTGCCGTCGACGCGGCGGTCGTTGATGGTGATCGCGCCGTCGCCATTACGGTCGATGTTGTCGGCCACGGTTTTAACCAGATACGGTTTCCATGGCCCGATCGCGTCGGCGTAGGACGCCACAAAATCCAGACCGTCCGCGGTCAACAGGTCGGCAAAGGTGCGGGTATCGCCCGCTTTGACGAAGTCGTAAGGTTGTTTGTAAGGCGGCACCAACGAGATCGAGCCGTCGGCGTTGACGTCGTCGGCGTCGATCAATTGCACCAGATTGATGTCGGTTTTCTTGCTCAGGTATTGCAGATTACCGACTTCGAAGGATTGGATAAACACCGGCGCGCATTCGCTGTTGCCGTATTCGGCGTGCAATTTTGCCAATAGCCGGTTTTCGAAATAATGGCGGCCGAATTGGCGCCGGCCGTTGGCATTACGCAGATCGGCGTGGTAGGTGGAATGCTTGATTTCCGGATAAATGCCTATCGTGCGGCCGCTCAGGCGCGACTGGCTCTTAGCCAGGGCGATCACTTCGTCCAGCGTCGGAATCTGGTACAGGCCGTTGAATTCCTGTGGCCGGTTGGCGCGCGGTTGCACGGCGCGCAGCGTTTTGATTTCGGCCAGGGTAAAGTCGTTGGCGAACCAGTCCTCGACTTCGACGCCGTCCAACAGGCGTTTGCTCTTGCGGTCGGCAAATTCGGGATGGCTGGCGACGTCGGTGGTCGCGCCTATCATCGGCTCGTGGCGGGCGATCATTTTGCCGTCCTTAGTCAATACCAAATCCGGTTCGATGAAGTCGGCACCTAACTCGATGGCTTTGGCGTAGCCTTCCAGGGTGTGTTCCGGCAAATAACCTGACGCGCCGCGATGGCCGATCACCAGCGGCACCTGCGTGCGCGGCGGGTGGTGGCGTTTGAAATCGGCGTCGGCAAGTGCTGGCATGGCAAAGCTGGCGGCTAAGGCCAGCGGTAATAGATGAAATACGTAAGATTTTGGCATGGTTTGTTCCTTAAATTAATCCGGTTGCTGCGTTGAAACCGAAAGTAGCCGAACGGCACGCCGTCCGGCCCCGACATCAATTAGTCGCGGCCCCACTCGTTTTTGCGGTCTCGGCCGGTTTGCGCCGGCAAGGTTTTGCTGAACACTACCGCGCCGTTCAGGTCTTTCAGTTGCACTGTCATGGCCCGGCTACGCTGGTCGATGTCGACTTGGCCGAAGAATTGCAGCCCGGTATAAGGCGACAGGTTGGCCTGGCCGGCCGGCGGTGCCTTGCTGAACACCACTTGCGGACCGAAAGTGCCGTCGGTACTGTTGGGCCCGAACGAGCCGGCGTTCAACGGGCCGGAAACGAATTCCCAAAACGGCAGGAAGTCTTTGCTGGCGGCTTTGGCCGGATCGTAGAAATGCGCGGCGGCGTAATGCACGTCGGCGGTCAGCCAGACGATGTTTTTGATGCGCTCATCCTTGATGAATTTCAACAAACGGGCGATTTCCAACTCGCGACCGGCGGCCGGGCCGTGATTGCCGTTGGCGATCGCTTCCCAGCGTGGCGTGCCGTCCGCCAATTGGCCGTCGCCGATGTTCAAACCAATCGGCATGTCGGCGGAAATGACTTTCCAGGTCGCATCGGAGCGTTCCAATTCCTGTTGCAGCCAGGCCAATTGCTCTTCGCCCAGAAAGGCGGTGTCCAGGCTTTCCTCGGTTTGCAGGTTGGCGGTGTTGGGGCCGCGGTAGCTGCGCATATCGATGACAAACACGTCCAGCAATTTGCCGTAAGACAATTTGCGGTAGATCCGTTCCGGTTCCTCGGCGGTATGCGGCCGTATTGGTGCGTATTCCTGGAAGGCGCGGGTGGCGCGGGCGATCAGGGTCGGGATGTTTTTCTCGGTGTAACGGCCGTCGGCGCTCAAGTCTTTGGCGTCGGACCAGTTGTTGACCACCTCGTGGTCGTCCCACTGCCAGATTTGCGGGACTTCGGCGTTAAAACGGCGCACGTTGGCGTCCAGCAGGTTGTATTTGTAGCGGCCGCGGAATTCGTTCAGCGTCTCGGCGACTTTGCTGACTTCCGGCGTCACTAAGTTGGTCCAGACCTGGCCGTTTTCGGCAACCACGCTGTCTTTGATCGGGCCGTCGGAATAGACGCTGTCGCCGCTCTCGATGAAGAATTGCGGATGGACCTGGCGCATTGCTTCGTAGATTTTCATGCCGCCGAAACTTTCGTTGATGCCCCAGCCTTGGCCGGCGATGTCGCCACCCCAAACAAAACGGATGTTGTCGCGTTTGCCCAGCGTATGGAATTTGCCATTGACGACTGCGCTTTTATTGCGAGCGTTGGTCAGGTCTTCGAACCAGACTCTGACGTAAACATCCTTGCCGTCGTCCAGGTCGGTCAAATCCTGGCGGGCGGTGAAATCGGACTCGGCCATCGCGTACGGGCCGCGGATCAACACCGAGTCGGCGAAGCTTGGATTGTAGGCGTATTCGACGAACATCCGCGCCGGGCGGTCGGCACGGCTCCAAATGATCGCCCGGCCCGGCGCCAAGTCGCCGATCTGGATGCCTTGTTCGATCTGCGGCGCGTCGCCGGTTTCGGCGTGGACCGGCAGCAAGGCCGACAAGCCGGCCAGACTCAAGGCCAAAACCAACGGTTTACTGCGAAATTTACGGAAGTGTTGCATGAGGTGGGCTCCCAAGGCGGTTTGATGAGCCGGGGATTATAGGAACGGCACAATGACAGGACGGTTAAGGTCCGGTTACAGGAAGATTGCAATTGCGCGAGCCGAGAGCAAGTCTTTGAGCGTTAGATAAGTCTGTTGCTCGAAGCCGATGGTTTTTGTGATGCAAATCTCATTTCGGCATGGATGTTGCTAGGCTTCATTTTTCTTTCGCTTTCTATATCAAATAGTTACGATTGGTCTATTATTGCGCTCTTGAATCGGCGGCTATAGGCAGTTCGCGCTAAATTGCGGATAGCGGCCGTCTCAGGCTGCGGCGGAGATACGCCGCCCGGCAGGGAAAGCGACACAATAACTATAAAAGCAAGAGGTAGGAAACATGATTAAACCCGGAGACACGCGGCGCGGAGCCCGTTCCAAAAAACCGAATCGGCTGCTGACGATTCCGACATCCCACATTTGCGAGCTGGTGCGCTGGGTCTTGGAAACCGGCGGCGTAGCTTACCGCGAACAAGGCAGCGCGCCGGTATTGCATTTGCTGCCGTTCCGGTTGGCCGGTGGCGGCGGCCAGGCCATGCCGGTATTCGTCAGCAGCGAGGCGACGCTGGATAACTGGCGCGACATCGTCGAATACATCGATGCCCGCTTGCCGGCCGAACGCCGCCTGTTTCCGGCCGGCGCCGCGGAGCGGCAAACCACCGGCGAATTGCTGGGTAAACTCGATGCGCTGGGTCTGGCGACCCGCGACTATGCCTATTCGATGCTACTGCCGCACCCGGAGATTTTGCTGCCGGCCTGGCGGCGCGGCATTGCGAGTTGGCAACAGGTCATTCTGGAAAAGGCCTATCCGTATATCCGCACGGCGATGCAGAAAAATCTGCCGGTCGGCGCCGATTACGTCCAACCCAACCGCGCCAAAATCGAAGCGCTGTTCGGCGAAATCGACGCCTTGTTAAACGACGGTCGGGCGTATCTGAGCGGGGCGCAACCCGGTATCGCCGATTATGCGCTGGCGGCACTTGCGGCGCCGGTGATTTTTCCGGACCAATACGGCGGCGAATTTCCGGCCTTAGACAGTTTGCCTCAAGAATACCAGGCATTTTGCCGGCAGCTACGTGCCAGCCGCAGCGGCGAGCTGGCGCTGAAAATGTACCGCGAACACCGGCCTCCGCGCCAAGCAGAGCTGGATCACCATCCGACTTCGACCACGCCGCAGAATCTGGCGTCTTACTACTTGGCGCGCGGCATCGCCCAATTGACCGGCGCCAAGGTACAGCGGCCGCTGTTCGGTTTGCTGCGCAAGCATAAGCCGGTGCTGGTGCTGGGCAAGTTCGGTATCGTCACCCGCGACGCCGACGTGCGCGAGACGCTGGCGCGCGATACCGAATTCACCATCGCCGAAATCAACGCGCCCAACATGCAGCGTTTGAACGGGCCGTTCTTTCTGGGCATGGACCGCTCCGAGCAATACAGCCGCGAGCAGGGCGCATTGCGGCGGGTGATCCAGCCCAACGAAGCCGATCTGATCCGGCGCATCGTCCGCCACCACTGCGACGAATTGGTGCAAGCCGCATTGCCGGTGGGCCGGATCGATATGGTGTCGCAACTGGCGCGGCCAGCGGCGCGGCGCTTTATCGAAGATTATCTGGGCGTGCCTGGCCCCGATGAAGTGACGATGATGCGCTGGATGCGCTCGCTGTTTCACGACCTGTTTTTGAATTTGGCCAATAACCGCGGGATTCAGCAAACCGCCGAGCAATCCTTCCGGGAAATGGGGCCGTATCTGTTGAATCTGATCGCCGAACGCCGGCAGCGCCTGCAAAACGGCGAAGTTTTCGAAGACTTCCTGTCGCGCCTGATCAAAATGGGACTGGACGGCCAGCACGATCTGGACGACGACGGCATCCGCCGCAATATCTCCGGTCTGATCGTCGGTGCCTTGGACACCACCTCGATGGCCAGTACCCTGATCGTCGAACAATTCCTGGCCAAGCCGGACGTGTTGGCGCGGGCCAAGCAAGCGGTCGACGACGAAGACAAGCTGCTGCACCTGTGTTTCGACGTGTTCCGCTTCAACACGATGGCGGCAGCGATGCGGCGGCATTGCAAAAGCGGCGCGGAAATCGCCGGCGTGAAAATTCCGCCAGGCAGCGAAGTATTCGCCTTCACCGCGTCGGCGATGTTCGACGAAAGCGCCTGGCCGGAACCGTTCAGCGTCCGCGACGACCGGCCGTTGGACCGATACCTGCATTTCGGCGACGGCATGCACCGCTGTTTCGGCGAGTACGTCAACCGGATCCAGATTCCGTTGATCGTAGGCAGTTTGCTGAGATTGAACAATCTCAGGAAATGCGGTTGCCTGCTGTACGACGGCCCGTTCCCCGATCAATTCGTGCTGGCGTTCGATCGGTAATTTCTACCAGACCATAATAATTTCAAGAGGACTTTGCTATGCAACAGAATCCGATGACCGTTATCACGGAAATTTTGCCGGACAAGCTGGAGGTGCTGAAAACCTATCTAGAACCGATCGGGCTGGATATCAAGAATAAGAAGAGCCAGGAGATATCTTTTGCCGCCTACGACCATCTGCATTACTGCACCTTCTTCGTCATACCCGGCGACCATCCCTCGCCGGGCAGTTCGCCGGCGCCGGCCTTGCTGGCGTTCGAGGCCAATATCGACGGCGAAGTTAAAGATTTCGTCAACGAATTGATTGAGAGGAATCCTGATTTCGTCAACAAAGTCTATAGCTGCTGCGTCGGTTATCCGGGCAGCGACGCCGGCCAGTTGGCGGCTTACCTGCTGGCTAACGACCAGGGCGCCAATGCGTTCTACGTCGCCCATCCCGGCCAGAACCGCAATACGATTTACCGGCAGCGGGAAATCCGCGGCCATATCGAAAAATTCATCGACGACAAGCGCAGCGAATTGGTCGGCCAGACTGAAGCGCAGATCCAGGCCGCGGTGGTGCAGCATTTGCAGACGGTGTATCCGGCCGGCATTCCCAAGATCGCGGCGCAACCGTTTTTGACGCTGTACGGCGACAAGTTATTCAATGCGCTGTTGGCGTTGGTAGGCATCGTTTTGGTCGGCGGTTTTTTCGGCTGGTTCGGGCCGTTTACCGAGTTTCTGGCGACGCTGGCCGTGCTGGGTGCGGTGGCGTTCGGCGTCGTACTGCGCTGGCACGAAATGCGCGACAAGCAGGACGACAAGCCTTGGGTGGTGTCCGAGCAAATGCAGGCGATTCAGCGCGTGGAAGACCGCCAATTGCAAAACCATTTGACCAGCGTCATCGAAATCAAGCCCGGCAATTTCCGGTTTTACACGTTGAAAGTGGTGTTGGCCGGCATCAATCTGGTCGCCAAACTGGTGGCGACCAAAGGCAATTTGAGCGGCATCGTCACGATCCATTTTGCCCGTTGGGTGATCCTGCCCGGCAATGCCGGCGGCCGCCGGCGTCTGCTGTTCATGAGCAACTACGACGGCAGTTGGGAAAACTACCTGGGCGAATTCATCGACCACGCCAGCGTCGGTTTGACCGCGGTCTGGAGCAACACCCAGCAAGCCAAGGACAGAGGTTTTCCGGATACGCAGTGGTTGGCGTTGCGCGGCGGTTCCCGCGACGAGCAGCGTTTCAAAAACTTCGCCCGTAACAGCCAGTTGCCGGAATTGGTCTGGTACAGCGCCTATACCGATCTGTCGGTGAAAAACATCGAAAACAACCGCCGCATCCATGCCGGCCTGTTCTCCACCACCGATCTGGCCGCCTGGCTGAAATGCTTATAAGGATCTGAACCATGACAACGATAAAACTAGACGAAGTGCAAGGCATCGTATTCAGCGGCTACAACAAATACATGGCCAATGCCAGTTATTATCTGCTCCGCATCGAAGACGCCGGCAAAACCAAAGCCTGGTTGAAAAATCTGGTCGACAGTGGCCGAATCAGCCACGGCGCCGAAAAGCCGGACGACACCACCGAAAACCGCCTGAACTTGGCGATCAGCTATCCCGGCTATTGCAAACTGGAGGCGGACGCAGCCAAGCGTTACAGTTTCGAACTGTCGTTTCGCGAAGGGATGAATTCCGAACACCGCTCGGCCTTGCTCGGCGACCGCGGCCCCAACGATCCGGGCAAATGGAACTGGGGCAACGGCAATAAGGAAGTCGACATTCTGCTGATTCTGTTTTCCAAGGACGACGCGATTCACGCCGCCAGTTGCAGCAGTTTCGAAAAAGGCTTCAAAGCGGCCGGCTTAAGCAAAATCGACCGGCTGGATGCCGGCGCCAAGGTACAAAACCAGCACGGTTTCGTCCGCGAGCATTTCGGCTTTGCCGACGGCATTTCCGATCCGGTGGTGGACGGCTTTCCGACCGTGACCGGCGCCGGCGAAATCGCGACCGGGGAGTTTTTATTGGGTTACCCGAACCAGTACGACGGCAAGAAGACCCAAATGCCGGTCAGCGAGCAGTTCGGCGCCAACGGCACTTACCTGGTGTTTCGCCAGCTTAAACAAAACGTCGGCGAATTCTGGCAGTTCATTAACGACGAAGCGAAAAGGCAGGGTATCGATCCGGAATATCTGGCGGCCAAGTTTGTCGGCCGCTGGAAAAGCGGGGCGGTGGTGGCGCCGGGGGAGAAGACCGACCCCGATAAAATCAACAACAGTTTTACTTTTGCCAACGACAAGGACGGTACCGGCTGCCCGTTCGGCTCGCACATTCGTCGCGCCAATCCGCGCGGGGTCGGTTTAGGCGAAAACGAGGCCGAATCGCTGAAAGTCGCCAATCGCCACCGTATCTTGCGCCGCGGCCGTAGCTACGGCCGCTTCCTCGAAGATCCGAGCCAGGACACCGGCAAGGACGAACGCGGTCTGCTGTTCATCTGCCTGAACGCCAATATCGAACGCCAATTCGAATTCGTGCAACACACCTGGATCAATAACCTCAAATTCGCCGGTTTGTACGACGAAGACGATCCGTTGATCGGCAGCGCACTGGAAACCGACCGCAAGTTTACGATCCAGGACGAACCGTTACGCCGCCGCGTGTGCGGCTTCCAACAGTTCGTCACGACCCGCGGCGGGGCTTATTTCTTCCTGCCCAGCTTGACGGCGCTGGGCATGTTGGCCGCGTCCTAGCCATTGCCGCAGGCGGCAGCGGATACCGCTTCCGCCTGCAAGCCGCTAATCTGCGCCGATTCCCGGCATGGCGACGTATCCGGGCAATTCCCGGATACGCTGCATCCAGGCCAGCACGGCCGGGAACTCGGCCAATGCCACACCGCCCTCCGGCGCCAAGGCCACGTAAGGATAACAAGCGATATCGGCAATGGTCGGCTGGCTGCCGGCCAGCCAGGCGTTAGTCGCCAATTGCCGTTCCAGCACTTGCAAGCCCAGTCTGCCGTGTTGCTGGCATTGCTCGACATCCCAGGGCCGGTTGAATTTTTTCGCGGCCCGCGCTCGAGCCAAGCCGTATAGCAGTTCGTTTTGCGCCAGACTAAGCCACTGCATCACCTCCGCCATCGGTTTGGCCGCCAACGGCAGCCATTGTTCGCCGCCGTATTGTCGCGCCAGATACAGCAAAATCGCCGAAGAATCCCAGATTAGTACGCCGGCGTCCTCCAACACCGGGATCTGGCCGCGCGGATTCAGGCGCAGGAAATCCTCGGATTTATGCTGGCCTTGCATCAGATCGACCGGTACCCGTTCGTAATCGATACCCAGCAAGCCGCACAGCAGGCGGATTTTGTAGCAATTGCCGGATAACTCCATGTCGTACAGTTTCATCATGTCGGTTCCTATCGGTTGTCGAGCGATTGTAAACGATTGGCCGGTTCCCCGCGGCGCCGGGTTCGGGGTGGTACGGGTTCAGGCTCGCTGGTTGGCTTATGCCGCGTAGGCGTAGAAACGGACGCTATTTCGTGCCGCCTACTAAATACCGTCCGCTGTCGGCGCCGGATTTACTTCTAAGTTGCTGTGCCGAGGCGGGCGGCCATGAAAAAAACCTGTAACTTACAAAGGGTTAGTTTTTTTCGGCGGAAGCGCAGCCGTTGGCTCGCAAATTGAATTGCTTGAGTTCAGGGTGGATTAAGGCCGCGCGATGCGGTGGCCGATTCGGCACGCGTCGGCGTCCGCCCCGTAACGGCGCATCCGGCGCTATCGCTATTTACTACGAGGGTTTTGCAATGCCAACATACAGTTATCCGCACAACAACGTGCAAGCGTTATTTTCCTTGGCCACCGACGGACCGGACGTGAAGCACGTACTGGAATCGCTGCGAATTTTTTTGTCGCAGTTGGCCGACGACTACATCGACCTGCGGCCGGAAGTCGCCGAATTGGCTTTGGATGTGCGCGATTCGCCGGAGAGTGACGTCTTCGGATATTTATCCAAATTTCTCACGACAAATCGAGCCAAGGAACCGTTCGTAAAAGTCAGTTATGCAAAATTGAACGAGATGCTGACGAATCCTTTTTTGCAAATAAAAGTCGGCTATAGCGGCTGTAATTCGATTATGGTCGTGCTCGGTAAAAACGCGGCCGATGATCTGGAGATTTTCGTGAAAAACGGCGAACTCAGCCGAGCCGGGTTGATTCCGAAGCCGCCCGGACACGGCGGGCAGCGTAGCTTCGCTTCGCCGACGCCGCCCCCGCCGCCTTTGCCTGCGATGCCGTGCGATAGCAAGATTCAGAAATACATGCCGCCGCCGTTACCGGCCCCACCGGTCGCGGCCAAGCTGCAAAAATACTTGGCAAGGTAATCTCGATTTGCCGCCGGCGTTCGCGACGGCCGAATTTGGCGGCAATCGCGGTGCCGGAGCGGTGGGCATTCCCAAGTAAAACGCTCGGGATTCGACTCCGGCGCGGAAATCATGCAAACTGCCGGCAACAGTTTTAAGCAGCGCCGTTTCGGCAAGGAGTCAAAGCTATGAATACAGATCCCTGCACCTATGTGATCTTCGGCGCCACCGGCAATCTGGCGCGGCTGAAATTGATGCCTGGGTTTTACCATTTGCAACTGGAGAAAAAACTGCCGGACGACACCCGGATTGTGGCGGTCGGCCGCCGGCCCTGGGACAGGGCGACTTGGTTGGCGGAAGTGAAAAACCTGTTGCAGGAGCAATCGAAAACGCCGCTGGACGAAGCCGAGTTCGCCCGCTTCGCCGAGCGCCTGGATTACCATCGCGGCGATCTGGACCAGGCCGAATGCTACCGGACGCTGGCCGAAACCCTCGGCAACCGGCCGCATTTTTCGCGCAATGTCGCGTTTTATCTGGCGATAGGCCCCGGTGATTTCGGTAACGTGATCGAGTCCCTGAGCGGCGTCGGCCTGCTCAACGAAGAATACGGCTGGCGCCGGGTCGTGATCGAAAAGCCGTTCGGTTACGATTTGGAGAGCGCGCAAGCGCTGCAAAAACGTCTGAGCCGCTATTTAAGCGAGGACCAGATTTACCGGATTGACCACTACCTGGGCAAGGGCATGGTGCAGAACGTGTTGGTGTTCCGTTTTGCCAACGTCATGCTGGAACCGTTGTGGAACCGCAATTACATCGACCACGTGCAAATCACCCACGCCGAAGAACTGGGTATCGGCAGCCGCGGCGAATATTACGACAGCGCCGGCGCCTTGCGCGACATGGTGCAAAGCCACCTGCTGCAACTATTGACCCTGGTGGCGATGGAGCCGCCGGTATCGATGGACGCCGAATCGCTGCGCGACGAAAAAGTCAAAGTCCTGAAATCGATCCGGCCGATTCCGAAGTCGGCCGTACACGCCCACGCTTTCCGCGGCCAATATGGCAAGGGCAGCATCGGCGGCCACAAAGTCCCGGCCTACTTGGAAGAACCCAATATCCCGGCCGAAAGCACCACCGAGACCTATGCCGCGGTGAAATTGCTGATCGACAACTGGCGCTGGCGCGGCGTGCCGTTTTATCTGCGCACCGGCAAGCGCATGGCCAAGGGCCAGTCGTCGATTTCGATTTGTTTCCGCCATCCGCCGCTGCAATTTTTCCGCGACACCCAGGTGCACTGCATGACGCCGAACTGGGTGCTGATGGGTATCCAGCCCGACGAATGCATCCGGATGGAAATGACGGTCAAGGAAGCCGGTCTGGAGATGCGTACCCGCACCACCAGTCTGGATGCCAGCTTCCGCCAGCCTGACGAGCGTCGGGTCGACGCTTACGAAGACTTGCTGCTGGACGTCATGAAAGGCGACCGCTCGCTATTCCTGCGCTTCGACGAAGTGGAATACGCTTGGCGCATCGTCGATCCCATCCTGCAAAACTGGGCGATCGAACGCGACTATATCCCCACCTATCCGGCCGGTTCCTGGGGGCCGGAGGAAAGCCGGCGCCTGTTCGAGAAGGAAGACCAATATTGGCGCAGTTCTCTGCTGCCGGAGTGCCATCCGTAGACCTGCCGGCAAAACATCATTCCAATGCCACCGGTCCCCAAAAGCCGGCGCCCGCCGGCGCTAAGTTGACCAGTTTCTCGTTGACGAACTCATAGAAACCGCGCTCGGCCAATTCGCGGCCGAAGCCGGAGTTTTTGATGCCGCCGAACGGCAGTTCCGGTGCGCTCCAGACCGGTTGGTTGACGAATACCATGCCGCAGTCGATTTGCGCGGCAAGCGTGCGGCCGCGTTCGATGTCGGCCGTGAATACCGAGGCGCCGAGGCCGTAGGGCGTGGCGTTAGCTAATGCAATCGCCTGTTCGGCGTTGTCGACCGCGTGGAACGCTGCGACCGGCCCGAACAGTTCCTGGTTAAACGCCGGATTGCGTTCGTCTATGTCCGTAATCACGGTCGGTTGCAGAAAGTAACCGGGCCGGGCGAGGCGTTTGCCGCCCAGCGCAATGTGCGCGCCGGCTTGCCGGGCTTGGCCGATTTGATCCAGCAACCGGTTCAAGGCTGTTTCCGACGCCACGGGTGCCAGCGTCGTTTGCGGATTCATAGGATTGCCGGCCCGAAGCGCCGCTAACCGCTCGACGAATCCGTCCAGAAAAGCCGCGGCGCGCTGGCGGCCGACCACGATAATCAGCTTCGAGCCGACGCAGCATTGACCGTTGTTGAACATCCTGCCGAATACCGCACCGTCCAGCGCCGCTGTCAGCGGCGCGTCTTCCAGCACGATCAGCGGATCGCTGCCGCCCATTTCCGCGACGACTTTTTTTAATGCCCGGCCGGCGCGTTCGGCCACAGCCGCTCCGGCGCGTTCGCTGCCGGTGATCGTGACGCCGCGAATGCGCGGGTCGGCAATGGCTCGGCCGATTTGCTCGATACCGGCAAACAGATTGGTGTATACGCCATTCGGCGCGCCGGCGTCCGCGAACAACTGCGCCAAGGCCAGCGCCGCTTGCGGCACGTTTTCGGCGTGCTTCAGCAACAGTACGTTGCCGGCCATCAACTGCGGCCCGGCTACGCGAACTACCTGGTAATACGGGAAGTTCCACGGCGCTATGCCCAGAATCGTGCCGATCGGCTCGATCGACACTTGGGCATTCGGCGCATTCGGCAAGGTTTTGGGTTTTAGAAAGGTCGCGGCATTGTCGGCGTAATAATCCAGGATCGAGGCGGCAAGCTCGACTTCGGTTTCAGCTTCCCCGATCAGTTTGCCCATTTCCAGCGTCAAATATTGTGCGTATTCGGTTTTGCGTGCCCGCAGCAGCGTGGCTGCTTTGGCGACGATGCCGGCGCGTTCGCCGACCGAGCGGCGGCGCCATTCGCTTCGGTAAGTACGGTCTGCGTCGGCGATGGCGCGCTCCAGTTCGGTATCGGAGACTTCGGGAAAGGAGGCGATCAGTTCGCCGCTGGCGGGGTTGATGGATTGGTAAGTCATGGGCGGATCCTGGGTGAAAACGGCGAAAGGCCGGCCCGTACGGGGCCGGCCGCGTGGTTTAGGAACGGTCGGTCACGCCCGGCGTCAGCATCAGGTTAACCGGCAGCTTTTCCTGCAGCGTGTACGGGCTGGCCTGGTTTTCCGCCACCCAGCGTTTTTCGGCGACCGATTCGAACGGCGGCGGTAATTCGCCCTGCAACGACCACAAGTCGAACGGCGTTTCATCGATAGATATTTCCCAGTCGTAGCCACGTTCCTTGACGTATGGCGCGACCACGGCATCCAGCGTGCGGATCCACCACTCTCGTAGGATAGCTCCGGGAATGGTCCTGGCGATCTGGTCCACCTTGAAGCGGACGAATTTGTTATGCGGCTTGCCGCCGACGAAGCAGTTACCCTTATCAATCTCCTCGAACAGGATCACGACGTAAAACTTGGGTATCGGCACGCCGGCATATATGCCGGTGATGCGTTCTGCCAGTTCTTGTTTGTCTTCGGCGCTGAAGGCGCCGGTCGGATGGTAGACTTTCCACAAAGGCATGGTGATTCTCCTGAATTTGAAGTATAGGGACCGGCCGGTTTGAGGCCGTTAAAATCCGAATCCGGCCGCCTGGCGCCGGCAGCGAGCCGAACTCGGGTGACGCGCCGTGTGCTCGGGTTTTGCGAACCCCTTGGGAGGAATATGAGCCCAACGGCGGCGTCGGGGCTTACTCTAGGCCGGCGGCAGCCGTGGGTAAAATGGCGAATTTTCATGTGCGGATGAATATTTTCGATGCCGGTTTTCGAAGCGTGTTCGCTAACATGCGGCGCTAAAACTTTGTGGGAATCCAGCCATGGCCGATTTACGAAGCTTCGATTTGAATTTACTGGTCGCTTTCGATTGGCTGATGCGAGAACGCAGCGTGTCGCGGGCGGCGGAGCGGATGTTCATCAGCCAATCGGCGATGAGCCATGTGCTGCAGCGCTTGCGCCAGCAGTTGGAAGATCCGTTGCTGGTGAAGACCCCGGCCGGCATGGTCCCGACCGCCAGGGCCTTGGCACTGGTCGAGCCGGTAGCGGCGGTGCTGAAGGAGGTGGAAGGCTTGATCAAGGCGCCGGCCCCGTTCGATCCGGCCGGCAGCCGGCGCTCGTTTACAATCGCCGCCACCGATTACGTCGAAGCCTTGCTATTGCCGAAACTGGCGCCGCGCATCGCCCGCCAGGCGCCGGGGGTGAACATCCATTTCAAACGCACCAGCAGCCGATTTCCGCTCGAAGCGCTGGAGCAGGGCGAAATCGATCTGGTTTTGGGTTTCGAAGTGATGCTAAACCCGCCCAAGTATCTGCATTGCCAGACCTTATTCGACGACTGCATGGTGTGCGTGGCGCGGATCGGCCATCCGGTCGTGAATCCAGACTTGACCCTGGAGCAATACATCGGCTTGCCGCACATCCTGCTGTCCCGCACCGGCGCGGGTAGCGGCCAGGTCGATAGCTGGTTGGCCGAGCGCGGCCTGGAGCGGCGGGTGGCGCTGACGGTTTCGCATTTTTTGTCGGCGCCGTTGATTGTGGCGCAAACCGACCTGGTCATGGCCTACCCTAAGCGCACCGCCGAACAGCTCGCGCAAAGCCAGCCGCTGCAATGGGTGCCGTTGCCGCTGGATTTGCCGGATTACGCCACGGTCATGGTGTGGCATCCGTTGCAAGACCAGGAGCCGGCCAATGTTTGGCTGCGCTCCGAAATCCGCGCCGCTTGCGCCGAGCTGGGCGCTTAACCGAATTGCGGTTCACCCAGTTCCGGAAAATAGCGCAGTTGCATGCGCCGGCAATATTCGGTCAAGGCCGGTTGCGCCAGCGCATAGTCCTTGACCGGCGAGGCAACCGGGCAGGCCAGCAGGTTAATCAAAATACCGTAGGCGGAAGCGTCGACGCCGGCGGGTTGGTCGCCGAGCAGGTAGGCTTGGCCCGCCAGTGCGACGGCCAACGCGGCTACGTCCTGCCGGCCCAACTCGAATGCCTGTGCGGCCGGCAAGCGGCCGATGCCGTGGCCGCGAATCTGGCTTTTGATGCGCAGTCGGTAAAGGCTGGCGACACTATCGGCCAGCAGCGGCGGTAGGCCCTGAAAAATCGCTTGCTTGTTGATGCGCCAATTCTCCGGCCCGGTCTGCCAGCGGCTATACATGCAAACCCAGTACAAATGCTCTTCCAGCAGGCGTTGCCAAGCCAGGGCTTGGGCTTTTTGTCGCGCGGTGAGGGTTTGGTCCGGCCCGTCGCTGAAACGCTGTTGCAGATAGCCGATAATGATCCGGCTATCGGCGATTTTGCGGCCGTCGTGTTCTATGTAGGGCAGTTTGCCCAGCGGTGCGGCAAGCGGCAGCGTTTCCACTATCCGGTACTCGATTTCGGCCATGCGCAGATAAGTTTCCAGCTTGACGCAAAACTGGCTGGGGTTCGGAATATGCCAAGCTCTTCGAAATTGATGCAACGTGACCATCGGTATTTCTCCGCTAAGCAAACAAGCCGTTAAAGGGGTAAACTCGGATTGCCGCAAACTCGGCATTATCGGGGTTCGGCGTTGGTATAGAAACCCCGCGAATTTCTAATTTCGCTACAGCGGCAAGTAAAGCAGCGGAGAGAGTTTTCGATGGTAAACCGCAAGTTGTTGACCGACGTTCACTTTGCGCAAAATTGCGCCATCGCCCGCGCCTTGACCAGACGTTACGCTGTCGCATTAATGCTGGTTGCCGCGCTGTCCACCGCGGCGTGGATTAGCTTACGTCTGGTTATTACGGAGCAGCAAAGTACCGCCGCGATTGTCAATGTCAGCGGCCGCCAGCGCATGCTTAGCCAACGCACCGCATTGTTTGCCAATTTACTGGCGATGACGCCGCCGCCAGGGCGGCCGGCCATCCGCAGCCAACTGCAGGATGCGGTCGATTTGATGGAGCGTTCCCATCGGGGCTTGACGCGCGGCGATCCTGCCATGGGTTTGCCCGCCAGCCATTCGCCGAAGGTGCATGCCATGTATTTCGACGCTGGCGGCGGAGTGGACGCCCAAGTGGCGGCGTATATCCAAGCGGTTCGGCAACTGCTGCAACTGAGCGACGAGGCTTTGACCGCAGACAATCCGTTATTGCTTCAAATTACCCGTACCGCACCGACCACGCTGGTGGCGGCTCTGGACGCCATGGTTAAACAGTACCAAGCCGAGGGTGAAGCAAATGTCAGACGGGTCGAAACTACCGAAACCGCGTTGTGGCTGTTGACGTTGGCCTTGCTGGCGTTGGAAGCCGGCTTGATCTTTCAGCCGTTTGTCAGACATATCAATCGTGTCGTCGGCAAACTGCAACAGGCTACCGGCGAATTGCAGCTACACCGCGACCATTTGGAAGAACTGGTCCGGCAGCGCACTGAGGAGTTGCAGAGCAAAAGTGCGGAATTGGCCGAGAGCATGGAAAAATTTCGGCTGATCAGCTCGGCTGCCCAGGATGCCATCGTTATCATCGGCAAAGATGCTGAAGTAGTGCATTGGAATCGGGCGGCGGAACAGCTATTCGGATACAGCGAAGCCGAAGCGTTGGGCCGGAATCTGCACGAAATGATCGTGCCGGCGCCGATGCGCGATTTTGCCCGGGCCGGTTACCAAAAGTTCGAGCAGACCGGACAGGGCATCATGATCGGTAAAACCATTCAGGCCTCGTCGCTGAGAAAAGGCGGAGACGAGTTTCCGATCGAGCTGTCGATTTCTGCGGTCAAACTGCAAAATTCCTGGCACGCGCTGAGCATCATCCGCGACGTTACCAAGCGCAAGGGCATCGAAGACACCTTGCGCCGCAACGAGGAACAGCTCCGCTTCGTGTTGGAAGGTGCCGAATTGGGTTTTTGGGACTGGAATATCCGGACCGGCGAGGTGCTGCGCAATTCGCGGTGGGCGGAAATGCTGGGATACAGCCATGACGAAATCCGACATACCACGCAGCAATGGACCGATTTCGTCCATCCCGACGACCGGGAGCAAGCCTGGCAGTCGATTCTGGACGTGATCGAAGGCCGTTCGCCGGCGCATAAATTGGAATACCGGATGCTGCATAAGGACGGCAGCATTCGCTGGATTTTGGATCAAGCCAAGGTCATGCAGCGCGACGCGGCCGGTAAGCCGATCAGGATGAGCGGTACCCATTCCGACATTACCGAGCGCAAGCGGCTGGAAGCGGAACTTACCCGGCAGGCGCGTACCGACCATCTGACCGGCGTCAGCAGCCGCGGTTACTTCATGGAGCAGGCCGAACAGGAGCTTGCCAGCGCGCTACGCTACCGCAATCCGCTGGCGATGTTGATGATGGACATCGATTTCTTCAAGCAGGTCAACGATATACACGGCCACAAGGCCGGCGACGCAGTGCTGAAGAAATTGGCCGACGTATGCCGGGAAACCTTGCGCGAAGCGGACATCATCGGCCGCCTGGGCGGCGAGGAGTTCGCAGTTTTGCTGCCGCAGACCGATAAAGGCAACGCAATCGACGCGGCGGAGCGGTTGAAAGAGGCGCTTGGGAAGGCCAGGGTGCCGCTCGATGGGGCTATGCCGCTGAGTTTCACCGTTTCGATCGGCGCGGCCGCATTAAGCGCCGGCGACGGCAGTGTCGATGCGTTGCTGAATCGGGCCGACCAGGCGCTGTACCGGGCCAAGCACAGCGGGCGCAACCGGGTCTGCGTCGCGGCCGGCGAATAGCGGCGGCGTTTCTAATCCGCTTTCAAGCTCGCGTGCTGATTGCGGCGGATTAAACCCGGTCGCCTCGCAAATCCGGTATTGTCGAGACGATACCGGCTTATAATCCGATCCCGGCCGATGCCGATTACGGTGTGGCGGGCAAAGCGAAAGTGTCCGGCAGGGCGCGCGTGGTATCGGGCGCGGCCAGAGGTATCGCCATACGGAAAAAATAGTGCTTGACTCGCGCCGGTTAGGCATCCATACTCCTGCCAGCTCCAAAATTAAGATTTACCCTGCTGATTACCATTTCGATGCCGCTTCCGCCGAAGCCGCAACTCGCTCTGATTTCATAAAGTAAGTTCCAATTTTACCGGCTACACCTGCCTCATAGGCAATATTTTAAATTTTTTCAAGGACTTACTTATGTCTACAATCACGACTGGCACCGTAAAATGGTTTAACTCCGATAAAGGCTTCGGCTTTATCGAGCAACAATCCGGCCCCGACGTTTTCGTTCACTTCAAAAACATCATCAATTCCGGCGGTTACAAAACCCTGGAAGAAAACCAAAAAGTCGAATTCAGCATCGGCCGCGGCCCTAAAGGTCTGCAAGCTGAAAACGTAAAAGTCATCTAATCGATTGGCTCTACAGGTTGCGAGTCGCTTGACTCGGCAACCTGTAGTTAAACGCCGAACCGTTACGCACGGAACACGAATCAACCGAATCAAAGCGTTATCGCTCCCGTTCCGGCCCCACCTCAAACATGCAAAACGGCAGTTTTGAGGTATCCCTGCTGAGAGGGCCATTGTTTTCCAACAGTTTGCCCCAGCGCACTGATTTTCCTGCGCCCGATCAAGGCCCGGAAAGTTCAATAACCTCTCTTCCGTTAGCGCCCTGCTCGAAACAGCAGTCGCATACCGCCCACCTCAACTCAGGACACATTTTGAAAAGAATATTTGTCGGCAATTTGCCCAGCGACGCGACCGAAACCACTGTCACTGCTCTGTTCTCCGAATTTGGCAGAGTGCATTCCATCGAACTCGTGATCGACATGTTCAGCGGCAAGTGCCGCGGCTTCGGTTACATCGGTATGGAAGGCCATGAAGCCAGAGCGGCGATAGCCAAACTGAGTGGCTTCCAATTCGGCGGCAATATGCTCAGAGTCGGTTTTGAAAGTGCCGGCGGCAAACAGGGTAGACGCCGTTAACCGAGACCATATCCGGACCCGACTTCAAACAGGCACCGATGCATCGGTGTCTTACGCTTTTCGCTAATCGGTTTCTCCGGTTAGACAAAATCCACTTATTAACGGGATTTCGCTCCCGCATATCGAGAATTTTTCATGCCATTTTCTAAGCTCGGCTTGGCCGAACCTTTAATACGCGCTGTCCGCGAAGCCGGATATAGCGCGCCGACACCGATTCAACAACAAGCGATTCCGCTGGTGCTGTCCGGCCGCGACATGCTTGCCGCCGCCCAGACCGGCACCGGCAAAACCGCCGGCTTTACCTTACCGATTTTGCAACGTCTGGCCCCCTCCGCTAACGGTCGAGGTCGGCCGGTCAGGGCGCTGATATTAACGCCGACTCGCGAGTTGGCGGCGCAAGTGGCCGAATCGGTTGCCAAGTACGGCGTCCATCTGCAGCCACGGCTGAAATCGGACGTCGTTTTCGGCGGTGTCAAAATCAATCCGCAAATGCAGCGTTTGCGCGGCGGCGTCGACATTCTGACCGCGACGCCTGGCCGCTTGCTCGATCTGGTCGCCCAGAACGCTGTCAAGCTGAATCAGGTCGAGATGCTGGTGCTGGATGAAGCGGACCGCATGCTGGACATGGGGTTTATCCGCGACATCAATAAGATTTTGGCCATGCTGCCTAAAACCCGGCAGAACCTGCTGTTCTCGGCCACCTTTTCCGGCGACATTCGCCGATTGGCGCAAACGCTATTGCGCAATCCGGCCCAAGTCGAAATCGCCGCCGAAAACTCAGCGGCCGACAGCATCGAACAAATCGCCTATGCCGTAGAGAAGCCGGCTAAAGCCGGAGTATTGGCGCACTTGATTAAAAGCAACGACTGGCGCCAAGTTTTGGTTTTTACCAGCACCAAACACAATGCCAACCGCTTGACCGACAAACTGAATGCCGCGCAAATCAGCGCCAAGGCGATCCACGGCAATAAAAGCCAGGGCGCCCGCACCAGTGCCCTGGCCGACTTCAAAACCGGCGGCATTCGGGTGTTGGTCGCGACCGATGTCGCCGCTCGCGGCATCGACATCGCCAAACTGCCGCATGTGGTCAACTTCGAGTTGCCGCGTTCTTCCGCCGACTACGTGCACCGCATCGGCCGCACCGGTAGAGCGGGTTTGAGCGGACTCGCGGTATCGCTGGTCTCCGCAGAAGAAAACCAAGCTTTGCGCCAAGTCGAAAAGCTGATCGGCAGTAAAATCGCCTTCGGCGCAATTACCGGTATCGTCCCCGCAAATAGCTCAGAAGCGAAGCCTAATCGATCCGGTTCCGCAAGAAAATAAGCTGGCCGTTTACCACCGAAACGGCATTATCGGCGATGGCGATTGTCGAACCGTATCTCCCCGCCGCTGGGGATCGAGCTCTTGTTTTACGATCTAACTTGCCGGGGGTAAGCTCTGGCAACAGTCGCGCACCTCGCTGGAAAGCTGGATAGGGATTCGTTGTACCGCTTGGACGCCGGCGCAGTTGTTGGCCTCGGCGGTCCGACGTTTTCCCGCTACGCAACGTGGCGGTCCGAATGCCTATTTCTTCATCAAGGCTTGCTGTGTTGCGGATTCCTTGCAAATCCCGCCCATCCCGTAACTGGTTAGCGGCCATAGTCAAGTTCACAAGCGAACGGACGCTCCAACAAGTTAGTTGACCAACGCACTTCATCATATCCATATCGCGCTTCGCAATCCGCTTGGGCAGCGAATACACGCTACCGTTCAATCCCCGGCCGCGTTCAAAGGTCGGAATCGGAAAAACCAAATTTGTCGGAAAGCCTGAGCAATACGAATACCGCTCCTGAGCCGCCGGATTTCGGTGGTGCCGAGCAGAAAGCCAGCACATCCTGGTGTTGCCGCAGCCATAAATTGATATCGTTCTTTAAAACCGGTTGGTTGTCGGGCGAGTTATAGCCTTTGCCGTGAATGATATGGGCACACCTGATGCCGTTTTCGACGCAATCGTGTAGAAAGTTCAGCAGCCGTTGTTTGGCGGCGCGACTGGTCAGGCCGTGCAGGTCGATTTCCACATCCAGGCCGTACTGTCCCTTGCGCAGTTTCTTTAACACGCTTTTTTGCAGGCCGGGCGCCATAAACGCTATACGGTCCTCCTGGAACAAGGTGTCCAATTCGCCGGCAATATCGTTTCGCAACGGGTCTACTTGTTCCAGCGGTTTGCTTTTCGGAAATGGGCGTGGCTTACCGGCCGGCTGCAGATTGACGGTATTGGTATCGATAGCTTTGACTTGGCCTACCGTGTTTCTGAACAGCGCGGAGTCGTCCGGAGAAGTGGTTTTTTTTGTCACGTAAGCTGCTGGTTTTGCGGTTTTTTTGCTAAGATGCGGCAATTTTAATGCGTTTTAATGCAGTATGCACATTCTGATCAGTAACGACGACGGCTATTTGGCGCAAGGGATTAACACGCTGGCGCAAGCGTTGAGCCATTACGCCGAGATTTCGGTCGTCGCGCCGGATAAAAACCGCAGCGCCGCAAGCAATTCGTTGACGTTGGATATGCCGTTACGGGCTACGGCCTGCGATAACGGCTTCGTGCGTGTGGACGGCACGCCGACCGACTGCGTTCACCTGGCGATCACCGGCTTGTTGAAATCCGAGCCCGACATGGTGTTTGCCGGTATCAACCACGGCGCTAACTTGGGCGACGACGTTCTATATTCCGGAACGGTCGCGGCCGCAACCGAGGGCCGTTTTTTGGGTTTGCCGGCGGTCGCCATTTCGCTGGCGTCGGCCGATCCTAAACATTTCGAAACTGCCGCCCAGGTTGCCGTCGAGCTGATGCAGAAGATTCTGGCCCACCCGCTGCCGGAGGACACCTTGTTGAATGTAAACGTACCCGATGTACCGTTACAGCAATTGAAGGGGTATCAAGCCACGCGCCTGGGCCAACGGCATAAAGCCGAAGCGGTGGTTCGCGCCAGCGATCCGCGCGGGCATACCATTTACTGGGTGGGCCCGCCGGGGAGCGAGCAGGATGCCGGTCCGGGCACCGACTTCGATGCGATCCGGAACGGTTTTGTATCGGTAACGCCGCTACAATTGGATTTGACCCGTTATGAGCGTTTGGCAGGCCTGAGCGAATGGTTGGCATTGGAGGCATAGGTATGAGTCGGCGTCTACAAGGCATCGGCATGACTTCGCGGCGCACGCGCGAGCGCATGATTGCCCGGCTGCGGCAGCAGGGTATCACTAACGGCAGCGTGTTGGCGGCGATGGCGGAAACGCCGCGGCACATCTTTGTCGACGAGGCGCTGGAGAGTCGGGCTTACGAAGATACGGCGCTGCCGATCGGCCATAACCAAACCATATCCCAGCCCTATATCGTTGCCAAAATGACCGAATTGTTGCTGGAATACGGCCCGCGGCATAACGTGTTGGAAATCGGCACCGGTTGCGGTTACCAGACCGCGATTCTGGCCAAATTGGTCGGCCAGCTCTATTCGGTCGAGCGGATTGCGCCGTTGATGAAAAAAGCCAGAGATACGTTGTGGGAGTTGGGCATAAAAACGGTCGGTTTCAAGCATAGCGACGGCGGTTGGGGCTGGCCGGAGCATGCCCCGTTCGACGGTATTTTGGCCGCTGCGGCGCCGCCGGAAATTCCGTCGGCATTATTGGAGCAGCTTGCCGTCGGCGGCGTCATGGTCATCCCGGTCGGCCTGGAAGGCATGCAGGAGTTGCACCGGATCACGCGTACCGAACACGGTTTCGAAGACGAAGTCATCGAACGGGTGAGCTTCGTGCCGTTCTTGTCCGGCGTCAGCCGTTAGTTTCGGCTGTTTCCGATTCTCAAATGGCCGCCGTAGCGGAGCGGTAAGATTAGCGATTGGTCCTGGCGTTCCACATCGACCGCATGGCTTGCGCAAAATGCTCGGCAAATTGCCGGCCGGCGAACAGCGGCGAATGCTCCAGCCGTTCCCGTAGCTCCGCGCGTAACCGGCAAAGCCGGCCCGGATCGGCGGCAAAATCCAAGGCTTTCCCCAGGTAGTCCGGCTGGTCTGCCGCAATCCAGTCAGCCAGTCCGGCATTGGTGGCGATCGATTCTCCGGCGCGCGCCAGTAGGCCGTTGCCGCGTAGGGTTAACACCGGAACCCCCATCCATAACGCTTCCACGCTGGTCGTTACGCCAGGATAGGGGAACGTATCCAACGCAATATCAATTGACCGGTAAGCCGCCAAATGTTGCGCCCGATCGCTAAACGGCGGGCTTAACACCAACCTGTCTCCGTCGATACCGTGGCCGGCAAAGCGAGCGACGGTTCGCTCCCGTACCGACGCCTCGCTCAACTGGCTGGCTTTCAGGAACAGTTTGGCATCGGGGAGCTTGCGCAATATTTGAGCCCAGAGCGCCACCGTGTCGTCGCTGATTTTGGTCAGATTGTTGAAACTGCCGAAGGTGATATAACGGTTTTGCTGCGCCGGCAAAGGTTCGACCTCGACAGCCTGTTGCGGCGGCGTAAAACATAAACAAGTCTGCGGCAGACGCCAGACCGCCTCGGTGAAGAGCTTTTCGTCTTCGGCCAGGATCGAGTAAGGGTCGCTGAGTACGTAATCCATGGCCGGGAGGCCGGTCGAAGCCAAATATCCGAGCCAACTGATCTGGACCGGCGCCGGCTTCCAGGCGAATAAGGGCAATCGATTGTGGGCGCTATGCCCGGCCAGATCGATCAGGACATGCACCGCGTCGCGGCGAATCAGCTCGGCAGCGGTTGCGTCGGTCAAGCCGCCGATGTTTTTCCATTCGCTCAGATAGGGTTGCAAGCGCAGCGAATAATGGTCCAAGCCGGGCTGGGTCGCGTAGGCGATGAATTCCACCCGCTGCGGCTCGCTGTTGCGCAACAACGCTAACAAAAAATGTCCGACCGGATGGTCGCGTAAATCCCCGGACACCAGGCCGATCCGTAACCGCTCCGGTGTTTCCTCACACAGCCAATCGCTAAACGGCCGCGCCGCCCGTTCGGCCATGGCCGCGAATTTCCGCGCTTCCTCCCGGTAATTGCAATTCCGGTCATGTGCGTTGTAGTTCAAATGAAACAACAGGCCGCTTTGCGTAGCGATTTGGTCCGGATTCAGAGCCAGACTATTGCGCCAGCAGGCTTCGGCTTCGGCGATACGGCCCTGGCTTTGTAAATTGATGCCAAGATTGGTTACGGCGTCGATATAAGCCGGATTCAGTGCGAACGCTTGGCGGTAGGCGGTTTCCGCTTCGGCCAAGCGCCGCTGCATTTGTAAGGTGGTGCCGAGATTGTTCAGCGCTTCCGGATAATCGGTTTGCCTGGCCAAAGCGTTGCGGAACTGGATTTCGGCCTGTACCAAATCGCCGGCTTCGTAATACAGCGAACCCAACAGACAAAACGCTTCTGCATAATTCGGGTTCAGTTCCAGCGCTTGCCGGCATGTAGCCAGAGCCTCGGCTGTTTTGGCTTGGCGTTTCAGCACCAACGCTAGCTGGTAATGGGTTTCGGCTTGGAGCGGCGCTAGCGCCAGTGCTTTGCGGAAAACCTGCTCGGCGGCGGCGAGTTGGTTTTGCGCTTGTTGGCTGAGGCCAAGCCGCAGCCAGGCTTCGATTGCGGCGGGATTTAAGTCCGTCAGCCGGGCAAAACAGGTTTCGGCTTCGCGGTAGCGGCCCAAATTGTAGAGCAGGCTGCCCAGATTGGCATACGCGGCTGCGTTGTCCGGCTCGAGTTGCAAGCTACGGCGGTAGGCGTCGATGGCTTCGGCAAAGCGGCCTTGGCCGTGCAAAGCCGACGCGTAATTCAAATGGGCCTCGGTGTCGTCGGGTAGCAAATCGGCGGCGCGGGCCAGGGTCTGCAGCGCGTCCGGGAAAAACTGCTGTTGCAGCAAGAATAAGCCCAAGGTTTTCCAAACGATCCCCGACTCGGGAAACAGGGCGAGTAAGCGGCGAGCGAGTTGTTCGCCCTCGGCATAACGGCCTTGCTGGAAGTTTGCATACAACAATTGCAGATCCGCCGCGGCCGGGGCGGCCAGAACCTGTTCCAAAGCCGCGATATCCGGCCCCTGACTGCCATAACGTTGTTTGGCGTCCTGTAACGCTTCGCGCGCTTGCGGATAACGCCCGGCCTGAACCAGCGCCTGCAGATAACTCAGCCGGAACTTGGGCTGTGCCGGATTGGCCGCCATGGCGCGTTCGAGGTGGTTCAGCGCAACGTCGAATTGGCCTACCTGTAATGCCAGAATCCCCATGTTGTGGTGCGTGTCGGCATGCTCGGGCTCTAGCTGCAATACCTGAAGGTACAGCCCTTGCGCCTGGGCCAGTTGCCCGGCTTGGTGCCGGGCAATGGCGTCTCGCAGCGTCTGCTGCAGTTTGTCGTCGGGCATCGCCGTTACGCGTTGGTTACACCGGTCCGCGCGGATTTGCAACGATCTCGCACAACGTCTGTTCCAGATTGCGGCAGAACAATTCGGTGTCGAACAAGGGATAGGATTTTTGATTCTCGAGCAGTTTGGTTTTGATGTCGGCCAGATAAGCGCTGTCGTTGGCCAGTTTCAATGCCAAAGTCTCGTACTCTTGCAGCGAGTGTGCGATCAATTCGGGCAAACCGATTGCATGCAACAAACTCGCCGCGACGCGGCCGGAAAAGGTATTGCCCAGGTAAGTTACCACCGGCAGTCCCACCCGCAACGCGTCGCTGGCGGTGGTGTGCGCGTTGTAAGGCGTGGTATCCAGAAACATGTCGGCCAGCCGATAGCGGGCCAGATGGTCTTCCACCGCCGGGACGCGAGTGGCGAACACCAGCCGGTTCGGGTCGATACCGCGTTGTTCCGCTTCCCGGCGCAAATTACGTTGCGCGGGTTCGTTCAATTTCATCAGCCACAACACGCTGCCGGGTACTTGCCCGAGCAGACGCATCCAGATGTCGAACATCGGCGGATTGATTTTGTAATCGTGGTTGAACGAGCAAAAGATGACGCCGGTTTCCGGTAAGCCCATTTCGGCGCGGGTTGGCGTACGTTCGGCAATTTTCAGATTCGAGTCGGTCGGCAGATAAGCGTTGGGCAGATAGGCGACTTTCTCGCTGTAATATTTTTGATGGCCTTCCGGGATGACGACGCGGTCGGCCAGGATATAGTCCATATAATCCAGACCCAACGAGCCGGGGTAGCCCAGGAAATTGACGTGGATCGGGGCCGGCCGGTAACTGAAAATATCGGTGCGGGAGTCGGCGGTATAGCCGGCCAAATCGATCAGCACGTCCACTTCCAGGCTACGGATCAATTCCGCGATTTCCCAGGATTTTTTGCCGCGCACGTCGATAAATCGGCCGAATGCGTTTTCGAAGCGTTGCCGCAATGCGCCTTTGTCGTCCAAACCGAGCGAAATGGCAATGGTCTCGAATTTGGATTGGTCGTGGTGCTCGATGATGCCGGCCATCAAATGCCCGACCGGATGCTCGCGAAAATCCGGCGACACGTAGGCCAGACGGATTTTATCGTGCCGGTAGCGCTCGCCGTTCCATAACGCCTTGTTTTTCGGCGGAAACAAATGCTCTGCGAAAATCTTGACGCATTGCAGCAAATCTTCCGGCGAGTTGGACAAGGACATGAACGGCAGCGTTTTGCAGACCTTGCGCCCGGCGCGGACGCCGGTTTCGATAATATCGCGGCTTTCCTCGAACCGGCGCCAGTCGCAGCAATGTTGTTCGGCGTGAAACAGCAAACCTCGGCCGTAATCGAATTCCGGATTGGCCGCCAACAGTTGCTCGAACAGCGGAATCGCGTCTTCGTAGCGGTTCATTTCGGTCAGGATAATTCCCAAACCGGCCAGCGCCTTATCCGACTTAGGATTGACTTTTAGAGCTTCGTTAAAGCTTTCGATCGCTTTGACGTGTTGTTTGATCTCGTAGTACAGGTTGCTGCGGTTGATCATTGCGCTTTCGTAGGCCGGATCCAGCGCAATCGCCTGTTGGTAGGCCGCCAACGATTCGTCGAAACGTCCCAGAGATTGCAGTACCACGGCTTGCACGAAATGCGCCGGCGCATAACTGCGGCCGGTGTCGCTGGCGATGGCTTTGCCGATCCAGTCCAACGCCTCCTGTTGTTCGTCGGCTTGCGACGCAAGCACCGCCAGCGAGTACAGCGCCGGGAAGTTTTGCGGTTGCAGTTGCAACACTTCCAAAAACAATTGCTTGGCTCCGGGGGCGTCATTGCTGTTTTGCAACTCCAACGCTTTCATGGTTTTCTGCTGGACGACGGTGGCATCGTTGGCGCTAAGCAGCGTGGCGGTCGGCGTCGTCAGCGCAAAATGGCTGGGTAGGTTGTTGGTGTATAGCTCAGCCAACTGCGAGCCTTCTCTGCGGTCCAGTTCTTTCAGTACCAGCAGGCAAAAATCGGGCGACTGCACCACGCTGTCCAATATCGCCGCAAGTTTGCGCAATTGCAGGTTGCTGAGCCGGTCCAGTTTTCGAAAGTCTCGCACGAACACTGCGTCGGACCAGATCGCCTGCTTGATGCCGGCGTAGGGGTTGTCTTTCAGAACCAGCGGTTTGAAACTGCGCGGTACGATGCCGGTGAAGCAGTGGAACATAAAACCTTGCGAGCGCAGGAATTGTTCGACTTCGGCAAACAACGGCTGGCCTTCGTATAGCTCGACGAATTCGACTTCGGTCCAAATCACCAAGGTATCGGCGAGCGCTTTGGCGCCGCCTTTGAACACGTCGAGCTCGCCGCCTTGGACGTCGATTTTGACCATATCGACGTTGCCCAAGTCGCTGAGTTGGTCCAGGCTGACCGTTTCGACCGGGTGTTCGGCAACCAACTGCACCACGTCGCCCAGTTGGAAAAACGCGTCCAATAACGGTTTATTCGGTTTGTACAACGAGCCGGTCATGAACCAGTTGGTCTCGTAGTAAGTCGCCGGACCGCCCTTGCCGACGAAATAGGGCAGGTAGCGGTAGGATGCGTTACCGGCGTAAATCTCGCATAACTTGGCGTGCGCCTCCGGATCGGGCTCGAATCCGACCACGGTCGCCAAATCGGCTTGCATCAACGGTGCGTAAGGTTCGGTCAATTGGCCGTGAGAACTGGCGCCGATATCGACGATATTGACTCGCAACGGCTGAGCTTCGGTTCTTAATAAGGCGTCGAGCAGGTTGAAAGCCTGCGGCAGGTTTAACAGGCCCCGCCAAATGCTTATGTTGTTGCGATTGTTTTGGACGATCAGTTGCTTGATATGCTCGGGAATCGGTTTTTGCCGACGCAAGCTGGCCAGCGCATAGCGGCGGGCGATGCCGACCGATAAGTTCGGGCTGTTTTGGATCAAATCCAGCACGCTCAGCGGATCGGCCAAAAAATAGGAAGAAAAACTGCGCTTGGTCTCGTAGAACTCGATCAGCAGGCATTTCAACCATTCGCCGACCGACCCGACGACCGGGCGTTTCAAGTCCCGGCTCAGCGGCGGCAGAAACGGGTGGTGGAAGTCGGTCAACACGTTGATGTTTAACAACAATGTGGCTGCGGTCGACAAGGCGGCAGCACGCATGCCCAATTTGTAGTAAACGTAAACCAGCATGACCAGCCAGGGCGTCTTTTCCGACTCGGCCGCTATGTTCAGCGTGTTGTGCGGCTCGGCTAAAATTCTGGCTTGCTGCAGCAAGTTCAACTTTTCGCCCGCAGTGCGGTTGCCCCATTCGTAGGCGGCGCAAAGCATCAGTAGTTGCCGAAAATCCGGCGCCAATTCGCCGCTGTCGAGCGGCAGGCAATAGCGGGAGTAATCGCAACCGGCAAAAAAAGCGTCGACGTCGAAGTTGTCTAACGTTACGGCGGATTGCGGGATAGCTTCCAGTAACAAACCGCGTTGGCGCAATATTTCCGCCCGATCCGGTTTGCAGGCGAACAGGTTTAAGGTCTCGCTATGTTGAGCGGCATCGAACTCGACCAAGACGTTGGGCTCGGCGATCAAGCGGTAAATGCCGAAACCGAATTGGCGGACGGCGTCGATCAGGCCGTGATTGATTTGGCTGCCGTGCATTAACTCGAACATCAATAGCGGCGACTGTTCGCTGAAAAAGCGTTGGCCGCCTTTCAGCACATTAACCTCTTCGCCTTCGGCGTCCATTTTGACGAAATCGACCGTTACGCCTGGAGCATATTCGGCCAAGCTGTCGTCCAGGGTGCGTAACTGGATGGTCTCCTTATTTTGGCCGCTGCCGCTCAACGAGTTAAGTTCGCTGTTGGCCGATACGCTGATTTCCGCTTGCCGGGTGGTATCGGATAAGCCGAAACGCAGCAGGTTGACTTTACCGGAAAAGGCGTTCAGCTCGATGCTGCGCTGCAACATTGTTCCCGGCGCCGAGGTCGGTTCGAACGCCCAGACCCTGCCGCTGTCGAGCAGTTTAGCGATGCTTAGTGCATATACCCCATGATTGGCGCCGATATCCAGACTGTTCATGCCCGGCTCGATGTAGCTCCGGATAAAATCCATTTCGTCTTCGAACCAATCCTCCTGTTCCAGCAACACGTAGGGGGTCATCAAATTGATGTCGCTGGCCGCGCATACGCTAACGCCGTTCTCGATATCGATCGGCCAAAAAGGGGTTTTCTCCATGTATCTACCTTGTTTTGCGTTGTGGTTGCGAGTTTCGGGAATCGTAGGCAATAAAAATTCGGTTCCGGCGGCTCGGGGCTGCCGCTGTGCATGCAAAACTGCTGAGTTGCCACGGCGGCCGTATTCTGGAAATTATAGACTGCCGGCAGTGTTTTTATTTGCCAGGCATTAAGGCCCGCCGAATAACGGCAATAAAAAAGCCGTCCCCGCTCGCGCAGGGGACGGCTTTTGGGCTTACGGCTAGAGCTTATCCGATCAGGATGTCGTTTGCTCCGGTACCGGAGGTTGCCAAAGCGTCTGCCGTGGAGATACCGGTCAATTTGATCAACAAATCGCCGCCGGTGTTTTCTTGGAACACATAAGTATCTGAACCCAATTTAAACGCGCTAACTGCGCCATCTACTGTCGTCATTGCTCTCGCAACTTCAACCCATTGAGGCAAAGTACTAATGTCTCCAGCATCAGCGCCACCCAAAGTAATGATGCCATTCAAGGTAGTAGCCGTTATATCTTTACTGGGAGCAACACCGCTAAGTTTATCTTTTATATCTATACCAGCGGCATCGGCAGTAATAGTTGGGTTACCCAACTCAAGAGTATCCGGGTCAGTACCATCGGCCAGAATAAAGCCGTTTATTGTGTCGAAACTGCCGCTCTGCACGTTGCCACTGTCACCAGCCGCAAATACGAAGGTATCTGCACCGCCACCTCCCGTCATCGTGTCTGCACCCGCACCCCCCGTTATTTCGTCAGCCAAACTAGTGCCTGTGATGGTGTTGGCGTCGGAATCTCCAGTAATAAGCACTTTGTCGACACCTGTATCGAAAGCGTCGCCTGAACCGAATGCGTCAAAGGTCAGGCCCGCTAAGCTGACCGCCGTACCACCGACGACGTTGACTTGCAAGGTTGCTGCAGCAGCCCCTGTAGCGTTCACCAGTAATGTCGAGCCGGTCAATTGCGCGCCGGTGAAAGTTGCAGTTTGGGTGGAGGTAATAATCAACTCTTCAACATTGGTGATGCCAGAGTTACCGGCTCCGGCAAAATCGGTGCTGGTAACGACTTTCAGGATATCCCAGTCGGTACCTCCGTTTATGGTTTCGCCGAAACTGACGTCGCCGGTATCGAACACAAAGGTATCGTTGCCTGCGCCGCCGGACAGGTCATCCGCACCGGTTCCGCCGTCGATAGTTTGAGCGCCGTCGCCGCCGACAATCACGTCTGCCACCGTAGTGCCTGTTACCGTCGAAGTAGTTTCGATGCCAACTGTGTCTACCGTGCTGTAACCCAGCGTTGCCAGTCTGGTGACCTGGGCGCCGGTCAGGAAATCGAGCTGGTTGGCGGTGATCGCACCGACTTGGGTCGAAGTCAACGCATCGAGCTGGCTGGTGGTCAGTACCGCAAACTGCGCTTCGGTCAACGCCTGGATATCCGAAGTCGACAACGCGTTCAATTGAGTTGCCGTCAGTTTTGGCAGTTGGACTGTGGTTAACGCTTCCACTTGGGTGGTTGTCAAAGCGTCGATTTGCGCAGTTGTTAACTTATCGATCACGTTGGTGGAAATCGCCGCAATTTGGGTCGTCGTCATTTTTTGCAAATCGGCGACTTCGATCGAAGCAATTTGGTCCGAGGTCAACGCACCGACTTGAGTGGTACTCAACTGGCTGATTTGCGACGTGGTTAGCGATGCAATTTGGCCGCCGGCGCCGGCAGACAAGGCCGCAATCTGGGTAGTGGATAGCGCGGCCAACTGGGTTGTATTCAAAGCCTGAATTTGCGATGAAGTCAGTGCGGTCAAGCCGCCGGTAGCCAATAAGCCCGCCACGTTGACGAAAGCCATGTCGCCGGCTTCGATTTTGGCGACTTGCGCATTCGACAGTGCCGACACTTGGGTCGATGTCAGCGCCGAAACTTGCAAGGTATCCAAGGCCACGACTTGGTCTGTGGTTAGCGCCCCCATTTGGTCTGTCGTCAATCCACTGATTTGCGTGAGCGACAGTTTTTGCAGGTCGGCGGTTTGGATCGCTTCGATTTGCCGCGTGGTCAGTTGTGCTATTTGCGTTGCCGACAGTGCCGCGAACTGGGCCGAAGACAACGTTGCAATCTGGCCGTCCGTTCCCAGCGTCAAAGCTTGCAATTGGTTGGAAGTCAAAGCCCGCAATTGGTCGGTCGTCAACGCCGCGATTTGGCCGTTGGTTGCCGTGGTCAAGGCTTGCAGAGCCAAAATCGACAACCCTTTGATCGCGTCGGTGGTAACCGCTCGCAAGTCGGCGGTTTCCATTTTCACGATTTGGTCGGCACTCAGCGCCCCCAACTGGGTCGAGCTAAGCGCTTGCACTTGGCTGCTGGTCAGTTTTTCCACTTGCGAAGTCGTCAACGCCGAGATTTGGGTAGATGTGAACGCCTCGATTTGCGTGGTTTTCAATGCCGCCAAGTCTGCCGTTTCCAGCGCTTGAATCTGGTTAGTGGTTAGTTTTTGCAATTGGTCACTGGTTAATGCCACCGCTTGTTCGGTGGTCAGAGCGGCAACTTGGCCGCCGGCTCCCAGAGTCAATGCCTGAATTTGCGTTGTCGTCAGTGCCGCAACTTGTGCCGTCGTCAGCGCTGCGATCTGGCCGTTGGTTGCCGTGGTCAGCGCTTGCAAGCTATCGGTAGTCAGGCTTTGCAGCGCCGTTGCGGAAATCGCCCGCAAATCGGCGGTTTCCAATCCGGCTATTTGACCCGGGGTTAGAGCGGCAACTTGGCTACCGCTCAAATTCGCCGCTTGGTCGGAAGTCAGCGCCGTCACTTGCGATGACGTCAAAGCGGCGACTTGAGCGGTGGTCAACGCCTGGATTTGCGGAGTCTTCAAGGCTGCTATGTCGGCAGTTTCCAAGGCTTGGATTTGCTTGGTAGTTAATTTGCTCACTTGGGTGGTGGTCAAATTGGCTACTTGATCGGTCGTCAAAGAGGCGATTTGACCATCGGCTTCCACGGTCAAAGCCGTCAGTTGCGTTGTGGTCAAGGCTGCAACTTGGTTTGTGGTCAACGAGGCGATTTGGCCGTTGGTGCCGGTGCTCAGAGCCTGCAGCGCGTCGGTGGTCAGGCTTTGAATTGCGGTGGTGGTAACCGCACTCAAATCCGCGGTTTCCAAGCCGGCTACCTGGCCCGGTGTCAAAGAAGCCACTTGTGCACCGCTCAATTTTGCCGCTTGATCGGAGGTCAATGCGGCAACTTGAGTGGAGCTCAAAGCGGCAACTTGGCCGGTTGCGCCAGTGGTCAAGGCTTGAATCTGAGCCGCTTTCAGCGCCGCTATATCCGTCGTTTCCAATGCCTGGATTTGGTCGGTAGTCAGCGACGCAATCTGGCTGGCTTGCAGATTCAACACTTGGGTTGAGGTCAGTGCGGCAATCTGACCACTGGCACCGGCAGTCAACGAAGTGAGCTGGCTACTGGTCAGCTCGGTCAATTGCCTGGTAGTTAAAGCGGCAATTTGGCCGTTGGTTGCGGTAGTCAAAGCTTGAATAGCCGAAGTCGACAAGCCTTTAATCGCATCGGTTGTCACTTGTGCCAAATCCTCGGTTTCCATTGCGGCGACCTGGTCGGCGCGCAACGATGCCATTTGCGCCGAGGTTAGAGCTCCGGCCTGGGTTGTAGTCAGTTTTTGCACTTGGGTGCTGGTCAATGCCGCGATTTGGCCGGCAGTTCCGGTTGTCAGGGCCTTGATTTGGTCTACCGTCAGCTTTTGCAAATCGGCGGTTTCGATCGCAGCGATCTGATCGGGCAGCAATTGAGAAATCTGAGTGGTTGTCAGTTTTTGAATCTGCTCGGTGGTCAGCGCGGCGATTTGGCCCGCGGTGCCGACCGACAACGTCTGCAACTGGTCGGAGGTCAGCGCCTTGATTTGCGAGGTGGTCAAACCGGCGATTTGGTTGCTGGTCAGTGCCGAAATTTGGTCGGTCGACAAGCCGCCGATCGCGGTTGAAGCGAGATAAGCCAAGTCGCCGGAATCCAGTGCGGCAATTTGGGCATCGCTCAACGAAGCGATTTGGCTGGAGGTCAACGCTTCGACTTGGCTCGTGGTCAGGCTCTGTACTTGGGCTGTCGTTAGAGCGGCAATTTGCCCGGTTGCGCCGGTAGTCAGTGCCGCGATTTGAACCTTGCTCATCGCTACCAAATCGTTGGTTTCCAGTGCCGTGATTTGCGCAATTCTCAAAGCGGCGATCTGTGTCGTACTCAATTGCTGGACCTGATCGGCGCTTAAGCTAGCGATTTGGCCGGCTGTGCCTTCGGTCAATGCCTGCATTTGGGTAGTGGTCAACGCCGCGATCTGGTCCGGCGTCAATGCGGCAATTTGTACCGTCGACAATTCGGTAATCTTGTCGGTCGATAGAGCCTTCAGCGACGTTGTCGACATGTTGGCGATGACGTTGGTGGTCAGCGCTGCAAAGTCTACCGCCTGCATGTTTTCGATTTGGGTAGAGGTAAACTTGTTGAACTGGGTGTAGGTCAACGATGCGGCTTGGGCTGTAGTCAGGGCTTGAATCTGATTCGCGTTCAGAACGGCTATCGCATCGGTGGCCAGCTTGGCCAAAGCACCGGTGGCCCCGGTGGTCAGTGCGGCGAAAGACGGTGTCGGCATATTGGCGACTTGGGTCGCGGTTAATTTCGACGCCTGGTCCGCGGTTAAAGCTGCGGCTTGGGTAGTCGTCAACGCGGCAATTTGCTGCGTAGTCAGGCCTTGCAATTGGGTGCTGGTCAAAGCGGCGATGGCATCGGTTTTCAGTGCCGAAATATCGGAAGTCTCGATCTTCGCCAACTGAGTGACGCTGAATTTAGTGACTTGGTCCGAAGTTAAAGAATTGACCTGCGCGGAGGTGAATTTAGCTATCTGAGATGTGGTCAGGGCGGCAATTTGCGCAGAAGTCAAAGCCGCAACTTGACCAGTCGCGCCGGTGGTCAGAATCGCGATTTGGTCAGTAGCCAGTGCTTGCAAGACCGCAGTTGCCAAACCTTTGATGGCCGCCGTGGATATGGCCGTAAAATCGGTCGATTCCATGATCGCTATTTGGGCCGAGCTCATTTTGGCGAGTTGAGTCGATGTCAAAGCAGCCGCTTGCTCCGAACTGAATTTTGGCAATTGGCTGGTCGTCAGCGCGGCAATTTGAGTCGTGGTCAGACCGGCAACTTGGTCTGTGGTCAGGTCGGCGATCTGGGTAGTAGACAACGAGGCTATCACGCTTGAACTCAAGCCCTTAATCGCATTGCTGCTCAATTTTTGGAAATCGGCGGATTCGAGGTTGGCGGCTTGGGTCGTAGTCAGGCCGGTCAGTTGGCTGGAACTGAACGATGCTGCTTGCGAGGTGGTCAACGCGACAATCTGGTCAGTGGTTAAGGCCGCGACTTGCAGGCTGGTCATGCCGGCAATCTGGCCGGCACTGCCTGTGGTCAGCAATTGGATTTGGTCGGTGGTCAGATTGGAAATGACCCCGGTCGACAAGCCTCTAATACCGATGGACGAGAAGTTGACGAAATCCGCGGAATCCGTGGTTTCGCTGATCAACACGCTGAATTGGCCGGTGCTAAGTGCCGCCACCTGAGCCGATGTCAGAGAAGCTTCCTGATCGGAGCTCAGAGCTTCCAATTGCGTCGATGTCAAGGCCGCAATCTGAGAGGTCGACAAACCGGCCAACAAGCCGGTCGCGCCGGTGGACATGCTGGCAATCTGGGCGGTAGTCAAACCGGCGATCGTTGCGGTGGATAGGCCTTTGACGCCGGCCGGAGACAATTTTGCGAAATCCGCGGATTCCATCGACGCAAATTGATCGGAGGTGAATTTGGCGACTTGAGTCGATGTCAACGATGCGGCTTGATCGGTGGTAAGCGCGGCAATTTGGCCATTAGTGCCGGTAGTCAACACGGCAATTTGAGCGGTGGTCAGTGCCGCGATCTGGCCGTTAGTGCCGGTGGTCAGACTGGCGAATTGCGTGGTAGTCAGGTTCGCTACGATTGCGGTTGAGAGGCCTTTGATGCCTAATGACGTGATCGCGGCAAAATCCGTGGCTTCCATCGACGCAAACTGGGCTGTGCTCAAGATTGCGACTTGGCTGGATGTTAAAGAACCCGCTTGTGCAGTCGTCAGAGCTTCGATTTGTGTCGGCGTCAATGCCTGAATTTGGGCGGTGGTCAACGCAGCGATTTGCCCGGTTGCTCCGGTGGTCAGTGCCTGAATTTGCGAGGTAGTCAATGCGGCCAAGGCGTCGGTCGTCAGGCCTTTGATGCTGGCAACTTTGATTTTCGCCAAATCGGCGGTTTCGAAACTGGTGATTTGATCTGAGCTGAATGCGGCCATTTCGGCGGATGTCAGCGAAGCGGCCTGATTGGTTGTCAGCGCAGCTATCTGGCCGGTCGCGCCAGTGGTCAACGCCGCGATTTGTGCGGTGGTGAAGCCTGCTACCGCAGAGTTGGACAATTCGGCAAAATCGGCGGTTTCGATGGCTTGAACTTGACCGGTCGACAGTTTGGAAATTTGGGCTGCCGTCAACGCCGGTGCTTGCGTCGTGGACAGTGCGGCAATTTGGCTGGTGGTCAACGACGAGATGTTGGTGGTGGAAATGCCGGCGATTGCGCTGGAACTCAGCGCCGCGAAATCGGCCGTTTCCATGTCGCTCAATTGGTCGGAGTTAAATTTGCCGACTTGGGCCGCAGTCAACGAGGCGGCTTGGCCGGTAGTCAAAGCTCTAATGTGGCCGCTGGCGCCGGTGGTCAGTGCCGTGATTGCGTTGGTCGTCAATTTGGCCAGGGCGCCGTTGGCTCCGGTGGTCAAGGCGGCGAAATCCTCGGTTTCCATATTGGCTACTTGGGTCGAGGTCAATGCCGCGGCTTGAGCGCTGGTCAAAGAACCGGCTTGCGACGAACCGAAAGCCACGATTTGGTCGCTGGTCATCGCCGCGATTTGCGCGGTCGTCAGTCCGGCCACTTGGCCGTTGGTGCCGG
This sequence comes from Methylomonas koyamae, assembly GCF_019669905.1. NCBI lineage: Bacteria > Pseudomonadati > Pseudomonadota > Gammaproteobacteria > Methylococcales > Methylococcaceae > Methylomonas > Methylomonas koyamae. The sequence goes on along the minus strand of NZ_AP019777.1, from coordinate 3,993,120 downwards.
TGGTCAGTTTCTGGATTTGCGTAGTGCTGAGCGAGGTCAGCACGGAGGTGGTCATGCCTTTGATCGCGCTGCTGGAAATCGCGACTAGATCGGTCGATTCCATGGCCGAAAACTGGCTGGAAGACAATGCCGCAATTTGGGCAGAAGTGAATGCAGCGGCCTGCTGCGTCGACAAGGCCACGATTTGGCCGTCGGTTGCGGTGGATAATGCCGCAACTGCGGCGGTCGACAAACCACGGATAGCATCGGAATCCAATGCGGCAAAGGCGGAGGTCGACAAATTACTGATTTGAGTCGAGTTAAGCGCTGCAGCTTGAGCCGAAGTCAAGGCCGCGGCTTGGGCGGAGGTCAAGGCGTCGATTTGAGTTGACTTCAGTGCTGCAACTTGCAAGGTGGTCAAACTGGCAACTTGACCAGCGCTGCCGGTGGTCAGCGCCGCCACCTGAGCGTCGGTCAAACCCGCCACGGCGGACGCTGTCAGGCCTTTGATCGCGGCGGTGGTGATACTCGCCAGCGCATCGGTCGAGATTTGCGCCACTTGCGCAGAATTTAAGCGTGCGACTTGCGCATTGGTCAAGCCGTCGGATTGGGCGGATGTCAGGTTTTGAATCTGCGTCGTCGTGATAGACGAGATGGCGGACGTGGTCAATTGGCTGAGCGCAGAATCCTTCAGCGCGCCGAAATCGGCATCATCCAGCGCGGCGACTTGAGCGCCGCTGAGGTACTTGGCCTGATTGGAAGTCAACGACGCGACTTGGTCGAAGGTCAACGCTTTAACTTGCGTAGTTGTCAACGCTGCGATTTGTCCAGCGCTGCCCACACTCAGGCCGGCGACTTGGCCGTTGGTGCCGGTCGTCAGCAATTGAATCTGCGTCGTGGTCAGGCCGCTGAGGACGGCGGTAGTCATGCCGGCGATCGCGGCCGATGAGATCGCACTAAAATCGGCAGTTTCCAGCGCACCGACTTGCGTGGAGGAGAATTTGCTGATCTGCGATGCAGAAAGTTTGTTAATTGCCTCGGTCGTGAATGAAGGTATCTGATCGACTGTAAACGCCGCTATTTGAGCCGCGCTTAGAGACGGAATTTGGGTTGTTAGTAAAGCCGCAATCTGACCGGTAGCGCCGGTAGTCAGAGCAGCAATTTCAGTGGTCGTCAGAGCCGCAATCTGGGCTGGCGTCAAAGTGGTAATGTCTGTATCGGTAGTGATAGCCATAATTGCGGTCCTGTATGAATATTTCTGAAATTCGGCGGAATTGTGTTCGGTGCTTTAGAACAACGGCCGAGTACCTACTTGTGTGTTAGCTTTTCGGTAAGGGGCAAAAAAACTTTAATGGATTTTTACTGGCGATGAGTTATAGCAGCATCTACGCTAATTAAATATCAGCCCTGTTTGACGCCTGTCACAGTTTGGCCAATTGTCACGAAGTGTAGACACAAAACTGAGCTGCGCATCGAAATTTACCGGTCCGGCAAATGCGACGGATTTGGTGGGGCGCTGGCGAGTGTGTGAAAATTGTGCTGTTTTCGGGAACTTTGAGCCGCAACCAAGGATATGAACACCCCCCAATCCGATTTAGTTGAAGCGTTGAGGCTGTGCAAGGGCGCGTTTATCTCCGCTGCCGGTTTTAGTTTTGTAATCAACGTATTACAACTGGTGCCGACCATCTACATGCTGCAGGTTTACGACCGGGTGGTGCCGACCGGCAACCTGACGACCCTGTCGCTGTTGACGTTGATTTTGATGGTGTTGTTCGTAACGATGGGCGTGTTGGAATGGGTGCGCTCGCAGATATTGGTCAGAGTCAGTACTCGCATTGAGGTACTGCTCAGCGAACGCTTGTTGAAAGTGGCTTATAAAATGGCCTTGTATTCGAACGGTCAACGCGCCAGCATCCAACCGCTCGACGACTTGACCTCATTACGCCAATTCATGACCGGCAGCGGTTTGTTCGCCTTTTTCGATGCGCCCTGGTTGCCGATCTATTTGGCAGTGATGTTTATGTTCCACCCCTGGTACGGTTGGGCCGGCGTCGTCACGGCAATTCTGCTAGTCATCGTCGCTTACGTGCAGGAAAAAACCACCAGCAGGATGTTGAGCGAAGCCAACGGTACGGCGATGAATGCCCGCAATCTGGTCAGTAAAAACCTCAGAAACGCCGAGGTGCTGGATGCGATGGGCATGTTGCCCAACATCCAGAGCCGCTGGCTGAACAGCGTGCATAAGGTGCTGCGGCTACAGGCCATCGCCAGTTCCCGCGCCGGTCTGATCAATGCCGTTTCCAAATTGGTACGCTTGTCGTCGCAATCGTTGATACTGGCGCTCGGCGCCTATCTGGTCATCGAAAACGAGATATCCTCCGGTTTGATGATCGCCGGTTCCATCTTGCTGGGTCGGGCGTTGGCGCCGATCGATATCGTGATCGGCACCTGGAAAGGTTTTATCAACGCCCGCGGCCAATATAACCGGCTGAACGAGTTGTTGGTGCAGATGCCGGCCGAATCGAAGAAAATGACCTTGCCGGATCCGGTCGGTGCCTTTCAACTCGAGGTAGCGCAGGTGACGCCGCCGGGCGCGAAAACTCCAGTCATCAAAGGCATCAGCATGGCTATCGCCAAAGGCGACGTGGTCGGCGTGATCGGCCCCAGCGGTGCCGGTAAATCGACCTTCGCCCGTGCCTTGCTCGGTATCTGGCCAACCTCCAGCGGCACTATTCGGCTGGACGGCGCCGAGATTTTCAATTGGAACCGCGACGAACTCGGGCCGCATATCGGCTATCTACCGCAAGACATCGAATTGTTCGAAGGCAGCATCAGCCAAAACATCGCCCGCTTCGGCGACGTCGATCCGGAGAAAGTCGTCGCCGCGGCGAAGATGGCCGATGTCCACGAACTGGTGCTGCATTTGCCGGACGGCTATAACACCCTGATCGGCGCCAATGGCGGCAATCTGTCCGGTGGCCAGCGCCAACGCATCGGTTTGGCTAGGGCTTTGTACGGTAATCCGGTCATCGTGGTGTTGGACGAACCCAACTCCAACTTGGACGAACAGGGCGAAGTCGCGTTGGGCCGCACCATTCAACGCCTCAAAGCCAACAAAGTCACTGTGATCGTCATCACCCACCGCAACAACGTTTTGAACAATGTCGACAAATTGCTGTTGCTCAGCGACGGCCAACTGTCGGTGTACGGACCAAAGGACCAGGTTGTGGCCCACTTGCAAAAGGTCGCGTTGCAAACCGCGCAGCAACAACGGGCCGAACAAGCCCACGCCGGAGCCTAATCGATGAGCCAATCTTCGGAACTGGAAGCCGTCTCTTTAGTCACCGACGACCGGCCGATCCGCAATATCGGCCACGCCGTCATTTTTGCCACGCTCGGCATCTTCGGCGTCTGGAGTTATTTCGCGCCGCTCGACAGCTCGGCGATGGCGCCGGGCTACGTTGCGGTGAAATCACACCGCAAAACCGTGCAGCATCTGGACGGCGGCATCGTCAGCGAGTTACTGGTCAAAGACGGCGATTTCGTCAAGGAAGGCGACGTGATGATCCGGCTCGACGATACCGCAATCCGCGCGGAACAGGATATCCTGCGCAGCCAGCAGATTACTTTGTCGGCCCAAGTCGCCCGGCTCAGCGCGGAGCGCGACCTCAAGCCGGCCGTCGAATTTCCGGATACGTTGCAGGATGACGCCGACGCTCGTACGCTGGAAGCCAAACAGGCCGAGAGCCGGATTTTCCTGGCACGAAAACTTTCCCACGAAGGCGAAATTTCGGTGCTGAAGCAGCGTAGCACGCAGTTAGCCAGCCGGGTGGAAGGCTTGCGCGGGCAGCGCGCCGCCAAACAGGCTTTGGTCGAATCGTATAAAGACGAGCTGAAAGATTTGCGCGAATTGCTGGCCGAAGGCTTTACCGGCAAGCAACGAGTGCGCGATATCGAGCGCAACCTGACCCTGGCTGCCGGCGAAATCGCCGCACTGGCCGCCGAAATTGCCGGTAACGAAATGCAGATCGGCGAAACCCAGTTGCAGATTTTGCAACTGGAAAAACAATTCCAGGAGGGCATCGCCGGCAAGCTGGGCGAGGCGCAGGCTCAACTTTTCGACGTGACTCAGCGCTTGACCGCGGCCCGGGAAAGACTGGCCAGAACCGAAATTCGGGCGCCTGGCGCCGGCCGCGTCCTGGGGATGACGTTACATAATGTCGGCAGCGTGGTCGGGCCGGGACGGCAGATTCTGGACTTGGTGCCGCAAAACGAGGATCTGATCGTCAACGCCCAGGTGTCGACGATGGACATCGACCGGGTACACGAAGGCCTGAAAGCCGAAGTCCGCTTCAGTTCGTTCAAACAATCGGTAGTGCCCAAGCTCGACGGTATCGTTACCAATCTGTCCGCCGACCGGCTCAGCGACGAAAGATCGGGCATGGCCTATTACCAGGCCCAGATCGAATTGACCCCGGACAGTTACGCCAAACTGGGCGAGGTGGAATTGTTGCCGGGCATGCCGGCCGAGGTGTTGATCACGACCGGAGAACGTACCGTGTTGGAATATTTGCTGCAACCGATCACCAACGCTGTGGCCCGCGCCTTCAACGAAGACTGATGAAATCGGCTTGGAGTTTTGCCTTAGTGTTGGCGGTATCCGGTGTTGGCCAGGCCGTTGCCGACGATTTGTTGACCGTCTATCAACAGGCGCTGGGCGGCGATCCGAAATTGAAAGCCGCCGGTTTGAAACTGAATATCGGTACTTCTCAAAAAGAACAATCCTTCGGCGAGTTCTTGCCGCAAGTCACGGCGACCGGTAACTGGTCGCATAACGACCAGACCGTCAGCGGCACCGCGCGTTCGGTCAACACCACTTATCCCGGCAAGCGCTATTACATTTCGGTCAACCAATCGCTGGTCGATCTCGCCAAATTCTGGAACTGGCGTCGGGCCAAGGAAACCGAGAACGTCTATATCGAAGAGCAGATCGAAGCCGAAAACGCGCTGATCGACGATGTGGTCGAACGTTACTTCGACCTGCTGCAAGCCGAGGACCAATTGAATTTACTGCGCGGCGAGACCGAAGCGCTGGCCATGCAGCACGAACAAATCAAACGCCAATTTGCCAAACAACTGGTCAAAATTACCGATCTTTACGAAGTCGAGGCCAGGCTAGACCAATTGCAGGCCAGCCAGATCGAAGCGGAGACCGTATTGGTCAAAGCCCGGGAAAATTTGCGGGAGATGACCAATAACCTGCCGCAAGACTTGGCGCGGCTGCGGGAAGATATCGAGTACCGGCCGCTGGAGGGTAATCTGGAGGATTGGATTGCCGTGGCGAAAAGCGAAAATCCGCTGCTGCGGGCGCAACTGAGCGCAATCGAAGCGGCCAGCGACGACGTGGCGATGCAACGCGCCCGGCATTTGCCGGTGGTCGATTTGCAATTCAATTATTTCAACAGCGATACCGGCTACCAAAGTTCGCGTACGCCGCAAACCGAAGTGCAGACTGCCGCCATCAACGTCAGCGTGCCGATTTTCAGCGGCGGCGTGATTTCCGAGAAAACCAACGAAGCGCAGCACCGGCTGGAGTTGGCAAAAAACGAAAACGAAAGCAAAATCCGCGGTTTGGTCAAGGAAATCAGCGACGCCTTTTTGACCTCCAACGCCAGCGTGCGGCGGATTGCCGCGTCGGCTAAAGCCTTGGAATCGGCGAAAAAATCGCGCGAAGCCAAGGAAAAAGGCTTTAAATTCGGTCTGGAAACGGTTGGCGACGTGCTGGATGCACAGCAAGCCGAATTCCGCGCCAAACGCGATTTAGCGCTGGGTCGCTACAGCTACGTTAAAAGCCGGATGCGCTTTTTACACGCGGTCGGCGTGATCTCGCCGCAAAACCTGCAAGAAGTCAACGAATGGCTGTACCAGCCGCAACCCACCAGCCAGAACTAACGATTTTGAATACCTCAGCCAGCCAATATTTAGTCGGTATCGATCTCGGTACCACCCATACCGTAGTGGCCTATGCCGCTGCCGGCGATCCGCAAAAGACCATTCGTCTGTTCGAAATACCGCAGATGACCGCGCCGGGCGAAGTCGCGGCGAAACCGCTGCTGCCGTCGGTGCGCTACCATCCGGCGCCGGGCGAATTGAGCGCCGGCGCCGGTTTCCTGTTGGCCGACGACGGCGCCGTGCTGGGCGAGGCCGCCCGAGTATTGGGCGCCAAATCGCAAGGGCGGCTGGTAACCAGTGCTAAGAGCTGGCTGTCGCACACGGCGGTCGACCACACGGCGCCGATTTTGCCTTGGGGTAGCGACGAGTCGGTATTCAAAGTATCGCCGCTGGCGGCGAGTGCGAGTTATTTGCAGCATGTGCGTACCGTTTGGGAACAGCGCTTTCCCGATGCGCCGTTGGCACGGCAAACCATCGTCGTTACCGTGCCGGCTTCGTTCGACGAATCCGCACGGTCGTTAACGCTGGAAGCGGCGAAATTGGCCGGTCTGGCCGACGTGCGGCTGCTGGAAGAGCCGCAGGCCGTCTGCTACGACTGGTTGCGGCGCCATGCCGGCAGTATCGAGCCTAGCCTGGCCGGCAGCCGCTTGATGTTGGTGTGCGATGTCGGCGGCGGTACCACCGACTTGACTCTGATCAAGATCGAATACGGCGCCGGCGAACCGCAATTGACCCGGATCGGCGTCGGCGACCACTTGATGCTGGGCGGCGATAATATCGATCTGGCCTTGGCTCATCTGGCCGAGAATCGGCTGCGCGGCGCCGAACGCAAATTGTCCAGCGCCGATTTGGCGCAACTGCTGGAGCAATGCCGGATCGCCAAAGAGCGCTTGTTGGCGGACGATGCGCCGGAGCAGGTTGCCGTGACCTTGCTGGGCGGCGGCTCCAAATTGATCGGCGGCAGCAAGAGCGCGGCTTTGAGCCGGGAAGAGGTCAGGCAGATTGCGCTGGACGGTTTTTTGCCCTTGTCCGGTTTGCAGGAACTGCCGGACAAGAAGCGTAGCGGCGTGGTCGAATTCGGCCTGCCTTACGCCGCGGAGCCGGCGATCAGCAAGCACATCGCCGGCTTTTTGCAGTCGCATGCTCATGCCGCGCAACAGGCGCTCGGCGAGTCCGGCATTGTGCCCGATGCGCTGTTGTTGAACGGCGGCGTCTTCCGCAGCCGGGCACTGGTGCAGCGGGTAACCGCGTTGTTGTCGGCCTGGCGCGGCGGCCGGGCGCCGACCGTGTTGGACAATCCGGACCCGGAGTTGGCGGTCGCCTACGGTGCGGTCAGCTATGCCATCGCCCGCCGCGATAAAAAATTGCGGATCGGCGGCGGCGCGGCGCGCAGTTACTTTTTGCTGATCGACGGCGCCGGGGAAAACCGGCGCGGCGTCTGCATTCTGCCGAAAGGCAGCGAAGAGGGGCATGAGCTATTGCTGGCCGGCCGCCACTTTGCATTACGCGTCGGCCAACCGGTGCGATTCCATTTGCTGTCCGCCAGCGGCGACGGCGATTATCGCTCCGGCGATCTGGTCGAGCTCGACGACGACCGCTTTCATAGCCTGCCGCCGTTGGCGGTGGCGTTCGAAGGCCAGCAAAAAGCCGAAGTCGCCGTGCAGTTGTCGGCAACCTATACCGAAGTCGGCACCCTGCGTTTGCAATGCGTCGCGCTCGATGGCGAGGGCCAGCGTTGGGACGTCGAGTTTCAGATCCGCAAAGCCAAATCCGCGCTGGTGAACGCCGATTTGCCTGCACAACTGCCGCAAGCTGTGGAAAAAATTCAGGCCGTGTTCGGTGCCAAATCCAAACAAGTCGACCCGCAGGCGGTAAAAATCCTGCGTGCCGATTTGGAAAAAGTGTTGGCTGCGCCGCGCGGCGATTGGCAAACCCCGCTGCTGCGCGAGTTGTGCAATGCTTTGTTGGACGGCAGCAAATACCGCCGGCGTAGCGAGCAGCACGAGCGGCTGTGGTTCAGCCTGGCCGGATTTTGCCTGCGCCCCGGTTTCGGTTATCCGCTGGACGATTGGCGAGTCGAACAATTGTGGAAGCTGTATCCGGAAGGCCTGCAGTTCGTCAACGAAAAACAAAACTGGGCCGAATGGTGGACCTGTTGGCGGCGGGTGGCCGGCGGCTTGCCGGCCGAGGCGCAGCAGCGCATCTTTAACGACATCGGCAAGTTCATCAACCCGGCCTCGGCGCGCCAGCCGGGACTGGCGAAACAAATCGCCACCCGCGGTTACGAAGATATGTTGCGCTTGGCGGCGTCGCTGGAGCGCTTGGCCGTGGCGGATAAACTGCAACTGGGCGAATGGCTGTTAAAACGCTTGGCCAAAGCCGGTGAGCCGGAGCAAAGCTGGTGGGCCTTGGGCCGGATCGGGGCACGGATACTGTTTCACGGCAATAACCACGACGTGATTCCGCCGGCGCAGGCGGCCGCTTGGTTGCAACAGTTGCTGGCGGTCGATTGGAAGAAGCAGGCCCAGGCCGGCTTTGCCGCGACCTTGCTGGCCCGGCGCTGCGACGACCGCGTCCGCGATATCGACGATGCCTTACGCCAGCAAGTGTTGGAAAAATTGAAGCAGGCCAAAGCCCCGGCGTCTTGGCAGGAGATGGTTGCCGAATACAAGGTGCTCGACGAAAGCCAGGAAAAACAAATCTTCGGCGAAGCCTTGCCGCCGGGTTTGAGGTTGATTTAAGGGGAGCTCGGCATGGCGGAGGCATTGGATTTATTGATGGTAGTGCCGGCCCGCAGTGGCTCCAAAGGCTTGCCGGACAAAAACATCCGGCCGTTGGCCGGCAAACCGCTATTGAGCTGGACCGCACAAACCATCGGCGAGGCCGGGTTGCCCAAGGCCTTGGCCGTGTTGTCCACCGACTCGGAACAGTATGCCGAAATCGGCCGCGGCAGCGGACTGGTGGTGCCGTTTTTGCGTCCGGCCTGTCATGCCACGGATGCCGCATCGTCGCTGCAGGTGGTGGAACATGCCTTGGACTGGTTTCGCCAGCATTACGCCTATCTGCCGGCCTGGGTCATGTTGTTGCAACCGACCTCGCCGTTCCGCAGCCCGGCTATACTTCGCCAGGCTATGGCATTGGCTAACGGCGGTAACGTCGCGGCGGTAATCGGCTGCAAGGAAATTCAGCGCAACCTGACCACCTTGTTCCAATTATGCGACGGCTTTATGCAGGCGCTGGACAACCGGCAACCGACCCAAGCCAGCCGGCAACAAAGCCGGCCGTTACTGACGCCGAACGGCGCGATGTATTTGTGCCGGACCGATTTTTTGTTGACGCATAAGTCGTTTTACCCGCCGCAGACCGTGCCGTTGGTGATGAACACCATTCAAAGCCTGGATATAGACACCGAAGACGACTGGGCTATCGCCGAGGCCTTTATTAAGCAAGGGTTGGTATGAATAAAGTTTTAGTGACCGGCGCCGACGGTTTCATCGGCTCCCATTTGACCGAAATGCTGGCGGCGCGCGGCTGCGAAGTGCGCGCCTTGGCCCATTACAATTCGTTCAATTCCTGGGGCTGGTTGGATGACGTCGCCTGCAAGAACGACATCGACGTGGTGTGCGGCGACGTGCGCGACCCGGCGTTGTGCCGCAGCCTTTGCCAGGGCATCGATACCGTATTCCACTTGGCGGCGTTGATCGCGATTCCCTATTCCTACGCGGCGCCGGACAGTTATGTCGATACCAATATCCGCGGCACCTTGAATATTTGCCAGGCGGCGCGCGATGCCGGCGTCGGCCGGGTGATCCATACCTCGACCAGCGAAGTGTACGGCACCGCCCAATACGTGCCGATCGACGAGAAACATCCGCTGCAACCGCAGTCGCCGTACAGCGCCTCGAAGATTGCCGCCGATGCGATGGCGATGAGTTTTTTCAATGCCTTCGATCTGCCGCTGACCATTGCCCGGCCGTTCAATACCTATGGCCCTCGCCAATCGGCGCGGGCAGTGATTCCGACCATCATCAGCCAGATCGCCGCCGGTAAAAAGCAAATTCAATTGGGCGACGTGTCGCCGACCCGCGATTTCAATTACGTCGAAGACACCTGCCGCGGTTTCATCGCGCTGGCCGAGTCCGACAACACCGTCGGCGAAACGGTCAATATCGGTTCCAATTTCGAAATTTCGGTCGGCGACACGCTGAATCTGATCAAGGCCATTATGAATAGTGACGTCGAATTTCTGCTTGATCAGCAACGCTTGCGGCCGGAAAAATCGGAAGTCAACCGGCTGTGGTGCGATAACGCCAAACTCAAGGCCTTGACCGGCTTTACCCCGCAGGTGCCGTTGGAAGAAGGCCTGCGCCGCACCGTGGCCTGGTTTAGCGAAGCGGGCAATCTGAAAAAGTACAAAACGGATATTTACAATGTTTGAGCGCTTCGTCGGTTTCGTCCGCGAGATTTACCAAACCGACGCCTTCATTCCATTGCACGAACCGCGCTTTAGCGGTAACGAAAAACGCTATCTGAACGACGTGATCGATAGCACGTTCGTGTCCAGCGTCGGGCCGTACGTGACGGATTTCGAAAACAAGATTGCCGAGTATTGCGGCGCCAAACATGCCGTCGCTACCGTCAATGGTACCGCGGCGTTGCATATCGCTTTGTTGCTGGCCGGCGTCCGCCCCGGCGACGAGGTCATTACCCAGGCAGTGACTTTTGTCGCCACCTGCAACGCGATCCATTACTGCGGCGCCGAGCCGGTGTTCGTCGATGTCGATTGCGCGACTTTGGGTTTATCGACCGCGGCGTTGGCGGCGTTTCTCGAGCAACACGGCGAACGCCGCGCCGACGGCGTTTACAACAAAACCAGCGGCAAACGCATCGCCGCCTGCCTGCCGATGCACACCTTCGGCCATCCCTGCGATATGGCCGGTTTGCTCGAGGTTTGCGAGGCTCACGATCTGCCGATGGTCGAAGATGCGGCGGAGGCGTTGGGTAGCGGGATTTTTCATGATGTAGGCCGGAATCAGCCCGCTGCAGCGGCAGCGGAGGCGGGCGTTTCCGGCAAGTCCAACCTCTCGCCGGAAACAAGCGGCTCGGCTAACTCCGAGCCGCATTTATTCCAGCCTAATGAACTAACCAAGCCTAAGCACTGCGGCACCTTCGGCAAGCTCGGCGTGCTCAGTTTCAACGGCAACAAAATCATCACCACCGGTGGCGGCGGCATGATTTTGACCGACGACGACGACCTGGCCCGGCAGGCTAAGCATTTGACCACGACTGCCAAATTGGCGCATGCCTGGAAATTCGAACACGACCAAATCGGCTTCAACTATCGGATGCCGAACTTAAATGCGGCGCTGGGTTTGGCGCAACTGGAGCAATTGCCGGCGTTCGTCGCAGCCAAACGCAAACTCGCTGCCCGCTATTTGGCTTGGGGCGCGGCGAACGGCGTCAGCGTTCTGCAAGAGCCGGAAGCTGCATGTGCCAATTACTGGTTGAACGCGCTGATGCTCGACGATCTTGCCGAGCGCGACGCCTTTCTGGAATACAGCAACGCCCAAGGCGTGATGGCCCGGCCGCTGTGGGAATTGATGCCGAACTTACCGATGTACCGGCACTGCCAATGCGACGGCCTGGAACATTCGCGCCGCCTGGCCGACCGTGTGGTTAACGTGCCCAGCAGTGTGGTGTTTTGATGGCCGAGCCACGCAAAATCTGCGTCGTTACCGGCTCGCGGGCCGAGTACGGCTTGCTGTATTGGCTGATGAAAGAGATTGCCGGCGATCCTGAGCTGGCGTTGCAATTGATCGCCACTGGCATGCACTTGTCGCCGGAGTTCGGTTTGACTTGGCGCCAAATCGAAGCCGACGGTTTTACGATAAACCGCAAGGTGGAAATGCTGCTGTCGTCGGATACCCCGGTCGGCATCAGCAAGGCGATGGGTCTGGGCTTGATCGGCTTCGCCGATGCCTTGGCCGAGTTGCAGCCGGATATCGTTGTTGTGCTAGGCGACCGTTTCGAAATTTTCGCGGCGGCGCAGGCGGCGATGAATTTACGGATTCCGCTGGCCCATATCCATGGCGGCGAGCTCAGCGAAGGCGCGGTCGACGACGCGATCAGGCATGCGTTAACCAAATTGTCGCATCTGCATTTCACCGCCGCCGAAGTCTACCGGCAACGGGTGATTCAACTCGGCGAACAGCCGGAGCGGGTATTCAACGTCGGCGCGCCGGGCCTGGACCAAATTGTCCGCTTGCCGCTGTTGTCGCGTACCGAATTGGAAGCCGCCATCGGTTTCAAGTTGGCCGAGCGCAATCTGTTGGTAACCTTTCATCCGGCGACCTTGGAGCATGCCAGCGCTAACGAGCAGTTCGATCAGTTGTTGCTAGCCCTCGACGAATATCCCGAGGTCAATGTCATTTTTACCTATAGCAATGCCGATGCCGACGGCCGAGTCATTGCCGAGTCGATTGAAAGTTACCGCCAGCGTTGGCCGCAGCGGGTCGCGGCTTTCGTATCGCTTGGATCGCTACGCTATTTATCGGCGATGCGCCTCGTCGATGCGGTGGTAGGCAATTCGTCCAGCGGTTTGTTGGAAGCGCCGGCCTTCAAGATTCCTACCGTCAATATCGGCGACCGCCAGCGCGGCCGTTTGTGCGCCGCCAGCGTACTGCATTGCCCGCCGCGAGCCGATGCGATCAAAACCGCGCTGGAACAAGTCTGGTCCGGCGAATTGGCGCCGGTATTGGCGAATTTGCAGCATCCTTACGGTAGCGGCGGCGCATCGGCCGCGATCAAGCAGGTGTTGCAAAGCACCGATTTGAACGGATTATTGAAAAAGCGGTTTTACGATTTGGAACGGCCCGCATGAGCCACTGGTTTTACGATTTCCTGGCGGCGCTTGGCTACAGCCATCCGCTGCATCCGGTGCTGGTACACGTACCGGCCGGTATGTCGATCGGTGCGCTGGGGTTTTCGATATTGGCGGCGCTGACCAAGCAGGCGGCCTTTCGCGCTACGGCCTACCATGTGGCGGTGTTTGCGCTGGCGTTTACCCTGTTGGCGATTCCGGTTGGCATTTTCGATTGGCAGCGTTTTTACGGCGGGGCCTGGTTTTTCGAGATTCAAATCAAGGCTGTGTTAGCCGCGCTGTATTTGCTGCTGATCGCCAGCGCCGCGGTGATTGGCCGCCGGTGCCTTGAGTCGAAAGCGTTGCCGGTATTGTATTTCGCTAGCGTAGTTACGGTGGCCGGCCTGGGCTTTTTCGGCGGCCAGTTGGTCTATCACGGCTTTACACCGGAAGCGCCGGTGCAATTCAAAATCGGCCGCCAGGTATTCGACAGCCATTGCTCCGGCTGCCACCGCCGCGGCGAAAACATCATCGAACCGAATATGCCGCTGCGCAATGCGCCGCAATTGCACGATTTCGCCGAGTTTTTGGCCTTTATCCGCAATCCGCGCATGCCCGACGGCTCGCCGGGCGTGATGCCGCAATTCGGCAGCGATCGGATTAGCGATCTGCATGCCCGGGAACTGTTCGATTATCTGAATTTTGCCTTCGTTGCATCGAACCGGCCGGCTTCGGCTCAGTAACGCTGCGCCATTGCGCTGAGCGGCAGCGGTTTGATCTTGCCGGCGTGGCCGGCACAGCCGAAGGCTTCGTAACGTTCGCGGCACAAAGCCTGCATTGCGTCGCGCGCCGCGGCATAAGTTTTGCGGGCATCCAGTTCCGCTACGTGCTCCGGTTGCGCCAGAAAGCGGCGCATGGCCCCGGTCGAAGCCATGCGCAGGTCGGTGTCGATGTTAACCTTGCGTACGCCGTATTTGATACCTTCGACGATTTCCGCGACCGGCACGCCGTAAGTTTGCGGAATCTCGCCGCCATGGGCGTTGATGACTTCCAGCCATTCCTGCGGCACCGAGCTGGAGCCGTGCATGACGAAATGCATGTGCGGCAGGCGTTGCTGCAATTCTTTCAAGCGCTTGATCACCAATACTTCGCCGGTCGGCGGTTTGCTGAATTTGTAGGCGCCGTGGCTGGTGCCGATCGCGACGGCCAGCGCGTCGACGCCGGTAAGTCCGACGAATTGTGCGGCTTCGTCGGGATCGGTCAATAGTCGGCTGTGGTCGGCGCCGGGTTTGGCTTCCAGCGAACCCAGACAACCGATTTCGCCTTCCACCGACACGCCGCAGGCATGGGCCATGTCGACCACTTTGCGAGTGACTGCGACGTTGTATTCGAACGAGGCCGGGGTTTTCATGTCCTCCAAAAGCGAGCCGTCCATCATCACCGAACTGAAGCCGTTTTGGATCGCTTGGGCGCAAATCGCCGGACTGGGCCCGTGGTCGCGGTGCATCACGACCGGAATATGCGGATATTGCTCGACGGCGGCCTGGATCAAATGGCGCAGGAAGATTTCCCCGGCATAGCGGTTGGCGCCGGCCGAACCCTGCATGATCACCGGGCTGTCGCAAGCGTCGGCCGCCTGCATGATGGCCTGTACCTGTTCCATGTTGCTGATGTTGAAGGCCGGGACGGCAAAGCTGTGTTCGGCGGCGTAGTCGAGTAGTTGTTTCAGTGAAATGATGGCCATATTCGATTTGCTGGAGTGGTCTGAATGGCGGGTTTATTCGTTGGGCCGGCTGCTGGCGTGCGGTCCGGCTCGAGCGGCGGATTGCCCTGGCGCAATTTTACACGTTTAACACCGATACCCGGCCGGGTACAGACAGAGACGGTTTCAGTTGCCGTTTGATAACGATGGCAAGCTTGGCTGGTCGAGGCAGATAGCGGCAAGCCAACGTCCAATGGTGGTGTCGAAAAATTTTACAAGTCTTGGCGGCGCCGCCGACCGAGTAGGAATAACTTTTTGAATAAAAAGCAATATCCGGTTTGGTGCGCTTTCTGCTTGAAAAAAGGGTTGGTCTTTAAAACCAAGGGCCGCGCGATTCAAAATATTTTAGGAGTTCGATTATGAAAGATCATTTTGGCTGTTTACGTCGAGTGTGTTTGGCCGGGTTGTTGGCGTTTTCTTCCGCCCAGGCGCATGCGTCTTACCAAGTACTGAACGTGGCTGGGACGGCGGGCCCGTGGGCGTGGGAAGTTGGCGGTTTGAACGACGCTTACCGTTACGGCGTCGGTGCGGACGGCAGCGATGCGATTCCGGATTACACCGCGCCGGCCCGGCTGAAATTGTCCGATATCGGCGTCGGTGCGGGCGATGTGCTGCACATTTTCTTTCTCGGCGGTTTGACCAGTGCATTCGGAGCTATACCCGACGTCAATAACAACGGTTACGTCGGCAGCGTTTTTAAAGACGACGAGTTGGGCGCGAGCGGACAGGTATTTCCCAGTTACTACTACGAAAGCGAATGGGGCAAAACCCAGAATCCAAGCGATCCGGCGCCTTACGGCTTGTTTTTGCAGGCCTTGCTCGGCGCATTGACCGATGACAACGGCGGTATCATCGAATTGTTGACGTTGGGTACCGTGGTTTATACCGGCGAAGGACAGGGCTTTTTGGTCGGTTCCAGTTTCGGCATTCCGGACGGGGCCACCCACATACAGTTCGGTTTCAACGACGATATCTTCGGCGACAATACCGGCGCGCTGAACGTCTGCGTTAGCAGCGAAGACAACCAATGCGCGCCGCCGGTGCCGCTGCCGGGCGCGGTCTGGTTTTTCGCCAGCGGCATCGCCGGCTTCCTGGCCTATCAGCGTAAACGCCGGGCTTAGACACAATCCCGTCTCGGAGCAGGAACCGGTTATCCGCACCGAATTCCGCTCCGAAACCCCCATCGGCTCGACCATACCGCTTAGCTTGGTCCGGCCGCCCCTGTATCCTGTTCAAGCAATCGTTTAAAGCCTTTCTTCGCCGCCATTTCCGCGTTCGAGGCAGCAGGCCGTTGCCGATTGGGCTAACCTTTACGCTTTAGCCAGTCATGGCCGGATGCGGCCGGGGAGTCAAGAAAGGCATGAGCCGGGTTTTTATCATCGCCGAGGCGGGCGTCAATCATAACGGAAGTCTGGAAACTGCGATGCGCCTGGTGGACGCGGCGGCGGCGGCAGGTGCCGATGCGGTTAAGTTCCAGACATTCAAGGCCGAAAAACTGGTCACGCAAGCGGCAGCCAAAGCCGAGTATCAAAAGCAAACCACCGATGCCGGGGAAAGCCAGCTCGACATGCTGCGTAAGCTGGAGTTGAAGTACGAATTTCACGCCCAATTGCGCGATTATTGCCGCGGCCGCCATATCGAGTTTTTGTCTACTGCCTTCGATTTCGACAGTTTGCGGTTTTTGGCCGACGAAGTCGGGGTCGCCAAACTGAAAGTTCCGTCCGGCGAAATCACCAACGGCCCGTTCTTATTGGCGCATGCCGAGACTGGTAAAGACATCATTCTTTCCACAGGCATGGCGACGTTGGGCGAAGTGGAAACCGCGTTGGGCGTGCTGGCCTTCGGTTATCTGGGCTGGGAGCGGCCGGGCTTGGCGCGGTTTCGCGAAGCTTACGCATCGGCGCCAGGGCAGGCCATGTTACGGCAAAAAGTGACGCTGCTGCATTGCACCAGCGAATATCCGACGCCGCCGGAACATGTAAATTTAAAGGCCGTGGACACGTTGGCCCAAGCTTTTGGCTTGCCGGCTGGATATTCCGACCACACCGAGGGCTTGGCGGTGCCGATTGCCGCGGCGGCGCGCGGCGCGGTATTGATCGAGAAACATTTTACGTTGGACCGGAGTGCGAAAGGTCCCGACCATCAAGTGTCGCTGGAGCCGGATGAGCTAAAGCAAATGGTCGCGGCGGTCAGGAGTATCGAACGGGCGCTCGGTTCGCCGCTAAAAATACCGCAGCCGGTCGAGTTGCAAACGCGCGAGGTGGCCCGCAAGAGCCTGGTTGCGGCTGCACCTATCGCAGCGGGCGAATTGTTTAGCGTCGAAAATTTGGCGTGTAAACGTCCCGGCACCGGACTGAGTCCGATGGAATATTGGCGTTTTTTGGGTACTGCCAGCTCGCAAAACTATGCCATCGACGATTTGCTTGGCGATCGGCGGGAGCTGCCATGAGAAAGCCGGTGGTGTTACTCGGTAGCGGCGGCCATGCCAAAGTGTTGTTGGGCATGTTGCAGCGTTGCGGCTACGAAATAGCCGGCGTGACCGATCCGGCGCGCGTACCCGGCAGCGAATGGTTGGGCTGCCGGATTCTGGGCGGAGACGAGGCGGTAAGCGGCTTCGATCCGGATCGCGTGTTATTGGTCAACGGCATGGGCTCTTTGCCGCGCGACGGCGGCTTGCGGCGAAAGCTGTTCGACGACTTCACGGCCGCCGGCTACCGCTTCCAGAGCGTGTTGGACCCGGCGGCGTTTGTGGTCGACCAGGTACGTTTGGCCGCCGGAGTCCAGGTCATGGCCGGAGCTGTGATTCAAGTTGGCGTGTTAATTGCTGAGAACTGTATCATCAACAGCGGAGCGGTCGTCGACCATGAATGCCGGATCGGCCGGCACGTGCATATCGCGCCGGGAGCGGTTTTGAGCGGCGGCGTGGAAATCGGCGACGGCGCCCATATCGGCACCGGCGCGGTCGTGATCCAGGGCATCCATATTGGCAGCGGCAGCATCGTCGGTGCCGGCAGCGTCGTGACAAAGGACATCGGCGCGCAACAGATCGTGTATCCGGCTCGTTCTCAGATTCAGGATTTATAGAAGAGATGAAACAACATTGGCAACAGGTATTGATCAGGCCGGAAGCGAGCCTGCGGACGACAATAGAAGTGATCGACCGCGGCGCGCTGCAAATTGCGTTGGTGGTGGACGACCAGGAAAAATTGGTCGGTGTCGTCACCGACGGCGATATCCGCCGGGCGCTGATCCGCGGTTTGTCGTTGGAGCATCCAGTGGCCGAAGTCATGAACAAGCGGCCGAAGGTGGCGAGTTTGCTGGATAGCAAAACTCAGTTGATTGCGATGATGGAGGGGCACCACCTCTACCAATTGCCGGTGGTCGACGAACAAGGCCGGGTGGTGCGGCTGGAGTCGCTGCAGGCTTTGTACAAGCAACCGTCGTTTCCGAATCCGGTATTTTTGATGGCGGGCGGTTTCGGCAAGCGTTTGCGGCCTTATACCGACGATTGCCCGAAGCCGTTGCTGGAAATCGGCGGTAAGCCGATTTTGCAGACCATTATCGAGAATTTCGTCAAATCCGGTTTTCGCCAGTTTTTCATTGCGGTCCACTACAAGGCCGACCAAATCAAAAACTATTTCGGCGACGGCGGCCGCTGGGGGATTTCGATCAGTTATATCGACGAGGCCGAGCCGATGGGCACTGCCGGTGCGATCGGCTTGCTGCCGGAGGAGTTGCCGGACGTGCCGTTGATCGTGATGAACGGCGATATTCTGACCCAGATCGATTTTTCCCGGCTGTTGGCTTACCACAACGAACAGCAGGCAATCGCCACGATGTGCGTCAGGCAATACGAGTACCAAATTCCTTACGGCGTGGTCTCGGCAGAGCAGCAACGCATCGTCGGTATCGAGGAAAAGCCGCTGCAGAGCTGTCTGGCTAACGCGGGAATTTATGTGTTAGATCACAGTTTGATCAAGAGTATTGCCGAGCAAAAAAAGCTGGACATGCCGACTCTTTTCAACCAGCAAATCGCTCTAGGCGAGACGGTGTCTATGTTTGCGGTCAACGACTACTGGTTGGACATCGGTCGCGAAGCCGATTTTTTGCGCGCCCAAGGCGAATTTGCCCAATATTTTTGAAACTGCGGGGTTAAAGTTATCCAAAACGACGCCGATACATCCTTCGAGTTCGAAATGAAACATTTTTCTTCAGTCACTTAACCAACATCAGTCGTTTCCGCTTATGCAGCAGGGCGTACTAGGAGGATAACATCATGTCAATGGTCATCAATACCAACGTAGCTTCCTTAACCAGCCAACGGTTATTGAGCAACACAACCAACTCGCTGAAAACCTCGATGGAGAGATTGTCTTCCGGTTTGCGGGTTAACTCTGCCAAAGACGACGCTGCCGGTTTGGCGATCAGCGACGGTATGACCTCGCAAATCAGAGGTATGACGGTTGCGATCCGCAATGCCAACGACGGCATTTCAATGGCGCAAACCGCGGAAAGCGCGATGGGTTCCATCACCGAAACCATGCAACGGATGCGGGACTTGGCGGTCCAGGCTTCCAACTTCGGTGCGGTAAGCTCCAGCGACCGGGAAAAACTGCAAACCGAATTTAAACAATTAGGCGACGAGATCGGCCGTATCATTAAAAATACCGAGTTCAACGGTAAAAAAGTGTTGAACGGATCGCTGCAAAACGTTAACTTCCAAGTCGGGGCCGGTACTTCGGCTAATAACCAGATTTCGATTAACGTCAGTGATTTGGCGACCGCTTCCGGTATACAATCGCTGTTCAGTACCAATGCCGTCTCGATCGGTTCCGGCGCGGCTTCTGCCGATACCCGAAATGCAATAGACGCCATTGATAACGCGATCAAGAAGATCGATAATTTCCGCTCGACTCTGGGTGCGATCCAAAACCGCTTCACCACGACCATCGGTAATTTGCAGTCTTCTATCGAAAACCAAAGTGCAGCCCGGTCCAGAATCATGGATGCCGATTTCGCATCCGAAACGTCTAACCTGAGCCGTACCCAAATTCTGCAACAAGCCGGTACCGCGATGCTGGCGCAAGCTAACCAATCATCGCAAACAGTGCTCAGCTTGCTTAGATAAGGTTGAGAGGAAGGCTGCTTGATGCGGCCTTCCGTCATGTTTAATTAAACAAGGGTTAATGTCATGAACAGTGAAATTACAAATGTGTTGAAGCTGGTTCCTGTGACTACCGTAAAAACCGATAAGCAAGAGACTGGTAAAGTACCGCCTCAAAACGCGAAGGCAGCAACCGATCGGGGCGACAACAATGTCGCCGCTTTATCTCAAGACAAGCAAAGCGCCACCAATGCTTTGTCCGGTAACGAGAAAAAAGACAAAGCCGATCAGAAGCCGCCTTTGGAGGTGGTCCGGCAAGCCGCAAAAGAGGGAAACTCCATACTGCAAGCGACTCAACGTAACTTGCAGTTCAAAGTCGACGACGACACCAAGGAAGTTGTAGTCAAAATCGTCGATAGCGAGAGTGGGGAACTGGTGCGGCAAATTCCATCCGAAGAAATGTTGGCTTTTATTAGACGGATGCAGGAACTGCAAGGCGACCAGGGTTCGGTGATTCAGGATCGAGCCTAGTCAAGCTTGGGAGAGTGTCATGAGCATAGTGTCTTCGACTGGCCTTGGTAGCGGTATCGACATTCAGTCGCTGGTAACGCAACTCGCAACGGCCGAAACCCAGCCGCAATTGAATGCGATACAGCGGCATCGGGATACGGCCAGTGCCCGGCTGAGTGGATTGGGGACATTAAAGAGCGCACTATCGGACTTTCAAACGGCAATCAATGCGTTGAAAGACGGTAGTGCCTTTCGCGCGCATACCAGCTCGTCTTCGGATGAGTCCAAGCTCAAAATTACGGCGGACGCGTATGCGGCTACCGGAACGTATTCGTTGGAAATCACGCAGTTGGCCAAAGCGAAAAAAGCGGTTGCCAATGTCGAGTTTACCGGCGGCGTGACGAGTGCTTTGAACTCGGGCACGCTATCGTTTTCTGCGGCCTCGGGCGATAGCTTCGATATTACGGTCGACAGTAGTAACAATACCTTGGAAAAACTGCGCGATGCGATCAACAAAGCCGACGGCAATACCTTTGTCTCGGCCAGTATCGTCAACGTGGATAATGCGACGCATACCGGAACGGTTTCGAAACTGGTGTTGACCGCAAAAAATACCGGTACCGCAAGCGGCTTTACCGTAAGCGGCACCGATGACGGTACTATCGGCGGCAACGTCAGCTTGTCCCAACTTTCCGACGCTAACCTGGATATCAAAACCCCGGCGCAGGACGCGGTGATCTCCATCGACGGCCAAGTTGCTACCAGAAGCAGCAATAGCATTACCGATGTATTGCCCGGCGTCACTTTAAATTTGGCGGCGCAAACCGAGGTCAATACGCCGGTGACTATCAATGTCGGAATCGATAACGATGCGATAGCAAATAGCATCAATGCCTTCGTCACCGCTTATAACAAATTGAATTCCACGGTGAAAAACCTTGGTAAATACGGTGGTAGCACCGATGGCAGCGGTAGCGGCAATGGCGCCTTGATCGGCGATTCTACTTTGCGTTACGTAGCGACTCAAATCCGGCAGAATACGACCGGAACGGTTTCTTCCGCCAGCGGCAATTTCAACTCGTTGGCGATGATCGGGGTTTCCATCGATAAAGCCGGCGTGATGTCGTTGGACAGTGCCAAATTGAAAACCGCCTTGGCTGCGAATTTTCAATCGGTCAGCGATGTATTTTCGTCTACCGATGGCGTCGCAACCCGCTTGGCTGGCAAGCTGTCGGGGCTGTTGCAATCCGGCGGCTCGATAGACAGCCAGCAAACCTCGTTGAACAAAACCATTTCCAAGCTGGATGACCAAAAAGACGACGTCAATGTCAGGTTCCAGCGGGTGCAGGCGGCTTTACAGAAACAATTTATCGCAATGGACAGTGCGGTCGGGCAATTTAAGAGCACGGGTTCTTTTCTGACGAATTGGATTAACTCGTTGTAATAGGGGAATAACATGTACGCAATGGCGAAAACTCGAAACGGTGCAAGGCAATACGCGGATGTGCATACCTCTAGCGGTTTGGGAGAGGAGTCTCCGCACCGGTTGATACAAATGCTGATGGAAGGCTTTCTGGCTCGAATCAATTCCGCGAAAGGCGCGATTGCCCACGGCGATCTGGAAGCCAAGAGCGTCTACATCTCCAAAGCCATGGGCATCATCGGCGGCTTGAACGAGGCGGTCGACATCGAACAGGGCGGCGATATCGCTGCCAACCTGAATCAGTTGTATAACTATATCAACCTGCGTTTATTGCAAGCCAGCGGCGAGAATAGTGAGCAGATCTTGGACGAAGTCGCGTCATTGATGAAAGATATCAAAGAGGCGTGGGATGCCATCGGCTGAAGCGGCAGGCGACGAACCCGACCGCAGCATCGACAATTACGCGGCGGTGCTGCTGGATTTCAAAAGCCGGATCCAACAATGCCTGGCAAACGCCGAATGGGACGAGCTTCCAGGCATTTTGGCTTCCAGGCAGGCTTATCTGGAACACATCGCCAGCCAACCGATACCCGACGAGCGCCGGGAATGGGTCAAGCAAATTGCCTTGTCCACATTAGCCGACGATGCTGAATTCTTGAGCAAGGTCGAAGCCGACAAATCGGCGATGGCAAAACAACAGCAATCGCTGGAACGCGGAATCCGCGCCACCCAAGCTTACAAAAGCACCTGACATACCCGTTGAATCGCCTCTGATTTCTCCCAGGCTCGGACCTTTGAGAGAGTGGAGCGACTAAAGAGTCCCGCCCCAAATAATAATATTCCCCGGAAATCCGGGCGCCTGCCGTCCGCATCTAGCGGCAACATCCAAGCGAATACCGGTAAGGGTTGGGCTGCGATTCAATCGATTTCGGCTAAGTTTTGCTGCGCGGCGAAAACTTGTGTAGTCGGATTGGCCGTTCGGAAACCGGCTACGGCACAACCAAAGCCCTAGCGGATGCCGAATCCAAGCTTTATTGCCTGAACCAGTATCGTTTTATTTCACAACGCGCAGTTGCGGTTTTTGCGGCGGTTTGGGTTCGGTGGGGGCCGGCGGGGTTTCGTCGTCGGTATCGTCCGGATCGAAGATCATGCCTTTGCCGTTTTCTTTGGCGTAAATCGCCAGTACGGCTTTGCAGGGGGCGACGATACGCATGGCTTTGCCGGCAAAGCGGGCGTTGAATTGTATTTCGTCGTTACCCAAATTTAGCCCTTGAATGGCTTCCGGCCGGATGTTCAGCACGATGCGGCCGTCCTCGACGAAATCGGTCGGTAGCACGACGCCGGGATATTCGGCATTAACTAATAAATGCGGAGTCAGGCTGTTGTCGACGATCCATTCGTAAATGGAGCGGATCAGATAAGGTTTTAATGGGGTCATTTGCTTGCAAGTTGCATCATGTCTTTTTCTTCGCGGCTCAAGCTTTCCTGGAAGGCTTTGCGGCCGAATAAGCGGTTGGCATAGGCCGTGATGCCTTTGCCGAGTCCGGCGATGTCGATACCGATGCTCGGCAGGCGCCACAAAAACGGCGCCATAGCGCAATCGATCAGGGAATATTCTTCGCTCATGAAATAGGGGGTGGCTTCGAATACCGGCGCCGCCGCGATCAAGCTTTCCCGCAACAGTTTCTTGGCTTTTGCCGCTTTCTTATCGCCGTGAATCTGGACTTCCTCCAGTAACGGGTACCATTCCTGGTCGATGCGTTTGATCAACATCCTGGCGTTGGCGCGGGATACGGGGTCCATCTGGTGTAGGGCGGGGTGGGGGAAGCGTTCGTCGAGGTATTCCATGATGATGCGGGCGTCGTACAGAACCAGATCACGTTCGACGAAGGTGGGCGCGTTGCCGTTCGGGTTCAATTCCAGCAAGTCTTCCGGCGGATCGTTCGGGTCGAAAAATTCGATGTCGGCCGGTACGCCTTTCTCATGCACCACCAGCCTGGCGCAGTGGCTCATTATGCAATTGGCCGAGCTGAAAAGAGTCATTGCGGATTTTCGGCTGGAGATGTTTGCCACGAATTGAACCTCTTTGAGAAACGGTATGTGAATCGCGGCTGATTGTAGCATGGATGATCGGGCTTTTGGGTTGGGCGGCAAGGCCCGGAAGCGCCGTATTTCGCCGGTTTCAGCTTTGCCAGCCGTCCCAAGCCGTGCCAAACTCAACCGAGTTTGACGATGATGTCTTCCAGCACGTTGGCGGTGGCGTGGACCTTGTCAGCGGCATTGGAAAGATGGCGGTAAAGCTCGCGTTGTTTGAACATATTCAAATAATCGTCGCCCTGGAATAAGTCGGCGATGGCCTTGCGGTACATTTTTTCGATGCGCCGCTCCGAATGGCGGGCGGCAAAGGCATGCGGTTCGGCGCCGCGCGGCTGTTTTCCCAGCACTGCAAAGCCTTTTTCCAAGGCGTTGATGCCGACTTGCAACTCTTGCACCATGGCCAGCGAATGTCGGTCCGGCGCCAGTTGCAGCGCTTGCATTTCGTTGTAAGTGCTTTTGCAATAGGTGACGATGCTGTCCAGCGCCGCTATCGCCCGGTAGATGTCTTCGCGGTCCATCGGCGTCGCGAACGAGCTGTTAAGCGCGTGCAGATTGCGCATCCGCAGACGGTCGGCTTCGTGTTCGTCTTCCTTCAACATCTCGCCGGCGGCTATGCATTCGTTGGCCATGAACCGGGCTAGGTTATCGACCGTGACGCATACCTGGCGGCATTGCTCGTGCAATAGCAGGTAAAAATCGGCGGTTTTCGGGAAAATCCGTTGCAGGATGCGTGAAATGGCAGACGTGTTTTGGCTTGGCATGGCGGTTCAAGGTCCCAATGCGGGCAAATGGCTGATCAACGTGTAACTCAAGCCGGCGATCAGTGCCGAACCGGGAATGGTGATCAGCCAGGTTTCCAATATTTCCCAGGCTTTGCCCCAATGCACGGTGCGCGGCCGCTCCGAGGCGCCGATGCCCATGATCGACGCCGCCACGACATGGGTGGTGGACACCGGCGCACCGCACAACGAACCGACGAATATGGCGCCGCAGGCGCTCAATTGCGAATTCAAGGCGTGAAGCGGCCGGATTTTGTAGATCGAGAAACCCAGCGTGCGGACGATGCGCCAACCGCCGGTCAGCGTGCCGGCTGTCATTGCGCCGGCGCAGAGCAAGACCACCCACCCGGGTACCCGAAAACTATCGATGGCGCCGCCGAGCAACAGCACCAACGTCAAAATACCCATGCTTTTTTGGGCGTCGTTGCTGCCGTGAGCGAAGGCCAACGCCGCAGCGGTCAACCATTGGCTTTGTTGCAAATATTTGTTGATGCGCGGATGGGCGGCGCGCAGTAAAAACATGGTCAGCCGCTGCAGCACGAAGCCGGCGAAAAAGCCCAAAAGCGGCGATAGGCACAAGGTCAGCAAAACTTTACTGAAGCCGTCGAATTCTCCGCGGCGCAGCTCTGCGAATCCCCAATAAACCGGTTCGGCTCCGGCCGAAACCAGTACCGCGCCTATCAATCCGCCCACCAGTGCGTGCGATGAGGACGAAGGCAAGCCCCGCCACCAGGTGAACAGGTTCCAGGCGACGGCGGCGAACAAGCCGGAGATAACGATGGGCAAGGCTTGGCCTTTGGGGAGGTGCGATAGATCGATCAGGTTGCCCAGCGTGTTGGCAACGGCCGAGCCGCCTAGCACCGGCCCGAGAAACTCGCCGCAAGCCACGACCAGGACGGCTTGGAGCGGAGTCATCGCCCTGGAGGCGACGACTCCGGCAACGATATTGGAGGCGTCGTGAAAGCCGTTGGTATAGTCGAATACCAGCACGATCGCGGCGGCGAGCACAATGAGCGGTAGCAAGCCCTCCAATGCCGGTTGCTGCCTTACCTTTAGTTGATGACGTTGTGGCCGCGTTGCCGCAAGCAGTTACGGTAAGCGTTCTTGTAGCTGTCGTTGGAATGGATGCCTTGCTGTGCCGCGCCGCCGACGCCGCCCGCGGCCGCACCTATGGCGGCGCCTTTGCCGGCGTTACCGGTTGCCGCACCGATTGCCGCGCCGCCGGCCGCACCGATCAGGCCGCCGACGCCGGCGCCGATTGCGGTATCCTTGTAGGTACTTGCGGATTGCGATGCCAACTGTTGGCATTCCTGCATGTCCTGGTTCAACCGGTAAGCGTTACGGTCGTTGTAGGTGTCCACGGTCGGCGTCCAGCCGGTGGTGGTCGCGCAGCCGGAAACCAGTAAGCCGGTTGCCAGCACCGATTTAAGCGATAATTTTTGCATGTCATTTCTCCCGATGGTGTCCGCCTTGGCGGAAGTGGGCCAGAGATTAGCCGATTTCGCACCAATTTGGAATCGGCAAGTTGAATTGACAGTGGCGCGCCGCTTCACGTATGATTCGCAGCCTTTTTATCCGTTATCAATCAGGGCAGTACCTCATGAAAAGAACATACCAACCCAGCAAAATCAAACGCGTCAGAACTCACGGTTTTCGCGCCCGGATGGCTACCGTCGGCGGCCGCAAAGTAATTAACGCGCGCAGAGCCAAAGGCCGCGCTTCGTTGACGGTTTAATTGTCGGCGGAAGGTTTTGGCTTTCCCGATCAGTATCGGCTAGGGACGCCCGCTGAGTATAAAAAAGTATTCGCCAACCCGGTAAAATCGACCGACAGGTATTTTACGGTATTGGCGGTAAGCAATTGCCTGGCCCATTCGCGTTTGGGCCTGGCCATCGCCAAAAAAACGATAAAAAAAGCAGTCGCACGGAACCGCATTAAAAGGGCTGCCAGGGAAAGTTTCAGATTGCAGCGTCAACACATCGTCGGCATTGATATTGTCGTTTTGGCGCGGGGCGACGCGGCTAGCGCAGCCTCGCCGATATTGAGGAAGTCATTGGAAAGGCATTGGCTGAAACTGGTAGAGCGATGCGATTCCTGCTCATAACCCTGATCAAGGTTTACAAATACTTCATAAGTCCTTTGCTGGGGCCGAGATGTCGTTTTTATCCCAGCTGTTCAAGTTATGGCTTAGAGGCAATCCAGCTTCATGGTGCTTTCAAAGGCTCTTACCTCACGCTTCGCCGATTATTGAAATGCCACCCTTTTCACGAGGGCGGCATTGATCCTGTTCCGGAAAAATTGAGTAAATAACAATGGATAACATAAGATTTGTCTTGGTCATGGCGATGTTGATGATCTCCTACATGTTGTGGGAGTCTTGGCAGATCGATTATGGACCGAAGCCGCAAGCGATCATTTCCGACAAGCCCGTGATCGCGGGAGACGCGACGCCAGCTACAGCCGGACAGGCCGCCGAAGCCGGGCAAAACGCCGCAAATCCAGCCGTTGTTCAAGCTCCTGCCGATAAAGTCATCAAAGTCAAAACCGACGTTTTCGCATTGGAAATCGATATCCAAGGCGGCACGTTGCGCAATCTCGATTTACTGAAATATCCCCACGAAAAAGTCAACACCGTTGTCGACAAGGCCTATGCTCTGATCGGCATGACGCCGCCGGAAAAAAATCTTAACCCGATCCGCCTGTTCGACAGCAATCCGGAAAGCCTCTACCTGGCGCAAAGCGGTTTGATCGCCAACGCCAACTCGGCGCCGGCTCCCGACCACAGAAGCGTGTTCAGCGCCGAAAAGCACGAATACCAATTGGCTGAAGGCCAGGACGAATTGCGGATTCCGTTGACCTGGACCAACGACCAGGGTCTGACCGTCACCAAAACCTATACCTTCAAACGCGGTAACTATGCCATCGGTTTGGAGCAAAAGGTCAGCAACCGCACCGCCCAGGATTGGTCCGGCAAGCAATACAACCAGTTGCTGAGAACGCTGTACAGCGATAAAAGCAACAACAGCTTCATCAGAACCTTTTCCGGCGGCGTGGTTTACACCGAAAAGGACAAGTTCCAAAAAATCAAATTCGAGGACATGGCCGACGACAAATACGACGTCAAAGCCAAAGACAACGTCCATAGTAAAGGCGGTTGGAGCGGCATCATCCAACACTATTTCGCTGCGGCCTGGATTCCGCCGGCCGATCAGGACGCCCAGTTCTACACCAACGATTTGAAGGATACCCGCTACCAAGTCGGCTCGCTGTCGCCGGATTTGATCGTGCCAGCCAACGGAGAAGCCTCGTTCAGCAGCCAATTGTTCGCCGGCCCCAAAATTCAGCCGATCATGGAAGCTTTGGCGCCTGGCTTGGAACTGACTGTCGATTACAGTTGGCTGACGCCGATCGCCAAAGGCATTTACTGGCTGCTTAACCAAATCTACGGTTTCGTCGGCAACTGGGGCGTGGCGATTTTGGGCGTGACCTTCGTCATCAAAGCCTTGTTCTTCAAATTATCCAAAGCCAGCTTCCAGTCGATGGCGAAAATGCGCAAGATTCAGCCGCGCCTGAAAGACTTGCAGGAGCGTTACGCCGACGACCGCCAGAAGTTCAACACCGAAATGATGGCCATGTACAAAAAGGAGAAGGTCAACCCGCTCGGCGGCTGTTTGCCGATCCTGGTGCAGATTCCGGTGTTCATTTCGCTGTATTGGGTATTGATCGAAACGGTCGAAGTGCGCCAAGCCGACTTTGCCTTGTGGATTCAGGACTTGTCGGCGCAAGACCCGTTCTACCTGTTGCCGATCCTGTACGGCATCACGATGAAGATTCAGCAAAGCCTGAACCCGGCGCCGATCGATCCGCTGCAAGCGCAGGTCATGAAAATGTTCCCTATCGTGTTCACCGTGTTCTTCCTGTTCTTCCCGTCCGGTTTGGTACTGTACTGGATTTGCAACAACAGCCTGTCGATCATTCAACAGTGGTACATCACCAAACACGTGCTGGAAGAGGATGCGCACAAGCATAGCGTAGTACCTTAATGCTGGACGGCGACACCATAGCCGCCATCGCCACGCCGCCGGGTAACGGCGGCGTCGGCGTGATCCGCATCTCCGGGCCTGCCGCGCCCGGCATCGCCGGCCAACTGACCGGCAAACCGCTCCCCCAACCCCGCTACGCCCAATTCGTATCCTTCCTGGAAGCCGACGGCCGCGCCATCGACAGCGGCCTGCTGCTGTATTTTTGCGGCCCGGCCTCGTTTACCGGCGAACACGTCGTCGAACTGCACGGCCACGGCGGCAGCGTCGTGTTGGATATGCTGCTGCGGCGGGTACTGGCACTGGGCGCCAGGCTGGCCGAACCGGGCGAATTCAGCCGCCGCGCCTTTCTGAACGACAAAATCGATCTGGCCCAGGCCGAAGCGATTGCCGATTTGATTACCAGCAGCACCGAACAAGCCGTGCGCTCGGCGCAGCAGTCGCTGCAAGGTGTGTTTTCCGAGAAAATCGCCGAACTGATCGACGAATTGATCGAGCTGCGGGTATTTATCGAAGCCGCCATCGATTTCGTCGACGAAGAAATCGACTTTCTCGGCGACGGCGTCGTTGCCGGTCGGATCGCACGTTTACAAAGCCAGATCGGCGAAATCCGCCGCAGCGCCGAACAAGGCCGGCTGTTGCACGACGGTATGACTGTGGTGTTGGCCGGCAAACCCAACGCCGGCAAGTCCAGCTTGTTGAATGCGTTGGCCGGCCACGATGCGGCCATCGTCACCGACATCGCCGGCACCACCCGCGACGTGCTGCGCGAGCGGATTCAACTGGACGGCATGCCGCTGCACGTGATCGATACCGCCGGCCTGCACGACAGCGACAATCCGGTCGAACAGGAGGGCATCCGCCGCGCCCGCCAGGAAATCGCCAAGGCGGACCGGGTGTTGCTGTTGATCGACAGCAACGACGCCGCCGGTGCTAACTTGGATGGCGAGTTGCCGGCCGGTATCGCCGTGACCAAAGTGTTCAACAAAATCGACTTAGTCGGCGGCCAGCCTCGAATCGAAGACGGCCCGCAAGGCACCGAGATCCATTTGTCGGTCAAACAGGGCCTGGGCTTGGAATTGTTGAGGCAACACCTGAAGCTCAGTATGGGCTTCAGCGAGGGCGCCGATAACGTTTACGTCGCCAGAGCCCGCCATATTCAAGCCCTACAACAGGCCGCTCAGGCCGTGCAAAACGCCGCCGAACAATTGCAGCACCTGGCCCACGAACTGGTCGCCGAAGAACTGCGCCAAGCTCAAACCAGCCTGTCGGCAATCACCGGAGAATTCAGCTCCGACGACCTATTGGGCGAGATTTTTTCCAGTTTTTGTATAGGAAAATAATTGCTTTGCTTTCCGGTCCTTGCCACCGACTACAACAAATCTGATTGACGAGTTTTAATGCCAAGTTGGTATTTCGAATTGGACTCTAACTTCAGAGAGCCTTACCGACCCCAAGCTGACTATCGGTGAATTTTCCGAACGACAGCACGTTTATGACGAGCAGACATTAAGAGATCTGAAACGTTTTTCTCTAGTTACTCGCTGGTTGTGGCTATCTAGACCTAGGCATCATGCCAAAAATGCGTGTTATCCCGTTCGGAGCTCCAAAGCGTTTCAGGCGGAGATTGACTTAAGGGAGCCTCTAAAAATCCACGATTAATCAGATTCGGGGCGTAAAACGCGCTCGAAAGCGGACATTTCCAAGCGGACTACCTTCAACTCGAAACCTTTTCAGCTCCGATGGGCGGCATCAAGACGCAGCTACCCTGCGAATGGCGCAAAAACGTCGCATGTTGTACACCAGATTCATGAAGCCGATACGCACTTCGGCGCGGGCTAGGCCAATGCAACGGATCGTCTTACCGCCCCATTGCGCCATCCAGGCAAACACGTGCTCGACCCGGCAACGGGTTTTGGAGCGGGTACTGTTACCTTGTTTTTCCCGGTCAGTCAGCGGTTTGCCGCGCACCCCTTTGCGGTGAATCCGGCTGCGGTAGCCTTGTGCTTTAAGGCAGGCTTCCGTGGCTTCGGATCGGTACGCACTGTCGGCCCACACATCCCGGCTGGTATTGCCGCTATCGAGCAAGCCGTTCAGGGCTTGGGAGTCGTGGATGCTGGCATCGGTGACCGTGTATTTGCGCACCAACTTGTGGGCATTATCAACGTTGACGTGATTCTTGTACCCGTAATAACTCTTGTCACCTTTCTTGGTCCAGCGCGCATCGGTATCCTTCTGACGGCGTTTGGAGGCTGACCAGTCCTCGACGGTTTCGTCAGCTTTAATCCGGGCGTTCTCGTCCGGCGTATTACGCTGCACCGGCGCCTTGACGAAGCTGGCGTCAATCAGTTGACCCTTGCGGGCAATCAGGCCGGCGCGATCCAATTGCCGGTTGAATTCGTTGAACAAGGTTTCGGTCAATTTCAACGCCTTGAGCGACTCGCGAAATAGCCAGAAACTGTTGCGGTCCGGCGCGTGCTTGGCATCCGACAAACCGATAAAACGCTGAAAACTGCGCCGGTCTTCGATTTGAAACTCCAGTTGCTCGTCGCTCAGATTGTAGAGACTGGCGATGACCAACGCTTTGAACATCAACACCCCATCCCAAGGCTTACGCCCGGCAGACGATTTGCGGACTTTGTGATGGACTCGATCCAGCAGCGGCCGGAACGCGTCCCAATCCACTTGCGCGTCCAATTCCAACAACGGATTACCCAAACGATCGATTCGACGATCTCGATGTTCAAACAGGGAACCGAAAAGGTCGTCTTGTGCCACCGTCATCTCTGCTCTCCAAAGGTCTTTAGCTCCGACTCATTTTACTCGCCGGGCGCAATTTTTAGAGGTTCCCTTAAGCAATAAGTCTAGTGTACAAGATATGTAGACCTGGGTAATAACTTGTTAGAGTATAAAAAAAGGGATATGGAATGATCGAGAAAGTAAAAATCCAATTTTATAAAATTGCAAAATGTGGATATTACAAGTACGGGGAATCGAGTCCTGAATTCGGGAATATTGCGGACATATTGAATCAACTTTATGAATGGGTTTCCGGTAATGATAAATCTTTAAATGAAACATGCACCTATGAGCTTGAAGACGGTGAAGACATATACCGAACGTTCTGTTTTGATATAAAGCGTAATCAACAAACAGGTGACTTCGTCTTAGTTACTTGGAACGAGACACCTACTAACGAAGGCCGGGTTGTAACCGTAAATGGTCTACAACCTGTTGGTAACGCAGAAGTTAATTTTACTGATCTACCTGAAGGTTCTATTCCTGGATATGCAACGTATTTTTGGTTTGTACCAAATAGCAACGTGTTCGCTGCGATCAGATTCTATCACACACTACTTATTGGAAAGTCGAACCTTGAAAAATACTTGCGTGAGTATTGTGCAAAATTTACATCTTATGTGGTTGTTGAAGAAAATCATGATGGAGCTGAAGTATTCGGATACTCCTTCGACGGCAGTGACTCGAAACACTTAAAAGCAGATTTCAAATCATTTCTTTATAAGAAGCCTGGACAAATCGAAGCTCTACGAAGCTCGTGCGACACGATAACAAAAGTAATTAGAAAAAATCGATTAACAGGCTGGTGAAAAACCCACTGATATTTCCCCTTACCCACGGTTTCCGTGATTTTTTCGTGTTGAAATCGGTCATGACATCGAGTTTCAACCGTTTTGCCCCTGTTTCAAGGGCTTTTTATTCGCCTGAAGCCGTCTGTGGACGGTTTTCAGGCGCACTTCGCCCTAGGTGGGCGCACTCCACGCCGGTTTCGGCGTGAACACCAATAGGTTGAGCAAGCGCGTCAGGTTGTAGGCGGCAAAGCAAAACAAGGCCTGACCTGCGACTTTGGCTAAGCCGATGTGGCGGGTTTTACGCAGGCCCCCGACGGTCTTGATCCAGCCGAAGGCTTCTTCGACGATTTTGCGGCGCTTGAGGCTTTGAGCGTACGCTTTGCCGCGCGCGGTGCGGCCATCGACGGCACTGCCGGTCTTTTTGCGAGCAACATGGGCTTTGATGTCTTGCGTCTTGAGTTTGTTGACGAACGCCGGTTGGTCATAGCCTTTGTCGGCACCGACGCTGCCGCCTTTGGGAACACGGCGTTTGATCATTGTTTGCGCGGCTTCGATTTCAGCGGTGCCGGTGGCTTGGGTGGTTTCGACATCGACAATCAGGCCGTTACGATTCTCGGATAGGGCATGGGTGATGTAACGCAGTTTGGCCTCGGTGTATTCGCCTTTCTTGTAAAGCCGCGCTTCGGGGTCTGTCGTGCTCTGATGCGTGGCATTGCTGCGCTTTTCGCCGCTGAAGTCGACCTCGGGATTGCGGCCGGCGGGTTTATCAGGACCGCTGCCGTCTTTCTTCACGAAGCTTTTGTGCGAGGCCCAGGCTTCGATCAGGCTGCCGTCGACACTGAAGTGTTCGTCGGACACCAGGTTTTGCCATTCGGCAATGGCCAAGACCCGCTCAAAAAACTCGCGACTCAGTGCTTCGGACAGCAGGCGCTCGCGGTTGGCGCTGAACACGCTGCGTTCCCAGACAGCATCGTCGATACCCAAACCGACAAACCAGCGAAACAGCAGGTTGTAGTCCAGCTGTTCCATCAACTGGCGTTCGCTACGAACGGTGTACAGCACTTGCAATAGCAAGGCGCGCAGCAGTTTTTCGGGCGCAATCGACGGGCGGCCAGTATGGGAGTAGCATTCGGCAAAGACCGCATCCATAGAGGCCAATACGCCATCGACGAGTAGCCGTAAACGACGCAACGGATGCTGTTTGGGAATACGGTCTTCCAGGCTAACGTAGCTGAACCAGCTATTTTGAATGGCATCGTGTCCGCGCATGGGGGGCTTCTCCAATTTAGATGCGCTATTTTACTTGTTTGCTGAGGCTATGCGCCTTGATGACTGCAGCTTTGGGAGTTTTTCACCAGCCTGTTAAGCCCCCAAGTGGAATTGCACAGAACTGTTTGGCAGAAAATGCTTGAAGGTCTGCGGGTGAGTCAGGAAGAGCGGATTCTAACTGCAGACGTGAAAATCAAGTACGAGATCCCTTTTAATCCGACCGTTGAGCAGTTTGATGGGATGGTAGAAGAGTGGGAGGAGAACCATGAATCAAAGTGGGACGACATTGGATTTAAGTTATCTGGTGTTACAGAAATACGATGGTTGTCTCACTCGATTGCTAAAACGGAATATGACTTAGACGTCGAAAGGAATAATGACGAAATCGTTAATGCCCAATCACTTCTCGACTCTCTAACTCAAAACAGGAACGTTATTTTGGGTCTTGTCGGATAACGCAAATAATGAGGCTCAAAATTCTCAAATATTTGCTCGTGGCTTGCGTTGCTCTGTTAGCATTTGTTCACGGTCAATTGATTGAAATGTCAAGGCAAACGCCTTTATTTGAAGGTCTAAGAAATACATCATCGATAATATTTGGCGTCATGGGCGCGTGGCTTGCAATACTGCATCCAGATAGTTTAAAGAAAGTGTTTGGAAATGATGGCGTAAAAATTCCTGAAAAAGAAAAAGGCACAATAATGTTGCTCTTGTCACCAATCATTATTTCTACTTCAATCATTGCTGTTGTATTAGTGCTTTTCCCGTTAATCGAGTTAGCAAAGACAATCGATGCTTTCCATCAATATAAAGAAATTCTTAGAGGTGGCTCCTTCTCACTGCTATCAGTTCTTACTTTTTTTCAATTATGGGCTCTTATATTGACACTGGTTCCAGGTGATATTGTGAAAAAACACATAGATAAAGAAAATGGAAGACATGCCGTGGTTAAACGAATGTTCTCCGGCACAACAAAACGTAAAAACTCTAACGATTAGCAGGTTGGTGAAAAACCATATCTCGGCCTCTAATTTAACAGGAAAATAGCTCTATTTAGTATTGGTTCTTTATTTGGATACTAAATATAGACTCAATCGGTCTCAAAAAAGAGTTTTTCACCAACCTGTTAGGTCAACAACCCCCGTAGGCCGGAATAAGCGAAAGCGTTTCCGGCAAATCCAAATAGCCAGAAACGCCTGTCGGCGTAGTTTTCCCCCTTGAATATGCTGGCCTACGAACTTGGCCGACAATATTCCCGCCGCCCTTACCATCCTTCATTCCCCCGCGTTTCTTCCCCCCGCCGCATAAACCAAGGCCGCTGCCGATTTCAGCAAGCCGGCCCGGCTGTCGATTTCGGTGTAGCGGGCGCGGGCCAAATCCTTTTGTGCCGACAACAATTCGATCACGGTGGAGAAACCGTGGTTGTAGGATTCCTGGGTGGCGGCGAACGACTCTTCGGCGGCGCGCAACAGCGCCAAGGCGAATTCGCGCTTTTCCAGCGCGGTTTTGGTATCGGCATAGGCCTGCCAGATGTCGCGCATGATGGCCAGGCGCAAGCTTTCGACTTCGGCCTGGCTGGCCTGTTGTTTGGCTTCGGCTTCCCTGACCGCGCTGCTGCGCTCGAAACCGTCGAACAATTTCCATTCCAGATTCAGCATGGCACTGCCGACCAAGTCGTCGGCCGCATAGTTTTGCCGGCTGGCCGGTCGGGTGTGGACGTCGCCCCAATACTGGTTGCCGACGTTGCCCTTCACCGACAGTTTGGGCCAGAACTCGGCGCGGGCTTTTTTGACTTCGGCTTCGCGGGCGCGCAATTCGGCCAGTTGCGCCATCAGGTCCGGCCGTTGCGCCAAGGCGTCGTCAACGATGTTTTCGACCGACGCCGCCAATTTGGCCGGCAGCGCTATCTGGCTCAAATCGGCCAGTTGTAAGGTTTGCGCCGGCGATATACCGATGTTGGCGGCCAGCTCGGCCCGAATCTGGGTCACCGAACCGCGCGCGTCCTGTAAATCGTAATTGGCCTTGGCTTGTTCCTGAATCGCCAATAACAGGTCGGGACGGGTCGCAAAGCCGCGTTGCAGTTTGGCTTTGACGGCCGCGGCGTTGGTTTCCGCGGCCGCATACGTCTGCTGGGCGGCATTGACTTTGGCCAGCATCGCTTGGTAACTGAAAAAGCTGGTCGCGACCCGGTAAGCGATTTGCTGGTGTTTGCGCGTCAACGCGAATTGCGCCGCATCCAGACGTTGCAGGCTGGCATCGACCAAGGCTTCGCGGCGGCCGAAATCGAACAGGGTCCAGGCCAGTTCCAGGCCGGCGAAGCTGCCGTAGCCGTGGCTGACCAGCGCGCTTTCCGGGATCGGAATGCTGGTTTTGAAATACTGACCGAAGGCCAGCGCGGTCAGCATCGGGTACCAAGCGCTGCGTTGTTTATCGACGCGGGCGGCGGCGGCTTTGGCCTCTGCCCAACTTTGCCGGGTTTCCGGATGGGTCTGCAAGGCCAGATCGACCAGAGCCGGCAAATCGTAGCTTTGCCCAGGTTTCGGGGTTGCGGCTTCAGCGTCGAGTGCCATGGCGGACGTTGCGGCCTTGGCCTCCCGGTACTCCGCCCAACTCACGCTAGGCGGCGGCGTAGAGGCGGCAGGTGCCGCTTCGCTGCGCAACGGCGTTGGCGGCGCGCAGGCCGCTAACGGCAACGCCAAGGCCAGGGCGGCAAACCTCGGGCTGGGCCGAAACCAAGCTCGGCGCGGCTGGTGCGGCCGCGGAGCGTTCGCCAGCCGCGCGTTGCGTAGAAATAGCGTCATCAAGGCAGGCCTGCTCCAGAAGAAAATGCTGATATAGTAACGTAGTCGCCTAACCAAATTGGTGCAACAAATTGACAACAAGCAGCAAATAATAAGCTTGTCCGATCGGGGTTAGAATAGCTCCGCATCGGCTTTGCGTGGGATATTGCGCAGACGCCGGTTGCACACCCGCCTGTAACGTCTGCCGGATAGGCAGCGGCTGCGGGCCGCATCGATTTCCGCTATTTCCGGAGGCCGCCATGAAGCCGATTCCAAACCTGCCCAAAACGGCCGCGCTCTTTGCCGCGACGTTATTCGCGACTGGCTGCGATCCGATGTTGAGCCTGCAAGGCTCGTTCTGGCCGGCCTGGATCGTCTGCATCATGGCCGGATTGGCCGCCAGCATGCTGCTGATGTGGCAATTGGTCCGCCTGCGGCTGGCGCCGCATCTGGGGCCGCCGTTGTTGGTTGCGCCGAGTTTGTGGGCCTTGTGCACCTTCAGCATTTGGTTGTTGTTTTACTCTCGTTAGGATTTCGATGGAAACTCCGCAAAATCCCGATCTTCCGCAACGCCGGGTTCTGATCGGCCGCATCCTCGGCATTTTGATCGTACTGGGCGCGATTGTCACCGGCAGCATGGTCTGGCGCATCAATTACCGGCATCCGCGCACCAACGATGCGATGGTGCGTGCCAACATCGTCGGCATCACCGCCGAAGTCAGCGGCCGCATCACCGAATTGCACGTCGAAGACAACCAGTTCGTGCGCAAGGGCGAGTTGCTCTACGTCATCGATCCGCGGCCTTACCAGGCCAAATTGGACCGGGCCAAAGCCGAATTATTGTTGGCGGAAAAAGAGGTCGAATCGCGACGGGCGTCCGGCAGCTCGGCGCAAAGCGCGGTCGAACGCCTGCGCCACCAACGCGCGGCGGCGGCGGCCGAGATCAAACGCATCACCGCCGAGGACGAGTATCTGCACCACCGTTTGCAGGAACTGGAACCGCTGGCCGACAAACAATACGTGACCGGCGACCAGCTGCGTCAGGCCCGTTCCCGGCTGGATGCGTCGCGCGCCGAATTGGCCGACGCCGTGGCCAAAGAGCAGGCGATGGCCAGCGCGATTGCGGAAGCCGAAAGCGAAAGCAGCCGCGCCCAATCGTTGATTGCCCAGGTCGGCGATATCAACGCCCGGGTCGAAGCGGCCAAGGCCCAAGTCACTGCCGCCCAACTGGATTTGGAATATTGTTTCGTGCGGGCGCCGTTCGCCGCCTACGTCACCAATTTAAACACCCGAGAAGGCGAATATGCCAAGGTCGGCAGTCAGTTGTTCGCCTTGGTCGACGACCGCCATTGGTATGCCATCGCCGATTTCAAGGAAACCTATTTGCAGGCTATCCAGCCTGGCCAGGAGGCCGAAGTCTTCCTGGTCGGTTATCCCGGCAAGCGCTTTCGCGGCGTGGTCACCGGCATCGGCTGGGCCAACTCGCCGGACAACGTCAAACAGCAGGGCGTGTTACCAGAGGTAGAGCGGACCTTGAATTGGGTGATGCTGGCCTCGCGGTTTCCGGTGCGGATAGAAATTCTCGAGCGCGACCCGGCGCGGCCGTTGCGGATGGGCATGACCGCCTTCGTCACCGTGCTGGACCGCCCGGCGGCTAGCGATAGCCAAACCGCGCAAACGCCGCAATGAGGCCACACGACGGCCATTCCGGCCATAGCCGGTTTTGGTTCGGTACCGGTCTGGCGCAATTTCTGAGCGCCGAACTGAAAGACTTTCCCGGCCGCCGGGTCGCGGCGGCCCGCTTGTTTGCCGTAACCCTGATCATCGCACTGGCCAGCCAGACCCTGCACATTCCGCCGTTGGGGGCATTGGCGATTCTGGTCTGCCTTAGCTACGACGCCTATGCCAACGCCGGCCAATCGTTGGCGTTCGGTTTGCGCCAGTTGTATTACCTGTTCGTTACCGTGCTGATCGCGGTATTGACTTTGGTGTTGGCCGGCAACGATCCCTGGCTGCTGCTGAGTCTGTCGTTCGTGGTCATGGCGCTGGCCTTGTTCCATGCCCGGCTGATCGCTTGGCCGACCGGGATTGCGTTGTGGTATTCGATTCCGGTGTTATACAGCCCGACCGCGCCCGCCGCCGCCATCCACAGTGCCTTATGGAATATCCCGATCATCGGCATGCTCGGGTTGGGCACTTGGACGCTGGTGCATCTGAGCATCAAACCGCAGGACCCGCGCCGATTATTAGTTGCGGGTCTTGCCGAGGAGCTGGCGGCGGTGGCCGCGATATTCGGCGGCCGTCTGGCCGATGCCGGCGTCGCCGGGCAGCAAAAACCGCCGCACAAGCCGGCGGCCGGCGGCCAGTTCGCCAAGCTGAGAGCGCTGCTCGGCCATGCCGAACTGCTGCATCCGGCCATGCGCCGACAGCACGACACCTACCTGGCCTTGCTGTTGGAGATCGACGGCCTACGCCAGTTGGCGGTCTGGCTGGATCAAAGCCTCACGGCCGATTATCGCGCCCAACCGCTCAGCCCGGAAAAATTGGCGGTGTATCTGGCGTTGCAAAACGCTTGCGTTGGGCTGCGACATAGCTTGGCGGCGGCGACCGGTTCCGGCGCCAATCCCGACGCAGTCGCGCTCGACGAAGCCATATTGGCCGGCTATTCCCAAGCCGGCCAGCCGTCGCTGATGACCGCTTTCTGGCGCGCCTTGCAACGGATAGCGGTATTGGCCGGCCAATTGCAACGCGACCAAGCCGATACCGGCCGCAAAACCGCCGAAATCGGCGACGAGGCAATAGCGCAATGGCGGCCGGCCTGGCTCGATTACTCATTTTGGGCCGAGCACGCCGACAGTCTGCAATACGGCATCAAATTCTCGCTGGGCGCGATTCTGTGCATGCTGATCGTGCAAGCTTTGGACTGGCCGGATATCAACACCGCGATCCCAACTTGCCTGGTCGCGGCGCAGACCAGTCTCGGCGCCGATTATCGGCTGTCGTTGTTGCGCATCTCCGGCGCCGCGATCGGCGGGCTGTGCGCCTATGTTTACGTGTTGGTGTTGCAAGCGCAGTTCGACACCGTGATCGGTTTTACCTTGGCGACGACGCCGTTCTGGGCGCTGGCGGCCTGGATCACCGCCGGCAGCGACCGCATCGCTTATCTGGGCCGCCAGCTCGGTTTTTCCTTTGCCTTGTTCGTGTTGCACGATTTCGGCGCCGTCACCGATTTGTATTTGCCGCGCGATAGGGTCATCGGCATATTGCTGGGCTTGCTGGTGATGGGCGTGCTCGATTATGCGCTGTGGCCGCGACGCTCGTCGGTATTGGCGCGGCGGCATTGCATCGGCGCATTGCGCACCTTGGCCAAATTCACGGTGCGCCTGCCCGATCCCGGCCATCTGATCAGTTATACGCTGCCGCTACGCTTGGCGGCGGAAAAGGATTTGGCCGCAGCGCAGGACCTGCTGGCCCACGCCGTGTTGGAACCGGACGCCCGCCTGCCGGACAAGCTGCGCGAGCGCGCGGCATTGCGGGCGATTATTCGCGATGCGGAGCGCTTGTCGTCTTTATTGCAGATCAGAAAACGCTACCGCTTGTTAAGCGGCCAGCAATTCGGCCGGTTTCCGGAGCAACTGCAGCAGCACAGCCTCGGTTTCGATGCGGCGCTGGCGCAGGCGCTGGAGCAGACTGCGCAGATATTGCAAGGCGAGCGGCACGATAGCGCCAAACAGGCGGCGCAACGCCAAGCCCAGCTCAAGCAAAGCTATGTCGAACATCATCGGATCGACAGCTTGCCGGCCGATTGGGTGCTGGAATGGGAACTGCGCTTTATGCTGGACGAGCAAATCACGGAGTTGCTGGGCAGTATCCAAACTTCGGCATTGAATGCATTGCCCTAGTCGCTTCGGCTAACAGTGGCGCGCGAGAAAGCCATCGATATCGCATAACACCGCCAAGGCTTGGCTAATGGCCGTTTCCGAGTCCGCGTTCCTTCTTACATAGACGTCCCAGCAGGTGTAATCGAAGATAATTTCTCCCGGATCGGACGTACTGCTGTCGTCGATATCCTCCAGGAACAGTTCGTACTTATCGAATCCGGTGGCGGCGTAAAGTTTCGGCATCAGCGAATCCAAGACTTCGAATGGCGCATTTACGCACTTGATCGCGCAGATGTCGTGAAATGTCCAGCCGGATGAATGTAACTTAGCTTTTAGCTCGGTTTCGGTAATTATGGCCATGGTGCGATATGGATTGTATCGAGTGGTGGAAAGGCCGGCAGCGTCAGAAGCCGCCGGTTTTTAGCGATAAATATGCGCAGTAAATGCCCTGCTAGCAAGCGAGAGGCAAAATCAATGCCCGATTCGAATGAGCTGCAACCCGCGGCTTCCGCTTAATATCCCGGCGGCACTTGGTTGATTTCGCCGGCGGGATTGCCTGGGCCGGTGCATATTCACCATGCCTGGAGCGGTAAGGTTCTGGAAAACGCGTTCGGCAAAGCCGCCTTAAACTCGCCGGTTTGGGTGTATATTGCCTGTACGCGAATGGGCGCAGACGCTAACGAGGTGACGCTATGCTGGATACCATGAGAAAGCCGTTTTTTGCCGTCGCGCTGGTGCTGCTGGCGTTGGCGTTTTTTATCGACATCGGTGCGTCGTTTCTGGATTTTGCTAAGGCCGACGGGCAGAAACCCTTGGGCGATCTGGCGCGGCCGGGGCTGGGCATTCGCTACTTGGCCTTGGTCGACGGCCTGTTGCTGTACACCGTGGGTTTGATCGGCGTGTCGCTGTTGGTGCCGGAACGCATCCACGGCCGGATTCAAGGGATCGCAACCTTCATCGTCGGTCTGCTCAGTTTGATCGCATCGATTGGGATGATTATGTCCGCTATCGCTTTGTTAGGGATCATGGTATCGCTGCTGTTGGCGGTGCCGTTCGGCACCGCGCTGTATTTCGCCGGATTCGCCGATTTTGCCAAGGCCGCAGCGGCCTCCACCCTGGCGCTGATCATGCTGTTGAAGCTGGGTTTTTGCGGATTTCTGGTCGCTGCCCAACAGCAATTCCTACAGAACAAGGGCTTGGTGCTGCTGATACTGACCGCGTTGCTGGCGAATTTCCTGGTCACGTTCCTGCATGGCCTGGTGCCGAGTTTTCTGGTCAGCATCACCGATTGCATCGCCGCGCTGGTGATCGGCGTGCTGGGTGCGATCTGGAGCCTGGTGTTGCTGATCGGTTCGCTGCCGGCCATCGTCAAGGCCTTGCGGGTGGACCGGGCGCTGGCCTGAGCTTATTCCAAGGCCAAGCGCGCGGTTTGCCCATCGCTACAGGTTTCGCAGGTCAGCGTCAAATTGGCGCCTTTCGCCAACACCGGCGCCTTGAAATGCTGCGGATCACGGGCCGGTTTCCAACATAGCGGTTCTTCCCACTTCGAATCGGCTTCGTTCAATTCGAATTTGACCCGGACTCGGACCGGCGCCGAATTTTGCGGACAAGCCTCCCCGGCGTCGACCGGAATCAACAATTGGTAATTGTTGGCGCCGCGCAGATGCAAGGTTCTGCGTTCGGCTTTGGCCGGGGAAATTTTGATCAGACAGGACGAGCCGGCGCTGAGCGACAACGTACCGCCGTCGCGCCGGCAATGGTTATCCAACGCCTGAATTTCGGCCGGCTTGACCGCCGGCGCCAACGGCGCCAGCAGGTCGTCCATCCCGCTTAGCCAACTGTCCTTGCTTAGGCGCGAGGCCTCCTGGTTTCGGCTGCGGGCGTCGGCCGGTTTGTCGTTGGCTCGCGGGCGAAACCCCAAAGCCAACGCCAGCGCAAACAGGCACAGCAACAAAACCAAGCCAATAATCACGCCTTTGTTCTGCTCCATCGATCGAGACTCCGAAATTCAATCCGTTTTACTGTTCCGCCGGTTCGATGCCGCGCGGCATGACTTTGAAGATTTGCTTTTGTTTGGTCATCAACTCGAACAGTTTGGGGTTCCAGGGGATGATGGGGTTGGTCGGTTTGGTTGCCACCGTCAATGTGATCGGCGTACCTTTGTCGACCGCCTGGCCGGGTGCAGGGTTTTGATCGATCACGGTTTGCTCCGGTTTGGCATCGGTCGGTTGCGATTTGGCTTCGCCGAGCGCCAGGTTGTTGTTGGACAGGGTTTGCGCTGCAGCAAGCAGCGATTTGCCTCTCAGGTCCGGCACCGCGATACCTGGAAAACTCAACACCACGGATACCGTCGTTTCCGCTTCGGCCGCCGAACCCGCCGCGGGAGATTGATCCAGCACGATGGGATCGCGCTTGCTTGGATCGAATTTAAAGCTGGTTTCGAATTTACTGAGGCCGGCCTGCTTCAGGCGTTGCTGAGCTTCGTCCCAAATCATGCCTTTCAAATCCGGAACTTTGGCTTTTTCGACCACCGGGCCGTTGTCGTCGGTCGGTATCATCAGCCAAGCCCCGATGCCGACCGTCAACAGCACCACCAGCACCAACGCCACGATCCACCAAGGGAACGGTTTGGGCAGGGGCGGCGGCGCCACCGCGTTCTGGATTTGCAAATAAACCGGCTCGCCGTCCTTGAAGTCGTCGTCCGGCCTGTCCACCGAAAACACCTGCAAATGGAAGCTGTATTTGCCGTCGGCCACCGATTTCGGGACTTGAAAATTGACCGAGACTTCCTCGGTCGCGCTCGGCGCCAGTTTCCAGTCGGTGGAAATTGCGCCGGCGGTAGGTTTGGCGTTGGCCCCGGCCTGAATCGAGCTGAACCACTTTTCGTCCGCGCCGCTGCCGGCGACGATCCGGGCTTTGAGCAGCAATTGCCGGTCGTTGTAGGCATTGGTGACGAAAAACTTGCAACTGCCGTTGCCGTTGCTGTCGCAACCCACCTTGTCTGACGCTTGTTTGATACTGACGATTGCGGTCATTGTAGTTATCTCCACTGATGTTGATGTAAAGCGAATAAGGCCCGGCCGTTGCCAACATCGGCGTGGCGGGCAGATTCAAGCGCGTTTCCCCGATTGCGGCATCAGGCGTCGCCGTCGGCGACAAAACAGACTTCGCTGGTCGCATACGCCGGCTTTTCTTGGTCCACTATTCTTTCGATCAATCCGCGGTGCCGGCGCAACCGCTCCGGCGCCAACACGCACAAATGAAACGGCCGCACGCTGCCGTCAGCGGTTGCGTTTTCCCGCAATTCGAAGCCGGCGTCGCCGGTCGCGGTTTGTAAAAACAATTTCAGGCCGTAGGCGGTGCCGCGCCATTTCGACAGCAAGGTGGCCGACGCGATCAGTTCGCGCAAGCGCTCGAAGCCGGTGGAAATCGGCGCTGCGCCGTTCGGGCGGCCGGCGGCGGACAACGGCGCCAGCCGGTCCAGATCGACCCAAGCGGCCAGCATCGGCACGAAACGTTCGTCGGCC
The DNA here is from genome assembly GCF_019669905.1 of Methylomonas koyamae. Classification (NCBI taxonomy): domain Bacteria; kingdom Pseudomonadati; phylum Pseudomonadota; class Gammaproteobacteria; order Methylococcales; family Methylococcaceae; genus Methylomonas; species Methylomonas koyamae. Next base: position 3,949,568 of record NZ_AP019777.1, on the reverse strand, counting down.
AGATACGGGTTGAAGCAGGTTTCGACGTTTTCCAGCATCGCTTCGGCCGGCGCATGCAGCGCTTCCATGATCTCCAGAATGGCGAACAGCGGCGTCTGCGGCGCCAGGCCGCGCTGGAATATGCCCGGCAGCAGGCGTTCAATCGCTTGACGTTTCATCTTCGCTGACCACTTCGAGTGCGTGGGCGCCGGAACACAGCAGCCAATTGCACGGCACGGTGACGATGTCGGGAAAGCTGTCGGCGGAACAATTGCGGAAGTCGCCGGCCGCACCGCGCAGATAAAGCCCTTCCACGCCGCCGCACATTAACGGCGCTTTGCCGGCCGGCGCGGCGGCAATTGCGTCGACAGCCTGGAACCGGCCCACATCGCGCACCGGCAGGCCGCATTTGGCGTCCGGCGCTTTCCAGGCGGGCGCGGCGGAATTGGTGTTCAGGCTCAATACCCCCAGGCGCTGGCTGGCGGCGAATACTTCTTCGCCGACGAAGGCGAGGCCGTTGCAACTGCCGGCTTGCCAGCCGGCCTGAAAGCCTTTCCAGCCTTCGTTGTTATCGCTGGTACCGGTCAGCCGCCAACGGAAGCAGCCTTTGCCGGGGTCTGTCCCCGGTGCGCCGATCCCGGCCCACAAATAGCTATGTCCGCCCTGGTTTTGCACCGCCAGCAGCCGGACCAGCTCGCCTTTCAAGCCGATGGCGCTGAAGCTGCCGGCGCGGCCGCCGTTGTTCGACAGGTAAATGCCGCGGTTATTGCCGGCCGCCAGCGCCACGTTGACCAAGCCCGACGGGTCGGCGGAGACGGTGACGGCGTACAACGGAATTTCGTTGTCCTCGGCATCGAACTGAACCGGTTTCGGACCCGCCGCCGGGTCCCAAGGCACGCCGAGTTCGAACAAACCCTTCTCGGTGGCCAGCAACAGCGCCAGCTTGGCGTCGCGCTCGACCCAGGCCATGTCTTCCACCAAAAAATTGGTCTGCACGTAATCCAGCCAGCTTTCGCCGCAGTCGAGCGAGACCCTGACCCGGCTGGCGCTGCCGTGCAGGCGCGAACTGATCGCCAGCAAGCCGGCATGGCTCGGGTCGGCGCCGGCTTCTTTCGGCCAGGCCTTGATCGCGTCGATTTTTTCGCCGGCAAACGCTTCGATCAATTCCCAGCCCTCGCCGTCGTTCGACGAGCGGAACAATCCGGCCGGCGTGGCCGAATACCAGGTCCTACTCTGGAAGGCGTCGGCGCACAGCGCGCCGACATCGGCATTAGGGGCATGTTCGACCGACAGCCGCACATCGTTGACCGATTTGACGCCGGGGTCGTCGCCGAGGATTTTATAAACGTCGAACACGCGTAACGGTTGGCCGAACGGCCAGGGTTGCGCCGAGTTGGCTTCTATCGGATTGATGCCGCGGTACAGTTTGCGCAGCAGGCGGTCTTTTAAGTTTTGCGGATCTTCCTCGCGGTGGGTGACGATTTGCGCTGTCACTGTGACGTTTTTGTAGCGCGCCCAACTGACCTGGCATTCGGTACCTAGCGGCCGGCGTTCGGCCAGTGCGTTTTGAATCCGCAGCCTGGCTTCCTCGCTTTCCAGCGCATAGAGTTGTTCGGCGGTCAGCGGTGCGCTGTAGTCGTCCGGCGCCGGCAGGTTGGGCACGATCAAGACTTCGACGGTGCCGGGCCGGGCGTGGCTCCAGATGTCGGCGCGGGTAAAGGCTTTGGCCCGGTTGGCCGCGCCGGAGCAATGCACCGCCAGCAAGGCGTAATCGCGCGCCGTGACCACCCGCTCCAGCGAGTGGATTTGTTGCGGGCCGCGGATCAACGCGTTTTCCAGCGTTTCCGCGGCTTTACCGCCGGCGGCGGGTTCCGGGTTGGTCACCGCAACGCCGACGATGGGATCTTTCAGCGTGTTCAACGTGTTCGCCGCCAGATTGCCCTCGGCGCCGCCGCCGCGCCGGTACCAAAGCCGGATTTCCCGGCCGGCCGGCGGGATTTGCGCCAGGGTTTGCAGCGGCGTCATGCCGCCGGCCGGATCGGGCAGCCGCAGCGCCGGCGTAAACATGATTTTCCCGGTCAGGCGGTCGACCAGATAAACCCGGCCGTCCGAACCCGGATTGGCGAAGTTCTCGGCTTCGCGCCAGACGATGTAGGATTTGCCGTCGTACTCCAGGGCCGCAGTATGGTCTTCGATTTCGTCCGGCCCGGCCTCCACGGCCACCACCAGATCCAGGCCGTCGCGGTTCGGAGCGACGATGGGCGGCCGTTTGGCGTTGACGAAAAAGCCCGGCAGGCCGCTGCTTTTGCCGGCCAATTCGCCGCGCACCCAATCGCAGTGGTAGGCCACGCTTTCGGCGTTGGTGGCGCCGGCGGGAATGGTCACCGCCTCGCTGGTGGTGAAAATCGGCGGTTCCCGGCCGGAGCCGGCCCGGCCCAGCGTCACGCGCACGCCTTTCGGGATTTCCACGGCATGGCCGAGCGGTTTGGGTAAGGAAAACACCAATCTGGTGACCGCAGCGGCGGGCGGTTGTAACCGTACGCCGATCAGGTTCAAGAACTCGATGTAGGCTTTTTCCGGCAAGCGGTTCAAGCGGTAGATCATGATCTCGGTCAGATGGGCGAAGGTTTCCAGCAACACCATGCCCGGATCGCTCGGACTCAGGTCGGTCCAGTCCGGGCATTGCTGGCGAATGCGGTCGCGGGCTTCCTGCAGCAAATCGGCGAAGCGGCGGTCGTCTAGGTTGGGCGGCGTCAAATAAGTCATGGTTAACCTGCCACGAGTGGGTAGCCGAACAATAATCGGTCGCGGCCTAGCGTCCGCCGTACCCGGTAATCCAGCACGATGTCGATGCGGGTCGGGTCGTCCGGATTGCTGCCGGCGTCCAGTTTCAGAATTTCGATGCGCCGTTCCCAGCGCTCCAAGGCCTGGCGCACGAAATGGATCGCCAGGCCGTGGGTGGTGGCGTCGTTGGGCATGAAGGCCAGTTTGTCCAAGCTGCAACCGTAGTCGGGGCGCATCACCCGCTCGCCGGGGATGGTGGTCAACAGCAGCAATATAGCTTGGCGCACCGACAAATCCTCGCTGACCATGCGGATGCCGCCGCCGGCGGCGATTTCCAGGCCGGCCGGCTCGTCGGCTTGTTGGAAATCGGGATGGGCGAAACTCCAGGCCCGGTATCTGGCTGCGTTGGGCATCAGCGTTCCTCCACAAAGTTCTGGCCCGGCTGGCGCACTTTGTATAACACGGTGCCGGGCGGGGTGCCGTCGGTCAAACCGGTCACGCTGTCCAGGCAAACCCGTTTGCCGCCGACTCTGATCCAGCTCGAATAGCCGTGTTTGACCGCCAGCGTACTGGTACAGGGTTTGATGGCCGGGCCGGCATTCGGGCAACCGACGATCGGCCGCTGCTCGGGATTGGTTTCGACCAGCAGGCGGCGGCCGTTGACCGTCACGAAAGATTGGGTCGGGACAATGCCGACCAAGCCCAGTTCGTGGGCGCAGACCAGCGTGGCGTCTTCGGTTAACAGTTTCATGATTTCTGCTCGAAATTAATGGCGCGGCCGCGAATCGTCACGGTGCGGCCGGGTGCCTCGATTTCCAGGTCGGCCGCGGCGTGCAGCCGGGTAGCGTCGTCGGCCAGTTCGAAAAAACTGCCGGAATCCAGTTGCAAGCGGATTTTGTCCGGCTGCAGTTCCACCCGTTGGCCGGAGGCGGTGTGCAAGCGAATCGAGCGCTCGGCATCGTCCAGCGCGATGCGTTGGCCGCCAGGCGTGGCCAGAAAATAACGCCCGATATCGGCGTCGACCACAGCGTCGTCCGGCAGCGGGCTGTCGCCGTAAAAACCGCCGATGACAATGGCCTGGGCCGGGTCTTCCCGAATCAGCGCCAACAACACTTTGTCGCCCAGCCCCGGCAACAGCAGCAGGCCTTTGCCTTTGCCGGCGCCGGCGCAGGCCACGCCGATCCAGTCGGTTTCCAAGTCGCCGTAGGACGGCAGCATGGCCTTGATCCGGCCCAGGCCGTCCGGGTCGTCGACCCTGGTAACGACGCCGACCGTGGCCAGCGTGGCGCGTTTGCGCGGCCTTAATGGCGGTGGCGCGGAATCCAGTTCGCATATGTAGCCTTGGCGGCTGTCGAAGCGGTGGGTCACGGCGCTAAGCACGTACTGGCTGTTTACCGATCCCGGCAGGCCGTCGAGCCGTACCGCCAGACCGGGCATCAACTCGGCATCGCCGGCGGCGACACCCCGGAACGTCGTTGCGGACGCGGTTCTGTGGTCCAACTGCGCCTGGGCGAAGGCTTCGGCCTGGTTGTCGTCCTGTACGCTATCGTCGGTCGAAGTGAATTCCGGGCCCGGTTCGGCGTGAAAATCGGATTCGGCGCCGGCCGGTCGGCGGGCCGTGTCGGCACGGCCGCTGCGGGCGGCGGCCTGCCACGGATCCCAAGCCAGATTGGTGACCGCCTGCCGGCGTTGGCCGCTATTGGCTTCGATTCTGGCCTCGAACAGATTCTCGCCCAGTTTTAACACCGCCGTGGCGGGGCGGCCGGCCAGGCTGGAGAATTGCAATACCGAATCGCGCAAATGGAAATACAAACCGGCGCGTTCGGCGAATTCGGCCAGCAACTCCAGATCGGATTGCTCGTGTTGCATGATCAGCCGCCACACCGGTCCGGTTTCGTCGGCTGCGACCCTAAGGTCCAGATCGGCGGCCAAGGTGGCGGCTAACTCTGTCACGGTCAGATCGACGTAGCTGCGCGGCGCCTGGCGCAGCCGTAAACGATGCAGTTGGTCGTAAGCGCGGATGCGCAGGCCCAGATGGTTGGCCGGCGCAAATTCGTATTCCAGCGCGGTTACGCTGCCTTGAAACAAGCTGCGGTCGCGGCCGATGCGGACGGTCAACGCGCTGCCGGCGGCGGTAGCGGCCAGCTCGCCGAGCAAATCCGGCAGGCCTTGAAACGCTAGTTCGCACTGGCTGGGCAGCGACAGGCGTTCGCTGACTTTCAATTCGGTCAGATATTGGGCGTCGCCGGCCGCCAACGGCTTGCCGGCCAATTCGATCTGCACTTGCGGCGGCGTCAGCAGCGCTTCCATGGCTATTGCTCGGCGGCGGCCGGACCGATTTCCAGCGCGGTTCCGGGGGCGATGTTTAACGGGTCGGCGACGAAGGTATGGCTAAACAATTCCCGCCAGCGGCCGGGATCGCCGAAATATTGGAACGACAGCAGGTCGGGCCGCTCGCTGCCGCTATCGCCGGCTTCGGCGTTTTCGATTTCGGTTTCGGCCGCGGCGATCAAGACTTGCAAACCGCCTTCGGCCAGCGGCGCGTTGCCGGGATAAGTGAAATTCTCGATATCCATCGCTTCGGAAAAATCGGCGTCGGCCGGCGCCGGCGGTTCGTTGACCCGCAACAGCCGCAGCCGCAACCAGGAGCGTTGCGGCACGCCGTCCTGGTTGAAATGTTCCAAGCGTTCGGCCACCGCGGTAACCACGCCGGGAATGTTCCAACTTTTGCCCCAGACGAAGCGGCACACCGGCACTTGGCCGCTGCCGCCGGCTTTGGCGTTGTTTTCGGCCAGATTCCAGAACGGCCGGGTCAGGTCGCGCACGTCCTCGCTGCCGATAGTCGAGCCGGCGATATTAATGTCGAACAGCAAGTCCAGCTCCAAGGTGGTGGTGCCGCCGCCGGTCTGGATATAGCAATCGTCGGCCAGGCCGTGGCCGGTCAGGATCGCGGCCGAGGATTGCCGAGGCTGAATGCCGGCTTTGCGGCGCATCACCAGGGTTTCCGGGTTTAACAGGCAACGCAGTTGTTCGCCGCTGTGTTCCAGTACAAACGCTACTCGTTCCATGCCAACCCCCTTTGTTCGCGCGCCAGCCGCCGGTTACGCTCCAGTTCGCGGGCCAATGGCTCGGCGTATTGCTGCGGTTGTGGGCCGGTTGCGGCTTGTTGATCCGGCAATTCCGGCCAGTGCCGGGCTTGGGTTGGCCCGCGATCCGCCGCTTCGTCCGGTAATTGTGGCCAGCGCTGGCGCTGCCAGCCTGTGGGTTTCGCCGCTTCGATACTCTCCGAGATGCGCGGTTGTACCGGCTGGGCTGGAACGGCGGGGTTAAGCCTAGGCCGCGCTAGCGGCGGTGCCTTGTGAGCGAATGCGGCCGGGTGCGCCGGCTGTACGGCACCGGTCCGGGGCGGCTCGGTCGGTAGCGGACGTGGCGGCGGTGCGGCCCGGGCAATCAAGCGGCGGTGGCCGGCCGGTGGATTTTGCCTTACCGGGTTGCCTTCGGCTTGCGCTGGGCCGGCGAATGGCCGGGGATTCGGCGTCGGCTCCGTTGCGACCGGATTCGGGTGCGGCGCCGGTTGCGCGCCGAGCCGAGCGCCGGCCAGCAGGCGTTGCTTGCGGTCCGCAGCCGGCGTCTGCGGCGTGCGGCTTTCGAGCCGCTGCCGAGCGGCGGCTGTCTGCTCTGGTGCATCCGTTTTGGCCGAAATGGGTTCGGATTTGGAGCCGGCCGGCGGGCGGGGCCGCGCCGTTTCGCTTGGCCGGGCCCGATTGGCGTTCGCTGCGGCATGCGCGACCGGCAGTGCGGATCGCTCGGCGCGGTTGGCCGGCTCGTCCCAATGCAACCAGGGGTTGGCCGATGCCGGCACCGGCTGCGGTTGGCTGCGGCGATGCGCGGCTGCCGTTGCCGCCGGCGGCCGGTGGCCGGCTAACGGTGTGGCGGACGCTGGCGAAACCGGCGATTGCGGCGCTTGGCTGGCCGCGGGCGTTGCGGCGCGGCTCGGTTTGCGGTGGCTTGGAACCGGGCCGGTTTCGGCTTCGCTTCGCACCGGATCGGCCAGAGATTCGGTGCCGGGTGCGGTCGGGGGTTGGTAAGCGTCGGTGTCGGGCCAAGCGTAATCTTCCAGCAACCATGGCGCTTCGTCTTTGACCAGCGCCACCCAATGCGCAGGCGCAGCGCCGGCAGAACCTGTCGCCGCCGATTCCGGCTCCGGCGCAACCGGCATCTCGCCGGCCGGCTGATAGCGCTCGACCAGGCGATTGCCCCAGCTTTGCAGCCAATGTCCCAGATGAATCAGCAGCGTGCGTCGCATAGCCGTTCCCGTTTAGCGTTGTTCCAAGCCTTCGTGGGCGATTTCCAGCGTCTGGATCGCCACGCCCTGGCCCAACGATTCCAGCCGAGCGCCTTTCCATTTGCAAGGCCAGGCGTTATGCAGGTTCCAGCGGGTGGCTTCCTCGCTCTGGCCGTAAGGTTTCAGCAAAATGATCGATATTTCCCGACGGTCGGCCTTGCCGCGCATCGATTGCATCAGCCAGTTCCACACATCCTTGTTTTCGGACACCCCCCAACGCAGTATCACGTTGCCGTAGGCGACCCGGCCTTCCAGTTTGCGCACCGCCGGCGCGGCGCCGCCTTCGCGGTAGTCGATGGTCTCGACATCGATGCTGAGGCCGTCGATTTCGGTGAAATAAGCGCCGTTCTGGCCGCCCCAGTCGAGGATGAAGTTGTAATTACGGTAAATCTCCGCTTCTGCCATGGTCGTTCTCCTGGTTGCTTAGTCGCTGTTGATCTATGCCGCGTTTTGCGGTTCTACCGGCGTGGCGCCGGCCCATTGCCCGATGCGGAAGATGATGAATTCGGCCGGCTTGACCGGCGCGATGCCGATTTCGATGATGAGTTGGCCGGCGTCGATGACTTCCTGCGGATTGGTTTCGGCGTCGCATTTGACGAAAAAGGCCTGTTCCGGTGTCGCCCCCTTCAAGGCGCCGCTGCGCCACAACCGGGTCAGAAAGGCCGAAACGTTGCGTACCACCGAGTTCCACAGAATGCGTTCGTTGGGTTCGAACACGGTCCATAGCGTTCCTTTGGCCAGTGATTCCTCGACCGAGTTGAACAGGCGGCGGACGTTGACGTAGCGCCACTCGCTGCGCGAACTCAAGGTGCGGGCGCCCCAGACCCGGATGCCGGAGGTTGGAAACGAGCGGATGCAATTGACGCCGAGCCGGTTCAATTCGCCCTGTTCCTGGTGGGTCAGCATGTAGGTCAACCCCAGCGCGCCGTTCAAGACCTGGTTGGCCGGGGCTTTGTGGACGTCGGTTTTGGCGTAGATGCCGGCCATGAAGCCGGACGGCGGCGTCGCCACTTTTTGCGCCGGATTCAATGGGTCGGCGGCGACCACCCACGGGAAGTAAAGTGCGGTGAAGCCGCGGTCGGAACCGCTCGGCAACAGGCCTTTCACGGCCGGGGCGTCGGCCGGTTTGGCGGCGGCGTCGCTGGCTTCTTCGCTGCCGACTTGTTTCAGCGCGTCGATGTTCTTTTCGGCATCGCGCGCTGCGTCGAGGATGGCCACTACGTCTTGCCGGGTTTCGCAAAAGGTTTTCAATGCCTCTTGCGTGGTTTTGTCGGTGTAACCGGGCGCGGCGACGATGGCGATTTCGTCGATCGGTTCCAGGCAATAAAGGCCGGTGCGCTTGCGGGCGTCGCCGACCACCGAGCCGCCTTTACCGACATTGACCACATAACAGCGCGAACCGCCGTTACAAAAGAAGGCGTAAACCGACCGGGCCAGGTCGGTACTCTCGCTGTCCTCGGCGGTAAATTCGCGGACGAACTGTTGCCAGTTGTTGCAAGCGAAGGCTTCGTTCAGGTGTTTGTTGGCGGCGGGTGCCACGCCCAGGAAAGCGGCGACTTCGGATCCCACCATTTCGATAGAATTCGATCCGGTCGAGAGCTCTTCGATATAAACGCCCGGTGTCAGATAGGTAGCCATGTCAGATCTCCAATTGCTCGAAATGTATTACTACGGGGTCTTGAGTCGGATTAGCGGTGTCCACTAGCAACTCGCGTCGTTTGGCGCGGATCAGGTATCCGCGTTTGTGTTGGTTCGGGTCGATGCCGGCAAAGCTGAAATTGCCGGCGGCATCGGTGCGGGTGTAACGGCCGGCGGCGACCAATTCGACGTCGGTGTCGGCCAACGGAATCTCGCCGGGGCCGAGCAGGCGGCCGCTGAAGGTGGCGACCGGGCCCATTCTGACTTGCGGCGGCGCTTTGATGCGCGGCGGCGTCCGCTCGGTTACCGGCAGCGCCACCGGTAGTTTGATGGTAAAGGCCGGCGCCGGTTTGGCGGCGAAAGCGAGCCAGGTCTCCAGCGACGGCGGCGCCAGCTCGAATTCGAATTCGGTTTGTTGTACGACCGCGGCGACCAAGGTTCCCAACAATTTATGCGCCGCGGCTTGATCGGCGGCCTGTACCGTGACCAGATAGTTCAACAGCAATTGCGGCTGCGGGCTGCGTGCGGCCGGCGTCGAGGTCAGGCGTTTGAAATCGAGCAGGTACAGCACCACGGTCGGTTCGGCGGCCGGCGCGCCGGGCGGTTCGAACGAAATCTTGGCGCCGGCCGCGACGGCGCCGACCCAGGCCGAGAGTTTTTGATCGCTTTGTTCGAACATTCAGTACCTCCCCGACCCGGCTAAGGCCCGGTTCTCTGCAGTCCGCAAGCTGGGCCGAAAATAAAATTGGCCATCCGCATCGCCGGCGCCTTGAATCGGACCGTACAGCGGCCGTTGCGGATGGCCGAGCCGGGACGATTGGTCGTAAACCGCTGCTTCGATCTGGCCGTAAATCGTGTCGGCCGAGAGCGGTTCGGGCTTGTTGTAGTTTTTTAGAAAATCGATGAACGCGGCGGCGAACACCGAATGGTTGCCGCGCCCTTTATCCAGCACCGGTTCGTCGCCGCCCGAGGTCAGGAATTTGCGCGATATCGACGACGATTTCAGCTCGATAATAGTTCTGGGTTGGCCGGCCGCGACGGTCGGTTGCGCTGCCGATACCAATCCGGTGTTGCGTATCGTTCCGGAAAAGCAGGAGTCGGCCACGATCAGCACGTGCCTGGCGCGCATGTCTTGCCAGGCGGTGTTTACCGCAATTTCGTAATCGCTGATCCAGGTGTATTTGTGCGGCGGTTTGTCGGCATCCACCGGCAACCAGAAACCTTCCCTATCTTCCTTTTGGCCGTGGCCGGCAAAATAAATCAACAGGTTGTCGTTTTCGGTCAGTTGCTGGCGCAGTCCGATTAGCGCATGCCAGATTTGGACGCGGGTGGCCTGTTGATTCAGCAGCAATGTGACCGAGGCGAAGCCGAATTTACTTTGCAGTAGTTCGGCTACCGCTTTGGCGTCGTTGACCGGGGTTTGCAATCGGTTCATCGCGGTGTAATCGTCTATGCCGATCACCAGTGCAAAATAACGGCCGACCGGTGCAGAGGCTGTCGTTTCGGATTCCACGCCTTGGCCGCGCAATTCGGTTTTGGTTTGGGCGATCTTGCTTTGCAGGTCGGTGATCGTGTCTTGGTCGGCTTTGTTTATTTGTTCCAGTTCGGCAATCCGCTGCCGTAATTGCTGTTCGCGCAGCTGTTCGGCCCGATTGGGGTGAGACGCTTGTTGTTCTCTCTGTGCCATCATCTGCGCCATCAGAGACTCTTTCTCCCAGATCTTCTGCCTCAAGTTGGCTTGAGCGTTATCCAGCAATTGATTTGCCTGGGCCAGTTCAGTACGCAATTTGGCCGTTTCGGCGCTCTCGTTCGCTGCGGGAGCTTGGGCCGGTAAACCCGAGGCTTTGCGGTACCATTCGTCCGACGCAGCAGGGTCTTTGGCAACTCCCAGGCCTTTAGCCAGCAGGAAACCCAGGTTGGCCTGGGCGCGCGGATAGTCTTGCTCGGCCGCCTTGCGGTACCAAATGGCGGCATTGGCGTAATCGGCGACCCGCTCGTAGAACTCGCCGAGATAGGTTTGGGCAATCTTATCGCCGGCTTCGGCACAACCTTTCCAGACGTTTTCCACCTTCTGCAAGTTGGCGGCGTCGAAGGCCATTTGTTTGCCGCCGCCGACCCGGCATTGCCACACGCTGGTCCGGGCCGGGCGCGGCGGCGAGGTGTAGAAAATGCCGTCGCCGATTTCGTACTGTATGCCCGGCAGTTCGCAATCGACAATGATCTGCTCTTCGGCGCTGCGGGTGCTGCCTGCCGCCGGATCGACGCTGCGGCTGGCGTTGACCGGACAGCCGGCCAGTTGCATGCCGCCGCTACGCGACATGCCGCCGGCGCAACCGGCCAGCAGCGCAACGCAGCCTAGCCACACCGCGAATTGGCCGATTCCCGCGGTGTTTGCCGACATCGAACGATAAATTTGCCGCCGCATGTTTGCTCTCCTAAATTCGCTCGAGTCCATGTCAGCCGACCAGCACGAAAGGCGCCCAGTAGTACGGGTGGCGGTAATCGGCCGGCGCGGCGTCGCTGTCGACGGATACGCCGCGGCTGCTTAACGCCTTGAGCCGGCCGGTTTTAATCGCCTCGGGTTCGAGTGCCTGTAAATAATTTTGCGCGGCCTGCAGCGCTAGGCCAGGCGCGGCACCGGCCTTTAGCTGACGGTAAAACTCGGCCATCAGCAAGCTGGTCGCCAAATCGTCCACCGGCCACAGGCTGACGATTGCGGCGCGGGCACCGGCCGCCAGCAAGCCGCGGCTGAAACCCAGCACATCGTCGCCGCCGGCGGTTTTGCCCTGGCCGGTGCGGCAGGCGCTCAACACCACCAAATCGGCGTTCAAGCGTAAGCCGATCAAATCCTGCACCGTCAAGGCGGCGCCGTCGGCCAGCAGTATCGACGACAGCAGCGGCGCGGTTTCCGCCAAGATGCCGTGGGTGGCAAAGTGCAGCACATTGCAATCGGGTAAGGCCTGCCTTACCGCCGCCAGCGTCGCCTCCGGCCCGATCAGCTCTTGGCTTTTGTCGAATAAGCTGGCGATGTAGGCCGCTTCGGTGGCCGCCGCCGGCAGCGCCGGTTGCGCTGTAGCGGTCTCGGCAAACGGCGCTTGGTAGGCCATATTCGACGGATTGCCGACTGCCAATACCGCCGCTTCCGCTTTGGGACTGTTACCGGGCTGGGCCAGAAACTGCAGGATGCTGGCGCTGGGCAGATAGGACACGCGGTGGCTGGCGATCAGCGGCCGGTCTTGCCAGGGCAGAGCATGGAACGGCAGGCCGTGGGTCGTGCCGTAGGGGACAATCAGCAGTTGGCTGTGCTCGGCCAGCGCCGCCGCAAACGGTTTTAGCAGCAGTGCGCTGAGTTGCTCGCCGGATTGCCGGTAATCGCCACGGTGTTCGCAGGCCGTATGGAAGTCGCGGACTAATAAGTCCAATTGCTTGGCGTTGAACTGTTGCCGCTCCGCCGCCAGCAGGCCTTGGCTGCCTATGGCCCAGGCCAACAGGTCGTCGCCGAGAAAGGCGTATTGCAGCAAGGCTGTGCCGGCCGGCAGCAATCCGGCTATTTGGCCGACGTCGGCGATTGGCGCCTGGCGGTTGACCGAGCGGTAGAAATTCGGGCTGGTTGCGGCCAGTTGGGTTTCGGTCTGGCGTAATTGAGTTTCCGCCGCGGCAATTTTTTGTTCCAGATAGGAAATCCGGCCGGCATCCGGCGTTTGCGCGCCGCGCTCGGCGGCCAGTAGGCTACCCCAGGTCGCTAATTTGGCCGCGTCCTGCAGCCAGAGACGGACGCTTTCGTCGCCAACCGCGTCGGTGCGGTTGGCGCCGCCGGCCATCAAATCCAGCAGTGCGCGGGCTTTGCCGCGTTCGGCATAGCGGTAGGCGGTTTGTTGATGTTCGCTGGCCGCCGCCGGTTGCAGCGCTGCCAGTTTCAGAGCGTTTCTGGCCGGCAAAAAATACAGGTATTGCGAGCTGGAGCCGGACGATAAGGCGGTTTTGAAGTTATCCCGCCGCAGCAATTGCCGGGAACGTTCGAAATGGTCCAGCGCTTGCGCGTAGTGGGCGGCGGCTTCCGGATAATTCTGCAAGCCTTCGGCCACCTCGCCGTAGGTTTGCAGGCTTTCCCAGGGCTTATCTTCGCTTTGCCACCAGTTTGCGCCGAAGCGGTTTTCCAGTTGGCGCAGGTGGCTGGCCGCGTCGGCGTAAGCCTTGACCGCGCAGAAAAAACTCGCGGCCTGTTGCTGGCTGTAGCGCCATTGTTGTTGGGCGTTGGCAACGAGCGCTTCGCTGCCTAATTGCGCTGCCAGAGATTCGATGGTTTGGCTCAGCGGCGAGGCCGCGTTCTGCTGCGGCAAATAGCGGCGGTAGGCAGCGGCGGCGGCCGGATAGTCTTTGCGCTGGGCATGGACAATAGCCAATTGAAAGTCGCGGTGATGGCCGGCTGTGTTTTTGGCGGCCGCCAGCGCCGCGGCAAACTGACGCTCCGCTTCGGCCCGGTCGCCGGCGTTGCGCGCGCTGACTGCCCGGTAACACGGGGCGTTGACTCGGGTGTATTCGATGGCTTCCTGGCCCAGTTGCGTCACCAACAGGTTGCCGCCCGGGATGTCGGCCGCCGGATGGGTTTTCAGCCACTCGATTTGGCTTTGCAGTTTGCCGGCGATTCTTTCCATACCGTCGGCATCCATTCCGTCCAGATAGGCTTGCCACAGCCCGTGCAGCGACAGCAGCAAGCGCAACGGCGCATTGGCATCGAGCGCGGCCGAAGTTTGCGCCGCCGATTGCAATGCCACTGCCTGTTCCAGTTTGACGACGGCGGCATCGCGTTCGCCCAGCTTACGCATCACGTAGCCTTGGTCCATGATGCTTTGCGCCTGCCGCGGCGTCGAACCCAAACCGGCATGAAGCGCTTCCGCCAAACGAAAGCAGGCCAGCGCGCGTTCGAAATCGGCATCGCGCAACAGCCAGTGCCAGCCGATGCGGCTGTGCATAAAGCCCAGGCCCAGCGCGTAACTGAACGAACCGGCGGTCTTACCCCACTCGCCGATGCCGGCGGCCACGTCGCGCGCTTCCGGTACTTGGCCGTCGGCGATTTTCAGTAATGCCGAATGCGCGGCGGCGGTCCAATAACCGTAAAAGTCGCCGGCAGCTTGAAATTGTTCGGTTGCGCTACGCGCCTTGGCCAAGGCATCGGCCGTGCCGTTTGCCAACCCGGCCAGATAGGAACGGCGCAATGCCAATGCGGCTTCGGCGCGGGGACAGTCGCCGGCGGCGGCATATAAAGCCTCGGCTTCGCTATAAGCTTCGGCCGCCCGCCGGCTATCGACGGTGGAACGGTCCAGTTCCCGATCCATTACCGAGGATGACAGGCTGCTTTCGGCGTTGGGCGGCGGGTTCAGCGCGGCGTTGAACACCAGCGGCGACGATAACGGCGCGGCATAGGCGTCGCCTTCGGCCAGCCAGCAAGCGCCGGCGCCGGCTTTATCGCCGATCTGTAAATAACGTTGTTTGGCTTGCTCCAGATAAACCAAGGCCGTTTGGCGGTCGCCGCCGCGGCGGTAGAGATCGGCCCGGTTACGCAAGGCCGCGGCGTGCCATGCCGGCGGGTAAGCGGTTTGGCTGTCCGCGGCCGACGTCAGCATTCCTACGACTTGGTTGAGCAGTTGCACGCGTTGTTGTGGGCTCATCGGTAGCGTGGCCGCCGAATCCAGCGTCGATTGCAACGATTTGATGCCGTCCAGCTCTTCGCCGACGAAGGCGTTTTCCTGCAAAGCCGGCTGCGCCGAAACTTGGGCACGCAGTGCCGCTTTACGTTTTCCGGTTTCCGCCAATAGCGCCATGAAACGTTGAGTTTGGGTGGTTTCCATATCCGCGACGCTGCCGCCGCTGTCGTTCGGAAAGTGGTTGTATTGTTGGTAAGCGGCCATCTCGGTAAAGGTGGCGGCGCGCAGTTGGCGCAGCGGATCGGCCGGCAGCAAGGTTTCCAGTTCGCGGAAATGGGCGGCGGCCGCGGCCGGTTCGCCTTGCAACAACCTGACGACGCCCAACGCCAGCAAAGCGTCGGCCAGCCGCTGCGGATCGGCTACTTGCCTGGCGGCGGCGGTTTGGCTTTCCGCTTGCGCTCTGGCTTGAGCGAAATCGTCTTTGAATTCGGCGTAGACGATGGAAGCCAAGGGTAGCGATCCGGCCGCGTCGAGCGCGTCGGCCATTGCCGTCTGCCAGCCCCATAGCGCGACGTTGCCGGCATACGCGGCAAGCGCGGCGGCGTATTTCAGAAAGCTGCGCCGGTCGAGAGAGAGTGGGCTGGGGCTCATGGTTCTGGTCCGTTCAGTTGCCGCAGCGGCTCTTGATGTCGCAGGCTTTGGCCAGGGCTTTGATGCCGGGCAGGCCGCGGGCGCTGCGGGCTTCCTCGCCGAATTTGCGGTAGCGCCAGCAAGCCTTTTGCCGCATGGTTTTGCGGTCCCAGCGCTCCCAGTCTTTTTTGTATTTGATTAACTGGTATTCCACGCCGATATCGGGTTTGACTTTCAGTTCCTTGGCGTTACCGTCGTAGCCGTGCGAGCCCCAGGCGATGCGTTTTTGCGGATCGACCACCATCACCACGTGGCCGTCGCCGCGTGTCGGATCGCGGTAGACCAACAGGTCGCCGGTTTGCAGCGGTTCGCTGTCGCAGCGTTCGAAATGCTGGGCCAGCGGGCTGGCGGATTTGACCATATCGGCCGTGTTCAGGTATTTGTCGCCGGCGTTATAGGGCAGGCCGGCGCGGGTGAAGGCAAACCAGATTGCCCGCGAGCAATCGATGCCGCGTTTCAAATTGTCCAGATCGCTTGCCGCGTTCCAGGCGTGGCCTTTGTAACCGAAGCCGTCGCCGGCGGCCGCTTGCGCCAGCCAGTCGGCTTTTTGCAGGACTTTGTACAGTGCGGTTTGGTTGTCGTCGGGCAGGTAAGGGCGAATGTCGAAATGCGGGATCGTGAATTCGCGGGTCCGGCTGAACCCGGCCAGGCCGCGGTCGCCGGATTTTTGAAAGCGGGAATTGGCCTCGACCCGTAATTTGATTTTGCTCAAGGTCCAGGTCGTATCTTCCGCACTGTCGCTATCCAGCGCCTGGCCGCGGGTACCGGTCAGAAAGCGGTCCAGCGCCCGATATAAACCGGTTTTAGCCGGGTCCGCGGCGCGGGTGCGCGCGCTCTGCGTCAACAAGTCCCAGCGCACCGGATTTTTTTCCTTGGTGCCGAACACGATCAATTGGTCCCAAACGTCCAGCGGCAAACCGGCGCGGAAGGTTTCGCCGCTGGCGTTGAACGTGGTCGACTCGCCCGGTTTCAATAGTTCGCGGCGGCCGTCGGCCGGAAAACCGTAGCTGCTGCCGTCGGTGGATAACACCACGCCGCCGACCAGCAGCGGCGCGGGAGCGTTCTTGTCCAGCGTAACTTTGACGTTCCAGCGGTGGCACAAAGGCATGATTTGGTCGGCATTCGGCGCGGCCGCCTCCCAAACGCCTTTGGCGCAGTCGTCTTGTCTGGCCGACGGAACCACTTCGACTTGCAGGCTCTGGTTGTCGCTAAACTCGCTGCCGCCTTCGCCGCGCAATTGCAGCAAACCTTTTTGGCGGGCGTGCTGCCACAGGTTGTGGGCGGCGTCGCTATCCTGGCCGAACACGTTGCGCACCCGGTTTTCCGGGCCTTTCAGTTGCAATAAACCGTCGGAGGTCAAACTCAATTCGAAGTCGCCGGAACCGTCGCTTACGTTGAGCAGAGATTTGGCATCCGGATCGTCGGTTATCGCTTGTTTGATCGCGGCGGCACGGTCCGGCGGCACGCCGCCGGGTTCGGATTCGGGTTTGATGCGGACATTGATGCGCACGTAGTCGTCGGCCGGACGTACCGGCACGGCGATGTCGCCGACCGCCATTGCGGCAGCCGATGCATTTTTGCCGACGACATTGGCTGTCGCCGTCAAGCCGGTCAGGCTGTCGAGCACCACGCTGGCCTTGGCTTTGGCCGGATCGCGGGTATCGGCGCCGCTCAGCGCGCCGTCGTAAATTCTGAGTTCGGCACCTGCGCCCAGGCCCGGCAACGGCGGTCCGGCCAGCGTCAGCGGCGGCCCCAATTCGGTGACTTCCCAGGCCACCGGCGCCGTGCGCAAGCTATTGCCGAACACCGGCCGCTCCAGGTTGCCTTGGAAATAGGGAATTTGGTAACTGCGGGCGGCGACCAGGGCCGGGATTTGGCGGGCGGCCTGGGCGTAAGTCAGAGCTTGGCTGCTACCCTGGCCGAGCACCTGCAGCAGCGCGTCGGTAAAGACGCCGCGTCCGCCTTGCTCCAGCGCGCTGGTGCCGTCGCTGGCCGCGGTCAGCGCGATCAGATTCGGCATCGATTCCGGCGCTAGTTCGCCAGCACCGTCGCCGACGCCCTCGGCTAGCAGGTCTTCGACCGGATCGGCAGCCGGCTCGACGAAGCGGGCCACCATGGTTTCCCGGTCGCCGCGGGTTGCGGTGCCGGAATTGCATGAGTCGAGAATGACGGTGACGTTGTTGCTTTTTTTATAGACCTTGGCCAGTAGGCCGTTCAAGCGGTCGTCGATGAAATCGCCGAGTTTGCGGCCGTTCTGTTCGGTACGCGAATCGTGCAAGACCAAGGTTTCGTCCTGGCCGTCGGGTTCGTCGCCGTTTTTATCGGCGGTTTGCGAGCCGTGGCCGGCGTAATAGAACACGACGATGTCCTGTTCTTTCAAACGCGGCAACAAAAAATTGTCGAACGCGTCCTGCAGATTTTGCAGCGTGGCCTGGTCGTCCAGCAGCAGGCAGACGTTTTCTTTCGGGAAGCCGTAACCGTTCTTGCCGGACAATATTTCCAGCATGCGGCGGGCGTCTTCCGGCGGGCCGGCCAGATCCGGCACCTTGTCGGAAATGTATTGGCCGACGCCGACGACGACGGCCAGTTTTCGGATGCCGCCGGTTTCCGTGGTTTGCTCGATGGCGCAGCCCGGAAGCTGTGGGATCGCGGCTTGGCATGGGCTTGCCGGCGCCAGGGCTAAGCCCAGCAGGCCGTAACAAATCCCGAACCCGAGGCGGTTGCAGCGTTTCATGGTGTGACTCCCGGCAAAAACGGTGGTCGGCGGCTGTGCCGGGCAGGCGCCCGGCATCGGCTTATTTCAACTTGTCGACGTTGTGTTTAAGTTCGTCGCGGAAGGTTTGCAGCGCTTCGGCGGCTTTGGCTTGGCCTTGCTCGCGCAGCGCTTGCTGCTTGGTCAGCAATTCCTTTTCGATCTCGTCGTAATCTTGAAATATCTGTTTGCTTTGCTCGCCGGCTTCGCCGCGGATCGCTTCCATCTCCTGAACCAGTTTTTGGTAGCGTTCGCGGATTTCGGTTTCGGTGGTTTGTGCGTCCTGCTGCCATGCCGCCAGCGACTCGTTCATTTTCTGTTTCGAGTCGGCCCATTCCTGGTTGGCGTCTTTGAAATAGTCGCCGAAGTCTTTGGCGGCTTGGCTGACCGCTTGTTTCACGTTGGAAATCGCCCCCAAAATCGCGTCGAATCCGGTTCTCGGTTCCAGCGCCGTCAGTACGCCGCCGTCAACGACGGGCGGTGCCGATTCCGGCGGGTTGCTGATGACGATTTTGGCCGGCGGCGGCTCGACGGCGATAGCGGCCTGGGCATTGGCTTGTACCGGTGCGGCTTTGGCTTTTTCCAGCGCCAGCGCAACGGTCACGCCGTTGCTGATCGGGGTTAAGCCGCTGACTTTGCCGATCACGGCGCCGTTGAATTCGACCGGATCGTCGGGTTTGATGGTTTTGGCGTCTCTGAAATTCACCGTGACGTTGATCCAGGACGGAAACAGGTCGCAGCCGGCCAGTGCGGTAACGGCGGCTAAGATCAGCCATTTGAAATGGGTGGTTGCCATGGGATTCTCCTAACCCGCGTTATCGCGGCGCAGTGCAAGCGTTGAATGAAAAGTGGAGTTACTGCCGGGTTTCGCCGACGCGAATATCGATTTCCGGTAATTCCGCCTCGGCTTCCGGCAGGGCGCGCGGCACGCCGATGCCGTCGAAAAACAGATCGATCCGTTTCTCGTTGCGGATCTTCAAGCCCTTGATGACCCGGCCGTTGGCTTTACTCCAGCGGCGGAATTGGGCTGGTACCCGGTCGAATTGCTGCTTGTTGACCGCCGATAACAGCGTCGATTTGGCAAAGTTGCCGGTGCCGACGTTGTAGACGAAATCGCACAGCGCGGCGTATTGGCCTTCGGACAACGGCACTTTGGTTTTGGTCAGCACCGCAATTTGCGCTTGCTCCATATCGTTAACCAATATTTCCGAGCCGCGCGGTTCGCTGATGCCGTTGCGGAATTCGGCCGGTTCGCTGCCGTTGCAGCGGGCTTGCTTGATCAAGTGGCCGTAACCGATGGTGCAAAAGTGGGCCACGTCATGGTAGGGCAGGCTTCTGAAACCTTCCATGAATTTGGTCAGGTCCAGGCCCTTGTCGTAAATCGGCCGCAGTTCCATGCCGGGCGGCAAAACTGCCCTTTCTTCGGGTTCCAGGAAAATGCCGGCCGTGATTTTTTCTTCGTCTTCGGCCCATTCCTGGGGTTGGGTGGCACAGCCGGCGATGCCGAATATCAGCGCCAGCGGCAGTAACATTTTGGGCGCAGCGGTGTGTCGGAATATTGCCAAGGCGGCAGATTTCGATTTGCCGGCCCGTGGCTCGGCCGGCCGAATGGCTTGGTTGCGCATGATTCCCCCTGCAGCGTTGACGCTCGATTTAGTGGCCGGTAACGGCTTACCGGACCTTTGTTATTGTCGGCAGGGCTCCGGCCGGCGGCTTGGTGCCGATTCCGACCCGGCCCGCGGTTCAGGCTTAAAACCGAATTTTTACGCCGCCGGAGACGATCTGGTTGCTGCCGTTTTCGATCAATAAGGCTTCGTAGTCGATGAAGGCGACGATGTCTTGCGGCAGCTGCATTTGCAGGCCGGTGGCCAGGTTGAGCCAGTTGCGTTCCGGTGCTGCCGTCGCCAGCCCTATCAACGGAATGCCTGCTAAAGAAGCGTCGATTTGCCGGCTGCGGTTTTCGAATTCGTGCACCCATTCGGCCCGGAAACGCGGTATGAATACGGTGTATAAGCTAGGCACGGTAAAGGCGCGGCTGATTTCGGCACCGACCGTGGTGGTAAACGAATCTATGGTTTGGCCGTTCATGCTGATCGTCGCGCTACCGGTGCTGCTCATGATGCCGCCGGTTTCCTGGTAACCGTCGATTTCGGTATGGCTGTAATCACCGCGAATGAACCCGCGTAAATTGAACCATTCCATTTGCTCAACGTAACCGGTGCCGAGACTGGTGAAAAACTGGTCCGCGCCGTAGCTGGCCGCCGCACCGCTAATCGATATGGAATTGTCAGCGAGTCCGGCGTTGACATTGCGCAGGGAATCGAACTCCAGCCGGCTATAGCCGGCCAGAAGGCTGACGTAGCTTTTAGCGGATGGCGAGTAAACCAAAAACGGAGCGACTCGGTAGGCATCGGAGTTCAAATAGCCACTATTGAAATTCAAGTCCCGGTCGGCGTGCAGATAGCCCAAAGACAGGCCGCCGGCAAATTGCTCGTCGAACCGGTAATCCAGAATGGCGTTCGCGTGTTGGGTATTAATGTCGAAGCCGGTTTGGCCGCCGGCGTCGTTGCGGTCGCCGAAGCCGCCGCCGCCGCTGATCGAAATGCCGAACGGGCCGATGTTACTGCTGTCTCCGCTACCGTTACCTTTTTTTCGGCAGTCTTCCCGGCTTTTGGCCGATTTATTGGTATCGTCGCAATCGTTTATGCGTTGAATGCGATTGTTGATTTTCTTGACGAAATCGTACGGAGACGAAATCGCGATCGAGTCGGCTTGCATCGAGGCCTGAGGCGATAGTTGCTGAGCGGCTAAGTCTGATGAGTTGCCGCTGCCGCATAAGGCGCCTAGGGGATTAGCAGTAAAGCAAGCGGCGGATATAGCCCGATACACGGCTTGCTGGCCTAGGCTACCGTTAGCAATTGGCGTAAGTGGTGGATTGAATGATCCGCCGCTAATACCGCTATCGGCATCACTCTGAGGTACTGCGGCAAGAACCAATGTGAAGCAGGCCGGCAGAAGCCGGATAAATTTTTTGAGCCAAGCGATGGTATTCATGTTTCCCCCTTGACAACGATTTAATCCGCAGTGTCGCGCTTGGTTATGGTAGTCCCGATTTGACGATTGTCAAACATAATAAATCGACGATTGCAATTGTCCGTTCGATCGAGTCGGGCGGCGATGGACTAAGAAATAGGTTTAGCGTGGAATAGACGGCTTGTTGGCGGGTTGAAATCGTGATAGCAGGCAAGGCCGTTTGCCTGCTGTTGCTGCGGAGCGTTGGCGGTCTGGGGCGAATAGGGCGGGAGCGGCGGCATCATAGTACCGTCGTGCCCGCCGGACGCGGGCATCCAGCGCCATGGACGGTAGCCTTGCCGCCTGGATGCGCTACGCGGTTAGGGTTTCGTCTATTCCGGCAAGATGGCGCTTAGCGGACAAGGATGTGTATAACGGATTGGAGCGGCGCCGGGGTAAGCCGCTCGCGGGTAAGCGATGGCGCGCCGGCCGCGAGCGGGCCCGGCGCGCGGTGGGGGGATTACTCGGCGGAACTGTCGTGCACGATCGCTTCCAGGACCGGCGGGCGGGCTGCGAACACTTCGGCCATCAATTCCAGCGGTTTGGCGAAACCGGGCAACGCCGGAATTTTCCAGGCCTTGCCGACGAATTTGGTCAGGATGTTCTGCAACCAGGGCCGGTCGGAGCGCGCGCTGTGCAGAATGAAGCGGTAGCTTTCGCCGTCGTTGAACACGGCAAAATCCTCCAACACCACGTCTATCGTGAAATCCTCGCCGTACAAACGGCTCTGCACGTAAACCTTGCGCGCATCCAAATCGAAATTGAACTGGGTCAATTCGGCGATGCCTTTCATGACGTGGTTGGCGACCCAAACGATCAGCGAGTTGGGCGTTATTTTGATGGCGAAGCGGATGATGTTGGCTGCGATGCTCATAGGGTGCCTGCGACGGTGGACGAAATTAAGCCGACGATTCTAATCGCTATCGACCGGCTTGGCCGCGAAATATTTCCCGGACGCTCTATCCGTTTTCGGGCGCAGGCGACGCCGATTGCGCCAGATGCGCATAGGCCGGCAGCGTCTGTAGCCGGTTATCCTCCAGCGGCTCGCCGACCGTGAAATGGTACAGGCTTTGCCAGGTTTGGTCCTGCAAGCCCAGCACGCCGTGTACCGCATCGTCGAAGAAACAACCGATGCCGGTGCCGCGCACGCCGGCCGCTTCCGCTTCCAGATACAGAATCTGCCCCAATAGTCCGCACTCCCAAAACAGCCGTCGGTAACGCCAAGCCTCGGCCGAGACGTTGTCGGCGAAGCGGGCCAGCATGCCCAGGCTGAAGGCGCTGTCGCTGGCAATCGGTTGGTGGCAGGACAAGGTTTTCGCCGCCTGGCGCACGTTGCCGGCTTGCAGCCGGTAAAGCTCGAACGGCGCATCGACGCGCTGCCAGACGTAGTCGGCGGCACAGGCGGGGCGGATTCGGTCGGCGGCTTCCGCACTGCGCGGCAGGAAATACAAGCCCGGCTCGATGCCGTCGACCCGGTGCACGAACAAGACGATATGTACCTGCGCCGGCCAGTTCCAGGCCGTGAACGGCGGCTTGGCAGCGGGGAGCAGTGCGGCGAAGATTCGATAAAAGTCGGCCAGCGGCAGCGGCGCCGATTTGCCGTTGAAATGTTGCGCGCTGCGCCGCTGGCGGATCAAGCGGCTGGCCGCCGGATTCTGGCTGGGCGGCGCCAATTCCAGGGCCGGCAGGGTAAGCCGTTCGGCCGGCGTTGGCGGTTTTAGGGTATGTTCGGCCACTTGGTCGATGATCGGCCAGCGGTAAAAGTGGCGCCCGCTCAAACGCTTGGCGCTGCCGAACCATTCGCCGCTTTGTAAAGATTGCGACAATGCCGGACCGGAAAATTCGCCCTCGGCGCCGGCGCCGGTATCGATCCGGCAAAACAGGTCCGGCGTCTCGCGCTCGTCGGCAACGAAATCCGCGGCGCGATCCAAGCCCAGCCAGGCGCCGATCTCGGCGTCGCCGGCCTCGCTGAGCAGTTCGACGCGCCAGCCCAGGCCAGCGGCGGCATAACTCAACGCTGCCAGGGCATGGCCGATGTCGTGCTGGCAGTAACGGAAGGCGCGTTCGCCGTATTTCCAAGCTTCCCGCCAGTGGATGGACGACAAGCCAACATACAAGCCCGCCGGCAAATCCGCAGCATCGAACCGGCAACGCCGTTCCAGATGGTGGTCGTGGCTGACGTAGTGGTAAACGCCGGCCGCCAATAGTCCCGGATCGGTGCAAAGCAGATAGGCTTCGGTCGGGTGCAGATTGCCGCTGGACGGATTGCAACGCAAGGCCCAGCGGTCGGGGCCGAATTGCTTCCAGGCCGATAAGCCGAAAGACAACTCCAGCAGCAGGCCGACGTTGGCCAGCGTCAATGGCTGGGCCGGGATCGTTGCCGGCCGGTCCAGATCGGCGTAGCGGCAGTCCAGTTCCGCGCCCGGCTGCGGCAGCGCCACGGTTTCGCAGCCGTCGAAGCGGCGGAACGGACTGGGCTGGTCGTCCCAATCCAGCGAGGCCGGGCCCTTGGCGTAGCCGTTCAGTTGGTGTTTGGTGCGCTGGTGGTAATCGAGTACCGCGCCGGAATCGTCGCTCATAGCCATTTCATACGGTATTAAATGAGGCCGGGGCTGCCGGCGTTGCGGGTATGACTATACCCGGTCTGCGGCCGGTTTGCCGGCGCCGGGTCAATGCGTCGTTACCGGTTCCATATCCGGCGCCACCAAGTCCTCGGTCCAGCAACCGATCGGCCGGCCCAGATTCAGCTCGCGGTCTTCGAACCGCACCAGAAACACCGTCAACGCCGGGTCTTCCTCGACGTGGCCCTTCATCACGATCACGCCGCGGGCGCCGGCTTCGGCCAATACCGCACCTTCCTCGCCTTCCGGCATGCTGCCGTCGTCGATAATCTCGTGCGCCGCGTACACCACGTCGCCCAAATCCAGATCTTCTACGTTCATACATTTTCTCCTGTGAATGTTTTGTAGCAAAGCCGACAAAGTCCGATGCATTGTTGGGAAACGGCTCGCCGCGGATAGTTGGCCGGCAGCCGCAACCCCATTAATTTCAGCGCGTTAACCGAAAAAAACGCGTATGGCATGCTGGTTGCTTTAACTGATTACAAGATCAATGCCAAACCGTTTCAGGAGAGTTGAAGATGATTACATTAACCGAAAGCGCCATCAAAGCCGTGGGCCGTTTTATCAGCAGTTCCGACAAGCCTACCGGCGGTTTGCGCATCGAAGTGACCGACGGCGGCTGTTCCGGCCTATCGTACGGCCTGCGCCTGGAAGCGAAAGAAAACGAAGCCGATACCGTGATCGACTGCGGCGAAGTCAAAGTCTTCGTCGACCCGTTGAGCATGCCCAAGTTGGACGGCATGTCTATCGATTTCGTCGATAGCCTGGAAGGTTCCGGCTTTAAATTTACCAATCCCAACGCGGTGAAAAGCTGCGCCTGCGGCTCGTCGTTTACCACCGGCGACAACGGCGGCGCCCCTAAATCCTGTTCTTAAGTTTGCGAGGTTATTGCCATGTGGGATTATTCAGAAAAAGTTAAAGACCATTTCTTCAACCCGAAAAATGCCGGTGCGGTCGCCGGTGCCAATGCGATTGGCGAAGTGGGTTCCATCAGTTGCGGCGACGCCTTGCGTTTGACCTTGAAGGTCAACGAAGACACTGAAGTGATCGAAGACGCCGGCTTCCAAACCTTCGGCTGCGGTTCGGCGATTGCGTCGTCTTCCGTGTTGACCGAAATCATCAAAGGCATGACCTTGGACCAAGCCTTGAAAGTCACCAACCAGGATATCGCCGCCGAACTGGACGGCCTGCCGCCGGAAAAAATGCACTGCTCGGTAATGGGCCGGGAAGCGTTGCAAGCCGCCGTCGCCAACTACCGCGGCGAAGAATGGAAGGACGACCACGAAGAAGGCGCGCTGATCTGCAAATGCTTCGGTATCGACGCGGCGATGATCGAGGAAATGGTGTGGGCCAACAAGCTGCGTACCGTCGAGGACGTCACCAACTTCACCAAAGCCGGCGGCGGCTGCGCTTCCTGCCATGAAGATATCGAAGGTATCCTGGAAAAAGTCCTGAAAGAGCGCGGCGAAAGCTTCGATCCGAACGCCGCGCCAGCCGCCAAACCGGCGCCGGTAGTGGCCGAGAAAGGGCCGATGACCAACTTGCAGCGGATCAAGAAAATCGAGGAAGTGATCATGTCGTTCCGGCCGCAATTGATGGCCGACGGCGGCGATGTCGAGTTGGTGGAAGTGGTCGATAAAACCGCTTACGTCAACATGACCGGCGCCTGCAACGGTTGCCAAATGTCGGCCATGACGATTGCCGGAATCCAGCAGCGTTTGATCGAAGTGATGGGCGAGTTCATCAAAGTCGTGCCGGCGTCGCAGATGCCGAAATTGGTCAATATCCAGGAGGCCGGCCATGCCTGATATCTATCTGGACAATAACGCCACCACCAAGGTGGATAGGGCCGTCGTCGATGCGATGATCCCGTATTTCACCGAATACTTCGGCAACCCGTCGTCGATCCACCGCTTCGCCGACGGCGTGGCGCGGGCGATCAAGAAAGCCCGCAGCCAGGTGCAGGAATTGCTCGGCGCCGAGCACGATTCGGAGATTATTTTTACCTCGTGCGGCACCGAATCCGATTCGACCGCGATTCTGTCGGCGATCAAATGCCAGCCCAACCGCAAGGAAATCATCACCACCGCGGTCGAGCATCCGGCGATTTTGAATCTGGTCGACAACCTGGAAAAAGAAGGCTACACCATCCACCGCCTGCCGGTGGACAAGCGTGGCCGGATCAATCTGGAAGCCTACCAAGCCATGCTGTCGGATAACGTCGCCATCGTTTCGGTGATGTGGGCCAACAACGAAACCGGCACGATTTTCCCGGTCGAGAAAATGGCCGAAATGGCCAACGCCGCCGGCGTGATGTTCCATACCGATGCGGTGCAGGCGGTCGGCAAGATTCCGATGATGCTGGCCGATACCAAGATCGACATGTTGAGCCTGTCCGGTCACAAACTGCATGCGCCGAAAGGTATCGGCGTGTTGTATCTGCGCCGCGGCACCCGTTTTCGCCCGTTATTGCGCGGCGGCCACCAGGAACGCGGCCGCCGGGCCGGCACCGAGAACTCCGCGTCTATTGTCGGCTTGGGCGTGGCTTGCGAACTGGCGCTGCAGCATATGGAATTCGAAAACACCCAGGTCAAAGCCATGCGCGACAAGTTGGAGCAAGGCATCGTCGAAGCGATTCCGCACTGCTTCATCACCGGCGACCTGAACAACCGCTTGCCGAATACCACCGATATCGCTTTCGAATACATCGAAGGCGAGGCGATCCTGATGCTGCTGAACAAGGCCGGCATCGCTGCGTCGAGCGGCTCGGCCTGTACTTCCGGCTCGCTGGAGCCGTCGCACGTGATGAGGGCGATGGACATTCCCTACACCGCCGCCCACGGCACGATCCGCTTCTCGTTCTCGCGTTACAACACGATGAGCGAAGTGGACGAGGTGTTGAAAGTGATGCCGACCATCGTCGCCAACCTGCGTAAGCTGTCGCCGTATTGGGACAGCGTCAACAATTGCCCGGTGGCCGATCCGGAGCAAGCCTTCCAGCCGACCTACGCCTAATGGCGAATACCGCGGCACCGCTTTGATTGGCGGTGTCGCGGCGGGTTTGTAAGGAATGCTAATTCCCGTAGACTGGAGTCAGCCGGAAGGTGTTTCCGACGCAAAGCGTGCCGGAAACGCTTGTGCTTATTCCGGCCTACGGGGTGAGACAGCGTCAACAATTGCCCGGTGGCCGATCCGGAGCAAGCTGCCACCGTCCCAAATCGTTTGGATATTCCGATTTACTTGGAAACGAACTCCACCGTATTCAAATCCAACTCAATTCTAATCTGGCTGTTGAGCTGCTCCAGCACTTGGCTGAGCCGGATTTTGACCTGGCCGCCGTAGATCGAGCGCACCAACAGTTGGTCGTCTTCGCCGGTACGCTCGGCCAGGAAATTGTCCAGGTCGCGGCCGGGTTCGAATTCTCCGCCGACCCAGCGCAGCGCGTCCACGCAGCGACGGAAGATTTTCGGATACACCAACACGCCGGTTTCGGGGCCGAGGTCGTCCAGCGTCGAGACGGTAAA
This sequence comes from Methylomonas koyamae, assembly GCF_019669905.1. Classification (NCBI taxonomy): domain Bacteria; kingdom Pseudomonadati; phylum Pseudomonadota; class Gammaproteobacteria; order Methylococcales; family Methylococcaceae; genus Methylomonas; species Methylomonas koyamae. Next base: position 3,922,518 of record NZ_AP019777.1, on the reverse strand, counting down.
GCGTCTGCTACGGTCCAAGCGCCAGATGCCGAGCCGTGCGGTTTTGGCCTGTTGGTAGGCGGCAATTAGCCGGGTTTGGGTGTCGAAGGACAGGCCGCCAGAATACAAGCCCAGATAGGCCAGTCCGCTGGCGGCAGCGTGGTAGTTGTAGGTTTTGCCGAGTAGCGCCTTGGTCAGTTTTACGTCTGCGCCGTCCTTGATTTTCTGCCGAGGCAACACAAACGCAATCGGCCGGCCGTGGCCCTCGAAGCCGTCGCACAATATCGCGGCCTCGGTTTCCCAGGCAAAGCCGCTGGGAGCGACGGCCCAGTCCCAGCCGGCGGGATCGACGCCCAGCCATTCCAGCAGGCCGTTACGGCTTTCCAGGCCGTGCGGTTGTTCGGCGCCGCCGTAATGCAGTTCCGGCGAGTCTATCGCTTGAAAGCGCAATTGGTAGCTTTCCTCGCCGCCGGCCTCGCTGGGCCGGGCGAAGCGGGGCAGGCCCTTGAACAGCGCCATGTCGTCGGCGATGAAACGCATGCTGTCGCCGTCCGGCGATTGCCGTTGCCGCACCACAAGGCGGCCTTTGATGTAGCGGTGATATCCCAATGACATAACAACCTCGCTGCAGGATTTGCGGCCGGTACGCTCGGCGCCCGGTCTGGTGGCTGAATGGGGTGGCGTGCGGCCCGGATCATGCGCCGAATTCGGGCGGTGGGCAAATTTTTCGCGCGGGTTACCGGAGGGTTGGTGATGTTGCAGGCGCTTGCCGGAAGCGCAGCGGTGCAGGGTGAAGACGATCCGTTGCCATTCGCTCAGGCCCGGTTACGCAAACGAGGGGGCGAGTGGTGCATTTCTTCGTTCCACCGCTTTGTTAGGCGGAGTGTTTGTGCTGCAAATGGGCTGGGGATAATTTTTCGGTTTTAGCTATCGCGTCTCGCCGGTGGCCCGTCGCTTTTGGCTTGCTTGCATATAGGCACAGGCCGCTAACAACAGGCCTCTCCGTGATTGAGCCTTAACCGATTGGCTACTATACTGGTCAGCCAGTTAGTCAGAAGAGGTGGTTTATGCAATCCTGGCCCGTACAAGATGCCAAAGCGCGCTTCAGCGAATTATTGGATGCTTGCCAACACGACGGCCCACAAATGGTCACCAAGCGCGGCAAACAAACCGCCGTGCTAGTGCCGGTGGCAATCTGGAACCGTCTGCAAGCCAACGCTCAACCCTCGTTGAAACAACTGCTGCTATCCGATGAAGCCCGCGCCGAATTGATATTGCCCGCGCGCGGCCGAGCCCGCCGCCGCCCGGTCGCCGAAGCGGATTAATTCGATGTACTTGCTCGATACCAATATCGTATCGGAACTGCGCAAACCTAAACCGCACGGCGGCGTGGTCGCCTGGTTACAAGCCATCGACGACCGGCAACTGTTTATTTCCGCGGTCACCATCGGCGAAATTCAGGCCGGCATCGAATTGACGCGCGACCAAGATCAAGAAAAAGCCCGCCAAATCGAACGCTGGCTGGATTTACTCGCCGGCGTTTACCAAGTGCTGGCGATGGACGCCGCCGTGTTCCGCTGTTGGGCCAAGTTAATGCATAAGACCTCGGACACGCTGTACGAAGACGCAATGATCGCCGCTACCGCCCGAATACACGGCCTGACGGTGGTTACCCGCAACGTGGCCGACTTTCGCGGTTTTGGGGTCAACTTATTAAACCCGTTCGAACAGTCTTGACGAAATTGGGAATGTAGTCTGGAAGTAGCGGCGGAATTCGGAGATGAAGTCCGTATTCCCTGGATTTCATTGCATTTCATCCAGGCTACGCTGGCTGCTTGATTTACCAAGTTTTAAACGGCAAAAAACAGGTCAAGGTTTTGCGGTTGTGGAGTCGTTATGAATGAGGTGATGGTTATATTTTTGTTTGACGCGTAGCTTGGGGGAAGCGGGGCGGAATCCGGGGTTGAGAGCTATTGATTATTTGGTGTCGCTGTCGCGACGACGTTTTTAAATGTCGGGTCTCGGCCCGACAGCCGAGGTACTTTTCTTTGCTTGTCCAAAGAAAAGTACCCAAAAGAAAAGACACCCCATGCCGCTTTGATCCTGTGCTCCGAAGGGTTTGGACGGGGTTTTTCGAAGGGGCATCCCAGCCCCTGCGAAAAACGCGATGCATCCTTGCATCGCCCCTAACGGGCTGATCCGCCCAAACCCTCCGGTGCTCGGCGCGGCATCAGGGGAGAAAACCATCGCCAATTTGACTTCGCAACCATTCATTGATGGCTGAAAATCGGAAAAAATTTCGTAGGATGTGCCTCACAACGTGAGGCGCATCGTTCGCGACCGATGCGCTTCGTATTCACTCAGCACTCCTATGCGGGCTATTAGGGCGTGTATTTCATCAAGTTAATTGTTTGCATGATATTCCCATCTAAGAAAATTCATCACAATAGCATAGATGTTAAATATGAATGATTTTAGAAGTAGTAGCAAATAAACAAAACTAGTCCCAACGAGAACATAGCTGATTTTAATAAGCGTAGCTTTAAAATAACTTTCATCTGGTAGTAACGCCAAAAAATTGCTCATAAATCCATGAGGCTGTCCCAGCAGAATTATTAACAGATAAAACAACGCGAGGGCTATATAGGCTATAAATACATTCATGAAAGTAAAGAAGTTGTATTTAAGCGTTGGAAGTCCTGTTTCTTTGTTTGTATGCTCCATCATGGCAAGCATCATTTCTGGCTTAGACAGGGTCGCAAAAATAGTAAATCCTGCTATTAAGAATCCAAGAGTTGTTATTGAGAAATTAAATCCATTTGCAGCCCAAACGCGTACATCGCTCAACATGATTGGCACGTTACTTTCAAAGATGAATGCATTAATACCAAGAAAGAGCATAACTAATAAAACCAAAAGTAGCTGAAATTTATTTGGTTGTATTTTTCTGGCTGATTTGTAAATGTCCCAAAGTGATTTTTCATTAGTGAGCAACGAGTCATCAAATTTGTATGGCATATTATAGCCTTCCAAAAATTTCTTTTATTTTGCCGATTATATTTTGCGGCACTGCGGGTAATGTGATTACTCCTGCCTCAGCTAAGGCCATAAATTGATTGTACTTTACGGTCGCAGCTTTTTCTGGTTTTTTAGGTAACTCTAATAAATCGACACTTAGGCTAAAGTCGTCGTTTGTGCCTCTAATGGTGTCTCCTTGCGAGTCATAGCCTTTTAACTTAATTTCAGAGTTTCCAAGCTTAGATGCAGACATTGCTTGAGTATATACACTGTTATTATCGAGCCCTTTTTTTGAGTTCGAGAACTCGACTTTAGCCGCAATACTGTTTATGTCTTCGCCTTTTTTTCTAAAATCCGACCAGAAGTCATCGTTATTAATTTCTTCGCTATTGGTTGAAAGTAGTGTAATTGTTATCTTGTCTATGTGATCAAATCTAGAGACAAAAGTTTTTAAACTTTCTTTGTCGGATAAAGGAGTAATTCTCAGGCTTGGATATGGACTCTTTTCAATTAAAGATAATTTTGTTATGCGCTCTAAGTTTGGATTTAAGTCTCGTTCTTCTTTGAATTTATTAAATAGCTCGTCTATAAATTCTTTATGTCGTGCCTTTAAGCAATATTCGCTAGTGCTCTGAAAATTTTGTATGGTCGGTCCGCCCGAGACCTCTTTGCACAGTATAAGTCTGTGATTATTTAGTATTAGAAGAAAGGTTGAGCTTGGTGCCGTTTCCAGTTCGCTCTTGTCTTCGATTAACCCGCCTTCGGGTCTGAAAATTTGGTCTCGTTTCAATTTGGTGTTTTTGACAATTCGTCCAGAAATGCCAATTACCGGATTGCTCTCGTCGCTGTTGAGTTTAACTAACTTGGTGTCCAGAAAAAAGTAATCGCACTTTCCCTCGAGACGCCTAATATATTTCATCTCGAAGAAAGATGGCATTACCACTTCATCAAATAAATCTAGCAATACCTTTTCTGAGCCAAACTTTAATGTGTAATTTCCAAATTCTAATTTTTTAATATGGGACACATTTGCTCCTTGTGTATAAGAATAAATATTAAGGCCGTAAGACGCAATCCGTAGGGCGTCAATAGGCGTAGCCGTATTGCGCCGTATGTTGGCCTCCAAGCATTCGGCGCATGACGCTATCGCTAATGCACCCTACAAAACTCGCAAATATTAGATGCTTTCCGATTTCGCGGCGGGGTTTTCTCCCGTTTTGCCGCGCCGAGCACCGGAGGATTTGAGCGGCGTTGCCCGTCAGGGGCGATGCAAGGATGCATCGCGTTTTCCGCAGGGGCTGGGATGCCCCTTCGGAAAACCCCGTTCAAATCCTTCGGAGCGCAGGGAGAAAGCGGCATCCGGGCCGCCTTTCTTTTGGATACTTTTCTTTGGCGGAGCAAAGAAAAGTATCTCGGCTGTCGGGCCGAGACCCGACATCAAAATCAAGCCGTCGCGCCAGCGACACATTTTATCCCCTCACCCCAACCCTCTCCCGCAAGGAGAGGGCGCTAAAAAATCACTCCAACCAATTCTCCATCAACAACCCCGGCACTCGCTCGAATTCTCGCAGATTATTGCTGACCAATATCAAGCCATGGCTGCGGGCATGAGCGGCGATGTGCAGGTCGTTGACACCTATCGGCTGGCCGATTTTCTCCAACGCCGCGCGTATGCCGCCGTAATGCATCGCGGCGTTGTCGGTGTAAGGCAATACTTGTAAACGGCTGCAAAAGTCTTCCACCGTAGCAAGGTTGCGGGCGGGGAATTGGCTCTTTTCGGCGCCGTGGATCAGCTCAGCCAGCGTAATCGCGGAAATCGCCATGCGGCCGTGATGCCGGTTGAAGGTCGCCAATACTTCGATCGGCCGTTGTTTGATCACATAGATGACGATGTTGGTGTCGAGCAGATATTTCAACATGCGCGCTTAAAAACTCTCGCGCTCGCCTTGCTGCTGGCTCGGGCGTTCGTTTAAAAAATCGTCGCTGACGCTCGGGCCATCGAGAAAAAAGCTGTCCCACGCCGCGTCCGCCGGGGCAATGATGCGTTCCTGCCCGACGGCACGAACCTCAACCTTTTTGACGCTGTCGGGAAAACGCATGTCGGCGGGCAGGCGCACGGCTTGGCTGCGGTTGTTGGTAAATACGGTACTGGTCGCCATGGGCGTCTCCGGAATGCTATATACAAGGAATATATCCCCGCGTCCGTATCACGTCAATCAAGCCTGCGAAAGACCGTAATTCGCAATCCGTAGGGCGTCAATAGGCGTAAGCCGTATTGCGCCGTATGTTGATCTTCAAGCATTCGGCGCATGACGCTATCGCTAACCCGCCCTACAAAACCTCGCAAATATTAGGCGCTTCCGATTTCATGGCGGGGCGCAACAGTCGTGATCGATGCACCTCCTTGCGTCGGCAGAATCCTGTCGGCCACCGTAATTTAGCGCGCCTTATCGGGTTTGACTGGTCAACCCTCAATATCCAAGTCCGATAACGGGTTGACCACCTTCAATCCCTCCACCCAAGCGAAATCCTGGATGTTTCGGGTCACTAACGTTTGACGGTTTTCCAATGCTGTCGCGGCGATTGGCATCGCCCACCGACATTTTGCGTTGCTGACGTAAATGAATGGCTGAGTCGATAACGACGGAGGAAATCGGATAGACCAACAACGTATTAAACATCCGTCGAAAATCCCGTTTATTCTTCTCGGTGAGCCGATGATAGCCAAGCACTTCCAAGCGGCTGATTTCGGATACGCCTAAGTTTGCTTGTTGGGCAAACCATTGCCGCAACGACGCATATTGCGGTAGTACTGCATAAATTAAGATATTGCTGTCCAGCAGCATCAGTCTCTTCCCGGCAGAGGCCTATCCTGGCGAACTTCTCTTTGCCAAGCCTCCGGCGTATCAACGCCTTGAAATGCAGTCGCTCTAGCCGCTATTTCCGCCATAACGGCGACCGCTTCGCCGCTATTGCTTGCTCGAAGTTTCGAGGCCGCTTCGGTTCTAATCCATTTGGATCTTAGAAAGTGTACAAAGCCCAAGGCTTCCGCCTGCATTTCCGGCGGTAGGTTTTCAATATCTTCGAGAATTTGTTGGGTAAAAACGCTCATGGTACGAACTCCGAATTGAAATGCGTTGATGGGATTTCCTTTGGACCAAAACCTGCGCTATGGCGCGAATCATCCCATAAACAGCGATAGCAAAAAACCGCAGCCCCGTCATCGGCCTACCACCACCAAATCCCGCTCCAGCTCCCCAGTTGCTTCAGGCCCTTTTCCCGCCTGCGGTTGCCACAGTACCGCGCAAGACCGTAAGTCGCAGTCCGTAGGGTGTCAATAGGCGTAAGCCGTATTGCGCCGTATGTTGGCCTTCAAGCATTCGGCGCGTGACGCTATTGCGAAGGCGCCCTACAAAACTTCGCAAATATTAGGCGCTTCCGATTTCATGGCGGGGCTTTCTCCGGTTATGCCGCGCCGAGCACCGGAGGATTTGAGCGGCGTTGCCTGTCAGGGGCGATGCGAGGATGCATCGCGGCTGTCGGTCCGCGAACCGACATCAAAATCGAGCCGTCGCGCCAGCGACACCAAAACACATCAACCCCAAACAGGGACGAGCTGAACAACGTACACCGCATCGCGATTGATGCGCTTAGCTAGCGCTCAGCACATCCTACCCACTAAAAAGTCATCCCAACCAATTCTCCATCAATAATCCCGGTACCCGCTCGAATTCCAGCAAGTTATTACTGACCAGTATCAATCCCCGGCCGCGGGCATGTGCGGCGTTGTTGGTGCAAGGTAATAGCAGCGGGTTGGCCAAAGTCAGTGCAGACGGGGTGAGCCGGGCGATTTAATTTTGTGTACATCCTCAGGAGATGGGCGCGGTTAAGGCAGCGCGCACGAAATTGCCGCTTCCGCCAATTCGCTATAATGCGGGCCTGCTTTCTAAAACAAATCTTTTTCATGCCCAACTCCACCAGAGACCAGGATATCCGCCGTGCGGCGGAGGCGCCGCCTTTGCCTTGCCACCCCTGGCGTTTCGTATTGTTTTGTCTGCAGCCGTTCGGCTGGCTGCTGCTGTTGATGCTGGTCTTGGAAACCGGCCAGGCTGCCGGCAGCATTCTGGTGCCGTATGCGATCAAAGCGTTAATGGACGCGGTTGCTGCGCAGACGGCGCCGGTCGGCGATTGGCTGGAAACGTTCAAACAGCCGCTGTTGATCCTGGTGGGCTTGAACGTGGCCGAGATTATTTCCAGCCGGGCCAGCGGCGCAGTGTTGATTATGATGGGGCCGCGCTTGCGCCAACGCACCACCCGGCTGTTATTTGCCTATCTGCAATGCCACGCGCCGCGTTATTTCGGCAACCACTTTGCCGGCGCGCTGGCGCACCGCATCAGCGAAACGGCGATTAGCGTCAACCACACCACCTGGGCCGTGATTTGCGATTTTTGGCCGATCGGCGTGACCTTTTCGGTGTCGGTGGTGTTGCTGCTCAACGAACACCAGGGTCTGGGCTTGTTTGTCGCCGGCTGGGTCGCCGCTTACGTGTTGATTTCGTATTGGCTGGCGACGCGCTGCCAACCTTATGCCCAGGAATTCGCCGCCACCCGCAGCATGGTCAACGGCAAGATCGTTGATGCCGTGACCAATATCCTGAATGCCAAATTGTTTGCCCGCTTGCACCACGAGCGCGAATACCTGGACGGCTTTCTGGCGACCGAACTGAAAAGCGCGCGCCGTACTTTCTGGTACATGGAGCGGGTGCGCTGGTTTCAGTTTACCGCCGCCGCGGTCCTGAAAATCGGCACGATCGGCTATGCCTTGCAACTGTGGCAAGCCGGCGAAATCAGCGTCGGCGCGTTTGCGATGAGCACCGGCCTGGCGCTGTTGGTGATCGGCGACGCCCGCAACCTGAGCCGGCGCTTTCTGGAATTCTTCGAGTACGTCGGCAACGTTGCCAACGGCGTCGAGACCATCGTCAAAAGCCACGAGATCGTCGATAGCCCCGACGCCAAACCTTTGCAGATAGGCCGCGGCCGAATCGAATTCAGGAACGTCGATTTCTGCTACGAACCCGGCCGGCCGGTGTTTCAAGGCTTGAATTTGGCCATCGAACCGGGCCAACGCGTCGGCTTGGTCGGTTTCTCCGGTTCCGGCAAATCCACCTTCGTCAACTTGATCCTGCGCCATTTCGAACCGCAGAGCGGGCAGATATTGATCGACGGTCAGGATATTTTGCACGCCACCCAAGACTCGCTGCACGAGCAGGTCAGTCTGATACCGCAAGATCCCAGCCTGTTTCACCGCAGTTTGCGGGAGAACATCGGCTACGGCCGGCTGGACGCCGATATGGCCGAGATCGCCGAGGCCGCCCGCCTGGCGCATGCCGACGCATTTATCGATGCCATGCCGCAGGGTTACGAATCTCTAGTCGGCGAGCGCGGCGTCAAATTGTCCGGCGGCCAGCGCCAGCGTATCGCCATCGCCCGGGTCATGTTGAAGGACGCGCCGATTCTGATTCTGGACGAAGCCACGTCCAGCCTGGATTCGGTCACCGAAAAAACCATCCAGGAAAATTTGGATCGGGTCATGGGCCGCAAAACCGTCATCGCCATAGCCCACCGCTTGTCGACCATCGCCCATCTTGACCGGATTCTGGTGTTCGACCAGGGCCGCATCGTCGAGGACGGCAGCCACCAGGAATTGCTGGATAAGCAGGGGTTTTATTACCGGTTGTGGACTATGCAGGCCGGCGGCTTCTTACCGGAGGAAGTGGCTTAGCGGCGGCCGCGCTCGCGCCGTTCAGGCGTAGTTACCCGAATTGTTTGGCTCTGCCGCGGACGATAAGCTGCCGATGAACGATGGCACCGGTTCGGCACCGATAAAAACCTTGGGCAGGCTCAGCCTCTGTGTTAACGTCGTTGCGCCATCGTGACGATTTTGTAACGTTTTTCGGCCGAACCAGGGCCAAATTATGTTCCGGCGCGAATCTTTTAATGCAGCGGCAGTGGTGCAAGGGGGCGGGCATGAACGGTCATAGCGACGGTCAACCGAAACCGGATTTCTCGATGCGGTTTCAGGTTTTTGCGATTTTGCTGATGGCGTGGTGCGGCGGCGCAGCCTATGCCCAGGAGCCGAGCTTGAGGCAACGGGCGTTGGCGCCGCGGGTGCAGCCTTTGACGACCGAAACCCAACAACCCGGCCAGAACCAGCCGCAACCGGCGGCGAGCCAAGCGGCGCCGCGGTTAGGGGACAAAGTGTCGCAACCCGCGATTCAGCGTTTGCCGGAACGAGCCACCGTGCAAGCGCCGCAGTTGTCGCAAAAACAGTTCCAGCTAAGGAAACAACTGGAAGAACTGAACCGGCGGAAAAAGTTGTTGGAACAACAAGCCTCGACTTCCAGAATCCAGCTCGATCAAAAGCATGCGCAATTGCAGCAAGCCAACCAGCCGCAGCTCAAACAAAGGTTGCAGTTGCAGATAAATCAGCTCAACGCCCATTTGATCGATCTGCAACGGGGCTTGGAAGGTTTGGACCAAGAAAGGCAAACCCTGATGATGCAAATGACCGACAGCAGCGACTATCAGGACGATGCCGAACATTTATCGTCCGACCATCAGACCGGCGGCGCAGACCCCAAGCGCTGGAATCCGGAGGGCCGGCAAAACATGTGTTTCATCGCCACGGCGGCTTACGGCAGCCCGCTGGCATCCGAGGTGGTGACGCTGCAACGCTTTCGGGACCGGTATTTGCTGCCGTATCCGTTGGGGCGCGCGTTCGTGGCGCTTTACTACGAATACTCGCCGCCGCTGGCCGGTTATATAGCCGAACACCAATCCGCCCGGATCGCGGCGCGGATGCTGCTGTGGCCGCTGGTCGCCGCGCTGAAACACCCTACGCTATTTTTATTGAGCCTGATGCTGGTGCCGGCGGTCTGGTTTAAGTTTCAGCGCAAACCGGCGGTTACCGCCGCGGCCTGACCGACGCAATGTCCGCCGCGCTCGGCCGGTCCGGTTTGCCTCGCGCCTTATTGGCCTTGGCGCTATGCTGGCTCGCCAGCGGCTGTAATTTGCTGCAAACCAGCGACAACGCCGATTATCCGGACGATGCGGATGCGCCCGCAGTTGCGGTAAGCGTCTGGCTTAGCCCGGCGCAACGTCTGCGCGACCGCGGCTATCTGGAATATCAAGCCCAAAACTATGCTCTGGCGTTGGGCCATTATCGGCAAGCGCTGGATTTGGCGGCTAACACCGAGTCTGCCGCATTCGCCGGCGATCTGTTTTACAAAGTCGGCCGCGCCCAGCTAAAACTCCAACAATTCGAACAGGCCGCCGCCGCCTTCGAAAACGGCCTGCAGCAATTCGATAGCACGCATGACAGCGAGCTGGCGATATTGCACAACATGTTGGGGACCACTTATAGAAAGTTAGGTCTGATCGATAAAGCCCGGACGCATTTGGACCAGGCGTTGGCGCTGCGGCGCCGAGTGGCCGACGGCTTGGGCGAGGCCAGGACCCTCGGCAATTTGGGTCTGACTTATCTGGCTCAGGGCCGTTACGCCAAGGCGCTGGAAATCTACCGCCAAGCCCAACAACGGTTTGCCGAATTGGATCGGGTGCCGGCGCACGATGCCGGTACCATCCTCAACAATATCGGTTCGGTGTATGCCGAAATGGGCCAATACGGCAAGGCGTTGGCCTACCAACAGCAAGCCTTGGCGCTGTTTCAAAGCGCCGGCGGCGAGGCCGATATCGCTGCCGCCTACCACAACCTCGGTTACGTGTACGCCGAGCAGAACGACCATCAGGCCGCCATCGAGGCCTTCGAGCGCGCCATCGCCATTCGGAACCGACTCGACGACCGTTTCGGCGTCGCGGAAACCCGCAACAATCTCGGGCTGGCGCTGAGCGACCGGCAAAACCACCAGCAAGCCTTGACCGTGCTGGCGAGTGCGCTTGAGGTATTGCAGCAGCTCGGCACCCGCAAGCCGATCGGTGCCACTTACGACAGCATCGGCAGCGTCTCCGCCCGCAGCGGCGATTTCGCGGCGGCGTTTAACGCCTATCTGCAAGCCCTGGCAATCTGGCGCGAAACCGACGACCGGGACAATGCGCGCATTACGTTGGGCAACATCGGCGCTCTTTTCGAACGCAGCGGCCAGCCGGCCTTGGCTATTGCGTTCTATAAGCAATCGGTCAATATCAGCGAACGGATACGCAATGACTTGAAGGCCCTGCCCGAACAGGACCAAAAAGCCTATCTGGCCCGAGTGCAGGGGTTTTACCGGAGTCTGGCCGATTTATTATTGCGCCTGGATCGCGTTATCGAAGCCCAGCAGGTACTGGATTTATTGAAAGTGCAGGAAGCGGCGGATTTTCTCGGCCCGGTGCGCGGTAACCAAACCACCGGTCAAGGTGTAGCGGAATTGCCGGCGGAACAAGACATTCTGAAAAACTACGCCGCGTTGGAGCGGCAGGCCATAACGACCGGGCAGGCTCTGGCGGCCTTGGACAAGCTCGACCGCGCCCGCTGGAGCCCGGAGCAGCGACAACAATGGCAGGAATTGGATCGGCAACAACGCAGTCTGCAAAGAGCCTTCGCCAATTTCATCGACAGCGACGACATCCGCGCCTTGGTCGGCCAGCTCGGCCGGGAGGCGCGCAGCCAGATGCCGGCGTTGGCCCAATTGCGGCCGCTGCAGGACAATCTGGCCCGCCTGGGAGGGCAGACGGTATTGCTTTACCCGTTGGTGTTGCCGGACCGTTTGGAAATCGTGCTGGCCAATGCATTCAGTCCGCCGTTGCATGTCTCGGTGCCGGTGAGGCATGAAGTCTTGAACCGGGCGGTCGCGGATTTTCGCAGCGCTTTGTCTCGGCGCCAGGCGGATGTCGAGCAACGCGCGCAAGCCTTATACGCTTGGCTGGTAAAACCGATAGAGCGGCACCTGCAGCAAATCGGCGCCAAAACCGTACTGTATGCCCCGGACGGGGTGTTGCGTTACATCCCGTTGGCCGCTTTGCACGACGGCCGCCAATGGCTGGCCGAACGCTTCAACAGCGTCAACATTACCGCATTCTCTCTGGCCGAGCTGGAGACGCGGCCGATTCGCGAGCCTAAGTTGCTGGCCGCGGCCTTCGCCAGCGGCGATTACGACTTCACGCTGGGAGACCGCCATTTCGCCTTCGCCGGATTGCCGTTTGCCGGCGCGGAGGTCAACGACTTGGCGGCGCTCTATCCGGGAGCGCTGAAATTGGTCGACCGCAATTTCAGCACCGACGCGGTGGTGCCGGAACTGAACCGTTACAACATCGTGCATTTCGCCACCCATGCCGCGCTGGTTTCCGGCAAGCCCGACGAATCCTTCATCCTGTTCGGCAACGGCGAACGGGTCACGGTCGACCAGGTCAAGTACGAATGGTCGCTACGCAATGTCGATCTGATCGCGCTCAGCGCCTGCGAAACGGCGGTGGGATCGTTGTTGGGCCAGGGCGAGGAAATTTTGGGCTTGGGTTTTTTGATGGAAAGCGCCGGCGCGCGCGCCACGCTGGCTTCGCTGTGGTCGGTCGACGACGGCGGCACCCAAGCCTTGATGAACCGGTTTTACCGGGCCTTGAAACAATCAGGCGCCAGCAAAGCCGAAGCCTTGCGCCACGCGCAGTTGGCCATGATTGCCGGCGCGGCCGGCGGCCAAGCCGGGGACGGGCGCGGTGTGGAGCTGGACGGCGGCGGCTCGGTTTCCTTTAAACACCCTTACTATTGGGCGCCCTTCATCCTGATCGGCAACGGCCTTTGATTTATACGCTAAATTCGGGCGTTGCCAAGTCTGCGCGCGAATCGGCTTGGCTTTGGCGTTGTTCGCCAGGCGATCTGAAATTAGTCGGCGGCGGACGGCTTGCACCAATCTGGTAGAGTTTTGCGCCATAATCGAGCGAAAAATTGGGTGCGGTTAACCGGTGCTTAGGCTAACCAATTGATTTATAAGGGCACCGTATGTTGGCGCAATTAATGTTATAGATTACAACGAAACACGTGAGGCGCGATCTTAAAAAGCGCCTTAGCAAAATGGTGACTAGGGTTCCGGTTCGATTTCGAACGTCAGCGACCGAGAGTTGCCGGCTTCTTTCGGGGAGCTACACGGCGGGATAAAAGCCCGGGAGGTCAGACGGTTTTATAAACCGGTCCGCCTCTACGTGTAGCTTTTCAACCCGACTGGAGCTACTCATGACCTCAACCTTTCCCCGCATCTTCCCCCGATTTTCGGCGCTGTTTCTGGCCGCCGCATTCTGTTGCTTGTCCATTCCTGCCCGTGCCGAAATCAAAGTCGGCGTCAGCGATTGGCCCGGCTGGGTGGCCTGGTACGTCGCCGAACACAACGGCTATTTCAAAAAATACGGCGCCAAGGTCAAACTGGTCTGGTTTGCCAATTACACCGACTCGATCTCGGCCCTGTCCGCCGGCCAACTGGATGCCAATTGCCAGACCTGGTCCGACACGATGGCGCCGCTCAGCAAGAATGTCCCGGTCAAAGCCATCCTGGTCAACGACAATTCCGACGGCAACGACGCGTTGATGGTCAATCCCGCCATCAAAAGCTTTGCCGATCTGAAAGGCAAAACCATCGCACTCGAACAATATTCGATTTCCCACTTCGTGCTCGCCACCGCCTTGAGCAAAAACGGCCTGAGTTTCGACGACGTCAAAACCGTAAACCTGTCGGCCGGCGACGCAGCGGCGGCGTTTCTGAGCGGCCGCGTCGATGCGACCGTGGTGTGGAATCCCTGGGTCAACAACATCCAGGCCAGCGGCAAAGGCGCGGCCTTGTTCACGTCCAAAGACATGCCCGGCCTGATCCCGGATTTGCTGGTAGCTCGGGTGAAAGCCATCGAAACCCACCGCGCCGAACTGGTCGGCATGATCAAGGCTTGGCGGGATACCCAGCGCTTCATTCGCGAGCAGCCCGACCAAGCCGTTACCGTCATGGCCAAAGTGGTCGGCATGAAACCGGATGCCTACAAAGTGTTTCTGCCCGGCACCCGCTTCTTCACACTGGAAGACAACCTGAAAGCCTTGGGACCGGCCAGCGAACCGGCCTCGTTAGCGGCGGTGGGTCCGACCATCGCCGCGTTTTTGAAAGACAACCGTTTGATAGAAAACGTGCCGGATTTGGCGGTCGGCGTCGATGCCTCATTGGTAGCCGAAGCGCTCGCCGCTCACTAGCGTAAGGTGGCGACTATGACTGGCAATTTAAATCCGCGACGACCGCTGTGGGCGATACGCGGCAGTTTGGAACGGCGCACCCATTGGCTGATTGCAATCAGCGGTTTGCTGTCGGTGCTACTCGGTTGGTGGTGGGCCTCTGCCGGCGGCGCGATAGATCCGGTGTTCCTGCCGACACCGCCTTTGGTGTTGGACAGTGCCTGGGAATGGCTGCGCGACGGCGATTTGCTCGGCGACGTGGCGATCAGCGTTTACCGGGTCGTGGCCGGGTTTTTATTGTCCGCGGTATTGGCCTTGCCCTTGGGCGTGCTGGTCGGCACCTATGCGCCGGTCAAAGCCCTGTTCGAACCTTTGACCGACTTCATCCGCTACATGCCGGCGGCGGCCTTCATCCCGTTGGTGATGCTGTGGGTCGGCATCGACGAGGGCGCCAAGATCGCGATTATTTTCATCGGCACTTTCTTTCAAATGCTGCTGATGATCGCCGAGGATGTGCGGCGGGTGCCGATGGAGCAAATCGAAGCTGCACAGACCATGGGCGCCGACCGCGACGAAATCGTGATGCGGGTGATCATGCCGTCGGCCAAACCGGCCATCCTGGATACCTTGCGGGTGACAATGGGCTGGGCCTGGACTTATCTGGTGGTGGCCGAGCTGGTGGCGGCCAACTCCGGTTTGGGTTTTGCCGTGCTGAAGGCGCAACGCTTTTTGCAAACCGACAAAATCTTCGCCGGCATCATTTTGATCGGCCTGTTCGGGCTGGCTACCGACCAATGCTTCCGCTGGGCGCATCGCCGCAGCTTCCCCTGGCTGTACCGGAGATAGCGCCGATGACGAATCCCATCATACAAATCCGCCAATTGCAAAAACGCTTTGCCGCTAACGGCGCGGACATCGTCGCCTTGCAGGATGCCGATCTCGACCTTGCGCCCGGCGAGTTCGTTACGCTGGTCGGCGCATCTGGCTGCGGCAAGTCGACCTTGTTGCGCATCGTCGGTGGTCTGGAGCCGGCCAGCGGCGGTAGTGTCGACGTTGACGGCCAGCCGATCGCCGGCCCCGGCATCGACCGGGCCATGGTGTTCCAGCATTACAGCCTGTATCCGTGGCTGAGCGTGACCGAGAACATCAAATTCTGCCGGCAATTGAAAGTGCATCGCGACGTATCGACCCTGAGCGATGTCGAGTCCGCCGAGGGCCGGGCCGACGCCCTGATCCGCTTGATGGGCCTGAGCCACGTCGCCAACGCCTATCCGAATCAGTTGTCCGGCGGCATGCAGCAGCGGGTGGCCATTGCCCGGGCTTTGATGGCGCGGCCGCGCATTCTGTTGATGGACGAGCCGTTCGGCGCGCTGGACGCCCAAACCCGCGAGGTCATGCACGATCTGATCCTGCATGTTTCCATCCTGGAAAAAACCACGGTGCTGTTCGTCACCCACGACGTGGAAGAAGCGATTTATCTGGCGCACCGGGTGGTGCTGATGGCGCCGCGGCCGGGACGCATCGCCGCGGTCCACACCGTACCGTTGCCGGACCACCGCGACCAGGACATGAAGCAGACCCCGGACTTTATCGCTTTGAAAAAACAAATTTTGGCCGGCATCCGCGACACGTCCGGCATGCAGACCGACTACGAACTGCTCGAGCGCCTGGGCCAGGTTCCGGCGCCATAAACCTATTAGGAGACCAACATGACTTTAGCGGCAATCAATCCTGCAGACCTGCTTTGGAGCGAGACCCTGCCGGCCGGCACCCACACTTCGTTTCGGATGCGGCGCGGCAACCGCTTGCGCCTGACCGACAGCGAAGGCGGCGCCAACTTGTCGGCTTTGTTCATCAATGACGACGAACGCAGCGAACGCTACAACATGGCGGACACTTTAAAAGCGCAACACACGTTTCATCTGACCGAAGGCTTTGTTTGCTACTCGGACATGGGCCGGGTGTTGTGCTCGCTTACCGCCGACACGCTGGGTTGGCACGACACGGTGTGCGGCGTGTCCGACGCCGCGCAAGTACTGGCCAAATACGGCACGGCCAATTACCAAAGCCATCGCAATGCGATGTACCGCAACGGCCGCGACAGTTTGTTGATCGAACTGGAGAAATGGGGGCTGGGCAAGCGCGACTTGGTCGCCAACGTCAATTTCTTCAGCAAGATCGCGGCCGACGTGGACGGCAACCTGAAATTTCAATCCGGCCATTCCGTTGCGGACAGCCAAGTCGAATTGCGCTTCGAAATGAACACGCTGGTGGTGCTGAGCAGTTGCCCGCATCCATTGGATCCCAATCCGCATTACCAGCCCAAACCGGTGTTATTGCAAGCCTATCGCGGCGCCTTGCCTGACCAAGACGACAAATGCCGCAATTTCCGCCCGGAAAACGGCCGCGGCTTTAGCAATACCGAACGCTATTTTCTGTAATCACCGATCTTAAGAGGACGAAACCATGCCCATCGTCGAGAGCACGCTCGATCCGAGCACCGCCATTTACGATTACACCTTGCCGGCCGGCGAGCCCTGGCTGCATACCATCAAGCACGGCCAGACCTTCCGCATTCTGGACATGGAAGGTAACCAGGCCGTCGATACTCTGTTTTACAGCGCCGCCGACCATGAAGAACGCTACAGCGCCAGCGACACGATACGCCACCAGGGCAATCTGTACTTGAGCGCCGGCACTAAGCTGATGTCCGGCGAGGGCAAGGTATTGCTGACCATCGTCGCCGACACCTGCGGCCGCCACGACACGTTGGGCGGGGCTTGCGCCGCCGAGAGCAACAGCGTCCGCTACGCGCTGGACAAGAAACACATGCACAGTTGCCGCGACAGTTTTCTATTGGCCGTCGGCCACGCCGACTGTGGCCTGGCCAAGCGCGACATCGCCAGCAATATCAATTTCTTCATGAACGTGCCGGTCACGGCCGACGGCCAATTGACCTTTGCCGACGGTATTTCCGCGCCAGGCAAGTATGTCGAAATGCGAGCGGAGATGGACGTCATCGCGCTGATTTCCAACTGCCCGCAATTGAATAATCCGTGCAACGCCTACAACCCGACGCCGGTGCGCCTGTTGATCTGGGACTGACCCGTAATCCGCGCCGGGACGGCCCGGCGTTGGCAAAGCAAGGCGGGACGGCCCGCCAGAAGAGGATTCATGTTTAACAAGGTATTGATCGCCAATCGCGGCGAAATCGCCTGCCGCATCATTCGGACCCTAAATCAATTGGGTGTCGCCAGCGTCGCGGTGTATTCCGAAGCCGACGCCCACGCCCAGCACGTGCAACAAGCCGACGAAGCGGTTTGCGTCGGCGGGGCGGCGGCGGCAGACAGCTATTTGCGCAGTGAGCGAATTCTAGAAGCAGCGCTGGCAACGGGTGCCCAGGCCATCCATCCCGGTTACGGCTTTTTGAGCGAGAATGCCGAATTCGCCGAGCAATGCGCCGCGGCCGGCATTGTCTTCATCGGCCCGACGCCGGAACAGTTGCGCCGCTTCGGTTTGAAACATACCGCCCGCGAAATCGCCCAAGCTTGCGGCGTGCCGCTGCTGCCCGGCACCGGTCTATTGGCGGACATAGAGCAGGCTGTGCAGGCGGCCGCCGCTATCGGCTACCCATTAATGCTGAAAAGCACGGCCGGCGGCGGCGGCATCGGTATGCGGCTGTGCCGCAACGACGCCGAACTGCAAGAGGCATTTGCCGTAGTGCAGCGCTTGAGCGCGGCTAATTTTAAGGACAGCGGCCTGTATCTGGAGAAATTCATCGAACGCGCCCGCCATATCGAGGTGCAGATTTTCGGCGACGGCGCCGGGCGGGTGATCCATTTGGGCGAGCGCGATTGTTCGGTACAACGCCGCAACCAGAAAGTAATCGAGGAAACTCCTGCGCCGGGCCTCAGCGAGGCGACGCGAGAAGCGCTCTATCGCCATGCCCTGGCGCTGGCCGAGGCGGTGAATTACCGTTCCGCCGGCACCGTCGAATTCGTTTACGACCAGGACAGCGACGAATTTTATTTCCTGGAGGTCAACACCCGGCTGCAAGTCGAACACGGCGTGACCGAGCAAGTCACCGGTACCGACTTGGTGGCCTGGATGCTGCGGCTGGCGGCCGGCGATAGTACGTTTCTGGATCAGTACCGGCACGCGCCGCAGGGCTGGGCTATGCAGGTCAGGGTTTACGCCGAAGACCCGAATAAGAACTTCCAGCCCTCGGCCGGCCTGCTGACCGATTGCCGTTTCCCGGCCGGCGTCCGGGTCGATCATTGGCTGGAGAACGGCCTTGAGGTCACCCCGAATTACGACCCCTTACTGGCCAAAGTCATCGTCCACGCCGCCGACCGCGAACAGGCGCTGGCGCAAATGGATGCGGCCTTGGCCGACACTCGCTTGGCCGGCATCGAAACCAATCTGGCCTATTTGCGGCAGATCGTCGCCGACGACGTATTCCGTAGCGGCCGCCAGATTACCGCTTACCTGGCCGGACTGGCTTATCGGCCGCGCACCCTGGACGTGCTGGAAGCCGGCACGCAAAGCATGATTCAGGATTATCCGGGCCGCCTGGGTTATTGGGATGTCGGCGTGCCGCCGTCCGGGCCGATGGATATGTTGGCCTTTCGCTTGGCGAACCGGATTTTGGGTAATCCAGAACACGCGGCAGGTCTGGAAATGGCCATCAACGGCCCCAGTCTGCGTTTCAATTTCGCTACCCGCATCGTATTGGCCGGCGCGGCGATGCAGGCCGAATTGAACGGCCAGGCCGTCGCATTCTGGCAAGCCACAGCGGTGTCCGCCGGCGACGTATTGAAACTGGGCACTATCGCCGGTCAGGGTTGCCGTGCTTATCTGGCGATCCAAGGCGGCTTCGACGTGCCGGAATATTTGGGCAGCCGCGCCACCTTTACCTTGGGCCAGTTCGGCGGCCACGGCGGCCGGGTGCTGCGGGTCGGCGACGTGTTGCCGGTCGCGGCGGAAGCCGCCATGGCCGAGGAAGTCCTGCCGAATCCGGCCGCGCTGCCGGTTTATTCCGAGCACTGGCAGATCGGCGTGCTGTACGGTCCGCACGGTGCGCCGGATTTCTTTACCGACGAAGACATCGCCGAATTCTTCGCGACCGACTGGGAGGTGCATTACAACTCCAACCGTACCGGCATCCGTCTGATCGGCCCGAAACCGCGCTGGGCCCGTAGCGACGGCGGCGAGGCCGGTTTGCATCCGTCCAATATCCACGACAACGCCTACGCCATCGGCGCGGTGGATTTCACCGGCGACATGCCGGTGATCCTGGGTCCGGACGGCCCCAGCCTGGGCGGCTTCGTCTGTCCGGCCACGGTGGTCGCGGCGGAATTGTGGAAACTGGGCCAATTAAAGCCAGGTAATACCGTGCGATTTATCCGCCTGAACCGCGAACAGGCGGCGAAGCTGGATGCCGAAGTGGAACGGGTCCTAGACCATCCTGCCGATGCGGCTTTGCCCGAATTGCCGGCGGAAACGGTTGCCCTGGAAAGCTGTATCCTGGCTCAACTGCCGAAGGATGGCGAGCGGGTGGCCGTCAGCTACCGCCAGGCCGGCGACCGCAATCTGCTGGTCGAATACGGGCCGTTGATGCTGAACATCAATCTGCGCTTTCGAGTACATGCCTTGATGACCTGGCTGCAACAACGCAGCATCGCCGGCATCGTCGATCTGACGCCGGGCATCCGCTCGTTGCAGGTGCATTATGACCGTCGCCTGCCGCTGGACGAATTAATGCGGATCTTGGCGCAAGCCGAAGCCGAACTGCCGGCCATAGAGGACATGGAAGTGCCGACCCGCATTGTTTACCTGCCGTTGTCCTGGGACGACCCGTCCACCCAATTGGCCATCGAAAAATACATGCAGTCGGTGCGCAAGGACGCGCCGTGGTGTCCGAGCAATATCGAATTCATCCGCCGCATCAACGGTCTGGACAGTATCGACCAGGTCAAGGACATCCTGTTCAACGCCAGCTATCTGGTGATGGGCTTGGGCGACGTCTACCTCGGCGCGCCGGTGGCGACGCCGATCGATCCGCGCCACCGCTTGGTGACGACCAAATATAACCCGGCCCGGACCTGGACCCCGGAAAACGCGGTCGGCATCGGCGGCGCTTATATGTGCGTGTACGGCATGGAAGGTCCGGGCGGCTACCAGTTCGTCGGCCGCACCGTGCCGATGTGGAACCGTTACCGGCAAACCGCCGATTTTCGCGACGGCAAGCCGTGGTTGCTGCGCTTTTTCGATCAAATTCGCTTCTTCCCGGTATCCGCCGAGGAATTGCTGCGTTACCGGCAGGACGTGATCAGCGGCAAGGCCAAGCTGGATATCCGCGAGGAAACCTTCAGCCTGCGCCAATACAACGACTTTCTGCGCCAAAACGCCGGCGAGATAGCCGCGTGCAAACAGCGCCAACAGTCGGCCTTCGACGCCGAACGCGAACGCTGGGAGCAAGCCGGGCAAGTATATGCGGACGATCAGGCGGTCGCGGCGGCGGCCATCGACACCGAACTTGATTTGCCGGCCGGCGCCCGCGCCGTGGCCAGCCATATCGCCGGCAACGTCTGGCAGGTTTTGGTCCACGCCGGCGATAGCGTAAAGCAAGGCGACGCCTTGGTGGTGGTCGAATCGATGAAAATGGAATTCCCGGTAACGGCGCCGGCAGACGGCACGGTCTGGAAAGTGTTTTGCAACGAAGGCGCCCAAATCAGCGCCGGCCAGGATTTGCTGGTGCTGCAGGCCGGGGAGGATGCATGAAGACCTGGACCGAATTGCCGGAAGTCCTGAGCATAGCCAGCCTGAGCCAGGCTTACCGGGAGCGCGCGCTGACGCCGACGGCGCTGGTCGAAATGCTTTGGCAACGCTTGGAGTCCGAGTCGGCGCGCGGCGTCTGGATTAGCCGTTTGCCGTTCGAACGCATGCTGGCTTACGCCGCGGCGCTGGCGGAGCAGTCGCCGGACGACTTGCCCTTGTACGGCATTCCGTTTGCGATCAAGGACAATATCGATTTGGCCGATTTGCCCACCACAGCAGCTTGTCCGGCCTATGCCTATCAACCCAAGCAATCGGCTTTCGTGGTGCGGCAATTGATCGCCGCCGGGGCGATTCCAGTCGGCAAGACCAATCTGGACCAGTTCGCGACCGGTTTGGTCGGCACCCGCTCGCCCTATGGTGTTTGCCGCAACAGCTTCGATCCGGCTTACATCGCCGGCGGTTCCAGCTCGGGTTCGGCGGTCGCGGTGGCGACCGGTCTGGCCAGCTTTGCGTTAGGCACCGACACCGCCGGCTCAGGCCGGGTGCCGGCGGCGTTCAATAACCTGGTCGGCGTCAAGCCGACGCGGGGCTTGTTAAGCACGTCCGGCGTGGTGCCGGCCTGCCGCAGCCTGGATTGCGTGTCGATCTTCGCGTTGACGGCCGCCGACGCGGAACGGGTGATGCGGGTCGCCAACGTTTACGATGCGGAAGACGCCTATAACCGTCCCGACCAGCCTTTGCCGGTGCCGCCGGGCTTTGCCGGCCGTTTCCGTTTTGGCGTGCCGAAACCGGAGCAACTGCAATTTTTCGGCGACGCTGCCGCTGCGGAATTGTTTGCCGAGGCGGTTGTGGATCTGGTCGGGCAAGGCGGCAGCGCCGTCGAAGTGGACATTCAGCCCTTGCTGGACGCCGCCGGCTTGCTCTACGCCGGGCCCTGGCTGGCCGAGCGTTATTTGGTGGCCGGCGAATTGTTGCAAAACCAGCCCGAAGCCTTATTTCCAGTGACGCGCGCCATCATTGCCAACGGCACCAGTTTGTCGGCCGCCGACGCCTGGCGTGCGTTTTACCGTTTGCAAGATTTGAAGGTGAAAAGCGAAGAAATCTGGCGTCAGGTCGATGTGCTGGTCACGCCGACCACCGGCACCATTTATCCGATTGCTGCTGTAGAAGAGCAGCCAATCGAATTGAACAGTCGGCTGGGCTATTACACCAATTTCATGAATCTGCTCGACCTCAGCGCCATTGCGCTGCCGGCCGGTTTTCGGGGCAATGGCCTGCCGTTCGGCATCACCTTGTGCGCGCCGGCTTTTGCCGACCGGGCTTTGCTGGCGTTGGCGAAACGGCGCGAGCAATCGGTGCCGCATAAATTGGGCATCTCCGCAGCCTTAAGCTCGGAATTTCCCGACGCGAGCAATGGTGACTCCTTCGGCTTCATCCGGGTCGCGGTGTGCGGCGCGCATCTGTCCGGCCTGCCGCTGAACCGTCTGTTGACCGGCCGCGGCGGCGTGTTGCTGCAAAGTACGTTGACCGCGCCGACCTACCGGCTTTACGCATTGCCGGACGGCAAGCGGCCCGGCATGGTGCGCGACGAAACCGGCGCGGCGATTGCCGTCGAGGTGTGGGCCTTGCCGGTCAGCCGTTACGGCGAATTCGTCGCCGAAATCCCGCCGCCCTTGGGTATCGGCAGCGTGCAATTGCAAGACGGCAACAGCGTGCAGGGCTTCGTTTGCGAAGCCGCCGCCGTGCGCGAGGCGTTGGATATTACCGATTACGGCGGCTGGCGCGCCTATCTTGCCCGCCCCGACTAAGCCGCCGGTTTTAGCCGTTTAAATTTCCATACTCCCAACCATTCAAGCCGGATTTTCCGGCTGGCGGGAGCGCTTGCGCCCGAAAAACTTCGACGATTCATTTTTCGACAGGAGAACACCATGCCACACTCATCTTTCCGAACCCGCGAATGGCTATATGCCGCACCGTTATTGATGGCGATGTCGCCGTTACCGGCCGAGGAACGCGCCGGTTTATTGAACGGCTTGTCGCTGATCAACGATTTGCCCTGGATGAAAGCCGCCGGTTTGCGCGTCCACAGTTGGGCCGATGCCGGTATCGTTTACAACGCCAACGATCCTGGCGACGGCTACAACGGCCCCGTGGTGTTTGCCGACCGGGCCAACGAATTCAATCTGCACCAGCTCGGCGGCGAGTTGATCCGCGACGTCAATACCGGCGGCGACCATTGGGATGTCGGCGGCAAGTTGACGCTGATGTACGGCAGCGACGCCCGCTTCAATACCATCAATCCCTACGGCGGCGGCCATTGGGACAACCGTTTGATCGGTTCCGACGAGCGTTTTTACAAACTGGCGATTCCGAATGCTTACCTGGATATTTTTACGCCGATAGGCAAGGGCCTGACCACGCGCATCGGCCGGTTTTATACGATCATGGGTTACGAGACCGGCTTGTCGCCGGATAATTTTTTCTACACCCACCCCTATACTTTTCAATACGGCGAGCCATTTACCCATTTCGGCATGACCACCACCTATCCGGTCCATCAAAATCTGAGCGTGACGCTGGGTGCGGTCACCGGCGGCCATAGCAAATTGAACGGCGTGCTGGACGGCAACGGCGCCTGGGACGGGTTCGATAAAAACATGGAAAACTGGAATTTTCTGGGCGGCGCGACCTGGACCAGCGATGATGCGGCGACCTCGTTTACCGCGACGCTGATTACCGGCGACGTCAACAGCGATAACAATCTGCGCGAATTTCAGCGCCAGACCGGTATCAATAAGCGCGACAACCGCACGTTTTACAGTCTGGTTCTCCAACATAACTTTACCGAGCGCTGGCATTACGTGTTGCAACACGACCACGGCATCGAACAACAACATCCGTTGAACAATTTCGCCGACGCCGAATGGTACGGCATCCACTCGCAACTGAAATACGACGTATCCGATACGGTGGGCGTGGGCCTGCGCGGGGAATGGTTTAGGGACGACGATGGCGTTCGGGTGGGCCAAATGTGCCCGAGTTGCGCGGTACTGGCGACCGGGCCAGCCAATTATTATGCGGCGACGCTAGGGGTAAACTGGAAACCGGCGAAATGGTTGATGCTGCGGCCGGAAGCGCGCTACGACTGGTCGGAAGGCGTCGATGCATACGACGAGCGTAACAAGGACAGCCAGTTTATCTTTGGTGCCGACGTGGTGGTGACCTTTTAAGCCGGGTTACCAGACTTTGAGCCGGTAACCCAGCCCGGATTCGGTCAGCAGCAGTTTGGGCTGGGCCGGGTCGGCTTCCAGTTTTTGCCGGAGTTGGCTCATGTAAATCCGCGGGTAGTGGGCGTGTTCCTGGTAATTGGGACCCCAGACCTCGCGCAGGATTTGCTGGTGGGTTAACACCTTGCCGGCATGTTTGACCAATACCGTTAGCAGCCGGTACTGGATCGGCGTCAGGTGTACTTCCCGGTCGTCGACTTTGACTACCCGGTTGATCAGGTCGACCTGCAAATTGCCGGTGGTAAATACTTGCTCTTGCGCCGAGTCCGACGGCCGCACGGCGTGGCGCAGCGCTACCCGGATCCGCGCCTGCAATTCGCCGAAACCGAAGGGTTTGGTCAGGTAATCGTCGGCCCCGGCGTCGAGCGCGTCGATTTTCTGTTGTTCGCCGCTTCTGGCCGACAGGATGATGATCGGTAGCGCAGACCAGGCGCGTACCGCCTTGATTACATCGACGCCGTCCATATCCGGTAGTCCTAAGTCCAGGATCAGCAAATCCGGCTTGCGCACACCCAATTCTACCAGGCCTTGCCTGCCGGTCTCGGCATCGAACACCTTGTAGCCGTTGCTGTGCAGACTGGTGCGCAGAAAGCGGCGGATGGCCGGATCGTCTTCGATGACGATGATGACGGGGTCGGTTTTGGACATGGTGCGGGTTTCCGTTGAGCGTTATTCCTCGGGTTCGACTTCGGGCGGCGGCTGGTCCCGCGGCAGCCTGAAGGCGAATAGCGCGCCGCCGTCCGGCCGGTTGCGCGCGTTGATGGTGCCGCCGTGAATTTCGACGATGGCGCGGCAGATCGCGAGCCCCAGGCCGACGCCGCTTTGCGCCGTTTCCTGGCGGCCTTGGTAGAACTTCTCGAACAGGCGTTCCTCCATGCCGCGCGGAATGCCGGGGCCGCGGTCGGCGACGGCGATTTCGACCGAACTGTCGCCGAATTCGGCCGATATTTCCAGCGGGCTGGCCTCCGGGGTATAGCGTACTGCGTTTTCCAGCAGATTGATCAACACCTGTTCGATCATGACCGAATCGGCCAGCACCATCGGTATGCCCGGCGGCAGCTTGACCGTGACCGGCCGGCCGGCCAGTTGGGCTTGCAACTGGGTCAATGCGGTGCCGACGATTTCCTCCAGCGGATACCATTGCTTGTTCAACTCCAGCACGCCGGCTTCGAGCTTGGCCATGTCGAGGATGTTGTTGACTAGATTCGCCATACGTTCGGCTTCGTCGACGATGCCTTGGCCGAGTTCGACCAGGTCCTGCGGCGCCAGTTTTTGCTGGTTATGGGCGATGGTGCTGGCCGAACCGATGATGGTCGCCAGCGGCGTGCGTAAATCGTGGGAGATCGCGCTGAGCAGCGAGTTGCGCAGACGCTCCGCTTCCATTTGCATCTGGGTGGAACGGGCGCGTTCGGAAAAGCGGATGCGGCCGATGGCCTGGCCGATCTGGCGCAAAAAGGTTTCCAGCAGTTTTTGCTGCTCGGGCAAAAACACCCGACGCAGGTTAACCGGCAGCAAGGCCAGTACGCCCAATACCTGGTCGTCGCCATGTATCGGGAAGTAGACGGCGGAGGCGCCGGGCAGGGTATCGGTACCTTGTCCGGCGATTTCGTTATGGTCGAATACCCATTGGGCCACGCTCAAATCGGCACCCAACAACGATTCGGCTAGGGCTTTTCCTGCCGGAAATACCATGCGGCCGTTGCCGTTCGGAAACAGAATCACGTTGCGGCTGCTGAATTCGGCATACAAATGCTTGACCGCAACCCGCACCACGTCGGTTTCGCTCTGGCTGCTGCCCAGCTCCCGGCTCATCGAATACAGCGCCGCGGCCCGGCGCTCCCGATGCGCGGCCACTTTGGCTTGCGAGCGTACGTTGGCGGTCAGGTTACTGACGACGATGCCGACTGCCAGCATCGCCGACAGCGTGATCAGATACTGGCTGTCGGCCACCGAAAAGCTGTAGTAGGGCTGCAAGAACAATAAGTCGAAGCAGCCGACTCCGAGCACCGAGGCCAGCACCGACGGCCCGCGGCCGAAGCGGCTGGCGACGAAAATCACGCCCAGCAAATACACCATTATCAGGTTGGCCGGTTCCAGCCGGCCCAGCAGCAAATAGCCCGCCGCGGTAATCAACGCATTGACGGCAAATGCCCAAAGGTAGCCCAGGTAACGCCGAGCGGTTTTGCTGGGAATGCGTTGCTTCAGGCCGGGTAGGGGGCTTTTGCCGAACAACGCCAGTTCCGGCGCAGCTTGGCCGCGCTCCCGCGTTTGCGGGCTGCCGAGCAGATACAGGTTGATATTGTGGGCCCGGCTGACCAAAGTATCGACCACCGAGCCGAATAGCCAGCGCCGCCAACCGCGCCGGCTGGGTTTGCCGATCACGATTTTGCCGATGTTGCGTTGGCGGGAAAAGCGGATCAAGGCGTCGCTCATGTCCGGTGCACTGAGGGTCACGGTTTCGGCGCCGAGCTGTTCGGCCAGGCGCAGAATGCGCAACACGCCGTCGCGTTTTTCGGCCGGCAGACGCTGCAACTGCGGGGTTTCGACGTAGGCTACGATCCATTCCGCGCGCAGGCTGGTCGCCAGGCGTTTGCCGGCGCGAACCAGGCGCTCGGCCAATGCGTTGGGGCCGATGCAGACCAGAATCCGTTCGCTGACTTGCCAGACCTCGCGGATGGCGTGGTCTTCGCGGTAATCCAGCATTTCGGCGTCGACCCTGCTGGCTGTCTGGCGCAGAGCCAATTCCCGCAGCGCGATCAGATTGCCTTTGCGGAAGAAATGCTTGACCGCTTCCTGGGCTTGTTGCGGCAGATAAACCTTGCCTTCCTTAAGCCGGTTCAACAATTCGTCCGGCGGCAGATCGACCAGTTCGACTTCGTCGGCGTCTTCGAACACCGTGTCCGGCACAGTCTCCCAGACCCGAATGCCGGAGATTTGGCCGATGTCGTCGTTCAAACTCTCCAGGTGCTGCACGTTCAGCGCGGTGTAGACATCGATACCGGCTTCGAGCAATTCGTGGATATCTTGCCAGCGTTTCGGGTGGCGGCAGCCGGGGACATTCGAATGCGCTAATTCGTCGACCAAAATGATGGCCGGCCGCCGCTTCAATGCGGCATCCAGATCGAATTCGTGCAGCACTGTTCCTTTATAGTCGATCCGACGCAGCGGCAGCGTTTCCAGGCCGGTCAGCAGTGCCTGGGTTTCCTTGCGGCCGTGGGTTTCGACGACGCCGACCACCACGTCCAGATTGTCGGCACGCCGCTCCCGGGCCGCCAACAGCATCGCAAATGTCTTACCGACGCCGGCCGCGGCACCGAAAAATATCTTCAACCGGCCGCGTTTGGCCCTGGCCTGGTCGCGCTCGACGCGGGCTAACAGTGCATCGGGATCGGGGCGGATATGTTGCATATGGGTTCCGAAAATCAAGGCATGTGCCGAAGTCGGTCCAGTTTACGAACAGATCGATAAAATTTTCGTAAATATTTGGCGTTATCGGGCTGTTGAGTCGGGTGGGCTATCGGCGGGTATTTCGGAGTCGTCGCGGTCTGACAATTTTGTCATGACACCTCAGTACCATTGAACGAAATGGCTCAAAAATTAAGATTTGCGAACCTCTTCAACAAATATAGGAAATGGATAACATGCAAGTGACCAAAGTTTTCAAAGCGGGCGTAGTGGCCGGTCTGCTGGCCATGTCGGATGCTAGTTCTGCAAGCGTCTGGGCGCCTACCGATAACGACAGCCAGTTCGCTAATACTTACGCATTGCTGCTGAACATGCCTAGCGGAGAGAAGTTCGGTATTTTCGAAGACACTGCTTTGTTGAGCAGCTCTATAGGCAACGCCATTATTAATCCGGTGTTGAGCTTTTTCGATGCGGCGACTGTGACCTTTACCCAAAACGGCGTCAATGTCGACATCAAGGCCGGCAACTCGACCGGCGCACTGCTCGGTTCCAGCAATTTTCAATTGGGTTGGTGGTCTCCGACCGGCTGGATCACCGAAAGCTCTAGCAGCATGATCAGTCTGCTGGGTCAAACTTCCTGGAGTCTGGCATTTGTTGATCCGACTAACCAGGGCGCCGGTAACGAACACCGCTTGTTCGCCTTCGACATTAAGGCTTCCCAG
Organism: Methylomonas koyamae; assembly: GCF_019669905.1. Classification (NCBI taxonomy): domain Bacteria; kingdom Pseudomonadati; phylum Pseudomonadota; class Gammaproteobacteria; order Methylococcales; family Methylococcaceae; genus Methylomonas; species Methylomonas koyamae. Next base: position 3,894,130 of record NZ_AP019777.1, on the reverse strand, counting down.
GCTAGCTCGGACTATCCGGGCTCCGGCGGCACGCCGGCGGCGGTTCCTCTGCCAGCCACGGCGTGGTTCATGATGACGGCTGTGCTCGGCTTTTTGGCTAAAGGGCGCCGCAAGTCGACTGTCTTGGCATAAATTCGGCCAGCCTTTGCACTCTACCGGCTTTCGCCGAGCGGGTGTAAAGGCTGATTCAGCGGAAGATGGGCGGGATTTTCCTTCCAGGTTTTGTCGGATCGGCTGCTGATGTGTTCTGTTTTGCGTTCGCAATATCCGCTTTGCAATCCGGCTGTATCAACCGAATCAAAACACAAAGGCCAATGCCCTATGTTGCGGAGCAGCTCAAGCCAATTGTCGCCTCGGTAAACGAAGTCTGATCGGCAGCTGTAACCAACTGATTAACTTTGATTATTAGAGGGCTTTTGTTTGGTTGCTGCACAAAACATATGCCGCTAACCCGCAAAAACGTTCAGCCATGATCCGAGCCACAAGCCTAATACGAATGGCCGTGGCTGAACCCTCTATCTTTCCATTCGCATGAATATTTGACTCACGGCTTTTGCGCGATGCGTTTGACCGCTTCGGCGACGATGTCGAGCAATTCGTTGCCGCCGTGTTGGATATATTCGACGATTTGTTTGCGCATTCTGGGCTCCCAGAAATTGCGGATGTGTTGTTCCACACCGGCCACGGCCGCATCGTGTTCCGGCTCGGATTTGAAAAAGGCGCCGATGTTGTTGGCCATTTTGATCAGATTGCTGTTATCCATGGGTCTATGCGGTTGATTCTTGAAAATGTTGTAAACGGAAGGGATGGGTGTAAATCGTATGGTTGTCGTTGCGGGTGAAACCGACCAGAGTCAGCCCGCAATCTTCCGCCAGGCTGATCGCCAATGCGGTCGGCGCCGAAATCGCGGCCAGCAAGGTGATGCCAACGCTGGCGGCTTTTTGCACCATCTCGTAACTGGCCCGGCTGGTGACCAGCAGCCAGCCGGCAGAGAAGTCGCAACCGCTTTTGGCCAACGCGCCGATCAGCTTGTCCAACGCATTGTGGCGGCCGACGTCTTCGCGTACTGCGGTAATGCCGTGTTCGGGATCGAGCCAAGCGGCGGCGTGCACGGCGCCGGTCAATAAATTCAAAGCTTGTTGTTGGCGCATGGTTTCGAATGCCGCGCTCAGGCGATGTGCATCCAATACCAAGCCTGTTCCAACCTTTCGTGTTGGGCGGATCGCCTGTTCCAGCGTCGTGGCGCCACATAGGCCGCAGCCGGTGCGGCCGGTCATGTTCTTGCCCTTGCCGTGCAGATTGTTGAAGCGTTCCTCAGGAATTTGCATCCGTACTTCGACGCCTTTGGCGCGCTGAACAGTTTTGATGGACAGTATTTCGGACGGATGGCGAATGATGCCTTCGGTAAGGCTGAAACCCAGGCCGAAATCCTCGAGATTGAGCGGCGTGGTCAGCATAACGACGTGGGGTATCGTGTTGTAGACCAGGACTACCGGCACCTCTTCGGCGACGTAGTCCTGTTTGCGGCTGTGCTCCGGACCGCGCCAGCTATCGAACGTTCCGGTCCGATAGCTGGTCCAGCCTAGTTCCGCGGGTACTGGATCCATGCGCGGTTTTGCCAGGATTTAGCCGGCGGTGACGATGCGGTTATCCAGCAGCGATTGCTGGTCGTCGGAGAAGGCTTGGTATTCCTTTTGCCACTCGGACGGTTTCGCCACCTTGGCTACGTGTACCGCCGTAACTTTGTACTCGGGACAGTTGGTGGCCCAGTCGGAGTTGTCGGTCGTAATCACGTTGGCGCCGGAATGCGGGAAGTGGAACGTGGTATAGACCACGCCCGGTTGCATCCGGTCGGTGACGCGTGCGCGCAATACGGTTTCGCCGGAACGGCTTTTCACGCCGACCCAGTCGCCGTCCGCTACGCCTAACACTTCGGCATCGTGCGGATGGATCTCCAAGCGGTCCTCTTCGTGCCAAGCCACGTTCGCGGTACGCCGGGTTTGGGCGCCGACGTTGTATTGCGACAGAATCCGGCCGGTGGTCAGGATCAGCGGGTATTTGCTGTTGGTGCGCTCCGTAGTCGGCACGTACTCGGTCAACAGGAAGCGGCCTTTGCCGCGCACGAACTGGTCGGCGTGCATGATCGGCGTGCCGTCCGGGTGTTCCTCGTTACAAGGCCATTGAATACTGCCCATTTCGTCGATTTTAGCGTAGCTGACGCTGGCGAATTGCGGGGTCAGGCGAGCGATCTCGTCCATGATTTCCGACGGATGGGTATAGTTCATCGGATAGCCCAAGGCATTGGACAGGTCTTGAGTGACTTCCCAATCTTCCTTGCCGGCCAACGGCTTCATGACCTTGCGCACCGGCGAAATCCGGCGTTCGGCGTTGGTGAAGGTGCCGTTTTTCTCCAGGAACGACGAACCCGGCAGGAACACATGGGCGAACTTGGCGGTTTCGTTCAGGAAGATGTCTTGCACGATCAAGCATTCCAGTTCGCGCAAGGCATGGTGAACGTGGTTGATGTCCGGATCGGATTGGGCGATGTCCTCGCCTTGCACGTACAGGCCTTTGAAGCTGCCTTCGATAGCTGCGGTGAACATGTTCGGAATCCGTAGGCCGGGCTCTGACGCCAGACTGACGCCCCATTCGGCTTCGAATTGGGCGCGGGTGGCGCCGTCGGAAACGTGGCGGTAGCCGACGAATTCGTGCGGGAACGAACCCATGTCGCAGGAGCCTTGCACGTTGTTCTGGCCGCGCAACGGGTTGACGCCGACGCCTTCGCGGCCGATGTTGCCGGTCGCCATTGCCAAGTTGGCGATGCCGATCACGGTGGTAGAGCCTTGGCTGTGTTCGGTGACGCCCAAGCCGTAATAAATCGCGCCGTTGCCGCCGGTGGCGTACAAACGCGCCGCGCCGCGCAGCAGTTCGGCCGGTACGCCGGTCAGTTCGGCGACGGCTTCCGGCGAATTTTCCGGTTTGGCGACGAAGGTGCGCCATTTGTTGAAACTCTCGACGTCGCAACGCTCGTTGACGAAGGCTTCGTCGACCAAGCCTTCGGTGACGATGACGTGGGCCAGCGCGGTAACTACGGCGACATTGGTGCCGGGACGCAATTTCAAGTGATAGTCGGCCTTGATATGCGGGCTATTGCGAACCAAGTCGATCTCGCGCGGGTCGACCACGATCAATTTGGCGCCTTGGCGCAGACGGCGTTTCATCAACGATCCGAAAACCGGATGGCCGTCGGTCGGGTTGGCGCCGATTACCAGAATCACGTCGGATTGCATGACCGAATCGAAGGTCTGGGTGCCGGACGATTCGCCGAAGGTGGTTTTCAAGCCGTAACCGGTCGGCGAATGGCAAACGCGGGCGCAAGTGTCGACATTGTTATTGCCGAAGCCGGCGCGGATCAATTTTTGTACCAGATAGGTTTCTTCGTTGGTGCAGCGGGACGAAGTAATGCCGCCAACCGCATCCTTGCCGTATTTGGTTTGAATCGCTTTCAAACGGCTGGCCGCGGTTTGAATCGCTTCTTCCCAGCTGACTTCGCGCCATGGATCGGTGATTTTGTCGCGTACCATTGGCGTAGTGATACGGTCTTTATGGGTGGCGTAACCGAAGGCGAAGCGGCCTTTGACGCAGGAGTGGCCATGGTTTGCCAGTCCGTTTTTGTCCGGCACCATGCGCACCAGTTGTTCGCCTTTCATTTCGGCTTTGAACGAGCAGCCGACGCCGCAATAGGCGCAGGTGGTAATAGTGCTATGCTCGGGTTGGCCGTGGTCGATGACGGCTTTTTCCATCAAAGTCGCGGTCGGGCAGGCTTGCACGCAAGCGCCGCAGGAGACGCATTCGGATTCCATGAACGGCTGGTTTTGGCCGGGAGAGACTTTGGATTCGAAGCCGCGGCCGTCGATGGTCAACGCAAACGTGCCTTGCACCTCTTCGCAGGCTCTGACGCAACGCGAACAGACGATGCATTTGGACGGGTCGAACGAGAAATAGGGGTTGCTTTCGTCTTTTTCGGCCTTCAAATGGTTGTCGCCGTCGAAACCGTAACGCACTTCGCGCAGACCGACCGCGCCGACGGTATCTTGCAGTTCGCAATTGCCGTTGGCGGAGCAGGTCAAGCAATCCAGCGGATGGTCGGAGATATACAGTTCGGCGACGCCTTTACGCAGTTTTGCCAATTTTTCGTTCTGCGTAGTCACCTTCATGCCGGCCGCCACCGGTGTGGTACAGGAAGCCGGGTAGCCGCGCGCTCCTTCGATTTGCACCAGGCACATCCGGCATGAGCCGAATGGGTCGAGGTGGTCGGTGGCGCATAATTTCGGAATGCTGATGCCGGCTTCGGCGGCCGCGCGCATTACCGAAGTGCCGGCATTGACGGTCACTTTGTGGCCGTCGATTTCCAGGGAGACTGGTTCGGCCGATGCGCTGGCCGGCGTGCCGTAGTCGATTTCGTTGTTTAATGACATAGCTACCTCCGGGAGGATAGATCAGGCTTTGGTGGGGTGTAGGCCAAAGTCTTCGGGAAAATGGTTCAACGCGCTCAACACCGGATAAGGTGTCATGCCGCCCATCGCGCACAGCGAGCCGCACAGCATCGTGTCGCACAGGTCGCGTAGCAATTCGGTGTTTTTGGCTTTGTCCACATCGGCGACGATGCGATCGATGACTTCGACGCCGCGGGTCGAGCCGATCCGGCACGGCGTGCATTTGCCGCAGGATTCTTCGACGCAGAATTCCATCGCGTAGCGGGCCATGTCGGCCAGATTGGTGGTGTCGTCGTGGACGACCAAGCCGCCGTGGCCTAATACCGCGCCGATAGCGGCGAAGGCTTCATAGTCGAGCGGGGTATCGAATTGGCTTTCCGGCATGTAGGCGCCCAACGGGCCGCCGACTTGCACGGCGCGAATCGGTCGGCCGCTGGCGGAACCGCCGCCGTAGTCGTACAGCAGTTCGCGCAAAGTCATGCCGAATGCGGCCTCGAACAAGCCTGGGTGTTTGATGTTGCCGGCCAATTGCAGCGGCAGCGTGCCGCGCGAGCGGCCCATGCCGTAGTTTTTATAGAATTCGCCGCCTTTATCCAGAATGATAGGCACCGAGGCCAGCGAAATCACGTTGTTGACGATGGTCGGTTTGCCGAACAGGCCGACGATGGCCGGCAGTGGCGGTTTGAAGCGCACTAGGCCGCGTTTGCCTTCCAGGCTCTCCAATAATGACGTTTCTTCGCCGCAGACGTATGCGCCGGCGCCGCTGCGTACTTCCAGGTGGAAGGTTTTGCCGCTGCCTTGGATGTTTTCGCCGAGATAGCCGTTTTTGTAGGCGGCTTCAATGGCTTGGTTCAACGCGATTTTGGCATGTGGGTATTCGACGCGCAGATAGATGTAACCTTGAGTCGCGCCGACCGCAATGCCGGCGATGGTCATACCTTCGATTAAAACGAAAGGATCGCCTTCCATGATCATCCGGTCGGAGAAGGTGCCGGAATCGCCTTCGTCGGCGTTACAGACGATGTATTTTTGTTCGCCGGAGGCGTTCAGTACGGTATTCCATTTGATGCCGGTCGGAAACGCCGCGCCGCCGCGACCGCGCAGGCCGGAGTCGGTGACGTGTTTGACGATCTCGGCCGGCTGCAACGCCAATGCGTTTTTCAGGCCTTTATAGCCGTCGTTGGCCAAATAATCGCCCAGGCTAACCGGGTCGGTGATGCCGACGCGAGCAAAAGTCAGCCGATTTTGGTTTTTGAAATAGGGCAGTTCTTCGATATTGCCCAGATAAAGCGGATGCGGTTTGCCTTCCAGTAATCCGGCGTCGAGCAGTGCGGCAACGTCTTCCTCTTGGACCGGGCCGTAAGCGACGCGGCCTTGCGGGGTCTCGACTTCCACCAGAGGTTCCAGCCAGAACAGGCCGCGCGAGCCGTTACGAACGATTTCTACCGATTGGCCCCGGTCGGCGGTGTGTTGGGTAAACGCGTCGGCGACTTGCTCGGCGCCCAGTGACAGCGCGGTGGAGTCGCGGGAAATAAACAGGCGGGTCATGTTAAGCACCTTTGAATTTGGCAAGCAGACTGTCGAATTTATCCGGCGTGACGCGGCCGAATACTTGGTCGTCTATCGTAATCGATGGTGAGCAGGCGCAATTGCCCAGGCAATAAACCGGTTCCAGCGAGAAGGTTTGGTCTGCGGTGGTTTCGTGGTAATCGATGCCTAGCACCTGTTTGGCGTGGTTTTCCAGGGCTTTGCTGTTCATCGATTGGCAGGATTCGGCGCGGCAGATGCGTACGGTATGCTTGCCCGGCGGAGTGTCGCGGAAGTAATGATAAAAACTAATAACCCCATGCACTTCGGCTTGCGACAAATTCAGAGAACTTGCGATATCCGCGACTGCGGCCGGAGGAATGTAGCCCAGGGTGTCCTGAATCCCGTGCAGTATCGGTAACAAGCTGCCCGGCATCGTTCGGTGAGCGTCCAGTATTTCCAGCACAGTGGATTGTTGGGTTTGATAGTTTTGCATCATTGGCTCTATATATGACGAAAAGGTTATCTCGGTATTTAAGCACGAAAAAACCCGGAAGCGCAATTCGGAATCATGGCTGAATCCCGCGAATTTCCTAAGCATCGCAGGGTAATATCGCGGTTGGACCAATGATGTTTGGCTTAGTTCGGAACCTGAAAAATGCCGATGACACCGCTTTACTTTTAAATGATAATTGTTATCATTAATCCAAAATCGTTTGGAGGTTGTTATATGTACGTGTGCGTGTGCAAAGCGGTTACCGATAAGCAGGTCGCTCAGGCGATTAACCAGGGCCTTTGCAGTCGTAGACAGGTAATGGAATGTACCGGTGCGGGAGGCGTTTGCGGCAAATGCTCGTCCAGCATTAAGGCCATGCTGGATGAAAAGTGCCAAAATCGGGCGATGAGGGCGCAAGCGGCTTAGCCCGCTGCAGTGGATTCGGTGAAGCAGGGCGGATGTCCGCCCTGCATTGCCAAGTCAGGCCGTTTGGTTATTTTGCGGCCGCCGGTTCCGCAGGTTTAGTTTCCGCTGCGGGGGCGGTAGGTTCGGATGGGGATGGGGCTGCCTGCTCGGCCGGTGCCGTGGCAGGTTGTTCGCCAGGAGTCGCCGCTTGGGATTCCGCCGGTGCTGCCGGCTGAGCTTCTTCCGGTTTAGGCGGTGTCGGCGGCAGCATCACTTCGATTTTCGCGTTCTTACGCAAGCTTTCGATCATTGCTTGCGCTTTTTGCCTTTGCAGCATCGGCCGGATTTGTTCTTTGACGGTGTCCAGCGGTGGCGGGGTCAAGGCTCTGGAGTCTTCGCGCAGAATGACATGCCAGCCGAACTGGGTCTGCACCGGTTGTTTGCTGTATTTGCCGTTCTCTAGAGCAACGACCGCTTCGGAGAATGGCGGCACCATCCGGTCGGCGGTAAACCAGCCTAGGTCGCCGCCTTCCGAGCCCATCGGGTCGATCGAATGTTTTTTAGCCAGTTCGTTAAAGTTGCCGCCTTTATCCAGCTCGGCAATCAATTTCTTGGCCTCGTCTTCGGTTTTGACCAGAATATGGCGCGCTTTGTATTCGCTGCCCATGTTGGCCATTTTCGAATCGTATTCGGCTTTGATCTCTTCGTCGGTGACCGGGTTGGCTTTCAGGTAATCCTGTAACGCTGCTTGCGACAGCAGGGAATTTCTGACGGTTGCCATCCGCTCGATCACTTCAGGCGATTTGTCCAATTGTTTTTGCAAAGCCTGTTGAATCAACAACTCGCGTTGAATCAATTCCTCTAGCAACTGTTCCTTCGGAAAGGTTTGGCCTTGGCTGCGTTCGGAAATCTCTTTTTCCAGCGTTTCCAAGGTTTTTTTGCTGATGTAGGTACCGTTGACCGAGGCCACCGCATCTTCCTTGCTGACGGCCGGAGTTGCGGGAGCTGCCTCTTTGGCTTTTTCTTCGAAGCAGCCCGGTAACAAAGCGGCGCCGGCCAGAACCAGGGGGACAAGTTTCAATTTCATATCAAGAATTTCCTTTGCTGTTTTCAGAGGGAGTTAAGGCGTTAATGCTCAAGGCGTGAATCTCCGCCTTCATCATGTCGCCCAAGGCTTGGTAGACCAGTTGGTGGCGTTGCACCAACGATTTGTTTTCGAACTGCGTTGAAACCAGTGTAACGTGGTAATGGCCGCCGCCTTGGTTTCCGGCATGCCCGGCATGTGCGGCGCTATGGTCGATAATTTCTATTAATTCCGGCTTAAAAGCCTCTTCCAGCTTGTGTCTGATGATATCGGCGGTCATTGGGGAAATACTTGTTTAAAGGGTTTGACGGTAACGCGGGCGTAAACGCCGGCGGCTAAATACGGGTCGGCGTCGGCCCAGGTCCGGGCGGCCTGCAAGTCGGCAAATTCGGCGACCACCAGGCTACCGCTGAAGCCGGCATCGCCGGGATTTTCGGCGTCGATTGCCGGATGCGGTCCGGCTAGAACCAACCGGCCCTGGTCTTGCAATTCTTGTAACCGCGCCAGATGAGCCGGCCTGGTTTGCAGGCGTTTGCTCAAGCTGTCGGCAGTATCTTCGGCAATTATCGCGTACAGCATCACTCTTTCGCTTCCGGAGACGGCACGTATTTATATAAGAAAACCATTTGCACCGCGATGAAAAGCACCATCAAACCCGGTACGCCGAAGGTCTTGAAGCTGACCCAATCGTCGGTGCTGTAATGGCTCATCACGTACAAGTTCAAAAAACCGACGCCGATGAAAAACAAGGACCAGCTCAGGTTCAGCCGCTTCCAAATACGGGCCGGCAATTCCAGATTGGCGCCCATCATGCGTTCGATGAAGGTTCTATTGCCGACGAACTGGCTGACCAAGAAGGCGCCGCCGAATAGCCATTCGATAATGGTTAGCTTCCATTTGATGAATTGCTCGTCTTGCAAATACAGCGTGGCTCCGCCCATGACCAGAATCAAACCCAGCGTAATCCATTGCATCGTTTCGACTTTGCGGTAGAGCAGCCAGTAAATGCAGACTTGAACTAGCGTCGCGGCAATCACGACGCCGGTCGCCACATAGATGTCGTACAGCTTGTAGGCGACGAAAAACAAAACGATGGGGAAAAACTCTAAAAGCGGTTTCATGATGGACGGTTTAGCGGAAAGGTTAGGCGTATAGATCGATGCCGGAAAGTGTTTGGTGAAGCCGTGCCTGAGCGGATTGGTTCCGGTTTTCGGTGTAGGCGTTCAGGGCTTTCAAGGCGCGCGAATTGGTCGGTGCGTTGCGGGTTTCTATCGTCAATTCGGTTTCGGCCAGTGCCGCCTCGATTTGCTCGGTGGACGAGGGTTGGCTTTGCGGTTGCCGGTTTTTTAATGCAGCGTCGGTATCGGCTAGCGGCGGCTGTTCAGGCTTGGCGTCCGCGGCTCCGGTTTGCCGGTATTGATAGCCGACCGGATAGAATGCCAATGATGAACTATGTATGGTGTTCACGGGGTGACGCTAGGGGCCGAAGTAACGATGCTTAATTGTAGAATCTTTGTTTGCAATTGTACATGAGCGGGGCGGCTTTGCTGCTAAAATGCCGAATTTAAAGGAGGATTTCATGGTCGATACCGATCGTACCGAGTTGGAAGCCGCTGCTTTCCGGCAACTGCTTGCCCACTTGCAACAGCACACCGAAGTTCAAAATATCGAATTGATGATACTTGCCGATTTCTGCCGCAATTGTCTGGCGAAATGGTACGCGGCGGCGGCGGCCGAACGCGGTATCGGCGTCGATTACGAGCAAGCCCGCGAGATCGTTTACGGCATGCCCTACGCCGAATGGAAGGATAAATACCAGCGCGAAGCTACTCCGGAACAATTGGCAGCCTACCAGGCCCGGCAAAAACTCAAGGAGAGTCCATGAGCGCCGATAACCCGTTCGATGCGATGTTCTCCGGCGTGATCGGCCGCGAATACGACATGCTGAAGCTGATCTGCCCGTTTGCCGCGGAAATGAGCCGCTTGGTCGGGCTCGAAGTCGCCGATTTTTGCCGGGGCCGCGACAATGCACCGGAAGTAGTCGAGTTGGGCGGCGGTACCGGGATTACCACGCTGGCGATTTTGTCGGCGGCGGAGAATTGCCGGGTACTGAGCGTCGACAGCGAGCCGACCATGCAAAACCAGGCCAAACAGAATTTGCAAGACTGGGCCAACCAAGGACGACTCGCATTTTCCGGACAAGACGCTTTGAGCGCGTTGCGCGATTTGCCCGAACACAGCGCAGATGTCGTCGCATCCGCCTACACGCTGCATAACTTCGAAGCCGGTTACCGGCGCCAGGTGCTGGCCGAGATTTACCGGGTGTTGAAACCGGGCGGCAAATTCGTCAACGGCGACCGTTACGCCTTGGACGACATCGATGAACACACCCGGGCCACGCAACGGGAAGTGGCCGGTTACTTCAGGGCATTGATCGGCATCGACCGCCTGGACTTGTTGGAACATTGGATCATTCATCTGTTCAGCGACGAGTCCGAAAACCATGTGATGCGCGAATCGGTCGCTCTGGCCCAGATGGCAGAGGCCGGATTCGGCCGGATTCAACTGAAGCGGCGGATCGACGTCAATGCTCTGGTCACCGCTGTCAAGGAAGCCGGGTAGGCGCCGGACCATAATAGCGTAATTCGGGCGAGCGAGCGGCCGCCCCACCGAACCGAGAAGACTCATGGCTGAACCGACTGGCAGTAAAAGCAAAAAAACTCTGGATGCCTTCGCCGACGATCTGGATGCGATGTTGAACATCAGCGAACCGGCCGGGCGCGAAGTGGGCGAAATCGACGACGACGAAGCGATAGACCGGTTGCTGGTCGGCGAAGAAACCCTGGGCCGCGACGCGGAACAAGAAATCGACGAATTCGGCGATTTCGACAACTTGCTGGAAATCGACTTGCCGGCGGGGAAGAATCGGCCGCTGGACGATATCGACGAATTCGGCGACGAATTCGATAGCGAAATTGCCGATATTCCGATCAATCCCGGCCGGGAGGCCGAGGCGCTGGCCGACGAATTTGCCGATTCCGTCGGTGCCGACATCGAACGCGAATTGGCGGCGGATGAGGTTATAGCCGAAGTGGCCGAATTGGAACAGGTCGGCGATATCGATGAATTCGGGGAAACCGAAGCGGAAACGGTCGTTGCCACAGCAGTTGCTGCACCGTCCGGCGGCGATTTGGAAAACATGGCGGAAATCGACGAATTTGGCGATGAGCCGGAAATGGCCGATGGCACTGCCGATTTTCTGATGGCGGATTTCGATATCTCGGCTGACGAGGATGTTGCCGTGCCAGGCGTTGCCGCCGCGGACGAGATCGTGGCGGACATCGGAAACCCGCTGGCAGATACCGATGCGATCGAGGCGGTAGCCGGTGATGCCGAAGCGAAACCCGGCGAGCCCGAGCCTGAGCCCGATGCAGCGGCTCGAATCGTGGCAGAGCCGGAGCTGGACGACGATAGCGATGCGCTGGTGGTCGGCGGCGCAGCGGGTTTGGAGAACGTCGCGGTTGCCGCCGCGGCCACGGCCGTAGCTGCCGCCGTGCCACCGCCGGCGCCGGCGGTCGACTACAGCGGCGATATTACTGCGCTGAACCGGCAAATCGCCGAGCTGAAAAGGCAACAGCAGCAGTTGAAGCACGAACTGGCCGAAAAACCGGAAAAGGCCCAACTCAGCGAGTGCCAGGCCGGCCTGGAAAGTTTGCAGGTCGAACAAAAGAAAGCCAAGCGCGGTTTGGATGCGTTGAACGCCAAAAAGCCGGTGGCGGCCTATGCCGCGGCCGGCGTCGCCGGCGTGGCCCTGCTGGCCGGCGTGGGATTGGGCGTGCAAGGCATGATCGCCAAATCCCAGGTAGGCGAATTGGCGGCGATCATCGGCAAATTGCAGGAACAGGTTAATGCCGCACCGGCCAACGATGCCGCCGAGATGGCGATGCTGCACAAGCAATTGGACGAACTAACGGTCAGCACCGGCGTGATGTCGACCCAGATCGCGGAATTGAGCAAGGCGCCGCACGCCAGCGGTGCTAGTGCGAATGCTGCCGCGCCCAGCGGCGACCAAGCAGGCAAACTGGTCGAATTGGCCAACCAAAACCTGCAAATCGGCGCGGCGCTCGAAGCGTTGCAGAACAAAGTCAGCGCCCTGGAAAAAGGCCGGGTTGCCGCGGTGGCGGCGGCGCCGAAACCGGAAAAGAAAAAACCTGCGCCGGTCGAGGAAAATTGGGCGGTCAATCTGGTGGCGTTCAAGCAGGACTGGTACGCCAAAAGCAAGGCTCAGGAATTCGCCGGCAAGGGCGTGCCGGCCAAGGTCAGCAAGACCGAAACCAAGGGCGAAAACTGGTACCGCCTGAGCGTCGACGGTTTTAAAAGCCAATACGAGGCGGCAGCCTACGCGGCCAAAGTCAAGAAAACGCTGAATCTGGATTCGGTGTGGGTCACCCGGGTCAAGGAATAAGGCCGGCGCCATGAATAACCAGAAATTGGTGGTCGCGGTGTCGTCGCGGGCCTTATTCGACCTGGACGAATCGCACACGATTTTCGAAACCCAAGGCAAGGAAGCCTTCTGCCGGTACCAGATCGAACACGAAAACGAAATCCTGCAACCCGGCTTCGGCTTTTCGCTGGTGAAGAAATTTCTCGATATCAACAAGGCCTTTCCCGGTTCGCCGCTGGTCGAAATTATTCTGCTGTCGCAGAACAGCGCCGATACCGGATTGCGCATCTTCAATTCGATCAACCACCACGAACTGGCGATTACCCGCGCCGCGTTCACCAGCGGCGTGTCGCCTTACGAATACATTCCGGCTTTCGGTGCCCATTTGTTTTTGTCCGCCAACAACGAAGACGTCCGCAAAGCGCTGGCAGCCGGCTATGCGGCGGCGACCATCGTCTCCGGTGCGGTAGCCAACCCGTCGCCCCAATTGCGCATTGCCTTCGACGGCGATTCGGTGCTGTTCTCCGACGAATCGGAGCGGATTTACCAGCAACACGGCCTGGCCGCATTCGCCGCCAACGAACGCAGCGAAGCGCATAAACCGTTATCCGGGGGGCCGTTGAAGGAATTTCTCAGCGCGTTGCACCGGATCCAGACCCACTTCGATCAGGACATCTCGCCGATCCGCACCGCGCTGGTCACGGCCCGCGCCGCGCCGGCCCACGAGCGGGTGGTGCGCACCTTGCGCGCCTGGGGGATTCGGATCGACGAGGCATTATTTTTGGGCGGCATGCCCAAGGGTGCCTTTCTGAAGGCGTTCGGCGCCGATATTTTCTTCGACGACCAGAAAGGCCATTGCGATTCGGCCGAACAGCACCAGGTCGCGGCCGCCCACGTGCCGCACGGCGTTACGAATCAAGCGTGACGCGGAAGCGGGCGTAGTATTCGTTAAATTCCAGACAGCTTTTCAAAAGCAGGGTAGTGCCGTTCGGCAGGGCTATTTTGCTCTCCAGCGCATATTTGCCTTTCGGTAGAAATACTTCGCTATGGTTTTCGTCGGTGACCAGCACCGCCTGTACGGTTTTTCCGCCGTCGCCGGCGATGTCGTGGATGGACAATTCGCCGATGACCGGTTCGAAGGCGATCAGCGAGGTGTCTTCGAACGCGGCCTGGCGCCGCACCAGCATCAGCCGTGGTGCTTGCTGTTCCCGGCTCAACATGCCGATGTCGCCGGTGCAGAACGCGCCTTCGCTGCTTTCGGCCACGACGAATTGTTTGCTGTGGTTACGCAGCAATGTGACCGGAAAGCCGGGTTGTTTAGCAAAGTTGGAAACGTGGCCGGTACTGGGTTTGTAAAAGTTTTTTTCGTGCTCCAACGGCACCAAGCTCATATCGCGCAGCACGTTTTTGCTCGCCGTTTGTCCGCTCAGGCGCATGATTTTCGACAATTTATCCTGGCTCGATAAATAAGCAAGGACGCTGCCCAAGCCGGGGAAAAAGCGGGCCGGCAGTATCGGTGGCTTCAAATCCACCGAGGCGAACAATTGGTCGTAACCGCACAGGTGTTGCGTCAGTTTGCTTAAGGCGGTTTGCGGCAATTCGCTGCTAATTTCGCCGAGTCGCAAAGCGCCGCCGAGACGTTGGGTGCGGATGGCCATCATGCCGCGCGAGGTCTGCCAATGGCCGCGTTTAGCCGGACAGGGTTCGCTGTCTTTCAGTTCCCAATAGAAATCCGGCCCCTGGCTGGGCTGCATCGACGTTTCCAGCAAGGGTTGGGTGATGGCGGCAAGTTTGAACAACTGTTCGATTTCGGCGACGGCGTAGCGGTTGGGGGCGAAAATTGCGAATAACAAATTGCGCTTTACAACTCCTTCAATCGAATTCGGTTGCTTAAAATCCGCGAATTTGCCGGCGATCTCCTGCTGCAGCCAATTCTTTTTTTCGGCGATTTGGTAGAGCAGGGCGGTTTTTTTCCACAGCGTGGCCGACGGCGGTTCGTAAAACAACGCGCTGTTACGTTGGCAATAACCGATCAGGTGCAGGGCGTGGAAGATCGCGGTCGGTACGGTTTCGGTTGCCAATTGCTTGGATTCGATCGCCCGGCACAGTGCCAGGCTCAAATGGCGCAGCAGTTGCACCGCCAATTTGGCGATTTTATGGGCTTTGCCTTGCTGTTCGGTGCGGGCCAGATTGGCCAGGCTGTTGGACAGGTGCAGCGCTAGCGGGCACAGATTGATCAACAACGGCAACAACGCATTCGCGTCGGCATCGGTGCGTACCAGTTCTTTCAACGTCAGATTGAGCCGGTTGGCGGCAACGGCCGGGGCCAGCGAGCTGAGCGATTTCAACCAGCTCGCCATCGATTCGTGGGTCAATTGGAAGGGCAGGGATGCGTTGTCGGTCATGAACGGCGAGTCGATGTGCATAAGGAAACCTCGGCAAGTTTAGAACAGATTAACCGCTTCAACAGCTACGGATTTTGAATAAGCGCACGCGGCTGCATAAAATGCCGCTCCATTTGTCCGACCGGTTGGCCCATGTCCCGAATCCTGCAGTACCGCTCCGAACTCGCCGCACTGTGCAGCGGCGGCTTATTGACCTTGGCTTTCGCGCCCTACGCCTTGCCCTATCTGGCGCCTGTCGCGCTGATCGCAGTTTATCTGGCTTGGCAACGGCAGACGCCGCGGCGGGCGGCTGCGACCGCTTATTGTTTCGGATTGGGCCTGTTCGGTTCCGGTATTTGGTGGGTGTATATCAGCATTCACGATTTCGGCGGCGCCGATCCGGCCAGCGCCGCGGCGTTGGCCGCGCTGCTGGTGGCGGCGTGGGCTGGGTTTCCGGCCTTGGCGGCTTGGTTGATCGCAATGGTGCCTTGGCCGGGCGCTTGGACCCGCGCCGCCGGTGCCGCTTTGTTGTGGGTGGCGGTGGAATATTTTCGCGGCAACTACGTGCTGAACGGTTTTCCCTGGCTGCAAATCGGCTACAGCCAGACCGGCACGCCGCTGGCCGGCTTCGCTGCGCTCGGCGGCGCTTACGCAGTCGGTTTTTTGTTGGCATTTTCCGCATTTACTGCGGCCGAAATGGCACAAAAAACAGTGCGTTGGCGGTCCGGCCTGGCGCTGCTGCTGGCAATCTGGGGCACCGGCGCCGGCTTGCGGGCAGTGGCCTGGACCGAGCCGGCCGGCGCGCCGATCGCCGTCACGCTGGTGCAGGGCAACATCGGCCAGGACGAAAAATGGCAGGCTAACCAGCAACTGGCGACTTTGAATTTGTACCGCAAGCTGACCGAACAGCATTGGGATTCCGACGTCATCATCTGGCCGGAGACGGCGATCCCGGCGTTTTTGGAGGATGTGAAGCCGTTTTTTATCGACCCATTGCAAGCCGAAGCCCGCGCCCGCGGCGTCGATATCGTGCTCGGTTTGCCCAGCAGCGGCCAGGGTAGGGACTATTACAACAGCGTGTTGGCGCTGGGCGAAACGCAAGCGCTGTATCACAAAATCCATCTGCTGCCGTTCGGCGAATATTTGCCGTTGCAACCGCTGTCGGGTTGGGTGTTGGACCAACTGGCCATCCCGCTCGGCGATTTCGCCGCCGGCGGCGCCCGCCAGCCGCTGTTGCGGGCCGGCGGCCATGCCTTCGTCGCGACTATCTGTTACGAAGATGCCTTTGGCGAATTGGTCGCGCGCCAGGCGGCCGAGGCCGGCTATATCGTCAACATGACCAACGACGCCTGGTTCGGCGATTCGGCCCAACCCCACCAACATCTGCAGATGGCGCAGATGCGGGCGCTGGAAACCGGCCGCTATCTGGTGCGGGCCACCAACACCGGCGTGACCGCTTTCATCGCTCCGGACGGAGCGGTCAAACGCCAGGCGCCGTTGTTCAATAGCGTTGCCATCAGCGACAGCATCGTGCCGATGCGCGGCGCTACCCCGTATCTGTATTCGGGCGACGGCGGCGCATTTGCTGCCATCGCGCTATTGGTGTTAGCGGTTGCCGCAGGCGAGCGTTGCTTCGCATCGGCCGGTTAGCCGCGTATTACATTTCACCAAACCTTAACCGAGTTGACGCTTTACATTCTTGTGAGCTGGTTAACATTGGGCGATATCGAAGTCGATGCGGCCGCTGCAGCGGCCGGCCGATTCGGTAGAGGTTTAAGCCTCGAATTCAGCCAATCCCAATTTTGAACCAGGAGAACTCGATGTTTCGCAACACAATTGTTTCGGCCCTGTTGCTGGTGGCCGGCGCGAATGCCCACGCGGCTTTGACCACGGGCGATATCGCCTTTACCTCGTTTAATGCCGACGAAGACGGATTTTCGTTGGTGGCTTTCGTCGAGATCGGCGCGAATACCACCATCCATTTCAACGACAACGAATGGAACGGCAATACCATCGGTGCCGGCGGCGCGTTCAACAGCGGCGAAGGCGTGCTGTCCTGGAATAGCGGAGCCGCGCCGATTTTGGCCGGCACCGTGATTCGCTTCAGCAAATACGACCAAGCCTCGCGGTCGGTATCGGTCGGCTCCCTGTTCGGCGCTGGCGGCGACAACGGCATCAATGCCAGCAACGAAACGATTTACGCGCTGCTAGGCAGCAACGCCAATACGCCCACCACCTTTTTGGCGGCCATTTCCAACGGCGGCTTCGGCAGCAACGGTACCCTGGCCAATACCGGACTGGCGGTCGGCAGCAGCGCGGTGCAATTGAACAGCGGCACCGACTATGCCGAATACGCCGGCCCGCGCAGCGGCGAAGCGGCTTTCGCCGACTACCGGCTATTGGTCAACGCTAACGCCAACTGGACCAATCTGGGCGACGGTAGCTTCGCAGCGCGCGTACCCAACACCGAAAACTTCTCGGTCGCCGCCGTGCCAGTGCCGGGCGCGGTTTGGTTGTTCGGTTCCGCACTGGCGGGGTTTTTGGGCGTTTCCCGCCGCAAAGCCTGATTTGGAAAAAACGACGCAGGGACGTGGACTTAGCAAACTGCGGCGGCATGTTCGGCATGCCGCCGTTTTTTTGCGCGCTGCGATAGCGGAAGCTGGCGCGCAATCCCGCATTAGCGGATACGCTGGCAGGGCCTTTGTCTGCCAGGCAAAACCGGACCGGCCTTATTCGGGCCTGGCTGCAGCTTCGGGCAAATCGAAACCTATGGTTTTCCGTATCGGCAAGTAACAAACGCCGATATCCGCGCAGCCCTGATAAGTGACTTCCAGATTCAATGTCTCCGCAGCGGCCGAACGGCGTTGAAACGGCAATACCAGTTCCAGGCGTTCTCGAAATATTTCCACATTGCCGAATTGCGGGTCCTGCCGGTTTTGGCCGGTGGGAAACGACGGCGCATCAATTACGATATCGGCGGTTTGCGCAGCGAATTTGAATTTTTGCCGGTACAGGTAATAACCGTCGGCAATATCCCAGGACAGCGCCAGCGTATCGCGGCCAACCAGTTCGGCGGAAAATTGAAAGGCCTCGTCGGGGTGTAGCAACGGTTGCGTATCCTCGGCCCAGGTTGCAGCCAAGGCCGCAAACGCAAGGCCGAGCGCCAAGGCTGATCGGGCTGGTGCAAACATATCGCTACAGGACCTCAATCGGCGAGACTATTTGTAAATAGCCGGTTCGGCTAAGGTTCGCCGAGCCGGCCGTTGTGCGCATAAGGTCAGTAATTCGGCGCTTCGCGGTACGTCCACTGGATCGCCAAGTTGGCGAAGAAGCCGTCTCCGGGCTGCACCTGGGTCAGGTTAAAGCGGTTGTTGGCGCCGTAGGCAACCCGGAACGAATTCAAATCCTCGTAGATCGGCAGGCCGACCGAGCCGCGCAGTTTAAAGTTGCCGCCGAAGGCGTTCATGAAGCGCCAGTCGCCGACGAAAGCCAAGTTCGTCACCAAGCCGCCGCTGTTACCGATCTTGTACCCCATATCCTCGTTTTTCTGGGTGTAGCTGGAATCCAGTTCGATACCGACCATCACGTCATAGTTTGGCGTGTAATGCAGCGCCAAGCCGCCGGTCAACACGTCGCCGAATTTGAATTGTTCGTCGTTCTCCGGATTTACGTTGTAGAGTGCGGACGCGTGCAGCCAGAAATCTTTCCAACGTTGCGAATACAGTAAGCCGCCGGTGAAGGTGGCAACCTCTTTGCCCGATTGCAGCGCCGGGCCCATCGCCACCAGATTTCTGCCGACGATCGCATTTGCGGCGCGGGTGGCGTTGAAATCGCCGGTCGGTAACGTAGTACCCAGCAACAAGCTGGCAAATTTGTCGTAATGGGTGCTGTGCCAGAAGTTGTAGCGGCCTTCCAATGTAATATCGCCGATGCCGCTCTCGTCCTGCACGGTTTCGCTGAAGCTTTGCGCTGCGGTTGGCGCCGATTGGTTCAGGGTTTTAGTGCGGCGTTCGGCGAACGGAATGTTCATGAACAAGGCCAAACTGTCGGTCGGCGAATAGTTCAAGGTGAAGGCCTGATTGTGGATTTTGACTTCCTCGGGAGCTTGGCGCTGGCCACGGTTGCCGTGGATGAAGGTGCTCGGATCGACGCCGTTGGAGCCGTTTTTGACCGCGCTTTTCTCCATGTAACCATACACCATGCCGACGCTGAAGTTGCCGGCGCCCGGCGTGACCGCGGTCCGAATCCGGAATGGCGCGGTGGTGCCGACCGGCGACACGTCCGCGAAAGCGGCAGCAAAGTCGATGATTTCGCCGCCTTCTTTGGCGGCGAAGGCTTCGGCCTCGGAGCGTTCGGCAAAGGCGATGTAATTGGGCAGCATGTCCGGAATCACCTTGCTGCCCAGGACGTAAGTTGCCGTCTCGGCGTCGACCAGTTTGCCGGACACCCAATCGGTGACCTTGGCCGACTTCAATTCGGAAATGCCGCCGACATCGTCGATTTCCCTGAGCAAACAGGCCACGCCGCAGGTGTATTCTTTGTCGTCGTTTTTATAGGTGATGACGCCTGCGGTTTTGATGTATTGGTCTATCCACATGCCGCATACCCGGCAGCTCGGGCGTTCTTTATGTTCGTGTTCGTGCGGCGATACCACGACCGGGGTCATTTGCGGCGATTCTGCCCAAACCCAGGCCGGTAGCAATAGCCATTGGCATAACAACACTATCCGTATTATAAGTTTCGTCTTCATTGCGTTCTCCTTACTTCACGATTGTCGTAATAAGCTGCTCGTAGCCGTCCAAGCCGGCGTCGCCGACTCGCTTTTCCCGCAATATGCCGTCGGCATCAATCACGAAGGTGGTCGGTAACCCAACCACGCCGAATTTTTTGGCGGCAATCCCGCGTGCGTCGCTCAGCATCGGGTAGCTCAGTTTGGCGAAGCGTTGCCAACGTTCGTCGTTGGCGTCGTATTCGCCGACATTGACCGCAACCGGCACGAAGCCGCGGTCTTGGTATTTTTGCCGGAGCGTTTCTAGTCCCAGCAAAATGTCCTTGTCGCACAGGTGGCAGTCCAGCGACCAGAACCGTACCAGCCAGACTTTGCCGCGCAGGTCGCCCGGCAATTGCCAGGTTTTGCCCCGAAAATCCGGCAGCTCGACTTGCGGCGCCGGATCGTCGAGCTGTGGTCCGCTGCCGCGTTTGCAGGCGCCTAGTCCCAGCGCGATAAACACCAGCAACGTTGGAAACCAGAGGCGATGCATCGTTAGCCCTTTCTATCCAGCGATTCGATCACGGCCGGCGTCACTTCCTGGAAACGCATGATCGATTTGCCTTTATGGTCTTCCATAAACTCCTGCGCTGCTGCCTGATCCCTGAACGGCAAAAGTTCGTGGCCCATCGGCCCCAGCACGTCGGAACCGATCACGTAATAGGCTGACTTGGCGTCGATCAACTCCACCTCGTAGTAATCGGTCACCCAAACCTCAGTCATCATTTCGGCGGTTTTGCCCGGCGTGTATTGCTGGGTGTTGAAGATATGTTTGAACATGTCTTTGGCGCCGTCGTAGAAATAGGCGCTACCGTCGTTGAAATAGATTTGCGCGACCCATTTCGGGTATTTGTAAACGAACATGCCGCATACCGGGCAGCGGTCCTGCTTGGTGATTTCGATCTTCTGGTCGGCGCGGCTCTCTGAGACCGCCAGTAACCAAACTAAGCAAAGTGCGGCCAGCAGCCATTGAGTCGAATCAAACTTTGTTTTCATCGTTTCCCCCGAAACTAATAAACCACCTCGTAACTCAGCACCAGGCTCGAAGTGGCAACCTCGTAACTGACCAGGGCGGTGAACAGTGCAAACAAGGCCAGCGAGGCCAATGTCAATTTCCGGATCAAGCCCGGCAGTTCTTGTTGTAGGCTGCCGACGTTACCGAATGCGGTTAGCAAGCCGGCGCCGATGCCGGTCACCGCCGCGCCGAACAGCAGCACATACAGTAGATAGCCGACGTAGTGGTAATCCTCCATGATGATGCAGAACGGGCAGTGGTGGGTCGGCAGCTCGTAGATGTACAGCGAAATCGCCGAGATGATCGCCAGCAAGGCAGTGCCGAACATCGCCAGGCTCAAGCCGGCGTAAAGAAAGCCGCCGCGGCCTGTGCGGTAAAGCCACAGGCCGCCGCTCAAGGTGATCGTCATCGCTCCGTAGAACACCCACAACATAGGCTTGGCCGGCAGCGCGGCAATTTCCGAACCGAGGCCGCCTTGTTTCTCGCTGCTGAACAAACTGCCGCAGCAGGAGGTGATCACGTCGGCCTGCATGCCTAGAAAGTAAAAGCTTTCCAGCACCGTTTCCAGCACGATGAACGGCGTGATCAGCGTCAGCAGCAGGTATTTTTTCTTGATCAACGGATAGTCGTAGCCTTGGTTGTCGGCGTGGTTCAGCACCAGCCACAGCCCGGCCAGCAGAAAATTGAGGATTTTCAGTTCCAGGGTCGGATAACCGAATCCGTTGACGTTCAAGGTGCCGGCCGCGCACATCGCACCGACGAACAGTGGGCACAAAGCGTCGGCGGTGAAGATGTACAAAAACAGCGACAGCAACTGCAGACCGAATACGAAGCTCAGCACTGTCGAAATCAAATAAGTCTTGCGCTCCAACACCAGTTGCAACTCGTCGCCGCTCTCAATATTCCAGTGCTTCAGAATCTGCACGCCGTAGTAGGCCGCATACACCAACATGCCGCTAGAGGTGTAGGAGGCCAGCAGATTGGCGATGACGGTGGGGTTCAGGATCACGCCGGACTCTCGAGTTTGCCGTCGCGCAAGTTGACCACGTGGTCGACGATTTGCGAGTCGTAAACCAGGGGATCGTGGCTGGTGATGATCACGGTCTTGCCGCGGGCCTTGAACTGGTCGACGATTTCCATGAAGCGGTAGGACAGCTTGGTATCCAGGTGCGCGGTCGGTTCGTCGGCGATGATGATTTGCGGGTCGTTGATCAAGGCGCGAACAATAGCCACCCGTTGCGCTTCGCCGCCGGACAACCATTCGACATGGGACACCGCCTTGTGGCCCAAACTCAGTTCGTCCAGGCCTTTCAAAGCCTTGGCTTTCAGCAGCGAGCGTTTCTCGCCTAACGGATAAGCCGGCAACATTACGTTCTCCAGCACCGAAATGCCTTTAATCAGATTCGGCTGCTGGAATATAAAGCCGAAGGTCTTGCGGCGGATATCGGTCAAAAACCGCTCCGGCAGGCTGGTGATCTCGCGGTCTTGCAATTTCACCCGTCCGGCCGACGGCCGGCTCATGCAGCCGACGATACTTAATAACGTGGTTTTGCCGGAGCCGCTCGGGCCTTTCAGCACGGTGACCTTGTTTTCGTGGATGCGCAGATCGACGCCGTTGATGGCCGAATATTCGCTAGGGCTACCGGCATTGAACACTTTGCGGACATTGAACAATTCGATCATGGCTATTCTCCGGTATGGCGCATCGCGCTGTCGGGATCGATCGTCGCCGCCCGCCAGGTCGGCACGATGGTGGCAACGGTGTAAGGCACCACGGTCAGGAAAAACAGCGTGGTCAACTGCTCGGCATTGACGAACGGCGTCAAAGCGAACTGCGGATACAGTGCGGACCAGCCCTTCAAGGCCGGCTCGAATACTGCAGAACCCAAGAAGAATACATGGATGTAAGCCAGGATCACGCCGCTGAAAAACGCGGTCAGCGAGACCATCGCGCCTTCCCAGAATTTCATCAGAATCACGTCGGAGGTTTCCCAGCCCACGGCCTTCAGGATGCCGATCTCGCGCCGCTCGCCGGCGCTAAGGCCGGATGCCTTGTCCCAGGCAAAGATCACGAAAGCCAGCACCGCTGCGGAAAACACCACGATCATCATGCCGCCGCGCCAGTTGAAGATGGAGTCGTAGGTGCGCAGGATTTCGTCGCGGACGATAGGCCGCGAGCTGTGCAACTTCTTCTTGATTTTTTCTGCCACAGTCGCCACCTCGCTGGGGTTTTTCACCGTGACGACGGCATCGGTAACGAATTCGGGCGCGATGCCGAACAATTTGCGGAAATCCTCGCCGTTGACCAGCAGCAAGTCGGCCGACACCAACTCGGATTCGGCCGATAGCACGCCGGCGACGCGCAGGTTCATGATTTGGCCGTCGAAGCTCATGAACGGCATGAAATCGCCGGCGCCGATTTCGCGCATTCGCGCCACGCCGTTACCGATCACGATGGTGTTGGGCTCCGGCGGCGCGCCGTCGTATTCGTACAGCGGTTTGTTGACATCGGCGGCGTGCGGGTCGTTGGGATCGACCACGACCGTGGTTCGGGCTTTTGAGGCATTGCTGTCCACCGGTTTGGACGGCACCAACAGCGTGTAGTTGGCCTGCACCAGGCTGTCGTAGTAATAGCCCCACAGCCGCGGCTCGACCTCGGCCACGCCGCGAATGGCCTTGATTTGGTCCAGATAAGCCACCGGCAAAAGATCGTGACGGCCGGCGACGATTTTCTGCACCACGATTTCCGGCGAGCCTTGCAGGATCAACTTGGCTTCGCGCTTGATCGAGTAGGTGAAGAACATCGTCGAGGCCAGGATGAACACGATCAAGGTATACAGCGCCAGCAAGCCCAGGTTTTTCACCTTGCGCCGCAGCAGCGACGAAATCGTGAAATCGATGATGTAACGTTGTTTTTCGATCCAGGCGTTCATAGCGCCTCGCGCGGCAGGGTGGGTTGGGTAAACGAGCCGGACGGAAAATGCTCCAGCGATAGCGGGTGGTCTTGAAAGGCGGTGTTCAGATCCGCTTGCGACAAATGCCGGGTGTAGCGGGCTTCGGTGAACAGGCACAGGTCGGTCAGGCGCAGGTTGGTTACCAATGCGGCTTTACGGTCGAGCTGCGGATGCCGACCGTCGGCGGCTGAATTTGCATGTAACAGCAGTAGGCTCAACAGCGAAACTTGAACGAGAACATTTAAAAACCATAGCGAGGAATATCGCATTACAGCCTCTCCGTAGTGGCTTGGCCGGACTAAAGTTGTAATTCAATGCCGACTGAGGGTGTCGGATAAAGCCGACATTTCGTAGCGTTTTTAGACATTATTGGGAAGATATAAACGCTTTACAAGATTAAATATTGCTATATGACGATTTTCTGAATTATCTCGGACGCGTTTTTCTAAACCAAGCAAAATCAAGACATAAATTGATAAACGGCTTTAAATCAATCGGATAAAAAAATCGTTTCCGGTTTTGTTGTGGTAACTATGTTATTTGCCTTATCAAGCCTGTGGCATTTGCCGCAAATCTCTGTTTGCGCCGGCCGAAAATATTTCATCCAGGTTTTATCGCGAAAGCGGGGCAGGGCCGTGAAGTCTAGGCGGCTTCCGGTTTGCAACAGCTAGACCGCGGCGGATTTGTCCGGAATACCTTGGGTTTGGAGCGTCGCGTAACAGCCGTCACGGCACCCGGCGGAATGGGAGCAATGCCGTTAAGGAATCGCTGACTAAATCGTCATCTCCGCGAAAGCGGAGATCCAGATCTTTGATTTTTTGGGGTTCCCGTTTTCACGGGAACGACGAAAATGAATAAATCATCGTTTCCTTAAGTTTAGGGTTAACCGTTCGCCCTTCGACAAGTTCAGGACGAACGGCTTAACTCAAGGGCATTGGGGATGGGGCAATGTCGTAAAACACAGAGCGTTACCCCGACAGGAAATGCCCGTGGCTGGGATGGCAAGGATGACGCCAATCGCAACGTTGCGGCCGGAATTCGGGCAATTCATACCGTTATGGCGGCTTGATTCAGCGTGATTGATGAGCCGGGCGCAACTCGGCGTCGGATGTTGGGGCTTGTGCGGCATGTCCTGTTACCGTTAGCCCAGGAGTTTTTGCCATTGTTCGCGAAATTGGCGCAGCAGCCGTTGCGCAGCGGTCTCCTCGGGCGCCACTGCGGCTGGCGCGGCGGTTTCGGTCGCCGGCGGCGAAGTCTCTTCCACGACGATAAAGGTGCCGGGAATCATGCCCATCCAACAACTCCACGGCACGACTCCGGCTTCCTTCGGCGTGAATTCGATTACCTGGGAGCCTTTCTGCAATTTGATATCCAGCCCGTAATCGCGCACCACTATCTCTTTGTTGCATTCGTTCAATTCCTTGACATCGATCACCCATTTCACCGGAATGCCTTTACGCAACGTGAATTTGTTCGGCGCGAAACGGCTTTTAAGCACATCCATGCGAATGGTTTGTTCGTTTTCGCAGTAGGGTACTTCGGGACCCTTCGGCGCAAATTCGAGCGACACACGGGCGACCACGGTATTAAAGTCCCAGCCGCTGCCGGTGACGGACAAGCCGCGGTTGAGCATGATGACGCCCAGAGCCATCACGATCACGCCGGAGGCTTTCAGCAATTTGGGGGTTAAGTTGGCCGACAACAGGCTGGTCAAAAAGCCGAAACCCATCAGTAGCGGCAAGGTGCCCAGGCCGAAGAAAAACAGAATAGTCGCGCCTTGCGACCAACTGCCGCTGCCGGCTGCCATCACGTACATGGCTTGCAGCGGGCCGCAAATGATCATCAGGCCGTTCAGCAAACCGATCACGAACGGGTTGCTGTGCTTGCGGTATTCTTTGCCGACGAAACGCATGACAAAGCCCGGCGTTTTGAACTGGAAATGGTGCAACGCAGGAAATATTTCCAACATGTGGATGCCGAACAGGACCAGGAAAAAGCCGGCAGCCATGCCGATAGCGCCTTGGGTAAACGGCGTGAAGGCGACGATCGCGCCGAACGCACCGAACAGGGCGCCGATCGTCGAATAAGACAATGTTTTGCCGACGCCGTACAGCAAATGCGCTGTATGCGAATGCTGTCCGGCTTTGGCATTTTTGGCGATATAACCCAGGATCAAAGGACCGCACATGCCGACACAGTGGAAGCTGGTCAAAAAGCCGATCAGAAACAGCAGGCCGAAATTCAGGTCCCCGGTCAAATCCGGCATGCCCGCGTGATCCATGAACCAACTGTCCAGCCACAAGATCAGCCCGATGCCCAGTAACGCAAAACCGACGGTTAGGATTTTTCTGAAAATGTTGCCCGAACCCGGCGAGGTGCTGCCTAACGTCATACTGGAGTCTCGTGTGATTGAAA
This sequence comes from Methylomonas koyamae, assembly GCF_019669905.1. Taxonomy (NCBI): domain Bacteria; kingdom Pseudomonadati; phylum Pseudomonadota; class Gammaproteobacteria; order Methylococcales; family Methylococcaceae; genus Methylomonas; species Methylomonas koyamae. The sequence continues at coordinate 3,868,142 of NZ_AP019777.1, read as the reverse complement.
TTAAAGGCTAAATTTAAGGTAATTGACCGGCTATCGAAACAGGAGGAAGATTAGTGAAGCCTGATATAGTGGCCAAGCGCGAGCACGATACCAGCCGCCGGCCCCGGTGTCGACCCGCCGGCGCCGGCCAATTCCCGTTGCCAACACGGAGACAGTTATGAGCGACAACAACATTGCTACCAGCACACACCACGAAACCCGAAAAAAGAACGGCAGCAGCGGCCGCAAAACTAAACGGATGCCTCCGCCGACCCGAGGCGAGGCCTTGGTTAAGGGCGTATTCATGGGCATTGTCATTTCCGGCGTGACCCACGCCAGCAAAAGCATTAGCGGCGCCCTGGTCCGCCACCCGTTGGCCTTGTTCGCCACCGGCGTGGTCGGCGGTTACCTGACCCACAAATACCGCAAGGAGATTATTATTGTCGGCAGCCGCACCGCAGAAGAAAGCAAGAATTTCCTGTTGCGGCAACGCGAGAATCTGCTGGATTTGGTCGCCGAAAGCCGCGAATATGCGGCCGGCAGCGATCGATCCGAATGAAGCCGACATTTCGGCCCCGTCGCATAAACCGTTCGGCTCGAGCCAGGCGGCAGAGCAAATCGGGTTTGCATTACTTGAATTTTTATATTGATCGAGGTGATTGACATGGCACACGTACACGGAGCAAAAGCGGCTGTCGAGGCCGGCAGCAAAATGGTCGGAACGGCAATGAAGATGGGAGAAGGCATGATGCATCCGGCGGTGGCCGGCGCCGTGGCGGGTGCGGTCGCCACCGGCAAAGCCGGCCTGGCCCGGAAAATCCTGCTGCATCCGCTGGTTTTATTCGGCGCCGGTGTGGCGCTGGGCATTACGGCATACAAGTACCGGCGGGAATTGGCCGCAAAACAGGAGCACGCCGAGTAAAGCGTCCGAAATCCGCCGGACGCCTGCGCAAAAGCCGGCTATGGATTCGCCATACCTAAACAGGAAGCGCCATGACCCAGAACGATAATGGAAATACTTTGACCCATGGCCGGTTGCTGCACCAGCTCAACAACCGGGTCCGCTTCGTGTCGCCGCTGTTGGCCAAGGACCCGGAGCGGTGTTACATCCTGGAAATCCTGCTGAAAAAGCGTCCCGGGGTTAGCGACGTGCGTAGCGTGCCGAGCATCGGCTGTGTCGTGGTCCGCTTCGATCCGCAGAAACTGCCCGGCAGCCAGTTGCTGACGGCGCTGGACCTGATGCTGGGCAATCTCGGCCGGCGCGCTAAAGCTGCGGCGCAAGCTGCTACCGTCGGCGAAGTCGATCCGAACCAGCCGGAGCAGGAACACCATCTGTCCATTGAGGGCATGACCTGCGCATCTTGTGCGTTGCTGATCGAGATGTTGCTCAGACGCGACCCGAGAGTCAGCCTAGCCGAAGTCAATTTCGCGACCGAATCGGCCGTGGTCAAGGGCCGGCTGGACAAACACATCGCCGCCGCCATCGTCGAGAAAGCCGGTTACAAGGCGCACAGTTTCGACAGTCTGGCGCAGCGGCAAATGTTGATCGCCAACGAAAAGCGCCGCCTGCGCGACGCCCGCAACCGTATGGTGCTGGCGGCGGCACTGAGCGTGCCGGTCATGGCTATCGGCATGGCCGTGCCGGCTTCCCGCTTTTGGCATTGGGCGCAGCATTTGCTGGCATTGCCGGTCGTATTTTGGGCCGGCAAACCGTTCTTCGCCAAAGCGGCCGTATTGGCCCGCCAAGGTGCGACCAACATGGACAGCCTGATCGCGATGGGCGTCGGTTCGTCCTACGGCTACAGCTTGTATTCGTTGCTGTCCGGTAGCCGCGGGCTGTACTTCGATTCGGCGACCGGCATTTTGTCCTTCGTTCTGGTCGGCCGTTATCTGGAAGAAAAAGCCAAGGGCAAAGCCCACGAAGCGATCCGCAAATTGGTCGATTTGCAGCCGCAACACGCAACCTTACTGCGCGACGGCCACGAGTTGGTGGTCGGACTGGACGAAGTTGTTATCGGCGATATTTTGCTGGTGCGGCCCGGCGAAAAAATTCCGACCGACGGCGTCGTGCTGGAGGGGCTGTCCACCGTAGACGAGTCCATGGTCACCGGCGAAAGCCTGCCGGTCGTGAAAAAAACGGGCGATAAACTGGTCGGCGGCTGCATCAACGCCAACGGTGCCTTGCAGATGCGGGTTACCGCCGTCGGTAACGATACGGTGCTGGCCAATATCATCCGCATGGTCGACCAGGCGCAATCGTCGAAGCTGCCGATTCAAAAAACCGTCGACCGGATTTCGGCGCTGTTCGTGCCGTCGGTCATGGCTTTGTCGGCCTTGACGCTGGGCGGTTGGCTGTTGGCCGGTGCCGGTTTCGGCATTGCCTTTACCAACGCGATTGCGGTGCTGTTGATTGCCTGTCCCTGTTCGCTGGGGCTGGCGACGCCGATGGCGATCATGGTCGGCACCGGCCAGGCGGCGAAGAGCGGAGTCTATATTCGTAACGGTAGCAGCCTGGAAACGGCCTCCCAATTGGATTACATCGTATTCGACAAGACCGGCACGATTACGGAAGGCAAGCCTAAAGTCACCGATTTTCTGCTGGCCGCCGGCCAGGACGAAATGCGGGTGCTGGCCTTGTCCGCTACGGTGGAGGAAGATTCCGAACACTTTTTGGCTCGGACCATCGTTGCCTATGCCAAGACGCGCGGAGTGGAACCCGGCAAGGTCGGCGGTTTCGAAAACCTTCCCGGCTGCGGCATCAAAGCCACGGTCGATGGCAGCGAGGTATTGGTCGGCAACGCCGATTGGTTCCGCAGTCTGGACATACGTTTTAAAACCCTGGATAAAAAGGCGCTGCAATTTTCGGCGCAGGGCAAAACCCCGGTGTTTGTGGCAGTGGACGGCAAGGCGGCGGCTTTGTTTGCTATCGCCGATCAGCCGCGCCAGCACGCGGCGGCGGCGATTCGACGCCTGCGCCGGCTCGGCGTCGAGCCGTTGATGGCAACCGGCGACACCGAAGCCACCGGCCGTTACATCGCCGCGCAGGTCGGCATCGATACCGTGGTTGCGCAAGCCAAACCGGAGCGAAAATTGGCCATCGTGCGCGAGCTGCAGGAAAAGGGCGGCAGAGTCGGCATGATCGGCGACGGTATCAACGATGCGCCGGCGCTGGCCGCCGCCGACGTCAGTTTTGCGATCGGCACCGGGACCGACGTCGCGATCGAGACCGCGGATCTGACCCTGGTCAGCGGCGACATCGCTAAGGTCGCCGAGGTGATGGAGTTGAGCGGTGCGACGCTACGCATCATCAAACAAAACTTGTTCTGGGCCTTGGGTTACAACAGCGTGGCGATTCCGGTGGCGGCGCTGGGCAAGCTCAACCCGATGATCGCCTCCGGCGCGATGGCGCTGAGCTCGATTTCGGTAGTGCTGAATTCCTTGCGCTTGCAGCGTAAATAAACATCGACAAACACGACGTTGTGACAACGCCTTGTGTTGAAACACAACGCAAGGCGTACGTTGGTTAGTTGCCGCGTTTAGCTTTCCCGATGCCTACCGCGCCGAAAAATGCAGTGCCAAACAGCCAAACTGCGCCCGGCACCGGTACCGGCGATGCAGCCAAAGCGACAGTGTATTTGCCTTGGCTGCCGGCACTTAGTGTGGCGTTTCCGCCCACAAACAGCGTGTAGTTTCCGGCACCCAAATTATTGAAGGTAAAACTGGCAAAACCGCCGGCAATCGTGCTGGCAGCGCTGTCGATAAAATCTAAGCCTTGGCTAAGTAGCGGATTGTCTTGGTTGTTCTGGTAGTCCGCGACCCGAACCGCCGTGGTGCTGGTATCCCATCCTTGAAATAACGAAAAGCCGGGTTTTAATACCGAACCCAAATCGGTGTCGGCACTGACGGTTACGGTTAAATTCGTAGCGCTGGTAAGTGTAATCAATCCGAAGTCTGAACCATGGCCTTTGCCTAAAGTACCGGTAGCATTTGCGCTCCAAGCTCTGGGGCCGACTGCAAGTGCAAAGTTCGGGTCAGCACCTTGACTACGAGCGCTTAATGACGACACAGTCTCGGAAGCATTATCCGACTCCAGGTTTGCAAACCACATCGCGTTCAATGCCCCGGTATAGTTCGGAGCCGAGGTGCCTGTCCACGACGCCGGAGCGCTGCCGTCGAGGCCGCCCGTGCCGGAATCGTCCCAGCCGGTGAGATTGTAGGAGACGCTCGCTTGGGTCGTGCCGGACAGTGCCAGAATTACACCTCCGAATATCATGTGTCTAATCGAGATTGGTTTCATAAATTGAACTGTAAGTTTGGTTATTAGTATATTTGCATTTGGCGATTTGCCGACAGGTTGTTATCAATTTTCGTGCCAAGCTTTTTGGAGGGGTAATCCAGCGGATTGAGGACTGAATCGCCATGCTACGGTCGAGCTATCAGTATTTTTTGCGGCATTTCACACATGATCTGCGGCATATGGCTTAATTCGGCAAAGTTTGAGCGAGTCAAACTATTTCCTGTCGTAAGCGCTAGCGTTAAGATTTGGCAAAATGCAGGAACAGTCCGTATGTCGTCATAAGACGGAATGCTGCGGGTTTGCCGTATCAATAAAAAAGGAGGACCTATGAAATTTGACCGAAATAACCGTGTGGCAATCATGAGTGCAATCGGTATCGTGTTGCTCGGTGTGGCCGTCAATGCCGCTGCCGCAGGCAATCCCGACCTCGGCAAAATCGAGTACGACAGCCACTGCGCGGCCTGCCACGGCGCTACGGCGCAGGGCGGCGCTGCGGCCGGGAAGGATGCGTCAGCGCAGCCGGTGCCGGATTTGACCCTATTGTCGCGCAACCACAATGGCACGTTTCCGTTCGACACGGTTTACCAAATCATCGACGGCCGCCGGGAAATCGCGGCGCACGGTAGCCGTGAAATGCCGATTTGGGGGGCTGCTTTCAAAAGCGCGACTTCGGCCCATTTCGACGGGGATGCCGCACAGAGCGGCGAGGCTCTGGTGCGTAGCCGGATTTTGGCCTTGGTGGAGTACCTGAGCCGGCTGCAACAAAAATAAGGCTATGTTTGCATTAGCAGTTGACAGATCGTCAAAGCCGTCATTCCGGCATAAGCCGTAAATGCGAACATAGCTAAAAATAACTGCAACCCTTGCCTGAGCCGGACCGAGTCGAGCTACCGGCCGCCGGCGCGGAACAATCGGCTGCGGAACCAAAACGCCACGTTGACCAAGCCCACCATCACCGGTACTTCGATCAAGGGGCCGATCACGGCGGCGAAGGCGGCGCCGCTGTTGATGCCGAACACCGCCACGGCCACGGCAATCGCCAGTTCGAAGTTGTTGCTGGCCGCGGTAAAGGCCAAGGTCGTGGTTTGGCCGTAGTCGGCGCCTATCCATTTTCCGCTGGCAAAACTCAGCAGGAACATCACGACGAAGTAAACCATCAGCGGCAGCGCAATACGCAACACATCCAGCGGCAACTGCACGATCAGTTCGCCTTTCAGCGAGAACATCACGACAATCGTGAACAACAGCGCGATCAAGGTCAGCGGGCTGATTTTCGGGACGAAGAAGCTTTGGTACCAATCTTTGCCTTTGGTTTTGACCAGAACGTAGCGGCTGGTAAAACCGGCAATGAACGGAATCCCCAGATAAACGAATACGCTTTGAGCAATGTCGCCTATGGTTACGGCCACCAGACTGCCGGGCAAACCGAACAACGGCGGCAACACCGTGACGAACAGCCAGGCGTAGACGCTGAAGAACAGCACTTGAAACACGCTGTTGAACGCCACCAACGCCGCGCAATATTGGTTGTCGCCGCGCGCCAGTTCGTTCCAGACGATTACCATCGCAATGCAGCGGGCCAGGCCGATCATGATCAGACCGGCCATGTATTCCGGATAATCGCGTAAAAACAATACGGCCAATGCGAACATCAGCAGCGGACCGATCACCCAGTTTTGCAACAGTGACAGGCCCAACACCCGCCAGTTGCGGAACACGTCGCCCAATTCCTCGTAATGCACTTTGGCCAGCGGCGGATACATCATCAATATCAGGCCGGCCGCGATCGGTATGTTGGTGGTGCCGAGCGAAACTGCGGCGCTGAAGGCTTGGACCTGCTCGGGTACGGCGAAACCGACGCCAACTCCGACGGCCATTGCCAGAAAAATCCACAAGGTCAGAAAACGGTCCAGAAACGATAAACGCGGATTGGCGCAGGGTGCTGTGGTCATAGTCGATCTCTCGGCGGCGGATGTGGGCGGCGCTAACTTTACTGGGGGGAACAAGCGGATTTTGGCCCGCAGCAAGACCCGGCCGGCTCCGGCGTTACGACACCGTCGGCGCCGAACACCGGAATGCTGTGCAGGGAATGGAAGGCCTCCCAGGCGATGCCTTGCGGATCGACGCTCCAGTATTTATCCGATTCGGCATAGCAGCAAGCCGCTTGCTTTTGCTCGACCACAGGCAGTGCCGCGGCAGTCAGCGCCTGTTGCACCGCTGCCAGTTCCGCCGCCGATTCGACCTGAATACCGAGATGGTCCAACCCGGCTTTGCCGCCGCGCTGGGAAATCGCGAAATTGATGCGCGGATCGTCCAGCATCCACTTGGCGTAATCGGCATGGCGAACTGTCGGCTCGGCTTGAAACAGCCCGCTGTAAAAATGAATGTTGGCGTCGAGGTCGTCGACGGCGATGTGGATATGAAAACGTTTCATGGGCTTACTCACTGGTCGGGTGGGTTGGAGGTTGGCCCGGTTTGCCGCTGCGGCTGCCGGATGCGCCATTTCAAGTTTCGGATTCGGGCTGCGGCATCGATACGCCGATCCTATCCATTTCCGCTTTCAAGCGTGCCGGATCGTTTTGGAGTTCGGCCAAAGGTAGTGCCAGAAATTGTTCGATGCGATGGCACAGAATCCGGTAAGCGGTTTCGAACGCGGCCTTGATTTCGGCCTCGCTGCCCTCGGCATGGGCCGGATCTTCCACTCCCCAATGGCTGCGCAGCGCCTGCCCCAAATAGGCCGGACAGGTTTCGTTGGCGGCGTTGCCGCAGACGCTGATGACGATGTCCGGCGTCAGCGGCAGATCGTTCCAGGACTTGCTGTAGTAAGCCGCGGTGGAGATGCCTTTTTCCTCCAGCAAGGCCACCGCGCCGGGATTCAGGCGGCCTAAAGGCTTGCTGCCGGCGCTGATGGCATGCCAGTCCGGGGGCGCCAGGTGGTTGAAAATCGCTTCGCCCATCAGCGAGCGGCAGGAGTTGCCGGTACAGAGAAATAGTATGTTCATCGAAAATCCGTTGGGTTGAGTCGCTAATCGCATCGGGGAAGTGCTGGCTCGAAATCGGCCATCATTCCGACTTGCCGATGTCCTGCACTTTGCGTTGCAAGGCCATGCGTTCCAGGCTGGCCATCGGCAAGTTGACGAATAGGCCGATCCGCCGTTCCAGTACCGCAAAGGCCTTGGCAAACGCGATGCGCTTTTCCGGTTCGGCAGCGGCGGCCGGATCGAACACGCCCCAGTGCGCAGTCATCGGTTGGCCGGGCCAAACCGGACAGGTTTCGTTGGCGGCGTTATCGCAGACGGTAATCACGAAATCCATGGCGGGGGCGTCGGGCCCGGTAAATTCCTCCCAGCTTTTGCTGCGGGCGTCGGCCAACGCTATGCCTTCCAGACTCAATCGCTCCAAGGCATAGGGGTTGACCTGGCCGGTCGGATGGCTGCCGGCGCTGAACGCTCTGAAGCGGCCACCGCCGTATTTGGCCAATATGCCCTCGGCCATGATGCTGCGGGCGGAATTGCCGGTACACAAAAACAATACATTCAAAACGTTGTCGTTCATCGGGCTTCCTGTAGTTGTGGGTTCGAAGTAAAACCGAAATCGCCGAAAATCCGCTTGGCCTTATTCCGCTTGCGTACAGGCCGGGCGGGCGGCCGGCAAACAGTCGTGTCCGCCGCAGCAGTTCTCGCTCAGAAACGCCAATAGCTGATTCATCGCCGCGAAATTGGCCGAATAAATCACGAAGCGGCTTTCGTTGCGGGACTCGATCAAGCCGGCATGGACCAGTTCTTTCAAATGAAACGACAACGAAGACGGCGCGATTCCCAGCATCTCGCTGATCTTGCCCGCCGCCAAGCCGGCCGGTCCGGCTTGGACCAGGGCGCGGAACAGCGATAAACGGGTTTCTTGCGCCAGGGCGGCGAGGGCGGTAACGGCGGTTTTGTTTTCCATATTTCAAAATTAGTCGAAATATAAAAACAAGTCAACCCGTTTCACGAATCTGTCATGTGCCGCGGCTATGCTGCCCGCTCCAGAATTCATTGTCGGAGCCAACCCATGAAACACCCAAAACCAGACAAATTAGCCGCGGCCTTGGCTGCCTTCGGTGTGACGCTTTCAATTGCCGCGGTCGCCGACGGCGGCCACGGGCATCAACACATGTCGACCGCGCAGGTTCCGGAGTCGGCCAGCGAATGGTTCCAAGTCGGCCAGGCGGCGGTCAGAGTCAACAAATACGATCTGCCGAATCTGCGCCGAGCCAAAAACGTGATTCTGTTCGTCGGCGACGGCATGGGTGTATCCACCGTCACGGCCGCCCGCATTCTGGAAGGCCAATTGAACGGACGCGACGGCGAATTCAACCGGCTCAGTTTCGAAAAATTTGCCAATACCGCATTCTCGGTCACGGCCAGCGCCAATCAGCAGACCTCCGATTCGGCGCCGACCGCAACCGCAATGGTGGCCGGTATCAAAACCAACGACGGTGCGATCTCGGTGGACCAAACTATTGTCCGCACCGAAACCAGTGCCGACGTTACCGCGGCGAAAAGCGTCAAAACCATTCTGGAGCGCGCCGAAGAACGCGGCATGTCCACCGGCGTCGTGACGACGGCCCGCTTTACCCACGCCACGCCGGCAGTCAACTACGCCCATATTTCCAACCGCGATTGGGAAGCGGATACCAACTTGCCGGCCGGCGCCACTGTGAAAGATATCGCCCGCCAACTGCTGGAATTTCCCTACGGCGACGGCTTGGAAGTTGCCCTGGGCGGCGGCCGCAGCTATTTCATGCCGAATACGGCCGCCGATCCGGAATATCCGACCCAAAAAGGCCGCCGCGGCGACGCCCGCGACTTGGCCGCGGAATGGACGGCTAAATACAACAATGCCGAATACGTTTGGAATCAAAGCCAATTCGATGCGGTGAATCCGGCCAAAACCGACCACCTGTTGGGCCTGTTCGAACGCTCGCACATGCGTTACGAAGCCGACCGTAAAGACGACGCGGCCGGCGAGCCCTCTCTGGCCGACATGACCGAAAAAGCGATCAAGATTTTGCGCAAGAACCGCAAAGGTTATTACCTGATGGTCGAGGGCGGACGGGTCGACCATGCCCACCACGCCGGCAACGCCTACCGGGCGCTGACCGATGCCGTGGCACTGTCGGCAGCGGTGAAAAAGGCCAAGCAACTGACCGACGACAAGGACACCTTGATCCTGGTTACCGCCGACCACAGCCATGTGTTCACCATCGCCGGCTACCCGTCGCGCGGCAACCCGATTCTGGGTAAAACTGCCGTGGACGGCGTCGAAGCGGAAGATTCATTGGGCTTGCCGTATACCACCTTGGCCTATGCCAACGGTCCCGGCTGGACCGGCGGCTGGCAGCGCAAGGAATTCAATCCGGCCAACGAAGGCACCGTTTCCGCACCCTATGCCGGCAGCAAGCTGCGCCCGGATTTGAGCGCGGTCGATACCGAGAATCCGAATTACATGCAGGAAGCGAGCGTGCCGATGGGCTCGGAAACCCACGCCGGCGAAGACGTGGCGATTTATGCCGACGGTCCGGGCGCCTACCTGGTGCGCGGCACGCTGGAGCAAAACGCGATTTACCACATCATGGCCGAAGCGTTGGGCTGGAGCGGCCGCCGCTAACAGCCGCCGCAGTTAGTTGGCCGGGGGCGGTTAATGTCCCCGGCGTTTTCGTCAATCCCGCATCGGTTTATTCATGGCATCACTCGTCAACCCGCTTTTCAAGCGAATCTCCGTCTTCATTGCGGCGGCAATCCTGACCGCTTGCAGCCAAAATCCCCACTACCGGGCTGCGCCGGCCGGCATGGCCGATTTGGCCAGCGCCAATCTGCCGCCGGCGGCGGCCGAGTATAAAACCACGCTGACCGCCGACACCGCAGGCCACCAACACGATTCCGCCGCCGCGGCAGCGGCAGCCGTGGTTTGGCGGTTTTGGCGCGACGGCCGGCAAATCGTCATGGAACGGCCGCAACTCGGTTTGGGCGAGCTGTGGCAACGCGACGGCAAGGCTTTGATTCACCGCAAGCTGTACCACAACGACCGCCGGGCGATAGAATTTCAGGAAGACGATTTGAAAATGTTGGGCGGCAAGCCTGCCTGGCAAAAGCTGGCGTTATTGGTCGATCCGGCGGTGTTGGCACGTCTGACCGGCGGCGGCGAGGAATGGCTGGACGGCAAGCCGGTACGCGAATACCGCGGCACCGCCGCCGGCGCCGAATGGCATGTCGTTATCAGGTTGGATCTGGGCCTGCCGGTTCTGATCGAACGTACCGCGCACGGTACAGCCGAGCATACCGAGCTGTTGAATGCATACCCGCTGAGCGACGCGCCTTGGCAGCCAACCGCCAGCGAGACTTACGAGATCATCGATTACTCCGATCTGGGCGACAAGGAATACGACCCTTTCGTCATTAAAGTCCAGAGACAAATGGGGCACGAACACCACCACTGACGCCGAATCGAGCTTAGCCGATTCCAGCAAGGCCCGCCGGAATTCAGGCGGGGGCGGATCGGCGGTCAAGGGCTGCAACCGTTCGGCGCATCGGCAACCTGGCATGCGCCGAACGAATGCCGGCGGCTGTCAGCCATGGGTACTGAAACGGCTGGTGTGTTCCTCGTCATCGAAAATCGGTTGGCCCCTGCCCATCATGCTGTCCTTACCCGCCGCGACAAAATTGACCAACGGCGTCGCCGTTTCGGCGGCAACGTTGAGTTGGGCAAGCGTTGCCCGCAACAACTCCAAGGCTACGTCGTAGACATCGTCGATAGGGTTGAGCCGCAAAAAGTGAGAATGGGCCGGACATAACAGGGTCAGCCGCGGAATCTCCGAGTCGTCGCCGACGATGTTACCGTTCATCAACGTGCCCAAAAAGGCGAAATCGCGATTGTTGACCAAGCTCGGCTTGGCGTTGCCACGGGCGAAAGCCGCAGCCAATGCCGCATCGGCAAGTTCGGATAGCTTTTGCGGAGCCACCGCTTCGTTTGCCAGCAACGCCCGCAGTAGCTGCTTCAATGACGCGGTTTGCTCCGCCAACGGCCTGTCGTAAAAATAGCGGTTCGCCCGGTAGTCGTCGCGCATTTTGGCGTACCAAACGTCGACTATTTGGGTCAGCAATTGATCGTCCAAACTAATTTTCAAAGGGCTGTTCATAATTATTCTCCGCTCAGGTGATTGAACTACCGGGACTTCGCGCTTTCGCCGACCGAGCTGCTCGAACAAGCCGGTCGGCCGGCTCGACGGTTATGGGGACGGGCGCAAAAATCATGGCACATAATGCGTAGAGTTCCATGGATGCGGAATAAAGCAATGACGGTGGAGTGGGGTAAAAGGAAACAAACCGGCATAACAACTATTCGCCGCTTCGGCCGAGCCAGGCGATAGCCTGAAACAACGCGAGTCCTGCCGCTATGTTCGGTTATCGGTTAAGGGGGTGGGATTGGCCGGAACGATTAGTTGGCCAATGCGGGACGAGGCCGGGTTTTGGATTTGATCGCGAGATTTGCTTAGAATGGCCGGCGGTAAGATTGACCCTTCGGCGGTGTCGCCGCAATCAACCTGAGCCGCCGACAGGGCGCCTATGGTTGTTTACAAGGGGCGGGGTCTATGGCTTCACCAGCGCAAATACAAAGCAAGCTATGTCCTATTTCATAAATCCGATTGGTTTGGTCGAAAGCAATCGCGATAGCAAGCAAGACGACTTTTGGGGAGCCCAGCAATCGCGCATCGTCATCGCCCCGGAGTTTTGCTCCGCAGCATTGGCAGGCCTCGACGCATTCTCGCACGTCGAAGTCTTGTTTCTTTTTCATCAAGTAGCAGAATCGAATATCGTCACCGGTGCTCGGCATCCGCGCAATAACCCGGCTTGGCCCCAGGTTGGGATATTCGCGCAGCGGGCAAAAAATAGGCCCAACAGAATCGGTAGTACCATCTGCCGTTTAGTTAAGGTCGAAGATAGATGCCTAACCGTGGTTGAATTGGACGCCATCGCCGGCACCCCGGTGATCGACATCAAGCCGGTCATGCGGGAGTTTCTGCCTAGGGAGCAAGTTTGCCAGCCAAACTGGGCCGGCGAATTGATGCGCGATTATTGGCGCCATGCGAAAGCGGACTCAGGCCAGACGTCGCCTTGCACTCAGATGGAACCCGATCCGCAGGAGGACAATTGAAGGTAACTATCGAACCCTACAATCCAAGATGGCAGGGCGACTTCTGTCGGCACAAATTGACTATCGAGTCTGCGATCGGTCATTTATTGGGTTCGGTTGATCATATCGGCAGCACATCTTTAGGCGACATCGCCGCCAAACCCATAATCGACGTTCTGGTTGGCATAACGGATCAAAGCCTGCTTGACGAAACCATTGAACCGATACTCAATGCCGGTTATACCTACATCGAGAAGTTCACTCCCGGTATGCCGTATCGGCGATTCTTCGTGAAACTGACGCCACTCTCGGGCAAGCCGCTGCCTAGCATCCTTGCAACAAACGATGTTTTGAGTTTCGGCGTCGATTACAACACGGTCGTCAATATTCATGCGATAGAGCAAGGCAGTTACCACTGGATGCGCCACATCGCCTTTCGGGATTACTTATTGGCACACCCCGATGTCCGGATCGAATATGAACGGCTAAAGCTCGAAATCGTCAAGATCGATTTCTCCGATCCGCTCGACTACAACGCGCACAAAGAGGGATTCATCTCCAAACATCAGGAACTGGCGGTGCGTTGGTTTTTGACTCAAAAAACAAGGAGTAAATGACAAGGATTCAATCAACGTGGTTTCCATCGGGCGAAATTCAGTTTTTGGAAAATAGCCCATCTGCTTCCGGCCATGCCTCAATGGCGTAAATGACGAAACGCGTATGGGGGAATCAGCCCGTACTCTACGATTTCCTGCGGCCGTTTAGCCCAGGTTCATTAGCGCTTTTAAATGCTCGAGCAAAGCGTCCATCAAGCAATAAAACTCGCTGAGTCTGGCCAAAGCTTCTTGATTGCGGCCTTGAGCCTTGATGTCGATAAGCTCGGTGGCCAAGTCATGCAACTGGCGATGCGACGCGTCAATCGCCTGTAGGCTGGACGGCGAGACCCGCCCGGCTAATCCGCCTGCGTTCAGCCAGGCGCCGAAACGGCACTGGTGATATTCCAAAGGCGGGGGCGTATCATGCACGCCGCTCAAGGATGCCTCGAAAGCCCGGGCCCAAGCGCGTATCTCGACCCCGGCATAGAGCAAGGGCAGCTCGCTACGGTTTAACGCAGCCAGCCCAAGCCAGCCAGGCGCCGGTTGCCAGACATTTGCCCAATTTGGCAGCTCAGCGGCCGGCATCGGGCGAGCGATACCGTAACCTTGGGCCAGTTCGCAACCCAGTTGCAACAACATGCTGCCGTGCTCTAACGTTTCAACGCCTTCGGCAATAGCATGTCGGCGAAATGCGGTGGCCAGCCCCAGTACGCCTTCCAGAATCGCCAAGTCTTCGGGATCGTCCAACATGTCGCGAACGAAGCTCTGATCGATCTTGAGTAGATCCGCGGACAGGCGTTTCAGATAGGTTAGAGAGGAATAACCCGTGCCAAAGTCGTCCAGCGCAAAGCGTACGCCAATTTCGCGGCATTCGTTCATCACGCGGCAAATTTGCGCCAAATCTGCAAGTGCACTGGTTTCCAGGACTTCGATCTCCAGCGAGAACGGCGTGATGCGAGAATGCGCAGCCAACAGAGCGCGTAGCCGTTCGACGAAATTAGACTGTTGTAGCTGGTAAGCGCCGACATTAACGCTGATCGAAATATGAAGTCCGTCTTCTCGCCAACGTTCTATCTGGGCTAGCGCGGTTGCGATCACCCATTCGCCAACTTCGACAGCCAGTGGGTTGTCTTCAATCACCGGCAGGAACAGCGCTGGCGACAAGAGCCCTCTATCGGGATGTTGCCAGCGTATCAGAGCCTCGACGCCGATGACCGTGCCCAAACGCATATTGACTTTGGGTTGGTAATACAAAACCAATTCGCCGTCGAACAAAGCCCGCCGAATCCGCTCCACACTTTCATGTAGGCCACGCGTCAGGCGATCCTTATCGGTATCGAAGATATAGTAATTATTTTTACCGGCTAACTTGGCCTGGTACATTGCCTGATCGGCCTGGCGAAGCAATTGGTCGGCATCGACGTCTTCGCCTTGCGGAAAGAAGGTGACGCCAATGCTGGCCGATACCTGGAGCCGCAATTCATCAAAATCCACCGGTTCGGCCGCAGCGGCCATCAGGCGGGATAGCATCGGTACGCTGGCCGCCATGTTTTCAAGATCGAGCAACACTGCGACAAATTCGTCGCCGCCCAAGCGCGCCAGCGTATCGCCTTCTCTTAAGGTTTGTTTCATGTTTGACGCCACGATCATCAGCAATTGGTCGCCTGCATCGTGGCCATAGCTGTCGTTGATGGTCTTGAATCCATCCAAATCGATGTAGGCCACTGCGAGTAAGCGCTCGCGGCGCTGGGTTTGCGCCATGGTTTGCTGCAAGCGATCGGCTAACAATACTCGATTCGGTAGGCCCGTAAGTACGTCGTAGTGGGCGATATGTTCCAGATATTGTTCATGCTCCTTGATCGGCGTTATGTCCGTGGAGATGCCTAATAATCCCCAGATCGCCTTGTCTGGCGTGTCCGAATAGATGGGCGCCTTGATTTCCAGATAGACTCGGTGGCTGCCGTCGGCAAAGACGACATCGACTTCTTCCGTGGTTTGCTCGCCGGCGAAGACACGCGAATCGATCTCCCGCAAACGCTTCACAGTATTCGGCGGAAAAAAGCGGGCATCGCCGCAGCCTTCCAGTTCCGCGGCGGAAACGCCGAATAACTCCAATGTGGTGCGGTTGGCGTATACATATCGGGATTGGGTATCTTTCATGTAGACGAACGAGGTCACATAATCCAGGGCCTCGCGAAAGCGGCGAGTTTCTGCGTATGCGGCGAGCAATTTCAATTCGGCCCGTTTACGTTCGGTGATGTCGCCGGCCACTCCCCGAAGACCGATGATGGCTTGGTTTTCATCGCGTATAGCCTCAGCACTTGCCAACATCCAACCATGCGTGCCATCGGTCTTGACCACTTCAAGCTCAAGCTTGTAGGACGTTCCCGCCGTCTTGGTATCGAGTATTGCCTCTTGCAACCGATCCCAGCTTTCCGGGGTGAACAGTCGGGCTTGCTCGCGGTAGTTGGGTGGCGGCATATCGGGCGACAAACCGAATATTCGATAAAGTTCCGGCGACCAAGCCACCCGATCGGTAGCCAAGTCCAGTTGCCAGCTACCGGTCTGAGCGATACGTTGCGCTTCTTGCAGTTCCGCTCTGCTTTGGGTTAGCTCCTGGTTCAGTTGTTTGAGCTCATGGATATCGGTGAGGGTGCCGATCATGCGCAATGGTTTGCCATCCTCGCTCCGGCGGACCACAATGCCGCGGCCAAGTATCCATTTCCAATCGCCGTCGCTGCAACGGAGCCGATATTCGCAGGTATAGGCCGCCGACTTGCCGTCAAGGTAGGCTTGAACGGTGGCCAGGGTTTTGCTTTTGTCGTGGGGATGTATGCGCTGTTCCCATTCGTCCTGACTGTCGGAAATTTGGTCTTCGGCAAAGCCGAGCATTTCCTTCCAGCGTTTGGAATAGAACACGGTGTTCTCGGCTAGATTCCAATCCCACACCCCATCGCCGGCGCCTTCGAGCGCGAATCGCCAGCGATATTCGCTTTCCGTCAACAATTCCTCGCGGCGTCGGATCTCTTTGGTAAGGTCGTTGGCGAGGCGGGCGGCGTTGGCTTCGGTATTGGCCACTGACAACATCAAGCCGAATAACAGCACGCTGATCGCAATGCCGCCCAGCAAAGTAGCCCATGCGGGTCCGTAGCCGATGCTGCTTGTCGAGCCGACCCGCTCGAACTTTAGCAACCACTCGTGGCCGTTGAATCTGATAATCCGCTGCTGCTGCAGCAATGCGCGCACATTCGGGCCTGTAACCGTTTTGGTGGCGTACAGCAGACTGGATGGCGCTACCTCTTGGCCATCGTAGATTTGCAGGCTGATTACTTGGCCTTCGCGATGTTCCCAGTCGCCCAAGATGCCAATCATCA
Source organism: Methylomonas koyamae (assembly GCF_019669905.1). Classification (NCBI taxonomy): domain Bacteria; kingdom Pseudomonadati; phylum Pseudomonadota; class Gammaproteobacteria; order Methylococcales; family Methylococcaceae; genus Methylomonas; species Methylomonas koyamae. The sequence continues at coordinate 3,851,724 of NZ_AP019777.1, read as the reverse complement.
GGTCATTCATCCGATAAGGGCTATAGACCCATCCAATCAGCGCCGCCCGGCGTTGCTCGACCGTATCGTGAGCCAAATTGTTGCGATAGACCGGCACGTATATCAAGGTTCCGGCTTGTACATCGGCTTCCGTTTCCTGTACCAGTACCACCTTTGACCAGCAGGTTCAACAAAATATCGCGGCCGGGCTGCGACCGGCCGGCGTAAATCACGCCCAGCGGGCCGTCGCTGAGGATGGGCAACACGCTCTGGCCTTGCACGGTCCAGAACCGCTCGGCGCCGGGATCGACAAACACGTGGGCCGTGAAATAAGCGCCGGCGGATTGGGTGTGAATCGCTTGTTTGCGTTCGGCGCTCAACGCCGGTTCGAACTGGATGTCGTTCAAGCGGAACAACGGAATTGCGGTAATCGCGTAGTCGGCGCGGTAAACCCGCTGCCGAAAATCGCTCTGGTCGACGGCGGTGACTGCCACGCCGTCGGCGTCGGCAGCGATATGCGTTACCAATTGGTTTAACCGAATCCGCTTGCGGCCGACCGCATCGGCCAGCTTGTCTGCGGCGCGCTGGTTGCCGCCGACGACGTGGAACGGCGTCATGCCGTCGCCGGAGAACAAACGCCATTCGGCGATGCCTTCCAATGCGCTGATTTTCCGCCAGGAGGTGGCGAATTCCGGTTCGGTCTCGATCCGCACCAGTTGCTGCGCCGTTTCCGGTAAGCCGCTTTGGGTTTCGATCCAGTCGGCGAACGAAATATCCTGCAAGGCGCGCAATTCGGCGCTTAACGGTTTTTGCGCCAATTGCTGCTGCAGCTCGGCGACGCGGCTATCCCAGGCGTGGTAAAGCGTCATTTGCGCCGGGTCGAGGACAGCTGCCAGAAACGCCCGGTTGGAATCCTGGGTAAACGGATACAGACGGCCCCGGTAATAAAAGCTGGAAAAACTGCTGTACGAGGTTTCCAACGGGATCTTAAGCGAGCGAAACAATTCGACGGCCGGGTTGTTGCTCCAAAATTCTTCCAGGCCGATTTCGGCGTGCGCGGCGTCGGCATAGTGTGCGGTACGAATCCGGCCGCCGATATGCGGACTCATTTCCAACACGGTCACGCTTTTCCCGGCCTGGCGCAAATAGTAGGCGGCGCTGAGCCCGGATAAGCCGGCGCCGACGACGATGACGTCGCTATGCCGGTTTTTGGCGGCGGCCGGCGGCAAAGCAAGTACCAGCAATAGCAGCAGGCACATCGGAATCTTGGTGCTACGGCGGCGAACGGCGGGCGGATTCGAACCCATACCCGTCGTGCCGTATCCGGAAAAATCGAGCATGGCAACCCTCCCTCGATAGCGGTTTCGGTCGAGATTAGCCGGCGAATATGGCGGAATGATGACCGTCTGCGTGCGATTCGTTTCCAGGCCCAGCCGTTTTCGCAGTTGCCGGCATGGGTGCCGAACGCGAAGGCAGCCGCTATATCACGCTGGCCGGCGGCGATAAAGTTTACTTCGACAAATTGGTGCTGTCGCCGGGCAGCGATTTCGATTGTCCGCGCGGCATGTTGCAGTCCGGTTGGACCGACGCCAACACGCCGTTTCCGCCTTCAGCCCGATCACCGCCAACACCGCGTCGTTTTCGACGGCCGGTTACCGCTACAACCCGGCGCTGGATGCGATGGAAAAAATAGCGGCTGCTTCCGGCGAAGCCGAACAGATCAATTCCGACAACTACCAAATGATGTTGGCGTGGGCTAATAATCTGTTTACGGAAGTGTTCTGATTAACAGTCGGTAAACCGATCCCAGTTCCTCGCTGGTCTAGCCGGGTCTGCCAAAATTGGCAGGCCCGGTTTTTTTGCGACGGCAAAAAGGGCTATGTGCATTTAATGGTTGGGAATGATCTCAAGACGCGTTAAAGCCGCAGCAACCGGTTAAAGCAGGCTCGGTTGAAATCGTTGAGAATTTGGCGTCAATAACTTTCCTAGGATTGGTTGGAATTTTCGGTCGTTAGGCTCCTGCCGGCCATTTGCGGTCATTGGCGTTTGTAGCTTAATCTGTTCGAATGTCCGCTTTGTAGTAATATTCCCTAATTCATCCCTGCAATTCAGAAGTGGACATTTCTGAGTCGCATCTCAACCTTCGATCCTATCCCTGCCATTTACCATAAAAACTTATCATATCTATAATATCTCTATAGCTTTTAGCAGCATAAATCATATCGTGAAACTCCGACTCATTTTGGTATCCTTGGCGATGCCATTCATTTTTCACCACTAATTCAAAAATAGTTTTTTTCATATTATCAAGTGACAACTGTACGGGTTGACTTACTATAATATCAACTACAATGGCTGGAGAGGATCGAAACCAACGAAACGGATTTAAGCTATTTCTTTCCTTTCGCACATCAATTAAGGCGTATCTGAAGCCACTGGAATCAATGAAAAAAGTATCAACTTTAAAGTTTCCTTCATCAAAATATTTTTGAGACATCAATTTTAGTTCATTTTCCGACTGAAACTTTCTAATATGAAATTTGTTAAGTCGCAGCAATGGATACTTCATGGTAGTTTCATTTCCTTATTGTTGGCATTCACAATTATTGGAAGATAGAGAGCTACTAGCTCCGCCTCCTACTAAAGAACCCTCCGCTGCTTTAGCCCAATTTGGGGTTCCATACCACCATCTTTCAATTGCGTTAAATTCATTGTGAATTTGTTGATGGATACTTCGCTTTATCAGGCTGGTGAAAAACTCCCAAAGCTGCAGTCATCAAGGCGCATAGCCTCAGCAAACAAGTAAAATAGCGCATCTAAATTGGAGAAGCCCCCCATGCGCGGACACGATGCCATTCAAAATAGCTGGTTCAGCTACGTTAGCCTGGAAGACCGTATTCCCAAACAGCATCCGTTGCGTCGTTTACGGCTACTCGTCGATGGCGTATTGGCCTCTATGGATGCGGTCTTTGCCGAATGCTACTCCCATACTGGCCGCCCGTCGATTGCGCCCGAAAAACTGCTGCGCGCCTTGCTATTGCAAGTGCTGTACACCGTTCGTAGCGAACGCCAGTTGATGGAACAGCTGGACTACAACCTGCTGTTTCGCTGGTTTGTCGGTTTGGGTATCGACGATGCTGTCTGGGAACGCAGCGTGTTCAGCGCCAACCGCGAGCGCCTGCTGTCCGAAGCACTGAGTCGCGAGTTTTTTGAGCGGGTCTTGGCCATTGCCGAATGGCAAAACCTGGTGTCCGACGAACACTTCAGTGTCGACGGCAGCCTGATCGAAGCCTGGGCCTCGCACAAAAGCTTCGTGAAGAAAGACGGCAGCGGTCCTGATAAACCCGCCGGCCGCAATCCCGAGGTCGACTTCAGCGGCGAAAAGCGCAGCAATGCCACGCATCAGAGCACGACAGACCCCGAAGCGCGGCTTTACAAGAAAGGCGAATACACCGAGGCCAAACTGCGTTACATCACCCATGCCCTATCCGAGAATCGTAACGGCCTGATTGTCGATGTCGAAACCACCCAAGCCACCGGCACCGCTGAAATCGAAGCCGCGCAAACAATGATCAAACGCCGTGTTCCCAAAGGCGGCAGCGTCGGTGCCGACAAAGGCTATGACCAACCGGCGTTCGTCAACAAACTCAAGACGCAAGACATCAAAGCCCATGTTGCTCGCAAAAAGACCGGCAGTGCCGTCGATGGCCGCACCGCGCGCGGCAAAGCGTACGCTCAAAGCCTCAAGCGCCGCAAAATCGTCGAAGAAGCCTTCGGCTGGATCAAGACCGTCGGGGGCCTGCGTAAAACCCGCCACATCGGCTTAGCCAAAGTCGCAGGTCAGGCCTTGTTTTGCTTTGCCGCCTACAACCTGACGCGCTTGCTCAACCTATTGGTGTTCACGCCGAAACCGGCGTGGAGTGCGCCCACCTAGGGCGAAGTGCGCCTGAAAACCGTCCACAGACGGCTTCAGGCGAATAAAAAGCCCTTGAAACAGGGGCAAAACGGTTGAAACTCGATGTCATGACCGATTTCAACACGAAAAAATCACGGAAACCGTGGGTAAGGGGAAATATCAGTGGGTTTTTCACCAGCCTGTTATGGGGTTTAAATTAGCTGGATGGTTAACAATAGAATCCGGTAACAGTTTTCCCAGCGCACTACCCCTCTCAATTGCCCAATGATGAACATCTTGGGAGGCTTTTACATCGTGAAGTCTTCTATAGCGGCGACTAACATTAGCCCATTTCATAGAGCCTGACGTTAATTTAAAGGTGCCTCCTAGGCCGGCGCCACCCAATGCTCCTAAGGCACCAGAAACCCCAACCTGCATCCAATTAACACATTCAAATGATTTTCCTTCGATCATTGTTTGAAATGCTAGGTCAAGCCCCGCACCAACCAGGGCTCCAATAACTCCAAACTCGCCTGTTGGATCAGTTACATTGGTCGGGTTATTTTCGACATAGGTGTACAAATTAATCCCGCCATCCTCCGCAATCGGGTCCCTAGACAACCAGTGTCCGGTGTTCGGATCATAAGACGTAGGGTACGCATCGCGTACCATTAAAAGGCCGTCATGGTGGCGAAAGCCAGAAGGTACGCGTTGCGTACCCTACCGGGCTTGGAGTTCTGCCTTCACGCATCGCGTGCCACGATAGTGCTCCAGAACACGATACTCGCCCGATAGAAAGCCAATAACCGCCGCAACATATTCGGCTACGCGCGATGGCTTTGTGCAAGGAAACCACTCAAGCCAAAAATTTCCGACAGAGAAATGCAGTTCATCGTTGTTTTGAAGCGCAAGCCACACTTTGTGATTAAGCCCAGGTTGCACGGGCATGAGAATGCTTAGTTCGACGGGAGCCTCGGGTTCCTCAATCATTTGGAGGGACGGAAAACGAGCAGCTATTTCGGCAATAGCTTGTCGTGCGATGGCTAACTCAGCGCTTGGTTTCATGATGCCCAACGCCGCAGGTGAGCGGCCGCGCGACTACGTGTCCAGCGCGCCGCGTGTGCACAATGAAGTGACGCACATGCGGCGCGCACGCGATGCCGCATGACGGTCCGCTCGAACTGCTTGTTAGACGTCATTGCGGCTCCGCCACCACTGCCTCGACGTTTCTCTGCAGTTCCGCCGGCTCCATGTCGTAGCCCGCAGCACGCTTGCCGCTCCAGTTGACACCCACCAGCAATCCGTCGCGCGTGAGGCCAGGAACCCAAGCGGAACAGAAAACCTCCCAGGAGATATCCTCCGGCACGAAGCCCTGATAAGCCGGAACAGACTTGATGATGCGCTCCACCCGCGAACGCGTCGACCAAAAAGGTTGCGCCCTACGACCGCTTTGCGTTTTCGGAGCCGGATATCCGCCGGCGTCGCGCACGGTCCAGACGGTGCGAGTCTTAGCGACATCGCGATAGAACGCCCATGCTTGCGAGGATGCCTGAGACATGACGTCTAACAAGTTATTAAGCTGTTAACAGCATATCTACCGAAAAATGATCCTCGAAACGATAAATTTTTGATCAGCATATGGGTTTCCCTTCTGTATATCATCGGAACCTAGTAGGTATGGCTGGTAAACATCACGCGGAGGCCATTGAATCAGATTAGGCGATAGACCGCAACGGGCCGTTTTACTCATCCGCATAAGCAAAAGCTGGAACGTCATCCATTGACCGAGCTAAATTCGTGAGTTCGACCAAAGCGGCCCTCGTTGAATTCCAACCGTAGTTTGCGCGAATAAGACCCTGCGAATCAGGTAGTGTGTCAACCCTATATTGCACAACTCGGGTAATTATCGCTGCGGATGGGTGTTGGGCTATCCAACTTTAGAATGTGCATTGCAAAAAAAAGCCCGCCGTAAACCTACCGGCGGGCCAAGTGCTGCAGAGCTTTAGCCTGAAACTTATGGTGCGGGTGCCAACAAGATCCGGTTGCGCGGGCCGGGATTGACGCTGCCGTTGGCGAGGAAATAGCTTTCCAGGGCGTCCAAATCCAATGCGCCGCCCAGGCGGTTGCTGCCTTGGGTCAACACGTAGTACTGATCGCCGCCGTCAGCCATGAAGTTGTTGACCGTGACCCGATAGCTGGCGGCCGGGTCGATAGTGACACCGTTGATTTTGATGCTGGCCGGATCGACGTTATCGCAAGGCGTGCCTTTTTCGCTCCACTCGTAACTGAAACCGGCCGAGACTTGCAGGATGCGGTTGAACGGCTGGCCGCTAGCGGGCGCACCGACCGGATAACCCGCGGTGCAACCGGTGAATTGTTGCTCCAGCAAGGTATGGATTTGGGCGCCGGTCAGAGTCAACGTCACCAAGGTGTTGCCGAAGGGTTGCACGGTAAAGGCTTCGGCGTAAGTGACCTTGCCGTCGCCTTCGCCGGCGCTGCTGCCCGGATACGTCAAATCGGCGCGGATGCCGCCCGGATTCATGAACGACACCACGGCCTCGCCGAAACCGGCCGGGTTGGTCGCCGCCAATTGGGCATCGGCGATCACGTCGCCCAGCGCCGATTCGCCGGCGGCCGTTGCGGTGCGGGTAATCGCGGCGCTGATCGAACCGATTACCCGGTTGGCGATTGGCGTGGCCAGGGCTTTGTAGTTATCGACGATGGTTTTGATGCCGGCGTTCGGCGTGATCGCCGGGTTGTTGCGCACCACCGCGATGTTCTCGGCACTGACCGCGCTGACCTCGCCGTTAGCGATGTTGATCGTGACGTCAATGTCGGTCAACACCCGGCCTTGCGAATTGGCGCTGGTCACAGAGATCAAGCGGCCGGCTTTGTTGGCGATCTGGCAGTTGTAGGCTTGGTGGGTGTGGCCGGAAATCACCAAATCCACTTCGTCGTCCAACTGGTTGACGATGGTTTTGATCGGCGAATCGGCCAGGCCGCCGTCGCAGTTGTTGATGGTGGCAACGCTCTGCGTGACCGGTATCGTACCGCCTTGGTGAATCAACACCACCACCGCTTCGACGCCGCGGGCGCGCAGTTTCGGGATCAACGCGTTGACGGTAGCGGCTTCGTCGGTAAAGCTGAGGCCGGCGACGCCGGTGGGCGTGACGATGGTCGGGGTTTCCTTCAAGGTCATACCGATAAAGCCGACCCGGACGCCGCCGACCGTTTTAATCGCATATTGCGGAAACAGGGTTTTGCCGCTGGCGGTTTCCACCACGTTGGCGGCCAGGAATTTGAATTTGGCGCCTTCGAACGGCACCGGCGTACCGACTTCGGCGCCTTTACAGCTATTCGGATCGCTCGGATGGCAGCCGCCGTTTTGCATCCGCTTCAATTCGTCCTTGCCTTCGTCGAATTCGTGGTTGCCGACTGCATTGAATTCCAGACCCAGCCGGTTCATGGTTTCGATGGTCGGTTCGTCATGGAATAGCGCCGAAACCAGCGGCGTGGCGCCGATAATGTCGCCGGCCGACACCACGATGGTGCTCGGGTTCTGCGCCTTCAGGTCGGCAACGTAGCCGGCCATCCAGTCGGCGCCGCCGAGAGGAATGGTCGAGGCCGCATCGGTCGGCAGGTTGCGGAAATTGCCCGGCGATTCCAGTTGGCCGTGGAAGTCGTTGAAGGCGACGATTTTGATGGTGGTGGCCGGGAGCGTAACGGCGTGTGCGGCTACCGCGCTGAAGCCCAAAGCAATGGCACTAGCTAATGTTTGCAGTTTCATGGTCTTAAACTCCCGATTTCGATTGGCGGCGGGCGGTCAAGCCCAGCAGGCCGGTGCCGGCCAGATACAACCAGGCGGCGGTCGGCAGCGGCACCGCGGTCAGACTGATCGCGCCGACCGTGGCATTGAGTGCGCCGGCGTTATCGTCCAACGCCGACAGGCTCAGTAAGCCGCTGATGCTGTAACTGCCGGGCCCCAGCAGGAAGACGCCGCGGCTGTAACGGCCGTCGGCAAACGCCGCGTCGAAATCCAGACCCAGCGATTCCGGGTAGTTGTTGGTTGCCGCCGAGGTTTGGCCCAGCAGCAGATTGCCGTTGAATACGTCGAACCGGTCGCCGGCAAAACCGCCGTCGACGATTCTTAAAATTGCCGAGCCGGTCAGGCTAAAGTCGAAACTCAAGGCGTTGCCGTCCAGGTCTATCCATTCCAAGCCGGCAGACGCCGAGCTGGTTTCGTCGATGTCGAACGCATGCCATTGGCCGTCGGCAGCCAGCGTGGCGGCGTCGGCATTGGCGGACAGTGCCGCGCATAAGGCGGCGCTGAGAAGATATTTTTTATTGAACATTTAAGCGGCTCCGGTTGCGGGTTAGTGCTTAGTGGCGGCCGCCGCAGTGAATGGGGGACACTGCAGCAACAAAGGTTCGTCCGATCTCCTCGCCACAAAACAAAAATCGTATTGGGTGTGCCGCAACAGTCCGTTAGTGGCCGGCACGCTGCGCACAATAGGGATTTTTTGTGATGGACTTATGATTATTTGATGAAGATTTGGTGAAACGTATTACAAATGCCGGCGAAGCCTGATACCGCGCCGGCGAAGGTTTCTCCTGACGGCATTCGTGTCGGATTGGCTGGCGGCTTATTTTTCGCGGTCGCCGCGATAGAATAGCCGCTGTCCGCTCCGCCGAATCGGAGCATTAAAACCGAGCTATCCTAACCCACCCGCCGACCCGATCATGCCGCCCCCATCTTCCGTTTCCCAGCGCCGCCGGCCTCCAGCCCGGTCTAAAAGCACTCAAGCAGCGCAGCCCGAAAACCTGCGGGAATACGCCGCAGCCTGGAACGATTACGAACTGCTCGATGCCGGCGGTGGCCGCAAATTGGAACGCTGGGGCGAAGTGTTGACGATCCGGCCCGAGATCAACGCCGCCGGCGCGGCGTTATGGCCGCTTGCCCAATGGCGGGAACTGGCGCATTGGGAGTTTGTGGAAACCTCGCCGACCCAGGGCCGTTGGCAAAAGTTGCGGCCCGATGCGCCGGAAAGTTGGAGCATTGCTTACCGGCAACTGCGCTTTAACTTGAAGCTGACTCAATTCAAACACGTCGGCCTGTTTCCGGAACAACAGGCCAATTGGCACTTTATCGCCGAACGGGTCGCAGCCGGCGCCAGGATTTTGAACCTGTTTGCCTACACCGGCGCGGCGTCGCTGGTGGCGCGGGCCGCCGGCGCCGAAGTCACCCACGTCGATTCGGTCCGGCAAATGCTGGATTGGGCCAATGCCAACCAAGCGTCGAGCGGCCTGACCGACATTAAATGGGTGCTGGAAGATGCGTTGAAATTCGCTGGCCGCGAACTGAAACGCGGCAAGCGCTACGACGGCATCGTCATGGACCCGCCGGCTTGGGGCCTGGGCGCCAACGGCGAGAAATGGAAGCTGGAAAACCAGTTGCCGCGGCTGGCGGAAACCGCACGCGGCCTGCTGCAACCCGGCGGCTTCCTGGTGTTGAATACCTATTCGCCGAAAGTCGGCCTGCAGGAATTGGCCGCCGCGGCCGGGCCGCATTTTGCCCAGACCCAAAGCGAAACCAGGCAACTGTGGGCGCGCAGCCGGACCGGCAACCGCTTGTATTACGGCAATTTACTGCGCGCCGTGGTTTAAGCGGCCGCCGCAATGCCGGCTATTGGGCTAAAACCCGGTTGCCGTCCGCTGCGGCGGCTAAAGAAAATGCATTGTCTATAATCAGGCTTCGTGATTTTACTTTACTGAGCTGCCATGTCCGACCACCACTCAAGCAAAGCCATTCTTTACGCCTTCTCCGCCAATTTGGCGATTGCGCTGACCAAGACCGCGGCCGCGGTTTGGACCGGGTCCGGTTCGCTGGTGGCCGAGGCGGTGCATTCCTTTGCCGATTGCGGTAACCAAGTGTTGCTGTTCATCGGCATGAAGCGGGCCGCAAAGCAACCGACCGCGCGCCATCCGATGGGCTACGGCCGGGAATCCTACATCTGGTCGATGATGGTGGCGATCACCTTGTTCTCGGTGGGCGGCATGTTTTCGATTTACGAAGGCCTGGAGCGCTTGCACGATAACCATGCCGTGGAAAACGCCGAAATTGCGATCGGCATCCTGTTGGCCGCCGTGGTGATGGAGGCGCTGTCGTTGAAAGGCGCGTTGGGGGCAATGCGCGGCGAACAGGGTTCGCGCAGTTTGTGGCGCTGGTTCCGCGAGACTTACTCCAGCGAGCTGATGGTGGTAATAGGCGAGGACTTGGCAGCCTTGCTCGGTCTGGTCGTCGCCGCGGTGATGTTGGGTTTGACGCTGTTGACCGGCAACGCCATTTACGACGCGATTGGTTCGATGCTGATTGGCGCTTTGCTAATTCTGGTGGCGCTGGCGGTCGGCTACGAGGTGCATGCCTTGTTGCTGGGCGAGGCGGACCGCGAAATTCGCGATGCGGTCACGGATTATCTGCGCCAGCAACCGGTCGTAGTGCAGGTGTTCAACGTCTGGGCCATCAACCACGGCAACGACGTGATGCTGGCGGTCAAGGTCGAATTATTGCCGGATCTGACCGTGTCGCAGGCGGTGTCGCTGAGCAATTCGCTGGAGAAAAACATCAAAGCCGCCCAGCCGCGGGTGAAATGGGTGTTTTTCGAACTCGACAACGCCGATTAAGCGGCATGATCGATTTCTAACCGAGTTTGGCCTCAAGTCTCGAACGGCAGCTTTTCGGCGAAAGCCGCGCGCCAATCCTGCTCGAACTTATCGACGGCGGCATCGGTCGCCGGCACCTGCAACATTTGTCGGGCAATGTCCGGCGGCAACGTCGCGGAATGCACGCCCAGTTTTAACACCTCCAATACCTGACGCACGTTCTTGAAGCTGGCGACCAGCAGTTTTGTCGGCAATTGGTAACGCTCGACGAACTGCTGCAAATCGGCGACCACGCCGAGGCCGTCGCAGCCCAGGTTGTCGATCCGGTTTAAGTAAGGCGCCAGATAATCCGCGCCGTTCATCGCCGCCAATACGCCTTGCTGTACGTTGTAAATCGCCGTCGCCAGCACCGGAATATCGAGTTGTTTCAGGCGTTTGATCGCCGCCAGGCCGGCGGCGTGGGCCGGAATCTTGACCACGATATCGAACGGCAGCGCATGCAGGCGTTCGGCTTCGGCGACGATTTGGTCGGTGGTATTGCTCAGCACCTGCACATGCAACCGGCAGGCCGGACCCAAAATATCGGTAACCGCCGGCAGCAGCGCGTTCAAGCCCAAGCCGCCGGCGGCCATGATCGTCGGGTTGGTGGTAATGCCGGCCAAAGGCAGAATCGCCGCTAGCGCCCGGATTTCGGACACATCGGCGCTGTCCAGATAAAGTTCGTACATAGTGCTTGCCTAAAAATGACGTCAGGCCGGCGATTATTCAGAATGGCGCCGGTAAAGGCAACTCTAAGGCCGGCTCAACTTCCGTTTTATTTTCTCGGCCAGCGCGGCGACGCCGCGTTCGGTGACTTTGCGATGATTGCCTTTCAGTTCGATATCGAATTGGCCGACGGCGGTTTCAGTTTTGACGTTCACCAAATCGCCGATCAAATACGAAAACATAAAGCTGGGTTTGCTGTGCTGACCGACCAACACCCAATCGGCACCGACCAGGCGGCCCAATTTTGCCGCCTGGTCGGCGTAACGGAACAGGTAACCGAAGCCGGCGTTGGCCGCGGCTTGTTGCTGCGGCGGAATCGGCACGATTTCGATGGCGCCGTCCCGGCTCAACGCCTGTGCCAGCAAGGGGCGGATGCTGCCGGTGCGAGCCAATTCGGCCGGCGTATTCGGTAGCGAGGTTAGGTCGTTGGCTTCGAAGTCCAAAATCGCCAGCCGTTGCGCACTATAGCCGCACGGGCTTAGCAACAAGCATGCAGCGCAGCAGATCGGTCTTAACATGGCGCACCTCCGTTCAAGCCGCGGCCGAATCGGCGGCGCATTGGGCGCGGTATAACTCGGCGAAGTCGGCCATGCCCAAACTGGCGACGATTTGGCCGGCGTCGTCCAGAATCTCGTAAAACACGCCGCCGTCGCCGAGTATCTGGAACAGCACCACGGCATCGATTTCGCCGCCGCCTTCCCGGTGCGGTTCCTCCTTGGCCGGGCTGACCGTATAGCTGCCGCAGGCCCGGATTTCCTTGATCGAGCCGTCGGCGTGGTACAGCCGGTGTTCGCCTTGCACGACGAAGGTTTTGTTCAATACCTTGTGCCGATGCAACAGAATCTGGCGCTGGGCGGCGAATTTGAACAAGACATCGACGCTGCCGCGCGCCTCGTCCAAGTTCAGGATCGAATAGGTCAAATGCTCGAAGCCGGCCAGGGTTTGCCAGCGGATACGGCGGTCGTCGAATAAGTACGCGGTCATAGTGCTCTCCAATGGGGGTGGCGAAATAGCAGCGGATAACTGCGGCCAAAGCTTAGCGGTGGGGTAACCGCCTGTAAGCCGAAATTTGCCCGGCGGATACGGGCAAATTGCCCGACGTTTTAGCTGGGCTTTGCCGTCGCCGGCTTGGCTTTTAGAATGAAGCGACTTTTGGCGAGCCGGGCCGGCGGAATATGGCATTACATTGGCATTTGTTAACTCGAATCGTGCTGGCCGGCGGGCTGAGCTTGCTGGCAGTGCTGGCGTACGCGCTGTACCAAAGCCATAGCCTGGCGCAGCGGAACGCAGTGGAGGTGGCCGACGGCGTGGCCAGGCAGTTGCAGACGCAACTGCTGCTGATCGAGTCCGGCCTGGGACGGGGCAGTAGCTTTCCGGATTTCGAATTATGGAAACAGGCCGGCGGCCAGGCCGGTACCTGTCTGGCCTACCTGCCGCAAGCCGGCGGTACCCCGCGCAGCCTGTGCTACGGCGGCAAGCCGATAGCGCGCATCTGGCCGTCCGGCTTCGAGTCTTTATACCGCAGCCTGTTTCAACCCGGCTTGCCGGTAACGCGCAGCGTGTTCCGCCAGGGCGCGGTGTTCGGCGTGCTGAGCTTTACCGCCAGCGCGGAAACCGAAATCGCCGCCGCTTGGCGCAACGTATGCGACTTGGCGACCTTGTCGGCGGTAACCTTATTTGCGGTTTGCGGGCTGGTTTACTGGAGCGTGCGCCGGGCGTTACGGCCGGCGCAAACCATCGTCCGCGGCTTGGGCGCGCTGGCGAGCGGCGAGCTGGCGCATCGCTTGCCCGGCTTCGAACTCGACGAGTGGCGGCGGATCGGCATCGCGGTCAATGCCTTAGCCGAATCCCAGCAACAGTTGCTGGCGCAGCGGCGCAGACTGGCGGCGAAACTGATCCAATTACAGGAAGACGAGCGGCGTTACTTAGCCCGCGAACTGCACGACGAATTCGGCCAGTGTCTGGCCGGCATCAATGCGGTGGCCAGTTCGGTCCGCTTCGCCGCCGCCGAGCGGGCGCCGGAACTGGCCGCCGAAGCCGAACAGATCGGCGAAATTGCCGGTGGCATGTTGCAGCGGTTGCGCGGCTTGTTGCAGCGCTTACGTCCGGCCGAATTGGAAACCTTGGGGCTGGCGGCCAGTCTGCACAGCGCGGTGACGGACTGGAATCGGCGCGCCGCCGGCAAGGCCGTATACCGCTTGCAAGTGGCCGGCGACTGCCGCCGGTTGGCCGACGACCAAGCGCTGGCTTTATTCCGAATTGCGCAAGAATGCCAGACCAACATCGCCAGACACGCCGCGGCTAGCAACGTGGCGCTGGTGTTGCAAATCGAGGAAAGTAGGGCATCGCTGCAGATTCGAGACGACGGCGTGGCGCGGGAATTGCCGTTTGCCGGCAGCGGCCTGGGTTTGCTCGGCATGCGCGAGCGGGTCGCGGCCTTGAACGGCGAATTCAGCCTGGCCATCGCCGAACCGCACGGGCTGCAAGTCGCGGTGAGCCTGCCGCTAGCTCCGGCGGCGGCAGCGCAATGATCGGAATTCTGTTGGTCGACGACCATGCCGTGGTGCGGGCCGGATACCGGGCCTTGCTGGCGAAACAGGCCGACTTGCAAGTGGTGGCCGAAGCGGCGGATGCGGCCGAAGCCTACCGCAGATATCGGCAGCAGCCGGTGGATTTGGTGATTACCGACATCTCCCTGCCCGGCAGCAGCGGCTTGGAACTGGTTGCCCGCTTGCGCCAGTTGCAGCCGGACGCCAGGATTTTGGTGTTCAGCATGCATCAAAATCCGTTGTTCGCCGAGCAGGCTCTGCGCGCAGGCGCCTTGGGTTACGTCACTAAAAGCAGCCCGCCGGAGGAATTGCTGCGTGCGGTGCGCGAGGTAGATGCCGGGCGCCGCGTATTAAGCGCCGATATCGCCCAGGCCATGGCTTTGGAGAAGTTGGGCGACGGCAACCCGGCCCTGCGCAATCTGACGGTACGCGAGTTCGAAATTCTGCGCTTGCTGGTGGCCGGCAACAGCGTCGAGTCCATCGCGGCCAGCTTGCACATCAGCCCGAAAACGGTCTGCAATTGCCATTATCTGATCAAGCGCAAACTCGGTGTCGGCAGCGACATCGAAATGACGCGTTTGGCGATTCAATGGCAGGTGCTGGATTTGGCGGAGCTGGCCGGCAAATAACGGGGAAATGCCGTTAAGCCAAACATGTTGGGTTGCCCCGGTAAGCATGCCGGGGGCGGGCGCTAAGGATGGCGTCGGCGTTCCAGCTTCCTAGCAGCGTCATTCCGGCGAATGCGGGAATCCTCGTTTCATGTGTGAATCTCCTAACCTGCTCCGGCGTCATTCCCGCGAATGCGGGAATCCAGTAGGGAAACAGGGCTCCCGCCCAGGCCGGAGCGACGGTAGTTGAGGACCGGGCCTACTCGAACGGCATCGGCTAAAAGTTTAGGTCGGACGGGGGCGGTCGGCTGCGGTCCTTGTTGCGGCTGTGCGATTTTCATCAATTCTTAATTTGTTCCTAATCGGGACTTCAATTACGCCCACTAAAATTCTTAGCAACGGAATTTTATTAGGAGCGTTTTATGTTCAGAGCAGCAACTGTTGCGTTTGCGGGGTTATTGGCTGGTTCGACCGCATTGGCGGATGGCCATGGTCACGGCCACGGTCATAAACATGGCCATCATCGGCACCACCATCACGACCACTACGTCGAAGTCGAGCGGGTTTATTATCCGGAGCGTGTGGTCCAGTACGTGCCGGCGCCGCAGCCGGCACCGCGGCAGCGAAGTTACGACCAGCGTTCCACCCAAGGTTTGGTCGGCGGCGCGCTGGGCAGCATGGCCGGTTATGAAATGAGTAAAGGCGATCCGTTGGGCGCCGGCATCGGCGCGGCGGCGGGAGCCTGGCTGGGTAACGGCATGAGCCGTTAATTGGTTTGCCGCTTTCGAAAATTGCCGTCATGCCCGCCGGGCTACCCAAAGGGCACAAGCGCGGGTAGCCACTGCCATGGAAGGTCAGCATCTATCGGTCTGTGGAGCCCGGATTCGCTGCGCCGTCTATGGCTCCGGCACGCCCGGCCGGATGTCGGTACGTTTCGGAATCCATTTAGAACCGGGCGGAATCGGTTTTAACGTGGCGGAATAGCACAGGAGTCGGAATGTCGCACAGAGTATTGGAAGGGCGCTTGAAAGCCCGCAAAGCCAGGAAAGAAATCCACAGCAGTTGCAGCAGGATAGAGCGGTTATTGAATGCGTTGCTGTTTTTCATCGTCCTCTATTACGGTTATTACGTGTTGTCGTACTCGCCCCATCTGGTTTGATTCGACTCCGCCGGTGCTTGGCTTTCGCCACAGCTCCGGCGGTAGAGCCGTAATTACTGCTTTTCCATCGTTTTAATGAAGGCGTCGGCCTCGTTAATCGATTTTTCCATTTCCACTACCAATGCCGAGACATCGGATTTGACCGAGTCCAATTGGCCCTTCAACGAGGCGATGGCTTGGGCGTTCAGATTGTGTTTCAGGTAGAGCACCTGGTCGCGGAACACGCTCAACACCGGTTCGATTTTGGCTTCCGCTTTACGCATCGCCGTAATCAGTTGTTGGTAATGCGCCTTGGTGGCCGTCAGCTTTTGCTGGCTGTCGCGGCGCAGACTCGGATTGCTGTATTGGCTTAACTCGGTTTCCCATTCGCTGAACAACGCGGCGGATACGTCTTCGATGTCCGCTATCCGCTTGTTGACTTCGTTGGCCTTGGCTACGCTGGCTTCGTACTCGCTGTTCAGCTTGTTGTAGGTCGCTTCCAGGTCGCCGCCTTTGAAGTTGGTGACGAAGGTGAACTGCTCCAGCGCGGATTTGAATTGCTGCTTGGTTTCTTCCTGAGTGTCGCGGGCCTTTTCCACCCGATGCACCATTACATCCCGCTTCGGAATACCGATTTTTTCCAGGCCGCTGTAATAGATCTTGGAGCAGGCGGCGGTCGCGAGTATCGAGCAGATTAAAAACAGGCGTAAAAATTTCGGCATAAAAACTCCCAGTGAACTTGATGGCCATTATAAGGCGGCGCAGTTGCGGGGCAAGCGGTGGAGGGGGATGTTTCCTCGTTCCCACGCGCCGCGTGGGAATGCAGACTAACCGCGCCAGCGGTAACATACGACAAAGCTATCAAACGAGGTCAAGTTCATGGGCCGCAGCCGTTACCGCATTCTCCAATCCCAACACCCACATTTCTTGACCTGCACCGTGCTGAACTGGATACCGTTATTCACCCGTCCGGCTACTGTGCAAATCGTGTTGGACGCTTTGCGTTACCGCCAACAGCAGCATAATTGGTTAATCTACGGCTACGTCATTCTGGAAAACCACTTGCACTTGCTAGTACAAGCAGACGACTTGCCCAATCAGTTGGCCCACTTTAAATCCTACACGGCAAGACAGTTGATCGACTATCTGCAATCCATCAACGCCGAGCGTTTATTGCAGCAATTGAGTTGGTTCCGCAAAGCGCATAAAACCGACCGGGAGTATCAGTGTTGGGAAGAGGGTAGCCATCCGCAATTGATCGATAACCCCGAGGTCTTGCGGCAGAAATTGGATTACATCCATCTGAACCCGGTCAAACGCGGTTATGTGGATTTGCCGGAGCATTGGCGTTATTCGAGTGCCCGGGATTATGCGGGGCAAGAAGGATTATTGCCGGTTTATCGGGATTGGTTTTAGTTGACCGCAGCGCGGTGTGGCTGCATTCCCACGCGGCGCGTGGGAACGAGATAATCATGCGCTTCAAGGGCTGCAGCACATTCTAAGACCGTAGACTTCCATGTTGGCTACGGCCATATTCGGACCATCTTACGATGGGACCTCGCCCCATCTGCATGGACATGTAGATACCCCGAAAGCAACCAAGGTCTTCGATACGAGTCTGTGACCAAACCTTCTTCATGTGCCAGAGCGACTGCGAATTGAACAGCGGGTACATGATAGGGACTACAAGGTAGCCTGGGCCGTAATCCTGCATGCTTGGAACGTATGACTTTTTCTCAAGTTTCTTTCGTACTACGTCAACAAACCGCTCGGCAAATTGTGCATCGGGCGCCATGAACGGCCCGTTACCAATTGACCTGTGCTTTTCTCCGGGTGTCGCGTAGGAGTATTCGTCCTGCGCAAAGGCATCGCTCCAAAACGCATCAGTCACCTCGACCCATCTGGTAGTACGACCAGAGCGAATGATCGCCTCAGGCGGATTGGGTTCGGCCACGACTTTATATTTGGCTCGATATCTTGTATTCAACCATACAATGAACGCTCCGACTTGAGCTCGTTCGTGTGCTTGTTGTGTATCGCGGCGTCCGGTCATGGGTAGCTAACATCTCTTTGAATGGTTTCCGTATATCTTACTGATTTGGATGGTATCTGATTTGCATTAATCTGGCGAAAGTTGAGAAGTATTGGGGAGCGATTCAAATTGAAGTGCTATGAACGATGAAACGCTACGCGAAGCCGGATTTAAAGTTAGGTAGTGTACGCACAGCGTACCTTTTTGAGCTGCCCTCTGATCTCGGGATGAGGTTTTCCTCCCGTATGCCGCGCCGAGCACCGGAGCTTTTGAACGGATCAGCCCGGTAGGGGCGCCGCAGGGATGCGGCGCGTTGCATGCAGGGGCTGGGAAGCCCCTTCAGGCAACCCCGTTCAAAAGCGAGGAGCACAGGGAATAAGCGGCGTCCGGGTGTCTTTTCTTTTGGATACTTTTCTTTGGACAAGCAAAGAAAAGTATCGCGGTTGTCGGTCCGCGAACCGACATTGAAATAACCGTCGCGTCAGCGACACAACAAACATCACCGCGTGGGCACAAAAACCCGTGCCCACCCTACGCCTCACCAGGATGACGGCCAATCCAGAATTAACGAAACAACGCCTCAAACGTTATACGGCGTAGAAATCCAATCCCTGAGCACCGCCTCGTCCCGCTCCGGCAAGTAGGCGAAATCCCCGGAAATGTCTTTGTAGACCGACTCGGCGCTGTGGGTGGATACCAGTTTGCCTTTCAGCATGTAAAAAAACCAGGCGAAGGGGTAGCCGGCCTGGCGGTCGAAGCGGCTCAGCACGTTGCTGAGCGAGCTGCCTTTCTTGCCGGCGAAGTCTTCCAGATGCGGCAGGTGGTTTTTGTGGGTGTTGACGATTTCGACGTTGACGATCTGTTCGCCGAAGCGGCCGGTGTGGCGGTAGGGGCGGATGATCCAGTCGTCGCTCATCCGGTGTTTTTGGCCGGCGCTGCTGCGGTTCCAGTCGTCCATGAAGCGCTGAGCCGGATGTTCGCCGGGATGGCGTTCGTTAATCACTTCCATGAATAGCTTGACGTCGGTCTTGCGCCGGTAGGTGTAGCGGGAGTGGCCGAAACCGTAGCTTTCGATGCAGAACGGCTGGATCGGATCGATCAACTCTTCCAGGTCGGCCGGCGGGTTGTTTTCGTCGATTAGCATCCGGTCCGACACTTCGTGGGTTTTGTCGATTTCGATCAGCGTGAAATCTTCGGCCTTGTCGCCGGTTTGCACGACGAAATACAGGGTTTTCCCAGTCTGGCGGGTGGCGATCAACTGCAATTCGAGAGCATGGTCGATCAGGGTTTGCAGGTTTTGGCCGCACTCCAGGTAGGTGCGTTCGGCCCATTCGATGATGTCGTTGGCGATGCGGGAGCCGTTCATGTCGACCACGCCGCCGAGCTTGTACCATTCGTCGCCGATCAGCGCCAGGCGAATCGGGTAATCCGGCACCAGCGCTTGCAACTTGCTGAGCAGCAAGTCGTCGTTCTGCCCCGGAATAACTTTTTTACAGCAGTCGGTGATGTCTTGTCCGGCAAGATTGAGTTTGGCTTCAGTCATGATCGGCTTCTGGAGTAGAGGTTGATTGTAAACGTTGCCGCACCAGGTCGCGCACGTCCGGTTCCGGGTCGTCCGCCAGCGCGGCCAGTTTGGCCGGATCGGCTTTCAGCGCCGCCGTGTAGCGCACCACCCAGTCGCTATCGTGCAGCAGCAATGCCGCATCCTCCGCCGGCATGCGTTCGGCGACGATGCGGCGCACGTCGGGCGCCGGGTCGTTGGCCATCAGCCCCAAACTGACCTCGGGCAGGCGTTCGGCGACGCGTTTGCGCACCTGCAAATCCTCGTCCTTGATAAAGCGGAACAGGCGGCCGGGCGGCAGGCGCTTGGCGACCGTGAGGCGGACGATGTAGTCCGGGTCGTCGGCCAGCCGTTCCAGATTGCCGGCATCGATGCGGTCGGCCACCGTCATCCGCACTTCGCGGTCCGGGTCGTCGATCAGCGCGACCAGTTGTTGCGCCGGCAGGCGAAACGCTACGGCGCGGCGCACCACTTCGTCCTCGTCGGAAATTAACGGCAGCAGGGCTTTCAGCGGCGAATAGCGTACGGCGATGGCTCGGCGTTCCCAGAATTTGTCGCGCAGAAAATTGACCGCATAGACCGGGTTGACCCGAAAAAAACGGTCGATTTGGCGGCCGCTTTGGGCGGCCACGCAGGTATCGCCGGGCATGCAGCGCCCCATCAGCAAAGTTTTGCCGCGGAACGGGCACAGGCTGCAATCGGCAATCGGTAGGCTGACGGGACGGTCCGCGTCGCTCATGCCGCCACCCTATTCCGGGATGACTTCGGCGATGACGATGCCTGACGCGTGTTCGTAGTTACGGGTCAGACACAGGCAATGTTCGCGGCCGTCGACCAGATATAGATTAAAGCCGCTGCCTTCCAGCAACGGTTCGTGGTTGGGGATGTCGTCTTCCATGCAATAGGTGAAGTGGATGCCCGGAAATTCGCCGCGCAATTGGGTCACCACGCTTTCGCTCAGCGTGGTGCCGTTAATGCGCTCGGCAATGGTTTGCAGTTGGTCTGGACTGATCATCGTTAGGATTCCTGTTCGAAACAAATGCGTGCTGCCGGGGCGATGCCCATCGATTTGGCCAGCCACGGTGGCGGCGTTTGGCTCAGCACGCTTTGCAGTTGGTGGATGACTTGGTTGATCGCTTCGCCTTGCTCGGTTTTGATCGGGTGCAGGCCGTACTTGATGATTTTGGCCGCGGCCGGTCCGCCGATCGAGGCGACGTAAAGCACGCGGCAATCGGCGATCAATTGCGCGCGGTAGGCGTTTTTGTCGTCGTGGCGGCGCTGGGCCTCGCTATCGACGCTGCGCACGTCGATCAGGCGCGCTTCGCCGGCCGAAACCTGGTACACCAGAAATTGGCGGCAGGAGCCGAAATGGCCGACGACTTGTTGCGGGTCGTCGCTGCCGACGGCGACTAATATCGAGCCGGGCAGGTCGGCCAGACGCGGTTGCGGAGCCGGTTGCGTTTGCGTCGCCGGGCTTTGCAGCAAACCCAGCGCGTTGCGCACCGTCCCGGCGTCGGCTTTTACGCCGAAATTGCCGAGCGCTTGCTGCAATTGCGCCTCGCCGAGTTGCGCGATTTTGCGTTCGTCGAGCACGGGGCCGGCGCAGGCGCGCAGCACCGAAACGAACAATTTCGGCGAGGTATCGGGCAGGGCGCGTGCGGCCAGTCCGATCCTCAGAGCCAGTTCCCGGCTTAAGCTCGACCGGTTCATCGCGCTACGCCGCTAGCGGCAGAATGCAATTGTCGATCGGGCAGACTTTGACGCATTGCGGTTCGTCGAAATCGCCGTTGCATTCGGTACAGGTTTTTTTGTTGATTTCGAAGACGATGGCGCCTTCCTTGATCGAGTCGGTCGGACAGACCGGCAGGCAATCGCCGCAGGAAATACACTCTTCGGCTACGATGTAAAGGGACATGGCATTAGTCCTCCGCTAAACGTTTCGCTTGTAACGTGGTGGGTATTTTCGGCGCCGGGGACAGCGGTTCGAAATAATATTTCGAGCCGTCGCCGAGCAGGACTTCGCCGCCCCATTTGTCGGCGCTATCGAACTCCAGGGATTCTATGGTTTCTTCCAAATCTTTTTTGGCAATGTAAAACAACAGCTTACCGTCTTCGCGCTTTCTAAGCATGACGCTGGGCATGGAGATTCTCCTTTGGGATAGCGTGAGGCGGGCAATTGCCCGCCTGGCAGGAATGGCGGTGGGCGCCTGGCGGCGCCCACCCTACGCGCTTCGATCTTAGCGGATCAAATCGTAGTTGTAGTCGGTGGTGCCCATGCCTTTGGTTTCTTTATCCAACTGCTCCAGAACCGCATTGACCAGCGTGGTCAGCACGTACATGCCGCCTTCGTAACCCAAAGTGGTCATCCGGTGCAGGTGGTGGCGGTCGAAGATCGGGAAACCGATGCGGATCAGCGGCACTTCGAACTCTTCACCTTTATAGAAGGTGTCGCGTTGGATGAATTTGCCGTAGCTGTTGCCGATCATGAAGTCCGGTTTGTTGGTGAACATCAAGGAGCGGAAGTGCCACAAGTCGCGGCCGATATGCACCGTGGCGTTTTGGCCGTAAGGAGACTCGGCCAGGATCGCTTCGCAGGCTTTTTTCCAGCGTTTGTTGGCGTGGTTAACCAGCACGTCGCTGACCTCGGCGCCGAATTCCAGCAGCATTTTGGTCATACCCAGGGCAAAGTCGGCGTCGCCGTACAAAGCAAACTTTTTGCCGTGCAACCAGGCGTGCGAGTCGGTGATCATGTCCACGTAACGGCCGCGTTCTTTTTCCAACGATTCCGGAATGGCTTTGCCGCTCAGTTCGGAGATTTTCATCAGGAACTCGTCGGTCCACTCCAGGCCCATCGGAATGTTCAGCTTCGGCACTTCGTGTTTCCAGGTGTTTTCCGCGAACTTTTTGGTTTTTTCCAATTGCCAAGGTTGCAGCAACACGGTGGTAATCGCGTTCGGCGCGTCCTTGATTTCGTCCATCGTGGTACCGCCGGAATACATGCGGAAAGTACCGTCGGCCGGGGTATCCAATACTTCGGTCGGGTCGCTGAGCAGGGTGTAGCCCACGCCCATTTCTTTCATCATCCGATGGATGATGCGGTAGTTGCCCAAGTAGGTTTCGAAGCCGGGCACGAAGTTGATTTTGCCGTTTTTACCCGGTGCCTTGCCTTCCATGTGGTTCAGCGTGAAGTAACGCGCCATGCCTTCGAACATGTTGTCCCAGCCGGTGGTGTGGCTGCCGACGAAGCTCGGAGTGTGGGCGAACGGTACCGGGAAGTCTTGGTCGACGTGGCCTTCTTTCTTGGCGTTGTTGATGAACGCGTTCAAGTCGTCGCCGATAACTTCCGCCATGCAGGTCGTCGACACGGCAATGATGTCCGGTTTATACAAGGCTTTGGCGTTTTCCAGGCCGGCGAACATGTTTTTCTGGCCGCCGAATACCGCCGCGTCTTCCGTCATCGAGTCGGAAACGCAAGATACCGGCTCTTTGAAATGGCGGTTGAAGTAAGTGCGGAAGTAAGCGACGCAGCCTTGCGAACCGTGCACGTAAGGCATGGTTTTTTCGAAGCCCAGTGCGCACAGTACCGCGCCCAGAGGTTGGCAGGCTTTGGCCGGGTTGATCGTGATCGCTTCGCGGCTGAAGTTCAGCTCTTGGTATTCCTGGGTTGTAGTCCATTGGAATACTTCGTCGATTTGCTCTTGCGGATGGCGCTCTTCGTACAGCGCCCGTTTGTTGGCAAGATTATCCTTGTATTCGTCGGTGCGGAATAAAGGATAACTCGGTTGGATATTGTCGACTTGTTGACTCATGATAATCTCCTAAACGCGCCACTAATCTGTGGTCCGGCGTTGATTGGATTGCTCGGGCCGAAGCCCGAACGATTTTCGATGGCTGAGGCGGACGGCGCACCGCCCACCCGGCACATTACGCGACTGCTTTAACCGCTTCGCTTTCGGATTCGGCTTTTTTCCAGGGCACCTGAATTTGTTTCCAGCAAGGGTTGTTCAGGGTCATGTCCATATCGCGGGCGAAGATGGCGAAGCCGTCGTAGCCGTGGTAAGGGCCTGAATAATCCCAGGAGTGCATTTGCCGGAATGGGATACCCATTTTTTGGAAAATGTACTTTTCTTTGATGCCGGAGCCGACCAAATCGGGTTTAACTTTTTTGACGAACTCTTCGAATTCGTAGCCGGTGACGTCGTCGTACAACAAGGTCGCGTTGCCCATTTCCTTAATGGTACGGTCGTAGTCGTCGTTGTGACCGAACTCGTAACCGGTACCGACCACTTCCATACCCAAGTCTTCGTAGGCACCGATGACGTGGCGCGGACGCAAGCCGCCGATGTACAGCATGACTTTTTTGCCTTGCAGGCGCGGTTTGTACTTGGCGATAACCGCTTCGTACTCGGCTTGGTAGCGGGCGATCACGCGTTCTGCGCCTTCTTTGATCGTGTCGTCGAAGTGGGCGGCGATTCTGCGCAAGCTTTCGGCGATTTTGGTCGGGCCGAAGAAGTTGTACTCGATCCAGGGGATGCTGTACTTCTCTTCCATGTGGCGGGCGATGTAGTTCATCGAACGGTAGCAGTGAATCAGGTTCAGCTTCACTTTCGGAGTTTTTTCGATCTCGGCGATGGTGCCGTCGCCGGACCATTGCGCTACGACGCGCAGACCCATTTCTTCCAACAAGGTACGCGAGGCCCAAGCGTCGCCGCCGATGTTGTAGTCGCCGATCACGGCTACGTCGTACGGGGTGGTCGGGAAGCTATCGTCGCCGTCGCGTTTGTCCAGCACCCAGTCGCGGATCGCGTCGTTGGCGATATGGTGGCCCAAAGATTGGGATACGCCGCGGAAACCTTCGCAACGCACCGGAACCACGGTTTTACCGATGTCTTTGGCTTTGTTTTTGGAAACGGCCTCGATGTCGTCGCCGATCAGACCGATCGGGCACTCGGATTGCACGGAAATCCCTTTGTGCAACGGGAACAAGGCTTCGATCTCGTCGATACATTTGGCCAGCTTTTTGTCGCCGCCGAAGACGATGTCTTTCTCTTGGAAATCCGAAGTGAAGTTCATCGTACCGAAGGTGTTGACACCAGTGGTACCGACATAATAGTTACGGCGGCCGGCGCGGGAATATTGGCCGCAACCGACAGGGCCGTGGGAAATGTGGATCATGTCCTTGATCGGGCCCCAAACCACGCCTTTCGAGCCGGCGTAAGCGCAACCGCGAATGGTCATTACGCCCGGCAGGGATTTCCGGTTAGAGGTAATGCATTTATTGGATTTTTCCAAGCTTTGATCGTTGACCGCCAAGTGCTTGGCGCGGTCTTTCTTGGCTTTCTCGGGATAGACTTCCAGCACTTCTGCGATCAGCGCTTCCGTCTCTTCTCTTGTCATGGCTGCCATGATGGTTCCTCCTAATGTCGTGGGCAATCCCCCAACTGACAGTGTTTGGGAATGAAAGGCGGACGGCCTGGACCGTCCGCCGCTAACGCGTAAGGCCTATTCTTCGGCGGCGGTTTTACCGACCAAGTTCTCGTCTTCTTCTTCCATCAGACCGAAGTTCATCAACAACTCTTCCAACTCGTCCATGCTGATCGGAGTAGGGATCACCAGGTTTTTGTTGTGCAGAACTTTTTGAGCCAAGGCGCGGTATTCGTCGGCTTGTTTCGCGGTGGGTTCGTACTCGATAACGGTCATACGACGGATTTCGGCCCGTTGTACAACGTTGTCGCGCGGTACGAAGTGGATCATTTGCGTGCCCATTTGTCTTGCCAACTCCATGATCAGTTCGTCTTCGCGAGCGGTTTGGCGAGAGTTGCAGATCAAGCCGGCCAAACGCACGCCGCCTGAGTTGGCGTATTTGACGATACCTTTGGCGATGTTGTTGGCCGCGTACATAGCCATCATCTCGCCTGAGCAAACGATGTAAATTTCTTGGGCTTTGTTTTCGCGGATAGGCATCGCGAAACCGCCGCAGACTACGTCGCCCAATACGTCGTAGAACACGAAGTCGAGGTCTTCGTCGTAAGCGCCTTCTTCTTCCAGGAAGTTGATCGCGGTGATAACGCCACGGCCGGCGCAACCGACTCCTGGCTCAGGACCGCCCGATTCAACGCATTTGACATCGCCGTAACCGACTTTCAACACGTCTTCCAATTCCAAATCCTCGACGCTACCGGCTTCAGCAGCCAAGTGCATGATGGTGGTTTGAGCTTTTGAGTGCAGGATCAAGCGAGTAGAGTCGGCTTTAGGGTCGCAGCCGACGATCATCACTTTTTTACCGGCTTCCGCCAGAGCGGCAACCAGGTTTTGGGTAGTGGTGGATTTACCGATACCACCTTTACCGTAAATAGCGCATTGACGTAGTTTCGCCATGGTCTTCTCCTCTTGAGTGGGTGTTGTTAATAACAACCTGATAAGAGCAATGGCCGTGCCAATGTGGGTTTTTTGTTTTAAATCATTGAAATTAAATATGAAAAATCCTGAAATTCCGTTTTTGGCTTGGTGGGGTTGGCAACATTGTTTGTAGGGTCTTGTTATTTAACCAACATGGATTGCGGGGTTTTTGGGGCGATTCAGTGCTTTGAGGATTGCCTACTCTTCTGGAAAGGTATTTTTGAACCTCGAGGCTTTGCCGTTTTGTGGGATTTGAACCCGCTCAATTAGCTTAGGTACACCGCCTAGCAAGCCGTAAGAATCTCGTTGTTGGCTTTATCCAACTTTGGATTTTTTCTTCGGATTTGCCCTTGGCGTCTCCCCCGGGGCGCTGGCCGGCTCCGCCGCTTTAGGTGGTTCGGCGCACGGATGGCCTTGTTTGGCCCATTTCTGGACCAATTCGTAAGGGACCCTGTCGTACCAATGCTCGCGAATGGCTTTAGCCATGTTTTCGGTTAGTTCGCCGCAAATGGCTTGATGAAGAAAGTTGGGTTGATTGGTTATACTGAAAAAGCAATATCGATCTTCATCAGTGGATATTTTTCGCGCGCCAAAATTTTCTCGTTGCAGAGCCCTTACAGAAGACCAATCGCAGCTTATACCATGAAGTTGAGCTCTCTTGAAATTAGCTCCAGACAGTTTGGCTCCCGCAAGATTAGCGCCTTGAAGTTGAGCCTGAAAGAAATCTGTTCCTGTTAACAACGAGTTAGTTAACGATGCGCCCTCTAGGCTGGCATGACTTAAATCTGCGCCTTGCAAATTTGCGCTCAGAAGAAGTACACCCTCTAATTGAGCTCCTGTAAGAATCGCGCCCTGTAGTTTTGCGAGCACAAAATCAGCGTTTTCTAGAGACGCATTTGCGAGGTCTGCGAATTGCATTTGAACACTGATTGAAATGGAGTTTTGCAAATTGGCTTCTCTCAGAGAAGCGCCTACTAATAGGGCTTCGTCGAATGTACTTTCCTGCAGTTGAGCTCCAAGAAGGTTAGCATTTTGAAGCTTACATCTGCGAAGGCGAGCACCCTGGAGATGCGCCTCAAAGAGGACGGCACCCTGTAAACTGGAGCCCGATAGGTCTGCTCGCGCCATCATACTGCCGCTAAAATCCGCGAAATTGAATGACCGCTCGCGCCAATCCAGTCGAGCGCCTTGCTGCCACCATTGTCTGGCTAGTGAGTTACGACCTGCTTGTTCGACCGCTGAGTTAATATCGCTAGCTTTGGCTCTTTTGTTGTCTGGCAAGTTTTCGGCTGTTTGATAGTCCGCCACCATTTGCAGCATACGCTTTTCATTATCGTCCACCGAACTGAGAATATGGCTAGTCACAACAAGGCGCGGCAGTAGCGCTGCCAAGGGTTGGTTTATGGTATCTCGAATAATTTTGTTAGTAGCTGACAAGGCCCAGGCCTGGCAAAACCAGCTGGTCAGACCCAGGCAAAATACACTGAGCCAAAGCAAGGCGCGTAAGCAACCTCCGCGCAACTGTGGCACAAACACTGCGGCGATGGTTGGTATCACGCCGACGACGGCATAAGCCGCGATAACAAAATACGAATGATCGGAAAATTTTAACGCGTTGCCTAACGTTCTAAACGCCCGATAAACTTGATCACCATTAAGTTCGCTGGGTACTTCGTTCGGCATATTGTTCCAACCGCCCTCGGCTTGCCAAAGCAGCAACAGTAGCAATAGAAGGCAAACAAATGTATCGATTAGCTTTTGGCGCAGTTTGGCAACGCGGCTTTCAAGCCGCCGGCCATTGGCAACCCGCCAATTGTGGTAAAACAAACCGTAAGCACCAATGTCCGCCATCACCAAGGCCCAATGCACCGCCGACAACAATTGGTTTTGATAGGCACCAAAGCGCACCTGCACCACCAGCAGCGTAAAGATCGGCAGCAGATAAATCAGAAACCAGACGAACCAGTCCAGCAATTTGCCGATGATGCGCTCGTTGGGGTAGGCAAAGGCAAAGTCGTAAAAGAAGGGTTGCATTTGCCGGCGGTCCAGTGTTCCGCCGTTAAGTTCCCGCCACTGCAGCAGCTTGTTGAGGTGTTCGTCCAGGTTGTGCAATAGATCGATATGCAGCAACAAAAACAACACCGGCACCACGCTGAACCAGGCCAAAGGCGGTAGGCCCAGGTCGATCAGCGGGATTTTCATCGACATCCGCCCCATCAACAAATCCTGGTCGGTAATCGCCAGGGTCATTACCAGCGTATAAAGCAGCACGCCTAGAAAGCCGACGAACAGATTGCGGTTCTTCTGTGATGAATCGTCGAGCAAGGCCTTGGCATCCGACAGCGCCGTCTCCCGTGTTTCGTCTTGAGCGGTTTTGGCCGCGTCTGCTTGCGCCCGCCATTCGGCGCTGCGGTCGCGGCGAGCGGTGTTTAGCCAATCTAAAACGCGACGGGTGTTTGTCGCTGCCATAGAGGTTTACAAGGTGACTTTAGAGTCTAATCGTCTTATCGCCGCCATCGCGATACGTCAACGCTGCTGCCACCCCGCCCCGGTATCGACAAACTGGCCCGGCGCGGCTTGGTTGATGACTTTTTGCGCGGTCAGTTTTGCCACTTCGTCGGCGGTGACGCCGTTCTTGGCGGCGATGCGTTGGTATTCGGCCTGGCGCTGGGCGTTGATGTTGTCGACGAAGGCTTTGACGTCGGCCGGAGCGTCGGGTTTGACTAAGCCGAGCAGGCCGTTGCTGCGTTCGCCGACAACGCCGGCGGCTTTCAGTTGCGCCAGATCGGCGGCGGTGGCTGAGCTAAGCAACAGTAAGCTCAGAGCCAGGGCGGACACCAGGGAACGTGCGAATTTACCTAACATGGGACTCTCCTTAAAACAGGCCTTTTTGGCTGGAAATTAAATCGTCGACGTCTTTTTCCACTTTCAAGCGGATTTCGTGTTCGATCTTGACGTTCATATTGATCTCGATCGGTTTGTCCGGGGCTTCGAGTTTGACGGACGGCGAGCATCCCGCCAGTGCCCAGACGGCCCAGATCGGCAGTAGGTACTGCGTTGCGAATTTCATGTTATCTCTCCTCTCGGCCGCCGGCGGCAGCGATGGTTATGGTTTCCCAGCGGGCTGGGCGGGTGGCGTTTCGGCCGGTTGTTGGCCGACTTGTTCCAGTATCGCGCGTTCGAAATTGCCGGTCACCAGACCGCGGCGCAGCAGCTCCGGCAATTGGCCGCTGATGTTCAGGTTAAAAGCCAGCGGGTGGCCGGACAGGACTTCCGGGTTGTGGCCTTCCAGACGCAGGCCGATCCGGTAATCGCCGCTGGGCTGGTAGTTTAATTGAGCTTGCAAGCGATGGTAAACCAGGTTGCGCAACGCTTGAAACGCCAGGTTGCCGTCGTCGGCCGGGCTTTGGTAACGCAAGGTGCCGGGACGGGTGCCGCGCAACGCGCCGTCCTGCAGTTCGATGCTGCCGGTCGCCAGTTTTAACGGCAGTTCGCCGTCGACGCTGCCGGTTCCGGACAGTTGCGGATAATGCAGGCTGGCCAACAGTTGCGCCAGATCGATTTGCTGCGCTTTCAGGGTCAAGGCTAACGGCATTTGGCTGATGTCGAACGTACCCGGCACCAGTTCCAGTTGGCCGCCGAAGATGGCGAGACGCGCCCGCTTCAGCGCCAACTCGGGCTCGCGGTAGGCGGCGTCGAGTTCCAGGTCGCGGCCGGTCAAGCCCTCGCCCAATTCCAGCGTCCGAATCCGGGCGCTAAGTTCGGTGGTGCCGTCGGCAAGTTCCGGGATGGCCAAATGGATATCGCTGTGCTGCAAGCGCGCCGGTCCCGCGGTTAACGACAGATCGCCGATATCCAGCTTGGCTGTGCCGCGCTTGAGCTGCGTTTGCCAATGCAGTTGCCAAGCGGCTTCGATCTGGCCGGAGGCGACGCTCCAACTGCGGGCGGTTTCGGGTAGCCACGGTTTGGTCAAGTCGAAGGCTTCGCCGGCGGATAGCGCCAATCGGCCGGTAATGTCGGCGGCGGGCTGCGGTGGCAGGCTGATCGCGGCTTTGGCTGCCGCCAGAACGTTTTTATCGCGGGCCAGCGACAACTTGGCCTGGCTGTGGGCGAAGCCGTCGGCGCTATGCAATTCCAGGTTTAATCGGCTATTGCCGAGTTGCGCGGCCAAGGCCGCCGGCGCGCCGGTCGGCCTGAGCGTGGCCGGCAGCAGCGGCGTGCTTTGCAGCCAGGCGGCGATGTCGCCGAGTTTGCCGCTCAGGTTCAGCTTGGCGTCCGGGCCGCCGAGGCCGGAGCCGTCCAGCGCCAGAATCCGGGCGCCGTTCGCGCTCGCTAAAGCCAAGCCGAAATCGGCGGCGTCGGCGGCCGCATTCAGGGTCAGGCTGTGCCGGCCGTCTTCGAGCGTCAATTGATACGCCGTTTGCGGGCTTGGTCCGAACTGAGCGCGGCCGTTGAAACGGCTGTCGCCCCAGGGCGTGGCGATTTGCAAGTCCAGGTTGGCGACGCGCAGCGGCGGCAACGGCAAGCGGCCGGTGCTCTCGTCCGCAGCTGCGTCGGTTGCGGTATCGGCAGCTTGGTAGTCCAGTTTCAATACCGCGTGGCCGATGTCGATGGCTTCCACGCTTAGCGGTTCGAGCCGATAGCCGGCGGCGACGTTTTGTAGCGTGACTTGCAGCGGGCCGGCGGCCGTTTCCAGCCTAAAACCGAACCGTTCCAGTTGCACCTGCTTGCCGTCGAAGCTCAGGCCGGACAATTCTGGCCCGGCCAGCGGACTAAATTGCAAGGCGTGGAGCAATAGCCGTTCGCCAAGCGGATGGCGCTGGCTCCAGACCGTGGCCCCGACAATTATCAGTAGCGCCGGCACAAGCAGCCGCCTGTAGCGTTTGCCAGGTTTGCGGGTTGACGGCGATTCGGGCACGGGATTCATCGCTCTGCCGGTTTGTCGTTAAAACCGATTAGCGGTGCCAGCAGGAACGCGCTGCCGACGCCGGCGGCCAAAGTTACGCCGAAGGCGTGGACGATGGCGGTCGAGCTGGTTGCCAACAAGCCGTAACCCAGCAACGTCGTGAACGCCGACAAGGCCACCGCCAGCGTGGTGGTGTCGCGTTTGCCGATAGTATCGGCGGAGGCCGCCGCCATCTGAAAAAACACCGCATAGTCGACCGCAACTTCCAGTACTAGCAGTAATGCGAACAAATTGAACAGCGTGAACAATTCGCCGAGCCAGCCTAAGGTGGCCAAGGCGGTCAGCATCGCCAACACCGGCACCGCCATCACCTGTAAGCCGTGGCGCCAGCCCAGCCGGTAAATCAGAATGCTCAGGATCAAGCCGCATACCCCGGCCAGCAGTAGCGTCACCCGCTGCCGGTAGCGTTGGAATAACTCCGACAACTGCGACACATGATCCACCCAAGTCACGCCCGGCAATTCCGCCAGGGCTTTGAGCGGCGCCAGGTCGGCGATGCCGGTCAAACTGACGATGCTGCGGCAAGCCTCGGCGTTGCAGCCCAGCCATTGCTGGCGCAGATTGGCGTTGGCGCTTGCCAGCCAGTCGTCCAGGCTCAGGGTTTGGCCGGCCGCGGCCGCGAAGCTGCGGATTTCGTTATCGATGGCCAATTGCTCGAATCCCAGATTCCGCATATAGCCTTGCAAAAAATCCGGCCGGTAAATCCCGGTTTGCAGCAAGCGGTAATCGGCGGCTTGCTGGGCCGGGTCGGGCCAGTGTCGGCTGACGGCGTCGTATTGCCTGAGCTTGCCTTGCTCGCACAGCGGCGCCAAGTCTGCGAGCAGGCGCTGCTCGTTTTGGTACCACTCGCTGGGGTTGGCACCGGTGACCAGGAAGAATTGGTTATCGCGGCCGATAGGTAACAGCCGCCGGATTTCGGCGTCCGCCGCGGTAATGGCCGTTGGGGCGCTTTGCAACAGGCGAACGTCGTCCTGGGCCTGCAACTGGCTCAGGCCGCCGATCAGCAGCAGGGCGAAAGCGGCGGACAGGCTTAGGCGATGGCGGTTTAGCCGTTCCGGCCAACTGCGTTGCCAGTATCCGGCCAGACTCAGCATGCCGAATTGGTGCTGTGGCTGGAAGCGGGCCAGCAGAACCGGAAACAGCATGACCACGGTCAGCCAGGATACGACCAAGCCCAGGGCCGAGAACACGGCCATTTCCCGCAAGCCCGGAAACGGCGAAAAGCCGAGGCCGGCGTAACCCAATAAACTGGTCAGCAAACCGAAGCCGATGCCCGGCAGCACGTAACTCAAGCCCCGGCGCGGAGTCCAGTGCGGCAGGCCGAGGCCGTCGCAAAAAAAATGCAAGGCGTAATCGACTACCACGCCGATTAGGCTGGAGCCGAACACCAAGGTCATGATGTGCAGTTTGGGGAAAATTTGCAGGCTCAGACTCCAGGCTGCCAGCAAGCCGCTGGCGACCGCCAGGCAGCACAGTAGCAAGGGCCGGGGGCTGCGGAAGGTCAGCCAGAGCAGTAGGACCACGCCCAGCGTCGAACCGATGCCGATGGTCGATATTTCCTGCTGAGCGGAATGGGCGCCGTACGCGGTAAACAAGGGCAGGCCAGTCGCCAGCAGCTCGCCGCCTTGTTGACGCGCTTGCTGTTGCAGCGTTTGGTTCAGACTCAGCAATTGCTCGAGTTTATCCAGCTTCAAGTCCCGGTCGGGCAATTCGCCGATCAGCAGCGCCCAGGCTCGTGGTCCGTCATGCACCACCACGGCATCGTGTTCGATATTCAGTTGCAGCGGGTTTTGCGCGGCGAAGTAACGGCCGAACAGCAATAGCGGGTCGCGTTCCAGATTGGCGGCCTGCCACTGGCCGAGCGGGCTGTATAGCGTTTCCAGATTTTCTTGCACCAAACGCTGCGGGTCTTGCTGCAAGCTTTGCCGGGTCCGGCTGTCCAACAGTTGGTAGCGGTAGGCGAACAGTTGTTGGTAGCTTTGCCGGTACTGCTGCTGCGAAATTTGCAGCGTTAAATCGGCAAACAGGCCGCTGGCGGCGAGGCCGGTCTTGACGGTTTCGGCCAACGCTACGGCTTGGCCGGCGTTGGCGGCGCCGACCAGCCAGACTACTTTGCGGTTGACGGCCTGGTTATGGCGTTCGATGGCGTTTGCCATCTCCGGGCGTTGTTCGGCTTGCGGCAGTAAGGCCAGAAAGCCGGTCTCCAGCCAATCGCGCTTTAGGTTTTGCAGACTGAGCCAGGCCAGGCCCAGCATGCCCAGCAGCCACAGCGCCGCGTACAGTTTAGGGCGATAAACGCGCAAATTCGGCCGCCTGTTCCGGGCTGAGTTGGACGGGGTGGCTGATGCGGTCGAAGCCGATCATCGAGCTGTTGCCGTTGGTTTCCCGGATTTCCACGCTGCGCAATTCGCTGTCGCCGGCCAAGTAAATGGCGGCGATGGCTTTGCCGAGCAGCGCATCTTTCGGTAGTAGGGTTAGTCGCCAGGAATCGGATTGCAATTCGGCGCTGGTGCTGAAGTCTTCGCTTAACGCCGCCAAGTCGCCGCCGAGCATGGCCGGAAACACCCGGCCGAAACTGGCCGGCAGGGCTTGTTCGCCCTGGCTGGTCAATAAACGGTTATCGCCGACCAGTAGTGTCGATTCGACCGGGCTGACGGTTTTCCAGATCACGCCGCGCTGCTGTTGGAAGGTAAATTCGCCCTCCGAAATTAACGGCCTGCTCAGAAACTTCAGATGTTTTTCCTGGCGGAAATGGCCGTGGACGATAGCCGCCGGCGCCAGCCGGGATTTGATGGCTGCCAATGCATCCTCGGCTTGGGTTGCGGCGGCGTACAGCCACAGGATTAAAACTGGTAAGGATTTCATGGTTTAGCGATTCCGAGTTTGCCGAACAAAACCGGCGGCGATTCGAAGCGCATTTCGCCGGTTTGGACCGCCACCGCCACCTGCACGCTGTGGCCCTTGCACAGCCGGCCGCCGCTGGCTGCGTCGCGGATTAAATAGTCGATCTTCAGCCGGTTTTCCCATTCCGTCAGCGTCGCCCGCACCACAATGCTTTGGCCGAAGCGTGCCGGTTTGATGAAACGTAGGCGCAGGTCGATGATAGGCCAAAAATAACCCGAGTCGCGCATTTGCCGGTAGTCGTAATCGATGCTTTCCAGCAATGCACAACGGGCGATCTCGAAATACTTGCAATAGTGGCCGTGCCACACCACTTCCATCATGTCCACGTCGTGGAACGGAATCTGCAGTTCGACTTCGCGGTGCAAGTTCTCGGGCATGGCGTTAAGGGTACAGTTGCCAACGTTGCTGCCGAATCGATTCCAGACAGCGGCGCAAATCGGGTTCCAACCCGCGGTCGCCGCTGAGAAACGCCGATTGTTCCCGCACCTGCTTTAACGTGGCGTGCAATGCCGGCCCGGCTCGCACCGCATCGCCGCGTAGTTCCAGCGCCTGGCAACCGGCAATCAGCAATGCCGCTGCGACTTGTTCGGCCAGTTCCAGAATGCGGATGCAATCGCGGGCGGCGATGGTACCCATGCTGACCTTGTCCTGATTGTGGCATTCGGTGGAACGGGAAAACACGCTGGCCGGCATGGTTAGCTTCAAAGCCTCCGCGGTCCAGGCCGAAACGCCGATTTGCAGCGCTTTCAAGCCGTGGTGCAACGGTGCTTGGTCGCCTTGCGCACCGCTCAGATTGGCCGGCAGGCCGTGGTTGAATTTGGGGTCGACCAGTTGCGCCAGTTGCCGGTCCATCAGGTCGGCCAAGTTGGCGACGGCGGTTTTCAAGGTATCCATCGCCATCGCGATATGGCCGCCGTAAAAATGGCCGCCGTGCAACACATGCTCGCCGTCGGCGTCGATCAGCGGATTGTCGTTGGCGCTGTTCAATTCGGTTTCGATCAGTTGCCGCAGCCAGGGCAGGGCGTCTGCCAGGGCGCCGATCACATGCGGCGCGCAACGCAGCGAATAACGGTCCTGCAGGCGGTTGTCGTTGCGCGGCGCTTCGCCGCTGATTTGCAAATCGGCGCGAATGCGTGCCGCCACCTGCATCTGGCCGGGATGCGGCTTCAACGAAAACAATTTGGCGTCGAAGTGGTAGGCGTTGCCCTGCAAGGCCGCCACCGCCAAGCTGGTGATGCGGGTACACAATTCGGCCAAATAGCGGGCGCGGTCGAAAGCCAGGCAGGCCAGGCCGGTCATCGCGGCGGTGCCGTTCATGATCGCCAGCGCCTCTTTGGGTTGGAAACGTAAGGATTCGATGCCCAATTCGGCAAACACCTCGGCAGTTGCACGCCTTTGTCCGCTGTACCAAACCTCGCGTTCGCCGGCCAGTACCGCCGCCAGATAGGATAACGGCGTCAAATCGCCGCTGGCGCCCACCGAACCTTCCTGCGGGATCAACGGCAAGACGTCGTGTTGCAGCAACGATGCGATTTGTTGCAACAGTTTGAATCTGACTCCGGAATACCCCTGGGCCAGACTGGCAAGGCGCGCCGCGATGATGGCGCGGGTTTGTTCCTGATCGAAATGATCGCCGAGACCGCAGCCGTGGAAGGTGTACAAATGAATCGGCAATTGCCCGACCCGGTCGGCCGGAATGGCGACCGTGCAGGAGTCGCCGTAGCCGGTGGTGACGCCGTAGACGCAGCCTTCTTCCCGTAACAGTTGCTCGACGAAGGCGGCGCCGCGGTCGATGCGGGCGCCGAAATCCGGGTTGTCGCTCAACGCGGCGCGCCGCCGCCGGCGCGCCAGTTCGGCAATCCGTTCGATGGTTAACGGCGAATCGTCAAAAATGATGGGGGGCTGTTCGGTCACGGTGTCGATCGATCGGAGGAGTTCAGCCGGAAACCGGCCGGATAGCGTAGCGATGAAATAGGCATGCCGGGTGCGGAAATCAAAACGTCCGGAATTTTCGCACATCCCACGGCCCAGGGTTTAACGAACTTTGCCTGCGGCAGCGGACGGCCGGTTTTGCAGACCGACTCACTAAAAGGCCGCAGCCGGTTCCGGCATCAGCGGAAGTTAGAGCTATTTCAAAGTATCCGGGCGTTTGCCTCGTAACAATAAGGCGTGCTGAAAACAAACCCTGGGTTTTGGCTTTTCCGTGCATTCCATTAACTTGACGGCAATAACGTAAAGCCGTCACTTCGACAGGTTGGATCGGTTGGTGTGCCTGTTGAAGTTCGCATGATATATAAGGTGACCGATATGAAAACGCTCAATAAGATAGCAGCGGGCATTATTGCCATTGCTGCAAGCTCCGCCTCTCTGACATTCGCCGCAGATACCTCCCAGTTGCTTGGCAAAGATCTCGACCAAAACCGCGAGCTGGTCAATAGCGTCATGCAAGGCCGCAACTACATGGTTCAAGTGGACCAGACCGGCAAAATCAAGCAAATCATCGATACCGGTGCCAACGGCGACGGCAGCGATCCATTACAACCGGCGGCTGCTGCCAATGCGGTGCTGGCCGATGTCGCCGTCGCTTCCGTCGAGTTGCCGATCAATTACGAAGGGCAACAAGCCATCGATTTTTTAGGTGCTGAATTGCCGAAAGTGGCCGGCGGTTACGGCTTGGCGCCGGAAAAATTGCGGGAAATGTTGCTCAGCGACGATTCGTTGCGGATCGACGGCAATAACCGCATGTTCTACGTCGACCAAGACTCCGGCAATCCCGGCGCCGGCGAACCGGAAACCGCCGGCGGCGCCACGACCGCGACTACCAGCAATACCACGGTACCGATCGCTTCCACCGCCCAATTGGCGAATGCCTTTAAATTGCACAGCAAACCGGGCGCCAGCAAAACCATTTATCTGAACTTCGTCGGCTACACGGCCAGCAAAACCGCTTGGAGTAGCTCGACCATCGCTGCGCCGGCCTACGATTTAAGCGGAAACCCGGCGGTGTTCGACGACAACGAACGCAGCAATATCATCAGCATCTGGAATCGGGTAGCCGAGGATTACATTGCCTTCGACGTCGACGTTACCACCGAACCGCCCAGCAGCGATGCGTTGCTCCGCACCAGTTCGGCCGATACCAGTTACGGCACCCAAGTGGTGATCACCAAAACCGGCACCATTAGCTGCAACTGCGGCGGTATTGCCTACGTCGGCGTGGTATCGATGGTCAACAACACCTCTTACCAACCGGCATGGGTGTTCCAACAATCGCTGGCCAACAACGAAAAATACATCGCCGAAGCGGTATCGCACGAGGCCGGCCATACTTTGGGCTTGCTGCACGACGGCCAAAAAACCGGCACGACCACGGTAGGTTATTACAGCGGCCACGGTAGCGGAGATACCGGCTGGGCGCCGATCATGGGGGTTGGTTACTACAAAAATGTCACCCAATGGAGCGCTGGCGTTTATCCCGGAGCGAATAACCAGCAAAACGATTTGGCGGTGATGGCATCCGCCGGTTTCACCCAGCGAGCCGACGACTTCGGCAATGCGTTCGGCACGGCCAGCTCTTTGAATAACACCGCAACCGGCGCAACGGCAAATATCAGCACGTTCGGCGTGATCGAAACGGCTGCCGATGTCGATATGTTTATCGTCAATACCGCCGGCGGTTTGGTGAATCTGAGCGTTAAACCGGCGGCGAAAGGGCCGAATCTGGACGTTAAAGCTACGCTATTCAAAGCGGACGGCAGCGTGGTTACGACCAGTGCCGCGGAAACTTCATTGGCGGCTACGATCAGCAGCACGGTACCTGCCGGCGTTTACTATTTGGCCGTCAGCCCCAGCGCCCATGCCGCTGCCGGAACCGACTACGGCTATCCGGCCTACGCCAGCTTGGGCCAATACAGCGTTACCGGCTCGTTTCCGGTTGCCAATGCCGGCGCTGCGGCACCGGCAGCGGTAATCGGCGCTTCCACATTGAGCGGCCCCAGCGCATTGACCGTGAATTTCTCGGCTAACAAATCGGTCGGTAACGGCAACATCACCAAGTACCAATGGAGCTTCGGCGACGGCGGCAGTTCGACCAGCGCCAACCCGGTCTACACCTACAAAACCGCCGGTACTTTTACCGCAAAATTGACCGTGACCAACCAGTACAATTTGACCGATACCAAATCGGTACAAGTTGTCGTCACGGCTCCGCCGGTGAAATCGGTAGCCGCCGGCTCCGCCAGCATGATGGTGGCCAGAGGTACGACCGCGACCGGCATGATATTGCTCAGAGTGGTCGACGCTCAAGGCCGTCCGGTACCGAATGCTGTGGTGACCGGAACCTGGTCGGGCGCTTTGTCCGGTACTTCCGTTGCCAAAACCGGAACCGACGGCGTGGTGATACACACCTCCAAACCGTCGAAACAAGTCAAAGCCGCATCCGGGGTTTATACCTTGAACAGCATTTCCGCTACCGGTTATACCTATGCGCCGGCGAAAAACGTTAAATCGGTATTTACTATGACTTGGTAACCGGCTTTGCCGCCTGGACACCGGAATCGGTGTTCAGGTCGGTCGGCTTGGCAAGCAACCCGGCCGCCGTTTGTAAGAACGGCGGCTTTTTTATGTTTGCCAGAAATCGTAAAAATTGAACCACTGCAGCGGCGCACTAACCGTATACGTCTGTAAACGTTGGGCATAGCGGCAGGCGGCTTGCCGGACGGCCGCATCCCGCTGCTCGCGTCGCCAACTCAGCGCATCGCCGGCCCGCTCGAATACGATGCGGTGCCGGTTATCCTGTTTTATGCAAAACAGGTAATAGACCGGGCATTTCAGCAGGCCGGCCAACACGAACGGCCCGATCGGTAGTTTCGCCGCTGCGCCCAGGAAATCGACGCTCAGCGTACGGCCGCCGTTGACCGGCGTGCGGTCGGCGGCAATCACGACCAGTTCGCCTTGCTCGATCTTTTCTGCCAACAACATCGCCGTGGCGGCATTGATTTCGGTGACTTGCAGCAAATTCATCGCACTGCCCGGATTGTAACGGCGGAGCAGGCGATTGAATTTTGCGGCGTGCTTGGTATGCACCAATACCGTAATCTTCACCGCCGCGTCGCGGTCGGCCATGACCCGGCAGACTTCCGGATTGCCCAGATGGCTGGCCAGCAATAAGGCGCCGCGGCCGGCGCCGAGGTCGGCCAACAGTTGTTCCCGGCCCGCGAATTCGACATCGTTTATATCGATCAAGCCCGACCAGGCGGCCAGTTTGTCGATGATGGCGTTGGCGAAATTTAGAAAATGGCGGTAGCTATGGAACAGGCTGGCCGATAACTTTAGATCGGGCTCGAACGCTGCCAATCTGGCCAGATAATCGCGGCTGGCGCGCCTGGCCTCGGCGTTTGCCAGCCAGTAATAGCTTACGACCGGATAGAGAAATACTTGCAGCATCCGCCGCCCGCACCGCCGATATACCGCAAACAGCAGACGCATGCCCCAGTCCAGGCTCCAGTCCTGCATTTGCGACCAGTGGCGTTGGCCGGTCATCGCCAATGCCGAGCCAGCAGGCGGGGAATGCGCGGCAGCATGCCGCAGAACAGGCGGGCGTGGGTCGCCGAAATCTTGACGTTGTCGCGGCATAGATCGAAATGTGAAACCCCGTCCAGCGGATAGCGTACCGGCGTTAGCAGATTGACCGCGTCCAACCCCTGCCAGTAAAGCCTTACCGCAATGTCGATGTCGAATGCCATGCCGGGTGCGAGCCGGCTGCCGGCCAGCAATTGCGCGACCGCTGCCAACGGGTAGAGGCGGAATCCGCACATGCCGTCACCTATCGCCCGCGACAAGGTATTGACCGCAACCCAGAAGTTGGTGATTTTTCGGCCATGGACCCGGCTTTTCGGCGCGTCGGCCTGGTATTGCGGCGCTCCCAGTATCATCTTTTCCGGGTGCTGGCGGCCTAATTGCAAAAACTTGGGAATGTCGTCGACCCGATGCTGGCCGTCGGCATCGATTTGCAGCGCGTGGCTGTAGCCTTGGTCGATTGCCCAGCGAAAACCGTCGACCACTGCCGCGCCCTTGCCGCCGTTGGCCGGCCGCCGTAGCAGCGACACCCAGCTACCGTGCCGGGCGGCGCAGTCGTTTAGGACTTGCCGGCAGGCCGGGCTGCTGCCGTCGTCCACCAGAATGCAGGGTAAACCGAAGGCTTGCAATTGCGCCAGTAACGGCACGATGGCGCGCTCGTGGTTATAAACCGGTATCAGCAAACAGGGTTTCACGCTACGTCCGCCGTGTAGACCAGACGTCCGGAACTGTAGACTTGCTCGGCGTGGCTAAAACGGAAATTCAGCTTGTTGCTGCCGCTACGCCAATCCAGCGTTAATTGCAACTCGTAGTCGGGTTGGATCGGTTTGACGAATTTGACTGTCTCCAACCGGTTGAATGGCGCATCGATGGCAAATAGCAGCTTGCCGAAATAATCGGCCCAGCCGATCTGCACCACGCCGGGCAGAATCGGGTAACCGGGGAAATGGTCGGCAAAATAGATAAGCTGCTGCGGTACTTTCAAACCGAGTTCCGCGCGCTCGGCTGTCAATTCCGCCGTCTGCAGCAGCGGTAGCCGGGCGTCGCCGCTGCGCATCAAGGTTTGCAGCAACAGGCGGTTTAGCTTGGCTTGTGCCGTGGTCGGCAAGGCGGACAGAAACAACCATTTGCGCGGGATCAGTACCGCTTCGAACCAGGGCTGCAAAGTCTCCCGCAAATGACCGATCAAAGCTTTGCGGCCGCGCTCGGCCATTGCGGTTTTGCCGGCTTCCGACAACACCGCGCATACACCCAACAGATCGCGGCTACCGCTCAAAGTCAGGGTGTGGACCTCGCTCAGCCATGGGGTGGCGGTTAACCGCATTTCCAACTCGTTCAGCGACAGGCGTTTTTCTTCGATTTTGACGATGCGGTCGCGGCGGCCGTGCAAGCTAAACCGGCCGTCGGCCGCCAATGCCAGGTCGTCGTCCAACGCCATCGGTTTGTCGTCGGGCAAGTAAGGTGAGTTCAGATAAGCTTTGTCGTCGGCTATCGATAGACTCAACCCGGCGAACGGGCGCCAAAGCGGCTCGGGGTGCCGGCGCCAGCCGATGCCGCCGGTTTCGCTGCTGCCGTAGATTTCCCACGGCGCTTGGCCGCAGCCTTGGGCAATGTGCGCGGCTGCATCGGCTGCCAGCGGGCCGCCGGAGCTGAAAATGGCGGAAAGTCCGGCCAGACCGGCCCACGGCGCAGCAGGATCCAGCCGCTTCAAGTGGGCCGGACTGGCAACCCAGCAGGCCGGGCCGGCGCCGGCTTGCGCGACCAGATGTTCGGCGTCGAGCGCGGTTTGGCTGTGGAAACAACGGCCGGCCGCCAACGGCCACAGCACCCGGAACAACAGGCCGTAAATATGTTGCTGGCTGACGGTCGCCAGAATCCGACTGTCGGCCAATGTCTTGCCCCACAACTTTTCCAGCGTATCGACTTCGGCTTGCAACTGACCAAGGTTTTTGACTATCGATTTTGCCGCGCCGGTCGAACCTGACGTAAAAATCTCCAGCCGTACTGGCTGCGTTTGCAAACGCGAAAATGCCGGCCGGAAGTTTGGATTTTGCTCCAACCGGTAATCGAATCCGGCTTCCCAATCGCCGATCAAGCGGCAGCCGGCTTGTTGCAATTGCTGTGCGGTGCCGGGGCGGTTGTTGGCGGCCAGCGTAACCTGTTTGCCGCAGTGCCATAAAGCGAACAACAACACCGCAAACGGGTAGGCGTCGTGGCAGAACAGCGCGTATCGGATCTCGGGTTGGTCGGCCAATAATTCGCACCAATGGCCGACCGCCGCCCGAAACTCGGCAAAGCCGTAATCGCGGCCGCCGTGGCGGGCCACTGCGCCGCTTCGCTCGGCGTTGAGTAAATCGGCGAGGTCGGTCACGACTTTATTCCGGCTTCATCACGCGTTGCCGGAGCCAATACTCGCCGACAAACAGCAATCCCATCAGCAGATATGCGATCAGGCCGTTGTACAGGCTCCAGACCTGGAAACTGCTCCACAGCGCAGTGGCGGCGGCGATAGCGCCGTTGACGACAAAAAAAACGCACCAAATCTGGGTCACGCGCCGGGTATACAACACGCCTTGCGCCGGCAAATCGGGTTGCTGCAGCCGCGCCAGGCGTTCGACGATGGTGGGCGGATAAAACAGGCTGGCGGCGAAAATGGTGAGCATTGCCGCATTGACCAAGGCCGGATAAAAACGCAAGGCAATGGCCTGGTTGCTCCAGGCCGCGAAGCCGGCGTAGGCCACGCCGGCCAACAATAACGGTTTGCTCCAATCCGTGCGCAGCAAGGCCAAGCGCAACAGCAACATCGCAGCCAGCGCCAGCGCGATCAGCCGGGGTTGCAGGTACTGCAAACCGAAATACACTGCCGCCGGATACAAAGCGGTTAACAGACCGATCAGCGCATTCAAACCCCGCGCCATGTCAGTCCTGCATCAGGCGGTACACGGCCTCCACGACGTCGCCGATGCTGCGCGCGGTTTTAAAGTCCTCGGGTTTTACCATTTTGCCGGTCAACTCTTTCAGGCGCACGATCATATCGACCGCATCGATACTGTCGAAATCCAGGTCTTCGTAAAGCCGGGCTTCCGGCTTGATGCTGGCCGGGTCCATTTCGAACATCTCCACCATGATGTCTTGGATGGCGGCCAAAATTTGTTCACGATTTTTCATAAGGTATTAACTGCGCGCGGAATCGATAAATTGAGCCAGAGCCGCCACCGATGCAAAGATCTGCGCCACGTCGTCCTGCTCGGCGTCGATTTTAACCCGGTATTGCTTGCGTATCGCTACGCCCAGTTCCAGCGCGTCGATGGAATCCAGTCCCAGTCCGGCGTTAAACAGCGGTGCCGAGCTGTCGATGTCGTCGGGAGCGACGTCTTCCAAAGCCAGGGTATCGACGATCAGGCGCTTTAATTCAGATTCAGTGTTGCTCATAGCGTAGGCGTTGTTCGGTAAAGTAATCCAATAAAGACTGGGTCAACCGGCGCACCGCAATCGAATGCGGTTGCATTTGCCGGTAAGGGGCAAGATCGATGTCGTCGCCGACCTGCATCCGCAAATGAAACCGCCGCGGCGGGATGCGGTACCAGGCCAGGTTTTTGGTCAGCGTGCTGGGGGTGCAGGTCAACGTCACCGGCGTCAGCACGCAGTCGGCGGCCAGAGCAATCGCCGCGGCGCCGCGCTGGAAGCGGTAGGCTTGGCCCGGCACCGTGCGGGTGCCTTCCGGGAATACGATCAGGCCGCCGCCGCCGTTCAGCCAGGCTGCGCAATCTTCTATCATGGTTGCCGAGTCGGCGTTGCTGATGTAGCCGGCATTCAGGATCGAACCGCGCATGGCCGGATTGCGCCACAGGCTGGCCTTGACGATGCAACTGGCTTGTTCGATGCGGCTGAGCAGAAACACCACGTCCACCAGCGTCGGATGGTTGGCGACGACCAGTTGGCCGGGGCGGTTCAGTTTTTCGCCGCCGCAGATTTGGTAACTCATCACGCCCAGTCTGTGCATCAAGCCGATGAAGGCATAGAAACTCAGATGCACCATGGTTTGCGCCCGACAGGCTTTTCGGCGGCGGTCGCCGGGCGCCAGCGCCAGCAACGGGAACACCACCAGCCACAACAGTACGCCGCCGA
Organism: Methylomonas koyamae; assembly: GCF_019669905.1. Lineage (NCBI taxonomy): Bacteria > Pseudomonadati > Pseudomonadota > Gammaproteobacteria > Methylococcales > Methylococcaceae > Methylomonas > Methylomonas koyamae. The sequence goes on along the minus strand of NZ_AP019777.1, from coordinate 3,808,563 downwards.
TGCCGAAACAGGCGAAACTGATTGCGGTCGCGGTTAGCCGCCAAAGGTAGTCGATGTTGTGAATCAGAGTTTTCGCCATTGCCACCCGCGGCCGCCGTTGCCCAAATCCAAATGGCTTCGGTCGCCGGCCAGGAATTCGATAAAGGCCGGCAATTGTAGCGGCTGCTCGCCGTCCTGACGAGTCGAGTCTGCCGGCGCAAACGCCAACGCCAGCCCCGGCCCGTCCAGCGCCAGCCGCAATGCCGCCGCACAAGGGTAGGCTAATGAACTGGCGTAACCGGGCGTCGGAAAAAAATTCGGCAGCACTGTATCGTAAAACACCAACAACACTTCGTCGTGGCCGGAGTGCAACAAGCCCAGGGCTTCGATAAAGCCGGGGCCAAGCCCGGCTGCGGCCGGTGCCAGGCAATTGATTTCCAGTTGGTTGGCGTAGGCGATCGAATACAGGCCGGCAATCGCATTGTGCACCGACAAACTGAAGGCGGTTGGCGACAATTCCTCGCCGTCCTGTAAGTCTTGCAGCATGTCCAGGCAACTGCCGATCTCGCCGTGCGACGAACTGAACACGGCAGCAAGCCGTTCGCCGGGCGCCAGGCATTGCTCGATGACGAAAAACGCCGCCCGCGCCAGAGGGCTGAGCCGACGTTGCAGTGGCTTAGGCGTGTATTGCAGCGCAGGCGGCGCCTGATCTTCCGCCGGCCGCCGGCCGGCCGCCGGGGATTGCCAGTCGGTCTGGTCCAGCAAGCCCGGCGCCCAGGCGCTCCAACGGCGAAGAATGAAGGGGTGGGCCATAGTGCGGAAGACAGGTAGACGCTGGCGCCGTAGCGGCGGGGCGCCAATTATAGCGGAAGCGCAGGATCGAAATAAAAGGTGAACGCCTTGATGCAAGGTATGGACATCGACGCGGTGTATTGCCAGCCCAATACCGGTAAGAAAATGCCAGGGCACGGGATTTATCCTTACTTGCTGTTCGGCATCACCGTTGACCGGGCTCGTCAGGTGTGGACCTTGGACGAGACCTATATTCCGATCGGTAAAGGCTTCGCGTACCTGATTGCTGTAGCCGATTGGGTCAATCGCAAAGTTCTGGCCGCATCAGGCGTATTACGAGTTACTGTCAATCGTTACAAAGGCAGCCTAACCAACAGCAGGGATTTCACGTTAATTTTGGATTCTACTGTTCAAACGATTGGGGAGCACTTCAGTCCGGCATGCGGGCCGAGGCAGCGGCGGAAGCGGCGATAGCGGCCGGTGTGCCTTGTAACAGCGCCCGCGCAAAGCGGGTGGTGGCGGCCAAATTGGTTTGGGCCGCCGGGCTCAACGCTGCGCCCAGTTCGAAACTAAGGCCGCCGATGCCGAGCAGGTAAGCCGGTGGCGGTTCGCCGTGGAGCGAGCGGTACACGCCCAGCAGTGCGGCCGGACTCAGGGCGTGGGTGGTATGGCTGAGGGACGCTGTCGGCGTCAGTCGGGTGAATTGGAAAGTCACGTCGCGCACCGACGCATCGGCAAAAATGACACATTGCCGGCCTTGCAAGTCCAGCGTGTGTTCGATGTGCAGTTGAAAGTCGACGATGCATTCAACGGTTTGCGGATCGAGCTGGTCCGCCAGCGCGTCGAGCAATAGCGGCCCCAAGGCGTCGTCACCCCGGCTCGGGTTACCGCAGGCCAGCAACAATATCGGCGTGACCGCCATCAACCGGCGTCGCCGCGGGCGAATTCGCCGTTGCCGTGCCGGGTCAAGCGATCGACGACCTGGCCGGCGGCATCGACCAATTCCACCTGCAGCGGCATCTTGCCGACCGCATGCGTGGCGCAGGACAGGCAGGGATCGTAAGCGCGGATCGCCACTTCCAACTGGTTCAGCAGCGGTTCGGTCAATTCCCGTCCCGACAGGTATGCGGCGGCGACCTGGCGCACCGACTCGTTCATGCCGGTGTTGTTGCTGGTGGTGGACACGATCAGATTGGCTTTGGTGACGATGTCGTTGTCGTCGATTTGGTAATGGTGGAACAAGGTGCCGCGCGGCGCTTCGATGACGCCGATGCCTTCGTAACGTTTGCTGCCCTGGGCTACCAGTTCGCCACTGAGCAAATCCGGGTCGTGCAACAAAGCTTGAATGCTTTCGGCGCAGTGCAGCAGTTCGATCATCCGCGCCCAGTGGAAGGCCAGCGTGCTGTGTACTAACCCCTGGTCGGCCAGCTGTTGTTTGAACTCGACCCGCGCCGCCTCGGCCAACGGTGTGTCGATAAAGTCGCAGTTGTTGATTCTGGCCAGCGGCCCGACCCGGTACCAGCCATCGGCCTTGCCCAGCGCGGTCAGGTAAGGAAATTTCATGTAAGTCCAGGAACGGACTTCCTCGCGGATCAATTCCGGGTAGGCGCAATAATCGTAATGGTCGAACAGCGTCGCGCCGTCGGCATTTTTGGCGCGAATGCCGCCATGGTAAAGCTCCAGCGCGCCGTCGGCTTTAACCAGGCTCAGGTAATTGCTGCGGATTGTGGCGAAGGCGTCGTTGAAGGCCCGGTCGGCGCCGTGCACCCGTTTGATTAGGGCCACCGCGGCCTGCGCCCAGTCGACGATTTGGCCGATGTCCTGCAGCAGATAATCGCGCTCTTCGCGGCTCAGCGCCTTGTTCATACCGCCCGGAATCGCGCCGGTGCCGTGCACCCGTTTGCCGGACACCATCCGGATCACTTCCTGGCCGTATTTGCGCAACTTGACGCCCTGCAGGCCGATATCGGGATAGTCGGCCAGCACTGCAACGACGCTGCGCTTGCCGATTTCGCTATCGAAACCGAACAGCAAATCCGGGCTGGATAGATAAAAAAAGTGCAGCGCATGCGATTGCAGCACCTGGCCGAAGTGCAGCAGGCGGCGTAATTTGTCGGCGGCTGGCGGCAAATCGGCCGGATCGATGCCGACCAGTTGGTCGATGGCCTTGGCCGCGGCCAGATGGTGGCTGACCGGACAGATGCCGCACAAGCGTTGCACCAGCACCGGCAACTCCCAATAGGGCCGGCCCTGGATGAATTTTTCGAAGCCGCGAAACTCGACGATGTGCAGCCGGGCTTGCTGCACCCGGTTCTCGGCATCCAGCAACAAGGTGACTTTACCGTGGCCTTCGACGCGGGATACCGGATCGACGACGACCCGCTTCAGGCCGGCGGGATTGGCGGCGGTTTCCAGATGTTCGTACATAAGGGGTCCTTATCAGTCGTAATGCACCAGTTCGTAGGGCAATTTCGGTTCGCGGCCTGCGATCAGCGCGCTCAGGAAGGTCCAGAACACGTCGGCCGACGGCGGGCAGCCGGGCATAAAGTAATCTACTTTGACGATTTCATGGATCGGATGCACTTTGTCCAGCAACAACGGCAATTCCGGATCGCTGGGGATTTGCGGGTTGTCGATGCCGATACCGTCGCGGTAGGCCTCCAGCAGACATTCTTCGACCGAAACGAAGTTTCTTAACGCGGGCAGGCCGCCGTTGATGGCGCAGGCGCCGACCGCGACCAGGGTTTTGCAGTTTTTGCGGAACTCGCGCAACACATGTACGTTTTCCGAATTGCAAACGCCGCCTTCGATCAGGCCGATATCGCACGGCCCGCAATGTTCGATGTCGGTCAGCGGCGAGCGGTCGAATTCGACCACTTCCGCCAACTCGGTAATCCGCTCGTCGATATCCAGAAACGACATATGGCAACCGAAGCAGCCGGCCAGCGAGGTGGTGGCGATTTTGATTTTAGCGCTCATGGCTGTCTTCCTTGCCCAGCGCCAGTTCGCTGATCGGCTGCCGGTCGTACCAGCGCTCGCCGATCGGTACTTGGTAGCCGGTGCGTTTGACCAGAATCGCCCCGGTCGGGCAAACCTGGGTTGCCTGGTCGTCGATGCTGATGTCGCTGTCTTTGAGCTGGCCGCTGGCCGAATTGACGATCAACCGCTTATTGATGCCGCGCCCGGCGATGGCGAACACGTTCTTGCCGTCGTGATCGCGGCTGGCCCGCACGCACAAGTTGCAGAAAATGCAGCGGTTATGATCCAGCAAAATATCCGGATGCGAGGCATCCACTTGCCGTTGCGGGTAGAAATGCGGGTAATGATTGTCCAGCATCCGCAGGTGGTAGGCCACGCCTTGCAGTTGGCAATTGCCGGATTTTTCGCAGGACGGGCAGAAATGGTTGCCTTCAACGAACAGCATCTGGGTCAGGCGCAGCCGGTCCTGTTGCAGTTCTGGGGTGTCGCTGACCACGTTCTGGTCGGCTGCGGCCGGATAGGTGCAGGCCGAAGTTTTACGGCCGTTGACGAACACCGTACACAGTTTGCAACTGCCGTGCGGCGCGTAGCCCGGCTTGTGGCACAGGTGAGGGATGTAGATGCCGGCGCAACGCGCGGCTTCGATCACGCTCTGGCCTGCCGCGAACGGAATGGTCTTGCCGTCTATGGTCAGCGTGCCGCTCATATCAGTTCTCCACTTGATTCAAATGCGCCGCCGGGTCCTCGCGCTGCGCCAGGCGGCGGGCCGCTGCCAAGGTTGCATCCAGATCGAAAGCCGGCGCGAACTCTTGGTATTGCAGTTGTTGTAAATACAGCTCCGGATAGCTGAGCAGCGTGGTCAATATCGGATTGGCGGCCGATTCGCCCAAGCCGCAGTGGCTATTGTTTTTAACGACCTCGCACAACGCGCTGAGTTCTGTCAGGTCTTCGGCGGCGCCGAGGCCGTCGGCAATTTTAGCCAACTGGTTTTTCAGCAACGAAGTGCCGACCCGGCATGGCGTGCAGAAGCCGCAACTCTCGTGAGCGAAAAAATCGGTAAAGTTTTGGGCGATGGCGAAAAGGTTGCGCGAACGGTTGAACACCATGAACGAACCGGCCGTCGACAGGTCTTCGAACGCCACCACCCGATCCAGTTCCCGGTTCGAGATAAAGGTGCCGGACGGGCCGCCGACTTGCACGCCCATCACGTCCTCGGCGCCGCACTCTTGCAGAATGGTGCGGACCGGCGTGCCGAACGGGTATTCGTAAATGCCCGGCCGTTGGCAGTCGCCGCTGATGCTGAGCAGTTTGGTGCCGGTCGATTGCGGCGTGCCGACCGCAGCGAACCACTGACCGCCTTGGATGGCGATATGGGTGGCGGCGAAAAAGGTTTCCACGTTATCGACCACGGTGGGTTTGCGCTGGTAGCCGCAGACCACCGAATTGGGCGGCTTGGTGCGCGGGATGCCAGGCTTGCCTTCCAACGACTCGATTTGCGCCGAAGCCTCGCCGCAAATGTAGGCGCCGGCGCCCATGCGGATTTCGATGTCGAAATCGAAGCCGTCGCGGCCCAGGATGGCCTGGCCCAGCAAGCCTTGCTCGCGCCGCGCCTGCAGCACGGCCAGCAGCTTGTCGCGCAGAAACAGGTATTCCGCCCGTAGGTAAATCAGGCCGTGGTTGGAGCCGATAATCGCGGCGCACACGGTCATGCCTTCGAACACTTGGTCCGGGTAAAGGTCGAGCAGCATGCGGTCTTTGAAGGTGCCCGGTTCGCCCTCGTCGGCATTGCAAATCACGTAGCGCGGCGTGGCGGCTTGCTGCGCGCAGCTGCGCCACTTCAATGCGGTTTTAAACCCGGCGCCGCCGCGGCCGCGCAAATGCGAGGCATCCAGTTCGGCCAGAGTTTCGGCGAGGCCGCGGGCGAAACTGGCTTGGATCGCCGCGCCGTTTACGAAGGCTTGGTTTAGCAGCAGGTCCGGCCGGCAAATCGGTTCTTCGACGCGAAACATCTCGGTTGGCCACGCGTTCAGCGGCACTTGCTTTTCGATCAGCGCCGCCAGCGCATCGATTTTGGCCGGGGTCAGGCGCGGCAGCGGGTAGCCGTTTACCAAGCCGGCCGGCCCCTGGTCGCACATGCCGGTGCAGGCCGTGCGGTTCAGGCTGACCAGGCCGTCGCCGCGCACGCCGCCGACCGCGACTTGCAGCCGCGCGGCCAGCGCCTCGAGTACTTGCTGGTTGCCGAGCATGCGGTCGGTGATCGAATCGGCGATGTACAGTTCGTAGCGGCCTTGCGGCGCCAGATGCAGGAAGCTGTAAAACTCGGCCACCGCGATGATCTGCGTACGCGGAATTTGCAAGCCGACGGCGATCAACTCGATGGCCGGTTCCGGAATGTGGCGGAATTCGGCTTGCACCGCGCGTAAAACCTCCAGCAATCGGGCCGGCTGAAATTCGGCCTGCGCCAGAACCTTGTCTACAAAAGTTTTCATTGTCAGTTTTACTTCCTGTTAACGGCCATCGCGTGTGAAACGGGTTTGCCAGATCAAGGCCGGGTCCGGCGTCGCGGCAAGCGGGCGCTAACCCAGGTTGGCCCGACGGACAATTTATCGAAATCGGCGCCATTAATAAACCAGCGAATTCGGCAATAGACTATATGTCGGTTTGGAACTGCTGCGGCCTTTGCCTTCCGTATTGCTGCGCGCCATGCCGACCTGCTCGGCGTTGACCGGGCCAGCCAATTCGGGCTAATAATGTCGGGGACGTTCCATAAACAGGTAGGTGAATATGAACCCGTGGTTGTTATTAGCCGTGGCGATCGGCAGCGAGGTGGTGGCGACTTCGGCGCTGAAAGCCAGCGACGGTTTTACCCGGTTTTGGCCGGCGCTGATCGTGGTGGCCGGCTACGCGGTGTCTTTTTTCTGCCTATCGCTGGCCTTGCGCTCTATCCCGATCGGTATCGTCTACGCGGTCTGGGCCGGCGTCGGCATCGTTTTGATTGCGTCGCTGGGTTGGCTGTTGTTCGGCCAGCGCTTGGATATTCCGGCGCTGGCCGGCATGTTTCTGATCGTGTCAGGCGTGGTCGTGATCCGGGTGTTTTCCAAGGCCGCCAGCCTGTAAACCCTATATTGCCGGCCGAACCGGGCCCGGTTTATTCGTCGTCCTGGCAGCCGAAGTGGTATTGGTAATCGGCTATGGCTCGCTTGATCACTTCATGGGCTTCTTCGCGGTTGTAGACGTGGGTGATCTCGCAGACGTTCTTTTCGCTGGGCAAATGTTTGTAGGTCAGAAAATAATGTTTCAGCCGGTTGATGTAGGACTCCGGACAGTCCGACACGTCGCGCCATTGCCGGTAAAACTCGTCGCCTTTCATCACGGCGATGATCTTGTCGTCGGCCTCGCCACCGTCCAGCAGCCGGAAGCCGCCGATCGGAATCGCCTGCAGCAAAATGTCGCCGTGGGTCACGCTACGTTCGCTCAATACGCAAATATCCAGCGGGTCGCCGTCGCCCTTGGTCACTTCGCGGCCGGAACGGCTGGCGGCAAATTCGGCAATCCGTTCCGCACAATAACTGCGCGGAATGAAGCCGTATAGCGTCGGAATCATGTTGGAAAACTTCTGCGGCCGGTCGATCTTCAGGTAACCGCTTTCCTTATCGATTTCGTATTTGACCGTGTCCGACGGCACGATTTCGATGAAGGCCGTGACGATGTCCGGCGCATTGTCGCCGGGATGGATGCCGTGCCAGGGGTGTGCTTTGTGTTTAATGTTCATCAGGGTTTTGTGGCTAGGGGGAAACGGGTCGCCTGGCAGATTCGCCCGGATAGGGAGAATCTGCAGCCGGCGAATGTTGGTGCGGTTTGCCGATAAACCTGACCCGGCCGGCTTATTCGGCGGCGACGGTGGCCGGTTTGCGCTTCAAATCTTTATTCAGCCGCTGCAGGCGTTTGACCATCTCCTTTTTCATTTGCTCGCGGCCGATCGAATGTTTCAGGCTGCTGCCGATCCCGGCCACCTGGTCGGTGGAACTGCGGATCGAATAAAACACCAGGGTACCGTCTTGGTAGGGCAGGCCGCCGGCGACGACCTGGCTGGAGTTATAGGAATGGCCGACGTAAAACTGGCGGGAGATGACAATACCGCCGGTTTCGCCAACGGCGATGACGCGATGGTTCAAAATCGGCGTCGGCCGGTCTTCGACCCGGCGGTTCAACCAGATGAATTGCTCGGATGCGTTGCCCGGCAACGCGGCCGGATAGTTCAGCCAGGCTTGTTGCAGTTCCGGAAAATAACGGGCCCAGGCCTTGCTGTTGACCGCATCGGTGCGCAATTCGGCGGCCGGATCGGCGCTGCCGCCATCGCGGGCGTATGGGGCTATGCCGTTCAGGCCGTTTTTCTTGTACGCCGACAAACGCTGCAGCAAGAATTCGCGGTACTTCTGGTTTGCCGTTTTCAACAGCGTCTTGTCGTCGGCGTCTTCCAGTTCTGCTTGCAGGCTTTTCAAGCTGGCCAATTCGGCGTTGGAAAGATTGAATTCGTCGCCGGCTTCGGCGGCCAGAAAGGCTTTGGCTTCGTCGAGTTGTTTGTCGGTGTAGGCGAATTTTTTAAAGCTGTCGCTGCTCGGGTTCGGGCCGAGCGTGGCGCTGGCTACGATGTCGCTTTCGATCGCATTCATATGGCCTTTTTTGATGTAATCGGCAATCTGCGCCAACGGCACCGGCAACAGCATCGCCACGCCTATCGCCAATTCTTTTTGGCTGGTTTCGCTGACGTCGTAACCGACGATTTCGCCGCGTTGCAACTGGACGATCTGTTCGGCGCCGATACCGAAACTCTGCAAGGCCTGTTGCGGGGACGGCGCATCCTGGGCCGCAGCCGGTGCGGCAACCAGAAAACTGGCCAGTAGCGTTACGGCAACGACTGGCGTTTTGATCGGAATAATCGGCATGTAAGCTCCTTTGCGGCCGGGCGCCGGGTTGCCGCCCGTTTCTGCGCTAAGTGTCGGCCATCGGCCGCAGTTTGACAACCGTCAATCGCGGCGTTGTTCGCCGCCGAACAATTTGGCGATGCTGGAATCGGCGCGGGCGGCGGGCGCTGTTTGCCCGGCCAACAGGTTGGTGCCGAACAGGTGCACGAATTCTGCGGCCGCTAACGGTTTGGAAAACAGGTAGCCCTGGCCGAAATCGCAACCGGCTGCGCGCAACAGCTCCATTTGTGTTTGGGTCTCGATGCCCTCGGCGACCACTTTCAGGCCCAGTTTGTGGGCCATCACGATGATCGCTTCGCACAGAATCAGGTCGCTGGTGTCCGAATCCAGGTTGCGCACGAAACTTTGGTCGATTTTCAGATAATCGATGTCGAATTTTTTAAGGTAAGACAGCGACGAATAACCGGTGCCGAAGTCGTCGATCGCCACCTGTACGCCGGCGTCGCGGTAGGCGTACAAATGGTCGCGGACCGCGTGGTCGGCATCCAGCAGCAGGCCCTCGGTGATTTCGATGACGATGGCCTGGCCGGCCAGCCCCAGCGATTGCATATAAGCCAGCCATTGGCTGTCGCCGCGGTTGTGGCGGGCGAATTGCACCGGCGATTTGTTGACGCTGATTTTGAAATCCGGCGCATGGCTCGCGCGCCAGAGGGCAATTTGTTGGGCGGCGACGCGGAACACCCAGTCGCCGATGTCGACGATCAGGCCGGTTTCTTCGGCCAACGGAATGAACTCGGCCGGACTGACCATGCCGCGCTTGGGATGGTGCCAGCGCAACAGCGCTTCGGCTTTGTGCATGAAACCGGTGGCCAGGTCCACCACCGGTTGGTAGTTCAATTCGAATTCGCCGTTGACCAAGGCTAGGCGCAGATCGTTGGTCAGCCGCATCCGGTTTTGTGCGACTTGTTCCATTTCGGCGGTGAAGTAGCTGTAGCGGTTGCGTCCCTGCTGCTTGGCGTTGTACATGGCCTGGTCGGCGTTTTTCATCAATTGCTCGGGAGTCGCAGCGTCCTGCGGATACAGGGTGATGCCGATACTGACCGAGATATAGGCCAATTCCTCGCCGAGGCGGAACGGTTCGCTGAGGCTGTGCAGAATCGCCTGCGCCACCCGGTCGGTATCGGATTCCGATTCCAGTTCGCCGAGGATGATGGTGAACTCGTCGCCGCCTAGGCGCGCCACCGTATCGACTTCGCGGACGCAGCCGAGCAGGCGATTGGCGGCTTCTTTCAGCAGCACGTCGCCCATGCCGTGGCCCAAGGTGTCGTTGATTTCCTTGAACCGGTCCAGGTCCAGCAGCATCACCGCCAGGCTGTTGCGGTCGCGCGCGGCTTTTTTGATTTCCTGGTTCAGCCGGTCCTGGAACATGCGGCGGTTGGCCAGATCGGTCAGCGGATCGAAATTGGCCTGGCGCCAGATGGCTTGCTCGATGTGCTTTTGCTCGGTGATTTCCGAGAACATCGCTACCCGCCGCTCCAGTTCGCCGCGTTCGCTATAGATACTGTTGATTACCAGCCATTCGTGGTAAATCTCGCCGTTCTTGCGTTTATTCCAGATTTCGCCTTGCCAGTGGCCGGTTTGCATTAGCGAATGCCACATATGCTGGTAGAAATCCGGGCCGTGGCGGCCGGATTTCAAAATATCGGTGGATTTGCCGACCACTTCCTCCTCGGTATATCCGGTCAGTTGGGTGAAGGCGTCGTTGATCGCTAGAATCCGGTTGTCGGCGTCGGCCACCATCACCGCTTCGCCGATGGCTTTGTGGATCATTGCCATCAATTGCATATCCCGTTCCAGCCGTTTGCGTTCGCTGATGTCGTGTACCGAAACCAAGACGGTGCGCTGATTGTTGACCTCGAGCGGATTCAGACTGATTTCGACCGGGAACTGGCTGCCGTCGGCACGCAGCGCCCACAGTAAGCGGTTCGCGCTCATCGGCCGGGCTTTGTCTTCGCGCATGAATTTTTCGCGCAACGCGGCATGGTTCAGGCTGGCCGGAAACGGCACCAAATCGTCGACGTTACAGCCGAGCAAACCATCGAGCGTGTAGCGGAAAACCGTCGCCGCCGGTTGGTTGGCGAGCAGGATGGAGCCGTCGGCGGCGACCAGCAGTGTCGGTTCCGGTGAGCCCCTGACGATTCTTTCCATTTGCAGCCATTGCAATTGCTTGCGTTCGGAGATATCGGTCTGGGTGCCGATCATGCGCAACGCCTTGCCGTTGGCGTCGCGCTCGATGACCAAGCCGCGGGTCAGGATCCAGCGCCAACCGTCGCCGAAGCGGACCCGGTGCTCGTTGCTGAAGCGTTCGCTCAAATTGTCCAGATGCGTTTGTAAATCGGCCATCAGTTTCGGACTGTCTTCCGGATGGATCGTGGTTTCCCATTCGCGGAAATTGTTGCGGCTGTCCTGTTCGCTGAAGTTCAGAATCTCCATGCAGCGCGGCGACAAAAACACTTTGCCGCTGGTCAGATCCCAATCCCAGACGCCGTCGCCGCCGCTTTCCAGTGCAAATTTCCAGCGGCGTTCGCTTTCCTTGATCAACTTTTCGGCGGCCTTGCGTTCGCTGATGTCGGTAGAAATGCCGCACACTGCGTAAAGGTCGCCTTCGGGATTGAGTAGCGGAAACTTGTGCGACAGGTAAATGTGTTCGGTTCCGTCGCGATGCTGGATGGTTTCTTCGAATATCAAGGGCTGCCGGGTTTGCTGCACCATGCGGTCGTTGTTGCGCAAAGTCTGGGCGATGTCGGCCGGGAACAGATCGTTGTCGCAACGGCCGCGGATATCGGCTTCGTTCATCCCGAAGATAGCGGCGAATTGGCGGTTGACCATTTGGTAAATGCCGTCCCGCCCCTTTGTGAAAATCACGGTCGGGGTGTTGTCCAATATGCTTTTGAAACGCGCTTCCGAGGCCGACAGCGATTGGCCGAACTGGATTTGAGACGATTCGTCCTTGACCAATTCCAGTACGCCGACAATGCTATTGTCCGCGTCGCGTAGCGGCGTCTGCACCGAACTGAGCCAGCGACCGTCTGTGGACTGGAACGGTGCGTGGTGGACGGTTTCGCCTTGCAGTGCGCGGGTTATCCCGGCCGGAATCTCGGTGCGCGCCAGCCACGGGAATATTTCCAGCGGCGTTCGGCCCAGGCAGTCGGCTTCCGTGATGCCGGTCATGGCTTGCATGAAACGGTTCCAGAGTTTGAAGCGGCCGTGCTCGTCGTAGACGATTACGCCTTCCAGCAGCGACTCCAGAATCTGCCGGTTGAATTCGCCCAGCGATTTGGCGGCCCGCTCGGCGCGTTGGTGGTTTTCGATGGCTAAAGCCAACAGGATGCCCAGCACGGCGGTGATCAATAAGTACGACCATTCCAGGTACAGGCCGCTATGCGGGTCGGTATCCGCGAAATAGCCGATGCCCAGTGCGACACTGAATGCCGCTTGCAGCGCCATTGCCGCAACCAACGGCAACACGCCGGGCAGGCCGAAATTCAACGCGCCGTAACCGATGAAGGCGAATAGGTAGAACGCTTTGCCGAAATCGCCGGGGTGCAGCGGCCAATGCAGAAAAATAATGTGGCCGGCCATAATGGCGGCGGCCAGATAAGCCGCGGCGTGGCCTAAGCGCCATGCGCTCCAGCCCGTGGCGGGCCGGTAGTGCCGCAGCAGCAGGATCGGGCTGGCGATGGCGATGCCGAGCACGTCCGCCAACCACCAGTTCAGCCAATTGTCCGCCCATTGTGCGGGCGGAACCAGCCCGAAAATCCGTAGTGTGGTAGCGCCGCAGAAGGCCGAGATGACCGAGGCCAGACCGCCGCACAGCACTAACCGTAAATAATCCTGCGGCGTCTGCAACCAGGTCGTCGCAGGGTTGTGCAGCAAAGCGTGGCCGGCCAGTGCCGATAGCGTCGCGCCGCCGGCGATGAAAAATGCCGCCGGTGCCGGGCAGCCGGCCCAAATATTGCCGGCCAGTGAGCCGGCGAAGACGGCGGGCCACCATTTTTTGCCGCCCAGCAATAAACCGCCCAAGGCAATGCCGCTGGCCGGCCAGATGACGGCAACCGCGCGGTGGAGCGTAAAAAAATCGAGTGCCAGTTTTGCTGCCAGCGCGTACGCCAGTGCCAGGCCGGTTGCCGCGGCCAGATTGCCGTTAAATGAGAGGGTTAGACGTTGCAAACAATTACCTTGGGTTAAAGCGAGAGGCCGAGGCCCGGATTGCCGAAGCCCGTCGTTTATCTCATAAACCGCAAGGTTTTGCCATCGGCCGCAGCGGTAAATCTGCAGGGCGTCCCGGAGGAAAATCGGCGGACGCGGCGGCCGGCAGGGCGCACGTTAGTCGGGCGGCGCCAGCTATAGGTGTCGAAACGCTACGATTTGAGCGGTTTGCTGCGCGCTGGGTCCGGGCAGCGGCGGTGGCGCTTAAGTTAGAGGCCGAGATTTTCCACTTCGACGCTGACGCTCAATTCGTGGTCCTGGCCGCCGAAAATTACGCCTTTCAACGGCGTGACGTCGCTGTAGTCGCGGCCCCAGGCGACGACGATATGCCGGTCGCCGGGCGTCTGGTTGTTGGTCGGGTCGAAGTCCATCCAGCCCAGGTCCGGCAAATACACCGAAAACCAGGCGTGGGAAGCGTCGGCACCGACCAGTTTGGCTTGGCCGGGCGGCGGTAACGTTTCGATGTAACCGCTGACGTAACGCGCCGCCAGCCCCTGCGAGCGGATGCAACCGATGGCCAGATGGGCAAAATCCTGGCAGACGCCGCGGCGGTGCTCCAACACCGTCGCCAGCGGCGTAGCCAAATTGGTGAATTCCGGATCGAAAGTGAAATCGCGGTGGATGCGCTGCATCAAGTCGTGTATCGCTTCGGGCAGGGATCTGCCGGGCACAAACGATGGTTGGGCGTAGGCTGCCAGATCGGGATCGGCATTGACCAGCGGCGAATCCAGCGCGTACTGGCGGGCGTCGACGGCCGAATCGCCGGTGGCGCTACGCAGTATCTCCCTGGCCGTTTCCCAGCCGATGCCGTGGCCCAGGTCCGTTTGCGCCGGCTGGCGAATGACCCGGACTTCGCTGACCGCGGTGACTTGAAAGGTCAGGTGCGGTTCGCGGATCGAAAACCAGGCCACCTGGTTGCCGAAAAAATCGGTGCGTACCCGGTAGTCGCACGGCGCCGGCGAAATCTGCAATTTGGTGTCGATGACCTGTTGGTTCGGACTCGGCCGCGGCAGCATCCGCACTTCGTTGTAGGACAGGCCTACCGTTTGCTGGTAGTTGTAAGCGGTGGTATGGGTAACCCGGTAGCGCATGGCAAGCCCTCAAGACAGCGATTGCGGCGCAGCGCCGTGGCGGAAATAGGTTGCCGTCAGCGTTTCCGACAGGTTGGCCAGCAGCCCGTATATCTTGCCGAGTTGGCTGTCCAGCGCTTCGCGGCTGCCGTTTTCGGCGACGGTCTGCAATTCTTCGACGTTGGCAATGTGCAGAATGCAACTGGCTTCCAGCAACAACCGTTCCTCGGCGCTGATGCGGCGGTTGCCGGCCTCGCGCGGCAACTTGCCGACGTGCTCCTGCAGCCGGGCGATTTGGTAGGCCAGCGAACGCGGATTGTTCGGGTCCAGCAATAACAATTCCAGGAAAGGCGCCAGCTCCAGGTTGGCGCGGTAGTGTTGCCGGTAGCAAATCAAATTGTCGCTGCTGTCCAGCAAGGATTCGATCAGCCGGGTTTCGGCGGCTTCGCTTTGCGCTTGGGCAAAGGCCGTGCGCAACAGCGATACCAGTTGCAGGCCGCGTTCCAGGCGGCGGCCGATATCCAGAAACAGCCAGCCGTCGCCGCGGGTCATGCTTTCCATCGCCAGCCCGCTGAACGCGGACAAGGTGGTGACCAGTTGGTCCATTTGTTCCTGCATCGACCAGAGCCCGGACTTGCGCAGGCGTTGCGCGGCGGCGATTTGTTCTTCGATTTCGTCGACCACCCGCCAGGTATCCGACGACCACAGGTCGCGCACGGCATAGGCCGACTGCGCCATGCGGTTGATGGTGTCGGGCAGGCTGCCGATGCGCTCGGCGTCGGTGGCCAGGGCCAGCAACTCGGCTTCCGGCGCCTTCAACAAGTCTTCGGCGTCTTCGCCGAAGAAACCGGGGTAGGCGCCGGTGGTGCCGGTCACGCAGCGCAGCAGGGTATGCATGCTGCTTTGGTAATCGGGATTGTCGCGTTCCGGGTTGATGAATAATTTTTTGATCGTGGCCCGCATCAACCGAATGCCGCCTTCGGCGCGCTCGGCGTTGCGGCCGACCCAGAAAATGTTGTCGGCGGCGCGGCTGGGCAGCGCGCTGGCGTGGCCGCTGAGGCCGCTATCGCCGGCTTGCGGTAGCGAGCCGAGCTGCGGTTCGCTGGCGATGACCCAGGTATCCTTGCTGATGCTGCCCATTTGGTTCGTGATCAACATTTCGCCGTAGCTGCGGGCGCTGCGGGTCAAGCCGCCCGGCATCAAGGTATAGCCGTCGGCTCTGGCCACCATGAAACAGCGCAATAACGACTGCCGCGGCTGGTAGCCGCCGTCGGCCAGGCTGGGTGCAGTGGAAAAGCTTTCGTATTCCTGGCCGACGTAAAAGGCCGGCCGGGCCTGGATCCGCTGGCGCCAGGCCGCGAGTTCGGCTTTGCTCAATTTATGGCCGAACACGGCGTGCTCGCCGGGTTTGCGGTAAATCGGCTTGATCACCAGCCGCGGCAGATTGGCCAACACGTAGCTCAATTCGCGGCTTTGCCCGCACCACCAGGTCGCAATCGAATTCAATTTTAACGGTTGGCCCAGGAAGTATTCGGCGATACCGGGCAGGAAGGCCATCAGGCCCGGGTTTTCCAATACGCCGCTGCCCAACGGGTTGGCGATGGCGACGTTGCCGCGCCGCACCACATCCAATAATCCGGGCACGCCCAACCGGGAATCCTCGCGCAGTTCCAGCGGATCGCAGTAATTGTCGTCGACCCGGCGCAGGATCACGTCCACCCGCTGCAGACCGGTCAAGGATTTCAGCCAGACGCAGCCGTCGCGTACGGTCAGGTCGTCGCCCTGCACCAGCGCATAGCCCAGGTAGGCGGCCAGATAGGCATGTTCGAAAAAGGTTTCGTTCAACGGCCCCGGCGTCAATACCACGACCCGCGGCAATTCGCTGCGCTTCGGCGCCACCGCGTTCAGGCCGGCGCGCAGCGATTGGAAGAAACGCGCCAGCCGGTGTACCTGGTTGTCGCGAAACAGGCTGGGCAGTACCCGCGACATCGCCAGCCGGTTTTCCAGCGCGTAGCCGGCGCCGGACGGAGCTTGGGTGCGGTCGCCCAGTACCCACATCTTCCGGTCCGGGCCGCGCGCCAGATCGGCGGCGTACAAAATCAGTTGGTGCTGGCCGGCCAGGCGTACCTGGTCGCACACCCGCAAGAAGCCGCCGTGGTTGTAGACCAGCTCCAGCGGCAACAGATTTTTTTTGACCAGTTGCCGCGGGCCGTACAGGTCGGCCAGGATTAGATTCAGCAATTCGGCGCGTTGCAACAGGCCGGCTTCGATGTCGAACCATTCGTCGCTGGAGACCAGCAGCGGCACCGGATCCAGCCGCCAGGGCCGGCTGGCGCCGTCCGGGTCGCCGTAGACGTTGTAGGTGACGCCGTTCTCCCGCAACAGCCGCAGCGCCTCGCGGTGGCGCTGGGAAACTTCGTCTGGGCCGAGCTGGATCAGAGCTTGCATTAGATGCAGCCAATGCGCGCGAATCCGGCCGGTTTCGTCCAGCATTTCGTCGTAGCCGTCAGGCTCCAGGCGGTATTCGGATGCGAAAGATTCTGGCAGGCTGAAAGTGGTCATGTTTTGAGTTTGCCGGTTTAGCGCAAATTACGCAATCGATAGTAGCCTGCTCGGCGTGCTGGCCGGTACCGCCAAAATCGCCAGCAAGAGCCGTGCCGCGCGCCGACTTCGGAACGGATTTCGCTGACGGGGCCAGGGCAGGAAGCCGCTGGCTGTGCGGGGCCGGAGGGGGCAAGCCGGTTGCAGCGAGCGGGGCGGGAGTCGGCGGCAATGGCGGATGTTTGCACGGCTTTGGCGCGCGGCGCACCATAAGCGGCAGATGTCGGCGCGGTGGGGTATAGGCATCGCGGCCGGCGGCCGCAGCGGCGATGCGTGGTCTTGCCAAGTCTGCGCCAATCCGGACCGCTACGCGCAAGATCGGGGCGATCCGGCGGTTGCCGCCGGGTGCGGCTATTCCGGTTTCAGTAGCGGTAACCGAATTCGCAATTGCCGCCGAGGCGCTCGCTGAGCGCGGTGCCGCCGACGGTATTTTCGTTCAAATCCATATTGCAGGCGACGTCGACCTTGGATTTGCGGTTTTTACCGGCGGCAATCAGGTTTTGCTCGCGGTTATCGGCCAATGTCGGGCCGCTTTGCGGCTGTTCGCCCAGCCAGCGGTCCGACGGCATGCTCAGAATCAATTCCGGGCGCGATTCCGCTGGCGGCGCCGATTTGGGGGCGGCGTGGGCGGCGAGAGGGCAGGCTGCGGCCAGAACGATGGCGGCCAACAGTCCGGCGGGGCGGGAAACAGGTAGTGTGTTCATGACACTCTCCTCAAGCCCGGAGGGCCTGGATCACGAGTTCTACAGTGTAAAAGGCTTAAAAAACGGCCTGTAACGCACGGAAAAGTATAGGCAAATTTTTCGATTTGCGTAGGGGTTCTCGGAAATTTTTTTTCGGCCGTCAGTGCGGCGGACAAGCCGGGCTAACTGTAGGTTGGGCCGGGTGCGGGGCGGGCAAATATTCGGTTGGGCGGAGCGGTAGCGGCGGGCGCCAGCCGGCGCCCGGATTGGCCGGTCAGCAACTCACCGGCAGCGGCCGGGAATCGTCCTTGCTGAATTGCGGCAGTGTGGCGAATGCTTCCTTCAGTTTTTCGTGCCACATGCGCCGGAGTTGGATCAAATACTCGTTGTCTTCCTGGAAGCAGTAATACTCGTCCAAGGCCAGGCTGTCCTTGTGGTAAATCAGCAGTTCCACCGGCGCACCGACGCTGGCGTTGCTGCGCATGGTCGAGTCCATCGAAATCAGACAGCAGCGGCCGGCTTCGTGCAGCGAGGTATCGATTTTCAGAAACCGGTCCAGCACCGGTTTGCCGTATTTGTTTTCGCCGATCTGCAAATAAGGGGTTTGGCGGGAGGTCGTGATGCAATTGCCTTCCGGATAGACCAGATAGGCGCCGTGCGGCTCCTGGCCGATCTGTCCGGCCAGGATAAAAGTGGCCGACGGGTTAAAGCTGCTTTGGCCGGAATCGGCGTGGCGGCGCTGTTTTTCGACGCTGATGTGGCCGAGGTAGTCGGCCGCTTCGGACAAATAGGTAACGCTGTCCAGGTTGACTTCGGCCTGCTCTTTAATGTCTCGCTTCAATTGGTCGATCACCGCCTGCGTGGTGGCCAGATTGCCGGCGCTGAGCAAGATGATCTTGCGGTCGCTGGCCGTGGTGAACGCATGCATCTTGCCGTAGGTACTGACGTTGTCGATGCCGGCGTTGGTTCTGGAATCCGAGGTTAATACCAAGCCGTCCTTCAGAGAGACGGCGATACAGTAAGTCATGAGCGCAGAGTCTGAAACATTAGGTTAACCGCAGTGTACTAGAGATAAACCGCAAAGGCCAACGCCGGCCGCGGCCGATTGAGGCCGAGAGCCAGAGGGCGGCCCTAACGGAACATTTATTGTTTCCAATGCCCTAATGTTCGCGAGCATGCTTCTCGTCCCAAAAAGTAGCGCTCGGGGAACCGGCCGCGAATCCGGCCGGTTTATGGTTATAGTCGATTGCGGAGGGTCGCAATATGTCGCAACAACCCAACTCACAAACCTTGATTCGCCAAAGCCTGGCTTTGGTTAAAACCTCGTTCAACCACGTCCTGATCGGGATTTTGGCGGTTTTGCCGGTTTACATCGTGGTGCAGATTTTCGTCTGGCTGGTCGATTTTGTGCTCCAGACCGTCTTCGATATCAGGGGATGGATCGGGCATTACTGGCTGGCCGCGGTCGTTTTCGCCGCGGTCTACGCCCTGTTGGCGTACATCGGCAATGAGATTGCCAAGCATCGGCAGTCGTTGGTCATCTCCATATTCGATATGCTGATCGAACGGGTGCCGTTCCTGCGCGGCGTTTACCGGGTCAGCAAGAAGGTGATCGAGATGTTTCGCGGCCAGGGCGATAACCGGATTCGCGAGGTGGTTTACGTGGAATATCCCAAGGACGGCGTCTGGGTGCCGGCCTACGTTACCAACCGCGAAGGCAATCGATATGTGCTGTATATCCCGACTTCGCCGAATCCGACCAACGGCTTTACCGTCATCGTCGACGAATCGAAGGTCGTGAAATCGGAACTGAATTTGGAGGACGTCACCAGTTTCGTCGTCAGCATCGGCTCCGATTTTCCCAAGTCGCACGAATCCTTGAGCTTGCCGCGTTAGGCGCCGCACTTGAAAATCCGGTCCGCGGATTGCAGAGCCATGTTGCGGCGTAGTGCCCGCCTGGTGGCGGCCTTACTGCTTTGCGCTGGATGCTCCGGGCCGGTAAACCCACCGCCCGCAGTTGGCGAAGCCACACTGCCGGTTTATCTGGTCGGCCACGGCTGGCATGCCGGTATTGCATTGCCGCGAACCGGCTTGCTGCCGGAAAGCGCCGATTTTCCCGGCGCGGATTATCTGGAATTGGGCTGGGGCGACCGGGATTATTACCAAGCGAGCGACCCCGGCGTTTGGCTGTTATTGCACGCCGCATGCTGTTCCGCTGCCGGAGTGCTGCATGTCGAGGGCATTCACGGCAGCGTCGGCGAGCGCTTTGCCGGGGTCGAGATGGTTCGGTTGCAGGTTCCGCGCGATCGCTTCTTAAAACTGGTCGCCTTCATCCATGGCAGTTTCCGACGCGAAGCAGGGATGGCCAAAGCCCTGGCGCTGCGGCGCGGCTTGGCGGCTGACAGTCTATTTTATGCCGCCGGCGGCGGATTCCACCTGTTCAACAACTGTAATACCTGGGTAGCCTCTGCCCTGGAGTCCGCGGGGTACACCATGGGCTGGCCGCCGCCGTTCACGACCGGCCAGTTGCTGGCACGGGCGCGGCGGCTGGAGTCGGCCGCGCCGCGCCGGTAACGGCCGTCACAACACGATGTCGTCGTCGGCCGCGATCTGTAAACTCTGTTTGGTTTCCTGCACCGTGTTCTCGCGGGTCTTGTCCAGATAGGCTTTGGTCTTGTCGATTTCGGTGCTCAGCGCCGCTACGGTTTGTTTCATGTTGGCGAGGGCGTCCAGTTTGTAATTGGCCACCATGTCCATCGTGTCGTAGATGTTTTTGAACGCCGTGGCCAGTTGGTCCAGGCTGACGGCGGCGGTGCCGGCTTGCTGGTGGATTTGCCCGGCCTGTTGCTTCAACAGCACGGAGGTGGCTTCGATCAGGTTGCCGGTGGTGGAGCGTAGCGCGCCGATTTGATCCAACACCAGTTTTTGGTTGGCCAGCGCCTGCGCCACGATCACGGCGGTGCGCAAGGCGGCGACGGTGGTCGTGGTGGCCCGGTCCACGCCCTTGATCAGTTCCAGATTGTTCTTGCGGATCAGGTCCATCGCCAGATAGCCCTGGATGGTCACGGCGAGCTGGGTCATCAGGTCCTGCACCTTCTGCCGTAAGTAAAACAACATTTCTTCGCGAATGATGCGGGCTTTTTCCGGATCGGCCGGTTCGATTTCGGCCAGCTTAGCCTCCAGCGCCGCGTCGATGCCGCGGCCGACGTGGATGTACTGCTCCAGCTTTTCCATGGTGTGCCAGGCGTTGACTTTTTCTTCTTCGATGGCCGCGTTGTCCTTGCGCAGCTCGTCCTGGCCGCCGTAAAGGGCGACGATGATGGCGTCGATATGCTGTTGCGCCGATTGGTATTGCTGGAAATAATCGTGCAGCCGGTTGCCCCACGGAATCAATCCCAGCAATTTGCGCGGTTGCAGCAAGTCGCCCTGGCGGTTGGGATCGAGCGCTTCCACTTGATTGCGCAGATCGACCAGCGAACGGGAAATTTTGGAGCCGTCGTTGAACACGCCGGCATCCAGCGCTTGGGTCGGACGTGCCAGCAGCCGGTTGGAAATGGCGGCAGCCTCCCTGATTTCGCTGGCGCCCAGATTATGAACGCTTTCCACTTTGGCTTTGAAGGCCGGGCTTTGGCTGGATTCGGCCAATACCGTATCGATGAATTCGGCGACGCGCACATCCAGCTTGGCGACGGTCTCGGCCGGCAGTTTAACCATGGCAACCGCCTGCTCCTTAGCGATAGGCGGCACCGGGGCCGGTGCGGCCAGGGTTTCCGGCGGGGTCAATTCGGGGATGTCGCTCATCGTAATCTCCAGGGTTCTGTCGTTATCCGCGCGCCGGTTCGGAACGGCAATCGAAGCTTGCAGCGCCGGCGAGGATCGGCGAGCGGCCGCGGCGAATATGATAACCCATTAGCTTCGGGCCTTTCGGCGCCGTCTTGCCATCGGCCGCGGTTCCTGCGGCAAATTGCAGTCTCGGCGCGTTTCTGCCATGCTCAGCGGAACACCGTTTGTTTCGAGGGCTACATGCGCTTTTTCCCGGAATCTTCCGCAACCCGCAAACTCGAGCGGGACCTGGACCGGCGCCGGCTGGGCGGCGTCTGCAGCGGTTTGGCGCGTTATACCGGTATCGGCGTCAGCGCCGTCCGCTTCATTTTCCTCGGCTCCGTCTTCTTCAGTTTCAGCCTGACGTTCTGGCTTTACCTGGTACTGTGGATAGTACTGCCGGGGCGGCGCTCTTCGGTTTCGGAATTGTCCTGGCGCCTGCGGCGCAAGGCCCGGCACCTGGAAAAATTGATCGATAACGCCCAGGCGCGGTTGAGCCAGCCTGCGGCCCGGTCGGCGCTGGAGCAGATCCATCAACTCGTGCTGAGCCTGCTGCCGGATTTCGATGGCCTGTCCCGTCGCGATGGTAACGAACTGGCCGCGGCCAAACGCGCCGTATTGGAACAGTTGCCGACCCTCCTCGAACACTATCTGCGGCTGCCGCCGGCCTATGCGGAGGGGGCGGGCGGAACGGGGGCCGAGGAACGGTTGGCGCAGGAATTGAACCGGCTGGAAAACCTGTTGCGCGGCGTGGCCGAACAACGCTTTTACCAGCGGATCGAGGCAGCCGCGGCAAATTCGGGCACGCCCGAGGCTACAGCACAGCACGCAGTGCCGTTGCCGGTCCGCCAACAACTGGAGTCGCTGCAACGCCGTGTGGCCGGCAGGGTCGACGTCGCCGTGGCCAGCAAAATCTCCGGCATCGTCGAGGCCTTGCTGATCCTATTGTCCCGCCTGCCGCAGGACGCCGACCCCAGCGATCCCAATCTTTACAATCTGCGGCAAATCGCCCACGACTACTTGCCGGGCGCCATCGAACGCTACCTGGCGCTGCCGCCAGCATTGGCCCGCACCGAACCGGTGAGCCAGGGCAAAACCGCGCATGCCTTATTGGCGGAACAATTGGACGTGCTCGACCGGACTCTGCGCGACATGCTGACCAGCCTGTATCGGCACGACGCCCAAGGCTTGCTGGTCCACGGCCGCTTCCTGCGCGACAAATTTGTGGAACATGCCGACGATTGGTTGAAATGAATGCCCGCTCGCCAGCCTGCCTATAGTTTCAAGCCAAACCAACCGGAAAACGCACGCGCAATAAATTTTTCAGTTGCGACCGCGACACTTCTCAGTCAAATCCCGGTAATCAACAAATCCACCGCCGCCAAAATTTCGCCTCGTAACGTTTCCAGCTCAGTCACTTTGGCGCCGAGATTATTGACCGGAATGGCGGCCATTTCCTGCACCACCAAAAAGTATTGCTGTTGTTCGAATTCAAAAACCGGATTCAACCGGGTAATGGGCTTTTGCTCGGCCAGTTTGATGGCAGGAATCACCAGCCGGGTTTTCAGCGTGTCGAGCAAGTCGCTCTGGATATCGAGCAGATATGGGTAACGGCTTTGGGTTTGCCGGTTGGCATTGCGATACAGGGAGCACTGCGCCATCAAAAATTCCGCAAGCTGTCGCTGAAACAACCTTCCGCTTCGATGCGCTGATTGTAGTCTTCGATGGATTGGCCATTTTCTTGGAGCCATTGCTGCCGTTGCTTTTCGCGTATGGCTTCGGCCAAGGCGCGCTCCAGCGTGGCGGATAAATTGATATGCAAAGCCTTGGCTTGGTTTAACAGCTCGCTGTTGATGCTGAGATTGGCGGCTTTTTTGGTGGCAATTTTGTTGGCGGCGGTTTGCATGACGATACCTCACGTATTTTTTATGCGCACAGTGTATGCGCAACTAAATGGCTTTGGCTATTCGATTTCCGAGACAGTCCCTGTAGGATGCGGTGAAGAAACAACCGCATCGATCAAGAAAGGAGCTAAATAACAACGATGACAGACTACCGCCGCTTTCAATATCCCGGAGCCACGTGGTTTTTTACGGTCAATCTGGCTGAGCGTCATGGCAATCGATTGTTGACAGACCAGATCGATCCACTACGAACCGCCTTCGCCCAGGTTAAAAGCCGCCACGCTTTTGAAATTGACGCGATAGTTGTGCTGCCAGAGCATTACATTGCATTTTGACCTTGCCGGTTGGCGATTCCGATTTTTCTACCCGCTGGGGATTAATCAAAGCCAATTTTTCCCGGCGAGTCGCCAAAGGCGAGAGAATATCGAAAAGTCGAGAAAAACGAGGCGAACGGGGTGTGTACCCGAGGGCATAAATGGCAGAGACGATTCTGGGAGCATCTGATTCGCGATGAAACCGACTACCGGCAGCATATCGATTATATTCATTGGAACCCAGTCAAACATGGATGGGTTCAGTTAGTCAAAGATTGGCCTTATTCCAGCTTTCATCGTTATGTGAAATTAGGTTTGTATGCCGAGAATTGGGGGCATGAAATCGAGTTATCGAAGATAGCGGCGAGAGAGTGACGCGATCGATGCGGTTCACGTTGTTCACCGCATCCTACGTGCTGGGAATGATCGTTGGGTTTCAGGTTGTTCAACCCAGCCTTTCATCGTTATGTGAAATTGGGCTTCTATGCCGAGAATTGAGGTCATGAAATCGACTTATCGAAGATAGCGGGGAGAGAGTGACGCGATCCATGCTATACGGAAAAATTATATGTCTAACAAAGAGTTGATTGAGTTGAGGTAAACATATTAATAATATCAAATGAACAATTACTTTTTTGAAATCCCTGTATATCGAATTTCTGAAGTCAAATATAACGAGCAGATGGATGATTTTATCCGAAAAAGCGTGCCGACCTACGAAGGTTACGAGAAATTGCTTCAATATAATTTGAAAAATCCAGGAAATATTCATCCAGAGTTATCATTAGTCGGAGTGTGTTGTCGAGAATTTGGTGGCCCTTGGTTGTACAACGAAATAGTTGGTTATTTACGTTTATATCTATATCACAGTCAAATCCGTGTTGAATATTGGCAGCATGATGTTAAGAGAATAAAGAAGTCAAGGAAAAGGTTGTGCTGTAGAAAGAACCCGAAAATTATTGAAGAAATAAATATCAAAGATCGAGGCTCTAAATCAGAGCTTAAAGAAGCAATAGAGGCTGCTGTAAATTTATGTGAGTGTAAATTTAAAGGTCGGTATCTAGATCTAAATTATTTCAATATGATGAAGGATCATGTTGATTGGGCAGGATTGATGGCAAATTTATCACAATAAGTTACTCTCGGGCGTTTTTATCAAATTAAGTATTTGTTGTCGCTGTCATCTTAATAATCAAAGGTATTCAAGGAGTATCAATGCAAAAGGCAATAAAGATATTATTGGCCTTATCCCTATTTTTCGCTATTGCAGGATGCTCAACAATAAAAACTCAGTCTGAACGTATCCGTATTGGTATTAAAGCTAAAGATGTAATTGAAAAAGCGGAAGCTTGCAGGTCTCCTATCCAGAAAAATCCTAAATTCAGCCGGATTTACGATAAGTTAGCCGTCGCATTTGGTCAAATGCCAAGCGACACCCAATTGCATGATCAAGAAGCAATGTCTGAATCAGATATTCAATTAGGTATTGATTGGTATGGCGAATATCAATATTGCATGGCCAAGCAAATTCAAGATGCTGGAAATGTAGACCCCAGCTATGCAATCGCGTTGTCTCACGCGCTCAAAAAACAAATTTCGTTAGTAAATGAAGTTGTTTCGACTCGTCCTACATATGGACATGTTAATAACAAAATATTGCAAATGCGAAACGACCTAAAAATTGAGGTCAAACAATGGGCTGATGACTTAGAACGGCGTCTTGCACAAAAGGAGGAAAACGACTCGGATAGTGCTTTTATTTCTGAAGTTGGCAGGGTTAGCAAAAAGTTAGCTCAATCATTTTTTGAAACGGTTGGTGAGATAGCAAAAGCCGAACTTGAGTTAGCTCAAGCGATCGTTGTCTATTCCGCAAATCAACCTACATATATTGTTACCAATCCTATAAGAACTACTAATTGCTCTGTTCTTGGTAATTTTGTTACATGTACAAGTTATTAATCCATATAAGCGCTGACTAGCTGTTATCGATTCGGATTCGGCCGTTCGCAATTCTAAGCTAGCGGTCAGTTTTTGGCGGATCAACGCCAAGCAAAACCCAAGATGCGGTTTTTGGCTTCGAAAGACTCGCAGGCAATTACCGGCTTTAACCGCAACAAGGCGGAACGGCGCGTGCCCGCTCGACCCGGCCGGCGGCTTAACCTGGGCTTAGGCATTGGCTATACTGCTGGCTTTAGGACACAGGCCGATGCCGTTAAGTTAAGGATCGGGCCGGCTGGTTCAAATCCGGTAGGAGCAGGCCATGCCTGCGACCGAAGGCGATTGGTCGCGGGCATGGCCCGCTCCTACCATCATTAACTTAACGACATTGGGACACAGGCGGGGACGGAGCGTGGCGACGAAACGAAGGTTGGCGATTATCGGTGGGTTAATCGCCGTTGGCGCAGTCGGCCTGGGCTGGCAGGGAAAACGCAACGGCGCCGACCCGGAGCTGTTGCTGTTGCACGGCAATATCGATATTCGCCAGGTCGATTTGAGTTTTCGCGACCCGGAGCGGATCGAACGAGTCGAGGTGCAGGAGGGCGAGCGGGTCTCACGTGGCCAGTTGTTGGCAACGCAAGCGCTGGAGCGCTTTCAATATGCCAAGGATCAGGCGGCCGCGACGCTGGCGGTGCGCCAACACCAACTCGACAAACTGTTGCACGGCTCCCGGCCGCAGGAAATCCGCAAAGCCGGCAACGACGTCAAAGCCGCCGAAGCCGCGGTGGTGCTGGCCGAAAAGGAATTGGCCCGGATGAAATCGCTGGTCGCGCGCAAACTCGGTTCGGTGGAGTCGGTCGATAAGGCCAAAGCCCAGTACGACTCGGCGCGGGAGAATCTGCAGGCCTTGCAGCAGCAATATGCACTGACCGAGATCGGGCCTCGGCGCGAAGATATCCGGGCGGCCCAGGCTCAGGTCGAGGCCGACCGCGCCGCATTGCAATTGGCCGAGAAAGCCTGGAACGACGCCCACTTGTACGCGCCGCAGGACGGCGTCGTGCAGAACCGCATCCTGGAACCGGGCGACATGGCCGGCGCGCAGACGCCGGTGTTGACGCTGGCGCTGACGCAGCCGCTGTGGGCCAGAACCTATCTGGCCGAAACTGATCTGGGCAAGGTCCGCCAAGGCGCGCCGGCCAGCGTCTATAGCGACAGCTTCCCCGACAAAGCCTATCCCGGCTGGGTGGGTTATATATCGCCGACCGCCGAATTCACCCCGAAAAGCGTCGAAACCAGCGAATTGCGCACCAGCCTGGTCTACCAAATCCGGGTCTTCGTCTGCGATAGCCAAGACCAATTGCGGCTGGGCATGCCGATCAGCGTCACTATCGATACCCGGCAGCAACCGTTGGCGCAACCGGGCTGCGGCCCGCGGCCGTGAATTCGCCCGTTAGCGGCTTTGCACTGCGCTTTGCGGCGGTCAGCAAGACCTTTGCCGAATCCGGCCCGGCCCTGCGCGACATCGATTTGGCCTTGCCGGCCGGCGGCATCACCGCCCTGGTCGGACCGGACGGCGCCGGCAAAACCACCTTGTTGCGTTTGGCTGCCGGCTTGTTGTTGCCTGATAAAGGCCGTATCGAAAGCTTTGGTTTGGATAGCGTAACGGCCGGCGGCCAGTTGCACAGCCTGATCGGTTACATGCCGCAGCGCTTCGGGCTGTACGAAGACCTCAGCGTACAAGAAAACCTGCAACTGTATGCCGATCTATACGGCATACCGCAACACGAACGCCACAACCGCTTCGCCGATTTGATGCGGATGACCAATCTGGCCAAGTTCGGCGACCGCTTGGCCGGCCGCTTGTCCGGCGGCATGAAGCAAAAGCTGGGCTTGGCTTGCACCTTATTGAACCGGCCGCGCTTGCTGTTGTTGGACGAACCCTCGGTCGGCGTCGATCCGGTCTCGCGCCGCGAGTTGTGGCAGATCATTGCCACGCTGGTGGCCGAATTCGGTACCACGGTGTTGCTCAGCACCGCTTACATGGACGAAGCCGAACGCTGCCAGCGCGTGGTGTTGCTGGATCGCGGCGAAATTCTGCATCAGGACGCGCCGGCCGCATTCCACGCACTGGCCCGGGATTGCAGTTTCCTGCTGTCCAGCCCCCGCACCTCGAACCGGGCCTTGCAACAACGCTTGACGGCGCACCCCGACGTGGTCGACAGCGTGGTGCAAAGCGGCGCTGTACGCACCGTGGTCAGGCCGGGTCGCCGGCCGGATTGGTCCAAGTTGTTTCCAGGCGCCGAGACCGTGGCCAGCCGGGCGGTGGCGCCGCGTCTGGAGGATGCCTTCATTTTGTTGCTGACCCGGCGCCGCAGCAACGCACCGGATGCGGAGACGGTTTGTTTCAACCCTCACGGAGCAGGCGCCAAGCTTGACGGCATGCGAGATCCGGTGATCGAAGTCGATCAGGTCGACCGTTGGTTCGGCCGGTTCCAGGCCGTGAAAAAACTGTCGTTCCAGGTCGGCCGCGGCGAAATCTTCGGTTTGCTGGGCGCCAACGGCGCCGGCAAGACCACGACCTTTCGCATGCTGTGCGGCCTGCTGCCTGCCAGCAACGGCCGCTTGCGGGTGGCGGGGCTGGATTTGCGCAGCGCCGCGTCGCAAGCGCGGGCGCGGCTGGGCTATATGTCGCAAAAATTCTCGTTGTACGGCCAACTATCGGTGCAACAGAATCTGGAATTCTTCAGCCAGGCCTACGGCCTGCATCAAGGCCGGCGGCGGGAGCGGATCGCTTGGGCGGTGGCCCAGTTCGGTTTGCAAGACTTTTTGGCGCACAACAGCGCCGATCTGCCGCTGGGTTACAAGCAGCGCCTGGCCTTGGCCTGTGCGTTGATGCACGAGCCGGAAATTCTGTTTCTGGACGAACCGACTTCCGGCATCGACCCGCTGGCGCGGCGCGAATTCTGGGCCAGGATCAACCAATTGGCGGCGCAGGGGGTGACGGTGTTGGTCACGACCCATTTCATGGAAGAAGCCGAATATTGCGACCGCTTGTTGATCATGCGCGAAGGCGACATTTTGGCGGCCGGCACGCCGGCCGAGATCAAGCAACGCAGCCGAATGGGCGGTGCCGAGCCGGTGGCGACGATGGAAGACGCCTTCATCCGGCTGGTCGAAGCCGGCGGCGGGCAAAGCGGATGAACGGTTTTGGATTGCGTTTGCGCGGTTTGATGCGCAAGGAGTTCCTGCAAGTCTGGCGCGATCCCAGCAGTCTGGCGATTGCGTTCGCGATGCCGGTATTTCTGCTGTTGCTGTTCGGTTACGGCGTGTCGCTCGACGCCAAGCAGGTGCCCATCGGACTGGTCATCGAGCAAACGTCGCCGGCCGCGCGCGAATTCGCCGGCGGCTTCGAGCAATCCGACTATTTCGCGCCGCGTTATTTCGCCAATCTGCCCGAGGCCGAAGCGGCCTTGTTGGCCCGGCAAATCAACGGCATCGTTCATCTGCAGAGCGACTTTGCCCGGCGCTTGCAGGTGAATGCGCCGGCGCCGATTCAAGTGATTCTGAACGGCGTCGACGCCAATACCGCCAGGCTGGTGTCCGGTTACGTGCAGGGGGTGTGGGATAAATGGCTGGCCGCCCACGCCGAACGCAACGGCCAAGCCGGCAACCGCGCCGTGCAACTGGAAGCGCGGGTCTGGTTCAATAGCGCGTTGCGCAGCCGCAATTTTCTGGTGCCGGGCCTGATTGCCGTGATCATGACGCTGATCGGCGCGTTGCTGACCGCGTTGGTGGTGGCGCGGGAATGGGAGCGCGGCACGATGGAAGCGCTGATTTCGACGCCGGTGACGGTGCGCGAAGTCTTGCTTGGCAAACTGCTGCCGTATTACCTGCTGGGCATGGGTGGCATGTTGCTGTCTATCGGCATGGCGGTGTTTTTGTTTCAGGTGCCGCTGGCCGGCTCGCTGTGGGTGCTGCTGCTGGCCGGTACCTTGTTCTTGTTGGCGGCGCTGGGCATGGGCCTGCTGATTTCGATTGCCGCGAAAAACCAGTTCGTCGCCGGCCAGATTGCAATCATCGTTACGTTTTTACCGGCTTTCATCTTGTCCGGTTTCATTTTCAACATCGACAGCATGCCGCCGGCGGTGCAACTGATTACCCATCTGGTGGCGGCGCGTTATTTCGTCGCGATTTTGCAAACGGTATTTTTGGCCGGCGACGTTTGGGAGGTGATCCTGCCCAATGCGCTGGCCTTGTTGGTCATGGCCGCGGCCTTTCTGGCCCTGGCCTTGTGGCGCGCGCCGCGCCGCTTGGAGTAAGCCATGTGGTGGCGGGTTTATGCGTTGTTGGCGAAGGAGTTTTTGAATTTGCTGCGCGACAAGAAAAGCCGCTTCGTGCTGATCGTGCCGCCGCTGGTGCAATTGTTCGTGCTCAGTTACGCCGCCACCTTCGATTTGAACCAGATGCCGATTGCGATTTACAACGAAGACACTGGGCAAGCCTCCCGGGATTTGATCGCCCGCTTTACCGGCGCCCCGGCGTTTCGCGAAGAGCTGCGGATTACCCGGCAGGAACAGATCGCCGCGGCGCTGGACAGCAGGCAGGTACTGCTGGTGTTGCATGTCGGCCGTAATTTCAGTCGCGATCTGCTCGGCGGGCGGCAGCCGGCCAGTTTGCAGGTGTTGCTGGACGGGCGCGATTCGAATACCGCTCAAATCGCCCAGGGTTACCTGCGTTCGGTGCTGAGCCGGTTCAATAGCGATTGGGCGGCCAGCCGCGGTCAGGCCGGGCCGCCGGCGGAACTGGTGCTGCGGGCCTGGTTCAACCCGAATCTGGAAAGCCGCTGGTTTATCGTGCCGGGCATCGTCGGCCTGTTGACCTTGGTCGTGACGATGACGGTGTCGGCTTTGTCGGTGGCGCGCGAGCGGGAGCAGGGCACCTTCGACCAGTTGCTGGTGACGCCGTTTACCCCGACCGAAATTCTGCTGGGCAAGGCGATACCGGGCCTGATCATCGGCGTGCTGGAAGCCTCGCTCAGCATTTTTTTCGCCGTGTTCTGGTTCCGGGTGCCGCTGTTGGGCAGTCTGCCGGCGCTATATCTGGGGATCGTGCTGTACGTGTTTTCGGTGATCGGTGTTGGTCTGATGATTTCGTCGCTGTCGCTGACCCAGCAACAAGGCCTGCTCGGCGGCTTTCTGGTGATCGTGCCCGGTGTGATTTTGTCCGGCTACGCCACGCCGATCGAAAACATGCCGGAACTGGTGCAGCATTTCACGCTGATCAACCCGCTGCGCTATTTTCTGGTCATCATCCGCGGCGTGTTCCTGCAAGGCTTGCAAACGGCCGATCTGCTCGACCAATACTGGCCGCTGGCTATCATCGGCCTGTTCTGCCTGAGCTGCGCCGGCTGGTTGTTTCGCCGCCGCCTGTATTAAGGGCGGCCGTCAGCGCAGTACCCGGATCGAGCCGAGCGTGCCGGTTTCGACGGTGACGCTGAGCCGGGTAATCTTGCTGACCCGGATCGCATTCTTGGGTTGCGACGGATCGAAATTGAACTCGTCGCCCTCACGGACCATGAAGGTGCCGACGCCGCCGACTTCCAGCAAGGCGATAAAGGCCTTGCCGGACGGATTTAGCAGGCCGCGCAACTTCAACTTCGGCACTTTCATCGCTTCCTGGTTCGGCAGAAAGCCGTAACCGCCGGCGGCATTGCCCTGGGCGCCTGCGGTCTCGTACATCAGCGCGCTGGGGGTGAACGGATCGCGCAACGCGGTAGCGGCTGGCGGATTGTCCGGCAGCGGCACGGCCGGCGCTTCCAACGCCTGCACAGTTGCGGCGAGCAACGAGAATACTGAGCCGGCCAGCGGCCCGACCGAATTGGACAACTTCATTTAACGCCCCGATACCAAAGAGAATAAGGCCTGAAAGAAGGCATAATAGACAAAGCCGACCATCGAGCCGATCACCAGAATCATTGCCGGTTCGATCAAAGCCGACAAACGCTTGATCGCGATTTCCAGCAGTTTTTCGTAATAAATCCCCAGTTCCTGCAACACCTCGTCCAACGCGCCGGTGCCTTCGCCGACCGCGACCATCTGCACCACCAGCGGCGGCATGCGCGGATGCTCGATGCTGCGGGCAATGTCGCGGCCTTCCAGAATCAGGTTCGAAGCGTAGTGCAACTGGTCGGCGTAAACCCGGTTGCCGAGCAGGTTGGCGGTAATCTTCAACGAATCGAACACCGTGACGCCGCTGCGCAGCAGAATCGACAGCGCCCAGTTCATCTGCGCCATCGAGCCGGTCACCAGCAGCGAACCGATTACCGGCAGCCGCAACAGAAAACGGTCGATCCACAAGCGGCCGTTGCGGGTCTGGTAAACCAGCAATACCAACACCACCAGGGCGGCCGCACCGCCGGCCAGGTAAAACCCGTTCAGGCGGACGTAGTCCGAAATGTCGACCAGCAACTGGGTCGACGGCGGCAGCGCCTTACCCTTGCCCAACAGAAACTTGCTGAACTTGGGGATGATTTTCACCACCATGAAAATGCCGACGCCGATTGCCGCCAGCACGACGATGGCCGGGTAAATCATCGCGTTGACGGTTTGCGCCCGCAGGGCGGCTTTTTTGTCCAGATGCGCCGCCAGCCGTTCCATGATCTGGTCCAGGTCGCCGGTGGTTTCGCCGGCCACCACCAGGTTGACGGCCATTTCCGGAAACACCGCCTTGTGTTTGGCCATGGTCGACGACAGCGACTGGCCGGCCTGAATGTCTTTCAACATCAAGCGCAAGGTTAAATTCAGCCGCGGATTGCTCAACTGGGCCTGGGCCAGTTCCAGCGCCTGTGCCACCGGCAGGCCGGCATGCAGCATGAAACTCATTTGGCGGAAGAAAAAAATCAGCGCGGTGGTGGTGACCGAACGCTGCGAGGCCAGCCAGTCGCTGAAATTGGCCTGGCCCAGAAAGCCGCCGCTGCCGCGCGCCGGCCGCAATTCCAATACCCGCAGGCCGCGCCGGCGCAATTGGCCGGCGGCGCTGCCGGCATCGTCGGCTTGTATCCTGCCGCCGGTTTCGTTGCCGCGCTCGTCGAGCGCCGTGTAAACGAATTCCGCCATCTCAGCTTACTCCGTTAGGGGCGCGGGTTTTGCGCACCGCCACGTCGCGCACTTCGTCCAGCGTGGTCATGCCCAGCAGCACCTTGCGGCAGCCGTCCTCCCACATGAAACTCAGACGTTCGCCGGCGCCGGCCTCCAGGGTTTCCTCGTCGGCGCCGCGCGCCACCAGCCGGGCCAGAGGTTCGTCCAGCCAGAGGGTTTCGAATAAGCCCAGCCGGCCGCGGAAGCCGCTGCCCTGGCAGTGCACGCAGCCGCCAGGCTCGTACAGGTCGACGGCATCGCCGTCGCGGCCCAACTCGGCCTGTTCCGCCGGCGTGGCCTGGCGCGGCCGCCGGCAATGCGGGCACAGCCGCCGTACCAGACGCTGGGCGATCACCGCCGCGACGGTGGAGCCGATCAGAAACGGCTCGCAACCGATGTCGATCAAGCGGGTGACCGCGCTGACCGCGTTGTTGGTATGCAGCGTGGAAAACACCAGGTGGCCGGTCATCGCCGCCTTGACCGCGACGTCGGCGGTCTCGTGGTCGCGGATCTCGCCGACCATCAGCACGTCCGGGTCGTGGCGCAGAAACGAACGCAAGGCGTCGGCAAAGCCGATCTTCGGCCCGGTCTGAACTTGCGACACTCCGTGCATCACGTACTCGATCGGGTTTTCCACGGTCATGATGTTGATGTCGGGCCGGTTGATTTCCTGCAGCGCGGCGAACAAGGTCGTGGATTTGCCGCTGCCGGTCGGCCCGGTCAGCAGCACCATGCCGTAGGGGCGGTGGATGATTTTGCGGAAATGCAGCAAGTCTTCGTCCATCATGCCTAGGTCGGCCAGGGTCAGGCCGAACGTTTCCTGGCCCAGCAAACGCAGCGTGATGCGTTCGCCCAACCGGGTCGGCGCGGTCGCTACCCGGATGTTGAAACCCTTATCGATCGGCCGCGGCAAATGGTAGGAAAAGCCGCCGTCCTGCGGCATGCGTTGCTCGGCAATATCCAGGCCGGCCAGTACCTTGACCCGCGACACCAGCGCCGCCGCGGTCCCCGGACCGGCCGCCAGCGGAAAATCGCGCAATTTGCCGTCCACCCGCAGCCTTACCCGTAGCCCTTCGGCATCCGGCAGCAAATGGATGTCTGAGGCGCGGTGAAAATAGGCCTCGCGGATGATGCCGTCCAGCACCGCCACCAGGTCGGAGTCGGCTGCCGCCGTTGCCGCCGCGTCGCTATCGGGGGCGTTCTTGGCGGCGAGCGCCCGCGCTATTTTGAGCCGGAGCAAATCCAGGTCGGCCATGGCCAGCGGCAAGGTTTGCCCCAGCAAACGCTGCACCGAATCGATGCCGGCCCGGTCGCCCGGATCGCCGCAGGCCAGCAGCACCCGTTCGCCGTTGCCGACCGGCAGCAGCAGTTTGCGTTGCACCAGGCTGGGCGGAATTTTTTTCAGCAGCGCGGTCTCCACCTGCATCGCGTCCAGATCGATGTACGGGATTCGGTATTGTTCGGCCACGGCCCGGTACAACGCCGCCAACGGAAATCGGTAATGCGCTTGCACCATTGCCAGCAGGCTCAGGCGTTGGCGCCGGGCTTCCAGCCGCAGCCGTTCCACCAGCGCCGCCTCGACCAAACCGCAGCGAAGGCCGGCTTCCAGCAAATGTTCGTCGTTGATCGCCATGGTTTACAGCGCCAAAATAACTTCGGCCAGCAGCGGCTGCGGGTAGCCGGGCAGCGATAGCACCGGCATGCGTTTTATACTCAAGCGCAGCACCGCTACCTTAAACGGCAGCCGGTCCAGTGCCAGAATGAAGTCGTTCAACGACTTGTACGAGCCTTCCAATTCCAGGCGGCGCAACGGCCGCTCCAGCAATGAATCTGGCGACATCCGTGCGATCCACCCGGCGCTGAGCGGCGGAATCGTCGCTTCCTTCGGTGCGGCCGGGGCGGTCGGCGCGGCTGGCGCTTTGTGCTTGCGGCTTTTTTTGCCGACCGCCGGCGCTGTTGCGGCCAGGGCAACTTCGGCCGCAGGCGTTGCCGCTTGGTAAACTTCGTTGGCGCGCACCCGAATTTGCGCTTCAGTCGCGACGTTGGAAATTTTGACGACCAGAAACTGGGTATCGTTAGGCGCCAAGCGTTGTTCTATGTTTTCCGACTGCTGTTTCAGCGTGCTGAACGCTTGCTCTTGAGCGGCCAATTGGCTTTTCAGACGCTCGATATCCTCGTCCGGCTCGTCCGGAATGGTGGCGGTTTTGCTGCGTTTGTCCGTGGCTTCCGCCGCTTGCTGCAACTGGCCGATTTCGCGGTCGGCCGGCACCCAGCGCAGCCAGGCGTAGGCGCCGATTACGATGAAGCCGATGGCCAATGCCGACAATAGCTGTTCGCGGTTACTCAAAGGTGGGAGTTTCATAGCTTTTCGGATTGGATAAACGAATGATTTTGCCGTCCGGTTCGGCCAATTTGACCAGCCGTAATTTGATAGTAAAACCGTTAGCGTTCAACGGCCCTTTACCGAAGGCCACTTTGGATTCGGTTACCTGCAAATCCCAATTAGCGGCGGCGTCCCCGACGCGCTTGACAAAGGTCTGGGCGGCGCTGTCGCTGAGCGCCCAAGCTTCTAGCTCGAAATGTTCGGCTTCGATGCGTTTAGCGTCCAGCGGGCCGGCAGGCGGGGCAGAGTTGGCGGCCGCGGCCGGTTTCGCGGC
Organism: Methylomonas koyamae; assembly: GCF_019669905.1. NCBI lineage: Bacteria > Pseudomonadati > Pseudomonadota > Gammaproteobacteria > Methylococcales > Methylococcaceae > Methylomonas > Methylomonas koyamae. The sequence continues at coordinate 3,773,494 of NZ_AP019777.1, read as the reverse complement.
CGACTTGTCCGGCTCGTCCAGCCGTTCGATTACCACCTCATCGTCGACCACGGTTTGCAGCATGCCCAGCACGCCCTTAACCAAATACATGCGCTCCGGAATATCCTGGTCGTAAAAATGGGCCAGACTTTCCAGGCGGGATTGTTCGCCGCGCAGGCTTTTGATTTTGTCCTTGATTTGGCCGATCTCCGCCGTCTTGGCGTTGATGCGTTTAACGGCCTCGTCGATACTGCGCCAACTGGCGTCCACCTGTTGTTTGTAGCTGTCGACGCTGCTTTTGCGCACCCACAACGACAGTTCGGCGACACCCAACAGCGCGAACAACGCCAGCGCCAGTGCAGCCGCCCGCACCTCCAGCCGGTCGGCGACCGGCGGCAGCGGGCCGCCGACCCGCACGCCGGCGCAACGCGTAGCTTCGCCAAGCCCCAGGGCATGGTAGGCCGCGCCGCACATGCCGGGAGAAACCCCGTCGCCGGCTGCGGCGTGGGGCAGACGCTGTATGTCCACTTCCAGCATATGTTCCAGTTCGGCCGCCAGTTCCGGCGCCGGCGGCCAGCAGGCCAGCCAGACCGGCTCGCGCGGCGGCGCATGCAGGGCGTGGTAGCTTTCCAGGCAAATGTCCAGCGCGGCTTTGTTCGGATGCAGATAATGGCGCAGGGCGGTATAGCTGCCGCCGGCCAGCCGGGCGCCCAAGCCCAGGCCGGGCTGAGTTTCCAGCAGCACGGCGTTGCTCTCGGCAGCGGGCAGCAGAGCGGCGCTGCATCCGGTCAGCGGATACATGGCCCGCAGTTTCACGCCGTGGCGGGCGAAGGCGTCGGTCCAGCGTTGCAACAGGCTGCGGTGCACGCAACTGACCAGCCAGTTGTGGGTGCCGGGAATGTCCTCGACGGCGCCCTGAGCGGCCCAGCCGCACTCTATGGCTTCGTCGCCGGATTTCAGCCATTCCTGGCCGGTCAGGCAGGCGTTGAGCTGGCTGCGCTTGATGTAGCCCATTTCCACCGCCAGATCGCCGAAACGGCGCAGCGAAAACTGCTCCGCCATCGCCAGATTGCCGTTTGCCGAGGGCTTGCCTTGCTGCAAGTCCATCACCGCCCGGGCTTGTTCCTCGGTCATGTAACCCTGGCCGACCAGCAAATGGCCGACCGACCAGCGCGTCACGTGTTGCAGCAACAGCGGCTCGGCCTCCCAGCGCACCAACTCCAGCATTTGCGCCAGCGGCCGCGGCTTTTTCGGATTGACCGGCAGTTCCACCAGCGTGGAAAACACCGCCGGCGACAGCAGGATGGCCGCACCGCCGCCTTGCCAGCCCTGGTTTTTCAACGCCGCCAGCACGTCGCCCAGGCCCTCGGCCATGTCCACCTGCTCGGTCTGGGCCCGGTACAACACGTTCAGATCGTGGTCGGCCCGGCGCAACACGGCCGCGCGCAACGAAAAACCGTCGGTCTCGCAGACCAAAAGCTGCGACGGCGCGGCGAAAGGGATAAAGCGGTTAAATTTCATTGGTTTCGCGGTTGAGAGATGGCGGCATGATGTTTTTTATTAACCCGGTCCTTAAATTCCCTGCTGCCGTCATTCCCGCGGAAGCGGGAATCCACCGTGAAAACTGGGCCCCGCCTACGCGGGGGCGACGATATTTAAGGGCCCGGTGAATAGCGCCCCATGCCCTGTTCAGCGTGCGAATGCCGTTTGTGGCGGTGACGGCGGAGCATGGGAGCCGCCCTTCGGCAGGCTCAGGGCGAACGCTATGAAAGGGCCGGCTTGTTAACGGCTTCATTATTTGATCGTCCAGGTTAGCGGTGACGGCGGCAGTATCGGCGTGCCGCGCGGTGCAGCCCGGAACAGATAAGGCTGGTTAGTCGGCGTGTAGGCAACGGGCGCGGCATCGGTGCCGTAACGCGTGCAATCGCCGTCGTAACGTTTGCCGTCCACGGCATTGGGATTGGCTGGATCGTTGCATGCCAGGATCAACGAATATTGACCGATCACGTCCGGCGGATTCGTTAGTGACGTGCTCAACGTAACGGCCGAACCAACCGGAACCGATACCGTACCGTTTGCGCCAATATTCACAGAAGACCCTGTCTGGCTGCTTCCGGTCGGAACCGTCACTGTGTCGTTGGGCGACACCGGAAACTCGCCGGCTGGACAGCGCACTACGCCCACGGATGCGAAACTCAGGCTATTGCCGCCGCTCAAGGTAGTACCGGCAGGAACAGTTAGGGTATTGCCCGATGCCACGGCTATTGATCCGGCCGAAGTAGTAGAAGGCATCACAATGGTGGCCGACGGGAATGTCGCGCTTTCGTCGGTACCAATGGCATTGGGCTGAGATACGTCCGCAAAACTCAGAACCAGGCGCAAATCGTTCGGATCGATGGTTATCGTGGTGGTCCCGCTGTTTTCGAGACTGATTTTTATAACGTTCCAATTTTGAAAACGGGCGCGGTAATCACGCTCATTGACCAAAGCCGGAGCGGTTGCCACGCTGGGAGCCTGGGGAAAATCGTCTACTGGCGTCCCACCGTCGAAACGACCGTTCATTCCGGGACTCTGCATTTTGATTTCCAAGTTATCGTTGCTAAATCCCCAACCGAAGTTCACGCTGCCGTCATCGTTTTCGTAACCATCGCGCAAGCGGCGTTGACCGTCGCTGTCGGTAAGTAGTTGGACATAGGGGCCGCGCCAACCAAACGTCAGGCCGGAATTGGCGTCGTCGTGGGCTTCCGGAATGACCACGGTATCTGTACACGGCGATTGAAAGGTCCTGGGAATGGTGGCTGACATGATTTCATCGCCCAGGTCCAGCAATTCCGCTACGCACAGTGGCAAGCGCCCCATATCCGCCACAAAGCCGCCGATCTCCGGCGCGCCGTTGATTGTGCGGGTCGGGTCGCCGACGATGGCTTTACGGATCAATTCCATGCGGCGCTTGGTTTCGTCGTATTTGGCTTGGTCCTCCACGCCCTCGGTCAGCATCAGACCGGCCGACGCGACCAGCGCCATCAGGAACAGCACCAGGACCATTTCCAGCAGGGTGAAGCCTCGCTGAATGCCGATGCCGTAGGCGCGAGCTCGTTCCCTCGCTCCCGCGGACCCGGTAGGGCGTAAATCGGAACGCATACCGACTTTTACCTCCATCTCGTATCGCTCTGGGTAGCAACTCATCGCAGCAGGCACAACACAATGTCGTCGGCACCGGTGGCCGGTTCGCAGGCGTTGGCGGCGGCGGGCAGGATTCGGTCGGGGCCGGCGCTGACGATGCGGGCATAATCGGGCGTCAACATTTGCAACTCGAATGGCGTGGCGTAGGCGTCGTCGACCACCCAGACGCCGTTAATGGCGCCGAAGTTTCGCAAGCCGGATTTGCGTTGCAAATACGGGCCGCGCCAGCCGCGATGAGTATCCGGGTTCCAGCCGGTGCCGAACGGATCGGCAAACAGCATCCAGAAATTGGCCGGATGCTGGCACCAGGCGATCTTGTCGGCATCGTTGCTGCCGGCTTCGGCCGGAAAGTTGAAGTCGGGATTGGCGTTGGCCGGGTTGCCGTTGGCGGCGTCGGTGCAATCGTAAACGCCTGCGCCCGGCAAATCGTTGCTGCCGCTGTCGCGGCGCAATTGGAGCAGGGCCTTGCGCAGCTCGGTCATGTCAAAGCGGGTGGCGTCCAGCCGGGCTTGGTCCTGCGTGCCGTCGTAAGCCGATATCGCGACGCTGGCCAGCACCGCCATTAGTGCCACTACGGTCAGCAATTCCAGTAGGGTAAAACCGGACTGGTTTGCTGGCGATCCCAGGTTCCTGCGCGGGTAGGCATGCACCCCCCCGAGACTGGTATGGGTTGCCACGGCGGAGCGCGGGAACCGGGAAAAGATGCCCGCTTTCAACGCAGCACCTGCTTGACCTTGGCTTTGAGTCCGGCCGGCAAGTTGGCTTGCAGTTGCCGGTTGGCTATCGGCAGCACCTGCGCCATCAGGACGTCGATGCGCGGGCCGGCGTAGGCCTGGATGCGTAACAGTTCCTCGGCAAAGGTTGCGGCACCGTTCGGGTAGGCGGCCAGGGCTTTGTCGATGGTGCGGCGGGCGTTGGCCTTGTCGTCGTTTAATGCCTGCAGCAAAGCCAGCCGGTACACCAGGCTCTGAGTCGGCGTGAAGCGCACGGCAGCCTCTGACAGCACAGCCAACTGTTCGCGCATCGCCGGATTTTCCGGGTGGCCGGTCAGCGTGAAGACTACCGGCACGTAAGGCAGCAGCAGCGGCGCAGTGTCCGGGATTTGTTGGCAGATATCGACCAGATGCTGTTCGCTTTCCAGGTCTTGCCGCGCCAACGCATTCATCAAGGCCAATTCCATGCGGGTGTATTGCCATTCGTGGACGACGGCCAGCGCCAGTGCCAGCGAGACCAGAACGCCGGCCGCGGCCGCTCCGGGTTTGGCTAACGGTAGCCGCCAGCAATGCCGGTCGCCGATTGCCAGCAACCAGGCGGTAATCCCCAGAAAATGCGCGTGCCACAACGGATATTCCACCAAGCTGTGTATGGTCAGCACCGCCGCCAGCATCAAGATCCAGGCGCGCATGCCGTCGTTTGCAGCGGCGGGGCGAACGTCCGCGGCATCCGACTCGGCGCCGGTGCCGGTTGCCGCCAGCAAGCCGCGCAGCCAGAGTGCGGCCGAACCGGCCAGCAACAGCGCCGGCAGCAGGCCCAGCTCGACCAGCAGATGCATGACGATGTTATGCGCGTGTTCGATGCGGGTGGCTTGTTCGGCTGCGAAGCGGCCGGCTTGGTAGTAGGCCCAATCGAATTCGCCGAAGCCGTGTCCCAGTAGCGGCCGCTGTAAAAACAAATCCCAGGCCACGGACCAGACGTGCCAGCGCGCCGAGGTGCCGCCGGACTCCGTCACGACCCGGTGCACGGCTGTGGTTTCGGGGCCGGGCAGCAAGTCCAGCGACCAAACGGCTTGGAACAGAAAATAGCCGGCCAGACCGCAGGCCAAAGGTTTCAGCCAATCGGCCCGGTAGCGCCAGGCTATTGCGGCCAACACCGGCCAATATAGCCAGACGCTTCGCGACGGGCACAGGCTCAGCCCGAGCGCAAGCCACAATCCTGCCGCCGCGAAGCCGCCGGCACGCAGCGGAACCGCGTGACGTAAATACAACAAAGACACCCCGCCCAAGGCCAGCAAATCGCCGTAATGGTTGGGTTGGCCGGTGCCGCCCCACAGGCCGGTTTCGACCCACAGCCGCGCTGCCATCTCCCGCCCCGCGGCCCAAAGTGCGGCGGCCAGCAAGCCGCCGGCCAGCCAGTTCGCCAGGCGCTGGCGGCCTATGGTTTGCTGCAGAAGGCCCGCCAAAGCCATCAGCAAGGCGGCCCATAGCAAGTAGGCGACGGCGAGACCGGCGTGTTGAGCCACGACGTGCGGCAATAACAAGGTTTGCAGCAGGATGAAGCCGGCCAGAGCCAGCGGCAGTCCGATGCTCGCCGGCAGAATCAGGGTCGGCGTCCGGCCCAGCAAGGGCAGTACGCACAGGCAGGCCAGCAGCCCGGCGGCGATTGCCAGCCATTCTTGGTGGAACGAGGTTATCGGGAATAACTGCCAGGGCGCGAACAGCGGCAATACCGGCAATGCCGCCAGTAGTATCAATGCGGGCTGAAACGTGGGGAATCTGAGGTTGGACATGGCTGGCAGTAAAACGAATTTACGATGTTGGTAATACGGTTAAGGTTTTGGCCGCCGGTCTCCCGGTTCGGAGTGCGGCGGCAGCCCGGCAAGGCCTGCCAGCTTCGGGCGCGGCAAGCAAAGGCCGGAGCCGATGGGTTCCCACGCTCGAGCTTGCCGGGGCAACTATGGGCTGGCTAAGTCTTCTATCGGGTGCCCATTGCCATTGCCATTGCTAAGGCTGGGCTCTACTCGAAAGCCCAGGCTTAGCGCGGCGATGGCTTCCCGCGCCTGAGCGCGGGAAGCTGCAAATGTCTGAGGCCGTTACCGGCTCAAGCGATTAGTTTCTTACCGCGGTCGCCAGGTTTTGGTCGGCAATCGTGCCGTCCGGCGCGATGATGGTCAGCAACTTGGCTTTGGACAAATATTCGCCGTCGGTGATGTTGCCGCTATCGTCGCTGTCGGAGCCGACCAGGAACAAGCCGATGTAGCGCGAATAATTTTGGTTCGGATCGACGTTGTTGGCAGGGTTAGCGGTATCGGTTTTGCTGAAGCTGGGGGCTTTGCCGATCGAGACCGAGCTGTTGGTGGTGCTGGCGGCGGCATCGCTACCGAAGCCCAACGCCACTACCAAGTGGCATTCGTCGCCTTCCAGCGAGTCGCTGAATTTGTTTTGAATCCAGTTGGTACCGGCTGCGTTTCCGCCACCTGCCGGAGCCGCCGGCACCGTGACACCGTTCGCCGCGCACGCGGTCAAACCCGGAATAACGGCAATGTTGGCGATCGGGCCGTCGTCGCCGATGCTGCCGTCTTCGAAGTGCTCGGATTCGGTTGCATTCGCTGGGTTGAAGCTTTCGTTATGCGCCAGATTCGGGATCACGCCGGTGGTATTGGTTGCTCTGGTTGAAGCCGTCCAGTTTTGCAGTTCATTGATACCGGCTCTACCCAAAGACGATGTCACGTTGGACGCGGCCGCGCCCAAACTCCAGCTTGTGACGACGTCGAGCAATTGAGTCGGTACCGCGTCGATCATAGACGCGTCTTGCGCCACCAGGTTGTCCCATTGGTTGGGATAGGCGTTGCTCACCGCTTTGTATTGGCGAATCGCGTTGTCGATTTTGACGTTGGAATCGGCTGCCGCGGCCGCTTGGGCCTTATCGCCGACGCCGTCGTATGCGATCAACGCGCCTACCGCCAGCGCGGCGATCAGCGTAATCACGACCAGCAATTCGAGTAAGGTAAAACCGCCTTGGTCGGCGCGCAGTTTATTCATTTGTTTCATTTTCATGTTGTTAGCTCAAGTTTCAACGCCTCAACCGCCTCGCGCGGCCTGTCGGCTATTGGGTTTTTAAATGTCTCGATGTGACCCCTCACACTCTTTTTTACACGCTCTCCCGCGGCTGGCGGGGTAGCTTAATCTTGCCGGGTAGCCTATCGCGCTCTGTTTCCTCCGGAGGACCGTACCAGAAGGGCATAACTGGGAACCGGGGTTCGGCCTGCGGCGCCGAATCCTTCCTTATTCCTCTTCGCCTTGCCCCGGTGCATCGACGATGAAACGGTATTGCTTGCCGCAATGCAGGATCACTTCCTTTTGCCGGCGGCGCAGTATCTTGACTTCGACCCGGATGTCGCCAAAACCGTCGTGCAGCAAAACGTCGTCGAGTAGCTGCAGCAGTTTGTGTTTGACCGGTTGCGCGTGGATGTCGGTACGTTTGCTCATGATGTTTGGGTTGCAAGTGTGCCTGTAGCTTTAAGGTTTAACGGGGCTGGGCCAGCTTGTAGCCGCTTTGCCGGGCTTGTTTCAGCCAGTAGTCGGCTCGTTCCTGGCGGGCCAGGTCGTTGCTGGCGGCATGGATGCGGTACAGCATGTATTGGGCATGGGGTTGGCCCTGGCGCGCCGCTTTCTCGAACCAGACTTCGGCGTGGCGCATATCCTGCTCGCCGCCCAGTCCCAGGTAATACAGTTCGCCGAGCAAAGTCTGGCTATTGGCGTCGCCCCATTGCGCGGCGCGGTGGCACCAGTCGAAGGCCTGGGTGAAGTTGATCTTGCGCAGTTTGTCGCCGTAACGGTAGGCGTAGCAGTTTTCGACGGCGACGGTGTAGTCGGAATCGATGCCCATGTGGATCGGCTGGCAGGCGCTGCAGAGCAGGGCGGCCAGGGCCAAGGCGGTATGGGCTCCTACAAGGGAGTGCGGCAACCGGCAGGTGGATAGCGTTCGCCCTGCGCTAGCCGATGGGCGCTCAACCAGCGCAAGCCTGGCAAGCGGAGATAAAGCCCGAAATCGGTGGCCTGGAAAGCTCATCGCTCGCTGTTCCTCAGCCGGTCCGGGGCGCAGGCTTCGCCGCAGGCGGAATCTTCCGGGTATTCGGGTTGGGGCACCGGTTTGGATTGCATTGCGGTGTCCGGGGCGTATTGGTGGTATTTGACGGTCGGGTCGTATTGCTGGTGGCGCTCGTCCTTTTCGTTGAGGATGTAAGGCGTGATCAGCAGCACCATTTCCGATTTGCTGTCCGCGTCCTCCGTTTGCCGAAACACGTTGCCCAGCAGCGGGATGTCGGCCAGGTAAGGCACTTTGCGCCGGTTGCGGGAAAAGCTGTCGCGGATCAAGCCGCCGACAGCAACGGTATGGCCGTGCTTGGCGAAAATTTCGCCCTGCATGCGGGCGGTGGTGACGGTGTCTATCGGCAAATCCAGGACTTTGTCGTTGTTGTTGCTGGTGATCGGTATCGTCGCGGCGCCTTCGTTGAGCGTGGAGTTCTCCTGGCTCATCTGGATGTGGATGCTGCCGTCGTCGTTGATGTGCGGGATGATTTCCAGCGTGGTGCCGATGTCCAGCAATTCGGTTTCCGGGCTGGAGAAGGTGGTGGCGGTGTTGGTGTTTTGCACGCTGCTGACCGCGTAGCCGCGCACCATGACCCGTTCCTCGCCGACGAACAGCGTGGCCGGGCGATGGTTGGAAGCCACCAGCATCGGGTTGGAGACGATGTTGACCCGGTTGTTTTTTTCCAGAAACTCGATGTTGGCCTTGACCTTGTCGCTAACGAATTCGTAAACAAAGCTGCCGCCGCCGGTCAGCGCCGCCGCGCCGCCCAGAATCAATGGATTGGTGCTGTTGCCCTGCACTGCGGTGTTTTTGATTTCGAAGTTGAACAGCGACGAGAAGTCTTCGCCGACCTTGACGTCGATGATCTTCATTTCCAGCATGACCTGGGTCTGCGGAATGTCCATCTGTTGTACCAGTTCGCCGATGGATTTGAGGATGTTCTGGTCGCTGGTCTTGACGATCAGTTGGTTGTGTTCCTGGTTGACGGTAACGAACACGACTTTGTTGGCGCCGGCGACTTCGGCCAGTTTTTCGCTGTCGATTTGTTTGCCGTCTTGGGAGTTTGCCGACAACTGTTCTATTTGGTCGACGCTCATGTTGTTGGGCAGTTGGTCTTGATAGGTCAGGTTGCCCATGCCGCCCATCTGGCTGTTGCGGCCGTCGCGGTAGCCGTAGGCGCGATTGAAGCCGTAAGCATTGCTGCCGCGCACGCCGCCGGAACCCAGGAAACCGCCGCCGTAGCCGCCACCGGCACCGCCGTAACCGAATCCGCCCATGCCGCCGTAGCCGCCCATGCCGCCCATGCCGCCGCCGAAACTGTTCATGCCGCTCATGCCGCCGAAGCGGCCGCGGTTGGCGCCGCCCATGCCCATATTGCCGCGCATGCCCATGCCCATGCCGCTGCCCATAACCGGGTTGAAGCTGACCCGCACCCGCGGTGCATAGAGGTTTTGAATGGCCATGGCAATGGCGATGACATTGGGCGTGCGCAGTTGGAAGACTTTGATGTTGTCGTCCTGGCCCAGCATCAAGTCCATACTGTACTGGTCCTTGGTCATCAGCCGGTAGGTGCCCGGACCGCCTTCGTCCTGGCGGTACCATAGGTCGCTGATGCGGCAGATGGCGCGAATCGCGTCTTCCAGTGCGATTTTTTTCAGAAAGATGGTGACTTCTTTTTTGCCGGCTTCCGGAGTGGCGACGATGTTGACTTTGGCGTCCTCGGACAGCACGCGGATGATGTCGGCGACCTGCGAGTTTTTGAACTCCAGCTCTTCAATGATGAAACCGTTGCTGGCAGCCAGCGCCGGCGTGCTAATCATCAGTACCATAATCGCCAATAGGGGTATGCACTTCGTGAACTTGTCCAACAAGCCAAGCATCCTTTGTTATTTTTGTTAGCCGCCGGGAAGCGGGTTACGCAGGTTTGCGTTGCCTGGCTGTTTTCGCTGGGCGGAGCGGCCTGATCCGCACGGGTACGCCCAAAAAAATCCGCGGAGCAACTGAGGGTCGCAACGCAGATTTTGAAAACAACGAAGGGAACACAATTAATTCAAAAACAAACTCCTGAAACGTCCTTGTCGTTACTGCTCCTGGGCAATCCGTTAACCGGGTCACATTCTAAGCGGAGAGGAATTTTGGCTATTAGGGAATAAAGCCTAAATTTGGCCGGGAAAATTTCCCGTTATCGGGCGATACTAAACATTGTAATGTCCCGGTTTTAGTGCGAGTAGAGCGATAAGTCCCGAATTCCTACGGAATTTTTCGGAAATTTTGTCAGTATTCGGCTAGTCCGCTCCGAGTCAAGGCTTACAGTTCTGAGGCCGGCAGATTCGGGATTTCCGGCCGGTAAGGTTTCGCGGCGGTAGCATCTGCGGTTTCCGTCCCGGTTTTTTTTTCATCGCAATCCGCAAGGTCCGGTTGTGGCTATCCGATTATTGGTCGTCGATTTAGAATCCGTAACAAACCGTTTCGATAGCGCTACGTTGGCGGCACAGGGCGTGCTGGCCGACGTGGCCGAATCCGCCGCTCCGGTCGCCTGTCGGCAACAGCCGGACGTGGTCTGGTTTGCCGACAGGGCCGAATGCGGCGCCATGCCGCGCATCGCCGAGATTCGGGCAATCGCGCCGGATTGCCCGGCGCTGGTGGTAGCCGGTGCCTGCGGTAGTCGGGCCTTGGCTTACTTGCAAGCCGGCGTGGTCGGCGTTGCCGATTTCGGCAGCGACCACCGGCGCCTGGCCGACATCGCCCATCGAGTCCAAAACGGTAGCTATTACCTGGACCCGGATATCGCCCAAGTGCTGGCGATCCGCCACGTCAAACGCTTGTTGGAGCCGTTCAGCGCATTGAGTTCGCGCGAATTCGACGTGTTTTGCATGTTGGCCGAGGGTTTTGCTTTACAAGACATCGCCGAGCAATTGGGCATCAGCCGCAAGACCGTTTCCAATTGCCAGACCTCGCTGAAGCTGAAACTCGGGCTGGAAGACCGGTCGGCGATGAAAAAATTTGCCGAAAGCCATGGCCTGATCTCGGCCGGAAGGGTATGATTCCCGTTGTTCGGGAATTTTTCCTTTTTTTTATGCGAGGTGAGTTATGAAAAAGATATCGGTAAAAACTGCGGTACTGGCCGGTTTGGGTTTGCTGTCGCTGGGCGCGATTGCGGCCGACCACGGCTTGGAAAGCTGTATTCAGGCCGTTAAAAAAGAAAAATCCGGCGATCTGATCAAGCTCGAGAAGTTGAACGTGGCTGGCAAGGGAGCCTACGAACTCGAATTGCGCGACAACAATCGCCAGGAATGGGAATTCATGTGCGACGCCGATAGCGGCAAGTTAACCGAGCGCGAATCGGAAGTCGCCGATCCTGCCAGCCAGGCCTTCAAAAAGAATGCCAAAATCACGGAAGAGGACGCCGCCGCGATTGCCTTGAAAGCCAATCCGGGCACGATAGAGGAAGTCGAGTACGAGGTGGAAGAGAACGGTGCCGCCTCCTATGAATTCGACATCGTCAACGACAAAGGCGTCGAAACCAAGATCGAAGTCGATGCGGCCAGCGGCAAGATCATCGAGACTGCCACCGAAGAATGGGAAATCGGCGAAGAAGCCGACGAACGCCGGTGAGGGCCGGCGCTGCAGTCAAACTCCCCATTTAGCCGACACGGGGCAGGGGAAATTTTTCAAACAAATCTCCTCTCAACCCCGCTGCTACAGCCGGCAGGTGCCGGCGGATGCGAACCGCATCTTGCCCGGCCCCGGCTTCAAAACTCGAAACGGACCCCGGCGTTGATCGCGTGGCGGGACGTATTCTCCAGGCCCAAGGTCGTATCGTACTGTAAGAAGGCCGAGCCGCCGTAAGGCAATTGCGCCGAAACCGCCGCCCTGACATTCAGATAATCCTGGTCGACCACGTAGGATGCGGTCGTGAATTTGACGTTGGGCTGGTCGGCAAAGCCGGTTTTCATACTGGGCAACTTGTCTATCCATTGCCGCTCGTATTCGACGTTGACTTGCGACACCAGCACGCCGAACGGCAGGCTGAAACTGCGCATGACCACCGCGCCGACCGCGCTGGTCAGCGAGTCGTATTTCTGGTCGTCGATCACCAGATTCATGCCCAGATTGGCGCCGTGTTCCTTACGTCCGGCGATGGACATATGCGCGTATTCGCCGCGGGCGCGCAAACCGAAGGTCCATTCGCCCATCGGCAAATCGTAGCCGCTGGAGAGGCTGAACTGTTGTTGCCAGCCGTCGGTTTTACTCTTCGCAGTTTCGTTGACCGCATTGCCGTTGGCGTCGGTATAGGCCGTGGTGCGGTTGGTGTGGTATTGGTTGTAACTCAGATTGGCGACGGCATCGATATACCAGTTGTCTGTCAGGTTCAACGAACTGAACAGCGATGCGGTGTAGCCGCCGATGGACTGGTCGCCGCCGTTGTTGGCGATTTCGGCGTAGGTGTTGCCGTATCCGAGCGAAGTGCCCAATAGAAAGCGTTGGCTGAAACGGTAGTCGGCCCCGGCCGTGACGCCGTAAAGCGCCGAGCGGTAGCCGCGCTGCACCAGCGTCGAAGTACGGTCCACCCATTCGAACTGGCCGTTCAGAAAAAATCCCAGATTCTTGAACGACGACAACAGATCGGGCGGGCTGTCCGGGTCGCTTTGCAAATTGATCGACAGCGCTCCGGAGCTGGGTGCGGCGGCGGGTGCCTGGCCGGAACGTTCGCCGCTGGTTGCCGGTGCGGCGCCACCGCCGCCGGGAGATGCGCCGGAGGTAGGCGGAGCCGACGGCGCCGGGCTGCCGACGTTGGCGGAGAAGTTGGTTTGCGGCGCGGCGCTGCCGACCGCGGAAAATTGGCGTTGGTTGTCCATGCGCTGGCTGAGATTGGCAACCTGCAGTTTGCCGACCCGGTTGGTCAGGGTCTGCTCGGCCGCCAGTTGTTTTGGGCTGATCTGGCGCAAGGCATTGACGAATTGGTTGACCTTGTCGGTTTCGGATGTGCCCGCGGACAGAAACGGCTTCAGGCCGTTCAGCAGGTTTTGCAGGCTGGCCGGCGTGTTCGGGTTGCAATCGGCTTGTTGCAGGGCGCCGGCCAGCGACTGCACGTCGGCCGGAACCAGATTCGGCAACCGCGGAACGATGGTCAGCAAAAATTGCTTTTCCTGTTGGGACAACACGTACAGGTCGTCGGAGCCGGTCGGGCAGTCGACGTCGCTGTTGAAGGCGCCGCTGATGTTACCGGTAGTGGTGGTCAGAATGGCGGTTTGGGCGAAAAACTGCTGCGGGGTGAAGTTGGGTTGACTCGCCAGACGCCGCAAGTCCAACGACGCGCCTTGCAGCGCAATGCTGCGGGCGGTGATCGAATCGGAAACCAATTGGCCGTTTTGGTCGCCGCCGAATTCGATAATCAATTTGCTGCTACTGCCGAATACCAGGTCGGCATTGCTGGCGTCGATTTGGGCGATGCCGGCACCGCTCGGCGCAGGGCCGGGGGCAAAGCTATTGTTGAACTGCACGCCGCCGGCGTAGGCGCCGCTGCCGACGACCGGTCCGTTCAAAATTAGGTTGTCGCCATTGGCACCGACCGTGCCCTGGTTGACGAAGTCGCCGCCGATGCTGCCGTTACCGCGAAAAACTCCGGCCTGGATCTCGGTCAGGGCCTGGCTCCAGTTGCCGTCGACCCGGGTGGTGCCGGCGGTCTGCCGGTAAGTGCCGCTACCTTGCAGCGCGGCATTGGCGGCGACTACCACGTTGCCGCTGTTAATCAACGTGGATTGGTTGTCCAACTGGAAATTGCCGTTCAGCAGCAGATTGGTCGAGGTGCCGCCGTTGCCGTCGATGATAAATTTGCCGGGGCCGAGCATGGAGCCGCCCGACAACGTGGCGGAAGACACTCTGAGTTCCCCCGGTCCGGACAAAATGCCGTCGGTTTGAATGTACTCGTCGACTTCGGTGACGGCCGCGGCGAAACTGACCTGGCCGCCGTTAATCACTAGAGTCTGCCCCAATACCGCCGTAGTCGATGAGGCGAAATTGACGTTGCCGCCGTTGACTGTGGTGGTGCCGCTGACGTTGTAACTTGCATTGATATCGGTAGTGTCGGTGAGGCCGCCGTCGAAGGTAGCGTTGGTGGCGGTTAGCGCCGCGTTCAGGGTGTTGCTACCGCCGCTAACAGCGAACGAGGTAACGGATAAGGCTTTGTCGATGGTGTTGGTGCCGCCGCTCAAGGTCACGTTGGAAGAGGTGACGCTGGCGCCGCTGGTGATCTGGTTGGTACCGCCACTCAAGATCAGGTTGGCGGTGGCGATGGTCGCACCGGTCGCGAACTGGTTGGTGCCGTCGGCAAATTCCAACGTGCCGGCGCCGGTATAGCTGCCGGTAAGGGTGTGGTTGCCGCTGCCGTTGAAAATTAAGATACCGGCATTGACTTGGGTCGTACCGGTATAAGTGTTGTCGCCGTTCAGGGTAACCGTATCGGCGGTGGTTTTGTTGATACCGACGTTACCCGCCAGCAAGGCATCGATCGAACCGGATTGCAAATTGTAGGTGGTGTTGGAGGTTAAAACCCCGCTGCCGCTGATTGTGCCGGATTGCAGCGTCACGCCAAGCACTGTGTCGCTGAAAGTGCCCATTGCCAGTGTGCCGCCGTCGACGACGAGGCTGGAGTTGTTGTCGAATACGTTGTTGGCGCCCAAGGCCAAGGTACCGGCACTGACCGTGGTGATACCGGTATAGGTATTGGCGCCTTTTAAAGTAACGGTGTCGGCTGTGGTTTTTTCGGCGCCTTGGGTGCCGGCCAAAATGGCGTTGACTTCGCCGGATTGCAATACGAATTTGCTATTCGACGTCAGCACCCCATCGCTGCCGCTGATCGTGCCGGATTGCAGCGTGACGCCGGCGACGGTGTCGCTGAACGCGCCCATTGCCAGCGTGCCGCCGTCGACGACGAGGCTGGAGTTGTTGTCGAATACGTTGTTGGCGCCCAAGGCCAACGTACCGGCACTGACCGTGGTGGCGCCGGTATAGGTATTGGCGCCCTTTAAGGTAACGGTGTCGGCTGTGGTTTTTTCGGCGCCTTGACTGCCGGCCAAAATGGCGTTGACTTCGCCGGATTGCAATACGAATTTGCTATCCGAAGTCAGCACGCCGCCGTTGCCGCTAATCGTGCCGGATTGCAGCGTGACGCCGGCGACGGTGTCGCTGAAAACGCCCATTGCCAGCGTGCCGCCGTCGACGACGAGGCTGGAGTTGTTGTCGAATACGTTGCTGGCGCCCAAGGCCAGGGTGCCGGCGCTGATCGTGGTGGTGCCGGTGTAAGTATTGGTACCGCTGAGTGTGACGGTGCCGGTTGTGGTTTTATCGGCACCGTCGTCGCCGGCCAGAATGGCGCTGACGCTACCGGATTGCAATATGAACTTGCTATCCGAAGTCAGCACGCCGCCGTTGCCGCTGATCGTGCCGGATTGCAGCGTGACGCCGGCGACGGTATCGCTGAACGTACCCATTGCCAGCGTGCCGCCGTCGACGACGATGCTGGAGTTATTGTCGAATACGTTGTTGGCGCCCAAGGCCAGGGTGCCGGCGCTGATCGTGGTCGCGCCGGTGTAAGTATTGGTACCGCTGAGTGTGACGGTGCCGGCTGTGGTTTTATCGGCACCGTCGTCGCCGGCCAGAATGGCGCTGACGTTACCGGATTGCAGTATGAACTTGCTATCCGAAGTCAGCACGCCGCCGCTGCCGCTGATCGTGCCGGATTGCAGCGTGACGCCGGCGACGGTATCGCTGAACGCACCCATTGCCAGCGTGCCGCCGTCGACGACGATGCTGGAGTTGTTGTCGAATACGTTGTTGGCGCCCAAGGCCAGGGTGCCGGCGCTGATTGTGGTAACTCCGGTATAGGTATTGGCGCCGCTCAACGTGACGCTGCCGGCCGTGGTTTTATTGGCACCATCGTCGCCGGCCAGAATCGCGCTGACCGTGCCGGATTGCAAGTCGAATGCGCTATTCGAGGTCAGCGGTCCCGTGCCTTGCAGCACGGCGTTGGCGGAAGACAGCGTGAATTTTTGGACGCCGGCGGCAACGTCCAGATTCAGGTTGTCGTCGGTATTCAGTACCGCGTCGTCGGTGTTGCCCGGCACGGCGCCGCAGCTCCAGTTGCCGTCGCTGGACCAGACCGAGTCGCCGCCTTCCCAGTTACAGACATCAGCAGTGGCCGGATCGGGCACGGCGAGAAACGCTAGGCCTAACCGAAAAGAAAATCGTAAAACGCTGATCGCGGCGGGAGAACGAAACCTGTTCATAAGCGTTGGCCCAGCTCCATATTTAAGGTCTAAGACGCGTTATCCGTTGGCTGCGGCGCAGCCCGCTGCACTGGTAGAGAAAATGTCGATTTATGTGAAGTCTATCACACGCATTATAGTCTCACACTTAAAAACAGTAGGGTTTTCAGGGCGAAGCCGCCGTGTCCGCCCTGGCGGTTTTCGATAACGAGCGGCCATTTTTTCCGAAATTTCGACAATTCGGCGCGGCGGTTTGTGCTCTTACAAACATCGGCATGTGATATATCCGACAAGCTGGCCTGCGTCGGATTGTAAAGCCTATAAAAATCATAGGCTTGTCTGTAAAAAATAACTGGCATGGCCTGTGCTATCTCTCTTGCAACCCATTTAAGCGAGGTGAAGATCATGGAATTGCCAGTTTTGAACGAAACTCCCGCGGCCAGCGCAGGCGGCTGCTCATCCCACTCCTGCGGTTCATCGGACGACCAATTAGGCCATTTGTCCGACGAAATACGGGCCAAGGTGGAAAACCATCCGTGTTACTCGGAAGACGCCCACCACTACTTCGCCCGCATGCACGTAGCGGTGGCGCCGGCCTGTAACATCCAGTGCCATTACTGCAACCGCAAATACGATTGCTCCAACGAATCGCGGCCGGGCGTAGTCTCGGAATTGCTGACGCCGGAACAGGCAGTCAAGAAAACCATGGCGGTGGCGGCCAACATCCCGCAAATGACTGTGCTCGGCATCGCCGGCCCCGGCGACCCGCTGGCCAACCCGGAACGTACCTTCGAAACCTTCCGCCGTTTGAGCCAGGATGCGCCGGACATCAAACTGTGCGTGTCCACCAACGGTCTGGCCCTACCGGAATCGGTCGAGGAGTTGTCCAAACACAACATCGACCACGTCACCATCACGATCAACTGCGTCGATCCGGAAATCGGCGCCCAAATCTATCCGTGGATTTTCTGGGAAAACAAACGCATCAAAGGCGTGAAGGGCGCCAAGATTTTGATCGAGCAGCAACAAAAAGGCCTGGAAATGCTGACGGCCAGAGGCATCCTGGTCAAAGTTAATTCGGTGATGATTCCCGGCGTCAACGACAAGCACTTGGCGGAAGTCAGCAAAATCGTCAAAGCCAAAGGTGCTTTCCTGCACAACGTGATGCCGTTGATCGCCGAAGCCGAACACGGCACGTTCTACGGTGTGATGGGCCAGCGCGGTCCGACCCAGGACGAATTGATGGACCTGCAAGATGCCTGTTCCGGCGACATGAACATGATGCGCCACTGCCGGCAATGCCGGGCCGACGCGGTCGGTCTGCTGGGCGAAGACCGCGGCGACGAGTTCACGATGGACAAGATCGAAGCGATGGAGATCGACTACCAATCGGCGATGGAAAAACGCAAGGTCATCCACGAAGCGATTGCCGAGGAAATGCACAGCAAGCGCGCCGCCAAAGTCGAAAAAGCCGCCAGCCATGCCGACGAGCCCAAGCTGAACACCCGTCCGGTGTTGATGGCCATCGCCACCAGCGGCCAAGGCGTGATCAACCAACACTTCGGCCATGCCAAAGAGTTTTTGATCTACGAAGCCTCGCCGGATGGCGTGCGCTTCATGAGCCATCGCAAAACCGATCTGTACTGTAGTGGCGATGATACTTGCGGCGACGGCGAAAGCGTGTTGCAACGCACGATTCGGGCTTTGGAAGGCTGCGAAGTGGTGCTGTGCTCCAAGATCGGTTACGAGCCTTGGGACATGCTGGAGCAAGCCGGTATCCAGCCCAATGGCGAGCATGCGATGGAACCGATCGAGGACGCGGTCATGGCGGTTTACAAGGAAATGGCCGCGGCCGGCAAGCTGGATGAGGTTAGTGCCGATAAACGGGCGACAGCCTAAACCATAGGCACCCAGTGAGAATCTCCTCTCCGGTGGGGCAATGTCGCAAAGTTAAGGGGCTTTTAAACATTCCCTCTCCCTCCGGGAGAGGGCTAGGGTGAGGGGGGAAATCTTTTTTTTAATTCTCCTCGCCCCGGCCCTCTCCATCAGGAGAGGGCGCTTGTGCGACAGCTCTGCGGAGAGCGATTGTTCTGAATGATTCACCACCGAATTCAAAGGTAACGTCATGGCTCTACAAATCATAGAATCCTGTGTCAACTGTTACGCCTGCGAGCCCTTGTGCCCTAGCAAGGCGATTTTTATGTCCAGCAAAGCCGGGCATTTTCGGATCAATCCGAACAAATGCACCGAATGCGAAGGCGATTACCAGGATACCCAATGCGCCAGCATCTGCCCGATCGAGGGCGCGATCCTGGATGCGAACGGTATCGCCGTCAATCCGCCCGGTTCGTTGACCGGTATTCCACCGGAAAGAATGGCCGAGGTGATGGCGGAACTGCAAGCCCACTGACGGCTATGGCTACCGTCCACTTTTACGAGAAGCCGGGATGTTTGAACAACACCCGGCAGAAACAGCTATTGAGCGCGGCCGGCCATTTGCTGGTGGTCTACGACTTGTTGCAACAGCCCTGGGCCAAGCAGCAGGCCAAACTGCGTTCGTTTTTCGGCGATAAGCCGGTCGCGGAATGGTTTAACCGCAGCGCGCCGGCGATCAAGCAGGGCTTGATAGATCCGGAAATGCTGGACGAAGATCAGGCCATTGCCTTGATGGTCGAGCAGCCGTTATTGATCCGGCGGCCGCTGATGGAAGCCGACCAGCGGCGGTTGTCGGGTTTCGACGAAAACGAAGTCGATGCCTGGCTGGGCTTGAAATTGCCGGCGAACGCCAAGGACCTGGAAACCTGCCCGCGCCAAGCCCGAGCCGAGGCGGGCGGGCCATGAACGGCGTCAAGCTGGAAGGCGACGACGGCACTCCGCTTGCCGTGCCGCTGTCCGAGCGGGTGCATTGGGTTGGCGCCTTCGATCCCAATCTGCGCATCTTCGACATCATTTTAAAAACCGCCAACGGCACCAGTTACAACGCCTACGTCATCCGCGGCAGCGAAGGCGTCGCGGTGATCGACACGGTCAAGGAAGGCTTCGCCGCCGATTTTTTTGCCCGGCTGGAAAGCGTCGCCGACTACAACGAAATCAAAGTCATCGTGTTGAACCACCTGGAGCCGGACCACACCGGCGCGTTGCCGGAGCTGATGCGGCGGGCGCCACAGGCGCAGTTGTTCATTTCCCAGAAAGCCCAAACGATGTTGAAAGGCCTGCTGAAGCAGGACACGTTGAGCTTCACGCCGGTGGTGACCGGCGATTCGGTGTCGCTGGGCGACCGCCGCCTGGAGTTTTTGCACACGCCCTATCTGCACTGGCCGGATACCCAATGCACCTATGCCCCGGAAGAAAAGATGCTGTTTTCCGGCGACGTGTTCGGCTGCCATTTCTGCGACAAACGCCTGTTCAACGACCGCGTCGGCGATTTCCGCTTCTCGTTCGAGTATTACTACGCCCACATCATGCGGCCGTTCAAGGAATACGTGGTGCGGGCGCTGGAATTGATCGAACCCTTGCCGCTAACCCTGATCGCCCCGACCCACGGCCCGATTCTGCGCGACCGGCCGCAGCATTACATCCAGCGCTACCGGCAACTCTCCAGTCCGGCTCTGCACAACGAACTCAGCCCCAACCAGAAAACCCTGCTGATTTTTTACATCAGTTCCTACGGCAACACCCGGCGCATGGCCGAAGCGATTTACCAGGGCGCGATGCAGGTCGAGGATGTGCGGGTATCGCTGTACGACCTGGAGGGCGGCGAGGTGGGGCCGTTCGTCGATTTAATTGAAGAAGCCGACGGTCTGGTGCTGGGCACGCCGACCATCAACGGCGATGCGGTCAAGCCGATTTGGGACCTGCTGTCGTCGCTGGCAGTGGTCAATTTGAAGAACAAACTGGGCGGCGTGTTCGGTTCCTACGGCTGGACCGGCGAGGGCGTGCGTCTGGTCGAGGACCGCCTGCGCGGCCTGAAATTACGGGTGCCGATTCCGGGCTTGCGGGTGAAATTGATCCCCACCGACGACGAGATATTGGAATGCACGGCCTTCGGTTTGGAGCTGGCCCAAGAGCTGACCGGCGCCCGGTTATCGAAAGTGCTTAATTTTGCGGATCTGGCCTGAGCCGGACCGCAGCAACAGTTTTAGACATACGTCACGCGTTGAGCCGGCGCAGTAAGGCCGGCTAAGCCGATCCCCGGATGGATAGGCGAACCCCGCCGGCTTTCGAGTGGGCGGGAATCGGGAATCTTTGCGGATTCCAAAACGGCAGTCCTCAGATTGGAGGTTGCCGAGATGACACTTAAATAGCGTAAGGAGTTTTTTCAATGGCCAAAGCGACCATTACATTCGAAGACATCAACGTCACCGTCACCGTACCCGCCGGCACCCGAATCATCGAAGTGTCCGAGAAGGTCGGTTCCGGCATTACCTACGGCTGCCGAGAGGGCGATTGCGGCACCTGCATCATGAAAGTGACGTCAGGCTGGAATCATCTGACCGAACCTTCGGTATTGGAAGACAAAATTCTGCGGGAAAACATGGCCGGCAAGCACAACCGTCTGGCCTGTCAGGCGCAGGTGCTGGGCGGCGAGATTTCCGTCAAACCGGTGTAAGCCGTTCAAGGAGACCACACATGGCATTAGTCACATTTTCAAGCCCGGAATACCGGGATAAAACCGTTTACGCCGTCGCCGGCAGCCACACCCAGACCGTGTTGAAGCTGGCGTTGGAAAATAAAATCCCCATCAACTTCGAGTGCGAAGACGGGGAATGCGGTACCTGCCTGGTTAAAGTCACCAGTATCGACAAAAAAAACCAGCGCATGGGCGGCCCGTTGACCGAGAAGGAAAAAGCGGTGCTGAAACAGCTCGGCAAGGTCACCGGCGAAGAGCTGGAGAAAATGATCGTCGACGATTTGCCCTGCGAATGGCGTCTGGCTTGCCAGATGATCGTTAGGGACGAAGACATCCGCGTCGAGTACTAATCCGTTCCGCCACTAAACGCCGGAGGACCGAAGATGAATTGCATGCCTGCTATAGAACCGACCCAAACCATTCCGAGTCTAGCGGTTACCCCAAAGCCACGGCAGCAGATTTATCAGGAACTCGCGGCGTGCGCCGGCTGGTCGCCCAACAGCGTCTGGCTGGCGCAAATCATCGCCAGTTGGGCGGTGGGAGAGGGGGCGTTGCCGGATCGGCTGGGTTTGGCGCCGGAGCAATTCGCCGCGTTGCTGGCCAGCCATTTCCCCGGCTACGTGTTGGCCGAAACTGCTGTGTCGGGCCATAACCTGGATTTCAGCCGGATGCTGGAAAAACAGGATCTGGAAACGCTATTGCGCCAATTCGCCGCGCAACCGGGCGCCGATACCGAATGGCTGATTGCGCTGATCGTCGCCGCCTGCCTGGGCAGCGACCATTTGTGGCAGGATTTGGGTTTATGGTCGCGCGCCGACCTGTCGGCGATGCTGGCCTACAACTTCCCCGACCTGGTCGCACGCAACAGCAAGGATATGAAATGGAAGAAATTTTTGTACAAACAGCTCTGCGAAGCCGAGGGTCTGTACGTCTGCCGAGCGCCGTCCTGCGAAGTCTGTAAGGACTACCAGCAGTGCTTTGGGCCGGAGGATTAAAGTTTTCGGCTTGCGAAACCGGTGTCGATAACCGGCTCCGCAAGCGGTAGCGTAGGGCTAGAATTTGTAACCGACCTGGGCGAAGAAGGTTCTTTGCGGTAGCGGATGGTTGTAAAACGCTTGGTAGTCGTTGATGTTATCGATACCGGCGGAGACGTGGCCGGCTTTGTTGAAGCGGTATGTGGCTTTCAAATCGACGTAAACCGATTCGGTAAATGCGCTGTAGTAGGGCAGTTGCAAATCGGAATTATCTGGTTGAGAGAACTGTCTTCCTGAGTATCTAGTACCAACAGAAAGGTCTACATCATTCCCGACATGATAAGTAGTTAAGAGGTTGGCTCTGTAGTTTGGCATTAACGGAAATTGTTTTCCAACCAAAGCAGGGTTCTTCTGATTCTCAATGATTTCGGCGTTAAGTATCGTTGTATTGAGTTTTATATCAAAATCGCTACCAAATATCCGATCATGATTGACGGTAAAATCTAAACCGTCTGTTTCAACTTCGCCTATCGATGACGTTAGATTGGTTGTTCCATTTGGATTGATGCTGGCTGGATTTATAAATCTATTTAATACAGGTACGCTGTAAATAGCGTTTCTTACGTTTTCGTGGAATAGATTTAAACGCACATAACCGTTATTGAAGTCATACTCGGCTAAAAGGTTGTGGTGGGTGCCATCTTCCGGCTTTAAAGTGGAATCTGAGATCGAACCGTTACCGCTAACCCCGTTCGAATTGCCATATAACTCTTCGGGAAGCGCAAACTTATAAGCTTTACCGACGGAATAACGGAATTTCCAGCGACCTGGTTCATATCCCAACGAGAATTTTGGTGACCATCTTGATACTTGTCTGTCTGCCGGATTCAAAGCGCCAGCTAATGCTTGGGCATTGGTCAATCCGCTTCCTGCGGGTGCAGTTGAACTTAAATATATTCCATCATAAGTATTCCAACGCTCGATGCGAGTGCCAACGGTGGCATCCCAGTCTTTTATGAATCGCCAACTTAATTGACCGAAGAGCGCGTGAGTATCGGTAGTGCCGCCACTTCTGGTAACCAGTGGGTTGCCAGGTGCGTTGGTTATGTTGCTGTAATTACTCAAATTGTTTTGGCTCAATAAAATCCTGGCATGTTGGAATTCGTAACCGGTCGCGAACGACAAATCCTTGCGGCCCAGGAATTGTTCGTTATTGAGCTTGGTGGATATGTTGAACCAACCGGAATCGTCGAACGAACTGTCCCTGCCGGTCATGACCCGGTTCGGGTCTTGCGGATTGTAGTTGGAGCTGATGGTTTGATCTTTCAGGATATCGAAGAAGCTAATATTAGTATTGGTGTACCAGTCGCCGGCGATTCGGCCTTTCAAACCCCAGCCCAGCGTCAGCGTTTGCCGGGTTTGGGTGCTGGTGCCGAGCGTGGTCGGCGATGCGCCCAACGAGGCCGGCCATAACGAACCGGAATTGGCTACGGTACTGCCCGGCCAGACGGTGGTGCCGTTGGCGCGCTCGATGAAGGACTGGCCGGTATTGGTCCGTTCGAAATTTTGGAAGGCAATGACGAAATTGGTCTCCAACTCCGGGTTTATCGCATAACTGCCTTTCCATTTGTACAGGTCGTCGACCGAATGTTGGATGCCGTCGTCGCCGTAGTTGTAACGGTACTGGCCGGTTCGCGGATTTTTTTCCAGAAAGGCGCCGTTCGGCAAGCCGGCCAAGGCCGTGTTCCGATTGAAGCCTTTATCGCCGGAGAATTGCGGCGTCATCGGCTGACCTTCGTTCTCGATATGGTTGTACGAGAAGTAAGTGCTGAAATCGCCGAATTTGTCGCCGTAAGAGGCAAACGTTTTAAAGCCTTGCAGATTGGTTTTGGTGCCTTCGAATTCGTAAGGCTGCACGAAATAGGTCGCTTCGGTGTAGATTTCGCGCTTTTGCGGCATCAATGTGTTGTAGTTCAGCACACCGCCCATCGCGTTGCCACTGTATTCGGCGGAAAACGGCCCTGAAAGTACGTCTATCGATTTGACCTCGCCCGGTCCGATCAAGCCCCAGCGCGGCGAACCGTTGAAGCTGATTTGCAAAGGATTCCAGATTGGCATGCCGTCCATGAACACCATGACCCGGCCGCCTTGGTAAGGGTTGGAACCGCGCATGCCGATAGGCGCATTTTGGTCGCCGATGTAGCGTTGCCGGGCAAACACGCCGGATTCGAATTTCACCGCGTCCACCGTCGTTACCGCATTGGTTTTCTCGATAGCCGCTTTGGTCACTTTGGTTTTGGGCGTGGCGAAATCGGTCTTGGACGGCGTTTCCGGGCGGCCGTCTTCGGATTCATCGGAAACCACGACATCCGATAACGTCGTGGCCGTTTCGGCTGCGAGCAGGCTAGCCGGCAAGGCGACGAAGCCGGGGAATAACAATAAGGCTGACTTTATTTTAGTTTTTCTGCGCATGGGTTCAAAAAGTCTGAAGGCTGCCAATCCGGCAGGAAACAAAACCGGCTAAGTGTAATCGTTTTGTGCAGCAAGAGTGGCGCCAGGGATTAGGATATTGATTTTATTGGTTATTTCGATTTCTAAATAACTAAACTATGTTAAATAACTTAATTCCATCAAGGAAATATGGGATATGCCGCGTTTGCCTCGGTTTTACGCTCGTCGTTTGGGGTAGAGCGTCGGACCATACTGCCGAAAATGCGTGCTGGGTCGCAGGATATTCGTTGGCTAAGCCGCCTGAATCGGGTGGCTGCGCTTGGGTAGCAGGTTATTGTGCGATGGATTTGTTCGTGAATGCTTCGCCGTTATCCAAGCACATAACGCTGGCTGAGACCGCCCGTTCGGTGGCCCGAATCGGGGAAATTTCGAGTAATCCGGCAACCAGGTCTGGTCGTTTCGCTGTGAAAACTATGTTAAATGACCTATTGCGACAACTCCGCTGCTGGCCGCTGCAGTCTCAACTTGAATGGCGGCGCCATAGGCGCTAATGTGCCCGGCCCAAAATTTGAATTTTCGGATGAGTAAAGATGAAAACCCTGATCCTGTTTTTGAGTTTGGTTGTCGCCAGCCTGAACGGCGCTGCCCAGGCCGACCAAACCCCGATAAAACCCTTCGTCCCCGGCAGCTACCAGCAAATTTTGGCGGCGAATGCCGGCAAACCGTTGATGCTGGCAATCTGGTCGGTGGATTGCCCGTCCTGCTTGAAGGACATGGCGGTCATCAACCAATTGCACGACAAACACCCCACGTTGAAGATCGTGATGCTGGCGGCCGACGAGGCGGAAGCGATGCCGGAGATTCAACGCATCGTCGACACGCATAAACTGGGCAACCTGGAAAATTGGGCCTTTAGCGGCGATAACCCGGAAAAACTGCGTTACGAAATCGATCCGGCCTGGTACGGCGAACTACCCAGAACCTATTTTTTCGACGCCGCCCACCAACGCGAAGCAAAAAGCGGAGCGATGACGCTGGAAGAATTCGAAGCCAAGCTCGGCAAGCTGAAAATTTAAACCGGTTTATCGCCAGCGGCGCCGATGCTAAACCGATGGAGCCGGCCGGGGCTTCTGCAATTCGCCGCGAGGCCCCGCCTTGGATGCGGGCGTTCAAGGCCCCGGTGCGCGGTCGGCCAGGTCGGTATTTTGGTCTGCCAAGGACCAGCCGCCGCCGAGGGCTTTGTACATCAGCACTTGCGCCAGCAGTACTTCCAGCCGTGCCTGCACCCGGCTGTTTTCGGCGTTCAAATAGCTGCTTTGCGCATTGAGCAGGGCTTGGTAGTCCACCGCGCCCAGGCGGTAGCGGTCGCGGGAGATTTGTAAGGCCAGCTTGGCTTGTTCGGTAGCCAGTTGCAGCGCTTCGAGCCGGCGGCCGGAGTTGGCGTAGGTCGCCGCGGCGTCCTCCACTTCCTTGAATGCCGTCAACACCGTCTTGCGGTAGGTTTCCGCCAATTCCGCGTTCACGGCAACTGCGTTGTCGAAAGCGCCTTGCAGGCGGCCGCCTTGAAACAGCGGTTGGGCCAGGCCGGCCGCCAATGCCACGGCCACGCCGCCCGGCTGCGGCGAGGACAGCAAGCTGTTCATGCTCAATTGCAGTTTCGGATAGAACGCGGCGCGGGCGGCGGCGATGTCGGCATTGGCGGCGATTAATTCCATTTCCAACTGGCCGATGTCGGGGCGGCGTTGCAGCAGTGCGGCCGGTTGTTCTGCGCCGATCTGCGGTATCTGTAAATCGGCGAACGCGGCCGGCGCCAACGCCAGTTGCTGCGGCGCTTGGCCGAGCAATATCGCCAACGCGTTTTCCGCCAGAATCTGCTGTTGCACCAGCAAGTCCAGGCTGGCGCGGGCGTTGGCCTGCACGGTTTTTTGCTGGGCCACTTCCAGCGCATAGGCGGCGCCGGCGCGCTGGCGGGCTTCGATGATGCCGAGAATGGCCGTGGCCGTATCCAGAAAATCGCTGGCGATTTGCCGGCGCTCGCGGATCGCCAGCAGCGTGAAATAAGTTTGGCCGACATCGGCCATCACCACCAGTTGCAACGCATCGCGGGCGAATATTCGGCTCAGCATCCGGGCGCTGCCGGCATCGCGGCGGGCGCGGTTGGCGCCCCATAAATCGACTTCGTAGGCAATGTCGAACTGGCCGCTGGCTTTCTGGCTATCGGTCAGCTCGTTGCGGTTGTCGGTATAACTGGCGTTGAGGCCGGCCGCCGGCCACAACCCGGCACCGGCAATCCGGGCCTGGGCGCGGGCTTGGGCGATGCGTTGTTCTGCGGCGGCCAGATCGTTGTTATAGGCCAGGGCCTGTGCCATCAACCGGTCCAACTCCACGCTGGCGAATGCCCGCCACCACTGCGGATCGACCGGCGCGGTGCCGGTGGCCGCGGCCTGACGCCAACCGTCCGGCGTGTCGACCTGCGGCCGGCGGTAGTCGGTTTGCAAATTGCAGCCGGCAATTGCCAACGCCATCGCCAATCCGCCGATTCGTGCCTGCCTTTTCATTCCGCCGCCAACGCCACGACCGGGTCGAGTAGCGCCGCCTTGCGCGCCGGCAAGTAACCGAACAGCAGGCCGGTGGAGAAGGCGCAGCAAAACGCCAAGATAGCCGGCAGCGGCGAAAACAACACCGCCATACCGAAGTAGGCCAAGACCTGGCCGGCGGCGAAGCCGAGCAGAACCCCCATCACGCCGCCCAAGGTGCAGACCACGGCGGCTTCGGTATTGAATTGCAGCAGGATGTCGCGGCGGCGGGCGCCGGTGGCGATGCGGATGCCGATTTCCCGAGTGCGCTCGGTGACGCTGACCAGCATGATGTTCATTACGCCGATGCCGCCGACCAACAGCGAAATCGCCGCGACGATGCCGAGCATCAGCGTCAAGGTATTCTGAGTTTCGGTGGCCGATTCGATGATCGATGCCATGTTGCGTATCCGGAAATCCTCGGTTTGGTGGCGGGCGACCAATAAATCGGTAATGGCCTTTTGCGTAGCGTCGATTTGGGCCACATCCTCGACCCGCACCGTGATGCCGCCCAGGTATTTCTGGCCGAACAGGCGGACCAAACCGGTGCTGATCGGCACGAACACGCCGTCGTCGCGGTCGCTGCCCTGGGCGTCGGCGCCTTTGGCGGCCATCACGCCAATCACCTCGAACGGAATGTTGCCGATCATCACGTAGCGGCCAAGCGGGTCTTCGCCGTCGGTAAACAGCAGTTTGCGCACCGTTTCGCCCAGTACCATGACCGGCGCGTAGCGGCGTTGGTCGCGTTCGTCGAAAAAGTCGCCGAGCGCCAGCGGCCAGTCCCGCACCTGCGGCATGCTCGGCGCCACGCCTTGCACGCTGGTGGCGTAATCGACCGCGCCGTAACGCACGGTAAGCCGACTGCTGCGCTCCGGCGAGGCCCAGGCCACGTTGTCCAGTTCGGCGATCGCCTCGGCGTCGGCCAACGTCAAAGTGGCAACGTCGCCGCCGCCGCGAAAGCCGGGGACGCCGGGGCGGATCGACAGGATGTTGGTGCCCATCGCCCGCATCTGTTCCAGCACTTTTTCCTGGCTGCCCTGGCCGACCGCCAGCATCGTCACTACCGCGGCGACGCCGATCACGATGCCGAGCAAGGTCAATGCGGTACGGAACAAGTTCGCGCGCAACGAACGCAGTGCGGTTTTGCCGGCTTCGGCCAACTCCGCCAGCAAGCCGGCGCCGCCGATACCGCGCTGGGCCGGCGGCGCCAGCCAGCGGCCGTCGCGCCGGGCCGGGCCGTCGTGGACGATTTTGCCGTCGGCGATATGCACCACCCGCTGGGCGTGGGCCGCGACTTTGTCGTCGTGGGTGATCAGCAAAATCGTCCGGCCCTCGCCGTGCAACCGTTTTAGCAGCGCCATGACTTCCATGCCGCTTTGGCTATCCAGCGCCCCGGTCGGTTCGTCGGCCAGGATCACCGGCGGATCGTTCATCAAGGCCCTGGCGATCGCGACCCGTTGTTGTTGGCCGCCGGACAACTGCATCGGTTTGTGTTCGCCGCGTTCGGCCAAGCCCAGTTTGGCCAGCAATTCCAGCGCCCGCCGGTGGCGCTCGGCCTTGGCCAAGCCGGCGTACAAGGCCGGAATTTCGACGTTTTCGGCGGCAGTCGCGCTATTCAGCAGGTTGTAACGCTGGAACACGAAGCCGAAGCTTTCCCGCCGCAAGGCGGCGAGTTGGTCCGGGTCGAGCTCGGCCACGTCGCGGCCCAACACCCGATAGCTGCCGGTGTCGGCCCGGTCCAGACAGCCGATCAGATTCATCAGCGTCGATTTGCCGGAGCCGGACTGGCCGACAATGGCGACGAATTCTCCGGGCCAGATGCTCAGCGACACGTCGTCCAGCGCCCGGACCACGTTGTCGCCGTTCGGATAAAAACGGCGGATGCCGTGGAGTTCCAGTAGCGGTTCGGCGCTCATAGCCGGGGCACTCCGCCGCCGGGCAGCGGATCTTTGCGCCGGTTTTTGGCTTTGTCGCCATTGTCGCTGTTGGCCTGTACCCGGTCGCCTAGCGCCAGGCCGTCCAACACCTGGGCGAAACGGCGAGTACGCAGGCCGATATGCACGGTTTTTTCCTGCACGTCCGCGCCGCTAACCAGTTTGACTTTGTAGGCCTGGCCCCGGCCTTGGTCCTCGCCGCGCAGGCGTTGGCCCAGCGCGTTGACCGGCAGCAACGGTACTTGCTCGGCCTTGCCCAGTACGAAAAACATCTGCGTGCTCATGCCGGTCATCAATTGCCGGTCGCGGTTGTCGACGTCGACCAGGACGTTGTACAGCACGACGTTGTTGATCACTTCCGGCGTCGGCAGGATTTGCCGTACCTTGCCTTGCCAGCGCCGCTCGCCGGAGCCCAGCGTGGTGAAATACACCGCCATGTCCCGGCTCAGCCGCATCACGTCGGCCTCGGCTACCTGGGCCCGCACCGTCATCGTGTCGAGTTTGGCCAGTTGCAGAATGGTCGGCGTGGTTTGGTTGGCGTTCAGGGTCTGGCCTTCGCGGGCTTTCTGGTCGACCATGGTGCCGTCCATCGAAGCGAAGATTTTGGTGAAGCCGAGATTGGTCTTGTCGCCGTTCAAGGTCGATTCCACTTGTTCGATCTGCGCCTGGATCGCGGCGGCGGTAGCTTTGGCGTTTTTTAAAGTGAATTCGCTGTTTTGAAAATCCTGGACGCTGACGCCCTGGCTTTGTAATAGCTCGCGGTTGCGGTCGTATTGCTGCTGGGCAAACACCACTTGCGCCTGCTGGCCGGCCAGTTGCGCCTGCAGATTCTTGATATTGGCTTCGTCGGCCGCGACCCGCGCCGCATAAATCCGCGGATCGATTTGCGCCAGCAATTGCCCGGCGCGGACGTCGTCGCCGATCTTGACGTAGATTTTTTGCAATTGGCCGGTAACCTGAGCGCCGACGTCGACGTATTCTTTGGGTTCCAGTTTGCCTTGGGCCGTGACGTTTTCTTCAATGTCGCCCAGGCTGACGCTGACGGTTTCGCCCGGCACCGCAGCTTTCCGTTCCGGCTGCAGATAGCGGTAAGCCGCGCCGGCGGCCACGGCAGCCGCCAACACCAAAATAGCGGTCCGCCGGCGGGCGGAACCAGGTTTCGATTTAACGGGCCAAAGCATGTGGGGTAAAGGTCAGGTTTTGAATAACGTGGCGGTTGGCGGTATCCGGCCGGGCAGCAGTGGCGATGGCTGCGACCGCGCAGGGCTGGGGCTGTTTCGCCGGTTCCGCCCAACCGAAGCGGCTGGTGGCAAGCTGCGGCGGCAGACGGGTTTCAGTGTATTATCCGGATTTTTGCTTGGCAAGCCGGGGAAAACTTAATTTAGGTAAAGCTTGGTAAAGTTTGCCGGTAGGGCCTCGGTTCGGCGGTGCGGATGCGGCCGGTTTCAAGGGAAAGGCGTTTGTCCAATGTTGGAACTGGGTCGCGGAAACCGGACTTGGGGTGCGGCGGCAATTTTCGAATGCGGGAAACTGACTATCATTGTGCCAACCGCTGTCCGGCCGCCGCCTGTTTATCGGCCCGCCCCGGCGGCAAAGAAGCTTAATCTAAACGTTTGAATGAATCGAATCCCATGGCTATAGCAGACTGGTGGCCGTTCCGCCGCCGCAAGAAAAAATCGCAGCGGAGTAACGTCAACGTTTACGACGTTAACCAGCGGGTCTATACGCCGGTGGCCCAGCTCAAGCTAGGCATGTACGTGATCGAACTGGACCGGCCCTGGCTGGACAGCCCGTTTCTGTTTCAGGGGTTCGAATTGCAAACCGAAGAAGACATCCGCAAGGTGCGCGAGGTCTGCGAATACGTCTACATCGATGTCACCAAAAGCCGGAAGAAGGTGGTCGAGTACAAAGGCAGCCAAGACAACCTGTCGTTGGACAGCATCGCCGATTTTCCGCCGCCGCCGAAATTGAGCGTATTCGAAAAAGAGATCGAACGCGCCGAAGCGGTGTATCAGGAAATGGGCGTGCTGGTTTCCGATTTCATGGAGCGCATCGCCCGCGGCGAGGGTGTCGATACCAAGGCGGCCAAGGCGGCGGTGGCCGAATGCGTCAACAGCATCCTGCATTCGCCGGATGCGTTTTTGTGGTTGAGCCAACTGAAAAACAGGGACCAATATACCGCTCAGCACAGTCTTAACGTTTGCGCCCTGGCCATCGTACTGGGCCGGCACCTGAATTTTTCGGTGTCCAACCTGAACCTGGTCGGCCTGTGCGGCATGATGCACGACATGGGCAAAATGTTGATTCCGCTGGAGATTCTGAACAAACCGGGCAAACTGGACGACGCCGAAATGGAAATCATGCGTTCGCATACCTCGCTCGGCTACGAGTTGCTGAAATCCAGCACGGATATGTACACCGGAGCGATCGACACGGCGCTGGCTCACCACGAAACGCTGGACGGCAAAGGCTATCCGCGGCGGATCAAGGACAAGGGTATCTCGCTGTTTACCCGGATCGTGACAATAGTGGATATGTACGACGCAATGACCAGCGACCGGGTGTACCAGAAAGGCCGCACCCATCTGGATGCGACCGGCATTCTGTCCGATTTGAGCGGCAGCCAGTTGGACGGGCGCCTGGTCGTCAAATTCATCGAAGCGTTGGGCGTTTATCCGCCGGGCAGTCTGGTGCAGATGACCAACGGTGCGGTGGCGATTGTGGTCGAAGTCAACGAACTGGTGCGGCTGCGGCCTAAAGTCATCATTTTGCTGGATCCGGACGGGCAGCCAGTCGAGGAAAAAGTGGTCAATCTGGCCGACATGGAACTCGACCGGCTCGGCCAGGTGTTAACCATCAGGAGCATCGTCCGGGCGCAGGATTACGGTATCGACATCGGCAAATACTACCGCCAGGGCGTATTGCAAAAAGGCTTCGCTCACGCCAAATCCTGAGATGGCCGGTTGGCTGAGACCGCCGGATTTTTCCGCCGCCGGCCGCTCAGCCGGTCCAGAGCCAAATACACCACCGGCGTCGTATACAGGGTCAGCAGTTGGCTGACCAACAGGCCGCCGACAATGGAAATCCCCAGCGGCTGGCGCAATTCGGCGCCGTAACCCGAGCCTAATGCCAATGGCAACGCACCGAGCAGGGCCGCCAGCGTCGTCATCATAATCGGCCGGAAGCGTTGCAGGCAGGCGGCGAAGATGGCTTGTTCCGGGTCCAAGCCCTGTTCGCGTTGTGCGTGCAGGGCAAAGTCGATCATCATGATCGCGTTTTTCTTGACGATGCCGATCAATAAAACCACGCCGATCAGGGCGATGATGCTGAATTCGGTATCGCAGGCCATCAGCGCCAACAACGCGCCCATGCCGGCCGACGGCAGCGTCGACAGGATGGTCAGCGGATGGATGTAGCTTTCGTAAAGAATGCCCAGCACGATGTAGATGCTGAACAGCGCCGCGGCGATCAGCCAGGGTTGGTTGCGCAGCGATTCCTGAAACGCCTTGGCCGACCCCTGAAAGCTGCCGCGCACCTGCGCCGGCGTGCCGATGTCGCGCAGCGTGCGCTCGATCAAGCGGGTAGCGTCCGATAACGAAACGCCGGGTTTCAGGTTGAAGGACACCGTCGCCGCGGCGAATTGGCCTTGGTGGTTGACGGTCAGCGGCGTGTTGCCGGGGCGGAACTCGGCCAGCGTCGCCAGCGGAATTTGGGTTCCGGCAGCGGAACCGACATAGAGTTGCCTTAGCGTTTGCGGATCGCGCCAATACTGCGGCGCCAGTTCCATCACCACTCGGTACTGGTTCAACGGTTTGTAAATCACCGATACCGGGCGCTGGCCGAAGGCGTTGTGCAGCGCGCTATCGATTGCCGCCTGGCTGACGCCGAGCCGGGCGGCCTTGTCCCGGCCCACCTGCAGTGCGATTTGCCGGCCTTTGTCTTGTTGGTTGGTGTTGACATCGGCCAGTTCCGGCAGCGCCGCCAACGCGGCGACGATCTTCGGCGTCCATTCCCGCAGCAGATTCAGATCGTCCGATTGCAAGGCGAATTCGTACAACGCCGCCGAGCCGCGGCCGCCGATGCGCAGGTCCTGCACCGGTTGCAGAAACAGGCTGGCGCCGGGTTCGTCGGCCAGCTTTTCCCGCAACTGGCGGTTGATTTCGGCGATGGGGCGGTCGCGCTGCTCCGGCGGCTTCAAGATCGCGAACATCAGGCCGCTGTTGCTGTTCTGCATGCCGCCGGCAAAACCGACCACGTCGTTGATCGCCGGGTCCTGGCGCAGGATTTCGGCAAAATCGCGCAACTTGCGCTGCATGGCCTGGAAGGAAATGCTCTGGTCGGCCTGGATCGTGCCGCTGAGCCGGCCGTTGTCCTGCACCGGAAAAAAGCCTTTCGGTACGATGACGTACAGATAGGCGTTGGCGGCGATGCAGGCCGCCAGCAACGCCAACATCAGCCGCGGGTGGTGCAGCGCCCAGGCCAGGCTATGCCGGTAGCCGGTGCGGATTTTGCCGAACAGTTCCGCCGTCGCCGCCGACGCTCGGCTTGGCGGCCGCGGCGGTTCCGCTTGCAGCCAGTGTGCGCACAGCATCGGCGTCACCGTCAGCGAAACCACCAGCGACACCAAAACCGCCGCGGACAGCGTCACGGCGAATTCGCGGAACAAGCGGCCGACGATACCGCCCATCAGCAGGATCGGGGTAAACACCGCGATCAACGACAAACTCATCGCTAGCACGGTAAAGCCGACTTCGCCGACGCCGCGCAACGCGGCCTGCAGTGGCGGCAGGCCTTGTTCCAGATGGCGGTTGCTGTTTTCCAGCACCACAATCGCATCGTCCACGACAAATCCGGTAGCGATGGTCAGCGCCATCAACGATAAATTATCCAGGCTGTAGCCGCACAAATACATCACGCCGCAGGCGCCGATCAGCGACACCGGCACCGCGACGATGGGAATCAGCGCGGTGCGCAGGCGGCGCAGAAATAACAGCACGACCATGATCACCAACGCGACGGCGATCAGCAGGCTGTGCTCCACTTCGGCCACCGAGGCGCGTATGGTTTGAGAGCGGTCGGAGACCACCGACAGTTCGACGGCGGCCGGCAGCAGCGCGCGCAGTTGCGGCAGCATCGTTTTGACCCTATCCACGGTTTCGATGATATTGGCGCTGGGCTGTTTGTTGACGATCAACAATACCGCCGGCTCACCGTTTTTCAGGCCGGTACTGCGCAAGTCCTCTACCGAATCCACCGCAGTGCCCAGATCGGCAATCCTGACCGGCGCGCCGTTGCGGTAAGCGACGATCAACGGCAGATAATCCGCCGCGTGCTCGACCTGGCCGTTGGTTTGTATTTGCCAGTGGCGGCCGCCGGATTCCAGCGCGCCTTTGGGCCGGTTGGTATTGCCGGCAGCGATGGTGCCGGCGACCTGGTCCAGGCCGATGCCGTATTTGGCCAGAGCATCCGGATTCAACTCGACTCTGACCGCAGGCAGCGAACTGCCGCCAGCCGTGACCTGGCCGACGCCGGGCAATTGCGCGATTTTCTGCGCCAATACGGTCGAGGCGGCGTCGTACATTTGGCCGCGGCTTAACGTGGTCGAGGTCAGGGCCAGAATCAGGATCGGCGAATCGGCCGGATTGACTTTGCGGTAGCTCGGTCGGTTCGGCAGATTGCTCGGTAACAGGCTGGCGGCGGCGTTGATCGCGGCCTGCACGTCGCGGGCAGCGCCGTCGATGTCGCGACTCAAATCGAATTGCAAGGTGATGCGGGTGTTGCCGAGCGAGCTGGCCGAAGTTATTTCGTTGATGCCGGCGATCCGGCCCAGCGCCCGCTCCAACGGCGTCGCCACCGTTGCCGCCATGGTCTCCGGCGCGGCGCCGGGCAAGCTGGCGCTGACCGAAATGGTCGGGAAATCGACCTGCGGCAACGGCGCCACCGGCAATTGCCAAAAGGCCAACAGGCCGGCCAGCGCCAAGCCCAGCGTCAACAAGGTCGTGGCGACCGGGCGGCGCACGAACGCCGCCGAAATATTCACCGGTTGTCTCCGCGCAGGCGACGGGCCCAGCGGTCCAGGCTCAGGTAGACCACCGGCGTGGTGTACAGGGTCAGCAATTGACTGAGCAGCAGGCCGCCGACCATGGCGGTGCCCAAGGGTTGGCGCAGTTCGGAACCGACGCCGCCGCCCAACATCAACGGTAACGCCCCGAGCAGCGCGGCCAGCGTGGTCATCAGAATCGGCCGGAAACGCAGCAGACAGGCCTGGAAAATCGCTTCCCGCGCCGGCAAACCCTGATTGCGCTCGGCGTCCAGGGCAAAGTCGATCATCATGATCGCGTTTTTCTTGACGATGCCGATCAGCAGTACGATGCCAATCACACCGATGATGCCGAGATCGTCGCCGGCGAGCAGCAAGGCCAACAGGGCGCCGACGCCGGCCGACGGCAGCGTCGACAGGATGGTCAGCGGATGGATGTAACTTTCGTAGAGCACGCCGAGGACGATGTAGACCGTGACCACGGCCGCCAGTATCAGCCACAGCGTATCGGCCAGCGACGCATCGAAGGCCAGGGCCGCGCCCTGGTAATCGAACTGGATCGCCAGCGGCAGGCCGATTTCGCGTTTGGCGGCTTCGATCTCCCGCAACGCATCGCCCAAAGCGGCGCCGGGCGCGAGATTGAACGACACTGTCGTTGCCGGAAATTGGTCGAGGCGGTTGACGGCCAGCGGCGCTTGCCGCTCCGACAGCCGGGCCAGCGCCGTCAGCGGTACCTGTTCGCCGCTGGCGGACGGCACCCGCAATTGCAGCAATTGTTCCGGCCCGCCGGACTCTACGGTCGCGGCTTCCAACACCACCCGGTACTGGTTGGACTGGGTGAAAATGGTCGAAATTAGGCGTTGGCCGTAGGCGTTGTATAAGGCGCTGTCGATCGCGGCGACGCTGACGCCGTAACGCGCGGCGCTACTGCGGTCGATCTCCAGATAGGCTTGCAAGCCGCGCTCTTGCAGGTCGCTGGCGACATCGGCCAACGCCGGCTTGCTGCGCAGGCGGTCGAGCAGGCGTTGCGTCCAAAGCGCCAACTCGCCGGCATCGACGGTTTGCAGCGTGAACTGGAACTGGGTGCGGCTGATCCGGTTTTCCAGGGTCATATCCTGTACCGGCTGCAGATACAAGCCGATGCCGGCGACGCCGGCCGCGCCGGCTTGCAGCCGGGCGATAACTTCGGCGGCGCTGTCGCGTTGACCTTGCGGCTTCAATGCAATTAAAAACCGGCCGCTGTTCAAGGTCGGATTATTGCCGTCCACGCCGATGAACGAAGCCAGATTGGCGACGGCCGGATCGGCCAAAATCCGTTCGGCCAGCGCCGTTTGCCGTTCCGCCATCGCCGAAAACGAAATGCTGGGCGGCGCTTCGGAAACGCCTTGGATCAGGCCGGTATCCTGAATCGGAAAAAAGCCTTTCGGAATCGCCAGGTATAGCGCGACGGTCAACGCCAGCGTGGCGCCGCCGGCCAACAGCGTCAGGCCTTGGCGCTGCAATACCCATTCCAGACTGCGGCCGTAGGCGGCGATGGTCCTGCCGATCGGATCGCGGCCGCTGCCGGTTTCGGCCGGCAGCGGCCGCAGCATTTTCGCGCACATCATTGGCGTCAACGTCAGAGAAACCACGGCCGAAATCAGAATCGCCACGGCCAGCGTGATCGCGAATTCGCGGAACAGGCGGCCGACCACGTCGCCCATGAACAGCAGCGGAATCAGTACCGCGATCAGCGAAACCGTCAGCGAGATGATGGTAAAGCCGATCTGGGCCGAGCCTTTCAATGCCGCCTGCAGCGGCGAAGCGCCGCGCTCCAGGTAGCGGGAGATGTTTTCGATGACGACGATGGCGTCGTCGACGACGAAGCCGCTGGCGATGGTCAACGCCATCAGCGTCAAATTATTGATGCTGAAACCGGCCAGATGCATTGCGGCGAAGGTGCCGATCAACGACAGCGGCACGGCAACGGCCGGAATCGCGGTGGCGGGCAGATTGCGCAGAAACAGGAAAATCACCATCACCACCAGCGCCACCGCCAGCATCAACTCGAATTGCACGTCGCGCACCGAAGCCCGTACCGTGGCGGTGCGGTCGTTCAATAACTTCAGTTCCACGCTTTCCGGCAGCGTCGCCTGCAATTGCGGCAACAGCCGGACGATGCGGTCGGCGACTTCGATGACGTTGGCGCCGGGCTGGCGTTGGATGTTGACGATGACGGCGGGGGCGGCGTCGGCCCAGGCCGCCAATTTGGCGTTTTCGGCGGCGTCCGCCGTGCTGGCGACGTCGCCCAGTCTGACCGGGGCGGCGTTTTTGTAGGCGACCACCAAGTCGCGGTATTCCGCGGCCGAGCGCAATTGGTCGTTATTGTCGATGATGGCCGAGCGGGTAGGGCCGTCGAACAGGCCTTTGGGTTGGTTGACGTTGGCGGCGGCGACGGCTTGGCGCAGATCGTCCAGGCTCAGACCGTAAGCCGCCAGCGCTTGCGGGTTGGCCTGGATTCTGACCGCCGGCCGCTGACCACCGCTGATGGTGACCGCGCCGACGCCCGGCAGTTGCGAGATTTTCTGTACCAGCCGGGTATCGGCCAAATCCTGGACCTTGATCAACGGCAGATTGCGCGAGCTCAGCGCCAGCGTCAGGATCGGCGCGTCGGCCGGATTGACTTTGTTATAAATCGGCGGCAACGGCAGGTCGGTCGGCAGAAAGTTGTTTGCGGCGTTGATCGCGGCCTGGACCGATTGTTCGGCGATGTCCAGCGCCAGGCTCAAATCGAATTGCAAGGTAATCAGCGAGGCGCCGCCGGAACTGGACGACGACATTTGCCGTAGGCCGGGTATTTGGCCGAATTGGCGTTCCAGCGGTGCGGTGATCGCCGACGTGGCAACTTCCGGGCTGGCGCCGGGGTATAGCGTCGTAACCTGTATCGTCGGGTAGTCGACTTGCGGCAAGGCCGAAATCGGCAGCAGCCGGTAAGACAGCACGCCGGCCAGCAGCAGCGCCAGCATGATCAGCGAGGTCGCGACCGGGCGTTCGACGAACCGGCGCGACGGATTAAAACCCTCGGCTTCGCTCACGGCTGGGGTGCGGCGGCCACCGGCGCCGGCCGTTCGGCAATATTGACCGCCGCTCCTTCGCGCAGGCGGTCGGCGCCGTCGACGACCAGGGTTTGCCCGGCATCCAGACCATCTATTATCGAGACGGTTTCGCCAGACGCCGCTCCGGTTTTGACTTGGCGCACGCTGACGGTATTGTCGGCATTGACCACATAGACGTAAGCGCCGCCGGCGCCTTGCTGGATAGCCGCATTCGGCGCCAACACCGCATCGCGCAGTATATCCAGCCGCATTTTGACGTTGACGAACTGGTTGGCGAACAGGGTATGGTCCGGGTTGTCGAAGATCGCTTTCAGTTTCAAGGTGCCGGTGGCCGGATCGATCTGGTTGTCTATCGCCAGCAATTTGCCGACCGCAAGTTTTTGCTGGCCGGCGCGGTCGTATGCTTCCACTTCCAGCGCCGTGCCGGAACGCCAACGCGCCATCGCGGCCGGAGCCTGGTCTTCCGGCAGCGTAAACACCACCGAAATCGGTTGCATTTGCGTGATCACCGCCAGGCCGTTGGCGTCGCTGGCGCGGACCATGTTGCCCTGGTCGACCAGGCGCAAGCCGATGCGGCCGGAAATCGGCGCACTGATTTTGGTGTAAGCCAGTTGCAATTTGGCGTTTTCGACCTGAGCCCGGTCGATTTCGACCGTGCCGCGGTACTGTTTGACCAGGGCCGCCTGGGTCGCGGTTTGTTGGGCGGCGATCGAATCCTGTTCCAGCAGGGTCTGGTAGCGGGCCAGGTCGAGTTCGGCGTTTTTCAGTAGCGCCTCGTCGCGCAGCAATTGGCCCTGGGCCTGCTCCAACTGGACTTGAAACGGGCGCGGGTCGATTTCGGCCAGCAATTCGCCCTGGCGCACGTTGCGGCCTTCGCTGAACGCGACTTTGACCAATTCGCCATCGACGCGGGAGCGCAGCGTCACGGTCTGCAGCGGCGTGACGCTGCCGAGGCCGTGCAGGTAAATCGGCATGTCGCCGCGTCGGGTTTGTCCGGTGGCGACGCTGACCGGCTGCGGCTCGAGTTTGCCGGTTTGGCCGGATTCCTGCTGCCGGCCGGGGCGATCCGCCAGCCAGTAGGCGGCGCCGGCCGCGCCAAGGGCCGCGGCTAATAGCCAGACGGTTTTGCTACGCCGGCGATCCGGATTGTGTGGTGTCTGTTGCATTGTTTTCGGTCGTGCTTGAGTGCCTGTCCGGTGCGGAGCGTCGCTCGGGCCTGTTCAAAGCAAAAAGGCATCCTAGGATGCCTTTTCGAACCATGCCTGCTGGCGGCGAGGGTCAATCGTAGTGGTAATGTTTGCGCAGCGGTTTGACGACTTCCCATTGGCTGTCCAGGCCGGCGTGAAACATGACCAAATCGCCCGGCAGGATTCTGACCGGCTCGCCGCCGACCGGCGTGACGAGGATTTCGCCTTCCAGGACGTAGGCGGTTTCGGTTTCGTCGAAATCGATGGTGAAGGTAGAGATCTCTTTTTCCCAGATCGGCCAGCTGGCGACGCCGAGTTCCTGCAAACGCTCTGCGCTGGGGTTGTGCTCTACGGTAATCAGGCTCATGAAATTCCTTGTTGGCTTAAGTTGAACGAATGCCGGATTCTAGCATTGATGCGCCGGTGCCGCCTAGGAATGGGAGGGATCGTCCGGCAACGGTTTCGGGTCGTCCCAGCGCCTGAGCTGTTTGACTTCGTCGAACTCGACGTGGGTTGGGGCGTGCTGCTCGGCCAGTTCCGGACTGGCATGCTGGTAGAGCTGGAATTCGGTGACGCTGTTGATGGTCGCCAGCTCCGGTTCTTTAGCCAGGTAATCGCGTAACCAGACGACCAGCAAGGCCAGCGCCAGGCAGCCCGCGCCGGCGATTGCGGCTTGCAGCGGATAATCCGGCCGGATCGGGCTATCCGGCAACGAGGCCCAATCCACCACATCCAGCTGCGGATTGCTTTGCCGCTGTTTGACTTCGATTTCGACCAGGCGTTGCCGGGTTTGGCGTTGCAACTCCTCCAGCTTGGCCAATTCCTCCAGCATGGTTTGGTGCTGGGCGAAGCGGTTGGTGTAATCGGCCGCCCGCTGTTGGTGGCGCTCCAGGTCCTGGCGCAGGTTTTTTACGGCGCCGCGGGCCGCGTTATAGGCGTTCTCGGCCTCTTGTTCGGCGAAGCGGCTGGCGGCTTGTTCCTTTTCGGCGATTTTACGTTCCAGCTCCGCCAATTGCGATTTCACCGTGCGCAAGGTCGGATGGAAATCGATATATTCGTCGGTGTATTGGCTGCGTTGGCGTTCCAGCGTTTCCCGCAACTTTTCGGCTTGAGCGGTCAACACCGCCAGGCTTTGCGAATCGGCGTCGGCTACCACGGTCTTGCCGGCCGCCAGCGCGTCGCGGATCGCTTCGAGTTTGGCTTTGGCCTTGGCTTCCTCCTCCTCGGCAGCGTTCAAGGCGTTGTTCAACCCTTGCAGTCGGGCGTGGGCTTCGTTATCGGTGCTTTGCAGCGAGACGATGTTGTGCTCGCGACGGAAGGTTTCGACGCCGCGGCGCTGGTCTTGCACTTGCCGGTCCAGGCGCTGTAATTCGGCGTTGATGTCGGCCGTGGCTTTATCGCTGATTTCGGCTATGTATTCGCTACGGGTTTGTTGGTAGGCCCTGATCCAGGTGTTCAAGGCCAGTTGCAGAAAATGCGGATCCTGCCCTTCGGCGCTGAGCTGTACCAGGTTGGTATCGGCGACCGGACTGACCTGAAATAGCGCTTTGAGTTGGTTGACGCCGACGGGTTCGGCGTTTTCGGCCTTATTCAAGACTGCCGCGGTGGTTTCCAGTACGTTCTGGCCGAGCAATACCTGTTTCTGGATGTTGACGTGTTCCAGATCCGCCGCGGCGTGGGCTTGGTCGATCTCGCCCGCCGCCGTGGTCAGCACCAGCGCCTGGCTCTGGTAGACCGGCGGTTGCAGAAAGACGTAGGTTTCGGTGGCTGCCAACGCCGGTAGCAACACCAAAAAAAACAGGTATCGGCGCCGCAACCGTTTCGGTGCCGGTTCCGGAATGAAAAAATCGTCGGTGTCGATGTGGAAATCGTTGTGGTTCAGCAGCATAACGATTCTCTCCGCGGAAATGGCCGGTCTGGCGCTATTCTTATTGTTCGCAGGCATGCCGCGCCGAGTCGCCGTACGCAGCGGCGGCCGGGAGGTTGCTGCATGTCGGCGGATGCAGTGTAAACCTTTCTGAAAATCTGGCAATTGAATTATTACCGCTGGCGCTACCCGAAAAATCGGGCGCTAATTGTGACTGGCCGCATAGTTATTGGCGCAATTTTGCGGGTTAAGTGGCGAATGGCTATAGGGTAAGGCGGCGGACTGTATTAAGCTTTAGCGGTTGATTAATTTTCGAAACATCGGGACGTTTTGGCGGATATGAAAGATAAAGACGACGGCTGGTTGCGGATTCACGTCTACGAATTGAGAGTCGGCATGTGCGTATGCCGGTTGGAAGATCCGCGGCAAGACTCGCCGTTCCTGTTCGACCGCATCGTGATCGAGAACCAGGCCGATATCAAAACGCTGCAGGATCTTTGCGATTACGTTTATATCGATGTGAAGTGGCAGAAGGCGTCGGCCGGCGCGATTCCGACCCGGGGCACCGATTCCATCAAGCATCTGAGTTTCGCCCGTTCGTTCAACCAGACCGCGAATACCTTTCACCGGACCGGCAATCTGATCAAAACCGTACTGGACGACATTCGCTTCGGCAACCAGTTCAGCGTCAGTGCGGTGAAACAGGCCGTGGCGGAAACGGTGGACAAAGTCATGGAGAATCCGGATGCGATGCTGTTGCTGACCCAGCTGAAGGATCAAGACCAGTACACCGCCCAGCATTCGATGAATGTCTGCGTGTTGTCGATATTGCTCGGACGCGAGTTGAAACTTTCGCGCGACGAACTAAATAAACTTGGATTCTGCGGCTTGATGCACGATGTCGGCAAAATGAAAGTTCCGCTGGAAATTCTGAACAAACCG
This sequence comes from Methylomonas koyamae, assembly GCF_019669905.1. Taxonomy (NCBI): domain Bacteria; kingdom Pseudomonadati; phylum Pseudomonadota; class Gammaproteobacteria; order Methylococcales; family Methylococcaceae; genus Methylomonas; species Methylomonas koyamae. Next base: position 3,731,560 of record NZ_AP019777.1, on the reverse strand, counting down.
GGGCGATTGGAAGACGACGAAATGGCCGTCATGCGCCAACATACGCTGCACGGCCGCAACGTGCTGATGTCGGCACGCAACGCCTATCCCGGCGCGGTGGACGTGGCCTACGCCCACCACGAACATTTGGCCGGTACCGGCTATCCGCGCGGACTGGGCAAGAGCGCGTTGTCGCTGTTCACGCGTTTGGTGGCGGTGGTCGATACCTACGACGCAATTACCAGCGACCGGGTCTACCAAAAAGGCAAGCCGCATTTGGAGGCGCTGGGCATTTTGGTAAAAGGCATGAACCAGCATTACGAAGCCAATTTCGTTACCCAGTTCATCAACTGCATCGGGTTTTACCCGCAAGGCAATTTGGTCGAGCTGAGCAGTGGCGAAGTCGGCATCATCGTCGAACAGAACAAGGCCGACCGGCTGAAGCCGAAAATCCTGCTGATCCGCGACCATAACAACCAGCCGATGGCGGAACGCATCCTCGATCTGGCGGTGACCGGCACCGACATGAACGGTAACCGTTACGGGATCAAGCAGGTTATCCGGCCGCAGGATTACGCTATCGATTTGAGCCAATACTGCCGGGACGGTAAATTCAGCCAAGCTTACCCAGTGGTTTCCTGAAGTCCGCTCGCGGCGGCCCGGCTTGTATTAGGCAATGTCTCCCATGGTCAAAAAAATCTGCGTCAGTCAACTTCGCCAAGGAATGTACCTGTGCGGCACCGACCGCAAATGGTGGGACATACCGTTTTTAACCACCAAGTTTCTGATCAGCTCCGATGCCGAAATCGAGACCTTGCGCGAGTATTGCCGCGAAGTGTTCATCGATTTGGCAAAGGGCTTGGATGTTGCCGCACCGGACGATAACGAACCCGCCAGCGCGCTGGCGGCCGCGGCCGAATCCGGGCCGTTGCCGCAATTTTACCGCCGCTTCGAGTCGGTTCTGGAGACGGTTCGCGCCGGTGGCGGCATCGACTTCGGCGCTGTCGCGGAAATCGCATCCGACCTCACGGTTGCGCTGGATAACGGCGCTGTGTCGCTAGACCGGGTGGCCGGGCGGAGTCTGGCCGATCCGGCGTTGGTGCACAAATCGGTCAGTGTCTGCTTGCTGGCGCTGGGCTTGGCGCGGCACCTGGCCGTGGCGCCGGATCTACTGCGGCACACGGCAATCGCCGCGCTTCTACACGATTTGGGGCTGCTCGGCCTGCCGCAATCGATTATCGGCAAAGCCGCCGAGCTGACCGGCGCGGAACGTTCGGTGCTACGGCAACATGTCTCTGCCGGCCTGGCATTGTTGCATGGCGTGCCGGGCGTGCCCGCCGAAGTGCTGGAGGCGGTCTGGGGCCACCACGAACGTCCGGACGGCGCCGGCTATCCGCGCGGCTTGGTCGCCGGGCAAATCGGCCTGCCGGCCCGACTGGTGGCGGTGGCGTCGGTTTACGAAGCGTTGATTAGTGATCGCGCGGACCGGCCGGCGCAAACCAAGCTCGATGCGCTCGGTTATTTGTACGCGGCCAGCCCGGCACAATTCGACGCCGCCGTGGTGGCCGGTTTGATCGAGGTGTTGCACGCCTATCCGCCAGGTTGTATCGTCGAATTGGTCAGCGGGGAGTTGGCGTTGGTCGGCGCCGAACCGGCTAACGACCTAAGCCGGCCGCCGTGCCGCTTGATTGCCGATGCCAAGAAGCAGTTGCTGTTTCAGGAACAACGCCTTGATTTGAGCGACGCCGCGCATAAGCATCTCGCTATAGCGCGGGTGCTGGCGCGCGACGAGCCGTTTATCGAATTGCTGGCTACTTTTGCCGCGCTGGAACGGCTTTAAGGCTGCGGCGTTTCGGCCGCGGGCGCCGGCAGCAATTGTTTAGCAAGTGCCACCACTGCGGATACCGGAATTTCGCCGATCGAAAAATCGTTTTTGTTGAGTTTGAGCGGATCGACCGGCGACGGCGACTTCAACACTTTGTTGGTTTTGGTCTGGTAGACCCTGCTGATCGGCGTCGGACCGAACAAGGTAATCGAAGGCCGGTTCATGCCCCAGGCCATGTGCGTCGGTCCGGTATCGTTGCCGATAACCATATCCGATTTGGCTATTACCGCTTTCAAGTCGTTCAGACTCATTTGCGGCAACACCCGCGCCAGACTGCGTTCCGCCAGCCACTGTGCCATCCAGTGTTCCTTCTCGTTACCCCAACAGATCAAAAAATTGGCTTCCACGCCGAAAATGACCTGCAAATATTTTTCCAGCGGATAATTGCGGCTGGGCCAGGTCGAGCCGATCACCAGCAGGATATTGGCTTGTGTGTCGGAAAAATAATCCGCCAGCTCGATTTGCGGCGGCCGAAAAAATAGAAACGGCCGTTTTGCCAGAATTTGTTCGCTGCCGACCTTGAGTCCGAGCGGCCGGGTCAGTACCGCGACATTGCGGTCTATCGTATTGGCATCGTAAGGGTAGGCGACCGTTTGCGCGTAAAACCAAGCCGCCCACTTCTCGCGGATCGAATTACGGTCGAAGCCGGCGCAATTGGCTGCCAACAGCCGGCTGACCAAGGCCGATTTAATCAACCCCTGCGCGTCGATCACCAGATCGTAACCGTGTTCGGCGTAACCGCGGACTTTGCCGATTTCGCCGAATAGCCGCAGTTTGTCGGTTTTCACCGCCTTTAAATTAACCGGCAGCACGTGGTCGATATGCGGATTATCGGCCAGCAGCCCGGCGAAGCGCTGCTCGACTACCCAATCGATCTGCAACTCCGGATACGCGGCTTTGATGAATTGCAAAGCCACCATCGCATGCACGATGTCGCCTAATGCCGATAATTTGACGATCGCGATTTTCATCTGTCGGCTTCGAGTGCAGCCAGGACTTGCTCGGGGCCGAGTTCGGTTAGACAGCGCGTATGCCCGAAAGGGCAGTCGCGTTTAAAACAGGGCGAACACGCCAGTTTCAGGCTCAGAATTTGCGCGGCCGGATTTAACGGCGGGGTGAATCCAGGATCGGACGAACCGTAAACCGCGACGATTTTTTTATCCAATGCGGCGGCAACGTGCATCAGGCCGGAGTCGTTGCTGACCACCGCGTCGGCCAGCGCCAGCAAATCGACCGCTTCGGCCAGCGTGGTCTCGCCTACGAAATTGCGGCAGACGCCGCCGGTCAATTCAACGATGGCGTCGGCGACCGGCCGGTCTTTATCGGAACCGAACAACCAGACCTGCCAGCCTTCGCCGATTTTGGCGTTGGCAACGGCGGCAAAATGCCCGGCCGGCCAGCGTTTGGCCGGACCGTATTCGGCGCCGGGGCACAGCGCCAGGATTTTTTTTTCGGCATCGATGCGGAATTTTTCGCGGGCTTGTTGGCGTTGCTCTGTGCCGATCGCCAATTGCGGGATCGGACAGTCCGGCGGGAGCTTGGCTTCGCCAGCTAAACCCAGTGCCACAAAACGTTGCACCGTCATGGTCAGCCGTTTTTTGTCGAGGCGGCGGGCATCGTTCAGCAAGCCCCAGCGTAATTCGCCGAGATAGCCGATGCGGAGCGGGATGCCGGCGAAGAACGGCACCAACGCCGACTTCCAGGAGTTAGGCAAGACGATGGCTTGGTCGTAACGGCCTTGTAGTTGGCGGCCCAGGCGAAACCGGGCGGACAGACCGAATTGGCCATGGCCCAGCGGCATCGCTATGCCTTGCCGCACTTGCGGCATTCTTGCCAATAACGGCAACGACCAGGCCGGAGCCAGCACGTCGATAAGGCAATCGGGAGTTTGTTGCTTGAGGGCGATGAACAGGCTTTGCGCCATCACCATGTCGCCGACCCAGGACGGGCCGACGACCAAGATGCTATGCGGGGAAGACACGCGGGCTTAGGAAACCAACGACAACCATTCCTTGTGGTCGGCGCGGCGGCCGTGGACGTAATCGAAATACAAGGCTTGCAGTTTTTCGGTAATCGGGCCGCGGCTGCCGCAACCGATATCGCGGTTGTCGTATTGGCGGATCGGCGTGACTTCGGCGGCGGAACCGGTGAAGAAGGCTTCGTCGGCCACATACACTTCATCGCGGGTAATGCGTTTTTCGATCACCTCAAAACCTTGTTCGCGGGCAATCGTGATCAAAGTGTCGCGGGTGATGCCTTCCAGCGCCGAGGTGGTTTCCGGGGTGTACAACTTGCCGTTGCGAACGATGAACAAGTTCTCGCCGCTGCCTTCCGCGCAGAAACCTTCGTGGTCCAGCAGCAAGGCTTCGTCATAACCGGTGGACAAGGCTTCCTGCAATGCCAAAATCGAGTTGATGTAGTTACCGTTGGCCTTGGCCTTGCACATCGTGCTGTTGACGTGGTTACGGGTGTAAGACGAGGTGCGGATGCGGATGCCTTTTTCCATGTTTTCCGCGCCCAGATAGGCGCCCCAGGTCCAGGCCGCGATCATGACATGGACTTTCAGGTTGTCGGCGCGCAAGCCCATGCCTTCGGAACCGTAGAAGCACATGCTGCGAATGTAGGCCGAGTCCAGATTGTTTTTGGCGACCGCGTCGCGGTGGGCCTGGTTGATCTCGTCTTTGGAATACGGCATTTTCATGTTCATGATATGCGCGGAACGGAACAGACGGTCGGTGTGCTCGGCCAGTTTGAAAATCGCAGTGCCGGCATCGGTTTTATAGGCGCGCAGACCTTCGAACACGCCGCAGCCGTAATGCAGGGTGTGGGTCAGGACGTGGACTTTCGCGTCGCGCCAGTCAACCCATTTGCCGTCTAGCCAAATTAACCCGTCTCTATCATCCATCGTTGCCATGTGTTGAACCCGTTCTGTTAAAAAATCGTGCGCTGCCGTTGCGGCCGAAAATTGGCTGAAATTGTACTATAAAGCCGCCCGCGGCAATACCGGCGGCGTTTATCGCCAGGGAAAGGCCCGGTCGGGAGCCGGGCGCCAGAAATCGAATAGTTCTTCGCGGCGAGCGATAAATTCGCCAAGCAGTTGGTTTTGCTGTTGCCGGTAGTGTTGCGACGCGGATTCCGGCGGATTTCCGCTGTAGAAGGCGTGCAGCGCGTCGAGCATGACGACGCTGTTCTGGAGGTCGCCCATGGCGGTCAAATAGCTTTGCAGGCGTTTGTCGTGGTCGGCCGGCAAGTGCGGGACGGTGTCGGCGACGGCGGCGAGGGCATAACGCAGTTTTTTGACGGCGATACGCAGGCGGTGGATGCTGTGCAGGTCGTCGGCCGCAACCGCCGCATAGCGCGCCGCCGCTTCCGCATACGTTTGGTCCAGCGCGCTGAGTATTGCGGTGGAAACTTGGTCCTGGCAGGATACGACGTGCCGAAATTTACGTACCGCCTTATCGACTTTTCGGCGCAGTTTGGCTTGGCGCAGGCCGGCGACGAAGGCCGGTAGCCGTTGCAATAGTTGTTGCTCGCGCCGGTGCAGATGATCCAGGAAATCGCTCAGCTCCGGCAGTTGCGGCAGTTTTCCGGCTACTTGGTAGAGCATGACTTGCACGTCGCGCAGTTCGTCGAAACCGTCGAGTTGCTGCTTCAGCGCTTGCCGTAACGCTGTCAGCGCCCGGCAAGGGGCGATTTGCCGTAACAGTCCGATCGTACTCAATAAGCGGCGGATGCCGGTACGCAAGTTGTGGACATGCTCTTCGCTGCAAGTTTGGCAGCAGGCTTTCAGGCGTTTGCGATATGAGCGCCAATGGCGGTTAAGCGCGGCGCCGGGCAAGTTACCGCCGGCGGCGTCGCCCATCGTTTAGCTTTTACGGCTTTGCAGCCGGCGTTTGCGCATTACCAGCGTGATGATCGGGCCGGAAGCGGCGTAACCGACCGACAGCAGGAACAGCATGCGTTGCGGCTGGGCCATCACGAAGCTGATGAACAGCATCGCAATAATGGCGACGATGAACGGCACTTTGTTTTTCAGATCGATTTCCTTGAAGCTGGAATAGCGGAAATTGCTGACCATCAGCAGGCCGGTGGTAATGGTGGTCAGCAATACCAGATACTTGAAGTTTTCCACGTCGTAACCGTTCTCGACGCAAAACCACAGGCCGCCGGCCAGGATCGCCGCCGCCGCCGGGCTGGGCAGGCCTTGGAAGTAGCGTTTATCGGCCACCTCGACTTGGGTGTTGAAGCGCGCCAGCCGCAATGCGCCGCCGGCCATGTGCACGAAAGCGGCGAACAAGCCGGCTTGGCCCATGCTGGACAAGGTCCACAGATACATGACGATGGCCGGCGCCGCGCCGAACGAGACCATGTCCGACAGGCTGTCGTATTGCACGCCGAACTCGCTCTGGGTATTGGTCAAGCGGGCGACGCGGCCGTCGAGGCCGTCGAGCACCATCGCGATGAACATCGAAATTGCCGCAGTTTCGAAGCGGCCGTTGATGGCCGACGTGATCGCGTAAAAACCGGCAAACATCGCACCCGTGGTGAAAAGATTGGGTAGCAGGTAGATGCCGCGGTGGCGTTTCGGTTGAGGATTTTTCAGCATGGCGTTCGCAAGCGGTAACAAGTTGGCGGCATTTTACATGCTCGGTCCGGGGCGTGCTATTGCGATTGCGTGACAGGGCGGGATTGATCGCGGTCTCGCGGGCTAGAGATAAATGGCCCGGCATTCGGTTCAACCGGGCTTTGATCAGGCTGAAACGTTGAATCGCTTAGAATTTCCAAACCAGTAGAGCTTGCGGCACATTGTCGTGTAAACCCTTGATCCCGTATTTGTTATGCCAATATTGGTATTCCAGGCCGATAAACAGATGGCCGGCATCGCCCCAAAAATCGCCGATATCCAACCTGAGCTGGGGTTGAGCCAAAGTCTGGCGGGCAGCGGTTTGGTTGCGGCCGATGAAGTCGGCGAAGCCTTCGAAACTCCATTTGCTGCCGGCAATTTCGAACGACAATTGCCAGACCGGCGTAATTTGCCAGGAGGTGCCGATGTCGGCGGGTTCGGTGACGCGCTGGCGCAGGAAGTCGACGTTGAAATAATCGAAACCGGGCAAATCGAAGTCGACGCTGATGCCATACAACCAGGCGCGAAAGCCGCTTTGCCTGCTGTCCATGTTCTCGCCCAGGTTGATGCCGGCGGTCAGGCCGAAGTCCTTAAAAATACCGTACGACAAATCCAGCCCGCTAATTTTGCTCAGGCTGAAAGTGCTATAGGCTTCGCCGTACAAGTTGGTTTGCGGCGGCTGGCCGGACTCGGTGAATAGCGTATCCATGAAGAAGAAGTTACGGCCGTAGGCCCAGCCGTGGCTGTGGGTGACGGTGACGATGATTTGCGCTACGGGGTTGGGATTAAAAGGCTCGTTGTAGCCGGCGCCGTGCAGGTATTGGATTTCGCTGTTGCTCCACAGCAGGGAGTCGGCGCTGGCGCTCGCGGGCAGGGCAGTAAGCAGCAAAGCCAGCCGCAACGGGCTCGGCGAAACGGGCATGATGTGGAAATCCTGCGGGCAAAAAAAACCCATCGTGAAGATGGGCTTTAATGCTAGCCGATAAGCTTAGTTTTTGCTTTTATCGACGATTTGGTTGGCCTTGATCCAAGGCATCATCGCCCGCAATTTGGCGCCGACGGTTTCGATCGGATGCTCGGCGTTCAGGCGGCGACGCGCGGTCATTTCAGGATAGCCGGTTTGGCCTTCCAAAATGAATTGCTTGGCGTATTTGCCTTGTTGGATGTCTTCCAGGGCTTGCTTCATCGCCCAACGGCTTTCTTCGTTGATCACGCGAGGGCCGGTGACGTATTCGCCGTACTCGGCGTTGTTGGAGATCGAGTAGTTCATGTTGGCAATGCCGCCTTCGTACATCAAGTCCACGATCAATTTCAGTTCGTGCAAGCACTCGAAATACGCCATTTCCGGCGGGTAGCCGGCTTCGGTCAGGGTTTCGAAACCGGCTTTGACCAGTTCCACCGCGCCGCCGCACAGTACCGCTTGTTCGCCGAACAAATCGGTTTCGGTTTCGTCGCGGAAGGTGGTTTCGATGATGCCGGAACGGCCACCACCGATTGCGGATGCATATGACAAGCACAGTTCTTTGGCTTGGCCGGAGGCGTTTTGGTGGATCGCAATCAAGTCAGGGATGCCGCCGCCTTTGGTAAATTCGGAGCGCACGGTGTGGCCCGGCGCTTTCGGGGCGATCATGATCACGTCCAAATCGGCGCGCGGCACGACTTGGTTGTAGAGGATCGAGAAACCGTGGGCGAAGGCCAGTGCCGCACCTTGTTTGATATTCGGCTCGATTTCTTCCTTGTACAGTTTGGATTGGAATTCGTCCGGGGTCAGAATCATGACCACGTCGGCGCCGGCAACGGCTTCCGGTACGTCTTTTACGGTCAGGCCGCTGTTGGTGGCTTTAGCGACGGACGCTGAGTTGGCGCGCAAGCCGACCACGACGTCAACGCCGGAGTCTTTCAGGTTGTTGGCATGGGCGTGGCCTTGCGAACCGTAGCCGATGATGGCAACTTTTTTGCTGCGGATGATCGAGAGATCGGCGTCTTTGTCGTAATAAACTTGCATAGTGTTTCTCGTTACTCTTGATGTGAATTAAAAATTATTTTGCTAGCAGGGAACTAGCTATCTTGCGGGGCACAAGCCACGTTTGTACCCCGACGATTTTTACAGATGTAAGCCTTTCTCGCCGCGGGAAATGCCGGTCGGACCGGAACGCGCCACTTCGATGATGCTGCCTTCCTCGAAGCCGTGAATGAAGGCGTCCAGCTTGTTGGATTGGCCGGTCATTTCGACCACGTAGCTGTTCGGCGTCACGTCGATGATCTTACCGCGGAAGATGTCGACCATGCGTTTGACTTCCTCGCGGGTGTCGTGAGTGGTTCTGATTTTGACCAGCATCAATTCGCGTTCGATATGCGCCGACTCGGCCAGATCGATCAGTTTCACCACGTCGATCAGTTTGTTCAGTTGCTTGGTGATCTGCTCGATGATCTCGTCGCTGCCGCTGGTGACCAAAGTCATCCGCGACAGGCTGGGGTCTTCGGTGGGTGCCACGGTCAGCGACTCGATGTTGTAACCGCGCGCCGAGAACAGGCCGGCAACGCGCGACAGGGCGCCGGATTCGTTTTCGATCAAAATAGATATGATGTGGCGCATCAGGACAACTCCCTCTCGACCGGCGTACCGGGCGCGACGCGCAGTTTCATGTCGTGGTGGGCTTTGCCGGCTTCAATCATCGGGTATACGTTTTCGGTTCTGTCGGTAATGAAATCGAGGAACACGGTTCTATCCTTCAATTCGAATGCTTGTTTCAAGGCGTCGCGCACTTCTTCCGGTTTCTCGACGCGGATGCCGACGTGGCCGTAAGCTTCGGCCAGTTTGACGAAATCCGGAATCGTGTCCATATACGAGTGCGAATAGCGGCTTTGGTAGGAGAATTCCTGCCATTGCCGGACCATGCCCATGTAGCGGTTGTTCAGGTTGACGATCTTAACCGGCGTGTTGTACTGCAACGCGGTGGACAGTTCCTGGATGCACATCTGGATGCTGGCCTCGCCGGTGATGCAAGCGACGTCGGCATCCGGAAACGCCAGTTTGACGCCGATCGCCGCCGGCAAACCGAAGCCCATCGTGCCCAGGCCGCCGGAGTTGATCCAGCGCCGCGGTTTGTCGAACTTGTAGTATTGCGCCGCGTACATCTGGTGCTGGCCGACGTCGGACGTCACGAACGCTTCGCCGTTGGTGACTTCGTAGAGTTGTTCGACGACGTATTGGGGCTTGATAATCCGGCTTTCGCGGTCGTACTCCAGGCAATTCACATCGCGCCAGCTTTGAATCAATTGCCACCAGGATTCCAGTGCGGCTTTGGACGGCTTGGTTTTGCTCTCCTTGACCAATTCCAGCATCTGTTGCAATACCGGTTTGACTTCGCCAACGATAGGCACGTCAACCTTAACGGTTTTGGAAATCGAGGCCGGATCCACGTCGATGTGAATGATCTTGGCGTACGGGCAGAACTCGGCCAATTTGCCGGTCACCCGGTCGTCGAAGCGGGCGCCAACTGCCAGGATCACGTCGCTTTCGTGCATGCCCATATTGGCTTCGTAAGTGCCATGCATGCCCAGCATGCCGACGAACAGGTTGTCGGTGGCAGGGTAACCGCCCAAGCCCATCAAGGTGTTGGTGATCGGGTAACCCAGCAATTGGGTCAGTTCGGTCAGCTCTTCGTGCGCTTCGCCCAAAATCACACCGCCGCCGGAATAAATCATTGGCCGTTGCGCGTTCAACAGCATTTCCACTGCACGTTTGATCTGGCCCTTGTGGCCGGTCACAACCGGGTTGTAGGAGCGCATGCTGACTTTTTTCGGGTACTTGTAGGGTACCTTGATGTTGGGATCGGTGATGTCTTTCGGTACGTCGACCAACACCGGGCCGGGGCGGCCGGTGGTCGCCACGTAGAAGGCTTTTTTGATGGTCTCGGCCAACTGGTTGACATCCTTCACCAAGAAGTTGTGTTTGACGCAGGGGCGGGTGATGCCGACCGTATCGACTTCTTGAAACGCGTCGCTGCCGATCACCGGCGACGGTACCTGGCCGGAAATGATCACCATCGGGATCGAGTCCATATAGGCAGTGGCGATACCGGTCACGGCGTTGGTAGCGCCGGGGCCCGAGGTCACCAGCACCACGCCGGGTTTGCCGGTCGCGCGCGCATAGGCGTCGGCCGAATGGGTGGCGCCTTGTTCGTGCCGCACCAGAATATGTTTTACGTCGTCTTGATGGAAAATGGCATCGTAGATGTGCAAAACAGAGCCACCCGGATAGCCAAATACAAATTCGACACCTTCATCTTTAAGACATTGGACAAGAATTTGTCCGCCACTGAGTTCCAATTTTATGCCCTCGAAAAGCTAACCAAACCGTGAAATGCGGATTTTACAAAAAAGGTTGGATAAGCTACTGTCTTTGGCCGGTTTCGTCAAGGAAAACCAAGGGTTTTACTCGGTTTCGCGCTACGCGGCGACCGGCTTCGAATAGTGAGGGATGTGTTGCGGGCGAATTTTGTTGATGTTTGGCATGCCGACCTGGAGCGGCTGGATTTGGGAGCTTTACGCGCTTTGGACGCATTGTTGCCGGATCGGGAGCGTGGTCTGGTCCAGGCGTATAAGCGCCTTGAGCAGCGCCATCGCTTCGTTGCGGTGCGCGGCTTATTGCGGCGCACGTTGGCCGGCTATTTGGGTGTCGAGCCGCAGGAATTGGTGTTCGAACTGGGCGAGTTCGGTAAGCCCGCGCTTCAGGCGGCGGAACTGCAATTCAATATTTCCCATTCCGGAGCGCATTTGCTGATTGCGGTGGCTGATTTCGGCGTTGTGGGGGTCGATGTGGAGAAAGTTCGGGCTGGGCGCAATCTGCATGCGCTTGCCGGCCGCTGTTTTTCCGGGCGGGAGTATCGGGATTGGGCGGCATTGCCGGCTGATCAGCAATTGCCGGCCTTTTACCGTCTCTGGGTAAAGAAGGAGGCCTTCGTCAAGGCGGTCGGCCGCGGTATCGCGGCGGGTTTGGAATTGTGCGAATTTGCTGTCGAGCCGGGTGGGCAGATTGCTGCGATCCCAGCCGAATTCGGTGTCGCCGGCGATTGGTCGGTGGCTGAATTGCAGCTTGGCGATGCCAATGCCGCCGCCGCATTGGTGGTGCCGAATAAACCCTACGCATTCAGTTGCCGCAAACTCGAACCGGGCGGGTGAGGTCGCAAAATGCGGCCGGCACAAAAAAGCCGCTGGTAAGCGGCTTTTTTGCGTCGGCAGGTGCTTAACGTTTCGAGTATTGCGGACGTTTTCTGGCGCCGTGCAAGCCGATTTTTTTACGTTCGACTTCGCGGGCATCACGAGTGACGTAGCCGGCTTTTCTCAATGGAGAGCGCAATGCTTCGTCGTATTCCATCAATGCGCGAGTCAGGCCGTGGCGAATCGCGCCAGCCTGGCCGGACGGGCCGCCGCCGGAAACGATAATGTTAATGTCGAAATCGCCAGTTTTACCCAGCAGTTCCAGAGGTTGTCTGGCGATCATTTCGTCGGTTTTGCGGCCGAAGTATTCGCTAACCGGACGGCTGTTAATAGTGAATTTGCCGGAGCCGACGGTGGCGTAAACACGCGCCACAGAGCTTTTGCGGCGACCGGTTCCGTAGTATTGAGCTGCCATAAACTATCTACCTGCTTAGAATTCTAAAACTTTAGGTTGTTGAGACTGGTGATTGTGTTCCGGACCGGCATACACTTTCAGTTTTTTGAACATCGCCCGGCCCAGTGGGTTCTTGGGCAGCATGCCTTGCACGGCGGTGGTGATGATGCGGTCGGGGAAGGTTTGTCTCAATTTTCCCAAAGATGCGGACTTCATGTTGCCGACATAACCGGTGTGGCGGTAGTACATTTTGTCTTTTTCTTTGTTGCCGGTAACGCCGATTTTTTCGGCATTGACGACGATGATGTAGTCGCCGGTATCAACGTGCGGAGTGTATTCGGGTTTATGTTTGCCGCGAAGACGTCGTGCAATTTCAGTAGCAAGGCGACCCAATGTCTTTCCTTCTGCATCAATCACGTACCAATCGCGCTTAACTTCTGCGGGCTTTGCACTAAATGTTTTCATCGTTGCTTTCTTAAAATCAGTTGAAGCTGTAAAAGCATGGCATTCTACTTAAAGCGGCTGCTAACTTCAAGTTGCAATTACAGCTTGATTTTTAGCGAATGCAGTTTCCGGTACAGGTGGGTGCGTTCCATACCGATCGCGGCAGCTAACTTGGCGACGCTGCCGCCGTTTTTTTCGAAATGGTATTCCAGATAGGATTTTTCGAAGTGGTCGCGGGCTTCTTTCAGCGGCAGGTTGAAAAACTCGGGCACGTTTAACCCCAGCTTGGGTTGCTCGGCGATCGAGCCCAGCGCCGCCTTGACTTCGTCCAGTTCGATATCGTCGCCGGCGCCCAGAATCATCAGGCGCTGTACCAGATTGCGCAACTCGCGGACGTTGCCGGGCCAACTGTAATTGCGCAGATAATTCTGCGCCGCCATCGAAAAGCGGCGGAACGGCAGTTTTTCGTGCACGACGAAATGGTCGACGTAAAAATTCAGCAAACTCGGCACGTCTTCGCTGTGCTCGCGTAGCGGTGGAATTTCCAGCGTCACCACATTCAGCAGATAATACAAGTCCTGGCGGAAGCGGCCGCTGTTGACTTCTTCCTCCAGCGCCATCCGGGTGGAGGCGACCACGCGCACGTCGACCCGCACGGCTTGGCTGCCGCCCACACGCAGGAACGAACTGGATTCCAACGCGCTGAGCAAACGGGTTTGGGTTTCCGGGTCCATGCCGCCGATTTCGCCCAGGAATAGCGTGCCGCGGTCGGCTTGCTCCAGCAGGCCGCGGTAAACGCGGCCGTTGTCTTCGCGGCCGAAAAACTCGACCGCGGCGTTTTCCGGGGAGATGCTGCCAACCGAGACGTCGACAAACGCACCGTCGCGGCGGGAGCTGTTGTTGTGTAGGTAGCGGGCATACATTTCCTTACCGACGCCGGCTTCGCCCACCAAAAGGAGGCGGGCATCGTGTTGTGCCAGGCGTTTCAATTTGTCTTTGGTGCGTTCGACCACGGCGCTTTTGCCGACCGGTTCGACGCCTATCATCAATTGCTGTTTCAGGCCGGCGTTTTCCCGTTGCAACGAACTGGTTTCCAGAGCGCGCTCGACGATCAACAGCAATTTTGCCATCGACAACGGTTTTTCCAGAAAATCGTAAGCGCCGAGGCGGGTGGCTTCTACCGCCGACTCCACCGAGCCGTGGCCGGACATCATCACCACCGGGCACAGCGCGCTGTCTTCGCCGACCCATTCGCGCAACAGGGTGATGCCGTCGCTGTCGGGCATCCAGATATCCAGCAAAATCAGATTGGGCTGGCGCTGGCTTTTCAGCTTCTTGGCTTCCGCCGCGTTCTCGGCCATCGCGACTTGATAGCCCTCGTCCTCCAAAATCTCAGACACCAGTTGGCGAATGTCCTGTTCGTCGTCGACCACCAAAATGTAAGGCGTTTGTTTATTCATCGATCGTTCCAAATTCAAAAACCGGTAGCTGGAGCAAAAAACCCGCCCCGCCATTATATGACGTATCGACCCAAATCACGCCGCCGTGTTCTTCGACGATTTTTTTGACGATGGCCAGGCCCAGGCCGGTACCCTTGGCCTTGCTGGTCACGTACGGTTCGAAAATGGTCTCGATCTGTTCCGAGTTCAGGCCGCTGCCGTTGTCGTACAGGCCCACTTCCACATAATCGGTGTTGTTGCGGGTCACTTTGCCGATTCTGATACTGATGTGGCATTTTTCCGCGGTGGCCTCCTGAGCGTTCTTGATCAGGTTATGCAACACCTGGCGAATGCTGACCGGATCGACCTCGACAATGACATGTTGGCTGGTGGCGGCCATCGCGAAGCTAATGCCGGACGGCAGATACAACGTGGTGACCTGTTGGATCAAATCCACCAGATTGATTTTTTCGACCTGTTTTTTCGACGGGCGGGCGTACTCGGAGAAATCGTCGACCATGCGTTTCATCGCTTCCACCTGCTGGACGATGGTGCGGGTGCCGCGCTGCAGGAATTCGGCCGAACCGTCCTGCAGCTCTTTGGACAGCTTATGTTGTAAGCGTTCGGCGGAAAGTTGGATCGGCGTCAGCGGGTTTTTGATTTCGTGCGCCAAACGCCGCGCCACTTCGCCCCAGGCTGCGTTTTTCTGGGCCTGGATCAGGTCGGTGACGTCGTCGAATACCACCACGGCGCCGGTGCGGGCGCCGTGTTGCGAGAATAGCGGCGTACCGCGGCACAGCAATTCCTGGCGGCCGTTCGGGCCGAGAAACACAATGCGCTGCTCCCAGATGTCGTCGGCTTTTTCCAGCAGGCTTTGAATCGCCGTCAACACGTCGGCCAATTCCGGGTGCAGCCGGGCCAGGGCCGGCAGATTCTGGCCGACGAAATGGCTGACCGGAATATGCAGGATCCGGTAGGCGGCTTGGTTCGCGGTGCGGATGAAATAAGCCGCATCGAAGCTGATCACGCCGGCGGTCAGATTGGCGAGGATGGTTTCCAGGTAGGCGCGCTGGTTTTCCACCTCCAGGCCGGCGGCGCGGGTTTCGTCGCGGGAACGGGCGATGCGCCGGGTCATCTGGTTGAAGGATTCGACCAAAAAGCCCAGGTCGTCCTGGCTCATGACCGGGAGTTGTTGTTGGTAGTCGCCGTCGGCGACCGCCTGAGTGCCTTTGACCAATTCCCGGACCGGAGCGACGATGTTGCGAATGCTGATAAAGGCGACCCAGATTGCCGCCAGCAAGCTCAATAGCAATACCAGCAGCAGGATCAGCGAGAAACTGGTTTTCAGCGAGTCGCGCAGGAAGTTCATCTCCTGGTAGCGGATGAAGGCGAATTCGATGGAATCGGCCAAATCGGTGACCCGCACCGGAATCGGATACAGTACCTGCAAAAACCGGCTCTGGTCGGCTTCGATGGCGACGATGATGCGCACCAGCATTTCGTCGTTGTCGCCGGGATCGAAGGCGAAATATTCTTTGTTTTGCTTCAACTGCAGCCAAATTTGCTCGTCCGGCAAATGCGGCAAGATATCGCTGGGATTGATGCTGCTCGAGGCCAGAATCCGGCCCTGGCTGGTAAATACCGCCAATTCCAGCGCACCCGACTCCCGCCATAGCGAACCGACTTCCAGCGCAATCAATGTCTCCGATTTGCGCTGCAGTTGCTCGGCCATTTGCTTGGTTTGCTTGATGTGCCAATTCATGCGCTGGTTTAGCGCCGATTGGCTCAGTTCCAGCGCGTCGTCCATGGCCCGGTCGATTTCGACGTTGAACCAACTGTCGATGCCCTGATGCAGGAATTGTACCGAGAAGTAGAACACAATCGCCGCCGGCGCCAGTGCCAGCAATACGAACAGCGAGACCATGCGCGTGGTCAGTCTGGAGCCGGCTTCCTTTTTCTTCAGCTCCCGCACCAGCGAGTAGGCGTTGACGACGACCAGGCCCAGCAGGATTATCGAGCCCAGGGTATTGATCACCAGCAGCCAGGAATACAGCTCGCCGAGTTCCGAAGACTCTTGGGTGGCGCTGCTCATCAGTTGCAGCGAAAGCAGCACGAAACCGAACAGAATGACGATGGACGCGCTGGCCGGCAGCTTCATTTTTGAATAGGCCATAAGCTCCAATGGCTGGAAAGAAACCAGCGGTGATCCAGATACGCCATCGGGCGTAGCGGAATCGGCAGCGCCTCGCGGTTAAATTGGCTGCGCACCGCCAGTTGGTAATAGCGGCCGGTTTGCAGCGCTGCGGCCGGGATCGGTTGCTGGTCGCGCACGCTGGCCATGAAATGCAGCGCGGCGCTCAGCGTCAAAAACATCTCGCTGTGGTTTTGCGGGGTTTGCACCGCATATTGGTTCAATAACGCATGAAATTGCAGCCGGTAGCGTTGCTTGCTGCGGTAGGCGACGCTGTCCCATAGCCAGCCGGGCTCGCGCAATTCCATCACCACGTCCCAGGTTAACGGCACGCCTTTGTCCAGCGCCTCTTTGGCGACCGGGCTCAGCCGATATTCGATCTGGCTGGCGATGGTCGCGGTATCGCCTTCGGTTTGCAGTTCGGCGTACTCGATCCGGGCGGCGTAGTTGCCGGCCTCGGCCGGCGCCGAAGCGAGCGCCAGGCATAACGCAAACAGGCCGGGGCTAAACCGCTTTGCGCAGCTTGGCATAATAAAAGCCGTCCATTTGCCGTTCTCCGGTCAAGATTTGCCGGCCGTGCGGGCGGGGCAAGCCCCAATGCGCGTCTATCGGCAGTTCTTCGGCGTCCGTGTGAACCGCCAGAAACGCGGCGATTTGCTGCTCGTTTTCCGCTTTCAGCACCGAACAGGTGGCGTAGAGCAGGATGCCGCCGGGAATCAGCAGTTGCCATGCGGCTTGCAGAATCCGAGCTTGTGTCGCCTGCAATGCGGCGATGTCTTCCGGCCGGCGCAGCAATTTGATGTCCGGGTGGCGGCGGATCACGCCGAAACCGGAGCAGGGGGCGTCTAATAGAATCCGTTGAAAACGGCGTTGCCCGGCCCAGTCGGCCGGTTGGCCGGCGTCGGCAACCAGGGTTTCGGCCTGCAAATGCAGACGCGCCAGATTGGCGTCCACCCGTTGCAGGCGCTGGGCGTCGACATCGATCGCCACCAGCCCGGCCAGCGCCGGTTGTCGTTCCAGAATTGCCGCGGTTTTGCCGCCCGGTGCCGCGCACAAGTCCAATACCCAGTCGCCGGCTTGGGCGTCGAGGAGTTCCGCAGCTAGTTGCGCGGCGCCGTCCTGCACCGAGACCCGGCCCTCGCCGAAGCCGGGCAGTTGCTCGACTGCTACGGCCTGGTCCAGCCGGATCGCCGTACTACAGCAATCGACCGGCTGGCCGGCTATGCCCTGGGCAGCCAGTTGGTCCAGGTAGGCATCGCGCCCGGTTTGGCGTTGGTTAACTCGCAAAAACATCGGTGCGGCCTGGTCGTTGGCGTGCAGGATTTTTTCATAACGTTCCGGCCAGTCGCGGCGTAGCGTTTCGACTATCCACTGCGGATGGTTGAGCCGGGCCTGCGGGTCTTGCTCTGTGGCTTGCAGCAGGCTTTCCGCCTCGCGCAAATACTGGCGCAGCACGCCGTTGACCAAGCCCCTAGCCCAGGGCTTGTGGCTGGTGGCGGCGACGGTTTCCGATACGGCGGCATGCGCTTTAACCCGCATGTGCTGCAGTTGGTAAAGGCCGACCAGCAACAGAGCTTTGATGTCGCCGTCTTTGGCTTTCAAGGGCTTGCCCAGCAGTTTGCTTAACGCGAAATCCAGCGCGTAGTAGTGGCGGACCACCCCGTAACACAGGGCTTGGACGAAGGCTCTGTCCTTGGTGTCCTTCAGCTTGGGTAGGCCGTGATCCAGGGCGGCGGTCAGCGATTGGCCGTCGCCGATGACCATAGCCAGAATTTGCGCTGCGCAGCCGCGTAGGTTCATGAGCCGAGTACGACGCCGGCGGCCGGATGCGCGTTGAGAAAATCCTTGCCGTTGATGCGTTTGCCGCCCGGCAGTTGCACCTCCAGCAGCCTTAGCATGCCCGCGCCGGTGGCGACGTCCAACGTCTGCGCGGAACTGTCTATCGTGCCGGGTGCAGCGGCGGCAGGCCGGTTCAACACTTCGCTACGCCAGACGCGCAATACTTGGCCGTTGCATGTCGTTTGCGCCACCGGCCAGGCGTTGAGACCGCGGATTTTCCGGTCCAATTCGACCGCCGATTCCCGCCAGTCGAGCACCGCTTCCTGTTTTTCCAGTTTATGCGCGTAAGTGACCAGGCTCTCGTCCTGGGTTTCGGCCTGTAGCGTGCCGGTTTCGATCATATCCACGACTTTCAATAATGCCTCGGCGCCGAGTTCAGCCAGACGGTCGTGCAGTTCTCCGGATGTAGCTTGGGCGCCGATTGGATACTCGATTTTGTAAAGCATGTCGCCGGCGTCGAGTTTTTTTACCACTTTCATGATGGTGACCCCGGTTTTGCTGTCGCCGGCCATCACCGCGCGATGGATCGGCGCCGCACCGCGCCAACGCGGCAACAACGAGCCGTGCACGTTGATACAGCCGAATTTGGGAATATCCAGTACGGCTTGCGGCAGGATCAGGCCGTAGGCAACGACGACCATCAGCTCCGGTTGCAAATCGGCCAAGGCTTGGACGGCTTCCGCCGCTTTGAAGTTTTCCGGTTGGGCGACCGGAATGCCCGCTGTCAGGGCCAAGTCTTTGACCGGGCTGGCCGTCAGTTTGCGGCCGCGGCCGGCCGGCCGGTCCGGCTGGGTATAGGCTGCGACCACTTCGTGCGGCGAATCGATCAGAGTTTGCAAGGTCGGAACCGCGAATTCCGGGGTGCCGGCGAAAACGATTTTCATGATTGTCCTTATGCGCCCTGCGAGCGGTGGATTTTGTCCAGTTTGGCTTTAATCCGGTTGCGTTTGAACGGCGACAGATAATCGACGAACAGCTTGCCCTCCAGATGGTCCATCTCATGCTGAATACACACCGCCAACAGGTCGCGGGCTTCGAGTTCGAAACTGTCTCCGTTGCGGTCGAGCGCTTTGACTTTAATATGCTCGGCACGGCTGACTTTTTCGAAAAAACCCGGCACCGACAGGCAGCCTTCTTCGGATTCTTCGACGCCGTCGCGCGCGACGATCTGCGGATTGATCAGGCAGATGGGATTGTCCTTGTTTTCGGACACGTCCATCACGATCACTCGCTTGTGAACATTGACCTGGGTGGCGGCCAAGCCGACACCCTTGGCCGAATACATGGTTTCGATCATGTCGTCGACGAGCTTTTTGATGCCGGCGTCGACTTGTTCCACCTCGCTGGCGACGGTGCGCAAACGCTTATCGGGGAACTCCAAAATCGTAAGAATACTCACGCTTTACTCCGCATTGCTGAAATCGATGGCAGGGATTCTATCCGAAATCGGCTCGGGTTTGCATGCTGTGGCCGGGCGGAGCGGCTGCGGCGCAGCGCTGGCAATCTGCGCCAATTCATCTAAACTGTGCGGCAAATTCCATTGGCGGCCGGCGGCAATGCGCCGGCCCGACCATATCATGCCCGGTGCCGGCTGTTGCTGCCGGGTAGACTCATTACTGGCTTCGGCAGGACAAATTTATGTTGCTTCGCACCGCTCTGGGTATCGCGTTTTCGCTATGGGTTGCCGCCGCGCGGGCCGACGAATTGCAGATCAACCCCAACCATCCCGACCAATACACGGTGGTGAAGGGCGATACGCTGTGGGATATCTCCGGCAAATTTCTGCAACATCCGTGGCAATGGCCCGAACTCTGGCATAACAATCCGCAAGTGAAGGATCCGCACTGGATTTATCCGGGCGACACCTTGTATTTTTCTTACGTAGACGGCAAACCCAGGCTTAGTTTGACGCCGGGCGACGCCGTAGAAGAAAAGGTGTTGCCGCGGGTGCGCGAGTCGTCGATCGAACAAGCCGTGCGCATGGTGCCCAGCGATGCGATCATCCAGTTTCTGAATTCGCCGAAAGTGGTGACGGCGGAGGAATTGCAACGGGCGCCTTATGTGATCGGGTTCGTCGGCGAGCATCTGATCGCCGGTGCCGGAGACGGAATTTACGTCCGGGCGATCGAGGAACCGGAAGGCTTGGGTTATACCATCTATAGGCAGGGCAAGCCTTACGTCAGTCCGGTGACCAAAGAAATTTTGGGTTACGAGGCCCAGTTCATCGCCGATACCACCTTGCAACAGCCCGGCGATCCGGCGACGCTGGTGATCAATAAATCCGATCTGGAGGTACAGCGCGGCGACCGCTTGATGTTGACCTCCGAGGGCGAATTGGCGCTGAACTATTTTCCGCGGCCGCCGAAAGAACAAATCATCGGCAGCATCATTCGCGTCATGGGCGGTGTGTCCCAAATCGGCCAGCACGACGTGGTGGTGATCGATAAAGGCACTGCCGACGGCATCGAAGTCGGCCATGTGTTCGATGTTTACCGGCGCGGCAATTTCGTGCTGGACCGCTACCAATCTCCGGAAGGGGTAGCGGTGAAAATGCCGGACGAAATCGCCGGCGAATTGATGGTGTTCCGCACCTTCGAGCGGGTCAGCTACGCATTGGTGATGAAAGCGTCGGCGGCGATGCACACTTTGGATAGGGTGCAGACGCCTTGACCGCTGAGGCGTGGCTGCTTCTGGGCTTGACAGCTCAGGATTGAACGGCTCGATCGGTTGACTGCATTGGATCTGGCGCCCGATTCCGAGCTGAAATACTGGTTGGCGTTGCAGCGCATGCCGGGAGTCGGCGGCCGGACGATCCAGCGCTTATTGGAGCATTTCGAACCCGAAGCTATTTTTTCCGCGTCCCGCGCCAGCCTCGGTGCGCTCGGATTCAGCGACAAATTAATCTCGGTGCTGCAAGCGCCCGACTGGCAAGCCGTCGAAACCGATTTGGCTTGGCTCGCTCAACCCGGTAACCATGCCTTCACGCTGCAGGACCCGGACTATCCCCCGCAATTAAAAGAAATCGATCGACCGCCGCCGGTGTTGTTCGTCAAAGGCGATCCGGCCGTATTGGCCGAACCGCAGTTGGCGATCGTCGGCAGCCGGAATCCGTCGCCGGTCGGCGTCAGCACCGCACTGCAATTTGCCGAAGCGCTGGCTGCCGCCGGCTTGGTCATTACCAGCGGTTTGGCATTGGGTATCGATGCCGCCAGCCACCAGGGCGCTTTGAACGCCAACGGCCGCACCGTCGCCGTAGCCGGCACCGGTCTGGACCGGGTTTATCCGGCCCGGCACAAAGACCTGGCGATGCAAATCGTCGAGCACGGCGCGCTGGTGTCCGAGTTTCCGCCCGGAACCGGGGCCAAGGCCAGCCATTTCCCGCTCAGGAACCGGATTATCAGCGGCCTATGTCTCGGCTTGCTGGTGGTCGAGGCGGCGCAGCAGAGCGGGTCGCTGATCACTGCGCGTCTGGCGCTGGAGCAAAACCGGGAGGTGTTTGCGATTCCGGGTTCGATTCATAATCCGCTGGCGCGCGGTTGTAACGCGCTGATCCGGCAAGGCGCGAAACTGGTGGAAACCGCCGAGGATATTTTTGAAGAATTAGGCCAATATAATCAACAAAGTATGCGAACCGAACCGGAAACGGCGCAGACTGTGCTTGACCTGGAACAACAAAATCTATTGAATTTGATTCCGTATAGCCCAACAACGGTAGATGCGCTGGTTCAGGCAGGTATCTGGTCGGTCGAAGAGGTTTCTTCGATGTTGCTGGTGTTGGAGCTGCAGGGCTACGTGGCCGGTATTGCCGGCGGTAGCTACCTTCGAATCAAATAAAGGTTCTAATGAAAGAAGATATTTTTGATGTGCTGATATATCTGTTTGAAAACTATCTGGATGGCGACAGCGATAACTATCCCGATACTTCAATCATTGCCAGCGAATTGTTGGATGCCGGTTTTCAGCAGCCGGATGTCAATAAAGCCTTCGATTGGCTGGAGTCGCTGGCGGAGATGGACAGCATCGCTCCGGCAGTTTCGTCGTCTTTCCGAATTTTCAGCCAGCAGGAAGTCGCCGTTTTCGATTTGGAATGCCGCGACTTTTTGATGTACTTGGAACACGCCGGCATTCTGACGCCGGGCAACCGCGAGATCGCCATCGACCGGGCGATGGCCTTGAAAGACGAAAATATCACCATCGATAAGCTCAAGTGGATTGTGTTGATGGTGTTGTTGAGCCAACCGGGCGACAGTGCCGCTTTTTCCAGAATGGAAGACATCGTCTACGATCTGATACCGAATTCTTTACACTGAGGCTTTTACCGACTGTATGAGCAAAAGTTTAGTCATTGTAGAGTCGCCTGCAAAATGCAAAACCATCGAAAAATACCTGGGTAAAGATTTCCAGGTGCTTGCCTCCTACGGCCATGTGCGCGATTTGATACCCAAGGAAGGCGCGGTCGATCCCGACAAC
This sequence comes from Methylomonas koyamae, assembly GCF_019669905.1. NCBI lineage: Bacteria > Pseudomonadati > Pseudomonadota > Gammaproteobacteria > Methylococcales > Methylococcaceae > Methylomonas > Methylomonas koyamae. The sequence goes on along the minus strand of NZ_AP019777.1, from coordinate 3,709,072 downwards.
GGCTTCGCCATGAAATATCAAGTGATCGACCGCAATCAGCGCCATCTGCAGGAAATCGGCAAGGCGATCAAAAACGTCGATACCTTGTACCTGGCGACCGACCCGGATCGGGAAGGCGAGGCGATTTCCTGGCACGTCTTCGAGCATCTAAAAGAAAAAAAATTGCTGAAAGACAAGGAAGTACGGCGGGTGGTGTTTCACGAAATCACCAAAAAGGCCGTAACCGAAGCCATCGCCCATCCCACCGAGTTGTCCAACAGCTTGGTCAACGCCCAGCAGGCGCGGCGAGCCTTGGATTATTTGGTGGGTTTCAATCTGTCGCCGTTGTTGTGGAAGAAGATCCGCCGCGGTTTGTCCGCCGGCCGGGTGCAGAGTCCCGCGCTGCGGATGATCGTTGAACGCGAGATGGAGATCGAAGCGTTCAAGACCCGGGAATACTGGTCGCATACCGCCGAGGCCAACGCCCAAGGGCAAGCGTTCAAAGCCAAATTGACCCATTTCAACGGCGAGAAACTCAACCAATTCAGTTTTACCGACGAGGCGCAAGCGCATCAGGTGCGGCAAACGTTGTTGGATGCGGCCGACGGCGAATTGATTGTCGCCAAACTGGAAAAGAAGCAGCGCAGCAAGCATCCGGCGCCGCCGTTTATCACTTCGACATTGCAACAGGAAGCCGCGCGGAAGCTGGGTTTTACCACCAAGCGCACGATGATGGTCGCTCAGCAATTGTACGAGGGCATCGATCTCGGCGGCGAAACGGTGGGCTTGATTTCCTATATGCGTACCGACTCGGTGAATCTGGCCGAGGAGGCTATTGCCGATATTCGCGGTCTGATCGCCGAAAAATACGGCGCCGAAAATGTGCCGAAAGAGCCGCGCCAGTTCAAAACCAAATCCAAGAACGCGCAAGAGGCGCACGAGGCAATACGGCCGACTTCGGTGCAGCGCTTGCCGGATCAGGTCAAAGGCCGGCTGACGGTCGAACAGTTCAAGCTCTACGATCTGATCTGGAAGCGTACCGTGGCCTGCCAGATGATTCATGCCACTTTGAACCAGGTTGCCGTGGATTTGAACTGCGGCAGCGAGCGAAATGTGTTCCGCGCTACCGGTTCCACGGTGACCAATCCCGGTTTCATGATGGTTTATTTGGAGGGGGTCGACGACAGCAAGGAGGCCGCCGACGACCAGGAAAGCATACTGCCGCCGATGGAACAAGGGCGGCCGGTCAAATTGCAAGAGATCGTCGCCACCCAGCACTTCACCGAGCCGCCGCCGCGCTACAGCGAGGCCAGTCTGGTCAAAGCGTTGGAGGAATACGGTATAGGTCGGCCTTCGACCTATGCCGCCATCATTTCCACGCTGCAAAACCGCGAATACGTAACGATAGAAAACAAGCGTTTCTACCCGACCGACGTCGGTCGCATCGTCAATAAGTTTCTGACCGAGCATTTCACCAAATACGTCGACTACAGTTTCACCGCCAATCTGGAAGACGAGCTGGATGCCGTGTCGCGCGGCGAAAAGGATTGGATTCCGTTGATGAACGACTTCTGGCGGCCGTTTACCCAGTTGATCAACGAGAAAGAAGAGAGCGTGCAGCGCAAGGACGTCACGCAAGAGAGTATCGACGAGAAATGCCCGGAATGCGGCAGCGCCTTGTCGATTCGGTTGGGCCGGAACGGCCGCTTCATCGGTTGTACCAATTACCCGACCTGCTCGTACACCCGTAATCTGGGCGAAGACAATGCCGTGGCGGCCGGCGAACCGGAAGTGGTTGAAGGCCGGGTTTGCCCGAAGTGCGAATCGGCTTTGGTGATCAAGACCGGACGTTACGGCAAGTTCGTCGGCTGTAGCGCTTACCCGAAATGCAAGCACATCGAGCCGCTGGAAAAGCCGCAGGACACCGGTGTCGAATGCCCGCAATGCAAGAAAGGCGCGATTTTGAAGCGCAAGGCGCGTAGCGGCAAGATTTTCTATTCCTGTTCGGAATACCCCAAATGCGATTATGCGTTATGGGATGCGCCGATCAAGGAAGAATGCCCCGATTGCCACTGGCCGATTTTAACCTTGAAAACCACCAAGCGCCGCGGCACCGAAAAAGTCTGTCCGCAGAAGGAATGCAAATATGCAACCCCTTACGAAGGCGATGCCGAGGATGTTAACGGGCCTTAATCCGCGTCGGCCGTTGTCGGGCCGGCGGGTAAGCCAAGTTTCTGGCCGACGCCGATTCCGTGCCGGTCGCTAAACCCGGCCGGTAATTCCAGCATGTACTGCGCCGGGATCTGCGAATCGTAGATCCGGCAAGGGTCTTTTCTGCAGGGCGGCAGGTTTTTCAATACGGCGGCGATTCTGGCATCTGCGGTAACAAACAGTACGTCCAGGGCGATCAACGTATTCTTCATCCACATGCTGCGCGGGCGTTGGTCCGCATAAACGAACAGCATGCCTTGGTCCGGCCCCAGTTCGCGGCGGAACATCAACCCCAATTCCCGTTGTTCGGCGGTATTGGCAATAGCCACGTAGACCGGATGTTGTTGATTTTCAAAAACCAGTTTGTGGGCAAACGGGTTTTGCTCTTCGGCCAATGCCGGGTTTGCCGTTGGCACAACGGTTAGTATCAAAGCGGCGATTGCGCCGCGCAGTCGATTGTTCATGCTGGAAGCGGTTAAACCGGTGTTGTTTTTGCAGGGGCGGCTGATTATAATGCCGCGTTCTTTTGTTTTGCGAGCGTGGCGAAATTGGTAGACGCGCTGGATTTAGGTTCCAGTGGTAACCCCGTGAGAGTTCGAGTCTCTCCGCTCGCACCATACCCGCTTCATGCGTCGCCATACGACTGTAAGCTCCCCGGATTTGAACATCGTCTACCGTTCCCCCGAATCATAAATTCCTATTTTTTAGTTATTGAGGTAAAGCAATGCAAGTTTCTGTCGAGAAGACATCAGAATTAAGCCGGAAAATGACCGTCAGTATTCCTGACGCCGTAGTTCAGGAAAAAATGGAAACTCGCTTTAAAACCCTGGCGCGCACCGTCAAAGTGGACGGTTTTCGTCCCGGCAAAGTGCCGGCCAGCATGGTGAAAAAGCTTTACGGCGACCGGGTCAGAAATGAAGTAACCGGCGACCTGATTCAATCGACTTATTTCGAAGCTTTGCAACAGCAGGAACTGAACCCGGCTGGCCATCCCCACATTCATCCCAGCGAAAAAACCGAAGGTTTCGAATACGTTGCTGAATTCGAAGTCTATCCGGAAATAGCGTTGGATGGTGTCAGCGGCCTGCAAATCGAGCGGCCGAATGCAACCGTCGAAGAAAGCGATGTCGATAACATGATCGAGAAGTTGCGGCAGCAGAAGAAAACCTGGAACGGCGTCGAGCGCGCCGCTCAAGAAGGCGACAAAGTTCTGATCCACTTCTCCGGCGTTTGCGAAGGCGAAAACTTCACCGACGGCAAGGTCGAAAATTATCAGGTCGAAATCGGCGGCAAACAAATGATTCCCGGTTTCGAAGACGAACTGAAAGGCCTCAGCGCGGGTGAAAGCAAAACCTTTAGCGTGACTTTTCCGGAAAAATACAACAGCGAAAAACTGGCCGGCAAACCGGCTGAGTTCGAAGTCGAATTAGTCAAGGTCGAAGAGCCGGTGCTGCCCGAAGTCGATGCCGACTTCATCAAGGCTTACGGGGTAGAAGACGGCGACGCGGCAACGTTTCGCGCCGATGTTCGCGCCAACATGGAGCGCGAACTGGCGCAAGGCCTGAAGACCAAGTTGAAAACTGCGGTAATGGATGCGTTGGTCGAGCATGTTCCGGTCTCGATTCCGAATGCGCTGGTCGACCAGGAAATTCAAGCGCTGATGAAACCTTACGCGGAACGGGCCAAAAACATGCGCTTGAAACTGGAGGACCTGAATCTGCCGCGCGATATGTTCGAGGAGCAAGCCAAGCGCCGCGTGGCATTGGGCTTGATCTTGGGCGAAGTGATCCATAAAAACGAATTGAAAGTCGATGCCGATAAAGTGCGTTCGGTCATCGAGGATATGGCGAAGAGCTACGAACGCCCCGAAGATGTCGTGAACTGGTATTATGCGGACAAGTCTCGGTTGAACGACGTGCAACAAATGGTTCTCGAGGACCAGGCTGTGGCATGGATCGTAGGCCAGGCTAAAGTCGCCGACGTGACCGTCGGTTTTGATCAGGTAATGGAACGATAGTGACAATGAGGGCTTAACGTGTTTAACCAAAATGTGATTAGCGAAATGATGGCGCCGCAAGCGGCGGGCGGTCTAGTGCCGATAGTGGTTGAACAAACAGCCCGTGGGGAAAGATCGTTTGATATATACTCCCGCTTACTGAAAGAACGGGTGATTTTTCTGGTGGGCAAGGTTGAGGATTACATGGCCAATCTGGTCGTGGCCCAATTGCTGTTTCTGGAGTCGGAAAACCCGGATAAGGATATTCACCTGTACATCAACTCGCCGGGCGGCTCGGTAACTGCAGGTATGGCCATTTACGACACAATGCAGTTTATCAAGCCGGATGTCAGCACCATGTGCATCGGCCAAGCCGCCAGTATGGGCGCTTTGTTGTTGGCAGGCGGCGCGGCCGGCAAGCGTTATTGCTTGCCGCATTCCCGGGTCATGATCCACCAGCCTCTGGGCGGTTTCCAAGGCCAGGCCTCGGATATCGACATCCATGCTCGGGAAATTCTGCAGATTCGGGACCGGTTGAACAAGGTGTTGGCTCACCATACCGGCCAGTCCTTGCAAAAAATCGAGCAGGATACCGACCGGGATAACTTCCTGAGCGCGGAGCAGGCCGTGGATTACGGCTTGATCGATAAGGTATTGACCAGCCGTAGCGTTTAAAAAACGGCGCACCCCGGTTGCCGCGATGTGCGGGGGAGTTTACTATTGGTTTTTGAAGTATTTCATCTCTGTGATGAAGCGAAGTGAAACGGTGGAGTCAGTCTATGAGTAGAGACAAGAAAGGTAAAGACGACGAAAAGCTTCTTTACTGTTCTTTTTGCGGTAAAAGCCAAAATGAAGTGCGGAAACTGATTGCCGGGCCATCCGTTTATGTTTGCGACGAGTGTGTCGAGCTTTGCAACGACATCATCAGGGATGAATTGCTCGAAGACGAAATGGCGGTATCCGGCGGTGCGTTGCCCAAACCCAAAGAAATCAAAGCCGAATTGGATAATTATGTAATCGGTCAGGAAAATGCCAAGAAAATTCTGGCGGTGGCCGTTTACAACCATTACAAGCGCCTGCGCAGCAACAGCAAGAAAAGCGATGTGGAGCTGGCGAAGAGCAATATTTTGCTGATCGGTCCGACCGGCTCCGGCAAAACCCTGCTGGCGGAAACGTTGGCCAGATTGCTGGACGTACCGTTCACGATCGCCGACGCGACGACCTTGACCGAAGCCGGATATGTCGGTGAGGACGTAGAAAACATCATTCTGAAGATTTTGCAAAAGTGCGATTACGACGTCGAGAAAGCCGAAACCGGCATTGTCTACATCGATGAGATCGACAAAATCTCCCGTAAAGCCGACAACCCGTCGATTACCCGTGATGTGTCCGGCGAGGGGGTGCAGCAGGCGCTGCTGAAGCTGATCGAAGGCACGGTAGCTTCGGTGCCGCCGCAAGGCGGCAGAAAGCATCCGCAACAGGATTTTCTGCAAGTCAATACCGCGAATATCCTGTTTATCGTCGGCGGCGCTTTTGCCGGTCTGGATAAAGTCATCAAGAACCGTACCGAAAAAGGCGGGATCGGTTTTTCTGCCGAAGTCAAAACCAAGGACGACAACAGAAACGTCGGTGAGATTTTTGCGGATGTGCGCTCCGAGGATTTGATCAAATACGGTCTGATTCCCGAGTTCGTCGGTCGCTTGCCGGTTATCGCGACCTTGGACGAATTGGACGAAGCGGCGTTGATTCAAATTCTGACGCAGCCGAAAAATGCTCTGATCAAGCAATACAAGCATTTATTCGAGATGGAAGGCGCCGAATTGGAATTCAGAGACGATTCGTTGGCGGCGATTGCCCGCAAGTCGATGGAGCGCAAAACCGGCGCCCGCGGTTTGCGTACTATCGTCGAAAACGTATTGCTGGATACGATGTATGAATTGCCTTCCAACGACAAAATTGCGAAAGTCGTGATCGATGAAAGCGTAATTTTGGGCAACTCCGAACCGATTTTGGTCTACGAAACCGAGCCGAAATTGGCCGTGTCCGACGCCTCGTAGCGGTAACATTCGGCTATTCGTTGAGCCGAAACGGAAATTCAGGGAGCTTTGCCGGTGCTAAGCTCCTTTTTTTTGCGCCGAATTTAAGATACTTGTTTTCTCCGGGATCGTCCTCATATAGGATTGAGTGTGTATTGACGTGCTCCGGGAGCAATTGAAATGACCGATTTGAAAAACCAAGACGAACTGATTCCGGTCCTGCCTTTGCGGGACGTGGTGGTTTACCCGCATATGGTGATCCCATTGTTTGTCGGCCGAGGCATGTCTATCGACGCACTCGATGCCGCGATCAAGCAGGATAAGCAGGTGCTGCTGGTCGCCCAAAAACAGGCCGATGTCGACGAGCCTGGCTTCGACGATTTGTACAAAGTCGGCACTCTGGCCAATATTCTGCAATTGCTGAAATTGCCGGACGGCACCGTTAAGGTATTGGTCGAGGGCAGCCAGCGCTGTTCGGTAATCCAATACTGCGAAGTCGACAGTTATTGCGCCGCCAGTGTCGTTGAATTGGACGACGAACTGAACATTTCCGAACAGGAAGCGGAAGTGCTGCAACGCACCGCGATCAATTCGTTCGACCAGTACGTGAAGCTGAACAACAAGATACCGCCGGAGGTATTGAATTCGCTGTCCGGCATAGACGACCCCAGTCGTCTGGCCGATACGATGGCTGCGCATATGGCGTTGAAGGTCGAGGAAAAGCAGGCCATGCTGGAAATGGTCGATGTGGCCAAGCGTTTGGAAAATCTGATGACGCTGATGGAAGGCGAAGTCGACATCCTGGAAATGGAAAAGAAAATTCGCGGCCGCGTCAAAAAACAGATGGAAAAAAACCAGCGCGAGTACTATCTGAACGAGCAGATGAAGGCGATTCAGAAAGAGCTGGGCGAAATGGACGAGGCCAGCAACGAAATCGAAGAGCTGGAGAAGAAAATCGCCGCGGCCGGCATGTCTGCCGAAGCTAAAACCAAAGCGACCGCCGAATTGAACAAACTGAAAATGATGTCGCCGATGTCGGCCGAAGCGACGGTCGTGCGTAATTACATCGACTGGATGGTCAACGTGCCTTGGAAGAAAAAAACCAAGGTTCGCCACGATTTAAAGGTGGCGGAAGAAGTGTTGGAAGCCGAGCACTTCGGCTTGGAGAAAGTGAAGGAACGTATTCTCGAATATCTCGCGGTTCAGCAGCGGGTTAAAGCGCTGAAAGGGCCGATTTTGTGCTTGGTCGGGCCTCCGGGGGTTGGCAAAACTTCGCTAGGCCAGTCGATCGCCCGCGCCACCAACCGCAAATACGTGCGGATGGCTTTGGGCGGAGTTAGGGACGAGGCGGAGATTCGCGGCCATCGCCGCACCTATATCGGTTCGATGCCGGGCAAGATCCTGCAAAATCTGGCGAAGATCAAAACCCGCAATCCGATGTTCCTGTTGGACGAAATCGACAAAATGGCCGCCGATTTTCGCGGCGATCCTGCTTCGGCGCTGCTCGAAGTGCTGGACCCGGAACAGAATCATACGTTCGCCGACCATTATCTGGAAGTCGATTTCGACCTGTCCGACGTGATGTTCGTCGCTACCGCCAACACGATGAATATCCCGCCGGCTTTACTGGACAGGATGGAAATCATTCGTTTGGCCGGTTATACCGAAGACGAAAAAATCAATATCGCGATCCGGTTTTTAATTCCGAAGCAAATCAAGAGTAACGGTTTGGCCGAGTCGGAGATCCATATCTCGGAAGGGGCGGTAAAGGATATCGTGCGTTATTACACGCGGGAAGCCGGGGTGCGCGGGTTGGAACGGGAAATCTCGAAAATTTGCCGCAAGGTGGTCAAGGATTTGTTGTTGAAGTCGAAAAAGTCGCGCACCTCGATCACCGAAAAGAACCTGGACAAGTATCTTGGGGTGCGCCGTTTCAGCTACGGCATGGCCGAGGATAGCGACCAAATCGGCCAAGTGACCGGGTTGGCTTGGACCGAAGTCGGCGGCGAGTTGTTGACGATCGAAACCGCGGTGATGCCGGGTAAAGGCAAGCAATTGGCCACCGGTAAACTCGGCGATGTCATGAAAGAATCGATCGAAGCCGCAGTGACCGTGGCGCGCAGTAGGGCCAATATCCTGGGGATAGACAGCGAAGTGTTTCAGAAGAGCGACATCCACATCCACGTTCCGGAAGGGGCGACCCCGAAAGACGGGCCGAGCGCCGGTATCGGCATGTGTACGGCGATTATCTCGGCCCTGACCAAGATTCCGGTGCGGGCTGACGTGGCCATGACCGGCGAAATTACGTTGCGCGGCGAAGTGCTGCCTATCGGCGGTTTGAAGGAAAAACTGCTGGCGGCTCATCGCGGCGGCATCGCTACCGTGGTCATTCCGGCCGAGAACGAAAAGGATCTGGCCGAAATACCTGAAAACATCAAACGCAATCTGGCGATCAAGTGCGTCCGTTGGATCGACGAAGTCTTGGAACTGGCCTTACAGCGGATTCCAACCCCTCTCTCTCCGGCCGAACTGTCCGATGCTGCGGCCGCAAAAGTCGAAGTAAAACAGCCCGGAGTCGTGGCGCATTAAGGCTCGGTTAAAATCCTTGGAAACCGCAAAAATCACGGTTTCCAAGGTTTCCAACGCTTGACACCGATTACAGCCCGTTGATATAAATGTCGGCCTCTCGCAGAGGAGAGGCTGTAATCGGGTTGGTGGAAAATACCGGTTGGCGGGCAAAGCTTGCGTTTGTTTGCCGAGCATAATTAATACAACGACATCCTAAGGGGAAATAAATGAATAAATCGGAACTTATTGACGCTATCGCCAGTGCGTCACAGTTGACAAAAGCCGATGCTGGCAGGGCTTTAGATGGTTTTATCAAAGCTGTAGAAGACGCATTGAAACAAGGCGATTCCGTTGCCTTGGTTGGTTTCGGTACTTTCGATGTTAAAGAAAGAGCGGAACGTAAAGGCCGCAATCCGCAAACCGGTGAAGAGATCACCATTAAGGCCGCAAAAATTCCTGCATTTAAAGCTGGCAAATCTTTAAAAGATGCTGTAAACTAGCCGCTCTTTAGTCGGGTGCTTAGCTCAGCTGGGAGAGCATCGCCCTTACAAGGCGAGGGTCGGGGGTTCGAACCCCTCAGCACCCACCAGACTTTGGAGCGGTAGTTCAGTTGGTTAGAATACCGGCCTGTCACGCCGGGGGTCGCGGGTTCGAGCCCCGTCCGCTCCGCCAAAACAGAAACCTCGGGCCGTACGGTTCGAGGTTTTTTTTTGCGTGTAATTTTTATCGCCTTTAGCGATCGGGTTTAATTCTGTTTAAGGAAAGCGTTTATGCTTTTAGAAATAAGAGAAAAGGTGCATGGGGTTTTTGCATCGATCATATTGATATTTATTTGCGTGCTGTTCGGATTATGGGGCATTCAAAATTATCTCGGCGGCGGCAAAGAAGCGCCGGTCGTCACGGTGGAAGGCAAGGAGTTTTTCCAGCGCGACGTCAATCAGGCCTACCAGCAATATGCCCAAAACTTGGCGGGCATGAAATTCGATGAAGAAACGCTGAAAAAGCAGGCGCTGGAAAAATTGGTGCGCGACGAAGTATTGTTGCAGTACGTTCAGGCTGAAAACCTGATCGTCAGCGACGACACCGCCCGCGATTTCATTCAATCGCTGGAGTATTTCCAAAAGGACGGCAAATTCGATAAAACCCAGTACCAGACTTTGTTGGGTTCTCAGGGCATGTCTTCCGCCGAGTTCGTCAGCCGCATCAAAAAAGCCTTGGTCATGGAGCAGTTCCAGCGGGCGATCGTCGACAGCAGTTTCGCGACGCCGGCCGAAATCGCTGGATTCTTCAAAATCCAAAACCAAACCCGCGATATCGAATACGTCACGGTGCCGTTGGTTCCCGTCTCGCAGCAGCCCGGTGAAGACGAAATTGCCGCTTATTACCAGCAACACCAGGACGACTACCGTACCGACGAACAAGTTTCAGTCGAGTATGTCGAATTGTCGGTCGATAAACTGGCATCCGGGATTGCGGCCGACGACGATCAGTTGAAAGCCTATTACGAAGATCAGAAAGCGCAATTCACGACTCAAGAGCGCCGCAAAATCAGCCACATCCTGTTCGCATTCGGCAAAGATAAGGATGCCGACGCCCAGGCGCTGCAAAGAGCCGTAAAAGCCAAGCAGGATTTGCAAGCCAAGGATTTCGCCGCGTTGGCGGCCGAAGTGTCCGACGACAAACTCACGGCGAAAAACGGTGGAGATTTGGGCCTGTTCAACGTCGGCGTGATGGAAAAGGCCTTCGAGGACGCTGCCAGCAAGCTGAAGCTGGGCGAAGTTTCCGAACCGGTCCGGTCGGCCTTCGGTTACCACCTGATCAAAGTTACCGAATTGGTTCCCGGCGAAATCAAGCCCTACGAAGCGGTGAAAACCGAAGTCGCCAAGGCTTACCAAAAGGGCCAAGCCGAAGCCAAATTCAATACCTTGGCCGAGAAGTTAGCCGAAGTCAGCTATGAAAATCCGGACAGTCTGGCGGCCGCGGCCGATTTGCTGGGTAGCCCGGCACAGAAAACCGGCGAATTTACCCGGGCAAACGGCGTCGGCATTGCCGCTGAAGAAAAAGTGCGTGCGGCCGCGTTCTCGGAAGACGTGTTGAAAGGCGGCAACAGCGAGCCGATAGAAGTCGGCGGCGATAAGTTGGTAGTGCTGCGGGTAGCGTCGCATCAACCGGCGGCGGTCAAGGAATTGAAAGACGTTAAAAAAGAGGTGATTGCGGCGATTCAGCGCGACAAGGCCAGCCAGCAAGCTATTGCCGTTGCGGATCAAGTCAAACAGGACCTGGCGTCCGGAAAAACCCTGGCCCAAGCGGCCGAGGCCAGAAAATTGGCTTCGAAAAAGCTGGACGGTTTGGCCCGGAATTCCACCCAACTACCGGCACCGGTTGTGCAGGAAATCTTCAAAACCGCCAAGCCGCAAGCCGGTCAACCGAGTATCGCCGTGCTGGAAAATGCCGGCGGCGGCAAGCTGGTGTTGGCCATTCACAAAGTCAACGAAGGCGTGATGTCCGAGGCCGACAAAAGCAAGCAAGCTGCGATCTCGAAAAACATCGCTGCGGCTTTCGGCAAGGCGCAACTCGAAGCGGTGCTGAACGCGTTGCAGGCCAAAGCCGATATCGAAATTCGGCCGGAGAAACAATAATCCGGCTGGCTGGACTTGGAAAGGGAGCGTCGAGCTCCCTTTTTTATGCCTGCAACCGGCCTAACCCCGGCTGCGCCAGTGATTTCGACGAATCGTTGGCTTTGGGTGGTCGAAGCCATTTTGCAAATTGCCGGCCTGCGGTTAAAGTAAACCCGGTTTAAGGACGGTTCCGGGCATCGGCGCAAGTCGCCGGCTCAGGCCGGTAAATAGCCCGTCCTTTCGCATCGAAACTCTCGGACAGACAACTCATGGAAAAACCATTCGCTTCTCGGGATTGGACGCTTTACAGCTTGGTTTGCTTGGCACTCGTGCTGATCGTGCTGACCATGTACCAAATTGACCGGCAATGGCTGAAGCTCAGCGAAATGCAGGCCGCATTGGCCGAACAAGCTCAGGCGATGCGCGAATTACGGTCATTGGCCGGCAGCGGCGCGTTGGCGGCGCAGACGCCGAACGCGCAACCCGCTAGCATCGCGCCGGCCTTCCAACGTGCCTATGTCGCCAGCAAAATGCCGGATTACGCCCAAGGCGACTGGAGCGTCGAAGCCTTCGGCACCAACTTAAAAACCATCACCCCGCTGGTCTCGACAGACGCTTACGCCTCCAACGTGCAAAGCTACGTGCAGGAAAGCCTGATCAGCCGCAATCCGGACACGCTGGCCTGGGAAGGGCTGATTGCCAAAAGCTGGACGGTCAGCGACGACGGCTTGACGATCAGCTTCGATTTGCGCGACGACGTGACCTTCTCCGACGGCCAGCCGTTGACCGCCGACGACGTGGTGTTCAGCTTCAATTTCATCATGACCGAGGCGATTCAGGCGCCGCGCGAACGTGCCTACTTGCAGAAGATCCAGTCGGTCAAGGCCGAGGGCAAATACCGGGTGGTGTTCACTTATAAAGAACCGTATTTCGAAGCGCTGTCGTTGGCCGGCGGTATGAACATCATGCCCAAGCATTTCTACGAACCTTATTTGAAAGAACCGCAAAAATTCAACGAATCCAAGGGCCTGTTGCTCGGCAGCGGCCCGTATAAATTGGCCGATCCGAAAAGCTGGACGCCGGACCAGGGCAACGTCGAGCTGGTGCGCAACGAACGCTACTGGGGCGACGTGCAGCCGACCTACAACCGCATTTTGTGGAAAATCATTCAGAACGACAGCGCCCGTTTGACCACCTACCGCAACGGCGATATCGACTCCTACTCGGCGCGGGCATCGGAATATAAACAACTGCAAAACGACGCCCAGATTCAGGCCAAGAGCCAGAGCTTCGAATACATGCCGCCGGTGGTCGGTTATAGCTACATTGGCTGGAACCAGGTGCGCGCCGGCAAGCCGACCCGTTTTGCCGACAAACGCGTGCGCCAGGCGATGAGCTATCTGACCGATACCAGTCGCATCATCAAGGACGTGTTCCTCGGTTATGCCGAGCCGGCGGTCAGCCCGTTCGGCAATGCCAGCAAGCAGCACGACAGCGCGTTGCAGCCTTACCAGGCTAATCTGGATAAGGCCAAGGCTTTACTGAAAGATGCAGGTTATGAAGACCGCAACAAGGACGGCGTGCTGGAAGACAAGGCCGGCCAGCCGTTCGAATTCAAACTGACCTATTTCCAGGCCAACGAAGATACCAGCCGCATGGTGCTGTTGCTGAAAGACCTGTACGCCAAGGCCGGCGTCAAGTTGGTGCCGTTCCCGCAAGAATGGCCGGTGATGCTGGAAAATCTGGACAAAAAAGACTTCGACGCCATCACCTTGGGCTGGACGAGTAGCATCGAGACCGATCTGTTCCAAGCTTTCCACAGCTCGCAGGCAATCAGCAAGGGCGATAATTTCATCGGCTATCAGAATCAGGAACTGGATAAATTGATCGACGCCGCTCGCCGCACCGTCGACGAAGGCAAACGCATGCCGCTGTGGCAACAGGCTGAGCGCATCCTGTACGAAGACCAGCCTTACACCTTTCTGATGCGCCGCAAAAGCCTGTTGTTCGTCGACAAGCGTATCCACAATCTACAAATGACCAAGCTGGGCTTGAATCTGGGTTCGCTGCCGCTGGAAAACTACGTGCCGCTGGCGCAACAAAAATATACGCAATAACGTCGTGGCAAGCTTTCAGCGTTGCGTCACCCCGGCAGGGACTGCCGGGGACCAGAGACCATGGAGGGTGTTGGCCTTTAATGTTCCTGAAGTCTGGAACTCGGCAATCCCTGCCGAGTTGACGTTGATTTTTCTCTCGGCACTCAAAAGGAATTCGTTATGCTGACTTATCTGCTGCGCCGCCTGCTGCTGATGGTGCCGACCCTGCTCGGCATCACCATCGTCGTATTCACCGTGATGGCCGCTTCGCCAGGTGGTATCAGTGCCCAGACTCTGGTCGGCGGCATGGACATGAAGCCGCAGGAAAAGCAGGCCTTGCTGGATTACTACAACAAGCGTTACGGCCTGGACCAGCCGGCGCCGCTGCAATATCTGCGCTGGCTGAATAACGTGTCGCCGGTCGGTTTCGTCACCGACGAGCAAGGCCATAAATCATTCTCGCTACGCAAGGGCATGGACCTTGGCACCAGCTTTCAATACGGCCGGCCGGTGGCTGATATTTTGGCCGAGCGCATCCCTGTCACCTTGTTGCTCAATTTGGTGACCATTCCGTTTACTTACGCGTTGGCGATCTGGATCGGCATGAAATCGGCGACCGAGCGCGGCGGTGCTTTCGACGTCGGCTCCAGTCTGGCGATGCTGGGTCTGTGGTCGATTCCGACCATGCTGGCCGGCGTGTTGCTGCTCGGTTTCTTCGCTAATGTTCAATACTTCCAATGGTTCCCGACCGCCGGTCTCAGCGCTCGCGAGGCGTTGGACATGCCGTTTTTGCCGCATTGTGACGACAGCGGCTTCGTGCGCGGCTTTCTGCTCGACCGCATCTGGCATCTGGTGTTGCCGGTGATTTGTCTGTCCTACGGCGGTTTCGCGGCGTTGGCGAAACTGACCCGCACCTCGATTCTGGAAAACCTGCACGCCGACTACGCCCGCACCGCCCGAGCCAAGGGCTTGGCCGAAAATGACGTGCTGTGGAAACATGTGTTCCGCAACAGCCTGTTGCCGTTGATTACCGTGTCCGCCGGTTTATTGCCCAGTTTGCTGGCCGGCTCGTTGATCGTCGAGAACATTTTCAGCATCAACGGCATGGGCCAATTAGCCGTCGAGGCGGTGAAGGGCAGGGACCGCGAATTGGTGTTGTCGATAACTTGGATCAGTGGCTTTCTGACTCTGATTGGCTATCTGATCGCCGACTTCTGTTACACCTTGGCCGATCCGAGGGTGAGCTATGACTAAGCCTGTTGTCAGCCGGCAATCCTTCGCCGCCCGCATCTGGCGTCGTACCCTGGACGGCGTCGGGGTCAAGTTCGGCCTGGCCTGGGTCGGTGTACTGGTGTTATTCGCGGTAATCGCGCCATTCCTAGCCAACTCCATGCCATTGCTGATGAGCAAGAATGGTGAAATCACTTTTCCTGTATTGCGCTATCTGTCGATTGAGGATGCCTGGATATTGGCGGCGTTTTTCATCGCCTTGGCGGTATCTCGATTGCCGTTACAAGGCGGCGCCAAATTTGCGATTTTTTTGGCCGGCACCGCCGTCGCCGCGTTGATTGCCAACCTGACCGTTCAGCCGCCGGCCTTGGTGATTTACGACGACTTTCGCGGCCCCGAGTACACTCAAGTCGATTGGAAAATCATGCCGCCGATTCCCTACGCGCCCGGCGATTATCTGCGCGACCTGGGCAGCAAGGGTCTGGAAGCGCCGTTCGCCAGCGAAGGCCACACGCATTGGATGGGTACCGAGGAAAACGGCGCCGACGTGTTGAGCCGAATGATCCACGCCAGCCGCATCGCGCTCAGCATCGGCTTCATCGCCACCGGCATCGCGCTGGCCATCGGCATCGTCGTCGGCGGGCTGATGGGCTATTTCTCCGGTGTAGTTGACATGCTCGGCATGCGCTTGGTGGAAATCTTCGAGGACATTCCGACCTTGTTTTTACTGCTGACCTTCGTCGCCTTTTTCGGCCGCAGCCTGTACATGATGATGGTCATCATCGGCGTCACCGGCTGGTCGGGTTATGCCCGCTACGTGCGCACCGAATTTCTGAAATTGCGCAAGCAGGATTACGTGCAAGCTGCGATTGCCAGCGGTTTGCCGCTGCCGTCGATCTTATTCCGCCACATGCTGCCCAACGGCGTCGCACCCCTGCTGGTCGCGGTCAGCTTCGGCGTGGCCGGTGCGATTCTGTCTGAAGCGACCCTGAGCTTTCTCGGCTTGGGTGTGGTCGATGCGCCGTCCTGGGGGGCGATGCTGGATCAGGCCGTGAAATCATCCACCTTCAACTGGTGGATGGCGGTGTTTCCAGGCGGCGCGATATTCATGACTGTGTTCGCCTACAACCTGATCGGCGAAGCGTTTAGGGACGCCATCGACCCGAAATTATCGCGTCGCAACGGAGGCGAGTCGTGAGCCAGCCGTTACTGCAAGTCAAAAACCTGCGTACCTATCTGCAAACCGGCGCCGAACCGGTCAAGGCGGTCGAGGATGTCAGCTTCGACATTCCGCAGGGCGAAACCTTTTGCCTGGTCGGCGAATCCGGCAGCGGCAAATCGATCAGCGCATTGTCTGTGATCCGGCTGCTGCCGGACGGTATCGCCAGCCATCCGAGCGGCGAAATTATCTTCGAAGGGCGCGATTTGTTGGCTCTGCAGGACGCCGATATTCGTCAGGTGCGCGGCGCGCAAATCGCGATGATTTTCCAGGAGCCGATGACGTCATTAAACCCGGTGCTGACGGTCGGCGAGCAAATCATCGAAGCCTTGCAACTGCATTTTCCAAACATGAGCGAGGAAGAGGCCGAACAACGTAGCGTCGCCGCATTGACGCAGGTGCAGATTCCTAACCCCGGCTCGCGCTTCCGCGATTATCCGCATCAACTGTCCGGAGGTCAGCGCCAGCGGGTCATGATTGCGATGGCCTTGGCCTGCCGGCCCAAACTGTTGATTGCCGACGAACCGACCACCGCGCTGGACGTGACCGTGCAGGCGGAGATTCTAAGACTGATGCGGCAATTGCAGGACGACATCGGCATGAGCATGCTGTTCATCACCCACGACTTCGGCGTCGTCGCGCAAATGGCGCACTGGGTCGGCGTGATGCAGTCAGGCCGCCTGGTCGAAGCCGGCCGTTGTCGCGAAGTGCTGGGTAGTCCAAAGCATCCCTACACGCAAAAATTGCTAGCTTCGCTGCCGGAGAATTTGGCCAAGCCGGAGTTTGGATGTAAACCTAGCGTCTCTTCATCACCCCTCGTTGAAAAAGAGGGGCAAGGGGGAGATTTATCGAATGAATCCCCCTCGATCCCTCTTTTGCAAAGGGGGAAGCAGGCCGTGGAAGCGGGTGGCGTCGAGTCTGAGCGGGCGACGATTATGGAGAGGGCCGGTCTGAAACTGCAAGCAGCATTGGATGCCGCGAATAATTTAGCGCAATCCAATCCCGACCCGGTGGAAGCGGGCGCTGGGCCGGTTTTCGATCGAACGGCTGCTCCAAAGCCAGGCGAAATATCATCGCCCGTCTACGAACCTTCTGGGCCGTTTCATTTGCCTGAGAATACGGTGAGTGATTGGGGCGCCGCATTTGACGGGGCGAAGCAGACAACTTCCGGCGACAGCGCCGCGTTGATCGAAATCCGCAACCTGAAAGTCTGGTTCCCGGTGCGCAAGGGCTTGTTGCGTCGGGTGGTCGATCACGTCAAAGCCGTCGACGACGTCAGCCTGGACATTCCGCGCGGCGAAATCGTCGCCTTGGTCGGCGAATCCGGCTGTGGCAAAACCACGCTGGGCCGTGCCGTGTTGCAATTGGAGCCGCCGACCGCAGGTAGTATCAAGATAAACGGCCGGGAATTGGTCGGCTTGTCGGCGAAAGAACTAAGGCCGCTGCGCCGGCAGATGCAGATCGCCTTCCAGGACCCGCAATCGTCGTTAAACCCGCGCCTGCTGGTCGAAACCACGTTGACCGAACCGATGCAGGTGCACGGCATCGGCGCCAGCCGCGACGAGCGCATCGCCCTGGCCGAACAACTGCTGGACGACATGCAACTCGGCCGCGATTCGCTGTGGCGCTATCCGCACGAATTTTCCGGCGGCCAGCGCCAACGCATCGGCCTGGCGCGGGCCCTGGCCTTGAACCCCGAATTCATCGTCTGCGACGAGATTACCAGCGCGCTGGACGTGTCGGTGCAGGCGGAAATCCTGCAACTGCTGTTAGACATCCGCCGCCGCCGCAATCTGACCTTGTTGTTCATTACCCATAACATCGGCGTGGTGGAGTATTTGAGCGACCGGACGGTGGTGATGTATCAGGGGAAGATCGTAGAAGAAGGTTTGACTGCTAAGGTTTGTGGGGCGCCGGAGCATGAGTATACGCGGAGGTTGTTGGGGGCGGTGCCGAGGTTAGTGGTCTAGGGTGCCCATAGGAAGATGTGTAAATTTTTTAATTGCTTGTTAGGTGTTAACTTTATGGAGCTGAGGGTGTCCTGAATTTTGTGTAAACGGGATTTAATTATCGATTGGGCATCCTGTCTTCAAACTGAATGCTAAACCGATTCAAAGCCGCTTTCCAGTCATGCAACGGCATGGTCCATTTTTGACTGATATTCATCAGGGCCAAATAGAACAATTTCGACAAGGCTTCATCACTGGGAAATGAGCCGCGATTCTTGGTGATTTTCCGCAAACTCATGTTCACCGACTCGATCGCATTCGTAGTGTAAATGATGCGGCGTATCTCGGGCGGATAGTCGAAGAAGGGAATGATTCTATCCCAATTACGTCGCCAAATTTGAGCAATGGGCGGGTAGGCCTCGTTCCACTGCGTCTCGAACTCAGCCAGCCTTTGCTCTGCTTCAACGACGCTGGCGGATTGGTATATTCGTTTGAGATCGCCGGCGATCTGTTTACGCATTTTCCAACTGACATAGTTCAGGCTGTTGCGGACTAGGTGGACGATACACAGTTGGACGGCGGCGTGTGGATAGACGGTTTCAATCGCTTCCGGGAAGCCTTTCAAACCGTCGACACAGGCAATGAAGATGTCTTGCACGCCGCGATTCTTGAGGTCTGTCACGACCTGTAACCAAAACTTGGCGCCTTCGGTTTGGGCGATCCACAAGCCCAGCACTTCCTTCTCTCCTTGCAGGTTAATCCCTATGGCCAGATAAACGGCCTTGACACGAACGGCACCGGTATCGCGCACTTTGACGTGGATACAATCGAGATAAACGATGGGGTAAACCGGATCAAGCGGCCGCAATTGCCAGGCTTTGACTTCCTCAATCACGGCGTCCGTCACCGAGGAGATCAAGGTGGGTGAAACTTCAGTGCCATACAGTTCTTCCAGATGGCTCTGGATTTCCCTGACGGTCAGACCTCGGGCATAGAGTGAAATGATCTTGTCATCAAAGCCCGTCCAGCGGGATTGGTGTTTGCCAATGATTTGCGGCTCGAACTGACCATGACGATCACGGGGAATCTCAATCGGCAATGCGCCAAAATCGCCTTTGAGGGTTTTACGGCTCTTGCCATTGCGGGTGTTGCCGGTGGCGTTGCAGACTGACTCATGCTTGGCATGGCCTAAATGTTCAGTCATTTCGGCTTCTAAGGCTCGCTCGACCAAGGCCTTGGTGAGTTGTTTTAGCAGGCCATTTTCGCCCAGCAGGTCTTCAGGTTTTTGATAGCCCGACAATAAGGTATCAATTAGGTCGGTTGGGATGGCTTTTGGTAAGGTCATAGTTACTCCTCAAAGTAAGGGCAGTTTCCTGCCTAATGGCCGTTTACACAAAAATTCTTACACCCTCTTTACTCGCCGCCGGCGCGGAAATCAATATTTCGTACAGATCGTGTCGCATAGTCAGCGTCCTTCTCCATGGCTCGTGTATTTCGTTATGAATTTTTATATATAACGTTTGTCGGATTATAGGGCCAAACGCCGGATATAAACCAGCTTAAACCGGCAGGGCGTTTGCTCACTTTGCGGAAATTTATTGTTTATCGATGTTAACGCCCCGCGCGTCGGAGGCCGGCTGGTTGCACGAATCCGCTATGCTGCGGCGGGGCACCGTTGACGATTCCAATGCCGTCAAGTCCTTAAAAAATAATATATATCTGATTCTGTCTGTGTCGTTGGCGGTGGCGGGTTGCTGGATGCGCTAGGGTCGAACGCGGTTGAGCGGGCGTTGCCTGCGCGATCTGAGCCATTTTCCAGTGGTTGGAATAAAACATGGCCGCCGTGGCCGGGGATGGAAGGCGCTTGTACTTCGTTACATACTTGTGGATACATAATGTGAGTGCATATCGGTTCGCCCCGTTCCCGGCGCGCAGTTCAGCGGCCGCTTTCGTTCTGTTAACCGGAGCGCTTCGTTGTCACTGTTTTTGTAAGCCGGAGATAAACAGCTCCGGATCGGATTTTGGAGAAAATTGAATGGCGCACAAATGCGGTAACTGCGGATGCGGGAGTGATTTAGGAACCCCTGAAAAAGTCTCGAACACTTTGGTTGAATTGGAAATAGACCGCATCAAGGTCAGCGTACCGCAGGGTACCTCGTTGCTGCGCGCCGCCGCGATGGCCGGTATCGAAGTTCCCAAATTGTGCGCGACCGAGAGCCTGGAGCCCTTCGGTTCCTGCCGCCTGTGTCTGGTCCAGGTCGAAGGCCGACGCGGCTATCCGGCATCCTGCACCACGCCGGCCGAAGCCGGCATGGTGGTCAAGACCCAAACGCCGCAACTCGCCAACATTAGGCGCGGCGTGATGGAGCTGTATATTTCCGACCACCCGCTGGATTGCCTGACGTGTCCGGCCAACGGCCACTGCGAACTGCAAACCATGGCCGGCCGGGTCGGCTTGCGCGAAGTACGTTACGGCTACGAAGGTCATAACCATTTGTCGCTGACCAAAGACGAATCCAACCCGTATTTCACGTACGATCCCTCCAAATGTATCGTGTGTAACCGCTGCGTACGCGCCTGCGAAGAAATCCAGGGCACTTTCGCCTTGACGATAGACGGCCGCGGTTTCGAATCGCGGGTATCGGCGGGACAGAATCAACCGTTTCTGGATTCGGAATGCGTGTCCTGTGGCGCCTGCGTGCTGTCCTGCCCGACCGCGACTTTGATGGAAAAAACCCTGATCGAGCACGGCCAGACCGACGACCACATCGTCACCACCTGCGCTTACTGCGGCGTCGGTTGTTCGCTGGTCGCAGAGGTCAAGGGCGACCAGGTCGTCAACATGTTCCCGAATAAGGACGGCCACGCCAACCATGGCCACGCCTGCGTCAAGGGCCGCTTCGCCTGGGGTTACGCCAACCATCCGGACCGGCTGACCAAGCCGATGATCCGCGAGAAAATCACCGATCCGTGGCAGGAAGCCAGCTGGGAACAGGCCATACAGTTTGCGGCGGACAAATTCAAGGCCATCCAGGCCAAATACGGCAAAAACGCGATCGGCGGCTTGGTGTCGTCGCGCTGCACCAACGAAGAGGACTACTTGGTGCAGAAACTGGTACGCGCGGCCTTCGGCAACAACAATGTCGATACTTGTGCGCGGGTGTGCCATTCGCCGACCGGTTACGGCCTGAGCGCGACTTTCGGCACCTCGGCCGGCACCCAAACCTTCGATTCGGTGATGGATGCCGACGTGGTGATGCTGATCGGCGTCAACCCGACCGACGGCCACCCGGTGTTCGGCTCGCGCCTGAAACGCCGCATCCGTCAAGGCGCGAAGCTGATCGTGGTCGATCCGCGCGAAATCAATCTGGCCAATTCCGCGCATATCAAGGCGGATTTCCATCTCAAACTGCGCCCCGGCACCAACGTGGCGATGGCCAATTCGCTGGCCCACGTCATCATTAATGAAGGTTTGTACGACGAAGCTTTTATCAATGAACGTTGCGACAGCCACGAATTTGCCAAATGGAAGGGCTTCATTCTGGACCCGCGCAATTCGCCGGAAGAAATGGCGGCGATTACCGGCGTGCCGGCCGAGCTGGTACGCGGCGCGGCGCGCTTGTTTGCAAACGGCGGCAATGGCGCGATTTACTACGGCTTGGGCGTGACCGAACACAGTCAGGGCTCGACGATGGTGATCGCCATTGCCAACCTGGCGATGGCAACCGGCAATATCGGCCGGCCCGGCGTCGGCGTCAATCCGTTGCGCGGCCAGAACAACGTGCAAGGCTCCTGCGACATGGGCGCCTTCCCGCACGAATTGCCGGGCTATCGCCACGTGTCCAACGATGCGGTGCGGGCCACGTTCGAACAAGCCTGGGGCGTGGCATTGCAAAGCGAACCCGGCCTGCGCATTCCGAACATGTTCGAAGCCGCCTTCGACGGCACTTTCAAGGGCCTGTATTGCCAGGGCGAAGACATCGCTCAATCCGACCCGAACACCCAGCACGTCGAAGCCGCGTTGCGAGCGATGGAATGCATCGTCGTCCAGGACTTGTTCCTGAATGAGACCGCCAAATTCGCCCACGTACTGCTGCCGGGGGCGTCGTTCCTGGAAAAGGACGGTACCTTTACCAATGCCGAACGCCGGATTTCCAGGGTGCGCAAGGTCAAGGCGCCGCTGGGCGGTTACGGCGACTGGGAAGCGACGATGATGTTGGCCAACGCGATGGGATACCCGATGCACTACGACCATCCGTCGCAAATCATGGACGAAATCGCCGCGCTGACGCCGACGTTCAAAGGCGTCAGCTACCAAAAACTGGAAGAAATGGGCAGCATTCAATGGCCCTGCAACGACGATGCGCCGGCAGGCACGCCGACCATGCACATCGACGGTTTCGTGCGCGGCAAGGGCCGCTTCATGACCACCGAATACGTTGCCACCGACGAAAAAATCACCCGCCGCTTCCCGCTGATTTTGACCACCGGTCGGATTCTGTCGCAATACAACGTCGGTGCCCAAACCCGGCGCACCAAGAACACCGCCTGGCATCCAGAGGACATATTGGAAATCCATCCGCACGACGCCGAGGAACGCGGCATCCTCGACGGCGATTGGGTCGGCATTCAAAGCCGGGCCGGCGAAACGGTATTGCACGCCAAAATCTCGACCCGAATGCAGCCCGGCGTGGTCTATACCACCTTTCATCACCCGTTTTCCGGCGCCAACGTCATCACCACCGACAACTCCGACTGGGCGACCAACTGCCCGGAATACAAGGTCACCGCGGTACAGGTGGTCAAAGTGGAGTTGCCGTCCGAATGGCAACAGCGCTATTTGCAATTCAAGGAAGCGCAGGAGAATTTTTTGAAGCAACCCAATGCCGCGGCCGGCACTTAAGTATGTGGCAGCGCGATGGACGCTCTTGGTGCGTACAAGGCGACATCCGGTTGGGCAACGGCCTGGACCGGCATTTGTTCGAATTGCTGCGCGCCATCGACCGCACCGGTTCCATCAACGCCGCCGCCAAGCAGGTCGGGCTGAGTTACAAAAGCGCCTGGACGCTGATCGA
The DNA here is from genome assembly GCF_019669905.1 of Methylomonas koyamae. Lineage (NCBI taxonomy): Bacteria > Pseudomonadati > Pseudomonadota > Gammaproteobacteria > Methylococcales > Methylococcaceae > Methylomonas > Methylomonas koyamae. The sequence continues at coordinate 3,686,095 of NZ_AP019777.1, read as the reverse complement.
ACGCGCCAATAACAAGTCGGCCAAGACTTTGGTGGTGTCGGAAACCGGCGGCCAAAAGGGCGGCGGCACCATGTTGACCGGCTCCGGCCAAATCCTGCTCAAACTATTCGAATCGCTGGAACAGAAACACGCCCAATTGCTGGTGGAATTGAATCGCGCGGTCGAATCCGACACCGAAGCGTTGCGGCTGCTGAAACCATTGACGATCAGGACGACCGCAGCCAATCAAATGTTCGGGGTAGTCTGGCTAATTAGACACGGCATCGTCGGCTCGGAAGCCGTGGTCAAACTCAAAGGCGGCGAATACGTTTGCGCCAACTTGAGCCGGCAAGAGGCGCACGCGTTGGAACTGGCGGTTGGTGCCGAAGTCGCGGTATTGATCAACAACACCGAAATTACGCTGGCGACCGGACCGGAAAAGTTGCGTTTGTCGGCCAGAAACCAACTGTGGGGATCGGTCGGCAGAATCGAGCTGGACCAGGTCGAAGCGGAAATTATCGTTAATCTGAAAGGCAACGAAGAAACCTTGTCGGCCGTCATGACCCGGGCGAGTGCGGAACGCATGCGGTTGAAACCCGGTTTGCAATGCCGGGCCATCTTCAAAGCCAATGCAGTATTGCTGGCAACCTTGGCTTGCTGACTAGGCCCGGTTGCTGTCGGGTGGCGCTATTCGAAATCGAATAAAGGACCGTGCGGTTCAACAAGGCTACACTGCAGCTTTCCGAACCACTAAGGAGAGTAACCATGAAAACCAGTGCAAGAAATCAATTCAGCGGCAAAGTAAGCGAAATCATCGATGGCGCCGTATACGCCGAAGTCATCGTCGAACTGGCCGGCGGGGAAAAAGTGGTGGCGTCGATCACCAAGGAATCAGTCAAGGCGCTGAGCGTCAAACCGGGCAGCGAAGTCATTACCTTGATAAAAGCCCCGCAAATCGTCATTGTTGCCGATTTCGGCGGCTATAAAATTTCGGCAAGAAACCAACTGGCCGGTACCATTACCGAGGTCAAACCGGGCGCAGTCAACACCGAAATCGATTTGGATACCGCCGGCGGCCAGCAAATTTCGGCGACCGTCACCAACGAAAGTGCGTCGTCTCTGAGCTTGAAAAAGGGCCAGACCGTTACCGCGGTATTCAAAGCCGGCGCCGTGTTGTTGGCGACAAAAGCCTGATAAGGCAATCCCCGGCGGCAACCGGCGGATAAACCGAGGGCCGCAACCGCGGCCCTTTTCATGTGCGGTGCTTTGTTGCATAAATCCGATGACAACCCCATGTTAAGGTCAAATTGTTAACCTAACGCCCCGAATGCCAAAGCCCCAATCCATCAAATACCGAACCACGAACTGGCGAGATTACAACCGATCCTTGAAGCAACGCGGTTCGCTTTTTACTCTGGATAGATAAAGAAATGGACTGGTTAGCAGTCGCCAGCGGAAAGCGGGAGCGAGCAGAAAAATTTTCTGATGCCGCCATTCAGTTTTGCCTCATGGTTAAGAATCTATTTGGGTTGGCGCTCCGGCAAGTCACCGGCATGGCGGAAAGCTTATTGAAACTATCCTGTCTGGATTGGCCGACGCCTGATTACTCCACATTATGTCGTCGCCAGCAGCGTTTGCAGGTTTGCATTGCCTATCGCCCTAATCCAAATGGCTTGCATTTGCTGGTCGATAGTACCGGCGTGAAAATGCTGGGTGATACCCAAAGGGCATAAATGGAAAACCAAGAAGCACGGTGCCGAGTATCGTCGCCAGTGGCGCAAGGTTCATTTGGGTATCGACGCCGAAACGCTGGAAATTCGAGCGATTGAAGTCACATCGAATCGTATCGGTGATGCCCAGGTATTGCCGGATTTGCTCAACCAGATTCCTCAAAATGAACGGATCGATGCCGTCAGTGGCGATGGCGCCTAAGATACCAAGCACGCTCACACGGCGATTGCCGAACGGAACGCAGAGGCCATTATCCTAAATCCGCCTTGTGGCTTGGGGTAAGGGGCTGATTTGCTGGCTAATCGATTTATTAGTACGTTTTTTAGAAACAGTTTTTTTGACGAGGAAATTGGCGAAAAACGGTGGTCTCTAAAAAATATAACAAGGTAGCGCGATTCCTTTGCGAAGCGGTTTGGGGCGGTCTGGACGCAATATCGCTTTATTTGTCCGGTATTTCTCAATTCGGGTAAGGAAAAAGGTAGTTATTCACGGATATTTTGTAAGTATTTTCCGACAATTGTTCCATCTATAACAGCATGGAGATTCCAGCAAATGTGCGGAAAAATGGGTGAGAACGAGATTGAGAGTATGGAAAATATGATGTCCATGGCGGTTTATTTGGTGATCGCCGACACATTGGATATCGATGTCGACGAGATTTACCCCGACAGCAACCTGAAGCAGGATTTAGGTATGACATCCGCGGTTCTGCACGAACTGGACCAATCGATCATGGAGATGTTTAACAATTTTCAGGTCGACTTCAGCCAGGCGAATACCGTGCGCGACGTGGTTCGGCAGATCGCCAAAGTGACGGTTCACTGAACCATTCCGAACCCGCTCAACCAAGCCGGCCTCGCGCCGGCTTTTTTTCGAGCGGCCAAACGTCAAAGGCACCAAGCTTCGACAATTCTGCTTTCGTGGCGGCCGTCGGCCAGTTCGCCCGGCGGATGAATCAGCCACGGCCAGCGGCCGATGCGTGCGGCATCGGTTGTAAACCCTTGCAGTAAGGCGCGGTAGTCGGTGCCGCTCGTCAATACCCCGTCCCGGTCGAACTGCCGGTCCTCGACTTCGGTGACCAGGCAAATCGGCACGCGCCACGCTTGCAACCAATGCAAATGGCCTTGTACCAGCGCTCGGCCGAATGCCTCGAGCGCGGATTCGTCGACTATGCGGCCGGCTAGGTAATTTAGCGGCAGCAGCGGCAATTGCGTCAGGCAGTTCACCGACGCGACCCAGCCGGGGGGTATGTCAAGTTGCGGCAACACGGGGCGGCTAAGCAATTCGGCGGGCGGCAGGCTGCGGTGTTTTGCCAGCCAATCGACGATGCCGGTGACGTCGTGGCGGCATAGCCGCAACCGCTTCGGCCAACGTTTGGCCAAGCGCCGGGCCTCGACGCCGAAAGCAATGTCCAATAACACGATGCGGTCGAACCGGTCCATTAACTCGGCGAGCGGCAGATCGTGGACGCTGCCGCCGCCGACCAGCAAAGCGTCGCCCGAATTCGGATGAGCCAGTTCGGCGGCGCGCAGCAAGGCGGCTCGGGTGGCGGCCAAATGCGGTAACCAGGCCTCCCGGCAGCGGCGGTGGCGGGCTTCCAAGGCGGCTGCTTCGCCGGCGTAACCCAATCGTCGCGCGCCTGGATTGGTCCGTGTACCCAGGTAGTGTATGAATTCCGCGATCATCGAAGTCGTATGGGTGTCGTGCGCCTGATCGGCGGCATGCGTTGGGTTGCTGGGTGATTTTGTGACGGCCGCAGCTTTTCGGTACCAAGCGTTCGGCTCCGATTGCCGCGCAATATTGTATCTGTGATTGCCGTCCAGGTTTTTTCGGCAGACTCTTCTATAACTGTTTCCGAACTATGAGCGGAGCGGCACGACGGCGTATTCCGGAGCGAATACCCGGCGCAGCCTGAAGCGGAGTTCCCCCTCTTTGACATTTGCCCCGGTTCTCCGGGGCTTTTTTTTGCAGGCAGCGACGGCCAGGCCAAGATTCGAAACCGGGCAAATACACGGCGAACTCATCCGCTCCGAACGGCTGTAAGCCTTAAGATTCAAGGTGTGGCAGGGTATGCGACAAAACGTCGCAGTTTTTCTGGACATCGGTTTTTTTATCCCCTACAATGCGTCCACCTTGAGTAGGTTGGTCGCTTCGCAAGAGGCGCTTCCTGCCAATAGGGGGAGGGAGGAAAGCGACCAGTTATCTGGTAGAACAACAATAATAAACGCAAGCCATTAACCTGCCGTATCGCGCGGTAGGCGTCCAACACATAACAAATAAAACCGGACGAAGCCCACTTAGGTGGGCTTTTTTATGCCTGCGAACAAATCATCCGCCGAGGTAATGGCTGCGGCAACTTCGTTGGCCGCCTTTCGCCACGCGGCCAGGCCCTGCAATTCCCGCAATCCGCCTGCGCCAGGCCTCTCGGCTGTGTTTCCTGCCAATCCGCTGCCAGATCCGAATACGCTGCAAGGCCGATCAAAAATCGCTTTTTCGAGTTTTACTGTTACATTACCGGCATATTCCAAAGCTATAGCTACGAAAACTCAATCGGAAACATGAGCCAGTCCAAACACATCATCATCGTCGGCGCCGGCCCGGGAGGCTTGTGCGCAGGCATGCTCCTGAGCCAGCGCGGTTTCAAAGTCTCGATATACGACAAGCATCCGGAAGTCGGCGGCCGGAACCGGCCGATTCGGCTCGACGGTTTTACCTTCGATACCGGTCCCACCTTTTTGTTGATGAAAGGTGTGTTGGATGAAATGTTCGAAATGTGCGGCCGGCGTAGTTCGGATTATCTGGAATTCCTGCCGCTGTCGCCGATGTACCGGCTGGTGTACGACGACCGTCAGATCGAGGTGTATTCCGATCGGGAAAACATGCGGGCCGAGTTGAACCGGGTGTTCGACGAAGGCGCGGCCGGTTACGAAGCGTTCTTACAAGTCGAGCGCAAGCGTTTTAACGCACTCTATCCCTGCATCACCCGCGACTATTCCAGTCTCAGTTCGTTTTTGTCGGCGGACTTGATTAAAGCCTTACCGTGGCTGGCGTTTCCGAAAAGCGTGTTCGCCAATCTGGGTCGCTATTTCACCCAGGAAAAAATGCGCCTGGCTTTTTGTTTCCAGTCCAAATATCTGGGCATGTCGCCGTGGGAATGTCCGGCACTGTTCACCATGTTGCCGTATTTGGAACACGAATACGGTATCTACCACGTGGCTGGCGGATTGAACCGCATCGCCGCGGCGATGGCCAAAGTCGTCGTCGAAAACGGCGGCGAAATTCACACCTCGACCGGCGTGGCGTCGTTATGGGTCGAAGACGGCGCGGTCAAGGGCGTCAGGCTCGACGACGGCACTGAAGTAAGCGGCGACGAAACGGTGGTCAATGCCGATTTCGCCCATGCGATGAGCCGGTTGGCGCCGGCCGGCAGCCTAAAGAAATATGCGCCGGACAAATTGCAAAAGCTGGATTATTCCTGTTCCACCTTCATGCTCTATCTGGGGCTGGACAAGCTTTACGACCTGCCGCATCACACCATCGTGTTCGCCAAGGATTACCGGACCAACATCAGCAATATCTTCGCCAACAAGACGCTGAGCGCGGATTTGTCGTTTTACGTGCAAAACGCTTCGGTCAACGATCCCAGTCTGGCGCCGGCCGGAAAGTCGGCCTTGTACGTGTTGGCGCCGATGCCGAACAACGACAGCGGCTTGGATTGGGATGCCCATTGCCAGGCGGTACGCGAGCAGGTGTTGGATAGCTTGGGCGCCCGCCTGGGTTTGAGCGATATCCGCGACCATATCGAATGCGAAAAAATCATCACGCCGGGCGGCTGGGAGCGCGACGAATACGTTTACAAAGGCGCCACTTTCAGTCTGGCGCACAAATTCAGCCAGATGCTGTACTGGCGGCCGCATAACCGCTTCGAAGAACTGGACAATTGCTATCTGGTCGGCGGCGGTACCCATCCCGGCAGCGGCTTGCCGACGATTTACGAGTCGGCGCGGATCTCCGCCAACATGATTTCCCGAAAACACGGTGCGGACTTTGCCGACATCCAGCACAGCCGCTGGTTGAAGTCGTAAGCCTCGGCCATGTTATTTCAATATTTCCGCTAACCGGATTGCCCCAGCCGTGGCGATATTACCTGCCATTTCTCCGCTCGACGGCCGTTTGCTCGGCGAGTATCCCGCCGCTACTGCTGACGAGATAGCCCTCAAGCTGCAGCGCGCCCGTGCCGCTGCCGGCATTTGGGGCCAAACGCCGGTTCGGGAGCGTTGCCGAATTCTGGCGAAATTCGGCGAACTGGTCCTGGCCGAAATCGACCCTATCGTCGATTGCCTGCGTCTGGCTACCGGCAAGGTGGCATGCGAGGCCTTGCTCGGCGAAATCTATCCGTTGCTGGATTTGCTGGCGTATTACCGCAAACATGCGCCGGATATTTTGGCCGATCGTAGTGTGGCGACCTCGCCGTTTGCCTTTCCCGGCGCCACCGCCGGCATTCGCTACCGGCCCGTCGGCGTCGCGGCGATAATTTCGCCGTGGAATTATCCGTTCCAATTGTCGGTGGCGCCGCTGCTGACCGCCTTGTTTGCCGGCAACGCCGTGATTTTGAAACCGTCGGAGTTGAGCCTGCCGGTCGGCCAACTCATTGTCGATTTATTTCAACGCCTGGAGCTGCCGCCGGACTTGGTGCAATGGCTGGCGGGCGACGGCTCGGTTGGTGCCCAGTTGATCGAGGCCGGCCCGGATCTGGTTTTTTTCACCGGCAGTCTGGAGGGTGGCCGAGCGGTAATGCGCCAGGCTGCGCAGCATCCGCTGCCGGTATTGCTGGAATTGGGCGGCAAGGATGCGATGTTGGTGTTCGCCGATGCCGATTTGGATCGGGCCGCGGCGGCGGCCGTTTACGGCGCCTTCAGCAACAGCGGCCAGGTCTGCGTCTCAGTGGAACGGCTGTACCTGCAGCGGCACTGCCACGACGAATTCCTGCGCCGCTTGCTCGACGCTGTGGCGGCGCTACGGGTCGGAGTCGGCGCAGATGCCGAGCTGGGGGCGATGGTTTCCGGGCGGCAAATCGAGCTGATCAAGGCGCAGTACGAGGATGCCATCGCGCAGGGCGCGGCAGCCTCCGGACCGTTGGTTTGCGACGGCAACTTCGTTAGGCCGGTGGTGTTGTGGAACGTGCACCACGGCATGCGGCTGATGCGGGAAGAGACCTTCGGCCCCTTGCTGCCGGTGATGGCCTTCGACGGCGAAGCCGATGCAGTCGGGCTGGCCAACGACAGCGAATACGGCTTGAATGCTTCGGTGTGGAGCCGCGACATCGCCAAAGCCGAGCGGGTCGCTCGGCAATTGCAGGTCGGCAATTGGGCGGTCAACGATGTGATCAAAAACATTGGCCACGCCGGCTTGCCGTTCGGCGGCGTCAAACGTAGCGGTTTCGGCCGTTACCACGGTGCGGAAGGCTTGCTGGCGTTCAGTTATCCGGTGTCGGGCTTGACCAGCCGTAGCCACTTGCCCAAGGAACCCAACTGGTTTCCGTATTCGGCACAACATTACCGGGCGTTGCAAGGCTACCTCGATTTCGTCTACGGCAGCGGTTCGCTGCGGCAACGCATAAAGCGCAATTGGCCGGCCTTGCAGGCGTTTCGGGAGTATTCGGCTTTCGATCTGGCCCAGCGCTGGCATAACCTGAAATTACTGCTGACTTGGCATAGGAATTATTGATGAAGCAAAACCTTGGTAATCAAAACGTCGTCGTAGTCGGTGCCGGCCTGGGCGGTTTGTCGGCGGCGATCTCGTTGGCCACAGAAGGCTTTCGGGTACAGTTACTGGACAAGAACGACAAAGTCGGCGGCAAGCTGAATATCATGACCCAAGCCGGATTCACCTTCGACCTGGGGCCGTCGATTCTGACCATGCCGCACGTGTTCGAGGCGTTGTTCGAGCGGGCCGGAAAACGCATGGCCGATTACGTCGCGATCGAAAAAGTCGAACCGCACTGGCGCAATTTTTTCGAAGACGGCACCGTCGTCGATTTATGCGAAGACCCGGACAACCAGCGCCGAGAACTGGATAAGCTCGGGCCGCAGGTCTACCAAGAGTTTCAACGCTTCATGGCCTATTCGCAAGAGCTTACTAGAGAAACCGAAGCCGGGTATTTTGCCAAGGGCTTGGACGGCTTTTGGGAATTGCTGAAGTTTTACGGTCCGTTGCGCAGTTTGAAATTCGATGTGTTTCGGACCATGGACCAGGGCGTCAGGCGTTTCGTTTCGGATCCGAAGCTGGCCGACATTCTAAATTACTTCATTAAATATGTCGGTTCCTCGCCTTACGATGCACCGGCTTTGATGAATCTGATGCCTTACATCCAATACGGCTACGGTTTGTGGTACGTCAAAGGCGGCATGTACGGCTTGGCCAAGGCCATGGAACGACTGGCTTTAGAACTCGGCGTGACGATCCGCTTGAACGCCGAAGCCGCCGAAATCGAACGCCAAAACGGCCGGGCAACCGGCGTGCGTTTGGCCGACGGCGAGTTGTTGCAGGCCGATATCGTGGTATCGAACATGGAAGTGATCCCGGCGATGCAGAAATTGCTAAACAGCACTCCGGCCGAACTGAAAAAAATGCAGCGCTTCGAGCCGACCTGTTCCGGTCTGGTGTTGCACTTGGGCGTGGACCGGATTTATCCGCAATTGGCGCACCACAACTTCTTTTATTCGGCCGACTCGCGGGCGCATTTCGACGCGGTGTTTCACAGCCACCGGTTATCGGAAGATCCGACCATTTATCTGGTCGCACCGTGTAAAACCGATCCGGAGCAGGCCCCGGCCGGTTGCGAGATCATCAAAATTCTGCCGCACATTCCGCATTTGGACCCGGACAAGCCGTTAACCGCGGAGGATTATTGGGCGCTGCGCGAACGGGTCTTGCTGAAGCTGGAACGGATGGGTCTGACCGATCTGCGTAAGCACATCGTTACCGAGGAGTACTGGACGCCGCTGGATATCCAGGCCCGTTACTATTCGAATCGGGGCTCGATTTACGGCGTGGTGGCCGACCGCAACAAGAATTTGGGCTTCAAAGCGCCGCAACGCAGCAGCCAGTTGGCCAATCTGTATTTTGTCGGCGGCAGCGTCAATCCGGGCGGCGGCATGCCGATGGTAACGCTGTCCGGGCAATTGGTGCGCGACAAAATCCTGGCCGACATGGGGGTTTAAAGTTAGCCGGGCAACGGGCTAAAATGCGGCCGGGGCCGGTTGTCGTCGCCGGCTTGGCCCATAACCAGCCTGCCGCAACGGCATCGAGCGCTTTATGATTTTGTTTTTTAAAGATATTCCGGTTAATTCCCGGCCCAACGAACTGTACAGCCTGATTGCCTCGGCCGGCGGCGAAGCGGACAGCGGCGAGGTGTTGAAAGCCGAGGTCATGGTGATCCGGGACAAAACCACCAATGCGCTGGAGCACCACGGTTTGGCCATGCTCGATTCGGAACAGTCCGGCCTCAGAGCCATAGAGCGGCTCAACGGCAAAGCCTTCAACGGCAGCGAAATCTTGGTGCGGCCCTACAATTTCCGGGACGATCTGAACGACCGCCGCCGCGGCTGCGAAGAGGATGTCGCAGCGGAGCAAAGGCAGCGGGAACGCCGGCGCGGCGACCGGATCGAAATTTTCATCGATTTATCGAATATTTTCTTCGCACCCGACCCTTTGCTTTAGCGGTCGGGGCAACCGTCGCCAATTCAGGGGTGCTTGGCTTGGCACAGCAAATTGCTGTTCGCTTCGGCGCTGTGCGCCATCTTTTCCAAATTCGACAACACCAACAAGCTGGCGTCTTCCATATTGCCGACCTCGCGCAACATGGTGTCGACGTCGCCGGCGGCATGGGCTTTCAGCGCGTTGATGGCGCTGCTGTGTACGCCGATATGCGGTTGTTCGATGTCGTGGTAACCGGGCAATTGCGAAAAACAGGCCCTGCCTTCGCCCTGGTAATACCATTTACCCAAGCGGCATTCGGTGTGTTGGGCAAAATCGTGCACCGCGATTTTTGCGATAAATGGAACAGCACTTTATACAGTTCGAACTTGTAAATCAGATGGTCCAGTTTCGCCAGTTCGCAAAAACTGCGTAACGACGACGCGGCGACCACTTTCTCCATCGTCACCGAAAAATCCAGCAATTCGCGCATCGTGCCGGTGGCGCGCTGGCCATCCTCGCTGAAGCTGCGCGACTGTTCGGCCAGCGAGTTCATCTGGTCGCGGGTGCCGCCGCTGGCGACGCGGATCGACTCGGCCAGTTTGGCGATTTTGTTGGTGGCCTCGGCCGTTCTTTGCGCCAGCGTCCGCACTTCGTCGGCGACGACGGCAAAACCGCGGCCTTGTTCGCCGGCACGGGCCGATTCTATCGACGCGTTTAACGCCAACAGATTGGTTTGGTCAGCGATATCGTGAATCAGTTTGACGACGCCGATAATTTCTCGCGAACTTTGGTCCAGCGATCCGGCCTGCTGCGCGGCGGAACTGGAGGCGTCGGCCAGGTTGGCCAGGTTTTTCGAAATGCGCTCGATGGCGTTGCTGCTATCCAGCGAGATACCTTGCGCCTCGACCGCATTGTCTTTTTCGTCCCGCAGGCGGTTGGCCAGTGTCAGCAAACTGGCCTGCATCGTCACCAGCGACTGGCCGAAATTTTGCAAATGGCGCACGGTGCCGTTCTGGCTGTTCAACTGCTGCTCCAGGCTGGAATTGGCTTTGTCGGCTACTTGCACACGCTGGCGCAGTTGTTCCAGCTCGCTGTTTTGCTGTTCGATGCGCTGTTCCGCTTTAGCCAGATGTTGTTGTAATTCTTCTATTTCGCGTTTGCGGCTGAATATTGAGAACATAATTCGGGTGAGAGTAATAAAAGCTTGAGTTACGGTAGCAAATGGGTTCGATCGAGCAGTCGCAGCGGCTCGTCGTTATTCATCATTATCGGCTACCCGGCCGCTTTCTGCAGCCGCTGCGACCGCCGCGTTCCGGCGTTTTGCTGCCGAGTTCCGCTTTTTCGGCGGTCGCAAGCCGAGCTACGAACTGCAAGCAGGTGCCTGGAACGGCCGCAGCCGGCGCTCAATGCGACAGGCAGTCTTGGATCGCCATATTTGCCGCTTTCCGCGCCGGGAAATACGAGGCCGTGGCGGCCAGCAGTAAGATTAGGCCCAGCCAATAGCCGGCCGCGGCGAAGTCGAAGCGATAGTCCAGACTCAAGCCGAACATGGTTTCGCCGAGCCGTTTCGCCAGCGGTGCGCCGGCCCGGTAGGCCAGCGGTACGCTGATCAGCCAGGCCAGAACGCCGTGGAACAAGCCTTCCAGCATGAACAGCCGGAACAGGGTCGGCGATGGGGCGCCGATTGCCCTTAACACGCCGATTTCCCGGCTGCGTTGCAGCACGCCGATCGCCAGCGTACCGGAAAGGCCGATGCCGCCGACCGCGGCCAGCATCGCCGCCAGGCCGGATAAGGCCCCAATCAACGGTTTAAATTGGTTGCGGGCGTATCCGCGCTGTTCCAGTCGGCCGTGTGTGTTGTAAATGTCCGCCGCGACGCCGCGTTGCTGCAGTATCTCGCTGAGCCGGCTCAGCAGCGCGGTTTCGTCCTGCAGAGTGGCGACCGGCGCGGTGACCAGCGCCAACGATGCGGTATCGCCGCCCAGGCTTTTTTCTATCGTTTCCAGCGGGGCGTATACCGGTTCCACGGCATATTGGCTACCGGCCAGCCAGCGGTACAAACCCACGACTTGCCAAGTTTGGCGGTCTCTGCCGATCGCCGCTGCGACCGTGTCTCCGGTTTTAATGCCGTTCAAGGCCGCGGTTTCGGCATTCAGCACCAATACGGCCCGGCCGGCGTCGTCGGCTTGCAGCCAGCGGCCACTCTCGATCCGCGGCCGGTAAGTCTCGCTGCCGGCCGGCAATGCCAGCAATTGCAGGCCCAGGCTGCCTTTCTGGCGGAAAACGCCCCGGCCGCCGCTCAGTTCCAGCGGCAGGCGGCGCCAGATTTCGACGCTGCAGGCCGGATCGGCGGCCTTGATCGTATCCTGCACCATTTGCCGGGGTTGGTCGCTGGCCAAACCCAATTTTAAGGCATATCGGCTGCGCGCCATTTCGTTGTCCAAGGTCAGGTTGAGCGACGCGATCAGGCTGGCCAGGCTCAAAAACGCGACGCCGGCCACGGCCAATACGCTCTGCGTCAACAGTAACCGGGTTTTGCGGCGGAACAGATTGCCCAGCGCTGCGGCGTAGACGGTAGGGAACCAGCGGCCGGCCAGGCCTTGTAACCGGGCGTCGAACCGGCTTTTGCCGAAATCGGCGCCGAGGCCGTAGCTGGCGATCGCGGCGCGCACCGTCATCGCCGCGCCGCGCCACACCGGCCCGACGGCGGTTGCCAGCGGCACCAGCAAACCGCCGACGACCAGATACGCCAGTGCCCGGTTGGGGAGTTCGAACGTGCCGCAGCCGATATCGAAGATGGCCAGCAGCCGGCACGAAGCAAAATGGGCGGCCAGCGCCGCCGGCGGCGCGGCCAGCGCGATTGCGGCAATCGCCAGCAGCAAGGTTTCGCTCAGGTACAAACCGGCGATGGCGAGATTACTGCCGCCGACCGCCTTCATCACGCCGATCTGATCGGTTTGTTGGGTGATATGGGCCGAGACGGTGTTGGCGATCAGGCTAGCGGACAGCGCCAACGCCGCCACAGCCATGATTTCCAGTACGCCGTTGATGCCGGCCAGAAACGGCCGGCCCCAGTGCCGGTCCGGGTCTTGCAATAAAGTGGCGTTAGCCGCAACGCCGCGTTCGGCGAGTAGGCTGCGGATTTGGGACGCGGCGGCGCGGGCCTTGTCCTCGCTGTAAGGCGGCTTGACCTGTACCAGCAGTTGCCGAAAACTGCGCGGGGCCAGCCCGAATAAGGCCGCATCCGCAGCGGAAGCAAAAAACACGGTCTGGCCGCCGAATTTGGGCGGTTTGACGAACGGGTGGCGGACCACGCCATCGAGCGGAAAATTGAGTTCAGCGCGTTCGATTTGCAGTTGCAGGTTGGCACCGCTGCCGAGCCCGGTATGTTGGGCCGACAGGTTTTCGATGGCCAGCCTGCCCGCAGTCGGCCAGTCGCCGGAAACCAAGGTCGTCCTGTCGTAAAGCTGGTGGGCGTAATCGGTTCTGACGATCAGGCTGGCGTTTTGCCAAGCGGCGTCAGGCGCCGAACGGAAGCGCGCCGCCACCGGATTTACCCCTTCGACGCCGGCGATGTCGGGCAGCGCCGCGATCCGCTCCAGTAGCGCCGAATCGGCGGCGCTGCGCAGGAGCATATTGATATGCGAAGGTTGCGATTGGCGGTGAGCGGCATCCATTTTTGCCAGCAATAAATCGATCATGCCGAAGATGGTGCCGACGCAAAACAAGCCGATGGCGATGCTGGCGACGGCGAGCAGACTGCGGCCTTTATGGCGCCACAAATCGGCGCGGAATTTGTAGGCCAGCGCGCTCAACGCGGTTCCCGGTGGCTGTCGGCGTGCAGCCGGCCGCCGCGAATTTCCAGTTTGCGGCTGGCCGCGTCGGCCAGCGCCTCGTTGTGGGTGACCATCAACAGCGTCTTGCCGCGGTCGCGCAGATGGCTGAATAAATCGAACACCGAGTCGGCGCTGGCGCTGTCCAGATTGCCGGTCGGCTCGTCGGCGACGATCAGCGGCGGGTCGTTAGCCAGGGCGCGGGCGATGGCCGCCCGTTGCTGCTGGCCGCCGGATACCTGGCTCGGCAGCCGGTCCGCTGCGCCGAGCAAGCCGACGCTGTCCAGCAATTGCAGTGCCCGCTCGCGGCGTTGCCTTTTCGGCAGCCGGCCCAGGAAGTCCATCGGCAGAATCACGTTTTGCAGCAGGCTCAGCGCCGGCAGCAGTTGGAAGAACTGGAATACGATGCCGACATGCTCGCCGCGCCAGCGCGCCAGCCGTTCGTTACCGAGGTTTTGCAGGGCGTGGCCGGCGACGACGATCTCGCCGCGGCTCGGGTGGTCGATGCCGGCGATCAGGTTCAATAACGTGGATTTGCCGTTACCGGACGGGCCGACGATCGCGACGAATTCGCCGGCGGCAATGCGTAAATCGATGCCGTGCAAGACCGTTTGCCGGCCGCCGGCTTGCGGGTAATCCTTGTAAACCTGGTTCAGTTCGATAATCGGCTGCATGGCGCTCGGCAAATTGGGGTATGTTACACGAGGTAACGCGACGCGAGGCAAAGGATTCTGCCGCTAGCCGGAGGAGGGCAGGCGATGGTTTGGGTGAGAGTTTTCTGGTTTTTGGTGTTTCTGGCCTGGGTAGCGGCCGAGATCGGGCTGGCCCGGCGGCGGAGTTCGCCGGATAGCGAAATCGCCTTCGGCGAGCGGCGTTCGCAACGCCGGCTGTGGCTGTTTGTGACGCTGGGACTGTTGTCGGCGCTGGTGTTCAAACAACTGGCCTGGCTGCCGATTCCGCTGGATTATCTGCCGCGGCAGATACTGGCGTTGGCGATATTTGCCGGTGGTTTGTATTTGCGTTATACGGCGGTGGTCGGGCTAGGTCGGTTCTTTACCACGAATGTAGCGATTTTGCACGGCCATCGATTGGTCGAGGACGGGCCCTACCGTGTGCTGCGGCATCCGGCTTATACCGGTTTGTTGATTGCTTTGGCCGCGGCCGGATTGGCCATGGGCGACGGCCTGGCATTGCTCAGTGTGTTGCTGCCGGCCGCTTGGGCGCTGGCGCGGCGGATCGAGATCGAAGAGCGTTTGTTGGAGCGGCAATTCGGCGACGCATACCGGGCGTACCGGAACAACCGCTGGCGCTTGCTGCCCTGGTTTTATTGAAACAAGCCGAAGTTTTACCTTGGGATTGGCGCCGAACCGGGCGCTGCGGACGGGGCGTTTCGGGCCATTAAGATTTGGCGGGCCGCTGAGCAGATGGGTCAGGGGGCTTGAAACGGCGTTGCGGCGCCGGGCCGCAACGCAGCGGAGGGTTTAACCGAACAAATCGTCCAGGTATTTCTCGGCATCCAATGCCGCCATACAGCCGGCGCCGGCCGAGGTGATGGCTTGTTTGTAATGCGAGTCCATCACGTCGCCGGCGGCGAATACGCCCGGCACGCTGGTGGCGGTGGCGTTGCCGTGGATGCCGCTTTTAACCACGATGTACCCGTGGTCCATTTCCAATTGGCCGGCGAAAATGTCGGTGTTGGGCGTATGGCCGATCGCGATAAAGACGCCGTGTACGTCCAGTTCTTTGGTCGAGCCGTCCTGCGTGCTTTTGATGCGCAGGCCGGTGACGCCCATGTCGTCGCCTAACACCTCGTCCAGTTCGTGGTTCCATTCGATACGCACGTTGCCGGATTTGGATTTCTCGATCAATTTGTCGGACAGGATTTTCTCGGAACGGAATTTATCGCGCCGATGCACGACGATGACTTCCGAGGCGATATTGGCCAGATACAAGGCTTCTTCTACCGCGGTATTGCCGCCGCCGATCACCGCGACCGGTTTGTTGCGGTAGAAAAAACCGTCGCAGGTGGCGCAAGCGGAAACGCCTTTACCTTTGAAAGCTTCTTCGGAATCCAACCCCAGATATTTGGCCGAGGCGCCGGTGGCGATGATCAACGCATCGCAGGTGTAAACGCCGGCGTCGCCGGTCAAGGTAAACGGTTTTTGCGACAGATCGGTGGTGTGGATGTGGTCGAAAATAACCTCGGTGTTGAAACGCTCGGCGTGGCGCAACATCCGGTCCATCAATTCCGGGCCTTGGACGCCGTCGACGTCGCCGGGCCAGTTGTCGACTTCGGTGGTGGTGGTCAATTGTCCGCCTTGCTGCATGCCGGTGATCATGACCGGATTGAGGTTGGCGCGCGCGGCGTAAACGGCTGCGGTGTAGCCGGCCGGGCCGGAACCTAGGATTAAAAGTTTGCAATGCTTGGCAGCAGCCATTTTCACGATCTCCATGCGGGTTAGGATGAAAAGATTATATGGGCAATCCCCCGCGGATTAAACCGGCGGAATGCCGGGATTTTGCGGGCTGCGCCGACTGAGCTAATGTGAAATCGATTTTTATCATCTATAATCCAGTTTTCGTTACACTTTTATTGTGAGCCGTCACCCATGGTTGCTGTTGTGGAAGAGAAAGACGCGCGAGGATATCGCGAAATCGCATTGCTGGGCTGTTCCTGTTTTGCCTTGTTCTTTTTGATTGCCTTATTGACTTTTAACTCCAACGATCCGGGTTGGAGCCACAGCACGTCCTACCAATCGATCAGCAACGCTTGCGGCGTGTTCGGCGCCTGGCTGGCCGATTTCGTGTTGAGTTTTCTCGGTTTGATGGCCTATCTGATCCCGGTGATGGTGTTTTGGTACGGCTACATGGTCTATCAAGGTCCCAGCCAACAGCAGGCCAGCCAATGGTTGGTCGCGGCGCGCTCGGTCGGTTTTCTGGCGACCGTCGTTTCCGGCTCGGCCATTTTGTTCTTACATCTGCATTTTTTGCGGACCAAAGTCGATCTGCCAGAGAGTCCGGGCGGTATTCTGGGCCGGGAAATCGGCGACGCCTTGGTACATTTGTTAGGCAACTCCGGCTCGACGCTGTTGCTGCTGGCCATTTTCATGACCGGGGTGACGATGTTCACCGGCTTGTCCTGGCTGATGGTGATGAGTTTGATCGGCAAATGCGCGATGAGCGCGTGTTCCGTGGTCGGCCGCCAGGCTGTCACCGGTGCCGAACGTTACCGTAGCATCGAGAAACCGGTTCGCGCCGAAGCCAAAAAAGTGCGCAGCAAACCCGAAACCAAAGTGGATGCCAGAGCCGACGAGGCGCCGCGCAACAAACCGCAAATTCAGGTTGTGGAAACCGTGCAGGCGAACGCCAACGCCGCCGAGGTCATCAGACCGGCGCGGCGCAAGGACAGCAAGGTCCTGGAAAATTTGGACGACAGCGCCTTCCTGAATGCCTTGCCGCCGTTGTCGTTGTTGGACAAACGCGACATCAAGGTCAAACGCTATTCCAAAACCGAGCTGGAAGAGATTTCGCGCCAGGTCGAGGACGTGCTGCAAGATTACGGCATCGCCGCCGAAGTGGAAGCGGTGCTGCCGGGGCCGGTGATTACCCGGTTCGAATTGCGTTTGGCCGCCGGGGTCAAGGTTAGCCGGATCAGCAGTCTGGCCAAAGACTTGGCGCGTGGCCTGTCGGTGACCAGCGTGCGCATCGTCGAAATCATCGAAGGCAAATCGGTAATCGGTTTGGAGATTCCGAACCAAGAGCGGGAGATGGTGTCGCTGCGCGATCTACTGGTATCGGACGAATTCGAGCGGGCCAAGTCCAAACTCAGCATTGCGATGGGTAAGGATATTTCCGGGACGCCGGTGGTGGCCGATCTCGGCAAAATGCCGCATGCGCTAGTAGCCGGTACCACCGGTTCCGGTAAGTCGGTCGCGATCAACACCATGATTCTGAGCTTGCTGTACAAAGCCAAGCCGGAAGACGTGCGCATGATCATGATCGACCCGAAAATGCTGGAGCTGTCGGTGTACGAAGGCATTCCGCATTTGCTGACCCCGGTCGTCACCGACATGAAAGACGCCCAAAACGCGTTGCGTTGGGCCGTAGCGGAAATGGAGCGGCGCTATAAATTGATGTCCAAAGTCGGCGTGCGCAATCTGGCCGGTTACAACCACGCGGTTAAGGAAGCCGACGCGGCCGGCCAGCCGATCCGAGATCCGCTGTTCAACCCGCAAACGCCGATTCCGCTGGACGATTATCCCTACCTGACCACGTTGCCAAGCATCGTCATTATCATCGACGAGCTGGCCGACATGATGATGGTGGTGGGCAAGAAGGTCGAGGAACTGATCGCCCGTCTGGCGCAAAAAGCTCGTGCCGCCGGCATCCATTTGGTGTTGGCGACCCAGCGGCCTTCGGTCGACGTCTTGACCGGCTTGATCAAGGCCAACGTGCCGACCAGGATTTCGTTCCAGGTGTCGTCGCGGATCGACTCCCGGACCATCATCGACCAAGGTGGTGCGGAAGCCTTGCTGGGTAACGGCGACATGCTGTTCCTGCCGTCGGGTACCAGCATTCCGCTGCGGGCTCACGGCGCCTTCGTCGACGACCACGAAGTGCATCGGGTAGTCGAGTTCATGAAAAAGACCGGCCCGACCGACTATCTGGACGAGATTACCCAGGAGCGTACCGACAGCGGCGAAGTGGCGAGTGCGGACGGCGACGAGAGCGAGTCCGATCCGTTGTACGACGAGGCAGTCGCTTTTGTTACCGAGTCGCGCAAGGCATCTATATCCAGCGTGCAGCGCCGCTTCAAAATCGGCTATAACCGTGCGGCGCGGATTATCGAAGACATGGAAAACGCCGGTGTGGTCAGCCCGCCCGAAACCAACGGCTCGCGCGAAGTGTTGGCGCCGCCGCCGCGCTAACTAGATGAATCCCGCCATCGACGCCTTACTGGCTATTCTTGCCGTATCGGCCTTGGGTGGTTGGCTGCTGTGCCGCAACAAGCCCGTCGAAAAACCGGTTAAAGTCATGCTGTTCGTCGGTTATTTTTGGGGGCTGGCTTTTTCTTTACTGATATTGGCGGTGTTGGCCTATTTGGGCTGGCAACGTTTTGGCGTTTGATTTTTTATGAATTCCGATTGGATAGGCTATCTGGCCGCGGCGTTGACGACGGCCTCGTTTTTGCCGCAGGCGGTCATGACCGTCAAAACCCGCGATACATCGTCGCTGTCTTTGGGCATGTACAGCCTGTTCACGCTGGGCGTGCTGTGCTGGTTGATTTACGGCGTGTTTCTGGCGAACTGGGCGATCATTGTCGCCAACGCCGTGACGTTTTTATTGGCCGCAGCGATACTGGCGGTTAAGTTGCATAATTCGTTGCGGAAATAGATCAGGAGTTTTTCGTTGCCGCCGCAATCGGCTCGGCGGAAACCGGTAGCGGCAACAATAACTTGTTACAATGCGCGCCCTTTAACCGTAGGGATGGCGAAGGCTGCAGCATGAAAGTAAGAGAAAAACGACACGGCCTGGTATTGGTACATACCGGCGAGGGTAAGGGCAAATCGTCCAGCGCGTTCGGCATGGTGTTTCGCGCCGCGGGTTGGGGCATGAAGGTTTGCGTGATCCAGTTCATCAAGGGCCAGTGGCAGACCGGCGAACAGAAAGCGGCCGCCCGCTTCGAGGAAATCGAGTGGCACGCCCTGGGCGACGGCTTTACCTGGGATACCAAAAATCCGGAACAGGACATTAAGACCAGCCGCGAGATTTGGGAATTTGCCAAACAGAAAATCCTGTCGGAACAATTCGATTTGGTGGTTTTGGACGAAATCAATTACTGCTGCGGCTACGGCTGGATCAGCGGCCAGGAAATCGCCGATTTCATCCGCCAACACAAGCCCGGCTGGCTGCACTTGGTGTTGACGGGGCGCAACGCGGCGCCGGAAGTGGTCGAGATCGCCGACACCGTCACCGAAATGACCCGGGTCAAACACGCCTTTCAAGCCGGAATCAAAGCCGAGCAGGGCGTTGAATTTTAAGCTGAAAAAAAAACGGGCTTCTGGCAAAATTGCCGCCTTTTTCCATTCAGTCACAGACCACTATGCAACAAGCAATCGAATTGATCCAAAAGTACTATCAAGCATTCAACGACGGCGACATGGAGACTTTCCTGAGCTTGTTGACCGACGACGTGGTGCACGACATCAATCAAGGCGGCCGCGAACAAGGCAAGGCCGCGTTTGCCGAATTCATGAAAAAAATGAATCACCACTATAAGGAGCAGTTGGTTGACATGGTGGTCATGGCCAATGCCGACGGTAGCCGCGGTGCCGCCGAATTCGTCGTGTTGGGCGAATACCTGAATACCGACGAAGGCCTGCCGGAAGCCAACGGCCAGACTTACCGCCTGCCGGCCGGCGCGTTCTTCGAAATCCGCGACGGTAAAGTCGCCCGCATCACCAATTACTACAATCTCGGCGACTGGATTGCCCAGGTCGATCCGCAGGCCTAAACGCTCTATTGCCGGCTCATTGCCGCTACCGGCCATTTAGCTTAGAATCCGAAACCTGAGGTTTCGGATTTGCTTTGAGAATAATTACAAACAGAGGAGAGCAACAATGGGTGAAATACAAAAAGCTATGATCGCTGTGCTGGGTGTATTTGTGATCGGTTTCATTCTGGTTGGCGCCAGCAAGGAGCAAAGCAACGAAGAGAAGGAAGCCGCGTCGCAGATCCGTTCTTTGGTCGCCATGCAGGAAATGGCCAACCAAAAATGCCCGAAATTGATTCAAAACAAAACCGGCACCCAGGTTTATTTCCCGTCCAAGACCGATACCGATAAAGCCACTTACGTGACGATGGAATGGGTGGGCGAACCGGGCTCCAACTTTAAAACCGCGTCCTGCACGCTGCATTTGTCGCTGGGGGGCGTATCGAAGTTGGTCATAGACGATAAGGTTTTGATCGACAAGAAAATTTGAGTGCAGACGGCGTTTATGCGCTTAAGCGTAAACGCCGTTTTCGTCTCGGTGGGTTCTGCGCGGATTATTGCCGAGGCAGACCGGGACGGTAACTTGCACTTTGCGAATTTGCCAGCCTTGCGACCCTATTCCATTTTCGCGCTTGCGGCCGGATCGATCCGGCTTAACCGCATTGTCGCGCATTTCGTCCAAAATACGGGCGACGTTAATCTGCTGCATCGGCAGCGGAGTTCCCTACAAATCCAGTTCGTAATTTAAGAGGTGAATCGATATGGCGGATAGCACCGTCCACAAAGGTGTTTTAAAAACCTGGAAAGACGACAGAGGTTTCGGCTTCATTCAGCCGGATAGCGGCGACAAGGACATTTTTATCCATATCTCTTCGCTGAAAGGCATGGCGCGGCGGCCGTTAAGGGGTGACGTGATAGTCTACCGGGTGGCTCGCGAAGCCGATGGCAAATTGAAGGCGGTTGACGCCAGCATCGAAGGCGTGGCCTATCAGGAGGCAGCCCCATCCAAGCCCGTTAAAGTCTGGCGTTGGCTGGTTGCGCTGTTGCTGGGCTTGATCAGCGCGGCGGCCGCGGCTTATTTCTACCGGTAACTCGGCCGGCCGGCGCATTACCGCACTATTTCCAGGATTTCAGAGATTACAGATGGATTGGCTACATTACCTGCTCGACGTTTTGTTACATATCGATAAGCATCTGGCCGAGTTGATCGGCGAATACGGCGCCGTGACCTATGCGATCTTGTTTGCCGTGATCTTTGTCGAAACCGGTTTTGTCGTGATGCCGTTTCTGCCCGGAGATTCCTTGCTGTTTGCCGCCGGCGCCTTCGTCGCGGTGGATGCGCTGAATCTGCCGATGCTGCTCGGCATCATGAGCGTAGCCGCCGTGTTGGGCGACACCGTCAATTACTGGATCGGCCGCAGCATCGGCAAACGCGCTTACTCGTTGAGCTGGGTCAACCGGCAACATCTGGAGCGGGCGCAAAGCTTTTACGAAACCTACGGCGCCAAAACCATCGTGCTGGCGCGCTTTGTGCCGATCGTCCGCACCTTTGCGCCGTTCGTCGCCGGCATCGGCCGCATGCCCTACGCTTATTTCATTCTTTACAATGTGGTGGGCGGCTTGGCCTGGGTCTTGATTTGCGTGTTTGCCGGCTATTTTTTCGGCAACATTCCGATCGTCAAACAGAATTTCGAGCTGGCGATTCTGGCCATCGTACTGATGTCGGTCACGCCTATTGCAATTGAGCTCTGGAAGGCGCGCAAACAACCGGAAAATTAAATCCAGCGGAGAAACGGTGTGGAGATGAGTGATTCGCAGAAGTGGTTGTTATTGGCTTTCGTTGCCGTATTCGGCGCTTTGCTCTATTTGCTGGCCCCGGTATTGATGCCGTTCGCGGTCGCCGCGATTCTGGCTTATCTGGGCGACCCCTTGGTCGACCGGCTGGAAACTTTGCAATTACGCGGCTGGCGCCTGAATCGCACGCTGGCCGTGGTTGTCGTGTTTTCCGGCATCATTTTCACGATTGCGGCGCTGCTGGTCGTCATCATTCCGGCGTTGGAATACCAGATCGGCGAGTTCATCGATAAATTGCCGTCCTACTTGAATTGGATCAACAAGGCGGTGATTCCCGATCTGCAAAAATACTTCGGCCGCAGCATCCGCCCGCTGCGCGAAGAACAATTGCTGAACATGATCAAGAACCACTGGCAAAACGGCGGCGTCGGCGAAAATCTGCTGGAATCGGTGTCGCATTCCGGCGCGGTGTTGATCGGCTGGATCATGAATTTGGTGCTGATTCCGGTCATCACCTTTTACCTGCTGCGCGATTGGGACGAGTTGGTCAGAAGAATCCACGATTTGTTTCCGCGCCGGGCGGCCGGCACCGTGGCGAAATTGGCCGCGGAAGCCGACGACGTGTTGGGCGCCTTCATGCGCGGCCAGTTTTACGTGATGCTGGCTTTGGGCGGCATCTACAGTTTCGGTTTATGGCTGGTCGATCTGGAATTGGCTTTGGTCATCGGCATGATGGCCGGCTTGGTCAGTTTCGTGCCCTACATGGGAGCGATCACCGGCATCGTCTTTGCCTGCATGTCGGCCTTGCTGCAATTCCAGGACGCGATGCATTTGTTGCCGGTGGTTGCCGTGTTTGCGGTCGGCCAAAGCATAGAAGGCATGTTGCTGACGCCTTGGCTGGTCGGTAACAAGATCGGCCTGCATCCGGTCGCGGTGATGTTCGCGGTCATGGCTGGCGGCCGGCTGTTCGGGTTTTTGGGGGTGTTATTGGCCTTGCCGGTAGCATCGGTGGTGATGGTGCTGTTGCGCCACATCCACGAGCGTTACACCTTCAGCGGTTTCTACAGCAACGGTTAGCCGTCTTGCGTTTCGGGCCGGCGTTCGCGATTTTCTGCTTGGCGGCGGCGCTGCCCGCCGCCGGCGACCCGCGCCGCGAACAGGATTATGCCGAACAAATCCAACGTCAGTTGGCAGCCGGCCGTGCGGTTTGGCTACAGGCCGAGAGCCGGACGTTTCTGGGGCTTTATAGCGACGCCGAAAAAACCGACAACCGCGATGCCGCTATCGTATTGCACGACATGGGCGGCCATCCCGACCAAGGTCCGGTGGTGCGCGGCCTGCGCTCCAGCTTGCCGCAACACGGCTGGGCGGTGTTGGCTATACAAATGCCGGTGCGGGAGGCCGGCGCGGGCCTTGACGAATACTTTGCACTGTTCGACGAAGCGGCAGCGCGGATCGATGCGGCTGTCGCCTACTTGCAGCAGGGCGGTGCCAAACGGATCGCCGTGGTCGGTTACGGCGTCGGTGCGGCGATGGCGCTTTACCGGCTCAGCGGCAAACCGGACGGCGTCATGGCTTTCGCCGCAATCAGTCTACCGGTTGCCGACTATCCTCTGCCGCAAGGGCAAAGCCTGGAGCAGATCAAACGGATCGGCTTACCGTTTCTCGATGTGTATGCCGAATTCGACCTGCCCGCCGTGCTCGGCAGCGCCTGGCAACGGCGCATGGCCGGCAAGGATAACCCGGTGTACCGGCAAATCCGCGTCGATGGCGAGGGGCATGCATATCTACAAGAACACAATCTGCTGCTGAAGCGGATTTATGCTTGGCTGGCTGTAACAGCCAACGAAAAATAACCATAACAACAGGGGAATCAGCATGTTATTCAACGAAGAACTAGTCGCGGAAATCCGATTTTTATCGCTGTTCAACTTGGCCAGCGCGCAAGAAGGCGTCAAAGTGCACGGCAATGCCGATCCGGAATTGATCGAGGCTGCCCGGCGCCTGTTCGGCAAGGGTTTGATTTCGCAGGCCGACGGCGGTTATTTGACCGACCTCGGCATCGAAGCCGCCGAACACGCTCAGCGGGCTTTGGCGATATTGTCGACGGCGCCTTAAAGGCCCAACTCGAACAGCCATTTCAGCGAGACGAAAGCGACCAGCGCTATGGCTATGCTCAATCCGACGAAACGTAGCGGCCGCGCCAGATTGTGACGCCAAAACCCGACCGCCGCGCCGCTGCTTTTCAGGGCTTGGTAATGCGCCCGCTGGGTCAATGCGCGCTGGGTCTGGTAGCGGTCGAACAATTCGTTCGCCGCCGGTAGATCCTCGGCGTGGTAAAGCCAGATCGCCGCCAGCGACGTGCCCCAGGTGCCGGCCGACGTTTCGTAGAATTCGATGGCGTTATCGGCCAACAGTTGCCGGACGTCCTCGATTTCGTCGGCCGGGACGCCGCGGAGTGAAAAAAATAGTATCGCCATGGCTGCTGGGTCGGGGTTTAGGGGCTGCCATTATAAGCCAGCCGTAAACCCGCGCCTGTTGCGAATGGCAATACGCCGTTCCGCCGAATTGGCCGAAATGTAACGATCCGTTCGATTTTCGCCGAGTATGCAAACAGCAATCGTGTTTTTCCGGGATGCCGGCGCCGACGCGGAGGCCGATAATTTACAACGCCTGCTGGCCGGCCAAGGCTACACCTGTTGGCCAGCGACATCGGTCGAGGAGGCTTTGGCACTGGTCGAAGGGCGGCCGGCCGATCTGTTGATCGCCAGTTGCCGCGATTGGCCTTGGCGGAAAATGGCCGAGCTTCGCGAAGCGGCCGACAGCTATCTGCCTATCGTCCGCATCAGCGAATCGATCAGCGATACCGTCCTAGAGCAGTGCGCCGCCGCAGACGTCGATACGGTATTGTTCAGACCGGTCCACTTCGGCTTGTTGTTGTTCAAAATCCGTTCTTCGCTACGCTTGCGCGAACTGTACCGGCGCGAGCGCGAGCAAAAAAACCAATTGTTGGGCTACTGGCAGGCCGCCGACCTCGAGCACGAAGTGGCCGCCAAATTGTTCAACAACGTCCTTAAAGCCGATTTTCTGGAAACCGAGGCGGTTGCCGTATCGATGTCGCCGATGGCCCTGTTCAACGGCGATCTGGTGCTGGTGGCGAAAACGCCGGAAGACCATTTGCACCTGCTATTGGGCGATTTCACCGGCCACGGCCTGGCGGCGTCGATTGCAACGCCGCCGCTGGCGGACATGTTTTACGGCATGTCCCGCAAAGGCTTCGATGTCGAAGACATCGCCGCGGAGATCAACGCGAAATTGTATCGGTTGCTGC
Organism: Methylomonas koyamae; assembly: GCF_019669905.1. Classification (NCBI taxonomy): domain Bacteria; kingdom Pseudomonadati; phylum Pseudomonadota; class Gammaproteobacteria; order Methylococcales; family Methylococcaceae; genus Methylomonas; species Methylomonas koyamae. Next base: position 3,661,233 of record NZ_AP019777.1, on the reverse strand, counting down.
CGGCCAATCGCTTCCTGGCGGCGACGCTGGTCGCACTGTACCCCGAGGGTTCGACGCTAAAAACCATCGCCTGCGGTTTGCCGGACCATTATCTGGTCAACCGTATCGATAAAAGTTACCGGACCATAACTTCCAACAATATCCCGCTCGGGATCCAGCCGGCGATCCGGCCCAATCCGCAACTGCACCGGGTCGGCGAGCACGAAAGTTTGTATTTGTTGACCGACGGCGTTTTCGAGGCGGAAAACGCGCTGGGCGAATTGTTCGGCGCCGAACGCGTATTGCAGGCCATCCTGCAAAATCCGGCCGGCGACTTCGAACTGCTGCAAAGCCGGCTGGCGGAACATACCGGCGGCGGCCTGCGGAAAGACGACAACACGATGGCGATTCTGCATTGCGCGGTCGACAGCGCACCGTGGCGTAGCAGTCGGGACCGCGCTGCCGGCAATAGATTGGCGGCGATGGCCTGGAAACAGATGATGGAGTTCGATATCGACAGCCTGCGCAGCAGCAACCCGGTTCCGCTGCTGGTCAATACTTTGTTGGAGCTTCAGTGCTTGCAGGCCCATCGCCAGGCGATATTCATGATCGTCAACGAGTTGTTCAGCAACGCTTTGGATCATGGCCTGCTGCAACTGGATTCCGCCGACAAGGATAGTCCCGAGGGTTTCCTACGCTTTTACGAATTGAAACAGCAACGCTTGCAAACCCAGGCGCACGGCAAAATCCGCCTGTTGTTTGCCCACCAACCCACCGCGGCCGGCGGGCGGCTGACGATCAAGGTCGCCGACAGCGGCAGCGGCTTCGACTGGCGCCGGTGCCGTACCGAGTTGCAACACAATTTCGGCTACAGCGGGCGCGGCATTGCCCTATTGGAAAAGCTTTGCAGCAGCGTGACCTACCACGGATGCGGTAACCGGGTCACGGCCGTGTTCGATTGGCAGGCCTAAGCCGAAGCTCAGCGCTGGCAGCGGCCGCAGTAATAACTGGCGCGTTGGCCGATTTTCAAATGCCGGACCGGTTCGGCGCAGGTTCGGCAGGGTTCGCCACCGCGGCCGTAGACGGCCAATGCCTGCTTGAAATAGCCGGGTTTGCCCTCGGCGTTGGTAAAGTCGCGCAGCGTGGTGCCGCCTTGTTCGATGGCTTTGCCCAGTACGGTTTTGATCGCGGCCGCCAGACGTTCGAACTCTGCCGTTTGCAAACTTCCGGCCGCGCGTGTCGGCAGCACGCCGGCCAGAAATAACGATTCGCTGGCGTAAATATTGCCGACGCCGACCACAATGTGGCTGTCCATGATCAGGCTCTTGATGCACGCTGAGCGTTGGCCGGCGCGCCGTTGCAAATATGCCGCGTCGAATTCGGCCGATAACGGCTCAGGCCCCAGCTCCGCCAGCAGCGGGTGCTGCAGCGGATCGGCAGAAGTCCACAGCGCCGCGCCGAATTTGCGCTGGTCGTTGAATCTCAACACCGTATCGTCGGCAAATACGAAATCGACGTGGTCGTGTTTGCCGGGCAACTGGTCGGGCGCCGTGATCCGCAAATTACCGGACATGCCCAGATGCAGAATCAGCGTTCCGGTTTCGGCGCCGAGCAACAGGTATTTGCCGCGGCGCTCGACCGAGCGCAGAGTTTGGCCGGGCAGAACCGCACCGATTTCGGCCGCAACCGGCCAGCGCAAGCGCGGCTCGCGTACCTCGACCGCCTTGAACGTTTTGCCCAGAATATGCGGCGCGATGCCGCGCCGGCTGGTTTCGACCTCGGGTAATTCCGGCATCGCGGCGCTTCAGATTTGGGTTAACAGGAATTGGGCTTCGTGGCGGATTTTCTGCCGGGCCAACAACAATTTCCAGCGGCTACCGCCGCACTGGCGCCAGAGGTGAGCGGAACGGATGCCGGCCAGCAGCACGGCGCGAATTTTGTTGACGGTGCCTTGGTTGCCCAAATGCTGCGGATCGCCCTGGACCATGATCCGCGGCTGCAGCGTGCTGATCGTGCTGTGGTAAACGTCGGCCAGATTGGCCAGTACGTTTTCGTGCAATACGCCGAAATGCTCGGCCTGGGCCTGGGCCCGGCCGACTCCGGCCCGGATGCTGTCCAACATCTCCGGCTTGCCGGCCAGCCGCTTTTGCAGGTAGACCAGTTGCGCGGCATAGCGGGCTTGTTCCGGATTGGCCAAGGCCCTGCTGCCCAATTGGGTCTGCAATTGCTCCAGGCCGTGGCGGACGCCGGCCAGACCGCCGTATACATCGGCGACGCTATCCGAGTCTATTTTCAACAGGCTGCCGATGCTGGCTTCCAAAGCGGTGCTTTGGCAGGCGCCGGCCGTCGCCAGTTGCTGTACCAGCGAACAGGTCTGGGCGATGCCGGCCAGCGCGATGGTCTGATTGGTGAGCGTGTACAGCGCCATATCAGTTGCAGGCGCTGGCTAGGCAATCCGGCGCTACCGGCCGGCCGGAACGGATCCAGGACTGGATGCCGTTGTTCAAATGGTAAACCTTGGCTATGCCGGGCTGTTCGCTCAGCATTTTGCCGACTTTGGCGCTGCGGTTGCCGGAGCGGCACACCAGAACCACCGGTTGGTCGGGCGAAGTTTTCAATTTCTCCAGGTCGGCCAGCCATTTTTCCTGGTCGAATTTACCGTCGGCATCGAACGATTGCAGCTTGTGGCTGCCCGGAATCAGGCCGGTGGCCTGCCATTCCTGCGGCGTGCGGATGTCTACCACCAGCGCGCTTTGGTTTTGTTGCATCGCGCCGAGTTGTTCGGTGTCGAGTTCGCCGAGTTCGGCGGCGTGCAGGCTGGCCGACAATAACGCGGCCAGGCAGAACAGGGGTAATTTGCGTTTCATAGTCGATACATACCAGTCAATGAAGTGTTATCCGGCCAGTAACGGCGATATGTGGGTCGCCCACCAGTCGATGCTTTCCAAATAAATGTTGGCGATGCGCTCCGGCGCGATGTTGCGGTAAGCGCTCAGGCCGGGTTCCCAGCGTTCGTACGCGATGCAGAATTTTAACGCTTCGCCGGCGGGGCCGCGATGGTGCAGCACGGCGTCGTTGATTTCCTGCGCCAGCGGCAATTGTTCCAGCAATTTCGGCAAAGGCGAATCCATCAGGCTGTCCAGGCCGGACAGCATGCCGATCAAGAAATAATGTTCGCTGTCGTCTTTGGCTTCCTTGGCCAGCAGTTCGCACATTTTGGCCCGGATCAGCACGTTCTGCAGCACCGACGACGGCTTGTCCGACAACGCCGACAAGGTCAGGATGTTGATCCAGCGCTTGATTTCGACCAGGCCCAAACAGACCACGGCGTGCTGGATCGACTCGATTTTCTGCGGCAGCGCGAAAAACGCCGAGTTCAGGTAGTGCAGCAACTTGAAACTCATGCTGACGTCCTGCGAGATGATACCGCTGATTTCGGCGAAACTGACATCGGGTTTATTGACCGTGGCCAGCAATTGCAAGGTTGCGGTCTGGCTGACGCCGAGGCGTTTGCCTTCCACCAGATTGGGTTTGCTGAAGAAAAAACCCTGGAATAACTGGCAACCCCAATCGCGCAGGGTTTCGAACTGGCTGTGGGTTTCGACTTTTTCCGCCAGCAAGGTCAGGTTATACGGTCGAAGCTGGTCTATCAGTGTGCGGGTCGCCTCCAGCGTGTCGGCCATCACATCTATCTTGATAATGTCGGCGAATTCGAGCAGCGGCAGCCATTCCGGTGCCAGCACGAAGTCGTCCAGCGCCAGCGTGTAGCCGAGTTGCGACAGTTCCCGCAAGTTGGCGACGATCTCGGCGTCGACCGCCACGCTCTCCAGCACTTCGACCACGATGCGGTCTTTCGGCAGATGCAACGGCACTTTATCCAGAATATTCTGGGTCGTGAAGTTGATAAAGGCCTTGTGCGGGCCGACCAAGTCGTTCAGGCCGATTTCCAGTAGCGTGTCGCTGATGACTTGTTTGGTGGCGTTGGCGGCCCCATCTTTCAAGTTGAGGTCGAAATCGGTGCCGCGGAACAGAATTTCGTAAGCGAAGGTATTCAGTTGCCGGTCCAGTATCTGTTGCCGGCCAATCAGAAAATCTGTCATTTATTTACGGGCTCCCGATCATTGCACTATGATGCTGCTACGTCGCGCCTTATATCACGTAAGCCGAGATTTAGTCGAGATTGAGGCTGGACGCGTCTTTACCAACTACAGGAGGAACAATGTCTGAATCAGCAACGTTAACCGTCACCGGTATGAAATGCGGCGGTTGCGAAAATACCATCGTCAGCAAGGTTTCGGCTCTGCCCGGCGTCAAATCGGTCAAGGCATCGCACCAGGACAAGCAGGTAGGCGTCGAATTCGATCCGGACCAGACCAGTCTTGACGAGATCGAAGACACCATCGTCGACGCCGGTTTCAAGGTCGAATAATTTTCTACTGGCAGCAGGCGACGCTGCCGGCGCTCGAGGAGGCAGCATGACAGACGCCCAACACCCAGAAATCAGCCAAACCCGGGAGATACGCCTATCGATATTGGGCATGCGCTGTGCCGGTTGCGTCAGCGCCGTCGAAACCGCCTTGCAAGGCGTGCCGGGCGTGGCTTCGGTCGCGGTCAACTTTGCCGACCATTCCGCGACGGTGGTCGGCGATCCGGACCGACAGGCAATGAAGCAGGCCTTGAAAGACGCCGGTTACGACGCGGCGGTGATGGAAGGCTTGGAAGACCCGGCGGAAGAGGAGGCCCAGGAAGAACAGCGTTACCGCGATTTGATGCGTAAAGCCGGGGTCGCCGGCGCGTTGGGTCTGCCGCTGATGCTGGGCGCCCATATCGACCTGTTCCCGGCGATGGGCACCGCAGCCGGTACGGTGTTTTGGTCCGAAGTCGCGCTGCTGACTCTGGCGGTACTGTATTACTCCGGCGGCCATTTTTTTCATAGCGCATTGAAACTGCTGGCCGTGAAGCAGGCCAACATGGATACCCTGATTGCGTTGGGCACCGGTTCGGCCTGGTTTTATTCCTGCATCGTCATCGATTATTCCGCACAATTGCCGCCGCTGTCGGCCCACGCTTATTTCGAAGCCTCGGCCGTGATTCTGGCCTTCATCAATCTGGGCAGCGCCTTGGAGACCCGTGCCCGCGGCAAGACTTCGGCGGCGATCAGAGCCTTGATCGGCTTGCAACCGCGCACGGCCAGAGTCGTGCGCGACGGCAAAGAGATCGACGTGCCGATCGAGGAGGTCGGTTTGGGCGAGACGCTGCGGGTAAGGCCGGGCGAAAAGATCGCGGTCGATGGCACGGTCGCGGAAGGCCATTCCAGCGTCGACGAATCGATGCTGACCGGCGAATCGATGCCGGTCGAGAAAAACGTCGGCGCCAGCGTCGCCGCCGGTTCGATCAATGGCCAAGGCAGTTTTTTGTTCACGGCCACCCATATCGGCCGCGATACCGCCCTGGCGCATATCATTCAGAGCGTGCGCCAGGCGCAAAACAGCAAGCCGGCCATTGCCAAACTGGCCGATAAAATTTCTGCGGTATTTGTGCCGGCGGTCGTTGCGGTTTCGGTATTTACCTTCCTGGTCTGGTGGGCGGTAGGGCCGGATCCGGCTTTCGGATATGCCTTCGTCACTTCGATGACGGTCTTGGTAATCGCTTGCCCCTGCGCTTTGGGTTTGGCGACGCCGATTTCGGTGATGGTCGCCGTCGGCCGCGCGGCGCAGATCGGAATTTTGATCCGCAAGGGCGAGGCCCTGCAGACGGCCGGTAAATTGACCTGTCTGATACTGGATAAGACCGGCACGGTAACCGCCGGCAAGCCGGCCTTGGCCGAAGTGCTGGCGTTCGGCGACTATAACGGCAGCCAAGTGCTGCAGTTCGCCGCCAGTCTGGAATCCGGTTCCGAGCACCCGCTGGCCGCGGCGATTTTGGCGGCTGCCGAACAACGCGGACTGGCTTTGGAAAAAGTTCGCCGGTTTCAGGCCGTGGCCGGGCACGGCGTTACCGGCCGCATCGGCGACCGGCAATGGCTGTTCGGCAATGCCGCGCTGATGGCCGAGCACGGCATCGATACCGGCGTGTGCCGGGACAAGATGGCCGAGTTGGCCGGAAAAGGCCAGACGCCGATGATGCTGGCGGTCGATCAGGCCGTGGTCGGCGTGGTGTCGGTGGCCGACCCGATCAAACCCGACTCGGCTCAGGCGGTGCGCGAACTGAAACGGCGCGGCGTGCGGGTGCTGATGGTGACCGGCGATAACGAAATCACCGCCAAGGCCATCGCCGCCCAGGCCGGTATAACCGAATTTCGCGCCCAGGTGTTGCCGCAGGATAAGGCCGAAACGGTCAAGACCTTACAGCAGCAGGGCGAGCTGGTGGGTATGGTCGGCGACGGTATCAACGATGCGCCGGCCCTGGCCCAGGCCAATGTCGGTTTTGCGATGGGTGCCGGTACCGACGTGGCAATCGAAAGCGCCGACATCGTCCTGTTGCAAGGTTCCTTGCTGAAAATTCCGGAGGCGATCGCGCTGTCGCAATTGACCGTCGCCAATATCCAGCAGAACCTGTTCGGCGCCTTTATCTACAACACCATCGGCATTCCGGTGGCGGCCGGCTTGTTGTACCCCTTGTTCGGCATTTTGTTGAATCCGATGATCGCCGGTGCAGCGATGGCGATGTCGTCGGTCACGGTGGTCAGCAACGCCAACCGGTTGCGCTGGATCAAATTGGACAGTGGCGGTTAAGGATCTCGCCCCAATAGCTTAAAAGTAGCCTCGGAGCACGAATAGCCTGGGAACAGGATGGGGATGGGAGGGGGTAAATAATCTCCCCGCCCCCTCTTTTTCAAAGAGGGGAGTAAATGCGTTGGGCTATGTTCGCATTAGTGTTTGAAATCAAATCCAGTCGGCTTTACCGCGGGCTGCATCTTCCAGAGCCGCTTGTTAATACCGCTAAAAAAGGTATACGTTTCGACGGCAACATCCGTTTTAGGCATGTAAGAAACAGGCTGCACCGTCGGTGTCGACAGCCAAGGTTCGATGTGTTTGCCGGCAATACAAGAGAAAGCGGCCGCAGTTTGGTATGCCGCTTATTCGCGCCCCATTCTGGTGATACAATGGCCGGCTTTTTATGCCCGGCAGCGTGTGGTCAAAGGCCGGGAAACCGCGAATCGTGCTTAGGTCGTCTATGAGTAAATTGAAATGTGCCGTGATCGGCGCCGGATATTTGGGGAAGTTTCATGCGGAAAAATATGCATCGCTAAAAAACTGCGAACTGGTGGCCGTCGTCGATATCAACGAAGAGGCGGCGCGCCAGGTCGCCGAAAAGCACGGCACCCAGGCTTTGACCGATTACCATGCCTTGCTCGGCCAGGTCGACGCGGTCAGCATCGTGGTACCCACCAGCTACCACCACAGCGTATCCAAGGATTTTCTGCAGGCCGGCTGCCACGTGCTGGTGGAAAAGCCGATTACCGTGACGGTCGAAGAAGCCGACGAATTGATCGCCATCGCCAAAGAGAAAAACGTGATCCTGCAAGTCGGCCATTTGGAGCGTTTCAATCCGGCGGTACGCGGCCTGGAAACGCTGGAAGAAAAACCGCTGTTCATCGAATCGCACCGCTTGTCGCCGTTCAACCCGCGCGCTAACGACGTCAGCGTGGTGCTGGATCTGATGATTCACGACATCGACATCATTCTGGCCTTGGTCAATTCCGAGATCGAAAAAATCGACGCCAGCGGCACTGCGGTATTGACCCAGGGCACCGATATCGCCAACGCCCGCATCACCTTTAAAAACGGCTGCGTCGCCAACGTCACCGCCAGCCGGATCAGCATGAAAATGGAGCGCAAGATGCGCATGTTCCGCCCCAGCTCCTACGTCTCGGTCGATTTTCAGAACCGGGTGCTGGTCAAGCATAAAACCGGCGACAAGGAGATGTTTCCGGGCATTCCGGAAATCGTCACCGAGGAATTGACTTTCGAGAGCGGCGACGCGCTGTTGGAAGAAATCAAACATTTTGTCAATTGCATCCAAACCGGCGAAAATCCGCTGGTTCCCGGCGAAGCCGGCCGCAAGGCGCTGGCGACCGCGATCGAAATCACCAAATTCTTAACCCATCGCTAAAGGGCGGCCACTATGATCCCGATGGTCAATTTGCAAGCGCAGTATGCGGAAATTCAAGATGAAATCGTCAGCGGTTTCGGCGAAACGCTGAACAATTGCGCGTTCATTCTGGGGCCGAACGTGCAAGCGTTCGAGAAAGAGGCGGCCGAATACCTGGGCGTCAAACACGCCATCGGTTGCGCCTCGGGCACCGACGCCTTGCATCTGGCCTTGCTGGCCGAGGGCATCGGCGCCGGCGACGAAGTCATCACCAGTGCGTTTACCTTCATCGCCACCGCCGAAGCGATCAAATACGTCGGCGCGACGCCGGTATTCGTCGATATCGATCCGGGTACCTTCAACATCACGCCGGAAAACATCGAAAAAGCCATCACCGCAAAAACCAAGGCGGTAATGCCGGTGCATCTGTTCGGCCAGCCGGTCGACTTGCCGGCGATCAAAGCGATCTGCGACAAGCACGGTTTGAAGCTGATCGAAGACTGCGCCCAATCCTTCGGCGCCACGGTTTACAACAAGCAGACCGGCAGTTTCGGCGACGCCGCCGGCTTCAGTTTCTTTCCCAGCAAGAATCTGGGCTGCTTCGGCGACGGCGGTCTAGTCACGACCGATTCCGACGCCACCGCGGCCAAGGTCAAGCAATACCGCAACCACGGCTCGGAAGTGCGTTATTACCACGATGTGGTCGGTTACAACAGTCGGTTGGACGAGTTGCAGGCCGTGGTGTTGCGCGCCAAGTTGAAGCGCATCGACCAATACAACGCCGCCCGCCGCCATACCGCGCACTTGTATTCCGAATTGCTGGCCGATCTGCCGTTGACCACGCCTTACGAGGACGGTATCGGCGTCCACGTCTACCACCAATACACTTTGTTGTGCGACCGCCGCGAAGAGGTCATGCAAGCTTTGCAGCAGCAGCAGATCGCCAGCGCGATTTATTATCCGGTGCCGTTGCATCAACAAAACGTGTTTAAAGCCGAATGTGCCGGCGTGTCGTTGCCGGTGACCGAATCGGTCGCGGCCCGCTGCATGTCGTTGCCGATCTGCGCCAACCTGAGCGACGACAACGTCCGCAAAATCGCCGACGTGATCCGCGGCGTATTTCAAGCCTAACTTTCAACCGATGCAGGGCGGGCCGCCCAGAGCGGCCCGCTGCCGCCCACCATGACCGATTCCCAAGCCTCCTACACGGTGCTGTTCAGCGCCGGCGAATCCTCCGGCGACCAACACGCCGCCCACATGTTCGCCGAGATGCAACAGCTTTGCCCCGGCATTAAAGGACTGGGCATGGGCGGCCTCAAAATGCGCCAGGCCGGCATCGACATTCGGGTCGATTCGTCCGGTATCGGCGTGATCGGTTTGGTGGAAATCCTGAAGCATTACGGCGAAATCCGCCGGGCGCTGGCCGCGCTGAAACGGATTGTCGTCGACGAAAAGCCGGACTTGCTGGTCTGCGTCGATTACAAGGAATTCAACTTGAAACTGGCGCGGTTCGCCAAACGCCGGGGCGTCAAAGTGCTGTTTTACGTCAGCCCGCAGGTCTGGGCCTGGCGGCCGGGGCGGGTCAAGACTTACGGCAAGGCCATCGATATGATGGCGGTAATCTTTCCGTTCGAAACCCGCTATTACGAAGCCGAGAACGTGCCGGTGCGCTACGTCGGCCATCCGTCGGTGGACAAGGTGCTGCCGCAGCTCGGCAGGGACGAGGCTTTGGCCTTGTTCAATCTGGACCCGGCGCAGCCGGTGGTCGGCCTGTTGCCGGGCAGCCGCGGCAATGAGATCAAGCGCATGTTGCCGGTGATGCTGGCCGCAGCCGAAAAACTGGCTGCCGCGCGGCCGCAACTGCAATTCCTGCTGCCGCAAGCGGATTCGATTGCGGATGCCGAACTCGCCGCGCATTTGGCGCAGGCGCAAGTTGCGGTGCGGGTCATCAAAGGCCGGCCGTACGATGCGATCCAATGCTGCGATGCGGTGATGACCACGTCCGGTACCGCCTCGCTGGAAATCGCTTTGCTGCAGGTGCCGATGGTGATCGTCTATCGCTTGGCGGCCTTCAGTTATTGGCTGGGCAAACGCCTGGTTAAAATTCCGTTCATCGGCCTGCCTAACATTATCGCCGGCAAAGGCATTGTCCGGGAGTTGATTCAGGAACAATTGACGGCGGACAATCTGGCTGCGGAAATTCGGCGTTTGCTCGACGACAGCCAACATCGGGAACGCTGCATCGGCGGCTTGGGCGAGGTCAAGCGCCAGCTCGGCCAAGGCGGCGGTTCGCGCAACATGGCCGAGCTGGCGCTGGAAATGTTGCGCGGCGGCTAATTTGCCGGCTTATGCGGCCGGCGGCCGCATGCCGCGCAACGCGTAAAACTCTTCGGCGAATTGGGCGAAGCGGCCGGCCTCGATCGCGGCGCGGATGCCGGCCATCAACTCCAAGTAATAATGCAGGTTGTGGATCGTGTTCAAACGCGAGCCCAGCATTTCCTTGCATTTGTCCAAGTGCTTCAAATACGAGCGCGAGTAATTGCGGCAGGTATAGCAAGCGCAGTTTTCGTCCAGCGGCCGGGTATCGAACTGGTACTGCTGGTTGCGGATTTTGATGGTGCCGTAGCGGGTGAACAAATGGCCGTTGCGGGCGTTGCGGGTCGGCATCACGCAATCGAACATGTCGATGCCGCGCCGCACCGACTCGACCAAATCCTCCGGCGTGCCGACGCCCATCAGATAACGCGGTTTATCGGCCGGCATCTTCTGGTGGATCGCGTCCAGCGTCGCCAGCATTTCATGTTTGGGTTCGCCGACCGACAAACCGCCGATGGCGTAGCCGTCGAAGCCGATGCCGGTCAGCCCGGCGATAGACTCCTCCCGCAGTTGCGGATACATGCCGCCCTGGACGATGCCGAACAGGGCCGAATCGTTGCCCTCGTGGGCGCGTTTGCTGCGCTCGGCCCAGCGTAGCGACAGCCGCATCGAATCGGCGGCTTCTTGAAACGTGGCCGGGTAGGGCGTGCATTCGTCGAAAATCATGACGATGTCGGAGCCCAAATCCCGCTGCACCTGCATCGACTCTTCCGGCCCCATGAAGATCTTGCTGCCGTTGACCGGCGATTTGAAGGTCACGCCTTGCTCGCTGATCTTGCGCAACGCACCCAGGCTGAACACCTGAAAGCCGCCGGAATCGGTCAGAATCGGCTTTTGCCAGCGCATGAAATCGTGCAGGTCGCCGTGGGCTTTCATCACGTCCATGCCGGGCCGCAGCAGCAAATGGAAGGTGTTGCCCAGAATGATTTGCGCGCCCAGCGTTTCCAGGTCTTCCGGCGTCAGTGACTTGACTGTGCCGTAAGTGCCTACCGGCATGAAAATCGGCGTTTCCACCACGCCGCGGGCAAAGCTCAACTGGCCGCGGCGGGCGAAACCGTCGGCGGATTTCAAAGTAAATTGCATGTCGATTGGGCGAATTCCGAAAAAACCGGCAATTATCCGGCCTTTTCCGTCTTCAGGCCAGACCGGCTTGGCTCGCGGGCAAGCCAAAATAGGCTAAAGTATCTAGGCGCGCGCTACGGGGCGGGGGAGTTTTTCGGGCGGGAACCTGAAAAAGGCGGCATGAACCGAGGTTTCGCCGTCTTCTGCCGCCGTAACCGCAACAGCCCTACACGGCCCTGATCCGATAGCACGTTTGGTTTTTCGGCGGTTTGGCCTATCCGGTATTTCGCGATGAGCAGGATATGAACGACAAAAAAATGCAGACCATCTTGGTCGTCGACGATTCGCCGGAAAACGTAACTGATCTCAGCGAATTGTTACAGCCTGAATACCGGGTACGCGTGGCGACGACGGGGGCGCGGGCATTGCAGGTGGCGGCCAGCCGGCCGCATCCGGATTTGATTCTGCTGGATGCGATGATGCCGGAGATGGACGGTTACGATGTGTTCGAAAACCTGCGCGCCACTCCGGAGACGAGCAAAATTCCGGTCATTTTCGTCACGGCGACGGATAGTGTGGAATCGGAATTGCGCGGCCTCGACGCCGGCGCGGTGGATTACATCACCAAGCCGATTCTGCCGCAGATCGCGATGGCGCGGGTGCGGAACCAGTTGGAACTGAAGCAGACCCGCGACTGGCTCAGCGACCAAAACGCCTATCTGGAAGCGGAAGTGGCCAGGAGAATGCAGGAAAACGAGTTGATCCAGAAAATCAGCGTCCGGGCACTGGCGCACCTGGCGGAAATCCGCGACCTGGAGACCGGCAACCACATCCTGCGCATCCGGGCCTATGTGCAACATTTGGCCGAGTCGCTGCAAAAGTTGCCGCGGTTCGCCGGAGTATTGAGCGACCATTACGTCGAATTGCTGACCCGCTCGGCGCCGTTGCACGACATCGGCAGAGTCGGCATCCCCGATGCCATCCTGCGCAAGCCGGGGCCGCTGACGGTCGAAGAATGGCGGATCATGAAGACCCACGCCAAACTGGGCCGCGACGCGATAGAAATGGCCGAGCGCGATGCGACCCGCAACGTCGAGTTTCTGGCCTTGGCCAAGGAAATCGCCCATTGGCACCACGAACAATGGGACGGCAACGGCTACCCGGACGGCCTGACGGGCGAAGCGATTCCGGTGTCGGCGCGGATTATGGCCGTTGCCGACGTGTTCGATTCGTTGATATCCAGGCGCGTCTACAAACCGGCTTTGCCGCCGGCCGATGTCAAAATTATCATTGCCGAGGGCCGCGGCAGGTATTTCGATCCGGATATGGCCGATGCCTTTCTGGCCGATTTCGATGTTTACTGCGCTATTGCCCACCACCATCCCGATGTTCCGCAGAGGTAGCGGCATGATCACGTCCCCTAATGTACTGTTGGTCGAAGACGAAGAAATCATATCGATTGTGATCGAAAGCATCTTGCAGGACCGAGGTTACCGGATCGACGTCTGCCGCAACGGCATGCACGCCTGGGAAAAACTGCAAGCCGAGCCGGCCGCTTACGATCTGGTGTTGCTGGATTGGGGCTTGCCCAGCCTGGATGGCATCGAGCTGTTGCGTTTGATCAAATCCGACCGCAGTCTGGCCGGTATCCCGGTGATCATCGAAACCGCGCGCAGCGACAAAAACAGCATTCAGCAGGGGTTGAACCAGGGCGCTTATTACTATCTGACCAAACCGTTTCAGCCCGAAGTGCTGTTGGCGGTCGTCGACGCCGCGTTGGAGCAGCGCCACGAACAATATAGGATGCAGGAAAACCTGCGCAGTGCGGAACGGCCGCTGGCCTTGATGCAGGAAGGCCGCTTCCGGTTCCAGACGCTGGAGGATGCCCGGGTATTGGCGACCCATTTGGCCCGCACCTGCCCGGAGCCGGAGCGCGCGGTGCAGGGGTTGCAAGAGTTGATGGTCAACGCCGTCGAACACGGCAACCTGGGCATCTGCTATGCCGAGAAAGGCCGTTACGTGCTGGCCGGCACCTGGGCCGAAGAAATCGAGCGCCGGCTGGCAGCGCCGGAATATTCCCAACGCTTCGCCGAGGTTGATTTCCGGCGCAGCCGGGGAGAACTGAGTTTTACCATTTCCGACCAGGGCGACGGTTTCGATTGGACGGAATACATGGATTTCTCCCCCGAGCGGGCTTTCGATATCCATGGCCGCGGCATCGCGATGGCGCGGCATTTGAGTTTCGACAGCTTGGAGTATCTCGGCAACGGCAATACCGTAATCGCCCGTTTCAACTTATGCGGACACAGTGTCGGCTTAAACCCGGTTAAACCCGTGGCAGCTCAGGCTTAGCCGTTGGGCTGCGCCGTTTCTGCGGCTTTTTGGGGATATCCGTAGCGTGGAATTTGACGATGCCGGCAATTTTCCCGCCTGCCGCCGAAACCATGCCGAATCAGGCCAACGGCGGACCGGTCCAAACTTATTCGTCCAATCTTGGCGTGGTTTCAGAATGAACTCGAATGCAGCGCTCTAACTCTGGCTCGACCGTCGCAGTCTATTTGCTGGCCTTATTGGCGGTGGCGGCGTTTTTCGCACTCTCGTTTTATTTGCCGGCCGGCGCACAGCCGGACCGCATACCGCTCTTGCTGCTGTTACCGGTTATCGCCAGCGCCGTGCTGGGTGGGCCGGGACCGGGCTTGGCCGCGACCTTGGCGGCTGTCGCCGCTACGGCCTATTCGGGCTTGTTCGGCGGCACGGATTTCGATGCGTTGCCGGTTGCGCTGTTGCTCGGCAACGGTTTGCTGGCCAGCCTGTCCGGCGCAATCCGGCAGCGGCTGCAGCGTAGGCTAAGAGGCGCAAGCCAAGCCGCCGCGTTCGAACAGGCGGCGGTTGGGATGGCGCTACTGGATAGCGACGGCCGTTTCCTGCAATCGAATCGCCGTTTCTGCGAAATGGCGGGCTATCGCTCGGCAGAACTCAACGGCCGGACTTGCGCCGAAATAACCCACCCCGACGATGACCCGCTGAGTCGCCGCGAATTCGACGATTTGCTGGCGGGAACCATTGCCGCATATGCGGCGGAAAAGCGCTTGGTCGATACAGCCGGGCATGAGCGGTGGTCTCAGTGGACGGTATCGGTAGTCCGCCAAACCGGCGATATGCCGGCTTGCTTTCTTGCCGTGGTCGAAGACATTCAGGACCGCAAACGCGCGGATAACGTATCGCAGGAAAGCGAGCGGACACTGCGCGACACTCAGCAATTGGCCGGTATCGGCAACTGGTGCTGGAATTTCGAGACCGGCGAAATCGTCTGGTCGGAAGCCCTGTACCGGATTTTCGGCCGCGACCCGCAACAAGGGGCGGCCAATTCCGATGAAGTGCGCAATTATTTTACTGCCGAGAGTTGGCAGCGGCTGGCGGCGGCAGTCGATAAATGCCGTAGCGACATGGAATCCTACCAATGCGATGTCGAAATCGTCGGCGGCGACGGGCAACGGCGGTGGCTGATCGCCCGCGGCGAGGCGCTGCGCAGTGCCGGCGGCGAGATTGTCGGCTTGCACGGCATGATGCAGGACATCACCGCGCGCAAACTGGCCGAAATGGCGTTGCAGCAAAGCGAACAACGGTTTCGCCGGTTGTTTCAAGATGCGCCGATCGCGTTGGCTTACGTTGCCGGCAACGGCGATTTGGTCGATGCCAATGCCCGTTTTTTCGAGACATTCGGTTACAACCTGAGCGAAGTGCCGTCCCTGGATGCGTGGTGGCCGCTGGCTTATCCCGATCCGGACTACCGCCGCCGGGTGATGCAGGCTTGGGGTGCCGCGTTGGCCAAGGCCGCCGCCAGCGGCGGCGACATCGAGCCGGCCGAATACCGGATAACCTGTAAGAACGGCGAAGTCCGAATCGTCGAGATTTCCGGCATTATCGTCGGCCGCGATTTCATGGCCGTGCTGTTCGATATTACCGAGCGGAAGCGGGCCGAGCAGGAGCGGCACCAGGCCCAGGCCGAGGCGATGAAATCGATGGAAGCAGCCGTCCTGGCCCGGCAAACTGCCGAACAGGCCAGCAATGCGCTACGCGAAAGCGAACAGAGGTTGCGGATGGCGCAGGAGGGCGCCCAAGTCGGCATCTGGGACTGGGACATCGTCAATGACTTGTGCTATTGGACGCCGGAATGCGCCCGGCTTTACGGCTTGGAGCCGGGCGGCTTGCGCAGTAACGCCGACTGGCTGGCGCTGGTGTATCCGGACGACCAGCCGCTGATCGAGGCGCAATGGCGGGAACGCGTGCTGCAGCGGCTGCCGATCGAGGTCGAATTCCGTTTCCGGCACAGCTCCGGCGAACTGCGCTGGATGGTCAGCCGGGGCCAGGCCCAATACGATGCGGACGGCAATCCGGTGCGCTTGTTCGGTATCAATCTGGACATCACCGCCAGGAAAAAGTCGGAACAGGAATTGATTAAGCTGGTGCAGGTGGTCGAACAAAACCCGTCCAGCATTCTGGTGACCGATGCCGACGGCAACATCGAGTACGTCAATCAAGCTTTCGTCGAGCTAACCGGTTACAGCCGCGAAGAGGTGTTGGGTGCCAATCCGCGGATTCTGCAATCCGGGAAAACGCCGCCGGAGACTTACCGGGCAATGTGGCAAACCCTGAGCGAGGGCCGGGTCTGGAAAGGCGAATTCAGCAACCGCGGCAAACACGGCGGCGAGTACACCGAATTCGCCAGCGTGATTCCGATCCGCCAGGCCGGCCGCATTACCCACTTCGTCGCGGTGCAGGAAGACATCACCGAGAAGAAGCGGATCGGCGCCGAGCTGGACCGACACCGCCACCATTTGGAAGAGCTGGTGGCCAGCCGTACCGCCGAGTTGGCGGCCGCCAGGGCCCAAGCCGACGCCGCCAACCAGGCCAAAACCGCGTTTTTGGCCAACATGAGCCATGAAATCCGCACGCCGATGAATGCCATCATCGGCCTGACCTATCTGTTACGGCAAAGCCAGGTCAGTGCGGAGCAGAGAGACCGGTTGGACAAGATCGATAGCGCGGCCCAGCATTTGCTGGCGGTAATCAACGATATTCTGGATTTGTCGAAAATCGAAGCCGGCCGCCTGGAATTGGAACATACCGATTTTTCGTTGTCGGCCTTGCTGGACCACGTCCGCTCGCTGGTGGCCGACCAGGCCCGCAGCAAAGGCTTGCAGATAACGTTGGTGCAGGGCGACGTGCCGGAATGGTTGCGCGGCGACCCGACCCGCTTGCGCCAGGCCATCTTGAATTACGCCAGCAATGCCGTGAAATTTACCGAACGCGGCGAAATCCGGCTGTCGGCCGAATTGCTGCAGGAGGGCGAAGACGGCTTGACGGTGCGTTTTGCGGTCGAAGATTCCGGGATCGGGATTGAACAGGACAAAATGCCGATGCTGTTCGAAGTGTTCGCCCAGGCCGATGTCACGACCACCCGCAAATACGGCGGTACCGGCCTGGGGCTGGCCATCACCCGGCGCCTGGCGCGGATGATGGGGGGCGATGCCGGCGCCGACAGCCGCATCGGCCAAGGCAGCCGTTTTTGGTTTACGGTGCGCTTGCAACGCGGGCATGGCGTGGCCGAGTATGCCGCCGCCAAAAACAGCGACGCGGAATTCGAGTTGCGGCGCACGCATTCGGGGGCTCGCATCTTGTTGGTGGAGGACAATCCGATCAACCGCGAAGTGGCAATGGAATTGCTGCACGGCGTCGGATTGGCCGTGGCGACCGCCGCCAACGGTCGGATTGCGGTCGAAAAAGTCTTGGCCGAGCCATACGATCTGGTGTTGATGGATGTGCAAATGCCGGAAATGGACGGGCTGGAAGCGACCCGTTTGATCCGGGAAAATGCCGAATACGCGGGCTTGCCGATATTGGCGATGACGGCGAATGTATTCGACGACGACCGCCAAACGTGCCTGAATGCCGGCATGAACGGGTTCGTCGTCAAGCCTGTGGTACCCGAGGATTTGTACCGGGCATTGTTGGATTGGCTGCAGCGCGGCGGCCGGCAGAAACCTGCGGCGCAACCGGTTTTGCCGCCGCCGGCGCGGCCGGTTGCCGCTAACATTGCCGCCGCGCCGATTGCAATCGCCGGCTTGAATAGTGCGCAAGGGCTGGCGCTGGTTAAAGGCGATCTCGCCAAATACCGGCGCTTGTTGCGCATGTTCGAGCAGTCTCACCGCGACGACATGAAGCGGGTCGTCAATGCCTTGCTGGAACACCGGCAAAGCGATGCCCGGGCCTTGGCGCATGCTTTGAAAGGCGTCGCCGCGACATTGGGAGCTTTCGGCCTGGCCGCCGCCGCCGGCAAGTTGGACTGCGCCTTGCACGATGAACGCGAACTAAGTGCCTGCCTGGAATTGGTGCAATTGTGCGAAGACGAACTGGGTCCGCTGCTGGCCGGCATTGCAGTCTTGGGCGACGCCGAACTGGCGTCGGCTACGGATGCCGTTAGCGGCGCACGGGCCGAAGCCGCTATTGCCGAACTGCGGAATTTGCTGGCCGAGGACAATGCGCTGGCCTGCCGTTTGGCCAGGGATTATGCGGCGACGCTGGCTGCGGCGTTGGGTGCCGATTACGCCGAGTTCAGCCGCCGGATCGACGGATTCGATTTCGTTGCGGCGCTGGCGTTGCTGGACCGGATCGGCAATCTGGCCGGGCCGGACGGCGAGTCGGCTCCGCCGCCGGCAAGCGGATGCGACTGAGTCGACCGATGTTGGTTGGCGGGAGTTTGGAGGTAATTCTGCGGCCGGCGCGGGACGGCGGCTAATCTGAAGCTGCCGTCCGCGGTTGGGCAAGCTCGCCGCGGACGGAATCGATTTTGTCGGAGTATCGCTAAATTTGCGATTGCAAATAGTTTTCCAAGCCGACCATTTCGATCAAGCTCAATTGTTTTTCCAGCCAGTGGGCATGGTCGATTTCGGTATCGTCCAGCATCACTTTCAAAATCTCGCGGGTCTGGTAGTCGCGCACGCTTTCGCAATAAGCCATCACTTTGCGCAAATCGGCCACCACTTTCAGTTCGACGGCCAGATCGTTTTGCAACATCTCCGGCACCGTGGCACCCACCGCTAGCGGTTCGCGCTTGGACAGATCCGGCGTGCCTTCCAGAAACAGAATCCGCTTGATCAGCGCGTCGGCGTGGTTGGTTTCGTCCTGGACTTCGTGGCTGATGCGTTCGTACAGCTTGTCCAAACCCCAGTTTT
The DNA here is from genome assembly GCF_019669905.1 of Methylomonas koyamae. Taxonomy (NCBI): domain Bacteria; kingdom Pseudomonadati; phylum Pseudomonadota; class Gammaproteobacteria; order Methylococcales; family Methylococcaceae; genus Methylomonas; species Methylomonas koyamae. The sequence goes on along the minus strand of NZ_AP019777.1, from coordinate 3,642,487 downwards.
GGTACATCCGCGAATGGATGAAATATTGGTCGATGGCCGTCAATTCGCCGGCCAGTAATTCGTTCAAATAAGCGATGACTTGTTTGTCGCCTTGCATAGTCTGCCTCCCGCTGAAAGTCCGTAAATTGGCTGCCTGCTATGGTAATACAAATAACCTAGCCCCGTATCCGGTTTTCGTGGCATTGCCGGGGTTCCGCAACGAGCTACTATGACGCGCGGATATCGGCCCCGCTGCCGAAGGCGGTTGCCAAATCCGCGGCCAGCGCGTCGCTAGTGCCGCTGACGATAAACACCAAGCGCCCGTAAAGGTCGCCTTCGTGGCGCGGCGGCAATGCGGCGGGCGGATACAAGCGTTGCCCGGCCGCCTGTATCGCCACCGGTTCGGTTCGGTCGGCGAGATAAACCACGCCTTTGATGCGCAGCAATTGGGGGTGGCCGGCCAGCAGCGCCAACAGCGCCGCTTCCAATTGGGTCCAGGCCGGCGGTTGTGTTAAGCGCAGCGACAGGCTGCGGAACTCGTGCGTCGGCTTTGCGTCAGCGGGCAGCAGCCGAAAACTTCTGACGTTGCCGCTGCACAGGTCGGATGGCATCGCCGCATCGGGACGCAGCAGGTCGCTCGGGGTGGCCGGGGCTAACTGCTGTAGACGCCGGGCCAGCGCGGTTTGTTGCCCGACGTCGGCCAGATCGGCATGCGTCAACAGTAAACGGTCCGCCCATGCCACCTGCGCCGCGGCCTCCGGGAAACGATCCAACTGATCGAGTGCCGCCGGAATCGCCAGCGTCGTCAACACCGCCTGCAGCCGGTAACGCCCGGCCAGCCAGCGCTCGCGCAGCAGCGTATCCAGAATCGGCTCCGGGCTGGCGACGCCGCTGGTTTCGATGACGACGCGTTCGAACGGTTTGTCGGCCGCGGCATCCCAGGCCATGCGCAAGTTTTTCAACGTCGGCGCCAGCGCGCCTTTCACCTGGCAGCACAGGCAACCGCCGGACAGCACCGTCAACGGCGTGTCCTGGCGCTGCAGCAAATCCTGGTCGACCGGCTCTGCACCGAATTCGTTGATGACCACCGCGGTTTTCACGCCGTCCGCCAGCAGGCGGTTCAACAGCGTGGTCTTGCCGCTACCGAGGAAGCCGGTGAGCAATATCACCGGGATTTGGGGCAGGCTGGGTTTTTGGGTGGGCTTAATCAAACGGTGTCGGTTCCGAGCTTGGTGACTTTGTCGCTGAGTAATAGGGCGGCCGGCGCTACATTAAATAGTTCTCGCACGCCTTGCCCGGATAAAACACCGGCTGCCCGGCCGGCAGCGTCGCCGCCTCCATCAACTGCGCCACCACCGCATCCCGGCAACCGGCGAATTCCGGAAAGTGGTCTTGCCGGGCGTTGGCGTGTTTGAGCATGCTGGTCTCCGGGATTTTGGCCGGATTATAAGGCGGTTTGGGGATGGGGTGGCGTTTGGCGGGATTTATGGAGGGTGAATATGTTTGTTAGAATTGGGTAGAGCTGAATATCGGCTTGGAATGGATGATATGCGGAATTTTTTAATTAGATGTGGATATGAAGAACGTGACGTTTGCCGAAATAGTTGAGCGCATCAAGGCGGATAAACACCTTGGGAAAGAAGTCCCCAGCTTTGATCCGAGCAACGGGAACGAAAACGCCGAATATCTGTTCCTGTTGGAAGCTCCTGGCCCCAAAGCCGTTCAGACTGGGCGAATTTCATTTGATAATCCAGATCCGTCTGCGAGGGAATTTGGGAGAGAGTTGGCGGTAGCGGGTATCGACAGGGATGAAATAGCAATTTGGAACATAGTGCCTTGGTATCTCGGGAATAGCGCTGGGACGGCAATTCGAGCGGCAGACGGAGACGATGTGAGAGAAGGGATGAAATACCTTCCGCTTGTGTTGGAGGCAATGCCAAACCTGAAGATTATTGTATTGGTTGGCGCCGCCGCCCGCAGGGCGCACATTTTTCTATCGCGGCTAACGGCGGCACGCATAGTAAGTTGCCACCACCCGTCGATGCGAGTCATGAACAGCAATTCAAAGGCGGCGGAAGAGAATGTTGAGCTATTTCGGTTCCTCAAGGCGACGAAAATGTAGGCCGGAATAAGCGCAGCGTTTCCGGCAAGCTTTAAATCGACCGGCAACCCTAGCGGTTTACTCGCGACTCGCCGAAGTGGGCCACGAATGAAATGAAGGCGGCGGACTGTTGTTCTCCGCCCATTTTCCGGGGCGGCGCAACGCAACGATTCATACCGGTTAAATTGCCGGAAACGCTGCGCTTATTCCGGCCTACATTGTTTGAATTGGTTTAATCCTTCCGGCAAGCTTTAAATCGACCGGCAACTCCAGCGGTTTACTCGCGACTCGCCGAAGTGGGCCACGAATGAAATGACGGTGGCGGTCTGTTGTTCTTCTCTCATTTTCCGAGGCGGTACAACGCAAAACGATTCATGCCGGTTAAATCGCCGGAAACGCTGCGCTTATTCCGGCCTACATTGTTTGAATTGGTTTAATCTTTCCGGCAAGCTTTAAATCGACCGGCAACCCTAGCGGTTTACTCGCGACTCGCCGACGTGGGCCACGAATGAAATGACGGTGGCGGTCTGTTGCTCTCCGCCCATTTTCCTGGGCGGTGCAACCCAACGATTCATACCGGTTAAATTGCCGGAAACGCTACGCTTATTCCGGCCTACATTGTTTGAATTGGTTTAATCCCTCCGACATCTTGAAAGCGATGAGCGATTACCGACGCGTTTACATTCCCGGCGGTTGTTATTTTTTCACGGTGGTGACTTACCGCCGGCAAGCGATTTTCGCCGACGGACGAAATGTGGCGCGGCTGCGGCAGGCGTTTAAAGCTGTGAAAGCCAAGCGGCCGTTCGAATTAACCGCCGAGGTGGTGTTGCCGGACCATTTGCATTGCATCTGGCAATTGCCGGAAGGCGATGCAAATTATTCGGTGCGCTGGCAAATGATTAAGACCGACTTTTCCCGCAGCATGACGACCGAAGTTAACGCGGACGCTGCCAAAACCGTCTGGCAACCGCGTTTTTTCGAACATTGCATTCGCGACGAAGCCGATTTTCAGCGCCACCTGGATTACATTCATTACAATCCGGTCAAGCACGGTTTAACGGACTCCCCAGCGAACTGGCCGCACAGTTCCTTCCGTCGTTTCGTCGCCGGCGGTGAGTATCCGTTGCATTGGGGCAATGCCGGTGTCCCGGCTAGCGCCGATTTCGACTGCGAATAAGCCGGCGACGTACTAACGGTTCCCGCTCACCAAAACTCACTGACATCATGCCGAACCCAATAATCAAATCCTGCCTTGCCATTCTGCTGCTTGCGGTTTCCGCAGCCGGGCCGGCTCGCGCCGAAGACCCGGCGTTGGCGAAGCTGTTTGCCGACCGCGGCCTGGAGGGCACAGTGGTGATCTCGTCGCTACGCACCGGCCGGAGTTTCGTCCATAACGATGCCCGCGCCAACCGGCGTTTGCCGGTCGCTTCCACTTTTAAAATCCTGAACACGCTGATTGCGTTGCAGGAACGGGCCATTGCCGGCAAAGACGAAAGTTTGCACTGGGATGGACAAATCCACGACTTTCCGGATTGGAACCGCGACCAGACCCTGGCTTCGGCGTTCAAGGTGTCCTGCGTCTGGTGTTACCAGGAGTTGGCGCGGCGAATCGGCGCCGATGCCTATCGCCGCTATCTGCAGCAAACCGAGTACGGCGAATTGCGCGAACCGTTTGCGTTGACGGAATTCTGGCTGGACGGTTCGTTGCAGATCAGCGCGGCGGAGCAGGTCGAATTCCTGCGCAAACTGGTCAGGCGCTCGCTGCCGTTCGATGAATTCGCTTACGACACCCTGCGCGACATCATGCTGGCCGAACAAACCCCCGCTTATGCGCTACGGGCCAAGACCGGCTGGGCGGCGCGCGCCAATCCCCAAGTTGGCTGGTACGTCGGTTACGTCGAGACCCAGGCCGAGGTCTGGTTGTTTGCGCTCAACATCGATGTGCGCGGCAAAGACGATTTAGCGCTGCGGCAGAAGCTGGCCCGCGAGGCGTTGGCGGTTAAAGGTATCTTCGGTTAGGCCCCGACTACGCTAGCGAAACCCCGGAGCGATTGGCGAGCGGTTTGTCGTACCGTTGATTGTTGAAACCGGCTGGCATCGCCTGAAGCCGGGAGGTCATAGCCGTAAACCATCGTACCTGAACAGCCGCGGCGCCGACGATTGACTCTAGACCGCTTTCGCCGCATGCTGAGCTCCGCCGCGACCGGCCGCGTTGCTTGGCGTTATCCGCCAAGAGTTTGCCGGCCCGAGCAAACGTCCCCATTGGAAAAAATAACGAGAAGAGGAATTTCATGTCGATACGCGTACACGTGCCGATCGAGCAAGCGGAATGGTCGGTACAGCCGCCGGCCGAGTGGGTGCGGAAACGCTCCGTGGATTGGGCCTGGCGGCCCGGCGAGGGCCAGGGTTTCGGTTTTTTGCTGATCGACGAACAACACCATGTGACAAGCCAGGCGCTGTATGTGCGCACCGTGAAGATGCTGACCTCGTTATCGGCGGTGCAAACCCAAAGCCAGGTAGTAGTCGAGTTCGATCCGGCCGCCCAGCGTTTACAACTCCACGAATTGGCGATTTGGCGCATGAGCGCGGAGGGCGCCTGGCAAAAGCGCGAGCCGGTGGCGAAAGAGGCGTTTTTGCTTCGCCAGCGCGAGCAGCAATTCGAACAGCAAATGCTGAAGGGCTACGTGTCGCTGGTGGCTTTGCTGGAAGACGTGCGGGTCGGCGACGTGATCGACCTGTCCTGGACGCTGCTGCCGCGCGAACCGCTGCCGGGCCTGTTGTTCACCGCGTTGCATTTTCTGGCTTGGAGCGTACCGGTGGCAACTTACTGTTTGGCCTTGACCGGAGCTTCCGGCTGCGACTTGCGCTGGCGCTTGCATACGCCGGATGGCGCGGCCGTACCGGTCGAGACTAGCGAAGCCGATGGCGTGAGTTGGCGCTACGACCGGCCGCCGATGTTTCAGGCGGAGGGCAACGTGCCGGGCGGCCATTGGCCGTTTCCGGTACTGGAAGCGACTTGCTGGCAAACCTGGGGCCAGGTCGCCCGCTTTTTCGCCGAGCTTTGGGCCGATGCGGCAACCGACGCGGCCGAAAGCGTCGCCGCCGAAGCGCAACGCTTGGCCGACGGCAAAACCCGCGCCGCGGCCATAGTGGCCGCGTTGCGTTTCGTCCAAAACGACATTCGCTACTTAAGCGTCGATTTCGGCCACGGCGCCGGCATGTTGCCGAACGGGGCCGGTACGGTATTGCGGCGGCGCTTCGGCGACTGCAAGGATAAATCGATTTTGCTGGCGGCCTTGCTGCGCGAGTTGGGCATCGCGGCGTGGCCGGTATTGGTCGCCAGCGGCTGGCGCGACGGCATTCAACGGCTGATGCCGTCCACGGCCTGTTTCAACCACGTCATTGTCGGGTTCGAGCTGGACGGCCAACGTTATTTCGCCGATCCGACCGTGGTCGGCCAGGGCGGCGATCTGGAGCGTTTGGCCGCGCCGCCGTTCGGTGCCGGTTTGCAGATCGACCCGGCAACCGATGCCTTGCTGGAGTTGCCGCCACCGGCGCTGGCCGAACTGACGCTGACCGAAACCTTCACACTGGATCGGAAATGCCGTGACGGCGCCGTCGATCAGGTGCTGGAGGCCAGCGGTTGGTTGGCAGACGACATCCGCGCGGCCATCCTGAACCAAGGCCAGCGCCAGTTCGCCAAACAGCGGGCCGACGCGTTGCAGCAGAATTTTCCGGCATTGCTGCCGAATCCCGAAAGCATGCAGATCGGCGACGACAGCGACGGTAACCGGATCGAATTGCGTAGCCGCCATTCGTTGCCGACCTGGGGCCAGGCCGGGCGCAAGCCGCCGGACTTTTTCAGCTACGGTGCCCACGGCTTGTTTCTGGCCGTGGAAACCATCGATCCGCATCAACAGCGCGCGCAGCCTTTCCAATTGCGCCATCCGCTGCGGGTTTGCCACAGCGTCGTCGTCCGCGGCAAAGCGGTGAAAAAACTGAAAGCGGGTGCGCTTAGCCACGAAGGGCCGGGGTTTCGTTACCGGGTCGATGTCCGGTCGCGACGGCGCGAAGTCCGCTTCGACTACCGTTGGGAAAGCACCGCGGCGGAGATTGCGGCGGAACAATGGCCGGAATACTGCCAACAACGGGCGGCGGCGCTAGAACGGGCCGGGGCTTTGGTGCACACCCCGGCCTTCAAACCGGTGGCCGTCGCGCTGCGCCTGTTTCCGGTGCTGGCTGTGGTCGGCGGCTTGGCGGCCGGCTGGCTCGGCAACGCCGGCAATAACCGTATCGTCCGCGAGGCCGGCGGCATAGAAGCGGCGGGCTCCAAAGCGTTCGAGCACGTTAAACGCAGCGAATTCTCCCAGGCCTACAGTCTGGCCGCCGCCGTGCAGCCCAATTACCGCAACAATTTCGATTTTCAGATCATGTTTAGCGAAGCCTCGATCCGCACCGGCCATTTCGCCGAAGCGGAACAGGCGTTGGCACAGGCGCGTATCCTGCGCACGGGCGAAATCTTGCCGGAGCAGTTGCAGGCGGCGTTATTCGAAGCGCGCGGCCAACTGCCCCAGGCGCTGGAATTGTTGAAACGCTTGGCCGGCCAAGCCGGCGCGCCGGAGCGGGTCTATGCCGATCTGGCCCGGGTTTCGGAGCGCACAGGCGAATTCGGCAACGCGCGGGCGGCCTGGGAAACGGTGTTGTCGCGCCATCCGGCGGAACCGGAAGCCTTATATAGCCTGGCGCGTTTGTTGTGGTTGGCGGGCGAGCGGGAACGCGGCGACAGCCTGATCACCGGCGTGATCGCTTCGCAGCCGGTTTCCAGCGCGGCGTTGGAGGGCGCCTTGGCGCGCTATTTCTCGGTGACCGGCCGGCCGGAACGGGCAATCGAACCGGCGCGGCGCGCCAGCGAGCGCGAACCGGGCGACCCGTACTTGGCCTATAAGCACGTCAGGGCCTTGATCGAAAGCGGCCGCCATGCCGAGGCTTTGGCGGTTGCCATCGGCGTCAGCGAAAAATTTCCGCGACAACCGATGGCCGCCGCCGCGTTGGCCACGGCCGCGGCGATGGCCAACGACAATCTGCGCGCCGAACCGGCGTTTAAAGAGTGGGTGGAACTGGCGCCGGACAATCCGGATGCGGTGTCGAGCTACGGCTTTTTCCTGCATCGAACCGGCCGCGACCGGGAGGCGCAAAGCCTGCTGGAAGCCGCCACCCATAAGTTTCCGGCCCACGGCAACCTGTGGTTGAATTACTCGGTAGTGCTGGACGCACTGGGCGATACCAACGCCGCCGAAGCCCGCCAGCAAGCCGCCCGCCTGATGACCGACGAACAGCGGGCGACGTTGGTGAGGTGAGGGAACAGTGTTATCGATTTTACAAACGCACGTCGCCCCGGCCGGGAAAGCCGGGGATCTGCCGTCGTTTTTGACAATATCCCAGCCTGAATCGCGGCATAACCTGTGGCGGTGGCTACCGGCGCGATGCCTGGTGCTTCCGGTGAGTTAGGCCCCGCCGGAAACGCTGGCGCTTATTCCGGCCTACAGGAAGGTTCGAGCGGATTTGCCCGATTATGGGGGAAAGCAATTCCGTATAACGTAACGCTGAGTAGGCCGGAATAAGCCGTCAGGCGTTTCCGGCTTACCGGACTTATTGCCTCGGCAACGCGGAACAGTAGCTGAAGCAGGATTTACCGGAGTTTTTGGCTTGGTACAGCCCTTGGTCGGCGTGCAATAAAAGAGTCATGGCCGGCACGTTATCCAGCGGAAAAACCGTGACGCCGATACTGGCCGATACATAGGCGAAGCCTTGCGCGATGGGGGTTGGCCGTTCGATTTCGGTTAACACTCGCGTCAGAAACGAGTCGCAGTCGGTCAAGTTGGTCATATTGCCCAATAGCAACACGAACTCGTCGCCGCCCAAGCGGGCAACCGTATCGCATTTGCGTATCAAGCTTTTCAATCTGACCGCTACCTGTTTCAACACTTCGTCGCCGGCTTCGTGGCCCCAATGGTCGTTGACCGGTTTGAATCCGTCCAGGTCGAGATAACAAACGGCCAACAGGGTTTTGGTGCGTAGCGCCAATTCCATGGCAACGTTCATCCGGTCGGCCAGCAACAGGCGGTTGGGTAAACCGGTCAATGCATCGTGGTTGGCGGCGTGTTCCAGATAACGCTGGCGCTTGATCAATTCGCCAACGCTGGAAAAAACGTTGACGTAGTGGCTGATTTCGCCGTCGCTGTTTTTGATGGCGGACAGGGTCAGCCATTCGGGCTCCAATTCGCCGTTTGGGTTGCGGTTCCAGATTTCTCCGGCCCAATGTCCGCTAGCCTGCATGGCTTGGGCGATTGTGGCGGCCAACTGGGTATCGGTGAAGCCGGATTTAATCCGGTCGAGCGGTTTGCCGAGCAGTTCCGCCGAGCTATTTTTTGTCGCCTGGCAAAACGCGACGTTGACATCGATGATGCGCCGCTCGGGATCGGTGATGCAAATCGCTTCCAGCGTGTTTTCGAACACTTTCGCAAACAAGCGCAATTTGGTTTCCGCGCGTTGGCGTTCGGCCACTTCTTTCATCAACTGTAGCGTGCGGGACGACAGGTTTTCGTACATCCGCAATATGGTTTTGATTAAAACCTGTTGCGCGTCGGTGAGATCTTCGGCGCTGCGTTTGGCGGTTTCCAGGGGGACGCCTTGGCCGACTGCCAGGGCGATTTGCGCCATGCGTTTGTCGGTGTCCAGAATATGAAACGCCAGCCAGCGGGTTAAGAAGCTGACGATCCGCTCCAAAATTTTCTCGAAATTGGCATCGGTCCGATCGTGTTTTAGCGCCAGCAGTTCGGTAACGAAGTGTTGATGGGACAATTTGTGCAGCGCCACCGAATCGTCGCTATCGAGGTATTGGGCCCAGATACTTTCTTCGGTTTGAAAATGGAAAGCTGCATATTGCGTCAATTGATCGAAAATGGCCTCTAATTCCGGGATAGCGCTGCGATAGGCCAAATGCGCCGCTAAGCGGTTAAGCAGCTCGACCAATTGCCGGTGTTGGGCATCGATTACGGGCAGGCCGGTTTCGAAACCGGGGTTCCAGGGAAAGATTTCTGTCTGAGTCATCGAAACATCCGCTTGTTATTATTGTAAGAGTGTCGATGTATCTAGCACCGCGTTCAGACGGATTCTACTCAGTATCGCCGGATAACGATAGCTCGGAACACGCGGCACCGAAAACGGGGTGTTTGGCGGTTTAGTAAATTCTGCGTTTGAAGCTAATAGTCAGGCAGCAAATTTTCTATTAGATGCCGAAATATTGCTTTTACGAGCATTAAGCCTTGAGAATTGGCAAGTTCCAGAGCCGCTGAGTTATATCCGCAACAGTAGCGAAGCCTTCTTAGCCGGCCGCTTGGACGCCGAGTTTTTCAATCCCGGCATCGACCAATTGCTCAAGCGGCTGAGTTGCGACAGTTTAAAAATACGCGATGTAGCGCCCGCCAGAAAAGAACGCTTTACCCCCAACGAAACCGATGAGTTTCATTACATCGAAATTGGCACATTCAACAACGATGGTAAAGCTCAAGCGCAATGTTTACCGCAACGCGAAGCGCCAAGCCGGGCAACGCAGTATGTCCGTTCGCATGATGTCATTACATCCACGGTACGACCTAACCGGCGTTTGTCGGCATCGATTAGCGAGCAGCAAGACGGCTTCGTTTGTTCTTCCGGTTTTGTCGTATTGCAGCCCAAGCATATCAGCGGAGACGTATTGCTGACCTACCTTGGGTTGCCGCTAATTTGCAAATTGATGGATTTGTACACCAGCGCCAGCATGTATCCGGCGATTTCCGAATCCGATTTGCTGAATCTGCCGATTCCAAAATTTTCAATGACCACTGAAAAGGCAGTTGAGCAGTCTTTAAAATCCGCACGCCAAGCCAAACAACGCGCCACCCAACTTCTCGAAGCCGCCAAACGCGCGGTCGAAATCGCCATCGAGCAATCGGAAGCCGAGGCCCTGGCCTATTTGCGATACCGTTAAATTAAGCCGCTTCCCTCTTTTTCAAAGAGGGGAGTAAAACCTAAATGCTTAACTTAACGGTAGTCGGTCTTTTTGCTCCACATTACAAGCAACTTGACAGGAGAAAACAGGATGAACGACGACGAACTGGACGGCCCTAACCGGGTTTACGACGACCCGGAATTGCTGGAGGATTTTTTGCAACACATCCTCTGGCCGTTTCTGGATTTCGGCCCGAATACGCTAGCGTTTTTCACCAATCGCTCCGAACTGAGCGATTTTCTGCCGGGCATCACCGAAGAGGACTATCAAACTTTGGCCGATGCGATTAACCAACGCTATGGCATCGCGATGCAAGCCCGAGACTGCGGCCGCATTTACCAAATCCTGGAGCGGATCCGCGACGACGAGCGGGTGAACCGGGTTTGGGTTGGCGCTAGTTAGTTGCCGGTCTCCTCGTTCCCACGCGCCGCGTAGGAACGTAGAGCTTGGCCGCGCTGCGGCCCGATACTTACCCCAGCGCGGTAGCTAGGCATTCCCACGCAGCGCGTGGGAGCGAGTTAATAGCTTAAGCGAAACCCTACTTCCGCCCCGCGCCCGGCTTCCGGCGCGAAATTGCGCAGATAGGACGTGGCGTTGCGGATGTTCTGGTCCAGCAGGTTGTTGCCTTTGGCTAACACCATCGGCTTGGCGTCTTGCAAGGTCTTGACTTGGTAGTTTCCTCGTTCCCACGCGCCGCGTGAGAACGTAGAGCTTGGCCGCGCTGCGGCCCGATACGTACCGCAGCGCGGTAGCTGGGTATTCCCACGCAGCGCGTGGGAACGAGTTAATAACGAATTAATAGCTTAAGCGAAATCCCACTTCCGCCCCACGCCCCGCTTCCGGCGCGAAATTGCGCAGATAGGACGCGGCGTTGCGGATGTTTTGGTCCAGCAGGTTGTTGCCTTTGGCGAACACCATCAGCTTGGCGTCTTGCAAGGCCTTGATTTGGTAATTGACGCCCACGTTGAGCAGGTAATAACCGGCAGTCGAGGTCTCGAAGTCGCCGACGTGAGTCTGGTCGTCGGCGCGGGTCAGGCGCAGGTAGCTGGAGAGTTTGTCTTTGTTGTAGTCCAGTTGCAGGCCGTAACGCAGCGGCGGCATGCGTGGCACGTCGCCGCCGTTGACGAATTCGCCGCGGGTGTAGTCGCTGAACAGAGTCAGTTCCAACAGACCCAGATGGTTTTCCAGCACCGGGAAGATCAGCTTGGCTTCGTAGCCTTTGAAAATCGCATCCTGCTGACTGCTTTGCAACACCGGTACGCAGTGCTCGGTGTCGCAGTGGTCGCCGGTGCCTTCTTCGTCGAGAAATTCGCCGGTGCGGCGCTGGTAAATGTAATCGCTGGCCCAGTTATGGAACAAGTCCAGTTCGGCGCGCAGCCAGTCGGTTTTGAAGCGGTAGCCCAAATCGAGGTTGTAGGAGGTTTCCTCTTTCAGCGCGGCGTTGCCGCGCTCCCAGCTGCGGGTGGCGTGGTGGAAGCCGTCGGATAGCAATTCCTGGACTTGCGGCGCCCGCGAGGATCGAGTCACGGCCAAGTTGAAACTGTTGCGCTGGCCCAGTTTCCATACCGCAGAGGCCGAGGCGCTGACCGATGTGTAGCTGAAGCCGGCCATGCCGTCCGGGCGAATGTCGGTTTGTTCGACGCGGGTGCCCAACTGGTAAGCGACCGGGCCGGCGTCGAAGGATTCCACGGCAAATACGCCGTAACTCTGAATGTTGGAGCGGGGCACGATGGCTTCGATTTCCGGTTCGCCGCCGGCGTGTTCGTGGCCGTGCATGTGTAGGCCGAGAAAATCGCTGGACTGGGCTTGAAAGCCGACCACGCCGCGCAATGGGCCGATGTCTTCGTGGGCCAGTTCCAGTCGGCCTTCGTAGCTTTCGTTGCTGAAATGGGCGCCGACCTCGCCGTTGGCGATTTCATAGTGTTCGTAGTCGGTGTAACCCAGCCTAGCGCGCAAGGATTTGGCGAAGGCGAACGGCTTGACGATTTCGCTTTTGAAGTCGTACTTATTCTGCCGCATCGCAATCCGGACGATTTCCTCGCCGGTACCGTCCGGGGCGATGCCGTAGTTGTTGTTCAAATTATTGATCGAAACGCCGGCGAAGCCGAATTTGTCGATCCAAGACAAGCCGGCCGAACCGCTGATGGCCTCGGCGCCGGTGTTGTTGAGGTAGCCGCGCGGGTTGTCGGCGATTTCCGCGGCCAGCTCCGCATCGTTGACGGCGATTTTGCCGGTGTCGATGGCTTGGCCACCAATATCCATGTTGTTGCGGTGGCGATAAAAGCCGTCCAGGTGGTAGGCAACGTGGTCCTTGCTGCCTTCGACTTTCATCGTGGTGCTGGTCTCGTCGCTGGTCGAGTCGAAGCGTTGTTCCAGCGCGGCGTTCAAGGCTTTGTCGAAGGCTTTGCCCGGAATCCGGTTGTCGATGACGTTGACCACGCCGCCGATTGCGCCGCTGCCGTACAGCAAGGTGGCCGGGCCGCGCAGCACCTCAATCCGCTCGGCCAGCAGCGGTTCGACGCTGGTGGCGTGGTCCGGGCTGATCGAAGACACGTCGTTGGCGCCGATGCCGTTGCTCAATACCCGCACCCTGGGGCCGGCCTGGCCGCGAATCACCGGTGTGCCGACGCCGGGGCCGAAGGATTGGCTGCTGATGCCCAATTCGTTTTTCAGGGTATCGCCGATGCTGTGGCCGGTCTTCATCCGCAACTCGTCGTCGCTGAGCACGGTGACCGGAGAGCCCGCGTCGGATTTGCTGACCGGCAGCGGCGCGGTGACGACGATCTCATCCAACCTGGCATCGGTTTGGGTTTCCGCGTGCAGCAGGCTGGCGGGCAACAGCAACAGAAAGGGCGGCAATTTATTCATAATCAAAACGCGACGACTAAGCTAAACGGAATGCCAATGTTATATTGTCGCAGCCATGTTTGCAACAATATAACAAAACTGGTTTGTCCTGTGCGGCGTGCTTGCCGGTTCTCAGCTAGCGTATCCTTGCGTTGCAACCATTAAGGTTTGGCCGGGGATTTAGCGGCGCCGAAACGCTGCTCAGTGGGGCCAGTGAAAGGCCTGTTTCAGTTGCCCGTTCGCGACAGTAACGGAACGAAGCAAAAAATGCCCGAAGAAATGAGAAACAAACATTCAGAGCCTTGGCTGGCGCTCAAGCTCCGGCCCGGCCGAACCGCAAGCCCCGCTGGTTGGCAAATACTAAGTGGAGGGGAAGGCCGATTGAGTTCGATGGTAAATAGCGTAGGGCTTGCAGAGTCAGTCTAAACTGCGCGCTATTTACGGTTACGGGGATCGTCGGCAGGATTCGTGTAAGTGATGCCCCAAGGCCCCGTAGCGATCAGCTCGACGATGGTTTCCTCATCGGTGGTCCAGACATAATGGCTATGGCCTGCCGGGAGCACAAAACTGGAGCCCGTTTTAAGTATCTCGCGCTGGTTAACGTCGAATCTTTCGCCCATACCGTTGCCCAATTTGCCGTGCAACACCGTAATCACTTCGGTATAGGGATGTATATGAGGAGGAATCGGATAGTTGGGCGGAAATTTAAGCCACGCGATAAAAATGCCGGCTTTGTTTGGATCCCCAACCAGCACCGCGCTTTGGGCGCCCTTGGGGAGTATCGGTTCAGCTTGCCAGTTAACCGAATCCGGTTTAAACGAAGCCATGGTCTCGGCGTGCAGGCGATCGATCTTATCCTGAGCCCATGCCGAATTGGCCAATGAAATCGTGAAGACGGCTATCAAAAAAATTCTCATCCGGTTTCTCCTGTTCTTACTATGTGGTGGATTTGGCCTAAATTGCCCACACGGCGGTATCGCCCGAATCGCGGCGTGATAACTACCGCGGCAAATAGAACCCGTTGCATGCAAGCTAAATCGGCGAATCGGCCCGTTTTGCCAAACACTCCGCCGTTTGCAAGGCGATTTCCAGTTCTTCGTCGGTATTGATGACCAGCACCGCGACCGGCGACGCGGCTGGGCTGATGGCGGCTGCGGGTTTGGCCGGCGCCGCGTTCGCGGCCGGATCGACGGCGATGCCGAACGCCGTCAAGCCCTCGCAGCAGGTTTGGCGCAGCCAGGCGTCGTTCTCGCCGATACCGCCGGTGAATACCAGCGCATCGACCCGGCCCAACACGGCGTAGTAGGCGCCGATGTATTTTTTGATGCGGTAGGCGTACATCGCCAGCGCCAACTTGGCCGAGTCGTCGCCGCTTTCGGCTTTGGCGTGGATGGCGCGCATGTCGTTTTCGCCGCAGACGCCGAGGCAGCCGCTGGCCTTGTTGTACAACTTGTCGATTGCATCCAGCTCCATGCCCAGCGTGCGCGCCAGGTAAAAGGCGATGGCCGGGTCGATGTCGCCGCAACGGCTACCCATCATCAATCCTTCCAGCGGCGTCATGCCCATCGAGGTGTCGATGCTGATGCCGCCGGCAATCGCGGCGACGCTGGCGCCGTTGCCCAAATGCAGCGTGATCAGATTGGTTGCGGCCAGCGGCTTATCCAGGTAGTCGGCGGCTCGCTTGGCGACGTAGGCGTGCGATGTGCCGTGGAATCCGTAACGGCGCACGCCGTGTTCGCTGTACAACTGGCTCGGCAGCGGGTAACGGAAGGCGTAGTCGGGTAAAGTCTGGTGGAAAGCGGTGTCGAACACGGCGACGTGCGGCACCTCGGCCAATAGGTGCAGGGCTTGTTCGATCCCGGACAGGTTGGCCGGGTTGTGCAGCGGGGCCAGCGGAATCGCCGCCTCGATGTGAGCGATAACCCGGCGGTCGATCAAGGCCGGTTCGTGGAAGAATTCGCCGCCGTGGACGACGCGGTGGCCGACCGCCGCCAATTCGCTCAAGCCGCTTGGCAGGGTTGCGCGGAGCAGGCTAAATAGGGTTTGCAGCGCTTGCCCGTGGTCGCGGCAAGTCAGCGCTTGTTGTTGCGGAGCGGAAGTGCCGAGCCGATAGCGGTGGCTGGATTCGGCTTCGCCGATGCGTTCGATCAGGCCGGACAGCAATGCAGTCCGCGCGGCCATGTCGAACAGGCTGTATTTCAGCGACGAACTGCCGGCGTTGAGTACCAGAATTTTCATTTAGAGTCGATTACGCGTTTTTGCGGCGGCGGTGGCGAGTAACGCCGCTCCAGATCATGGTCGATTTTGACCGTCAGGCTTTCCACGGCCTTGCCGGTCAGTCCGGCATTGGGGCCTTTGGATTCGGTGATGTAATTGCCGACCAGGCTGCCGTCGCTTACCCGAACCAGATGCGCCATCAGGTAGGCGAACAGAAAGCTGGGCTTGTGCAGCCGGCCGACCAATATATAGTCGGCGCCGTAGCTTTTCGCCAATGCTGCTGCCGCGTCGGCGTGGTCGAACAAATAGCCGACGCCGCTATTGGCGGCTTGCCTGGCATCGGCCGGAATCTCGACTAATCGGTAACCCGCGCTTTCCAGTTCTTTGGTCAGCAATGGCTTGATCGATGCGGTGCGGGCGATTTCGGCCGGGACACCGGGCGCCAGCGTTAGGTCTTTCAACTCGAAATCGAGTACGGCGATGCGGGTGTCGGCGGCGGCCGGCGCGGCGGCCAATGCCAGCAACACGGCAAAAAAGGCGCGAACTAGGTACACGGTTTGCCGCCTTCCTGCGCCTGAATCGCCGTGATCACCACCGTGTTGACGATATCGGTGACGGTACAGCCGCGGCTCAGGTCGTTGACCGGTTTATTCAGGCCTTGCAGGATGGGGCCGACCGCAATCGCGCCGGACGAACGCTGCACGGCCTTGTAGGTGTTGTTGCCGGTGTTCAGGTCGGGGAAGATAAATACCGTGGCGCGGCCGGCGACCTGGCTGTTCGGCAATTTGGTTTTGGCGACGCTGGCATCGACCGCGGCGTCGTACTGCATCGGGCCTTCCAGCAGCAGCTCCGGCCGCAGCGACTTGGCGATTTTTACCGCTTCGCGGACTTTATCGACCGCTTCGCCCTTGCCGGATTCGCCGGTGGAATAGGACAGCATCGCGATGCGCGGTTCGATATTGAACATGCGCGCGGTCTCGGCGGCGTTGATGGCAATGTCGGCCAGTTGCGCGGCATTGGGGTTAGGAATCACCGCGCAATCGCCGTAGACCAGCACCCGGTCTTCCAGGCACATGAAAAATACGCTGGAAACGATCGAGGCGCCGGGCTTGGTTTTGATGATCTCGAACGCCGGCCGGATGGTATGTTGCGTCGAATGCACGGCGCCGGAGACCATGCCGTCGGCGTAGCCCAGATGGATCATCAGCGTGCCGAAATAGCTGGGGTCGGCCATCAGGTCGTAGGCGGTGTCGTAAACGATGCATTTGTGTTTACGCGCTTCGTAGTAAGTTTCGGCGAACAGCGGCCGCAGCTCGGAATTGGCCGGATCGACGATGTTGACGGCATCGAGCTTCAACGCCATGTTTTGTATTTTTTGCCTAATCTCGGCTTCGTTGCCCAGCAGCGTGATTTTCACCACGTCGCGCAATAGCAGGATTTCGGCGGCCAGCAATATGCGTTCTTCGTTGCCTTCCGGCAGCACGATATGCTGTTTCTGGGCCTTGGCCCGCTGCAACATGTCGTATTCGAACATCAGCGGCGTGGTTTTGTGGCCGACTTTGCTGCATAGGCGCAGCCGCAGTTCGACCATATTGATGTTGCGTTCGATCAGGCCCAAGGCCGCGGCGATCTTGCGGTCGTCTTGCGAGTGCAGGCTGGCCGGCACCTGGCTGACTTGCATCGCCGTGGTAAAGGTATCGGAGTCAACCGCCAGCACTGCGAACGGGGTGCCGCCCAAGCCGTCGATCAATTTTTGCACCTGCGGCGGCGGCTGTTGGTGGCCGGTCAGAATCAGGCCGGCGATCTGCGGATAACTGGCCGAACTGTAGGCCATGATGCTGGCCAACAGGATGTCGGAACGGTCGCCCGGCGTAATGATCAGGTCGCCGGTTTCGACGTAATCCAGAAAATCCGGAATCAACATCGCCGCGACCTTGTAATGGTAGACCTCACGGCTCATCGCTGCGGCTTCGCCGCACAACACCTTGGCGCCGAGGGCTTTGGCGATGTTGCCGACGCTGGGTTTTTCCAGCGACGATTCGGCCGGGACCAGATAAACCGGAAAGCCTTTGGCATGATTCAGGTCGTGGCGCAGGCCGGCCAATTGGTTGCCGGCAACGCCGATCACGACGCTGGCCAGCAGTTCGCAGCCGTTCTCGTGCACGGAGTGTTTCAGGCTGGCGATACTGCTCAGCAGTTGTTCGTTGCTGCGGTTTTCGCCCTGGATCACCGGCATGATCAAGCAGTCCAGGTTATTGGCGACGTCGGCGTTGAAGTCGAATTCGAATACCGCGTTGCCGTGGCTGTAGTCGGAGCCGACGCACAGCACGTGTAGGCATTGCCGTTTCAACGCCCGGAATTTGCTGAGGATGGTTTTGACCAGTTCGTCGTATTGTTCGGCGGCCAGCAACTCGCGGGCCTCGGCGCTGGTACAGCCGTACATCGCGGCTTGCGGCACGGCAACCGGGTAGCGGTGGCTGATGAACTGGATCAGATCGTCCTTATCCGGCGTGCTGTGGATGATCGGCCGGAAAAAGCCGATATTGTCGGCCAGGCCGGACAGCATCTCCATCATCGCCAGCATTACCAATGATTTGCCGTTGCCTTCGTCGAGGCTGGCGATGTAAATGTCTTGGGCAAAACAGGCGGCGTCGGTTGCGGCGGGGCTGGTCGAGTTCATGGTCGTTGCGGATGGCTGTTTGTTAAATTCTAAACCAGGACGGCGATAGCGCGAGCAACTTTACCCGGCGAGTTTGCGGCTGGATTAATATCCGGGCGGCGGCACCCGGTTTCGCCGTCGTGCCAAGCTTGCAATTTACTATCGATTATCTGCAAGCTTGGCTTTAGTGGCTATACTACTAGCCGGGCGCAGGGAATTACCAACACAACAGCGATGGCGAAATTTACCGTTTACTTCAAAGATAAAGCAATCCATACAGGTGTTTTTGATTCCGGGATCGTGCGTATCGGCCGCGACGACACCAACGATTTGGTGGTGGACAGCTTGGCCGTGGCGCCGGCGCATGCCGTGGTCGTGATCAAAGACGGCAGTTGCGTGATGAAGCAAATGAACGAAAAATTTCCGCTGCTGGTAAACAACCAGCCGACCAAGGAATGGCATTTGCAAAACAACGACATCATCAACATCGGCAAACACTACATCGTTTACAACACCACCGACGAGTTTTCCGAAAAGGTGTTGGTCAATACGCTGAGTAATTCGGTCGACGCCGACGTTCAGGCCTTGAACGAAAAACTCGAAGAAGCGGTAAAAACCCGCGACGCCAGTTTGCAAGTGCTGAACGGCGTCCACATCGGCCGCATCCTGCCGTTGAAAAAAGCCATGACCCGGCTCGGCCACGAAGGCGCCGGCATCATCGTCATCGCCCGGCGCAAGGACGGCTACTACTTGTCGGCCTTGCAGGGCCACGACGGGCTTTCGGTGAACAACGAACCCCTGGGCGACCGCACCGTGCAATTGCAGAACAACGACGTGGTCGTCGTCGACCGCACTTCCATGCAATTTTTCCTGGATTGAGCGCATGAGCGAAAAAAACGAAGAAAAACGCCGGTTTCACCGGATTTTCTACCATGCCGATGCGCAATTGGTGTCGGCCGAAGGCTTGGCGCAGAGCTGCCGGATCATCGACCTATCGTTGCGCGGCTGTTTGCTGGAATTGGCGGAACCGCTGGCCGGAATCGGCGACCAGCCTTACCAACTGAAGTTCGAGTTATCGGCCGAAGCGGCGATCCGGATGGAAATCGTCGCTACCCATGTCCAGGGCAATCAAGCCGGATTCCGTTGCGCGCATATCGATATCGACAGCATCTCCTTGCTGCGGCGGCTGGTGGAATTGAATCTGGGCGATAGCGAGCTGCTGGAGCGCGAACTGTCGGCGCTGGGCAATTTTTCCTGAGCTTCTCTGCTTTTAATACAAGCTAAATCCAACTTGCCAGCCACAACCGGGCTCTGATGCCCCATTCCGAGGTGTAACCGGCCGTGGCGAAGACGATGTCGCCGCTTCGGTCGGTAAAAAACAAGGCCGGCACGGCTTTGACGCCGTAACGCTGGCCGATGTCGCCGCCGTTATCGTTGACGACCGGCCAAGACAGATTTTTTTCCCGCAGATAGCTTTCCAGTTTGGCGTCGTCGCCGGACCGTATCGCGACGGTCGCCAGCGGATGGTCTTTGCCGACCTGCGTCACCGAGTTCTGCATGCTGCGGCAGACGCCGCACCATTCCGCCCAGAAATAAATCAAGCCCGGACGCATACCCAGGTTTTTTAGCGCCGCCTCGCCGTTCAACGTGGTTTGCGTTATTGGCGGCGGCGTGCCGGTCACCAAATCCCGATGCGCCAGAAATTGGCCGGCGAAAATGAACAGCGCGGCAAACAGATAAAACGCCCAATCCTTTTTGCGCATCACAAACCTTGCATCAAACTGGCGCCGTGCTGCTTCAACCACAAGCGGCGCTGGCGGAAGTCCGGCAAGTGTTCCGCGACCAAGTCCCAAAACGCGGCGGAATGGTTTTTGTGGCGGATATGGCATAACTCGTGTACCACTACGTACTCCAAAGCCGCCGGCGGCGCCAGCAGCAACAGCCAATTCAGATTGATATCGTTGTCCGGACCGCAACTGCCCCAGCGGCTTTTCTGGGTTTTGATGCGGATGCTGCGCGGGTAGAGGCCGTGGCGCGGCGCATGGCGGTCGATGAACAGTTGCGCATGCTGGCGGGCCTGGCTTTTCATCCAGCGGATCAAGGTTTGGCGGACCAGTTCGGAGTGCTGGCCGGCGTCGATGCCGGCCGGCAATTTGGCGCAAAACCAGGCGTCGTCGTGCAAATCCAGGCGCGGGGTTTTGTTGCGGGTGGTTTCGATGCGCAGCGGCAACTGGCGGCCGAGATAGGGGATAGCGACACCGTCATGGTAACTGGCCGGGGCCAGCGCCGGCACCTCGCGGGTTTTCGCGGCGACCCGGCGCAAGGCCGATTCGATCCAATCCCGTTGCGCCAGCACGAAGCTGTGAATGTTGCGCTCCGAAACTTTCGGCGGGGCGACGACTTCGATTTGGCCGGCTTTGACGACGATGCGGGTATGTTTGGCGCGGCTGCTGCGGCGTAGGGTATAACTTGGGGCGTTCAAAAAGGCGATTCCAACATTCTCGATTTTAGCTCGGTCCACAGACTTAACCGGTCCGAACCGCCGACATGTTGCCCGGAACCCCGGCTTTTGGCAAGCCACAAACCGGTACCGTTGAAGCTGTAGACCGGTTGCAGGTCGCTGCGTTGGGTAGCCGGCAGTATCGCCGGCTTCAGGTTGTCCAGTACCAACGGCGGCGCGCGCATCGATTCGAAGTAGGTCAATACCATGTGGGCCTGGTTCAGTTCCAAGGCCTTGACGTAGGTGATGCGCAGCTTGCTTTCGTCGACGCCCATTTCCACCAGCGTGAAATATTTGGCGATCGAGTAGTCCTCGCAATCGCCGGCGCCCTTGGCCAGAAATTCGGTCGGTGTCGCCCAATAATCGACTTTGTTCCACAGCACGATATCGTCGACGAAGTCGACGTTACGGTTGAAGAAATTGTTGACCTGGCGCAGTTTCTCGGCGTCCGGCCAGTCTTTGCCGGTTTCGATCAGATTCTGCCAATCGGCGAAGCGCTGCCGGGCCGCCGCGCCGTATTTGGTGCCGACCTTGTCCAGTAATTCCCGGTCGAATAACAGGCTGCCGGCCAGGGCGATGCCGCAGCACAGGCTGGCGGCAAAAACGGCGAGTGCGGCGAGGTGGGAGCGGCCGGTATTAACGGCTGGCACCGGCGATGCCTATGCCGCGCAAGGCGGCAAAGTCGGAATCGGCTTGCACGTTTTCCGCCAGTATCGAAATGTCCAGCAAGGCCGCCATTTCGGCGATGGTCTGCACGAAGGCGAGGGTTTGCGTCGATTCGGCGATGCCGTTGCCGATGTCGCGCGCCAGGCGGATGTAGTCCGGTTTCAGTTGTTTGACCAACTCGGCCGACATCGATTGGGTTTCGAAGCGTTTGATCATGACTCTGGCGCCGCACTGGTGCACCACCTCGATGAAGGCTTGGTAGGCCTCGATGTCCTTGACCACGGCGTAGGCCGACAAACTGAACACCAAGTATTTCGCCGCGGCGGCGTTGCGTTGAATCAGTTTTTCCAGCCAGACCCGGAAATCGCTGTTCTTGATGGTGCGGGTCGAGACGTTGACGGCAATCGCATGCTCGACGTGGCTTTGCAGAATATGCTCGATCACCATGCCGATTACGCCTTTGTCCAGATCGACGATTTTGGCGAACTTTTCGGCAATCGAAATGAACGGGCCGATTGCCACCAGGTCGCCTTGTTTGTCGTGGACTTGAATGAAGGCTTCCTCCATCATCAGTTCCCCGTTTTTCATGCCGTGGATCGGGCCGATGTACCACAGCGAATAGGCATTGTTATCCACGCAATCGAACACCAGTTCCTTCCAGGTGGCGATGTCGCGGGCGAAATTGTCGCTGCTGCGGATGAAATAACTGTTGGCGCCGATCAAATGGGCTTGTTCGTAGGCCTCGTGCGCCGCTTCCAGCATGCTGTCGCTGGTGGTCAGCGGGTTGAACGGCACCACGCCGATGTGGGCCAAGTCGGCCTTTTGGTATTGCTCGCCCAGTTCGCTGAAGCGGTTGCTCAGGGTTTTGGCCAACAACTCGATCTGGTTTCGGTCCCCGGTTTTCACCAGCAGCGCGAATTCGGCGCCGTAGAAGCGGTAGGCCTTGCCGGTATCGTTGCCGGCTGCGGCGGCGACTTGCTCCAGCGTCGTGGCGAAGGCTTTGATGAAGCCGTCGATGGCATCGCTGTCCAACTCTTTGACCAGCTCCAGCAAACCGTCGATTTTGATCAACAGGATAAACGCCTCGGCTTCTTCCAAGGCCAATTGCTTGATGTCGGTCTCGAACACCGATTTTTTGTAGAGTCCGGTCAGATCGTCGCGCAACAGACTGGCGCCCATGCTGTCCAGCTTGCCGTGCAGGCCGGCGATGGTGGTTTTGATCTTCTGCGACATGGTGTTCATCGACAGCGCCACGTTACGCACTTCGCGGGTCCAGGGCAGTTCGGCGATGCTGTCGAATTGACCGTCGCTGATCTGCCGGGCCAGTTGGTCGATCCGCGACAGCGAGGCCAACGTAAAGCGCAAGGTCAACGCCAGCAGGCCTATCGAAATCAGGAATGCCGCCAGCGAATAATAAAAGCCGGATTTGGCCTGTTCGTAGAGCTTTAGATAGCCGTAGCCGGAATTGACGGTAACGTAGATCACGCCGCTCAGATTCCAGCCGGAGCTGATTTCGCTTTCGGCGGTGGCCGAGGTCATCGGCAGCAGATCCATGAACCAGTCCGGCACGCCTGCCACCGCCTTGTCGCTGACCAGCTCCACCAGTTCCTTATTGTCGGCGTCGACCAAACGAATTTCCTTGTAATAGCCCATGTCGAAAATCGCCTTCATCATGGTTTCTATGACCGGGTCCTTGTCGTTGGTCATGTACGGGCTCAGCGACAGGCCCAGCGAGGTCGCAGTATCCTGCGCGTGGTTCTTGGCTTCGCCTTCCAAATAATCCTTGATGTTATTGACGCTGAGGGCGAAGTTGACGCTGAAAATCATCAGAAACAGAGCCGAGATCAGAATTAGCAATTGTTTGGATAACGACATGTCGCTTAGCTTTCCGTGGTTTCTTGATTGATCATATGCGTAGCCAATTGCTGCAAGGCGTTGCGGATGTTCTCGCGTAGCCGCGCATCCATCGTGACTTCGTCCAGTGCCTTGTTCATGCACAACATCCACTGGTCGCGTTCCGCTTCGCCGATGGCGAACGGGAAATGGCGGGCGCGCAGCATCGGATGGCCGAATTCTTCGATAAACAGATTGGGGCCGCCCAACCAGCCCGACAGAAATTTGAACAGTTTGTCTTTCGCCGACGCCAGATTGGGCGCGTGCATGGCGCGGATGCCCTTGGCCTGCGGCAGGATATCCATATAAAAGTAGAATTTGTCCACCAGCCGTCTGATGCCGGTTTCGCCGCCGATCAAGTCGTAGGGCGTCGTGCTCATGCTTGAATTAACCTCGTCGCTGTATTTTGTTTAGGTATACTAGCAGACGGCGCCGACAATGGCGGGAAACTCCCGCGCATTTGCGCGGTCACAGCTTCGTTCGTAACTTTCAAAGGACAATTGACCATGAGATTATCAACTGCAACCACCCGATCGGAAGCCGGGGTACTGGCGACCAATAAGGTTTTGAGAAACACTTACTTGTTGTTGGCGATGACGCTGTTGTTCAGCGCGGCGACTGCCGGCTTGTCCATGGCATTGAATCTGCCGCATCCAGGCATGATCGTCAGCATGGTGGGTTATTTCGGTTTGCTGTTTTTAACCACCCGTTTCAGCAACAGCGCCTGGGGCTTGTTGTGGGTATTTGCCTTGACCGGTTTCATGGGCATGACCCTGGGCCCGATCTTGAACATGTATCTGAATGCCTTCAGCAACGGCCATCAATTGATCATGACCGCGCTGGGCGGTACCGGCGTGATTTTCCTCGGTTTGTCCGGCTACGCCTTGACCACCCGTAAGGATTTCAGCTTCATGGCCGGCTTCCTGATGGTCGGCGTGTTGGTCGCGTTCTTCGCCGGTTTGGCTGCGGTCCTGTTCTCGGTGCCGGCCTTGTCGTTGGCGGTATCGGCCATGTTCATCCTGTTGATGTCCGGCATGATCCTGTTCCAAACCAGTGAGATCATTCACGGCGGCGAAACCAACTACATTTTGGCCACGGTATCGTTGTACGTATCGATCTACAACTTGTTCGTCAGCTTGCTGCAAATCCTGGGCGTGTTCGGCGGCGACGATTGATCCGGCCGCTAGCGTTAACGCCGGAGCGATATAATCCGGCATAACCGACACAAGCCCCCGCCGAACGGCGGGGGCTTTTTTGTTTGTAAGGAGAGGGTAGGGCGATGGGAATCGAAGATCGGGATTATTACCGGGAGAAGCTGCGCAACCAGGCCCGGCAACAATCTGCGCCGCCGGCCAGAGCCGATTCGGCAGGGGCATTGCGTTATCTGCTGATGCCGTTGGCGGCTTTGGCCGGGCTGTGGTACGGCGCGGACGCCTTGCTGGCAAAGCAAGCCGCTGCCAAACATCCGCTACCGGAAGTCTTATTGTCCGCGGCGGACGGCAGCGGCAGACCGGCCGGTACCGTAAGAATCAAGGCCGACCGCCAAGGCCATTTTCGCGGTACTTTATCGATCAATAATGTGCCGATGCCGTTCATGATCGATACCGGCGCCACCAAAACCTCGATTCCGGAAAAATACGCGCGTGCTGCCGGTTTGCCCGTCGGCGGCGCGGTGCAAGCCGAGACCGCAGGCGGCCGCGTCACCGACCACCAAACCCGCATCGCCAGCCTGAAGCTAGGCAACCTGGAACTGCGCAATCTGGACGCCCATATCAACCGCCATTTGGATGAAGTGCTGGTCGGCATGAATACCTTGAAATATTTTCGAATCGAGCAGAACGGGGATTCTTTGGTGTTGATGGCGGCAGGGGTGTCGTAAGGCGTGGTGAGAATCTTCGGATGGAACACATAGTGCCACGTCATGTACTTGTCCCCTTGAACTTTGGCCACCGGTTGTAGCCGATGGCAGGATCATTTGAGCCATTCGCGAGGATGAACTCGACTTCTTTCTTATTAACTTCGCTATCTTCTGCCGTTGCTGATTCCCATAGAATCTCTTTTGTGACCGTTAGTATCCGGCGTTGCTCGGGCGTGAAATCCTTTTCAACCAAAGCGCCATTGGCGCTACCAAAGTATGTGAAGGTGCCGGTGAGGTCCTTCCCGATGTATATCTTCCCGTTTGGGTAGGTAATCTTGTAGATGACCTTCGTTCTCATGAGGTACAACTTGGTATAGACGACATCTGATGTTTCATAATTCCTCGCACCTGTCGTATGACTACAGTGGCCATGTTTTACAAGTGCCGAGTGGGAGGAGGCTAGGACCGCGGGCTCAATTCAACCTGGAAACAGGATTGTCTTCTTCGCCAAACAACACCCGCTCAACCAACGGCAAGGCCTCGCGCATGTGTTCGAAGCCGTGCGAGCCGCCGGGGAAGCAGGCGACGCGGGCTTTGACTTGGTACAAATCGCGGGTGGCGGCCGAGTCCAGCAGCTCGTCGCCGAGGTCCAGTAGCAGCGTCAAATCCAGTTTTTGCCGGCTTCCAGCCAGTTCTTGCTCGAATTTGGCATATTGGTCGCAGTGGCTTTGCTGCCAGTCGTAGGGGGCGCCGGTTTCGAAATTGGCGGTGACGCCGATGAACTGCGGCAGCACGGCACTGGGTTTGACGGCGGGGTTGATCATGATGGCCCTGGCCCCGGTTTTATAGGCCAGGTATTCGCTGCTGAAGCCGCCCATCGACGAGCCCATGAATACCACGTCGTAGCCTTGGTCCAGCAGTTGGTTCCATTCGAATAACAGGTCTTCGATCAGGCCTTGGAAGTCGCGGTAATCCAGATTCGGTGCGTACAGCAGTACGCCGCGTTCGGTGCAAAAGGCTTGCAGCACGGCCAGTTTTTCTTTGGCGGTCAATAGTTTGCCGTGCGAATCCAGCGACGCCGAGTTGAAGCCGTGCAGGTAGACGATGGCTCGTTTCATGGCTTAATAGCGTTGTTTGATGAATTCCAGCGCTTTGCCGGCCAGATCGTCGGAGTCGTGCCACAGGTTGCGCCAGACGCAGAGGGTGTTGGACAGTTTGGGATCGACGATTTCCGACGAAAACGATTCGAAGGTGATCGGGCCGCGGTAATCGATTTGTTTCAGGGCGGCGAAGAAGCTGGCGAAATCGACATTGCCGGTACCCAGGTAGCCGCGGTGGCTTTCGCCGATATGGACGTATCCGAGCCGGTCGCCGGCGGCCAATACCGACTTGGCCATGCCGTCTTCCTCGATGTTCATGTGGTAGGTATCCAGATGCAGGAAGGCGTTGGGTCGGTTGACCTCGTCCAGGAAGGCCAGACCTTCCAAGCCGGTGTTCATGATGTTGGTTTCGTAGCGGTTGACCACTTCCAGATCGATGTTGATGCCTTTGTCGGCGGCATAGTCGGCCAGACGCTGCATCGCCGCCACCGAATTGGCGCGGTTTTCCGGGGACGCCGGGCCGGGGTATTTGCCCAGCGCGCAATAAATCACGCCGCACAGCTCGCTGCCGCCAAGGGCGTAAAGTACGTCGGTGGCCTTGCGCAGCAGTTCGTCGCCTTTGGCAACGATGGCCGGGTCGGTGCTGGTGACGTCGGTGGCGGCCGACAAACCCAGCGAGGCGTGAGCGCGCAGATTGTATTCCTGCAACAAATCCTTGGTCAGGGCGACGTCGATTTGCCACGGGTCGAGCAGGGCGATTTCGATGTAGTCGTAACCGGCGCGGGCGGCGCCGGCGATGGCTTTGCGGGCGCCTACGGCGGACCAGTCGCCGGACCAGACCAGGGCGTGGCCGCCGTATTCCAAACGTTTGGGGAATGCCATAGCGGGTCTCCTGTGGTTATAGTTTTAGGATAGGGCCGGGGCGAGGCTCAAAGCATCGGCACCAAGTCCAGCGCGAACATGAGCGCGTCTTCCTTGCCGTTCTTGGCCGGATAGTAATTCTTGCGGATGCCGATTTCGCGGAAGCCGCTGCTGCGGTACAGATGAATCGCGCCGGGGTTGCTGGGCCGAACTTCCAGGTAAAGGGTTTCGGCACGGGGGCGGGCGTATTCGATCAAATGTTCCAGCATTTTGCGGCCGACGCCCTGGCGTTGAAAGGCCGGGTTGACGCTGATGTTCATGATGTGGGCTTCGCCGGCCACGACCGAAATAATTGCGTAGCCGGCGATGGTCTCGTCGGGCGCTTCGCAAATCCAGTTGGTGTAATTCATGGCCCGGAAGCAATCCTTGAACACGCCTTCCGTCCAGGGAAATTCGTAGTTGACGGTTTCGATCGCCATCACGCCGGGCAGGTCGGAGTGGTCCATTTTGCGCAAGCGCAGCAGGTCGCGCGGTTCCACCGAATCCGGGAATACTTTGGAGTAAAACTCGCGGTCGGCGTCGTAAACCATGGCTGATTTCAGTTTATGTAGCAGTTTCCACATCGTTGTTATAGTTGTAATGATTGGTAAACGGACAGAGCAAATTGCAGGTCTTCCCAGGCCTTGGCTTTTTCCGGCAGCGAGCGTAACAGATAAGCCGGGTGGTGTACCACTGTCAGCGGAACGCCTTCCAGTTCGTGGCGGATGCCGCGCAGCCGCGACAAGGGTTGTTGGGTTTTTAGCAGGTTTTGCGCGGCGATGCGGCCGACGGCCACAATCAACTTGGGTCGGATCAGTTCGATCTGGCGTTGCAAAAAGCCGTGGCAGGCATCGACTTCGCCGGCCTGCGGGTCGCGGTTGTTGGGCGGCCGGCATTTCAGCATGTTGGCGATGTAGACCTGCTCGCGGCGCAGGCCGATGGCGCGGATCATTTCGTTCAACAACTGGCCGGCGCGGCCGACGAAAGGCTCGCCTTGCAAATCCTCGTCGCGCCCAGGCGCTTCGCCGATCAGCAGCCAGTCCGCATGCTTGTTGCCGACGCCGAATACGGTCTGGGTACGGGTTTCGCATAGCGAGCAGGCGCGGCAGATTGCGACTTGGTGTTGCAGGTCTTTCCAGGCCTGGTCGTCGGTGTGGGACTTGGGGTGGTGCGGCAATGGCGCGAAGGCATCGCTTTCGGATTTACGCGGCGCGGCGGACTCGACGGTTTGCGCTGCCGGTTCGACGTGCTGGCGATTGACGGCAGTTTCGCTTGTGGCCGGATGTTCCGGTGTTGGCGCGGCTTCGTTATCGGGGACGTCGAAGTGGTGGGCTTCGCTTTGCGATGCCAACCCTACAGGGGCAGCAACCGCTTGCTCGGTGACGACGGGCGGATGCCGGGGAACCCAGACATCGATGCCCATTGCCTCCAGATATTGCAAGCGAACCGATTCTTCCATCGGCAGCTTTAGACGTCGCCCTTTTGCGGGTGCTGGCGCTGATCCGGGCTTTGCAGTTTGTTGACCGCGTTGATGTAAGCCTTGGCCGAGGCGATGACGATGTCGGTGTCGGCGCCGGAACCGTTGACGATGCGGCCGGCCATTTCCAGTCTGATCGTCACTTCGCCTTGCGAATCGGTGCCGGTGGTGATGTTATTGACCGAGTACAACGCCAGTGTCGCGCCGGTTTGCACCAAGCTTTCGATGGCCTTCAGGCTGGCATCGACCGCGCCGCCGCCGGTGGCGCTACCTGTCATTTCCTTGCCGTCGACCAGAATCGTCACGGTGGCGTTCGGCACTTCGCCGGTTTCGGAGCAGACTTTCAGCGCCACCAGTTTGATGTGCTCGTCCTCGGCTTCGAAACTTTGCTCGGAAATCAAGGCCTGCAAGTCTTCGTCGAAAATCTCGTGCTTTTTGTCGGCCAGTTGTTTAAAGCGGTAAAAGGCATCGTTCAAATCGGCTTCGCCACTAAACTCCACGCCCAATTCCGCCATCCGGGTCTTGAAAGCGTTACGGCCGGAATGCTTGCCCAACACCATGCGGTTAGTGGTCCAGCCCACGTCCTCGGCGCGCATGATTTCGTAAGTCTCGCGGTTCTTCAGGACGCCGTCCTGATGGATGCCGGACTCGTGAGCGAAGGCGTTGGCGCCGACTATGGCCTTGTTGGGCTGCACCGGGAAGCCGGTAATCGACGACACCAGTTTCGAACAGGTGACGATCTCGCGGGTGTCCAGGCGAGTGTCGCACTGGAAAAAGTCCTGGCGGGTGCGTATCGCCATCACCACTTCTTCCAGCGAAGCATTGCCGGCGCGTTCGCCCAAGCCATTGATGGTGCATTCCACCTGGCGGGCGCCGTTCATCACCGCCGCCAACGAGTTGGCAACCGCCAAGCCCAAGTCGTTATGGCAATGTACGGAGAAAATGGCCTTGTCGGAGTTGGGGATACGCTGGATCAAATTGGCGATGGTGGCGCCAAACTGTTGCGGCATGCTGTAACCGACGGTGTCGGGGATGTTCAAGGTCGTGGCGCCGGCGTCGATGACCGCTTCCAAAATTCGGCACAAGAAATCCTCTTCCGAGCGACCGGCGTCTTCCGGCGAAAACTCGACATTGTCGGTGTACTGGCGGGCGCGTTTGACGGCCTTGACCGCGTAGTCGATGACTTGGTCCGGCTGCATGTTCAGCTTCTTCGCCATGTGAATCGGCGAGGTGGCGATGAAGGTGTGAATGCGCGAACTGTTGGCGCCTTTCAACGCTTCGCCGGCGCGGTCTATGTCCTTGTCCAAGGCACGGGCCAAGCCGCAGACCGTACTGTCTTTGATCGCGTCGGCAACGGCTTGTACCGCTTCGAAATCGCCCTGGCTGGCGGCCGGGAAGCCGGCTTCGATCACGTCGACTTTCATCCGCTCCAAAGCGCGGGCGATGCGGACTTTTTCGTCGCGGGTCATCGACGCGCCGGGGCTTTGCTCGCCGTCGCGCAACGTGGTATCGAAAATAATCAATTGGTCTTTCATGAGAACTCCGTTCATGAAACGTTCGGCCTCGGGCCGAGGATACGGAAAAGGGTGATTTTACTTGATAAAGAAGATTGCACGCCCCTCAGGGCAGCAGTCTTAGGGGCAGCCCGGACGGCAAGCGGCTGGCAGCCGGTGTGCGGCTTGCTGTGGGTGCGGGAAACATCGGCCGAATATTCATGCCGCGGCACTATACTGCATTGCCCGGTGGTGCTCAACTGCGGCGGTAAGGAAATATTTGCAGCCACCGCTATCGCTTGGCGACCGCCGCAGGCGCAGCCGAATTCTGCCGGACCACTGTGAAACAAATCACCGAATGGTAGTGGTGTGCGCCACCGACAATCGCGAACTCGGCCGTTACTCTTAATCCACGCTTCAATTGCAGGTTAACGTCAGCCGAGCTTAAGCCGAATCTTTCGGTGCCGAAAAATGGCGGCGGCTGTTCCTGGTCGAAGCGGGAAACGCGCCGGTACGAAATGCCGTAAGTCGTGACGCCAGGTCGTCACGGAATGGGCTGTTGAAAATGCCGATCAGGAATTATGGCTTTGATTTTTATAGGTGTTTTTCTGCTGGCGCAACTAATGCATTTACTTGGTCGAGTTCGATCAACAGCCACGGGAGAGTGTCATGGAAACTATGCATCAAGTTAACGAAATCAACAATCTGCGGATTGTGTTCATCGAAACCCTGAGCCGGCAATTCATTGCCATAACCGGCTGCGGCATTTATGCCTATTTGAATCCGGTTACGATCAACGAATTGTTTAACCAGTATATGGCCAGCAACGTGCCGATCAACGCCTACGCCCGGCAATGCGTCAGGAACGTTGTGGCCTGATCTGGATCGGCGTGCTCAAGCCCTGGAGGAGAATTCGCCGGTTTCGGTGTTGATCTTGATCAGTTCGCCGGACTCGATGTATTCGGGAATTTGTACTTCCAGGCCGGTGGTGAGTTTGGCGGTCTTGGTGCGCTTGGTGGCGCTGGAGCCTTTCATCGCCGGCGGGGTTTCGACGATCTGCAATGTCACCGTGGTCGGTAACTGGATGCCGAGCGGCGAGTCCTCCATCAACAGCATGATGATGCCGTCCAGGCCGTCGGTCAGGTATAGGGTTTGGCCTTCCAAATCCTCGGCGGACAGCGCGTATTGGTCGTAAGTCTCGCTGTTCATGAAGTAGTAAGTGTCGCCGTCCTGGTAGGAGAACTGCACGTTGCAACGCGAGCAATCGGCGGCTTTCAGCATATCGTCGCTTTTGAAGGTTTCATCCAGCTTCTGCTTGGTTTTCATGTGGTTGAAGCGGATTTTGTACAGCGTCGTTGCGCCGCGCGAGGTGGGATTACGCACATCGATATGTTTGACCACGTACGGCTCGCCATTGATTTCGATCGCGGTTCCCAGTTTCAGTTCGTTGGCTTTCGGCACTGCTTATTCCTCGTTGAATGTGTGGTTTGAAAGGGGTTGCCACCGGTCGCCGACCAAGCCGAGCAGCGGCTGATATTCGATTTTGTAGCGCATTTTACGACAGTCTTCGATCCAAAACCCCAGATAAAGGTAAGGCAAGCCCCATTGTGCGGCGGTTTCGATTTGCCACAAAACCGCATAAACGCCGGGGCTGAACTCGGCGAACTCGGGATCGAAGAAGGTATAGACCGCCGACAGGCCGTCGTCGACGATATCCACCACCGCAACCGCAGCTAAGCGGCCGCCGATCAAAAACTCGACGAAGCGGGTATCGCACCAGCGGCTGCCGAGAAAATTCAGATAGTCTTCCGCCGAGACCGGCTCCTTGTCCGGATCGTCGTGGCGAGCCGCCAGGTAACGCCGGTATAAGTCGAAATGGCGCGGATCGAATTCGGCCGGTCTGATCACGCTGCGGGTGTCGGCGTTCCGCTTGCGGCAACGCTTTTGCTTGCGGTCCGGCTTGAACGACGCGACCGGCAGCCGGGTCGGTATGCAGGCTTGGCAGGATGGGCAATAGGGTTTGTAAACGTAATCGCCGCTGCGGCGGAAGCCCAGTGCGATCAGTTGCGAGTAGAGCTGCGGCGTCATCGCCACCGACGGATGCACGAAGCCTGAGCGGGCCTGGCGGTCGGGCAGATAACCGCAGGCGCGTGCGCCGTCCAGCCAGATCGGCAAGCTGCTCATTAGCGCCACGCCTCGGCCGCAGGCGCTTGGGTACAAAGCCGTTCCAGCAATTCGGCGAAGCGTTGGCGCGGGATTTCTTCGGCGCCGAGGCTGAGCAAATGTTCGCTGCGCACCTGGCAATCGATCAAGCGGTAACCCCAAGCGCTCAAGCGTTCGACCAGATTGACGAACGCCACTTTCGAGGCGTCGGTTTCGCGGTGGAACATCGACTCGCCGAAGAAGACCTGGCCGATGGCCAGGCCGTACAGGCCGCCGGCCAGTTTGCCGTCGCGCCAGGCCTCGCAGCTATGGGCGATGCCGAGATGGTGCAGGGTCTGGTAAGCCCGGCGCATGTCGTCGGTGATCCAAGTACCGCGGCTGTCGCTGCGCGGTGCGGCGCAGGCGGCAATCACTTCTTTGAAAGCAGTATCGTAGCGGATCTCGAACCGGCCTTTGCGCAGGGTTTTGGCCAGGCTGCGCGAGACTTGCAGATGTTCCGGAAACAGCACCAGACGCGGGTCCGGCGACCACCACAGGATGGGCTCGCCCGGATTGAACCAAGGAAACGCGCCGTGGCGGTAAGCGTTGACGATGCGTTTCGGCGACAGGCAGCCGCCGAAGGCGAGCAGGCCGTTCGGTTCTTTCAGCGCCTTGTGCAGCGGCGGAAATGCCTGCTCGGGATGGTCGGAGTCGAGTAAGGTGAGTTGCATGCGATAAGCCGCGAATTTCAGGTACGCGGATTATAGACAATTCGGCCCGGCCGGTCTGCGTCCCGGCCGGTGGCCGGTTGGGCTTAGGGGGCTTCCAGTTTGTAGCCGAAACCGCGTACCGTTTTCAGCAGTTTTTGTTCGTAATCGTCGTCGATTTTACGGCGCAACTGGCGGATGTAAACGTCGACCACGTTGGTCAGCGGGTCGGCGCTGTAGCCCCAGACCTGCTCCAATATTCGGGTGCGGCTCAGCACTTTGCCGGGCATGCGCATGAAGCACTCCAGCAGTGCGAATTCCTTCGGCGTCAGCTCGATCGGGTTATCGCCGCGCCGCACTTCGTGGGTTTCGCCGTTCAACACCAGGTCGGCGATGCGCAGCTCCTTGGCTTCAGGCTTGATTTCGCCGCCGCGGCGGCGGAGCAGCACTTCGATCCGCGCCAGCAACTCCTCGAAGGCAAACGGTTTGGTCATGTAGTCGTCGGCGCCGGCGCGCAGGCCGGAAACCTTGTCCTGCACCGTGTCGCGGGCGGTCAGCATCAACACCGGCGTGTCGACGCCGCTGCCGCGCAGCCGTTCGCAAATCTGGCGGCCGTTCATATCGGGCAAGCCTAAGTCCAGCACGATCACCTGGAACGAACCTTCGCCGCCCAACGTGATGGCTTCCTGGCCGCTGCGGGCCACTTCCACGGAATAACCTTCCGCCTTCAAACCGCGCTGGACGAAATCGACGATGCGTTCGTCGTCTTCCACCAACAGCACGCGCATGTAGCCGATGCCGCTCAGATTGCCGGATGCTGTGTATTTGTCGCTCATGTCTGGTTAGTCCTATGTGCTCGGCAGCAGCGGTAAGGTCACGGTAAAGGTCGAGCCCGAGTTTTCCCGGCTCTCCACCGCGACGCGACCGCCGTGCGCCTTGGTAATCGATTTTGCCATCGGCAGGCCCAGGCCGGAGCCTTCGTCGCGCGAACTTTGCGCGTTATCGCTGCGGAAGTGGCGTTCGAAAATGCGTTCCAAATCCCCGCTGGGAATGCCGATACCCCGGTCGGTAAGGCTGAAACTCGCTTCCTTACCCTGCACCCATAAGGCTACCGAAATATGTCCGCCGGGATTTGAGTAGCGGCACGCATTTTCTCCCAAAATAAAAAGCACCTGCCTTAACCGCTGCTTATCGCCGCGTACCCAAACCGGATGCTCCGGCCCCACGAACGATACGCTCAGCGAACGCTCCTCGGCCATGACCTGAAAATCCTCGACCGCATTGCCGACCAGCTCCGTCAGATCGACCTTGCCCCACTCGAATTGCAGATGGGCGGTTTCGGCGCGAGCTAGAAACAACAAATCGTTGACGTATTTGCCGAGTTGCATCGCCAGTTCGACGATGCGTTGCAGCGCATCCTTATATTCTTCGGTGGAGCGGTCTTCGCCGCGCAAGGTGACTTCGGCCTCGCCGCGGATTACCGTAATCGGCGTGCGCAGTTCGTGGCTGATGTCGGCCAAAAATTCGCGGCGGGCCTTGTCCATCCGCTTCAGTTCGTCGTTCAGCAGGTTCAATTCCAGGGTGCGTTCCGCCACCCGTTGTTCCAGTACCGCCCGGCTCTCGCGCAATTTGTTCTGCTGCACTTCGAGTTCTTGCGCCATTTGGTTGAAGTGGCTGGCCAGATAGGCGAATTCGTCGCGGGTATCGAGTTTGATCCGGTATTCCAGATTGCCGCTGGCGATTTCGTCGGTGCCTTTCATCAAGGCCTGGATCGGCCGGCGGAAGCGGCGCATCAACAGAATACCGGACATCAGGCTGAACAGCGCGGCGGTCACCGAAGCCAGAATCGCCGTCAGCCGCGACTGGCGCACCAGGCTTTCCAGCTCGCGTTTGGCTTGCTTGGCTTTTTCGCGTTCGGCGTCGATCGCGGCATCGATCAGCGGCTGAAATTTGCCGTCGATTTCTTCTTCGGTAAATTTGGTCAAGGCTTGCACGGCGTTGGCCAGCTTGCCTTGCAGGCGTAGGCGCTCCACCTCTTCGAAGCGGTATTCGCTGGCTTCCAGAAAGGCGGTCAAATGCGCTACCCGTTCCAGTTCGGCCGGTTTGTCGACCCAAGCCTCGCCGCCGATCACCGGTTCCTTGACTGCGGTTTCCCTGAGCGCCTGGATCGCCGCCTGCAGCCGCTGCTTCGACGATTCGACGCCGGTCTCCGAATTCGGATTCGCGGTGATCAGCCGGTCCATGCGCTGTTTGAAATGGCGGTAGGCTTCCTGCGATAGCTGTTCGTAATCGTCGAAGGTTTCGTAAGCGGTCTGGCTGTGCTGGAAGTGTAGCGCCATTTCGTCGGCGCCCAGATACAGGGCCACGCCCAAGCTAAGGACGAAGCCGAACGAAACGAACATGACGATGGCCAGCCGAAACCGAAACATGGCTATTACTTGGCGTCGCCGGTTTCGTCCAATTGTTTTTCCATCGAGCGGATCGCTTCCAGTTTTTCCCGCAGCAGGTGCGATGGGGTTTTTTTCGAGCCGGCCGTTTCCTTCGCATCCAGCACGTTCTGCACCGATTTTTGCTTGCGCTCCAACGAAGCGATTTTCTTGTTCGCGCTATTGATGCGCTTCAAGGCTTCGGTGTGGATTGTCACCAGCCGGCGGGTACGGTCGTCGGCGTAGCTTTCCGGCGGGATGTCGGCCAGTTCGTCCAGTATTTTCGGAATGTCGCCGCAGGCATCCGACAACAGGCGGCCGGTCATCAATTGCAGGGTTATGGTTTTGTCCGGGGTTTCCTTATGGTGTTTCGCCAGGCTGCGGCAGGTTTCGCTCCGGCCCTGGGCGTTCATTGCTGCCAGATTGGCGCCGAAATCCAGCAAATCCTCGAAGTCGGAATGGACGGTCGGCTCGGCGGCGGCCACTGGCGGCCCCTGGCGCACGTTGGAATCGACTTCGGCGCAGCCGGCAAATAACAGGATCAGCGACGCCGGCAGCAGCAGGCGCGGGTTGAAAAACGTCATGGTTGGTTTAAATCTCCTCGTTCAACGGCAATTGCACCCGGATGCGGGCGCCGTGTTGGTCTTGTCGGGCGTCGATGATTTCTACATGGCCCTGGTGGTTGGCGACATATTCCTTAACGATGGCCAGCCCCAGGCCCGGCCCTTCCGGAATGCCTTCGGCCTGAGCGGCCTTGCCGCGGTAGAACGGCTCGAAGGCATGGCCGCGTTCGTCCAGCGGGATGCCGGGGCCTTCGTCCTCAACTTCCAATTCCATCTGGGTACCGGAGTCGCGCAGCATGATGCGGATCTCGCCTTTCGGCGGCGAAAATTTCACGGCGTTGTCCAGCAACTGCTCGACGATGGCGCGCAGTTGCTGGGCGTTGCCGGAAATATGTACCGGCCGCAGCAACATGCGCATTTCGATGGCTTTGGCCGTGAGCGCCGCTTGAAAATCGGCGACCACCGTCTCCAGCAGTTCCTTCATGTTCAGCGCCTGCTTGGGTTTGGCTTCGCTTTGGCTGCTCAGTTTGCTGTAGCGCAGCAATTCGTCGGAAACAGCTTGCAGTTTGTCGATGTTGGCGCCCAGCTTGCGGACGATGTCCTGCTGGCGCAAATTGCCGTCCAATTCGGCCTCGTCGGCCATTTGCTCGGCGCCGTAACGGATGCCGGCCAGCGGCGCTTCGATTTCGTGGGCGACGTTGTGCATGAATTGCTGTTTCGACGACTCCAGTTCCATCAGCCGGGTACGCAACCATTCCAGGCGGTTGCCGAGAAAGGCCAAATCGGACGGGCCGTGGACGGTCACCGGCTCGTCCAATTCGCCGGCGCCCAGGCGCCGAATCGACGAGTCCAATTGCCGCATCGAGCGCGAGATCACCAGCAACAACAGCGCAATCGCCGCCGACGATATCGCCAACAGCGCCGCGCCTTTGATCAACAGGCCTTGCTCCAGCGATTCGGACATTTGCCGCAGCTCGTTGAATTCGTGGTCGACGTGGCTTTCGAACTCGCGCGACAGCGTATAAGACGACTCGCGCAAACCTTGAAACGCCTCGTCCAGCGGCAGTTTCAGGTTGTTGTCGCCTTCGGAACCGATGATTTGCTGGTAAATCAGGTTTTCCTTTTCCGACAATTCGTTGACCAGCAACGCGATACGGTTATCGACCTGCAGTTTCAACAAATCGCTCAGCGCCTGTTTGAACGATGCCCTTACCGTTTCGTAGGACTGCCGTTCGTAAGGCTGGCGCAATTCGGGGTCGGATAGCAGCACGAACAGCTTGGCTTTGCGCTCGATGTCGGACGCCCGCTGCAGCACCAGACGGATGGTTTTGGTCTGTTCGAACACTTGCGAATTCACCGTGCGGCCCAAGGCCGACGTCTCGCGCATACCAAATGCGGCATACATCACGGCCAGGAACAGCGGGATCACGGCAACGACAAATCCCAGCACGATCAGGGATTTCAAGGACAGCAGATTTTTGAACTTCATCCGTGGCAAGAGCGACTGTAAATCCGCAATAGTATAGCTTGGCTGGCAAAATTCGTGACGGACGCGGCAAAATTCCGGTTAGCGTTTAAACCGGCGCAGCCGTTTCCGTTGGTCGGAAAATGTCACGGATTGTCATATCATGGCGTCGACAGGGACGTTTAAGGTGCCGGGGCATGCCCCGGAGGTTGCCATTCGACAAGGATTTGCGATGCCTCAGTCCGTTCTGCCCACTCTACGCTTACTCGCCGCCGTATCGGCTTTTCCGCTCCTTTTTTTAAAGGTTTTATTGTTCCGACCGGGCGCCGATTTGCCCGGCGCGTCGCCCCGCCGCACCTGCCCCAACACCGCTTCGACCGCATGCTACGACGTGGCCGGCGGCCGTTACCTACCCGATCGCCGGCTATTCCGCTCGAATCGGGGCCGCTGGCGGCTGCCGTCGGCCGCGCTGTTTGCCGCCGGCTTGGCCGCTGCCGCGGAAAGCCTTGCGCTTGGCCAGGAGCCGGACGCGTTAACCTTGGTAAACGCCGGCGGCCAGCCTATGTTGTTGCTCGAACTCGGTAGCGCGGCAACCGTACCGAGCCGCGCGGCCGCCAACCTGCTGACCGTTGCCGGCCGAGCGCTGCCGGATTCTCAGCCCGGCGTCGCTTGGCAAGTCGAGCCGGACGCCGTCGGTGTGCTGCATCCGGGCTTCGGCGATTGGCGGGCGGCGTTTCGTTTCGATTTGAATCGACCGGTCAACGGAAGCTTTCGCTTCTGGGCGCGTTGGCGCCAGGGCGGCGATCCGGCGGTATGCCGGCAGACTTTCGAAATATGGGCGGGGGCGGACGCTACGCATCTGGAACGGCGCGGCAGCGTGCAACTGGTTCCTAAAGGTTGGGAGTACGCCTGGTTAAGCAGTGCCGAGCTGATTCGGCTCCAGGCCGGCGACCGCATGATCGAAGTTCGCAACAGCGGCTCCGGCCACGACGCCAAGGTGTTCGATGCGTTTTTGTTGGCTTCGCCCTGGGCGGAATTGCCGACAACCGCCAGTGCCGAGCGGCCGGCCATATTGTTGGAATTGGGCAAGGCGCCGGCTCTGATGGAGTTGCCCAAGCCGGCCCATATCGACGCTGTCGCCGGCACCGCGCAGGCCGGCGCCAACACCGGCGCATTGGCCGTCGAGCAAGACGAAGTGTTGTTGTTCCATTCCGGTTTCGGCGACTGGAGCGGCAGCTTCCAGTTTCCGCTGCCCGCCACCAGCCAACCCGGCCAATACCGGCTGTGGGCTCGCTACAAAAGCGGCGGCGAGGTGGCGCAAGTCAAACAAAATTTCACCGTCAAAGCCGGCGCCAAACCCGAAGAACTGGCGGCCCGCGGCGAATTCAGCACAAGCAATGCCACGCCTTGGCAATACCAATGGCTGCCGGCCGCCGACAGCGTGACGTTGCTACCCGGCGACCGCTGGCTGACTATCGAAAACAGCGGCAAAGCCGACGGCGCCAAGGTGTTCGATGCCTTTTTGTTGCAGTTGGATACGCCGCTGGCGGGAGGCATGACGCCGGAACAGGCCGGACTCCGCAACCGGTTTTTGGCCTTAACCCGCACCGACGGCAAAGGCCGGCAACGCTTATTGGTGTTGGACGGCGACGGCGAGCAGGGCGAGCGGTTGTTTCGCGGTCTGGCCGCGGCCGCCGCTCGGCCCGATTGGCAAGACCCGCCGGTGCGTTATCTGATCGGGCCGGCCGCAGAAAGCTTGGCGCGGCAACTGAATCTACCGTCGTTGCCGGCCGCGGTCGTGACCGATGACCGCGATACCGTGCTGGGCGTGTTGACCCAGCCGGCCGACGCAGCCGGCGTGGCGAAATTTCTAGCCGAACCCGACCGAATCGGCTGGATGCCTCCACCGCTAGCCGTGCCGTCACCGGCTCCAACACCTCTGCAAAACGGCGTCCCGGCCGCCTGGCTGGTCGGCGGCCTACAGGACGGGCCGGCCGGCATGTCAGTGTTTGGCTTGGATGCCGAAACTGCATTGCGGCCCAATCCCGAGCAAACCTATCCGAGTTTGGAAATGATGGGCGGCAAACTGCGCCAATGGCAGGTGGCGCTTACCGCGGCCAACGCCGAAGTTACGATTGCGGCCGGCACCGATCACGCTTACGGCTGGTCGCGCGGCACCGGCTATGCCCAGTTGTATCTGCATGCCGAGCGTGCGCTGCAAGCGCAATTGCACCTGCGCCAATCCGGCATTCAAGCCGCAGCGTGGCTGGACGGGCAAGCTTTGAGCTTGGCGGACGCTGCCGAGCCGCCGGCCGGATTGGCGCCAGCGGCAGACCGGCAAGCCCAGGCCACGTTGCACGGTTTGACGGCCGAAGGCTTGCCGGCAAGCGCCAGTCCCGAGCGGCCGCAACCGCCGCAAGTCGCTACGTTAAACCTGGCGCCCGGCTGGCATAGCCTGTTGCTGAAACTGGTCATGCAGCACGATCAGGGCCAGCGCTTTTACTTCGCCGGGCGGTTCACCGATTTCGGCGGTAAGCCGCTCGAAGGTCTACGCACGCAAACCGCCGAACCCAGCGCCGATTTGGCCTTGAACCGAATCGCCGCCAAACTTAGGCCGCTGATTTTCAACTCTGCGCCGGCCAATCTGCCGCATCCGGGCGAGCCGATCAAGCTGAGTGTCGATCTGCGTTGGCAACCGATTTTGCAGGAAACCCAACTGGCCGCGCCGCTGCTGCGCTTCCCGGCAAAATTGCGCCTGCGGCTGGTCGACTACGCCGGCAAACCGATCGCCGAACGGGAAATTCGCGGGCTGTTCCCCGGCCGGGTCGCAGCCGATTTCGGCCGACTCGAACAGCCGGGCTACTATGCGGTTTATCCGTCTTTGTATGCCGAGGACGGCCGCTCGATCATGCATTACCCGGCCGACGGCTTTAGCGTCGTCGCCGGCAACGCCGCCCAGCAGCAACGCCTGGCGCGGAAGAAAATCTGGAACAACGATTACTACGCCTTCGCCGACGGCGACAAAAGCTTGCGCCAAGCCGGCGATTACTTCGCTTGGTTGGAGCGGATGGGCATTTTTCGCAGCGTCGGCAGCTACCCCGGTTTCGCCGAACAGTATCGGCCGTTATGGGAACAAGCCAAACAGCGCGGCCTGGAAGTATTTGCCGACTCGTCCGGCGATAGCCACTGGCTGAACGACCGGCCGGAAGACGGCCGAAACTTCGTTAACGCCGCGGCCGCGTATACCCGTTTCTTCAAAGCGACAAACGAGATCGACATCCGCCGCGAGCCGGAATGGCAAAAATTGCGCGACCCGGTGCATTGGCTGGAACGGGCCAAATGGGAATACGAGACGGTTCATAAAGCCCGTAACGACGCCCTTTACCTGGGCGGCAGTCTGGTGCGGCCGGGGGAGGGCGAGTGGTTCAAGC
This sequence comes from Methylomonas koyamae, assembly GCF_019669905.1. Taxonomy (NCBI): domain Bacteria; kingdom Pseudomonadati; phylum Pseudomonadota; class Gammaproteobacteria; order Methylococcales; family Methylococcaceae; genus Methylomonas; species Methylomonas koyamae. Next base: position 3,602,013 of record NZ_AP019777.1, on the reverse strand, counting down.
AAGTGTTGCAGCTTGGCTTGGATAATTACCAGGATGCCTGGGACGTGCACGCCTATCCGCAACGGCCGCCGCGTTTCGGCGGGCCGATCGGCAACGGCGAGTTGGAAGACGAGCGCGGCGTGCTGGCGGCGTATGCCCGCCTGGGCAAAACCAACAAACTGCCGTTCTGGCTGGGCGAGACCGGCGCCAAAGCCATGCACGGCTTCAGCGGCCGGCGCTGGCAAGCCGAACAGGTGGCAAAGATCGTAGCCTGGGCGAATAGCCGCAACGATTACCTGGGCCTGGCCTTCTGCATCGCCCACGAATACGATCTGGCATACGGCCGCTTATGGGATTATTCGCTCGGCCACAAACCCGGCGAAGCGGCGCTTTACACCGCCGGTGCATTGATCGACGGCCTGCCGTACCGGCCCGTCGATACGCATGATGCCAATATTCAGGCCGGTTATTTCGGCGAAACCCTGATGGTTTGGCGCGAGCAAGGCGAGGGAGAATGGCCGCTGCCATTGGACGCCAAACAAACCTGGGTGCTGGTGGACGTGGTCGGCCGGGTCCGGGCCTTGGCTACCGATAGCTCCGGCAGCGCGCGCGTGCCGCTTTCCGCCAGCCCGATCTACATCTTGCCGGCAGCCCTGTACCGTAAGCTGACAGCGGGTGGCAGCCGGGAGTTGGCGGATTTGAATTAGCGGTCTTGCAGCGAATAGGGACTGGTTATTCTTGCTGTGGGCGATTTAGCCCGCGCCGCTGCTCCCACAACACCCGGCCGCAGTAAAGCAAGGCCGTAATCATTAATACGGCGCCGGTCAGTTGCGCCGCGTTGGCCAAGCGATGGTCCTGCGCCAACAGGCCGGATTCGGTCAGCAAGTATTCCCAGTCGTGAAAACCGTAAGGCGCGGAATGGCCGAAGTTGCCGCCCAACAGCGGCAGTTGGCCGGTGCGGGCGTCGTTGATATAGGGCGCGATGTCCAGAAAATTTTCGCCTATCCACCATAAGCACAAGCCGGCGCCGAACGGGTCGCGGGTTTTTAACAACAGCGTCAGCAGGCAGACGGTCGGCATCAGCAGTTGGCCGAGCGTGCCGCCCAGCGAGGCGACGAATTGGCCGAACGGGCGGAAGATTACGTGGCCGGCTTCGTGAAACGGCAGGTTGACCAAATGCAAAAACGATTCGCCGGCGGCATTGGCGGCGATGCCGGGTGCGATCAGCAGCCAGCTCCACAGTACAAAGCCCGGCAACAGCAGGCAGCGGCCCAGAAACACGGCCGAGTTATCGCGGTAGGCGTCGCCGCCGAGCAGCGAGTCCGGCGCCGGGTCTATTACGACGGTTACTTGCGGGCGTGGCGTTGCCGGCGCCTGCGGATCGGCGTGGTATTTATAGTATTTGGCAAAGACGATGCCGCAGTGCGGGCAGATTGCAGCCGCAGGCGCCACCTCGCGATTGCATTTTGGGCAGTGTTTCATCAACGGGCTCCGTTTCAGTGAAGTGCGACAGCTATCGGCCTGGTGTCGATAAACTTAGCAGCCGGGCTGGGATTTTTAAGCCGAACCGGCGCTAATTCGTCGGCGACAACGGATCGCCAGCCGGTTTTGGCCGCGGCAGCCGGGTATGCGGGGCGCTTTGGGAGCCGGGTTAACGCCGGTCGGCGCGCTTATCCAACTCTAATTTCCCTCTCATCTCTTCTTAATTGAACCCCCAGGTTTCTTCTCATTTTGCGCCGGTAATCTTTGTACCCAAGCCGGCCGCTGCAGAATCGCACGGTCGGCAAGCAGGTTGAGGATGCCAAGGATGGCGTCCTTAAGTCTTCGGAACTAGACGCAACAGGGGGAACGCCGCTATGCCGCTCGGCTTCGGAAATATTTTCAACGGACTTTTTCGCCAATACGGCCACACCGTGATTCTGCTTTTGCGGATCGTCGATGTGGCGATGCTGTTAGCCGCAGCTTGGGCTGCGCATTTTTTCTGGCTGCGCGAATACGCGGTCGATCAACACTATCGGATCGTCACCGCGCTGGGCGTGCTCGGCGCCATCATTTTCTTCGAAATCGGCCAGGTTTACCGGCCCTGGCGCAACGATGCGATGCGCGGCGAAGTGGCGCGCATCGTTCGGGCCTGGTTGTTGGCGTTGTTGGCGGTGGTTTCCATCGTGTTCCTGGTGCGGTTACATGTCTGGTTCGGTTCCAGTTACCGCTGGATTGCCTCCTGGGGTGTGCTGGGCTTGGTCTGCGTATTGGCTGCGCGCTCGGTAATGTCGCAGATTTTGCGCGGGTTGCGGGCGCGGGGCTGGTCGCAAGGCAAAATCGTTATGGTCGGTTTGAATCAAATGGCGGTGGCCGCGGCGCGGCAATTGAACCAGTCGCCCTGGGCCGGTTTGCAGGCGGTAGGTTACGTCGACGACCGCAGCGGCAACCGCCAGGCGCTGAACGCCGACGGCCTGCCGCACTTGGGTACGCTGGCCGATTTGCCGGCGCTGATCGACCGCTACGGCGTCGACGAAGTCTGGGTGGCCTATCAAGGCGAGTCGCTGACCGAACGCGCCCAATACCAGTTGCGGCATCTGCCGGTCAGCATCCGGCTGCTGATCGATTGCTTTGCCTTCAAACAAAGCAAATTCCTGAGCCTGAACACGGTGGCCGGAATTCCGACCCTGGATTTTTCGGTGTCGCCGCTGCACGGCGTCAACCGCTACATCAAAGAAGCCGAAGACCGTTTGCTGGCTTTGGTTTTGCTGCTGCTGATCAGTCCGCTGATGTTGCTGATCGCCGTCGGCGTCAAGTTGAGTTCGCCCGGTCCGGTGTTTTACCGCCAGGTCAGGGTGGGCTGGAACAACCGCAAATTCACGATGTTGAAATTCCGTTCGATGCCGGTCGGCGTAGAGTCCAAAACCGGTGCGGTTTGGGCTAAGCCCGGCGAGAATCGGGCCACGCCGTTCGGTGCCTTCCTGCGCAAAACCAGCCTGGACGAACTGCCGCAATTGCTCAACGTGTTGCGCGGCGACATGTCCTTGGTCGGACCGCGCCCGGAACGGCCGGATTTCGTCGAAGTGTTCAAGGAACAAGTCCCCAATTACATGAAAAAACACATGGTCAAGGCCGGCATCACCGGCTGGGCCCAAGTCAACGGCTGGCGCGGCGATACCGATTTGCATCGGCGCATCGAGCACGACTTGTATTACATCCAGAACTGGTCGTTGTGGTTCGATATCGAGATCGCTTTCCGCACCGTGCTGACCGGTTTTATCCACAAAAACGCTTATTAAGGAATCCTTTGCATGTTCAGATTGCTTCCTATTGTGTTGGCCTTAATCCTGCCGGGTTGTTTTCTGGCGCCGGGCATGGACATGGAGACGGACAGTAACGGCTTGACCGAAATCGAATTGCCGGCGCGCAAAGACGGCCGGCTGGTGAAGGAGAAAGTCCGCGTCGTACCGATCACCGCCGACTTGATCATCGACAAGGAAACGGCGCGGCAACAAGCGGTCGGCCAATTGCTGCCGGTGGACAACAGCAAAACCAGCTACCGGATCGGCCCGCAGGATCGCCTGCAAATCACCGTCTGGGAACACCCGGAACTGAACGATCCCGGCGGCGAGAAAATTCTGCCGGAGATGGCCGGCAAGGTGGTCGACGACAACGGCGATCTGTATTACCCCTATGTCGGCACGCTTCACGTCGGCGGCAAAACCATTCCGGAAGTGCGCGCAGAGTTGACCCGGGAATTGTCGCGTTATTTCAAGAAGGTCAAACTCGACATCCGGGTGTTGTCGTTCCAGGCACACCGGGTGGCGGTGGTCGGTGAGGTCAAACAGCCCGGCATCTTGGCGATGAACGAAACCCCGCTGACCGTGGCCGAGGCCATTAGCCGCGCCGGCGGCGCCACCAAGGATTCCGATATGAACAACGTTGCGCTGGCCCGAGACGGCAAACTCTACAAACTGGATGTGCAAGCGCTGTACGAGAAAGGCCTGACCACGCAGAACGTACTATTGAAAGACGGCGACGTGCTGAACGTCGGCGACCAGAAAGACAGCAAAGTCTACGTGATGGGCGAGGTCGGCCGGCAGCAGGCGGTACAGATCAACAAAGGCCGGATGAGTCTGGCGCAAGCGTTGGTCGAGGCCTACGGCGTCGATTTCAATACCTCGCGCCCCGGCGACGTCTACGTGGTGCGCGCCGGCGATATGCAGCCGGAGATTTTCCAACTGAATGCCGAATCGCCCGATGCGATGATTCTGGCCGAGCAATTTCCGCTGCAGGCGCACGACACCCTGTTCGTCGGTACCGCCGGCGTTACCCAATGGTCGCGGGTGTTGAACCAAATCCTGCCCGGTTCGTTTACCGCGATCATGTCGCAAGCGGCGTTGATGGGGATGTAGTTATTAGCTTCCCCTAGGGGATCGCGGGGGGATTATTTGCATAAATCTCCCCCAGCCCCCTCTTTTCCAAAGAGGGGAATTCAGTGTTAAACAGCGAATGGATTATCAAAACTATGGTTCCACACAATGAAGCCACTCCGGTCTTGGCCTTGCCGAATCCAAGCCGCCTGCAAGAGCAGAGCGTCAGCATTCGCGATTACGTGGATTTGCTGGTCGAAGGCCGAAAAACCATCCTTGTCGCCGTGGCCGCGGTCTTGACGCTGGCGCTGGCGTACTTGGTCTTGGCGCCGCGCACCTACAAGGCCGACGCATTGCTGCGCATCGATAAGAATAAAGCGTTATTGGTGGCCAATTTGCGCGGCGACAATAACCAGACCCCGGCCGAAGCGGAAAGTCCGCGGGCGCAGCGCGAGGTGGAGATTCTGCGTTCGCGGTCGGTGCTGGGTAAGGTGGTGGATAACCTGAATCTGGCAATCGAAATCCAACCGTACTACTTCCCGTTGATCGGCGAAACTCTGGCGCGCCGCCACGACAGGCACGACGGCGTTGCCGGCGCCTGGTGGGGCTTCGGCCGCTGGGCCTGGGGCGGCGAGCGCGTCAAAGTGGCCGCGTTCGAAGTGCCGGATCGCTATCTGGAAAAAGAATTTACGCTGATTGCGCTGGAACACGGCCGCTATCGGCTATTGGCGCCCAACGGCGACGAATTGCTGGCCGGCGAAGTCGGCCAGGTAGCGACGGCCGAAGTCGGCGAGAAAACGCCGGTCGCCATTAAGGTCGAGGCGCTGGACGCCCATCCCGGCACCCATTTCGAGCTGGTGCGGCGCACCGCGCTGTCGGCCATCGAAACGTTGCAGAAAGCCTTTGCCGTCAAGGAAGTGTCGAAAGATACCGACATCTTGAGCGTGGAGTTGAAAGGCCGCGACCCGGAGCAGTTGGCTAAATCGGTCAACGACATCGCCGCGATCTACGTCAACGCCACCGTCAATTGGGAGTCGGCGGAGGCCTCGCAAAAGCTGGCTTTCCTGGAAAGCCAGTTGCCGGTGGTCAAAGAACGGCTGGAGAAGGCCGAGCAGGGCTTGAGCGCCTACCGCCAACAGCACGGTGCGGTGGATATTTCCGCCGAGGCCGAAATTCTGTTGAAGCAGGCGTCGGACATGGAAACCCTGAGCATCCAGCTCAAGCAAAAATACGACGAGCAAAGCCAACGGCTGGAATCCGAACATCCGGACATGATCGCCACCAACGCCCAGATCAAGCGGGTCAATAACAAATTGGCAGCCCTGGAAAAGCGGATCAAGGACTTACCCAAAACCCAGCAAAACATGGTCAGCCTGTCGCGCGACGTGCAGGTCAATACCGAACTGTATACCTCGTTGCTGAACAGCGCCCAGGAGCAGCGCATCGCCGCCGCCGGCTCGTTGGGCAACTCGCGCATCGTCGATTTCGCGGTGGTTCCGGAAAAGCCCTACTGGCCGAAACCCGGTTTGTTGCTGGCCATCGCCACGCTGCTGGGCCTGAGCCTGGGGTCGGCACTGATTTTTCTGCGCCACTCGCTGCAACGCCACGACAATTATCCGGCCTTGCTGGAATACCAGGTCGGGCTGCCGATGTTTGCCGCCATCCCGCACAGTAAAAAGCAGCGCAAACTGGGGCGCCTGCTCGGCCGCGACAAGGACGGCGGCATCCTGGCCAGCCAGGACCCGCTGGATATCTCGGTCGAATCGTTGCGCGGCCTGCGCACGACCCTGGAAGCCACGTTAGCCAGCCGGGAAAGCAAGGTGATCATGGTCAGCAGCCCGGCGCCGGGCATGGGTAAATCCTTCGTCAGCTCCAATTTGGCCGCTTTGCTGGCCAGCATCAAAAAACGGGTATTGGTGATAGACGCCGACATGCGCAACGGCCGCCTGCACGATACCTTCGGCATCGGCAAGCAGCCCGGCTTGTCCGATTTATTGGCCGGCCGCGCCACGCTGGGCGAGGTCATCGTCAGCCTGCCCGAGATCGGTATCGATCTGATCCCGCGCGGCAATATGGTGTTGAATCCGGCCGAGTTGCTGGTTTTGGGCGAGTTGGGCGAGACCTTGCGCCAGTTGCAGAGTTTTTACAACCATATCGTGATCGACTCGCCGCCGATTTTGGGCGCCACCGACGCGGCCATCCTGGGCAAGCATGCCGACGCCACGTTTCTGGTAGTCAAGGAAGGGCGCTATACCGCGCAGGAATTGGAAGTCAGCGCCCGCCGCTTCCAGCAAGTCGGCATCAACCCGAACGGCTTCATCATCAACGACATGAAACAGGGTTCCTCGTATTACCCGTATTACGGTTACGCCTACCAGCGCGCCGACCAGGAGCCGGCTGCGGCCGGCGGATGGAGCGACAAATACCATGCCGTGGGCGATTGGCTGAGCAAACAGTTGGAGCGGGAATGGCAACCGGCCGCCGCCGAGTCGGACGAACGGGGTTAATCCGGTTATGGTCTTGAGGCTGGAGAAAGATCTGCCGCTGCTGTTGTTCGGCTTGGTTTGTACCTCGACTGTCGCCTCGTTGCCGCAGGTGCAGTCGGCCTGGGCCGGCATCAAGGAAGTTTACGGCGAACAGGAGATGGGCTTGCGTTTGCTGCGCGAAGCGATGCTGGCGCTGTTGGTTTGCTACGCCTGGGCCGAACCGCGTTTGCGCAACGGCATCTTCAGCGGTCCGATTCCGGCCTTTCTCAGTTTAATAGCCGCCTACGTCCTGTGCGAAATCGGCTACGCCGTCTATCTGGATTTGCCGTTGATCGTGCCGATGACCGGGCTCAGAATTTTCGAATATTTGCCGCTGGCTTTGATCGGCTTCGTCTGCGGTCGCCGCGGCGTGGCCGATTGGGTCATCGGCCGCTTCGCCCATTACTTGCGTTACTACTTGCTGCTGCAGGCCGGCTTGGCCTTGGCCCAGGCCTTGTGGGCGCCGCCGTTGTTCGGCGTGTCGATGTTGGGCGGCGGCCGGCCGTTCGGAACTTTCGTCAGCCCGAACCTGTTCGGCGCGGCGATGGCGACTTGCGCGCTGGTATTCGCCGTAGTGCCGGGCATGCGCCGTTGGCTGGGGCTCAGCGTGTTGCTGGCTTTGTTGAGCGGCTCGCGTACCGCGTTTCTGAGCGGGTTGCTGGTGGTGTTTTTCCGGGTCTACGCCGCGCTGCGGCCACGCGACCGCTGGGCCTTGTGGATGCCGGCGCCGATGTTGGCGGTCGGCGCGTTGATCCTGGCCTCCAGTCCTTTGTTGAGCGGCCGCGACGACGCCGATCCGACCGAGGACGGCCGCATCGCCTTGTGGCAACGGGTGTTCGCCAACCACGTGCACGATGCCGCCGATTTGCTGTTCGGTTGGGGCTTGGGCTTGAGTTCGAATACCGTCAACCTGTTGTTCGGCGCCGAGCATTTTCCCGGCCAGTTCGATTCCGACAGCCTGTATTTGTTTTTACTGAACGGTTACGGCCTGATCGGTTTGTTGGCCTATCTGGGTTTGCTATGGGCAACGACAAGGACGTCGGCCCACCCCGGCAAAGGCTTGGTCGCGGCGTTTATTTTCGTCGCCGGCTTGACCTTCAATTTGTGGGAGTACTTTCCGCAGAATGCGGTACTGATGTTTTTGTGGGGCGCGATGTTGGGGCATAGCCGCCATCCGGTCGCTCTGGCGCAACCGAACGGCCAACCGCAACCGGCGAGGTTTTATGGTTAAGCGCACGCTGCTCCGGCTGCGGCAATCGCGTCTGTGCGGCGACGCGTTCTGGGCGTTGCTCGGGCAACTGGCCTCGGCGCTGGCGCTGTTGCTAGGTACCAGATTGTTGACCGAGCGAGTGGCGCCGGACGTCTACGGCGAGGTCGCGCTATTGAGCGGCTGCGTCGCACTCGGCGTCGCGGCCTTTTCCTACCCGTTCATTTGCGCCGGCATGCGTTTGTTGCCGGAATGCGCCGGTCCGGCGCAACGCAGCCAACTGCAGCGGGCCGTCGCCGGCCTGACCGGACAAGCGACCTTGCTGGCGCTGGGTTTGTTGTTGGCCGGCGGCGGCTGTTACGCCTACCTGTACCGGGCGCCGGCGGCGCCGTTCTTGTTGGCCGGGGCGTTGTTGGCGGTTACGGTCTGGCGCGAATTCGGCGTGCAACTGGCAATCGGCGGCCGCCGCCAGCGCCGCGCCGCGTTGTGGCAAACCGGCGACAGCTTGCTGCGGCCGGCGCTGGCCGTGGCCGCGGTTGGCTATCTGGGCGCGCAGGTCGAGTCGATTTTGGCGGCTTATGCCGCGGCGACCTTGCTGTCCAATCTGCTTTGGTGCCGGTTAGGCGCCGAATCCGCGGCCGGCGAGCTAGCGGCGACCGATGTGCGCCGCTTTGCCGGCAAGGTTTGGCGTTACGCCTGGCCTTTGCTGCCGATGGAACTGGTGTTTTGGCTGAACGGCGTCGGCGACCGTTATGCAATCGCTTGCTTGCTGAGTGCCGCCGATGTCGGCCTATACGCGGCCGGTTATACCCTGGTCAACGAAGCCTTCAACCGCGGCGCCATGGTGTTGCTACGCACCTTTCAACCGGCTTATTTCCAAGCTTTCTCGGCCGGCGAGCGCCGCCGCGCCCATGCGGTGTTGCGTTTATGGCTGTATTGCTTGCTGGCCGGCGGCGGTTTGGGCCTGCTGGCGTTGCCGTGGTTGGGCGATAGGCTGGTGGCGCTGTTATTGGCGGAGCCCTATCGCCCGGTCGCGGCGCTGTTGCCGGCCATCGGCGGCGGCTGTTTGCTGCACGCTCTGGGTACGTTGTGGGCGCAACCGCTGTTGGCGGAAAAGCGCACGCGGGTCTTGTTGAAGGGGCGCTTGTGCGGGGCTCTGGCCGCGATCACCGCTTTACCGTTGCTGATCCTGCAATACGGTTTGCCCGGCGCGGCTTGGGCCAACCCGGTCTATTTCGGTATCGAGGCCCTGGTACTGGCGTTGCTGGCCAAACCGTGGCGGCTGCGCGACGGCGAATCGCTGCCGGCCGTGGCGGAACCGACCGCCGCAGCGCCGTTACGGGCGCCGGCCTGATACGTTTTTTGATATTCAACCCTTACGATTTACGGCGGATGCCTGTGAAAACGATGACTTATGCCAGCATGGCTCACCAGACTTACGGCGAACTGTTGCACCATTGCGTTGCCTGCGGCGGAGAACGCATCCGCTTTTGGCGGCACAAACACTACCAGTACACGGCCGGCGCCGATGCCGAAGAATTTCGGATTTACCGCTGCCAAGTTTGTGGCACCGGCTTTCTGAATCAGCCGCCGCACCGGGAGTGGTTACAGCAGATTTATCGACATTCCGGTCAGGCCTTGACCGCCGAGATCGGTTTGGACGAAGTGCTGCGGCGCGAGCGGCTGTATCCGAATTGCAAGGTGGATGCCAAACGTATCGCTCACTATGCCGATCGCTACAACGCCACGTTGAATTACCGGGCGCTGGATATCGGTTCCGGATTCGGGTTTTACACCCGGGCTTTGCGCCTGCTGGGTTACCGCACCGTCAGCATCAATCCTGGTGCCTACGAAAATAAAGTGTTCGAGCAAATGAACGGCGACCAACCGTTGCCGATCATGTTCGAAGAGTTTCGCAGCGAAGAGCGCTTTGGCGTCGTCGTCATGTCGCAGGTGTTGGAACACTTGCTGGAGCCGGAGCGGGCGCTGCGCAAGGTGGCGGGCCTGTTGGACACCGGCGGCGTGCTGGCTTGTGCCGTGCCGAATTACGCGTCGTTTTTGGTCAAGCTGCTGGGCGCCAACGAAAACGCCTGTTTGTGGGTGCCGGAGCACGTCAATTTCTTTACCGAGCAAGGCTTGCGCAGCTTATTCGAGCGTAACGGTTTGCAAGTCGTGAAAACCGAACAGATCACCCGGGTGCCGTTCGATGCCTTGTCCCGACGCTTGGGCGCCAAGGGCAAGTGGGGCGAGCTGTTGAACGGTTTGGTCAAATACGCGCAAATTCCGTTCAACGGCCTGATGAATCTGTTTGGCATGGGAATTTACCTGAACGTTTACGCGGTCAAGGCTGCGGCCGAGTGAGGTGCCTATGTTGACCGTCGTGATCTTGGCTTGTAACGAAGCGGCGAATTTGCCGCGTTGTCTGGCGGCGATTCCGGAGCGTTATCCGATTGTCATGGTCGATTCCGGCAGCAGCGACGACACCGTCGCCATCGCCGAGCGCCGCGGCTGCCGGGTGTACCACAATCCCTGGCCGGGCTTTGCCGAGCAACGCAATTTTGCGCTGCAGCAGTGCGCTATCGAGACGCCGTGGGTGTTGTTCGTCGATGCCGACGAAATTTATCCGCCGTTGTTTTACCAGCAATTCGATGCCGAATGGGCCACCTCGCGCGACATGGACGTGTTGATGGTGCCGTCGGTGTTGTATCTGCGCGGCAAACGCTTGAAATACGCGCCGGGCTATCCGATTTACCATCCGCGGCTGGTGCGGCGGGAAACGGTCGGTTTCGTCCGCAACCATACCGGCCACGGCGAGGCGGTGCTGGCAAGCAGTCGGGTGGCGACGGCCGATATCGCCTACCAACATTATTTTTACCATGGCGAGATCGTGGCCTGGATGCACAAGCACGTCGGCAAGGCGGCGCAGGAAATCGAGCTGCAACCGACCGCCGGTGCCTTGATGACCGCGCGCGGCCGGATCAGCGTCTGGCTGGGCCGCTGCTGGCTGCGGATTCCGGCGCGGTTTGCTTACCACTACCTGTTGCGCGGCGGTTTTCTGGATGGTGCGGCAGGTCTGGAATTTGCGTTGATGTTTACCTGGTACGAGGCGACGATTTACTTGCAAGCCAAGGCCGGACGCTGGGCGGAGCCTTCGGCATGACGGTGTCGTTGATTCTGGCGACGTTGGGGCGGGACTGGCAGGTCGCCGAGTTTTTGCGCTCGCTGCTGGCGCAGAATTACCGGGATTTCGAACTGATCGTCATCGATCAGAACCGGGACGGCAAAATAGACGCAATCATGGATCGGTTTGGGCCGGAATTGGCGATCAGGCACGTCAAAGTCGATTTCACCGGCAACGCCCGTGCCCGCGATTACGGTATCGCGCTGGCGCAAGGCGAAATCGTCGCCTTTCCGGACGACGATTGCTGCTACGCAGCCGACGTGTTGCAGAAGGTCGTCGCCGAATTCGATCTGCGGCCGGAGCTGGCGATAGTGGTCGGGGCGTCTTACGACGCCGATACCCGCCGCTTCAGCATCGGCGTCAACAGCCGCAAGGCGCGTTATTTCTCGCGCTTGGCCATGCTGGGGGTCGAGTTTACCCAGTTTTTTGCCGTCGCTCGGCTGGAACGCAGCCAGTTTTATCTGGACCACGATTTCGGCATCGGCGCCAAATACGCCGGCGGCGAAGGTTTCGAAATGCTGTATCGATTGTTACGCGCCGGCGCCAAAGCCTTTTATACGCCGGATATCCGCATCTACCATCCAGACAAGGACCATTACCGCTTGGGCAACGCGCGGATGTTGATGTACTCGACCGGTATCGGCGCTTATATCCGCAAATTCGCCAATCAGCGCGATTGGTTCATCGCTTATTACATCGCCAGAAAAATGTTGCTGGCGCCGGTTTTGAAAATGCTGCTGGCGGTTTTGTCCGGCAACCGCGCCAAGCTGGCGTACTGGTATTACAGCCTGGTCGGCATCTGGCGCGGATTTTTTGCTTACCGCAGCAGCGGTTGCCTTTAGTTAAGGAGAATAGGATGGATGTGGGAATAGTTGCGACGCACGTGCCGCCGGCCAAGGGCTACGGCGGCGTATCGGTGACTTGCGGCGTGTTGACCCAGGCCTGGGCCGAGCGCGGTCACCGTATGGCTTTGGTGGCGTCCGACGAGTCGATTTCCGGCCGTTTGCGCGCCGAAGACGTGCAATTGGGCGATACGGTCGACGTGCGGCTTTACCGCTGCTACGGCTGGCGACGCTGGGGCTTCGGCTTGGGGGCAATACCGGCGATTTGGCAGTTGTGCCGGCAAGCGCCGCGGCTTTACATTCACGGTATCGCCACCTGGCCCTCGACCTTGGCGGCCTGGTTTTGTCTGCTATTGCGGCGGCCGTTCGTCGTTGCCGTGCACGGCGGCCTGATGCCGGAGCACGTGGCGTTGATAAAACGCCGCAAGCCGCTGAAATGGCTGTTTTACCGCTGGCTGACGTTTCCGACCTTACGCCGGGCCGTTGCCGTGCATTGCACCAGCGATACCGAAGCCGAGGGCGTCCGCACTGCGTTGGCCGGCGGCGGGCGAATTTTGTTAGTGCCGAACGGCATCGACAGCCGGGCGTTCCGGGTTGCGGATTATCCGGCGCAGGCCGGTTTGCAATTATGTTTTCTGGGCCACGTGCAACAGGAGAAAGGCATCAATGGTTTTATTCGCGCCTGGTTGCAAACCCGGTGTAGCGGCGACAGTTTGGTCGTCGCCGGCCGCAGCGTCGACGGCGCTTATTTCGACGAGTTTTTGCAATTGGTAGCGCAAGCCGACGGCGCAATCGAGTACCGGGGTTATCTGGCGGCCGATGAAGTCAAAGAGTTGCTGGCGCAAAGCCATTTTCTGGTCTTGCCGTCCGGTCTGGAGCAGGCCGGCGGCATGCGCGAGAATTTCGGTAACGTCGTCGCCGAAGCCTTGGCCAGCGGCCGGCCGGCCCTGGTCGCCAAAGGTTTGGCCTGGGATCACCTGTCTCAGATCGGCGCCGGTTGGGTGTTCGAACGCGACCACGCTGCCGTTTGCCAGGTGTTGCGCGCGGCGCAGGCGATCGACGCCGAAGGCTGGCGGCAGATGTCGCAATCCGCGCGGCGCCATGCCGAACAAGCGCTGGATGCCGTGTCGCTGGGCGACCGGGTCTGGCAGGCGTTAACGGAACCGGCCGAATTCGGCCCGGTTGCTAGTTTGGCGGAGCAGCGCACATGAGCAAAGTGGGGCTGATCGTACCGACGCTGAATGTCGGCGCTTTATGGCCGGCTTGGTTGCAAGCGCTTGCCGGCCAAACCCGCAAGCCCGATTATCTGTTGTTGATTGATTCGTCGTCCGATGACGCGACCGCCGAACTGGCGCGAGCGGCCGGTTTCGAAGTGAAAACCATCGCCCGCCAAGACTTCAACCACGGCGGTACCCGCCAATTCGGCGTCGACTATCTGGCCGATGCCGAGATTCTGCTGTTTCTGACCCAGGACGCCTTGCTGGCCGACGCCGAGGCCTTGGCCAATTTACTGGCGGCCTTCGCCGATCCCGAAGTCGGTGTCGCCTATGGCCGGCAGTTGCCGCATGTCGGCGCCGGTGCCATAGGCGCCCACGCCCGCCTGTTCAATTACCCGGCGCACAGCCAAGTGCGCAGCCTGGCCGACCGCGACCGCTTCGGCATCAAGACCGTATTCATCTCCAATTCCTTTGCCGGCTACCGGCGTAGCGCGTTGTTGCAAGCCGGCGGTTTTCCGCGGCATACCGTAATGAACGAAGATACCTTCGCCGCCGGAAAGATGCTGTTGCACGGTTGGAAATTGCAATATTGCGCCGATGCCAGGGTATTCCATTCCCACGATTACGGCTTTGCCGACGAATTCAGACGCTATTTCGATATCGGCGTGTTTCATAACCGGGCGGCGTGGTTGCAGCGGACTTTCGGCGGTGCCGCCGGCGAGGGCAAACGCTTCGTCGGGTCCGAAATGCGTTATTTGTTTCGGCATGCGCCGGCATTGCTGCCTTCCGCGATGCTGCGGACCTTGCTGAAGTGGCTGGGTTATCACATCGGGCGTTCCTGCCACCGGCGTTTGCCGGCCGGCGTCAACCGCTATTTCAGCTTGCACCGGGCCTACTGGTCCGCTTCATTTTCCTCATCCGCGCCGCCAGGCGCGGACTGATTTCGCAATATCCGCTTCAAGCCCAGGCCCGCCAAGGCCTGCGGCTCTAGTAAATTTTCCGCTTCCGACGGGCTTTTTTGCTTGAAAAATACCGTTTCTTAATGATTCCTTAATGAAAATTGCAGGTTTTCTTTAATCTTGGCCCTGTAGCTTACGAGACGCTATCGCGATTTATTGGCAGAACTACAGGCAAATAGCTGAATGGAAAACATAATTCCCCGGCAGGGCGCTTCGGCAAAACCGCTTCGCAGCGTTACAATGACGCCAGAAAGTTAGCGCCTGAATTTAAGGGATTTGATTAATTTTGTTATGGAGTTTCAACTTGATTTCTGAAAAGCATTCTTTCGACAACTGTTTTGAGGTTTTTTTAGCTGATACGCCGGAAAGCAAGCGAATCCACTACAACCTCCGCTATCAAGTCTACTGCGACGAGCTCGGCTACGAAGACAAGGAGCTGTTTCCGCAACAATTGGAATTCGACGAGTGGGACCAACACGCCGAGCATTTCATGGTCCGCCACCGTTACACCGGCCAATGGCTGGGCGCATTGCGCGTGGTCAGTCCGCATCGGCAGCGCTTTCCGTTCGAGGAAAAATGCGAAGCGGACCAGCCGCTGGCCGACGCCGATTACCGCGGCGCCATCGAAATTTCCCGCCTGTGCGTGTTGCGCGAAGCCCGGCGCTTCGCTCCCCGCATCCTCAGCCAAACCGAGCCCGATCCGGCAAGCAACGTCAAATACCTGAACACCTTACGCCAGCAAAGCCGTAGCATCATGTGGGGCCTGTACCGCGCCGCCGTCGATTATTCGGTGGAGCAAGGCATCGAGCACTGGTTCATTCTGGTCGCGCCGGCCTTGGCTTATGCGGTGAAAAAACAGGGCTTCGAAATGCACCAGGTGGCGGAACCGTGCGAACATCGCGGTCTGCGCACGCCTTACCGGCTGGATGTCCACCACATTTTGCAAAATCCGCTGTGGCAAGAGGATTACCAGCTCGGCTACCGTCGTTATTCCGAGCTCGAACAAGGTAATTACGCCGTCCGCCAGCGGGCATAAGCGGCGGCTGTTCGCTCGGCCGAGAGAGGCCAACTGCCTATCTGGCTACGCCGGCGCTGATTGGATGGGCGCCGGCATAAGCATGTCCAGCACTGAAAATCTTAGAAACGGAGCGAACGCGAAGCGAAGATTTTCAGTACACGATAGCCTTAATGCCGGGTGGGTTTTCGCAACGAAAGGGACGAATCGAGGCCGCCGAAGGCAGAAGCGACCGCGTAATTTTTGTCGATTTTTTCTGGCAGGAGGCCCGAAAAAATCTTTCGGCAAAAATAGCGACTCTCCTAGCGGCTGGTCAGCAGCGCGCAAAATTCCGCTTCCGCTAGCGGTTGGCCGAACCAATAACCTTGGGCTTCATCGCAGCCGTTTTGCAGCAGGTAGGCGGATTGCTGTTCGGTCTCGACGCCTTCGGCAACCACCTTCAAGCCCAGGCTGTGCCCCAGCGCGATAATGGCTTTCAAAATCGCGGCGTCGGTGGATTCGTGTTCCAGGTTGCCGACGAACGCCTTGTCGATCTTCAAGCGGTCCACCGGAAAGTCCTTCAGGTAGGCCATGCTGGAATAGCCGGTGCCGAAATCGTCGATGGCCAGGGTCAAGCCCAACGCTTTCAGGCCGTGCAGAGTTTTGATGAATTGCGGCGTGTCGTGCGCCAGGCAGGATTCGGTGATTTCCAGTTCCACCGTGTGCGCGGCGACTTGGGTGGCGGCCAGCGTGGCGGCGATGGTGCCGATCAAATCGCGCTGGCGAAATTGGCGCGGCGACACGTTGACCGCAACCGGCAGCGGCCGGCCCAGGATTTGTTGGAAGCGGTTGGCGGCCAGACAGGCTTGTTGCAGTACCCAGCGGCCGATTTGCTCGATTTGGCCGGTTTCTTCGGCGATCGGAATAAAACTCAGCGGCGAAATTAAAGCGCCGTCGGGCGGCTGCCAACGGATCAGGGCTTCGGCGCCGCAAATCCGGCCGCTGGCCAATTCGATTTTGGGTTGGTAATACAGCAGAAATTCTTCGTTCTCGATGGCGTGGCGCAGCCGGTATTCTATCGCCATGCGTTCGGTCAAAACCTGGTTCAACTCGCGGGTATAAAACTGGAAATTGTTGCGGCCGAGTTGTTTGGCTTTGTACATCGCCGAATCGGCATGTTTCAGTAGCGTGCCGGCCTCCTGGCCGTCGCCGGGATAGACGCTGATGCCGATGCTGCAGGATACGACGAATTCCAAGCCGTCGATGGTGCAGGGCGCCGCCACCGCCGCCAGAATCCGCTGCATGCTGTGGCTGATGTCTTCGATCTTTTGCAGGCTGCACAGCAGCAGCACGAACTCGTCGCCGCCCAGCCTGACCACGGTATCCGAGTCGCGCACGCACTGCGCCAGCCGTTCCGCCATCACTACCAACAGCGAATCGCCGACATGGTGGCCCATGCTGTCGTTGATGAATTTGAACTGGTCCAGATCGACGAAGGCCACCGCCAGAATATTGTCGTAGCGGGCGGCGAAATTGATGGCCTGTTGCAGCCGGTCGGACAACACCGTGCGGTTGGGCAGCCCGGTCAGCATGTCGTGGGTGGCCTGGTATTCGATTTGTTGCTCGTAATATTTGCGTTCCGAGATATCTTCGACCGTACCTTCGTAAAACAACAGCCGGCCGTCGCGGTCGCGCACTTCGCGGGCGTTCTCGGTGATCCAGATGATGTCGCCGTTTTTGCGGTAGACCTGGGCTTCGAAGTTACGCACTTCGCCGTTGGCTTGCATGATGGCTATGTACTCGCCGCGTTTTTCCGGATCGACGTAGAGCTGGCGTTGAATATCGGAAATGCCGTTGCGCAAATCCTGAGTCGATGCGTAACCGTAGATGCGGGCCAGCGCCGGGTTGAAATCCAGGTATTGGCCGCTCGGCGTGGTCTGGTAAATCCCTTCGATGGCGTTTTCGAAAATCGAGCGGTAACGGGCTTCGGCGTCGCGGGCCGCTTGCTCGCTGCGTTTGCGCGCCGTCACGTCCTGAATGAAACCTTCCAGCGCCACCAGTTCGCTGTGGTCGTTGAACAGCGGAAATCCGCTTTCCTGGACCCAGTGGACGCTGCCGTCGGCATGGACGATACGGTATTCCAGATCGAACTTTTTCCGGGCGTGGGCGGCTTTTTCGATCAATCTTCGCACCCAAAGGCGGTCTTCGGCCAGCGTCAATTCCTCGTAGGAAATGCGTTTGTTGAACAGCAATTCCTCCGACGAGTAGCCGGTCAGCGCCCGGCAACCTTCGCTGACGAAGACCATGGTCCAGTCGGCATCCAGCAGGCAGCAATACACCATGCCTTGCAGATTGCTCATCAGCATGCTGAGCATACGTTCGCGGTCTTGCAGCAGCGCGCGCAGTTTCGGGTTCAGGCATGGCGAGAAGTCGGACGCGGCGGAAAGTTTGGAGTTGGCTGGCATGAAGGGGATCGTTGAATAAACCAACCAGGAGTTAAGCACATTTCGTACCCGCTGCCGATTGGCGGGAACCGCCGCCGTTGCCGGACGCGGAGGCGGCGGCAATTTGCACGCCAGCGGCGCTGTTGTGCCTGGTTCTAGTGCCTGGGACCTAATTTTGGGCAAAATGGGCTGATTCAGCTTGGTGCGATATGCGCTGGCTTGGTGCGCTGTGAGTTGGGGGTGAGACGGGTTTCGCAAAAAATGGCTGGCATTGGCGCTGGTACGAATCCTGCTATCAGACCTGCGCCGGGGCGTTGCAAATTAGCGGCCGCGGTTTCGCATCCGCTAACTTTGCAGGGATTGAGTCATATGAATGCATTGATCGAGAAACATACGCCCAAGCTACTGAACGCAATGGTCGACGTCAGAAATTTCGAAACGCGTCTGGCGCAACTGAACGACTGGTGGGGAAAAATCACGTTGATCGGCAAGATCAACAGCCACAATGTTGCGCCGACCATTCTGGACGATATGGCACGTACGCAAAGCAAATTCGGCGAATTGCAGCGCAAACTGACCCATAACCTGCTGGTGGAGAACGTGCAGAAGCTGGTGCTGGACAATGCCTCGAAAGCGCAGGTGGCGATCGATCTGCTGGTGCGAAATTTGTTCGAGCGCACCGCCGACGTCGGCTTTCTGGCCACCGACGACGATATTCGGGTGTTTTTGGCTCAGACCGAGCCGGAGCCGGAACAAGTCCGCTGCATCGAAAACCGTTTGCGCGAATACGTGAAAAAGTACAGCGTTTACGACGAAATCGCCATTTTCGATGCGCAGGGCCGGTTGCGGGCGCATTTGGACCCGGATAACCGGATCGAAGGCAGCGACCCGCTGGTGGCGGAGACCTTGCACAGCGACCGCGATTATCTGGAAACCTTCCGTTACAGTGTGTTGCAAGCCGAACGTTGCCGCTCACTGATTTATTCCTGCAAGATCACCGAAACCGACCAAAAGAACTCTCGGGTGTTGGGCGTGCTGTGCCTGTGTTTTCGCTTCGAAGACGAAATGCGCGGCATATTTGCCGATTTGTTGGCGGCGGGCGACCGCGGCATCATCGCCATCCTGGATGCGGAGCGGCGGGTTATCGCCAGCAGCAACGAGCAATTGCTGCCGGTGGATACCCGCTTTCCGCGTAGCGAGGCGGTCGGCTTGGTCAATTTTCAGGGCCAGGATTACATCGTCAATACCCGGCCCGGTAACGGCTATCAGGGATACTACGGCCTGGGTTGGCGCGGGCAGATGATGACGCGGCTGGATTTTGCTTTCGGCCGCGCTGGCGACGAGCAGGGCGGTGCCGACTACAGCGAGATCATCGGCCAGTCGGACAGTTTTCCGCCGGAATTAAAGGAAATCCACAAAGCTTCTGTCGATATCAACGCCGATTTGGGGCTGCTGGTGTTGAACGGCAAAATCGCCTCCGCCCGCCAGAATGCGGCCGAATTCATGCCGGTGCTGGAAGCGATCAAACAGATCGGTACCGATATTGCCGGCATTTTCGCGGCTTCGGTGAACAGTCTGCAGGAAGTCACGGTGATGTCGTCGCATCTGAACAACGCCGGTTTTTTAGCGTCGCTCGCCGTCAACATCATGGATCGTAACCTGTACGAACGGGCCAACGATTGCCGCTGGTGGGCCTTGACTTCGGCTTTCCGCCGCAATCTGGCCAAAACCGAAACCACTGCTGTGGAGAAGCGGCAAATGTGCGAAATCCTGGCTTATATCAACGCGCTGTACACGGTGTATACCAACCTGTACCTGTACGATGCCCACGGCGAGATTGTCGCGGTGTCGGATGCGACGCAAACGGCGTTGATCGGCAGCAAGGCCGACGAAGCCAGCGGCTGCAGAACCGTATTGAACAACGCCGACAGTCAGCATTACGGGGTTTCCGATTTCGTGCCGAGCCGCTTCTATCAAGGCCGCCACACCTATATTTATAACGCCGCCGTGACCGATCCGGCCGGCAACGGCCGGGTGGTGGGCGGTATCGGCATTGTGTTCGACAGCGAACCGCAATTCAGCGCGATGCTGCGGGAGCTCCTTCCCAAAGAAGCCGGCGGCGCGCCGCTGAAAAACAGTTTTGCCGCGTTTACCGATCGCCAGGGCCGAATTTTGGGGCTTGCCAACCATGGCCATTACCGGGTCGGCGAACGTTTGCCGCTGGACGATAGCCACTTTGCTTTGAAAAACGGCCAGACCAGCTCGTCGCTGCTGCGCCACGAGGGAGCGAATTATGTGTTAGGGATTGCGGCCGGGAAGGGCTACCGCGAATACAAAACCGCGGATGGTTACTGCAACGATGTGCTGGCCTTCGTGTTCATACCGCTATAACCCGGAGCTAGCCGCGCAGGTGGAAGCGGGAGTGGCATTGTTCGAGGGAGGGGGCTGCGTAAATGAGTCAGTGGCGCTAATGTGTCCGTTTTAGCTATCTCCAACCTAAACCGAAGCAGCACGAGCACCACCGGAGCCAAGTTACCTTGCAACTCGGCATAGTCAAGCCGAGACGGTTTTTCGGGTGGGGATGGCGGCGATCGCCTTCGGATGCGCTTCGAGGGATACAGTCTTGACCGGACGCCAACCCCGTGCTAACCAGCTTACCGCGGGCTCGGACACAGTCAATGCCGGGCGAAACGCAAAAAAAACCGGACGGACGCCGTATGGCGTTCGCCCGACTGGAGGTTGCTGTTACCGCTGACTAAAAAAATTCGCTATCCGGGGGCAGGACGGGTTGGGCTCAGCCGGCGTCGTCACGGCTGCCGGCTCGGTCGATCCGGTTAATGCCGTGGCCTCTGCCGCCGGCGCATTGGCCGTAGCCAAAAACAAGCCTATGACGATGAACAGCAGGCTGATCGCGCAGCGTTTCAACTCGTGCCAGTAGGCCGTTAGCAGTTTGGAAGGGTTCATTTACGTGCTCCTGGTGGTTTTTGTCGTTGGCCGCCGGCGTGGGCGGCGCTCACAGGCAAGCGTTTTTGACCGGCCGCAGGCGCGGCATTTCGGCTTTGCGCGCCAGGTTTTGCCGGTAAATTTCCAGCGCTTCGCTACGCATTTGTTCGCAGAATGCGCATAAAGCCTCGCCGTCGCTGTACAGGCGTTGTTCGTGTTGCGACAAGCTGTCGCCGCATCTGTCGCAATAATGGGGAAGGCGTAATCTGTTCATGGCAATCGGCTCCCGTTCGGTCTGGTTGGATTAAACGACGTTTGTCGTTGTGAAGTAAGAGAACTATTTCACTTATGGCAAATCCCGGGCCAAATAACCTAGTTGCCGGCTTTGTTTTTATAAATTATTGAATGTATTTGTATTTTTTTGATTTTGCGGGGCGCTTGCCCGGCTGGCGGCGGACGGAACCGGCCAAAGTCGTTACTATTATTCGTAGCGGTTACGACATTTCGTAAATATTGGCGGCAGATGGCGCATTGCTGCGGCCCGGGGTTGCGGCGGAGGCCGGCAGTTACGAAATAGCGTCAACCTCAGCTTGAAATGTGATACATTTCGCTAAATTTCGACCCGGACTTGTACTTTCAACCAATAGCAATCTAGCCAGGCTTCTTTCGGCAGAGAACCCAACATGCGGCGACGACACCGTTCAGCGAACTTTTTCCGTAAGCTGCGTACGCTTGCCGCGGCGATTCATGGCCTTGCATTGACCTGTGCCGCGGCGCAAGCGGCCGGGCTCGGCCACGCCGGCCACGCCGCGAGTGGCGATGCCAGCATGCTGCCGGGCGATTTGCTGTTGTTTCCGGATTTGACCGGTATCGTCCGCTACGACCAGGAACCGCAAAAGAAGCTCAGTACCGGCGACGTGATCCCGGCCATCAACGTGTTTTACACCACCGATTACCAGCGCTTCCGTTTTCTCGGCGAATGGCTGGTCAGCAGCAAAACCCATAATCTGGAACGGTTTCAACTCGGCCTGCATATCGGCGACGAATCCACTCTGTGGCTAGGGCGGTTTCATAACCCGATCGGCTACTGGAATATGCAATTCCACCACGGCGCGTTTTTGCAGTCCACGATCAGCCGGCCCGGCATCATGGCCTTCGAAACGGCCGGCGGCGTGATTCCGAACCATCTGACCGGTTTTCTGTGGGAAGGCGTGCACCAGCTCGACGAGGGCGGCGTTTATTACACGATAGGTGCCGGCGCCGGCCCGCAAATCAACCGCGGCCTGGAAGCCTTCAATCTGGTGGAGCCGGCCGGCTCGCACCGGCCGGCCGCCTCGTTCCGCCTCGGTTACCAGCCAGTCAGCTTCGGCGTCGACGAGTACGGCATCTCCGGCGCTTACAACCAGATCCATTCCGACGAATTGACAGTCAACAACGTCATCCAGTACGTTGCGACCGCCTACGCCAACCACCAGATCGATGCGGTAACGCTGCTCAGCGAACTGGTTTACGTCAATAACCGGCTGGAAAACCCGCACGGCGGCGCCAAGAACGACGATTTCCTCAGCGCCTACGGCCAGGTGGAATGGGAGGTGATGCCGCGCTGGACCCTGGTCGGCCGGGTAGAAGGTACGTTCGGCGCCAACCACGACCCCTATCTGGCGATGTTCCCCAAATTCGTCGACGACCGTTTCATGGGCGCCGTGCGCTATAAAGTCAATAACAACATGGCGTTGAAGGTCGAAGCTTCCCGCGACCATTTGCGCGACGACCATTTCGGCGTCGTCATGTTTCAATGGAGCGCGGTATTTCCATGAGACGGTTGCGCGGCCTGTGCCTGTTCGGTTTGCTGTTTGTGCTCGGCGTACAAAGCCTGAAGGCGGTTACCAGACAATCGCTGGTGCTGGTCACCGGCACCGCTTCGTCGGTACCAGCGTTGACGGTGCAGGAAGCCAGAAAACTGTTTCTGGGCGTGCCGCTGGAGAAGGGCGGCGAACGGCCGGTGCCGTTGTTGAACGTCAGCGACCCGTTGATTTACGAAGTGTTTCTGCAAAAAGTGGCGTTCATGTCGGCGAACGCCTACGAAAACCAGACCATTTCCGTCGTGTTCCGCCTAGGCGGCAAACGGCCGGAAAGCTACAGCGATTTGAAGGATTTGCTGGCGGCATTGCAACAACATCCCGGCACCGTGACCTACTTATGGGAAGACCAGGTGCGGGCCAATCAAGGTATCAAAGCGGTTAACGTGTTATGGCAGGGAGCGGCGGAATGAGGCGGTTTTTTCATAGTTTCAACGGACGCATGATTTTGGCGGTGGTCGGTATCCACCTGTTGCTGGTGCCGGTGTTGTTGTTCGGCATTTACCGGGTGATCAAGCCCAGCGTGGAAGAACAATTCGTCAACTTCGTCCGCTCCGACGCGCTGTTGTTCGGCAATTTGATCGCGCCGCGGTTGGGCGGCGGCAAGAGCCGGGAATTGCAGGAATTGTTAGGCGATTTTTTATTGAACGGCCGCCTGGCTTACGCCGACATCGTCAGCGAAAGCGGCGAATTGCACGCCGATGTCGAACTCAACGCCAAGCAGCAATTCCAGGAAGACTTTTTCTTCGGCGAGCACGGCGACGACATTTACTTCCTGGCCGTGCCGGTCGCCAATCCCGACGACGGTTCGCTGGCGATATTGCGGTTGGGCTACGACGAACGCCAGGTGCGCCACGACATCGTCGTCATTTACCAGCGCAGCGCCTACTTCGTCGCGATTTATCTGGGTTTGTCGCTACTGGTGGTCGGTTTGTTCGGCCGCCGCTTGGTCAGTCCGTTGGAGCGTTTGCGCGACGAAGCCGAACAGATCGCCGCCGGCAACCACACCCGCCAATTCAGTTCCGGCACCAAGATCAGCGAAGTGCTGGCCTTGACCGAGCATCTGGAGAAAATGCGCCAGGCCTTGGTGTCGGCCCGCGACGCGGCGTTGCAGGCGGCAGGCGCCAAGACCGAATTTCTGGCCAACATGAGCCACGAGATTCGCACGCCGATGAACGGCATCATGGGCATGATCGGCCTGGCCTTACGCACCGAATTGACGCCGCAGCAGCGCGAGTTTTTATCGATGGCCAACAGTTCGGCCGATGCCTTGCTGCGCATCGTCAACGACATTCTGGATTTTTCCAAGATCGACGCCCGCAAGCTGGAGCTGGACCACGCGCCGTTCAAATTGCGGGAAAGCCTGGGCGACACGCTGAAACTGCTGGCCGGCCATTCCCACGAAAAAGGCCTGGAATTGATGCTGCGCATCGATCCGGAAACCCCGGACGACCTGATGGGCGATATCGGCCGCTTGAACCAGGTCATCATCAACCTGGTCGGCAATGCGATCAAATTTACCCAGCACGGCGAGATCGTGTTGCAGGTCAAACCCGAGGCGGTCAACGACGACCGGGTGCGGCTGCATTTCTCCGTGCAGGATACCGGCATCGGCATTCCGCGCGACAAACAGCAATTGATTTTCGAAGCCTTCGCCCAGATTGACGCCTCGTCCACCCGCAAATTCGGCGGTACCGGCCTGGGCTTGTCGATCTCGTCGCGGCTGGTCGAACTGATGGGCGGCCAGTTGTGGCTGGAAAGCGAGGAACACAAAGGCAGCACCTTCTATTTCAGCGCCTGGTTCGACCGCCATAGCCGGAGCGACGCCGAAGCCGCCGCGCCGGCCTTGATCGACGTTAAAGGACTGCCGGTGTTGATCGTCGACGACAACAACATCAATCTGCGCGTGTTCGAGGAAATTCTGCACCATTGGGGCATGGCCCCGACCACGGTCGACAGCGGCGAGGCGGCGATCGAGGCCTTACAGCGCATGGCCGAAACCGGCGGCACTTATTCTTTGATTTTGCTCGATGCGATGATGCCGATCATGGACGGCTTTATGGTGGCGAAAATGATCCGCGAAGACCCGCGGCTGGAGCCGGTGACCATCATGATGCTGTCGTCGGCCGACCGCCCCGACGACTCGGAACGCTGCCGCGATCTGGGTATTAATCTGTACGTGCGCAAGCCTGTCAAGCACTCCGAGCTGTGGCATGCGATCCAGTCGGCGCTGGGCAAGGCCGAAAGCCGTTCGGCCGAGCGCGGGCCGCTGGTATTGGCGAAACCGCCGAAATTACTGAATATTCTGTTGGCCGAAGATAACCCGGTGAACCAGTTCATGGCCGTGGCCTTGCTGGAAGAGCGCGGCCATACGGTGCAAGTCGCCAACAACGGCCAGGAAGTGCTGGATATTTTGCAGCGCGACCGATTCGATTTGATCCTGATGGACGTGCAAATGCCGGTGATGGACGGCTTCCAGGCCACCGAAGCGATCCGCGCCGCGGAAGCGCAAACTCAAAAACACCAGCGTATCGTGGCGATGACGGCCCACGCCTTGAAGGGCGACCGCGAACGTTGTCTGGCCGCCGGCATGGACGATTACATCGCCAAACCGGTGCAGGAACAGGAATTACTAGCGACTGTGGAGTGTTGGAATATGGCGGCGGCAGAACTGGAACACCAAAGCGGCGCTGCGGCGCCGGCAGCGCCGGTACTGGAATGGCAGGAGGCTCTCAACCGGGTGCGCGGCCGCAGCCAGTTGCTGGCCAAGATGATGTCGCTGTTTCTGGAGCAGTCCACCGGTTTGCTGGAAGACGCCGCCGAGGCGATCAGACGCCGCGACGGCGAAGCCCTGCGCCTGTCGGCGCATACCTTGAAGGGCTCGGCCAACAGCATCGGCGCCTTCGAATTCGGCCAGATCGCCCAGCGCATCGAATCCTCGGGCCTGGAAGCCGCCTATGACGATGCCGGCGCCGATCTGGCCTTGCTGCGCGCGGCGATGCTGCGCCTGGAACCCGAAATCCAAACTTTCCTGGCCGAGAATAGCGTATGACAATGTCCGCCCGCTCCGACGCCAAACCCACCATCCTGATGGTGGACGACAATCCGGTCAATCTGGAAGAGCTGGCGTTTTTATTGAACGACGCCGGTTTCGACGTGCTGCGCGCAGAGACCGGCGAAACCGCGCTGGAACTGGCGAAAAGCCGGCAGCCGGACTTGGTGTTGCTGGACGTGCTGATGCCGGGCGTGGACGGCTTCACCACCTGCGCCACGTTGAAAAGCCACCCGGCCACGCGCGAGATTCCGGTGCTGTTCATGACGGCGCTGGCCGATACCGCCAACAAGGTGCAGGGTTTCCACGTCGGCGCGGTCGATTACATCACCAAGCCGTTTCAATACGAGGAAGTCATCGCCCGGGTGCAAACCCATTTGACCTTGCAAATGCTCAAATCGGAGCTGCAGGAAAAGGAGCAGCGCCTGTCGCGCATCTTCGAGAACGCGATGGACGCGATCCTGGCATTGGACCAGGACGGCCGGATTACCATGTTCAATGCCGCCGCCGAGCAAATGTTCCTCCGCAAAGCCACAGACACCATCGGCCGCGCTGTAGACCGCTTCCTGTCGCCGGAGTTGTACAAGACCGTGACCAATTTCCGCGCCGGCGTGCCGGCCAAGCAGGCGATCTGGATTTCCGAGGGCATGACCGCCCGCCGCGGCGACGACAGCGAATTCCCGATCGAGGCCACCATATCGCGGGTGGAATCGTCCGGCCAACAGCTTTACATCCTGATTCTGCGCGACATCAACGAACGCAAGGCGCGGGAACAGGCCGAAGCCGAATGCCATACCCTGCGCGGCATCAATTCTTATCTGCAGGAAGAGGTTTTGGCCAGCCGCGACGGCGAGGAATTGATCGGCAATTCGGCCGGCCTGCGCCAGGCGATGGCGTTGGTCAAGCAGGTGGCGGCGACCGATGCGACGGTATTGATCACCGGCGAAACCGGTACCGGTAAGGAGTTGATTGCGCGGGCGATCCATAATCTGAGCGGGCGCAAGGACAAGACGCTGGTGAAATTGAACTGCGCGACGATTCCGGAAAATCTGGCCGAGAGCGAATTGTTCGGCCACGAAAAAGGCGCCTTCACCGGCGCGATCAACCGCAAACTGGGCCGGTTCGAATTGGCCAACGGCGGAACCTTGTTTTTGGACGAGATCGGCGAACTGCCGCTGGAAATGCAGGCCAAACTGCTGCGCGTGCTGCAGGAGGGCGAATACGAACGGGTCGGCGGCACTCAAACCCTGAAATGCGACGTGCGCGTCATCGCCGCCACCCACCGCGATCTGGCCCAGTTTTCCCAAGAGGGTCGGTTCCGCGCCGACTTGTATTACCGGATGAACGTATTTCCGATCCATTTGCCGCCGCTGCGCGAGCGCAAAGAAGATATTCCGCATCTGGTGCGGCATTTCATCAACAAATACGCGGCCAAGTTCGGCAAGAAAATTACGACGATTCCGGAACGGTTGATGTCGGACATGCAAAGCTACATCTGGCCCGGCAATATCCGCGAGTTGCAGCACATCATCGAGCGGGCCGTGATTCTGACCAACGGCTCGCAACTCGCCAACGTCGAATGCGTGCACGCCACCGCGAGCGGGGGGGCGCAAGCCGCAGGGCCGATCCTGACGTTGGACGAAGCCGAAAGGCAGCATATTCTGAAAGCGCTGGAAGCTACCTCCTGGCGTATCGCCGGCAACCAGGGTGCCGCCAAAATCCTTGGCGTGCCATCGACCACGTTACGTTCGCGGATGGAGCGCTTGGGCATCAGCAAGCCGGTCTGAGCGGGCTTGCGCGCGGCGGCCCGGCGGCAGCCAAATTAATGAAAACTGCCCGGCGCATAACAGGCATTCTTCCCAAGGCAGAATGGCCGCCGTTGCCGATAATGCCGGTTTTAACTATTACCGGTATTTAGCATGCGCCAGATCATATACGCCCTCGGACTCACCCTGCTGTGCAGCCAAGCTCAGGCCCACGGCCCCACTCCGCAAAAAGCCAAGGAAAGCGTGACGATTCAAGCCCCGGTCGCCAAGGTCTGGGAGGCGGTAAAAAATTTCGGCGACATCGGCAATTGGCATCCGGATTTGAAGGCGGCCGAGGGCGACGGCAAAAACCAGTCCGGCGGCAGCCGCAAACTGACCTTCCAGAACGGCGAAAGCATCGTCGAAGAGCTCGACTACTACAACGAGGCCGAACACGAATACAGCTATCGGCTGAAAACCGAAAACGTCAAAGCCTTTCCGACCAGCTCCCATACCGTCGACTTGAAAGTCGGCCACGGCGACAGCGCCGACTCCAGCGTCGTCACGCTGAAAAGCCGCTTCTACCGCGGCGACACCGGCAACACGCCGCCCGACAACCTGAACGACGCCGCCGCCGTCGAGGCCATGACCCGGTTTTTCAAAGACGGCTTGAACGGGTTGAAGGGGAAGTTGGAGAAGTAGGGGCTTTTTCGCCTGTTGGCCCGGTTGTGTCGCTGACGCGGCGGCACTCATTTACAGCCGGTTTCACGAAACGCATCCAGGTGTTTCGCCTTAAGGGCTCCGCACGGGAAGAAGCCGGGTAAGGTGGGTTCGACATGTCGCCCGTGCAGATCGCTAAGATTATTTTTTTGTCATAAAGAAATAAATCGACTGGCACTTCAAGACCATTTTGTTGCCGTCTCTGGCAGTGGCGGCACAGGTTTCCATTTTCGAGCGGCCCGGCGCCGCTTGTTTTTTCAACTTGCCGTCTTCGACGCTGTAATTCAATACCGCTTTAAGTTGCTCGATCCGGGCATGGGAGTCGTTTTCTTGGGAAATGCCTTCCATGGTGCCGTCGTTTCTGAAGGTCCATGTCGTGTTCAGGCCACGGGCGCCGCTGCCGTCGGCGTTGACCGACTCTTTTTCGATTTGCCAAGTGCCCAGCAGGTCGGCTTGGGTCAGCGGAATTTCCGCGGCGCCGGCAGCGAATGAAGCGGAGAACAACAGCAAGCCAAGGTGTTTGAGAAAAGGCATAAAATTCCTTTGATTTGATTGTGGGTGAGTCGCGGATTGTATCACGTACGGATAGCAGGGTTATTCCGGCTGCAATAAAGACTATGCCGTTGATAATGCGCCGGTTTACTTGCTATTGCGGCGAGCGCGCGGCGAATTGGCTAGCGGGGTGGTTCGGATGAGCTTGCGATTATCGCCAAAACCGGCTAGGCCAGGCTGCCGGCAAATAGCCGCTGCGAATATTGCTGTTCCCGGATCAGGATGGTTTCGTTTTTGATGTCTTTCAGTTTTTTGACCAGCACTTTGCCGGATTCGGGAAAGAAGGAGACCTTGCGTGGATAAATGTCCAGCATGTCGGCGGCGACAACCGGTATGCCGCGTTCGGCCAAGTAATTGCGTAGGAACTGTGCGCTGCGGGCGCCGACGTTGTCGCGCTGCAATCCGTTCAGAATATTGCCGCCGCCGAATAGTTTGGCTTCCAACTGGTGCGGTTCCGCACCAAAGTCGAGCAAGTGGTCGATGAATTTGTCCATCGCCGCCTTGGCTTGGTGTTCCAAACGCGCATTGACCGGCCGGCCTTCGTTGGTGTTAGCGACCATGAAATGGTTCATGCCGCCGATGCCCTTGTTGCGGTCGCGGATGCAGGCGGTGACGCAAGAGCCGAGCACGGTAACGATGACCGAGTCGGCCGCGGCGACGCAGTATTCGCCAGGGGCGATTTTCTGAGCGCGGGTGCGCCAGTAAGGGTCGAAATAGGTTTCGGAGCGCTGCTTCAGGTACATGGCTCAATGGATTCGGTTGGGCAAACTGTAAAGATAACAAACAAAAATCGAGCCAATCTCCAGTAACGGTAGCGGTACAAATGGTTGGCCTTGCCGGCCGGCACTCGGCAACCGGAGTGTAAAGCGGATCGACAGGCGCAGAGGTTCGACGAGTCTCCGGTGCTCGACCGGTTGCAGGCCGGACGTGCTATGTTGGCCGGGAACGGGTCGTCATTTGCCCGGTAAAGTGTCGTCGGCTGCGACCCTACATTGCTCAGGCTTGCCGTTTGCGAACGCCGCCGTAATACTCACCGGTTCGGTCAAGCCTTTCATTAACAGCAGGTAGGCCTGGCCGTCGATGCAGACTTTATTCAGGGTCCAGGTTCTGATCTGGCTCTGGATATCGATGCGTTCGATGCCGATCCGCTCCAGCGGCAACGAACGGATGTCCGGCGGCATTGCGGCGGCATGGGTCCCGATGAGGCTCAATAACGCGGTGAATATCGGTTTTTTCATGGCAGGTCGCTCTGGTTGTCGCTCGATGATCGACCGGGCAAGCTTTGCCGGATGGCGCGTTTGCCCGGATCAAGCCTGCGGCCGATGTGCCGGTTAATACGGATTGACCGGCGACAGTTTTTCCTCGGTTTCGTCGAGATGCAAGATGTCGTCGTCGGTGACGTTGCCGTCGTTGACCAAATAGTTGCGCTGCGAAAAATAGGCGCCGCGGAAAAATCCGTAGCGGTCGACGGCGGCTTCGCTGGCGATTTTTTCGGTTTCCAGATTGTCGGCACGCAAATCGGCGGCGTTGAGGCCGCCCAAGCCGCCGGAGATCGCCTGCGATAGTACCGACGAGTTGGTGAACAGTCCGGTATAGCTGATCGGGTTGGCGGCGGTATCGCCGATCAAGCCGACGACGCCGCGCGGCGAACTCGGCCCCAGCAGCGGCAATACCAAATACGGTCCGGTCGGGACGCCCCAATAGCCCAGGGTTTGGTCGAAATCTTCGTGGTGTTTGGGCAAGTCGATGCTGCTGGCCGGATCGAACCAACCGGCCACGCCTGCGGTGGTATTGACCAAAAAGCGGGCGGCGTCCATGCCGGCTTGCTGGAATTTACCCTGCAGCGCATCGTTGATGAACACGCGGATGTCGGCGACGTTACTGAAAAAATTGCTGATGCCGGCATCGACGAAGTCCGGCGTAATCCAGCGGTAGCCGCGCGCCACCGGTTTCATCACGTAGTCGTCGACACGGTCGTTGAAGGTTTGCACCGGCCGGTTCCAGTTTTCCCACGGGTCGCGCGGGTCGGATGCCGGAATGCCGGCGCAGCCGGCCAAAACGGCCACGGCGGCGGCGACAGTAGCCAGGGTAGGGATTGTTCCGTTTCGCATAGAGCGTGCTCCAGAAGCCAACGACTGAAACGGCAAGGTTAACGTATTCGCGGGGTATTTGTCTTGCCGCATGCGCTCATCGCCGTGGGCGACGTGTCCGGCGGTATTTCGATTGCGGCACGTTTTCGGTTGCGTAGCGGTGCGGCACAATAATGCCTTTTCCAACAACCGATCATCCTTATGGCTTTTGCCGATGCTTTGCGCTTGCTGCTTCTGTCTGCAATCTGGGGCGGGTCCTTTCTGTTGATGCGGATTGCCGCGCCGATTTTGGGGCTGGCCTATGTCGCGGAGGGCCGGGTGTTGTCGGCGTCGTTATTTCTGTTCGTGCTGGCCTTGTTCAGGAAACGGTCGGGCGGATTGTTGCGGAACTGGCGTTATTTGCTGACGATGGGGTTTTTCAACGTCGCGTTGCCGTTCAGTTTGTTCGCCTATGCGGCGGCAACGCTGTCGACTTCGCAACTGTCGGTGTTGAACGCGACTGCGCCGATTTGGGCTTATGCGATCGGTTTGGCGCTCGGACTTGAGCGGCTCGATTTTAAAAGGCTGTGCGGCATGGTAACTGCGTTCTGCGGCGTCGTGCTGTTGTTTTGGGGGGTGCTGGCCGCGAGTCCGGACCAATTTTTGCTGCCGGTAATCGGTTCGCTGTCCGCCGCATTTTCGTACGGCATTGCGACGAATTATGCCAAGGCCAACGCCAGATTAGCACCGTTCGAGACCGCTCACGGCAGCCTGTGGGCGGCGTCGCTGCTTTTGTTGCCGATGTTGTTTCTGTGGCCGGTAAAGCAGGTGCCGACGGCAGAGTCGTTAATCGCCGTGGTCGGTTTGGGTATCGTCTGCACCGGCGTCGCCTTTCCGCTCTATTACCGGTTGATCCGCGATATCGGCGCTTCTTCGGCATTGACCGTCACGTTTTTAAATCCGGTATTCGCGACCTTGTGGGGTGCGCTGTATCTAGCCGAAGCGGTCACGCCGCAGCAACTGCTTGGCATGGCGGTGATCTTGGCCGGAACGGCGCTGTCGACCGGTTTTCGGGTTGGCGATCTTGTCAGGCGGCGCAAACCGGCTTAGCGGCAGCCGCGGCGGACTCCAGCCGGCGTGGCCGCTCCGGTCTTTGCCGTGGGCGGTACCACTCTTTGAAATCCGCCGGCGGTTCGAGCAACGGTGCGCTGACGCAGAAGCGTAACGCGCCGTCGGTAGCCAGATAAGGTACGGTGCGGTTGCGGGAAATTGCGTTGGGTACGTGTTTCATGTCGGTTCCTGTTGGCGATCCTGCCGCTAGTCTGGCCGCCCAGCGCTTAACAGCGGCTTAATCCGGCGCTGCGGCTGCCCGATACCGCCGGCCGGCGGACGCCGATAATCCGTAATACAATCAAGCTGGTATACTGCACCGTTCCGATCCGGAGCGGTTCCAGGCCGCTCGGTGCCGGGCGCGGGTCTTCATTATAAAAACTACATTTAGCCGGGATTTTCTATGGACGCATATTTACCGATGATTCAAAGCATATTATTGGATTGGTACCAATTAACCGTTGCCAATCCGGAATATGCCGGAGCCGTGGCCATTGCGGTATGGTTGCTGACTTCGATTTTTTACAGTATCCGTATTTACTTTTTGAAAAAAGCCAACGCCGCTCTGGTGAAAATGCGTCTCGGCTTGCAGGCCGACCTGGAAGCGGCGCAGCAGCAAGTGCAAAGCAGCCAAGCCGAATTGGCCGCCAGCGTCCAGCAATTGGCCGAAGTGCAAACCGCCGCCGAAGCATCCGCGCAACGCGCCGCCGGTTTGGAAGAACAAGTCGTGGCCGGCAACCGGCAACTGATCGACAGCATCAAGGCTTTGGCCAACAAGTTCGAATTGACCGAGCCGAGCCTGCCTGCGGCTAACTCGGCCGACAACGGCGAACTGTGGAACCGGTATGCGGCGATTAGCGAGCAGGCGGTCGAA
Source organism: Methylomonas koyamae (assembly GCF_019669905.1). NCBI lineage: Bacteria > Pseudomonadati > Pseudomonadota > Gammaproteobacteria > Methylococcales > Methylococcaceae > Methylomonas > Methylomonas koyamae. Next base: position 3,569,389 of record NZ_AP019777.1, on the reverse strand, counting down.
CGTTTCCAAGCCGAGCAAAAAGGCAAGACCGATCTGCAATTGTCGCTGTGGGCGGAAAGCGCGAAGCTGGCCGAAAAGGACGCCTTGCTGGAGCCGCTGCAACGTAAGGTGGAAGAACAAACCGCGCAGGTCGCTAAATTGGAACTGGCGCTGGAAGAGCAAAAAATTCTATTCGAACGCCAGCAAGCCAATGCCGAGAAAGCGCTGGCCGCAACCGTCAACCGCTACCAAACCGAATTCGCGGAGCAGGTCAAGCCGGCGGACAACGCGGCTGTCTCAATTGCTCCCGCGCCAGTACCCAGACCCGAACCGGTGGACGAGCCAAAACCCAGCGTGATCGAAGCGGCCAGCGCTCCCGCGCCGGCAGTGGTAAAACCGGCAGCGGTCGAGCCTGCGGCTGCGCGGGCTCCGGTTCCCCCTGCCGCAGCCCCGGTCGAAACCGTCGCCGCTAACGATATTGCCGCTACGGCCAAGCATTCGTCGGTGGATAAGGCCGTCGAGAAGAGCGGCGGCTTCGGTAAGTTCAAACAGCTACTGAACAACACGATGCAGCAAATGGCCAAACTGGACCAGAAGCTGGGTACCCAAACTACGGTGGAGGTGGCCGAAGCCGTCGAAGAAGCGGCCGCGCCGGCCGCGGAACCGATTATCGAAGCCGCGCCGCCAGCGCCGGTTGCGGTTGCCGAACCGGTGGCAGAGCCGGCTGCGCCGGCAAAAGCTAGTAAATTGAAAAGCCTGTTCGGCAAAAGCAAACCGGCCGCGGAAGCGCAACCCGCTCCGGTCGCGGCTCCCGAGCCGGAGCCTGTGCCAACGCCGGAGCCGGCGCCAATCCCGGCCGCGGCCAAGCAAGACAAGCTGAAAGATTTATTTTCGAAATGGAAATAAGCGTTTAAAACATCCGTTCCGGCCGGGCTTTAGTGGCCCGGCCCGCTTCGGCGGGATCAAACCTCCGGTACGAAAAAGAACGGGCTACCTTCATGCCCGGCATGTTGTAACGGCGCATATTGCGGTTTTTGTTCGAAGCCGCCGCGCGCCGCCGACGCCTGCACCTGATTCGCCACGTCTCTGAAAATATCGTAATCCTCGATAATGCGTTTGTTGCTGCGCAACACCTTCAAAAACGCATTGGCAAACACCGAATGCTCGCCGCCGCCCTGGTCCATAACCGGTTTGACTCCGCCCGAGGTCAACACGGTGCGGGCCTTGCGGCTGTTCATCGCTTTCAACCAACGCTCGCGTTTGGCGTCGTCCATGCCCTCGGGCAATTTGGCCACCGCGGACCCGGTCAAGGCGCCGGAATAACAGGAATCGGCCACCACCATGATGTGCTTGGCCGGCATGATGCTCAAAAACTCGGTGATGCTTTGGCTGGAAATCCAGTTGGCGCTGTTGCCGGTTTCGGAATCGACCGGCAGCCAATAGGCGGTTTGGCTGCGCTTGTCGATTTCGCCGTGGCCGGCGTAATAAATCAGCACATTGTCCTGCTCGGTCAATTTTTGGTTCAGCTCGTTCAGCGCCGACATGATCGCGTGGCGGTTGGCGTTCAGCAGCAGTTTGGTTTTAAAGCCGTAACGCTCGCGTAACAGTAGTTCCAGACTCTTGGCGTCGGCCATCGGCGTTTTCAGCGCCGGGTAGGCGCCGTAGTCGTTGTTGCCGATGATGATGGCGTAAAACTTGCCGAACTGGATATCGCCGCTGCGTTTCAGATCGCCGCCGCTGCCGTTGCCGCTCGGAAACGGTTCGGCCGCAATCCCGCTGCTGGCTGCCAGCAGGCGCAGACTGAGGTCGCTGCGTTGGTTGCGCTTGTCGGTCGCGCTGATACGGACCACCGTCTCGTCGCCCTGCAGGCTGACGTCGGTTTCGAAGCGGCCGTTGGCGTCGACTTTGACCGGTTTGTCGTTCAGCAACAAGCGGCTGAGGCCGGTGCTGGCGTCGATTTTGCCGATGATGCGTTTGCTGCTTTCGCCGACGGCGAATTGGATGCTGGGGATGCCGCGGGTGACGGTCACGGCCGGTTCGATCAACTCGATGTTCGGCCCGGCGCCGGAAGCCAGCAGCGTACTGCGCGATTGTTCCAGTTTTTCTTTCAGCGCGGCGATTTCCTTGGCTTGCTGTTGCAATGCTTGTTTGCGACTGTCGATCTGGCTACGGTCGAGTTTGTCGGGCGAAGTCAGCCAAGCGGTCAATTCGGCCGATTGTTTTTGGAAAGTCTCGATTTTTTCGTTCAGCCGGCTTTCCAGTTCGTTGGCCTTGCTATCAAGGGCTTTGGCGGCGGGAGCCTCTTGGCGGGCTGTTTCCAGCTCGCGCTTCATGCGTTGCCGCTCCTGACTCAAGGTTTGGGTCAACGTGCCGAGTTTGGCCTGTTGTTCTTTGAGTTGCGACTCTTTTTCGCGCAATTGTTTTTCCAGCATTTCGATGTCGCTGGAATTGCCCGGCGCGGTGGATTTTTGTTGCTGCAGCTTGTTGCGCAAGGCTTCCAATTCGCTTTGGGCCTTACGCAGGCTTTCCTGTTGGTCCAGAGTTTGTTGGCGGGTGTTTTGCAATTGCTCGCGCAGTTGTTCGGCTTCGCGGCGCGATTCGGCGACTTCGCCGCGCAGCGTCTCCAGTTCCTGGGCATTGACCGCCGGGGCGAATTGGATGCCGGCGTCTTCCAGGCCGGCCGATTTGCGGTACCAACGCAACGCGGCTTCCTTGTCCTGGGCGACGCCGAGGCCTTTTTCGTAGAGATGGCCCAGGTTCAATTGCGCCTGGGCATTGCCTTGCTGGGCGGCTTTTTCGTACCACTGTGCGGCGGCCTTGTAGTCGGCTTGCGTACCCAGACCTTTCTCGAAAATTTCGCCGACGGTCAATTGCGCCGAGGCGTCGCCTTCCTGGGCTTTCGGCAGCCAGATGTTCAAGGCGCTGGCGTAATTGGCACGGTCGTAGGCGACATATTCGCCGCCGCGGACTTCGCAATCCGCCGCGGTGGTGCGAATCGGTCGGCGGGCGCTGAGATAGGTCATTTGCGAGCCGAGTTTGCGTACCTGGCCGGGCAGCAGGCAATCGACCACAAACAGTTTATTGGTATCGGCTACGATGTAGCCTTCGGTGGCCTTGGCCATTTCTTCTTGGCTGACGTCGCGGGCGCAAGCCGCCATGAGTATGCTGCCGATCGCCAGAGCGAGCGTACGATTTTGATACATCTTCTGAGCCATAACGAGCCGCCTTTTTGCTGTGAAGGGTTAGGCCGGCAACGATAGCAGAAAACCGCCGGGCCGCAATAGCGCTTATCTCACGCTGTGCAAGCGCTGCAATATTTCCGGCCAGATCGCCTGCCAGCCGCGGCTGTGGTCGGCATCGACCCGAATCACGCCGGCGTGCGGGCGGGCGCTTAAAGCCGGTTCGAACAATGCCGGCGGGATGATCGGGTCGCGCTCGCCGAGCAAGTGCCACTCCGGCACCCGGCCCGGCGGCCGTAACGCCGGATTGAGCGAGCCTTGCAGCGGCTGGTAGCCGTGGTAAGCGGTCCAGCGCTCGATGTCGTAGTTGCCGGCCAAGGTCACGACGGCAGCGGTTTGCGGCAATCTTTCCGCCAGCAGCAGGGCCAGCGTGCCGCCGCCGCTGTGGCCGATCAATACCAGTTCGCGGTAACCGTTCCGCTCGATAAAGCGTTGTAACGCCTGTGCCATGCTGGCGACGACGTTTTCGCCGTAGCGGCTGCCGGTCCACAGTTCCGGGGTGCAACCGGGGTCTTCGGCGTGGCCGTTATAGCAAGGCCGGCCCAAATACAGGCTGGGCGCCGGATCGGCGGCCATCAACGGCAATATCACCGAGTCCCGCGTGGTCGGCTCGGCGGCGGGAATCACGCCGCGCTCCCACGGCCGGCCGTCGCCTTCCAAGTAAACGTGTAGCCGTGCTGCGGCCGGGGCCGGCTGATTGAGGAAGCCGCGCATCATATAACCGCCGCCGCTGAGGTCCAGCCCGACGAAACCGAAGTCACTAGCTTGTTGATGCAGTTTGGCGACCGGGGAAACGCAGCCCGGCAGCATTGGCGCCAGCGTCAGCCATACCAGTAACGAATACCGATGGGCACGTGGTTTCAGCATATTTGCGCGCTGCCTTGGCCGGAATCGGGCGGTTGTCCGTAGCGGCGGCGACACAAAACCAGGTCTTCGGCTAAAATCCTTGGACAATTTGGTTTTGGATTGATCATGGCAGCATTTGATAGCGCATTAAACGCGTTCCGGCAATCGCAAATTTCATTCGACGAGTTATTGGCGGCGGCCCGCGCTGCCGGCGGGCAATCGGCCGCGGAAGTGGCGGCAGCGTTGCAACATTTGGAGGCGGCATACCGTGGCGGCGGCTTGGCGGCCGAGCGCTATTTCGCGTTGCAGGCGGCCTTGCAGGACCAAACCCGTTTGGCGGTTGCGCCGGTTTCACCGCTATCGGCGGGCGGCGACGACGAAACGTTACTGGCGCCGCGGCCCGCGTCGGCCGACGAGGCGACAGAGGTCGTGCCAGGGCCTTCGGCGGCCCCGATTGCAGCCGAGCCGACCTCGCTGCAAACCCAGGCGCCGACCATGACCACCGAATCCCTGTTACAAGGTTTGGACCCGAGCCAACCGCAAGCGGAGCTGACGGTCGGCTGTACCTTGAAAAACCGCTTTGTGCTGGAGGAACTGCTCGGCGTCGGCGGTATGGGCATGGTGTTCAAGGCTACCGACTTGCGCAAAGTCGAGGCAGCGGATAAAGACCCGTTCGTGGCTTTGAAAGTGTTGAACCAGGATTTTCAGTTCAATCCGATGGCGCTGGTCGGGCTGCAACGCGAAACCAAGCGGGCGCAAACCCTTTCCCACCCCAATATCATCAAAGTTTACGACTTCGACCGGGACGGCGGCTACGTCTTCATGTCGATGGAATATCTACAAGGCCGGCCGTTGAGCCATTTGATCCGCGACCACGCCGAAACCGGTCTGCCGTTCAAAAAAGCCTGGCCTATCATCCATGCCATGGCCGAAGCCCTGGGGCATGCGCATAGCAAAAATATCGTCCATTCCGATTTCAAACCCGGCAATGTTTTCGTCAGCGACGACGGCGAAATCCGAGTGCTGGATTTCGGCATTGCCTGCGCCATCGGCCGCGGCGAGAAAGACGGCCACGACGCGACTGTGTTCAATGCCCGCGATTTGGGGGCGATGACGCCAGCCTACGCCAGTCTGGAGCAATTGCAGCACAGCGCGCCGGATCCGCGCGACGATATCTATGCATTGGCTTGTATCGCCTACGAGTTGTTATCCGGTAAGCATCCGTTCGGCCGCTTGTCCGCCGAAAAAGCCAGGGAACTGAATTTGCAGCCGAAGCCGATTCCGAAATTGTCGCGCCGGCAGTGGAAGGGCTTGCAAAAAGGTCTGGCGTTCAAGCAGGAAAACCGCAGCGCCAGTATCGACGAATTCGTCGCGTCTATCGGCCCGCGTTCGTCGGTGTATTACGGCCTGTGGGCCAGCGCCTTGATTATCGTTTGTTCGATCGGCGTCAACGTCTATTGGACGTTGACCGAGAAGACGGCAGTGGCCGAACCGCCCAAGGTGGTGCCGAGCCTGACCGCGGAACAACTGCAAAAGATCAAGGACCTGTTGGAACTGGCCGAGATTCATTTCGACGTGGGCTATTTGACTGCGCCGACCGGTAGCAACGCCTTTTGGGCTTACCAGGAGGTGTTGAAGATCGATCCGTACAATAAAGCGGCGATTGCCGGTTTGAACAAGATCGCCGATACCCTGGAACAACAAGCCTGGGAGTTTTACGAAAAGAGCGACCGTTCCGAAGCCCTGAAGAGAGTTCAGGAGGGCTTGGAGGTCAACCCGGCGCATAAAGGCCTGCTGAGTTTGCAGGAAAAACTTCGGTTCAATTGAATGGCGGCGGCCGGATTATGTTGATAGATTGAGTTGTGAATTTTGGTTATTTGTCTGATTTTGCTGGGTAATTGCTTGGTAGCAATTTTGCGGTAGCGCCGGCTACAGTGTTAAGATGTGTGTTATGAATTCATTGGAGAATATTATGCGTTATTCGATTTCGAAAGCGGAAGCTGCAGTTCCGCTTGGGCCGGCGGTAAAGCGGCATTTGCCGATTGCGGCCGGAATGGCTGTGTTGGCTTTGTCTTCGGTTCAAGCCAACGGGGCGCCCGCGCCGCTGAATAATCTGAATCCTAATCAACGATCGGTGGATGCGGCAATCGGTTCGTGTTCGTCGTATTACTCGGATTTGGAAAGCGATTCACCGGCGGTTTGCCAAGCCAGTTTTTCCGACATCCAGAGCCTGACGCCGGATCAAGTCCTGGGTCTGGGCAACTCGATCACGCGGTTGGACGGCGGCCGTAATCCGGTGCCTTACGACTATTACAGCAACAATCAAACCTCGAGATTAGGCGCTGGCAGCGGCGACGCCGATTTTCCGCCGTTGAATTTTTGGACCAAGGTCGATAGCGGCTTCGGTGCGTACGACAATACCGGGCTTAACGTGGCCGGTTTTAAATACGACAACCATAATTTCATGGCCGGCGTCGATTACCGGATTAGTGACAGTTGGGTCAGCGGCGCAGTCTTCAACTACCGCCATAGTAACGCCGCGTTCAACGCCGGCCGCGGCGAAACGTTGGGCGATAGTTATACCGGTATGCTGTATACCTCTTACTTCGTGACCGAGGCCTTTCATTTAGATGCAACGGCTTCGTATGGCGGCCATGAATTCGAAACCACCCGTAATATCACGTTGGGCGGCGTATCGTCGGTGGCCAAAGCCAAGCCGAATGCTGACCAATATTCGTTCAGTTGGGGTGGCGGCTACGACTGGCACCATAAGGCGTTGAGCATTGCGCCTTATGCGCGGGGCGAATATACCGCTTTGAACATCGACGGCTACGCCGAATCCGGGAGTGTCGCCGCGGTTCGATTCGGTAAGCAGAATATCGAATCGCTGATTTCCACGGTGGGCGTGCAAACCGCTTACACCTTCAGTTTTCCGTGGGGCGTTTTAATTCCGCAATTGCGCGGCGAGTGGCACCACCAATTTCTTGACGGTCGGCGCAGCGTGACCGGCAGTTTTATTGCGGACGGTAGCGGCTCCACCTTTAGTTTGGTCAACGACGCCCCGACTCGGGATTACTACACCTTCGGCGCCGAAGTATCCACGGTGTTGCCGGGCGGCGTCTCGGCCTTCCTGGCTTACGAGACATTGCAAAGTTATCGGCATGTGGAAAGTAACCGTTTGATGCTGGGCGGCCGTTTGGAATTTTAAAGTCGCCGCTACCGGGACGATCGGGCGCCGGCGAACGGCGCACCGGTTGTCCGGTGGCAACGGTTAGGCCGCATTATCGAGTGGTGGCGGCCGATAAACCCCAGATATTCCGCGGTTTGCGCGGCGATTTTTCGGTCGGCCCGGTTGGGTGCCGTGTTAAAATTCGGTGGATTCTGACTTTCCGTTCGCCGAAATCCTGTGGCTTCTCCATTATTTCCCGCTTCGCTTGATTCAACCCCCGCCCGCGTGCGGGAAATTCCCTACAACTACACCTCGTTCTCCGACCGCGAAATTGTGATTCGCCTGTTGGGCGAAGACATGTGGGCGATCCTGGATGTGTTGCGCGAGGAGCGGGTCACCGGGCGCTCAGCGCGGATGCTTTACGAAGTGTTGGGCGACATCTGGGCGGTGCGGCGCAATCCCTATCTGGAAGACGACCTGCTCGATAACGCTAAGCGCCGCCGAGCCTTGTTGCAAGCTTTACGCCACCGTTTGCGGCAAATGGAAGCCAGGCACGCCGAAGCCGAAAACCAAAATGCCGACCGCGCCGAACGCGTCGCCAAATTAATCCTCGCCGCGCATCGGGCCGTAGACGAATTCGAAGCTCATTTCGAACGTACCGCCCAATTGCGGCGCAGTGTCATGACGCTGTTGTCGCAGTACACCCGTAAAGACAATATCAGCTTCGACGGCTTCGCCCGGGTCAGCCATGTCACCGACGCCACCGACTGGCGGGTGGAATATCCCTTCGTCGTGCTGTATCCCTGTTCGGAAGACGAAGTCGGCCATCTGGTACGCGGCTGTATCGATCTGGGTTTGACCATCATTCCGCGCGGCGGCGGTACCGGTTACACCGGCGGTGCGGTACCGCTGCATGCCTACTCGGCGGTGATCAACACCGAAAAATTGCTGGCGATGGGCCAGGTGGATCGTCAGACTTTGTTGCCCGGCGTCGATAAATCCTACGCTACGATCCACACCGGCGCCGGCGTCGTCACCCGGCGGGTGATGGATGCGGCCGAGCAGGCCGGTTTGGTATTCGCCTGCGATCCGACCTCGGCCGATGCCTCTTGCATCGGCGGCAATATCGCGATGAACGCCGGCGGCAAGAAAGCGGTGCTGTGGGGCACCGCGCTGGACAATCTAGCCTCCTGGCGCATGGTGACGCCGGACGGCAACTGGCTGGAAATCGAACGGTTGCAGCATAATCTGGGCAAGATCCACGAGCAGGAAACCGCTAAATTTGTGTTGAAGCGTTTCGACGCCAGCGGCAAGCAGTTGCTGGGCGAAGAAGATTTGGAAATTTCCGGCAGTTTTTTCCGCAAAACCGGGTTGGGCAAGGACGTCACCGACAAGTTTTTGGGCGGTTTGCCCGGCGTGCAGAAAGAAGGTTGCGATGGCATCATCACCTCGGCACGCTGGATTTTGCACGAAATGCCGCCGGTGACCCGCACCTTTTGTCTGGAGTTTTTCGGCCAGGTGCGCGAAGCGGTGCCGGCCATCGTCGAGATTCGAGATTATTTGGAGAGCTTGCCGAAAGACGGCGCGCAACGGGTGATGTTGGCCGGCTTGGAGCATCTGGACGAACGCTACGTCAAGGCGGTCGGCTACGCCACCAAGGCCAAGCGCCACGGCCGGCCGAAGATGGTATTGATCGGCGATATTGTTGGCGACGACGAGAACCAGGTGGCGCTGGCCGCTTCGGAAGTGGTGCGTTTGTGCAATGCGCGCGGGGCGGAAGGTTTTATCGCCGTGTCGGCCGAGACCCGCAAAAAGTTCTGGCTGGACCGGGCCCGGACCGCGGCAATCGCCAAACACACCAACGCCTTCAAGATCAACGAAGACGTGGTGATTCCGTTACCGCGCATGGGCGATTATTGCGACGGCATCGAGCGCATCAATATCGAATTGTCGATTCGTAACAAGTTGCGCCTATGCTCGGCTTTGGCGGAATTCTTCAGTGGCGAATTGCCGTTGCGCGCTTACGAGGACGGCGTCAATCGCCAAGAACTGCTCGGCGAGCGACAGGGTCAGGCGTTGGAGACCGTCGCGGCGGTGCAGGCGCGCTGGGCCTGGCTTTACGATAATCTCGATTTGCCGTTGGCGCAGGCCGAGCCGCAGTTCGCCAACTACGGCGTTCTGGCAGGCGAACTGACCAATCGCGCTGCGCAACCAACCTTGTTTCATCGTTTGCAGGATTACTCGATACGAGTGTCCTGGAAGCTGGAGCTATTGCCGCGTTTGCAGGAAATCTTCGAAGGGGACAATTTCCGGCCCATTATCGAGCGTATCGAAGCGGTACATAAGGAAATCCTGCGCGGCCGGGTGTTCGTGGCCTTGCACATGCATGCCGGCGACGGCAATGTGCATACCAATCTGCCGGTCAATTCCGACCATTATGAAATGCTGCAGGAAGCCAATGCGGCGGTGGCGCGGATTATGGAATTGGCGCGGGCCTTGGGTGGGGCGATTTCCGGCGAGCACGGTATCGGCATCACCAAATACGAGTTCCTCAGCGAGGCCGAACTGGCCGATTTTCACGCCTATAAAAACCGGATCGATCCGGAAGGCCGTTTCAATCGCGGCAAACTGATGCCCGGCGCCGATTTACGCTCGGCCTATACCACTTCGTTCAGTCTGATGGGCTATGAGTCGCTGATCATGCAACAAAGCGATATCGGCGCGATTTCGGAATCGGTGAAAGACTGCCTGCGCTGCGGCAAATGCAAACCCGTCTGCGCTACCCATGTGCCGCCGGCGAATTTGCTGTATTCGCCGCGCAACAAGATTCTGGCGACGTCGTTATTGATCGAGGCCTTTTTGTACGAGGAGCAAACCCGGCGCGGTATTTCGATTACCCACTGGAAAGAGTTCGAGGATGTCGCCGACCATTGCACGGTGTGCCATAAGTGTTTCAATCCGTGTCCGGTCGATATCGACTTCGGCGACGTATCGATGAATATGCGCAATTTGCTGCGCAAAATGGGCAAACAGAGCTTCAACCCGGCCAAAACCATGGCGCTGGCCTTTTTGACCGCGTCCAAGCCGGGTAACGTCAAAGCCATGCGCAAGGCGATGATCGACTGGACCTACAAGGCGCAACGCATCGGCAATCGCTTTTTGAAACATTGGGGCAGGGCGCAGATTGCGCAGCCGCCGGCGACGGTCGGTAAGCCGCCGATGCGGGAGCAGGTGATTCATTTCATGAACCGGAAAATGCCTGGAGAATTGCCGAACAAGACTGCACGGGCGCTGTTGGATATCGAGGATAACCAAATCGTGCCGATTATCCGCAACCACCAGAAGACCAAAGCCGATTCCGAAGCGGTGTTTTATTTTCCGGGGTGCGGTTCCGAGCGCTTGTTTTCCCAAGTCGGTCTGGCGACTCAGGCGATGCTGTACGAGATCGGGGTGCAAACGGTATTGCCGCCGGGCTATTTGTGCTGCGGTTATCCGCAGCGGGCAGGCGGCCAATTCGACAAGGCGCAGAAAATAACCACCGATAACCGGGTATTGTTTCACCGGGTGGCGAACACCTTGAATTATCTGGACATCAAGACTGTCGTGGTCAGTTGCGGTACCTGCCAGGACCAGTTGCAGGATTACGAATTCGACAAGATTTTCCCAGGCTGCCGCTTGATCGACATTCACGAATATTTGTTGGAAAAAGGCGTGAAATTGGATGGCGTGAATGGCGCGCGCTATTTGTACCACGATCCTTGCCACAGTCCATTCAAACAGCAGGACGGCGTTAAAGTGGTAAACCAATTGCTTGGCGCACCGGTTAGCAAGTCGGAGCGTTGCTGCGGCGAATCGGGGACGCTGGCGGTGGCGCGGCCGGATATTTCGACGCAGATCCGGTTTCGAAAAGCCGAGGAGCTACAAAAGGATGCCGCCAAATTGCGCGGTGACGGTTACGCCGGCCCGGTAAAAATGCTGACCTCGTGCCCGTCCTGCATGCAGGGTTTGCAACGTTTTCAGGACGAAGTGGAAACGCTGGAAGTCGATTACATCGTCGTCGAAATCGCCAAACACGTGCTGGGCGAAAACTGGATGCCGGAATATGTCGAGCAGGTGACCCAGGGCGGCGTCGAGCGGGTGTTGGTATGACGGTGATGTGTCGTGCTCGCTGCGCTGCAGCGAGCACGACCTGACATTGGGTTCGGATACGAGGCGGCTGTTTTATTGGCGCCGCTTTCTCCCGGTAGACCGCCAAGTTTGAGCGGGAGAGGAAATCTGTCGGGCATAAAAAAGCCGCGAATATCGCGGCTTTTTTATTAATTTGGAGCGGGAAACGAGACTCGAACTCGCGACCCCGACCTTGGCAAGGTCGTGCTCTACCAACTGAGCTATTCCCGCATATTTGTATGGTGCGACCACTACCGCAAAAACCTCTGCAAGTAGCGTCTTTTCTGGTTTTTGCAGGTTTCGATTTTTTGGGTTACCCCAAAAGTTACCCCTGCTACCTCCGAAAGAGCGGCTATTTTCACATAAAACAGTCGCAAAAGGCAAGGGGGCTCTGAATGCAAAATAAACGCCAATTTTCGCCAATTGCTTTGCAATCAATTCCAGCATTTTCGCGGCCTTCAGCCCGTCTTGCTGCACGCATCGAAATTTCGCCAAAAAATGGAATCGATAATTCACGTCGTATCTATCAATGAGTTACCGTAAATCGACCGGTTTTTAGGTTTGCCGTTTCGGTGTGTTCAATTGCAGAAAGTGAGAATGATCGTCACTTTGTGAAGTTTGCAAATCGGGTAAAGGTGGGCCGCTTTGGTATCTGAAAGCCGCGGTTTTCGTGGCTTTCCGGCAATTTATCCCGGTTCAAGCCCTGCAAAACGAAATTCACATGCAAATTTTTGTGCAAAAACCGCGCAGGTGAGGAGGAGTGAATTTGGGCCCGGGCGGCGGCGATTTCGACCGCTATACCGGTACCGGGACGCGAACGGCACGACCGACCACCTCCCCGTAGCTAGGAGGAGGTTTCCGGCCGTTACAGTTCGATCAGTTCCAGGTCGCAGACCGGCGAGGTGTAATCGATCTCCCGCAGATTGCGCAAGCGGTTGAACATGGCGATCAAGCCATGGTGCGCCTGGTTGAATGAGCGCAATCCGGCGGTATCCGCCTGGCGGGTTTTTGCGTAACGGTAGGCCAAGAACTGATCGCGCGACAGCCGGCTGGCCACCGGGTTTTTCAACTCGGCCGCGATCGCCAGCAGCTCGCGGCGCTGGCGTTTGCCGTCGACCAAGTGCGCACCGTGGCGGACGAACCATAGCTCGATCAGTTCCGACAGCAGGCGGCCGTCGCCGGACGATCCCGCGGCGGCGCGGTGCTTCTCCAAATAACTGCGCTCGAACACGATGGCGGCATCTTTCGACAGAAAGCCGCTCCGGCGGATGCGGGGTATCCCTTTGCGCTGGACTTGTACATGCCAAATCCCGTTTTCGTCTTGATGAATGGCCATCCTTAATCCCTCCGGTGATAGGCTGACAACGAAAAGGCAAGCCGGCGCGATCCCGGCTTGCCAATGCGATTAAGCCGCCTGCTCGATAATCTCCTCGATCGCGATTCGCGCCCGCGACGGCTCGACCATAAACAGCCAGGCTTCGGTCTCGTCGGCGAACACGGCTTTGCACAATTCTTCGCCGATGATCCGATAGGCCAATTGGGCTTGTTCGGATTTCTCTTGACCCGTATACGGATGCCTTTCCAAGTGCTGCGCGGCGACCGCCAAGGCGAATAGTTTCAAATGTGCCTCGCCGGTGGCGACACCCGCGGCCAGCGCCCGTTGTTTAACGCCTGCGGCGGCGTCGGTTAAATGCCGCCCCAACCTTCCGGCCAAAATCCTCGCATGGTCGACCAGCATTTGCAGCGCGTTGTTCTGCGCTTCGAACACTGCGCTTGCCGCTTCGCATTCCAGCTCCTTGTCGGCAATCGAGCGCTTCAGCGCGATATAGTCGGCGCTGGTCATATCGCCGTTGGCCAAGGCATTACTGGCCTGCGCCAGGCGTTGATTTAAGGCGGCCAGTTCCGCTTCCAGGTCGTGTTGGCGTTGTCTGAGCGTTGCCACTTCTCGACGCTTGTTGGCTTCGTCGGCTTGGGCCGCTTGCAGCTCGGTTTTCTTGGCCAGAAAGGCCTGTTCGGCAATCGATGAAGAATTCATGTCATGTACTCCAAATTAATGAATCAAGCGCTGCGCGGTGTCTGCCGCGCAACGGATAAGGGTTAAACCAAATGTTCGTGGCTATCGGTTAAGGCTCTGAGGGCGTATTCCGTCAAATCGGCCGTCTGTTTGAACAGCTCGATCTGTTGCACCTCCGGATGGAGGTCGCCGAACATAAACAGCGCGCCTTTCACGTCGTCCAGATCCCGGCGGATCGCGTCGGCTTCGTCGCGCGACATTTTCCGAGTGAACTTGATATTTTTCATGCAGGCGGACAGCTTTTGGACTGTCTCGCTGAGGTATTGCTTTTGCGTGGCGCTTAAGTGGTTCATGGTGATTTCCTGGTATTGGGTTAAAAATGCCGGCGCTGTCGCGGCCGGCGTGGCCTCCTCAAGCCCCTGTCTCTGACGTTAAAACGACAGATATCCGTTCAACGCATCCGGAACGGCGTCTATGGTCTCGTCGACCGGCCTTGCACCCAGTTCGGTACGCAGATCGGCATTCAGCGACCAGATCAGCCAACCCTGATTGCGGCGACCGTCGCTGGTGCTCTTGGCGGCATAGCCCAGCGGGTCCGGATTCTTGGTGTAATAGCCCTCGAGGTTCAGCTCGTTGACGATCGACACCAAGTTGTCGGACACGAATTGCCGCAACGTGTTGGTGATCTTCGGCCGCGGGTAGACGATGACCCGAGCGCGGTTGAATTCCGCTTCCAAGCCCTGCGCGCGTAGCTGGGTCAGCGGTGAATTAACGGGTAATGCGGTTAAAGCCATGTTCGTTCTCCAAAATAATCGTTAAAAAACCGGTTACAGCCGGAACTGCTCCTCAAACCCAATTGGTAGTGCGGCCAAACTTAAACAGGCACATCCTCGACCCAGTAATCGGACGACAGGATGATGCAACCCACGTCCGGCACGTCGCCGACCAAGATCGGGTGCGGATGGCCGGCCGCGGTCAGATTGACGACGCCGTCGGCGATGAATGACGGCTTGCTGTCCGGCCGTTCCTGTTGTGGTGCTGTGGTATTGCGTTTCTTGCTGGTTAACATATTGGCCACCGCGGTAAACGCCATGGATATCGCGATATTAAGCAGGCCGGCGATCATCATTGCCGCCACTTCACCAACGGCAATACCGACAGTCGCAAACGCCGCGACAACCATAGGCGCCATGATTTCTCCGCTGGCAACCGGCATGATCCAAAGCTCTTCATCAGCCCAAGGATCGTTGGCGTTTTGCGGGTCAAGGCGGCGACAAAGTTCGGTGTTGTTTTTATCGATCAGGATCGCCGCGTAGTTTCCGGCATCGCATTCGGACAGAAAGCCGTCGCGTTGCACGTCGATCGCGCGTAGGGCTTCGGCCGGGGTTTTCACGTCAAGTCGCCACTCCGCTTTGTATTTCTGCAGCTCGCCGAACAATCGAATTGTTTTCATGAGATTCTCCGTAAATCGGTTTATCAAGCGCCTGGCGCCGGAATGCCGGCAAACCGTTGGCCGTTTAAGTGTTCCGGAATGGCGCCGGCCGGCGGCTCGCGGTCGGCGATGGCTACCGGTGTCGGTGGCTCCCACAACAACACGTTGTTGACGCTCTTCATGTTGTGTTCGACCGCCAGCGCTTGGGTAATCGCCGGTAAGTTGGTAGTAACGAACAAAGCCAGCGCCTTTTTGACCTTGTGCCGCGGCCAAACCCGCACTCGGCCTTGGTGTAAATCGGCGTCGAAGCCTTGCCGGCGAAGTTCCGCCAAAGGGTTAAATTCAGTCATGTTCAAATCCTCGTCAGTGGTTGGTTTCCTCCTCAAGCCCTGGCCAGTCCAACGGGATTGCTTAGTCGATCAGTGCGGCACCTCCCCGGCGCCGGGTGCGGTCGCCAAAAACGGGAAGGAACGGCGGAAAACGCCGACGAAATAAATAAAAAGAAAAAATGCGATTTTTGCCATCCCAACTGTACCACCACCCCTCAAGCCCACGGCTGGCGCGGCTTCCAGGTGGGGTACAGTTGCCAAAATAGGTGGTACAGCGATTAAATAACTGTTGCCGCTTTCCTTTTTTCCCGCTGATTTCGGGTTAGTTGGTATCGATATGGTATAGATAGATAAATAATTGCTATACCACTTAACATATTGAAATACAGTGGGTTTTTCTTGGTGGTACAGTTGGGGCAGCAAGAACGCCGGTTTGCAGAATTTCATTGGTCAAGCTCCTCGACCGGGATATCCAGCAATAAAGCGAACCGCTGTACCAATTCAGACCGTTCCGGCAGATCGTAATACTTGCCGCCGCCGCGATCGGAGCGGCCGTGTACTTGAATACCCAGCTTGGCCATCATGCGTCCGGTTAAATTGGCGGCTGCCGCCTTGGAGACTTTCTCGCCTTCCTCGGCGCTCCAACTGACAAAGTCGTCGACCAGTTCCGTCGCCCGAATCCTGGGCCGGCCCCCGAACGGTTCCGCCTTGGCGATCTGGTGATAGAAAAACTGGTTCACGCCGCTCAGGTTGCCCAGCTTTTCGGCGATCAGCGCCGCGGTTTGCGGGCAGCGGTACGGGTCGAAGTCGGCGATGTCGACGATCAGCAGATAGTTCAGCAGCTTGGCCGGGCCGTCTTGATTGATCCAATGCCACAGCCGGCGGAAGTAACCGGGATCTTGGGCAAAGCCGTCCGACGGTTCCAACACCAGATAGCGGCGTTCGCGGATGCCGGCGCTCAAAACTCTGGCGTGGTTGCTGGCGAAGATCAGCCGGCAATAGTTCGGCAAAGGCTCGATCTCCAGGCCTTTGCGTTCCAGGTTGACGGTGGTTTCGGAAATGATGCCTTTCAGGCGGTCGGCGACGTGCTTGTCGGTCAAGTCCACCTCGTCGGCGAAGATCAATAGCCGATTGGCGACCAAGCCGTTGAAGCGGCCGGCGATCGCATAAGCGCCGTTGGTCTTGTTGCCGTGCGAACCCAAGATCCGCAACAAAGGTTCCGCCATGGTGCCTTTGCCGGTGCCTTCGACAGATTTAAGGACCACGGCCACGCTGGGCTTGATGTCCGGCTTTTGGAACAGGTGCGCCATCCAACCCACCAGATAACGAAACGATGGCTCGTGGCCGGCGCAAATCACGTAGCGCAAATGGTCCAGATATGGCTTGACGTCGCCGGCCATCGGCTTTACCTGCAAGCCGCGGTAAAAGTTAAGCGCGTCGGCCGGGCATTTTTTCGGATCGGGGAAAAAGCCGGTGCCGCCGAGCTTGATGTTCTTACCCGGCCATTCCAGCCACGCCTGGCCCTGATTCTTGCGTTTGCCGCGGCCGTGGCCGTCGCTCATGCCTATCAACGGCGCATGCATGAACTTTTTCTTGAATTCCGCCGGCGCCTCGAAAGTCAGTACGTTGCCCTGTACCTGGCAATAGCGTTGGCCGATCACCAGGTTTTTGCCGCCGACCAAGGTATGGCAATAGTCGCGGTTCATCCGTTTCAGAATCGCGATGTCGTCCGGGCTCAATTGCGTGCCGTCCGGCAGCGCGGTGAGCAGGTCCGCATCCTCCTCGAATGGATCGACTGCCGCTGCCAAATTGGGCGCCGTTTTAGCGCCTTTCGTTGGCGTTTGCGGCACCTGCACCGTACCTTTGTACGGGGCAGATGGCTCGATTGCCGGCAGTTCGCCCTGTTCGGCCAGGTTATCGAACAGGTCTTGCCTCAAGTCGTCGGCGGCGTCCATCAGACCGAGCCTCCCGCCGCAATCACGTCGTTCCAGTCGGTGTCCGGTTGCGCGGGTATCAGGTATTTACCCTTAACCGCCAGCGCGGCCTTTTTCGCCGCTATCTGGCCGACGCCGCTGGCGTCGTTATCGCCGGCAATGACGATCTCGGCCGCCGGATACAAACGCCTGGCCACCAGGGCCACGGGTTCCAAGTTGCCGGCATCGGCCGCGACCAACACGGCCACGCCCAAGGCCTCGTGCAGACTGGCGCCGGTGGCCCAGCCTTCGCAAATCAACAAGCGCTCGGCGCCGGCAGGTTCGCCGATCGGGGAAAAACAGCCTTTCTTGCGGCCGCCGGCCATAAAACGCTTTTGGCCGTTGCCCTCGATGAATTGCAGATTCACCAACTGGCGGGTGTCGTCGTAAAACGGCAAGATCAGCGCGCCGCGGCCGGTACGGATGCCGTAAGGCTTGACCGATTTGCGCTTCAAGTAAGGGTGTTGCCGGGTCTCGAACACCGGTTTGGCGTTCTGCCAGATCAAACGCGCTTTGTCAGCGGTTTCCTGTTGGCGTTGCCAGCGCTCGCGTTGGCGGCGTTTACGCTCGGCTTCGATTTGCCGGCGCATTGCTAACGACAACGGCTTGGCAGCGGCGCTACCGAAGCGCCACGTCACTTTCAAGCCTTGCGGGAAGTGTTCGAAGTAGCCGGCCGAATGGCCGTCCACATGCAGGATATAGGCGCCGTTCTGGGTGCCGCTCCGGTCGCCTGCCACGTAGACGCGGTGCAATACGCCGTCGGCGATCAGGGGTTCGTTGACGACCATCCCGGCCGCCGCCATATCGGCGCGAAACTGATCGATAATCGTTTGGACATCGTTTGTCATTGTCTGCTTCCTTGCCGGTACGCGGCCGCGGGCGGTCTCCGGGCGGAGAACGGCCACGGCCGGCGCAAAACCGGCAGCTAAAAGTTGCCGGTCGGCTTATGCCGCGTCAGTTGGGTTGCCGCGCTCGTCGGCCGCTTGCACGAATGCCACCTGCTTTTGATAAAACAGGTCGCTCAGTTCGTCGCAAATGTCCTTCAAGCGCTCCACACTGGGGTCAATCAGATAGCACAGCTCCGACAGCGTAATGTTGTTGTGCTCGTTTTGGCCGTTCAGCAGGCCGGAGAGGCAACGCAATTTGCTCAACTCGGTCAGGAAGTCTTCAACCTGGTCCTGCCAGTAACTGATTCGCTCGGCGGAGTCGGGCACCATGGCAACGGTGCCGGCCGGTTTGATGCTGGCCAATGGCGATGAGGTAACCGCGGATTTTTTGACGGATTGCGCGCTCATGCTGCACCGCCTTGCGCCCAGCGCTCGAAACGGTCGCCGCCGTCGTCCAAATATTGGTGGACCTCCTTAGCGGTCGCCCTGGCGTCCAGGGTAAGCACCAAAAGGCAGTCGTCGAACAGGGTTTTGTCCAAGCCTCTGAGGCGGACCAGGTTGAACGGGAAGCGGTAACCGTTATACAAGCCAAGGAGGAAACTGCGCACGGTGTTGGCTTGGCCGCTGTCGCGCTCGGCCACGTCGGCCAGGCGCAGCAACGCCGGAATGCCGGCCGCGGTGGCGGCTTGGCGCTCGGTGTCCAGTTCGGCTATTTGCTGGAAAAAATCGTTAAGCGGTTGAGTGCCGGCCGGAGAACTTGAATTGACGGTATTCGCGCTCATTTTGCACCTCCGACAACGCCGCCATGCTGTTCGATCAAGTCAAGCATGAAGGTTTTTTGCTCGTCGGTAACGCCGAATTCTAAGCCGTGTTGGTTGTAGATCTCCCAGTGGCCGGTATAGCCTTTGCGGATCTCGATCAGCGGCTGAAACGGCTTTTTCAGGCCGAAGTGTTTTTGGGTTAACGAAATGAGTTGTTTCTTGGTGATTGGGCGGATTTTGCCCGTAGTTGGGGTATTCATACGGTTACTCCATAACTGAGGATTTAACCGCCGCCAACACTTTCTCAGGGCATTGGGCGACGGCACGAAGTGGGACTGAGAAAAACCGGGTTATGGGTCCGGCCAGCGCCGAACGCTGCCCAAATCGTGCCGCCAAAACAGAATAAGTCGGCACAAGGCCGCGTTGAATGGCAGGCATAAAAAAGCCGCTATAGGCTGCGGCGACTTTTCGCCATAACTAAAACCAGGTTTCTCAGGCCAGGTGCTGGATCTTCCAGCGTTTGAAAGAATAGCGCTGCAACTTTGACTCGTCAACAAATTCATGCTTCACCGCCTACACTTTCCAGCAAGCCCATGATGTCGGCACGCTTCCAAACGGTGATGCGTTCGCTGAGTTTAACCGGCTTGGGATACTTGCCTTCTTTGACGCCGTTCCACCACGTGGTGCGGCTGACCGGAATCAACGGCTCGATGCCGCGTTTCCGATCGCCGACGATGTCCCAGACTCGTAAATAACCGACCGCCGGTTGCGGCGTGTTTGCTTCTGACATTGCTTAACAGGCTGGTGAAAAACCCACTGATATTTCCCCTTACCCACGGTTTCCGTGATTTTTTCGTGTTGAAATCGGTCATGACATCGAGTTTCAACCGTTTTGCCCCTGTTTCAAGGGCTTTTTATTCGCCTGAAGCCGTCTGTGGACGGTTTTCAGGCGCACTTCGCCCTAGGTGGGCGCACTCCACGCCGGTTTCGGCGTGAACACCAATAGGTTGAGCAAGCGCGTCAGGTTGTAGGCGGCAAAGCAAAACAAGGCCTGACCTGCGACTTTGGCTAAGCCGATGTGGCGGGTTTTACGCAGGCCCCCGACGGTCTTGATCCAGCCGAAGGCTTCTTCGACGATTTTGCGGCGCTTGAGGCTTTGAGCGTACGCTTTGCCGCGCGCGGTGCGGCCATCGACGGCACTGCCGGTCTTTTTGCGAGCAACATGGGCTTTGATGTCTTGCGTCTTGAGTTTGTTGACGAACGCCGGTTGGTCATAGCCTTTGTCGGCACCGACGCTGCCGCCTTTGGGAACACGGCGTTTGATCATTGTTTGCGCGGCTTCGATTTCAGCGGTGCCGGTGGCTTGGGTGGTTTCGACATCGACAATCAGGCCGTTACGATTCTCGGATAGGGCATGGGTGATGTAACGCAGTTTGGCCTCGGTGTATTCGCCTTTCTTGTAAAGCCGCGCTTCGGGGTCTGTCGTGCTCTGATGCGTGGCATTGCTGCGCTTTTCGCCGCTGAAGTCGACCTCGGGATTGCGGCCGGCGGGTTTATCAGGACCGCTGCCGTCTTTCTTCACGAAGCTTTTGTGCGAGGCCCAGGCTTCGATCAGGCTGCCGTCGACACTGAAGTGTTCGTCGGACACCAGGTTTTGCCATTCGGCAATGGCCAAGACCCGCTCAAAAAACTCGCGACTCAGTGCTTCGGACAGCAGGCGCTCGCGGTTGGCGCTGAACACGCTGCGTTCCCAGACAGCATCGTCGATACCCAAACCGACAAACCAGCGAAACAGCAGGTTGTAGTCCAGCTGTTCCATCAACTGGCGTTCGCTACGAACGGTGTACAGCACTTGCAATAGCAAGGCGCGCAGCAGTTTTTCGGGCGCAATCGACGGGCGGCCAGTATGGGAGTAGCATTCGGCAAAGACCGCATCCATAGAGGCCAATACGCCATCGACGAGTAGCCGTAAACGACGCAACGGATGCTGTTTGGGAATACGGTCTTCCAGGCTAACGTAGCTGAACCAGCTATTTTGAATGGCATCGTGTCCGCGCATGGGGGGCTTCTCCAATTTAGATGCGCTATTTTACTTGTTTGCTGAGGCTATGCGCCTTGATGACTGCAGCTTTGGGAGTTTTTCACCAGCCTGTTAACCCCTTTGTCCGTTTGGACCAATTACGTTCGGGGTCAGCGTACGGCGTCTGGTGGATGTAAAGAAGGTGGAACAGTTCCAGGGGGTTATGAATTTTCAGCCGTCGCAATTCTCGCTAGGCCATGCCGGGCAAGACCTCCGGGGGTAGGTAGGTTATTTAAAAAGCTGAAGGAGGCCCGCCGTTTTTATCGATGTCGGAATTGACCAAGGTCGAAATTCTGTCTCTGGCCGAATTGGTTAATTCCTTTTCTGTGGGGTAATGTTTTCTCAACCAATCCTCGATAAATTTCTTGCGACTACCGCGCTTGGGCTTCTCCGGATTGTCTTTCAGTACCGCGTTCCACACCTCGAATGCGATCCGTAATTCGGAGCTGTGCAATGGGTGTTTTTGGTCTAGGAAATCGAGAATAGGTTTATCTTGGCGTTGCGCATCTTGCAAGTCTGATTGTTCGGATGGAGTGAGAAATTCCAACGAATAATCCAACGCGCCGCGTTCTCGCAAATATGGTCGGCGGCTTATTATGAATTCGGAATATCTATTCCTTCTGATTTCGAAGTAACAGCGCTCAAAGATTTCTGGCGGAAGCCTACCGTTATCCGCGAGTTTTTGGAAAGCGCTGTGCGGATGCCGACAAGGAAATAAGCGATTGATTTTTTCCTTGTCGAGCGATCCGGTAATTTGGTATTGCAAGTTGTCGGCTTCCGACAAACTAAATACGCCGGCAACGGCGTCTCCGGGTCGGTAAAATGCTGATCCCGACTCTCTAGGATTTTCGGGCGAGATTTCTCGATGTTCAACCCGGTTTTCTGATTTTGAAACGCCCGTTGCGTCGGCAAGATACCAATTGCCGTGCCCGGAAAAATACACCAGCAGCATTGCCACTCCGTCAAAGTGAAACCGTCAGAATGGAAAACCGGAAACGAGCTGACGAAACCCGCTTTTCGCCCCGTCGGGCTATCCGGTTGATTACATTATAGCCATAATGACCATAACGCTAAATAATCTGCTTTATCGGCGCCACCACCAGCAGATGAAAGATGTCGAAAAACTAAGAAAAGACGCGGCAAGCCCCAAAAGTATGACAACTACCAACCAATCAGCCGACGTCATTTGGCGAGTGGTATAGGCCAATATCGGAAGTATCGTGACCGTGGAAAACAACTCAAGTTTGATACCTTTATTTCCCACAAAATCTCCTCGGCCTAGTCAAAAAATTTTGTTGCAGCCGAAAAAATTAATCAATACTCTTCTCAAGGAATGCATATTTATTCAGCTCGGAAATAAAGAACTTATTCAACATAACTTTCGAATTATTCTTTAACATTAGCGGAATAGCCAGGTAGGTAATTACAAACATGATTGGCACTACAATTATTACGTAAGATATTACAATCATGAGTGCGATCCCTGCAAAATACCAAATCAATTCCTCCCAATCAATCGCATAAATGATGCCATAAAAATCAATGTTTGTTTGTGGCTTTACTATTGTAAGCAATGCAACTAAGCTTATTAAATAAATAATCAAACTCAATATTCTGTTTTTGGAATCAGGGTTGTATAAAAACTTAAAAAAATGATGCCAGACATTATCTAAAACTAAGCTTTTATTCTTATTATTAGTCTCTACAATTTCTTTAAATATTTTCATGCTTTCGAACAAAGAGCCTGCTACGTGGCTTGTCAGCAATAACAAATAAGCGGCCTTTTGTTCATCGACGTTTTTGCTTTGCAGGTGTGTATAGAATGAAAGCTGGTAGATTAAGTTTTTTTCGTATTCCTTTTTTGCTAAACCCCATAAGAATACTGCTAGAAACATTAATAAGATTGTGAGATAAGAGCTCTGCGTTTTGAAGTTAAAATACAATGAAAAAAATAGAAATGGCAAAGATAGGGATAAAAATATTATCCCCTTCGGCCCATAGTAACTAAAGCCAACCGTTTTATTATAGTATTCGGTAGCAAGTCGTCTTAGTTCTTCCATTTAATAGTTATAATTATTTGGCTAGATATTCGCTATTAGGTTGAAACTTACTATCTAAAAACATGATCATATATTGCCCGCACTGCCAACACAAAGCCCACATCGCCTCGCGCAACAACCTGAACGACGAAAAAACCATCGCCGACCTTTACTGCAACTGCTCAAACCCCGCCTGCGCCGCCCGCTTCGTCATGCAACTCGGCTTCCAACGCTGGATTAACCCGCCCATCACAAATACCATGGAACTAGCCGCCAGTTTGATTGGCACGTTGTCGAAGGAGGAGAGATTGGCGCTGTTAAGACAATTTGGTTAATGGAGAGCCTCACCGATACCAACGATTAACGACATTCGTTACAACGTTCCCGACTATAGCCCCATTGCCGCTTGGATGGCTTTGGCAGCAACGGCTATGCCCACCTTATTGGCAATGTCCAGCGACCACTTTCCGGCTTTTTTCAGATGCTCCAACAATGCAGGCCCATCGCCGTTCCGGGCCGCTTTTTCGGCACCTGCTACCGCGCCTAACAGGCTGGTGAAAAACCCACTGATATTTCCCCTTACCCACGGTTTCCGTGATTTTTTCGTGTTGAAATCGGTCATGACATCGAGTTTCAACCGTTTTGCCCCTGTTTCAAGGGCTTTTTATTCGCCTGAAGCCGTCTGTGGACGGTTTTCAGGCGCACTTCGCCCTAGGTGGGCGCACTCCACGCCGGTTTCGGCGTGAACACCAATAGGTTGAGCAAGCGCGTCAGGTTGTAGGCGGCAAAGCAAAACAAGGCCTGACCTGCGACTTTGGCTAAGCCGATGTGGCGGGTTTTACGCAGGCCCCCGACGGTCTTGATCCAGCCGAAGGCTTCTTCGACGATTTTGCGGCGCTTGAGGCTTTGAGCGTACGCTTTGCCGCGCGCGGTGCGGCCATCGACGGCACTGCCGGTCTTTTTGCGAGCAACATGGGCTTTGATGTCTTGCGTCTTGAGTTTGTTGACGAACGCCGGTTGGTCATAGCCTTTGTCGGCACCGACGCTGCCGCCTTTGGGAACACGGCGTTTGATCATTGTTTGCGCGGCTTCGATTTCAGCGGTGCCGGTGGCTTGGGTGGTTTCGACATCGACAATCAGGCCGTTACGATTCTCGGATAGGGCATGGGTGATGTAACGCAGTTTGGCCTCGGTGTATTCGCCTTTCTTGTAAAGCCGCGCTTCGGGGTCTGTCGTGCTCTGATGCGTGGCATTGCTGCGCTTTTCGCCGCTGAAGTCGACCTCGGGATTGCGGCCGGCGGGTTTATCAGGACCGCTGCCGTCTTTCTTCACGAAGCTTTTGTGCGAGGCCCAGGCTTCGATCAGGCTGCCGTCGACACTGAAGTGTTCGTCGGACACCAGGTTTTGCCATTCGGCAATGGCCAAGACCCGCTCAAAAAACTCGCGACTCAGTGCTTCGGACAGCAGGCGCTCGCGGTTGGCGCTGAACACGCTGCGTTCCCAGACAGCATCGTCGATACCCAAACCGACAAACCAGCGAAACAGCAGGTTGTAGTCCAGCTGTTCCATCAACTGGCGTTCGCTACGAACGGTGTACAGCACTTGCAATAGCAAGGCGCGCAGCAGTTTTTCGGGCGCAATCGACGGGCGGCCAGTATGGGAGTAGCATTCGGCAAAGACCGCATCCATAGAGGCCAATACGCCATCGACGAGTAGCCGTAAACGACGCAACGGATGCTGTTTGGGAATACGGTCTTCCAGGCTAACGTAGCTGAACCAGCTATTTTGAATGGCATCGTGTCCGCGCATGGGGGGCTTCTCCAATTTAGATGCGCTATTTTACTTGTTTGCTGAGGCTATGCGCCTTGATGACTGCAGCTTTGGGAGTTTTTCACCAGCCTGCTAACGCTTCATCATGTTCCGGTTCGGTCGCGGCTTGGCGTAAATGGCTACGCAATGTCCCTAACTCTTCAGCTAATTGGCCGGTGTCCGCAGCCTGCAATTGTTGCAATACTTGCTGGAAATGGTTGCCTTCCGCCTTAGCATTTGGTCCCATCGCACCCGCTTGCCCGTTATTGATAAATTGATCACCCATAAAAATTTCCAATTGATTGACGGTAAGTTTACTCAAAAATGTTTCCCACGTACTGCTATTAATGATGCCTAACACTTTGATCAAATCGTATTTAACTCCGTTTTCTCGATAATTTTTCTCGCCGTCCCGCCATGCATAAAGCACGTTGGTCCAACTGGCCCAATTCTCTTGAGTCACCGAATCGGCAAATCCATTATCGCCAACACGAGCAGAATCTGGTAAACGAATCAGTTCGTCATATTTCAACTTAGGCATGGATGCCAAAACATCCTGTACAGCCTGATAAAGAACTGAGAAATAATCCTGCAAACCCTGCCCAATCACCCAAAGTGTCAAGGTTCTGGCGTAATCGTCGCCACGCACCAAAGCACGGGCACCGCCATGATGCGTCGATTTCAGCATGACGCCATGTCGCCAAACGTGTTCCGCATCAATGTCCGAATTCCTAGCTATGATCAATTGAGGCAACAATTGCGGCGGCAATAAACCTTCAAAGCGAAAGCGGAAGGCTCGTGCCTCTCGCTCCGGAAACGTCAAAGGAGGCTCATCGGTTGGCAATAAACTCGGAATGATAAAGCGATGCGCACCTCCTAGGTTTGTTATAGGATAAGCCACCTTAAAGGCTTCCATCGCGTCCAACAGATAACCGCAATGCGTCCTAGGAAACGCCAAAGTGTTGCCCAGGTTATCGACCACCGTTTTGTCTTTCAGCCAAGCAATCACCTCTTGTTCAGAAACATCCGCCTGCTGCCGTTCGATGATTTGATACACGCCATACGTGAGCCAACGTGGATTCAACAAAAAATCGTCCAGCCGATATAAGCTTGGAAAATGGATGATGACGCCCAATTTGTCCAGCAAATCCAGCAATACGGCTTGCCCCTCCTCAACCGACAAACCGTGTTTGCGACACAAGTTTCCGTAATCGTTTTTAGGCATAAAGGTATCATTCGCAGAGCAACGCCGCAGCTCTGCCAATACATTAAACTCAGCCCTCGAAAACTTTTGTTGCACCGTGCTTGCGCGTTGTAACTCGTCCCGTAAAGCGCTAACGAATTTGGCGAAATCATAGCGGGGATTGCTCGGGTCGGTGCAAGCCAACTGGAAAAATCCACCTTCGCGGATGTTGGGATATTTGCGGCGAAGCCTATTAGCATCCCATTCCATCGGGCCCAAATCGGCTTTGTTGCCGACCAGCAAAACCGGGGCATCGGGAGCGAACGCCCGAATATGCTCCAGCCAATAATCCGCCTCGCTGCCGCCGGCAGCCGCACGCCGGCCGTCTAAGACCACGATATAAACGCAATTGGCACGTAAAAAAAACTGATGGGTGGCGTGGTACATGATTTGGCCGCCGAAATCCCAAAAGTGGATGATAACGTCGTCACCACGCTGATCTGGAGCGGTATGATTGCAGAAACTGGACTTCTTGTCGTCGAACACCGATTCGCGCACCTCGATACCGACCGTTTTATCGCCAACGCCCTCCACCACTGGCTGCCGATGCAAGGCATTCAATAATGAGGTCTTGCCGGAGTCTCCCGGCCCAATCAAAATCACCCGCAACCGATTCAGTGGTCGCAAACCATCTTGCTGCGCTGATTGAGCCAATTTCAGTAAATAGGCGTTGATGGCTTCTGGTTTTTGTCTTAATTGCTCTTCGGTTAATAGGATTTGATCACGGACCTCCTGCCAGACGACCGGCTCACCACGCAAACGTGCCTCGTACCAATCAATCCAATATTGGTAGCTTGTATCGAGTTCCAACCATTTTTTTTGCAGTTCTTGCCAGAACTGGATGTCTCTACGTGGCCTTAGCGATGTGTCAGGCCAAAGCGGCTGATTGCTTAATGACTTAGTCTGATCAGCCAATTTCAAATCGTGACTGATGGCTTGCAGATACAAGCTAACAGATAAAAATTTATGAAAACTAATGCATCGTAAAGCGTTTTTGTAGGTGCTGCCGCCATCATCGAAGTTGTTAGCGGAGGCCGTCGAGGCTGCGTAGGCAGCGACGGAGTTGGCTGCGGAGGATATGATGACAGCGGCAACAATCCGGTCAGTTTTGACATAGTTGGAGATTTCGGAGTGTATGTCCGCATAAGTGGCTGAGGCACTGGCGGCGTATGTAGTGATCTCGGCGTCGGCGAATGTAACGACACTATCAATATTTGTAACTGCATTGGCTACTTGACAGGCGCGCCATAACGGGAAACTCATTTCGGAAACCATCTCGTTAAGTGGGCGTTTTAGCAACTTAAGCAATTGCGATTTCCCCCAAATTGATTCTTCGGACTCAACCCAAGGCAATAGGCGCATCGCTGCGCGCACCGAAACTAGACCAACAAGTTTTGGCGGCAAACTTCGAATTTGTTTTTCAATTTTAGGTATCGTTGATTTGTTAACCATTTACAATCCTTTCTAAAGTTCACTACGGGCAGGCCTTTCTGGCCGCCACCAATTTAAAGGCATTATTTCGGGACAGAAAATTCTGAAGGTCCAACGCACAATCCTGCCACGCACACTGCATTTTAGAGTCAAGTCTGGCGCGGAAACTGGAGAACCGTCGCGCCGTTTCGTATTGCATCCAAATAATCCGCCCACTGCTGCATCATCTTGTGCCGTTCCGGCAAATGTGCGGTTCTGTTGTAGGCGCGCCCGTTGGGATCGCGGACCGCGTGGGCGAGTTGGTGTTCGATAAAGTCCGGCCGTACGCCCAACACCTCGTCGAGTATAGTCCTGGCCATCGCCCGGAAGCCGTGCACCGTCATTTTGTCTTTGCCGTAGCCCAAGCGTTTTAGCGCGGCGTTCAGCGTGTTTTCGCTCATACAGCGAATGCCGGACGGCGTCCGTTCCGACGGGAACACGTAGCGGCCGTGTCCGGTGAGCGGTTGCAGTTCTTCCAAGATGGCGAGCGCCTGGCGCGACAGCGGCACGATGTGTTGCACGTTGGTTTTGGTTACCAGGTAACGCCATTCGGCGGTTTGCAGATTAACGTCTTGCCATTGCATGGCTCGCAGTTCGCCCGGCCGCACGAACACCAGCGGCGCCAGTTTCAGTGCGCACAGCGCCGGCAGTGAGCCTTGGTAGCTGTCGATCGCGCGTAATAGTTCGGCGGCTTCTTTTGGTTCGGTGATGGCGGCGAAGTGTTCGCCCTTGGCCGGGGGCAGGGCGCCTTTCAGGTCTTGGGTGATGTCGCGATCGACGCGGCCGGTGGCGACGGCGTAGCGAAACACTTGGCCGCAGATTTGCAGGGTACGGTGGGCGGTTTCTATGGTGCCGCGCTCTTCGATGCGGCGCAGGCTGGCCAGGATGTCTTTCGGCAGGATGTCGGCAATCGGCTTGGCGCCGAGCCAGGGGAAAATGTTGCGTTCCAGCATGCGCTTGGAGCGGTTGTTTTTTTCGTCCCAGGTTTGGACTTTTTTGGAGCCCCATTCGCGGGCGATGACTTCGAAGCTGTTGGCGAAGCTGTCGGCTCTGGCTTCTTTGACGGCTTTGCGGTTTTCGCCGGGGTCTATCGTCGCCGCGACCAGTTTTCTGGCTTCGTCGCGTTTTTCTCGGGCTTGGCCGAGACTGACTTCCGGATAGGTGCCGAGCGAGAGTTGTTTTTCTTTGCCGTCGAAGCGGTATTTAAACCGCCACCACTTACCCCAGCCGCTTTCCGTGGGCTTGACCAGCAGGAATAAACCTTTGTCGTCGAACAGCTTGAAAGCCTTGCCGTCTTTGGCTTTGTCGCTTTTGTGGGCGTTCCTGCAGGCGATGTCGGATAGGACCATGGGGGTAACTCCAATCGGGGTAACTCGGTTACCCCCGAATGTTACCCCCAGTTACCCCTGGATTTCAATGAATCCCGTTGAACGCTATTGAACAATAAAAAACCCGCTAAGCCTTGCAGCTTGCGGGTTTGATGTACTTCGTTGAACTGTGCCGAATCGACTAATGGAGGCTGCGACCGGAATCGAACCGGTGTATACGGCTTTGCAGGCCGCTGCATAACCACTTTGCTACGCAGCCTTGATCGGTTAAACAAAAAAGCCGCGTTTTGCCGCGGCTTAATCGAATTTGGAGCGGGAAACGAGACTCGAACTCGCGACCCCGACCTTGGCAAGGTCGTGCTCTACCAACTGAGCTATTCCCGCTTGGCTAACTATCCTGCGTATTATAAAAGCTTATTTTTTTGTGTCAACTCTTATTGCAAGTTTATTGAAGAAGTCCACGCGCGTCGGCCTTGGCATTCCCCGCTGGCTGCGATTTCGACTTCGGCCCACACCAGATTCTTGTCGGTCGGATCGTTTTGGACTTGAGTTAATTTGACCGGTGTATTCATCGGCATGTGTTTGCAAGAGCCATCGCGGTCGTTTTCCTCGGTATCGTCGTAGGCCGCCAACGAGCCCGGCACGGAAACCAATCTAACCGTCGCATTCGGATCGTAAGTGTTAGGGCTTTTCAGTACGTAACTTTGGCCGGGTACCAGCGGTTTTTGTTGGTGGACCGGCAATTTTGGGTCGGAGCCACCGCTGAACATCAAAGCGAGCAGAACGACGGCAGCACCGCCGATCGCGCCGTAAAAAACTTTGGGGTTGGATTCTTTTAAAGCCAGAAAACCGGCCAGAGCATTGCCGGCGGCGGTTGGGGCTGCAGCAGGGCTAGCGGCGGCCTGATTCGGCTCCTCGGCTTGATTCGCGGTTTCGTTGGTGTTTTCGTCAAGGCTCATGCGCTGTATCCTCTCAAGCTAATTATTATTATGGGAAGGTTATTGGGTGAGTGCCTAAAGTTACCATGATGACCAAACATTTCAAGCATTCATTTCTACGCCTAAACGACTATCTTAAATTGGCATACGGGCAATATCGAATTTAGGCAAATAAAAAAGGCGAGGAAAGGACGGATTTGGCCTATAATATTAGGAAATACTTAATTACTAACGTTTGGCATTTCTATGCGAATGATTGTGAAATATGGCCTTGTGCCGCTTGCGGCTTTGTTGGGTTTTGCGCAATCGGCGGCGCGGGCGTCGAATACCTACACGCTGGAACAAGCCGTCGAGCAGGCGTTGGCGAACAACCCGGAACTGCGAATCATGCAGGAGCGGATCGAGCAAGCCGACGCCCAGTTGGGGCAGGCGCTGGCCAATTTTTACCCGCAAATCAAAACCAGCCTGTCATACCAGCATAGCGACAATCCGGCCATGGCGTTCTCGATGATCATTGCTCAACGCCGCTTGAATCTTAACGGCGGCGATTTTAACCATCCGGGCGGCGTCGACAATTACCGTCCGCAAGTCACGGCGACTTACTCGCTGTTTCGCGGCGGCCAGGACTACTATTTGAGCCAAGCCGCACAACTGGGCGTCGAAAGTTCCGAACTGGAAAGGGCCGCTACCCGCAACCGTTTGGTGAATAACGTCACCGCCGCCTTCTACGGCGGTTTGGCGGCGATCGAAGCGCATCAGGTCAATAACCGCGCAATTGAAGCGGTACAGAGCGAATTGAATCAATCCAAGATTCAATACGACGCCGGCGTGGTGCTGAAATCCGATGTGCTGTCGTTGGAAACGCAATTGGCCGAGGCTAAAGATGCCGAAATCCAGTCGGCGCATGCCATCGAGTTGGCGCAGAGCCTGTTGAGGACGCTATTGGGCTTGAATGCTAACGACGCATTCGATTTTGCCGGCAATTTTCAACCCGGTCTGCCGGACAATCCCGCCGGTTTCGACGAATTGCTGAACCAAGCCTTGGCGCAACACCCCGAGTTGAAAAATGCCGAGAAACGCGTGGCTATTGCCGAACAGCAATTGGCGGCGGCCAAAGCCGCGCATCTGCCGCGCGCCGATGCTTATGTCAGTTACGGTTCGGACAGCAAGGATTTGGCGTTCAGCAGCAACCGCGACAACGTCAGTGCCGGCGTTATGGTCGAAGTGGACGTGTTTTCCGGATTTGCCACCCAGGAAAAAATCCGCAAGGCCGAGCACGAACTGACCGCGGCCCAAGAAACCGTCAGGCAGACCCGGTTGCGCATCGAAAACCAGCTTAAATCGGCGCAGCTCGGCTTGCAGCAGGCTTTGCACCGGGCCGAGGTCAGCGACGCCGCGGTGCGAGCCGCCGAAGAAGCGTTGCGCTTAGTCAACGAGCAACGCCGGGCCGGCGTCGTCACCGTCACCCGCTACCTCGAGGCCGAAGTCGCCCGTGATCGGGCGCGCAATCGGCAAATCGGCGCCCGTTACGATGCATTGCGCGCCGAAGCGGACTTGAAACAAGCCATCGGCTTTTGGCAATAAACCCTTGCAGGCAAAACCACATGTCCCAACATCGTTTTCTTTCCGACAAACCGAAATGGCTGGTGCCGCTGGCGGCTATCGGCGGCCTGTTATTGGTCATTCTGCTGGCGCTCGGCGTGCTCGGCGGCGACAGCAAGACCAAGCCCGGCACTACCTCGATAGCCGCCAGAACCGTTCCCGCCAACGCGGCGACTGTGCGCATTGCCAGACAGGCGGAGGCCGGATCGTCGGTGTGGCAGGGTACACTGCGTTCGCGGCTGGCGGTAAAAATTGCGCCGAAACTGAACGCCAGGATCGTCGAAATGCCGGTTCATCCCGGCGACCGTTTGAAAAAAGGCCAATTGATCGCCAAATTGGACGACCGCGATTTGCAAGCCGCCTATAACGCTGCGAATGCCGCCTACGTCGCGGCCCAAGCCCAGGCAACTCAGGCCGGCGCCGACGAGAAACGCATCGTCGATCTGTACCAGAAGCAAGCCGCCACCCGGCAAAACTACGATGCGGTAATAGCCCAGGCCAAAGCCGCGCGGGCCATGGCGAATCAGGCCGCCAGCGCGGCGCAGCAGAGCAAGGTCATGCTCGGCGAGAACATGCTGTACGCACCGTTCGACGGCGTGGTCGGCGAACGCTTCCAGGAGCCGGGCGACATGGCCGCGCCGAACCAGCCTGTCATCAGTTTTCATCAACCTGACGATTTGCGCTTGGAAGCGGCGATAGCCAGCCAATGTGCCGTTCAGCTTGAGTTGGGTGCAATGGTATCGGTCAGAATCGACGCCTTGCGGCAGACGCTGGCGGGCACCATAGACGAAATCAGCCCGGAGATCGATCCGCAAACCCTGACTCAACAAGTCAAGGTCAATTTGCCGAAAACGCCCGGCTTGCAACACGGCCAATTCGCCTGGCTGGAAGCGCGCTGCCAGGCGCCGCAAGCGGTGCTGCTGGTGCCGGCCAGCGCCATTGTGCAATTCGGCCAATTACAGGCCGTGCGCGTGGTCGAGGGCGGACAATGGCAGATGCGGCATATCCGTAGCGGCAAACGTTACGGCGACCAACTGGAAGTGCTGTCCGGTTTAAAGGACGGCGAAACCATCCTCCGGCAAGGCGAGCTTGGGCAATGAATTCCAACGAAATTAAAAAAGACAGTCTGACGGTTGCCATCGTCCGGTTGTTTACCACGTCGCACCTGTCTTTGTTGTTTTTGCTGATCTCGTTGTTGGCCGGCGCCGCGGCGCTGATGTTGACGCCGCGCGAGGAAGACCCGCAAATCGTGGTACCGGTCATGGATGTGTTCGTGCAGGCGCCGGGCGCCTCGGCCGACGAAGTGGAAAAACAGATTACGACGCCGCTGGAAGTATTGCTGCGCCAGATTCAAGGCGTGGAATACGTCTATTCCATCTCCCGGCCGGGCCAAGCCGTGGTGACGGTGCGCTATTACGTCGGCGAAAACCTGGAAAACAGCCTGATCAAGACCCGCGATAAATTGCTGGCGAACCAGGACATCATTCCGCCGGGCGTCAGCGATTGGCTGGTCAAACCGGTGGAAATCGACGACGTGCCGATTTTATTGCTGAGCCTGTCGCCGCAAAACGCCAACGTCGATGCTATGGCTTTGCGCCGAATTGCCGACGAACTGATCGAGCGTCTGCGCGCGGTGGATAACGTCGGCAAAAGCTGGGTGGTCGGCGCCGCACCGCGGCGGGTCTCGGTCTATCCGGACCCGGCCAAATTGCAGGCCGGCGGTATCGGACTGGCCGATGTCCAGCGCGCCTTGCAACAGAACAACCTGAATTTGCAGGTTGGCCAAACTACCGCCAACGACCGCGAAATCGTGTTGGAAGCCGGACCGTACTACCAAAGCGCGGAGCAGGTCGGCAATACCGTGGTGGCCGGCGGCAACGGCCGTTTGCTGCATTTGCGCGACGTGGCCGAGGTGGTCGACGGACCGGCCGATACCGATTACTACACCCGTATCGGCTTCGGTCCGGCTGTGGCGCAAATGCACGCGCTCGGCGAGCCCGGCCGCTTGCCGCAAGCCGGCGAGGAACGGCCGCTGGCGACCGTCGCCATCGCCAAACGCCGCGGCGCCAATGCGGTCGGCGTGGCCGAGCAGGTGCTGGCGCTGACCGAGGAACTGCAAGGCAGCTTGATTCCGGACGACGTGTTGCTGACCGTGACCCGCAACTACGGCGAAACCGCCGATCACAAAGTCAACGAACTGGTCATGCACTTGGGCATTGCCATTCTGACCATCATTGTGCTGCTGGCCTTGTCGCTGGGATTTAAGGAATCGCTGATTGTATCGCTGGCGGTGCCGATGACGTTCGCCATCACGCTGCTGTGCGATTTGATCTTCGGTTACACGATCAACCGGGTGACCTTGTTTGCCTTGATCTTGTCGCTGGGTTTACTGGTCGACGACCCTATCGTCGACGTCGAAAACATCCACCGCCATTACAAGATGCGTAAAGAGCCACCATTGCAAGCCTTGCTCAGCGCCGTCGATGAAATTCGGCCGCCGACCATACTGGCGACGTTTGCGGTGATCATGTCCTTCGTGCCGATGTTTTTCATTACCGGCATGATGGGGCCTTATATGGCGCCGATGGCATTTAACGTGCCGATCGCGATGCTGCTGTCGCTGGTCATCGCTTTCAGCGTCACGCCGTGGGCCAGTTATCGTTTATTGAAAGGCGATTACGGCAAAGACCACGGCCCGGCGTTCGATTTGAAACAAAGTCGGGGCTTCAAGATTTATCAGGCCATTCTGGCGCCGCTGTTGGCCGATAAGACCAAGGCCTGGTGGTTTCTGGCGGCGGTGATCGTGGCCTTCGTGTTGTCGGCGTTGATGGCGGTGACCCGAGTAGTGCCGCTCAAGCTGTTGCCGTTCGACAATAAAAACGAGCTGCAACTGGTCATCGACATGCCGAAAGGGACGTCATTGGAGGCTACCGACCGAGTTGCCGCCGAGCTAGGCCGCTACTTGGCGACCGTCAACGAAATCAGCAGCTACCAGAGCTACGTCGGATTGTCGTCGCCGATGGACTTCAACGGTATGGTTCGCCATTACTATTTACGGCAGGGCGCCAACCTGGGCGATATTCGCATCGTGTTGGCCGATAAAACCCGCCGCGAGCAAGGCTCGCACGAAATCGCGTTGCGGATGCGGCCCGAGATCGACCGCATCGAAAAACAATTCGGCGCCAACATCAAGATCGTGGAAATGCCGCCGGGGCCGCCGGTATTGTCCACCGTCGTCGCCGAAGTCTACGGCCCGCCGCAAGCCGATTATGCCGATATCATCAATGTCGCCAACCGGGTGCGGGCCGACATGCAGCAAACCGAGGGTGTGGTCGATGTCGACGATTTCGTCGAAGCCGACTACGAAAAATGGCAGTTTCTGGTGGAGCACGACAAGGCCGCCGCGTTGGGCGTCACGGCCGCGCAAATTGCCCAAACCTTGCAGTTGGCGCTGGCCGGCGCCGATGTCGGCTTATTGCATGCCGAAAACGAGCGGCAGCCGCTGGCGATCCGGCTGCAATTACCCAGAGCCGCGCGTTCGGCCGAAGCCGATTTGCAGGCCTTGTCGGTCAAAACCGCCAACGGCGTCTTGGTGCATCTGAGCGAATTGGGCCGATTCGACCGCCAGAGCGGGCAAAAAGCCATTTACCACAAGAACTTGCAGCGTGTGGCTTACGTCACCGCGGAAATGGCCGGCCGCAGTCCGGTCGAGGCGATTCTGGATTTGTTCGACGTGTTCGAAACCAAACCGCTGCCGGCCGGTTATAAAGCCGAAATGGCCGGCGAGGGCGAATGGAAGATCACCGTCGACGTGTTCCGCGACCTCGGTCTGGCTTTTGCCGCGGCGATGGTGATGATCTACATCCTGCTGGTCGGCCAAACCGGCTCGTTGGGCGTACCGCTGATCATGATGATCGCGATTCCGTTGACCGTGATCGGCATCATGCCAGGCTTCTGGCTGATCAATCTGTTTGCCGGCGATGTCGGCGAGTACGCCAG
Source organism: Methylomonas koyamae (assembly GCF_019669905.1). NCBI lineage: Bacteria > Pseudomonadati > Pseudomonadota > Gammaproteobacteria > Methylococcales > Methylococcaceae > Methylomonas > Methylomonas koyamae. The sequence continues at coordinate 3,534,085 of NZ_AP019777.1, read as the reverse complement.
CCCGATTTATTTCACGGCCACGGCGATGATCGGCATGATCGCGCTGGCCGGTATCGTGGTGCGTAACTCGATTATTCTGATCGACTTCATCGAAAACATTTACCGCGGCAATCCGGACATCAGCCTGGCCGACGCCATCGTCGAAGCCGGCGCCACCCGTTTGAACCCGATCTTTTTGACCGCCGCCTCGGCGGTATTGGGTTCGATGATGATCGTGCTGGACCCGATTTTTTCCGGCTTGGCCTGGAGCTTTATTTTCGGCATCATCGCTTCCACCTTGTTTTCGTTGGTGGTGATACCGGTGGTGTATTTCTTGATTAATCGGGATATGCCCAAGGTAGTCGCGGAGGAGGAGTGAGCTTGAATGGCGCAGGGGTAGGGTGGGCACGGTTTTTGTGCCCACGCGGGTTTGATGTTTTGCAGAATGATGTGTCGCTGGCGCGACGGTTATTTTAATGTCGGTTCTCGGACCGACAGCCGAGATACTTTCTTTTGCTCCGCCAAAAGAAAGTATCCAAAGAAAAGGCGACCCGGATGCCGCTTGTTCCCTGCGCTCCGAAGCTTTTGAACGGGGTTGCCGAAAGGGGCTTCCTGCCCCTTCGGCAACGCGATGCATCCCTGCATCGCCCCTACGGGCTGATCCATTCAAAAGCTCCGGTACTCGGCGCGGCATACGGGATAAGGCCGGTCCCAAATACGTCGCTCGCTGGATTCTCGTTATTTGTAGGTTGGGTTGCATGCTGTTCGCAACCCAACATGATGCTGGCATAATCCGGAAACCACACAATCATGCAATACCGCCGTATTTATCATCCCGGAGCTTGCTATTTTTTTACCGTGGTAATGCATCGGCGGTAGCCTTGGTTTGCCGAGCCTGAAACGGTGGAACAATTACGTAAGGCAATTCGGCAAGAAAAAGCCCGGCGTACCTTTGCAATCGATGCGTTTGTGGTGATGCCGGATCATCTTCATGCCATATGGACATTACCGGATGGCGATAGCGATTATTCGATCCGCTGGCGCAATATTAAACGGGCCTTTACCGCATCGATTGCCGACAGCCAAAGGCCTTTTGTCTCAGCGAGTCGGCAACATAAAAACGAACAAGCGATTTGGCAGCGGCGTTTTTGGGAACAGAAGATTCGCGACGAACGCGATTTTATCCAGCATATCGATTACATCCATTACAACCCGGTCAAACACGGTTTAGTTGCCAGGCCCGTGGATTGGCCTTTCAGCAGTCTCCACCGTTACATTCGGCAAGGTGTGTTGCCCGCGAATTGGGGAGAATCGCCGTTAATATTGGACAGCAGTATTGGATGGGAGTGAGCGGTTTGTTGGGTTGCGAACAGCATGCAACCCAACCTACGCGGCTCATGTGCGTTTCCTGTGGTTGCCTCGCGTTGAAGTCGCGCCGCTAGCTGGGCGACACGCCGCATGAGTCGGCTCGATCAACCTGTTAGAGCTCACTGCTGTCCAGCTTGGTCGCGCCAACCCGTGAATCGGATAACCCGTTTGGTCACCCTACGTCCTTCTGCGCCAATACCAAGAGTAATGGATTGTTCGTCGGCTTTCGCGCCGGTGTGTCCCTTACCTGAAAGATCGTAGAACTCCTCGATTTGGACTTCAGCGGAGTTTGCGATGCGTTCGGCGATTGCCAGCTCTTGCGAGACGCGGGCTTGATGAGCCTGGAATTCCATGACGATCTGCTGCTTTCGCGCCTCTTCCTCAAGGCTCGCAACTCCTTTTGATTCTGCGGCATCAACATCCTCACGTGACTTCGAGAGCGCTGTATAGGCCGCCCGCAGGTAACCGGGGACAAAAAACTCAATGGCAACGTCGCCAGCGATGGAGGCAATCTTCTTTGTGTCCATAGGATGAATATTGTAGGCTCTAACAAGTAACTAAATGGTTTCTGTATATCTCGCCAAAACAGATGATATAGCGTTTGTATACTAACAAAATTACCGAGCTGATTAGAAGTCCTACATTCCGAGCGTCGATCTCAGTCCACTTCAAAAAGCCAGCTTTGGTTAGGGGCTGTTGCCGTTTTACATGGGTAACCAAATAAAAGCGCAGGCCAAAGCGACAACGCTTTCAAAATTGCGTTTCAATTTGTCATATCGCGTCGCGATGGCTCTGAAATGTTTCAATCGCGCAAAGACATTTTCAACGAGGTGGCGATATTGGTAGAGACACCAATCCATTCCGTCATTCCCGACGATTGAATTCTGTTTTCTAGGAATGATGGGCACACTCCCTTTCTCTCGAATTTGAATCCTTAGAGGTTCACTGTCATAGCCTTTGTCAGCGACCGTGTAGTCAGCCAAAGGCAGTTTAGCCACTAATTTCGGCGCTTCTTTACAGTCATGGACTTCACCACCGGTGACCGAGAAATGAATAGGCAGCCCGCAGGCATCAACGGCCATATGGATTTTCGTGGTGTTACCCGCGACGGATTTCCCAATCGCGGCATCCTGTTCACGAGCCGCGCCACTACTATGCTGATGCGCTTTTACGATACTGCCGTCAATAAAGGTCCATTCCAAATCGGGTGCCACAACTAGACCTCGAAAAATGCCCATCAGTTTTTCTTGCAGTGACCACGCATTGAACCGTTTGTACACGGCATTCCACTTACCAAACGTGGCAGGCAGGTCTCGCCAGGGGCAGCCGACTCGCATGCGATAAAAAATCCCTTCTACCGTTTGCCGGAGCGAAGGCTTGTCGTAAATCCCCAGGCTTAACATGATGGCTTTGAATTTATTCCAGTATTCGTCCGTAAACAATTGTCGTGGCATCGGTTGCTTGTCTTTTGATTGAAAAATCAATCTACTGAGGCAGAGCCGCTCAATTTCAAGGCTATTGTTTGAAAATGGCAACAGCCCCTAAAGTTTTACCGAAACGCATCGAAAGCTCTTTTTATCCTTGCCATCGTCACTAAGCAGCATTACCCAATTTTCATCGCCGGGAAAAAAGAACGCCGCTTCGATATTCAATTCTCCCAGGTCGATATGCTCCAGACGTTTCAGGTCCCCGGATTCGCTATCCCATAAATACAGCCAATGTTTCTCCAAACGCTGTTCATTGGCGTGGTATGGGCCGGCGACGATTAGGTATTGATTGTCCTGGCGCCAGGCGATGTCGCGGATGCCCAAGCCGGCTAAATCCAGCTCTATCGGCGCGGCGAATTGGGCGGTTTGATCTTGCAGCAATGCCAGCGGGTTGAGCAGATGCACTAATATGGCTTTGCCGTTTTTCAACACGCCATTTTCGCTGGTGCCGCCAGCTAGCGGATTTCTAAAGCCTATCAATAAACCTTGCGCCGGCGTGGTCGCCAGGCCTTCGATACTCAAGCCGCCCGTGTCTTTGGGTGGTGTGCGTTCGGCTTGTTCCCAGTCGTAGCGGGCGAAGCGGCTGTCCTGTTTTAGATCGGCGATGAATTGCGTGTAGATCGAGCCGTAACGTTGGGCGCTGAATTCGCCCGGTTCGACTTCGTTCAGATGAATGCCGAACAAGCGCCGCCGGGCGGGCCGGTCGTTTCCTTTGCTGCTAGTGCTGTGCGAACCTATCCAGAAATAGACGTCGCCGATGCACGTGCCGCCCTCCAGATCGATTTCCTGATGTTTGCCGTCTTCGATCTCGCCGTCGAACACCGCCGAGAGGGCGATTGCCGGTTTCAAGGCTTTTTCCGCATTTTTGTCGAACACGCTGAGTTGGTTGTCTTCGTCGTCCGCGACGACAAAGTAGCGGTCGTTCAGCGCGATGGCGCCGGACACATTGGATCGGCCTTTATAGGTTTTTATATCCATGGTGGAATGATGGAAGAAGAGCTGATTGCATGTTTAGTGGGGCGGCCTGAAGGCTCGCCCCACTATCGTGGAGTACTGGAACGGATGTTTGTGCGAAATTTACTCGTCGGGGCTACCGATAAAGCGATAGATCAACGCGCCCAGCACCGCGCCGATAATCGGTGCCAGCCAGAACAGCCAGAGTTGCGCCAAGGCCCAATCGCCGACATAAACCGCCACGCCCAGGCTGCGAGCCGGATTGACCGAGGTGTTGGTGACTGGAATGCTGATCAAGTGAATCAAGGTCAGGCCCAAACCAATCGCGACAGGTGCCATGCCGGCCGGGGCGCGGGCGTCGGTGGCGCCGAGGATGATTAGTAAAAACATCATCGTCATCACCACTTCGGTAATCAGCGCGGACAGCAGGGAGTAGCCGCCCGGCGAATGTTCGCCGTAACCGTTGGAGGCAAATCCCGCAGCCACATCAAAACCGGCCTTGCCGCTGGCGATTAAATACAACACGCCGCCGGCGACGATGGCGCCGATGACTTGGGCGACAATGTAAGGCAATAGTTGATTGGCCGGAAAGCGGCCGCCCATCCACAAGCCAACCGACACCGCCGGATTGAGATGGCAGCCCGATATATGGCCGATGGCGTAGGCCATGGTCAGTACCGTCAAGCCGAACGCCAGCGAGACGCCGAGCAAGCCGATGCCCACATTTGGAAACGCCGCGGCCAACACCGCGCTACCGCAGCCACCAAGAACCAACCAAAATGTCCCGAAGGACTCGGCTACATACTTTTTCATATGAATCTCCTGTGTGTTGTTATAGTTTTGCCCGTCATCGATCACTTGTTTTTTGTTTAATAATCAATCGGCTACCGCACTGTATTCTCTGTCTTTGTGTGATGTCAATCACAAAAAACGGCTAGGTTCTTGCTTGCTGCTTGCTATTTTTATCGTCGCCCGGTTGCGTGGTTTGGGATTTAGCTTTACGGCGCGAAGAATACCGGGCGAATTCGTCCCTGCAGGCCTGTTCGGGATGGCGAATTGCCCTATTCGATGTGAGAATTAGCGCTTATCCAATTGCCGGACTTGCTTTCCGATAAATCTATGCCCGATAGTTCTTTGTATAGCCACAGCACCAATTTGATCGGCATGGCGACGGCTTGCATGGCCAGCCATCTGTTTAACGACTATCCCAAACCTCTGCATATCGCCGGTACCCGCGAGTCTGCGCCGGGTTTGTTCGAACAATTGGCGCAGCAGCCGAGTTTGGCCGAATGCGGCCGGGTGTTTCAGGATTATATGTGCGTGGTGTTCGGTTTCGAGACCGAACAGCGCCTGCGCGACGATGCCCTGGGCCGGCGCCGCTACCGTAACAGTTACTTACGGCTGATTCAGGATTGGGGCATGGATTCCAACAACGCCCAGGGTGCGGTACTGAAGGGCTGGGTGGAAAGCCGCTTCGGCTTGTTTCCGAACTTTCATAAAACCCGGATTCGCAATTTCATCAGCAACGACTGGTTGATTTACATCGAAGAAAAGATGAACAGCCGCTACCACAACAATTGCATTTATATGCAGTTGGATCTGGTTTACGAGTTTTGCCAGTGGGTGGTGGAGCGGTTCCAGGTTCCGGCCGCGACCCACAAAACCTTGTACCGCGGTGTCGATACGCTGGACGATTGCGTCGTCAAAGACGAGGGCCGGCACGACAAAATCGTGCGGTTTAACAGTATTACGTCCTTTACCGACCGGCCCGGTATCGCCAGCGAATTCGGCGCCAACATTCTGGAAGTGCGGGTGCCGATGGTCAAGCTGGTGTTTTTTAACGAATTGCTGCCGCACCACGCTTTGCGCGGCGAAGCGGAATATCTGGCGATTGGCGGCGATTACCGGGTTAGGGTGTTGAGCTGATGGATGCGCAGATTTCGAATCGTGCCTTGGGCGCTTATCTGGGCTTTGCTTGCGGCGATGCGCTGGGGGCGACGGTGGAGTTCATGTCGCCGCAGCGGATTCAAAAACGTTACGGTGTGCACCGCGACATCGTTGGCGGCGGCTGGCTGGGCCTGGAGCCGGGCCAGGTTACCGACGATACCCAGATGTGTTTGGCCTTGGGTCAGGCAATCATCGGCAACCAAGGCTGGAATTTGTCGGCGGTAGCCGAAAATTTTCTGGCCTGGCTGGAAAGCGGGCCGGTCGATGTCGGCAATACCTGCCGCCGCGGCATCCTCCGGTTTCGCGACCGTGGCGAACTGTCCGGCGATCCACGCGACGACGAAGCCGGTAACGGCGCCTGCATGCGCAATCTGCCGGTAGTGTTGGCGACCTTGCGGCGGCCGGAATTGTTTGAACTGTGGAGTTTGCAGCAGAGCCGGATCACTCACCACCATCCGTTATCCGACGCCGGGACTTTGGCGCTGGGCCGGATCGCCGGGCTGTTGATCGACGGCCAAGACGCAGCAGCTTGCCGCGAGGTAGCCGATGGTTTGGTGGGGCGGTTCGCGGAGTTCGCTTACGACCCTTATCCGGGCCGGGCATCGGGATATATCGTCGATACCGTGCAGACCGTGCTGCACCATTTTTTCAACAGCGACAGCGTCGAATCCTGCCTGGTTGCCACCGTCAACCAGGGCGGCGATGCCGATACCACCGGCGCGCTGGCAGGCATGCTGGCCGGTGCCAAATATGGCGTAGACGACATTCCGCAGCGCTGGCTGCATCGACTGGACTCCGCGGTTGCCGCACAAATTCGCAGCCAGACCGATGCTCTATTGCGGCTCAGTGGTGCCGGTTCTCCGGGATAAACGGCATAACGCACACGGAAACGGCCGCTCGTTGACGGGAGATTTTTGTTCGATCAGCCCGATTCGGCCTACAATGCCGAGCTTGGCCATAAGGATGATCAACCGATGACGCAACAGTCGTTTACCTTCGAACAAATCCATATAGAAGTCGCCCGCAACGCCTCAGACGATTTCAACCTGTTTCACGACAAGCATAAATGGTTGCAGATTACCCATAACCCGTTCAAAGGCCCGATCGTGCTGGGTTTCCAGTTGAATACGCTGATCGAGTACCAGATGCGCCTGTACCGCGAGGCGCAGTACGAAGACCAAATCATTGCCGAGAAGCAACTGCGGTTCAGCAATTACCAGATTACCTTTGTCAACGCGCTACGGCCGCGTCAGGAAATGGCGTTGAACATCAAGAAGACTTTGATCAATACCATACCGGAGTTGACCTTGACCAACCGGGTGGCGATGAAATCGCAAGGCAAGACCATTCTGCTGGGTTACAAGAAGGAGACCAAGTCGCCGCTGTTTTTGGCCGATGTCGATTTGGGCGGCTTGCCGGATTTGAACGGCATCGCCGATAAAACCGTAGTGCCGGGCACCGATTTCTTTCTGAAGCGGAAATGGATGAACAACGGCAACGTCAAAAATTTTCTGTCCGGATCGTTCGCCGAGCAATCGGATTATTTCGACGAATTGACCCATGTCGCGCATTATCCGGAGGTGTATCCGTGCAGCCTGACCTCCGGAGCCTTGCTGGAGAAAGCGCAGTTGGAGAACCACGATTTCAAGCGCAATCCGATGGTATACACCTCGCACGATATTTCGGTGGACCGAGTGCATTTGGCCAGGGTCAAAAATAACGACAAACTGCATATCCTGGTCAAGCAATTGCCGGAATCGAAAGACAATACGCTGAACCAAACCAGTATCATGCTGCGCACTTACGAGTGCTTCGGTTTGTTGGAAGACGGCACGATTTTGTACCGGATCAAGCTGAATTTGGTGCCTTTGGAAGAGATTCTGAGAAATTTGCGCGGTAAGGCCGCTTAGCGGCGCGGGCCGGCCTAATGTTGTGAAATTTTTGGAACATCAAGTATAATCCGCGAAGTCGTTAGGCTAGGCCAGTGACGAGATAGCAAATTCAATTAATACAACACTAAAGATAAGGTAAGTGCTTGCAATCGGGCATTTGCATTGTTCGAGGAAAAACATATGAGTAATATCGAAGAACGAGTAAAAAAGATTGTCGCGGAACAATTAGGCGTAAAGGAAGAAATCGCAAACGATGCGTCTTTTGTCGACGATCTTGGTGCTGATTCTTTAGACACAGTTGAACTCGTCATGGCTTTGGAAGAAGAATTCGAATGCGAAATTCCGGACGAAGAAGCCGAAAAAATCACCACCGTCCAATTGGCTATCGATTACATCAACGCCAATCTGCAATAACAGCACGTTGTTTCCAAACGCTAGTGGATGATGCCATCCACTAGCCGATATATCCCCTTCTCTGGTCGTCTTCTTTATTTACCGGTAGTTTACTGTGAGCACACGTCGAGTTGTAATTACGGGCTTAGGCGCTGTTACGCCGTTAGCCAACAATGTTGCGGATACCTGGGACGGTATTGTCAATGGCAGAAGCGGCATCGGCCCGATCGATTCCTTTGATATTTCGCCTTTCGCAACGACTTTTGGTGGCGTGATCAGAAACTTCAATATCGGCGACTACATCCCGGAGAAGGATGCCAAGCGGATGGACGGTTTCGTCCACTACGGCATCGCCGCCGGCTGCCAGGCGATCGAGGACTCCGGCATCGTCGTTACCGAAGAAAACGCCGAGCGCATCGGCATCGCTATCGGTGCCGGCATCGGCGGCATCACCGGTATCGAAGAGTGCTACGCGACATACGTGGCGGGCGGCCCGCGCCGGATTTCGCCGTTCTTCGTACCCGGCAACATCATCAACATGATCTCCGGCAACCTGTCGATCAAATACGGTATGAAAGGGCCGAATTTCGCAATCGTCACTGCCTGTTCGACCGGTACCCACAACATCGGCGACGCCGCCAGGCTGATCAAATACGGCGATGCCGACGTGATGGTCGCCGGCGGCGCCGAGCGCTGCACGACTTCGCCGACCGCGATGGGCGGATTTGCCTCGGCAAAAGCCTTGTCGCGGCGTAACGACGATCCGCAACGCGCCAGCCGGCCCTGGGACCGCGACCGCGACGGCTTCGTCCTCAGCGACGGCGCCGGCGTTATCGTGCTGGAAGAGCTGGAACATGCCAAGGCCCGCGGCGCCAGGATTTACGCCGAGTTGGTCGGTTACGGCATGAGCGGCGACGCCTACCACATCACCTCGCCGTCGGAAGGCGGCGAAGGCGCGGCGCGTTGTATGTGTAATGCGATGCGCGACGCCAAAATCACCCCGGAGCAGGTCGACTACATCAATGCTCACGGCACGTCGACCCCGGCCGGCGATGTCGGCGAAACCCATGCCATGAAGAAGGCGCTGGGCGATCACGCCTATAAAGTGGCGGTCAGTTCCACCAAATCGATGATCGGCCACCTGTTGGGCGCCGCCGGCGGTATCGAAGCGGTGTTGACGGCCTTGGCGATCAAGCACCAGATCGCGCCGCCGACCATCAATCTGGAAAATCAGGATCCCGATTGCGATCTGGACTACGTGCCCAACACTGCCAGAAACATGAAAATCGACGTGGCGATTTCCAACTCCTTCGGATTCGGCGGCACCAACGGCTCGCTGGTTTTCAAGCGCTTCGAATAAAGCGGCCCGATCCGACAGTGTCCGGCTATGTTTTTATTGAATGGCGAACCCGGACATTATGTCGACGTTGCCGATCGCGGCTTTCAATACGGCGACGGCCTATTCGAAACTATCGAAGTTCTGAATGGGCGGCCGCTATTTCTTGATCGCCACCTGAAACGCTTGGCCCACGGCTGCCGGCGTTTACTGATTCCGATGCCGCCGTCCGAGCTGTTGGCGGCAGAGGCTAGGCAACTGGCGCTTGAGTCCGACCGCGGCGTGCTGAAAATAATCGTTACCCGCGGCAGCGGCGGCCGGGGCTATCGCCAGCCCGAGCCAATTCAACCGACCAGGCTGCTTGGCCTGCATCCTTACCCGGACTATCCCGAGAATTTCCAAACCCAAGGTATTCGCGCCCGTTTCTGTTGGCAGCGCTTGTCGGTCAATTCCGCTCTGGCCGGGATCAAGCATTTGAATCGGCTGGAACAAATTTTGGCCAGAGCCGAATGGCGCGACGACGATATTCAGGAGGGCTTGATGCTGGATACCGAGGAACGCGTGGTCGAGGGCGTGATGAGCAACCTGTTTGCCGTCAAAGCCGGCCAGTTGTATACGCCGAGCCTGGCCGGCTGCGGCGTAGCCGGGATTATCCGCGAACTGGTGATCGGTTTTGCCCGCGATATCGGCCTGCCGGTCCATGAAATTCCGCTCGATCAAGTCGAGGTACTGGCCACCGACGAGTTGTTCGTAACCAATTCGGTGATCGGCATTTGGCCGGTCAGACGCCTGGAACAGCGCGTACTGGAAGTGGGGCCGTTAACCCGGCGCCTGCAGAGCTTGTTGAATCAGGCCCGAATGGCCGAGGCACAGCCGTGTTTCGCAGCATAGTCGCCTTCACCTTGCTGATGGTCTTCGGTCTGCTGTCGATTTGGGCCGGCATGCATTACCACATCATCGAGAAAAAACCGATTGTGATCGGCGAAACCGTCATCGAAATCAAAAAGGGCGATACGCTGGAAACGGTAATCAAAACCCTGCGTAACCAGCGGGTTATGGTAAACCGGTTTTGGTTCAAGCTGTTCGCCTACCGCAAGCATCTGGACCGCACCTTGAAGGTCGGCGAATACGTGCTGGCCAAGGGCGCCACCGCCGCCGACGTGCTGCAACAGCTTACCGAAGGCCGTACCCGCCAATATTCGATTACCTTTCCGGAAGGATGGACGTTCAAGCAGATGTTCCAGGCCATCAAGGAAAACCCGAATTTGCAACACACGCTGAGCGACAGCGAGCTGAAAGACTTGATGGCGAAGATCGGTTCCGACAAGAACCACCCGGAAGGCCTGTTCTTTCCCGATACCTATTTTTTCGAAAAAAATACCTCGGACGTGGATTTGCTGAAACGCGCGCATGACCGGATGCAGGCCGTGCTGCGCGAGGAATGGCGCAAGCGCGACCAGAACGTGCCGTTGGACGACCCTTACCAGGCGCTGATTCTGGCGTCGATTGTCGAGAAAGAAACCGGTGCCGGCGAAGAACGCCGGCAAATAGCCGGCGTGTTCGCCCGCCGTTTGAAGAAGGGCATGCTGTTGCAAACCGATCCGACTGTGATTTACGGCATGGGCGACGATTACCACGGCGACATTCGCCACAAAGATTTGCGCGAGCCGACGCCTTACAACACTTACGTGATCGAAGGCCTGCCGCCGACGCCGATCGCGATGCCCGGCAAACAGTCTATCGCCGCCGCTTTGCATCCGGACGACGGCGATGCGCTGTTTTTCGTCGCCCGCGGCAACGGCCGTCACGCCTTCTCGGCAACCCTGGCCGAGCACGAGAAATACGTGGACCGTTACCAGCGATGAAGCCGGGCCGGTTCATTACATTGGAAGGCGGCGAAGGCGTCGGCAAATCCACTAATTTGCAATTCATCCGCCAATGTTTGGCCGAACGCGATATTCCGCTGCTGGTTACCCGCGAACCGGGCGGTACGCCGATTGCCGAGAAAATCCGCGCCATTCTGTTGGAACGGAGCGACGAAGCGTTGAGCGAACAGGCCGAACTGTTGCTGGTATTCGCAGCGCGGGCCCAACATATCCGCCACGTGATCGAGCCGGCGTTGCTGCGCGGAGAATGGGTGGTTTGCGATCGATTCACCGATGCGACCTACGCCTACCAAGGTGCCGGGCGCAATATGGACCTGGCTACGATAGGCTGGCTGGAGCGGACGGTGCAAGGCGGGCTGCGCCCGGATTTGACCTTCGTCCTTGATGCACCGGTCGCGACCGGTTTGCAGCGGGCCAAATGCCGCGGCGAATTGGACCGTTTCGAAACCGAACAACTGGGTTTTTTCGAACGCATTCGGCAAAGCTATTTACACCGCGCCGCCGGCGACCCCGCGCGTTACAAAGTCATCGACGCCGCGCTGCCGTTGCCGCAAGTTCAGGCGCGTCTGCTGGCCGAGTTGGAAACGCTATGGGCGAACTGACGCTTTATCCGTGGCAACAGCAACATTGGCAGCGGCTGCGGAGCTACATTCAACAAAACAGAGTTCCGCAAGCCCTGTTATTTTCCGGGCCGGCCGGCCAGGGTCGCCGCCATCTGGCCGAATATTACGCCCGCGCCATACTCTGCCATGCCCCGCAAGACGGCGGTAATGCCTGCGGGGTTTGCTCCGCTTGCAAATTATGCGACGCCGCTACCCATCCCGACTTGATCGCGGTCGAGCCGGACGAACCCGGCAAGACCATCGGCATCGATAAAGTCAGGCAGTTGATCGTCAAACTGGCGTTGAAGCCGCAATACCATGCTTACCGGGTTGCAATTTTCCAACCGGCCGATGCAATGAACACCGCATCCGCGAATGCGTTTCTGAAATGCCTGGAAGAGCCTGGCGAGCGGACTTGTCTGCTGTTGATCAGCGAACAACCGGCCCGCCTGCCGGCGACGATACGCAGCCGCTGCCAGAAGATCGTCTGCGAAGTACCGGAACGTAACGCAGCCTTACAGTGGTTGAGCGGCGCAGGCGTGCGAGAACAGGCCGAGTTGCTGCTGGATTTGGCCGGGGGCGCGCCGCTATTGGCCAAACGATACGCCGAAACCGGGATAGTCCCGCTGCGGCAAGAATATTTTCGGGCTTGGCTGCAAATTGCCGAGGGCAAGGCCGACTGGTTGGCCGTCGCCGAGCGCTGGCAGAAACAGGAACATCTCGATTTAGGGGTGGTGTTGGCCTGGATGGCCGGTTGGCTGGCCGATATCGTCAAATGCCGGCATCGGGCCGATTCGGCGCATTTGGCCAATCCCGATCTGAAAAACAGCTTGCAAGGCTTTGCCGAGCGGCTAGAATTGCCCGGAGTTTACCGATTCTACGACCGCGTGTTAACCGCGAAAGCGCAGTTGGCCACGCAACTGAATCAGCAACTGATGCTAGAACAACTGTTAATCGACTGGTCTCAACTCAACGCACACTGACATTATGGCGGAAGCAGCTCCTCGGCAGGGCATCCTGTCTCTTTCGATCAAGGACAAAAACGCGCTTTACGCGGCCTACATGCCGTTCGTCAAAAACGGCGGTCTGTTCATTCCGACCAAACGCGAGTACGAAATGGGCGAGGAAGTGTTCATGTTGTTGAATTTGATGGAAGAGACCGAACGCTTACCGATTGCCGGAAAAATTATCTGGAAAACGCCGAACGGCGCCGAAGGTTACCGCTCTGCGGGTATCGGCGTGCAGTTCAGCGATCAGGACGGCGGGGCGGCGCGCAATAAAATCGAAACCTATCTGGCCGGCGCGCTGGAGTCGGACCGCTCCACCCATACCATGTAACCCGTACCGGGCACATTCCGCTCGGCGCTACCGTTTCCCAAGCTTCATGTTCATAGATTCCCATTGCCATCTCGATCGCATCGATTTGGCACCTTATGCCAACGATTTCAACGTTTTTGTCGGTGCGGCCCGGGCCGCTGGCGTCGAGCACATGCTGTGCATTGCCATCGATATGGAATCCTACCCGGCGATGCTGGCGCAAACGGCGCCTTATCCGGACATCTCGTTGTCGGTGGGCGTGCATCCGAATGTCAGCGACGGCCGCGAACCGACTCTCGACGAATTGCTGGAATTGGCGGCGAACGCCAAGGTCATTGCCATCGGCGAAACCGGCTTGGATTATTTTCATAGCCAAGGCGATCTGGAATGGCAGTTTCAGCGTTTCCGCAACCATATCGCCGTGGCCAAGCAGTTGCACAAGCCCTTGATCATTCATACTCGGGATGCCGGGCAGGATGCTTTGGATGTGTTGCAGGCGGAAGGCGCCGATACGGTAGGCGGCGTGATTCACTGCTTTACCGAGGATTGGGCCTACGCGCAACGGGCGATCGATTTGAATTTTTACGTCTCGTTCTCCGGGATCGTCACCTTCAAAAACGCCGAAGCGATTAAGGACGTGGCGCGGAGAATCCCCGCCGACCGCTTTCTGATCGAAACCGATTCGCCTTATTTGGCTCCGGTGCCTTACCGCGGCAAACCCAACTACCCGATTTACGTGCGCCATGTCGCCGAGCATATTGCCGAATTGCGCGGCAGCTCGGTCGAAGCGGTGGCGGCGCAATCCAGCGAAAATTTTTATCGGCTGTTCGGACTCGATGCCGGCCGCCGCAATTTGGCCGCCTAAAAAAATGCGGTAGTGCCGGAACCGGCGCTACCGCACAAAGAGGTGGGGTATAACTCTCATTTCCCGAAGGACGCATACAAGAGTTGCTGTCAGTGTACTGAAGCATTCTAACGTTGAAAATGTGGCAATTTGCCGCGTGACAATTTGTCGCTGACTTCGGTCGTAGCTCTACATCTCCCATTTTCCGGACTTAACCAGCGATGGAACAGGAATTCAGCGTCCCGCAGGGCCGTTTTCGACTAACGCGCCAACCCCACCGAAAAAACGAGTTGTTGCAGGCCTGGGATGCGGCCGACGACTATTTGCTGCATCATCTGGCCGAGCAGGAAGCGCTTGCCGGTAAGAATATCGCCATCCTCAACGATAGCTTCGGGGCGCTGGCAGTGGCGTTGAGCGAATTTCGGCCGACGGCCATTTCCGACTCCTGGTTGTCGCAGCAGGCGACGCGCGAAAATTTGGCCGCGAACGCGGTAGCAGCCGACCGGGTGCTGCTGTTGGACAGTTTGTCGTTGCCGTCGGCTCCGATCGATCGGTTGCTTATCAAGGTTCCGAAGACTTTGGCTTTGCTGGAATACCAATTACACCGGCTTCGGCCCTTGCTGCAGCCGGATTGCCGCATCGTTGCGGCGGGCATGGTCAAAACCTTGCCGGCCAATGCCTGGAAACTGCTGGAGCGGCTGGTCGGCCCGACCGTGCCGTCGCTGGCCAGAAAAAAGGCCCGGCTGATTTTCGCCGGTTTCGATCCCAACATCCGGCTGCCGCCGAATCCATACCCTACGTATTACCGCTTGACGGCGGAACAGCCGCCGATTTGCAATCATGCCAATGTGTTTTCTCGGGAAAGCCTGGATATCGGCGCCCGCTTTCTATTGCAACATTTACCGGAATCGGCTTTATATCGGGATTTTATCGATTTGGGGTGCGGCAACGGCGTGATCGGGTTACGCCTCGCCGAACTGAATCCGGACGCGAATATCGTGTTTGTCGACGAATCGTTCATGGCAATCGCATCGGCAACGGAAAATTTTCGCAGCCGGTTCGGGGATTCGGCGCAGGCTAAGTTCGTGGTCGGCGATTGTCTAACCGGCTTTGCGCCGGCCAGTGCCGACTGCATTGTCTGCAATCCGCCGTTTCATCAACAACACGCGATCGGCGATCATATTGCCTGGCGCATGTTCCAACAGGCGCATGCGGTGTTACGGCCCGGCGGCGAGTTGCGAGTGATCGGTAACCGCCATCTGAATTACCATATCACGCTGAAAAAACTGTTCGGCCGCTGCCGGCAACTGGCGGCTAATGCCAAGTTTGCCATTTTCAGTTGCGAAAAGGCTTGATCCGGCTATTCGATGTTTTTGTAATGCAGCGACGAGATTTGTTCCGAGACGATGCCGATCAGGAACGTCACGATGGCGGAAAGGAATAGTACGGCGCTCATATTGGTGAAGCGGGCTTCGGTCAGATAGGTGTAGGCGTAATATCCCATGCCGAGGCTAAAAATCGAGGCGCTGATCGGCAGAAACAGCCGCATCGGCGAAAATAGTACGCCGATGCGCAGAATAATGATAAAGAAGCGCAAGCCGTCTTGCAGCAGGCGGATGTGGCTCTTGCCGCTGCGTTTCCCGGCGTGGATCGGGACGTAGGCCACCGGAAATCCGGAACGGAAAAAGGCCATGGTACTGGTGGTCGGATAGGAAAATCCGTTGGGCAGCAGGTAAAGAAATTTGCGGAATTTGTCGGCGCGCGCAGCACGGAAGCCGGAGGTCAAGTCTTCGATTCGATGGCCGGTCATCAACGACGCCAGTTTGTTGTAAAACTTGTTGGCAATGCGCCTGAACCACGAAGCGTGGCTACGCGCATTTCTGGCGCCGACCGCCATATCGTAGCCTTCGTGTAATTTTGCCAATAACTGGGCGATGTCTTGCGGGTCGTGCTGGCCGTCGGCGTCCATGAACACCAGAATTTCGCCTTTGGCTTGTCTGGCCCCGGTCTTGATCGAGGCGCCGTTACCCATGCAATACGGGTGGCGAACGACCCTGACGCCGGCGTTGCCGGCAATGGCGGCGGTATCGTCGCTGGAGCCGTCGTCGACCAGTAAAATTTCGGCTTGCGGATACAACTCCAGTAATTTCGGCAGAAAAACCGGCAGGTTTGCCGCTTCATTTTTGGCGGGCAGGACAATACTCAGCGACTCAGGCATCTTCATCGAGCGGTCAATTAACGGTGGAAAGCGCCGTTCAGTTTAGCAGACTTAGCCGGTATCACCTGGTATCGGCTTTAGCGGAACCCATCCTTAAGTTTGCGTATCGCGGCAAACACGGCCAACGGCGACGCCTCGGCCAAGGCCAGGTTTTGCCGGATTTCCGGGCTGTGCTCGCGGAAAAAAGGATTGGTCGCCAATTCCTGGCCGATAGTGGTGGGCAGGGTGGGAGCGTTGCTGCGCCGGAGTTGGCAGACGTCGGCGTAACGCTGCTGCAATAGCGGATTGCCGGGTTCCAGCGTCAGCGCGAAGCGGGCGTTGGCTTCGGTATATTCGTGCGCGCAGTAGACCTTGGTGGCGGCCGGGAGTGTCTTCAGTTTTTGCAGCGAATGCCACATCTGTTCGGTGCTGCCTTCGAATAGGCGGCCGCAGCCCAACGAAAACAAAGTATCGCCGCAAAACAAGGCGCTACTGCCGGCACTGTAGTAGACGATATGGCCGACGGTGTGGCCCGGCGTATCCGTGGCCACCAGTTCTTCTGCGCCGAGTGCTATCCGGTCTCCGTCGCCAAGCGCGATGTCAATACCCGGAATTCTGCTGCGGTCGGCCTTGGCGCCGACGATTTTACAGCCGGTCGCGGCTTTGAGTTCGAGATTGGCGCCGATATGATCGCTGTGGTGGTGGGTGTTGAAAATGTAGTTCAATCCAAAACCGCACCGTTGCAAGGCGGCTATAACCGGCGCTGCCGCAGCCGGGTCGACCACCGCGGTCAGCCCGCTATCGGGTTCGTGCAGCAGGTAAATATAGTTGTCGGTTAACGCCGGAATGATGCTGATTTCTAACATAACTCAGTGGCCTTAACTATCGTCAGTTACGATCTCTGCTGCCTCCGTCGTGGAGGGCTGATACAAGAATTAAAAATAACCTGCCAGAAAGATCTGGCCTATGCGCAGAACGCTTCAATCTGTTGCATTATGCCCTTGGCATCGAGTGCGACCAAGCTGAGCAGTTCCTCGCGAGAACCTTGCTCGACGAAGCGGTCGGGCAGGCCGATATTCAACACCGGCATCAGAATCTTCTGTTGTTGCAAGAATTGCAATACCGCACTGCCGACGCCGCCGGCCAACACGTTTTCCTCGACCGTGACGAACACGTCGTGGGTCTTGGCCAATTGCAGGATCAAGTCTTCATCGATCGGTTTGACGAAACGCATGTTGGCGACGGTGGCGCCCAGTTGCTTGCCGGCTTCGCTGGCCGGTGCGACCATGCTGCCCCAAGCCAGAATCGCAATCCGCCCGCCCTGGTGGCGAATCTCGCCCTTGCCGATTTCCAGTTCGGTTAACGCAGGATCGATCGCCGCACCGGGACCCTTGCCGCGCGGATAGCGCACCGAGGCCGGGCCGTTATGCTTGAAACCGGTGGTCAGCATCTGCCGGCACTCGTTCTCGTCGGCCGGCGCCATCACCAGCATATTCGGAATGCAGCGCATATAACTGTAATCGAACGCCCCGGCATGGGTCGGGCCGTCCGGACCGACCAGACCGGCTCTATCCAACGCAAACAGCACATCCAGATTCTGCAAAGCCACGTCGTGAATCAACTGGTCGTAACCGCGTTGCAAAAAGGTCGAATAAATCGCCACCACCGGCTTGGCGCCTTGGCAAGCCTGGCCGGCCGCCAAGGTCACCGCGTGCTGTTCGGCAATCGCCACGTCGAAATAACGTTTCGGAAACTTTTGCGAAAACTCGACCAGTCCCGAACCTTCGCGCATCGCCGGCGTAATACCCAACAGCCGCTCGTCTTGTGCCGCCATGTCGCACAGCCAACGCCCGAACACCTCGGTATAAGTCGGATGCGGCGACGGCGCCGCCTTGGGCAAAAAATCCTTGGTCGGATCGAAGGCCGGTACGCCGTGGTAAGCCAAAGGATCTTTCTCGGCCGGGGCGTAGCCCTTACCCTTCTTGGTCACCACATGCAGGAACACCGGCCCGGTCAAATCCTTCAGATTCTCCAGCGTCGATACCAACATCTCCAGATCGTGACCGTCGATCGGTCCGAAATAATTAAAGCCCAACTCCTCGAACAAGGTGCCCGGCACGATCATGCCTTTCACATGTTCTTCCGCCTTGCGCGCCAATTCCCAGACGCTGGGCATGCTGGACAAGGCCTTCTTGCTTTCCTTCTTGACCGACGAATAAAACTTGCTCGATAAAATCTTGGTCAGATAATTATTCATCGCCCCGACCGGCGGCGAAATCGACATCTCGTTGTCGTTCAAAATCACCAACAGATTGGCATTGACATCGCCGGCATGGTTCATCGCCTCGAAGGCCATACCGCCGGTAATCGAACCGTCGCCGATGATCGCCACCATCTTCTTGTCCTCGCCGCGCAACTGCGAAGCGATGGCCATACCCAGTGCCGCACTGATCGACGTCGACGAATGGCCGACGCCAAAGGCGTCGTACTCGCTCTCCTCGCGCGACGGAAACGCCGACACCCCACCGAGGGTGCGGATCGTCGTCATCCTATCCTTGCGCCCGGTCAGAATCTTATGCGGATAGGCCTGATGGCCGACATCCCACACCAACTGGTCTACCGGCGTATCGAACACATAATGCAGCGCCACGGTCAATTCCACCGTGCCCAAGCCGGCGGCGAAATGGCCGCCGGAGATACTGACCGTGTGGGTCAAATACGAACGCACCTCGTCGGCCAACTGCGGCAGTTGCTCTTTCTTCAGAGCACGGATGTCGGTCGGGCCGGCAATGGTGTTCAGCAGAGGAAATTCTTGAGTCTGTTTCATATCAGTACAGGGGTTCGCGGTAGAACATCAGAATCACGCCGATTTGGAACAAGGCGAAAACCGAGATAAAGCCGGCAACATTCTTGCCGGGAGCGTCCAGCTTCAGCTCCAGCCAACGGCCGCAGGCCAGAATCAACGCAAACACGCCCATCAGGGTGTGGCCGACTTGAATCAGGAACGCGGTTTTAGCTTCGAAGCCTACGTGCGAGTGCGCCAGCAGCATCATGCCGCCGAAGGCCGACATCAGCGGGAACAAATAGGGCAGGATGCCGGGATCGGCTTTGACGCGGGCGCGGGTCTCGTATAAGCCCAGCATGAAAACCAAAAACGTGGCGATGCGGTGTTGAAGAATTTCGCCGTTGTTGAAGGTGCTGTCCCAAAAGCCGATCGGACCCAACGGCCAGCTCTCGGCGTCGGAACGGAAAAACAGGAAGATGCCGAGTCCCATGAAACCGACCGGCCAGTAACGCGCCCAACGGTGAAAGCGTTCCGAGTAGGACAGCATCGCGAAGAAGCTCATCACGGTCAGGAAGATGCCCGAGATGTTATGGTTGTAATCCGACCAGGCGGTGGCGGCTTCCGAAGGCACTTGGCCGACGATGGCAACGCGGCCGGCTTCCCCGGCAATCAAGGCTTCATGGGTCGGCGATTCCCAACGCGGAATGCGCGGATGAAACATGTTCAACACTTCTTCCCAAGTCGCGGTCAGGTGCGGAATATCGACCGAGGGCGGTTGCGAGGCCAAACTTGCTGCAGTGAATAGTATGGTCAGCAGAATCAGCGTTTCCGCTTCGATATAGTAAGGGACTCGTGCCGTCAACGCATACAGACTGCGGCTGGCAAAATATTCTTCTACCGCTTGCCGGTTTATCCAGGCAAAACCCAAGGCCAGGCCCATCATCATGATTTTGACCATCAACAGGTTGCCGTAGCCGGCGCCGATGAAGCCTTGGAAGGTGCGGATGTAGTACCAGGCCAACGGCGTACCCGTCACCAGCAACAACGCGACCGCGACAATACCCAGGGCCGAGAATCGCTTAAGCAGCAACGGCCAGAGTTCTTCGGCAATCGCATTTTGTTTTTTCAAACCCCACAGCGCCAGAATTTGGAAAATGCCGCCGACCCAGGCCGCCGCGGCGATCTGGTGGCTGACGGTCAATGCCATCAGCAGTCCGCGATCTTCCAGACGGCTGGCGCCGTGCACCAACCAGGCTGCGGCCATGACCAGCGGGACCACAATGGCCGTAGCGACCAGCCAATGCGTTTTCGAGCGCAGATTGGCTTTCAGCGCTTGTTTGATGAATAAAAACAAGGCAAAAGCGAATGTGGCGCGTGCCAAGCCGGCATTGAACTGCACCGTATTGAAAAACGCCGGAAACGGCGATTTGCCCAATGTCACGGCCATTAACCAGATTTTCAGGCCGATTTTCGACAGTTGGGTAATGACCAGCGCCTTGCTGCCGAAATGGATCAGGTTGACGGTTTTTTCCAGCAAGGCGCTGTTGTAGTTGGCATTTTCATCCCACGGCCGCAGGACGAACAAGCCCCACAGCAAACCGCCGATGGCGATCGAGTAAAACGTCAGATCGACGCCGCCGATCAGCGAGTCGAGATAATTGGCTATACCTTCCATATCCGGTTATTTGGGTTCTTTGACGAAAAAGCGCAACAGGTCTTCGCTGAGATGGCCGTCTGCGGCGAAAATTTTTAATTTGATGGCGTATTCGCCCGGCGCCAAAGCCGGTAAATCCAACAATACCTGGCCGGGTTTAGCGCCCGGCGAAGCGGCGACCGGCTTCATCACGTCGCCGGCGCTGACCAGAAACACTTCGGACAAGTCCAACTCGACTTTGGAGTTGAACGATAACTCGACCTGGCTGGCCTGGTTGACCGGCACCGGTTTCAGTTTCAGCGAGTTGTGGGTGACGACGGCGTGGCCGAAGGCGGTCTGGCTGGCGGCCAGGGTCAACACCAATAAGATCCGGGGTACAAAACGCATGCTCATCTCCTTATTTTTTGTTTTTCAAAGCGTGTCCGGCCAGGTTTTTGCCCAGCGTCCAAATCGAACCGGTGACGTTATGGGTGTCGGCGATGGTTTTCTCGACCGAGCCGACGATCCAGTCGCGGTCTTTTTCGGTCAGGATCAGCGGCGGTAGGAATTTGACGACGTTCATGCCGTGGCCGGCGACTTGCGCCAACACCCGGTGCTCCTTGAACAGCGGAATCAGAATCATCTGGCAGAACAGGCCTTTGTTGGCCGCTTCCAGCATGGCCCAGGCGGCTTTTAGCCCTAAGCTTTTCGGGGCGTGGAATTCGATTGCGATCATCGAACCTTTGCCGCGCGCTTCTTTCAGGAATTCGTATTTCGGAGCCATCGCGTTGATGGTAGCAATAATGTCATCGCCGATTTTGGCGCTGTTTTCGACCAGCTTTTCCGAGTGTACGACGTGTAAGCTGGCCAGACCGGCGGCCATCGCCATGTTGTTCTTGGAGAAGGTCGAGCCGTGCACGACGGCGCGGTCCATCCGGTTGAACACGGTATCCATGATTTTGCTGGTCATCGCCACGCCGCCGACCGGCACGAAGCCGCCTGACAGGGCTTTTGCCATCAAAATCATATCGGGCTTGACGCCCCAGTGTTCGATGGCCCAGAACTTGCCCGTACGGCCGATACCGGTCTGGATCTCGTCGGCGACGAACAGCGTGCCGTATTTTTTACATAGGCGTTCGACTTCCGGCAGGTAGTTGTCGTCGGGGACGTTGACGCCCTTGCCTTGAATCGGTTCGACGATGAAGGCGGCGACGTCATTGCCGCTCAGCGCTTTTTCCAAGGCTTCGAGATCGTTGAACGGCACCGAGCCGGTGTCCGGCAACAAGGGGCCGAAGCCTTCGCGGAAGATATGCTCGCCGGTCAACGACAGCGCTCCCATCGTCAAGCCGTGGTAGCTGTGTTCGCAATGCAGAATTCGCGGTCGTTTGGTGGTGTAGCGGGCGAATTTAATCGCCGCTTCCACCGCTTCGGTACCGGAATTGCAGAAAAACATCTTTTCCAGATTGTCAGGGCAGGTGGCCAGAATTTCCTTGGCCAGCAAGCCGCTCAACAGCGACACATCCATTTGCACCAGATTCGGCAATTCCATGGTCAGCGTTTCCTGTAGGGCGCTGACGATGGTCGGATGGTTGCGGCCCATCGCGAATACGCCGAAACCGCTCAATAGATCGAGGTATTCGTTGCCGTCTTCGTCGTATAGGTATTGGCCGATAGCTTTTTTATAATTGCGGTCGTAACCGATAGTCCGCAAAACCCGCACCATCTGGTTGTTCAGATAGTGTTCGTGCAGTTCGAATTTTTCCGCGAAATGTTGGTTAAAAAGTTCGGCAATGCTAAAGGACATGTAATACCTCGTAGTTGGTTAACGCCAGGCCGGTGTCGAACAGGTTCGCCGCTTTCCACCGCGTGGCGTTGGAGTCTGATGCTAAATCCGAGTAATTTCGTTGATGAACCGGGCGGCGGTCTTCAGGCTGGTTTGCGCCGCGCGAAAATGTATGCCTAAGCGGATCAAACCGCCGAGTTGCCAAGGGTGGGCCAATAGAAATGCAAGCAGGCGGCCCAATTGCACTTGGCCGTCGGCGTCCAGCGCATGAACCACTGCTTCCGGCAGGCTCATCTCGGCCGGGTCGGCAATAGCGCGGACCACTAAAAACGGCAACTGGGCATTCGCGGCGGTTCGGCCGACCGCCGCGCTTTCCATGTCGAGGGCGACGGCGCCGGTCTGTTCGAACAATTGCCGCTTTTCCTCGTGTTGCCCGACGATCCGGCCGCTTTCCAGTAAAGTGCCGGAGCCGACGGCTTGGTGGTCCGCCAGCAGGTTTGCCAAACGTTGCCGCCAAGACGGATCGGTAGCCAAACTATGCCGATCCTGGGTGAGGACGTATTCCGGCAAGACCAAATCCCCCGGTCGCCGATCTTGAGCCAATGCCGCGGCGCAGCCCCAGCTGATTAGCCGATTCGCACCCCGGTCGATTAACCCGGCGGCGGCTTTTTCGGCGTTGGCCGGGCCGGCGCCGGAGTAACTCAGCAGTACGCCGCCACCGATGGCATGGCACTCGCCCGGCGCGAATTTGCGCTTGGTCAGCGTGCTAAGCTCTTCGGGTAGGGCGACGACGATTCCGCAACTCACGTTAGTGCTTGCTCAGCTCGTTACGGTATCTGGCCAGCGCCCACAACGGAAAGAATTTGTCGTAGCCGTGGTATTTCAAATAGAACACGCGCGGGAAACCCGGTGCGGTGAAGCAAGGGTCGTTCCAGACGCCGTCGGCTTGCTGGCTGCGCAACAGAAACTCGATGCCGGCCTTGACTTCCTTGCTGTGCACTTCGCCGGCCGCAATCAGGCCCAATATTGCCCACGCGGTTTGAAAGGCGGTGCTGAAGTGGTAACGACCACGGTATTTGACGTCGTCGTGGTAGCTCAGATTGTCCTCGCCCCAGCCGCCGTCTTCGCGTTGCACGCTTTTCAGCCACGCGGCCGCTTTAACGTACATCGGATCGGTTTTTGGCAGGTCGGTTTGCTCCAGGCCCAGCAATGCGGACCAGGTGCCGTAGATGAAGTTGGTGCCCCAACGGCCGAACCAGGAGCCGTCGGCTTCCTGTTCGCTGCGAATGTAATCGATGGTGCGTTGCAGGGCCGGGCGGTATTCGTCGTGGCCTTTGGCGACGCGGGCCATCAGCATCGCGCAACGGGCGCTGACGTCGACGGTCGGGGGGTCGAGCAGCGCGCCGTGGTCGGCGAACGGAATTTCGTTCAGGTAGTAATAAGTGTTGTCGACATCGAACGCACCGTAGCCGCCGTTCTTGGATTGCATGCCGACGATCCAGCGGGTGGCGCGATGAATCGATTCATCCAGGCCGTCTTGCTCGGATTCTGCCATCGCGAAACCGACGATCGCGGTATCGTCGACATCCGGATAATGCGGATTGGCAAATTGGAAGGCCCAGCCGCCGCCGGCCAGATCGGGTTTGCTGACGCGCCAGTCGCCGGGTTCGTCGGATAATTGCACACTTTTCAGCCAGTCGTTGGCTTTCTCCAGGTGGCCGGCGTTACCGTGTTTGTCGGCTTCGATCAATGCCATGCTCGCCAATGCCGTGTCCCAAACCGGCGACAGACAGGGTTGGCAATAGGCGTAGTCGTCCTTGACGACCAGCAATTTGTCGATGGCCCTGCGGGAGATCGCGACGTTGGGATGATCCTCCGGGAAACCCAGCAGCAGCATGGCTTGGTAGGCGTTGACCATCGCCGGAAAAATACCGCCCAAGCCGTCTTCGCCGTTCAGGCGCTCGGTAAACCACGACACGGCTTTGTCGATGGCGCGTTTGCGCATGCTCTTGGGGATCAGCGGTTCGGCCACGCGGCCCAGCTTATCCAGCGCCAGAAAGCATTTGTTTAAGAAGGTGCGTTCCGGGAAGTAGTGTTTTTCTTCGTCCGGATGTACGACGAACAATTCCAGAATGTCGACATTATGCGGATTCTTGGCTTTGGCTTTCAGCGTGCACAGGATGAACAACGGCACCATTACGGTACGCGACCAATAAGACACTTTGTCCAGGTGGAAAGGAAACCACTTGGGCAACAGCATGATTTCCACCGGAATGTAAGGCACGCCGCGCCAGGGTAGTTGGTCGAAGATCGCCAGCGCGATTCGGGTAAAGACGTTGGCGCGCGCCGCACCGCCCTGACTCAAAATCCAGTCGCGCAGTTTTTTCATATGTGGCGCGTCGACGGCATCGCCGGCCATTTTTAATGCGTAATAGGCTTTGACGCTACCGCTGATGTCGCCGGGGCCTCCGGTGAACAGCGGATAACTGCCGTCCTCGGATTGGCGGCTGCGCAGATAAACGGCTATCTTGGCCTGGAGCTCTTCGTTAATGTCGTCCAGGTAATGCATCATCATGATGTATTCGGACGGGATAGTGCAGTCGGCTTCCAGTTCGAATACCCAATAGCCGGCCGGATGCTGCAGGCTGAGCAGTTTCGCCTGCGCCCGGTCGATGGCGGCTTGGATTTTGCCCGGGCTGATGGCAGCCGCCGAGCTGTGGTGGGAAAAGTCGTGATTGCTGGTCTCTACAGGGGCTTCAGTAAACATGGCGATTCCTTATGGTCCAGTGTGAGATACGGGTGAATACTGCCAGTCAGGGGTTTTTAGGCCGCTGCTGGTGAGATTGAAAAGCAGTGACAACAGCCAGTTGCTGCGTGCCGATAATTTGCTGGCGATAATCGTGGCCTTGACGCTGTTGCGGCTGATCTTGACCTGGTTGGATTCGTTGAAATCCAGATGTTGTTTGATTTTTTTCAAGGTCAACACCGCCATGCCCAGTGCCCACAGGCAGAAATTGCGGATGCCAGTTTCATGGCTGGGCAGCAACTGGGTGTAGGTCAGCGCGTTTTGCAAGTGGCCGTGAGCGATGCCGATCAAGCGTTCCAGGCCTTTGCGGAAGCGTTCGTCGTTGGTGGTCGGCGTCAGATCGGCCAAATCGAAGCCGGTTTCGTCGAAAATATCTTGCGGCAGCCAGCATACGCCGCGTTTGGCGTCGTCCCAGATGTCTTTCAGAATGTTGGTCATCTGCAAACCCTGGCCGAACGATACCGATAACTTCAACAGTTCTTCGCGGTGCGCGGCTATTTCCGGCGAGTAATGGCAGAACAGTTTGGCCAGCATTTCGCCGACGCATCCGGCCACGTAATAGCAGTAGTCGTCCATGTCCTTCATCGTTTTCAGGCCGGCGTGCAGGTCCAGGGCCTGGTATACCGGCATGCCGCGGGCCATGGTTTCCACGCAGCAAGCCAGGGCTTCGATTTGCGGGGCCGACAGGCTATGAGTGATGGCAATGACGCGGGGAATTAGGCGTATCAGGCTGTGCTCGGCCGGAATGGTTTGCGCGGACAGTAATGGCGCCAATTCGTCGGCAAATGCATCAGCGCCGCGGCCGGTTTTGACGATTTCGATAAAGCTGTCGCAAAAGCGCTTTTTCTGCGGCGGGCTGAGGGAAACCTCGTCTTCGATAGTGTCGACAATTCGGCACAGCAGGTAGGCATTGGCCACGGCCGGGTACAGCGCTTCCGGCAGTTGCGGAATGGTCAACGCAAACGTACGCGAAACGCCTTCGAGCAGCACGGCTTGAAGTTCGTGGTCGGATAGCTGTTTCAGCGATTCCGGGTTGTCGATGGGTGATTGAAATCCGTTCATTTACTTTTTGGTCTAACTATCGGTAGCGGCAATGATAGACTGTTTGTTGGGGTTTTGCAAAGTGATGTTGCGTTAAGGCAAATTTGCCGGAAGCGGTGTTGGTTTTTCCGATTTTAATTCTGGGTTTTTGTGCTTTTGTTATGATTTAAAAAGGAAATTTTTTGATATTCGGTGCTGGGTCGGTTGGCGTTTAAGCGGTCGAAATTGTGGTTTTGCGACGGGCTGCCGCAGCATGTTGTTGTTTTTTGCGTATTTCGACTGGAGTGTCGGGTAAAAAAGTAGTATTCTTACCACATCTAGTTGTGCGCCCGCTGGTTTGCTTGGGCCGAAGGTTGTTGGCCGGGGCGCGCTCGCGATAGTCATGGCTCGAGTGCTGTTGTTTTTATGTAACAGCCGGCGGAGCTGAAGGTCTTGATAGTTTTTGGAGAATAATGCCGTGAGTGTTCCTTTACGTCAGCAATTGGCTGTGGGTAGTTATCTGATCAAGCAAAAAATCAAAGGGGTAAAAAAGTATCCCTTGGTTCTGATGCTGGAGCCTTTGTTCAGATGTAATCTGGCTTGCGCCGGTTGCGGTAAGATCGATTATCCCGACGACATTTTGGATAAGCGCCTGTCCGTTCAGGAGTGCCTGGATGCCGTCGACGAGTGCGGCGCGCCTATGGTCTCGATTCCGGGCGGAGAGCCTTTGATCCATAAAGAGATGCCGCAAATCGTCGAGGGCATCGTTGCCAGAAAGAAATTCGTCTATTTGTGCACCAACGCATTATTGTTGAGAAAGCGCATCAACGATTACAAACCGTCGCCTTATCTGACGTTCTCGGTGCATTTGGACGGCTTGAAAAACCGCCATGACGCATCCGTCTGCCAGGACGGTGTGTTCGATATTGCGGTGGAAGCGATCAAATTGGCTTTGAGCAAAGGTTTTCGCGTGACGATCAACTGCACGCTGTTTCAGGGCGAAACGCCGGAAGAGGTTGCGGAGTTTCTGGATTATGCGATGGAACTCGGCGTGGAAGGCGTAACCATCGCTCCGGGCTTTAGCTACGAGAGGGCGCCGCGCCAAGATGTATTCATTAAAGGCTTGGAAGTCAAAAACTTATTCCGCGACATATTCAAGATCGGTAAAACCCGCAAGTGGAAGCTGAACCACTCCTCGCTTTACCTGGATTTTCTGGCCGGTAACCAAAACTACGACTGCACGCCGTGGGGCAATCCGACCCGTAACGTATTCGGTTGGCAGAAACCTTGCTATTTGTTGGCCGACGAAGGTAACGCCTCATCCTTCCAAGAGTTGTTGGACTCTACGCCGTGGGATAAATACGGTACCGTCAAGAATCCCAAATGCGCGAATTGCATGGCTCATTGCGGTTATGAAGCGACTGCGGTGGAGGATACTTTGGCCAATCCGCTGAAGGCTTTACTGGCTAAAATTCGCGGGCCGAAAACGTCCGGAGACATGCTGCCGGAAAAACAGCCCGAGTTCGTGATGACCTACAAAAAAAGCTCGATTTCGGAAATCCCGGTCAAAGTCGAGTCTTAAAATGGCCGCTCTTAATATGAGGTTTCGATAACGTTATGTTCCACAGAATGTATTGCGTACTGAGCTTGCTGGTGTTGCTGGTGTTTTCTCCGCTGGTGGCGGCGGAAGAACAGACCGCCAGGCAGGTGGTCGATGAGTTTCAAAACGAATTGCTGGCGATCATGAAGCAGGGCAAGACGCTCGGCTTCAGCGGCCGTTACGACAAGCTGGATGTATTGGTCAAAAAGAGCCACGATTTGCCGAAGATCGCGCGTATCGTGGTCGGCAAACAATGGGAAGAATTGACTCCGGAACAGCAGGAAAAATTGGAGACCGTTTTCAGTCGCCTCAGCGTTTCCGCGTATGCGCATAACTTCAAAGACTTTTCCGGGGAATCGTTCAATTTCGTCTCGGAAGAGGAGACCGGCCGCGGCGGCGTGGTGATCCATACCAATTTGGTAATTCCCGGCGAGAAGGACGTCAAATTCGACTACATGATGAAGAAAAAGG
This sequence comes from Methylomonas koyamae, assembly GCF_019669905.1. Taxonomy (NCBI): domain Bacteria; kingdom Pseudomonadati; phylum Pseudomonadota; class Gammaproteobacteria; order Methylococcales; family Methylococcaceae; genus Methylomonas; species Methylomonas koyamae. Next base: position 3,505,785 of record NZ_AP019777.1, on the reverse strand, counting down.
ACGATGGCTGGCGAATTATCAATATAATAGCGGATGGTGTCAGCGATTTGGCCTTGAAAAGATCGGAATATACCAGCGTTTTAAGCAGGGAAGGTTTCGACGCATTGATCGCCAAAATCAACGAAAAAATAGAAAGCTACGCGAAACAATAGTTTGCCAGGAATTGTGAGTAATGTTTAACCCCTGTAATCAAGGTAAAAGCCAAGCCTGTCTGATGTGGGCCATGCTGTTTTCCGGCGCGTTATCGGTCGGCGGTTGCGCCAGCACCGAGCCGAAAGATCTAGGTACCACCAATATTGCCGAGCCCAAATCCAATTCGGTCGATCCGTACGAAGGATTCAACCGCTCCATGTACAGTTTCAACATGGGGTTGGATAAATATCTGCTGAAGCCGGTAGCCGACGGGTACAAGTTCATTACTCCGGATTTCATGGAAACCGGCGTGACAAATTTTTTCACCAATTTGAAAGGTATCAACGTCGTTTTGAACGATTTTCTGCAAGGTAAAGTTAGCCAAGGGGCGTCCGATACCGGCCGTTTTTTGACCAACTCGACCATTGGTTTGTTGGGCCTGTTCGACGTTGCCAGCGGTTTTGGCATGCAGGGCAACGTCGAGGATTTCGGCCAGACGTTGGCGGTTTGGGGGGTCGATCAGGGCGCTTATTTGGTGCTGCCGATTTTAGGTCCCACTACAATTCGTGACGGCTCAGCCAGTATTCTCGACAGGGCGGCTAACCCTGGTACTTATGTGCCTGGTACCGGCATTGTTGAGGGTATCAACGACCGGGCCAATGCCGAAGGTGCGTTGAATTTTATCGACGAAGCGGCGTTGGACCCTTACGTCTTTACTCGCGAATCGTTTTTGCAATACCGGCAAAATTTGGTCAACGACGGCAAGCACTCCGCCGAAATTTATGATATCGACGTCGAAGACGCTATCGGTGGCGAAGCCAAGCCGGCAAAATCCGAAAAAGCGGCGGACAAAGCTAAATCTTCAAACGGAAGCGACTTGCTGGGGCCTCAATCCAGTCTGAAACCGGTTGTGGATAGCGCCGCGGCCGAACCCGACGCATTCGACAATATGTCCCGCTCGTTCGCAAGAGCGGAGTCTCAGTTCGAGCAAGCCTCGGCAAAGATGGATGAGTTCAGCAGTAAAAAAAAAGTTCGGCGTAAACGCCGTTGACTTTGTTTAGAGACGCACGGAAGCGTCTTTCGATTCCTTGAATTAGTAGTGCAACAGGGAGTGTACTTCGTAGCCTGCCAGTTTTTCTCTTCCCGCCAAAAAATCCAGTTCCACCACAAAGGCGCAGGCAATGACCTGGGCGCCTAATTTCTCAATCAGGTCGCAACTGGCTTTCGCCGTGCCGCCGGTTGCCAGCAAGTCGTCGATCAGTAACACTCTATCGTCGCTGTCGACGGCATCGATATGGACTTCCAGTTCCGCCGAGCCGTATTCCAGATCGTAAGAAACGCTCTGAACGTCGTAAGGCAGTTTGCCGGGTTTGCGTAGCGGTATGAACGGAATGCCCAGTTCCCAGGCTACCAAGGAGCCGAAAATGAAGCCTCTGGCTTCCATACCGGCTACCGCGGTAATGTCCCGGCCCAAGAACGGGTGCAACAGTTGGTGTACCGACAAGCGCAGCGTGGCCGGATCTTTAACCAGCGGCGTAATGTCTTTAAAGATAATTCCGGGTTTTGGGAAGTCGGGAATATCGCGGATTTTATTACGTAAGCGGTCCATTTATCACCTCGTTATCAAGCGCAGAACGCTTCAATCTGTTGCATTATGCCCTTGGCATCGAGTGCGACCAAGCTGAGCAGTTCCTCGCGAGAACCTTGCTCGACGAAGCGGTCGGGCAGGCCGATATTCAACACCGGCATCAGAATCTTCTGTTGTTGCAAGAATTGCAATACCGCACTGCCGACGCCGCCGGCCAACACGTTTTCCTCGACCGTGACGAACACGTCGTGGGTCTTGGCCAATTGCAGGATCAAGTCTTCATCGATCGGTTTGACGAAACGCATGTTGGCGACGGTGGCGCCCAGTTGCTTGCCGGCTTCGCTGGCCGGTGCGACCATGCTGCCCCAAGCCAGAATCGCAATCCGCCCGCCCTGGTGGCGAATCTCGCCCTTGCCGATTTCCAGTTCGGTTAACGCAGGATCGATCGCCGCACCGGGACCCTTGCCGCGCGGATAGCGCACCGAGGCCGGGCCGTTATGCTTGAAACCGGTGGTCAGCATCTGCCGGCACTCGTTCTCGTCGGCCGGCGCCATCACCAGCATATTCGGAATGCAGCGCATATAACTGTAATCGAACGCCCCGGCATGGGTCGGGCCGTCCGGACCGACCAGACCGGCTCTATCCAACGCAAACAGCACATCCAGATTCTGCAAAGCCACGTCGTGAATCAACTGGTCGTAACCGCGTTGCAAAAAGGTCGAATAAATCGCCACCACCGGCTTGGCGCCTTGGCAAGCCTGGCCGGCCGCCAAGGTCACCGCGTGCTGTTCGGCAATCGCCACGTCGAAATAACGTTTCGGAAACTTTTGCGAAAACTCGACCAGTCCCGAACCTTCGCGCATCGCCGGCGTAATACCCAACAGCCGCTCGTCTTGTGCCGCCATGTCGCACAGCCAACGCCCGAACACCTCGGTATAAGTCGGATGCGGCGACGGCGCCGCCTTGGGCAAAAAATCCTTGGTCGGATCGAAGGCCGGTACGCCGTGGTAAGCCAAAGGATCTTTCTCGGCCGGGGCGTAGCCCTTACCCTTCTTGGTCACCACATGCAGGAACACCGGCCCGGTCAAATCCTTCAGATTCTCCAGCGTCGATACCAACATCTCCAGATCGTGACCGTCGATCGGTCCGAAATAATTAAAGCCCAACTCCTCGAACAAGGTGCCCGGCACGATCATGCCTTTCACATGTTCTTCCGCCTTGCGCGCCAATTCCCAGACGCTGGGCATGCTGGACAAGGCCTTCTTGCTTTCCTTCTTGACCGACGAATAAAACTTGCTCGATAAAATCTTGGTCAGATAATTATTCATCGCCCCGACCGGCGGCGAAATCGACATCTCGTTGTCGTTCAAAATCACCAACAGATTGGCATTGACATCGCCGGCATGGTTCATCGCCTCGAAGGCCATACCGCCGGTAATCGAACCGTCGCCGATGATCGCCACCATCTTCTTGTCCTCGCCGCGCAACTGCGAAGCGATGGCCATACCCAGTGCCGCACTGATCGACGTCGACGAATGGCCGACGCCAAAGGCGTCGTACTCGCTCTCCTCGCGCGACGGAAACGCCGACACCCCACCGAGGGTGCGGATCGTCGTCATCCTATCCTTGCGCCCGGTCAGAATCTTATGCGGATAGGCCTGATGGCCGACATCCCACACCAACTGGTCTACCGGCGTATCGAACACATAATGCAGCGCCACGGTCAATTCCACCGTGCCCAAGCCGGCGGCGAAATGGCCGCCGGAGATACTGACCGTGTGGGTCAAATACGAACGCACCTCGTCGGCCAACTGCGGCAGTTGCTCTTTCTTCAGGGCACGGATGTCGGTCGGGCCGGCAATGGTGTCGAGTAGCGGGAAGTTTCCGGAAGATGTCATGTTGTTATTATTTCCTTGGGGACGCAGGGCGGCGGGAAAGCGCTTGTCTAATGGGTGCGCTCGATGATGTACAAGGATAAATCCCGCAACAGGTCGGCTTCGGGGCCGAAATCGGCCAAGCTTGCCACCGCTTGTTCGTGCAATTGCTGGGCTTTTTCCTTGGCGCCGGCCAGACCCAGTAAGGCGGGGTAGGTCGGTTTGTCGTTATCGACGTCTTTACCTTGGGTTTTGCCCAGGGTAGCGGTGTCGGCTTCGATGTCGAGAATGTCGTCTTTGACTTGGAACGACAAGCCGATGCACTTGGCGTAATGGTCCAGTTTTTTGGCGGCGTCGGCATCCAGGTCCGGCTTCGATAGCGCCGCCAGATTCACGCTGGCTCGGATCAATGCGCCGGTTTTGTGGATGTGCATATTTTCCAATTCGGGCAGCGTCAGTTTGCGTCCGACCGAGCCCAAATCGATGGCTTGGCCGCCGACCATGCCTTGCGAGCCGCTGGCGCGGGCCAATGCGGCAATCATTCTCAGCCGCGCTTCCGCGCCGGCTTTGATGGCGGCGTCGTTTGCCAAGGTATCGAAAGCCAGGGCTTGCAATGCGTCGCCGGCCAAGATCGCCGTCGCTTCGTCGAAAGCCTTGTGGCAGGTCGGTTTGCCGCGGCGCAGATCGTCGTTATCCATCGCCGGCAAGTCGTCGTGGATCAGCGAATACACGTGGATGAACTCCACCGCGCAGGCCTGGGCGTCCAGCTCGTCTTCGCTCAGGCCCACTGCCACGCCGGTTGCATAGGTCAGCAAAGGCCGCGTGCGCTTGCCGCCGTCCAAAACGCTGTAGCGCATCGCCGCATGCAGCGTCTGCGGCAAAATGTTTTCGCCCGGCAGCCTGGCATCCAGCGCGCGTTCGACGCGGTTTTGGCAGGCGACTAAATATTCTTTCAACTTACTCATCGGTGAATGGCTCCAAAGTTTGCTGGCCGTTTTTTTCTAATAAAATCTGCACCTTCTGTTCGGCGTCCTGCAAGGCTTGCTGGCAGGTGCGGGTCAAGCCGACGCCGCGTTCGAAGAATTTCAACGATTCTTCCAGCGTAATATCGCCGCGCTCCATCTGCTCGACCAACTTTTCCAGTTCGGCCATGGCTTCTTCGAATTGGGCAGCGTTTTTGCGTCTCGTCATTGGTATGCGCGGTTATGCTCGAAAAAATGACCGAGCATTATAGTATGTTTTGCCGGCCGATTGAGTCCGGATTGGCGATCCGGCATTCGGCCAACGCTAGTTGCGATTGCGGACGAACTGGCGGAGGCGTTTGCTATTCGTTGATTAGCGGCGGACTGGTGAGCCCGATGTAACGGTTTCAGCCGGCCCGCGGCAAGCAGCGCGGTGGCGTCGCTGGCAGCGGATTTAAGTTTTGCCTGCAGTTCCGTCCAGTTAGAATCTCGGACATTCCGAAAACTGTAATCGACCTGCGATGGACAACGATATTTACCTCTACGACACCGAACGCCTGCACGCCATCGCCTCGGACGATTTGATCAAGCAAGGCTTGCGCTATTTCAACGATAACCGGGTGATTGGCGTCGCGCGGGAAGAGGAGCGACTGACGGCTCAGGTCGAGGACGAAAACGGCGAGCAATATTGGCTGGAACTCGCGAACGACGGCGACGGCAATCTGTTGGTGGGCTGCGATTGCCATCCAGAATCCACTGCCTGCGTCCATGCCGTCGCCGCGCTGTATGCCTATGCCGACCAGTTCGCGGCTATCGACACCAGCGGCCTGGATAGCGCGGTGGACGAGGCGATACAAGAGCGGATCAAGAAGGGCCGCAACGAGGTCAGGGTTAAATTGCTGAGCGGCAATCTGGGTTTCGGCACCTGGCAAGCCACCTCGTTGGTGTCGGCGACGCATTGGCAGCGCTCCTACCAGGTGCAGATCCGTTCGCTGGACCAGCGCGTCAATTACTGCACCTGTCCCGATCTCGCCAGCAACCGGCTCGGCACCTGCAAGCATATCGAGGCGGTGCTGCATCATGCCCGCAAGCAGCCGCATTACCAACGCCTGAAGGACGCCGGTTGCCGGTTGTCCTTCGTCTATCTGGCCTGGGAGTCGGCGACTAGGCCGGTGCTGAAACTGCAACGCCGCGCCAGTCTGGCCGGAGACTTGGCGGCGCTGCTGGCCGAGTTCTTCGACGAACAAGACCGCTTCTCGGGCCGCCTGCCGGAGGATTTCTTCCGCTTCTCGCAACTCGTTTACGGCCGCGAGGATTTTCTGCTCGGCGACGATGCCGTGCAATACGTCCGGCAAGTCGCCGAAGACGCGGCTCAGGCGCTGCGTGGCCAGGAAATCGCCCGGCAAATCAAGCAAGGCAACGGCGTGCTGCCGGGGTTGAAGGTCAAATTGTTTCCGTATCAGGTCGACGGCGTGGCGTTTTTGGCGGCGCGCGGCCGGGGCTTGCTGGCCGACGACATGGGCCTCGGCAAGACCTTGCAAGCCATCGCCGCTGGCAGTTGGTTGGCCGAGCACGAAGGTGTCAAGCGCATCCTGGTGGTATGCCCGGCGTCGTTGAAACACCAATGGGCGCGGGAGATCGCCAAGTTCACCGGCCTTTCCACCCAAATCGTCAGCGGCGGCCCGGAGCAACGCGGCGTGCAATACCGCGCCGACGCGAGCTTTTTCATCCTCAACTACGAATTGGTGCTGCGCGACCTGAGTCTGATCGGCGAAGAACTCAAACCCGACTTACTGATCCTCGACGAAGCCCAGCGCATCAAGAATTGGCGTACCAAACTGGCCTCGACCGTCAAACTGATTCCGGCCCGCTACGTGTTTGTGCTCAGCGGCACGCCGCTGGAAAATCGCCTGGAGGATTTGTACAGCCTGCTGCAACTGGTGGACGCGCGGGTACTGGGGCCGCTGTGGCGTTGTTTATTGGATTTTCACGTCACCGACGAGCGCGGCAAGGTCATCGGCTACCGCAATCTGTCGGAACTGCGCCGCCGCATTGCGCCGGTGTTGCTGCGCCGCGACCGTAGTCTGGTCGCCGACCAGTTGCCGGACCGCACCGAGGTGACGCTGGACATTGCGATGTCTGATGCGCAATGGGGTTTGCACGAGGCCGCCATGCACGCCGCCGGCCAGATCGCGCAAATCGCCAAACGCCGGCCGCTGACGCCGGGCGAGAGCAATCGCATGTTGGCGGCATTGCAACAAGCGCGGATGGCCTGCAACGCGGCGGGACTGGTGGACAAGGAAACCGTCGGTTCGCCGAAACTCGACGAATTGGCGCGCTTGCTGGAAGAGCTGTGTTTGCAAAGCAACCGCAAGGCCGTGGTGTTCTCGCAATGGGCGCTGATGACCGAGATGGTCGAGTCGCTGGCGCGCGGCATGGGCCTGGGTTGCGTGCGCCTGCACGGCGGCGTGCCGAGCAGCCAGCGCGGCGAGCTGATGGAGCGTTTCCGTAACGACGACTCGATACAGGTGTTCATTTCCACCGACGCCGGCGCCACCGGCCTGAATCTGCAGGAAGCGACGGTGCTGGTCAACCTGGACATGCCGTGGAACCCGGCGATTCTGGATCAGCGCATCGCCCGGATTCACCGTCTGGGCCAGAAACACAAGGTGCAGATTTTCATTTTGCTGGCCGAGGATTCCTACGAGCAGCGCGTCGCCCAGTTGGTGAAGGGCAAGCGCGATTTGTTCGACAACGTCATCGAGCCGGATGCCAGCGAAGACGTGGTTGGCCTGTCCAAGAAAATGCTGGAAAGCCTGGTCGACGATTTGGCGGGCGGTGCGCCGGCTGACGATGCGGCCAGGGTGGAGGCGCCCGAGCCGCTTGTGGTTCCGGAAACCGAAGCGGAACAGCCTCGTCCGGCTACCGTCCATGTGCCGACCGAAACTGGCTCCGACGACGAAGACAGCGTTAGGCTGGCGGTCGCCGGCATCCAGACCGCTTTTGGCGCGCGCATCGAACGCGTGCTGGCCAAGGCCGGCGGTTTGCTGGTGGTGGTCGAAAGCTGGCGGGAAGGCGACGACGAAGCCGCCGAAAACTTGTCCGCCGGCGGCCTGCCGGTCGCGGTGATCGACCGCCGCACCTGGCGCGGTTTGCTGCGTTTGGGTGGCGCCTCGCCGTTGGCCGAATCGAGCACCGTGTTCGAAGCCGCCGCCGAGCCGGCGCCGGTCAATCCGCTGCACGAGACGGCCATGCAAAAACTGCGCTCGGCGCAAGTATTGCTGGAACAACAGTGCACCGCAGGCGTGATGGATTTGCTGGCGTCGGCCCTGCTCGACAAGGTCGCCGCGCTGGCCGGGGCGGACCGCGCGCCGCCGGTCAACGCAGCGGCGGTCTGGCTCTACGCCGACATCGTGCCACGCGGCCTGTTGGAGGCCGAGCAGGTCACGCTGGTTTTGCAAGCCGTATCGCTCAGCCAAAGTCCCAGCCTTCCCGAACCACTGCTGCGCCAGGTGGCCGCCGATGCCGAGCGGTATTTCAGTATGCTGGTTTGACCGCCGCAAACAGTAGAGGCGCGACCGCCTAGCTTTGTGCGGGCGAGTATTAAGAAATCCGGCTTGAGTGAAGCCCCAGCAAAAGCCCCACTCAAGCCAAGCACGTCCGAAATTTCCAGTTGCAATGGGGGGCGTTTAAGCGGGCAATGCCTCTTTATGAACTTGGATTTGCCTGTATCTCTATCCAGTTTCCGCCAGAACCGCTCTCCGCTTACGCCATTATTCGATAGCTTTTACGTCGCTGGGTACGAAGGGTCAGCAAGCCAGACCAACTAACCTCTCGAAGTTTTACGATATTTCGTGCAAAAAACGATATGCCGTGGGCGATAGACTGTATTGGCGGTGTTGTTTGTCGATGGCGGTTTAAAAATAATTGTTTTTATTCAATGGTTTATTCTGTTTTTGCTCCGATTTTCGGAAAGTGGCATTCCATTTGCGACTACAAGTCGAAGTTCATCGATTTTTACGACAGATTGTTTAAACATCGGATCGGTGGCTTTCTTCTAAACCAAATTATCGAACCGTTCGGCCGCCGCTAAGGCTTAGCCGGATAGTTATTTACCAAACTTTTTGAGGATATGTCATGAAAACAACTAGCCGTTTTATCAGCGTTTTATTGGGTGCGCTCATGGTTTCGTCAGCCAGCGGCGGCGCCGTTGAGAATGTCATAGATAATGCCGCCCCGTTGGTCTATTACGAATTCAGCGCAGGCGGTATCACCACTTATTTCACGGATTGCAAAGGCATGGGTTCGCAGAACGAAGTGGAGCAAACCAGGGTTAGTGCGCGCGGAGAGAACCTTACAGTTAAGATACCCGGACGCTTGTCGGTTAAAAATATTACTTGCAGCAAAGGTTTGACCAAGTCGATGGATCTTTGGACTTGGCGACAACAGTTTGTCAGCGGACGGTCAGCCCGGTCGCGGGTCGATGCGACACTGATCGCCTATGACCAGGCGATGACACCCATTGCGGAGTGGAGCTTCAATGGCTTGTGGCCGGCATCGATCGATTTCAACGACACGACGCCCGGCAAAGAAACCATCGTGTTTGCCGCCGACCAAGTTCAACGGCTGCGCTGATCGAAATCGGGTCTACCGCCAAGACCGATATAGTTGGCTCCCCATCACAATAAGCAATAGGGCTCTGGAAAATGCCGTTAGTCCGGCTTTTCGCAGAGCCTTTCCTTATCTGCCAAGGGCAGGCCGATAACCGCGTGTGATAGATTCATGCGCGTCGAATGCAATGGTGGCCGTTTCAATCCGAAAAACATACCTTTAACCTCGATCACACCCATTCGATAACGGCTAGCAATGTGAGTTGGAATTCGCGCAACTGGCTGTTGCACCGGCCAGGGTGCTTATGAATTCAGTGGTTCCGGCTCGCGCTCACCGCTACGAACATTTGCCCGTAGCCTCCGTTGCGCGGTTGGCTTGGCATATAATGGCCGGCCGACACTCGTTCATTAACTTTGACAAGACACCATGACCCAAGAATACAACGCCGCCGCGATTGAGGTGCTGAGCGGCCTGGACCCGGTGCGCAAGCGTCCCGGCATGTACACCGATACCACCCGGCCCAACCATTTGGTGCAGGAAGTGGTCGATAACAGCGTCGACGAAGCGCTGGCCGGTTACGCAAAGTACATCGAAGTGACGTTGTATAAAGACGGCTCGGTCAAGGTCGTCGACGACGGCCGCGGCATGCCGGTCGATATGCATCCGGAACAAGGCATTCCCGGTGTCGAGGTGATCCTGACCCAACTCCACGCCGGCGGTAAATTTTCCAATAAGAATTACCAGTTCTCCGGCGGCCTGCACGGCGTCGGTGTGTCGGTGGTCAATGCGCTGTCCGAGAAATTGCTGGTCGAGATCAAACGCGGCGGCGGCGTTTACCAAATGGAGTTTGCCGGCGGCGATAAAGTCGGCGAATTGGTGCAAACCGGCAACGTCGGCAAAAACAACACCGGTACCAGCGTGCATTTCTGGCCGGACCCCAAGTATTTCGATTCCAACCGGGTCTCGGTCAGCAAGCTGAAGCACGTATTGCGGGCCAAGGCCGTGCTGTGTCCGGGGCTGAAAATCGTGCTGGTGTCCGAGCTCAGCGACGAACGCTTGGAATGGTGCTACCAGAACGGCTTGCAGGAGTACTTGCTGGACCGGGTCGGCGATGCCGAAATCTTTCCGCAGCCGCCGTTCATGGCCAACATGGTCGCCAGCAACGAGGCGGTGGAGTGGGGTATCGTCTGGACGCCGGACAGTCTGCCGGAGGCGGTCGCGGAAAGTTACGTCAACCTGGTGCCGACCGCGCAAGGCGGTACCCACGTCAACGGCCTGCGCGCCGGTTTGACCGAAGCAATCCGCGAGTTTCTGGATTTTCGCAATCTGCTGCCGCGCGGCGTCAAGATCGCGCCGGAAGACGTCTGGGAAAATTGCCATTTCGTGCTGTCGGTGAAACTGGAAGATCCGCAATTCTCCGGGCAAACCAAGGAACGCTTGAGTTCGCGCGAATGTGTGACTTTTGTCTCCGGCGTAGCCAAGGATACCTTCAGCCTGTGGCTGAACCAGCATCCGCAGGAAGGCGAGAAAATCGCCGAGATCATCTTGGCCAGCGCCCAAAAACGCTTGCGCTCGGCCAAGAAAATCGTCCGCAAGAAAATCACGGCCGGGCCGGCCTTACCCGGCAAGCTGGCCGATTGTTCGGCGCAGGATATCAGCCGTACCGAACTGTTTCTGGTCGAGGGCGATTCGGCCGGCGGTTCGGCCAAACAGGCTCGCGACCGCGAGTTCCAGGCCATCATGCCGTTACGCGGCAAAATCTTGAACACCTGGGAAGTCGATTCCAACGAGGTGATGGCGTCGCAGGAAGTGCACGACATCGCCGTGGCGCTGGGCATCGAGCCGGACAGCGACGATCTCAGCAATCTGCGTTACGGCAAAATCTGCATCCTAGCCGATGCCGATTCCGACGGTAACCATATCGCGACCTTGATTTGCGCACTGTTTTACAAGCATTTCAAAGCCTTGGTCGAAGCCGGCCATGTGTTCGTGGCAATGCCGCCGTTGTACCGTATAGACGTCGGCAAAAAGGTGTTTTACGCGTTGGACGAATCGGAACGTTTGGGTGTGCTGGCGCGGATCGAAGCCGAAAAACTCAGCGGCAAGATCAATATCCAGCGTTTCAAGGGTTTGGGCGAAATGAATCCGTCGCAACTGCGCGAAACGACGATGAATCCGGATACGCGCCGGCTGGTGCAATTGACGGTGCCGGACCACGCCGAGGCGTTTCAGCAGATGGATCTATTGCTGGCAAAGAAACGAGCCGGCGACCGTAAGATCTGGTTGGAAGACAAAGGCAATTTGGCGGAGATTTTGTAACGTCAAGCCGACGCCGAATCGAGCCCGCCCGGAGCCCGATTAAATGTCCATCAACAGCATCGGAATGCCGTAGGTCATCACGAAGTAACTGACGGCATAGATTACGCTGGTGCTGGTCGGATATTTGAAAAAACCGCGGAAGATGTAGCTGACGATACTGATGTACCAGACCACCAGGAACACGGCGATGCCGATGCCGATTTCCTCGCGGTAGGGGTGGTGTTTCAACACCAGCCAGTAATCCAGGCCTTCCGCGGCGATGGCCAGCGACATAATGAAGTTTTCGCAGACGAAAATCGACGTGTATAACTGGCTGAACAGGCTCCATTTTTTCTCTAACAGCAGCAATACCGCAACCGAACTGAAAGCCATGATGGTACGGCCCAATACTTCCAACGTGCCGTCGGCCGGATCGGCGATCAAGCTCTCGACGATGATGCCGGAAGTTAAATAAAACGCCACGTTTTTCCACATAAAGGATTTGGGCGGGACCAAATCTGCCGGATTATTCAGAAACCAGCAAGAGGACAGGTATTTGAGTAATAGATTCATCGGGGGGCTCTTGCACTCGATTTCGAGCGCCGTATCGTGCTGAAAAACCGGCCATTATAGTCGCTCGCGCCGGTAATGGGATTGAGCCGAGTCAATTGCTGCCGATTTCGCGCTCCGCAAGTCGCGGTCAGCCGTTGCATGATTGCTTGTATAATGCGGTTTCGCTATTCTCCCGCTGCCGACGCGATGCGGCCGGCCTGTCTCAATTTCTCGGATTCCCATGATCGAATTAGGTAAAGTCAATGCGTTAACCGTCCTCAGTCGGCGCGACAACCAATATTATTTAGACGGCGGCGAATGGGGAGAAATTGCGTTGGCCGATACCCAGCCCGTAACCGATTTGCCGGCCGGGACCAAAGTCGAGGCCTTTGTCTATATCGACGGCAAAGGCCAAACCGTGGCTACTCTGCAAATGCCGTTGGCGCAAGCCGGCGAGGTGGCTTGGTTGAAGTGCGTGTCGTTAAGCCACGCGGGGGCGTTTCTGGATTGGGGCTTACCGAAAGACTTGTTGCTGCCGTTCAGCGAGCAAAAAGGCAAGGTCAGCGAAGGCCGTTCCTATCTGGTTCGCTTGTTTCTGGACGAGGACAACCGCATCGCCGCGTCGATGGTGTTGGACGATTTCATCCAGGATCAGGCGTTTTACTACAAGGAAGGCCAGGCCGTGCAATTGATCATTGCCGAGCATACCGAGCTGGGATTCAAGGCCGTGGTCGATAACCAATACTGGGGCGTGCTGTACAAAAACGAAGTGTTCCAGCCGCTGAAGAAAGGCCAGAAATTGACCGGCTACATCAAGAAGATCCGGCCCGACCATAAATTGGATTTAATCCTGAGCCAAGAAAAATACGGCCAAAAAGTGGATGCCACGTCGGCGAAAATTCTGGATATCCTGGCCCGGCGCGGCGGCTATATCGCCCTGACCGATAAAAGCGATCCGGGGTTGATCTACGATACCTTTGGCGTCAGCAAAAAGGTGTTCAAACAGGCCATCGGCGGCTTGTACAAACAACGGCGGATTGCGATAGAGCAGGACGGTATCCGTTTGCTGGAGCATGCCTCGGCAAAATAACTCGACCAACGGCAGGCGCCGGCAACCGGCACCTGCCTGTCGGCCGGGAAAACCGGATCAGGGCCGGTATTGGGAAAACACATAATCGGTTTTTTGCTCGGAGGCGTGGCAAGCAAAACAACTCGCTCCGCCGTCTTTGACCAAGCGTTCGGTTTTGCTGTTGCCGGCAAAGCCCTCGAAGCCCCAGCCGCCGGTCGCGGCATATTTTTTCGAATCTTTCTGCATCACGCCCACTAGTTTGCGTTCGCCTTCCTGGATGGTTTTATCCTTTTCCTGGTATTGCAACAGGTCGAATACCAGCACCGAACCGTCTTCATATTTGCCGGATTTCAGGCCGCTCTCGGCTTTTTTATTGGCATAGACGTGGTGCAGGCCTTGAAACGGATTTTCCAAGGCATGGCCGGGCTGGATCAGCATACTTTTGGCGTGCAGCCAGGTGCGGTAGCCTTCCGGGTAAGCCACACTGTGTTCGGCAGCTTGGGCTGAAGCGAAAAGAGTCAGGAACAGTCCGGCGGCGGACAGTGAAAGGCGCATATTCATAGCAAAATCTCCCGTGTAAACAAGACAAACTGATTTCGAATCGAAATCAGTTTGTCTTTTTAGGCGGATTTTGCCGGTCTGTCAAATTAATATTGATCCGATATTAAGCTGGAGGGGTCAAATCTTACCGTCCAGGCCCATTTGAAAGTATTTGTGGACGATTTTTTCCTGGTTTTCCAGCAGCCAATCGATGTCCGGGGTGTTGGTCATGGCTTTATGGATGGCTTTGGCCATGGCTTGGCGGTGGATGTCGAACAAAATCCGGTGGTCGAGTTTATCGTCCTTGATCACGCTCGGATTCAGCCATACCGAACAAATGATGCCCAGGTCGTTGGCTTTTTCTTTCGGAATGTCGCCGGCGCGCACCGCGTCCAACACGCCGTTGGCGATTGCCGCCTGCACCGTACCCATCAAAATATTGGTGTAGCGGCTGTTTTTGACCGTGACTTTACTGACCATCAACGTCACCGGCCGCACTTGAATATCGGTGTTCAAAATCGCGAACACCCGGCTATGGCCTTGGACCTGGTCGCCGGTCAGCGTGGCGATTGCGGTACCGACCGGCCCGTCCAGCTCGCCGATCACAATTTCCGGCTCTGCCGCGGTGCCGGCCGGGCCGCCGGCGACCAGTGCTTCGCCGGTACGCATTACGATTCTTCCGCTCATGTTGTTCTCCAAATTTAACGTGCTTATTGTTGGGTTATGTGTGGCGGCTCTCTTCATTGAAAGAGTACCGCTAGGACAGCAAGGGGGTAGGGGAGTGTGTTTGGAAAATACCTCCCGGTCTCCCTTTTTTAAATTTAAAGGCCGAGGCTCAACGTTCAGGCATCGCCGCTAATCACCATCGCCCCGTATTGCTCCGGGGTGATAATACCGCCCAGGCTCTCGGCGATGTGCCGATCGCCAGCCGGCAAAACATCCTGTACCGCGTCTATGCGCTTCCATTGCGGCAAGGGTGTCGCTTGATGCGCTTGCGGGACGTATTTTGACGAAGCAACGCGGTGCATCCGGTGAATATAGCGCGGGCAGTTGACAAAAATCTCGCTGATCGCCACCCGCACGATCGATTCCGCGCCGGGATAGGCGGCCAGCAGCGGATCGTTGGTTTGGATCGAGGCGTCGCCATGTACCCGAATCCGGTGCGGCGTCTCGAAGTCGATGAACAACAGGCCGATTTTCGGGTTGCCGTTGATATTGCCCAGCGACAAAAACATGCCGTTGCCGTCGTAGTTCGGAAACGCCAATTCCTGCGGACCGGCCACTCTTACCAAACCGGGATTGCCGCCTTTATAGGAACAGGTCGGGTAGCCGCGGTGGTCTACCGTGGTTAGAAAGAAAAAGTCCCGGCTCTCGATGAAAGCCCGGTGTTGCTCGTTAATTTGCGGTTCGACGATGATTTGCTGCAAACGGTCCGCCAGCTTGACGGTGTCGTGCCGCGCTTGCAGTTCCCGCTGGTGCGGTCCATAGAATTCGTTCATCGCGGTGTCTCCTGGGTTGAAAACAGCGGCCATTCTAACCGAGATCGCAGGTTAAACGCCGCCGCCCGCTGATTTGGGCTTCAGTCGCCAGTCTTGTTGCCGAATTCCGTTCCGATCCAAACCACCAGCCAAAAGTTTGCCGATATCGCCATTCGACCGCAAATAAGCCAATTCCCATAATTCTCCCGGAATTTGCGCGATATCACCTAATTTTCGGCCGGCAGCCTTTGCTACCCGGTTTTTCCGAGCCGGCAATACCTGTCGCCGAATTCGCGATAGAAAACAAGGGACTGCCAAGCTGGAGCATGGGCTGATCGGGGCGCAGCGCGAATGGCGGCGCGAATCTTGCTGTAAAAGCGGGTTGCGCTGCCGCCTTTCACTTTATTCCCGGCCCCGCCCATCGGGTTCAACACTGCGCCTATGACCTGGCACCACTTACTGGACAAATTATTTCGCAAGCACAACGGAGAGCTGTTGGCTTTCGCTGCACGCCGAGCCTCACCGCATTCGGCGGAAGACATCGCTCAGGAAGCGTTTTTGCGGCTGATGAACCATCCGGACCTGGACGCCATCGACAATCCGCGGGCATATTTGTTTAAAACCGCCGCCAATCTGAGCAGCAACCTTTACGACTACGACCAGGTGCGGCGGCGTTACCATAGCGAAGAGCCCGTAGATACCGAATCTCTACCAAGTACGGCGCCGAGCCCGGATGCCGCCGTTGCCGCGCAACAGCAGCTCGAACGCTTTCTGGCGGTGTTGGGCCTGTTGCCGGAGGTTTGCCAGCATGCTTTCGTGTTGAACAAATTCGATGGCCTCAGTTATCCTGAAGTCGCCGCAGCGCTGGGCATCTCCGCCAAGTCGGCGCAGCGCTATGTTCTGAAAGCCTGGCAACACGTGCTGCAAAATCTGGGCGAGGAATTTTTCGGCGACGGCATGGCCGGCTAAACGTCGCTGAGCTGTCTTAACCAATAGGACCATAGACCCTAGAACCGACTGCGCAATGAAATCGACGCTTCACCTTCCCGCCGGAAACCTGCAACAACAAGCCGGATATTGGGTATTCGCCCAACATAACGGTGAATGGACTTCTGCTGCGGAAAGCCAACTTCAGGCTTGGCTGGCGCAAAGCGATGCCCACCGGCACGAATACCAGCGTGCGTTGCAGTTATGGCAGCGCTTGGACCAATTCAAGGCTGCCGATTTCCCGTTGCGACACAGCGTGCAGCGTTTGCGCGCCAAAAACCTGAAGCGCCGGCAATGTCTGCGCGCAGTCCGGCGTCACGGCGGAACGGCATTATTGGTGATGGTTTCCGCGTTGGGCCTTAACGGCTATCTGTCCACCGACCAGTACCGCACCGCGATCGGCCAACGCCAGAGCCTGACGCTGGCCGACGGTTCGCAATTGGTACTGAATACCGATAGCCAAGTCAGCGTCAAAATCGGCAATGAGCGGCGCGAGGTTTGGTTGGAACGCGGCGAAGCGTTTTTCCACGTCGCGCATCAAGCGGATCGGCCGTTCGAGGTGGTCGCCGGCAACGTCCGCGTGCGCGACATCGGCACCGGTTTTAACGTCAGCCTGGCCGGTGGCGAAACCAAGGTGACCGTGACCGAAGGCGAAGTTGCGGTCCATCCCGACGCCGCACTCACCGGCAATCGCCGGCTGGACCGCTGGCTGCACGCCGGCCGCCACTGGCTGCAAACCGCTTTGGCGCTGCCGGACGGCGGCGGCGTGGCGGTAACCGCCGGCCGGCAATGGGTAGCTCGCGGCGGCGAGTTCTCCGGGCCGGTTGAGGCCGATACCGGCAAGGAAATCGCCTGGCGCGACGGCCGCGCCGTGTTCGAGTTGGCCACCCTCGAGGAGGTGTTGGCGCAAGTCGCGCGTTACCATCCGGTGGAATTCGAGTTCGCCGACCCCGACTTGCAGCCTATCCGGGTATCGGCCAGTTTCGACACCGGCAATCTGGCGGTGATTTTAAACACGCTGAAAGCCACATTTCCGATCAGCATCAAGCAAATCGACGGGCGGCGTTTTGTCGTGAGCGGGGCAAAGAAGCCTGCGTAGCCGCTAGACTCTGACGTCGGGGCGCTGTCAGCCCGTAATGCGTTTTGCGGATGCCTGACATTTTCGATATTCGTTCCCGTGCCGCGCGAGAATGCCGGGCTTGGCATACATTGCGACGTGGCGAGCCCTGTCTCTACGCGACGCGTGGAAACCGGGCAATGCCTTTTTCAAGATATTTCCCGTACAACCTGACCAGATTCCTGGCGCTGACCTGTCTTAGCTAACGAGCCGCAAAAATCGCGGCGCCATTCGTTTAGCCACCCGAGGAATACCATGAGACCGAATACAAGGATTTTGCGCCGCACGCTACTCGCAGTTGCCGTAATGGCCGCCGTCGCACCGGCGGTTGCCGACGACGCGCCGCACACCCTGAATATCGCGCCGCAAAGCGTCAACGACGCCCTGAAAGTATTGGCGGCGGAAACGCATTTGCAAATTTTCAGCGACGGCGAGGCGTTGAAGGGTAAAACTACCGCCGGCCTGAATGGCGTTTACACCGCCCGCGAAGCCTTGCAAAAGCTGCTGGTGGGCACCGGCCTAAGTTACCGTTTTACAGCCGAGAACGCGGTCGCGGTGAAAGCCGCCGAAAATGGCAGCGATGCCACTACGACGATGCCGGCAGTTAAAGTAGTCGGCCGTTACCGATTCGATCCCAATAGTCCCGACAATCCCGGCTACGCGCGCACCAACTCTTCTACCGCGAGCAAAACGGATACGCCAATTATGCAGACGCCGATGTCGATTAAGGTGGTGCCGAAAACGGTGCTGGAC
Source organism: Methylomonas koyamae (assembly GCF_019669905.1). Taxonomy (NCBI): domain Bacteria; kingdom Pseudomonadati; phylum Pseudomonadota; class Gammaproteobacteria; order Methylococcales; family Methylococcaceae; genus Methylomonas; species Methylomonas koyamae. The sequence goes on along the minus strand of NZ_AP019777.1, from coordinate 3,487,824 downwards.
GATCAGCAAGCGGTGCTATTCGACGACGCGGTGACTCGCAATGTCAGTGGCGTGCAGCGGAATTTCGAATTTGGCGATTTGTACCAGGGCTTTATTGTGCGCGGATTCAGTTTGGGTGCGAACATCTACCGCGACGGCTTGCGGCAACACGCCGGCTATTTCGAGCCGGCCGGGATGGAGCGCATCGAGGTGCTGAAAGGTGCAGCGGCCATGCTTTACGGCCGCACCCAACCCGGCGGCTTGGTTAACTACGTCACCAAGAAGCCACGCGAAGAAGCCCACTATTCGCTGCAACAACAATTCGGTTCGTTCGATATGTACCGTACGACAGTCGATGCGACCGGGCCGGTCAACGACGATAAGTCCTTGTTGTATCGGCTGAATGTGGCCTATCTAAGCCAGAATTCGTTTCGAGACTACAACGAAAACGAACGCATTTATGTCGCACCTTCGTTAACTTGGCGAATTTCGGACCGGACCGAAGCGACGATTCAACTAGAGCATCAGCACGACGACTACGTCATGGATTTCGGCATTCCGGCGTTAGGCAATCGTCCGGCGCCGTTGCCGAAAGGATTTTACGTCGGCGACGAGCAACTGCGCCTCAGCAGCATGGACAGCAATCAGATTTCCACCAATCTTTCCCATCGCTTTAACGACCATTGGAAAATCGAGCATAAATTCAATTGGCACCAGTGGGACCATCAATTTAACTCGATTTTTCCGGCGGGAAGTTTGAACGGCGATAACCGTACGATCAATCGGGCGTTGACGACCGGACCTACGGACAGGGAAACATTCGCAACCAGTCTGGATCTTGCCGGTGAGTTCGAAACGTATGGTTTACGCCACAAGCTACTGATCGGTGGCGATTATTTTCATCTGAAAACCAACACTTACGACAATCACTGGACTTACGGCGCGATTCCGGCACTGGACGTTTTCGAACCGAACAATCACTTGATCGACATGAATGCGGTCAATGCCATACCTTACGATTTTTGGTGGAAAGAGAAAGACGAATGGTATGGCGTCTACGCCCAAGACCAAATCACACTGTGGGATAAAGTACATTTCTTGATCGGTGGGCGTTACGACATCCTCAGTTACGGTACCGTCTGTTGCGCGGCGACCAGTCAGATCAGCGATCATGAAGACAATCGGCTGAATCCGCGTTTCGGCATCGTCTATCAACCCTGGCAGTGGCTTTCCGTCTACGGTAACTATGTCGAATCCATCGGTTCCAATAACGGCTTGACGCCGACCAACGCCAACAACAAACCCGAATTGGGCGAACAATATGAAGCCGGCCTGAAAACCGAGTTTTTTGACGGCCGCTTTACCTCCAATCTCGCTTATTACCATTTGACCAAAGAGAATATGTTGACCGGCGTGCCGGGCTTGCCTTACCGGATTCCAATTGGCGCCGCGCGCAGTCAGGGGGTGGAATTGGATCTGACAGGGGAAATTACGGATTACCTGAGTATGGTGGGAACCTACGCGTATGCCGATGCCCGAGTAACCAAGGACAACGGCTTCGCACCGTGGGGCTTAGCGTCCAAACAGGGCAAGCGCCTGCCAAACGTACCCGAACACTCGGGCAGCCTATGGTTGACGTACCATCCGGACGAACATCTCAAGGTCGGCGCTGGCATGTTTGCCCAAGGCAAGCGGGCGGGGGATAACGACAATACCTACGATTTGCCCGGTTTCGTACGCTTGGATGCGATGGTCTCGTATAGCTGGAATTTGAGCCGAAGCAAGCTAACCACGCAATTCAATGTCAATAACCTGTTGGATAAGGAGTATTACCGCGGTTCGCGAGCTTCCGATCGGACAGGCGCGTTGCCGGGAGAGCCAATCTCCTTCATCGGCTCGGTGCGTGTGGACTACTGACGGCCGTAGCTTAGGGGAGGCGCGTCCCCCAACATGTTGACTTTGAAGAGCGGCAGGTGGTTGAACGGCAGACGTTTTGGGGGCAATGGTCTCGGCAGTCGCTTCCGGCATTACCGGCCTCATGTATGCCCACGCTACGCCGGCAAATAAAACCAAAATACCTCGCCGCCGCATTTTTTATTGATCGGCGGCTATTGTTTTCCTCTGGATTATGAACACCAACCATCCCCCGCTCACCGCCGCCTTTTTGCGCCATCAAGCCGAACTGCGCCAATATCTGCTGCGCCAAGTCAATTGCCCCGATACCGCCGCCGACTTGCTGCAAGACACTTTTATCCGTATCGCCCGGCTCGAAACCGGTGACGGAATTTCCAACCCGCGGGCGTTTTTGTACCGGGTGGCCGGCAATCTGGCCTTGGATCATGCCCGTATGGCGGCGCGGCGCGGGCAATGGGACGGAGGCGACATCGACGAAGACTGGGCATGCCCGCGGCCGCAGCCGGACGCAATCCTGGCCGGTCGGCAAGCCTGGCGGAGTTTTCTGAACGGCTTGGCGCAACTCCCTTTGCCGCAGCGGCAATTGTTGCTGGCATGCCGCGTCGACGGCAAAACCTGCCGCGAGGCCGCCGCGGAAGAACGCATTACCGCAAAGCAGGTCGATCGCATCGTCCGGAAACAGCTCGGTTTTCTGCGGGCTCAAGGCGAGCATGTTTGCGGCAACCGCTAACCGCCGATTGATATCGCTTAGCAGACAAAGTCTGCCGGCCACGCCGGCGTTTAGACGGGCGGCTGCGGCCGCGCATTACGGCCTAGCGGGCGGTGCGGTGGGGGTCTAAAACTCCCAGGTGATTTTGCCGTAAACGCCGCGCTGAACTTCTGTCGGCAGGGTGAACGATTCTTGGATGTACTCCAAATGGCGGTTATCCAGCAGATTCTGGCCGACCAGCGCCAGTTCCACCGCGCGGTTCAACTTCCATCCCAGCCGTAAATCCAGCGTGGTATAGGAGCGGATGTAGGCCGGCCCGGCCAGCGTGAAGGCGCTGGCGTTGTCGACGTAGCGCAGCCAGGCGTCCAGCGTCACGTCGGATACCGGATTCAATGCCGCCCGCAACGAAAGTTTATGCTGCGGCGAGATCGCTTCCCGGTAATAGGCGTTGCTGCTGAGTTCGCTTTTCAGCGCACTGTAGCTGACGTCCCAACGCCACCAGTCCAGCATTTTCATAACGACCGAGGTTTCGATACCGTAAGTACGGCCGGCGCCGCCGTTGTCGATGTAAAACGGCTGGCGCAGATAGGCCGGCAGTTGCGAGGTGTCAATGGCGCTGGGTTGGTATGAACGAAGCGTACTGTAGTTGTTATAGAAGCCGGCGATATCCAACGAAAAGGCCGGATTCGGACTGAAGCGGTAACCGACTTCGTATGCCAGCAATTGTTCGGCCTGGTAAGTTTGCGAACCCATCACGGCAAGCGCCAATGGAAACGGCGTTGCATTTTGGCCGGTAAATGGCGGCAGAGTTTGGCCCACCAAGCTCATATCGGCGTCGACCCGCGACGGAATCCGTACCCCGCGCGATATCGCGCCCCACAGGCGGTGGTTCGGGTGCGGCCCCCACATCAAGCGCGCCGTGGGCTGCACTTCGAAGCCGGTGAAATCGTTGTGTTCCAGTTTCGAGCCCAGCGTCAGCCAAAGCGTATCGTCTACCAGCGTCAGTTGGTCTTGCACAAAGCCGCTGTAATAGCTGTTGTCGCGGTCGGTCGGATTGAAGGAAATCAGATCCGGATAGATATCCGTGACGTCGGAAGATGAGTAGCGGAAACCCAAGCCCCAGATAATGTCGTTCCAATCGTTCAGCGCGAAGCGGTGTTGAAAATCCAGGTCGCCGGTATGGCGTTCCTCTTCGATATAGGCTTCGCGCCGGTTGTAGCTATCGAAATACAGTTGTAGCGTGCTGCTCGACGTGTCCGAGAAAGTGTGCTGCCAGCGGCTGATAATATTGCCGCCGCTGGCCATCGACCGGTCGCCGACCGTTTGCCGGTAAGGCGCGGCCAATGCGGCGAGCAGCAGTTGTTGGTTCAGGTCGGCAGCGTACATGTCGCCTTGTAGCGTCAGCGAATCGGCGTCGGACAGGTCGGAATCGAGGCGGAAGCCGCCCTGCATTTTGTTCCAGGCATCGCCGGCGCTCTGGCCGGCGGAGCGGGCCAACGCATCCCGCTCGAAACCTTTCAGATAGGCCCTGGCACTGGTCGAGGCGTTGATTTGCTTGCCGTAGCGGAAGGCGCCGAAGCCGAGTTCCTCGCTGCCGCCGCCGGCGCTGAGCAAGCCGCCCTGGGTGTCGGCGCTATGTTTGGTGATGATGTTGACCACGCCGTTGACGGCATTGGCGCCCCACAAGGCCGCGCCGGAACCGCGGATGACTTCGATGCGCTCGACGTCTTCCAGCATCACGTCCTGCAATTCCCAATACACGCCGGCGAATGCCGGCGTGTACAAGCTTCTACCGTCGATCAGCACCAGCAATTTATTGGCGAAACGGCCGTTGAAACCGCGCGCACTGACCGCCCACTTGTTGGAGTCGATCCGGCCGACGTCGATGCCCGGCGCCAACCGCAGTGCGTCGGGGATGCTGGTGGCGCCGGAGCGCTTGATATCTTCGTCGCTGATGACGAATACCGCCGCCGCCGAATCCTGCAAGGGCTGCACTTTTTTTGCCACCGAAGTGATTTTTACCGCCAGCAGTTCTTCCAGATTCAGATCGGTCAGGTCGGTTTCGGCGTGCAGGCTATCCGGTAGCCAGGCCAGCAATGCCGTTGCGATCCGAAATAAAGAAAGAGATTTATTCATGGCGGGCAGGGCGGGCAAAACCTAACGATGCGGCAATTGTGAACGGATTATGATAACTGTAGCGAAAGATCGTATATGCGCAAGATTCTAGTTTTTGCGGAGAAATATTTGAAATTTTTAGATATTTCAAACAAGGGTCGGCAGGTTAGCATGCCGGAAGACGGCTGGGCAATATGTCGGCACGCCAGTTGACGATGCCTGGAAAATGTGGCCGGGCGAACGAACGGTTCCGCCCGGAAACGGTTGCCGCCGGCAGCCGGCGGCGGCGTTATCGGCCGGCCGGCTCGGGATCGCGGCGGCCAATCCGGGCTTTATTCGCCGGCGCTAACCGCTTCGGCGGCCGTTTCCCAACCGCCGCCCAGTGCCTTGTACACCGCAGCCAGCGCCGTCGCTGCGGCGGTTTCGCTTTGCGCCAATTGGCTTTGGTCCTGCAACAGCCGCTGTTCGGCATCGAGTACGGTCAGAAAATCGCTGATGCCTTCCTGATAACGCAGTTGCGCCAGCTCGCGCGCCTTGGCGCTGGCGGTAGCGGCTTTGGCTAAGTCGGCGCGGCGGCTCAATTCTTGCCGGTAGGCCACCAGACTGTTTTCGGTTTCCTCCAACGCGTTCAGCACGGTTTGCTCGTACTGGGCCAGACCGGCCTCGGCGCGAGCGTCGGCGGCTTTGATCCGGGCATAGACCCGGCCCAGGTCGAATGCGGCCCAGGTGATGCGCGGACCGATCGAATAGGCATCGCCGCCCGGCGCGACCAAGTTGGTCAAGGTGTTGCCTTCCAGCGAGATGCTGCCGACGAAGGTTACCCGCGGAAACAGATCGGCGGTGGCGACGCCGATTTGCGCGGTCGCGGCGGCTAGATTGCGCTCCGCCATGCGAATGTCCGGCCGCCGCCGCAGCAGTTGCGCCGGATCGCCGATGCGGATGGTTTCCGGGGCTTTGGGTAACGATTGGTGGGCGCTTAACGTCGTAGTCAATGCATCCGGCATTTGTCCGCTCAATACGCTCAAGCGGTGGATGGCTTGGCGAATGGCGGTCTCCAAAGGCGGAATGCCGGCACGGGTGCTTTGCAATTGCGCTTCGGCGCGCGAAGTATCCAGCTCGGTACCGCGGCCGTTTTCGAACTTAACCCGAGTGATTTCCAGGGTTTGCGCCTGGTTTTCGGCATTACGTTGCGCTACGGCCAACTGGTGTTGCAGGCCGCGCAGCGCAAAATAATTGCGGGCGACTTCGCCGACCAGGCTGACTTCGACATCGCGCAGACTGGCTTCCTCGGCGGCGACCTGGTTGTCGGCGGCTTCGACGCTACGCCGGACCCGGCCGAAGAAATCCAATTCCCACGACGCGTCGAAGCCCATGCTGTACAGCTTCAATTCGCGCGGCACGAAAGCTCGGTTGTTCAACGAGCCGGCGCTGCGTTTCTGTTCGTTATAGCTGGCGCGCGAGGTAACGGTCGGCAGCAGGCTCAGGCCGGATTCCAGATACAAGGCCCTAGCCTCGGCCAGATTGGCTTTGGCGGCTTGCAAATCGCGGTTGTGGTGCAGGCTTTGTTCGACCAGATTTTCCAGCAAGCTGTCATTGAACAATTTCCACCAAGCCACCTCGCTGCTGTCCGCCGAAAATAACGGCGCGGGCGCATTGGCGAATTGGCCAGGCAAATCGGCCGTGGCCGGGGTTCGGTAATCCGGGCCGACCGCGCAACCGGCCAGCAGGGCGCCAGCGAGCATGGCTTGAGCCAACGCGCTAAGTTTCAAACTAGGATTCATGGCAACTACTCCTCGTTGGCGTGTTGAACGTTGGTATTGCGGCGCAATTTGCCGGCCAGCCCTTGTACCGCGACGAAAAACACCGGCGTCAGCAGCAAACCGAAAACCGTCACGCCGATCATGCCGCTGAATACCGCGGTACCCAGCAAATGCCGCGATTCGGCGCCGGCGCCTTTGGCGACCACCAGCGGAAATACGCCCATCACGAAAGCGAACGAGGTCATCAAAATCGGCCGCAAGCGAATCCGTGCCGCCTCGACGGCCGCTTCGAAACGCGTCAGGCCCGATTCCTGGCGGTGCTTGGCAAACTCGACGATCAAAATCGCGTTCTTGCTGGCCAGACCGACCAAGACGATGAAGCCGATCTGGGTAAAGATGTTGTTATCCATGCCGCCGATCCAGACCCCCGTCATCGACGACAGAATACACATCGGCACGATCAGAATGACCGCGAACGGCAGCGCCCAGCTTTCGTATTGCGCGGCCAGGGCCAGGAACACGAAAATCACGCTGAGCGGAAACACCAACAATGCGACGTTACCGGCCAGCACTTGCTGCAAGCTGAGTTCGGTCCATTCGAAATCAAAGCCGGGCGGTAGGTTGTCGCGCAACACCCGGCTCATTTTTTCGATGGCATCGCCGGAGCTGACGCCGGGCAGCGTGCTGCCGTTGATTTCGGCGGCGGTGTACATGTTGTAGCGGGTGATTTTGTCCGGACCGCTGATTTCCTTGACGTCGGCGACCGCGCCCAACGGCACCATGCCGCCGCTCAGATTTTTGGTCTTGAGCTCGGTGATGTCGCTAGGTAGCATCCGGAAATCGGCGTCGGCCTGGGACGTAACCTGGTAAGTACGGCCGAAGATATTGAAATCGTTGACGTACAACGAACCCAAATAAATCTGCAAGGTGTCGAACACGTCCTTCAACGGTACGTTCATCGATTTAACCTGGGTGCGGTCGACGTCGACGAACAATTGCGGCACGCCGGCGCGGAAGGTGGTGAATAAACCGACCAAGCCCGGTTGCTGGTTGCCTTTTTCGATCATTTCCCCGGCGACTTTTTGCAGCTCGTCGATGCCGGCGTTATTGCGGTCCTGTACCTGCAATTTAAAACCGCCGACCGAGCTCATGCCGCGAATCGGCGGCGGTGTGAACACGGCAATGCGGGCGTTGGGGATGGCCGCCAGCCGCTGGTTCAGGGTTTTGACGACTTGCGAGGCATGCAAATCCGGACGGTGGGCGCGGCTGTCGAACGAATCCAGCCGGGCGAACATGGTTGCGACGTTGGATTGGTTGGCGCCGCTCAGAATCGACCAGCCGGCGTAGGCGTTGATATGGCTGACGCCTTCGGTATCCAGCACGATTTTGCTGGCTTGTTGCACCACGTCTTTGGTACGCGCCAACGACGCTGCGTCCGGCAACTGCGCGTACAAAATCAGATAGCCCTGGTCCTGGTCCGGTATGAAACCGGTCGGCACTTTTTCGAAGGCCAAGAAGTTCAGGCCGTTCAGGCCGACATAAAGCACCAAGACTACCGCCACCATCCGGATCAGGCGGCCGACCAGTCTGGAATATCCCAGGCTGAAACGCTCGAAAAAGCGGTTGAAGCCAACAAAGAACCAGCCGAATAATTTATCGAACAGCTTGGTAAAGGCATCCTTGTTTTCGTGGGCCCGGTCCAGCAACAGGGCGCAAAGCGCAGGGCTCAAGGTCAGCGAGTTGAAGGCCGAGATTACCGTCGACACGGCAATGGTCAAGGCAAACTGTTTGTAAAACGCGCCGGACACGCCGGTGATGAACGCGGTCGGGACGAATACCGCGACCAGTACCAAGGCCGTGGCAACGACCGGCCCTATCACTTCGCTCATCGCCAGGCGGGTGGCTTCGCGGGCGTGCATGCCCTCGGAAATATGGCGTTCGACGTTTTCGACCACGACGATGGCATCGTCGACCACGATCCCGATCGCCAATACTAGGCCGAACAACGACAGGGTATTTAACGACAAACCCAAGCCGGCCATCACCGCAAAAGCGCCGATCAACGACACCGGCACCGCCAGCAACGGAATCACCGCCGCCCGCCAGTTTTGCAGGAACACGATGACCACCAACACCACCAAGCCCAGCGCTTCGAACAAAGTCTTGACCACGGCGTCGATCGATTGCTGGACGAACACGACGGTGTCGTAGACCAGCACATAATCCAGGCCTTCCGGGAAGCGGGTTTTCAGTTTTTCCATCGCGTCGACCACGGCTTTTTTGGTATCGATGGCGTTGGAGCCGGGCAATTGGAAAATCGCCAGACCGACGGTTTCTTCGCCGTCCAGGAACAGGCCGGAGTTGTAATCTTTGGCGCCGAGTTCGATGCGGGCCACGTCTTTAAGCTTGGTGACCTGGCCGTTGTCGCCGGGTCTGATCACGATTTCGCCGAACTGTTCCGGATCGCTCAGGCGGCCCAGCGTGCTGACCGTGTATTGGTATTCGGCCGCGGTCGGCGACGGTTGCTGGCCGACTACGCCGGCCGCGACCTGCACGTTTTGCTCGCGCACGGCATTGACCACTTCGGCCGCGCTCAGATTGCGGGCGGCGATTTTTTCCGGGTTCAGCCATAAGCGCATGCTGTAGTCGCGGGCGCCGAACAACAGAATATCGCCGACGCCGGGTAGCCGGGCCAGCGTATCGCGGACTTGCAGCAGTGCGTAGTTGCTCATGTAAACGCTGTCGTAGCGTTTATCCGGCGATACCAGATTGACCACCAGGCTCAGGTCCGGGCTGCGCTTTTTCACGCTCAGACCTTGGCGGCGCACTTCTTCCGGCAGTTTGGGTTCGGCCAGCGCCACCCGGTTTTGCACCAACACCTGGGCTTTGTCCAGGTTGGTGCCGGGCTTGAAGGTGATGGTCAACGCCATCACGCCGCTGTTGGTCGATTGCGACGACATGTACAGCATGTCCTCGACGCCGTTGACTTCCTGCTCGACCGGCGTCGCCACCGTTTCGGCGACGACTTTGGCGTTGGCGCCGGGGTAGGTGGCGGTGACGACGACAGTGGGCGGGGCGATTTCCGGATATTGGGCAATCGGCAGGCCGATCAGCGCCAGGCCGCCGACCAGTACGATCACAATCGACAACACCGAGGCGAAGATCGGCCGGTCGATGAAAAAATGGCTGAATTTATCCATGGCTTATTGGCCTCCCTGGCCGTCGAGTGCGATTTTTTCCGGGTTGACCGTCGCGCCGGGCCGCAGTTTTTGCAAGCCTTCGACGACGACCCAATCCTCGGCTTTCAAGCCGTCGCGCACCACGCGCAGTTGGCCGATGCGGGCGCCGGGCTTGACCGGCCGGTACTCGGCCTGGTTGTTGGCGTTGACCACCCAGACGAAGCGCTGGGCTTGGTCGGCGCCGATAGCACGGTCCGGCACCAACAGCGCCGGGTAAGCCGCCGAACCTTTCAGGCGCAAGCGGGCGAAGAAACCGGGGCTGAGCAGTTCATCCGGATTCGGGAACACGCCGCGCAGGGTCAAAGTACCGGTGGCGGCATCGGCGCGCGGAGCGATGTAGTCCAGTTTGCCCTGGTGCGGAAATCCGTCCTCGTCGGCCACTGCCGCTTCCACCGCCGCGCCATGCAGATCGGCGCTAACGCTGCCGTCCCGCTTAGCCTGGCGCCGGTATTTCAGCACCGATTGCTCGTCGGCATCGACGTAAACGTAGATCGGATCGGTGGATACCATTTGGGTTAACAAGGTGTCGTCGGCTTTGACCAGATTGCCGACCGTCAACAATTCCCGACCGACCCGGCCGCTGATCGGGGCGCGGATTTCGGTGTATTCCAGATTCAATTTGGCGGCGTAGGCGCTGGCTTCGGCGGAAACCACGGCGGCAGCGGCTTCGCGCAGGCCTTTGCTGCGGGCGTCGTATTCTTCGGCGGAAATGGCCTTGGCTTTGAATAGATTCTCGGCGCGGGCCAGATCGTTTATCGCCAGTTCGCGCTTGGTTTTGGCCCGCTCCAGTTCGGCGTTGGCGAAATTCAATTGCGCTTGTAACGGTTTCTGGTCGATCAGAAACAGCAGATCGCCTTTTTTGACCTTATCGCCGGCGCGGAAATTGACCTTTTCCAAATAGCCGCCGATGCGGGCGCGCACATCCACTGCGTTGACGGCTTCGATCCGGCCGGTGTATTCGTCCCAGTCGCTGGTTTCCCGACTTAGAGGCTGCGCGATTTTGACGTTGGCCGGCGGCATCGCCGGTGCGGCGTTGCCGGGGGTAGCGGAATCGCCGCAACCCGACAGGACCAGTTGCAGCGTTGCGGCCAGGAGGCAGAGGCCGGCAAATCGGGCGCGTCCTGTTAACGCCGCGGAGTTTCCCGGCCGAATTGCCGTTGCTGATTCCATCATGAATGCCATGCCCGTTCCCCTGAAATAAAATGGTAATATCTATTACCGTTTAGTCTAGGGTATCATCGTTTGGCAAGTCAATTTCTTTTGCGAGTACGACAGCATGGTTAAATGTGGCCGCCCGTGTAAGGGCGACGAGCAACAAAGTCGGGACAGATTGCTCGACGCGGCGCTGCGGCTTTTTTTGGAACACGGCTACGGCAATTTGAGTATGGAAACCATCGCCCGCGACGCGCGGGTCTCGTTACGCACCGTCTACAGCCAGTTCGGCGGCAAGGCCGGCTTATTCGGCGCATTGATCCGGCGCTGTAGCGACCAGTTCATCGGTAGCTTATGTCCTGAGTTGCCGCCGGAGGAAGCCTTGCTCAGCTTCGCCGGCCAGTTTTTGTTTCGCATCACCCGCCCCGACGTACTGCGGATGCGGGCGATCCTGATCGGCGAATCGCCGCGATTTCCGGAACTGGCGACCCAGTTTTACGAACAGGGCCCCCAGCGTACCTTGGGGCAACTGGCCGAGTTCTTCCGTTTACAGCAGCGGGCCGGTTTGATTGCCGATATCGACCCCGATTTCCTCGCCGACCAGTTCGTCAGCGCCGTCCGCGGCGAGCGTTTGCAGCGCTTGCAATTGGGATTGGAGCCGACGCCGGACGCCGCCGAAATCGAGCGATGGGTCGGCCCGGTGGTGCGTTTGTTTCTGGCCGGCTGTCTGGCCAAGTAAGGTCCGCCGGTTTCGGATCAATCGCTGTCGTCCGCGGCGCCGGCGCCATGCAGCCGAGCCAGCAACCGGCGGATATAGATCTCGGCGCCGCGAAAATCGAAGTTATCCACCCGCTCCCGGATCGCGGCCAGTTCCTCGGCGGACAATTCCCGCGCCAATGCCTGTAGCCAAGGTTCGGCCAGTTGCGAATCGTCTCGGTCCAGCGCTTGCAACACATTGCGTAGCAGCCGGGCGCTGCCGGCGCTGTCGGCAACGGCAATGCAGGAGGCGCCGGGCGTAGCGGCGTCGTCCGAGACCAGCCTGGCGATTGCCGCACCGCCGCGCTGCAAAGTCATCCGCAAGCGTTGCAGCCAGTCGTCGGTTGCGCGGCGTTCGTACAATGCCAGTTCCAGATTTTCGGCCGCTTCCCAAATTGCGATCAGAGCCAGATTGGCGGCAGAACCTTTCAGCTTATGGGTCATCGCGCGCGCGGTTTCGGCGTCGCCGGCCGCAAGGGCTGCGGCTATACCATCGCCGTCGCCGGCATGGTTGGCGACGAATTTTTCCAGGTATTTTTTGTACACGCCGAGATCCTTCCAGATCCGCAAGCCTTTTTGCAGGTCGATTACCGGTACCGAATAAGCGGGCGGGGTTTCCGCATCGGCGGCAGCCGCAGACGGCGGTTGCGGCGACGCGGCGTACTGGCGCAGGTAGGCGATCAATTTATCGACGTCGAACGGTTTGGCGATGAAGCCGTTCATGCCGGCCGCCAGCGAGGCGTCCTGCTGGGTTTTGAAGGCACCGGCCGTCAGCGCGATGACCGGTAGATCGGTCAAACCCAGCTCTTGGCGAATGCGGCGGGTGGCTTCGTGGCCGTCCATTTCCGGCATCTGCACGTCCATCAATACCACGTCGGCTCGGCCCGGATTGGCCTTCAGCCAAGCCAATGCGGCCGCGCCGTCGTCGGCCAGAAACACTTCGGCGGCTTCCGATTCCAAGATCCGCTTCGCCATGTCGCGGTTGATTTCGCTGTCGTCGACCACCAATATCCGCAACTGCTCGAGCTGGCCCTTGCCGGCCGCGGCGGCGGGCCGCGGGCCGAGCGTGCCATGCAGGTGGCGCCTGGCTTCGCTGATGGCGTTGTACAAGGCCGATGCGGTGACCGGTTTGGTCAGAATCGCATCCGCCAGTTCCGCGCCCGCTTCGTGGCTCAAAACTTCGCGGTCGTGCGCGGTGGCCATCACAATCAGCGGCGCTTCCGGCGCGGTACCGAGTAACTGCTTAATTTCTTTGCCGGCCTGCAAGCCGTCCACGCCGGGCATGCGCCAGTCCAGTAGCATAATGTCCGGCAGTTTGCCGTGGCTGGCGACGCGGCTGCGGATGCGTTGTATCGCTTCTGCGCCGGATGCGACCACTTCCGGGTTCCAGCCCAGGCTGCGCACCGTTGCCGCCAGCATGTCCCGCGCCAGCGGGTGGTCGTCGGCAATCAGCACGTTTTGAAAGGTCAGTGCCGGATGCACGTAATCTTGCGGCTCGACCGGCGTCACCGGAATCTCGAACCAGAATTCGCTGCCTTTGCCAGGCTCGCTGACCACGCCGATTTCGCCGCCCATCATCTTTACCAGGCAGCGGCAGATCGATAGGCCCAGCCCGCTGCCGCCGAAGCGGCGCGTGGTCGAGCTGTCTTCTTGGGAAAAGGCGGAGAAGATTTCGGCTTGCTTGTCCGCGGCAATGCCCTTACCGGTGTCGGCAACGCTGAAACGCAGGCCCGGCTTGCCGCCGACGCTGCAACGGGCGACAGCCAGCGCGACGCTGCCGTGCGCGGTGAATTTCAGCGCGTTGCCGGTCAGGTTGACCAGTACCTGTTCCAGCCGCAACGCATCGCCGAGCAGGAACTCGACGCCTTCCGGCGCCGGGCCCATGATGAATTCCACGTCTTCGTTGGCGCCAACCGACGACATCAAGGTTGCAACGTTATCCAGCACGTCGTTGAGCCGGAACGGGGCGCGTTCGATTTCCAGGCGGCCGGATTCGATTTTGGAAAAATCGAGAATGTCGTTGATTATCCCCATCAGCGACCGGCCGGCCACGCGGATTTTTTTGACCAACGCCAGTTCGTCGGCGCCGAGCGGCGCTTTTTCCAGCAAATAGGCGATGCCGAGAATCGCGTTCATCGGCGTGCGGATCTCGTGGCTCATGTTGGCCAGGAAGTTTCCCTTGACGTGGGCCAGACGTTCCGCTTCGCTCCGGGCGGCCTGCAATTCGGCGGTACGTTCGGCGACGCGTTGCTCCAGCGTCTCGTTCATGCGCAGGATTTCGTCCTGGCTGCGTTTGCGCTCCGAGATGTCGACGATGGTGGCCAGTACGAAAAATTGTTTATTGTCCCAGAACGGACTCAGGCCAATCTCCAGGGCAAACCGGTTGCCGTCCTTGCGGGTGCCGTACAAATCGCGGCCGGCCCCCATCGACCGGCTGGAGGGCTGTTGCAGGTATTGGGCGCGTTTCAGGGCGTGGCCGGCGCGGTCGGCGTCGGGCAGCAGCACTTCGACCGGCTGGCCGCGCAGTTCGGCCAAACGGTAGCCGAACATCGCCTCGAAAGCCGGGTTGCCCATCGTGATCCGGCCCTCGCCGTCGACGACCAGCAAGCCGTTGGTGTTGGCTTCGAACAGCATACGGAAGCCGGCCTGCGCCTCGTGCAACCGCAGCGCCGCATCGGCTTCGCTACGTGCCAAAGCCGCTTCCTTTTCGGCGAGCGTCTGGGCGGATTTGGCCCGGACCAGCCGGCCGACGCCGAGGCCGAACAGCAGTAGCAGTACCAGCGCGCCGGCGATTTTGGCCGGCCATACCTGTTGTTCCAATTCGGCCAAACGGCTTTCCGGTACTTGGGTGACGACCTTCCAGCGGATGTTGTGGGCCAGCGGCGTGTCGCCGTCCGGGACCGGCGATACCGAGGTCCAGGTCCACAAGCCGTCGCCGAGCCGGGCCTGGCCGCGGCTCTGCCGGGACACTGCGGCCCAGGCTGAGGGGTTACGGCTGGCCAACGTCGAATCGCGCTGGAACATGAAGCCCCATTCGTCGGCCGGGTCGGGGCTTTTCAACCAGTAACCTTCGGCGTTGAGCAGCATCAGCCGCTCGGCGACCGGGCCGGAACTGGCGACGAAGGCCTGCAACATCGAGCGGGCGGCGAGGTTGATCATCAAAATGCCCGCCGGGCTGCCGTCGGCGCGAAACACATGGGTGGCGACCCGCAGCGTCGGCTTGTAGGGAAACTCGATCCGGTCGCGGTCCATGTTCAGGTCCAGCGGCGAAATATAGACCGCGCCCCGGTTGAGCCGGAGCGTCTCCTGGAAGAAATAGCGCTGCTGCTTGTTTTGCAGTTCGTGTTGCGGAACCAAATAGGGTCGGCCGTCGACATTGTTGACCCGAACTTTCTCGCGCCCCGATTCGTCCAGCCAGCGGACTTTGTCGTAACTGGGATTGCGCGCCATCAGCGACAGGAAGGCCTCCACCATGGGCTGGAAATCGCCGTTTTCGTCGGCCTCGTAGACTTGGCGTACCGGTCGTTCGCTGGCCAGGCTCAGCAAATGCCGAATCGGCACGGCCAACTCCTGGTCCAGCCGGCCCTGGCTCAGGTCGACATAGGTGCGTTCCTCGGCCATTAACGTCGCCAGTTCGCTGTGCAGGCGCGCCTCGCCCAGTGTCCAGGCTCCCGCCACGATCAGCACGGTGATCGGCAGAAACAACAGTAGAAAATCTTTCAAGCTGCCGCGTTGCCTATTGCTTTTGGGGAAAGCGAACGCTTTGTTTGCAGCCAGCGACGCATGCTCCATATTCTGCTCACTCACTAGTCGGTTCGGAGGGCGGCGGCCGCGGCGCCGAGAAGGCGCCAGCCGGCCGCTGCGGTCGGGATTGCCTGAACCCGGCCGGTCGATGTTCCGGATCGGTGCCGGGCCGCTTGGGTCGCTGTACTTTATACACTAGAGTCGGTGCCGATGAAAACACCAGGAAATTTGGCTGAATTAAGCTAATGGGCTTAGTTGCGCTTGGCCGGATTTAAGCCAATGCGGTTACGGTCAGCACTTTTCGGAATCCGACAAAGTAGAATCAGTGGCGGCCGCTGCCGACTGCGGCGTTCAATTCCGCCCGCAACTTATCCCGGTCCAGCTCGCGTTCCGAATGGGAGATGACGATGGCCGCCACTGCATTGCCGACCAAATTGGTCAGAGCACGGGCTTCGGACATGAAGCGGTCGATGCCGAGTATTAACGACAACGCTGCGACCGGCACCGCCGGCACCACGCTCAAGGTCGCCGCCAGCGTGATAAAGCCGGCGCCGCTGACGCCGGACGCGCCTTTGCTGGTCAGCATCGCCACCAGCAGCAGGCTCAGTTGCTGGCCGAGCGGCAGCTCGATATTTAGAGCTTGGGCCATGAACAATGCCGCCATCGTCAGATAAATGTTGGTGCCGTCCAGGTTGAACGAATAACCCGACGGCACCACCAGGCCGACCACCGAACGCGAACAGCCCAGCCTTTCCAGTTTCTGCATTAGCGGCAGCAACGCCGATTCGGACGACGAGGTGCCGAGCACGATCAGCAGTTCCGCCCGCAGATAGTTCAGCAATTTAACCAGGTTGAATCCGGTCAGCGCGGCAATGCCGCCCAACACCAGGCCGACGAACAGGATGCAGCTCAGATAGAAACAGCCCATCAGCGCCGCCAGCGGTTTCAACGCGGCGAGGCCGTATTTGCCGACCGTGAACGCCATCGCCGCGCCGGCACCCAGCGGCGCCAGTTTCATCACCAGATTCAGCATCGCGAAAAACAACTGCGCGCTTTCCTCGACGAAGCGGTGTACCGAGCGGCCGGCGTCGCCCAGCCGCTGCAACGCGAAGCCGAACAGCACCGACACCAGCAAGACCTGCAGCAAATCGCCGGAACCGGTGAAGGCGTCGGTGAAGGTTTTCGGGATGACGTGCAACACAAAATCGGCCACGCGTTGCTCGGAAGCTTGTCTGACGAAACCGGCCACCGCTTGCGGGTCCAGCGTCGCCGGATCGGCATTAAAACCGGCGCCGGGTTTCAGCAGATTGGCGACCAGCAGCCCCAGGCCGAGGGCAAAGGTCGAGACCGTTTCGAAATACAACAAGGCCTTGATCCCGACCCGGCCGGTTTTTTTCATGTCTTCGGCGCCGGCGATGCCGAGCACGATGGTGCAGAAAATCACCGGCGCGATCAGCATTTTCACTAACGCGATAAAAGCGTCGCCCATCGGTTTGAGCAGCACGGCGTGTCCGGCGTCCAACGCGCCGAACAGGGCGCCGCAAACGATGGCGGCCAATACAGCAAGATACAGGCGCGGCGCAGGCAGGGCAGGATGCGGTAATTGAGTCATCGGCAGAATGATTGGCGGCGTTTCCGGTTGATCCGGTTATTATGCTACGGCATTGCGGACGGGGCGTCTGCACGGAATTGGCCGCCACCGGCCAGGGGAGACTGAAGGTATGAGCGGATTCGGCCCGAAACGGCTTGTCGGCATTTTGTTACTGGGTTTGGCCGGTTGCGCCGATATGGCCGTGATCGACGGAACGCTGGTGTTTAAGGGCGGCGATTGGGCCTGCGTCGGCAGCGTCGAAGTGCCGGCAGCCGGACTGGAGCCTATCGACGATGTCAAATTGGTCGAAATTGCCCGCGGCGCACCCGGAGAAGGCAAGTTGTGCACCGGCAAGGTCTATCTGGTGCAGCAAGCGTTGACGGTATACCGGGTGTGGGACAGCAGCCGGCCGGCCGGCCAATACGGTAGCTGGTGGTCGTTTTCGCCGCCGGCCGCCGGCCTCGACGCCTACCGCGAGGCCGAAGCGATTTGTCCGGAATGGAGCGCGCCGGACCGGCTCAGCGTCTGCAAGATCAAGCCCGGAGCCCGCATCGCGGTCGGGCCGGGGCAAAGCGCACAATGCGCCGACGGTTCCAGTTACCCGCCTTCAGCCGCAAACCAGGTCTATATTCCTAACGATGCCGGCAAAGGCAATATTTTCGTCGAAAACTGCGCGCCGGCCGTGCCCTGGCCGCAGTGAGTTCAAACCGGCCCCAAGGCCTTGCGCAGTAGCGGTTTCACCGCCAGTATCGCCAGACCGGTGCCGATGCCCAAGCCGGCCAACAGTAGAAAAAACGCCGGTCTGGGCATGGTCTGGTAAAAGCTGCCGATGTAACCCGACAGCAAGTTGCCGAAGAACGACGACAGAAACCAAATTCCCATCAAAAGCCCGATCAGGCCGGCCGGCGCGATTTTGCTGACCAGCGACAAACCGACCGGTGACAGGTACAGTTCGCCCAGCGTGTACACCAGCGTGCACAAGGCCAGCCACAGAAAACTGATTTTGCCGGGTTGGCCGGTAGCGCCGACCGCGAAAATCAATACGAAAAACGAAGCGCCCAACAACACCGCACCCAAGGCCATTTTGCCGATGCTGGACGCCTGGCGGCCGCGTCGGCTTTGCCGGCGGGCGTGGGCGTCGATCAGCGGCGCCAGCATAAAAATAAACGCCGGATTCAAGGACTGGAACCAGGTGGACGGCATTTCCCAACCGAACAGGTGCCAATCGGTCTCGTGTTCGGCAAACAGTTGCAGCGTGTTGCCTTGCTGTTCGTAAACGGCCCAGAACATCACGTTCAGCAGCGCGATAGTGCCGAGTGCGGCGATGGCTCGGTAATCCTCGCCGGATAAGGCTTCGGCCTGGCCAACCCGCGGCTGCGGCGGCTCGGCCGCCGGCAAATAACGCCGGCCCCAGCCGTAAACCAGCAAGCCCAGCAGCATGCCGACGCCGGCGGCGGCAAAGCCGTAATGCCAGCCATAGCGCTGGCCCAACGTGCCGCATACCAGCGGCGAAAAAAATGCGCCGAGATTGACGCCCATGTAAAAAATGGTGAATGCACCGTCGCGGCGCGGATCGCCAGGCGGATACAAGTCGCCGACCTGGCCGGAAATATTGGGTTTGAAGCAGCCGTTACCGACGATCAAAAACAACAGCGCCGGCAGAAACCAGGCTTCGTCGGCCATCAAGAAATGGCCGACTGCCATCAGGCTGCCGCCCAACAGCACGGCGCGGCGCCGGCCCAGCACCCGGTCGGCCAGCAGGCCGCCGAACAGCGGCGTCAGATAGACCAAGCCGGTGTACAGGCCGTAAATCTGCGACGCCAACGCTTGCTCGCCGAGCGGGCCGAAAACCGCTTGCAAAACCCGCTTCAGCAGCGGCAGGCCGTATACCTCCCGGCCGGTTTGCGCCGCCTTTAGCAGGTGTTCGGTCATGTACAGCACCAACAGGGCGCGCATGCCGTAATAGGAAAAGCGTTCCCACATCTCGGTGAAAAACAGCACGAACAGGCCGGGCGGATGGCCGAAAAAGCGTTTTTGCGTCATGGTCGGTAAAGTGAAGCCGGTCCGGCCATCATCGCACAAACCGCGCAGCCAGCTCCGGCCTGGTTGTTTCGAACGCTATCGGACCGGGCAAAATTCAAACGTAACAGTTAGGCGCGTTTTGGCACCATACAGATCCGTTTCAGGTGTATCTGTACTGAAAAATTATACGACTGACTGAATCTGTTCCGCTTTTATACGCGTCAGTAAAGTATCTCCCGTCGATCGAACACAGGATTGACAGTCATTGTTGCTCCCGGCGTCGCTCGCCGGCACCGGGTTTTTTACCGATCATCAGGAGATTTAGATGCCAGCCGTTACCGCACCAGCCCACCAAAAAGGCGACTTTTTTGTCGATTTCGAAGAAAAAGTCTTCGAAGACGTCAAAGCAGAACCGGGCCAGAAAGCCCTGGTCAAATTCCACACCGTCGCCTTCGAGGGCTCGATAGGCTTCGTCAACTTGTTGCAAGCGACTCGCCTGCAACGCAAAGGCTTCGAAACCTCGATCTTGTTGTACGGCCCCGGCGTGACGCTGGGTCTGCAACGCGGCTTTCCGCGCCTGGGCGACGAGTCATTTCCGGGGCACCAGAATTACGCCAACCAGATCGCCAAATTCATCGAGGAGGGCGGCAAGGTCTACGCCTGCCGCTTTGCGCTGCAAGCCTTGTACGGCCACGGCGAACCCAGCCTGCTGCCGGGCATTCGTCCTATCAACCCATTAGACGTGTTAGATATTGTGTTGCTGCACCAGCGCGACAACGCCTTCATCCTGGATACCTGGACTTTGTAAGTCCAAATTAGCCGGGTACGCATTGCGTGCCTTTTTGCGCCTTCCAACGGTAACGCTGCGGAAGGTACGCGGTGTGTACCCTACGCACTGCCACAGGAGAACTCATTGTGACCCATCCCAATATCGTCAGAGCGGCGGCGGTACAGATCGCGCCGGTGTTCGAATCCGCCACTGCCACCGCCGACAAGGTTTGCCAGGCCATCAGCGACGCCGCCGCCAAGGGGGCGCAAATCGTGGTGTTCCCGGAAACCTTCGTGCCTTATTACCCCTACTTTTCCTTCGTGCTGCCGCCGGTCGCCCAGGGACGCGAACACTTGAAGCTTTACGATTTAGCGCCGACGGTGCCTGGCCCGGTCACCGACGCGGTCGCGGCGCAGGCCAAGGCTCATGGTGTGGTCGTGGTGTTGGGCGTCAACGAACGCGACCATGGCAGTCTCTATAACACCCAATTGATTTTCGACGAAACCGGCCGTCTGGCGTTGAAACGCCGCAAGATCACCCCGACCTACCACGAACGCATGGTCTGGGGTCAAGGCGACGGCGCGGGTCTCAAAGTCGTCGAAACCGGCATCGGCCGCATCGGCGCGCTGGCCTGCTGGGAACATTACAACCCACTGGCCCGTTATGCATTAATGGCCCAGCACGAACAAATCCACTGCAGCCAGTTTCCGGGCTCATTAGTCGGCCCTATCTTCGCCGAGCAAATTGAAGTGACGATACGCCACCACGCCCTGGAATCCGGCTGCTTCGTGGTCAACGCCACCGGCTGGCTCTCGGACGAACAAATCGACGCAGTGACCACCGATCCCAACTTGCAAAAAGCCCTGCGCGGCGGCTGTTGCACCGCCATCGTCTCGCCGGAAGGCCAGCACGTCGTCGAACCCTTGCGCGCAGGCGAAGGCATCCTGATCGCCGACCTGGACATGAATTTGATCACTAAGCGCAAGCGCATGATGGATTCGGTCGGCCATTACGCCCGCCCGGAACTGCTCAGCCTGCGTATAGCCGACAGGCCGGCCGTGCCGATGTTCAGCGATGCGGCGGCCAATCCGTCCAGCCATGTTTCCCCCACCGTCCCAACAGGAGATCGCGATGAATCCATTAGCCTTGGCTGACGCCGGCACCGCTGCTTTGCTGCTCGATCTGCAATCCTTAGGATTACGCCTGGAAGACAGCGAAGTTGGCGTCACAGGCCGGCGCGGCGGCGCCGGGCCTTCCGATCACAAGGCCGTCAATTTCGCCGGGCGAACGGTGATGATCCCAATCGCCACCGCCTCGGCCTGCGACTCGCCCTTCGTCGCCGGCAAGCCGGACCAGCACGGTATCAGCGAAATTCGGCGCGACGGCGTCGTGGTCAGCCATATCGAATTTCCGCGGCAGCCGCGCTTTTACGATTTAAAAACCGAGGACGGCATAGCTTATTCGCAAATCGCCACGCTGCATTCGTCGGACGTGCTGGCGACCACGCTGCTGCAATCCTGTATCCGCTACGGCAACCGCAAGACCGCCTGCCAGTTCTGCGCCATAGGACTATCGCTGGCAGCCGGCAATACCATTTTGCGCAAGACGCCTAAGCAACTGGCGGAGGTCGCCAAGGCCGCCGTCGAGCTGGACGGCGTCAAGCACATGGTGATGACCACCGGCACGCCCAATCTGACCGACCGGGGCGCGGCCATCCTCTGCGAAAGCGCCCAGGCCGTCAAAGCCGCCGTCGATCTGCCGATTCAGGGCCAATGCGAGCCGCCGGATGAAGACCTCTGGTTCCAGCGCATGAAGGCTTGCGGCATCGATAGTTTGGGCATGCATTTGGAAGCGGTGACGCCGGAAGTGCGCGCCCGCATCATGCCTGGCAAAGCCGGCCTGACTATGGCGCGTTACATGGACGCCTTCGACGCTGCGGTGGCGGTATTCGGCCGCGGCCAGGTCAGCACCTACATCCTGGCGGGGCTGGGCGATACGGCGGAGGCGATCCTGGAAGTCTCGCAACACTTGATAGCCAAAGGCGTTTACCCCTTCGTCGTGCCCTTCGTGCCGATCACCGGCACGCCGCTGGAAAACCATCCGGCACCGACGCCGGCCTTCATGGCGCAAATCCTGCCGACGCTCGGCGCGATGCTCAAACAAGCCCGGCTGTTATCCCAAGACATCAAGGCCGGCTGCGCCAAATGCGGCGCCTGCTCGGCACTGGCCAGCTACGAGGTGTGAGATGTGGACCGATAACTTTAAACCCTATTTCGCCAACGAATATTTGATCAAGTTCGTCACCCAGGATTGGGAGCGCAAGCAGATGCGGGAACTGCGCCAGGCGGTGTTCTGCGAGGAGCAAGGCATCTTCGCCGGCGACGATCTGGACGATATCGATAAAGTCGCCACGCCCATCGTCGCCATCGCCTGCCTGGCCGGCATGCCGGACCGGGTGGTCGGCACCGTGCGCATCCACCAGGAAAAGCCCGGCGTCTGGTGGGGCTCGCGCTTGGCGGTGGATCGGGACTACCGCAAGCAAGGCAGTCTCGGCGCGGCCTTGATTAAGCTGGCGGTGACCAGCGCCCACGCCCAGGGCTGCAACACCTTTTTGGCCCAGGTGCAGGCCCGCAACCAGTTGCTGTTCCGTCGCCTGCATTGGCGCTCGCTGAAGGAAATCGAGGCGCATGGCCGGTCGCATTATTTGATGCAGGCAGACCTGGATAGCTATCCGCCCTATGCCGACGGCGCCACCGGTTTCGTCGCCACCTCCCGGATCGCGGCATGAGTGCGCTCGCCGAATTGACGCTGAGCATCCGGCAAGGCTTGGGGCTAGCGCATAAGCGCGACATCGCCGAGGTGATGGGAAGACTCTATGGTTCCCACGCTCCGCGTTGGAACCCCGCCACGGACGCTCCAGCGTCCCGAACCGCGGAGCGGTTCAGTATGCATTCCCGCGCGCAGCGTGGGAACGATGTACCGGTCGGCGACGACTGCGCCGCCATCCCTGACGGCGACGGCTACCTGCTGCTGGCAAGCGAAGGCTATTTGAACGACTTCGTCGCCAGCCAGCCCTGGTTTGCCGGCTACTGCGGGGTGATGGTCAACGTCAGCGACATTTACGCGATGGGCGGCCGGCCAATCGCGGTGGTCGATGCGCTCTGGAGCGACGGTGCTGGTCAAGCCAAGCCGATACTGGAAGGCCTAGCGACCGCCTCGCAAGTTTACGGCGTGCCGGTGGTCGGCGGCCATAGCAACCTGCGTAACGACCGCCCGCAACTGTCGGTGGCGATTTTGGGCCGCGCCCAAAAACTGCTCAGCAGCTTCGCCGCAAAACCAGGCCAACAACTGCTGGCGGCCATCGATTTGCGCGGCCACTTCCGCGAACCCTATTTATGGTGGGACGCCAGCACCGGCGCGCCGCCCGAGCGCCTGCGCCAAGACTTGGAAATCCTGCCGACCCTGGCCGAAACCGGCCTTTGCGCTGCCGCCAAGGACATCAGCAATGCCGGCGTCGTCGGCACCATATTAATGCTGTTGGAATGCTCGGACTTGGGCGGCACCGTGGATATCCAAGCGATACCGCGCCCGGCAGGCATAGTCTTGGAAAGATGGCTGAGTTGCTTTCCTAGCTTCGGCTTCGTGCTCAGTGTCGACAGCGAGAATAGCGCGGCGGTGATCGAACGCTTCACGCAACGCGGCATCGCTTGCGCGGTGATCGGCACGACCGACTCCAGTCGCCAGTTACGCCTCGCCCTTGGCGATGAACAACAAGCGCTGTGGGATTTGAACGAACAGCCCTTGACCGGCTGCGGCCCAATCATAACTGAAAGCCCCTCTCCCTCAGGGAGAGGGGATGGGGTGAGGGAGATAACCCTATGTCAACACTCAAAATCGCCATGCTGACCCATTCCGTCAATCCGCGCGGCGGAGTGGTCCACGCCCTGCAACTGGCCGAAGCCCTACATGACCTGGGCTACGATGTGACCTTGATTGCCCCCGCCGAAGCCGGCAAAGACTTCTTCCGTCCGGTGCGCTGCAAAACCGTGCTGATACCGCTAATGGGCTTGGTTGGCGATTTGGTTGCCACCGTCGGCCAACGCATCCAGGCCTATGTTGATTATTTCGCCCGCAGCAGCCAGGAAGACTACGACATTTACCATGCCCAGGACGCGATCAGCGGTTGTGCGCTGGCGGAGTTGAAGCAAGCCGGCATGATCCGGACGTTCATTCGCACCGTGCATCACTTGGACCGCTTCGACGACGACCGGCTCAACCGATGGCAAACCGCGTCGTTTCTCGCCGCCGATTATGTGCTGTGCGTCAGCCGGCTCTGGCAAGTCAGTTTACTCCAGGACTACGGCATCGCCGCGCAATTGATCAACAACGGCGTCGATATCGACCGTTTCAACCCCAAAATGGGGCGCAACGACGAAGCCTTGCGCCATTTGCTGGGCCTGAACCGCGTCGGTCCGGTGTTTCTGGCGGTCGGCGGCGTGGAGCGGCGCAAGAACACGCTGAGGATTTTTCAGGCTTTTAGGCAAGTGCTCAGGCAACGCCCGGACGCGCAATTGGTGATTGCCGGCGGCGCCAGCCTGCTCGACCACAACGACTATCGTCGCCGGTTCGCAGCCGAACGGGCCGCCAGTAGCATCGCAGACGGCCCCGGCCAGGCGCTGCTAGTCACCGGCCCGTTGCCCGACGCCGATCTGCCGGCTTTGTATCGCTTAGCCGACGCGCTGGTATTTCCGTCGCTGACCGAGGGCTTCGGCTTGGCGGTTTTGGAAGCCATCGCCTCCGGCACGCCGGTCGTGGTTTCGGATCGGCCGCCGTTTACCGACTATCTACGGCGGGACGACGGCGTCTGGTGCGACCCGGAACGGATCGACTCGATCGCCGGTGCGATGCTGGCCGCCGCCGAAAACTTTCCCCGGTCGCGCCTGTCCGCCATCGCCAAGCGATTGGCCGCCGAGTATTCCTGGCAGCGTTCGGCACACACCCATTCAAACCATTACCGTTCGTTACTCGCAACCCAAGGAAACGCCCATGCCTGAAATGCATTTCAAAATCCGCTGGCCCGATAGCAGCGAAAGCCTGTGCTATTCGCCGTCGCTGGTGATCAAGGACTATTTTCAACCCGGCCGGAGTTATGCGTTGGACGACTTTGTCGGCCGTAGCCGAGAGGCCCTGAACATCGCTAGCGAGCGGGTGCGGCACAAGTATGGCTACGCCTGTTCCGGTGCGTTGGATCAGTTAGCGCAAATCGAAGCCGACGCGATGCGGTTTTGGGAACAGCAAACGCCGACCGTCACCGTAATCGAATTTATCGAATAAATCCTGGGCCTGACGCGATGCGCTTGAGGCTTGTCAACCCGTCTCGTTTTATCAGCGGTATTCCGTTCGGGCTGAGCCGGTCGAAGTTCGGGTAAAAACGCCATTCAACGAGCCCGGTGTCGATTGGGCATAAAAACAACCACCAGAAACAGAGGAAGCCATGAAAGAAAAACGCGAAAACACCCATCTGCACTACGAAGTTATTGTCGTCGGTGGCGGCCAAGCCGGTTTGTCGGTCAGTTATTACCTGCAAAAACATGGCATCAACCACGTCGTCTTCGAGAAAAACCGCATCGGCCATTCTTGGCGCCACGACCGTTGGGACAGCTTTTGCCTGGTTACGCCCAACTGGCAATGCCGGTTGCCGGACTTTCCATACCAGGGCGACGATCCGCAAGGCTTCATGCTGAAACACGAAATCGTCGAATACGTCGAAGCCTTCGCCAAAAAAGTGAATCCGCCGATCATGGAAGGTGTGTCGGTGAATCGGGTGTGGCGGGGCAAAAATAGCGTGCTGCATGTCGTTACCAGCAACGGCGAGTTTACGGCGGACCACGTGGTAGTCGCGACCGGCGGTTACGACATACCCATCGTGCCCGATTACGCCCATAGCTTGCCCAAACACATTACCCAACTGCACTCGGTCGATTATCGCAACCCGGATCAATTGCCCGATGGCGAAGTGCTGGTGGTCGGCTCCGGCCAATCCGGCGTCCAATTGATGGAAGACCTGCATCTGGCCGGCCGCAAGGTGCATCTGGCCGTCGGCAGTGCGCCGCGCTCGCCGCGCATGTATCGCGGCCGCGAAACCACCGAATGGTTGTACGACTTAGGCTTCTACGATCTGACGATAGACAAGCATCCGTTGGGCGATGCCGCCAAGCACAAGACCAACCATTATCTGACCGGCCGCGGCGGCGGCCACGAAATCGATCTGCGCAAATTCGCACTGGAAGGCGTCAAACTCTACGGCAGCATGGTCAATATCAGCGGCAGCAAATTGGAGTTTCTACCGGATCTGACCAAAAACCTGGACGATGCCGACGAGGTCTATGTCAGCATCCGCAACGACATCGACAGCTACATTGCCGCCCACAATATCGACGCCCCAGTCGAGCCGCCGTTCCGTAAAGTCTGGCAGCCTGAATTCGATCCGACAGCCATCGACGCCGACCGGGAAAACATCACCAGCATCGTCTGGGCGATCGGCTTCAGACCGAATTACCGCTGGATAGAATTGCCGGCCTTCGATGGCCGCGGTTTTCCGCAATTCGATCGCGGCATCTCCAACGTCGACGGCCTGTATTTTATCGGCTTGCCTTGGCTGCATACCTGGGGTTCGGGACGGTTTTTGGGCATAGCCGACGACGCGCAGTATCTGGCAGGGATAATCGAAGGCCGGTTGGCGGTCAAGGATATGGCATAAGGCGCCTAGCATTTGGCCGCTGTTTGGCTGACGATTCAATTCGGAGCTGGCCTGGGTCAAAATGACGTTACCCGACCTAACCACGGCCAGGTAACAATTGGCGGATTAATTTGGACCGGCGCATGAAACATTTATACGAAACCGTCGCGGAAACGGTGATTGCCCATATCGAACAAGGTGTCTACAACCCCGGCGAAAAGCTGCCCGGCGTCAGAAAGCTGAGCCGGCAATTGCATGTCAGTATCGCTACCGCGCTGGAAGCCTATCGTTTGCTGGAAGACGCCGGCCGCATCCAGGCCCGGCCCAGATCGGGCTACTATGTCAGCGGTTTTCGCCCGCAAGCGATGGTGGAACCGGAAATGTCCGATGCGCCGGTCGTGCCGGCCAAGGTCACCGGGCAATCGCTGACTCGGCAAATCCTGCGCGCGGCCAAGGACCCGTATCAGATCAATCTGGGCTCGTCGGTGCCGCATGCCGATTTCTTGCCGGCCCACGCCTTGCAGCAAGCGACCGGTAAGGTGTCGCGCAGTTATGGTAAGCGTTGTTTCGATGCCGACGAATTGCTCGGCAATCAGGAATTGCGTCGGCAAATCGCCAAGCGCATGGTGGAACTGCAGTGTGCAGACAGCCCGGAAGATATCGTCGTCACCCATGGCGCTCGCGAGGCGGTGCGATTGGCCCTAATGGCCGTCTGCGAGCCCGGCGACCTGATAGCGATCGAATCTCCGACTTTTTACGGGCTGTTGCAGGTCATCGAGTCTTGCGGCATGGAAGCGCTGGAGATTCCCACGCATCCCCGCGACGGTTTGTCGTTGGATGCGCTACAAATGGCTATCGAACAATGGCCGATCAAAGCCTGTTTGATCGTCTCCAATTACAATAACCCGCTGGGTTCGTGCATGAGCGACGAGCGCAAGCAGGCCTTGGTGGAATTGCTGGAGCGGCATGAAATTCCGCTGATCGAAGACGATGTTTACGGCGACCTGGGATTTGGCCTGTGCCGGCCGGCGGTGTGTAAGGCCTGGAGCCGGCAAGGTCAGGTGCTATATTGCAATTCCTTCGCTAAGACCTTATCGCCCGGCTTGCGAGTCGGCTGGTTGGTGCCTGGTCGCTATATGGCGCGGGTGGAAAATCTGAAATATATGAAACACCAGGCCGTGCCGACGCTGAACCAGTTGATCGTCGCGCATATGTTGGAGCAGGGCGGTTACGACCGTTACCTGCGCCATGTGCGCCAGGAATACGCCCGCAATATCGCGCTGACGGTCAAGGCCGTCAGCCAATATTTTCCGGAAGGCACCCGCGTCACCCAGCCCGAAGGCGGCTTTGCCCTATGGGTGGAGTTGCCGAACGGCGTCGATGCCATGGAGTTGCACCGTCGTGCCAGTCGGGAAAACGTCATTATCGCGCCCGGCCCGTTGTTCTCCGCTACGCAACGGAAGTACGGCAATTTCATTCGCTTGAGTTGTGCGGTGCCCTGGAACGACCGATTGGAGAACGCGTTGAGCAGGCTTGGTTCTATGGTAGCGGATGTGGTTGCGGGCAGACTCTAGAACTATTAACCCAGCCATCAAATACCGTTCGCCCCGAGCGCGCCGCTCATCGTTATACACAAGTGCCGTCATGCCCGCAGGACGCGGGCATCCAGTGCCATGGATGGTCGCCTCAAGCTATCCGTGCAGCTTGGATTCCGGCAATCCCTGCCTGAATGACGGGTATTAAACAGAGATGTGTATAACGCTGAGAGCGCGCCTTGGGGCGAACGGCTTAACCAAGCGCCATCGGCAGGCGAGCGGTCGGCATTGCCAGGGTTGATGGTCAATCGAAATCGCCGATGCGTTTGCCGATTTTGAACAAACTCCAGGCCAGTACCAGCGCGACCGCCGCGATTGCCAGACCCAGAAACCAGCGGCTGTTGACCAGTTCCGCCCAGTCGAATTCCGGCTCGGGCTGAGCCAGCGCCACCTCTTCGCCCAATTCGGCATCGCTGCTCCGGTAGCCGCGGCGCAGCAGTTCCTGGATCGGAGCGACGTCGTAGCGCGGAGCTTCGGCTTTATCGGCGCCGTACAGCAGTTGGTAGCTGCGGCCGGCTTGGGCCAGAAACAACAGGCGGTAACCGGGGCCGATGCCGGTCACGGTGTTGATGTGCAACGGCGGGTTGTCGTCGTTATAGATCACGATTCGGTAGTGCTCCCGGCGTTGCTCGGCAAATTCGATTTCGGTTTGGTCGCGGTCGAAGCCTTGAAAATGCAGGGCCTGCAAATCAGCCTGGCCGAGAGTGCGGATACGGCTTTCCAGGCCCTGGCTGTCGCTGACCTGCACCTCGGCGCGGCGGCTGAAATTGGGCGTGTAGCTTTGCACGCTGAAACCGGTCAACGGTTGGCGTTTGCTGTCGATCTCGATCAGGCTGGCCTTCAACTCGGCGTCCTGGACGATCTTGAACGCAACCGGATAGTCGAAGCGCTGCGCTTCGTCGGCCACGGTATCCGTGACGTTTTGCCAGAACTCGATGCGGTCGATATGCAAGGGTTCGCTGCGCAATGCCACGCTTTCGCTGCGTTGCTGTTCGGTGCCGTTTTGCAGGGTACGGGTCAGTTCGGTCAGGCCGCTGCTTTGGGTCTGGCTGGCCTGGGCCACGACGATTTTGAATTGGCGGTAAGCGTTGGCCGGCAGTTCGATAGCGTTGTTGCCGATCCGGGCGTAGCGCGAATAGTCGAAAATCCGGGCGTTATCCGCCAACGGTTGCCAGGTTTTGCCGTCCGCCGAACCGAAAATCTGCAGTAGGTATTCGTAGTCGCGCTGCGCCGTAACGATAGTCAGGCCGTCGGGATTGGCGGCGGTTTTATCCAGCTCGGCGACCAGTTCGATGCCGTTTTCGCCGGACCGGTTCAGGCTGGCAATCTTGCCGGTGCTGGGAACGCGCCGAACCACAGTCTTTTGCTCGGCAATTTTTTGCAATAAATACGGGGTTTCGACGCCGTCTTGGTCGATCAGGCGCAGGTCGCGGAAGTCGGCGGCGCTGGCGGCATAGACCGCGCTATCCAACTTGACGGCGAGCAGGGCTTGGTCTGGCCCGGCGCCGGCCACGCTGCGGCTGAAACGCTGCGGCGGCGTTGGGTCGGCCGCGGCGGCGGTTAGCGCCAGGCAGAACAGCAAAACGGATTTGGCGATCATGGCGATTTCTCTGCGGTATCGTTGCCGATAAAGTTTTGTTGGTAACGCATGTAAAAAAACGCGCCGCCCAGCGCCAGCATGCCCAGCACGATAAAGGCGACGATCCGGTAGATTTGCTCGAGCCGGGCCAGATCGACGAAAAACACCTTCCAGGCCACCAGCGCGAACAGGCCTAAGCCGACCAAACGCAAGGCCGGTATCCGGCGCTTGATGCCGTTGAACACCAGCGCCAGCGCGAATATCGACCATAAAATCGTCACGCCGCCGGAGCGCAAACCCGGCACATATTGATACAAAATCGAGTTAATCTCCAGACTCGAAAAGGTAAACAGCAAGGCCAGCGCCGATCCGCCCAACCATTGCCGCAGCCGGCCGGTATCGGCTGCGCCGGCCGCCAGCCGGTTCAGCGCAAACAGCAGGAAGGCGATGATCGCGGCAAAATCGAACAGCCGCATTAGCGCGGCTTCGAAGCGGTAGGCGCCGGCGTATCGCAGCGTGAACAAATCGTCGCCGCCGCCGATGGCGCCCAGCGCCAGATCCCAGGACGGCAAATCGAAAAACACCAATTTGACGGCAACGCCCACTAAAAACCATTGCAAAGCCGTCAGCAGCCAAGCGCCGGAGCCGGCCAGGAAGCGTTGCAGCAGCAACCAGCACAGCGCCAGCCAGACCAGGCTCAGCATCGGCAATTGCAACGGTGGGTACAGGTAGGCGAAGCTGCGGTACAGCTCCAGTTGCAGCGCGACGAACAGCAAGCCGGCGCCGGCGACGGCAATGGCCTGCAGCAGCCAGCGATCCTTGATCCACAACGGCGTATCGGTTTCCGGGGTGCAGGCCAGCGCCGAGGCGGCGGCCGGCTGTTCGATCAAGCGGTAAGCCAGTGCCAGCGATGCGATCGGGATGCCGAAACCGGCCAGGCGCTGCAGCAGGCCGAACAGGAAACCGCCCAGGCTGGCGCCGTAGTCGCTGGCGGCGGCGTATTGGCCGGGCAGATCGACAAAACAGAAGCGGACGATCACCAGCAAATACAGCAAATAGGCGGCTTGGCGCAGAAACGCGCTGTTGACCTTGCCGGCCATCCATACCATCGCCAGCGCTTGCAGCGACCAACTGGCGGTCAGCCACGGGGCCGACAGCAACAGCGGCAGCGTCACGCTCAGGAAAAACGCCGCCAGACCGATGAAGCTGACCAGCAACTCGCGGTCGGCAATTTTTCGCGCTAGGCAGTAATAAGCGTGGCCGACGTAAAACGCCGCCAGTGCGACGGCCAACAGCGCGGTCCAGATTTGGCCGTAAGCCTCGTCGATCAATTGGTAAGCCGTGGCGAAGAATATCGCGGCGTTGGCCAGCAGTGCGATCAAATCCAGCAGGGTCGATTTGCTGCGGTTAACCAGGCAAAACAGGAATACCATCGTCGAATACAGCACGAAAAACCCGACCAGAAACGGCAACACCTGCCAGAAATACTCGGTCTGATATTTCTGCATCGCTCCGAAAAACAGCAGGCAGTTGCAGACAAAACTCAAAAAATTCAAAAGATGCCAGTGTTTGTAGCCGTTGATCGCCAGCAGGCCGCCGCCGAGCAGCAGCATATAGCTAAACAGGCCGACGAAATTGACCTGGCCGGTGGATAACAGCAACGGCGTGCAATAGCCGCCGACGATGGCGAAGATCGCCACCAGCATCGAGTTCAAACGTACCGCCAGGAAGGCCGCGCTGGCGGTGACCAGCACCATCAAGGCGAAGGTCGGATACACGCCGAGCAAATGGTAGAAGGCAAAGGCGGCAAACACGCCGAAATACAACACGGCGATGCCGCCGCCCAGCAAGCCCTGGCCGAACAAATGGTATTGGCCGCCGACCAGCCTGACGCCGCCGGCCACCATGCCGACCCCGGCCAGCAAGGTCAACGCCACCCGGGCCTGTTCGCCGATCAGACCGTTGTCGATAGAATATTTCAAAAAGAAGCCGATGCCGGTGACCAGAATCAACACGCCGATCCGCAGCAGCCAATTGCTGGCTACCGCGTATTCCATCGCCGCACCTTGCGGCCGGTGGCCTTCGCCGACGATGATCCAGTTCCAGATTTCTTTCAGGATTTTCTGCGCGGCCAGTTCGAATCGGCTCGGTTCGGCCGGCTGCCAGTCTGCGGTTTGCCAGGGATCGGCAGCGGGCTGTTCGACCCGGATTGCCGGTGCGGCGGGGGCCGAAACCGGTTCCGCCATTTCGCTTACCGCAACGGGCGCTGGTTCCGGGGGCGGTGGCGGTTCCGCGGCCGTTTCCGCCGCGGCCGCGGCTTGTTCGGCAGCGAAGGCCGCTTGCGGCGGCTGCGCGTCCAGCCGTTCCAGCAAATCTTGTTGTGCCCGCAAACGGCGCTCGATGTTTGCCAGCGCGGCGGCAACTTCCTCGCGCGCCAGCCTTTGCCGCGACAGCAACATGCTCAGCATCACGATCAGGGCGATCGGCAAGGCCAGCAGTAAAACGGCGATAAATCCCCAAAAATCGTCCACGGCAACGCTCCCGGAATTCCAAAATCTCGACAGCCGGCAGCATAGCGGCTCGCCGAGCGGAATGCGAATAAAGATGTGTGGCGGACACGCTTTTGGCGCCGGCTTGGGCTATGCTTGTCAGCGTAAGATGACAGGCCTTCGGCGCGGGGTGCACATTCAGTTTTCCCGGCCGAGGCCGATAACGAAATCGGATGTTCCTTCAAATTCAGCACAGCCGCCGATATTCCATGACTAACCATTCCACGATCCAATCCAAAATTCTGCTCAGCATCGCCAGCGTGTTTTTGCTGCTGATGTTCGTCAGCACGCTGTTTATGGCCGACCGGCAGAAAGACATGGTCGCCAGCCTGGCGACCGGCAAGGCGCAAGATACTGCCAACAGTTATTTCGACGGCCTGAATACCTTAATGCTGACCGGAGCCATGGGCCAAAGCGATGTGCTGCGCGACAAAGCCCGCGCCCATGCCGATATCACCGAGGTGCGTCTGGTGCGCGGCAAAGCGATTGGCGACGCCTACGGTCCGGGTAAGGCGGATCAGCGGCCGCTCGACGATCTGGACCAGCGCGCGCTGGCCGGCGAACGCATCACCCACTACGGCGAAAACAACGCCGGCCGCTTGATCACGGTAGTGGAACCGATCAAGGCCAGCGCCGATTTTCGCGGTACCAACTGCCTGACCTGCCATGCGGTGCCGGAAGGTACCGTGGTCGGGGCGGTGCGGGTGTCGTATTCGTTGGCCAATCTGGATGCGCAAATCAATAGCCATCTGGTCACGGCTTCGTTGATATCGCTGGCGATGTTCGCCGCCGGCTTGCTGCTGGTCAACGTGTTGATGCGCAAAGTCGTGGTCAATCCGTTGGTGGCGATGCGCGACGCGGTCAACGCCATCGCCGGCCAGTCCGATTTGCGCAAGCGCCTGGTTGTCGCATCCGGCGACGAAATCGGCCAAGTCAGCGAATCGTTCAATTCGATGCTGGCCAACTTCGCCGACAGTTTGGAGCAGGTCTCGGCCGTCAGCCAACAGCTAGCCGCGGCCAGCGGCCGCATTTCCGACGTCGCCCGCCAAACCGCGCAGGCCGCCAGCCAGCAACGTAACGAGACCGAATCGGTGATTCGGGCGATTCACGAGCTGGAATCCTCGGTGCGGGACGTGCGCAGCGGCGCCAACGGCGCCGCGGACGCTTCGGTGGAAGCCGACCAGCATGCGGCCCAAGGTGCGGCAACCACCAAAAACGCAATCGACGGCATTTACGAATTGGTCAACGAAATCGAACGGGCCAGCGAGGTGATCAAACGCCTGGACCAACGCAGCAAAGGCGTCGGCGCGGTGCTGGACGTGATTAAAGGCTTGGCCGAGCAGACCAATCTGCTGGCCTTGAACGCGGCAATCGAAGCCGCCCGCGCCGGCGAACAGGGCAGGGGCTTTGCCGTGGTCGCCGATGAGGTGCGCACCTTGGCCACCCGTTCCCACCAAGCGACCGAAGAAATCCATAGCATCATCGAGCAACTGCAGCACGAGGCCAAAGATGCGGTGGAGGTGATGAGCAAGGCCAAAATCAGCGCCGAGCAACGCCGCGAACAGGTGCAAAGCGCCGACCAGGGCTTGAGTACCATCGCCGAACGGGTTACCCAAATCCGCCGTTTGAACTCGAAAATGTCGGAAGCGGCCGACACCCAGAGCCGGATGGCGCAGCACGTCGGCCAAAGCGTCGGCAATATCGGCCAACTGACCGAACGCACCTCGCGCGATGCCGAACAAACCAACGCCGCGATCGGCGAATTGGTGAAGCTGGCCGGGCAGTTGAACCAGTTAGTCGGCCAATTCAAAAGGTAGGCAAGCGCCGATTCGATCCTGCGGGATGAACGGTAACTGTTTGCTTCGGTTCATCCGTAGCCGGCCACGGTAGCGGCGGCTGCTTGTTTTGCAGGCGGCGTCGAGCGCCTGCCCGCCGAAAGCTTTTTCCAGAACAGGCGTGTGCCGTATGGCCGCGCCGTGTCACGCGAATGTCACAAACGCCGGATAAAGTTGAGAATCCGATCACAAGATTTTCAACCAATCAGGATGTTGTTATGCGTTTTACACCCACTTTGCTGATGGCCGGTTTGCTGCTGGCCGACACCGTTTCCGCCGCACCGACCTTCGTCAACGGCTTGGCAATTCCCGGCGCCACCCCCGACCAGTTCGGCAGCAGCGTCAACGACGGCCGCGTCGGTTTCTTTTCCGATATTTATTACGACACCAACCGCAACGAGTGGTGGGGCCTGTCCGACCGCGGTCCGGGCGGCGGCAGCTTGAACTATGAAACCCGGGTGCAGCGTTTTACCTTGGGCATCAATCCGGTATCCGGCGCGATCTCGAATTTCCAGATTGCACAGACGTTGAAATTCACCAAAAACGGTTCCGCTTTGAATGGCCTGGCGCCCAATCCGACCAGCGCGTTGGGCAACGCTTTCGATCCGGAAGGCATCGTCGTCAATCCCAAAAACGGCAATTTGCTGGTGTCCGACGAATACGGCCCGTCTTTGTACGAAATCGACCGTAACAGCGGCGCCGTGGTCAAAACCTACACCACGCCGGCCAATCTGATTCCGCGCAATGCCGCCAGCGGCGTCGCCAATTACGCCGCCGATAGCGGCAACGACGCCGGCAAGCGCACTAACCGCGGTTTCGAAGGCTTGGCCATCAGCCCGGACGGCAAATATGCGTTTGCGATTTTACAAAGCGCGATGTTGGACGAAGGCGGCGGCAACGGTTCGGTCAACCGCATCGTCAAATTCGATACCGCCACCGGCGAGGCAGTGGCGCAATACGCCTACCAGATGAAACGCTCCGGCCAGGGCCAGGGCGTGTCGGCACTGGTGGCGTTGAACGACCACGAATTTTTGGTGTTGGAACGCAACAACCGCGGCGTCGGCGTCGGCGCCGAGCTGGCGACCGCCGACAAGGAAGTCTATAAAATCGATCTGACCGGCGCCACCGACGTGTCGGGTATCGATCTGGATGCGGCCGGCGCCGCCTATACCAAGGTGGCCAAATCCGCCCAATTCCTGGACCTGGATGCCAATACGCTGGCCGAACTGGGCAATAAGTCGCCGGAAAAATGGGAAGGTCTGGCCATCGGCCCGAAACTGGCCGACGGCAGTTATTTGCTGTTAGCCGGCACCGATAACGATTACAGCGTCACCCAGAATGCCGGCGGTACCCAATTCGACGTCTATTTCCGTTTCAGCGACGCCGACCCTTACGCCAGCTCGATCCAATGCCCGCTGGGCCAAACCGAAGCCTGCGTCTGGACCGCAAACGGCGCCGGCGCGACGCTGAGCGCCGATTACAAACTGCTGCCCGGCGTGCTGCATGCCTATAAAATATCGGCCGCCGACTTGGGCAACTACGCGGCCCCGGTACCGGTCCCGGCTGCGGTCTGGTTGTTCGGCACTGGCATGTTGGCCACGTTGCGCCTGTCCGCCAAACGTAAGCTCGCCGCGTAACGGCCGCAAACCGGGCCTTGCGCGCCGCCGTTAAAACGCGCGGCCGCAAGGCTTAACCGGTCTGGTTAGCATACTCGTCTACCTTGAGGCATTCCCCGCACCCGCGGGGCTGCTTATAAAATCTCCCCCAGCCCCTCTTTTTCAAATAGGGGAGCTTGGCAATGTTGGCTTACCGGAATTGACCCGCGTTGCAGGGACGAGCGGTCGTTGCCGATGCCGGTCGGCGATTGCCGGCGCGTTTTCGGCGGCACGGTCCGGTGGCGGGCAGCCGTTGGCTAGGTTCGAGATTGACCGGGGCGAGCAGGGGCACTTACTATCTGCACTCCCGCCACACCGCCGGACGTAGCTATGGGCCAAGAAATCCGCGCCGCAGCGTATCAAGAAGCCGATTTTCAGCGGTTTTGCCAGCGTTTGCAGGCGGAAACCGAGTTGCTGGGCAGATTGGTCGCCGCTAAAGCCTGTTCCGAAGCCGAGCCGGTGGCCGGCTTCGAAATCGAAGCCTGGCTGCTGGACGCGCAAATGCGGCCGGCGCCGGCTAACCAGGCATTTCTGCAATCTTTCGGCCAGCCGCTGGCCGGCCCGGAGCTGGCGAAATTCAATATCGAACTGAACACGCCGCCGCAACCCCTGACCGGCGCGGCGTTCGCCACGTTGCACAAACAATTGCAACAGACCTGGCACGATGCGGTTCGGCATGCCCGGCAAATGGATTTGAATCTGTTGGCGATCGGTACCCTGCCGACGCTGGAGCAGGGCGATTTGCACCTGGGCAATATGTCGGACATGAACCGCTACCGGGCCTTGAACCAGCAGATTTTGCAAAACCGCAGCCGGCCGATTTGTCTGGATATCTGCGGCCACGAGCATCTGAAGCTGGAGCACCGCGACGTGATGCTAGAAGCGGCCACCACATCGTTTCAATTGCATATCCAATGTCCGCTGAGCCAGGCCCACCATATTTACAACGCCTCTATCATCGCTTCGGCGGCGATGGTGGCGGTGGCCGCCAATGCGCCGTATTTGTTCGGCAAGGATTTATGGGCCGAGAGCCGGATTCCGATGTTCGAGCAGGCCATCGCTGCCGGCGGGTATAGCGGTGCGGCGGACGGGCCGTTGCATCGGGTCAGCTTCGGTTCGGATTATGCCCGGCATTCGATTCAGGAATGCTTTATCGAGAATCTGCAACATTTTCCGGTGCTGTTGCCGGAACCGTTCGACGACGCGGCCGAAGCCTTCCGTTATCTGCGGCTGCACAACGGCACGATTTGGCGCTGGAACCGGCCGCTGGTCGGGTTCGACGCCGACGGTACACCGCATATCCGCATCGAACACCGCACGCCGGCGGCCGGGCCGACGCTGATCGATATGCTCGCTAACGCCGCGTTTTTCTACGGGCTGGTGAAAAATCTGGCCGACGAGCGGGCGGAGGGCGGGGCGTTATTGCCTTTTGCCCAAGCCAAGGACAATTTCTACCAGGCGGCCCGGCACGGGCTGGATTGCCATGTGGTCTGGTTCGGCAACCGCAAGCAGCGGCTGGCCAATCTGATCGAACAGGAATTGCTGCCGCGCGCCGGCCTGGGTCTGGACGCCCTCGGTATCCGCAACCGCGATGCGCTGGACTACCTCGGCATCGTCCGCCGCCGCGTTGCCAGCCGCCAGACCGGCAGCCAGTGGCAGCGCCGCTTCATCGAAGCCCATCCCGGCCAATTCGGCGAAATGACGCGGCAGTATTTGCAGCGCCAGCTCGGCGGCGAGCCGGTGTCGAGCTGGGGCATCTGAACCTCCGCCGCCGAACAACGCGTTTTGGTTGCTCTCGGCCGAATATTCGGGCATGTTGAGCCACTGAACGAACCACCGAAAATACTGCAATGCCATCGACCTCGTCTTCCCTGAAACAATTCGACAACCTGCCGCCGGGTTTGCTGGACATCCCGGTCGAAGCCTTACATACCCTGGTGCCGGAACCGGCCTTGTTTCATCTGCCCGGCAAGCGGCCGGAGACGCTGTTCGTGTCGGTGCTGCTGCATGGCAACGAGTCGACCGGTTTTCTGGCCGTGCAACAGCTATTGCAAAAATACCGCGAGCAAAGCTTGCCGCGCGGGCTGACGCTGTTTTTCGGCAATACCCAAGCCGCCCGCCATAATTTGCGCCGGCTGGACGGCCAGCCCGATTTCAACCGGATTTGGCCCGGTACCGGGCTGCCGGCGTCGGCGGAGACCGCATGGGCCGCGCAGATTTGCCAGGTTATGCGCCGGCGCGGCGTGTTCGCCAGCGTCGACGTGCATAACAATACCGGCCGCAATCCGCATTACGCCTGCATCAACAAGCTGGAGCCCGAGTTTCTGCATCTGGGCGCCTTGTTCGGCCGCTTGCTGGTGTACTTTACCCAACCCAAGGGGATTCAATCCGGCGCCTTTGCCGAGTTTTGCCCGGCCGTGACCTTGGAATGCGGCCGGCCCGGCCAACCTTACGGCACCGAGCACGCGTTCGAGTTTCTGGACAGTTGCCTGCATCTGCGCGAGTTTCCGGCGCATCCGCTTGCCCGGCAGGATGTCGATATCTTCCATACGGTGGCCCAGGTTTGTATCGCCGAGGACGCCAGTTTCAGCTTTACGGAAGCCGGTGCCGATTTGCTGCTGGACAGCGGGCTGGAGCGGTTGAACTTCACCGAAATCGCCGCCGGTACCGTATTCGGCTGCACGGCGGCGGCGCGCTTGCCGGTGGTCGTTAAGGATAATGCCGGCCTGCCGGTCACCGAGCGCTTTTTCGCGATTCGGGACGGGCAGTTAACGCTGCAGCGGCCGACGATGCCGTCGATGCTGACTTTGGACGAGCGGGTGATTCGGCAGGATTGCCTGTGCTATTTGATGGAGCGGCTAGCGCCGGACGCCGAGCGGCTTTGATCCTGTGCTATTACCTGAGCTGTAGGGTATGCCCCAATGCCATTAAGTTAAGCATTTCAACTTCCGCTCCCCTCTTTGAAAAAGCACCCAAGGGTATAAAAGGGGTTGGGGGAGATTCTTCAAAAAAATCCCCCTCAATCCCCCTTTTCCAAAGGGGGAGGCTTAACTTAACGGCATTGGGCTATAGCCGATCCGCAAGCGACCGGTTCGGAACTCTCCTCAAGTTTGGCGATTGGGCCTAATGGTCTAAGCTTAACCGTTTATGCGTCGCGCCGGCGCCGGGAAAATGCTCCGGTGCCGGCCGCGGCGAACCGTTTTAGCGTGGTAGGGGAGACGAACTGATGTTGAAGTCCTTGGATATATTGCTGGGATTGTCGGTGGTGATGTTGATCGCCAGCATGGCCGTGACGCTGATCAGCCAGGCCATCCTCAATCTGTTGGCCAGCCGCGGCCGCAATTTGCACCACGGTCTGGCCGATCTGCTGGAATTGCTGGACCCGCGTTTGGCGCGGGCCGATGCCGAAGCCATCGCCGATAAAGTGCTGAGCCAGCAAACCATCGGCGGCCGCTTCCGCAGTTGGCTGCCGCCGCGGCTGCGTTTCCTGTCTTACGGCGAAGTGATCCACCGCGAAGAGTTCGTCAAAAGCCTGCTGGAATTGGCTGCGGCTTACGATGCCGGCATTAAAGCCGAATTCGACCGGGTCAACGCCGAATTGGCGAACGGGGCGATTACCGTCAACGTCGGTTTGGCGGCGCTGGAGAGCACATTGCGCGAACATCCGGCGTTTTTGAAGAGCCTGGAAGCGGGCCGGCTGATCCATAAGGTCAAGACCGAAACCGGCGTCAACAAACAGAAACGGCTTTACCAAAAACTGAAAGGCATCGTCGGCCAACAGATCGATCTGGCGGAGAAACTGGGTCAGACCTTGCGCGACAGCGGGATCGAAACGCCGGCCGCAACGTTGAAGAACGTGCGGATGCTGGCGTTGCAATTCGAAAAATCCAATCCGGAACTGGCCCAGGACGTGCGCGAAGCCAACGCCTTGCTGCAGGAGGCCGCCAGCGATTTTCTGGCCGTGATTTATCTGAATTTCGACAATCTGCTGGACCGAGTCAAGCTGCGATTTACCGCGACGGCGCGCACGGCCAGCGTGCTCAGCGCGGCATTGATCGCCATTGGCCTGCAATTGGATGCATTGGCCATCATCAACCGCTTGGCTATGGACGAGCAGATGCGCAGCGCTTTCGTGCAATTGGCGCCGACCTTTGCCCAGGACGAGGCCGTCAAAGCCAAGGTTGGCGGCGACGGCAAAAGTTCGGCCAAACCCGGCCAGAGCGGCGATGCAGCTAGCGAATCCGGCAAGTCCGCGGTAGGGCTCGAAACCGAAAAATATTACCTGAACGTGTTGGCCGACCGCGGCCTGATTACCTGGCCCAAGGATTGGCAAGCTTGGCAGGACAATTGGCAACAAAACGCCAGCCTGCCCGGCGTGGTGCTGTCGATATTTCTGCTGAGCCTGGGCGGGCCGTTCTGGTACAACGCATTGAGCAAGCTGCTGCAATTGCGTTCCGGACTGGCGCGCAAAGACGACGAACAGAAAGCCATCCGCCAGGGTTCCCAGGCCACCGCCGCGACGGAAGCGCCGGTAGCCGCCAATCCGCTGCAAGGCGAGCGCGGCGATTTGAAAGCGCTGGGCTGAGGAGGGCAGATGCAGATCGATTGGATAGGCTGCGCCGCGGACAACTTTCGCCCGGGCCGGCCGGGCGGTTTCCGGCCGGACGCGATCGTGTTGCACAGCGTCGACGATTTGGCCCAAGCCGAACTCGGCTACCGGAACGGCGGCAGCTTCGTCTCCACCCATTATGCAATCGCCGGCGACGGCCGGGTGCGGCAGTACGTCGACGAAAAAGACACGGCATTTCACGCCGGATTCGTAGTCAATCCCAGCGCGGCCTTGGTCAAACAGCGGCCGAACGGCAACCCGAATTACTACACGATAGGCATCGTTTTGGAAGCGGCGGCCGGCCGAGGGTTTAGCGCCGAACAACGCGCGGTCTGCGCCCGTTTGTTGCGTGAGATTGCCGACCGCTGGCGCATCGCGCTCGATGCCGAACACGTGTTGCCGCACAGCGCGATCCGGGCGTCGGCCGACTGTCCGGGGGCGGCATTGAATGTGGCCGAGTTGCTGGCGGCGGCGGTGCCGGAAGCGGAGTCCGCCAGCCTGGCCGGCAAGCAGATCGGCTTGCCGGCGAACGTCAAACTGCGGCAAGCGCCGGCCTTGAACGGCGCCCTGGTCAAAGTGCTGCCGGCCGGGAGCCGGGTCGAAATCGGCGGTTTTGTGGTCGGCGAAACGGTCTCCGGCAACCGCTATTGGTACCGCGATTTGGACGGACATTTTTTCTGGGCCGGCGCCAGCGAACGGCCCGATCCCAAGGCCCTGCTGGACACCGATCCGGCCGGCCGCAGCACCACCGATACCATGGCGGTCTCGGCGCCGGCCGCGGCCGCAGCATCGGCGCCGGCGATCAACCGCAGCCGCTTCCGTTTGCCGGCCGGGCAGTATTACAGCGAGCGGCCGCACAAGGATTTGATCGTGCTGCACTTTACCGCCGGCTCCAGCGCCAAATCGGCGTTCGATACCTGGAACGGCGACGCCGGCCGCATCGGTGCGGCCTATCTGGTGGATGTGGACGGCACCGTGTACGAGGTGTTCGATCCGGCGCAATGGGCTTACCATCTTGGCGTCCAGGGCAGCGGCGGCCGCCACGACAAACGCTCGATTGCCATCGAAATCGCCAACGTCGGCCCGTTGCGGCCGGCGGCGGACAATCCGGATATTTTGAATTGGTGGCCGCCGAAACGCGGCGAAACTGCGCCGTTCGGCACCAAGTATTGCGAACTGAGCCAGACCGAAAAATACCGGAAACACAGCTACCGCGGCGAACATTACTTTGCCAGCTTTCCGGTCGTACAAACCGAATCGATCCGGCGGTTGTTAGAGGACTTATGCGCCCGCTTCGATATTCCGCGAACGCTGCCGCCGGCGACGAAACAATTCGAACGCGATCCGGATTTTTTCCAGAACTACAGCGGCATCGCCAGCCACGTCAATTTTCGGCAGGATAAATGGGACATCGGCCCGGCTTTCGATTGGCCGGCCTTGCAGATTCCGAACGCCCGAGTTTGAGCAAGTTTCGGCGCGCGCTTGCCGCGGCCGGTGGCCGAAAAGCCGGCGGGTATTTGGGGCCGGTCGGGCGTGAGCCGGGCAAAGCCGAGCTTTAGCCAACTCGACAAAGCACCGCCAGGGCAGAGGGAGTTGGAGTGCGTTCGAACAATCTCCCCAGCCCCCTAGGTCCCAAAGAAGGGGAATAGAGCCTGACCGGAATTTGGCGGCCTTAATACGATTAGGCCGCTTCCAGCATGCCCTGGCGGACGATGAAGTCGACAATCTGCTCCAAGCCGTGGCCGGTTTTGATGTTGCTGAACACAAACGGCCGCTCGCCGCGCATCTTTTTCGCGTCGCGGTCCATCACCTCCAAAGACGCACCGACGTAAGGTGCCAAGTCGATTTTATTGATGACCAGCAAATCCGATTTGGTAATACCGGGGCCGCCCTTGCGCGGAATCTTGTCACCGGCCGAGACGTCGATCACGTAAATGGTCAGATCGGCCAGTTCCGGGCTGAAAGTGGCGCTGAGGTTGTCGCCGCCGCTTTCCACCAGCACAAAATCCAGCTCCGGCCAGCGCTCGCAAAGTTCGTCCACCGCCGCCAGGTTCATCGATGCATCCTCGCGAATCGCGGTATGCGGGCAGCCACCGGTTTCCACACCCAGGATGCGTTCTTCCGGCAGCGCCTGGCTGCGGATCAAAAACTGCTGATCTTCGCGGGTGTAAATGTCGTTGGTGACGACGCCGATCTGATAATCGTCGCGCATCTTCTTACACAAGGCGTCCACCAACGCCGTCTTGCCGGAACCCACCGGGCCGCCGACGCCGATTCTTAATACTTGTTTGTCGTTCATGTTGTCTCCTGTAGCCCGGAGGCAATCCGGGAGTTAAGTTTGCCAAACCCCGATTTCGCCGCGCAGCATCGAGGTTTGGTTTGTATCTCAAAACGCTGAACAAATCCTCTCCCTTTGGAGACTGTCGCAAAAGGTAGGTTGGGCTGAATGCAATGAAGCCCAACGGTTTAATTTTGTTGGGCTTCGCTTTGCTCAACCCAACCTACATTTGCGTTTGCGACAGAGCGTAGGGTGGGCACAATAAGTGCCCACGCGTAAGCTCAAGACCGAAACAGCCGGGAATACTGCATTTCGTGCCGGCTGCTGGCCAAGGCCAAGCCGAAGCAACTGCCGCCGATGTCATCGTCACTCATAATTAATGCTTGCTCGACCAATCCCGGCAATTCGCCGGCTAGATCATGCAACAACCGCTGCCCGGCCACTTGCCCCAGCGGCACCAGCTTGATCGCGCCCAACACCTGATTTTCCAGCCAGCCCCACAAATAGCCAGCAATCGCGTCGGCTTTGTCGATTTGCCAGCGAGTCGCCGCCAATGCAAACAAGGTCGCCAAGGTCGCATCGGGCCGCTTTTGCCAGACTTGCGCTTCCGGCATGTCCAGATTGACCAACAATCGGGCCAGCGCCTGGCCGGTTTGTTTGTCTTCGGCACGCAATTCGGCGGTTTCGCGGCAAGCGATCAGGGTTTGGCTCCAGCGTTCGACGGCATC
Source organism: Methylomonas koyamae (assembly GCF_019669905.1). NCBI lineage: Bacteria > Pseudomonadati > Pseudomonadota > Gammaproteobacteria > Methylococcales > Methylococcaceae > Methylomonas > Methylomonas koyamae. The sequence continues at coordinate 3,444,507 of NZ_AP019777.1, read as the reverse complement.
CAGGTTGTCAGCTTGCCAGGCGTCGTGCAGCCGTGCCAACAGCGGCGCATCGACCTTGCCCAAACCGTTATGCAACAAACCGCGTAGCCAATCGCCGGTTTGTTCGGCATTGGTTACCCAGCCGTCGTGCACCGCCGTTTCCAGCCCCTGCGAGTAGCTGTACATGCCGATCGGCAAGCTGGGGCTGACCAGTTGCAGTAGCCGCAACAGGCTTAAATTAGTGACCATGGCTGTGATAAGCGCCAGCTTCCGGTTCGAACGGCAAGGTTTCGTGTTCGACGGTCAAACCCAAGCCAATCAGCATTTGGTCCAGCACGTGGTCGGTCAAAAACCGCAATTCGCCGGGCAGAATCTGCAAGGCCACATGGCGGTTGCCCAAGTGGTAACAGGCGCGGGCGAACAGCAGAGGATCGGCGCATTTCACCACCGACAACGGCTCCGGCGCGGCGTTGACCCGCACCTTGAAGCCTTGGCCGTTGGTCAGCACCGCGCCGTGTTTCAGGGTTTGTCCACGGGGCAGAAACACGCCGACTTTAATGCCGCCTTGAGTAGTGGCTGGTTGCCGGGATTTTTGCCTAGCCTCGAAGGGGAGGGTGAGGGTGTCGTCGGGGGATTCTGAGGTTTGGGTGGTTTCGGTGAGTTTTAGCATTTTGTTTAATTTGTGTAGGTCGGGTTAGCGAAGAGTAACCCGACACGTCGGCTTCTAGATTATTTGATGTCTTTTGGTTTTATTGTGTCGCTGTCGCGACGGATGTTTTAAATGTCGGTTGTCGGGCCGAGACCCGACGTCCAAATAATCCGTCGCGGTAGCGACACATATTCAAAAGCTGGAGCTTTCGAGCGCTCCGATTCCCCAGCCGGAGTTTGGGAATCAGTCAAACCCAAACAAAATCAAAACAAAAAATACCGCTGCGCCATCGGCAACACCACCGCCGGCTCGCAGGTCAACAACACTCCATCCGCCTTGACTTGATAAGTTTGCGGACAAACCTCCATCGCCGGCTGATAGTCGTTCAGCTTCATATCCGACTTGCCTATATTTCGCGTATTCCGCACGACACCGACCCGCTTCTGCAAGCCCAATTGCCCGGCCACGCCGGCCGATACCGCCGCTTGCGGCAGAAAGATCATCGAGGTGTTGGCTGCGGTGCGGCCGAAGCTGCCGAACATCGGCCGGTAATGCACCGGTTGCGGGGTGGGGATGGAGGCGTTGGCGTCGCCCATCGGCGCGGCGGCGATCAGACCGCCTTTGATCACCAAACTGGGTTTGACGCCGAAGAAGGCCGGTTGCCACAACACCAAATCGGCCAGTTTGCCGGCTTCGATGGAGCCTACTTCGTGGCTGATGCCGTGGCTGATAGCCGGATTGATGGTGTATTTGGCGATGTAGCGTTTGATGCGCTGGTTGTCGCTCGTCGCTGGGTCGCCGGCCAGCGCGCCGCGTTGCGCCTTCATTTTGTGCGCGGTCTGCCAGGTGCGGATCACCACTTCGCCGACCCGGCCCATCGCTTGCGAATCCGACGAAATCATCGAAAACGCCCCCAGGTCGTGCAGGATGTCCTCGGCGGCGATAGTTTCGCGGCGAATGCGCGATTCGGCGAAGGCCACGTCTTCCGGGATACTCGGGTCGAGGTGGTGGCAGACCATCAGCATGTCCAAATGTTCATCGACAGTGTTAACTGTATAAGGCCGGGTCGGATTGGTCGAAGACGGCAACACGTTGCCCAAACCGCAAGCCTTAATAATGTCCGGCGCATGGCCGCCACCGGCGCCTTCGGTATGGTAGGTGTGGATGGTGCGGCCCTTGAAGGCGGCGAAGGTGTCTTCGACAAAGCCCGATTCGTTCAAGGTGTCGGTATGGATCGCCACCTGTACGTCGTAATCCTCGGCCACGCCCAGGCAGCAATCAATCGATGCCGGCGTAGTGCCCCAGTCTTCGTGCAGTTTCAGGCCCATTGCCCCGGCTTTGACCTGTTCTACCAAAGCGCCGGGCAGGCTGGCGTTGCCCTTGCCGAGCAAGCCAAAGTTCATCGGCAAACCGTCCAGCGCTTTTAGCATTTGCTGGATATGCCACGGCCCCGGCGTGCAGGTGGTGGCGTTGGTGCCGGTGGCGGGGCCGGTGCCGCCGCCGATCATGGTGGTAACGCCGGAGCACAGCGCTTCCTCGATCTGCTGCGGGCAAATGAAATGGATGTGGGCGTCGATGCCGCCGGCGGTCAGAATCTGGCCTTCGCCGGCGATGACTTCGGTGCCGGGGCCGACGATGATGTCAACGCCGGCTTGCACGTCCGGATTGCCGGCTTTGCCGATCTTGAAAATGCGGCCGTCTTTGACGCCAACATCGGCTTTGACGATGCCCCAATAGTCGATGATCAAGGCGTTGGTAATCACCAAATCCACCGCGTGTTCGCTATCTAGCTGGCTTTGGCCCATGCCGTCGCGGATCACCTTGCCGCCGCCGAATTTCACCTCGTCGCCGTAGACGGTGTAATCGGCTTCGACTTGCAGAATCAAATCGGTGTCCGCCAGCCGCAAGCGGTCGCCGGTGGTGGGGCCGAACATGTCGGCGTAAGCGTGTCGGCTGATTTTGCTCATGCGTGTTTCTCCAATGCGCCCATCACCTCACCTCTAAAACCGTAGACCTTGCGTTCGCCGGCGAAAGCCACCAACTGCACTTCGCGCTGCTGGCCGGGCTCGAAGCGCACCGCCGTGCCGGCCGGGATGTCCAATCTAAAGCCGCGCGCCGCCTCGCGGTCGAAATGCAGAGCAGGGTTGGTTTCGTAAAAATGGTAATGCGAGCCAACTTGAATTGGCCGGTCACCGCTATTGGCAACCAGGACTTTGACAGTGGCCAGACCGACATTCAGTTCGATGTCGCCGGCGGCGGGGAATATTTCTCCGGGGATCATGTGGGGCTCCTTTTAAATTGGGTTTTCCGCGTGGGCACGAAGCATCGTGTCCACCCTACCTATTGGATTTTCTTGGCTTTCTGGCGAATTTTCGTAGGGTGGGCACACGCTTTTTGTGCCCACGGGTACATCAAACAATTGGCTCATGTACCGTTACCAATTTAGTGCCATCTGGAAACGTTGCCTCCACCTGTACGTCGGGAATCATTTCCGCTACGCCGTCCATCACGTCATCACGGCTCAACAACGTTCGTCCATAGCTCATCAACTCCGCTACGCTTTGGCCGTCGCGGGCGCCTTCCATGATCGCGGCGGAGATATAAGCCACCGCTTCCGGGTAGTTGAGTTTCAAGCCTCTGGCTTTGCGGCGCTCGGCGAGCAGGGCGGCAGTGAAGAGGAGGAGTTTGTCTTTTTCTCTTGGGGTTAATTGCATGGTGGTTTGTCTAGTTAAAGTCGTGTTTTCGTAGAGTGGGTGGATTTATCGAGCCCACGCGTTTTTCCTAATTTGCAGTAACCAACTGTCGGCGTTAAGCTATCGTACACTTTTTTGTACAAAAGGAGCGCCCATGGACGCCATCAGTTACAGCGCCGCTCGCGCCAATTTAGCCAAAACCATGGACAAGGTTTGTGCCGACCATGCCCCCATCATCATCACCCGCAAAAGCGAGTCGCCGGTGGTGATGCTGTCGCTGGAAGACTACCAAGCCATGGAAGAAACCGCCTACCTGCTGCGCTCGCCAGCCAACGCCCGCCGCTTGCTGGAATCCATTGCCGAATTGGAATCCGGCCAAGGCAGCGAGCGCGAGTTGATTGAGTGAAAATCACCTTTTCGTCCGACGCCTGGGACAGTTACCTGTACTGGCAAGCCACCGACAAAGCCATACTTAAACGCATTAACCAACTGATAAAGGAAATTCAGCGCCAACCCTTCGAAGGCATCGGCAAGCCGGAACCCCTGAAACACGGTTTGTCCGGCTATTGGTCGCGGCGGATTAACGACGAGCATAGGATCGTTTACAAGGTTGCCGGCGATATGTTGTGGATTGCTCAGTTGCGGTATCACTATGAGTATTGACGTTGGTTAATGTGGCTGCTTGTTTAATTGGTGTCGCTGTCGCGACGGTTTTTTAACGTCGGTTTGCGGACCGACTTCAAAATAAAGCTGTCGCGTCAGCGACACAAAACCCCTCACCCCAACCCTCTCCCAGCGGGAGAGGGGGCTAGTCTCCGAGCAAATTCAAAACTTCATGTCGCCCAAATCCTCGGCAAACAAACCTCCTTACCAACCACGTCCCCCCGCACCAATCCCCAAACCTTCTCAAAAAAGCCCTTCAACAAATCCGCCCGCTTATCCAACGCCCGACAAATCAACAAGCCCTCAATCAAGGTCACCCCACGATTCGGTTCATCACCAATCAATGCCTGCACCGCCGCCAAATGCAAAGATGTAGCAGGATAAGCAAACAACGTCCCGCACGCAGAATGCCCGGATAAGCCCCAGCGGGCTTGGAAGGCGGCCGCATCCAGACGCAAGAGTTCCAGGTATACCAAACGCCCGGCACGACTGATGCGCCAATTTAGGTTGGCTGAACCATTGTCAAAACCTTCGTCGGCGGCCGGGCGGCCCAGGGCTAATATTTCCCAGCCGATGAAGCGGCCACGCTCGGCCAGATCGATAGTCATGCTCGAATGTAAGCGGGCGCCTTGGTAAACGATGGTTTCCTGCGGCAGCCATTCCAGGCTGGCGTGTTCAGCAACTTTGAGATTAACAGTCTGCTGGGCTTCGCCGCCGCCGCTGCGATAAAACTTGCCGGCGGCCGGGGTGGTGATTAGGGCTTGGGCTTCGGATTCGACGTTGGCGTTGATGGTCAAACGGTCGCCGGCCACTACGCCACCGGGTGGATGCAGCAGGTATACGTGGCAGACTTCGCCTTCCGGATAAAACGGCCTCTGTACCGTTAATGGGCCGCGATGCTGGCGCTTGACCAAAGCGGTTTTGTCGCCGCGTTGGCTAAAGCCCAGCGTTAATTCGGCTTCCCACGCCGTGGTAGCGGTTGAGGCAGCTGTGTGGGTTAAAGCGGCGCAGTTAGCTGGCATGGTAAGGTAGGGTTACAAGTTCTTGGTCTTAGGCGCGATGGCCGATTTTTCCGACAGGTGCGGATGCTGCGCTTTGTTCGCGTCGCGCTGGCGGATGAGGTGCAATATAACCGGGCCGAACACGAATCCCAAAATCAATGCGCTAATCAGCAAGGCCGGCAGATAAGGGATTTCCAATATCGGATGGATTAAAGCACGGGTCAATTGCAGAAGATTGCCGCCTTCCATCATGGCATCGTAACTGTCATGTGCCTCACTACGCATCGACCAAGCCAACAATAGCGCTCCTGCGGCCAGCAAAAATTTATCGGAATTCATTTTCATTTCTCCGTGATCAAGCTTTGAATAACTACGATGGGCTTCACGTTGTTCAGCCTATCCTACGCCCGTTTAGAAAATCTCCATTAGCCCCGCTTTTGCAAAGAGAGGAATATTCAGACTGTGAGGTAACGCTTGACCATATCATCGGCCAACGCGTCCATCGCCCCCACCGCCACATGCCTACCCCGGTCCATGATGCAAAACTGGTTCGCCACCTTGCGGGCGAAGGGCAGTTTTTGTTCGACCAGCAATACCGTTACGCCCAGTTCTTTATGAATCCGATCGATGGCTTGGTGGATTTCGCCGGTTTCCGGCTTGGGGCTTGGCGTAGGCACGCCGCGCGATTTGTTCAAGCGGATAATCACGTCGCCGATTTCGCTGACGATGTTGGGTTGGATGCCTTCGGTGGGTTCGTCCAGAATCAATAGGCGCGGATTCAATACCAAGGCTCGGCCAATGGCCAATTGCTGTTGCTGGCCGCCGGACAAGTCGCCGCCACGGCGTTTCAGCATTTGTTTCAGCACCGGGAAAATCTCGAAAATGCTGTCCGGGACTTTTTTGATGCCGTGTTTGTGGGCGGCGCGCAAGCCGGTTTTCAGGTTTTCTTCCACGGTTAGCAGTGGAAAGATTTCCCGGCCCTGCGGCACATAGCCTATGCCCAATTCGGCGCGCGATTCGGCCTTGGCTTTGGCCAGTTCCACGCCGTCGAATTGGATGCTGCCGTCGGATACCGGCAGCAGACCCATGATGGCTTTGAGTAGCGTGGTTTTGCCGACGCCATTGCGGCCCATTAGGCAGACGCAGGCCCCGGCCGGCACGCTTAAATCCAGGTCCCACAAGGTGTGGCTCGCGCCGTAGTATTGTTGCAATGCGCTAATGTTTAACATCATCCCCCCAGATAAACTTGGATCACGCGCGGATCGTTTTGGACTTCGTCCATGGTGCCTTCGGTGAGCACCGAGCCTTCGTGCAGCACGGTGACCTTGCGGGCGATGCTGCGTACAAATTCCATATCGTGCTCGACGACGACGATGGAATGTTTGCCTTGCAAGGACAGCAATAATTCGGCGGTGCGCTCGACTTCCTGATGGGTCATGCCGGCGATGGGTTCGTCGACCAACATTACTTTCGGGTCTTGCATCAGCAGCATGCCGATTTCCAGCCATTGTTTCTGGCCGTGCGACAGCGCGCCGGCCAATTGCCGTTGTTGGGCGGGTAGGGCGATGGTTTGCAACACGTCCTGGATGCGGTCGTGCTGCTCGGCGTTTAATTTATGAAACAGGGTCGGCCAGGTGCGTTTGTCGGTTTTCAAGGCCAGTTCCAGGTTCTCGAACACGGTCAGCGCGTCGAACACGCTGGGTTTCTGAAACTTGCGGCAGATGCCGGCCTGGGCGATGGCCGGTTCGTCCAGCTCCAGCAAATCGATGGTCTGGCCGAAAAACACCGATCCGCTGTCGGGCTTGGTTTTGCCGGTGATGACGTCCATCAGCGTGGTCTTGCCGGCGCCGTTCGGGCCGATTAGGCAGCGCAATTCGCCGTCGTCGATGTACAGCGACAGGTGGTTGAGGGCGCGGAAGCCGTCGAAGCTGACGCTGACGTCTTCCATATACAGAATCGGGCCGTGGCGGGCGTCGACTTCGCCGGCCAAGGGCAGGCTGGCGCCGCCTTCGGGTGTGGATGCAGCCGAGATCATCATGCCGGTTGTCCTCCGGTAGCGTTAAGAGTGGATTCGGGTTTAGGTTTGGCGCGGCGGCGCAGTAGGCCGACGATGCCATCGGGCATTAATAAGGTCACCAGAATAAAGGCGCCGCCCAGGCAGAACAGCCAGGCGTCCGGCATTAAGCCAGTCAACACGGTTTTGGCGTAGTTGACCAGCACAGCGCCGATGATGGCCCCGTAAAGCGTGCCGCGACCGCCGACCGCCACCCAGATGACGATTTCCAAGGAGTTGAGCGGCGAGAATTCGCTGGGGTTGATGATGCCGACTTGCGGCACATACAGCGCGCCGGCCAAACCGGCCAGCATCGCCGCGAACACGAACACCCAGAGCTTGAACAATTCCACCCGGTAACCCAGGAAGCGCACCCGCGATTCTTGGTCGCGAATTGCCGTGACCACACGGCCCAGTTTGCTGTTGACGATCCAGCGGCACAGCAGCAGTGCGCCGATCAGGCTGAGGCCTGTCATCAGTAGCAACACTGAACGGACCGCTTCGGATTGGATATTGAAGCCGAGGATGTCTTTGAAATCGGTCAGGCCGTTATTGCCGCCGAAGCCCATTTCGTTGCGGAAAAAGGCCAGCAACAAGGCGTAGGTCAGAGCCTGGGTGATGATGGACAGATACACGCCGGTGACGCGCGAACGGAAAGCCAGCCAGCCGAACACGAAAGCCAGCAGGCCCGGTGCCAGTAACACCATCAGCATCGCAAAGCCGAAGTTCTCGAAGCCGAGCCAATACCAGGGCAGTTCTGTCCAGTTCAGGAACACCATGAAGTCGGGCAGCTCGGCGTTGCCGTAGACGCCGCGGGTGCCGATTTGCCGCATCAAATACATGCCCATTGCATAGCCGCCTAGCGCGAAAAATGCGCCTTGGCCGAGGACCAGAATGCCGGCGTAGCCCCAGACCATGTCGAGTGACAAACCGAGTAGGGCGAAGGTTAGGTATTTGCCTATTAGGGAGACTGAGTAGGCGGAGAAATGTAGGGCCGAGTCTTCGGGGAAGATTAGGTTGCAGAGGGGGATTAATAGGGTTACCGAGGCTAACGTGGTTAGGACGGTGGTGTAGGTTTTATCTTGGGTCAGATTGCTTATATTCATTTGACTACCGTTGTTTGGTGTCGCTGGCGCGACGGCTTATTTATATGTCGGGTCTCGGCCCGACAGCCGAGATACTTTTCTTTGCTCCGCCAAAGAAAAGTATCCAAAAGAAGGGCGGCCCGGATGCCGCTTGTGTCCTGCGCGCCGAAGTTTTTGAATGGGGTTGACGGAAGGGGCTTCCTGCCCCTCCGTCAACGCGATGCATCCCTGCATCGCCCCTGCGGGCTACTCACTCGGTACATCCATGTACCTCGCCCTTCGGGTGCTGCGCATGCAAATCGGCAATCCTGCCGATTTGTCCATTCAAAAACTCCGGTGCTCGGCGCGGTATACGGGGTTAAAACCATCCGCCACCCAAAATTGCGTAGGGTGGGCAACTTTGCCCACCGTTCTCTCGTTCCCACGCGCTGCGTGGGAATGCGATAGTTCCGCGCCTGCGGTGAATTTCGTGCCGCAGCGCGGCTAACCCTGATTCCCACGCAGCGCATGGGAACCAGCAAATCCCGTCGCGGCAGCGACACAAAAATTAAGATTCCGCTGCCCTCCCTTTCTGCGGAAACAACCCCCTAGGCTTCTTTTGAATAAACAAAATAATGAACACCAACACCAAAATCTTAGCCAACACCGCCCCGGCATAAGGCTCCAACACCTTGTTGGCAATGCCCAACGAGAAGCCGGCGACCAAGGTGCCAAATAAATTACCGACCCCGCCGAACACCACGACCATGAACGAATCCACAATATAGGCCTGGCCCAAGTTCGGACCGACGTTGGTGATCTGGCTTAAAGCTACCCCGGCCACGCCGGCAATACCGGAACCCAAGCCAAAAGTCATCGCATCGACCCTTGAAGTTGGGATACCCATCGCCCTAGCCATGCCCCGATTTTGCGCCACGGCTCTTACTTCCAGACCCAGTTTGGTACGCTTCAAGATTTGCAGCAGCGCGGTAAACACCAGCAGGCAGAAGATCAGGATGTAGAAGCGGTTCCAGGTCAGCGACAGGAAGTCGTTGATTTGCCAGGATCCGCTCATCCATTCCGGCGTCGACACGCTGCGGTTCAGCGGCGAGAAGATCGAGCGCACGGCTTGTTGCAGGAACAGGCTGACGCCGAAGGTCGCCAACAGGGTTTCCAGCGGCCGGCCGTACAAGAAGCGGATGATGCCGCGCTCGATGGCAATGCCGACCAGGGCGGCGACTAAAAACGCCATCGGTATCGACAGAATCAATGCGGTGCCCAGGTTGTTGGGCATGATTTGCTGCATGACATAAGTGGTATACGCGCCCAGCATCATCAGTTCGCCGTGGGCCATGTTGATGATGCCCATCACGCCAAAGGTAATCGCCAAACCGATCGCGGCCAACACCAGCACCGCGCCCAAACTTAAACCAAAAAACACGGTTTCGATGGCGGCATAAGCCTGCATGCGGCCGCGGATTTTGATCAAGGCCGCTTCGGCCAGATTGCGGATATCGCTGTCGGCTTCGACGAAATTGCCGTCGGCATCTTTTTCGGTCAAGGCTTGCAGTTTGTTGACGGCATCCTGGTTGTCGAACTCCTTCAAGGTCGTGATCGCATTGATGCGCTGGCTTTTATCCGGGCTGTTGATGTCCTGCAACAGCAGTACGGTATGGATTGCGGCTTGAATGTCGGCATCGGCCTCGTGGTCCAGATGGTCCTTCAACAACGCGAGTGCTTTGTCGTCGACGTTTTTAGCCATGGCCTGCACCGCACCGAGACGTACCTCCGGGTCGGCGTGGTTGAGTTGCAATTGGCCGATGGCTTTGCGCAGCAGGCTACGCAGCTTGTTGTTCAAATTGATTTTGCCGACCGCGCCGCGCTCCACGTCGCCGAGGCTGGCGCCGCTGGTCGGGTCGGTCAGGCTGTAGCCGCTGTCGTGTTCCTGGCCGATGACCAGTTTGGCTTCGGTTTTTAATTCGAATAGCTTGCCGTCCTGCAAGGCTTGCAATAGTTTTAAATTGGCGCTGTCGGCTGCTAGTTGTTCGACCGCTTGCTCCCGCTCCGGCATGCTGCCTTGGCGCAGCAAATCCAGTGGGTTGCCGGTTGCGTCGGCCAGTGCCGGCCGGACGGCTAAAGCCGCCGCAGCAATCAGCAGCACGAGTCCGGTTCTGATTAGCCAGCCGGACCGGTCTATTGCCGGGACTCCGCTCGGACCGAGACTGTTTAAGCGCTTGGCGTAAAGTGCTTCGACCGGCTCAGGGCGAACCGTATTCCAGTGGGAGTTGCCAGAAACGCGTTCGAAAAGCCGTTTAAAAACGCCGCGGGTTTCGATTCCGGTCTGAGTAGAAGTAGTAGTCATCATGCTCAAGAGGCTGTTTTTGGGGGAACGGTCGGCCGGGCGTAAACCGGACGGCGTTTTTAAACGGGTTCTAAAACGGTTGGTTTGCATCGCGATTCCTGTCAGGGGCGAAGCCCGCGACTTCCGTGTCGCGCGCCTCGCGGGGATAACTTCCGTTGTTAGTAGTTCTGTCCTGAACACTTCTTGGTTTTGGTGTTGTAGTTGCCGCAATTGATCGGCGCGGTCCAGTCGGCGATGATCGGTTTGCTGTCCGGCAGGAAATCGGACCAGGCGTCGCCGTCGACCACCTTGTTGGTTTGCCAGACCGTAGCGAATTGGCCGTCTTCCTGAATTTCGCCGATCAACACCGGTTTGCTGATGTGGTGGTTGGGCAGCATTTTGGCGGTGCCGCCGGTCAGGTTGGGGAATTCGACGCCGATCAGGGCTTTTTGCACCGCTTCGGGATCGGTGGTGCCGGCTTTCTCGACCGCTTTCACCCACATGTTGAAGCCGATGTAATGCGCTTCCATCGGGTCGTTGGTGACGCGTTTCGGGTTCTTGATGTAGTCCTTCCATTGCTGGATGAAGGCGGCGTTTTTGGTGGTGTCGACGCTCATGAAGTAGTTCCAGGCTGCCAAGTGGCCGACCAGCGGTTTGGTGTCCATCCCGGACAATTCTTCCTCGCCGACCGAGAAAGCCACGACCGGAATGTCTTCGGCTTTGATGCCTTGGTTGCCCAATTCTTTATAGAACGGCACGTTGGCGTCGCCGTTGATGGTCGAAACCACCGCGGTTTTCTTGCCGGCCGAGCCGAATTTCTTGATGTCGGCGACGATGCTTTGCCAATCGGAATGGCCGAATGGGGTGTAGTTGATCATGATGTCCGCCGGTTTAACGCCTTTGGCTTTCAGATACGCTTCCAAAATTTTATTGGTAGTGCGCGGATAGACGTAGTCGGTACCGGCCAAGACCCAGCGTTGCACTTTCAGGTCGTTCATCAGGTAATCGACGGCCGGAATCGCTTGTTGATTCGGCGCGGCGCCGGTGTAGAACACGTTTTTGGACGATTCTTCGCCTTCGTATTGCACCGGGTAGAACAGGATGCCGTTCAGTTCTTCGATCACCGGCAATACCGATTTACGCGATACGGAGGTCCAGCAGCCGAAGATGGCGGACACTTTGTCCTTGGTCAGCAGCTCGCGGGCTTTTTCGGCAAACAACGGCCAGTTGGAGGCCGGATCGACCACGACCGGCTCCAGCTTCTTACCCAACAAGCCGCCTTTTTTGTTCTGCTCGTCGATCAGCATTAGCATGGTGTCTTTCAGCGTGGTCTCGGAAATTGCCATGGTGCCGGACAGAGAATGCAGCACGCCGACCTTGATCGTATCTTCGGCCTGGGCCGCGGTGGCGGTCGCGAATAGCGCGGCGGACAGGGCTGTCGCGCTAGCCAGTTTGCGGAAGGAATTGCTCAGTAGTTTCATCGTTATAGTCCTATGTCGGGAAGAAATCGTGGGCGATGGATTGCCCGTTTCGTAGGGTGGGCATGCAATGCCCACGCGTGAAGGCTTTTGCTTCGCGTGGGCACCTAATCGGTACCCACCCTACGTCCTACGTTTAAATCTGCCACTGGAAGCCGACCATCATTTGGCTGACGTCGTCGCCGGTGGCGGTGGATTTGTAGTTGATGCCCTTGGTTAACAAATCGCCGTATTGGTAGCTGGCGAAAATCTTGGCGTTGTGGCCGTCGATGATGTAGTTGATGCCGGCCTCGTAGACTTCGCGAGTGGAACTGGTGCTGGGCGCGACGTTGACGTAGCGCAAGAACGGTTGGAATTGGCCGATACCGACTTTTTGCGGGAATAAATACATGCCGCTGACGTCGAAGGCGTTGCCTTCGAACATGTCGAACGTACCGGCAGCAAACGATGTCGCCGCATCGCGCTGCGCCTGGCCGAAGCCATTGGACAGGCCGTAGTTTTTGTACTCGCCGTTGAAGGTGACGACGCCGCCGCCGGGCAAGACTTTTTCGAACAAGATGTCGGCGGTGGTGCCGCGGAAGTTGGCCGGGTTAGCCGTGGTGCCGGCGCCGTCTTCCTGGTATTGGTTGGAGATGCCGACCGTCAGGATGTCGCCGCCTTTGCCGTAGTAGGTGCCGGAGGTGTAATAGCCGGGATTTTTCTCGACTTCCCAGAAGTTATAAGCCACGCGTTGGGCATAGAGGATGTTGTGATCGGCGTTGGCGCCGCCGCGTAGGCCGCGGAAGAAACCGGCGGCGTACTGGAGTCGGCCGTCGAGTGCCGCACCCCAGAACGTGACACCGTCGTCGCGGCCGAAGGAGCCGGCCGAATTGCCGTCCGGTCCGATCGTCAAGTTGTAGTCGGAAGGCTCGAACGGGGTGCCGGCCGAGAAGATGTTATAGACGGCGCTGTAGAACGGACCGTTCATCTCGCGGCGTTCGGCCGGGACCAGCATCCGGCCCACCCACAAGTTGGCGTAGGGGTTAACCTCGAATTTGCCGATCGCATCCAGCACCCGCACCTCGCCGCCGTTGCCGCAGGTTTGGCAGTCGGTGTTGAATTCCACTTTCAGGTATTTATGGATTTGGCCGTTGATGTATAAACGGATGTTGTCCAGGTTGAAATCGTTGCTCCATTTTTCCGCACCGGAGCCGGCAGCGCTTTCCTGGGCGCGGAAACTGGTGCGTAAACCGGCGCCGACGCTGACCCATTTGGTATCGTCGATTTTGAACGTGGCCCCGGCCGTCGCTTCCGGCGCCTGGCTCAGGCCGATGGCGCCCAAGGCCATGCCGCTCAGCAGCCCGATCACCCGGCTGCCGGTTTTTTGTCGATTAAAACCCGTCATTTGCATTCCCCTATTTAGTTAAAACTTGCCAGAGCCGGCGGCCGTGGCGCTCGTAAACTTCGGGGAAATTTTTGAATTTTGTGCAGGCCTGCCACAATCGGGCGAATGACTCATCAGTCATTTGACGTATGGCCGGCAACTCGCGGCGTCCGTAGAGTGGCAAGCAACTTGGGAGAGAAACGATTATGAAAAACTGTTTTTACGTTTTGGCTTTTGCCGTAGCGGGTTTTGCCGGTTCGGCATTGGCGGCCGAGCAGGAAGCGGTCAAGCCGCTGCAAGCGATTGCGTTCGAACTGGCCGACGACAATCTGCGCCAATTCGGCATTGCGTTGGACGCGGCGAACCTGGCCGAACGGGTCAGGAACAATCTGGCGGAATGGCAGTTTCCGCTCAGCGCCAACGGGCCGTTCAGCCATCGCTTGCAAGCCAGACTGGGTAAGGTGGCGCGGCGGGAAACGCCGGTCGGATTTTCCTTTTCCAGCGGCAACTCCGACCCGCGCGCCGTCGATTTCCAAAAAGCCGACGTGCTCCCGGTGACTTGCAGTTTGCGCGACGCCGAAAATCAAGCCGTGCTGATTGAGCGCGAATCGACTTTCAGTGCCCATGCTTTGGATAAGGACGTATTGCCGGCGCGGATTGTAGATAAGCTGGTGGATCAGATCGGCACGGCTTGTCTGGATGTGTTGGAACATGCACCGCTACCCAAGCAGCCGGGCCGCGTCAGAACCGAGTTATTCAAACCGAAATGGATGCCGGACGTGCGGGTGGAAGTGCGGGAGATTCCGGCGGTTGCCGGGGCGGGCAGTTCAGCGCAGCCGGGGGCGATAGGCGACGAGCCGAAGAAGGAGGTGATTATTCATAACCAGGGCAATCCGGTGATTTTTCAGTTTGGGCATGAGAGGAAGTGATGGGTTGTCATGCTCGCAGGGATGCGGGCATCCATTGTCGGGGAGGGTGGCTTTGATTTTTTGTGTTACATAGCTTGATGTTCATAAACTGATGTTCGGTGCGGTCTGTTCTTTCTCCCTCGGTACCCACAAAGGGCATAAAGGAGAAGGTTAGGATGAGGGTGGTAGGAAGGTGTCGCTGCCGCGACGGCTGATTTTAAAGTCGGGTCTCGGCCCGACAGCCGAGTAACTTTTCTTTGCTTGGCCAAAGAAAAGTCACCAAAAGAAAGGCCACCCAGAATTCCGCCAATTTCCTGCGCTTCTCGCTTTTGTCGAGGGTTTTCGGAAGGGCCATCCCTGGCCCTCCGAAAACGAGCGGCATCCCTGCCGCTCCCCTGCGGGCTAGTCTCGCCAAAAGCTACGATGCTCGGGGCGGAATAACGGGGACAACCCCATCGCGAGATGGAAAGGTATTAAATGATTTTGAAAGCTAGGATTTTGATTGTGTTGTAGGATGCTGCCGACGACAGGAGTGTAGTGGTCTAATAAAAATGGACACCCGACTAGGTTGATAGACTATTGATTATCAACCTCCAAGGTGAATGGAATGAAACGAGAAAGGCGAAGTTTTGATGCGGTGTTCAAGCTGCAAGTGGTGAAGATGCTCCAGGAGCAGGGGCTGACGGTGTCTCAGGTTTGTCAGGAGCTCAAACTCGGCGAGACGGCGGTGCGCCGCTGGGTGAAACAGGTGCAAGCCGAGCAATCCGGCCAAGCAGGTATCGGTAAGCCGTTAACACCCGATCAGCAGCGGATACGGCAGTTGGAGCAGGAAAATCGACAACTGCGTTCAGACAATAAATTGCTAAAAAAGGCTTCGGCCCTCTTTGCCAGGGAACTGCGATGACACATCAAGTGATTCAACAGTTGACAGCAGAGAGGGCCATGACGGTGCAGCAGGCTTCTAAATTATTGGGTGTCAGCCGTTCGGGATTCTATGCCGCCAGGCAGCGAACCCGGCAACCGCCAGCGGTCTGCGGCACACGCATCCGTCTACGCAGTGTATTCGAAGCGACGGGGCGTAGCTATGGCAGTCGCCGCCTGCGTCAGGAACTGGCGGAACAAGGCATCGAGATCGGACGGCATCGGGTTCGCAGCCTGATGCGAGAGCTCCAGCTCAAGCCGATCTGGAAGCCCAAATTCGTCCATACGACTGACAGTAACCATGCGTTGCCGGTATACGAGAATGTGCTGGATCGTCAGTTTGAACAACGCGAGGCTAATCGAGCTTGGGTGTCGGACATCACGTATATTCGCACGCTGAGCGGCTGGCTGTATCTGGCCGTGGTGCTAGATCTTTATTCGCGCAAAGTCGTCGGTTGGGCCATGGCGCCCAACATGCCGGCGGAACTGGTTTGCACCGCCTTGCAAATTGCCATCGCCCAGCGCAGACCGTCGCCAGGCTTGATCGTGCATTCCGACCGGGGCAGCCAATACGCTGTCACGAATATCGTGAATTACTTGAGCGCCATGACTTCCAAGGCAGCATGAGTCGAAAGGGCAATTGCTGGGACAATGCGGTCATGGAGCGCTTCTTTCTAAATCTGAAAATGGAGCGTGTTTGGCGCCGCCAGTATGCTAATCACGCCGAGGCCATCCGTGACGTGACAGACTACATCGTCAACTTCTACAACAGTCGACGATTGCATTCGTCATTGGGCTACCTGCCACCCAATGGCTATGAAATGAAAATGGCAGCTCAGCAACCTATCTTGGTGTCCGAAAAAAGTTGACCACTACAGGAGGCGCATCGTTAGCGACCGATGCGCTTCTCTTCTCTCCGTTCAACACGTCCTATAGGACTGGTGAATCCTACCTATTTGGATTTCAGGTTTTGAATTTTAATAACAATAGAGAAGTTTATATATGACTCGATTCTGGAGAGACGGTTTTTATCGTACAAATCAATTCGGGACCACTTTTTGGGTAGACGGGCACTGGGTCGAGCGAGATCAATGGGATAGAGACAGTTTCCTAGAAAATGACATTGAATATTGGCGTTCAACACTGGAAGAAATGCGGGTGCGAAATTCTACAACGGCACAATTTATAAATCCAAATGCTGAATGTCCAGTGTGTAGTCAGCCAGTATTTTTTTATCAGAACAAAAGTGGAAGTCGTGTCTTTTTTGATGAATTAGGACCTCCATGGCCGAAGCACCCATGCACTAGTAAATCGTGTGATAAGGGTGTTAATGAAAATATTTCTATTAAGCCTAGTTTTCGCAGTGAAAACGATATTTTCACTATTCTGCGGGGTGCGGAGATTGCATTCCTTTATCCTGATATTGCATTTGAGATTAAATACGGCAGAAAGCCTTGGCTTGTCACTAGTCTTGCCGAACGATTCAAGAGTCCCACTGGCGTATATTTTGTATTGAGTTCATTTGAAAATGAAGTTTTAAAAAAAATATTATTGTTCGGAAAATTTTTACCTGGTTATTTAAAACACGGTGCTCCTGTTTTTTACAAAAGAGAAAAGATAGCTTTTTTTGATATAGATAAATTAGAACAAGTCGAGCTATCAGTAAAACGAATTAGAAGCGCCGCTTCGTTCCTTGATGAGCTGATTTTAGATAGATACTCTGCTCAGGTGGATTAATAACGTAGGGTGGGCACGGTTTATGTGCCCACGCGGGGATAATCGCAAACTCCGAATTAACCGCCCAAAATTTAACAACCAAATAACAATGTCCCGTTACCGCCGCTCGCAAAATCCCGGTGCAACGTATTTCTTCACGGTGGTGACTTATCGGCGGCAAGCGATTTTATGTGATGAACCGGTGCGGGCGGTTTTGCGACAAGCGATTGCAACCACTCGTGCCAAACGGCCGTTTACCATTGATGCCTGGGTGTTGTTGCCGGACCATTTGCATACTATTTGGACCTTGCCGGCGGACGACGGAGATTTTGCCACGCGTTGGAGTGTGATCAAACGGCAGGTGAGCGTGGTTTGTGGCGAAGTGTATCGGCGGGCAGAATGGATCAATGCATCGAAACAAAAGCATCGAGAATCGACATTGTGGCAACGCCGGTTTTGGGAACATCAAATTCGAGATGAAACCGATTTTGCCCGGCATATGGATTACATCCATTACAACCCGGTGAAACATGGATATTGCCGGCAAGTCAGTGAGTGGCCTTATTCAACGTTTCATCGATATGTTAACGAAGGCGTTTATTCGATGGAGTGGGGTGGTAGCGTTGACGATTTGGTTGCGGGGGAATGAAAGGTTCGTCCGCGTGGGCACATAAACCGTGCCCACCCTACGAAATCAGGATGGTTTTTGTCCCGTATGCCGCGCCGAGCACCGGAGCTTTTGAACGGAACAGCCCGTAGGGGCGATGCAGGGATGCATCGCGTTGCCGAAGGGGCAGGAAGCCCCTTTCGGCAACCCCGTTCAAAAGCTTCGGAGCGCAGGGAATAAGCGGCATCCGGGTCGCCTTTTCTTTGGATACTTTCTTTTGGCGACGCAAAAGAAAGTATCGCGGCCGCCGGTCCGCGAACCGGCATTAAAACACCTGTCGCGGCAGCGACACCAAAACATGAAGCAACGTAGGGTGGGCACACGCTTTTTGTGCCCACGCGGAAATGCCACAAATCCTGATTTAACCGCCGAAAATTAACGAACAAAATGTCCCGTTACCGCCGCTCGCAAAATCCCGGAGCAACTTATTTCTTCACGGTGGTGGCGTATCGGCGGCAAGCGATTTTATGCGATGAACCAATTCGGGAGGCTTTGCGCAAGGCAATTGCAACCACTCGTGCCAAACGGCCGTTTACCATCGACGCCTGGGTGTTGTTGCCGGATCATTTGCATTGCATTTGGACCTTGCCGGCGGACGACGGAGATTTTGCCACGCGTTGGAGTGTGATCAAACGGCAGGTGAGCATGGCTTGTGGCGAAGCGTATCGGCGGGCCGAATGGATCAATGTGTCGAAACAAAAGCATCGGGAATCGACATTGTGGCAACGCCGGTATTGGGAACATCAAATTCGCGATGAAACCGATTTTGCCCGGCATATGGATTACATTCATTACAACCCGGTGAAGCACGGGTATTGCCAGCGGGTAAGCGAATGGCCTTATTCGACGTTTCATCGATATGTTAAGGACGGCGTTTATTCGATGGATTGGGGTGGTGATGGTGTTGACGATTTGGCAACGGGGGAATGAAAGGTTTGTCCGCGTGGGCACAAAAAGCCGTGCCCACCCTACGAAATCCGTACATTTAGCCATTTCAGATCATGTAATCCAAAAGATGCGTTAGCGTTTCCGACAAATTTCGAGTACCGGAAGCGCCAAATCCGTTTTGATAGCGCGATGGTTTTGTCCCGTATGCCGCGCCGAGCACCGGAGCTTTTGAACGGAACAGCCCATAGGGGCGATGCAGGGATGCATCGCGTTTCCGAAGGGGCAGGAAGCCCCTTTCGGCAACCCCGTTCAAAAGCTTCGGAGCGCAGGGAACAAGCGGCATCCGGGTCGCCTTTTCTTTGGATACTTTCTTTTGGCGACGCACAAATTCGTCTGGAACGAATTTGAACAGCCGATAGGCTGGCCCGCAGGGCGAAAACCACGGATGGTTTTCGTAGCAAAAGTATCGCGGCCGCCGGTCCGCGAACCGGCATTAAAACAACCGTCGCGGCAGCGACACAACATATGAAGCCAATTCACCAAAACATCACCAAAATCCGCCGCGACTACAACGCCCTGGTCGTCAACGAAACCCTGGAAGACTACGCGCTGCGTTATGCGCCGCGCAGCTTTCGGAAGTGGAGCGAGTTCCAAGTCGCCAACACCGCGTTCGGTTCGACGTCCTTCCTGGTGCTGGAAGCCATCGGCGGGTTTTTGTCGATCAACTACGGCTTTACCAACGCTTTCTGGGCCATCATCGCCGTTGGCATCGTCATTTTTATCACCTCGCTGCCGATCAGCTATTACGCCGCCAAGTTTCATATCGATATCGATTTACTCACCCGCGCCGCCGGTTTCGGCTACATCGGTTCGACCGTTACTTCGCTGATTTACGCCTCGTTCACCTTCACGCTGTTTGCGTTGGAGGCGTCGATCATGTCGCTGGCGCTGGAACTGTATTTTCAGATTCCGCTGGCTTACGCCCACGTGGTCAGTGCGGTGATCGTGGTGCCGCTGGTGACCTTCGGCATCACTACGATCAGCCGGATGCAGCTTTGGACCCAGCCGGTCTGGCTGCTATTATTGATCGCACCGTATATCGCCGTGGCGCGGGCCGAGCCGGAGGCGTTGCTGACGCTGGAAACTTATTTCTGGATTGCCGGCAGCGGCCAGGGATTCGATTGGCTGCTGTTCGGCAGCGCGGCGACGGTGGCCTGTTCGATGGTGGCGCAGATCGGCGAGCAGGTCGACTTCTTGCGTTTTCTGCCGGACCAGACCGAACAAAATAAATGGCGCTGGTGGGGGGCAATGTTGGCGGCCGGGCCGGGCTGGGTGGTGTTCGGCGTGGTGCGGCAATTGCTCGGCGCACTGTTGGCGCATCTGGCGATCCGCCACGGCATCCCGGCCGAGCACGCCCACGAGCCGACCCAGATGTATCTGGTGGCCTACAACGAGTTGTTCGAAGACCCGAAATGGGCCCTGGCCGCCACTACGTTATTTGTGGTGTTGAGCCAGCTCAAGATCAACGTCACCAATGCCTACGCCGGCTCGCTGGCCTGGTCCAACTTCTTTTCCCGGCTGACCCACAGCCATCCGGGGCGGGTGGTGTGGTTGCTGTTCAACGTGTTGATCGCCTTGCTGTTGATGGAATTCGGCGTGTTCGGCGCGTTGGAGAAGGTGCTGGGTTTGTTTTCGAATATGTCGATTGCCTGGATCAGCACCGTCGCCGCGGAGTTGATGATCAACAAGCCCTTGGGCTTGAGTCCGAAGGAAATCGAGTTCAAGCGGGCCTATTTGTCCGATCTGAATCCGGTCGGCATGGTCTCGACTTTCGTCGCGTCGCTGGTGTCGATTCTGGCTTATGTCGGTTTGTTCGGCGAATGGCCCAAAGCCTTCTCGGCACTGATCGCGCTGGGTCTGGCCTTTGCGTTGGTGCCGGCGCTGGCCTGGTTCAGCCAGGGCAAACATTACCTGGCCCGCGACCGTGACGAACGCAACCGCTACGCCCGCAATACTTGTTCGATTTGCGAGAACGAGTTCGAGCACGACGACGTGGCCTATTGCCCGGCTTACGGCGGCAGCATTTGTTCGTTGTGCTGCACGCTGGATGCGCGCTGCCTGGATAGCTGCAAGGTCGGGTTTCGTTTCGACGACTATCTGGAGCGGATGGCCAAAACTGCCATGCCCGAGTTTCTGAGCCTGCATGCGCGGATGCGTTTATTGCGCTTCGGCTTGCTGTTCGGCTTTCTGGCGGTGCTGACCGGTATTTTTATCAGCATCATTTATTACCAGGATTTGCTCAGCATTCGCCGCGATGCGGCGGCATTTCAGTTGTTGCTGCATAATTTCCTGAAAATCTATGCCTCATTGCTGGTCTTCATCGGCCTGTGTACCTGGTGGTTGATCCTGAACGCCGAAAGCCGCCGGGTCGCCCACGAGGAAACCGCCAAACAAACCCAGTTGTTGCTGCAGGAAATCGACGAGCACAAGAAAACCGACAGCAAGTTGCAGCAAGCGATGAAGCTGGCCGACAGCGCGAATCAGGCCAAAAGCCGCTTCCTCAGCAGTATGAGCCACGAGATCCGCTCGCCGTTGAACAGCATCATCGGCTACGCCCATATCCTGCACCAGGACCCGGAGATACCGCCGCACCGCAAGCAGGCCGTGGAAACGCTGAAACGTAGCGGCGAGCATTTGTGCGCGTTGGTCGAAGATATTCTGGACATTGCCCGGATCGAAGCGCGCAAGTTCGAATTGAAGTACCAGCCGTTCAATTTCCCGGATTTCGTCGAACATCTGGTGCATACCTACCAAGTCCAAGCAGAGGACAAAGGCTTGAGTTTCAAATGCCAGATCGGTAACCATTTGCCGCAGCGGGTGCGCGGCGACGAGAAGCGGGTCGGGCAGATTCTGATCAATCTGTTGGGCAACGCCGTCAAATTCACCGAGCGCGGCGAGATTGTGTTTCGCATCGGCTATAGCGGCGGCGTCGCCAGTTTTCAGGTCATCGATAGCGGTGCCGGTATCGACGAAGAGCATTTGCAGAATATTTTCCAGCCGTTTACCCGAGTCAACCAGGCGACCGGCAATGCGGTGGCTGGCGCCGGGTTGGGCTTGACCATCAGCAAAATCCTGACCGAGGTGATGGGCGGCGAATTGACCGTGAAAAGCCGGCCGGGGGAGGGCTCGACCTTTACCGTGCGCTTGTTGTTGCCCAGTCTCGGTGCCGATACCGACCCGGAACCGGCGGCGGCCATCGTCGGTTACGCCGGCGCCAGACGCCGAATCATGGTGGTCGACGACCAGCGCGAGCACCGCGAACTGCTACTGGAGATGCTGGAACCCTTGGGGTTTTATCTGAGCGAAGCCGATTCCGGCGAACAATGTCTGGAAAAATCGGCCGAGGACCGGCCGGATTTGATTTTGCTGGATATTTCGATGAGCGGCATGAACGGCATCGAAACCGCGATGCTGTTGCGCGAACGCGGCTGCAGCGTGCCGATTGTGATTCTGAGCGCGAATGCCTATGCCAGCGACCGGATGGCGGCGTTGAATGCCGGTTGCAACGACTTCCTGGCTAAACCGATTCAGGTGCGGGAACTGATGCACAAGCTGAAACTCTATTTGGCGCTGGAATGGCTGTACCGCGACGAAGCGGCGCCGGCCGCCGCCGGCGAGCGGAGCGTGCCGGTTCCGCCGGCGGAATTGCTGGCCGACTGCGTCGATTGCGTGCGCATAGGCGATTTGATGGGCTTGAAGAAGGTATTGCAACGCCTGTCGGTGCAGCACCCGCAATACGCCGGGTTTTTCGCCAAATTGGAAGGTTTGGCCAACGAATTTAAACTGGGCCGTATCAGGCAGCTATTGAATATGACCAAACAGGAGGCAGGGCGATGATGGAAGCGGCTCCCGGTAACGGTACGGTGTTGATCGTCGACGATACGCCGGGTAATTTGGCTTTGTTGTCGGACACGCTGTCGGAAGCCAATTACCGGGTCTTGGTCGCCACCGACGGCGTTTCAGCGCTGGAGCAGATTCAATATGTCAAACCCGACATCATCCTGCTGGACGTGATGATGCCCGGTATCGACGGTTTCGAGACGTGTGCCCGCTTGAAAGCGGACCCGGCGACCGCGGCGATTCCGGTGTTGTTCATGACCGGCCTCAGCGAATTGGAGAATTTGCTGCGCGGCTTCGGCGAAGGGGCGTTGGATTACATCGTCAAACCGATTCGACCGCCGGAAGTATTGGCGCGGATCGAGGTGCATCTGACTCAGACCCGCAACCTGCTCAGAGCGGAACAATTGTTGAACCACGGCGAATTTGCCGCGCTGGCGGTCGATGCCGGCGGCCAAATCCATTGGCGGACGCCGGCTGGCGCGCAATGGCTGGCGGACTTCAACGCATTTCAGGGATTGGATGCAGCGCCCGCCGGCGACAGCACGTTACCGGAGGGCATGCTGGGTTGGTTTCAGCGTTGGTTGCGCCAATCCGGCCGCAGCGAGGCCGACTCGGAACCGCACCGTCTGGTGCCGGGATTTGCCGTCACGGTCAACGCCTGCGAACAACCCGGCGAATATCTGCTGCTGTTGCAGCGCGACGATGCGCAGTGGAGTCCGGAGACGCTTCGCGAAAAGTTGAAGCTGACTTTTCGCGAAGCCGAAATTCTGATGTGGATCGCCCGCGGCAAAACCAACAAAGAGATCGGCATCATCCTGGCGACCAGTCCGCGTACCGTCAACAAGCATTTGGAACATATCTTCGAGAAGCTCGGCGTTTCCACGCGGGCGGCAGCAGTGGCGGCGGCGATGCGGGGCGGTTGAGCTTTTAGCCGAGTGCAAATAAAAAGGCTATGTTCGCGTTAATAGTTGAATGAGATCGAAGCCGTCATCCCGGCTGTATTGCCGGGATCCAGGGCACAAGGATGTGTTGAAATTTTGCCGTCCGTGGCTTCTGGGCCCCGGCACTCCTCTTGTGCCCTTTGGGTATGCCGGGGCGACGCCAACTACTAACGCAAACATAGCCAATAAAAAGGCCCGTAGCATGTTCTGCTACGGGCCTTTTTTGTCGAAGCGGGTCGGCTGCCGCTTACGGCATATACATGCCGCCGTTGACGTGCAGGGTCTCGCCGGTGATGTAGGAGGCTTGTTCGGAGGCCAGGAACGAGACCGCGTGGGCGATTTCTTCCGGCTGTCCCAAGCGGCCAAGCGCGATCGAGCCGAGCAGGGCGGTTTTAATCTCTTCCGACAATTCCTTGGTCATGTCGGTGTCGATAAAGCCCGGGGCGACGGTGTTGACGGTGATGCCGCGCGAGCCAACTTCTTTCGCCATCGATTTGGCGAAACCGACCATGCCGGCCTTAGCTGCCGCATAGTTGGTCTGGCCGGCGTTGCCGGTCGAGCCGACTACCGACGAGATGTTGATGATGCGGCCGTAACGGGCTTTCATCATGCCGCGCAGCACGGCCTTGCTCATCCGGAAGATCGAAGTCAGGTTGGTGTTGATGATGTCGTCCCATTCTTCGTCTTTCATCCGCATCAACAGGTTGTCGCGGGTGATGCCGGCGTTGTTGACCAGGACAGCCGGGGTGCCGTACTCGTCGCCGGTGGTTTTGATAAAGCTTTCGATGTCGGCGGCGTCGGCCACGTTCAGTTTGTAACCTTTACCGTTGTCGGCCAAATAAGCGGAAATGGCGTCGGCCCCGCTGTCGGAGGTGGCGGTGCCCAGTACGTAAAAGCCGTCTGCGGCCAATCTTTCGGCAATGGCCCGGCCGATGCCACGGCTGGCGCCGGTAACGATGGCGGTTTTCTTATCCACGGAGTTGCTCCACAACGTTGTTGATGGTTTCGGTGTCGTACAAGGTGAAATGGGCGGCGTCGGGCGCGATGCGCTTGTTCAAGCCCATCAGTACTTTGCCGGGGCCGCATTCGACGAAGGCGGTGACGCCTTGTTCGTGCATGAATTTGACGCTTTCCACCCAGCGCACCGGCTTGAATAATTGTTCTTTTAACGCATAGCGGATCACTTCCGGCGAACCGTGCGATTTGACGTCGGCATTGTGAATCAGCGTGGTGTTCGGCATGTCGACGTTCAGGCTTTGCAGAATCTCGTTGAGCCGGTCGGAGGCCGCTTCCATCAACGCGCAATGCGACGGTACGCTGACCGGCAATTTCAATGCGCGTTTGGCGCCCAGGGCTTTCAAGGCGTCGATGGCGCGGTCCACCGCGGCGGTCTGGCCGGCGATAACGACTTGGCCCGGTGCGTTGAAATTGGCGGCGGCGACGATTTCGCCGTTGGCGACTTCGGCGCAGGTGTTGACGACCTGGTGGTCCTCCAGACCCAGGATGGCCGCCATCGCGCCTGCCCCGGCCGGTACCGCTTCCTGCATCAGCCGGCCGCGGGCGGCGACCAGCTTGATCGCGTCTTCGAAGCCCATTGCGCCGGAACAAACCAGTGCGGTGTATTCGCCCAGGCTGTGGCCTGCCATCCAGGCTGGACGGATCGCGGTTATTTCGCACCAGGCCCGCCATACCGCGACGCCGGCGGCCAGCATGGCCGGTTGCGTGTTGTGGGTTTGGTTCAGATCGGTTTCCGGACCATTGGCGACCAGATCCCAAAGATCGAAGCCCAGCGCGTCGGAGGCTTGGGTGAAGGTTTGGGCGACGACAGGGGTGGCTGCCGCCAGCGAGCCGAGCATGCCGACCGCTTGCGAGCCTTGGCCGGGAAAGACGAAGGCCAGATTGTAACTTTGTTCGTTTATTGTCATTGTTAGTACCTCAGTAATACGGAACCCCAGGTGAAGCCGGCGCCGAACGCCTCCATCAACACGGTTTGCCCGCGTTGGATACGGCCATCGCGCACACCTTCGTTGAAGGCGAGCAATACCGATGCCGAAGAAGTGTTGCCTTGGTTTTCCAAGGTCAGAATCACTTGATCCATCGACATGCCGAGCTTTTTCGCGGTGGCGGCAATGATGCGGGTGTTGGCCTGGTGAGGTACCAGCCAGTCGATATCGCTTTGTTGCAGGCCGTTGGCTGCCAGAGTTTCGTCGACGATGCGGCCTAGCGTGTTGACCGCAACTTTGAACACTTCGTTGCCGCGCATACTGATGTAGGCCGGCTCGTGTTGTTTGGCCGCAGCCGCGACTTGCGGATTGGGGCAATACAGTAAATCTTCGTAGCCGCCGTCGGAATGGATGTGGGTCGACAAGATGCCGGGTTCGTCGCTGCCGGTCAGCAGGACCGCACCGGCGCCGTCGCCGAACAGGATGCAGGTGCTGCGGTCGCTCCAGTCGACAATCCGCGAGCAGATTTCGCTGCCGACCACCAACACGTTTTTGGCGAAACCGGTCTTGATGTATTGGTCGGCGATGCTGAGGCCGTAAACCGAGCCGGAGCAGGCGGCCTGGATGTCGAAGCCGACGCATTGCTTGATGCCCAGCCGTTCCTGCAGCAGGCAGGCGGTGCTGGGATAGACCCGCTCCGGCGTGCCGGTGGCGACGACGATCATGTCGATATCTGCGGCGGCGATGCCGGCCGCGTCTATGGCCTGGCGGGCGGCGACTTCGGCCATGCTCGATGCCGTTTCGTCCGGGCCGGCGATGCGGCGGCTTTTGATGCCGGTACGTTCGTAGATCCAGCTATCGGACGTATCGACCATGTTGGAGATATCGTCGTTGGTGCGGATCGTGGCCGGCAGATAGCCGCCGGTACCGATTACCTTAGTCCAGCGGCTCATAGTGCGGCCTTCTGCGCCAGTGCGACTTCCAATTTTTCGCTGATTTTACGGATTACGCCTTGCTCGACTTCCAGCTCGGCCAGATGAATGGCGGTTTCGAAGGCCAGGGCGTCGGCGCCGCCGTGGCTTTTGATGACCAAGCCGCGCAAGCCGATGAAACTGGCTCCGTTATACAAACGCGGATCGATGCTGTCTTTGAACTGTTTCAGCACCGGGTAGGCTACCAAGCCGGCCAGTTTGGTCAGCCAGTTTTTCGAGAAGCTGTCTTTTAATTTGGAACCGATCATTTTTGCGGCGCCTTCGATCGATTTCAGCGCGACGTTGCCGACAAAACCATCGGTGACGATCAAATCGACTTTAACGTTGCCGGCGTTGATCGAGTTACCTTCCACATAACCGATGTAATTCAGCGCGGAATTTTCCAACAGCTTGGCGGCGGCCTTGACTTGCTCGTTGCCCTTCATGTCCTCTTCGCCGATGTTCAGCAGGCCGATGCGCGGCCGTTCGATGTTTTCCACCGCTTTGACCACTTCTTCGCCCATCACGGCAAATTGGTACAAATGTTCGGCGCTGGAATCGACGTTGCCGCCCAAATCCAGCATGTGGGTATGGCCGAAGGTCGACGGCAGCGTGGAAATGATGGCGGGGCGGTCGATGCCGGGGATCATTTTCAGCACGAAGCGGGCCGTGGCCATCAGCGCTCCGGTGTTACCGGCACTGACGCAAGCGTCGGCCTTGCCTTCCTTTACCAGGTTGATCGCCACCCGCATCGAAGAATCTTTTTTGTTCTTCAAGGCTTTTTGCGGCGTTTCGTCCATTTCCACGACTTGCGAGGCGTGTTGAATACTGATCCGGCCGCTGAACTCGGCCAGCGCCGGTTCCAGCAGTTTGTGCAGAACCGCTTCGTCGCCAACCATGATGAGTTTCAGATCCGGATTTTTTCTTAGACAGGCCAGAGAGGCGGGAACCGTTACTTGCGGACCGAAATCCCCGCCCATGGCGTCGATTGAGAGAGTTGAGCTCACGCTTATGACTAACCCCAGAAGTTAAAATAAGCCAACTGCTGTCGAACAACAAGTTGGCTTTACCCAGAAACTACCCTTTTACCGCAACCGCAGTTCGCCATCCGGCTGCCGTTACCGAAGCGCAGGTCCCGAAGATCGGGCCGAAGCGGTTTGCTCGGCTAAATCCGGCGTCCGCGGCAGCGCGGCGGGTTTAAGGCGATTAATCTTCTTCGTGCGCGCCGACGATTTGGCGGCCTTTGAAGTAACCGTCCGGCGTCATGTGGTGGCGCAGATGGGTTTCGCCGGTCAACGGATCCTGGGCCAGGGTTTTGCCGACCAATGCATCGTGTGAACGACGTTGACCGCGTCTGGAACGCGATACTTTGCTCTTTTGTACTGCCATTTCAATCTCCAGTTTTTTTAAGTTTTGCTAAAACAGAAAAAGGGTTGTTCGCCTTGATCTGACTATCGGTCGCGCCGTAATCGGCGTCTTCGGAACGGTTGCGTTCGATACATTCGAACGGGTGTCGCGGATAATCCGGCAACGCCAGCAGAATTTCGTCCTCAATCAAGGCGGTTAACGAAATCGTCTCGCCGTCCAGCATTAACGGCTCGGAATCGTCCAGTTGCTTGGCTTCTTGTAGCGAAGACACAACAGACAATTTAAAGCTGATATCCACAGGCCATGCCAGCGCCTGCAGGCAGGATTGGCATTCCAATTGGATGTCGCCCCCGATATGGCCGGACACGGTAACCCGCTTACCCTCTTTGCCGAATTCGATTCGGACTTTCAAGGCGCCGCTACGGTCAATCACGCTGTCGGCTAAGCGTTCAAGGGCAGCGATGTTCAATTCCCCGGCCAATACGCTACGTCTTTCAGCGAACAGCAGAGGATCGATATGGTCGGGAAACTTGTCTGACATAACTGTACAATGATACAGATATCAGACTGTTGCGTCAAACTGACAACTACGCTACCCATGACCGATAAGCGCCCCATCGTGCTGGCATCCGGCTCCGCCTACCGCCGCGAGCTATTGAAAAAACTGGCGATTGACTTTAGCTGCTGTCCGGCCGACGTCGACGAAACACCGCTTCCGAACGAGGCGCCGGCCGAGTTAGCGTTGCGCTTGTCCGTCGAAAAAGCGTTGGCGGTCGGCCGTAGCCATCCCGCGCATTGGGTCATAGGCTCCGACCAAGTGGCGGCATTCGACGGCGAAATCCTGGGAAAACCGGGGAACCGGGAACGGGCGGTGGCCCAGTTGCAAAGCCAATCGGGTAAAGCCGTATCTTTCTACACCGGCCTTTGCCTGTTGGATAGCGCCAGCGGACAGCATTACACCGCGCTGGACCGGTGCGAGGTGCATTTCAAGCCTTTGAGCCGGCAACAGATCGAATATTACCTGGACATGGACCGCCCCTACGATTGCGCCGGCAGTTTCAAAGCCGAAGCGCTGGGCATCGCCTTGTTCGATAAAATTTGCGGCGAAGACCCGAATGCTCTGGTCGGCCTGCCGTTGATCAAACTGGCCGGCTTGCTGCAACAATTCGGCCTCGACGTGCTGCAGCCGGCAGCGGATTAGGGCGGGCCTAGCAAATCCAGCATTTGCGGCAGTTCCCGGTCGGCTTGGTCGGCAATCTCCAGAATCTGTTCGCGGTCGATGCGTGCCAGCGTCAAGCTCTGCTTGGAAAAGCCTGCCGCAGTGCGGCTGCGCTCGTCGGGAGTTTTGCTGTCGACCAGCCGGCAAGCCATGTACAGCAGATGCGCATCCAGCTTGTGCAACAGTGCCTGTTCCGGTTCCAAATAGCAGCCTACCGTCTCGTACAAGCTTTCGGGCAAGCCCCAGCTCTTCAGCAATTCGCGGCCGACCTCGGCATGGTTGAAGCCCATCAGGTTTTGTTCCAAACCCGGAATCAGCCGCCGGTCGCCATTGGCGGCCAGCAATGCCTGGCGGCTGGGCTCCGGCAGGCGGTGGTACAGCAGCAGCGAGCCGATATCGTGCAGCAGGCCGGCGATAAACAGCCTTTCGGCGTGCAGCACCGCGCAGCGCTTTGCCAGGGCGCGGACCAGAATCGCACAGTGGATGCTGCGTCGCCAGAATCCGGCCATATCCACCAGCTCGCACGGGATTTGCCGGAAACGGTCGGCGATGCAGGTCGCCAGTACCAGGCTGTGCAGGTCATCGATACCGATCACGGTAATGGCCCGCGATAACGTGTCTATTCTGGCTTGGAAGCCGTAAAACGGGCTGTTGACGATCCGCAGCAGCCGCGCCGACAACACCGGGTCCCGCGCGATGACCGTGCCGATTTCGGCCGGCGAGTGGCGCGAGTCGCGGATCATTTGGTTGAGTTGGAAATAGATGTCGGGCAGAGAGAACAGTTCGGTCGAGCCGGCGATCAAGTGTTTTATCGCGGCGATCTTCACTCAACTTTTCCGGTATAGCGACAGCACGTGTTGTACGTAATTGCGGGTTTCGGGGTAGGGCGGCACGCTGTTGCCGTATTTCATCACCGCGCCTTCGCCGGCGTTGTAACCCGCCACGGCCAAAGTCAGATTCGAATTGAACATGGCCAGCAGGTCTTTCAAATAACGGGTGCCGCCGTCGACGTTCTGCTCGGCGTCGCGCCGGTCTGTGACGCCGTAGCGGCGGGCGGTGTCCGGCATTAACTGCATCAGGCCGACCGCACCGGCGGACGACACGGCATTCGGGTTGTAGGCCGATTCGGCTTGGATCACCGCATGCAGCAGTTTCGGGTCCATCTGGTGCTTGGCCGCGGCTTTGGCAATCAAGTCGTTGAATTTGAGCCGGTTGCCGGACATGAATTTCAAATCGCGCTGGTAAGTACGCGGCCGGGTGCGGATGATCAGGCGGTAGTCGAGACCTTTTTTCGGTTCGTCGGTGTAATAAACCCGGCCGTCGGGAGCGACGTATTTGTAAATATCCGCTCTGGAGTCGGCGATTGGCGCTAAGGATAAGATGGCGATCAGCATACGTTTCATCGCTTTACCCCGAGGTTGTTTCAGATCATTGCCGAACGCTGACTGCCGCGGCGGCTTGCAAGGCCTTGGCCCGCGCCGCCTCGACCGTGTCGCCGCTCGCCAGCGCGACGCCCATGCGGCGGGCGGCGAAGGCTTCCGGCTTGCCGAACAGGCGCACGTCGGTGTCGGGTATGGCCAAGGCCCGCTCCAGGCCTTCGTAGCTGACGGCTTTGGCGTCGATGCCGCCCAGAATCACCGCGCTGGCGGCGGTCCTGTCCAGCGCGGTATTGACCGGCAAACCCAAGATCGCCCGGGCGTGCAGGTCGAATTCGCTCTGGCGTTGGCTGGCCATCGTTACCATGCCGGTGTCGTGCGGCCGCGGGCTGACCTCGCTGAACCAGACCTGATCGCCGGCGACAAACAGTTCCACGCCGAACAGGCCGAGGCCGCCCAAGGCATCGGTGACTTTGCCGGCAATTTGTTGCGCCAGCGCGATGGCGTTTTCGCTCATGGCCTGCGGTTGCCAGCTTTCCCGGTAGTCGCCGTGTTCCTGGCGGTGGCCGATCGGTTCGCAGAAATAAGTCCGCACTTGTCCTTCCGCATCCAGGGCGCGCACCGTCAGCAAGGTGATTTCGAAGTCGAAGTCGATTTTGGCTTCGACGATGACTTTGCCGGTATCGGTGCGGCCGCCGGCTTTGGCGTAATCCCACGCAGCCTGCAATTGGTCGGCGCTTTTCACCATCGACTGGCCTTTACCGGACGAAGACATGGTGGGCTTGACGAAGCAGGGGTAACCGATGCCGGCGTTCACGGCGGCCTGTAATTGGTCGAAACTTTCGGCGAAGGCGTAGCGCGAGGTGGGCAAGCCCAGCTCCTCGGCCGCCAACTGGCGAATGCCTTCCCGATTCATCGTTAACTGAATGGCGCGGGCATTCGGTACCACTGCGGTTTGCCCGGCTCGTTCGATCTCGGCCAGCGCGTCGGTGGCGATCGCTTCCAGTTCGGGGACGATGAAGTGGGGGCGTTCCAACGCAATCAACGCCTTGACCGCCGCGGCATCGGTCATATCGATCACGTGGCGGCGGTGGGCCACCTGCATCGCCGGCGCGCCGGCATAGCGGTCGACCGCGATCACTTCCACGCCGTAACGTTGCAGCGATATTGCGATTTCCTTGCCGAGCTCGCCGCTACCCAGCAGCAGGGCTTTGGTGGCGGAGGCGGTGTCGGGTGTACCTATTTTCATGAATTGGCTAGATAGTTATCGATATCTTGTTTGGAAAAGCCGATTTTCTTGGCGACCCGGTCGGCGTGGCTGACGCGGGATATGCCGTCGATTAATTTGAAGGTCGGCATGTCGTCGGCGAACTCTACTTGCTTCGGCGTCGCCACCCGGCGATTGACGAACACGTCGACCAATTGGTGGTTGTGCGTGATCAGGATGGTACTGTTACCTTTGCGGTAAAAGCCGTCCAACACGTCGATAGACGACTGCATTTTCTCTTCAAAAGTAGTGCCTTCCGCCATTTCGTCAAGCACGACCAGACTGTTGCTACTGGCCGCCAGAAAGATGTCGCGGGTACGTTTCAGTTCGGTGCCGAAGCGGCCTTCGCCATCGTCCAAGTGGCTGATTTCCGGCGCTTGGTAAAAAATCCGGTCCGCGACGGTCAGTTTGGCGGTCCGGGCCGGAACGTAGCAGCCGATTTGCGCCAACAGTTGAATCTGAGTAACGGTTTTGCAGAAAGCGGTTTTGCCGCCGCTGTTCGGGCCGGTGACGCAGACCAGACGTTCCGCGCCCATGCTGAAATCGTTGCCGACATAACTGGGGTTTTTATGGCCCAGCACCGGATTTTTGGCGTCGCGCAACTCGATGTAATGGTGGTCGGCATCGAGCAATTCCGGCAGCACCGTCTCGCTGCCGTAGTTTTCGGCATACTTGACAAAGGCCAACAATTCGTCGAGCTGGCCCAGACCGTCCAGCAATTCTCCGAGGGCGGTGGAATTCTTGTAAATATCGCGCAGCGGGATGATGCAATTGTCGCGGTCGTAACCGCCGATCACCGGAATATAAGCCAACGCCAACGGCAGGAAAAACACCGAAGCCACCGACAGGCCGTCGCGGGTGACCTGGAACATGTCGCTGGGGAAAATCCGGGTCAATCCCCAGACTGCGGCGACCAATAATGCAATCAATAGCGGTTTGAACAGGGTTGGCCGGAAAATGGTGGCCGGTGCGAACGAGTTTTTGCGTTGCTCCTTGCTTTGCAGGCCTTTTTCGCTGTTATAGACCGGGCCAACCATCAGCGAATATTCGTTGCTTTGGGCGAAATTGCCGATTTTGTCGAACACGCCTTGCAGATAAGGGCTTTGCGGCCGACCGGAGTTGTAAATGGCACCTACCAGATTCAATACCACCCGAATCCCGCGCACGTATTGTTTGTAGCCGTAGCCTTCGATCTGATGCTCTACGCGTGCGGTGCCGAAACCGCCAAGGAATTCGCCGAACAGTAGCAGATACAAGCGATTCTCGTCGGCGGCGGCATTGGCGACGATGTTTTCGACGTTTTCCCGTACGGCCGGATTGTCGCGAATTTCGCGCACCGCTTCCTGTTTGGCGGCAATCGCTGCGCGGTCGTCCAGCGGCCGGGCCAGCGAACGGTACAACACGGCTTGGCCGGCCAGGGTGCTGGCGTAATTGACGTTGTCGAACAGTTCGTCGACCTCGATGGTATTGAACGCGCCTGGGTCGACGACGCCGGCGCCGGTTGCCAGCGGTTCGGTGGATCGAGCCTGGGGCCATTCGCCGTTCCAGCTTTGAAGAATATTCTGTTGCATGCTGCCTCCCCCGTTTGTATCGGCCGCACTGTCAGTGTGCGGTTCTTATTAACTCTAGCATCAGCTCGACGTGGGCGTCGCTGTCGTTCAGGCACGGAATATAGCGGTAGCTTTCGCCGCCGGCTTCCAAAAAGACTTCGCGGTTGGCGAGCGCGATTTCTTCCAGCGTTTCCAGACAGTCTACCGAAAATCCCGGGCAAATCACGTCTATGTTTTTAATGGCTTGCCGAGGCAATTCCTGCAGCACTTCCACGCAATAGGGCTTCAGCCATTCGGCGCGGCCGAAACGCGATTGGAACACCAATTTCCATTGCGCGTCGGCCAGCCCCAACTGTTCGGCAAGCAAGCGGGCGCTGGCCTGGCATTGGTGGTAATACGGATCGCCCCATTCGGTCAGTTTGGCCGGCAAACCGTGAAAAGACATTACCAGCATTTCGGCTTGGCCGTGTTGTTGCCAATGCCGGCGTACCGAATCGGCGACGGCGGGGATGTAAGCCGGATGGCGGTGGAAATCGCTGATAAAGCGCAGGCCGGGCATGTGTCGCCAGTGGACGAATTCGTCGGCGACGATGTCGAAAATCGAGGCTGTGGTGGTCGAAGAATACTGCGGGTAGAGCGGCAGCACGACGATTTCGTCCACGCCTTGTTTTTTCAGTTCGCGCAATTTGTCGCGCAAGGCCGGAGCGCCGTAGCGCATCGCGCAGTCGATGGCCAGCGACGGTCCGCCGTAACGCGCTTTCAACTTTTCGGTCAGCCGTTGGCTGAACTCGATCAGCGGCGAACCTTGCTCGGTCCAGATCGATTGGTAGGCATGGGCCGATTTGCGCGGCCGAAACGGCAGCACGAACAGGTTCAAAATCAGCCACCACAACGGCCGCGGCAAATTGACGACGCGCGGATCGCCCAGGAATTCGCGCAGGAAACGGCGCACGTCTCCGGTTTTCGGCGACGCCGGCGAACCGAGATTAACCAGCAATACGCCGGTTTTGCCGGCTGGGGTTTCGCTCATCGGGCTATTTGCGGTTGATCAAATTGAGGAATTCGGAGCGGGTGCTGATTTCCTGGCGGAAAATACCGCTCATCACCGAGGTGGT
Organism: Methylomonas koyamae; assembly: GCF_019669905.1. Lineage (NCBI taxonomy): Bacteria > Pseudomonadati > Pseudomonadota > Gammaproteobacteria > Methylococcales > Methylococcaceae > Methylomonas > Methylomonas koyamae. The sequence continues at coordinate 3,410,473 of NZ_AP019777.1, read as the reverse complement.
CATCACCGAGTTTTGTTTTTCGACGCCGCGCATCATCATGCACAAATGCTTGGCTTCGATCACGACCGCGACGCCACGGGCGTCGATGGCGGTTGCCACCGCGTCGGCGATTTGCCGGGTCAATTGCTCCTGGATCTGCAAGCGCCGGGCATACATGTCGACGATACGCGCCAATTTCGACAGGCCCAGCACCTTGCCTTGCGGCAGGTAACCGATGTGGCATTTACCGATGAAGGGCAGCAGATGGTGTTCGCATAGCGAATAGAGCTCAATGTCCTTGACGATGACCATGTCTTCGGTATCGGCTTGGAAGATGGCGCCGTTCAGGACGTCGTCCAGGTTTTTTTCGTAACCGTTATTCAGAAATTTAAAGGCTTTCGCGGCCCGTTTCGGCGTGTCGCGCAAACCTTCCCGATTCACGTCTTCGCCTATCGCCTCAATGATTTTGGAGAAATATTCTTCCATCGCCGCCTCTGGGTAAAAAAATGCCGTGAGTATACAGGATCAAAAAGTAAATGCCAGAGCGTCCAAAACCACCTGAAAACCGGCACCCGGTTTGCCGGCATGCTCGCTCAGATGCCGGCGCCAAGCCCGGGCGCCGTCCGCACCGTGGAACAGACCGAGCATGTGGCGGGTGATGTTGTGCAGGCGTTGGCCGGACTCCAATTGCCGCTCGATATAGTCTTGCATTCCAATCACTACCTGCCTGCGGCTTGGCAGCGGCTGCGGGTCGTGGAAGATGCGTGCGTCGACCTCGGCCAGCAGGTAAGGGTTGTGGTAAACCTCTCGCCCCAACATGACGCCGTCGACCCGGTCCAGCAACGCTTCCGCCGTATCCAGACTATTAATGCCACCGTTTATGACAATCTCAAGTTGCGGGAAATCTTGTTTCAGTTGCAATACCACGTCGTAACGCAACGGCGGAATTTCCCGGTTCTCCTTCGGCGACAATCCGGACAGCCAGGCTTTGCGGGCGTGGACAATGAAGGTTTTGCAGCCGGCATTCGCTACCGTGGCGACGAATTCGGTCAGTTCTGCGTAGGAATCGCGGTCGTCGATGCCGATGCGCGACTTGACCGTGACCGGAATCGACACCGCATCGCGCATGGCCGCGACGCAATCGGCGACTAATTGCGGCTCCGCCATCAGGCAGGCGCCGAAGCGGCCGTTTTGCACTCGGTCGCTGGGGCAGCCGACGTTCAGATTGATTTGGTCGTAGCCGTAACCGGCGCCGATAACGGCGCATTGCGCCAATGCCGCCGGATCGCTGCCGCCCAATTGCAAGGCAAGCGGGCGTTCGGCCGCGTCGAATTGCAAATGCCGTTCGGCGTTGCCTTGCAATATGGCGCCGGTCGTCACCATTTCGCTATATAACAAAGCGTGCCTGCTTAAAAGCCGGTGAAAGTAACGGCAATGGCGGTCGGTCCAGTCGAGCATCGGGGCGACGCTGAAACGGGAAGCCGTAAAAGGTGACGGCGCGAATGATGGGTCTGTCATGCTGTATCTGCGGAATTTCGGGCAAAGCGGCGCTTGCGCTAATTGGCGGTCGGATCGTGGCCGGCCGGGAATACGGGCGTTGTCGACCGAATCCCGTTTGCCGGGTACCGCTTTCAGCCGCAACGACTATCATTGTACACGGCGGCGGTGCGGGAGGGTCCGACGAATTCCTGACGGCCGGCGCCACCGACTCCGCTGCTATAGTCGGATAATTAGGCCTTTGGCTCTAGGCCGCAATCGACGCGGTTTAGCCCTGACCGGCCGCTAATTGTGCGTTCCGCGGAGCTGGTGTAGTATTGGATTCGAGAGTTAGCGCCGTTGTTAGACGCTTCGCCGCGGACGCCGAATTTCGCCCAAGTCGGCACCTGTGAGTGTTTTTCAGCCCGGTACGGGCTGCTCCAATCGATCGTGTTTCGGCTCCTGATTTCGGATTTCGCCGCTCGATACAATTTAAATTTTCGCTTTGCATGCCTACCAACATCAACAAACCGAAACAGCGCAGGTATATCCGCTATCCGATCGAGCTGGCAGCCGTGTTGGTGGTCGACAATCGGCTGAAATTCGACGGCGTGATTTTGGACTTCTGTCTGGGAGGCTTTTTTCTGGCGCTGAAATCGCCCGAGCAAATACCGCTGGACAAAGCGATTAAAGTCCAGTTTTCGATTGCCGCCGCCACGGGCGGCGAGCAATACGAAATCGACGCCCGAGCCTTGCATATTGCCGGCGGCGGCATTGGCATCGCGGTCGACGACATGCCGCGGAACGCATTCGACGCGTTGAAAAATTTGGCCAAAGCGCCGCTGGCTGCGCTGTTGGCGGCCAGCGATGCCAAGCCGAATAAATTGGACCAGGAAAAGCTGAGAAATCTGTTCAAGGTGTTTTTAATCGAGAACCTGCCGCCGCTATTGAACCGTTACTACGAAATGGTGGGCAGTTACATCGCCGACTCCAGCCAATTCAGCGAATGCTTTACCAACCAATCGATGTGCGACGATTTGGTCACGGTACTGAAAACCGGGCGGGAAACGTTTATCAGCGAATTTTGCACTTCGGTGCTGTCGCAGGTCGACGATATCGCGCGTAACACGCCGGAAAGGGAGCGGCTGATTCCGGATTACAACGCGCTCTCCTTGGTCGAGAAAGAGGACTTCGAAGACTGGCTGAATATGTCGCTGATTGTCAGGAAACTGGCCAACCATTACGACGAACAAATCAATCTGGTCGCCAGCGAAATCGGCCGGATTTTCGGTTTCAACGAAAGCGGCGTCGCCAATCCGCTTAACCCTGCGGTGTTATGCGATAGCTTTCGGGAGTTGGTGATCCAGCTCGATTTGAGCCGGAAAATCAATAGTTTGGTGTATAGCGCCTTCGGCAAGGTACTGTTCAGCGACTTGAACGGTTTGTACCAGAAAACCTATTTGTTCCTATCGCGCAACCAATCGGCCGATAAGAAACCGGCGCGGCAGGAGCAGTGGACCGATATCGGCAAGTCCCGGGGTGGCGGCGGCGCGATTGCGGCCGATCCGCGGCGGCCGGGGGCGGGGGGGCAAGCGCCTGGCGACGGCCTGATGCCGGCTGGCGCCGAAGTCCGCGAACGGCGGCCGATAGGCCAAGTCGCGGCCACGCTGCTGGATTTATTGACCGAAACCGGTATCGATTATCCGGAACTTGCCGTTTCCGCCGCCGCGGCGCGGCCGCAAGCTGCAGCATTATTCGATCGCGACGAAATTGCCGCGGCCATTACTAAACTGCAGGAAAATCTGGCCGGCGAGCGCAAGTTGCATTGGGATGCCGCGGCGTTGAAGCAGCGTTTGCAGGAGACCTTGAGCGGCTTGGGTTTGGGCGCCAAATCGTTTGCCCCGGCCGATTTGCAACATCTGGAACTCTACGGCCGGTTTTTCGAAACGTTGTTCAACGATATCGCCCAAGCGTCGGAGATCAAGCCGGTGTTGGAGCGGATCCATTTGCCGCTGCTGTCTTTGGCGTTGCGCGGCGACGATTTTTTGAATGCAGATTTGCATCCGGTGAAAAATATTTTGAACCAGTTGTCGGTATTGGAGCCGGCGGTCAAAACCAATCGAATCGTTAAAAACATCAACATCAAAAATGCGGTAGACAATATCGTCGCCCGGATACACAACGAATCCAATCCGGAAGTGTTCAAGCAGGCCGAGCGGGAGTTGGAAGAACTCACCCGCCAGGTGACCCGGTCGGTCGATACCAATGTCAAACGCATCGTAGAAACCTACGAAGGCCAGCAAAAGCTGGAAAGAGCGCGGCGATCGGTACAGGACGAAATCGACAAACGCATCGCCGGCCGGGTGGTGCCGAAAGTGATTCCGGAGTTATTGCAATACGGCTGGCAGCACTTGTTGCTGATCGCCGAGTTGAACATCGAACGCAAACCCGAGGAGAAACGCGCTTATTTGAAAGTGTTCGACGATCTATTGTTCTGGTTGTTCGAGCAGGATTCGATGCTGAAGATCCAGGCGGCGACTATCCAGACTACGCTGGACTACGTTAAGGAGCAGTTGACTTCGGTTTGTACCAACGTATTTTTCCTCGATAGCGTAGTCGACGAACTGACCGCATTGTTGCTGGGTAGCGGTGAGCCTAGAGTGCGCAAGCCGATGGCGACGGTCAGAATTCCGCCGGCCGACAGCGCTAGCCAGAAAGAGCTGCCGATCAAGGAAGACGCGTGGCTGGCCCAGGTCGAGCAACTCAGCATCGGCGATTGGTTTTCCGTGCTCCGCGACGGCCAGGGCTTCGAGGCGATGAAGCTGGTCTGGATCGGCGATTTGTTGCAGTTGTATGTGTTCGTCAATCGCGACGGGCTCAACAAACTGGAGTTGAGCAAAGAAGAGCTGGCGGATTTGATGCGTAGCGGCGACGCGATCAAAATGGAAAGCTTGGACTCGCCGTTGGTGGACAGAACTACCAACCTGATGTTGCAGAAAATGCATGAAAAGTTGCTGTTCAATGCCACGCACGATCCGGTGACCGAGCTGTTTACCCGCGAGGAGTTTTGCAAACAGCTCAAAAACGAGACCGCCAAAATCGGCGAGGCCCACCACATGCTGTGCCATATCGAGGTGTTGGATCTGCGGGTCATTGCCAATATCTGCGGCAGCGCCGGGGTCGAACAACTGCTGAAAAGCTTGGCGGCAACCCTGGCGCAACATGTCGAGAGCCACGATTTGCTGGCCCGGCTCGGCGACGAGTCGTTCGCGATTTTGTTCAAGAACCGTCCCGCCGCGGAAGGCTTGGCGTCGGCGCGAAAGTTGGTGAAAGTGGTTAACGACGCCCATTTCCAATGGCAGGAAAACAGCTTCTCGATCAGCGTCAGCCTGGGTTTGGTGCCGTTCGCGGCCGAATCCTACGACGTGCAGGAGTTGCTGCGCCGGGCCGATTCCGCCAGCATGTCGGCCGAACGCTCCGGGCCGAATAACGTAGTGGTGTTTTCCAGCGAAGACGAGAACTTGCGTTACCAGGAAAAGCTGCACGAATGGATCGGCCGGATCGACAAGGTTTTCGCCGAAAACCGCCTGTTCGGCCGCTGCCAGATGATCGCGGCCACCGATCCGCTTGCCGCCAACTACCTGCATTACGAAATCTTGCTCGGCGTCACCGGCGAAGACGGCAATGTGATCCCGCCCGACCATTTCATTCCGGCGGTGGAACGTTGCCAGCGCATGCCGGAAATCGACAAGTGGGTGGTCAATAACGTGTTCGACTGGATCGCCGGCAATCGGGAACTGTTCGATAAGATGGACGGCTTTTCGATCAATCTGTCCGGGCAGTCGATCAACAGCGAGGAGTTTCTGGAATTTCTGAAATCGGCGTTGGCGGCAGGCAACGTACCTTGCGAAAAAATTACGTTCGAAATCACCGAAACCGTCGCGGCCGAGAACTTGGGTTTCACTAAAAAATTTATCGCTGCAATCAAACAGTTCGGCTGCACATTCTCGCTGGACGATTTCGGTTCCGGATATTCGTCCTATTCATACCTGAAAAATCTCAATGTCGATTATTTGAAGATAGACGGCGCCTTCGTCAAAGAGATACACAACAACAAGGCCGACGTTGCCATTGTCAAATCGATGAACGAAATTGCCCATTCGATGGGGCTGCGAACCATCGCGGAATATGTCGAGAACAACGAAATCCGCAGCGTGCTGAAGGAGATCGGTGTCGACTTTTGCCAAGGCTACGGTATCGAGAAGCCGATCCGTCTGGCGGAACTGAGCGAGAAACTGCCGCCCAGCGAGTTGTTTTCGTTCGAAAGCGTCGAATTCTGGGGATTCTGATCGCCGCCAACCCGGCAGGCTCCGGCTGCACCTCCACGTTCAGCCGGGGCCGGTGCTAACCTCATACCTTGAATTGCGATACGGCCTGTTCCAGTTCCTTGGCCAGATCGGTCAGCTCTATTCCGGCCTTCAACGACGCCCGCGCGGTATTGACGCCGGTCTCGGCAATTTCGGTAATCTTGACCACCGTACGGCCGACGTCGTCAGTTACTGCATTTTGTTGTTCGGCGGAGGTGGCGATTTGGGTATTCATCGTGTTGATCGTTGCGACGGACTGGGTGATCGCGCCCAGCACCTGGCCCGAAGCCTGCGCTTTCTCCACGCTCTGTTCGGCCAGCGTCCGGCTGGCATTCATCGCGACGACGGCTTGTTTGGAGCCGGATTGCAGTTTTTCGATCATGTTCTGGATTTCGCTGGTCGAAGACTGGGTGCGGCTGGCCAGCGTGCGCACTTCGTCGGCCACCACGGCAAAGCCGCGGCCGTGCTCGCCGGCGCGGGCCGCTTCGATCGCCGCATTCAATGCCAGCAGGTTGGTCTGTTCCGAAACGCTGCGGATCACGTCCAAAATGCTGCTGATGTCGTTGACGTGGCCTTCCAGATTGCTGACCGTGCCGGCGGCATCGCCGATTTCGCGCGCCAGCGAATTGATCGAGCCGACTGCCTGTTGCACCACGGTTTGGCCGGCGCGGGCCTGGCGGTCGGTTTCGGCGGCGGCGGCCGCCGCTTGCGAGGCGTTGCGCGCTACCGCCTGTACCGCCGCCGCCATTTGCGTCATCGCCGACGCGACCTGTTCGATGTATTCCTTTTGCGACTGGGCGCCGGCCGAGTTGTTCTCCACGGCCCGCAGCAGCACTTCGGCGTTGCGTTGCAAGGTTTGCGAGTAGCCGCTGACCTTGCCGACAATTTTATGGATGCTTTCCGCGGCATGGTCGAAGTCCTGGGCCATGACGCCGATTTCGTCGCTGGGCGCGAAGCGGGTGCGGGCGGTCAGATTGCCGGTACCGAAGGCCTTGGCGAATTTGCTCAGCGCGTTGATCGAATTGACGATGCTGGGCGGCACGGTAATCGCCATGCCGACGCCGATTGCGATGCCCAGGATTAGGCAAACCACGATAATGGTATTGGCTTGGCCGACCAACGCTACGGTTTTGCCGGCAATTTCCTGGGCTTTGCTCCAGCCGTCCTGTTCCGCGGCGGCGGCCGATTGTCGGGCGCTGGCGGCGATTTGGTCCATTTTGGCGACGATTTGCTTCAGACGGCTGTCGTTATCGATCCATTGCACCGCGGCGTTTTGGTATTTTGCCGTTTCCGCCCGGGCCTTCTCGATCCGTTCTTGTTCGGTCGGTTCTTGCGTCATTGCGGCCAGCTTGTCGTATAGGGCCATCAACGTCGGCAGTTCCTGCTGCATTTGTGGGTAGTACTGGCGGTTTTTGTAGAGCCGCTCTTCCTTCTCGTGTTGGATGATGGTTTGCGCCAGGGATTTGATCCGGTTGACCAAAATGTACTTCTGCACTTTGCCGTTCAATTCATTCTGGCCGGCGCCGTTGTCCAATAATTTGGCGTATTCGGTTTCCTGTTTTTCGGCAAAGGCGTCGGCTTCGGCCAGTACCGCTTTGCCGCTGTTGGCCATGGTATCGACCGCCTGCCGGTTGTTTTTCAAGGCGGCGACGCCGCTGTCGTACAGCTCGCGGAACTCCTTGACGTTGTTGCGTACCGATGCCGATTGTTGCAACAGGGCGCTGTCGGCGAAGCTATTGCCGATGCGGTCGACCTGGTTCAGATTCTCGTCCATCGCGTTCAACACCTGCTTGGCGCGGCTGTAGGTTTCTTCGCGTTCGTAGAGTAGGTAGTTGAGCTGTTCTATCGTGGCGTCGTAGGCGCCGGCGTGTACGTCCACGGCCAGTTTGACCGCCGGTACCTTCCATTCGGCGATTTCGTCGATGCTGGAGCCCAACCTGCCGATGTAGATCCAGGCTAGCAAGCCGAATACGACCAAAATCAGGACCAGCGCCGAGAAGCTGGCGATCAATTTATTGCGAATGGTAAGTTGCATTTCAGGTTTCCTAAGATCGAACGCGCGGGCGTGCGGCGAGCCGAAACATTACGGCGGAGTCGGGCGATGGTCGGAGTTTAGACCAAAGTATTTAGTTTTGGCGTGTCTGCTGCGTTTGGCGGGGAAATGGATGCCGAAGCGGCCGGCGATGTCGGGCCGAATTTGCGGAATAGCGGAAAGGCTGGGCGGGAGGCCGCTACGTCCATGTATCGGCCGGGTGTTGGCGGCGGCTTAAATCCAGCCGGAGTCGTCGCCGGTATCGTCAGCGTCGAGTTGGCCTAAATCGTCCAAGCCGTAGTCGCTATGCTCGTCCGCCGTTGCCGCGGCGACGGCATCGTCGCCGTAATAGTTGTTGACTACGGTAGCGTCCGCCGGAGTTTCGTGGGAGGCTTGGCTCCACAGCGATTGTTCGTTGCCGCCGTGGTGGCCGCCCAGTAAGCTTTCGATGCCGTGGTACAGAAACGAGCCGGCCACGACGCCGGCCGCGGTGGTGGCAATGTTGCCCAGAAAGCTGGAGCCGCCGCCGAACGCACTGGCTTGCGGCGGCATCGGCGCGTTGCGCGGAATTTGGTAATTGCCGGCGCCGGGTACGCCGCCGGCCGTTAGCGCTTGCGCCCACGGATCGTTGCTCAAAAATCCGCCGCGCGGGGCTGCGGCGGCGCTGGTTTGTAGCTGCTGTTGCAGGTCGGCGATCTGGCTTTTGGCGCTGTTTAACGCTTGTTCCAGCAGCATGGCCCGTTGCACCAACAGATAGGCGGCATCGGGGTGTTTGGCGACGCTGTCGGCAATCAACTGCGCCGCTTCCGCGTCTTTGGCGCCGACTCTGGCCTCGGCCAATTGCTTTAGGAACAGGTTGAGTTGGTCGCGTTCTTGAGGATTCATTCGAATGGCTCCGTTTTTGAGAATATTGGCCGCTTAGCGGTTGCGCAGCAGACCGCAGGGGCAGCTTAAATGTTCCGCAACGATGTGGGGCAAGCTGCGCCGATTTTCAACGCCTAAACCGTCGGCGGCGGCCCGGTTCCGCATGGGCGTCGCTCAGGAGCGCGGCCGGCGCGCTTCGCGCTCGGCGGTTTTTTCGGCGCGGATCTCGGCTAGCTCGGCCATTTCCGCGGCTATCATGTCCGGGGTTTCCAACGTGATGCGGCCGATGGTGCCGGCGCGCAGTTCGGTCAACAGCAGTTTGGCGGCTTTGTCCAGCTCGACGATGCCGCCGGCGCGCAGGCAACCGCGCTTGGCGCCTATCACTTCCAGCAAGGCTTGCGCTTCCGCCGGCAAGGTTTCAAGCCGATAGCGTTGGCGCAGTGGCTCCGGATAGGCCCGGCGCAGGTAATCCAGCGCATACAACGCAATGTCGGCATGTTCGAACGCGGTGTCTTTGACGGCGCCGGTGGCGGCCAGCCGGTAACCGCTGTGCCGGTTCTCGACGTTGGGCCACAGCACGCCCGGCGTATCGGACAGCACGATGTTTTTGCCCAGGTTGATGCGTTGCTGCTGTTTGGTCACGGCCGGCTCGTTGCCGGTTTTGGCAATGACTCTGCCGGCCAGCACGTTGATGATGGTCGATTTGCCGACGTTCGGAATGCCCATAATCATGGTTCGAATTACTTTGCCGGCGGCGGTTCTGTCCGGCAGCATTTTGCCGCACAAATCTATGATCTGTTTGATCTTGTCGGGCTGTTGCGTGGTTACCGCCAGGGTTTTCACCGCTTGCTCGCGCTCCAGATATTCCTGCCACTGTTTGGTTAGCTCGGGATCGGCCAGGTCGGTTTTGTTCAGTACCCGAATGCAGGGCTTGCCGCCGCGCAGCCTGGCCAGCATCGGGTTTTGGCTGCTGTAAGGGATACGAGCGTCGAGGATTTCGATCAACAGATCGATATCGGGCAATGCGTATTTGATCTCTTTGCTGGCCTTGTGCATATGGCCCGGGTACCACTGGATTTGCATGAGCGCTGGTCTGCTGTCGAAAACGGAATGCAATTGTAACGTACTCGCTACGCTGCGGCAGCGGCGCGTGGCGCTAATCCGGTCGCGGCGGTAGACGTTGTTTGTCCGGGTTTGCTACAATCTGCCGAATTTTTGGTGCTTTCGGCACATCTCAACCCCAGTCCTTCACAATCATCCCGGAGAAAATTCTATGGCAATTAAAGTTGCAATTAACGGTTATGGCCGTATCGGTCGCAATGTTCTGCGCGCACTGTACGAAGCCGGTCGCACCAACGAAATCCAAGTGGTTGCGATCAACGATTTGGGCGATTCCAAAACCAATGCGCATTTGACCAAATACGATACCGTGCACGGTAAGTTCCCGTTCGATGTGACTGTGGATGGCGATTACATTGTGGTCAACGGCGACCGCATCCGGGTTTTCGCCGAGCGCGATCCTGCCAAATTGCCGTGGGGTGAGCTGGGTATCGACGTCGTGCACGAGTGCACCGGTTTCTTTACCAGCAAAGCCAAGGCTTCCGCGCACATCTCGGCCGGCGCCAAGAAAGTCATCATTTCCGCCCCGGGTGGTAACGATGTCGACGCCACCGTGGTTTACGGCGTTAACCACCAAACCCTGAAAGCGTCCGACACCGTCATTTCCAACGCGTCTTGCACCACTAACTGTCTGGCGCCGCTGGTCAAGCCGTTGATGGACACCATCGGCGTCGATCACGGTTTGATGACCACGATCCACTCGTACACCAACGACCAAGTGTTGACCGACGTTTATCACAGCGACTTGCACCGCGCCCGTTCCGCGACCCAATCCATGATCCCGACCAAAACCGGTGCCGCTGCTGCGGTAGGTTTGGTATTGCCGGAAATGAAAGGCAAACTGGACGGTTTTGCCATGCGCGTGCCGACCATCAACGTGTCTGTCGTGGATTTGTGCTTCCAAGCCTCGCGCAACACCACCAAAGAAGAAATCGACAGCATTCTGCGCGAAGCGGCCAACGGCTCGCTGAAAGGCATTCTGGCGATCAACGACGAGCCGTTGGTGTCTTCCGATTTCAACCACAACCCGCACTCTTCGATTTACGAAGCGGGCTTGACCAAAGTTACCGGCGGTAACTTCGTTAAAGTCTTGTCGTGGTACGACAACGAGTGGGGCTTCTCCAACCGTATGTTGGACACCACCGTTGCGCTGCATAACGCCAAATAAAGGGATTACATGCTGTTAAGAAGAACCAAAATCCTGGCGACGCTGGGACCCTCCACGGACAAGCCGGGCGTACTCGAGGAATTGTTCGACGCGGGTATCGACGTCGTCCGTTTGAATTTCTCGCACGGTTCGGCGCAGGACCATATCGACCGCGCCAACCGCGTGCGGGAACTGAGCAAGAAAACCGGCCGCAGGGTCGGTATTCTGGCCGACCTGCAAGGTCCTAAAATCCGGATCGAGCGTTTCAAGGAAAACAAAGTCTGGCTGGACGAAGGCCAGGATTTTGCCTTGGACATCAACCTCGGCAAGTACGACGGCGACCACACCCAGGTCGGCATCAGCTACGAGCCGTTGGCGCGCGAAGTCAAGCCCGGCACCCGCTTGTTGCTGGACGATGGCCGGGTGGTGTTGGACGTGGTCAACGTCGAAAACAATACCCGCGTGAATACCAAAGTGGTGGTCGGCGGCGACTTGTCCAACAATAAGGGTATCAACCTGCTGGGCGGCGGTTTGTCGGCAGCGGCGTTGACCGAGAAGGACAAGGAAGACATCAAAACCATCGCAGTGATTCAGGCCGATTACGTGGCGATTTCGTTCCCGCGTACTGCCGACGACATGCACGAAGCCCGTGCCTTGTTGGAAGCGGCCGGATCGTATGCCGGTTTGGTAGCGAAAATCGAGCGGGCCGAAGCGATGGACGTGATCGACGAGATCATCATGGCCTCCGACGCCATCATGGTGGCGCGCGGCGACTTGGGCGTGGAAATCGGCGACGCCAACTTGCCGGCCGCGCAAAAGCATTTGATCAAACGTTCGCGCGAATTGAACCGGGCCGTGATTACTGCCACGCAAATGATGGAATCGATGATCGAAAATCCGATCCCGACCCGTGCCGAGGTGTTCGACGTGGCCAACGCGATCGTCGACGGTACCGATGCGATCATGCTGTCGGCGGAGACCGCATCCGGCAAACATCCGGTGAAAACGGTGCAGGCCATGGTGCGCATCTGCTGGGAAACCGAAAAGCAGCCGAGCGTGACCCATTCTCACCACCGCATGACCGACAGCTTCTCGGCGATCGACGAAGCCATCGCGATGTCGGCGATGTACATGGCCAACCACACTAAGATCAGCGGCGTAGCGTCGTTGACCGAGTCCGGCTCGACCCCGTTGTGGATGTCCAGGATTAACTCCAACATCCCCATCTACGCGTTCAGCAGCCACGAAAAAACGCTGGGCCGGGTGACTTTGTACCGCGGCGTATTCCCGATTCCGTTCAGCCGCGAATCGATGGAAAAAGCCGAAGTCAACAAAGCCATCATCGACAAACTGCGTACCCGCGGTGTGGTCAATAAAGGCGATACCTACATCATTACCAAAGGCGACGCGACCGGCCACCAAGGCGGCACCAACTCGCTGAAAGTGGTCACCGTAGAAGACTAAGCGGTTTCGTCCAAACTAAGACGCGGCGCTCCGGCTTCGGCCGGGCGCCGCGTTTTTTGTTTGTGGGATGTGTAATTAGCCCGTTTGCATTTGGGTTTGCATGGATTGCGTGGCCGGCTGCAGCCGGCCAATAGCTGCCGTTGCGGTGCTACTTTAGTTAAGTCAGCTTTGTGGTATATAGCAGACCATGAGGGATTACGTAACTAACAGACAGACGGTAGAGCCAAGATATTTTTCGATAGATAAAAGAATTATTCCATCGAATAGCTAAGATTAGCCGTATCTTTAGTAGTCCAAAGTATAGGTAACCACAACAAAACCAGTCATTGACCAGCACCGTTAGTGCCTTCTTGGGACAATTGAAATCGAAGCGCATGAGCCTATTCAAAGTCTTTAAATGCCTCTTGGCTTGCCTGCTTTTAATGGCGTGTGACCAGCAACTTCCCGAAGATAATGCGCTGCAATATAGCCTAACGCCTCCAAACTCTGCTCTTCCCATTTATCGTTTTGCCGTTCACCCACTGCACAATCCGCAAAAACTCAGCGAGGCTTATCAGCCACTGATCGATTATCTAAATCAGCAATTGACCGACGGCCAATTGGAACTGGAAGCATCGCGCGATTATCAGGCGTACGAGCAGAAATTTCGTGCACGTGGCCCCGAGTTTTTACTACCCAATCCCTGGCAGACCCTGCAGGCAGAAAAAGTCGGCTACCACGTTATTGCGATGGCGGGCGACGCCGAGGATTTCAAAGGCATCTTTATCGTTCGACAGGACGGTGATATCAAGAAACCAACCGATCTGAAGGGTAAAGTGGTGAGCTACCCTTCATCCACAGCGCTGGCTGCCGCCATCATGCCGCAATATTTTCTACACCTGCAAGGTATCGATATCAACCGTGACATTCAGAATATCTACGTCGGTTCGCAGGAGTCGGCCATCATGAATGTCTATCTGGGTAAATCAGCAGCGGGCGCCACTTGGCCGCCACCGTGGCGACTGTTTCAACAGAGTCATCCGAACGAAGCCGCTCAGTTAAAGATGATCTGGCAAACGTCTTCTCTGATAAATAACTCGGTCATGGTGCGTGACGACGTTCCGGAGGTCATCCGGGACAAAATAACAGCCTTACTGCTTGGATTGCGCCAGACAGATGAGGGCAAAGCCATACTTTCGAGTATGGAAATCGCCAATTTTTATGCGGCGGACGATGCCAGTTATGCCGTGGTGCAGAAGTACATCGAACGATTCGAAAAAGAAGTGCGCCCCGTGGAAATACGCTAATGCTGAAAAAATTATGCCACCTTTTCTTCGGCAATCTGCGCAAACAGTTGATTTTCGGCATGACCTTGATTGTCGCTCTAATGATGGCAACGTTCATCTGGGATATGACGCGCCGTCAGGAGATTGCTGAAATCGAGCAAAATGCTCTACAAGCAACGGCGCTTTCCCATAGTTTGGCCACATCGTCTGCGGTATGGGTTCTTTCGCGAGACTACAGCGGTTTGCAGGAAATCGTGCAGAGTACTTCAGCTTATCCCGCGGTGCTTTACGCCATCGTGCTTGACCTTGGTGGCCAAATATTGGCGCACAATGATAAAAGTAAAATTGGGATGTACTTGAGTGACTTGCCATCAAGTTCCGCTGCCCCGGAATTGCGACAAACAGTCGGCACGATAGACGTTTTAAGTCCCATCATTCTCGGTAAAAAACAGGTAGGCTGGGTGCGGATTGGGCTGGATCGCAAGCCATTCAAAGCCAGATTGATCGAGATAAAACGCAACGGCTTGCTGTACATCCTAGTATCGATCGGCATCAGCGCGGTTTTGGTTACGCTTGCCAGTCGTTTTTTGACCCGGCGGCTTTATGCAATCCAGAAAGTTGCCGATGCCGTGCAATCTGGCAGGCCTGACGTGCGTGTCGAGCTGTCGGGTAATGATGAAGCTGCCAAACTTGCCAGACAGTTCAATGGGATGCTGGACAGTTTAAATCAACGGGAACAGCAACTCCGCTCTTTTTACGAATTAAATCTGGTGGGCTTGACCATTATCTCGCCGGAAAAAGACTGGATTCGCATCAATGATTGTCTATGCCACATGCTGGAATATTCGGAGGCGGAATTGCGCAACATGACTTGGACGCAATTGACACATCCCGATGATTTGGCTGCCGATGACGCGCAGTTCAATCGCATGCTGGCTAACGAAATTGATGGCTACAGCTTGGAAAAACGCTTTATCAGTCGTAGCGGGAAAAGCATTCCCGTGCAATTAGTGGTGGGTTGTGTACGTACATCTGATCGCAGTGTGGATTATGTTACGGCTATGGTGCAGGACATTACTGAGCGTAAACACTTCGAAAGTGAGATTCGTAATCTGGCATTTTACGATCCACTGACAAACCTGCCGAATCGCCGCATGCTCAGTGATCGCCTCAAACAAGCGATCGTGTCGTGTGCACGCAACGGCAAGGTGGCTGCGTTGTTGTTTCTGGATCTCGACAATTTCAAGGCCCTGAACGATACCCTGGGTCATGCTACTGGTGACCTGTTGCTGCAGCAGGTTGCCCAGCGTCTTAGTGCGGCTGTACGCGAATGCGACACGGTCGCCCGCCTGGGTGGAGACGAGTTCGTGGTGATGCTGGAAAACTTGAGCGCTTATCCTATGGAGGCGATCAAACATGCCCAGTTGATCGCGAATAAGATCATGACGACTCTGAATCAGTCGTATCAGTTGGATCAACATACATACAACAACACCCCTAGCATTGGAGTTGTCCTATTCGACGGCAGTGAGCAACTGAGTCATGACGATCTGCTGAAACAAGCTGATATTGCCATGTACCAGGCCAAAAAAGCGGGGCGCAACAGTATTCGCTGCTTCGATCCGCGCATGCAGGAAAGCATCAATGATCGAGTTGCCTTAGAAGCTGACCTGCAACACGCTATTGAAGCCGGTCAATTCATTCTTCATTACCAAAGTCAGCTTGATCATTGCGGAAATATCATAGGCGCGGAAGCCCTGATTCGCTGGCAACGTGAGCAGCGGCATTTACTACTTCCCTCCGAATTCATCGAACTGGCTGAAGAAACCGGACTGATTCTGCCCATCGGTCAATGGGTTATCGATACCGCATGCAGAGTAATCATGAGCTGGCAACACTGTGAAAGGAAGAAACACCTGGTTTTGTCGGTCAACGTCAGCGCCAAACAATTTCAGCAAACCGAATTTGTCAGCGCTGTAAAGGCCGCTGTACAGAAACATGGTATTGATCCCGAACGGCTGAAACTGGAACTGACCGAAAGCATGTTACTGAGCGATATTGACGAGACCATCGCCAAGATGAAGACATTGCGGGAAATTGGCGTCCGATTCTCTTTGGACGACTTCGGTACTGGCTTCTCTTCCTTGCAATATCTGAAACGTCTGCCACTGGATCAACTAAAGATCGATAAGTCATTTGTCCGCGACATTGCAGAAGACACCAGCGACCGGGCCATTATTCGTACCATCATCGCCATGGCTCAGACACTGAAGCTGGATGTAATTGCCGAAGGCGTCGAGACAGAAATCCAAAGAAAGTTGTTAATCGATTATGGCTGTAATCATTTCCAGGGATATCTATTCAGCAAACCGCAGCCCATCGAACAGTTCGATGCTCAATTGCAGAAAAATTAGGGGCTGTTGCCGTTTTACATGGGTAACCAAATAAAAGCGCAGGCCAAAGCGACAACGCTTTCAAAATTGCGTTTCAATTTGTCATATCGCGTCGCGATGGCTCTGAAATGTTTCAATCGCGCAAAGACATTTTCAACGAGGTGGCGATATTGGTAGAGACACCAATCCATTCCGTCATTCCCGACGATTGAATTCTGTTTTCTAGGAATGATGGGCACACTCCCTTTCTCTCGAATTTGAATCCTTAGAGGTTCACTGTCATAGCCTTTGTCAGCGACCGTGTAGTCAGCCAAAGGCAGTTTAGCCACTAATTTCGGCGCTTCTTTACAGTCATGGACTTCACCACCGGTGACCGAGAAATGAATAGGCAGCCCGCAGGCATCAACGGCCATATGGATTTTCGTGGTGTTACCCGCGACGGATTTCCCAATCGCGGCATCCTGTTCACGAGCCGCGCCACTACTATGCTGATGCGCTTTTACGATACTGCCGTCAATAAAGGTCCATTCCAAATCGGGTGCCACAACTAGACCTCGAAAAATGCCCATCAGTTTTTCTTGCAGTGACCACGCATTGAACCGTTTGTACACGGCATTCCACTTACCAAACGTGGCAGGCAGGTCTCGCCAGGGGCAGCCGACTCGCATGCGATAAAAAATCCCTTCTACCGTTTGCCGGAGCGAAGGCTTGTCGTAAATCCCCAGGCTTAACATGATGGCTTTGAATTTATTCCAGTATTCGTCCGTAAACAATTGTCGTGGCATCGGTTGCTTGTCTTTTGATTGAAAAATCAATCTACTGAGGCAGAGCCGCTCAATTTCAAGGCTATTGTTTGAAAATGGCAACAGCCCCTAAAAGCCATTGAAGAAAGTACTTGGGATAGGCAATAGTTGAAATATGACCGTCGTTCGTTGTAGAAGGAATGGCTGCTAAAAGGAGTGCTGCAGACGATAGCCCTTAATAGGCGGAGACTGCTAAGGGTCGGTTGAACTCAGTGACGAACGGCAGCTTTCAGGTATCGGAATTCAATGACGGCTTTCGGGCTATGAATCGAGGGTGTCCTGAATTTTGTGTAAACGGGATTTAATTATCGATTGGGCATCCTGTCTTCAAACTGAATGCTAAACCGATTCAAAGCCGCTTTCCAGTCATGCAACGGCATGGTCCATTTTTGACTGATATTCATCAGGGCCAAATAGAACAATTTCGACAAGGCTTCATCACTGGGAAATGAGCCGCGATTCTTGGTGATTTTCCGCAAACTCATGTTCACCGACTCGATCGCATTCGTAGTGTAAATGATGCGGCGTATCTCGGGCGGATAGTCGAAGAAGGGAATGATTCTATCCCAATTACGTCGCCAAATTTGAGCAATGGGCGGGTAGGCCTCGTTCCACTGCGTCTCGAACTCAGCCAGCCTTTGCTCTGCTTCAACGACGCTGGCGGATTGGTATATTCGTTTGAGATCGCCGGCGATCTGTTTACGCATTTTCCAACTGACATAGTTCAGGCTGTTGCGGACTAGGTGGACGATACACAGTTGGACGGCGGCGTGTGGATAGACGGTTTCAATCGCTTCCGGGAAGCCTTTCAAACCGTCGACACAGGCAATGAAGATGTCTTGCACGCCGCGATTCTTGAGGTCTGTCACGACCTGTAACCAAAACTTGGCGCCTTCGGTTTGGGCGATCCACAAGCCCAGCACTTCCTTCTCTCCTTGCAGGTTAATCCCTATGGCCAGATAAACGGCCTTGACACGAACGGCACCGGTATCGCGCACTTTGACGTGGATACAATCGAGATAAACGATGGGGTAAACCGGATCAAGCGGCCGCAATTGCCAGGCTTTGACTTCCTCAATCACGGCGTCCGTCACCGAGGAGATCAAGGTGGGTGAAACTTCAGTGCCATACAGTTCTTCCAGATGGCTCTGGATTTCCCTGACGGTCAGACCTCGGGCATAGAGTGAAATGATCTTGTCATCAAAGCCCGTCCAGCGGGATTGGTGTTTGCCAATGATTTGCGGCTCGAACTGACCATGACGATCACGGGGAATCTCAATCGGCAATGCGCCAAAATCGCCTTTGAGGGTTTTACGGCTCTTGCCATTGCGGGTGTTGCCGGTGGCGTTGCAGACTGACTCATGCTTGGCATGGCCTAAATGTTCAGTCATTTCGGCTTCTAAGGCTCGCTCGACCAAGGCCTTGGTGAGTTGTTTTAGCAGGCCATTTTCGCCCAGCAGGTCTTCAGGTTTTTGATAGCCCGACAATAAGGTATCAATTAGGTCGGTTGGGATGGCTTTTGGTAAGGTCATAGTTACTCCTCAAAGTAAGGGCAGTTTCCTGCCTAATGGCCGTTTACACAAAAATTCTTACACCCTCCGTTTCTGCTTGTCAGAACCGATGTGTTACCAGCGTCTATATTGCGTCTGATTCCTGCTCTGATTACGCTGGGTGTCGGCCTCTACTTGGCCGTGATCGTCATCATTCGATTTGTTAAGCTAAAGCACGGAAGGAGGCGGCGGTGAACAGAGCTCTTGTAAGATTATCCATATTCTTGCTTTTGGTAGTTCTCGGTGCCCCCAAGTCTTGGGCTGCAGGAGGGACGTCGCTAAACGATTTGTCCAGACTCGTTGAATGGTTTAAGACATTTACGGTTACATTTGATGGGATTGCTGCTGAGGAGGAGCGTGCACAGTTTCTCCGTGCTGTCGACAGGTTGAGTGCAAGCATATACGAATTAGAGGCAGAGTCGCGACTTTTCGTTGCCGCGATCCCGAAGCAACCTCCATCTGCCAAGCGCCGCGAGGAATTGCACAAACAGATAGATGTTCTTGAGGCAATGCTTGAAAAAGTGCGACGCAATGTTCGTGAATGTGGGCAAGGGATTAGGGAAAAAGAAGGGACTTACGACTTAGAGGGTGAGATTTACGAAGGTACAAAATCGAGAGGATTAGCTCTTGGCTATACCGATGAGTTGTTGCGGAATGTCGATATTCACCCCCAGAACTGGAACGCTGACGAGATCGTTCGAAGGTTAAATGATGCCATACAACTTCTCAACAGTGCGCACATTGCGGTGACCCGCTTTCGTGAGCGCGTCGCTGCAAGTCCAACGAAACCATAACAGCCGGCACCATAGTGCGACGCCCAACAAGGCGCTCCACCGAATGGCAATTAATCTACGCTCCATTGCCGTCGGTGAGCTTAATCGTTGAACGACTGCTCTGAGACCATCACCTTCCATTGATTTAAAAAGCGTGGTGGTCCGCTTTTGGCCGATTGAATTAGGTCGCCAAAGGCTGCTTTGTAGATCTTCAGCCCGCAGAAACTGTGGCCGGTTTGGAGAAGCGCGATCGTCAAGTTTGGGTCGGTAGCCGCCGAATTACGCCAACTACCAGATAGTTTGACCAGTATTCACGCCGTCACAACCCGCTAAACCCTATCCAATTTGGCGTAAGCCAACATCAGCCACTTTAAACCGGCGTTGCGGAAGTTGATTTGTACTCGCTCCTGGTCGCCTTCGCCTTCGGTTTGCAGTACGACGCCTTCGCCGAATTTCTCGTGGCGGACGGTTTGGCCGAGTTTGAAGGTGCTGCCGCCCAAAGTTGCGGATACCGACGGCGCAGCGGCGGCAGGACGGGTGACGTTGGCGCGCAAGCGGATTTCCTGTATCGATTCCTGCGGCAGTTCGCGCAGAAAACGCGAGGCCCGCGGGTAACTGTCCTTGCCGTACAGGCGGCGCGATTCGGCGTGGGTCAAATACAATTGTTGCATGGCGCGGGTGATGCCGACGTAGCATAGTCGGCGTTCTTCCTGGAGCCGGCCGGGATCATCCAGCGCCTGTTGGGACGGGAACAGGCCTTCTTCCAGGCCGACCAGAAACACCAGCTTGAATTCCAAACCCTTGGCGGAGTGCAGCGTCATCAGTTGCACGCAATCCTCATCGGCTTCGCCTTGCATTTCGCCGGCTTCCAGCGCGGCGTGAGTCAGAAACATGTCTAGCTCCGACAGGTTTTCCGCATTCTCGCGGTCGTAGTCGAACAGGCGGGCGGCATTGACCAGCTCTTCCAGGTTTTCCACCCGGGCTTCGCCTTTGTCCTGTTTTTCCTTTTTATACAGTTCGATCAGGCCGCTGGCTTCGACGACGTGCTTGACGGTCTCGTGCAAATTGAAACCTTGGGTGGCCGTTCCTAGTTCCAAAACCAAATTCATGAAGCCGCGTAGCGCGTTGGCGGCGCGGGCCGGCAACTGGTTTTGCTCCAGCATGGCCTGTGCCGCCTGCCACAGCGATAGTTGCTGTTGACGGGCCAGAATGCGCATGTCGTCCAGGGTTTTGGCGCCGATGCCGCGGGTCGGTGTGTTGACCACGCGTTCGAACGAGGCGTCGTCGTGCGGGTTGCTGGACAGGCGCAGATAGGCGAGGGCGTTTTTGATCTCCATCCGTTCGAAAAAACGTAAACCGCCGTAAACCCGGTATGGCGTCGCGGTGGTCATCAGCCGTTCTTCGAACTGGCGGGACTGGGCGTTGGAGCGGTACAAAATCGCGGTCTCGCTGCGCAAGCCGCCGTCGCGTACCCATTGCCGGATTTTTTCGACGACGAAATAGGCTTCGTCCTGTTCGTTGAAGGCCGAATACAAGGCGATGGCGTGGCCGTCGCCGGCGTCGGTCCACAGCTCCTTGCCCATCCGGTTGTCGTTGTTGGCGATCAGGGTGTTGGCGGCCTTCAGGATGTGGCCGCTGGAACGGTAATTCTGTTCCAGGCGAATCACGCCGTGTTGCGGATAGTGTTTTTGGAAGGCGTAGATATTCTCGATTTTGGCGCCGCGCCAGCCGTAAATCGATTGGTCGTCGTCGCCGACGACGAACAGGTTGTTGTTGCCTTCGGTCAATAGCCGCAACCAAGCGTATTGGATGGTGTTGGTGTCCTGGAATTCGTCGACGTGAACCTGTTGGAAGCGCTCGCGGTAAAAACTCAGCAGGTCGGCGTTGTCGCGCAGCAATTCGTGGGCGCGCAGCAGCAGTTCGGCAAAATCGACCAGGCCGGAGCGGTCGCACAGTTCTTCGTATGCCAGATAAATCTGGCGCATCTGTCGCAGGTAAAAATCGCCGCTGTCCTGCATGTGGCGGGCGCGGATGCCTTCGTCCTTTTGCGCATTGATGAACCATTGCGCTTGTTTCGGCGGCCATTTGCTGTCATCCAGGTTCAGACTCTTGACCAGGCGTTTGACGATGCGCAATTGGTCGTCGCTGTCCATCACCTGAAACGTTTCCGGCAGTTTGGCTTGCTTGGCGTGTTGCCTAAGCAAACGGTGGGCCAGGCCGTGAAAGGTGCCGATCCACATCGAGCGGGCGGAGGTGTTCAGCAAGTCCTCGACCCGGCCGCGCATCTCGTTGGCAGCCTTGTTGGTAAAGGTTACGGCCAGGATGTGGTAAGGCGAGACGTGGTTGACTTTGATATGCCAGGCGATGCGGTGCACCAGTACCCGGGTTTTGCCGCTACCGGCGCCGGCCAGTACCAGCATGGCTTGGGAGGGGGCCGAAACGGCCAGGCGTTGCTGGTCGTTTAACGGGGCAATCAGAGAAGAGGCATCCATTTTTTATAGCTTGCAGAATTCGGGGAGCTGTGTATATTTGCTTGCCTTTTAAGGGAAAGCCTTGCGTCAGGACTAAATAAATACAACACAGAGAGGATTGGAAATGAGCTTCGATTATAAACGTTTGGTCAAGTTTGAGCACAATATCGGCGATAAAGACAAAAAAGTGCGCATGGTTTCCGGAGTGGTTTTGCTGAGCGTGTCGTTGTTTACTGCCAGCGTTCTAATGCTGCTGGTCGGTTTGGCGTTGGTCGCGACCAGTTATTCCGGCTGGTGCCCGGCCTATTCGGGTTTCGGCAAAAACACGCTGAGCGGCGGTTTTGGCGCTAGCGATGCCAATGCCGGCGGTGACAGCCACTAAATATTCGGTTAGCGTCTGAATCCGCGATAGCGCGGATTCAGTTGTTGCAATATTACCGGTGTTTCTCGTACTCGCCCTCGATGACCGACCGGTCGCGTTGGGATTGCCGGAATATCGAACCGGTTTGGCTGCCGGACAAATGCCGTTCGATCAGATAATCGGCTATTTTTCGGCGAAGCGCCGGAATCAAGCAGGCGAAACCGAACAAATCGGTGAAAAATCCCGGCGTCAGCAGTAGGGCGCCGCCTACCAACAATATCGGACCTTCGACCATTTCGTAAGCCGGAATTTCCCCTTGCCGCAAACCGTTCTGTAACCGGTTCCAGGTTGCAAAGCCCTGGCGGCGCAATAGCCAGGCACCCAGTGTCGCAGTGAATACCACCAAAAACACGGTCGGAAACGCGCCGATGACGCTGCCGACCTGCAACAGCAGGTAAATCTCCACAAACGGTACGATCAGATAGGACAGAAACAGGGCTTGCATGGTTTTCATGATGGGCTTGCCGGGAAAAAAGCGGCTAATACTAAGAGCATCCCAGTAGAAATTCCAGGATAATATCGTGATGTACCAATTGATACTCTGTACCTGTCCCGATGCCGATTGCGCCGAAAATTTGGCCAATGCACTGATTGCCGAAAAGCTGGCGGCTTGCGTCAATATCCTGCCCGGCGTCCGTTCCGTATACGAGTGGCAGGGTCAAATAGAAACCGCTCAGGAACATTTGCTGTTGATCAAGAGTCGGCAGGACCGTTATCCGGCCATCGAAGCGGCCGTGAAGCAACTCCACCCCTACGACGTTCCGGAAATTATCGCGCTCGGCATCGAACGCGGTTCCCAGGATTATTTGCAATGGATAAATTCATGTTTTACTGGCGCCTGATTTTTTTCTGCGTTTTCGTTTCGTTTACGCCGCTGGCAGCGGCTGTCGACGAACAGGATTTTTTGCCGGCGGAGCAGGCGTTTAAGCTGTCCGCCAACGCACTATCGGCAACCAGCGTCGAACTGAACTGGGACATCGCCGACGGTTACCACCTTTATAGGGACAAGACCAAGTTTCAAGCGCAGACCGAATCTATCGGCCTGGGCCAGGCCCAGTTGCCCGACGGCGCCAGCGAGCACGATCCGAGTCTGGGCGACGTTGTGGTTTACCGCAAGTCGTTGCGGGTCGTGCTGCCGCTGGTGAACGACAAGGCTTTGCCGCAGCTCAAGCTGCTGGTGAAATACCAGGGCTGTGCCGACGCCGGCGTTTGTTATCCGCCGCAAAAGGTGGTGTTGGATATCGATTTACCGGCGCCGGCGGCCGCGCCGGCACCCAGCGGCGACGCCTTGCAGCAATTCGTCAAAGGTCTGAAAGGCTTGACGCCCGGCCTGTTCTCCGCGGATTTATTGCCGCCAGAGCAGGCGTTTCAATTTTTTGCCAGCGTCAAAGATGCCCATACTGTCCAGGCCACTTGGCAGATCGCCGACGGCTATTATCTTTACAAGGATAAATTGTCGTTGGCTTTGCAGCCGCCGGCTGCGGCTCAGTTGGGTAAATTGCCGCTGCCTGCAGGCGAGGCCTACCACGATGCCGAATTCGGTCAGGTACAAATCTACCGGAACCAGGTGAACGTCGAAGTGCCTCTGGTGCGCGGCCAGTCGGCGGCCGAAACCGTCACGCTGTTGGCGAAATTTCAGGGTTGCGCAGACCGCGGCGTCTGCTATCCGCCGATGCAGCAGACGGTCGGCTTGGATTTGCCGGAAGCCGGGGCGTTACCCGCTAAGCCTGCGGCGGCCAATCCGTCGGAATCGGAGCAGGACCGGATTGTGGACGCATTGCGTCACGACAGTCTGGCTTTGACCTTGCTGAGCTTTTTCGGCTTCGGCTTGCTGTTGGCCTTTACCCCGTGCGTGTTTCCGATGATTCCGATTTTGTCGGGTATCATCGTCGGCCATGGCCATCAGGTCGGCGTCCGCAAAGGCTTTTTGTTGTCGCTGAGTTACGTGCTGGCTTCGGCATTGATGTATACCGCATTCGGCGTTCTGGCGGCGTTGTTCGGCAGCAATTTGCAGGCGACGTTTCAGGAGCCTTGGGTCATCGCGGCCTTCTCCTGTTTGTTCGTGCTGCTGGCCTTGTCGATGTTCGGTTTTTACGATTTGGAAATGCCCAAGTCGATTCAGGCGGTGGTACACCGCTCCAGCGATCGCCACCGCGACGGTTCCTACTGGGGGGCTGCGATCATGGGGGCTTTGTCGTCGCTGATCGTCGGCCCATGCGTGGCGGCGCCATTGGCGGCGGCATTGATTTACATCGGCCAGACCGGCGATGCGGTGCTGGGCGGGTCGGCCCTGTTTGCGATGGGTTTAGGCATGGGGGCGCCGTTGTTGTTGCTCGGTGCGTCGGCCGGCAAATTGTTACCTAAATCCGGCAACTGGTTGAATTCGACTAAGGCAGTGTTCGGCGTCGTGATGCTGGCGGTGGCGGTGTGGATGTTGTCGCGCATCCTGCCGGGCCACGTTGTCATGCTGCTGTGGGCGCTTTTGCTGGTGGTTCCGGCCGTTTACCTGGGCGCGCTTGAGCCGTTGCCGGCAGCCGCAGGCGGTTGGCGCAAGCTGTGGAAGGGTTTGGGCTTGGTCATGCTGGTGTTCGGCGTGTTGCAATTGATCGGCCTTAGTGCCGGCAATTCCAATCCGTTGCAGCCGCTGCAAGGTCTGGCCGGCGGTGGCGGCGCGAAACCCGAGCAAGAGGGGCTTCGTTTCGAACGGGTGGCGAACCTGCAGGAACTGGAGCAGCGGATTAGGCAGGCTTCAGCCAGCGGCCGCAGTGTGATGTTGGATTTTTATGCGGATTGGTGCATTTCCTGTAAGGAGATGGAGGCTTATACCTTTACCGATCCGGGCGTCAAACAAAGGCTGGCCAACACCGTGTTATTGCAGGCCGATGTGACTGCGAATAACGAAGCCGACCAAGCCTTGCTGAAACGCTTCGATTTGATCGGGCCGCCGGGCATTATTTTCTTTGGTCCGGATGGCCTCGAGCGTAGCGGCATGCGCGTGATCGGCTATCAGGATGCCGCTACTTTTTTGAACACTTTGCAGCAACTATGAATCGGAAAATATTGGTTTTTTGTGTGGTCGCGTTAATTGCCGCCGCCGCGGGTATCGCGTTTTACGGGTACCGGGAGCAGGCGCCGGCCACAATCGAGTCGGGGCCGGAGTTGAATTTCACCCTACCGGATTTACAGGATGTGCCGCAGCCGATTGCGCAATGGCGCGGCAAGATTTTGCTGGTCAACTTTTGGGCTACCTGGTGTCCGCCCTGTTTGAAAGAGATCCCCGAATTCGTCAAGTTGCAGGCCGAATATCAAGACCGCGGCGTGCAATTTGTCGGTATCGCTTTGGAAGACAAACAACCGGTTCAGGATTACCAGAGTCGGATGAAGGTCAATTATCCGCTGCTGATCGGCGGCGAGGATGCGGCGATACTGGCGCAACGGTTGGGTAACGTGATCAATACCGTCCCGTTTACCGTGATTGTCGATCAGCAAGGCAAAATCGTGCATCGCCAATTGGGCGAATTGTCCAGGGAAAAAATCCTGGAAGTCGTTGAGCCGCTGCTTAAGGCCAACTGACGCGAAATGCAGGCAAAACGTCGCGAAATCGGTTTATCTGGACAAAAACCTTCGAATTAGGCAGAATTTCGCTTTATTTGATACTTTCTCGTTCGATATTTTCATGGCGACCCTTACCGTTCTGAACGGACCCAATTTGAATATGTTAGGCGTTCGGGAGCCGGGGTTATACGGCAGCAAGACTTTGCAAGACATCCAGCACAGCGTCGAACGTTTGGCGCAGTCTCTGGGCCACACCCTTGATTTTTGGCAGAGCAATGCCGAACACGAAATCGTCGAACGGATTCATCAAGCTTACCGGCAAGGCGTCGACTTCATCATCATCAATCCTGCCGCGTTTACCCATACCAGCGTGGCGATTCGCGATGCCTTGCTGGCTACCAAGATTGCATTCATAGAAGTTCATTTATCGAACGTGCATGCCCGCGAGCCTTTCAGAAGACATTCTTATTTTTCGGATATCGCTGTCGGCGTTATCTGCGGATTAGGGGCTAACGGTTACGAATTGGCTGTGCAAGCCGCTCATCAGTTATTACAAGAGAGAACTCAGAACGATGGATATTAGAAAAATAAAAAAATTAATCGATCTTATCGAAGAATCCGATATTGCTGAGATAGAAATTAGCGAGGGTGAGGAGTCGGTTCGTATCAGCCGCTATTCGGCTGCTGCGCCGATGCAATATGCGGCTCCTGCACCGGTAGCTGCCGCAGCGGCTCCGGCCGCAGCGGGTCCAGCCGCGGCGCCGGCCGAAGAGAGAATCAGCGGCCATGCGGTGAAGTCGCCGATGGTCGGCACGTTCTACCGTTCCGCTTCGCCGGGATCGGCGGCGTTCGTCGAAGTCGGCCAAAGCGTCAGCGTCGGCCAAACCCTGTGCATCATCGAAGCGATGAAAATTCTGAACCAGATCGAAGCCGACAAAAGCGGCAAAATCAAGCAGATTCTGGTTGAGAACGGCCATCCGGTCGAATACGGCCAGCCTCTGTTCATTATCGAATAACCTATCCCGGGGCTTGGCTTATGTTTGAAAAAATTGTTATCGCCAACCGCGGCGAGATTGCGCTGCGTATTTTGCGCGCCTGCCGCGAGCTGGGTATCAAAACCGTGGCCGTCTATTCTGAAGCCGACCGCGACTTGAAACATGTGCGATTGGCCGACGAAGCGGTTTGTATCGGCCCGGCAGCCTCATCCGGCAGCTACTTGAATATCCCGGCCATCATCAGTGCCGCCGAAGTCACCGATGCCGAAGCGATTCATCCCGGTTACGGTTTTTTGTCGGAGAACGCCGATTTCTCGGAAAAAGTCAGTCAAAGCGGATTCGTCTTCATCGGCCCGAAACCGGATACGATTCGAATGATGGGCGACAAAATTGCGGCGAAAAAAGCCATGTTGGCAGCCGGAATTCCTTGCGTGCCCGGTAACGGCGATCCTTTGAGCGACGACGATGAAGCCAATTTGAAATTGGCCAAGGAGATCGGTTATCCGGTCATTATCAAAGCCGCCGGCGGCGGCGGCGGCCGGGGCATGCGCACGGTGCATACCGAAAGCGTGTTGCTGAATGCGATCGCGATGACCAAGGCCGAAGCCGGCACCGCGTTCGGCAATAGCACGGTTTACATGGAAAAGTTTTTGGAAGATCCGCGGCATATTGAGTTTCAGGTACTGGCGGATTCTCACGGCAATGCAATCCACCTTGGAGAGCGCGATTGTTCGATGCAGCGGCGCCACCAGAAAGTGGTCGAAGAAGCACCGGCGCCGGGAATCACCGAAGAGCAGCGTAAGCAAATGGGCGAGCGTTGTGCCCAGGCATGCCGCGAAATCGGCTATTTGGGTGCCGGGACTTTCGAATTTCTGTACGAGAAAGGCCAATTTTATTTCATCGAGATGAATACTCGGGTGCAAGTCGAGCATCCGGTCACCGAGATGATTACCGGCTTCGATATCGTCAAGGAGCAGTTGCGCATAGCTGCCGGCGCAGCGTTATCGATTACTCAGGAGCAGGTCACCTTTACCGGACATGCTATCGAGTGCCGCTTGAACGCCGAAGATCCGAAAACCTTCATGCCCAGTCCCGGCCTGATTGAGCAGTTCCATATGCCGGGCGGGCCCGGCATTCGTTGCGAAACCCACATTTACAACGGCTACCGGGTGCCGCCGTATTACGACTCGATGATCGGTAAACTGATCGCGCACGGCGACGACAGGGCCAGTGCAATCGCCCGGATGAAAACGGCGCTGAGCGAAATGGTGATAGATGGCATCAAAACCAATATTCCGCTGCAGCAAAGTATCATGGCCGACGCGGCGTTCGCCCAGGGCGGACAAAATATTCATTACTTGGAAAAAAAGCTGGGCATGCATTAGGCGCAAATCGGCCGAGGCGAGCTCACGCTCTTTTTTCTCCAGTCAGGGCTTGTTATGGCATGGCATCAGCTTTCTGTAGTCACCGACGAAACCACCGCTCCGGAAATTTCGGACTTCTTTTCCGAGTTGGGAGCGGTCTCGGTAACGTATAGCGATGCGGAGGACGAGCCGGTCTACGAGCCGGCTATCGACCAAACCAAGGTTTGGAACCGTACCCGCGTTACGGCGTTGTTCGAATTGGACACGGATCCGGATATCGTGCAGGCCTTGTTGTTCAATCAATTCATCGGCCAGCCCTTGCAGGAGTGGTCCGCCGAAGTGTTGCAGGACCAAGCCTGGGAAAGGGCCTGGATGGAACATTTTCAGCCGATGAAGTTCGGCGGCAAGCTATGGATTTGTCCCACCGGACAGGAACGGGAGGAACCGGATACGGTATGCATGACATTGGATCCGGGCTTGGCTTTCGGAACCGGTACTCATCCGACCACTGCGCTATGTCTGGAATGGTTGGCCAGCCACAACGCCACCGGCAAAGTTTTGATCGATTTCGGCTGCGGTTCCGGCATATTGGCAGTTGCCGGCTTGTTGCTCGGCGCCGGATACGCCCACGCCATCGATATCGATCCGCAGGCACTAACTGCCAGCCGATACAATGCCGAAAAAAATGGGGTGCAAGAACGCATCAGTTATTACCTGCCGGAACAGTTCTCGGCCTTGGCCGCCGATGTGGTGCTCGCCAATATTCTGGCCAAACCCTTGATCGAATTGGCGCCGGCCATCGCCGAACTGGTCAAACCAGGCGGCAAGCTGGTTTTGTCTGGAATTTTGAACGAACAGGCCGCGGCTGTGGCCGACGCCTACCGTGCGCTCGGTCTGTCGGTGGCTGCTCCGGTGAGCCGGGAAGACTGGTGCCGGTTGGATGCGCTTAAGCCGGCCTGACGCATGTTCAGCCGTTGTCCGCATTGTGACGCCCGGCAGACAGTAACCGTCGGCCAGTTGCGTCGGCAACGCGGATTGTTGGCCTGCCGGGCCTGTGGCCAGCGTTTCGACGGTCTGGCAAGTTTAAGTGAAGAAGGTAGCTTGGTTTCGGACCGCCCCTCCGAATCTGATATGGGGATTGCCAAGCAAGATTGGCCGAATTCCAGGTTTTGGGGTTGGGCTAGCGCAATGGCGTTCTCTGTATTGGTCGGGCAAGTTTTTTATTTCGAAGGCGAGGAGCTATACCGCTCGCCTAGTGTTGTCACGAATTGGCAGCGTCTGTGCCGGATGGTCGGCTGCCAGCCGCCCAGTTATCAAAACGCGCATGAGCTCTCGGTATCGCATGCCGATTTAACGCGGCAAGCCGATAGTAGTTACTTTTTTAGCGCGGCAATCACCAATCATGCCGCTTTCCCGCAGGCTGAAACGGTGTTAAGGCTGACTCTGTTGGGATTTAACGGCCAAGCCTTAGCGGAGCGGGTTTTTTCATTACCGCAACTGGCGGGGAGCGCTGTGCTGCAGCCGGACCAGACATTGCCGATTCGATTGCATATCGCCGCACCTGCGGCTCAGGTAGGCGGGTATGTTTTCCAGTTATCGTAAATAAGCATGAATTATCCCGAACTGTTTCTGAAAAAGAACGAAGACAAACGTTTGCGCCAAGGCCATTTATGGGTGTTCAGTAATGAGGTCGATTGCCGGCGTTCGCCGCTGGAGCAGTTTGCCCCGGGCGATTTGGCCACAGTGTGCGATGCCGACGCCAAGGCGATCGGCGTAGCCTACGTTAACCCCAACGCTTTGATCTGCTCGCGGTTGTTGACCCGTAAAAGCAATCTGAAAATCGGCGAGAGTTTTTTCAGAAGCCGGCTGAAACAGGCGCTGGGTTTACGCCAGCGCTTATTCGACAAGCCGTTTTACCGCTGGGTGTTTGGCGAAAGCGACGGCCTGCCGGGTTTGGTGGTAGACCGTTTCGGTGCGGTGTTGTCGGTACAGATCACGACGGCCGGCATGGAGCGGCATAAGGATTTATTGGTCAAGGTGCTATGCGAATTGGTGGAGCCTACTGCGGTATTGTTAAAAAACGATACCGGCCAACGCCAGCTCGAAAATTTGTCGTTGGTGCCGGAGTTGGTATTTGGCGAATTGCCGGAGCGTCTGGAGGTGGTAGAAAACGGTACCCGATTTTTGGTGAATATCGCCGAGGGCCAAAAGACGGGCTGGTTCTACGACCACCGGGAAAACCGGGCCAGGTTGGCAAAATTGGTACGTGGCATGCGGGTACTGGATTTATTCAGTTATGCCGGGGCCTGGGGCATTCCGGCTGCGCTAGGCGGCGCGGCGGAAGTTTGCTGCGTCGATAGTTCCGAAAGTGCGTTGAGCCTGGCTCAAGCCAGCGCCGAGTTAAACGGCGTTGCCGGCACAATGCGGTTCGAACGTAGCGATGTATTCGAGTTTTTGAAGCAGGCTCGGGAGCGGCGCGAGCAGTTCGACGTGGTCATATTGGACCCACCGGCGCTGATAAAGCGAAAAAAAGATTTCAAGTCCGGTTATGAAGCGTATCGGCGCTTGAACCATTTGGCGTTGCAGGTCTTGTCGAGCAGCGGTATTTTGGTTTCGGCATCCTGCTCGCACCATTTGAGCCGGGAAAATCTGCAGGAAATTTTACGCTCGTCGGCACGCCATATCGATCGCCATTTGCTGTTATTTGCCGGCGGCGGCCAGGGACCGGACCATCCGATACATCCGGCAATGGCCGAAACCGAATACTTGAAAGCGTTTTTCTGCGCAGTTAGCCCAACTATCTAACCTTATGCCGATGCGAAATTACGGCTGCGATTTGTGTGGCCAGCCGGTATTGATTGGCGGATTTAAGTTGAACACCGTTCAGGGCCCGAAAAAATTCTGCTGCGAAGGCTGTCGCAGCATTTTTCAATTGCTCAATGCCGAGCAAATAATAATAACGACATCAGAGGAGAAACAAACATGAACACCCAAGGGGGCGTAAAAGCCTGCGAATCGTGCACAGACCGCGTCAATATCGGATGCAATCATAAACGGATGCCGGTGCTGTCCAGGGCCGTTGGTTTATTGTTTATCTACTTGCCGATTCTGACTTTACCGTTTGTCATTACCAGTGCTTACCTGACTTACTTCAGCCTGAAATTGGTCGGCGCACAAAACGTCAAAACCTGGGGCGATTTTTTGCCGGCCAGATCCAGCCATCGTTACGACCTGAAAAGCCAGATTACGATGGACGGTTCGTTCAAGTTGAGTATGTCGCAATCCAAATTGTTTTGGATTTTAAATTGCACTTGGTATTGCCCTTACAGCGTCGGTTTGTTTGAATGGCATGCCTACATGGTAAAAGTGGTGGAGAATTGGTGGTGCCCGTTTACCCACGATCGTAAAAACAGTTACACCCAAGGTGCCATTGATCAGTCTTTTTGGCATATTTATCCGGAAGAGAAAGCCAAGTTGCACGAAGAAGATAAAAACAATCCGATTTTTACGGCAGATCCCGAAGCCTAATCGTCGCGCGATTGTCACAGAGCTTTAATCCGGTCCAGGGATAATGGCGGGTCGGGCTGGTGACTCAGTTCAGCAGTTTTCGGTAGTTGATCGGTATAGGGTGAGCAGCCCGGTTAAAGCATTAACCGCAAGTTCTTATTTATCACGGAATCTAAAATCCAATTCTTATTTTCGGCACGGAATGAATACAGAGAATACGAGAGCGGCCGTCATTTGGTCATTTTGGGGAGCAGCTTTCCTGCTGCTGTGTTTAGTTTTCCGGGATAGCTTGGCCGAAATGGTTGGAACCTGGATTGGTTTAGAGGAATACAGCCACGGCTTTTTTATCCCTTGCATCACGGTTTATCTGATCTGGATGCGGCGCAGCGAACTGAGTTTGGCGCCAAGTTTCAAGGAGTCGGTTCCCGGCTTGGTTATCATTGTTATCGGCCTGCTGGTTTTTATCCTGGGAGGTCTGGCGACAATCAAGACGATGGAGCAATACGCGTTTTTGGTTGTGTTGACCGGAATGTTTGCATGCGCATTTGGGCTGAAAGGTTTAAAGACCGCCTCTGTACCGTTATTGTTTTTGGTTTTCATGGTGCCGTTTCCGGCATTCATTCTGAATAACCTGTCATCGAAATTGCAGTTGATTTCGTCCTGGCTCGGTGTCGAATTTATCCGGGCTTGCGACATCATGGTCTACCTGGAAGGCAATGTCATCGATTTGGGCAATTATAAGTTGCAGGTGGTCGACGCCTGCAGCGGCTTGCGTTATTTGTTCCCTCTAGCGAGCTTGGCGTTCTTATGCGCTTATTTATTTAAAGGGCCGTTCTGGCAGAAGTTGTTGATCTTTTTGTCGGCCATGCCCTTGACCATCTTCATGAATAGCTTCCGTATCGGCGTGATCGGCGTGTTGGTCGACAATTGGGGGACCGAGATGGCGGAAGGCTTTCTCCACGATTTTGAGGGTTGGGCCGTATTTTTGCTATGTATGGCGCTATTGTTCATAGAAATGTGGATTTTCAGCCGGATCAGCGGTAGAAAGTTGGCGTTTAGTGAATTGGTGCAAATTCCCGATGATTGGGGGCGCGCCCCGGTTAACGGGTTTTCCGCGGGGAGATTAAACCGCTCGGTATATGCCGTCTTAGTGTTGTTAATTGCCGGAGCCGGTGTTTCCGAAATGTCCAAGGGGCGTGAAGATGTAATACCGCAGCGCAAAGCTTTTTTAAATTTCCCGACCAAGCTGGGCAATTGGCAGGGACGTAACGACTATTTGAGCCAGTTCTATTTGAACGAATTGAAGTTGACCGATTACGTAATCGTCAATTTCAATCAGCCGGGTACCCAGAACGGCGTCAATTTTTACAGCGCCTATTATCAATCTCAGCGCAAAGGTGCTGCAGTACATTCGCCGCGCAGTTGTATTCCGGGCGACGGATGGCAGATTATCAGCTACGGCCAACAGGAGTTTCCTGAGTTTACGTTAGACGGGCAATCGCTTGAGCTGAACCGCGCCGTCATTCAAAAAGGCGAGAGCCGACAATTGGTGTATTTCTGGTTTCAACAGCGCGGTAGAACGATAACCAATGAATACATGGTCAAATGGTACTTATTTTACGATGCTATTATGATGAATCGGACGGATGGCGCGTTGGTGCGTCTGGTCACGCCGGTCGATAAGGCTGAAGACATCGCGCTGGCTGATAAGCGCTTGCAGAGTTTTTTACGCGACTTATTGCCTGAATTAGGAAATTACCTGCCCGGGAAAACGATAGTTCCCGCGGGAAATGTCTCTGCGGCTGGTTAACAGCGGGGATATTGGCAGATCGGTTCAAGGCAATCGATCTTGAATCCGATTTTTCGAATTTTGTCCTACACAAAAGGAGCTTAAAGTGAGCACTAAGAAGGCATTGATCACAGGGATAACCGGCCAAGACGGATCGTATCTTGCTGAGTTTTTGTTGGAAAAAGGTTACGAGGTGCACGGCATCAAGCGGCGCTCCTCGCTTTTTAATACCGAGCGTGTCGACCATATCTACCAAGATCCGCATATCAAAGATCCGCGGTTTTTCTTGCATTATGGGGATTTGACCGACAGCTCGAATTTGACTCGGATTCTCAGCGAGATCCGCCCGGACGAGGTTTATAACTTAGGTGCGATGAGCCATGTGGCGGTATCGTTCGAATCGCCCGAGTACACTGCCGATGTAGATGCGATAGGTACGCTACGGTTGTTGGAGGCTATCCGCTTTTTAGGGATGGAGAAGAGCACCCGGTTTTACCAAGCATCGACTTCCGAGTTGTATGGCTTGGTCCAAGAAATCCCGCAAAAAGAAACGACACCGTTTTATCCGCGCTCGCCTTATGCCGTAGCCAAACTATATGCGTACTGGATTACGGTCAATTACCGCGAAGCTTACGGCATGTATGCTTGCAACGGAATTTTGTTCAACCACGAATCGCCGCGCCGTGGCGAAACGTTTGTGACGCGTAAAATTACCCGCGGCCTGAGTAATATAGCGATCGGTCTGGACCAATGCCTTTACATGGGAAATATGGATTCGCTGCGCGATTGGGGGCATGCTAAAGATTATGTACGGATGCAATGGATGATGTTGCAACAGGAGCAACCTGAAGATTTCGTAATCGCTACCGGTGTGCAATATTCGGTGCGGCAGTTTATCGAAATGTCGGCCAAAGAATTGGGTGTGGCCATTCGCTGGGAAGGGCAAGGCGTGGACGAAAAAGGTTTTGTCGAGTCGATTACCGGCGACAAGGCGCCAGCGATGTCGGTAGGCCAGAATATTGTCGCGATTGATCCGCGATATTTTCGGCCAGCGGAAGTCGAGACCTTGCTTGGTGATCCGACCAATGCCAAAAACAAGTTAGGTTGGGTGCCGCAGATTACGTTGCAGGAAATGGTGGCGGAAATGGTGGCCTATGATCTGGAACAGGCGCAAAAGCATGCCTTATTGAAAAAGCAAGGGTACAGCGTAGCCGTCAGCAGGGAGTAGTTCATGATGGATAAAAATTCGAAAATTTACTTGGCAGGGCATCGTGGGATGGTCGGTTCGGCCATCTTCCGCCAGTTGTCGGATGCCGGTTACCAGAACGTTGTAGTGCGGACTCATGCTGAGTTGGATTTGACGGATCAAGCCGCCGTACGCCGGTTTTTGGATTCAGAAAAACCGGATTTGGTGATTTTGGCTGCCGCCAAGGTTGGCGGTATTCATGCCAACAACGAGTATCCGGCGGAGTTTATTTACCAAAATCTGATGATTGAGGCGAATGTTGTCCATGCCGCCTGGCTAGCGAATTGCCGTAAGCTGCTGTTTTTAGGAAGTTCGTGCATTTACCCGAAATTTGCGGAACAGCCCATGCGGGAGGAGGCGTTGTTGACCGGAATACTGGAGGCGACCAATGAGCCTTATGCGATTGCCAAAATTGCCGGTATCAAATTGTGCGAATCTTACAATCGCCAATACGGCGTCGATTACCGTTCGGTGATGCCAACGAACCTATATGGGGAGAACGATAATTTTCATTTAGAAAACAGTCATGTTATCCCGGCTCTGATCAGAAAATTTCACGATGCAAAACTGAATAATTCCCCGGCAGTCGAGGTTTGGGGAACCGGCAACGCGATGCGAGAATTTTTGCATGTCGATGATATGGCGGCGGCTTGTATTCACGTCATGAGCTTATCCGATGCGGAATACAAGTCATGCACCGAACCCATGTTGTCACATTTGAATGTTGGTACCGGAATGGATGTAACTATTCGAGAGCTGGCAGAGACTATCGGTAGGGTTGTCGGTTATCAGGGAGAAATCAGTTGGAACACAAATAAGCCCGATGGCACGCCACGTAAGTTGATGGATGTGTCTAAGCTCAAATCCTTGGGATGGCAGCCCAAGATCGGTTTGGAAGAAGGTTTAAGTACTACTTATCAATGGTTTTTGGCACATCAGGGGCAGTTTAAGAGTCATTAGCAGTTATCGGCGCTCCTTAAATTTGTAAGCGGTTGCAAGAAAATGGTTGACACTGCAGTGAAGAGTGAATAGAATGAGCGGCTCTTCACTGCTGAGCTGTTTAGGGATTTGAAGTTTAAATCCTTTGAGTGGTGAGGGCGAGTGGTTTGCTGGTTGCTTTTGGTGATGGCAAATTGCTTGTTTTGATTGGCTTCGGTTCTTGTGTTGGATTTTGAGAGTTGAAAGTCGGTTAAAAAAAAGTGGTTGACATGATTTCTGATTGCTGTAGAATATGTCGGCTCAACAGGGCGAAATGCTCTGGCTCTTTAACAAACTGAATCGAAATAATTTGTGTGGGTATGTGTAGCGATACGTTTCTGTTAGAAACTATCGATACAGACCACGTCAATTTAAGCTTATAAATTACGTTCTGTAATCGAGTCAAGATTGGTCGCTAATCTTTCTTAGCGGCAAACCAAAATTAAACTGAAGAGTTTGATCATGGCTCAGATTGAACGCTGGCGGTATGCTTAACACATGCAAGTCGAACGCTGATAAGGTGCTTGCACCTTTGATGAGTGGCGGACGGGTGAGTAATGCATAGGAATCTGCCTATTAGTGGGGGACAACGTGGGGAAACTCACGCTAATACCGCATACGATCTACGGATGAAAGCAGGGGACCTTCGGGCCTTGCGCTAATAGATGAGCCTATGTCGGATTAGCTAGTTGGTGGGGTAAAGGCCTACCAAGGCGACGATCCGTAGCTGGTCTGAGAGGATGATCAGCCACACTGGGACTGAGACACGGCCCAGACTCCTACGGGAGGCAGCAGTGGGGAATATTGGACAATGGGCGAAAGCCTGATCCAGCAATACCGCGTGTGTGAAGAAGGCCTGAGGGTTGTAAAGCACTTTCAATGGGAAGGAACACCTATCGGTTAATACCCGGTAGACTGACATTACCCATACAAGAAGCACCGGCTAACTCCGTGCCAGCAGCCGCGGTAATACGGAGGGTGCAAGCGTTAATCGGAATTACTGGGCGTAAAGCGTGCGTAGGCGGTTGTTTAAGTCAGATGTGAAAGCCCCGGGCTTAACCTGGGAACTGCATTTGATACTGGGCAACTAGAGTTGAGTAGAGGGGAGTGGAATTTCAGGTGTAGCGGTGAAATGCGTAGAGATCTGAAGGAACACCAGTGGCGAAGGCGGCTCCCTGGACTCAAACTGACGCTGAGGTACGAAAGCGTGGGTAGCAAACAGGATTAGATACCCTGGTAGTCCACGCCGTAAACGATGTCAACTAACTGTTGGGTTCTTTAAGAACTTAGTAGTGGAGCTAACGTATTAAGTTGACCGCCTGGGGAGTACGGCCGCAAGGCTAAAACTCAAATGAATTGACGGGGGCCCGCACAAGCGGTGGAGCATGTGGTTTAATTCGATGCAACGCGAAGAACCTTACCTACCCTTGACATCCTCGGAACTTGTCAGAGATGACTTGGTGCCTTCGGGAACCGAGAGACAGGTGCTGCATGGCTGTCGTCAGCTCGTGTTGTGAAATGTTGGGTTAAGTCCCGTAACGAGCGCAACCCTTATCCTTAGTTGCCAGCGAGTAATGTCGGGAACTCTAGGGAGACTGCCGGTGATAAACCGGAGGAAGGTGGGGACGACGTCAAGTCATCATGGCCCTTATGGGTAGGGCTACACACGTGCTACAATGGCCGGTACAGAGGGCAGCGAAACCGTGAGGTCAAGCAAATCCCACAAAGCCGGTCCCAGTCCGGATTGCAGTCTGCAACTCGACTGCATGAAGTCGGAATCGCTAGTAATCGCGGATCAGAATGCCGCGGTGAATACGTTCCCGGGCCTTGTACACACCGCCCGTCACACCATGGGAGTGGGTTGCAAAAGAAGTAGGTAGTTTAACCTTCGGGAGGGCGCTTACCACTTTGTGATTCATGACTGGGGTGAAGTCGTAACAAGGTAGCCCTAGGGGAACCTGGGGCTGGATCACCTCCTTACAAAGACAGAACGCCGTTACACGTATCCACAACAAATTATTTCGATTGAAAGACGCACCTGGGTCTGTAGCTCAGTTGGTTAGAGCGCACCCCTGATAAGGGTGAGGTCGGAGGTTCAAATCCTCCCAGACCCACCAACGCGAAAAGCAAGACGAAAGCAGCAAGGCAACTGAACAAGCAAGAGACAGTCGTTGGATTGCTCCTGTGTTGATCTTGAGGGTTTCGGCTTTAGTCTTTTGACTGTTTTCGGGGCCATAGCTCAGCTGGGAGAGCGCCTGCCTTGCACGCAGGAGGTCGGGAGTTCGATCCTCCCTGGCTCCACCACTAGCCAGAAGCAAACCAAGCACCCGCGTCTGCCGTAGCCGTGAAGGCGATCATCTCTATAACGTTTGGCAACAGACTTTATAGAATTGGTCCTCGGATCAATACGCTCTTTAACAATATGGAAATCTGTAACCAAGTCTTGATCGGAAACGATCAAAACTGAAACGAGTTGCAGTTTATGAAAGGCAATTATCGAAAGATAAACGCCGAAAGTAAACCGCGAATCGTTCTCAAGCAACATCAGCGAACATGTCAGCTGACAAATAACTTAAATAGTAAGCCTAGCGAAGCCGGAGATGCAAATCGAAAGCTAAGTGAAAGCAGACGTATTCGGGTTATATGGTCAAGTGAATAAGCGCATACGGTGGATGCCTAGGCAGTAAGAGGCGATGAAAGACGTGGTAGCCTGCGAAAAGCTTCGGGGAGGCGGCAAACAGCCTGTGATCCGGAGATGTCTGAATGGGGAAACCCGGCGAGGATAACCTCGTCATCTTTGAGTGAATACATAGCTCACTGAAGCGAACCCGGAGAACTGAAACATCTAAGTACCCGGAGGAAAAGAAATCAACCGAGATTCCCTTAGTAGTGGCGAGCGAACGGGGACTAGCCCTTAAGTGTTGATGACGTTAGTGGAACGGTCTGGAAAGTCCGGCGATACAGGGTGATAGCCCCGTACACGAAAACGTCTTCAGCATGAAATCGAGTAGGTCGGCGCACGTGAAACGTTGACTGAATATGGGGGGACCATCCTCCAAGGCTAAATACTCCTTACTGACCGATAGTGAACCAGTACCGTGAGGGAAAGGCGAAAAGAACCGCGGAGAGCGGAGTGAAATAGAACCTGAAACCGTATGCGTACAAGCAGTAGGAGCCCCTTCGTGGGGTGACTGCGTACCTTTTGTATAATGGGTCAGCGACTTACATTTTGTGGCAAGCTTAACCGAATAGGGGAGGCGTAGGGAAACCGAGTCTTAATAGGGCGTTTAGTCGCAAGGTGTAGACCCGAAACCGGGCGATCTATCCATGACCAGGTTGAAGGTCAGGTAATACTGACTGGAGGACCGAACCCACTCCCGTTGAAAAGGTAGGGGATGAGTTGTGGATCGGAGTGAAAGGCTAATCAAGCTCGGAGATAGCTGGTTCTCCTCGAAAGCTATTTAGGTAGCGCCTCGTGTATCACTGCTGGGGGTAGAGCACTGTTTCGGCTAGGGGGTCATCCCGACTTACCAACCCGATGCAAACTCCGAATACCAGCAAGTGTCAGCACGGGAGACACACGGCGGGTGATAAGGTCCGTCGTGAAAAGGGAAACAGCCCAGACCGTCAGCTAAGGTCCCCAAATCTATGCTCAGTGGGAAACGATGTGGAAAGGCACAGACAGCCAGGAGGTTGGCTTAGAAGCAGCCACCCTTTAAAGAAAGCGTAATAGCTCACTGGTCGAGTCGGTCTGCGCGGAAGATTCACCGGGGCTAAGCATAGTACCGAAGCTACGGATTCACGCTTTGCGTGAGTGGTAGAGGAGCGTTCCGTACGCCTGCGAAGGTCGATTGAGAAGTCGGCTGGAGGTATCGGAAGTGCGAATGCTGACATAAGTAACGATAAAGGGGGTGAAAAACCCCCTCGCCGTAAACCCAAGGTTTCCTGCGCAACGTTAATCGACGCAGGGTTAGTCGGCACCTAAGGCGAGGCTGAAAAGCGTAGTCGATGGAAAACAGGTTAATATTCCTGTACCAGTATTAACTGCGATGGGGTGACGGAGAAGGCTATATCAGCGGTCTGTTGGAAGTGGCCGTTTAAGCAAGTAGGCAGGCATCTTAGGCAAATCCGGGGTGCTTTATGCTGAGATGTGATGACGAGTGTCTCGAAAGAAACGCGAAGTGATAGATGCCCTGCTTCCAAGAAAAACCTCTAAGCTTCAGGTTAATAGTGGCCGTACCCTAAACCGACACAGGTGGGTGGGATGAAAATTCTAAGGCGCTTGAGAGAACCCAGGTGAAGGAACTAGGCAAAATGATACCGTAACTTCGGGAGAAGGTATGCCCTTGGTACGTGTAAGCCCTCGCGGCTGAAGCGGAAGGGGGTTGCAAAAAATCGGTGGCTGCGACTGTTTAGCAAAAACATAGCACTCTGCAAACACGAAAGTGGACGTATAGGGTGTGACGCCTGCCCGGTGCTGGAAGGTTAATTGATGGGGTTATCTTCGGAGAAGCTCTTGATCGAAGCCCCAGTAAACGGCGGCCGTAACTATAACGGTCCTAAGGTAGCGAAATTCCTTGTCGGGTAAGTTCCGACCTGCACGAATGGCGTAACGATGGCCACACTGTCTCCACCTGGGACTCAGTGAAATTGAAATCGCTGTGAAGATGCAGTGTACCCGCGGCTAGACGGAAAGACCCCGTGCACCTTTACTATAGCTTGACACTGGACTTTGAACCTACTTGTGTAGGATAGGTGGGAGGCTTTGAAGCAGGAACGCCAGTTCTTGTGGAGCCAACCTTGAAATACCACCCTGGTATGTTTGGAGTTCTAACCTCGATCCATTATCTGGATTAGGGACAGTGTCTGGTGGGTAGTTTGACTGGGGCGGTCTCCTCCCAAAGAGTAACGGAGGAGCACGAAGGTACCCTCAGCCTGGTCGGAAATCAGGCAATGAGTGCAAAGGCATAAGGGTGCTTGACTGCGAGACGGACAAGTCGAGCAGGTACGAAAGTAGGTCTTAGTGATCCGGTGGTTCTGTATGGAAGGGCCATCGCTCAACGGATAAAAGGTACGCCGGGGATAACAGGCTGATACCGCCCAAGAGTTCATATCGACGGCGGTGTTTGGCACCTCGATGTCGGCTCATCACATCCTGGGGCTGAAGCAGGTCCCAAGGGTATGGCTGTTCGCCATTTAAAGTGGTACGCGAGCTGGGTTCAGAACGTCGTGAGACAGTTCGGTCCCTATCTGCCGTGGGCGTTTGAGATTTGAGGGAAGCTGCTTCTAGTACGAGAGGACCGAAGTGGACGAACCTCTGGTGTTCCGGTTGTCATGCCAATGGCATTGCCGGGTAGCCACGTTCGGACAGGATAACCGCTGAAAGCATCTAAGCGGGAAGCCCCTCCCAAGATGAGATCTCACTGGGACTATAAGTCCCCTGAAGGGCCGTTGGAGACGACGACGTTGATAGGCACGGTGTGGAAGTCCAGTAATGGGCGTAGCTAACGTGTACTAATTGCCCGTGAGGCTTGACCATATAACACCCAATGCGTTTGGGTTGTCACACGACAATCGCTGAACAAAACCTGAGAACGATACCAACTCATACAGATTTCCATGAAAACAGGTGAAAAGTACAAGGCACAACGTGTCAAACTACTTGAAAGGTCTAGCAGAGACTAGATTGATCCCTGTGCATGACGGTTGGCTTAAACCAACCAAACCAGTTTGCTTGGTGAACATAGCAAGCGTGAACCACCCGATCCCATCCCGAACTCGGAAGTGAAACCGCTTAGCGCCGATGATAGTGTGGCAGGTTGCCATGTGAAAGTAGGTCATCGCCAAGCTCTTAAATATCAAGCCCGTCTAACCACGGGCTTTTTTTTGCCCCTCGCTTTGCCCCCTTCATAACGCCCCAACAACGCGCCTCCAGCGGGCAAGCCACGCCAACATCGCACACCTTCTTCAACTTACCAGCACGGAGGAGCGAATCATCGCAATAGCGGCCTTTAGCAGCGGCTGCTATCTCGTGCCGGCCTTAAGCGTCTCCTGCCGAGCTTGCAGATTCAAAGCAGGCGCGAAGAATCTCCTCCAACTTCTTCATGCTCAAGCGCCTGGTCAGTTCTATGTTTCGTTGCGGTATGCCGGCCGGATCAGGATAGGTTGCCAAGGCATTTTCGATACTGCTTTCCCGAAGCAGATGTAACATCGGATACGGTGAACGATTCGTATAGTTTGCGGGATCGGCATCACTGCTATCGGCAAATCGGTAATGGGGATGAAAACTGGCTAATTGGTAGACGCCTTCGTATCCTTGATCGATTAGCAGTTGCTCTGCAATAGCCAATAGATCGAGATAGTCGTCGAAATCATCGAAAAATTCGGCGAGAATCAGCAACGTGGTTTCGGTTTCCGGATGCGTGTCCAGATGAATGCATTCGTCTATCAGTGTATTCAGGCAGGATTCGATGCTATTGCCATGCTCCACTCGGTAACGAATGCGGTTTCGTTGCTGCTCTCGTTTGGCAAAAGGGCAAATGTTGTATGCGATGACAAACGAGTTTAACCAAGCTTGCGTCGCGGCAATGATCTGTTGATTTGACATAACCAATTACTCAAGGTGAAAGAATGCACATTCGGCGCTGGTGTTTGCTTGCGGTAATGCTGCCTATTTTGGCAAACGCCGAAGTCTATCGTTGGACTGATGGTCAGGGGCGTAGCCATTATTCTGATCGTAACCACGCAGACGCGCAGGTGTTGCATATCGATTCCGGCATCAGCTACTACCGCGTGGAAAAAGTGTTCGACGGCGATACTATTTTACTGAACGACGGCCGCA
Organism: Methylomonas koyamae; assembly: GCF_019669905.1. NCBI lineage: Bacteria > Pseudomonadati > Pseudomonadota > Gammaproteobacteria > Methylococcales > Methylococcaceae > Methylomonas > Methylomonas koyamae. Next base: position 3,368,074 of record NZ_AP019777.1, on the reverse strand, counting down.
AAGTCCGGCTGTTGGGGGTAAATACGCCGGAAGTCTCCGGCCGAAATAAATCGGCGGAATCTGGAGGCGAGCGGGCGAAGCAATGGTTGAAATCTAAATTGGAGCAACGGAAGGTATTTCTACAGGGCGACGTCGAAAAACAGGATAAATACCAGCGCACGCTGGCTTATGTATATGATGAAAATAAGCAACTGGTCAATCTGGAGCTGGTTAAAAACGGTTTGGCGACAGTCAATATTTATCCGCCCAATCTGCGATACGTCCCGGCCTTGTTGGCGGCACAAGATGACGCCGAACGTAATCATATCGGCATATGGTCGGACCCGGCTTACGCCCCAATCGCAGCCGAACAGTTGGATCAGACTAATTACCAGGGATGGAAGCGTTTGACCGGCAAGGTTAGTTTGCTAAAACGAACCGCGAAACATAGTTATTTGTTGCTGAGCGATGCGGTGTCAATCGCGATCGAGCCTGCTTCGATGGCATTATTTGCGGATTTGGAGGGGTATGTCGGCAGGCAGGTTGAAGCACGCGGTTGGGTCAGGCGTTCCAAAGGCCGCTTCTATCTGACGGTAAGGCATCCTGCCGATATTCGAAGCCCACCGTAGCGTTTCATTCTTCCTCGGCAAATAATTCCTGGATCATCTGCTTTTCTTCGTCGTTCAGGATGGATTCCGCGGAAAACCAACGGGTGCGTTGAAAAATTGCGTCTTCGGATTCTTTTCGCAGCGCGGCCCGGCGGTCTGTCTCTCGCCGCTCGGCTACCCGGCGTTCGCCGATACGGCGCTCGTGCTTGGGCCACAATAAATATTGTTGCTGAATGAAGGAAATCCATTCCTCCGAATTGAACGGAAATGGATTTATTCGTCTTTGTTGTTGGCGGCGCGCAGAGCGGCGCCGTGCCGAGAAGTCGCTATTCATCGCTGGCACTACCATTGGTTCCTCAAGCCGCAATTGTTTTCGGCAATGCAACTCGATAAGGCATTAAATAGTAATCGATATGCTCGTTGAGTAATTTCTTCGGTCGAGTGACTTACAACCATGGGTACAGCGTATTTTTAAATATTTGAACTGAGACGATATCGATATTCCAGTTTCAGATAAATTAAAATCCGATAAAGTTCCGTTCCAATCAGGGGGTAACCTGAATAGACATTTAGGTTACCGGGTTTTGCCAGATTGCGACAGTTTTTTGGGAAACAGCTTGTTTTATGCAGCGTGCGTTCTTGGCGCACTCAATCGAGCGCGGCTAACGCTGCGGTGTAATCGGGTTCGTCGGCGATCTCGCTGACCAATTGGGTGTAAACCACCTTATCGTGTTCGTCGATAACGACGATGGCCCGCGCGGTCAGCCCGGCCAATATGCTATCGAGCAGCTCGACGCCGTAATCGTGGGCGAAACTGGAGCGGAAGGTGGATAGAGGGACCACATGTTTGATGCCTTCGATTTCGCAAAAACGGACTTGAGCGAACGGCAGGTCTGCAGATACGGCCAGCACCACAGTATTCGGTAAGTGCGCCGCTTTTTCGTTGAATTTGCGGGTTGAAGCGGCGCAAGTGGGCGTGTCCAGGCTGGGGACGATGTTCAATACCTTACGCTTACCGGCGAATTCCGCCAAGCCGACGTCCTGCATTTTCCGGTTAGTCAGCAGGAAATCCGGAGCCGGAGTGCCGACTGCCGGCAAATCGCCGACGGTGTTGATGGGTTTGCCTTGAAAGGTGATGGTTGCCATGCTGGGTTCCTGAAGTGGTGATTATCTATATCCGCGGCAATTATTTTTTGCGCTTGCTGAAGTCGATCAACCGTTTACGCTTTTTAATTTGGCGTTCGCTGAGCTGGTTTTTTTGGCCGTGAAATGGATTTTCCGGCGATTTGAATACCAAGCGTACCGGCGTGCCTTTCAAGCGGAGTTGATCGCGGAAGTAGTTCATCAAATAGCGCTTGTAGGCGCCGGGCAGGGCGTCGGTTTGCACGCCGTGAATCACTACCACCGGCGGGTTGCGGCCGCCCTGGTGGGCATATTTCAATTTGATCCGGCGACCGCCGACCAGCGGCGGTTGGTGCGCGGCTAGCGCATCGGTCAGTATTCGGGTCAATAACGGTGTGGACATGTCGACCATCGCCGAATCGTAAAGGCTGTGCACCACATCGAACAATTTGCCGACGCCGCTGCCGTGCAAGGCCGAAATCGGATGTTTTTCGGCAAAGTCCAGAAACGACAGCTTCATTTCGATTTGTTTTTTTACGAAATCGCGGTGTTCGGCGTTGAGGCCGTCCCATTTGTTCAGACCGATAATCAAGGCGCGGCCGGCCTCCAATACCAACCCCAAAATATGCGCATCCTGATCGGTGACACCCTCGCGGGCGTCGATCAAGTAGATCACGACATGGGCTTTTTCGATCGCTTGCAGCGATTTGATAATGCTGAATTTTTCCACGGTCAACGACACTCGGGAGCGGCGGCGCATACCGGCGGTGTCGATTAACGTGAATTTCTTGCCGTCGCGTTCGAACGGGATGTAAATGCTGTCGCGGGTAGTGCCCGCTTCGTCGAATACCACGACGCGTTCTTCGCCGAGCAAACGGTTGACCAGCGTCGACTTACCGACATTGGGCCGACCGACGATGGCGATGGCAATGCCGGGGTCTTCTTCCTGAATTTCGTCAGGTTGTTCCGGTAACAGCTCGTCGATCCGCCCCAACAATTCGTGTACGTTACGGCCGTGGCTGGCGGCAATCGGCACCGGTTCGCCGAGCGCCAGGCTATAGAAATCGTGGGTAACCGTATTGCTGTCGATACCGTCGATTTTATTGACGACCAATACCACCGGTTTACCCAATTTGCGCAGCATGTCGGCGATGGCGTCGTCGGAGGCGTTGATGCCGTCGCGGGCGTCGACCATAAAAAACACCACGTCCGCTTCCTGCAACGCAATTTCGACCTGTTTCTTAGCGAACGCGTCGATGCCTTCCTGGTCGTCGGTGATGCCGCCGGTATCGACTACCAGGCAATCGCGCTCGCCGCGTTTGACCCGGCCGTACTGGCGGTCCCGGGTCAGCCCCGGATAATCGGCCACCAAGGCCTCGCGGCTACGGGTCAGGTAATTGAAAAGGGTGGATTTGCCGACGTTGGGCCGGCCTACAAGAGCAATAACGGGTAGCATGAAATTATCTGGCCTTCAGGGCAGCGAGGGTGCCGTCTTTGGCATAAATGTAAACAGTATCGTCCACGACTACCGGTTTGGCCTCAATCGCCGCTTTGCTGACTTGGATTCGTGCCAATTGGCGGCCGTCGGTCACCGACAGCCAGTGCACGTAACCTTCGAAATCGCCAACCACGACATAGCTTTGGTAAGCCACCGGTGCGGTAAGGCGGCGGTTGTGCAGATCCTTTTGCTTCCACAGCGAAGCGCCGCTACGTTGGTCGAGTTGCCAAACGTCGCCTTGGGTATCGCTGATATAGATGTAACGGTAATCCAGACTGAGTCCGGTGTAGGACGACACGGCTTCGTTACGCCACAGCACATCGCCGTCGATTTCGGAAACCGACGAAGCGCCTCCGGTAAAACTGGCAACGTAAATCGCGCCCCTGCTGGCAGCCGGATCGGCGTCGAGATCGACCAACCGTTCGACTTCGGAACGGCCGCTGGGTATCGCAATTGTAGCTTCCCACACCGCTTTGCCGTCGTTCAACTGCAAAGCTTGCAGTTTACCGTTGGCCGCGCCGGCAATGACGTTGCCTTCGATGATAATCGGCGTACCGGCGCCGCGGATGCTTAACGCCGGCACACTGTGTTCCGAGGTCCAAACCAAACCGCCGTCGCTTTCGCGCAAGGCCAGAATCTTGCCGTCGGTGGTACGGATAATCACCGTGCCGCGGCTAACCACCGGCGTGGCCTGCACTTCGCTGGGAACGTCGGTTTTCCAGCGCTGCTCGCCGCTGGCCCGGTCGAAGCCGATCACCTCGCCGGTGTTGGTACCCATCACCACGGTGTTGACACCGAGGCCGGGGCCGGCGGAGAAGCTGTATTCGGTATCGGTTTCCCAGGCTAGATTGCCGCTGGCGGCATTGCGTGCCTGCAGATGGCCTTTGTAGTCGGCGGCGTAAACCGTACCGTCGGCTACGGCCGGGATCAATTTCAGATACTTTTCGTCGGCACCGGTGCCGACCGACTCTTTCCAAACCGTTTCCAGTTGCAGTTCCGGCGTGTATTCCTGCAGTGCGGCAGGTGGGTCGGCATTATCGTCGTCGCCCATCACGTAGTCGGTTATGCCGGAGATAAAATCCCGGCCGGCATTCAGGCCGGCGCATCCGCCCAACAGCAATGGCCCGGCGACCAGTGTCGCGAGAGTCAGGTATCTGGCTTTCCTTATTTGCATGGCCTAAAAGAAACGGATTTCGAAAACGTTAATTGGCGGCAGTCGGTGCCACGGCGGGCGCGGCAACGTCGTCCAATTTGAACTGAGTCAGCGGTGTGGCTTGGCCGGTTCTGATCGCGCTTTGGTAGGCGCTACGCGCTTCGTCGATTCGGTCGAGCGCGACGTACAAATCGCCTTGCAATTCGTCGTAACTGGCCGAGAAGCCCTCAGCTTTGGCCGGATCGACTTCGGCGATCAATTGCAAACCTTGCTCGTATTGGCCGGAAGCCAGCATCAGCTGGATTAAGCGCAGCCGGGCCACGTGTTTCAGCGGTTCGCTGTCCGCGGTTTGAATCGCTTGTTTCAGAACGGCTTTCGCACCTTCCAGATCGCCTTTTTGCACTTTGGCCTTGGCTAGCTGCAAATTGGCATAATGGGCATATACAGTCCCCGGAAATTCGCTCGGCAAGCGTTCGGCCAACTTTTCGGTAGACTCGCCATTATCTTTAGCGGCGCTTTCCAGCATCTGCTGGTACATTTGCGAAGCCTGGCTGCGTTGGTTGGTCTGATGGTTTTGCCACATGTTCCAGCCGGCGACCAATACCAGTGCCGTGGCCACGCCGGCGATTAGCGATGTCTGGTTGGCCTCCCACCATTTTTTCAACTGTTCCAGTTGTTCTTCTTCGGTATCGTAAATTGCCACGGTGTTTCTCTTATCTTTCCAGGTTACAGGGATTTGGGTTGATGCCGGTCCCGCAGGAATTGCAGGAGTTGGCTGTGGTCGAGAGTGAGTTGTTCCCGATCGGCGCGCAAGGGTTTCAACGCGATCTCGCCGCGGGCCGCTTCGTCGTCGCCGATGACAATGGCGTATTCGGCTCCGGATTTGTCGGCTTTTTTGAACTGGCTTTTAAAGCTGCCGCCGCCACAATTGACTTGCAACTTCAGTTGCGGCAGTTGATCGCGGAGAGCTTCCGCCAGGCGCATGCCGGCGGCTTCGGCAGCGTTGCCGACCCGAATCATGAATACGTCGACGCCGACGGCTACCGGAACCGTTTCCAGCAGCTCCAATAACGCGAGTATGCGTTCCATGCCCATTGCAAAACCGATCGCATGGTTGGCTTTACCGCCCAATTGCTCGATCAAGCCGTCGTAGCGGCCGCCGGCGCAGATGGTGCCTTGTGAGCCAAGCCGTTCGGTGACCCATTCGAATACGGTCTTGCCGTAGTAATCCAGGCCGCGCACCAGGCGGGTGTTGATGCGGTAGCCGATGCCCAAATCGTCCAAAGTCGCTTTCAGACTGTCGAAATGGGCCAAACTTTCCTCACCCAAATGGTCGAGCAACACCGGGGCTTGTTGCAGCATTGCCTGCATCTCCGGATTCTTGCTGTCCAGAATGCGCAGTGGGTTAGTCTCTAGCCGGCGCAGACTGTCTTCGTCCAGCAGATGCAAGTGTTGTTTGAAATATTCGACCAGTGTGCCGCGGTAGGCCAGGCGTTCGTCGCTGGTGCCCAACGAGTTGATTTGCAGTTCCACCATGTCGCGAATGCCCAAGCGTTTCCACAAACGGTCGCTGAGCAGAATCATTTCGGCATCGATATCGGGCCCCGGCATGCCGTAAGTCTCGACGCCCAATTGGTAGAATTGGCGGTAGCGGCCTTTTTGCGGGCGCTCGTGGCGGAACATCGGGCCGTAATACCACAAGCGGTGGCTTTGGTTGTGCAGCAGACCGTGCTCGAGGCAGGCGCGCAGGCAGCCGGCGGTCCCCTCCGGGCGTAAGGTCAAAGAATCGCCGTTACGGTCTTCGAAGGTATACATTTCTTTTTCGACGATGTCGGTGACTTCGCCGATCGAGCGCTTGAATAGTTCGGTTTTTTCGACGATCGGCAGACGGATTTCCTGGTAGCCGTATCCGGCCAATACTTGGCGGGCTTGGCTCTCGAGCCATTGCCAGTAAGGCGATTGCTCGGGAAGAATGTCGTGCATGCCGCGGATGGCCTGAATAGCCTGTTGTTGTTTTGCCATGGGTTTACTGCAGGATTATTTACTGATCGCGGTTCTAACTTGTTGCGCTTCCTTGGAAGCGGGGAACGAGCCTAGTAATTGCTCGCGGTATTCTTCGGCCAGTTTGCCGTTGCCCAGTGCGCGCTCGGTTTGGAACGCTATCCACAGGCTTTCCGGGGTATGTTTGGCGACGCCCAAATAGCGTTCCATAAACGCCCGCGCCGACATGAATTGCTGGTTTTGGTAGCTGATGCGCTGCATTTCCAGCAACGCCGGCGCGTAGTCCGGTTGCGCTTGTAACGCCCGGCGAAAATAGGTTTCGGCCTGGCTGAAATCGTTTTGTTTGATGTGGCACAAGCCGATATTGGTCAATGCAAACCAGGGCCGGTTATTCATCGCCGATTCCAGCGAGGCGTTCAATAACTCGAATGCCTTGTCGTATTTGCCGCGGTCGCATAAAAAGCGGCCGTAATTGCTTTTGATGCTGAAGCTATCCGGGTTGTTTTGCAATGCGCTGCGGTAGCTGTCGTCGGCCGCATCGTAGTCTCTGATGCGCTCGTAAAATACCGCCAGCGTATTATGGATTTCGGCATTGCCCGAATCGAGGCGGACGGCCGTTTCCAACTTCTCTCGCGCCACGTCGAGCATGCCCATGTCCAGGTAACGGGCGCCCATCTGCAAATTCAATTTGGCTTTTTCGGCCGAACTGAGAGTTTCCCGGCTGGCCGGCAGCAGGCCGCAACCGCCTGCTACCAATAGCCAGAACAGCGTTGCCGGCAACTTCTTAGCCGACATGCGCCGCTTCCTGGGCTTGCAGTTTCAAATGCCGGCGGCTTTTGTCTTGTACTTGGCCGACCAGTTGGCCGCAGGCCGCGTCGATATCTTCGCCGCGGGTTTTGCGGATCGTGGTGACGATGCCGGCGTTGTGGAGGATATCGCGAAACTTCAAAATTGCGTTTTGGCCCGAGCAGCGGTAGTGGGACTGCGGGAACGGATTGAACGGAATCAGGTTCAATTTCGACGGCACGTCTTTCAGTAATTTCACCAAGGTATGGGCATCGCGTTCGCTATCGTTGACGCCGTCCAGCATTACGTATTCGAAAGTGATGTGTTTGCGCGGCCCGGTTTTGGCGTAGGCGCGGCAAGCCTCCATCAATTCTTTCAACGGGTATTTGACGTTGATCGGCACCAATTGGTCACGCAATTCGTCGTTCGGTGCGTGCAGCGAAACCGCCATACTGACGTCGCAAACCGCATTCAAACGTTGCATCGCCGGCACGATGCCGGAGGTGCTGATCGTAACCCGGCGTTTGGACAACCCGTAACAGAAGTCGTCCATCATCAGATTCATGGCGGCGACGACGTTGTCGAAATTCAGCAGCGGTTCGCCCATACCCATCATCACTACATTGGTGATGCGCCGTTCCGGACCGAGCCGTTGTTGCGCCAGATAAAGCTGGCCGATGATTTCGGCGGTCGACAGGTTGCGGTTAAAGCCTTGTTTGGCGGTGGAGCAGAAGGTGCAAGCCAATGCGCAGCCGACTTGCGATGAAATGCACAGCGTAGCCCGGCGTTCTTCCGGAATGTAAACGGTTTCGACCCGGTTGCCGCACTGCATCTGCATCGCCCATTTACAGGTGCCGTCGCTGGCCAACTGTTCGGCGACGATCTGCGGCGCTTTGATTTGGCAATTCTCGCTGAGGTAAGCGCGCAGGGGTTTGCTCAGGTTGGTCATCCGCTCGAAGTCGGTGACGCCTTCCTGGTAAATCCATTTCAACACCTGGGTGGCACGAAACGGTTTTTCGCCGAGTCCGACAAAAAAGGTCTGCAGGCCCTTTCTGTCGAAATCGAGCAAATTGATCGGATCCGGTTTAGCGGATGCGGTCGCAGAGTTCATCGGCGGAGAAGAAGTAAGCGATTTCTCTTGCGGCAGATTCCGGCGCATCGGAACCGTGCACCGCATTTTCGTCGATGCTGACGGCGAAGTCGGCGCGAATCGTGCCCGGTGCGGCTTCTTTCGGGTTGGTGGCACCCATCAGCTCGCGGTTTTTCAACACGGCATTTTCGCCTTCCAACACTTGGACAACGACCGGACCGGAAGTCATGAAGCTAACCAAATCGTTAAAGAAACCGCGTTCTTTATGTTCGGCGTAAAAGCCTTCGGCTTGTTCCTTGGTCAATTGCAGCATTTTGGATGCAACGATGCGCAGACCGTTTTTTTCGAAGCGGCTGACAATTTCCCCAATCACGTTTTTAGCGACTGCATCAGGCTTGATGATTGAGAAAGTACGTTCGATTGCCATTGTTTAACTCCCGTAGGCTTATGTTAAGAAAAGATTTTCGTATTATATCGCGTCCGGCGGGGGGATGATAACGCTTAGCCGGATAATGCGCTTTGGCACCGCCGACGGCGGTGCCAAAGCGAGGTGTTTTTGGAACGGCTCAGATAGAAACTCTGCCGTCGCGGCGGTCGCCGCCGTAAAACCAGTTGACCAACATCCGGGTGCCGGTGACGGCGGTGAATACCGAAGTGGCGATGCCTATCATCAGTACCAGCGCAAAACCTTTCACCGGGCCGGTACCGAAACCGAACAGCAACACTGCGACGATGAAATGGGTCACGTTGGAGTCGAGAATCGTGGCGAAGGCTTTTTCGTAACCGGTAAAGATGCTGGCTTGAAGACTCAACCCGTTACGCAATTCCTCACGTATCCGTTCGTTGATCAAGACGTTGGCGTCGACGGCCATACCAACCGTCAACACGATGCCGGCCATGCCGGGCAAGGTCAGCGTCGCTTGCAGCACCGACATGATTGCGATCAGCAACACCACGTTGAATAACAGCGCGAAGTTGGCGATCAGACCGAAGGCGCGGTAGTAACCGATCATGAAAAACACCACCAGTAAGAAGCCGGCGGTGATCGACATCATGCCTTGATCAATGTTTTCCTGACCCAGGCTCGGACCCACGGTACGTTCTTCGACGATTTCGACCGGAGCCGCCAGTGCGCCGGCTCTAAGTAGCAAGGCCAGGGTGCGGGCTTCTTCCGGGCTGTCCAGGCCGGTGGTCTGGAACCGCTTGCTGAAGCTGTCGCGGATCGTGGCGACGCTGATGACTTTCTCGACTTTTTCCTTGTGCTGCACCTTTTCGCCGTTAACCACGCGCGTTTCGGATTTATATTCGATGAAGACCACGGCCATCGGCTTGCCGATATTTTCCTGGGTCATTTTGCCCATTTTCTTGGCACCGGCGCCGTCCAGGGTGATGAACACGGCCGCCTGACCGTCCTGGTCCAGACCGGAGGAGGCGTCGGTGATTTGGTCGCCGGTGACGATGACGGCACGTTTCAACAACACTGGATTGCCGTTTTTATCTTTATATAAGCGGCTGCCGGCCGGTTCGTGGCCGCTCAAGGCCGATTGTACGTCATGTTCCACGTCGACCAGACGATATTCCAACGTCGCCGTGGTGCCCAGCAACTCTTTGGCGCGGGTAGTGTCCTGCACGCCGGGCAACTGTACGACGATGCGGCTGTCGCCCTGTTGCTGAATGATCGGTTCGGCTACGCCCAGTTCGTTGACCCGGTTACGCAGTGTGGTGATGTTTTGACCCAGTGCCGATTTCTTGATTTCGCGCAGATCGCGTTCCGGGATCGACAACGTAAATTCGTTAGATCCGCTTTCCACTAATGCCAGATTGCGGAAATCCTTGTTCAAAATCGCGGCAGCGGCAACCCTGGACTCTTCGTTCGGCAGTACGACTTTGATGCCTTGGTCTTCTTTGGTCACCGACTGGTAGCGGACCTTGGCGTCGCGAAAGGCGGTACGGATGTCGTTGGTGTAACGCTCTTCCGCTTGCTTCAGCGCGCTGTCCATGTCCACTTCCAGCAGGAAATGTACGCCGCCGCGCAGGTCCAAGCCCAAATGCATCGGATTTGCACCCAGCGCGCGCAGCCAATCCGGCGTGGCCGGGGCCAAATTCAACGCCACCGTGGCTTTGTCGGCCAATTGCTCGCGCAACAGGTCGGCGGCTTTCATTTGTTCGTCGGTGTTGTTAAACCGAGCCAGGATTTTGCCGCTCTCGAACTCGAACGCTTTCAGCGTGAAGCCCGCGTTTTTGATGGTCGCGGCAACTTCGTCGGCTTGGTTCTGCTGCAACGGTGCCGACGTGGACGACGCCAGTTGCACTGCCGGGTCGTTACCGTAGATATTGGGTAACGCGTAGATCGTACCGATCAGCAAGATAATCAGCACCAGAGTGTTTTTCCAGACAGGGAAATGATTTTGCATGGTTATTCCGTTAAAGCAGTAACAGCCGGACTGTTGCGGGTAAAAGCGGGAAGTAAACGGGTTACGACGGTTCGGTTTAGGATTTTTTGTTGTTCAAGGTTTTGTAAGTGCCTTTGGGCATCATGCTGGCAATAGCGTGGCGTTGCACTTGGATGAAGCTATTGTCGGAGACTTCCAGTTTGACGAAGTTATCGTCCAATTCCGCGACTTTGCCCAGAATGCCGCCGCTGGTTACGACTTCTGCGCCTTTACTGAGTGCGGCCAGCATTTGTTTCTGCTCTTTGTTGCGTTTGGCTTGCGGGCGAATGAACAAGAAATAGAAAAATATCAAAATGCCCAGTGGAAACAGCATGCCCTCGAAACCCGGTTGTTGAATAGCAGGCGCAGTCTGAGCCATTGCGTCGGAAATCAAAAAACTCATATTAATCCTCGTGTTGTTGTCGTTGTTTTAATGGTCCGGCTCGGCGGACAAGCGGCCATTATGCCACACTAGGCCGGCTAAACGCATGTCGGCGGGGAATCGGCGAAGGTTGGCCTCATTTCAAGCGGCGGCCGATCTGTTCGCCGAGCTTGACCGGCTTGCCGGCGTTTAGATCCTGGTTCCAGGCGGTCCGGTCTTGGCCAAAGAGCACGATAATCGTCGAGCCCATGTTGAAGCGGCCCATTTCGGCGCCTTTTTCCAGTAGCGGCGGGTTGTCTTGATACCGCCAAGTCCTCGGCGCGCTAATGGATGGCGGCGTAACCACGCCATGCCACACTGTTTCGATGCTGGAAACGAAGATTGCCCCGACCAGCACCAATGCCATCGGCCCGGCCTCGGTATCGAACAGGCAAACAACGCGTTCGTTACGGGCAAACAGATTCGGCACGGCTCCGACCGTGGTGTTATTGACGCTGAACAGGCGGCCCGGAACGTGCACCATTTCCGTTAGCGTTCCGCTCAGCGGCATGTGCAGGCGATGGTAATCTTTGGGCGACAGATAGATGGTGGCGAAGCTGCCGTTTTCGAAGGCGGCCGCCCGCTCGGCATCGCCACCGAGCAATTCCAGCGCCGAATAATCGTGGCCTTTGGCTTGAAAAATTCGGCCGCCGCTAATCGCCCCGGCTTGGCTGATAACGCCGTCGGCCGGGCAGGCAATCGCCTCCGCCGCGGCCGCGATCGGCCGGACGCCGTCTTTCAATTCGCGAGTGAAAAATTCGTTGAAGCTGGCATAGCGCTCGAGGTCTTGATACTTGGCTTCTTCCAGGTTGACGCCGTAAACCCGGCTGATGGTTCGAATGAACAGGTTTTTCCAGGTTTTGTTGCGGCAATGGGTCAGCGTGGCCATCCAGCCCGACAGCAAATGGTGGGGCAGGGCGTATTGGGGCAGAACGGTGCAGATCTGTTTTAAGCTCATGGTTCGGGATCGGGTGATTTGCCGCTGAGGAAGTAAGCGAAGGCGATGACTTCGGCAACGGCGACGTAAAGTTGTTGGGGGATTTCCTCGCCCAGCGGAATTTGCGCCAATATCCGCGCCAGTTCCGGCTGGTTTTGCAACGGGACGCCGTGTTTTTCGGCGATAGCCAAAATTTGCTGAGCGGTAAAACCTTCGCCCTTGGCGGTGACTTTGGGTGCGTTTTTGCCGTCGTACTTGAGCGCGACGGCAATGTCGGCGTTATAAAAGGTTCTGCCGCTCACGAGGTTTAGGGCAGCGTCACCGGCGCCGGCGCTTGCCAATTCGGGTTGCGGTGCTCGGCCACCACTGTCGTGTAAATGCCGCCGCGCACATTGAATTCGGCCCGCAGGCGCATGAAATTGGGCGAAATCGCCGCAACGATATGATCGAGAATTTCGTTAGTGACCGCCTCGTGAAACGCACCGCGTTCGCGGAAGGTCCACATGTAAAGTTTTAAGGATTTCAACTCCACGCAGAGCCGGTCCGGCACGTACTCTATCGTTAGTTTGGCGAAATCCGGCTGGCCGGTCATCGGGCACAGGCAGGTGAATTCCGGGATGTCGATACGGATCGTGAAATCGCGCGCCGGGCGCGGGTTTTCGAAAGTGGTTAAATCTGAGCTGGGTTGGGTGGTCATCGTGATAATTACTCGGGTGTTAAAAGTTTGCCGCGCTCAATCTGCCGCAAAGACGAAATTTTACCAGCTTAAAGGCCGGGGCTATTAATCTTTTGATTCAGCCGGTCGCCGCGAGCGGTCTGCCGCCACCTGCGTTTGCCGAGGTTGCTGGGATGCGAATTTTCCCGGAAAATCAGAAACAAATAGTCAGCAAAGTCTTTGGCTTGAGTTAGAATTCCGACTGTAAAGCCATAGGCTCTTTTTTGATCGAATTATTTAACCACCCAGTGGAGGCGATCATGGAAATCAATACCAGTCATCCCCAACAAAACGTTGCCTTGAACCAAGTGACGGGGTCGCGTAAAACCGCCACCGAAGAACTTACCGAGCGGCGCAAACCGGTCGAGCAGGACGCGACTAACCAGGAAAACCGGGCGGTGTCCACCGATACGCTGGTGCTATCGGAAGAATCGTTGAAACGCTCGCAAGCCGCGGCTACGCAGCCCAATGACAGAGCTCCGCAAATCGCCAATCGGGAGCAAGCCCAGCAGGCGCTAGGAGCGTTGATCTCCGGGGTTAACCGGAATCCGGCCGAAGCTTTGGCAGCCTATGGCAACACTTCCGCCGACCGCGTGCGCACGCTGTTGAACTGATTCATCCCCGTTAACGCAACCCGCTAGCGGCAAGCGGGTTGCGTGGTCCGTGCGGTCGCGTAAGCTGCGGCAGTGGCTACTCGCCCAATTCCTGTAGCGAAATGTCCGAGAAATTGGCTACTCGATTGCGTCCGGCCTGCTTGGCCCGGTACAGGGCGGTATCGGCGGCTTGCAGCAGTGCGGCGAAATTCAAACCGATACTGTCCGAACCGGCGATGCCGATACTGATTGTGCTGGTGATGGATTGGCCTTGCCAATGCGTCGGCCGGGTGGCTTGCATCTGGCGCAGTCTTTCCGCCAAATGGTTGGCTTCCTTCTCGTTGGTGCAGGGCAGGATCAGGCAAAATTCCTCGCCGCCGTAGCGTGCCAGATAATCCTCGCCGCGAATCTGGCTTTTGGCGTTTTGTATCAGTTGTTTCAAGACTTGGTCGCCGGCTTGGTGGCCGTGAACGTCGTTAATGCGTTTGAAATAGTCGACATCGAGCATCAGTACGGCCAGAGCCTCTTTGCGCCGCGCGCTTCTAGCCAGCAGACGTTGGCATTCCAGGTCCAAACTGCGCCGGTTCCAGGCGCCGGTCAGCGCGTCGATGGCAGCCAGATTTTCCAATTCGGCCGCCATCCGGTAGGACACCATCAAGACGAAACCGAAGCTCAAGAATAGCTGAATGACGCTGCCGGCAAAAAACATCAACGGATTGAGCGGTATCGGATTGAACAGGCCGTAATCCGCCGCCGGCGCGGAAAATATCGACACGGCTCTGGCGACGTAAACTAGTCCCAACACGGCGAAAGAGGCGCCGGTCAGCCAGTGCGCGGTTCTCTGGTAGGACGCCAGCGGAATCAGCAGCGAGCGGGCGCAGGCGAAATTGATGCCGGCAAATATCAAGGAATTGGCAACGGCGCGCAATTGCGTATTGGGTTCGAACAGCGTGAACCAAGCACTGAAGCCAATCACTAAGCCGACCGCCAGCAGTAGCCAGCGGCATTGGCAGGGCCGGTTCTTGAAAGCTTGAATTCCCAGGAATTGCAGGGCGGAACCCGCCGCCAGAAAGGCGGCTCCGGCAACGATATTCCAACCCGGCTGCGGTAGCAGAGCCGGATACGCCAGGCCGGCGCCGAAGCTGATGAACAGGCTGGCCATCGACCAGTGGCGCAGTCCCTTGATGCCGCGGGCGTGCAGGCTGGCGACCAGTAGCAGGATGGACAGTAAAAAGCTGAGCACGGCAATCATTACCATCATCGTGCGCAGGTCAAGGTTCATCGAATCAATCCATTTGTGGCCGGTTAGAAATGCTTGGGCCGAGACGTGTTAGGGGCGGCCGAAGGACAACCAAAATTTTCGCACGCTAAGCGGCAAATTCCATAGCCCGATTTGCAAGCAACGTGCAAGCTGCGGGCAGTATCCTAAAATCCGTTCCATTCGCCATGCCATTTCGAGGATAATGCACGGTTTTGTAGTTGGTTCGGAACCCCTTAACCAGTCATGAAGCTGGAGAAAATCAAACTTGCTGGATTCAAATCCTTCGTCGATCCCACCACGATACCGATCAACGGCAATCTGACCGCGATCGTCGGGCCTAACGGTTGCGGCAAGTCCAATATCATCGACGCGGTGCGCTGGGTCATGGGCGAGAGTTCGGCCAAGCACTTGCGCGGCGGCAATATGGCCGACGTGATTTTCAACGGCTCGTCCGGCCGCAAGCCGGTCAGCATCGCCTCGGTGGAGCTGGTATTCGACAACAGCGAAGGCAAGGCCGGCGGCGAATACGCCAAATACGCAACGATTTCGATCAAGCGCCAAGTCAGCCGCGACGGCCAGTCGCTATTCATGCTCAACGGCTCCAAATGCCGGCGTAAAGATATTACCGATTTGTTTCTGGGCACCGGCTTAGGCTCGCGTAGCTACGCGATTATCGAGCAGGGTACGATTTCGCGCATGGTGGAAGCCAAGCCGGAAGATTTGCGGGTCCATATCGAAGAGGCGGCCGGCGTTTCCAAATATAAGGAGCGCCGCTCGGAAACCGAAACCCGCATGCGCCACACCCGGGAAAATCTGGAACGCTTGAACGATCTGCGCGACGAGGTGGAAAAGCAGATCAAAAACCTGGCTCGCCAAGCCGAAAAGGCCGAAAAGTACACCGAGTTGAAAAAACAGGAGCGGCAATTCAAACAGGAATTGCTGGCGATGCGCTGGCGCAATTTTCAACGTTCGGCGCAACAACTCGAAGCCAAGTTGCAGAGTATTGCCGAAGAACATAATCGCTTGTTCGTGTTGCTGCGCGATACTGAGAAGGCTATGGAGCTGAAACGCGGCGAACAAAAAGCCCAGCAGCAGCATCTGGATTCGACGCAGGCGGAATACACCGCGCTGGTAGCCGAGGTCAGCCGGCTGGAACAAACCATCAAGCACAACCAGAAGAGCCACGAAGAAACCCTGGTCGAGATCGAGCGCTTGAAGCAGCAAGCCGAGCACGCGCAGGCCGAGTGCGAGTTGGATAGGCAGCAACTCGAAGAAATTCGGCAGACGCTGCTGGAGGCCGAAGAAACCATGGTGGTGGCCAAGGAGCGCGAGGAAGATTTGCTGGGTATCCAGCAGGACGCGCATCTGCAAAAGCAGCAATGGCAACAGCAATGGGAAGCTTTCCTGGCCGAAAATGCCGGTTATCGGGAGCAAGTCGAAGTGCAACGCACAAAGCTGGTTCAATTGGAAAACCAAAGCAGGCAGTTGCAAGCCCGGCTCGATAAATTGCACAGCGAACGCCACGGTTTGGCCGATACCCAGTTGCAACTGGAATTGGAAGCGTTGGATAGCAGCATCGAACTAATCGAAGCCGAGCGCCGGCAGTTGCAGCACGACTTGGATGCGGTATTGCAACGTATCGGCGAGTTGCGGCCCGAAATCAAACAGATTCAGGAACGCTTGCACGCCGATCGCGCCGAATTGCAAAAAGTCAACGGCAAGATCAGTTCGCTGGAATTGTTGCAGCAACATGCGATGGGTAAGGACAAGAAAGAGCTCGGCGCCTGGCTGGAGCAAATGGGGCTGGAACAGCAGCCGCGCCTGGCTGAATTCGTGGAAGCGGACGAAGGTTGGGAAACTGCGGCCGAAACCGTGTTGGGCAGCTATTTGGAAGCGATCTGCATCGACAGCGCCGACGCGATTTTGGCCGAGTTGCAAGAGTTGAACAAGCAGTCGCTGATTGTGTTCGAAACCCATCCGGCCGCCGCCGGATCGGCTGCTGCAGAAACTCTGGCCGGCAAAGTCCGCAGCCGTTGGCGGCTGGACAGTTTGTTGAGCGGAATTTATTGCGCCGAGTCGATGCGGCAGGCGCGGCAACTGCCGTTGCAGGCGCACGAATCGGTGGTGCTGGCGGACGGCACTTGGTTGGGTCGGGACTGGATCAAGGTCAGCCGGGGCAGCGATAGCAAGGCCGGCGTGTTGCATCGCGAGAAAGAGCTGCGCGAGTTAAAGTTGCGGCAAAGCGAATTGCAGATGGCGATTGCCGAGCACGAGCAGCAACTGGAGCATTGCGAGCACGAGTTGAAAGCCGCGGAAAGCCATCGCGAGCAATACCAGCAGAAAGAAAAATTATTGAGTGCCGAGTTCTCGGCAAAAAGTGCCGAATACAGTGCCCAGGCCGCGCGCTTCGAACAGCAAAAGCGCCGCCTGGAGCAGTTAGATCATGAGATCGACGAGATCGGCCAGCATCTGGCCGAGCTTGTCGAGAGCATCTCCGAAGCGGAACTGATCAAACAGGACGCCGAGCTGGCTTTAGGCGATTTGGGCGAACGCAAAGCCGAATTGGAGCGGCTCAGTCAGGAACTGCAGGCCCGCCAGCAGAATACCGATGCCTCGGTCGACGAAGCCCGCCGGCATTTGCACCGTTTGCACGCCCAGATCGAATCGTTGAAATCGTCGGAAATCTTGACCGCCAAGCAGATCGAGCGCTTGCAAGTGCAGCACCAGCAAGCGGCCGACCGCATCGCTGAATTGGAACACAAGCTGCAATATGCCTTGGCGCCGTTGGACGACGAGCGCATGCAATTGGAAGAGTTGTTGGAAAAAAAACAACAATTCGAGGACGGCCTGCGCGCCGAGCGCCAAGCGCAGCAGGCCAGCGAGCAATCGGTCAGCCAATTGGCAGAACAATATTCGCAAACCCAGCGGGCGTTGGAAAAACAAAAGGAAGCCCTGGATCAAATTCGTTTCGAGCAGCAGGACAGCAAGGTCAGGCAACAAACCGTAGCCGAACAACTGGCCGAAGTGGATGCCGATCCGGAGGCCATACTGGCCAACCTGCGGGACGGCGCCAGCGAAAGCCAATGGAAGCGCGAAGTCGACGAACTGGTCGAGCAGATCGAACGCTTGGGTTCGATCAACTTAACCGCGATCGAGGAATACAAAACCCAGTCGGAACGGATGAAGTTCCTGAACGAACAGCACGATGACTTGGTGGATGCGCTGAATACGCTGGACCAGGCGATCAGCAAGATCGACCGCGAGAGCCGGCAACGCTTTAAGGAAACGTTCGACAAGATCAACAACGGTCTGAAAGAGAAGTTTCCGCGCTTGTTCGGCGGCGGCCAGGCCTATCTGGAATTGACCGAAGACGATTTGCTGGAAGCCGGCGTCAACATTATTGCCCGGCCGCCCGGGAAGCGGAATAGCTCTATCCATCTGTTGTCCGGCGGCGAAAAGGCCTTGACCGCGGTTGCCTTGGTTTTCTCCATTTTCGAACTGAATCCGGCGCCGTTTTGTTTGCTGGACGAAGTCGACGCGCCGCTCGACGACGCCAATGTCGTGCGGTTTTCGAAGATGGTGGAAGACATGTCGGCAACCGTCCAATTTTTGTATATTTCACACAACAAAGTCACAATGGAAATTGCAAAACATCTAGCAGGTGTTACCATGAAGGAGCCTGGGGTATCCCGAATGGTGGCGGTGGATATTGATGAAGCGGTAAGCATGGCGGAAAACTGATGGATAAAGAATTATTAAGAGTCGTGATTATTTTGATCGGCGTGCTGGTGATGATCGGCATGGTGTTGTGGCATTTCGTCAAATCGCTACGTTATAAACGCGCCGCCGACGATTACTACGACGACGATTCTTATGACGACAGAACCGTGGACGAATTTGCCGTTGAAGACGATGAAGACGCTATCGGCGTGTTCGAAATCGGCGACGATTTGGTTGATGGAGATGCGCTGTTAGACGACAAAGCCATCAAGCCGTCGCCGAAAGCAGCGGTTGCCGCCCGGCGCGAGCCGGAAAAAGCCCCGGCTGCTCCCGCACCGGCCGCCAGCCGTAACCATTTGCCGGTTCTGATCGAATTCAGCATCGTCGCCCGTGCCGACCAAGGTTTCAACGGCGAAGATTTGTTCGATGCCTTCGAGCGGGTCGGTTTGCGCTACGGCAGCGTCAGAGTGTTCGAGCGGGTCGACGCGAACCGGATGGTGGATTTTGCCGTGGCCAGCATGGTCGATCCCGGTACCTTTCCCGACACCGATTTAGATGAATTCTACTGCCCCGGTATCGTATTTTTTATGCAGCCGCGCGAAGTCGATAATCCGTTGGCGGTATTCGACGATTTCATGGAAACCATCGATACCCTGGCCGACACACTGGACGGAGTGGTCTGGGACAATCAACGGCAACCCTTGACCGCCGAGACGGTTGCCCAATTCCGGGAAATATTGGCTACTGCCTGAACCCGTCATCCGGCGGCAGGGCCGCCGCCGTAAAGTCATTACAAACCAACGTATTATCAAGAAGCTAAGTGGATCAAAAACATATCAGAAATTTCTCCATCATCGCCCATATCGACCACGGGAAATCGACATTGGCGGACCGGTTCATTCAAATTTGCGGAGGGCTCAGCGACCGGGAAATGGAGGCGCAAGTGCTGGATTCCATGGATCTGGAACGGGAACGCGGCATCACCATCAAGGCGCAAAGCGTTACGCTTGATTACAATGCCGGCGACGGCGAAACCTACCAGTTGAATTTCATCGATACCCCGGGCCATGTCGATTTTTCCTACGAAGTCTCGCGTTCGTTAGCCGCTTGCGAAGGTGCATTGCTGGTAGTTGATGCCGCCCAGGGTGTGGAAGCGCAGAGCGTGGCCAACTGTTACACTGCGATCGAGCAGGGCCTGGAAGTGGTTCCGGTATTGAACAAGATCGATCTGCCGTCGGCCGAGCCGGAGCGGGTCATGGCCGAGATCGAGGACGTGATCGGCATTCCGGCCGACGATGCTTGCCAGATCAGCGCCAAGACCGGTCTGAACGTCGAATCGGTGCTGGACCAACTGATTCGGAAAATTCCGCCGCCGAGCGGTAATGCAGACGGCCCGTTGCAGGCCTTGATTATCGATTCCTGGTTCGACAACTACCTAGGCGTGGTCTCGCTGGTGCGGATCGTCAACGGCTCGTTGAAGCGTAGACAAAAGATCACCGTGATGTCGACCGGCAAGTCGTATCCGGTCGACAAACTGGGCGTGTTCACGCCTAAGCAATTGGAAAAGCAAGAGCTGGCAACCGGCGAAGTCGGGTTTATCGTGGCCGGTATCAAGGATATTTTCGGTGCCCCGGTGGGCGATACCATTACCGCGACCGACAATCCGGCCAGCGAGGTGTTGCCGGGTTTCGAGAAAGTGCAGCCGCGGGTATTCGCCGGCCTGTATCCGGTCAGTTCCGACGATTTCGGCGCGATGCGCGAGGCCTTGGACAAATTGCGGCTGAACGATTCGGCATTGAATTACGAAGCCGAAACGTCGCAGGCGCTGGGTTTCGGTTTCCGTTGCGGCTTTCTCGGCATGTTACATATGGAGATCGTCCAGGAAAGGCTGGAGCGCGAATACAACATCGATCTGATTACTACCGCGCCGACCGTAGTCTACGAAGTGGAGACGCATAACGGCGAAGTAGTCATGGTCGATAATCCGGCGAAATTGCCGGATCCCGGTACCGTCGAAGAAATTCGCGAGCCTATCATCTTGGCCAACATCCTGGTGCCGCAGGCCTATTTGGGTAACGTGATCAATCTGTGCGTCGAAAAGCGCGGCAACCAAAAGAACATGCAATACGTCGGCGGCCAGGTTTCGTTGAATTACGAATTGCCGATGAGCGAGGTGGTGTTGGACTTCTTCGATCGGTTGAAGTCGGTCAGCCGCGGCTACGCTTCGTTCGATTACGAATTTCTCCGTTTCGAGCCGGCGCCGTTGGTGAAATTGGATGTGTTGATCAACAGCGACAAGGTCGACGCGTTGTCTATCATCGTCCACCGCGACCAGGCGCAAAACCGGGGGCGCGATCTGGTCGAAAAAATGAAGGATTTGATTCCGCGGCAAATGTACGAAGTCGCGATCCAAGCCGCGATCGGTTCCAAAATCATTGCCCGTTCCACAGTCAAAGCGATGCGTAAAAACGTGACGGCCAAGTGTTACGGCGGCGATATCACGCGTAAGAAAAAACTGCTGGAAAAACAAAAAGCCGGTAAAAAACGGATGAAGCAGGTCGGTAGTATCGAGATTCCGCAGGAGGCGTTTCTGGCGGTGTTGCAAGTCAATAAAGAGTAACGGCAATAGTTTATGGATTACGATTTTTCATTTTTTTTGGTCGCCGCCACGTTTGTCACCGGTATCGTTTGGGGAGGGTACAGCCTGTATTTGAAGCGCGCCGGTTTGCCATACCCGACCGAGAAGGAACCGGTGTTGGTCGAATACGCCCGCTCGTTTTTCCCGGTCGTCTTGATCGTGTTGTTGCTGCGTTCGTTTTTGTTCGAGCCGTTCCGGATTCCGTCCGGGTCGATGATGCCGACGCTGTTGGTCGGCGATTTCATCCTGGTCAACAAATTCAACTACGGCATCCGCCTGCCGGTGTTGAATACCAAAATCGTCGAAATCGGCGAGCCGAAACGCGGCGACATCGTGGTATTCCGTTATCCTAAGCAGCCGGAAGTCGATTACATCAAACGCGTGATCGGTTTGCCGGGCGATAGAATCGCCTATTTCGACAAAAAGCTTTACGTCAACGGCACACCGATTAAACAGGTTTCGTTGGGGCGTTACCAAGGCGTCGGCCAGGGTGCCAACATGACCGGTGCCGAGCGTTTGGAAGAGGATTTGGCCGGGGTGCAACATTCCATACTGGTTGCGCCGGGCGCTTCGTCGGTCGAAGACGTTTTTGTCGTGCCGCCCGGCCACTATTTCATGATGGGCGACAACCGCGACAATAGCAACGACAGCCGCTATTGGGGCTATGTGCCGGAGGCAAACCTGGTCGGCAGAGCGTTCTTTATCTGGATGAACTGGGATTGGCAAAACAGCGGCATCGATTTCGGCCGTCTGGGTACGGTGTTACAGTAATCCGGTTTTCCGGGTGTTATGCGGAGTGCGTTCATGTCGCGACGGCATGCACCCTTTGATTAAGCTTTAGGAGAGACGGTATGCGTACTTTACCTCGCAAACAGCAAGGGCTGACCTTTTTGTCGATCGCATTCATTTTGGCATTGATCGGTTTCTTCACGCTGTTGATTCTGAAGATCGCACCGATCTATATCAACCACAGCCGTGTGGTCAATGCGATCAAAGCGGTCGAAAACACCACCGATATCGTGACCAAGTCCAAATCGGAGATCAAGACCAGTCTGGAAAAGCGGTTCGATATGAACTACGTCGAACATGTCAAACCCGAAGACGTCACTATCGTGGCGCAACCGGGATACGTCAGGGTCGAAGTCGACTACGAGCGGGTCGAGCGTATCTTCGGAAATCTGAGCGTGCTGGTTGAGTTCCACGAAGGATTCGAAGCCGGCAACAAGTGATTAAAAAACCCGAAATCCTCTCTGTAAAACTGGGGTTGGCGTTTAACGATCCGCAGTTGTTCAGCATGGCGTTGACTCACCGCAGTGTCGGTGCCCGCAATAACGAGCGTTTGGAATATCTGGGCGATTCGGTACTCGGCTTCGTCATTGCCGAGCAATTGTACGAGTTGTTTCCCGATGCCGGCGAAGGCGTGCTGAGCCGGTTGCGGGCCAGTCTGGTCAATCAAAGTTCGCTGGCCGAATTGGCCAGGCAGCACAATCTCGGCGATTATCTGATTCTCGGTTCCGGCGAGTTGAAGAGCGGCGGATTCCGCCGCGATTCGATTTTGTCGGATGCGCTGGAAGCCATCATGGGTGCGTTGCTCAGAGACCAGGGTATCGACGTTTGCCGACAATGGATACTGCGTCTGTTTGCCGATAAATTCGCCGATTTGAAAGTCGACGATTGGAACAAGGATCCGAAAACCCGGCTGCAGGAATTGATGCAGGCCAACCGCAAGCCTCTGCCGGTTTACGAATTGGTCGGCATGTCCGGCGCCGACCATGCCCAGACTTTCGAGGTCAAATGTAGCGTCGTGGTCACCAGCGAAACCTGTAACGGCGTCGGCATCTCAAGGAAAAAGGCCGAACAGGCCGCTGCGGAAAATATGTTGAACCTTTTGCAAACCAAGGCTAAATGAACTGCGGATATGTCGCTTTGATCGGTAGGCCCAACGTCGGCAAATCGACGTTGATGAACCACTTGCTGGGCCAAAAGCTCAGTATCACGTCCCGTAAGCCGCAAACCACCCGGCACAGGATTCTCGGCATCAAAACCACCGCAGCCGGCCAGGCGATTTTCATGGATACGCCGGGCATGCACCAGGACGAGAAAAAAGTCTTGAACCGTTACCTGAACAAAACGGCCGACAGTACGCTGCTAGGCGTCGATGTCGTGGTTTGGTTATTGGACGGTTTGTATTGGCACGAATACGACGAGAAAATTTTCAAAAAACTGGAGCGGGCCGGTTTGCCGGTGATTCTGGTGATCAACAAAGTCGATAAAATCAAGGATAAGGACGCCGTGCTGAGGTTTTTCGCCGACGCCCAGACCAAGTATCCGTTCCGGCATATTCTGCCGGTGTCGGCCTTGCGGAATACCAATCTGGATCTGCTCGAGCAGCAGATCATGGCCTTGTTGCCAGAAGCCGAGCCGATTTATCCGGAGGACCAGATTACCGACCGGCCCGAGCGTTTTTTCGCCGCGGAAATCATTCGCGAAAAATTGACCCGGCGCTTGGGCGACGAATTGCCTTACGCGCTGACGGTCGAAATCGAGCGTTACGAAGAATATCCGGAATTATGCAAAATTTACGCGGCCATTTTGGTCGAGCGCGATAGCCAGAAAAGCATTGTGATCGGCAAACAGGGCGAGATGCTGAAAAAGGTCGGTAGCGAAGCCCGTGCCGATATCGAGAAACTGATCGGCCAGAAAGTTTATTTGCAGTTGTGGGTTAAGGTGAAAAAAGGCTGGTCGGACAACGAGCGGGCCTTGCAGAGTTTGGGTTTTACCGATTTCGGCGAGTGATGGACGGCGACGCCGTTTATTTGCAGCCTGCGTTCGTCTTGCAACATCGGCCGTACCGGGAAACCAGCGTGTTGTTAGATGTGCTTACCCGCGATTTCGGCCTGGTCCCGATCTTGGCCAAAGGGGTCAGAAAACCGAAATCCAAGACGGCCGGTTTGTTGATGCCGTTTTCTGCGTTAAAGCTGTCCTATGTCGGCAAGCACGAACTGAAAGTCCTGGCCGATGCCGAATACGTCGACAGCTATTCGCTACAGAGCTTGGCTTTGTATTGCGGTTTTTATGTCAACGAATTGGTCGGTATCTTCGTGCATAAGGCTGATCCCCAGCCGGGCATCTTCGCGCTGTACATTCGTTGTTTGCACGAATTGTCCGCGGCGCAGAATATCGAACAAACCCTACGCTATTTCGAGCTGGATTTGTTGCGAGAAGCAGGCTATGCCGTCGATTTGGCATACAGCGCCGACGGCGAGCCGATCGCCGCCGGCCGGCGGTACAATTTTGTCGCAGATTACGGCATGGCGCAGGCCGACGGCGGCGTGGTCGGCGGCGATACGTTGGCTCTGCTGGCCGGCCGATCTGAGTTGCCGGCTGCGGCATTGGCCGAAGCAAAAGCCTTGCTCAGGAAAATGCTGGATGGTCACTTGCAAGGTCGGCATCTGCGCAGCCGTGCGGTTTTAGCCAAAATAATCAAACGTTTATAACGCTATAGTTTTCCCGGATTTTTATTCGGTTCTAAGAGTACATGACAAAACAACCTATATTGCTGGGCGTCAATATCGATCACGTCGCAACACTGCGGCAAGCCAGAGGCACTCGTTACCCGGAGCCGGTGCAGGCCGCTTTACTGGCCGAACAGGCCGGTGCCGACGGCATCACGGCTCATTTGCGCGAGGATAGGCGACATATTCAGGACCGGGATATTCGCTTGTTGAAGGAGTTGTTGCACACCCGGTTGAATCTGGAAATGGCGGTCACCGAGCCGATGTTGGCCATCGCCTGCGCAGTGCAGCCGCATGCGTGCTGTCTGGTGCCGGAGCGGCGCGAGGAATTAACGACCGAAGGCGGACTGGATGTTGCCGGCGCTGCCGGCAGGATGTTTGAAGCTTGTCGGCAGTTAGCCGAGGCCGGTATCGAAGTCTCGTTGTTTATCGATCCCGATATGCGCCAAATCGACGCGGCGCTGGCCGCCGGTGCGCCGGTGGTCGAGTTGCATACCGGCCGCTATGCCGATGCCGAAACTCCGGGCGAGCGCGAACGGGAGCTGCAGCGGATTCGCGATGCGGCGGCATATGCCCACGCCGCCGGCTTACAGGTCAATGCCGGACACGGTTTAAATCTGCACAACGTCGAAGCCATTTGCCGGATCGACGCGATCGTCGAATTGAATATCGGCCACGCCTTAATCGCTCAGGCTTTGTTTTCCGGTCTGGAGCAGGCGGTCAGGGATATGAAACGGGTGATGCGAGAGGCGCGTTTGCACGGTTAGGGTGATGCTGGCGGAACTCGAGTTTTACCAATTGACCTCGATCGGTAATCGCGAGGTCAATCAGGATTGTATGGCGCATCGGGTGTGTAACGAATATGCCTTGTTCGTGGTTGCAGACGGTTTGGGCGGACATCATGGCGGGGAAAAAGCCTCGCAATATTTTTGCCGCTGTTTGATTGCGTTAGCGGACAAGTATCGCTCATCTATTCAAAGCCGCGGCGTGCCGGCCGTGCAGGATTGGATTGTCGAGGCCGTGGCCGGGATGCGCGAGCTGTTTGCCGGCGATCCGGTCGCGCTGAATGCGCATACGACTTGTGCGGTACTGTATCTGGACGCGGAGCAGGCCATCACCGCACACTGCGGCGATTCGCGAATTTACCGGCTGAACGCCGAACGGGTATTGTGGCGGACCAAAGACCATTCGCTGCCGCAGCAATTGTTCGACGAAGGCAAGATCAGCGAATGGGAAATGGGCGTCCATCCAGACCAGCATAAATTGACGCGGAGTATTAACGCCTTGTATCCGCCGGTTGTCGATATAGTCAGTTGTCCGCCGATAACGAGCGGCGAGACCTTCATCTTATGCAGCGACGGTTTTTGGGAGTTTGTCAAAGAGCCCGAATTGTTGCAATTGTCGCAACCGGCCAGCGCCAAACCGGAGTTGCAGAAGATGGCGAAAATGGCCGTGCTGCGGGCTCAGGGCAAAAGCGATAACGTCACGGTGCAATGGGTGCGCAAACGTTAAAACGGCCGATTGGAAATTATTAGCCTCGGTCGGTTTTTGCCTCGCATAAAAAAGGCCGCGGAATTGGCGGCCTTGGTCTGTTAGTGGGTGGCTAAGCCGTGTTTCTGAATCCGATACAGTAGCGTATCGCGCGATATACCTAGCAGTCTGGCGGATTTGCTGCGGTTGCCTTTGGTTCTGGTCAGCGCCTGTAAAATCATATCGGCTTCCAGTGCATCCAGTTGCAGGCCCAATTCCGGCAGCGTGAATTCGGGGCCAGGCGCCACCGTGCCGCGGCTAAATTCGTGCGGCAGGTTTTCCGTCTCGATGACTTTGCCGGACAGCAGGATGCTGAGCCTTTCGCACAGGTTGCGTAGTTCGCGCACGTTGCCCGGCCATTTGTAGTTGCGCAACGCTTTTAAGGCTTGTCTGCTAAAGGTTGGCGGCTCCAACGAATGCATTGCCGAGAAATGGGCGAAGAAATGCTTGGCTAGTTCTTCGATGTCCTCGCTACGCTGATGTAAGGACGGGATTTCCAACGGCACCACGTTCAGGCGGAAATATAAGTCTTGGCGAAATTCGCTGTTTTCGATCAATTTGGTCAAATCGGCGTTGGATGCGGCGATGACGCGCACGTTGACGGTGTAAGGTTTGGTGCCGCCGACCGGCAGGCATTCGCCGGATTCCAGAAAACGTAACAGCTTGGACTGGATACTGATCGGTAACGAGTTAATTTCGTCCAGAAACAGCGTGCCGCCGTCCGCGGCTTGGAACAAACCCTGCTTGTCGGAAATCGCCCCGGTAAATGCGCCTTTTTTATGGCCGAAAATCTCCGACTCGACCAAACCCTCGGGCAGAGCGGCGCAATTCAAAGTGATAAAAGGCTTATTGGCGCGCGGGCTGTCCTTTTGGATTGCCGTGGCGAGCACCTCTTTTCCGGTGCCGGTTTCGCCTTTAATCAACACGGTAACGTCGGTTGCCGCGACGATACGGGCGCTGCGGATTAAAGCTTCTATGGCCGGAGACTGTCCAATAATAGAATTGAAGTTATCCACCTGTAAAACCTCTCAATACGTCATAATGTGTTCAACGCGCATCGGGTTTAGCCAAGGAAAGGCTGCCAATAATGCGAAAATGATAAACAAGGCCCCGACCGCATGCTTGAATTGGCGCAGTCTGGAAAGCCGAGTCAGAAACGAAGTCATTATACCGATTCCCATCACGGCTGGTAAAGTCCCCAACCCGAAGGCCAGCATGGTCATTGCGCTGTGGACTATTCCTTGGGCGGTCGCTGCCAACGCCAAGGCCGTGTAGATCAAGCCGCACGGCAGCCAGCCCCAAACCATGCCGAACAGTAAGGCCTGGGTGCGGTTCTGCACCGGAATCAGGCGCCGGCCCAGGGGTTCGATGCATTTCCAAAAACGCGAGCCCATTTTTTCGATATAGGCAAAACGCGGGAACCAGCCGCCCAGGTACAGGCCGGCGCCGGCCATCACGGCGGCGGATAAAATCTGCAACAACCGGTGCGCTTGGCCTTGGCTGAACGGCATGCTCAAGAATATTTGCACGGCGCCGACCAAGGCTCCGGCCAGCGCGTAGCTGAAAATTCGCCCCAGGTTGTAATTCAGTACGATTTCGAACAAACGCCGCTTGTCGTTGCGCAGCTCGGGTTTCAGGCTATACGTCAGTGTGCCGATGATGGAGCCGCACATGCCGATGCAATGCAGGCTGCTGAGCAGGCCCATCACGAATGCGGCAAGATACGATGCGTTGAAATCGAGATAAACGTGCATATGCGGAACGAAGCGGCGCCGATCGGTGGTGGATGTGGAGTTGGATTATAGCCGGTTTCCCGGATACTCTCGATGCCGGCGTGCGCTGCGGCCGTCACGGAATCTCTGTCAGGTTGTTGGCGCAGACCCGGTTACGGCCTTGATTTTTGGCTTGATATAACGCATCGTCTGCCGCTTTTAACAAGATCGCGTATTGGTCGTGGGCATGGGCCCGTAAACTGGCGACCCCGGCGGAGATGGTGACGAATGCTGTGGGGTTGTTGCTGACGTGGCGGATTTTCAAAGCCTCGACGGCCTCGCGGTATTGTTCGGCCCGCAGCATGGCGCCGATGCTGTCGGTATTGGGCAGCAAAATCGCGAACTCCTCGCCGCCGAGCCGCGCCACCAAATCTTCGGGGCGGTGGGTCATGCTTTGCAATGCACCAGCGACCCGTTTCAAACATTCGTCGCCCATCGGGTGGCCGTAAAAGTCGTTGTATTGTTTGAACGAATCGATATCGGCGATCATCAACGACAGCGGCATGCCGGTACGTTTGGATTGGTTCCATTGCCGTTCCAGGGCCGCATCGAAGGCGCGGCGGTTGGGGATCTCGGTCAAACCGTCCAGCGATGCCAATTTTTCCAGCAAATCGGATTTGGTTTTCAGTTGGATTTGGGTTCTGACCCGGGCCAAGACGATGGATGGAGAGAAGGGCTTGGTAATGTAATCGTTGCCGCCGATGCGAAAGCCGTGCACTTCGTCCTCTTCGGAATGTTTGGCCGTCAGAAAAATGATCGGTATGTTGCGGGTCTTGTCCTGCGCTTTGAGTTGCAGGCAAGTCTGGTAGCCATCGGTCCCGTCCATCACGATATCCAGCAGGATCAGATCCGGCAACTGGCTGGCGGCAATTTGCAACGCCAATTCGCTGTTGACGGCGACTTTGACGTGGTAGTAAGGCTCCAATATGTTTTTGATTAAATCCAAATTTTCCGGACTGTCATCCACTGCCAGCACGGTATGGGCCTTCGGGTTTTCCATGTCTTTACATTCCTGAGTCCAGTAAACGGTTCAGTGCCTGGGCGGCTTCCACGAATTGGTAGTTGGCGATTTGCTTTTTGACCGGTGCCAAGGCGTCCGCCAGTTTTACGTCTTCGATTGCGGCCACGATTTGTTCCATCTGCCGGTCCGCATCCGAGTCGAAGACTTGTAATTTGTTGACCAGTAATGCCAGTTGTTGCCTCACTTCTAACGGCGACAAGCGGATTTTCGCTTCGGGTTCGGCGCCGGCCGGCAGTGCGCTGTTGATGCCGCGAATCACTTTGGCCATTTCCGACGCGGTCGCGGCAATATTGTGCTCGATTGCCGCCTGGTTCGCGCGCTCGGATGAGTTAGCCGCCAAGCATTCCTCCAGCCTGAACAAATGGCTTTGCAACTGTAGCGCGCCGAGTGAGCCGACCAATCCCTTTAAAGTATGGACTAATTGGTAAACTTTATCGTAATTGTTGTCGGCGAGGGCCTGATTGATCTCGTTCATGGTATCGGCATGGTTTTCGGCAAATTTTTGCAGGATCTTACGATAAACCGTGCGGTTCCCGGCCGTGTGTTGTAAGCCGACCATGCTGTCGATACCGTAAAGGTAAGGGATATGGTTGTTGGCAGCGTCCGGCGGCGGTAGGTTCGGCTGGGTCAGGTTGCGCGGCGTAATCCACTTTACCAGCGCCGCGTAGAGGGTTTCCGGCAAAATCGGCTTGCTGACGAAATCGTCCATATCCGCTTGCAGGCATTTGTTGCGGTCGTTGCTCATCGCATTGGCCGTCATCGCGATCACCGGCAGGGTTTGGCAGCCTGGAATCGATCGCAATTGCTGAGTGGTTTGGTAGCCGTCCATCACCGGCATTTGTACGTCCATCAAGACGCAGTCGAATGCGGTTTGTTGCAGTTTTTGCAGCGCGATTTCGCCGTTTTCGGCCACTTCGACCTCGATGCCGGCTTGGTTGAGTAATTCGATTGCGACAATCCGGTTCACCTCGTTATCCTCGACCAACAACACCCGGGCTCCGGCTATGGTATGCAGCTTGTCGACGTCCAGCGTATTTTTGCGCTGGTATTGCGCTTGCCGGATCGAGGCCATGTTGCTGATGCCCAATTTGACGCTGAACGTGAACGTCGAGCCGACGTTTTCCCGGCTCGAGACGCTGATGCTGCCTCCCATTTGTTCGACGAGTTGTTTGGAAATGATCAGACCGAGTCCGGTGCCGCCGTAATTGCGGGTAACGCTGCTGTCGCCCTGGCTGAAGGCTTGAAACAGTCTGGCTTGCATCTCCGCGTTCATGCCGATGCCGGTATCGCTGATGCTGAATTGCATGCAGGTCTGCTGCGCCGAACGGCTTAATTCGTTGAGCGTGACTTTGATCTCGCCCTGCTCGGTGAACTTGATGGCGTTACCGATCAAGTTGATGAATATTTGCCGCAAGCGCTGCGGGTCGCCGACTACCGCCAGACGGGTCTGGTCGGCCGGCGGCCGGACCAGTGCCAGACCTTTGCGGGCACTGAGTTCCGACATCGTGGAAAACACGTTATCCAGCATTTCCTCGAGCACGAACGGGGTGGATTCCAACTGCATTTTCCCGGCTTCCATCTTCGAGAAATCCAGAATATCGTCGATGATGGTCATCAGCGAGCGCGATGCAGTTTCGACCCGTTCCAAGTAGTCGCGTTGTTTGGCGGTGATGCCGGTGTTCAGGCACAGTTCTACCAGGCCGATAATCGCATTCATCGGCGTGCGGATTTCGTGGCTCATATTGGCCAGAAATTCGGATTTGACCCGGGTAGCTTGTTCCGCTTGTTGCTTGGCCTCCAATAACCGTTGCTCGGCTTGCAGGCGGTCGGTGATGTCTTGCATGGTGCCCTGTACGCCCACGGTTTTGTTGTCGGCATCCCGCAGGGCCTTGCCGCGCTGGTGCACGTGGCGGATTTCCTTGTTGCTCAACACGATCCGGTGGCGGAAATCGATAATGCCGCCGTGGACGCCGTTCTGCATCGCCGATTTGAAAAAAGCCTGGTCTTCCGGGTGGACCAGCCTGGTCACAATCGCGGAAAAATCCGGGGAAAAATCCTGTTTGTTGGTCGCGGTAATGCGGTACATTTCGTCCGACCAACTGAAATGGCCGTCCGCCAAACGCCAGCGCCAGTCGCCGATATGGGAAATGCTCTGGGCATCCAGCAAGCGCTGCTGCTGGTCCTGCAACGCGTCTATGGCCCGGCTGCGCGCCAATTCCGCACTGATTTGCAGCGCGAGCAGCTTTAGGATGTCGGTAGCGAACGTCGCGTCCGGAATCGGTTTGCAATACGACACGGCAATGTAACCGAAGCTTTTTTGCTGCTTGTCCTGCAGCGGGATGCCGAGATAGCCTTCTATATTAAGAGCTTGCAGCCACTCCGCCGCCGGGAAAAGTTGGCTGACGCCGCTTTCGAAGCAGCAAATCCGGCCGTCCGCGACCGTGCGGCAAGGCGAGTCGAGCAAGTTGAATTCCTGGTTAGGCACGATTTTGCCGTGCGCGCACAAACACAGGCTGCGTGCCCGGCCGTTCTCCAATACTTCTGCGACCAGGGCGTAATCGGCCCCCAACGTTTCCAGAGTCAGCAAGGTCAAGTTATCCAGCAAAGATTCCGCGTTCTGCGGCACGGTGCTGGAAATGATGTTGCGGATCGCCCGGTTTTGTTGGCGTTGCTGGGTGATATCGCTGACCAGACCCTGGTAATCGGTAATCCGGCCTTGCTCGTTGCGAACGATCATTTTACGGTCTTGCACCCACTTGATGCCGCCGCCGTGGGTGACGATGCGGTAAGGTTGATGCACGATTTCCTGGCATTCCAGTGTTTCGCCGCCGGCTTCGATTTCCCGTTGAAACGCGGCCAAATCGTCGGGATGGATCAAGTTCGCATAAAACATGCCGCCGTTGACCAGTTGTTCCGCGCCGTAGCCGAAAAGCTGGCGGGCGTTCTCAGTGGCGAATTCGACCGGCAAGCCCTCGGAATTATTCCATTTCAGCACTACCGCACCGCTGCGGCTGATGATTTGGTAGGCGGCCTGCAAATTGGTCTCGGATTGCTTCCGCTGGCTGATATCTTGATGCGTACCGCATAAACGGGTGGGGCGGCCGCTGACCGGGTCGTGGGCGACCACTGCGCCGGAGCCTTGAATCCATACCCAGTGGCCGAGTTTATGCCGCATGCGGAATTCCACGACATAGGGGCGGCGGCAGGCAATGTGCTTATCGACTATTGTTCGCACCCGTTCCCGGTCGTCCGGGTGCAAGCGCTGCGACCAATCGCTGACGTAATTGTCCAGTTCGTCCGGATTCAGGCCCAGCATATCGAGCCAGCGTTGGTTGACTATATGCTTGCCGGTTGGGTATTCCCAATCCCAATAGCCGAGTTGGGCGCCGTCGATCGCCAGCGTCAACTGTTCTTCGACTCGCTTGCGTGGCGTAACGTCGATGTGGAATTCGATCAATTCGCAATTGTTGCGCGAGCTCAAACGCTGCAGCGAGATTTCCTGCCAGCGATCGCCCGGAAAGGCGAAGTCGGCGCCAGCCATGGCTTTTCCGGCTTTGATGTGTTGGCACAAGCGGCATTCGCTTTCGTCGAATTGGCGCGGGTGAAACCAGGCGTGTATCGGTAAATTGAGCAGTTCTTCGCCGCTTTTGCCGGCAACCAACTCGGCGGCGCGGTTAAGCCCGCGTATTCGGCAGGCGTTGTCGGCAACGACCACCGGATAGTCCAGCACATCGTAATTGCGGCGTATTCGAGAAGCCAGCGAGGTATCGCGCGGCGGCCGCAGCAATAAGCCGCCGAATACCAACAGCGCGGTAATTCCGGGTAATACCAAACTGAGAAAATCGGACAATGCGCTACGGTTGCTGACATGCTGAAACAAGGTTACCGCAACATCGCAGAGCAATAGCAGGCAAGCGCCGATCAACGCCAGGCGCGGAAGCTGCTCGGAGGGTTCGGAAGCGTTGTCGGTCATGGCGGGTGGGGTCGGGGGTAAGCCGTTCTCGAAACGGAAATCTTAGACTGCAGCCATGCAAATGTGAATTTTGCCGCAGCCGATTTTTGCCGGTCTGTCTAGCAAATCGGGATTTTAAAGGCCGCTCCGGCTTGTTCCTTGACCAGCTTCGGGACCAAATAGCCGGGCAAATGGCGTTGCAGGTATTGGTGCAAACTGCGCGCTTCCGCTTCGCTGACTTCGAAATGGCCGACGCCGCTGGCGCGGTCCAGCAGATGCAGGTAGTAGGGCAGTATATTAAAGCTGAATAATTTCTCGCTGAGCTCGCGTAGCCGTTCGCCGTCATCGTTGATTTCCTTTAACAACACGCTTTGGTTTAACAGCGTGACGTCGCAACGTCTGAGTTCTGTGCAGATTCGTTTAACCGAATCGCTGAGTTCTTGGGCGTGGTTAACGTGTAAAACCATGACGATCTGGGCCGGCAGCGCCGAAAATGCCGCCAACAGCTCGTCGGTTATGCGTTGCGGCAGCACGACCGGGGTGCGGGTATGGATTCGGATGCGCTTTATATGGTCAATTTCGGCGAAGCGGCGCATAAGCCGTTCGAGTTTGGCGTCGCTGAGCAGCAACGGATCGCCGCCGCTCAGAATCACTTCGCCGATGTCCGGGCGTTGCTCGACGTAAGCCAGCGCGCTGTCGATTTTCTGGCCGGACAATTGCAGTTCGCCGTAAGGAAAGTTTCTGCGAAAACAGTAGCGGCAGTGCACCGCGCAAGCGCCGGTGGCGATCAGCAGAATCCGGCCGTGGTATTTGTGGATAACGCCGGTTTGGGCCACGGCTTGCAAATCGCCGACCGGGTCGTCGGTGTAGCCGGGGTAATCGTTTAATTCGGCCAGATCCGGCAACACTTGGCGTAGCAGCGGGTCGTTAGGGTTACCGGCTTGCATGCGCGCTGCAAAATCGCGCGGAACCCGCAGCGGAAATGCAGTGGCTTGGCGAGGTAAACTCAAATCGGCGGGTGAAAGTTGCAGATAGGCGCACAAGTCGGCAACGCTGTCGAAGGCATCGGCCAACGCCTGTTGCCATGTGGCGGACGGGGTGTTCAAAATCGCTCCGGTTTCCGAATAAAAATCTTATCCATTATAATCGTCGGCTTATTGTTTGTTTCACGAGGAAAAAATGGCGACTTTTAGCACCAACGAGTTCAAGGGCGGTTTGAAGATCATGCTGGATAACGACCCTTGCGCGATTATCGAGAACGAGTTCGTTAAGCCCGGTAAAGGCCAAGCCTTCAACCGGGTCAAGATCCGCAATCTGAAAACCGGCCGGGTAATCGAGCGCACTTTCAAATCCGGCGATACCGTGGAGGGTGCCGACGTCGTCGATAAGGAAATGCAATATCTGTACAGCGACGGCGAATTCTGGCACTTCATGGTGCCTGACACGTTCGAACAGTACCAAGCCGACAAAAACGCCGTGTCCGAAGCCATCAAATGGTTGAAGGAGCAGGATATCTGCACGATGACCTTGTGGAACGATTCGCCGCTATCCGTGACTCCGCCTAATTTCGTCGAATTGGCGATTACCGAAACCGATCCGGGCTTAAAGGGCGATACTTCCGGTGGCGGTGGCAAGCCGGCGACGCTGGAAACCGGCGCCGTGGTGCGGGTGCCGCTGTTCGTGCAAACCGGCGAAGTGATCAAAGTCGATACCCGTACCGGCGAGTACGTCTCCCGCGTCAAAGAATAGTGGCTGCTGCTTGGCAGCCTGCTTGCACTATCGAGCATTTGCGCCGGCGCGCGCAAATGCTCGCCGCTATCAGGCGCTTTTTCGACCAGCGCCAAGTTTTGGAAGTCGAAACTCCGCTGTTATGCCGGACTACCGGCACCGATCCGCAGTTGAATTTTTTCAGCAGCGTTTACCTGGCTCCGCCGACACGGCAAACCCTGTTTTTGCAAACCTCGCCCGAGTTCGCGATGAAGCGACTGCTGGCGGCCGGCAGCGGCAGTATCTACCAGATTTGCAAGGCCTTCCGCAACGGTGAAGCCGGCCGCTTCCATAATCCGGAATTTACGATTCTGGAATGGTACAGAGTCGGCTTCGATCTGCAGCAATTAATGGCCGAGGTGGCCGAGCTGGTACGGTCTTTATTGGCCGCGGACGGCCTGCCATTGCCGGCAATACAAATTTCCTACCGGCAACTATTCCTGGACAGCGTGGGTCTGGATCCGTTGGTATTCCAGCACGAAACTTACGCCGCCTATGCTGCCGGCCACGGCATAGCGGAAGCCATTGCGTTGTGCGGGAACGACCATGCCTTGTGGTTGGATTTTATCTTCAGCCACCGGGTACAGCCGGCGATGGCCGCAGGCACGCTGTATCTGGTTTACGGCTATCCGGCGATACAGTCTTCTTTGGCCAGGAACCGTAGCGACGATCCGCGCGTCAGCGAGCGTTTCGAGGTTTTTGTAAACGGCGTGGAACTGGGCAACGGGTTTTTCGAATTGGCCGATCCCGACGAGCAGGAACGGCGGTTCGATCGCGAAATCGCGTACCGCGATCGAAACGGCCTGCCTGCCGTTGCCAAGGACCGGTATCTGCTGGAAGCCTTGGCTTCAGGTCTGCCGGACTGTAGCGGTGTGGCGCTTGGTTTGGACAGGTTATTGATGTTGGCAACCGGCAGCGAATCGATTGCCGAGGTATTGGCATTTCCGTTGGCGAATGCCTGAGGCTGGGCTGGCTTTGTTGAGAAAAAACGCCCCCTTCTAGCGAAGGGGGTATTCGGCATGGGTTCCGGATCAATATAAGGATAAGGCAATCATTGCCAAATGCCAGGTCAGAAGGGCCAGCTCAGGCGATTTTTTTGGTTGTCCATGCTGTCGAGCGCAGCTTGTACGTCCCGGACGAAAAAGCGTTTCAAGCCGCGGCCCAAACGGGTTGCAAGCATCGGTACCGCTTGTTCCTTATTCAGGTAAGCCGCCGGTTCGCGCCCTTTACGGTATTTGCTGAGCGCTTGTCTAACCGCCGAGCACAGATAGCATTCGGTGCCTTCCGGAAGTGTGGCGTTTAAATCGCGAATTAGATGGGGGGTTATTTTGTTCATACCAACCTCCTCCGCAATCGGGAGCCGGGGACGCTAATCCCTGTGTCAGTTTAAAGATCCGCGACTCGGATCTGTTATTTAACAAAAATAACGTGATTAACTTATCAATATCGTAGAAAAAGTCAATGTTTGTTTGGCAATATTTATTGATTTGTGTCAAGGCAATTTGTCGCGGGTTTTGGCCGGACAGAAAGTAGAGAGCAGGCGGACCGTTCTAACGGTTCGCCTGCTGCCGAGCGGCGGATTAGTCTTGCTTTTCTTCTTTGCCAGCCGGTTTGCGCAGACGGATGCCCAATTCTTTGAGCTGTTCTTCGCTGACCACGGCAGGCGCGTTGAATAGCGGGCAGGCCGCAGTTTGGGTTTTGGGGAAGGCGATAACGTCGCGGATCGAACCGGCGCCGGTCATCAACATCACCAAGCGGTCCAGACCGAAGGCGATACCGCCGTGCGGCGGCGCGCCGTATTTCAGGGCATCCAACAGGAAACCGAATTTTTCGCGGGCCTCTTCGTGGCCGATGCCGAGAATGTCGAATACGGTTTGTTGCATCGCGGTGCGGTTGATCCGGATCGAACCGCCGCCGACTTCGGTGCCGTTCAAGACCAAATCGTAAGCCCGCGACAGCGCGCTGCCCGGGTTAGCGACCAGTTCTTCGACCGAGCAGCTTGGCGCGGTGAACGGGTGGTGTATTGCGGTGTAGCGTTGAGCTTTCTCGTCCCAGGCAAACATCGGGAAATCGACGACCCACAGCGGTTTCCAAGGTCCGGTTAGCAGATTGCGGTCCAAACCGAGCTTAACCCGCAACGCGCCCATCGCTTCGTTGACGATGCCGGCTTTGTCGGCACCGAAGAAAATCAGGTCGCCGTTTTGCGCGCCGACTTTCGCCATCACTTTGGCCCAGACATCGGCCGGGGCAAATTTGACGATAGGCGATTGCAAGCCTTCGACGCCGGCCGCCAAGTCGTTGACTTTTATATAAGCCAAGCCTTTTGCGCCGTAAATGCCGACAAATTTGGTGAGCTCGTCGATCACGCTGCGGCTCAAGTCGCCGCCTTCAGGCAATTTCATTGCCACCACGCGGCCGTTTGGATCGTTAGCGGGGCCGGAGAAGACTTTGAAATCCACGCCTTTCATTTCCTCGGCAATGTCTACCAATTCCAGCGGAATCCGCAGGTCCGGGCGGTCGGAGCCGTAACGGCGCATCGCTTCGGCGTAACTCATCACCGGGAATTGGTCGCCCAAGTCCACGTCGATGATGTCCTTGAACAGGCGGCGGATCATTTCTTCCATCACCGCCATGATTTCCTGCTCGTTCATGAACGAGGTCTCGATATCGAGCTGGGTAAATTCCGGTTGGCGGTCGGCCCGCAAATCTTCGTCGCGGAAGCAACGCACGACTTGGTAATAGCGGTCCATGCCGGCGATCATCAGCAGCTGTTTGTAAAGCTGCGGCGACTGCGGCAAGGCGAAGAACGAATTCTGGTGGGTACGGCTAGGGACGATATAGTCGCGAGCGCCTTCCGGAGTGGCCTTGGTCAGGTACGGGGTTTCGATTTCGAAGAACTCGTGATCGTCCAGAAATTGGCGCAAATGACGAGTCACGTCGCGGCGCACTTTCATCTTTTGCTGCATCGCGGTGCGGCGCAGATCGATATAGCGGAAGCGCAAACGGGTTTCCTCGTTGACTTCGATGTCGCTTTCCAGCGGGAACGGTGGGGTTTCGGCTTCGTTCAACACTTCGATATGTTTGCCCAAAACTTCGATTTGGCCGGTCGACATATTCGGATTATGCGTGCCTTCCGGGCGGTCGCGGACGATGCCTTCGATACGCAGCACGTATTCGCTACGCACGTGCTCGGCAATCGCGAAACTCTCGGCCGCATCGGGATCGAACACCACTTGCACCAGTCCGGCGCGGTCGCGCAAGTCGATAAAAATCACGCCGCCGTGGTCGCGGCGGCGGTGCACCCAGCCGCACAGGGCCACGGTTTGTCCCAGATGCTGGGTGTTCAATTCTCCACACTTGTGGCTACGCATAATGTCTCTCGGAATATTTCAAAAAGCTGGCGATGGTACGAATTTATGGGGTTTCAGGCAAGTTTAATGGCAGGCGCAACTACCGCCGCAGCCACCGCTGTTGCCGCCCGATTTTTCCGGAGCCTTGCTCTCGCCGGCGACGTTTTTCTTGTTGCCGCTTTTGAAATCGGTTTCGTACCAGCCGCTGCCTTTCAACCTGAATCCGGCCGCGGAAATTTTCTTTTTCAATTCGGCTTCGTTACAGGCCGGGCAAACCACCAAAGGCTCGGCACCCAGTTTTTGCAGGGCCTCGTGTTCGTGCCCGCAAGCGTTGCATTGGTATTCGTAAATAGGCATCTGCTTCTCCAATTGAAAGTCTCTAAAAACCGCTTACTAAGGGCTGGTTTTAAATTTTCAAGGCCCTTAATGCTAGAATGTCGCGCCATTTTAAATGAAAACGCCCGGAGAATATGGACAAATTGACCATCCGCCAGCCCGACGACTGGCATTTGCACGTCAGAAACGGAAGTATGTTGCGGTCGGTCATCGGCCATAGCGCCAGGCAATTCGCAAGGGCGATCGTCATGCCCAATCTGAAGCCGCCGGTCACGACCGTGGCGCAAGCGTTAAATTACCGGCAGGAAATACTGGACGCGCTTCCGGAGGGCTCCGCTTTTCAGCCCTTGATGACGCTATATCTGACCGGAAACACGACAGCGGAAGAAATAAAGAACGCTGCTGACTGTGCACACGTCTATGCCTTCAAGCTATATCCGGCCGGCGCGACGACCAATTCCGATGGCGGCGTCGCCAATATCGACGCGGCTTATCCGCTGTTGGAAGCGATGGAAAAATACGGCGTGCCGTTACTGGTTCACGGTGAAGTCACCGATGCCGAATACGATATTTTCGATCGCGAAAAAATCTTCATCGACCGCACGCTTAGCCGGATTGTGCGCCAATTTCCGGGATTGCGGATTGTCGTCGAACACTTGACTACCGCAGAAGCCGTGCAATTTGTCGAATCGGCTGCGGCCAATGTCGGCGCGACGATCACGCCGCAACATCTGCTTTATAACCGGAATGCTATGCTGGCGGGCGGGATTCGGCCGCATTATTACTGTCTGCCGATTCTGAAGCGCGAGCATCACCGCCAGGCCTTACTAAGCGCGGCGACCGGCGGCAACCCGAAATTTTTTCTCGGCACCGACAGCGCGCCGCATTTGACTTCGCTTAAGGAAAATCCATGCGGTTGTGCCGGTTGTTTCACTGCGCCGATCGCACTGGAGTTATATGCGGAAGCCTTCGCTTCGGTCGGTGCTTTGGATAAGTTGGAGGGCTTCGCCAGCGATTTCGGCGCCGATTTCTATGGGTTGCCGCGCAACAGCGGCACGGTGACCTTGACCAAACAGGTGTGGCAGGTGCCCGAGGTATACGCCGATGCCGATTCGGGCGTTGCCATCACGCCGCTGCGTGCCGGGGAATCGCTTGCCTGGCGTTTGCAGGTTTAGCGGCGGGGCAATTCAACCGTTGCATCGGTTCATATCAACCTGAAGCGGCGGCCGCGGGCGTTTTCAATTGCGGAGCGTGACTTCTGAACCGCTCTATCTACACAATGGCATGAATCTGGCTTTGGCTATCGGTTTTAGTCCGGTCTTGCGTTGCGACGGCAGCCAGCCGCTACAGCTACAAAATTTTCTACATGAACGTATCTAGCGATCCGATTTACCGTTGGGGTGTATTTTTACTCTGGTTCTTGCTGAGCCTCAGCGTTTTTTTTCGTGCGCCGATTCCGATCGACGAAACCCGTTATCTGAGCGTGGCCTGGGAGATGTGGCTGCGCGGCGATTTTTTAGTGCCGTATTTGAACGGGCACACCTACAGCCATAAACCGCCGCTGTTGTTTTGGTTGATCCAGGCCGGTTGGGGCGTGTTCGGCGTCAACGATTGGTGGCCGCGTTTGGTGGGGCCGTTGGCGGCGCTGGTTAATTTGCTGCTGGTTCGGCGCTTGGCGGCAATGCTTTGGCCCGGGCAGGCCGATGTTGCCGGATTGGCGCCGTGGGTACTGGCCGGTACCTTGCTTTGGACTTTGTTTGCTACGTCGACCATGTTCGACATCTTGCTGACGGATTGTGTGATGCTGGGCATGGTCGGTCTGTTGGCGGCGGTGGGCGGCCAAGTCCGCAAGGGCTGGCTTTACTTCGGCTTGGCGATCGGTTTGGGCTTGTTGGCCAAGGGGCCGGTGGTTTTTCTGCACTTGCTGCCTACCGCTGTGCTCGCCAAATTCTGGCGGGCGGATCGCCACGCGCCGGACAAGGCGTGGTGGCTAGGGCTGCTGGCAGCGATTGCGGTTGGCGCGGCGTTGGCTTTGTCCTGGGCGCTGCCCGCGGCTCAAGCCGGCGGCCAAGAATACGGCGATGCGATTCTGTGGCACCAAACCGCGGACCGCACGGTGGGTACCAAAATCCATACCCGGCCGTTTTTCTGGTATTTGCAGTTCTTGCCGCTGTTATTGTTTCCGTGGCTATTCTGGCCGCGTTTATGGGCGGGATTGCGCCAGGGTTTTGCCGGAGATAAAGGTTTGGCGTTCAGCTCGATCTGGCTGGTTTCGGTATTCGTAGTGTTTTCGGCTCTGCCGAGCAAGCAATTGCATTATCTGGTACCGATGCTGCCGGCTTTCGCGCTGGTCGTCGCCAGGGTGTTGTCGCGCAGCCGCCCAGCCTGTTCCGTCGCCGCGGAATCCTTAGTTCCGGCTTTGTTTGCGCTGGTCGGGATTTTTTTACTGCTGCTGCCGCAGATACCGGGTTTGGCCAAGTTGCAATGGGTGCAGAGCGTCAGGATGGACTGGGGGAGCTGCGTATTGGCGGTGGCATTGGGCTTGGCCGTTGCAGTTTGGCGATGGCGGGCAGTGCCGGCGGCGGCCCTGTCGGCAGCCGTGGTCGCGGCGGTTTTCGCCGGTTTTATCTTCTTCTTTCGATATGTCGGCTTGGCCTACGATTTACGTCCGGCGGCGCTGCAGGTCAAGTCGTTCAACGAGCAGGGCGTGCCTTACGTTTACGTCGGCAATTACCAAGGCCAGTTGAATTTTCTGGGGCGATTGACCGAACCGTTGCCGGTATTGGCGACGGCTGCCGAGGCCGAGCGCTGGGCGCTGAGCCATCCCGCCGGCTACTTGGTTTCGCTGGAAAAAGACAAGCCGGAGGATGTTTTTTATATGCAGGGTCACCGCGAATACTGGCTGGTATTTCGCCGTGCCGACCAGTTTGGCCGGCTCAAGCCGCTATGACGGGGCGATAATAATCCGGTTTTGCTTTAAGCGTTTGATATAATTACCAACTTTTTTACTTTTACCGAGTTTATGCAAATTTCTGTCGTAGTTCCCGTTCATAACGAAACCGATAATGTCGACGCGTTAATCGCGGAAATTGACCAGGCCTTGAACGGCCGTGACGCTTACGAAATGATATTCGTCGACGACGGCAGTACCGACGATACCGCGGCCAAGTTGCAGCGGGCCATGCAGCAATACCCGGCGCTACGGGTGTTGCAACATCAGCGCAGTTGCGGCCAAAGTCGGGCCGTGCACAGTGGCGTGCTGGCCGCGCGTTATTCCTGGATCGCGACGCTGGACGGCGACGGCCAGAACGACCCGGCCGACATTCCGCATCTGGTCGCAGCTTGGCAAGCGGAAAACGATCCGCAATTGTGGATGCTGGCCGGCCATCGCCACCAGCGCAACGACACCGGCTGGCGCAAATTCTCGTCGAAATTCGCCAATGCCGTGCGCCAGGCGATTTTGCACGATGCCACGCCGGATACCGGTTGCGGCTTGAAGTTGTTTCTGCGCGATAAATTCCTGGCGTTACCTTACTTCGACCATATTCACCGCTTCTTGCCGGCCTTGGTGCAAATGGCCGGCGGCCGGGTGATTTCGGTAAAAGTCGGCCACCGGCCGCGCAACTTCGGCCAATCCAAATACGGCACGCTGGATCGGGCGTTGGTCGGCATCGTCGATATTTTGGGCGTGGTGTGGCTGAAACGGCGCCACAGCCTGGCGCAAGTCAGCGAGGTGGCGCGTGGTTAACCGTGTTACCGCCTTTTTCGTACTGAATTGCGTAGGTGTGTGATGGAGCAGGGCATCTTTAATTTTCTTGGCCGTGTGCTGGACAAATGGCAGCATCATTTGTCCAGCATGGATTCCAACGACATCATCTGGCTCACGATCGGTTTGGTCGGTCAGTCGCTGTTCATGATGCGCTTCATCGTGCAATGGATTCATAGCGAACGCCACCAGAAAAGCATCATCCCGGTCAGTTTTTGGTATTTCAGTTTATCCGGCGGCGTGATCGTGTTGTTATACGGCATTCACCGGGTCGATCCGGTGATCATCCTGGGGCAATTGCCGGGTACTTTTGTCTATGCCAGAAATCTGATGTTGATCCGGCGCGAGCACAGGGATACGTTGGCCGAATTGGCCGACGAAGATTTGGGTGGTTAATGCTGTGCCGGCAGCGATTAGAAACGCGATTTTTGCCGGTTTGCGGAAAATCGGGCCGCTTTGCCCTAGACTAGGGCCTTTAGCATAACGACGTATCGGAGAGGTGTCTGATGAGGTTTCTAGTTCTGTTCACGCTGGTTTTCGCCTGGCAGCATGCGCATGCCGAGGTATACAAATGTACGGGTAAGGACGGCAAGACCGTTTACCAATCGAAGCCGTGCCAAACCGCGGCTAAAGCCGAGCAATTGGATATCCAAGCCGATCCGGAAGTGGAGGCTGCGGCCAAAGCCAAGCGCGAGGCCTTGGAAAGCGAATACGACGCCAAAAAAGCCGCGAAACTGGAAACCGAGCGGCGCGAGGCGATACTCAGGAACCAAACCGAATCCGCCGCCGCATTGAAACAGAGCGCGATTGCCCATCAGCAGCAGGTTGAAGCACAACAAAGACAGGCCGCGGCTCTGGAACGCCAGGCTCAGCAAGGCGCCAACCCGGTCATGATAGTTGCGCCGCCGGTGGTCTTGCCGGCGCCGACGGTTCCGCAAGCGCCGGTAGCCCCGGTTACGCCGAGCGGGCCGGCCGCTAAAGACCAGACTTTGCGCTGAACGGCGGGCTTGGTCATGTTGTGGTTGAAAGCGTTACATTTAATTTTTATGGTGACTTGGTTCGCCGGCTTGTTTTATCTGCCGCGTTTGTTTGTTTACCACGCGATGAGCGACGACAGTATCAGCAACGAGCGTTTCAAAACCATGGAACGTAAGTTGTATTACGGCATCATGACGCCGGGGATGGTGTGTACCTTTGCCTTCGGCGTCTGGATGCTGGCCGATTATGCTTGGATGTTGTATTCGGCCAGCGGTTGGTTACACCTGAAATTGGCGTTACTGCTGTTGTTGGCGGTGTACCACGGCTTTTGCGGCAAATGGCTGTTGGATTTCAAACATGACCGTAACCGCCATTCCCACGTTTATTTCCGCTGGGTCAACGAGATCCCGGTGTTGTTTCTGTTTGCGATCGTGATCTTGGCCGTGGTCAAGCCGTTTTGACGGCGGATCGGCCTGCCCAAACGCTGGCCGCGCCGCTGCCGCAGGCGATGAGGTTGCCGAATTCGGCCAACCGGTCGGGGGTGCCGATATCGAGCCACAAGCCGGAATGTTTTTGTCCGCCTATGCGCTGGTTGCGTATCGCCCGATCCAGCACCGGGCGCAATTTGAGCGGGGCGACCGGAATGCCCTCGAATAATTCTGGGCGGTAAACGCCGATACCGCTGAATGTCAATTTGGTTTCCCCATGCGCGGCCAGCAAGCCGGAACCGGCCAGTGCGAAATCGCCCTCGGGGTGGTGCGGCGGGTTGTCGATCATGACCAAATGCGCCAGATCCGGGGTTACCTCGCGCAATTCCCGCAGCGGGAAATCGCAAACGATATCGGCGTTGACGGCCAAGAACGGCGCATCGCCTAACAGCGGCAAGGCCTTGGCGATACCGCCGGCCGTTTCCAATGCGGTTTCGCCTTCGTCGGAATAGGCGATCGACAGGCCCCAGCGGGCGCCGCTGCCGCAATAGTCCTTAATCTGTGCGCCCAGGTGGGCGATATTGATCACGATCTGGCAAAAACCGGCGGCCGCCAGATTTTCCAGGGTGTACTCGATTAGCGGTTTGCCGGCGGCTCTCAGCAGCGGTTTTGGGGTATGGTCGGTCAACGGACGCATTCGTTCGCCGCGTCCGGCGGCGAGAATCATGGCTTTCATCGGATCGGCGGGTAGGCGGGTTTAAGCGAATCTTGTAAAAATTGGCGGAATTGGCCGAGTTCCGGGTAGCGGGCGCAGACGGATTCCACGTAGGCAAATGTGCGCGGAATGTCGGCCAAATAATTCGGTTTGCCGTCGCGCAAGTGCAATCTGGCGAAGATGCCGATCGCTTTCAAGTGGCGTTGCAGGCCCATCAGATCGAACCAGCGCCGAAATTGCGGATAATCCGCGTCCAGCAAGCGGCTTTCGCACAGGCGGGCGTGGTAGGCCTGTACCCATTCGTCGACGCGATGTTCCGGCCAGGCTATGTAACAATCGCGCAATAACGAGACCGGATCGTAGCTGATCGGTCCGACCACGGCGTCTTGAAAATCGATCACGCCGAGGCCGCCGTTGGCCGGCAGCATCAGGTTGCGGGAGTGGTAGTCGCGGTGTACGCAGACCCGCGGTTGTGCCAATGCCGACTCGACCAGAGTCCGGTTCAATTGCGCCGCCAGCGGCTGCGGCAGTTCCA
Organism: Methylomonas koyamae; assembly: GCF_019669905.1. Classification (NCBI taxonomy): domain Bacteria; kingdom Pseudomonadati; phylum Pseudomonadota; class Gammaproteobacteria; order Methylococcales; family Methylococcaceae; genus Methylomonas; species Methylomonas koyamae. Next base: position 3,323,455 of record NZ_AP019777.1, on the reverse strand, counting down.
AGCCGACCAATTTTTGCAGGAACCATTCGTAAAAAATGCCCAATTCGCGTTCGATGAACGCCGCATCGTATTCCGGTAATTGGCAAGTAGTGGTGTCCACGTTGCGTTGCAACTCGAACAAGCTGTCCAAGGCCTTGGCATAGAGCGCGTCGGCCGTTGCCGGAGTTAGGCGGTCCAGCAAATTTTCGCTGCCCAGGTCTTCCAGCAGCAAAAAACCTTGCCGGGTATCGCTGTGGTAAACGGCGGGCACGTGGATGCCGGCGTCCCGCATTAAACCGGCTATGCGGATAAAGGCTGCGCAGTTTTCTTTCTCGGGCGGGGCGTCCATCGCTATCTGCACGCCGCCGGCATGAACGACGCGAAAGTAACGGCGGAAGCTGGCATCGCTGGAGGCAGGGGAGAGCTGGCTGATATCGAGCGACAAATCGCGTTGCAGCCAATCGACTAGCGCCGCCAGGCGACGGTCTTCCATGCTGGAGTCGTACATTTTTGTTATTTGCTGAGAAACCTAAGGTAAAATGATCCGATGCATTTTATTCGATTTCCAATCCGCTAAGCCAATTTAGCCGCATTCGCCAAAACATGAATTATCGGTTTTATACAATTTCTTCAGCCTTGATGTTCATCACCGGGCTCGCCTCCGCCGCCAATAACTCGGCATGGAATTGTGAACAAACCAAAAACGGCGAATGGACCTGTCTTAACCAAGGTCCCGCTAACGCTCCGGAACCCCCGCAGCCAGCGCAAACGGTAAAAACCGCTCCGGCCGAGCCGGCCAATCCTGCCAAACCGGAAATTGTGGCCCAGCCGCCTGCCGCGGTGGCGCCGGCTCCGCTGCAACAGTCGCAGAAACCTGAGCTGAGCAAAGAGCCGGTTAAAGAAGCGGTGAAAGTGGTGGAGAAATCCGCTGCCGAGCCGCAGAAACTGCGGGTCAAAGTCGGAGAGAACCCAAAGCCGGAAGTAGAGAAAGTAGAGCCCAAAACTCAGGTCGCGGCCGGTGGCGGCAGAACCCAAGGTTGGACCTGTAAAGCCGGGGATGCCAAAAGCGGTTGGGACTGTAATTTGGTCGGTGCCGATCCCAGAGGCGAAGCGCATATCGTCGACGAAAACGGCGTTGCCGATGTGGCCGGCTCGCTGTGGTTCGCTCCGGCATTCAGCCATCGTCAGGAACGCGATTTCCAGACCTTGCGGGCCGAATTCGATCGCGACCCGTGGCAAAGTTGCGAGGTGTGGGGTAAAAGGAAGCCGAAAATCAAGGCGACCTCCAAAGAGGCCAGAGACGCGGCAACCACCGAGATCAATGCCGACTTTTCCGAAGTCTTCGACGGCGAAGTGCTGAATTTTGCCGGCAATGTCGACATGAACCGGGCTGACCAGCATTTGGTGGCGGACAAGGCCAGTTACGACACGGTCGCCGAGACTTTAGACGCCCAGGGCGGCGTACTGTACAGCGAAGACCAGTTGGCGATGTCCAGCGAAACCTTGTCGTTGAATATGGGTAAAGACGAGGCCCGCCTGCGCAAGGCCCAATTCATCGTGCCGCAAGCACCGTTTCGCGGCAGCGCCGATGTGGTCTATCGGGACAGCAAAAGTTTGTCGCGTTATAACGAAGCGGCGTTTACCAGTTGTGCGCCGGGCAACCAGGATTGGGTGGTGCATGCTGCGCGTTTGAAGATCAACCGCGAAAGCGGGCAGGGTTCGGCGAAGAATGCCTGGCTGGAATTCAAAGGCGTCCCGGTGTTGTATACGCCGTATATCTCGTTTCCGACTGATAACCGGCGTTTGTCCGGTTTCCTGGCACCGACCTGGGGCAGCACGCAACGCAACGGTTTCGACGCCAGCTTGCCGTTCTATTGGAACATCGCGCCCAACTTCGACGACATCGTCACGCCGCGCTACATGAGCAAACGGGGCGAGCAGATACGCAACAAATTCCGCTACCTGACCGATATGTCGCGCGGCACCTTTGCCGCCGAATATATGCCGCACGACCAGTTGGCGAACAAGGCGCGCTATTCGGCGAGCTTGAAGGACCAGACCTTATGGCTGCCGGGCCTGAGTTCGTTGTTGGATTTGAACTACGTCTCCGACAAGACTTATTTCAACGACTTGAACAACGCGCTCGGTTTTCAAAATACCAGTTACCTGCCCAGTACGGGAATGCTGACCTACGCCCGCACCGGCATGTACTTATCGGCTGCCGGTTACCACTACCAGTCGGTGGACAAGACCATCACCGACAACTTATTGCCTTACGACGTACTGCCGCGCATCGGCATGAATTTTTCCCACGCCTTCGACGATTTTCCGCTGACCCTGGCGTTGGACAACCAATACAGCTACTTCAGCCACAAGACCCTGGTCAACGGCCAGCGTTTTAATGTGGCACCGTCGGTCAGCTTTCCGTTGGAAAGCAGCGAGGGCTTTTTCATACCGAAAATTTCGGCGTTGTATTCCCAATACCAACTCAGCAATCAGACTGTCGCCGGGCTGCCGAGCAGCATTTCCCGGACATTGCCGGTATTTTCGGTGGACAGCGGTATCGTGTTCGAAAAGGATATGCAGATCTCCGGTACGCCCTATGTCAACACCTTGGAGCCGCGCCTGTTCTATCTGTATATCCCGCGTAAAGACCAGAGCAATATCCCGATTTTCGATACAGCTTTGTTCGATACCAACTTTTACAGTTTATTCCGGGAAAACCGCTTTTCCGGCTACGATCGGATCCAGGACGCCAACCAGATTACGTTGGCCGCCTCGTCGCGCTTTATCGATTCGACTACCGGACTCGAACCGCTCAAATTGACATTGGGCCAGATTTTGTATTTCGAAGACCGCACCGTCGACTTGTTCGACCGCAACAACCCGACCTTACGGCCTTTCGCCCAACCGCAGACCAGCAGCACTTCCAACTTTATCGGCGAGCTCAGCGGCCAGGTTAGCCGGCATCTTCGCTACACCACCGGTGCCCAATGGGATCCCGAGTTGAATAGCCTGTCGCGCGGCCAGTTTGCGTTGAAGTACCGGATGCAGCCGAACCAGATCCTGAATATCGGTTACCGCTACCGCCGCGCCAATCCGCAGGACGTGGTGCAGACCGTCAACCAAAACAATACGACACAAGTATTTTCGCAAACCATCTCGCAGACCGACGTATCGTTCCGCTGGCCGCTATTCGGCGAATGGTTCGGCTTGGGCCGTTGGCAATATTCGTTAAATTTCGACAAAACCACGGAAAGTTTCATCGGGATCGAGAAGGAAAACTGCTGCTGGCGGTTCCGCGTCCTCGGCCGGCGATTCATCAACGGTGCCAACACCATCGCCTTCGTCGATCCGAGCACCAAGCCGGAAACCGCCTTTTTCGTCCAATTGGAACTGAAAGGCTTGAGCAGTTTCGGCGACCACGTCGATACCTTCTTGCAAACCAACCTGGACGGTTACCGCAAGGATAACTTTTTTGAATAAGCGCCGCATGTTGAAACAATCGATCGCCACTCTGCTGTATGCATTGAGTTTTTACGTTGGCTTGGCCCAGGCCCAAGTGTTGGACCGGATCGTCGCGGTAGTGGAAGAGGACGTGATCTTGGAACGCGAGCTGAACGCCGAAGTCGCAGCGATCAGTAACAAACTGAACAGCAGTAACGTGATGGTGCCGCCGGAGTTCGTGCTGCGCAAACAGGTGCTGGAACGGATGGTGGTCGATAAACTGCAGCGGCAAATGGCGGCGAAATCGGGTATCCAGATCAGCGACGAGATGCTGCACGCCTCGGTGGCGGACATCGCTGCCCGCAACGGCTTGTCGGTCGATGCGTTTCGCAGCGAATTGGCCCGGCAAGGCATGGATTACAAGAGTTTCGAAGACAATCTGCGCAACGAAATCATCATAAACCAATTGCGCGGCCGCGAAATCGGTGCCCGGGTGAAGGTTACCGATGCCGAAGTCCAGCATTATCTGGAAACCCAAAGCAAGGCCGGCCAGAGCGGCGCCCAGTACCATTTGGGACACATTCTGATCGCCGTGCCGGAAGGCGCATCGGCTTCTGCGATTCAAAAGGCCAAGGACAAAGCCGATCAGGTCATCGCCGATTTGCGCGGCGGCAAAGATTTCAAACAAGTCGCGGTCGGCATTTCCGACGGCGACAATGCGCTGAAGGGCGGCGATCTGGGCTGGCGCGGCATCGGCCAGATTCCGTCGCTGTTCACCGACATCGTCGGTACGATGAACCAGGGCGACGTCTCGGAAGCGATCCGCAGCCCCAGCGGCTTTCACATCATCAAGATGCTGGAAACCGAAGGCGGCAGCCAGCATATCGTCACCAAGACCAAAGTCAGGCACATTCTGATCAAAACCAACGAATTGGTCGACGACGCCGAAGCGCAGAAACGTTTGTTGGCGCTGCGCGAACGGATCAGCGACGGCGACGATTTCGCCGCGTTGGCCCGCGCCCATTCCGACGACAAAGGTTCGGCGATCAACGGCGGCTCGCTGGATTGGGTCGGTCCGGGCGCGTTGGTGCCGCCGTTCGAGGAGGCGATGAACAAATTGGCGATCAACGAAATCAGCGCCCCGGTACAGACCCAGTTCGGCTGGCACATGATTCAAGTGTTGGGCCGGGAAAGCCAGGACAACAGCGAACAATTCAGAAAAGACAAAATCCGCGAGGAGATTCGGAAACGCAAAATCGAGGAAGAAACCGAATTGTGGTTGCGTCGGTTACGCGACGAAGCTTACGTCGAAATCGATTTGGATCGGCTATAACCGGTTATGAGCGCGATTCCGGTAGAACCGAGAAAAGAAGATAAATTCAAGCGCCGCCTGCAGCGCGTCGCCAGGGAACAGGATTTAAGCCGGCAGCGCGACTTGGTGCAACGGGTCTGCGCCGATTTGAATATCGACTTACTGACCTGCGCCGCGGCCTTGGTGTTCATGAATCAACCGAATCTTTATCCGCCGCTAAAACGCCAGCCGGCCGCCGCCGAGGCGGACCGCGCACTACCGCCGCAATATAAGATGGTGCGTTACCGTTTGGCGGTCGGCAGCCAGCATCAGGTCAGCCGCGACCAGATTCAGGCGGTGTTGGTGTCCGAGTCGGGCGTCGACAAAAAGCGCATCGGCCGGATCGACATCCGCGATACCTATACCTTGGTGGAATTGCCCGACGGCATGCCGGCCGATATTTTCCAGTTATTAGCCGAAACCGAAATCGGTTCGCAAAAGTTGAATATCAAACGGATCAAGCCGAATAAGTTCAGGCAACAGCGCAATGTTGGCGGAGAAGAAAACGGCGGTTGAACCGCCGTTTTCGTTTGTGGCGGGTTTACAGCGTCAGGCGAATGCCGATCCAGGCCGCTCGGGGGGCGCCGACGCCGACGAAGCGGCTTTGCTGGTCGCCTGGTAAACCGAGACCATCCAATACGTCTCCGGTATTGCCCCAGGTGCCGAAGTTGGCGTAATCGCGGTCGAACAAGTTGGTCACCCGGCCGAACAACGTGACGTTCGGATTGAAACGGTATTCGCTACGCAAGTTGAACACGACGAAAGCGGGGAGCTTGGCCGTCAGATTGGCTTCGTCGCCGCGCAGATACTGCGAGCTGTTGTAGTTCATGTCCATGCCCAAGGTCCAGGCCGAGACGATGTCGAAATCGGTGCTGAATTTGAATTGGTGGGCCGGGATGCCGGGCAGTTTATCGCCCGGTTGCACGACGATGTCGCCGTTACCGTCCGCCATCGGGTTGTTCGGGCTGCTGGACAGGAAGCCGGTCTCGAAGCTGGCGTCGATATAGGTGTAATGGGTCGACCAGCGCCAACGTTCGTAAAAGTTTCCGTTCAGGCCGAGCTCGACGCCTTGGCGTAGCGTGGAACCGACATTGTCGAAATAACCCAGGTTGCTGCCGACGCCGCCGGTACTTTTGAAAATGATGTCATCGTTGTTGATGGTGCGGAACAGCGCCAGATTCCAGTCCAGATAGCCCGGCAACAGATTTTTCAAGCGGCCGCGCAGACCGGTTTCGAAGGTGTTTGCCACCACCTGTTTCAACGGCGGATCCGAAACGAAAGCGTTCGGCAGCCGGCACGGGTCGTTCGGATTGGCACAGCTCAATTCCATCGGTGTCGGCACCCGCGACGACTCGCTGTAGTTGCCGAACAAGGTCAATTCCGGCATGACGGCGTAGGTAAAGCCGGCGGCCGGATTGAAGCGGTCGAAGGAATGCGAGCCGTTCAAATCTTCGCCGACGTGGTCGCGCAGTTTGATGTGCGATTGGTTGTAGCGGCCGGAAACCGTAACGTCCAATTTATCGGTCAACGAATAGGTATCGGTCAGAAACACGCCGTAGTGGTCGGTTTCGGTGGTCAGACGCACGTGGGCGTCTTCGATCAACACGCCACCGCCGGCGACGCCGCGGTCGGCGGTCAACGAGCCTAATTGGGTGTCGGCGTGGTAACGGGCGTTGCCGTAGTCGAAGCTGGCGCCGCCGACCAAATGGTTGTTGCGGCCGAAAATCTTGTGGTCGAAGGCGTCTTGCAGCGCAAAACCGAAGGATTGTTGCAAAGTGCTGGAAGTATTAATGGTGCCGCCTTCCAATGAATCGCTGGCCGGGATCGGGTTTTCGTTCAAATCTTCCAACTGCGTCACGCCGTCCTCTTCGCACATAAAGCCGCCGCAGTCGTCGAACTCGCTGCCGTCGCCGTTATAGGTGCCGATTTTATTGCGCCGGTAGTACATCGTGCCGGACAACTGGTTGTGGTCGTTCAGCCAAGTGTCGCCGTCCAGCGATACCAACAACATGCGGTTACGGGTAATGTCGGGGTGGGTGAATACTTGGTCGCGGCCGTAAGCCAGCATTTGTTGAGGTAGCGCGCCGTTGCCGCGCAGCGTGTTCTCGGTGCCGGCAATGCTTAAGTCCAGACTGGATTTGACGCCGCGCCAGCTCAAAGTACCGAAGCCTTGTTTGGCCTCGCTGGGCGAATGGGCGCGCCAGCCTTTCTCGTTGAAATATTTAAAGTCCAGGAAATAACCCCAGGTGCCGTTGTTCCAGCCGCTGCTGATTTCTTCGGAATGCCGATCCCAAGAGCCGCCTTGCGCCTCGAAGCTGTGGCCGGGCGCGGAAAAGCCGGTTTTGGTATTAACGCTGATCGAGCCGCCCAACGCATTCAAGCCGAATGCCGGATTCGACGCCGGCTGCAGCGCCATGTTCTCGATCGCTCCGTTCGGTATCAAATCCCAGTTCACCATGTCGCCGAACGGTTCGTTGAAGCGGATGCCGTTGACGTAAACCGCGAGGCCTTGCGGCAGGCCCATCAGCGGCGAGGCGCTGAATCCACGGTATTGCACGTCCGGTTGCAATGGGTTGTTCTGGGCGTCGTTGATGTTGACGCTGCCCAAGTAGCGGTTCATGTATTCCGCTAGCGATAGCGCTTGCGCTTCTTGCAACTGGTCGGCGGAAACGGTTTGCACATGCGCCGGAATTTTATTGACGTCGATGCCGCCGAACTGCAACGGCGTCACCGCAACCACTTCCACCGCATCCAGTTTACCGGACGTTTCGGCCGCGATCGCTGCGGCCAACGGCAGTAGGCTGAACCAGGGTAGTACACCCACGGCAATTTTATTCATGACTTTTACCTAAAACTGGCTACCAAAAAGGGCCGCATGGTAACGCCGGGCGCCGCGATGCTCCACGTAGCGGCTGTAAAAAAGGAGTTTTTCCCGAAGCCGTTCCGGGGCGAATAGTTACGCCGCGCCGCCGCCGGCGGAGTAAAATAGACGGCCGCGCCGGTTAGCGGCGACCCTCGTCAAACAGAAAACGCACATGTCCATCCAATATATCGATAGCCCCGACCAAATTGAAAACCTCTGCCGGCAGATTGCCAACGAGCCTTGGATCGCTCTGGATACCGAGTTTCTCCGCGAAAAAACCTACTACCCCAAATTCTGCCTGCTGCAAATCGCCGCGCCGGGTTGGGTGGCTTGCGTCGATCCGTTGGCCATAACCGATTTGAGCGCGCTGTTCGAGGCGATTTACCAACCGAATATCGTCAAGGTGCTGCATTCCTGCCGCCAGGATCTGGAGATTTTTTACCAGATCACCGGTAAGATTCCGGGGCCGATCTTCGACACCCAGATTGCCGCACCGCTGCTGGGCTTTCAGGAAAACCCCGGTTACGCCATGCTGGTTTCCAGCTTTTTGAACGTCAACTTAAGCAAGGCGCATACCCGCACCGATTGGTCGGAGCGGCCGTTGAGCGCCGACCAAATCCAATACGCCGCCGACGACGTGATTTATCTGTGCCAGATTTATACGGCAATGTGCGAGCAATTGGCGGCGCTGGGCCGCTTGCATTGGCTGGAGAGCGACTTCGCCTTGTTGAACAATCCGGAGCTGTACCAATTGTCGCCGGAGAATGCCTGGTTGAAAATCCGCGGCAAAAACAAGCTGACCGGCAAGCAATTGTCGATCATGCAAAGCTTGAGCGAATGGCGCGAGCGCACCGCGCAGCAGGAAAACAAGCCGCGCAACTGGTTGATGCAGGACGATATGCTGTTGGAATTGGCCAAGTTGCAACCGGTGACGTTGGCGGAATTGGCCAAGATCCGCAATATCAACGAACGCACCGTCAACCGTTACGGCAAGGCCCTGTGCGCTCTGGTCGAAGAGGCCAGGCAGCGGCCGCCGAAGCCGATGGCCGGCAAGGAAAACGCGGTCAAAAAGAATCAACAACACGAAGCCATCTTGGATGTGTTGAGTGCCGTGGTCAGGATTCGTGCCGAGGAAAATTCGTTGAACCCGGTGATCCTGGCCTCGCGCAAGGACTTGGAGCAGTTGTTGTTCGGCGACGAAGATTGCCTGTTGCTGCACGGTTGGCGCTACAACATGGCCGGCCGCGAATTGCAAGGTCTGCTGCAGGGCGATTATTCGCTGAGCCTGAAGCCGGAAGGCGTGGTCATCAGCGCCGCGTAACCGCCAGCCCGGCCGGACAGCCGGGCCCGCCTAACTGCCGCTTTCGGCGCCGGCGCCGGTGCCGAAGCGTTGCTCGAACAGGCCGGCCGGCAGCGGTTCGGAAAACAGGTAGCCCTGGCCGTAATCGCAGCCTATCGCCGCCAGCAGTGCGCGCTGTTGCTCGGTTTCGACGCCTTCGGCCACCACTTTCAGCCCCAACTTGTGGGCCATCACGATAATCGCCTCGCACAGTATGAAATCGCTGGAATCCGCGGCCAGATTGCGCACGAAGGACTGGTCGATTTTCAGATAGTCGATGTCGAATTTTTTCAGATAAGACAGGGCCGAATAGCCGGTGCCGAAGTCGTCTATCGCCACTTGCATCCCGGCATCGCGGAACGCCATCAGATGGTTGTGGACGCTGGTGCCGGCATCCAGCAACAGGCCTTCGGTGATCTCGACGACGATGCTCTGGCCGGGCAGGCCGAGCCGGTCCAAGTAGGCAAACCAATCCTCCGGCGTATGGTGCGGATTTTGAAATTGCACCGGCGATTTGTTGACGCTGATTTGAAACTCGTCGCTAATCTGCCGCCGCCAAATCGCGACTTGCCGGGCTGCGGCCTGGAACACCCAGTCGCCGATCTCGTTAATCAAGCCGGTTTCTTCGGCCAGGGCGATGAAATGGCCCGGACCGGTCAGGCCGCGGCTCGGATGTTGCCAGCGCAACAACGCCTCGGCTTTATGCGCCAGCCCGGTTTGCAGGTCGATAATCGGTTGGTAATACAGCAGAAATTGGCTCTCGGCCAAGGCGCGGCGCAAATCGGCCAACAGCGCGGCGCGCGCCACCAATGCCTCCTGTAACGCCCGGGTAAAGAAACAGAAGTTGTTGCGACCCTGGTTCTTCGCCGCATACATGGCCTGGTCGGCGTTTTTCAGCAATTGGGAAACGTCGCTGCTGTCGTTCGGATAAATCGTGATGCCGATACTGGCGGAAACGTAGGCCGATTCGCCGTCCAGATCGAACGGCGCGCTGAGTTGTTCCAACAAGTGGCGGGCGACCGGCTCGCAGCTTTCCGGAGTTTCCAGTTCGCTCAGGATGATGGTGAACTCGTCGCCGCCCAGCCGCGCCACGGTATCCGATTCGCGGACGCAAGCCTGCAAGCGCAGCGCAGTTTGTTTCAACAACGCATCGCCCAGGTCGTGGCCCAACGTGTCGTTGACTTCCTTGAACCGGTCCAGGTCGATGAACAGCAAGGCAAACGATTGTTGCAGGCGGTGGGCTTTCTTGATTTCCAGTTCCAGCCGGTCGCGGAACATGCGCCGGTTGGGCAGGGCGGTCAACGGGTCGAAATTGGCCTGGCGCCAGATTTGTTCCTCGGACTGTTTGCGTTGGGTGATGTCGGAAAACAAGGCCACCCGCCGCTGCGGCTTGCCGTCGGCGTTGTAGATGGTGTTGATTGCCAATTCCTCGACGAACATGCGGCCGTCCTTGCGCCGGTTTTTGATTTCGCCGCGCCAGGCGCCGGTGGTCTCCAGAGCCCGCCACATGTCCCGGTAAAAGGCGCGGTCGTGTTCGCCGGAGTGCAGCAGGCTCGGATTTTGGCCGATGACTTCCTCGGCGCGGTAGCCGGTCATTGCCGTGAAGGCCGGGTTGACGCTGAGAATATTATTGTCGGCGTCGACCACGATCATCGCCTCGCTGCTGTTGTCGTAAACCAGCGCCGCCAGACGCAGATTTTCTTCGTTTTTCCGCGCCTCGCTGATATCGCGGGCGAAACCGACCGTGCCGAGCAATTGGCCTTGCTCGTCGATGACCGGCGCCTTGTAGGTTTCGAACAGCGTGCGCCGGCCGCGGTCGACAATATATTCCTCGACGATCAGTTTCTGCCGGGTTTCCAGCACCCGCCGATCGTCTGCCAGGTAGGCTTGCGCCAATTCCGGCGGCGCGATGTCGAAATCGTTTTTGCCGATCAGTGCCGCCGGATTGTCGGCGCCGAATAACTCGGCGAATTCCTGATTGACCGCCAACAGCCGGCTGTCGGGGTCTTTCAGCCAGATCGCATGCGGAATATTGTCGAGCAAGGCGCGCTGGTAATATTCTTTGCGGCGTAAGGCACGCTCTGCTTGGCGGGTTGCGGTAACGTCGCGGAACTGCCAGATCCGGCCCAAATAACTGGCGTTATCGTCTGAAACCGGGGCGGTGTGCAGTTCCAAAATACTGCCGTCGAGCAACTCGATTTCGTATTGGCCGGATAAGTCCGGGTGAGCCTCGATTTCCGCAATACAGTCGTCCATGAATTTGGGGTCGGCGACTTGGTTGCGGGCGAAATTCCGTTGCGGCAGCGTGGCCGTTTGTTCGGCGATTTCGGGCGGCATGCGCCAGATTTCGGATATGCGCCGGTTTTGCAAAATTTTCCGGCCGTCGCGGTCGACTGCGACGATGCCGTCCGGCGTCGATTCCAACAGCGCCTCCAAAAACGCGGTGCGCCACAATAACTGCTGTTCCAGGCGGCGGCGTTCGGTGACGTCGCTGTAACACCAGACCCGGCCGATTACCTTGTCGCCGATTTTTTGCGGCCGCGAATAGCGTTCCAGCAAGCGGCCGTCTTTGAATTCGAGCAAGGCCGAGCTTTCCCGTTCCGGATGGCTAACCATTTCGTGGAATTGGTTAAGGTAATACTCGGGATCTTTCAGTTGGGCGATTAGGAATCGGAGCAATTCCGCGCCGTCGTCGCCGATGCGAATCAAACCGTCCGGAATTTGCCACAACTCCAGCAAACGTTGGTTGAAGCTTCTGATGCGGCCTTCCAGGCTGACGACCAAAATACCGTCGGCTGTCGCTTCCAACGTGGCCTGCAAGGTCGAAACGGTTTCGGCCAAAGCATCCTGGCTGGCTTTGAATGCGGTGATGTCTTCGTATATTCCCAGCAAACCGATAACCTGCTGTTCGGAATCGCGCAGCGGCAATTTCGAGGTGCGCAGCCAGATCGTTTCGCCGCTGGGGGTGGTTTGCGGTTCTTCGTAATTCAGGCGGGCAACCCCGGATTGCATCACTTGGCGATCGTCTTGCCGGTAAAGTTCAGCCTGGTTTTTCCAGGCCATGTCGGCGTCTTCCAGACCGATCAGTTCCGCAGGTTGCGTTCGGCCGGCATCGCGGGCAAATAACCGATTACAGCCCAGGTAACGGCAACTTGTGTCTTTCCAAAACACCCGTAGCGGCAGCGTTTCCAGGATGGTTTGCAGCAGCAGGTTGGCTGCCGTCAGCGCTTTTTCGAAATGCAATTGCTCGGAAACGTCAAAGTAGGTTACTAAATAACCGTCCTCGAACGATTCCCCAAGCCCGACGCTGCTAGCGATCACTTGGCGCTGCGCGCCGTCCTTGCTCTGGACTGTAACTGCGGCTTTCTGCCAGGTCTGGTGTTGCCGGTGCTGTTCGACTTGGTTTTGCCAGATGGCTTTGACGGTTTGCCGATAATCAGGGTCCGGGTAAGCCTGTTGCCACCAGGCATCCCGATCCGGAATGTCGTCGATGGTATAGGCAAAGGTCTCGATGAAGGCCTGGTTGACGAAAGAGACTTTTTCGTCGCGGTCGTAAACGATATGCGGTACCGGCGAGGCTTCGATGATCGTGTGCAGGCGACGTTCGTTGGCCGACAAGTCGCGCGTAATCTGCCGGTTTCGGTATAAGGTCAGCGCCAACATCACGCCGCTGCAAGACAGCGTGGCCATGAATAGCCAGAAGTTGAACAGGTCGCTGTCTTCGAAATCGGCGGCGAACTGTCCTTTATGATTGACCACCCCTAGCAGGGCTTGCGCGGCGGTGATAGCCAACACCAGCGTCACGCCATGCCGGCTATAGCGCATGGCGCCCCAAAGCACGAATATAAACGTCCAGTAAGTAAGCGGTGCGAATTTTAGTTGGTCGGCGAACCAGTCGAAAAACAGGATTTGTCCGCTTAACCAGGTCAGGCCCAGAAAAGCCAGCGTCTCCGGCAGCCGCTTCCCGCTGAACCAATCTCGCGGCCAGCGGCGCCAAATCAGCAAGGTTGGGGTGGTGAATACGATGCCGAACACGTCGGCCATCCACCAATGCAATATGGACTCGGCCAATTCGCTGCGCGGCAAAACTCCGACCAGGTAAAGGCTGACGGGCCCCAATCCCGCGCTGATGCCGGCACAAAGCATTGCCGCCAAAGCCAACCACAGGAAATGGCGGGGGTGGGAAAGCTCTATCGAAAAATGGCGCTTATGTTGCAATAACCAGGCGGCGGTGACCGACTCCAGGGTATTGCCGGCGGCGATGACGACGGAAAGCCAGAACACGTCGTCTACCATCAAGCCGGCGGCGGTGGCGCCGATCAATATTCCGGGCCAGTAGCGAATGCCTTTCAGCAATAGTACCGCCAAGCCGATGCCGCCGGAAAACCAGATCAGCGTGACGTTGCCGGTCGTGGAAAAATAGGTCAGAACCAGCTTGGCGCACAAGGCGTAAATCAGGCTCAGACCGAGAATGCCGACCAACTCTGTGCGGCGGTAAAGGTTTAGGGACATCGAATTAAGTCAAGGCGAGGCGTTGGCAGCAGCGCTTACAGCGGCTGGATCAGCCCGGCCTCGGCCAGGCTGAGGTAGGTCTTGTAGCCGGCGGTGGCGGATAGGGCCAGAAAAATCAAACCGCTGGCTTTGTGCAGCAGGCTGAGCGGAATCCGTTGCAGCACGGTGCGCCCGGCCAGCACGCCGAGCGCGGAGGTGAAGCTCAGCGCCAGCGTCGAGCCCAGCCAAACCGCCAGCGGTTGCGCCGTGCTGCTAAAGGCGACGACAGCCAGTTGGGTTTTGTCGCCGAATTCGGCGACCGTGATCAGCAGGAAGGTCGTGATGAAAATACCGTGGCCGCTTTTTTCGGCCACATCCTGGTTATCGTCGTCATCGCCGCCGCCGTTCAGCAGCGCGTGTAGGCCGAATGCCGCGAACAGCAGTGCGACGCTGGCCGCGACCGCATAGTCCGGCAGCCAGTTGGCGATTGCGGCGCCGAACACCACGGCCAGCGTATTCAACAGCATAAATGCGGCTATCGCTCCCCACAGCACCGGCGCCGGCCGATGGCGCGATGCCAATGTCATACAGACTAATTGGCTTTTATCGCCGATTTCGGCGGCGGCGATCAGCGCGAAGGCGGTGCCGCCGGCGGCGAACAGCTCTGCGGGGTTTACAGCGTGGAGTTGGTCAAACAGTGAGACGAGAGTGTCCATGGATAACTTTTAGTTGCGGCAGAAGCGGGTAACGGCAAATTGCCCGCCGGGCTAGACCAACAGCCGGTCCAGTACCATCATGATGATGAAGCCGAACATCAGCGAAAAAGTGGCGATACGGGAACGGCCTTTGGAATGGGTTTCCGGGATGATTTCTTCGCTGATGACAAACAGCATGGCGCCGGCGGCGAAGCCCATGGCGATCGGCAGAATCGACGAAAACAGCGTGACCATCGTGATTCCCAGCAAGCCGCCGACCGGTTCGACCAAGCCGGTCAGAGTGGCAATGCCGACCGCTTTCCATTTATCGTAGCCTAAGCCCACCAGCGGTAAGGCCACCGCCAAACCTTCGGGCAGGTTTTGCAGGGCGATTGCGATCGACAGCACCAAGCCGTTATTCAAATCGCCGGAGCCGAAGCTGACCCCGACCGACATACCTTCCGGGAAGTTGTGGATGGTGATGGCGATGATGAACAGCGAGATTTTTTGCAGCGAATCCAGTGAATGGTCGCTGACCGAATCGAAATGCAGATGCGGCAGGCGGCTGTCGGCGAAATGTAGAAACAGGGCGCCGATCAACATGCCGGCCGAGACTATCCATAAACCTTTGCCGGGCCAGACTTGTTCGCCGTATTCCATGCCCGGTACCAGCAGCGAAAATGCCGTCGCGGCCAGCATCACGCCGGCTGCGGCGCCGAGCATACTGTTGAACAGACGGTCGGAAATGTTTTTAAAAAACAAAGCCGGCAACGCACCGACGCCGGTGGCGCAGCCGGCCAACACGCTGGCGAAGAAGCCGATCACGACGATTTTGCCGAAAATAAGGTAGAGGCTGCCGAATACCAGAATTTGCGAGGCGAGGAACAGGCCGGCCAATACGCCCCAGCGTTGCAAGGTCGGCAAGGTCATGACCTGCAGGTATTTGGGGTGGGCTTGCAAGCGGAGGTAGTAATCTTCCAGTGTTTTTTGAATATTCTGCATATCGTTACCCGATCGATGGTTAGGCCAAGCGCAGGATTATACTGAATTCGCCAATCCGGCCCGCGGCCAAGTTGGCGATTTATGCGCGGGGCCCGGCAAATTGGCGGCAGACCCGGTGGTCTTGGCCAGCCAGGTTTTTAGCTGCGAATTTTGCCTGCTGTTGTCAGCCGGCAGCCTTTCGATTTAAAGTCAGCGGGCCGAGCGAACGCGGGCGTATGGCCGGCAGGTTTGTCCGGCATCTTTTTTTTCAGGCGGAAATTATGAAACATATGAATATTTATCGCGCTGCGTGGGCAGCGCTGGTTTTGGGCGCGTGCGCTCCGGTACAACAGCCGACAGGCCAAACCTTTGCCTTGGGCGGCGCGCAGAATGGGGTCTTCCAACCAGCGCCGGCGGCGATCGGCAGCACCGGCGCCGCGGTGGCGGGCATCGGCAACGAATTGAGTTTGATCAACATTCTGGTCGGGCAATTGGGCATCAGCCCGCAGCAAGCGTTGGGCGGTGTCGGCTCGATCTTTTCGGTGGCGCAACAACGCATGAATCCGGGCGATTTCTCGCAATTGAGCGGCAGCGTTCCGGGTATGGACCGCTATCTGTCGTCGGCGCCGCAACTGCCTGCCAACGGCGCCAATGCCGGTTTGTTGGGCGCCGCCGGCAGCTTGTTGGGCGGCCAGAACAATGCCCTGGGCAGTTTGGCGGCGTTGGCCGGCTCGTTCCAAAACCTGGGCATGAACCCGTCCATGGTCGGCCAATTCGTGCCGGTGGTATTGCAATATGTACAGAACCAGGGCGGAGCCGGCGCGATGAATCTGCTGCAAAGCGCTTTACGTTGATATCTTGCCGGTCGCTGCTTAATTTAGAAAATAAAACAACCACATGGAAATATTACTGGTAGGTGCGGTGCTGATGATCGCCGCGATTTTAATGTCGGCTTGGTTGATGACTTTCGCCAAATGGTTTCCGATACCCGGCATCGACGGCGGGTTTTTGAAGGACTACAAAACCATGATTCGCGCTCATATCGATTTTGCGTTGATGGCGCTGTTCTGTCTGGGGTTTTACGCGACCAAGGTGGAATTGCCGGTGGCAGCGTGTTGGCTGGTGGTGATCGGCGGCATGACCAATCCTGGCGTATTCGTGGTCGCGGCTTTCGATCCCGATTTTTGGGGCAAACCGGTCTGGCGGGTGTATTCGCTGCTCAGCTTTATCGCAACGACGTTGGGATTCGGTTGGATCGCCTGGACTTTATTGCGCTTTGCGCTGCAGGCCGGCTAAGCGGTATCGAAAACAGCGGCTTAGCGCTACAATGTCGCGTTTTTCATTGCCAGGTAACGATACATGACAGCCGCCGCTTTACCGATCCACGATTATGCCTTACTGGACGACGCCGAGTGCGAGGCGCGGATTGCCGCCGCCAAAGCCAAACTCGGCAAACGCTGCATTATTCTGGGCCACCATTACCAGCGCGACGAGGTGTTCAAGCACGCCGATATTTTCGGCGATTCTTTGAAGCTGTCGCGCGAGGCCGCTCAGTCCGAAGCGGAATTCATCGTATTTTGCGGCGTGCATTTCATGGCCGAGGTGGCCGATATCTTGTCGCGGCCGGAACAAATCGCGATTCTGCCGGACATGGCGGCCGGATGTTCGATGGCGGACATGGCCAACAAAATCAAAGTGCAACAATGCTGGGACGAATTGGCCAAGATCATCGACGTCGAAAACAGCGTGACGCCGGTCACTTATATCAATTCCGCGGCCGATTTGAAGGCTTTTTGCGGCCAGCACGGCGGCATCGTTTGTACCTCGTCCAACGCCGAGAAAATCCTGAACTGGAGTTTTGCCCGCCGCGAAAAAGTGTTGTTTTTCCCGGACCAGCACTTGGGCCGCAACACCGGCTACCGGATGGGGATTCCGTTGGAGCAGATGGTGACTTGGGACTTCAACAAACCGCAAGGCGGTTTGACCGAGCAGCAAATCCGCGAGGCCAAAATCATTCTGTGGAAAGGCCATTGCTCGGTGCATCAAGCGTTTCAGCCGGAGCAGATCGACAACTTCAAGGCCAAACATCCGGAAACCATCGTGATTTCCCATCCGGAAGCCTGCTTCGAAGTCTGCGAAAAATCGGATTTCATCGGCTCGACCGAGATGATTCTGAAAATCGTGCGCGAGGCCGAGGCCAACACCCGCTGGCTGGTGGCCACCGAGCTGAACCTGGTCAACCGTCTGGCCCAGGAATGTAAGGCCCAAGGCAAAAGCGTGCATTTCATGGCGCCGACCTTGAGCATGTGCTCGACCATGTTCCGCACCGATCCGCAGCATTTGTGCTGGGTATTGGAAAATCTGGCCGCCGGCCATGTGGTCAACCAAGTCGCGGTTCCGGCCGAACAAGCGGCATCGGCCAAGCAGGCGCTGGACAATATGCTGTTGGCCTCCTGATCCCGCACCTTTAATCTCCCGGCCGGCGGTAATCCGCCGGTCAGCTACTCTCGTTTTCATCATGGCATCTGCGCAAAATACCGTGGCCTGCCCGGCAATGCTGATCGCTGCGCCGGCTTCCGGCCAAGGTAAAACCACCATCACCGCCGCACTGGCTTACCATTTTCGCAGTCAAGGTTTAACGGTGCGGGTGTTCAAAACCGGCCCCGACTTCATCGATCCGCAGATATTGGCATTCGCCTCCGGGCATCCGGTGTACCAACTGGATTTGTGGATGATGGGCGAGAGCCATTGCCGGGAGTTGCTCTACCGGGCCGCCGCCACAGCCGACTTGATCTTAATCGAAGGCGTGATGGGCTTGTTCGACGGCGACAGCAGCAGCGCCGATTTGGCGCAGGCTCTGGGCGTGCCGGTGGCGGCGGTGATCGACGCCCAAGGCATGGCACAAACCTTTGCCGCCGTCGCCCACGGTCTGGCGACTTACCGGCCGGAATTGGCGTTTGCCGGCGTCATTGCCAACAAGGTCGGCAGCGCCGGCCATGCCAAATTGTTGCAGGAGGCCTTGCCGACCGACATGGCGATGTTGGCGGCGGTTGCCCGCGACGAAGCCATCGGGCTGCCGTCGCGCCATTTGGGTTTGCTGCAAGCCGACGAAATCGGCGACCTTTCCGCCCGCCTGGCCCGCGCCGCCGAGTTGCTGAACGGCTTCGGCCCCTGCCGGTTGCCGCAAGCGGCGCAGTTTGAGCCGGTCCGCTGCGAGCCGCCGCCGGCATTACTGGCCGGGTTGCGGATAGCCGTGGCGCGCGATGCGGCGTTTTCGTTCATCTATCAGGCCAATCTGGATTGTCTGCTGGCGATGGGCGCCGAGTTGGCGTTTTTCTCGCCGTTGGCCGATTCGGCGCTGCCGGAGGCCGATAGCGTTTATTTGCCGGGCGGTTATCCGGAGCTGCATTTAGCGGCATTGGCCGGGAATCAGGCGATGAAGCAGGCCTTGCGCCAGCACCATAGTCGGGGCAAAGCGATTTATGCCGAATGCGGCGGTTTTCTGTATTTGCTGGAGAGTTTGGCCGACAAGCAAGGCCAAGCCGCCGAAATGGTGGGCTTGTTGCCCGGGCGGGCACAGATGCAGAGCCGGCTGGCGAATCTGGGTATGCACAGTCTGACGCTGCCCCAAGGCGAGATTCGCGGCCACAGTTTTCATTTTTCGATCCTGGAAACCGAGCTGCAACCGCAGCAGTATTCGCAACCGTTGCGCCGCTTCGGCCACGGCGAAGGATTTTTTCGCGACGGCGCTTTGCAAGCGTCCTATCTGCACCTGTATTTCCCGTTCAACCCCAGCGTGGCCGCCGGTTTTTTCCGGCAATCCGGCCGATAAAAACTGTTTCACGGCCGGCCTCTATGGGATAATGCCGCGTTTTCACCGGGCAGACAACAGTAGGTAGGATATGGACGAAAACAAGAAAAAGGCTCTCGGCGCCGCGTTGATGCAAATCGAAAAACAATTCGGCAAGGGCTCGGTCATGCGCATGGGCGACGTCGCCGCGACCCGCGACATCGAAGTGGTGTCCACCGGCTCTTTGTCCGTCGACATCGCCCTAGGCTGCGGCGGCTTGCCGCGCGGCCGGATCATCGAAATTTACGGCCCCGAGTCGTCCGGTAAAACCACGTTGACCCTGCAAACCATCGCCCAGATGCAGAAACTGGGCGGCACCGCCGCCTTCGTCGATGCCGAGCATGCGTTGGACCCAGTGTATGCGCAAAAGATCGGCGTCAATATCGACGACCTGCTGGTGTCGCAACCGGACACCGGCGAACAAGCACTGGAAATCACCGACATGCTGGTGCGCTCCGGTGCGGTCGATATCGTCGTCATCGACTCGGTGGCCGCATTGACGCCGAAAGCCGAAATCGAAGGCGACATGGGCGACTCGCACATGGGTTTGCAGGCGCGCTTGATGTCGCAAGCCTTGCGCAAACTGACCGCCAACATCAAACGCTCCAACACGCTGGTGATTTTCATCAACCAGTTGCGGATGAAAATCGGCGTGATGTTCGGTAACCCGGAAACCACCACCGGCGGTAACGCCCTGAAATTCTACGCCTCGGTGCGAATGGACATTCGCCGCATCGGCGCGATAAAAAAAGGCGACGAGGTGATCGGCAACGAAACCCGGGTCAAGATCGTCAAGAACAAAGTCGCACCGCCGTTCAAACAAGCCGACTTCGAAATCCTGTACGGCGAGGGCGTGTCTTTTCTCGGCGAATTGGTCGACTTGGGCGTCGAATTCGGTTTCGTCCAAAAATCCGGTTCCTGGTACAGCTACAACAACGACAAAATCGGCCAGGGCAAGGACAACGCCAAGCAATACCTGCGCGAACACCCGGAAATTGCCGCCGAACTGGAAAAAGCCATTCGCGAGAAAGCCTTTGCCAGCAGAGTGACGACCGCTCCGGCTCATGAAGACGAAGACGCCGAGTTCAGCGACGGCGAATGAGCGTAGCCGGCAAATCGAAGATATTTGCCTGAGATTGTTGGCGCGGCGCGAGCACAGCCGCCGCGAGTTGCTGGATAAGTTGGCCTTGCGCGGCTTCGAACGCGATGAAGCTAATCCGGTTATCGACGCGCTAACCGAGCAAAACTGGCAAAACGACGAACGCTACGCAGAATGTTACGTCCGCGACCGTATCGGCAAAGGCTATGGCCCAATCCGTATCGCCTACGAATTGCAGCAACGCGGTATTAGCAGCGTCGATTTCGACCTGCAAGCCGAGGAGCAGGGCGGTTGGTTGAATTTGGCCTTGGACGTTTATGCCGGCAAATACGGCGACGAAAAATCGCTGCCGCCAAACGAATGGGCCAAGCGCAGTCGGTTTTTGCAGCAGCGCGGCTTCAGCGGCGAGACGATCAAGCAGGTGTTTGCGGAGTTGAAAATCAAACTATGTAGGTCGGGTTTACCCTAAGGGTATAAAAGCGTAGCGTAACCCGACAATTCGAGCCTTCATGTTGGGTTACGCTACGCTAACCCGACCTACGTTTGTTTAGAACAAAAAATCGAAGTAACCATGATGAAAAAAATGACCAGCGCCGAAATCCGCGCCGCCTTTCTGGAATTTTTCCGCCAGCGCGGCCATGCCGTGCGTCCGTCCAGCAGCTTGGTGCCGGGCAACGATCCGACCCTGTTGTTCACCAATGCCGGCATGGTGCAGTTCAAGGACGTGTTTCTGGGCCGGGAAAAAGTCGATTTCAACCGCGCCGCGACCAGCCAGCGTTGCGTGCGGGCCGGCGGCAAGCACAACGATTTGGAGAACGTCGGCTACACCGCCCGCCACCACACCTTCTTCGAAATGCTCGGCAATTTCAGCTTCGGCGATTATTTCAAGCGCGATGCGATCAATTTTGCCTGGGACTTTCTGACCAAGGAAATGGGCATTCCGCCGGCCAAACTCTGGGTGACGGTATTCGACGAAGACTCGGAAGCCGAAGCGATCTGGCTGGAGGAAGTTAAAATCGATCCGACCCGTTTCTCGCGCATCGGCGCCAAGGACAATTTTTGGGCGATGGGCGACGTCGGCCCTTGCGGTCCCTGCACCGAGATTTTCTACGACCACGGCGAGCACGTCGCCGGCGGACCTCCCGGCAGCCCGGACGAAGACGGCGACCGTTACATCGAGATCTGGAACCTGGTGTTCATGCAATACGAACGCGACAAGGACGGCAACCTGACGCCGCTGCCGGCGCCGTCGGTCGATACCGGTATGGGCCTGGAGCGCATCGCCGCCGTGATGCAGGGCGTGCATAGCAACTACGAAATCGATATTTTTCAGAACCTGGTCAAGACCGCCGCCGCATTGGCCGGCACAACCGATTTGACCAACAGTTCGTTGCGGGTGATCGCCGACCATATCCGCTCCTGCGCCTTTTTGGTGACCGACGGCGTGTTGCCGTCCAACGAAGGTCGCGGCTATGTATTGCGCCGCATCGTGCGTCGGGCGATCCGTCACGGTTACCGTTTGGGAATCCAGGATACGTTCTTCTACAAACTGGTCGCGCCGCTGGCCGCCGAGATGGGCGCAGCCTATCCGGAATTGGTCAAGGCTCAGGAACAAGTCGAGCGGGTGCTGAAAAAAGAAGAAGAACGCTTCGCCGAAACCTTGGGCCAGGGTATGAAAATTCTGGAAAACTGCGTCGCCAAGCTGGACGGTCACGTTATCCCTGGCGACGTGGTGTTCTTGTTGTACGACACCTACGGTTTCCCGGTCGATTTAACGGCCGACTTCGCTCGCGAGCATAATTTGAGCGTCGATCACGCCGGTTTCGAAGTGGAAATGAGCGCCCAGCGCGACCGCGCTCGGGCCGGCGGCCAGTTCGCCGCCGATTACGACCAGGACATCAAGCATGACAGCGTCACCGAATTTACCGGTTACTCGCATCTGGACGGCTCGGTGCAAGTCATTGGCCTGTTCAAAAAAGGTCAGCCGGTGGAATCGCTGGAAGCCGGCGACGAAGGCGTGGTGATTCTGGACCAAACTCCATTCTATGCCGAATCCGGTGGTCAGGTCGGCGATAGCGGTTTGATCGAATGCATCGGCGGCAGCTTCGAGGTGACCGATACCCAAAAACAGGGCGGCCAGTTGTTCCTGCACAAAGGCAGGGTCGTTAAAGGCGTCATCGCCGAAGGTATGGCTTGTGAAGTCAGCGTCAACGCCGAAATCCGCAAGGCGACCGAACGTAACCACTCGGCAACCCATCTATTGCACGCGGCCTTGCGCAGCGTGCTGGGCGAGCATGTTCAGCAAAAAGGTTCACAGGTCAATGCCGAGCGTCTGCGCTTCGATTTCTCGCATTTCGAGCCGATGACCGCCGAGCAAATTGCCGCGGTCGAGCGTTTGGTCAACGAGCAAATCCGCTCCAATAATGCCGTTTGCGCGCAAATCATGGCCAAGGACGAGGCGGTCAAGGCCGGCGCGATGGCCTTGTTCGGCGAGAAGTACGGCGACGAAGTTCGCGTTTTGACGATGGGCGATTTCTCGACCGAGCTGTGCGGCGGTACCCACGTCCAGCGCACCGGCGACATCGGCTTGCTGAAAATCGTCAGCGAAACCGGCGTCGCGGCCGGCGTGCGCCGGGTCGAAGCGATGACCGGCGAGGGGGCGTTGGAATGGATCGCTCAGCGCGAGCAAGCGCTGCTGAGCATCGCCGGCTTGCTGAAAGCCGCGCCGGACAAAACCGCCGACAAGGTCCAGCAGTTGCTGGAAAAAAACCGCCATCTGGAAAAGGAACTGGAAAAACTCAAAGGCAAACTGGCCAGCTCGGCCGGCGACGAGTTAACCAGTCAGGCGGTCGATGTCAACGGCGTGAAGGTGTTGGCCGTCAAACTCGACGACGTCGACCCGAAAGCTCTGCGCGACCTGGCCGACCAGATCAAAAACAAGCTCGGCAGTGCGGCCTTGGTATTGGCCACCGTCAGCGGCGACAAAGTCAGTCTGATTGCCAGCGTGTCGAAGGATGCGATGGACAAGGTCAAGGCCGGTGAGTTGGTCAATTTCGTTGCCACGCAAGTTGGCGGCAAAGGCGGCGGCCGGCCGGATATGGCGCAGGCCGGCGGTAACGATCCGAATAATCTTTCTGCTGCGTTGGGCGCGGTAGCCGGATGGGTGTCTGAACGATTGAGGTGAGTGTTGGCAGTCTAATATCGTGGGGGCGCTAATCCAGCGCGTCGGTGATGGGTTCCGGGGCCAGTTCAATATCGAAGTCAAATCCGAATGCAAGTCCGTTAAAAGTTTTCGGTTATCGCTGCGCAGTGATGTGCTAAACATTTCCTGTAGTCTTGAATAATGAAGACTACAGACGATGTTTGTTTGGTCTTTGAATTGCGGTACCTATCGTTGAGTTCCTAATGAATGTGCATTTTTTTATAACTTTTGCTAAAGACGCGAATGACTCGCCGTTTGCTCAGGAGCTGAATAAGCAATCGATCAATTGTAGGATTTTTTCCGACTTGGTTAGTTTGAGGTATAGCCGCAGAGTCTGGCTATATCTCATCGGTTGGCCAAGGATGATGTTGTTCGGGTTTCGGCAGTCCGTGCGGTCCCTATTTACGGAACCTAGGCCGGATTGGGTGGTCGCGCAATCCCATTTCGACATATTGGCGATGTCGATAGTCTCCTTATTGCTGTTCCGAAAAAGGCCTAAATTGATGTTGTTGGGGTTTATTTATACTCGGCGGCAGCAGCAATGGATCGCGAAAATTAAACGCTGTTATTTTTCGATAATTGTTGGCTTGGCTCATCGTGTGGTTTGTCACTCAGTATTGGAGGTTGAGGACAATAGGCGGTTTTTTAATTCGCCTGATTCCAAATTCATTTTTATTCCGTACGGCCTCCACGTCTACGCTCCCCGTTCTTCAGCGCAACTGCAACCTGACTCTGAGCCTTACGCATTAAGCGCTGGCAGGTCGGGAAGAGATTACGCTCTGCTTGGCCGAGTGTTTGCGGAATTGGGCTATCCGTTGCGTATAGTGTGTGATTCGGATCAAGCGGTCAAGGAAGTTGAAAGCGCTGAGAATATACGGATTTTAAATAGCTGCTACGGCGAAGACTACCTCAAACAGCTTGCCGCCGCCAAGCTGGTAATCGTTCCGATTGCTGTCGACGACATCTCGGCGGGACAAATGGTATTTTTGCAAGCTATGGCTTTGCGCAAACCTGTCATCATTACTGATACCCCCACCACCCGTCTGTATGCGGAACACGGAAAAACAGCTCTGTTGGTCGAAAAAGGCAGTTTCACCGAACTCAAACTCGCCGTAGAAGCAGTATGGGGCGACGTCGAACTGGCGGCGAGGCTCGCTGAGACCGGATATCGGCATTTTTGCGATCAGCATTCCATGGCTGTTTTCGTCAAAAATATTTGCGACGTATTGAAAGCTTCCTGATCCGAGGTCTCGGAGCCGTCTGTCGAGGGGCAAATTCGGGTTTTTGGGTTACGAAGTTCGGTGTCGTTTAGTTTTATCGAGTTGCCACGATATAATGGCCTGTTAAGCAAAATCCGGGATTGGCTTTGTTGTTCCCGATGTTTTTCGAAGAGTTTTCGTGTCGTTTCAGCAATTGGGTCAAAATTATAATGGGATTGTACGTATATAAGTTCGGTGGCACCTCGGTCGGCTCGGTCGAGCGGATCAAGGCGGTAGCCGAGAAAGTCAAGACAGCCCACGACAAGGGCGATCAAATCGTTGTCGTCGTATCGGCGATGAGCGGTGAAACCAACCGTCTGGTGGCGCTGGCCAAAGAATTGCAGCCGCAACCGACCGACCGCGAGTTGGACGTACTGTTGTCCACCGGTGAACAGGTGACCATCGCGCTGCTGTCGATGGCGCTGCATCACATCGGCGTGGAAGCCAAGTCCTATACCGGCCCGCAAGTACGGATTCTGACCGACAGCGCCTTTACCAAGGCCCGCATCCGCGAAATCGACGAGGCCAATATCCGCGCCGACTTGGAAGCTGGCCGAGTCGTGGTCGTGGCTGGTTTTCAGGGCGTCGACGAGCGCGGCAATATCACGACGTTAGGACGCGGCGGCTCGGATACCACCGGTGTGGCGTTGGCGGCGGCGCTTAAAGCCGACGAATGCCACATCTATACCGACGTCGATGGCGTTTATACCACCGATCCGCGCGTGGTACCCAAAGCGCGACGCTTGGAGCAGATTACCTTCGAGGAAATGCTGGAAATGGCCAGCCTCGGCTCCAAAGTGTTGCAAATCCGTTCGGTCGAGTTCGCCGGCAAATACAATGTCAAATTGCGCGTCTTGTCTTCGTTCATGGAAGGCAACGGCACCCTAATCACCTACGAGGAATCAGAAATGGAAAAAGCGTTAATTTCAGGCATCGCATTTAACCGGGACGAGGCCAAACTGACCTTGACCGGTGTGCCTGATTTACCGGGTGTGGCGTCGAAAATCCTGGGGCCGATCGCCGCCGAGAATATCGAGGTGGACATGATCGTGCAGAACATTTCCGCGCACGGCACTACCGACTTTACCTTCACTGTCAACCGTAACGACTTTGTCCGCGCCAAGAATGTGTTGGAAGGCTTAAAAGCCGATTTGGGCGGTAGCACCACGGTGATCGGCGACAACACCATCGTTAAGGTGTCTATCGTCGGCGTCGGCATGCGCTCGCACGCCGGCATTGCCAGCACCATGTTCAAAGTGTTGGCGAACGAAGGCATCAACATTCAAATGATTTCCACCTCTGAAATTAAGATTTCCGTTGTCGTCGACGAGAAATATCTGGAGTTGGCGGTGCGGGCATTGCACACCGCATTCGGTCTGGATCAGCAGTAGTCCGCGGTCGTTGAGCGCGACGCGTAGGCGAGCGATTCTCGATGAGCTGCGGAAGCAGTGTTGTTTTAAAAAACTATGTTATATAACTTGTAAAAAATAGGGCATATGCCTTATTTTTTACGAAAAACGTTGCTTTGAATTGCTTTTTATAAACAATATCAAGCGGTTGTAATTGTGGCATTTTTTATGCTGTTTATCGGCGTTGCATTAATTTTTTCTGCGCGAGGTAAACAGATGGCTCAAGAATTAGTAGTTGCAAATCAAGAAGTGGTTGCCCAGCAACTGAATACCGCCGGCTTGGTCTTGGGCGCCGGTTTGGCGGTGGCTTCGATGATTTTGGTGCCGGCGTTGGCTATGCGTCTAGGCTTGAGTGCCAGCTTGACCGGTGCCCTCAGAATTGCGTTGATGAAGGCCTCCAGCCAAGCGGCGAGGGGACTCCGATAATCGCCCTCCCGGTGTCTGCCGTTAACGGGCGGCCGGCGCCATACGATTCAGTATTTGCCTGTCGGGAAACCATGTTCGATCTGTCGCTAGTAACAGGCCGCTGTTTGTTTTCATCAAGCCGCGTATTCTGCTTCGGGTATAATTCCATTACGCGTTATTGGAAATTGCCGAACGAAAACGAGTTTGTGTCATGACGGATGAAATTAAAAAAGATTGCGATCTTTGCGGCTTGACGGTTGAAGTAGCGGGTTTTGAACTTAAAACCGTCGACGGCGACAAAAAATTCTGCTGCGAAGGCTGTAAAGGTATTTACCAAATGTTGCATGAGGCGCAGGTATTGCCCGACCAGGATGACGCCCGGCAGCCGCATTCTTAAATAGCGTAGAGGATATAATGGCGCACAAACACGATCCCAAATCCGACGTAAACGGCCCGTCAATGGCTAAACAAGTGATGGCGGGTACTTTGGCGACCGCAACGGTTAATACTGGAGGAAAATTAATGAGCAAGTTAGCGAAACACCCACTGCTGGTTTTCGGTGCCGGTATGGTTGCCGGTTATTTCGTCTACAAATATAGGAAAGAGATCATTTCCAACGCCAGCAAAACCATAGAGGCCGGCAAGGACTTCGTGTTGCATCAAAAAGAAAACCTGGAAGATATCGTCGCCGAGGCTAAAGAAAGCGAGTGACGATGCCGGGTTTAAAAGTCCAGCGTAAACCATCGCCGAGTTGACAACGGGCGGTTTCGGCAGCGCCGACCGCCCGTTTTTGTTTTTTAACGATCATGGCTATCCAGAAACAATTTTTATTGCGTTATCGAGGCGACGGCCACGTGCGGTTTCAATTGCCGGAACCGGCTTGCCAAGCGGAGGTCGCCAAGTTATTGGCGGCAAAACTGGTGGAAATCGATGGCGTCCGCTCGGCCCGCCTGTACCGAAGCCAGCGCAAATTGTCGATCCGCTATGACGACGCAGTTTGCGGTTTTAACCAATTGGCGATCCGTTTATCCGGGATCGTCGCCGAGTTGGAACAACAGGGGCTGTTCGAGACGCCTTTGGCCGACAAAGCTAAAAAATCGATACTCAACATCGGCCAGCGTTTGCAAAAGACCCATGTCGGTGGCTGGTTTCGGGAGAAATACCAGGCCGGTAAAGAAACGCTGCAGGCGGCGAAAATCGTCGGCAAACTGGGTGTTAAAGGTCCGAAAGCGTTGATCAAAGACCCGGAAAAAGCCACGATCGATTTTTTAAATGACGTGTTGGTGCTGTATTTGATCAAGACTCATTGGACGCGGATCACGCAGGAATGGCTGGTCAGGCCGTTTGTGTACCGTTACGAATGGATGGCCTTGTTCTATATGTTTTTCTTACTGGTCCGCTCCCGCAGGCCCAAATAACGTTCAGTCCGGAGCCGTCGTTTGGCCGGCGGCGCGCCGGTTCGCCTTTCCGGTACAGGATTATCCCGCCCATGGAAACCGAGACCCCCATCCCCAAAAACTTCGAATTGCACCACCAGTTGCGCAATCGGGTACGCATCGTTTCGAGCGTTCTGGCCGGCGATCCGGAGCGCGGATATATCCTGGAAATTCTGCTGAAAAAGCGCCCGGAAATTAAGCGGGTGCGTTCGGTCATTGCGATCGGTTCGGTGGCGATCGAATTCGATTCCGCCCGGCTGCCGAAAAAAAACCTGCTGATCATGCTGGACGCCGTGTTGGGCAATATCGCCCAGAAGCGGACCGATATTAAACAGGACAAGCGTAAAATCCTCGACGGGCCGCTGCACGATATCGATTTGGCGGTGCAGGGTATGAGTTGCGCATCCTGTGCGCTATTGATCGAAATGGTGCTGAACCGCGACCAGCGGGTCAACAAGGCCGGCGTCAATTTCGCCACCGAAACCGTCAACGTGCAAGGCTGTTTGAGCGCGGCCGACGTGGTCGAAATCGTCGAACGATTGGGCTATAGCGCAATGCCGGTCGATACCTTATCGCAAAGGAAGAAACTGATCGAAAAGGAGTTGCAACGTATTGACCTGGCCCGGCGCCGCTTCGTCACCGCAGGGCTGTTGACGGTACCGGTCGTGGTATCGGCGATGGCGATGGGCAGCCGCAGTTGGCTGCATTGGTTGCAATTCGCGCTGACCACGCAAGTGGTGTTCGGCTCCGGCCGCCAGTTTTTCACTAAGGCGTACCGCTTGGCCAAACAACGGGCTGCAAATATGGACAGTCTGATCGCCTTGGGCGTCGGTTCGGCATACGGCTATAGCGTGCCGGCCTTGTTCCGGCGGCGCGGCCACGTTTATTTCGAGGCCGCCGCAGCGATTGTCACATTCGTACTGCTCGGCCGTTACCTGGAAGAGCGCGCCCGCGGCAAGGCCGGCGAGGCGATTCGCAAACTGGTCGATTTGCAACCGCAAACCGCTACCTTGCTGCTCGAGGGCGGTAACGAGCGGCGCGTCGATATCGACGATATCCGGATCGGCGATTTGTTGCTGGTGAGGCCGGGCGAGAAGATTCCGACCGACGGCTTGGTGGTCTACGGCATTTCCACGGTCGACGAAGCCATGATCACCGGCGAAAGTATGCCGGTGGTGAAAAATCCGGGCCACGCCGTGATCGGCGGTTGCGTCAACGGCAATGGCGTATTGCATGTCAAAGCTACTGCGATCGGCATGGACACGGTGCTGGCCGGTATCGTCCATATGGTCGATCAGGCGCAAGCGACCAAATTACCGATCCAGAAGCAGGTGGACAAAATCTCGGCGGTGTTCGTGCCGGTAGTGATGGGGCTTTCCGCAGCGACATTGGCCGGTTGGCTGCTGGTCGGTGCACCTTTCGGCTTCGCTTTCGGCAATGCGATTACCGTGCTGCTGATTGCCTGCCCGTGTGCGCTGGGATTGGCGACGCCGGCGGCGATCATGGTCGGCGCCGGCCAGGCCGCCAAACAGGGCGTCTATATCCGCAACGGCGAAAGCCTGGAAATCGCCAGCAAACTGAACGCGATCGTGTTCGACAAAACCGGCACGATTACCGAGGGCCGGCCCAGGGTCAGTAAACTGGTCAAGCTCTCGCGAATGGCGGACGCCAAGCTGCTATTGCTGGCGGCATCGGCCGAGAATAATTCGGAACACTACCTGGGTAAAGCCGTGGTCGCCCACGCCCGCGAACAAGGTGTCGAACCGGGCGAGTGTGCTTATTTTTACAGCGAAACCGGCCGTGGCATCCGGGCTGAGGTGGCCGGATACAAAATTTTGCTGGGCAATCAGGCTTGGCTGGAAAGCCAGCAAGTGGCGGTCGAGCGTCTGGCCGAACATGCCGATTTGTTTGCCCGCCAGGGCCAGACCCCGGTGTATATGGCGGTAGACGGTAAAGAGGCTGCAGTGTTTGCAATAGCCGACAGCCCTCGCGCGGAGGCTGCGGAGGCGATCGAGCGCTTGCATCGTTTGGGCATCAAAACCATGATGGTGACCGGCGACACCGAAAAGACCGCCCATTTCATCGCCGACAAAGTCGGCATAGCCGACGTTGTGGCCAACGCCAGGCCCGAGCAAAAATTGCAAATCATCCGCCAATTGCAACAGGATGGCCACAATGTCGGCATGATCGGCGACGGCATCAACGATGCGCCGGCGCTGGCGGCGGCGAACGTCGGTTTCGCAGTCGGCGGCGGCGCCGACATTGCCATCGAATCGGCCGACCTGACTCTGGTACAAGGCGATATCGGCAAGGTGACCGATACCATCGAGCTCAGCGCTTTTACCATTCGCGTCATCAAACAAAACCTGTTCTGGGCCTTCGGCTACAACACCGTGGCGATTCCGGTCGCAGCGCTCGGCAAGCTGAATCCGATGATCGCATCCGCGGCAATGGCATTGTCCTCGGTATCCGTCATCGTCAATTCTTTGAGATTGAACAAGTAAATGAACCACCACAGTATGGAAGGGATGGATCATGCCATGCATGGCATGACCGAAATGGCTGCGGCCAGCGGATTCGATTACACCTTGGCGTTTGCTGCCGGTTTTTTGGGCAGCGGCCATTGCCTGGGAATGTGCGGGGCGCTGGTATCCGGCTATTTCATGAAAGCCGGAAAAAGCAAAAGCTATTTGCCTTATCTGGCTTACCAAATGGCGCGGATTTCGGTTTACGCCACGATCGGCATGTTGGCGGCGGCGTTGGGCGTGGTGCTGGTATCGAGCGGCTTGTTCGGCAAAATCCAAAGCGTGTTGCAGATCACGATGGGCTTGGTGGTTATCGCGCTGGCAATGGGTGTGTTAGGCTGGATACCCTGGCAGGGCTCCTTGCGGCTGATTCCGTTGGCGGTATTGCGCAAGGGCTACGCCACCGCCAATCAAAGAGGGCCGCTGATCGGTTCGGTGATTGCCGGCTTCCTGAACGGTCTGATGCCCTGCATGCTGACGTTTGCGATGGCGGTGAAAGCAACGACGGCAACCAGCGTGCTGGAGGGTGGGGCTTTGATGCTGGCTTTCGGAGCCGGAACCTTGCCGATGATGTTGTTCATCAGCGTCGCCTTCGGCAAAATGAGTGCGAAGCTGCGCGGTTACATGTTCAAGGCGGCCGCCCTGATCATGCTGGCAATGGGCTTGAATACCATCAACAACGGCCTGAGTTTTTATCTGGATCAGGATTTCGACCACAGTCATTTCCTGTTCTTCTTGCAGGCTCAGCTCGACCGGCTGATCCTATTCCTGGCGCAAATCATGGATTACTTGTCCGGTATGATCGACAGCATCCGTAACAAATGAGCTCGTAGTGAAAAAAGAAATGGCTTAATTCAGTTTTTTTTGTATAATGGCGAGCCAATTTGCTGGCGTAGCTCAGTTGGTAGAGCAGCTGATTTGTAATCAGCCGGTCGCGGGTTCGAGTCCCATCGCCAGCTCCATATTTATCAAAGGCTTAGGTGTTTTTTCATCTAGGCCTTTTTTATTGGTGCTACGCTGGTGCTACGGTCTCGTAAGGATTGTGTCGCACTTTCGTGTAGTTTATTCCGGTAGCATAAACGGATATCGTGTGGGTCCGGTTATCGTATTTAGAAGGAGATTAGCGATATGAACTTAAAAAGAGCGCTGATATCGACATTGGTCTTGTCTGCATCATGCTCTGCCAATGCAACGTTGACTAGTTACACCGGAGCTGGCGGCGTAGGCTTGGTTTACAGTAGCGTTAGCAACATAACCTGGACGCAAAATGCGAGCCTGTTTAAATCTATGGTTGATAGTAATCCCGAACATGACTTGATAAGTAATATAGCTCTGATAACCCCGATTTATAATGATCCATATTGGGGTTTAAACACTATCGACGCAGACGATTTTAATTTGGAGAATGGGCAAATGACTTGGTGGGGCGCCAAGGCTTTTGTGAGTTACCTTAATAGCATTAACTACGGTGGCGCCAATCAATGGCGATTGCCAACTGTCTTAGGTTATGCAGAAATCGGGGGATATTTCGGAAACAGAAACCAAAGTGAACTTAACGAATTGTTCTACATTGAATTAGGTGGTTCCCAGGGTTACGCTGTCCCAGATACTGTGTTCTTTGAGAATGAGCAGGCTTCTCTTTTCCTGTCTTACTGGTTGGGTACAGAGTATGCTTCGAATCCTGATCGTGCTTGGGGGTTCTTTTCCCATAGTGGGTATCCATATCCAGAATTTAAGTCTACCAAATTTTCTGTATGGGCGGTTAGTCCTGGACAAATAGCCGCCGTACCCTTGCCCGCGGCGTCTTGGTTGATGGGAGTCGGCCTATTGGGTTTAATAGCGGGACGCGCTCAAAGTAATTGCTCTCTTAATCCGGTAACACGTCGTCCAGCCACTCCACCAGCGCCGCGCCCGGATGTGTGGCCGCGCCATAGTCGGCAAGTTCTCGTTGCAGCCTTGCCATTAGCTTTGGCCCGATTTCAATATCCAATCGCCGCACGCCGTGCCGCCTGTTGAGTTCTCGCCGTTCGCGTTGGTATTCTGCGGATGTTTTAAAACTGGATGCGCCCATAATTCAGCCTTATTTGCAGTAAAAAGCAGTATTTTAAGTCAGTTAGGTAGGTTATTGATTGTTATGGCTTTAGGGTAACTGACTCCCCTTCGTCATCAAGCGTCAGATTCCTATGGGCATTGAATAACAACATCCCGGCATCGGCCAGCAATGCTAAGGCTTGCTGCCTTCGCTTATCGCTCGGACTCTCAACGGCAAGCCATGCCATCAAAACCTCTTCGGCCATGTCACTTAACGCCTTCAATTCGGTTTCAATCATGTTTTGCGCTCCATTGGTCGCACTCATGCAAGGTATCCGCCCACCAACACGCGCCGAAGGGCTGGACGCCAACACCGCAAACACCCGCGCCGCCGCCGTGTGGGTGGTAGCTCTGGAAGTGACTACAGGCCTTGCAGGTAATTGGTTTGGAAACTGGAGTTTTCTGGAGTACCTCGAAGCCACCACACTGCCGCCATTTATCGACCACCACGCGCCAGCCGTAACGCTGGCAAGCATCGCCGGATAATTGCCGACAGCCTGAGCATTGCACCAGGCCGGTGGTATCGCCGGAATTGATCCTTAAATAGTCGTCGGCCTGTTGTAACGCCCGCGCCAGAATAGCGGCATCCTTGCCGCACTCGGTCAAAACTTCGTCGATCATGCCTTGATCGGTTTCGCCAATGGCCGCCAGGTAATCGAGCAGCTTTTGGCGGTCGCCGGGTTGAATGGTTTTTGATTCCGCGGGCTTTGCTACGGCTACACTTGCTACGTTTGCTACAGTTGGCCGGTTTCGGTGGTTATGTGTAGCAGGTGTAGCAACTGTAGCTGTCGCAATGGGCTTGGCTTTGTTTTTGTGGATCAATGCCGACAGCGCCATTATTCACCACCCGCCAACAGCGCCGGATTGAGTTTGATGGTTTTGCGCTTGCTGTCCTGAATCAATCTTGCCCGGTCGAGTTCGTCGAGTTCCTTCAAGGCCGCCACCAGGGCCGCATCGCTCCGTAACGGGCCATGCTGCAAAACATGGCGCTTGCTAATTAGGTGCGTCCGTTCCCGTTTGGCGTAATCGATCAGCCAGGCATCCAGCCGCGCCGCGTTCGCCAGCTCGACCGGCAACGCCAGTTCACCAAAAAACCGGCGGGATTCCGACAGGTGCCAGGCCGCAATACTGCTTGCGCCGTCAAAGCTATCAACATCCACCGCGCCGCCAATGCCATTGGTAAAGCCATGAAACAGCACCGCCAACCGCGCCGCGTTATCCGCGGTTTTGCTGGCAACGTCGCGCACGTCGTACAGTTCGCCGCCGGATTTCAACTCTGCTTCAATGGCATCGTGAAAGGCTATCCAGGCCGCTTTTGCCGCCGGGGTAAATGACAACATGACCGGATTAAGGCCGCCTTGTTCGTTGATGGGGGCCGGGGTATTCAATATCTCGGTAATGCGTTGATGAAATCGCGCCAGCTTGGGCCAAGTGTCCGGCGGATCGGTAAACGGTCGATTGCCTTGGGTTGATTCGGGCCACGCCACCAGGAACCGCGCCAGAAAGCCGGTGCCCCGTGCCAGTGCGCCGGATTTATCGAAGAACGCCCGCAAGGTCGCTTCCTGAATCTGCAAGGCCACGGTAAGCCGCGCATCCTTCACGGTAAACGATTCCGACGACCGGCGGCCAATCGATAATGCGCCGCCGTCCCAAAGGGTATTGAGTAGGGCTAGGTTACGCATGACCGAATCCTTGCCCATGCCATGCGCCCCAAACACGACGCCCGCTTCACTCGATACCACGCCCGCAGCCGGCCATTTTTTAGCCAAGGTATAGGCTAGGTTTTCCGGGGTTTCGTCGCCTAATATCAGTCGCGGGATTCTCGGCGGTTCGGGTTTGGCGTGTTCCAGTTCTTTCAGGTCGTCGCGGTGCTTTTGCGTGGGCTTGTCCCTTTTTACTGCGTCCTTGATCGCCGCTAGCAAGCCTTCCCGCTCGGCGGTCCATGCCGACAATTCCGCCGCGTAGTCTTTCAGCAATGGCGCGGCAAGTTCGGCTTGCTCGGCTTCATATTGGCGGATCGCCGATGTAAAAAAGCCGTCGCACGTGGTTTTGCGTTCGCCGGAATCGGCAATACTCAGCATAAAAAGACCAACCGGCCCGGATAGGCGTTCGGCCCGCTTGATGTCGCAATGGGCTTGAATCGCCAGTGACAGCGCCCCCAGCGCCGAACCCGCGACCAAAGGAAGCGGCGCTTTGACAAAGGCCGCCACCTCTTCGACCGCTTCGCGGATCGTGTCCGGCAAGGCGTCTAATGGGTAGGCTTCGGGTTCGATTTTGGCGGTTAGGGGTTGCGGCTTGGGCCAGGGGTGATCGCCATCTGTAGCAGGTGTAGCAACTGTAGCTGTAGCAATGTCCTGAAGTGTTACCAGCGCTTCCCGTACCGCATCGGCTCCGCGTTGCTGCAATACGTCCCAAAAGTCGCATTTTTGCCCGTCCAGCTCTGGAACCGCAACACGACCGCCCACCGCTTGCGCCGCTTCGGTGGCTGCCTTTAAGCCGGGATTACTGCCGTCTGGTTTAATGTCGTTATCTGTCAAAAGGATGATTTCAGCATCCGGGGCCAACGTACGCACGGCCAGCGCCGCTGCCGATAGATTGCCGGCATCCATGGCCGCTACCGCTGGCGCGCCATCCACGGCATGAACCGCCGCCACCGTTGCCAGGCCTTCACCAATCAGCACCCGACTAGCCCCGCTAATTTTGCCTAACGGATGAAAGCCGCCGCGCTTGCGTCCGCCTTTTAAATAATCCTTTTCGCCGTCGGTGTTGATCGCTTCCAACGTCCAGACTTTGCCGTCTGCGCCATAAATCGGAATCAGCAAGGCATCCATCCAGCCGCGTTGCGGCCACGTGCCACGCCTTACCCTTGGGCCGAAATTAACGCCTTTCTTGGTTGCGTAGGCATGTTGTTTCGGATCGGCTTTCGCCGCGGCCAGGATGTCCGCCGCTTGCTTTTCCGCCGCTTCATGCTGGAGCAACTCTTCGGCTAGGCGTTGCTGGCGCTCGGCTTCAATCCGTTGTTTGAAGGCTGCCCGCTCTTCGGCGCTGTAGGTGCGTTCGGTTTCAAATTGCCAATGCTCGTCGAGGCCGGTGGAAAAATCGCCAAACACGCCGCCGCGCAAGTCGTCGAACAACTTACACCAGGCCGCATCGTCGCCGCGTTTCTTGCCATAACCGGCGAAACGGTGAAACTTGCCGGGTTGGATCGTTTCCGGCGGTTGTAGGCCGTGGGCTTGAATGGCCGTTTTGAAGGATTCGACAGCGCTACCCATGCAAGCCCCCTACCAGGAAAAACCAGGGGGCTAGGTGATGAATAACGGCTTTGATTCGATAATCGATCAGGTTAAACTGGTGGTCGTTGAATGATTTTGTAGCTGCTTGAGGCTCGCCCGCCCCGGTGGCTATTTTTTTGTTTGTCATTCCTTAAACCTCCGCATCTACAGTGCGAGATTCAAGAAAAGCATCTAACGCGGATTTGCGGTATTTCACCAATCGACCGACTTTAATAAAGGGGATTTGGTAACGCTTAGTGCAGCGCCAGACTTCCAGCGTGCGCGGGGTGACGCCGATGTATTCCGCTGCGGCGGTGTTGTTGAAAATCTCGTCGTTTGAAGTTGTAGCTTCGGCCATGTCGTGAACCTCCATTGGTTCAAGTTAAACGTAGGCGCAAAGCATAAAGGGCCGGATTAAAGTCCATGCCTTACACATGAACTGAGGGGGCGATTTGAATAATGTTTGCCGTCCAGTGTTGGCTGGTGGCAAGCAGTGAAAGCCGCCGATATGGATAATCCGCAACTGGTTGACGATTCCAGCTTTCAGCCGCTAAGCCTAGCGGGTTAAATTTTGGCTTTGATTACTGCCGAGCAATATTAGCTCTGCGCGGCGGCTGGATGTTTGCGAAAAATCGCGACCTCAACCGCTTCGTAATGCATTCCCTCACAGTACAAAGCAAGTTCCAGCTTGCCGTCGATGGTAGTGGCGACAATATCCCCCACCTCAGCGGGTAGGCCTGGGCGTAATTGCACGCGCTCGCCATTCTTTGCTCTAGGCGTGAATTGGTTTGATTCAACTGTAAATATAATGTCTGCGTTTCTGTTCATCTGTGTTTCCTTGGTTTTGTGAACGACAATCACCGCTGTTGCTTCTTTAATTTAGCTTTTAGTTCTACCACTCCCCCGATGGGCTTAACACCAGCAGCGGCCAGCATTGCGCCGGTTGCCCGGTCTACCGATTCGCGCACAGGGTCAATGTCTAGGCGGGCATAAATCGCCGTTGTCGATGGCGATTTGTGGTTAAGCGATTTGCCCACTATTGCCAAAGACGCCCCGGTTTTGGCCTGCCAACTGCCAAGAGTGCGGCGTAGGTCGTGGATGCGTAAATCGTCAATTCCTGCGCGTTCCAATACCCGTTTCCAGGCTTTCTTTGGTTCGACGATGTGGCCGGTTGCGCCGGTGCCTGGAAATACCCAAACGTCAGTATTATCGGTTTTTCGGTTTCGTAGAATTTCCAAGGCTTCGGCGGTTAGGGCAACGGTTTGCGGCTCGCCGTTCTTGGTGGTGGGTATGCGCCACTCCGCCCTGTCAAAGCTGATCTGGCTCCATTGCATTTCTTGCACATTCGAGCGCCGCGCCCCGGTTAGCAGGGAAATTAAAAAGTAATCGCGTAAGGTTTCGTTGGATTCTTCGGCCAGCGCAGAAAAGAAAGCCGGTAATTCATCGGATTGCAGAAACCTAGCACGCGGGTTTTCTGGGTATTTCTTGATACCGCTGGCAGGGTTTGCGCCTTTGAATAGTCTTTCCTCGTTGGCGTAACTGAAAAGGCTAGAAGCCATAGCTATTACGCGGTTTGCCGTGGTGGGGTGTTCCTTGCCGATTTCGGTATGTAGGTTGCTGAAGTCGGTATCTTTGAGCTGTGATAGTTTGCGCTTGCTCCATTTACTCAGATACAAGCCGAAGTCGTAACGGTAGCTGCGTTTGGTTTTCTCCGACAGGAACGCGCCGCGTTTGTTGCGCCGGTGCTGTAAAAAATTGTCGAACAATTCTTGCAGGGTGGTTTCGGTCTTTAAGGCTCTGGCGTCGGTATTGGGGTTGATACCTTGAGCAATTAAGGCCGTTAGCCTTGCCGCCTCTTTTCTGGCGTTCTCAATTGAGTAGTCTGGAAATTTACCTATGGTGACGCGCTCCGGCTTGCCGTCTACGCGCCGCTGAATAAAAAAGGTTTTTCCGGTGCTGGTGACTCTAAGCTGTAGACCTGCCGCGTTTTTGTGGGTGTCGTGATAGATAACGCGCTCGCCCGGGGCAGGAAAGGGCAGGGCGTCAAGCTGTGGTTTTGTAAAGCTGAAATGTGTAGCCATAACATACCCTCGTTTTCTGGTGCTACGCTGGTGCTACGCATTTGATTAAAAAATAGCGTTTTTGGTGTAGCACCGTTAAGGAAATGATAGGCGTAAATATTTGTTTTGTAAAGGTTGATTAAGGTTGGTTAATCAGTAGAAAACACTGGGCCTTCAAATTTGTAATCAGCCGGTCGCGGGTTCGAGTCCCATCGCCAGCTCCATATATATCAAAGGCTTAGGTGTTTTTCACCTAGGCCTTTTTTATTGACCGTAGCTAAATCGTAGCTATGCGCGAGTCGCCATTAGCGTCTTGAAGACTTGGAGCTTCCGATCACGAACCTCTCTCTTATCGTCGAGGTAACGTGTTAGTTGCACGGCGATTACCGGACCCACAAGCACCGCGAGGATCATGAAGATATCTGAGACAGTCACTTACATACTCCTCTTAGGAAAGCTAACGTTTGATTAGGAAAGCTAACGTTTGAGCTGACCGGCGTCTGCAGGTTTTCAGTGGAAAGCTTCTGCATGCCCGACCGATCGTTGAGCGGCCGCGTTATCCACCCACAATTGCCACGAGTGCGAGAAGGTGAGCATTGTAGGCCTTGTTGGGGACAGCATAATCTCGCTTAAATGGTAGTTCAACTTGATAATTTTCCACTGGATCAAGTGGCGTCCTGCAGTTATCAGACGACCAGTAGTCTTGAAGAAAGAAAACATCTAGTAATCCGTAGTATCCCTCGCT
This sequence comes from Methylomonas koyamae, assembly GCF_019669905.1. Taxonomy (NCBI): domain Bacteria; kingdom Pseudomonadati; phylum Pseudomonadota; class Gammaproteobacteria; order Methylococcales; family Methylococcaceae; genus Methylomonas; species Methylomonas koyamae. The sequence continues at coordinate 3,284,956 of NZ_AP019777.1, read as the reverse complement.
AGATCCGATATCGTATGCATGCCGAGCCATGCCTTCGTTTAGTAGTTTCGGTGCACCCTCGATCGCGCGGGTTGGTATGGGGTCACTCCTTCGAAGTGCAATATATCCGTCATCCTGGATGGAAAAGATGGCCCAAGAGCGGGGGAGCGAGTTCAGGTGAAACCTCTTCTGCGCCGCTGCTCCCCAGCGCGCGTCAATGCTTTCAAGCAAGTTCTGAACGAGATCGCCTTCACTGAAGGTGAACTCAATCCACCCTTTCTTGAATGGGCACTCAAGCAAGCCGACTAGATTTCGTGAGTTCATTTTATATCCTCGTTGCTACAAAGCTTGCCACGGCAGTTACGAGGGCGGTGAGGCCAAGAATTGTGAAACACGCGGCAACGCCTATGAGTCTGAGCTCGGCGCTGTAAAGCTGCAATAGCGCGGATGTAAATTCAGACTTGTTCGACATGCTATATTTGTTTCGAAGAAACGATGAGAAAATAGAAAGTGCGGCTGCTGTAATTAGCAAAAGAATTGCGAAAGCGAAGATTGAGATTGTTCTGCGCTCTGATGGGGCTTTATCGCTTACGAAAAGAAGAAAGGCTGATCCAAAGGAAATGAGCGTACCGGAGAATGTTAGTAGCATTGAGGCCACAGATCGCACACGATCACGATTCTTCTCAATAGTGGTAATTAGAAGATCGAGTTCGACATGGGTGCCTTCCTCAAAGCTTTCGTCGACAATCTTTACGGCCATTTTTGTGTCAGAGGTGAAGTTCTTTAGTTCAGTGAGGCCTAACGCAGAGCTAGGCGACTATGACTAGTAACGATTTCATCGCCGTCATTAAATCACGTTAGGCGATAGGCCACAACGGGTCGGTGGCATACTGTAGCTAAAACGTAGCTACGCAGGCCGGTTGATGGCTTGTTTGTGGCTTTTTAGGGCTGTTTTTGGCTACGGCGCACATTGCAAGGCATTGATTTAATTAGGTGTTAAATGCAAATTTGATATTTGTAATCAGCCGGTCGCGGGTTCGAGTCCCATCGCCAGCTCCATATATATCAAAGGCTTAGGTGTTTTTCGCCTAGGCCTTTTTTATTTTGAGTCACCACAGAGTCACCAGAAGAAATGGCGTTTTGTAGTAACGGGTGGTATTTGCCGGCTACGCGATCCTGCTGGTTCGACAAGCGCCATTTCGATAAACGCTGAATTGTTGACCCCATTCCTGTTTGTTCGTGAGACGAACTGCGCCGATCCGGCCATCGAATGCGGAAGGAAATGGATCGCCAGGTCAGCCGCCATTGCGGCGAGTTGAAGCGCGTATTTAGGCTATAGCGCGAGGAAGATGCCCCGCCTTTTACCGCGTCACCTAGCTCACCATACGATCAGGGGTTTTTTGGCCGCTCCAGCCGCACTTTGTTGCAGATCCTTGATCCTGGCCCGCTGCTCCGCAAAATAGGCCGAGTAGTTCCAACCGGGCCGAGCCGGCGGCGGTGTGCGGGGCTTTGGCATGGTCATCATGGAGATATTTCGAGTTTCTAAGCTGATAGTTTATGCCTTGGATTAGGAGTTACCGCGGCAATGTTCCTGATGTGGCCAAACCACCTGTTTCAGGTTGAAATCTGATGGGTGAATGTGTACCTGCCGCCCAATGGCTATGAAATGAAAATGGCAGCTCAGCAACCTATCTTGGTGTCCGAAAAAAGTTGACCACTACAGTCGGCGTCGCGGTGGCCGCCATACGTGCGCTTTCCCGACTCGACTTGCTCCAATTTTTGGGTTTAACAGGCTGGTGAAAAACCCACTGATATTTCCCCTTACCCACGGTTTCCGTGATTTTTTCGTGTTGAAATCGGTCATGACATCGAGTTTCAACCGTTTTGCCCCTGTTTCAAGGGCTTTTTATTCGCCTGAAGCCGTCTGTGGACGGTTTTCAGGCGCACTTCGCCCTAGGTGGGCGCACTCCACGCCGGTTTCGGCGTGAACACCAATAGGTTGAGCAAGCGCGTCAGGTTGTAGGCGGCAAAGCAAAACAAGGCCTGACCTGCGACTTTGGCTAAGCCGATGTGGCGGGTTTTACGCAGGCCCCCGACGGTCTTGATCCAGCCGAAGGCTTCTTCGACGATTTTGCGGCGCTTGAGGCTTTGAGCGTACGCTTTGCCGCGCGCGGTGCGGCCATCGACGGCACTGCCGGTCTTTTTGCGAGCAACATGGGCTTTGATGTCTTGCGTCTTGAGTTTGTTGACGAACGCCGGTTGGTCATAGCCTTTGTCGGCACCGACGCTGCCGCCTTTGGGAACACGGCGTTTGATCATTGTTTGCGCGGCTTCGATTTCAGCGGTGCCGGTGGCTTGGGTGGTTTCGACATCGACAATCAGGCCGTTACGATTCTCGGATAGGGCATGGGTGATGTAACGCAGTTTGGCCTCGGTGTATTCGCCTTTCTTGTAAAGCCGCGCTTCGGGGTCTGTCGTGCTCTGATGCGTGGCATTGCTGCGCTTTTCGCCGCTGAAGTCGACCTCGGGATTGCGGCCGGCGGGTTTATCAGGACCGCTGCCGTCTTTCTTCACGAAGCTTTTGTGCGAGGCCCAGGCTTCGATCAGGCTGCCGTCGACACTGAAGTGTTCGTCGGACACCAGGTTTTGCCATTCGGCAATGGCCAAGACCCGCTCAAAAAACTCGCGACTCAGTGCTTCGGACAGCAGGCGCTCGCGGTTGGCGCTGAACACGCTGCGTTCCCAGACAGCATCGTCGATACCCAAACCGACAAACCAGCGAAACAGCAGGTTGTAGTCCAGCTGTTCCATCAACTGGCGTTCGCTACGAACGGTGTACAGCACTTGCAATAGCAAGGCGCGCAGCAGTTTTTCGGGCGCAATCGACGGGCGGCCAGTATGGGAGTAGCATTCGGCAAAGACCGCATCCATAGAGGCCAATACGCCATCGACGAGTAGCCGTAAACGACGCAACGGATGCTGTTTGGGAATACGGTCTTCCAGGCTAACGTAGCTGAACCAGCTATTTTGAATGGCATCGTGTCCGCGCATGGGGGGCTTCTCCAATTTAGATGCGCTATTTTACTTGTTTGCTGAGGCTATGCGCCTTGATGACTGCAGCTTTGGGAGTTTTTCACCAGCCTGTTAACCACCACATTGAAACTCGGCGCTAGCGGGGAGTCCGCAATACGCCAGAGCGTTATTTCCACAGCAAAAAAGTTAAGTTCGCTGGTCGTGTTCTGGTTAAGAAAATCCAATGCGGCTAGCCTCGCGTTGTTCAAACTGACGATTCAGCACATTCTCGTATACCGGCAACGCATGGTTACTGTCAGTCGTATGGACGAATTTGGGCTTCCAGATCGGCTTGAGCTGGAGCTCTCGCATCAGGCTGCGAACCCGATGCCGTCCGATCTCGATGCCTTGTTCCGCCAGTTCCTGACGCAGGCGGCGACTGCCATAGCTACGCCCCGTCGCTTCGAATACACTGCGTAGCCGGATGCGTGTGCCGCAGACCGTTGGCGGTTGCCGGGTTCGCTGCCTGGCGGCATAGAATCCCGAACGGCTGACACCCAATAATTTACAAGCCTGCTGCACCGTCATGGCCCTCTCTGCTGTCAACTGTTGAATCACTTGATGTGTCATCGCAGTTCCCTTGCAAAGAGGGCCGAAGCCTTTTTTAGCAATTCATTGTCTGAACGCAGTTGTCGATTTTCCTGCTCCAACTGCCGTATCCGCTGCTGATCGGGTGTTAACGGCTTATCGGCTAGTTCGAAAATTTCATTCTGCAGTTCAGGTAAGCCGGATTTTTCCGCTAAAAGTGCAACGAACTCACGAGCATGCTCGTTCAAGGACGCTGAATTTTCAACGCACAACGCCAACGATTTACTCCATTCCAGGGCAAAACGCTCTTCTGGCTTTCTGTGAATACGACTCGTCCTACATCCAAAACAAAAAGAAACCTGAATGCCCGCTCTTCGTCATGTATTACGGGGCGGCCAAGGCTTGGCAAAATGGAACCTGGGGGGGGCAGTAAATATTCTCACAGGGATAGTAACAAACTTGTCAAAATCGGCGACGAGCTAGTGTATTTCGGTTGGGGGGATTTTCTGACCTCGGACAAAGGCTACGAATGGAAAAAACAAGAAGAGACGCTGAATGTTGAAGAGTGCTTTCCTCTTAAAGACTTGAGCCTCTTCACGCGTAACAGTAGTTCGACCATTTACGTAAGTCAGGATGCAAAGCTATTCAAGGAACTCATTCTGGAAGAAGGTATATGGCGGTACCTCTCAGTCAATGAGAAAGCGATCTTGGGTGTGTACTATGCCAATAAACATGAAGAAACAGTCCTGCGAGTTGGACGCTATATCTGCCAGGCAAAAATTTGAAACTAGGAATGGGCGTACAACTGCGTAAGACCAATTTGACAAAGTGTAGAACTTCAAACTCGATCTGACAGTTACTGGATTTTTAGAAGTGTCTGTCAGGTTAAATTCGGCCTAGAAATGTTTTCCTTTCCAGACCTGTTTGCCATTGATCAAGGTGGCCATGGGAGTTCGTCCAAAGCACATCTTGCCCTGATGGGTTCGATGATTATTGTACTCATCCAGCCAGTTGTCCAAATCGCGTTGCAATGAGGGCAAGTCCTCGTACAGGGTTTTTCGCAGCGCCACCTGGTAAAACTCCTGCAAGATGGTTTTATGGAAACGCTCGCAAATGCCATTTGTTTGCGGCGATCTGACCTTGGTCTTGCTGTGTTCGATGTCGTTGATTGCCAGATAGAGCTGATATCCGCCTTTTCGTTGCGTTTCTGAAGGTCGCCAGGCTGGCCGCGAGCCTGGCGTATGCCAGGCAATCGGCGCAGAGGTCGCGCTCGCTGCGCACCAGCGGGGCGCCGCAGTAGCGGCATCTGGGGGTATACCATCGCCGCAGTCTGGTGGAAACCAAAATGCGTTGCTTCAAGCTGCTGGGCGAACGGGTCAAGGCGAGGGTCTTTGATAGCCAAGTCGCCGAGTTGCAGATTCGAGCTGCGTTATTGAACCGTTTTACCCAATTGGGAACGCCGATCACCGTGGTCATGCCCTAAATCCGTCTGACGATTCGGGGTAAGGGGAAATTTACCCTGGCCTCGATTTATGCAACAAAGCCGATCAAATGCCGAAACAATTTATGATTGATCAGTAGCGTTTAACTCAAATAAAATGGATTGCAAGACTTGCTTTGTTGACAATATGTAAAAAATGTGCTCTATTTATCATGCATTGATTAAGGAGGTTATGATGTCCAAATTAGTTAAAATTACATTACTGTTAGCTTCTTTTCTGTTTTTATCTTTCAACGTATTTAGCCAGCCTGATGGAGGCCCAACCACTGGTGACGACAACGGCACGTCAATGGTAAAGACTCCCTCAAAACAACTGGTTGGGCTATCTGATGGTGGCGGCGGTTAATTCTAGCCTCTAGGCGGGGATAAAGCATAATCCCCGCCAACTATACTTGAAGTGGTTTAATCCAAAAAAGTTTAATCAAAAGCTTCAAGCCTGGTAATCAGCATGAAGTATCCAAAAATTATCATATTGCAGTACATAAGTTCCCTTCTGAATTATCCTTATTTTTAATTGGAATGTCTTTTTTAAGTTTTGGATCGATTTCAATTGCGTACTTGAAGTGGCAAATCGCTCTCTCGCGGTCATTATCTAGTAACAATTCGCCAAGATTAAAATGAGCAATCGCGTTTCTCTTATATAAGCTTATTGCGATATTGTATTTTTCTTTAGCCTCTTCCGGTTTCTTTTGGTATCTAAATAAAGCCTCGCCCCAATTATTGTAGCATCTGGATTTTGCTCGGTTATTGTAAGGAGTATTTGAAGCATCCTTAAATAAAGCCAAGGATTTTTGAAACTGGATTATTGCATTTATTGGATCGTGACGATCTTCCATCATTAATATGCCTATATTATTGTAAACTAATGATGTGTTTATAATATCCGAACTATACTTTATAGCTTTTTCATACTCATCTATTGCTTTGTTTAATCTTTTTGATTTCCTATATATATAGCCTAGATTGTTGTGGGCTAACGCAAAACTAGGATTTTCATCTATGGACTTCAGATAAAAATTTTCAGCATCTAGAGAGCCGTAAAGATCCGCTGTTAATCCTAGCTGAAAATAAGCCCAATATCTGATTTTTTTATCACTGTCATTTTTTATTGCCAAGTTGAATTTTTTAATGGCCTCATTTGCAAAATAACCATTCCATTTCGATTCGGGATATTTTTTCTTATGATCGTTTCCAAGCTCTTTTAACGCTGCCCCCCATTTTCCATAAACTAATGATTTTTCTTTACCTAAACTTAATGCCTGATTAAATGCCTCATTCGCTTTGTTATACCAATAATATGATTTAAAGGAATTAACCCCTCTCTTTTCTTTAGCACTTTCTTCTATCTCTCTTCTATAATATGCAATATTAACTTCTCCCAGCCCTTGGTAGGCAGAGGTTAAAATGTATGAGATTTGATCATTATTCGTCTCGTAAAATGGAGGGATTTTATTTTCCCTGATATCACAGAAAAAAGAATTTGAAAGATTTTTATTTAAAAAAATTTTTTTAAATAAAAACGGTATTGCTTCCAGAAAGTGATAGTCCTTATATAAGCTCTTAAGATATAGATCATGAGCCCAATTTATTGAATTATTGAATTTCTCGCAAGCCTCGTCTAACCTCTTATCTGTTAGAGCCAAGTCCGCTAGATAGATATTCAATTCCAGATGGTTTCTACTATTATCAGCATCAGCGGCTTCCCTATACTTTTTCTCTGCTTCTTTCCGCTCACTCAATAAGTATAAAGAGTTTCCGAATCCTATTATTGTCGGCACAAACGTTGGATCAATCCTATTGGCTTGGTCAAAGTAATTAATTGCCATATCGGGACTGCCGATATGCAAATGCACATATCCAAGCCAGGAATAAATGAGATTAGCATCGGATTTAGAGGATTTCTCAGCATAAGATGTAAGCATGTAAACAATGTTATCAAACCTTTTCTTTAAATCTGCGTTGTTTTGAATTACAGCGTATGTTAAAAACTTATGGTCCTCTAAAAGTTTCTGTAAGTATGAAATCGCAAGCTTATGTGGCGATATTTCCATGGCTAGCATATCAGCAGCATCTTGCAACAAAGACTCCATATCGTTGACACTGTATCTATTAGACAATATCCTATCAAACGCATTCGCGCTATTAAGACTTAAATAGAGCTTCCCATTTTCAATTTTTTTGTTTTTTGTGTCAGCAGAATAAATCAACTGACCTTCTATATAGTTAGTTTGTAGACCAAATGCCCTTCTTATCAACAGTAGAACAGCCTTAAGATTGATTCCAGATTCAGCCCATGAAATATCTGGAAGATCTTCTTGTAAGGACGAGGTGGAAATGGCCGGAGTTTTGAAAAAATATTCTTTTTCGCTATGCCGAAATGTAGTTATTGGGAGATCAATATTCTCTAAACGATTTATTCTAGTTTTTGCTACAAGTCGCTTAGTAATGCCTTTTTCTGTATACCCGTATTGTTTTAAATCATCAGGAATGCTTATGGATGTTAAAATGATGGAGTCCTTGAGAATCTCTGACACAATACAAGTGGAAACAACTAAGATTAATGATATTATGGAGAGATCAATAATAATGGTTTTGCTTTTTGTCAACGGTATCTTGAAGATAAAATTCTTGATAGCATTAGCCAGAGTGAATAATTTACCGAGATTATACATAATTACCCCTAATATTATTTAGAGACTGGTTCAAGTACAGACTTACGCATTGGTTATTTACCTGTTTTCGGAATGAAAAAGGTTTACTACTATTTTTCTGCGTTCTCAACACCCCTCTTTACGTCAGAGACAAGCAAGGCATAGAAAGGCAACATTTATCCTCCAGAAAGGGCGAGTCATTTTTTAGATAGTTATGCTAATCAAACAAGGACATCCAAATTTGTCTTCTAATAGTGTAGTTAAAATATTAAAGATGTCAGAGGGGGACAATGGCCGGTCTTTACCAGTAAAAATAAAATCTGATTGTAAGAGGATGTGCCTAATTTGTGCCACTAACCATTGCCGATTGAATGTAAGTGATTAATAATTCAACTACGGTTTGCTAATGGAATTCTCTGTAGGTTGTTGATTCGTAAGGACTTATAAATTTGGTCTTTGGTTTGTAATCAGCCGGTCGCGGGTTCGAGTCCCATCGCCAGCTCCATAGTTATCAAAGGCTTAGGTGTTTTTCACCTAGGCCTTTTTTATTGCCTTGTTCGTAGCGAGTATCCATGTTGATTAGCCCGGTAGAAACGTAAGCTGGGATTTAACCTGCTTTTAATATGGGATTCAGGTTGAATTCATATCCGTCGAATAGGATTTGCGTTCTCTAATTTAGCTATTCGAGCAGGAGCGCCACCATGATCAAAATCTTACCCGGTAGCCTTTGGGGGCTAGTCACGGCGCTAGCAGGCTGGTGAAAAACTCCCAAAGCTGCAGTCATCAAGGCGCATAGCCTCAGCAAACAAGTAAAATAGCGCATCTAAATTGGAGAAGCCCCCCATGCGCGGACACGATGCCATTCAAAATAGCTGGTTCAGCTACGTTAGCCTGGAAGAACGTATTCCCAAACAGCATCCGTTGCGTCGTTTACGTCTACTCGTCGATGGCGTATTGGCCTCTATGGATGCCGTCTTTGCCGAGCGTTACTCGCACACTGGCCGTCCGTCGATTGCGCCCGAAAAATTGCTGCGCGCCTTGCTGTTGCAAGTGCTGTACACCGTTCGTAGCGAACGCCAGTTGATGGAACAGCTGGACTACAACCTGCTGTTTCGCTGGTTTGTCGGTCTGGGCATCGACGATGCTGTCTGGGAACGCAGCGTGTTCAGCGCCAACCGCGAACGCCTGCTGTCCGAAGCGCTGAGTCGCGAATTTTTTGAGCGGGTACTGGCCATAGCCGAGTGGCAAAACCTCGTTTCCGACGAGCACTTCAGTGTCGATGGCAGCCTGATCGAAGCCTGGGCCTCGCACAAAAGCTTCGTGAAGAAAGACGGCAGCGGTCCCGATAAACCCGCCGGCCGCAATCCCGAGGTCGACTTCAGCGGCGAAAAGCGCAGCAACGCCACCCACCAAAGTACGACCGACCCCGAAGCCCGGCTTTACAAAAAAGGCGAATACACCGAGGCCAAACTGCGTTACATCACCCATGCCCTATCCGAGAATCGTAACGGTTTGATCGTTGATGTTGAAACCACCCAAGCCACCGGCACCGCTGAAATCGAAGCCGCGCAAACAATGATCAAACGCCGTGTTCCCAAAGGCGGTAGCGTCGGTGCCGACAAAGGCTATAACCAACCGGCGTTCGTCAACAAACTCAAGACGCAAGACATCAAAGCCCATGTTGCTCGCAAAAAGACCGGCAGTGCCGTCGATGCACCGCGCGCGGCAAAGGCTATGCCCAAAGCCTCAAGCGCCGCAAAATCGTCGAAGAAGCCTTTGGCTGGGTCAAAACGGTCGGTGGCCTGCGCAAAACCCGTCACATTGGCTTAGCCAAAGTCGCTGGCCAAGCCTTGTTTTGCTTCGCCGCCTATAACCTGACGCGGTTGCTCAAGCTGCTGGTGTTCACACCAAAACCGGCGTGGAGTGTGCCCACCTAGGGTGAAGTACGCCTGAAAACCGTCCACAGACGGCTTCAGGCGAATAAAAAGCCCTTGAAACAGGGGCAAAACGGTTGAAACTCGATGTCATGACCGATTTCAACACGAAAAAATCACGGAAACCGTGGGTAAGGGGAAATATCAGTGGGTTTTTCACCAGCCTGCTAGTTGCGTCTGCTAACGTCAACTCAGCCACTACCATCCAGATCGGTTCAACCGGAAAAACGTTTGCTTCCGCAACGGTGCAATGCGCCGTAAATCCCGCTACTGGCCTGCAGTCGGCAACGATTCAGGTGGGGCTGTTCAATCCAAAATCAAGAGATACCGCCACTGTTAGCCTAAACGGCCGAACAGTAACCAAAGTCGATGCGTTACAGCCCGCTACGGATGTTTGGCTTTATGACGGAAATAACACTGTCGTGGTCGCCTTGTCGCGAAGAGCGGCCGATACCTATACCTTCACGGTACAATCCGGCTTCTGCAACTTGCCGGATACATCGGGCAATACCTTTAGCGCCGATGGTGTCCTCGAATACGCAGCGAGCGGTAAATCCTACGCCACGGTAACGCCGGGCTGTGCGTTTAACCCGGCCACCGGCAACGCCCAACCGTTCGTCAACCTGTTCGATAACGGTGCTTTCCTGCTTAACGTATCGAACAACGGCACGCCGATCACCCAATTGAACGGTACGACCAGAAAATCGATGCCGATTTTTCTGAGTGCGGGGACCAATGTAATCTCGGCCGCCAACGGCACTGCGTCGACCGATTACTACATTAGGGACGGAGGCAACGACACCTGCACCTTGCAGTAATCAAAGCATAAGGGAACCTCTAAAAATTGCGCCCGGCGAGTAAAATGAGTCGGAGCTAAAGACCTTTGGAGAGCAGAGATGACGGTGGCACAAGACGACCTTTTCGGTTCCCTGTTTGAACATCGAGATCGTCGAATCGATCGTTTGGGTAATCCGTTGTTGGAATTGGACGCGCAAGTGGATTGGGACGCGTTCCGGCCGCTGCTGGATCGAGTCCATCACAAAGTCCGCAAATCGTCTGCCGGGCGTAAGCCTTGGGATGGGGTGTTGATGTTCAAAGCGTTGGTCATCGCCAGTCTCTACAATCTGAGCGACGAGCAACTGGAGTTTCAAATCGAAGACCGGCGCAGTTTTCAGCGTTTTATCGGTTTGTCGGATGCCAAGCACGCGCCGGACCGCAACAGTTTCTGGCTATTTCGCGAGTCGCTCAAGGCGTTGAAATTGACCGAAACCTTGTTCAACGAATTCAACCGGCAATTGGATCGCGCCGGCCTGATTGCCCGCAAGGGTCAACTGATTGACGCCAGCTTCGTCAAGGCGCCGGTGCAGCGTAATACGCCGGACGAGAACGCCCGGATTAAAGCTGACGAAACCGTCGAGGACTGGTCAGCCTCCAAACGCCGTCAGAAGGATACCGATGCGCGCTGGACCAAGAAAGGTGACAAGAGTTATTACGGGTACAAGAATCACGTCAACGTTGATAATGCCCACAAGTTGGTGCGCAAATACACGGTCACCGATGCCAGCATCCACGACTCCCAAGCCCTGAACGGCTTGCTCGATAGCGGCAATACCAGCCGGGATGTGTGGGCCGACAGTGCGTACCGATCCGAAGCCACGGAAGCCTGCCTTAAAGCACAAGGCTACCGCAGCCGGATTCACCGCAAAGGGGTGCGCGGCAAACCGCTGACTGACCGGGAAAAACAAGGTAACAGTACCCGCTCCAAAACCCGTTGCCGGGTCGAGCACGTGTTTGCCTGGATGGCGCAATGGGGCGGTAAGACGATCCGTTGCATTGGCCTAGCCCGCGCCGAAGTGCGTATCGGCTTCATGAATCTGGTGTACAACATGCGACGTTTTTGCGCCATTCGCAGGGTAGCTGCGTCTTGATGCCGCCCATCGGAGCTGAAAAGGTTTCGAGTTGAAGGTAGTCCGCTTGGAAATGTCCGCTTTCGAGCGCGTTTTACGCCCCGAATCTGATTAATCGTGGATTTTTAGAGGCTCCCATAAGTTACCGGCAAATAACTAAGCACGCTGATTTGGCTGCCAAGGAGTGGGGGGCCTTTTTTACTGTTCGTTAATCCAAAACACGGCAAAGCGGATTTACCCCCGTTTCGCTTGCTCTAGCGTCAAGTTCGCTACCTTTGCCAGATTTGAACCTATACCGGCGGTCAAATTTTGCCTGGATGCGAACACGCCGGCGTTTTTCCAGTTCGCTGTTGCTGGCGTTGAAATTGCCGGAACTGTATTTGACGAAGAACGGGCCGAGTACCCGAAGTTTGCATTCGCCGGCGTCGATATTGGCGCACAACTTGCCGTTGGCTCAGAGTTTGCCTTGAATGCTGTAGCGCAGGGCGATAGGGCATAGCAAAAATTCAAATGATGCCAGTTGCGGCTTGCGCTACCAATTTGGCAACGTTCGAGCCGGCTCGGCTATCGGGAGCATGTCCTTTGGCGGATAATGGCGCATGATGCGCGGCGCCGGAACCGGTTTGTCGGGTGCGCTCGAAGCGGATGCTCCACTGCGGGGAAAGGCGAAGCCCGAAGAAATAGACGACCGGGTTCCCACTGCCGCCACAACTGCGCCGTGCGTAGGGTGTTGTTGTACGGGCAAGCATCGAATTAACCGCAATGTGTCATGCGGTTGCTTGACTGACTATCGAGACCATGGCTGATCCTATCGAAGCAATTACTCCATCCGTCTTCATCGCTGCCAAGCTTCGGCCCTGGTGGTTTCCGCTGTGGTTTGCCGGCATCTACGGGTTGATGCATCAAGCGTATTTCCAAATTCCGGACGATTTATTGCGGGATACGCTGTACCACTGGGGGCTGGTACGGCCGGATGTGGCGGTGATCGATCTATTGGCGCCGGGCGAACAGGTTGTAGCGGTGGGCAACTATTTGGTTTCGGCGCGAGCCAACTTGGAGATCGTGCGCGGATGCGACGGGGCCGGTGCGATGTTTCTGGTGGTCTCGGCCATGCTGGCGTATCCGGCTAACCTGGGCCGTAAATTGGCCGGGGTATTGGCCGCGGCGGGTTTCATGTATTTGCTGAACCTGCTGCGTATTGCCGCGATTTATTTTGTCGTAGCGTATTACCCGGCCTGGTTTTTGCCGGCCCACACTTATTTTGCGCCGACTTTGATTGTCCTATTGGGCTGTTTGTTTTTTGCCTGGTGGGCGGCGTGGGCGCGCTCGGATGCCGATGGACAGCGCAGAGTTAGTTAGGTTTAGCGTCAGGCTGTTGCTGGTTTGGTTGCTATTGTCGGTGCTGGCTTTCGTATTTCGCCAGCCGATCGGCGCGTTTTTGCTGCCCTTCGTCGACTTCGGTATCCGCGAGTGGAGCCAGGATTTTGCGCCGGGGCTGGCCTTGGTGGCCAAAGACAACGATTATTTGATTTCGGTATCGGCCTGGGTGTTGCGGCCGATTCCGGTCGCGGCGGGCTATACCGTCAATCCCGGCGCACAGATGACGGCCGGCACCCATCTGACGCATACCCTGGTGCCGCCGGTGATTACCTTGTCCCTGATACTGGCCTGGCCCGGAGCGGCGTTGGCGCAGCGGATTATCGCGGCCATCGGCGGTATCTTGCTGTCGTTACTACTGGTAACCGCAACGGTACCATTGGTGTTGCTGGGTAACTTGGAAATCATGTTTCAGAACATGGCCGAGCAGGCCGGACGGTCCAGGCCGGTTCCGTTCAGCTTGGATGCCATGATCTTTCTGGAGAGCGGCGGGCGTTGGCTGTTGGCCGTGTTGGCCGGGTTGCTGTGCATTTGTGCCGGCAAATTGCTGGCCGGCCGCGTGCAAACCAATGGCTGATCGGTTTGGCAATGGGCTGGCGCTTAACCCGGCAGCTCGGCGCGATCGCGGCCTAGCACGCGCTGGCCGATGGCGGCCAATCCGGCGGCGAGTAACCAATAAGCCGGTTCGGGTAACGGCACTTGGCGCGCGGGCTCGGCGGCCGCCACTTCCCAACCGATGTCCGATAGCGCCGCCAAGTCCAGGTCGGTGAGGTTCTTGCGGGTGCCGGCTGCGATATTGGGCGTCATTGCCGCTTGGTAACTGCCTTGGCCGTTGACGGTACTGGTTTGCCCGGATTGCCAATGCGCCGCGTCGGCAGACAGCAGTACGTCTTGGCCGGCGTTGGCCAATTTGGCTTCCAGGCCGGTGAATTTGCCGCCTTGCAGCCAGCGGCTCCAGGAATTGGCCGTACCGAAGCCGAGTACGTGCCCCAATTCGTGCAAGGCCACCGAGTAAAAATCGAAGCCGCTGAACGATTCGGTAGTGGCGGGATCGCTATCGAAATACCAGGCCGCATCGGCGTCGAAACTGATAGAACCGCCCCAGGTGGCAAAATCCGACGGCGGATTGGTTTGGGCGCCGGTTTCGCCGCGGTAGGCGGCCTGGTTCAAAAAGCTCTGGGTACCGGTGACGCTGTAGCCGCCCGGTCCGCCCAGCCCCAGCGCGTTGCCGCCCAAGTCGCGGCCGCCGACGAATACCGTCAGCGTGTCGGCGGCGACGTCGAATGCCGCCAAATTTCCGGTCGCGCCGGTGTCCGGTCTGCTGAAGATCGCCGTAAACTGGTTGCCGCCGTTCGAATCGATAGCCGCCAAACTGTCTTGCAGCACCGCCGAGAAATATTGGCCGGCCGCATCCAGCGTGGTGCGCCGGGACAGATTGCTTCCGGAAAAGAAGCCGCCGTCGTAGCTGTAGTCGAAGTGAATGGTGACAGCCGCCGCCGGACCGGCCAGTAAACCGGCCAGGCTTGCCGCCAGCAAAATCGATTTCCTTTTTTCCATTAAATAATCTCCTCTAACAGTGCGTTCAAGCTAGGCGGCAAGCAGCATCGTGCGCATAGGCTCCGCATGCGGCGTTTCCCGGCAACCCTAACACGCACGGCAAAAGTCCGAACGGTTCGACTAGTCCGGGCCGCTAGCCGAAGCCTGGCGCATCGGTTTTACAGGGCGATGAACATCGGCTTCCTGTCCGGCATTACAGCATGACTTTGTGACGCGGTTCAAATAAAATAGGCGGCAATACTCAGGTAAATTTTGGGGTATTGTTGGCCAAATTGACGGGAGAGCCGATATGAAAACACAGATACTTGCAGCATTGCTATTGGTTGCCGAAGCGGGGGTTGCCGATGCGTCTTACACCACGCTGGCCTTACCCAGCCTCAACGCGGATATCAGAACCTGGACCGACGGGGCCAGTTACGACAGCCTGTTTCCCGGTGCGCATACCTTTAACGGCGTGCCGTTTGAATTGGCGGTCGATGGCGACGGCAACACCGCATTCCATAACGGCGAGATCGATATCCCGGTCAATATTTTCGGCGTTACCCAGGCCTTTACCTTGATTAATACCGCCTACGGCGCCGACGGCGCCAACGTCGGCTACGTCAGTTTCAGCGGTAGCCTGGGCGACATCTATACCGTGGATTTGATCGAAGGCCAAAACGTCCGCGACCATTACGACGGCGGCTTCAATAACGCCATCAACGGCGTCGATGCGATCGAGGC
The DNA here is from genome assembly GCF_019669905.1 of Methylomonas koyamae. Classification (NCBI taxonomy): domain Bacteria; kingdom Pseudomonadati; phylum Pseudomonadota; class Gammaproteobacteria; order Methylococcales; family Methylococcaceae; genus Methylomonas; species Methylomonas koyamae. The sequence goes on along the minus strand of NZ_AP019777.1, from coordinate 3,269,727 downwards.
TTTTTCCGCCGGCAGCGGCCGCGCCCGCTTGGACCAGCAGATTTTCAACTTGCCGGCCGCGTTTGCTAACCAAACCTTGCTCAGTATCCGCTTCCATTCCAACCAACAAGGTTTGGCGGGCGAACCGTTCATTGCCGCCGCTACGGTAGCGGCGGTACCGCTGCCTTCGGCGCTTTGGTTGTTCGGCACGGTTTTGGCCGCCGGCGCCGGTTTGGCTAAACGTCGGCGTTAGACGCTAAATCGCGCGCGATCCTTTCCCGCGCCGGGCGGCGCTTTGCGCTGCCCGTTCGCTGCGGTTTACCAGATATTCCCCGCGCCCGGAGTATAGGTCGATGCCACTACGTTGTTCGCGATCAGCGTATCGCATTGAATGACGTTGGCGGCCTTGACGCTGGCGGCATTGATAACCGCCTGATTCGCGTTGATTGCCAGATTCGCCGCCGCGGTAATGCTGACCGATCCGTCGGCCGCGATCCGAATAACTTGCTCCAGTGTAGCTAAGCGTTGTTCCAGCTCAGCGATTCGGTCCAGCGCCTGCCGCAAACGCCGCTCGCTTGCTGTCTCGCTGATTTTCGGTTTCAGCCGCTTGCCGGGCTGGTTGGCTTCAGGTTTGGTTCCGATTTTCATGTCGACTTGCTCCTTTGCCTGTCTGGCTAAGTTCAAAAAATTGCACTTCGCTAAATGCAGTGCCCACGCGTTGGCAATGAATCATAGAGCGATCCGCTTCTGCTGTCGAAGCCGAATGCCATGGTCCGCGCTGGGAATAAAAGACCGGGTCCGACGCCGTCGGCCGGGTTAAAATCGGCGCGACCAGTGTGCAAACGGAGAACGCGGTGAAAATCGGATTGAACGGGCAAATTTTTCTCGGGGCTGCCCTGGGTGTCGGGTTGGGCGTCGGTTTAGCCCGCTTGGGCCCGGAGGCGCAGCTAACCCGGCACGGCATGTATCTGCTGGGGTTGGTCGGCACTCTGTTTGTCGATCTGTTGAAAATGGTGTTGGTGCCGCTGGTGTTTACTTCGATTGCGGTTGGCGTCGCCAATTTGCGTTTGCACAGCCAGTTACATCGGGTATGGATCGCGACGCTGAGCTTTTTCGTGTTGTCGATGGCTTTGGCTATCTTGCTCGGGCTGGGGGCGGCGATTTGGTTCGAGCCGGGCAAAGGCCTGAATTTGGAGCTGTTCCGTGACGCCAGCCAGGGTTTTACCGCCAAACAGATGAGTTTCGCCGAATTCATCGCCAGTTTTTTGCACGGCTTATTCGTCAACCCGTTTGCCGCGCTGGCGCAAGCCAACGTGCTGGCAATCGTCGTGTTCGCTCTGCTGTTGGGGATTGCGCTGGTGGTTGGCGGCGAACGCTACCGCAACATACTGTTATTGCTGCAGGAAGGGCTGGAATTGATGTTGCGCCTGGTGGGCTGGATCATGCGTTTGGCGCCGTTCGGGATTTGCGCTTTGCTCGCGCAATTGTTGGCGACACAGAACATGGCCTTGCTGCACAGTCTGGCCCAATTCGTCGCGGTGGTGGTGGGGACTACCTTGCTGCACGGCTGTGTCGTGTTGCCGGGCTTGCTATTTCTGGCGACCGGCATGTCGCCATTGAAGTTTTTTCGCGGGTCGCGTGCCGCCCTGGTCACGGCCTTTGCCACCAGTTCCAGTTCGGCGACGCTGCCGGTGACCCTGCGCTGCGTGGAGCAGCATCTGCACGTCAAGCCCGGCATCGCCGGTTTCGTGGTGCCGCTCGGTGCCACGGTGAATATGGACGGTACCGCGCTATACGAGGCGGCCGCGGCATTATTCGTCGCCAATCTGGCCGGAATCGAATTGGATTTGGCGCAGCAGTTGATCGTCTGCTTCACGACCATGGTGGCCGCCATCGGTGCGCCGGGCATTCCCAGCGCCGGCATGGTGACGATGGTGATGGTGTTGCAAGCGGTCGGCTTGCCGGCCGAGGCGGTCGCGATTTTGTTGCCGATAGACCGGCTGCTGGACACGGTGCGGACCATGGTCAACGTCGAAGGCGACATGGTCGGCTGCCTGGTCGTGCAGCGCTTCGCCGCAGGCTGAGGTTTCCGGGCCGAACCCGGTTTACGACGGCACGACTTTGTTGCGGCCGCTTTGTTTGGCTTGGTAAAGGGCGTTATCGGCCCGGACCAGAAAGCTTTCCGAATCGTCGCCGGCTTGCAAGCGGGCGACGCCGATAGACAATGTGATTTTCCCCAACGGCTGGTTGTCGTTCTTGCGCTGCAAGCGGCTGGCTTCCATCGCGCTGCGAATGTTCTCGGAAATCTGAAACGCCCGCTCGGCGCGGGTGTTGGGCATGATGATGGCCAGTTCCTCGCCGCCGTAGCGGGCGACGTGGTGATGGTCTTCGGCGTGTTTTTTCATCAGCGTGGCCACGTATTTGATCACGTTATCGCCGATGGTGTGGCCGTAGGTATCGTTGATGCGTTTGAAATGGTCGATATCCAGCATCGACAGACAGGTCGTTTCCGGCGCCGAGCTTTCGACGATTTCCGCCAACGTCATATCGAACGCGCGTCGGTTCAATAGACCGGTCAAGCCGTCGGTGGTGGCGATCTGTTTGACCTGGGCCAGTTCTTCCCGCAGTTGCTCCATTTCCCGGTTGGCGTCGGTCAGTTTGGCCTGCATGGCCTGGCTGGTCAGCGCCAGCGACTTGGTTTCCTGGATGATTTCCTGCAACACGGTTTTCAAACCGCCGGACGCGGAAAAGTTTTCCAGAATCACCGACTTTTTCTGGAAGCTGTCGTTGGTTTCCTCGGCCTTGTGATAGGTGTCGTTGATCGCGCTGGTGGCTTGCTCGATCACTTTATGCAACTGGCGGTTGATCTGCTCGAACGATTCCAGCGAAGCGTTGCAGATGTGGGTTTTATACAGATCGACGCTGGTTTCGTAATCGAACTTTTTTTGCTCGGCGATCAAGCTATTGACGGCGCGGGTCAGGCTGGAATTGCTTTCGGCGACGTAGTCGTACCAAATCGCGTAATTGATCGGGTTGGCCGCGACGTTATGCCGGACCAGCAGCGGCAGAATTTGTTTCAGATAATTGGCGTTTACGCTGGGAGAAAAATCGTAAATAGGTATGAACGAAGAACTTTTACTCATGCGATTTTCGGCGGTAAACGGAGCGTCGGTTAAAGGGAGTGTCGGTGCGGCGAGTTTCTGTAGTCTTATGCCTACACTAAGGTAAACCAAAACCGGAATTTTTCAACTGCAGGTTTGCTGGAGGCGTCGGGCCTGGCGAGTCGAACCCTTGAGCTTTGCCCGACGGCGTTGCGGTGAAATCGGCAAAAACAGTTTGCGCGGAGCGGGGTTTTCGATAAAATGCGCGGCCTCGAGTCGGGTGCTTAGCTCAGCTGGGAGAGCATCGCCCTTACAAGGCGAGGGTCGGGGGTTCGAACCCCTCAGCACCCACCAGACTCGATATTGCAACTTTGCGGCCTACTGCTCGCTGACCGGCGGTGCAGGATCGGCCGGTCCCGAATATCCTACCCCGATACCTCAAACCCGCTTTCTGCTTCGGCCAGATACGCTTTGCCGCCCTTTGCAGCGGCCGTTGGAACTTGTGCCGCGGCGATTTAGCCGGCAGCCAACGCCAAGCGTTCGGCCAGCCGGGCCAAGTGGTCTTCTGCCAGCTCGATATCGAAATGTTCCCCCAGCAAATCGCACAAATGCGCCCGGCTGTTCACCGGCGTGCTGACTTGCTCGCCCATGCGAAATTGGGAAAAGTTGGTATTGAACAACTGCACCCAGCCCGCGGCGGTATTGCGGCAAACCAATAGATTTTGCGACAGTAGCGATTGGTCCCAGGTGGTGCAGACCAGATTAGCCGCTTCCAGGTCGCAACGTTGGACTCTGGAGCGGTCGAAACTGTACAGCGCGAACCAGTCGCCGTCTTGCTGCCGTTCCAGCACGGTTTCCCCCGATTCCGCTTCCAGGCGCAGCCGGAAACGGTTGTGGTCCAACATTTGTTCCTGCTCTGTACCTAAACGCAACGGCCGGTAGTGGCTGGGGCCGCCGAATCCGACATCGACCAGCCAGGACTCGCCGTCGGCCTCGACGATAAAGCCCAAATGCAGTCGCGGCCCGCCTTCGCTGCGTCCCATCCGCACCCGTGCCATGATCGGCTGGTAGGCAAATCCCAGTTCGTTCAGCGCGTGCTCGAATAATCCGTTCAGCTCGAAACAGTAACCGCCGCGCCGGCTGGCGACGATCTTGTCCATCAATGCCGCCGGGTCCAAATCGGGCAGCAAACCCAGCAGCGGATTGATGTTCTCGAACGGAATCGCACTGAGTTGCGCCTGTTGCAATGCGCTCAGGCCGGCGAGGGTGGGCTCGGGTCGGGCTATGCCGATGCGGTTAAGGTAAGCGTTGAAGTCGAAACTCATGGTCGGTGGTTTGGTTACGGTCGATTAGAATGAATAAGGCCAATTGCCGGTTGTGTGGCGCCGCAAGCGGCTTGCCGGCGACTCAGCCGATTTTACACGGCAATGTGTAAACCGAAGCGATTCAAACCGGCAGCGGAATAATTCGCGCCTGCACCGCAGCGGCGTCAATGGTTAATTCGGCGACGGCGACCGGCAACTTAAAACGGCGCGGACCGGCGCTGCCGGGGTTTAGATACAACACCCCATCCCGTTCCGAAATCGACGGCTTGTGCGAATGGCCGGAAATCACGATGCGAATCCCGGCTCTGGCCGGATCGATGTCAAGTTCGGCCAGATCGTGGAGCAGATAGATTCCGACTTGCCCCGCCTCGACCCGCGCGCAGTCCGGTAACTCGTCGGCCCAAACGCCGTTATCGTTATTGCCGCGTACCGCCGTCACCGATGCCAACTCGTTCAGCGCATGTAACACCTCCGGCTTGCCGACGTCGCCGGCATGCAAAATCCGCTCGCAGCCGCGAAGCGCGGCCAGCGCCTGCGGTCGCAGCAGGCCGTGGGTGTCGGAGATGATGCCGAGGCGGTAGAGCATTTACAATTGGCGCGGATATTGGGTTAGCTTGGAGTTTAACGGATCGGCATTGGCCGGCGCGGATGAGGCTGGAGCAGGTCGCAACGGCCGGTCGATCCCGTTTTACGGCTAGTTTACCGCTGTTAAATACTTAAATTATGTAGCCGACATTGGGGACGGCTAGCTAACAACGCAACTGTCGGCGTATACGATTTACCCGACACCGTCCTTATCTGAAATGGCTGTCATCGTTGCCGACCGTCGCGTCTGCATTGTGCTTGAACGGTAAATATTGCGCCGCATCGGCCCGGTAACTCGCGACGTGGAGCCGCTCGCGGGCGACGAAATCGGCGATGGCCGCGGCGAAACCGGGTTCGGCGATCCAGTGCCACGACGAGGTCGTCACCGGCTCGAAACCGCGTGCGATTTTATGTTCGCCTTGGGCGCCGGAGTCGAAGCGGCTGAAACCGTTGGCGATGCAATACCCGATTCCCTGGTAATAGCAGGCTTCGAAGTGCAGTGCGTCGTAATCGTGGTCGCAACCCCAGTAACGGCCGTACAAGGTATCGCCGCCGACGAAAAACAACGCGGCGGCGACCGCTTGCCCCCGTTTCATTGCCAAAATCAAACGCAACTGCTCCGGCATGTCGGCCGCGAGCCGCAGAAAAAAGTCCAAATTCAGATAGGGCTGCGAACGGCGCTTGAGGTAGGTCAGCGCGTAAAACCGGTAAAATGCCTGCCATTGTTTGGCGTCCACTTCGCGGCCGTCCAGGCTGACCAGTTCGATGCCTTGTGCGCCGACTTTGCGCCGTTCGCGTTTGACCATTTTGCGTTTGCCGGCGCTGAGCGCGGCCAGGTAATCGTCGAAATCGCGGTAAGCGCGATTGAACCATTGAAACTGCACGTCTTCGCGGCGGATTAAACCGTACTGCGCCAAGCGCTCGCCCAAGTCGGCATCCGCAAACAAACAGTGCCAGGACGATAGGCCGTCGCTTCGCGCCCGCTCCAATACCGCGTCCAGCAGCGGAACCACGGTTTCGTCGGCCGGCCGATCCGGCGCGACGACGATGCGCGGCCCCGTGCACGGCGTAAACGGAACCGCCGCGAGATATTTGGGATAATAGGCCAAACCGCGTTGCGCGTAAGCTCGCGCCCAAGCCTGGTCGAACACGTATTCGCCCCAGGAATGGGTCTTGCGGTACAACGGCATCGCCGCGACCAACCGGTCGGCTTGGTACAACAACGCATGCTCGGGCTGCCAGCCGGTGGCCGGCGCGACTGCGCCGCTGTGTTCCAGCGCGGCCAGAAACTCGTGGCGCAAAAACGGATAGTCGCGCCCGGCCAGGGCGTTCCAATCCCGGCGCTCGATGTCGCCGATGCGGTTTACAAAACGAATTTCCATAACCCTATTTTAACCATGACCGGACCAAAGCCGTTTTCCCAAGCTTGCGAAAATAACAAGGGACCGATCCTGGCGCGGCTGCGCGAGGTGTTTACCCATCCGCTTACCGTCTGGGAAATCGGTAGCGGTAGTGGCCAGCACGCCTGTTTTTTCGCCGAGCAATTGCCGCATTTGACCTGGCAACCGACCGACCGCGCCGAAAACCTGCCCGGCATTCGCTTGTGGGTGGAAGAGGCCAAGCTGCCCAATCTGCAGCGGCCTGTGGTGTTGGACGTCAACGACCCGGTGTGGCCGTGCTCCGCGATCGATGCCTTGTTCAGCGCCAACACCTTGCACATCATGAGCGAGGCCGAAGTCGAAATCTTATTCCGCCGCTTGGGCGGGCTGCTCAATCCCAACGCCTGGGTTTGCATCTACGGGCCGTTTAATTATCGCGGCCAGTTCACCAGCGACAGCAACGTCCGTTTCGAACAATGGTTGAAATCGCAAAATCCGCTGAGCGGCATCCGCGATTGCGAATGGATTTGCCGGCTGGCGCAAGGCGCCGGCTTGGTTCTGCAGGCCGACCACGCGATGCCGGCCAACAATCGCTTGCTGGTGTTCCGTAACAGCGCGGAGATGCCGGCATGAGCCGCTTGAAATATCTCAACCACTATCCGGCCGCAGTAACGGCAAAAGTCGAAAACCTGCTCGACCGCGGAGAACTGGCCGGCGTCATTCAGCGCAAGTATCCGACCCTGCACAATATTCGCAGCGACAAAGCCTTGTATGCCTACGTCATGGACCTGAAAAACCAGTACCTGCGCCAGTCCGCGCCGCTGAGCAAAATCGTTTACGACGACAAGCTCGACGTACTGCACCAAGCCTTGGGCATGCACAGTTTCGTGTCGCGGGTGCAGGGCGGGCAATTGAAAGCCAAAAACGAAATCCGTATCGGCGCCGTATTCAAAATCGCGCCGCTGCCGTTCCTGCGCGCAATTGCCGTACACGAACTGGCGCACTTGCGCGAAAAGGAACACAACAAAGCCTTTTACAAACTGTGCGAATACATGGAACCGGACTACCACCAACTGGAATTCGACCTGCGCTTGTATCTGACTTGTTTGGAGGTTAGCGGGCCGGTTTATGCGTGAATTTAAGGGGCGCTAACGACTCTTAGCGCTTGTAGAAGATTAGTTTTACAGCCGCATGAACAATTTGGAAACGGGCGCTCCGAATCCAGGCCTGATTTCCTCTCGCAATCGCCCGGTTCGAAGTCATTTTTCCTCCGATACGCTATCTCTGATAGAAACTATGCGTTCAGGGGCGGTGAGCAAGGGGCGGGAGGCCCTCCATATCGCCATCAAATTACGCTATCGCAATGACGCAGAGCGTGTATCGGACGGACCTTACGCCGAAATCAAAGCACTCCGCGGCGGATTGCTGACATTGGAAGCGACGGATATGAACCACGCTATTCAACTGATCTCCAACCGCCCCGGCATCAAAATGCGCCCCTGGGAACTCCGCCCGGCCGAGGATTTATCGGCGATGATGGCGGAGAGAGCAGCCGTGTTTAAAGGTGAATTGTAAAAAACTGGAGTTGGTTCGAGGTTTGGAAAATTACGCTGTATTCGCATCAGTTACTTGGTTTTACGCCACCTTTTCTACCAAGTCCGAATCCAACTCGGTAAATGTCCGGCATATCGATACGGCTGGTTGTTTTAATGTCGATGAGACCCAGTCGCTTAAGGTCTTCGCGAATCCCCTCCCAACCCCGTTCCGCATGTTGGGCTGGTAATCTGACGGTGTCGATTGCTTGCGGCCCCTCCGGATAACGTTCTATCCAACGTTGGCGGATTAACTCGAAATCAGAGGGCACGTTTAAGCCTTTAAGTGTCGAGAGTACATCCTGTATCCACGGATAGTCTTCTGCTACTTCCCTTACCCGAATTTCGGAGGCTTTACTAATTCCGCGCTTAATACTTTCGTAATGAAGAGCGAATTCGTGCGACGCATAGCGTTCGCGCGAATCCTCTGCAGCATGGTGTATTGCAGCCAGAAACGAGCGTGGCGAAGTTAATCCTTTGCCGTCAGCCAGATGGCTGACTGACCAGGTATACGGTACCCCACGCCGTTTGTCCCTTCCCATCCAAGGTCCTGCAAGTCGTTCAAATGCGCGTCGTTGAGCCTCTCCGTCCCGTTTCATAATTTCAGGTAGCTGCCAATGGCTTAATTGGCTTACCAGAGATGCTTCGGATACGAATTCGGATACTTTGCGCAAAAGCTGTCCGTGCTCGTCCGGCGCATTGATCAAACGCTGCCATAGAAGGCCATGAAGGTCGTGTCGTGCCCAAGAAAGCTCTGCTTTGGTAGCTAACAATTTCGAGGCGTCGGGGAAATTGAATACGGTGCGTTCGGCTTGATCTTCTCGGAGAAATACCTTGGCAAATAAGCCGGGATAAGATTTAAGCCACAACACGGCACGTAATAATCCCCGAACAATTTCGTCCATCCGCTTCCAGTCGTTACTGGTTCGGTCGAGTGCGTCAAAAATGATCAACCCGCGCCAGTCACGGGGAGTTCGCATCAAATTCGCGGCTTCTTCTGGCCATTGTTTGAGCCAACTGACAGTTTCAGGCCATGTGTTGTTTGGGATTGACTGGCCAGCGCACGCTGCGACCCAACGCATTATAACGGCGCGCCATATGTCGTAAGGGTCTATACCCTGATTGAGCATCAATGCAAAACTATCCTCGTTCGGATAGAGATCAATATCTTCTCGGCTGGAAAAGCCCACGTTAATATCCAGGTCGGTCAGTTCCGGAACAAGGTTGTCGAAAGTCGAACGTAGCGATGCGGACCGTAAAACCGAAGTCCAGAACGACTTCCCAACGCCTCTGCCGCCGACGACAACATTCGCGTCAAGCCTGAGTGCCTTGACATGGGAAAACGGCACATACAAGGTACTTGGTTCGGGCTCTTCGCCAAAATTGCTGGTTTCCAGTGGCGAACTAAGTATTGCGTCGCGTAATTCATTCACGTCAAACATTGGTTTTTTCTAATTGTATGGTTTGAATGACACCGTCGATCAACGGGCCAAACAGGGCGCGTACAGTATCAGTGTCGATTTCGGTTAGGCGGCCGTGTAGCGAATATATTCCAGAGAAACTGCGATGCCACCTGACGGCCCAAGGGTAATGCGGCGCAGCGGTGTCAGACGATTCGAAGCTCCAACTACGATCTATAAGTTCACCTGGTGGAATCTCATCGTATTGCATGTCCAGGAAAAGATCATAGGCACTATCGCGAAGCCGTTCCAGATAGGTCATTTGTTCGGTATCCGGAGTTAACGCGGAAACGATTTGCAAGCGTTCGCGAATCGTCCGCACCACGTTGGCGCGTCGCCAATAGTCAAACAGAATACGATAGCCCGACCAAGTTTGCGTACCGTCAATCGCGAACAGCAGCACTAAGTTCGCCCCTAAATCGGTTACGCAACTCGATGCTACTTCGTCGATGCCGGCACGCGAGTCAATCAATATGATGTCGGGCTTAACGCGATTCTCTAAAGTAGATATTAGTCGTTGCAGTCGTTGCGACCAGTTCTCGTGGCGGCCATCCTGTCGCTGCTTTGGCATCCAGACGCGGCCAAGCTTGGATACATATTCGCCTGGTTCAACACCATGCGCGGGAACGATATAAATTTCGCCATCGTGCGAAAAGTCACTCGAAGCAATCATGGAATCCAGTACGGTGTCGCCGTTATCAACCAAGTCTTCGACCAACCAATCGGTAATTCCATATGTTGGTTGCTTGCCCGAGGAGAGCAATGAAGTCGAGAGGCCGGGAGACTCAAGGTCCAGATCCAAAACCAGTACGCGATTACCGGCTTGCGCCAGAGACCAGGCTACGGTTGCTAAAGCAGACGAACGGCCCACACCTCCCTTAATGGAAAAGAAAACTATCCGAGGTGCGCCCAAAGATTCCGGCTCTATTGAAGCCCAATTACCCTCGGCGGCCAGTCTATCAACGACAAAGACCTGATCGAAGCCTTCCAACGGGAAACACGGCGCTTCATCCTTAGCTTTATTTATGTCGGACTCGAATAATATCGCACGATTAATCGGATAGGCTCGGTTGCCGAAATTATTCAGTAAATCGGATGCGATGTTTTCGAGTGTTTCAACTGCGGTAGTGTTATCGCGTAAGCTGTCGGATACGATGAGTCTGAGTCGACTGTTTAAATCTCGATTCAACAAGACTTCGCCCAATGCCTCTAACGGGGCTCCACGGTATTTGGCCAAAATAATTCCGACAATTGGCAATATTTGGTCAAAAGTATTCATGGTAAAAGGCCTTCTTTATCCGCGATGGCAATGAACTTCAAAATTGTCTCCGCTCCCGCTCTGTGAGGTTCGACCAACGCCTGATCGAAGTTGATTTGATTAGCGTAGCGTTGCGAAACATCCCAATTGGTAAACGGATTCGACGGCGGCATGACAAACTTGGAGCCTAAGCGGTGTCCCGAGCGATATGTTTCGAAAATATCCCAGGCGTTGCTTGGTTTTTTGGATTCCATGATATGGAAGAACTCTTTGCGTTCTAACTTATTTTCTTTCAGTTTTTCTGATAAAGCCTTCAAACCGCATTCGGCGGAAAACCCATAGAGATGATCCGCGTTAGCCCATCGCTTCGCCGCATAAAGCCTTTCGGCGTCATCCCAATGCCGTTGATGCGCATCTAAGAAGTCTTCGTCCACAGTTTTGTCCTTTGACGTCAAGCCTTAAGTTCAGGTTACACAAAAATTACTTTTATTATTTCTATTCCGACAACCCTGCATCGGCGGTGCGGCGACATTGATCAAATCTTGGAACGCTATTGCGTCCCGCCGATTAAAAGAACGCAGGAGCTTTCAGGCTCGGTTACCAAGCAGGAGCCTGGCAAATTAACTCGCCCAATTCTCAACCCGCAAATCCGGCACTCTGAGAAATTCGCGTTCATTGTTGGACACCAATACCCACTCTTGAGACCGAGCATGGGCGGCCAGCCATAAATCGTTATTGCCTATCGGTTGGCCAATTTTTTGTAGCTCCGCGCGGATTTGTCCGTAATGTTCCCCGGCCGTTTCGGGCAAGTCGCAGATCGGAATCAGGCCGGTCAATTCGTCAATGGCTGTAATAGCTCGGTCCCGCACCTGGCTTTTTTCGGCGCCGAAGCGTAATTCGCCCAGGGTAATAACCGACATAGCCAGTTCGCTGGCCGAGTGGCGGGCGAAGCGCTCGCGCACGGCGGGAGGGCGATATTTTGCAATGTAGATGCAGATGTTGGTGTCCAGTAGATACCGTACTGGCATCAAAATGCCTCGCGTTCTTGCGGCGGGCTGTCTTCCCGGCCTTCGGCCATGAAGTCTTCCCGCAATGTACTGAGCGCGTCGAATATTGCCGTGGCGTTGGTCGGCGTTTCTCGTAACACGATTTCGTCGCCGCGGCGAAAGATCTCCACACGGTCGGCGTTAAACCTAAATTCCTTGGGTAAGCGCACGGCCTGGCTGTTGCCGGATTGAAAAATACGGGCGTAGGTCATGGTCTTACTCCGTAAAATGTAAATACGGTCAGTATATACTTGTTTATCTGGAGTAATCTAGAAACTAGAAGATTTGCCTACTCTTGGCAGTTATCCAAGCTCCAGCTTGTATACCGAATCGCGGAACTTATTGTTTCCCGGATTATTTGAGAAAGCTGGGGCTTGCAAGACTTAATTAACAAGCTGGAGCTTGGTAACCAGGTAAGCAGAGAATCGCGGCGGGCAGGTTTATTTTTAATAATCCTTGGGCAGCCGCGCCACCAACTCGTCCCAACCAATAACGATCTCCGGCAAAATGCCGACCTGGGTTTCGCCTTCCAGCGGGTATAGCTCGGGCTTGCCGTATTCGCCGTTGTGCAATCGGTAGACAGTCAGAATCCGGTCGATGGGATGCACCAACCAGTATTCGCGGACGCCGGCGCGTTGGTAAAGGTCGCGCTTTTTGATCTGGTCATGGCTGGCGGTGGACGGCGACAACACTTCCACGATCCAATCCGGCGCACCGCGTACGCCGCGTTTGTCCAGTTTATCGGCGTTGCAGACCACAAGCACATCGGGTTGCACCACGCTGCTTATCAGTTCGTCGGCTTCGTCGCGTTTCGGCAGGCGCACGTCTACCGGCGCAATGAAGGGGCGGTAGGGTTTGCCTTTCAACGCATTGGCGGCTTGCCGATAAATTTCGCCGGCAACGTCCTGATGGGGCAGGTCCGGCGCAGGTGACATTAAAAACGCGTCGCCGTCGATCAGTTCGTAACGCATATCCTCAGGCCACTGTAAATAGTCGCCGTAATTGTGTTGTTGTCGGTCTTTTAGCGCTAGAGCCATAGCTCGTCTCCTTCGTCCACTCTTTATGGGACTGATCCTAATCAGTCCATCGCGCGGCGGCAAGTTACTCGTTCCAACGCGCTGCGTTGGAACGACTGGCTTGACCGCGGTGCTTTTGGGTTACCACGCAGCGCGTGGGAACCAGGGAATGGCAGCATTACGTTCATTTGCCGCCATCAAGAAATTAAAACTCATAGTCCTATATGGGTCGGACGCCGCCGAAGAACAAGACTAATTGTTAACGGTGGCTTTGGAAGTTTCGATGTCTTATCGGCTTACTTATTCCCATTCGGGCATTCTGGCTCACATTCATCCAACTCTCCGCGCCAAACCACCATCCACTCCTCCAAAATCAGATACTGCTTTTTGGTGACGATGGCTTGGACGATGCCGTCGTTGACGTCCAAATAGTCGTGGACCAGTACGTTTCGAAAGCCGATGATTTTCATCAGCTCACCATGCTGCTCGGGTGTCAAATCGCCGCGGCTTTTCAATTCGTCCAACGCTTCGCGCGATTGGCTGACCGATAACTGGTATTTTTGCTGGACGAAATAGCGCGCCATGCCGATGAAGGATTCGATGAAAACCTGCAATGCGCGTTGTATCGCCAGCAAATCGCGCTCAGTCCAGCTGTCCGCATTTTCCCGGCTGTAGTCGTCCAGAATACGCAGCATTTTGCGGCGGTGGCGCATCAGCGCTTGCTCATAGACAATATCTCTCATAATCCTTTTCCCATTTCGACCAGATGCTTTGCTCGATGCGTCTGACGTGCGGTACGTTGCGGTCGTACCATTTTATCGCCGATTGCAAGATGCCGACTTGCAACAGCGTGGGCGCGGTTTCCAGATCGACGATGCTGATTTGGTTGTAGCGTTTTAAATCGCGCTCGACTTCGGCCTCCAGCAGTTGCGGGCGAACGGCACGTTGCAGCGGGTCGGTTTCGTAATTGCTGAAAATCACCGCGATGTCCCAATCGCTGTCGGGCCGGGCGGTATTTTTGGCGCGGGAACCGTACAAGTAAATAGCATCGACGGCGGCATGGCTCAGAATTGCTTGGGTGATTTCCGCTTGCGGGTCGTTCATGTTTTCAGCGTTAACTTACTCGAAAAACCGCTTCAGATACTTGCCGGTATGCGAGGACTTATGCTTGGCGATTTGCTTGGGCGTGCCTTCGGCGACCAACGTGCCTCCGCCGCTGCCGCCTTCCGGGCCCATGTCGATTATCCAGTCGGCGGTCTTGATCACGTCCAGGTTGTGTTCGATGACGATCAGGGTGTTGCCGTGGTCGCGCAACGTGTGCAGCACGCTGAGCAATTGCTTGATGTCGTGGAAGTGCAGGCCGGTGGTGGGTTCGTCGAGGATGTACAGCGTGGTGCCGGTGTCGCGTTTGGACAGTTCTTTCGCCAGCTTGACCCGTTGCGCTTCGCCGCCGGATAACGTCACGGCGTTCTGGCCGAGGGTGATGTAACTCAAGCCGACGTCGATCAGGGTTTGCAGTTTGCGCGCCAGACTGGGAATCGCCGAGAAAAACGCCGCCGCGTCTTCGACTGTCATTTCCAGGACTTCATGGATGGTCTTGCCCTTGTAGCGGATTTCCAGGGTTTCCCGGTTGTAGCGCTTGCCGTGGCAGATGTCGCAGGGCACGAAGATGTCGGGCAGAAAGTGCATTTCCACCTTAATCACGCCGTCGCCGGCGCAGGCTTCGCAGCGGCCGCCCTTGACGTTGAAGCTGAAGCGGCCGGGGTTGTAGCCGCGCGAGCGCGCCTCCGGCACCGCTGAAAACAGCTCTCTGATCGGCGTGAAAATCCCGGTGTAGGTGGCTGGGTTCGATCTAGGTGTGCGGCCAATCGGACTTTGATCGATGTCGACCACCTTATCGAATTGCTCCAGGCCTTCGATGGCCTCGCATGGCGCCGGGATGCAGCTGGCGCCGTTGATGACGCGGGCGGCATGGCTATATAGGGTGTCGTTGATTAAGGTCGATTTGCCGGAGCCGGAGACACCGGTGACGCAAGTCAACAGCCCGACCGGAAAACTGGCCGAGACGTTTTTCAGGTTGTTGCCGGAGGCGCCCTTGATCGTCAATTGTCGGGCAGTATCGTTCGGCGTGGTTTTCTTCGGTACGGCGATGGTTTCGGCGCCGGACAGGTATTGGCCGGTCAACGAGTTGGCGTCGGCCAGAATTTGCGCCGGCGTGCCTTGCGACACAATCTGGCCGCCGTGGACACCGGCGCCGGGGCCGATGTCGACAATGTGGTCGGCGGCGCGGATCGCGTCTTCGTCGTGTTCGACCACGATGACCGTGTTGCCCAAGTCGCGCAATCTGAACAAGGTATTTAACAAGCGCTCATTGTCGCGCTGATGCAAGCCTATCGACGGTTCGTCCAGCACGTACATCACGCCGACCAGGCCGGCACCGATTTGGCTGGCGAGGCGGATGCGTTGGGCTTCGCCGCCGGACAGCGTGTCGGCGCTGCGGTCCAGCGTCAGATAATCCAAGCCGACGTTGACCAAAAACTCCAAGCGTTCCTGAATCTCTTTATTAATCTTGGCGGCGATCTCGCCGCGGTGGCCGGCGATGGTCAAGGTCTGGAAAAAGCTCAGAGCATCGCGGATCGGGAAGCGGGTGATGTGATGCAAAGGCTGGTCTTCGACAAACACGTTACGGGCGCCTATATTCAAACGGGCGCCGTCGCAGACCGAGCAAGTCTGTTGCGCCAGGTATTTGGCCAGTTCGTCGCGCACCATTTGCGAATCGCTCTCGCGGTAGCGGCGCTCCATGTTGGGAATGATGCCCTCGAACGGATGGCGCGACACTTTGGGCTTGGCGTTGCCCATCTGGAACTGAAACTCGATATTTTCGTTGCCGCTGCCATACAAAATGATGGCCTGCACGTCGCGCGGAATCTTGGCAAACGGCGCTTCCGGATCGAAATTGTAATGCGCTGCCAGCGCGCAAATGATCTGATAGTAATAGGCATTGCGCCGGTCCCAGCCGCGCACCGCGCCGCCGGCTAGGCTAATGTCCGGGTTATGCACCACCAATTGCGGATCGAAATGCTGGCGCACGCCGAGGCCGTCGCAACTGGGGCAGGCGCCTTTCGGGTTGTTGAACGAGAAGATGCGCGGTTCCAGTTCGCTGAGGCTGTAGCCGCAGTGCGGGCAGGCGTAACGTTCGGAAAACAGCAGTTGCTGGTCGTTTTCCATTGACGCGGCAATCGCCAAGCCTTCCGACAACCGCAGCGCGGTTTCGAAGGATTCGGCAAGGCGCAGTTGAATGTCGTCGCGAATTTTAAAACGGTCGACGATGACCTCGATGGTGTGTTTTTTCTTCAAGTCCAGGGTAGGCGGCTCGTCCAGCTCGTAGACTTCGCCGTCGATGCGGGCGCGCAGAAAACCTTGGGCTTTCAAATCTTCCAGCAGCAACACGTGCTCGCCCTTGCGGTCATTGATGACCGGCGCCAGCAGCATCCAGCGCTCGCCTTCCGCTTGCGCCAGCACTTGATCGACCATCTGGCTGACGGTCTGCGCCTGCAACGACACGCCGTGCTCCGGGCAGCGCGGAATGCCGACCCGCGCGTACAGCAGCCGCAAATAATCGTAAATCTCGGTGATGGTGCCGACCGTCGAGCGCGGATTGTGCGAGGTGGATTTTTGCTCGATCGAAATGGCCGGCGACAAGCCTTCGATATGGTCGACGTCCGGCTTTTCCATCATCGACAAGAACTGGCGGGCGTAGGCCGACAGCGACTCGACGTAGCGGCGTTGGCCCTCGGCGTAAATGGTGTCGAAGGCCAGCGACGACTTCCCGGAGCCGGACAGGCCGGTAATGACGATGAGCTTGTCGCGCGGCAGGTCGATGTCGATGTTCTTTAAATTATGGGTGCGGGCGCCGCGTATGCTGATGGTGTCCACTGCGGTAAATTCCTGGAATTTTTAACAGCCGGATACTATACGAGGCTTTAGCGGTATAGGGAAAGTAGCGCTTGCATGGCGCCCAGCCGATACCGGCAGAATCGTGTGGACATTTCCCGGCGACGCTGGCTAAGATGCAGCCAATCCTGCAACCGGCCGTTTGCCATGACCCACGTCACGAATCTGTTCGATCTCCTGCAACACGCGGCGGCGGCATATCCGGAGCGGATTGCCTTGGTCGGCCGGGTAGGGTTGCGCGACGACTGCTGGAGCTACAGCCGCTTGCTCGCCGTGGCGGAGCGGATCGCCGGCCGGTTGGTTCGAGAATACGGTTTCGCTCCCGGTACTTGCTTGCTGCTGCGCGGCCAGCCCAATCCGCAATTGGTCGCGGCATACTTCGCCTGTTTCAAGGCCGGTTTGATTGCGGTACCGCTGGATCCGCATCTGCCGCTCGAATTCATTACCCGCGTCGCCGAATCGACCCAAGCCCGGGCCGTGCTCGGCAACGGCGAAATTCCGAACTATTCGGCATTGCCGCAATTGGCCGTCGCCGACTTGGCTGCCGTTACGGCGGAACAGCCCGGTTTCGAATATCGGCCGCAGCCGGACGACATCGCCGAAATCGTCTTCACCTCCGGCACCACCAGCAACCCCAAGGGCGTGGTGTTGAGCCACCGCAATATTTTAAGCAGCGTTAACGCCATCCGCGACATTTACCCGACGCAGCGGCCGCTGCGGTTTCTGTCGCTGTTGCCGCTGTCGCATTTGTTCGAACAGACCGCCGGACTGTTTGCGCCGCTGCTGTTGGGCGCGACGGTTTACTACGCCGGCAACTTTCAGTCCGAAGTGGTGATGCGCAAACTGGAAGCCAAGCGCATCGACGGCGTCATCGCCGTGCCGCAGATGTTGGAACTGGTCTGGCATGCGCTGGAAAAGCAGATTGCCGCCAGTGGCGGGCAACAGCGCTGGCGGCTATGGTGGCGGATCGCCGAGCGGGTGCCGTTTGCCTGGCGGCGGAGCTTGGCGCAGCGCTTGTTCCCGGCGCTGGCCGGCACGCCGGTTTTTTTCGTCAGCGGCGGCGCGCCGTTGCCGGCCAGTCTGGAACGGCAGTGGGAATTGCTCGGCGTGCGCGTGATTCAAGGCTACGGCACCACCGAATGCGCGCCGGTGATTTCGGTCAACCGCTACGACCAGCGGATGCCGGGTTCGGTGGGCTGGCCGGTGGCCGGCGTCACCGTGACCTTGTCGGAGCAGGACGAAATCCTGGTGCGCGGCGCCAACGTCAGCCGCGGCTACTGGCAAAGTCCGGAAGCCACCCGGCAAGTATTCAGCGATACGGAAGGTTACCGCACCGGCGATTTGGGAGCGTTCGGCGCCCGCGGCGAACTGTATATCAAAGGCCGCAGCAAGGACATGATCGTGCTGGCCAACGGTCTGAACGTGTTTCCGGAAGACATCGAATTGGAGCTGGCCAAACAGCCCGGCATCGGCGCGTGCATGGTTACCGATTTGCTCGACCGCCACGGCCGCCAAGGCATCGCCGCGATCTTGAGTTTTCCGGAAACCATGGCCGACGAGGAGCGGCAACGCCGCGGCCAGGATGCGGTACGCAACGCCAATGCCGCGCTGGCGCCGCATCAACGGATTTCCGACATCCGTTACTGGAGCGGCGATTTTCCCAGAACCCCGCTGCTGAAAATCCAACGCTGGAAGGTCAAAGCCCGCTTTATCGATACCGAACCCAGCCAGGACGTTGCCGCCGAGACCCTCGCTGCCGGCAATGCGTCGACCACGCTGGAACAATTGCTGGCTAACGTCTGCCGGGTCGATGTGCAGAGCATCGACGACCGAACCGACTTGGTGCTGGATTTGGGCTGCGACTCGTTGACCCGGGTCGAATTGGCCGGATTGATCGAGGCCCAACTCGGCATCATTTGCGACGATGCCGAATTGATCGCGATTCGCGAAGTCGGCGAACTGAAGGCACTGCTGGGTCGTAGCGAGCGCGCCGCCAAGAAGGTGCGTTTCCCGAGCTGGCCACTCGCCGCGCCGGCCGTCGCGATCCGCGGCGGGATACAGCGGATTTTACTGCCGCTGCTGCAGGGCTTGGTCGGTAGTTCGTTCCAGGTCAAAGGTCTGGAACATTTGCAGCAGGTGCAGTTTCCGGTGATGTTCATCGCCAACCATGCCAGCCACGTCGATACGCTGTCGCTGTTGCGGGCGCTGCCGTGGCCGGTGCGGCGGCGCTTGTGCATCGCTGCCGCGGCCGACTATTTTTTCCGTAACCGTCCGGTCGCTTGCTTGCTGCAGTTGGCGATCAATGCTTTTGCCTTCAGCCGCGAAGGGTCGATCCGCGGCAGCCTGGATTACTGCGGCGAACTGGCCGACAACCGCTGGTCGCTGCTGATTTACCCGGAAGGCACCCGCTCGCCGGACGGGAAATTGTTGCCGTTTAAACCCGGCATCGGCTATTTGGCCACGGAATTGGGCGTGCCGGTGTTGCCGGTCGCGGTGTCCGGCGGCCACCGGATTTTGCCGAAAGGCGCGTACTGGCCGCGGCGCAGCCCGGTCAGCGTTTGTTTCGGCGCCGCGATCGCAGTCGACCCGAACCTGGACAAGCAGCAAGCGACCGATCTGCTACACCAACGCTTGGCGGCCTTGATCGCCGCACAGCAACCCGATTCCGCCCAACCTTTGGAGACACCGGCATGAACCAAGAACCCGTAAACGCCGACCGCCGCCACGTTCCCGCCCGGGAATTGGGTTGGTCCAAATCCTTGGCGCGCCGGCTGGCGCAGGCCAACATTTCTGCCAATGCGATCTCGCTGGCCGGTGTCGGCGCCGCGGCGCTGGCCGCCGCCGCACTGGCTGGCACCCGCACAACCGAAGGCATCGGCCAACACCTGCTGTGGATTGCGGCGGGTTTGCTGGTCGGTTCGCGCCTGTTATGCAATATGCTGGACGGCATGGTGGCGGTGGAGTGGGGCAAGGCCTCGCCGGTCGGCGCCTTGTACAACGAAATTCCGGATCGGGTTGCCGATCTGTTAATTCTGGCCGGGGCCGGTTTCAGCGCCGGCGGCCACGAGCTGTTGGGTTACGCGGCGGCTTTGGCTGCCGTATTCACCGCCTATGTGCGGGTCGCGGCGCGCAGCGTCGGTGCGCCGAGCGATTTCGGCGGGCCGATGGCCAAGCCGATGCGAATGGCCATCGTCATCGTCTGCTGTGCCTACCTCGGCTTTACCCCGGATGGCTGGCATCCGCACTTCGGCGCTGCCGGATACGGTTTGATGGCGTTGGCCCTGGCCATCATTGCCCTGGGTAGCGTTGTAACCTGCGTGCTGCGGGTACGCCGCGCCGCGCAGTATCTGAACGCCAATGCTTGAACTCTCTAAGCTGAATACTGCCCACAGGAGAATCGACCGTGTCCACGTTGATCGCTAATCCGCTGCTTCACCCTTTGTTCGTGCCGGCCGCCGAGCGGATCGGCTGGCTGTTGGGCCTGTCGCTGTTGTTGATCGTCTGGGTGTTGCGCAAGCACGGCCGCGATCTGTTGCGCCAGGGTTTGTTCGTCAAATGGCGGACCTGGGCCATCATTGCGCCGCTGTATCTGGGCGCGGTGTTCGGCGGTCCGCTGGCGGTCGGCATGCTGGTGCTGGGCATGACGTTGCAAGGCTTGCGCGAATATGCCGAGCTGGTCGGTTTGGTCAGCCATTACCGGCGGGTGTTGAAGCTGATGGGCATCACCGCGGTGCCGGTCGGTTTGGCTTCGCTAGACGGGTTTTATCTGCTGGCGCCGCTGCTGTTGCTGGTCGCGGTGGCACAGCCGTTGGCGTTTCAAGCAGTCAGTACCGGCATCAAGCAACTGGCCTTGTCGTCGTTCGGTTGGGCTTACATCGCCTGGCTGCTGGCGCATCTGGTATTGATCGGCCGCTACATTCCCGGCGGCGACGGCGTGTTGTTGGTGATCGGCGCGGCGGTCGCGCTCAGCGATAATGCGGCGTTTGCGGTCGGCTCGTTGTTCGGCAAGCACAAACTGACGGCATTGAGTCCGAACAAGACCTGGGAAGGGGTTTTCGGCAATTTGCTCGGCGCTTACCTGGGTACCGGTTTGATGAGCTTCGCCTTGCCGGAAAGCTCGTATTGGTTGCTGCTGATCGGCTTGCCACCGTTGATCGCGCTCGGTTCGGTGTGGGGCGACTTGTTCGAGTCGGCGATCAAACGCGAGGCCGGCGTCAAGGATGCCGGCAGTTGGCTGCCCGGCTTCGGCGGTTTGCTGGATCGGATCGACAGCCTGATTCTGGTGGCGCCGTTGACTTATTATTTTCTGCGGCTGGTGGCCTGATCACAGTCCCATCAGCAACATGCCCAACACCAGGCAAGCCATGCCGGCGACGTTGACGGCCTTGATCGGAATGCCGTACCACAGCCAACCGAACACCGCCGCCCAGATGAAAGTCGAGGCGTAGATCGGATACAACACCGCCGGCGAGCCGCCTCGTTTAAAAGCGGCAATGAACAACACCATCACCGCGATATAACAAGTCACGCCGGCCCACAGTTTCAGATTCAACAAATAAGACCAGATGCCGGCGTTGGCCGCTTCGGCGCCGGATTTGTACAGGTATTGGCCGGCGGCGCCGGCGACCGAGGCGATCAGAAAAAACAGGATGGAGATCAACGGTGTGCGCATCGGTTTTACCGGGTTGGGGTGGAGACAGACGGCAAAATATTGAGCAGATTGCCGCCGAGGATTTTGGCTTTTTCGGAAGCGGGGATGGTCAACGCGTCGATTTTGGTCAAGGCCTCGGCCAAGCCGCCGCACATCACCGGAATATCCGATCCAAAAATCAATTTGCCGGCGCCTAGCTTGGCGCACAACTGCCGAATCTTGCCGGCGGTGGCGATGTGGCTGGAGGTGTCGACAAATACGTTGTCGCAGCGGCGGGCCAAAGCCAGGATTTCGGCGAAACATTGTACCCCGGCATGGGCGATGACGAACCGGAGCTTTGGAAAGGCCTTAACCAAGGCGTCGGCGCGGGAGCTGGCTGCGGTCAAGCCCAGATGCATGAACACCGGAATGCCGTGTCCGGCCGCGATTTCGCACAGCGCGACCATTTTGCCGCCCCCCAGATCGGTCGGATATTGCACCAAGGCCAATTTCAGTCCGCACATGCCCAGCGCCAGACAGCGCTGCAACTCCTGCGCGGCTTGGGCCGATTCCGGATTGATGAAGGCAAAACCCAGGAAGCGATCCGGCCGTTGCCCGATAGCCGCCAGCACCGCATCGTTGCGTGGATGGGGCAACAGATTGTGTTGGAAAGTCGGCGACGACACCAGTTGCCGTGCCTTCAACATGCCCAGGGTTCGAAACAGAAAATGCCAGCGAAACACCCAGGAGTCGGCAATCGTCACCGGGCCCAGATCGCGGACGCCGATGCCGACCAGCACGGTCTTGTCTATGCCGAAGGCGTCCATTTCCGCCAGAATCGGCTCGAAACTATCCACGATATGGCGATGGCCGTCGATGATCATGTCGGTACCTAGGATTATGCCGGCGGGAAACGACCGGACTCGATGAATTGCAGCATGTGCCCGAGTAAGGTGTCGTCACTATATACCTGATCGTGGCTCAGCGGCGTGACCAGGGTCGGCCGGCCTGCGGCGAGCGCAAACCGCGGGTCGCTGCGGCAGCGCTCGAAGTCGGCGGCAACCAAACCCAGTTGTGCGGCCTGGGCGGAAACGCCGCCTTCGATGACATAGCCGAAATCGGCGGCCGGCTCCGGCCAGCGGTCTTTGCGGTCGCCGGCCAGATCCAGCAACACTTTGCCGAACTTGAATAGCGGCAACGGGCCGTAGCGGCGTAACGACAGTTCCGGCACCCGTTCCTGGACCGGCGAGCGGACGTAGACCACCCGGCCCAGGTTGGGCAGGGCCCGTTGCGCCAGGGCGCGGCGCAAAATGAAACCGCCGGAGATGTAACAGATGAAGTGGCAGCGTTGGTAGCGGCTCAGTTGATGGCTGTCGAAATAGCGGTTCAGTTGCCGGGCGGCGAAGCCGATGCCGAAATATTGGCAAAGTTTGGGTAAAAATACTCGGTATGGGCTGCGGCGGCGGTAGAAATCCAGCAGGTAGCGCCGGGCCGCCCGGTCTGCGGTGATGCCGGGCAAAACGACCAGCGCTTGCGAAAATGTCTCGCCGGCCATTCAACCCGCTCCGGGCTTGAAATCCGGCAACAACTGCGGAAACGAGCCCTTGCGGATGTTGAAGAACAGCAGCTCCGGCAAACTGACCGCCCCGCCTTTCAAGCCTTTAAGAATATGAAAGCCTTCGTCCCAGGGCCAACTCAACAGGCCATACCCGGTTTCCAGCGCCGCCGCCGCCAAATTGAAACCGCCTTGCAGCGGCCGCGGCCAGACCGCGTCCTGGGTGAAAAACATGAAGGCGGCGTCTTGGTCATGCCAGCGGTACAGCGTCGAGCTCAGGCTGTTCGATTCCTGCAGATCGACCCACCAGTCCGGCGCGGATTGGTAACGTTCCAGAATCTGCCGGTCGCGGTAGGCCGGCAGTTGGTAACTGGCAACGGTTCGGTAGTGCGCGCCGACCTGGTCGAAGGCGGCGAACGGAATCGGATTCGGAAAAGCGCCGTCCAGATACGCGCCCAGGGCATGCTCGGCGGATTGGATCGGATCGGCTGCGGCTGCGGCTGCGGCTGCGGCTTCGGGGAGGGCGGCGACGGTCGCGTTCAGCAGTTGAAAAATCTCTGTGACGCAGTTGCGCTGCCACAAATGGTAGGCGTAGCGTTCGAACAGTTGTTGCCGGTAATCGGCCAAGCGCTTGGCGGCGCCGGCACGGTATGCGGCCGAGACTGCGGCCGGCAGCGGAACGCGCGGCCCATCGCCGACCGCCGCTTTGTCCGGCGTATTGCTGAAGCGGGGCAGGGCGGCGGAATCCGGTTCAGTTTCGGTATGCAGCAAAGCGAACAAGGCATTGGCGCTGTGTTCGATAACCGCGTAGCCGCGTTCGTCCAGCGGTTCAAGGGCTGCCAATTGGGCATTGGCGGCGTTCAATAATTGCCGGGAATACTGCAGCGCGGCCGGCAAGTCGACGGCCGGCGCATACGGGTCGGCGTCGGCGCTGCGCCGGTCCAACACGGTCAGATGGCCGCTGGCCAAGGATTGTTGCAGGGCGTGCAGCCGGGCCATGCCGACCAATAGCGGATAGCCCCAGTCCGGCCGCTGGCTGTGCAGCAGCCGGATCAGGTCGGCGCGGGTCGCTTCCCGGTATTGGCGAAGCGCGTTGCGTTGCGCAGCGCTGAGCCGGAACAGCGCGTCGGTCGCTGTCAACCAGGCATCGCTGCGCGGCGGTGCGGCGGCCAGCAGCACGTCGAGTGCGGCCAGATTCAGCAGCCGGTTTTTATAATGTTGGGCGAAGGTCAACTGGCCGGGGCGCAGGGTGGACCCGTTAGGGTCGCTGGGGGAGAGGGTCTGCAACTCTTGCCACAGGGCCTGGCGCTTTTGTGCCAGAAACTCCGGGCCGTAACGTTGCGCGGCCATACCGCGTAATTCGGTCAGTTCCGGGCTGTCGCCCCGGTCGTTGGCTAGGGCGGGAAGCGGCGTGAGCCGGTAGTTATCCAGGAAGTAGCCCAGGGCGCGCAATTGCAGAGGCGGCGCCGGCTCGGCAGCGTTCAGGCTTAGGCTTAGCTCGAAGTCTTCCTGCAAGTCGCGCAGTTGGTCCAGTTCCCGGTTTTGTTGTGCCAGTCGGCGCTTGAACGCTTCCTGCAAGGCTTGGTAAACCTCGGCGGCGACTTCGATGCGCTGGCCGCGCAAGCTGCGGTTCTGTTGGTCGGCGTAGGCAAAGCGGAACGCGGCGAAGTCGTCGCGGTACAGCCTTATTAGCCCCGGCTCGACGTGTTGGAAATGGTAGACCTGCTCGCCGAAACGGAGCGCGGCGTGGCCGCCGCTGGCGTTACCCTCGTTGGCTTCGATGTACAAAAAATCGAAGGTCTGCGCCGCGGCCGGCCCAGCAGCGACGGCGCCTGGCACGCACCATGCCAGGCGCCAGCACAACGCAAAGCGGCGGAGACCGAACATGCCGGCGGCGGTTATTTTTTCAGGCCGTCTTCGATGGCTTGTTTTTTCATCGGATCGTTCCGGCTCAAGCTCTCGCTGAACGCCGAGATTTGCGGCTTGCCGAGTTTGGCCTGGCGCAGGCCGCGGCCGATGCCGTGGTAGGTATAGCGGTCGTTCTCCCAATCGGTGATGGCGTGTTTCTCGGCGAGTTCGCCGAGCCGGACCCGGAAACTGTCCAGCGTGCCGCTGGAGCTGGTCACGAAATCGGCTGTGTAATCGGCGACGTCGGATTCGTATTTTTCCTTGGCGTCGCCGGACGAATCGGAGCTGGATGCGAACGAGCTGGAGGCGCTGTCGAACGCGCTTTCCGAACTGGTGGAAAACGAGCAGGCGCCGAGCAGGCTACCGCTGAGCAGCAAGGCCGCGAATTTGGCAAGGGTAAAACGGGTCATGGCTTCCCTCCGGGAAATGAGTGCGTTAAGCGAGTTTGCCGAGCCGGCTCGGTCCGACAGGTGGACAGAGTATATCGCCTGCTGCGGCCGCCGATAAAGCACAGCCTGCCGGAAATCGGCGCCCGGCACGCGGCCGAATTCGGCGGTTGGCGCTGGAGGAAGCCGGCGAGAAGCTGGTACTATAAGCGGCTTAAACCATACCAAGGCAAAGAGGAGTTAAGGGTTTGACACAGGTTCAGGATATTACCAGTCCGATGACGGCCACGGAGAAACGGGCGACCGTGTCGCTGGCCAGTATCTATGCGCTTAGAATGCTGGGTTTGTTCATGCTGCTGCCGGTATTGTCGTTGTTTACCGAACAAATGCCCGGTTCCACGCCAAAACTGGTCGGTTTGACCATGGGTATTTACGGTTTGACCCAAGCCATTTTGCAGATTCCGTTCGGCCTGCTGTCCGACCGCTTCAGCCGCAAGACCGTGATCGTGATCGGTTTGGTGTTGTTCGTGGTCGGCAGCGTCTGGGCCGCCTTGGCCACCGATATTTACGGCGTGCTGATTGGCCGGGCCTTGCAGGGCTGTGGGGCGATTTCGGCGGCGGTAATGGCGTTGCTGGCCGACTTGACCCAGGAAGTACACCGCACCAAAGCCATGGCGACGATAGGCGCCAGCATCGGCGTTTCGTTCGGCGTCGCCATCACGCTGGGCCCGATCATCGCCCACCAATTCGGCATCGCCGGCATTTTCTGGATGATTGCCTTGCTGGCGGCGCTGGCGATACTGGTGATTCTGTTCGTCGTGCCCAACCCGGAAAAGATCAGCACCCACCGCGACGCCGAATACATCCCGTCGGAGTTGAGCACGGTCATTACCAATCCCGAACTGCTGCGCTTGAATTACGGCATCTTTGCCTTGCACTTGATCCTGATGGCCAGCTTCGTCGTCGTGCCGTTGCTGATGCGCGACGCCGGCCTGCATGGCGGCAGCCATTGGATGGTGTATTTGCCGGTGTTGGTGACGTCGATGGCCGGCATCATTCCGTTCGTCATCATCGCCGAGAAGAAACGCAAAATGAAGCCGGTGTTTCTCGGCGCCATCGCCACCCTGGTCGTCGCCAACCTCGGCTTCGTGGCGTTGCACGGCCAACTGGTCGGCCTGATCGCCTGTTTGTGGATTTTCTTCTGCGGCTTCAATTTGCTGGAAGCGACCTTGCCGTCGTTGATCTCGAAAACCGCGCCGGGCGATTTGAAGGGTACCGCGATGGGGATTTACTCCAGCGGCCAATTCCTCGGCGCCTTCCTGGGCGGCGCGGCCGGCGGTTGGTTGTACGGCGAACACGGCGCCGCCGCCGTGTTCCTGTTCTCGGCCGGGGTGGCCGCCAGTTGGGCTTTGATCGCCGCCTTCATGTCGCCGCCGCGTTATTGGGCCAACCTGCTGCTGCCGTTGCAAGGCGTGTCCGCCGAACGCGGTAGCGAGTTTTCCAAACAATTGCTGGCGATTGCCGGCGTCGAGGAAGTGCGCTTGCATTTCGAAGAACAGGCGGCTTATCTCAAGGTCGACAGCCAGCGGCTGGATAAAGACCAACTCAACCAATTTTTACAGCAATGGCGTTAGGCTGCTGCTGAACAACACACGGAGACAACCATGCTGAACAAAGTTATGCTGATCGGCCGCCTCGGCGCCGATCCGGAAGTACGCTATATGCCGAGCGGCGATGCTATTACCACGATCCGCCTGGCGACCAGCCGCCGCTGGAAAGACCGCAATACCAACGAGCGCAAGGAAGAAACCGAATGGCACCGGGTGGTGTTTTTCAGCGGTTTGGCCAAAATCGCCGGCGAGTACTTGAAAAAAGGCAGCCAGGTTTACGTCGATGGCCGTATCCGCACTCAAAAATGGCAGGGCCAGGACGGCCAGGACCGCTACACCACCGAAATCGTCGCCGAAAACATGCATATGTTGGATAGCCGTAGCGGCGGCACCGCCAGCTACGCCGACAGCAACACGCCGCCGCCGAGCGCCTACGACAACCGTCCGGCCGGCGGTGCCGGCAGCCCGGCCCCATCCGGCCCGGCCGCTTACGACGATTTCGACGACGACATTCCGTTCTAGGAGTCACCTGAGATTATTCTGTAAAGAATATGAGTCTAAGCCCCTGTAAATAGGGGCTTTTTTGCGGCACCGATTTAAAGCCGCAGGCAAATCTGAGTAATGCCGGCCGCCCGCAGGCACAAACCAAACCGTTAGCGGCCATCGATTCGGCCGCGACCGGCAGTTGCCGTTGCGGCAATAGGGTTTATTCCTTTTTGCCGTTGGGAACTTTTCATTCGCCGGCCGCTTTGCCAAACTGGCCGGCTGGAGCGCTCTCGCGAGCCGCATGGTTTATTACCCACCTGACGTCGCTTAATGGATCAACAGCCGGAAAAATTACGGGCCCGCTGCCTTTGCATCGATATCGAAACCGCCCGCCACGACCGACTGCAACTGAGAGAAATCGGCGCATTCCGGCCCGATACCGGACTCAGGCTCAGAGTGGCCGGCAAAGCCGCCGATCTGGCGGACAAGCTGGACCAAGCCTGCGCCGGCGCGGCCTTCGTGTTGGGCCACAACGTGATAGCCTTCGACCAACCGGCGCTATCGCTATTGCATCCGGAATTGGCGCTGCACCGGTTGCCGCTGGTCGATACCTTGGAGTTGTCGCCGGTCGCGTTTCCGCAAAATCCCTACCATCGCCTGGTCAAAGACTACAAGCTTTGCACCACGACCCGCAACGATCCGGTCCGCGACGCCGAGTTGGCCTACGAGCTGTTTCTGGACCAGGCCGCCGCCTTGCGCCAACGGGTGGCGGAACATCCCGACGAGGCTTTGTGCCTGCATTTTCTGCTGGCGCCGGAAAACGGCAAAGGCGTTGCCAACTTTTTCGCGACGCTGCGCGCGGCGTTGCGGCCGGCGTTGGCGGAAGCGCAAACCGCGTGGCGGCGGGCGACGGACGGCAAGGTGTGCCGGCGGGCACAGACGCACGTCGTTAACGTTCGCTTACCCGACCCGGAATGGCACAAGCCGCTGGCCTACGTACTGGCTTGGCTGCGCGTGGCCGGCGCCAACTCGGTGTTGCCGCCGTGGGTGGCCGCGAATTTTCCGCAAACCCGCGAGCTGATAGCGCTGCTGCGCGATTCCGCCTGCGGCGATCCGGATTGCGCCTGGTGCAGCGAACAGCACGATTTATCGAAACTATTGCCGCGTTATTTTCCCGGCATCGACCAATTCCGGCCGCTTCCGGCCACCGCGGACGGCCGCTCGCTGCAACAGGCCATCGTCGAAAACGGTTTCGCCGGCAGGCCGACCCTGGCGATTCTACCCACCGGCGGCGGTAAATCCTTGTGTTACCAGTTGCCGGCGTTGGCGCGGTATTACCGAAACGGCAGTCTGACTGTGATCGTTTCGCCGCTGCAATCCTTGATGAAGGACCAGGTCGACAATCTGGAGTCGCGCGGGATTACCTGCGCCGGTTATCTGAACAGCCTGTTGAATCCGCTGGAGCGGCGCATCATGCTCGACAAATTGCGGCTCGGCGATTTGGGCTTGATTTTCGTGGCGCCGGAGCAGTTTCGCAGTACCGCGTTCACCAAGGCTCTGGCCCAGCGCGACATCGGCGCCTGGGTGTTTGACGAGGCGCACTGCCTGTCGAAATGGGGCCACGATTTTCGCCCCGACTACTTGTACGTCTCGCGCTATATCAAACAGCGCCAGCCGGGCAAACCGGCGCCGCTGCATTGCTTTACCGCAACCGCCAAACCGGATGTGGTGCAGGACATCGTCGGCCATTTCGCCGGCCGCCTCGGCGTTTCGCTGCAAGTGCTGACCGGCGGCGTCAAGCGGGAAAACCTGTGGTATGAGGTCCACGCGGTACCGGCCCCGGCCAAATACCCGGAAGTGCTGCGTTTGCTGGAACAAACCTTACGCGACGACGGCGGCGCAATCGTGTTCTGCGCCCGGCAGAAAACGGTCGAGGAGGTCGCCGGGTTTTTGCAGCAGGCCGGTTTGGATTGCGGCTATTTTCACGGCGGCATGCTGCCGGAGGAAAAACGCCGGGTGCAGGAAGCCTTCATCGCCGGCGAATTGCGCGTCATTGCCGCCACCAACGCCTTCGGCATGGGAGTGGATAAGGCCGACGTGCGGCTGGTGTTGCATCTGGACACGCCGGGATCGTTGGAAAACTACTTGCAGGAAGCGGGCCGCGCCGGCCGCGACCAGCAACCGGCCCGTTGCGTGTTGTTGTTCGACGAGGCCGACCTGGATGTGCAATTCCGCTTATTGCGCAATTCCCGCTTGAGCCAGCACGATATCCACGCCATTCTGAAAGCGTTGCGCAGCATCGAGCGCAAAGACCGCAGCGAAGGCGAGGTCGTCGTCACCAGCGGCGAAATCTTGTTGGAGATTCCGGACAAGCACGGCATCGACCCGGACGCCGCCGATGCCGATACCAAGGTCAGGATCGCCGTGGCCTGGCTGGAAGAGGCGCGCTTGCTCGAGCGGCGGGAAAACCATACCCGCGTGTTTCCCGGTAGCCTGTTGGTGTCGAGTCTCGACCAGGCCAGGGATGTGCTCAGCAAGAAGCTCGGGCCGCAGGCGGACATCGAACCTTACCTTACCCTACTGGCGCAGTTGTTCGCTTGCGAGGACGACGCCGGCATCAGCACCGACGACCTGATACTGGCCACCGGCCGCGATTCGCATCGGGTGATGCAAATGTTGCGCGATCTGGACCGGTTCCAATTGCTGTCCAACGATACCGAAATCGGCATCGCCTTTTACCGCGATCCGGACAGCGCCGAGCGGTTGGAAGCGTTGCGCAAATTGGAGGATGCGTTGGTGGCCTGCCTGCGCGAAGCGGCACCGGACGCCGACCGCGAGCAATGGCAGATTTTGAACGTGCGCCGTTTGTGCGACACGCTGCGGCGCGAGTCCGGCGTCGAGTTGGAGCCGGAACGCTTGTCCAGGCTGATGAAATCCTTTGCCGAAGCCTTCGGCGGCAGTGCCGGCCAGCGCGGTTTTTTCGCGTTGCGGCCCGGCGGTCAGGACAACCGTTACCTCAAATTGCTGCGCGACTGGCGCGAAATCGATGCGATTCGCCATAAGCGCATGCGTCTGGCTCAGGCCTTGTTGCATTATTTTGCCGACCGGCGCCAGGGCAACAACTTGCTGGTGGTGTGTAAACAGGGCGATTTGGAAGCCGCGCTGCAGGCCGACCTGACCTTGCAGGATCTGGAGGTGCGCGACTGGAACGTGGCGTTGGCGGCGACTTTGGTCTACCTCGACACCAACGAAGTATTGCATTTGGCCCGCGGCAAAGCGGTGTTTCGCGCGGCGATGAGCATACAGCTCAACGCCGAGGCCAGGCGACGCCAATTCAAGAAATCCGATTACGCCGAATTGGCCTTGCATTACCAGGACAAAATCGTCCAGGTGCACGTGATGGCCGAATACGCCAAGCTGGCGCTGGGCAAAATCCAGGCCGCGATGGCGTTTATCGTCGATTATTTCGGCATGGACCGTGCCGCCTTCGTCCGCCGCTATTTTGCCGGCCGCCAGGACGTGTTGGAAATGGCGACCACCGAGGCCGCGCACCGCCGGATTTTGACCGATCTGAAGAATCCTGAGCAACAGGCGATCGTCGCCGCGCCGCTGGAAGGCAATTATCTGGTCCTGGCCGGCCCCGGCGCCGGCAAGACCCGCGTCATCGTTCACCGCGTGGCCTGGCTGTTGCGCGAATGCATGGCATTGCCGGAAGAAATCATGGTGCTGAGCTATAACCGCTCCGCGGCGGTCGAGATTCGTAAGCGGCTGTGGGCCTTGGTGGGCGCCGATGCCGGCGGCGTCAGCGTCAACACCTTGCACGGCCTGGCGTTGCGATTGACCGGTACCAGTTACGCGGTAGCCGCCGAACACGGCGAAAGCGTGGATTTTGCCGCGGCGATCAAACGGGCGGCGGCCTACTTGCGCCAGGCGGAGGCCGGCGACGAGGTCGGGCCTTCGGTGCGCCGCGACCGCGTGCTGTCAGGGCTGCGCTACCTGTTGGTCGACGAGTACCAGGATATCAATGCCGACCATTACGAATTGATCAGCGCCTTGGCCGGCCGCAGCATCCGCAGCGAGGAAGACCGGTTGTTTCTGATGGCGGTCGGCGACGACGACCAGAACATCTACGCCTTCGGCGGTGCCGACGTTAGCTTTATCAAACGATTCAGCGCCGACTATCAGGCCAGGACCTTCTATCTGCTGGAAAACTACCGGTCCACGGCGCAAATCATCCACTGCGCCAGCCGGGTGATCGCTCCGGCCCGCGGCCGCATGAAAGCCGGGCAGACGTTACGCGTCGACCATGCCCGGCGCGAGGCGGCACCGGGCGGCGAATGGCAGGATTTGGACAGCCTGGCCCAAGGCCGGGTGCATATCCTGGCGGTCGCGGCCGACAACGCCGCCGAAGCCGAAGCGGCCTTGGCAGAACTGCAACGCCTAAACCGGCTGCAGTCCGGCAACCCGTCCGGCTATTGGGGCCGGTTCGCCGTGATTGCCCGCAATTGGCAAAATCTGGAGATGCTGGAGGCGTTATGCCGGCGGAGCGGAATTCCGGTACGTTCGCTGCGCGACGAGTATTTGCTCGATCTGCACAGCACGCGCGAAGGCCGGGTTTTGATCCGCTTGTTGAGCAGCCGGCAACGGCAGGGCCGCAAACCGCGGTTGTTGTTGCGCTGGGGAGCGCTGTCGCGTTGGTTTCGCCGTTGTTACCGGCAAGCGGTCACGGCGGAGATAGCGCATCCGTACCGCGCGCTGTTGGCGCAATTCATCGCCGAAGCCGAATCCGCCGCGCCCGGCTGCCAACTGGTCGCCGCCAATTTGCTGGACGCGCTGTACGAGTTCGGTTCCGGCAGCCAGACCGCCGGCCAGCAAATCAACTCGCCGTTGACATTGCTGACCGCTCACCGCGCCAAAGGGCTGGAGTTCGACCACGTATTGGTATTGGACGGCGGCGCGTGGCAATCCGCCGCCGCCGACGAGCGGCGCTTGTTTTACGTGGCGATGACGCGCGCCCGCAAAACGCTGGCCTTATGCTGCCGCCAAGGCGGGCGCCATGCTTTTATTGCCGAATGCGAACCGCTATGTCTGAAAAGCCGGGGCCAACGGGTCGAGGGCCTTAGCCGCGCATTGGAGCGAGTCTGGGTTGCCGACCCGTCGCAGGTAGTGTTGTCCTGGCCCGGCTGTTTTGCCGCCGACCAGCCGATACACCGGGCGCTGGCCGGCTTGGATTGGGGCAGCGAACTGGTGTTGCGCGAACGCGGCAACGGCAGCGAGGGTTGGGAACTGGCCGACGCCAACGGCATCGCGGTCGGCCGTATGGCCCAGGCATTCCGGCCGCCGCCCGGCCGCATCGTCGCGGTCAGAGTGGCGGCGGTGCTGGGGCGGGATAAAAAGCCGGGCGACAAAGCCAAGCTCAGAACCGAATCCTGGGAACTGGTTTTGCCGGAAATCGTGTACGTCGCCGACGGTGCTTAATCCAACGCCGACAAGGCAGGCGGCATGCGCATCCTGGGGGCGATGCCGTTAGTTTTAGGCTATGTTCGCGTTAGTAGTTGGCGTCGCCCCGACATACCCAAAGGGCGCAAGTGGATTGCCGGGGCCCAGAAGCCACGGACGGCAAAGTTTCAACACATCCTTGTGCTCTGGATCCCGGCAATCCATGCCGGGATGACGGCTTTGATCTCATTCAACTAGTAACGCGAACATAGCCTTAGTTTAAGCACCCGGCAGGGATTGCCCAATGCGGTTAAATCAAGGGAAGTAGGTCGTTCCGGCAGGGAATGCCGGAACCCAGGAGCCAAGGATGGCCAAGGCGTTCCACGTCCTTGTCAAAGCCACGCAGTTTTGAACGGGAAGTTCAATTCGGTGCGTTATTCCAAACGGCATTTGGGCTAAGCCGAACGCCGTACCAGGATCAAATCCGCGCCCGCCGGGCCCAGCCAAGGTTG
Source organism: Methylomonas koyamae (assembly GCF_019669905.1). Lineage (NCBI taxonomy): Bacteria > Pseudomonadati > Pseudomonadota > Gammaproteobacteria > Methylococcales > Methylococcaceae > Methylomonas > Methylomonas koyamae. The sequence goes on along the minus strand of NZ_AP019777.1, from coordinate 3,236,506 downwards.
CTGAACAAAGCCAGCAGCAAGGACAGGCAGCCGCCGATTGCCGCCGCGGACAGGTTTTCGTCGAACAGCACCACGCCCAGCAGCAAGCCTAGCACCGGCACCAGCAACGAGAACGGCGCTACCCGGGTCGCCGGGTAATGCCTGAGCAGCCGGTTCCAGCACAGCGTGCCGATCAGCAACGCGCCCAGCGCTTGGTACAACACCGCTGCCAGCGCCCGGCCGGCGGCCGCTGCGGACAAGTCCAGCAGGTGTTGCGGCGATTCGAGTACGGCGCTGAGCCCTGCCAAGATCACGGCAGGCGGCAGCGAGGCCCAGGCGACGAAGGCCAGCGTGTCGGCGCGCAGGCCGACGACTGCTAAACGCCGGGCTACCAGGTTGCCGCTGGCCCAGCCGGCCGCGCCGAGCAAGCTGAAACCGAGTGCCGTGGCCGGCAACGCGGCGGGGCGGTCGGACACGATCAAGCCGACGCCGATAACGGCCAAGGCCAGCGATAGTAGCTTGCGCCGGCTCAGCGTTTCCCAGCCCAGCGCGACGCTGAACAGCAAAGTAAAAAACACCTGCAATTGCGCCAATACCGAGCTGAGGCTGGTCGGCAAGCCGAAGTGCAAGGCCAGGAACAGCCCGGCGAATTGCACCACGCCCCAACCGGCACCATAAAGCAACAGCATCTGCCAGCCGATGGCCGGCCGGCCGACGAACAGGATCAACAGCGCCACCGCGGCAAAGCGCAGGCTGGCGAAAGCCAACGGCGGCAGATCGTGCAAGCCCCAGCGGATCACGGCAAAACTGCCGCCCCAGACCAGCACGCAGAGCAAGGCCAGTAGCAAGTGTCTAAAGGCCATCGCTTTAGACTCCGGTTTGGTCGCAGATGACGACCCGCCAGCCGTCCGGGTCCTCGAATGTACGGCTCTTGTCCAGCCAGTACGGATTTTCCGGTGCCACTTCGCGGGCGCCGACGGCCGCCAGCCGTTGATAAAGGCTTTGCCGCTGCTTGGCATCCGGCACATAAAACACCAGCAAATTATCCGGCGCCGGCACCCCGCACCGGTTGTCGCCGTGGTGTTGGGTAAATTCCAAATGGTGGCTGCTGCCCGGTAATCCGAACATGACGCCGTCGTAACCGGCGTGGCCGGCGAACGAGCCGATCACTGCCAGTCCCAAGCCGTCGCGGTAAAACCGGGTCACCGCGTCCAGTTGCCGGGTAGGGCGGGCGATTCGGACTTGGGCGATGCGTAGGCCGGCGTTGAATTCGAGTTCTGTAGCGGTATCTGCCATAGCGGTCTCCTGCGCTTTATCGTGCGGAAAATTGGACGCGGCTGAGTTTCGGATATTATTCAAACTAATTGAAATGAAGAAACGGCAATAGCGCTATGAATCCGGTGCATGACTTGAGGCATATCGATCTGAACCTGCTGGTGGTGCTGGATGCGTTGCTGGCCGAGCGCCATATTTCCCGCGCCGCGCAACGGCTGGCGATGACGCAGCCGGCGGTCAGCCATGCTTTGAACCGATTGCGCGACCTGTTTGCCGATCCGTTGCTGGTGCGGGTCGGCAACGAAATGCGGTTGACGGCCAGGGCCGCCGCCTTGGCGCAACCGCTGGCCGATGCGCTGGCGCAGGTACGTAACGTCGTCGCGGCCGAGGCTTTCGAGCCGCAACGCTGCCGGCGTTGTTTTCGTTTGGGCGTCAGCGACTACGGATCGGCGGTGGTATTGCCGGACCTGGTGCGGCGGCTGCGCCAAATCGCACCCGGCGTCGATTTGCAGTTATCGCAACATTCCCGGCTGGAAACCTTGCGCCAAGTGGCGGAAGGCGAGCTCGACGCGGCGCTCGGCGTGTTTCCGATGCTGGCCGAGGGCCTGCAAGCCGACGTGCTGTTTCAAGAACATTTCGTGGTGCTGACCGACCGCCACAATCTGCCGGATTCGGCCGAGCTGACGCTGGAACATTATCTGCAAGCGGCGCACGTGCATGTCTCGGTGCAGGGCATGCACCACAGCCACGTCGATACCGCGCTGGCCGCGCGCGGATTGCGCCGCCGCATCGCCGTGATCATGCCACATTTCACCGTCGCCGCCGCCTTGCTCGCCGGCACCGACCTGGTGCTGACGGTCGCTTCCCGCGCCGTGGCCGGTCCGGCGCTACCGGCCAATCTGGCCCTGTTGGAACCGCCGCTGCCGATTCCGCCGTTCGATTTCGTATCGATCTGGCGGGCGGGTGTAGAAGCCAATCCGGAGTTGGCGTGGTTGCGTGGGGAGATTCGGGCGGTTGGTGGGTGAGTTAAGGCAGTTGATCTAAAGCGGAATCGGAGGTCAGCATACCTAAGGGTTACAAGTATGCTGAAAGGTTTTTCCGGCGATATCACGTTTGCCGGAAATGTTGGTGCATATTTCGGCCGCAATGGTTTATGACGACATTCCGTAAGAGCCAGATCGAAAATTCCAGACAGGCAAATTGAAGTTAACTCAATATTGAGGTCGGATTGGACAAAGTCCAACTCAGCATCTAGGCTTTCAAAATTAGGTATCGTTCTGCTCGATCTACCCTACAGCCATAAGGCAACGAATGGAGTTTTTTAATGGCAAACAAACTGGATTTTGAAAATCAAAGAAAAAAAGATCAAGTAAGTAAAAAAGGTTACATACGCGCCGATACAGAAATGCCGCTAGTAGGCTCTTACGCAGATCGCCGCCGTTATGATTTGGATGAGATGGAAAAGGGGAATAATCGGCAAAAGATTGCCAAATATAAAGATGAACTAAACAAACTCATTTCAAAAGCAAATAAACTTGATTGGATTAGTCTTAAGTTATGGCAAAAGCAAGATCTCCAAAAAGAAATACTTAAAGTTTTAGTTTTATTAAAAGATCTTGACTCTACTTGTGTTCTGGAACCAAATTTTAAGACTGCAGAAACCATAATTAAAAAATGTGGGTTTGATAAATTTTCAAATACCATTTTTCATAAACATAAGGGAGTTCCTAAAAATCGTAAAATAAGACGGGGAAGAAAATCATAGTAGAGCCGAGATGATGCAGCATAATACGAACTTTCGGTTCATCGTTCGAACATCAGATAGTGGCGGAGGCTAGGTAGAGCAACGCGAAACCCAGCAGATATTTTAAAATAGCCAAGTTTGGTTATATCCAAATATGTTTTGTATTTCAAAAACTCGTCGGCTTCGAAGCTGGGTTTCATTATCATTGAACCCCGCCTAAATCTAATTCTCAAGTCAAAGCTTCGCTTCCAGCACCAGATTAGTCGGCGTTGCTGCGGCGCGGCGGATTTGGTTAAAGCCGGCGGCGTTCAGTATTTCGGTCAGGCGTTTTTGCCCGGCTTGCGCCCCGAGGCTCAGGCCGACTTCTTGCGATTTGGAGGCCGGTACGCAAACCATGGTCGAAAACGAGTAGTAGATTTGCCCGAGAGGGTGCAGATTGTCCTCCAGGGCGTCGCCGGCAAACGGTTCGACCAGCATGAAACTGCCGTCGGCGGCCAGTGTGCTGGCGACGTGGGCGGCGGCACCGACCGGGTCGCCCATATCGTGCAGCGCGTCGAAGATCGTCACCAGATCGTAGTGCTTGCCCGGATATTCTTTGGCGGTGACCACTTCGAAAATAGTGTTGCTGGCCACGCCGGCGGCCCGCGCCCGTTCTCGGGCGTGCTCGATCGACGGCGCGTGGAAATCGAAACCGTGAAAGGTGGAATTGGGAAAAGCCTTGGCCATCAGGATGGTCGACGATCCGTGGCCGCAACCGACATCAGCCACCCGAGCGCCGGCTTCCAGTTTTTCCCGAACGCCGTCCAACGCCGGCAGCCAGTGGTCGATCAGGTTCATCGCATACATTGGCCGGAAGAAGCGCTCGGTGCCGCAGAACAGGCACGGGCTATGCTCGCGCCACGGCAGGCCGGCCCCGGAACGAAACACCTCGCTGAACTTGGGCTCGTCGATATACACCGACATCACGGCCTGGAAAAAGCCCTGCATGCAAGCCGGATGGCCTTCGGCGGCGAAAATCACCGCCTGCTCCGGCGTCATCGAAAATCGCCCGGATGCCGCATCGTAATTGATGTAACCGGCTGCGGCGTTGGCGGACAGCCACTCGCGCAGATAGCGTTCGTCCATGCCGGTGTTGTCGGCCAGTTGCTGGCTGGTCGCCGGGCTGATTTCCAGCAACGCGCTGTACAAATCCAGCTTGTCGCCGATGTAGGCCATCAGCAGGCCCAGCGAGCCGGCGACGTCATTGATCACTTTGCCCTGGAGCTGCTCCAGCTTGGCGTTGTCGATTTCGTTTAAATGCAAGGTCATAACGCTCTCCCGATGTGCTTGCCGCTTATGGTTATGGCAGGCAATCTACCGAAATCGGCTAGCGGGAACAATATTATTTTTTTCTAATGAAGTTGGGTTCGACGCTGGCTGACAGATTCCTGGCCGGATCGGCGGCAAAGTCCGACAAAATGATCCGGACTTAATGAATATGGCATTTCGAATCTGTCGAACCATTCAGCCCGCATTATTGCCGTTCCGCTCTGGCTTTTAAGGCCTGATTCATCGCTGTAAAACCGGGTAGCACGTCGCGTTGCAAGCCGACGGCGAATAGCGGGATTAGTAGTCCGCTGAAATGCTCGCTGTGGCGGAAGCGGATTTTGTCGGCGTCCAGCGGTTCGATGGCAAACCGGTGCTCGCCGTCGAATAGGCTGGGGACTAGAACCCGGCCCAGCCATTTCAGTTCCCGTTCCGGCTCCACGGTAATGACGGTCGGTTGGAATTTAATGGTTTTGCCGGCCTGGATATGCACGTGCAAGCGGCTGCCGATTTTGGCTTCGCCGGAAATGGCGCGGACGAACGGATTCCAGGCCGGATAGCCGGCAAAGTCCGACAAAATGATCCGGACTTTCGCGGCCGGGGCAGCGATTTCGATTTCGGTATCGATTTGGTAATGAAACATGCGAGTTTGCTGGATCGGGTTGCGAAGATTGGTTTGGGCGGCTTGTATGCCCGATCCGGATTAACGTATATCATCGCAGTCGGACTGGGGGGCGTATATGACATTAACGGACCGGTCCGGATAACGGCCGCGCCGGCAGGTAGTGCTGCCAGCAACCGCATTTAATTCTACGACAAGGAACCCTCCGCATTTGGCCGCATTGATCGACACCCTGGATTTGCACAGCCTGGCCTATGCCGTGGGCAGTATCGGCATCGTGCTGGAATGGCGGGCTTATTGGTTGCCGGGCGGCAGGGCGTTTCGGCGCTGGTCGGCGGCGGGGGCTTTGTTTTGGGCCGGCCAGTATTTTTTACTGGATGCCTGGACTGCCGGCTTGAACATGGCCGGTACCGCGTTGCGCACGTTGTTGTCGGCTTATGTGACCCACGGTGCCGGCAAACATTGGACGGCGGCGGGCTTTACCTTGGCGTTTACCGCATTCACCGTCTTTTCCTGGCAGGGGCCGATTTCGCTGGCGCCGGGCTTCGCGACGATCAATACCACCTTCGCTTTGTTTTATCTGGACAACCGGCGCATGCGCATTGCCTTGTTGGCATCCAGTCTGGCCTGGATCGGTAACGATTGGTATTGGCAGGCCTGGCCGGCCTTGCTGGCCGAGAGTGTGGCGATGCTGGTCAACGCCAGGACCATAATCGGCTTGTATCGGCAAAACTCGGCTTAGCGGCTGAGCAGGATTTTACGGACGCCGGGTTGTGCGGCGTGGGCGAAGGCGGCGACGCCGTCGCGCAACGGATATTCGCCGTCTATCAAAGTCTCCACCGGCACGTCGCCTTTGGCCAATAAATCCAACGCTTTGGCGAAGGGGCCGCAGCGCGAGCCGAGCAGCGTAATTTCGGCGACGACGATTTTGCTTAAATCCAGCGCCGCGCCGGCGGCGAAGGTGCTTTTCAATACCAGTGTGCCCCGCGGCCGGGTCAGGCGCAGCGCTTGAGCAACGCCGCCGGCGTCGACCACGCAAGCGAAACGGTTGTCCGGGCAATCTAAGGCCAGGCCGGTCCGTAATCCCCAAGCTGCCGGCAAGGCCAACGACGCCGGCGTCCGGCCCAGCATCACGACATCGTGGCCGGCCAGGGCCAGCACTTTGCCGATCAACAGGCCGAGCCGGCCCGGACCGACCACGGCGATTTCGCCGGCCGGCCGCTGTGCCAGTTGCTCGGCCACTTTCAATGCCGCCGCCAGCGGTTCGGCAAATACCGCCGCCCGGTCCGTCACCGAGTCGGGAATAGCGTAAAGATTGCGCATCGGCAAGGTCAGATAATCGGCGAAGGCACCGTGTTGGCCGCGGATGCCCAACACGCGCCGGTGCGGGCAATGTTCGGGGCCGTGCTGAAGGCATTCCGGGCAAGTTTGGCAACCGATGTTGATGCTGCCGACCACCCGCTGTTGCAACCAAGCGTTGTGCTGCGGGTCGCCGACTGCAACCACGCGGCCGACGAATTCGTGGCCGGGAATGCCGCGGAAGCCGGCATAGCCTTGCGCCAATTCCAGGTCGGTGGCGCAGATGCCGGCCAGACTCAGCTCGATCAAGGCTGCGTCCGCTGCCGGTACCGGCTCGGCGAAGTCGGTGCGGTACGCCAATGTGTTGGATAAAACCAGTGCTTGCATGATTGGCACGCCGGACGGGGAAAAGCCGATTATCGCGCAAATGCCGGTTGGGGTGAACCCAACGTCGTTAAGTTAAGGAACAGACCGGCCCGCTCCTACCATCCTTAACTTAACGACATTGGGGGGTGAGCCGGGTTGGCGCTACAATCCGGCATCGACTTTTTTCTAGGGGATTGCCATGTCCGATTTTCCTTTGCCGCCCGTCGCCGAAGCTTTCGACCGCTTCGTCAATATGCCGCTGGACCGGCTGTTGGCCGAATCCGCCGCAGCGGATGCCGAGTCCAAGTTTTTGCAGTTGTTCCAGCGTTGCGCCGCCGAGGTGCCGGCCTACCGCGATTTTCTGGCCGCGCGCCAGGTCGATCCGGCTCAGGTCAACGATTATGCGGCATTCCGAAACTTGCCGTTGATGGGTAAGGCCGACTACATGCAGGCTTACCCTTTGCCGGAACGCTGTTTCGGCGGCAGCTTGCGCGGTGCGGACCGGGTGGCGGTGTCGTCCGGCTCGACCGGCACACCGACCTTCTGGCCGCGCTCGGCCGGCGACGAATTGGAGGTGGCGCTGCGTTTCGAGCAAGTGTTTGCCGACAGTTTTCAAGTCCACCGCCGTAGCACGTTGGCGGTGGTGTGTTTTGCGTTGGGCAATTGGGTCGGCGGCATCTTTACCACGTCCTGCTGCTGGCATCTGGCGCGCAAGGGCTATCCGTTGATGGTGGCTACGCCGGGCAACAACAAGGCCGAGATTCTAAGGGTGGTGCGCGAGTTGGCGCCGCATTTCGAGCAAACCGTGTTGCTGGGTTATCCGCCCTTCGTTAAAGACGTGATCGACGCCGGCAGCGTCGAGGGCATCGATTGGGCGGCTTACCGGCCCAAGCTGGTATTCGCCGGCGAAGTGTTCAGCGAGGAATGGCGCAGCTTGCTGGGCCGGCGCACCGGCTCTGCAAATATTTGTTTCGACAGTGCGTCGTTGTACGGCACCGCCGACGGCGGCGTGCTGGGCAACGAAACGCCTTATAGCGTCGCGATCCGGCGCTGGTTAGCCGACCGGCCGGACGCGGCGCGGGCTTTGTTCGGCGAGTCGCGCCTGCCGACCTTGGTGCAATACGATCCGGCCAGCCGCTTTTTCGAAGTGCACGACGCTACCCTGGTGGTGTCCGGCGCATCCAGCGTGCCGTTGCTGCGTTACCACATCGCCGACAAGGGCGGGTTGGTCGCGTTCGCCGAGATGCAGGAGTTTTTACGCGGCTACGGCGTCCAATCGCATACCGAGCTGGGCTTGCCGGCCGATTTTCGGCCGCGGGCATTGCCGTTCGTGTTCGTGTTCGGCCGGGCCGATTTCACCGTGTCGTATTACGGCGCCAATATCTATCCGGAGAATGTGACCGTGGGTTTGGAGCAGCCGCAGATCTCAGCCTGGGCCACCGGCAAGTTCGTGTTGCAAACCCGGGAAACCGCCGACGGCGACAAGGAACTTCATATTGCCGTGGAACTGTTGCCCGGCGTCGAGCCGGCAGCGGAGATGGTGCCGGCCATCGCCGAGTCGGTTAAAAACCAATTGCTGCGGCTGAACAGCGAATTTGCCAACTACACGCCGGCGGAGCGCCAGTTGCCACAGATCACGTTGCACGGTTTCGGCGACGCCGAATATTTTCCGGTCGGCGTCAAACATCGTTATACCCGGCGCTGAGCGGCGCGCGGAATTTGCGAATCCGCCGGCAAATTGCAAAGCGGGTATCGGTTGAGGGACAATAACCGGTCAGGCCGGGCAGTGCGGCAGCGTCGAACGGCGCAGCGCACCGCTCGGCGGAGAACCTCGACCAACACCGACCAAAACCATGTCTACACCAGCCAGACACATTCAATTGATGGACACGACGCTGCGCGACGGCGAGCAAACCCAGGGCGTGGCCTTCACGCCGATGGAGAAAGTCAGCATCGCCAAAGCCTTGCTGCAAAACCTGCGCGTCGACCGGATCGAGGTGGCGTCGGCCAGAGTGTCGGAAGGCGAAAAGGAAGCGGTGACGCTGATCAACCAATGGGCGCAACAGGAAGGCTTTGCCGAGCGCGTCGAGGTGCTGGGCTTTGTCGACCACACCCGTAGCGTGGACTGGATTAAATCCACCGGCGGCCGAGTCATCAATCTGCTGGCCAAGGGTAGCGAGAAACACTGCCGGGAACAGCTCGGCAAGACGCTGGAGCAACACAGCGCCGACGTGTTGCAAACCATAGGCTATGCCCACGAACAGGGCTTGCGCGTCAACGTCTATCTGGAAGATTGGTCCAACGGCTACAAAGACAGCCGCGATTACGTCTACGGTTTGATGGACAGGCTGCAGCACAGCCCGGTCAGCCATTTCATGTTGCCGGACACATTGGGCGTCATGGCGCCGGACGAGGTATTCGCCAGCTTCAGCGACATGTGCCAGCGTTATCCGGCAGTGCAATTCGATTTCCATCCGCACAACGACTACGGCTTGGCCACCGCCAACGTGATGGCGGCGGTGCGGGCCGGCGTCAGCGCGGTGCATTGCACCGTGAACTGCCTTGGCGAGCGCGCCGGCAACGCCTCGTTGGCGGAAGTCGCGGTGGTATTGCGCGATAAGATGGGGCTGGATTTGGCCATCGACGAAAGCCATCTGGTGCGGATCAGCGACATGGTGGAAAACTTTTCCGGCAAGCGGGTCGCGGCCAACGCACCCATCGTCGGCGCCGACGTCTTTACTCAGACCGCCGGCATTCACGCCGACGGCGACCATAAAGGCGGCTTATACAAAACCAAACTCGGCCCGGAACGCTTCTCGCGTACCCGCAGTTACGCACTGGGCAAGATGAGCGGCAAGGCCTCGTTGAAGAAAAACCTGGAGCAGCTTGAGCTGGATTTGTCGGAAGAAGACCAGAAAAAAGTGCTTGCCCGCATCGTCAGCATCGGCGATTCCAAACAAACCATCACCACCGACGATCTGCCGTTCATCATCGCCGACGTGCTGGAAAGCAAGAGCTACCAGCACATCAAATTACTGGCCTGTTCGATCAACAGCGGGCTGGATTTGCCGTCCACGGTGAGTATCCGGGTCGAAGTCAAAGGCGACAAGCACCAAGCCACCGGCGCCGGCAGCGGCGGTTTCGACGCCTTTATCGATGCGATCGGCAAGGTGCTGCAACACTACGAATACCGGCTGCCGACGCTGGCCGATTTCGAAATCCGCATCCCCAAAGGCGGCCATACCAGCGCGCTGACCGAGTGCGTGATTACCTGGGACTGCGGCAGCGAGTTGCGCAAGACCCGCGGCGTCCACGTCAACCAAGTGTTTGCCGGCATTCTGGCGACGATCAAGTTGATCAACATTCAACTGCACGAGATGGCTGCCAGCCCAAAGGCCTAGGGTTACGCATTGCGTACCTGACAGTCTAAATCTGTGGTAACTATTCAGCGCGAAGCGCCAATCGCCTCTCCTGATGGAGAGGGCCGGGGCGAGGAGAATTTAAAAGGCAAAAGCCTCATTTTGACTCTCCTCTCCCTACCCTCTCCATCAGGAGAGGGAGTAAGCATCTTCCTGAAAGCCACTGAATAGTTACAATCTGTGTACTTAAACAACCCTCTCACAGAAATCTACCGCGACCGCTGGCTGTTGGTCGTCCACAAGCCGGCCGGCTTGCTGGTGCATCGCAGTCCCATCGACAAACACGAAACCGAATTTGCCTTGCAATACGCCCGGGCTCTGAACGGCGGCGAACACGTCTACCCGCTGCACCGGCTGGACCGGCCCACTTCAGGCTTGCTGGTGTTCGCCCGCGACCCGCAAACCGCGAGTACCTTGGGTAAGGCCTTGATGGCCGGTGAAGTGCGCAAAACCTACCAGGCGATGGTGCGCGGCTGGACGCCGGAGCAGGGACTGATCGACCATCCGCTGCGCGACGAGCCGGAAGACCGCCGCTTGAAAGGCGAACCGCAGCCGGAGCGCGAAGCCCGCACCCGCTATCGGCGGCTGGCAACCACCGAAATTCCGGTCGCCATCGAAGGCCACCCCACCAGCCGCTACAGCCTAATCGAACTCTACCCGGAAACCGGCCGCAAACACCAACTGCGCCGACATATGAAACACATCAGCCACCCGATCATCGGCGACGCCAACCACGGCCGCGGCCGCCATAACCGTTATTTTGCCGAACGTTTCGGCCAGGGGCGTTTGATGCTGGCCGCGACGGAAATGGCTTTTTCGCATCCGGCGACCGGCGAGATGCTGCATTTGCGGGCAGAGTTGGAAGACAGTTTTTTGCGGGTGTTGTCGGTGTTTGCAGGGTAGTGCAGTCGTTTAATTTCCTAACACCCGTACTTCCGGTGCCGATCCGGCATCCCTGGCCGCTTTGCAAAAATTGCGGTCAAAAGTGTGCATGACGGCTGTGCCGCATGCCGCCAGATGCAAGGCATCGGCGAAATCGGCGCCTTGCGCGTACCATTCCAGTGCATTGGCGACGGCTTCCGCATCCTCGATCACGGTGTTGTCCACGGCCAATAATGCCGAGAAAAAAGCGATCAGTTGGTCGCGGGATTTTTTATATCGGGCGCGTAACACCCATTCGGTTTCCAGCAGCACGGTGCGCGAAACAAAGATCCGGTCGCTGGCAATCAATTGCCGAACCAAGGCGACTTGTTCCGGATGGTCGTCCACTACCGCCCGCACCAATAGGTTGGTGTCAAAAGTAATCATGAAGCATCCGAACCGTCTTCTGCGTTGAGTTCCACTGGCTTACATAAGGCATCTGTGGATAGCGGCGGTCCGTCATGTTTGAGCATGCCGATCAAATCCGCCAAATTGCGGCCGGATTTTTTTTCCACCGCTTTTAGCGTAACGCCGGATGCATTGGCAATCAGGGTGAGCTCCGTGCCGGCTTCCCAATGCAATTCGTCGCGAATTTCCTTGGGTATAACAACCTGCCCTTTGCTGGACAGGGTAATTGTGGCGGTAGACACTGGCAAACTCCTTAGGGTGAGACAGAAATGAAGACGAATTATCGACTGGCGGCGGTCTATAGACAAGGCTTCGTCGCTCCCGCGCGCGGCGAAGCGCATGATTTTTCTCTGCATTTACGAGCGGAGTTGGAAGACAGTTTTTTGCGGGTGTTGTCGGTGTTTGCTGGGTAGGGCAAGGCCGGCTTGCCGCATCGGTTTAGCCAACGGTTTCGGCTAGCGGCGGCTCGGCATCCAACGTAACATCGGCGTAAATCTCGGCAAAATCCAATGCCAAATCCAGCTCCGGCAATGCCAGCTTAGCGCTCGAGTCGGTATAGCTATGCAGCAGCCAGGCGTTGTCGGCGGTGCGCCGGAAGCAATCGATGGCCTGGGTTCGGCTGTCGATCAACCAATAGCTCTGCAAGCTGTCGAGTTGACGGTAGGCGGCGAATTTGGCGCCGCGGTCGAAGGCTTCGGTGGAAGGCGACAAGACCTCGGCGATGAACAGCGGATATTGTTTGAATAAACGATTCTCCCGGTCCTTTGGGTGGCACGTGACCAGCACGTCTGGGTAAAAGAAGGCGTTAGCCGCGGCCACGTTGACTTTCATGTCGGAAATATAAGGCCGGCAAGGCGACTGTTTCAGCGCTTGCTTCAACAGAAACGCCAGATTCATGGAAATCGAAACATGCGCATCGCTGGCGCCGACCATGGCCCAGACCTCGCCGTCCAGATATTCGTGTTTCACCGTTGCGGCCTCTTCGCCTTGCAGATAGTCGCTGCTGCTCAACTTCAATTTTTCGGCAAGTGCCATGGTCTATTCCTCGGTTGCGGGTCGGCCTAATTCTACTCTTCCGGGGCGCAATGTGAATTATGCGATCCTTGTCCGCCAACGTGCGATTCGGCCAGCTAACTCGGGAGCATTTTACTCTGGAGGCTGGCCATGCAAACCTCAACGCTTAAACAAGCCCATAAAATGCGCTGATAGGATGCTGCCGACGTTAGGAGGCGCATCGTTCGCGTTACTCGATACCTTGAATTTAATATTGCTCATTGCTCCCCCAATCATTTGGATAAATTCCGGGTTTCACCAATTGATGAAAACTGGAATACGGCCTTTATGCCCTGTGGGTAAATCCATCGCCGGTTTTACTTGACCATGCTTGACCGGATTCGAATGGATATAATCGAGATGCCGATTTAAGTCATTTTGGTCCTATCATCGTTCCCACGCTCCGCGAGGGAATGCAGCCCCGGACGCTCTGGCGTCTTTATGAATCAAGGTAAAGCATGGGCAGAAGCCGTTATCTCATCACCGAAGCCGACAAACCCCATTTCATGACCTGCACCGTCGTGGAATGGCTGGCCGTGTTTACCCGCCCGGAAACCGTGTAAATCGTCCTAGACAGTTGGCAATACCAACGCCAACACACAGGTTTAAAACTCTATGGCTACGTGATTTTGGAAAACCATCTGCACTTTATCGCCCAAGCCCCGGAACTCGACAAATGCGTTGCCGGCTTCAAAGCTTATACCGCTCGCCGGATCATTGACCACCTCCAGCGGCAACAAGCCGAGCGCCTGCTGCAACGCCTGCATTTTGCCAAAGCCGCACATAAACGGGATCGCGAATACCAGTTCTGGCAAGAGGGCGTACATGCCGAAATGATTTTGAACGAAGCGATGATGCGGCAGAATCTGGACTACATCCACGCCAACCCGGTCAAGCGTGGTTATGTCAATTTACCGCAGCATTGGCGTTATTCCAGTGCCGCCAACTATGAAGGCTTGGTGGGGTTGATGGAGATAGATGTTTGGTTCAAAAAAGCGAAGCGCATCATTCGCGACCGATGGGCTTCACGGTGTTCAGCACATCCTACGGCCCTATATTCCCATGCCATTAAATTGTTTAGCGAGAAATGTTGCATAATTATCTGTCATGCCACTTACGAAATCGATGACTCTTAGCAATACCATGTAATTTTTGGATAGTTCATTGCTATTCTCTCCAATTCTAGGATGAAAAGTATTTCTTCCAATTAAATCCATTACTCTCTGACTTCTAAAAGACATTTTGTTGGAGTCCTTGCTCCACTCTAAAGCTGCCTCACACATAACATTTAGTAGTGTGGATATTACATTGTAAGAACCAATTTCTAATTCAATTTTTCGCGGGTGATTGAAAATTATATCTTTTGCAATTTCCTTGGCCTTGTACACTGAATTTTTTACATCAGACTCGCATAAATCGATCAGGCTTGTTGGGTCACCATTAAGATATTGGTTTTCATGTTTTATAAACGCATCGGCTGCGGCTTCTACATAAGCGCCGATTACCTTTCCTCTTAAAATAGGCATTTTTCGTCCATAATTCATTTTTCCCAACTCATTTTCTACATCAGAGATATCGCTCCCATTTATTTCTAAAACAGGTCTTAATATTTCGAATATATCATCCCATTTTAAGATGTTCATTTCTAATCCATCTTCAAGATCAAGAATTCCGTAGCAAAAGTCATCTGCCGATTCCATAAGATGAACGAGAGGATGTCGCGCATATCAGTCATCACCATCTTTTTTCATTAATCCTGTGGCATTTGATATTTCCTTAAATATCTCCAATTCGGATGTGAATACTCCATATTTATTCTTTTTTGGCCTTTGACCATCAGTCGAAGGAAGTGAGGTCCAAGGATATTTTATAAATGACGCAAGTGTTGCGTATGTAAGTCGCATACCTCCTTCATTCAAGTGATTTTCAACGGATGTCAAAATCCTGAGTCCTTGAGCGTTTCCTTCAAATGTTTTTAAATCATTGGCCTCACATGGTCTTAACTCCTTTAAATATTGACTTCCCTCGTTATTAAACCAACTGCGTATGGCCTCTTCGCCTGTATGACCAAATGGTGGATTTCCGATGTCATGAGCCAAACATGTCGCTTTAACAATTTCACCAATATCACCCGATGATATTTTCTCTGGAAGATTGCCGTCTAACGCCAGCTTTTTTCCAACCAAACTTCCTAAGCTTCTACCAACACAAGCCACCTCTAAACTGTGTGTTAATCGATTGTGAATATGGTCATTTGTTGCTAGAGGGTGAACCTGAGTTTTTCTTGCGAGACGTCTAAACGCACCCGAAAATATTATTTTGTCCTGATCAGATATAAAAGTTGAACGCCCTAGTTCAGTTTTTGAAGGTCGAGCACCTAAACGTTCGGAACATAACAGTTTTTCCCAGCTCATACTCATATATTTTCTCCATTTAATGATGAAAAATTTATCAAAACTTAACCGCTTTAATCATATTCAACCAATGCCGTAAGGCGCAATAACCAACGGGCATTGCGCCGAATTTTCTTTTCTTTCGGCGTATTACGCTAGCGCTAATACGCCCTACACGAATTTTTCGAAATCAATAAGCCTGCACCCCAAATCTCAACAACAACCTCGGCAAAATATCATCCAAATTCAACACATCCTTATCGGTCAATTCAATCAAATTGAAATTATATTTCTGGTAAATGGCGAGTTTTTCCTGTTTGCCGGCTTGGTATTTGGCGTCGTTCTCGTAGCCCCAGAATTCGATATACACCTTGCCGGTGGGGATGTAAAAGTCGCAGTACATTTCCTCTTCAATCGGCAGTTTGCGTTCGTAGCAAGTAGCCTCGATGCAATCGAGGATTCAAAGGGCAATATAATTCATTTATTTAATGTTCACCTGATGGTTGGAATTTTGTAATCCTCGATTCCGCTGACGCTGCATCGAGGCTACGCGCTTCCGGCCAAGCGACGTATTGGCCGTATTTGCCGGTCAGATAAACGCCGCCGGCAGCACGTCCGGCGGCGGTCAGTTGCCCGAACATTTGCTCCTGGGATACGCCGCGTAATTTGGCGAGTTGGGTGGTGGATAGGCGTTTTTCGTCACTCATCAGGTCAGTTCTCACGTTAAGACGTGCACAGTGTAGCCTATCGATAAACGAAAGCCGTTTTTCAAGGAAAGCGTGGCGGCCAATCTGCTAAAATCCGCGGTTTGTTTACTGACCGAACGTTTTCGATTCAACGCTTTAACCACTCAGCACTCACCATCTCATGAAAAACTACAAAATCGCAGTCCTGGCCGGCGACGGCATCGGCCCTGAAATCACCGCGGAAGCCCTCAAGGTTTTGAAAGTCATCGAAGAACGTAACGACGTGAGCTTCGAATTGTTGCCGGCCTTGTTCGGCGCCTGCGCTTACTTCGCAACCGGCGACGCCTTTCCGCAAGCTACGATTGATATTTGCGACCAGGCCGACGCGATCTTGAAAGGCCCTATCGGCTTGAGCCACGAAGAATCCAAGAAAATCCCGGTCGAGAAGCAACCCGAACGCGGTGCTTTGCTGCCGATGCGCCGCCGTTACAACACTTACGCCAATTTCCGCCCGGTGTCGTTGCCCAAATCGCTGGCGCATTTCTCGCCGTTAAAGCCGGAAGTGATCGGCGAAGGCATCGATTTGATCATGGTCCGCGAGCTGGTCGGCGGCTTGTATTTCGGTAACAAAGAGCGCGGCGTTAACGAAGAAGGTAAGCGCTACGTCCGCGAAACCCTGGAATACGACGAAGACCAAATCCGCCGCATCATGCACGAGGCGTTCAAGCTGGCGCAAAAACGTCGCAAGTTGCTGCACAACATCCATAAAAGCAACGTGTTGATGTCCAGCGTGTTGTGGAACGAGGTGATGGAAGAAGTGGCGAAGGACTATCCGGACGTACAAGTCGTCAACTATTTGGTCGATGCCGCCGCCACCGCGCTGTGCTTGAGACCGACCCAGTTCGACGTGATGGTGATGGAAAACATGTTCGGCGACATTTTGAGCGACCAGGGCGGCGGCATTTTGGGCTCGCTGGGCTTGATGCCGTCGGCCTGTATCGGTCCCGATAAAGCTTATTACGAGCCGTCACACGGTTCGGCGCCGGACATCGCCGGCAAAAACATCGCCAACCCCTATTCGATGATCGGTTCGGTGGCGATGATGCTGGAAAACAGTTTTGGCATGGAAGCGGAAGCGAAAAACGTCTGGGCGGCGATGCAGGGCGTGTTCGGCGACGGTTACTCGACCGCCGATCTGTCCAAACCCGGCACTGGCGTAACGATGATCAGCACCCAGGAGTTCGGCGATAAAGTCGTCGAAAAACTGCGGGCGATGCCGAAAATTTAAGTCTGCGCGGTAAAGCCGAATCGGCTTAAAACCTCCAGTAAAAAGGCGGGCGCCGTAAGGGCCCGCCTTTTTTATTGCCCGGATTTTTCCGAATCAATCGCGAAACAACGCCAGTTCGGCGATGCGGCGTTCGATGGTTTGCAGAGTTTGCCGGTAAGCGGCGCCTTCGACGCCGCCGAAGCGCTGGACGAATTCGGCTTCGTTCATCGATTCGACCAAGTCGGCAGTGGCCGGCATCATATCCGCTTCGCCGGCTTGCGCCAGCCGCTGTTGCAGCCGCGCAGCCTGATCCCGGCCGGCAATTGCGGTTTCGCCCATGCGGGTGCCGGCGCGGTCGGCGGCCAGGTCGGGAAACGAAAAGCCGCTGCCGCCGCGCGAGTCCTGGATCTCCTTATACAAGCCGACCGCATCGGCCAGCGGCGTGCCGGAGTAGGCCGCCAACATTGCCGATACCAGATAGTGTTTGGTCAGGTCTTCGCGGCCGTTCAGCAGCAGCGTGCGCCGGTAGGGCCGCGGCCAGAGTCCGGCTTGGGGTATCGCTTTGCTCAGCGGAATACCGTTGGCATACAGCGTCAGCACCAAAATCGCCGCCCGGTTTTCGGCAATCGGATCGCCGGCTCGGCTGCGCTGTTGCGCCAGTTGGAACAAGGCTTGAGTCGATACTGCCAGGCTGGCGCGGTCCGGCAATTTAACACTCAGTTCGGCCAGCCGGCGCTGGTACGGCTCCAGGATTTGGGCTTCGGCGTCGGCCAGTAAGGCGCGGCGCAATTTATGCGGTAAATCGGCTTGCCAACGGTAATAGACGGTGGCGCGTTGCGGCAGGAATTGCACATGTTGGACGAAACCGGCGACGAGCTTTAGATCGACCGGCAGCGGCAACCAGTCTAGCGCGGCTTTGAGCGCCAGTTCGGCAAGCGGTCCGGGAATTGAAAGGGAGCCGAGGCGAACCGAATCGATGAGCGGCAAGCCGATTTTCTGCCGCAGTTGCAGCCTTAGATTCAAGTAGCCGCCGAACGGGTTGGCCGGCAATGGCCAGGTGGCGTCGATCCGGGCCCGATTTTGCTCCAGGCGCAAGGCGGCACTGGCGCCGGCGAATTGGTTGGCCCAGTAGTTCAGCGCCAAATCGAGATCGGCTTGCTCCAGGCTGAGGCGGGCGACAGTGCCGGAGCGCAGCCGGCGCGGGTCGTTTTGGTGGAACAATTGCCGGGCGCGGCCGATTTGCTCCGGCGTCAGTTCGGCGCGGGTTTGCAACAAAGGTTTGGCGTCGAGCGCAGCGTAAATCGCCAGCGCGATTAAGAACGGCGCCAGCAGTAAAGTCAGCCGGCACAGCTTTCCGAACAACTTCATCGCTGGTGCGACGCGGTTAGGCGGCATCCGGGGCCGGATCGCGGAAAGCCGACAATCAGGCCGATTTGTGCCGCTCCGCTTCGTACTGCGCCACGCTGATGCCGGCCTGGGCCAGGTACTCGCGGACGTGTTTGATTTCTTGTTTGCTGCAGACGCCGCTGTGGTGCGGGTGGTGCAGAAAGCCTTCGACCTGGTTCAGCACCACGTGAAAACGCGAGCCATGGCTGGGTTGCACGCTGGCGCCCAAATGGCGCAACAACGATTCGATGTCGCGCCAATGCAGATTGGCGCTGACCGGGTCCTGAAATATCGCGCGGAGCAGGTTTAAATGGTGGCTCATGACAGCTTACTCCTGGCAGGTGTGTTGAAAGCGTTGCCTGAAAAATGCCAACTTTTCCGCCAAAGCTTGCAGCGGGCGGTTAAATGGCGGCTATTTGTTTCTCCAAAAGAAACAAATCATCTATAAATAGGCTTATTGTAAATAAAAATTAAAAGTTTATAGTTAACCCAACTTCAACGATTCGACTCAAGCCAGTCAAGGCGGAAAAATGAACCAGTCAAAATTTAAAGACATCGTTACCGGTCTGTTTTTCACCACCGGTATTTTCAGCTTCATGTCGGGCGAGTTTGTCTTGTCCACGTTGCTATTCGGCGCAGCCTCGCTGGCCAGCAACCTGAGCGTTGCCAAACCGGTCCGGATTTAAGCGTTTCCCGATTTTCGTAGTACCTCCTCGTTGTAAATGCTCTGCATCTTACCTGGCCTCTTACCGCAAGGTTCGAGGCCTTTTTTTGGCGGCTAGGTTAGCGGCCGGGACGGTTTTCGTCGCGTTCCGTCGATACCACGGTGTACTCGGCGTCCAGGGTTTGCTCGGCCTGTTGGCGTTGGGCAGTGCGCCAGGCGCGCCAGACCTTGAAGCCCAAGATCGATAGCGGAATCAGCAGGATGGCAAACAGCGCGGAAAACACCAAGGTGCCTACGATGGCCCCGCCGATCATCGCCGGGATAGCCAACAGCTCGGTTAGGCGTTGCGACAGCGGTTTTGTTGCCGGCGGCAATTGCGCTTGGTCCGGGTTCGGGTTGATGACGACGACTTTTCTGTAGATTTTCAACATATGCTGCTCCCGCCGGATTCGGCGCCGAAAATGAGGGCCGGATCCGTGGCTTGCCAGACCGGATACTGTGCCATGATTTTGCCGAATAGCTCGGATTCGACGAAGTGTTGTAAAGCCGCCCGCAGCGCCGGATAAGGCGCTAGCGCGAACCAGGCGGCATCGACCGCGGCGAATTGGCGGACGAAGGGCAATATCGCCGCGTCGGCCAAGCCGAAACGGCGGCCGCAGAAACAACCGTTGCGCTGCAGGCGTTGCTCCAAGTCGGCCAAAAACAATTCGCCTTGTTCGCGGTAATGTTCCGCGCTGTGTTCCGGATAACGGTCGGCGTATTTGTACCGGTCCAGCCAGTATTTGAATTGGCTGTCGTTAACGGCAATTAACCGGTCGGCGTCGGCCCGGCTCGAAACGTTAAGCCAGTCTTGCGGATCGTGCCGGGTCAAGGCCCAAACCATGATATCCAGACTCTCGTCGATGACTTGGCCGTTCGCCAGCACTAATACCGGTACCGTGCCTTTGGGCGAGACTGCCAGCATAGCCGCCGGCTTGGCGCGCAGTTCGATTTCGCGCAGCGCAACGCAAATGCCGGCGGCGGCGATTGCCAAACGGGCGCGCATCGCATACGGGCAGCGGCGAAAACTGTACAGAATAGGGTAGCTGGAGTCGGTCATGGTTTTGCCGGGTTCGGCTGATCGATGGTCGTTGAGCAGGTTTTTCTGCGCCGATTGTAACAGGCGAAGCTCCTTCGTTTCGCTTCGGGTACGATTAAAACAGAGGCGGAAAAGGACACTAACCTGGACGCGGACAAAAGCCAAAGGCTGGTTTTTCAATCCCCTTTGGCGCGCAGGTTTCGAGCGGCATTGGGGTGTCTTTTGTTTTGGATACTTTACGACAAAACCTCAGCCTAAACCCCGTACCGCGGCTACGGCAAATCTGCCCCAGCGCAAACTCTGGTAAAATCGGACGTTTTTCTTAGCGCTCGCCTTCGCGCTATGGCAGCGTCGGCGCTCAGTCGGCCAGCTCTTGACTACTTAAGGACATTCCTTTGATTTCTACAGCTAACATCACGATGCAATTCGGGGCCAAGCCCCTGTTCGAAAACGTTTCCGTCAAGTTCGGCAACGGCAACCGTTACGGCTTGATCGGCGCCAACGGCTGCGGCAAGTCGACCTTCATGAAAATCCTCAGCGGCGATCTTGAGCCGACCTCGGGCAACGTCAGCATCGACGCCAATGAGCGGGTGGGTATCTTGCGCCAGAACCAGTTTGCCTACGAAGACCAGCGCGTGCTGGACGTGGTGATGATGGGCCACGCCGAAATGTGGGCGGCGATGTCGGAGCGCGACGCCATCTACGCCAATATGGAAGCCAGCGAAGACGATTACATGCGTGCCGCCGATCTAGAAACGGTATTCGCCGAATTCGGCGGCTACACCGCCGAAGCCCGGGCCGGCGAGTTATTGCTGGGTTTGGATATTCCATTGGAACAACATAACGGGCCGATGAGTGCGGTGGCGCCGGGCTGGAAATTGCGGGTGCTGTTGGCGCAAGCCTTGTTCTCCAACCCCGACATCATGCTGCTCGACGAGCCGACCAACAACCTGGACATCAACACCATCCGCTGGCTGGAAAATGTGCTGAACGAGCGCAACTCGACGATGGTCATCATCTCGCATGACCGGCATTTTCTGAACAGCGTTTGCACCCACATGGCCGATATGGATTACGGCGAATTGCGAGTGTATCCGGGCAATTACGACGATTACATGACTGCGGTGACGCAGGTGCGCGAGCAATTGTTGGCCAGCAATGCCAAGAAAAAAGCCCAGATTGCCGAGTTGCAAACCTTCGTCGCGCGTTTTTCCGCGAACGCTTCCAAAGCCAAGCAGGCTACGTCGCGGGCGCGGCAGTTGGAAAAAATCAAACTGGACGAAGTCAAACCGTCCAGCCGAGTCAATCCGTTTATTCGTTTCGACCAGGCTAAAAAGTTGTACCGTTTGGCCGTGGAAGCTAAAGATTTGGCTAAAGGCTACGGCGCGGAACCTTTATTTAAAAATCTGAACATGATGATCGCAGTCGGCGAGCGGGTGGCGGTGATCGGTCCGAACGGCATCGGGAAATCCACCTTGTTAAAAACCTTGGTCGGCGATTTGACGCCGGACAGCGGCGAAGTGAAATGGGCCGAGAACGCCGACGTCGGTTATTTCGCTCAGGATCACGCCGAAGATTTTGCCGAAGACATGTCGCTGATCGAATGGATGGGCCAATGGCGCAAGGAAACCGACGACGATCAAACCATTCGCGGCACGCTGGGGCGTTTGCTGTTTTCCAATGACGAAATTAACAAATCCGTCAAAGTCATTTCCGGTGGCGAGCAGGGCCGCATGCTGTTCGGCAAATTGATTCTGCAAAAAAACAATGTGATGGTGCTGGATGAACCGACCAACCACTTGGATATGGAATCGATCGAATCGTTGAATGCCGCGTTGGAAAATTATCCTGGCACGCTGATTTTCGTCAGTCACGACCGCGAATTCGTGTCGTCGCTGGCTACCCGCATCATCGAACTGACACCGAACGGCATCGTCGATTTCAGCGGCAGTTACGAGGATTATCTGAACAGCCAGAATATCGGCTGAGCCCGGATCAATCGCTGCGGCCGCCGCGCACGAACAAGGTAGCGCCGACATCGGTATACACCTCGCGATGCACGCTGCCGGCCGGCGCCAGTTGGTAGTCGCCGGCGCGTAGCAGCAGGTCGTCGATGAATAAATCGCCGTCCAGCATCATGCATTCCTGTTCGGTGTCGTGGCCGTGTGCCGGGCAGCGGGCGCCGGCCTCCAGCCGGTAAAAGCACGACTCGCGCTCGCCTTCGACCCACAAGCTTTTCTTGCGCACGCCGGGCGCGATCTCCGGCCAATCGTTTACGTCCGAGCCATGGGCGGTCAGCGACGGACCGGCGCCGAACGGCAACAAACCGCTTAACACTTCTTTCAACACCTCGCGGCTATCGCCCAGCGAAGTGCCACGCAGATAGGCCAGTGCGCCCCGCTCGGAGCAGATCGCGCCGTGCCGGCTGCCGGCCGCGGCGGCATGGTAATCCAGCGGCCCCAAACGTAAATCGCCCATCGCCAAATCGCCGCGCAGCACGATGCCTTCCTCCAGGCTGTTATGCCGGTGCGGAATCAGGCTGGCGCCGGCGGCGAATTCGATCAACACCGAGCGGCCCAGAGCGCCGCCGTCCCACAACGGTTTGACCCGGATGCCGGTTTTCAAGGTTTGCCATACGCCGTCCTTGGCCCGCACCGTGGTCAGACCGGCCTGTTTGGCGACGGCGGTCGCCACTTGCGCCATCAGGCCTTGGCGCATCGCGCTGCGGCGGTTGCCGGCCAGCGGCAGCGGCGCAATATTCTCCGCCAAAAGATTGCGAATTGGCGCCAGCTCGTCGTCTTCAGAGCCGGACAAAGGCGGCTGTTGTTCAATCATCGGTTCGATCAACCTCGCCGAAATCGGCTGTCAATAAATGCTGCATACTCTGTAACGCGCGGCGGATGTGCGACTTGACGGTACCCAACGGCAGGCCGCAGCTCTCGGCGATTTCGTCGTGGCTTAAGCCTCTGAAGAATGCCAAGGCCAGCAACTGCCGCGGTAGCGGTTCCAGTTGCGCCAATGCCGCGTGCAAGATGTGCCCTTGCTGCACGGCGCCGAGCAGATCGGCCGGCCGCTGCGCCGCCGGTGCGGCGAGGGCGGCCAAAGTTTCCTCTTCCAGTTCGGTCTGCTTGCTATCCAATTGCCTCAACGCGTCCAACGCCCGGCTGCGCGCCATCGTCATGACCCAAGCCCTAACCGAACCGCGCGCCGGGTCGAAACGCGGCGCCTGCCGCCAGACCTGCCAGAAGGTGTCCTGCGCCACTTCCTCCGCAATTTGCGCCCGGCCGGTAATCCGCAACGCCAATCCGTACACTTGCTCGACCAGACAATCGTAGAGTCGTTCCAGCGCCGACTGATCTTGATCGACGATGGCGGCAATCCAGCTCTGCAATTGGGCTTCGTCGGCCGGAACCGTGCGCGGTGCCTCCGCCGGCTGGTCTTGGTCTGTTTGGTCCCAATCGTTGTCCGCCATCGCTACTTACTCCGTTACGGTAAATACGCGGCGAACGCCGCCATAGATGCAGGACAGGGGAGGGTAGACGCTGAATTTTGCGAACTGGCAGGCATATTCAACCGATGCGGTCGGCAAGTTGGGGTGAGCGTCTTCGGCGCAAGGCTGAAGGAAATTGGATTTCTCGGGCCACTATAAAGCAGCTTTCGCCGGCCTGGCAAACGTGCCTGATGAATCCGCCGGCTCAAGCTGTTGAAACACGTCGGTTTTTCCAAGATATCGACCGTCCGCAACCCACCACTTAAGAATTTCCGCCGAAATTTTTTTGCCGCTCTGCATCCGCGGCCGAATTCGCTGCGTATTGAAGATTGCAAGCCAGTCGTTGGGCCGCGTCGCGACCCGGCGGCTGAGTTTGCCTATCCCAACCACTCTTTTGCGGAGCAAATCATGAAAAAGACTCTTTGCGCGGCAGCCTTGGCCGCGAGCTTAAGCGCGGCCGGAACGGCCGCCGGCGCCGACTTCGACTTTAGCGGCAGTTTTGCCAACGACAACGACGTATTGCGTTTCAACTTCACGCTCGGTGCCCCCGGCGTCGTCACCTTGTTCACCTCGTCCTGGCTCGGCGGCGGCTTCGATCCGATTGTCAGCGTGTGGGACAGCGGCGGCAACCAATTGGCGGAACAGGACGACGGCTTTCCCGGCGGCAGCCAAGTCTCCAACGGCACGCTTTTCGATTACGGCGAGTTCGACAGCTATCTGGCTGTGAATCTGGCCGCCGGCGACTATCTGGCGACGTTAACCCAATACGACAATTTCTCGGTCGGCACGGCGTTGGCGGACGGCTTCTTGCGCGACGCCGATCCGAATTTCACTGCCGCATTCGGTTGCAGCAACGGCCGTTTCTGCGCTGGCAGCCTGTTCGACAGCAACAACAATCCGGTCGAGCCGAACCGCACGGCGGCCTGGGAATTCCACATTGTCAACGTCGATGCCGCGCAGGCGGCCACGGTGCCGGAACCGCCCACCCTGATGCTGCTGGGCTTGTCCGGGCTGTTTATGCTGGGCGGCCGCTACGCCAAACCCAAAAACGGCCGCCGCTATTTGTGCGGCGAGCCGAGTGCCGGTTCCGCAAAAATTTCCGTTGCCTTGCATCCGCAAAGCGCGCCGGCGCGTATTGCCTGATGCGGAGCTTGTATCCGCTTATTGAATCCACAGGAGACCGATTATGAAACCAAACGACTCATTCAGCCGCTGGCCGCTGGCACTGCTGGCCGGCGCCATCATCAATCTGGCCGGCATGGCCGTAGCGGACGCCGCCAACCACCGCGAGGCGCCGTTGACGGCGCTGGACAGCAAGGCCGACATTACCGACTGGTACGCCTTCGTCAGCTACGACGATCCGAGCAAAGTGACGATGATACTCAACGTCGATCCGTTGCTGGAGCCCAGCAACGGTCCCAACTACTTTCCGTTCGACCCGGAGATTCTCTACGAGATGAAAGTCGATAACGACTTCGACGCCGAAGAAGACCTCACGCTGCAATTTCGCTTTAAAACCGAAAACCGCTTGCCCGGCGTGTTTACCGGTTTCGTCGGTGCCGGTAACGGCATTTTCGCGCCGGCCAATTCGCCGGCGCCGGTGGCTCCGGGCAGTCCGATCGTGCCGCCGGCCATCACGGCGCTGGACGGTCCCGGTTCCGAGGGCCTGGGTCTGCGCCAAAGCTACAGCGTGACGTTAATCAAAGGCAAGGGCGCCAATCGCCAAGTCATCGACTTGAGCCAACAACAGAAGCTGTATGCGGTGCCGTCCAACGTCGGGCCGCGCACGATGCCGAATTACACCGATCTGGCCCGGCAGGGGATTTACGACTTGGGCGGCGGCGTACGAGTGTTTGCCGGCACGGTGGACGATCCGTTTTACATCGATTTGGGCGCGGCGTTCGATACCTTTAATTTTCGCGGCGACGCCTTCGGTACTGGGATTCCCGGCGTGTTTTCCGACGGCCAGGCCGCCGACAACGGCAACAACTACGCGCCGGACGACGTGGCCGGCTTCAATGTCAATTCCATTGCCATCGAACTGCCGATCGCGCTCCTGACCCAGGACGGCAAACAACATGCCGCCAGCGATGCGTTGGCCGTGATCGGCACCTATGCCACTACCTCGCGGCCGCGCACCAAGGCCTATGCCGACAAACCGGGCGGTAAACCCAAGTTGGCGAACGCTTACGCGCAGATCCAGCGCATGGGTAACCCGTTGATCAACGAGTTGTTGATCGGCACCGGCGACAAAGACAAATTCAGCATGAGCGATCCGAAAAACGACGCCGCGTTCGCCAATTACCTGCTCGATCCGCTGTTGGCGCGGGTGTTGAATGCCGCCTACGGCGGTGCGTTGCCGATTCCGGCGCCGCCGCGGCTGGACTTGGCGCCGCTGGTATTTTACGCCGCACCGATTTGCCCAGGCTGCTCGGCCGGACAGAGCGGACCCTTGGCCGACCTGTTGCGGCTGAATACCGGCATCGGCCCGACCGTGGCGGCAGCGCGGCAGCGTATGGGCTTTCTGGCCGGGGACAATGCCGGTTTCCCGAACGGGCGCCGAGTATCCGACGACGTCACCGATATCGCCGCCCAAGCCGTGGCCGGGGTGTTGAACCCGGCGTTCAATACCTTTCCCAACAACCGGGTCGCCGACGGCGTCAACGGCAACGACCGTATCTACCAGGAAACCTTTCCTTACGTCGCCTTCGCCAACAGCGGCCGGCACAGCCGGCACGTCGATCCGGGCGAAGCCGGTTGCGTCAACCCAGTCAGCGGCTTACCCGGCAATTGCACGAGCAATTGACCTTCGTTATCAACCGCGGAGGCGGCGCGGCCGCCTCCCTTTGCCGAGGAGAATGACGATGTTTAATCGCTGGAGAATGGGCTGGATGGTGTTGACTGTGGCGCTGCAGCCTTGTTGGGCCGACGCGTTCGTGCCGGCCGACGCCGGTCAGGTGATCGAGACCTTGCCGGCCCGCGGTAGCCATTGGCTGGAACTGCGCGGCTTGCGCCAGCAAGTCGCCGCCCAGCCCCAAGCTTTGCCGCCGGTACTGCAACTGGCGCGGCGCTATATCGAACTGGGCCGGGCCGAGGCCGATCCGCGTTATTTCGGCTATGCCGAAGCCGCTTTGCAACCATGGTTGGCTCGGCAAGCCGCCGACCCGGAAGTGTTGACGCTGCAAGCGACCTTGCTGCAAAACCGGCACGAATTCGCGCCGGCGCTGGCCTTGCTGGAAAGGGCTTTGGCACTGCGGCCCCGGCTGGCCCAGGCCTGGTTGACCCGGGCGGCGATTCTGGAAGTGCAAGGCGACTATGCCGCCGCCGGCCGTAGTTGCCTGCCGCTGGCGAAAACCGCGGCGCCGCTGGTCAGCGCGGTCTGCATCGATTCGGTAATCAGCCTGACCGGGCAGGGCGATGCGGCTTACCGCCAGTTGCAACAAGCGTTGGCGAATGCAAACGAAGCGTCGGCAACCGACCGGCAATGGGCATTTACCACCTTAGCCGAAATCGCCGAGCGCAACGGCGACCTGGCCGCGGCCGAGCGCCATTACCGGCAGGCGTTGGCCAGCGCGGAGGCCGACGGCTATTTGCTGGCTGCCTATGCCGACTTTCTGTTGGACCGGCAGCGGTATGCCGAATTGGTCGAGCTGTTGGCCGACCATACCCGCGCCGATCCGTTGTTGTTGCGGCTAACGCTTGCGGAACGGCATTTGCCGCAGCGGGACGCCGCCGCCCATACCGATGCGTTACAGGCGCGGTTTGCCGCGTTGCGCATGCGCGGCGACAGCCGCCACCAAGCCGACGAAGCCCGGTTTCTGTTGCATCTGCGCAATCAGGCCGGTGCCGCATTCGCGCTGGCGCAAGCCAATTGGCAAATCCAACGCGAGCCACGCGACACCCGGATTTTGCTGGAAGCGGCGCTGGCCGCCGGCAAAAGCCGGACCGAGTTGCGGCCGGTGCTGGATTTTCTGGCGCGTACCGGTTTGCAGGATAGCCGCTTACAGCCGTTGATCGCCCAGTTCGGCGGGGAGGGAGTATGAAGAACTGGGCCTTACTCTGCTTATGGTTGTGCTGCTCCGCCCCGGCCATGGCGCATAAAGCCAGCGACAGCTATTTGAGTCTGGACCCGGCCCGCCTGCAAGGCCGCTGGGATATCGCCTTGCGCGACCTGGATTACGCACTGGGCCTGGACGCAAACGGCGACGGCGCGCTTACCTGGGGCGAATTGCGCAACATGAGCGATGCCGTATTCGCTTATGCCATGCAACGGCTGAGCGTTGCCAGTGCCGGCCGGGATTGCGCGTTACAGCCGGGCCAATTGCAGGTCGCTAGCCATAGCGATGGCAACTACGCCGTATTGAATTTTGCGCTTTCCTGTCCGGACTTGGCCGGGACCTGGGCGCTGGATTACCGTTTGTTTTTCGATCTGGACGCCCAGCACCGCGGTCTGTTCAGTTGGGCCGGCAGCGCCGGCCGGCCGGCTATATTCGGCCCGGACTCGCAGCGGCAGACGTTCGACGTTGCGACCGAACACAGCCTTTGGCAGGTATTGGCGAGTTTTGCCGGGGAGGGCGCGCACCATATCCTGATCGGCTACGACCATCTGCTGTTTTTGTTCAGCCTGTTGCTGCCGGCCGGACTGGCCTGGGACCGAACCGGCTGGCGCGCGGTCGGCAGTTGGCGCGCGGCTGCGCTGGAGGTCGCCGCCGTCGTCACCGCATTTACGTTGGCGCATTCGT
Organism: Methylomonas koyamae; assembly: GCF_019669905.1. Taxonomy (NCBI): domain Bacteria; kingdom Pseudomonadati; phylum Pseudomonadota; class Gammaproteobacteria; order Methylococcales; family Methylococcaceae; genus Methylomonas; species Methylomonas koyamae. The sequence goes on along the minus strand of NZ_AP019777.1, from coordinate 3,208,409 downwards.
TAACCTTGAGCCTGACCGCATTGCATGTCATCGCCTTGCCGGCGCGCTGGGTCGAAGCGGCCATCGCCGCATCGGTGGCGCTGGCGGCGCTGAACAATATCTACCCGCTGTTGGCGCGGCGCCGGGCCTGGCTGGCGTTCGGTTTCGGTTTGATCCATGGCATGGGTATCGCCAGCGTGTTATTGGATATCGGCAACGGGAGCAGTTCGCCAATTGCGGCTTTGCTGGGCTTCAACCTTGGCGTCGAGGCCGGACAACTGGTGGTCGTGGCGCTAGCGTTTCCGCTGGTGGTATACGCCGGCCGTTTCGCCGCGTATCCGGGTTCGGCCATGCGCTGGAGCTCGGCGGCGATTGCGGCGCTGGCCTGCATTTGGCTGGCCGAGCGCAGTCTGGAGATCAGTTTGCAGATTTTCTGAGCGGATTCCGCTGCGGTGAGAGGATGCTGTTTGGCGCAATCCGCGCCGATGTAAGGTTTAAGTTTTGCGTCCCGGCGAATCCTGAGCCGGGCGGCCGAAGGCCGGCGCGGTTAAAACGCCCCGGCTATCGGCTTGGGAAATAGCTTTAACCGTTGCTGGCTTTGAAATGGCCTACCGCTTCCTCGGCGTGTTTGGTGGCCACGTCGGCGTGGTTTTGTTTACCGTGGGCAATCGATTCTTCCAACGATTTGATGCCGGCGGATACATGGGTTTTCGCCGAACCGCTGGCTACGCCTTCGGCTTGTTTGGCGTGGTCCAGCGCCTTGCCGGCATGTTCGACCAACTGCTCGGCGTGACCGGATTGGCCGTGAGTCACGGCGTGCTCGGAATGTTTCAACGCTTCGGCCGCGTGCTCTTCGGCAAATACGCCGGTGCTGGTTAACAGTAAGGCGCTGATAATCGCGATTTTTTTCATAGGAAAGTCCCCCGTTATTGGATTGGTTTGTTTAAAAAGTGAATTCGACACCGGTTACGCAAAGGTTGGCCAAGGCTAATCGAGACATGCGCGGCGCCGTAATGGAATACACAAATTGCGTGCCAGAGCTAATGCTCTGATTTTATTGGCGATTTAAATAACAATGCCCGGAATATGTTTTTGCCGGCGCAAGTGTTGTTGCAGGGTTGTTGCCGTGGCAGCAGCCGTCGCCGCTTGTACCCACTAGCGCTGCCGCTTATTTGGCCGGCGCCGGCACCGATGTTGCCGGGCCGATGCCGACAATTTGCAGGATGGTGTCTTCGTCCTTGGCGCCGTCGTGGAGGGCCTTCCATTCGTTTACAGGCCGGGCTGGGCCGGCGCTAATACCGGGTTTCGCTGGCAGTGCCGAAGGCGCCGTAATTTGGGTGCCTGCTGTTGCGCAGTCGGGTGGTTAGAAGATATCCGGCACAACTAGTGCCTGATGTTGTGAATATTGAATAATCTCTTGATTTATCGATGGCATTTGCCAGTTATGGGCTATCAAGAAATTTCGGACGATTGTTGGGAGCTTGTTGAGCCCTTACTGGAACGGTTCAAACGCCTAAAGCCCGGTGGTTCAAAACCGCGAGAGTTCCGAGTCCTATTGAACGGTAGCTTCTATCTCCTCAAAACAGGTTGCCAGCGGGCGTTTTTTCAAAACTAAGCGTTTATAGGCTCTAAATTCAATACGATAAGTCAAGCTTCAATGTTTGGCTTGAGATTTGCATGTCTGCTCGGATAATTTAACAGCGCTCAATGTAATTCTTCGATCCATTGATGACTTTGTCCCGTAAGAACTGCTCCATTGCTACTGCCGGCATCGGCCTAGCGAAGAAGTAACCTTGAACTTCGTCGCAACCGAGCGTTCGCAGGACATCCAATTGCGCTTTGGTTTCGACACCTTCGGCAATGACAACCAGCCCAAGGCTATGCCCAAGATTAATGGTAGCGGAAGCGATTGCTTGATCGTCCCGGTTTTCGACCACGTCACGCACAAACGACTGGTCAATTTTTAATCTGTCCAATGGAAAGCGCTTCAGATAAGACAGGCTCGAATACCCGGTTCCGAAGTCATCGACTGCAATCTTCACCCCCATGGCCTTCAACTCATGCAAGACGCCCAGCGTCTTTTCCACATCCTGCACCAGGATACTTTCGGTAATCTCGACTTCCAAACTCGTCGCCGGCATCTCAGTCTCTCGCAGGGTTTTGCTGATCAAACGCAACACATTGTCATGCGAAAACTGGCGTACGGATAGATTGACGGAAATCGGCACGTCGACCAGACCGGTTAACTGCCAAGCTCGATTCTGCCGGCATGCTTCCTTCAATACCCATTCGCCTATCGGCACAATAAGGCCGGTTTCCTCGGCAATCGGAATAAATTTGGCCGGTGAGATGAAACCCGTGTCCGGATGTTGCCAACGGATCAATGCCTCCATGCCTATGACACGGCCATCGGACAGATCGATTTGCGGCTGGTAGTACAACGAAAACTGATTGTTAACGCGTGCCTGCCGCAAGGCGTTTTCCAGCAACAGACGCTCCATCGCGCCGGCGTTCATTTCCGCAGAGAAAAAATGGAATGCATTGCGTCCCGATTCCTTTGCCTTATACATGGCAATGTCGGCATTTTTTAGCAACTCATCGAAACCGCCCCCATCCTTGGGAAAAATGCCGATGCCAATGCTGCAAGTAATCCGTAACGAATGTCCGGCAATGTCATAAGGTTCGGCCAACTCCGCCAACAACTTCCGAGCGACGCGGGCCGCGGTAGAGGCGCCGGCGGACAGAAGCAATAAGAACTCGTCACCGCCGAGGCGGCACACGGTATCCGTGTCGCGCACGAGTTGACATAGGCGCTCCGCCATGATCTGTAGCAATTGGTCGCCTACGATATGGCCCAGCGAATCGTTGATGTTCTTGAAACGATCGAGATCGATAAAAAATAAGGCAAGCTCGGTCTGATTGCGTTGCGCCAGGGCTAATGCCTTTTGCGCCTGCTCGCGCATGAGTATTCTGTTCGGAATTCCCGTCAGGGCATCGTAATAGGCCAATTGCTTGATGCGTTGTTCGGCTTCCTTGTGTTGCGTAATATCGGCCGATATTTTGACATAGTGGGTAACACCGCCGTTATCAGCGCGGACTGACGAGATTGCGGTCAGGGAGGGATAGCTGTCACCGCTCTTATGCCGCACCCAAAGCTCGCCTTGCCAATAGCCCAGGCTATTAATGTGTTGCCACATGGTTTCGTAGTACGCATGGTCATGATGCCCGGATTTGAAAATCCTGACATGTTGCCCTATGGACTCTTCGGCGCTGTAGCCGGTCATTTCCGCAAAAGCCTTATTGACGGCAACAATATTGAGATTGACATCGGTGACGACGATGGATTCGTGACTCGAGTCGAAAACGGATGCCAAGAGACGCAAATGTTCCTCGCTGGACTTACGTTCTGATATATCGGAATGCGTGCCGATAAAACGTAAGGGATTTCCGTCTGCATCATGCGCTACCACGGCGCCAATCGCCGAGATCCATTTCCAATCGCCGTCCGCGGTGCGCTTGCGAAATTCGGCGCGGAAATGCTCCCGGTTGCCGGAAATGCAGTCGTTGTAAGCGTTCAACCACGCCTTGCGGTCATCGGGATGAATGTGTTCGAAATAGCTCTCGGCGTCTTCTTCAAAACCTGTCGGTTCATAGCCCAGCATGGCGGCGTATTCAGAATTGTAAGTCCTCTCGCCGGTCTTGATGTTGACATCGTAAATGCCCAATTTGGATGAAGCAATGGCCAAATTGAGGCGCATCTCGCTTTCGCGAACGGCGTTTTCAGCCAATTGACGCTTTTCTTCATGGACGAAACGATCCAGCGCGACAGAAATGTCGATCGTCATATCCTCCAATAAACGAACGATGTCCTCGGTAAAAAAGTTCACTTCATTAGCATAAAGCGTCAAAACGCCGATAACCTGTCCCTGCTGTCGTAACGGAAATGAGCCGGCCGAGTGTATGCCGAAAGACTTGGCGGCAGCCCGCCAAGGGGCGGTTCTTGGATCGTGCTGATAGTCGTTGCTGAGCTGGTGGCTGTCTTCGTTTAGCGCCAACCCGCAAGGCCCAGATCCTTCCGGCAGAAGCGGATCGCACGATATCAAAAGGTTGTCGACATAGGATGAACTGGGGCCATATACCGCTACAGGTCGCAAACGCTGCCTCTTTGCGTCGACCAAGCCAATCCAAGCGCACGCCAGCTCGCTGAATTCGACAGCAATGCGGACGATATTGGCAAATAATTCCGTTCTGGATTGAACGCGGACGATGACTTCGTTAGTCTCGGCCAGCGTGGCATATAGCTTGTTGAGCCGCTCAATGCGTTGTTCCGCCTGTTTCCGCTTGCTGATGTCCTGAACGGTACCGAGCGAACGCAGCGGCGTGCCGGCGGCGTCATACTCGGTCAGCCCGCGGGCATGAAGATATTTAATGCGCCCATCGGCCATCAGCAGTCGATATTCCACGTCCAAAATCGTCTTATTCTGCAGTGACTCGGTATAGGCTTGGTTGACAGCCTCCCGGTCATGCGGATGCACGCGCTCCTCAAAATACTGATAGCTCGCGCCGAACGTTTCGGGCGATGTTTCGAAGATGCGGTGTACATCGTCGGACCACATCAGTTGATTGCTGCCGAAACACAGTTCCCAATGCCCGAGTTCGGCCAGTTTCTGAGCTTCGGCCAAACGCGCCTGACTGATGCGCAATGCATCCTCGGTCTGCTTTCTTTCGGTAATGTCTCGCAGAAAGGCCAATAATCGACCGTCGGGTAATTGCCGGGCATTAATCTCGCCCACAAAAATCGAACCATCCTTACGGCGGAAACGCCATTCGCTTTTAACCGCGGCGCCTTCGCCCAAGCGGGCCAGTTCCGGTGTTATACGCAATACTTCCTCGGGAGAGAGCAAGTCTGCGATCGACATTTGCAATATCTCCTCCCGCGAATAACCCAACATTTCACAGCCGGCCGCATTGACATCGAGATAGACCCCATTGGCATCGGCAGTAAGAATGCCGTCCGATGCCTGTTCAACCAGCGTGCGAAAACGTTGTTCGCTGGCGAGCAATTCCGCATCGCGTTGCTTGCGATCAGTTGTGTCGCGGATATTACTGAAAACCAGTAGGCCATCATCGATCTGCAGCGGACTTAAACTCATCTCGATCGGAAATTCGGTACCGTCCTTCCGTAGACCATACAACTCCATGCTCGCGCCCATGGACCGCACCCGCGGGCTGGCAACATAACCTTGACGATGCCCGGGATGTTGTTCCCGCAAGCGGGCCGGCATGAGTTTTTCGACCGGCTGGTTGAGCAGCTCCTGACGCGGATAACCGAATATTTTCTCTGTCTGCGAATTGACCAATACGATTTGACCGCCTTCATTGACGACCACCATGGCATCCGGCGCCGATTCCAGCAGGCCTCTGAATTTCCTTTCAGCGGCACGCTGGGCATTGATATCTCTGACCACGACGACGGCTCCGACCAGGCCGCCGGAGGTCCCTATCACGGGAGCGGCGCTGTAGTCGATGGGTATGGCTCGTCCATTGCGATCGATTAACAAACAGGCTTCGCTAAAGGTGGCAACGGACTTTGTTTGCAGCACCTGAATAAGTGGATTTTCGAATGTGCGCTGAGTGACTTCGTCAACCAGCGTTAAAACGCTTTCGACAGCAGCACCGTGCGCTTCCGAAAGACGCCATCCGGTTAGCTTTTCGGCTACGGGATTCAGGAAACGCAGGCGGGCGTGCTCATCGGTGACGATAACGCCGTCGCTAATGCTGGCTAATATGGTCGCATAGGTAATCTGGCTGTCCTGGAGCAGCTTCTCCACACTGTGGCGATGCAGCGCCATGGGGATGGAGGCCATTAGCTCTCGTTCTTGGAACGGTTTAAGTATGTAGCCGAATTGCGCGATGTTTTTAGCACGATGGAGGGTGGCATGATCGGCGTGCGCCGTCACATAGACCACAGGAATATGTAGCTGCCGATAAATGCGCTCCGCGGTTTCGATGCCATCCATCTCGCCTTTGAGCTGGATGTCCATTAACACCAGATCGGGCCGGGTTTGTTCGGCGATACTGATGGCCGTAGGCCCGGTGTCAGCAATACCGGCGACCTGATAACCCAAGCGTTGTAACCGATCTTGCATTTCCTCGGCGATAAGGGCTTCGTCCTCGACGATTAAAATGCGTTTACCCAAAGTCTGATTATTGTCTGTCATTATGATGATGATCCAATCGCACGGTAAGTCGTGCTTCCGTTCCTGGATGCGTGGCTGCAAATTCGAAGTGCCCGCCAACTTGGCGAGTCAAAGACCGAATCAGGCGTAGTCCCAGCGACGGACAGGTCTCGATATTGAGCCCGGTAGGTAACCCGATACCATTATCGCTCACAAGCAACCTGAATACGCGATCGTTATCGGTAAAGCGTAAGCCTAATCCGATCATACCCTGTTGCCCGTTCGGGAAGGCATGCTTGATGGCGTTGGTCAGCAATTCGTTCAAGATCAAGCCGCATGGCACCGCCAAATCTATGCCGATTAGAAGGGTATCCATGTCTGTCGTTAATTGAATCTGGTTGGTGGTTAGTCCATAGGTATGAATCAATTGTTCACTAAGATTACGTGCATACTCGGCAAAATTGACCGCTGCGAAATTTTCCGAACCATAGAGGCTTTCATGCACCAAAGCCATCGAACGCACCCTGTCCTGACATTCCTGCAAAATTTTCAGCATCAGTTCGTCAGTCGTGTAGGTCGACTGCAGGTAAAACAGACTGGAAATCACGGCCAAGTTGTTCTTGACGCGATGATGCACCTCCTTAAGCAGCACTTCTTTTTCCCGCAGAGACTCCAGAATCTTTTTCTCCGCTTGCGTGCGCTCGCTAATATCCCGAATGGCGCTGGATATCAAAACGCCTTCTTCGGTTTCTAACGGGCTCAGACTGATCTCGATCGGAAATTCCGAGCCATCCTTCCGCAAGCCGTACAGTTCCAAGCCAACGCCCATCGGACGGACCCTGGGATTTGCAAAATAACCCTTGCGATGGCCTGGATGATGCTCGCGCATTCGTTGGGGCATGAGTGTTTCAACCGGTTTCCCCAGCAGCTCATCGCGCGGGTAGCCGAACATTTTTTCTGTCTGCGAATTCACCAATACGATTTGGCCATTGGCATTGACGATCACCATGGCATCCGGGGCCGACTCGAGCAAACCCCGGAATTTTTTCTCGGCGCGCCGGCGTCCGGTGATGTCGGCAACGATCTTAGACGCGCCGATGACATTACCGTCGGCGTCTTTTACCGGCGACATGGTCAGCCATACTTCGATCAACGTACCGTCCTTACGTTGTCTGACGCTTTCGTAAGGCTCGACACGCGCGTCATTGCGGATCAAATTTAAGATGCGAGATTCTTCCTCTAAGCGATCCGGCGGGATCAGCATCTTGATGTTCTGTCCAATCACCTCGTCCGATCGGTAGCCAAATAGGCGTTCTGCGGCGGGATTCCAACTCAAAATCGTACCATCCAGCTTTTTGCCGATGATGGCATCGGTTGCCGATTCCACAATGGCGGCAAGACGCGAACGCTCGTTTTCAGCGCTCCTGCGCCGGCTAATATCGCGAATGGCGCTGGATATCAAAACACCTTCTTCGGTCTCTAACGGACTCAGACTGATCTCGATCGGAAATTCCGAGCCATCCTTCCGCAAACCGTACAATTCCAAGCCGGCGCCCATCGGACGGACCCTAGGACCCGCAAAATAACCGTTGCGATGGTCTGAATGATGCGTACGAAAGCGTTTCGGCATCAGTGTTTCAACCGGTTTCCCCAGCAGCTCGTCGCGCCGGTAGCCGAACATTATTTCTGTCTGCGAATTCACCAATACAATGTGGCCGTTGGCATCGACGATCACCATCGCATCCGGGGCCGACTCGAGCAAACCACGAAACTTCTTTTCCGCACGATGTCGCTCAGTAATGTCGCGGACCACACATAAAACGGCGCTTTCCGCTTCGACACCGATAGGACTGAGCATGATGTCGACCGGAAATTCGCTGTTATCCTTGCGACGACCGAATAACTCCAGACCAGCCCCCATGGGGCGCGATCTGGGATTTTTAAAGTAGTCCGAACGGTGCTTGACATGATGGGAGGCGAACTGACTGGGGATCAGGATTTCGATTTCCTTACCAACCAGTTCATCGCGGTCGTAGCCAAACATCCGTTCCGCTTGCTCGTTTACCACCGAAATACTCCCAAATTTATTAATAACCAATAAACCATCGGGAGTAGACTCAAAAATGCGTTTATAGGGGTCCATATTACGAATAGGCGTGTTAAATGACTGATGATAGGCAAGCCAAAAGCCCGAAATTGGGCATCGGCTTAGTCCTGACGGACGCTCAAAAATAGCAGGTGTTTCACTTAATCGGTTGTTCAATTTTTCGGTAACGCCTCATCTATGATTTAAAACCTGCTGTTTGAACCACTGGTTGCCCTCTTTCTTGAATGTCGCAAAATGGCCTGGGCGAACCAAAAAGGACGCAAGATCGCGTGCCGAAAAGCCGCCATCCTCTGAACTTAAGGCTGGAAAATTTCGCCAGCATCCTCAGCGGCAGCTATAGGCCGATCGCATCGATAACGCCTGGTCGTCGACTTTAACCCGCAGGAACGCAACGCCTACCTGGTTTGGCTTCTGCCGCCATGACGGAACGCTACATCCAAGCCATCGCTTCAGCCGGCTTGACGAGTACCCGATTCGAAACGCCTGGTTGCCCACCCAGGGCGAAATCCGGTCCCGCCCCCTGGGAAATCAGGGGCAAATCGGCGGACCTGGATAAAATTGAAGTGTTTTTCTTCGCGTTGGAATATCAAAAACAGACTTGTTCAGGGTTTTCTTAACTTGACGGCATTGCGGCTAGGAAGCGCTTTAACCGGCTTGGATGACGGATGGTGTCGGAGGGGGGGAACTGAGGTGCGTGGGTAACGTTTTCGTTCCCACGCAATGTCTTGGCAGCGGTCTTTCTTGTTTAGCGGGCGGCTTTGGTGATGCCGATGGCGTTGCGCAAATCGGCCAGCGTTACTACCCGTGGCCCGTGCAATGCGGCAATCTGCTTCACATCCAGTTTCAGTTTTTGAATGTTCTGGTACAGATTCACCGAATAGGGGTTAGGCGAACTCGGTGCCGGCGCGTTGGCGGCCAGCGGTGTGTAAGCGTCAGCCTCGACCAGAATTTTTTCCTTGGGCAAATACACCGCAATAAAGGCATCGTTATGGCTGTTATCGGCCAGCGAATGGATCTCGATGCTGCGTTTGCCGTCGCTCAATACTTTTTTACCGGTAAAACTCTCGAACTTCGCGGCTTTTTTCGACGCTTCCAGCCGGTCCGGATTGATCGAATGCGGATTGCTCCAAATGGTTTGATAGTAACTTTGATTGGGGTCGTGGGTGACGATGGTCGCGCCGGCATCGACGAAGGTCCGTAAGCCGCCGGAATGGTCGAAGTGGGCGTGAGTATTGACCAAATACTTGATCGGTTTGTTGGGGACAGTCTCTTTCAGTTTTTCGATCAGGGCCAACGAGCGTTCTTCATTCAGCGGCGCTTCCACCAAAACGATGTGATCTTTCTGCTCGATCGCCACGCTATGGTGCGTGCCGCCGGTCAAGTAATACACGCCGTCGGCCAATTTATTGGCCGCTACGACGACAGAGGGCTTTTTGGAAGCTTCGGCGGGAATGGGTAGATCGACCGGCAGGTTGGCTTTGACATTGTTGACATTGATGTCCAGCACCGGAAAACCGCCGGCCAGGCGGACGATGTGGCTGGGGAACTCGCCGCCGTCAAAGGCTTTGTAATCGCTGAAGCGGGTTTCGACTAAGGTGTCGCCCAGCACCGGATTATCGATCCAGGTTTTGACATTGGTCAGTTGGTGTTCGGCATTCAGCGTACCGACATAGCGGTATTTGCCGGCCACTGTAAAGCTGACTTCGGTGTTCTCGCCCTTGGCCTCCGATTTGGCTTGATGAGTTTGCGCCGCACGTAAAAAGCCTTGTGGCGTGCTCCAAATTTCCGCCGCGCGTTCTGCGCTTGCCGCCGGTTGCGGCGTGACCGTTGGCGTACTGGCGTTGGCCGCCGGCGGCGCCAGATTCCAGGCCACGTTGCCGTTAATATATTGATCGACTTTTTGCTCGGTCGGCACCGGCCGATTGCGGCCGGCTCCTATCTCCTGCAAACGGCTGATTTGCACCCGCGCGCTGGCCGTTTCGTAATTGATGTCAGCGGTATAGCTTTTTACCGCAAACGGCGGCCACGGTAGTTCGGGGCTGGGCGCTTGGCCAAACTGGTACCAGCGGCCGGTGCCGCTGAATTCGATGGATTTGATGCTATCGACGCCAGCGGCATCCGCTGCCTGCTTGACGGCGTTCTGGTGCAGAGAACTGCAACTGACGGTGGTTAGCGCCAGGGTAAAACCGGCGGCGGTGAATAGAGGGTTGCGCATGTTGGCTCCTGAATGTTCAAAACGGCTGCCACTGGATGTTTCCTGCCAACGAGCAGCCAAATTTAAAATTGAGAAAGCCAAGTAGTGCAAACCTCGTGCCTGGGCAGAATTTATCCGGGTATTTGCCGCTGGTGCCAGTGAAGCTGGCGAATCAGGCTATGCAAACCCGGTCAGGGTTAAACCCATGTTTGTTGGTCAGTCGGCAGAAATTGCTGTTGCGCTGTTGCTGGGGACGCAGGTTTGCGCCGACAAGGTGGAAGGTGTTGCGAGGATGTCAGGCCGCCGTGGACAAGCTGTTTTCTCGTCGCCAGGGCGATGGACTAACTTCTCGATTCAAACAAAAAACCCGCCGGCGGCGGGTTTGAGGTGGTTACACTTCGGCGCTGCTTAGCCACAAATCGTGTTTGTTGCACAGGCTCAACGCGTATAGGGTGCCGCTGTAATTATCCAGGCTAAACGTCGAAACCGGCACCGTGTCCTTGGTGGGATCGAAAAAGTGTTCGGCCAGGAATTTGTAATCCTTGTCCAGCAACACGTGCTTGACGATGTAATGTTCGTAGCCTTTCAATTCATGCGGCGTTGTGACTTTGACGTTGGTTTTACCGCCGTCTTTGCTGGCTTCGATGACCGGCAAATGCGTGGCGGCCTTGCCGTTCCAGCGGCCTTGCGAGTCTTTGGTATAAAACACTTCGCCGGGCGGGGTCGGTAGCTTGCCGGCTTCGGCGTTGACGACGGCCGGAATGGCCAGGCCGGCTACCGCGCCGGCGGCGCTGAGTTTGATAAAATCGCGACGTTCCATGGTGATCTCCTGATAGTGTGTGGGTGGTTTTGGGTGAGCAGTTTCCTGCGCAGCGATAAATGATAAATCTGTCGGGTTAAAGTATTAATCGGCTGTCACTATTCAGCTTCGGCCAAAAATAGCTGGTTTACTGTCTCTCCCGCAATGAGGTTGTCGTTAAGTTAAGGCAAGCATCCCCTCTCCCCTAGGGGAGAGGGGCAGGGTGAGGGGAATCAACATTGGGTATTGTCCTTGTTTCTAGTTCTCCTCACCCCAGCCCTCTCCATCAGCAGAGGGAGACATCGGCTGAGCGTCAACCGGTTTTCTTCGCTTGACTGGGTTTTTCCGCGGTTTTTGGCGTCGCTTCGACTATGCCGACGCTTTCGCCTTCGACCAACAAATCGGACGGACTGGCGACCAGTATGTCATCGGCGGCAATGCCTTCGACAATTTCCACTTCCTTGCCAAAATCCCGTCCCAGTTTTACCGGTTTGAAGCTGACTTTTTTATCCTCGCCAACTACAACCACGTGAACGCCGGCCTGGTCGATCACCAGCGTATTGGCCGGGGCCAGCAAGGCCGGGGTTTTGGTGGGCACGTTGATGCTGATTTCGACGTAACTGCCCGGTAACAGTTTGGCATCGTTATTGGCCAGCACGATTTCCGCCTGGCGGCTGCGGGTTTCGGTGTCCAGCGCGCCGGCCACCCGTTCGACGCGGGCGGTCAGCGCTTTGCCGTCTTTCTTGTCGGGCAGTCTGACGCTGACGTCCTGGCCGGTTTTGATTTCGTCGGCGTAAGCCTGCGGCACCCAGACATTCAGGCGCAACGGATCGGTTTGGGTCAGCGCGAATAATTCCTGGGTGCCGGCGTTGATCAACGCGCCAACGTCCACTGCACGGCGGGTAATGACACCGTTGAAAGGCGCATGCACTCGCCGGTAGCCTTCGATGTTTTCCAGACGTTTGACGTTGGCCACGGCGGATGCAACATCGGCCTCGGCTTGCAGGAAGGCGGCGCGTTTTTCCTCAAACTCTTGCAACGGGGCGCCGTCGGTTTCGTTGAGCTGGCTCCAGCGTTGCAACGTGGTGCGCGCCAGCTCAGCCTTGGCCTTGACCTGTGCCAGCGTGGCCCGGCCTTGCGCCAATTCGTGTTCCAGTTCCGGCACATCGATTTCCGCCAGCAAGTCGCCTTGCTTGACGGAGTCGCCGATGGTCTTGTGCCACTTTTTTAAATAGCCGTTGCTGCGGGCGAAGATTTGGGTTTCGGTGTAGCCGCGCAACGTGGCGGGCAACACCAGTTTGCGGGCATTCTCGCCAAGACGCGGGCGGGCGGTGATGACATTGCGCTGCAAGGCTGCGGCGGTGGTTTCCTGCAATTGCTGGTCGTGGCGTTGATTGGCCGCCAGCCGCAATGCGGCGCCGGACAACAACAGGCCCAGTATCACCAGACCGGTACGCTTGGTCAGGCGCAAGGTGGTGCCGGGGTTATCGGTTTTGGGTAATTCAAAAGCATGACTGGTCTGGGTTTTCATAAATAATGCTAGGCAACTGAAAAAACGGGATGCGGGCGGCGTTGTTCCAGCCAGCGATGAACGCCGGCAAAGACCAACGGCACGAATAACAAGGTGGAAACGGTGGCAAAAGCCAGGCCGCCGATCACGGCCCGGCCCAGCGGCGCGTTTTGTTCGGCGCCTTCGCCCCAGCCGATCGCCATCGGCAGCATGCCGACGATCATCGCAAAGGCGGTCATCAACACCGGCCGCAAGCGGGTGGCGGCGGCCTCCAGCGCGGCGGTGGCCGCTGGCACGCCGTCCGTGATGCGGGTTCTGGCAAACGACACCAGCAAGATACTGTTGGCGGTAACCACGCCCATCGCCATGATGCTGCCGGTCAATGCCGGAATACTGAGCGTGGTGCCGGTCAGGAACAGGGTCCAGGCGATGCCGGCCAGCGCGGCGGGCAGGGCGCTGACGATGATGGCCGGATCCAGCCAGGATTGAAAATTGACTACCAGCAGCAGGTACAACAGCACGATGGCCACCGCCAGGCCGGACGCCAGGCCGGTGAAGGAGCTATCCAGGGTTTGCAACTGGCCGCGCACGTTCAAATCCACGCCACGTGGCAACTTGCCGCGTAGGTCTTGGACAATGGTCTCGATTTCGCGGCCGACCGAGCCAAGGTCGCGGTCTTCGACGTTGGCGTAAATGTCCAGCACGTTGTAGGCGTTGTAATGGGTCACCGCAGCCGGTAGCACCGTACGCTTTAACGACACCAAATTGCCGAGCAATTGCGGTTTGTCGCCGCTGCCGCTGACCGGGATGCGCATTAACGCGTCGAGATTGTCCAGATCCAGCGAATTGCCCATTACCCCGATATTGACCGAATTGCCGTTGGCCGGATTCAGCCAGAACTGTGGGGCAGTTTGCATGCTGCCGCTCAAGGTCAACAACAAATTCTGCGCCACGTCGCGGGCCGACAAGCCCATTTGCTGGAGCTGCTGGCGATTCATCTCCAGCTCCAGCGCCGGTTTATTCATGCGCTGATAGATATGGGCATCGACGATGCCGTGAATTTGTTGTAGCCGATGCTGGAAAGCCAATACTTGCGGCATGACCTCTTCCGGCTTGCCGCCGATGAACTGAATGTCTATCGGCGCCGGCACGCCAAAATTCAGAGTTTGACTGACCTGGTCGGCCGGCTGAAAGAAAAACTCCAGGGTCGGAAACTGTTTGGGCAAGGCTGCTCGTAGAGCCTTGATGTACTCGACGCTGGGCCGATGCTCGCCGGGGCGCAATGAAATCATGATCTCGCTATCGGCGGTATCCATCGTCCCGGAATTACCGAACAGGGTGTTGCGGGTGCTGTACGGGCCGCCGATGATATCGAGCAAGTCGGCGATTTCGTCCTTGGGAATAATTTGACGGATAACGGCTTCGACCGCGTCAATGTGCTGAGGCATCTCTTCGATACGAGTGCCGGACGGCGCGCGCACGTGCAGGCGAATCTGGCCGGCATCCACCGCCGGAAACAAGTCTTGGCCCAGCAAAGGCACCAGGCCCAGCGACGCCAGGCAAAAACCGAGTATCGCCGAGCCGTAGCGCAATTTGTGTTTTAACAGGTGGCTGACCAGCACCACATAATGGCCGCGAAATCGCTCGAAGCCCGCCTCGAAAGCCCGGTGCAGACGTTGAAAACCGCGGGCCAAAGTATTGCCCGGCGCTTGCTTAAGATGGCCGTGGTGGCCCGACATCACGTATAACACCAGCGTCGGCACCAAGGTGCGCGACAAAATGTACGAAGCCAGCATCGCGAACACCACCGCTTCGGCCATCGGCACGAACAGGCTGCGAGCCACGCCGGTCAGGAAGAACATCGGCACAAACACGATGCAGATGCACAGCGTCGAAACCAGAGCCGGCATCGCAATTTCCGCCGCACCGTCCAGAATCGCCTGATGCGGATTCTTGCCCAGCAGCATTTGCCGTTCGATGTTCTCGATTTCGACGGTGGCATCATCCACCAAAATCCCCACCGCCAAAGCCAGGCCGCCCATCGTCATTAAATTGATAGTCTCGCCGAGCAGATACAGCGCAATCACCGACACCATAATCGACAGCGGAATCGACACCGCGATGATGCTGGTGGTGCGCCAGTTGCCCAGAAACAGCAACAGCATCGCCGCAGTTAACGCGGCGGCGATCAACGCCTCGTGCAACACGTTGCCGATGGCGGCTTTGACGAATAGCGATTGGTCGAACATCAAGCGCATGTTGATGCCTTCCGGCATCAGGCTCAGCATGCGCGGTATCGTGTTCTTCACGTGCTCGACCACTTCCAGCGTCGAGGTGCGGCCGATCTTGAAAATCGACGTCAAAATGCCGCGTTCGCCGTTCTGCCGGGCGATGGTGGTGGTCGGTGCCGGGCCATCGCGCACCGTGGCCACATCGCGGACCAGCGTGGTGGCGCCGTCGACGGTGCGGACCGGCAGGTCGGCCAAACGCGGAATTGCCGTTACCGCACCGTTCAAGGTTACGTCGAACTCGTTGCTGCCGACTTTGACGCTGCCGGTGGGCAGGATCAGGTTTTGTTCGGCCAGGGCATTACTTAAATCCGACGGCGACAGGCCGCGCGCGATCAAGGCCGGGGCGTTGACGTCCAGGGTGATTTGCCGGCTTTTGGCGCCGAACGGGTTGGTCATCGCCACGCCGCACTTGGATTGCAGTTCGGTGCGGACGATGTTGTTAACGTAGTCGTTGACCTCGGTTTCCGGTACCGAGGCGCTGGAAATACCCAACTGCACCAGCGGCAGGTCGGCGGCCGAATATTGAATCACCTGCGGCGGCATGGTCCCGGCTGGCAATGAACGGTACACCGAATTGCTGCTGGACATGACTTGGGCAATCGCCGTGCGGATATCGGTGCCGGGATGAAAGAATACCTTGATCACCGCCGCGCCGGGATAGGTAAACGACTCGCTGTGCTCGATGCCGTCGATCAAGCTCATGCTGCGTTCGACGTTGGCGGTCAGCCGGTCGGCGATTTCCTTGGGCGTCATGCCTTTGTAATCCCACAGCATCGCCACCACCGGTACGTCGATGGTCGGGAAGATATCGGTCGGCATTTTGCGCAGCACGTAAGGCGTGGACAAAATGATAAGCAAGGCTGCGACCACAAAGGTATACGGCCGGCGCAGGGCGATTTGGACAATCCACATGGCGTTTTGGGGAATTCGATTGCGTGTGACGTGCCTTGCCTGGCAGGCCTGGCCTTATTTCAACCCGCCGATGCGCCATTTAAGACAACAAATGCGCTTAAATCAGCAAGTAGTAAGCCAGTTTTATGCGGGCGTTTTTTGGCGTGGGTCCGGCGGGCGGTTTCCGGTGGTGGCCGCTGGTGGCGGCGATTATGTCCGGGGTTAAATTGATTTTAGTGTTGGCTGGCGTGCTGGAAATGGAGCAGGTGCGAAGCAGTTGTTGATGCTGTATCAGCAGTTGCTTTCGTTGTTGGGGGGCGAATTGATTGGATTCGGGAGGAGCTTGGTACTGTGATAGGCAAAGATCACGACGGCGGGAAGTTTTGGGCTGTCGAGAGCGAGCCGTTGCAGGCGCCAGTATAATGAGTTTTATTGGCTAGAATACATAACTTTCATTCAATGTAACATCAGGGATTGATTTCAAGACATGACCTCGTTTTGTAAACATGCATAATGAACAGATCTAAACAAAAAAATAATATGGATTTTTCATGAAAGGCCAAGACATACAAAAGAATTATCTACCTGAACCAGATGAGTTTCAGTTACTGACACAAAGGTTTAGGTCTGGTTTAGAAGAATGGCGCGATGAAAAAAATGAACCTAAATTAGTCAGTTTTGGAGGGGAATATAAACCGCTTTTAAAAGCCTCCATAAATGAGGTTATTGAGTATGCAAAGGAATTTACTGAAAAGTGGCAGTCTATACCTGAAGAACAGAAAAATAATTTTAAAAGCCAGTGGTTTATTGATTGTCGCGGGTTGTTTATTTCGCTTTCACCAGCTGATCTTATAGCTGATCAGAGCGAATTCAGTCGAGATTGGGCGCCGGTTAACTTCGATTATTCCGAAATCCATGATAACTATCTCCTGTTTGCGCACAATATATTCCTTGGCAATGCCAGTTTTTATGATGTGAAATTTTGTCTAGATATTCGTTTCGATGAAACAAAATTTTATGGGGAAGTTAATTTCGATAGTGCACTTTTTTACAGGGAGGCATTTTTTGTTAATTGTGAATTTGGATTTAATAAAGGTGCATCATTTCAAAGAGCTACGTTTTCAAGACGAGCGGACTTTAGTCGCGCGGTTTTTAATCGCGCGCCAATCCTTCACGAGGCCAAGCTTGCTCAAGGCTCTTCATTTACAGGCGCACGTTTTGAGGAAATGGGGCATGACAAATTTCAGCGAGACTTTCAGCAAGAAATCATTGCATTGCGTACATTAAGGCAACTCGCCGCCATTTATAAAGGCCAACAAGATGAAGCTAATTTTTTTGCCTTGGAACAGAGATATTATCGAAAAGTCTTTTTGGCTCCTCGCTTGGAATGGCAAAATGAATCCTACAGAACGAGCAAGCAAGGTAAGCTTGGATTTAATGACTTGCTAGTTTTTGATACTTGGCATCCGGGTAGGCTTAGGTATTGGAAATATTGCTTTGTTCGTTGGACTCCCATTGAATGGTTTATTTCATTGGGTTACGACTGGATATCTGAATACGGCAGCAACGTCAATCGTGCAGTATATTGGCTTCTTGGCATCAACATAATGTCATTCCTAATGTTTATAGGTGCGGAATGCTTAGGCTTTTCTGAATTTAAAATCGACCCTACACAAGGTGAATTTTTGTGCTCTGCAAAATGTCCATCCTTAATTTTCGCATTACAAAACGTATTTACCCCTTTTGGGATTATTTCTCATAAGCCTCTAGTTTTAACCTCTAATATTTTTATTCAGATATTGGCGGGCATCCAATTTCTTGGAACGTATTTAGTGTTGATACTGGCAACTTTGGCAATAAGGACGCGATTTCAAAAAGGAAGTTCGTAAGCTTGGTTGAGCAAAACGAAACCCTGTGGTTCCTCCTTAGTGCTGGGGATGGTTGTTGTCACAATATTTTTCGACGGGTGGATTTGCTTGCTTTCAAGCTCCTGATTGGGAGCTCCAACTTTCGCAAGCTCCAGCTTGTGAGCTTCGAATAGGGAAGCGTAATCGGAGCCTGAATTTAGTGTTCAACCTAATATAAATCAGCGCCAAAGGTTAATAAGTCTATAGTTTTTATTTGTTTATTTAATGGAATTAAGTATGATTTATCAGTGCTATAAATGCAACTCCTATAATTTCCACAAGAATTGCCCTCAATGCGGAGGTGTTGACAGCAATATTCCGCTAAAGCCTGAATATTATCCTGAGTTTGAGTATAAATCAAAAGGGCTTATTGGGGATATTCTTTTTAAGAAGAAAGAGCAAGAAAAAATAGGTGGCAAGTTAGATGCTGTTTTATCAAAATATAATACTTTTAAGAGTCCATATTTTATAAACTATTGTTTTTTGTCATCTCAAAATGCATTAAGAAACATTGCATCTTCAATAGAATTTAATGATTTCGATCTTTTTAAACAGGTGCTGCTTAACTTGGGGTTTGATGAAATTAGCGAATACCCAGGATTGCTTGAAAAGCTGATTATATCAACGGATTTTAATTTTAAATTCAATAATTTTATTGAAATAACTTCACATCATATAAAAGATTCACTAGAGGAAACGCTGGCTTCCTGGATAGAGGAAAAAGGCGATCTTTTTAGGTATGAACTTCCATTGTTAATTCATTATATTTATGATAAGGCTTTATTTAACGAAAGCATCTTGTATTCGAGAAAAGTTGATCCATATGGAGATATGGCTGATATTGACTATGCCACGCGAAATCATCAAGATGTCTACGATATTTGTGAGAATATATACTTGAAGGTACGGGTGAAAAGATTTCAACATACACTTGAGAATTTTAATCCCGATCAATATGTAACAATTTATGCTATTGATGGGATGGATGGTTACGAATTTGAGGATTTTCTGGTTGAGTTATTTAAGAAAAAAGGTTGCGAAGTAAAAAGCACACCTAAAGGAAGAGATCAAGGAGCAGATTTGTTTATTGAATCATTTGGTCAAAGAATAGTTGTTCAAGCGAAGAACTATCAGGGAAATATTGGAAACAAGGCCGTTCAAGAAGTTATAGCGGCTAAACAATTTTATTCTTGTAGTGATGGCATGGTCATTACAAACAGGTATTTTACTCCATCAGCTAAGGAACTTGCCTTGAGCGCAAAAATTAAGCTTGTTGACAGGGATGAGTTACAAAGATACTTAGATGACTACAATACTACGATTATTGAAAACAATTTAGAAACACAGTGCATATAAGATGCGTTTACTGCTCATAAAGAAAGTATTGTCACCCGCCAGCATATTGGCATTCCGGGTGTCTGAAGAAAGATTTAACAACATCCGGGAGTTTCTGTAATCGATGCATGGCGGATTGAACGAGTTTCTTTAATTCGATTTTATTTTCTGGCATTTGCTTGGCTACTCGCGGTTTGATATAGCCCCACACCTGTTCATCGGGATTCAATTGCGGCGCGTAGGGTGGCAGAAAAGCCAATTTCAACCGACCTTGCTGCTGCCCCACAAAGGTTTTAACGCTCTTAGCCTTGTGAACCGGATGGCCGTCGACGACCAGAATGATTGGCTGTTCGGCACCGCGTAGCAGACGTCTCAGGAATTCGACAAACACTTCGGCGGTGACGTTGCCTTCTTGCACCATGAAGCGAAAGTCGCCGCGCGCACTGACCGCAGAGATCAAATTCAAACCAAACCTTCGCCCCGTCGTTTTCACGGTCGGCGGCCGTCCAACCGGCGCCCAAGTAGTACCGGCATGAAAGTCAGAACGCACGCCGGCTTCATCGGCAAAATAGATGACCGCGCCAATGCGCTTGGCTTCGGCCTTCAAGGCAGGAAACTCTTCCGCCTGCCACTTTTCCACCAAAACCGGGTCCTGTTGCCAAGCCCGATACAAGGGCTTTTGCGCTGTAAAACCCAGCAACCGCATGATCCGTCCTACGCTCGGTGCGGTCAGGCGTTTACCAAACTGACGGTAAATGATTTCGCCAATCAACGACAAGGTCCACAAGCCAAACTCCAGTTTCATCTGCCAGGGTGTTTTGTCCCGCACGGTATCGGCGATCCAGCGCATTTCTTCGGGCGTCACTAGTGGTGGGCGCCCCGTGATCTTCTTGGCTAGCAAAGCATTTTGACCGCCGCTGGCAAAATCGGACAACCAACGAAACACCGTGCGTATGTTGACCCCCATCGCCGCCGCCACGCTGGCCGCGGTTTGCCCATTTTTTACGGCTTTTACCGCCTGCTGCCGCATCACTTGCAGGGTATGGTGATCAATTTCTCGGCCGTCGGAATCTCTTTTACATTTCATGAGGCTATTTTCTCATGAATATGGCTTAACTTATTTTAAGAGCAGTAACAGCGTGGAGCTCATCATTCGTGACCACTGCAGCCCGGTAGGGTGGGCACGGCTTTTTGTGCCCACGCGGGTTGCAATGGTGGGCAAATTTGCCCACCCATCTAATAAAAGCACTTAATCGGACGATCAAACATTTAAAGGCCCGTCGGCTTTTGGCCGATCCCGTCAATAATCCCTGGTCCTTGACTTTAACCCGCAGGAACGCAACGCCTACCTGGTTTGGCTTCCGCCGCCATGACGGTACGCTACATCCAAGCCATTGCCTCAGCCAGCTTGACGGGCAATTGCAAATAACTTCAACGCCTTGTCCAGCCGCGCCGCCACCGTTTCCCATTGAATGTTTTTGAAGAACGCGTCCAGATAGGCCGGCGCGGCGGCGCCGTAGTCCATTTGGTAGGAGTGTTCGTACATATCCAATACCAGAATCGGCAGGCTGGCGGTGGGGGCGTATTGGTGGTCCCAATGCCAGTAGCCTAGTAGGGTACGCAACGCGTACCTTCTGGCTTTCGCCACCATGACGGCCTTTTAATGGTACGCGATGCGTACCCTACGTCTGGATTATTAGACAAATCAGATAATTGACTGGACACAGATGGTTTGCCGCCATTGGTTGGCGTGCATTCTATGACTGCTAATGGCCAATCGCGTCGATAACGCCTGGTCGTCGACTTTAACCCGCAGGTACGCAACGCGTACCTTGCTTGGCTTCTGCCGCCATGACGGAACCCTACATCCAAGCCATTGCATCAGCCAGCTTGACGAGCAATTTCCAATAACCTCAACGCCTTGTCCAACCGCGCCGCCACCGTTTCCCACTGAATGTTTTTGAAGAACGCGTCCAGATAGGCCGGCGCGGCGGCGCCGTAGTCCATTTGGTAGGAGTGTTCGTACATATCCAATACCAGAATCGGCAGGCTGGCGGTGGGGGCGTATTGGTGGTCCCAATGCCAGTAGTTTTCCAGGGTGCCGGTATGCAAATTCAAACCCAAGGTCACCCAACCCGAGCCTCCGCCCAAGCCGGCGCCGATGCGGCGGAATTCTTTTTCCCAGGTTGCGAACGAACCGAACGCGGAAGCGATTAGATTTTTCAACGCAGGGTCCGGGGCGGTGCTACCGCCCAGGTTGTCGAAATACAGTTCGTGCAACACCACCGAGCCGGTGCGCAGCAGGTGCTCGCGTTTCAGGTCGTTGTAGATATAAGCCGGCAGATTGCCGTCTTCCAAGAATACCGACAGTTTTTGTTTGACCGCATTCAGCGCCTTGACCGAGCCGCCGTAATTGTTTTCCCAGTGCGAACGGATCAGTTTCTCCGACAAACCGTTCAGTTTGGCCGGATCGAAACCCAAAGGCTTTGGCGCGTGGTCGGCGGCAAAGGCGCTGGGCAAGGCAATAGTCGGAGCCTCGGTTTCGGCGGCGCGGGCGATGCCGGGCGTGACTATCGACAAAGCGGCACCGGCGGCGGCCAGGCTTAAAAAATCGCGGCGGGTAGTAACGGATTCCATGGCAACACTCCTTTAGTTGAACCAGGGTTGTAAAAACAGCCACAGCCAGCCGCTCAACGCGGAGCCGGCGATGACCGGAATAATGCCGATCTTGCAGCGAAACAGCGCCAGTAGCACCGCCAGGCTCAGCACGGCGGAAAATAAATCGAACTGCCCGTCCCAGCCTTGCGGCCAGAACACGTGATAAGCAAAAAACGCGGCCAGATTGACGATGACGCCGACCACGGCGGCGGTGACGCCGGTTAGCGGCGCGGTGAATTTCAAATTGCCGTGAGTGGTTTCCACCAACGGCCCGCCGGCCAGGATGAATAGAAAGCTGGGCAGGTAGGTAAAGTAAGTCACGACGATGGCAGCCACGCTGCCGGCCAGAAAAGGCGAATCCGCACCAAACCAGGCCTGGCCCCAGCCGGCGACGAAGCCGACGAAGGTGTTGACCATGATTAGTGGGCCGGGCGTGGTCTCGCCCAAAGCCAATGAGTCGATCATTTGCTGCGGCGTCAGCCAGTGGTAATGCTCGACCGCACCCTGGTACACGTAGGGCAACACCGCATAGGCGCCGCCGAAAGTCAGCCAGGCGGCCTTGGTAAAAAACCAACCCATCTGCGTCAAGCCGCCTTGCCAGCCGTATTCGGCGCACAGCCAGCCGAGTGCGCCGGCCCATAACGCTAAACCAACCGCCAGCAAACGATAGAATTTTCCCCAACTGAAGCGCGCATGTTCCGGCGTTGGCGTATCGTCGTCGATCACGGCCGGGCCGAAATGGGCCTTGGTGTTGCCGTGGCCGCCGCCGACCGTGAAATACTGTGGCGCCCATTGGCCGCCGGCGGCGCCGATCAGGCCAGCGGCAATAACAATCAACGGAAACGGCACCCGCAACGCAAAAATCGCCAGAAACGCCGCCGCGGCCATCGCCCATAGCCAGCGATTTCTCAACGCCCGCGAACCGATCCGGTAAGCGGCGAACAACACAATGGCGGTGACGGCCGGTTTGATGCCGTACAACAAGCCGGCCACGCTGGGCAGATCGCCGAAGCGCATATACACCCAACCCAAACCGATTAGTATCAACAGCGCCGGTAGAAAAAACAGGCTGCCGGCGATCAACGCCCCCGGCGTTTTGTGCAGCAGCCAGCCGATGTAAGTCGCCAGTTGCTGAGCTTCCGGGCCAGGCAACACCATGCAATAGTTCAAGGCGTGCAAATAGCGTTTTTCGCTGATCCAGCGCCGGCGCTCGACCAGCTCCTGATGCATGATCGCAATCTGGCCGGCCGGGCCGCCGAAACTGATAAAGCCCAGTTTTAACCAGAATTTGCTGGCTTCGGCCAGGCTGGGTACGGTAGGTGAGGGGAGTTTGTTGTCAGTCATCGGCGGATACCGTTGCGTGGGGAGCTTGAAATACCGTATACAGGCCGTCGAATACCGCCGTCGCCAGATTCAACAAGCGGTCGTCATCGGTCACGCTGTCCCGCAGACCCTTCAACACGCTTTCGACGCCACTGGCTTCCGCCGGCTGCACGCCGCCGACGTCCAGAAAATGCACCAACGTCGCCAGCCGCTTCAAGGCCGCTTGTTCCAGGCCAAAGCTGGCCAGCAATACCTCGAACGTCACCCAATCGCCGACATGGCTGAAGCGGGCGCCGTCGAAATCAAAACCCAAGGCCTCGTCCGGGCAGGCGGCCGGGCTTTCCAGCCAGAGAAAGGTCGCTTGCGGATCGATAAAGCGCCGAATCAGCCAAGCGCATGCCAACCGATCCACCCACGGCCGGCGCCGGGTGGCCCAAGTCTTGGCTTGGTAATCGGCCGCCGGCAAGCGGGCGATTTCGCTGTCGGCGGGGAGCGGTTCGTCCGGTGCCAACGCCACGGCAATCGCGCGTTCCAGTTGTTTCAAGGTACCGTCGGTTTGTTGTTGGGCCAAGCCGGGGAAAAAATCGATGGCCGCCAATTGCGCGTAGTCCTTGCGCAGCTTGCGAGTTTGCTTGAGGCAGTCGCCGACGCTGTCGGTGTTTAGTTGCTGGCGAATCGCAATGGCCGCTTCGATCAGCTTGGCATAATCGCTGCTGCGGTCGAAGTAGCCTTTCAGATCGACGTGTTCGGCGTCGGCGATTGCCAACACCAAGGCTTTACCGCCGGCGGCATTGACATCGGCGGCGATGCCGTCCAAGGTTTGCCGGCAATCGGCAAGCTCCGGCAGCAGGTAAACGCCGTCGCGCAACACCGCCGCACCGGCGCTTTTCAGGCCGCGCCAAGCGCGCATGCGCAACGTGGCGTTTTCTGTGGGCAGGCTGAGGATCAGTAAATTCCAGGTCATGTAAATTACTCTACATATTTGTTTTGAGATTTACAAATATTAATTTCAACCAACGCTGCCGGATAGTTTCGAGTGCTGACAGGGCGCCAGTAAATCAACAGTATTTGTTGCGTTATCAGCAATTGCCGGAGAGAAAGACCCGGAAATCCAGCCTGATTCGCCGGCTCTAAGCGGTATGGATTCTGCTTTACTCAGCGGAGCGGTCGAGGCAAGGGCACAGGCTATAAAACACAAACCATGGAGTACACCGGCAACATGAGCCAATACACACTTTCTATCAATGGCGCGGCGCGAACGCTGGATGCCGCCCCGGAAACCCCGTTGTTGTGGGTGTTGCGCGACCAATTGCAACTGGTCGGCAGCAAATTCGGTTGCGGCATCGGCCAGTGCGGGGCCTGCACCGTGCATCTGGACGGCGTGCCAACTCGCGCCTGCATTACGCCGGTCGGCGAAGTGGGACGGCGGCAGGTGACGACCATCGAAGGTTTGAGCAAAAACGGCGACCATCCTTTGCAAAAAGCCTGGCAGGAACTGGATGTGCCGCAATGCGGCTATTGCCAGGCCGGGCAGATCATGACGGCTGCTGCGCTGTTGAAAAAGTCGCCCAAACCCAGCGATGCGGAAATCGATGCGGCGCTGGACGGCAATCTATGCCGTTGCGGTACTTATTTACGTATCCGCGCCGGCATTCATCGCGCGGCCGAACTGGCAGCAGAGGGGGCGGTATGACAGTCGATACTCCGATCAATCCGGCTCGCCGCGATTTCTTGAAAACCTCGGCGTTAGCCGGCGGCGGCTTGGTGTTGGGCTTTTATTTCGATGCTGCCAGCGGTGCCGGCAAGGGCGTTGCCAAGCCCGGCGCTCAGGCTGGCGGCAACGAGTTTCGCCCCAACGCCTTCATTCGCATCGCGCCGGACGGCAAAGTCACGCTGATTAGCAAGCAGCCGGAAATCGGCCAGGGCATCAAAACGTCGTTGCCGATGGTCATCGCCGAAGAACTGGAAGTGGACTGGCGGGATGTGGTCATTGTCCAGGGCGATCTCGATCCGATTTACGGCAGCCAAAGTGCCGGCGGCTCGCGCTCGGCGCCGACCAATTACGAGGAGTTTCACAAACTCGGTGCTACTGCCAGGACTATGTTGATTCAGGCCGCGGCGTTGACCTGGAAACTGCCGGCCGACGAATTGGTCGCCCGTGGCAGCGCCGTGCACCATCTAGCCAGCGGTAAACAGTTGTCTTACGGCAAATTGGCGCCGATTGCGGCCAAATTGCCGGTGCCGCCGGCCGACCAAATCAAACTGAAGGATCCGCAAGAATTTCGTTTGCTGGGCAGACGCATCGGCGGCGTCGACAATCCGGCCGTCGTCACCGGCAAGCCTTTGTTCGGTATCGACGTGCAACTGCCCGGTTTGCTGTACGCCACTTACGTCAAGTCGCCGGCTTTTGCTGGCAAGGTGGTTAGCGCCAATCTCGACGACATCAAAAAATTGCCGGGCGTGCGCGACGCTTTTGTTATCGACGGCACCGCCAATCTGAAAGGACTGTTGCCGGGCGTGGCGATTGTCGCCGACTCGACCTGGGCGGCGTTCAGTGCCCGCAAGCAGTTAAAAGTGGAGTGGGACGCAGGCAAAGTCGCCGAGCAAAGTTGGCAGGGTTTCGCCAAGCAGGCCAAGGCGCTGTTTAAACAGCCGGCCGGCGAAGTTTTGCGCAACGATGGCGATGTCGAAACCGCACTGGCCAAGGCGGCTCAAACGGTGGAGACGACCTACCGCTACCCGTTTATATCCCACGCCAGCATCGAACCGCAAAACGCCACGGCCTGGGTCAAAGACGGCGGCATCGAAATTTGGGCGCCGACGCAAAATCCGGAAGCCGGCCAGAAAATCGTCACCGAAGTGTTGGGAATTCCCAAGGACAAAATCACGCTGCACATCACCCGTAGCGGCGGCGGCTTCGGTCGGCGCTTGATTCCGGATTACATCATCGAAGCAGCGGCCATCGCGCAGCGCGTAAAAGGCCCGGTCAAACTGACCTGGACCCGCGAGGATGACCTGCAACACGACCAATATCGGGCCGGCGGCTTTCATTTTCTGCGCGGCGGCCTCGATGAGGCTGGCAAGCTCATTGCCTGGCACAACCATTTCGTCACCTTTTCGCATCCGGTGTTCAAGGACGGCAAACCGGTAATTGAGCTTGGCGCCGGGGCCAATTTGTCCGGCGACGAGTTTCCTGGTCGCTGGGTGCCCAATTGCCGGATCGAACATACCGCGTTGGAATGCGGCATCCCGATGGGGCCGTGGCGGGCGCCACGCAGCAATGTACTAGCCTGGGTGTTTCATAGTTTTATCGACGAATTGGCGCATGCCGTCGGCAAGGACCCGTTGGCATTTCGTTTGGAACTGCTCGGCGACAAGGGCTTTCTGCCAGGCACCGGCGAGCAGGGCATCCCATACGACGTGAACCGGATGAAGCATGTGCTGCACCACGTCGCCGAAAAAGCCGAGTGGGGCAAGAAACATTTTCCGCGCGGCCAGGGGCAGGGCATTGCCTTCCATTTCAGCCATCGCGGTTACATCGCTCAGGTGGCCGAAGTCACGGTTTCCAAAGACGGTAAATTGAAAGTCGACCGCGTGGTGGTATCGACCGACATCGGCGCGCAGATTGTCAATTTGAGCGGCGCGGAAAATCAGGTCCAGGGCTCGGTGGTGGACGGCTTGGGTGCATTGTTGTTCCAGGAACTGGATATCGACAAAGGTCGGATCGTGCAAAGCAATTTCGGCGATTACCCGATGATCCGCATCGGCGATGCACCAACCAAGATCGAGGTACATTTCCTGAAGACCGATTTTCCGGTCACCGGCCTCGGCGAACCGGCCTTGCCGCCGTTGGCGCCGGCGGTGTGCAACGCCATCTTCGCCGCCACCGGTATTCGAGTGCGCGAATTGCCGTTGCGCAAAACCGATTTGAGTTGGAGTTGAGATGTCCCGCCACCATCGCCTGTTAGCCGCCTATCCCAGCTTGATGCAAAGCCGGCGACCGCTGGTGATGGCGACCATTATCGAAACCATCGGTTCCAACTACCAAAAGGCCGGGGCGCGGATGCTGATCGGGCAGAACGGCGAGTTGACAGGTTTGCTGGGCGGCGGTTGTTTCGAGCGCGACTTAATCGAACATGCCAAAATCCTGTTCGAAACCGGCGGCACGAAAACGTTGTTTTACGACATGAGGGCCGCCGAAGACGCCTTGTGGGGGTTAGGCCTGGGTTGCAACGGCGCGGCGCGGATATTTTTGCAGACGCTGGTTGCCGACGATGGCTTTGGCGCTTTGGGCCTGCTGGTGCAGGCCGCCGAGGCCGAGCAAACCGCCACGTTGGCAACCGTCGTCGAATCCGACCATCCCGACTTTCCGGCCGGCCTCAGCCGGCTTCTGCCGTTTGCCGGAGGACTATCGGCTTGGCCATTGACCCACCCGCTATTACCGCAGCGCGCCGGTCTGGAAAATCAGCAAATTGCCGGCCACAGCGTCGCGGTATTCTACGAGCCCGTGCGGACGCCGACCCATTTATTGGTGTTGGGCGCCGGCGACGATGCGATCCCGCTGTTGGCTGGCGCCAAGGCCCTGGGTTGGCGAGTAACCGTTGCCGACCGGCGTCCGGCATATCTGGAAGGCGGACGTTTTGCCGGCGCGGATTGCGTGTGCACGCTGCAGGCGGCTAATTTGGCCGAACGGTTGCAACTGCATCGCTTCAGTGCCTGCGTGGTGATGAGCCATAACATCGAACACGATCAACGTTATTTAGCGGCCTTGGCCGAGTCGGAGATACCGTATGTCGGCCTGCTAGGCCCGGCGCGGCGCCGGCAACGCTTGCTGGATAGTCTGCCGGAGCGGTTGGCGGCCAAATTGCAGACACGCTTGTTCGGGCCGGTGGGCTTGGACATTGGCGCGGAAACGCCGGAGGAAATAGCCTTGGCCATTGTCGCCGCGATTCAGGCCGTACTCAAAGGTCGCCGCGGCGGGCTGCTGGCCCGGCCTGACGATGTGGGGTGCGTTCGGCCGTGTAACGCCTAAACCGGTTTGGCATGGCCGGTGCCCAAGCTGTAGCGACTTGTCGAAATCGACCCTCACCCGTCTTCGCCATTCTCCAAAGCGGCCACAAGTCCAGACATCGTTTTTCGGGTTTCGCTGCTACGAAGCGGGCTTTCGTGGTTTCCGGCAGTCGGCCTATTTGAGCCATTGAGTATGCTCCGACCAATGGCATCAAACCGGCTGTATTCCGACCATGATTTGGCTTGTCTCAAAGTCCAGATGTAGATGCAGGGTACGCTCGCGAACCCATAGAGGGTCATCATGGTAGCGACTGACACAAGTTACGCGATGTGTACCCAACCAAACTGCTCGGCGGTCACGACTTGCTTCCTGCGGCAATCGCTACAACCCGGGTGCTATCATGGGCCCCCTCGATAAACATTTAAAACTATTCCAATGATTGCAATTCTTGAAGCCAGTCGCGCGGGTTTATTGTCCAGGGCGCATTGGCTGAATAACCTGTTGGCCGGCGTGATTGTCGGCGTAGTGGCACTGCCTCTGGCCATGGCCTTTGCGATAGCCTCTGGCGCCAAACCCGAGCAGGGGCTATACACGGCCATCGTGGCCGGTGGATTGACATCATTGTTTGGCGGCAGCCGCGTGCAGATCGCAGGGCCAACCGGCGCCTTTATCGTGATTCTAGCCGGCATTACCGGCAAATACGGCATCGGCGGCTTGCAAATAGCCTCCTTGATGGCCGGCATCATATTATTATTGATGGGGCTTACCAAGTTGGGCGGCGTCATCAAATATATACCCGATCCGGTCATCGTCGGCTTTACCAGCGGTATCGGGGTCATCATTTTTGTGGGGCAATGGAAAGACTTTTTTGGCTTGAGCCCCGCCGCCGGCGCCGAGCAATTTCATGAAAAATTTTGGGCGTTGGCACAGGCGTTTCCTGGGCTGCACGTTGAAACCGCCTTGCTAGGCGGCTTGACCTTGGCGGTGTTGCTGATTTCCGGCCGGATTCTGAAACGCATTCCCGCCCCGCTGGTCGCCATGTTGATTGCCACCTGCGCGCAGTGGCAATTGCAATGGGACGGCGTGGCGACGATAGGCAGCGCCTTTGGCGGCATTCCGCAGCAGTTGCCGCAATTCCAACTGCCGGCAATGTCGGTATCGGAGGTGCTGCAATTAATCGGCCCGGCTTTTACGATTGCCTTGCTGGGCGCGATTGAGTCGCTGTTGTCAGCCGTGGTCGCCGACAGCATGGCCGGCACCAAACATGACGCCAATCAGGAATTGATCGGTCAAGGGATTGCGAACATATGCTCTCCATTGTTCGGCGGCTTTGCCTCTACCGGGGCGATTGCCCGCACGGCGACCAATGTGCGCAATGGTGCCAACAGTCCACTGGCGGGGATTGTTCATACCTTGACCTTGATCGGCATCGTCATGTTACTGGCCCCTTATGCGTCGTTGATTCCGCTAAGCGCGTTGGCCGCCATTTTGTTTGTCGTAGCCTACAACATGAGTGAGTTGCACCGTTTCGGCCATATGCTCAGAACGGCGCCGAAGTCGGATGTGGCGGTGCTGCTGATTACCTTTTTGCTTACCGTGTTCAGCGATTTGGTCATCGCCGTCAATATCGGCGTGATGCTGGCGGCGCTGTTATTCATGAAACGCATGTCGGAAGCCGTGGGCATAGAGCGGCAAGCGCACGACGCCGTCATGGAAGAACTCGATGATGCGGATTTTACGCTGCCAGCCAATACCGTGGTTTTTGCCATGGAAGGGCCTTTCTTTTTTGGCGCGGCGGCAAGGTTGGAATCCGCTCTGGAAGTGATTCACGGCCATACCGAAATTCTGGTCTTGCGCCTGGAAAAAGTGCCTTTCATCGACGCAACCGGCCTGCAATCGCTATGGGATTTGCTGGATAACTGCAAACGGCACAAAACCCGACTAATCCTGTGCGGCGCAAGACCGAATGTCTTGGAAAAACTCCGCCGCGCAGGGCTGGTTGGTCAAGTCGGCAAGCCAAATGTGGTGGACCGAATACAACAGATCGCTATGGATATAATTAAAAAATAACTTCTCTGCTTGTCCCTCAACCCAGAGGAGGCTTTCGTAAAAGCTAAATCCGCTCCTTCTCTCACTGGAAAAAGTTGGGATGGCGGCATATACCGTCACCTCTTCAGATTCATCGCCGGAAAGCTGTGAATTCCGAAACCTGAAAGCGGCTATTCGTTACTGAGTCCAACCGACCCGACAGAGACAGTCGGTTGAATTTTCAAATGACCGGTAATGGATCATAAGCTGAATCTGCGTTTGTGGAAGTAGGCTGGGTTGAATGACAATGAAACCCAGCTAAAAGCCATTAAAGCTGGGTATCGTTGCGGCTCCACCCAGCCCTAGCCTCTAATCAATAATCATTAAGTGACTTTAAAGAAATGAACTTCCAAGGCTTTTCACCCGATTCATTCGAGCAATTCATTCGCGCCCTTGCCTTAAAAGTCATTGGCCCTGGTGTTACTATTTTCGGAAATGGACCCGATGGAGGGCGAGAAGCTAATTTTGAAGGGAAAGCCAGTTTTCCTTCACCACCAGAAAATATTTGGAATGGCTATGGAGTCCTACAAGCAAAATTCAAAGAAAAACCCGAAACAACCCAAAAAGACCAACAATGGGCAAAATCACAATTAGAAACCGAACTCGAAAAATGGGTTGTAAACCATAAGCGTGAGCCAAAACCGGATTACTTCATTTTCTGTACCAATGTTGAACTCAGTTCCGCCACTAACGGCGGTAAAGACATCATAAATCAAGTATTTAAAGACTATAAAGACAAAATAGGCTTAAAAGATTTTGCCATCTGGGATGCCAATCAACTGACGGGCTATGTTGATGGTTACGCGGAAATTCGGCAACGGTTTGAATGCTTTTTCACCCCTGGTGATTTATTGGCAGCCATCGCCAAAAAATTATCCAAAGCCGTTAATCCTGATTCTGTTTTAACTGCCTATTTGTGTAAAGAAATATTGGCGGATGAAGACGCTAAGCTGAGCCAAGCCGGTGATCGCTCCGAAGACAGAATTAGATTAGCCAATGTATTCGTCGATTTACCAGTTGCCGATAAGCTAAATTTTGAACCGGAAGAACAACATCATTTTAACCGAAGTCGCCACAGTTCGTTACAAGAGCTTCTTCAAGCCTCAGGTTTTAAACTCGATCCATTGGCGTTAGAAGAGTATCGAAAAGCATTAAATAACCAGAGACTCAGAGTAAAGCGGGTTTATGGGCGCTTTGTATTCTTAGGCGGCCCAGGCTCCGGTAAATCCACCATAGGGCAATTTCTCGCTCAAATCCATCGTGCTGCGTTGTTGGATAGGCGCGAACCTCGTCGTGTAGAGAATAAAGTCAAAAATATCATCAAAGAAATCAAAGCCCGTTGCGAACAAGAACAAGTGTCTTGGCCTACTACGCCACGTTATCCGTTCCGTATCGAGCTAAATGCTTTTGCCAAAGCCCTCGCAAAAAAGGAAGTCAACACATTATCCGCCTATTTACGTCGTCACTTAAGCCAAGATGAAGAACTTTCTCATCAAGACTTACGCGAATGGTTAGGTTTGTTCCCTTGGCTGCTTATCTTAGATGGTTTAGACGAAGTGCCTTCCTCAAGCAACCGCAGTGAAGTAATCGCAGCTATCCACAATTTTCTAAGTGAAGCGAGGGATGTGGAAGCCGATTTAATGATCGTGGCAAGTTCCCGCCCTGATGGTTATGCGGGCGAATTTGATGACGATGAAGTGGCTTATAAATACTTACAGCCCTTATCCAAAGAACAAGCATTGGTTTGTGCCCAACGCTATGTCGATGCCAAAACTGCTACCAAAGGCCACCAACGGGCTAAAGAAGCGATGGCAACATTGACCAGTGCTGTTGACAATCCATTGATTGCCAAACTGATGTGTTCGCCATTGCAAGTCACTTTTATGGTAACCGTCGTAGCCGCCAGCGGCAAACCCAGCGATAGCCGCTGGCAGCTTTTCAGTGATTATTATCGGATTATTTATGAACGCGAATTACATAAGGCTGTGCCGCCGTTTGATGTTGCCTTAAGCGAACGTCGTTCTGACATCGGTACATTACATCATCGGGTGGGTTTTATTTTGCAATGCCGTGCCGAATCCTCAGGGGAAACCCAAGCAGATATTTCAATTGCAGAATTTGAAAGGCTGGTCATCGACTGTTTA
Source organism: Methylomonas koyamae (assembly GCF_019669905.1). Taxonomy (NCBI): domain Bacteria; kingdom Pseudomonadati; phylum Pseudomonadota; class Gammaproteobacteria; order Methylococcales; family Methylococcaceae; genus Methylomonas; species Methylomonas koyamae. The sequence continues at coordinate 3,175,993 of NZ_AP019777.1, read as the reverse complement.
GAAGAAAACGGCTTATCCCAATCGGAACTGGAAAACCAAAAAGAACTGATTATAGGAGCAGCAAATCAGCGTTTAGTTTTTCTGACCAGCCGGACACCAGACCGATTGAGTTTTGATGTGCGCTCACTACAAGAATACATGGCGGCGGCGTGTTTAACCAATAATGCCGATTCAGATGTCATCATTCAGCGTTTGAATACGATTGCCCATTCAGCTTACTGGCGAAACACTCTGCTTTTTGCAATCGGTCGCTTTTTCGTTGATGAACATCTGCGTAGTCAACGCGATAAAATCAGGCTATTTTGCGAAGATTTGAATTTTGGCGATGATGAACAAGCACAAACAAAATTAGGCTCCTATCTGGCATTGGAAATTTTAGAAAGCGGTATCATCGGCAATATGCCGCTAATCATTCGCAGCTTAACAGCGTGTACGTTAGAGCTGCTTGCCCAACCAATCGCCGAATCAATCAATTTACAAAGCCGAATTAGAAATATTTATTCCACATCTGTGCAAAATGTATTTCAATCTCAAATTGATATTTGGCTGGGCCAACAAAATATGAATCGTGCTTTGCCGGCATGGATGCTGGTTCTGTATCTTGAGAAATCTTATATTGAGTGGGCAACGTCAGTTATATGCAAGTATTGGCCACAAAAAGCAAGTGAGGCTGCAATATTATTGTCAACTTGGTTCGGTTTGGATAACCCTTTGGATAAGTTTACCTCAAATCGATTAGAGAAATTGCTTCCAAATCTATCCTTCAAAGAATGCCATAATAGTCTTTTCAATAGCCCAAATGATTGTAGCTTGATTTGGTTGCCGACATTAATACATTGGTGGAATAAGCTTAATCGAATAGAGGCTAAATTATTTGTAAATTCTATTGAATCAGAAATTACAATTAAATTAATTTCAATTTCACAGCAACATGAATATATTGAACTTCAAACAATTAAGTCTTTAGACTTGGAAATCTCATTACATCCCGACTGGAAGTTACTAATAAATATAATCGATTTTTATATAGAGCCCACAGTCAACAATCTCACCGATGCCCTTGAATATATCGCCGATGCTAGTGAGCCGGAAATTTGGTCTTTCTTAGCAAGAAAGTCGCCTTGGCCACTAGCAGTACATTTGTTGAGAGCAACAACAAAAGCAGAGTTAATGACCTTTGCCCAACAAATACGAACAGGCATGTTCGGAGACGCAGAGCAGTGGCTTATATTAGAAACGAAATGGAAAAACAATGGCATTAGTTTTGAAGAATTAATAAATCCATTATTTAGTAGCGAAGTGACTTTAGTTCAGGGAATAATAGAAACTAAAGTTGGCGGCGGAGAAAATGGAATCATTTCCCTACCTGCTTTAAATCATATGGCTAAATATCTAGCAGATATAACTTGCAATGATATAAGAAAAGAAATTCTTAGGATAATCGGGTTTTATGGGGCCTGTAAAGGAAAGCTAAATAGTCTTGATCCTAATTTATTAAAGTCAAATATCATATCATCCAAAAAGCAATGGTTTGATCGAGACTTTATAATCAAGTTAGAAAAACTTAACTCTGAACTATTAAGTGAGTTTATCGAATTTTACGATTGTTTCGGGAAATTACCGACATTATGCTTTACAAATCAGAATTGGAAAATTGAAAGCGTCCCTCTCGAACAAATCTTAAATGCTTTTGCCGAGGATTCAAAAAAACTGGGCTTGTTACGGTTAGCAGGATTTTGGTGTGCGGCTGGTAGGCAAGCGGCAATTAACCCAGCCGTTTTGTTCCCACTAGAAAAATTCCAAGAACCCAAATATCGGCTTGCGGCAATGTTAGTGCGAATGTCGCAACAAGATTTATTGTTTAGCGAAGCAGAGCAAATGGTTGGGCAATTCGCATTTGTCACAGGCGAAAATGGCGAGCCACAAGCTTTTGAAATTTTAGTGTCCGCACTCGAACACCACGCAAAAGAAACGATTGCCTTAGAAATTGTATTAAAGAAATTGCTTGAGATTATCCCAGAAGATAAATGGCAACTCCGCGCCAGAGCCGAAACGTTGAGGCAAACTCTTTTGGAAGCAAAACCCAGTGGCTTTGATGAGGCGAAACTTAAAATGATGAACTTACCGTTAATCAGTTTTTAACATTTTCATCGTTCTCACGCTCCGCTGCGGAAATGCATCCAAGGCCATAAGATGCCCAGTTCGCGGTTGTTGCGCCTCGCATGGCTCGGCACAACCTATAAGTGGTCGAACCTTTTTGGGATTACGGCTGGCGGCTGTAGATATATCAGCAGACCTTCGTCAGAAAAACCATCTGTCTGCTTTTGACCGGGTTGAGCCGAAGAAGGCACGAGATTGCTTGCCAAAAAGCTGCCATTCGCTGCAAATAGGGATTAAAAATTTCACCGACATCATCTTCGACCGGTATTGGCCGGTCGGCATCGCTTGCGGGTTTCGATCAATTGCGGGCTGTTTTGCGATTGGAATAGGTGGCCGGTTTCATCGGAATATGCAAACACAGCCGTTGCGCACGAAATGAGAGCCGTCGAACGGCTTCCGCTGTCTGGCGAATGGGTTCCTGAAAACTCCGGCAACTATCGTATTTCCTTAAACCGGTGATCTCAGCCCGATTGGTTATTTCGGCCGCTTATCGCCCGGATACCAGAACTGGCTGTGGCATTGTTCGCAGGCCTGTTCGACTACGCCGCCGGCGCGCTCCAGTTCGTCGGCATTTTGCTGATCGATTGCCGCCAACAATTGCTGGCTGGCGTCTTGCAGGGCGACCGCGCGTTGTTGAAATTGCTCGCGGTTGGCCTGAATCAGGTTATGAATTGCCAACGCTGATAACTCAGCACCGCCGCTGGCCGTGTTGATGCTGCCCTTGGCTACCGGGCGATCGATCAGCAGCAGATTGGCCGCCTCGGCGACAACCAGCGCATGCTGGCGTACCGCTTCCCAGTCTTCCGGTTTGGTGGGCCGGCGTTCCTGCTCGCCCTCGGTGCTGGTGATCGACGCCACCGAGTTCCAGACAAAATCGATGTTGGGATCGATCACCGCCAGCATCAGTTCTTGCAGGCTGGCGACCGGCTTAAACGCGAGTTCCGCGGGCTTGGCGGCTGGTGGTTGTTCGCAGGCAGCCAGTGCCGATAAAGCCATTGCGGCCAGGGGACGGTGCAATTTCACGCATTAACTCCGTGCTAAAAATTAAAAAAAGCCGATGAAGCGGCCGGCGAAAGCCACCGACAACCACAGGCTCAGGCTTATTGCGCCGGTCGTGCGGGCAATCAGCGGCGACGGCGTTTCGTTACGCGTGACCCAGCGGAACGCGGTTAAATGGGTGGCAAGGGCCAATGCCAGCAATACGGCCTTGTACCAAAAGAAATCGTTGGGGTAGTAGCTGGTGGCGGCGGGGATGAAAATCAGCAAGCCCGAGCCAACCAACAAGGCCAAACCGGTCCAGACAAAGCCGGCGGTAGCCTTGCTCAAGGCGGCTACCGATTGTTGTTTCAAACCGATGCCGAACAGGCGCAGGCTGACCAAGGCAATCGAGGCCAGCAGCAGAATCATGCCGACGATGTGCGCCAACTCCAGACCGGCGCAGAACAAATGGTTCTGGCCGCCGATAAAGCGGCCGAATTCGCTGGATTGCAAAGCTTTAAAAGTTTCCAAAGCGGACATAACAGTTCCTCGCCGGTTATTGGTAGCTCAGATAGGGAATCAGCCGGCCGGTGACGACGGCCAGGCTCCATAACGCCAGCGATGCCCAGCCGGCCCGGCGGACGCCGCTTGGCAATATCGTATGCTCGCTCCAATCCCCGATCCGGCGCCCCCAGCGGTACTCGAACCAGGTGGCGTTAACACCGGCCAGGGCGATGAAGCCCAGTTTGTAAAAAAACACCGGCAGGACGATGACCTTGACCGCAGTGGCAATGAACAACACGACGCCAGTCACTAGCGTTAGGGCAAAGCCGCCGAATAGCCAGGGCCTTAAAGGTTGCAGAATGCTGTGAACCGGGACTTTCGGTAGAAACCAGCCCAAAAGGCGCAAGTCGACAAAGAAAATCAGACCGACCGAGAAGGCCAGGCCAATCAAATGCAGGCCTTCGATAATCGGAAACACCAGCACCGATTCGCGTAAGCCGGTGCCGAATTCGGGGTCGTAAAGAGTTTGAGCAAAGTCGAGTAAAGCCATGTTGGTCAAAAGGCAGGTTATTTGAGGGTTGGGATTAATAACTTTATCAAGGGTGCAGCAGCGCTGGCTTGCGCGCCAGTCGGCGCAGGCAAATCCCCGCTCCAGACAGAAACGCCAGCCAGGCTCCCGGCAAGGGTACGGCGCTGATGGTCACAGTGTTGTTCGCCTGTATCGCCAACCGCGCCTGATTCCGATAAATCAAACCCTGATTGGGGTCGCTCAAGTCGCCGGTAATGGCAATGTTCCAGTTGCCCGCCGCAATGGCCCGAAAATGTAAAACTGCCAGCGAGAGTAACGAACCCGCTTCATTAGACCCCAAACCCGGAGAGGCTATGCCGGCAGCGGTCAAATTAACCCCGTCTTGGGCGGAGATGTCGGTGAATAAGGAACTGGCACTGCTTCCGAGGAACTGTGCCGAACCCGTACCGCCGGTCAAGGCATTAAAGCCAAAACCTACTATCAATTCGTCGGTATTGGCGTCAGCCAGCGGCGCAAATGCTGCCACTTCAATATCGAAGTAGTCCCCTATTCGGGTGATGCCTGATGTCCAATGTATTGCCCAAAATTTGGTTTCGCCAGGCAAAGGTAATGCCGCTGTCTGGATTGTGCCGGAATTGAGAGGAGTTTGACCCGCTTGAATTTCTATCCTGCCACTAGGCGAAAGTTGAATGTTGCCTGCTGCAATCAACGGCGGTTTTGTAATTGCCAGATTTACTGAAGTTTGACCGGCCTGGATATCTAAATTACCCCCAGGGTGAATTTGGATATTGTCAGGAGTGCTCAGCGTACTAGCCAAGTTAGCGTCTGACCAAAATACAAACGCTAGTAACAGGCCGTGACGCCATGTCGTGTTTTTCACAAGTAATCCTTAGTCAGAAAATTTAAGCATCCGTTTTATTGGTTTTGTGGTGTGTTACTTCTTGGCGCTTTCTTCGGCAACCAAGCCGAAACCGCCATTGTTCTCGGCGCAGACCCGTTCGTAATGGTCCAGAATCGGCTCCTTCAGCGTGTCCTTGCCGAGATAATTGGCCGGCTCCACTTCAAAATGCCAGCCATTCGGCTGGTCCTTGGCCGACCAACGCCGGGCCGGAACCGTCACGGTAAACGGCCGGGTGTACACCGTCGGATCGGTCAGGGTGGCTTGGTAAATGTAGCGATCACGTTCCTCGTTACTGAAAATGTAACGTTCCTCGATATGGCCGTTTTCGCTGATGAACTCCCCGGAGCGGCCGAACAAGGCCTTGCCGTTCTGGTTGGTCACATCCACCACCAGGGTGTTGCCTTCCCAATGGCCGCGCGAATCGCCGTTCCAGAGTTTGATGTTGTCCGGCAAATGCGGCTTACCGTCCAGATGGATGATGCGGGTGCCGGAGTTGAACTGGAACAGTACGTAGCCCGGATATTGGCTGATCTGGTAGCCGTGCCAATACAGCGATTTGGGAATACCGGCCGGCGCGCACCGCGCCAGCGGTTCTATGTATTGAGGCTGCACCGGGTCGTGAAAATGGGCTTGAAAGTCCTTAACCTTGGCCAGCGCCCAAGGCTGAAACGGCACCTGGCCGTCGGCCGGATCGCTGACCCGGCTCGGTGCGCGTTCCTCGCGCGGGCCCTTGGCGACCCGATTCGGGTTGGGGTCGTTAATGATGCCGCCTTGCGGGTCGGTAAAATTGTTGTGATTGGCGATGGTGTTGGACCAGTGGCCTTGCACGGCCGGTTGGCCGTCAGCCAGGCGTGGGCCGGTCCATTTGCCGGAGCTAATCGGTTTAAAGCTGCGTTCCTGGTCGATGCCTGGGCCGCCCAGTTTCAATGGTCGGGGTTGGCGCGGGGCGGCGGCCGGCGCCGCGCCGGTCGGTTGGGCCGCGGCATTCTCGGTCGGCTTGGCGTCCTCAGCCGTGGCAGCGTGCGTGGTAAGCAAAGATAAAACCACCAGGCCGGCGCGGCCAAGTGGGCGGTTGGGTAAGCTGTATTTCATATCATCCTCATGGCGGGGCTGCTATCACTTGCCGTCGGGTTTGGGCGGGTAGTGCTCGTCGTAATCCAGCGTGAACCGGTAGTCTTCGATCAATTGAAAATTCTTTTCCCGGTGCCGGTACAACATCACCGATAAATCCCAGGGCTTGCTGAAGACGTTGGGGTCTTCGATATGGGCTTTATATTCGATGGTATTCGGGTCCAGAAACGTCCAGGTTTCGACGACATGCAAGGCATCGCTATGAAAATTGCCGGCGCGGTCGAACCAGGTCTTATCGTTGAAATGTTTGACATCGACCACCAGGCTGTCGCCTTCCCAATGCGCGCGTGAGTCGCCCAACCACCAGTCGTACGGGTCTTTCGGGTGGCCGGTGCCGTCGGTGTGGATCGTGCGCACCGAATGGCCGAATTGGTGGACCAGCGTCAAATCCTGTTTACGCTGAAAGATCTGGAACGGTTCGGGGTAATAAATGCCGCGCGGCACGCCCAGCGTATAGCCTTTCAGGGCCGGATCGAGTTTGTCGCGCTCGGCGAAATTCTTTTGTTTTTGCTCCAGCGCCTTCGGTAGATAAGGCAGATAAAAGCCTTCTACCACGCCGGCGCTGGGCGGGGCGTCCTTGCGGTTGCTGTGCGGCTCCAGGTCGTAATCGGCGGCGCTAGTGGTTTGCCAGATACCGGAAAAATCCGGTTTGCCATTGGCGAGGCGCGGAATTTTCTGCGTCGCCGCGTTGACGTTATGGGCGGCCAGCGCCAGCAGTAAAACGCTGCTGGCAAGTAACAGAACGGTTTGCGGCAGCGTCGGCCGTTGCGTGGGTTTGGTCTTCAAGAAAGAACTCCTTTGCTTTCGAGTTAGGTTTTGGTTACTGCGCCGGGTTTTCTTGGGCGCCCGGTGCATCCTGCGCGCCGCCGGTTTTGACCGCGCGGCCGTCCGACAATATCGTCGTCACCGCATAGCCGAAGTTTTTGCCGTTTTTGGCGCGGAAGCCTTGTACCGTGACTTCGCTGCCAATCGGCAGGCTGGCTTTGGTGATGCCTTTTTGCTTCAAACTGAACGGCGCGCCGAACTCGAAGCCCCAATTGGCCGGATTGCCGTCGGGTTGTTTGACGTCCAGATACAGCCAGCTGTGCGGATTGACCAGTTCCAATTTAGTGACGACGCCTTTCAGCTCGATAGGCTGTTCGGCATCGAACTCGGCGGAAAACGCATGGTGGGCGTCGACCGGTTTGGTAACCAGAAAGGTCAGGCCGGCGGCAAACAAAATGGGTAACAGATCTTTTTTGTTCATCTCGGATTCTCGTTGTTGCGCATCTCAGTCGCTCTGAAATTAAAAAAAGGTTTAGGCCTGCAACGCAAAAAACGGGCCCGATTGCTTGCTTGGCTTTCAGAAACGGTTTCGATCAACGGAAAACGCGGCTTGCGGAAAATTGACGCGATGACATTGCGCCACTGCCGCTTGGCCAATGATTGCTGCTTCAGCAACAGCGGAGCTGCATTAGCTGTTGCTGGGCAAACTATTGGACGGGTATTCGATGCCTTTGCGGTTTTACCGCATCCGATCAAGGCAAGCGGCAGCCGGCACGCCATGTGGTTAACGGGGCTGGCTTAGGCCTGGCAGACAGCAGCCGAACATCTGGCCGCTAATTTGCATGATACTCGCGGTTCAATACGCAACCGGCGCTTTCCGTGTCGGTTAGTCAAGGCCTGGCAGCCAGAATTTGCCGCAATTTTTCGGCGCCTTCGTTGTCAGACCAATGCTTGTAGCTAAGGCGCTGACGGCTGGCTGCGCGGTGGGCCGCAGGAATCGTTGGCTGGCAACATCTGAATTTTTAAGTCCTTACCGAACGCGATTCCGATTTGGCGCGTTCGAGTGAGCAGTAAGAAGCGGATGTCGCCAATCTGCCGCTGCGCAGTTCGGTTTGCGCGCGGCGAAAAAACAATCCGGTTATGGAGATATTTCAGTGAATTTGTTGCCAGGCAATCGCATGTCTGTAACCCGCTATTTACCGATTTTGGTGGCGATACTGTGCGGACCAACCCCGGCCAGTGCCGAACCCAGTACCGAGGCGGCGACCGAGCAGGTCAAAGTGCAATTGGTTGCATCGGCTGCGGCGGTGCACCCCGGCGATCAAATCTGGATCGGCGTCCATCAGCAAATCATCCCGCACTGGCATACCTACTGGCTAAACCCCGGCGATTCCGGGTTGACGACCAAAATTCAATACCAACTGCCGGCCGGCTCGAGCGTGGGCGAAATCACGTGGCCGACGCCGAGCAAGATTGTATTGGGGCCGGTGGTGAATTACGGCTACGAAGAGGCGGTGACATTATTGTCGCCGTTGCAGGTAGCCGCCGATGCGCCGGTAGGCGGGGAATTGCCGATTAGCGCCAAGGTAAAGTGGCTGGTTTGCGCCGAAATTTGTATTCCGCAACAGGCTGAGTTGGCGCTGCGTTTGCCGGTCGTCGCAGCCGGGGCGGCGGTTGGCCCCGGTAGCACGTTGGTTGAACTTGCCAAGGCCAGTTGGCCGACGGCATCTCCCTGGCACGCAGAAGTGGTGGCTGCGGCGGATGATACGGTTAAGTTACGTCTGAGCGGCGCCGATCTGGCCGCTTTGCGCGAGCAGCCGCTGTGGTTTTACCCGGAGCAATGGGGGCCCATCGCCCATGGTTTCCAGCAACAGGCTACGGTGCAAGACGATGCGGTGGAGATTTTGCTGAAAGCTGGCGATCAGCCCTTGGCGGCTGGGGAAACGTTACGCGGCGTCGTCGCGGTCGGTGCCAACGGTAAGGCAAGCGGCTATCAAGTCAGCGCGGTTTGGCCGGCCATAACCACGGCCAAACCGCTCGCCGAGGCCGAGGCCCAGCCGGGACTTATTCAGCCCCGCAGCGAATTGACTTTGGCCTGGGCCGCGCTATTGGCGCTGGCCGGCGGCCTGATCCTGAATTTGATGCCCTGCGTATTTCCGGTGTTGTCGTTGAAAGCGTTGGCCTTATTCGAACAGGCCAAACACCAGCCAGGCCAGACCCGCCGCCACGGCTGGGCTTATGCGGCCGGCGTGTTGGCCAGCTTTGCCGGCCTGGCCGGTTTGATGATTGCGCTGAAAGCCGGCGGCGCCGTTATCGGCTGGGGCTTTCAATTCCAATCGCCGCTGTTCGTATTGATCGTGGCCTACCTGCTGTTCGCCGTTGGCTTGAGCCTGTCCGGCGTGTTTACGTTCGGTTCGCGGATTGCCGGTATCGGCTCCGGTCTGGCCGCGCGCGGTGGCTATCAGGGCAGTTTTTTTACCGGGGTGTTGGCGGCCGTAGTGGCCACACCGTGTACCGCGCCGTTCATGGGTGCCGCCATCGGCTTTGCCGTGACTCAGCCGGCCGTCGCGATGCTGGCGGTGTTTTTGAGTCTGGGTGCCGGTCTGGCCTTGCCGTATTGGCTGCTATGCCACTGGCCGGCCTGGCAACGCCGCTTGCCCAAGCCTGGAGCATGGATGGAAACCTTGAAACAGGGGTTGGCTTTTCCAATGTACGCGACGACCGCCTGGCTGATCTGGGTGTTGGCCCGCCAAGCCGGGCCGGATGCCGTGGCCGCCGCCTTGCTGGGTTTGGTGTTGATCGGTTTGGCGGCCTGGCTTTATCAAATTAGCCGACCTGCCGCCGATTTCGCGCGGCATCTGGCGTTTAGTGTTGCGACCTTGGCGCTAACGGTGGCCTTGGCCGGCGGCACCATCGTCGTCGGCGCTTCGGGAAGTACCGCAACTCGGCAGGCTGGTTCGGAATCCAAAGCATTCGAAGTCTACAGCGCTGAACGGTTGAGCCGGTTGCGTGCTGAGGGTACGCCGGTGTTCGTCAATTTCACCGCCGACTGGTGCATCACCTGTCTGGTCAACGAAAAAGTGGCGCTCGCTAACCGGCAAGTGCTCGATAGCTTTCGCGAGCGCGGCGTCGTCTATCTGAAAGGCGATTGGACCAACCGCGATCCGGCGATTGCCGAGGTTTTGGCCCAACACGGCCGGAGCGGCGTGCCGCTGTACCTGTATTTTGCGCCCGGTGCCCAGCAGGCGGCGGTATTGCCGCAGTTGCTGACGCCGGATCTTGTCATCGGTGCTGTCAAAGGTGCCAGTTTGTAACTGATCCAGAGGAGTGTTTATGTTATCGCAACGTTTGTTTGGCGTTTTTGCCCTGAGTTTTACCTTGTTGGCGCCATTGGCGGTCCGTGCCGAACCGGTGGTCGGTCAGCCGGCCCCCGCTTTTACCGCTACCGCCGCCGAAGGTGGCGCCCTAAGCCTGGCCGATTTGCGCGGCAAAACCGTGATTCTGGAATGGACCAATCACGAATGTCCGTTTGTGCAAAAGCACTACGAATCCGGCAACATTCCCAAATTGCAAAAGCAGGCGGCTAGCCAGGGCATCGTCTGGCTGCAAGTGATTTCGTCAGGTACTGGCAAGCAAGGTTTTGTCGACGCCGCGACCGCGAAAAAATTGAACCAGGAGCGGGGGGCAACGCCGGCCAATACCATTCTCGACGCGAACGGCTCCATCGGTAAGCTCTACGGTGCCACCAACACGCCGCAACTGTTTATCATCGATCCGAAAGGGCTTTTGTTGTACAAGGGCGGTATCGACAGCATCGCTTCGGCGGACAAGGATGACATCGCCGGTGCCGAAAACTACATCGATTCAGCCTTGAAAGAGCTGGCGGCCGGCAAGCCAATCAGCAAGACGGTAACCAAACCCTATGGATGCACCGTCAAATACGCAAGCTAAGGCAAGTTCCGGGAGGAGGCCAAACGGCTGCCTCCCACCCTTCGCAGATGAAAAAATCCTGCCTGATTCTGTTACTGCTGCTCGCCGGTTGCGGTCCGCGCGACTACTTTCGCACCCAAGTCGAGCTGACACCCTGTGCCCGCTCGGCGAACCATGATTGCCGGGAGGCGAGTTTACTGGTCGATGAAGACCGCGGATATGCGCTGGGCTTCGTTGAATTCGACGACGAAGGGTGTTTTTACGACGCCCGCCAGGCCGAAAGCGTGCTGCACTGGCTGCAAAACAGCAGCGAGCCGCAATACGTCGTGGTCTATACCCACGGCTGGCACCATAACGCCAGCGACACCGACTTCAACGTCCGCCGCTTCAAAGACAGTTTGCAGAGCATTAAACAACGCCACCCAGGCTATCGAGTGGTGGGGCTATATCTGGGCTGGCGCGGCGAAATCCTGGATACTCCGTATCTGCGGATGCTGACCTTTTGGAACCGGCGGGCGGTCAGTGAAAGGCTGGGCCGGGGCCCGTTCAAGGATTTTCTGCTTCAGGTCGAACGCACCGTCAAGGCCCATTCGGAAAATCGGCTATTGACGATAGGTCATAGCCTGGGGGCGCTGGCAATTTACAACGCGCTACAGTCCGAGTGGCTGGAACGGCTACGCCGGCAAGGTTCCGGCTTCGACGATTTGCTGTTGCTGGTCAATCCGGCCATCGAAGCCCGCCGTTTTATCGAGCTGCGCCACGCGTTACCCGATTCGGAACCGGTGTCGGGCGAACCGGCTTATCCATCGTTGATGGTGATCGGCTCTGAAGCCGACAATATGACCCGATCGGCCTTTACCTGGACCAGAGCAGTGCCGGCGCTGTTCGAGCCAGGCCCCGACCCGGGCCTTGCACTGGAATTGCCGGAGGCCTCGCCCTGGGAACTGAGCACCACCGCCATTGGCCATTACCAACCCTTTCTGACGCATCGCCTGGAGTCCGCACCAGGGCTGTCGGACGACGCGGCGTGTCCGGCTGTGGCGGATGGCAGCGCAGGGCTGGCAGGTAATCCGCAGTTGTTGGCCGCCGCCGGCGACGAGCTGCCTCAACTTAACCAGCCCAGCTTGCGCTTGCAACGACTGCCCGCCAGATCGCAAGCCGCGCCGTTATGGTTTGTGCAGACCGATAAAAACGTCCTGCCCAATCACGGTTTTCTCAATCAAAAACCGTTTTGGTGTTTTGCTGAACACAGTTTGGAGCAGACGGCTGGCTGGATTCGAGCGGGTCAGGATAGGAGCGTCGAATAACCATGCAAACAGCGAAAGCTTAATTAACCGGCAGTAAGCCGATGGAGATGTAGCTAAGTATCCGCCGCAAGGGAAACGGTTCGGATAACGCGCCCTCCGAACGTTTTCTCCGCGGTTTGAATTCGAGCAACTTGAACACGAGGCCTTAATAACCAAACAGGCCGCAAAATGAAGTCTGCTGGATTATTTGGCCTTCTTCGATGGTCGTCGAAGCCACTCGACTTGTGCCGACCAATCCCGGCTTCAATTCGAACCGGATTATTTAAAAATCCGGCTTGGTAGGTCGCCGGTTTCAGTTGACCATGACAGTGGTCAAAGGGTAGGTAGTGCGGAGTACGCACGAATCAAGCGGTCCCGCAGCTCGTCCATCCGCCAAACCGGCGCTTGCGCGTCGGGAATCAAGCCGGGCGTCCACTGCCAGCCGTCTATCGCCTTGATGACCTCCGGATCGCGGGCGATCAAATGCACCGGCACGTCGTGGCTGGCTGAGTCGTGGCTGACAAAGGAGGCGGGTTGGTGGTCCCCGACCACTAGCAGCACCAGCTTGTCGTCGCCATAGGTTTTGACGAAAGACACCAGGGTTTCGAGGACGTATTCGATCGATTTGCGGTACTGCTCGCGAATCCGTTCGGTACTTTGCCAGACGGCTTCAGGCGTATCGCCTTCTCTGGCTTGGTTGAATATCGAGCCGTCGCCGACGTCTTGCCAATCCACCAAGCGAGGCAGCGGCGTCCAGGGTGCGTGCGACGAGATCAGAGCCATTTCCGCCATGACCGGCTGGCGCGGGCCGGCCGGCCGTTCCAAGCGTTGAATAACGGACAAGGTGTATTGGTCCGGCATCGTGATCCAATTGAACGGCTGGCCGCGATAATTCAGATCTTGTGCCGCATAGACCCGGTCGTAGCCGAAATAGTCGCCCTGCGGCCAAGGCAGGGTATGGGCGGGTTGCACGGCCAGCGTACGCCAGCCGGCGCGCTGGAATAAACGGTTTAAAGTGGGCCGCCGGCTCATAACCAGTCGGTCGTAGCGACTTTGGCTGTTAATCCATAGGCCGGACAATAAAGTGCCGTGCGCCAGCCAACTGATGCCGCCGTAGGTGGGCGAGGTCAAGTAACTGCTGCGCATCGAAACGCCGGCGGCGCCCAGTTCCGCGGCGTATTGTTGCAAGCGCGGCCGGACGTGCTGGGCGTAATCCGGTTGATCGAACACTGTGCGGCCGTAGGATTCCACAAACACCAGCATCAGGTCCTTGCCTTGCAGTTTTTGGAACAATGCCGGGTTCGGCGTGCTGGCGTAGGGGTCGTTGTCAACGCCGGCAGCGAACTGCTTCAAGTCGGCCAGACTGTCGCGCGCGTTTTGCCAATGGCTGGTTAGCCAGTCGATAGTTGGCCGGACTGCGATTGTTGGCGCACTGAAATTTAGAACCAGCCAGACCGCAGCGGTTGCCGCCAAACCGACTCTGGCACCACGCTTGCCGGCAAGCGCGGTTTGCAAGCTATTCAGTGCGGCATTGACCAGCCGCAGCAGGCCGATCAGACACAAGGCCAGGGCCGCTACCGCCAGATAGCTACCGAGCTGGCCGACCGTGCCGGTCAGCCACTGCATGCCGTCGCGGGGAAAACGGCCGTCCAATACCGGGTTGAATGGTCGGCCGAAAAATTGATCCACACCGAGATCGGCCAATTTCAAAATCAGACTCAAACCCAGTAAGCCGGCGGCCAGGATACGCAGCGCCGAACCGGCGATGCCCGGTAACGTTAGTAAAAATCCCAGCAACAAGGCTTCCAGTGGCAGGCGGGCAAACGCCGAAGGCGTGATTTCGCTGAGCCGGTTGGGTAGCAGCAAAATCAGCAACACTAAAGTCAGCGCGCATAGAGGTCCAGCCAGACGTGAACGCGCGGCAGCAGGTTTGCCAAGGATCGGGAAATCGGTCATCGCAAGAAGTATCGATAGAAATTAGCGGACCCTAAACGCAGCAAATTCAGTGCCGTTTTATATGCGTATGGGTTGGCGTGAGATTTGCTGATCATTTGCCCTACCGCAATCACCCACACAAACATGTCAGACGTTTTCCCAGCATTACCAACTCAAGATTTATTACGCCGGGAATTAAAATTTATTTCCATGATCGGTGCCGTTGCGCTGCTATCGGTGGCAGTGTGGCTTGGCGTTGCCGAGCGCTGGTACATGGCCGTATTCTGGCTATTGCCAGCCACCGCGATCTGGTGCTGGATTAGTTGGCGCACTTGGACTTTGCTGGATTTGAATCGCGCCGCGTTGCACGCTCCGCTGTATGCCGCCTTGGGTTGGGGCAACCGGGTAACCTTGCTGCGCGGCTGGCTGATCGCCTTGGCCGGCGGTTGTTTATCGATAGACCTTTCGGCAGTGCCGATAAGTTGGCTGCCGGCGGCGGCTTATTCGTTGGCGGCCTTGCTTGATCGCTGCGATGGCTTTTTGGCCCGGCGTGGCCGGCAGGTCAGTTTATTGGGCGGGGAGCTTGATGTGCAACTGGATGCGCTGGGATTGGTGGTTGCGCCCTTATTGGCCATCGTCCAAGGGCGTTTGCATCTTTCATACCTGTTATTGAGCGCGGCGTTTTACCTGTACCGCTGGGCGATGCAGCGCCGGCAAGCGCTGGGCTTGCCACTCTATCTTTTGCCCGATAATCCGTTGCGCCGTACCCTGGCCGGTTTTCAAATGGGTCTGGTTGCCATTGCGCTTTGGTCCTGGCTGGATGCCGAGTTAACCCGTGTTGCCGGCGTCGCCTTCATGTTGCCGGTGCTGTTCGGTTTTGTCGCCGACTGGTTCGTGGTTTGTGGCCAGCTAAGTGCAGCCAATTACCAAAGACTGGCTATTTGCAGCCAGCGCTTATTTCAGCCGGGCTTAAGGCTGCTGACGGCTGTCGTGGTTGGCCAGGTCCTGCCCGGTTTGGCTGTGGACGGCATTTCTACTCTGTCGTTGGCAGTGGTGGTGGTTATGTTGGCGGTGGGTTTCGCCGGCCGTCTCGCGGCATTAGCTTTGTTGCTGTGGCTGGGCGGGTCTGGAGTCACTGTATTTAAACCTTTCGCCTACTTAACTTTGGTATTCGCCGGCAGTTGGTTGTTGATGCTGGGCAGCGGCCGAGCCAGCCTCTGGGGTTGGGGCGATGCCTGGGTGGCCCGTTACGACGGTGCCTGATGGCGCGTTTCAATCGATTGCCTGTGTTGTGGCTGGTAGCCTTGGGTTTGGCCGGCTGGATGTTGAGCCAAACGCCGTTTGCAGCAGCGGAGCAGGCCTTACGCGGTTTGGATCCGGGCCAGTGGTTGGTGTGGTTGGCTGTCAATGCGGGTATCGCTCTAGCCGGCGCAAGCCGTTGGCATCTGTTTACCCGCCGTCTGGGGGTTCCGGTCACCTTGCATCAATTGCTTAAAATTCGTCAGGCCGGCCAGGCAGTCAGTTTTTTAACGCCGGGGCCGCAATTCGGCGGCGAACCTTTGCAAGTTTACTGGCTGCATCGGCGGTACCGGGCGCCGTTACCCGCGGCGCTGTTGGCGCTGGGCTTGGACCGGCTTTACGAATTTGCCGTCAATCTTTTGCTGTTAGCGGCAGGCGTTTTTTTGCTGGCGCGTTCGCCGCTAGCGGCCATAGCCGACTGGCAAGCGGTCGGTGTGGGCTTGATTGGCGCGTTATTGAGCATTGCCGTTGCCGGGCGATTTTTACTGGGCAAACCTGGACGTTTTACTCAGGCTTTGCAGTCATTATTCAGGCGCTGGCGCCGGCATAGCGTGCCGCGGGCAGTAACCGGCGCCGACCACGATCCTGCTTGGGATTGGCGGACACTGCTCGGTCAGCGTCGGATAATGGTGCAGGCCTTGTTATGGTCGCTACTGGGTTGGGCCGCATTGTTGGCCGAATTATGGCTGCTGCTCGATTGGGTCCATGCTCCGCAAGGGGTTTGGAATTTTCTATTGGTATTGGTAGCGATGCGGCTGGCGTTTCTGTTACCGCTGCCGGGCGGTGTGGGCTCGCTGGAAATGGCCATGTTTTGGGTATTTCAGTATCTGCACGCCGCGCCAGGCGCGGCCCTGGCCTTGATCGCGCTGATGCGCGTTCGCGATGCGGTATTTGTGGCGGCAGGTCTCGGGTGTATGGCGTGGCTTGGCGGTTGGCGAGCAGCCAAGTCGGGCCAAGCCTGACTTGGCTGCAGTTGCCTGGACCGCAGCCAGTGTTGCCGGATTGCTGCGGATCGAGCAGTCAATCGTGCCCACCTGCACTGGTTTCGGGGGCCGTTGGCAAGCCAATGTGCCGGCTATTTGCCTGCTAATACAGCATTTTAGGCGAGTAATTGCCTACTCAATCGACATATCTTGGGTAGTAATAATTTATCGGCACACAAAATGCTGTCTCAGCTTATATAGCCAATATCCATTATCCGGACAGCACAGAATTGCAATACTCTTATGTTTAAAACCAATCGAATATTTACAGTGATAAGTAACGATAGCGGATTGCCGGTTTGGTATTTTCTAACTCGAGAAGGTCGGCAAGGCCCATTTGTATCCGAGGCGGATGCCCGTCGGAATCTGGACGAATTTATTTTGAAAAGTATCAGCTTGCCAAATCATGTCCCCAGAACCCGTTTTGTTCCGGCTTATTAGGGCTAAAAAGGTCCGTGGTTTTGCTTTTATGAATAGTATCGATTTGTTAAATCATCGTTTTCAGCTTTTCGAGCAACTGCATCAAGAGTTCCTGTTTTTAACCGGATATGGGATGTATGCGCATATCAGTGGCCGGGATGTCGACCGTTTGCACCTGGATTATTTGGCAGAGGCTCAGGCGATAGGCGCTGAATTACGGCAAGATAATCAAATATCGTTTATCAGGTCTTATATCAACAGCCGTTGATAAAAAGTCGTGTCTTTTTTAGATGGTGTCAATTGGCTGTTTTTGAGTGGTCGATTAGTTTTTATATTTGGTAGGTAGTGCATGTGTTTGATTATTCATAAACCCAAAGATGCCAAGCTTGATTTGGAATTATTGCATTCCGCCAGTCAATACAATCCGCACGGTTACGGCTTGATGGCGTTTACCGGCCCGCAAAAAATCAGCGTCATTAGAGATCAATACACCCATTTCGAGGCGTTGCGCCGCGCCTACGTTCATTTCGCCAAGCACGAATGCGTGATTCATTTGCGTTTACGTACACGCGGCCATATCAACTATGCCAACACGCATCCTTTTCGAGTAAGCAATGCCATTTACATGGCCCATAACGGTACGCTGGATATTAATTGCCGGATTCCAGGGCGCTCGGATAGCTGGCATATGGCAAACGATTTGTTGCAGCCTTTATTGCGGCATAACCCGAATATGATCCATGCCAAATCTTTTCAAAGCTATATCGCCAAAAATATTGGCGCGAATAACAGAATGGTGTTTATGGATGCCGATCGGCAAAAAACGGTAATTATCAATAAGTCTTTGGGTACTGAATATCAAGGGGTTTGGTTGAGTAATACAAAGTGGTTTGATTCTGCCAAATTCGGTTTGACTCAGCCTAATTGTAGTAACAGCCAGTCGGTCAGCGATGCTTGTTCAAAATTAAAACTAACGGTAGAGCGTTTTGGGCAAGGCCTGAATAAATTCAATTATTGTTCCGGATAACTATTTCGTGTTTCAATCGTAGGCGGAAGTTTGATGCTTATCTAATTAAAATTAATTTATTTTCGTTGAGTCGTTGCTGATTAATTCAGACAATAAAGCGTAATTATTACGTTTTTGGTATGTAAATCCAATTTAAGCGTTTTGGCAACCTTTGCTTGGCTGATACCGTATTTCTTGGATCCAGTTTCAAAGGAAAATAATATGCACCGCCAACTTCGACGTCGAGCATATTCGCTACAGCGAAATAAAAGCCGTTGGCACACCGTTGAATCCGCTGTTTAGCGGCGCCAAATTGGGTGCCGGCAACGGTCCCGGCATTGGCTGGAACGATATGACGATATACAAATTTGGTGGCCAGTGGCGGCAAAATGACCGCTGGGTCTGGAGTGGAGGCTTTAGCTATGGCCAGCAGCCGATCGAAGGTTCGGAAGTACTGTTTAACATTCTGGCGTCCGGAATGGCAGGGCATGTTGCAATGCAAAGAAAATTGCTTCCTCAGCAGCACCGAATCAGCATTGCCTGCTCAGTTAGCAGCAGAAATGTTTGAAATCCACAGCCGATCGCCGGTTATTCCGTAACTCGCTCGCTGGCACGATAAATGCCGTTTCAAGCTGCGCAAACCAAAATGCTTGCGCACAAACGTCAATTTTATCGAGAGAGGAAGCATGAAACTTACAACTGTTGCCGCCGGCTTGTTGCTGGTGACCGCCAATGCTGCGCACGCGCAAACACCACCCGCACCGGAAGCACCGAAACCGCCGTTGGGATTTTTCGTGACCAGTACCGGGGTGGGCAAGGGCGCCGATCTTGGCGGCTTGGCCGGCGCGGACGCGCATTGCCAAAAGCTGGCGAGCGGTGTCGGCGCCGGTAACCGGACATGGCGCGCTTACTTGAGCACGCAGCCGGAAGGCGGCAAGCCGGCGGTTAACGCCCGCGACCGCATCGGCAAGGGGCCATGGGCCAACGCTGCCGGTGTGTTTGTGGCCAACGACGTTGCGCATTTGCACGGCGATACGCTGGAGCTGGCCCAGCTCGGCAACAATCTGCATAAGAAAACCGCATTTACCGAAAAGGGTGAGCAACTGAAAGGGGTGGGTGATAATCCGAACGAGCACGACATCATCACCGGCTCCAAACCGGACGGTACGGCTTATACCGATGCCGCCGATCATACCTGTAAAAACTACACCAGCAGCGGTGACGGCACGGTTCGGGTCGGCCATTTCGACCGCACCAACGGCGGCCGCAATGGCGGTAACGTCTCCTGGAATTCCACCCATGACAGTCGCGGCTGCAGCCAGGAAAATCTGGTCAGCACCGGCGGCGCCGGCTATTTCTACTGTTTTGCCGCAGATTAATCCGGCACGGAGAGGCGGCTGACGCCTCTCCTTATCCGGCAATCGACTGACAGCTCTTGCGCAGGAACTGGTGAATGGTTCCGCAGCTATCGTCCCAGCGCGGCAGCGTGGCAAAGTTGGCCAGCGCGTTTTCGCTTAGGTCTGTCAATAGCTGCCGGTCACCGTGCCAATGTTTTAAGACGGCCGCCAATTCATTCGCGTCGTCCGGCTCGATCAGATAGCCCTGTTGGTTGTGGCCGATGATTTCCGAGGCTGCGCCAGCGCGAGTGCCGATAGCGGGCAGTCCGAATTGCTGGGCTTCGGCGTAGACAATGCCGTAACTTTCATAGATTGACGGCAGCACCATGACTTGGTGGCGCCGATAAAACCCGGCCAGCGTCGTACCTTGCACCGGGCCCTGCAATGTAAAGCTTGCGGCCAGGCCGTTACCGTCTATCAACTTGTGAATTCGGGCCACGTAGTCGGGCTCCATATCCAGCCGGCCAGCAATCGTGACCCGATAATCGTTGGCGGGTAATTGCCGCAGCGCTTGAATCAACACATGCAGCCTTTTCCGGCGAATCACGTTGCCAACCACCAATATCCTTAGCGGACCAGCCGCCAGCGCACGTCGGCTCACGAAATCGGCATCGATTTCGGTGTCGGCCGCAGTGAAATTGTCGGCTGCCGGCAAAGCCAGGCAATGTGGTGGCAGGCTAGAGGGGAACAGTTGCTGCAACTGTGCCAGCGTGGTTTGGCTGTTGGCGATCAATCCCGACAGCGTTGCCAGATAACGCCGTTCGATGGCTCGAAACAACCAGCGGCTATAACGCGGGTGACTGTCAAAACTATTTAGTAAATGGACCAAGCCGACAACCGGTAACGGCAAATGCCGATTCAAGGCAAACACCGACGGCTGCACCATCGCATCCTGAATCAGGATGTCGAGCTTGGTGGCGTCGATTTGCCGCAGAACATCGCGCCTTAGATTGTCGGTTAACTGCCAGCAAAACCGGCGCGGCGGCAGGTTGATGATGACGACCTGTTCTCCATTTCGGCGCAGATATTCGACTAATTT
This sequence comes from Methylomonas koyamae, assembly GCF_019669905.1. Taxonomy (NCBI): domain Bacteria; kingdom Pseudomonadati; phylum Pseudomonadota; class Gammaproteobacteria; order Methylococcales; family Methylococcaceae; genus Methylomonas; species Methylomonas koyamae. The sequence goes on along the minus strand of NZ_AP019777.1, from coordinate 3,155,730 downwards.
GCGGTCATACAGATAGCCGCCGCTGACCGAATCGATGTCGCCGTAGATCAACAGGCCGATCCGCACCGGCTTAGAATTCCCGCTGGTAAGCGGCCCAGCAGTGCGGCGTTTCCCAAAGTTTTATTCGCAAATTGCCCGGTTTAGGCGGCTCTATACCCTTCAAAAGCTTCTCGCACAGGATACGGCTGAAGTGCTCGATGCTGGGATTGAGGCCGGCAAATTCCGGTTTATCGTTCAGTAGTTGATCGCGAAACTCGGCAAGCACGCTATCCAAAGCCGCTTCGACCGCAACGATGTCTACCAAATAACCGTGTTGATCCAGCTTATTGGCCTTGATGCGTACTTCGGCGACGTAATGGTGGGCATGCGGCAGATTTTCGCTGCCCCAATCGCCGCCGATCAGGTAGTGGTTGGCGATGAAGTCGCGGGTGACGGCTAGGCTGTACATGTTGGTTTCCGGGCGTTATAGAAGAAGTGGATGGGTAAAAAATCAATAAACCAATAGCGCTTGCAAAACCGATTCTGGCGTTTGATCCAGGCGCCGATAAAGCTCGTCGGCTTGCGCCAATGGATAACGATGAGTGATCCATTGTTGCGGACTTAGCTGGCGAATGGCGCGCCAGGCCGCGGTAAAGCGCCGGGTCTTGTCCCAGCGGCCGCTCAAGACAGGGTCAATGCTGCTGACCTGGCTGGTAGTGAATCGAATCCGGTTACGATGCGCCGCGCCGCCCAGCGCAATCGGCGCCGATTTATCGCCATACCAGCTGCCGACAACGATGCGGCTGGCAAAACAGCACAAGTCGACCGCCAGATTGAGGGCTTGCGGCTGGCCGCTGACCTCGTATAGCAAATCGGCGCCGTTGGCATCCGCTCCGGTCAGCATGGTTTTCAACTGTGCTATTTGGGCGGCGACCGTGGCGTCGAACGTGCCGCTAGCCTTCAGTTTTATTGACCATTCCTGGCGGAGCGCGAAGGCGTCGACCGTAAACAGCTGGTCCAACGGGAAACGCGCCAACAAGCCGGTCAACAGCAAGCCGACTACCCCTTGTCCGAGCACCACGACCCGTTCTCCGAGCAACGGGGCGCCGTCGTGAACCAGGCTGACGGCGGTCTCGGCGTTGGCCAGAAATACCGCCGCTTCCGGTTCGATACCGTCGGGTACGGCCAAAAGCTGATCCGGCGTGGCGATAAAACAACTGGCGTGGGGTTGAAACGAAAATACCAGTTTGTCCAGCCAGGCTGGATCAACGCCTTCGCCGAGCTGTTCGACGCGGCCGACGCAGGCGTAACCGTAGGGCAGGGGATAAGTCGGTGCATGTTGCAGGGATGTTAACGTGGCGTCCAAATCGATGCCGGGCGGCAATTGGCCTCGATACACCAACAACTCGCTGCCGGCGCTGACTGCCGAACACAGGGTTTTCACCAAAACCTGGCCGGCCGCCGGCGCCGGTAACCGCGTTTCGCGGATTTGTACCTCAAAGGGCTGGGTAAACCAAAGCTGTTGTGCTAGCACGCGATGGCTGTCTCGCGATGGTATTGCAGGCTGCCCCACAGGATCAGGTCGTCGCCCAGCATGTGCGATTGCATGGCATGCAGGCGAGGCAGTGGTTGTTTGGCGCCGATTTGCAAATCACCGACGCCTTTCAAGCCGCCGACCAGGGTAGGGGCGATAGTCAGCACCAGGGCGTCGGCCAAGCCGGCTTTTAAAAATGCGGTAATGACCTCGGCGCCGCCTTCGACCATCAGATGGCGGACGCCTTGTTGTTTAAGCCATTGCAGCGCGGCAAACAAATCCACCCGGCCTGTCGGGTCGCCGGGCAGGCCGATCACGTCGGCCTGCCCGGCCAATTGGCGGTCATGCCCGGCTCGGGTCAACACCCAGCAACGTTTATCGTTGCGGCGGCACAGCCGTGCCGAGCTCGGCATGCGCAGGCTGCTATCCAATACGATGGGTTGCGGGCTGTGGCCCGGCCATTCGCGCACGGTCAATTGCGGATCGTCGGTCAGCACAGTGCCGATTCCCACCAGAATGCCGTCGTGCAAGCTGCGCAGTTGATGGGTCAAGCGCAACGATTCGGCGCCGCTCAGCCCCAGGCTTTCGCCGGCGCGGGTGGTAATGCTGCCATCCCAGCTTTGGGCGTAACTCAGCGTTACGAACGGGCGGTTACGAACAGCGGCGGCGCGGCGCTGTATTAGCAACCAGCGCTCAATTTGCCGGTTCAGGTTCATCGTGTTTCGTAAATGGCGCGTTGGCCTGGGTCGGTTTGAATTGCAGCAGGTGGGCCATGCGTTGGGCTTTGGTGCGCAGGTAATCCAGGTTATCGTGGTTAACAGTGGCTTCCAACGGCAAGCGGCTGTCAACGTGGATGCCCTCGGCGGTCAGGGCGCTGATTTTTGCCGGGTTGTTGGTTAGCAATTGTACTGACCGTACCCCCAAATCCTCCAGAATGCGGGCCGCCAGCGAGTAGTCGCGCTCGTCGGCGCCGTGGCCCAATAGCAGGTTGGCGTCGACGGTGTCGTAACCCTGGTCTTGCAAGTTATATGCGCGCAGTTTTTCCAGCAAGCCAATGCCGCGGCCTTCCTGGCGCAAATACACCAGAATACCGGCACCGCGTCGGGCAATCCATTCCAGCGAGCGGTCCAGTTGCTCTCCGCAATCGCAGCGCCGGGAGCCGAGCACGTCGCCGGTAAAGCATTCGGAATGGATCCGCACCAACACGCGTTCCGCGCCGGCGACATTGCCGGCGACGAAGGCCAGGTGCTCCTTATGGTCCAGGGTATTTTGGTAGTAGCACAGCCGAAACTCGCCGTAAGCGGTGGGTATTCGGGCGCTGGTGATTTGGCTAACGTAGGCTTTGTTCATGGTTATTATCAAGGGCGCGCTAAATGAATGGCGTTTATATCGATTGCGTCAACCGGCCGGTATTGGTCGTTGAATGAATGGCGCGCAAAAAGGTAATGAACCATCGCTTAAACAAATTACATGCCAACCGCAAATGCCAATATCTAAGCTGCGCAAAGTGGTTACGCAGTTTGTGTTGCTGATTGCTAAGCAGTTTTTGCTGGCGGGCTGTTGATTGGTCAACAGGTTGGTTCGGGAAGGCAGCGCGTCACGCCGGACGAAATTTACCCAGTCGGTGTACGGCTTCATGTAGGGTTTGATCGTCCTTGGCAAAGCAGAAGCGAACCAGGCCGTCGCCTTCACGGCCCTGGTAAAAGGCGCTGCCCGGTACACTGGCTACGCCGGATTGTTCCAGCAAAGCCAATGCGGCGGTTTTGGCATCCGGGTAACCGAAATGGGCGATGTCGGCCAACACGTAATAAGCGCCTTGCGGAATAAACGGCGCCATGCCGGCGGCGGCCAGGCCGTCGCAGATGATGTCGCGCTTGCGCTGGTATTCGTTTCTAAGCTTTGCGAAATAGTCGGCCGGCGCATTCAATCCGGCGGCAACGCCATATTGCAAAGGCGAAGGGGCGCAGACGTATAGCAGGTCGTTGACCAGGTTGATGGCTTTGGCCAAGTCCGGCTTGGCTACCGCGTAGCCCAAGCGCCAGCCGGTGATGCTGAAGGTTTTGGAAAAGCCCATGATGCTGACCGTGCGTTCGGCCAAGCCCGGAGTACTGGCAGGCGAAATGTGACGGCGGCCGTCGTAGGTGATGTATTCGTAAATCTCGTCGGAGATGACCAGCAAATTGTGCTTGCGGGCGATGCGTTCGACGATTGCCAATTCCTCGGTACTAAATATCTTGCCGCTGGGATTGGACGGTGTGCAAATCACCAGGGCGCGGGTATTAGGTTTGACAGCCGCGTCCAGTGCGGATTCTTCCAGGCTGAAGGCCGGAGGTGCGAGAGTTAAGAATTGCGGCTCAAGGCCTTGCAGCAGCAGTGTGTTGAGGTGGTAGCCGTAATAAGGCTCCAGCAACAGGACGCCGTCGCCGGGATTGAACAAGGCCGTCAGCGTCGCAGCAAAAGCACCGGTAGTGCCGGCGCTGATGACGATTTCGGCCTCGGCATCGACTGCCAAGTCGTTGTCGCGTTTCAGCTTGCGGGCAATCGCCTGCCGCAACGGAGCGATGCCCTCCGAGGCGGTGTAAGTGTTCTGGCCTTCCTGTATGGCCTGGATCGCCGCATCGCGCACCAAGGCCGGCGCCGGCAAATCGCCCAGGCCCTGGCCCAGATTTATGCCGCCGACCCGCTCACAGGCTTTGGTCATCAGGCGAATATCGGAGGGATGCAGGTTTTCGATACGGCGGGAAACGGGAAAGCTCATCGGTGGATTGGCAAAATTTAGTTGGCTGTAGGGCCGATCAGATTAGCCGCCGCTCAAGGCGGCGGCAAACGGCAAAAAACGATATGGATTTCGAAATTTCCGAAAACGGCAAATTTATTTGGCAGGCGTGGCAGTGGCCGGGCCGATGCCGACGATTTGCAGGATGGTGTCTTCGTCCTTGGCGCCGTCGTAGTGGATTTCGTTGCCGTAATGGGTGACGAAGCTGCCAGCCGGCACCGGCTTCAGCTCGTCAGGGTTGTAGTCGCTGCCGGTGCCGACCCACCAGGTGCCGGAAATGACGGTGATGAAGCGGTCGTTAGGATGCGAATGCGGCTTGCTGTTGTGGTGGGCTTTCCATTTGTTCAATACCACGTACAGGCCGGGTTTGGCCGGGTCGCCGACCAATACGGCAGTCTCGGAACCGCTGGGGTTGGCAACCCAATTGATTTGCTCGGGCAGTTTGATCGAGATCGCTTTCGGGTCCAGTTCGGCGGCGTTGCTTGCGGCCGAACTTAAGCCCAACAGGATAGCCAGTACTGGGGCGTGCGGTTTGCGGATGATGTGCAACATGTGTTCTCCAAAAAAAAAAAGACGGTTCGCGGCTGGATTTCGGAGTGTTCGGTCTTGGGCTCTCCGTTCCGTGGATCGATTGGCGGGAACCCAGCCGCCAAAAAACCCGACCGAACACTCCGAAACCCAGCCAGTCGGATAGGCTCGACCGAGCTGGGCGAGTGTTCAGTCTCGATTCAGCAATTTGCAAGCCAACCGGAGATTGCTGGACTGGAAAAGTGCGGGCTTTAAAGGTATGGCTTACCGTTGCGTCTGCTGTCCGACGCAAAAATTTCGCCGCGCGGCGTTGCTGCCCGATCAGCACGGCGCCAACATAGGCTGTCCCTGGTTCAACAATTTTCCGCAAAAAAGCGGCGTCAGTGCGCGCGTTAGCCCGCCGCCGGTTAAAAAATGTAAACCCGCGTTAAACGCTTATAAACAGCGAGATTTAATCCCGATTGCGGCGTCGCCGGCCATTACGCATCCGTCGGTTGGCCGAACGATGGCATGTGCATTGCAAAAGGTGATGCAGGGCACATTTCATCGCGGCCGTTGCTGCATGGATGCCTAATTTCTAATTTGGACAATTAAATCGGGTGAAACAGTGAAAGATTATTCGACAAGCGCAGAGCCGCAAACGCTCGGACCGGATGCGGGCGTTCCGAAAACCGTCAGCCGACGCAGAACCCTATCGGCCTGCGTTGCGGTGGCGATTGCCGGCGCTTCGCTACTAGCGGCGACCGACGCCCAGGCGGCGCCGGCCAAGAAAGCGGCAAAACGTAACGCCGGCAACAGCAAGGCGGCCAGCGATTTGGAACTCGAGAACCAGCGTTTGCGCCAGGAATTGGCGGCGGCAAAGGCCAGGGAATTGGAGTTGATCAGGAAAGGCTCGGCGGCTGCAGGTGCCGCTGGAGCGGTTGCTGCGGGCGGTGCTACGGCAACCGAGCCCGGCGCCGAGGCCGCGGAAGCCGAATTGCAACTGGCCGAGCAGGAAGACGACAAGGCCAAAGATTTGGGCGAGGTGGTGGTTAAGGCCCGGCCTCGTTTGCAGAAGCTGAAAGACATCCCCAACTCGACTTCGGTCCGGACCGGCGAGGAGTTGCATAAGGAATTGGCGATGGATTTGGGCGACATTTTGAAACGGGCCGGTAACGTCAAATGGAACTACGGTAACGCCCGCACCAGCAGCTTGTCGATGCGCGGCGTCGGCCAGCAGGCGCAAACCGACGCAATGGACCCCAGCGTCGGTACCATCGTCGATAACGTGCCTTACGCCTATAACCCGCTGTCCAGCTTCGACCATTACGACATCGATTCGATTCAGGTCGAGCGCGGCCCGCAAGGCACCGACGGCGGCAAGAACGTCAGCTTGGGCCGGGTCAATATCAACACCCGGCGGCCTACCTTCAACCGAGAAGCGACCTATTCCGCTACCTACGGCCAGTTCAACACTTACATCGGCGACGCCGCCTTGGGCGGGGCGGTGATCGACAACTTCCTGGCCTGGCGCGGCGCGTTCCACGTCAACAAAGGCGAGGGCGCCACCAAAAACCTATATAACACCGACCAGACCTGGTACAACCGCGACCGGGTGTCCGGCCGGATCCAGTTTTTGCTGACGCCGAGCGAGACCTTCAGTACTCTGATCCGCTTCGACGCCAATCCGCGCGGCGAGGAATTCAACAACGGCAACAACTTCTATACGCCGACGCCGCGAATCTCGGCCAACGGCTTGCCGACCAACCTGAACAACGATGCCGGAACCCGCTTGGCGCGGCGCTGGTTCAGAGAGGGCAAGCCCGAATACAGCTACCAAAACAACTACCTGTACGGCAACGGCGAAAACGCCTTCAACCAGGATGCGCAATACGCCTTGATCACCGCCAGCAAGGGCGGCTCGGTGGAAGCCAACTGGGACGCCGGTATCGGTAAGTTCACCTCGATTACCGCTTATCGCGATTTCGAATTCCAGGCCCGTAACGACGGCGATTCGACCCCGTTCGACGTCCAGAAAAACGGCGGTGGCGCGGTACCCGAATTCCGGCAATTGAGCCAGGAGATCAAATTCACTTCCAACTGGGGCAATCTGGTCGATTACGTCGCCGGCGCCTATTTCAACGACCGGAAAATGATCAAAGGCAACCGGGTCGGATTCGGCCGCGACGCCGGCGCCTGGTTGGCCGGAGCCGGCGCTTACGGCCGGCTGGATGCCGACTCGGCCGGCCGCCAGTTGATGATGGATTCGTTAAACGAATTGCATACCGACAACCCGTATTACATCCATAACAAAACCGCATCCGCCTTCGTCAATGCCAAGTGGCACATCACCGAGCCGTTGACATTGGAAACCGGGGTACGTTTCAACATCGAAAACCGGCGCCAGGAGACCGACAAATTCATTACCAACCAAGGTTCCGGTGCCGCATTGAATCCGTACTCGGTCAACGGCATCAACCTGGGCGGTTTCGATACTGTGACCGCGACCGGCGATTTAACAGCCAGTGCCGGGCTGGACCCGGTACAAGTGGCGCGGGCCGATGCGGTGGCCTTGAAATACTTCGGCGTGGCGACATATGCCGGCCTGACGCCGGCGCAGCGGCGCCAGGTCGGCGATGCGAAAGGCTTGCGGGCCGGCCAGATGGGCTTGCTCTGGGGCCGGGAGCCGGGCCGCAGCTTCAAATCCACCCAGCCCAGCTACCAAGTGCGGCCGACCTATAAATTCAACGAGGACTATACCGGTTACCTGTCCTGGGGCTACAACGAAAAGGCCGGTTTGTCGCAGACCGTCAACAGCGTGGCTTACCTGGTCGAGCCGGAGAAAACCAACTCGTTCGAAATCGGTTTGAAATCGACCTTGTTCAATCGGGCGCTGACTTTGAATACCGACTTTTTCTGGACCGAGATCAACAATTACCAGCAAGCGGTACAGGTTATCGACCAATACCAAACCGCGGCTTTGGGTCAGGATACTTATACCTCGATTACCGGCAACGCCAAGGGTGTCCGCGCCTACGGGGTCGAGGTGGACGGTTCGTTGGTCGATACCATTCCGTTTACCTCGGTCAATTTCTCGGGTTCGTATAACGAAGCGTTTTACACCGATTTCAAAAACGCCGGTAAAGCTGCCGAATGGAATAACCTGGCCTCGCCCACTTTCGATTTGACCGGCCGAACATTGCCCGGCGCGGCTAAATTTACCTTCAGCGTCAGTCCGGAATTCAGGTATCCGGTGGAAGTGTTGGGCAGCAACCAGGAATTCCACACCAGCTTCACCACTGCGTTCACCAGCAGCTATAAATCCGACGTGGCCTTGTCCGAATACAGCGTGATTCCGGCCAACACCACGACCGACTTATCCATCGGTATCGGCCGCAAGGACCGCGCGTTCGACGTGTCGCTGGTGGCGAAGAACATCTTCAACAACCAGACCCCGTTTGCCAAAACCTGGAACAGTTGGCAGCCGGGTATTCCGCAGTGGTTCGGCGTGACGCTGAACGGCAAGTTCTAAACCAATTTCTCGTGGTGCCTCCGTACGGGCCAGGGTAACAACCCAGGCCCGTTTTTTTTGCGTTCCGTCCGCGCGCTTTGCCTATCCCGCAATCGAAGTCGCGCCTGCTAGCCCAACAACAGCCGCTGTTGTGCCGCTGTTGAATCTGCATCAGCCGATAAGCCGGCCGGATGGCGACGGCGTCGCTCGACACTGAGTTTGTGCTGGCATCTTTATAAAAGTCTAATTAAATCAATGGCTAATAAAAATTTTCGCCAGCCGTCGATTTTGCGGATTCGTGGCATGCAAGTTGCAATTTACCAAAGGTACTCACCGTTCAATCGCGTTTGTACGCGAATAACTCATAACAGGAAGAAACAGAATATGAATAAAACCATCCAGCTTGCGATTTTGGCCTTAATGCTCAGCGCCCCGGCCGCATTTGCCGCCGACGAGCATCAGCAAGCACAAAAGCCGGCCGCCGAATACAAATATAAAACGCCGAAATTGAACCGCGCCCAATTCGACGCGCTGCTGGTCAAGCCGGAGCAGTTAACCATTATCGACGTGCGTCGGCCGGACGAATTGACGGCCAAAGGCGGCTTTCCGGTGTATTTGAGCATTCAAGCCGCCGAGATCGAAAACAGCCTGGGTTTCATTCCGAAGGACAGAAACGTCGTCACCGTTTCCAACCATGCCGGCAGAGCCGGTGCTGCGGGCGATCTGTTGGCAAGTAAAGGCTTCAAGGTGGTCGGTGCGGTCGGCGCCCAAAACTACGAAGAAGAAGGCGGCAAGCTGGCCAAAATCGCGCCGCCGGAACCGAAAAAATAATTTAAGGATTGAAGAAACCCAAACGGCAGCCGCCGCGGCAGGAAGCGGAAAACGCCCAGTTTTCCGGCCGTTGCGGAGCCGACGCGACATTGTTAATTTTTGGAGGAATCTTATGAGATTGAAATTGGTTTCCGCGCTGCTGTGGGGGGTGACGTTAGCGCTACCCAGCCAAGCGTTCGCGGCAGAAGAAAAAGCGGCCGAGCCGGCCAAGGCCGAAGCCGGCGGTTCGAAGTCGAAACATTGGGCCTACCAGCCGTTGAAATCGCCGGAAGCGCCGGCCGTCAAAAACCAGGACTGGGTCAGAACCCCAATCGACGCTTTTGTGTTGGCGCCGTTAGAGGCTAAAGAATTGGCGCCGTCGCCGGAAATCGAACGCGCCGCCTTCATTCGCCGGGCAACGCTGGATGCCTGGGGCGTGATTCCGACCCCGGAAGAAGTGGAAGCCTTCGTCAACGACACGTCGGACAACGCTTACGAGAAACTGGCCGACCGCTTGCTGGCGTCGCCGAAATACGGCGAGCGCCAGGCCCGGCGCTGGCTGGACTTGGCCCGTTATGCCGACAGTTCCGGCTTCACCAACGACGAGAACCGCGACAACATGTGGCGTTACCGCGATTACGTCGTCAAGTCGTTCAACGAAGATAAACCTTACGCGCAATTCGTACAGGAACAATTGGCCGGCGACGAAATTTATCCGGGCAATACCGACGCCTTGATCGCCACCGGTTTCATCCGAAGCTATCCCGACGACAGCAACTCGCGCGACCTGGTCCAGAAAAAATTCCAGAACCAGACCGATATCACCGATACCGTGGGCGAGGTGTTTCTGGCGCAAACAGTGGGTTGCGCCCGTTGCCACAACCACAAGTTCGACAAGATTTCGATGAAGGAGTACTACCAACTGCAATCGTTCTTCGCCAACGTCAATGCGGTGGACAAGATTCCGGTGCCGGTCAAAGGCGAAACCGAACAGGAATGGGAAAAAGCCAACGCCAAATGGGAAGAGGCGGTCAAGGAAATCAAAGCCAAACGCCAGGCTTTGATCGATCCGGTCAAGGATAAAGCCCGGAAATACAACTACGAGCGGTTCTCGCTGGAGACTCAGGCGGCATTGAACAAACCGGAAAGCCAATGGACGCCGGAAGACCGCTGGATCAACCACCGTTACGATTCCAACGAGAACGAAGCGGCCGCGGCGTTAGCCTTCTATCAGGACAACTCGGCCAAAGGCGCCTACAGCTACGATCCGAGCTATGAGAAAAAAGCCGAAGAGTTTAAGGAGATCAATAAAGAACTGAAAAAATGGGAAAAATTGAAGCCCGTGAAAGGTTCTGTCTACATCTCCGCAGTGTCCGAGCTGGGCCATCCGCAGCAACCGCCGACCCACGTGCGTTTTGCCGGCCAGTTCGACAAGCCGTTGGAAGAAGTGCAACCCGGCTTCCCGGCCGCAATTTCCAGCGAGCAACCGGATATTAAACCGACCGCGGTATCGTCCGGCCGCCGCGCCGCTCTAGCGAAATGGATCGCCAGCCCGACCAATCCGTTGACTGCGAGAGTGTTCGTCAACCGGGTCTGGGGCCAGTATTTCGGCAAAGGCATCGTCGAAACCGTCAGCGACTTCGGTAAAGCCGGTACCAAACCGACCAATCCGGAATTGCTGGATTATCTGGCATCCAATTTCATCAAACAGAATTGGAGCGTGAAAAAGCTGCACAAGGAAATCCTGCTGTCTAGCGTCTACCGCCAGGATTCCAAACCGCGCGAAGACGTGGCTAAAGCCGATCCGGACAACAAATTGCTGGCCGTATTCCCGCGCCAACGCTTGGAAGCCGAACAAATCCGCGATTCGTTGCTGGTCGCCTCAGCGAAGTTGGAAGACAGCGTCGGTGGGCCGCCGGTATTCCCGGAAGTGCCTAAAGGTTTGAATGCCGGCGATAAATGGCCGGTGGATAAAACCGCGAAGGAAACCAACCGCAGAAGCCTGTACGTGTTTACTAAACGCAGCGTGCCGTATCCGATGCTGGATACCTTCGATATGGCCTCCGCCCAGCAAGTGCACAGCAAGCGCGACGTGACGACGACGCCGTTGCAATCGTTGGCCCTGTTCAACAGCGATACCGTGTTCGGTTGGTCGCAGGCTCTGGCCGGGCGAGTAATCAACGAAGCCGGCGCCGACGAATCCGACCAATTGGAACGCTTGTACCAGATTCTGTTCGCCCGCAGCCCGACCGACGCGGAAAAAGAAACTCTGGAAGGCTTCCTGGCAGAGCAGGAAAAAGTGATTAAGCAAAAAGTTGCGGAAGGCAAATTCACCGCCAGCGTGCCGGTCGGCGTGAAGGATGCGGAAAAGCTTGACCCGGTGCGTTCGTCGGCCTTCGTCGACCTGGTGCACGCGGTGGCCAACTCCAACGAATTCGTCTACCGCTTCTAAGCGAACACTTACTGAATATTAGGAAACAGACAATGAACAATAAATCTCGTAGAGACTTTTTAATCAAGAGCGGTTACGGCCTGGGCGGTTTGGCGTTGGGCGGCATGCTGCCCGGATTGAACGGCTTTTCCGGCGCAATGGCTTCCGAACTGGCCGCCGGTGCCGGTATCGTCGATCCGTTGGCGCCGAAAGCGCCGCATTTCGCGCCGAAAGTGAAATCGGTGATCTGGCTGCATATGGACGGCGCGCCGTCCACCATCGACTTGTACGACTACAAGCCGCAATTGGTGAAAATGCACGGCCAGGATATCCCGAAATCGTTCATGGAAGGCATCAAGGAAGGGGTGCGCGGCGGTACCGGTAAATTGTTTGCCACCAACCGTACCTGGAAGCAATACGGCCAAAGCGGCGCCTGGTTCTCCGACCTGTTGCCGAATCTGGCGCAACACGCCGACGAGCTGGCCTTCATCAAATCCAGCGTGACGATAGGCGCGACCCATAACATTTCGATTCTGAAATTGAACACCGGCGATTTGAATCCGGGCCGGCCGTCGCTGGGCGCCTGGATCAAATATGCATTGGGCACCGCCAATCCGGATTTGCCGGCCTATGTCGTGTTGTACAACGACAAGAAAGAGCCGACCGGCGGTTCGATCAACTGGAGTTCCGGCTTCCTGCCGGCCGTGTACCAGGGCACCGCGTTCCGTCCCGGCGAATCGCCGATCCTGTATCTGGAACGTCCGGAGCTGACTTCGGCCTCCGAGCAGCGCAAAACCCTGGATTTGTTGAAACGCTTGAACGAGCTGGAAGACGCCAGATACCCCGGCGATTCCGAATTGGAAGCCCGCTTGCAGGCTTACGAATTGGCCGACCGGATGCAACGCACGGCGCCGGAAGCCGTCGATCTGAAAAAAGAATCCGATGCGACCAAAGCCCTGTACGGCATTAACGACGACGGCAGCAAAAGCTACGGCGAAGTGTTGCTGCGGGCACGGCGTTTGGTCGAACGCGGCGTGCGTTTCGTACAGGTCATTTCCGGCCCGCAGGAAGTGGCCGGCGACAGCCGCAACTGGGACGGCCATACCCACTTGGAGGAAAACCACAAGAAACACGCCTACGCGGTGGACAAACCGATTGCCGGTCTGTTGACCGACTTGAAACAAAGAGGCCTGCTCGATACCACGCTGGTGGTATGGACCTCCGAGTTCGGTCGCACCTCCTACGGCCAAAGCGGCAACGGCCGCGACCATAACCCTTGGGGTTACACCCAATGGCTGGCCGGCGGCGGCGTCAATGCCGGTTACACCCACGGCGCGACCGACGAAATCGGTTTGCAGGTCGCCGATAAGAGCAAAGCGGTCGATACCTACGACCTGCATGCGACGGTGTTGCAACTGATGGGTCTGGACCATCTGAAAACCACTTACTTCCACAACGGCCGCTCCGAGCGTCCGACCGTGGTGTACGGCAAGGTGATCAAAGAGTTGATTGCGTAACAGCTCTGCGGCGCGTGCCTCATCTTCCCGGTTGGGCTGGGGAGGTGAGGGCCGTTGCGATAGCGAATTTACCGACACGCTTTAAGCAGGAAAGAGGAGACGAATATGTTAGCCAAGCGTTTGCTGGCGTTCAGTATCGGTGCGCTGCTGAGTTCTGCGGCTGCGGGAGCCGACTATGTTTATACGCCGCCTATTCTTGGGGTGGCGGCCGGCGGGGTGCTGGTCGATGAAATCAAGGACGGATTCAACGGCACGGAAGGGCCGCTCGGATACAGCGACGGCAGTTTGCTGTTTACCGAAACCAACGCCAATAAAATTATCCGGATTGCGCCGGACGATACGGTCTCGACCTTTTTGGATAAGTCCAACGGCGCTAACGGCCTGGCGTTGGCGCCGGACGGCAGTATCGTTGCGGTGCAGACCTTGAAAACCCAAGTCGGCGTGGTTTATCCGGCCGATAAAAAGCAGACGCTGGCCGCCGATTACCAAGGTACGCCGTTCCAGCGTCCCAACGATCTGGTGCGGGCCAATAACGGCGCAATTTATTTCACCGATAGCGGCACCCGACCCAGTAAGGACAATCCGAATCCGCCGCCCAGTCATCCCGGCGTGTATTACATCGGTCCGGGCGGCGAATTGAAGCAACTGGCCAACGATATCGAGCGGCCGAACGGGATTCAGTTGAGCAAGGACGAGAAGGTGCTTTATGTCGCCAATACGGCCGGCGAGCACGTGCTGGCGTTCGATATCGCCGCCGACGGCACGATTCAGAACCGGCGGAATTTCGCCAAACTGGCCGGTTGGCGACAAGGCGAGGACGGCAAGTGGTCCGGTGGGGCCGACGGTCTGGCGCTGGACGACGAAGGCCGTTTGTACGTGGCCTCGAATGCCGGCGTCGAAGTTTTCAGCGACAAAGGCGATGCGCTGGGTGTGATTCCGATCCCGAAAAAACCGCAAAATCTGGCGTTCTCCGGGCCGAACAAGAATGTGCTGTATGTGGTCGGCCGCGGATCGGCCTATAAAATTCCGCTATTGGCCCGCGGTATATCGACGCGCGCCAAATAGCAGTTGCTTTGGTTATAAGTTTTCATCGCTGGGCTGGGAAGCAAGCGGCGGCCGCGGGATTATCTCCTTGAACCTCGGTTTCGCCGCCGGCAATCGACGGAACGGTTGCCCAAGGACGCAGTTGAAAAGTAAGACGCCTGCCGGCGCGGGGAGCCGGCAAATCGATCAATAGGTATCTCGGTACTCGTGGTGTTTGACACTTGGCGGGCAAGGCGAAAGTCTTGCCCGCTTTTTTTTTTGCCGTATTGCCGGCCGCTTAGACATTTGCACCTACGGTTCGCATTTGCTAGCGCAGCAACAGGGAATGCTGCCGGGATGTTGACCAGTCACCAGCTACCGTCTCGCAGCCAGTCCCGGTTTGGCAATGTGTCGGCTAAAGCCGGTAAAAATCCCGTTAAAACAATGGTTAATAGTGCTTGGCGCTAATTCGAGTTTTTTGCACAAGCTGGCACATGCATTGCATTTACCTAACTAAACCGAATCCGGTTGCGGATTTTTTCGAGGATTAACGAGGAGACTGATTTTTAGCATGGGAACTCAAAAGTGGGCTTTTGCGTTGGCCCTGAGCTTGATTTGCGGCGCGGCGTTTGCCGAAGCCGAATTCGATTTCGAAGAATTGATGAACGATGTCGAAACCAAAATTCAAAACGTGCAAAACAATATCGCCGCCAAGGATGCGGCGACCGCCGCGACCCAGGCCAAGGAATTGCAGGAGCAGTTCAAACTGGTCGAGGGCTTTTTTCAGAAACGGGGCGATGCGCCGGATGCGGTGCATAACTCGCAGGAATACCAAGGCAAGGCGCAATCGATCCAAAGCGCTTTGGCTGCCGGCGACCTGGATGCCGCGGCAGTGGCTGCGAACGACTTTTCCAAACAATGTCGCGGCGCCTGCCACGATAAATATAAACCGTTGTAAACAAGGTTGAACCAATGAAAAAAACTGTATTCAAGGCGCTGTTGCCGTTCGCCGTTTCCTTGCCGGTGCTGGCGGCGTTGCCGGAGGGCCATCCGGCGCCGGATTTTTCGGCGCAGGCTTCTCTGGCCGGCAAGGCATTTGCGTATTCGTTGAAAGACACGCTGCGCAACGGTCCGGTCGTGGTCTATTTCTACCCGTCGGCCTATACCGGCGGTTGCAATCTGCAGGCGCATACCTTTGCCGTAAACCACGATAAATTCGCCGCCGCCGGCGCCTCCATCGTCGGCGTCTCGCTGGACAGCATAGAACGGTTGAACGATTTCTCGGCCGATCCGAATTATTGCGCGAGCAAGTTTCCGGTCGCGTCCGATGCCGACGGCAGCATTGCGCGGTCCTACGACGTGTCGGTGCGCGAAGCGGCACCGGGTAAACAGGATACCCGCGGCGTCGAAATCGGGCATGGCTTTGCCGAACGCACCACCTTCGTGGTCGGGCCGGACGGCAAGATCGCGGCCAGTTTCGGCGGTCTGAAACCCGAGGAGAACGTGGCCAAGGCCTTAGAGGTGGTGAAGATCCTGGCCGAACACAAGCCGTAACCGGTGGCGGCTTATTTACAAACGGCGCCGGCGGTTCGCCGCGCCAAATCGGCGTCTGCCGTTGGCGGTTGGCGCCGCAGCGGTAGGTGTTGGCGGAAGCGGGCCTGGCTGGCGCTGGGAACTGTGGCAATCATCGCATCCGCTCCCGGTCTGGCGGCGGATCCTGTTTCTGAAACCGGCGTGCAGCATGCCGGTGCCGGCGATCCGGTGGCGGGCAAGCTCAAATCCGACAGCGAACGTTGCCAGGAATGCCACGGCCACGACGGCAACGCCGAGGATTCGCGGATTCCGAAACATGCCGGGCAATTTGCCGCTTACTTGGTCAAGCAGTTGCAGGATTTTCAAAGCGGGGCGCGCCGGCACGAAATCATGGTGAAAATGGCGGCCGATTTGACGCCGGCGGATATGGCGGATATCGCCGCCTATTTCGCCGGGCAGCCCGTCATGCGCGGCCGGGTGGAGCACGAAAACCCGCGCGCGAAGAGTTTGTTCGAAAGCGGCGATCCGGCCCGGGAATTGGCGTCCTGCGAATCCTGCCACGGTAAGAACGGCAAGGGCAGGGTCGAGAACGGGGTGATATATCCGGTGATCGGCGGCCAGAACAGATTGTATCTGCGCCGGCAATTGCTGAATTGGAAATTGGGCGAACGCAAGAACAGTACGGAGGCTGTGATGAATAAAGTAGCCAAAGCCTTGGCCGACGATGAGATCGAGGCCTTGGTCGATTATGTATCGGGGTTGTAAGCCATGTCTCGGCCGACGCATCCCGCCCATCCTTTTTACGGAGTAGATATGAAACGTTTTATCGGCGCTAGCCTGTTGTGGTTGACGGCAGCGTTTTCGGTGTTTGCCGATCTGGAACAACAGGACTATGCACCCGATATCGACGCCCAGGCGTCGCACGCAGGCAAGCCGCTGCATTACTCGCTGCGCCAGGCACGGGCGAAAGGCCCGGTCGTGGTTTATTTCTATCCGACTGCGTTCGGCCGCGGCTGCAGTGTGCAGGCGCGGGCTTTTGCCGAGCATTACGCCGAATTTACCGCGGCCGGCGCTTCTATCGTCGGCGTGTCGCTGGACGGTATCGAGCGGCTGAATCAATTCTCCGCCGACCCGAATACCTGTGCCGGCAAATTCCCGGTGGCCTCCGATCCGGACGGCAAAATCGCCAACGCTTACGGTTTGGCGGTGGACCAATCCACCGTGGGCCGTCTGGATAGCCGCGGCAGCGTCGTCGACCACGGTTCTATCGCCCGCACCACGTTTGTGGTCGGCGCGGACGGTAAGGTGCTGGGCAAGGTCGGCGATTTGAAACCGGCCGAGAACGTGGCTAAGGCGCTGGAGATAGTCAAAGCCGCCGTGGCAAACACCCGATCTTGAAACCGAACGCCGGCGTCGGGCGGTCCGGTCAGAGGCCGGAGACGAATATAGGCACCAACCCCCTTGGACATGGATGTGGTTTGGCCGGCCTCTGACCCGACCGTCTCAACGCTGCGCCGCAGCCGGCGGCAAAATTTTCGATAAAGCAAATAAGCGAGGCAGTATGAAGAAGTCGTTGAATTGGTTGCTATACGAAACCCACCGTTGGCTGGGCGTGGTATTGGCGTTGTTTATGTTCGTCTGGTTTGCGTCCGGCCTGTCCATTATGTATACGACGCCGATGACGCAGACCAAGGCGCAACAACTGGCGCATGCGGAAACGCTGGAGCCGCAATCCGGCTGGCTGAGTTTGGGCGAAGTCTGGGCCAACAGCGTCGGGCCGCGCCAGGCGGCGGTCGCCAAGTTGAAAGCCACGCCAACAGCGGGCGGCGAGACTATGGCCGCCGCGGCCAAAGCCAAACCCGCCGAGGAATTGCCGCTTAACATTGCCGACGCGCGGTTGGTACGCACCGCCGGCGAGCCGCTGTGGTTGATAGAAGATACCCAGGGCAACCGGTTTGCGTTCTCGGCGTTAGACGGAAGCTTGCGCGAAATTTCCACAGAACAGGCGCTGCAAATCGCCCGACACTGGTTCACAGCCGAACAGCCGGAACGGGACGTTAAGTTGAGCTATATGGAAAGCGTCGACAACCCGATCATCCTGCGCAACCAGGGCGCGTTGCGGCCGTTCCACAAAATAGCCGGCGACGGCGGCGAGGAATTGCTGATTTCGGCACGGACCGGCGAGGTGTTGCACGCGTCGACCCGCTTCAATCGCGGCTTGTATTGGGTCGGTAATTGGATCCACTTATTCAAGCCGCTGGAGGCCATCGGCCTCGGCCATATCCGCCACGACGTGCAATTGTGGTCCGGTTTGGCGGCGACGATTGCCTGCATCACCGGCCTGATCATCGGCTGGCTGCGCTGGCGGCCGGGTTTCGGCGGCAAGCCGACCTATTCTCAAGGCCGCACCCAACCCTACCGGGAATTCTGGTTCAAATGGCATTTCTGGACCGGCTTGATCGGCGGCACCGTTGCGTTGGGTTGGTCCTTGAGCGGCTTCATCGATACCAATCCCGGCAAACTGTTTTCGGAAGGCAATATCGCCAAGGCCGAAGCCAGCCGCTACCTGGGCGGCGAATTGCCGACCGCGATGTTCGACTGGCGGCCCGGTCCGTTACCGGAGACCGCACGGCGGGCGGACATCGTCGAAATCAACTGGCGCCGCCTCGGTAGCGACACGGTATTGCTGGCCAACGCTCGCGACGGCCAACGTCTGCCGCAAACCCCGGACGGCGTCGGTCCGCGCTTCAGCGAAGCCGCCCTGGCCGCCGCGTTGCAACGCCTGGACGGCGCCGGCGACTCGGTCGAGCTGGCGGTGTTGGACGATTACGACAGCTATTACTACCCGCGCCACCATCAAACCCAGGTCGATAAGCCGCTGCCGGTAGTATTGGCGCAATTCCACGACCAGGCCGGCACCCGGGTTTACCTCGATCCGCAAGACGGCCGCATACTTGCCAAACTGGACAGCAGCCGCCGGCTTTACCGCTGGCTGTATTCCGGCTTGCACCATTGGGATTTCGGCTGGCTGTATTACCGGCCGATTTGGGACGTGTGGATGCTGACCTGGGTCGGATTCGGCGTGGTGTTAGGCGCCAGCTCACTGGTAATCGGCTGGAAACGGCTGAAAAAAACCTTCGCCCCGAAAAAGCGTCGCAGAGCTGCGGTTCAGGCTGCTGGGCCGTTGCCGGCAACGCTGGCCACCGAAGCGGTGGATTAAATTCAACCAGCCAGGCTGCCGGCGGCGGCTTGGCCTAATTAACCGGCGGCGCCGCGCCGCCTCAATCGATATAACCGGATGGGAGATTCAACATGGGTTTTAGCGTTCCGCACTTATTGGTAGTGCTGGCAATTGTGGTACTGGTATTCGGCACCAAGCGTCTGAAAGACGTCGGCGCCGACTTGGGCGATGCGATCAAGGGCTTCCGCAAAGCGGTACAAGAGGGCGAAGCGGATGCGGCCGGCGCCGGCAACGACCGCTTGCTGAACGACGCCAATCTGCCGAAAACCGAACAGTAACCTTTCTCCAAGGCCGCTCGCAGGCCATATTTCAACCGCCGTCGCCCGCTGGACGATGGCGGTTTATCCTTTCCGGCGGGGCCGGATACCCTGCATCTTGTTTATACCGTCGCGGCTGATGTTCCTTTGCAATGCACATGGCTGATTCGGCATTTATTGGGCTGGTTCGTGGGATGGCTGCCGATTGATCGGCTAGCGTTTTGCCTGATTCTGCAACGGTGATTCAGTAAATCAAGACTTTGACTGTCACGCACTGATTGCAACGTGACTTTGCCTGGAAAATTAGCTAAAACATCCAGTTGATTTACTACCCATTCAACCGCACTCCGGATTCAGGCGACCACTTATGGGCTCTGTCGGCTTACTCAATCAGTATCCTGTCAAATCTACAGCGCATTTTAAAAAAGCTACAGCGATTACTAATGAATGATACTGATCTATTAAAAATTCGCGCGTTAAATGGTAGCCAACACTATGCCTTCGAAGAGTTATGTTGTCAGCTTGCCTCTCTTGAACCGCGAGCAATGGGCGATGAGTTTCTTCGTAAGGGTATTGGATCGGATGCCGGAGTTGAATGTTACATACGTCACGCTGACGAAACCGAAACAGGTTGGCAAGCAAAATTCTTCGATAAATTTGATTCCGGTCAGATGGCGCAGCTTACCGAGTCGTTGCAACAAGCGATTGAAAAGCATCCCAAACTGAATCGTTATATCGTTTGTTTACCAATAGATCTTAAAGATGGGAGAACCGGAAAACGTAAAACTGAAGGGCAACGTTGGATAGATTGGAAAACTGCTCAGCTCTCCGAATTAGATGAAGAACGCAATATAGATATTGTACTTTGGCAAGCCACCAATATTCGAGAACGCTTGCATCGCAATGACCCGTATTACGCCGGAAGAATAAGTTTTTTCTTTGATGAACTTTACTTTACGCCTGTTTGGTTTTCTCGGCACATCAACACTGCCTGTAGTTCGTTAGGTTCCCGATATACACCTGAATTTCATATATCGTTACCAATACGGCAAGTATTTTTAGGAATTAGTCGATCACCTTGGCTTGAGGAACAACGCGAGGGTTTCATTGCGCCGATAAGAAAACAACTCAATAGCTTAAAATATGATTTTCAACAAGCTAATATCCCAGAAACAGATTTACAGGCTTTATTAAACGAAAACGACAAACTAATCGATGTCCTTAAGCAAAGTTATTCGATAACAAAGCCTTACCCTATCGCGGAATAGCGCAGCCAAATTCAAAAACTACAGGCTGTTACGAATGAATGGCAGGCCCATTTCTGGCATCTCGATTCAGAAGAAAAAGATAAAGCGAAAAAAGATAAAGTCCGGGCCGCATTAAACGAACTTAATCAGTTCGTACAAACGCTTGAGGAAATAGACGAAAAACTCAATTCAGATATTTGGGTACTGGCAAACGAACAGGCTGTGCTTCTTTACGGCGAAGCGGGATCCGGCAAATCGCACCTGTTGGCTGACATTGCCAATGATGCATTCAAAAAAGGTTATCCGGTTGTTTTATTGATCAACAGTCAGTTTTTTTTACAAGACCCTCGCACACAAATTCTTGAGCAGTTGGATTTAAGACATATCTCATTTTCAACCTTTCTCGGAGCGTTGGATGCGGCGGGACAAGCAGCAGGCGTGAGAACGTTGCTGATGATCGACGCGTTAAACGAACGTTTCGGTGTCGAAATTTGGCCTCAACATCTGGCTCCGATAATAGAGGAAGTTAAACGCTATCCCCATCTCGCCCTTATTGTTTCATGCCGCACAACTTACTTACCGTTTGTCTTGCCCGCCGATTCATTACTGCGTGATAGCTTGAAGCAGATAGAACACCACGGTTTTGCCGATGGAGGCGGGTACGCAGCCAGAACTTATCTGGCCAAACGCAAAATTATCCGGCCTAGTGTTCCGCAGTTATTACCTGAATTTAACAACCCGCTTTTCCTTAAAACCTTGTGCGACAGTTTGGAACGACAAGGGCTCAACTGTTTTCCACGAGGAATACAAGGTTTAACGGAATATTTCGATTTTTATCTAAAATCATTAGCCAACCAAATTGAATTGCGGATGGGGCTGGATAAAAGGCAGAATATTATTGTGCGGGGGTTAAAGGCATTTACTGCAAAATTACTAACCAATCAATCTTCCTACCTGTCAATTGAAACGACTATCGCTTGTTTTGATTCGATATATGCCTCTACGGGTCAACAAGACCGCAGCTTGTTGAGCCAATTAGAACATGAGGGAATTTTAACGATTGAGCCTATTTATATCGAAAATAATCAGTTAGAAGAACAAGCACGTTTTACGTTCGAGCGTTTCAGCGACTTTCAAATTGCTGGGCATTTGTTAAATGAGCATATTTCTTCGAAAAATAGCATTCAACCCTTGGAAACAGGGACTCCGCTACACACTTTTCTTTCCCGTAAAGATGTTTACAGGGTTGCCGGTATTATCGAAGCACTAGCGGTTTTACTATCGGAAACAAGAGATTGTGAATTGCTCGATATATTTCCATCAGCGAACGGATCATATAAATGGATAATTAATGAAGCATTTTTCAAAAGTTTATTATTACGTCGTCAGGATTGTTTTACCGATAGAACTCGGGAATTAGTGATTGATTTATCACAAAATTATCGGAACCACTGGCTGGAAACACTTATTGCTGTTAGTACGGAGCCTGACAACCGCTTCAATGCTAATTATCTGCATGGAAAATTAGCTCATTTGACGATGCCTGAGCGCGATGCGAAATGGTCTATTGCTATCGCCAATCTCAACCTTGAAGATGGCGAACCGCTTGATACTTTGCTTTCCTGGACGGTGGAATCGGGTTTTGAGAAAATAGACCCACTGCGCGCCGAATTGGCGGCAACGATGTTGGCATGGTTATTTTCGACGTCGTATCGCACTGTTCGAGATCGGGCTACCAAAGGATTAACCGCTTTACTAGCGCCACGATTGCTGTTAGCACTTAGTTTGTTGGAACGCTTCAAACAGGTCGATGACCTTTACATTTTGGAGCGGCTATTAGCGGCCTGCTATGGCGCTACATTACAAGCTCAAACCCAAAAAAATCTCTCCGAACTTGCTCTTTTTGTTTACCAATGGATTTTTGCCGATGGTAAGCCGCCACCCCATTTGCTTTTACGCGACTATGCCAGAGGTATCATCGAATACACGTTGCACTGCGAGTTGTTGCCGGAAGAAGTAGATATTGAAAAAGTAAGGCCACCATATCACAGTGATTGGCCGATTGAATTCGTGGCCAAAGAGGATTTAGAGAAATATGGCGACAAATTCAAAGATCATATTGTTAGGTCGGCGAGCAGTGAGTGGCTGGGGGATTTTGCCAAATATATTATCAGTCCTTCAATTCGTTATTGGACAGTAACAACACTTGACTTAGATAAGGCATTAACGCCGCACGAGAACTTTGAAGTCTTCCGTTCAATGCTAGCCGATCATGCAAACTCTGATCAGTTATCGGCATTTAATGAAATGCTGGAGTTCTGTATCGATTGCAATAGCTCGGAGCCAAATACGGAAAATCAAAAATCACAAAAACAAGCGTCCAGCACTGAAATCAAGATCAAAATTGTTGCTTATGACGATAAGAATTTAGAGATAAAGAAGCAAAACGAAGCTAGATTCGAAGAGCTTGAAAAAAAATTTATTCACTTACTCGACGACAAATATAAATACGAATACTGGGCTGGATGCCGACAAGGAATAAGACAAATTCTGAATCGATATTCAACTAATCGAACGGAGCATTTTGACGATATTTTAGCTCAGCTATGGGTAACCAAAAGGGCTCACGATTACGGATGGTCAACTGATTTATTTGGCGAATTCGATAGCAGAATTGGCTCTGGCCGCGGCAGACGCCATAAACAAATGGAACGGATTGGAAAGAAATATCAATGGCTGGCTTTGTATGAATTATTGGCACGGATGGCGGATAATTTAATATACGACTCTGGTTATAGTGATGATGTTCACGAATACTATGGCCCGTGGCAGATTGGTAAACGAAATATAGATCCGTCATTATTAATTTTTAAAACCAAAGACGACGACTGGGAAAATCATCGCTATGCCTGGTGGTCGCCGCAAACGCTAAAGTTGCGATTACTGAAGAAGCAAGAGCAAAAACTTTGGTTACAAAACGAATCCGATCAATTGAATAGTTCGTCGTTGCTAGATGTAACTGATTCAGAAACGGGGCAGCGTTGGTTGGTTTTGAAAAGTTTCAAGCATTACAGCACTTCTTATGATTTGGACTCGCGTATCGACTCATGGTGTAGATGTTGGTGTGTGGTCGTCAGAAAGCGGCATAAAAACCAATTCATAAACGCGATTTCCAAACATAACTTGGTCGATCCCAATGCGTTTCCAAAAATCGGCGAATTTTATGATTCGTTTATAGGCGAATACCCTTGGCATCCGTCATATAAGTTGGACGATGACTGGACAACAGTTGACCGAGATTATGGTTTTCGTTCCAAACTGTTACCAACATTCGCCAAATACACTGCGGAACGTGGAGGATACGATTACTCGCTTGATGGGAGTATCAATATTTATTTGCCAGCGCCGTGGCTAATACAAAAGCTTGGTTTAAGGCTAATTGATGGGCGCACGCTGTGCTTTGCAGATGAGAACGGCCAAACTTTGTTCAAAGATCCATCAGTAGAGGAAGAAGGACCGAGCACTGCCCTGATCAATAAGACGGCATTTTTAAATTTACTGGATAAAGAAAACTTGGCTCCGGTTTGGATTATTGCCGGAGAAAAAGGCGCATATGGCGAGCATCACGATGATTTCGTTGGGCGCAGAGTTCATTCTTTCGTGTATTCATTGAACGAGCAAAATGAAATCGTTTGCGTTAAGCAAAAAATAGATATTGAAGAACGTTGAAACATCGGACTTTGCAAGTTTTTGGACGTTTTTAAATTAAAGGGAGCCTCTAAAAATCCACGATTAATCAGATTCGGGGCGTAAAACGCGCTCGAAAGCGGACATTTCCAAGCGGACTACCTTCAACTCGAAACCTTTTCAGCTCCGATGGGCGGCATCAAGACGCAGCTACCCTGCGAATGGCGCAAAAACGTCGCATGTTGTACACCAGATTCATGAAGCCGATACGCACTTCGGCGCGGGCTAGGCCAATGCAACGGATCGTCTTACCGCCCCATTGCGCCATCCAGGCAAACACGTGCTCGACCCGGCAACGGGTTTTGGAGCGGGTACTGTTACCTTGTTTTTCCCGGTCAGTCAGCGGTTTGCCGCGCACCCCTTTGCGGTGAATCCGGCTGCGGTAGCCTTGTGCTTTAAGGCAGGCTTCCGTGGCTTCGGATCGGTACGCACTGTCGGCCCACACATCCCGGCTGGTATTGCCGCTATCGAGCAAGCCGTTCAGGGCTTGGGAGTCGTGGATGCTGGCATCGGTGACCGTGTATTTGCGCACCAACTTGTGGGCATTATCAACGTTGACGTGATTCTTGTACCCGTAATAACTCTTGTCACCTTTCTTGGTCCAGCGCGCATCGGTATCCTTCTGACGGCGTTTGGAGGCTGACCAGTCCTCGACGGTTTCGTCAGCTTTAATCCGGGCGTTCTCGTCCGGCGTATTACGCTGCACCGGCGCCTTGACGAAGCTGGCGTCAATCAGTTGACCCTTGCGGGCAATCAGGCCGGCGCGATCCAATTGCCGGTTGAATTCGTTGAACAAGGTTTCGGTCAATTTCAACGCCTTGAGCGACTCGCGAAATAGCCAGAAACTGTTGCGGTCCGGCGCGTGCTTGGCATCCGACAAACCGATAAAACGCTGAAAACTGCGCCGGTCTTCGATTTGAAACTCCAGTTGCTCGTCGCTCAGATTGTAGAGACTGGCGATGACCAACGCTTTGAACATCAACACCCCATCCCAAGGCTTACGCCCGGCAGACGATTTGCGGACTTTGTGATGGACTCGATCCAGCAGCGGCCGGAACGCGTCCCAATCCACTTGCGCGTCCAATTCCAACAACGGATTACCCAAACGATCGATTCGACGATCTCGATGTTCAAACAGGGAACCGAAAAGGTCGTCTTGTGCCACCGTCATCTCTGCTCTCCAAAGGTCTTTAGCTCCGACTCATTTTACTCGCCGGGCGCAATTTTTAGAGGTTCCCTAAAGGCAACAGCACCCGCTCCAAAACCCGTTGCCGGGTCGAACACGTGTTTGCCTGGATGGCGCAATGGGGCGGCAAGACGGTTCGTTGCATTGGCCTAGCCCGCGCCGAAGTACGTATCGGCTTCATGAATCTGGTGTACAACATGCGACGTTTTTGTGCCATTCGCAGGGTAGCTGCGTCTTGATGCCGCCTATCGGAGCTGAAAAGGCTTCGAGTTGAAGGTAGTCCGCTTGGAAATGTCAGCTTCCGAGCGCTTTTTACGCCCCGAATCTGATTAATCGTGGATTTTTAGAGGCTCCCTAAAATTCCTGGATAACAACTTAAATGACCATCGCCGACACCATCTACCAACACGTAAAAGCCCTACCGATCGCCAAGGTGTTGGAGGTTTTACATTTCGTCGAATTTCCCGAATCCAAACCCGACTCGACGCCGGAACCTGCAGCCAACGAAGCCTTGGTTGCTTTTCTACACAGCCTGCCGGTCTGACAGCGTAGCGATGAAGCTATAAACACCGAATTTCAAACCATGCGCAACGAATGGAATCAACCATCAAGCTGTTACTGGACGCTTGCGCCGTTTTTTCGGCTACCGGGTTTTGTAGGCTGGCATGTTATAAGTTCTGAAATGTTATTAAAAGGTCGTTCCATGAAAACCACTACCTCCCTGGATAATTCGGTTCTGGAGCAACTTCTGATTTACACCTAAGCCAAAACCAGCAAGGAAGGCATTGCCAAAGCGATTGAGGAATACATCCGCTTCAAGCAGCATCAAAAGTTGCTGAATTGCAGAGGGGCGGTCGATATTGACGACAATTGGCAAGCATTACGAGACTTGGAGATTCCGTCATGAACCGGGTGTTACTCGACAGTTGCGCCTGTGCCGGATGACCTGCTGGATGCCTTTGAAGGCAAAACATGAAGATTTTGCTGGATAAATTAGGCAATCACCGAGCGACAAATCGAGATTAATAAATGAATTCTCTGCAAGAAAAAATTCATAAATAAATCAACACATTGCCGTTACCTTCTCAAAAAGAAGTCCTCGACTTTGTGCTATTTCTAAAAAACAATATTAATGCTGAGGCAGACAGCGACTATTTATCTAAAGACCCGAAAATCAAGCAAGCCATTATCGATGGTTTGAATACTCCTGTGGACGAGTGCTCGGATCAATTGGATTGGTAATTGAGCGGCCAGTCGCTGAGTTTGCCCATCGAGTTACGCGGCAGCGCAACGCCAACGGTGAAATGTTTGGGAATAAGTAAGGCGGGGAGGCGGGCTGCTAGCCAAACCGACACATCGGCTATCAATTCGGCGTCGGCTTGGATGGGGGAATTGGGTACAAGAAAGGCTTTAAGTTGATGTCCGTGCAATCTCACCGCCGCCGCTTCGATTCGGTCATGCCGGCAAATCAATTGGGCAATTTCATCGGGATAGACATTGGTTCCGCCGAGTTGTATCGCTCCGTCTCGGCGATTGCAAACTATGAAGTTTTGTTCGTCTAACCATTGCAGATGGTCTGGGATCGCGGCGCTATGGAAGGTACTGACTAAATTGTTTTGCTTCACACGCCAGTGGGGCATTAAGGTGAATGCCGAGTCGGGTTGTTTGCGAAAACCAATGCCTCCGGTTTCCGAAGCGCCGTAAATTTCGAGTATTTCAGCCCCTTGTTCTTGCAATACCTGTAACACATCGGGTTCGCATGGCGCCGATGCGGTGATTGCAATAGCGCCGGGCGGTAACATCTGACCGGCTTTGACCCATTGCCGCCAAAAGTCCGGGACGGCGACAATGATGTCACCCGGTCTAAATTCCCGCTGCAAGGCTGACAGCATGCGCCGGCGGCCATCCAATACTTCGGGACGGTCGGTTAATGCCGCAGGCAACAGGATTGTGAAAATGAAGCCGTAAATATGTTGGGCAGGTACCAAGGTCCATACCCGCCTTTGAACCGGCGCAGTTCCGGGTAACAGATGCTCGGCAATGAACTGAATTTCCGTCATCAAATGTGCGGCCGGTAGGCAATAGCGCTGGGCTGGACCGGTCGAACCGGAACTGAAGAAACTGATATTGCGATGGGCTTTTTCCAGACTCTGCTCGGCGACCGCTTTCCAGTTTTTCAAACACGGCTGGATCAGTAATAAATCTTCCAATCCGGTGTCGTGAATGTGGAGCCGTTGGGCAAACTGCGTGGCGCAGTCGAGTAGTTCGATAGAATCCATCGCTACCGGCGGCTGCAACCAGTCATCGGCCAGGGTGATGTTTTGTATGGAAGGTACGAAGCCGCCAAGGCGCTGCGTAGCAAAGTAGCCGGAAACGATATCCACGATTAACCGGCGAAGATTGGCGCTATTCGCCCACCACATCGCGCTTAGATCCGTTTTACGAAAATCCAGTAAGTGTTACCGCTCAGCGATTTCTTCATGTGCACTTTCACTTTGGTGGGGCGCATGTTGTAGTCGAAGGTATATTCGAATTTCTTGTCTAACATCCCTCTACGCACGCCTTGATCGAATTCGCCTTTGAATTTGGGCGTGTTGGTACACGGGGCTACGTCGGTAAAAAAGTTTTTGCCCAATACCTCTTGCGGTTTACGTCCGGTAATCGCCCCTTCCGCGGCATTGTAGCGAATGATAATGCCATTGCTGTCCAGTTCCACGGCGCCAAACGCCATCCGGTCGATTTCAGCCGCACTCATGTTTCTGACGGCATTGACGATGTCGTCCCGGCCGAATTCCACGGCATTCGAACCCGATGGGTGCTTGAAGCGGGAAACCAGTTGTTCCAGTTTTTTGGCCCGTTGCGACAAAATTTCGCTGACTTCCTGGTTCTGGTTCATCGCTTGCGTGTTGGCTTCCGCAAGCTGGTTGATGCGCAGCATGCTCTGGCTAATTTCCTCGGCGGATTGGTATTGCTGTTGCGCCGCTACCGAAATTTGCTGGCCCATGGCGTTGACCGAATCGACGCGATGGTTGATCTCGTTGAGCGCAGCGCCGGCGGAATTGGCTTGTTCGACACAGTTACGCGCTTGCTCGGTACCCTTGCCGATCGCATTGGTCACATCCCGCGCCGCGCCTTGCAGATCGACGATAATTTGGTGAATTTGCTGAGTCGCGCCTTGAGTATCCGATGCCAGTTTGCGTACTTCATCGGCTACCACGGCAAAACCGCGGCCGTGTTCGCCAGCTCTGGCAGCTTCGATGGCGGCATTTAATGCTAACAGATTGGTTTGATCGGCAATCTTGGCGATGGTGTCTATCACGTCACCGATATTTTGGCTGCCCTTATCCAATCGGGTCACAGTACTCTGCATGCCTTCCATTTGGCCGGCCAACGAACCGATGGCATGGATAGTTTGGTTCACCACCTGTAAGCCAGTTTCGGTTTGTTTTTTGGCATTGGACGCGGAAGACTGGGTGGCTTCGGCATGATGGGCCATACCGTTGGAAGAAAGCGCCATTTGCGAACTGGCTCGGACCACCTGATCGGTTTCACGTTGTTGCGAGGTTGCCAAATCGATGCTCTGTTGGCTGTTGCCGATGAATTGTTCAACCGCAACGTTGAGATCATCGGAAGTTACAGCCACTTCTTCGATGATATGTTGCAAACCGTCGGAATGGTTATTAAAAGCTGAAAATAACCTCGCCAATTCGTCATCGGCCTCGGTGTCCAATCGGGTATGCAAATTTTGCTGCATGCGTTTCAGCTGACCGATGGCCTGCTCAATGGGACGACTGACATGCGCCTCTATGGTCATCGACACAGCGAATACCGAACAGGCTATCGAAGCGACAAAGCCGCCAGCAAGTAGGCGCACGGTGTTATTCAGTTTCGCAATCAACTCGTCTGCCGGCATGCTGGCCAATGGTTGGCTTTGCAGCCAGACCCAGTAAAAAATGCCTAAAAGCAAGAAAACAATGTTTACAAAAAGAATAATCCCGGTAACACGCGTTTTGATTGAAGTTTGATTAAGCATCGCTCTATTGAATATTCGTTTGTATTGTCTAGGTAACAGCATTCCAGTGTAGTACTGTTTTGCCGAACTAAAACTGTGACAAATCCGGCAGGTTTAGACGCGCGGCTTAGCAATTTGCCTTGCACTAAAAGGCTGCGGACGGTGAAGAGATTGGTCGCTTAACGTTAAGCTTTTGAAATACAGACTCGTTTAACAGGCTGGTGAAAAACTCCCAAAGCTGCAGTCATCAAGGCGCATAGCCTCAGCAAACAAGTAAAATAGCGCATCTAAATTGGAGAAGCCCCCCATGCGCGGACACGATGCCATTCAAAATAGCTGGTTCAGCTACGTTAGCCTGGAAGACCGTATTCCCAAACAGCATCCGTTGCGTCGTTTACGGCTACTCGTCGATGGCGTATTGGCCTCTATGGATGCGGTCTTTGCCGAATGCTACTCCCATACTGGCCGCCCGTCGATTGCGCCCGAAAAACTGCTGCGCGCCTTGCTATTGCAAGTGCTGTACACCGTTCGTAGCGAACGCCAGTTGATGGAACAGCTGGACTACAACCTGCTGTTTCGCTGGTTTGTCGGTTTGGGTATCGACGATGCTGTCTGGGAACGCAGCGTGTTCAGCGCCAACCGCGAGCGCCTGCTGTCCGAAGCACTGAGTCGCGAGTTTTTTGAGCGGGTCTTGGCCATTGCCGAATGGCAAAACCTGGTGTCCGACGAACACTTCAGTGTCGACGGCAGCCTGATCGAAGCCTGGGCCTCGCACAAAAGCTTCGTGAAGAAAGACGGCAGCGGTCCTGATAAACCCGCCGGCCGCAATCCCGAGGTCGACTTCAGCGGCGAAAAGCGCAGCAATGCCACGCATCAGAGCACGACAGACCCCGAAGCGCGGCTTTACAAGAAAGGCGAATACACCGAGGCCAAACTGCGTTACATCACCCATGCCCTATCCGAGAATCGTAACGGCCTGATTGTCGATGTCGAAACCACCCAAGCCACCGGCACCGCTGAAATCGAAGCCGCGCAAACAATGATCAAACGCCGTGTTCCCAAAGGCGGCAGCGTCGGTGCCGACAAAGGCTATGACCAACCGGCGTTCGTCAACAAACTCAAGACGCAAGACATCAAAGCCCATGTTGCTCGCAAAAAGACCGGCAGTGCCGTCGATGGCCGCACCGCGCGCGGCAAAGCGTACGCTCAAAGCCTCAAGCGCCGCAAAATCGTCGAAGAAGCCTTCGGCTGGATCAAGACCGTCGGGGGCCTGCGTAAAACCCGCCACATCGGCTTAGCCAAAGTCGCAGGTCAGGCCTTGTTTTGCTTTGCCGCCTACAACCTGACGCGCTTGCTCAACCTATTGGTGTTCACGCCGAAACCGGCGTGGAGTGCGCCCACCTAGGGCGAAGTGCGCCTGAAAACCGTCCACAGACGGCTTCAGGCGAATAAAAAGCCCTTGAAACAGGGGCAAAACGGTTGAAACTCGATGTCATGACCGATTTCAACACGAAAAAATCACGGAAACCGTGGGTAAGGGGAAATATCAGTGGGTTTTTCACCAGCCTGTTAATGCTGTGTTGGCTTTGAAGTTACACCGGTTTGTCGCTTTAAGTGTCGTTAGGTATCGCCGCTGTCGAAACCAATGTTTCCGGCATAAAAAAGCCAACCGGTGGCAAGCCCCCGGTTGGCTTTTGGATTGGAATGGCCGTGTATTTTTTCGAAACGGCTTACTCGCGGACTCTGACCAAATCGTGGCAGCCTTTGCAACTGGCGGAGAGTTTGCCGAACTGGGCCTTGATTTCGCCGACATCGCCGTCTTCGGCCACTTTCTGCAATTCGTTGGCTTCTTTAATGAACGTGGCTTCCAGCTCTTTGACTTCGGCTTGTTTTTGAAAGTATTCCGGCTTCAAGCGGGTCGGTTTCCAGCCGATGCCTTGGTCGGTGCCGGGGCCGTACAATTCCAGTAGATTGGCATTGGCCACCGCGGCAATCGCGTTCGCGGCGGCGACGACTTGGTCTTTATTGAAGGTTTCCGGGTGGTCGGCGGCTTGGGCTTTGATTTTTGCCGTGTTCCAGCCCAGGAAGGAATAAGCGGACTGGCGGAAACGGATTTGCTCCTCGATCGGCCCGGCCAAAGCCGCCGTCGTAACCGCGCCTAGCGCCAGTGCGATTGCCAATTGGGTTTTCATTGGGTTTGCTCCTTTATTGTTCAAAAATGTCCGGCCTGGTTTGCTTGCCAAACGCGTTCGCCGGCGGCCGGTGGCCGGCAAACCGAGGTTACTCAGAGTTTGTTGCCGGCCTGTACGTTCTGCACGCCGGCCAGTTTGGCCAGGGCCTGCAACGGTTCGCCGCCCCAAACGCCCCATACCACCGACAGCGCCAAGGCGATGCTGGCGATCAAGCGTATCGGTCCGGCCGGTGTGGCGTCTGCCGGTGCCAACGACCTGGGCAACTGCTTTTTGCCGGTCAGCATCGCGCCGATCAGACCGGCTTTTTTCACGTGCTGGTAAAACAAAATCGCCGCGACGTGGACGCCGACCAGGATCAGCAGCACGTTGACGCTACGTAAATGCCAGCCGCTGAGTTTGTCGCTGAGATCCTTGTCGATCAGGTCGAACAGCGGGCCCTCGAAGGCGATATCGTCGTTGGCGAACAAGCCGGTGCCGGCGAGTACGATCAACACCGCCAGCAAGGCAAATACCGCCAGCGCGCCGAGCGGATTGTGGCCGGCGCCGAGCCATTCGCCGCGGATGTAGGCGGCGATTCGGGAAAAGGTCGGAAAGAAATTGGCGAAGCGGGCGTGAGTGCTGCCGACAAAACCCCACACCAGCCGGAACACGACCAAGCCCAGTACCGCGCTGCCGAAACGGCCGTGCCAGTCGGTCCATTCGCCGCCGACTTTGCCGGTCCAGTAAGCGCCGACCACGGCCGCCACCAACAACCAATGGAATAGCCGTAACGGCCAATCCCAGACATGTACTTCCACTTTCACGGTTAACCTCCTTACGTTTAGCTGTCGCGTAAATAAGCGTTGAAGAAAGCGATGGTTCGATCCCAAGCCAGCTTGGCCGTTGCGGCGTCGTAACGCGGCGTAGTGTCGTTATTGAAGCCGTGCTGCACGCCCGGATAGGTATGGGCTTCGTAATTGACGCCGGCTTTTTGCAGCGCCGCTTCGTAGGCCGGCCAGCCGGCGTTGATGCGGTCGTCGACGCCGGCGTAATGGATCAGCAATGGCGCCTTGATCTTGGCGGCTTCTTCGGCCGGCGGTTGGGCGCCGTAGAACGGCACGCCGGCTGCCAGGTCCGGTAACCGCGTCGCCAGGAAATTGACGATGCCGCCGCCGTAGCAAAAGCCGACCGCGCCGAGTTTGCCGTTACCTTCCGGCAATTTTTTCAGGGCCTGGGCCGCGGCCAGGAAATCGTTTTGGGTCTTGGTTTTATCCAGCTTCTGGAACAATTCGCGGGCCTTGTCTTCGTCGCCCGGATAGCCGCCCAGCGTGTATAGCGCGTCCGGGGCGAAGGCGATGAAATTGTCGACCGCCAACCGGCGGGCGATATCTTCGATGTGCGGATTCAGGCCACGGTTTTCGTGGACCACCAGCACCAGGGGCAGTTTGCCTTTGGCATTGGCCGGTTCTGCCAGCAAGCCGCGAACTTTGCCGTTGCCGTGCGGCGACGGAATCTCCAGATAACGGGTTTTGACGCGCGGGTCGTTGTCGGCGATTTGTTTCGCCTCCGCAAAGCGCGGATTCAGCGCCTCCAGCAGCGCTTCGGCGCTCAGGCCGAGCAGGGCGTATTTGGGGACCGAGGATAAAAAATCGCGCCGGGAAATATCGCCGTGCACGTATTGGTCGAATAATTTCAGGGCTTCCGGGTGGAAGTCGTCGGCGGTTTTGCGCGCCATTGGGTTCTCCTTGATTGGGTAACGACTAAACCCGGCCCGTTGCCGGCAATGCCGTTAAGTTAAGCCGGCCTCCCCCTTTGGAAAAGGGGGATCGAGGGGGATTTGAAAAATCTCCCCCGCCCCCTCTTTTTCAAAGAGGGGAGTGAACATCGAACCGTTTAACTCAACGGCATTGCCGTTGCCGGGCCGGGTTGGCTTGGGTTTAGTTGGACGGTGCGGTCAGCACGGCCAGTTTGGTGACGCCGGCCCGCTCGATGGCGGCCATCACTTTGGCGACGATGCCGTATTGCACGCCGTCGTCGGCGTTCAGGTTCAGCGCCAGTTCCGGATCGGCCGCTTTGCGGTTTTTCAGCTCGGTTTCGACGGCATCGACGGCAAATTCCTGCTTGTCGATGAACACCTTGCCTTGCGCATCCACGCTCAGATAGGTGGCGGCCTTTTCTTCCGGCGGCGCGGTTTCCGCGGTTTTCGGCAGGTTGACGTGTACCGCATTGGTCAGTAGCGGGGCGGTGACGATGAACACCACCAACAGCACCAGCATTACGTCTACCAGCGGGGTGACGTTGATTTCGCCCATGACGTCGTCGCCGCCGTCGTCTTTAGTATTGAAAGCCATTAAGCGTGCGCCTCCTTCGCGATCAGTTCGTCATGCAGCGGCTTCGATGCCGGTTTTTTGGCCGCGCTGATTTCGGTCAGCCGTGCCGCCGCATTGGCGGATTTGTTGCCGGCGCGTTCGATGACGAAGCCGTGTTTCAGCGCCAGATGCACGAAATCGATGGCGAAGTCGTCCAGAAAGGCCCAGATCACTTTGTTGCGGCGGATGAAGAAGTTGTAACCGATCACGGCCGGCACCGCGACCGCGATCCCGACCGCGGTGGCGATCAAGGCTTCGCCGATTGGGCCGGCCACGACCTCCAGGCTGGCCGAGCCGCTTTTGCTGATGTTGGTCAACGCCCCCATGATGCCCCATACCGTGCCGAACAAGCCGACGAAGGGCGAGATGCTGCCGATGGTGGCCAATACCGCCAGGCCGCTTTCCAACGAGCCGCGCTCTTTTTGCATTTGCTGGCGCAGGCGGCGATCCAACAATTCCTGGCGGTCCCAGGTATGTTCCAGATCGTGGGTCGAGGCGCCGCTATCGGTTTCGATCAAGGTCGAGAAGCCGATGCCGGCGACGCGGGCGGCCGGGCCGTGCTGGTCCGGCAATTGCGACGCGGCCTGGATATCGGCGGCGCTCCAAAAGCGTTTGCTGAAGTTGCGGTGGTGGTAGGAGATGCGCAGGTGTTGCACCCCTTTGACCAGAATCAACGCCCAGGTGACGACCGAGGCGCCGATCAGCGTGTTTAATGTGCCATCGACGATGACGTTGGTTGCGATATCAGACATGTATACACCTCAAGATAAGTTGAAAGTAATCGGAACGGTCACGTAACCGGCGACCGGGGTATCCCCGCGTTTGGCGGGTACGAACGACCATTTGGAAACGGTCTTGACTGCGGCGTCGTCCAGCACTTTTTGGCCGCTGGTTTTGATCACCGTGATGTTGTCGGGTTTGCCGTCGGCTTGGACGTGCACCTTCATCAGCACCTTGCCTTCCCAGCCGCGTTCGTGGGCAATGTCCGGATATTCCGGCGGCGGGTTATGCAGATAGTCGGCGCCGGCCGTGGGCGGCGTGATTTTTTCCTCGACCACCGGCGCCGGCGGCGCAGGCGGAGCCGGCGGCGCGGAATCGCTGACCGGTCCCGGCGTCGGATCGGGGATCGGCGCCGGTTCGGCTTCCTGTTTCACCGGTTTGGGTTTGACCTTGGGCGGTTTCAGCGGCACAACCTTGGGTTTGGGCGGTTCGCGCACAACCGGAGGCGGCGGTGCTACCGGCCGCGGCCGGCTCAGCGTGATTTGCACTTTGGGCGGTTCTTTTACCGGTTCGACGAATTCCTGTTCCAACGCCGCGCCGCGGAATTGTTCCAGCAGCGTGGTGTGGATCAGCACGGACAGAACGCCGATTGCCAGAAAATCGACCAGCTTGTGGTCGCGGGTTTTGCTGGTGTACTTAAAGCTCTGTAAGGCATTAGCCAGCGGAGTTTGTGCGAAGCCGTCCAACAGCGAATTTGCCGCCGGTTTTAATGACGGTACTTCGGCGTCGGTCCAGCTCTCGGCATCCAGATGTTTGATTGTTGCGAAAGGCGTACTCATCGTGGTTCCTCGTTCAGAAAAAACGTCCCGGCTGTTCGTGGCGCGGATGCAAGCTCCGGTTCGAAATTCGGGGTGACTGTGAGCTATATCGCACAAGCTGTGCCAAACCGGACGGATCGGGCGGTTTTTGCTGCTGGGTCTTAGTGGCTATTTTCTAATTGGCTGATTTTTAAGGTAGAAAATTTTCAATCTATCCGGAGCGACTCGGTGCAACTTGCCAATCGGTCCGGTTGGAGGAGGGGGCGGAATGTTCGTCTGGCATCAGATTTGGCGGCGGAGTGTTTATCGGCTGCTGGCAGTGCAGCAGCCGGGGGATGGGGTGTCTCGACGATCTCGGTCGATTCGTGCGGCGGGGGTTGGCGCATGCGGATTGATATGCCTCGGCGTGAGCGATCCGCTGATTGTTATGCACTAATTCGATTTGCTTTTCTAATTTTAACGTTTTATTCGCGGGGGGCTGTAACGGTACTATTTACCGTAAGTTGGTTGGGCCAAACCTTATTTTTAGGGGTTACCGATTTTAATTTCGACGCTCGATTCGTCCATTAAAGATAAATGCGGTTATTGGCTTTGCCGAGACCTACCAATTAAATATCGGCCGATACGGCTAAAGCGTTTTTCGGTTATAGCTTGCTAATTCCATGGGTAAACCGGATTCGTTGCCGGCCTGAATATTCGGATCGTTTAATCCGTTAAAGCCGATAGATTCCGGTTCTGCCGCAGCGTTTAAATCGACCAAATTCCCGGTTTAACCTGCACCGGAGCCGGGTAATTAAAACGCAATTGCAGCGGAAAACCTGCGGTAGGAATATCGAACCTAACTGCCGGTATAAATTTGAATATAAGACGGCTAAATTGTTATTGACCGTTATTAGGGGATGTTATGACTTTATTAGCTTTTGACGAGCAACAATCGCGTTCGTTGGCACTGTCGGTGCGGGCAAGCGCCTTGGTTTTCGAGGACCCGGTTTCCCGCCGCCTGTTGGAGCAGATCGAGCGGATCGCGCCCAGCGACGCCACGGTATTGATCATCGGCGAGACCGGCACCGGCAAGGAGCTGGTGGCCAGGCATATCCACGCCTTGAGCCGGCGCAGCCGGGAAGCCTTCGGCGCACTGAACTGCGCGGCGTTGAGCGAGAATTTGATCGAAAGCGAATTGTTCGGCCATGAAAAAGGCGCGTTTACCGGTGCCCTAGCTACCAAAATGGGGTGGTTCGAAACCGCCAATAAAGGTAGTCTGTTTCTGGACGAGGTCGGCGATTTGCCGTTGGGGTTGCAAGCCAAGTTGCTGCGGGTGTTGCAGGAACGGGAGGTGGTCAAAGTCGGATCGCGCCACCCGGTGCCTGTCGATGTCCGCATCATCGCCGCCACCAACGTCAACCTGGAAGAAGCCGTCGCCGCGCAACATTTCCGCGCCGACTTGTATTACCGCTTCAACGTCGCCGCGATCCATTTGGCGCCGCTGCGCGAGCGGCCGGGCGATATCCTGCCGTTGACCCGGCATTTCCTGAAAATTTACGCCGACCGTCTGGGTTACGGCGACGTGAAAATGTCGCCGGCCACCGAGTTGGCGCTGCTGAATTACGACTGGCCGGGCAATATCCGGGAACTGGAAAATGCGGTGCATCGCGCCTTGCTGGTTTGCCCCGGCAATTGCCTGCGGCCGGAGGACTTTAAACTGTCCGGGGTCAGGGTGGCGGAGCAAAGCCAGGCCGTTTCCACCGTATCGCTGGAAACCTCGTTGCAACGCCTGTTCGACCAGGCGCCGGCCAAGTTATTCGAAATCATCGAAGAGACGGTGATCCGTTCCGCCTTCGAATACTGCGAACAAAACCAGGTGCAGACCGCGCGGATGCTGGACATCAGCCGCAACGTGCTGCGCCATAAACTGGGCCTGTACGGCATGCTGCCCAACGGCCAACGCCGGGCGGCAGAGCAGGAGGTGGCTTGAGCCCCTAAGGATTTAACCGCCGGCTAGGGCGACCATTTCGCCATCGAGCCAATATCGGCAATTGAAAAAATGTTGCTCTCCGAAGCCTCGATTCCATCGAGGCTTGCTGGCCGAGCGTAGTTTGGACATCAGCTTGCAGGTTTTTTGCCGGTGTGGTGGTTTGTGTTGAGGAGGGTTGGCTTTCGGCCACAAGCCGTCAAAAAGCATATGCAAGCCAACGACTGCGAACCGGCCATATTCTGTCAACGACTTGGTTTTTCCCACACCAGATGTAGGGTACGCACAGCGTACCTTTTGGCTGTCGCTACCATGATGGCTTACTGATGGTACGCGGTGTGTACCTTACAGACTCTTACCCGATTAGGTAGCACCTGCGAGCGGTGCCCACGGCCCTGAAGGAGAGGCTGCCACCTGGGTGCTGCCTGGTAACGCGAGTTTACCCTTCGCGACGACTTCAGTGACTTGCGAGCAACTGCCGTTGAAGTGGCTTGCTGGCTGATAGGTGAAACTGCCGCGCGGGCTGTGCTTTCCACCTGAGCAGCGTGGTGCGCCGGAGTTGTACCGGCAAAAGTAGAGGTTCGTGAGTGTGTTGGGATCTGCTGGAAAGCGTAGGACCACGGGTTGCTCATGCGCGTACCTTGTGTAGTGGTTTATCCCTGCGTCAATAGGCCCAGACTCAGTGCCGGGCCAGAAGAAGACATGGTCGTTCACGTAGGAGACGAAGCGCTCAAGGTTCCAACCATCTTCGAAGGCGATAGACCCGGCCGAGAGTGGCTTCTGGTCACGGATGACTATGCCAGTTCCAAGCTCCAAGTGCTCCGTGCGTCGTTTGCTTCCGAGACCTTGCATACTGACTTCGGTAAGCAATTGATTTGTACACGAAAGCTCTCTCCTAAGCTCGATTGAGGCGAGGTTCTGGCTTGCCGTCAGGTGATACAGGAATGGCCGAAGCGTCGACAAGCGGTGGAGATCGAGTGGCATTTTGGGTGCTGCCTAACGCCAAGCTAAGGGGCGCGCGGCGAAGCGGAGCCTCTCTTTGAGCGACGTGTTATGCCAGTTGTTGTTTGAGTTCATTGATTTTTGCACAAGCATTTTCAAACAAGGGCCGTAGGCTGGGTAGAGCAACGCGAAACCCAGCAATTGCTTTGAAATAACCGAGTTTCTTTGCATTCAAACTGCTCGTTGGATTACAAAATTTACCAGCTTCGAAGCTGGGTTTCATTATCATTCAACCCAGCCTACTTCTACTTCGTTCCGTTTCGAAGGTATTCAGCGTTCGGAAATTATCTTCCCGCATCCAAGATTTGACCAGAAATGGGCATCGTGCCAATTAATAGAGTAACGCTGATGATGTCAACAGGTATAGCCAAGGGAAGGAGCGTGTACCACCATAGATTTCTTCCCATAACTCCAAACACAGTTCTTTCGGAGTTTATAGTCGGCCTCCCTCTTGCAGCTTTATACACTGTTGGCACGCAAAATCGTGGCTTATCTAATCCACAACAACCAACTAAAAATGTCATAAGGAATATCAATAATAATTTTTTCATAAGTTCGCCCCAAGAAAAAAGTGGAATTGAGCAAACCCACCCCGCATTTTGAGCGACAGCTTATCGCAAAGCTTCAAAGGCTCTTTGTCCATTCTGCCGTGAACCGATTTGGTTCGATGTATGCCGTCTCAGAATATTTAGGTCGGGCTTTTTCCAGCTAAATCCAGGTGTATTGGGGTTGATGCAGGCATTGGTCACATTGGTAATACCAAATAGTTTTGAGGCATTATTTTTCTTTATCCAAGACGATGCTCCTCAACCAATCCATATAAATTCAGCGTTCTGATATGGATTTGTGGAAATTCTAATAACCCATCCTGAAGTCGGTTTTCCTGTAGCTTATTTATTCGGGATCCGCGGCTTTTCACCACCTGCCTTCCGATAGATTTAGCAGTTAACGCAAGATATAGCATAGAGGTTATATGGTTTCTACTGAGGATTTTTGTCAACTTTTATGCATAACTACATTAATGAAAAGGCATTAGGGAGCCTCTAAAAATCCACGATTAATCAGATTCGGGGCGTAAAACGCGCTCGAAAGCGGACATTTCCAAGCGGACTACCTTCAACTCGAAACCTTTTCAGCTCCGATGGGCGGCATCAAGACGCAGCTACCCTGCGAATGGCGCAAAAACGTCGCATGTTGTACACCAGATTCATGAAGCCGATACGCACTTCGGCGCGGGCTAGGCCAATGCAACGGATCGTCTTACCGCCCCATTGCGCCATCCAGGCAAACACGTGCTCGACCCGGCAACGGGTTTTGGAGCGGGTACTGTTACCTTGTTTTTCCCGGTCAGTCAGCGGTTTGCCGCGCACCCCTTTGCGGTGAATCCGGCTGCGGTAGCCTTGTGCTTTAAGGCAGGCTTCCGTGGCTTCGGATCGGTACGCACTGTCGGCCCACACATCCCGGCTGGTATTGCCGCTATCGAGCAAGCCGTTCAGGGCTTGGGAGTCGTGGATGCTGGCATCGGTGACCGTGTATTTGCGCACCAACTTGTGGGCATTATCAACGTTGACGTGATTCTTGTACCCGTAATAACTCTTGTCACCTTTCTTGGTCCAGCGCGCATCGGTATCCTTCTGACGGCGTTTGGAGGCTGACCAGTCCTCGACGGTTTCGTCAGCTTTAATCCGGGCGTTCTCGTCCGGCGTATTACGCTGCACCGGCGCCTTGACGAAGCTGGCGTCAATCAGTTGACCCTTGCGGGCAATCAGGCCGGCGCGATCCAATTGCCGGTTGAATTCGTTGAACAAGGTTTCGGTCAATTTCAACGCCTTGAGCGACTCGCGAAATAGCCAGAAACTGTTGCGGTCCGGCGCGTGCTTGGCATCCGACAAACCGATAAAACGCTGAAAACTGCGCCGGTCTTCGATTTGAAACTCCAGTTGCTCGTCGCTCAGATTGTAGAGACTGGCGATGACCAACGCTTTGAACATCAACACCCCATCCCAAGGCTTACGCCCGGCAGACGATTTGCGGACTTTGTGATGGACTCGATCCAGCAGCGGCCGGAACGCGTCCCAATCCACTTGCGCGTCCAATTCCAACAACGGATTACCCAAACGATCGATTCGACGATCTCGATGTTCAAACAGGGAACCGAAAAGGTCGTCTTGTGCCACCGTCATCTCTGCTCTCCAAAGGTCTTTAGCTCCGACTCATTTTACTCGCCGGGCGCAATTTTTAGAGGTTCCCATTAATTATTTCACTTGAATATCTTGAAAGAGTTTAATAAAACGATAAAAACTAGCCTCTGTTTAGAAAGTAAATAGCGTTTTACAACCGAGAGCGGTTGCATTCCGCCAATGGCTATCTGTCTCCGGTTAATTACGCATTGCGGCATCAAGCCGTTGAATTATGTGTCCGTTTTTGTGTTGACACATCATTGCAGATACCGTAGAAGATCCAAACATCGCTCGGATTGAACAAAATACGACTGGCCGAGTTGTACAAATTCGCCGAAATGATAGCGAACTGGAAATCTGGGACTAGGTGGTTTTGTAGTCTGTAACGGGCTACGCAACCCCTTTCTCATAACTATTCAAACACTAGCCAATACTGACGACTTCGAAGAATAAGGCAAGACAATCCTCCTAAACCGAGGGTGTACTAGCTCTTTGAATTACCAATCTTTGTTTCTGGGGGGGCAAGATGATCTGTGACTGCCTCATCGGCAGAGTTTGTGAACAAATCTATCTTTTAAGACACGGGAGATTCCAGCCATGTATCCTATACGCACAACTCAAGGCATTTCTTTGCCCCTGATCGCCCTTATTGCAGCCATTAGCGCCAGCTTATTATCGCAACAGGCGATGGCTGGGTATCGCCAGGAAAACCTAGTTTCCAACATACCTGGACTCGCGGCTTACACCGATCCCAATTTAGTGAATCCTTGGGGAATATCCTCTAGTCCTGTAGGCCCATTCTGGGTTTCAGATAATGGAACTGGGCTTTCTACGATTTACAACACAAGCGGAATCCCTCAGGGTCTTGTTGTCACGGTGCCACCACCACCACCGGGTAGTCCGGTAGGCACTGTAGCCAAACCCACCGGTCAGGTCTTCAACAGTAACGTAACGGCTTTTTCCGGAGATAGATTTATTTTCGCCACCGAAGGTGGCACGATCGCGGGTTGGCAAGGTGGTACCGTCGCAGCAACACGGGTCGATAATTCCACATCTGGTGTGAATTACAAAGGATTGGCTATCGACTCTACTCAAGATGCGCTTTTTGCGGCCAATTTTGCGTCATCAGGCGGATTGGAAAAATATGGCAGTTCATACAATCCGCTCGGTTCTTTCATCGATCCCACCCTGCCTGACGGATTTGCCCCATTCAACGTCCAGAATATCGGCGGAACCATCTTCGTCACCTTTGCTAAACAAGGTGTAGGGGGTGACGACATGCCCGGCGACGGTAATGGCTTTGTCGACAAATACGACCCAAACACCAACGAATTTACGCGTCTAATTTCTAATGGACCACTAAACTCCCCTTGGGGTATCACGATAGCGCCCTCCGATTTTGGCGAATACAGCAACGCCTTGCTGGTTGGCAATTTCGGCGACGGCAGGATCAACGCTTTCGATCCCGTTACCGGCGTTCTTCTCGGGGATTTGTTGGACGATTCAGGCAATCCCATAGTGATCGATGGACTTTGGGGGCTTGCTTTCGGCAACGGAGGCAATGGTGGAGAAAAGAACAAGCTCTATTTCACCGCCGGGCTTAACGACGAGGCCGACGGTCTTTTCGGCAGTTTATCGGCAACCGTTCCCGAACCGGGTAGTCTGTCTCTCGTTGTCCTTGGCATGTGGGGATTGGGATTTGCTAGCCGTGAATATGGAAAAAAGAAAGTCTTCGCTTGAAGATTTGCCAAAACTGAAAAGTCCCAAACCCGTTGCTGGGTTTGGTCTTTTGGATTTCTAAGGAAGAAATGCAATACCATTGGCTGGTTATGGCTGAACTGCTATCGCTCAATTAGGCTCTATCACCGACTACTTTGGGTCGAAAGCTGCCGTGGGACATGCGCACAGCATGACCCAAACATAAGACAAATCGGTCTCGAACGAAAAGGCTGCCGCACCCGATGCCCACGGCCATTTGCTGCTAGGCTCTTGTCATGTTGCGGGCTTGTGCGCATACTTGTCGCCCGCTCCATTCGGTAATTTCAGGAATGACGCTTAGCAATCAATCGTCCGCCACCGTTAACTCCGCTGCCTCGATCAATACCGTCCGCCGCCAGCAAACGCTGGAACTGGCGTTGAGCGGCGACTGGGTGCTGGACGCGCCGGTACCGGCCTTGGAGCCGGTGCTGGCGCAAATCGAACACGATAGCCAATTAAAAAGCCTGCAGTTTGCGACCGCCGGTCTCGGCCGCTGGGACAGCATGCTGGTCACCGAAGTGGTGAAATTGATCGAATGCGCCAATCGCAGCGGCGTCGCGGTCGATAAAACCAGCTTGCCGCTGCCGATCCAGAACCTGTTGGCGCTAGCCGCAGCGGTACCGGAGCGGATCGACGCCCACCGCAGCCAGCAGTCGGTATCCTGGCACGAGGCCATGCATGCCGCCTGGTTGGGAACCTTGCGCGAAAGCCGGGCCATGTTGGTTTTCGTCGGCGAAATGGCGTTGAGTACGCTGGCGACCGTGCGCGGCCAGGCCCACTTCCGCCGCGAAGATTTGTGGTTGTACGTGCAGGAATGCGGGCCGTCGGCTTTGCCTATCGTCACGTTGATCAGCCTGTTGGTAGGCCTGATTCTGGCTTTCGTCGGCGCGGTGCAGTTGTCGTTGTTCGGCGCCCAAATCTATATCGCCAATCTGGTCAGCTTGGGCATGACTCGGGAAATGGGCGGCCTGATGACGGCGATCATCATGTCCGGCCGCACCGGCGCCGCCTACGCCGCCCAGCTCGGCACGATGCACGTCAACAGCGAGATCGACGCCTTGCGCACGATGAATCTGGACCCTATGGCGTTTCTGGTATTGCCGCGGATGCTGGCGCTGATTCTGATCATGCCGCTGTTGTGCTTGTACGCCGATTTGATGGGCATCATCGGCGGCGGCCTGGTCACCGTCAATTTCTTCGACGTGTCGTTGACCGAATATCTGGACCGCACCGCCAGCGCCGTGAAAATGAAGGACTTCACCATCGGCTTTGTTAAATGCGCGGTGTTCGGCATCCTGATCGCGTTGTCCGGCTGCATGCGCGGCATGCAGTGCGGCCGCAGCGCCTCGGCGGTGGGGGAGGCCGGCACGTCGGCCGTGGTCACTGCGATTGTTTTCATCGTCGTTGCCGATTCGGTGA
The DNA here is from genome assembly GCF_019669905.1 of Methylomonas koyamae. Lineage (NCBI taxonomy): Bacteria > Pseudomonadati > Pseudomonadota > Gammaproteobacteria > Methylococcales > Methylococcaceae > Methylomonas > Methylomonas koyamae. The sequence goes on along the minus strand of NZ_AP019777.1, from coordinate 3,112,013 downwards.
TGACCATTATCTGCAACCGGCTCGGGATCTAGTCATGTCCGAGGCTTGCATCACGGTCAAAGACCTGACCATGACCTACGGCGATTTCGTGATTCAGCGCGATCTCAATTTCACGATCAACCGCGGCGACGTCTTCGTCGTGATGGGTGGCAACGGTTGCGGGAAAACCACGCTGCTGCGGCACATGATCGGTTTGAAGGCGCCGGCGCAGGGCGACGTATATTACGGCGAACAGGGCTTGTGGCAGGCCGACCCGAAAACCCGCGAGCGGATTCTGGCCCGGACCGGCGTATTGTTTCAAAGCGGTGCCTTGCTCAGTTCGATGACGCTGGCCGAAAACGTGGCGTTGCCGATCACCGAAGCCACCACGCTGCCGGCGCAGAAGGTCCGGGAAATCGTATCGTACAAACTGGCCTTGGTCGGCCTGGCCGGCTTCGAGGATTATTACCCGTCGGAATTGAGCGGCGGCATGCAAAAGCGGGCCGGCCTGGCGCGGGCGATGGCGATGGACCCGGAAATTCTGTTTTTCGACGAGCCGTCGGCCGGCCTGGACCCGATCACGGCCAAGCTGCTGGACGATTTGATTTTGAGCTTGAGCAACGCGTTGTCGGCGACCATCGTCGTCGTTACCCACGATCTGGATAGCATCTTCGCTATCGGCAACAACTCGGTGTTTCTGGATGCAGAGACCCACACCATGATCGCCGGCGGCCCGCCGCGCCAACTCCTGGAACAATCCGCCGACCCGAGCATCGTCCGCTTCTTGACCCGCGGCGAGCAGGACGGGCGCCACGCCGGCAAGCACATAAAAGGGAGCGGTAAATAAGTGAGTAAACAAGCCAATCCATTGGCAATCGGCACTTTTCTGGTCGGCGCTTTGACGCTGCTGGTCGTAGCCTTGATGGTGTTCGGCGGCGGCCAGTTTTTCAAGGAAAAGAACCGTTTCGTGATTTTTTTCGATTCGGCCTTGAACGGTTTGAACGTCGGCGCGCCGGTCAAATTGCAGGGGGTGCAGATCGGCAATGTCAACGAAATTTCGCTAGTGATGGACGAAGCCACCGGGCGGGTGTTCAAACCGGTCGTGATCGAAATCGACCCGGCCTTGCTGCGCGACGTCTCCGGCCAGCAGGGCGGCGCCCATACCGAGAAACAGCACCGCCAGGCCGCGCAAAAATTGATCGACCTGGGCCTGAAAGGCCGTTTGGAAACTCAAAGCTTACTAACAGGCTTGCTGTACGTGGATCTGAATTTCCATGCCGATAAACCGATGAATCTGGTCAAGTTGGATTACAAGAACTTGCCGGAACTGCCCAGCGTGCCGACCACGGTCGACGAAATCCGCAATACCGCCGACGAAATCATCAACCGCGCCAAACAGTTGCCGTTGGAAGACACCTTGAAAAACCTGTCGGAAACCCTGGCCGAAATTCGCGGCTTGTTGCAATCGGACGATACCCGCAAATCGATGGCGGCCCTGGCCAAGTCGCTGCAGGAAACCCAAAAACTGATGGCGACATTGAATAGCCAAAGCGGGCCGTTGCTGACCAACGCCAACGGCGCGCTGAGCGATACCCGCACTACGTTACAGGAGTTGAACAAGCAATTGCTGCCGGTACTGAAAGCCGTGGAAACCAGCTTGAACACCGCCACCCAGGTCATGCAATCGTCGCAGGGTACGCTGGCTGCGGTCGAGGCGATGGCGGCGCCGGACGCACCGTTGAGCCAGGCGATGCAGGAAATGCGCAACGCCGCCCGTGCCCTGAAAGACCTGGGCGAATCGCTGGAGCGGCAGCCGAGCGCGATCATTTACGGTAAATAGAGGTAAGTTACAGGCGATGAACTGGATGCGATGGAGTTTTCCGGCCCTGGCGGCCGCGGCTTTGGCCGGATTGGCCGCGTGCGGCAGCGCGCCGCTGCAGTTTTACATGCTGGCGGCCGACAACCCGCCGCTCGTCGAATCCGGCCCGGCGCTGCCGGCGGGAACGGTCATCGGTTTGGGGCCGATCCGCTTGCCGGCTTATCTGGACCGGCCGCAATTGGTCACGGCTTTGAGCGAGCACCAGTACCGGCTGGACGAACGCAACCGCTGGGCGGAACGGCTGGACGAGAATATTGCCCGCACCCTGAGTCAGGCCTTAGCCGGCCGGCTCGGTGTCGAGCAGGTGGTGCGCTACCCGTGGCCGGCCCGGCAGCGGCTGGATTACCAGCTCAGTTTCGACATTCTGCAATTGCACCAGACTGCGGCCGGGCGTAGCGTGCTGTCGGCGCAATGGCAATTGAAGCAAGGCGAACGAAGCCTGGCCGGCAAGCGCTTCGAATGCAGCGAAGCGGCGGCCGACAGTGCCGACGCCATCGTTGCCGCACAGAGTGCCTGTTTGAGCCGCTTCGCCGCCGAACTGGCCGGCGCCGTGCGCGCCGCAGCTACGGCGCGTTAGCCGCTAGCCGTTATACACATCTTTGTTTGTAACCGTCATTCCGGCAGGGATTCACATTGGGCTATCCTGCCCAATGCCCTTCGGGTTAATGCAAATCCGTTCCTGACGGATTTGTGCCGGAGCCGTAGACCGTTAAGCGAATCCAGGCTGCAAGGATAGCTTGACGTTGCCGTCCATGGCATTGGATGCCCGAGTCCTGCGGGCATGACGGCACTTGTCTATAACGATGAGCGTTAGCCGCTGCGAAATAGTTGCCGGCATCCGCGTAAACCGGGTCGGCTGGCCAAACCCTGGCCGACCGCCGGCTTGCTCCGGTTTTGGTGCGCTCCCGATCCAAGTTGGTGCGGGTTCGCGCCGCCGATGCCGGGTTCGGCGAGCTACGCCGCCCGGCAATTGGCGGTATTGCGAAGGTTGGCATTAATTCTGCTTCACATCTGGCCGGTGCACGGTAGCACCAATTCCCCTTCAACAATGGCGTTGAACAGCGGCTCGCGATTTGCGGGCGGCGCTTGGCATTTGCCCATTGTTTCCCACCTTGAAGTCTCAGGTCCAACAATCGGCGAATAACGGCGCCAGTTGTCGGGGACGGAGGCTTGCGCGATCGGGCTCCATAAAATCCATCCGGGCGTTTGTACTGTTGCGTCTGGGTTTTTGCGTACCTAATCCAACTCAAAGGTGAATTATGTCTTATCTGATTCCAGCGGAATTTGTCACGAAAATGGTCGATGCCGGCGAATCCAAGGTCTTCATGTCGACCCGGGATACCTTGATCCGGGCTTACATGGCCGGAGCGATCCTGGCTTTGGCGGCGGTGTTTGCAGTGTCGATTACCGTGCAGACCGGTTCGCCGATCTTCGGTGCGATTCTGTTTCCGGTCGGTTTCTGCATGCTGTATTTGTTGGGTTTCGACCTGTTGACCGGCGTATTCGTGCTGTCGCCGCTGGCCTGGTTGGACAAGCGGCCCGGCGTCACGCTAGGCGGTATCCTGCGCAATTGGGGCTTGGTCTTCGTCGGCAACTTTCTGGGCGCGCTGACCGTCGCGGTAATGATGTCGGTCGTGTTTACCTACGGCTTTTCGGTGTCGCCCGATGCGGTCGGCCAGAAACTGGCCGGCATCGGCGAAGCCCGTACCCTGGGTTACGCCAAATACGGCCTGGCCGGTTGGATGACCATTTTCATCCGCGGCATGCTTTGCAACTGGATGGTGTCGACCGGCGTGGTCGGGGCGATGATTTCGACTTCGGTCAGCGGCAAGGTCATCGCGATGTGGATGCCGATCATGCTGTTCTTCGGCATGACCTTCGAGCATTCGGTGGTGAACATGTTTCTGTTTCCGTCCGGCTTGATCATGGGCGGCAATTTCTCTATCGCCGATTATTTCATCTGGAACGAAATTCCGACCGTACTCGGCAATCTGGTCGGCGGTCTGGCCTTTACCGGCCTGACCTTGTATTCGACCCACGTCAGAACTGCGCCGAAGCGTGCCGTCCACTAAGCCCGATCCGGCCCGCAGCATGGCGGGCCGGCCATTGCCTATTCGCTAGCCCAGGAGCACACAACATGAACCGTAACGAAGTCACCGAACTGGTTATCGCGCAAAAACTGCGCAAACAACTGACCTGGCCGCAACTGGCCGAGGCTATCGGCATGAGCAAGGAATGGACCACGGCCGCGCTGTTGGAGCAGATGACCTTGACCGCCGAGCAGGCCGCGACGATAGGCGCGTTACTGGAATTGCCGGCAGAAGCCGTCGAGCAATTGCAAGTGGTGCCTTACAAAGGCTCGCTGCCGAGCGCGGTACCGACCGACCCGCTGATCTATCGGTTTTACGAATTGGTCAACGTCTACGGCACGACTTTTAAAGCCTTGATCCACGAAGAGTTCGGCGACGGCATCATGAGCGCGATCGATTTCAGCATGGATTTGCAGCGCGAGCCGGACCCGAAAGGCGACCGGGTCAGGATTGTGATGAGCGGCAAATTCCTGCCGTATAAGAGCTACTGAGCCGGGGCCGGAGCGAACATGTCCGGGCGACTTACCGTCGGCGTCGGCCAATATTCCGACCGCGGCCGCAAGCCGCTGAACCAGGATTACTACGGCGTTTACATTGCCAAAGAACCGCAATTGAGCGCCAAAGGCATCGCGGTCGCCGTGGCCGACGGCATCAGCAGCAGCGGCGTCAGCCACGTCGCCAGCCAGGCCGCGGTAACCGGTTTTTTGCTGGATTATTACTGTACCTCCGAAGCCTGGTCGGTAAAAAAATCGGTGCAGAAAGTATTGTTTGCCACCAATTCCTGGCTGTACGCGCAAACCCGCTACAGCCGCTACTGTTACGACAAAGACCGCGGCTACGTCTGCACCTTCAGCGCGCTGGTGGTCAAATCCGCCACCGCCTATCTGTTCCACGTCGGCGATAGCCGGATTTACCGCGTGCGCGGCGGCGAATGGGAGCAATTGACCAACGACCACCGGCTGTGGGTGTCGCCGGACACCAGTTATCTGAGCCGGGCCTTGGGCATGGACAGCCATCTGGAACTGGATTACCGGGCCGAGCCGGTCGAATGCGGCGACGTGTTCGTGCTGGCCACCGACGGCGTTTACGAATTCGTCGAACCGAGCGCGATGGCCCAGGCCGTCGCCGCGGCCGGCCACGATCTGGACGCCGCGGCCAAAGCCATGGCCGATACCGCACTGGCCGCCGGCAGCGGCGACAACCTGACGGTACAGATCGTCCGCATCGAGCAACTGCCGCAAGCGGATGCCGGGGAATTGCTGACGGCGTTGGCCGACCTGCCGTTTCCGCCGTTGTTGCGGGAGCGGATGGAATTCGACGGTTACACCGTGCTGCGCGAGTTGCACGTCAGCAGCCGCAGCCATGTCCATCTGGCCATCGACACCGAGAGTCGGTTGCCGGTCGTGATCAAATCGCCGTCGCTCGACCTGCGCGACGATCCGGCCTATCTGGAACGGTTTCTGATGGAAGACTGGATCGCGCGCCGGATCGACAGCCCCTTCGTGCTGAAGCCGTGCCCGCAGACCCGCAAACGCCATTTCCTCTACGTCGCCAGCGAATTCGTCGACGGCCGCACCTTGGCGCAGTGGATGTTGGACCATCCGCAGCCGGCGCTGGAAGCGGTGCGGGCCATCGTCGAACAGATCGCCAAGGGCTTGCGTGCGTTTCACCGCCTGGAAATGCTGCATCAGGACCTGCGGCCGCAAAACGTCATGATCGACCATGCCGGCGCGGTAAAAATCATCGATTTCGGTTCGGTGCGGGTGGCCGGCGTTGCCGAAATCCTGCCGGAACCGGAACGGCAAGCCATCCTCGGCACGGCCCAATACACCGCGCCGGAATATTTTCTCGGCGAGGCCGGCACGCCGCGCTCGGATTTGTATTCGTTGGCGGTTATCGCCTACCAGATGCTGAGCGGCCGCTTGCCGTACGGCGCGGAAGTCAGCCAGTGCCGCAGCCGGCAGGCGCAATACAAACTGCGCTACCAAGAGCTGCATTACGCGCAACCGCAGATTCCGCTGTGGGTCGACCATGCGTTGCGCAAGGCCTTACATCCCGACCCGAACCAGCGCTACGCCGACATCGCCGAATTCGTCCACGACCTGCGCTACCCCAACCAAACCTATCTGCGCCAGGCCCGGCCGGCGCTGATCGAACGCAACCCGCTGGCGTTTTGGAAGGGTTTGTCGTTGCTGCTGGCACTTTTGGTTTTCGCTTTATCTCTGGCGTTGCACAACGCCACCCACCCGCGCATTGCGGCGGCCGGCGCGGCATCGCCGTCCGCCGCGGCCGCCGGCCAATAGTTTCATTCACTCCGTTCTTGGATTTTTTATGTCTGCAAGCAAACTCGAACTTTTCAGTTTTACCGGCAAAATGAAAATTTTGCACATGAGCTGGCTGGCGTTCTTCATCAGCTTTGTGGTCTGGTTCAACCACGCGCCGTTGATGTTGGCGATTGCCGAAACGCTGAAACTCAGCCCGGCCGAGACCAAGACCATTTTGATTCTGAACGTGGCGCTGACGATACCGGCGCGGATCGCGATCGGCATTTTGGTGGACAAGTTCGGGCCGAAGCGCACCTATTCGGCCTTGCTGGCCGTCGGCAGCATGCCGTGCTTCATGTTCGCCGCGGCCGACAATTTCGAACAACTGGCGCTGGCCCGGTTTCTGATGGGCTTCGTCGGCGCCGGTTTCGTGATCGGCATCCGCATGGTCGGCGAATGGTTTCCGGCCCGGCAGCTCGGCATCGCCGAAGGCATTTACGGCGGCTGGGGCAACTTCGGTTCGGCCGCGGCCGCTATCGTATTGCCGTCGCTGGCGCTGGCCTTCGGCGGCGAGAATGGCTGGCGTTACGCGATTGCGGCGACCGGCGTATTGGCCTTGCTGTATTCGGTCCTGTATTTTTTCAGCGTCAGCGATACGCCGAAGGGCTCGACCTATTTCAAACCGAAAAAGGCCGGGGCGATGGAAGTCACCAGCTACGCCGACTTGGCGCTGTACATCCTGATGAGTGTGCCGCTGTATGCGGCATTGACCCTGCTGGCCTGGAAACTGTCGCCGACCGGCATGAAATTGTTGTCGGAGCCGGCCACCATCGCCGCTTACGTCGCGATTTGGACGCTGTTTGCCTACAACGTTTACAAAATCGTGCACATCAACGCCGAACACCTGGCCCAACCCATCGAAGCGATACACCGCTACCCGTTCAAACAGGTGGCGATTTTGGATTTGGCCTATCTGGTGACTTTCGGCTCGGAACTGGCCGTGGTGTCGATGCTGCCGATGTTCTTCCACGATACTTTCAAACATACCGGAATCAGCACGGTACAAGCCGGCTTGCTGGCGTCCAGTTTCGCTTTCATGAATCTGGTGGCGCGTCCCGGCGGCGGCTGGCTCAGCGATAAATACGGCCGCAAATTGTCGTTAACTATCTGCGTACTCGGTTGCGCGGTCGGTTATGCGGCGATGTCGCAAATTGAGTCGAGCTGGCCGATTGCGTTGGCCTTCGCCGTGACCTTCTTGTGCTCGTTTTTCGTCCAGGCCGGCTGCGGCGCGGTGTATGCGATGGTGCCGCTGATCAAACGCCGCATGACCGGCCAAATCGCCGGCATGGTCGGCGCTTACGGCAACGTCGGCGGCGTGACCTTTTTGACCGTGCTGTCGTTCGTGACGCCGGAAACCTTCTTCCTGACCATTGCCGCCACGGCGGCGGTAGTGGCGGTAAGCGTTCAATTCATCGCCGAACCGGCCGGGCACATGGCGGAAGTCATGGAAGACGGCAGCGTGGCGATGATAGAACTGAACTGAACGGCCGGCGGCGTCCGGCCTTTTTGCGATGATCGATAGGAGTACCCGACATGATTGAAACTGTATTGGCTACCGTGGCACTGGGCATGGTATTTTGCTGGCGCACCGCCTGCCGCCAGGCGGCCGAAGCGGCGCCGGCCGGCGAAATGTCCGCTGCGGCCGGCGTTCGCCGCCTGCCGGAAGACGCGGTATTGCGCCGGCATTTTCTGGCACAAATCAATAACGAGATCGAAGCCGGCCTGGCGCCGCGCCCGTCCGATTCGGTATTGCGCCGCCACCACCAAGCCCTGGTCAGCGCCAAACTGCAACAGGTTCTGGCCGAGTTCGGCAGCAGGCCGGCTTGCCGATAAGGGTTAATCCGAACCAAGTTAAACACGCAGCATGGCCAAAACCTTAGCGGTGCGCATCGGCGCCGCCAGCGACAAGGGCGTCAAAGCCGACAACGAGGATTTCTGGGGCGCCTTGGTGCCGGCCGAACCGCAGTTAACGTTAAAAGGCATAGCCGTCGCGATTGCCGACGGCATGAGCGGCAGCGAGGCCGGCAAGGAAGCCAGCCATTGTTGTATCACCGCCTTCCTGGAAGATTATTACAGCACGCCGGATTCCTGGTCGGTGACCAAGGCCGGCCAAAAAATCCTGTCGGCGACCAATTCCTGGCTGCATAGCCAGGGCCGGATGCGTTACGCGTCAGTAAAAGGCATGGTCAGCACCTTGAGCGTGTTGGTGCTGAAATCCAATACCGCCCATATTTTCCACGTAGGCGATTCGCGCATTTATTTGTGGCGGCAGGGGCAGTTGGAACAGCTCACGCGCGACCACCGGTTGTGGGTTAGCGACGACAAGAGCTATCTGAACCGGGCGATGGGCATCGAGCCGCATCTGGAGATCGATTACAAATCGTTGACGCTGGAGAAGGGCGACCGTTTTCTGCTCAGCACCGACGGCCTGCACGACTTCGTCGGCGAAGCTTACATCCGCGCCCAATTGGCCGAGGCCGGCGATCCGGAGCTGATCGCCAAAAACCTGGTGGCGCTGGCGCTGGCCAACGCCAGCGACGACAACGTCACCTGCCAGATTGTCGAGATCGACGGCCTGCCGTTGCTGCAGGAAGACGAGGTGTTGCGCCACAACGGCCATTTGCCGTTTCCGCCGCCGCTGCAACCGGGCATGGTGCTGGACGGCTACCGGATCGAAGCCGAATTGCACGCCAGCACGCGCACCCAGATTTACCGGGCCTACGATACCGTGCAGCAGCGGCGGGTGATTTTGAAGACGCCGTCGGTGCTGTACGACGACGATACCCATTACATCGAACATTTTCTGCACGAGGAATGGGCCGGCAAACGGATTCAGCATGCCAACGTGTTGCAGGTGCTGGAAACCGACCGGGCCAAGTCCTGCTTGTATTACGTCACCGAATACATCGACGGCCGTACGCTGCGGGAGTGGATGGCCGCTAATCCGAAGCCGGAGGTACGCCAGGTCAGGGCGCTGGTCGAACAAATCGCCAAGGGCCTGCGTGCGTTCCACCGCATGGAAATGCTGCACCAGGATTTGAAGCCGGAAAACGTCATGATCGCCGGCGACGGCCGCGTCAAAATCATCGATTTCGGTTCGGTGAAAATCGCCGGCATTGCCGAAATCACGCCGCTGGAACAGGCCGGGGAAGAGAATGTGCTGGGTACGCGCAATTACACGGCGCCGGAGTACCATCTCGGCCAGCGCGGCACGGTCAAGTCCGATTTGTTTTCGTTGGGCGTGATTTGCTACGAAATGTTGAACGGCGAGCTGCCGTTCGGCCCGCTGCCGGAAAAACCGAACCGGACCAATCTGGAGCGGTTGGCTTATATCCCCAGCATCAGGCGCAATGCCATGGTACCGGTCTGGATCGACGGCGCGTTGCGCAAAGCCACCAGCATTTCGCCGCGCAGCCGTTACGACGAACTGTCCGAATTTCTGCACGACCTGGCCATGCCGAATCCGCAATTTCTGAAAACCGAAGACAAAATCCCGTTGGTCGAGCGCAATCCGTTGTTGTTCTGGAAAAGCGCGGCCTTGTTTTTCTTTGCTTGCAGCTTTGTGCTGGCCTTGCTGCTGTTGAGCCGGCATTAGCCCGCGCCGGCCGCGGCGGGTTTCGGATCGTGCGCCGGCGGCCTGTGCTATAACAAGCGGCCCTATCGCGCCAAGGTGGCGTTGGCCTTCGTCTTGCTGTGTCTCGGTTCGGCGACATTGTTATTGGTGCCGCTGGCGTTCCGCGACCTGATCGATTTCGGTTTCGGCGGCAAGCAGACGCCGGCAAACGGCGGCTTGGCCGATGGCCTGAGCCTGAACGGCCGCTTCTTGGCCTTGTTCGCTTTGGCCAGCCTGTGGGCCGTGACGATAGCCGCCCGCTATTACACGGTGTCCTGGGTCGGCGAGCGGGTCGCGGCCGATTTGCGCAGCGCGGTCTACCGCAAGGTGCTGGCGCAGTCGCCGCAATTTTTCGAAACCTTGCAAACCGGCGAAGTGCTGTCGCGGTTGACCGGCGATACCACGCTGATTCAAACCGTGGTCGGCAGTTCGGTATCGATGGGCCTGCGCAGCCTGTTCCAGTTTATCGGCGGCATGGCGATGCTGGCGGTGACCAGCTTCCACCTGTTCTCGTTGATTCTGGGCCTGATCGCGTTGCTGATGCTGCCGCTTATGGCGATGGGCCGTTATGTGAAGAAATTGTCGCGCGAGTCGCAGGATAAAATTGCCGACGCTTCGGCGCTGGCCGGCGAAATTCTGAATGCGGTGCCGACGGTGCAGGCTTATTCCCAGGAAGTCCGCGAAGCGCAACGTTACGCCGGGCGGGCCGAGGCGAGTTTCGCGACGGCGATCCGCCGCAGCCGGTTCCGGGCCTTGCTGACCGCTTTTGTGATTATGGCTGTGATGGGCGCCATCATTTTCGTGTTGTGGGTCGGCGCCAACCAAGTCAAGGCCGGCGAGATGAGCGGCGGCCAATTGGCCTCGTTCGTGCTGTACGCCACGCTGGTGTCCGGCGGCGTTAGCACCATCGCCGAAGTGTGGGGGGATTTGATGCGCGCCAGCGGCGCCGCCGGCCGTCTGCTGGAGCTGTTGCGCAGCGAAGCCGCCATCGTCGGCGGCGAGGAAATATTCGCGAGGGCCGAGCAACACCGAATCGGCGTCCAATTCCGCAACGTGGAGTTTCGCTATCCGTCGCGTCCCGAGCATGCGGCGCTGGCCGGCATCGAGCTGGAGATTAGCGCCGGCGACAGCGTGGCCTTGATCGGTCCGTCCGGCGCCGGCAAAACCACGTTGTTTCAATTATTGCTGCGCTTTTACGATGCCACGCAGGGGACGATTTTGCTGAACGGCATCGATATTCGGCGCTTGGCGCTCGACGAGTTGCGCCGGCAAATCGCCGTGGTGCCGCAGGAAGCGGTGATTTTTTCCGCCAGCGCGCTGGAAAACATCCGCTACGGCCGGCCCGATGCCACCGACGCCGAGGTCATCGCTGCGGCCCGTTCCGCGCATGCCGACGAATTTATCCGGCGCTTGCCGGAGGCTTACCAAACCTTCCTCGGCGAACGCGGCACTCGCTTGTCCGGCGGCCAACGCCAACGCATCGCCATCGCCCGCGCCATCTTGAAAAATGCGCCGCTGTTATTACTCGACGAAGCCACCAGCGCGCTGGACGCCGAGTCGGAAATTCTGGTTCAGCAAGGCCTGGCTGCCGCGATGCAAGGCCGGACCACGTTGATCATCGCCCACCGCTTGGCGACGGTAAAAAATGTCGACCGCATCGTCGTGTTGGATCAGGGCCGCATCGTCGAAACCGGCGCACCGGATGACCTGCGCCAACAGAGCGGTCTGTACGCCAGGCTGGCGAGTTTGCAGTTCGAGATGCACTGAAGGCGGGGAGGGCAGCCGTTTGCGGCGCCGCGTCCGCTCAGCCGGCTGCGATGGCCGCGCCGTTCTCGTCGAACCTGAGTATGTCGATCTCGCCGTCGGCATCGGTAATTTCGGCGTCGGCCAATGCGCCGTTCGCGTGGTAACGGTAGCGGTGGCGCAGTTCGACGTCGCCGTAGACCAGTTTTTCCAGCAGCAACAGGCGTTCGTTGCCGTCGAAAAAGCCGCGGAAGTAGGTGTTGCGATTTTCCAGGTGGCTTTCGTCGGGCAGTTCGTTGACCAGTTTCAGCGGTAATTTGACGCCGCTGTAGCTGATGAAATAACGGCAGGCACAGTTATCCAATTCCACGTAATGCTCCTCGCAAAATAAAAGCCTAATTTCCGCAAATATTGTGCCGAAATTTGCCGCGGCCAGTGGCGCGGTTTGCCGTCGATTAAGCTTGTTATCGCTGTGGTAAATCGTCCGCCGCCGCACCGCTTTGTCGGATTTGCGACATTAGCGCTTCGCTGATCGGCAACCGCAAATGACTTGCGCAGCCGGTTCCACCGTTCCCAATAGCGTGGTTTTGCTTGCCGATGCCGCGGTTAGCGCAGCGCATTAGCCTTGACCATTGCTGGCGCCGATTTTGCTTGGCATAGGTTTTCGATTGCATAACGCCTATGAAGCTGTTCCTCGATTGGTCGTCCTACCGCAACGCCGGCATGGGCGACGCCTACGCCGACATTCCCAAGCACGGCGCCGATTTTGCCAAGGCGGTGGCGGTGTGCATCGGCAGCAAGCAGTGCCAGCAACACGTCGACAAAGGCGTGATGTGCCCGAGTTATCGCGTCAGCGGCAATCCGGATTTGTCGCCGGGCGGCCGGGTCAAATTATTGAAAGCGGCACTGAACGCCGACGATCCGGCAGCCTTGTTCGACCCGGCACTGGTTGCGGCGATGGAGTTGTGCGTGGCTTGCAAGGGCTGCAAGCGCGAATGCGAAAACGAGGTGGACATGGCGGCGATCAAGGCCGAATTTCTGGCCCAGCAAGCCGCCCGGCGCGGTTTGCCGTTGCGGCGCAAACTGTGGGGCCATCTGCCCAAACTGTTGGCCTGGCCGGGATTGCGCCGCTGGATCGCTTGGCGCAACCGTTCGCCGCTGCTGGCCAAGCTGGCCCAAACCGCTTTGGGCATCAGCGCCAAGGCCGAATTGCCACTGCCGGCGCCATCGCCGTTTCGGATACCGAAACAGTCGCGCTTGGCCTTGCATCCGGAATTGGCCGAGCGGCAAGTAGTGCTGCTGGTCGATACGTTTAACTATTACTTCAATCCGGCTTCGGCCGACGCCGCGAGACAACTGTTGACCGCGGCCGGCTACCATGTCCACGTCGCTGCGCCGGCCGCAGACGATAAAGACCGGCGGCCGCTATGCTGCGGCCGCACCTATTTTTCCAACGGCATGCTGGACCAGGCCCGGACCGAAGCCCGCCGGATGCTGGCCGCGCTGGCGGAACACATCGAGGCCGGCCGCAGCATCGTCGGCCTGGAGCCGTCCTGCATTCTGAGTTTGCGCGACGAATACCTGAAACTGGACTTGGGCGAATCGGCCCGTAAATTGGCCGAGAAAGTCGTGTTGCTGGAAGAGTTCATCGTTCGCGAACAAAGCGCCAAGCGCTGGACTTTGGCGTTCCAGGCCATCCCTAAGCTATCCCGCGTGCTGCTGCACGGCCATTGCCACCAAAAAGCGGTCGGCTCGATTAAAGCGGTGCGTAAACTCTTGAAGCAGATTCCCGAGCTGTCGTTCGAACTGATCGAATCGTCCTGTTGCGGCATGGCAGGCAATTTCGGCGTCGAAGCCGAACATTACGCCGACGCGCAAGCGATGGCCGAGCAGGCTTTGTTCCCGGCCTTGCGCGCCGAGCCGGATGCCTTGCTGGTCGGTAGCGGGTTTTCCTGCCGCGAACAAATCGTCGGCGGTGGCTTTGCCAAACCGCTGCATTTATCGGAATTACTTTGTCTTGCCTTACCTTCTCAGACGTAGGGTACGCAATGCGTACCTCGACGGGCTCCGATTGGCAAGACTGCAAAAGGTACGCGGTGCGTACCTAGTTTTCTGCGTAGTAACTCTGGGCAGCCGCGCTGCGGCAACCGCTAACAAAGTGACCGCCGCGCGGCCGATATGTATTCCCACGCGGCGCGTGGGAACCAGAAGTTTTTGAATTTCGCCGCTTTGATAAGGAATAAATCGATGAAACTGTCCATAGAAAAACCGCATCTCCAGCAATTGTTGGCCGCCCACCCGCGCCTGAACGGCCTGAGCGAGCAACTGCGCTTTGGCAGCAAGGCTCTGGTGTTTTACGACCAGCTCAGCAGCGCCGAGATGGCGACCTTGGCCGGCATTTACGCCCAGCAAGGCGAGAGCCTGCAGCAACAGGCCGCGTTACTGACCGCGTTGCAGCACGCCTTCAGCGACGACCAGCGCCGCTACGGCCCGGACGACCTGGAAAAATTGCTGCCGGACATCGCTCATTATTTGCTGGACGGTGCGATTCGCGGTTGGTTGTTTCACGTCGAGCACGGCGGCCGCACCTTGGCTTATTTGATTACCCGGGTCGATTACACCCCGCCGGGCGAGGAAGAGGCCGGCCGTATCCTGATCGAATTAAAAGCCAACAGCAAGGGTAAGATCGCCATCGAAACCCTGGTCATCCGCGGCAAGGATCTGGACCACAAAACCATCCCGGAAATCTTCGCCGGCAAGGGCTATTTAAAAGAAACCGAAGCTTTGATCGCCAGCTACGACGAAGCCGCCGCCCGCTATTTCGAATGGCGCGGCCGTTACGGCGAGCAATTTTCCGGCTGGGGTACCGGCATTTATGCCGAAGACCCGACCGCCAGCCACCGCAGCAGCGACTGGACCCGCAAAAACACCGTGGTACTGTCGTCCGGCGGCGGCGCCTGCCGGCTGGTCAACGACGAGAACATCCTGGCCGACCGGGCGTTGACGCTGGAAGCCTCCGGCGACATCTTCGGCACCTATTTGCGCAAGGCCGGCAAAAGCATGCGCTACGACAGCAAGACCGAAAGCCAGATGGAACAAGCCAAGGCCGAGGTCGGCAAGGGCTTGTTCACCGAATTGCCGGTGCACGGCTACATCCTGCTGTTTCATCTGGAATTGCATCACCACGTCTGGGTCCATGTCGACGATATGCAGCCCTACGTCTACCAACCGGAACTGAAACAAAAACTGATTCTGCCGCCGGAGCAAACCGACTTGATCGACATCTTGACCGCCGAAATGGACATGCTGATGGACGACATCGTCGAAGGCAAATCCGGCGGCACTACGGTGCTGTGCGCCGGGCCGGCCGGGGTCGGCAAGACGCTGACCGCCGAGGTCTATTCGGAAATCATCAAGCGGCCGCTGTACCGGGTGCATTCCGGCCAGCTCGGTTTGAACGTCGCCGAAATGGAAAAAACTCTGAAGGAAACTTTGATTCGCGCCCAACGCTGGGGCGCAGTGATGCTGATCGACGAGGCCGACGTCTACATCAAAAAGCGCGCCGACAACTTGGCTTCCAACGCCGTGGTAGGCGTGTTCCTGCGGGTGCTGGAATACTTCAATGGCCTGTTGTTCCTGACCACCAATCGGGTCGACGACATCGACGAAGCCATCATTTCCCGCTGCATCGCGATGATCCGTTACCACTCGCCGAACAGCGCCGACCGCCGCAAAATCTGGAAAGTGATGACCGAACAGTTCTCGCTGCCGGTCGCGGACGACCTGATCGAGCAACTGGTGGACTTGTTCCCCGGCGCCTCCGGGCGCGATATCAAGGGCCTGACCAAACTGGTCGCCAAGTTCTGCATGCAAAAGCAACTGGCGCCGACCTTGGACGTGTTTATTCGTTGTTCGGTGTTCCGGGGCTTGGAGTTGGTGGATCAAGCGGCTTGATAGTGGTTTACTGTCCGCGCCACCGCCGAACGATCCTTCTTTCGTTTCGGAACGGCGCGGGGCAGCGATGCGAGTATTCCGCTTGGGCGTAGCCTGTCAAAGCCTTATGCGGTGCGCCCCGCTCAATAGCTACAGGACGTACTGGCGAACAGGTTTGTAGGCTTTAACAGTCTAGCTTCTCCAGCAATGCCGGTTTTATTTGATCCAGCCAATCCAGAATCCGCGATTTGGTCAGCTCTGGTTGATTGTGGTGGTCCAGAACCAAGCCGACAAATTTGCCGTCCACCACCGAGTTGGAATAGGTAAAGTGGTAGCCGTCCGTGCTCCAGGCGCCCACCACCTCGGCGCCGTAGCCGGCCACGTAGTGGTACAAATGAATTAAGGAACCGGCGAAGCGATCATAATATTTTTGCTGATTGCCCAAGCCAAACAAGGCAATGCGTTTGCCGGACAGATCGGCTTCGTCCAGCCGGAACAAGAATTCCTCCCAGTTGCCTTCTTCGCTGCCGGTGGTCCGGCCGGGAATTTCGCCGACCCCGTAGCTGGGTATGCCCAGAATCAAGGCCTGGTAACTTAATAGCTGAGCGACCGACGCCCGATTGACGTTTACCGGTTCGCTGGCGATATCGTCGCCCAGCACTCGGTACATGACTTGAGCCATCATCTCGGTCATGCCTTGTTCGGTTCCGTAGAAAATGCCGATTTTGTTCATCGTTTAGCCTCGGATTGTCGTCCCAATCAGCAAAGCAAAATTTACTCCACTCTTGCGTTGGGAGGGCGCGCTACGGTCCGCCTAGGTAAAAGCGCTCTATATGCCGCTAACCGTTGATTTATATGGTTTTTGGGGTAGGGCGCTAAGCTGCCGGCCAAAGAAGCCACCGAGTTGGTCAAGTCGTACGGAGCGCGCTTGGTGGTTTTGGCAACAATTCAGCTAACAGAGGGACGAGTTTGCGACAAATGGCTTGGTGGAACCATTGGCGTAGGGCGAGGTTGACGTCAGCTTGCGAATAAACTCGCTCAGTATTTTCTGGTTTCTGGTTCCCAAGCTCCAGCTTGGGAACCCACTCCTTCGGAAGCTCCAGCTTCCCGACTCGATCACCATTCCCGAACCACCTCGATCAAGCCTTCCAACCCCGCATAATTCCGCGCGCTGGAGTAGCGCCAATGCTCCGGTAAATCGACATAACCGCGCTCTACCGGATTCCGGTGGATGTAATCCAGCTTCTGCCGCATCGCCGCCTCGGTTTCGATCAGTTGCGGATGATTGCCTTCTTCCCACACCTGAAACTCGCTCTCGGTCTTATGCGGCCGCTTCAACAACGCCAATAACTCCAACACCCGCGCCGAGCCGCTTTGTTGTAGATAGGCGATGATTTGCTTGGCGGTATAAGCCTTAAAGCGCTGCATGTCTCGGCTCAAATCCGCCGACGCGGCGATCAAATGCAGATGGTTTTCCAGGATCACATAGCCGTACAGTTGAAACCCGTTTTCGCGCTGCAAAAACCGCCAGGAATCCAGCACGATATTAACCGTCGCCGGCCGGGTAAACAGCGGCAGCCAATGGTTGATCGTCGCGGTCATAAAGTGCGGACTGGGGTTTTGCAGGACTCGGTAGCGGCTGCGGGTCATGGCTTAGGGTTGGGCGTTTTCAGTTGACACAAAAATTCTACCTGATAGAGTCAGCGGCATTTTTTACGCAGGCAAACTTGCCTGAATTGGCCGCCAATATCAAGTTATCGAGGCAAATATGCCCACTTTTCCGAATACGCAAGCACAAGTGCCTGAAAACGCGGTTAATATCAGCGTATACGGGCAGATTTGCCTAATAATTAATAGTTATATTTCATAGAGGAATATCTTGAACATCGACAAGGCAATCGAATTAGCCCTAGATAATATCCGTAAGGAGGGGCTGACGGATATCTTTACCACGCCTTTCGAAGTGTCATTGTTGAAAAATGAGCATTTCCGTGTGCTCTTATCTGACCAAATCAAGGCAAGAATCAATTCCAACTCTTTAGCTGGCCTAAAAGTATACCCAATCAGCCACGTCCTTTTTCCCAAAAAGGATGCCTATGATTTCCGTCGTGCCGCGCTGATTCAACCAGTCGATACAATAACTTATCTGGCTCTTGTACTGATGTACGCAGATGTTATTGAGAAGCACCGTATTGAAAAAAGAAATAATGTTGTTTTTTCCTATAGGTTCAAACCCAAAGGCGGTTACCTTTTTGACCCCAAGTACAATTACACTTCTTTTCAAGCACATGTCTCGGAGCGACAAAAAAGCCGAAGGGTCAAGGTGCTTGTTAAATGTGACATATCCAACTTCTATGATCGTCTGAATCTTCATCGCCTTGAATCAACACTGCTTAGTCTCCCAATCGACAACAAACTGATAAAACTCACCAACGAGTTGTTGTTGTTCTGGGCGAATAGAGATTCATATAGTCTTCCTATTGGAGGCAACGCGAGCAGAATCCTGGCAGAAGCGGCCTTGACTTCCGTAGATGATTATTTGCGTTCATTAAAAGTCCAATTCTGCAGATTCGTGGATGATTATCGTCTTTTCGCCCCTGATGCCAAAACTGCTCACGCATGGCTAACGATCTTGGTAGAAAGATTATATTTGGAGGGTTTAACTGTAAATCCAGCAAAAACAGTTATCGAAGATGTTTCCAAGAAATCTAAATCGTCAACAGCTATATCTGAGGAGGCAAGGCAGGTTGCAAATGAACTTCGCCAAGGGCGAATAATTGTTGGCTACTCAGGTACTATCCCTACCAAATTCAGAGAGTTGTCCGAACGCGATATTTCCGAACTCAAAGAGGTTGCAACCGAGGAATTAGAAAAGAAAATCACGACAAACGAAATCTTGCAGCCTGATGATGTTAGGAGATTTCTCCGGATTGTTGTCGCAAGTGGCGATTACAGCAAGCTCTCTCTGTATCAATCTTTGGTCGAGAAGTTTCCTCAGTTCACCCCTTTGCTCGTAGATCTTCTTATCAAGAAAGAACCCCTTATTCCAGTCGCGTTAAAGGAGTCAATAAAAGGCTATTTCTCAGATATTTTGTCAGAAGGTGCGAAGTATCCGGAATACATGTTAATTTCTATCGTCAGACTCCTGGGCACAAAAGGGTTTTCAAATGCCAGCTCATTGATGGAGTTGTTTCGTAGTTTAAAAAGAAATTCAGGAGCATATATCGGGCGAGCGGTCTTGGATGCTCTTTCGGAAAATACAACAAGAACCGATGTCTTGGAAATAAGACAGTATTACCCAAGGGCTGATCTCTGGGAAAAGAGGTCAATTATTAGAATTGTCGATTCCATCCTTTCAGAAGAAGAAAAGCGCCCGTGGCGTAAAAATGTAAAAGTACATTCATCCGAAGATTATTTCGCGATTGAATCATTCGATCCAAAGAAAGCGAAAAAATGAAATATAACAATGCCATCAACTGGGACGTCAAAAAGCTTCGCTTCGCATTTTGACGCCCGTTATGGCTATCGTTGGGCGGCATGAAACTAACCTACGTCAGTATAATCTTGCTTGTGTTGTCTATTGCCGGATGCGATGCTTGGTTTTGGCGACGCATTGATGTAACCCCACGAGCAAATACCTCTTTCACCGTCGATTCTTCTTCAAACGCCGTGCTGATAGACGCCATTCGTAAATTCGCTGCTGAATTGGGGCTATCATGTCCAGAGTCAAATCAGTTCCCGTTTGAGTGCTCCAAGCAGCCAACGCATGTTTGGGCAATGCTTACCGAACAAGGTGTTGCGGTCTGTTTCTATGCAACAGGAGCTCCCTTTGAAAGTACAAAGTTCGAAAAACGTATGGCTCGTCTTGAAAATATTCTGGCTTCCGCCTTTGGCGCTGAGTCAATCACTTCTCAATCCGCGCAGTGTCCAGTCACCGTGCCCGCTGCCCAACCAAGCGCTCCAGGGGACGCGCAAAAAGCGGCGCGCCCCTGAGTTTTTTCTAGTTCCCAAACTCCAGTTTGGGAACGCTATCTAGTAAGCTCTAGCTTTTCATCTACAACCAAACTCGAAGCCGGAGCTTCCAAGGCCGGGGTTCCCAAGCCGGAGCTTGGGAACCAGAGCTCAGCGCCGGAGCCCGGATCGACCATGCTTATCGCGAGATCAGCACGAACCGATCTGAATAATCTGATTCAACCGCTCGCAAACCTGAGCGAACAAATTGCTCGGCAATGACTTGAGCGGATGCGGTTTGGCCTTGCGCAAGCGCCAGTCGAAGGATTTGGGTTGGTGGCAAAGTACATAACTAGTTTGTTCGGCTTTGCGGCCACCGGCTTTACCGACTGCTACCGCAAACGGATTGTCGGCATTGTAGGCGGAGGTCGTCATCGGCAAGCCGATCACCAGCGAGGTTTTTTCGTTGAAGATGCGTGGGGAAAGCACCAAAAACGGATGGATGTCGCGCATCTCCTGGCCAACTTGCGGATTGCAATCGATCCAGATGATGTCTTGCCGTTCCGGCGCCCAGGCCGTTGTTTGCTTGCGGCTTACCAACGTTCGGCACCGATTTCTTCCCCGACTGCCATCGCTTCGCCGCCGTGCCGCTCGGGATCGAAGCGAGCCAAGCGCTGCTCCAACGTCAAGGTTTCATCGGCTATCGGCGTAATAATCACCTTGTCGTCTTCAACGGAAATTCGCACCCGTTGATGGTTATGCAAATGGGCGGCTTTGGCAATCGCTGCGGGCAGGCGCACGCCGAGGTTGTTACCCCATTGTTTGATGTCGAGTATGGCTTCGGTCATGTTGTGTCCTCGGGATGTTTAAACGTGAGTATAAACACTGTGATTGGTTTGCGCCACTTTGTTGAAACTCGAAGCCGGAGCTTGGGAACCAGAAGCCGGATCGACCGGCAGAGCTATGGCTCAATCCGAATCGTCATCCACCCCCAACGCCCGCATCTCCAAGCCCTCGATCTCCTGCAACGATTTACCGGCGATGCCTTGCAAGTCGCCGTACATGCCGACCGTGGCGTTCATGACCCGCTCGATTTGCGCTTCGCGTTTGGCCCATTGCTTCAGGATGGCCTTGCGTTCCTTGTCCAGGTCTTCCTGCATCGTCGAGAAGGCTTCGACGATGGCTTCGACTCGTTGTCGAAAGCGGGGGCCGGTCAGGTATTGGTAGACCATCTCGGTCTTGCCGTGCTGGCCTTCGGCGGCCAGGCGGGCCAGGCCGATTTCCAGCAGGGTATGGCGCAAGATGGTTGCGACCGGCAACGCGGCGCGCGGGCTGGTGACCCAAACGCCGTCGATGACGTCGAAGGTTTCCACGTCCTTGGGCAAGGCCTGGCTGACGATGACGGCCAGTTCGGCCTTGGCGGCGCGCTGATCTTCACGCAGTTTCACCAGCCAGCCGTCGCTCCAGTTTTTGGTGCGCTTGGATTCCCACAAAATGCTGCCGGCTGGCGTGCCGTTCGGGCCGCTGACCCTTTGCAACACGTCGCCGCCGAATTCGCCCTTGGCGACGGGTTCGATGCTGTCGAACGGGAATTTGGCGCGCAGCAGGTTTTCCAATTCCAGTTCCTGCACTTCGCCTTGCAATTGCTGCGAGCCTTGCTCGGCTTTTTGCTTGAGTTCTTCGATCTTTTGCTGCATCGCGGCGATGGTCTGGTCTTTTTCCAGCACCCGCAGTTTCAGGCCTTCCTCGGCTTCGCGCTTGGCTTGGTCGCGCACCTGGGTTAGGTTGTCTTGCACCCGTTTTTCCACGGTCAGTTCCAGTTCGCGCTTGGCGTCGTCGAGCTCGCGCTGCTTTTTGATCAGTTCGGCCTGGGCTTGCTGGGCCTCGGCCAGTTTGGCGTCGCGGACTTTCAACACTTCAGTCAAGTCAGCCAGTTCGCGGTTTTTGTGTTCCAGCTCGGCCGCCGCCGCTTGCTTGGCCTTGCGGCTTTCTTCTTCGATCACCCGTTGGCGTTCGGCTTGCAGTTGTTTGTCGACCTGCTGTTTGACCTGGTTTTCCAGTTCGCGCTGGGCGTCTTGCAGTTGCTGCTGTTGCAGTTTCAGGGCTTGTTCGCGCTGGGCGATGTCGGCGTCTTTTTGTTTGAGTTGTTGCTCGAATTGCTTGCGGGTGGCGGCCAGCAGCGGCGCGGCCAGCGATTCGGTCAGCGGCACGGCTGTGCTGCAATTGGGGCAGGTGATGGTGGCTTCGGTCATGGGCGATTCTGCGGTTGGGAGGAGGGGGCATGATAAAGCCGAATCGGCGCTTCGTCTAACGCCGAAGCTTGCGATGCGTAGCGCTGCGCTGTTTCGGATACCGTCCTCCGCCGGGCCGAGGCGCAGGCAGCCAAGCCACGGGGCCGTTACGGCCGCTGTCCGGCAAACCGCGGCAAGCAAAAATAGTTGGTTTTACAGGTCTTCCGGCATTTGCCGAACGGGTTTCGTTCACGAATCCGACCGACGCGCTTGTCGGTGTCGGTAAACATCGCTGCTTGCAGGATGTTTATTTTGTCGAAAGCGTGGAGCCGGGCGACGAGGCTGGAACAAGGCGGCCGCCGTTTCTCCAGCCGAAACGCTTATTTGCGCGACTTTTTCTTCGTAACCGGCGCAATGGCGCTGTCTGGCGCCGGCTGGCTGGTGCCGACGTTGCCGGCCGGCAGACGGGCGCCGACTTCGGTCAGAAAGTCGTTTTCCAGTTTGTTGGAGGATTGGCAGGTAACTTGGGTGGGTTTGTAACTGACATCGGCGGTTTGCGTGTCAGGCTCGCGCGACGAGAAATGCCATTCGCCCAGCTTATGGGTTTTGTCGCCGATGCGTTTGGTAACGGTCAGAAAATATTCGCTGTTCACTTGCACCATGGTTTTGCTGTCCGATACCGGCCGCGCCATGACGTTGGCTCTGCCGCTGAGGTGCATCTCGATATCGTTGATCGACATGTAGTTGATGACCGATTTGGGATTGGGATGCGAGGTTTTGCTTGGCGCTTGGCTACTGGCAAACTCGCCGCAATTGACATAGGAGCCGACGTTGCCGCGGATATTGTCGTATTCCAGCGTCATCAAGCCGCTGCCTTTGTCGAAGTTTTTGATGTTGAAAAACGTCGCGCCGGCGACGTTGGTTATCGTGGTCCACGCGGTGTCGAAATTGGCATTGACTTCGCGGGAATAGTCCAGGGTTTGCGGGGCTTGCGGGGGCTGATAAATTCCGCTGGCAACACATCCGCCAAGCAGGCTGCTGGAGGCGATAAGCGTTGCGGCAAGTGTTTTACTCATGGTGCTGTCCTTATTTGGTTTTAGTTTTGACTCGCGTAGGCGAGCGGGTCCCGGCCGGCTATCAGCCGGCGCGTTAGGATTATACGCCGGATGCCTGTCACATTGGCCGTTAGCCGCTAAGTCTTGCCGGAAACTCATCGCCGATTCCCGCGCTATATCAACCCCTTTGTTGATGTGGCGCAAAGCAAATCCATTTGACACTCGTAGAATTGGATTCAGGATTCCGTAGCGGCTTTAACCGGGCGGCGCACGAATCGCTTGTTACATATTTTCCGCATAGCGAGCCGGTGTAACGGCGATAGGCCGGACTAAGCCGGCGAATTTACGGTTGGGCCGGATGCGGAATCAGTAAGTCCGAGTAAGGAGAATTACCATGGGCGTAAATGACGATTTATCAATCTACGATTTCACAGTCGGCAAGTCGGAGTGGTACGGTTGGACGATACCGCAGAGCCATTACGATGCGTTTGTTGAGAATTCGGTACGGGTAGAGGAATTGCCGGCCGGATTCAGGTTGTTCAAGTTAACCAAGGGCGAAGCTCCCGCCGATCCCAAATACGGCATTACGCCGTGGTGGTCGTCGGTGATGCCGTTCAAAGAAGATCGCGAAGGAGCGCTGGGCCGCTTCGAGCAAGCCAAGCTCAATAAAATCGACATGAGTGCTATGGTGCGGTATATGTCGGCGGTGCCGATCGACTGGAATGCGCTGGATAACTACATCGAAATTACTTTGAAAGTGCAGGCAGCCGGCTTTTGGGGCAAATATTCGCCGCAGAAGAAATGGAGCGACCCGCGTAAGCGAGACCTTGGGGTCGAAATGAACCGTGGCAGGCCGGCACCGAGCGCGCGTAGCATGGGTATTAAAGATGCGGTACTACCCAACGAACTCGGCGCATTGGAAGCTTGGCAGTTTTACATTCCGGGGTTGCAGGAAGAGCATATCAGCCGGCAGCAGCGGATTATATCCGCGCACGACATGGTGGCGTTGCGGGAGTATTTTTTCGGTTAGCGGCCAGATGGCACGGCGACCGGGTAGGCCAGGGTAATTTGAGGTCGAGTACGCTTCGAATCAGGAATACGTCAATGTGGTGTGGTAAAGCCGACAATTTATGGCCAATGTTGTACATCACACTGATATTAAAGAAATTTTTATTGGCATAAGGCTTGCTGTTCGGTTGGAAGAGTCAGCCGGTAATTGTTTGGGTTTGCGCGCAATCGGCTTTTGGGCACGGAGGCGAGCAAGTCATGGGCAGACACTCGACCGGCGACCATTTTATTTCCCGAGTTAACTTCCGGAGCAGACCATGCCAGCCACTTTCGAACTGAAAACCAACGACGAAAACCAGTATTTCTTTCATTTTTTGAACGGCAAAGGCGAGCTGATTTTGATGAGCGCCGATTACGGCAACAAGGACGAAGCGCTGCAGGCCATCAATGAAGTCAGGACCGGCTCGTTGATGAGCCACCAGATTGCTGCCGGCAAGGTGGCCGAGGGCGATACCTTCTTCGTCATCAAGGATACCAAGGGCGACATCATCGTCAAAAGCGTTTTATACAGTT
Source organism: Methylomonas koyamae (assembly GCF_019669905.1). Taxonomy (NCBI): domain Bacteria; kingdom Pseudomonadati; phylum Pseudomonadota; class Gammaproteobacteria; order Methylococcales; family Methylococcaceae; genus Methylomonas; species Methylomonas koyamae. The sequence goes on along the minus strand of NZ_AP019777.1, from coordinate 3,087,634 downwards.
CGGCTATGGTGTTCGATAACGCGTTGCATGCGGTTAAGGACAACGCCTGCGTCGCCGAAGTCGTGGATCTAACCGCGTAATGCGCTGCAACATGGCAATGCGTCGACTTTTTTCGGATAGCGGAATCGGGTAAAGCCACTATGGCAATCGAACTGAAATTGACCAAGGAATTGGCTACTGTTTGCGTCACGGCAAGCGAGTTGGCCGCAATAGAGACACTGATCAAAGCCGAATTGGCCAAACCGGCCTTCGTTGCACAATTCGACAAAATGGGCAATGCGATAGCCGAGTGCTACGCCGTGACGACCGCCGTGTTGGCACCTTGGCTGGCAATCGGCAACGAAATCGAATTTTGCAATCGGTTCGATGCCGCCTATACCGAGTACAAAACCACCTATCTCGGTATCACCAACCGGCCGCGCTTATCGTCGGAGCAGGCTTACGTCGAATATATGCTGCTGCGGGAATTCAAGGAAACCCAAACCGCCTATCCGCTGCTGAAAACCACTTTCGCCCGGTTGGACGAATTTATCGACAAATGGATCACCAACGATGCCTGGCTGGCGATGACGATAGAGAACTTCGTCAAAATGCTATACCGGTTTCTGACCGAAATCGCCGAGCTGAAACCCAAAGACCCGACCGATGCCTTTACCCTTTATCAGGCTTTGATGGTGGCCTTGCGCCCTTATTACGCGTTGCTGGAAAGTTGCCGGAAAGCCGCGGCGGTAGCGGCTTGATGCGGGGGGCTGTATGCCTGGAGTAGCGACAACCGGTTTGGCCCGGCGAATTACAAACTAATTCATGCCGATTTCGACCTGGCCGGATGCCGAACTCGGGTTGTCGTAGAACACCACTCCGTCCTTGGCTGCTCCTTGGAACAGGGTCTTATTGTCGATGCGAATAGCGACATTTCTATATTCGGGGAGGCCGACGACGATAATTTTGGATTTGCCGACATAATCGAACACGATGTCGTCCATGCCTGCCGGTTCTCGGATAAATACGATTAACGTATCGTTTGTCAGTACCCCATAAGCGTTGCCGTTTTTAGAATTGATTTTCCGCACGTCTTCGGTCACCGGCTTATCGACCGATGGCGCCAGAGAGACTAAAAACTCAGTATCGTTACTGCCGTTATTAGACATTAATTCGACTCGCCATCGGCTCAAGTCGTGCCAAGAATCGGCGGAAGCTCCGTTAATAAAATTCTCGCCGTCGAATACGGTATCGTCGCCGTCGGTTTCGACATAGTATTGGTAATCTCTGCCGCCGATTAGGCGGGTCGTCGCATCGCTTGGCAATAGAATATTGACTTTCAAAAATCCGTTATTATTTTTTATTTGGATATCTTTCGAGTTGCTAGCCAATATGCCGTTGTCCGTCGAACCTTTCAAGACTTCGATATTGGCCATCTCCGGTTTGTTGACCGAATGAATGATCCACTTGCCGACGTATTCCGGCTTGGTTTTACTAATTGCATCGTAAACAACCAGTTTGTCTTCCGTCGGCAGATAAACCAATTTGCGAATAACTTGGCGGACCTTGCCGCCATCGCCGTTTTCGTCGTAGACGGAATTGTTATAGGCCGCGGTTAAGTCGGCCGAAACGAAAACGTATTCGTTATTGCGGCGCGCAAATTTCAATAATTGGGCGCCTTCCAAATGCAGACCTTTCTGGTAGTTTTCGAACCATTGTTCGATGCTGACAATGGAACTGCCGGTCGGCTGCGTCAAGCGTTGGCCGCCGTCGGCTACATTCTTGGAGAAAAATCGATTCGGCCGGACTTTCTCATTCGGTTTTTCGATGATCAGACTATTCTTGGCAATCGTCCGAATTGCGTAATTAAGCCGGTGCGGGCGAAAAAATCCGTTATAGGTGCTGCTGTTGGTAATCAGCGGCGAAGATTTGAATATGGTGAAATGTCCGGCGTCGTAATGGGCGTGGTGTCCGTAGGAATTGCCGGCCTTGAACGAAATAAAGGTATCGTTTGGCTCCCAGCCGTTTCTAATATAAATTTGATTTACCGTGTCTCGGCCGAAAATTTCGGCTTCTTTTAAATATTTAGCCAACGACGGCAAGCTGCCGTCGCCAACTGCCGGAATCGATGGATCGTTGAATAACAATATCCCCCAGTCATAGCCCGAATAATAACTGTCCCGGTGCAATTTACCCAGATATTTGGAATAACCGTTTAGTACCGGATCGTGCGTCATTTGTACCATCAGGTCTATTACCCGCTTGGTCTCATCCTTTAAATCGATCCGGGAGCCTTCGTCGCCGTAACCTTCGATGCGATTATCCGGCCGAGTCGCGTATATATGCCAATAGCCGACTCTTTTGACGATGTCCTTGATCCGTTCCTGGTTGTTGGCGTGATCCAACCCGTTCAGGTATGCCGATGCCGCCAGGGCAAAATAAAACGCGCGGGTTTGGATCCAGTAGTTGTAGCCATCCGGCCAGGCCTCGGTGTGGGCCAATCCTTCTGCGGCATTCAGGAAATGAGCCTGTGCCCGGCGCCGGTAAGAATCCAAATCGTCGACATAGTGTTCCGACAATACGATGGCGCAGAGCCAGGCAATTGCGGCGTGAGTCGATCTGCCGTGCCATAACGAGGCGAAATCCTCATCCAGATTCGCCAACGTCCCTTGCAAGGCGGCCAATATTTTCTGTTCGACCTGGTTTTTCTCGGCGTCGGTCAGCAGCGGATGGGCCAAGTCGTAAGCCAGCGCCAATTCCCAACCGTTGCTATAGGTGGTGTCGGCAGTAGGTTTATTTAATTCGAAGTTCAGCAACTGGTATTTGATGATTGCGATCGCCTCGGTATTGTTGGTCGACAGCCAACAAACCACGGCAGGCATCAACGCATTATCGCCGCAACCGTTCGGATAATTAATATTTTCGCGTTGAAAGGCGGCGATCCGGTCTGCGATAACGGAGTGCACATCCCGCTTATTCCAATTACTCGATTCCGGCAACAAAATGCGGGGATGGCTTTTTCTTACCTCGCCGTCGAAAGGAAAATTCAGGTATTTCGTTTCCGGTTCTAATATTTTGGATAATATCGGATTATTAATATCGAGTTGTTCTGCCGCCTTGACCAAAACCTGCCTGGCGGACAGATGCTCGGCGCGTTGCAATCCCCAAAATCCGTACGCTGCGAACAGATGGACCAACAGGCCGGTAAACGTCAGGTAAAAAAGCCCGTTACGCATGAATTTATTCATAACTTTAAGGCCCAAACGGCGGTTTGTTCCATCGGCGGACTGGATACGAAGAGCATGATATTGTTTCTGGAGTCGTACTCTAAACAATAATTCATACCGACGTTATACGGAAATTTGCTGTCGCTTAAATGTTGCCATTCGTCTTTTCGGTAGTCGTAGGTCCAGGTTTCGGCATAATTATCCCGGTCGATAATCGCCACCATTTTGCCGATACCTTTATGGAACACTAACGGAACCGCAGCCCGGCCGGGCGGCTTAATGCCGGGCGTGGACATTTTGACCGATTTTTGGTCGCCCGCCTGGTAAACATGGACCTCGTTACTCAAATTACTGCCGCCAAATAACAGAAACACGCGATTAACCGAATCGTAAACGGCATTGGTATTCCACGCCGGGTAGGTGGTACTGCCGACTTTCTGCCAGGATCGGGTTTGCCCGTTCCATTCGCCGATATGGTAAGGCTGAAATCCGACTACCACATTACGGTCTTCATCGTATGCGACGCTATAAGTGCGAAAATCGGTTGCGTTGGCAGCGGCATACCAGCGATTTAACGCAAAATCGAAGACCCAAGTGGGGCTTATGCTTTCGTGGATCCGAATGTTGGGCAGCCGCGTTTCATAGAATTCCCTTTTTACGCTACTGGCGATGACCAATTGATCGTTTTTCTCGTCGAATGCGCCGGCACCGAATACCTGCATCGCCGGCGGATGGTTCAAATTAAATCCGGCCACCAAAAATTCGGATTTATCCAAAAAATAGCTGGATAACGGGTCCGGTTCGTACTCGTTTTCCCAGCGCAACTTGGTCAAATCGAAGTAATGGATCGTATTGTCGGGCGGGTTTTCGTTAACCTCGGCTCCGAATACCAGCAGACGATTGCGCTTTCTATCGAACGCGCAAGTAGCGGTTGGCTGGCGCGGGAAACTGCCTTCGGCATCGGGCTGCTGTTGATCGATTTTGGTCCATACTCGCGGCGGCAAAGCCGCGAGTTGCTCGCGACTGCTGATCGGGTAAACCGCACTATCGTCAACCCTGCCTTTCATTGCGTGTACCAAAGCCTGCCAACGCCAATGGTGGGTTATTTTGTTCGTCAGGTAAACGCCCAAGGCCAGCGCGATGCCCAAGTGGCATAAGGCACTGAAAAAAGAAAAATAATATTTAACTGCCTTACGCCACATAGAGAGTTGCCTGCATTCTGCGCTTATAAGCTTTATTCGTCGTCCGGTGGATCGTTGGGGGCGCCGGCGCCGATCCGTCAGGCCGTTGCCGTTCCGGGACGGTTGCCGACGAGTCTGCCTTCGCGTCCGTCGGCGGCATATTACCAATGGCTCTCGGTAGGCGTCGACCGCTAAAGCCGATGATTACCGCTGTGTCGCAATGATACAACTGCTAACGAGTAAGAGGTCCAGGCATTGGCACCAATATCTGGAGTTTTACTTCGGCGATACGACAATGGGTTCTAACGCCCGCACTTTCTAAGCGTGGAACCGGCGATTTTTACGGGTACATTTGTTTGATCCCCTGTGTCGCTAGAAATCCGGGCACGGTGTCATTTTTGGGAACCTCTAAAAATTGCGCCCGGCGAGTAAAATGAGTCGGAGCTAAAGACCTGGAGAGCAGAGATGACGGTGGCACAAGACGACCTTTTCGGTTCCCTGTTTGAACATCGAGATCGTCGGATCGATCGTTTGGGCAATCCGTTGTTGGAATTGGACGCGCAAGTGGATTGGGAGGCGTTCCGTCCGTTGCTGGATCAAGTGCGTCACAAAGTCCGTAAATCGTCTGCCGGGCGAAAGCCTTGGGATGGGGTGTTGATGTTCAAAGCGTTGGTCATCGCCAGCCTCTACAATCTGAGCGACGAGCAACTGGAGTTCCAAATCGAAGACCGGCGCAGCTTCCAGCGATTTATTGGTTTGTCGGATGCCAAGCACGCGCCGGATCGCAACAGTTTCTGGCTGTTTCGTGAGTCACTCAAAGCACTGAAACTCACCGAGACGTTATTCAACGAATTCAACCGACAATTGGACCGTGCCGGCTTGATCGCCCGCAAGGGTCAACTGATTGACGCCAGCTTCGTCAAGGCGCCGGTGCAGCGTAATACCCCGGACGAGAACGCCCGGATTAAAGCCGGCGAAACCGTCGAGGACTGGTCAGTCGCCAAACGCAGTCAGAAGGATACCGATGCGCGCTGGACCAAGAAAGGTGACAAGAGTTATTACGGGTACAAGAATCACGTCAACGTTGATAATGCCCACAAGCTGGTACGCAAATACACGGTCACCGATGCCAGCGTCCACGACTCTCAAACCCTGAACGGCTTGCTCGATAGCGGCAATACCAGCCGGGATTTGTGGGCCGACAGTGCCTATCGTTCCGAAGCGGTGGAAGAACAGTTAAAAGTCCAAGGCTACCGCAGCCGGATTCACCGCAAAGGGGTGCGCGGCAAACCGCTGACCGACCGGGAAAAACAAGGCAACAGCACCCGCTCCAAAACCCGTTGCCGGGTCGAGCACGTGTTTGCCTGGATGGCGCAATGGGGCGGTAAGGCGATCCGTTGCATTGGCCTAGCCCGCGCCGAAGTACGTATCGGCTTCATGAATCTGGTGTACAACATGCGACGTTTTTGCGCCATTCGCAGGGTAGCTGCGTCTTGATGCCGCCCATCGGAGCTGAAAAGGCTTCGAGTTGAAGGTAGTCCGCTTGGAAATGTCAGCTTTCGAGCGCGTTTTACGCCCCGAATCTGATTAATCGTGGATTTTTAGAGGCTCCCTTTTGCAAATGCCCGGCGTGACCGGCTTTTTAAGGTCTTGTTTGCAGTGGTAAGGTGTTTTCAGATCCAACTTCTTGACTTTGGCCAAACGTTGCTCCGGGTAGCAGCAAGTGTCTATCACCGCGGCCGCACCGTGTGTTTCGCACCATTCCATGATTTTGGCGATATTGACTATGCCATGGTCTTGCTCGTCGACTAGCTCTTCTTTACCCAGTGAGCCGTGGCCGACGATATAGACTTCGGCTTGGTTGATGTGCGTTTTGTACGCATCGAACGTGTCCTCTTGGGAAAGATCGCAAAACTCAAAGCCGATTTGGTCAGGGTCGCCTGCCAGCAACGCTGTCAAGGTTTCCGCGTTGGGCCTGGTATGTTCACAAATGTTTACTACTAAATAGTTCATGATCGTCTCCGTAAATTGAAATCCGGCCGCGGAAAACCGACTTAGCCGCCTCGCGCTGCGAGGGGCTAAGTTGTGCTTTGTCGGCGTTACCGGTTCGACCGAGTTGGTGGTTGGAATTTTCGGTTTAGTTTCGGGAAGGAAAAATGCCGGAAGTCGCGATGCAATACATCATACCTACGTAAGGATTCCGCAGCGGCACCGGCTGGTTGCCGCCGGCGATTCCGATGGATGTGGACGCGGTGGCCGATGCGGTCAGAGCCTCGGGGGCCAGTGGCGAACTGGCACCGGCGACGTTACCGGAATACATGTTGTCTCGAGCGGACGAGGCTGCCAGTACTTTGCCGGCCGGGCTGCTGGTATTGCCGGCGGCATTCACGGCGTTAATGGTGCCGGTGACTTGGACATTGGTTGCGGCGGCATGACTATGCACTGGCATTTGGGTAATATTTAAAACCACTTGTTCGGCACCGCCTTCTTGGCCGTTAAATACATTAGCCAATCCCGGTCCTTGGCCGGCACCGACCGGATTCCGGCCACGGAGATCGGGCAGGGCGAAGTTGCTGCGGCCGTCGCCGCCATAAGTTGTACCCAGTAACGAGAACAGAGCGGTGTTGCTGGAAATGGGTAGCAGCGAACCGTCTGCCGGCAAGTAGCCGCGCGGGCAAAAGGTAAAGGCAAAGGTGCAGACTTCGCCTAGAAATGGTTCGTTGCCGCAAGCCGAGGCGGACATCGGTAAGCCGGCGGCGGCAACCAGAGCCAGTTTCAACAACGGTTTTTTGAATGGTGTAGACATGGCGGTTTCCTCAAATCAGGGTGGGTTAGTGATTAAGCGATAGCGCGATTGCGGCGTTGCGACGCCAATAGCGAAGCCAGACCGATACCGGTCAACAGCAAGGTTGCCGGTTCCGGCACGGTTTCGGTGGTTTGCCTGACCACCGAGTCGACGGTGAGCAGGGTTGCGACTTCGCCGGAGAACAAGCCGGAATCGGCTGCGCCGCGCAACAACACCTCGGGATTGCCGTCTCCCAATTGCAGCAATTCGCCCGGATTCAACAGGAAGGACAGAATCAGAAAACCGCTGTCGCTCAACTTGCCGCCCAAGCCGCTGGCCGAATTGACCAAATTATTCGTGAACAGGAATTGCTGGTTGCCTAGTTGAGTGTCGGACAGCGCGCTGGCGAACAGCAATTCGCTGCTGTCCTGTTTGCGCAATGCGACTTGGGCGTGGGCGAATTCGCCGTTATCGGTATTGGATTTGACGGAGTCGGTGGTGTCGACTTGTTGGCTGAATTCGAATCTCAGATTGACCAGGAAGGCGTCGGTGGCGGAGTTATTCTGCAGCGACAGCGAGTAATCGCCGAATAAGGAGTTGACGACAGAAGGTTCGTTGTCGGCGTTACCGCTGGCGTTGAATTTAATGCCGAAACCGTCGCCGATGCTGGTTAGCGTGCCGGTCAGCGGATCGACGCCGCTAATGGCCGCACCGTTCAACGTCGTTGTACTGGTGATGCCGGCCATGATCCGCGTGATTTCGCCGCTTTGGCTGGCGTTGATCGGCTCGAACGGCGAGCCGGTGCTGTCGAATTCGGCGGAGCCTTTGATGACGATGTTCGGATCGAAGCTGGCGGCATGGGCAGGCGCGATTTGGCTGCCCAATAGCAACGCGATGGCGGCGGCCAGGCTTGTGCGGGTGCCGGACCGGAGCTTGCCGGGACGGGCGGCGGAGTGGCTAGTGGCAGAATGAAGCGAATTGACGGTTTTCATCGGGTTTTCCTCTTGATATTTGGCGAAGTAGTTATGGGTCTGGTGTCGGGCCGGGCCCGAACGGGTTTCCATAATCAACAGTCAAAGCGCGTGCCAAGCGCGCTTTTGCCAATCAAGTAATTGGTTTTTATGGGTTTTTTCAGCGAGTCGGTTGGGGTGGCGACAGAGGATGGATACGAGATGTCGCGCGATTTACGATATATCGCACTTTATGCCGGAGCGGGCGGCCGGACTAAGGAGTCGGTAATTGCCGGATTGGTGGCGGCGGATTTTTGTTAAAAAAGCCGCGGCTCTCGAACGTCAGTCCGAGCGCCGCGCTAGAGCCGGCCGGCGGCTACAGGGGGAGCTTCTCGGCCGGCCGGAAATTTATCGGTAAGGCACCCGCGGCAGGTCGCGTTCGACTTTGGGATGGCTTTGCGATAACGGAACGTAGGGCGGAATCTGCGGTGCCGGTTTGATTGCTGCTTCGCCGCCGGCAACCAGCTTGAGCTGGTCTGCGGCGATTGGGGTGCCGGTTGTGCTGAATGCGGGATTTCGATGTCGGTGCATGGCGGTCTCCTGGTTTCGATAGTGAATGGCATAGGGGCGCGAGCGGTAGCGGCCGGAAGCCTGCGTCCGGACTAGCCGTTGCCGCGGCCCATTCAGACTTTAAACAAACCGCTGCCGCCCAACTATCGAACATTTCACTGGCAGACTGTGCAATTGTGCGCTCGCTGTGGCATCCGGCCAGCGCTTCCGGCGGCTGCGGCGCCGGGTATAATGACGGCGGCTGCCGGCAGCTTCATTGCCGGCGGCGGTTTTGCGGAGCAGTCGATGTCCAAACCTCTGATTTACAAAGGTCGCGCCAGTATTAGCAATGCCGCCGGCCGCTTCGAGAAGCAAAGCGGCCAGGCCGAAGACGACGGCTGGGGCAGTCTGGATGACGATCTGCCGCCGCTGCCGACCGAAATCGTCGCCGACGCCAGTAAATCGCTGATTACCTATAACGATTCGCCGGATATCCCGTTCGACCGTTCGATTAATCCCTACCGCGGCTGCGAACACGGCTGCATTTATTGCTTTGCCCGGCCGACCCACGCTTATCTGGGCTATTCGCCGGGTCTGGATTTCGAAACCAAAATCCTGGTTAAAGCCGATGCCGCCGAATTGCTGCGCGCAGAGCTGGGCAAACGCAGTTACCGTTGTGCGCCGTTGGCCTTGGGCACCAACACCGATCCCTATCAGCCCTTGGAGCGCCAACAGCGCATCATGCGCGGAATTTTGGAAGTGCTTGCCGAGACCCGGCATCCGGTCAGCATCGTTACCAAGTCGGCCTTAATCGAACGCGACATCGACATTTTGGCCGAGATGGCGAAGCAGGGCTTGGCGTCGGTATGCCTGTCGGTCACGACCTTGGACCGGAGTTTGGCCAGAATCTTGGAGCCGCGCGCCTCGGCACCGCAGCGGCGGCTGGATGCGGTGGCGCGCTTGAACGAGGCCGGCGTGCCGGTCGGCGTGATGGTGGCGCCGTTGATTCCGGTATTGACCGACCACGAACTGGAGCGGATCGCCGCTGCCGCACGCGCGGCCGGCGCGCTCAGCGTCGAATACATATTGTTGCGCCTGCCGTTGGAGACCGCCGAGTTGTTCGCGGAATGGTTGCACCAGCATTATCCGCTGAAGGCCGAGCACATCATGAACCGGGTGCGCGACAGCCGCGGCGGCAAGGCCTACGATGCGGCCTTCCACCAACGTTTGCGCGGCAGCGGGGTCTACGCCGATTTGATTGCCCAACGCTTTGCCTTGGCTCGCAAGAAGCTGGGTCTGGACCGCTCCTTGCCGGCATTGCGCAGCGATTTGTTCCGCAAGCCCGATCCGAGCGGGCAGATGAGCTTCGATTTTTTCGATTGAGCCGGCCGCGCCCGACTTGGTCGCGGCAATTGCGGCCGGCGTATGCCCTAATCCCAGGCCTGGCGCCGGCCTTTGGGGTTGGTGGGAGGAAATTCAGTCTTCGCTATGGTCGGTTGCGGTTTTCGCCGGCAGCAAGCCTTCGGCGCGGATCAGCGCTTTAAAGCCTTTCATGACCGGCCGCGAGATCGCGGTTTCTGCCAACAGGCGTTTTTCGTAGATCAGATATTTCAGCGCTTCGTCAGCGCAATTGCGGGCGGATTCGATCAGTTGGTGAATGTCGGCGTCCAGCAATTGGCCGGGCAGATGTTTGATCCGGTCGTAGAGCAAGGCCATCACCACTTTTTCCTGCGCCGGCATTTTGCATTTGCCGTCCAGGATTTTCAGCATCACCGTCACGGCGCAATCGACTTGAATAGGCGATAACGCATGGGTGGCGGCCCAAGCCGCGACATGTTCCGGCGTCATCCGATTACCTCGCCGGCGGCGCTGCGCCGGGCATAATCCAGTAAGGATTCCTCGACTGCGGCGTAGGCGTATTCGGCGACCGCGCGGACGCCGATGGCGTTAACCTTGGCGGTGGGGCCGTCGCCGATGCGGGCCACGAATACGGCGTGGCAATCCTTGATCGTTTCCAGAATGCCGGCCATCGCCGATTGGTCGGCGTGCTGGCCCAGGCAGTAGTTATCGACGTCGCGGGTTTCCAGCAATTGGCAGGAGTTTTCGCTGACGCTGTAGATGCCGAACTTTTTGGCGTGGCCGAAATGTTCGTTGATCGAGATGCCGTCCTTTGTCGCAACGGCGAGCTTCAAGGCCGGCGCTGGCATAAGGTTTTCTCCGGCTTAGGTAGGTTGGCGAGGGGCGGGCGGTAAGGGTGCAGTCTGGGTTTCATTGTAGTAACAGTTGCGGCGGTTAGGACTTGATTAGCAAGTCCGATACCAAGCGTACAACCCGGACCGGCCGTGGGTTGTAGCTATAGTCCGAGAACGGTTTGTCGGGTTTGCGACAGTTCATAACCGACAAAGCGGCGCTGCGTTGCGAGCGCAACGCTGCCGGCAATTAGTCGCCGCCGCCTCCGCAACCGCCGCCACAGCCCCCCGAATCGCCATCCCCGCCGCTGTCGCTGCTGCCATTGTCATCGCCGAAGCCGTCGGTGTCGCCGTCGAAACTGCTGTCGGCAAAATCGGCGCCGCAATAGGGCGTGCCGCTGCGGCCGTCGTCGTCGGCGCGGGCGATCTGGCCGCGGCAATCGGCGACGTAACTGAAACCGTCGGCGATCTGCAACTTGGCGTCCAGTGCAAACAGGAGCGGTAGCCGGCTGGGTTTTCTCGGGTTGATGTTTTCCTCGCGGCAGCATTGCCACCAGACCCGGCGCAGGCCGGCATTGCTGCGCCGGTTTCGGCTCAACACCACGGCCGGCGTATGGTGCAGAAAGCCGCCGAAGGCTTGGCGGCAGAATTGTTCGTAATGCCGGGTGTAGAGGATGAACTCGTGCCACAAGTCGTCGGCCAGTTGCGATGGCATCGAGACGAAGTTACGGCCGCCATGCAGATAGGCCAGAAAAAACTGGCGCAAGGCGCGGGCGGTCAATTCGCAGTCCTTGCGCGCCAACTGCGGCCGGCGTTTTTGCAATTTTTCGAATAGGCCGGCGGGAAAGGCGTAGCGGCGAATGAAATCGGCGCGGGCGGCGCGGCGCCAGTGTTGCCATAACCAGAGCAGTACCGCGCTGAGTATGGCGATCAGGATCAGTAGCGCGGTTTGGCTGGCCATAAAGCCTCCTTAGCCATCGTGTTTTTTTAAAGTGCTGCCGGCCGGCTTGAAGGTGTGTAAGTCCACGGTCGGCTCCGGGCCTTGGCCGGCGCAGCCCCAGCTTAAGGGTTGGTCTTGGGTGAAACGCTTGCCCAGTTGCCAGGCGATTTCGGCTCGCGCCAATTCCACGCCCAGATAAAAGGCGTGGCCGCCGTCGGTCTCCACCTGCAATTTTGGGTACAGATCGAACGGGTCGGTGGCGGTATGCAGCCCGTCGCGGTTGAAGATGTGGATGCCGTCGCTGCTGACCTGGATCCGGTAGCTGGGGTCTTTGATTTGTCCGGCCAGGCTTTCGATTTCTTCGCGGCTGTTCAGGAACGGCGCGGTCTCGTGCACGGTCATCAAATCCGGGCTGATGTGTTTCGGCAGCGTGTTGTGCTGTTTCGCCGCATGCATGACGCGCCGGGCCACGTCGGCTTCCTTGATTGCACGCCGGGCGTGCTTGCTGACTTCGGTGGCCAAAATATGGTTGATATTCAGCTCCGAGCAAATCCCCAGCAATACCGCATTGATGCCGGAGGTGTCGGCGTGGGTCAATTCGGTCAGGTTGCCGACGCCCATCATCATTTCGATGTCGGGGTAGCGCTGACGGAAGCGGTAATTGCGGACGATGGATTCGGTGAAGCCGAAATGGATCGGGTCCAGGATCGGATCGACGATGAAGGCGCGATTTTTGGCGCTCAAGGTTTCGATGGCGCGATCCAGCGTGGCGAGGTCGCCGTGGGTTTCCGGAATCAGAATCGGCGTCGCCGCTACTTCGTCGGCAATCCACAGGCTCTTATTGGTTAGGCTCAGCAGGTAATCGGCGCCGGCCCGGCCTCCGGCCAGCAGATCGGCGTCCTCCAGCGAATCGATGCTGACTGTGAAGCCTTCCTGCTTCAAGGTTTCGATACAATCGGCCAGATGCGGAAACGGCGTGCCGGGCAGGCAGCCGATGTCTATCACGTCGGCGCCGTTGGCTTTGTAGTAGTGCGCGCGTTCGACGACGGCATCGACGCCGATGTTCGGCGCATCGGTGATTTCGGCGAATATTTTGGTTTGGTATTGGCTCAGGTCGTAATGGTGCGCGGCCATGCCGAAGTGTTGCGGCAGGTCTTTGATTTCTTCCGGGCCGCGCTCGACCGGAATGCCGAAATGCTTGGATAGCATGTCCAGGTCGCCGCGGCAGCGGCCCGGTATCACGATGCGGTCGGCGCCGCCGGTATCGCTGAGCCGGCGGGCGATCATCTCGGCGGTGATCAGCGCCGCGACCGTTACTCCCATCACGTGCACCTTATAGAAGAAATCGGGCTGCATTTTTTCCAGCACCTGCCTGACCTGCTTTTCCGCCAGACGGCCGGTGATGAACAGGATTTTTTCGCTCATAGCCCGGCCAGGCGGGTGTGTACCGCCACGATGAGTTGTTCGACGTCGTCGACGACTTGGGTGTAAGGAAAGCTGCGGATTTTATCGGTGGCTTCCAGGTCGACCGGGCGCGGATAGACCATGAACTTTTTCTTGCCCGGTGCCGTGGTCTCGATTTCCGGCGCGGTATCGCACGGGTAGACGATGCTCGGTACCCGGCATTTGCCGGCTTGCGAATACAGATTGGTTACCAGCGAGTCGGCGATGCCCAGCACGCATTTGGCGATGGTGTTGGACGTGGTCGGCGCCATCACGAAGGTGTGGTAGTAGCCTTTGTAAAACAGCCCGACCGGCGGTGCCGAAGCGGCTTTGTCCCGGTAAATCGGCATTTTGGCGCGGATATCGTCGAGTTTGATGCCGTACATTTTCAGCACTTCCTCGCCGGCCTGGCTTAGGTATAAATCGACGTTATCGAGCGTCAACATGAATTCGAGACATTCTTCGATGTAATGTCCGGAGCCGGTGATAGCCCAGGCAAGGCGTGGCGTGGTCATGGCGTTTCGTTTGGTTTGCAGGTCGCGGCATTATACGTGAAGACTCGGCAAATGCCGCCGAGGCCGCTGGGTGCGTTGTCCGGCCGGCAATGGCCTAACGGATCGATCGGCCATTTAGCCAATGGGGAATTGTCGGATTAAGCGTACAATGCCGGCCCGAATTGTCCGGATATTCCCGGAATCGCCTGTTGTCCGCCGCTACCGTTCCGTTTGCCGTTTTAGTATGGAAAGTCCCGTTTCAGAGTTACAGGATATCAACGTTCTTCGTAAACCGCCGCGGGTGTTGGTGTTTGCCAGCGGCAAGAGCGGGGTCGGTAAATCCAGCCTGGTCGCTAACCTGGCCGCGGCGATGGCTGCGCGCGGCGCGGCGGTCTGCATCATCGACGCCGATACCGGGCTGTCCAATACCGCTACCTTGCTGGGTTTGAGGCCGGCGTTCGGCTTGGAACAAGCGGCCGGCGGCGGAAAGACCTTGGCGGAAGCGATCGTCAAAACCCACGAAGGCGTGGCGGTATTGCCCGGTGCGCAAAGCCTGCTGGCGACGCCTGTGGCAGCCGAGCAACGCGCGAATCTGGAGCGGTCGGTGCGGGAGTTGGAAAGCCAGTACGATTATTTTTTCATCGACTTGCCGGCCGTGCTGACCGACAAGCTCCTGCAATTTGTCGAGGCAGCGAAATATGCTTTTTTGTTGGTTAGCGCCGATCCGGCTGCCTTGACCGACGGCTTTTCGCTGCTGAAAGCCCTCAATGGCCGAAGTTACCGCGGCAGTTTGCGGGTTGTGGTCAATCAGGCCGCCGATTATCCGGCGGCGACCGAAACCTACCGCCGGTTTGCCGCGGTCAGCGAAAAATGCCTGAAACAAAAAGTCGAATACGGCGGGTTCGTCGTCCGCGACGAGAACGTGCCCAAGGCCGTGGCTCTGCAGATGACGGTGATCGATCTGGCGGCCAATTCGCCGGCCAGCCGTTGTTTGTTTTCGCTGGCCGACAACATCGTCAAGCATATCGGCAGCGACCGCGAGGCGCCGGGCTTGGCGGATTATTGGCGGCGGTTGCTGGATGCTGAGCCGACCTTGCCGGCGGCCGAAGCCGCGGAAACCGATGTCGTTGCCGAACCGCCGTTTACGTTTCGCGGCGTGGCCCGCAGTCCAAGCCTGCCGGTCGGCTGCGATTCGCCGCAACGCTTGTTGGCGGATATTAAAAGCCAAGCCCTGGACCAGCCGGCTTTGGAGCAGTTTACCGGCGCTTTCGTCGAAGCCTATTGCGAGCAATTCGGCACCTTTCCGGCGGCGTTCAAGGCGTTGTTTTACCGCTGGTTGGAAACCGAAAATTATGCCGCACCGCGGTTGCTGGAATTGGCTGCGACTTTGGATGCGCTTTACGCCATGCGCCATCAGACGCCGATGTACAGCCTGTCTGAAGCGGTGGCGCGCTTGGTTGCCCAGGTCCAGGGCCAGCCGGAACAGCATCGGGATGCTATTGAGCAGTTGCGCGCCGCGTATCGGCAGGCTTACCAACGCGACGTGTTCGATGCCGAACAGGCTTTGCTGGCCGGTATTGGCAGCGACGATTTCAGCGAGCAACGTTTCGAAGAGCTGTTGCAGAATTTACGCGACGCGTTTCAGGTTCGCTTCAAACGCCCCTACCAAAGCCAGCACGAGTTGTTGCTGAATTCGACCGTCGAAGCCTTGAATACGATGGCGGTGGATCAGCAGAATCTGCAAGAGGAAATCGCGATGTTGGTGCACGGTGTCCAGTTGCTGGGTTCGCGCCGCGAGAAATTGCTGGCGGCGATCAAAACCGTGCAGGATAAGGCGCTGCCGTTCGTGTCGCCGGCGCAACTGGACCGCTAAGCCCGGGCGCAGACCCAAACATCCACCCGGCCGACACCGGCCTGCTTCAATACGCCGGCCAGCGCCGAAACCGTGGCGCCGGTGGTCATCACATCGTCGACGATCGCTACATGGTCTGCCTGCAGCGTTTTCTGCAAGCGAAACGCGCCGCGCATATTCTTCAGCCGCTGTTTGGCCGGTAAGCCGGCCTGGTGCAAGGTGTCCCGACTGCGCACGGCACTGTACAAGTCCAGCGGAATATCGAACCGTCGCGCCAAATGGCGGGCAATCTCGATCGACTGGTTGAAGCCGCGTTCCCGGTAACGTTTCGGATGCAACGGCATCGGCAGCAGCAGTTCGGGTAATTCGGCGCCGGCGGCGATATGTTCGCCGAGCAGCATGGCCAATAGGCGGGCATTTTTATAATCCCGGCCGAATTTCAACTGGCCGATCAGATACGGCATCTGGTAACGGTACAGATAGGGCGCGTAGGTCTCGTCGAACTGCGGCGAGCGTTTCAGGCAGCGCCCGCACAAGCTCGGCAGAGCGAGCTCGCTAGCGAAGGGTTCGCCACAACGGTAACAGCAGCACAGATTGCGCGGCAAATCGCCCAAACAGCCCGCGCACAAATCCAAATCGGCAAAGCCGGTGTCGCCGCACAACACGCAACGCGGCGGAATCAGGTTTCGTTGTATAATCTTCAGCCAGTTGTTTACCATTTGTTTGCAATCAGGTTGATAAGTGGGTGTAAAACCCCGGCCTCATATTATTTCGGAGAGTAACAGAATGTCTGCAAGCCAAAAACCCTTGGAATCGGCGGCGCTTCGCCACGACTGGCAATTGCATGAAGTCGAAGCCTTGTTTGGCATGCCGTTTAACGATCTGATTTTTCAGGCGCAAACGGTGCATCGTGCCTGTTTCGATCCGAACGAAGTGCAGGTCAGTAGCCTGCTCAGTATTAAAACCGGTTCTTGTTCCGAGGATTGCGGTTATTGTCCGCAAAGCGCGCGCTACGATTCGGACTTGGCGCCCGAAGCGTTGATGCCGGTCGATGCGGTATTGCAGGCCGCGCAACGGGCCAAGGCGGAGGGTGCATCGCGCTTCTGCATGGGCGCGGCCTGGCGCAGTCCGAAAGACCGCGATATCGAACGGGTGGTGGAAATGGTCAAAGGCGTCAAAGCCTTGGGCATGGAAACCTGCGTCACGCTGGGCATGTTGACCGACAAGCAAACCCAGGCTTTGAAAGCAGGCGGGCTGGACTATTACAACCACAATCTGGATACCTCGGAAGATTATTATTCGGAAATCATAACCACCCGTACCTACCAGGACCGGCTGGATACCTTGGAGCGGGTGCGCGACGCCGGCATCAACGTTTGCTGCGGCGGTATCGTCGGCATGGGCGAGTCGGAAACCGACCGTGCCAAATTGCTGTTGCAGTTGGCCAATTTGCCGAAGCATCCGGAGAGCGTGCCTATCAATATGTTGGTGCAAGTGCAGGGTACGCCGTTGCACGGTACCGAAACGCTGGACCCAATCGTGTTCGTGCGGACTGTGGCGGTGGCCCGGATCATGATGCCGCAATCTCGGGTGCGCTTGTCGGCCGGACGTACCCAAATGAGCGACGAGATGCAGGCTTTGTGTTTCCTGGCCGGCGCTAACTCGATTTTCTACGGCGACAAATTGCTGACCACCGACAATCCGATGACCAACCAGGACAAGCAGTTGTTCGCCAGGCTCGGCGTGCGGATGGGCGGCTCCAGCTACGCCTGATGTCGAATCGGTTTTACGATTTTTCCGCAAGCCTGCAGCAGTTAGAACAGCAAAATCTGTATCGGCGCCGGCGCATTGTCGACGGGCCGCAGGCGGTCGAATTGCAGGTCGAGGGCCGTCGCTTGCTGAATTTTTGCAGCAACGATTATCTGGGTCTAGCCAATCATCCGGACGTGGTCGCGGCGTTCCGGAGCGGCGCCGACCGTTACGGCTGCGGCAGCGGCGCCGCGCATTTGATTTGCGGCCACAGTTCGGCGCACCATGCCTTGGAACAGGAATTGGCCGCGTTCACCGGCCGGGAGCGGGCGTTGCTGTTTTCGACCGGTTACATGGCCAATCTGGGAGCGATCTCGGCTTTGGTCGGCCGCGGCGACTATGTGTTCGAGGACCGGCTCAATCATGCGTCGCTGCTGGACGGCGGTTTACTGTCTGGCGCCCGGTTTCAGCGTTACCGCCACGCAGACAGCGAAGACCTGCAGGCCAAGCTTGCGCGGGCTCAGGGCAGGGCGTTAATCGTCAGCGACGGCGTATTCAGTATGGACGGCGATGTGGCGCCTTTGCCGGAGTTGGCGCGGCTGGCGGACGCATGCCAAGCCGGATTGTTGATCGACGACGCCCACGGTTTCGGCGTGTTGGGTCGTAACGGCGGCGGCGTGGTCGAACATTTCGGCCTTTCCGCCGAGCAAGTGCCGATCCTGATGGGCACGCTAGGCAAAGCCTTCGGCAGCTTCGGCGCGTTCGTTGCCGGTTCGGCAGAATTGATCGAATATCTGATTCAAAAAGCCAGAATGTACGTTTTCACCACGGCCATGCCGGCGGCGGTGGCTGAGGCCACCCGCGCCGGTTTACGGTTGCTGCAAGCCGAATCCTGGCGGCGGGAACAGTTGCAAGAATTGATTGGCCATTTCCGCCGCGGCGCCGAGCAACAGGGCTTGCCGCTGATGGATTCGGCCACGGCGATCCAGCCGCTCGTGGTTGGCGACAGCGGCCGCGCGCTAGCCGCCAGTCGGCAGTTGGCGGATTTGGGATTTTGGGTCGGCGCGATCCGGCCGCCGACCGTGCCTGCCGGTAGCGCCCGTTTGCGGATCACGTTTACCGCGCACCATAGTCTGCAACAAGTCGACGCGTTACTGGCGGCGCTGGGCAAGGTGTTGCGGTGAGCGGCATCCATTGCGAAGTCCACGGCCACGGCCAGGGCCGGCCGTTGGTGATGCTGCACGGTTGGGCCATGCACAGCGGTATTTGGCGCGAGTTTGCCCGGCAGTTGGCCGAACGGCGGCAGGTGATTTGTCTGGATTTGCCGGGGCACGGCCGCAGTGCACCGATAGCGAATTTCGAAATGCCGGCCATTGTCGAGGCCTTGCTGGCGGCAATTCCGCTGCCGAGTTTCGATTTGTTGGGCTGGTCCTTGGGCGCGACGGTCGCCATCGATATGGCTGCCGTGTGTCCCGACCGCGTCCGCTGTTTGACATTGTTGGCGGGCAATCCGCGTTTCGTCCGCGAACCCGGCTGGCCGGGAGTCAAGCCGGAGGTGCTGGACAGTTTTGCCGAGTTGCTCGGTAACGACGCTAAACAGACGCTGCAACGGTTTTTGGGTTTGCAAGTGCAAGGTTTGCCGCATGCCAAAGCCCTGTTGCAACAGTTGAAACACAGTGTGGCGGAGTGCGATGCGCCGGATTTTGCGGCGTTGCAGGGTGGGTTGCGGATTTTGAAGCTGCACGACGCGCGCGATAAATTGGCCGCATTAAAGCTGCCGATACGGGTGATCCAGGGCGACAAGGATACCCTGGTCCCTGTGGCGACGGCTGCCGCGTTGCGGGATTTGCAGCCGGCGCTGCAGATACAGGTGTTGCCAGGCGCCGGACACACGCCGTTTCTCAGTCATCCGCAAGCCCTCGTCGATATTCTGCTGGGCGATGGTTGATTCGGCACTGTTGGACAAGGCCAAAGTCCGGCAGTCGTTTGCCGCTGCGGCCGAAGGTTACGATGCGTTAGCCGGTTTGCAGCGCCGGGTCGGCGAAACCTTGTTGGCAAAATCTTCCTGTGCCGCTTCGCCTTGGCCGCTGTTGGACATCGGTTGCGGTACCGGTTTTTTGACCCGGCATTTGGCTGGGCGGGCGCCGGCTAGCGTTGCATTGGATATCGCGCTACCGATGTTGCAGACCGCGCGGCGAAACTGCACCGGTTTGCCGGCTGCCTACGTCTGCGCCGATGCCGAACGCTTGCCGTTCCGCGACGGCAGTTTTGGCCAGATCTATTCCAATTTGGCGGTGCAATGGTGCGAAGATTTAAGGGCTCTGCTGGCCGATTGCCGGCGAGTGCTTTGCGCCGACGGTCGTTTGGCTCTGTCGACTTTCGGTCCGCGCACCTTGGCGGAATTGAAGGCGGCCTGGGGCAAGGTCGACGATTTTGCCCACGTCAACGAGTTTTATAGTGTCGAGCAGATTCGCCGGTTTCTGATTGCGGCCGGGTGGAGCCGTTTCGAACTGGAAGCCGAGTTAGTCTGCCAGCCCTATCCGTCGGTGTTAGCGCTGATGCGGGAACTGAAAGGAATCGGCGCCCACAATGCCAGCATTCGCCGGAATCCCCGGCCAACCAGTCGGGCGTCTCTGCAACGCATGATTGCGCATTACGAGGCGGCGATGGCTGACGGCCCGATTGTTGCGAGTTATGAAATTATTTATCTACGGGCGATGCGATGAAAATGGCTTATTTCGTCACCGGGACCGATACCGATATTGGTAAGACTTGGGCCACGGCCGCATTGCTGCACCGTTTCAGGCGCGAGGGCTATTCGGTAGCGGGGATGAAGCCGGTGGCGGCCGGTTGCGAGCGGCGTGGCGGCAAATTACAGAACCAAGATGCTTTGCTGTTGATGCAAAACGCGTCGGTCGGCGCGGAATACGACTTGGTGAATCCTTATGCCTTCGAACAGCCGGTGTCGCCGCATTTGGCGTGCGGCGGAGCCGACGTGGAACCGGCAATTATCTCGGCAGCCTTCGGCGCCTTGCAGCAGCGGGCGCAGGTGGTATTGGTCGAGGGAGCGGGGGGCTGGTACTCGCCGCTGAGCTTAACATTGGACAATGCCGGACTGGCTCGGATATTGGGTTTGCCGGTGCTGGTCGTGGTCGGTATCAGGCTCGGTTGCCTGAACCACGCGCGGTTGACGTTGCAGGCCGTCGCCGAATCCGGCTTGCCCTGTGCCGGTTGGGTTGCCGTGCAAATCGTCGAGCATATGCCGTACTTTGCCGAAAATGTGGCGTATTTGCAGGCCGAGTTGCCGGCGCAGTTCCTGGGCATGTTGCCCTATTCGGAAGCCGGCGATTTTGAGTTTTTGTCAAGTGGCCTGCGGCTGCCAACCTGGCAAAATATTGATCTACATCAAGAAAATTAATCGGCGGATGTTGAGAATGACGGCTCCATTACAACTATAACCAGGAGACGTTTTATGGCTTTAATCACTTGGACCGCAGCACAATACGGCACCAACGTTGGCTTTGCCGATCAAGAACACCAAACTCTGTTCGGGTTGTTGAACAAGTTGTACGACGACGCAACCGGCGGCGCGGCGCGGGCAACCGTCGGCGCTTCGTTGGATGCGTTGATTGCCTATGTGGTCGACCATTTCGCCCACGAGGAAAAGGAAATGCAGGCCAAAGGTTTCGGCGGTTACGAGCGGCATAAGGCCGAACACGATGCGCTGGTCGGTATTTGCGCCGATTTGCAGAAGAAATTCCATGCCGGCGAAGCCGACGTCACCGACGAGGTGGGGCAAATGGTCAAAAGCTGGTTGGACAGCCATATTCCGACGTACGATAAGGCTTATGCAGAAGTATTAAGCTAAGTCAATCGAAAAATCGGCGGCAATGCCGTGGAGGCTTGCGGGCAGCGATGTCCGCGAGCCTTTTTTATGTCGATACGGTGCAAACGGGAAAAGCTCTTCTGGTCTGCCGGGGAGTCATGGGTTAAAATTGCCCAGTTTATTTATGACAATTATCTGTAAAGGGAGTTTGTTGCCTGTTTGGTGTCGGGCGGCAAGGTTACGACGATATAACGCATACAAGTTTATAACTACCAATGGGGGCTGCTCCGTGAAGAAAACCAAGCAACTGCTCGCATGTCCGGTTCTGATGGCTTTAGGGCTCGGATCGGCGCATGCGGACTACACACTCAATCTGACGAAAGGCGTGACCCAGCTCAGTAACGAGTTGTACGACCTGCACATGTTGATCATGTGGATCTGCGTTTTTATCGGCATCGCGGTATTCGGCACGATGTTTTATTCGATTTACCACCACCGCAAATCCAAAGGCCATCAAGCCGAGCAGTTCCACGAAAACACCACGGTCGAGATCATCTGGACCATCATCCCCACCCTGATTCTGGTCGGCATGGCGATTCCGGCGACCAAAGCCGTAGTCGATCTGGACCGCACCCAGGAATCGGAAATGTCGATCAAGGTGACCGGCAAGCAATGGTACTGGGATTACGAGTACCTGGACAACGGCATCCATTTCGAAAGCCATCTGGACGAAGCCAGCGAACGGGTGCATCGCGTCAGCACCATGGATCCGCGCTCGGTACCCAACTACCTGTTGAACGTCGACAAACCGTTGGTGGTTCCGGTCAAAAAGAAAATCCGTTTCCTGTTTACCGCGGCCGACGTGATCCATTCCTGGTGGGTACCCGAACTGGGCTGGAAAAAAGACGCCAATCCCGGATTCGTCAACGAAGCGTGGACCTACGTCGACAAGCCCGGCACTTACCGCGGCCAATGTACCGAATTGTGCGGCCGCGACCACGGCTTCATGCCGGTGGTCGTGATTGCGATGGAACAAGACCAGTACGACGCCTGGGTTAAAGCTACCCTGGACAAGCAAAACCAAGCTCCCGATTTGAGCGACCAAACCCGTAACTCGCTGATGGCTCACGGCGAATCGGTTTACCTGAAAAACTGCGTGGCTTGCCACCAGATCGACGGCAAAGGTATTCCGGGTTGGTTTCCGGCTCTGAGCGGCAGCGCCAAAGTGACCGGTAACATGGACCAATTGATCGGCTTCATCCAAGCCGGTACCAGCAAAATGCCGGCTTTCCGCAAATTGCCGGATAACGAATTGGCCGAGCTGATTACCTACATCAGAAACGCTCCGGCGCTGGGCAACAACGTGGGTGATGAAATTCAGCCCAACAAAATCACACCCAAATGGGACGATGATGAGTAATTCGTTGAATCACGCATTGAACTCATTTTCTATTTTTTGCTGAGGTATAAAGTATGACTGCTGTCGTAGCTGAACATGATGATCATCACGATCACCACGATCACGGCCCGGAAAAGGGCATTTTACGGTGGATAATCACCACCAACCATAAGGACATCGGTACCCTGTACCTGGTATTCGCATTGGCGATGTTTTTCGTCGGCGGCACCATGGCGCTGATCATCCGCTCCGAGTTGTTCGAACCCGGCCTGCAATTCGTCGATCCGAACTTCTTCAACTCGATGACGACCATGCACGCGCTGGTGATGGTATTCGGCGCCGTAATGCCGGCTTTCGTCGGCTTGGCCAACTGGATGATCCCGATGATGATCGGTGCGCCGGATATGGCGTTGCCGCGGATGAACAACATGAGCTTCTGGATGTTGGTCGCTGGCGTCTTGTTGCTGGCCAGCACACTGTTCATGGAAGGCGGAGCTCCGGCCGCCGGCTGGACCTTGTATCCGCCGCTGGTGTTGCAAACCGGAAAAGCGTTTCCGTTTGCGATTTTCTCGGTGCACATGTTGGGTATTTCTTCGATCATGGGGGCGATTAACGTGATCGCGACCATCTTCAACATGCGCGCGCCCGGCATGACGTTGATGAAAATGCCGTTGTTCGTCTGGACCTGGCTGATCACCGCGTTCCTGCTGATCGCGATCATGCCGGTATTCGCTGGTGCGGTAACCATGTTGTTGACCGATAAATTCTTCGATACCAGCTTCTTCGATGCGGCCGGCGGCGGCGATCCGGTGCTGTACCAACACATCTTCTGGTTCTTCGGCCATCCTGAAGTATATGTGATGATTCTGCCGACCTTCGGCGTGGCTTCGACCATCATTCCGGTATTCGCCCGTAAACCGCTGTTCGGTTACGCTTCTATGGTTTATGCGACCGGTGCGATTGCTTTCCTGTCCTTCATCGTTTGGTCTCACCATATGTTCACCGTCGGTTTGCCTGTGGCAGGTGAGTTGTACTTCATGTACGCGACGATGCTGATTGCGATTCCGACCGGCGTGAAAGTTTTCAACTGGACCGCGACGATGTGGAAAGGCTCGATGACCTTCGAAACGCCGATGCTGTTTTCGATCGCGTTCGTCGTGCTGTTCACGATGGGGGGTTTTACCGGTTTGATGATGTCCGTGGCGCCGGTGGATTTTCAATACCACGATACTTATTTCATCGTTGCCCACTTCCACTACACGTTGGTCCCTGCTTCGGTGTTCATCCTGATGGCGGCCGGCTATTTCTGGCTGCCTAAGTGGACCGGCAATATGTACAACGAGAAAATCGGCAAACTGCATTTCTGGTTGTCGGCGATTTCGGTCAACATCCTGTTCTTCCCGCAACACTTCCTGGGCTTGGCCGGTATGCCGCGCCGGATTCCGGACTACGCGGTCCAGTTCGCGGATTGGAACATGGTATCCAGTATCGGTGCCTTCATTTACGGTTTCAGCCAATTGTTGTTCGTTTACATCGTGATCGACACGATTCGCGGCGGCACCGGCGAAAAAGTCAGTGACGAAGTCTGGGAAGACGCCAGCAAGCACAGTCTGGAATGGACCGTGCCTTCGCCTGCGCCTTACCACACCTTTACTACTCCACCGGAAAAAATTCCGACAGAGCATTTCTAAGTCGGTAATAACGATGCCGGTTGATTGCCCTGCCGGGAAATACCCGGCAGGGCATCGCGAGGAGCAACATGGATATTAAAAAGAAAAATATTTTGACGGCGGTGGTGTTGGCAGCAATCGCGATAACCATCTACGTGTTGGCGGTTATGAAGGCCATGTCGCAATGAGCGACGATGGTTTAGAAAAGAAAAATAGTCGTTTGGCGGTGAAACTGGTTTTGTTCGCCGCGATGATGTTCGGCTTCGGTTACGCACTGGTCCCGCTGTACAACGTACTGTGCGATTTGGTGGGCCAGAACGCCAAAGTCGAGACCGTGGCAAAACAAGAAACCGCGTTCCAGCCCGAACAAAATCGGGAAGTGACGGTAGAGTTTCTGACGTCGTTAAACCGGTCGGTGCCGATGGCGTTCAAGGCCGAGACGTCCAGTTTGAAGGTGCATCCCGGCCAATATTACTCGGTGGGCTTTTATGCCAAGAACCTGAGCGACCGGCGGTTGAAGGTGCGGGCAGTGGCGACGTATGCGCCGGGTCAGGTCAAGGAATATGTGACCAAAGTGATTTGCTTCTGCGAATTGGAGCAAATCTTCGAACCGAACGAAGAAAAAAATATGACCGTGCGCCTGGTGGTCGATCCCAAGCTGCCGGAGCGTTATAAAACCATTACGCTGTCTTACACTTTTTTTGAAATTACTGAAAATTCTGAAAATTAACGAAGGGGAAGGTTATGTCGACAAACGCAGCTTATTACATCCCGCATAAAGCCACGTGGCCGGTGATGGCGACCGCCGGCTTGATGCTGACGCTGGCGGGCTTTGCCAACTATTTGAACGGAAATACCGCAGGTTCCGGCATGATGATTACCGGTTTTCTGGTTTTCGTTGCGATGCTGGGGGCTTGGTTTGCGTTGCAAGCCACCGAGAGCGAATCCGGCATGTATAACCACGGCGTGGGTATTTCCTACCGGATGGGCATGATGTGGTTCATTTTCTCGGAAGTGATGTTCTTTGCCGTGTTCTTCGGCGCCTTGTGGTATACCCGTAACCTGTCCGTCTCCTGGTTGGGCGAAACCGGCGCTACCAGCGGTCCGGGCCGTTCCACCCACGACATATTGTGGCCGGCTTTCCAAGCGGTGTGGCCTACCAACGGTCCCGGCAAAGTCGGCGGCGATTTCGAACCGATGGGCGCTTTCGGTCTGCCGTTTCTGAACACGCTGATTCTGTTGACCAGCGGCGTAACCTGCACCTGGGCTCACCACGGCTTGTTGGCTAAAAATCGTAGCCAATTGATCAAAGGCTTGGCGGCAACCGTCGGTTTGGGCTTTTTGTTCGTCGCGTTTCAAGCCAGCGAGTACCACGAAGCTTACGCCGAAATGGGTTTGACTTTGGGTTCCGGCATTTACGGATCTACGTTCTTTATGTTGACCGGTTTCCACGGTTTCCACGTCTGCGTCGGTGCGATCATCTTGTCGGTGGTCTTATTCAGAAGTTGGAAAGGCCACTTCACACCGGAAAACCATTTTGCCTTCGAAGCGGCTGCCTGGTACTGGCACTTCGTCGACGTGGTCTGGTTGGGTTTGTTCGTGTTCGTTTATCTGCTGTAAATTCGAACGCTACGCATGAAAAAGCGCGGTCTGTGCGGATCGCGCTTTTTTTTTGTGCAAAATCAAGGTTTCGGCGGGTTGGCAGCAGAGGCGGCAGGACTACCGTGCATACGCAGGCCGATGCCGTGGGGTTGAATCAAGCCGGTGGCGAAGGCGATAAACAGCAAAATAAACACCGCCAGCGACACGCCGATCCTGACGGTCAAGGCTTTTGCGGCCTTCTTCGAATCCTCGTCGTCCTTATGTTTGACGATATGGAACAACGCCGAACCGAGACTAATGACGATGGCGATAAATGCGGCAATGATGAGGATTTTAATGAGCATGTCGGCGGAACCGGATAAAAATAAGCATTTTCGGCGAATAAAGTGTGCTTGCCAATAGCGGGGCAACGCTTGGGAAACATTATGGTCAGATTCAATTTATTCGGTGTCGAGTTTCAGTTCGCTTGGCCCATGCTAGCCGGCTACGTGGTGTTGCTGGCGTTACTGTGTAACTTGGGCTTCTGGCAGCTGCGGCGCGGTGCGGAAAAGCAAGTTTTATTGGATGCGCAGCAGGCGGCGTTGTCCGCTCCGGCCTTGGATTTGAACGGCGATGTGTTTGTCGATGCGGCGGAGTACCGGTACCGGCCGGCGATTTTGCGAGGACACTACGATCGAGCGCATCAGATTCTGATCGACAATCAGATTTTGGACGGTAAAGCGGGGTATCTGGTGTTGACGCCGTTTTTGCCCGGTAACGGCCAAGCCGCCGTGTTGATCAACCGCGGCTGGATAGGTTTGGGCGCGTCGCGCGATATTACGCCGGATTTGGCGATAGCCGGGCAAATAGACACTGTGCAAGGGCGGATTAACCGATTTCCGGAACCCGGCATCCGGTTGCAGGGCGCCGAAATTCCCGGCGACAGCTGGCCGGTCAGGGTGCAAATCGTCGATACCGGCCTGTTGGCCGAGAAGTTGGGTTACGCCTTGGCTGATTACCAAATCGAATTGAATTCGGATCAAGCGGAGGGCTACCGCCGCGAATGGAAAACCGCGGTGGCGATCCCGCCTGAAAAACACCGAGCCTATGCAGTACAATGGTTCGGTTTGGCATTGGCCTTAACCGTTCTGTTTATTTGGCACAGCAGCCGTAAAGCACACCGTGGATAAACAACATCGTAAAAACCGTATTACTATTTTGGTCATTTTCGCCATGTCGGTGATCCCGTTCGGCATTGCCTGGTATCTGGCTAAACATCCGGGCACCGTTCGGCTCGGCACCAACCACGGCGAATTGATCAGTCCGCCGTTGGCTACCGAAGCCGGCGAATTTTCCGGCGCCGACGCCTTTTCCGCGGAAAACATCGGCGAGTTGAAAGGGCATTGGATCTTGGTCAATCCGGTAGCCGGCCCATGCGGCGAAATATGCCGCGAGGCGCTGTATAAAACCAATCAGATCGGTTTGATGGTGGGTAAGGACATCGCCCGGATTCGGCGTTTGGCCTTGGTATTCGATAGCAATCTGCCGCTGCCGGCCGAATGGAGGGATGACGGCCGCTTGCTGAAGGCCTTGCCGGCACCAAGCTTGCAACAAAAACTAACAACAATAAACCCAAGTCCGCTACCGGACGGTAGCCTGCTGATCATGGATCCGTTGGGTAACCTGATGATGAAATATGCGCCCGGTTACGATCCGTATCAGGTCAGAGACGACTTGAGCAAGTTACTCAGAATTTCACAAATCGGTTGATCACATGTTCAGAAAACTCACCCTGTGCTGCGCCTTGTTGGCGCTGCTAGTCATCGTCGTCGGCGCCTACGTTCGCCTGACCCACGCCGGATTGGGCTGCCCGGATTGGCCGGGTTGTTACGGTAAAGCCTTCGTCAGCGACAGTCCGGAATTCAAAGCGGACGCCGCAGCCGGTTTTCCGCAACAAGCGCTCGATACTGCCAAGGCTTGGAAAGAAATGGCACACCGTTATTTGGCGGGCGGCCTGGCTGCGTTGGCTCTGGTTTGGTTCGGGTTGGCCTGGCGCCAGAGCCAGCGCGGCGTTGCGCTGGCTTCCAGCGGTGTGGTTTTGGCGCTGATTGCCGCACAGGCGGCGCTGGGCATGTGGACCGTAGCCTCCGGCACTATGCCCATCGTGGTTGCTAGCCATCTGCTGTTGGGATTTGCCACGTTTTGGGCGATCGCCTGGAGTTACTTGCGGCTGCATCCGGGTTTGACGCCCAGAGCGGCGAAGTCGGGGCCGACCTGGTTCGCCTGGTTTGGGATACTCGTGCTGTTGGCGCAAATCGGCTTGGGCGGATGGGTTAGCAGCAATTATGCCGGTCTGGCCTGTACCGATTTTCCGCGTTGTAACGGCCAATGGTTGCCCGCTACCGATTACCAACGCGCATTCGATCTGTTCGGCAACGCCGATGCCCTGTCGGCCGATGCCAAAATGGCAATCCAAGCGGTACACCGCATATTCGCCGGTTTTGCGTTTCTGGTGCTCAGCGGCTTGATGTTGGTTGCGACCTCGGAGCGCTATCCCAAGCCGGTGCGCATGGCTGGCAACGCGCTGAGTTTGCTATTGTTGATCCAAATCGCGCTTGGCGTATTCGCGGTCAAGTACACGCTGCCGTTGCCGTTGGCGGTCGCGCATAACGCATTTGCGGCTTTGTTGATGCTGCCGTTGTTGGCAATTTTACTGTTCAGCCGTTACCGCCTCGGCGACGAAGTCGAAGAAGCCGGCGAGTTGCCGGTGCCGGCCGTCACCGCCGAGCCGGCTGCCGCACCGCCGGCCAGCCAGGAATCTTTATACCTGCGCTTGTCCAGCCAATTGCGGAAAACCCGCAGTGGGCTGAGCGGAGTATTGGGCAGTTTGGCATTCGGCCAAAAAGCCGTAACCAAGGAACTGCTCGACGAGCTGGAAGCCAATTTATTGATGGCCGACATGGGCGTCGAGACCACCACGCAGATCATCAAACAACTAACCGATACCCTGGAGCGCGACCAACTCAGCGATGGCGACGTGTTGACTGCGACGTTGAAACAAAACTTGCAAGACATGCTGCAGCCGTGTAGCCAGCCGTTGCAGATCCCGCAACAGGATGGGCCGTTCGTGATTTTGGTGGTCGGCGTCAACGGCGTCGGCAAGACTACGTCTATCGGCAAATTGGCCAAACGCCTACAGCAGCAAGGCCACAGCGTGATGCTGGCGGCCGGCGACACCTTCCGCGCCGCGGCGGTGGAGCAATTGCAAACTTGGGGCGAGCGCAACAATATCCAGGTGGTAGCCCAGCATACCGGCGCCGATTCGGCCTCGGTGATTTTCGACGCACTGCAATCGGCCAAAGCCAAAAACATCGATGTGTTGATCGCTGATACCGCTGGCCGGCTACACACCAAATCCAATTTGATGGACGAGTTGAAGAAGATCAAACGCATCATGGGCAAGTTGGACGAATCCGCGCCGCACGAAGTATTGCTGATTCTCGACGCCGGCACCGGCCAGAACGCGTTGTCGCAAGCCAAATTATTCAACGAAGCGGTCGAATTGACAGGTATCGCCTTGACCAAATTGGACGGTACCGCCAAAGGCGGTATCATTTTCGCGTTGGCCAACCAATTGCGGGTGCCGATCCGTTTTATCGGCGTCGGCGAACAGATAGACGATTTACAGGACTTCGACGCGAAAAGCTTCGTCGATGCGCTGTTCGTAAAAGACTGAGCTTATGCTGAAATTCGAACACGTGAGCAAACGCTATCCGGATGCCGGCGAGGCTTTGACCGACGTCAGTTTTCATTTGCAACGTGGCGAGATGGCGTTTTTGACCGGCCGCTCCGGCGCCGGCAAAAGTACCTTGTTGAAATTGATCGCGATGATGGAGCAATGCACGCGCGGCAATATTTTTTTGGACGGCCAGAATATCAGCCGTATCGGTGATCGGAAAATACCCTACCTGCGGCGCAACCTGGGTTTGATCTTCCAGGATTACAAGTTGCTGAACGACCGCACCGTGTTCGATAACGTGGCATTGCCGCTGGTGGTTTCCGGCTATCACCACCAGGAAGTCGCGCGCCGGGTCCGAGCCTCGTTGGATAAGGTCGGCCTGCTTGGCAAGGAACGCAAACACCCGTTGGCTTTGTCCGGCGGCGAGCAACAAAGAGTCGGTATTGCCAGAGCCATCGTCAACAAACCGAAACTGATATTAGCCGACGAGCCGACCGGTAACTTGGACCCGGATTTGTCGGCGGAAGTCATGCATATGTTCGAGCAGTTCAAACAGGTCGGGGTTACGGTATTGGTGGCTACCCACGACATCGAATTGATCAACCATCTGGAGCACCGGGTGTTGACGCTCGACAAAGGCCATCTGGTAACAAGCTGATGATGAAGCAAATCCGCCGCAAACACGCCGGCAACCGCATCGTGGAATTATTTCAGGCCTATATGCTGAACCACGCCCACGGCCTGTTTTCCAGCCTGGGCCGTTTGACCCGGACCCCCTTTACCTCGGCGATGACGGTGTTGGTATTGGCGATTGCCGTTTCGTTGGCCAGCAGTTTTTATATCGTGGTGGCAAACGTGCAGCAGCTCACCGGCAATCTGGAATCCAGCAACCAGATGTCGCTGTTCTTGCACGAAGGGATCACCGACGCAGTGGGGCAAAAGTTACTGGAACAGTTGCGGCAAAACCCGAGCGTTGCCGAAGTCAAGTACATCAGCAAAAAGCAGGCGTTGGAGGAGTTCAAAGCCAACAGTGGTTTTAGCGATGCCCTGAACGCCTTGGAACGCAATCCGTTACCCAGCGTGATCCAGGTGTTGCCGAAAAATGCACTGGAAAATAGTGACGACATCGAGAAACTGATGGCCGATTTCAAGCAGTTGCCGCAAGTGGAATTCGTCCAGGTCGATATGCAATGGGTGGCCCGGCTGCAAACCATCATGCTGATCGCCAGCCGCGGCGTAGCTTTGGTCAGCCTGCTGCTCGGGTTTGCCGTGACTTTCATCACCGGCAATACCATCCGGCTGGAGTTGCAAAATCGCCAGGACGAAGTGTTTATTTCCAAACTGGTCGGCGCGACGCATGCCTTTATCCAGCGTCCGTTTTTGTACACCGGATTCTGGCTCGGTTTTATCTCCGGCTTCTTGGGCTGGCTGATCGTCACGGTTATGTTGCTGATTCTGGAGTCGCCGGTGGAGAAACTGTCGACGCTGTACAACGGCTCCTTCGAATTGCTGTTTTTGAGCTTTTCCGAGTTCTTGTTGTTGCTGACCATTTCGGCATCATTGGCGGTGGTGGGATCTTGGGCGGTATTGCATTACCAATTACGCCAGTTGAAACCGCAATAAGCTATGAAATTTTGGGAAACCAAGACGCTGGAGCAAATGACCGCTGCCGAGTGGGAGTCCTTGTGCGACCATTGCGGCAAGTGCTGTTTACATAAGCTGGAGGACGAAGATACCGGCGAGATTGCATTTACCAGCGTGGTGTGCGATCTGATCGATCTGGATACTTGCCGCTGCACCCGTTACAGCGAACGCTGCACGCTAGTGCCGGACTGTCTGGATTTGAAACAGCACGACTTCACCGAGTACCGGTGGATGCCTAAGACCTGCGCTTACCGGCTGTTGGCCGATGGCGAGCCGCTACCGGAATGGCATCCGTTGGTGTCCGGTTCGGCCGAGTCGGTCAGGGAGGCGGGCGTATCGATCACGAGTTACGCCATCAAAGAATCGCAGGTCGTCGACCTGGAAGACCATATCATCGAGTGGTTGCAGCCCTGAACGATTAAGGCCTAGCCGCCGAAAAAACATTCGGCGGCTTCGGGCTGGAAAAACCGGGACGTTGCAGAGTAGTCCCGCGGGGAATTCAATTTCCGTTAGCCTTTACCCGGCAGCATGCCTACCGTGCCAGGTTTGATGCGTTTGCAGGACACCACCACGTCTTCTTGGTGGCATCTGGCCTCTTGAGTTGTGCCGCAACTGTCGCAAACGGTATTGCCGACGCTTTTAACTTCGTCGACATGCCAGCCGTAACCTTGCGATTGGCAAAACTTTTTGCTAAAACGGTCGATGTTATAGTTTTTCGCTGCGTTTTCTTTGGCTTTGGATTCCGCTTGGCAATGCTCAGGCGCCAGCGTATTCGCCATAATGTCGCGATAGATGTATTCGGTGGCGTGAACCGGATTGGCCAATAACAGGGTGGCGAATAGGCTGCCGATGAAGGTCGTTTTGATCATAAATTAATCCTCGCGGTTGGCGATGACGCGGATGTTCATCAGCCGATTCTCTTCGGCGATTTGGTCTTTGATGGGGGCGAACTTTTCGTTCTCGCTCATCTTAACCGCCAAAATCGCTCCGACGACCACGGCGGTAACCAACACGACGTAGAGAACGAAATTATCTTTTTCAGGTTTTTCTTGAGTAACTTGTGACATGGTGCTGCGCCTCGCTAGCTGTAGCTTCGGTCGCTGTAGCGCCGAAACCGATTATTAAAACCGACCCGCGCCATTCGGGCGGACCTGTGCATTCTGACACTCGCCGCATCGGGAGCTTATGGTCGCGGCAAAGATTCGCCGACGGACGGCTGTACTGGACGGTTGCCTCGGCATTACCCGGATGGGGTATTACTTAGCAACGAAACTGCTTGTGGCCGTTTCGAGCCGTCAAATGGTGTCGAATCGAAACAATAAAGCAAGTGGCGGGACTTGTCAAACAAATATCGTATCAATATTATGGCCTCGGCACGATTTCGGCAAGTCCGATCGCGACCGGATTGGGCTTGCCGGCGCGCAGCCGGGCGACTCGGGCACGGGTTTATAGGCGCGGTTACCGGCCGGGGGCGCAGTTGGCGCCCCGCCAGCTTCGAGTGGTCAAGCGAGATAGTCGTCCTTCAAGCGTACATAATGTTTGGCCGAGTATTCCAGAAACTCTTTTTCGGCATCGGTCAGAGCGCGAATTTGTTTGGCCGGCGCGCCGACGTATAAAAAGCCGCTTTCCAATTTCTTACCCGGCGTGACCAGCGCGCCGGCGCCCAGCATCACATAATCGCCCAGTTCGGCGTCGTCCATGACGATGGCGCCAATTCCGATCAAGCAGTAATCGCCTATCGTGCAGGCGTGGACCACGGCGCGGTGGCCTATTGTAACGCCTCGGCCGATTGTCAGCGGGTGGCCGTTCGGCGAGAAATCGCCAGCGTGCGAGACGTGTAGTACGGCACCGTCCTGGACGTTGCTACCGCTACCGATCTCGATGCGCTCGACGTCGCCGCGTACGACGCTGGTCGGCCAAACCGAAACGTCGTCGCCCAGTTCCACGTCGCCGATTACGATTGCGGCATCGTCGATGAATACTCTTGCGCCGATCCGGGGGGATTTACCTTTATAAGCTCTGATTGCCACTGCAACTCCGTATTTTTGCCATAATTGACCGGCGATATTACGCAATAATCCGGGTGTTCTCCAGTGTGGCGAGGTGGCGATGGCAGATAAGCAAGAAACGCGGCGCGGCTGCCCGGCAAATGCCGGCGTAGCGGGTCTGCGGCAAACGGAGCGCAGTTCTGTCTGCAATAGAGCCGGCCGCCGCCGGGACGACCGCTGATGGCGCGCTGCGCAACTTGTTCGGCGCCGTTGGCGGCCAATACGCAAGTGTGCCGTTATTGCGGCGTGCGCAACGACATCGATTTACATGGCAAACAGGACTTCCGCGTCGTCGACGCCGGCGGCCGGCGCCAATGCCCGCAGTGCGGAATCGGATTGCAAACCGTGGCGTTGAATCGCGAGGCGGATTTACACATCGAGCGTTGTGCCCAATGTTTCGGTCTGTTTTTCGATCCGGGCGAATTGGAGGCTTTGCTGGATGGCTCGGTGGCGCAGGTTGCCGACTTCAATCTGCCTTTGCTGCAAAACATCAACCGCGAGCGTTACCAGCCGGAACGTCCGGTCAAATATTTGAAATGTCCGGTCTGCCAAGTGTTGATGAACCGGATGCTTTACGGCTACCAGAGCGGTGTGGTCGTCAACCGTTGCCGAAGCCACGGCGTGTGGCTGGATAACGGCCAAGTCAGCCATTTGTTGGAATGGAAAAAAGCCGGCGGCCAGTTGCTCGATCGAAAAAAAACGGCGGAACGCCAAGCCAGGGCCGGAGGCGAATCCGCCAAACCGATATTGCGCAGCGATTACGCCGTGCCTGGCAACCGGACCGGCGGTGAAGCCGAGATTTTGGAAGCCATCGCCGCGGTAGTGTTCAAATTGTTCGAGTAAGTCGGTCAGCTAAAGCCTTTCGAAAAGCGCGGGCAGAAAAAACTCGGCGACCAACAACGAATGGCCGTGAATCGCGTATTCGGTACGCCGGCCCCAAACCGACGGTTCCATTGGCATCCTGGCTTGCACGGCAGTTGCCCATTGGGCCGGCTCGGCCCGGCTGAATTGGCGGTGGCGGCGTTGCAGATCGGGGTAAGCGAAAATGACTTCTCCCAACGGGCGGGTGCCCAGATGCGACAGATTGCGGTGGGCAATTTTGATGGTCGGGTCCGGCAATACGGTACGGGCCAGCACTAGCGGCCGGCCGCCGGCATGCAGCAAAACCTCGCGAATCAACTGGTAACGCGCCGGCGGCAATTTCAGCAGCCGGCATTCGTCGTTGAATGCCGGTTTCCAGCGGTGAAACAGTAACTCGACGCCAAAGCGGTTGCCGTAAATCCCGCGCAAGCGTTTGGTTAAAGAACCGGTTTCGTTGAGCCAGGATTGCAATTCGGCCGGCAAGCGGCGTTGTGCCGCGGTTTCGTGGTCGGACCAGAGCGGGGGGCGTTTGAATAAGAAACTCTTGTCGGGCAAAGCTTAAACCTCGGCGTAATGGCGGCTGCGGCCGATCCAGCGTTCGATCAGCGGCTGGATAATCTCGGGATGGCGGTCAAGGATGGTCTGCGCGGCGGCCGGAATCGATTCCAGCAGTTCCCGGTCGCGTTCCAGGTCGGCGATTTTAAACTGAATCTGGCCGGTCTGGCGGGTGCCCATCACTTCGCCGGGGCCGCGCAATTCCAAGTCCTTCTCGGCGATGGCGAAACCGTCGTTGCTCTGCTTCAGGATGGCCAGGCGTTGTTTGCCGGTTTGCGATAACGGCGCCTGGTAGAGCAGCAGACAATAGCTGTCCTGATTGCCGCGGCCGACCCTGCCGCGCAATTGGTGCAATTGCGACAAACCTAGCCGTTCCGGGTTTTCGATCACCATCAGCCCGGCGTTCGCGACGTCGACCCCGACTTCGATGACCGTCGTCGCCACTAACAGATCGCAGTCGCGGTTTTTGAAAGCCTGCATCACCGCTTCTTTCTCAGCGGCTTTCATCCGGCCGTGCACCAGGCCGATTCGGACATTGGGTAGCGCCTGGCGCAGCGCGGCGGCTGTCTTTTCGGCCGCCTCGCATTGCAGCGCTTCGGACTCCTCGATCAAGGTACAGACCCAATAGGCTTGGCGCTGTTGCGCTACCCAGTGTTCGATACGGCCGATCACTTCCGCCCGGCGTTCCGACGATATCGCGCTGGTAGCGACCGGCTTGCGCCCCGGCGGCAGTTCGTCGATCACCGAGATGTCCAGATCGGAATATTGCAGCATCGCCAACGTACGCGGAATCGGCGTCGCCGTCATAATCAATTGGTGCGGCCGCAAGCCGCCGGTTTGGCCTTTTTCGCGCAAGGCCAAACGCTGGTGTACGCCGAAGCGGTGCTGTTCGTCGATGACAATCAAACCCAGTTTGTGGAAATGTACACTGTCCTGGAATAAGGCGTGGGTACCGATCACGATACCGGCGCTGCCGTCGGCCAGAGCTTGTAACGTGTGTTGCCGGGGTTTGCCCTTCAATTGGCCGCTCAGAAACAATATCCGAGTCGGTGCGGCGGCAAACCAATGGCTGAAATTGCGGAAATGCTGCTCGGCAAGCAACTCGGTCGGCGCCATGATCGCGGTCTGGTAACCGGA
Organism: Methylomonas koyamae; assembly: GCF_019669905.1. NCBI lineage: Bacteria > Pseudomonadati > Pseudomonadota > Gammaproteobacteria > Methylococcales > Methylococcaceae > Methylomonas > Methylomonas koyamae. The sequence goes on along the minus strand of NZ_AP019777.1, from coordinate 3,051,836 downwards.
CGAGAGCGCGGCCAAAGCGGCCAGTGCGGCGACCACGGTCTTGCCGGAGCCGACATCGCCTTGTACCAGGCGCAGCATCGGCCGGTTTTGTCGGCAATCGGCTTCGATTTCGCCGGCTACCCGCTGCTGCGCCGCGGTCAGCCGAAACGGTAACGCGGCCAGAAATGCTTGTTTGGTAGGCGCATCCAGGTGCAGAACCGGCGCCGGCCATTGTTTGTAAGCCAGTTTTCCTTGCAATAGCGCCAGATGGTGGGCCAGAAATTCCTCGAACGCCAGACGCCGCAACGCCGGTAACGGCGTTGCGCTCAAAATCTGCCCGGAAAGCTGTGGCGGCGGGGTATGCAGAGTCTGCAGGGCTTCTTGCAGGCTAGGGTAGTCGCGGCTTTGCAGTAGCTCAGCCGGGAGCCAGTCTTTTATCGCGCTGCGGCTTTGCAGGCAGAGGGCCAGCGCCTGGCGGGCCGCTTTGCGCAACGCGGATTGGGAAATGCCTTCGGTTAACGGATATACCGGCGTCAGAGTGTGTTCGATCAGTTGCGCCGGATCGTCGACCAGCCGGTATTCCGGATGCACCATTTCCAGCCCGGCAAAACCGTAACGGATTTCGCCGAAACAGCCGATCTGTATGCCGGGTTTCAATTGTTGGCTTTGTTGCACCGAGAAATGAAAAAACCTGAGCGACAGTTCGCCGCCGCTGCCGTCGGCGATGCGGCAAATCACGCTGTTTCTGCCACGCTGGATCTGGTCGGTGAATTCGACGCGGCCGCAGACCAAGGCTGTCGTACCGGGCAGCAATTGATTAAGCGGCGTGATTCGGCTGCGGTCCTGGTAACGTAGCGGCAAATGGAACAACAGGTCCTGCACATGGCGGATGCCGAGTTTTTCCAGGCGGGCGGCGGATTGGGCGCCGATTCCATTCAATGCGGTGACCGGCAACAGCCGCGGGTCGGGGTGAGGCTGCGGTTCGGAACGCATCGTTGCTGCGGGCGGGGAGGGGCTCTGGCGACGGCTTCCGCCGCCACGGCGCAGAGGTCAGTAATATTCGTTGGGTAAAACTAGAATGCCGTCCATCTCTACGCTGGCCGCTTTGGGCAGTGCGGCAACGCCGATGGCGGCGCGGGCCGGATAGGGTTGTTGGAAATATTCGGCCATGATTTCGTTAACGATAGGGAAATCGCTCAGGTCGGTCAGAAACACGTTCAGTTTGACGATGTCGTTCAAGCTGCCGCCGGCGGCCTCGGCGACGGCTTGCAGATTGTCGAATACCCGGCGAATTTGCCGGCCGATGTCGCCGTCGACGATCTGCATGGTTTGCGGGTCCAGCGGAATTTGGCCGGACAAATAAACGGTATTGTCGACTTTGACGGCTTGAGAATAGGTGCCGATCGCCTGCGGCGCCAGCGGCGTAGAGATGATTTCCTTGCTCATGTTATGCCTTGATGCGGGTGATTTTTAAAACGATGGACAGCTTTTTCAATTTGCGGATGATGTTGGCCAGATGCACCCGGTCGCGTACCGCCAGCACCAGCAGGTCTACCGAGACTCTATCGTCCTGGCTGACGACGTTGATGTTTTCTATGTTCGAGTCCATGCTGGAAATGGTCGAGGCAATCGTGGCCAGCGAGCCGCGTTGGTTCAGCAATTCGATCCGGATTTCGGCCGGGAATTCGCCGCTTGCTTCCGGGCTCCACTCCACATCCAGCCAAGTGGTTTGCTTTTTGCGGACTTCGTTGCTGTTGCGGCACTCGTGGTGGTGAACCACGATGCCTTTGCCGGGGTTGAAAAAACCGATGATCGGATCGCCCGGAATCGGCCGGCAGCATTTGGCCAGACTGACGACAATGCCCTCGGTGCCCTTGATAATCAGCGGCGTTTTCGCATGCGGTTCGTGGTCGTCCAGCTTGACCGCGGCGTTGATGTCGGTTTGGCTGATGCGTTTGGCAACCAGGAACGGCATGCGGTTGCCCAGGCCGATGTCCTCCAGCAATTCGTTCAACGAGTGCTTTTTCAAGACTTGCAGCACCTGCAGAATCCGAGTGTTGTCTACGCTTTCCAATTGGATGCCCAGACTGTTGAGTTCTTTTTCCAGCAGCCGGCGGCCCAAGTTGATGGCTTCCTGCTGGTTGAAGTTCTTCAAATAGGCGCGGATGCAACTGCGGGCCTTGGCGGTGATCACGTAGTTCAGCCACAACGGATTGGGTCGGGCCCACGTCGCGGTAATCACTTCGACCGTCATGCCGTTTTCCAATTTGGTTTGCAGCGGCACCAGTTTTTTGTCGATCCGGGCCGAGATGCAGGCATTGCCGACGTCGGTATGCACCATGTAAGCAAAATCGACCACGGTAGCGCCGCGCGGTAGCTTGATGATCTTGCCTTTCGGCGTGAACACGAACACTTCCTGCGGGAACAGGTCGACCTTGAGGTTATCGATGAATTCGAGCGAGTCGCCGGCCGATTTCTGGATTTCCAACAGGTCGCGCAGCCATTCGTTGGCGCGGGCCTGTATGGTTTCGCTTTTGTCGTTGTCGGATTTGTATAGCCAATGCGCGGCGATGCCGGATTCCGACAAGCGGTGCATTTCGTGGGTGCGGATCTGGATCTCGATCGGCACGCCGTAAGGGCCGATCAGAATCGTGTGCAGCGATTGGTAGCCGTTGGCTTTGGGCAGGGCGATATAGTCCTTGAACCGGCCGGGTACCGGTTTGTAGAGATTGTGCACGCAACCCAGGGCGCGATAGCAGTCGTCGACTTGCGAGCAATAGATGCGGAACGCATAGACGTCGAACACGTCGGTAAACGATATGCGCTTGTTCAGCATTTTCTGGTAAATGCTGGCGATGTTTTTTTCGCGCCCGGCGACGGTGCCGTCCAGCCCCGATTCCTTTAACCGGTTTTGAATGGCGTTCTGGATGGTGTCGATGATTTCCTTGCGGTTGCCGCGCGATTTTTTCACGGCATTGTTGATCGCGGCGTAACGGTTCGGGTACAGGGCCTTGAAGCCTAGCGATTCGAGCTGGTGGCGAACGTCGTTCATGCCCAAACGGTTGGCGATCGGCGCGTAGATTTCCAGCGTTTCCTTGGCGATCCGGCGCTTTTTATCCAGAGGCATATTGCCCATGGTTTGCATGTTGTGCAGCCGGTCGGCCAGTTTGACGACGATGACGCGCAAGTCTTGCGCCATGGCCAGAAACATCTTTCTGACGTTTTCCGCTTGCGCCTCGGCGCGGGAGCGGCTGTCGATCTTGGAGAGTTTGGTCACGCCATCGACCAAATCGGCAACCTCGGCGCCGAATTGCTCCGCGAGTTGATCCTTGGTGATGGGGGTGTCTTCGATCACGTCGTGCAGAATGGCCGCCATGATGCCGTGGGCATCCATGTGCATGCCGGCCAACGTGATCGCCACCGAAACCGGATGGCAGATATAGGCTTCGCCGCTACGGCGGAATTGGCCGGAGTGGGCGGCCGCGCCGAAGTGGTAGGCGCGGACGACGGCGTTGATTTGGTCTTGGTCGAGATAGCTGCGCAGAATGTCGCAGAGCTGGTGCAGCAGCTTTTCTTCCGGGTGCTCTATGACCGGAAGCGTGGGCGTCGGCTTGGCAGCTATCTCAGGCATACCGCTTAGATTTCCAGATGGGTTTCCGATACGTAACTGGAGCGGTGCAGGCGGTCGACGTTTTCCTCGGTGACGAAGCCGGCGGCGATTTCGCGCAGCGCCACGACGGTATCTTTATCCTTGCCGCGCGGCACGAATTCGTCCGCGCCTTTTTCCAATTGGCGGGCTCTTTTGCTGGCCAGCAACACCAGTTTGAAACGGTTTTCTACATTTTCTAAGCAATCTTCGACTGTCACGCGTGCCATGATTAAACCTTGGTCGAGTTTATGGGATGTGAGGCTTGTAAACCGCTAGGGCTTCAAGCGGAGAGGGCTGAATTATAAGACAAAAGCAAGTCTTAAGCCAGATACGGAACGGCAGCGCGGCAAGGCAGGGTGGCGGACAATAAAAAGCCCGCTAAGCGCGGGCCCGTCCTGTTTGTTGTAATTATTATTGTTATTGTATTGGACGCCTGCCTTATGGCAGTTTAGTCAAGCAGTTACTATTTATTATTATTATTGTCAGCCTTTTTTACAGGCCGCTTCCCTCCCCCTCAAAGATACAACCCTGCCGGGTTGAATGCACTCCGTAATAAGGTGGGCGAAGTGTATTTTAAAAAAATCCGGGTGTCCAACAAAAAAACGCCAGTTTCGCGGAGAAATGGTTTCGCTTCGAAATTGATTATTTTAAACAGAGACTTAGCAAAAATTAGCCGATTCTAATGCCGTGTTTAGCGTTCGGCTCGCCGGGTTTCTTCCTCGCTGAGGAAGAAATTCAAGCGTTCGTTGAGGATGGCTTGCAATTGGAAGCTGAGGTCGGGTTGCTGTTTGGCCAGCCTGATTTGCATGATTGCCGATTCGGTGTCGCCGCTGGCGTAGTAGTATTCGGCCGTGTAGCGGTGAGATTCCCCGGGCTGTTTCAGGTCGGCGAAAATTTGCGCGAGCAGCTCGTAGTAAAACGGCTGGTCTTTCTGGCCGTCGGACAGGCTTTGCAGGACCTGCTTGGCACGTTCGGCGCGGCCGCTTTTCAGCAGGCTGCGGGTATACTCGATTTTCAATGCGTCGTTGTTCGGAAAACGGCCGAGCGCCGATTCGTAAAGCTTGCCGGCTTTTTCGTAATCGTGGCTTTCGTTGGCGGTACGGGCCAGCGCGCCGATGTACTGGGGTTGGTTGGGGTATTGTTCGGCCAACTGCTGGAATATCTGACCGGCTGCCGCGAATTGCAGATTTTGCAATTGCACTAAACCCATGCCGTAACGGGCGACGGCGCGTTGTTCGCTGGTGCCTTGCATTTCCAGCGTGGCGAAATGCTGCATGGCGGCCTTGGTGTCTTTGGCCGTTACCACAGTCAATTTGGCTTTGGCCAATTGGTAGGCCAGCGAATCCGGATATTGCCGGTAGGGGTAGATTTCGGCACGGCCGCGGGTGTCGGCAACCCGGTTTTCCGACACCGGGTGGGTTCTTAAGAATTCCGGGACGCCCCTGCCGTAATAGCGGGTCGACTGTTGCAGCTTTTCGAAAAAGGCCGGCATCGCCCGCGGGTCGAAATTGGCTTCGGCCAGCGTCTGCATGCCGACTCGGTCGGCTTCTTTCTCGTGGTCGCGGGTAAAGTCGATTTGAAACTGAATGTTGCCGGCCTGGATTGCCATCAGTGCCGCTTGACCCATGTTCGGCGACTGGGTGCCGATCAGGATTGCGGCCAGCGTCGCGGCAACGGTCGGTATCGACAGTTTGCTGGCCTTTTCGATCGAACGGTACAGGTGGCGCTGGGTGACGTGGGCGATCTCGTGCGCCATGACCGACGCCAGCTCGCTTTCCGCTTCGGTCAGTAGAATCAGGCCCGAGTTGACGCCGATGTAGCCGCCGGGGCCGGCGAAGGCGTTGATATTTTGGTCCATCACGACGAAGAAATGGAACGGATTCGACGGCGTATCGCTGTGCGACGCCAGTTGCCGGCCTATATTCTCGATGTATTGCTGGATTTCGACGTCTTGGTTGATTTCCGCTTGCCGGTGCAGGTTGCGGAAAAAGGCTTCACCGAATTCCTTTTCCTGCAGCGGCGAAATGATGGCGCCGGCGGAATCTCCCATATCCGGCAACTGGATTTTTTCGATTTCCACTGCCTGAGGCGGCGGGCAAAACAGGCTCAAGCCAAGGACGAGCAAGTAGGGGATTGATCTCATGGCGGGTCGGACCGGGGGCATCGAATTTGGTTCCATCGCGAAAGGCTCAGCGGCAAAACAGGCAAGATTGGCGGGCGCGTATTAAAATGCGGCTATCCGTTTGCAAAGACACTATTCTACAGTGCGATGAAATATGCCGTTCAAGTTAATACCGGCCCTTGCTCCGGCAATGCCGGCCTGACTGCTTACCGCTTTATTCTGGCAGCGCTCGACTCCGGCCACGATGTGGTGCGCGTGTTTTTCTATAAGGACGGGGTTTATCATGCGTTCCGCTACGCCAGTCCGCCGGAGGATGAAATCCAGCTCGGTAGGCTATGGACCGAACTGGCTCTGGAGCGAGGCGTCGATTTAGCCGTTTGCATCTCGGCGGCCCAGCGCCGCGGCTTACTATGCGCGGACGAGGCGCGCAGGCAAGGCAAGCGGGACGACGATTTGGCGGCCGGGTTTCGGATCGCCGGCTTGGGGCAGTGGTTGGAAGCAACGTTGCTGGCCGACCGTTGCTTGGTATTCGCGTGAGGCGGCCATGAAGTCGTTTTTGTTCGTAATGCGCCGGCCGCCGCATAGCGGGGTGGGTTTGGCGGAATCGTTGGATGCTTTGCTGACGGCGGCAGCGTTCGACCAGCGGGTGGCGGTACTGTGGTTGGACGACGGCGTCTTGCAGTTGCTGGCGCAGCAGCAGCCGGAAAGTTTGGCGTTGAAAGATACCTCGGCTATTTTTACGGCGTTGGAGCTTTATGAAGTCACCGAGCTCTATCTGGAGCGGGAGTCGTTGCAGGAGCGGGGGCTTGTCCCGGAGGATTTAATCCTGCCGGTGCGCTTGGTCGGCCGTCGCGAAATTAACGCTTTGATCGGCGGGTTTGCCGTGGCCGTTCCCGATTGACATCCCGGCGTTACAACCGGCCGCCGCGGCATCGGCTAGAATTGCCGTTTAAAATTCCAATTCATACATGAGGATCGAGCACGCCATGGCGGATGAAATTGAAGAAAAACGGCGTTATTTCCGGGTTAACGACACCATCAACCTGTTGCACAAGGTGGTCGACAAGAAGAATTTCGACGCCGCCAGCCATGTCTGCAACGACGTATTGAGCAACTGTTCCTTAGCCTCGGCGCTGGACGTATTGGCCCAGGAAGCCCGGATGCTGGGGCCGCGCCTGGAGCGGCGCGACCCGGAAATGTTCGAATATCTGAAGATCCTCGACACCAAAATCAATCTGATTGCGCAAGCGCTCAATGCCCAAACCGATAGTTTTTCCGAGCACGATACCCGCGAAGTCAGCCTGAGTGCGACCGGTCTGGCCTTCAGTAACGAAACACCGATAGCGGTCGGCGAAATCCTTGAGCTGCGCATGCTGCTGACATCGTGTATGGCGGTCATCGTCGCTTACGCCAGAGTGGTGCAGTGCAAGGACATTTCCCAGGACAATCCGCTGCGGCCGTTCGCGATTTGCGTGGAATACATCAACCTGACCGAAGATAACCGGGAGCTGTTGATCAAACACGTCATCAAAAAGCAATTGCAGCAATTGCGCGATAAAAACGAATCCTGAGCTCGGCGGCTGATGTCCAAAACCGTTAGCGCTGCCGCGGACGGTGTACTGCCGCTGGCACCGAAACTGAAGCAGCTGATTGGCCTGTTGGGCGACGGCCGGTTCCATTCCGGTACCGAGTTGGCTCAGTCCCTGGGAATCAGCCGGTCGGCAGTGTGGAAATACCAACAGGCGCTGGCCGACGCCGGCGTCGAATTGCTCGCCGTCTCCGGCAAAGGCTATCGCCTGAGCCACCCGATGCAACTGTTGCAGGAACGGCAGATTCTGGAGCATTTATCGAACCGGGCCACCGCCTTGCTCGGGCGCATCGAGATCCACGACCGTATCCACTCGACCAATAGCCATTTACTGGAAATCGCCCGCCGCTCGGGCGATAGCGGCGTGGTTTGCCTGGCGGAGCAGCAGACTGGCGGGCGCGGCCGGCGCGGCCGGCAATGGGTTTCGCCGTTCGGCCATAACGTGTACCTGTCGATACTGTGGCGGTTTCAGAGCGGACCGGCGGGTTTGAACGGTTTGAGTCTGGCGATGGGCGTGGCCGTGGTGCGGGCGTTGCGGGCGTTGGGAATCGCAGAAGTCGGCCTGAAATGGCCTAACGACATTTATTGGCGGCAGCGTAAGTTGGCCGGCATATTGATTGAAGTCGGCGGCGAAAGCGGTGGGCCTTGCCACGCCGTAATGGGCTTGGGATTGAACGTGTTCTTGCCCAGCCGGCACGCGGCGGCGATCGACCAAGCCTGGGTGGATTTGCAGGCTATTCTGGCCGACGACGCCCACGCTTTGCGCAACCGCTTGACCGCAGAATTGCTAAACCACTTGCTGCCGGCATTGGCCGAGTTCGAATCGCTCACGCTGGCGCATTTTTTGGACGAGTGGCGCAGTTACGACTGTATGCTGCACCGGCCGGCCAGCGTATTTCTCGGCGAGCAGCGTTTCGACGGCGAAGTGGCCGGCGTCGACGCCCAAGGCTTGCTGCTATTACGCCAGGCCAACGGCGAGATCCGGGCTTTCGCCTCCGGCGAAGTCAGTCTCAGGCAATCATGATTTTGCTGGTGGATATCGGCAATTCCTATCTTAAGTGGACCGTCGCCGAGCGTGGCGCGATCGCCGAGACCCGTTATCTTGACTACCGCGCGGCGAATTTCGCGGCTGGCTTAACCGAGGCTTGGGCCGGCTTGGCCGAACCCGAGGCCATCGGACTGGCGGCTGTCGCCGCTCCCGATGCCGTGGAAAACGTGCTTCGCCTCGGCCGCAGCCTGTGGCCCCGCGCGCACTGGGTGCGGCCGGTCTCGGCCCGGCACGCTTTCGGCGTCGCCAGCGCCTATCGCAAACCCGAAAAATTGGGCGTCGACCGCTGGTTGGCCATGATAGGCACCCGGCACGGCTATCCCGGCGCCAATTGTATTGTCGATTGCGGCACGGCCATTACCGTCGATTTCGTTGCCGCCGACGGACGCCACCAAGGCGGTTTGATTTGCCCCGGTTTGCGTTTGATGAAGCAGGCGTTGGCAGTCAATACCCACGCCTTGCCGGTTGCGGCCGGCGCCGGAGCGGTGGGCTTGGCGGCGGATACCGATGCGGCAATCGATTCCGGCGTGCTGTGGGCGGCGGCCGGCTTGATCGAAACCGCGTTACGCCGCCAAAACCAGCATTACCGCTTGGTTTTGACCGGGGGCGACGCAGCCGTGTTGGCGCAACAACTGGCGGGAGATAGGGTGCTGGATTCGCAACTGGTATTCAAGGGCTTGTGGCATTATTGCATCGCAGCGGAGTGTGTTGGATGAAGCCGATTTTTTTGTTGCTGTGTCTGGCCAATGTGCTGTTTTTTTTCTGGCAGTTCCATTTTGGTGCGTTGACGCCGGCTACCGATAGGCCGTCCGAATTGCCGCCGATTTTACTGGTCGAAGAGCGCGATGCGGCGCGGCGCGGCGCGGCAATTTCGCAAGTTTTGGACCGCAATGCAGCCGCATTGCAACGACTGGCTGTGCCGAAACTTTTGTTGCCGCCCCAACCGCAACGGTTGGCGGGGGTTACCGGAGCCGCGGAGAACAAGCCGCCGCGGCCGGCTGCCGTCAAACGCGAACCGGTAATCAATTGTTACGAAGCCGGGCCGTTCGCCGACGACGCCGAATTGCAGCGTTGGTTGAAAGGCAAGCCGCTGGTGTCCGCACAGTCTTTTTATCGGGAAATCGCAGTTCCTGCAGATTATCAAGTCTACTACCCGGCCGCCAAGGACGCGGAACAAAGCCGGATTAACAAAATGATGTTACAGGCGAAAGGGATTGCCGACATCTGGATGGTTCCGGAAGGCGAGCTGAAAGGCGCACTATCTTTGGGCGTTTTTGTCGAGAAGGACAGGGCGCTGTCGTTTCGAGAGCAGCTTGCGGCACGCGGCATCCGTGCCGAGCTTAGGCAGCGCAGCAAAGCTCGGCAGGCTTTATTCGTCCGTTTCGGCGCCTCCCGAGCCATGGCCGGCGGCGTGGCGCAGCAGCGGGTACCGGCAGCGGATTGCGATTAGCGCCAAAATAGCGCAGCCGAGACGTTAACCACTCAATTTACAGGAAAAAGTGTCGGCTAATTTTACATTCGCTTCAATTCGGCAAACTTAATCCGTTGAAATCTATGCTTGAATTTTTTTGGCATATTTCTTGTATAATTAACTTTGGATGAAGGCTGCGGCTTTCATCCTCGGTTCGGCGGCGGTTATTTGGGATAAATCTCCAAGTCCGGACTAGGTGGCCATATGGATGGCCGTTTGTTAACGTTAATTAATGGGGAATATCCATGAAAACGCTTTTATCTTTAAGACTATGGCTTGCTGTGTGCCTGTTTGCAGTTTCGACTGTAAGTTCGGCAGGTATTATTTGGGAATCGACTGATGGGGACAGCAACTTTTTGTCCGTGAGTTTTTCATCTCCGTTTCCCAGTAGCGATACCTTCGGTATCTTTGCAGCAAATGCTGACCTGAGCAGTGCGGCTCCGCTATATACCTTTAGCGGTATTGGCAGCTATTCGCCAACCGGTGCTTTCAAATTTGGTTTGTGGACAGTCAGTGGCTGGGTCAGCGAATTTGCAAATTTCGAGTTCGATGACAACGCTTACTTGTTGACTTTTGCCAAACCTGGTGTGAAAAACACCTTGGCGTTGCTGTACGGCTTCGATATCAAGCCAGCTGCTGACCAAAGCGGTGGTTCTGTAGTACCTCTTCCCGCCTCTATCTGGTTCATGACAAGCGCTTTGTTGGGTTTCCTCTACACCGGACGCCGGAAAACGCTGGTCCAAGCTTAAGCTCCGGCTTAAGCCTTTCCAGAGCCGGACGAGGCGCGCCTCGCCGGCTTTTTTTATGCCCGCAGAAAATCCCGCCGCGGCAACGCTCGCGCTCCGCCCCCCTTATCTGGGCCGCAATATCTCATCGTATTCTGCTGGCTTGGCCTAGCCGCCGCTGACCATCAGGTTGCGAGCCTGTTCCTTCAACACTATCGCCTGTCGCAATAGTCCGATCCTGCCCGGATGAAACCGGTTGCCGGCCATCGTCTCCAGATTCAACGCCTGCTGTAACTTTTCCAAAGCTTCCGGATAGGGATTGATTACTGCTTGCTGCAACACTTCCACCGCGTCCTGAGTATCGGCTATTGCCAGTTTCAGCGATTTCAAGCTTGGCTCGCCGTTCTGCTCCATCGCTTTTTTATCCAACAGATTGGAGCTGCGGATATTTTCCAATACGTTGATCGAGCGTAAAAACAATGCCACGGCAATGACTTGCGACGAATCCAGTTTGCCCTGCCGATTCGCTTTACTGGAGGTAAACGCGCCGGGCGAGCTGTTGAAGGCGTCGGAACTGTAGTAGGCGACGCTTTCCTCCAGCGTCGTCACGCTGTTGTTATGGAAGAACGGCGCCGTGTCGGCCGCCTCGACCAGCGATGGGGTATTAAAACGGTTCAAACCCTGGTGTCCGGTCGGCCGCGAGCTGGTGCCGCTCGGCGCGACGCTGCCGTCGCTAAAACAGATTTCGTCGTAATTCGGGCCGCAATCGTTTTGTTGGAGCTGGCCGAAGCCGCCGTCGTAGGCCAGGGTCGGATCGGCCAAATGGTGCAACTGGTCGCGCATCCGCTCGACACCGGTATCGCGGGTCGGATTGGCGTTGGTGGTGGAACTGATGCCGCCGGCGTTGAAGTGGCAACCGTTACAGTTGGCCGTGGCGCCGAAGATCACCGAACCGTCCGCGGCTTTCGGATTGTTTTTGGTGTTGAATAATAACAAGCCGTTCTGCACCAGCGGCGATTTGAAATACATATTGGCCAGATTCAATTCGCTGCTGCGCCCCAAAGACAACATGTACGCTTCCAAGGCGTCGAGTTCGTCTTCGGTCGGCAACCTGAAATCGATGTTCTCGGCCCGGATCAGAGTTTTCGGCATGTGCTGTTTGATCGCGCCCTTGGCGAAGTCGCGCAACGAACCGCCGTCCGGCGCGCCGTCGCCAGACCAGCCGATGGCTTGGGTATGGGTGCCGGACTGTTGGGCTTCGGGATCGTGGCTGTTGAAATAGGCTTCGTCCTGGGTAAATTCGCCGTTACCGTAGCCCGGATTGACCGCGCGTTCGAAGGTCAGCGTGTTGGCCAGACCCAGCAAGTGCGAGGCGCTGCGCATCACCGGCGGCCGGTCGAAGCCATCGGCGTTAGCGACGAACAACGCGAACTGGCGCAGCAGCGCCGGTTTTTCCAAATCGGCCAGTTCCGGCCTGGTTTCGGCGACGAACAGCGGGTCGCTCTTCGGCAGTTTGGCGATGTAATTCGGATCGATCGTATGGTTATTGTCAGGGCGGTGGCAGGTGGCGCAGGTGCGGCCGTTACCGCCAAAGGTCTCTTCGGTAAAAATCTTCTGGCCGCGGGCGATCAACTGCGCCAATTGCGGGCCGCGGCCGAAATTGCCGGCTTGGGCGGTCTTGGGTAACAGGAATTCGAACGGCGCGCGCTCAGACGCGGATACGCCGCCGGCAGCGGCCAGCATCGCGCCCGGCCAGTCGTGTTCGGTGAAATACAGGCGTTGCAGTAGGCTAGGCGAGCCGAACAACAGGCCGCCGTTGTCGGGCGAGGTTCCGGCTTGGACGATTGCGGCAGCGTCCAGCGTAAATCCGCGCATTTGCTGCGGATCGAGCTGCACGGCCAAGCGGTGTCCGTCAGCGGTAGGCTCTAGTTGCCCGATCCGCAGCCGTTGCCGGGATGGGCGATGGTTGTCCAGCAGCCAGAGTTCGTATTGGCCTGTTGCCGGCAAATCGGACACCGCCGCCTGCAAGCGACCGGTACGCAGATTGAGTTGGAGCCGGCCGGCGGCCGGACTGAAGCGTGCGGACAGCGCTTTGGAATAGCTCAAGCCAAGTTGCAGCGTATCCGGGCGGGCGGATTGCTCGTGAGCGTTTTTCCAACGTTGGTACAACTGGCTTAACGCTGCGGGGTCGCCGTGGCCGGTAAACGGCGGATCCGGCTGCGGCGCCAAGATAAATCCAATGCCGAGCGCGGCCGCGAAGGCCAGCACACGCTTATAGGGTAATTTCATGCTTATTCCACTATCGAACTGACAAAGCCGCTGCACCCAAGGGGAGAAACAATCGCCGCAAGCGCCTTACTGGGGCGTTGCCGCAAAATTCGGAGCCGGGGCGAGCAGTCGGTAAGCCGGGTCAGCAATAGCCATGCCCGCTTTGGACAACATCCTTTCAAATCAATATTTTGAATTTAATAGACCGACTTGTCGGCCTGGCGCCGGCTAAGAAGGGACTTTGGCTTTGAAAACCGACTCGGCGCGCAGTTTCGCCGGATTGGCTGCGGCCGAAAACGCACGGCCGGGCCGGGTTCGGCACATGGCTGCCCGATTTTCGTCGGCCGCTTGCAATTGGAATGGTGCCATGCGGCTTGGCCGAAAAACCGAAACGGCGGCTAATTGCAAACTGCGGGATATGCCGCAGCGACAGGTGAAATCACACAAATTGTGTTCTTATTGCCTGGCAGCGATCGGTTTCGTTGGCGCGGCGCCAATAGCGCCAGATGCGCTATTGAATAAAGTATCCAATATAAAACAATTACATAGAGCTAGAAAATTTTTAGTTTCGACGCCGTTCGCGCCGGTTCGTATCGGTCATTATCGAATCGGACAATAAAACGGCAGCCGGTTTAGACGCAATTCGGCCTAAGCCGGCAATGTTCTATAAAGCATTGAAATGTTTTGGCTTTCTCCCACGTTTGCCGGTTTTATTGTTGCGGCCCGAACAGGGTCAAAACTGCGGCAAAACCCGCAGTTTTTGGTTTGTTTATTGCAAGTGATTGAATTAAAAACAAAAAAAACAGGTATGAATTGTGCTTAAAGGGCTGTGTGATAGATGGAAACGATATCACTGTCGGGAAAAAGCCAAACCTGCCGTGAGGAGGATGCGGAAATTCAGGGGTCTCGCACGGAGACGGCCTGACTGCCCCGGAACAGGCAACTTGCATTTACTTAATTTGAATCACGTATCGAGGCATCCAAATGTTAGGCATCAATCAACACAGCTTACGCCAAGCCATTCTTGCCGTACTCGGCGCCGGCGCCATGGCCGCATATTCCGGGCAGGCGGCCGCTATCAGTCCTGCTAGTTTGGGCGTTATCGGCGCCGGCGATAGTGCGACGGTTTCCGGCAATGCGCCGAAACGCGCTTGGGCCGATTACGGTACCGGGTTTAACTACGGCTGGACCCATACGGCGCAGTTCCGGATTTTTCAGGTCGGCGATTCGACCGACCTGGCTGCCGGCACGCGGTTCGACCTCACCGTCAATCTGAAGCAAAACGGCGGCGCGTCGCCGATGAATTTTCCGGGCTTTTCGATCTGGACCAGCGGCTCGGCGCCGATGGTTACCGGGGCCGCCACCGGCGGCGGTTACGGCCATGAATGGAGCCAGGTCCGCGGCCCGTCCGACGGCGGTGTGGCCGGGCATGATAAAGAGGTTGGCGTCAATCCGAGCTTGGGCAGTAACGGCTGGATGAATTCCAACGGCGGTACGCTGGTCAGCGGCCATGACGGCTGGATCGGTTACGCCAATGCCGGATACTCCTTTACTAACGGCGACGGCGACAAGGTGCAAGGTTTATTCGCCGGCGCGAGCAATCCGGGAAACGTCGGCCAATACGGCGGCGGCGCTAGCGATCCGCTGAACGGTAACGCATTGGCCAACGTCAACCAAAACTCGCCCTACGTCTACACCGGTTTCGCCAGTTTGAGTGCCGGCGAAGCGATGCTGACGCTGCAGGGCTTGAAGGCAGGTTACTACTTGATCGGCTGGGCCGGAAGCTGCCCGGACGACAACGCCAACGGCCAGAATTGCGGTACGGCCGCCGGCCAGGCATACCGGTTGACCATTAACAACACCGGCGTCAGCGCTGTTCCGCTGCCGGGGGCTGTGTGGCTGTTCGGCTCGGCATTGTTCGGTTTTACCGCGCTCGGCCGCAAGAAGCCGCTTGCCGTTTGAAGCGGCACGGCCAGCATCCGGGCCTTTTCGCGCAATAGAGCGGCAGTGCCGATCGCGCGGAAACCGGTCCGGCTCGCGGCCGTTTCCACTCTAACAAGTCGCCGGCTTTAGGGATTTCCGTCTTTGCCGCCGGCGCCAATTCTTAAGTTTCGGCCGAACGGGCGCAATCTGCGACGCGCAACCGTTCGGCCCATCTCCGATCCCGCGGACCGTCTCTTGCTGTTGCGGTGCGGCGGGTATGCGGGGTTTGCGAGGCAGGCATGCATCTTTTTTCGAAAATCCATTTTTTATTGATTGCCGCAGTAGCGGCGATGCCGGTGTCGGCCCACGGGCCGGTGCCGGTCTCGTTGCAAGGAGTACCGGTGCCGCCGGTGCCGGGATTGCTGGACGGCTCGAATCCGATTGTAGTGAATAAATCGGCGGCGATTGCGTTAGGCAAGGCCTTGTTTTGGGATACCAACGTCGGTAGCGACGGCATGGCCTGCGGTTCGTGCCACTTTCATGCCGGTGCCGACGGCAGGGTCAAAAACCAGTTGAATCCGGGGGCGAAGAGCAGCAACGCCAGCGGCCAAACCTTCGACACGTTGGCGTCCGGTGGCGGCGGGCCCAACCATACCTTGCGTCCGGAAGATTTTCCGTTGCATCGCGTCGCCGACCCGGCCGATAAATTTAGCGCGGTGACCTTTTCCACCGACGACGTCGTGGCGTCGTCCGGCACTTTCAGCGGCGAATTCAAGGGCGCTTCGCGGACCGGCGGCAATGCCGACCAATGTTCGCGTAGCGTCGATGAAGTGTTTCACGTCAATCAAACCGGTACCCGGCGAGTCGAGCCGCGCAACGCGCCAACCGTCATCAACGCCGTCTTCAACCAACGCAATTTCTGGGACGGCCGGGCTAACAACATCTTCAACGGCAGCAGCCCGTGGGGCGAGCGCGATCCGAATGCCGGAGTCTGGGTCAAGCTCAATTCGCGTTCGGTGACCAAGGAAAAACTGCATCTGGAGAACTCGTCGTTGGCGTCGTTGGCGACCGGACCCGGTTTGAGCGACACCGAGATGAGCTGCCGGAATCGGACTTGGGCCGATATCGGCCGCAAGCTGTTGGCGCGCCAAGCCTTGCAAAACCAGAAAGTCCATTACGAAGACAGCGTGCTCGGGCCTTACAGTTTGAGCAGTATCGGTAATCTGCGGCCAGGCCTGAATACCACCTATAAAAATTTGGTGATGCAGGCTTTCAACGCCAAATACTGGTCTTATAGCGGCATCGGCCCGTTCGGTGCGCCGCCGGGGCAGGCGGCTTACAATCAGATGGAAGCCAATTTCTCGATGTTCTTCGGTCTGGCTCTGCAGCTTTACCAATCGACTTTGGTATCCGACCAGTCGCCGTTCGATCTGAGTCCGGTCGATGCCGGCCTGCGGCCGACCTGGACCAACGTCTTCGGCGCCACGCCGGCCGAGACCGATGCCAAACGCCAAGCCTTGAAGCGCGGCGGTGTCTTGTTTTTCAACAACCACTGCAATTTGTGCCACACCGGGCCGAGCTTAAGTTTGGCCGCGGTGGCGACCAATGCCGCGTTATTAAAACCGGAAGCCGGTAAAACCTTCGGCCCGGCAGCGACGCCGATCCCCTACGGCCCGAATGCGTTCGGACCCGGTAATGCGGCTTATGCCGCCGGCATGACCCAGTACGTCAATCCGATAACCCGCGACTATAACGGCGACGTGCTGCCGTTATTGATGGATTTGGGCTATGTCAACACCGGCGTCGCCGATCCCCTCAACGATCCGGGGATAGGCGGTGTGGACGATTTCGGCAACCCGCTGTCGTTCAGTTCGCAATATATCCAGTACCTGCAAGACCGTCCGCAGGGCATCAAGGACAGTCTGGTCAAGAATATTCGAGCCTGCGATTTCATCACCTCGATCGCGATCAATAGCGAATTTCCGGAGCCTTATTACTTCACCGCGGTGGAAGGGGTGCAGGCGGACGGCAGCCGCGAAGGCGTGTTGCGCAACCAAAATTGTGCCGATCCGGCGACGGCCTTCATTCCGTCGCCGAGCGCGGCGCGCGACGAAGCCAATGCGGTGAATCTGGGCGTGGCGGTCAAGGCGGCCTTTAAAGTGCCGACCTTGCGCAATATCGAACTGACCGGGCCTTATATGCACAACGGCAGTATGGCGACGTTGGAGCAGGTGATCGAGTTTTACGGCCGGCAAGGCAATTTCCATAACGAGAATTTGCACTTTCAGGTCAGCACCATTTCTTCGTCGATCAATTCGCCGGCTAACCGGGCCGATCTGATCGCTTACCTGAAGGCGTTCACCGACGACCGGGTGCGCTACGAAAAAGCGCCGTTCGACCATCCGGAAGTGGTCGTACCGAACGGCCACGAAGGCAACCACGAGGCGGTGGTCGCCGGCAATCCGTTGCAAGCCGATCTGGCCAAGGACGAAGTGCTGGTGGTACCGGCGGTCGGCGCGAATGGTTCGGCAGAACCCTTGCTGCCGTTCGACCAGTTGTTGGCGCGCTGACCGGCCCCACGCCGGTTTTAACAGCGGCCCGCGCCGCGTCTGGCGACGCGGGCCTTAGGAACTCAAGACCACGTAGAGATTAATTATGCAGAATTCCATCAATAGCAGGGTAGCGCTGGCAATATTGGCCGGATCGAGTCTGGCCGCCGCGGAACCGGCAGCGGCTGCGACCAATTTCAACAGTTCCGCCGGGTTGAGTTACAGCATCGAAAGCATCGCCAATCTGACGAATCCGGGGGATTTATCCGGACTGGAAATCGTCGGTTATTTCCGCCAAATCAATGCTCCGGCCTATCCCGGCGACGAATATTCGCAAGTGCAAATCAACGGCACCGGCTCGGTAGCCGCCAACAATCCGGATTTGGCGACCGGTTCGGCTTTCAATTACACCTTTGCCGCCAGCGGCACGCTGGCTAACGGTACGCTGGACGCCCACTATCTGGCTTGGTACGGCTTGGAATTTCGCAATAACGGCAGCGACAGTTACGCGATCAGCCTGCGCCTGGATTACCTGCTCAGCGCGGCCGTCGGCGCGGAGACCGATTCCAGCTCGGTCACTATCGATTTCTTTAACGGCGACGGGCTTTTGTGGCAAGGTTACGACCGGGTCGATACCGCGTTTAACGATTTGGACGTGGTATTGGCCGGCAGCAGCGGCCCGTTCGGTTTCGAATTGGCCGCCGGGCAAATGGACGGCTTGTACGCCGATGTGCGGATGGATAACCATCTCGAGGCGTCGCCGGTGCCGCTGCCGGCCGCAGTCTGGTCGTTCCTGGCCGGCGTGATCGGCATGTTGGGCCTGAAAAAGCGGCGTCACGAACAGTCGGCTTGATTTTTCCCGGCTGCGGCTAGGTTCGGGCGAAGCGGGCCGCAGCCGTCACACTACCCGGTCCGGCACTGCTTGGCCGGCGAAGAAGGCCTGTAAATTGGCCAGCACCCTTTCGCCCATCGCGGTGCGGGTGGCGATTGTGGCGCTGCCCAAATGCGGCAATAAAGCCGCATTTTCCAATTCCAAAAAGCCGGGATCGAGGTGCGGCTCGCCTTCGTAAACGTCGAGGCCGGCGCCGGCGATGCGTTTTTCCCGCAACGCCCGGATCAAGGCTTTACTGTCGACCACGTCGCCGCGGGCGGTATTGATCAAATGTGCGCTGGGTTTCATCAGGTTCAGGCGGCGTTCGTCGATCAGATGGCGGGTATCGGCGCCGCCGGGGCAGTGCAGCGACACGAAATCGCATTGCGGCAATAGTTCTTCGACCGTTTCGCAATGCACCGCTTGCAGGTCGGCGACGATTTCCGGATCGGCCGGGCTGGGTTTGACATACAAAATCTTCATGCCGAAGCCGTGGTGCGCTTTGCGAGCCATGGCCTGGGCGATGCGGCCGAAGCCGATCAATCCCAGCGTCGCGCCGGTGACGTCGCTGCTCATCATATGGGTAGGGCACCAGCCCCGCCACTGGCCGGAGCGGACCAAGCGGTCGCCTTCGGCGCCGCGCCGCGCCGTCATCAACAACAAGGTCATGGCAATATCGGCGGTGCTTTCGGTCAGTACGCCGGGGGTGTTGGTCACGACCAAGCCTTGCTCGCGCGCGGCGGCGATGTCGATGTGGTTATAACCCACGCCGAAATTTCCCAGAATCCGGCAGCGTTTGTTGGCGACGTTCAACACCTCGGCCGGCAACGCATCGCAGACGCTCGGGCAGACTGCGTCGTAATTCTGCAGGGCCGCGCGGAACTCGTCGGCGCTCAGCGGACGGTCGTCGCTATTTAGCGTCGTGTCGAACAGTTCCTGCAGTTTGGCTTCGACAGCAGCCGGCCAGCGCCGGCTGATCAACACTTTGGGTTTGCTCATCAAAATTTCCTGTAAGGCTGCATTCGAACCGCCAGTATAAGCCAGCCGGCGGTTAGTTTCAGGGGCGGGATTAAGGGTCTAAAGTCGGATTCGAACGGGAAATCTCGCCGGTGGTGTGTTCGCGGTCGTAGGCTCTGATCCGCGCCGCCCGCAGACTATTGATACTGGCGATGTTCTCGTCGTGCTGTTGCAGTGCGCGCTGGCGTTGGGCTGCGGCGTACTGTTGTTTTTGCTGCTGCAGTTCCAGCGCCAGTTCGGGTTTCCGGTATTGCATTTCCAGCTGGCCGGCGGCGATATCCTGCTCGTCCAAGCGCGACTCGGCATCCACCCGGCTTTGCAATAATTCCAGGGCCCGTTGTTGGTTGGCCAACTGCCGCTCCGCCAGACGGTTGGCGTCTTCGATTTGTTGTTGGCGCAGGCTGCGTTCGGCTTCGATTCGGGCTTGTTCGCGCTCGATTCGGCTTTGCTGCGCTAGCGATTCTTGTTGGCGCAATAAGGCTTCTGCCGCGGCGGCCAGTTGTTCGGTTTTTTGGTAATCCCGGTATAGCCAGAGTCCGGCCGCCGTAACCAAGGCAGCGGCCACTGCCGCTTGCCGCGGCGCTAGTTGAAAAGTTCGGCGCGACCGGTCCGGAGGATTGGCCGAATCGGCCGCGGCCTGCGCCATGGCCAATTTGCGGTCGTAAGCCAGGCGCCGCTGTTGGTCGGACAGAATCAGGAAAGCCTCTCTGGCCCGGGCCAAACTTGCCAGCGAAGCGTCGTCGTGGCGGCCGGTGTAGAGGCGTTCGACAGTTTTGAAGGCGCTATGGATTTGTTGCGCGGTCGCGGATTCAGGAAGGTTTAGCAATTGGTATAAAGTTTTCGCCATGGCCGGGGCCTCTCGCCTTGTCGTGAGTCGCGGCGGCGTATCGGCAGGTTTGCCGGCCGCAGCCGCCGATGGAATCATCGGTGGCTGCGACTATAGGCAACTCGCGGCTCCAACGCAAATAATCGCGCGAAACCCGGTCAGGCGATGGCGTTGCCGATACCGGTTTGGCGGCGGCGCAACAAGGCCAGCGAACCGAGCAGGCAACCCAGCGAAAACCAGGCCACGCCTGCCAGCGGCAGGCCGGATAGCCTGTAGGTTTCCGACACGTCGCCAGCGATCCCGCGTTGCGGCGCCTCGTCGGCAAAGTCGCCGGTTGCCAGCCGGTAACTGGCGCCGGGAATTAAGTGCCAAGCCACGCTGCTGAGCGCGAGGTAATCGACGGCCGGCCAGTCTAGCGGCTTGCATTGTTCGACGCGGACGGCATCGGCCGGGCAACGGGCGATAGCTGCCGAGAACAGCGCTGGGGCGGCGGAGTCGTTTTCTATGGCGTGGAAAGGGTCGCGAATCGGTGAGTAAAAAACTGTGGAATCCGGATCGGAGCCGGTGACGGGGTGGCCGGTCGGGCTGACTTGGGCCGGGGCAGCCAATAACGCGATTAACAGTGCTGAGTGTTTCATGACATCCTCCCTAGGCTGTTAGATAACAGTTGGTCCTCGGCTTTTCTCAGCAAAAATGGCGCCTAGGTAAAAAAGTCAATGAATAACAATTGGTTAATTGTTTTTTGGCTGGGGCTTGGCCAAGTTGGACCGGAGTTTTTGCCGGATTTTGGTGCGGCTTCCGACCGATTTTGGTGTGCTGTGCACCGCTGCGAGCAGGAAAATGCTAGTGGCGGAGAGGGATGGTGCCGGTTTGCGAGCGGGCGGCGAACCGGAATTCGCCGCCCGGACCGATAGCGAGGCTTATTTCGCGGTAGAGCGGTAGTATTCGATTGCCGCTGCGACGCCGCTGCCGGCTTTGATGTCGAAGCCGTGGTCCAGCATCGCCATTTCCACGCCGGCAATGGCGCCCAGCAAGGACACGTCGTTCATGTCGCCGACGTGGCCGATGCGAAATACTTTACCGGCCACTTCGCTCAAGCCGGCGCCCAACGAAATATTGTATTTGTTGTAAGCGGTGCTGATGACGTGACGGGCGTCTTTATCGGCCGGCACGACGATGGCGGTAACGGTGTCGGAAGCCCAGCCTTCTTGTGCGCAAGCTTGCAAGCCCCAGGCGGCAACCGCGCGGCGCACGCCTTCGCCCAAGCGGTGGTGGCGCGCGTAGACGTTCTCCATGCCTTCTTCCAGCAACAATTCCAAAGCTTTACGCAAGCCGTACAGCATCGGCGTGGAAGGAGTGTAAGGGGTGTAGCCGTCCTTGTTGGAGGCGGCCATGTCTTTCAACGAAAAGAACGAACGCGGGAAGTTGCTGTTGTCGATGGCCGCCAGGGCTTTTTGGCTGAAGCCCAAAATCGCCAGACCGGCCGGCAACATAAAACCTTTTTGCGAACCGGCGATGCTGGCGTCCACGCCCCACTCGTCCTGGCGGAAATCGATACTGCCGATGGCGCTGACGCCGTCGGAGAACAGCAGCGCAGGGTGGCCGGCCGCGTCCAGCGCTTTGCGCACGCCGGGAATGTCGCTGGTGACGCCGGTCGAGGTCTCGTTATGCGTCGCCAGCACGGCTTTGATTTCGTGGTTTTTGTCCTCTTTCAGGCGCGCTTCCAAATGGTCCAGCGGAATGCCTTTGCCCCATTCGACTTGGTGGATTTCGACGTCGAAGCCCAATTTACGTGCCGCTTCCGCCCACAAGTGGCCGAACTGGCCGAAGCGGTAAATCAACACTTTGTCGCCTTGATTCAAACAGTTGGTCATCGCCACTTCCCAGCCGGCGGTACCGGTGGCCGGGAACACGAAGCATTGGCCGGTTTCGGTGCGGAACACTTTTTTCAGGTCTTCCAGAATCGGCGACAACAGCTTGGGGAAGATCGGCGAGCGGTGGTCTTCCATCGGCACGTGCATCGCGCTCAGAATTTCGTGTGGGGTATTGGTTGGACCTGGAACAAAAAGGTGATTGCGACCCGCCATCTGCTTCTCCTTGGAATTTTAGAATCGTCGAAAACCGCGGGATGGTGCCATATAAGGCTGTTTTCGGCAAGTCGGATTGGCGGGGTCGGCATCGTCGTCCCCCCGCTATCGTCCCAATTCCGGCCGGTATGCAGTTAAATTGCCCTCACCGGCAGAGCTGTTAGTAAAATCCGGGCCGTACCATTGAATATTCCGGCTAAGGCCGGCCGATATTTCTCCCGCGGACAAGCCGGCGGCCTACTCAGTGGTGGGCGCCGCAACCGCAAAACGGAAGCTCGAAAATGACGATACTTTTGGTGGAAGACGATGCCGTTTTGGCGGACGGACTGGTTCATGCGCTGAGCCAAAGCGGTTATCGCGTGACATGGGCGGCAACCGGCGTCGGCGCGGAAGAATTATTACAGAGCCGGAGTTTCGAGCTGGCTGTGCTCGATTTGGGCCTGCCCGATATGGACGGACTGGATTGGCTGCGCAGGCTGCGCGAGCGGCGCATCCTGTTGCCCGTACTGATTTTGACCGCGCGGGACGGGATGCGAGACCGGATCGAGGGTATCCGGCAGGGCGCAGACGACTATATGGTTAAGCCGTTTGCGCTGCAGGAACTCGAAGCGAGAATCCATGCCCTGATGCGGCGGTGTTACGGGGCGTTCGGCCGCAGCGTCGTGGTGGGCCGTTTGACATTGGAAGCGCAGTTCCGGCGCATCAGCGCCGACGGCGAGCCGATCGAATTGAGCGCGCGGGACTACAGGGTGTTGGAAATCCTGATGCTGCAAGCGGGTAAAGTCGTCGCCAAGGAGCGCATAGGCCGCCTGCTTTCCGCCGACGACGAAACGCAAACCGATAATGCTATCGACATCTACCTGTACCGGTTACGTAAACGCATTGGTCGCTACGGCGTGGCGATTCGCACCATGCGCGGTCTGGGCTACCTGTTGGAGGCGGGTACGGATGAATAAGCTCAGGAGTCTGAAGCACCAACTGATATTGAGTTTGAGCCTGCCGCTGTTGTTTTTCGTCGTTGCCGATTCGGTAATGTCGTATTACGTGACGCAGCATTACGTCAATGAAACGTATGACCGTTGGCTGACCGATTCCGCCAAGTCGCTGATTCAGGAAATCCGGGTCAGGCAGGACATGGTATCGGTGGAATTGCCGTCGGTGGCGTTGGAAATGTTCAAATGGGATGAAGAGGACAAGATTCATTTCAAAATCGTTTCGGCCGACCACACTGTGTTGGCCGGCGATGCGATCGTACCGGATCCGCCTTTGCGGGTCGAAGACTGGTCCGTGCCGGCCATTTACGACGCCATCCTGAATGGGGAGCCGGTCAGGGTGGTATCGATCCGCGTTGAACTGCGGAGCGGGGCGGAACCGGTTTTCGTTTGCGTCGCCGAAACCAAAATCAAGCGCCGGACGATGATGCGCGATTTTTTGTTGGTCGATTTGGTGACGCAGTTGATGCTGGTGGGGCTGACGGGCTTTTACCTGTTGGCCGGAACCCGCCGCGGCTTGCAGCCGCTACAGGTACTGGCCGGGCAGGTTGCCCGCCGTTCGCCGCGCGATCTGAGTCCGATTTCGGATATTGAAACGTTCATCGAAGTGCGCACGCTGACGGATACCATCAACGATTTGCTGGGCCAACTGCACCAAGCCGTCGAGACGCAGAACCGTTTCATCGCCAATGCCGCGCATCAACTCAGAACGCCGCTGGCAGGCTTGAAAATCCAAGCGGAGCGGGTTTTGCGCGAACCCGGGGCAATAGCCTACGTGCCGGCCTTGGCGCAGATTCGCGACTGCGCGGACCGTTTGTCGCACCTGACTTCGCAATTGCTGGTTCTGGCAAAATCGGAACCGATCAAGGGTGGTTCCGAGTTGGAGCCGGTGGATTTGCACGCGTTGTCGCGCGAGATTTGCATGGAATGGGCGCCTTTTGCTTTACAACGGCAGATGGAACTGGCCTTCGACGGGCCGGGGCATCCGGTGTTGGTCGCCGGCGACGCTACCCTGCTGCGCGAGCTATTGGGTAATCTACTGGATAACGCCATTCGTTACGGATTCGAGCGCGGCAATGTCTCCGTCGCGTTGCAGGAGCGGCCACAGCCGAAGCTGACCGTATCCGACGACGGGCCGGGTATACCGGACGGCGAAATCGGTCGGGTGTTCGAGCGGTTTTACCGGCTCGGTCCGGGTACCGGCTGCGGATTGGGTTTGGCGATTGTAAAGGAAATTGCAGATCTCCACCGGGCGCGGATCGACGTAGGCCGCGGCGAGGAAGGCTGGCGCGGCACGCGGATCGAATTGGCGTTCCCGGCCCCGCCGGCAGGCGCCGCGGGCAATGCTTACACTTCGTCGGAGTGCTCTTCGAGCAAATAACCCAAACCGCGCAAGGTGCGGATGCGCGCGCCGTAAGGCTTGATGCGTTTGCGTAAACGGTGGATATTGACCTCGATGGCATTGTCGCCCAATTCGTCGTCTCCGGTCGCCAGCCGCTGGGCGATCTTCTCCTTACTGACCACGCGGCCGATTTGCAGCATCAGCGATTCCAGAATGCCGTACTCCCGCGCGAACAGGATCAACGGTTCGCCGTCGGCCAGGACTCTATGTTCCAGCGTATCGAGGGTAAGCCGGCCGCAGACGATGTCCTTGCTGAAATTGCCGTAACTGCGCCGAATCAGGGCATGAATCCGGGTTTCCAGTTCGGCGAGGTCGAACGGCTTGGTCATATAATCGTCCGCGCCTTTTTTCAGCGCTTCGATGCGGTCGTCGAGCGCATCGCGCGCGGTCAAAACCAAAACCGGAACGGTGACCTGGCGGGTGCGCAAATTCCGTAACAATTTTTGGCCGTCCATGTCGGGTAAGCCCAGATCCAGCACGATCAGATCGAAATTTTTTGCCAGTAACATGCCTTCGGCATAGGTTGCGGTGGCCGCCGAGGTCACATCGTAGCAGGATTGTCTCAAGGTATGGCTCAAGCCATCCGCCAATACGGGGTCGTCTTCGACGAGTAGGATATTCATGGCTATGTTCGCGTTAGTAGTTGGCGTCGCCCCGGCATGGATTGCCGGGGCCTAGAAGCCACGGACGGCAAAGTTTCAACACATCCTTGTGCCATGGATCCCGGCAATCCATGCCGGGATGACGGCTTCGATCTCATTCAACTGTTAACGCGAGCATAGCCATATTCATGGTTTAAACGCCCAGTGTATTAACGGACCGGCAGCGGCTATCCCCACGGCCACCGGCGGTTTCCGCAAGCAGCCGGTGGGCGTTCGGCAGCCGGTAAGGCCGGGCTGCCGATTTCGAGCGGGCGCCGCTGCCGTCAATTTGTTCTCGGGTCGTGGCGTTGCCAATAACGATTGGCCAGTAAAACGTCCCGAATCGGCGCATGGTCGTTGTCGTGTTTGACGACCAGTACCGGTATGGCGGAGTTCGCCATGATTTCCGTAGTCGTGCTGCCAAGCAACACGGCGGCGGCTCGGCTGTGGCCGCGGGTGCTGATCACGATCAGGCTGGCATCGAGCCGTTTCGCCCATTCCAGAATGCTGCGCGTCGCGTCGATACCTTCTTCGTAAATCGGGTTGACGCAGATGCCTCGGGTATCGGCGGAAACCACGAACCGGGCAAATTCAGCTTCCTCCTCGCCGCGTTTGATCGCGTCGTGCTCTTCGTAACGAATTACCGAGTCGTCAACGAACACGTGTATCGCCGAACATTCGCCGACGCCGGCGGCCCTGGCGATGGCCGCAGCCTGAGACAGGCCGGCGGCAGAAGATGCCGAGAAGTCGATAGGCACCAATATGCGGCGGAATTCCGGATTGCTGCCGTTGGGCACCATCCAAACGGAACCCTGGCCCAGCATGGCCAAACGGCGCGCCAGCGAGCGCTGGCCGCTGCGGTCGGGACGGTGTCCGAGCAGGGTGACGTCGGATTTTGCCTCGAGCGAGTGTCCTACCAAGGCATCGATCCGGTTCGGGCCGTGCAGCAATCGGTAATGAACTCGGGCTTTCGGCAATTTTGCGGCCAAGCGCTGTTGCACGGCCTCGCGCATGCGCTCGAGCAGATCGCCGGCCGCGTCTTTCGGATTGGCGACGTGGACAAAGTAAAAGGTTTTGCCGATACCAAGTTCGGCAAGGCGCTCGACGTAGCGCAGCAAGCCGGCGTCTTCGCCCCTGAGCGCCAATGCGACGCTGACGTTATCGAAATTCAGCGCTGCCGTTGCGGGGGTGGAGAGTTTCGCCGCCGGTTCGATTGGCTCAGCCGCCTTATGGGCTACCGCGGGCGTGTCGCAGAAACGGCGCGCCGCAAAATAGATTACCAGCGCGGCCAGAACCCCGGTTAGAAAGTCGGTGGCTGGCACCATCACCGCGGTAAACACCATCAGGACGGCGTGGAAACGGTTATGGCCGAACACCTCTTTGATTTCGGAAACCTTGATCATGTTCGAGGCGACCCATAACAAAATGCCGCCGATACAGGCCATCGGCACCAGTTCCAAATAACCGGCAATGTAATATGCCAATGTCAGTTTGAACAAGCCTTTGAAGTAGCCGGCCAGCGGCGTGACCGCGCCCGCCTTAATGCTGGTCGCGGTGCGGGCCAGAGCGCCGGTACATGGAAAGCCGTTTACCATCGGCGTAATAATCTGCACCAGCCCCTGGCCCCAGAACTCCTTGTCCGGATTGAACGGCGTTTTGCGGTTCCCGGCCAGACGGTCGGCCATCGACGAGCATAACAGGCTTTCGACGGCGGAAACGAACACGATAGCGGCGACGAAGTAGGCAATGTCGGCGACGACGCCGGCGGTGATGTCGGGCATGGCTGGCGGCGTAAAAACGAAGAAATTATTCGGAATCGAGCCGTAAATGTCACGGACCAAAATGACGCCCTTGTCTGCCAGCACCGTAGCGGCCAGCGCTGTGGAAATGCCGATTGCGATCAGCGGCGCCGGGATGAAGATGGATATGCGCAGCAAGCCCTTGGTCAGGATAAAGGTCATCAGGCCCAGCATGACCGACCACAGGTTGATTTTGTCGAGATTGGAAAAGGCTTGCGTCAGGTTGTGCAGCATGCCGCCTTTGATATCTTCGTCCTCTCCCAGCAGTTCGTTGAAACTCTCGATCCCCAGGATGGATTCCAGGTTGGTCAAGGCAATCGCCGTGGCGATGCCGACCGTAAAACCGACGATGATCGAATTGGGTACCAGCTTGGCGTAGCGGCCGAGTCCGAATAAACCCATCAACATCAAGATCACGCCAGCTATCGCCGATACGAGTACCAGGAAGCCGTGCGCTTCGACGAAGCTGCCGCCGTTGGCTTCGCCGTATTTCTGCATCAGTCCGGCGATGATGGGGATGAAGGCTGCGGTCGGTCCGGAGACCTGATATTTGGAGCCGCCCCAGGTTCGGCCGATGATGCAGGCCAATGCACCGGCAATAATCCCTTGCTCGGGCCGCAGCCCCATGGCCATGGCGAAGCCCATAGCCATTGGAATTGCCGTCAGCGCGACGACCAAGCCCGCACTCAGGTCGCGATAGGTGGTTTTTAGCCAGGTCTCGCGCGTCAGGTCTTCGAATCGGTCATCCCAGAAGGTGTTGAAGCTTTTCAGCCGTTGCAACACAGTGGCCGAACGCTCCGGAGCCGAATGGGCGAGCTGGTCCGGGTCGCTGGCGGCGGCCGGTCGGTAACGGTTTTTTTCGATTGAATTCATGGTTAGCTCTCAGGGATTCACGCAGGGTAAGCGGTAGCGGCGGTTAAAATCTCGACTTCGGTGATTTTCAATTTGCTCTTCCGGATAAACGGAATCGGGTCGAAGCTGTCCTTACGGTGCAGCGCCAGCCGGTAATGTTTCGGAATAACCGCCTCGTCGATCTGGTTCCCCGCCAAAAAGTTATTGAAGGCGGCTTGGTTCCAACCGGTAAACAAATCGGTTCTGATCGATACCTCTTTATCCGCATGTCTGCGCAGCATGGCGCGATAGGCATTGACGTAGTCGCGGCTGCGTAGGCCGCGGATGGTTTCTATCTTGGAGAAAAACAACAAATCGGAGATCGAATCGGGTAACGACATGCAATAAGTCAAAACGATGTCGAGCGGACGGCTTTCGGAATGGGAAATAACATGTTCGACCAATTGCAGAGACGGCTCCGAAAAATCGGTCGGTACTAATACGGTTTTTTTCATGGCAGCCACTTACCGGGTTGTTGGGTGGCATCGATTCTAGCCACCGCAACTTTCACCGGGCTTACATGAAACTTACATCAACCTTTCGTCCGGATTCCATTTCGCCAATCCGGGCGCGGCTGGTTGCGAATCTCTGCCGGATCGGCGAATTTTTCGTACTTTAACGACATTGAGCCGGTCGCCCGCGCCGGCATGGAAGCCGCGTCGGCTTGGCCTGCCGCTAACCGCGCCGCCGCTTGCCGCGGTTGCCGGAATTGTGCTGTAAACGCCCGTAAGCGTTGACTTTACTCACCCCGAAAGTAAAATGGCTGGCTATTTTTAGCCAAGAAGCGACTGCCGATTCAGCGGTCCGCTCTCAGACCTTAGGAAAACTATTCATGAGCCACACCCTCTACCAAGCCAATGCCCAACGGGTACAACGTTGCGAACTGGCAGTGCCGGGTTCCAACCCGGATATGTTCGAAAAAGCCCTGAAAAGCGGTGTGGACTACATCTTTTTGGATTTGGAAGACGCGGTTGCACCGGACGACAAATTGCAAGCGCGCAAAAACGTGATCCAAGCCATCAACGACCTGGATTGGGAAGGCCACGGCATTACCTTGTCGGTGCGGATCAACGGCCTGGATACCCAATACATGGTGCGCGACGTGGTCGATCTGGTCGAGCAGGCCGGCAGCAAGATCAAAACCTTGCTGGTGCCTAAAGTCGGCGTTTACGGCGATGTGTATATGGTCGAGGCGATGCTGAACCAATTGGAGATGCAACAAGGCCTGAAGAACCGGATCGGCATCGAAGCCTTGATCGAGACCGCGCTGGGCATGGCCAACGTCGAAGATATCGCCAAACAGGGTTCGATCGGCGGCCGGCTGGAAGCCTTGCACTTCGGTGTGGCCGATTATGCGGCCAGCAATCGGGCACGCACCGTCAACATCGGCGGTTTGAATCCGGATTATCCGGGCGACCAGTGGCACTTTGCGATCAGCCGGATGACGGTGGCTTGCCGGGCCTACGGTTTGCGGCCGATCGACGGCCCGTTCGGCGACATCAAAGACCCGGAAGGTTACAAAGCCGGCGCCCGCCGCGCCGCCGCGCTCGGTTGCGAAGGCAAATGGGCGATTCATCCGTCGCAGATCGCGCTGGCAAACGAAGTTTTCACGCCGCCGGCCGCCGAAGTCGAAAAAGCCAAACGCATTCTGGAAGCGTTGAAAGAAGCCGCCGCCCAAGGCAAGGGCGCCGCCGCACTGGACGGCCGCCTGATCGATGCGGCTTCGGAGCGCATGGCCAATAACATCGTGCGCATGGCCGAAGCGATCGCCGCCAAAACCCGATAACAATCATGTAGGTTGGGTTAGTCCCGAGCGAAGGCGAAGGGCGTAACCCAACACAAAGGCTTGCCATGTTGGGTTACGCTTCGCTTTTATGCCCTGGGAGTTAACCCAACCTACCTTTTCAAAATCACGAGAGAGTCCATGGACATTCATGAGTACCAAGCAAAACAGTTGCTGTCCGAATACGGCGTGAAAATCGCCGAGGGCGGTCTGGCTTATAGCCCGGAGGATGCGGTGCAACGGGCGCGCGAAATCGGCGGCCACGTCTGGGTGGTCAAGGCCCAGATCCACTCCGGCGCCCGCGGCAAGGCCGGCGGCATCAAGGTTTGCAAAACCCACGAAGAAGTGGCGGATGCGGCCGAAGCCTTGTTGGGCAAGCGCTTGGTGACCCACCAAACCGGACCGGCCGGCAAACAATGTTTGCGCCTGTACGTCGAAGCCGGCACCGACATTGCGAAGGAATTGTATTTCAGCCTGTTGATCGACCGTGCCCACGAAAAAATCGTCATGGTCGGCTCGGCGCAAGGCGGTATGGAAATCGAAGAATTGGCCGAAACCAATCCGGACGCGATCAAAAAAATCCATATCGAGCCGGCCGTCGGCTTGCAGGATTTCCAGGCGCGGGAAATGGCCTTCGCCTTGGGCCTGGACGCCGACCAGGTGCCGCACGCGGTTAAATTGATTCAAGGCTGCTACCGCGCCATGCGCGACCTGGACGCCAACATGGTCGAGATTAATCCTTTGGTTGTCACCGGCCACGGTGAAATCATCGCGCTGGACGCGAAAATGGGCTTCGACGACAACGCCTTGTTCCGCCGCCAAAAAATCTCCGAACTGCGCGACAAGACCCAGGAAGACCCGCGGGAAATGGCAGCGGCCGACCGCGGCTTGAGCTACGTCGGCCTGGATGGCGACATCGGTTGCATGATTAACGGTGCCGGTCTGGCGATGGCGACGATGGACATGATCAAACTGGCAGGCGGCGAGCCGGCCAACTTTTTGGATGTCGGCGGCGGCGCCTCGGCGGAGCGGACCGAAAAGGCTTTTCGCATGGTATTGCAGGACAAAAACGTCAAGGCGATGCTCGTCAACATTTTTGCTGGCATCAACCGCTGCGACTGGATCGCCGAAGGCGTGGTGCAAGCGGTGAAAAACATCGATATGAAAGTGCCGCTGGTGGTGCGCCTGTCCGGTACCAACGTCGAGTTGGGCCGCAAAATCATCGAAGACAGCGGTTTACCGATCATCACCGCCGATACGCTGGCGGAAGCCGCCGAGAAAGCCGTAGCGGCACGCAATCAAGTCGTCGCGGCCCGAGGATAAGGAAACAACATGGCAATTTTTATCGATAAATCCACTCGCATCATCGTCCAAGGCTTTACCGGCAAGATCGGTACCTTTCATGCTCAGGACATGATCAATTACGGCTCGAACGTGGTCGGCGGCATTACGCCGGGCAAGGGCGGCCAGAAACATCTGGACCGGCCGGTATTCAATACCGTCAAGGAAGCCGTCGAACAGGCCGGCGCCGAAGCCAGCATCGTGTTCGTGCCGCCGGCTTACGCGGCCGATTCGATCATGGAAGCGGCCGAAGCCGGCATCAAATACTGTGTGGCGATTACCGACGGCATCCCGACCCAGGACATGATGAAAGTCAAAATCTTTCTGAGCCGGTTTCCGAAAGAAAAGCGCATGGTGCTGACCGGCCCGAATTGCGCCGGCACCATCAGCCCCGGTAAATCGATGCTGGGGATTATGCCGGGCCACATCTATATGCCTGGCAATGTCGGCATCGTCGGCCGTTCCGGCACGCTGGGCTATGAAGCCGCCGACCAAATGAAACGCCTGGGGATAGGCGTGTCGACCTCGGTCGGTATCGGCGGCGATCCGATCAACGGCAGCTCGCACCGCGATATTTTCGAACGCTTCGAGCAGGACCCGGAAACCAAGGTGGTGATGATGATCGGCGAGATCGGCGGCCCGCAGGAAGTCGAAGCCGGCATGTTCGCCAAGGAAAACATGAGCAAACCGGTGGTCGCTTACATCGCCGGTTTGACCGCGCCGAAAGGCCGGCGCATGGGCCATGCCGGCGCGATCATTTCCGCGTCCGGCGAATCGGCGGCGGAAAAAGTCGAGATGCTGCAGCAATTCGGCGTTACCATCGCGCCGACCCCGGCGGCGATGGGCGAAACCGTAGCCAAGGTTCTGGCCAAACTCTAAGCCGGTTCCGGCCTCGACAGACTAAAGCCCGCCCAGCGCGGGCTTTTTTATGGCTATGTTCGCGTTAATAGTTGAATGAGAACGAAGCCGTCATCCCGGCATACCCAAAGGGCACAAGTGGATTGCCGGGATCCAGGGCACAAGGATGTGTTGAAACTTTGCCATCCGTGGCTTCTGGGCCCCGGCAATCCATGCCGGGGCGACGCCAACTACTAACGCGAACATAGCCTTTTTTATGCCATTTGCCCGCTTGCGGCTTCATCAGGCGCGGGCAAACTGGTACTATCGCTGGTTTTTGTTTTCCGTCGCAACATGCCATCCGCACGTTTACTAGAGCGCCTTAAAGCTTATCAATCGCTGACCGCCGACCAGCAAACCGTCATGAAGTTGTTGGCGCTTTATTACAGCTACAGTTCGCTGACCAATCTGGCCAAGTGTCTGGCTAACGTGGATATCAAAGAGGGCGGAAAAGCCCTGAAGTCGGAAGCGGTGAAAACCCGCCTGAAACCGTTGTTGAAACTGGGGTTGGTCGAGGAGAACGCCAAATCCGGCGGCAGCCGTTGTTGCCGGACGCTGGTGGAAGTCATCGCCCGGCAAATGGTCGATACCGGCGAACTCTCGCGTTACGCTGCGGCGGTTCTGGCTGCCAATCCGCCCAGTATCGGCTATTACCGTTACAGCAGCGTCGACGATTGCATTCGCGAGGCGCGCTTGCAGTTTTACCGCGGCGATTACGGTAAGGTCGACGAATGTCTGGAAGGCGGCGCCCGCTACCTCGGTAAATTGCCGGCCGCAAACGAATTGTATTTGTCCTGGTTTTTGAATCCGCTCGACAGCGTCTGGTTCAGCAAAAACCATCCGCAATTGTTGGTCGGTTTGGCCGGATTCGCCGGCTTGCACCAATTGCTCTATCTGTACGCCGATCCGAAACTCGAGGAATTGCTGGCAAGTTTGATGTTTGCCGATAACGGCGAGGGCTTGGATTTTCTGAATCGGGTCGGACTGGAATTGCAACTGCTGCGCGGCGAATGGGAGGCCGTGGAGGTCCGAACCCGCGGCACAGTCGATCCGGAATTGCAGGCCCTGGCCGCGGCATTGGCCTTTCTGCGCGGCGATCATGCCGAAGCCGTCAAACTTTACGAGGCCGCGCTGGTGGCGCAACGCAAACTGGCCGGCCAACGCAACGCCTATTTTTACGGGTTGGCCGGCGTGTTTTACCCGCTGGCGATACTGAAACACAACGACGCCAAACAGCGCGCCAAACTCGGTACGCTGCTGAACCAAGCGATCAAGGGCGACGGTTATTGGATCGGCGTCTACCACGATCTGGCCTTGTTCAATCGTTTCCTGCAAGGCGAACTGCAGTTGCGCAGCCAATTGCTGGCAGCCGATCCGCCGTACAAGATCGGCGACGGTTACCGCGACAGCGGTTTGCCGGAGACCTTACATACGCTGCCGCTGCTGTTGCACGTGTTGTCGTTGCTGATCAAATTCTGGGTTAAGGCCGACCACTTCCAGCGGGTCGAGCCGCTGACGCAAAAGCTCTACCGGCATCTGTCGGATAACGGTTACCGCTGGCCGGCCGCCGAACTGGCCAATGTATTCAAAGCTTTGGAACCGCCGCGTGCGCAACAGTGGGATTGCGGTTTTCTGCAGGGCCGCCCGGCCTTGAGCGATTTGTTCGCCAGCCGCGCCGATTGGGAGCTGGCTTTGGATGCGCTGACGAATCTGCCGCTGGCCGACAAAAAAATTGCCGCTGCGCCGGCGATAGACAAACCCACCCGCCTGGTCTGGCTGTTGGCTTACGACGAGAACGGCCATCGGGTGCGGATCGAGCCGCGCGAGCAAAAATTGCAAGCCAAGGGCAGTTGGAGCAAGGGGCGGGCCGTGGCATTGAAGCGGCTGGCGCAGGAGACCGACCAGTTCGATTATCTGAGCGAACAGGATTTGAAGCTGTGCGCCCACATCAAGGAATACCGCGACAGCGGTTGGTACGGCGGCTCCACCTTCTTCGACTTCGACAGCGGCATGCCCCAGGCTTTGGTCGGCCACCCATTCCTGTTCTGGGCGGATACGCCCGACGCCAGAGTGGAAGTGCTGAAAGGCGACGCCGAATTGCGGGTCAAGAAACTGGACGGCGGCAAGATCAAGATTACGCTGGAGCCGCAACCCGGTTACGAGCAGAAATTTCATGTCGGCAAGGAAACGCCGACCCGGTTGCGGGTGGTCGAATTCAGCCCCGAACAC
The DNA here is from genome assembly GCF_019669905.1 of Methylomonas koyamae. Classification (NCBI taxonomy): domain Bacteria; kingdom Pseudomonadati; phylum Pseudomonadota; class Gammaproteobacteria; order Methylococcales; family Methylococcaceae; genus Methylomonas; species Methylomonas koyamae. The sequence continues at coordinate 3,017,738 of NZ_AP019777.1, read as the reverse complement.
CATAAAATCCACGGCGTGCTCGGACCGAACGGCCTGGAAGCGCCGGCTTCGGCGCAGGAACGGGTATTGCATGCCCTGACCGCTATTTCCGGCGTGTTGACGGTGCATTCCGATATCGGCGGCAGTTCCGCCAACGCCGAGCAGGTTACGGCCGACAATACGCCGCGCGTGCATTTGTTGCCGCTGGGCGAGGGCCTACGGGTGGCGGTATTGATACGGCCGCTAGCCGAGGGCGGCGCCTATTACCGGCCCGGCCACGGCGGCGAGAGCGTGCTGGCCGAGCTGGACGGCCGCCGGGTACAGGCGGTACGCGATTTGGCGCTGGAAAAACAACGCGCCGCCGGCATCTTGCAGGCCTGCCCGGCACTGGCTGCGGCCGAGCAGGACGCGGCCGGGGAATATTTGCTGGAAGACGTGGAGCCGTGTCTGGAATTGCTGTTGCAACTGCAGGCGCTGGCCGACGGGCAGGCGATTCTGGAATGGCCGGAAGGCGTCAAATTCAAGGTGCTGGGCCAGACGGCCGGGGCCGGATTGAATGTGCAGGTCCGGCGCGACAACGACTGGTTCAGCGTGCAAGGCGAGTTGCGGGTCGACGAGAATACCGTGGTCGAAATCCGCCAATTGCTGGGCTTGTTGGACGAACGCCAGGGCCGTTTCCTGAAACTGAAAGACGGCCAATTCTTTGCGTTGACCGAAGAATTCCGCCGCCGGCTGGAAGATTTGCGGGCTTACGCCGACTTGAGCGGCAAGAAAGTTCGGCTGAATCCGCTGGCGGCGCTGACTTTGGAAGATTGGCAGGACGAGGCCGGTTTTCAAGCCGACCAGCATTGGCAGAACCAATTGCAGCGCCTGAAACAGTCGCGCGACTACCAGCCGCAACTGCCGTCCACCTTCCAGGCCGAGCTACGCGACTACCAGATGGCCGGCTTTCGCTGGTTGGCGCGGCTGGCGCACTGGGGCGTCGGCGCCTGTCTGGCCGACGACATGGGTCTGGGCAAGACCGTGCAAGGCTTGGCATTGCTGTTGGCGCGGGCACCGGACGGGCCGAGCCTGATCGTCGCCCCGACCTCGGTCTGTATGAATTGGGAAAACGAGGCGCGCCGTTTCGCGCCGACCTTAAACCCGCAAATTCTGGCCGGCGGCGACCGCCAGGGTTTGCTGGACAACCTGGGGCCTTACGATTTGTTGATATGCAGTTACGGCTTGCTGCAGCAGGAGACCGTGGCCGAGATGCTGGCCAAGATTCGGTTCCAAACCGCGATTCTGGACGAGGCGCAATGGATCAAGAACATCGCCACCCGCCGCTCGCAAGGGGCAATGAATTTGCAGGCCGATTTCAGGCTGATCATGACCGGCACGCCGCTGGAAAACCATTTGGGCGAGCTGTGGAATTTGTTCCGTTTCATCAATCCCGGCTTGTTGGGATCGCTGGAGCAATTCAACCGCCAATTTGCCGGGCCGATCGAACGCGACGCCAACCCCGAAGCCCGCTACCGGCTGAAAAAGCTGATCCAACCCTTCATCCTGCGCCGTACCAAGACCCAGGTGCTACAGGAATTGCCGCCGCGCACCGAGATTCCGGTTTACGTCGAGCTCAGCGCGGAAGAAATGGCGTTTTACGAAGCGCTGCGCCGGGAAAGTCTGGAAGCGTTGGCCAGTGCCGAGGCGCCGGCGGGGCAAAAGCAATTGCAGATTCTGGCCGCGATCAGCAAATTGCGCCGCAGTTGCTGCAATACCCGCCTGGTCAATTCCGGCGTAGCCTTGCCCAGTAGTAAGTTGGCGGCCTTCGGCGACATCGTCGACGAACTGTTGGACAACAAGCATAAAGCGCTGGTGTTCAGCCAGTTCGTCGACCATCTGCAATTGATTAAAGAATACGTCGAACAACGCGGCATCGCTTACCAATATCTGGACGGCAGCACGCCGGCCAAGGAGCGCCAGCAGCGGGTCGACGCCTTCCAGCGCGGCGACGGCGAGTTGTTTTTGATCAGTCTGAAGGCCGGCGGCGTCGGCTTGAATCTGACCGCTGCCGATTACGTGATCCATATGGACCCATGGTGGAATCCGGCCGTGGAAGACCAGGCTTCCGACCGTGCCCACCGCATGGGCCAACAGCGGCCGGTGACGATCTATCGGATGATCGCCAAGCAGACCATCGAAGAAAAAATCGTTGCGCTGCATGGCCACAAGCGCGATCTGGCCGATAGCCTGCTGGACGGCGCCGACGTCAGCGGCAAAGTGTCGGCGGACGAACTGCTGAGTTTGATGAAGGGCGACGCCTAACGCAAAAATCCGGCCGCGGCCGGATTTTGCCGAAGTTTATTGCCCGCGCAGATTGTGTTTTTTGCGGGCGATGTTGCGGCTGGCCTTGTTTTGCTGGTGGTTCAACCGGGCGCGTTCCGCCGGCGTCACCACACCGTCAGCCTGGGCTGCGTTTTCCTGGCGTTCGATCCGCATTTGCTGGCGTTCCAGGCGGTTGGCTTCGCGCCGGGTCAATTCGCCGGATTCGATACCTTGTTCGATGCGTTGTTCTTGGATTTCCTGGCGGTGGTCGACGCGGGGCATGTCGACGTCGGCCCAGGCGGTTTGGCAAAGCGTCGTAACGGCCAGCAAGCCGAATTTGGTAAAAGTATTCATTTGTGCCTCTTCGAGAAAATAGGTATCCCACCGCCGCAGCTACCGCAGGGTGGCCGTCCGGCCCGTTAGAACTGCACAGCCGGTAGCGGCATTTTAGCCGGATTTATTAACCCCGCCTTAACTCGCGGCCGGCCGTGGCTGCCGCTAATCGTCGCCTTGCGAATTAACACTCGCCGCTAAGCCGTTGAGTTAAAAAAACAAGTGCTTAAATAGCGAGTCGCTAGTAAAAAATCCTGCTTTCAACACAACATATTGTGTTAATATTTTTCGAAAGCACTATATCCAGTATGCGGCCGCACGGGGCATTTTATGCCGCAACGCTTGCCGCATCGAACTTTCCGGCGTGCCGGCCCAGCCGGTAACGCCGTTCCGTAAACCCACTCAATCCATAAAAAGGGAAGCCACGAATGACCGCAAAACTTCATGTTGTGACGCCAAACGATACCGACATTCCGCTACAAAGCGCTTCGCTGGACATCTGGGACAGCAAGTACCGTTTGAAGACCAAAGACGGCCGCGCCATCGACGAAACCATCGACGATACCTACAAGCGGGTCGCCAAGGCCTTGTCCAGTGTGGAGAAAACCAAAGCCCTGCAGGAAAAACATTACAAAGAATTTCTGTGGGCCTTGCGCAAGGGCGTGATTCCGGCCGGCCGCATCGTTTCCAACGCCGGCGCGCTGGAACACAAACCGGCCACCTCGACCATTAACTGCACCGTGTCCGGCATCATCGAAGACTCGATGGACGACATCCTGCGCAAGGTCCACGAAGCCGGCCTGACCTTGAAAGCCGGCTGCGGCATCGGTTACGAATTCTCGACCCTACGCCCGCGCGACGCCTACGTCTCCGGCGCCGGCGCCTATACCTCCGGCCCGCTGTCGTTCATGGATATTTACGACAAGATGTGCTTCACCGTCTCGTCCGCCGGCGGCCGCCGCGGCGCGCAAATGGCCACCTTCGACGTGGCCCATCCGGACGTGGTGGATTTCATCCGCGCCAAACGCGAAGACGGCCGTCTTCGCCAGTTCAACCTGTCGTTGCTGATTACCAGCGAATTCGTCGAGGCGGTGAAAAGCAACGGCCAGTGGCCGCTGTCGTTCCCTATCACCGAGCGCGAAGCCAACGCCGATAAACTGGATTTGACCGACAGCAGCAAGATTATCTGGCGCGATCTGCCCAACAAAAAAGGCTACGTCGTCAACGGCGACGGCCTGGTGGCTTGCCGCATCACTAAAGTCATGCCGGCCCGCCGCTTGTGGGACATCATCATGTCCTCGACCTATGATTACGCCGAACCCGGCTTCATCCTGATCGACAAAGTCAACGAGATGAACAACAACTGGTTCTGCGAGCACATCCGCGCCACCAACCCCTGCGGCGAGCAGCCGCTGCCGCCTTACGGTTCCTGTCTGTTGGGCTCGATCAACCTGACCCGCTTCGTGCATCAAGCGTTCGGCAAGGAAGCCTCGTTCGATTGGGACGATTACCGCAAGACCATCCGCATCTTCACCCGCATGCTGGACAACGTGGTGGAAATCAACGGCTTGCCGCTGGAAAAACAGCGCGACGAAATCGTCGGCAAACGCCGCCACGGCATGGGCTATCTGGGTTTGGGCTCGACCATTACGATGCTGGGCATGAAATACGGCGACGAGGCGTCGCTGGCCTTTACCGAACAAGTCACCAAAGAACTGGCTTTGGAAGGTTGGCGTACCGGCCTGGAGCTGGCCAAGGAAAAAGGCCCGGCGCCGATCATGGAGCAGATGTTCGAAGTCACCGGCGAAATGCTGCACAAACGCCCGGAAATGAAGACCGACGGCTACAAACTCGGCGACCAGGTGCCGGGTCGGGTATTGCACGCCAAGTACAGCCGCTACATGCAGAAAGTCGCGCAGGAAGAGCCGGAATTGGTGGCGGAACTGGCCGAAGTGGGTTGCCGCTTTACCCACCACAGCTCCATCGCGCCGACCGGCACGATTTCCTTGTCGCTGGCCAATAACGCCAGCAACGGCATCGAACCCAGCTTTGCCCACCACTATTCGCGCAACGTGATCCGCGAGGGCAAAAAGTCCAAGGAAAAGATCGACGTATTCTCGTTCGAACTACTGGCCTACCGTCATCTGGTCAACCCGGAGGCGATGCCGTATAGCGACGATCCCAAGCAAAAACTGCCGGATTACTTCATCGCCGCCGACGATATTTCACCGAAGCAGCACGTAGATATCCAGGCCGCCGCGCAGCGCTGGATCGACTCGTCGATTTCCAAAACCGCCAACGTGCCGACCGACTACCCGTACGAAGACTTCAAGTCGATCTACGAATACGCCTACGAGCAAGGCCTGAAAGGCTGCACCACCTTCCGTTTCAATCCGGAAGTGTTTCAGGGCGTATTGGTCAAGGAATCCGATTTGGAAAACACCACCTACCAGTTCACGCTGGAAGACGGCCACGTCGTCGAATTCAAAGGCAACGAAGAAGTGGAATACGACGGCGAAATCCACACCGCCGCCAACTTGTTCGACGCGTTGAAAGAAGGCTATTACGGCAAGTTTTGATTTGCCTTGGGAGAAACGCCATGCCAGCAATTTCAATGTTTTACGGGATCATCGTCTACATGTATTTTCTGGATAACAAACAGCACAAGCTGCCGCATATCCACGCCAAATACCAAGGCTATGAAGTCGTGGTTGCGATTCCCGAAGGCGAAGTTTTGGAAGGCGAGATACCTAAAGCCCAAATGAAACTGCTGCAAGCCTGGATAGAATTGCATAAGGACGAATTGATTGCCGACTGGCAATTGGCGGTAACCGGCGAACAACCCTACAAAATCGAGCCGTTGAGGTAAGCCATGAATCCGAGAGTCAAATCGGTACAAGCCAGCGACGATTACTCGTTAATGCTTGAATTCACCGACGGTAGCCGGGGCGTTTACGACTGCAAACCGTTGTTGGATTTCGGCGTATTCAAGGAGCTGAGCGACAGGCAGTATTTCAAACGCGCCGAAGTCATTGACGGCACGGTGGTTTGGCCGCATGAGCAAGATATCTGTCCGGATACGCTGTACCTTGATTCGGTAAAACTGGCAAACGCCTCTTAGTTTTTAAAGAACATTTACGGCTCGTTACCTTGGCGAGCCGACAACCTTTTTAGGCAAACGACATGACCCTACACAAAATCAACAAAAAAATCGTCGGCTACAAAGTGCTGAGCAAAGACAACGCCGAAGCCGCACCGCAGGCGGAACAAGAAAAACCGTCGCTGGAATCGATGCACGAAAACGTCGAGCGGCCGGAAGTGTTGTTGGGCTCGACCTACAAAATCAAAACCCCGCAGTCCGAGCACGCCTTGTACATCACGATCAACGACATGATCCTGAACCAAGGCACCGCCCACGAGGAACGCCGGCCCTACGAAATCTTCATCAACAGCAAAAACATGGAGCATTTCCAGTGGGTATTGGCCTTGACCCGGGTGATCTCGGCCGTGTTCCGTAAAGGCGGCGACGCCACCTTTTTGGTGGAAGAAATGAAAGCCGTGTTCGACCCGCGCGGCGGCTATTTCAAGAAAGGCGGCGTGTTCATGCCTTCATTGGTGGCGGAAATCGGTTCGGCCATCGAATCGCACATGAAGCATATCGGCATGATCAAATCGGAAAAAATGACCGACCACCAAAAACAGTTTCTGGCCGAAAAACGCCGCGAATTCGAAGCCGCCCACGGCGAGTCGGATGCGCAGGCGTTTCCGGAAAAGGCCGTGTTGTGCGTGAAGTGTTCGACTAAGGCGATGGTGTTGATGGATGGGTGTATGACTTGTTTGAATTGTGGAGAGTCGAAATGTGGGTAATGGCGTAGGGCGGATGCCGATAGGCGATCCGCCATTCGATGCTGATGTAATCTATTGTGGAAGAGTCAAAACGAATCAAGAAATTACGGCGAGAAATCATCTCGGTGCTTCCAACGTTTCCAAATAATGGTGAAACTAAAGAATTGCTTGATGGAATGTTTTTAGGGACCTTGCTTATTCATTATCTCAATTGGGTAATCAGGTACGTTGCTATTAAACCGCGCAAAGTTTTAATTGAGCCAGCTGTCACGAACCATCCGAGCTGGCGCAACCTTAAAAACCAGGTTTATGTGTTGCTTGAAAAAGTTCGGAATGGAGAAAATTTAAATCCACATCTTTCTAGACTGCCACGAACTCGTGGTTATTCGCCATCAACATCAGAAATAGGGCATGATGTTGATCGTTGGGTGGATAAAGATTTTCTCCTGAATACTATGGGGTTTCATCATTTTCATCTTGGTATGAAATCTGAAAAAAATGGATATGTTGAGCGAACTAACGACTTAGTATTTGCGAATGTATCTCGAGGAACGTTCACGTTAATGGGTATATTCGATCATTCAGTTTTTGAATTTACTGATAATTCGATGAGCGATGAGAGAAAACGGCTTTGGGCAATATTCAATTCCTACATTACTCGTGGAGTTCCGTCTGGGACTCCTGTTTTTGCTACGCAAATTGCGACGTCAGGCCACCCAATTCATGTAATCGAAACAGCAGGTCAATATTCAAGAATCATTTATCAGATCGATTCAAAGTTGGATAACAATGAATATTTGCGTGATTTATATAGAAGTAATAATTTAAAAACACCGAAAAAATTGAAATTTGAATGGATGCTTAATTTTTCCGATCTTTTGCTTCTCGAAAAACATAATAATCATTTTTTTGTAATGCATCGTGGATTCAATTAATTCGTATTATGAATCGCTATGGCGAAGCCCTCGTAGCCGGGTGGGCACGGTTTTTGTGCCCACGCGGAATTTAAAACTTACATGGCTATTGTTTCGCTAACGCGAAGTTTAATTTAACGCCTGTTCGCGGACCGGCAACCGCGATACTTTCTTTTGCGTGGCCAAAAGAAAGTATCCAAAGAAAAGGCCACCCCGATGCCGCTTATATCCTGCGCACCGAAGGGTTTGAGCGGGGTTTTCGGAAGGGCTGTCCTAGCCCTCCGAAAACGCGCGGCATCCCTGCCGCGCCCCTGTCGGACTAATCCGCCCAAACCCTCCGGTGCTCGGCGCGGCATAAGGGGATTTTCTGGTTCCCACGTGCTACGTGGGAACCCTCGGCTTGCCCGCGCTGCGGTGCAATTCGCCGCAGCGCGGCGAATCTGAATTACCACGCAGCGCGTGGTAACTAGCCGGGTAGGGTGGGCACGGGTTTTGTGCCCACGCGGAATTTAAAACTTACAGGGATATTGTTTCGCTATCGCGAAGCCTAATTGTACGCCGGTTCGCGGACCGGCAACCGCGATACTTTCTTTTGGTTGGCCAAAAGAAAGTATCCAAAGAAAAGGCCACCCCAATGCCGCTTTGATCCTGCGCGCCGGAGGGTTTGAGCGGGGTTTTCGGAAGGGCTGTCCTAGCCCTCCGAAAACGCGCGGCATCCTTGCCGCGCCCCTGTCGGGCTGATCCGCTCAAACCCTCCGGTGCTCGGCGCGGCATAAGGGGATTTGGTATGCGCTTCGCGCAAAAAGGTGTGGCCGCGTTGCGGCCCTTTCTGGTTCCCACGTGCTACGTGGGAACCCTCGGCTTGGCCGCGCTGCGGTGCAATTCGCCGCAGCGCGGCGAATCTGAATTACCACGCAGCGCGTGGTAACCAGAAAATTAGGAAATCTAAGGCATTTGACTGGTAACCAAGCTCCGGCTTGGTTACCTGATCTTGGAAGCTCCTGCTTCTCGACTAAATTAACAAAAGCTGGAGCTTTCAAGATAAAGTTCCCAAACTGGAGTTTGGGAACCAGGAAACCGGGAAAACACGTCGGCTGGTGAGGAATCTAATGAAATTAAATTATGACCCGGAGACGGATTCGCTATATATCCATTTGCGGGATATACCGTCGGTTGATTCCCGTGAAATTTCGGATGGACTTATATTGGATTTTGATGCCGACGGAGTTGCTGTGGGTATCGATATACAGCATGCCGGTAAGATGGCGGATATACATTTTCTGACGACGATGAATATTCCATACCATCAAAAAAAATAGGCATGTTTTCTGGTTCCCACGTGCTACGTGGGAACCCTCAGCTTGCCCGCGTTGCGGTGCAATTCGCCGCAGCGCGGCGAATCTGAATTACCACGCAGCGCGTGGTAACCAGGAAAACCAGAAAATTAGGAAATCCAAGGCATTTCCGGTATCTGCGGAAGGCCTTTAAGCTGGCGCGGGGGTTCTTCCCGTTATTCCGCCCCGAGCATCGCAGATTTTGACGAGATTAGCCCGAAGGGGCGATGCATGGATGCATCGCGTTTTCCGCAGGGGCTGGGAAGCCCCTTCGGAAAACCCTCGGCAAAATCGAGAAGCGCAGGATTAGGGCGGAATGCTGGGTGTCGTTTCTTTTGGATACTTTTCTTTGGACAAGCAAAGAAAAGTATCCCGCTTGCCGGTGCGGGAACCGGCATTAAAAAGCATCCGTCGCGATAGCGACACCATTAAACCAAACAGCAATAAACGAACACTCCTACTCACCATGCAAATCTGGATCGACGCCGACGCCTGCCCCAAAGCAATCAAAGACATACTGTTTCGGGCAGCGGAACGTTGCCAATTGACGACGACGCTGGTGGCGAACCAATCCTTGCCACTGCCGCCGTCGCGTTACATTCGGATGCTGCGGGTCGGCGGCGGTTTCGACGTGGCGGATAACGAGATCGTGCAGCGCATGTCGGCCGGCGATTTGGTCGTGACCGGCGATATTCCGCTGGCGGCGCAGGTCATTGCCAAGGGTGGGCACGTCATCGATACCCGCGGCGAAGCGTACAGCAGGGACAATATCGGCGAGCGGCTGGCGATGCGCGATTTCATGGACGGCCTGCGCTCCAGCGGCGTCGACACCGGCGGTCCGGCGGCGCTGAGTTCGCGCGATGTGCAGAACTTCGCTAACCAGTTGGACCGCTTCCTGGCTCGCCATGCCGGCTTGAGCTAAATCGCCCGGGCGATATGCGTAGCCGGCGTATTGGTTGCCCCGGTCAAAAGGCGCGATTCAAGCCGGCAGCGGTCGGCGCCGGGCGATGGCGATTTGGTGCGGCGCTGCAGGCCAGTTCCGCCGGCATGGGGGCGCCACGGCCCGGCGACGGTTTTGCGCGACAACCGATCCGGCACCAGCGCCAGCGCAACGCATCCAAGCGCAGTAAAATTCAAACCAAGGTCGCTGCATCCAACAATTTTACGCCCCGCCGCTGGCGGAAACAGACCACCGGCATCAGGCCGCGATCCCATAATTGATGGGCCTGCTTTTCGTTCAATACCACTTCCGTTGCCGCTTGCAACACGCTTTCGCCATCCTGCGGATAACTGAACGCCGGCACGTCGCCGAAAAAACCGGTGGATTCGTCGACGGTTTGCTCGGCTTTGACCAGGAAACGGGCGGCGAGAAAGGCGGGGTTGCTCCACAGCAATTCGGCCGTATCGGGCGGGACGCCGCATTCTTCGAAATCCAACCCTTGTAGCGGATCGCGCTTGGCGCCGTAAGGCAGGCGTTGCAGTATGCCGGGATAGGCCAGCATCAAACGCTCGCCGCCGACTTCGGCGCAGATTTCCGGCCATTGTTGGCCGGTTGCGGAAGCCGGATCGAGCAGGTTCGCCGCCAGTTCGTGGCCGGCCGCCGTTACAAAACGGGCGTGGCAAGCGGCGGCCAATGCGCTGCAATAGCGCAGGGTGGGGCGGTCTTTGCCGTCGGCGTTGAAGGTGTAATCGCCCAGCAGCAGCACTTGCCGGCCGGCGTCGGCGGTTTGCAAATGCGCGGCCAGTTTTTGTTTCAGCGTGTCCGGTTCGTTTTGCGCAGCCTGGGCCAGTTCCTGCTGGCTCAGATCGAGTAAAAACCATTGCTGGGTGTCGGCGCCTTCCTCGTTCAACAGGTCGCGCAGGGCCAGCCATAACGCCTCCAACCCGCGAAAATCCGGGCTGTGCAGTAGCGTGGCGATAAATTGCGAGATGGTGGCATCGACCACGGCGGCCAGCGCCTGGTGTTCGGCGCTGACCGACTTTGCCACGTGCGGCGCGACCATGTCGCGTATCAACCGCTCCACCGAATCGGTAGCGGGCGACGTAGCTTCCGGCCGCTTACCCAGCAGGCGTTCCAACATGTCTTCCTGGCTTTCGCCGGTCGGTTCGGCCGGGACCGGCGCCGGAGCTGAGGCCGGAAAGAAGGCGCGGATTTTGGCTGCGGCCTGCTCGGCGTTATGCGGGTTATGCAAATCCCGTTTCAATTGTTGCAGGTCGGCCAACAACTTGATTTTGCCGATCCAGGCGTCCGGGTGGAAATCTTCGATGGCTTCGAATGCCAATGCCGAACCGGGGCCGAGTTCGATGCTAGGCGCGATTTGCCGCATCACCTGTGCGAAGTTGTCGACGTCGATTTTGCGAATCGGCCGTTGCGGCCAAGCCGGTTCGTGGCGGCCGGAGAAACTGCCCAGCACATAAACCCGGTAACCTTCGCCGCCGGAGCTTTTGCGCTGTGCGCCACGGGTCTGAAACCCCATCGTGAAATCGATTCCGCCGGCCATAAGCTCTCCTGGTCAAGTTAAGGTTGTCGGGCAAAAGTAGCAGACCGGCCGCGATCCAACAAGCCGCGGCCGTGCGGCCGATTGACAAGGCATGCCGGCCGGAGTGTCATAGCGGGCAGATTACGACTTGATCGGGCAACAGCGGAGGGGGCGATGCCGGCGGAACACGAACTGGAGGGACTGAGGGCGCGGATTCGCCAGACCTACACTCGGCCGGAAGCCGAGGCGGTGGCGGCGTTGCGGGCCGGGTTGGCCGATTACGGCCCGCAGCAGGTTAGCGCGCAGGCCGAACGCCTGATCGCAGCGATTCGCGGGCGGCGGGGCGGGGCGGATTTGTTTCAAGGTTTTCTGCAGGAATACGGCTTGAACAGTGCTGAAGGGCTGCAATTGATGGGCTTGGCCGAAGCGCTGCTGCGCATCCCCGATCCGGCCACGCAAAACCGGTTTTTACAGGACAAATTGGCCAGCGGCGATTGGCTCCGCCATCTGGGCCATAGCGAATCCTGGCTGGTCAACCTCGCCAGCGGCGCCTTGGCGCTCGGCGGCGGCATAGAGCGCTGGCTGCGGCACGCCGATTCTGACCCGTTTGCGGCGCTGCTGGAGCGGCTGGGCGAACCTTTGATCCGCAACGCGGTCGGCCAGGCCATGCGCATCCTGGCCGAGCAGTTCGTGATTGCCGAGGACATCGGCAAAGCGCTGGAGCGAGCGCGGCGCAGCCCGCACTACCGCTATTCGTTCGACATGCTCGGCGAGGCGGCGTTGACCGCCGCAGACGCGGAGCGCTATTACGCCGCCTATGCGGCGGCCATTGCCGGTTTGGCCGATACGGCCGATGGCGGGCTGTTCGAAAATCCGGGTATTTCGGTCAAATTGTCTGCCTTGTATCCGCGCTACGAGGTATTGCAACAGCGGCACGCGGTCGCGGCGATAGTCGACAAGTTGTTGAGTCTGGCCCAGCAAGCCAAGGTCGCCAATATCAACCTGACGGTCGATGCCGAGGAAGCCGAGCGTCTGGAAATGTCGCTGGACATTTTTGCGGCGGTGTTCGCCGAGCCGGCATTGGCGGATTGGCCGGGGCTGGGTCTGGCGGTACAGGCCTACCAAAAACGGGCGCCGGCCGTGATCGACTGGCTGGCGGCGCTGGCGCAAAGCGGCGGCCGCAGGATTCCCATCCGTCTGGTTAAAGGCGCCTATTGGGATAGCGAAATCAAACGGGCCCAAGAGAACGGTTGGGAGGACTATCCGGTGTTCACTCGCAAAGCCGCGACCGATTTGGCCTATCTGGCTTGCGCTCAAGCGATTCTGGCGCGCCCGGACTGTTTTTACGGCCAGTTTGCGACCCATAACGCCCATAGCGTGCTCGCCGTCCAAGCCATGGCCGGCCCCGGCCATCCCGGTTACGAGTTTCAGCGCCTGCACGGCATGGGCCAGGCGCTTTACGACGCCTTGCTCGAATCGGGCCGGCCCGAGTTGGTTTGCAGGGTTTATGCGCCGGTCGGCGCCCACTGCGAATTGTTGCCGTATTTGGTGCGGCGCTTGTTGGAGAACGGCGCCAACAGTTCCTTCGTTAACCAAATCGAAAATCCGCAGGTTGTCGCCGGACAATTGGCGCAAGATCCGGCCGAACAGCTCGACGCCTCGGCCGTAGCGGAATTGGCGCCGCCACCGGAGTTGTTCTCGCCGCAGCGCAGAAATTCGGCCGGTATGAATTTGAGCGATCCGGCCGCGTTGCGCCATCTACGCCGCGAACTGGACGAATACGCCGGCAAACTCTGGCAGGCTTCGCCGCTGATCGACGGCAAACGCCTGCGCGGCGAAGGTCTGACCGTTTACAGCCCGTATGGCCGCGGGGCGGCGATCGGCCAGGTATTGGCTAGCGGGGAGGCCGAGATCGATGCTGCGCTGCCAGCCGCCGAACGCGCGTTTGCGGACTGGTGCCAGCAACCTGTCGTGAAGCGCGCCGCCTGCCTGCAGACGGCCGCCGATTTATTCGAACGTAACCGGGGCGAATTGCTGGCCTTATGCGTCCGCGAGGGCGGCCGCAGCTTGAGCGATGCCTTGGCCGAACTGCGCGAGGCCGTCGATTTGTGCCGCTATTACGCCGCCAACGCGCTGGTTTTGTTTGGCCGGCCGCAAGTCTTGCCCGGCCCGACCGGCGAGGACAACCGGCTTGGTTACCGCGGCCGCGGTGTGTTTGTTTGCATCAGCCCGTGGAATTTTCCGTTGGCGATTTTCGTCGGCCAGATTGCCGCGGCGCTGCTGGCCGGTAATAGCGTGATTGCCAAACCGGCCGAGCAAACCGCGCTGACGGCCATGGCTGCGGTCAGGCTGCTGCATCGAGCCGGGGTACCGAAGCCGGTGTTGCAATTGTTGCCGGGCGACGGCGAACGCGTAGGCCGACGCTTGTTGAGCGACCCACGTGTGGCCGGCGTGGCCTTTACCGGCTCGGTGGCAACCGCCAGCCTGATCAACCGTCAATTGAGCCAGCGGGCCGGGCCGATTGCGACGCTGATCGCCGAAACCGGCGGCCAGAACGCGATGCTGGCGGACAGTTCCGCTCACACGGAACAACTGGTGCGCGACGCGCTGCAATCGGCCTTCAATAGCGCCGGCCAGCGCTGCTCGGCGTTGCGGGTGTTGTTTTTGCCGGAGGAGACCTGCGATGCGGTGATCGAGCGCTTGATCGGGGCGATGCGCTTGCTGCGGGTCGGCTCGCCGTGGGATTTCGAGACCGATGTCGGCCCTATCATCGACGAGGCCGCCTTGGCCACGTTGCACGCCCATCTGCAGCGCATCGCCGAATTCGGCAAGGTGTTGTACCAAACGCCGTTGCCGGCCGCTTGCGCGAACGGCTGCTTTTTCCCGCCGAGCTTGGTGCGGATTCCCGATTTGGCAGTGCTGGAGGGGGAAGTGTTCGGGCCGATATTGCACGTGGTCAGCTATCGCGTCGGCGAGCTGGAGCGGGTGGTCGAGGCGATCAATGCCAGCGGCTACGGCCTGACGCTGGGCCTGCACACCCGGCTCGAGTCGACGGTGCAGTATGTCGCGCGCCATGCCCGGGTCGGCAATTTATACGTCAACCGCAACATGATAGGCGCGGTGGTCGGCGTACAGCCGTTCGGCGGACTGGGTCTGTCCGGCACCGGCCCGAAAGCCGGCGGCCCCAACTATCTGTTGCGGTTTGCAGTCGAGCAAACCGTCAGTATCAATACCGCCGCTATCGGCGGCAATCCCGGTTTGTTGCAAGGCAGGACCTGACGCGGACGTTGGCCCGGCAGCGCGAAATCGCGTAACAGAACGGAATGCGGGGCGACGATTTTTGCCCTATGAATCAAGCCTGTATCCGCCAAAATCATCCCGGCGAGAAGCGCTGCGCCGACGGCGGGATGCGGCGCAGCGGCTGCTTGGGCTGGTGTGCGGGCAAACCAGTGGTATATTTTTCAGCGAATTCCGCTTATTCGCTAACCAGGCATGCATGGAAATTACCGCAACTAACCCACCACCAGCGTCCACCGGCCAAGGCAGCCTGCGCACGTTGCTACGCGAAGCCACCCAGGCTCAGCACGAACGGCTCAACCGGCATGCGTTACTGGCGGGGCTGCCGCAACCGGGCTATACGTTGGCAAACTACCGGCTGCTGTTGCAGACGTTTTACCGGCTCTACCGCGGATTGGAACAAAGGCTCGCCGAATTCGCCGCCGGGCCGGTTGCCGGGTTCGATTATGCGGCTCGAGCCAAACTGCCCTGGTTGGAAGCGGATTTGCGCCACTTCGGTATTGATCCCGCCGGGCTGGAATCGGCTGCGGCGCCGGTATCCGTGCCGGCCATCTCCGGCCTGGGCGACTACGTCGGGGTGCTTTACGTGATCGAAGGTTCGACCTTGGGCGGCCAAATGATCGCCAAATGCCTACGGCAACACCTGGGTTTGACGCCGAGCGGCGGCGCCCGTTTCTATTCCGGTTACGGCGAGGCCGGCGCCAGCATGTGGCGCGGCTATCTCGCCTTTGCCGAATCGGTTGCCGCCGACGCCGAACAAGCCGGCGCAGCTCGGCTGGCCGCCAACCGCACTTTCGCATTGTTCGAATTCGAGCTCGATCGAGCCATTCTGTACGGTCCGCTGGACGGGAGGGGCAGCCATGGTTAGTTTTAGCCCGGAACAGTTGGAGCAGGCGCTGCAAAAATGCGCCGCCGAGCCTATTCACCAGATCGGCCAAATCCAGCCGCACGGCGCTTTGCTGGTGGTTACTGCGGATGCGGGGGCGCAAGTGGTCCAGGCCAGCGCCAATCTGAGCCGGTTTTTACCGTGCTCCGCCGAACAAGCCTTGGGCCGGCCGTTTGCCGACCTTTGCGGCGGCAAGGCGGCCGAGCAGTTGCAGGCCTTGGCCGAAATTGCGCGCAGCCGCAATAGCGCCAGCGGTAAGCTCGCCGTGGCCATTGGCGGTGCGTTGGCGGAACTGCAGGCCCACGTCTACCTCTGCAACGGCGGCATCGCGGTCGAGCTGATGGCGGACCAAGCGGAAAACCCGGAAGCGCGGCTGGCGGAGCTGTTGTTGCAGATGCAGGATGCGTTGCTGCAAATCGATACCGATCGCGAATACCTGCACTATTTCGACCAAGTGGCAATCCTGGTGCGGACCTTGTGCGGATACGATAGCGTGATGGTTTACCGCTTCGATTCGGAATGGAACGGCGAGGTGGTCAGCCAAAGCCGGATCGAAACCGCCCCGTCCTATCTGGGCCTGCACTTTCCGGCCAGCGACATTCCGGCTCAGGCCCGGCGCTTGTTTGCGCTGAATCCGGTGCGGGTCGTGGCCGATATCGAAGCGGAACCGGTGCCGGTGCTGCCGGCCCTTAACCCGCTGGCGGGCGAACCGCTGGATATGACCTATTCGGCCTTGCGCTGCCTGTCGCCGATTCATATCCAATACCTGCGCAACATCGGCGTGCGCGCTTCGATGGTGGTGTCGTTGTTGCAGAACGGCCGGCTGTGGGGCTTGATTGCCTGCCACCACCACGGTCCCAAACCGGTGTCCATCAGCGAACGCGAGGCGGTAACCTTTATCAGCCGGATGACCTCGGCCAAACTGGCGGCGATCGAGGCGGTGGAGCAGCATAACCACGTCACCAGCGCCAACCACTTGATCGGCGAATTGCTGAACTACATCTTTACCAGCCAGGAAGAGACGATTTTGCAACGGCTACTGCCGGAATTGATGCGCTTGCTGCATGCCGACGCAGTCATCGCTTTGGTGGAAGGCAAGCGCCATCGCCACGGCCCGACCCCGACGGTGGTGCAACTGGACGAGCTGTTGCCGTGGTTGAGCGGCCAGGCTAGCACAACCTCGTTCAGTTGCGACCACCTGGCCAAACATTTCCCAAAGGCGGCGGCTTACCCGGATACCGCAGCCGGCGTACTCTGTACGCCGCTATCGGCCGACTTGAGAAACGGCATCGTCTGGTTCCGGGCGGAAAAACCGCGTACGGTGCATTGGGCCGGACATGCCGAGAAAGGCTTGGTCGAAGACGAAGCCGGCGGATACCGGCTGACGCCGCGCGAGTCGTTCCAAGTCTGGAGCGAGTTATGGCGCGGCCGCAGCGCGCCGTGGACTATCGTCGAATTAGGCGTGGCGAATATGCTGGCCGTCACGCTACCGGAAGGTTTGGCGCAGAAAAGCCGGCTGGACCAGGCTTTGAAGCAACAAAGTGCGTTGGATGCCGAATTGCGGATTGCCGCGACGGCGTTCGAATCTCAGGAAGGTATCGTGGTTCTGGACTCGGCCCGCAATATTCTGCGGGTGAATCGGGCTTTTTGCCGGATTACCGGCCATTCGGCCGAATTCGCCGTCGGCAAAAATCCGCGCGAGTTGAAATTGGATAGACAACCGATTGCCGATTACGAAGCGATGTGGGAAGCCATCGGCGTTAACGGCGCCTGGGAAGGCGAAATTACGATCCAAGCCGTAGGCGGCAAGCTATTTCCGGTGCACTTATCTATCTCCGCGGTCACCGACCCGCAGGGTAAGCTGAAAAATTACGTCGCTAGTTTCATCGACATCAGCTCGTTGAAAGCCGCGGCCGAGGAAATCCAACGCCTGGCGTTTTACGACGCCTTGACCGGGTTACCGAACCGGCGGCTGTTGCAGGACCGTTTGCAGCACGCTTTGGCGATCAGCGCCCGCAGCGGCCGGCCCGGCGCGTTGCTGTTTATCGACCTCGATAATTTCAAACTGCTGAACGATTCGCTGGGCCACGACATGGGCGATTTGTTGCTGCAACAAGTGGCGCAGCGTCTGACGGCGTGCGTCCGCGAAGGCGACACCGTGGCGCGTCTGGGCGGTGATGAGTTCGTCGTGATGTTGACCGAATTGGGCGACGAAAGGCACGAGGCTTCGGCGCAGACCGAGATCGTGGCCAACAAGATTTTGGCGACGCTGACCAAACCCTACTCGTTGAAAGAACAGCAATACCGGAACTCGCCCAGCATCGGCGCGGTATTGTTCCGCGACCACGAATTCGATATCGAGGCCTTGTTGAAACAGGCTGATATTGCGATGTACCAAGCCAAGAAAGCCGGCAAAAACACCGTGCGCTTTTTCGATCCGCAAATGCAGGCCAACATCGACGCCCGGATGCAATTGGAAGCCGATCTGCACCACGCCTTGGCCGAACACCGCTTCGTATTGCATTACCAGCCCCAAGTGGGCAAAAACCGGGAAATATTCGGCGCCGAGGTGTTGATTCGTTGCCTGCACCCCGAATCCGGTTTGATTCCGCCTAAGGATTTCATCGCGTTGGCGGAGGAAATCGGTTTGATCACCCCGATCGGGTTATGGGTGCTGGAAACCGCCTGCCGGCAGATAAAAATATGGGAAGCCGACCCCAGGACCCGGCATTTGCAATTGGCCGTGAATGTTAGCCCCAGGCAATTTCGCCAAGCCGATTTCGTCTACAGCGTGATGCGGATCGTGCGGGAAACCGCAATAGAGCCCGGCCATTTGAAATTGGAGCTGACCGAAAGCCTGGTATTGGACGATATCGAGGATACCGTCGTTAAAATGCACGCGTTACGGGATTTCGGCGTGCATTTCGCGATGGACGATTTCGGTACCGGCAATTCGTCATTGTCGAATCTGCGTAAGCTGCCGATTGCGCAATTGAAGATCGACCAAAGTTTCGTTGGGGACATATTGCACGACACAGACGACGCAGTGATCGTACAAACCATCATCGCGATGGCGAAAAACTTGGGCATGGAAGTGATCGCCGAGGGCGTCGAAACCGGCGGCCAGCGTGCCTTTCTTGAGCAGCACGGTTGCGATGCGTTTCAAGGTTATTTGTTCGGTAAGCCGATGCCGATCGCCGATTTCGAGGCCATGTTGCACGGCGGTTTGCCGCCTGTTTAGCGGAGCAGCGGGCCGCTGCCGGATTTCCGAAAACGGACAAATTGCGACCTAGCAACTATGCTTACCCGACTTTGTTAACCCTTGCCAGCCATGCCGCCGTCTTTGAATAAAAAACTGACCGTTACCTACCTGTTCTGGAAAAAGTTGTTGGCCTTGTGTTTGGGCTTGCCGCTGGCTCTACTGCTGGTTTGGCTGGGTTTGAGCAGCAACTTTTATTTGTTGGAAGTGTGTCTGGTGCTGTTCGGGGCCTACGTTTTTCGACAGTTTGCCGAGACTGTTAGCATGGGCACGGTTACGTTCTATCCGGACAAAATCGTCAAGAACGGCTGGTTCGGCGTAACCGCAATTCCGACCCACGCCCTGGCCGTAAAAATTAACAAACAAGACGGCGTCGAATCGCTGCATTTTTTTCACGGCTCCGAAAAAAATATCCGCGAATCGGTCTCTGTTGAGGGTAGTTATATGTCGGAAGAGCACCGGCTGTGGCTGGATTCCTACCGCCGCAATATTTACCGGATCGGCGATTTTTGGCGGACACCGAGCAACAACAGCGCGGCCTGCGTCGAGTTCGAAAAGGCGGCGGCGACCTTTCGCTTCATTACCATTCTGACGATGCTGTACTTGTTGGTGTACGTCGTCTGCGCCACCTACCTGTACTGGCATTACCAAGTCTTCTTCGGTTATGTGCCGGTGGCGCTGGCCTGGCCGCTGAGGCTGCTATTTATGGTTGCGGCCCTGGCGGTTTACCCGCTATTGCGTCTGCAAAGCCGGCTGCCGCTGGCCGAGCGCAATTACACCCAGCGCGTGCAACGCGGCCATCGGCAAGCCCTGCGCTCGGCGTTGCTGGCCAACGCCGTGGCCTGGCTCGGTTTGCCGTTATTTTTGCTATGCGGCAACAAACTGGATTTTTACATGATGCTATTGGTCGGCGGCGTCTACCACCGCGATTTCTATCCGCGGCTGTCGGATTGGGAGCAGTTGTTGCAAGTGGCACCGGCAAACCCGGCCGCTGCGCCGATTCCGCGCCGCTCATTGCAAGTATCGCTGGCCTTGCTCGGCGGCCTGTCGCTGGCCGGGTATGCCGGGCAGCCGGCCGACTTTCGCATCCGCCAGGATTGCGCCGACGCCAACGCCAATCCGGCCGAATGCGATAACAGCCATAGCGGCGGCCACGGCGGCGGTTCCGGGTCGAGTTACCGCGGCGGCAGCGACGACGGCCACAGCGGCATCCGCCGCGGCGGTTTCGGCTCGTTCGGCGGTTCACACGGCTTCTTCGGCGGCTGAAGTGCAACGCCTGGAACGGCAAGCCCGTGCCGATTGGCGGCAACGGCTGGAAGCGGTGGGGATGGATTTTCATACCATAGACGGCGCCGTGTATTGGGACGAATCGGCCTGCTACCGCTTCAACCGCAGCCAGATCGACGTGCTGGACGACGCCACTGCCGAGTTGCATAAACTGTGTCTGCAAGCCGTCGCCGAGGTGATCCGCCGCGACTGGTTCGACCGCCTGCGGATTCCGCGTTGGGCCGCGCCGTATCTGACGGCGTCGTGGGAGCGGGGCGAGCCGAGTTTGTACGGCCGCTTCGATCTAGCCTGGGACGGCAGCGGACACCCGAAAATGCTGGAATACAATGCCGACACGCCGACCGCGTTGCCGGAAGCTGCCGTCGTACAATGGTTTTGGCTGACCGATTGCCAACCCGATGCCGACCAGTTCAATTCCATCCACGAAAAACTGATAGCCTTCTGGCAAAGCTATCGGCACAGCCACGCCGAGGTCTATTTTGCCGGCGTCGCCGACAGCGCCGAGGATGCCGGCAACCTGTTTTATTTGATGGATACCGCGCTGCAGGCCGGCATTCGCCCGCATTGGCTCTCTATCGACGACATCGGCTGGCAGGCGGCCGCGCAACAATTCGTCGATTTGCGGAATCGACCGATTCGGGCCTTGTTCAAACTGTATCCGTGGGAATGGCTGCTGCGCGAGGAATTCGGGCCTTATCTGCCCAAAGCCCAGCCCAACCTGCTGGAACCGGCCTGGAAGCAAATTCTTAGCAATAAAGGCATTCTGCCGATCTTGTGGGAATTGTTCGAGGGCCACCACAATTTGTTGCCGGCCAGTTTTGCCGACAAACCTTTGCTCGGCGATTACGTGCGCAAGCCGCTGTATTCGCGGGAAGGCGCCAACATCGAAATCCGCCGCGGCGCCCATGTCGTCGAATCGGCCGGCCGCTACGGCGACGACGGTTATATCTACCAGCGTTATACGCCGCTGCCCAATTTCGCCGGCAATTACCCGGTGATCGGCTCCTGGGTCGTCGGCGGAGAGCCGGCCGGCATCGGCATTCGCGAGGACAAAACCGAAATCACCGGCAACAATAGCCGCTTCGTACCGCATTTTTTCGTTGAGGACTGATCTATGCCCACCATTGATTTGGCCGAGTTGGCGGCCGCAGCCAACGGCTTCGTGTTGCACTTTCTGGCGGCCGTCGCGCTCAGCGTATTGTTCGGTTTCTGCTATTTGCACATCACGCCCTATGCCGAGTTCAAACTGATCCGGGAAGGCAAGACCGCACCGGCCCTGGCCTTCACCGGCGCCTTGCTCGGGTTTGCGCTGGCCTTGGCCGGGGCGATTGCCAACAGCGTTTCCTTTATCGACATGTTGATCTGGGCCGGCGTAGCCTTTTTTGTACAAACTTTGGTGTTCGTCGGCGTGCGTCTGGCTTTTGCCGATTTGTGCGAACGCATCGCCGCCGATGAAACCGGGTCGGCTATCCTGCTGGCCGGCATCTCGTTAGCAGCCGGCCTGTTGAATGCGGCCTGCATGAGTTATTGACGGCAGGGATTCGCGTGAGCAAACGCATTTTAATCGTCGAGGACGAGCCGGCGATTGCCGATACCTTGATTTATGCGTTGCAACAGAGCGGCTACCAGGCCGAGCACGCCGGCTTGCTGCAAACCGCGTTGGCGCGCCTGCAGAGCGAAACCTTTGCGTTGGCGATCCTGGACGTCGGTTTGCCGGACGGTTCCGGCTTCGAATTGTGCCGGCAATTGCGCCGGTTTTCGCAGATACCGGTGATGTTTTTGACAGCGCACGGCGATGAGATCGACCGTATCGTCGGCCTGGAAATCGGCGCCGACGATTATGTGACCAAGCCGTTCAGCCCACGCGAAGTGGCGGCGCGGGTCGCAGCGATACTGCGCCGGTTGCAGCCGGCTTTGCCCACGGCCGTCGCCGGTACCAGCGGCGATTTCGAGCTGGACGGCGGGGCAGGGCGCATCCGCTATCGCGGCCGTTTGCTGGAGCTGACCCGTTACGAATATCTGCTGCTCAAGCTGCTGATCGAGCACCCGGAGCGCATCTTCTCCCGCGAGCAATTGCTGGAACGGGTTTGGCGCGATCCGGGCGACGTGTTCGACCGCACCGTCGATACCCATATCAAAACCCTGCGCGCCAAACTGCGAGCCATTGCCGACGCCGATCCGATCCGGACTCACCGCGGCTTGGGCTACAGCCTGGAAAGCCGATGAGGTTATCGCTACGCCTGTTTCTGGGCTATTTCTTTTTGGTGGCCGTGACCGGGCAATTGGTGTTGCTGTTGGTCGTCAAACAAATCAGCCCCGGCGTCAGAATGGCGCTGGAAGCCAGCCTGGTCGACACCGCCAATCTGCTGGCCGAGTTGGCCGAGCCCGAGTTGGCGCGCGGGAACATCGCCGACGGCCAGTTCGCCGATGCGGTAAGGCGTTACAGCAAGCGGCCGGTGTCGGCGACGATATTCGGCTTTCCGAAACAAAGTCTGGATTACCGGGTTTACGTTACCGACGCGACCGGCATTGTGCGCTTCGACTCGGCCGGAACCGCAGTCGGCGAAAATTACTCGCGCTGGAACGACGTCTATCTGACCCTGCAAGGCCGCTATGGCGCGCGCTCCAGCCAGGCCGACCCGGACGATAAACGCAGCTCGACCATGCATGTCGCGGCGCCGGTACGCGATGGTGAGACTTTGATCGGCGTGGTTACCGTCGCTTATCCGACCGCCTTGTTGCAACCCATCGTCGAAGCCGGCAAGTCGGCGGTGCAGCGTGGCGCGTTCTGGCTGTTCGGCGGTGCGCTGCTGTTCGGCGCGATATTCAATTGGCGGCTGACCCGCGCCATCGAATTACTGGTGGCCTATGCCCGCACGGTAACCTCCGGCGGCAAGGCAACGCCGCCGAAACTGCACAGCGTCGAACTGGCGACGCTGGCACAGACGCTGGAGACCATGCGCCGCGAGCTGGAAGGCAAGCAATACGTCGAGCGTTACGTGCAAACCCTAACCCACGAAATGAAGAGTCCGTTGGCGGCGATCCGCGGTGCGGCGGAATTGCTGGAGGAACCGTTGCCGGACGCCGACCGGCTGCGGTTTGCCGGAAATGCCCGCGAGCAGGCCGAGCGGCTGGACCAACTGATAGAACGTTTGTTGGGCCTGGCGGCAGTGGAGCAACGCCAGCACTTGGCCGAACCCAGAGTTTTGGATTTGGCCGGCTTGGTAACCGCGGTCGCGGCCGAAAAAGCCGCACCGTTGGCGCAGCAGCGCTTACGTTTTGCGCTCGATTTTGCCGGGGAGTTGCCGGTGTTGGGCGAGGAATTTCTGTTAAGGCAAGCCGTGTCCAATTTGCTGGACAACGCGCTTGCTTTTGCGCCGGCCGAATCGGCCATCGAGATCCGCGGTTGGAGCGAGAATCAGCAGGTAAGGCTGCGCATCCGCGACCACGGTCCCGGCATTCCGGCTTACGCATTGGCGCGGCTGTTCGAGCGTTTTTATTCGCTGCCGCGGCCGGCTACCGGCCGCAAAAGCACCGGGCTGGGCTTGGCCTTCGTCCGTGAAGTTGCCGCGTTACACGACGGCGAAATCCAGGTCGCTAACGCCGAGGGCGGCGGCGCGGCGGCCGATTTACGTTTGCCGCTGTCGCTAAGGCCCTTGCATGTCTGAGGCGTAGCGAAACGGTAAGCGGCATCTAAGCGCAGCACCAGGCAGGAGCAGGCTGGTCCGGCGTTGGCCGGCAAACTGGGCAACTTACTGAACCGGTCGCGACGTTTGCGGCCCGACAGGCCGGCCTTTGGCGGGTGGGTGGGGTTTTGTAATAAGTTATGTGATTCATATCACATAATTCTGTATTATTTGCGCAAAAAACGGCGCAGCAATTGTTGCAGCGGGTACAGACAACAGCCCAACCCACCAACTCACGATGAATCATTGCATTACCACACGCAAGCCGGCAACCGCTTATCCAAACAGTGGCTCCGCAGCCATTCGCAAACGGCGCTTGTTGGTTGCGGCCGGCTTAGTGGTCGCGGCGACTTCCGATGCTGCGGCACAGTCTTTGGATCAACAGATTCGCGCACTGTTGGCAAAAGACGGCAACCAGCGCGGCTGTGCCCAGTTGGTCGGCGATTCGCCGCGTCAAGCCGGTAGCTTGCAGCCCTCGAATTTCGGGCCGCAATTGGCCAGCCTCTGCGGCAGTATTCCGGCAGGCAATCCGCCGCCGGTAGGCGGAGCGCCGGGTGGCGGCGCGGCGAACAATTCCGCGGCCGGCGCGGCCTTTTCCGCCCTCGGCCAGGCCGACCAGGTCGTGAAAAAGCGGCGGGGGCATGCCGATTCCGACTTAGGAACTGCCAAGGGCGGCGGTTCCGGCGACTGGGCGTTGTTGCCCGGTTTGAATCTGTTCTTCAACGCCGATTACCGTGAATTGGACCGGCGCCAAACCGAATTGGAGCGGGGTTATGCCTCCAACGAAGCCGGCTTCAGCCTGGGTATCGATGCCATGCCGGTCGATTGGGCCGTGGCCGGATTGGCCGTCAACTATTCGCATTGGCACGGCGACCAGTTCAACGGTGGCGGTTTCGATACCGATTCCTACGGCCCGACCTTGTTTGCTTCGGTGTTTCCCTGGCAAGGCTTTTTCGCCGATCTGTCGTTTCAATATCTCCGCAAAGACGGCAGCAACGCCAATCGCCGCGACTACCTGCGCGAAGACAACACCAATTTCGGCGGCGCGATCAGCGGCACGCCCGGCGCCGACCAATTCGAAGGCAATCTGTCCACCGGTTACGATTTCACGCTAGGCGGTTTGACCTTCGGACCGCGCGGTACGCTCCGCTACCGGCACGCGGCAATGGACGCCTACAGCGAGCAGGGCAGCTCCGGCCTGGAGCTGCGTTATCTGGCGGACCGCTTGACTTCGGTACAATCCAGCGTCGGCGCCCAGGCTTCTTACGCCATCAGCACTTCGTGGGGGGTATTGGTGCCGCAGGTCAACGCCGATTGGACTCACGAATACGACAACGGCCAGCGCACGGTTTATGTCCAGTTCGCGCAAGACTACCGAGCGCTGCCGACCACGTTCGGCTTTCAAACCGACCGGCCCGACCGGGATTTTTTCCATGTCGGCGGCGGCCTGGTCGCGGTGATGGCTAACGGTTTGCAGGCTTACGCCAATTTCGAGGCTTTGTTGGGCCACGCTTATTTCGACAATTACATCGGCGCTATCGGCGTCCGTTTGGGATTTTAAGCAAACGCGGCAGAGGTTTTGTAACAGGCGGCAAGCTTGCCTAATTTTGACCGGGGGGAGCGAAAACGATGGCACAGAAAATTATTGCGGTGGCAGTGAATCAAGACGGCACGATAGCCGCGCATGCCGGCAGAGCGGCGACGTGGCAGGTCTATGCCGCCGACGAATCCGGCGCGGAATTGGCCTGGACGCTGGATTTGACCGAATTCGGCAGCCTGCACGAATGGCACGTGCGCGGCGATGGTAACCGCCACCCGCTGCACTATGGATGCGGCGGCGTGATTCGCCGCTTGGCCGAGCGTAATACCGAACTGGTCACCACCAGCGAAACCTGGCCGCAACAAGCCATAGCGACCTATCTGGCCGGAAAACTCGCCGCAGGTCTACCGCACGACGAACAGCAATGTCTGAAAGGCCATCATTAATTCGCCGGTAGTCGCAGCTACGGAAATGTAGGCTTGTCGCCGCGTGGCGGTCAGGTCGCTTATTCAGCGTTGCCGTGGCCTCGGTTGGCGGCAATTCTCGGTCCCGGAAACCCCAATCCTGCAACAGCATGGTAGCCAACTCCGATGCGCCAGACTCGACAGTGGCAGTTAACCTATCCCGCGCCGGCGTGGTTCGGATAATACACTTGCCTCCAGTACTGTTTTATTAATTAAAACAATAAATTGAATATATCGCGTATTGTAGATTTTTAATGCGCCGATATAGTGAAAGCGTGTTTTCGTTGCGACCGGCAAACGGTCTGGGAGGCCAAATGAAAATCGCTAATGCAGGAAATTTCGGTTTAACGATCGTAGCGCTAGCACTGGCCGGCTTGGCAGGGGTGTTGCCGATCGATTTCGTAGTGCCGGCGGTATTATTCGCGTCATTGGTGCGCGGTAGCGTCGCATTAATCGAAAAAGCCATCGACGGCGCCGGTCACGCCAAGGAACTCGACCGGCACTGATTCAAATACGGTTCCGCTGGGCGAACCGCCGTTTCTAAGCGGTTCGCCGAATAGGTTGGGCTTTGCCGGGGCAGGGCCGATTCAACCCCGGGAACCGTGCTGGAACCGAGGGTTTGCCGTTTAGGGCACGACCGTTACGGTTCGGCGCTCGAACGTCGGGGTAAACATAATCGGCTGACCGCTTTAGTGCTTGCTTGCAAGCGCCGACAATGTGCCCGCGATGAGTTCAGGGTGGTAAAACGTCTGTGTTTTTCCGGCTTTTAGATCATGCAAAAGCGCTTTGAAGTGAGCTGCGAGCAGTAGTGCTCTGCGTTCTGCTTCATCGCTGTTTTGGATTCTAAGGCTTTGGATGATTTCGCGAGATTTGACCAATTCGCGAAGTTTGGCGGGAACACTAAGACGAAAATAAAAGACGTCTTATCAGATAGGGGACTTTTGCCATAATGGCAGCCTCTTTGTAGCAAAACGCTGTTTTTTGAGGCTATAAACAAAAAAAGCCTTTGAAAAATCAAAGGCTTTTTGAAATATGGCGGAGAGATAGGGATAATCTCCCAGTCGTATATAACGCTCTGAAATCATTGAAAATAAAAGGCAATCCCCGTTGCAATGTGGGAAATTGCGTGGGAAACTATGTGGGAAAAATAACTCTCCGACATATTTCAACCTATGCTGAATATCGAAAGTCGCAACGGCTGGTACACAGCAGTAGTGAAAGTCCCCAAAAAGCTCCAGCCGATACTTGGGAAAGCAAAATTTAGCCAAGCATTAGGGACAACAAACCCACGTGAAGCCCAGCGCTTAGCAGCTCCTTTTATTGCTCGCTGGAAGTTCGAAATCGAGAAGGCCAGGGGTGGGCATGGTATCGCGGCAAAGGCAGCGCAGGAATGGCGCACGTACTTTACTGAGCAGGCCGCGGCTATTGAGTGCGAGCCTGAGGGCGCCAGGCGGGAGGCTTTGGAAGCCGGTATGGATGAGTTGCGTTCTTCCTTTGTCGATCAATTGCGGTCCCTGCCTGAGGCACAAGCGGACACCTTAGCGGGTTTAGTCGATGGCTCCCGGACATTAACTTCAGAGTATTTTGAGGCCTGGAAAAGTCAGTTAGACCTTGCTCCCAAGACTATCGACCAAATGTCACGCGATATAGCCTTGTTGATTGAGCGCTTCGTTACATTGGACGGGATCACAAAAGAGGGTGTATTACTTTTCCTGTCTGATCTGGAGCGGGCCGGCAAGGGTCCTGCGACAATTAAGCGTGTATTATGTTCTTATCGTAATTATTGGAGCTATTTGCAGGACTCGCATGTCGTCAGTATTGAGCACGATCCGTTTGACTTGCAGCGGCTCCTTGCTGGTAAGTTCAAGCGCGCAGCTAAGAAAAAGGCT
The DNA here is from genome assembly GCF_019669905.1 of Methylomonas koyamae. Classification (NCBI taxonomy): domain Bacteria; kingdom Pseudomonadati; phylum Pseudomonadota; class Gammaproteobacteria; order Methylococcales; family Methylococcaceae; genus Methylomonas; species Methylomonas koyamae. The sequence continues at coordinate 2,990,240 of NZ_AP019777.1, read as the reverse complement.
CAACGACGCGCATTCAGCCCGGCTAATGTGGTCCACCTTTGGTCCTTGGCGGTCGATAGGGGCGACCAACAGCTTGCGGATTTGATTGTACTTGGTGCTTATACCGGCGCCCGAATCGAAGAGCTTTGTTCTCTGAAGGGTGACGACGTGAACCCCGAGAGTTTTATTGTACGCGAAGCGAAGACAAATGCGGGTGTGCGGGAAGTCCCTATCCATTCAGCTTTGGTTCCCTTGATGGCTCGCCTAAAAGCTTCCACTAAAGACGGTTATTTACTTTCGGGCTTAACTTTTAACAAATACGGTGACCGGTCTAACGCCATAGGGAAGCGGTTCGGGCGCTTAAAGGAAAGTGCGGGCTTCGATGGTACGTTAGTTTTCCATTCACTTCGGAAGACGTTGATAACCTTATTGGAGCAAGCGGGCATCCCGGAGAACTTCTGTTGCGACATCGTCGGCCATGAGAAGGGGACAATCGGGTACGGTCATTATTCGGGGGGCGCTTCGTTGGCTAACAAGCGAGATGCCATCGAGAATGTCAGTTATCCATTTCCAGATGGTACAGTTGTTTAGGATGGGGATCGTCCGCGTTGACTTACGATTGCCGCTAGGGCTGCCATTCGGCTAGGCTTAGTCTGTGGTACTCAGGGCTGCTCACTGCCGCTCGCTGGTGTTCAGCCCATGCTACCCTAGCGGGTGCTGCTGGCTCGCCTCTCTGCATCTAACCACAACTAAAATCGAGTAGGAGTCCCACGTCAGGGATGGTCGCGTGGCCGGGGCTATGGGGGACTTTTCGCGCTCGTTATGGTTCAGAAGACCACCCGAAAATTTATAACAAAACTAACGCGACTAAGCATTTGACACTAACAGCTATATCGGGTAAAAAAAATTTTCTAAATAGAGAATACTTGATTATTAATGGAGGTTGCCAGTGCTTTTAAAGTGCGCTCTGTTGTTGAAAATTGTATGAGGTTTATGAATTAAATGAATATGCTTAAGACTTTTTTTACTTTTGCACTGTTTTTTAATTTTTCTACTGCAAAGGCGGATTTGAACGTTAGGTGGAATTTAACTGACGTAGTATTCACTGATGGTTCAGTTGCTACTGGTTATTTCGATATTAATATGACTACTTTCCCATCTAACGGTGTGTACCTAACAGGGCTAAATATTCACGTCAGTGATTGGACTTCAAGAGCGATTGTTCCTGATTATGATAATATCTTATTAGGCGAATCGAAAGAAATTGAGCTTTTATTACACTCTTCCTACGTGGCTGGAGATGGGCTAACGGTAAATGTTGGCTCCATTCTGCCCACAGTGATGTATCAATCCTATTTAGGAGCACCTCCAAAAAATATAGATCGTGAACGCGAAACTCCTATTTATATTTCAAGCGGCGCCGACGGAATTTTTGTTTTAGAGCTTATCTTCCCAGGTGTGCTTTCATCCTCGTATCACATTGCGCCTGTTTCATTGATGCCTGGGAGCAGCGAGATATTTGCACTGTATTTTTCGACTTGGTTTGACGAAAAAGAGCACTATGTCACACTGGGCTCTCATTTTATCCAATCGGGCAGTTTAACGCCTGAATATCTTGATCCAATTCCTACGCCTCCCACTGCGCCAGCTCCAGTGCCAATCCCCAGCGTCGTTTGGTTATTCGCCATGGGTTTATGGTCAATAGGTTTTAAGCAGCGTCGAAGGGTAAATGAAACGCGAGTCAGGTTATTTTGTTAAGTTTTTCTGGCTATGCAATTTGCAATTCTAATCGATTGCACACTGGATATTCTTTTGAAGTGGGACGACCCATCGCAGGTGCCTTGTCCGGGATTATGCGCTATTTTGGCAAGCTCTTTGTCGATATTCGTTAAGTTGCTCGACGTGTGATTCGCTTGAGTAGGTTAAATTCGTTCATCATTGAAGCCCGCCCCTCGGATTTCGATGGCTCTATCTGTTAGTAGTAAAGGGTACAGATACCTCTCAAGTCCTTAGCAGGTTGGTGAAAAACCATATTCCAGCCACTAATTTACCCAGAAGAAGCCTTTATTTAGTACTGAATCAATCTTGTGGTACTAAATGTGGGTCTGATTGGTTGCAAAAAGAGTTTTTCACCAACCTGTGAGGCGGACATGCGGGCACAGATTGAGCAATTTGCTCATTCCAAGGATGCTCACTCCGTGCCCATTATGTGTTAGTTATTCGTCTTCGTCGGTCTCTCGAATATGGTCCTTCAAGGCGTTAAATAATGATTTACTGTAGAGTTCAAGCGCATCCGCAACTATTTCGACATCCTGCCTTGCGAGGGTCCGACCGAAGGTAGAGACCAACTTATCGGCAATTTCCTTTGTTTTCTGATCTCTCCAATCGTCATCATAACGCACTTCGGGGCCGGCAGCCCTGAGTCGCCTTTTAGCCTCGTCCCATGTCCCCGGCATTGGCATACCCGGAAACTTCTCTTCAAACTCGCTGATAGTTTTTCGCATGTTTCCGGTGGTTCCGTCGCTTATCCCTGTCTTTTTCACGATGTCCTTTTTTGTATAACGGTTGACTTTGTAGTGGTTGAGTAGATTGAGTCTCCAGGCTGCTTTTTTCCGGTCCCACTGGGTGAACGGTAGTTTATAGTCTGAGTTGCTCTCTAGGGCTTTGTCTAGCGCTTGTTGTAATGTTCCCTCGAAGACTTTGACCTGTACCGAATCCGGCATGCCTGCTTTATTGTAGGCTTCAATTCGGTGGTGCCCATCTATACATACCCAGCCCTCTCCGGCCCAGAATACATCGACAGGTGCTAGTAATGCTGACTCTTTATCGCGGGTGAGTACCCCAGCGAGGTCTTCTACATGTTGCTTGCTGGCTGCCTCCCAGGTGTCGCGATACTGGAATATGCCTTCAATAATGACTATTTCTCTTGTACTGAGGAAGGATGGGTTAGTTTCTGGTTTTGGCTTGCCGTTCGCCACACATTCCCGTAATGCGCTGATTGCTTCTGTAAACTCTAGGCCGGCTTGGCTCAACTGCTTCAGTTGCTTCATTCGTACTATTCCTTAGTTAGCTTTGTTAGCGTTCCGGTGCTGTTCCAGTATCAAGGTTAAGCACTGGTTGTTGTTTAGCAGGCTGGTGAAAAACTCCCAAAGCTGCAGTCATCAAGGCGCATAGCCTCAGCAAACAAGTAAAATAGCGCATCTAAATTGGAGAAGCCCCCCATGCGCGGACACGATGCCATTCAAAATAGCTGGTTCAGCTACGTTAGCCTGGAAGACCGTATTCCCAAACAGCATCCGTTGCGTCGTTTACGGCTACTCGTCGATGGCGTATTGGCCTCTATGGATGCGGTCTTTGCCGAATGCTACTCCCATACTGGCCGCCCGTCGATTGCGCCCGAAAAACTGCTGCGCGCCTTGCTATTGCAAGTGCTGTACACCGTTCGTAGCGAACGCCAGTTGATGGAACAGCTGGACTACAACCTGCTGTTTCGCTGGTTTGTCGGTTTGGGTATCGACGATGCTGTCTGGGAACGCAGCGTGTTCAGCGCCAACCGCGAGCGCCTGCTGTCCGAAGCACTGAGTCGCGAGTTTTTTGAGCGGGTCTTGGCCATTGCCGAATGGCAAAACCTGGTGTCCGACGAACACTTCAGTGTCGACGGCAGCCTGATCGAAGCCTGGGCCTCGCACAAAAGCTTCGTGAAGAAAGACGGCAGCGGTCCTGATAAACCCGCCGGCCGCAATCCCGAGGTCGACTTCAGCGGCGAAAAGCGCAGCAATGCCACGCATCAGAGCACGACAGACCCCGAAGCGCGGCTTTACAAGAAAGGCGAATACACCGAGGCCAAACTGCGTTACATCACCCATGCCCTATCCGAGAATCGTAACGGCCTGATTGTCGATGTCGAAACCACCCAAGCCACCGGCACCGCTGAAATCGAAGCCGCGCAAACAATGATCAAACGCCGTGTTCCCAAAGGCGGCAGCGTCGGTGCCGACAAAGGCTATGACCAACCGGCGTTCGTCAACAAACTCAAGACGCAAGACATCAAAGCCCATGTTGCTCGCAAAAAGACCGGCAGTGCCGTCGATGGCCGCACCGCGCGCGGCAAAGCGTACGCTCAAAGCCTCAAGCGCCGCAAAATCGTCGAAGAAGCCTTCGGCTGGATCAAGACCGTCGGGGGCCTGCGTAAAACCCGCCACATCGGCTTAGCCAAAGTCGCAGGTCAGGCCTTGTTTTGCTTTGCCGCCTACAACCTGACGCGCTTGCTCAACCTATTGGTGTTCACGCCGAAACCGGCGTGGAGTGCGCCCACCTAGGGCGAAGTGCGCCTGAAAACCGTCCACAGACGGCTTCAGGCGAATAAAAAGCCCTTGAAACAGGGGCAAAACGGTTGAAACTCGATGTCATGACCGATTTCAACACGAAAAAATCACGGAAACCGTGGGTAAGGGGAAATATCAGTGGGTTTTTCACCAGCCTGTTAGGTGCACCCGGTGCCGGCTTTGGTACTCCCGCTGGAAATCCTTCAGGTAATCGAAGGCGGCAAGCGGCAGCGCAAAAGACCGAATTATTTTAGGTTGTTGGTTCATTCTGCATTCCATATAAGATATTGAATTAAAAGGCAGTTCTACTGTTAGAGGAGCCGGTTCAAATCTTTGGTTCTGCGGGTGTTGTTTTCATCATCCGCTGAAGTGTGGAAAGCGAGATATCCAACGTCTTAGCCGTGTTCCTCCAGGATGAACCGGCCGCAAGCAGGGTTTCGGCTTTGCTCTTCAGCTCGGCATTATCGACCTTTACAGGGCGGCCCAGTCTCGCGCCGTCGGCTTTCTTCTGAGCCAGCTTGGCTTTGGTACGCTCACTGATAATCTGCCGTTCAAACTCAGAGATGGCGGCGAGCATGTTGAGTGTAAGGTTGGCTTGTGCGGAGTTATCCAGAGTACCTAACCCGAGTACCACAAGGACCACGCCGCGCTCAATTAAGGCTCTAACGGTTGCAATCACGTCCAGTATATCGCGTCCTAGGCGATCCAACTTCGTGACTACCAGCGTGTCTCCGGTACTGAGTCTATCGTTCAACCGCTGGAATTGCTCCCGCTGCAAGGCTGGGACTTTGCCGCTCACGCCTTGTTCCGTAAAGACCCGATCCGGCTCTACCGTGTAGCCGGCTCCGGCGATCTGGGTTAATTGTTGCTCGGTGGTCTGGTCCTTGGTTGAAACTCTGAGATAGGCAAAGGTTGGCATGGTGGGTGCTCCCGTTATGTATTAAAAACGGGGTTGATTATCTCGGTACGATGTATCTATGTCAATGCCCCATTAAAGAATACACTTTGAGTGTACCGATTCGCGTAGTCAAAAACGAACGTTAAAGAATACGCTTAGTGTGTCGTGTCTGTCGGGGCCATCTTGCAATCCTTGTAAGACGCCAAGCCACAACGCCGCGCGCTTGGTGCTTTAACTCGATTTGGTGTGCTGTTATCGGGTCGCCCGACTTTGGATGGATTGACGGGCGGGCCCATGGGGGACTTTCTGCGGTCATCAATACTCAGAAGACCACGCGGAAATTTATGGTATTTTGTTCGCCCTGCGTTTGTGGTGTGTGGGCGATTTTGTGGGAACGTATGTGGGAAAATAAGAAAGCCCTTATACTGCAACTTGTTGAATAACAAGGAATATAAGGGCTTTTCGAATAATGGCGGAGAGCTAGGGATTCGAACCCCAGGAGGGGTATAAGCCCTCAACGGTTTTCAAGACCGCCGCTTTCGACCGCTCAGCCAGCTCTCCAATAGCCGCGCATTATTTCAGAAAGTTTTTCCAGAATCTAGTATTTTTTTACGCTTGATTCGGGCGATCTGAAGGTATGCGTACTCCTGTTTTTTCTAAGTGTTTGTTAGTTATTGCAAAATCGGCCAGAATGCTGGCGCGGATGTGTGTCGATATCGGCTACGATGTCGTGGCAATCGATTGTTATGCCGATGCCGACACCCGGCAGATGGCTAGGCAGGTCTTTAAAGTCGAATCGTTAGACTGGGCTGATGTTAGTCCAGCACTGCTGGCGGTTCGGCAATCCGGTACAGTCTACGGCATTCTGTACGGCAGCGGCCTCGAAGCTTTTCCGGAAACTCTGCAGTATCTGCAATCTCACTCGCGCCTCTTCGGAAATTCAGCGGAGGTTTTTCGGAAAGTTCAGGATAAGCCCTATTTTTTCAGGTTGATGGCAGAACTAGGCGTCGCGCATCCGCCGGTAAGCTTTGTTGCGTCGTCTCCCGGTGACAGCTGGATTTTCAAGCCCTGCCGCAGCGAAGGTGGTGTGGGTATAGGCCGCGACAGGGCGGGGGCCGGCGTCGATGGATACTGGCAGCGTTTTGTCGACGGCCAAGCAATGTCGGTTTTATTTATGTCGTTTGTCGATCGAGTCGAGGTGATCGGATTCAACCGCCAATGGTGTGCCGCGTCTGGCCCCGCAGGCCATTTCCTGTTCGGCGGCATAGCCAGCCATGCCGAGCTACCGGCCGCTGTCCGCAGCCAACTTACCGATGCGGTCAACAAACTTTCGGCCGCTTACCAGCTACGCGGGCTGAACACGCTGGATTTTATGGTCGCCGCTACTGGCGGGTATGTGTTGGAAATCAATCCGCGTATTTCGGCCAGTGCCCAGCTCTATGGCCGCGAGTTGTTGCTAAGGCATTTGGCGGCGTTTGGCGGGACGGAAGTTTCCGGTACTAAAGTATCCGGCGAGCCGTTGGCGTATCAGATTGTTTATGCTGCAAAAAACCTGGAAATCGATGCGGACGTGGATTGGCCGGATTGGGTCGTGGATCGGCCGGTCGCGGGCTCGATTGTTGGCGTGGGCCAGCCGATATGCAGTATTATTGCCGGCGGAAAAAATTCACGGCAGGTCGCCGAGCAGTTGCTGCAACGGCAGGCCATCGTTCAAACCCTTTTGAAATTAGGTTGTTAAATTCATGCAATATCAGGCGAGCGTCAACAAACTTTCACAGCCCTTGGTGCAGGAGCTGTTGGATAACGCTGACAAATTAAGGTTGGGCGTCGAGAAACTCGACAACGGCTGTACCATCATCGACGCCGGCATTAAAGTACCCGGCGGTTTGGAAGCGGGCCGCATCATTACCGAAATCTGCATGGGCGGCATGGGTACTGCGACCATCTCGCAAAGTACTTACACCGAGAATTGGCCGCTGACCATCAATGTTCACGCCACCAACCCGGTGTTATCTTGCCTGGGTAGTCAATACGCCGGCTGGAGCCTGTCGCACGGCAAATATTATGCATTGGGTTCCGGCCCGGCGCGAGCGATGGCGACCAAGCTTAAGGACGGTGCCGTTGAGCCGGTGGAAGAGTTGTACAAAGAGTTAGAGTACCGCGATAGTGCGGAACGGACCGTGTTGGTCATCGAGAACGATGCCGTGCCGCCGGTGGAAATCGTCGAGAAAGTCGCGGCTGCTTGCGGCGTGGCCCCGGATAAGCTGACCATCATCGTTACGCCGACCAGCAGTTTGGCCGGCGGCGTGCAAGTAGTGGGACGGGTTTTGGAAGTGGCGATGCATAAAGCGCACGCCTTGCATTTTCCGTTGGAAAACATCGTCGACGGTTCCGGCAGCGCGCCGATTTGTCCGCCGCATCCCAATTTCGTCAAGGCGATGGGCCGGACCAACGATGCGATTTTGTTTGCCGGGCAGGTGCATTTGTTCGTCAAAGGCGACGACGCGGCCGCCGAGAAACTGGCCAAGGAATTGCCGAGTTCAACTTCCAAAGACTACGGCAAGCCGTTTGCCGATATCTTCAAAGCTTACGAATACGATTTCTTCAAAATCGATGCGATGCTGTTCAGCCCGGCCGTGGTCATCGTCACTGCCGTCGAATCCGGAAAAAGTTTTCGGGCCGGCAAGCTGGACAATGCATTGCTGAATCAATCGTTCGGCGCCTAAACGTCTTCGACTTTCCCTCGCGGCGGCGGGTATTGCTTGGCAAAACCCGCCGCCGCGCCGCTAATTTTTTGCTTATTTTCCATTGCGCCGAATTGTAATATTTACCGACGACCCGGGCTGGCACGGCAAGCAGTTGTGCTTGGCTTTTGCCGAGCGCGGTTTCACAGCCGAATACGCTTCGCTGACCGGTTGCCGCTTACAACTGGATAATTACGATCTGCCGGTATTGGTTCCCGGTTTCGAGGATCGTTTGCCGGCCGCGGCTTTTGTTCGCGGCGTGCCGGGCGGATCGCTGGAAGAAGTGGTGTTTTATCTGGATATACTGCACGCGCTGAAACTGCTCGGTGTACCGGTATACAACGACGCCGGCGCTATCGAGCGTAGCGTCGACAAAGGTATGACCAGTTTCTTGTTGCAGCGGGCCGGTTTACCGACGGCTGCAACCTGGGTGTTACGAGACCGCGAGCAAGCTTTGGCAATTGCCGAATGCGAGTTGCAGCAGGGCAATTATTTGATCAGCAAGCCGTTGTTCGGCTCGCAAGGCGAAGGCATTCGCCGTATCGAAAAATCCACCGATTTGTTATGGCTGACCGGCAGCCGCGGCATTTACTATCTGCAACGCTTTATCGAGTGCGACGGCGACGGCTATTCCGACGTTCGGGTATTCGTCGTGAACGGCAAGGCGGTCGCTGCGATGCGGCGGCGCGGGATTTCCTGGCTGAACAACGTCGCCCGCGGCGCCAGTTGCGAGGCCATCGCCATGGAGGCCGAATTGGTCGAGTTGGCCGTGGCGGCCGCCGACGCCTTGCGCATGGACTATGCTGGCGTCGATTTGATCAAAGATCGGCATGGCAATTACCGAATCATCGAAGTCAACAGCGTTCCGGCTTGGAAGGGCTTGCAAGGGGTTTGCCAGGCCAATGTCGCTCAGTGGTTGGTGGCCGACCTATTGCAGCGTTATTTGGGCGAGTTATGCTGAAGCGGCAGCAGTTGATCGAGGCTTATCGCCAAGCCTGCGAAATCGAATTGCAGGCATTCAAACCGGGCAATGTCAGTATTTACAGTCCGGCCCACGACATGACGGTCGAGGATTTCCGGCTCAGTGCGCAGGTCAGCAGCGAACCCATTACTGATCCCGAATTCGGTTTGGGCGAAAAAATTTATTACGCCGTCAAAGCGACTAGAGAAGCCGTCGGGTGCAATACCAATCTCGGCATCGTGCTGCTGTGCGCACCGTTGCTTCACGCCGCAGCGAACGCGCGGCCGGGCGAGTCCTGGCGTCAGGCGCTCGATCGGGTTTTGGAGGCCACTACCCAGCGGGATGCCGAATGGGTATTTGAGGCCATCGTTTTGGCCGCGCCGGCCGGGCTCGGCGAGTCCGAGCAACACGACGTTCAGCAAAAAGCCGCGGTCACTTTAACCGAAGCGATGCGTTTTGCCGCGGACAAAGACCGGATTGCCTTGCAATACGCTAACCATTTTAAAGACATTTTTGATTTTGCAGTTTTACGATATAATCGTGCTTTCGTTTTGTCTGGCGATTCTGGTTGGGCGGCGCTAGCGGTTTTTGCTGCGATGTTGGCCCGCTACTCCGATAGCCATATCGAACGGAAGTATGGAAAGCGGTATTCAGAGTGGATCAGGGTGGAGATGGAATCGCTCGATAGTGCGATGCAGCTCACCATTGAGCCTGAAGAGCTTTTTCCGGTGCTTTACGGACTGGACAAAGCTTTTAAGGCACAAAGAATCAATCCGGGTACGACAGCTGATATGACTGTAGCGACAGTACTGGTGGTGCTTCTGGAACAGCTTATCGACCAACAACAGGCCGGTGAGTTATAGAGGGAACTTCGAAGAAACTATATTTTGGGACATTATTGTGTCTATTTTTTGGTTCAATCTTATCTTTAGGGGATAAATTTAAAATGGCAAAAATTACAAACATGCGCGTAGGCGAATCTTTGGTTGGTGACGGCAACGAAATTGCCCATATCGACCTGATCTTGGGCCCACGTGGTTCAGCGGCGGAAACCGCGTTTGCAAATGCTTTGACCAACAACAAAGACGGTTTCTCTACTCTGTTGGCTGTGGTTGCACCTAACCTGTTGGTTAAACCGGCTACCATTCTGTTCAACAAAGTAACCATCAAAGGTTCAAAACAAGCCGTTCAAATGTTCGGACCAGCGCAACGCGCTGTTGCTCAAGCAGTTGCTGATTCCGTTGAAGACGGCACCATTCCTGCCGACGAAGCTGACGACTTGTTCGTTTCCGTGGGTGTTTTCATCCACTGGTTGGCTGAAGACGACGCGAAAATCGAAGAATTCAACTACAAAGCAACCAAAGAAGCTATCGCTCGCGCTGTAGCCGGCACTCCAACTGCTAAAGAAGTATTGGCTGCCAGAAAAGACGCTAAACACCCGTTCGCTGCTAACAAAGTTTAATTTTTTAGTATCGAAGGCTGTACAAAATACCCCGGCTAGCCGGGGTATTTTTTTGCCTAAAATTTGCTTAACTCCGATGCGCCGATGTTGCCGTTGTGCAAGGCGCTGGCTACCAACACGCCGGACAGGCCGGCGGTTGCCAGTCGCTGCAAATCGGCGATGTTGCGCACGCCGCCGGCGGCGATCCACCGGGTATGCGGACTGCGACCGCGAAGCGAATCGAGCCCGGCGAAGTCCGGGCCGCGGCCGGCACCAACCATGTCCAGCGTCATGGCGATGACGGTATCCGGCCAGTATTGCGGCAGTTCCAGCCAAGCCGGATTACCTAAAGCCCGATTGTTTTTAAAATCCAGCGATAGTATCGCCGCCGAATCGCTTAAATCGTATGGTTCTGAACCGGTCTCGGTGCCGATAACCGTCTTCAGATTATCCGGCTGATCCCGGCTCGAGTTCGGGTAGCCCAACCCGCTATCGACCCAAAAATCGAGGGCCGGATAGCGGCGGACTAACGGTTCGATGATATGCCGGTGGCTGCCGTCGCGCTCGATCGCATTCAAATCGGCGATGTAAAACGCCGAAAACGGATGCAACGCCAACAAGGCGGTAACCACCGCTTCGATCGAACTGTCGCTAACGATGCGGGAGTTCAGGTCTATCGGCAGGTAACGGCTGCGGTCCCCGCCGCTGGCGTGAACCACCCGGCCGTCCTTTAAATCAATGACTGGAATAATTTGCATGGAGTGAGCGGGTGAAACAACTGACCATTCTGGTATTCGAATATATAAGCGGCGGCGGTATGGCCGGCGAGGCTTTACCTGCATCCTTGCTGGCCGAAGGCCGGATGATGTTACAGGCTTTGTTGGGCGAACTGAAGCGGATTCCGCAACTGCGGTTACGGGTCCTCTTGGACCAACGCTGCGATTTAGCTATCGATTCGGAGCATGCCGAGTTGGTCCGAATCGGCGCCGGCCAGGATATCATGGCTCTGCTGCCGGAACTGTTGGCAGAAACCGACCTGTTTTGGCCGATCGCCCCGGAAACCGGTGGCATCTTGAGCCGGTTGGCGCAAATGGCGCACGCCGCCGGTATCGAAACCTTGTTATCGGACGCGGCGACGCTGGCGCTGTGCGGCGACAAGTTGGCGACCTACCGCCATCTTACCTCCCACGCGATCCCGGCGGTGGAGACCTATCCGGCCGAGAAATGCCCGGATTTTCCTGGGAGGACGGTGGTAAAAATCCGGGATGGCGCCGGTTGCCAGGATACGCGGGTAGTGGCAGCGGACGCTTTGCCGGCCGCGGTTGCGGATTTGCATCAGCCGGAACACTATGTGGTCCAGCCGTTCGTGGCGGGCCGAGCGATCAGCCTGTCGGCCTTATTCAAAAACGGCAAGGGTTATTTCTTGACCTGTAATCAGCAACAAATCGTTTTGGCGGGGCAGCGATTCAGTTTGCACGGATGCTTGGTCAACATTCACCAACAGCGCGAAGCCGATTATCGCCATCTGGTCGGCCGGATTGCTGAGGCCTTGCCGGGCTTATGGGGCTATGCCGGTATCGATCTAATCGAAACCGGCGAATCTGCCGCGTTGGTGCTGGAAATCAATCCGCGCCTGACCAGCTCCTATGTCGGCATCGGCCAGGCCACCGGCATCAATGTCGCCGAGCAGGTGTTACGGCTCAGGCAGGGCGAGCCGATAGCGGTTCCGACCCGGCAACAATGCGTGGAGGTAACCATATGAAGCACACGGCAGCTTATCGGATTGCCGGTTGGGATGTCGGCGGCGCCCACCTGAAGCTGGCGCTATTGAATGCCGCCGGCGACATCGTCAGCGTCGGTCAGGCGGCTTGCCCGCTGTGGAAGGGCATCGATTACTTGCATCGCGCGATAGCCGAACTAACCGCCAACCTGGATTTGAGCGCCTGCCGGCATGCGTTGACCATGACCGGCGAACTGGTCGATTGTTTTACCAGCCGGGAGCAGGGCGTCGCGGCGATTATCGACGCGATGTGTCGCCATTACGGTGCGGACCGGATCGATGTCTTCGCCGGTTTGCGCGGTTTTTTGGCGGCCGGGCGGGTGGCTGCGGCGGATTGTATGGACATCGCCTCCGCCAATTGGTTGGCCAGCGTGATGCTGGCGGCCCAACACATACCGGATGCGTTGTTCGTCGATATCGGCAGCACCACGACCGATTTATTGTTGATCGAACAATCCCAGCCCCGCGTAGCAGGCTATACCGATTACCAGCGCCTGGTGTCCGGTGAGCTGGTCTATACCGGCGTGGTCAGAACGCCGGTAATGGCGATTGCTCAACAGGCCGAGTTCAATGGCCGGAACATGGGTTTAATGGCCGAACTGTTCGCCACAACGGCCGATGTCTATCGGCTGACCGGCGACTTGAACGACGCCCACGATCAGGCCGATACCGCCGACGGTGCGGAAAAAACGGCGCTTGCCAGCGCCCGGCGTTTGTCGCGTTTGACCGGTTACGAATTCGACGCTGCCGATTGGCCGCTGTGGCTGGCATTTGCTGCCCACCTTAAACAATGCCAGCAGCAACAACTTGTCGAGGCTTGCCGAAGGCGGCTGCAAGCGGCGGCGCGGCCGCAATGCTGCATCATGCTTGGTGCCGGTGTCGGCCGCTTCCTGGTCAAACAGATCGCCGCCGAGTTAGGCTTGATTTACCGGGATTTCGCCGATTTACTGCCTACGGCAGGCGGGGGCGGCCAGATCGATGCCGGCGATTGTGCGCCGGCCGCCGCAGTGGCCTATCTGGCCGGCCGGTTTGGTTAAAGCCGGCGGCTGGTATAAAATCTGACGGTGTTCAATCACGTCCTTGCCGGCCAAGCCGGCCCTGCATCCCCGTTTAATGCTTCTAGCCAAACCCACTAAACATCCGCTGCCCTATTTTCCGGACAGCGCGCAATTATTCGCTCCGATTGCCCATCTGCCGTGGGCGGTGTTCCTGGATAGCGCGCAACCCCATAGCCGCCAGGACCGTTACGATATTCTGGCTTACGCGCCGGTTGCCACCTTGCAAACCTACGGCAATACCACCCGGATCGAGCGCGACGGCCGGGTCGTCGAGAGCGGCGCCGATCCGTTCGAATTGTTGAAGCAACACTTGGGCGCAAGCTTGCCGGCCATCGACGGCTTGCCGTTTTGCGGCGGTGCGATCGGCTATTTCGGCTACGATCTGGCGCGGCGCATCGAAAAATTGCCGGCCATTGCCGAAGATGCCGAGCAAATCGCCGAAATGGCCGTCGGCATTTACCGCTGGGCCGTGGTGGTCGATCATCAGCAACAACAAAGCTGGCTGGTCGGATACGATCTGGCGGATGCGTTGCAGCAGCGCCTGGTTGCCGAATTCAGTCAACTAGCGCCGCCGGCGCCGGCCGAAGCTTTTCGAGTGTTGCAGGCGCCGGCCGCCAACATGGACAAGCACCGATACGCGGCGGCATTCGGCAAAATCAAAAATTATTTAAAAGAAGGCGATTGTTACCAGATCAATCTGACGCAGCGTTTCAGCAGTGCCTGCGCCGGCGACCCCTGGCAAGCATACGCGGTGTTGCGGCGGATCAATGCCGCTCCGTTCAGCGCCTATCTAAATCTGCCGGACGTACAGGTATTGAGTTCGTCGCCCGAACGATTTTTGAAAGTGACCGGCGGTGCGGTCGAGACCAAACCGATCAAAGGTACCCGCCCGCGCCGGGCCGATCCGGAACAGGACCAGGCTCAGATCGAGGATTTGGTGGCCAGCGCCAAGGATAGGGCGGAAAACGTCATGATCGTCGATTTGCTGCGCAACGACTTGGGCAAGTGTTGCCGCAAAGGTTCGGTGTGGGTGCCGAATTTGTTCGCGGTGGAAAGCTATGCCACCGTGCACCATTTGGTCAGTACCGTCACCGGCCAGTTGGCGGCCGGCCAGCATGCGTTGGATTTGTTGCGCAGTTGTTTTCCGGGCGGCTCGATTACCGGTGCGCCGAAAATCCGGGCCATGGAAATCATCGAGGAATTGGAGCCGCACCGGCGCGGCATCTATTGCGGTGCGATCGGTTACGTCGGCTTCGACGGCAATATGGACACCAATATCGCGATCCGGACGCTGGTGCACAACCGCGGCAGCATCCGCTTTTGGGCCGGCGGCGGCATCGTCAACGATTCGGTGCTGGACGCGGAATACCAGGAATGCTTCGATAAAGCGGCGGCACTGTTGCAGGTGTTGGCGCAATTCGGGACATGATTCGCGTCGTCAAACTCGGCGGCAGTTTGTTGGAAACCGCCGCGTTGCCGCTGTGTTTGGCGGCCGCGATGCGATTGCCGGGACTGACTGTGATCGTGCCCGGCGGCGGCCCGTTTGCCGATCAGGTGCGGACGGCGCAGCGCCGATATCGTTTCGGCGAGGTTGCCGCACACCGTATGGCGCTGCTGGCCATGCAGCAAATGGCCGAATTGATGCGCGGACTGTGTCCCGAACTGGAAATCGTATCCGGTGCCGAATCGGTGGCAGCCGCAGCGGTTTCCGCCAAAACGCTAGTTTGGGTGCCGCAAATCGCCGAATTGGACGCGGCCGGGATTCCGGCCAGTTGGGATATCACCTCGGATAGTCTGGCCGCTTGGCTGGCCGGACGCATCGCCGCCGACGCATTGGTCGTGGTCAAGTCGGCGCGGATTACCGCCGGCACCGCTTGGCCGGAATTGCAGCGGCAGGGCATTCTCGACCCGGCTTTTGCCCGCTTCGCTAACGCCGCATCCTTTAAGATTACCGTGGTCAATAAAGACGAATTCCTGTTTCGCCATGATTAATTTCCTGAAAGCCATTCTGAACCGGCGCTTGCGCAAAGCCTATTACCAGAGCCGGGAATCCCTGCTCGGCCACCACAAACGCGACATCGTCGTGATGCAGGTCGACCAGGCCTGCCATAGTCTGAAAGACAGCCGCGACCAATTCGTCGAAGCGTTGGATAAATTCAAAACCCTGGTGCACTTGCCGGAGAGCTCGTTGGAACAACGCTACCAGCAATTGAAGCGGCGCTACGATTTATGCCGTAGTAAAGCCGACGCCGTCAGCCAGAAGATACAAGCGGTGGAGGAGGTCAGCGAGGCCTTGTTCGCCGAATGGGAAACGGAACTGGATTTATACAGCAACCGGGCATTACGGGCCCGCAGCCAGCAACAGTTGAAAAAATCCCGCCAGCAATATGCCCGTTTACTCAAGGCGCTGCAAACTGCGGAAAACCGCATGGTGCCGGTGTTGGCGGCGTTTCAGGACCAGGTTCTGTTTCTGAAGCACAACCTCAATGCTCACGCCATCGCGGCGTTGCGGCACGAGTTTGTCGAGATTGGCGTGGATATTTCGAAGTTGATCGAGGTGATGGAGAAAACCATTACCGAGGCCAGCCAGTTTGTTGCGGTCCTCGCGGACCAGAAGCAACTGCCGGCCCCGGTGGCCGTGCGCAAATAATTACATCGCGTGCATTTTGTAATCGACCCGCGCCGGCGGATTCTTGTCGCGGGCGTCCGGCGTTTTCTTACGGTTCTGGTCGATGCGTTCTTGCGAATATTGGGTAATCATTTGGTCCCAAGAGCTGTACTGGGAGTACTCTTTATTGCCGGAAGCCTTACGTTTGGCGAACAACTCCTTACCGGTTTCTATCAACTGCTCGGGAGTTTTGCCGTCGATCGCGTCCAGGAACTCCTGGTTACTGCGGATCTCGTCGCGCAAGGTCCAGAACGACACTTCGAACTCGATGCGCTGGTCCAGCGGCAATTTCTCCTTGATGTGGCTGATCGACCTGTTGACGGTTTTCATGCTGCTGCCGTTGATCTGGTTGCTTTTGTTGCAACCGGCCATCACCGAACACAGCAATAAAACCAATACCGTTGACGCTTTTTTCATACTGCAGCCCCCCAGTGGCTAAATAAACAAACCCGATTTTTTGTATTTATAATGGTTGTAATGCGGGTCACCCAACAAACCAAATTACTCGGTAATTAAAAACACAAGCTTACCACATGCTGGAATTTATCCAACTTCTCAAACAGCGTTACGAAATTGTGCTACAGCAGTTGGACCGAAAAAATTCCCGCTTTACGGAATACCAGCAACGCATAGAACAACTACTTCACGCCGAGGCGTTTATCCGCAAGGGCCAATTGCTGGAAAACCAGCCGGCCTTGCCGTTGCAGATTGCCGTGATCGGTCCGACTCAAGCCGGCAAAAGCTCGGTAGTCAATCTGCTATTGAACAGCGCGAGCGCCGGGGTCAGCCCGCTGGCCGGCTATACGGTGCACGCCCAAGGTTTTTGCCATCGGGTACCGATTGAAGATTGCGCCGGTCTGCAGCAGTATTTCGGCCGCTTCCAGCAGTTGCAACGCGATGCGTTGCGGCCGGGACGCTACGATTGCTACTCGCTGAGCCCGTCCGCAGCCGATTCCAGCCTGCTGCCGGACTGCGTGTTGTGGGATACCCCGGATTTCGATTCGATCGATTCGGCCGATTACCGGGAAGGTGTAGTGCGTACGATAGCCTTGGCCGATGCCGTGATTTTGGTGGTCAGCAAGGAAAAATACGCCGACCAATCGGTGTGGGACTTGATGAAATTTATCGAAGCCTACCGCCAGCCGACCCTGGTTTGCGTCAACAAACTCAGCGAAGGCAGCGAGGCCGTGATTCTGGATTCGTTGCGCGACAAATGGCGGCAAACCCGCAGCGACCCGCCGCCGCCGATGGTGGCGCTGCTGTTCCAAAAAGCGCCGGCGCAACCGCAATGGCCGGCTCAGGCCGCCCGGCTTGTGGCCGATCTGGCGAAGAATGCGGTGCGCAGCAAGCATGCCGACAAGCAGCAACAGCTTATCGGCCGTTACTGGCTGCCGTGGTTGGAGCCTGTGTTCAGCGAACACCATGCCCAACGCCATTGGCAAACCCTGGTCGACCAATGCCTAGCCGATGCCTTGCGCGACTACCGGCGCGACTACCTGAACCATCCCCACCATTACGAAACCTTCCAGAATGCGTTGTTGAATCTGCTGACGCTATTGGAAATTCCCGGCCTGGCGCGGATATTAGGTAAAACCCGGCGAGCGATGACCTGGCCGTTTCGCAAGATGATGGATTGGAGCAACGCCAAATCCGCCGCCAATCCCAGCCATGAACTGGCGGTATTGCAGCAGTTGGGCGAGCATCTGTTGATTCAACTTGCTGACCGGGTGTTGGAGAAAACCGAAACCGAACCGGCGGACAGTTATTGGTGGCGGGAAAACGCGATGGCTTTGCGCCAGCGCCGCGGCGAAATTCTGATGGCCTACCAACGCGCCGTCGACAGCTACCACCAGGATTTCCAGCAGGATGTCGAAGCGGCCGCGCAACGCCTGTACCGTAAATTACAGGACCAGCCGTTGGTTCTGAACAGCCTGCGCGCGACCAGAGCCACCACCGACGCCGGGGCAATGCTGCTGGCGATTCAGGCTGGCGGCATCGGTGTACAAGATCTGGTGATTACGCCGTTGATCTTGACCATCACGTCGTTGCTGGCGGAAAGCGCCATCGGCAGTTACATGCACCGGGTCGAAGCCGAATTGAAACAGCACCAATTCGCTACCGTGAACAACGCCTTGTTCGACGGTTGTCTGAAACAGCGCTTGTACCAATTGCCGCTGGCCGTACACAGCCAGACCCGCTTCAACATCTCCGAACAACAATGCCACGCCGCGGAACTGGCTTTGAAAGAGAAGAAACATGGCTTACGCATACTCTGAGCTGTTGGCCGCTGCCCAACAATGGGCGGCAGGCGCCGCTGCGGCAGGCCGGCTGAGCGCCGAGCAGGTTGCTTTGTTGCAGAATCTGGAGCCGGCCGCAGCCGCTGCGCTATTTAATGCCGAGACCTGCCGGGACGGTACGCCTTTGATCGTCGCTTTCATGGGCGGTACCGGCGTCGGCAAGAGCAGCCTGTTAAACCGGCTGGCCGGCCAAGCCATCGCCAGAGCCGGTATCGAACGGCCAACCTCGCGCGAAGTCACGCTATACCACCACAGCAGCCTGGGTGTCGATAAATTGCCGGAGGGTTTGCCGCTGGACAGCATCAAAATCAGCCGGCACGACGACGAGCGCAACAGCCATATCGTCTGGATCGACATGCCGGATTTCGATAGCGTCGAACTCGGCAACCAGCGCCTGGTGCTGGAATGGCTGCCGCATATCGACGTGCTGTTGTACGTGGTCAGCCCGGAGCGTTACCGCGACAACAAAGCGTGGCAGTTGCTGCTGGCGGAAGGCGCCAAACACGCCTGGCTGTTCGTCATGAACCAATGGGACCGCGGTCTGCCGGTGCAATACGACGACTTCAGGCAGCAACTGGCCAAGGCCGGTTTCGCCGATCCGTTGATCTTCCGCACCAGTTGCAGCGAACCGCACGGCGACGAATTCGGCCTGTTGCTGGAGCAATTGCGGCAATTGTCCGGCCGGCATAACGTGGCCCAGTTGGAACGCCGCAATCAGCAACTGCGCCGGCGGCGCTTGCAACAAACTCTGCAACACCTGGCGGACGGGCTCGGCGGCCGCGATTTTCAGGCGTTACAGGCCAACCTCGACGCGCAGTGGCAGCAAGCCGAAACCCAATTGCAAACCGGTTTGGCTTGGGCCATGCAACAACTGGCCAAATTCTGGGCCGACAACCTGGGCGATAAGGCCGAGATTGCGCTGTGGGACGCTTGGGCGCAGAACCGGCTGGACGACATGCTCGACGAATTGGTGCTGCAGGCGGCGCAAGCCGGATTGCCGACCAAGCCGTTGAAGGCCGCTCTGCAAAACATTCGCGAGCAGGCCGGCAATACTCTGGCCGCGCAGACCGAACTGGCCGGGCGCCGGGCGATGTTGCATCCCGGTAACGGCGCGCAACGCTTCCTCTTGAAACTGACCGCAGCCGCCGAAACCGTGCTGCCGCTGGCGGCGATGGGCGCGGTCGGCTACCAGGTTTTTTCCGGCTACTACCACAGTACAGCCGAGCACAGCGCCTATCTCGGTACCGACTTTGCCGTGCACAGCGTACTGTTGATCGGCTTGAGCTGGCTGATCCCGTTTTTCCTGCATAAAAAAATCCAGCCGTCGTTGTACAAGGCTGGATTGAAAGGTTTGCGCCAAGGCTTGCAACACGCTTTGGCCGCGGTGTTCGCAGAGATAAAGCAAGTATTGGTCTCGGAACAGCAGCGTAACGAAGCATTGCGCGCCGAGTTGCAGGCGCTGGTCGCGCGTTGCGCGGCGGAGCCGGAAACGGCGATCGACAAGCAGAGCTTGTTGGGCAGGGTATTGTTGGCCGATGCCGGCTGACGGGGTTAACACCGCCGCCGCATCGAATCCGTTGTCGCGGCTCAAGCCGCCAAGCCGTTTATTCCACCAACGGTAGAATCAAATAATCGGTCCACTTCCGCTCGCCGCCGGCCTGGTCCGCCGTCGGCAGCAGGGTTTCGTTCCAGCCGCCGCCCAACGCTTTGACCAGTTGCACCGACGCCGACAGGCGTTGTCCCAATAACTGCACCGCGGTTTGCTGGTTGGCCAGCGCGGCGGTTTGCGCGGTCATCACGTTCAGATAGCTGACCGTGCCGGCTTGGTACTGGTTGTTGGTCAACGCCAGGGCTTGTTTGGCGTTGGCGACCGCCTTGTCCTGGACTTGGGTTTCCTGTTCCAGAATCCGTAACGCCGCCAAATTGTCCTCCACTTCCTGGAAGCCGGTCAGTACGGTCTGCCGGTACGCGGCGACGCTGGCATCGTAGGCGTCGATGGCTTGTTTGTACTGGGCGTTCTTGGCGCCGCCGTCGAAAAGGGTCAAGGCCAGGCCGGCCGGGCCCAGCGACCAATAGCGGCGGGCCATGGTAAACAGGTTGCCGGGGTCGCCGGACTGGAAGCCGTTGGTGCCGCCCAGATTCAGGGTCGGATAATACGCGGCCTTGGCGACGCCGATCTGGGCGTTGGCGGCGGCGATTTGGCGTTCCGCCGCGGCGATGTCCGGGCGGCGCTCCAGCAATTCCGACGGCAGGTTGACCGGAATACCCGGCGGTTGGCTGTTTAGCGGCGTCGGCGCCAATGCCAGTTCCGCCGGGGTTTTGCCGATTAGGACTGCAATCGCGTGCTCGAGTTTGGCGCGTTGCACGCCCAAATCGATGGCTTGGGCGCGGACGGTTTCGAGTTGGGTTTCGGCTTGGACGACATCGGCTTTGGCGGCGACGCCGACCGCGTAGCGGTTTTTGGTGATTTCCAGGGTCTTGGCAAACGCGGCGATGGTTTCCTCGAGCAAAGCCTTCTGCGCATCCAGCGTGCGTAATTGGAAATAGTTGTCCGCCAGCGTGGCCTGGCTGGAAAGAATCAAGCCGTGCAATGTCGCGGCGCTGGCTTGGGCGCTGTCGGTATTGGCTTCCAGTTGCCGCCGGACCTGGCCCCATAAATCCGGCTCCCAAGCGATACCGACCGCCTGGCCGAACAGGTTGCGTACCCCGGCGACGGCAACGTTTTGGCCGGTGGCGGCTTTGAAGCGGTTGAAGGTACCGGTCAAGGTTGCCACCGGCAGCAGCGACGATTGCGCCGATTGCACCAGATGCTGCGCCTGGCGGTATTGCGCCTCGGCTTGCATGACGGACTGGTTGGCGCCGGCGACTTGCTCGGCCAGACTGTTCAACAACGGGTCGCCGTATATTTCCCACCATTTACCGGGCAATCCGCTATCGCGCGGTTGTGCCTGTTTCCAGCCTTTAATTTCCTTGAATTCGTCGGATAGCGCCGCTTGCGGGCGGACATAATCGGGACCGACCGTGCAGGCGGCCAAAGGCAAGGTCAGCAAGCAGGCGAGCGTGGCGGAGTTTTTTGTTGAGCGCATGAAGATCAGTGTTAAACGGAGTGGGTCGCCGGGCGGGCGTTAAGGTTGTTAAAACGGCTGTGCAGCCACAGTCGGAATCGGTCCAGATACAGATAAACCACCGGTGTCGTGTAAAGCGTCAGCAATTGGCTGAATATCAGCCCGCCGATGATCGCGATGCCAAGCGGCTGGCGCAATTCGGCGCCATAACCGCTGCCGAAGGCCAACGGCAGCGCGCCGAACAAGGCGGCCAACGTCGTCATCAGAATCGGCCGGAACCTGAGCAAGCAGGCCTCGAAAATCGCAGCGCGCGAATCCAGGCCGTGCTCGCGTTCGGCGTGCAAGGCAAAGTCGATCATCATGATCGCATTTTTCTTGACGATGCCGATCAACAGAATCACGCCGATCAGCGCGATGATGCTGAATTCCTTGCCGCAGGCCATCAGCGCCAGCAACGCGCCGACGCCGGCCGAGGGCAAGGTGGACAGGATCGTCAGCGGATGCACCAGGCTTTCGTAAAGCACGCCGAGCACGATGTAAATACTGATCAAGGCCGCCAAAATCAGCCAAGGTTGGTTGCGCAGCGCTTCCTGAAACGCCTTGCCCGAGCCCTGAAAGCCGCCGGTTATCGTTGCCGGCAGGCCGATGTCGCGCAAGGCTTGATCGATCGCGGCGCTGGCGGTCGACATCGATACGCCGGGTTTCAGGTTGAACGACAACTCGTTGACCGCGAATTGGCCTTGGTGGCGCACCGTTAACGGTGTATTGGTCGGGGCAAAACTGGCCAGCGCCGACAGCGGCACTTGCTTGGGCTGGCTCGATTCGGCGGCTCCGGGTTGGCCGGGAGCGCTGATGTAAAGCTGCTTCAAAGTATCGGTAGACTGCCAATATTGCGGTGCCACTTCCATGATGACCCGGTATTGGTTTAGCGGATTGTAGATCACCGATACCTGGCGCTGGCCGAAGGCATTGTTCAGGCTGGTATCGATCAAACCCTGGCTGACGCCGTAGCGGGCTGCCAGATCGCGGTTTACGGTAAGACCGATCTGTTCGCCTTTGTCTTGCTGGCTGGAGTTGACATCGCTCAATTCCGGCAATTTGGCGAACGCGGCCTGGACTTTGGGCGTCCATTGCCGGAGCAGTTCGAGATCGTCGGACTGTAAGGTGTAATCGATCAGGCCGAACGACATCCGGCCGCCGATACGCAGTTCCTGGGCCGGGAACATGTGCAGATTGGCGCCTGGTATCCGGCCAGCCGCCTTGCGCAGCCTGTCCATCACAATCTCGATGCCGTCGCGCTGTTCGTGCGGTTTCAAGGTAATGAAGATCCGAGCGCTGTTCGCGCTTTGCGAGCTGCCGGCGAAACCGGCCACGTTGGCGACGGCCGGGTCTTTTAGCAGAATGTCCACGATTTGTCCGAACTGCTTTTGCAGGGTCTGGAACGAGGTGTTCTGGTCGGTCTGAATCTCGCCCAGCAGGCGGCCGCCGTCCTGGGTCGGAAAAAAGCCCTTGTCGATCGCGCCATACAGATAAACGTTCAAGCCTATGGTCGCCAGCAGCAACAACAGCATGATCCGGCCGTGGCGCAGGGCCCAAGTCAAGCTGCTCAGGTAAAGCCGTTGCAGCCAGTCCAAGGCCGAGCCAATCGCATGGTAGGTCCGGCCGTGCCGTTTTTCGTCCTTGCCCAGCCAGCGCGCGCACAACATCGGCGTCGTCGTCAACGACACCAGTAAGGACACTAGCACCGCGGCCGACAAGGTCACGCCGAATTCGCGAAACAGCCGGCCCGGCACGCCGCCCATCAGCAGAATCGGCAGGAATACCGCGACAAGCGACAGGCTCATCGACAATACGGTAAAACCGACTTCCTTGGCTGCCAACAAAGCGGCGCGGAACGGCGCCACGCCAGCCTCGATATGGCGGTTAGTGTTCTCGACCACGACAATGGCGTCGTCGACGACGAAGCCGGTAGCAATGGTTAAGGCCATCAGCGTCAGGTTGTTGAGGCTGAATCCGCATAGATACATTACGGCACAGGAACCGAGCAGAGAAGCCGGCACCGCGACGACCGGCACCAGCGCCGAGCGCGGATTGCGCAAAAACACCAGTACCACCAGGATTACCAACACCACCGCGACGAACAGGCTGTGTTCGACTTCTGCGATAGACGCCCGAATCGACAGCGAGCGGTCGACCACCACCGACAATTCGATGTTGCTCGGCAATGCCGCCCGCAGTTGCGGCATCACGGCCAGGACCTGGTCTACGGTCTGGATCACGTTGGCCAGCGGTTGTTTGCGGATGATCAGCAAAACCGACGGTTTGCCGTTATGCAAGCCGGTATTGCGCAGGTCCTCGACCGAATCGACCGCTTCGCCCAGGTCGGCGATCCGTACCGGCGCACCATTACGGTAGGCCACAATCAACGGCAGATACTCGTCGGCCTTGCGGGCCTGGTCGTTGGCCTGGATTTGCCAGCGGGTATCGGCGCTTTCCAACACGCCTTTCGGCCGGGTGACGTTGGTCTGGGTGATGGTATTGCGCACGTCTTCCAAACCGATGCCGTAATGGCTCAGCGCATTCGGGTTCAATTCGACCCGCACCGCCGGCAAGGCCGCGCCGCCGATTTGCACCTGGCCGATGCCGGGAATTTGCGAAATTTTTTGCAGCAATATCGTCGACGCGGCGTCGTACATCTGGCCGCGGCTGAAGCTGTCCGAAGTCAATGCCAGAATCAGGATCGGCGAATCCGATGGATTGTCGCGCCGATAACTGGGCCGGTTCGGCATGTTGCTGGGCAGCATGCCGGCGGCGGCGTTGATCGCGGCTTGCACGTCGCGGCAGGCGCCGTCGATGTCGCGACTCAAGTCGAACTGCAAGGTAATCTGGGTCGAGCCTTGCGAGCTGTTGGAAGTCATTTCGGTGACGCCGGCGATCCGGCCCAATGCCCGCTCCAACGGCGTGGCGACGGTCGCGGCCATGGTTTCGGCATTGGCGCCGGGCAATTGCGCCTGCACCGACACGGTCGGAAAGTCCACTTGCGGTAGCGACGATACCGGTAAATTCAGGAACGCCAACATGCCGCACAGCGAGATTGCCACGGTCAGCAGCGTGGTCGCGACCGGACGGCGGATGAACAGGGTCGATAAATTCATCGCGATTCGCCGCCGGTTTCGGTTGTGCCGTCGCCGACAACGCCGCATGCGGTTTTGACCCGGCGCGCCAGATTATCCATTGCTAAATAAATCACCGGCGTGGTGTATAGCGTCAACAATTGGCTCAACAACAAGCCGCCGACCATCGTGATGCCCAGCGGATGGCGCAATTCCGAACCGACGCCGTTGCCCAGCATCAACGGCAGGGCGCCGAGCAAAGCGGCCAGCGTCGTCATCAGAATTGGCCGAAACCGCAGCAGGCAGGCCTGAAAAATCGCCTGTTCCGGCGGCAGGCCCTGTTGGCGCTCGGCCTCCAATGCAAAGTCTATCATCATGATCGCGTTCTTCTTGACGATGCCGATCAGCAAAATGATGCCGATGATGCCGATGATGCCCAAATCGCCGCCGGATAGCTGTAATGCCAGCAACGCGCCGACGCCGGCCGAGGGCAGGGTGGACAAGATCGTCAGCGGGTGGATGTAACTTTCGTACAACACGCCGAGCACAATATAGACCGTGACGATGGCTGCCAGAATCAGCCACAGCGTATGTCCGAGCGAGGCGTTGAAGGCCTGCGCGGCGCCCTGGTAGGCACTGCGGATAGCCAGCGGCAATTCGACATCTTGTTTAGCGGCTTCGACCGCCGCGACCGCGTCGCCCAAAGCATAACCGGGTGCCAGATTGAACGATACGGTTGTGACCGGATACTGGTCGAGATGATTGATCGCCAACGTGGTCGGCCGCTCGGACAGTTCGGCGATGGCCGACAGCGGCACCTGGCTACCGTTGGTCGACGGTATCCGCAATCCCTGCAAGTCTTGCGGCCCGGTTTGCTCAGCCGGATCGACTTCCAGCACCACCCGGTATTGGTTGGCTTGGGTAAAAATGGTCGAGACCAGGCGTTGGCCGTAAGCGCTGTACAGGGCGTTATCGATGGCGGCGGTACTGACGCCGAGCCGGCTGGCTGTGGCCCGGTCGATATTGACGAACACCTGTCGGCCCTGGTCCAGTACGTCGCTGGTCACCTCGGCGAACTCCGGCCGCTGCCGGAGCCGGTCGACCAATTTACCGGTCCAGCGGTTCAGTTCGTCCAGATCGGCACCTTCCAACGTGAATTGGTATTGGGTGCGGCTGACCCGGTTTTCCAGCGTCAAATCCTGCACCGGTTGCAGATACAAGGCAATGCCGGGCTGGCCGGCCAGGCGTTCGCGCAGCGCGGCGATGACTTTGTCCGCCGGCGGCCGTTGGCCGTGCGGTTTCAGGTTAATCAAAAACCGGCCGCTGTTCGGCGTCGGATTAATGCCGTCGACGCCGATGAACGACGACAGGCTCGCCACTGCCGGATCGGCCAGGATCGATGCGGCCAATTGTTGTTGCCGTTCGGCCAGGGCCTGAAACGATACCGTTTGCGGCGCTTCGGAAAAGCCCTGAATCAGGCCGGTATCCTGGCTTGGGAAAAATCCCTTCGGAATCCAGACATACATCGCCACGGTCAGCGCGACGGTGGCGAAGAACACCAACAAGGTGGCGGTTTGCCGGCGCATGACCCATTCCAGCGTGCGGCCGTAGCCATCAATCAAGCGGTCGAACCAACCGGCGCCGGCCTCGGTCTCGCTGTGGCCGCTGCGCAATAATTTGGCGCACATCATCGGCGTCAAGGTCAGCGAGACGAGCGCCGAAATCAAAATCGCCACCGCCAACGTGATCGCAAATTCGCGGAATAGCCGGCCGACCACGTCCGACATGAACAGCAGCGGAATCAGCACGGCAACCAGCGAGAAGGTCAGCGAAATAATGGTGAAACCGATCTGTTCCGAGCCTTTTAGCGCGGCTTTCAACGGCGGTTCGCCGCGTTCGATGTAGCGCGAGATGTTTTCGATGACGACGATGGCGTCGTCGACCACAAAGCCGGTCGCAATCGTCAAAGCCATCAACGTCAGGTTGTTGATGCTGAAGTCGGCCAGATACATCGCGGCAAAGGTACCGACCAAAGACAACGGCACCGCGACGCCGGGAATGATCGTGGCGGGGACGTTACGCAAAAACAGGAAGATCACCATCACCACCAGCGCCACGGCCAGCAACAATTCGAATTGCACGTCGCGTACCGAGGCGCGGATGGTCACGGTGCGGTCGGTCAACGCCGAGACTTCGACGCCGCTTGGCAGCCCGGCCTGTAATTTCGGTAGCAGTTCTTTGATACGGTCGACGACTTCGATTACGTTGGCGCCGGGCTGGCGCTGGATGTTGACGACCACGGCGGCATTGTCGTTGGCCCAGGCCGCCAGTCGCACGTTTTCGGCGCCGTCTATGACATTGGCGATGTCGGCCAGTTTGACCGGCGCGCCGTTTTTATAAGTGACGACCAACTCGCGGTATTCGGCCGCCGAACGCAATTGGTCGTTGCTGTCTATCGTCGCGGCGCGGGCCGGGCCGTTGATCGAGCCTTTGGGTTGGGCGACGTTGGCGGCGGCGATTGCGGCGCGCACGTCTTCCAGGCTGATGCCGTAAGCGGCCAGGGCTTTGTGGTTGGCTTGAATCCGCACTGCCGGACGTTGGCCGCCGCTGATGCTGACCATGCCGACGCCGGGCAATTGGGCGATTTTCTGGGCGATGCGGGTATCGACCAGATCTTCGACTTTGAACAAGGGCAGCGCTTTGGAACTGACCGCCAGCGTCATGATCGGCGTATCGGCCGGATTGACCTTGCTGTAGATCGGCGCTTGCGGCAGGTCGCTGGGCAGGAAATTGGTCGCGGCGTTGATCGCGGCCTGCACGGTTTGTTCGGCGACGTCCAGATCCAGATTCAGGTTGAATTGCAGCGTAATCACCGATGCGCCGCCGGAGCTGGTCGAGGTCATTTGGGTCAGCCCCGGCATTTGCCCGAACTGGCGCTCCAACGGTGCGGTGACGATGGCGGTCATTACTTCAGGACTGGCGCCGGGGTACAGCGTGGTGACCTGTATCGTCGGATAATCGACCTGCGGCAGCGCAGACACCGGTAGCAGCCGGTAGGCCAGTACGCCGACCAGCAACAAGGCCACCATCAACAACGAGGTTGCGACCGGCCGCAGGATGAATAATTTGGACGGATTAAAGCCGGCCTTGCCGGGATCGGTGAAACTCATGGCTTAACCGCGCCGCCGGCGTTTGCCCGCTTCGCTATCGGGTGGATTGGCATTCGGTTGGGCGGCGACCGTCTGGCCGTCCCGCTCGGCAACGTCGACTTTAGCGCCGTCCTTGACCCGGTCGCTGCCGTTGACGATCAAGGCTTCGCCGGCGGCCAGCGCGTTTGGCACGGCGATTTTTTCGTCGTTGCCCGGGCCGGGTTCGATGCGGCGCAGATGGGCTACGTTTTCGCCGTCTACCACATAGACGAAAGGGCCTTGGCCATCGTGCTGCAACGCCGCCGCCGGGATTTGCGTGACACCGCGTAAGGTTTCCAGGTGCATTCTGACGTTGACGAACTGGTTGGCGAACAGGGTTTGTTCGCGGTTATCGAACTCGGCTTTCAGTTTGATGGTGCCGGTGGCCGGATCGATCTGGTTGTCCAGCGCGATCAGTTTGCCGGCGGCCAGTTTGGTCTTGCCGCTACGGTCGTAGGCTTCGATACCGATGTCCTGGCCTTGTCGATAACGTTTGGCCACTTCCGGCAGTCGGTCTTCCGGCAATGTGAAGACGACGCTGATCGGCTGCAATTGGGTGATGACCACCAAGCCGTTGGCGTCGCCGGCGCGGACGATATTGCCTTGGTCAACCTGGCGCAAACCGACCCGGCCGGAAATCGGTGCGGTCAATTTGGCGTAATTCAGTTGCAATTTGGCGTTGTCGACCAGCGCTTGGTCCATCTCGACGCTGCCGCGGTATTGTTTGACTACCGACTCCTGCGTCACAGTCTGTTGAGCCGCGATGGAATCCTGTTCCAGCAGGGTTTGGTAACGGCTCTGGTCGAGTTCGGCGTTTTTCAATAGGGCTTGGTCGCGTTGTAATTGGCCTTGGACCTGTTGTAACTGCACCTGGAACGGCCGTGGGTCGATCTCGGCCAGCAGGTCGCCGGCTTTGACCAACTGGCCTTCGCTGAAGTGGACTTTTACCAGTTCGCCGTCCACCCGCGGTTTGACGGTGACGGTTTTCAGCGCGGTTACGGTACCGAGTGCGTTCAGATACACCGGAAAGTCGCCGCTACGTGCCGTTTCGACCGCGACCACCGCCGGAGCGTCGTCTTCCTGAAAAAAACGCCGGCCTTTGCTGCCTTTCTCGGCTTTTTGCTCCGGCGCGGCTTCGCCGTTATGGAAATAAATGCCGGTACCGGCCAGGCTGAGAAGCAATGGGGTTACCAGCCAAAACCAGGTTCGGCTTTTGCCGGACACCGGCGAAGTTGTCGGTTGATTCGTCATACGGAGAGGCGTTTAGGTAAATTTTGCGAACGGATGGCGCTAATTCCGGCCAGCGAGAAATCGATGACATGGGCGGCAAAGGCGTCGATATCGCTCAAATCGCTGGGATAAGCGCGTTGCGGCCGGGCCTGCTGCATTTGTTTCAAGCGCAGCAATTGAAAGCATTGGCCCATGATACTGGCATGGCAATATTGCAGTTGTTGTTCGCTGGCGTTCTGACCCAGGCATTCGCGCAATAAAGCGAACATTTGCAAACGTTGCGGATTGATTTCCTTTTCCAGGATGTCGGCTAGCAGTCGGGTGGGTTGTGCCATTTCCTTGTGAACAATGGCGAACGAATAAGACTGGGCGTCGGCGATGCGGCGGATCATCGACTCGATCCTGCCGGCCAGGCGCCGCTCCGCCGAGGCCTGCCGCGAGACGCCGCCGTCGGCCGGATAACGGGCCAATTCGTCGTTGAACGCATGGCGCCAGGCTTCCAGATAAAGATTGCGCTTGTCGCCGAAGTGGTAATTTACCGCAGCGATATTGGCTTGCGCCTGTTCGCAGATTTCGGCAATCGTCGCTTCCTGGTAGCCTTTCTCGGCAAAGATGCGGCCAGCCGCAGTCAATAGCCGGGTGCGGGTGCGGGCTGATTTGGTTTTAAGATCGGTCATGCGCGCGGTTGTTCGTCCTTTAACAAACTGGGCAATTAAAATTGCCGATTGAAATTGGAATATTAACTTAGCATTTACCGTGCCACCGGTTGAAAGTCGTTGGTTCAAGCCGTTCGTTGCTATTAATCGGATCGGACTGTTTGAAAATCAGCAGCCGCTGCACATCGGCTGTTGCCTGCCATACAAGCAAATATTCTGACTGAAGTGCGGCCGGAGCGTTCCGGCCGGAAGTGTAAAATCGGGTAAAACCGGGGTTGGGCCCGCTGCGATGTCGTTAAGTTAAGGCACAGACCGGCTTGTTCAAATTCTGGAGGAGCAGGCCATGCCTGCGACCGAAGGCGTTTGATCGCAGGCGAGGGGTATTGCCGAAGCAATTTAGAACGCCAAATAAAGGTAAGCGCTCAAAGCGCCGGCGCCGATGCCGACGATTTTCAATTTGTCCAGGCCGCTTTGCTGGTCCCAGAAATACAGGCAACTGGATTTTTTGCGGGAGGCGAACAACCGCAAAGCCTGGTAGCGGCGTTTGGCGGCGGCCGGTACTTTACGGCCTATCAAGTACAACGCCACGGCACCGGTACTGACGATGGTATAAAACACGATGACCTGGGTCTCGTGGGTGTCGGTGTGGAACAGATGTTCGACCACGTGATCCAGCCCCATCTCCAGATACTCGAACAACAGATGGGCCAGATGCAGCGCGATTGCCCACAGATGGTGCAGCAGTCCGAGCAGCAGCGACCAGGCCAGATCGGGCATGGCCAGCGCAGCCAAAATGGTAACGGCGGCCAGCGCGGTAATCGCCATGTTTTGCCGCCGGCGGCGTTCGACGTGGCGGTGTAGCAATGCGGCGTCGGATTCGCTCAAGTTAACGAAACGGACGCCGACGCTATGCGGGTAACGGCCGTCTTCATACGGATTGCTGGGTTTGCAATACACCACCTGGCCGCAGGTGCTGACCGTGGTCATGCTCGATAACAATAATATTCTGAGTTGCAGGTAATCCCCGCTTTGCAGGCGTTCCTTGCTGGTGAACGACATGCCGTTGACGCTGATATTGGCCTGCAGCGTATCGTTTTCGATGCTGTTCGATGCCGGCAGCTCCGGGCCGGATAGCCGGCCGTTTGCCGTCGAGAATTCGCCGTAAGGCAGTACTTGGTAGAAAAGGTTGATTTGCTCGTAGATGCGCAGCGCCAGCCTGCGGTTGTTGTTCTTATTAGCGGTTGCGGTCAAGCTCATCGATGCCCTCGTTGATCTAGCGGATTAGGTTTGATAATAGCCAATGCCGGCGATTTCTCAATCTGTCTGCCGGCAGCCCACCAGTGTACCGTAAGCCGTGTGGGCCTCTCTTTGGCGCGTTGCCGGCCGGCCTGCGGCAGCTCGAAACGCGGTAAACTTATCGGTACGCGGCAACCGCCGCATTGCGACCCTTTGCTTCGAAACCACATGCACCTGCCTGCTTATTTCAATTCCGCTTTTATCAAATTACTCGGTTTCCGCTTATTGATTGTGCTGGCCTACCAGATGATGGCTATCGTCGTGGGCTGGCATATCTACGAATTGACCCACGATGCGCTGGCCTTGGGCTTGATCGGTCTGGCCGAAGCGCTTCCGTATTTTTGCTGCGCGCTATTCGCCGGCTATGCGGTCGACCACTATTCCCGGCGCTGGTTCGGGCTGGGCGCCTGCCTGCTGGTGGCCTTGAACGGGCTGATGCTGGTTGCCGTGGCGGAGAATTGGATCGTCAGCCGGCCGCTGGTCTGGATTTATGCCGCGGTCGGCTTGACCGGCATCGCCAGGGCTTTTATCGGCCCCAGCTACAGCGCGTTGTTCGCGTTGGTGCTGCCGCGCGAACATTACGCCCGCGCCGCCGGCATCGGCAGTTCCGCGTTTCAATTCGGCCTGGTGGCGGGGCCGGCCATCGGCGGTTTGATCGTGGCCTGGGCCGGCAAGGCGGCGGCTTACCAAACGGCGACCGGCTTGTGTCTGGTAGCCACGCTGGCGCTGTTGTCGTTGCGGGTCGCGGAGCCGTCGCCGGCGCAGAGCGCGCCGATTTTTACCAGCATCGGCGAAGGCTTGCGCTTTGTGCTCGGCAATCAGATCGTACTCGGTGCACAATCGCTGGATATGTTTGCGGTGCTGTTCGGCGGGGCCGTGGCGATGCTGCCGGCCTTTATCCATGAAATTTACCACTACGGCCCGGAAGGTTTGGGTATCCTGCGCGCGGCGCCGGCAGTCGGTGCGGTGGCGATGGGCTTGTTCCTGGCCCGATGTCCGATCGACGCCCACGCCGGCCGCTGGCTACTGGCGGCCGTGGCCGGTTTCGGTTTGTGCATGATCGGCTTTGCCCTGGCGCCCGGCTTTTGGCTGGGCGGAGCCTTGCTGCTGTTGTCCGGCTTGTGCGACGGCGTGTCGGTGGTGATGCGCACGACGATTTTGCAGTTGGCGACGCCGGATGCGATGCGCGGCCGGGTGTCGGCCATCAACGGTATATTCATCGGTTCGTCCAACGAAATCGGCGCCTTCGAATCCGGCGTCGCGGCCCGCTTGTTGGGTTTGGTGCCGTCGGTGGTATTCGGCGGTGCGATGACCTTGCTGGTCGTAGCCGGCACGGCAAAACTGGCGCCGCAATTGCGCCGTTTGCAATTGCACCAATTGCATTGACTCCAATTTTGCGACTTCCCGAAACGAGGCGGGCAAAACTATGGCAACACCTTTGATTACCCGGCAGGGTTACGAAAAATTACAACAGGAACTGGATCACCTGTGGCGGGTAGAGCGGCCGGAAGTGACGAAACTGGTGACCTGGGCTGCCAGCCTGGGCGACCGCAGCGAAAATGCCGACTACCAATATAACAAGAAGCGTTTGCGCGAGATCGACCGCCGGGTGCGCTATCTGCAAAAGCGCTTGGATACGTTGAAAGTGGTCGACTACCATCCGGACCAGGAGGGCAGGGTGTTTTTCGGCGCCTGGGTCGAGATCGAAAACGACGACGGCGAAAAGAAGCGGTTTCGCATTGCCGGTTACGACGAGATTTTCGACCGCAAGGATTATATTTCGGTCGATTCGCCGATGGCGCGGGCATTGTTAAAAAAACAAGTGGACGACGATGCCGTGGTCAAAACCGAAGCCGGCACGTTCACCTGGTACATCAACGCGATCGAGTACCAGAAATAGCGCAATACGCGGCAAAAGGCTTTATCATGTCGGCTTTTCTAACCAGTAAAGACGCCTTATGCAAATCACAGACAAAACCGCCGTTTCCATCCATTACACCTTGACCAACGGCAGCGGCGAGCAGTTGGATAGTTCCAGAGGCGAAGCTCCGCTGGTTTACCTGCACGGCGCCGGCAATATCATCGCCGGTTTGGAAGCGGCGCTGACCGGCAAACAGGCCGGCGACAAATTCAATGTGACGATTCCCGCCGACCAGGCCTACGGCGAAGTCTCCGAAGACATGATCCAGGTTGTCTCCCGGAAAATGTTCGACGGTATGGATCTTGAGGTCGGCATGCAATTTCATGCCGATGTCAGCCACGGTCCCGGCATCATTACCATCACCGAAATCGACGGCGACGATATAACGGTCGACGGCAACCATCCTTTAGCCGGCGAAGCGTTGACTTTCGACGTCGAAGTGGTCGAGGTCCGCCCGGCCAGCGCCGACGAAATCTCCCACGGCCACATCCACGGCGCCGGTTGCCACCATTGATGGTGCGGCAACGCCGGCCTGCCCAGGCCGGCCGCCTGTCCGGGCCCGCCCGATTTGAAATCCTGCCGGTCGTCGCTAATCTTGTACCGTAACGGCCCATGGTTGCATTCGGTGCGCTGCGGGCTTTCCGTTAGCGTAGCTGTTCGGAGGCCGAAGCTAGTCGGTTAAGGCCTTGTATAGCACGGGCTATCGGGCATGCCGCAGCGGACCTAAGGTCGGCCGGCCGTAGTTCCAACGCCTCACCGGGAGCGGCTCAGCTTAACGCCATAGCCCAGAGGTCTGCCCAACCTAAACCGGCCGGATGTTTTGCCTTTCGGAATGAATACTCGGATGTTGTTTAATGCCTACCGCTAAACGCTCACTGCCGGCAAAGCTACGACCGTTACTGACGCTGGCCGGCTTAATCGCACTGTTTTACCTCACTGCTTTTTCCTGGGTTGCGACCGCTCCGCAACCGCTATTGCGGGTCGCCACCAACGTCTGGCCCGGTTACGAAACCTTGTACTTGGCCCGGAGTTTGGGCTTGTTCGGCTCGGCGCCGATACGCCTGGTGGAAATGACCTCAGCCAGCCAGGTTTCCCATGCCTTGCAGAATGGCGCCGTCGAAGCGGCCGCGTTAACGCTGGACGAAGCCATTGCCGCGATGCAGCAAGACAGTGTCGATTTGCGCGTGGTGTTGGTGCTGGATAGCTCCGAGGGTGCAGACACATTGCTGGCGCGGGACGGGATCGATACCGTGGCCGGTTTGCGCGGTAAGCGGATCGGGGTGGAAAACACCGCGACCGGAGCGGTGTTGCTCGATGCGGCCTTGCAAAGCGCCGGATTGGACATCGGCCAAGTCAGCATTGCACCGATGACGGTGAACGACCATTTAGCGGCCTGGCAACAAGGCGGTATCGATGCCGTGGTCACCTTCGAACCGTTTCGCAGCCGGATATTGGCGGCCGGTGCCCGCGAATTGTTCAGCAGCCGGCAAATCCCCGGCCGCATTTTAGATGTGCTGGTGGTGCGCGCCGACGTGCTGGCGGCGCATAGAGAAGCGCTGCGGAGTCTGGTCGCTGCGCATTTTGCCGCGCTCGCTTATTTTTCGGCCAACCCAAGCGATGCGGCGCAACGAATGGCGCCGCGGTTGGGCGTCGCCGCGGATCGGGTGTTGCCGTTATTCGAAGGCTTGAAATTGCCGGATCGCAGCGCCAATCGGGAGTGGCTGACCGGCGCCGAGCCGGAGTTGACGAGGGTCGCCGCCGAGTTGGTGCAATTGATGTTGCAGCATCGCTTGATCGCGAATCCGGTCGCTACTGCTAATATCGCCGCCGCCGAATTCGTCGCGGAGCCGCAACGGTGAAACCTATCGTTACGCTTCGCTTGAGTAGGGCGTTGCCGGCCTTGGTGATCGGCAGTTTCGGCCTGTTGTTGCTGTTTTCGCTGTTTTACCAGCATAACCGGATGTTGCTCGGCATCGA
This sequence comes from Methylomonas koyamae, assembly GCF_019669905.1. Classification (NCBI taxonomy): domain Bacteria; kingdom Pseudomonadati; phylum Pseudomonadota; class Gammaproteobacteria; order Methylococcales; family Methylococcaceae; genus Methylomonas; species Methylomonas koyamae. The sequence continues at coordinate 2,955,643 of NZ_AP019777.1, read as the reverse complement.
AACCGAGGCGATGGAGGATGTGCGCCGCTTGTTGGCGGACACCGAGTTGCATATCGAAACCCTGTACCGGCACGGCCAACAGGAACTGATCGCCGAACAAATCGCCGAGCTGGCGGTAGACAGCCATATCGACAGTGCCGCGTTGCTGGATGCCAGCGGTAAAGTGCTGCGGGCGACCCGTTTCGAATGGATCGGACGCAACTATGCCGAACTTTCCACCGAACCCGGCCCGGCTGAATTCGAGCGGCTCCGGGCCGAGCGCCGGGCCGCGGTCCGTTTTTCCGCAGACAGGCAGCGCTTGACGGCTTATCAAGCGGTGGCGATGGCCACCGATCCCGGCAGGCTGCGGCCGAACCAAATCGGCTTGCTGGTGCTGAATTACGATTTGTCGCGCAGCAAGGCGGCAAGCTGGAATTTGCTGGTGCGCTCGATGTATCCGATCTGGGGTATCGGCATTTTATTGCTGATTGCGATGGCCTCGGCGATTTCGCTATGGATGGAGCGGCCGTTGCGGCATCTGGTCGATGTGGTGGGGCGCTTCGCCGGCGGCGACTACCGGGTACGCTCGCGGCTGGCCGGCAACAGCGAGTTGGCTATTCTAGGCGACGCTTTGAATAGGATGGCGGCCGAATTGGCCACTACCATCGCCGAGCTGGCGGAAAGCAAGGAAAATCTGGCGGTCACGTTGTTTTCGATCGGCGATGGGGTGATCGCCACCGATGCCCAAGGCCGGGTCAGTTTCATGAACGACGTGGCCCAAACATTGACCGGCTGGCACTTGGCGGACGCCGCGGGCCTGCCGTTGGAGCGGGTGTTTCACATCGTCAATGCCTACAGCCGCCAGCCGACCGAAGCGCCGGTCGCCAAAGTGCTGGCGACCGGCTGCATCATGGGCCTGGCCAACCATACCGTTCTGATCGCGAAAGGCGGCGCCGAATACCAAATCGCCGATTCGGCGGCGCCGATTCGGCGCCAGGACGGCGAAATATGCGGTGTCGTGCTGGTGTTTCGCGATGTGACCGAGGAATACGCGCTGCGCGAATCGCTGCAACAGGAGCAGGCTCTGCTGCGCAGCTTGGTCGATGCGGTGCCGGACCTGATTTTCTTCAAAGACCGCGATAGCGTCTATCTCGGCTGCAACAAGGCGTTCGCGCGCTACGCCGGCAAAGCCGAAGCGGAGCTGCTCGGCAAGACCGATTTCGATTGTTTCGACAACGAGACCGCCGCCGGTTTTCGCCAGCACGACATACAAATCTTGCAGACCGGCCGCTCCATCGGCCATGAAGAATGGATCACTTACCCGGACGGCGAACGGGTGTTGTTGGACACGGTGAAAACGCCGTTTTTCGGGGCGGATGGCCAAGCTTCGGGGGTGGTCGGTATCAGCCGCGACGTTACCGAACGCAAACGCTTCGAGCAGCGTTTGGCCGACAGCGAGGCGCGCTACCGGGCCTTGAGCGAGTTGTTGCCGCAAATGGTCTGGACGGCGACGGCCGATGGCGCGCTGGATTACACCAACGACTGGGTCATCGAGTATTTCGGTTGCGGCGCCGAACAACTGGCCGGCGCTGGATGGCAGAAATACGTACATCCCGAGGATTTGCCGGCGGTATCGGCATGTTGGCGGCAAGCCGTGGAATCGGGCAGTGTCTACGAAGCGGAATTGCGTTTGCGCCACCATAGCGGCCGGTATTTCTACCATCTGGCCCGCGCCGTGCCGCACCGCGACAGCCAAGGCGCAATCGCGAAGTGGTACGGTTGCAGCACCGACATTTCCGAGCGCAAGAAAGCCGAGGAGCGGCTGGAGCTATCGGCCAGGGTATTTCAGGAAGCGCACGAAGCCATCATGATTACCGGCGTCGACGGCAACATCGTCGATGTCAATCCGGCTTTTTCTACGATGACCGGTTATTCCCGGGCAGAGGCCGTCGGCCAAAATCCGCGTATGTTGGGTTCCGGCCGCCATCCCCCGGAATTTTTCGCCGAGATGTGGCAAAGCGTGCGCGAACAGGGCTATTGGCGCGGCGAAATCTGGAACCGGAAAAAGAACGGCGAACTCCACGCCGGTCTGTTGAGTATTTCGACGCTACCGGGCAGTAACGGCGACATCCGCCATTACATCGGCCTGTTTTCCGATATCACCGAGAAAAAATTATCCGAAGAACAGATTTGGCGGCAGGCCAATTTCGATGCGTTGACCGGGTTACCGAACCGGCGCATGTTTCTCGACCGTCTGGCGCGGGAGATTAGAAAAGCGCATCGCAACGGCAGCGTGCTGGCGCTGTTGTTTCTGGATTTGGATCGGTTCAAGGAAATCAACGATATTCTGGGGCATATCCAAGGCGACAGCCTGCTGCAGATTGCCGCCGAGCGTCTGGCCGGTTGCGTGCGCGACACCGATACCGTCTCCCGCCTGGGCGGCGACGAGTTCACCATTATCCTGCCCGATTTGGAAAACGGTGAAAGTGCGGAACGCGTTGCGCAGAACATTCTGCGCAAAATGGCCGAACCTTTTCCGCTGAACGGCGAATTGAACTACGTCACCGCCAGCATCGGCATCACGCTGTATCCCAACGATTCCCTGGACCAGGAGCAATTGATCAAAAACGCCGACCAAGCCATGTACGCCGCCAAAGAAAGAGGGCGGAACGGCTACAGCTTTTTCACGGCGTCGATGCAGCAAACCGCGCAATTCCGGCTGGCTATGGTTACCGATTTGCGCAGTGCGCTGGCCAATTGCCAGCTCGAGGTGTATTACCAGCCGATTGTCGAATTGCCGGACGGCGCGATTAGTAAAGCCGAAGCCTTGCTGCGTTGGCGGCACCCGCAACGCGGCATGGTCAGCCCGGCCCAGTTCATCCCGTTGGCGGAAGAAAGCGGCTTGATCCACGAGATCGGCGACTGGGTGTTCCGCCAAGCGGCGCAGCAGGCCAAATTGTTGCGCGAGCGCTACCGGGCCGATTTTCAGATCAGCGTGAATAAATCGCCGGTGCAATTCCGGCCGCGTTCCGACGCCGATTTCGGCTGGCTCAATTACTTGAAGAGTTTGGAGTTGGACGGCGCGGCCGTGGTGGTCGAGATTACCGAAGGCCTGCTGCTGGATGCGCAAACACTGACCAAAGCCCGCTTGCTGGATTTTCGCGACGCCGGCGTGCAAGTCGCGATCGACGATTTCGGCACCGGTTATTCGTCGCTGTCCTACATCAAAAAATTCGATATCGATTACATCAAAATCGACCGCAGCTTTATCAATAACTTAAGTCCGGAATCCCAGGACGAGGCTTTGTGCGAAGCGATCATCGTCATGGCGCACAAGTTAGGCTTGAAAGTGGTGGCCGAAGGCGTGGAGACCGCACAGCAACGCGACTGGTTGATTGCGGCCGGTTGCGATTACGCGCAGGGATACCTGTTCAACGAACCGATGGCCGGGCCGCAATTGCTGGAACTGCTGGCCGGTTCTCGCCTGGCTTAGCGGCCGAGGACTTCAGGTACCCCGGTCAAGCCGGTGTAAAGCCAATTCCGTTAACTTAAGGAACAGCCCGGCTTGTTCAAATCCTGTAGGAGCAGGCCATGCCTGCGACCGAAGGCGTTTGATCGCGGGCATGGCCCGCTCCTACCATCCTCAACTTAACGACATTGGGTGTAACGCTTAGGGTTGCCGCAACAGGCGTTCGCATTGTGGCGGTAACGGTGGCGCCGGTTGCGGCGCGCTTTTGGCGGGCGCCTTGGCTTCGTCGGAAAACCACCAGGCCAGGCTGGCGTCGCAACCGTCTCCGGCCGGCAGCGGTTCTTGCGCTTGGCACAGACCGTTATGCGGCGGACATTTCAAGCGCACGTGGAAATGGTCGTCGTGCTTCCACCACGGCCGGATTTTGCGCAGCCAATCGGACGCGCCGGCCGATTTGCGGTTGCACAGCTCCTGTTTGATGCTGGGGTTGACGAATATCCGGTCCACTTCCGGCTGCCGGGCCGCGGCTTCCAATATTCTGGCATGCGCTGCGGTCCATTGCCGGCGATCGACCGCATCGGCGCGGCTGTCGACGACGGAGGGTGCATTCCAGGTTTCCCGTTCCGCCTCGCTCAAGATGCGGGTTTCGGCCGGCTGCAGCAGCAAAAACCAGATGTCGACGTCCAGGCCGGTTTGATGGCTGCGGTGTCCGCTCGGTGTCGGGCCGCCGCGGGGTTGGCCGAGATCGCCGACCAGTAAGGAACCGAGGCGTTCCCGCTCGGCCGCCAGACCAAGCTGCTGGATGAAGCCGATCAATGCCGGGTGGCCGTAATAGCGTTTGCGCGACAGGCGCATGACCTGGTAACCGGGGCCTTGCAGCGGCAGCGTCGCGGCGCCGGCAATGCAGCCGCCGTTATAGGTGCCGATGCTTTGCCCGCCGTCGGCATCGGTGCTGGGGCCGGAAACCGCAGCCCATGCGGCAGCGGCGGATCCGGCTTGGGCAGGGTAAATCGGGAAGAGCAGGCCAAGGTAAAACAACATGCGGCCAAAGCGGAAGCTGAGCAAAATCGGACGTTTCATGGGCGGTATCAATACTTGGGGAATATCGGTTTTAGCGCGGTGCGGCAGTAAAGCTCCGCTGAGGCGTTTCGTTACATGATAAATCGGCCGAGATCGCCTTTGCACGGCAGCGATGGTCCGACGGTGGTCGGGATTGCCGCGCTTCGCCAGGCGACAGGCCGCTCTGGCTCGGACGGCAACAGCAGGTAACGCAACGTGCGGCATTTTCCGCTCGGTTCAGGCTCGTTTCCGGGCCGCCAAGGCGTGCTCGCCCAGGGCTTGCAGATTTTCCAAACCGCGGATTTCGCAACGCCCGCCGCGGGCAGTGTAATCGGTGCGGTAACTATCGATGAATTCCATCACGGTGTGGTCGATCAGTTCGGCGCCGCTTAAATCGAAGATCACGGTTTTTCCGTCGCCGAGTGTCGCCAATTGGCTTTTTAAGGCCAGAAAATTGGAAAACAATGCGGAGCCGTCGACCTTGACCGTCCATTGGTCGGCGCTGTCCGCCCGCAGATGGTAAGACAGGCTGAGCAGGTTGGCCAGCGGTACGCCCCGGCCCAAATGCAGCAGTATTTTTGCGCCGATACCGATCAGTACGCCGGACAGCAGATTGCCGGCCAGGATCGCGACAATCGTGATCAGGAACAAGGCCAATTGCTCCTTGCCCAGATCCATGCTTTTGGCGAACACCTTGGGCGAGGCCAAGCGGTAACCGGTGTAGACCAACAGCGCCGCCAGCGATGCCAACGGTATCGCCGCGATCCAATGCGGGAACAGCACGACGAATAGCAACAAAAAGCCGCCGTGAAAGAAATTGGCCCAACTGCTGCGGGCGCCGGCATCGATATTGGCCGAGCTTCTGACGATTTCGGCAATCATCGGCAAGCCGCCCAGCATGCCGGACACCGCGTTGCCGACGCCTATCGCCGTCAGCTCCCGGTTCAGGTCGGAATAGCGCCGGGCCGGGTCGAGTTTGTCGACCGCCGCCGCGCTGAGCAGGCTTTCCAGGCTGCCGATCAGGCAAATGGCGATAACGCTCTCCCAGAACGGCCAACTCGCCAGTTTGCCGAAATCGGGCAATTGCAGGCTGTCGGCCAGGCCGGCCGGAATCGCGACCAGAAAATTGGCTGCGAAATCGAGTCCGGACGGCAACACGAAAGCGTATTCCAGGTGCGGACGCTCAAGTCCGAACAGTTTGCCCATCAGTACGCCGATGCCGATCACGACGATGGGAGCCGGAATGCGGCGCAACAGCGGATGCCGCAGATAAGGCCAGGCCAGCAACGTAACGATGCCGGCCAGGCCGATCAGTCCGGTCGTCGGTACGAAATAGGTTAAGGTCTGCGGTAATTGCGCTATCGCCGCCGGCAAGCCATTGCCGTGTAGCTGCAACCCGGCGATCACCGGCAATTGCTTGACGATGATGATCAGGCCGATTGCGGCGAGCATGCCGTGCGCTACCGAGGCCGGAAAGAAACCGGCCAGACGGCCGGCTTTGAAATAGCCCAATACAATTTGCAGCAGGCCGGCGACGACAATCGCCGCCAGCGTATAACGGTAACCGGCCCAGGCGTCGCCGTCGCCCAAGGCTTGCACCGCATTGAATATCACGACGATCAAGCCGGCCGCCGGCCCGGTTACGGTGAGTTGGGAGCCGTTGATGCGCGACACCAGCAGGCCGCCGACGATTGCGGAAATGATGCCCGACATCGGCGGAAAACCGGAGGCCGTGGCGATGCCGAGGCACAACGGCAGCGCAATCAGAAACACGGAGAAACCGGCATAAAGGTCGCCGAGCCGTTTTTCGCCACTGGAGCCGTGTCCGGAAAGATTTGCTGGGTTAGTTCGGTTTGCCATGAGTGCTCCGGAATAGAGGGTTGCGAGCCAGCCCCGCTGCGATACGGTCCGGCGGTTGCAACCGGTCGCACCTGCGCTGGGCGGATAGTGGCGGCATGATAACCGGTTTTCGCCGAAACCAAGCCGGCTTAGCCAATCCGATTTGCCGGGTAAGGCAGCTGCCGTTGCGTCGTCGACGGTAAAAAATAAAAAACGGGCTAAAACAGGCCGTTCGGGTAAAATGCGCCCTCCATTTTAGGCCCGCGCGACTCGCGATGGCGGCCGTTTCCATTCTCAATTTCCGCTGAATTTAACTTTTAATGAACATGCGCCTTATTGCCGGGATATTTTTTGTAATCGCCTGCTGGATTGCCGGGCCGTTGCAGGCTGCAGATTCCGCGAGTTCCAGTTTTATCGTGCTGAATTACCACGATATTTTGGAGGAGGAAGAAAGGGTCCCGCCGTTCGACCGGATGGCGGTGAATAAGGAGCATCTGAACGACCATTTTGCCTGGTTGAAAAGCAACGGCTACCGCGTCATTTCGATTCAGGATTTGCTCGACGCGATGCAAGGCAAAAAGCCGTTGCCGAACAAAGCCGTCATCCTGACCTTCGACGACGGCTACCAAAGTTTTTATACCCGGGCGATGCCGCTGCTGAAAAAGTACAAATACCCGGCCACGCTGGCCGTGGTCGGCAGTTGGATGGAACAGCATAACCACGCGGGTACTAACAAGCCGTTGATGACGCCGGCGCAGATTCGCGAGGTTGCCGCCAGCGGCCTGGTCGAAATCGCCTCGCACAGCTTTAACGCCCACCACGGCATCGTCGCCAATCCGCAAGGCAACGAACAAAGCGCGATCACGACCCGGCTTTACAGCAGCGAATACGAGGAATACGAAAAAGACGAGGAGTACCGGAAGCGGATTTTTCAGGAACTGGAGAAAAGCTCCGAGCAATTGCTGCAAATGCTGGGCAAGCGGCCGCGGGTGATGGTCTGGCCTTACGGCGAATATAACGCGATTGCGTTGGAAGCGGCGAAAAACGCCGGCATGCCGTTGACGATGGGCCTTAACGACGGCGCCAATACACTGGCCGACGCGGCGGTGATGAAGCGCATGATCATGACCGACGACCCTACTGCCGAGCGCTTTGCCACCATCGTCACCAAATTGCGCACCGGCCGCGAGTTGCGGGTGGCCCATGTCGACATGGACTATATCTACGACGAAGACGAGGAGCAAACCGAGAAAAACCTGTCCGCCGTGGTCGAGAGGATCAAGGCCAGCGGCGCCAATACCGTCTATCTGCAAGCTTTTTCCGATCCGGATGGCGACGGCAACGCCGACAAGTTGTATTTTCCTAACCGACATCTGCCGATGCGGCGGGATTTGTTCAACTACGTTTCGCTGCGGCTGAGAAAGGGAGCCGATGTCAAAGTCTACGCCTGGATGCCGATGATGGCCTACAAAGCCGATGTGCCGCTGAAATGGTACGTCAAAGAATGGCGCGACGGCGAGCCGCAGTTGTCCCGCCACGTCTACACCCGTTTGTCGCCGTTCAATCCGGAGGCCCGCCAATTCGTCGGCGAGATCTACGAGGATCTGGCGAAATCTTGCGATTTCAACGGTATCCTGTTTCACGACGACGGTATCTTGTCGGACTTCGAGGACGTGTCGCCGCTGGCGATGGAATTTACCCACAAAGTCTGGGGCTTGCCGGCCGAATTCGACGCGATTCATTCGTCCAGCGAGTTGCGCCTGCGCTGGGCCCAATACAAAACCGAGCTGATGGGGCAGTTCACCGACTATTTGACCAATAAAGTCCGCTTTTACCGGCCTTATATCAAAACCGCACGCAATTTCTATTCGCTGCCGCTATTGAAGCCCTACAGCGAAGAATGGTACGCGCAGTCCTTGCCGACATTCTTGAAACATTACGACTACGTGGCGGTGGAAGCGATGCCGTTCATGGAAGAAGCGGAAAACCCGAAGCAATGGTTGGCCGAATTGGTCGAAAAAACCGCGCAAACTCCCGGAGCGCTGGACAAAATGGTATTCGAGTTACAGGCGGTAAACTGGAAAACCCAGCAGGATATTCCGATGCCGATATTTACCGAACAGTTTCAATTGCTGAAGAAACTCGGTGCCAAGCATATCGGCTATTACCCGGATAATGTGTTTCACGACCAACCCAAGCTGGCCGAGTTGAAGAAATACTTTCCGGTAGAAATCAAGGATTAAACCGGACATGGAACAGCTACTCTCGCAACCTTGGATGCAGCATTTAATCGACTTGTGGCTGATCGGCCGGGAGCGCTTGGAAGAGGTGCCCTGGTGGCAGTTCAACGAGTGGCTGTCGCGCTTCGTATTTTATTATCCGTTGTTGATGGCTTACGTCTGGATGCTGGGCGGCATCGTCTATTACATTCGCTGGGAACGTAACCGCGGCAACGTGTTGTCGGACTTGCCGGTGCTGGCGGAATATCCGCCGGTGTCGATACTGATCCCGTGTTACAACGAGGGCGAAAACGTTCGCGAAACCATCGAATATTTGTTGCACCAGCAATATCCGAACTACGAAATCATCGCCGTCAACGACGGCAGTAAAGATAATACGCTGGAAATCCTGCACGAACTGGCCGACCGACACAGCCAAATCCGCGTCGTCAATCTGGCCAGTAACCAAGGCAAGGCGGTCGGTTTGCGCACCGCGGCGCTGTTGGCGAATAGCGAGATTCTGATCGGCATCGACGGCGACGCCTTGTTGGCGCCGAACGCAACGGCGTGGATCGTCAAACATTTTCTGGAAGATCCGCACGTCGGTGCCGTGACCGGCAATCCGCGCATTCGTAACCGTTCCACGTTGCTGGGCAAGATCCAGGTCGGCGAGTTTTCCGCCATCGTCGGCATGATCAAACGCGCCCAGCGCGCTTACGGTCACGTGTTCACGATATCCGGCGTCATTGCCGGTTTCCGTAAAACCGCTTTGCACGACGTGGGTTACTGGAGCCCGGATATGGTCACCGAGGACATCGATATCAGTTGGAAAATGCAACTGGCCGGGTGGGCGATCCGTTTCGAGCCGAATGCGCTGTGCTGGGTGTTGATGCCGGAAACGCTGAACGGCTTATGGAAACAACGCAGTCGCTGGGCGCAGGGCGGGGTCGAAGTGCTGTTACGCTATTTCCGGCCGCTGTTGCGTTGGCGCTCGCGCGGCATGTGGCCGTTGTATCTGGAATGCTGCATCAGCCTGAGCTGGGCGTTTTTAGTGGTGGCGATGTTGGCCTCGGTGCCGCTGGAATGGTTCAGTAGCGAACCGCAGGAAGCGCTGGAAGATTTATCGCCGCACTGGACCAGCATGCTGCTGTGCGTGACCTGTTTGGTGCAGTTTGCGGTCAGTCTGACGATAGACTCGGTCTACGAAAAGAAAAGCGGCGGCTCGGCCCAGCATTATTATTGGATGATCTGGTATCCGATCGTGTACTGGTTGATCAACGTCGGCACTACCATCAACGGCTGCATCAAGGCTCTGCGCAAAAAACGCGGCCAGCGCGCGGTTTGGGTGACTTTGGACAGGGGCTTACGGCAAAAATGAAAGAAATCATTATCAACCAACCGCATTTGCAAAGCTTTCGGCAGAAATGCGGTTCGGCGTTCATGGCGCTGGTCAGTTGGCTACTGTGGCTGTATTTTTTGTGGCCGTTGTTGACATTGGCCGGCTGGCTGATGGGGCTGAAAAGCTTATCGGACGAGATTCGCTGGTTCGGCGGTTACAAGACTTTGCTGGAGTTATTGGCGTTGTACGGCGAGATCGTGCTGGCGATCGCTTTGTTATGGCTGGGCTGGACTTTGTTGCTGTCCTGGCGCCATGCCGTCGTCGCGCCGAAACGCACCGCGCCGGTCACCGACCAGCAACTGGCGGTAGCGTTTAAAGTCGATTTGGCCGGATTGCGTCAAGCCCGGACCGGTAAAAAATTGACGGTTCATTTCGACGAACAAGCCGGGATCACCGCCATTCGCCACGACTGACGCGGTTGCCATTTCGCAACTGCGTTTTTAGCGCGGTTGGTGTTAAACTGGATGGAGCGTACTTAAGGACTTGGGATTATGCAACTGGCGATTACGGTGTTGGGCGAGAAGTCCAACGGTTTTCTTGGGGAAATTTTGTCGGCGTTGAGCGCCTGCCAATGTAACGTACTGGAGCTGCGTACCTCCAATTTGACCGAGCTTACCGCCGCCTATCTGTTGATAGACGGCAATTGGAACCATATCGCCAAGCTGGAAGGCATGCTGGATGCGATTAAAATCCGCTTGGAAATCCAGATGAGCTTCCTGCGGCCGAGCCAGGAACCACAAGCGATCGAAGGCGTGCCATACACGCTGGAAACCATCTCCGTCGACAAGAACGACATCCTGTTTGCCGTAACCTCCTTCCTATTGGACCGGGGCATCTGTATCGAGGAAGTCTCCGCCAGCCGTCACAGCGCGGCTTTTTTCAATACTTCGGTATTTTCCACCAAATTCATCCTGTTGGTGCCGCCAGCGGTGCGGATTCTGTCTTTGCGCGAAGAGTTTCTGGATTTTTGCGACAGCTTGAATATAGACGCCATTCTCGAACCTGTTAAAAGGTGATTTCATGACAGCCATAGCCATCGGCGATACCGTTCCGGATTTCGAAGTAGCCGCGACCGGCGGTAAAGCCGTCAAACTCAGCGATTATCGCGGCAAAAAAGTCGTGCTTTATTTTTACCCCAAAGACAATACGCCGGGCTGCACCCAGGAAGGCCAAGCCTTCCGCGACAATATCGACCGATTCGCAGCGTTGAATGCCGTGGTGTTGGGGGTATCGCGCGACAGCGTCAAAGTCCATGAAGGCTTTAAATGCAAGCAAGCGTTTCCGTTCGATTTGCTATCCGACCAGGACGAAAACCTGTGCCGTTTATTCGATGTGATCAAAATGAAGAATATGTACGGCAAACAGGTGCAAGGGATCGAACGCAGCACGTTTCTGATCGACGAGAACGGCGTTCTCGCCAAAGAATGGCGTAAGGTGCAGGTCAAAGTCCACGTAGCCGAGGTGCTGGATTTTCTGCAAGCGCTCTGACCTCGGCGGCCGGGCCTTGCAGGCCCGAGCGCCGCGATTTTTTCCGCTACGGGCGGCGGTCGCAGCCGGCTTTTTTGCCTAACGCAGGTGCTGCCGGTTTTTTACTTTTCGATACTGCGGCCTTAAACCCTTCATTCCGCTCAGGATTGTGAAGTCCTGCTTATTTGGGCGATAATGCCCAGGCTAATTAATCATTTGGACGACGATTATGAACGAAATGCTGTCTTCGGGTATTGAATTAATGCTAATCGGCATGGGGATGGTTTACGCTTTTTTGGCCATGCTGGTGGTTGCGATCAATACCATGAGCAACCTGGTCCGGCGCTATTTTCCCGAAGTCCCGTCCAAATTTCCCGAGCAACCGGTCGTCGCCGGTAACGATAAAGCGGTGGTTGCCGCGATAACCGCCGCAGTTCTGCAATACCGCAAAAAGCATAAAAACGGATAGTTACCCACAAGGTAAGGTCTGGTACGACCCAAAAAAGTCATTAGGAGAGTAAAGAGTGGAAAAGGTAAACAAGCCCCTGGGAATTACTGAGGTGGTATTACGCGACGCCCATCAGTCAATTCTGGCGACCAGGCTGCGTATCGAAGACATGTTGCCGATTTGCGGGCAACTCGACCAGATCGGTTATTGGTCTATCGAATCCTGGGGTGGCGCGACCTTCGACGCTTGCATCCGCTATTTGGGCGAGGACCCGTGGGAAAGGTTGCGCTTGCTGAAGAAAGCCATGCCCAACACACCGCAGCAAATGCTGTTCCGCGGCCAGAATATCCTCGGTTACCGCCATTACGCCGACGACGTGGTCGATAAATTCGTCGAGCGTTGCGTGGTCAACGGTATTGACGTATTCCGAATTTTCGATGCGATGAACGATATGCGCAATATCGAAAGAGCCATCAAGGCGGTGCTGAATACCGATGCCCATGCCCAAGGTACCATTTCGTACACTACCAGCCCGGTGCATACCACCAAGAAGTGGGTGGAGCAGGGCAAGCTGATCGAGGATCTGGGTGCGCATTCGATCTGCATCAAAGACATGGCCGGCTTGCTGACCCCTTACGACGCCTACGATCTGATCGGCAAATTGAAGAAGGCTGTCGCGATTCCGGTCCATCTGCATTGCCATGCCACCACCGGCTTGAGCGTTGCCACTTGTATCAAAGCCATCGAAGCCGGCGTCGATAATATCGATACCGCGATCTCTTCGTTGAGTATGACTTACGGCCACACCCCGACCGAAACCATCGTCGCGGCATTGGCCGGCCAAAAGCGCGATACCGGTCTGGATTTGGCCAAGCTGGAGAAAGTCGCCGCTTATTTTCGCGAGGTGCGGAAGAAATATGCGCAGTTCGAGGGTAGCCTGAAAGGCGTGGATAGCCGGATCTTGGTATCGCAAGTACCGGGCGGAATGCTGACCAATATGGAAAGCCAATTGAAGGAGCAGGGTGCGGCCGACCGTTTCGACGCGGTACTGCAGGAAATTCCGTTGGTGCGCAAAGACTTGGGCTATATCCCGCTGGTGACGCCGACGTCGCAAATCGTCGGCACCCAGGCGGTATTGAATGTTTTGGCCGGCGAGCGTTACAAAACGATCAGCAAAGAGACTGCCGGCGTGCTGCGCGGCGAGTACGGCGCAACTCCGGCACCTGTCGATAAAGAATTACAAGCGCGAGTATTGAACGGTGCCGAGCCGATCACTTGTCGTCCGGCGGATTTGTTGGAGCCGGAAATGAGCAAATTGGTGGCCGAAGTCCAGGCCAAAGCCCAGGCCGACGGCGTCAAGCTGGCCGATAACGTTGAAGAAGACGCGCTGATCGACGGGCTGTTCGCGCAAGTGGGTTGGAAATTCATCCAAAACCGGGGCAATCCTGCCGCATTCGAGCCGGCACCGGGTCTGGAACCCGCCCCGGTTTCGGTACCGGCTGCCGTTAAAACGGCGGTCGAGGCCGAAACCTACACCGTGAATGTGGACGGCAAAAATTACCACGTCGCAATCGCGCCGGGCAACGGCGAAATAGTGGTGGAACCGTCCTCGGCATCGGAAAACGGTCCGATGCTGGCTTCGACAGCCCCCATCGTCAGCGGCAGCGGCGTGGTCGAATCGCCATTGGCCGGCGTAGTATTGAAAGTCAACGTCAACGTCGGTTCCCATCTGTCCGAAGGCGACGTCGTGTTAATCATGGAAGCGATGAAAATGGAAACCGAGATTCGGGCCAAAGTCGCCGGTATCGTCAGCGCGGTCAACGTGCGCCAAGGCGATTCAGTTGCGGTAGGCGACGTTCTGGTCACCTTGTAACCGCCTCATAGTTGGTTTGCTCCGGTTGCCCTAGGGCGGTAGCCGGTAGCCAAACTAAACTCGACCGCATGCCTTAGCCTTGTTGCCAGCCAACCCAATCGAATAAATCAAGCCATGGAAAATCTCAGACTGTTGTGGGAAAGCACCGGTATTTACAACATTACCCAGCCGCAAATCATCATGATGGCGGTCGGGTTTGTGTTGTTGTATCTGGCGATCAGAAAAGGCTTCGAGCCGCTATTGTTGTTGCCTATCGGTTTTGGCGCCGTACTGAGCAATATTCCGGTTGCCGGGATGATAGACGAAGGCGGCATCCTTTATTACATGTATGGCGGCATCAAGGCCGGCGTATTTCCGTTGTTGATTTTCATGGGCGTCGGGGCGATGACCGATTTCGGGCCGATGCTAGCCAATCCGAAAACGCTGTTTCTCGGTGCAGCCGCCCAATTCGGCATCTTCGCCACGCTGTTCGGCGCGCTGGCCTTGAATGCCGTGCCGGGCATGGCGTTCAGCTTGAAAGAAGCGGCGGCGATTGCGATCATCGGCGGTGCCGACGGCCCGACTGCGATTTACGTCGCCTCCAAGCTGGCGCCCGAATTATTGGGTGCCATTGCCGTCGCCGCGTATTCCTATATGGCGCTGGTGCCGCTGATCCAGCCGCCAATCATGCGGGCGTTGACCAGCGAGGATGAGCGCCGCATCGAAATGCAGCAACTGCGGACTGTCGGCAAGGCCGAGAAAGTGGTGTTTCCGTTGATGCTGTTGATGTTGACTGCGTTATTATTGCCGTCGGCGGCGCCGCTGGTCGGTATGTTTTGCCTGGGTAACTTGATGAATGCGACCGGGGTGGTGGATCGTTTAAGCAAGACCGCGCAGAACGAGTTGATCAACATCGTCACCATATTTCTCGGGTTGTCGGTCGGTTCCAAACTTAGCGCCGAGGCGTTTTTGAAAGTGCAAACCTTGGGTATTCTCGGCCTTGGTGCGGTCGCATTCGCCATCGGTACCGCCAGCGGCGTCATCATGGCTAAAATCATGAACCGGTTCAGCTCGACGCCGATCAATCCGTTAATCGGCGCGGCCGGGGTTTCCGCGGTACCGATGGCGGCTCGCGTCGCCAACAAAATCGGTCTGGAAAGCAATCCGCACAACTTCCTGTTGATGCACGCGATGGGACCGAACGTGGCCGGCGTGATCGGCTCGGCGGTAGCGGCAGGGGTGTTGTTGAGTTTGGTGCATTAGTTCTGTCGGACCGGGTCGAATAAGGGAGTCTTTAAAAACTCATCTTTTCTCGGAACTAGCAATGAGGGAGAGATAGGCGGCAGATTCAATCATCCCTTCCGTTTATGTTATTCCGCTAAATTTGCTGTAGGTTTGCAGAAATCGCCTAAGCTGGTATGAGTTTTTAGAGATTCCAACAATGAGCGACCGGCCTAACGACGCTAAGCGGACCAAAGTTCTCTGGCTCACATCGAGCTACCCCCGTAACGAGGATGACAGCGCTTCGATATTTCTGCGTTACTTGGCGGAAGCGCTGGTAAAGCAGAATGTCGATCTGCTAATTCTCGCGCCCGATCATTCCGAAGTTCAGCCATTTCGGCAGCCGCCTGGCTTAGTTTGTAGACATTTCCGCTATTTTTTTCCGCGCAGGCTGCAGCAATTAGCCTACGGTTCCGGCATCCTGCCAAACCTGCGCGCCGCACCTTGGTTATATTTGCAAGTTCCGTTTTTCATATTATCCATGTTCGTAAGCGCAGCATGGATATTGCTTAGCCAACGTCCCTCGTTGATTCATGCCCATTGGATATTTCCGCAAGGTACTGTCGCAGTGCTGTTGGGGAAGTTGTTTCGCATACCCACAATCATTACCGCCCACGGCGGCGATGCGTTTGCGCTAAAGGGAAAGCTGATGGGAGCAGTCAAGCGTTGGACCATCAAAAATTGTAATTCTTGGACGAGTAATACTAAAGCAACATCCGTAGCATTTGGCGCTGATTTACCTAAGCCTCATGTTATTCCTATGGGCGTCGACTATATGCGTTTCGCCTCCGGCAACCGTGAAGCATTGATCGGTCAGCTGACGCCGGAAAAATTGATTTTGTTATTTGTAGGGCGGTTGGTGGAAAAAAAAGGCGTGGCGGATTTACTGGAAGCCTATGCTTTACTTCCCGATACACTGCTAGCAAAAACGGAGTTATGGATTATAGGAGACGGTAATCAAGCCGGTAGATTGAAGACAATGGCAACCGAGCGTCGAATTAATCACCAAGTTGTTTTTTATGGCAAGCAGCCAAATAATCGATTGCCTGATTATTATGCAGCGGCAGATATTTTTGTTGCGCCGTCTATAATTGACAAAGTTGGCGATACTGAAGGACAGGGGGTCATATTTTTAGAGGCACTGGCCAGTGGATTACCGATTATTGCCACCGATGTGGGGGGGATTGCGGAAATAATAGAGCATGAAAAATACGGGTTACTTGTAAAAGCCCATAACGCAAGGGCGCTTGCTGAAGCGATCGAAATTTTGATAATAAACGACACACTCAGAATAACCTTGGGAAAAAACGGCAAAATATTTGCCCGGGCTTACGATTGGAAATTTATAGCAAGTGAACTGAGTTTGTTATATCTTTCGATATCAAATCCCTCCGAATTCAAATCTTAGCTCGTTTCCGTTATTCGCGCTTATGAATATCTTTATCCTTTGTAAACGCTACTATACCAACAAAGACCTCATCAATGACTGCTTCGGTCGGCTTTATCATTTACCCAAACAATTGGCGGAACAAGGACATATTGTCTTCGTAGATGCCTTCGATTACCGGAATCGAACTGCTTTAGTTGTAAGGGAGAATGAGGTTTCATTTCAAACCATTCCATTAAGACCGGCTAGTTTACTTAAAGCGATTCGGCAGGTTTATTTGCATGTGAAAACTATAAATCCAGATGTTATTGTCGCTAGCGGCGATATCTATATCGGACTAATTGGGCTTCTACTGGCTCGCAGATTGCGAATAAAGTTTGTATACGATGTTTATGATTATTACCCCGCGTTTCGAATTAATCGATTTCCCGGCTTCACATCGGTATTTAACTATATTGTGAGGAAGTCCAGTCTGGTTACTTGTGCAAGCGAATCGCTGCAGCGTTGGGTCAAAATTAGGCTTAACCAACATACTTTGTTAATTCAGAACGGTGTTGATCGCAATGTATTTACCGTAGGCGATCGCGTTAACGCTAGGCGTAAACTAAATCTCGCCTTAGACACAGAAGTGGTTGGTTATTTCGGTTCGATAAATCCGGCGAGAGGTCCAATTTTGATTGAAGCTTGCAGGCTTTTGATAGAAGCGAAACCCAATTTAAATCTCGCATTTGCCGGACGCGTCGAAGGAATCGATTTCAACGATCCCTGGATCAAATATTACGGAGAATTGCCGCAATCATCCGTGCCCGATTTAATTAATGCTTGCGATGTTGTTGTTGTGCCATATGCCGGTGATCAGTTCAATTCTATGTCAGGTGCCTGCAAAATCGCCGAATACCTAGCCTGCGGCAAGCCGGTAGTTGCTACAAGGGTCTCGGACCATGCGGAAGTATTTAAAGAGTCACCCGCTTCTTTATGCGAGCCCGTCGCAGAAGACATGGCACGTGTACTTAAATCACAACTGGAACATCCGGAAATTGTGCCGTACCCTTCTAATTTGGATTGGCAATCGATTGGACAAACACTTAACAACAAATTGACTATGCTTGTCACATGAATAAGCTTTATATAGTCATCACCGACTTTAACGGTTTTACGCAAACCCGGCGTTGCTTGGATGCGTTAAACGCAAGCACGTACAAAGACTTTACCGTATTGGTAGTGGATCATGGCACGACTGATGAAACCCGAATCGGGCTGGAAAATGAATATCCAGGCGTAATCCGTATAAGTGGTTCCTCAAGCCTATGGTGGGCGGGCGCGAATAATTTGGGGATACACTTTGCTTTGGAGGGCGGAGCAGATGCCATTATGTTAGTAAATAACGATTGCTATGTTGTCCCTGATGCAATTAATATCCTGGTCGAGTTATTCGAGAAACATCCGCACGGCATAATTGCCCCGGTGCAGCGCGATTGTCGTAATGGCGACCTCACTATTAGCCCGCGTAGTTGTTTTCTATTTGGGTTTCCTACTCTTTCTGGCCCCAAAAAAATGATGCCTAGAATGGAAATGTACGATTTAATTCCCGTTAAGCTAATTGTGGGAGGTAGGGGCGCACTTATTTCTACACAAGTATTCAGCAGAATTGGGATGTTCGATGAAACACGATTGCCTCACTATGGAGCCGATCACGATTTCTATTTACGCGCACGCAATCAGGATGTGCGACTTTATGTGGCAACTAAGGCTATGGTTGATATTGATTATACATGCACAACATTAGCGAATAATCCAGGCTCGCTCAATTTTGCTGAATTCTTACAGTCGTTAATGAATATCCGGTCGCATCGGAACTTGCCAGATGTAACTTCTTTATTTAGCGCACATTATCCGATTCGTTGTATATATCTATTAGGTGTTTCCTTGTATACTATAAGGTATTTTTTAATTTATTTGGTTAGGCGTTTTTGTTATTTTCTATGACCATAATTTATGCCTAAAATTAATGTCACTCAACCTTTTCTTCCGCCTCTAGAAGAGTTTGTTCCATACCTAGAACAAATTTGGGAAAATAGGCAGTTAACGAACTCAGGTCCCTTTCACCAAGAATTTGAAAAAGCATTAGCAGAATATTTAAACGTTAAACATTTATCCTTGTTTGCTAATGGTACACTTGCTTTAGTTACTGCATTACAAGCTCTCAGAATTACAGGAGAAGTAATCACAACACCGTATTCATTTGCTGCGACTGCGCATTCATTACTTTGGAATAACATTAAACCGGTCTTTGCAGATATAGATCCAATTAGCCTAAACCTGGATCCAAATAGAATTGAAGAGGCTATCACACCCCAAACAACAGCTATATTGCCCGTTCATGTATATGGACGTCCCTGTGATATTGATGCTATACAAAAGATTGCTGATATTTACGGATTGAAAGTAATTTATGACGCTGCTCATGCGTTTGGCGTCACTTATCACGAAAATAGTATTCTTAAATATGGAGACCTATCCATCCTGAGTTTTCATGCTACTAAGGTATTCAATACCTTCGAAGGAGGGGCAATTATTTGTCCTGACAAAAAGACCAAGCAGCGTATAGACTACCTAAAAAACTTTGGGTTTGCTGATGAGGTCACCGTAGTTGCTCCCGGCATCAATGGAAAAATGAACGAGTTTCAGGCTGCCTTGGGATTATTGCAGCTTAACTATATTGAGCTGGCAATTAACAGGAGGCAAGAGATCGACTTCCTTTATAGAGACGGCTTGAAAGATGTCAAAGGTATCAGGCTTTTGCCACTACCTATCAATACTAGGCAAAACTATTCTTATTTTCCAATTATTGTCGATCCTGAATATCCTTTAAGTAGAGATGATCTATACCAAAAATTTCGAGATCATAATATTTATGTGCGGAGATATTTTTACCCGTTAGTTAGTGATTTTCCGATGTATCGAGGATTGGTGTCATCAGCAAAATCAAATTTGAAAGTAGCAAAAATTATTTCGGACTCGATCATATGTTTGCCGATTTTTCCAGCGCTAAAAGTATCTGATCAAATTAATATTATTTCATTAATTGCTAAAGTTTGATATGGCTTGGTTGACAGAAGAAGAAATGGAGAATATGGGTTTTTCCTATGTTGGAAAAAATGTAAGGATTTCCGAAAAATCTACATTCTATAATTGCAAAAATATTCGATTGGGTGATGATATAAGAATTGATGATTTTTGTGTTCTGGCGGCAGGAGAGGGGGGTATTGAAATTGGCCGAAATATTCATATTGCAGTATATTGTTCGTTAATTGGTAAAGGAAAAATAATCTTAGAAGATTTTTCTGGTCTTTCTTCCCGTGTTTCTTTGTATTCAAGTTCCGATGATTATAGTGGTACAGCAATGACCAATCCAACTGTACCAGCAGAGTTTACAAATGTAAAACATGCTGATATAAGAATTGGTCGCCATGTCATAATCGGTGCTGGGTCTATTGTATTGCCCGGGGTCATTATAGGTGATGGTGCTGCTGTTGGAGCATTATCTCTTGTCACGCATTCTGTAGGCGAGTTTTCCATGGTTACTGGTGTGCCTGCCAAGCATATTCGCAATAGGAAACGAAATATTCTTGATCTTGAATACAAATTTATTCAAAGTGTTAAAAAGGAACCGGAATAGTGAATATTCTGCATCTTGTTTATGATGAGAAATTTATTCCATTTACGATTGATCTATTTAGTGCATGTAAAAATTCGAACAACCTGTTTTTAGTAAAAGTCAAAGATATTTCGTCTCCGCTTAAATATTTGAATAGTTCGGGTAATATGCGAATTATTGATAAGCGTTATTTCCGATCTTCATCTATGCATGATGACCTAGCTTGGTGCGACTCTTTGGTTGTTCATTATTTAGATGTATTTGGAGCAAAAATAATTTTGAGTGCACCAGAGCGAGTTAATGTGCTTTGGAGTGGTTGGGGTGGGGATTATTATGAGCTTTTGCCCGGCGGGGAGCGAAATTATTGGGGTGATGAGACTAAGTATCTTGTTACAAGGATGAGAAAAAAAGAGCTGTGTTCAATATCTAATTTGCCGCGGTTAGCTAGCGAAGCTGAGTTTTATTTAAAAAAGTACATATTTGATTATCCTCTCATTAAGGCAGCTATAAAGCGAGTTGATTTTTTTTCAGCGCCTGTTCCCGAAGACTTTTATTTGCTGAAATCCGGGTTGGGAGCTAATTTTCGAGCTAGTTATATTCAACTAAATTATGGCAGCGTAGAGAAAACATTTTTACCTGGCCTGGAAGAAATCGTTGACGAAAATATTCTTGTAGGAAATTCTGCAACTGAAACTAATAATCATATGGATGTTTTTCGAATTCTTTATAAAATGGAATTGGGCGAAAGAAAAATAATCGTGCCCTTGAGTTATGGGGCAGATAGCTATAAAAATGAAATTGTTCATCAAGGTTATAAATTATTTGGGTCTAGATTTGAGCCATTGTTAAAATTTGTTCCCTTAGATGAATACAATACTTTGATTGCAAGTTGCTCCGTTGTAATTATGGGGCATCGACGACAACAGGCGCTTGGTAATATATGTGCCATGCTTTATAAGGGTGCAAAAGTCTTTATTAATGATGAAAGTGTGATATACCGTTTTTTTAGAGCTAGAGATGCACATGTTTTTGGATTATCTAATTTGACTGTATATGATTATAATATATTTACTCCTTTGACTGAAAGTCAGAAGAAAAAAAACCGGGAAGTTATTGATAACTTTTGGAGCGATGAAGTAGTCAGGAGGAATGTGGGTTTTTTTATTGATGAGGTTCAGAAAAGAAAAATACTTCACGTTTATTAAAATGGTAGCCACATAATAATGAACCTAAAAGCCCAAGCTTATTCAGGTGTGAGGTGGACGACATTTTCATTTTTATGTAGGGCGATATTACAATTATTGCAACTTGCTATCTTGGCGAGATTGCTGACGCCTGCCGATTTCGGTTTAATGGCAATTGTCACTTCTATCATAATGGTTTTGCAGATTTTTTCTGATTTAGGGATTAGCAATGCTATCGTTCATTTTCAAAATATTACCCCATCACAACTTTCAAGTCTTTATTGGTTAAATGTATTAATTGGCATTATTCTAGGGGTATTTGTTGCTATATGTAGTCCATGGTTGGCTTATTTTTATGGTCAATATGAGTTGCAATTACTATTGATGTTGGCTGGGCTTTCATTATTGGTTTCGGCTATTGGTCAACAATTTAGAGTATTGGCGCAAAAAAACATGCGATTTAAAAAATTGGCTGCAATAGATCTGTCTGTAGCATCGATTGTTTTTTGTGTGTCCATAGGCGCGGCTCTGGGTAACGGTGGGGTTTATTCGCTAATTATAGGCACTTTAGCTGGTACGGTTTCTAATGCGTTATTTGTGTGTTTTTTCTTAGCCGAAGGTTGGCGCCCTAAGTTTCATTTGCAATTGAAAGACGTTAAAGGATTTCTAAAGTTTGGTTTTTATATGATAGGTAATAACCTGGCAAATACTTTAAACTCACAAATTGATGTTTTACTAGTGGGGTATTTTTTGAGCGCTCAATCGGTTGGTTTATATAATCTTCCAAAAGACTTGAGTCTCAGAGTTTCGGGTATAATTAACCCCATTATAACACAAGTTAGTTTTCCAGTAATGGCAAAGGCACAGAATGATAGGAGCCTGATAAAAGAAATTTATCTAAAAAGTATGCGTATGACGGCGTCCATTAATTTTCCTATATACGTGGCTTTGGGGGTGTTTGCTGAAGAAACATTGTTTGTGTTGTTCGGCGATCAGTGGCGAGAGGCCATTCCGCTTTTAAGGATATTTGCTTTTTGGGCATTAGTGCGCTCTACTGGCAATCTAGTTGGTAGTCTTGTGATGGCATGCGGTCGTCCGGATTTAGAATTTAAATGGAATATAGCTTTACTCTTGGTTATACCAGCAGTCGTATCGATTGGAAGTCAGTTTGGTATAAAAGATTTAGCGGTTGCTTTGCTACTTACCCAAATATTTTTGATGATTCCATCTTGGTATTTTTTGGTATATCCTATTTGCGATGCTAAGCTATCTGAGTATTTTGTTCAGTTGAGCCTGCCGCTTGCTTTGTCATTTATATCTGGACTAGTGGCTTATTTTAGTAAGATTTATACTAATTTTGATCTGCCTGTTTTTCGGTTGACATCAGGATTAATTATAGGTGGGTCAAGTTATATAATTTTGACTTATTTATTTAATAAAAGTTTTTGCAGCGCTGTGTCTGAGATGCTTGTAATTCGTAAGCACTAGTAAGTAGCCTTCAGATAAATAATTCGGTGGTTTTGGGTGTTTAGTTTTAAAAACTATTGAGATAAAATAATGACATTAGCCCCAATTGTTCTTTTTGTTTACAATCGCCCCTGGCATACACAAAAAACTGTTGAGGCTTTACAAAATAATGAATTGGCGCTTGAAAGCGAGTTAATTATATATAGTGATGCACCTAAGTATGAAGACTCGAAGCAAGCAGTTTTGGGTGTCAGGTCGTACATTAAATCTATTATAGGCTTTAAAAAAGTTACGATCATTGAAAGGGAAAAAAACTGGGGATTAGCGAAATCTATTATTGATGGTGTAACAACCGTTGTAAATCAATATGGGAAAGTTATTGTTTTGGAGGATGATCTAGTTACTAGTCAATTTTTTTTGAAATTTATGAATGAAGCATTGAACTTTTATGAAGGCGAAGCGAAAGTCTTTCATGTATCAGGTTATTTATATCCTATTAACAACGAAAAATTAGATAGTACTTTTTTTTTAAAGCCAACGACATGTTGGGGTTGGGGGACTTGGGATAGAGCGTGGAGATATTTTATTAAAGACTCGGATTTATACTTATGCTTATTCGATAAAAAAATGATCTACGACTTCAATTTAAATGGGGCTTATCGATATTTTGATTATATAAAACTAAATAAGAAAGGGCGTATTGATACCTGGGCGATTTTTTGGTATGCATCATCATATATCAATAATGGTTTATCTCTTCATCCAAGTACCTCTTTTGTTAAAAATATTGGGCACGATGGTCTCGGTGTTAATTGCGCAAATACGGACGATTTCGATGTGGAGGTGACATATTCCTACGATGTGTTATTTCAAGAAAAAATTTCCGAAAATATCGATGCAAGAAAAGCTTTCGAGGATTTTTTTATAGGTTTAAAAAAGCCTTTAATTGAGAAGATATATAAAAAATTAAGGGTTATTTTTAAGTGGTAAAAAAATTGTTTAGAGTTTTTAATAGGCCTAATTGGCTTAATCTTCGTATTGTGAATCCCATTTCAGCGGTATTTGGATTGGATAGAGGTCTTCCAATAGATCGATTTTTTATAGAAAATTTCCTTGAAGAAAATAGTGATTATATTAAAGGAACTGTATTGGAGGTACAAGATAGCTATTACAGTAGGAAGTTTGCAAAATCTGAAAGTGTTTTTGAAGTTATTCACTACTCAAATGAAAACAACAAGGCGACTATTGTCGGAGATCTGACAAATACACAAACGCTGCCTAAGACAACAATAGACTGCTTCATATGTACTCAGACTCTTAATTTTATTTATGATGTAAAAAGTGCGATTTCCGGCATTCATTATGTATTAAAAGACGACGGTGTTGCGCTGGTAACGGTGGCTGGTTTAAGTCAGATTTCCCGATATGACATGGATAGATGGGGGGATTATTGGCGGTTTACAGATCTCTCAATCCTTAAATTATTTGAAGAGGTCTTTGGGAAAGGGAATGTAAAAATAGAGTATTATGGGAATGTTCTCGCGGCAGTTTCATTTTTACATGGATTGGCGTCTGAAGAGTTGACAAGAGGAGAATTGTTGTTTAAAGATAACAATTATCAAATACTAATTTGTGTAGTAGCAAAGAAATGCTCCGCTTGATTAAAGATCTGTTTGGTCCGCTATATAGATGTTTTAAGCAGGCTAATTTATTGACGTTTTATAAATTAAGTTTTTTTTATGGGAATAAGCCTCGTTATCAGATTGTTGAAGATATAAAATTTAACGGTTTTCAAATAGATATAGTGGATGGTCCTAGTTTTGTTTGGCAGTATAAAGATATATTTGTCGATAATTGCTATAGCTTTTCACCAACATCATCTATGCCCGTTATTTACGATTGCGGCGCCAATATTGGCTTAAGCACATTGTTTTTTGCTAAATATTATTCGGGTGCAAGGATAGTTGCATTTGAACCAGATAGGAATGTCTTTAATGTTCTGAAAAATAATTTTATTAAAAATCAGTTTTCTAATATTTCTCTGGTTAACAAAGCGCTGTGGATTCATAGCAATGGAATCGGTTTTTTTGCGGACGGTGCCGACGGTGGTTTTATTTCGCAACATAACGAGAGTCTTGTAGAAAGTGTTAGACTTAGGGATTTGTTACTTCTTGAGGAAAAAATCGATTTTTTAAAGGTTGACATCGAAGGCGCTGAGACGGATGTTATATTGGATTGTTCCGACCAGCTACATAAAGTTGATAATATATTCATTGAATACCATTCCTTTCGGTGTGAGCAGCAACGACTTTCCAAGCTTCTTGGTGCATTAGAAGAGCGAGGATTTCGCTATCGCTTGCAATCAATATCAAAAATAGATAAGCCGTTTGTTAATAAAAATTGGCGAACGTCTATGGATTTGCAACTCAATATTTATGGATATCGTCTTTGATGTTAAGTTTTTTCGAGGGAGACGCTACCATTTTTATGCTTCATCGTGTTTTTCCACGCGATGCTAATAAGTTGTCAGCAAATGAAAATTTAAAAGTTTCCCCGGAGTTTTTAGAGAGATTTATCGTCAGTGCTTTGGGTAGTGGTTATTCATTTATCAGTCTTGATGAATTGCATAGTTCTTTGCTTAAGTCTAAAGGAAACACAAAGTCAATTGTTATAACCTTGGATGATGGTTACGCAGATAATTTGATTTACGCCTATCCTATTTTTAAAAAATATAATATACCGTTTGCTATTTACCTCACAACTGCGTTTCCTAATAGAACTGCTCTTCTATGGTGGTATCTACTAGAGGATCTTATTGTTGAAAACGATACAATTAACTTGGCTGACGGACTGCATTTCCAATGTGGCAAAAAATGGCAAAAGGAAGCTGCGTTTATGGCGATCAGGGATAAGATTATCAATCTCCCGAAACAGAGTTTTATAGATTCGTTGAATAGGCTATTTGTTAACTTACAACCTGATTGGCAGCAGAAAATTTCTGAACTGGCGATTTCTTGGGATCAGCTAAAAACACTTTGTAAGTCTCCTTTGGTTACGATAGGTGCTCATACAAAGAATCATCATTCCCTGACCAAGCTTACCGAAAATCAGATAATTGATGAAGTCATCGGTAGTAAGGCCATTATTGAATCTAAATTGGGTACAAGTGTTAAACATTTTTGCTATCCGTTTGGTGGACAAAATGAGGCAGGTGTAAGGGAGTTTAAACTTATTAAAGAGTTAGGGTTTGATACTGCTGTGACCACCCGTTTTGGAAATATATTTCCGGAGCACTCAGCGCATCTGACTTCGTTACCAAGGGTCATGCTTACGGATAATTTTTCTTGGGCAACCTTTCATTTTCGTTCATTTAAACAAATGTTGAAGGGGCGAGTGGTCTCGGTTTGAAGGTTTTAATAGTTAATGCCTCTGACAATATTGGAGGTGCAGCTAAATCAGCGTTTCGCTTACATAAAACGCTGATCCGTTCTGGTATTAACAGTCAGATGTTAGTCGTTACTAAGCTTTCGGATGATCGTAGTGTTTTCAATTCTCCCTCAAAAGCTAGAAATTATTATTCTATGCTATTGCCCACTTTTGATCAGTTGCCCCTTAAAGTCTATAAGAATCGTACTAAAACATTATTCTCTACCGCATGGTTCCCATTTACAGGTGTTCTTGAGAAAATTTTAGAATTTAGTCCGGATATAGTCCATTTTCACTGGATTTGCGGAGGTATGATCTCAATTGAGGATTTGGCTCATATTAACGCTCCCATTGTATGGAGTTTACACGATAACTGGGCATTTACTGGTGGTTGTCATATTATGTGGGAATGTGATAGATATATTAACGCTTGCGGTAGATGTCCTAGGTTAGGATCTAGCTCAGATATTGATTTGAGTCGTTTTGTTTATCTTAGAAAGAAAAAAATATATCCAAAAATAGCCGATCTAACGGTTGTAGGTCTTAGTCGCTGGATTACTGATTGCGCAAAAAAAAGTAGCTTATTTTGCGTAAATGACATTCATCATTTGCCAAATTTACTGGATACTAATGTATTTTCGCCATTTAATAGGGTTTTAGCTAAACAGCTCTTTGATTTGCCATTGGATAAGCATCTCGTAGTTTTTGGTGCTATAAAAGTAATTGCCGATATTAACAAAGGCTATCACGAACTATTTAATGCATTGAATCTGATTAATGATCCAGATGTTGAAATCGTGATTTTCGGCTGCAGCCAACCAGAAAGTGTTCCCGCGCTTCCATATAATATTCATTACGTTGGGCATTTGGCTGATGATTTGAGTCTTAGGGTTCTTTATAACGCGGCTGATGTTGTAGTCGTACCCAGTCGTCAGGAAAATTTATCAAATGTTATTATGGAAAGTCTTTCGTGTGGCACTCCCGTTGTTGCATTCGATGTAGGCGGTAACAATGACCTGATTGAGCATCAGGTTAACGGTTACCTGGCGAGGCCTCTTGATAGCGTAGACCTTGCCAAGGGTATCGATTGGATTTTGAATTCTGCAGACTATTTAAAACTTCGATTAAATGCTCGTGATAAGGTTGTCCGTGATTTTGATTCTGAGCATATCGTAAATAGGTACATTGCCTTATATCAGTCTATATTGGATAAATGCAAGTAGAGAATGAATAACTAATTATTGGCTCCGCCTTTTACCTAATTTAGGTTTGTGGTCTGCCTTATCATAACCAATATGCTTGGTTTTAAAAGCCTGTTGTTTATTGGTTGTAATAATGGGTTTATTATGAGTTTTCGGCTGAAAACTCGGCACCAAATGCTGTTTGCCGTTACCGATTAAATCTGCCCGCCCCATTTCCTTCAATGCTTCTCTTAATATAGGCCAGTTTTTCGGGTCGTGGTAACGCAAGAACGCCTTGTGCAGTTTGCGCTGCTTCATGCTGCGCGGAATCGCAATGTCCGGCACGTTGCGGCCGATTTTGTGCAAGGTGTCCTTTCCGGAATGGTACATCGCGGTGGCGATCGACATCGGCGAGGGCAAAAAGGCCTGTACTTGGTCGGCTCGAAAGCCGTTGCGTTTCAACCATAAAGCCAGATTCAGCATGTCCCGATCTGTGGTGCCTGGGTGGGCTGCGATGAAGTACGGAATCAGATACTGTTCCTTGCCGGCTTCCTTAGAATATTTGTCGAACATCGCCTTGAAGCGGTCGTAGGTGCCCATGCCTGGTTTCATCATTTTCGATAGCGGACCTTGCTCGGTGTGTTCCGGCGCGATTTTCAGGTAGCCGCCGACGTGGTGAGTCACCAATTCCTTGACGTAGGCCGGGGTTTCGACGGCGATGTCGTAGCGCAGGCCGGAGGCGATGAAAATTTTCTTGATGCCGGGCAGTTTGCGGGCACGGCGATAGAGCTTGATCAGCGGAGTCTGGTCGGTGTTCAGGTTGTGGCAAATACCCGGATAAACGCAGGATGGCTTACGGCAGGATTCCTCGATCTTCGGGTCCTTGCAGGCCAGGCGCCACATGTTGGCGGTCGGCCCGCCCAAGTCGGAGATATTGCCGGTAAAGTTCGGCGAAGTGTCGCGGATGGCTTCGATCTCGCGGATGATCGAATCTTCCGAACGGTTCTGAATGATGCGGCCTTCGTGTTCGGTGATCGAACAAAAACTGCAGCCGCCGAAACAACCGCGCATGATCAGCACCGAATGCTGGATCATCTCGAAGGCCGGAATGTTGGCCTTGCCGTAAGCGGTGTGCGGCAGACGGGAGTAGGGCAGATCGAACACGCCGTCCATTTCCGGGGTGGTTAGCGGTAGCGGCGGCGGATTGATCCACACGTCGCGCTTATCGTGGCGTTGGATCAGGGCGCGGGCGTTACCGGGGTTGGTTTCGCCGTGCATGACCCGCGAAGCGTGGGCGTAGAGGATCGGGTCGTCTTTCACGGCCTCGTAATCGGGCAGGCGAATCACGGTTTGCGCCCGATTCTTGTTGGCGATCGGTTTGAATTGGATGACTTTTTCGTTATCGGCCAGGCCGCTTTCAACCGCTACCGGTGCCGATTCGCAACTTGGCATCTCCTGATACGGATTTTGGTGCACGATGGCTGCGCCAGGCTTGTCGAAATGGGTCGAATCCTTTTCGATCCAACCTTGCGGCACTTGTTTGACGAAGTGCACGGTGCCGCGAATGCCTTTCAAATCGTGAATGCTCTCGCCTTTAGCCAGCCGGTGCGCGATCTCGACGATCTGGCGTTCGGCGTTGCCGTACACCAGTAAATCGGCCTTGGAATCCAGCAAGATCGATTTGCGCACCTTGTCCGACCAATAGTCGTAATGGGCGATGCGGCGCAAACTGGCCTCGATGCCACCGATGATGATCGGCACGTTTTTATAGGCTTCCCGGCAACGGTGGGAGTAGACGTTCACGGCGCGGTCCGGCCGCTTGCCGGCGGCACCGTCGGCGGTATAGGCGTCGTTGGAGCGGATTTTTTTGTCCGAGGTATAGCGGTTGACCATCGAATCCATATTGCCGCCGGTGACGCCGAAGAACAGCGTCGGCTGGCCGAGCCTCCGAAAATCGTCGGCCCTGTGCCAATCGGGCTGCGAGATGATGCCGACCCGAAAGCCCTGTGCCTCCAGTACCCGGCCGATCACCGCCATGCCGAAGCTGGGATGGTCGACGTAGGCGTCGCCGGTCACCAAAATGATGTCGCAGGCGTCCCAACCCAGCGCATCCATTTCCGCGCGGCTCATCGGCAATTCGGGGGCCGGGCCGAAACGGTGCGCCCAGTATTTTTTGTAGCCGAAAATGTTGGGGGCGTTATGGATCATGGTTTTAGAACTCGATGCAGAATGCTGGGATTGTTGCGTTTAAAGTCTTGTAAAAAAACCGGAAATTCCAGTTGGTATTGCCGTTCCAGGTCGTTGGCTTTGGCGATCAGGCTTTTGAACTGGGGTTTCGGGAAGTTTTCGCCGAAAGCGAAGCCGATGATGTTACCGCGGTTACGCACCGGCAAATACAGCATGCGCCAATTAAAAATACGGCCCAGGTGCCAGGACACCTGCTGAAACATCGGCTTGTCGGTGCCCCATAAATTGATCACCAGCACCCCGTCTTTTTTCAGCAGATTTCGGCAATCGTCGAAGAAGCGTTCGCTGCCGACTTCAGGAGCCATGCCGTTGTCGTCATACGCATCGACCATGATCAAATCGTGAATCTCCGATAGTTCCCGACTTTGGTGCCGGACATGATCGGCACCGCAACCGATTTTGATTTTAAGGCGCGGGTTGAACGGCAGGCCGAAATGGCTGCGCGCTACTTTAAGCACGCTGCTGCGGAATTCGACGACCTTCAGCCGGCAATCCGGAAACTGGTGCAGCATGAACTTGGCGATGGTGCCGCCGCCAAGGCCTATCATCAGCACGTCGCGCGGGTTGTCGTTGAACAGCAGCAAGGCCATCATGGCTCGGGCGTAAAACGAGTGCAAACGGTTCGGGTCGGCAATCAACATGCTGCTTTGCCGGGCCGGAGAGCCGAAGTGCAGGGCGCGCTCGCCGTTGTTCTCGACCACTTCTATGACGCCCTCGTCGTCATGGCTTTGGTGGATGACCAGGCCTTCGTATTTGTACATGCAGTGCAGCAAACGGTAAAGAAGCGGCTATTTTCCTGGAAAATCCGCCGCTTGTCTCGCGAATCCTGCTAAATCCGCCCATGGCAGGTCGCGGAGTCCCGGTTTTGGCGGCGGCACTTGCGGATCGAACCCGATCGCCCTACAGTGGAACTCTGGAAACCACTACCAAGAGGCTTTGTATGAAAAGACTATTGCCGATAATTGTTTTGATGGCGCCGGTTTTGGCGGCCGCAAACGATACCGATAGCCGGAGCGGCCAACCCGTCGCGAATCCAAAAATGCAACAGATGCTGGAAAAAATCCAGGCCATGCAAAATTGCATGAAAAATGTCGACAAATCCGCTCTGAAAGCCCTGGAACAACAAGCCAAGCAATTGGGCGCGGAAGTTAAGCAGTTGTGCGCGGCGGGGCAACGCGACGCAGCCCAACAGCGGGCGATCCGGTTCGGCCAGGAAATTGCCGGCAACAAAGCCATGCAACTGACTAAAAAATGCAGTGAGGACTTGACGGGATTGGCGCCGGAGCTAACTGCCGCCGAGTCCTACTCGGAGCCAGGCGAAACCCGGCATATTTGCGACCGGTCCGAACGCCGCTAGACCCTATCGCGGGCGGCGCTTCTGACGGGTGGAATAGGTTCGGCTGCGGCTGTGCCGGTGCCGGCGCGGACCGCGATTTGCCGGCGTCGTTGTTCAAGTTCGCCGGCATCGCGTAAAATCGCCGTTCGACATCATGCCCGTATTGGAGAAGAACTCATGAAATACCGTTTGTTTGCCCTGCTGATGCTTGCCGCCGGCATGGCTTGCGCCGAAGAAGCCAAAGAAGAATGGAACGAGACCAGTTTAAGCAACGAAACCATCGAAAAAATTCAGAAAGCGCAATTCAACTATAAGAAATGCGTGGTCGATACGATGCAAAAACCCGAGTTCGCCAAGCTGGAAAGCCGCAATGCGACCGATGCCATTATCAAGCTGTGCGAACCGACCTTGGGCGAAATGCGCCAAGTCTATTTGGATGTCCAAGTTCCCGGCGTTATTGCCGACCGCCACCTAAAAAAACTGCGCATTCAAGTTACCCGCAATCTGTTGCAGGAATTGATGTACGCCGAAGCGGCGAGAAAATCCGGCATGCCGCAATAATCCGTATCGGCCAGCTAAGCGCCATCCGGCGCCCGGCGCAGAGCCGTCTCCGCGTGCAACGCTTTGTTTCACCAACCATGCATTGTTCATGAACACATACACCATAGATTTATCGTTACGCCCGACTACCTTCGACTTGTGGCATGTTTGCCTGGCCGGAACCGCGGCAGTGTTGGCTTTTATCCTGATCGTCGTGTTGATCTCGGTCTTACTCGGCCTGCGCCGCTGTAAATCCGCGCCGCGAACGGTTGAAGCGGTACCGGCCCCGCAACCCGAAATCAAAATCGTCGAGAAGATCGTGGAAGTGGAAAAAATCGTCCAGGCGCCGGCTCCGGAACCGGTGGTGCTGAAAGAAGCCACCCCGGATGCGGCATTACAGCTGTTAAGTTTGTTGCAAAAGGAAGCCCGTTTCATCGATTTCATCAAAGAAGACGTCAGCGCCTTTGCCGATGCCGATATTGGCGCCGCGGCCCGCGTCGTGCATCAGGGTTGCAGCAAAGTGATCAACGAACATTTCAAATTGGCACCGGTCAGCCCGGATGCGGAAGGCAGCCGAGTTACTTTGAACAAAGGCTTCGATGCCGCCGCGTTTCGTTTGACCGGCAATATCGTCGGCGAAGCGCCGTTCTCCGGCGTGTTGGTGCATAAAGGCTGGCAAGTGACCGAACTGCACTTGCCGAAACTGACCGAAGGCCACAATGCCAAAATCATCGCCGCGGCCGAGGTTGAATTATGACGGCGCGCTACTCGGTCGGTATCGATTTGGGTACCACGCATTGTGTAATGTCCTATGTCGATTTGGCGGCCGGCGACGATAACCCGGTGTTGGAAGTGTTTTACACGCCGCAACTGGTTGCGCCGGGGGCGATAGAAGATAAAGCCCAATTGGCCTCGTTCGCCTACATCGCCCATCCGGCGGAAATCGCCGAGGGCGCCTCGTCTTTGCCCTGGACCGCCAAACCCGAGTATCTGGTCGGCGAAATTGCCCGTAGCTTGGGCAGTAAGACGCCGATTCGGCTGGTTGCCAGCGCTAAAAGCTGGCTGTGCCACGCCGGCGTCGATTGCAAACAGGCGATTCTGCCGGTCGACGCGCCGGAAGACGTTGCCAAAATTTCGCCGTTTGCCGCCAGCAAAGCCTATTTGCAGCATTTGCGCGACGCCTGGAACCACAGGTTTCCGGAGCAGCCGTTGCAGCAGCAGGACCTGACTATCACGGTGCCGGCGTCGTTCGATCCGGCTGCACGGGAGCTGACCGTGGAAGCCGCGCGCGAGGTCGGGTTGGGGCAGGCCGTGTTACTGGAAGAGCCCCAGGCGGCTTTGTATAGTTGGATCGAAAAAAGCGCCGGCGACTGGCGCAACCAGGTCAAAGTCGGCGATGTGATTTTGGTGGTCGATATCGGCGGCGGCACCACCGACTTGTCGTTGATTGCCGTAACCGAACAGGACGGAAATTTGCAGTTGACCCGGGTCGCGGTCGGCGACCACATCCTGCTCGGCGGCGACAACATGGATTTGGCGCTGGCGTACATGGTAAAGGCCAAGCTGGAAACCGACGGCGCCAAAAAATTAGAGCCGTGGCAATTGCAGGCCTTAACCCATGCCTGCCGCGAAGCCAAGGAAAAACTGTTCAACCAGTCCGAATTGGCCAGCATGCCGTTAGCGGTGGCCGGCCGCGGTTCGTCGCTGATCGGCGGTACCTTGCGTAGCGAACTGACTCGGGACGAATTGAACCGGATATTGGTGGATGGCTTTTTGCCGTATGCGCAAGCCACCGATAAGCCGGTGTCGCGGCCGCGCAGCGGTTTGCGCAGCGTCGGTCTGCCGTACGCCCAAGACGCAGGCATCACCCGGCATCTGGCGGCCTTTTTGTCCAGACAGCGCCAGGCTACCGAGGAGTTCAATGCCATCGCGCTGCCCGAACACGCCAGCTTTCTGCACCCGACGGCGTTGCTGTTCAACGGCGGCGTGTTGAAGGCCGGCGTATTGGCTGAGCGGTTGCTGGCCGTGTTGAATAATTGGTTGCAGGCGGAGCAGGCACCTCCTGCCCGGTTGTTGCAAGGAGCCGATCTGGATTTGGCCGTCGCCCGCGGCGCGGCTTATTATGGTTTCGTGCGCCAAGGTAAAGGTGTGCGGATCAAAGGCGGCACTGCAGCAGCCTATTATGTCGGTATCGAAAGCGCAATGCCGGCAGTACCCGGTTTGCCGCCGGCGATAGAGGCGCTTTGTATCGCCCCGTTCGGCATGGAAGAGGGTAGCGAGCAGGAGTTGCCTAACGACGAATTCGGCTTGGTGATCGGCGAGCCGGTGCGTTTCCGTTTCTTCGGTTCCAAGACTCGGCGCGAGGACAAGGTTGGCGATCGTCTCGACGAATGGGGCGACGACGAGCTGGAAGAGCTGGACGAAATCGAAATCACGCTGCCGGTCGAAGACGGCCGCCAAGTCGGCGAAATCGTACCGGTGCATTTGTCGGCGGCGGTGACCGAAGTTGGCACGCTGGAATTGCGAGCGGTGTCGCGGCGCGATCAACAGCGCTGGAAAATCGAATTCGACGTCAGGGCCGGCGAAGTCTGATCTGTAGTTTTTCTATCCCACACTAAAAAATAAGGCCGGAATTCCGGCCTTATTCGTATCTGTCTCCAGCGCAGCGGGGCTATTGCCGGTAGTAAGGCTGCTGGTATTGCTGCTGTTGCGGATAGCCTTGTTGGTATGGTTGTTGCGGATAGCCCTGCTGCGGGTATTGTTGTTGCTGCTGGTAGGGTTGGTTTTGCTGCGGGTACTGTTGTTGGTAGGGCTGGTTTTGTTGCGGATAACCCTGTTGCTGCTGCGGATAGCCCTGTTGTTGGTAAGGCTGGTTCTGCTGCGGATATTGTTGGTTTTGCTGCGCGGCGCCGGCGTTCTGGTTGGCGTTGATCGACAATTCCACCCGGCGGTTGATGGCGCGGTTGGCGTCGCTGGTGTTCGGCACTTTCGGCGAACTTTCGCCCATGCCCTGTTGCGAAATCCGCATCCGATTCACGCCGCGTGACGACAGGAAATTAGCGACGCTGGTTGCGCGCGCCTCGGACAGGCGCTGGTTGTCGGCATCGGAACCGACGTCGTCGGTGTGGCCGGTAACCGAAATCGTCGAATCCGGATAGTTGTTCAGTACCCGCGCCACCGGATCAAGCGCATGTTGCGCTTCCGGCGTCAAATCCGATTTACCGAAGGCGAAAGTCACGTCGCTGGTGCTGGGCATGTTCAATACCAATTGGTTTTCCGCGGTACGTTGGACTTCGATACCGGTGCCCTGCAGCGATTGCTGCATTTCTTCCTGCTGTTTATCCATGTAATAACCGATACCGGCACCGACAGCCGCACCGGCCAAAGCGCCCAAACCGGCGTTCTTCCAATCGTTGCCGCCGAACAGCGTACCGGCGCCGGCGCCGACCGCGGCGCCGATGCCGGCGCCTTTGCCGAGATTGCTCATGCCGGACTGGCCGGTGTACGGATTGGTGGTGCAGGCGCCGAGCAGCGCGGCACTGACGGAGATGGCAAGTAATTTTTTATACATAGTCTTGGTCCTGGTTGTGATGCAAAAACGGCGGCGCTGATTCGGCATCGCGCCGGTTGCCGGGAATTTAAACGCCGTTATCTTAAATCGTTCTTAAAATCGGCGGCGGCCGTTTTCGGCCGACATGCCGGCTTAAGCCAAAGGCGGTTGAGGTGCGCCGATTTCGTCGATCCGCACGGTCTGGCCCACGGCCAGGCTGCCCGGTTTATCGTGCAGCGCATTTTGCCCGAAATACACTTTATTTTGCCATTTGCGCAAGCGGCTCAATGTGGCCAGCGGTTCTTTGCCGCTGACCGCCGTTTCCGGATCGATGGTCGGCACCGGGCAGCGCGCGCAGGGTTTGGGCAGGCGGAAGCCGATGCCGTTGATGTCGATCCGCCGCCACTGGTCTTCGGCGTAACTGTCGCAGCCGGAGACGACCAGATTGGGCCGGAACCGTACCATTTCGTAGTCCAGTTGCATGGCTTGGTTCAAGGCCGCCAACGAACCTTCGGAGACCAACAAAAACGGAAAACCGTCGGAAAACGCGGTTTGGTCTGCGGCCGTAGCATATCTGAGATCGACCTGGCGGCGGTCGCTGGCGGCTTGGTAAACCAGGCGGCAATCAATTTGCAAAAAGTCGCTGAGCCAAGCATCTGCGCTAGCGCTGCAAGCTTCGGCTCGGCAGCGGTCGCGCCAGATCGCGACTTCCAGGGTTTCGTCGGTCTGGGCTTGCAGCGGCAATTCCAAATCCGGCCGGCCCGGCGCGGACAGGATCAAGCGTTCGCCTTCGATCCGGGTTTTGATCAGCGCCATTTGCGGCAAACGCCGTTGGCTCAGAAACTGGCGCTCGCGGTCCACCAGCATCCATTTGCGGTCGTAAAGCAGGCCTTTTTCATCGACCGGCCATTGCGAAACTTGAAAGCCGGCCAACGATTTGACCGGGTAGAGGTAGATTTGGCTAAGTATCGGCATCGATAGAGGTTTAGCTGAAATTCAAGTCGGTTTGGGTGTGCAACAGGTGTTCCGCCAATTCGCTATTCAGGTTGTCGAATTTGACGCCGTAGCGTTGGTTGCCGGCATCGTGGTGGACCACGGCGGCTTCGACCTGAAACCGCCTGCCGTCGCCGAACAATAGAAATAGGCTGACCCGGCTTTTTTTTTTGATTTTGTGGCTAGTGACAATCGCGGCGCCGCGGCTGCTGATGTCGCGCAACAATACCGGAAACAGGCGCGGAAACCACAGGCTATGCACTTTGACCGCGGCCTTGATGTCGTTGCGCAGATAGCGAACGGCCGTGCGTTTGTTGGACCACTCGCTATCAAGATCGATTTCTTGATCGAGAAAATCCATGGAGAAATCCGAATCAGACATAGCGAATGCCGCAAGGAAAGGGTGGCTAAGTATTGAACTTAAACCGGCAAAATTCAATAGAGCCGGCCCGATTATCGGTTGGGCTTGCCGGGAATTTCTCGATAGAATGCCGCTATCGTCAAAGACTGCCGCACAACATGAAAAAACTTGAACGCTTCGCCGCCGCTATGCTGCTGTTACCCTTGTATTTTAGCGCGCCGGTCCAGGCCGCAGCCAAAGCCAAGCCGGCTGCCGCTGCCGCCAAAGCCCAATCGAAACCGGCCGCCGCCCCGGCCACGCCGGCACCGAAACAGCTCGTCAAAATCGTATATTTCGCCCAGGAACAGGTCGCGCCGGCGGCACTGTCCAACCTGGATCCGTTCATTCCGAACCAAGGCCAGGTCGGAGCCGAACTGGCGATCAGCGACAACAATACCACCGGCCAATTCACCGGCCAGCACTACGAACTGAAAAAAATCCTGGTGCCGGTGGGCGGCGATGCGTTAGCGCTGTTCGACAGCGTCGATGCCGATCTGGTGTTGCTCAATGTCGGCGCCGACCAACTCAATAAGCTGGCCGACCTGCCGGCCGCAAAAAACAAACTGCTGTTCGACGTGGCCAATAGCGGCGACGAATTGCGTAATGCCGACTGCCGCCGCAATGTGCTGCACATACTGCCGAGCCGGGCCATGCGCGCCGATGCCTTGGCCCAATATATGTTGAAAAAGCGTTGGCAGAACTGGTTTTTGGTGGTGGGCCCGGCCGCGGAAGACAAACTCTATGCCGCCGCGATCAAACGCGCGGCCAAGCGTTTCGGCACCAAACTGGTTGCCGAGAAAGAATGGAACCAGGATTACGACGCTCGCCGCACGGCTCAGGCCGACGTGCCGGTGTTCACCCAGGTCGACGATTACGATGTGCTGGTGGTCGCCGACGAACAGGGCCTGTTCGGCGAATATCTGGATTATCGCACCTGGAAACCGCGGCCGGTGATCGGTACCCAGGGTTTGACCGCGACGGCATGGCACCGCACCCACGAGCAATGGGGGGCGGTACAATTGCAAAACCGTTTCAAGCAGGCGGCCGGCCGCTGGATGGAAGAACAGGATTATGCCGCTTATCTGGCGGTCAGAGCCATCGGCGAAGCCAGCATCCGCACTAAATCCAATCAAATGCCGGTATTGAAGGACTACCTGCTGTCCGATGCTTTTGCGTTGCAGGGGTACAAGGGCATGCCGCTGTCGTTCCGCAAATGGGACGGCCAGTTGCGGCAACCGGTATTGCTGGCCGCGCCGCGTTCGCTGGTGGCGGTGGCGCCGATCGAGGGTTTTTTGCACCCGAAAACCGAACTCGATACGCTGGGCTTCGACCAACCGGAAACGGGCTGCAAATGATCATGGTTTCGACAAATCGGATCGATTCGGCGAGGCGGTCGGCATGAGCGACAAAAGGCGGATGGAGATCAGCCAGTCGGCTATATCCGGCGTACTGGCAGTGGAAGAACCGTCTGTTAAAGGCAAAGGCTTACAGCAAAAGCCGTTCAAAATTCAAAGCCGTTACCAACCGGCCGGCGACCAGCCTGCAGCGATTCGGCAATTGGTTGAAGGGATCAACGATGGCGAAGTGCACCAAACCCTGCTTGGCGTGACCGGTTCCGGCAAGACTTTTACCATCGCCAACGTGATACAGCAGACGCAGCGACCGGCGATGATCATGGCCCCGAACAAGACCCTCGCTGCCCAGCTCTACGGCGAGATGAAGGAGTTTTTTCCGGAGAACAGCGTCGAGTACTTTGTTTCCTATTACGACTACTACCAGCCGGAAGCCTATATTCCGGCTTCCGATACCTTCATCGACAAGGATGCGTCGCTGAACGAACATATCGAGCAGATGCGTTTATCGGCCACCAAGGCCTTGTTGGAACGGCGCGATACCATCGTCGTCGCCACCGTATCGGCGATTTACGGCTTGGGCGAGCCGGAATCGTATTTCCAGATGGTGCTGCATTTGGTGCGCGGCGACATGATCAAGCAGCGCGACATTCTGCGCCGGCTGGCGGAAATGCAATATACCCGCAACGATATCGAGCTGCGCCGCGCCACTTACCGGGTGCGCGGCGATGTGATCGACGTGTTTCCGGCCGAATCGGAAGAGCAGGCTGTGCGTATCGAACTGTTCGACGACGAGATCGAACGCCTGTCGATGTTCGATCCGTTGACCGGCGAAGTGACCCAGCGTCTGGCCCGATTCACGCTGTACCCGAAGAGCCACTACGTCACCCCGCGCGACCAGCTGCTCAGCGCGGTCGAAAAAATCAAGTTGGAGCTGGTAGAGCGGCTGGCGCAGTTACGCGAAGACCATAAACTGGTCGAAGCCCAACGCCTGGAACAGCGGACGCTGTTCGATATCGAAATGATCATGGAAGTCGGCTACTGCTCCGGCATCGAAAATTACTCGCGGCATTTGTCGAATCGGACCGAAGGCGAGTCGCCGCCGACCATGTTCGATTATCTACCGAAAGACGCTTTGGTCATCATCGACGAAAGCCACGTCACGGTGCCGCAGATCGGGGCGATGTACAAAGGCGACCGTTCGCGCAAGGAGACTCTGGTCGAATATGGGTTCAGATTACCCTCGGCGCTGGACAACCGGCCGCTACGTTTCGAAGAGTTCGAACGTATCTGCGGGCAGAGGATTTACGTATCGGCCACGCCGGGCGGTTACGAGAAGGAACACTCCGGCGCCGTGGTCGAGCAAGTGGTACGTCCGACCGGTTTGGTCGATCCGATAGTGGAAGTGCGGCCGGCCACCAGCCAAGTCGACGATTTGTTGTCGGAGATCAACAAGCGGATTGCGGTGCAGGAACGGGTGTTGGTGACGACACTGACCAAACGCATGTCGGAGGATTTGACCGATTACCTGATGGAGCACGGCATCAAGGTCAGGTACCTGCATTCGGATATCGAGACGGTCGAGCGGGTGGAAATCATCCGCGATTTGCGGCTGGGCGTGTTCGACGTGCTGGTCGGCATCAATCTGTTGCGTGAGGGGCTGGATATCCCCGAAGTCTCGCTGGTGGCGATTCTGGATGCAGACAAGGAAGGTTTTTTGCGTTCGCTGACCTCGTTGATCCAAACCATCGGCCGCGCCGCGCGTAATGCCAACGGTAAAGTGATTTTATATGGCGACAAAATCACCCGCTCGATGCAATTGGCCATCGACGAAACCGAGCGTCGCCGGGCTAAGCAGGTCGAGTTCAATACGCTGCATAATATTCAGCCGCGCACCGTATTCAAATCGGTCACCGACATTCTGGAACTGGCCATACCGGGTTCCGGCGGTTCGATCAGCGCCGCCCGCGCCAAGGTGGCGGAACCGGCCGGCAACTACACGACGTTGACGCCGAAGCAGGCGGCCAAGGCGCTGAAGCAACTGGAAGAGAAGATGTACCAGCACGCCAAGAATCTGGAATTCGAGGATGCTGCCCGCATCCGCGACCAAATCAAACTGCTGCAGGCGGAAATGTCGGTCTGACTCAGCCGCGGAGTATGCGGACAAATTAGCGCTATCGTCTAAACTTCGTATTGAGTTGAAACAACGCATTTGCGCTCGGCTAAAAACCGCCGGAATTTGCCCGGCAACGGGGTGGCCGCTGCTATCGCCGCACCGGCAACCGCTAGGAATCGTTAGAATTGATGCCCAATAATATGATTGCCGCCAAACACTTGCTCGCCGATAACGTCAGGTTACTGAAAAGCGAGGTTTCCAAAACAACCTACCAAGGGGTGGCAATCGCCGTTATAGCCATTATTTGCGCGTTGCTGGCGTTGAGTTTTTATTACACCGGCGAGATTTCGCTGTCGGGCATTATCCGCGCCCAATCCGAGAATTACGGCCTATGGATTTTGGAAGCACTGCCGTTCCTGTTCGGCATCTGGGGCCAATATTCCAGTTCGGTGATTGCCTATCAGGCCGGCGCGATGATCTTCGACCAGACTCAGGAGCTGCGCAACCGCGCCGAAACGCTGGAGAAGCAGGTCAGCTACTCTTCCACCCACGATGCGGTGACCGACTTACCGAACCGGATACTATTTCACGACCGGGTCGAACAAGCGATACACGCCGCCAACAACCAGGGCAAAATGCTGTCGGTGTTGTTGGTCGAGGTCGCCAATTTCAAGGAAGTCTACGATACCCTCGGCCGTAACAGCAGCGATATGATTCTGCGGCAGATAGCCACCCGCCTGCAAAGCGTGGTGATGGGCAGCGACAGCGTGGCCCGGATCGACAGCAATATTTTCAGCCTGCTGCTGCCGGCTACCGAAAGCGAAGACGCGCCGCTGAATCTGGCCAAGAATATTCAGGCGGCATTGGACCCGGCGTTCAAAGTCGAGCGTTTGAATCTGGCGATCCATACCAATATCGGCATCGTCAATTTTCCCGAGCACGGCGACGACGTCGATACGCTGGTGCAGAAAGCCGGCGTGGCCTTGTTCATGGCCGCCAAATCGCACGAGGGTTACACCATTTACGCGCCGTCGTACGACGACCATAGCCCGCGCCGGCTGACGCTGATGAGCGAGCTGCGCCAGGCCATCGAAAAAGAACAACTGATGATTTATTACCAGCCCAAGGTATCGGTGCGGACCGGTAAAATCTACGGCGTCGAAGGGCTGGTACGCTGGGCCCATCCCAAACACGGCTTCATTGCGCCGGACGAGTTTATTCCGATGGCGGAACGTACCCGCGTCATCAAACATCTGACCCTATGGATGCTGAAGCGGGCATTCCGGGATTGCGCCGAGTGGCGCCGGCAAGGTTTGGAGTTGGTGGTATCGGTCAATTTGTCGACCAAGGATTTGCACGATCCGGATTTGCCGGACGTGATGGCTGGCGTTGCTGCGGCGGCCAACATCAAGCCGTCCTGGATGATGCTGGAGATCACCGAAAGCTCGATCATGAACGATCCGGAGCGGGCCATGGAAACCATCCAGCGCCTGCACGAGATGGGTTACAAATTATCTATAGACGATTTCGGTACCGGCTATTCCTCGCTGGCCTACTTGAAAAAGATGCCGCTCAGCGAACTGAAGATCGACAAATCCTTTGTTTACGACCTGTTGCAAAGCGACAACGACGCCGTGATCGTCAAAGCCACGATCAATCTAGCGCACAATCTCGGGCTGCAGGTAACGGCGGAAGGCGTGGAAACCCAGGAAGTGCTGGAGCGCCTGGCGAGTTACCGCTGCGATATCGCCCAGGGCTATTGGTTCAGCAAGCCCAAACCGTTCAACGATTTCAATGTGTGGTTGCAGCAAAGCAGCCATAACCACTAGCGCCAAACCTAAAATTCTTCAGGGAGAAAACCGACAATGTCTACAGCTTGGGCCGGCGGTGCCGACGCGATAGCGGAACGCATGGAAAAAATGACCGAATTGTTCGTTGCCGAAACCCGTAAAGCCATTTATACCGGCGAATCCGCCAGCCATTGCGAGGAATGCGGCGAGCCGATTCCGGAAGCGCGCCGCGCCGCTATTCCTTGCAAATATTGTTTGCCCTGCCAAACCAGCCTGGAACGGGTCGGCAAATAATCCGCCGGCGCTTCGCTTTGCTTAGGCGGCCGCATCCTATCTACAAGCCAAGACGAATTAGCGCTTGCGGTCTACGGACGCTTTACCGCCGGCGCTACTGGAATTGAGTAGCCGAGGCGCTGCAAACTCCAGCCGCTGCGGGTATGCGTCGCGACAACGGCATACCCTCGATCATTCAAATCAAAAAATCATTCCGCCGAATACACCGGGAAGCGGGCGCACAACAAATGCACTTGCTCTCTAACCGCATCGATCACGCTTTCGTCTTCGATGTTATCCATTACATCGCACATTAAATGCGCGACCTGGCGGACCTCGTCTTCTTTGAAGCCGCGCGAGGTCGGGGCCGGGGTGCCGACGCGGATGCCGCTGGTGACGAACGGCGATTGCGGGTCGTTCGGTACCGCGTTTTTGTTGACGGTGATGTGGGCCCGGCCCAATGCGGCGTCGGCGGCTTTGCCGGTGATGCCTTTCGGTATCAATGAAACCAGCATCAAATGGTTGTCGGTGCCGCCGGACACCACGTCGTAGCCGCGCTTGATGAACACCTCGGCCATGGCCTGAGCGTTTTTGATGACTTGTTGTTGATAGGTTTTAAACTCCGGCGTCATGGCTTCTTTAAACGCCACCGCTTTGGCGGCAATGACGTGCATCAACGGTCCGCCTTGGATGCCGGGGAAGATGTTGGAATTGATCTTCTTTTCCAGTTCCGGGTTGTGCTTGGCCAAAATCAAGCCGCCGCGCGGGCCGCGCAGGGATTTGTGGGTGGTACTGGTGACGACGTCGGCAATCGGCACCGGGTTCGGGTATAAACCGGCCGCGACCAAGCCGGCGACGTGGGCCATATCGACGACGAAATAAGCGCCGACTTTATCGGCGATGTCGCGGAAGCGTTGCCAATCCCAGATACGGGAATAGGCCGAGAAGCCGGCGATAATCAACTTGGGCTTGTGCTCCAAAGCCAGCGCTTCGACTTGTTCGTAATCGATTTCGCCAGTGTCTTTGTTCAAACCGTACTGTACCGCGTTATAGATTTTGCCGGAGAAGTTGGGTTTGGCGCCGTGGGTCAAATGGCCGCCGTCGGCCAGGCTCAAGCCCAGAATGGTGTCGCCCGGTTGAATCAACGACATGAACACCGCCATATTGGCTTGCGAACCGGAGTGGGCTTGCACGTTGGCGTAATCGGCGCCGAACAGTTCCTTGGCGCGGTCGATGGCCAATTGCTCGACGATATCGACGTATTCGCAGCCGCCGTAATAACGTTTCTCCGGATAGCCTTCGGCGTATTTGTTGGTCAGCAACGTGCCTTGGGCTTCCATTACG
The DNA here is from genome assembly GCF_019669905.1 of Methylomonas koyamae. Classification (NCBI taxonomy): domain Bacteria; kingdom Pseudomonadati; phylum Pseudomonadota; class Gammaproteobacteria; order Methylococcales; family Methylococcaceae; genus Methylomonas; species Methylomonas koyamae. The sequence continues at coordinate 2,912,387 of NZ_AP019777.1, read as the reverse complement.
CGCGGGCTGGCGTAGTTTTCCGAAGCGATCAGTTCGATATGGTCTTCCTGGCGTTGGCGTTCTTGCTCGATGGCGCGGAATAATTCGTCGTCAAAACCGGCGATGGTCATGGACTGCTTAAACATTGTGGTCTCCTGGTAGGGTTCGGGTTATGCGTTGGGATGCAGCAGCAGAACTTGCAAGTCGGCGACGTTGGTGCCGGTCGCGCCGCATTTCAATAAATCGTTGGCGGCGTCCAGCGCCGGATAAGCATTATTATCGTTCAGCATCGCGGCCGGGTCGATAGCCGCGGCACGGATGCGGGCAAGGCTGCCGTTATCGACGATGGCGCCGGCCGCGTCGGTGGGGCCGTCGCGGCCGTCGCTGCCGGCACTGAGAAAGGTCCAGCGGCAATCTAAGCCGTACGCCTCGGCCGCAATCGCGAAAGCCAACGCCATTTCCTGATTGCGGCCGCCTTTGCCGGTGCCGCGCAGTGTGACGGTGGTTTCGCCGCCGGCGACCAAGGCGAGCGGGCGGTGCAGGCCGGCACAGACCGCTTGCGCGTGAAGGCATAGGCGTTCGGCAACCATTCGCGCTTCGCCGCTGAGTTGTTTACTGAACAGGTCGGTGGCATAGCCGGAGGATTTGGCGGCGGCGATGGCAGCATCCACGCTCAGAGCATTACTGCCGATCAAGTGGTGGCCGGCGGTTTCGAATACGGGATCGCCGGTTTTAGGCGTTTCGGCATGCAGGCCGCGGTTGCCTTGCAATAAGTGGTTTTTCACATTATCCGGAATCTCCGGCCAAATCCGGTAAGCCTGCAAAATATCGATGGCTTGCGCGAAAGTCGTGTCGTCCGGTACACAGGGGCCGCTGGCAATCGCGCTCAAATCGTCATCCAATACGTCGGATAACACCAGCGCATGCAGCTCGGCGACTACGGCCAAACGCGCCAGTCCGCCGCCTTTCAAGCGTGACAGATGTTTGCGGACGCAGTTGATTTGGTTAATGTTGGCGCCCGATGCCAGCAGCAATTGGGTGGTGGCGATTTTATCCGCCAAGCTGACGCCGGCGACCGGGCAGGGCAACAACGCCGAGCCGCCGCCGGAAATCAAGGCCAGCACCAAATCGCCGGCGCGCAGGGTTTTCAAGCGGCCGACGACGGTTTCGGCAGCGGCTAGGCCGGCCTGGTCCGGTAATGGGTGACCGGCGCCGAATACCTGGACATTGTCGACCGCGACGGCGTTTTCGTAGTTGGTGACGGCGATGCCGGCAGCGGCCAGCCAGGTTTGCGGAATAATTTGAACGGCCGCCTGGGCCATCGCGCAAGCGGCTTTACCGAAACTGAGCAGATGAATTCGCCGCCAATTGCCGCTGCGGATGTTGCCGTCGCAGCCGATGACTAGTTGGTCGCCCGCTGTGTGCAGGTAATTTCCGACGCAGGCTGCAGGATCGGCCGCCGCCACGCCGGCTTGGAAAATAGCTAGCGCAGTTGCCCGCGTAGCGGATTCGGCAGCGAAAGTCACGGCCGGCAAAGAGCTATGCCATTTCCTTGGCCAGCGCGAAAATGATTTCGGCGTCGAATACCTGCTTGTTATCTTCGAACAGTTTGGCGATACAGGCCCGGTGCAAGGCCAGTTTCAACGCGCCGAAGCCGATTGCGCCCCAGACGATTTTGCCGTGCCGCTCTTGGCCTTTGTCCATCACGTTGGTACCGCCGATACCGACCGGCGGCGTGGCGTTGGCGTCGGCCAGCAATTGTAAGTGCGGATTGTTTTGCCAATGTTCCGGCTTTAACAGTTCCACGCCGGCGGCGCCGGTTGCCAGCACGACGTTGGCGTCTGCGATTGCCGCGGCGCGGCTATCGTAATCGCCGGCTTCCACCGGCGTAATGTCGACGTCGAAGCGTTGCTTCATCGCAAAGCAGGCTTTTTCGGCGTTGAAAATATGGCGCGAGGTAATGCTGACTTCGGCGCCTTCCAAGGCCATCATCGCCGCGGCGCGCTGGCCGACCGGACCGGTACCGGCCAAAACCACGGCTTTTTTGCCGGCCAACGGGGCGCTGCCGGCCAGTTTGGCGACGGCGGCCGCAGCGGTGGTGTTGCTGCCGTTGCTATCCAACATCACCGAGACTTGAAAGCCGGGAAAGAAATGTTTTTGTACCGCGGCCAATAGTTTTTGGCCGGCAGCCATATTGCTGCCGCCGATAAATATCGCCGTGTTTTTTTTGTCTTTCGGCGCGCGGGTAAAGATGGTGCCGTCGACCAAAGCGCCTACATTGTCCGGAGTCAGATTGCCGTGGCCGATCACGTGGTCCGCGCCGCCGTCATAGGCAACGACGGTATCGAATACGGAAGGGTGGGCATCGGTGTCGAATTGGAAGAGCAACTTTTTCATTTACCTACCTGGTAGAAGACGCTGAAGGCCGCGACGCTGGCGTTTGGGAGCTGGCATTATACCGAAGTTTGTTTTGCCCGCTGCACAATCGGAGCCGGCCGGACAAAGCGGGAATTAGAGATTGTTTGAGCAAAAACTTTATGTCATATTGAAACGGCTAACCGCGCCGCCAGGGCCCGGATCAGTCCAATTTCAGAATGAGGAACCTAGATGAAAACCCCCGTTGATATCGCTGTAACCGGAGCAGCTGGCCAGATAAGCTATTCCTTACTGTTTCATTTGGCGGCGGGTGAGTTGTTGGGCCTGGACCAGCCTATTGTGTTGCGCTTATTGGAAATTCCGCCGGCGATGAAACAATTGCAAGGCGTAGTCATGGAATTGAACGACTGTGCGTTCCCTTTGTTGAACAAGGTCGTTATCACCGACGATCCGAAAGTGGCGTTCGATAATGTCGATTACGCGTTTTTGGTCGGTGCCAAACCGCGCGGCCCCGGCATGCTGCGTAGCGATTTGCTGTTGGATAACGCGCAGATTTTCATCAATCAGGGCAAAGCTTTGAATGAGGTCGCCAGCCGCAACGTCAAAGTTCTGGTTACCGGCAATCCTGCCAATACCAACGCGCTGATTGCGATCCACAACGCACCCGATCTGGCGCCCGAATGCTTTGCGGCGATGACGATGCTGGACCACAAACGGGCGATCAGCCAAGTCGCGGAAAAGTGCGGGGTACTGAGTCGGGATATCAAAAATATTACAGTGTGGGGTAACCATTCCTGCACCCAATACCCGGATTTGCACCATGCTAAAGTCAAAGGCATGGATGCCTTGTCTCTGATCGAGCACGATTGGTTCGTCAACGATTTCATCCCGACCGTGCAATACCGGGGTACCGAAATCATCAAAGTGCGCGGCCAATCCAGTGCGGCTTCGGCGGCGCATGCCGCAATCGAACACATGCGGCTTTGGGCGGAGGGGACCGATCCGGGCGATTGGGTCAGTATGGCCGTGGCTTCGGACGGCAGTTACGGCATCGAAGAGGGGCTGGTTTATTCGTTCCCGGTGCAGGTAATAGACGGCCAGATTCGGATCGTCAAGGGATTGGATCTGAACGAGTTCAGCCTGGAGCGCTTGCGCCAAAACGAAGTGGAGTTGAAAGAGGAACGGCAGGCGATCAAGCACCTGCTGTAAATTCACGTATGCCCGGTCTTTTTCGCTTTAAGCCGATCGGGCAATAGTTGGTTTGCTTATCGATCCGCCAGACGAACCGCGATTTGGGCGCAGACGGCCGGCAGCGGGTAGACGTCGGAACAATCCTGATCTTGGAAGCCGGCGTCGTCGGCAAAAACGATGCGCAGTTGGCTGGCTCGGCGGTCAGGTAGCCGGTACCACGGCATCAGTTCGGGGTTTTGCTCCGCTACCGGGCCGCTGGCGCTGAAGTCGAGCTTGCCGGCGGCGTTACAATATTTCATTCGGGTACAGGCGTTGGCAATGAAATTCAGCCGTTTCCAGCCGCGCAGTTTGGCATGCCAACGCGACTGGTCCTGGCGATGGTTTTCCAGAAAGGCCCGATATTGGCTTTGCGACAGGACCGATTCGACCTCGTAGGCAAAGGTGATAGCTTGGCTGAAACTCCATTCCGCCGGAATTCCGGCATGCACTAGCGTGTAATTCAATTTGGCGTCGTGGTGGATCAAGCCGCGTTGGCGCAGCCATTTCAATAGCTCGTCTCGGTCCGGCGCCGCCAGGACCGGCTCGAATCCGGCAATCGGTTCGCAGAATCCGGCTGCGGCGGACAATAGTTGCAGATCGCGATCGCCCAATACCGAGACGGCGCTTTTGCCCAAGCTTTTTACGAAGCGTAGAACTTCCAGCGTTTGCTCGCCGTCGCCGGCTAAATTGCCGGCCAACCAGACCCGGTCTGCCGCCGGATCGAAGCCAATTTGGTCAAGCAGCGTGCGTAAGGCCTGGAAGTTGCCGCCGATACTGCCGATCGCATAGTCCGCCATTAGCCGATGAAGCGCTCGGCCGGGACATGATCCATCGCGAAGGCTGCGGCAATGCCGGTGTAGGCGACTTGGCCGTCGACTACGTTGAGGCCTTGCAACAGCGCCGGATTGTCGCGTAACGCCTGCTTCCAGCCTTTATTGGCCAACTGTAAGACATAAGGCAGCGTCGCATTGGTCAAGGCCAGCGTCGAGGTCCGCGGCACGCCGCCCGGCATATTGGCAACGGCGTAATGAACGACGCCGTCTACCAAATAAATCGGGTCGGCGTGCGTGGTCGGCCGGGTGGTTTCGACGCAGCCGCCTTGGTCGACGGCAACGTCGACGATCACCGCGCCGGGTTGCATCAGTTTCAAATCGTCCTTGCGAATCAGTTTCGGCGTGGCGGCACCGGTGACCAGTACGCCGCCGATCACCAAATCCGCCTCGGCGAGTTGTTCCAGGATTGCGTGGCGGCTGGAAAACAGCAATTGCACGTTGGCCGGCAGGATGTCGCCCAAGTGGCGCAGGCGCTCCAGCGACAAATCCATCACTGTGACTTGGGCGCCCAGGCCGGCGGCCATTTTGGCGGCCTGGGTACCGACCACGCCGCCGCCCAGGACCAATACTTTGGCCGGCAATACGCCCGGTACGCCGCCCAACAGCATGCCGCGGCCGCCGTAGAGTTTTTCCAGATAATGCGCGCCTTCCTGCACGGCCAGCCGGCCTGCCACCTCCGACATCGGCGTCAGCAACGGCAATTCGCCGTTGGCAAGTTGAACCGTCTCGTAGGCGATGCAAGTCGCGCCCGAGGCAAGGTGGGCCTCGGTCAATTCCCGGTCGGCGGCGAAATGAAAGTAGGTGAATACGGTTTGCCCAGCGCGCAACAGCGGCCACTCGGGCTTTATCGGTTCCTTGACCTTGACGATCATATCCGCTTCGGCCCAGACCGCTTCGGCGCTATCGGCCAAACCGGCGCCTGCGGAGAGGTATTGTTCGTCGCTGAAACCCGCGCCCACTCCGGCGCCGCTCTGCAAGGTCACGCTGTGTCCGGCGGCTACCAGCGCGGAAACGCCGGACGGCACCAGCGATACCCGGTTTTCGTTGGGTTTGATTTCCTTAGGAATGCCGACTTTCATGTTCACCTCATGTGTTATGTTGACCAAGCTGATTTGGATAATAGCAATAAATGGACCGCGGCGAAGTGGCCGAGTTTCAGGAGCTTACGTCGGGTCCTCGCCTCGGCCAGGTTCGGATTGTCGGTTTTTTGTGTCGTTTTGGCGCAAATCCGTCGCCCGGGTTGGGGCTGCTTCGGCGTTAGCCCCGCGTGCGTATGGCCGAAAGGATTGAGAAATCGTCTAAGCTTAAGCGGTTAGCTTTAGTCCAGAGGAACTCATGAACCAAACCCAAAATATTCTGATCGGCCACTTGACCGAAGTGCGCGGCGACGGCATGGATGCGCGCATCGTCGAAGAGCATTCCACTGCAGCGCCGATCATTCGCTTGGGCGACGAGGAAATTCTGGCCGGCCATATCGGCTCTTACGTGGTGATCCGGCAGTCGCACATCGGGGTGTTGGCGCTGGTATTCAAAATGTGGGAATGCGATCGCTTCGATAGCGCCGGCAATCGCGCCACGGACCGTTTTATCGCCTTGATTCCGGTCGGCGAATTGAACGAGAACAATGTTTTCATCCGCGGCGTGCGCCATTACCCGACGCCGGGAGCGGCTGTCTATGCAGTGGGCTTGGGCGAGATCAACGCGATTTTTTCCAAGTTTCGCGATTACCAATTTTTCATCGGTCAGTTGGCCAGCCATAAGGATTACCACCTGAGCCTGGATCCACGGGCCTTGTTCGGTAGGCATTTTGCGATTGTCGGCCAATCCGGCTCCGGTAAATCCTGGACCGTCACCAGCTTGATCCAGCACACCATGAAAGCCATGCCGAAAACCCACATGGTCATGCTCGATCTGCACGGAGAATATTGCTGGAAACGGCCCGACGGCAGCATCGAGTCGGCGTTTCCGGCCGAGCAGGTCAACTATGTCGATGCGTTGGACATGGAAATGCCGTACTGGATGATGAGCTATGCCGAGTTGGTCGATTTGTTCATCGACCGCGACGACAGCGGCGCCTCGATGCAGATGGCCTTCATGCGCGAAATTCTGCAGCAACTGAAGCGTAAGGAAGCCAAGGCGATAGGCTTGGCCTCGGTGACGATAGATACGCCGATTTATTTTTCGCTGGCGGAAATGTACATGCAATTTAAGGCCGCCAACGAAGAACGGAAAGACTTCGGTAAAACCAAAGGCGCGTTATTCGGCCAGTTCGACGAGTTTTTGGTCCGGATGCAGAGCCGATTTAACGACGTGCGCTACGATTTTTTGTTGAAACCCAAAAAACGGACGACCTCGGACAGCATGGCGGGTTTGTTGCGCCAATTCGTCGGTTTAGGCGACAAGAAAGCCAATATCACGGTGGTCGACCTCAGCTCGGTGCCGACCGACGTGCGGCCGGCAGTGTCGGCCCAGGTCGGCCGCTTGGCCTACGAATTCAATTACTGGAACCCGCGCCGGCGCGAATTCCCGATCACGTTGATCTGCGAGGAAGCGCACGCCTATATCCCGCGCGAAAAAGGCGGCCAATTCGACGGCACCAAGAAAATGATGGAACGGATTGCCAAAGAGGGCCGAAAATACGGCGTATCGATCGGCGTGGTCAGCCAACGGCCGACCGAGCTGTCCGAAACGATGTTGGCGCAGTGCAGTTCGTTTATTTGTTTACGGACCACCAACCCGGACGACCAGCAATATATCCGGGGTTTGGTGCCGGAAGCGGAGGGCGATCTGGCCGACATCTTGAGTTCGTTAGGCCGGGGAGAAGCGTTGGTATTGGGCGAAGCGGCGCCGCTACCGACCAGGGTGCAGATTTACCGGCCCAGCCCGGAGCCGAAAAGTAACGATGTCGACTATTACACCAGTTGGCGCGAAGGCCCCGATGATCTGGATGTGGAGGGGATAGTCGAGAATTGGCGGACTCAGAATCGGCATTGATTCGGGCGCGACTGAGGTTCGGCACCCTTGGCCAAAGGGGAGGTAGCTCCTTTTGAAAGCAACTACGGTCTTTGCGAGGTGCGGGAGGATTGTTGCCGAAGCTTTTCGACGCGGGGTGGATTTAGAGTATGACCCAAGCAGCCCGGTCGCCGGGCTGCGTTCGCCGGTGGCTCAGCCCGGGAGCGTTTCCGGATTTAACACCACGTCGCAGGAATCAAAGAACCGTTCCAGCCTATCCAATTCGCCGTTGGCCAATTCGATAGCCGCAGCGAAGGTATCCGAATTTTCCGTTTGCCGGGCAATATCCAGCATCAGATCGCACATGGTCTGGGTTTTAATCAGCGAGTCGTGCTTTTTTTCGATATTTTCGAGTTGTTCGTCCGTTATCAAATAAATTTTCATGGTCTGAATCCTCGCTGTCCGTGTTTGGTTCCATTTTATCTCGTGCCGATCGCTATGCACAGATCGAATTTGCAAACAAATCTATCTGGCGGATTTTTTGAATTACATAACACTCGGCGGAATCAGGCTTATCTTCGCCGTGCGCCGTTGGTACGGCTATTGTTCTAAGGTGCAGCCGTAAATTGTGTGTCGAGCCGATGTTCACGATTGATGTCGGTTCGATCGAGTAGGGCTGGCTTTTTCGAGCGTAAATGCCGCGGCGCGGAAGCCAAGCTCGGTGCTTTGCCGGAACTGAAACGGAAAAATTCCGTTTTTGCAAAGGGATGAAATCCCGGTTGGCTTCGGGTTACACTTGCCCGCCGCCGCGATTTCGGGTGCGACGGTTTGGCCTGCTTTAGCAAAGCGGGGACGATTCGAGTCAAGTTTGGTTATTCAAGGATAAGTATGATGCATCGGATAAAACTGGTCGGAATGGCTGCAGCGTTGTGTTTCGCTGGTGCGGTACACGCGGAAACCGTTTTCGTGACTTTGGAGAAAGATAACGCGATTGCCGTGGTCGATCCGGCGGCCGGCAAGTTGGTCAAGACTGTCAAGGTCGGCCAGCGGCCGCGCGGTATTGCCATCAGCCACGATGCCAAGACGCTGTTCGTCGCTACCAGCGACGACGATACCATTCGCATGCTGGACAGTACGACCTTGAAGGAAATCGGCAAATTGCCGTCCGGCGAAGATCCGGAGACCTTTGCGTTAAGTCCGGACGACAAGTTGATGTACGTTTCCAACGAAGACGACGCCGAGGTGACGGTGATCGATATCGCCGCCAAGAAGGCAGTCGGCAAAGTCAAGGTTGGCGTCGAGCCGGAAGGCATTGCGGTCAGTCCCAACAACCAATGGTGCATCAGTGCGTCGGAAACCACCAACATGCTGCACTGGATAGATACCGCCGATCGGCAAATCAAAGACAACACGCTGGTCGACGCCAGGCCGCGGGCGGTGGCTTTTACCGACGACAGCCAGCAACTGTGGGCGACTTCGGAAATGGCCGGCACCCTGACCATCATCGATACCGCCACCAAGCAAATTTTGCAGAATCTGAAACTGGAAGTGCCCGGCTTAAGCTCCGATCTGGTGCAGCCGGTCGGTATCGCTATCGACAAACAGCGCCGCTACGGTTACGTGGCGATGGGGCCGGCCAACCGGGTCGCGGTGATCGACGCCCAAAATTATAAATTGGAGAAGTATCTGCTGGTCGGCCAGCGGGTATGGAATCTGGCCTTCTCGCCTGACCAGAAGCGTTTGTACACCACCAACGGCGTCAGCAACGATATTTCTATCGTCGATCTGGAAAACCATAAAGTGACCAAATCGATCGCGGTCGGCCGTTACCCCTGGGGCGTTGCGGTAAAACCATGACAGCGGCACTGCACATCGAAGGCCTCAGCTTCGCCTACGGCGCCAAGAAAGCGCTGGACAACGTCGCATTTGAAGTTGCAGCGGGCGAATGCACGATTTTGTTGGGGCCGAACGGCGCCGGCAAGAGTACCTTGTTTGCGCTGATCACGCGGCTTTACGACGCCAGAGAAGGGCGCATCGCGTTGTGCGGTTTCGACGTCAAGAAACAAAGCCTGCAAGCGCTGGCCAAATTGGGGGTAGTGTTTCAGCAGACCACGCTGGATCCGGATTTGTCGGTAACCCAAAACCTGCGCTACCACGCCGCCTTGCACGGTATCGGTAAGAAGGAGGCCGACCGGCGGATTCAGGAAGAATTGGAAAGACTGAACATGTTCGAGCGCCGCGCCGAAAAAGTCCGGCAACTCAACGGTGGCCATAAACGCCGGGTCGAGATTGCCCGCGCCTTGTTGCACAAACCCAGCCTGCTGTTGCTGGACGAGCCGACCGTCGGCCTGGATGTACCCAGCCGGCAGGCCATCGTCAAGCACGTCCACGACTTGGTCAAGCAACAGCAGTTGGCGGTGTTGTGGGCCACGCATTTGATCGACGAGATCGCTGCCGACGACAGCCTGGTTGTCTTGCATAAAGGCCAGGTCAAGGCCAACGGTAAGCTGGCCGAAATCCTGCAAAGCACCGGTTGGTCCGATCCCGGCCAAGTGTTTCAAAAGCTTACCCAATCCGACAAAGGAGGGCCGGCATGAGAATGTTGCATTATTGGCGGGCGTTGGTCGGCATCGTCGGCCGGGAGTTATTGCGTTTCCTGCACCAACGCGAGCGCTTCGTCTCGGCGCTGGTGCGCCCCCTGGTGTGGCTGTTCGTATTCGCCGCCGGCTTCCGCGCCGCGCTGGGCATTGCGATCAGCCCGCCCTACGAAACCTATATTCTGTACGAGGTCTACATCACCCCCGGCCTGTTGGGGATGATTTTGCTGTTCAACGGCATGCAAAGTTCGTTGTCTATGGTCTACGACCGGGAAATGGGCAGCATGCGTATGCTGATGGTCTGTCCGCTGCCGCGCTGGTTTTTATTGTGCAGCAAATTGATCGCCGGTACCGCGGTCGGGGTATTGCAATCCTATGCCTTCCTCGGCATTGCCTGGTTATACGACATACAGGCGCCGCTGCCGGGCTATCTATGGATTTTGCCGGCGCTGGTGCTGGGCGGCATGATGTTGGGCGCGCTGGGATTGTTGTTGTCGTCGTTCATCAAGCAACTGGAAAACTTTGCCGGGGTGATGAACTTCGTGATTTTTCCGCTGTTTTTCATGTCCACGGCGTTGTATCCGTTGTGGAAGATCAAGGAATCCAGCCCGTTATTGGCGACCTTGGCCGAGTACAACCCGTTCTCGCAAGCAGTCGAGCTGATCCGCTTCGCACTGTACGAACAGTTCAACCAACCTGCGCTGATCTTCACTGCAGCCGGGTTTTTGTTGTTCATCGCTGCGGCGATCCTGGGCTATAACCCGTCGAAAGGCATGATGGTGCGCAAAGGCGGTGGCGGGGATTGATGCTTTCGGTCGCGCCGCCGCAAACGCCTGTGGCTGTATTAGCCGTTATTTCGCCGAAGCATTTCAATAATTCCGCGCTTGCGGTCAAGGTTTTTGGGGTTATTTTTTACGTTTGTTTGCTAAAGTTCACAGAATTTCTGCCGCTAACTGTGCTGTTAGGTTAGTCTCGGTTCGTTCCTGTGGCGGCGCATCTTGTGCCGTTACCGGGCGGCCGTATGGCTTCCTGTTTGTTTAGTTTTGGCGGGAGGGCGTTTATGGCCGGCATTAATTCAATCTCGATGTCGTTGTATGTTTCGCAGACGACTATCAATATTTTCCGTGCGAGCGGTGCGGATAAATCCGACGCGGTGAATTCTGAAACGGTATCGGAAACCGAACGCTTTCATGGCCACCGTCAGCGCGGCGCAGGTTTTTTCGCACAGAGCGTCGTGCATGCGCTGGAGGGGCTTGGCTTGGCTGTTCCACGAAATAACAGCGGCAGCGGCGACAAAGATACATCGAATAACTCGATTGACCAGTCCGATAACAAGGCGACCGATTTGGGTAGGTTGTTGGCGACCTTCCTGCAGGATTTGCATCAAATTCTGGCTCGAGCCGGCACCGGCCAGGCAGCGGTAGATTCTGGTTCCTCTGCCGGAAACATTGCAGACGATGCCGGCCAGGCCGCACTTACGCCTGCTGCCGCTAAGGCAGCAGGTTCAACTGTAGCCAACCCGGTTGCTGACTCGGGCCAGGTGCTGGTCAATTCGACAGCAACTGCCAATTCGCCGGCGGCGGTTGTAGCGGATAGCTCGGCTTCTCGGGCCGTTGTCGCCGACTTTGGAGAGGCCTTGCATAGTTTTTTGCATGAATTACGCCGGGCATTGTTGCAAAGTTCGGATCGTGTAAATAACGAAGGTCGCCGTAGCGGCCACGAGCATTGGGGTAGAGCGGCGGGTTGGCACGGCTACCGAAATTTGTCAGCTAATTTGGATAACTTGATCGCGGATTTAACCAATGAAGAGCAGGCCAATTCCGGCGTATACAAGTCTTTAACGGAGGACTTCAATCGTCTGGCTGGCCTTATGGGTGTTAGCAACGGCAGTACCAAACCGTCGTTATTGATGTTCCTGAACAAGCTGAAAGACGAAGTGGCAAGTCAGAATCCCGTGTCTGCCGGCGCCGGTTCGATTGTTTCGGCTTCGGTATGATGGCTCGGTGGTTTGAGCGGATTGCCAGAAAAAGCTTGCGCGAAAATTTAACGTCGTTATAATTACCGAATCGAACGACAAGACTTCAGGCGCGTAGCTCAGTTGGTTAGAGCACCACCTTGACATGGTGGGGGTCGGTGGTTCGAGTCCACTCGCGCCTACCAAAATACTAAGCACCGCATGACGGTGCTTTTTTTATTGTGGAATCCAAAATGCCAGTAATAACTTTGCCTGATGGCTCTCAGCGTCAATTCGACCGCGCAGTTTCTGTGATGGATGTGGCTCTGTCTATCGGTACCGGTCTGGCTAAGGCGACATTGGCCGGCAAGGTCAACGGTAAGCTGGTCGATGCCAGTTACTTGATTCAGGAAGATGCAAGTCTGAAAATTGTTACTGCCAAGGATGTCGACGGCGTAGATGTTATTCGCCATTCCACAGCGCATTTGTTGGCGCAGGCCGTTAAACAATTGTTTCCGAGTGCGCAAGTCACTATCGGTCCAGTCGTGGAAAACGGCTTTTATTACGACTTTTCCTACGAGCGTTCGTTTACCCCCGACGATCTGGTGGCTATCGAAAAGAAGATGCAGGAGTTGTCGGCGGCCGATATTCCGGTGGAAAGGTCTTTGATGGCTCGCGATGAGGCGGTGCAATTCTTTAGCGCTCTAGGCGAAAAATATAAGGCCGAGATTATTGCCTCGATTCCGGCAAACGAAGAGCTGTCGCTCTACCGGCAGGGCGACTTTACCGACCTGTGTCGGGGGCCGCACGTGCCGAGTACCGGCAAATTAAAGGCGTTTAAGTTAATGAAGATCGCTGGGGCTTATTGGCGGGGCGATTCGAAAAACGAAATGCTGCAACGGATTTACGGCACAGCGTGGGGCGACGGTAAAGAATTAGCTGCTTACCTGCACCGTCTGGAAGAGGCGGAAAAGCGCGACCATCGCAAGATTGGTAAGGCTTTGGATTTGTTTCATACCCAGGAAGAGGCGCCAGGAATGGTGTTCTGGCACGACAAGGGCTGGACCATTTATAAAGAAGTGGAGCAGTACATTCGTGACAAATTACGGGTGAATGGCTACGGCGAAGTCAGAACGCCGCAAATTGTCGACCGCACTCTGTGGGAGAAATCCGGGCATTGGGATAAGTTCAGCGCAATGATGTTCACTACGCATTCCGAGAATCGGGATTATGCGGTGAAACCGATGAACTGCCCCTGCCATATTCAGATTTATAACCAAGGCATCAAGAGTTACCGCGATTTGCCGGTGCGTTTGGCCGAGTTCGGGTCTTGCCACCGCAACGAACCTTCCGGTACTTTGCACGGTTTGATGCGGGTGCGCAACTTTGTGCAAGACGATGCGCATATTTTTTGCACCGAAGACCAGATTCAATCCGAGGTTTCGACTTTTATCGATTTATTGTTCGAGGTCTATAAAGATTTCGGTTTCGATGAGGTGCTCATTAAATTGTCGACTCGTCCGGAAAATCGGGTAGGCGACGACGATGTTTGGGACAAGGCAGAGAATGCTTTGGAATTAGCCTTGAATAATAAGGGACTGGATTGGCAATTGCAGCCGGGCGAGGGTGCGTTTTACGGCCCTAAAATCGAGTTTTCGTTGAAGGATTGCATCGGTCGGGTTTGGCAGTGTGGTACCATTCAGGTGGATTTTTCGATGCCGGCCCGTTTGGAGGCCAGTTACATCGGCGAAGACAGTGCACGCCATACTCCGGTGATGTTGCACCGCGCTATTCTCGGTTCGCTGGAACGCTTTATCGGCATCTTGATCGAGCAATATGCCGGAAACTTCCCGTTGTGGTTAAGCCCGGTGCAGGCTGTGGTCATGAATATCACCGACCGCCATGCTGAATATGCCGAGCAGGTACGCCGAGAACTGGAAAAACAAGGTCTTAGAGCCAAAATTGACTTGAGAAACGAGAAGATAGGCTTTAAAATCCGCGAGCATTCCATGCAGCGTGTGCCGTATTTATTGATTATCGGCGACAAGGAATTAGAAACTCGGTCTGCCAGTGTGCGTACCCAGCAGGGCGAGGATTTGGGAAGTCTGTCAATTGGCGAACTTGGCGAACGTTTGAGAAAGCAGATTGCGGATCGAAAATAATAACAATTTGGAGGATAGGGTATCAGCTCTAAAAAAGATGCAACGCGCTTAAATACCGAGATTACCGCCAGACGGGTCAGGGTAATTGGCGCTGAAGGTGAACAGGTCGGCGTTATATCAATCAACGAAGCCTTGCAGCTTGCTTATGATGTGAATCTGGATCTGGTCGAAATTTCGCCCAATGCCGATCCTCCGGTTTGCAAAATCATGGATTTTGGCAAGTACCAATTCGAGCAAAATAAGAAGCTCCAAGCGGCCAAAAAGAAGCAAAAGCAAATCCAGATCAAAGAAATCAAATTTAGGCCCGGTACCGAGGAAGGCGATTACCAGGTCAAATTGCGAAGCTTGATCAAATTCCTCAGCGAAGGCGACAAAACCAAAATCACCGTACGGTTCAAAGGGCGGGAATTAACTCACCGCGAACTGGGCATGGATCTGTTGAAGCGTATCGAAACCGATCTTGAAGAATTGGCCGCGGTCGAACAGTTTCCCAAGCTGGAAGGCCGGCAAATGGTCATGGTGATGGGGCCGAAAAAGAAAAAATAATTTGCCGTTTTAAGCGGTACGGCGTTGCCGGATTGCAGCGCCAGTCGGGTTTTACCCGAAAAAATTCGATTGGGCCGAGCATTTTGCCTGATTGGGTTTTTACTCAGGGACTTTACTTTTAACATTGGAGAAAACAAATGCCAAAACTGAAAAGCCATAGCGGCGCTGGTAAACGCTTCAAGAAAACCGGAACTGGCGGTTTTAAATGCAAACAATCGCATAAGCGCCACATCTTGACCAAAAAAACCACGAAGCGGAAAAGACAGCTGCGTAAAACAGCCATCCTGCATCCGTCAGATACGCCATTGGTAGCGCGCATGCTGCCATACAGTTGATAGACTAAATTACATTGCAGAGAGAATTGAAAAATGGCTAGAGTAAAACGCGGTGTTACCGCCAGAGCAAGACATAAAAAGATTTTAAAGCTGGCTAAAGGTTACTACGGTGCCCGCAGCCGGGTTTATCGCGTCGCCAAGCAAGCGGTTATCAAAGCCGGCCAATACGCCTATCGCGACCGCAAACAGAAAAAGCGCCAATTCCGCGCCTTGTGGATCGTGCGGATCAACGCAGCGTCCCGCCAGTTCGGCATATCGTACAGCCGTCTGATTAACGGTCTGACCAAAGCCAATGTAGCTATCGACCGCAAAGTGCTGGCCGACTTGGCCGTGAGAGATATCCAAGCATTCGGCGAGATTGCAAAAGTGGCAATTGCCAACCAAAGCAAGCCATAGGCTGTTTTTCATCTCGATATCGTCGATGTCGAGATGGCGCATACTCCCCGCCCCAATGGGGAGTTCCGCCGGCAACAGGCGGTATCCATCGCTTGGGAATCCCCATCAATTACAGACAAAAGTGAGCTGAGTCGTGTCGGCTAGTATCGAAGATATTGTAAAGCAGGCATTGGATGAGCTTGCGCAGGCAAAAGACCTAGGCCAATTGGATCAGGTTCGGGTCAATTACCTGGGTAAAAAAGGCCTGTTCACCCAGCAGATGAAAGAGTTGGGTAGCATGGATCCGGATCAGCGCCGTAGCGCCGGCCAAGTGATCAACGACGCCAAAAATACGTTCCAAGATGCGCTTGAAGCACGTAAGCTCGCCTTGGAAGGTGAGGAGCTGGCTGCACGCTTGGCGAGCGAGTCTATCGATGTGACTCTGCCTGGCCGCGGACAAGCTATCGCCGGTCTGCATCCGGTGACTACGACCTTACGCAGGATTAGTAAAATTTTTGCCAGCGTCGGTTTCAATGTAGTCGAAGGCCCCGAAATCGAAGACGATTATCACAACTTCGGCGCTCTGAATATTCCTGAACATCATCCGGCCCGGGCGATGCACGACACGTTTTACTTCGATGCGCATACTGTACTGAGAACCCACACCTCGCCGGTACAAATTCGGGTCATGGAATCGGAGAAGCCCCCGCTAAAAGTGATTGCGCCTGGCCGAGTCTATCGCTGCGATTCGGATCTGACGCATACGCCGATGTTTCATCAGGTAGAGGGCTTTTTAGTCGATACCGACGTCAGCTTTGCCGATCTGAAAGGGGTAGTGTTCGAATTCTTACGCGCCTTCTTTGAAAAGGACATCCAAGTCCGCTTTCGCCCGTCATACTTTCCATTCACCGAGCCATCGGCCGAAGTCGATATCGAATGCGTGATGTGCGACGGTAAAGGCTGTCGAGTATGTAGCCAAACCGGGTGGCTGGAAGTGATGGGCTGCGGCATGATTCATCCCGAAGTCTTCAAATCGGTAGGCATCGACCATCAAACTTATTCCGGTTTTGCCTTCGGTATGGGGGTCGAGCGTCTGGCGATGCTGCGTTACGGTATCAACGACTTGCGCATGTTTTTCGAAAACGATTTGAAATTTTTACAACAGTTTAGGTAACGGTGGATTGGAATCATGCAAGTTAGTGAAGCTTGGTTAAGGGAGCTGGTCAATCCGCCTATCGACACTGCCGAATTGGTTGCGCAATTGACCATGGCCGGCCTCGAAGTCGATGCGGTCACGCCAGTCGCCGCTAAATTTACTGGCGTAGTGGTCGGTGAAGTACTGGAGACCGTGCAACATCCGAACGCCGATAAACTCAGGGTCTGCCAAGTCAATGTCGGCCAAGAGCAGCCGTTGCAGATCGTTTGCGGCGCCAGTAACGTTCGGCCCGGCTTAAAGGTGCCGGCGGCATTGATCGGCGCCGTATTGCCGGGCGATTTCAAGATTAAAGAATCCAAACTACGCGGCGAGTTGTCGTTTGGCATGCTCTGTTCCGAAAAGGAATTAGGGTTGGCCGCCAGCTCGGAAGGTTTGATGGAATTGCCGGCAGATGCGCCGGTAGGGCGAGATATCCGTGATTATTTGGCGTTGAACGACAATGTGATCGAATTGGGACTGACGCCGAATCGTGCCGATTGTTTGAGCGTGGTTGGGGTCGCCAGGGAAGTGGCGGTGCTGAATGGCGTTCAGTTAAACGTATCCGATTGCGCCAATATCGATCCGCAGCATGCACAGACCTTGGAGGTGCATGTTCAGGCTCCGGAAGCCTGTCCGGTTTACTTGGGGAGGTTGATCAAAGGCATCAATCCTGCTGCGCAGACGCCGCTGTGGATGCAAGAGCGCCTGCGACGCAGCGGTATCCGCAGTCTTAGCCCAGTAGTAGACGTCACTAACTACGTTCTGGTTGAGCTGGGGCAGCCGTTACATGCTTTCGATGCTGATAAGTTATCGGCGCCGGTTGTGGTTCGTCGCAGTCGGGCCGGCGAGCCGTTGGCATTGTTAAACGACCAGTCGATAGAACTCGATGGCGAAGCCTTGGTTATTGCCGACCAGCGGGAAGCTTTGGCGTTGGCTGGCGTGATGGGCGGAAAAGACAGTGCGGTATATGGCGAAACCCGCGACATTTTTCTGGAGTGCGCTTTTTTCAATCCAATTAGTATTGCCGGTAAGGCACGGCAGTTTGGATTGCATACCGATTCCTCGCACCGCTTCGAACGCGGCGTTGACTTCAATTTGCAACGTCGAGCCATCGAGCGGGCCACGCAATTGATTTTGGCAATTGCGGGGGGAAGCCCGGGACCGGTGACCGAAGTTATTAGTAGCGAAGCTTTACCGAACCGTTCGGCGGTTAAGTTACGTAGTGCGCGAATCGAAAAAGTTCTGGGTATCCAATACAGCGATGCTCAAGTCCATGATTTGTTCGGCGGCTTGGGCATGCAGGTAGCTCGTTGCGACGGTGGTTGGGACGTTACTCCGCCCAGCTTTCGTTTCGACATTGCAATCGAGGAAGATCTGCTCGAAGAAATTGGCCGGGTATACGGCTATAACAACTTGCCCAGCAGTAGTTTGTTGATGCGTTCCGCATTAGGTCAGGCGCCGGAATCTGTTTTGGCGTTAGAGCGATTGCAGGATTGCCTGGTTGATCGCGGTTATCAAGAGGCTATTACCTATAGTTTCGTCGATGAAGCGATGCAAAATGCGATGGCGCCGGGCGACGAGTTTATTAAGATCCAGAATCCGATTTCTTCCGAATTGGCCGTAATGCGTACCACTTTGTGGTGCGGGTTGGTGAATGCTGCACTTTACAATATCAATAGGCAGCAGAGTAGGGTGCGCCTGTTCGAGACCGGTCTGCGGTTTTTCTATGAAGAGGGTCGGATTCAACAACGCAAAGTACTTGCCGGGCTAGCGCTTGGTCAAATTCATCCTGAACAATGGGGGGAGAAATCGAGGAAGGTCGATTTTTTCGATGTGAAAGCAGATGTCGAGGCCTTGCTGGGATTGTCGGCAAGTAAGATGCGGTTCGAACCGACACAACATCCGGCATTGCATCCCGGACAATCCGCTCGAATACTGACTGCATGCGGCGAGGCGATTGGATTGCTGGGTATGTTGCATCCGACGTTGCAGAAACAATTGGGCTTCGATAATCCTGTATTTTTGTTCGAGTTGAGTCAGGAAGCCATTCTGCAGCGCAACGTGCCTAAATTCAGTCCTTTGTCCAAATTTCCATCGGTACGTCGGGACATGGCGTTGTTGGTGGCAGAAGAAGTATCTGCCGACGCAATTCTCGCATGCATCGCCGAATCTGATGAGCAAGCCATCCGCGATGTCTCGGTTTTCGATATCTATCGCGGGCAGGGCGTAGCGGAAGGCAGCAAAAGCGTGGCGTTGAGTTTGGTCTTACAAGATTTTTCGCAAACTCTTACCGACGCTGAAATTGATGCTATATTTCGCAGAGTGTTAGAGACTTTGACGGCTAATCTAAATGCAAAATTGAGGGAGTGATTGTGGCATTAACCAAAGCAGATATTGCAGAAAAGTTGTTTGAAGATCTCGGCTTAAACAAACGAGAGGCCAAAGAAATCGTCGAATTGTTTTTCGACGAGATCAAAAGAAGTCTGGAAAGCGGCGAGCAAGTCAAAATTTCGGGTTTTGGCAAATTCGAGTTACGGGATAAAAACGGCCGTCCCGGCCGCAATCCAAAGACCGGCGAGGAAATTCCGATTACGCCGCGTCGGGTTGTCACATTCAGAACAGGGCAAAAATTGAAAGCTCGAGTGGAAGCTTATGCTGGAACCCAGTAATAACAACGAATTACCGGTTATTCCGGCCAAACGCTATTTCACGATTGGCGAAGTCAGCGACTTGTGCGGTGTTAAGCCACATGTTCTGCGCTATTGGGAACAGGAATTTACTGAGCTGAGCCCGGTCAAGCGGCGGGGAAACCGGCGGTATTACCAGCGCCACGACGTATTGTTGATTAGACAAATTCGCGCTTTACTCTACGAACAAGGGTACACCATCGGCGGAGCTAGAGCGCATCTAGCCAGCGGCAGCGCTAAAGAAGACAGCTTACGCACCAAGCAATTAATCCATCAAATGATAGGCGAACTAGAGGATATTTTAGAACTATTGAAGTAGTTTGCCTTCGAAGCGTGGTAAAATCTAAAACATAAGTTGTTATCCTAAATCGGGGCGTAGCGCAGCCTGGTAGCGCACTTGTCTGGGGGGCAAGTGGTCGTGGGTTCGAATCCCGCCGTCCCGACCAATTAAATCAACCACTTAAAAAATAGGTGGTTGAGCTAAATGTCAGAACTTCCATTTCGGTACAACAATTGTCCTTCCTTGCCGGCTGATCGGTATAGGAAAGCTAGTTGATCTTTTTGCGCTAGCCGTATTTTTGAACTTCTGGTAATCCATTAGTCGCAAAATACTTCCCTCCTGATTGCCAAATTGTCTGGCAACGTCTGATTGAGCCATTCTAACGTTATACTATTCGGCTAGCCGAATCGTTAGATAGGACTCCTGATTTATGGATAGCAAAGACAAAAAAGCCCTCAGCGAAACCGACATCTGCGATTTATTCATCACTCCCGCCCTCCGTGATGCTGGCTGGGATGCCCTGCGGCAAATCCGCCGCGAAGTAACCTTAACTCCGGGACCTATCGTCGTTAGGGGAAATGTCTCCTCCCGCAACAAGAAAAAGAAGAAATTCGCCGACTACGTGTTGTACTGGGAACCCGGCGTGCCGGTTGCCGTCGTCGAAGCCAAAGACAACACCCACACCGTCAGCCACGGCCTGCAACAAGCCTTGGGTTATGCGGAAATCCTGCACGTCCCCAGCGCCTTTAGCTCCAACGGCGATGCCTTTGCCGCACATAACAAAGTCCCTGCACCCAACGAAGACATCGAAACCGAATTCGCGCTCGATGCCTTTTTACCACCGGACCAACTCTGGCAACGCTACAAGCAATACCGCGGCATTGCCGACCAATCCGAAAGTTTGGTCATTCAACCTTACTACGAAGACAGCAACAGCAAACAGCCGCGCTACTACCAAGTCGAAGCCATCAACCGCACCATCGAAGCCGTCGCCAACCAGCAAAAACGCGTACTGCTGGTGATGGCCACCGGCACCGGCAAAACCTACACCACCTTCCAAATCATCTGGCGGTTATGGAAGGCCAAACAGGTTAAGCGCGTATTATTTCTGGCCGACCGCAACATTCTGGTCGATCAAACCCTGGTCAACGATTTCAAACCGTTCGGCTCGGTGATGACCAAAATCAAAAACCGCAAGCTCGATCCGTCTTACGAAATTTACCTTGGCCTGTACCAAGCCATCACCGGAACGGCGGACGAAGACAAAATCTTCAAAAACGTCTCGCCCGATTTTTTCGACATGATCGTCATCGACGAATGCCATCGCGGCAGCGCGGCCGACGACTCGGCCTGGCGAGAAATTCTGGATTACTTCAAAGACGCCATTCAGCTCGGTTTGACGGCCACGCCCAAAGAAACCAAATATGTTTCCAGCTCCGATTACTTCGGCAAACCGGTGTACACCTATAGTCTGAAGCAAGGCATCGAAGACGGCTTTCTCGCGCCCTACAAAGTGGTGCGCATCGACATTGACAAAGATGTCGACGGCTGGACGCCACCACCCGGCATGACCGACGACCTCGGCAACAGCATCGAAAACCGCACTTATACTCGCGCCGACATGGACCGGATTTTGGTGCTCAACCAGCGCACCAAACTGGTCGCTAAACGGGTGATGAAATATTTGCTGGCCACAGACCCTTACGCCAAAACCATCATCTTCTGCGAAGACATCGACCACGCCGAACGCATGCGCGTCGCCATCGTCAACGCCGCCGGTCAACTGGCCATCGACAATCACAAATACGTGATGCGCATTACAGGCGACAGCGTGGAAGGCAAAGCCGAGCTGGACAACTTTATCGATCCGGAAAGCACCTTCCCGGTTATCGCCACCACCTCGGAACTGCTCACCACTGGCGTCGATGCCAAAACTTGCAAGCTGATCGTGCTGGATAAAACCATCAGCTCGATGACTATTTTCAAGCAGATCATCGGTCGCGGCACGCGCATCGACGAAGAATTCGGCAAGTATTTCTTCACCATCATGGATTTCAAAAAAGCCACCGCCTTATTCCTCGATCCAGATTTCGACGGCGAACCGGTGGTGATCTACCAACCCGAAGAAGACGACGACCCTGTGCCGCCAGACCCGGAGCCAGAGGACGAACCCGAAGGCGAAGAAATCGAAGAACCCACCGGCACCTACAAAATCCGCGTCAGCGGCGTAGATGTCAAAATCCTTGCCGAGCGCGTCGAATACCTCGGCCCGGACGGCACGCTGATGACCGAATCCTATCGCGACTTCAGCCGCAAACAGATTCAAACCGAATTCGCCTCGTTGGACGAGTTTCTGCAACGCTGGCACGGCGCCAAGAAAAAACAGGCCATTATCGAATTGCTGGAAGAGCACGGCATCGTGCTGGATAACCTGGCCGCCGAAGTCGGCAAGGACTACGGCGATTTCGACCTGATCGCCCACATCGCCTACGACCAGCCGCCGCTGACCCGAAAGGAACGTGCCAACAACGTCAAAAAGCGCAATTACTTTACAAAATACGGCGATCAAGCCCGCGCGGTACTGAACGCCTTGCTGGACAAATACGCCGACGAAGGCATCGCCAGCCTGGAAAACGCCAAAATCCTCAAACTCAGACCGTTCAGCGACATCGGCACTCCGGTCGAAATCATTAACAAAGTATTTGGCGGCAAAAGCCAATACGAAACCGCTATCCAAGAATTAGAACGGGAGTTGTTCAGCAATCAGTCCCGGTAGCTGTTCTCCCTCTCCTGCTGGAGAGGGCCGGGGTGAGGAGACTAAAAAATGTCCCTAACCAGCAACGCCCGCAGTCTCAGAAAAACCCAAACCGATGCCGAACATCTGTTGTGGCGGCACCTGCGCAATAGGCAACTGTGCGGCCAAAAATTTCGCCGGCAATTTCCCATCGACTCGTTTATCGTTGATTTCGTCTGCCTGGAGGTAAAATTGATTGTTGAACTAGACGGCGGCCAACATGCCAAGCAAATCGAATACGACGAGAAACGAACCGAGCAATTGCAAAAACGCGGTTTTAAAGTCACTCGCTTTTGGAACAACGACGTATTTCAAAACACCTCTGGCGTTCTGGAAGCCATCAGAATGGCGCTTCTGAGTACCGTAAATTAAAGCTAACCAGCCATTCCTTCTCCCTCCGGGAGAAGGCTAGGATGAGGGAAATCAAAAATAACCGCGAAGCCACATTATCGAATTTCCCCTCACCCAACCCTCTCCTTTATGCCCTTTGGGTACTTTGGAGAGGGCTTTTTAGTACACGGACATGATGCACGACCTGATTACCAAATATTTAGGCCTCTGGACCACCGCTATTGCCAGTAAAGCCAGCGCCGGACGCGGCGCTTCTTCCCCCCCCCTCTCCAGCGTACCCAAAGGGCATAAAGGAGAGGGCCGGGGTGAGGGGAATCCAACCAGCTCCCGCAACGCCAAATACAGCGCTTACGGCATCAAAAAACTGCGCGAATTGATTTTGGAATTGGCGGTGCGGGGAAAGTTGGTGCCACAAGACCCGGATGATGAGCCTGCCGATAGCCTTCTTGCGAGAATTAAGAACGAACTTTGCTCGATTGAAAATATTAAAGAGTTACCAAACCTAAAAAGAGATAGCTCAACCGTTGATCCCAGGGAATTTCAATTCGATATACCAAATAATTGGATATGGTGTGAATTACAGGATATTTCGCTTTTTTCAAATGGAAAGGCTCATGAACAATTCTTCACTGAAGAGCCTATCTATATTTTGATTAACTCTCGATTCGTTTCCAACGATGGCGAAGTTTATAAATATGTTACAGAAAGATTGTCTCCTTTGTTTGAAAATGATATTGCAATCGTAATGAGCGACGTTCCAGATGGAAAAGCTCTAGTACGATGTTTTGTAGTGGAGAACAGTGATCGCTATACACTAAATCAACGGATTGGAGGTATTAGAACAGCAAAGATAATGTCTGTTAAGTACCTTGCTTTAGTTCTAGATAGAAACCCCTATTACTTGCAATATGACGATGGAAAAAAGCAAACTAATTTAAAAAAAATTCAGATATTATCCTGCCCAATTCCTCTGCCACCTCTCGCAGAACAACACCGCATCGTCGCCAAAGTCGATGAATTGATGGCGCTTTGCGATCAACTGGAACAACAACAAACCGACCACCTCGCCGCCCATCAAACCCTGGTGCAAACCTTGCTCGGTACATTGACCCAAGCCGCTGATACTGCCGAATTCGAGCAAGCCTGGAGCCGCATCGCCAACCACTTCGACACCCTGTTCACCACCGAATCCAGCATCGACCAACTCAAACAAACCCTCCTGCAACTTGCTGTCATGGGTAAACTCGTCCCCCAAGACCCGGACGACGAACCGGCTACAAAACTTCTTGAGCGGATCGATCAAGCACCAAAACGCATCATGCGGACAAGGAACAGGGATGACGAAGAGGGCGCTACGCAATCCGAAACCATATCTTTATTTGAGCTTCCGAGTGGCTGGAAGTGGGTGCCGTTTGGACGGTTACCGCTGCAAGCTTGCGTCGGCATTGATCGTGGTTGTTCCCAGCAAGGTCCAGACAAGGCTTACGCCTACTTCAAGATGAATAACATTGGGAACTCAGGCGGAGTTGATCTCTCGGACCTGACCCGAATCGATGCAACACCCGATGAAGTTGGGGCGTTTGCCTTAGCCGATGGCGATTTTTTATTCAACACGAGAAATAGTAGGGAACTGGTCGGAAAAACTTGCGTGTTTCGGACTTTTTCCGCCGATCCTGTTCTCTATAACAACAATATTCTCCGGGCAACATTTATCGATGAGTTCTCACCGGACTTTCTTGACTACTGGTTTCGAAGCCCGAGAGGAAGGGCGGAACTTGAAAAACTCAAATCCAACACAACAAATGTCTGCGCTATTTATCAAGGGAAACTTTCAACCTTGCCATGCGTCGTCCCTCCTCTTGCCGAACAACACCGCATCGTAGCCAAAGTCGATGAATTGATGGCGCTCTGTGACGCCCTCAAAGCCCGCATCGCCGCCGCGCAAACCACGCAACTGCAACTCGCCGACGCGATTGTCGAGCAAGCGGTGGCCTGAGCGGCTGTTTCTCCCTCTCCCCTTGGTGGCGTCGTAAAAGTCAAAACAGTTCCTTCTCCCTCCGGGAGAAGGCTAGGATGAGGGTATATAAATCATATGTTTACATTATTTATTCCCCTCACCCCAGCCCTCTCCCGCGAGGAGAGGGAGCTTTTGCGACACGCTCCTGAGGGAGAGGGAATTCGTTCTACGTCTGCGAAATGAACCGCCAAATTATCACTGAACCCTCTGTATCCTTGTACTCCCAGGATCAGCATCATTTTTTCGACCACTACGCCGACTTCAACGCCTGGCTGGAAGAAAGCGACGACGCGCAAAGCCTGCGCGATGGTTTGGGTTTGGACAATCTGTCGCAACCGGCCAAAGCCCTGTTTGCCGGCGATAAAGCCCAGTACGATCAAGCCTTCGAACAATACACAACCAACCGCCGCCAAGAATTGTTAAGCCGAGACACCCGGCAAAGCTTGAACGGCGACGAGCACCGGTTCGAGCGCAACGTCGAACACTTCGCGCAATTGCTGCTGCAAATAGTTTTCGGTTCTTTTTTAGCTTGATCCCCACCATCAAAAACGGGCATATCAAGACGCCAAAAACAGCCACAGCCAGCCGCCGAACGCGGAGCCGGCAAATGACTGGGATGACGCCGAGTTTGTACCTGAACAGTGCTAACAACGCCGCCAGGCTCAATAGGGCGGAAAACAGGTCGAATCTCCCGGCTAAGCCTTGCGCCAGAACACGTGATAGGCAAAAAACACGGCCAGATTGACGATGACGCCGACCACGGCGGCGGTGACGCCGGTTAGCGGCGCGGTGAATTTCAAATTGCCGTGGGTGGTTTCCACCAACGGCCCGCCGGCCAGGATGAATAGAAAGCTGGGCACGTAGGTAAAGTAAGACACGACGGCGGCGGCCACAGTACCGGCCAAAAAGGCGAATCCGCGCCAAACCAGGCCTGGCCCCAGCCGGCGGCGAAGCCGACGAAGGTGTTGACCATGATTAGTGGGCCGGGTGTGGTTTCGCCCAAAGCCAGGGAGTCGATCATTTGCTGCGGTGTCAGCCAGCGGGAATGGGCCGGGCTACACCATGCAGTAGTTCAGCGCATGTAAATAGCGTTTTTCGCTGATCCAGCGCGGCGCTCGACCAGCTCCTGATGCAGGATCGCAATTTGCCCGGCCGAGCCGCCGAAACTGATAAAGCCTAGTTTCAGCCAGAATTTGCTGGCTGAGGCTCGGCGGAGCTTACTGCGGATTTTCGTTCATGGCGGAGGCGTCAGGATTGGATGGTCGGCGGACGGGCGCCGGTTGATAGTTTCGCGGCGGTAATAGCCGTCAGCGCAGCCATTTTCTGACCCAGATATGGCGGCCCCAATACAAAAATACCGGGAACACGCCCCACCAGAAAAAATGTTCGAGCCGGCCGGTCGATTCGTCGCCGTAAGGTACGACGAAAGCCGGAACCGCCAGCATCCAGATCGCGGACAAAACCAGGGCGGCTTTGTTTTTGCGGTTTAACCGCCTGAACCAAGTGATTGTTCTGATCATGTCTCGTCTCCGTCGAGGCTGCGGACTTTCGAGCGCAGGAAGGTGCAAATCAACGATACCGCCACGATGGCCGCCGCAAACGCGGCGCAGGCCCACAGAAAGGATTGCACGTAACCGATAATCACCGCGCAGCCCACCAGAAAAAAACCCAGGAAGCTGAATTCCCAACCGACGTGGTAGCCGTCCAGCATGGCCGCCAAGCCTAAAATCAGCAGTATCATCAAGTCGGCGCTGACGCCGGATAATTGGCCGGACTTGTTCAGAAACGACGCGGCGATTACGACGACGACGGTATGCAGCCAATGCATGGCCTGCGCTTTCAAAACCAGGCCGAAATCGGCGTCACCGCTTTTGGCCTGCAACCAGGCGACGAACACCGAAAGCAAACCGAACACGAACACCATGGCCAGCCAGTAACCGTAGCCGTCGTCCGGATTGAAATCGGTAATATAGATTCCGGCCAGAGACAACAGAACCAGCAAAATAAACACGGTTTGTTCGATAACAACGTAGCGCTTGCCGGGTTCGGTTTCGGGCGTTGGCGGTTCTTGGTACATGCTTGGGCTTCCTGAAAAATGGTTCGGTTGAGGCAATAGGGTCGGTTCGACGTTGCCGTGGCGCTTATCCGGTGTGCGCCAGCATAGCGCGGCATCGGCGCATACGTAAACCCGGTTCGCTGCCGCGCGCGGGGCGAACCTGTCAAAACAGTCCGCCGTTGATCGGAAAATGGGCGCCTAGGCTGGCGTGATAGTTCAGCATGATTGCCGGCACCCCGCAATCTAAACCGGGATCGGCCGTTTATCCGCTTCGCCCGATTCTACAACTGGCGTTGAGCTACGGCTTCGGCATCCTCGCTAGCCGGGGTAGTTCCGGTTTTCAGCAGTTCGCCGCTCGGCGGTGGCGCCATCGGTGGCGCTTCCGCCACGACGGGCGGGCTTGCGCCGTCTTGGCTCCGAAGCAACAACAACGGCGTAGCGGCTGCGCAAACTAGCACGGGCAGGGCGGCAGCTTGTTTCAGCCCTAGACCGAACCACAGCGCCGGCCGGGTCGGCTCGCGGCCGACGTTGGCCCGGTGGGCCGATTGCCACGGCTTGGTTTCCAGCCAAGCCAACAGTTGAGCGATGGCCATTAGGACGGCAATGCCGGCGAGGTTGACCGCCGCAGTAACCAGATGCTCCCGGCCGGCCCGATCCAGCGCCATTCCGCCCAGATATGACAAAGCCATGCCGCATAAAAACACCGCCAGCGATTGCCGCCCCATATCCGCCACCCAGCGCGCCGGACCTCGTTCCAGGCGTGCCGCGATTCCGGCGGGAATTTGTCCGGCCAGATAGGCCAATGCCAATAAATGTAGCCAGCGCAACGCGCCGAGGTGGCTTTTGTCCAGCAACGGTTCCAGGTGTGCCCGCAGTTCCAGCAATAGGCTATGGCCGGTATAGAACGGTTCGTAGGCCAACGGCACGGCCAAGGCCGCCAGCAGCGCGCAGGCCCAAGCCAGACCCGGCCGATAGCCGGGTTGCGGCAGCCATCCGGCCGCGAAGGCGAAGCCGGAAAAAAACAGCAGTTGCCAGCAGAACGGATTAAAAAACCATGGCCGGCCGCCGTTCGGCTCGCCGCTCAGTTCCAGGCCGTAGTACCAGGCTAGGGCGTAAACCAGCAGCGAAGCCGCCAAAGCCAGGTATTTGCTAACCAGAGACAGGCTCCAGGCCAACGGCACCCAGGCCAGTAACACCAGGTACAAGGGCAGGATGTCGAAATAATTCGGCACGTAAGCCAATGCAAATAAATCGAAAACGGCTTGCTGCGTGTCGTTAAAAAAATAAGCGATGTTCAATTGTTGAATGTAATCGGTTCCCGGCAGCCAGCGGTTGCCGAACACGCAAATGGCCGCCATTGCCAAAAACGACGCCAGGTGCGCGGCGTAAATCTGGGCGCAACGCAGGAATACCCTGACGCTGCCCAGCGCCAGACCGGCTTGGCCGAAGCAGCGGCCGTAGGCGACGGCGGAGACGTAGCCCGATAAAAACACGAATATCTCCGCCGAATCGCTGAAGCCGAAACGTGACGGCGTGTACCAGAACCAGGGATTGCCCGGCATGTGGTTGACGAAAATAACCAACAGTGCAACGCCGCGAAAAAAGTCCAACCGCCGATTGCGCGGTTGCGCGGGCACTAATGTCGATTCCATAATGAACTCTCCGTTGTGTCGGGTATCTTGCCGTTGGCGGTTCCGGTAGCGGGAGCGGCCGGTTCGACTGCACACCCAGCGGCTGCAGCCGGTTTTAATTCCGCCACTTTACCGGCGTAACCTTTCATCAACCTTTCATTAGCGGGAACGGCGCATGAGAATTTTACTGGTCGAGGACGATCAGGCCTTGGCCGACGGCCTGTCGCACAGTTTGAGCGAGTGGGGATTCGACGTCACGTTGGCGCGGACCGGCGCTTTTGCCGTCGGGGCTTTGAGTACGCAACCCTTCGAACTGGCGATTCTCGATCTGGGGCTGCCGGATATGGACGGGCGCGAAGTGTTGCGGGAATTGCGGGGACGGCGGCAGTCGCCGATGCCGGTGTTGATACTGACGGCGCGCGACGGCCTGAACGACCGGATCGGCGGTTTGCAACTCGGCGCCGACGATTACATGACCAAGCCGTTCGAATTGCTGGAATTGGAAGCGCGGGTCAGAGCGTTGTTGCGCCGCAGCCAGGGCGGCTTCGACCACGATATTCGTTTCGGCGGCCTGGTTTTGGATACCCGCCAACAACAGGTTAAGGTGCGCGGCGAGTTGCTGCAGTTGCCGCCGCGCGAGTACGGCGTTCTGGAGGCACTGTTGTTGCAGGCCGGGCGCGTGGTCAGCAAGGACCATATCGCCCAACGCTTGGCGGTGCGTTCCGAAGAGCTGGCGGATAACGCCATCGAAGTCTACATCCACCGGTTGCGCAAGCGGCTGGAACCCTATGCCATCGGTATTCGCACCTTGCGCGGTCTGGGCTATCTGCTGGAGCAACACTGATGCGCAAACCGCAGAGTCTGAGAGCGCAGTTGCTGGCGCGGCTGACGCTGCCGTTGATCGCGGTTGTCGTGCTGGATGCCGCCGTGTCTTATTTCGTCGCGCTGCACTACGCCGACCGCGCTTACGACAGTTGGCTGCTGGATTCGGCCAAATCGCTGGCGCAGGAAGTGAAAACGCAAAAGGACAAAGTCACGTTCGATTTGCCGCCGATTGCGGTCGAAGTGTTCCGTTGGGACGCTATGGACAAGACCTTTTTCAAGGTGGAGTCGGCGGCGGCCGGATTCATCGCCGGCGACAGGGCGCTGCCCGGCCCGGCGATGGCGGCGATGGCGGCCGATGCGCCGTTGTTCTCCGACGGCGAAATCCAGGGGCGTAAGGTCCGCATCGTTTCGGTGCTGACCGCGTCGGCCGGCGGCGATAGCGGCGACGTGCTGGTGTCGGTGGCGGAAACCTTGAACAAGCGGCGCGGCATGATGAACGAGATTTTGCTGGCGGTGGTCGCGCCGCAATTGTTGCTGTTGTTGGTCACCGGGCTCCACATCTGGGTCGGCATCAATCGCGGCCTGAGCCCGTTGCACGATCTGGCGACGCTGATCGGCCAGCGTTCGGCGCGGGAACTGAACCCGATTCCGGATACCAACGTGCCGCTGGAAGTGCGGTCCTTGACCCACACCATCAACGCGTTGCTGCAGCGTCTGGGTTCGGCGCTGGCCGCCCAGCAGCGTTTCATCGAAAACGCCGCCCACCAATTACGCACGCCGCTGGCCGGGCTGAAAGTCCATGCCGAGCGGGCTTTGGCCGCGGACAGCCCGGATGCGATGAAACCGGCGCTGAGCCACATCAAACATTCGGCGGACCGGGTAGCGCATTTGAGTTCGCAGTTGCTGGTTCTGGCCGGTTCCGAATCGGTATCGCAGGGTTCGCGGCCGTTTCGGAGCCTGGATTTGGCCGCGCTGGCCAAAGCCTGTTGTATGGATTGGGTGTATAAAGCCCTGGAACAGGAAATTGAATTGGGATTCGACGCGCCGCGCAGCAGGGTTTCGATCAAAGGCGACGAAACCCTGCTGCGGGAGTTGCTGAACAATCTGTTGGATAACAGTATTTGTTACAGCAATCCGGGCGGCCGTATCAATGTAACCGTGCTGGCCGATCCGCCCGGCTGGGTGGTCAAGGATGACGGTCCCGGTATCCGGCCGGAGGAAGCGGACCGGATATTCGAGCGGTTTTACCGGATTCCGGGCAGCCGCGGCGAAGGCTGCGGTTTGGGCCTGGCCATCGTCAAAGAGATCGCCGATCTGCACGCGGCGCGGATTGACGTGGGTCCCGGCATCGACGGCAAAGGTATCGGGATTAGCGTGTGCTTCGGCCGGCAAACTCGAGCCGGCTAGGCGTTAGCGGTCGGTACGGTGGCGATCCAGCTCTTCGGCCGCGCGCCTGGCGCGGCATTTTTGCCGCCAGCGTATCACTCCGGTAACGAACAGCACCGGACAAGCCAAATCGCTCGACAACACCAAAATCCGCCCCGGCCATCCAAAAGCGTAACCGCTATGCAACGGCCATTGCCAATCCAGTAATACATCGCCGGCCGAACCGCTGCCGGAGTCATACATTTTCAGTATATCGCCGCTGTATTGATCTATCGCGATTTCCCGGTAACCGATATATTGGCTCAGTTCGCTCACATCGCGTTTCCAGACATAGTAAATGCCTAGCTCATCCGCCGGTGGGCTTAACATCCACATTTGTCCGTCCGGATACCGCTGATTGGCGATTGCCTCGGCTTGGCCCGGCGTAATGGCCTTTTTGCCGGGTATATAACGCGAATGAATTTTTGCCGATTCCATGCCTTCCCAGGCATTGGGCCGCTGCAGCGGCGAAAATTGCTTCACCAAGACATTGACCTGCTCCGGTAAGTTGAAATCCCCCCGAGAACATCACCGCCAACAGGCCGGCAAACTATCCACCAGGCTGTACTGGCCGTCGTGTTCGTCTTCTAGCGTATGGCTCGACCGCAGGCTGACGTTTTCTTTGCGCAAATGGTCGAGCGCCAGGTTTTTCGCGATCTGGTAGAGGAAGGGCTTGGGATAGGCGACTTCCTGGTTTTCCAATGCGTGCAGCATTTTCAGGTAGGCTGAGTGCGCCAAGTCTTCCGCCGTTTGCGGGCAACCGACGATGCCGAATATCGCGCGTATCAGGGAGTCTCTATGGTTCAAAAACAAGATATCGATATTGACGGCAAGATCGTTCATGTTGACCGGAGGCCCGACACTTTGGCTGCAAATGGAGAGAGATCGATGCAGGATATGTACCAGCGGCAAAAGTCCCTCGCAGCGTGGCAACGGCGTAAATCTGCGGCAAATGCTCTAGCGGCGCTGGCAATTGGCTTATTTTCCGGTTAATCGGCCACGGTTCCCGTCGCCGGCGGGGCCGGCCGCGGGTCGGTGTCTAGCCGCGGCCGGCCAGGGTCGAGTCGCGCGCATTTTTCCCGAAAACTGCTAGTCTTATGCGCTTGACAAAGCGGATGAGGTCGAGATTGGAAGACGATATCACTACAGAACTGCGCGTGCTGGAAAGTCATTTGGACGGCATGTTGAGCCGCGTGCAGCATAACAGTCTGACGTTGAAACGCCTGCAAAGCTACGAGATGCGTCTGCTGGCAATGAACACGCTGGCGGAGATGATCGAGTTTATTCTGGCCGAGACCAAAATCCTGTTCGGCCTGGATGTGGTCAACTTGTGGTTGGTCGATCCGAAGAACGAGATTGCGGCGTATCTGGACGGCGACCATTACGATTACAAGCGCCGCGAGGGTTTGCTGCTGATTAACCAGGAATCGCCGCTGGGCGACAGTTTCGACGGTTGCAAACAGCCGGTGCTCGGCGGCTACCGGTCCAGCGACTGCGAACGTTATTTCTCGGCGTCGTTGGCTAAAAAGCCGGCCTCGGTCGTAATTGTGCCTTTAGTGCGGCGCGATAAATACCTTGGATCGTTGAATCTGGGCAGTTACCGCAGCGACCGCTTCGTGCAAGGCATGGCGACCGATTTTATCGAGCATATCGCCTCGGTGATCAGTATCTGCCTGGAAAACAACCTGAACGTCGAGACCATGCGCCGCACCAGCCTGATCGATCCGTTGACCGGCGTCAACAACCGGCGCTTTCTGGAACAGCGGATAGAAGAAGAATTGGACCGCAGCCAACGCACTCGCGAACCTTTGTCCTGCCTGTTTTTGGATATCGACTATTTCAAACGCATCAACGACGGTTACGGCCACCAGGCCGGCGACCACGTGTTGGCCGCGGTGGCGACGCTGATCAAAAAACAGTTGCGCAACAACGACGTGCTGGCCCGTTACGGCGGCGAGGAGTTCGTGGCGCTGTTGTCGCAAAGCGATAACAAACATGCCGTCGAAATCGCCGAGCGGATTCGTATCTGTATTGCCGAATTGCGGATTTTGTTTGCCGAACAAACGATTCCGGTGACGATCTCGGTCGGTGTCGCCACCTATCAACCGGCTTTTGCCAAGAAAAAGCCGGTGGCGGAGATTGCGTTGCAATTGATCCAAACCGCCGACGCCGCGCTTTACGAAGCCAAGCGCAACGGGCGCAATCGGGTCGAAAACGGCGGTTTGGTGCTGCGGATGGATGCGGCTTAGTGGTAGCCGTTCGGGTTGCGGCTTTGCCAGCGCCAGGTATCGGCGATCATTTGGGTTAAATCGCGTTCCGCTTTCCAGCCCAGTTTTTGTTGCGCCAGGCTAGGGTCTGCATAGCAGGCGGCGACGTCGCCGGCGCGGCGCGGTGCGATTTTGTAAGGCACGTCTCGACCGGTCACCTGGATAAAGGTGTTGACCATTTGCAATACGCTGTAACCGTTGCCGGTGCCCAGGTTGACCGCGTCGCAGACCGCAGCGTTTGCCGGCTGGCTCAGCAGATATTGCAAGGCTTTGATGTGGCCTTGCGCCAGATCGACCACGTGGATGTAATCTCTCACGCCGGTGCCGTCGACGGTAGAGTAGTCGTCGCCGAAGATCGACAGCATCGGCAATTTGCCGATCGCGACTTGCGACAAATACGGCATCAGATTGTTGGGGATGCCGTTCGGATCTTCGCCGATCAGACCGCTGCTGTGGGCGCCGATCGGGTTGAAGTAGCGCAGGATGGCGGTCTGCCACGGATTGGCGGACTGGTTAAGCCGGTCGGCGTTGCCGGCGTCGCGCAGAATTTCCTCGATAAACAGTTTGGTGCGGCCGTAAGGATTGGTCGCTTGCAGCGGAAAACTCTCCAGAATCGGTACCGTGTGCGGGTCGCCATAAACGGTTGCCGACGAACTGAACACCAAACGTTTCACACCGGCTTCCGCCATCGTTTCCAGCAAAACCTGGGTGCCGTAGATGTTGTTGCGGTAATAGCTGAGCGGTTGCTGGCAGGATTCGCCGACCGCTTTCAAGCCGGCAAAATGAACGACGGCGTCGATACTGTGGTTTTGGAAGATGCGGGCAAGGGCCGCGGCGTCGGTGATATCGGCTTGGTAAAACAACGGCGCTTTACCGGTGATGGTTTCGATGCGGCGGAGCGCTTCGATTTTACTGTTGCTGAGGTTGTCGACGATAACGATATCGAAACCGTTATCCAGTAATTCGACGCAGGTATGACTACCGATGTAGCCGGTGCCGCCCGTCACTAGGATGGTTTGTGCCATATTTCCGTTCCATGTTTAGCGTTCGAGTATGTCCAGTCCCGGCTCGTCGGAGACGACGCGGGCCAGGGTTGAGTTGGGGTCGCGGCGCAAGCCGGCAAAGTCGAACAAACCGGTATCGAGCATTTGCGACGGGGCGATGTTTTGCAGGCCGGCGAAGATGGTTTCGATCCGGCCGGGGAATTGTTTGTCCCAGCCGTTCAGCATTTGCTTCATCGCTTTACGTTGCAAATTCTCCTGCGATCCGCACAGGTTGCAGGGAATGATCGGAAACTGTTTGAAAGCGGCGAAGCGGTTGATGTCTTTCTCGCGGCAGTAGGCCAGCGGCCGGATCACGATATTCTGCTTGTCGTCGCTGAGCAGTTTCGGCGGCATCGCTTTTAGTTTGCCGGCGTAAAACAGGTTCAGGAAGAACGTTTCGATGATGTCGTCGCGGTGGTGGCCCAATGCGATTTTGGTGATGTTGTGCTCGCGGGCGAAACCGTATAGCGTGCCGCGCCGCAAGCGTGAGCATAGGCTGCAGGTGGTCTGGCCTTCCGGAATGATGCGTTTGACGATGCTGTAGGTGTCGTGTTCGATAATGTGGAACGGCACGCCGATCGACGTCAGGTATTCCGGCAGTACGTGTTCCGGAAAACCGGGTTGCTTCTGGTCCAGATTGACGGCGATGATTTCGAAATTGACCGGCGCCGTTTTCTGCAAATTCAACAGAATGTCCAGCATCGTGTACGAATCCTTGCCGCCGGACAGGCAGACCATGACTTTGTCGTCCGGCTCTATCATGTTGAAATCGGCGATCGCTTCGCCGACACTGCGCCTCAGGCGCTTTTGCAGCTTGTTGAACTGGGTACGGGATTTTTGGCTGGGATCGGACATGGTGCGAAGAGGGGGCGGCCCGGCGGAAAGCGCAGGCCGCTTAGCAGTTAACCGTTGTAGCGTTGGAAGATCAGCGTGGCGTTGGTGCCGCCGAAGCCGAAGCTGTTCGACATCACTGTATTCAACGTCACGTTGTCCTGATATTCGCGGATGATAGGGATGCCGGCCGCGCCGGGATCGAGCTGGCTGATGTTGGCCGACGCGCTCAAGAAATTTTCTTCCATCATCAGCAGCGAATAAATCGCTTCGTTGACGCCGGCCGCACCGAGTGCGTGTCCGGTCAGGGATTTGGTCGAGCTGACTCTGGGCACGGCATCGCTGCCGAATACCGCGCGCATCGCTTCCAACTCGCGGGTGTCGCCGACCGGCGTGCTGGTGCCGTGGGCGTTGATGTAGTCGATCGGATCGTGCACGGTCGCCAGCGCCATTTGCATGCAGCGCACGGCGCCTTCGCCGGAGGGTTGCACCATGTCGTAGCCGTCGGAAGTGGCGCCGTAGCCGACCAATTCGGCGTAAATTTTGGCGCCGCGGGCCTTGGCGTGCTCGAGTTCTTCGATCACCAAAACGCCGCCGCCGCCGGAAATCACGAAGCCGTCGCGGGTTTCGTCGTAGGGGCGAGACGCGGTGTCAGGGGTATCGTTATATTTGGACGACAATGC
Source organism: Methylomonas koyamae (assembly GCF_019669905.1). Lineage (NCBI taxonomy): Bacteria > Pseudomonadati > Pseudomonadota > Gammaproteobacteria > Methylococcales > Methylococcaceae > Methylomonas > Methylomonas koyamae. Next base: position 2,876,963 of record NZ_AP019777.1, on the reverse strand, counting down.
CCCCATCGCATCGAACATCACCGACATGGTCCAATGCAGCTCCTCGCCGCCGCCGGCAAACACGACATCTTGTTTGCCGAGCTGAATCAGTTCCTGCGCGTGGCCGATGCAGTGAGCGCTGGTTGCGCACGCCGAACTGATCGAATAATTGACGCCTTTGATCTTGAACGGCGTGGCCAGGCAGGCGGTGTTGGTGCTGGACATGGCGCGGGTCACCATGTACGGCCCGACTTTTTTGACGCCTTTGGAGCGCAGGATGTCGGCGGAATCGACCAGATTCGAGGTAGACGGTCCACCGGAACCCATTACCAAGCCGGTGCGGATATTGGAAATGTCGTTTTCGTCCAGGCCGGAATCGGCGATGGCTTGTTCCATTGCCAAATAATTGTAGGCGGCGCCGTCGCCCATGAAGCGTTTGATCTTACGGTCTATCGCCTCGTCCAGATCGATGTTGACCGGACCGTGGACATGGCTTCTGAAGCCCAATTCCTGGTAGACCGGAGCGTGGACGATGCCGGAACGGCCGCTCCGCAACGAAGCGACGACTTCGTCCCGGTTATTGCCGATACTGGAAACGATCCCCAAACCTGTTACAACCGCGCGTCTCATGATGGTTTCCTTAGAAATCCTGAGTGGAAGTAAATAAGCCGACCCGCAAATCGGTGGCTTCGTAGATTTGTTTGCCGTCGACTTCCATGACCGCATCGGCGATGCCCATCACCAGCTTGCGCATAATGACGCGTTTCAAGTCGATTTTGTAAGTGACTTTTTTGGCGGTCGGCAATACTTGGCCGGTAAATTTGACCTCGCCGCAGCCGAGGGCACGGCCTTTACCGGGGCCGCCGAGCCAACACAAGTAGAAACCGATTAGCTGCCACATCGCATCCAGACCCAGACAGCCCGGCATTACCGGGTCGCCTTGGAAATGGCAGGCAAAAAACCACAGCTCGGGGTGGATATCCAGTTCGGCGATGATTTCGCCTTTGCCGTATTTACCGCCTTCGTCGGAAATGTGGACGATACGGTCCATCATTAGCATGTTGGGAAGCGGTAGCTGCGCGTTTTCCGGGCCGTAAAGTTCGCCCCGGCCGGACATTAACAACTCTTCGCGCGTGAAACTGTGCTGCTTCTCCATCCAATGATTACCTGATTCGTCGGTTCAAAAACATCCAACATTATCCAATAATCGGCTTAAAAAATCAGCTCAATTTTTATCCCGGCATTACGTCGCGCAGCAGATCGTCAAGTTTCAGCGAGTTCCGTTGCAGGCGTTGCTGGTAGATCAGGCTATACATTAAAACCGACGCGACGTAGCCGCGGGTCTCCTTGTACGGGATGTTTTCGATCCAGATATCGGCCGGTTGGCTGCGGCCGCTGGGCAGCCAGCGTTTGATCTTGCTGGCGCCGGCATTATAGGCCGCCGCCGCCAGGGCATAGTGGCCATTAAACTGGCCCAACAGCTTCTTGAAATAAAACGCGCCGTATTTCAGGTTCAGATCGGGTTGAAACAGGCTGTCGTCGTCGCCCCAACGGTCGCGCAGATCGGCGGCGATTTGCCGGCCGGTTTGCGGCATGACCTGCATCAAACCTTTCGCGCCGGCGGGCGAGTCGGCCTGGCTGTCGAAGGCACTTTCCTGGCGGACCAAGCCGTAGATGATGGCCGGGTCCAGTTGCCGTTCCGCGGCGTTTTGGCCGATTTCCCGGCTATATTCCAAAGGGAAGCGCAATTCGAGGTCGTCCCAGTGGTTGGCTTTGGCGACGGTAGCGATCGCTAGCGCCGGCGCGCGCCAGCGTTGCGCCAGTTTGGCCGCTGCCGGCAATAAACCTTGCTCCAGTCTGGCGACGGCAAATTGCCATTGGCGTCTGGCTTCCGCCGGCCGCTTCAATGCCAGCAGTTCGCTTGCGGCCTGGAAATCGGCTCTATCGCTCAAGGCTTGCAGTTCCGTTTCGGTGACCAGTAACGGCCGGTGTGCCAACGCTATTGCCTGGCCGGACTTGGCGGCGGCCAAAAATCCGTAAAAACTGCGGTTTTTTGCCAATTCGGCAAATTCGCTGGCGGCGGCTGCGCCTTGGCCGGTTGCCGCCAATGCCCGCGCCTGCCAGTAACGCCACTTGTCGCGGGTTTTTTCTTCGCCGTTCAATCGGTCGATGGCGGCCATTACCCCCGGCCAGTTCTGAATGTTCAACGCCGCCCGCACTCGCCATTCCCGGCTCGATTCGTCGTCGGCTGCCAAACGCGATAGGCGTTGGTAGGCTTGGGCGTCGTGTTTCAACGCCAGCGCCATGGCCAATTGCTTTTCGATATCGGCGGCGCGTGCCGGTGCCAGCGTTTGCAAGGGCTTTTCCTGGTCCCAAAATTGCGCCGCCGCTACGGCGTCGCGTTCCAGCCAGCGTTCGACGGCATGGCCGAACAAGTCCGCGGCCTGTGCCGGACGCTGGCGCCACTCGGTTTCGGTCTGCACGCTTTCCGGCTGCCGGTGCAGTTTCAGCCAGAGTCCGGCCAACTCCAGTTCGCTGCCGGTTAGATAGCGGGTCAGGTATTCGGCCAGTGCGGCGTTGCCGCGTTTCAACGCGGCGTGGAAACGTTGCCAGATCAGATCGGGGGTGAAGTAGGGCGAAGCTTGGTAGGCGGCGAACAGGCCGTCGCAAGTGTTCGGCTGCGACTTGCCGCTTAGCCAAAGCGTGCGGGCCAGACTGAACGCTTCCGAGCTTTGGCCGGTTTCCAAGTAGGCCAGGCCGGCATAACATTGCAATACGCCGTCGTCACTGCCTTGGTAATATCGCAGAAAATCCTGCCACCGTTGTTGTTCCCCCAAATAAACCAGCCATTTCGGTTTGAGCAGCCCGGCGTAGCGGCTGGCTGCGTGATCGGCCAGGAATTGGCGTATCTCGCTGTCGGCGGACAAGCGGCCTTTCAGCCACTGGTATTGCAAATACGGATACAGCGGGTAAGTTTTCAGCGTGGCGGCAAGCTGGCGGTAATCGGCTTCGCGGTCGGCGGCGATGGCTTGTTCTGCCTGAACGAAACGTTGGCGTGAATCGGCCTGATCCGCCTCGCCGGAGGTTGCCGCCGCCGGCAGCAGGCTGCCGATCGCAGCGGCCAGCACCAAATGTAGGATAAAAGACATGACAGCTTCCCCGATAGCCGGACCATTAGGCCCGGCTATCAGTTTTGCCGCGGCCACCGGACCATTATAATGGCTAAATCTAACCGAATCCGTTTCCCGACTTTGAAAATCATCGAACCTGCAAGCCACTTCGAATACTCCTGGCGTTATATCTACGGTATCGCCCTCCAACACAAGCAGCAATTGCTGGCCGGACACCTGATGGCGATTTTGGCCACCTTGGCCAGCGTGCCGGTCCCCTTGTTGATGCCGTTGCTGGTCGATGAAGTGCTGTTGCACCATCCCGGCATGGTTTTGACGACGCTCGATCCCTGGTTGCCGGCGGAATGGCGCACACCGATGGTGTATATCGGTGCGATTTTGCTGGCCAGTTTGTTGCTGCGGCTGTTCGCGTTGGTATTGAACATCAGCCAGACCCGCCAGTTTTGCAACATCGCCAAGGACGTGGTGTTCCGGATCAGGGCCAGCCTGGTCGAGCATTTGCAACATATCTCGATGTCGGAATACGAAAGCCTGGGCAGCGGTACGGTCAGTTCGCATATGGTGACCGATCTGGATACCCTGGATAACTTCATCGGTACCACGATCAGCAAATTGCTGGTCGCGGTATTGACGGTATTCGGCACTGCATTGATCTTGCTGTGGATGCACTGGCAACTGGGTTTGTTCATCATTTTCCTGAACCCGTTGGTGATTTATCTGGCCAAGGCGGTCGGCTCGCGGGTCAAGGAGTTGAAGGCCAACGAGAATAAGGCCTATGCCGCCTTCCAGCAGGCGTTGAGCGAGACGCTGGAAGCGATACACCAGATTCGCGCCAGCAACCGCGAGGAGCATTACTGCCGGCAATTGGTCAACAGCGCGCTGGCCGTGAAAAACCATTCCACGGTCTATGCCTGGAAAAGCGATGCGACGGTGCGGCTCAGTTTCCTGACCTTCTTGTTCGGCTTCGATATCTTTCGGGCGACTGCGATGCTGATGGTGCTGTATTCCAATCTCAGCATCGGCGAAATGCTGGCGGTGTTCGGCTATTTGTGGTTCATGATGGCGCCGGTCCAAGAGATCCTGAGTATCCAGCAGTCGTTCTATGCCGCGAAAGCAGCGTTGACGCGGGTCAATCAATTGGCCCGGCTGGAACGCGAACCTTATTACCCGCATCTGGCCAATCCGTTTTTGGGTAAGAAAACCGTTTCGGTCAGCGTCGAGGATTTGCACTTCAGTTATAAGGACGAGCCGGTGCTTAACGGTATCAACCTGTCGATTCCGGCCGGCGAAAAAATTGCGCTGGTCGGCGCCAGCGGCGGCGGCAAATCGACCTTGGCGCAAACGCTGATCGGACTTTATCCGCCCGGCACCGGCATGATTTATTTCGACGGCGTGCCGTTGGACCGGATCGGATTGGACGTGGTGCGCGAGCACGTGGCAACGGTGCTGCAGCATCCGGCGCTGCTGAACGATACCATCCGCGCCAATTTGACCTTGGGCCGCGACATTGCCGATGCTGCCTTGTGGCAGGCGCTGGAAATCGCCCAGTTGAAAAACGTCGTGGCGGACTTGGCGGACGGCTTGGATACCGTGGTCGGCCGCCAGGGCATGCGCCTGTCCGGCGGCCAACGCCAGCGCATGGCAATTGCGCGGATGATCGTCAGCCAGCCGGCGGTCGTGATTCTGGACGAAGCCACCTCGGCGCTGGACACCGAAACCGAATATAAACTGCATCAAGCCCTAAACGGCTTCCTGGCGGGGCGCACCACGATCATCATCGCCCACCGTTTGAGCGCGGTGAAACAGGCCGACCATGTCTACGTGTTCGAACAGGGCCGAATCTGCGAGCAAGGCAAACACGAAGCGCTGATTCAGCAAAACGGTTTGTACGCCAAACTCTACGGCGATTACCAATGAGCGACTTAATCTACGATTTGCATTGCCATTCGACGGCGTCGGACGGCGCCTTGCCGCCGGCCGAACTGGTCAACCGCGCCAAACAGCAAGGCGTCGGCGTCCTGGCATTGACCGACCACGACACCGTGGCCGGTTTGGCCGAAGCCCGGCGGGCGGCGCAGGAGTGCGGCATCCGTTTGGTGTCGGGCATCGAATTGTCCGCCGGCTTCGACAGCCATTGTCTGCATATCGTCGGTCTGAACATCGATCCGGCTAACAGCCGCCTGCTGGAAGGCATCGCCCGGCAGCAGGTCACGCGCGAGGAGCGTGCGCAAAAAATCGCGCAAAAGTTGGTCAAGAAAGGCATTCCGGATGCCTACCCAGACTTGCGCGCCGCAGCCGGCAACGGCGAAATTACCCGGCTGCATTTTGCCGATTTTCTGGTCAAACATGGCTACGTCCAGACCCAGCAGGACGCGTTCGACCGTTACTTGAGCAAAGGTAAACCCGGCTACGTGCCGACCGCCTGGACGGCGTTGGCCGAATGCGTGGACTGGATCCGCCAAGCCGGCGGCGTTGCAGTGCTGGCGCACCCGTTGCGCTACAAGCTGAGTACGAAATGGTTGAACAAGGTATTGACCCAGTTCGCGGCGGCGGGCGGGCAGGGGATAGAAGTCGTCACCGGCCGCGCCAGCATCGACGATATTCGCTTGAGTTACGGCTTGGCGCTAAAACACGGCTTGTATGCTTCGCAGGGTTCGGATTTTCACGCGCCGGGCAACCAGTATGTGGAATTGGGTCGGCTGGCGGCGCTGCCGGCCGGCGCCGAACCGGTCTGGAATCTGTTCTGACCCGGTTCAGTCCGCGTCGAACAAAGCGCCGAATTCGTCCGGCGGCAACGGTTGGTTCCAATAAAAGCCTTGGGCTTTGTGGCAGCCGAGCTGGTGCAGGCGTTCGGCCTGTTCCTGGGTTTCTACACCTTCGGCCAGCGTCAGCAGGCCCAAGGTGTCGCCCAATTGCACGATGGCTTGGACGATGGCGGCGTCTTCGGCCTTGCCCGAACTCAAATCCTGGATGAAGGATTGGTCTATCTTCAGTTTGTTGACGGCGAAACGCTTCAGATAGCTGAGCGAGGAGTAGCCGGTGCCGAAATCGTCGATCGCAAAGCTGACGCCCAGCGCTTTCAGCGCGGCGATTTGCTGGATCACGGTGGCCGTGTCGAACATCAACACCGATTCGGTCAGTTCCAATTCCAGGTATTCCGCTGCCAGCCCGGATTCGGACAAGGCCGATCTCACCGATTCCAGCAGATTGCCGCGTTTGAACTGCAACGCCGAAATATTGACCGTCACCAACAATTTGTAGCCGGCGTCGTGCCAAACCCGGTTTTGCCGGCAGGCCTCGCGCAATACCCAGTCGCCGATCGGCACGATCAGGCCGTTATCCTCGGCAATCGGGATGAATTTGGCCGGCGGAATCATCGCCCCGTTTTTCGGTTGCCAGCGCAATAAGGCTTCGGCGCCGATGATCCGGTTGTCGCGAATCGAATACTGCGGTTGGTAGTGCAGGCGGAATTCGTTTTGCTTCAACGCCGCGCGCAGGCCGTTCTCGATGTTCATGCGTTCGATCGAGGCCAGGTTCATGTCATGAGAGAAGAAGCGGAAGGTATTGCGGCCTTCGTTTTTGGCCGCATACATCGCGGTATCGGCTTTGTTCAACAAACCGTGGAAATTCAAGCCGTCGTTGGGGTAGAGGCTGATGCCGATACTGAACGAGGTGCATACGGTGACGCCTTCGATCAGGAACGGCTGGTTCAGTTGGTCGAGAATTTTCAGCGCGATTTGGGCGATGGTGTCGATGTCGGGGATGTCGGTCAGAATGATGATGAATTCGTCGCCGCCTTGTCGGCAAACCGTATCGACTTCGCGGACGCATTGGCACAGCCGTTCGGCGATGCCCTGCAGCAGGCGGTCGCCGACGTCGTGGCCCATCGTATCGTTGATGTTTTTAAAATGGTCCAGATCCAGAAACAACAAGCCGACCAGGCTGCTGTTGCGCAAGGCATGGGCCATGGCCTGGTCGAAACGGTCGCGCAGCAAGGTCCGGTTCGGCAGGTTGGTCAGCGGGTCGTGGCGGGCCAGATATTCGATCTGGGCTTCGGCCGCCTTGCGCTCGGTGATGTCCGAAAAAATGCCGATGTAATGGCTGACCGCACCGTGCGGACCGCCGATCATCGAAATTCCCAGCCAGGCCGGATAGGGTTCGCCGTTTTTACGGGTGTCCCAGATTTCGCCCTGCCAGTAACCGTTTTCCTTCAAGGCTTGGCGGATGCGGCGGAAGTGGCCGCTGTCGTTGTGCTCGGAATCCAGCATTGCCGGTTTTTTGCCGAGGACTTCTTCGGCGCGGAAGCCGGTGATATTGGTGTAGGCCTGGTTGCTGGAGACGATGCTCAGGTCCGGCGCGCAGAGAAAGATCGCTTCGCCGCTGTTTTCGAACACCTTTGCCAGCAATTTCAAACGCTCGGCGGCGGTTTTGCTCTCTGTGATGTCGGTATGGGTACCGAGCATGCGCAGCGGACGGCCGTCGGCATCGCGTTCGACGATGCTGCCGATCGACAATATCCACTTCCAGCCGCCGTCGGCGCAGCGCAAGCGGTATTCGAGCCGGTATTCGCCGATTTCGCCGGCGATGTAGGCCCGGTAGCGTTCCAGCGCCGCTTGGCGGTCGTCGGGGTGCAGCCGTTCGGCCCAGGCGTCGATGTCGGCCGAAAATTCGGCGGCTTCGTAGCCGAGCATCGCCGAGTATTCGCGGTTGACGATGGTTTTGCCGGTCCGCGGGTCGATGTCGAAAAAGCCGAGTTTGGCCGCCTGCATCGACAAGCGCAGGCGCTCCTCGCTGTCGCTCAGCGCTTGTTGGGTGCGGCGCACTTCGCTGATATCGTGGGCCAGGCCGTTGACGGCGATGACCTGGCCCCGCTCGTCGAAAATCGGCGTCGCATTCAGGCTTAACAGGCGGTTGCCGCCGTCCCGGCAGCGTAATTCCATTTCGTAATTGGGCGGTTTGCGGCCGGCTAAACTGGCCTGGGTATGGCTGCGCGCGGTCCGGTTGATCGGGTTATCGGTAGCCAGCGCAAAACAATCGCCCAGCAACTGCTCGGTCGGATAGCCGAGAATCTGTTCCACCGACGGCCCGAGATAACTGAACGCGCCTTGCCGGTCCAACGAGAACAGAAAATAATCCGAACTCAAACTCTCGACCAATTCGCGGTAGCGCTGTTCGCTGCGCTGCAGCAGATTTTGCTGTTCGATCAGATTTTGCGTGGTGCGGTGGGCACGCAATACGTATTCGATCCGGTGCGGCAGCAGCGGCCATTGCACCGGTTTGCCGATGAAATCGGTAGCGCCGAGGCGAAAGGCCTGTTCCACCGCGCCGGTATCTTCGATTGCCGTCATCATGACGATGGGCGTGGCGTCGGGCAAGGCGCGTATCTGCTGCAGGCAGGCGAAACCGTCCAGTTCCGGCATCATGACATCCAGCAACACCAGATCGGGTTGTTCCTGGCAAAACAAACGCAAACCCTCGCGGCCGTTTTCGGCTTCCACGGTCCGGTACTGGTGGGCGCGCAATACCTGGCCTACCAGCATTCGGACCATAGCGTCGTCGTCGACGATCAGAATCTTCGGTTGGGCCGTCATCGCGGGATCGGGTCGGCGGCCGACCGGCTATCGAACACTCTGGCAAACTCGGCGAATTCGGTGGCCGGCATCGGCCGCTGGTAAAGAAAGCCCTGCACCACCGTGCAGCCGTTATCCAGCAGAAAGTTGGCCTGGTCCTGGTTTTCGACGCCTTCGGCCACCACTTCCAGCGACAGCGCCTCGGCCAGGGCCAAAATTGCCGTGGTAATCGCCATGTCGTCTTCGTTGTGCGGCAAGTCGCGGACGAAGCTGTGGTCTACCTTCAGTTCCGATATCGGCAGTTTTTTCAAATAAGACAACGAAGAGTAACCGGTACCGAAATCGTCGATGCTGATCCTGACGCCTAACGCCTGCAGTTCGCGCAATGTGACCAAGGCATCCTCGACGTTGTGCAGCAAGATGGTCTCGGTGAGTTCCAGTTTCAGATAGCGCGGCTCCAGCCCGATTTGCGCCAACACTTCGCGGACGTGGCCGCCGAAACCGGGTTGGCGGAACTGGTTGGCCGAAACGTTGACCGCCATCACCAGCTCCGGACCGTCGCCTTGCCGGCGCCAGTCCAGCACTTGGCGGCAGGCGTTTTCCAACACCCAATTGCTGATCTGCGCGATCAGCCCGGAATCTTCGGCAATCGGGATAAATTGCGACGGGCCGATCAAACCCAATTCCGGGTGGCGCCAGCGGATCAGAGCTTCGCAGCCGACCACCCGGTGGCGGCGAATGTCGATCTTGGCCTGGTAATACAGTTCCAGCTCGTCGCGTTCGATGGCTCGGCGCAGGCTGTTTTCCATCGCCAGTTTGTGGAAGGCGGCCACGTTCAGCGATTTGCTGAAGAACTGGTAGTTGTTGTGGCCGTATTCGCCGGCGTGGTTCATCGCGAATTCGCCGTTCTTGATGAAACTGTCTTCGTCCATGCCGTCGCCGGGGTAGACCGCGATGCCGATATTGATGCCCAGGAACAGTTCCGTGGTTTCGACCGGAAACGATTGCTGCATGATCTGAAAGATGCGCTTGGCGACTTTGACGCTGTCGCGGGTGTCTTGAACCCGGTTCAGCAACACGGTAAAGGTACTGCCGCCCAGCCGGGATACGGTCATGTTCGCCAGATCGAACTCCGACGTGGCCGATACGAAATCGCATTCCCTAACTTCGGCGACCAGCCGGTCGGCGAACATTTTCAGCACGTGGTCGCCGATTTTCGGCCCCAGCGTTTCGTTGATGCGTTTGAAGCGGGCGATACTGATGAACAGCGTCGACAACGCCGAGCCGTAGCGGTCGCAATAGGCCATGGCCTGGCCCAGAATCTCCTTGAACAGCGTGCGGTTGGGCAATCCGGTCAGCGGGTCGTAATAGGACAAAAACCGTACCCGTTCTTCGATGTTGCGGCGTTCGGTAATGTCCTGAATCGCGCCGCGGATGCGTTCGACCGTATCGTTCTCGACGATGGGTTCGCCTTGGATGTGAATTACCCGGTCGCCGCCGTCCCGGTGCGATACCGGTAATTCGATACGGAAGCTCAACTTGTTTTTCAGGCACAAGTCGATGGCCTGCTGCAGTTTTGCCGCCTCCGAAGCTTCCACCCGGTTCAACAAATCCTGCAGTTTCAACTCCCGGTGCAACGGCTCGATGTCGAGAATGTTGAAGATTTCCTCGGAACATTGAGCCGAGTCGCTGGCAACGTGCCAGTCCCAACTGCCGAGCTGGGCGATTTTTTGCGCTTTGCGCAATTCGGCTTCGCTTTGGGCCAATGCCGACAACGTGGCGACCGAGCGCAGCAGGTAACGCAAGCGGTGGGGCAAGGTCGGCCAACTGATCGGCTTGGCGATAAAGTCGGTGGCGCCCAATTCGAACGCGCGGTTGACCGAATCCAGGTCGTCCACCCCGGTCAGCATTACGATCGGCAAGATCGAGTTGCCCGGCATCCGGCGGATGGTTTGCAGGCAGTCGAAGCCGTTCGAGTCGGGCAGCATTACGTCCAGCAACACCAGATCGGGTTTGCGGCTGGCGCACAGATCCAGGCCCTGGCGGCCGTCCGCGGCGCAAACCACGTCGAACCCTTCGCGCTGCAGAATTTCCCGCAACATCAAACGCACCATGTCGTCATCGTCGATTGCCAGAATCAGATGGGGGGCGGGTGGCTGTTGCATTTACAAAGTTGCGGCGGGAAGTTGTTGCAGGATTGCTTTATAGGCGGTTTGCAAGGATTCGGCAATACGACTATCGAACGCCAGCGTGTTGTCGCGGGCTGCATGTTCGAGGTTGCGGGCCAATTCCGCCAATGGCGCGGCGCCGATATTGGCCGCGGTCGATTTCAGGCTATGTGCAGCCTGGCGTACCTCGGCGCTTTGCCGGTTCTCGATCGCGATTTCAATCGCGCGGATCTGCTGCGCGGCGTTTTCCCGGAACAGGCGTAACACTTCGCTTACCAATTCGTCGCCGCCGATCTGGCGCAGCGAACGCAATTCGGCCGAATCGAATGCCGTCCGGCCGGCTTCGGCCTGCGCCAGGGCCGGCGCCGGGGCAGGGCCAGGCTGCGAATCGCCGATCAGCGCTCGGATTTTGTCGTGCAGGGTTTTTTGCAAAAACGGCTTGCTCAGATAATCGTCCATGCCGGCGCGCAGGCATTTTTCGCGGTCGCCTTCCATCGCGTTGGCGGTCAAGGCGATGATCGGCGTCCGTTTGCCGCCGCCGGCCTGCTCCATTTCGCGGATGCGTTGGGTGGCGGTGTAACCGTCCATGACCGGCATCATGCAGTCCATCAGGATCAGGTCGGCCGGTTCGGTTCGGAACAGATCCAATACTTCCTGGCCGTTGCCGGCGCAGATCAAGGTATAGCCCAATTGGCGAAGCATCGCGCTACAGATTTTCTGGTTGACCGGATTGTCTTCCGCCAACAGGATGCGCAGTCCGGGCGGCGGTGCAACCGGTTTGGTTTCCGCCGTGGCCTCGGCGCCGGGCGGCAGCAAGCGTAAAAGGGTGTCTTGCAAGGTACGCCGGTAAACCGGCTTTTGCAGATGCACGTCGCAGCCGCAACTGCGGATCTCGGCCATTTCCGCTTGGTCCGCGCTGGAGGAAATAATCACCAGCCGCAACCGGGTAAAGCGGTGATCGCTGCGTATGCGCCGGGCCAATTCGGTGCCGTTGATGCCGAGCATGCGCATATCCAGCAGCGCGATATCGAAAAATTGGCCGGAACGCGCGCTCTGGTCCAAGATATCCAGCGCGTGGCTGCCGTTTTTGGCCACGCGGAAATGCATGCCGAATTCCGCCAGGTGATTTTCCAGGATTTTGGCGTTGGTGGCGTTGTCTTCCACCACCAATACGTATTTGCCGGCTAAATTGGCCTGCGCAGCGGCCTTGGCCGGCAGCGGCGCCAGGGCTGGGCGTAGCGGCAAATAGACGCTGAACACCGAACCGACCTGCGGTTGGCTTTCGACCTGAATTTTGCCGCCCATCAATTCGCACAGTTCCTTGCTGATGACCAAGCCCAGACCGGTGCCGCCGTATTTTCGCGTGGTCGAGCCGTCGGCCTGGCTGAAGGCCTGAAACAGCCGGGCCAAGGCGTCGCGGTTCATGCCGATGCCGGTATCGCTGATCTTGAATTCCAGGCACAGGCCGGCGGCCGTTGCACATTGTTCCGGTTCGTAGTTACGGACCTGAAGCTTGACTTCGCCGGCCTCGGTGAATTTGACCGCGTTGGACAACAAATTGGTCAGGATCTGGCGTAAGCGGTAGGGGTCGCCGCGGACCTCTTTCGGCGTGGCCGGATCGATTTCGCAAATCAGGCGAATGTTCTTGCTGCTGGCACGCTCGAAGAACAGCGTACCAAGCTGGTCGATTAAATTGCTCAGGCTGAAATCGGTTTCCTCCAGCTCCAGTTTGCCGGCTTCGATTTTGGAGAAATCCAGGATGTCGTTGATGATGGTCAGCAGCGAATCGGCCGAGCTGAATACGGTCTCGGCATATTGGCGCTGGGTCGGATTCAATTCCGAGCCGAGCAGTAATTCGGTCATGCCCAGCACGCCGTTCATCGGCGTGCGGATTTCGTGGCTCATCGTCGCCAGAAATTGGGATTTGGCGATGCTGGCGGCCTGTGCGTCCAATACCGCCTGGCGCAAGTCGGCGGTGCGCAGATCGACTTCGCGTTCCAGGCAGCCGCGCTGGTTTTCCAGCTCGGCATCGCGTTGTTGGATGCGTTCGATCATCTGGTTGAAACTCCGCACCAGTTGGCCGATTTCGTCGCTGCTTTCGCCCTTGGCCCGCACCATGTAATTGTTGTCGACCGATACCTGTCTGGCCAGTTGCGACAACCGGGTCAAGGGTGCGGCGATCGAAGCGGCCAGGCGGCGGCCGAACCACACCGCAAACATGAAGGCGGCCAGCATCGCCAGCAGAATCTGGCCGAGGTTGATGGCGACTGCCCGCCACAGTGGGCGCAAATCGATCAACACCCGCAAATAGCCGATCACTTCGCCGTTATCGTCCGGCAGCGGGTTCAACGTGATCAGGTTCAACAGCCGCATTTTTTGCCCGAGTAATTCTTCCTGGGCCTTAATTAAGGTGGGCGGGAAACTGTCCCGTGCCGCCTGGGCCGGATAATGGGCGAAAATGCCGCCGTCCCGGCCATATAGCTGCGCGGACTGAATTTCCGGTTTGCCGCGCAAAGTAGCCAGTATGTCGGAACCGGTTTTGGCGTCGCCGAACAACAATGCGGCGCCGGCGCTGAAGCCTATCATCTTGCCCAGCGAGCGGATGTCGTTGAGCAGTTCGTTTTTTTCCTGCCAGACCTGGGTGACGCTGACGATAGCCAAAGTCAACGCCAAAGCCAGCGCCAGCGTGACGGCTTGCAGGCGCTGCAGTTTGTAGGTCATCGGCATGTCGACTAATTTGTCCCGGATCATGGCTGGTTCGGTGCGGACGTTATTTGTTCAGGTTCAGGTTGCGGGCCAGTTTCAGCAATTGCGCGCTGATGCGGACGTTGGCGGCGTTGGCATTGTCCAAATTGACTTCGAAATTCAGCCGGTTGCCGTCCTGCACCAAGCCGATCGTGCCGTTCTGTTGCAAAAAGCCCGGCTTGTCGCTGACCGTGACCACCGGCACGCCTTTCAGATCGCGCGGAATGTCGCCGGCGTTGGCGGTGGATTTGCCGATGAATACCAGATGGCAGGTTTTCAAATCTTTGGCCGGTACGTCCTGCAGTACCGCCAAGGGTTTGCCGTTGACGGTTTTGCCCTCCAGTGCCAGCAAATTGTCGCCGAGGTCGTGCGGGGTTACCAGGCACAGGTTGAATTTGCTCTGGTTGGCCGATTCCGGCCACTCGATGAATTTGAAGAAGTTGTAGAGAAACGCGACTTTTACCGCGGCTTCGTTCGCCGTCTCCGCGGCGCAGGCCGGATGGGCGAAAATCAGAGGCAGCGCCAGCAGGGCGCCGGCCCAGCGCTTCGATGCTGCGGCTTTTCGGCACAATTCGCCGCCGCGCTGAACGGTGCGCAGCATGGCGGTTACGAATCTGGGCCGGGTTTGCAAATGCATCGAGGTTTGCCGTCCGCGTTAAAAATGCCAGCGCAAGGTGCCGTAGACCTCGCGTTGCACGGCAGTTGCAGTGGAGAACAGGTCGGAACCGTACTCGAAATGGTAACTGTCGAGCAGATTGCGCCCGACCAGCGCCAATTCCAAGCCCGCACCCAAGTCCCAAGCCAGGCGCGCGTCCAGATCGTGGTAGCCCTGGGTGAAGCTCAGATTGGTGACGGTGGAACTGACGAAACGCCAATTCATGTCCAGTTTCAGTTGCGGCGTCAGTTGGTACATCGACCAGAGCATGGCTTTGTGGGCCGGATAGCTGCCGCCGTCGTTGACGAAGACGTTGGCCGGCGTGGCGTTGCCCGGCCGGATTCTATCTTCCTCGTAGCTGTAGTTGGCTTTTAGCTTCCATGTATCGGTGACTTGCCAATCCAGACTGAATTCGCCGCCGTAGACTTGGCCGATACCCAAATTGCCGGTGGTCGATTTAATCAACAAGTAGCTGGCAGGCGGCAATACCGAAATGGTATTGCTGGACAAATCGTCGTAGTTGTAGTGGTACAGCGCGATATCGGCGCTGAGTTGCGGCAGCAATTGGCCGCGCCAGCCCAGTTCGAAACCGAGCATTTTTTCCGCCGCCATATTTGAATTGCCGACCAGGCCGGTTATTTGCGGTATCGGCAAGCCGGGAATCGGCTGAACGCTCAGGCTGTACGAGATATTTTGTTCCACCCAGTTCGGGGTTCTGACCGAACGCGATACCGAGGCCCAGAACGAGTGGTGTTCGTTAGGCGTCCACAGCAGGCGGGCGTTGGGCTGGACTTCGAATTCGGTGACCGGGTTGTGTTCCACTTTGCCGCCCAAGGTCAAACGCCAACGCTCGGGTACCAGGCTGATTTCGTCTTGGGCGAAGAAGCTGTAGATGCGGTCGGTACGCTGCGGCGCACTCATCGAAATTTGCGGGCTGTTCTCGAACTGGTTGATATTGAAACGCAAGCCGGTTCCCCACAGCAGCAGGTGGCGCTCGTCGAGTTGGTAGTTGTGCTGAAAGTCGAGATCGAAACTGTCGATCTGGTAACGCGAGTTCAAGAACGGCGATTTGCGGCTGTGCCGGTCCCAGTACATCCGAACTACCGTGGTCGAGTCGGCGCCTTGGTGGTGTTCCCAGCGGCCTTGCAGAGAATGGCCGGAAAATTGCTGGTCGGCCGGCAGCGCCCGGGAGTAGGGCGGGGCCGCGACCGGGGTCAAATTGGCGGCCAGGTTAGGGAAATCGACCGGTGCGCCGTTGCTGTCGCCGATGAAGGCATCGCCCTGGATGCTGAGTTTGTTGGCGATATCGAAGGCCTTGTCGTAACGAAACCCGGCTTTGCTCATGTCGCCTTCGTCGCCGGCCGGGTTGGCCGAATCCCGGGTTCTGGAATCGCCGTAATCCGAGTGGCGGGCGTAGACCTTCAGGTAAGCGTCGTCGCCCAAATCGGCGCCGTAACGCACGCCGCCGCCGTGGCGCTGGGTGCCGACCTGGCCGCTCAATAACGTGCCCTGGCTGTCCTTTGCGTTTTTGGTGACGATGTTGATCACACCGTTGACCGCGTTGGCGCCCCACAGGCTGGCGCCCGGGCCGCGGATGACTTCGATGCGGTCGATGTCTTCCATCAGCACGTCCTGCTGGTCCCACCAGACGCCGGAAAACAGCGGGTTGTAGACGCTGCGGCCGTCCACCAGCACCAACAGTTTGTTGGCAAATTGAGTGTTGAAACCGCGCACCGAAACTGCCCACTTGTTGCCGTCGACTTTGGCCACGTTCAGGCCCGGCACCACTCGCAACGCTTCCGGAATCGTAGTCGCTCCGCTGCGGCGGATTTCTTCGTTACTCAGCACGTAAATCGCCGCCGGGACATGGCTGACGTCGGTCGAAGTCTTCATGACCGAGGTTACGTCCAGGTTCATCAGTTGTTCGACGCTGAGCGCGGTCAAATCCGGCAGGTTTTCGTCTTCCGGTACCTGGTTGGCGGCGTGGGCCAGCCGAGCGCCGGCCAGTGCCAGGGCCAACGTTGCCGGTATCAAAGGTCGATATGCTTTGGTTACCATCGGCGGATGCTCAAAAAGTCAGTTGCAGTTTCAAACGCAGCTCCCTGCCGTTCATGCGGATGATGTCGACCTGGTCGCTGACGCCGGGCATTTGCGGGTGGATGTCGAACAAATTGTAGATGCCGAAAGAGGTGTCGAGGCCGCGGATCAGTTTATCGGAACTCAGGTTGATGTTTACTAAATTGTAGCCGTCGCCAAAGCTGCCGGCGTAATCGAGTTTGCGCCGGTCGATAAAAATGTTTTCGATACCCAGCGTCATGTAATCGTTGAAAAACGATTCGGCATAATGCAATTTGAACAGGTTTTGCGGCGAATAGGTCGCCCAAGTGCCGTGGCTGTTTTCGTTGGTCAGCAGGTTGTAAGTGTAAGAGGCCTTCAGTAACCGGCCTGAGCTCCAGCGTTTTTCCGCTTCCAACTCGATGCCGTAAGCGTGGTAACGGCCGTAATTTTGCACCGAATAGTCGCCGTCGATGTCCGCGGTGGCCGGCCGGCCCATTAGCAACTGCGAAATATCGTTGTGAAACAGCGAGCCTAGCAGCCGCAAACCGTTGGCGGCGCGCCATTCTACAATCCCTTCGTAGCTTTTGATTTGCTCTTCGCGCATGTCGGGATTGGCGACGAAACCGAATGCGTTGTAATCGCGCTCCCACGAGTTGGGGGCGCGAAACGTCGAACTGTAAAGCAATTTGAATTGGGTATTTGCCAACGGACTCCAAATCAGGCCGAGCCGCGGATTGGCTTGCATGCTGTTCAGCATGTGGTGGTAATCGACGCGGGCGCCGGCGCTGAAAATCAAATCGTCCAGGATTTGGATGTCGTCTTGCAGATAGGCTTCCAGCCGATGGCCGCTCCGCCGGCTCCGGACGTAGGAGAAGTAGGGGTCTATATCGTGGTTGGTCAGCGCTTGGCGTTGGTCGTATTGGTATTCCAGGCCCAAGATCATCCTGTGGCCGTTAATCGGCGAAAAGGTCAACTGGGCTTCGCCGCCCCACCAGCGGCCGCTGGCAAAATCATGGTTGATTACCCGGCTACCGTCCAGCAAATAAGCCTGATCGGCATGGTAATCGTAGCCCTGGTAATAGCCCTTCAGTTGTAACTTGGCGGTATCGCTGACGTTTTTTTCGTATTTGAGGTTGGTAAAAAACTGTTTGTCTTCGGTGAAAAATTGCTGGTCGTTGAAAATCCCATCGAAGGATGCGGTCGGCACCCGTTTGAAGCGGTTGACGTAACCGCCGCTCAGTGTGAATTCCTCGAACTTGAATTTGCCGAACAAGCGGTCGGCGCGCTCGTCGTCCATATTGTGGGCAACGCCGCGGTTGGTTTCCGGAGTGTCGAACCCTGGGAAATACAAGTTCTCGACGCCGGCGCTATCGAAATGCGAGGCGGAAAATAACACGTCGGCGCCGTTATCCAGCGATTTGCCGTAACTGACTCGGCCCTTATAGGTGTCGAAGGTGCCGATTTCGCCGGCCACCTGGGCACCGTTGATGGCTTTGCCCTGTTTGGTGACAATGTTGATCATGCCCAAAAACGCATTGGCGCCGTAAATCGATGAGCCTGAACCGGGGACGTATTCGATATGGTCGACCAAGTCCATGTCCAGCATGAATTCCTGAGCGATGTAGCCGCCGTCGTAGATGTTTTCGTTCAGACGCTGGCCGTCGATCATTAGCAAAATCCGCGAATTGTAGTCGCCGCTGCGCATGAAACCGCGCGCGCCGAGAAAACTGTAGTTGCGGTCGCTGCTGGTAAACAAACCGCGCAGGCTGTTCAGCGCTTCTGCCAGCGTGCGCCAGCCGAAAGTGCGGATGTCTTTTGCGGTCAGAATGGAAACCGAAGTCGGCGCCTGGCTGGTTTTCGGCCCCAGGCGCGACGCGCTGATGATTTCCAGATTCAACAGTTCTTCGATCGACAGATTGGTGAAATCGTCCTGCGGCGCCTCGCCGGCCAAGGCCGCGGAAGCGAAAAAGGACGCCGCAATCAGTTTACGCATTGGCCGCACCGGTCGATTTTGGGCAAGGTCATGGGTTAGAAAGTTAGCAATTGCGGCGTCTTTGGATTGAAGAATGCTCGATTCAGCCGAGTATTGTAATAGGTATAGGTAACAGCGGCATAGTCGCCCAAGCTTGCCAGATTTCAGGCGATTGGCTAGCAGTTTCCGGTCAAATCTTGGCAGCGGCCGCAGATTTCTGCGCTCGGTCGTGGTTTCAACCCCGAAAAACGTACTGGAGCCGGCCCGAATTACTGCATCGCGTTTGAGGTTTTGAGCGAGGTGGGCAAACTCGTGCTATCGATGACAGGTGGCAATTTAGGTATGAATCGGTTTCCGCTTGCCCAGTGTGCGTTGCAGCTAACCGCGCTGCTCGAGCGCGGTTGAACTATGGCCGCTTTGTTCGGCAACGGCGATGATGTTGCTGCTGAAGTTCGATAGTGCCGTTGCGCTTAATTCGGGTCCGGTAACAGCTTCGGTTTGATTTGGCGCCTTTGCGCGCGAGCCACGTATAATTCCCGGCTTTTTGACGTCTTGGCGAATCATGTCCGTTCAGCAACAAATTCAATCCTTGGCAAAGCATTTGTCCGCCGCGATGAGTGCCGATAGGCATTCCCTGAAACGCCAGTTGGATAGACTGCGCAGCGAGGCGGGCAAGGGCAAGGACGTAGGCGGGCAACTCCAGCAACTGGCCGACAAGATCGAGCGCTCGGTAAGCCGTTGCAACCAGCGCCGCGCTTCGGTGCCGGTGATTAACTATCCGGATTTGCCGGTCAGCGGCAAGAAGGACGAGATTGCCGAGCTGATCAGGAACAACCAGGTCACCATCGTCTGCGGCGAGACCGGTTCCGGCAAGACCACCCAGTTGCCGAAGATTTGCCTCGAAATCGGCCGTGGCATCAGCGGCATGATCGGCCATACCCAGCCGCGGCGTATCGCGGCGCGCACCGTCGCCGACCGTATCGCCGAGGAGCTGGGTCAGGCCATCGGCAACACGGTCGGTTACAAGGTGAGGTTTCATGATCAGACCGCGCCGAATTCGCTGGTCAAACTGATGACCGACGGCATTCTGCTGGCGGAAACGCAGAACGACCGTTACCTTAACCAATACGACACGCTGATCATCGACGAGGCCCACGAACGCAGCCTGAACATCGACTTTCTGCTGGGCTATCTGCGCTGGCTGTTGCCGAAGCGGCCGGATTTGAAAGTGGTGATCACCTCGGCGACCATCGACCCCGAGCGTTTTGCTCAGCATTTCGGCGGCGCGCCCATCGTCAATGTCTCCGGCCGCACCTACCCGGTGGACATCCGCTACCGGCCTATCGAGTTAATCGAGGAAGACGACGAGACTTCGGCCGACTTGCAGCAGGCCATTCTGGATGCGGTGGACGAGCTGTACCGGGATTTGCGCGGCGACATCCTGATTTTCCTGAGCGGCGAACACGAGATTCGCGAGACCACCGAATCCTTACGCAAGTCGCACAATAACGGTCGCTACGAGGTGTTGCCGTTGTATTCTAAGCTCAGTGTCGCCGAGCAGGAGCGGGTATTCAAGCCTAGCGGCAACAAGCCGCGCATCGTGTTGGCGACCAACGTCGCCGAAACTTCGTTGACCGTGCCCGGCATCCGTTGCGTGATCGATTCCGGCCATGCACGCATCAGCCGCTATAGCGCGCGTAGCAAGATTCAGCGCCTGCCGATAGAGCGCATCTCGCAAGCCAGCGCCAATCAAAGGGCAGGGCGTTGCGGCCGGGTCGCGGAAGGTATTTGCATTCGGCTGTATTCGAAAGAGGATTATCTGGCCCGGCCGGAATTTACCGATCCCGAGATACTGCGCACCAATCTGTCGTCGGTGATCTTGCAGATGGCGGCGCTGAAATTGGGCGACATCGAGGAGTTTCCGTTCGTCGAGCCGCCCGACGAAAAAATGGTGCGCGACGGCAAGACTTCGCTGTTCGAAGTCGATGCCTTGGACAAGCAAGGTAATCTCACCGAAACCGGCCGGCAGTTGGCGAAGATTCCGACCGACCCGAAACTGGCGCGCATGCTGCTCGCGGCCGCGCAACTGGGTTCGCTGCACGAGGTGGCGATTATCGTCTCGGCCTTGAGCATTCAAGACCCGCGCGACAAGCCGGCCGATAAATTGCCGCAGGCCGAAGCCAAACATGCCCAGTTCAAGGCTGAGGATTCGGACTTTCTGACCTTGCTCAATTTGTGGAATGCCTTCGAGGAACAGAAAAAGCACCTGACCAACAGCAAGTTGCGTAAATACTGCCAGGACAATTTCCTGTCCTACATCAGGATGCGCGAGTGGCACGACATCCACGCCCAGATCATGCAGGTGGCGCGCGGCGATTTGCAACTCAAGACTAGCGGCAATCCGGCCAATTACGAGCAGATACACATGGCACTGCTGCCGGGCTTGCTGTCCAACATCGGTTTCAGACACGAGCAGTACGAATACCTGGGCGCGCGCGGCTTGAAGTTTTTCATCTTCCCCGGTTCCGGCCAGCATAAGGCGCGGCCGAAGTGGATTATGGCCGCCGAGCAGGTCGAGACCAGCAAGGTCTACGCCCGCACCGTCGCCAAGATCGAGCCGGAATGGATAGAAGCCTGCGCCCAGCATCTGGTCAAACGCAATTATTACGACCCGCATTGGGAGAAAAACGCCGGCCGCTGCGGCGTTTACGAACGCACCTTGTTGTACGGCCTGACCTTGACCGCCAAGCGCAAAGTGCCCTACGAAAACGTCGATCCCAAAGCGGCGCGGGAGATGTTCATCCGCCACGCGCTGGTCAATCAGGATTACCATTCCAACGCGCCGTTTTTTAAGGCCAACGAAAAACTGTTGGAGGAAGTCGGCTACATCCAGCACAAAGGCCGCCGGGTGGATTTGGTGGAAGACGAGGAGTGGCTGTACCGGTTTTACGACCAGAAACTGCCGGCCGAGATCGTCAGCGGCATTGCCTTGGATCAATGGCGCAAAAAGGTCGAACGGGAAAATCCGAAGATTCTGTTTTTGACCAAGGAAGACTTGACCCGCCACGATGACAATCAAATCAACGACTGGGATTTTCCAGACAGCAAGAAAGTTGGCGATTTGACCATCGAACTGCATTACCGCTTCGAGCCGGGCCACGACGAGGACGGCGTTACCGCGATCATTCCGGTACATCAGCTTAACCAGATCAGGCAGGCGCCGTTCGACTGGCTGGTGCCCGGTATGCTGGAGGAAAAAGTCGTGGCCTTGATTAAGGCCTTACCCAAGCATCTACGCAAGCACTTCGTGCCGGTGCCGAACACCGCCAAGGCCTGTCTGGAAATCGAGCCGGATTTCAAGGGTTCGGTCTACGAATGGCTTAGCAATCGTTTGCGCAAACTGACCGGCGAGGCGATTCCGCTCAACGAATGGCAGCCGGATCAATTGCCGGAACATTTGAAAATGAATTTCCGCGTCGTCGATGACGCCGGCCGGGCCATCGGTTACGGCCGTAATCTGGCCAAGCTGCAAGCCGAACACGCGACCAAGGCCGGCGACAGTTTCGACAAATTGGCCCAGGAAGAAATGAATCACACCGGCTGCATCGCCTGGGCCTTCGACGACTTGCCGGAAACCTGGCAGTTCATGCAAAAAGGCCAGAGCTTTATCGGCTTTCCGGCCATCGTCGATGAAGGCCAGACGGTCGGCGTGAAAATACTGGAAACCCAGCACAAGGCCGAATTGGCTCACTTCGATGGCCTAACCAAGCTGTATCAATTGGTCTGTAAAAAAGACGCGCAATACATACTAAAAAACCACGGCGTATCGCCGGCCTTGCAACTGGCGTATAACCAGTTGCCGGTGCATCGATTGTTGAAAGAGCGCGCCGGCGGCGATTTCAAGGAAGACATTCTGTCCCAAGTCTTCGCGGCGGTATTCGTCGAAGGCCAGACCATCCGCACCCAGCAGCAGTTCGAGGCCATTCTGGCGAAGAACAAATCGGGGTTGATGGCGACAATGACGCAGGCCGGCAAGCAAATCGGAGAAATTCTGGCAAACTATCAAACGTTGAGCAGGCGTTTGCAACAGCCGTCGGTGGTGCCGGCGTTACGCGAAGATATCGAACAGCAGCTGGGTTTGCTGTTATACAAAGGCTTTTTACGCTACACGCCGGCGGGCCAATTGCCCGCTATCTCCCGCTATTTGAAGGCAATTGAATTTCGGTTGGACAAGCAGAAGCCGGATTCGGCCGACACGCAAGGCCTGAAACGACTGAACCAACGCTATTGGCAACACATCGAGCGGCAGAGCAAGACCGTCACGCCGACGCCGGAGCGGGAATCTTTCCGCTGGGCTTTGGAGGAACTGCGGGTGTCTTTATTTGCTCAACAACTGAAAACGGCATTTCCGGTGTCGGTACAACGCCTGGAAAAGCAGTGGAACGACAGCTATTGAAGCTCGGCTGCCGGAGAAACCATAACTAAGAGGGCAACCGATGATACCGATTCGAGATTCGATACCTTGCCAGACTAAGCCTTACGTCACGTGGGGCATCATGGCCGTGTGCGTTGCGGTGTATTTGATGATGTTGTTGATGCCGGACGAGGTCGGCCAGCACTTCGCCTACATGTACGGCATGGTGCCGATTCGTTATTCCAATCCGGACTGGGCTTATGCCTTCGGTTTGCCGCCGGACCATTACTTGTCATTTCTGACCAGCCTGTTCCTGCACGGCGGGTTTTTGCACCTGCTGATGAATATGGTGTTTTTGTGGATCTTCGCCGACAACATCGAAGATTTAATGGGACACCGGCGCTTTACGGTGTTTTATATCCTGTGCGGGCTGCTTGCGACCTACGCCCAATGGTACTTTTATCCGACCATGGCGGTGCCGGTGGTCGGCGCGTCCGGCGCAATTGCCGGTGTCTTGGGGGCCTATTTCGTGCGTTTTCCTTACGCGACGGTAGTGATTTTGGTGCCGATCTTGTTTTATCCGCTGTTTTTTCAGGTGCCGGCGATTGCCTTTCTCGGCTTCTGGGTGATCGTGCAATTGGGCGATGCGTTTACAGCCGCGGTATTCGACAACGTTGCGGTCGATTCGGCTTGGTGGTCGCACTTGGGCGGTTTCGCGGCCGGGGCTTTGTTGCATCCGCTATTCATCGACAACAAACCCGCTCAGGCGGATTTAAGCGCGGAATAAGCGCTGCGGCGGGCAAAAAGTAAAGAAAACGCTAGGGGTTTTATTTTATAATGCCGGCGTTAGCAAGCGGCGGAAAATGCGATACAAATCAAGGCCGTTGCTTATAAATGCAAAAGAATCCCCATCCAATCGAGAAATATTGATCATGAAAAACCTAAATGTTGTGCTGGTAAGGCTGTTGCAGTTCGTGGTGTTCGCCTTGTTTACATTCATTGTGCTGGTTTACTTTGGCACGATGATTTTGCTGCCGCTGGATATCGTGGTACTGATTACCAAAGCCTTGAGCGTGCTGGGCATCGGTACTTTGTTCGGCGCTATCGTTGCGGTGCCTGCCGTGGCCTACTTGGGTAAAATCGTTTACAACACGCCGGGTCTGATTCCGATGATCGTCGAAAACGGCATTGAACTGGCTAACTTGGGCAAACAACGGGTAGAGGCTTTCAATAAAATCGCCGAAGCCGCGAAATAAGTCTTTACGGATAAGGAAAAGGGGCCTTGCGGCCCCTTTTTTATGCGCGGGATTTACAGTTCCCGCGTCGCGCTGAAGTGAATGTCCGGCCAGCGTTCTTCCGTCAATTGCAGATTGACCCGGCTGGTTGCCAGATAGACCAAATAACCGCCGCCGTCTTCGGCTAGATTTTCGAAGGCCTTGTTCTTGAACTCTTCCAGTTTGGCCGGATTGTCCGAGCTGATCCAGCGCACGGTATTGATCGGCGAAGCGTCGTAAACGCATTCGACGTTGTACTCGTGCTTCAACCGGTGTGCGGTGACGTCGAACTGCAGAATGCCGACCGCGCCCAGAATTAAGTCGTTGTTTTTCAATGGCTTGAACAACTGGGTGGCGCCTTCCTCGGTTAATTGCACCAAGCCTTTTTGCAAGGCCTTGGCCCGCAATGGGTCTTTTAACACCACGCGGCGGAACAATTCCGGCGCGAAGTAGGGGATGCCGCCGAATTTCAAGGTTTCGCCTTGGGTAAAGGTATCGCCGACCTGGATGGTGCCGTGGTTGTGTAAGCCGATGATATCGCCGGGGTAGGCTTCTTCGACATGCTTACGGCTGTCGGCCTGAAAGGTAATGGCGTTGGCGACCTGGATGGCTTTGCCGATCCGTACGTGGTGCATCTTCATGCCTTTGTCGAATTTGCCGGAGCAGATGCGCATGAAGGCGACGCGGTCGCGGTGAGCCGGGTCCATGTTGGCCTGAATCTTGAAGACGAAGCCGGTAAATTTGTCTTCTTCCGGTTTGACTTCGCGCTGCTCGGCTTGGCGCGGACGCGGCGGCGGCGCGAATTCGGCGAAGGCGTCGAGCAGTTCGACGATACCGAAGTTGTTGATGGCCGAACCGAAAAACACCGGGGTTTGCCCGCCGCGCAGGTATTTTTGCAGATCGAATTCGTGGCTGGCGCCTTTGACCAGTTCGATTTCCTCGCGCAATTCGTCGGCCTGCAAGCCAAGCAATTGGTCCAGTTGCGGGTTGTTCAAGCCCTTGATCAGGGTTGACTCGGCTATTTTGCCGCCGTGCTGCGGGTTGAACAGCAAAATCTCGTCCTTGTACAACTGGTACACGCCTTTGAAGCGCTTGCCCATGCCGATAGGCCAGGTCATCGGTGCGCATTCGATTTTTAGCACGCTTTCGACCTCGTCCAGCAGTTCTATCGGTTCGCGGCCTTCGCGGTCCAGCTTGTTAATGAAGGTCAGAATCGGCGTGTCGCGCAGCCGGCAGACTTCCATCAATTTAATGGTGCGGTCCTCGACGCCTTTCGCAACGTCGATCACCATCAACGCCGAGTCTACCGCAGTCAGCGTGCGGTAGGTGTCTTCCGAGAAATCTTCGTGGCCCGGCGTGTCCAGCAAGTTGACAATCGCGTCGTTATGTTCGAACTGCATGACCGACGTGGTGACGGAGATGCCGCGTTCCTTTTCCATTTCCATCCAGTCTGACGTGGCATGGCGCGCCGCCTTGCGGCCCTTGACCGAGCCGGCTAACTGAATCGCGCCGCCGAACAACAGCAGCTTTTCGGTGATCGTGGTTTTACCGGCGTCGGGATGGGAGATGATGGCGAAGGTTCTGCGGCGCTTATATTCTGGGACTTCCATGGAGATTCTGATGGGTTACGCGATAAACGTTGCGTACGATCTGAACCGCACGCAATTGAAAATAGCCAAGCATTATAACTTAAGCAGCGGCGGCTCTGGACGGTTGCCGGAGCGGAGCGGCCGGCGCGCGGGGTAAAGACCGCCGGCCGAAGCGATCAGCCGGGCGAACGCTGAGCGGCGTAACGCTTGGTATACCAGTAACAAGCAAGTCCGCCGCACAAGCCGCCCAAAGTATCGGCCAACCAGTCTAATGCACTCGATTCGCGGCCGGCGACAAAGGATTGGTGCCACTCGTCGGACAGGCCGTACAGGCTGCAAAATACGGTGCCGATCAGGAGTTGCCAGTGGCGGGGAACCGAAAAGTGGGCGAAGTAGCGCCAGGCAAACACCGCCATCGCGAAGTAGGCCAGGAAATGGTCGAGTTTGTCCTGGTTTTCGATCAGTGAGTGGTCGGGCAGTTTGGCTTGGTCGGATAGCCAGAAAATCAATGCGCAATAAAGCAGCAGGGCCGATAGATCCAGAATTTTGTACATCACAGTGGCTCAGGTTTATGAGGGCGGCGGTTGCAGCGGTTTACGGTAACTGTCGAACAGATAGCTGATTTCCTCCAGACCGTCTTCTATCGACCAGGAAACCGTCTTCGACAGCAAATCCAGCAGAATCACGCCGTTAACGGCCGCATCTTCGCTGATTCCGGCTTTTAGGCGTTGCGTCAGATGCAGATTGATGATTTGCAGGTTTTGGTAAATCTTCAGCAATTCTTCGAGTTCCAGCGAATAGGGCAAACCGTCCCGGCGCCGAAAATATTGCGCCAGCAGGAATGTGGCGGTTACCCGGTAAATGGTTTCGTCCTGGTCGGCCAAAGGCAGGTGAAAGCGTGCCATCGGCTTCAAATATTCGGTGTGCGGGCAGGGGCTGGTGGCCATGATCAGACCCAGAATAGAGCTGGCGATATGTTGCGCCGTGCTTTCGCAGTTAACCGTTCTGCGGTCGGTGACGACTTCGACGCTCATCGGTTTGTGCGACACCAAATGGCCGCACAATTCCAACAGCGGAGCCAGATTGACGGCGACCGGGCAATGTGGAGTTTGCGCGGCCTGCAATGGGCAGTTGTGGCATTGGTGGTAGGCCAGCTCGGTCCAGAATGGGTAGGGTTCCTGCGCCGCCGGAATCAGCGTCATGGTCGGTTTGTGGATTTCGATCGGAAATTCGGCGCACTCGTAGTCGTCGGCTTTGAGCCGGTAGACGAAGCGCAAAACATCCTGCGGCGGATATTCGTTGGAAGTTGCGGCTTGGCTTTGCATTTGGCCTACGAGATAAACTGAAAAAATCGCGTAGGCGGTTTGGCGAATTCATCCGGTCGCTCGGCAAATCCCCTACAGTTGCACCAGATTGTAGGGGGTTGACCTTAGGATTGTAAATCTTTCCGAGCCTTAGCCGCGCTTGGGTCGGTTCCATCGGCGAGGCGGCGCCAACTGAAGCGGTTAAGCCCATGTTAGAATCGCAGCCGGTTATTCGGTTCGACTTAGCGGCGAGTGTGTAGTTTGGGTGCGGCAATCGCGCGCCTTTCCCCGGCAACATTTGTCGCGATGGCCCGCGCGGAGCGACCGATTTTTCGATACCAGAATGGGATGCCAAGCGCGCATCGCAGGATTTCACCCGGAGTGCCATGCAATCAGTGTTCGAATTTGCCGAGCGGTGTCTGTTCGACGCCGATATCGAGCAAAAACTGGCCGTTACCAGCCAGGCTGTGCAGCTATTGGCGGAAAACTGCCTGTCGTTTACGCCGGCCGGCTTAGCGTTGCCGATCGCCGCTACGCTGTTTCCCGCAAAACCCGAGTTGATGATGCCGCGCGACATGCCGAAACGGCGATTGGATACCGTCGAAGGCCAAGCGGCTTTTTTCCATGCCTTGGCCCATATCGAATTTGTCGCGATCTATCTGGCCTGGGACATTATTTACCGTTTCCGCGGCTTGCCCGACGATTTTTACCGCGATTGGTTGCTGATCGCCGCTGAGGAAGCGCAGCATTTTCGATTGATTCGCAATCGGCTCAGACAGTTGGGTTTCGATTACGGCGACCTGCCGGCGCACGGCGGCTTGTGGTCGCATGCCGAAGATACGGCCGGCGATATATTGGCCAGATTGGCGATCGTGCCTCGCTGTATGGAAGCCCGTGGCTTGGACGTTACTCCCGGCATGCGCGACAAGCTGGCGGCGATGGGCGATGCGGAAGGCGCGGCCATATTGGAGCGGATCTACACCGATGAAATCGGCCATGTCGAGCGCGGCTCGTATTGGTTCAATACTCTGGCCCAACAGCGCGGATTGCAGTCCGAACAGCATTATAAGGATTTGATTTTGGGTTATTACAAGGGGAAACCGAAAGGGCCATTTAACCGAGAAGTGCGTATAATCGCCGGCTTCTCGGAAAACGAACTCGACTGGCTGGAGGAAAGGCTGCATGAATAACAAACCGGTTTTCGATTACCCGTTGTTTGCAATGGGCTTTCGCGCCTTCTTCGCGCTGGCGGGTTTATCGGCGCTGGCTTTGATTGCATTATGGAACTCGATGTCCAAAGGCGCGCTGCATATCGACAATTATTTTGCCGGTAGCCTGTGGCATGCTCATGAAATGCTGTTGGGTTACACCGCGGCTGTGATAGCCGGTTTTTTGCTGACCGCCGTCAGAAACTGGACCGGTTTGCAAACCGTCAACCCGGACCAGTTGGCGTCGTTAAGTTTTCTATGGATATACGGCCGGGTGTTGCCTTTTTATTCCGGCCTGTTGCCCGACGCTTTAATTGCGATTGTCGATTTGCTGTTTTTGCCGGCGGTGGCTTATTTCGTGGCCCGGCCCTTGCTGCAGACGGGCAATTTCAAAAATCTGGTTTTTATCGCTTTGTTATTATTGCTGGCGCTGGGTAACGGTTTGATCCACGCCCAAATTTTGGCTTTGTCGGCTGCGACTGCCGGATTCGGTTTGACGCTGGTGGTTGCCGTGGTGGTGGCGATGATTTTGGTGATTGCCGGCCGGGTGTTTCCGTTTTTTACCGAGCGCGGTTTGTCGGGCGTGATTTGCATCCGCAATCCTGCTTTGGACGTGGCTGCGGTGGCCGCCGGCATGGCGGTTTTTGCGTTGCTGATGTTTGGCGTCTCCGGCGCGGCGTTGGCGGCAACAGCAATTGCGGCGTTAATCGTCAATGTCTTGCGGGTGTCTGCCTGGTACAACGCTAGAATTTGGTATGTGCCGTTGCTATGGGTGTTATACGTCGGTTACGGGTGGTTGATACTCGGGTTCGGCTTGGTGGCGTTATCGGCATTTGCCTGGGTTCAGCCGGCGCTGGCTATGCACGCCTTTACGGTAGGCGGAATCGGCGTATTGACGCTGGGCATGATGGCAAGAGTGGCTTTGGGGCACACCGGGCGGGCCTTGAAGGCGTCGAATGTGGTGGCGATCGCATTTTTGCTGTTGAACGTCGCTACTCTGTTCAGAGTCATGTTTCCGGCGATTTTGCCGGCTTGGTACAGCGCCTTTGTCGTGGTGTCAAGTTACTGCTGGTTGGCGGCGTTTTCCTTATTCGCTTTTTACTATGCGCCGATACTGACGTCGCCGCGTATCGATGGCCAACCCGGTTAACAGGCAATAAAAAAGGCGGCTAAAAGCCGCCTTTTTTTGTGACCGCCGGTTAGTGGGTGCTGTAATGCGTTTCGATATAGCGCTCGACTAAGGCTTGGAATTCTGCGGCGATATTGTCGCCTTTTAAGGTGACAGTCTTCACGCCGTCTTCGAATACCGGAGCGACCGGCGACTCGCCGCTACCCGGCAAACTGATGCCGATATTCGCGTTCTTGCTTTCGCCCGGACCGTTGACGACGCAGCCCATGACCGCGACTTCCATATTTTCTACACCTTTGTATTTGTCTTTCCAGACCGGCATTTGATCGCGCAGGTAGGCTTGAATATCTTGCGCCAGCCTTTGGAAGTAGTCGCTGGTGGTGCGGCCGCAACCGGGGCAGGCGATCACCATCGGTGTGAAGGAGCGGAAGCCCATGGTTTGCAAAATTTCCTGGGCCACGATAACCTCTTTGGTGCGCGGGGCGCCCGGCTCCGGCGTTAGAGAGACGCGGATCGTGTCGCCGATACCTTGTTGCATCAGGACGCCCAAAGCGGCTGAAGAAGCGACGATGCCTTTTGAGCCCATGCCGGCTTCGGTCAAACCCAAATGCAGGGCATAGTCGCAACGGCTGGAGATATCTTCGTAGATGCTGATCAACTCCTGCACGTTGCTGATTTTGCAAGACAGCACGATTTTGTCCTTGCCCAAGCCCAGTTCGACGGCTTTGGCAGCGCTTTCCAATGCCGACAGCACGATGGCTTCGCGGGTAATCGCCGGCAGCTCTTTGGGTTGAGCCAGTTGGCGATTTTCGTCCAGTAAGCGGGTCAATACGGCTTGGTCGAGGCTGCCGCCGTTGACGCCGATCCGGACCGGTTTGTTGTAGCGGATGGCAAATTCGATCATTTGCTGGAATTGCGGATCGCGCGCCTTGCCTTTGCCGACGTTGCCGGGGTTGATCCGGTATTTCGCCAGCGCTTGCGCGCAGTCGGGATATTTTTCCAGCAGTTTATGGCCGTTGAAGTGGAAGTCGCCGATAATCGGCACCGAGAAGCCTTTTTGCGCCAAGCGGTTGACGATTTCCGGTACCGCCTTAGCCGCTTCCTCGGTATTGACGGTTACTCTAACCAGCTCGGAGCCGGCGGTGGCTAATTCCATGATCTGTTGTACGCTTCCTGCAACATCGGCGGTATCGGTATTGGTCATAGATTGGACGACGATCGGCGCGCCGCCGCCGACTTTAACGTTACCGACCAAAACCTGTTGGGTGTGTTTTCTGGGGCTAATCGACATAGAATTGTGCTTCGCAGTAACTCGAGTTGTTTAAAAATACCAAGTATTTCACTTAGGATTAAAATTATACCTCCATAGTCACGGGACGGAAAAATTTTGCGGATAAATTACTTTTCTGATGTGCACTTAGAATTCGGCGACCAAGACTTGCCCGATACCGACGCAGATATTGTCGTGGCTGCGGGAGACATCGGCGTTTTTGCTCAAGGAGTCGAATGGTTGAAGGCAATCGGCAAACCGGTTATTTACGTCGCCGGCAATCACGAATTTTACGGATACGAGTACCGGCAGACCCTGAACATGTTGCGGGAGCAGTGCGCCGGTAGTCCGATTCGGTTTTTGGAGAAAGATCAGTTTATCTTTCAAGGGATTCGGTTCTTAGGGTGTACGCTGTGGAGCGATCTGTTTGTCGAAGGATTGGATAAGGCGGAAGCGCTCGGTAGGTCGCTTAACGACTTTAGAAAAATATCGTTCGGAGATTGCCCGTTTCAACCGGAACATTTCGCAGCATTGCATTTGGATGCAAGAGTCTGGTTGGAGCAACGTTTAGCCGAGCCCTATATCGGCAAGACCGTAGTGGTGACCCACCACGCGCCGACCGAATGGAGTTGGATTGATTCGCCCAACGTCATAAAAAAAATTGCCTACTGCAACGATCTGAAACCTTTATTTCACGAGTACGAAATTGCGGCCTGGTTTCATGGTCATGTGCATAATCTGGGCGATTACCGGATCGCTGATGCTCGAATTTTGAGCAATACCCGCGGTTACCTGGGACGGAAAACCGTTGCCGGTTTCGACATCAATAAAGTCGTCGAAATTTGATCGCGGCAACCACTTTTCAAGCGGTTTGGCAAGCGGCTTTTCCTGGCTTGCAGCTCGGGATTTATCGTTGAGAAAGCCGATAACTTGTGATGTAATGGCAAAGTTTTAAGTTTTCAACTGCTCTCGCGGATCACTGTATCCAAGGGGGCGTTTTGCTGAAATTTGTCTGGAGAGCAGGCGTATTAACTATGCAATTTACACTAAAGAAAGGTTTGGATTTGCCCATTACGGGTAAGCCCGAACAGCAAATAAGCGAGGGTAATGCCGTCAAATCGGTCGCGCTGTTGGGCGCCGATTACGTTGGGCTGAAGCCGAAAATGCTGGTTGCGGAAGGGGACAAGGTTAAAGTTGGCCAAGCTCTGTTCGTAGATAAGCAAAATCCCAGCGTAAATTTCACGTCCCCCGGTGCCGGCGTTGTCAAAGCCATAAACCGCGGCGACCGGCGGGTGTTGCAATCCGTGGTGATCGAGCTGAAAGGCGACCAACACGAAAAGTTCAGCAAGTATGCCGAGTCCGAGTTGGCCGGTTTGTCTGCCGAGCAAGTCAAGCAGAATCTGCAGACGTCCGGGTTGTGGGCATCGTTCGTGACCCGCCCTTACGGTAAAGTTCCGGCAGCCGATTCGACGCCGAGTTCCATCTTCGTCACTGCAATCGACACGCGTCCGTTGGCGGCCGATCCGGCGGTGGTGATAGCCGAAAGAGCAGGCGATTTCGCCAACGGTTTGACGGTGATATCCAAATTGGCGGGCAAAACCTATTTGTGCAAAGCAGCCGGCGCCAATATTTCCGCTGTTGCCGGCGTACAAACCGCCGAGTTCGCTGGCCCGCATCCCGCCGGTTTGCCCAGCACCCACATCCACTTTATCGATCCGGTCAACGCCCACAAGTTTGTTTGGCACATCGATTATCAGGCTGTGATCGCAATCGGTGCGTTGTTTACCACCGGCCAACTGAATGTCGAGCGCGTCGTATCCCTGGCCGGCCCTACCGTGAAAAAGCCGCGTTTGGTCAGAACCCGCGTCGGTGCCAATCTGTTGGAATTGGCTGCCGGGGAATTGGAAGACGGCGAGAATCGGGTCATTTCCGGTTCCGTACTTTACGGACACGAAGCTGCCGGGCCGTTCGCCTATTTGAGTGCCTATGCGCTGCAAGTTTCCGCGCTGAAAGAAGGCCGCGACCGCGAGTTCTTCGGCTGGATCGTGCCGGGCAAAGACAAATATTCGGCGTTGAATGTCTACGTCTCTTCCAAAGACCGTGAATCCGGACGCCTGTTTCCGCTGACGACCGATAAAAACGGCAGTAACCGGGCCATCGTCCCGGTTGGGATCTACGAATCCGTAATGCCTTTGGATATTCTCCCGACACCGCTGTTGAAAGCGATTGTCGTCGGCGATACCGATACTGCGCAAGCCCTGGGCTGTCTGGAATTGAACGAGGAAGACGTTTCCCTGTTTACTTTTGTCGATCCGGGTAAGCACGATTTTGCGCCGGTGCTCAGAGCAAATTTAACCAAAATCGAGAAGGAAGGATAAATGTCGGCTAGAGACTTATTAGATAGCATAGAGCCGCATTTTACAAAAGGCGGCAAATTCGAAAAGTATTACGGCCTGTACGAGATGGTCGATACTTTCATGTATACGCCGTCCGATGTAACGCGCGGCACCACTCACGTCCGGGACGGTAACGACCTGAAGCGGACGATGACTTTCGTGGTCATTGCAACGGCGTTCTGCATTTTGATGGCTTGGTATAACACCGGCTTTCAAGCCAATCTGGCGATGCAGAAAATCGGCGCCACCGATATCGACGGCTGGCGCAGCATTCCGATGGCCTTGTTCGGCTACAACCCGTACAACCCGTTTTCCTGCCTGGTGCACGGCATGTTGTATTTCTTCCCGGTCTATATCGTCACATTGGCGGTGGGCGGTTTTTGGGAAGTATTGTTCGCCACCGTGCGCAAACACGAAGTCAACGAAGGCTTCCTGGTATCGTCGATGTTGTACACCCTGATCTTGCCGGCCAGCATTCCGCTGTGGCAAGTGGCGTTGGGTATTTCCTTCGGTATCGTGTTGGGCAAGGAAGTATTCGGCGGCACCGGTAAAAACTTCTTGAACCCGGCGTTGACCGGCCGCGCCTTCCTATTTTTCGCCTATCCGGCTTCGATCTCCGGCGATTCGGTCTGGGTCGCAGTCGATGGCTATAGCGGTGCGACCGCGCTGTCTTTGGCTTCGGCCGGCGGTCTGGATGCGATCACCGGCAGCTTCGGCTGGTTTCAATCCTTCCTGGGCTTCATCCCGGGTTCGATGGGCGAAACTTCGACATTGGCTTGTTTGTTGGGCGCCGCCTTCCTGTTGTATACCCGCGTGGCTTCTTACCGCATCATGGCCGGCGTGATGATCGGCATGATCGGTATGTCGACCTTATTGAACGTCGTCGGTAGCGACACCAATCCGATGTTCGCGATCCCTTGGTATTGGCATATGGTCTTGGGCGGTTTTGCCTTCGGTACCGTCTACATGGCTACCGATCCGGTTTCCGCGGCGAATACCGATATCGGACGCTGGATCTACGGCGTGCTGATCGGCGTCATGATCATCATCATCCGTGTAATCAACCCGGCCTTTCCGGAAGGCGTCATGCTGGCGATTCTGTTCTCCAATATGTTCGCACCATTGATTGATTATTTTGTGATTCAAGCGAATATCAGAAGAAGGATCAAACGTCATGCCTAATTCCGAAAACAAGACCAATAACTTTAACGAGCAGTTGTGCAAGTACTACGCGCAGTTCCGGGTTTATGCCGACCGTATCCTGGCTTTAAGCAACGATAGCCTGGAAAAAACGGTCAATGTCGCGCTGGCGCTGTGTTTGGTCTGCGCGGTATTGGTATCGATCGCCACTGTGGCTTTAAGGCCGCTGCAAGCGCACAACAAAGCTTTGGACATGAAGAAGAATATTCTGGATGTCGCCGGTTTGTTGGACGAAGGTACCGATATCGACCAAGCGTTCAAAGAACGGATCGAAGCCAAATTGGTCGACATTGCGACCGGCGAATACGTGGACGGCAACATCGACGAATACGACCAACGCAAAGCCGCCAAGGATCCTGCGCAAAACGAAGTGATTCCGCCGGAAAAAGATATCGCCAGCATTCGTACCAAAGCCAAATTGGCCAAGGTGTTTCTGGTGAAAAACGGCGACAAACTGCAATCCATCATTTTGCCGATCAATGGTTACGGTTTGTGGTCCACCATGTACGGTTTCCTGGCGCTTGATGCCGACGGCCAAACCGTGCAAAGCATCAACCTGTACGACCAAGGGGAAACTCCGGGTCTGGGCGGCGAGGTGGTTAATCCGAACTGGCGTGCGCTTTGGAAAGGCAAGAAAGTCTACGGCGATAACGGCGAAGTGGCTTTGACTTTGGTTAAAGGCACGGTCGATAGCAGCCGTCCGGATGCTGCGACCAAAGTCGATGGTCTGGCCGGTGCGACTTTGACCAGCCGCGGCGTCAGTAACCTGATCCTGTACTGGATGGGGCCGGAAGGTTTTGCGCCTTACCTGAACAAAATCAAAGCAAACGGTTAGGAGTCGTCATGGACAAAGAAACCAAAAAAGTATTATTCGAGCCGTTGGTCGATAACAATCCGATCACCTTGCAGGTGTTGGGGGTTTGTTCGGCACTGGCGGTGACTTCGCAAATGTCTACCTCGCTGATCATGGCCTTGGCCCTGACTTCGGTCACGGCGTGCTCCAGCGCTGCGATCAGTGCGGTGCGTCAGCACACGCCCAGCAGCATCCGTATCATCGTGCAGATGATCATCATTGCGTCGCTGGTTATCGTGGTCGACCAGTTGTTGAAAGCGTTTGCATTCGACGTCAGCAAAAAACTGTCGGTGTTCGTCGGCTTGATCATCACCAACTGTATCGTGATGGGCCGCGCCGAAGCGTATGCGATGAAAAATCCGCCGCTGCAAAGCTTCATCGACGGCATCGGTAACGGTGCCGGCTACAGCTTGATTCTGATTCTGGTGGCACTGGTACGGGAAACCCTGGGCTCAGGCAAGTTGTTGGGCATCGAAATTCTGCCGTTGGTCAAAGACGGTGGCTGGTACGTGCCGAACGGCCTGATGTTGCTGCCGCCCAGTGCGTTCTTCGTCATTGGCTTGATCATTTGGGCCTTCCGCACCTGGAAGCCGAAACAAGTCGAACACAACGAGTTCAAAATTATGGCTATTGCTCACGGTGAAGGAGGGCACCACTAATGGAAGCCTATATCGCATTATTTGTTAAAGCGGTTTTCATCGAAAACCTGGCGCTGTCTTTCTTCCTGGGTATGTGCACCTTCTTGGCGGTATCCAAGAAGATTGCTACAGCGATGGGTTTGGGCGTAGCGGTGATGGTGGTGCAAACCCTGACCGTGCCGGCCAATAACTTCATCTACCAAACTTTGTTGAAAGAAGACGCTTTGTCCTGGCTGGGGATCACCGGTGTCGATTTGAGCTTTCTGA
This sequence comes from Methylomonas koyamae, assembly GCF_019669905.1. Taxonomy (NCBI): domain Bacteria; kingdom Pseudomonadati; phylum Pseudomonadota; class Gammaproteobacteria; order Methylococcales; family Methylococcaceae; genus Methylomonas; species Methylomonas koyamae. The sequence goes on along the minus strand of NZ_AP019777.1, from coordinate 2,841,143 downwards.
GTTTGCTCAGCTGTATCGGTATGATCGCAGCGATCGTACAGATTCTGGAAATGTTCTTGGATAAGTTCGTTCCGGCTTTGTACAACGCGCTGGGTATCTTCCTGCCGTTGATTACCGTTAACTGCGCGATTCTGGCCGGTAGTTTGTTCATGATCGAACGCGACTACAACTTCGGCGAGAGTGTGGTTTACGGTATCGGTTCCGGTTTCGGTTGGGCGTTGGCAATCACTCTGATGGCCGGCGTGCGCGAGAAACTGAAATACAGCGATGTGCCTGCCGCGCTGCAAGGCCTGGGCATCACCTTCATCACCGCAGGCTTGATGTCCTTGGGCTTCATGGCTTTCTCTGGAATTCAATTGTAAAAGGGTATCGTAATGCTAGAAATTGCATTAGGTGTTATTTTCTTCACGGCTATCGTGATTGCGCTGGTGTTCTTGATCATCGGCGCGAAAAACAAACTGGTCGCCGCCGGGGATGTGGAAATTCTGATCAACAACGAGAAGAAAATTCACGTGCCGGCCGGTTCCAAGTTGCTGAACGCACTGTCCGACAACCAATTGTTCGTTTCGTCGGCTTGCGGCGGCGGCGGTTCTTGCGGCCAATGTAAAGTTAAAGTCCATAAAGGCGGCGGCGATATTCTGCCTACCGAACTTTCCCATATCACCAAGCGCGAAGCGGCGCACGGCGAACGCCTGGCCTGCCAGGTGGCAGTAAAAACCGATATGGAAGTCGAGGTCGAAGATAGCGTATTCGGCGTCAAGAAGTGGCTGTGCACGGTCAAATCCAACGACAACGTCGCGACCTTCATTAAAGAGCTGGTGTTGCAATTGCCGGAAGGCGAGGCCATTAACTACCGTGCCGGCGGTTACATTCAGATCGAATGTCCGCCGCACGTGTCCAAGTATGCGGATATGGATGTTGCCGAGGAGTACCGGCCGGATTGGGATAAATTCAATCTGTGGCGTTACGTTTCCGAGGTGAAGGAACCGACCTTGCGTGCCTACTCGATGGCTTCCTATCCGGAAGAGAAAGAAATCATGTTGAACGTGCGTATTGCCACGCCGCCGCCGGGCGCGCCGGAAGGCGTACCGCCGGGCATCATGTCTTCGTTCATCTTCAATCTGAAGCCGGGCGATCAAGTTTGGGTATCCGGCCCTTACGGCGAATTTTTCGCCAAAGATACCGATGCCGAAATGGTCTTCATCGGCGGCGGTGCGGGTATGGCGCCGATGCGTTCGCACATTTTCGACCAATTGCGCAGACTGAAGTCGAAACGCAAGATTACCTTCTGGTACGGAGCGCGCAGCAAACGGGAAATGTTCTATGTCGAAGATTTCGACATGCTGCAACGCGAGAACGAAAACTTCAAATGGCACGTGGCATTGTCCGATCCGCTGCCGGAAGACAATTGGAAAGGCTATACCGGCTTTATCCATAACGTCTTGTATGAAGAGTTCTTGAAAAACCATCCGGCTCCGGAAGACTGCGAATATTACATGTGCGGTCCTCCGATCATGAACTCCTCAGTGATCAATATGTTGCTGGCTAACGGCGTCGACAGAGAAAACATCTTCCTGGACGATTTCGGCGGCTAATAACAGCTTGGTCGGGTTTAAAAAACGGGGGGCGATTGGATCGTCCCTCGTTTTTTTGTTTATACGTCTTATCTAATGGGGTAATTGTTATGGGTTATTTTCTTGCGACGTTTTTATTCATGCTGATTGTGATCGCAATCATGGCGATAGGCGTTATTTTTGGCAGAAACGCGATCAAGGGGTCTTGCGGCGGCACCGGCAACTGCATTTGTACCGAGAAGTGCGATAAAAGAAAGAAATTCGAGGCCGAACAGGCGCAAGCGGCGCCTATCGAACACTCTTGAACGGCGGTGCGGGTAGAAGAGTTTAGAAAGTCCGGTTAAGGCACGATGACTTTGCGGAAAGTCAGATTGATACGGCCGCTGCCAAGTTCGGGAACCGCCGGTAAGCTATGCTGCCAATCGCGTTGAAATTCAGGACGCATAATCAGCAATGCGCCGTCGGCCAAAAAGACCTCGCCCTTCTGGTCGAGTTTTTTATGGCGAAACGCAAAGCTTCGCGTGGTACCGAATGTTAAAGAGGCAATAAAGGGTCGAGCCCCCAATTCCCGTTCGTCGTCGGCGTGCCATCCGACATAGTCGTTACCGTCGCGGTACAGGTTGGCCAAAACCGAGTTAAACGAAACGTTCAGACAAGCTTCGATTCGCTGCCTAATTCCGCTCAGAAGCGGCGTCCACGGTCGGGTTTCCAACAGATTGTAACGGTAACTGTAGCGGATGCCCGAATCGGCATGCCAAGTTTGTAAGCGGGGCAGGGCGAACCGGCGTCCGCCGACGGTGTAGACATTGGCCGGCCAATCGTGGTCGAGCATGAAACGTAGGTAAATCTCCTCGCATTCGGTTTTTGCGTAAAATCGCTCGATGATTTGCAGGCTTCCGTTTGCATCCACAACAGGCTACGCCCGATTCTGCCGAATATAACTCGCCAATACGTTATCCATCGTCGCCGCGTGTACAGCAAACCATCCCGGCAAACGCTCCCGGATAAAGGCTTGGCCGAAGGCGATTAGCCCCTTATCGACTCTGGATTGAAATTGTTTGAATTCGGACAAAACCCTTTGATGTTCGCCTTTGTGTTCGCTTTCCGCCGGAAATAGGCTTTGCGCCATCAATTGGTTTTCGCGTTCGAAGTGCGCCGCCACGTGTTCGTGTAATTGCCGAAAAAGCCCGGCAAACTCCAGGTTGTCGGCGTTATCCAATTGATTCAAAAGGCTAATGAACTCCGCGTGATCGCTGTCGATTTGATCGTTGCCGGTAGCGGGAATCGTCGATTTGTCGATTAATGTCATTGTCTAGTATCCAAAGCGAAGTGCCTACGGTTGGCTTAACCAGGCGTTGGCTGCCTGATCTAAAGCAGGAGCCATGCCATACCGAACCTTCGAGAGCCCCGCTACTCGTGCTACGAGTCGGTAAATTCAATGCCCGGTTTTATAGAGGCTCGGCGCTGCGGGCCAAGTTTGCCTCGAACGGTAAGGTTAACCAATCGGACCGAAATTTAAAACCGGATTTGGAGGGACAATCCGCTGCCGGCAAATTGAAGCCGGCCCTAGCGGATTGCTTTCGAAGCTTGCGGAAAAGCGCACTGAGCCGGATTGGCCCATTCGATCAGTAGACGTCTCTGACGTAACGCTTGTCTTTTTTCAGGCTGTTAACGTATTCCACCGCTTGAACCAGACTCATTTTGCCGTGCTCGCGCACCACATCGTGCAGGGCCTGATCGACATCCTTCGCCATCCGGTATGCGTCGCCGCAGACGAAGAAATAGCCGCCCTGTTCCAACCAAGCGAACAATTCGGCGCCGTGTTCCTTCATCCGGTCTTGTACGTAGATTTTCTCGGCTTGGTCGCGGGAGAACGCCAGATCCAGCTTGGTCAACAAGCCACTGGTTTGCATCGCTTCGATTTCTTCGCGGTAAATAAAATCGGTCGAGGCGTTGCGGTCGCCGAAGAACAGCCAGTTCTTGCCGTTGGCGTTGCGGGCTTGGCGTTCTTGCAGGAAGGCTCTGAACGGTGCGATACCGGTACCGGGGCCGACCATGATCATCGGCAGGCTGTCGTCACTTGGCACCCGGAAATTATTATTCGGCGTGAAGAAAATTTTGACGTTCGAGCTGTCATCTACCAAATCGGCCAAGAATGTGGAACATACGCCTTTGTGGTGGCGGCCGTGGGCATCGTAACGGACGCTGGCCACGGTTAAATGCACGGTGTCCGGGGTCAATTTGCTGCTGGAAGAGATCGAGTAGGCCCGGTGTTGCAATGGTTTCAATAAACTCAGAAATTCGGCGGCGGAAAATTCGACGGCCGGGAATTGTAACAACAGATCGAGCGTATCGCGGCCCCACAAATAGTCGGATAACTTTTCTTTGTCTCCGGCCTGAAGGATGCCGTTGAGCTCTTGGTCGCCGGAACGTTTTGCAATTTCTTCGACGAACTCTTTACTCGGCGTTTTGATTTCAAAATGGGTGCGCAATGCTTCCGATAACGTCATCAATTCGCCGTTGACCGGTTCGTCTTCGGTACCGGTACAACCTAAGGTTTTAACGATATCGGCGACCAATTGCGGACAATTGGTCGGTACGACGCACATCGCATCGCCGGCTTCGTAACTGAGTCCGGAGCCGGCAATGGAGATTTCGTAGTGGCGGGTTTCCTTGGACGAGTTTTCTGCGGTCAGTAACCGATTAACCAGCAATTTAGCCGGAAACGGGTTCTTGCGGTTATAAGCCGGTTTGGCCGCTACATTCTGTTCGGTATCCAGCACTGCGACCGTCGCCGCGCCTTCGGCCATCAATGGAATAACTTCGCTGAGCCACTGTTCGGCAGGGGCCTCGAAATCGACGTCGCAATCGACGCGGTCGAACAGGCGTTGTGCACCTAAGGCTGACAAGCGCTCGTCCCAATCCTTGCCGGCCTGACAGAACAGGTCGTAGCTGGTGTCGCCCAGCGCCAGAATCGAATATTTGACGTTTTCCAAACGGGGTGCGGAATCCGCCTTAGCGGCTTCCCATAGCATCTCGGCGTTGTCGGGCATAGCACCTTCGCCGTACGTGCTGGTAATGATCAGCAAATATTCCATTTTGGCCAATTGGCCGATATCGATTTCGTCCATGCCTTTGACCACCGGGACCAGTCCATGGCTTTTGGCGCGGTTGGCGGCATCGTGGGCCACGCTTTCGGAATTGCCGGTTTGGCTGCCGAACAAAATATGTAAGGTGCGGCTAGCGCTCTGGTTGCTGCTATTAGAGCTTTGCACCATATGGCTGTGCATGCCGGCAAAAAATCCGCTCAACCAAGCGCGTTGGATGTCGGAATAGGGGGCGTTTTCGGGGATAAAAGGTGATTTCATTTCTTTACCAACTTTGGGCCGCGCCGAGGCGGCCCGTTAAACGAATAAATCCATATAGGCCGGGGGTTACCTATCCAAACGTAGGCTTCGGTATTTCCCGGCCGGCCAAGGTTATGCGGCTTCGTTTTCCAGCATTTCCTTGACGATGCTCAGGCTCTCCAGGCTAGCCAAATTCTTGTCGATGGTCGGCACGCCGGCCAGCGCTTGGCGGTTGAATCGGTCCTGCTCGATAATCCAGGCGGAGGAACCTATCGAATAAATGCTTTGGACGTCGCGCAATTTCAACGTGGTCTTATAATCGTTCAAACGCTTTTCCGCCATTAACGCCGCCAATTGCTGGTCGTCGTACTGGCTGTACGCTTCGCGAATGTTTTTCACCAGGGTGTCTTGCAATTTACGCGGGCGCTCCATCAGCAGTTTGTCGGCATATTTATCGATCAAGGTTTGCGTCAAAGGCATATTGGCTTTGGTCAACTGGTCGCGGGCGATTTGTTGGGCTTTGTCGATCACCGCATAGCTATTGATCAGTTTCAGAGTCAGCTCGCTGTCGGTTTCGCCGTATCCGGGAATAGCGCCGTTAAACAAGGCGCTACCGGTTTTATGGGCTTGCTTGATCTGTTCTATCTGGTTTTGCGCGAATGCGACCGATAACTCTTCGATCATCGCTTTGCGGTCCAGAGATTTGCTCAAATACTCCGCAGTCTGGGTACGGTTGAGCCATAGCGGCAGCGCGAATTTGAAATGCGCGCGTTGTTGCGGCCAATCGGCGAGGATCGCTTTCGCTTTCGCCGAGCCGGTGTGTTCGATGTGCTGTTCCAACATGTACAGAATGAACTGTTCGTGGCTGGCCGCCACGTCGCTGGCGTCGGTCAGGCGGTGGATGCTGACCGAGGTATCGTCGTACAAGTCTTCCAGACGGTTTTCCGGGTCGTATTGGTAGGCGTTGCCTCCGGACATGCCGGTGCAGAAGCCTTTGCCGAAACCGCCCAAATTCAATACCGCGCCGTTGATCATGTATTCGCAAGCAAAATCGCCGACGCCCTCGACGACCGCCATTGCACCGGAATTACGCACCGCGAAGCGGTCGCCGGCCTCGCCTTCGATGAAGGCTTTGCCGCCTGAGGCGCCGAACAGGGCAAAATTGCCGATCAACACGTTTTCGCCAGGTTTGTTCGAACCGCCGCCGGGCGATTTGATCACGATCACGCCGCCGCAAGCGGTTTTGCCGACGCCGTCGTTGCAGGTGCCGGTATGTTCCATGCGCATGCCGTCGTTATTGAAAGCAGCGTAACTTTGGCCGGCGGAGCCGTGGGTGCGAACGATGACGGTATCGTCAGCCAGGTAGCGGCGGCCATGCTGGTTGGTGTAAACGATGTGGCTGGCAGCGATTTGCTCGGCGCTCATCCCGTAGTGCAACAAACGCTCGATATCGATCGCGGTTTGGCCGCCGACCGTTTTGTTGCGATTGTTGAGCTTGAACTCGCTGCCTTCAACCACGACTTGTTTTTTGCCTTGATCGAACAAGACTTGTTTTACTTGGGCAAAGATCAGGTCGTCGATGGTGAAATCTTTTTCCAGATAGATCGGCTTTTCGACTTTGATCTCCTGAACTTCGGCCAACAGTCTTTGCAGATGCAATTGGCCGATCATGCTCGGATGGTTGATCAAGTGCAACAATTCGGTCTTGCCGCGGATTTCCTTCAGGCTGGTGTAGCCCAGGTCGGCCAGGATTTCCCGCACTTCGTGGGCCAGATTCATGAAAAACTGTGCCAGCACCCGCGGATCGCCTTTGAACTCCTCGTGGGCGGTGGTCAGACCGGCCGGGCAGCGGATGTTACAGTTTTTCGCCATCACGCAGCGCAGCATCATCAGCGCAGTCGTGCCGAATTCGAACGAGTCGCCGCCGAGGATGGCCGATTTGACCACGTCGGTGCCGTTTTGGTGGGCGGCGCTGCAGCGCAACGTGACTTTATCGCGCAATCCGTTAGCCGCTAGAGCTTGGTGGACTTCGGCGATGCCGATTTCCGGCGAGCGGCCGGTGTTTTTCAAACTAGTGACCGCCGCGGCGCCGGTGCCGCCGGTATTGCCGGCGACGTTGATCACGTCAGCGCCGGCTTTGGCGACACCGACTGCGATCGTGCCGATGCCTTCCGACGATACCAATTTGACCACTACGCGCACGCGCGCCGCCTTGGCGTCGTGGATCAATTGGCCCAAGTCTTCGATCGAATAGGTGTCGTGGTGAGGCGGCGGGCTGACCAGTTCCACTTTCGGCGTACCGCCGCGCAATGCCGCGATTTCCACCGAAACTTTCGGCGCCGGCAATTGGCCGCCTTCGCCCGGTTTTGCGCCTTGGCCGATTTTGATTTCGATTTCTTCCAGATTCGGGTCGGCCAAATAGCCGGCCCAGACGCCGAAACGGCCGGAGGCGAACTGCTTGATTTTGCTGGAACGGATAGTACCGAAGCGGCTGGAGTGTTCGCCGCCTTCGCCGGAGTTGCTCATGCCGCCGGCGATATTAGTCCCTTGTGCCACGGCTTCGTGGGCCTCGGCCAACAAAGCGCCATGGCTCATTGCGCCGGAAGCGAAGGTTGGCGTTATCTCGTGCGCCGGTTGTACTTTGCTCAAATCCAGGCGTTCGCGAGCCGTGCGGAGGTTGCTCAGGTAGAAGTAAAGTACGCTGTCGGTATCGTTGATCCGTATGCTTAAGCCGTCGGTTTCGATGGCTACGGAAAAATCCTGTTCGGCGAAGCGGGCTTTGAAATGGTCTGCTAATTGCTCCAGTCGGGCTTTATTCGAATTGTTAGTTAATTCGATTTTGAACACGGCGCCGTTGGTGCGAGACGCTGTCAAGCCGCGAACCAGAAAGTTGTTATTGCCATGCAGGTTTTGGCTGCCGAGTAGGCGATCGAAATCGGCTTGGGTTTCGGCGTTCGTGATATCGACCGGAAACTCCATCACGTCGCGCAACGCGGCAGGGCGGTTGGCGCGTTCCTGAGCCAGATTGCGGCTGAAACTGCGGTAAGCCGGGGTGACGCCGAAAGAGTCGATCTGCGCCGGCGTACGTTTTTCGTAGCCGAAATCGCGGTAAGCGTTATCGCTGGCTTCACCGGCCTGTTGCTGCGGAATGTACAGAATCGGCTCGTCGGTCATCGCTATATATTCGCGCACCGCAGCATTGCCGAAAGTATGGCCGGCGCCATCCTGGCGTTCCTTGAACAGGCCCAGGAACGGGATATCGTTTTCGCTCTGTACTGACAGCGCCTTATTGTGCCATTCGCAGGAACTGGCGGCGATATCGGCGTAGCGGGCGCCGCCGACCGACGAGTTGATATTCGGGAAATAGGGTTTTAGCTTCGGCTCCTCGGTGTCCAGATAATTGGACTCGAAAAACTCGCCGCCGATGTAACTTTCCACGGTGCACAAGCCAAACTTGCCCATGGTTTTCATCAGCGATTTCTCGACGCCTTTTTGGAAGTTGTACAAGGCTTTTTTGCGGCCGGCTTCGTCGGCGTATTCGGTCATGACCCGGTTGTGCACGCTGAGCGGACAGATTGCTGAGGCGCCGAAACCCAAAATTGTCGCGACATCGTGCGGACTGGCGGCCTGGCCGGTTTCCATGACGATGGAGGAATTGAAGCGTAGGCCTTGTTTGACCAAATGTTGGTTGGCGGCAGCAATCATCAACAAAGCCGGAATCGCCGCCCGGGTTTGATCGATGTTGGCGTCGCTCAAAATGATAATGCCGGTATGGTTGCGCGCGGCTTGCTCGACCTGTTCGCAGACAGCCAGGAACGCGTGTTCCAATGCTTGTTCGTTTCGTGCGGCATCGTCGAAATCGGGCGTGTACAGCATGTCCAGCGTCACGGTTTTAACCAGGGTCTGGCGGCGGATTTGTTCCAGTTGCGTGCGTTGCAGGATCGGCGATTCGATCATCAACTGTTTGCTGGTCGGTGGCGCGAAAGTCGGTTTTGCCCCCAGCGCGACCCTTAGCGTCATGCCGTCGCTTTCCCGCAACGAATCCAGCGGCGGATTGGTCACCTGGGCGAAGCGTTGGCTGAAATAACGCGACATGCCGCCCTCAGCCGAGCTTAGGGCGTTCGGAGTCAGGCCGTAGCCCATCGCCGAGACTTTTTCCAGGCCGGTTTGCAGGATCGGGTCCAGCAGGAATTTGAAGCTTTCCTGATTCAACGCATAAGCGGTGTGGCGTTGCTCTATATTCAGCGTGTGTTCGTTACCGATCTCGGACAATTCCACTTTAGGCAGTTGATCCATGTGCACGCAGCGCTGCGCCAGCATCGCTTTGTAGTCTTTTTCCCTGGCCAGGCGCGCCATCACCTGGTGGCTGTCGTATGACTCGCCGGTGTTATGGTCGAAATAAAGCATGCCGCCGGCTTCGATACGGCCACGGCGCAATACTTGTTCGGGAGGGAAGTCGATTTGGCCGGCTTCCGACATGACTGCCAGATATTCCGAGGTTTCGACCGAGCGCAGCGGCCGCAAACCCAAGCGGTCCAGGCGGGCGCCGACGCGGGTGCCGTCGTTGAAGATCAACGCAGCCGGGCCGTCGTTTTTTTCCTCGTACAAACTGAAGTATTCCAACATGGCGCGAACCTCGTCGGACAGTGTCGGGTCGTTTTCCCAAGCCGGAGGCATCATCGCCAGAATCGCCGTGACGATGTCGAGTTCGTCTTCGTTGATGCGGCGGGTCAGGGTTTGGTCGAGGCGTCCGGAGTCGGATTGGCCGCACGGAAACACGATGTGCTTGTTGTTTTGCCGGGCGATGGCGTTTTCGCTCAGGCGATTTTTCTTGTCGGTGTTCAATTCGCCGTTATGCGCCATGTAACGGAATGGCTGCGCCATCATCGTCGCCGGCGCGGTGTTGGTCGAGAAGCGGGTATGGAAGAACAGCGTGCTGATTTCGTGGTCGGCATCGTACAGGTCGACGAAGTAGGGGATAACCTCGAACGAATTCAAGCGGCCTTTGTAAACCTGCGTGCGCGAGCTCATGGACAACGGGTAGAAGCCCTGCAATTCCAGACGATTGAAGCCGTCGGCCTCGATAGCCAGCAAAGCTTGCTGGATGTACTTTTCGAACGCATCGTGGTTGGCGTCTTGCAATGAAGCGGGGCGACCGAAAATCAATTGTTTGATCGGCAGTTGCGCTTTAACCGCGGCGGCGTTCAACACCGAGTTATCGACCGGTACTTCGCGCCATTTCAAAACCGGTAGGTCGAATTGCTTTAGGTGCTCTTCGACCATTTTTTGCGCTTCGGAATCGTAGTGGGCGTGGTCTTCCGGAAAGAAGAAATTGGCTACGCCGAATTGGCCCAATACTAAGTTTGGATTGCCGGTGACCTTGCGGAAAAACTTCAGAGACAGGTCGATATTGACGCCGGCGCCGTCGCCGATGCCTTCGGCGCTCATGCCGCCGCGGTGTGGAATCGTACAGAGCGCTTCGTGCGATTTCAGCAACAGCTCGTGGGTTTGTTTGCTGTCCTTGCGGGTGATGAAGCCTACGCCGCAACTGTCCTGAGAAAGATCGGCGTCGTAAAGCATGTGTACTGAGTTGATTTTCTGGGCGTTTTTAATCATAGCTATCCAGATCCTGTCTACTGATTGAGGCGTTGCCGGTGTTTTCCTTGCCGAAAACGCTGTTTATGGTTTTTCTGCCTGCTGCGTGTTAGAGTCGTCCGGAAAAGCGGGCGAAAACGCGCGATAACTTCCGAATTTCAGTTGGCGAAACTTTCCAATGATACCACGCAGCACGGGCTCTGTCATTTCGTGAAGTCAACCTTGTCAAGTTTGCCGTTAGGCTTCTGTTTTAAAACTTTGTGACCAAATATGAAAGAACAAATTGATGTGGTGATTGTGGGTGGCGGCATGGTCGGTGCGGCGTTGGCATGCAGTTTAGGCGGCAGCCGTTTGAAGGTGGTCGTGGTGGAAGCCCAGACGCCTGAACCGTTTTCCGCCGATCAGCCGCATGACTTAAGGGTTTCTGCGCTCAGCATCGCTTCGAAAAACATCCTGGAAACCGTCGGCGCCTGGGAGGGCGTGACCTCGCGGCGTTATTGCCCGTTCCGGCGCATGCGCGTATGGGAGAATGCGGGCGATACGACCTTCGACAGTACCGATATCAGCTATCCCGAGTTGGGTTATATCGTCGAAAACCGGATTACGCAATTGGCATTACTCGATAGATTGGCCGCTTTTGATAACGTCGAGCTATTGATGCCGCAGGCTATCAAGCGAATCGATTACGACGGCGCCCAATCCGTTGTGGCGCTGGAGAATGGCCGCGAACTGCAAGCCAAGCTGTTGGTCGCTGCCGACGGCGGCCACTCCAGGGTTAGGCAGGCGGTCGGTTTGGGCGTTACCAGTTGGGACTATAACCAGCATGCGTTGGTGATTTACATCGAGACGGCATATCCGCAGCAGGACATCACCTGGCAGCGCTTTGTTTCGTCCGGGCCGCAAGCGTTTCTGCCGTTAACCGGCAATTACGGTTCCATCGTTTGGTACCAATCGCCGGATGAGGTTAGGCGCTTGCAAGCCCTGCCGTTCGAGCAGCTTAAGGCGGAATTGGTCGGCGCGTTTCCGGAATGTCTAGGCGAAGTCAAGCAGGTGCTCGGCGTGGCGAGTTTCCCGTTGCGGCGCCAGCATGCGCAGGCCTACGTTAAGCAGGGCGTCGCCTTGGTCGGCGACGCGGCGCACATGATTAACCCGCTGGCCGGGCAGGGCGTCAATATCGGTTTGCTGGATGCCGCGGCGTTGGCTGAAGTGGTGGTCGATGCCTGCAGCCGAGGTAAAAGCTTTGCCGATGTTTCGGTTCTGCGGCGTTACGAAGCGATGCGGCGTAACGAAAACCTAAAGATGATGACGGTGATGGATGTGTTTTACCGTTCGTTCAGCAACGACATTCTGCCGGTCAAGTTGCTGCGCAATCTCGGTCTGGGTTTGGCGCAGCGCATCACGCCGGCGCGAAATAAAGTCATGAAAGCAGCGATGGGGCTGGAGGGGCGCTTACCGAAATTGGCGCGCGGCGAACGTCTGTCGGCCGGTTAGCGCGCTCAGTTTTTCAGGTCCAGGTAGCGCAGCATCGTCGTGCGCAGCTGTTGTTTTTTGTGATCGTCGTCGATCGGACGCGACTGCGGGTCGGTAATGTAGAACATATCCTCGGCGCGGCTGCCTATCGTCGTGATTTTGGCGTCGTGCAGTTGAATGTCGAGTTCGGTAAACGCGCGGCCGATGGCCGATAACAGGCCGGCATGGTCCGTCGTGACCAGTTCCACAATCGTGTGTTTATGCGAAGGATCGTCCAGAAAGGTAATGCTGGTCTCGATCGGGAAGTGCCGGGCCTGGCGGGATTGTTTGTGGATATTCTTCGAGGCTTTGGCTTTTTTGGCAATCAGGCCTTGGCGCAATGCGTTGCAGATATGGACCTCCCGGTATAGATCGTTGATCGCTTCGCCCGATTGTTCGAGCACCTGAAAGCTGTTCAAAACGTACTGGTCCGCAGTGGTAATGATCCGCGCGTCCAGGATGGTCAGGCCCAGTTGGTCCAGCGTCGCCGTGCAAATTGAGAACAACAGGGCTTCGTTGCGGGTATAAATGAATATTTCGGCGCTGCCGCGTTGAGTCTGCGGCCGCAGCAATACCAGCGGCAGTTCGCTTTCCTGGCAGGCGGCGATGGCAATGGTATGCCAGGCGATTTCGTCGGCGGAGTAACGCAGAAAGTAATCGTCGCTGAGGTGTTGCCAAGACTGCTTGATCGTGGTTTTGGAAATTCCCAGTTTCAATAGTTCTTCGCGCGCCTCTTTCTTGTTCTCCTGCACCCTTTCCGAGCGGGCTACCGGATTGTGCAGGCCCCGATGCAGCGCTTGGTGGGTCGAAATGTAGAGTTCTTTCAGTAGTGCGTCTTTCCAGGCGTTCCACAGGCTGGGATTGGTGGCGCGAATGTCGGCCACGGTCAATAGGTACAGGTAGTTCAGGTATTCGATGCTGCCGATTTGCAATGCGAAGGTGTGAATCACGTCCGGATCGCTGATATCTTTGCGTTGCGCGGTCATCGACATCAGCAGGTGGTGGCGCACCAGCCAGGTAATGACCTTGGTGTCGTGGTTGGGCAATTCGTGTTGCAGGCAGAAGTTGCGGGCCACGGTTTCGCCCAGCGTGGAATGGTCTCCGCCGCGGCCTTTGGCGATGTCATGGAATAACGCCGCCAGATACAGGATGTCGGGTTTAGCGATCAGCAGAAAAATGTTGTTGCAAAACGGCAGTTCGTTATTGTGCTTGGCCAGCGAGAAGCGGCGTAGATTGCGGATCACGAATAGCGTGTGTTCGTCCACTGTGTAAATATGGAACAGGTCGTATTGCATCCGGGCCACGATATTGGCGAAGTCCGGCAAATAGGCTGCCAGTACGCCGTAGCGGTTCATCCGTTTCAACTGGCTGGTGATGCCGCGCGGCTGGCGTAGGATGTCCATGAACAACCGGTTGGCCTGTTTGTTGTGGCGAAAGTTTTCGTCGATCAGCGGCAAATTTTTTCTGATCAGCCGGATCGTGCTGGCGCGAATGCCTTTGAGCGACGGCGATTGCTGCAGGATCAGGAAAATTTCCAGCAAGGCCAGCGGTTGTTTTTGAAATACGTCTTTGTTGCTGACTTCCAGGTAGCCGTCTATCGACGAGAAGTTGGCGGTGATCGGTATCGGGGTCAGGCTTTCCTTGTTGCTGATCAGGCGCTCGTTGAGTAATTGCAACAGCATTTCGTTCAGCCGCTCGATGTCGACGACCGTTTTGAAGTAGAACTGCATGAACTGTTCGACGTCGGGTTGTTCGTTGCGGTCGACGTAGCCGAATTGGCTGGCAAGTTCCCGTTGGTAGTCGAATACCAAGCGGTCTTCGCAGCGGTTGGTCAAATTATGCAAAGCGAAACGCAGGCGCCACAGAATGTCGCGCGCCGTGATCAGGTTGTCGTATTCGGATTTGGGCAGAAAGCCGTATTTGATCAATTCCCGCAGCGACGAGGCATTATAGTGGCGCTTGAATACCCAGCTAATCACTTGTAAATCGCGCAGGCCGCCCGGGCCTTCCTTGATGTTGGGTTCCAGGTTGTACGCGGTGTCGTGGTATTTGGCGTAGCGTTTTTGTTGTTCCAGCATTTTTGCCGGGAAAAATTGGTCGGAAGGCCATAGTGCCTCGGAACTGACGCGGCTTTTCAGCTTTTCGAAAAGCTCGGTGTTGCCGCCGATCAGGCGCATTTCTAGTAGGCTGGTAAACACGGTTTGATCGTCTTGAGCGGCCGTTAGGCAGTCGTCGACATCGCGTGTGCTGAGGCCCGGTTTCAGGCCGATATCCCACAGAAAGTTGCAAAAGCCGGACAGCGAGTGTTGGTAGTCGGCCGGATCGGCGTCGGCCAGTAAAACCAGTATGTCGATATCCGAATGCGGAAACAGCTCGCTGCGGCCGTAACCGCCGGTGGCAATCAGGCAGTGCAAGTCGGCTGCCGGGCCGAGGAAATGCAGCCAGCACGCGGTGAGTATGTTGTCGATGAAGCGGGCTTTTTCGGTGAGCAGGCCGGCGGTAGCCTGGTCCGGATTAAAGCGCAGTTTTAAATGGGAGTTTTCCGCGGCGATCGCGTTCTTAAACTCGGCAATCGGGTTGTCCTGTTCGAAACAACCCAAAAAGTCGCTTTCCGTGAACGGAAACGGGCTCACAATTCGTCCTGTCTCAAGGTCAATATTTCGTAGCCTTGTTCGGTCACCAGAATCGTGTGTTCCCATTGGGCCGACAAGCTGCGGTCCTTGGTTACGGCGGTCCAGCCGTCGGGAAGGATTTTCATGTGGCGTTTGCCGAGGTTGAGCATGGGTTCTATCGTGAATATCATGCCCGGCTCCATCATTGCGCCTTCGCCGCGTTTGCCGAAATGCATGACGTGCGGGTCTTCGTGGAATTTTTTGCCGATGCCATGGCCGCAAAATTCGCGCACGACCGAGTAGCGGTTGGCTTCGGCGTGCTTTTGTATGGCGTAGCCGATGTCGCCGAAATGCGCGCCCGGTTTGACTTGTTCGATGCCTAAAAACAAGCTCTCCCGGGTCACGTCGACCAGGCGTTTGGCGTGCGGGCTGACCTCGCCGACGCAGAACATTTTGCTGGTATCGCCGTGGTAGCCGTCCTTAATCACGGTGATATCGATATTAACGATATCGCCGTTTTTCAGTTTTTTATCGCTGGGGATGCCGTGGCAAATTTGGTGATTGATCGAGGTGCATATCGATTTCGGGAAGCCCCGGTAATTTAACGGTGCCGGGATAGCTTGTTGCACGTCGACGATATATTCGTGGCAGATGCGGTCGAGTTCCTCGGTAGCGACGCCGGCGGCGACATGCGGAGCGATCATGTCCAGCACGTCGGCGGCCAGTTTGCAGGCTACGCGCATCTTCTCGATTTCGTCGGCGGTTTTGATAATTATGGTCATCGGGTCAATTTTAAGAATGAATAACGAGTGCGATTCGAGCAGGGCTTGCGGCAAAAACCGGAGTCAACCCCTGCACGCTATGCCGCCGAGTCTATCAGACTTGAAGTTGTTGTGAAATTGTAATCATGGTATAAAGGTAAGTTCACTATGTAATCAATACTCACACTTGTCGACACGGTCGGTGGGGTGCCGAAAACCTTGGGTTTACGGTCACTGGTCGGGGCGGGTGGAGGCGTAACCCAAAGCCGAAAATTCGGCAATATTAGGAGAAGTAAATGGCAGCAGTGTCAATGCGTCAAATGCTGGAAGCGGGTGTTCACTTCGGACATCAAACCCGTTACTGGAACCCGAAAATGGCTTCATACTTGTTTGGAGCCCGTAATAAAATCCACATCATTGATTTGGAACAAACCCTTCCATTGTTTAACGATGCGATGAACTACCTCGGTCAAATGACCGCGAACAAAGGTACCATCCTGTTCGTCGGCACCAAAAAAGCCGCGCGCAAAACAGTAGCCGAAGAAGCAAAACGTTGTGGCATGCCTTACGTCAACCATCGTTGGTTGGGCGGCATGTTGACCAACTTCAAAACCATTAAAAAATCGATCAACCGCCTGAAAGAACTGGAGGCGATGAAAGCCGACGGTACCCTGTACCAACGTTTCAGCAAGAAGGAAGCTTTGGGTATGGAGCGCGAGCTGGAGAAGCTCGAACGCAGCCTGGGCGGTATCAAAGATATGCGCGGCACGCCGGACGTGATTTTCGTCCTGGACGTCGGTTACGAAAAAAATGCGATTATGGAAGCCAAAAAATTGGGCATCCCGGTAGTAGGCGTGGTCGATTCGAACAACTCTCCGGAAAAAATCGATTACGTGATTCCGGGAAATGACGATTCCATTCGTGCAGTCACGCTGTATTGCCAAAGCGCTTCCGCCGCTATTCTGGAAGCCAAGGCACTGCGTATGGACGCTTCGGCTAAAGTCGACGAATTTGTAGAAGAAGTCGTCTCGGAAGCGTAAGTATTACAAGCTGCCCGGCGCCGCCGCCGGGCTCCTGGACCTAGCGTTCAGAACAGACTGTCTTTTAAACGCCTCCTTAGTGAGGCGTTTTTTTAGTTGATAAATTGAGGAAAAAAACGATGAGTATTAGTGCGGCGATGGTCAAGGAACTGCGTGAACGTACCGGTTCGGGCATGATGGAATGTAAGAAAGCCTTGGTCGAAGCCAACGGCGATATGGAATTGGCGATCGAAAACATGCGTAAAGCCGGTCTGGCAAAAGCCGACAAAAAATCCGGCCGGATCGCGGCGGAAGGCGTCATCGGCGTCAAAGTATCCGACGACGGCAAAACCGTGGTCATGGTCGACGTCAACTGCGAAACCGATTTCGTAGCCAAAGGCGACGACTTTATCGGTTTCACCAACGATGTCGTCAACAGCTTGTTGAACAACAACGTCAACAGCGACGAAGAGTTGCAAGCGATGCTGCTCAGCACCGGCGTCAGTGTGGACGATACTCGGCGGGCTTTGATCGCTAAAATCGGCGAAAACATTACCGTACGCCGGTTCGTGAAATATTCCACCGCCGATGGCGGCCAAGCGGCGTATCTGCATGGCAGCAAAATCGGCGTTATCGTCGAATTGGCTAAAGCGGATGCGGAACTGGGTAAAGATGTCGCGATGCACATCGCCGCCAGTAAACCTGCTTGCATTTCCGCCGATGAAGTTGCTCCGGAAACTATCGAAAAAGAGAAAGAAATTTTCTTGGCTCAGCAAGAAGAAAAGATCAAAGGTAAACCTGCCGATATCGTCGAAAAAATGGTTTCAGGCCGGGTCAACAAATTTTTGTCGGAAATCACGTTGCAAGGCCAAGCTTTCATTAAAGACGACAGCAAAACCGTTGGCCAGCTGTTGAAGGAAAAAGGCAATGCCGCGTTGCGTTTCGCCCGTTTCGAAGTAGGCGAGGGTATCGAAAAGAAAGAAGAGGATTTCGCCGCCGAAGTTATGGCGCAAGTCAGAGGTTAACCCCGCCCAGGACATAAACCCGGTTTTCCGGGTTTATTTTTCTGGATGTTTCGTTGCTTTTACCCTTTACGCTGGATATTTGAATATGAGTCAATTGATTTGTCAGAGAATTTTGCTGAAGTTGAGCGGTGAAGCACTGATGAGCGAACGGGGCGGCAGTATCGATCCGGATATTGTCCAGCGCTTGGCTCAGGAAGTGAAAGACTTGTGCGACGCCGGTATCCAGGTAGGTCTGGTAATTGGCGGCGGTAACATTTTACGCGGCGGCGAAAAGGCGTCGGAAGGTTTGAATCGGGTCACCGGCGACCAGATGGGTATGCTCGCCACCGTGATCAACGCCTTGGCCATGCAGGATGCATTGGAGTACCTGGGCCAACCGGTGCGAGTCATGACCGCCTTGAAAATCAACCAGGTGTGCGAAGACTACATTCGCCGCCGGGCGGTCCGCCATTTGGAAAAAGGCCGTGTCGCCATTTTTGCCGCCGGCACCGGTAACCCGTTTTTTACCACCGATACCGCGGCCAGCTTGCGTGCCATCGAAATCGACGCCGAGTTGATGATCAAGGCCACCAAGGTCAAGGGTGTTTATTCGGCCGATCCCGTGAAAGTACCCGATGCGGTATTTTATCCCCGTTTGACCTATGACGAAGCCATCGATCAGCGTCTAAACGTCATGGATACCACCGCTTTGGTACTGTGCCGGGATAACAATTTGCCGATGCGGGTAATGAATGTATTCGAGCCGGGCGCCGTAATGCGTTTGATGCGCGGCGAAGACATCGGCTCTCTGATCGTGAGGAATTAACAGAATGATTAGCGATATTCAACAAGATGCTGCAGCGCGGATGGTAAAAAGTATCGAAGCGTTGCAAAAAGCGTTCACCAAAATCAGAACCGGGCGCGCCCATCCTAGTTTGCTGGACCAAATTTCGGTGTCTTACTACGGCAACGAATCGCCGTTGTCGCAAGTCGCCAACGTCACGGTCGAGGACGCGCGGACTCTGAAAGTCGTTCCGTGGGAAAAAAGCATGGTGCAGGCGATCGAAAAGGCGATCATGTCTTCCGGTTTGGGTTTGAACCCGGCCACGCAGGGTACGGTGATTCGACTGCCTTTGCCGGCCTTGACCGAGGAGCGCCGCCGAGATTTGGTCAAAATCGTAAAAAACGAAGCCGAGCAGGGCCGGGTGTCGATCCGCAACATTCGCCGCGACGCCAACGCCGCAATCAAAGACGCTTTGAAAGAGAAATTGATTTCCGAAGACGACGCGCGCCAAGCGGAAGACAAGATCCAAAAACTGACCGACCAATACATCAAGGAAGTGGAAAAGCATCTGGAAGAAAAAGAAGCTGATTTGCTGTCCATGTAACCGAGAAAGACATGAATGCTGTTGACGACAAACCGGTGATTGATAACGGCAATCCGCGCCATATTGCCATCATCATGGATGGTAACGGCCGTTGGGCGCAAAAGCGTCTGATGCCGCGGATAATGGGGCACCATGCCGGGGTCAAGGCGGTGCGTAAAATCGTCGAATTCTGCGCGAAGGAAAACATCGAAGTGTTGTCCTTGTTTGCGTTCAGCAGCGAGAACTGGCGCCGGCCTAAGGACGAAGTCAGCCTGTTGATGGAATTGTTTATGTCGACCTTGCAAGCCGAGGTCGACAAACTGGACAGAAATAATATCCGCCTGAAAATCATTGGCGACAAAACCGCCTTCAACGACAAATTGCAAGATAAAATCCGCTCTGCCGAAGCGCAAACAGCGAGTAATACCGGTTTGACTCTGTTGATTGCCGCCAATTATGGCGGACGTTGGGATATCGCCAATGCCATGCGCCAAATCGTGGCCGGAATCAAAGCCGGTACCATTGATGAACAGGAAATCAGCGAAGATTTGGTAGAGCGTTATTTGCAGACAGCCGGCTTGCCGGAACCTGATCTATTTATCCGTACCGGCGGCGAGGAACGGGTCAGTAATTTCCTGCTCTGGCAATTGGCTTACACGGAGTTTTATTTCACCGATGCATTGTGGCCGGATTTCGACCACAACGCCTTGCAACAAGCCATCGGCAGTTTCAAGCGTCGGCAGCGCCGCTTCGGCCACACCGGCGAGCAGGTTGTCGCCGGCAGAGTTGTCTAGGCATGTTTTCCATAACCATAATAACTAGAAAATCGACATGTTAGTAAAACGCATTTTAACCGCGCTGGTTTTGGCAGCGGCCGCCACGGCTGCGGTGCTGTTGCTGCCCGCCACCTATTTTTCGTTGTTTATCGCTCTGATCACACTGGCTGCCGCCTACGAATGGATGCTGTTGACCGACGTTATCAAACTCGGCAGCAAGATTCTGTTTCTGCTCGCGCTGATTGTGCCAATGCTGGGTGTGACTTACTGGACCGTGTTGTTGGAACTGACCAGCGAGGCAATGGAATGGCCGGAAATCAAGGATTATTCGGATGCTTTGGAGTGGTTTGTCATATTGCCGGTATCGTTCTGGATTCTGACGATGGTCTTGATCAGAAAGACCAGCCCGCAGTTGCTGAGCATGGAGTTCAAACCCCGATTCAAGGCGTTTGTCGGCTGGATGGTGCTGCTCGGCGCCTGGATGTTCCTCAGCAAATTACGTGCTTATTACGGTACCGGCATGGTGCTTTACTTTTTGATTCTGATTTGGGCCGCCGATATTTCCGCGTACTTTGCCGGCAAAACCTGGGGCAAGGAGAAATTGGCTCCTGAAGTCAGCCCCGGCAAAACGGTGCAGGGTATGTACGGCGCGTTGGCTTCGGCAGCCTTGTGCGGCTTGGGTTTCGCTATCTACGGCTGGTTGACCGCCAACGAACCGGCCGAAGCCCAAGACAGTAGCCTGCGCTTTTTGGGCGGCCTGGTCTGGACCGATATGCTGATCTTGTCGGTGATAACGGTGTTGGTATCCATTTACGGGGATTTGTTTTTCAGTCTGGTCAAACGTAAAAAAGGCGTGAAAGACAGTGGAAACTTATTGCCTGGACACGGCGGTATCCTGGACCGGGTGGATAGCGTAATTGCCGCGGCCCCATTCTTTTATGCCGGCATTTTGCTGATCGGCAGGATTTTTTACTCATGAAAGGCATTTGCATACTCGGAGCCACCGGCTCCATCGGCGTTAGTACGCTGGACGTGGTCGCCCGCCATCCCGACCAATACAAGGTGGTCGCGTTAACCGCCAATGGCAATATCGACGCGTTGTTCGAACAATGTCTGGCGCACCGGCCGGAATATGCCGTAGTTGCCAACCCGGACAATGTCCAAGCTTTCACGGATAAACTGGCTGGCACGCCGATTGCCGACATTAAGGTCCTGGCCGGCGCCGATGCCTTGGCTCAGGTCGCGACGCTGGATAACGTGGACGCCGTCATGGCCGCCATTGTCGGCGCTGCCGGTTTGCTGCCGACTCTGGCTGCGGCGAAAGCCGGTAAAGCGGTGCTGCTAGCCAATAAGGAAGCTTTGGTAATGTCCGGCCAAATCTTCATGAATGCGGTGGCCGAGTCCGGTGCCACCTTACTGCCCATCGATAGCGAGCATAACGCCATATTCCAGTGCATGCCGGCCGGATATACCGCCGGACACCGCGCCAAGCAGGCCCGTAGAATTTTACTGACCGCTTCCGGCGGTCCGTTTCGGCAAACGCCGCTGGCCGAGCTGGAGCACGTCACGCCGGAGCAGGCGGTAGCCCACCCCAAGTGGGATATGGGACGAAAAATCTCGGTCGATTCCGCGACGATGATGAACAAGGGCCTGGAGCTGATCGAAGCCTGCTTGCTGTTCGATATGGACCCCGATGCGATTCAGGTCGTCATTCATCCTCAAAGCATCATTCATTCGATGGTGGATTACGTCGACGGCTCGGTGTTGGCGCAAATGGGTAATCCGGATATGCGTACGCCGATCGCCCATGCAATGGCCTGGCCGGAGCGTTTCGATTCCGGTGTGGAACCCTTGAACATTTTTCAAGTCAAGCACATGGATTTCGAGCAACCCGACTTGCAACGTTTTCCGTGTTTGAAGCTGGCATACCAGGCGATCAAGGCCGGCGGCATCATGCCTACTGTGCTGAACGCCGCCAATGAAATCGCTGTCGACGCATTTTTGAACGAACGGGTGCGTTTCACCGATATTGCCAAAATCATCGAACGCAGCATGGCCCGTTTCGAACCGGAAGCCGCCGATACCTTGGAGCACGTTCTGGACGCCGACCGGCGTGCCAGAGAGGTTGCCGAAACCGTCATTACCGAACTGTCGCATTAGGAGTTAGATGGATACCCTGCATACCTTGTTTTACTTCATTGTCGCCATCGCAGTACTGGTGGCGTTTCATGAATTCGGCCAT
Organism: Methylomonas koyamae; assembly: GCF_019669905.1. NCBI lineage: Bacteria > Pseudomonadati > Pseudomonadota > Gammaproteobacteria > Methylococcales > Methylococcaceae > Methylomonas > Methylomonas koyamae. The sequence continues at coordinate 2,819,337 of NZ_AP019777.1, read as the reverse complement.
TTTTGGGTCGCACGCAAGGTCGGGGTAAAAGTCATCCGTTTTTCGATTGGCTTCGGCAAGCCGTTGCTGTCGTGGCGGAAAAGCGGAGACGATACCGAATTCGTCATTGCTGCGGTGCCATTGGGCGGTTATGTGAAGATGGTCGACGAACGCGAGGAGGCCGTCAAAGAGGCCGATCTGCCGTTTGCGTTCAATCGGCGGCCGTTATGGGCCAGGACCGCGGTAGTGGCGGCCGGTCCGTTGTTCAACCTGCTGCTGGCAGTGCTGTTGTTCTGGGTCGTACTGGTCATTGGCGAAGTCGGTGTCAAACCGTTGATCGGCGGAGTCGAGCCAGGTTCTCTGGCCGAGCAAGCCGGTCTGGTCGAGGGCGACGAAATCGTCGCCGTTAACGACAAGACGACGCCAACCTGGATAGAAACCTTCGACGCGTTGCTCTCGGCGGCGATTGCCGGCGAACGCGAAATCAGTATAACCACCAAATCGGCGGACGACAGCCGGCAAAGCCATATGCTGCGCTTGTCCGACCGGGATGCCGAAACGCCGGAAGGTTTGCACAAGCGTTTGGGCTTGAAGCCCTGGTCGCCGAAGATTAAACCCGTAGTCGGCAAACTGATGGACGACGGTGTGGCCAAACAGGCCGGTCTGCAAAGCGGCGATTTGCTGGTCAGCGCCGACGGCGTCGAGATCGCCGATTGGCAACAATGGGTCGAATATGTGCAGGCCCGCCCGGAAGTCGCTATTAGCTTAACGATAGAGCGTAACGGCGCCCGCTCGGAATTAACGCTAACACCGCGCCGAGAGCAGCAGAAGGACGGTAACAGCATCGGCAAGATCGGCGCAGGTGTCGAGACGCCCAAGGATTTGTTGGATTCGCTATTGGTTAAGCATGCACTGTCCCCGCTCGATGCGGTACCGGCTGCGTTCGAAAGAACCTGGTTCTACGCCGTCAACACCCTGAAAATGATGGGTAAAATGGTGGTAGGGTCGGCGTCGGTGGAAAACCTGAGCGGTCCGATCAGTATCGCCCAGTATGCCGGACAATCTGCCGAAATGGGCCTGACCGCCTTCCTGAAGTTTCTGGGTCTGGTCAGCGTCAGTCTCGGCGTATTGAATCTTTTGCCGGTGCCGGTATTGGATGGCGGCCATTTGTTGTTTTTTGCCGTGGAAGCGGTCAAAGGCAGTCCGGTTCCGGAGAAAATGCAGATGTATTTCCAACAGATTGGCATGGTCCTGTTGATGCTATTGATGGCGTTAGCCATGTTTCTCGATATCGACCGGCTATTCCAATAACGCTGAACGAATCGGCGCAATCCCGGTCAACCGCTTTCCTTGACTATCTTCCATTGGTACTAGCATGAAAAAAATCTCACACCTTCTGGCCTTATCGGCCGCGATGGCCTGCGGCCAAGCGGTTGCCGACGAAGCGGCAATCAAAAAGGCGCTCAGCGAGTTTATGCCGGAAGGCAAAATCGATGCGGTTAAACCGTCCGAAATTCAGGGGCTGTACGAAGTGACGATGGGCGGCAATATTTTTTATGCCTCCGAAGACGGCAAATATTTGGTGCAAGGCCAATTATTCGACGTGCAAGCCAAGAAAAATATCACCGAGACCAAATTGGCCGGCGTTCGTAAAGCGGAATTGGACAAGCTCGGCGAACAGAAGATGATTATCTTCAAACCGGAGACTCCCAAACACACGGTCTCGGTGTTTACCGACATCGACTGCGGCTACTGCCGTAAATTGCATTCGGAAATCGATCAATATTTGGCGCAAGGCATCACAGTGCGCTATATGTTTTTCCCTAGAGCCGGTAAAGGTTCCGATTCCTACAAAAAAGCGGTTTCTGTCTGGTGCGCGGCCGATAGAAACAAAGCTCTGACCTCAGCAAAGAAAGGCGAAAGCCTGGATAGCAAAAGCTGTGAAAATCCGGTCGACGAACATATGGCCTTGGGCGAAGCGTTCGGCATGAACGGCACGCCGATGATAGTGACCCAAAAAGGGAATATTTTGCCCGGTTACGTGCCCGCTGCGCAGTTGGCCAAGATATTGGCTAGCGAATAAAACGGGGGCGGTCCGGCATCCGGCCGGACCGCCGGCCGGTTTAACGGATCGTGACTTCCACCCGCCGGTTTTTCGGCTCCGAGGTTTCGTCCGGGGTTTTGATCAATAAATTCTTCTCGCCGTGCGAGGTCACGGTCACTTCCTTGACGTCCAGTTTGCTCGGGTCGAACAAACGGCTGACTTCCACAGCCCGTTCTCGCGCCAGTTTTTCGTTCTTATCCGCATTGCCGACCGTGTCGGTGTGGCCGATCACCGAGATGTCCGCTGCCGGGTGATTGCCCGCCGCTTCGACGATTTTCGGTATCAACGCTGCCGATTCCGGCGTCAGTTTGGCGCCGCCGGTCTCGAAATACAGCAGGAATACTTCCGGACGCACCGGTTCCGAGGCCAGGGCCCGGCCGAAATCTTTTTCGATGCGTTGCTGTTCCACTTTAAACACCGTCTTGTCGTTGTTCAACGCGGCACCGTAGCCGGCCGCTTCGACCAAGGTTTCGCCGCCGGCCCGGCTGTTGAATGTGACCTTGCCGGTGCTGCCGTCGTGGTCCTCCAACAATACCAAGTAGGATTCGGCGCAACCGGTCAACGCCAATGCGGCGGCAAATGTCAGAAATTTTTTTGATATGGGCATTTTGGTCATGGCAAATACTCGGCTTATTCTGCAATTTTGACTAGAAAACGGGTTCCTCTGACCGCGATAACGCCGGTCGGGGTGTTGAGCCTTACCGCTTCCGGCTTGAGTTTGGCGATGACTCCGGAAATATAGTGCAGGGTGCCGCTCAGCAAGCTGGCGTTCAATTCCAGCCGGTCCTGTTCCGGCAAAAATTGGTATGCCTCGATTTTTAATTCAGTGTTCGGGCCGATGGATAGCACGGTGTTGTCCTTCAGCGTCAATCCGGCAGAGCCATTGGCATCGGTTTTGATGATGTCGCCGACATGCACGGCCGATCCGAGGCCGGCCTTTGATTTATTACCCGCTTCGATGATGGCGGTTTCATCGGTGGATGTTTTGATGTAACCGATTACGCTATCGTCCGCGAACGGGGCAGTTGAGAGCGTAAGGCCAAACCCCACGCATAACGGTAAAAGCAAACGTTTCATAAGAGCCTCGGCAATCGAAAAAAAGAAGGTAGGTCGTGCCGCGTAAGGCGGCGAGGTGCGCCGGAAAAGTATAGCCGCGATTGGCGTACTGCCCAGAGACGCCGTAATAACCCTACCTGTATTCCGTTGGGGCTGAAACTTGTCGAAGCCCGATATTGGGTGCCCGTCCGCGCGCCGAGTACCCTCCAGGCTTAAATCCCAAAGTTCTCAAAGAGCCGGGTCAATCACGGGATGAGTCAACACGGCGGGTTCATTTGCCAGCGGAAATTCCACCCAGAAAGTGCTGCCAACGCCCGGCGTACTGCTGACGCCGACGCCGCCGTCCATCAGCTCGGCCAATTGTTTGGTGATGGCCAAGCCGATACCGGTGCCTTCGATCTCGCTGCTTTCGGCTCCCAAACGTTGAAACGACTGGAATAGCAGCTTTTGTTCCTGTTCGGCCACACCTTGGCCGGTATCGGTTATTGAAATACGGACCCGGTCGCCGCCGCTGAGTTGAGCGTGCAAATCGATGCGGCCTTGCGGGCTGTTGTATTTGACGGCGTTGGACAGGAAATTCAACAGAATCTGCTTGGCCCGTTTCGGGTCGACTTGCAACAAGACATCGGGAGCTAACGGATTTTGTACGGCCAAGTTCAGCCCTTTGCTGCGTGCCAACGGCGAAATCAACGCCGTACAGTCGCCAATCAAATCGGCTAGCGCCACACTTTGGATATTCATCGCGATTTTGCCCGATTCTATTTTGGCCAGATCGAGTAGTTCGTTGATCAAACCCAGCAAATGCTGGCCGGCCTTCAGGATCTCTTGCACCGAATCCAGATGGTAAGGATCCAGCGGATGCTCGGGATCGTCCATTTGCAGCAGTTGCGCGAAACCGATCACCGCGTTCAGCGGTGTCCGCAGCTCGTGACTCATTTGCGACAGGAACTGGCTTTTGGCCAGACTCATTTGTTCGGCGCGGTTAATCAATTCGCGCATTACGGCTTGCTCTTCGGTTTTCTGCAACAGCATCTTCGCCATCAGCATCCGTTCGCCGATATCGTTAATGCTGATCACGGCGCCGCTTGCCACGCCCCTGCCGGCCAGTAAAGGCGCAATCCCCAGGTTGGCGGTAATTTGGTGTTGCCCGGACACGGTCAACCGGCAATGGCTGTATTTCAGCGGGGCGTTTTCGGCGATGCTTTGCCGGATCAAATCGGCGATGGCGAATGGTTTGTCGCGAATTTCCAGAGTGAAAATCCGGTCGATATTAAGGCTGCTGGAGCTGGGCGGTCTATGGCCGACGATGTCGATTGCGGCGGCGTTCATGTAGTCGATCACGCCGTCCGGCGTCGTCGTGATGACGCCGTCCGCGATTGCGTTCAGCGTGACAAATGCCCGTTTGCGTTCGGCGAACAAGGATTGGATCAACTTCTCGAAATGGCGCCAACTGCGTAGCGGATAACTGAACCACAACACGAAAAGCGCTACCGACGGCGCGAACCAATAGTGGCTCAGGCGCAGCAGCAGCCAACTCCCGCACAGAATCGTCACGGAAAGCGCCAGTATCGCCGGCGGCAGCCAACGCGGCGAGAACCGGGTGCTTAGCCAAACCGAGCAACCGGCTATCGCCAGACTGGCCCAAAATTGCCAAATTCCCGGTAAGGGCTGCCACAGCGTTTGTTTCAACAAGCCGTCCAGGCCGGCGGCGATGAATTCGACGCCGGTCATCGGCCGGCCGCCGACCGCCAACGGTGCCGGCAATTCGCGTTCCAGGCCGCTCGCGGTTAAGCCGACCAGCACGTATTTACCGTCGAATACTCGGGCCGGGACTTTGCCGGACAATACCTCCGAATAAGAAAGGCGGGCGAAATCGCTGCTCGGATCGAAAAACGGCAGCCACACCCGGAAGTCGCCGTGCAGCGAATCGCGCGGCGTTTCGGTGCGCAGGCCGGGTAGCGCCTGCAGAAATTCCGGATGTTGCTGGGCATAGATTGCCAAAGGCATAGCCGGCCACAGCCTGTCGCCCAAGCCGGCTTGCAAAAGTATGCTGCGGCTGATGCCGTCTTTGTCCAAATCGACGTTGGCGTGGCCGAGTGCGGCATGTTTGGCGTAGTCCGGTAGCGGCAGGGTTTCCACCAACGTTTGGCCGTTATATTCCACGACGACAGGTAGCACTACCGGTCGGGCCAAGGTTAACGCTTGAGCGAGGTGGGCATCGGCTTCGGGGTGCGATTTGTCGGCTTCGGAAAAAATAAAGTCCAAGGCTATCGCCCGCGGTTTCGAGCGAGCTAAAAACTCCAGCAACCGGGCGTGGATGTCTCGTGGCCAGGGCCAACGGCCGAAATCGGCTAGGCTTTTCTGGTCGACTTCTATGATGATGATCTCCGGCGAAGCCGGCGACGCCAGTAACGGCAATTGCAAGTCGTAGATCCAACGGTCCACGCGCCACAACGCATCGCTTACGGTCAGCAGCACCGTCGATAACGCCAGAATCGAGATCAATAACGGTTTTTCGAAGCGGCGTTTCGCCATGGGATTCACATAAATAATGGCTGTCGGCTAATTATAGTCGGCTAGTGCCACGGCAAGTAAGGCCGCGCCGATTGTTCGGCGTGCGGCGGGCCGATTTTGGTAACCGGCCCGCCGGCGGTCTGGGCTGCGCAGCGTTGGCAACGCTTCAGGTTTTGTAGTTTTTCACCAAGCCGGCCAAACGGTATAGGGTATCCAGCGCTTGTCTGGGGCTGAGTTGGTCCGGATCGAGTTCGTCCAACAACACCAGCGCCGGATGACATTCCTGGCTGGTAAACAAATCGAATTGGTCGATTTCGCTACGGTCCTGCTGCTCGATGTAGGCGACGTTTTCCAATTGCGCCAGCTTGTGCTTGGCGTTGGCGATCACCGATTGCGGCACGCCGGCCAACGCCGCGACCTGCAAGCCGTAACTCTGGCTGGCCGGGCCGTCCTTGACCGCATGTAAAAACACGATCTTGTCGCCGTGTTCCATCGCATCCAGATGAATGTTGTGGATGCCGCTTTGTTCCTCGGCCAGCGTGGTCAATTCGAAATAGTGGGTGGCGAACAGGGTAAAGGCCTTGACGTTGCGCGCCAGGTAATCGGCGCAAGCCCACGCCAGCGATAGGCCGTCGAAGGTGCTGGTGCCGCGGCCGATTTCGTCCATCAAAATCAAACTGTTGGCGCTGGCGTTGTGCAAGATGTTGGCGGTTTCCGACATCTCGACCATGAAGGTCGAGCGGCCGCTGGACAGATCGTCGGAGGCGCCTATGCGGGTGAAAATCTTGTCAACGGGGCCGCAAGTCAGGGACTGCGCCGGCACGTAACTGCCGATGTGGGCCAGCAACACGATCAAAGCCGCCTGACGCATATAGGTCGATTTACCGCCCATGTTGGGGCCGGTGATGACCAGCATGCGTCTGTCGCCGGAAAAATCCAGGTCGTTAGCAACGAACGGAATGCTGGACAATTGTTCGACCACCGGATGGCGGCCGGCGACGATATGAATGCCTGGCTCTTGCGTCAAAACAGGTTGCGTCCAGTCCAGGGTTTCGGCGCGTTCGGCAAAATTGACCAACACATCCAATTCTGCCAAGGCCGTCGCGCATTGTTGTAAATCGATCAACGCCTCGCCCAGCGTACCCAGCAGTTCGTCGTACAAGGCTTTTTCAAACGCCAGCGATTTTTCCCGGGCGCTGAGCACCTTGTCTTCGAAAGATTTGAGTTCCGGCGTGATGTAACGCTCGGCGCCTTTCAAAGTCTGTTTGCGGGTGTAATGCACTGGCACCTTGTCGGCCTGGGCGTTGGAAATTTCGATGTAATAGCCGTGCACCCGGTTGTAATTCACCTTTAAATTGGCGATGCCGGTGCTGGCGCGTTCGCGCTGTTCCATGTCGATCAAAAATTGGTCGGCGTTTTGGCTCAGGTTGCGCAATTCGTCGAGTTCGGTGTTGAAACCGGGGGCGATGACGCCGCCGTCGCGGATCAACATCGGCGGATTGGCTATGATGGCGCGCTGCAACAGATCGACCAATTCCGGGTGTTCGCGCAATTGTCCGCGCAACGCGTCCAGGTGCGGATTGTCGCTACCGGCCAGTTTTTGTTGCAGCTCCGGCAATACGGCCAAGGTTAGGCGCAGGGTCAACAGGTCGCGCGGGCGGGCCGATTTCAAGGCGATACGCGAACTGATGCGTTCGATGTCGCCAACCTGGCGCAGGCTGGTTTGCAAATCGCGATACAGCTCGTTGTCGATCAGGCTGGCGATGCAGGCATAACGGCCATTGACCACTGTCTGGTCGCGCAAAGGCCGGTGCAACCAGCGCCGCAAACAGCGGCTGCCCATCGCCGTGGCGGTTTTGTCCAGCACGCCGAGCAGGGTGTATTGCATCTGGCCGCTGGGGTGGCTGTCCAGTTCCAGGTTGCGGCGGCTGGCGGCGTCCAGGCTGATGCTATCGCCTTCGTTCTCGACCGCGATGCCGCGGATGTGGGGCAGGGCGTTGAATTGGGTATCGCGCACGTATTGCAGCAAGCAACCTGCCGCGCAAATCGCCGCCGGCAGCTGTTCGCAGCCGAAGCCTTTCAGGTCGTGGCAGTTGAATTGCTTGAGTATCAATTGCCGGCAACTATCCAACTCGAAATGCCAGGGCGGCCGTTTGCACAAACCCTTGCGTTCCTTGACGCCGGCAGGCAAGGCTTGGTCTTCGCTATACAGCAATTCGGCCGGATTCAGCCGTTCGATTTCGGCCAGCAATTGGCTGTCGTTGTCCAGTTGTTGCAGTACGAACTTGCCGCTGGTCAAATCCAGGCAGGCCAAGCCAATCGATTTATCGAAGCGCGCCAACGCCAACAGCAGATTGTCCTTGCGGTCCTCCAGCAAGGCTTCGTCGGTGACGGTGCCGGGCGTGACGATGCGTACGACTTTACGTTCGACCGGCCCCTTGGTTTTGCCGGGATCGCCGATTTGCTCGCAGATCGCAATCGACTCGCCTTGCTTCAACAGTCTGGCGATATAGTTTTCGGCTGCGTGGTAAGGGATGCCGGCCATCGGAATCGGCGCGCCGGCCGAGGCGCCGCGCGCGGTCAGCGTGATGTCCAGCAATTGCGCGGCGCGCTTGGCGTCGTCGTAAAACAGCTCGTAAAAATCGCCCATCCGGTAAAACAACAAAATCTCCGGATGTTGCGCCTTGATGCGCAGGTATTGCTGCATCATCGGGGTGTGTTGTATTGTCTGGTCTTTCTGCATCTCTTGGTTTTTGCGGTGTTTTGGCTTGTATGGCCCGATTCTATTGAATCAATGGCAAATGATTTAGGCTATCTACGGTCAACTAAAGCTAGGCAAAGTCAGTATTTTGGCGTAACATTTTGTTCATTAAAATCTGAATGTTACGCCTAAGAAATCTTAACTCCAAATGTTACGCCACTTTGACGCCAGGGCGGCTAAATCTCTATCGCCAGGACAACATATCATTATCTCTAATTACCCTGGGTTGCGTCTAACTGCAACAGCTACAACTCGCACGTGGGTTTACCGCTATAAAAGTCCTATAGATAGTCGAATGAGACAAACGGCTCTCGGTCACTGGCCCGCTATGTCATTTCCTGCAGCCATTGTTGCATGGGAAAAGCTCAAAGCTGATCGTGAAAAGGGTATCGATCATGCATTGGTAGTAAAGACTAATCGACAGGAAAAGCGAAAAGTTGAAGAAACAAAATCTCTTATCGATGTTGAAAATGCCTACACAGTAAGGGTTTTATGCGACGAATACTTGCAGGGACATGTAAATCAGCATAGGGCTAAAAAAGGACGGACCGAAATTGCACGGATGTTTAATACTATGCTGGGCGAGGTTAGCAATCTTCCGGCATCATCGATTACACGTTCGATTGCATTTAATTTGATACAAAGTTACGCCACTTCATCGCCTGTACAGGCTGGAAAGTTACGCTGCGAGCTTGGCGCTGCTTGGGATTACGCAATTGATTCTGGGAGGTTGCCAGAAACTGTCGCTAATTGGTGGCGGTTAATTCTTAGAGGAAAAATACGCTCGAAAGGCAAAACGATAGAAGGAGTAAAGATCGGTACCGCAAAGAGAGTGTTAACAGAAATGGAAGTAGCCGAATTGATTGAATGGCTACCCAATTTCACAAAGCCGCTCGAGGATGTCTTAACGCTGTATTTGTGGACAGCATGCCGGGGCGCAGAAATTGTCAGCATGGCCGGATCGGATATCTATGAAAAAAATGGACAAGTTTGGTGGTCCATCCCTAAGCATAAAACAAAGAATTCTAGACACGAAAAGGCTACTGATCAACGTGTGCCACTTTACGGCCGGGCATTAGCGATTGTGAAGCGGAGGAAGTTACTATTTGGTGACAGCTACTTGTTTCCTATGCGTGATAGATCAAGCCATATTCAACAAAAATACATCACTGAGCAAGTGTTTTACAGGCAACCGTACTCGAAAATAAGGCCGAATTTAAATAGGCCTCGATTAACTGTCACGCATTGGGCGCCGCACGACCTACGCCGAACTGCACGAACCATTCTTGCGGAGTTAGGATGCCCGGATTCCGTCGGCGAATCGATATTGGGGCATATGCTGCCAGGCGTGGTAGGCACGTATAACAGGCATCAATACGATACAGAGAAACAAGAATGGCTGAAAAGGTTGTCTGATCACTTGGAAGGATTGGTAGCTTAGTTTGATAATTATGCCTCATTTCTACCCGTATTCGGCGGGGGTAACTGATTGGAAACGGGTCTTGTTTCCAGCCACTCATTAACTTCTCTGACTAATATGCCGACCCGCTTGCCGGCTAGTTGTCTTGGCTTTGGAAAATCACCTTTATGTATAAGATTTTTCAAGGTGGCTTTGGAAAGACTTACATAATCAGCGGCCTCGTCTATTGTCATCGCGCCTGGTAGGATGGTTCTTGGTTTCATTGTTTGTCCTTCAATCGTCTAATCGCCTGTGTTGCTAAACTTGTGGGGCTATCATTGAGAAGTAGTGAATTCTTTCGTTAAAAGTTGGCTCATTCGTAGAAAGCATTTCCCCTACCTCACACGGTTAGTTCGGTTTTGAACTGACGATAAGCATATTAAGCACGACCAAAAATTGGTTTTTGGTATAAAACTTATTCCTCAACTTAAACGGTAAGCGCTGAGCAAAAATTGTATGCCCCCGTCGGAGTGTTTTGCTGTCAGCGATCAAATTAAATGGTCTCGGCAGAGTTGTTGCTCAGTGCTGACAAGTTGTGACTAGCGCATCAAGTGTGTCTATTATGCCGTTAGACATCGAGTAGGAAAGGAGACAGAAACCGCCTGAGTGCCGTAATAACTCAGAGACGTCAAGGCAAACAAAATAAACGACCCTATGCTTATCAGCTTTAAGTCGATACAGTACTAACTAAAGAATAGTAATCAGGCTTGTGAAGCACAGATGAGAGCCTATAGATTACTTTTTTCTAAAGCCTCCTGAATTATTGAACGCCTGAAGAAAGTTTCACCAATCAGTTTACTTGCGCTGCCCATATTTCTGGCAGCACTATTGAGAAAGCCATAAGTTAATTATGTTTACGGGATCTTTAAGGAATCCTTCAAGGTTAATGACATGAGTTTTAAAAAATCCTACAAAATTATAAGTGTGCTCAATATTGTAATCTTTGAATTTTTCGATAATTTCTTTTTGAATCTCAATTTTTCTTCTTTTAAGCTTTAATGCATCAACGGTAGTCTCCTTTATCGGACGCTGGCTTTCCATTCCTGCAATCACAATAGAATAGCGAGCGGTTAAAAACTTATACAAGTCATCCGGCATGCAATATATAAGAGAACTTAAACTTTTTTTATCAAGATCACAGCTATTGTATATTTCTGACAAGCAACTGTAAACATTAACACCGTTGTTAGTCTCTCCTCTTATCCTAATTTTAAAGTCATCGATATTTTCTGTTCTCGATCTGAATTTATTGCTTTTAATATACCCATTTAAAAGCAATGTCGCAGATAATCCAACATATGCTGGAGAATAAATTTTATCTTTAAATATATATCGTTCTTCAGGGGATGCTTCACGATTATAAAATCTTGAAAACATTTCATTGACTATGGCAGCGCATTGAATAAGGTCATCAGGGATTTCATTTGTTTTTATATCAAAAATATCTGATAACGCAAAATGGATTTGACGAGTGCTCTGAACAGATTTCATTATATCAATCTTATCAGGAGTGCCATCGTGCTCTATCTTATTATAAATATTTAATATGCCATCGTAATCATTTTCGGCTCTATTAATCGAAGCGCACTTTATTAAAGTCAATATAAGGTCGTCTTTTGTTAAAAACTTAGCCTCAGAATCGAATTTTTGTGAGAGCGCATCAACGTATCTTCGTGCATCTAAGAAGGCTTCATCTATAGCAGTAGATATATCACCATTTCGATAGCTTGACTTTCTTATCATGCATAAATCAAATAGCTTTTGTATATAAATATCAAATTCAGCAAGCTGTATGTCAAACTTCGTGAAACACTCGTTATCTGAAAATAAAATAGGTTTCAGGGAGGGTTGTTTAATCAAAGTCGGTTGTATTAGTCTGTTATAAAAACAGCGAAGAATTGCATCTTTCATGCGTTTTGTTTCGTGCGTATGAATGCTTTCTTGATCAATAAATCCCTCATATTCTAAAGCAACTGGATTATTGGAAAGCGAGGGAAATTCCATGTTATTGCATATTAAGCTATGCCATTTATCATTTGCCTTCGATAAGAACTTAAAAAGACTCAAAACTTTAAAGTAATCGGATGCTTCCGTCTCATAGAAAATAGCTTCTTGATTTTCGCCAATTATTCTTTTTATATATTTTCGATGAAGATCTGGTTTGTCATTGGTTTCGAACAAGGTCTTAAAGTATTTTAGTAATCCACCTCTTTTTAATAGTTTTTTATTAATGGGTGTGGCGCTATGAATCTCAAATGGTGAGTCAGGAAAGTTATAATTATTTCTCAACAAAATATTTTGAATTTCATCCTGAGTATACGAGTAGCCTGCGTACCATAAAAGTAAAATCCTAAAATCCTCTAATGTCGATAACTGAATTTTTAGTATTTCGTCAGTTCGAGGATTGAGTGATGGAAAGTTTTTTAACTTGGTCGGAAATATATTGTCTGGTATAGGCGGAAGTTTGCCGTTTTTCTTAATGTGTTTATGAAGTACCCAAGATTCGCTATCAAAAAAATCAAGATATTTAATTCCATGCCTGGACACATTATTCACATAAATTGCTAAATGTTCTTCATTTTCTATCTTTTCGAAGGCAATCACCCTAGTGTCGCTGTGATGCGTTGAATCATACCCAACCTGGTAAACGAAAAGTGCGCTTAACCCGGATGGATTAGCAGGCTGGTGAAAAACTCCCAAAGCTGCAGTCATCAAGGCGCATAGCCTCAGCAAACAAGTAAAATAGCGCATCTAAATTGGAGAAGCCCCCCATGCGCGGACACGATGCCATTCAAAATAGCTGGTTCAGCTACGTTAGCCTGGAAGACCGTATTCCCAAACAGCATCCGTTGCGTCGTTTACGGCTACTCGTCGATGGCGTATTGGCCTCTATGGATGCGGTCTTTGCCGAATGCTACTCCCATACTGGCCGCCCGTCGATTGCGCCCGAAAAACTGCTGCGCGCCTTGCTATTGCAAGTGCTGTACACCGTTCGTAGCGAACGCCAGTTGATGGAACAGCTGGACTACAACCTGCTGTTTCGCTGGTTTGTCGGTTTGGGTATCGACGATGCTGTCTGGGAACGCAGCGTGTTCAGCGCCAACCGCGAGCGCCTGCTGTCCGAAGCACTGAGTCGCGAGTTTTTTGAGCGGGTCTTGGCCATTGCCGAATGGCAAAACCTGGTGTCCGACGAACACTTCAGTGTCGACGGCAGCCTGATCGAAGCCTGGGCCTCGCACAAAAGCTTCGTGAAGAAAGACGGCAGCGGTCCTGATAAACCCGCCGGCCGCAATCCCGAGGTCGACTTCAGCGGCGAAAAGCGCAGCAATGCCACGCATCAGAGCACGACAGACCCCGAAGCGCGGCTTTACAAGAAAGGCGAATACACCGAGGCCAAACTGCGTTACATCACCCATGCCCTATCCGAGAATCGTAACGGCCTGATTGTCGATGTCGAAACCACCCAAGCCACCGGCACCGCTGAAATCGAAGCCGCGCAAACAATGATCAAACGCCGTGTTCCCAAAGGCGGCAGCGTCGGTGCCGACAAAGGCTATGACCAACCGGCGTTCGTCAACAAACTCAAGACGCAAGACATCAAAGCCCATGTTGCTCGCAAAAAGACCGGCAGTGCCGTCGATGGCCGCACCGCGCGCGGCAAAGCGTACGCTCAAAGCCTCAAGCGCCGCAAAATCGTCGAAGAAGCCTTCGGCTGGATCAAGACCGTCGGGGGCCTGCGTAAAACCCGCCACATCGGCTTAGCCAAAGTCGCAGGTCAGGCCTTGTTTTGCTTTGCCGCCTACAACCTGACGCGCTTGCTCAACCTATTGGTGTTCACGCCGAAACCGGCGTGGAGTGCGCCCACCTAGGGCGAAGTGCGCCTGAAAACCGTCCACAGACGGCTTCAGGCGAATAAAAAGCCCTTGAAACAGGGGCAAAACGGTTGAAACTCGATGTCATGACCGATTTCAACACGAAAAAATCACGGAAACCGTGGGTAAGGGGAAATATCAGTGGGTTTTTCACCAGCCTGTTAGATGCCAATTTATCTGGATACTTTTGAAAGGTATTGTTTACTTTATTAACTAAGCCTTTCGCATTTTCAATGGTAATTGGTGTCATATTGATTTCCTACTGTTTAACCAGCAAAGGCCATAGAACGGCTGTTCAATGTAATAGTACCTAGAATAGCCTTAAAGATTAGATGAGTTTATTTTATCCGTTGATCATGAAAATCGTCGACCAACTAGAAAGAATTGCAGCCGTTTTTAAATTCTTTCAGTTACATATACATCCCTTGAGCTGACCTATCCGATTTGGACTTTTCCGTCCAAAGGCGCTGGGAATGCTTGTTTCTGTCTGGCTTGACGCATTGCGTCGAGCCTTCATCTTTTTCTGCCGTTGACTGGTTTCGGTTAATCGATGCGTTTTGGCGCATTGGTTTACGGCCGGCTGTCCGGCGTTTTTCTTGGGGAATATGTCTATGAGTATGGAATGTCCGATTTGTCGATCGCATCAGGTGATCACGTTAGACCGTGCCAAGCGGATTGGCGGTGCAGTGGGTGCCGTGGGTGGCGCCATGAGTGGCTGGGCGGCATCGAGTTCCGGTGCTGTTGTTGGGGCCGAGTTTGGCAGTACGGTGGGTTTGATCGGTGGTCCGGTCGGTGCTGCTGTCGGCACTCTGGGTGGTGCGTTGATTGGTGCCTTGATCTGGGCTACCACTGCTGGCGTGACCGGGGCCAAGTTAGGTCAGGTCATCGATCAGAAGGTATTACACAACTACGTCTGCCAGAACTGCGGCTTGCAGTTCGGCGACGTGCATACCGATCAACCTTTTGAATAAGTGGGAGGTGGATGATGGCACATTTAGTGGAAAACATGGCCTATGTCGGGCAGCAGCCCTGGCATGGGCTCGGTAATTTATTGGCGCCCAAGCAACCGTTGGAAGTCTGGGCCAAGCAAGCCGGCATGGATTGGCAGATTCAGGAATCCCCGGTGCGGTTTACCTCGAATACCGCAGGTAATTTGGGTGAGATTCATCGCTTTGATGATCACAAGGTATTGTACCGCTCCGATTCCAAGCAGGCCTTGTCGGTAGTCTCGAAACGTTACCAGGTGGTACAGCCTAGGGAGGTGTTGGAGTTCTATCGGGATTTAACCGAAGTCGCAGGCTATGAACTGGAAACCGCTGGCGTGTTGAAAGGCGGCAAGAAGTTCTGGGCCTTGGCTAAAACCGGACAATCGGCGGCATTGAAAGGGGCCGATCTAATCCACGGCTATTTGCTGCTGGCCACTTCCTGTGACGGCACGCTAGCAACAACCGCCACGCCGACCACGATCCGGGTGGTCTGCAACAACACCCTGACCATTGCCGTCAACGGTGCCAGCGCAGCGATCAAGGTGCCGCACAGTACCAAATTCGATGCCCAAGCCGTCAAACAGCAACTGGGTATTGCCGTATCGCAATGGGATACCTTCATGTACCGGATGCGCACCCTGGCGGAACGCAAAGTCAAAACCCATGAGGCGATGAACTACTTCCTACGGGTGTTGTGCGATACCCCGGCAGCGAATGGCGAGCAAGTGACGCTGAGCAACGAACGGGCGTTGAAGAAAGTGCAAAGCCTGTATGAAGGGGCCGGTCATGGCGCCGATCTGGAAGCGGCCAAAGGCACGGCCTGGGGGTTACTCAATGCCGTGACCGAATACGTCGATCATGAAAAGCGGGCGCGTAGTAGCGAACACCGGATCGATTCGGCTTGGTTCGGTCAAGGTGCCGCCCTGAAACAACGGGCATTGGATGCGGCCTTGCAGTTGGCCGCATAAATCCATTACCGCGGCTTTGGTCGCATGCCAATCGCCTGATCCGGCAGCGCTTTAACCCGACATTACAACCCAATCCACTGACAAAACGCCTGGTCGGTTTTCCGACCGGGCGTTTTTGTTTTTGGGCAGTTGGGATGTTGCTTTCGATGCTGAGCACAGGTTGCCACCTGCTTACTGTTAAGGCCATTGAATGTTTTTACTGTTACTCATTGTCCATGGAGGTCACCATGACCGAAACCGCATTACAAACGCCACCGACCCGGCGGGCTAAACCTGCCTTGCGTCTGGTCAACACCAAAAACTTACCCCGTGAAGACTGGCTTGATGTCAGAAAGCGCGGGATTGGCAGTTCCGATGCCGCTGCAGCGGTCGGTTTGAACCCGTATAAGTCCCAGCTGGAACTGTGGCTGGAAAAGACCGGCCGCGACGGCAATCTGCCGAAAACCGATCCCAATGACGAGGACAGTCCGACTTATTGGGGCAATCTGCTAGAACCGATTGTGGCTGCGCATTACACACGGCGCACGGGTAACAAGGTACGGCGCATCAATGCCGTATTGCAACATCCGCATCCCAGCTTGCTGTGGATGCTGGCCAATATCGACCGCGAAGTCGTCGGTCGTGCTGAGGTGCAAATCCTGGAATGCAAAACCGCCGGCATCAACGGCGCCCGGCTCTGGCGGGACGGCGTGCCGGAATATATCCAGTTACAGGTGCAACACTAGTTAGCCGTCACCGGCAAAGCGGCAGCCGATGTCGCCGTACTGTTAGGTGGCCAGGAGTTGCAGATTCATCGGATTGCGCGCGATGACGGCTTGATCGGGCGTCTGATTCAACTGGAGCGGCATTTCTGGCAATACGTCGAAAGCGATACGCCACCGCCGGCGGACGGTTCGGAATCGGCCGATCAGGCTTTGCGTTGTTTGTATCCACAGGACTACGGCCAAACCGTCGACTTCAGTCAGGATGTCACGTTATCCGCTGCCTTTGCCGATCTGGTGCAGGTTCGACTCAGTCTGGCCGGCCTGGAAACCCAGGAAGCCAAACTCAAGCAAGCCTTACAACAGGCGATGGGCGACGCCAGCAAAGCCGTGTTCGAGACCGGCACGGTCACTTGGAAGAAAGCCAAGGACAGCCAGGTGTTGGATAGCAAGCGCTTACTGCAAGATCAACCCGATCTGCTGAATCAGTACGCGACCACCAAAACCGGTAGTCGGCGTTTCCTGATTCAGTAAGGCCGTTCGTGAGGTATCGGGTTGAGTGAGGAACAGCTCAAACACCAGCGGGTATTGATCGACAGCCTTTATCGATCAATCGCGGCCTGTCATTCATCCATCTTTCGTTAAACCTCAACGCCAACCCCGAGCCAGCGCTTTGCAGGCGCTGGCTCGTTGGTTACTGGCTTAATCCTATCTATGCACCTACACACCTAAACACATACACACGACAAATTACCAACAGGAGACCCTTTATGTTAAGAGGCTTAGCCATTACTCCGCCGATTCTCGGGCGGATTGCCATCGGCAAGGTGGTCGAGAAGAACGGTAAACGCTTACCGGAGAAAGACGACCAATTCACCATTACCAGCCAACTGCAAAGCAAGGACGGCTGGATTCCGCATCCCTTGGACGACACCTTGCGTAAATCCCAAGGCGGCAAAATCCGCAGTATTCCGATCCGGTTGCTGTTTAACGAGCCGGATTTGAACTTTCGGGCCGAATACAGTTTGTTCGACCGGCAAACCGGTCGGCCGGTTTGTGTCGGCAACGGTGAAACCTCTAAACGCCGCACTCAGGAGGGTTTGGTCAGTTTGGTTTGTCCTTCGCCGGATGGCTGCGAGCTGGCCAGAGGTGGGGCTTGCAAACCCTATGGCCGCTTGAACGTGTTGATCGGCGATGACGATCCCTTGGGCAGTTTCATCTTTCGCACCACCGGCTTCAACAGTATTCGCACCTTGGCGGCTCGGCTGGAGTATTTCAAGGCGGTGTCCGGCAATCGTCTGTCTTGTCTGCCATTGGAACTGAAACTGCGCGGTAAATCCACCCGGCAAAGCCATGGATCGGCGATCTTCTATGTCGATATTACCTTGCGCGGTGACCAAGCGCTGGAAGCGGCGTTTCAGGAAGCCCAGCAACTGGACCAGCAACGCCAAGCCGCCGGCTTCGATCAAGCGGCACTGGATCGGGCGGCTCGACAAGGCTTCGGTAACGGTGCGTTCGAGGACAACGAGGAGGATGGCTCGGCGGTAGTGGAGGAGTTTTTTGCCAACGCCACTCCGGCAAATGAATCGGAAACGGACGCCGATCCTTTGACACAGAAACTGGCGGCTAAAACCCAGCAGTTAGCGGGGGCGGCCTGATGACCGGCATGCTGCGGCGCAAAGCGGTTGCTATGCCGTTCGATGTTGAGTTAGGGACTGGCTGACCTTTACGCTAGCTGATAGGCACTAAACCGATCACGCCCGGCGCCGAGTGCGGCCGTGGGCGTTTTCTATCTTTTCACCTGAGCGGGACAACGTCGATCCCGCCGGGGTCGGCGTGCTCGCCGTTTTCGAGAGCACGTTATGATGGAACCCTTTCAATACTACCCCACACCGGAAACCCTGGGCCGCAAAGCCTGGGCCAAGTTCAAGAATACCCAGTTCGTCCGAGTGCTGGAACCCTCGGCCGGCGAAGGCCATTTACTCAAAGCCAAGCCTCGCGATCATTACCAACGCTTGGCTATCGATTGCATCGAACTCGATATTCGTAAACACGCCGTGTTACGCGACGAAGGCTATGCGGTGGTGGGCATGGATTTTCTGCAGTTTCAAAGCGGCAGTGTCTATTCGCACATCATCATGAATCCGCCGTTTGCCGACGGCGCCAAGCATGTGCTGAAGGCGTGGGAGATTTTATTTGACGGTGAGATCGTCGCCATTGTCAATGCCGAAACGCTGAAAAACCCGTTTTCCAGGGAACGGCAACAGCTGCTGCGCTTGATCGAGCAGCACGGTGAGGTCGAGTTTTTATCGGACATGTTCGCCGGCGCGGAGGCCGAACGCAAAAC
This sequence comes from Methylomonas koyamae, assembly GCF_019669905.1. Lineage (NCBI taxonomy): Bacteria > Pseudomonadati > Pseudomonadota > Gammaproteobacteria > Methylococcales > Methylococcaceae > Methylomonas > Methylomonas koyamae. Next base: position 2,800,590 of record NZ_AP019777.1, on the reverse strand, counting down.
CGCGGTGGAAATTGCCCTGGTCTGGTTGCAGAAAACCTCGACCTTCGAACAGGACATCCTCGGCAGTATTCTGGACGATTTGCGCCAGGATAGGCGGGAGGCCGACGATTTGCTGGGTGAGTTTCAATTGCCAAACGAGTTGGCCTTGCCGAATGACTTCATCGACAACGCGGTACTGATGTTCAATGCCGCGGTCGAAGCTGCACGCCAAGCCGTGTTCAGTGAAGCCCGCGCCAACCGTTATCGGGTCATGCTGGGTAAAACCCTGGGTGAATTGAACGGGGGTGGTCTCCGGGGGGACGACGAGTCGTCGTCGGCTGCGGTGAAGCGGACCCTGTTTAAACGCTATCACGAGCTGAAGAATCGGGCCTGGGCCAGCATCCTGCGCTCGACCCAAGTCACCTCGCGTTTGTCGTCGGCGGCGCAAAAGCGGCTGGAGGCGGATTTCGAAACGGTGAAGTCTTTGGAATTTACCGTGCCGAACATCTATGGCTTTATGCAAGGCATCATCGAACAGCAAGGCGAAATTCAACTGAGCATGGTCTGCGATGTGTTCGATCTGATCACCCGCTATTACCGCGATAACACGGTGTTTTATATGGGCTGGAAATCCAACGACAAACACCGCACCTTGGGGATGCGAATCAAAACCACCCGCTTCATTTTGCCGGGACATGGTGTCAGTTCCTACCAGAACGGTCTGAATTGGGAATCGGAACGGCTGTTAGCGGATTTCGACAAGGTGTTTGCCTTGCTCGACGGCAAGACCGAAGCCGAAGTCAGTTTAGTATCGGTGTTTAAACAGCAGTTTCATGCGCTACGGGACGGCCAGCGGATCAGCGCCAGTTACTTTGACGTGCGCTACTATCCGGGCATCGGCACCATCCACTTCTTTCCGAAAAGCAAAACCTTGATCGATCGGATGAACCGTTGGGTCGGCCGCCAGCGCCGCTGGTTGCCGCCGGTGGACACGCAGGCTGGCACAGGCTTCTGGCAGCAGTTCGAACAAGCCGAACGCTTCGATAAAGCGTTTCATGCCGAAGTGAACAGGCAATCCAAACGGGAAGGTCAGAATTACCGCTTTAATCCCTATTGGGCCATCCAACATGGCTGCGGCTCGGAACGGGAACAAAGCCAACGTCTGTTAACCCAGGCGATGAACAGCGTGTTGGCCAGCCGCGGCATTGATCCGGATGCCGCGTTGGAAAATGAACCAACCCCCTTGCTTATAGAAACCGGCGCCTCAGCCTCAAGCCCTATCCAGGCGTTGGCCTCGTAAGCCGTCTTCGCGTCTTCGAGTGTTCTGCCGGCGATTAACGCCAAGCGCCGTCGCCGGCAACCCCATCCCATTTCATCACCATTCCGGAGAACGTCCGCCCCGCCAGGGGGGGCGTTCTGCCGTTTATTTCTGACAGGAGACAACCGATGTTATTCATTCGCGGAAGCAATAACCGTTACCGCGTGGCCGCTGAAGACGATGTGATCTTCGAGGCCTTGCAAATCTATAACCGCTATTTCAGTCGCGGCGAAGCGCTGACCGATCCCGACAAAGCCAAGGACTGTATCAAGTTAAAACTGGCACCGTTGGAACACGAAGTGTTTCTGGGGGTGTTTCTGGACAATCAACACAAGGTCATCGCCTGCGAGGAATTGTTTCGTGGCACCATCGACGGCGCCAGTGTCTATCCACGGGAAGTGGTGAAAACCGCACTGCAACACAATGCCGCTGCGCTGATCTTTGCCCACAACCATCCGTCCGGCATCAGCGAACCCAGTCAAGCCGACCGGGTGATTACCGAGAAGCTAAAAAGCGCCTTGGCCTTGATCGACATCCGGGTACTGGATCACTTCGTGGTCGGAGAAGCCGTGTACTCCTTTGCGGAGCATGGGTTACTCTGAGAAGGGCCGGGCATAAGTCGGCAGGCGATACCGGGACATACCCCCGGTATCGCCTGCTTCGCACAAGGAACTAACCAAACAAAATTTTTTCCTGAAAAATCCGATTTTCATGCCCACTATAAGCAGCGTTTGGTATCGATCAAAACGCCGCCGGTACATAGAGCACTTTCGCTGCAGAAAAACACCATTAGTGTCGGATTGCTAAAGCGAAGTCGCATTACATGCTATTCAAAAGGCCGACCGAAGTAGGTCAATATACAAATCGCTAATAAGTAAAGGCTAACCATAGCTTGGACTCCTGCCACTGTGCGGACCCATCCAGTGGATTCTAATGAAAAACTACGAGGCTGGGCTCTTGATAGCCAATTGCCAATACTGAATTCGCGAAAACCGAAGTGAAAGGTCGACATTAGCGAAAAATATGCAGACCAAGCAACAAGAGTTAGACCTCTGGACGCTACGCACTCTACGTAGCCCGGATTATCTAACGTCGGACCGCCACTCCTGACTTCAAGCCGATCCTTGGGCCAAATACGATATATGCCCGAACGCGGCCTGGGGAAGTGAGCTTGGCGCCACATAGCCCAGCCGTAAATTGGAATTAGCCCACACCAAATAGATGCTATCAAAAGCAATGCACGACCAGGGTGCATTCCATATGCGGTTGTCCAATCGAACGCTACTTTGCGAAACACACCTTCCACCCCATCGGGTGTTCGCCAAGACCATTCGGCGATTGCGTGAGCAGTCTTTCCGCTTTCCAAAGCGTATGTTAGTTGGCGTTCTAGTTCGCGGTGACCACTTTTCTTCAGTAATTCGCGTAGCTGGACAAGCCCGTCTTCACGGCTTTGGGGAAACTTCAAGGACTGCAAACCTCTGATGCCCGCTACAAATGCGTTTGGTGATGCGGACTGAGGCGAATAGGTGGCTCCTGTCATATCTGAATAGGCTAAAATTGTTTCATCCACAACCGAATTTTGGAGGACTGCACCTTTTAGATCGGCTCCTTCTAGGTCTGCATGGTCTAAACGCGTTTGCTCTAAATATGCCTTTGTCAGTTTAGCTCTGATCAATTTTGCACCACGCAAGTCTGCTAGATACAAATCGGCTTGGCTTAGGTCCGCCCCCGACATTTTGGCATCTTTCAAAACAGCAGCAGTTAGATTTGCATCTTGCATTTGAGCATTATCAAGATCCGCTGTGCTAAGCTGTGTCAAGTGTAGGTACGCCTTTGTCATTGATGCCCCAAATAAATCAGCGCCATGCAATTGGGACTCACTCAAATCAGCCCCTCTAAGGTCCGCTTGCCTCAGAAATGCACCGTTGAGATTTACTCCATGCAAATCCGCGTTACACAGCGTCGGTCTGCCGTCTGCGGACATCGATTTCGTTTGCGCATCCCACTTTTCTAGCCATGCCTGATGATCCGAAAGGAATTGTTCAAGTTGTAATTTAGAAATCTTACATTCTGGCGACCTAGGGCATTGCTCGCTGGAACGCGGACAAGCACCTTCTCGCTCGATCGGCATCCACGCGGCGCAACACAGGACAAGAGCCACAATTGTGGCGACGCGTAACAGAAATTTAAGCATAAGATATTCCTCTCACACCGCACGGCATCAAACACCATAAAATTAGAAATTAGAGTACATTTACGGGAAAATGATCCTCAATGTAATAGTTTATAGATTTGTATATGATTTTCCTTTCAGAATCTCGTCGGTGGCAGGAAATGATCTAATTCCAGTCATTTCATCAGATTAGGTGATGGCCATAACGGGTCGTTTTGTACCTTTGAATGATCGTTCAGAATACCAACGGTCATTAAACAAGCATAAAAATAGAGCAAAACGTACTGCATCGATTCTAAGTCTTTTCACCTTTACTTACATCGCCAAACTACGAGCCCGTCAATCACGTCATTCGCCGTTCGATGCTGCTTTGCCTTAATCAACGACATCAGGGTTCGAATCAAAATCTGCAGTGCTTCTGACTCTGTGGCACTAACAAAACGACTGGTTCTGCCCTGATCAGCGGGGCATGTCTCAGGTAGCCAGCGCTGCGGATACGATTTAACCTGGAATCCACGATGGACCAAAATTTCAGCGACAGCAGGTTTTCCGCTGGTCACAGTCCATTTAACTTTTTTCAATGCGTGCAGGCCACCGAGTAATACCAAAATCGGTTGGTCGGCCGGAAAGGCGGCGAGCCGGTTCGAAATTCTTCACGCGCGATGTTCGGGACTATAAACTTGTCCAGGCGACAGACTCGTTGGGCAGGACTTAATGTTTCTGTCATTTGAGATTCCCCGGAGGCTGTTGTTGATGTTGATGTCTTCAAAGCTGGGCTGCGCGTAAATCCCTTACTTGTCTCCTTCATTTTTTGAACCTTTGAGAACGGCAACAATGGCCATTGCATGACCATGCCCAAGTTCAAAGTCCTCCTTGAGCCAAGCCACAATTTGCCCTGCTTTGACATCGGTGCGGAGCTTGCCGTCGGCCATGAAGCCCTTTTTTGTGGCAAGTTGTTTGAAGTCATCAGCCCCCATGCCCGTTTTTGCTTTAATGTTGTCGAGATATGCTTGAAATGACATAAAAGCCTCCAATTAAGTAAAAAACAGCGATTTTAATCGGCGATTTCGGAAGAGCAGACCGGCCCAAAGAGCAATACCTACGTAGCAGCCGAACAAGATATGGCTAAAAAGTGGATTGCCAGCCCGAAGCTGAACTGCAATCGCGCCTCCGAGATAACCGGTTAATAGCAAGGCCCCGAGTGGTGATGTTTTTGGGATGGCATAGAGTATTGTGCAAACCAAAAGTAAGATGCCAAGGCCGCGCGCCAACTGGGTTGAACTGATGAAACCCAACTCCTGCATTGCATCCGTGACAGGTTGAATAGGAACCAGCTTTATTGCGGCGTCGAATAGCAGGAAGGCAACGACTAATCCGCTGAGGATTCGGCCAATCCAGATAATGCCTGATGTGCTTGCTTGTGCCTCGATAGACATGAATATCACCTTTAACTGGTTTTACAAAAACTTACGCAGATGAAAAGGTAATGGATCAGGTTCCGTCTGTATTGTATAAAAACGACAACTGTTCCTCCCCACGCGTAATTTCTGCCGGGGTCTGTCCGATGAAATATTTTAGCGAACGGGTAAGATGGGCTTGATCGTAATAGCCGGCATCGTATGCCACCTGGAGAATAGGAACCCCACGCTTCAATAAATTTGTGGCATGGCGGGCACGTGCGATCTGATTAATGGTGGTTTGGGTCATCCCCGTCACTCTTAGAAAATGCCGCTGCTCGGTACGTTGGGAAAGCGGCTTCGGCTGACCACGTAGTGCGGCCTCGACGCATGGGTCCGTCGCAATTAATCCCTGTTTTACGAGACGATTTACGAACGTTTCGGCGTGTTCGAATGTGGGGTACTCCCAGGCTGAACCATTTAAATAAAAAGATCGGCCTGAGGCATCTGGCAAGGTCAGATCATTACGGTCAAGGAGTTGGCCTGATGGTAGTAAGGGCATGAAAGTACCGAGCTTGAAATGGATACCAAACCATTCCCCATTTGCGGGACAGTCAGCCATGGTCGCTTTAGTTTCCGGACCGCGAACGGTGAGGAAAGTCTTTCCCTCGTGTCTGGTGACAACCATTACCCAGTTGCACGCAGCCATTGAGTGAAATGTGCCGGCCCGCTGGCTCTGGCTTTGCCAAACTCTTTCAACAACAGGAGAGTCTGATGCTCTATCTTCAAAGACAATGAACAAATTTCGGCCTCCGATGTTACTAACACCGCAAATTGCCGGCGCGAGCGAAACGAACATCCGAGTAAATTTGCATTGTTAGGTTACCCCCTATCTGGCCAACATACGACTTTCGATGCATGGTCGTCAAGAATGAGCTTGAGAACTAGCCTTTTTAGGCGGTATAGCTTACCTTTTAGGAATGATAGACGACCCTAGATAACTCCGAACGGATAATCAGGTAAAAATGACAGCCTGGATATTTCCCGTTTTTTGACGTTTGGAGAATATTCGCCACTTTCCGCTTAGGGTCGCCCAAGGGACCGCGTTCTCTTCAGATTCATCACCGGAAAGCTGTCATTGAATTCCGATTCCAGAAAGCAGCCAGTCGTCACTGAGTTCAACCGACCCGAAGGCGACAATCATTGCGAAATCCTAAATTGTCGGCTTTCGCAAACATTACAGACAATCAAATCTAAAGATTGGTCAGCTAAAGAGACGATTTTTGCGCTACGCCATAGAGTACATTGGTGGTAATTGACTGTACTCGATCATTTTTGAGGCGCTTCAAATTTGTAGCGTACACATGGTTAAAAGCTTCGGCATCCAACTGCTCCAAGGTGCCTCGATAGCCGCTACCCATGGCAATTTTCCACCAATCTTCTGATGTTTGTAACGGATGAGTGCCTGCTTCTGAAGTGATGTCATCCGTATAAACACCCGCCTCGGCGAGCATTTGCTGTAATCCGGCTGGATCAGAAATCCTGTCCCAAGGATTGAAGCTACGTTGCAAATCGGGTCTGACGTTGCCGACAGCATCCCAAAAGGCGCTGTTGGCTGGCTCAAATAAATCAGGTCCCCAGGTGGTAATCGCTAAACGGCCGCCCGGTTTCACCATCCGCCAGAGTTCTCGAACAGCAGCCGGCATATCGGGTACAAAAAAGATGCCGAATACGCAGACCACCGCGTCAAACTGCTCATCGGGATAGCCCAATTCGAGCATATCGGCGACGCGAAACTCGATGTTTTCAAGTTGCTTGGCAGTTGCCTTGGCTTCGGCCAAGGCAATCAATTGGTCGGCAAGATCGACCGCAATGACTTTACCGGTTGTTCCAACCTGCTCGGCGGCCGGTAGTGCAGAGCCACCACTTCCCGAACAAACATCCAGCACTGATTCGCCTTCCTTCAAGCCGATTCTTTCAACGGTTCTTCGACCAAAACAATGCCAAAAAGAGCTGACCGGATGATCGAAATGATCGGCGGCCGCGTTATAAGTCATGGCTGCCTTGGTTTTGGCAACTTGATGTTCGGTCGTATTCATAAAGTTTGTGTCGCTCATCAGTTATTTGAAGTTGGTTATCGGCCCGCAAATAACCGTTTCTGAAACAAAAACGCCACATTGACCAATGCCACCATCATCGGCACTTCGATCAAGGGACCAATCACTGCCGCAAAAGCGGCGCCGCTATTGATACCAAACACCGCCACTGCAACGGCTATCGCCAACTCGAAATTATTGCTGGCTGCGGTAAAGGCCAAGGTGGTGGTTTGGCCGTAATCGGCGCCTATCAATTTGCCCATCGCGAAACTGACCAAGAACATCACGACAAAATAGATCAACAACGGCACGGCAATCCGCAACACATCCAACGGCAACTGCACGATCAACTCGCCTTTCAAGGAAAACATCACCACAATAGTAAATAGCAAGGCGATTAACGTCAGCGGGCTGATTTTCGGTACAAAATTTTGCTGATACCAGTCCTTGCCTTTTGTTCTAATCAGCAGCAAGCGCGTGGTGAAACCGGCGATGAAGGGAATACCCAGATAAATAAAAACAGTCTTGGCAATTTCGCCAATGGTGATGGCAACCAGGCTACCCTGCATGCCGAATAATGGCGGTAGTATGGTTATGAATAGCCAAGCGTAGACACTGAAAAACAGCACTTGAAACACGCTGTTGAAGGCGACCAAGGCGGCGCAGTATTGGTTGTCGCCCCGAGCCAGTTCATTCCAAACGATCACCATGGCAATGCAGCGAGCCAGGCCGATCATGATCAATCCGGTCATGTATTCCGGATAATCGCTTAAAAATCCAATCGCCAACGCAAACATCAGTACCGGGCCGATGATCCAATTCTGAACCAGCGATAACCCCAATACTCGCCAGTTGCGAAACACGTCCCCGAGTTCTTCGTAATGCACCTTGGCCAGCGGCGGGTACATCATCAAGATTAAGCCAATGGCGATGGGAATATTGGTCGTGCCGACCGAAACGGCATTGTTGTTTTCATTGACCTGAGCGGGCCACATAAAACCAACGCCGACGCCAATCGCCATGGCGATAAATATCCATAGCGTCAGAAACCGATCCAGGAACGATAGACGAGGATGCGGACAAAGCGGGGTATTCATGGGTAATCTCCTAAAAAGTGGATAGCGCGGCCTAATCGTGATTGGGATCAGTCTTTTTCGGCTGACAGCAAGGCGATGCATGTTCCAGTTGGATGACATCATCTTCACCGAACATGGGAATGCTATTTAAAGAATGAAAAGCTTCCCAAGCGATGCCCTGTGGATCGACTGTCCAATATTTATCCGATTGGGCATAACAGCAAGCCGCCTGTTTTTGTTCCGCAACCGGTAATGCCGCATCATTCAACCCTTGTTGTACGGCATCCAATTCAAGGGTGGATTCAACCTGAATGCCTAAATGATCCAATCCAGGTTTGCGTCCGCGACGGGATATTGCGAAATTGATGCGCGGATCATCCAGCATCCATTTGGCGTAATCTGGTTCCAAAACCGATGGTTCGGCTTGAAACAAGGCATTGTAAAAACGGATATTGGCGTCGAGGTCATCGACAGCGATATGAATATGAAAACGCTTCATAGTTTGACTGAGTAACCTTTATTCATGGGATGTAGGGATCATTTCAGTGGTTGCATGCCCAATCCGCTCAACCTGCCGGATTAACGTTAACGCATCCAGTTTTGCGATTGGCAATTCACAAAACAATTCGACTCGCCGTTTTAAGAGGCTATAAACGTCAAAAAATACTTTTTTTCGTCGTGCCTCGGAACCGTAAAGCAACGCGGGATCTTCTACTCCCCAATGCGCTCTTATGGGTTGGCCTGGCCAAACAGGACATGGCTCGCCCGCCGCCTTATCGCAAACCGTGAACACGAAATCGAGCGGGAATGCCGCCTCGCCGCTAAATTCCAACCAGTGTTTACTGTGCAATGGGCGGGTGTCGTAATCCAGCCGTTTCAGTAAATCCATGGTTAACGGATGCACGGTGCCCGCGGGTTCGCTACCGGCACTGAACGCCCTAAAACGGGCTTGGCCTATTCGATTAAGAATGACCTCTGCCATGATGCTGCGTGCCGAATTCGCTGTACAGATAAACAACACGTTATAGATTTTTTCTGACATGAAAAAATCGCACGGTTACTGTCCAGGATTGGCTAAGTGTTGCAAGCGCGTAATGCCGACAGGCTCTTCCTGTAACAACGGCACGACGGCATAACGCGGCGCATGCTGGTTGGCGATGGCCTCAATTTCGCGCAGTTCGTTGTGGGCCCGTTGCTGCAAGAGCGGGGATTTGACTGGGGTGGCGGCGATGCTGTTATTGACGATCCAGGCCCAGGGTTCGATGCCAGCCCGACGCAGATCGTTTTGCAAATTAGCAGCCTCCAGGACGGGGGTGGTTTCCGCCAGCGTCGCGATTAACACTTTGGTTTGTCGGCTATCCTGCAATTGCATCATCGGCGTCAGATAGTGGGCACCGGTTTGCATTTGCCGAGCGACTTCCCGATGATAAGCCCCGGTCGCATCCAGTAATAGCAAGGTGTGGCCGGTAGGTGCCGTGTCCATCACTACAAATTGTTTGCCTGCTTCACGAATGATCCGCGAAAACGCTTGAAACACCGCTATTTCCTCGGTACAGGGCGAACGCAAATCTTCTTCCAATAATGCTCGGCCTTGGTCGTCCAGTTGAGCGCCTTTGGTTTCCAATACATGCTGGCGGTAGCGTTCAGTCTCGGCATGAGGATCGATACGGCTGACGGTTAAATGATCCAGCACGCCATCCAAGGTTTCCTGCAAATGCGCCGCTGGGTCAGATGTCGTCAAATGTACAGGCAAACCGCGACGAGCGAGATCAACTGCTATCGCCGAGGCCAACGTGGTCTTGCCCACACCACCTTTACCCATCAACATCACTAGGCCATGGCCTTCTTGGGCAATTTCACCAACCAAGGCGGACAAACTGGGATAATTGCCAAACCTCAAGGGCTCGTTCGGCATCACGTTTTCTGCGGCGTCATTGTCCAATAATCGACGCAGGGCACGCAGGCCCACCATATTGAAGGACTTCAATAAGACTTCATCGCGCGGCAAACCCGCTAGCTGTTTGGGTATTGCCGCCAAGGCTGCTTGTTCGCGTTGAACAATAGCCAATGCCAGAGGATCATCGGCTACCTGTTCAACCGGCATGATGGCATTGATGAGCAGATATTGATTATGCAAACCAATGGCGGCCAATTCTTCATGGGTACGCGCGACTTCGCGCAAGGTGGTTTGTTGAGGACGGGCCACCAGAATCAGCCGCGTTCGCTGACTATCGGATAAGGCCGCTACGGCTGCTTTGTATTGCGAGCGTTGCTTTTCCAAACCGGCCAAAGGCCCTAGACAGGATGCGTCACCTTTACCCGTTTCCAGGAAGCCGGTCCATGCCCCAGGCAATTGCAAAAGCCGGATGGTATGACCCGTCGGCGCAGTATCGAACACGATGTGGTCATAACCGGCGATCAACGCCTCATCCGTTAATAAACCGGTAAACTCGTCGAACGCGGCAATTTCAGTGGTGCAGGCACCCGATAGTTGCTCTTCGATACTTTTAACCACTGCATCCGGCAGCACGCCTTTTACCGGACCGACTATACGCTCCCGGTAGGCCAGCGCGGCGGCCATGGGATCGATTTCCAACGCGCTTAATCCGGATACATCAGGAATCGGGGTTATCCGGTTGCCGATAGTCAAACCAAAAACCTGGCCGACATTGGAAGCCGGATCAGTGCTGACCAGTAAAACGGGATGACCATTCTCGGCCAATCGAATAGCGGTAGCGCAGGCAACCGAAGTTTTGCCGACACCACCTTTGCCGGTGAAGAACAAAAAGCGTGGTGCGTGGGTTAAGTAGTGCATGGGCAACTCTTGAGTTAAGACATGAAAAGCCGTATTAGCGGCAACACCCGCCGGCTTCCTCTTTTGGCTGATCAGCCGAAGAGCCGCCACAGCAAGACGAGGCCGCCTTTTCGGTCGATCCCGAACCTAACATCCGGTCTGCCAGAGCCAACATGTTTTTACCGGCGGCTTGCTTGACCGTATAACCGATATTGACCGCTTCCATCATGGTTTCATTGGCGACACCGAGCTTTCTGGCCTTATCGTAATGGAACTTGAAACACGGATCGCAACCCGCCGCGATGGCTGCCCCAATGGCAATCAGTTCGGCGTTCTGCTCGGATATTGCATCAATATTCAGCCAGCGCATTAATTCGCTTCGGGATGGATAACGCCCCGTCAATGCCAGCGCCCCATCGATCAAGATCAATGGCAATCCTTCCGCCCCGGAACTTTCCAAAAAGGCTTTTACGACCGGATTTTCGGCGAATGCCATCGGTTGTTGCGCCAAATTAAAGCGTTCAATGGTGACGCCGTTTTGTTTAGCCCAGTCAACGTTGGTGGCAAACTCTACTAATTGCTGATCGACATCGACACCACACACACCGCTGCTGCAACATAGGGATGGATCGAAAACTTGAATAGTTGTCATGACTACACTCCTAAATCATTCAGGCAAAGAAACGCCGATACGGTCCATTTCCGCTTTCAAGCGTTCAGGCTGGTTTTTTAATTCATCCAGCGGTAAAGCCAGAAATTGCTCGATCCGGTAACGCAAAATGCCATAGGCCGTTTCGAACGCTGATTTGATTTCCGCTTCGGTGCCAACGGCATGTGCGGGGTCTTCCACACCCCAGTGACTGCGCAAGACAGGGCCCAGATAGGCGGGGCATGTTTCGTTGGCCGCATTACCACACACGCTGATCACAATATCCGGTGTGACTGGCAAATCGTTCCAGGACTTGCTGTAGTAGCCTTCGGTCGAGATGCCTTTTTCTTCCAGCAACGCCACGGCGCCGCTGTTGAGTCTGCCAATGGGTTTACTACCGGCGCTGATAGCCTGCCAGCCTTCGGGGGCTAGATGATTGAAAACCGCTTCACCCATCAGTGAGCGGCAAGAATTACCGGTACAAAGGAATAATACATTCATCGTAAATCTTAACGGTTGAGTAAGAAATGGGTAATGTCCCTGATTTATTCAGGGATTACTCCGTTTTGCCAATATCTTGAATCTGTCGTTGTAAGGACATGCGTTCAAGGTTGGCTATCGGTAAATTGGTGAATAACGTAATGCGACGCTCCAGAATGGCAAAGGCTTTGCCGAATGCCAGCCGTTTTTCATGCTCATCCGCCGCTGCGGGGTCAAATACCCCCCAATGCGCGGTCATCGGTTGACCTGGCCAAACCGGACACACTTCGCTTGCCGCGTTATCACAAACAGTAATGACGAAGTCCAAGGCAGGTGCATCGAGTCGCGCAAACTCATCCCAACTTTTACTCCGTGCATTGGGTAGCGTAATGCCTTCTAACTCCAGCCTTTCCAAAGCGAAGGGATTGACTTGACCCGTCGGATGACTACCGGCGCTGAAAGCATTGAAGTGGCCATTGGAGTATTTGGTCAGCAGGCCCTCAGCCATGATGCTTCTGGCCGAGTTACCGGTGCACAGAAACAGCACGTTCAAAACTTTATCGTTCATGATGTTTTCCTCTCAATGACAAGTTGATAAATGGTGATGAACTGAGCAAAGCAGCCATTGATTTTGAACGAGTTCAACAGTCACCTTATGTCTCGACCGTGCAAACCGGATGAGAAATTGATAAACAATCATTACCACCACAGCAGTTCTCGCTCAAGAACGCCAAAAGTTCATTCATGGCATCAAAATTGGCTGAATAAATCACAAACCGGCTCTCATTGCGCGATTTGATCAAGCCGGCATAAACCAATTCCTTAAGATGAAACGACAGCGAAGATGGTGGAATTCCCAAGGTTTCACTAATTTTGCCGGCGGTCAAACCGTCGGACCCCACTTGAATCAGGATTCGAAAAATGGATAAGCGTGTTTCTTGAGCGAGGGCAGCGAGAGCAGTAACGGCGGTTTTATTTTCCATATTTCAAAATTAGTCGAAATATAAAAATTAGTCAATGGATTTCACGAAATTGTCACGCGACAAAGTTAGGCTTGGCGTTCCAGTCATCATCTTTCGGTTCAATTTATGAAAAAACCAGCATTATCAAAACTGGCGGTGGCCATTGGCACCTTTGGTTTAACCCTATTTCCAGAATGAGAGAATTTTCATCCTCAGATTGCGAACGATTGGTGTTCCCGTAATGGCATACATAGGTATAGACATTTCGAAACTCCTGAACGTATGTCACGACCGATTTGCCAATACAGCAAAACCAATTCGTGGTTGACGGATAAGGCCGCGCGTTGCGGGGCGGAATGGATACGGGTTTTGAGATCGGTTAGCCAATCGACATAGCCGTGAGGTGTGTCAATTAACGAGATAGGATCATGTTTAGTATTCACGAAATGGCCTCTAATTCTGATTTCCAAGCCGCTAATCTGCACGGTTCCAAAATAGTATTGAACAGTACTTGATGAACCTCATAATGAGGTTCGGCCGCTGAAAGTTCCTCCAATTCCGTTTGAAAATAATTTTCTATTTCGCCATGCGTTTGCCGAGTTTGGCCTTTCTCAAGTCTCTGCCGTTCGCGCTCCATTAATTTCCGTCTTTGTTTTAAATGTTCCGCCTTAAATTCGCGTGTCCAGCGCTCGGTTAAATTAAGCAACCTATCCAAATTAGCTGCTTTCGGAGCATCGACGAGATCGAAAGTGGAGAACGTTATTGACGCTGTATGCTGATCGTAACCCAAAGACACTGAACCATTAGGATGCCTCAAATACGGGTGAAACCAATTTGTAAAACAACCCGAATCATGCACGGACTTAGTGCCTTTGATTCCTGGGGAATTACATTTCCCGCAAATCGGCACCAAATTATCAACGCCAACACTGAACAATGGATATTCGCTTTTAGCTAGCCAATGATCGACTTGTATATCATCAAGGGTAAGGCTAAAAACACCTCGGCCAAGGCGCGCAGCAAATTGGATTTACCGCTGCCGTTGACGCCAACTACGAAGCGAATCGCGCAATCGCGTTGCAGCGGCGAACCGCTAGCGAATAACACCTTGATGTCCTTGATCGGTGGGTAGTCTTGCAAATGTAGATAACGCAGTTTCATTAAGGATCTCACTACACATAACTTCCCCCTTTGAAAAAGGGGGATTAAGGGGGATTTATTTAAAAAATCTCCCCCAACCCCTCTTTTTCAAAGAGGGGGGCAACAATCTTGTGATTCGGAACAATCCATGTTCCGGGAAGCGCTTTATTGCCATGTCTTAAGCCCGCTTACTCCGCTAAATGACCGGCCAATGGCCCATCGCCATTTAGCGCGTTTATCAACACCGCCGCGTCGCTCAAGCGGCTGTTCTCGTCGTTGCGTAGCGGGCGGAAGGCAGTTAAGTACTCGGTTTGTTGTGTCGCCGCATTCTGGCGCGGTACGCTGACTTTGGCGATCAAGCCCAAGGCCGCCAGTTGTTCCAGCGTGCGGCGAATACGGTTGGGCGAGGCGTTGAAATGTTCAATCGGCCAAGTGGTTTGCGGATCGGTGCAGAAGTCGTTAAACGCTTCGGGATCGTCGACGATGACCAGTTTTTGAGGCCATTCGTGACGCAACATGGTCCAAATTGCACCTTGAAATTCACTGAGTTCGTTGAGGAGCCAATGGCGAGCGGGTCGCCCTTGTTCGTTCAGTTTTCGGAGTTGATCTGGAGCGGCGTCACGAGTTTTTGCCCTGACTGATTTTGATGTTACCGGTTGGGTTTGATTATCGAGTTCGTCTGCCTTGAATGGCTTGGTAGACTTTTTATTTAGTAACTCATCCCTTTCCGCTACAGCGGCGACAATTTCATCCCTATTTGTTTCTCGCCAGCCGGCGGTCAATTCACCGGAAAATGCAGCAATTTTAAGTTCGTTCAGCAATTCATTATGCTTTTCGAATTGCTCAGTCGTTGCTTGACTCAGTAAACGCACCTGTTTAACAAAATCGGCGAACTCAAGTTGCAGTGATTCGGGCGGCTTGGGGACTCGCAACGTTCTTAGCGTTTCCAGGTTGATATTCATCTGCGCCGCTTTCGGTGCCCTATGCTCGAAATATTCCTGATAAAACCTGATGCAATACAGCACGTATTCGCTTGAGATACCCTCAAACGGCGTAAAGCCAACAACACTATCCGGGAAACAAGCATCGAATTCCAAAATCGCTGCTTTGGCAATATTGGCGGCAATGGTGATGCACAACGTGCCTTTTGGCCAAAGCTTGCTTTGAGCTAAACCAGCCTCTGAATAAGTCGATTTATGCGTCGTGATCCAGTCACCTGCATTGGCAACTTCGCCGGTTTAACCGTCAGCGTCGTCAATCCGGCACAAATCAAAGCCTATGGTGCTTCACGGCTCACCCGCAGCAAAACCGACACCATCGACGCCAAACTCATCGCCGATTTCTGTGCCGAGCGCCAACCACCTGCTTGGCAGCCCCGTTGCGAGGCGGAAGTCACGCTACGTGCTTTGGTGTTACGCCTGGACGCCTTACAAACCATGCGCACTCAGGAAAGCAACCGCTTGCTGGTGGCACGGGAAGCCGTGCGCGAGGACATTCAGCAACATCTGAATTGGCTGGATAGTGCTATTCGGCAATTGATCAATACCATCAACGATCATATCGATCACCATCCTGATCTCAAGCAACAGCGCGAACTGCTCGACAGTATTCCAGGCATTGGTGAGCGCACCAGCGCCATCATTCTGGCGTTCTACGCCGACACCTCGCGCTTCGCCAATAGCCGGCAGGCTGCCGCCTTTGCCGGACTCGATCCCCGACAATACGAATCGGGCAGTAGCATCAAGGGCAAACCCAGGCTTTCCAAAGTCGGCCATGCATTCTTGCGTAAGGCGATGTATATGTCGGCCATGGTGACACTCTACAAAACGGCCTGGGGCAAACAATTCAGAAGCCGATTAGCCAGCGCCGGTAAGCCCAATAAGCTCATCATCGGTGCCATGATGCGTAAATTGATTCATGTGGCGTTCGGTGTTCTGAAATCCGCTAAACCTTTCGATTCGGCTGTGCATTTGGCTTGACTCGGATAACAGTATCTTTGGGTACCAATGCCATCGAGTCGTTTAACATGAGCCTTAGGAAAATCACCAAGAATCGCGGCTCGTTCCCCAATGACGAAGCATTATCGAAACTGTTTTATCTGGCACTGATGAGTATCAGTAAAAAATGGACCCTGCCATTGCATGACTGGAAAGCCGCTTTAAATCGGTTTAGCAGGCTGGTGAAAAACTCCCAAAGCTGCAGTCATCAAGGCGCATAGCCTCAGCAAACAAGTAAAATAGCGCATCTAAATTGGAGAAGCCCCCCATGCGCGGACACGATGCCATTCAAAATAGCTGGTTCAGCTACGTTAGCCTGGAAGACCGTATTCCCAAACAGCATCCGTTGCGTCGTTTACGGCTACTCGTCGATGGCGTATTGGCCTCTATGGATGCGGTCTTTGCCGAATGCTACTCCCATACTGGCCGCCCGTCGATTGCGCCCGAAAAACTGCTGCGCGCCTTGCTATTGCAAGTGCTGTACACCGTTCGTAGCGAACGCCAGTTGATGGAACAGCTGGACTACAACCTGCTGTTTCGCTGGTTTGTCGGTTTGGGTATCGACGATGCTGTCTGGGAACGCAGCGTGTTCAGCGCCAACCGCGAGCGCCTGCTGTCCGAAGCACTGAGTCGCGAGTTTTTTGAGCGGGTCTTGGCCATTGCCGAATGGCAAAACCTGGTGTCCGACGAACACTTCAGTGTCGACGGCAGCCTGATCGAAGCCTGGGCCTCGCACAAAAGCTTCGTGAAGAAAGACGGCAGCGGTCCTGATAAACCCGCCGGCCGCAATCCCGAGGTCGACTTCAGCGGCGAAAAGCGCAGCAATGCCACGCATCAGAGCACGACAGACCCCGAAGCGCGGCTTTACAAGAAAGGCGAATACACCGAGGCCAAACTGCGTTACATCACCCATGCCCTATCCGAGAATCGTAACGGCCTGATTGTCGATGTCGAAACCACCCAAGCCACCGGCACCGCTGAAATCGAAGCCGCGCAAACAATGATCAAACGCCGTGTTCCCAAAGGCGGCAGCGTCGGTGCCGACAAAGGCTATGACCAACCGGCGTTCGTCAACAAACTCAAGACGCAAGACATCAAAGCCCATGTTGCTCGCAAAAAGACCGGCAGTGCCGTCGATGGCCGCACCGCGCGCGGCAAAGCGTACGCTCAAAGCCTCAAGCGCCGCAAAATCGTCGAAGAAGCCTTCGGCTGGATCAAGACCGTCGGGGGCCTGCGTAAAACCCGCCACATCGGCTTAGCCAAAGTCGCAGGTCAGGCCTTGTTTTGCTTTGCCGCCTACAACCTGACGCGCTTGCTCAACCTATTGGTGTTCACGCCGAAACCGGCGTGGAGTGCGCCCACCTAGGGCGAAGTGCGCCTGAAAACCGTCCACAGACGGCTTCAGGCGAATAAAAAGCCCTTGAAACAGGGGCAAAACGGTTGAAACTCGATGTCATGACCGATTTCAACACGAAAAAATCACGGAAACCGTGGGTAAGGGGAAATATCAGTGGGTTTTTCACCAGCCTGTTAGCATACAGTTCGAAGAACGGATGCCAAGCGACTAACCCAAACTCGTTTACACAAAATTCAGGACACCCTCCTTGGGAATTTTGACGACTACGTTCCCGACGCCTGTGACGATGTCTCGTTCAGGTAAATACCCATTGCGAACCACCGTCTGGCGGCCTTGCAAGTCAGTGACATTCCGGTAGTTGTTCATAAAGGCTTGGAGCTCCGCTTCAACGGCCTGTTGAATTAAAGCGCGGGCTCCACTCCTCAATAAATCAGTCAAGGCATCCTTAATAGAACCTGCACATTCCCTGTCTTTTGCGTTATCTTTGTTCATGGCGTTTCTCGTGTTTGCTGTTATTCGATCTCGACAATCTCATTTCAGCAGAGGACGCCTCCTCTCTTCAAGTTGGGCCCTACACCAGATCTAGTTATAACTCTTTATTTTAACTCGTTTATTTGCAGCAACAAGTCTTATCTACTCTAATTACCATTGTGCTTTTTGTCAGGCAATTATGCATTTATCCCAAATCAAGAAAAACGGGCGCAGATTAAATCATTCAAAAGCGATCCTGTCAGAGTCTGGCCGCGACCAATTAAGCGATACCCTAACATACGTGCTGGATCAGGATAATTTGATCATTAGCATAGAGGGCGTCTGGGATGAATTTGCTGGCCAGAATGACGGCGTTGGGGTTTTCAAAAGTGAAGTGCTTGGTAAGCCATTGCTTGATTTCATTAGTGGTAAGGTGACTAAACAGTACTGGCTGGATTTATTCGACAAAGTTCGCATAGCCGGGCAAACCATTAGTATCGATTTTCGTTGTGATGCCCCTTTTGAAAGACGTTTCATGCGGATGAGCCTGCAACCTGATAACGTCGGTTTTTTGCGAGTGAGCACAATCTGCATCAACAAGGAGCCGCGTGTCAGAGGTTTGTCTGCTCGCTGTGCAAAAGAGCGCACCAAACAAACCCTAGTGCGCTGCAGCAATTGCAATCGCCTCCGGGTCAAAGAAAACTGGTTGGAAGCGGATGAGATTGCTTTAAGTCAAAAAACAGGTTGTCTGGATGTTGTATATGGTATTTGTCAGGATTGCCAACATGCATTCCAGAAGGTAAGCATGTGAATCGCCCTGGTTTCCTCGGAGGCTCCAACCTTTGAGAGAATGGAGCAATGAACGAGAAAACGAGCAAGCATTATTCATCGGAAATTCGAGAACGAGCGGTTCGCATGGTGCGAGAGCATCAAGATGAATACCCGTCGGAATGGGCCGCTATCCAATCAATTTCGGCCAAGTTTGGCTGCACGGCGGAGACGTTACGTCGCTGGCTGAGGCAAACACAACCGATCACTAGCTCGAGCATAGAAGTGTCCGGCAATGGCGCGGAACGCATCAAGGCGCTGGAGCGGGAAGTCCGGGAGTTACGCCAGGCCAACGAGATCCTGCGTAAGGCCTCGGCGTATTTTGCGCAGGCGGAGCTCGACCGCCGGTTCAAGCCATGAAAGCGTTCATCGACGAGCATCGCGATGGCTATGGGGTCGAGCCAATCTGCAAAGTTCTGCCGATTGCCCCATCGACGTATTACCTGCATGCGGCGCGCAAAGCCAATCCTGAGTTGCGGTCGCATCGCGCCAAGCAGGACGAGGCCCTCAGTCAGCAAATTCGTCGAGTTTGGAATGATAGCTTCCAAAATTACGGCGCGCGTAAAGTCTGGATTCAATTGAAACGCGAGGGCTTAACCGTGGCCCGTTGTACGGTGGAACGCCTCATGCGAAGCCTGGAGCTGAAAGGCGTCAGGCGTGGCAAAACCATCAAGACCACCTTCAGCGATGCCAACGCGGAGTGTCCTCTGGATCGGGTGAATCGGCAGTTCAGCGCCGTACGACCGAATGCCTTGTGGGTGGCGGACTTCACCTATGTCAAAACCTGGCAGGGCTTCGTTTACGTGGCCTTCGTGATCGATGTGTTTGCCCGCTACATCGTCGGTTGGAAGGTATCGTCATCGGCGCATACCGACTTTGTGCTGGACGCACTGGAGCAGGCGCTTCATGACCGGCAACCCCAGCGCGATGGCGGCTTGATTCACCATAGCGATCGAGGCGTGCAGTACGTTTCGATCCGCTATACCGAGCGTTTAGCCGAGGCCGGCGTTGAAGCTTCGGTAGGCAGTGTGGGTGACTCTTATGACAATGCCTTGGCTGAAACTATTAATGGTTTGTACAAAACCGAACTGATTCACAAGCAATCCTGGAAGAGCCGCGAAGCCGTTGAACTCGCTACATTGACTTGGGTGGATTGGTTTAATCATCGACGGCTGTTGGGATCGATTGGTAATATCCCACCAGCCGAAGCGGAGGCTAACTATTATCGGCAACTTCCCGAGTCCGTCATGGCAGCGTGACTCACAACCTATGGCCTCCGAGATTCCCGGGGCGATTCAATGTCATTGATACTATAATGTGTGCAGTGCAGGAAAAATGAAAAAAACCTTCTGATGGGGATATCAGCTCAATTCAGGTGATTGCCCATCGATTTTTCTTAATTACTAACACAATAGGT
The DNA here is from genome assembly GCF_019669905.1 of Methylomonas koyamae. Taxonomy (NCBI): domain Bacteria; kingdom Pseudomonadati; phylum Pseudomonadota; class Gammaproteobacteria; order Methylococcales; family Methylococcaceae; genus Methylomonas; species Methylomonas koyamae. The sequence goes on along the minus strand of NZ_AP019777.1, from coordinate 2,780,456 downwards.
TTCTTCGCATCATGGCGCGAAACTCAGATGATCAGAAGGCGGTCCAGTCATCAACCGCACCCCAAAAGCCTGCCAAGGCTGTAAAAAAAGCGGCGATTAAAGAAGATTTCAAAGGCTATGTCGTGGCCATAGGCGCCTCGGCTGGCGGTCTCGATGCGCTTGAACGCTTCTTTGACGAATTGCCTGTCGATATTGGCGCTGCCATTGTGGTGATTCAACATCTGTCCCCAGACCACAAGAGCATGATGGACAACTTACTGTCCCGCCATACCACCATGCCGGTGTTGATGGCGGAAAACGGCTTGTCTGTGCAGGCCAATCATGTCTACCTGATTCCACCGGGCAAGAACATGACCATGGCGGGTTGCCATCTTCGCCTGGTACCGAAAAGTCCGCATACACTCAGTTTACCCATTGATTTGTTTTTCAATTCGCTGGCCAAGGAATTTCTCAATCGATGTGTCGGTGTGATTTTGTCCGGCACGGGTTCGGATGGTACACGCGGTGCCGTAGCCATCAACGATGCAGGCGGTTTTCTCTTGGCACAGGATCCGGAAACGGCCAAATTCGACGGCATGCCGCGCAGTGTAATGGCGACCGGTTTGGTCGATGAAGTGTTGCCGCCGGAAGTACTGGCAGCCCGGGTGGCGGCTCACGTCAAAAATATCCATCCGCCGCAAGTCAAAGTCACGAAAGATAAAACCACCGGATACGACAATCCGATGGAAGGCATCTTCCGTTTGCTCTATCAGGAAGGCGGCATCAACTTCAAGGAATACAAACCTACGACGGTGATGCGCCGCATTGAGCGGCGGATGCAGGTCAGGCACGTGCGCGATCTGGGCAACTATCTTGGTCTGTTGGAAAGCGATCGTGCTGAAGTACTTACACTAAAACGCGATACCCTGATTCCGGTGACCAATTTTTTTCGCGATCCGGAAAGTTTCCAGACGCTGGAGCAGGCGGTCGTCGATACCTTGGTGCAGGAACATAAAGATGCCCAACCGATCAGGGTCTGGGTGGCCGGTTGTTCCACCGGCGAGGAAGCCTATTCGCTGGCCATGATGTTTGCCGAAGTCTGTGAACGTTTCAAACGCTGGCCACAGCTTAAAATTTTTGCAACCGATGTAGAGCAGACCCACATTGATTTCGCAAGCGCCGGGGTATATTCCGAAGGTATCGTTAATGAGTTGTCCCCCGAACGTCTGGAGCGTTTTTTCACTCGCAGCGGGAACCAGTTCGTAGTCAAGAACGACATTCGGCAGCATATCGTGTTCGCCCGGCACAATGTGCTGGAAGACCCGCCGTTTACCCGCATGAACTTGGTCACTTGCCGCAATACTCTGATTTACTTCGAAACCGTTGCGCAGGAAAAGGCCTTGTTGCGGTTTCAGTATGCCCTGACACACAACGGCTTTCTATTTCTGGGTTCCAGTGAATCGCTAGGCGCGTTGCACAAGGAATTTGCAGTCATTAACGCCAAGCACAAGATTTACCGGCTATTGCGCCCGGTGTCTTTGCCGCTGGATTTTAAAGACACTGGCAAACGCAATGAAAGTCGCTTGCGTATCAGTCAGATCAGGCGGGAGCGCAGTTGGACCAGCGAGGCGGCCACCATCGAGAGTGGCATGAACCAGTTGATAAAACACTATGCGCCGCCGGCCCTGCTGATTAATGAAGAGCGCGAGCTGGTGCATGTCTATGGGGATGCCCAGCGCTACATGCGCATCGCGGAAGGCAGCGCCAGCTTGGAAGTGTCCAAGCTGTTGGTCGGCAAGCTGGCGCCGGTCGGCATTGCCCTGTTGCACAAGGTGAGCAAGGACAATACGCCGTTACGTTCGGAGCCGCAAATGTTTGACCCTGGGCGGGGTGGCTCCGAACTGGTGCGGGTGGTGGTTTATCCTGTGATTCCGGAAGTGGGCGCCGATCTGCATTTTTTGATGGTGTTCGAAGCGCAGCCCAACGATTTGCAGATGATTGATCCGGAACCCATCGACGTCAGCGCGGTGACCAATGAGCGGATAAATTCGCTCGAACGCGACTTGTCGGCTACTCGGGACAGTTTGCAGGCCACCATTGAAGAGCTGGAAACTTCCAATGAAGAGTTGCAGGCCACCAATGAAGAGTTGATGGCATCCAATGAAGAATTACAGAGCACCAACGAGGAATTGCAATCGGTCAATGAAGAGTTGTACACGGTCAATTCCGAGAATCAGGAAAAGATAGAAATCCTTAACCGTCTGAATGCTGATTTGGACAACATGACCAAGGCAGCGCTGATTCCCACGGTATTCGTGGATAGCAATCTCAAACTCACCCGCTTTACGCCGGAAGCCAGCAAGATTTTTCGGATTCGGGAAGGCGATATTGGCCGCCCGATCGACGATTTCACCCATCAAATGGAATATCCGGAGTTTCTGGCTGATCTGCACCGGGTGATGGAGACCGCACAGGTCTGCGAACGGGAGGTCAAAACCTGGGATCATCATTGGTATTTGGTGCGTTCCTTGCCTTATATCGATCAGCCCCGCAACATTTCCGGGGCGGTGGTGACCTTATTCGACATCACCAATTTGAAGGATATGCAGCGGTTGCAGGGCATTCTGGATTCGCTGCCCGAACACATCGCTGTACTGGACAATCTGGGCCGCATCGTTCAGGTCAACCAGGCCTGGCGAGAATTTGCCGAGCGCAATGGTGATCGTGGCATGGCGCACAGCGGGCCAGGCTGTAATTACCTGGAGGTCTGCCGGATTCAGGACGGCTCTGACGCCGAAGTGGTGCAGCAGGTGCTGCAGGGGATTCACCATGTGTTGAACGGCGACAGGCAGCATTTTTCTATCGAATATCCTTGTCATTCCCCCTCGGAACGGCGTTGGTTTCTGATGCACGTAGCGCCGGTGCGCCACCCGGCCGGTGGCGTGGTGGTCAGTCATGTGAATATCACCGCATGGGTGGAGGGCGGGCGACCGCATGAATGAGCCCAATAACAATCAGGCCGTTAGTAAGGATGCTCAAATGCACCGTCAACGAGCGCTGAAGGCGTTGCGTGACGGCGATTTCGATTTTGCCCTGCAGGCGGTACAACGCGGCGAAGCAAATATATCGGATATGGTGGAGGATCTGAAAATCTACCAAGCCGAGTTGGAAATCCAGAATGATGAACTCAGGCAAAGCCAGCTGCAAACGGAATTCAGCATGCGCCGCTTTAGCCAGTTTTTTAATAACTTGCCCTTGCCTGTGCTGGTGGTCGATCTGATGGGGGTGATTCGGGAGTGCAATAGCGAAGCCGAACGCCGCTTCAATCTCAGGCGACAGCATTTGCGTTCACATTTTCTGCCGAGCCTGATACAAAATCAGGATCATGCGCGCTTGCAGAAGTTTTTCCAGCGCACCCAGCAAGAAGGTCAAGATCAGATCACACAGGTTGGCTTGAAAACGGCGGATAAGCTGGTGTTCATCGGCGACTTGCACGGGACTTTGTTGGAAGGCGAAGATCAGGACGCTCATGAAATCCTGATCTCCATCATCGACCAAACTCAGAATGTGGCCCAACGCAGTGCGCTGGATGCCAGCCGCCGTCATTTCATGGCTTACTTCGATTCGTCGCCGGTCGGTATGGCGTCGCTTAGTCCAGACAAAGGTTGGATCGAAGTCAACGACAAGTTGTGCGAGATGCTGGGCTATTCACGTCAGGCCTTGTCTCGCATGACTTGGCTGGAAATGACGCATCCGGACGACGTCGAATCCGAGCTGAAGCAGTTTCAGCGACTACTGAATAAAGACCTCGATTCATACCAGATAGACAAGCGATTCGTAAGACAGGACGGCTCTATTCTGGATGCGTACATTGCGGTCAATGCGGTCAGGAAGGTTGATAGTAGCCTGGACTATTGTGTGGCGATCATCGAGGACATTGGCCGGCGCAAGCAAGCCGAACAAGCCTTGTTGGAACGGGATGCGCTGTTGCATCAACAATCATTGGCCTTGCGCGAACGCATCAAGGAATTGCGCGCCATTTATGCGGTTTCGCGATTGGCGCGCTTGAGTCAGGAACAGTCCGGCTTTTTTGCGGAGCTACTGACTTTGATCCCCCCCGGTATGTTGTATCCAGAAGACACCCAGATACGCATCGAATTACAGGGTGAGACTTATCAAACATCCGGTGCCAATCGCATGCTGTCAGCTCTGCACGGCCAAATCGTCTTGGACAATGGTCCTTCCGGGGAAATTATCGTGGGTTATGACAAACCGCACGATGAAATCGATCACGGTCCGTTTTTCAAAGAAGAACAACAGTTTGTCGACGGTTTGGCCGAGCTGATCGTTTGGTTTTGTAACCGCTTGCGTACCGAGCGGGAACGCGAACTGGTGACGAAACGAAACCAAGCGTTGTTGCTGTTGACTACGCAGTCCCACAGCATGTCCGAACAAGAGTTGCTAAATTTTGCATTAAAGCAGGCTGAGAGCCTGACCGGAAGCGACATCGCTTATGTGCATTTCGTCAATTTCGATCAGGAAACGCTTACGCTTGGTGCCTGGTCGAACAATACCCTGCGCTATTGCAACGCAATATACGACAATCATTATCCTATATCGCGAGCCGGTGTATGGGCGGATTGCTTTAGGCGGCGTCAGACCGTGATTCACAACGATTATCAGGCATTGGTGGAAAAACGCGGTTTACCGGACGGGCATGTCAAGCTGTCGCGTCATATGAGTGTGCCGGTCATCGAGGCCGGTCTGGTGGTAATGATCATGGGGGTCGGCAATAAAAGCGCGCCTTATGACCTGAGCGATGCCACGGTACTGGAAATGTTTGCCAATAACACCTGGGCTTTATTGCAGCGTAATCGAGGGCAGCAAATGCTGGAAATGCATGCCCAGGTATTCCGCTCCAGCCGGGAAGCGGTGATGATCACCGATCTGGAAACCCGCATCTTATCGGTCAATCAGGCATTTACTGACATAACCGGCTACTCGGCTGACGAAGTGATGGGTCAATCACCGCGCATTTTGAAATCCAGCCGTCATGATGCAACGTTTTACCTGCAGATGTGGCGGGATATCAAGGATATCGGCTATTGGCAAGGTGAAATCTGGAATCGACGCAAGAATGGCGCTATCTATCCACAATGGTTGGGCATCAGCGCGGTCAAAAACAGTCAGGGCCAACTGACCGGTTATATCGGGGTGTTCATGGACATCACCGATTATATTCAAGCCCAACAGCGAATCGAGCATTTGGCCCATCATGATCCACTGACCGGTCTACCCAACCGCATTCTACTGCGAGATCGTTTCGAGCAGATTCGCGCCCGCAGTCAGCGCTTGGATAGGCTGGCAGCCATGCTATATCTGGACTTGGATCATTTCAAGAACATCAACGATACCTTGGGGCATCCCGCCGGCGATCAATTGTTGCTGGAAGCGGCGCGCCGCTTATCGTTTTGCTTACGTGACATGGATACTGTTAGTCGAATCGGTGGCGATGAATTTGTGATTGTGCTCAGTGATGTGAACAGTCCTGAGAACATGGTTGATATCTCGCAAAAAATACTGGATACCCTGTCTCAGCCTTTTGAGATCGAACAAACCGCCTTCAATCTGTCGTGTAGCATCGGCATCAGCATTTGTCCGGATGACGGTCAGGATTTCGATACCTTGTTGAAAAAAGCCGATACGGCGTTGTATCAGGCAAAAGTGCGGGGACGTAACAATTACCAGTTCTTCACCGATGCGATGAATCGACAGATTGCCCGCCGCATGCAACTGGAAGTTGAAATGCGCCAGGGGTTGGGACTAGGGCAATTTTTTCTGTGTTACCAGCCGCAGTTTCAGCTGGATACTCTGGAAGTTCAGGGCGTAGAAGCCCTGTTGCGTTGGCAGCACCCTAGCATGGGATCGGTTGCGCCCGCCGAGTTCATAGGCGTAGCCGAAGAAAGCGGTTTCATAGTTGATTTGGGCCATTTCGTGATGCGGCAAGCCTGCTTGCAAGCCAAACAGTGGCTGGATCAAGGGCGGTCGTTGACGGTGGCGGTGAACGTGTCTTACGCACAATTCAGCCGTAATAACCTGCTAGGCCTGATCAAGGCGTGTTTGGCGGACAGCGGTTTGCCGCCACAGTATCTGGAACTGGAGCTGACCGAATCGATCCTGGTGACCGATCCCGACAAGGTGCTAACCGTCATGCAGGAACTCAAAGCGATGGGCGTGCGCTTTTCCATCGATGATTTTGGTACCGGTTATTCGAGTTTGAGTTATTTAAAGCGGTTTGCGATAGACAAACTGAAAATCGACCAATCCTTTGTGCGTGACGTGCCGGGAGATCCTGATGACGAAGCCATCGTGCATGCCGTAATCAATCTGGCGCGTAGCCTGAAAATCAGCTGTATCGCCGAAGGCGTGGAAACCGAACAGCAAGCCAGTTTCCTCAAAACCTTGGGCTGCCAAGAAGCGCAGGGGTATCTGTTTGCGCGGCCATTAACGGTGGATCAGTTAACTACGCTGTTATGGAAAGAAGATGCCTAAACCTGAATTCGACTAGCGGCACGTTACAGCAATTTTGAGTAACTTTTTGGGTGCTACCCGTTTTAGGGTGGCCCCCCAGGTCATCTGAACTGATTTGAGTTCTAAATTCGGATAATGGAAATGACGATTATACAATGGGATAAAAGCTACGAAACAGGTATGCCATAAGTTGACGAACAGCATCTTGATTGATGGATATCATTAATCGGCTCGGCGCGGATTTGTGTCAACACAATGCTGTTGATTGGGGATAATTTCACTAATCGTAATCACGACCCACTCTTGATTGTTATCCCAGTTGAACGAAGGATGTTCGCGCCCGTTTAAGATAGCATCTGCAATCTCCTTCGCTTTTGCTCTGACATCCATTCTAGGTGCCATTTTTGTAAGCTGTCGACGTCCCTCCTTTACGACTTGAGCGGTGCCATCATCTACATCAATTTCCCAGTGGTGAACATCGGCTCTGCTGGACCCATTGACTGTAGCGCCATGTCGCTCAAGTTCAAAATACAATATCGGCGGCATCCAGCGTAAATTTTCTGCGCGGTAAATTTTATCTGAACGCGTATTATGTTCATCACTGCCACTTAGGTGTGGCCAACATTCTTGCAGTAGCTCAAGAACTTTGGGACGGGAGTTTTCAGTAATCATTCGTTCGTTTGCAGGCAGGTCTTTTAAAAAGTTGCTCAAAGCCTGAATTGATCGATGGATAGTTTTCATATTGCCTACCTGAATGACTGTAAAATGCGTTTGGCTATTTCCAGAGCGACATCGACTTATGGACAGTTTGGAGGTGTGGTAATTTCGACATGTTTCATATCCCCTCATCATTGAGCTTAACGCTCACTTCAAAATCATCGCACAGTTTTTCCACCAAATCTTCGGTTTCCTTGAAAAAATAATCGCCCACCGTCTTCTTTCGTAAGGCTCTGAAGCGCCGGTATAGCTTGGCAAAATCGCTGTATATCTCATCTTCGGATACCTGGGATTTAATCTTGACCATCAGCCGTTTGCCTTCGTCTTCTTGGCGGACAAACTCGAATAGCTCCTGAATCTTACCTTCGAACTCTTTAATCAAGCCGCCGACAATCGCTTCCTGCTCGTTGCGAGCTTCGATGATCTTCAAAATATCGAATTGGTAGCTGCCGCCAGATTCGGTGCCTTCCGCCACTTTGGTTGGCTTTTTTTTCTTCGCTTCGGTTTCCTGTGTTTCCACTTCAATGATGCCGATCTGATTGTCGAAATAGACTTCGATCGGGTCTTTGACATCATCCGTCCGGTGCATCTGGTTGTACAAGGTATTGAATAGCCGCCAGAAGCGCAAAAAGGACGGCACGCTGAATTTCAGTTCCAGCTCGATCACGTACTCGATCCGGTTCAGGATCGTAAAATACTGCGCCGTTTTGGCCTTGGTATCCGCCGTTCGCTTCGGGTTGGCATCGATGAATTTTTCGATACTGTTTTCAAGGTCCAGATAGCTTTCCGGATCGTCCCGTTTGTCGGCATCCTTGAAAATCTGCATGAAGACATCAAAAAACTTCTGATACACCTCGGATTTTTTCAGCTCGGTGAACAGTATATCCAGAACCCGTTTATCGCTGAACGGGTCGAAATCACTGACCACCACATCGGAAAAATGCTCGAAAGCATCCTTGATGTTCTGCACATTCACATTCTCGTAAGAGAAATCGATGATCTTGCAGTCGTTTTTATACTTGGTGGTGCGGTTGACGCGGGAAATGGTTTGAATGGCACTGATGCCGCGAATCTCCTTATCCAGAAACAAGGTATGCAGCCGCCGTTCATCAAAGCCGGTTTGCAGCTTGGCCACCACGATGATCAGGCCATTTTTTCTCAGCGAAAATTGCTCCAACACCTTTTCTTCCGACAAACCACCATTCAAGCCCTTGGCGCTTTGCTCATCCTGATTATCGGAATAGACGATATAAATCGGCGCGTCCGCGTACTTCTGGTATTTAGGTTCCTTGATCCGCTGATTAAAATGCTTGGTCACTTCCTGTTTATAGGCAATGGCCGCTTTGATGGAATGCACGGCCAGCATGGCTTTACCGGTGCCGCGTATCTGCCGGTACACATCCTTGACCAGCATATCGGCCACGTATTCAGCAATGGCGTCGATGCGGTCGCGGTTTTCATAAATCTGTTTCTTTTGCGCGTCCTTGTACGTCTTGGCTTCCAAGCCTTCCAGCTCGTTTTTGGGCACGTCGAACAACATCTTCGAGGCCACCGGCACGATATTCTTCAGCGGATTGAGAATAAAGCCATCCTCGATGGCTTCTTTCATGGTGTACGAATCAAACGGCACCCATAACTTTTCACTTTCGGCGTAGCCGCTATATTCGCCAAACCGGGCCAGCGTATGATCGTCCGGCGTAGCGGTGAAACCGATAATCAGATTCTTTTTATCGCGTTTGGCCTGATAAGCCCGGTCCTGATCGAACGCAGATTGCAATTCATCGAAGATATTCACCATGTCCTCGTGCATCTCGCCGCTATTGGAGCGGTGGATTTCATCGATCAGAAACACGATCCGCAGCTTGGCCAGTTTGTCCAACACCTCTTTGTCCAGCATGTCGCGGGCGGCGCCGAACTTTTGCAGATTGACGATCACAATCCGCATGTCTGACTTTAATGCATCCTGAAAAGTCTTCTTGTTGTGGGCCTCAATATACATTCGATTGTCGATGTTCATATTCAACATCAACGAATCGATCTGGCTGCGCAACTGCAAGCGATCCACCACAATCATGATCTTGTCGTAGACATACTCGCCATGACGGCGCATGTCCTTCAGCTGCAACGCCGTCCAGCCGATGATATTGGATTTGCCAAAGCCGGCCGCGTATTGCATCAGCAAGGAATAGACGTTTTTGTTGTTGGCGTAGGCTTTGCGCTTGTCGATCAGCTCTTGACGTCTGGCCGGCGACACCTGGGCCAGTTGCTTTTCCAGCAAGGCGATAAAGTAATCGTCCTCGCCTTCATGCTCCAGAAACTCATCGATTTTGGCGATGATTTTATCGGTGCCGAATTTCTGTTTCGGCCGGGGCGAAATCAGCTGGCCTTTCTCGTCTTTAAGCTGCTTGACGCCCTTGACGACGTACACATCCCGCTCGATGAAGTTGTAATACAGAATTTCCTTCTCGATGAAGGGTTTGCCGTAATGGGCGGTAAACAGCTCCTTGAATTTGTCCTTTTTGTCGGCATCCGGATTAACCAAGGGATACGGCTTGAACACCTTCATCACCCGTTTTTCATAGTCTTCGCGGTCAAACTTGCCTTGGCGGCAGGTTTCCAGAATATCCTCGAAAAAATCCGAGATGTTGCGAATCACGTAGGTGTCTTTAATATCGGTGGTGCTGATGTGGATGGCTTTTTCAAACACTTTCAAAAAATCGCGGCGGATGGCTTCCTTGTCCTTCTCGCTGAGCATGGCGTTGGCGTCCACATGGGTGTAATAGGCTTTCACCGCCTCGAAATAGTCCTTGATCACCTTGCCACGGCCATTCTTGCTGGCGTTCTGGTTGGTGTAGTTGGATTTCAGCTCGCTATAGCCCAAATAAATGCCGTTGACGAAGAAGGCCAAATCCGGCCGGAAGGAATAGATCAATTGCTCCTGATAGCGGTACTTATAAGGCAATTCCTGCACCACCGAAAAAATGTTCTGCTCGAACAAGGCGTTGTCATGAATCACGCTGTCGCCGGTGTAGAACAAGTGCAGTTTGATACCCTGCAAAGCCACGGATTTATTGGCGTTCAGGAACAATGCCTTGTTACGGCTGCTGCCGCAGCGTTCCTGGATCAGCTCGATCAAATCGGCTAACAACTGTTTTTGGTTGCCATCGTATTTTTTCAGCAAGGCCTCATAAGGCTTTTGGTTCAGTTCAGTTTCGGCAATAAAGGCTTGCAGGTCTTCTTCGATAATCAGCGACTGCGTGACGGTGTTGGCTTTGACTTCCCGGTAACCCAGGCTATCGCGCAGAAAAGGCACTAAAAATCGGTCTTGCAGGTGTAATTCATTCATCGTCGGTCATCCATTCCGCTTTGACTTGGGCGATCACGTCATTCAATAAACTCGGGCGTATGTGCAAGCTGGATTGAGCCGGAATGGCGGCCAATAACGCTAACACCTCGGCAGGGCTGCGATGTTGTTTGCGCACGGCACGGATCAGCAAACCCAAGGTGCCGTGGGCGTTGATATTGAGATTTTTGGCGGCCAAACGGGCGGCAGTGTCATCCGTCAGCAGCAGCGTAATGTGCTGTTGTAAACACAAAGCCAGCGCTTCGCGTTCTCCCTGATGCAAGGTATATAAAGCCGCGACGGCATTGACTTGCGCCGAGGCCGACAGCATGGGCTGCCTGAGCAGTTTTACAGCGGGATGTGATAAAGCCTGCGGCCGGTGTTGTTGCACTTCCCGCCAAACCGCATCGGGAACAATCACGGCAGAGAAATCGCCGATCACATCCAGGGCGGCCAATTCATCCAGATGAATCAACGGCCCGGCGTCGGCGACGACCAGCGCGGCTTTAGTCATCCCCATGCAAGCCCCATTGCACATCGTCCTGAATCAAGGCTTCGGTCAATGCTTCCTGATGGGATTCCAGATAACGCCGCAGGGCATCGTTGACGATTTCCTGAAAACTGCCGGCCCATCCCTGATGCACCAGAGTTTGCGCCTGTTGGAACAGTTGATCGGGTATTTCGGCTTGTACGGTTTGGCTCATGGTCAGGTCCTCCTAAAGGATGCAGATTTTACCGGTCACGACATCGTTAATCAGGGTTTTGCGCAGTGCTTTCAGGTTATCGATTTGGGCGTTGATGGTTTCGACAATCGCGTCGATTTGCGAGGCTTTTTGGTCGAGATAGTCGGCGATGGCTTTTTGTTCAGTGTATGGAGGAAGAAGAAAAAACAAATTCCCAATTGTAGAGGCATTGATCGCCGGATAGCTTACACCCGTCGAAAGAGCACAGATTTCATCAATTATAAAATCTGCCGTCAGAAGGTATGACTGATATTTCTCATAAACCTTGTTTTTAGGTGTAATTACAGCAAACCCAGTAGAAGCAATCAAATCTTTTACGTCACTTTCGATATTAGCGACGGCTTTCAAATAAGTCCGTACCGTAGATATTAAGGTATCGCCTTTTTTTACTATTCGTCTTGCTCGTGATGGTGCCTCGGAAAAAATCAAACTTTCGGTTAAATAACCTCGTTGGCCAAAAGTAACGCCACTTATATCGACATATTCAAATTTATAGTCATCAGGCGTTTTCTCAGAAAGAGATTTTCTATTTATTACGGAAGTCTCTTTTATTCGTTCTATTCTCCAATGCGCCGGAATTTCACCAATCCACTCAATCCCGCTTTCTTTCATGGGAACGGTTTTATCCAGCCCGCGCGTGACGGTTTCGTTAATCAGGGCTTGCTTCAGTTCGCTATAGTGCTTGGCCTTTTGGGAAAGCAGGTCGATTTGTTGGTCAATTTGCGCGGTTTTATCGTCGAGATAAGCGGTGATGGCTTGTTGTTCTGATAAGGAAGGTCTTGGGATGAGTAGAAAAAAACCATACTTTTCGGCGCTAATGTTCTCTATCGTTGCTTTAATTACAACTGAATTTCTCCAATTGTTATAGGCATGTGACTTCGTGAAATAGCTAATAAAATCGGATAATAGTATTGATTGCTTTGGACGAGCCTTAATTAAATATCCGGCATAACAGGCTTGACCTGAATAATTTTTAAAATGGAACGTTTTTCCTGCAGTAGCGCCGCTTCTCGCTAATAAAATATCTCCTTCTTTCAAGAGGTAATTCTTTGCTATATCTGGTGTTAACGATTTAAAAGTTTCTTCGCGTAGTGTCTCATCATCAGAAAAATCTGTAATCCTGATATAGCGAGGATGCAGCGGATTCGAATCTACGGCACTTTCATTTGCACCATAAGATAATCCGCCAGTTACAACTTCTTTTAGCCTTTTTAACTCCCAATGCTTTGGAATCTCACCCAACCACTCAATCTCACTATCCCGATAGGCATCATAGCGTTTGGAAACCTGCTGGATCATAAAACCAACCCTTCTTCCAGCGCCTTGATTTGCTCATCCAGCTTGGCAATGTCGGCCAGAATATCGCCGACCGGCCGCAATTTTTCAGGCTGGTAGAACACTTTGTTGAAGTTGATTTCCACGCCGACCACGTTTTCCAGATACTCGAACGGCTTGCTGATGTATTTGGCCATGAAGGCGGCAATCGCCTGTTGGTTGTCGACTTCGTGTTTATGAAACGGGATGATCTCGTAATCTTTCTGGGTGTCCGGGGTGAGTTCGACGGTGATTTCGATGCGCTCCGACTGGCTGCGACTGGCGTTTTTCAAGCTGGCTTTAACCACGATCTTGCCGCAGCCCAGTTCTTCGGTTTGGCCGTTTTCGGTTTTAAGCAGGGTTTCCTTGTCGTTGTCAAAGCGGTATTGGGCTTTTGCCGTGGTGATGACCACAGGCTGTTCCTTGTAATCCAACCCGGCGATAAACGGTTTGATGTCGTTTTCAAAATAGTCTGCCAGAGAGATAAATTGCCCGGCGTCGAAGGTGGTAATGTCAAAATCGGTGATTGAGCGTTCGCCGTTGTCCAGTTTGATCGGCTTTAGTTTCAGGCTTTTTTTGCCGTCCGCCAGTTGCGCTTCAAAGCTTCTGCCGTTGCTATCGATATTTGTGAGCAGGATGGCCTGTTTGTTGAAATAGAAATATTCCTTTTCAAACACGCGGGCATAGTCATTGTCTACAAACGTGGCCAGTGTTTCCACGATTTCCAGGCGGCTTTGTTCGTCCACTTCCTTGCGCTTGGAGCCTTTGCTTTTCTTCAGCGGTTTGAATTTCTCGCTGGCGTTAATCAGCATGACTTTATCCTTGCGGGCGGCGTCCTTGTTTTTATTGAGTACCCACAGATAGGTATAAATGCCGGTGTTGAAAAACTCATCGGTCGGCAGCTGGATAATCGCTTCGACCACATCGGTATCCAGCATCCATTTACGGATATTGCTTTCGGCGGAACCGGCATCGCCGGAAAACAAGGTCGAGCCGTTGTGAACCACTACGCCCATGCCGGTGGCATCAAGCTTGGCGATCAGGTGCTGCATGAATAGCAATTGGCCGTCGGAGATGGACGGGATGAATTTGAAGCGGCCGGTTTTGTCGTTGAGGATGTCTTTTTGATAGCCTTTCCAGCTGACGCCATAGGGTGGATTGGCGACCACCACGTCGAATTCTTCGTTATAGAATTTGTCATCGGTGAGGGTGTTGCCGTGCTCGATTTTGGAATCGATCCGAAACCGGCTTTCGATCTTGGCCAAGGCATAAAGCGCGTCGTTCCAGTCCTGGCCGAAGGTCTGCGTCAGGCGCTGGACCTTCTCACTGATCCGGTCTTCCACGCCAAACAACATGTTGCCGCCGCCGCAGCTGCAGTCGTACAGCTTCAACAGTTTCTCGGAGGGCTGAATCTTGGAGGCAATAATCTCGGCAATCAACGCAATCACGTCGTCCGGGGTGTATTGCTCCCCGGCGGTTTCGGCGGAAATGTCCGCCCATTTGCGCTTGATGTGTTCTTCCAGCGTGGTGATTTCGGAGTTGTTGAAGGGCTTGAGATCGATCTCGCTCCATTCCTTGGTGTAGCCAAAAAGTACCGTTTTCTTAGCTTTAAGCTTGGATATTACGCCTTTAATATCCAGAAACTTTTCGCCTTCGCTGGCATCCACGCCCAGCAGGTCTTTGGTTTCGCCGTCGAAGCCGTGCAAATAGGCGTCAAAATCAATATCAAAGGATTTGTCGTTGGCGCAAATGTCTTTCAGGGTTTTGTGGCGCTCGAAGATATAGACGTTGTAACCTTGGCCCTTGTCCCGAATCATGCCGATGAAATCGTCCTGATCCATCTCCGCCAAGGTGTCTTCGCCATATTCGGCTTTCATGTCGTCCAGCATCCGAATCAGCCGGCTTTCGATCATAACCAAGGCAAAGAATGGCATCATGAAAGACGGCCACTCGGATTCCTTGATGCCGCAACCTCTCAACAGATCGGCGGTTGCCCAGATTTTGGATTCGTATTGCAGGATATTTTGATTGTCGGCCATGGTTCCTAAGTAGATCGTATCCGTTGTGTTTGTACAGTCAGGGTGTCGGCTAAATGTACAGGGTTTTTGTAGGTTGCGTGTTGTGGCTTTTGAAAAAAGAATCCGCCGATTCTTAAAACGGATGAATTCTTAAAGTCGGATTTTCCGGCTCAGCAAGCGCTAAGCGGTGAATCATGGCGAATCCGCTGCTTTAGCGCAAGGTGAAATCATGAGCGGAAGGGACGTGGCGGGATGCGACTCCGATTTGGAGGAGAAATCCGTTAGCATTGGTTTGTTGCCATTTTTTCCCGACCGACAAAGGAAAGGCGTATTAGTTAAGCCAAATTAAATTCGACAATATTGATCGCGCGTTTTTGCATAAACTGCGCGTTTCTCTGCTTCACTCGCTCAGGAGACTTTAAATGTCATTATCCATGCATGCCATCACGGTTCTGCCAATCGTTCGTAGCTTGACGCAATTACGAACGATTCTGGAAAAGGCAGAACTTTACGCGGAAGCCAAGAAGATCGATCCGTCGGTCTTGGTCAACGCCAGACTATTCCCGGACATGTACCCATTGAAACGCCAGGTACAGATTGCCAGCGACGTTGCCAAGGGCGCTGTTTCCCGATTAGCGGGGCAAGAGCCGCCGAAATTTGAAGATGTCGAAAACTCTTTTCCTGAGTTGATCGAACGCGTTGATAAAACACTGGCACATATCAATTCGTTTACTGCCAGCCAAATCGACGGTAGCGAAGACAACACCATTTTGCTACCCCGGCATGATCGAACATCGACCTTTACGGGTTTGACTTACGTGACAGACTTCGTGCTGCCGAATGTTTATTTTCACGTTACCACCACCTACGCCATTTTGCGGCATAACGGGCTGGAAATCGGTAAGAAGGATTATCTCGGCGACGTGGGATGATGAATGGTTGATGTAAAAGCGGCCATTCAGGATGTTTGGTTGACAGTGATGTTTAGACCCCTAGTTGACATTCGAAGGTTTGCGCTCGATGTCGGCAGGCAACCGATGAACTGACATTCAACGTTGGAGTTGACCGGCACGCACCGGCAGGGCGCCGCGAGGCATACGCTCACCAGAAAGTCTCGCGGCGCCCTGTCGGCGCGTGTCCGTGTCGAACGTCTTGTTAGACCTTAGCAGAGCCTGCCCGTCAACCACTTTTCAGCTCCAACCGCATCAGGGCGTTCGGAATCGCTACCCCGCGGCGTACAGGCGTGCGTTGCTCGACGACCCGAAATCCAAACCTCTCGTAGAACCCTTGGGCCGTGCGACTCACATCGGAAGTGAGCTCCAAAAGGTCGAGCGATTGGGCCTCCTTAAGAATGTGCGTCATGAGCATGGACCCCAGTCCCCGGCCTGGGTGTGCGCCTGACACGAAGAAGTGGTCAATGTATCCATTCGCCTGTAGGTCGGCATAGGCAACCACACATCCGTCCAACTCCACCACATACGGGTTTATGTCCCTTATGCGGCGCTCCCAAAGTGCCGGATCCAAATCCGGTGGTGCCCAAGCCTCGATTTGCTCTAGAGAGTAGTCGTGCGAGGCCACCTGATGGATCGCTGAGTAGTGGACCTCGAAGAGGGCGGCCTCTTCGCCTGGCTTGAATCGTCGAATCTGCACCGTTCGTTCCTGATGTCTAACGTAGAGCTAAGGGGACACCGTAGGCGCGTCCCAGCGACAGGAGGGAGCGAACTTGAGCGTAAGGTTAGACCACATTGGCAGCAAGAAGCCGGGAAATGTCGTCGAAGGCAGCAAGTTTCGTCAGCTCGATAGTGGGGAAATTACGTTTCGCATGAAGCACCTCTGATCCATCCAAGGGAGATAGAGTTGCAGCCCATCTGCCACTGCGAGGGTACCTACCTTCCGTCCGCACTGCACAGATGGAAACTGGCTGCCTGGACGATACTGGTGAGTGGACCATCGAGTGCTACAGGGCGCTCAGTGCCCGGCGCGCTACGTTCGGCGCTCAGAGCGCCGAGCTTCTCCCCAGCATTGAACGTCAGGATGACTGGGGCATTGTCATCGCCATAACGGTCCTTGCCACCATGCTTGACCCACGCCCATATCTGGATGCCGTCATAGTTTATGCCGCCGATGGCTGTGAAGCTTACCGCAATCGGCAGCGAGGTGCGCTGCCCAGCAGCTGTATCGAGGTGGACTCCCGCCTTGTCTACGATGATGCGGGGCTGCTTGGTGCAATCGCCACCAGACGTATACCTACCGTAAACCTCGGGGGGAAGTTGCGGGTCGGCGGCATGCGTTGCCGAAGAAGCGGAGACCGAGAGAAGGGCTATCGACAATACATTTGCTAGGTATTTACTGTGATTCATGGCATTACTTTTCTTGATACGCTTGCTCCATCTAACATGCAGGCGGCCTGACGTTGAAATTTAGGCGCGGCTTTTGATGCTCGCTGGAATGATGGTTTGGGCCGTTGGTTTTAGACATATTCGCCACACAGTCTTAGGCTGGTATGTTTACGTTATTTGCGTTGAGCTAGATCTGTAAAAACCTGAAAAATCTCCGAATAATCATGAACAGTAAGCAATAGGCGATAAGTGCGATTAGCCAAACCGGTACCATTGGTAATCCTATCATCCAAAATAGTGACCAGATTGCCGGGGAAATCCAATATGCTATGAATCCGGCCGCCGCCGCGAACAGCAAGTTCTTCGTTCCCAGAAGGCTCGCGACATTGCCAATATTTTTGATCCCCGCGACAGCGAGACCACCCCCTCCAATCAGTATCACGAATCCACCTATTAGGGAGGCAATGATTCCCATCATAGCGGGTCCTTCCTGGAAGTTTTCGACTAAATAAACTCCGAAGTAGAACAGGGCTATCCCTGTAACAAGAATGACAGTTGAGATCTTTGCGCCGAAGTCAATGCTGCCTCCTCCGACCGAAAAACTGTTACGCTTTTGAATATCAATAAACGATTGGGCTGCCGACTCTGCAGCATTTTTTGCGGGGCCAAGTGAGTCGCCATAAGTCATTCGCCGGTTGAAATCATCTAGTGGGTTGCTCATGGATCTACTCCTGTCTTTGAGAGGCATAGGGTCAGGTCTTGCAATGTTGCAATTTGTGCTTGGCGTTGATAAGTCGGCTAACAGTAGAATAATGGATGCCGAATGCGTTGGCAATTTGCTGCAACGCGGCACCGACATTCGCACCATCCATGCTTTAGGGCATAGTCGGGTACAGCCGGCATACCTGAAAAAATAGAACTTGGTGCAAACACCGGTTGCCGGGTTTGGAAACGTTCCAAGATTGTACGGCCGGCCTGTTCATCTTGGCTTCTAGCGTATTGCAGGGCTGCGAAGAGCGGTTTATCCGTGAGTTCTTGCATGATGATTCAAAGCGTAAAACGGCTTATCAGAACATCAGCCGCTTAGCGATTCAATGCAAGCCATGACAGTCAAACACAAGAGGCTAGACTCCAAATGACGCGATGGACTAGTCGGCTGCGCTCGTATTGAACTTTATGCACAGTTTCTGTGGATAAGACTGTGACGAAGCCTTGACTAAGCGGTGCTTTTTGTTGCGGGACAACGACTTGATTCAGATTGACCAAAAATTGGTCAATCGTCTCGGTGAACTGGCTTAGGTCGTTGGCTTGCCCGCACGAACCAGTGTATTCATTCGAAGTGAATGAGCGTTCTATTTGAACTCAATGCGCAGCAGGCAGTTCCGGATTACGTCACGCTTCCAAGACAAACCTGGCCATTTCGCTGACGAGCAAGCGAATCAGCTGAAAACCGGCGACCAGTAAAATGGTCGCAGAAAACAGCACAGTCAAAGCCACGAGTAAAACTTTCATAGAGCCCCCTTCAAATTCATCACGTTGTCGATGGGCCGCATTTTTTCAGTTTTTCTTGGAATATCAAGTCGATACGGGGCAACAAGTTGTTGCTGGCCAATAGCGATAGCTTGAAAACTCAAGGCCTTGGCGCATAAAGCTCAGGAGAAATATTTTTTGAACTGTCTTCTCGAAGGCTAATCGATCAACCCGCGCGCAACGTCCTCAAAAAAAGTGGGCTACCATCCAGTAAATCGCCGCGATTTCCAAAACCACTGGCAGTAGATAAAAGCGATGGTAGCGCTTGTTGAATGTCTGCCACGAGTCGCTAACCCGATTGGGTTTTGGCGGACATGAACGGCTTGGGGCGTCTGCTGAGCTAGGTGTCCCTGCCGCCGTCGAGTAATCGCTACCGATAAAGTAGCTGTCGTCGTCGAAAATTGAGTTAAACACATCCTCCAGCCGTTGTTGGTTGTCGAATAGGCTGTTTAACACATGAGTATCGATAGCCGCAGTAGACATGACACAAACCCCCGTTTTTTTCATGTGGGGTCAGACTAACGAATACGCCAGGGCAATTCCGTGACGATGATCATGAAGCCGCGCAATGCGCCAACCGCGTGTCCATCGTCCACTAGGTCGGCAATTGCACGAATCTATGAGCATCTAACGGAAATAATGGGTTGTAACACACTTCCCAAACAAAGCCATCGGGATCGGCAAAATACCCTCTGAAACCACCCCACGGGGCTTTTTCTCCAGGTCTCAGCAAGCGTCCGCCCGCGGCAACGGCTTCTGACAAGGTCGATTCCACGTCGCTTTCGGAAGCGACGTTATGCGCGATCGTAAAGCCCGCAAATCCCGATCCTTCAGACGAAACATTGGCATCCTCGGCCAAGGATTCGCGGCCAAATAAGGCAAAAGCAATACAGCCAACTTGGAAAAAAGCGACTTCCGCTTGGCTACTCGACGATTCAGTCCAGCCCAGCGCACGATAAAAGCGCCGGCTGCGTTCCAGA
The DNA here is from genome assembly GCF_019669905.1 of Methylomonas koyamae. Classification (NCBI taxonomy): domain Bacteria; kingdom Pseudomonadati; phylum Pseudomonadota; class Gammaproteobacteria; order Methylococcales; family Methylococcaceae; genus Methylomonas; species Methylomonas koyamae. The sequence continues at coordinate 2,760,962 of NZ_AP019777.1, read as the reverse complement.
TCGGCAACTCCTAAAGTGATGAAACTAATCGTCTGTTTCATGATTCATAACTCATGTCACGTGTAAAGATATGCCGGGAAAGTCATGGCAAATCGAACTCAAAAACGTCATTTATAGAACCCGATGGCAGCCTGTTCCATGGGATGCGGGTGTTTAACAGCACAAAACAGGCGCACCGGAATCGAAAAAAGGCCATCTCCACCTATCAACTGCAACCCTCTGCACATCATTTACAGCGTTTATTCAGTGTTTTTGTTGGTTTTGAACCACCAGAAACCAGCAAGCGCGGAAATCCCTACGACAAGCAGCATAAGTGTTGTGGGATTTTGATACAGCGCATCAATAAACGCGCCGACAAACTTCGGAGTACTGCGATAACAACCATCCATACTCAATGCCTCTGAAATTCATAAATCGGCTGATCTTAAGTTCAGAGTTACGTGATGTCTAGCCAATCTAATTCCCTAGTAAATCCGACAAACCGCTGACTTCCATAAGATATACGGAGCCAGCGGCAAATCAATCTAACGTAAAGAACTATGCTGCTCTTGGTCTACCGACATTACCGGTTCTAGGAGGTAGTAAGATCCCACGTCCAAAGGTTCGACCACCATCTGGTGTCAGCATACGGACGAAGTGATCGACTTTAATCAAATAAGCAGCCGCTTGTTTCAGATTGTTGATCTTTTCAACATCTCTGTGATGGATCATACCAATACCAAGATGAGGGTATTTTGACTTTTCAGCATTGCAGTTCCAGTAGGAACCACGCCCGTTAGTAATGACCAATTTCCAGTATTCACCTATCTCCCAAGCCCGATAGACATCGTCTCTAACCTGAGAACCATCAAAGAACAGGACCAAGTGGTAATGGTATCCTCGTTCTGGCCCGTATTCTAAGGTCCAAATATAGCCCACCATATGGTCAAACAAGCTGTTCATCTTGGCGTTGTTTAATAGATGCTTAAGATCGTATTTCGCTTGCCAGTATTTCTTTTCTATATCTCTTTGACTCATGATGAAGCCATCCTCGTACAAATCCAGCCGAATCACTGCCAAACGAGAGTAGCGCTCGAATAATGAATCGATGTAACGCACCATTCCTTCATGATTTTTGTTCGCTGTACGATGAGCGTTGTAGATTAAGTCTTTAAATTCGAAGCCTCCGGTAACCTCAAGGATCTGTTTGACGAAAGTCCTCATCCTAATGATTATGTCTAGCATCACATCATAGTCGCCACCGATTTGATACAGGTCATCGGTTTTTTTCAATGCTCGATGATGTTCAATCGAAGGTCTAAGATTACAGTCCAAAGCATTTCTGACGAATACACTGATAAAGGGATGGAAGTCATGGATCGGAAACCCTTCCAGGATTTCATATAGTGAATGTAAGACCGTGTTCTCTATCGTGATCGCTAACTCTGTTGGCGTTACCTGAAACATACTGTTACCTTGATCGATAACGGTGTAGAGAGGATCATTAGGATGATTGATGATAGCTCGTGTCAGTTGTCCGATATGGTGTAATTGATTGCTTAAAGTGGTCATAATAAAACCTCGAATGTTGAGTGTATTTCGTTATGAACCTGCACGGCCTGGATAATTATTTTTGATGGATTGTTTGGTGCAATCCATCTTTCTAAAAACTAATAATATTATGAGAGACTGATCGTTCTCTCGTTTCTATATATTAATTATTAAAAGGGCTGATCTTTTCACGGTGTAAAGATTGAGGATTGATGTTGTTTAAATAATGGCTAGGAGAGTGCTATATATTTAATAACATAAAAACCAAAACTATCGCCTGATCAAATATTCCTAGCGATCCTGAATAAGGATTCGTGATGAATGCTTGATTGCTAGTAAAACTAAAATCCATTTTTTATATACAGTTAGTGCAAGTCCATACTATATGCATAACTAGAATATAATTTCACTTCAATTCATAATTTCAACTTGTCGAGCAAGAGGCGATGAGAATACATTCCAAACAGGGCGACTAATCTGATCGGGCACCACATTGATTCTGTGACGAAGGGCGATAATCAACCTCAATCGTCTATCTGATAGGTCGGTGGGCTAATCACCGACCTATCCGTTCGGAGTTCTCGAAGAATTGTGACTGAAAAATACAAATCATCATCCGAGGAGGGTGTAAGAATTTTTGTGTAAACGGCCATTAGGCAGGAAACTGCCCTTACTTTGAGGAGTAACTATGACCTTACCAAAAGCCATCCCAACCGACCTAATTGATACCTTATTGTCGGGCTATCAAAAACCTGAAGACCTGCTGGGCGAAAATGGCCTGCTAAAACAACTCACCAAGGCCTTGGTCGAGCGAGCCTTAGAAGCCGAAATGACTGAACATTTAGGCCATGCCAAGCATGAGTCAGTCTGCAACGCCACCGGCAACACCCGCAATGGCAAGAGCCGTAAAACCCTCAAAGGCGATTTTGGCGCATTGCCGATTGAGATTCCCCGTGATCGTCATGGTCAGTTCGAGCCGCAAATCATTGGCAAACACCAATCCCGCTGGACGGGCTTTGATGACAAGATCATTTCACTCTATGCCCGAGGTCTGACCGTCAGGGAAATCCAGAGCCATCTGGAAGAACTGTATGGCACTGAAGTTTCACCCACCTTGATCTCCTCGGTGACGGACGCCGTGATTGAGGAAGTCAAAGCCTGGCAATTGCGGCCGCTTGATCCGGTTTACCCCATCGTTTATCTCGATTGTATCCACGTCAAAGTGCGCGATACCGGTGCCGTTCGTGTCAAGGCCGTTTATCTGGCCATAGGGATTAACCTGCAAGGAGAGAAGGAAGTGCTGGGCTTGTGGATCGCCCAAACCGAAGGCGCCAAGTTTTGGTTACAGGTCGTGACAGACCTCAAGAATCGCGGCGTGCAAGACATCTTCATTGCCTGTGTCGACGGTTTGAAAGGCTTCCCGGAAGCGATTGAAACCGTCTATCCACACGCCGCCGTCCAACTGTGTATCGTCCACCTAGTCCGCAACAGCCTGAACTATGTCAGTTGGAAAATGCGTAAACAGATCGCCGGCGATCTCAAACGAATATACCAATCCGCCAGCGTCGTTGAAGCAGAGCAAAGGCTGGCTGAGTTCGAGACGCAGTGGAACGAGGCCTACCCGCCCATTGCTCAAATTTGGCGACGTAATTGGGATAGAATCATTCCCTTCTTCGACTATCCGCCCGAGATACGCCGCATCATTTACACTACGAATGCGATCGAGTCGGTGAACATGAGTTTGCGGAAAATCACCAAGAATCGCGGCTCATTTCCCAGTGATGAAGCCTTGTCGAAATTGTTCTATTTGGCCCTGATGAATATCAGTCAAAAATGGACCATGCCGTTGCATGACTGGAAAGCGGCTTTGAATCGGTTTAGCATTCAGTTTGAAGACAGGATGCCCAATCGATAATTAAATCCCGTTTACACAAAATTCAGGACACCCTCCATCCGAGTTAATGTTTTAACCGGTGTCGCAACTTGTGACACTTGGAGATCGCTCATTGAGCAGTCTCCGGATGAAGTTTAGAATTTGTTCCTGCTTACCTTCATCAATCCCGTCCGCACTCAGCTGAACCGTCCAGTATTTTTCGTTCTGGCTTACCCTGCCAATCTCACTACCATTTTCATTCAATAGAGCATTTTCAGTGGAAGCTTGATTTACCCCACAGACTTCCTTGAGTTTGTTTTTAACGTAAGCAGTGATTTTGGTTTGTTGAAGCTTTCCATCTTTCAGTAAATTCCACGCAGTCTCTAATGGTGAGCGAACGGTATCGGAATTTGTATAATGAGCTAACAACTTTTTTATCTGGTCGGCAGCAAAGCGTGACAGTAGCTTAGCAGGCTGGTGAAAAACCCACTGATATTTCCCCTTACCCACGGTTTCCGTGATTTTTTCGTGTTGAAATCGGTCATGACATCGAGTTTCAACCGTTTTGCCCCTGTTTCAAGGGCTTTTTATTCGCCTGAAGCCGTCTGTGGACGGTTTTCAGGCGCACTTCGCCCTAGGTGGGCGCACTCCACGCCGGTTTCGGCGTGAACACCAATAGGTTGAGCAAGCGCGTCAGGTTGTAGGCGGCAAAGCAAAACAAGGCCTGACCTGCGACTTTGGCTAAGCCGATGTGGCGGGTTTTACGCAGGCCCCCGACGGTCTTGATCCAGCCGAAGGCTTCTTCGACGATTTTGCGGCGCTTGAGGCTTTGAGCGTACGCTTTGCCGCGCGCGGTGCGGCCATCGACGGCACTGCCGGTCTTTTTGCGAGCAACATGGGCTTTGATGTCTTGCGTCTTGAGTTTGTTGACGAACGCCGGTTGGTCATAGCCTTTGTCGGCACCGACGCTGCCGCCTTTGGGAACACGGCGTTTGATCATTGTTTGCGCGGCTTCGATTTCAGCGGTGCCGGTGGCTTGGGTGGTTTCGACATCGACAATCAGGCCGTTACGATTCTCGGATAGGGCATGGGTGATGTAACGCAGTTTGGCCTCGGTGTATTCGCCTTTCTTGTAAAGCCGCGCTTCGGGGTCTGTCGTGCTCTGATGCGTGGCATTGCTGCGCTTTTCGCCGCTGAAGTCGACCTCGGGATTGCGGCCGGCGGGTTTATCAGGACCGCTGCCGTCTTTCTTCACGAAGCTTTTGTGCGAGGCCCAGGCTTCGATCAGGCTGCCGTCGACACTGAAGTGTTCGTCGGACACCAGGTTTTGCCATTCGGCAATGGCCAAGACCCGCTCAAAAAACTCGCGACTCAGTGCTTCGGACAGCAGGCGCTCGCGGTTGGCGCTGAACACGCTGCGTTCCCAGACAGCATCGTCGATACCCAAACCGACAAACCAGCGAAACAGCAGGTTGTAGTCCAGCTGTTCCATCAACTGGCGTTCGCTACGAACGGTGTACAGCACTTGCAATAGCAAGGCGCGCAGCAGTTTTTCGGGCGCAATCGACGGGCGGCCAGTATGGGAGTAGCATTCGGCAAAGACCGCATCCATAGAGGCCAATACGCCATCGACGAGTAGCCGTAAACGACGCAACGGATGCTGTTTGGGAATACGGTCTTCCAGGCTAACGTAGCTGAACCAGCTATTTTGAATGGCATCGTGTCCGCGCATGGGGGGCTTCTCCAATTTAGATGCGCTATTTTACTTGTTTGCTGAGGCTATGCGCCTTGATGACTGCAGCTTTGGGAGTTTTTCACCAGCCTGTTAGGATTCGTATCCAAATCATTCAAAATGAAGTCAGGTAGACTATCGAAAGCCAAATAGCGGTACATGTCGGTACGATTTATGCCAATCATAGCAGCGAGGTCTTTTTTATTTGGGAAATTATCCTCAATGCTCCGAATCGCTTTACCAATTTCATAATCACTTAAATCTTCTCGGGCTATATTTTCAGCTAGGGCAAAAATCGCATGACTTTGGTCATCTACTGTCCTAACTATCGCTTCAATTGTTTTTTTATTCAGAATCAGATGAGCTCTCCATCGCCGTTCTCCAACAATGATTTGATAACGGTCCCCAAATTTGCCAACAATAATGGGTTGGAGCATGCCATTTTCATTGATTGACTGTGCGAGTTGCACTAATGATTCATCGGAAAAGTCAGTGCGTGGTTGATGAGGGTTTGGATCAATCAAATCAACTGGGATATAAAGATGCTTGGCCTTGGACTCGGTCTGAAAACAATTAGCAAGGAGCATTCGCTGCGAATTTGAATTTATCATATTTTTAGAATTTGATGGAGTTTGAGTTTAATTGGTTAATATGGCATTAATTACGCGATTACTTATGTATTCCGCGCTCTGACTCGCCACATCGCCACGTTTCAACCCAACAAGGAGTTGAAACGTGGTTCTCGACTGACTTAGCACATTTTCGCGAATGCTTTAAAAAAGCAGCGTTTTGCCTAGTAATCCTAGATTTTTTGGCGTAATTGCGAAAGTAGTGCCATTTTTATTGGTAAGTAGGAACGAACTTTTCCGGGTTTCTAAAATACCTTCCATTGTTATCTATGAGCAGAACGTGGTGTTGCACAAGGTAATCAATCGCGCGCTGAATGACTTTTCGGGGCGATTCTTCAGTTATATCCTTAAAGGGTTTCACTTGTTGCAATCGTTTTTTAAGCTCTTGGTCCGAATAAGAAACATTATCGCCCTTGCCAATAAATGCGTTATAAACAGCGGTCAGTTGCGGCACATCACTGATTAGCCCTTTGCGTTCACAATAACTTCTTACGCCAAATATCAGCTTTTTAAAAATATTTATCCCCATTACAACAAACTCATCGGGTATGGATGGGTCATCCGATTCATTTGCGGGTGGATTTTCTGTATGAAGTAGGTACATATTCGCTGCTATGCCCATAACTTGCATTTTCGTTTTGCCAACTACTCGTTGCAAAATAGGATGAGACAATTCCGCGCCTGGCCGCATTTTGTTTTCCAAATCCTGTTCGAAGTGTGCAATATACCGCCAACCATTAACAGTTATCTTCAAAGTAATAAGCGCCTCATGATTTAATGCGTTGTCATCATCAATAAATGCTTGACAAATCGCACACCTTTTTGCATATTCTTCAAGAATATGCTCGCCATTTATCTTTTCTTTAATTCTGTCACGGTAGCCTATGAGTGAAGGCTCACTAATAAGAAGAAAACGTTCGGCAAGACCAGTATTGCCACTGGCGGATAATAGATATCCAATTCCACCCTCTTGGGCATAACTTGTGATAGCGCCACGAGCTTGACCTCTGTAAGCGTTCCGATTAGCACGGATATTATTAACATACCCCCCCTCACGAGCGTTAAGAAGTAAATCGTTGTCATTGAATTTAGGATTATCACGTAGACCTAAAATAGAAATAAACAATCCGTTTTCTGATGAAGCTGCAAAAAAGAATCCATTTGTAGCTATTAACATACTGTTTAACGCTGGAGATGTAACGTTTGTTATTGGAGCTAGATTTTGCAATTTATGAAGCTTTTTATTGAGATACTTAAGATGATTTTTTGTTTTTTCTTTCTGTTTCCTGTTGTATGCTCTGTCTTCTTTTGTAGTACATCCCGCAAGAGATTCATTCAATTCATCTAATATGCCGTCATATATTTGAATACTTGATATTATTTCAGAAATCTTTGTCTGGATCCTATTTGAAAAAGGTTCGAGTAGTATATTCATGGCAAGTGATTTACCAGCACCAGAGTTTTGCTCGCCAGCGACATATAACCCGGTTGAAACAGTGCGTTCATCAGCATAAGCAACTTGGTAGCGTTTGCTAGTTATGCCGCTCCATAGCCCCAAGCTAAGCAGAAAAGTTGTGCTGAAAGGGTTGTCAGATTTGTGGCTAATGAATTTAGGTAATTTAAAAACCAACGAATCTTTATCCTGAATACAATCTTCAAGCTTTAAATAGTGTTTTGGCGCTGAATTATCCATCACAAAATCAATATCAATAGTTGGTTTCGGATAACCTTGAAAAAGTGAAGTAGGTGGTGGTGATTGGCAAGGCCAGTCTTGAGATTGTTGAATGTACTGATATTGAGGCGGCACTTGGATAGCTTGCGGTTTTGGTATGTTTATTCGCGGATCAGTCTCCCATTTAAGTGCATTTATTACATTTCCAGAGTGGTAGTAATGCACATAAAAGTCAAACGAACTTTGAAGTATAATGCCTCTGGGAATGTGAATTTCAATTAGACCATTTTGGCCATTCAAATGCACATCAACTATCTCATGATTCGAGCCGTAGTAACGAGAATAAAGGATGCGACCCATATAGTTATATTTTATTGAGCTGAAGTCTTCTATAAATCCCGCACCTTTTATTAGAAAATGTGGATCATTTATACTGTTAAATTTTTCAATGTTCTCACCGTGACTACGGTCCACTTGTTCTTCATACATAATGTTTTACCCAAAATTAATGTCAATCTTACTTGCCGACGGATATCGGCGAGTAAGCGATAAATGCTTCTTAGTTTTTTAAGAAACAAGCCATTCTTGAATAAAACAATCTGATTTTTCTGGAAAAAATCTTATTCTTGCGCCTGTAATTGGCTAAAAGGCAAAATTTAATCCCTTCAGGACGAATATACGGGCTAAAACCGATTTTTTTTCGGGTTAAACAGGTTCTTGTGCAGCCGCAGACGCGAAAAAGGGTGTTAAAACTGAGGTGTTTGAATTGGCCCCGAAAATCTCGGAAGCGTTAGTTGAGTCATGCCGATTCTGCTGACTCGAAACGTTGTTAATAAAAAATACATGGCCTCGCCGGATTGGATAATGCAATCGGCCCAAACAGTCATTGATGATTAAACTAATCGACGCAGGTCAATGTGGTGAGCTCGACGGCTTCGCGGTTTTATTCAAACCATTGATGGTTTCAGCGATGGTATGTCATACGGGTAGAGTGGCCCAGCTTATCGACGTGGGCCTCATCGCTGGCTTCGGCCGGACCTTCGGTATAGCGGATCGAAATGTACTGCACACCGCGGTCGCTATGGTGAATCAGGTTATCTTCCAATAACAAAGACTTTCGTTTTTATTTCCGCATGCGGAAGGCAGGGGCAGGGCGGTGGTCATCTAATTCTTGTCGAACTTATTTTGGCGTAACTTCTGGCGTATTATAAAAATCATTAATGTTCAAGCCATTGTTTTTAAATAATTACACTTCGATGCATCATCGGCGTGTGTTGCGGAGCCGCTTCTTGTCTGGAGTGAGTTGTTGTTCGGTTATCCATTTGTAAATCAACGATATGCGTATTAATTCAGTTAAGTTTGGTATTGTCCCGTTGAGGCGCAACCGGTCGAAATTGTCCGGCCTCGATAATGGGAACCGCGATGCGGTCCACCCAGACCAAACCGCCGAAATCCCGGCTACGCTTAACAATCCCGGCGTGGCGCGCGCCGGCGCCTAGGGCAGCGGCTTGTACGCCAGCAGTTTGGCCATGGTTTCCAGCAACGCGCTACGCGGATGGGTTTTCAGCCAGACCAGCGCGATGGAACGGCTGGGCCTTTGGCGGATGTCGATATAACGAATGTCCTTGTCTTCCGGTTGAATGGCAACGGACGGCATCAATGTGACGCCGACGCCGTTCTTGACCATGAAGCGCAGGGTTTCCAGACTGGACGCCCGAAAGTCGTGTTCGACGAAGCGTGCCGGATCGCATAACTTCAAAGCCTGGTCGCGCAGGCAATGGCCCTCGTCCAGCAACAGCAGGTTTTCCCGGGCGGCTAGGTTCAGGTCGACTTCCTCCAGCCCCGCGAGCGGGTGGTCGGCACTTACCGCCAATGTGAACGGGTCTTCGAATAACAGCCGGTATTCCAGCGCTGCATGTTCCACCGGCAAGGCCAGCAGGGCCGCATCCAACTTTTTGTCGAGCAGCAACGCGATCAGCGCATGGGTTTTTTCTTCGACCAACTGTATTTTCAGGTCTGGATAATGTTGTTTGATCCGAAACACGTATTCCGGCAGCACATAACTCGCCAGCGACGGAAACGCGCCGAGCGATAGTTGGTTGCGGTGTCGGGCGCTGGCATGGGCGGCAATTTGCCGAATCGAGCGGACGTCGTCAAGTATCCTGCGGGCGATGGGCAGGATTTCGCGGCAAGCGTCGGTGACGGCGATATTGTTTTTGTCGCGCAGAAACAGGTCTATCCCCAGATAGTCCTCGAGTTTTTTGATTTGGGTACTTAAAGTCGGCTGGCTTATTGCACAGTGTTCAGCCGCTTGGCTGAAGTTTCTGAATTCCGCTACCGCCAGCAGATAGCTCAAATCGCGCAAAGTCATCTATCGTGCCCGCTGTTGGTTATAGGTCGGACAAACGCTGCCCGGCGCGGAATGATACCAGCTAAACGCCGTAGCCATTGACTCGGCCTATCGGCTTATCGACGCAATCAATTTCAAATTATCGGCTCGATTCGATTGAATATACCCACTGAAGCGATCCAACAGCGGATGCGCAATCAGCCAACGGTGCTTAAACCAGTCTGGGTTTATATCCCAGGATGCAAACAAGATTCGGTAATACCCCATCGGCGGCAGCCGGCGCGCAACCTTCCGCTTCGGAAAGTTGCGCGCCTAGTTTTGTCGGCCGCTGGGCTAATCCGGGAGCGGCGTCTAAACTGCAAAAGCGACGGTATGTTTTTGATTGACTAACAATAAGGAACTGAGGTGCACCATGAAAACCAAGCAACTATTCCTGGCTTCCGCATTGGCGGTAGCCATCGGCGCAACATTGCAGACTCCACCCGCGTTTGCCGACATGCAACCGACCACCAACAGCTTTTGGTGGCCGGAGCAACTGGATTTGCAACCGCTACGGCAAAATTCGGCCGAGTCCAATCCGCTGGGCCAGGCCTTTAATTACGCGGAACAATTCAAAACCCTGGACCTGAAAGCGGTCAAAAAAGACATAGCCAACGTGCTGCACACCTCCCAGCCCTGGTGGCCGGCGGATTACGGTAATTACGGCCCGTTTTTCATCCGCATGGCCTGGCATAGCGCCGGGGTGTATCGCATCTTCGACGGTCGCGGCGGTGCGTCCGGCGGCCAGCAGCGCTTCGAGCCCCTCAATAGTTGGCCGGATAACGTCAGTCTGGACAAGGCCCGCCGCCTGCTGTGGCCGGTCAAGCAAAAATACGGCGCCAAACTGTCCTGGGCCGATTTGATGGTGCTGGCCGGCAACGTCGCGCTGGAAGACATGGGTTTCAAAACCATTGGTTTTGCCGGCGGCCGCGCCGACGATTGGGAAGCCGAGAACGTCAATTGGGGCATGGAGAAGAAGTTTCTGGCCGACGAACGCCACGACGCCAAGGGCGAACTGGCCAAGCCGTTGGGCGCCACGCAAATGGGCTTGATTTACGTCAATCCAGAAGGCCCGGGCGGCAATCCCGACCCGTTGGCCGCTGCCAAACATATCCGCGAAGCTTTCGGCCGGATGGCGATGAACGACGAAGAAACCGTGGCACTGATCGCCGGCGGCCACACCTTCGGCAAGGCCCATGGCGCGCATAAACCCGACGAATGCGTCGGCAAGGAACCGGCCGCCGCCCCGATCGAACAGCAAGGCTTGGGCTGGGCCAATAAATGCGGCGCCGGACATGGCGTCGATACCGTCAGCAGCGGTCTGGAAGGCGCCTGGTCGACCAATCCCATCCGCTGGACCCACGACTATCTGACTTGGCTGTTCACCTTTGACTGGCAGCAAACCAAGAGCCCGGCCGGCGCCACCCAGTGGATACCGAAAGACGGCAAGGGCGACAATTTCGTGCCGGACGCGCACGATACCAGCAAGCGCCACCCGCCAATCATGTTTACCACCGACTTGGCGTTGAAAATGGACCCGGACTACCAAAAGATCTCCAAACGGTTTCTGGATAACCCGAAAGAGTTCGAAGCCACCTTCGCCAAGGCTTGGTTCAAGCTGACCCACCGCGACATGGGACCGAAGGCGCGCTATGTCGGCGCCGAAGTGCCGGCCGAGGATTTCGTCTGGCAAGATCCGATCCCCAAAGTCGACCATAAACTGATCGACGCCAAGGATACCGCCAAGTTGAAAGCAACCATCCTGGGCTCGGATCTGACCATTCCGGAACTGGTCCGCACCGCCTGGGCCTCGGCGGCGACCTTCCGTGGCACCGATATGCGCGGAGGGGCCAACGGCGCACGGATAAGGCTGGCGCCGCAGAAAGATTGGGAAGCCAACGATCCGGCCGAATTGGCGAAAGTGTTGGCTAAGCTGGAAGCCATCCAAAGCGACTTCAACCGTTCCTTGAAAGGCGGCAAGAAAGTCTCGCTGGCCGACGTGATCGTGCTCGGCGGTTCGGCGGCGGTGGAAGAAGCCGCCAAGAAAGCCGGTGTCAATGTGCAAGTGCCGTTCAAACCGGGCAGGATGGATGCCTCGCAGGAACAGACCGACGTGAACTCGGCGGCGGTGTTGGAACCGAAAGCTGACGGCTTCCGCAATTTCTTTGCCAAGGATAACGCCCACTCGCCGGCGGAAATGCTGGTCGAGCGCGCCAATTTCCTGACCTTGAGCGTGCCGGAAATGACGGTGCTGGTCGGCGGCATGCGGGCGCTGGATGCCAACGCCGGTCATGCCAAACACGGCGTATTCACCAGCAAGCCGGGTACCTTGACCAACGACTTTTTCGTCAACTTGCTGGATATGGGCACCCAATGGAACAAGTCGGCAACCGAAGGCGTTTACGAGGGTAAGGACCGGGCGACCAATCAGGTCAAATGGACCGCGACGCCGGTGGATTTGATCTTCGGCTCCCACTCCGAGTTGCGGGCGGTGGCGGAAGTCTATGCCTCCGACGATGCCAAGGAAAAATTCGTGCAGGACTTCGCCAAGGCCTGGGCCAAGGTGATGGATTTGGACCGTTTCGACTTGCGTTAACTGTTAACTAGCGCAGCGCTCAACTTGGCCGGAATTAGGGCCAGGTTGAGCGAACCGGTTAAAACTAAGCTTACAAAAGTGACCCGATGTTTTGTCGCCCGAAAGTCGGCTTTGTTTTACGGCTTGTGTTGCATTCGGCAAGCCCTGTGAATGGAATTGTTGTCGAAGGATAGCGAGATTTGGCTGGTGGAAGAATGCGTTGAGCTATGAAAGCTCGGCAGTATCAGCATAAAATAGTATTTATTGTCATGTATACATGACAATAAAAGCATCCTAATGCTAATATTGCCTGATGAGAGTCTCAAAAGAAGAACTAATCGCCGTATTGGCCCAATTCAATCCCTGGTGGCGTGGCGAGCCGATTGCCGATTTGCCGGATTGGCAGCGTGCCGCTTCGCGTGAGTTAAGTCGCTGGATCAATCATCCGCCGGTCCATCGCGCCATTTTGCTGTCCGGCGCACGCCAGGTCGGCAAAACCACGTTGCTGCTGCAACAGATCGACGCGTTGTTGAAGCAGGGTGTTCCGGCGGCCAACATCCTTTACGCCACATTTGACCATCCGGTGCTCAAGCTGGCGGGCATCGAAGCCGTGTTGGAAGCCTGGCGCGAGCGCGAGCCGCGTGTCGATGGATCAGAGTTTCTGTTCCTTGACGAAGCTCAGTTTATTCGCGATTGGGGGACTTGGGTCAAACACCAAATCGATTTCAACAAACAGCGCCGCATTGTATTTACCGGCTCGGTCATGCCCTTGGTGGAAGCCGACCAGGAATCTGGCGTCGGTCGTTGGCATACCATTCGGCTGACCACGCTGTCGTTCTACGAATATCTACAAATCAAACAGGTGCAACTGCCGGCGTTGCCACCTTTAAAAAGCCTGACCGAGCTGTTCGACTGGACGCCGCCGCAGTTTTACCGCGCGCAGGAAATCGCCGCGCCTTATGTCGGCCATTTTCACGAATATCTGATTCGCGGCGGCTTTCCGCAAACCGCCCAGGTGGATAGCATCACCCAGGCCCAGCGCCTGTTGCGTGAGGACATCATCGACAAGGCACTCAAGCGCGATATGACCGCATTGTTCGGTGTGCGTCGCATTCTCGATCTGGAACATACCTTTCTGTACCTCTGTATGCACGACGGTGGCTTGCTGAATATCACCGACTTGTCCAGCAACCTGGAAGTCAAGCGCCCCACCGCCCAGCATTTCATCGAGCTGTTGGAAGCCTGCCACCTGATTTATCGCTTGCCGCCGTTCGGTTACGGCAAAGACGTACTCAAGGGACGCTTCAAAATTTACCTGGCCGATGCCGCCATCGCGCCCGCTGTTTTACTCAAGGGCAAAAGCATCATCGACGATTCCGCCGCCTTGGGCGTGGCGACCGAAACCGCCGTGTTTAAACACCTATTTGCGCGCTATTATTCCCAAAATGTGCGTTTTACCTACTGGCACGGGAAAAAAGACCGTGAGGTCGATTTGGTCGCGGAAATCGGCAGCCAATTGATCCCCTTTGAAGTGAAATACCGCGCCCAACACACCGGTGCGCGTGAATTGAAAGGCTTAATTGAGCTGTGTGAGCAAAAGAAAATTGCCCGTGGTTACGTTGTTACCAAGTCGCTGGATGACTTCGGTTTAATGGCCGGTCTGCCGCAAACTGGCGATACCGCCAGCCAGATCATGCGTCTACCCGCACCGTTGCTGTGCTACTGGATGGGGGCAGCGGAATTGAATCAACCCGAATTTAACGATTAAGCCGGGCAACCGGCGATAGGAAACCATGGATCAAAGCCAACTTAAATGGATTGCGGACTTCATCTGGAATATCGCCGATGACCGTCTGCGCGACGTGTATGTGCGCGGCAAATACCGCGATGTGATACTGCCGTTTACCGTGCTGCGTCGTCTCGATGCCGTGCTGGAGTCCAGCAAAGACGCGGTGTTGGAACGTAAGAAATTTCTCGATCAGCACGGCGTGCTCGATCAAGAAGGCGCGCTACGCATGGCCGCCGGTCAAGCGTTTTACAACACCTCGGAATTCACCCTGTCGCGTCTGGCGGCCAGCGGCCAAGGCCAACGATTGCGCGATAACTTCATCGATTATCTCGACGGTTTTTCGCACAACGTCCAGGAAATTCTGGCCAAATTCAAGTTCCGCGACCAGATTCAGACCTTGGTCGATGCCAATGTTCTCGGCTACTTGATCGAAGATTTTCTCAATCCGGATGTCAATCTGTCGCCGCAACCCGTGCTCGATGGTGACGGCCGCATCAAACTGCCGGGGCTGGACAATCACGGCATGGGCACGGCCTTCGAGGAATTGATTCGCCGCTTTAACGAAGACAACAACGAAGAAGCCGGCGAACACTGGACGCCGCGCGACGTGGTCAAACTGATGGCCAAGTTGTTATTCGTGCCGATCGCCGACCGGATCGAATCCGGCACTTACACCTTGTACGACGGTGCCTGCGGTACCGGCGGCATGCTGACCGTGGCCGAGGAAACCTTGCTGGAACTGGCCGCCAGCCACGGTAAGGAAGTGTCGATTCATTTATTCGGCCAGGAAATCAACCCGGAAACCTACGCCATCTGCAAAGCCGATTTGCTGCTCAAGGGCGAAGGCGAAGAAGCCGAAAACATCGTCGGCGGCGCGGATAAATCCACCTTGTCGGCCGACCAGTTTCCGGCGCGCGAATTCGACTTCATGCTGTCCAATCCGCCGTACGGCAAAAGCTGGAAAACCGACCTGGAACGCATGGGCGGCAAAGCCGGCTTTAGCGATCCGCGCTTCATGGTCACCCACGACGGCGACCCGGAATACAAACTCATCACCCGTTCCAGCGACGGCCAATTGATGTTCCTGGTCAACAAGCTGCAGAAGATGAAGCACAACACCCCGCTGGGTAGCCGCATCGCCTTGGTGCATAACGGTTCGGCATTGTTCACCGGCGACGCCGGCCAGGGCGAAAGCAACATCCGCCGTTGGGCCATCGAAAACGATTGGCTGGAAGCCATCATCGCCTTGCCGCTGAATATCTTTTACAACACCGGCATCGCCACCTACATCTGGGTGCTGACCAACCGCAAGGCCGAACACCGCAAAGGCAAAGTGCAACTGATCGACGCCAGCCAATGGTTTCAGCCGTTGCGCCGCAACTTGGGCAAGAAAAATTGCGCGCTCGGCGAAGCCGATATCGCCCGGATTCTGGAACATTACCTGCAGCTGCCGCCGGCCGATGAAGAGACGGAAAAGACCAGTCCGGAAGCCAAATGGTTTAACAATGCCGATTTTGGTTACTGGAAAATCACCGTCGAGCGGCCATTACGTCTGAAGAGCCAGCTTAAACGCAGTGCTATCGAAACCCTGCGCTTTGCCTCCGGCGACGAAACGGTGCGTAGCGAAATCTACAGTCGCTGGGGCGACGCGCTGTACGATCAATTCGCAAAACTGCGGCCGGAGATCGAAGCCTGGTTGAAAGGTGACGACAGCGAGGAAGAAGCGGATGACGATGGCGACGAGGACAGCAAGCCCGCCAAGAAAGCCGTGCCGGACAAATCCGTCTGGAACGGATTTGGATCGCATAGCGACCCCGAAGGGGGACGATACAGGATCGTATCGTCTCAAAAGCGCAAGAAACTGCTCGATCCCGCTACCTGGTTGCGCGACCTTACCTTGGTCGAACTGGCCCGTTTGGCGCAACAAGAACTGGGCGAGGGCGTCTTTGACGATCACAACCAATTTCGCGTGCGTTTCGATGCAGCCATGAAACAGCTCGACAAGAAACCCAGCGCGGCCGACAAAAAGTTGATTTACAAAGCGGTCAGCTGGCGTGACGAAACCGCGCCGCCCGTCATTGCCAAACGTACCAAACTCAAAGCCAGCGAATACTTCCAACCGGGTTACGACGGCGCGTATCTGGAAGAAGACGGCAAAGACCGCTACATGCTGGAATACGAAGCCGACAGCGATTTGCGCGATACCGAACAGGTACCGTTGACCGAACCCGGCGGCATCGAAGCCTTTTTCGTCCGCGAAGTGCTGCCGCATGCCCCGGACGCCTGGATCGCGATGGACGCCACCAAAATCGGCTATGAAATCTCGTTTGCCCGTTATTTCTACCGGCCCGCGCCGCTACGGACCTTGGCGGAAATCCGCGCCGATATTCTGGCTCTGGAACAGCAGACGGAAGGTTTGCTGCACAAGATTGTGGGAGTCGGTTGATGGATAAACTATCAGCCTACACGGAGTATAAGAATACATCGTCCAGATGGGTGCCGCGTGTACCAGCGCATTGGCAGTTGTTACGTGCTAAAAATTTTCTCCAAGAAATTGATGATCGTTCGACAACCGGTAAGGAACAATTATTGTCAATGCGTCAGCATAGAGGATTGGTTCCGCACAACGATGTCTCTAACAAGCTTATTGGTGCAGAACATCTGATCGGCTATAAGCGAACGCATCCTGATGAATTGGTCTTGAATCGAATGCAAGCCGGTAATGCCATGTTCTTTTGTAGCTCGTTACATGGTCTTGTTAGCCCAGACTACGCGGTGTTCAGGTTAATTCGAGATGACAATCCAGAATTTCTCGGGCACTTGTTTCGATCAGCACCAATGCGTGGTTTATTTCGGTCTGAGTCGAAAGGGCTTGGGACGGGAACCTCTGGCTTCTTGCGGCTTTATTCTGATCGCTTTGCGTCGCTTAGTATTCCGATGCCGCCGCGAGTCGAGCAGGATCAAATCGTCGCATATCTGCGGGTGCAGGATGCCCACATCGCCCGTTTTGTTAAGGCCAAGCGTGAATTGATTAAATTGCTAAACGAGCAAAAGCTGCGAATTATTGATCAAGCGGTTACTCGTGGCATTGACCTATCGATTAAGCTTCAGCCCTCAGGTTTCGATTGGTTGGGAGACATCCCAGAGCATTGGAGTATTACTCTTTTGAAACACATTGCTGATGTGCGTTTCAGTGGTGTGGATAAGCATTCGCACGACAACGAAATTCCAGTTCGCTTGTGTAATTACACTGATGTTTATAAGAATAACGAGATAAACGCCGAAATGGCTTTGATGCAAGCCACAGCGACTCCAAGTGAAATTTCCCGACTTACGCTCCAAGCTGGTGATGTCATTATTACCAAAGATTCAGAAACGCCAGAAGACATTGCCATACCCGCATGGGTGCCCGAAAGCCTCCCAGGTGTAGTTTGTGCATACCATCTTGGTCTGCTGCGCCCAGATCTAAACCAACTCAAGGGTGAATTTTTATTCTATGCAATCGGGTCGTCTCAAGTTGCCGAGCAACTTCATGTTCTGGCAACCGGAGTTACTCGCTATGCCCTATCCAAGCATGATGTAAAAAACGCAGTGATTCCCTTGCCTCCAATTGAAGAGCAAAAAAGCATTTGCACATGGATAAAGAATGAATCTGGGCCATTAGATGATGCAATTAGGAGCGCATCTGAGGAAATCAAACTTATCCTTGAATACCGTGACCGCCTGATAGCCGATGTCGTCACCGGCCAAATCGATGTGCGCGATTGGCTGCCCGGCCCGGATGACGTGGTGGCCGAGGAAGACCTGGCGGCGCTGGTCGGAAGCGAAGACATCGAAGCCGATGGGGAGGAAGACGATGGCGAAGAATAAGCCCGCCGCACCCAAACCGGCCGACGCCTTATTACTGGAGTTGCGCGGCCTGATCGACTCCGCCCGCCAGCACGTCGCGCAGACCGCCAACGCCACGCTGACGATGCTGTATTGGCATGTAGGTAAACGCATCCGTAGTGAAGTTCTGCGCGATGGCCGCGCGGAGTACGGCGAGCAGATTCTTGCGACACTGTCGCAAGAATTGGTGCGGGAGTATGGTCAAGGTTTCGGGGCCAAGAACTTGGCACGCATGATCCAGTTCGCCGAAGTTTTTCCTGACGAGGAAATTGTCGTATCACTGTCACGACAATTGAGCTGGACCCACTTCATCGCGTTGATACCGCTAAAACAGCCGCTGGAACGTGAATTCTACGCGGAAATGTGCCGCGTAGAACGCTGGAGCGTCCGCACCCTGCGCGAGCGCATCGCCAGCCAGTTGTACCTGCGCACGGCCATCGCCAAGCAGCCGGAAGAAGTGTTGAAGGCCGAACTCAGCCACCTGCGCGCGGGTGGGCAAATGACGCCCGAGCTGGTGTTCCGCGACCCATACATGCTGGACTTTCTGGGCCTGCCGCACGACTACAGCGAGCGCGACCTGGAAGACGCTATTCTGCGCGAAATGGAGCGATTCCTGCTGGAACTGGGCGTGGGCTTCACTTTCGTGGCGCGGCAAAAGCGCATCAGTGTCGGCGCGGACGATTTCTACCTCGACCTGCTGTTCTACCACCGCTACCTGAAACGTTTGGTCGCGGTGGAACTGAAGCTGGAGAAGTTCCAGCCCGCGCACAAGGGGCAGATGGAGCTATATCTGCGTTGGCTAAACCAATATGACCGCGCCGTGGGCGAAGAGCCGCCCATCGGGCTGATTCTGTGCGCCACCAAGGACGCCGAGCAGGTCAAGCTGATGGATATGGATGCCTCCAATATCCGCGTGGCCGAATATCTGGCACACATCCCGGACATGAAAGTTTTGCAGGCACAGCTGCACCGCGCCGTGGAACTGGCGCGCGAACGAACCGCTCAGGCCACTTCACCGCTACCGGCGGCTATTGCCGAGACAGCGAATCAAGCGCTCAAGCCCCGGCGCAAGAAAAAGGGAGACAACGCATGAAGCCCACCGACACCAGCGAAAAAGGTTTGGAAGCCCTGATCGTTAAACATCTCACTGGTCAACCGACACCCGACTTTGCCGCGGATAACGCGGTTCAATCCAGCGTGGGTTATTACAGCGTCGGCGGCTATCAGCAAGGCCTGCCCGCCGATTACAACCGCGACGTGGCGCTGGATGTCGTCAAGTTGCTGGCCTTTTTGCAGGCCACCCAGCCCAAGACTGTCGAAACCTTGGAGTTGGCGCAGGACGGCATCAAACGCAGCCAGTTTCTGCATCGCATTCAGGGCGAAATCGCCAAGCGCGGCGTGGTGGATGTGTTGCGCAAAGGCGTCAGCCACGGCCCGGTGCATGCCGATTTGTATAAATTTCTGCCGACGCCGGGCAATGCCAGCTCGGCGGAGAATTTCGCTAAAAATATTTTCAGCGTCACCCGCCAGCTACGTTACAGCAACGACGAAACCGCGCGCTCGCTGGACATGGCAATTTTCATCAACGGCCTGCCGGTGGCGACTTTTGAACTGAAAAACTCGCTGACCAAACAAACGGTGGCCGATGCCATCACGCAATATCAAACCGACCGCGACCCGCGCGAATTGTTGTTTCAAATGGGCCGTTGCATCGTGCATTTTGCGGTGGACGATAGCGAGGTGGCGTTTTGCACCCATCTGACCGGCAAAACGGCGTGGTTTTTACCCTTCAATCAGGGCTGGAACAGTGGCGCCGGCAATCCGCCCAATCCGGACGGACTGAAAACCGATTATCTGTGGAAGCAGGTGCTGGCCAAAGAATCGCTGGCCAACATCATCGAAAACTTTGCCCAGATCGTCGAAGAGGAAGACGAACGCGGCAAGAAAAAACGCAAGCAGGTATTTCCGCGTTTCCATCAACTGCGCACGGTGCGGGCCTTGTTGCGTCTTTGTGGTGCCGAAGGCGTGGGCCGCCGCTACCTGATTCAGCATTCGGCCGGCAGCGGCAAGAGCAATACCATCGCCTGGCTGGCGCATCAGTTGGTGGAGTTGAAGCAAGCCGACGACGCCAACAGCGCCCAGTTCGATTCGGTGGTCGTCATCACCGACCGCCGCGCCTTGGATACGCAGATTGCCAAGACCATCAAGGGCTATGACCACGTTGCTTCGATCTTTGGCCACTCCGATAGCGCCGAGGAATTGCGCGGCTTTCTGCGCAAGGGCAAAAAAATCATCGTCACCACGGTGCAAAAGTTTCCGTTCATTCTGGATGAATTGGACGACCTGGGGTCCCGGCGTTTCGCACTGCTGATCGACGAAGCGCATTCCAGCCAGGGCGGCAAGACCACCGCCAAGATGCATATCGCCTTGTCCGCCGCGCCCGGCGACGACGAGGACGACGAAGAGTCGGTCGAGGATGCGGTGAACAAGCTGATCGAGTCGCGCAAGATGCTGGCCAACGCCAGCTACTTTGCCTTTACCGCGACGCCGAAAAACAAAACCCTGGAGTTATTCGGCGAGCGTTACCAGGAAGGCGGCGACGTACATTTTCGTTCGCCGCCGGAATTGACCTACACCACCAAGCAGGCGATTCAGGAAGGTTTCATCCTGGATGTGATCAAGAATTACACGCCGGTGGACAGCTTTTACCGCGTCGCCAAGACCGTGGAAGACGACCCGGATTTTGACAAGGTCAAGGCGCTGAAAAAAATCCGCCATTACGTCGAGTCGCACGACAAGGCCATACGCCGCAAGGCCGAAATCATGATCGATCATTTCACGGCGCAAGTGATCGGCAAGCGCAAAATCGGCGGTCAGGCGCGGGCGATGGTGGTGTGCAATGGCATCGCGCGGGCCATCGATTATTACCGCGAGATCAGCGACTATTTGCAGGAAATCAAAAGTCCGTACAAGGCCATCGTGGCGTTCTCTGGCGAACAAGAAGTGGGCGGCAAGAATGTTACCGAAGCCGATATGAATGGTTTCCCTAGCAAGGACATTCCGGCCAAGCTGAAGCAAGACCCGTATCGGATTTTGATCGTCGCCAACAAATTCGTCACCGGCTTCGACGAACCGTTGCTGCATACGATGTACGTCGACAAGCCGTTGGCCGGGGTGTTGGCTGTACAAACCCTGTCGCGGTTGAATCGCGCCCACCCGCAAAAACACGATACCTTCGTGCTGGATTTTGCCGACAACGCCGAAGCGGTGAAGGCGGCGTTTCAGGAATATTACCGCGCCACGGTGCAGGTCGGCGAAACCGACCCGAACAAACTACATGACCTGAAAAACGATCTGGACGGCCATCAGGTATATGCCTGGCAGCAAGTTGAGGACTTGGTGGCGTTGTACGTCAAAGGCGCGGACCGCGACAAGCTGGACCCGATTCTGGATATTTGCGTCGAAGCGTACCAGCAGCAGTTGGATGAAAATGCGCAAGTCGAGTTTAAGGGTAAAGCCAAAGCCTTCGTGCGTAGTTATGGATTCCTTGGGGCTATTTTGACCTATGGTCACCCGGCCTGGGAAAAGCTGGCAATTTTCCTGAATTTCCTCATTCCAAAATTACCGGCGCCGAAAGAGGAAGACCTTTCCAAGGGTGTGCTCGTTGCCATCGACATGGATAGCTATCGGCCGGAAGTGAAAGCCGCGTTGAGTATGGGCATGGAGGACGAAGATGGCAGTGTGGAACCGGCACCGACCAGCGCGGGTGGCGGCGGTGGGATTACCGAAATCGACAAATTGTCCAACATCATCAAAGCCTTTAACGACTTGTTCGGCAATATCGAATGGAAGGATGGCGACAAAATTCGCAAGGTGATTACCGAGGACATTCCGAATCGGGTTTCTCAAGACAAGGCCTATCAAAATGCCGTGCAGCACTCCGACAAACAGAACGCTCGCCTCGAACATGACAAGGCGTTAAATCGCGTGATTCTCGAACTACTGGCCGATCATACTGAGCTGTTCAAACAGTTTAGCGACAATGCCAACTTTAAGCGCTGGTTGACTGATACGGTGTTTGACGTGACTTATAGGCCGGGATCGACTGGCTCAGCCGACCATTCGAGTCGGCTGAAAACCCGAGCCGCCAGTATAGTACGGGCTGCGTTTGGCGATGCGCCGATCTGGATCAAGGCGGTGGAGGCTTTATTTGGCCAACTCGATGCGGGCGAGCGAGATTCTTTGAATTTGGCGGACCTGGCGGCAGTTGAGGCGCGGGAACAGCTCTCGGTCAGCCATATCCTGTTCCCGGTATTGAATTTACTATCGGCCG
The DNA here is from genome assembly GCF_019669905.1 of Methylomonas koyamae. Taxonomy (NCBI): domain Bacteria; kingdom Pseudomonadati; phylum Pseudomonadota; class Gammaproteobacteria; order Methylococcales; family Methylococcaceae; genus Methylomonas; species Methylomonas koyamae. Next base: position 2,738,552 of record NZ_AP019777.1, on the reverse strand, counting down.
ACGATGTGGGCGTATTGCGCCGCGAGTTTATTGAAATAGACAGCAAGCCGGCAAATCGGCCATTGAATTTTGATGCCGTGCGGCAGCGGGCACAAGCCGGTGGTGCGAACGCGGATTGGGCGGACAGCTTGAGCATGCGCTGGGTGGTGTTGCCGGAAGCGAAGGTAAACGCGGGAGGCCGCGATGAGCGGTAAATTAAGCCGACTGTTTAATTGGTTTCCCGAGCTGAGAAGACTTTACGAGGCACGCGGCGCCGAAGATTTCGATGATTTCCTCGATTTGCACTTCGCGCGTTGCATTCAGCGCATGGAAGCCGAAGCGCATCATTTGGCCGGCGATAGCGAGGAAAAACTGTCTGCATTTTTGGCCGCGGCCTTAAGCATGCCCGGATTGTCTGTGGTCCGCGAAGCTTATAGCAACGGCCGAGTCGATCTGACGATCCGTTCGGAAAGTCTATTAAGCGCCGAGCAGCGCTTGGCGGAAGCGAAAATTTATGACGGCCCGGTCTACCATGCGCAAGCTATCACGCAGTTAATTTCGCGATATTCGACAGGCCGGCAGCCCAGCGGTTACGTGATCGAATATGTCAAGAAGCCCGGCATTGCTGACATCGTGATGCGTTTGCGTAGCCAAGCCGATGCTGAGTTGCCGGAATGCCAGGAGGGCTTGACCTCAGACCACGACATGCGTTGGGCTTACGTTAGCAGGCATCGGCACAGCAGCGAGGAGTTGCTTAGGGTTGTGCATATCAATATCAACTTGAAGCGGTGACCGCCATTTCAAGCAGAGTATTAATGGTGGTCGGCGCCGACGTTACGGGGGCGTCCTGAGTTTTGGGTAAACCCGGTTAAGTAAATATCCCCGCAAAGTGGGGCGCCGACCAATACCAATAGGATCGGAGCTGTTCGCGAGCATTGGCGGCAGGAGACAAGGCGTTTAACAGCCATCCGCTGAATCGGCGAAAAATTTAACGGCGGCGGCGCGCAAGGCGTCGGCCGCTCGAAATTTAGATGATTCCGCCGCAGAGTCCGGTTACCGGATTGTAATGTTGGCCTGGTAACGGACAGGTGATTCTGAAATTGACCGCCGGCTTGCGGTATTGGCCGATAGAATCCAGCATGAAATAGGGTACCAACGGCACCGGGCCGCTAAATTGGTAATCCAAGCCGACGCTGGAAAATGGGGCTTTGCCGCCGAGACCGACGAAGAAGCCGTTTTTGAAGTCGTAGCCGCCGCCGACTTCGCCCTGCAAATAATCGGCGCCGTTAAAATATTTCAAGCGGATCTGGCCGGGTTGCAGTCCGCCCCAGACGCGAAACGAAAATGAAATGTCGCCGCCGTAGGTCTCGCCGTTCGAGCCGACGTTGGCATGGCGAAACCCGACCACCAGTTCCGGTATGAAGCTTTCTCCCAAGGTCCATTTCAGGCCGGCATAGCCGTTGTCGACATTACGCGAGCTGCGCGAACTCGCGATCAACGGCGAGGTGTTGACGAAAGAAGCCGTCGCCGCAGTACTGAAAATCAATGCGGCCGCAAAGGCTGACCGGTAAGTGCGTGGAGTTAGCAGTGCCATGAATGTTCTCGTTATCGTTGTTTTAGTTGTCCGAACGCAAGCGCTGGACGGCACAGTATCGAAGAGATTTACGCGAACCGACAAACGGATTCGGCAAAATAATGTCAGGCAGTCACACTTTTTGAGATGAAAATGCCGGCGAATGGTATGCAGAACCGAGGGTTTCCAGCGGGAGAGGCCGCTATCCCCGACAACGGCGCATGGCTTGTGGGATAGAATTTGTCCAGCAGCAGCGGACCAGGAGCGGATGGGTAGAGGATTGCAAGCAAGATATCGGCCAGAGCTGGGGAAATCGAATCGGAGCGGTGGGTTGCCTAACGCCAGCGATGGTGCCGATGGCAGAACACCGGGCAAGCCTGCCTGCGCTTGCCCGGTTGGATCGCTAATCGATTATTCGGTTGCGTTGGCGATCACGGCGGCGGGCCGTTGTTCGCCTTTGCCGATGTCCAGCAAATCCCAGAACAGCAAGCCACCGCCTGCCGCGGTCATCAAGCCGAATACCATGCGCCAGACCATGGCTTGCATAAACCAGGGGTGGTTTTGCGCGGCGAAGTAGCCGGCCCAGGTCGAGCCTTCGACGGCACGCTCGATGAAGGATTGCTCGTAGCCGGCGATCAGCAAGGCTACGGTCATGCCCAAGACGCCGACATTCAATAAAATCGCCGCGGCTTTCCAGCGCCAACCGTTGGCCAGGTCGCCGCCCATCCAGACATTGCCGCGCGCTTGTTGCGCCGCCAAATAAAAGAAGGCGATGTTGATGGTGGCGTAGGCGCCGAAGAAGGCCAGATGGCCGTGCGAGGCCGACCATTGCGTGCCGTGGGTGTACAAATTGATTTGCGGCAGGGTATGCATGAAACCCCAAACGCCCGCGCCGAGAAAGTTGCCGAAGGTATGGGCGATGATCCAGGCCAGGGCAGGGTGGTTGCTATTTTTGAAGCGGTGGACGCCGGAGTCGTAGACCGAATGCACCACCATCGCCACCAGCGGGATCGGTTCCAACGCCGAGAAGAAACCGCCGATGCTGAACCAATATTCCGGCGTGCCGATCCAGAAATAATGGTGGCCCAAGCCCAGGATGCCGGAGCCGAACATCAGCGCCACTTCAATATACAGCCAGGTTTGCACGATCTGGCGGCGCACGCCGAGCAGTTTCATTAAACTCCAGGCCATGATGCAGCCGACCAAGACTTCCCAGGTGGCTTCCACCCACAGATGGATGACCCACCACCACCAGTATTGGTCGACCGAGATATTGGTGACGTAAAACATGCCGGCCAGATACAAACCGGCCAAGGCCACCAAGTCCAGCACCAGTACGCCGGCGATGCCGGACCATTGGCCTTTGGCGAAGGTAGCGGCGACGTTATAAAAGAAGGTCAACACCACAACCACGATGCCGATGTCGGCCCAGCGCGGCGCTTCGATGTATTCGCGGCCTTCGTTGATCAGCCACAGCGAGGTGTCGTTGCCGGCGCCGAACTGGATGAACAGGTAGACCAAAACCACTAACGTGACGGCGCCGGTCAGCACCCAGAATGCCAATTGCCCCCACTTCAGGCCGACGATCTGGACGCCGCTTTCGTCTTCCAGAAACCAGTACACCGAGCCGATGAAGCCGTACAGCATCCACACCACCATGGCGTTGATATGCACCATGCGGTTGACGTTGAAATCCAGGATTTCGTACAAAAAGCTCGGAAATAGAAATTGCAGGCCGGCCAGCAGTCCGAACAGCAATTGCGCCATGAACAACACCAGCGCGACGGTGAAATAGTGTACCGCCAGCTTCTGGCCGCCGGTTAAGTGCGGGTTGGCCTGGAACGCGGCGTAGGATTGTTTGCAGCCGGTCCAGCAGGCGGCGGCTTTATCTTGATAGGTTGTCGCTGACATGGGCTTATTCCTCTGCGCCGAGTGCTCTGAAATTGTGCGGGAAACCGTTGGTATCGATGGATGCCATCCATTTCAGGAAAGCGACGATGCCTTCGGCTTCTTGCGGGGTGATCTCCAGGTTCGGCATCTTGCGGTTGGAACCGAACGTCCGGGCGTTCTTTTCCGGATCGAGCAAGAAATTTAGCATCATCTGTTCGCGCGATTCTTTGGCGATCCAGCCTTGGTCCAGCCAGGCCTTGGTCAGATCCGGCGCATAATAGGCGCCGTTGCCGAGCAGCGTGTGGCAATTCATGCAATTTTTGGCCTGCACGGTTTTCTTACCCAGATCGACCAGTTTTTCCGCTTCCTCTTCGCTTAAGGTCTTGCCGAATAGCGGAGCGTCGTCGCCGATCACCGGCTGGTAGCGTTGTTTGGTTTTATCGAAACGGTAACCGACCTCTTTATTGATCACGCTGAAAGCCGGTACCCGCGGGCCGCCGGCGGAAATTTTCGCCAAAGAGTCGAAGGTTAATATCACTAGCAGTACAAATGAGCCGCCGGTGACCCAGATTGCGGTTTTCTTCCAGAAAGTTTCCGACGCCCAGCGGGCTGGAATTTGTTCACTCATGGTGACCTCCAGGTTGGTGAGGGTGGTGGTGGTCCGGCTGGTGCGTCGCAGCGCACAATCGCCAGATGAAGCGCGGCATCCAGCCGTAACCCAGCGCCATCAGCAGCGAAAGCGCCAGCCAATAGCCGCTGAAATGGTTGACGTAGCTAAATATTGCGACGCAAACCAGTAATGCGAGGTAACAGAGCCAAGCGGCGATCCCGAGTGAGCGGCGGCCGCTGGCCTTGCCCCAAGCGAATAGCGCCGCGTATAGCGTGGCGAGCAAAATGATCGATGCCGCGGTGAAAAAACTCAGAAAAAAATCGGATAAGGCCACGGGTTCGATCAACATCGGTTGCCACCGCTGGGTCAGTTTTTAAGGTGTTTTTTAAATGCAGCTTTACGGCAAGTGTAAGCGCCATTAACATTTATTTCAAATGCAGCTTTAACGAGGACTGAACATGCAACTGACTGCCCATACCGATTACGCGCTGCGCGTACTGATATATCTGAACGTCAATAACGAAAAATTGGTAACGATTACCGAGCTGGCCGATTTCTTCGGTATTTCCCGCAACCATCTGGTCAAAGTCGTGCACAAGCTGGGGGTAAAGGGTTTTATCCAGACCGTACGCGGCAAAGGCGGCGGCATCCGCTTGTCCCGGCCCGGTCGGGAAATCAGTATCGGCAGCGTGGTCCGCGAAGTCGAAGGCCGGTTTCAAATGGCCGAGTGCTTCAACCCGAAGAAACAAGGGCTATGCCCTTTGGAGTATGGCTGCGGCTTGACCGGTTTGCTGGGCAGGGCCATCGAGCAATTTTTGCAAACGCTGGATAAAGCCGCGTTAAGCGACATCAGCGTACCGGCAATGTCGGCCAAATCCGTCGCCGGTCTGGTCGAGCCGGGCCGCGACCCGCGCTAAACGCCGCCGGTTTTATTCTTGCCACAGGCAGAGTCCGCCGCTGGCTTTACCAATTTTAGCTAAACGTTGCCGATGCGCCGCCAATTCGTCGTCGCTACAGGAAATGACCTTCAACCGCGGCCGTTCCGCCGGCAGTCTGACGATGGCGCGTTCTAAGCCGCCGTCCTGCTGGTCGCCCTCGTCCAGCAACGAGGCTTGGCCGCCGGTCATTAGTAAATAGACGTCGGCCAGAATCTCGGCATCGAGCAACGCGCCGTGCAATTCCCGGTGGCTGTTGTCGATGCCGTAACGTTTGCACAACGCGTCCAGACTATTACGGGCGCCAGGGTGTTTTTTGCGGGCGTAAGCCAGCGTGTCGAATACGCTGCTGTTGCTTTCCACAGTGCGGGTTTCTCGCGGCAGCAGCGACAGTTCGTGATTCAAGAAGCCGACGTCGAACGGCGCGTTATGGATGATCAGTTCGGCACCGGCGGTAAATGCCATGAAATCGTCGACCACGTCGGCGAAGCGCGGTTTGTCGCGCAGGAATTCGTTGGTGATGCCGTGCACCTCGATCGCCCCGGCGTCGATCTCCCGGTCCGGATTCAGGTAGACGTGGAAATGGTTGCGGGTCAGCCGGCGGTTGACCAATTCGACGCAGCCGATTTCGATGACTTTATGGCCTTCTTTCGGATTGATACCGGTGGTTTCGGTATCGAGGACGACTTGGCGGGTTACCGGTTTGCTCATGGTGCGGCCTCAGGCACAAAAATGTTTCAGTAGCTCGGCTTGTACTTGGTAGGGCGGATGCTGCTCGTCATGCACCCTTTGGTATTGGCCGTCGGAGCCGAGCCGCCAGGCCTGGGTGTTGTCCTTCAAATAACCGTCCAGGTCGCCGAGTATGCGTTCGGCGATTTTCTTGTCGGCGATGGGGAAGCAGACTTCGACGCGGCGGAACAGGTTGCGGTTCATCAGGTCCGCGCTGGAGGCAAACACGGCCCAGTCACCGCCGTTGTAGAAGGCATAAACCCGAGTATGTTCCAGGAAGCGGCCGACGATGGAGCGGACTTCGATATTCTCGGAAACCCCCGGTACACCCGGCCGCAGGCAGCAAACGCCGCGCACGATTAATTTGATCTCGACGCCGGCCTGGGAGGCGCGGTAGAGGGCCTGGATCGCCTGCTCCTCGACCACTGCATTGACCTTGATGACGATCTTTGCGGCTTTACCCTTCTTGGCTTGCTCGATCTCTCTTTCCACCATTTTCAGCAAGCCGTGATGCAGCGTAAACGGCGATTGCAGCAATTTATTCAGTTTGCTGACCTTACCCAAACTGGTCAATTGCATGAATACCCGCCGCACGTCCTCGGCTAGTTCCTTTTCGCAGGTGAACAAGCCGTAATCGGTATACAGCCTGGCCGTGCGCGGGTGGTAGTTGCCGGTGCCGAGATGGACGTAATTGCGCAAGGTGTTGCCCTCCTTACGCAGCACCATGCACATTTTGGCGTGGGTCTTATAACCGACTACGCCGTACACCACGTGGGCGGCAGCTTCCTGCAATTTGGCGGCCAGGCCGATGTTGTCCTTCTCGTCGAAGCGGGCGCGCAATTCGATTACGACCGTGACTTCCTTACCGGCACGGGCGGCTTTGATCAGCGCGGCAACGATGGGCGAATCTACGCCGGTCCGGTACAGCGTTTGCTTGATCGCCAACACATCGGGATCGGCCGCGGCCTGCTTGATGAAGTCCACCACCGGCGAAAACGATTCGTAGGGGTGGTGTAGCAGGATGTCCTGTTTACGTATGCTGGCGAAGAAGTCTTTGTTGCGGCCGAGAGCCGACGGTACGCTGGGTTTGAACGGCGGGAATTTTAAATCGGCCCGTTCGACCATGCTATAGATGGCTTGCATCCGGCTTAAATTGACCGGGCCGTTGGCTAGAAACAGCCGCTCCTGGGTCAGGTCGAAGCGGGCTAATAGAAAGCTGGTGGTTTCTTCCGGACAGTTGGCGTCGATTTCCAACCTGACCTCGTCGCCGTAGTTGCGCATCGCCAGCTCGCCTTCGACCGCCAACAGCAAATCGTCGATGGCGTCGTCGTCGACGAAAAAATCGCTGTTGCGGGTGACGCGGAATTGGTAGCAGCCTTTGACCGTCATGCCGTTGAACAGGTCGTTGACGAAGGCGTGGATGATAGACGACAGAAACACGAAATCGTGCGGGCCGCTGTCGGTTTCGTTGACCGGCAATTGAATGATGCGCGGCAGCGCCCGCGGCGCCTGCAGCACGGCGCGGCCGCTGTTACGGCCGAACGCGTCCTTTCCGGTCAACGAGATGAGAAAATTCAAACTCTTGTTCAGGATGCGCGGAAACGGGTGGGCCGAATCCAAACCCACCGGCGTCAGAATCGGCAGCAATTCCTCGTTGAAGTATTTTTCCAGCCAGGCTTTTTGCGACGGCGACCAGCGGTCGCGGCGCAGGAAGCGGATGTTTTCGCTCTCCAGCTTGGGGATCAGGATTTCGTTCAGTACCCGGTACTGTTCGGCGACCAGTTCGTGGGCTTTCTGCGAAATTCTCTCGAACTGTTCGTTGATGGTCAGGCCGTCGGCGCTGACCAGATTGGGGTCCATTTCCGCCATTTGCAACAAGCTGGCGACGCGCACTTCGTAGAACTCGTCGAGGTTGGAACAGGATATGCATAAGTAATTCAGGCGCTCCAGCAGCGGCAGCCGTTCGTCCAACGCCTGCGCCAGCACCCGGACGTTGAATTCCAGCAGGCTGTGTTCGCGGTTCAGGTAAAGTTCGGGGCTGGTCAAGTCGATGGATTCCATGTCTGCTGCGGGTTGGATTGGGGTGGCTCGATTATAAAGGAAAACTTTTAGGCTTGGGTTACAGCGGCGCCCCAGGCCTCGAACTTGCTATAATCGCCGCGATTACGCAAATCGGATGCTATTCATGAACTTTCCAACCATTGAATCTTTTGTCGGAAATACGCCATTGGTGCGCCTGCAGCGTTTGCCGGTGGCCGGCGGCAACACCGTTTTATTGAAGTTGGAAGGCAATAATCCGGCCGGTTCGGTCAAGGATAGGCCGGCGGTCAGCATGATCAAGCACGCTGAAGCCCGCGGCGAGATCAAACCCGGCGACCGCCTGATCGAAGCGACCAGCGGCAATACCGGTATCGCCTTGGCGATGGCCGCGGCGATCAAGGGCTATAAAATGATCTTGATCATGCCCGACAACATGAGTGCGGAACGGATCGCGTCGATGAAAGCCTATGGCGCTGAAATCATTTTGACGCCGGCCAAGCAAAGCATGGAAGGTGCGATTGACTTGGCGCGGGCCATGGAGGCGCGCGGCGAAGGCCGAATCTTGGACCAATTTGCCAATCCGGATAACCCGCGCGCGCATTACGAAGGCACCGGCCCGGAAATCTGGCGCGACACCGAAGGCAAAGTGACTCATTTCGTCAGCTCGATGGGGACTACCGGTACGATTATGGGTACCTCGAGGTATTTAAAAGAGCAAAATCCGGCGATTCAAATCGTCGGCGTGCAGCCGGCAGGGGAATCGAAAATACCCGGCATTCGCCGTTGGCCCAAGGAATACCTGCCGAAAATCTACGACGCCGACCGGGTGGACCGGATCATCGAAGTCGAGCAATTGGATGCGGAAAACACCACGCGCAGTCTGGCCGCCGTTGAAGGTATCTTTGCCGGCGTCTCGTCCGGCGGCGCCGTGTTCGCCGCGTTGAAATTGGCCGAGCAAGTCGAAAATGGCGTGATCGTCACCATCGTCTGCGACCGCGGCGACCGCTATTTGTCGACCGGCGTGTTTCCAACCTGAACAACCGCTTGTAACGCATCGGTTGCATTCGAATCCTGTCATGCCGGGTACGCTCTGTCGAGCTAGCCCGCCTACGTTCTATTGATAATGGCCCACAAGAAAAAACTCCCGCTCGAACCCGTTACGGTAACCATCGAATCTTTATCCCACGACGGCCGCGGCGTCAGCCACGTCAACGGCAAAGTGGTGTTCATCGACGAAGCCTTGCCCGGCGAAACGTTGGATTTCGTCTACACCGACAGCCGCCGCGATTACGCCGAGGGCAAGGTCGTCGAATTGCACGATCGAAATCCGCACCGGGTAGAACCGGCTTGCCGGCATTTCGGCAGTTGCGGTGGTTGTAGTTTTCAGCATGTCGACGATGCCGAGCAAATCCATTTCAAAGAAGAACTGTTGCGCGACCAGTTCCGCCGCATCGGTAAAGTGGAAATACCGCAAATCTGGGAGGCGCTGACCGGTCCGCATTGGGGCTATCGGCGCAAAGCCCGGATGGGCGTGAAATGGGTGGCGAAGAAGGGCAGGGTATTGGTCGGCTTTCGCGAGCGGCGTAATCCGTTTTTGGCGGAAATCGATAGCTGCAAGGTCATGCATCCGCTGGTCGGCGAGAATCTGCTGGCCTTGGGCGAAATGATCGCCGGCCTGACGATTAAAGACAAAATTCCGCAAATTGAAGTGGCGATCGGCGATAACGAATGCATATTGGCGGTTCGGGTACTGGAACCGCCGACCGAGGCGGACAAGCAGCGCTTGCGCGAATACGCCGCCAAGTTGGGCGTGACGATTTGCCTGCAACCCAAAGGCCCGGACAGCATCGTGCCGTTGGACGGCGCCGCCGAGGTTATGCCGAGCTATTCGTTGGTCGAGCAGGGCGTCAAATTCAATTTTCGTCCGGCGATGTTTACCCAGGTCAACTACGAAATTAACCAAAAAATGGTGACGCGCGCGCTGGCCGCACTGGAGTTAAACCGCGACGACCGGGTGTTGGATTTATTCTGCGGCTTGGGAAATTTTACCCTGCCGCTGGCGACCCTCGCCGGCCATGTGGTCGGGGTGGAGGGCGATTTGCCGCTGGTTAACCACGCCCGGGAAAACGCCCGACTGAACAATCTGCAAAACGTGGAATTTCACGTCGCCGATTTGAGCAAGGACGTTAAGGATCAGCCTTGGAGCAAGCAGAAGTTCAGCAAGGTTTTGCTCGATCCCTCCCGCGCCGGCGCGGCAGAGGTGTTGCACAATTTCAAGCACTGGCAGCCGGAGCGTATCGTCTACGTGTCCTGCAATCCGTCGACGCTAGCTCGAGATGCCGGTATTTTGGTCAACGAACTTGGCTACAAACTAGTCAAGGCCGGCGTGATGGACATGTTCCCGCAGACCGCTCACGTCGAATCGATTGCGTTGTTCGTGAAATGACGGTTTCGACCGGTGCCACCGGCTTGGGCCGGAACCAGGGTAACGTTCCGGGCGGAGGGCATGCGCCGGAGGCGTGTTTGATCGACGTCTCGATTGCCGAACAGCGCTTGCGCTTGGTGCAAGCCGGCGAGCTGATTGCCGATTACCAGGTATCGACCGCCAAAAACGGTCCCGGCGAAAGAAAGGGCAGTTACTGCACGCCGACCGGTTGGCACCGGATTCGCGCCAAAATCGGTGCCGGTTTGCCGATCAACAGTGTGTTCAAGGCTCGGCGCCCGACCGGCGAGATTTACAGTTCGGATTTGTCTAGACAATATCCGCAGCGCGATTGGATTCTGAGCCGGATTCTGTGGCTGGGTGGTTTGGAGCCGGGCAAGAACCGTTACGGCGAGGTCGATACCACCTGGCGCTATATTTATATCCACGGCACGCCGGACGAATTGATCAACGGACAACCCGAGTCGCATGGTTGCATCCGGATGGCCAACGCCGACGTGATCGCCTTATTCGATGCGGTGCCGGTCGGTTGCCGGGTGTGCATCCATGTCTAATCCTCGTACCCAAGATATGACGGGCAATTTAATACACCAAACCGTGCCTGTCGATCTCAGCTTTCTGTCTGTATGAATCGCATCGTTTTGGGCGTCGAATACGACGGCAGCGCCTACGCCGGTTGGCAATGGCAGCAAGGCAAGCGCACCGTACAAGGCGAATTGGAGCGGGCGTTGAGCAAGATCGCTTGCGCACCGATCAACGTATTGTGCGCCGGCCGCACCGATGCCGGTGTGCACGCACTGGAGCAGGTCGTGCATTTCGACAGTCCGGTACAGCGCGATCTGCGCGGCTGGCTGATGGGGGGCAACAGCCATTTGCCGGACGATATTCGGATTACTTGGGCGCAGCCAGCGGTTGCCGATTTTCACGCCAGATACAGCGCCATTGCGCGCGCTTACCGTTATGTGATTCTAAATCGGCCGACAAAATCGGCCTTGCTGCGCAACCAAGCGACCTGGTGCTATCTGCCGCTGGACGAGCGGAGTATGCACCGGGCTGCGCAGCATTTGCTGGGCGAGCACGACTTTTCCTCGTTTCGCGCCCAAAGTTGCCAGTCGGTCAGTCCGAACCGATTAATGTATTTCATCGACGTTTACCGCGACGGCGAGAAAGTCGTGATCGAGTTATGTGCCAATGCCTTTTTGCATCACATGGTGCGCAATATTGCCGGCGTATTGATCGAAATCGGTAGCGGCAAACAGCCAGAGGAGTGGACGGCGGAATTGTTGGCTGCCAGGGACCGCACTCGGGCGGCAATGACGGCGCCGCCACATGGCCTGCATCTGGCCGCGGTGTATTATCCTGACCGATACGGTATCGCCAAGCATCCGCTGTTCGCCAAGTTGCCGGCGGATGCCAAGCGATTTGATTGAAGCAAACGCTTTGGCGAGCGCTTGCTGGATGAGGCAATTCGTTTTTCACGCAACTGTTGACAGGTATGTCAGTGATCTATACAATGGCGGCTTCACTTGACTCAGCCGAGGTGGTGAAATTGGTAGACGCGCTAGCTTCAGGTGCTAGTGGGGGTAACCCCGTGGAGGTTCAAGTCCTCTCCTCGGCACCATTTATTTTTCACGAGTAAATGGTCTTTTTTCTGCAAAGTTCTTATCTTTTATCTATATGGCTTATCCGCTCAGGGTATTGACCATTCTGAGTTCACCAGCAAGTAAATTTTGGATTTTCGCTTTCGCCATGGCTCATAGCTTTTGCCAGGGTATGCCTGTCAAATTGGCTCGGCCGCTGTTCGGAATCTATTTGGAGCGGATCGGGCGTGCGGATTATTTCAATTCTGCGAGTAGTTGGCCTAGCATCCGGGTAGCTTGGTTTAGGTAGCTGGAGCCGAACAGATTTAGATGATTCAGTATGTGGTAAAGGTTGTATAAGGTCTTACGGACTGGGTAACCCGCATCCAGCCCGTAGTGCGCTTGGTAGGCCGCATAAAATTCCCGGCCGAAACCGCCGAACAATTCGGTCATGGCGATGTCCGCTTCGCGGTCGCCGTAGTAGCAGGCCGGGTCGAACATCACCGGCTTTCCCAGACTATCGGCCGCAGCGTTTCCGCCCCATAAATCGCCATGCAACATGGAAGGGTAGGGCCGATAGTCGCTGAACAGATCGTCCAGGCGATCCAATAATTGTTCGCCCTGGTTTTGCAAAGTGCCGCAATAGCCGTTCTCGGCGGCAAGTTGCAATTGTTTGCCTAGGCGTTGGTCGCGCCAAAACTCCACCCAATCACGATAACGCGGATTGTATTGCGGGGTTGAGCCTATGGTGTTGTCGATTTTCCAACCGAAATAAGCTTGCGGTTGGCGGTGCATGCAGGCAAGTTGTTCGCCGAATAGCGCGGTGGCATCGAAGGACAAGGAGCGCAGTTCGATGTGCTCCAAAACCAAATAAGCGTGATGCTGATGCTGGCCGTGGCAGACCACATTCGGGACGCGAACTGCGCCGATGGCGGCCAATTCGGTTAAGCCGGCGGTTTCGGCGGCAAACATGTCGGCCAATTCCGCTCGGTTAACTTTGATAAACCAGTCGATACCCTGGCTCTGCAGTCGGTAAGCGGAATTGATGTCGCCGCCGCCGAGACTCGTCAGGCGAGATTGTTTCAACGTATGGCCGGTGGTTTGCGCCAAATGTTGAATTAAACCTTGCAACCGGTCCGACATCGGCAATTCCTTATTTTCCCCAGCTATCGCGTAAAGTGACGGTGCGATTGAATACCAGCTTTTCGGGCTGGCTATCGACGTAATCTGGGTAAAAATAGCCGGTACGTTCGAATTGGTAACGCGTGTCCGGTAGCGGATTGGCCAAGCTGGCTTCCAGTCGGCAGTCACTGAGAATTTCCAGCGAGTTGGGATTGATACCGTCCAGGAAATTATCCAACGTGTCCGGATTGGGATGGCTAAACAGGCGGTCGTATAAACGCAGTTCTGCCGGGATGGAATGTGCCTCCGATACCCAATGGATCACGCCTTTGACTTTCCGGCCTTCCGGGTTTTTGCCCAAGGTTGCCGGGTCGTAGCTGCAGACCAGTTCGACAACGTTGCCGGAACTGTCTTTGATTACCTCGTCGCATTTGATCACATAGGAGCCGCGCAAGCGGACTTCGCCGCCCGGTACCAGACGTTTAAAGTCTTTGGGTGGGTTTTCCATGAAGTCGTCTTGTTCAATCAAAATGACTTTGCCGAATGGTACTTCGCGGCTACCCATTTCCGGTTTTTGCGGATGGTTGGCAATCTGATAGGTTTCGGTTTTGCCGTCTTCCCAATTGCTGATGGTGACTTTCAATGGCCGCAACACCGCCATGGCGCGCGGTGCTCGTTCGTTCAAGTCTTCGCGGATACAGTTTTCCAGTACGCCCATTTCGATCCAGGAATCGTTTTTGGTTACGCCGATCCGTTCGCAGAAATCCCGAATCGCTTCCGGAGTGAAGCCGGCGCGGCGCAGGCCGGAAATGGTCGGCATCCGCGGATCGTCCCAGCCGGAAACGTGTTTTTCGGTAACCAATTGCAGCAGTTTACGCTTGCTGACAATGGTGTATTCCAATTGCAGGCGGGCAAATTCGATTTGCTGCGGGTGGCAGGGTGTGTTCAATTTGTCCAATACCCAGTCGTACAGCGGCCGATGGTCCTCGAATTCCAGCGTGCAGATCGAATGGGTGATGCCTTCCAGCATGTCCGACAAGCAATGGGTGTAGTCGTACATCGGATAGATGCACCAAGCGTCGCCAGTGCGGTGGTGGTGAACCCGGCGGATGCGGTAAATCACCGGGTCGCGCATATTAATGTTAGGCGAGGCCATGTCGATTTTGGCGCGCAAGACATATTGGCCGTCGGCGAATTCGCCGGCGCGCATGCGCTGGAACAAATCCAGATTTTCATCGACGCTACGGTTCCGGTCCCGGCTTTCTTTGCCGGGCTGGGTTAGCGTGCCGCGGTCCTGGCGCATTTGTTCCGCGTTGGAGCTGTCTACGTAAGCGTCGCCTTGTTTGATCAGTTGCACCGCATAGTCGTAGAGCTGTTCGAAATAATCCGAGGCATGAAATTTGCCGGCCCATTTGAAGCCCAGCCAAGCGACATCGCGCTCGATCGATTCCATATATTCGATACTTTCCTTTTCCGGATTGGTATCGTCGAAGCGCAGGTTGCAGGTTCCGTTGTTTTCCAAAGCCAGCGTGAAATTCAGACAGATCGATTTGGCATGGCCGATATGCAAATAGCCGTTGGGTTCCGGGGGGAAGCGGGTGGCAACCTTGCCGTTGTTTTTGTTGGATGCCAAATCGGCGGCAATAATATGGCGAATGAAATTAGGCGCGGCGGTGCTGTTATCGTTGGCGGACATGTTCGGTTAGGGGCTGAAGTTTTAGATTTTTTGCGAGAACGCCGGTAAAGCGGGCGGCCTTCCATTTTAACGAGTTTGCTGCGAACCCGTAAAGGCGGATGAAAGCCGGGATAAAAGGCGGAAAAGCAGCTTAATTGTTTGATCTGTAATGAACTTGTTAAATTATTAGCACTCTTAGATAACGAGTGCTAGAATTCAGCCATGTCTAATTTTTCAGAAGAGTCGAGGGTGATATGAGTAACAGCTTGGCTTTACCTATCAATTTATCGGTTGGGACGTTTGATTCATATTTAAGTTTGATTGCGCAGATGCCCAAGCTCAGCGCCGAGCAGGAACAGGATCTCGCGTTGCGTTACCGCGATCGCGGCGATTTGGAAGCCGCCCGCGAGCTGGTGATGTCCAACCTGAGATTTGTCGTGCACGTGGCGCGAGGATATTCGGGATACGGTTTGCCGATGGCGGATATCGTTCAGGAAGGGAATATCGGTTTGATGAAGGCAGTCAAAAGATTCGACCCCGATATGGGCGTGCGCTTGGTGTCGTTCGCGGTGCATTGGATTAAAGCCGAAATCCACGAATTCGTAATCCGTAACTGGCGTATCGTCAAGGTGGCGACAACCAAAGCGCAACGTAAGTTGTTTTTCAATTTACGTAAATTCAAAAAAGAACTGAGCTATCTGACGCGGGAAGACGCTGAAGCGATTGCCCAAAATCTGGATGTAGACGTCAAAACCGTCTATGAGATGGAGCGGCGTTTGGATGGGCGAGACGTGGGATTGGAGCCTACCGGCGACGACGGCGAGGACCAGGTTCAGGCGCCGATTGCATACCTTGAGCAACACGGTGCGGATCCGGCTTTAATGCTCGAAGCTAGCGATTGGGAAGGCCGCAAGGAGGCGTTGTTGATGGATGCAATGGCCGGATTGGACGAAAGGAGCCGGGATATCTTGTCCAGCCGCTGGTTGGTCGAAGAAAAAGCGACTTTGCACGAACTTGCCGACCGTTACCAGGTCTCCGCTGAGCGCATCCGCCAGCTGGAACAAAATGCGATGAAGAAGCTCAGAGCCGCAGTGACGCTTGAGGCATAATAAAAAATCATTTGCTATTGCTGAAAATTTCAGTATAATGACAACTTCTTTGCCGGGGTGGTGAAACTGGTAGACGCGCCGGATTCAAAATCCGGTTCCCGCGAGGGAGTGTCGGTTCGATTCCGACCCTCGGTACCATCTACTCTTTTAGGGTAGTCCAAAGAAATCTAAAAACCTGCAAGCCGTCTGGCTTAGCGGGTTTTTTATTGTCCGACAATGTACAAGGAGTGCTAAGGACATACACGCAAAAGCGTGGCAAATATCGTAGCAATTCGAAGTGTGCCAATAATATTGACACACAAGTTGACACACCCACGGAGGGGTAAAGCAATGGCGATAAATCTTAATAAGGATACTGTCTATCGTTCAGCTAAGGCTGAAAGCAAAAACCGCATGATTAACGACGGCGGTGGGCTATATCTACAAATCACGACTCAAAACCATAAGCGCTGGTATTTCGTCTATACGTTTGAGAGTAAGCGAAAAAAATTGTCTATCAGGGTTTACCCCGCGGTGACGCTTGAAACCGCCAGAGAAAAGGCGCGAGAGGCAAGGGAATCAGTTGCTAAGGGCGTTGACCCTGCCGAAACAAAAGCACAGGTAAAAAAAGCCAAGAAACAGGCATCAACTAACGAAAAGTTGATCGAGGCCGGCTTACCTGTTGTTGATAGTTTTGAGTATGTATGTCGACAATGGTTGGCCGATACAGCACACACTGTGCGCGATATAACCCAGCAAAAGAAATTTCGCCGGTTTGAGCTTTACGTGTTCCCCGTGATCGGCCGAATGCCGATTGTTGCCGTGAAGTCGCCGGACGTTTTCGCGATCGTACGGCCGCTGATCATCAAAAACCAACTGGAAACCGCCCACCGGGTGCGTTCTGACATTAGCGCCGCTTTTGCCTACGCTATCGCGCATGGGTTCACCGATTACGATCCGGCGCAAGCCGTAGGGGCACAGATTCCCGCCCAGAAAGTGACTCACAATGCCGCAATTACTGATCCAAAGGAAGTCGGCCAACTATTACGGGATATTGGCAACTATCAAGGTACATTTGTTGTGCAGACCGCGCTAAGGTTGTCGCCTTACTTGTTCCAGCGGCCTGGCGAAATTCGGCAGATGGAATGGAAAGACGTTGATCTTGCGGCCAGAGAATGGCGTTACTTCGTCACTAAAACCGAGGTGAAACACATCGTTCCACTGTCGCGTCAGGCAGTGGAGATACTGGAATCCATCAAACCATTGACCGGTGCCGGTCAGTACGTTTTTCCGTCCAGCCGAGGCGATGGCCGGCCGATGTCGGACGGCACCGTCCGCACCTCGCTGAAGTCGTTAGGCTACGAAAAGGACGTGATGAGCGCCCACGGTTTCAGAACTACGGCGTCGACCTTGCTCAACGAACAAGGGTGGTCGCCGGACGCGATTGAGCGGCAACTGTGCCACATGCCCAGGGATCAAGTCCGCGCCGCCTATAACAGGGCGCAATATTTGGACGAACGACGGCGGATGATGCAAAGCTGGGCGGACTACCTGGACGGTTTGAAGACAGGGGCAACGATAGTCCCATTTCGGAAAATAGGCTAACTCTAAAGTTGGAGGGTTTCCGCATTACCTAAAAACCCTCCATCCGCACTAGGCCCACCATGAAATTGTCGGCACAATAGACCTGTGGAGGTTCCACAAGTCATTAAGGAGATCATTTTTATGGAAAAAATCAAATTGCTGAGACTGCCAGAAGTTTTGGAAACAACAGCGCTGCCAAAATCCACCCTATACGCCCGAATTAAGGCGGGTACATTTCCCAAGCCGGTCAAACTGTCGGCCCGAAGCGTTGCCTGGAGGGAGGAGGATGTCCAAGCCTGGCTTGCAGCACTCCAGGCAGCGTAAGAGAACCGCCCCAAGGCCGGGGCGACAAACGTATGATTTGAAAGGGAATTTCAATGAAAATTGTAGCAGAAAATATCCCGCAGCAATTGCGGGAGCAACGGCGCTGGGTTTGCTGGAAGGCAAAGGCAAGCCCTGCCGGCGGCAAGCCGCACAAAGTGCCCCCTACGATCCGAGAACGGGCCGGCATGCCGCAATCAACGACCCCGAGACATTTGTAACCTTCGGCGAAGCTTTGGCTGGCGTCAATTCGGGCCAGTTCGAGGGCCTAAACTATGCGTTCGGCTACGATGAATTCTTAGGTATCGACCTGGACCGGTGTATCAACCCAGATACCGGCGATATTCCAGGCAAAGCCGGTGAAATTGTTCGACGCTTCCAAGACGCTGGAGCTTATTTAGAGCGCTCCCCAAGCGGCTTGGGGCTTCGGATAATTTGCAAGGGAACCATGCCCCATTTCGGGAAAGGCCACGGCGAATTCCACACATTTGAGGCCTATGGGAGAGGTAGCAAAGGTCTGCATTTCTTAAGTATCACGGGAAACGCCATTCAAGTCGTGGACACAGTCCCGGATTGTACGGAGGCTTTAAGTTGGTTCTTTGCCGAATTTCTGCAGAGGCCGGAAGTTGCAAGGCGCTCGGCGGAGGTTGTGCAGAGTTCGCCGGAGTTGTCCGACGAAGAGGTGATTCAGCTTGCGAGAAATTCTCGGAAGGGTGGGGAGTTTTTGCAATTGTTTGACAACGGCACCACGGGTGACCACAGCTCGGACGATTTGCGCTTATGCTCCATGTTAGGATTCTATACCCAGGATGAAGAGCAAATCGACCGGATTTTCAGGGAATCAGCGTTGTTCCGGCTCAAATGGGCCGAGAGGGCGGACTACCGAGATTCGACCATACATAAAGCACTGGAAAGCCTGACGGCGACTTATCAGCGACGGGAGGCCGAAACTCGCCACGGGACCAGCGAAGCCGAAGCGGCTCGGCGATTTGTCGAAGGAGTCGGCGGAGACAATTTCCGAGTGCAGCGCCAGGCGCGGCGGCCAATTGTATGGGCCTACGATGCCGGGGCAGGCATTTGGAAAATCGACCACCACAAGGCGGCTTTACTCAATGCGGTTCGGGAGGTTGGGAGGCAGATATTATCGGAAATAACAGATGAACGAGATGCCCAGCGCCGCGACAAGCTTTACAAACTCGCCAAAAAACTTGAAACCCGGAGAGCTCTGGACGACATTACCACACTTGCCATATACCAGTTAAGGGAGTTCGACCCGAACGCCACCGACAGCGACGATGAACTTTTGTGTGTGGCAAATGGCCAGCTCAACTTAAGAACTGGACGACTGATGACACATGACAGGAACAGCTTTTGGACGAGAAAAAGTTCAGTAGCTTTTGACCCCGAAGCCGAATGCCCAACATTTCAGAAATTTTTGACAGAGTTTTGCTGCGGGGATAAGGAATTGGAGCGCTTTGTCCAGCAATGGTTGGGGTATTGTTGCTCGGGCCGGACGACGGAGCAACGGATGGCGGTGTTTTTTGGTCACGGTCAAAACGGCAAATCAATTTTGATCGAAATCACCAAGTTCGCGCTAGGCGACTTCGCCACAACCACACCTGCGGATACTTTGCTGCAGCGCCGCTCTGACCAAACCAATGATGTGGCCATGCTACAAGGGGGCCGTTTCGTCTCTGCGATTGAGTCAGACGAGGGTCAAGCGCTAGCCGAGGGGCGTGTAAAATCGCTTACCGGGGGTGACGAGGTTGTTTGCCGTAAATTGTTTGAGGAATTTGTGACATATCGTCCGAAGTTCAAGCTGAACTTGGCAACCAACAGTAAACCAAGGGTCTCGGGAACGGATAATGGAATATGGAGGCGATTGTTGCTGATACCTTGCCGGGCCGAAGTCGCCAACCCTGATCGAAGGTTGTTCGAAAAATTGAAAGCTGAGGCGCCGGGAATTCTGAACTGGATGGTTGCGGGGTATCAGGATTGGCGAACTAACGGCTTGGTGATACCGGAATGCGTGGCCCAAGCAACGGCGGAATACCGCCAGGAGTCGGACACGATTGGCCGATTTCTAAATGACTATCCGCCGCCATTCGATCCCGTCAAATCTTCGGTTATGTACAAGCAATACAGCCTATGGGCGGCGGACCAGGGGCACAAGGCTTTCTCCCAGATACGTTTTACGCAAAAACTCAGTGAGAAAGGTTTTGAGGTTCTTAGACGATCTGACGGAAATTACCTCCGAAGGCCTAGGTAAGCGGTGGAAGATGTGGAGGAGTGGAGGATACGTGATTACTGAGTTTTACGAGGGATTTTGTAAGCCTATAGAGGTGATTTCGCCTCCATTGCTCCACATCCTCCACTTTTTTCTCGAAACAGCAAAAGGAAATTGTTGTATGTCATTAAAAATCAAAGAATTATCGCCAAGACAACGGCGAGTCCTTCAAAAGTTGGCGGAGGGACTGCCTCCCGCACAGGCCGCCCGGGAAGTTGGGTACTGTCCAGCGACCATTTCGCGGCTACAGAGGTCCGCGGCAGGGCGGGAGGAACTTGAAAGGTTACGAGCCGAGTCCGAAGCAGCGTTAGCGGAGGCTTTGCCCGAACTTGTGCGGAAGGCGGTATCCGTACTGGAAACACAGCTGCATAGCCCTTTGATGGAAAGCAGGGTGCAAGCAGCACACTTCGTGCTGAGGTGGTTGACGCCGCGACCGGTCAAAATGAAGAAAGCCGAGGAAGACGGCGGCCAGATTATCGAGATAAAAGCGGCGGAATGTCGCCAAGACCAAACCATAGCTGGCTCGGATGCCGGCAATTTTTCAATCGAGCCCATGGAGGGGCTTAACTATGACGAACCCAGCAGATGACTTCATAAATGACCTGATCGACGAAATTAGCCGATTTTCAAACGCACCCGACAACGTGCTTCTGATTAATTCGGCTCAATGCCTGGACACGTTGGAAGACATTTTCGGGATTTATGGTGCGGCCAACGAAAAATTGGAATCCTTGCCCGACCACCAAACCAGGCGGGGAGCGGAATATTGGCACACTTACCGAAGGCAACTGATGAGCCTGTACAGCAAGTTTGCTAGTAGATTCACATGCGTCGGGTTCCGGCGTTGGATGCAGGCGGTTGCGTTTTGCGAATCGGTAAAAGAGGATTAAGTACTCGGCGTAAGGGGTCGGCAAGTTCGTTGGCTTTGCCGGCCACTGCGGGTCGAGAATCGTTGCGGTTCTGAAATTGGAAATTTTTGCGTTTGGGAACTACCTCCCACGCTGGACGCCCTGTCACGAGAAGTATGGCCGGGGCTGACCGGGTCGGACCCTACGACGGCACTTTACGGGGTCGAAAAAGCCGGTAAGCTGTTCACCAACACAAAGCGGGCTGGGGTTCGGAGACAACCCATGTAGTCGACTGCTTGTGCCAAATATTAGAATTTGTTTATCTTCGAGGCAGCACACTCGAAGCCACTTAAATTACACGATTTAGGAGGCCCTTTGCTGCCTGAAAGATTTTTGACGTTAGTCAAACCCGCGTTGAAAGTCACCGAACAGGTGAACTGTGAGTTAACACATGATCTAGCCAAATCCCCCGACCTGTTTTACCTGCTCGAGGGGTTGGCGCTGCAAGGTCAAGCCTATGACGAAGATAGGCAACTGGTAGTACCTAAGTTGCCAGGGAGTGTTATTGGGCTCGAATACCTGCTCACCGAATGCAATCAGCCAGCAACAAGGGTTACCTTGGCAGCGCCGGCCAAAGTCGGGGTTATCAACAAAGCCGCTCTGCGGCGGTTGATCGACGGCGCGCCACCCGATAGGCAAATCGAACTGCACCGAGTTATTGCCCAAATGGTTAGCCACAACTCAACTCAATTCAAGAAAGTAGGTACCTTAGTGAGGTTGCCATTTTGAACACACCCCGACGACAGTTGACGTCTATCTTGAACCTCCTCAAAGGATCGATTGGGCAACCCCACAAGGCCGGGACTTTATTGACGATCAATACTCGTGAATTGTCTCAATTAATCTGAGCAAGCGAGGAATCGAGCAGACGGGTAATAGCGGCCTTAATGGGTGAAGGGAAATTAGCAAAAGCTAAACAAGGCACGCTTCTATTGTTCGAAACTCGGAGCTAGTTAAATTAAGGGAATGGATTAGGCCAACACCACCCCGCCGCACGTACCGGAGACCGAAGTAAATCAACGTGTGGCGGCCCCCCGCCTTTCTGTGGCTGCACAGATAAACCTTATGCTGACAGCACACGGCATGAGGAGCTCTCTTAAGGCAAGGGCACTTTTTATCGCAAGGCTTTGCTAAGTTGCCTGCAGTTTGCCAGGTGGCTTTGGCTGGCCTTCAAGTTCTTTGGCAGTTTGGATAGGGAAAACTTCAACCGGCCACAATTTGTGGCCGGTTTATTTTTTGGTATTTTAGGCCGCGAAAACGGTACATGATTTGAAATCGTGTCAATTTTCGTGTCAATTTGAACAAATTGAAAATAGAGGCTTTGTAAATCATATGCTTATGAAGAATTCGATACCGACCCTCGTACCACCTACTCTTCCAGGGTAGACCAAAGAAATCCAAAAACCTGCAAGCCCGCCTGGCTTAGCGGGTTTTTTATTGTCCAACGAAATGCAACAAAATACAGGGGCATACACCAAAAGTAGTGACACGTTTAGTGATCCCCACCACGAATAGTGGACATTTTGAAAAGCGAGTATTCTCAACCGAAGAGAGGTACTTGCATGAACACGAAATCGACAGGCAGCAAAAGCAGTTACACAAGGCATAGCGCCGAATACAAACAAGAAAGCCTGAAACTGGCGACGCAGATTGGCGTTGCCAAGGCGGCCAAGCAGTTGGGATTACATGAATCCCAATTTTATACCTGGCGCAAACAGTCCGAACACGCCCAAAGCGTCAGTGAACGAGAGTCCGGCCTGGCCATAGAAAATGCCCGCTTAAAACGCCAACTGGCTCAGCAAGCCGAGGAGTTGGCGATCTTAAAAAATGCGGCGACGTACTTCTCTCAGCAACTCAAGCGAGGTACGACTTCATGAAAAAGCATCGAGTTGATTATTCCCTGGCAGGCATGTGCCATTGTTTTAACGTATCCCACAGCGGTTATTACGCGTGGTTGCTACGAAAGCCCAGTCACCGGCTTCAGCGACGTGAGGCCCTGGATAAGCAGGTCAAGTTCTTGTTTTATAAATACAAGCAATGTTATGGCGCAGAAAGACTGCAGCGGAAAATGCCTAATGAAAATGGTCAGCCGTACGATCTGAAAACCATCGCCGCCAGTCTGAAACGCCAAGGTCTCGTGGCCAAGGCCGCCCGAAAACTTAAGGCTACAACCAACAGCAAGCATAATCTGCCGCTGTTCGATAACCTGCTACAGCAAGACTTTTCAGCGAGTGCACCGAATCAGAAATGGGCGGGCGACATTACCTATTTGTGGACTGACGAAGGTTGGCTGTATCTCGCTGTCATCATTGACCTGTTTTCCCGACAAGTCGTGGGTTGGTCCATGAGCGAACGGATGACGGCTGATCTGGCTTGTCATGCACTACGGATGGCGATTTTCAGGCGTAAACGCCCCAAAAACGTGATGGTTCATTCGGACCGCGGTAGCCAATATTGTTCGCACGCTTACCGACAATTGTTACAACAGCACGAATTATTGGGAAGCATGAGTGCCAAGGGCAATTGTTACGAAAATGCCTGCGCCGAGAGCTTCTTCCACTCGCTCAAGGTTGAGGCTATTCACGGTGAACGATTTTCTACCCGTGAATCCATGCGGCAGGCCGTATTTGAATATATCGAAACGGATTACAATCCCGTTAGACTGCACTCAACCAATGGCTTTTTAAGTCCGGTTGAATTTGAAACCCAGTTTTATCAATCACTCGCTTCTTGAACTGTCCGTTTTTGATGGTGGGGATCAGCTTAGAATTGATGAAACAATCAGATCAGAGCTCATAGTCATCATACGTTTTCAGCACTTCTTCTTTCGTGATACCAAGATAACGCAAAGTAGATGTCGTGTTTGAATGATTGAGCACTTTTGCAATGGCACCCCGTCTTTGTACATTGCCATCCCGCGACTTTTACGCATCGAGTGGGTGTTGATTGTCAGTTTCAGCATATCACCTGCTTCTTTGAATACTGAGGGTGTAAGAATTTTTGTGTAAACGGTCATTAGGCAGGAAACTGCCCTTACTTTGAGGAGTAACTATGACCTTACCAAAAGCCATCCCAACCGACCTAATTGATACCTTATTGTCGGGCTATCAAAAACCTGAAGACCTGCTGGGCGAAAATGGCCTGCTAAAACAACTCACCAAGGCCTTGGTCGAGCGGGCCTTAGAAGCCGAAATGACTGAACATTTAGGCCATGCCAAGCATGAGTCAGTCTGCAACGCCACCGGTAACACCCGCAATGGCAAGAGCCGGAAAACCCTGAAAGGCGACTTTGGCGTATTGCCGATTGAGGTTCCCCGTGATCGGCATGGACAATTCGAGCCGCAAATCATTGGCAAACACCAATCCCGTTGGACGGGCTTTGACGACAAGATCATTTCGCTCTATGCCCGAGGTCTGACGGTCAGGGAAATCCAGAGCCATCTGGAAGAACTGTATGGCACTGAAGTGTCGTCTAGATTGATTTCCTCAGTGACGGACGCCGTGATGGAGGAAGTGAAAGCCTGGCAATTGCGGCCGCTTGATCCGGTTTACCCCATCGTTTATCTCGATTGTATCCACGTCAAAGTGCGCGATACCGGTGCTGTTCGTGTCAAGGCCGTTTATCTGGCCATAGGGATTAACCTGCAAGGAGAGAAGGAAGTGCTGGGCTTGTGGATCGCCCAAACCGAAGGCGCCAAGTTCTGGTTACAGGTCGTGACAGACCTGAAGAATCGCGGCGTGCAAGACATCTTCATTGCCTGTGTCGACGGTTTGAAAGGCTTCCCGGAAGCGATTGAAACCGTCTATCCACACGCCGCCGTCCAACTGTGTATCGTCCACCTAGTCCGCAACAGCCTGAACTATGTCAGTTGGAAAATGCGCAAACAGATCGCCGGCGATCTCAAGCGAATATACCAATCAGCCAGCGTCGTTGAAGCAGAGCAACGACTGGCTGAGTTCGAGACGCAGTGGAACGAGGCCTATCCACCGATTGCCCAAATTTGGCGGCGGAATTGGGATCGAATCATTCCCTTTTTCGACTATCCGCCGGAGATACGTCGCATCATCTACACCACCAATGCCATCGAGTCCTTGAATATGAGTCTGCGAAAAATCACCAAAAATCGCGGCTCATTTCCCAGTGATGAAGCCTTGTCAAAATTGTTCTATTTGGCACTGATGAATATCAGTAAAAAATGGACCATGCCTTTACATGACTGGAAAGCCGCTTTGAATCGGTTTAGCATTCAGTTTGAAGACAGGATGCCTAATCGATAATTAAATCCCGTTTACACAAAATTCAGGACACTCTCACGGTCGCAAGGACATCCAAGCAGCAGACTTTGCCAGCTGTTTGGGCGCCTGTTACCCTGACGTTGACTGACAGCTCTGAGACCATTACTTTCCATTGATTCAAAAAGCTTGATGGTCGGCTTTTGGCCGGAACTGTGAATTCGCCATTCTTAATAGTTGACGTTGGGCCTCGACCTAGCCGAATGAGGAAAACCGACCCCAAGCCGTGTGCTCCAGGATAAGATGGCAAAGGATAGGAGGTGAAAGTCCTCCACAAGATAAGGTCTAGCCCACCGTCTCGGCCCCGAGTGATGCGCGGTTGCTCGCGAGGGTAGAGGATCATTTTTTCGCGGTTATACAGAATCTATTTAATAGCTAGTTAGCAATACAAGGATTGAAGATGGATGTTTTATTTGCACGTATAGGCTATATGAAATTTTACCAAGGGCCACAAAAGGGTGATGAAAAGCCTATTGATGGCGGTAAATATAATAAAGATAAAATTGGCCATGAAGCATATAACTTTAAAGCACTAAATGGAAAGCTATATGGATACTTCCAGCCTCACATGAAATCACCATATAAAATAAACCTCTCACGTATCAATCCTGTATTTTCAAAAAACTCTGCCCAAGATGTTTTGGTAATTTTTTTCTCAAAAAATCCTATTGGAAAAGGGCAAGTAATAGTTGGGTGGTACAAAGGATCTACAGTTTATGAATATATACAAAGTCCTAAGAACCAAAAGGCTAGAGATAATTTCGGGTACAACATCGTGGCGGATGAAAAAGATGCAGTATTGCTTCCTGTCGCAAAAAGAAAATTCTTCATGGGGCATGGAATAATTGGTGTAAAAGAAGGCAATCCAGGCCAAGCCAATGCATTTTACTTAAGGGACGAAAAAAATAAAATCAAAACAAAAGATAAGCATAACTCATGGATATTCAAAGCTATCGAATATGTGAACAATTACGAAGGGCCGTCGATTCGAACCTTTGAAGATGAAGTATCAGAAGAACTAGAAAATTCTGCTTTTGGTAGCTCGGGGCAAGGGTTTCAGTCTAATATAGAGCTTAAGAAGCTCGTCGAAGAATATTCAATGAATAAATGCAAAAAACATTTCTTAAGTAATGGATATGAAATAGAGGACGTATCACTTACAAAGCCGTATGATTTTGTGGCAAAAAAAGATGGTAAAGAATATTTTATTGAAGTCAAAGGAACACAAACCGATGGCAGTAAAATAATTCTTACCAAAAACGAAGTAGAAATGAGTAAGAAAAAATCTACGAAAATGATTCTCTATTTAGTTCATTCTATTGAAATGAATAGAAAAACCATAAAAATTGGGAGCGGCCAAGCGGTAATTATTGATCCTTGGGAAATTGATGAGTCTAAGTTAACAGTGGTAAGTTACACATACAATATGAGTTAGCACTACACCAAAGCCGACGGCTTTGTTGCATAAATCTTAGAGTGAACAAATATCCCCTTACCCCAAGCCACAGGGCGGATTTAGGGTATATGCTATCGGAGTCTGAATGTCCTTGGACCTCTTGAGTACTTAAAGCGTTAAGAACTGTGATGCTGCAATTCAAAAGCATTGTGCGTATAAACACATATAATCAGCTTGTCGCTCAAAACTAAACATAAGGTGCTTACAATGAACAGAGTTCGATGGTCAGTTGTCGTTTCTGAATCTACTGATATTGCGCTAAGAACCTATCTTGCTGGAACAGGGATGAAAAAAGGGGATATTTCCAACTTTGTTGATGAAGCTGTCCAGTTGCATTTAGCAGGCCTAGTGACGGAAAAGGTAAAAAGTCGCAACAAACAATTTGATCAGAACGAGATTCTCTCTTCTATCGACTGGCATGAACTACAGCAGTAACGTCGTATTCTGTTAACCCTTCCTCTTCAGCAGCACTGCTGATTTTCTGAGTGTAAGCATCAAATGCTTTAACTGCTGCATCACCTTTAAGTGGAGACAATTCGCTCATTAGCGTCATCACTTGCAACAGGGTTGTAGACAGATTTCCAGATGTCGATAGAACGAATGCTATAGGACAACCACGACGTATGATCAGCACTGGTTCACTCTGCGAAATGTCAATGAGTTCATCAAAGTGGTTTTGTGATCCCCACCATCAAAAACGGACAGTTCAAGAAGCGAGTGATTGATAAAACTGGGTTTCAAATTCAACCGGACTTAAAAAGCCATTGGTTGAGTGCAGTCTAACGGGATTGTAATCCGTTTCGATATATTCAAATACGGCCTGCCGCATGGATTCACGGGTAGAAAATCGTTCACCGTGAATTAGCCTCAACCTTGAGCGAGTGGAAGAAGCTCTCGGCGCAGGCATTTTCGTAACAATTGCCCTTGGCACTCATGCTTCCCAATAATTCGTGCTGTTGTAACAATTGTCGGTAAGCGTGCGAACAATATTGGCTACCGCGGTCCGAATGAACCATCACGTTTTTGGGGCGTTTACGCCTGAAAATCGCCATCCGTAGTGCATGACAAGCCAGATCAGCCGTCATCCGTTCGCTCATGGACCAACCCACGACTTGTCGGGAAAACAGGTCAATGATGACAGCGAGATACAGCCAACCTTCGTCAGTCCACAAATAGGTAATGTCGCCCGCCCATTTCTGATTCGGTGCACTCGCTGAAAAGTCTTGCTGTAGCAGGTTATCGAACAGCGGCAGATTATGCTTGCTGTTGGTTGTAGCCTTAAGTTTTCGGGCGGCCTTGGCCACGAGACCTTGGCGTTTCAGACTGGCGGCGATGGTTTTCAGATCGTACGGCTGACCATTTTCATTAGGCATTTTCCGCTGCAGTCTTTCTGCGCCATAACATTGCTTGTATTTATAAAACAAGAACTTGACCTGCTTATCCAGGGCCTCACGTCGCTGAAGCCGGTGACTGGGCTTTCGTAGCAACCACGCGTAATAACCGCTGTGGGATACGTTAAAACAATGGCACATGCCTGCCAGGGAATAATCAACTCGATGCTTTTTCATGAAGTCGTACCTCGCTTGAGTTGCTGAGAGAAGTACGTCGCCGCATTTTTTAAGATCGCCAACTCCTCGGCTTGCTGAGCCAGTTGGCGTTTTAAGCGGGCATTTTCTATGGCCAGGCCGGACTCTCGTTCACTGACGCTTTGGGCGTGTTCGGACTGTTTGCGCCAGGTATAAAATTGGGATTCATGTAATCCCAACTGCTTGGCCGCCTTGGCAACGCCAATCTGCGTCGCCAGTTTCAGGCTTTCTTGTTTGTATTCGGCGCTATGCCTTGTGTAACTGCTTTTGCTGCCTGTCGATTTCGTGTTCATGCAAGTACCTCTCTTCGGTTGAGAATACTCGCTTTTCAAAATGTCCACTATTCGTGGTGGGGATCAAAAATGGATGTCGAATTTTTTCGACATAATTGCAACATTATCACGTGTCATAACGGCTTGATTTATCGGGTAGTTAGGGCGCTGACTGGTTCGAACACTGCGCGCAAACCTGCGGCATTTTATGTTGCAGATTGCTGTTGTTTTTGCCCTTTAACGCCGCGTATTCTCTAGCCGTGGGTGTTGCGTTCGGGGTGGCGTTTTTGAGTATTTCCGTTCGTACCGTTTTCGTACTTTAGCGTACTTTATTCCGGTAACACATCGTCCAGCCACTCCACCAACGCCGCCCCTGGATGTGTGGCCGCACCATAGTCGGCCAGTTCTCGTTGCAGCCTTGCCATTAGCTTTGGCCCGATTTCAATATCCAATCGCCGCACGCCGTGCCGCCTGTTGAGTTCTCGCCGTTCGCGTTGATATTCGGCGGATGTTTTAAAACTGGATGCAGCCATAATCGTTATTCCTCCGTGCCGTTGAAACTAGAGTTTTACCTACCGGCATGACTTCGCTTTCGCTGTGGAACAGGTCACGGGGACTTAGGCGGTGAGGGTTTATATTTACTTTTGGCTTTTAACTGGAGGGACACGGATCACTGTTATCTTGCTTTCGCACTTCTGCTTGTCGATTAGCTCCTGTCTCCTGCTGTACCTATCGGAGGCATCACCTCCTGGCGGGAGCCCAGCTCCTAATGGAAAACCTGCACGCAGTAATATCAAGCCACCAATGATGTCCAGGGGGATAGTCAAAGGAACAGCAGCGTACCACCAAGGATTCGCCTCTTCGACACCTTTTTCTGGGCACTGAGGGTTAATCGGTGCGCCACCTTGGGCCATCTCAAGGACTTTGAATGTACATCCTTGCAGATAAATGAAGGCCAGTAATAAGACCAACTTTTTCACGATAGCACCTCATCGAAACACCAATTCACTTGGTAGTTATAAGGCTATCACTGATGATACTCCCTGGGTAAAATCTGAAGGCAGAAGGTTAATTGTGCCTATGTTACCTATCGCCAAAGGAGTGGCGTTTTCCGTTCAAAGCGGCCCGCTGTTTGCCGGCTTCGGTCTTGGGGCCGGTACTGCATCCGCCATGCCATTTGCAGCGGCCATTGGCGAAAATCGCCTTTTGCTGGCAAGGTGTGCCGGCTCGGGTTTTGGCGCCGCAAGTCATATCGCGAAACTCGGCGGGGAAAGGTTCGCGAACTGGCGGCGGATACTGATAGCCGCGCTCGCGCCATTCGGCAAAGATGGCCTCATGCCGCCGGCAGTAGGCTTTAAGCTGCTTTCTTAGTTCCGGTGTCGTCATTAGTACGTTGGCCGAGAAACGGCGATTTTGATGGCTACCAGCCTGGTTACCCTATTTTGGATACCTATTAAGCCTTGCTACAACCTTGCCTTACCATGACTTCGCTGGAATAGCCGGGCAAGGTGGGTTATCAGCCAATTTTCCGCCGCCGTGCTGCCGTAGCCGGTTTGCTGCCCTTTTTTGTGCTGAATCCAGCCGGGGCGGATGGTAAACAATAGGTACATCCAGCATAGTGAACACCCAAGGCTATTTTCCGGCAAGCTAAGTGATTGATTGTTGGCGTTTTGCGTTCATATTATGAACACCTGTTCACTATACGGCATGACTTGTTCAGCATACGGCATGCAGCGTTCATATAATGAACAAGCAAATCAATTTTCGGGCTGCCAGTTGCGCCAATCATCGGTCGGTTTCTGGTCGTTGAATTCGCGAAACGTCAGTCGCCAGCGTCGCGCCAATTGCTTGCTGAAATGCCCTTCCAGCATCAGCTTGATAAATCCGTGGCTTTCCAGTTCTCGAAAGGCTTCGTGCGCCTTGCCGCGGCAACAGCCGATGCGTTTCTGGGCCTCGCTGATGCTGTAGGCGACGGGTTCGTACATGCGCCAATGGGTTTGCATCAGGATCAGCAATTTAACCGCATTGCCGCTTAAATCCAGGTAAGCGGCAGAACGGATCATCTCCACACTTTGGGCGATGTAGGGTTTTTTAGACTGCCTTGCCGCCATGCCTAACCGCCCAGAATCTTAAGGGAACCTCTAAAAATAAAACAAACTCCTTCTTCCACGGGGAGAAGGTTGGGATGATGGGTTTAAAATCAATTGCTTACATCCTTGACTCTATCAATCTCTTGGATCGAGAGTGAATTTTTAGAGGTTCCCTTAACCCTAGCGCCGACAACGCCATCCAGGGCCGTTTTCACGGCTTGGTAAATGGCTTTGTAAGGCTGCTGGCTTTCCATGCCCTCGGTCAAGGTCTGGGCCGCGGTCAGTTCGGCCAGTTCCAAGGTTTTGAGCTGTACCGCGGTCAATAACTCTCTGATTTCGGTCGCCTGCGGTTCGATGATTAGCAGAGCCTTGTAAACCGCCTGGGTGATGTTGGCAAAATAGCGGTCGGCGTGCTGGCTGCCTTGGCTGCGGGCATAGTCGGCAAACTGTTGAATGGCATCGGTCAGAATGCCGCGGCTGTCCTTGCCGGACAAACGCGCCACCTGGTAGGCCAGGGTTTCGCGTTCCTTGGCTTGCCGGTCGAGTTGGCTGCGGACTCGTAAGAATTCATCGACCAGTCGCTTTTGGCCTTCCCGAGATTTGCGCCCACCGATAAACGGCATGGCTTTTAAAAACCCGGCTTCGTTCAGTTCAAAACAGCGGTATTCCCGGCCCAATTTTTGATAATTTCGTGGCTTGGATTCAAGCCGCGAAATAGTGCCATCGGCCAGCAAATCATCTAACGTTTGTAATACGTTTTTATGCTGCCGGCCAAACTCCTTGGCAATATCGCGGCTATCGACGCAAAGCTGATTGCTGCTGCCGTGAATAATCAGATTGATTGAGCTGTCGGCGGTTTGGCTTTCGGCGGATGATTTGGCTAGTGCTTTCATGCGGCACCGTCCACGCTGTCCAGCAAAGCCAAAATATCGGCTTTTTTCCAGGCGGTGGTGCGTTCGCCTAACTTAACGGGTTTGGGATATTTGTCGGATTTTACGCCGGCCAGAAAAGTCGAGCGGCCCACTGGCAATAATGGTTCAATGCCGCGTTTGCGGTCGCCGACGATTTGCCAGATTCTCAGGTAGCCAAGAACAATGGCGGATTGTTGATTTTGCATTTTGTCTAACCTTGTCTAGTAAAAAACAAGGGTAGGTTATGGCGTTCGGTGTCAATATTTAAGACGGTTTACTGGCATAGTTTATAGTTTGCTTGCAGAGCTTACGCTGTGCCAGCAGAACGTAGCTTTTTGTGATATTGGGTTATCCATCCCCTAACCGTTCTAACACTTGCCGGTACGATTTTCCGCGCTATTTTTTCGGCAGCATCTTCCATGCTTCTAAAACTATCGATATTTTCGGCATAGTATTTCAAAGCGTCGGCTTTAATTGCATGATTTTCGGCGTGCCGCTTCAGTGCTGCATTTCTATAAAAAAGAGTTTGTTCAATATTGTTTAAATGATGGGTTATAGTGGAGCCCATCGCAAAGCCGAAGCACTCAGACGCGATAAGCATCATTTCAATTGTTTCATTTAAATCTTCGTCATTGATAGATTCTAAAATTGAATCAAGTGATAAAAGCCCCATAGATAAAGCCTTTTCTGCGCCTGATGGTTCCTTGTCCGCAGGAATATCGAAACCAGATGAAACAAAATCATCTTTCGATACCCTGTAAAACATCCATCTACTGGCTCGTTTTATCCGTTCAATTTCCTTTTCTTCATTGTTGGCAAGTTTGGCGATTAGTTCGAGGATTTTTTCGGCGAGTTTGTTTCTTTTAGAAAGTGCCAGTTCAAATATTGCTCTTTCTGTCATTTAACACTCCGTCAAAGTGCAAGCCGTCCGAAAGGATTAACCGGAAACGGGGGACGAATCCCGCTTGTTGCCCCGTCGGGCTATCCGGTTAAATTCGATTATAACGGTTTAACTCACTTGCCTGAACGGAAAGACTTGCGCGCCGGGCTTCAAGCTGTCCAGATAATCCGCCCAGCTCTGCATCATTTTTCGCCGCTCCGGTAAATGTTGCGCGCGATTGTAAGCCGCTTTAACCCGGTTGCGCTCGGCGTGGGCAAGTTGGCGCTCGATCATGTCGGAGTGATAGCCTTGCTCATGTAATAGCGTGCTGGCGGTGGTGCGAAAACCGTGGGCGGTGTGCTGGCCTTGGTAACCCATGCGGCGGATGGCCGCGCCAATCGATTCGCGGCTGATATGCGGTTTATTGCCTTTTTTGCCTTGGTTGCTGGCGAAAACATAACGACTCGAACCGGTTAGCGGCTGAATATCACGCAACAAGGCAATGGCTTGTCTGCTGAGTGGGACGATATGCGCGTCCTTCATCTTCATTTTGTCCGCGGCAATGCGCCACTCGGCGGCATCCAAATCAAATTCAGTCCATTCGGCGGCGGCTAGGTTGGCAGGTCTGGCAAATATCAACGGCTGGAGTTGTAAGGCGGTTCTAACGACAAAATTCCCGGCGTAAGCGTCAATATCTCTTAACAACTCGGCCAAGGATTTTGGCTCGGTTATGGCTGGAAAATGGCCGCGGTTAGGTGAGGGCAGCGCGCCGCGTAAATCCGCGGTTACATCGCGTTCCGCTCGACCGGTGGCGATACCGTAGCGGATGGCTTGGCCGATGAATTGTTTGGTTCTGGCGGCGGTTTCCAGTGCGCCTCGATCCACGATGCGGCGCAAGGTTGCCAATACCTCGACCGCCGACAGGTCTTTTAGCGGTCTGTTGCCAAGCCAGGGAAACACATCACGCTCGAAACATTGCTCGATGTGGGCATGGTGGCTGGCGCTCCATCTTTTCCGGTTGGCTTCCATAAATTCCTTGGCAACGGCGGCCAGGGTGTTTTCGGTGCTGCCGGCTTTTTCGATCTTGCGGGTTATGCCGGGATCGACATTTGCAGCAATCTGCTTTTTGGCCTCGTCCCGTTTGTCTCTGGCCTGTTTCAGGCTGGTATCAGGGTAAGTGCCCATGGATAGGGTTTTCCGCTTACCGCCAAATCGGTAATCAAACCGCCACCACTTACCGCCATTGACGGTAACAAGCAGATATAAGCCTTTTTCATCCGGCAGCTTGTAGGGCTTGTCGGCTCTGGGTTTTGCGTTCTTGATCGCGGTATCTGAAAGCGGCATGACGGTAACACCTCTAGGCCTGGAGTGAGTTACCGCCGCTAATGACGGTATGTCAATACATCCCGTTGCATGTCGCTGGACAATAAAAAACCCGCTAAGCCAGATAACTTGCGGGTTTTTGATTTTCTTTGCATCTGGTTGGATGCTTAATTGGCGGAGAAAGAGGGATTCGAACCCTCGATACGTTTCCGTATACACACTTTCCAGGCGTGCGCCTTCGACCGCTCGGCCATCTCTCCTAAATCGTTACCAGCTACATCGTTACCGGAAGCGGTTTTCGCTTTGGCATGCTGCTTGCTGATCTAAGCCGCATAGGATAATTCAAACGTTGTCTAATTGCAATCGACGCTTTTTGCTCGCGATGCAATCTCGAAGCGGTCAGTTGGGGAAACAATCGGGCCGTCCGGCCTCGCAAGCGCATTCTATTGCGGCTCTGCGGAATATTGGCTAATCTTGTTTTACGCTTCCGCCGGTTATAAGGGGGCCGCACTTGCTCAGCCGAAACGAATCACACCTTCAATGGCCGATACCCATCCCGATAAAGCCAGAATTTTGATCGTCGACGACGTTCACGAAAATTTGCATACCTTGCTCAACATCCTGCGCGGAAAATATGCGATTCAGGCGGCGACCAGCGGCGGTAAGGCGTTGGAAATCGCCGGCCATGCGCCGCCCGATTTGATTCTGCTCGATATTATGATGCCGGAAATGGACGGCTACGAAGTGTTGAAACGCTTGCGCAACCAAACCGCCACTGCCGATATCCCGGTAATTTTCGTGACGGCCGCCGGCGAAAATCAGGACGCAGCCCAAGGCTACGCAATCGGCGCCGCCGATTACGTCGCCAAACCGGTAGTCGCCGATATATTGCTGGCGCGGGTTGGCGTGCATTTGGAGCTGGCGGCCTATCGGAAACGGTACGGGCGACTATAATCAGCGGTTTCTACCCTCGACCAACCCTATCCCGATTTCAGACCGATGAGCAGAGACGACAGCGCAGTGCCGAACGGTAGGCCGACCATTTTGGTCGTAGACGATTTGCCGGAAAATATCCACGGTCTTCTCGAAGCCTTGAAAGACGACTACAGCATTTTGGTGGCGACCGACGGTCCGAAAGCCGTGGAATTGGCGCAAGGGCCGACGCCGCCGGATCTGGTGCTGCTCGACGTGAAAATGCCCGGAATGGACGGATACGAGGTGTGCCGGCGGCTGAAAAACAGCCCGAAGACCTGCAATATTCCGATTCTGTTCGTGACCATCGTCGATGCCTCCGGCGAAAAGATTCGCGGTTTTTCGCTCGGCGCCGCCGATTTCATCACCAAACCCTTCGATATCGACGAAGTCCGCGCCAGAGTCAAAACCCATCTCGAACTCGGCCGCTTGCGCCGGGTGTTGGAAGGCCGGGTGGAGCGGCTCAACGAATACAAGCACGCGGCGGACGTCTCCAATATCGTCTCCAGAACCGATCCCGCCGGCGTCATTACCTACGTCAACGATGCCTTCGTCGATACCTACGGTTATGCCCGCGAGGAACTGATCGGTAAAACCCACCATGTGATCGGCGACCCGAGCACGCCGCCGGGCCTGATCCGGGAAATGTGGAGCACGATTCTATCCGGGGCGACATGGCGCGGTACCTACAGCAATCTGAGCAAATCCGGCGAGGAAGTTTACGTCAACAACACCATCGTGCCGATTCTGAACGCCGACGGCAGCATTCGCGAATTCATCTCCACCAGCGTCAATGTCACTTATCTGATCAAACAGGAAGAGTTGATCCGTCAACAAACTACCGATGCCCTGACCGGCCTGCCGAACCGGGTCAAATTGATGCAGGATTTGGGCAAAGCCTCCAGCCGGGCCATGCTCGGCATGATCAATATCGACCAATTCAAGGCAATCAACGATTTTTACGGCCTGTGCAACGGCGACAAAGTGTTGCTGGAAATCGGCGACCGCCTGCAAAAAATGGCGGCCGGGCGCGCCTCGGCCTACCGGATCGGCGGCGACCTGTTCGCGCTGTTTTCCGATAACCAGGGCGACGCCGGCGGCTTCGAAAGTTCGATCGCCAGCATCGTCAACCAGTTGGAATCGGTGGCCGTCGATTGCGGCGACGACAAAATCAATATCCGCGTTACCGCCGGTATTTGTTTCGGCCGCGACAACGCCTATACCCATGCCGCGTTGGCCTTGGAGCGGGCGCGGATCGAGCGCCGCGATTATTTGGTTTATACCGACCAAATGGAGATCAAGTCGCATTACAAGGACAATATCCGCTGGAGCCAGAAAATCCGTAACGCCTTGAACGACGGCCGCATCGTGCCGTTTTTCCAGCCCATCGTCGACAACCGTAGCGGAAAGGTCTGCAAGCACGAGGCCTTGATGCGGATGATAGACGAGGACGGCGATGTGATCGCGCCGACCTTTTTGCGGGCGGCCAAATTGTCCCGGCAATACGCGGCATTGACCAAAGCCATCTTCGAACAGGCGGTGGCGGTTTTGGCCGAGTGCGCCGGCGAGGTTACCATCAACCTGACCGTGGAAGACATTCTGGACAGCAACACGGTGGCCTTCATCGACCAAAAACTGGCGCAACCCGGCATCGGCCCGCGAGTGGTTTTGGAGATTACCGAAACCGAGGGTATCGAGAATTACGAGGAAGTCCGTTTGTTCGTCGACCGGATGAAAGGTTACGGCTGCAAATTTGCGATCGACGATTTCGGCAGCGGCTATTCCAATTTCGTGCACTTGCTGCGCTTGAAAATCGATTATTTGAAAATCGACGGCTCCATCATCATGAACATCATCGACGATCCGGATTCGGAGGCCATA
Organism: Methylomonas koyamae; assembly: GCF_019669905.1. Taxonomy (NCBI): domain Bacteria; kingdom Pseudomonadati; phylum Pseudomonadota; class Gammaproteobacteria; order Methylococcales; family Methylococcaceae; genus Methylomonas; species Methylomonas koyamae. The sequence goes on along the minus strand of NZ_AP019777.1, from coordinate 2,702,124 downwards.
GCCCAAGTCATCGTCGATGCCGCCCGCCGTTTGGGAATGCGTACGGTGGCGGAATACGTCGGCAGCGCCGATATCCAAATCAAAGCCAAGCAACTCGGCATCGACTTCTCGCAAGGGTATTACCTCGGCAAACCCTTGCCCAAGCCCTTATCCGTCGGAGATGCGAGCTAAGGTCGCAGCGGTCGGCGCACGATTTTCGGCCGGCACCGCCTAAACCGGACCGCACGATGCCGCGGCTACTGCACTGGTTAACCATGGCAACCTTATGCGGCGGATTGCTTTGCCCGCCGGCCCGCGCCGACATCAGCGCGGCGATGGTTCGCGGCCAAGTCCGGCTCGGCGCCGGCAGCGACCAAGCCGGCATCCAAATCATTGCCACCCACCTGCAACGCGGCTTCTCGACCCGCACCTTCTCCCGCGCAGACGGCTCCTACGTGCTGATGGCCTTGAAACCGGGCCGCTACCGGCTTTCGGTGCAGGCCCCAGACGGCCGGAAAGCCGAGCAGGAATTGACGCTACAGGTCGGCCAGACCGCCTTGCTCGACATTTCGCTCGATCCGAAACCCGATGTAACCACTGCGGACGGCAATCCGGCCGAACAAAATTCGTCGGAACTGGCGACTTACCTGACGCCGGAGCAAATGCAGCGCTTGCCGCAAGTCAACCGCAATTTCCTGAATTACGCCGACCTCGCTCCCGGAGTCAACGTCGTCAACGGCGAGGAGGGCGCTACCCGCTTGCAAAGCGGCGGCCAGCGGCCGGACAGCGTCAATCTGTTCATCGACGGCGTCAGCCAGAAAAACTATGTGGTACGCGGCGGCGTGGCCGGCCAGGACTCCAGTAAAGGCAACGTGTTTCCGGAATCGGCCGTGGCCGAATACAAGGTCATCAGCCAAAATTATAAAGCCGAGTTCGACCAGGTCGCCGCCGCGGCGGTCTCGGTCCAAACCAAGTCCGGCGGCAACCGGTTCCAAGGCGAAGCCTTTTACGACCATACCAACCAGGATTTGCGGGCGGCCACCCCCAGCGAACAGCTCGCCGGCAAGCGCGACACCGAACAGGCCCAGTACGGCGTGACTTTGAGCGGGCCCATCGTCCGGGACGTTGCCCATTTCTTCATGGCCTACGAACGCAAGGTCAACGACGACTTCGCCAACGTCGCCGCCGGCGACGGCGGTTCGGTCCCGGCCGCTTACCAGCCGTTGCTGGGCGCATTCAACCGGCCGTTCGAGCAGGACTTGTTTTTCGGCAAATTGGATTGGGCGATCGGCGCCAGGCATCTGCTGGAGGCCTCGTTCAAATTCCGCGACGAAACCGAAAGCTTGGGAATAGGCGGCATCAACGCCCGCACCTATGCGCTGGAAAAAGGCAACAGCGAGCACAGGCTGGACTTCAAATACCAATACAGCGCCGAACATTGGGTCAACGAAGCCCGCTTTACCTACGAGGACGCCAACTGGCAGCAAACGCCGGCCGAAAACGCGCCCGGCGTCTTGCTGCAGCGTTTGGACGGCAGCCTGAGCGGCAACACGCTGGCCAGCCGCTCGGTATTAAACGCCGGCGGCAGCACCAATTACCAACAGAAGGGCCAGAACGGACCGGGCCTGCAAGACGATTTGACCTTCAGCGATTTGCACTGGTACGGCGAGCACGTCGCTAAAGTCGGCGTCAAACTGAAGCGGATCGAACTGAACGCGTTGGAACGCGATCCCTATCATCCGCAATTCAGTTTCAACTTGAACAATCCGGCCGGCACTCCGTACCGGGTGCGTTGGGCCTCGGCGCTGGCCGGGGCCGGCGACGGCAGCACCGCCAGCGACGTTAGCCAGTTCGGCGTATATTTGCAAGACGACTGGCAGGTGGACAAACACCTCAGTTTGAATCTGGGCCTGCGCTGGGATTACGAATACAACCCCGGTTATCTGAATTTCGTCACGCCGGCCGACGTGGCAGGGGCTTTGCGCGGCTGGAGCAATCTGCAGAACGGCAACGCCGGTTACGACATCGAAAATTTCATCAGCAGCGGCAATAACCGCAGCGCCGACAGCAACAATATCGCGCCGCGGCTGGGGTTTGCCTACGATTTGCTGGCCGACCAGCGCCACGTCGTATTCGGCGGCTTTGCCCGCGCTTACGACCGCAATATCTACGACGTGTTGCAACTGGAGCAAACCAAGGGCACTTATCCCAGCTACAGCGTCAACTTTCTGGGCGACCCGAACTACGATTGCGCCGCGGCGGCCGACTGCATCGCCTGGGCGCCGGAATACCTGAATTATTCGCCGGCGCAGTTGACGGCGCTGACCGGCGCGCAGCCGGGGACCAGCCGCGAAATCAATTTGATCCGCAACAACTTGAAAACGCCGTTCTCCGACCAGTTCAGCCTGGGCATGCGCAACCGGATCGGCGACTGGTTCACCGAAATCGCCTTTTCGCACGTGGTTAGCTACAACGGCTTGGTCGGGCTGTTGGGCGGCCGCAATGCCGACGGCAGCTTCTACGCGCCGGGCTCGGCTTTCGGCGGTACCTTCCAGGCCTTGCCGGGTTACGGTCAACTGATTCTGTTCGATAACGGCGTGCAGACCAAAACCAATTCGATCTTCCTGAAAGCCGAAAAATCCTACGACCGCGATAGCGGTTGGGGCATGACCTTTGCCTATACCTTTACCGATTCGGAAGAGAACAAACCGCAATCGTTTGCCGACAGCAGCAGCTATTTGTTCGAATACCCCAATACCCATAGTGTCGGCTGGCTGGACACCGCCGGCGTGCGCAAACATAAAATCGTCGCCAGCGGCAGCGTCGATTTGCCCTGGGACCTGATTTTCTCCGCCAAGCTGACCCTGGCCACGCCGGAAACCCGCTCCGGCGTCAATTGCAACGGCGGCGGCTGCCGCTTCGATACCTTCGCGCCGCGCGGCGAAGATTTCATTTTTCCCGGCAATTGGTGGGGTTACCGCCAAGTCGATGTCGCTTTGATCAAAAGTTTCGATACGCCGCACGACACGCGGATGAAACTGCGCCTGGATGTGTTGAATTTATTCGATTTCAAAAACTACGCGGGTTTTAACTCGGATTTTACATCGCCGAATTTCGGCTCGCCGCTCGGCACCTTGGCCGGGCCGGGCCTGACGCTGAAGCTGACCGCGCGGTTGGAGTTTTGATGGCCGATTTCGCACCGATACCGCGGCGACGTTGCCGAGCGCCGGTCCGGCTGCTGGGACTACTGCTCGGCTTGCTGCTGCAGCCCGGCCATGCCGACGATGCGGCAGAGGCCAATACCAAGGCGAACTACCTATACAACTTTACCAAGTTCGTCGAATGGCCGGCGGCGGCCGACACGCTGCACATCTGCGTGGTCGGCTCCGAAGCGGTGGTCAATATCTTGAGCGATCTGGCCAGCCGCGACACCAAGGGCCGCCTGCTGCAAATCTGGTCGGGAGTCGACGACCCGCACGTCTGCCAGATTTTGTACGTCGAGCGGACCGTTGCGGAATTGTCGGCGCTGATGCGCGAGGTCAGCGGCGCGCCGGTGCTGACGGTCAGCGACGCCGACGGCTTTGCCGAGCAGGGCGGTGCCGTCGGTTTTTACCGCGAACAAGGCCAAGTCAAGCTCAGCGTCAATCCGGAAGCGGTGCGCAAAGCCCAATTGAAAATCAACGCCTTACTGATGGAAATAGCCCGTATCGTCCGCTGATGCTTGCGAGAAACTTGCCATGACCCATGCCAAACGCGATATGAACATTAAAACCAAGCTGGTGCTGATCATGCTGGCGACCAGTTGCGTGGCCTTGGTATTGGCCGGCGCCGGCTTTATCGCTTACGAACACATCCGGGTCAAATCCGACATGGACCGCGATATACGCTCGTTGGCGCGCATCGTCGCCAACCGCAGCACCGTAGCGCTGTCGTTCAACGACAGTGGCGTCGCTGCCGGTACACTGGCCGCGCTCAGCATGAAAAGCAGCATCGTCTCCGCCTGCATTTACGACCGCAACGACCATTTGTTCGCCGAATACCGCCGCGAGGAGGCCTGTCCGCCGTTATATCCGGGCTTGCTGGGCGAGGGCGGCGTCGTGGTTTACGAACGCTACAGCAACGTCGGCGAAGACATCCTGTTGGATGGCCAGGTGCTGGGTAAAGTCTGGATCAAAGCCAGCCTGAACGAACTGATCGGCTTGTGGCGCCAGTTCCTGCTGGCGGCGGCGGCGATCATCGCCTTGTCGGCGACGATTGCGTTGTTATTGGCTTCCCGCTTGCAACGGCTGGTGTCGGTGCCGTTGATGCAACTGAAAAAAACCGTCGAGACCATCAACAGCCAGAAAAACTACACGTTGCGCGCCGCCGTGGACAGCGACGACGAATTCGGTGCGTTGAACCGCGCCTTCAACACCATGATTGCCACCATCGAGGCCCGCGACCGGGAGTTGTTGGCCGCCAACCGGCAACTGGCCGAAAACGAAAAACAATTGGCCGGCATCAACGAAGCGTTGGAAGAACGGGTGGCGGCGCGCACCGCCGAATTGGCCGACAGCAACGCCAAATTGGCGCACAACAGCGTGATCCTGGCGACGGTATTGGACAGCATGTCGCAGGGCTTGATCGCATTCGACGGCAAGCTGAAATTGCTGGTCTGGAACAAAAAACTCAGCGAAGTGCGCGGTTATCCGCCCGCTATGTTGCAGGTCGGGCGCGACCATGCCGAATTCGTCCGTTTCGATCTGGACCACGACAGCCTGCGCTTCAAAAACCCGGACGGCGCCCTTAACGAATTGTTCGCGCAGATTACCCGGTTTCAGCCGCACCGTTTCACCCGCACCCGGCTCGACGGCCGCGTCATCGAAATCGCCGGCGGCCCCATCGCCGACGGCGGCTTCGTCAGTACTTACGAAGACGTCACGTTGCGGATTCAGGCCGAGGCGGCCTTGAAAGAGGCCCGCGACGCCGCCGAGTCCGCCACCCAGACCAAAAGCCAGTTTCTGGCCAACATGTCGCACGAGATCCGCACACCTATGAACGGCGTGTTGGGCATGCTGCACCTGGCGCTGCAGACCGATTTGAACGCGTCGCAGCGCAACTATCTGGCCAAGGCGCACAGCTCGGCGCGGGCCTTGCTTGGGATCTTGAACGATATTCTGGATTTCTCGAAAATCGAAGCCGGCAAACTGGTACTGGAAAGCATCGAATTCCACTTCGACAGCGTCGTCGAACAACTGGCCGACATGATCGGTTACCAGGCCGGCCTGAAGGGTATCGAATTTTTGATCCGCCACGATCCGCAAATCCCGCCGATCCTGGTCGGCGATCCGCTGCGCTTCGGCCAGATCTTGACCAACCTGTGCGGCAACGCCTTGAAGTTCACCGAAACCGGCGAACTGGAGCTGGCGTTTCGATGCACGGCCAAAACCGAGCAAAGCATCGACTTGCGGATCTCGGTACGCGACACCGGCATCGGCATGTCCGCCGCCGACAAAGACAAATTGTTCAAGGAATTTACCCAGGCCGACCAGGGTACCAGCCGCCGCTTCGGCGGCACCGGGCTGGGTTTGGCCATCTGTAAAACCCTGGTGGAAATGATGCAGGGCCGGATCTGGATCGAACATTCCGAACCGGGCAAAGGCACCACATTCTGTTTTACCGTGCAATTGGGCGTCGCCGGCGAAACGTTGGTGCGGCAGCAAGCGATGGAGCGCAGCATCGGCGCGTTATTGGCCGATGTCCGCGTGCTGGTGGTGGACGACAACGCCGCCTCGCGGGAAATCATTGCCGACATGTTGCGGCCGTTTCATTTGCGCATCGATAGCGCCGCCAGTGCCGCTGCCGCATTGAACCGGATCGGCCAGGCCGGCACCGAACCCTACGACGTGGTGTTGATGGATTGGAAAATGCCCGGCATGAATGGCGACGAAGCCGTGAGCCGGATTCGGGCCGATTCCGGGCTGGTGCGGCAGCCGAAAATCATCATGGTCACCGCCTACGGCAGCGAAGACGTCATGCATGCGGCCGGCCGCGCCGGCATCGACGGCTTTTTGGTCAAACCGGTATCGCCGTCCTCGCTGCTGGATGCGATCCTGTCGGCATTGGGCCGCGGCCGGGTGCAGGCCATGGCCGACAAATTCAAACAAATCGGCACCGCCAACGCCGGCAACGTCCGCCATTTGCAGGGCATCCGCCTGCTGTTGGTGGAGGACAACGAAATCAACCGCGAATTCGCGTCGGAATTGTTGCGCAGCCATGCCATGCAAGTGGACGAGGCGGTCAATGGCGAAGAAGCGGTCGCCATGGTGCAACAACAGGCTTACGATGCCGTGTTGATGGATATTCAGATGCCGGTGCTGGACGGCTTGCAGGCCAGCCGCAGGATACGGGAACTGGCGGCGGCCACCGGCGATGCCCGTTACGCCAAGCTACCGATTATCGCCATGACCGCGCATGCCATGGCGCGCGATGTGGAAAAAAGTTTAGAGGCCGGAATGAACGACCATATCACCAAACCGATCGACCCTGAGCGGCTGTTGTCGGCACTGTCGACCTGGGTACCGTTGCCGCAACGCGAAGCCGGCATCCGCCAAAACGGCCAGCCCGATTTACCGGCCGATTTGGCGGCCTTGGCTGCCGTCGACGCCGGCCAAGGCATTCGCCGCATCGGCGGCAACACCGACGCCTACCGCAAACAATTGCAACGGTTTGCGGCCCATTACCCCGGAGCGATAACCGAGATTCGCGGCCTGGTCGACGCCGGCGAACTGAAAGCGGCCGAAGAACGCTGCCACGCCCTGAAAGGGGTCAGCGGCAACTTGGCGGCCGTGGCGCTATTCGAAGCCGCCGCCGAGGTGGACAGCCTGCTGAAACAAAACCGATGCCCCGACCCCGGCCAATTGCAGCGAATGGACACGTTGTTGGCCGAATTGTTGGCCGAAATCGGCAATCTGCCCGCCGCCGGCCATTCCGCCGCGGCAGAGGCGAGCGTAACGGCCAAACCTCAGGCGGAAATGACCGCATTGCTGGAAAAATTGGCTGACGCCTTGGAACACGACCTGGGTGCGGCGGAGGATTTGATGGAACAAGTACGCGCAAGTCTGGCCGACAGCCATTATCAGGCTATCGTTGCCGAAATCAGCAACAAACTGGACCGCTTCGCAATCGACGAAGCCCAATCCCAACTGACCGAACTGCGCCGGCTGATCGCGCAAAGTTAGCCGATTATTTCATTGCTTTTCGTTATCGCTCCAAGAGTCTCTGGTGTGAGGCCGAGGGGGAATGCCGCGGTTGACCACGTGCAGGTCTTTTTCCGGAATCAGCGCTTCAATGAGGCTCCGGCGGGAGGCCGGGGAATGCGCGGCAGCGTGTGGAGCTGTCCAGTGTGCGCGGCCAGCTTCAATGAGGCCCCGGCGGGAGGCCGGGGAATGCAACCAAAGCCCCCGATACCGACGTGACGCTGGTACAGGCTTCAATGAGGCCCCGGCGGGAGGCCGGGGAATGCAATTAGAATCATCGCCATAATAGCATGTGTATCTTGGCTTCAATGAGGCCCCGGCGGGAGGCCGGGGAATGCTCAATACCTGGATTACATTAACCGCAATGCTAATGGCTTCAATGAGGCCCCGGCGGGAGGCCGGGGAATGCTCTTGCGGCGGCGGAGGCAACATGCCGGACGACATGCTTCAATGAGGCCCCGGCGGGAGGCCGGGGAATGCAGCGCGGGCTGGAGGCCTTGATTGGCGCGGCCTGCGCGGGCCGTTTGCGAGGACTGCGTAAAACGGCCGGTCAACTTTAGCGGAAAAGCCTGCGCCGCGCCAATCCAAATAGCTAAGTTCCTGATTGTTAAAGAGCTGCCGGCTTGCGAGAGCTGCCAGACTTTTGCGCGGCACTGCAGCGCTCGCGTGGTGGCGGCAAGCACCGATTAACGTTCTCAGCCACCAGTTTAAACCGGTCAATTTTCGTTCCATTCTATTGTTGCCCTGCCAAGCTTTTGAAACATACACGGTAAACCGTAATAAAATCAGACCGTGGCGATAGGAGACAGGGCGACTGTACGCCAGACCCAACCAAACCCACGAGCCGGTTTTACAGTTTGAACCGGCCACATTTGAGTGGAGATCGGCCGACATTTTACTGATCTCCTCAACATCAGACGATGACCGGTTGCCGTTCCACCACGTCGAAATCCTTGCCCAAACTGACCACCGAGGGCTTCACCGTTTCCGCCGGCCCGACATTGATGATCAGGATATGGTCGTCGCTGTGATGGATGATGCCATCCAGCAACGCGATTAATTCCGCATGGCGTTTGCGGCTCAACCGGCATTGAAAAACCGACAGTTGCAGCCAGTCGCCGTAACCTTTCATCAGCCGAAACACCCGCCGCCAGCGTTTGGTATCGCTGATGTCGTAAGTGACAATATACAGGTGTTCTAGGGCAGCCATCAGCGGGTGGTGAAGTTGGGATATTCCGGCAATTCACCGAGCAAATAGCGGCCGAACAAGCGCGCCTGAATCTCGAACACCTGCCGATAGTTGGCCTTGTAACCGAAGATGGGATGGGTTACTTCCTGGCTCAAGCGCCGTTCGAAGGCGGTGATGAAGCGCTTGCGGCCGCCCTCGTTCAGGGCCACGCTGCCGGCGGCACAGATAAAGTCGGTGGGCCGCACCTCGCCGTTGTTGATGACTTGCAATACCGTGGAGTCGGCGATGATGGGCCGAAACGGTTCCATCAAATCCAGCGCCAACGCCGGCCGGCCGTAACGCGGCTGGTGATAAAAGCCGCGATACGGGTCCAAACCAACCGCGCTCAGATTCATGGTCCAAGTGCGTACCAGCATGGCATAAGCAAACGACAGCAAGGCGTTGACCGGATCGGTGGGAGGCCGGCGATTGCGGGTGTTAAAGTCGAAGCTCATCTGTTTGCTGTCGTCCGGCTTTTTGATCAATTTATCGAACGTACCGAAATACAAGGCCGCCGCCGCGCCTTCGATACCCAATAATTGTGCTAAATCGAGCGCGCGCTGCGATTTATCGGCCAGGGATTTCAGCGGTTCCAACAACGTTTCCACCGGCTCGTCAGCGCGCCAATTGCGGCGGGCCTGAGTTCGGCAATTTTGGATTTTGGCGCGCACCAGGTTGCGGGCAATTGCCAGGCAGGTTTTGTCGTCGAAACTGGCTTTGTACTGGGCGGTGCGCAACTCGACATTCTTATGGCCGGTGCCTATGGTGTGGCCGACAAACCAGCCGCCGTAACTGTGCCAACTGACCGGAATCTCGCGCTTCATCAAGTCTTGCAAACACGGTGTGGTGATGTACACGTTGCCCATTACCACCACTTGCGAGGTGTCCACCAGCCGCGCGGTCTGGACTTTTTCGTCGTCGATGCTGATTTCCAGCTCCTCACCCTTCTTGCCGATCTTGGCCTTCCAGGCCTGCACGTAAACCGGCAAGGCTTCGTCGCGCATCACCGCCAACGGCCGGGGTTCGAGGTCGGCGTGGCGCAGGTAATTGACTTCGTCCGGCAAGCAAATACCCACCAGCGAGCAACCCGAACATTTAGGACTGTCCTGCAAGGGTTCCGGAATATGGCCGCCAGCGGCAATCAGGCGCAGACCGTTGATGGCATTGACGGTGAGTTGCTTCAATTCTTCGTCGAAAGCCACCCGCACTCGCTCGCGGCTTTGCACAAAATACAAGGCGCCCTCCTCGCAGACATAACCGTGTTCCTGCAACACCATGCCCTGCACGCAAAGCTGCACCCGCTCCGGATCGTAAGCGCCGCGCGCCACGTGCGGACGCTTGCCGCGCTTGTAATCGATGGGCGTGACCACGCCGTCCTCGGCTTCTATCAAATCCAGCTTGGCGATAAGCCCCAAGCGATTGGACGACAAGGTAATCGAGCGGCCGTGCAATTTTTCCGTCTCGTCCAGGTCGTCGGCTTCCGGAAAGCTTTTGGACGGTTTGTCCACCCGGCGGTGGGCGTGGTCGCCTTCCACGGTATCGGCCGACGCCGCCCATTCGCCCTGCACCCATTCCAGATAGGCTAGACGCGGGCAATACTGGTATTCGTTAATCATCCGCGCCGGCAATAAGGGCATGTCGCCGGATAGTTCCGGGAACGGTAGCGGTAGTTCCAGTTGAATGGGCGGGCGTTCGTCGGCCATGGCTGCCTCGATTTTCCTTAAAATTTAGTCGAGCCAAAACGCTTCGATCAACCCGCCTTCGGTATCGAGCAGCCACCACTCCAGGCCTTGCTCGGTCACTATACGATGCAAGGCATAACCCGGTTGCCAATATTCCAAGACAGCCTCGCGGATCAACTCCGGAATCGCCGGATGATCTAAGGGTATGGGTGTGTCTTCGGGCCAATCGGTTATCGTTACATCGCACATGGTAAAAAAGCCTGGTTTGTTATACGTTTTGTCATACAATTTGTCTGTCACTTTGCCTTTTGAAGGAGTCCGCCATGCCAGCCATCAGCCTACGTCTACCCGACGATGTGGAAGCCAACCTCAAAGCCGAAGCCCAATTGGAAGGCAAAAGCCAGTCGGAAATCGCCCGCCTGGCGATCACCGAATACCTGGCCCGCCGCGAGCGCGAGCGGTTTATGGCGGAAATGGTGGCCGAAGTGCGCACGGCGTACGCCGACCCGGAAATCCGCCGCGAAGCCTTGGCCATTGCCGAAGAATTCGATGCGGCCGACGGGGCCCTGGACCGATTGATTGCCGAAGAACGCGCCGCCGGCATCGACCCCGACGAAAAATGGTGGGAATGATGAAACGCGGCGAAATTTGGATCGGCAACCTCAACCCGCCGCGCGGGCGGGAAATCGGTAAAGCTCGGCCAGTGCTGATTATCCAAACTGACGAATTGAACGAGAGCATCACGCCGATGGTGGTGGTGTTGCCGTTGACGACTCAGGTTTACCCGCTGTTCAAACGCTGGCGAGTGACCCTGCCGCCGCGCGGCCGCCTGTTGAAATCGTGCCAGGTCATTACCGACCAACCCCGCGCCCTGGACAGAGACCGCTTCGGCGAAGGCCCCCTCGCCACCGTCACCGCCGAAGAACTGGCGGCGGTGGAGAAGAGTTTGCGGGGAGTGATGGGGTTGTGGTGAGCAATTATTCATTTGCTTTTACTGGAGCGAACAAACCCAAGCCAAAATGGCAGCCAAAGCCTAATGCCAGCGGTCCAGAAACGGATTCGGCAAATGTCAGCTGCCAGAACGAACCTCGGGTATCCGGCTGCATTAGCCCCCTTTTGCTTCGAAAGCGGTGAAAGTCAATCGGCCGGAGCTCGCGGCCGTACGGCTTAATGGTCGGTAACAGCCGGATTTCCGTCGGTTCGGCCAACTGGCGTTCCCTACATTCCCGCCGAATCTGTGCCGACACATCTAAGTCTTTTTTGCAGTGCCACGGGTGTAGATACGGTGTTCGCGACTGCCAAACACTGGCGGACTGAACAATAGGCGAGACGTTTTCGAAATCTTCACGCTGGCCGATATGCTCCAACATTAGGCGCCATTCCTGGCCGTCAAAGCCTTTGACCGTTTTTAACGCGCCGAAAACCCGGCGCATGTCGCCGTCAATACCGGCCGGGACGTGAATCAGCACGTGATCGAGCAGGCCGTTGGAGTCGGCTTGCGGCAGGTAAAAGGCGTGGCAGTGGCGGTTATCGGCATTCAATCCATGACCGGTCAGCAACGGCGGAATCGCGGTTTCGCCCAATGTCCATTTGGCCTTACCCATCACCGCTCGGCGCACATGCTCGGCAAATCTGATGGTATCCAATTCGCGCATCAGCGGCTTGCCGTAAACGGCGTAACGCACCGTGTCGGCGGACGGGCTTGGTTTAGGTTTGGCGCGGCTGGCAACGCTGCTTTTCAATGCCTGAATCGGGCGCTGGTAAAGCACTTTTTGCGCGGCCGGCGGCGCACTCCAGCCGGCGTTTTGCAAGTCGGCAGTATCCAGGCTGACCGCCTCCAACCAACTGATCGGCAGCGTTTTCTTGATGCTTTTCAATTCCGAGGTTTTCAACTTGCGTAAGGCTAAGCCGGACTGCATTTGCTGCTGGAAATTGACGTAGGCATCGGGGGTAAGTGGAGCATACAACTGCACCGGTTCGGTCTGAATCTCGCCGGTTTCCTGATCGATTTGGGTGCTTCCCGGAAAACAGTTTGGTTCACCGTTCCAATCGTCGAGGCGTTTTGCCTCTACCCAGGATTCGGCGCGTCCGACATAGCCGATGCAGTTTAAAAGCTCGTCCAGTAATGCGGTTTGTGCGTCGTTCAGTTGGCATTCGGGCCAGTGCACGATTAGCGCTTCAGTTGGATCGATGCGGGCAAAGGCGTCGAAAATCAACGTGGATTTTTGGCGATTGGGCATGTAATGCCTAGTATGACTGTGCACCGCCGTCGGCAGCCGGTAATGCGGCGGTTCGTCCGCCAGCAATCCGAGCAAACTTGTCAGCAAAATCTCAGGGTAAAGCTGATGGTCGAGTTTGCGGTGCCAAGTGGCAATCAAGGCGCGGGTCAAGCGCCATGGGTCGGGCGGCCAAGCCACATCAGCTTCGTTGACGTGGCGGCCCCAAGGCGTGGCGTGGTAACGCCCGCCCGGAAAGCTGAGCGATAGCGTAAGCATCTATTTGTCCTCGCTGTACGCTTCGCCCTTAGTTTTTTTGGTTTTGCCTTTTTCCCAGGTGACCGTCGTAACGCGCGGCTCGGCAAAGCGGTTTTCGGCGGCAACGGCGGCAATCAAACCCGGTAACGCGGCTTCCAAGGTATTACGTTCGGGTAATTCCCAGCCCGCCGGACGGGTAACGGTCAGTTTTTTGACATCCAAATCGCAGGCGGTGCGCAAGCGCAAACCGAAGTCCAGAACCGCGCGGATTTTGTAGAGCGCCAAGGCAATCAGCAATTGCTCGACCGCATTGCCCAGGCCGAAGCCGCGTATTTGAGCCAGATCGATGTTGAAGTAAGCGGTGATTTTGGGTGCGGTGTAGTCGCTGCGCGAATAAGGAACGTTGCCGAAACCTTTGGCGGTATCGCCGGACGGGTTTACGTGGTCGTTTTTGACGCCGCCGCTTTGCGCCAAATTGACGTCTTCCGCTTCGATGAACGATGACACGACACGCGGCAAGCGTAACCGGCCGCCGGCCAATTCTTTTTTCGCAAGAAACAAGCCGTGGAGTAAAGCGTTTGAGTCGTATCTCAGAACGACTGCGGCAAGTTTTTTGAGATCTACTGCCCCCTCGTCCATATCCGCCAATTCGGCTTTCAATTGATCAAAGACTGTTTGGTCTTTTCCCTCAAGGACGTATGCCGAGTTTAGGCGGTGGGCTTCCTGTACCGTGTTGGTTAAAGGTTTTCCTTGACTATCAATCACCTTAATCAAGGGTAAGCCCTTTAACGCATCAACCCAATCGTCGTTCGGTGCATCCCAGCAAACGGTCTCCATTCGGTTAGCCATACTCTGCGCCGATTCCACCAGCAGCAGTCGATTACCGTTGGGACCATCGTAAACGGCGGCGCCCAAGTCCGGAAAACCGGTGGGCTGAAAACGCGCGCCTTGCAGCGGTTGCAATTCGGCCTCGATCAACAGCCTCGGGGCGGCGTGCAGAGCGGAAAAGTCGATACTCATGGTTTATCTCCTGGTAACAAAATTAAAATAGCGAACATAGATCGGTTCCCTGGTTACCATGCGCTGCGTGGTAACCCGAATGCACCGCGCTGCGGTGCCTAGGCTGACCGCAGCGCGGTCAAGCCCGGTATATTCCAACGCGGCGCGTTGGAACAAGGAATATCTGAGGTAAATGTCATTGGACCGATTCAGCTTGCTGTTCTGTTGCTTTTTCACTGGCGCCAAGCGTCAGCAACAGACTTTTCAGTTGGCCGGATGCAAGCGGAAATGCCAACGCCGCCAACAGGCGAGGCCCATCAATTCCAACCGCGCTTGGCGCTTGCTGCGGGAAATGCGGCAAACCGACGCCGACCTGGCGCAACTTGGCCCAAGCCCAATAGACGGCTTTTTGCGTTTGATTGCCGGCCAGCCAGGACAATAATTCTCCGCGTAGCGGTAAGTGGGCGTCTTCCGCCAGGAAACCGATTCTGACTAATTCGCGATCCGGCACGAAAAACGGCTTGAGCACACCATAGGCGGCGGGCAATGCGGCATGCCGAGCTGTCGGTGTTTGAAGCCCGCTTGAGTTGAATTCCTTGAGCAACGCCAAGCCATGCGCCAAGTCGCTGATCCGCCGATCATCTACTGAGCCAGCCAAAAATGCGGCTATATCGGCTTGATTTGCCCCGACACCATAGGCAAAGGGTTTGTCCTTATGTGAAAGCCGTTGCGCCGCCAGCCAGCGGCAACGCAGGGTTTCGTTAAGATTTTGCGTCAGAGAACCTTCGCCCCAAACGGCCAACCGCGATTCGTTGTCCCAGATATAGCGTTTCTTGTCGAGTTTGATTCCGGCAAAATGCAGGCGCATAGGTAAGCCGGCAGACGCCTCGACAACCGATTCGGTAGAGCTTTCGTACCCTGCGGATTTTGCTGATCCGCCGCCAACGGCTTTTAAGCCGGCCAAAGCGCAGGCCAAACGAAACTCCGAGCTGGCATCGTCGCTGGCGACCAGCCATTGCGAGCTTAATAAAGGTATCGGTTGATGAATGTCTTCTTTCGCTTTCGGGCTGATACTGACTGCGCGTTGAATTTTGCCTAGTAACATCAAAATGTCTTGGCAAACCCGCCGATCTGCGCCGCGAGTGAGGTCAAACAAACGGTTTTCCAGTTGATGCGCCAAGGCGGCCAATCGCGCCGACGCTTTGTCACTGCGGGCAAAGCGGCGCAAACTGTCCAAAAAGCGGTTGCGTTCCAAATCGGAAATCAATTCCGCCGATGGGTTGGCGCGCGTTGCAATCCGGCTTATCGGGGTTGCCAGATAGGATTTACCGGAACGCATCATGAACCCGTAGCGCTGAAATTCGGTAATGCCGCGATCCACGCCCAAGGACGCGACCGCACGCGCAAAGTCCAAGCCATCTTTGGCCGGTCTTCTGCCCACGGTGGCCCGGCCTTCTTGAAACAAGCCGTTCAACTCGTTTAGACCTGTCGCTTGGTACCACACAGGCAACCAGATTTCGTCATGCGAATCCGCTTCGTCGTTTTGGTTGCCCGCACCACTACCGCCACCGGCCATCCGAACGGTGAAGGGGTAACTCAAACTACCGTTTTTATCCTGCTGCAAGCGTCTGGTCGTGCTGGCGGCAAATAACAACGCCCCTTCCAGCATCAGCACAAAGTCCCAAGGATTTATCAGCGATTTGGCCTCGAATCCCGCCGTCGCATTCGGGCCACCCGCATTTCCGGGGAAAAATTGTCCAATGGCGGCGTCTTTGTGCATCTGTGGCGTGGCATCGGCAAATAGCGAGTTTGATAACCAAGCTTCACTCAATGCTGTCGCTTGGCCGGTTAGAGGGTCGAACAGCTGTAGTTGCCGCTGCATGAAATTGTTGGTGAAGTCCAAGTTGCCGTCATTGCCACCGGTGCCGAGCAATGGCGGGAAAAAGGTTTTATCGGTGCCGATCAGCAAAACGGCGTCCAACCAACTAAGAAAAACATCGGGAAAGGTATTTCGGAAAATTTTCAGAATCAGGTCTTTGGCTTCTGTTTTCGGTGCTTCCTGGCAAGCGTATTTTGTTAGCAGTGAGCGAATTTGTTTTAGTACATCCCGATAAACAGCAAAACGGTCGCATTCGCTATCGATAAAGGCTTTAACCGTTCGAGTGGCTTCCGTCTCCTGATCTCGCACGCCGGTTTTTAATTTTTTTCCAGTTTCAGGATCGACGGCGCTGGTCTTGCCTTCCTGAAAGTAAAATCCGCTTCCGCCATTCCAAGGCGCGGTAATCGGCGTGGGTTGATACTCATCCAGAAAAAACCGCAACAGACTTTCTTTATCCAAACTGCTTTGTAACACAAAGGCCTCGTCCCGCCAGCAGCCTTTGGCATTCGGGTCTTTCTGCTCCGCCACCAAACGCAATATGCCCAGCGCCTTCAGGTAATGGGCCAGCGGCGTAGGTGCGCAGCCTTTTAATTCGATTTCATGGCTCATTGCAGATTCTCCGTACCGTTTTGTTGCTCGGCTTCCGAGGCGCGCCAGTCGGCGATGCGGACCAGGGTTTCGTACCAGGCCAGCTCGAATGGGCCGTGTTCGCGCAATAGGTTCTGCACGCGCGTGGTCCAAGACGGCCCCATCACGTCAGTTTCGCCCAGTTGCATCAATTCCAGCCGCAACTCGGTGGCCGGCATGATTTGGTCGAGGACAGTAACTTCCGGCAAACGGTCGCCTTGGTAAACGCCACGGGCATAGAGAATATGCGGCTTGTCCTTGGGCGGCTTTTCGTCCGGCATGGCTCGCAGGCTTAACCGCACTTTGCCGTGGTGGGAGACGATCAAATAGGCAATCAGGTCGCGCTGCGGGTGTTCGGCATTGTTGATTAGCCACGCCAGCATGGAGGCCAGTTCGTGACGGAAATATCGGCGTTGGTGACTGGCGTTTGCCGCGGATTTGGCCCAAAGCTTTTCATTGCTCAGCCGGTCATCTTGCAGCATGGTGTGTTGAAATACTTTGTGCGATTTACCCACGTCATGCCAAGCAGCAGCGGTAACTACCGCGTGTTTTCCGCTTACTTGCGCATGAACCTGATCTACCAAGTGCTGGGCATGTTCGAAAACATGGCGCAAATGAGCGGGCAGTTCTATCGCCTTGGTTTTACGGCTATCTTGGTCGCCGGTATAACTATCGTCGGTTTGCGCCGTTTCCAACAGCGTAACCGGCACCGCTTGTTTTTTGATGGGATCGAATCCTGATTCCAGATCGTAGCCGCCGCACCGAGCAGGTAGGAGTAGGGTCATGCCGGGAAACGGTTGATCGATCTTTTTCCAGGTTTTTGCCAAACCGTCCCAAACGAAAGCGGCTCGCTCCTTGTCCTTGAAATAGTCTTTGATCTGCCCCATCGACACCGGACAAAGCTCGCCAGGCAGGGGTTGCGGTTCGTCCGGTTGCGGCTTTTCGATGTCGCGCCAAAACACCCGCAGTTGCGGCATGCCTAGGTCTCGGATGAATTGGGAAATGTCGGTATCGAAGCCGCTCAGGTCGGTGTCGGTGTTGAACAAATCCAGAAAATCTTTTTTGCGTATGACTGGATGAATCGCCTGTTCAGCGGTGACTTTCGGCAGTTCGGCCGGCGCGACGCTCTCCAAACTCAGCAAATGACTGCGGCTAAGTGCAAAATCCTCAGGCGCATAGGGCAAGGTATCGTCTTCGATGTCGATCCAGAAAATATCCGCGCCGCCGGTTTGGTTATATTCGCCGTAACGGTTGCAGCGCCCGAAGCGTTGGACCAACGACGACCACGGCGCAATCTCGGTAAACAAGGTTTTGCTGGAAATATCCACCCCGGCTTCGATGGCCTGGGTGGCGATGATAATTCGGCCCGCTTCCGGTGCCGCTTGCTGTAAACGCTGGTTGAGTTGCCGCCGCTCATGCAGCCGGAACCGGGCGTGAACCAACAACAATTCCGCCGTCGGTTTTTGCTTTTTCAGTTGCGCGAACAACTGTTGCGCGCGTTCGACCCGATTGACGATCACCAAACTGTTCGTCCCTATTTGATGCTGTTGGCTGACCAGTTCGGCGAGTTGCGCGACGTAGCTTTTTTTGGTTTCGCTGCTTAGCAGGCATGCTGCTTTGGTTAGGCGCTTTATCGCCTTAATGCGTCGTTGTACCTCTGGCAGGGTTTGTTCGACGCTGCTCAATGGCAAGCTGATTGCCTTTGGCAAATAATCGGCAAAGTCTAGGGGCTGTTGCCATTTTCAAACAATAGCCTTGAAATTGAGCGGCTCTGCCTCAGTAGATTGATTTTTCAATCAAAAGACAAGCAACCGATGCCACGACAATTGTTTACGGACGAATACTGGAATAAATTCAAAGCCATCATGTTAAGCCTGGGGATTTACGACAAGCCTTCGCTCCGGCAAACGGTAGAAGGGATTTTTTATCGCATGCGAGTCGGCTGCCCCTGGCGAGACCTGCCTGCCACGTTTGGTAAGTGGAATGCCGTGTACAAACGGTTCAATGCGTGGTCACTGCAAGAAAAACTGATGGGCATTTTTCGAGGTCTAGTTGTGGCACCCGATTTGGAATGGACCTTTATTGACGGCAGTATCGTAAAAGCGCATCAGCATAGTAGTGGCGCGGCTCGTGAACAGGATGCCGCGATTGGGAAATCCGTCGCGGGTAACACCACGAAAATCCATATGGCCGTTGATGCCTGCGGGCTGCCTATTCATTTCTCGGTCACCGGTGGTGAAGTCCATGACTGTAAAGAAGCGCCGAAATTAGTGGCTAAACTGCCTTTGGCTGACTACACGGTCGCTGACAAAGGCTATGACAGTGAACCTCTAAGGATTCAAATTCGAGAGAAAGGGAGTGTGCCCATCATTCCTAGAAAACAGAATTCAATCGTCGGGAATGACGGAATGGATTGGTGTCTCTACCAATATCGCCACCTCGTTGAAAATGTCTTTGCGCGATTGAAACATTTCAGAGCCATCGCGACGCGATATGACAAATTGAAACGCAATTTTGAAAGCGTTGTCGCTTTGGCCTGCGCTTTTATTTGGTTACCCATGTAAAACGGCAACAGCCCCTACTGTATTCAACCAATCGCGATTTAAGGTGGCGGAAACCCAAAGGCTTTTTGTGACGACACTGGTTATCAGCGTACGCCGGAAGGCTTCCAGTTGTGCGCTGGTCGATAAGCCCGCCCCCATCAACTGCACTTCGTCGAACACCCACAGTGCATCGTTATGCAGCAAGGCAAAATGCACAGGCCATTGGTAACGGCTAACGCCGTAACCGCGCATCAAGGCGCGCGACAATAGCATGTCCTGGGTACCGATCAGAATGGTGTCTTTTTCCGGTTGCATCACCCAGGATTGGCCGTCTTCGCCGCCCATCAAAATGTGTACATTGACTTGGCCTTGCAAATTCAGCCGTTCTAGCCAGCAATCGATGTTGGCTTGGGTTTGCTCGACCAAAACCCGCATCGGCAAGCAATACACTAAGCGGCGCGGCGTGTCGGCATCATGCGCGACTTGGCGCTTATAAAGCCACGCCAGCATGATTGCGGCGGTTTTGCCGAGGCCGGTCGGAATTTCCAGGAAATCCGGCCAAGCAGCTTGGGCCAGGGTTTGTTGATACGGAAAAGGTTCCGCTAACAATGTTGCTTGTCTGAAAAATGCGCTGTAGTCGCTCATGGCAAACCTTTTGAATCAGGGTAAACGTTTTCTAACATGCCTCGGTCTCAAAAGCCGATACCGGGGTTTTTTTCGTACAAATATTTTTCAAGTCATCGGTAAACCGCCTGCAGCTTCTCCGCTTCTTGCCTCACCAACTCCCGCAAAAACCCCGGCTCGACCACTTCCACCTCGGCGCCGTATTTCAAAACATCCATCAGCAGTTCTTCGTGGCGGTTGAAGGGAATACGCAGTTGGTAGCGGCCGTCGGTTAGCCACTCGGATTCTTGTTGGCTGTGCCAGGTTTCGTCGGCAACCCAGCGGCCGGCTTTGACGGAGAAATTGAGGACGGCGGTGTGTTCGGGCGTGCCGGCGAATATGCCGTAGGAGGAGCCGAAGTGTTGTTGCAACGCGTCCGGGTCCAGCAGTTGCGCGGCTTCGCCGCTGGCGGTGGCGGATCTGATTCGGTCCAGCGCGAAGGTCCGCGGTTCCTGGCGTTGGTGGCAGTAGGCGTCGAGGTACCAGTTGTCTTTGTACAAAACCAGGTTTTGCGGCGACACCAGTCTTTCGCTGGTTAGGTCGTCGCTGCGGGCGTGGTAATGGATGCGTAGCCGGTGTTGATTGAATAAGGCTTGGACCAAGGTCAGAAACAAGTCGTCGTTGCGGCTGCGGTAGGCTTGGCTGAGGATTTTGATGCGGCCCAGTTGCGGGGTTTTGACGCCCGGCGAGCGGTCCAACAGTTTTTGCAGGTGGTCGCGGAGTTGGCCGATTTCATTTTGCAATAATCCCGGCGCCAGGTTGCCGAGCAGGTGCTGGCAAGCAATTAAGGCTTGTAGCTCTTCGGCCGTGAGCCAGATGCCGGGTAGCTCGAACGGGTGGCGCGGGTCATCGCGGTCGTAGTAGTAACCGCCCGCGCTACGGTCGCAGACCAGCGGGGCGTTCAGGCGGTCGCGCAGATCGGCTATCACGCGCTGGCGGGTGGCTTTAGAGCATTCCAGTTCTTTTTCTATTTCCGGGCCCGAGATTGGGGCATGGCGGCTTTTCAGCAGGTTGTGGAGTTTGACGATTTTGTCGAGGTGTTGCATCTGAGCGTCTTCCCTGAGCGAGTGAAAGTTCTAGCGTCTTAACTGCTGGGGAAAATTAGCTGATTCCGGGCTGTTTTGCCAGTAACTGTCGCTTCGGCCGGCGGGGCCGGTAGATTTTCGCCCGGTCCGGTCCGTCATCGGCGTTGCGCGGCGGGGAAACGTTATCCGACGGATCGGCCGCCGCGCCTGCCGCGGCGGGAGGGACGCAATTTAATTTACCTGCCGCGCGCCAATATCTTACAATTCGCCGGCCCTTGGCTCTGACAATAACTATTTTTAGGAGGATGGTATGTTCAAATTTCGCCTGCTGGTTTCCGCGATTGCGCTGACCGGTTCTATGTCCGTAATGGCGGCCGAGCCGCTGCCGAGCGTGGCTCCGGCTCCTGCCGACAACCCGACCACGCTGGAAAAAGTCACGTTGGGAAAAATGCTGTACCACGATCCGCGGTTGTCCTCCACCGGCACCGTATCCTGCGCCTCTTGCCATAACACTATGTTGGGCGGCGAAGACAACCGTCCGGTGGCAATGGGCGTCAACGGCCAAACCGGCGGCCGTAGCGCGCCGACCGTCTGGAACGCCGCCTTTAATAAAGTCCAGTTCTGGGACGGCCGTGCCGACAGTTTGGAAGCCCAAGCCGCCGGTCCGGTGACCAATCCGATCGAGATGGGTATGAAGAGCTGGGACGACGTGGTCGCCCGCCTGAAAACTATCGAAGGTTACCAACACGCGTTCGAAAAAGCCTTCGGTAAGGATTCGATTTCCAAGGAAAACGCCACCAAAGCCATCGCCGCTTACGAAAGAACCCTGATCACGCCGAACAGCCCGTATGACAAATACCTCGGCGGCGATAAAGACGCGATGACCAAGCAACAAATCCGCGGTATGGAGAAAGCAGTCGAGGTCGGGTGCACCAGTTGCCACAGCGGCCCGGCATTCAACGGCCCCGGTGTGTTCCAGAAATTCCCGGTTAACTCTAACGGCTATTTCGAAGCGCAATACCACTTCTTGAAAGACAAAGGCCTGGCGGAAGTCACCAAAAAGGACAGCGACGAGCACATGTGGAAGGTACCGACCTTGCGCAACGTAGCTCTGACCGCACCTTATTTCCATAACGGTTCGGTAAAAACCCTGGATAGAGCGGTCTGGTTGATGGCCAAATTGCAGTTGAACAAAGAGTTGTCCGACGGCGACGTTGCCGACATCGTCGCGTTCCTGAACGCGTTGACCGGCGAATTCCCGACTCAAACAATGCCGCAATTGCCGGCGACTCCGGGTTCCAGCTTCAATTAAGCGCGGCCGTTTTATCGGTTCAGCCAAAGGGGCCTTCCGGCCCCTTTTTATTGGCTGCAGTTTCGGCGGATATTGCCGGTGGCCGCCGGCTTTGCCAGTTTCGATGAGCGAATCGAGATTCGGACGCGGCCGGTCAACCGGCCAAGGTATCGCCGAACAGCCGGTTGCGGCGTCCAACTAGCCTGGGGAGTAGGGCGTTTTCGCGACGTTGGTTGTCGCCAACTTGCCCTGCGCCAAATCGGGCAAGGGTTAAACAACCCGCATGGCGCAAACATCGGTCAAACCGCGCGTCGGCTTTGGTAACTCTCTGGCTTGCTTACCTTATTATCGGCATCGGGTTTGTTCGCCGAGGTTACCGGTAGTTCGAAATAGCGCCCTTGCACCAAACCGAAGCCGCTCTGTCTGGCTAGTGCCGCGCCGCGTTTGTCGTCGATGTCCAGCAATATGCTGCGGCCTTTGACCGACGCGACCAGGCTGTTCAGTTGCTGGATTTTACCGGGCAATTGGCTGTCTCTGACTTGATCCAGGTTTTCGGCGGAGAGGCCGACAAAATCCGGCGCCAAGCGCGATATCAGCTCCAGCGCCGATTTTTCCAGCGATTGGATATCGAATTTCAACGCCAGTTTGTAGCCGCGGCGTTGGTAGTTTTCCAGGCCTTTTTGCAAAGACGGAAAGAAGCGGGCGTAGGCGTTGCTGACGTTCAGCGCAATCGCCACATTGCCGGTTTGCAGGCCGCATTTGACGATGATTTCCTCGAAATAGGCGCCGTGGTCGGCCTTGACGCCCAAAATATGCCGCGGGTCGACGTGGAGAAACAGCAGTTCGTCCAGATGCGACTGCGGCAGGTAATTCAGCATGTGCACGGTACGAGCCAAGCGGTCGAAGTTGATCACCGAGTCGCTATTGCCGGGTGCGCGCGGCAGATTGACCAGATTATCCAACTCGTTACCTTGCAGCGTTAGTACCGGGTTAGCCGCTACCGTCAGTTGCGCAATATGGCCGACGACGTGCGAGCTGCGCAAGGTTTCCCGAATCGGCGCCAGTACGCTGCCGACTTTGATCGGGCCGAACAAGCCGTGCGCCGCGCCGTTCTCCAGTACAAACGGCCGCACGCCGTCGTTATGTTCCTGTTCCAGGCGGTCGTTGAAATATTCCACTAATTGTTGCAACGGCATGATGAGTTCCTCGCGAAAGATAGGCGGATCGGCCAAAACCGCCGCTCCTGAAATAGTGCCAGCCACGCCCAAGTGTTGAGCGCTGTATTCTTTCGCTTAATGTTATGCAGCGTAGCTTGTGAAATAAAACGATATTTTTAGAATTGTTTATCTCAATTTTGGATTAACGTCGGCCGGCATGGCAGATCGGCGCGGCGCTGGTGAAAGCGCCGGCTTAGGAGTAGTATTTCGGCAGGACTAATAAGGAAATTGCGCTTATGGCAACTGCATCGACAGTCCGGCAGACGGCTGCGGATCGCGCAGACTCGACGCCGGCGGAAACAACGCGCCACTCGCAGAAACCGGTCGGCCGCATCGAGGCGGCGCAGGGGCCGGTGGTGGACGTGCGCTGCGATTATCTGCCGCCTATCGGCCAGGCGCTGGATGTCGCCAACGGCGGAAATGCCTATGTGATGGTGGTATTTCAACATCTGGAGCCGACCTTGGTGCGGGCGATAGCCCTGCATCCGGTAACCGGAATTTACCGCGGCATGCCGGTTTACGACCGCGGCGACGCCTTGCAGGTGCCGGTCGATCCGGCTTGTCTGGGGCGGATGTTGAATCTGTTCGGCGAAGCGCTGGACGGTGGCCCGCCGCTGCCGAGAACCGAATTCCGCAATATTCTGGCCAAGCCGCCGCTGTTGTCCGATACTTTGCCGGCCTCGCAGATTCTGGAAACCGGCATCAAGGTCATCGACTTGCTGTGCCCATTTGTGCGCGGCGGCAAGACCGGTTTGTTCGGCGGCGCCGGCGTCGGCAAAACGGTATTGATGATGGAATTCATGCATGCCGTCAGCTCGGGCATGCAGGGCGTTTCGGTATATGCCGGGGTCGGCGAACGCATGCGCGAAGGCCACGAGCTGTGGCACGAAATGGCCGACGCCGGCGTGTTGCCCAAGGCTTTGCTGGTCTACGGCCAAATGGACGAATCGCCGGGCGTGCGCTTCCACGTTGGCTATACCGCGTTGACCTACGCCGAATATTTGCGCGACACGTTGCACGGCGAGGTGTTGTTCTTAATGGACAACATCTTTCGCTTCGTCCAGGCCGGTAGCGAGATTTCCGGACTGTTGGGGCGGATGCCGGCCACGGTCGGCTACCAACCCACCTTATTGACCGAAGTCGCTTCGTTACAGGAACGCATCGTATCCACCCGTTCCGGCTCGATCACCTCGGTGCAGGCGGTGTACGTGCCGGCCGACGATATGTCCGATCCGGCCGTCGCCACGATCCTGGGTCATCTGGATAGCGTGGTGATCCTGTCGCGGCAGCAGGCGGCCAAAGGCATTTATCCGGCGATAGACCCGCTGCGTTCCGGCAGCCGCATCATGGACCGCCACATTCTGGGCGAACGCCATTACCAGGTGGCGCGGGCGGTGCGCGAACATCTGTCGCGCTACCGCGAGCTGGAAGACATCATCGCCATGCTCGGCATCGAAGAATTGTCGGTCGAAGACCGGCGCATCGTCGAGCGCGCCCGCCGCCTGCAACGTTACCTGACCCAACCCTTCGTTACCGTGGCCGACCATACCGGTTTGCCGGGCGTGCGCGTGCCGTTGCAACAAACCATCGCCGATTGCGAGGCCTTTATCGCCGGCAAATACGACCACCTCAGCGAAGCCGATTGCTACATGAAAGGAGCGATGCCGGCATGAGCGGTTTTAGCTTGACTTTGTTCGACAGCCGCGGCGTCGAATATTTCGAGCAAGTCGGCCAATTCGTCGGCGCCGACGCCGACGGCAGTTTCGGTATTTTGCCCGGCCATGTCGGCATGGTTGCGCTGTTGCGTTACGGGCTGGCGCGGTTTCGCGACCAAGCCGGCGTCTGGCGCTATCTGGCCTTGCCGGGCGGCGTGTTGCGCTTTAGCGAAAATCGGATGACGCTGACTGCGGTGCGTTATTTTCTCGGCGACGATCCGGACGCGATTTGCGAGCTATTGGCGGCGGAAATGGCCCGGATCGATTCGGAAGTGCACCGGGCGCGGGCGACGCTGACCGAAATCGAACGCTCGTTGCTGCGGCGATTGGCGGAATTGAGTAACCGGGTTGCGGGGGGACGTTAACCATGAGTTTTCGTAATAAATTGATCGAATTCACCCGGCGCGATGTTCGGCGCTTGCAGGACAAACGCCGGCAATCGGCGTCCTGGCTCGGCTTGTTGCTGTACGGCGGCACGTTGGGCCTGTTGTTTGTCGTGCCCATCGTCGCCGGCGCCTACCTGGGGCGTTGGCTGGATACGCTGGCGGCCGGCTATTCGGTGCGCTGGACCGTCAGTCTGATCGTCTTGGGCATCGTGGTCGGCGGCTATAATGCCATCCGCTTTTTACAGGAGCACTCCCGATGACCGAGCCCGACGCTGCTTTACAGCTCGGACCGCTGGCGATCAACGGCACGGTGCTGACGACCTGGGGGGTGATGGCCGGGTTTACCGTGCTGGCCTTACTGCTACGTTTGCCGGCGCACGGCGCATTGGCCCGGCTGCACAATGCCCTGGAAGCGGTGGTGCTGGCGATAGAAAGCGCCATCGGCGAAGTATTGCCGGCGGCGTCGGTTCGGCGGGTCCTGCCGTTCGTCGCCACGCTGTGGTTGTTCGTGTTGGTCGCCAATTTGGTCGGTTTGATTCCGGGTTTGCATTCGCCGACCCGCGACTTATCGGCTACCGCCGCGTTGGCGGTGCTGGTGTTTGCCTCGACCCACTGGTTCGGGATTCGCGACCGTGGCCTGCGCAACCATCTGCGCCATTACATCGAGCCCAGCGTGATCCTGCTGCCGTTTCATATCATCAGCGAACTGACCAGAACGCTGGCCTTGGCGATCCGCTTGTTCGGCAACGTGATGAGCTTGGAAATGGCCGCGTTGCTGGTATTGCTGATCGCCGGCTTTCTGGTGCCGGTACCGCTATTGATGCTGCACGTGGTCGAAGCCTTGGTGCAGGCTTATATTTTCGGCATGCTGGCCTTGATTTACATCGCCGGCGCGCTGGAACCCAACGAATCCGACAATTCATCCCCGGAGAATCCGTCATGACCGATTTACACCTGTTCAGCATCATCTCCACCGGCGTGGCCGGGCTGGTCATCGCCCTCGGCACGATGTTGCCGGCCATTGCGATGGGTAAAGCCATTGCCAGTGCTTTGGAAGCCCTGGCCCGGCAGCCGGAAGCCGAGAAAACCATCACCCGCACCCTGTTTATCGGCTTGGCGATGATCGAATCGCTGGCGATTTACTGCCTGGTCGTGGCCTTGATCGTGCTGTTCCGCAACCCGTTGCTGGAATATTTCCTGAGCTAGGCCGCCGAACTATCCGTATCGCCCTCCAATCCGCCGGACCTCTGCCATGATGCAACTCGACTGGACCACGTTTATTCTGGAAATCGTCAATTTCCTGGTACTGGTGTGGATACTGCAACGTTTTCTGTACCGGCCGATGCTGGCGCTGCTGGATGCCCGCCAACAACGGATCAGCGAACAAACCGAACGCGCGGAGCAACTGCGGGCCGAAGCCGAAGCGTTGCAAAGCCAATACCAGGCCCGCTTGGGGGATTGGCAGCAACAGCAGGAAGCGGCGCGGCGGGCGCTGGACGAGGAATTGGCGCAATTGCGCAGCAGCGAATTGGCCGCGCTGCAAAAAACCTTGGCCGACGAAGAAGCCAAATTCCGGGTCAGAAACCAGGCCGCGACCGCAACCCGCGAAGCGGCCCTGGTGCGCGAAGCGGCCGGCAAGGCTTACGCCCAAACCGCGGCGATGCTGCAACGCTTGGCCTCGCCGGCATTGACCTCGGCTATCGTCGATATTTTTCTGGAGGACTTGCGGCAATTGCCGGAGCCCGAGCAGGCGGCTCTGCATAAAGCGGCTGCCGGGTTGATTACGGCGTCGGCGGTGGAAATCGCCAGCGCCCATCCGCTCGGCGCTGCCGAGCAGGCCGGTTTGACGCAAGCCCTGTCGGCAGCGGCCGGCCAGGCGTTGACCTTCAATTTTGCCACCGATCCGGCCCTGATTGCCGGCGTGCGCGCCGTGGTCGGCGAATGCCAGTTGCACGCCAATCTGGCCGACGAGCTGGCCTTTTTCCGCCGCCAAATCAACCATGACTGAGCCGAGTGCGCCTTACCGCTTTGGTTTGCGTCTGTCCGAGCGCGGTTGCGTAGCCGGCATCGGCGACGGCATCGCCTGGATTCGCGGCTTGCCGTCGGCCCGGCTGGACGAATTGATCGGCTTCGACGACGGCAGCTCGGGGCTGGTATTTCAGTTGGGTAAGGAGGTGCTGGGCGCGATTCTGCTGTCGCAGAGCCGCGGCGTCACTGCCGGCATGGCGGTACAGCATATCGGCCGCAAACTGGAAATCGGCGTCGGCGACGCCTTGCTGGGCCGGGTGGTCGATCCGTTGGGCAGTCCGCTGGACGGTTTGCCGCCGCCGCAAATCCGCCAGTTGCGGCCGCTGGAAGCGGCAGCGCCCAGCATTATCGAGCGCGACTTCGTCAGCGAACCGTTTTATACCGGCTGCAAGATCGTCGATAGCCTGATTCCGATCGGCAAGGGCCAACGCCAGTTGATAATAGGCGACGACGGTGTCGGTAAAAGCGCGCTGGCGCTGGATGCGGTGTTGAACCAGCGCGGCCGCAACGTGTTGTGCGTGATGGTGTTGATCGGCCAGCCGCGTTCGTCGGTGGCCGGCACGCTGGAGGCCCTGCGCGCGGCCGGGGCGCTGGATTACACGGTGCTGGTCGTGGCCGAAGCCAACGCGTTGCCGGGCTTTCGCTATCTGGCGCCGTTTGCCGGTTGCGCCATCGCCGAACACTGGATGCGCTTGGGCCGCGATACGCTGGTGGTCTACGACGATTTGACCCGCCACGCCCAATCCTACCGCGAGCTGTCGCTGCTGCTGCAGCGGCCGCCGGGCCGCGAAGCCTATCCGGGCGACATTTTTTATCTGCATTCGCGTTTGCTGGAACGCTCGACCGTATTGAGCCTGGAACACGGCGGCGGCAGTATGACCGCATTGCCGATCATCGAGACCCGCCAGGGCGAGTTATCGGCCTATATCCCGACCAATCTGATTTCGATTACCGACGGTCAGATTTATTTCGAGAGCAAATTGTTCGCTGCCGGCATCCTGCCGGCCATCGATATCGGCCGCTCGGTGTCGCGCATCGGCGGCAAGGCGCAACATCCGGCCATCAAAAACGCGGCGGCGCATATCCGGTTGGATTATCTGCAATTCCTGGAGCTGGAACTGTTCGCTCGCTTCGGCACCCGTCTGGAAGCCAGCGTCGAGCAAAAATTACAGCGTGGCCGGCTGTTGCGGGAAATCCTAAAACAAGACCGCTTGCAGCCCTTGTCCGAACAGGCGCATCTGGCTTGGCTGCTGGCTTACGGCGAGGGTTTGCTAGCCGATGTCGCGCCGGAGCAAGCCGCTACGGTGCTGGCGCAGCTGCTGCAACAATTGCCGGGTAGCGCGTTGAAACTGGATTCGCCGAAACAGCAGTGGCTGGCCGCGTTGAAACAATGGCTGGCGCATAAGCCATGAGCCAGCGCCGCGAAGTCGAAGCCCGCCTGGCCTTGTTCGACGAATTGTCCGGTATCCTTGGCGCGATGCGCAGTTTTGCCTTGGCCGAGTTGCGTAAGGTCGGCAAGCGCGAAGCGTCGCAACAACAGGTGGTCGAGTCGTTGGCTGCGGCGTTGCAGGATTTGTCCGGCGCGTTGCCGGCGGCGTTTTATGCCGATACCGCCGAAACCCGCGCCGACATCTGGCTGTTATTCGGTTCGGTGCGCGGTTTTTGCGGCAGCTTCAACGAAGACGTGATACGGTTCTGGCAGGGTGCGGCCGATGGGCAAGCGCCGCTGATCCTGGTGGGCGAACGCCTGCATAGTCTATTTAGCGGCCATGCGTCGGCCTGTTGCCTGGACGGCGCCGAAGGCGGGCTGGACGCGCCGGCGGCGATAGACCGGATTTTGGCGGCGGTTTCCGAGCTAAGGCTGGGCGGCGAGTACGGCCTGGTGGCAGGCATCCGCGACGAGCAGGGCGCCCGCAGCCAGCGGCTGTGGCCGTTGCCGCGCAGCGTCGGTCGTACGCCGGCCGAACTGCCGTTGACGTATCAGCCGGCCGGAGAAGTGGCTACCGGCGTGGCTCAGCATTACCTGTTCCACAGTTTGCTGGCGCTGATGTTGCGGTCGATCCGAGTCGAAAACCATATGCGGCTGATGCAGATGGAAACCGCGCTGCGCCATCTGGAACGCGGCGGCGAGGACTTGCAACGCCAGCGCAACCGCTTGCGCCAGGAAGAAATCGTCGAGGAAATCGAGTTGATGGTCGGACGGCGTTGATGCTTTCCAACACCGGCCAAATCTGCGTTTAGCCGGCATCGGGACGGAAGGGCGGCCCGCCTTGGCCAGGGTAAGTGGCGAAAGATCGAGCAGGGGCCGATGTAAACGGCGGATGTAAGCGCTTGGGCGCCGGCGCCGCCGTTTATCGGGCTTCAGAGGTTATATCCGATCGGCTTGTGCTGCCCCAGCCGAGTGTCGACGGCGGTTCGCCGCCAGGCCCAGCAACGCGGACCCCATCAACCAAACTGCCGGCGGTACTGGCACGGGCGCGACTGCATTCAAGTTGACCGCGCCGTTTTGGGCACCTAGATAGGTACCGATTTCGGCTTCGGTCGGATTGGAGTCGCTGCCTGCCTTGGCTTCATGGTTTTCTGGATCGTACTCGCCGGCATATTTGTAAAACTCGTAATGGAAGATCACCGACTCGGCATTTTGGCCCAATACGTTCAGGTAACCGGCTTCGAGTTTGCCGGCGTCCGGATTGCCCGGATCGGTTTGCAGCAATTGCCATTCGATTTCGGTTTCGGCTTGTTCGATAACCGGATTACCGCCGATCAGTTCTTCGAGTTCCACTTCGCGTTCCAATTCGGTGCGGAACACTTTTACCCAAATCGCTTCGCCGAATTGGCCTTCTTGCTCGGCTTGCGGGGCGCGAATGTCGGCTGCAACTACCGGTTTGGGTTGCGGTTGGCCGGCCGGTGCCGGATCGGCAGGGATCACGTTCCAATTCGGTGCCGGCAGCACCACTTGGCCGTTGCTGTTGGTCAGCTTGCCGCTGTTGCTGCCGTCGTCGAACAGCCAACTGTAACTGGTTTTGCTGGCGGTCTTGCTGGTGCCGACGCCGAAATGGTCGCACGGCGTGCCGGCGTTATAGCCGACGCCGCCGCCGGTCCAACAGTTATCGCCCGGCGTGATGAAGGTGCCGCTCGGGGTGCCGAATAACCAGGATTGGCTGGCGGCATCCCAGGCGCTGGCATAAGTGACCCGGGTGCCGAAGATGCTGCCGTTGGCGTACTCGGAAATGGTCGGTGCGCCGTAGCGCACTACTGCCGTGTTCGGATCGAAACCGGTGCCGCTGGGAAAGCCGCGGTTGGCGCCGCCGAAGGTGTCGGTAATATCGCTGCTGTGCAGGCCTTCCAGTTCGATTTCGAAGCCGTGGGCGGTATTTCCGCTATCGTTAACGACGTCGAAATTGCCCAGAAACCCGAGAAAACTCGCCGCAGCGATATTCGGGAACAGGGCTAACGAGAAAGTTGCGGCATAAGCCTGGAATTTAAGTTTGGTCGCCATAGTTGCTCCTGATTGGCCGGACGGAATCGAACTGAACGTGTGCAAGAAACGGGAGCGTTATAGCAAGCGAGCATGAATCCAATATTAAAAATGCGTTATTTATCGCAATTCAGGTCTTTGGCTTTGCGGCCGGTGATCATGGCTTTTACCAGTTTCTCGTGGTGTAGTTTGCTGGAGACGACCACGCCCAGCACGTGGGCGGCAATCAGCAACAACATGAAATTGGTGGCGCCTTCATGAATTTCCTCCCAAAACTCTTCGGCATCGCCATCCGCTTCGGCCCGGTTGCCTTCGTGGTCTTCGGCGTGCGCGGCGCCGATCACGGTAATCATTTCGGTTCCTTGCGCCAGCGGGCCGCGGCCTTCTTCGATGGCGTAAACCTTCAAGCCGCTGATCGTCACCACGAACAACGTCGCTAGTAACGCCAACACCATCCAACCGCCGAGCGGATTGTGGCCCAGATAGCGCGGTGCCGTGCCTTGGCGTAGCTGGGAAACGTAGCGAAGCACAGCAGCCGGGGACCGCACGAATTCGCCGAATCGGGCGTAGCGGCCGCCGACGAAACCCCAGACCAATCTCAGGCTGATCAAACCCAGTACCGTGTAGCCGGCGTAGATGTGCCAGGAATTTTCTTCCTCGCTGGTGGCGTAAGCGACGGCGAATGCGGCGACCAGCGACCAATGGAACACACGGACGAAAATATCCCAAACAGCGACCGAATTGTCATTTTGCATGGTTCAAGCTCCAGAATGGTTAAGGTGTCGGCATTGTAGTCAGGCGAAATGAAACCAATCTTAAAAATCGCCGCAACGGCGGATAAACCATTAAACTTTTGCCAATTTGCAAGCGGAGTGAGCGTCGGTTATGCGTTTATTGCTGGTGGAGGACGATCCGGGCCTGTCGAGATCGTTAAAGCTCGAGCTGGAAAACGCCGGTTTCGCCGTCGATTGCGCGACGGACGGCGAGGCGGCCGAGTTTCTGGGCTCGACCGAATCCTACGACATCGTGATCCTGGATTTGGGCTTGCCGAAAATGCCTGGCATGGAGGTGCTACGCCGCTGGCGCCGCACGGAGAACCAAGTGCCGGTGATCGTATTGACGGCACGCGACGCCTGGCACGAGAAAGTGGACGGTTTCAAGGCCGGCGCCGACGATTACCTGGGTAAGCCGTTTCATAGCGAAGAACTATTGGCTCGAGTGCGGGCTTTGTTGAAGCGCTTTCACGGTCGGATGCAGCCGCAACTGGCCGCTTGCGGATTGGTTCTGGACGAAGACACGCAGACGGTCAGTGTCGGCGGCCGGTCGGAACAACTGACGGCCATCGAATTTCGTTTGCTGCGTTATTTCATGTTGCATCCCGGCAAAGTCTTTACCCGAACCCATTTGCTGGAGCATATCTACCAATACGACAGCGACCCCGCCAGCAACGTGATCGAAGTCTATGTCAACCGCCTGCGCCGCAAACTGGGCAACGGCCTGATTGCTACCCGCCGCGGCCAGGGCTACGTATTCGGCGAGAAGGCCTGATGTCGTTACAACGGCGTTTGAACCGCGGCTTGATGTTTATTCTGTGCACGGTCTTTGTCGGCCATTGGCTGGCGGCGGACTGGGTGATTCGCGCCGTCGCCGAAAAACAGATGACGACGCGCTTGCAGCACGACGCCGATTCGTTGCTGGATACGTTGCGGCCCAATAGCGCCGGCCAGTTGGATTTCGACAGTTCGCACATCGGTACCGTCTACGGCCAGGCATTCTCCGGCCACTACTTTGTGCTGCATATCGCCGGCAAAACCTATTATTCGCAATCCCTGCAGGGCGAAACCCTACCGATAACCCCGTTGCCGGCCGACGCGGTGCAGTTAACCCATTATGCCGACGGGCCGCAGCACCAGCCGCTGTTGGTGTTAACCCGCGGCTGGCAACGCTTCGATTTTCCGGTCAGTATCGCAATTGCCGAGGATTTGACCGATATCGGCCGCGATATCGACCATATCCGCTTAGCTTATTTAGCGTTGACCGTATTGGTTTTGCTGTTGGCCATCGGTTTGCAGACCGGCGACGTCCGGCGTTCTCTGCACCCGTTACAAGCCGTGCGCGGCGAGTTGGCCGAGATTGCCGGCGGCCGCAAGCAGCAAATCCAAACCA
Source organism: Methylomonas koyamae (assembly GCF_019669905.1). NCBI lineage: Bacteria > Pseudomonadati > Pseudomonadota > Gammaproteobacteria > Methylococcales > Methylococcaceae > Methylomonas > Methylomonas koyamae. The sequence continues at coordinate 2,669,506 of NZ_AP019777.1, read as the reverse complement.
GGGTGCCGATGGAAATCAAACCGCTGGTCAGAGAGGTCAACCGCTTACTATTGTTGGTGGAGCGGCGGCTGCACCAGTCGCGTACCGCAATCGGCAATCTGGCGCACGCTTTGAAAACGCCGTTGGCGATGCTGTTCAGGTTGGCCGAGCATCCGGAATTGGCTGCTCATCCCGAGCTGAGGTTGCAGCTGCAACAACAGACTCGACGCATGCACGAACGCATCGAACGCGAATTGAAACGGGCTCGGCTATCCGGCAATTTGCAATCGGCCAGTATGTTTAATCCGCAGGAAGAACTGGCGGCGTTAACCATGTTGCTGCGGAACATTTATTCGGAAAAGGTGCTGAACTTTCAAATCGCTGCGCCGGACCGGTTGATCAATTTCGACAGAGAAGACATGTTGGAATTGATCGGCAATCTGCTGGACAACGCTTGCAAATGGGCCGCAGGACACATCATCGTCGATATCGATTGTTCTCAGGCAATGCGGATCAGCGTCGAGGACGACGGGCCGGGCTGCTCGGAGCTTGAGTTGCAGCAACTCAGTCGGCGCGGTTTGCGGCTGGACGAGGCGGTGCAAGGCCACGGTTTGGGCCTGGCGATCGTGCGCGATATCGCCGAGTTTTATCGGGGCAAGCTCAGCATCGAACGTTCTGCGCAGCTCGGCGGCTTGCGCGTCAGCGTGCAATTCCCGCGCTGAACGCCGGCAGCGGCGGGTATAATTGGGCTTTGTTCGATCAACCTTCCGAGTATCATGACCACCGTAAATTCCGAAAAACTCTCCAGCGCCCGCTTTGCCGAAGCCACCGACGCCTTCGTCGAGGAATTCACCGCATCGGTGAATTTCGACCAACGCATGGCGCAACAAGATATCCAAGGTTCGCTGGCACACGCGGCGATGTTGTGCAAAATCGGTATTCTGACCGAGCAGGAGTTGGCGGATATCCGCAAAGGTTTGGCACAGATCGGCGGCGAGATCGAGCGCGGCGAATTCGTCTGGTCGGTGCAGCAGGAAGACGTGCATATGAATATCGAAGCGCGCTTGACCGACTTGATCGGCATCGCCGGCAAGAAACTGCATACCGGCCGTTCCCGCAACGACCAGGTGGCGACCGATATCCGTTTGTATCTGCGTGACGAAATCGGCAACATTCTCGGCCAATTGCAGCGTTTGCAACTGGCGTTGCTGGATAAAGCGGAACAGGAAGCCGATACCATCATGCCCGGCTTCACCCATTTGCAGGTGGCGCAACCGGTCACTTTCGGCCACCACTTGATGGCTTGGTTCGAGATGCTGAGCCGCGACCGCGACCGCTTGCTGGACTGCGCCAAGCGCCTGAACGTGATGCCGCTCGGCGCCGCCGCACTGGCCGGTACCAGTTACCCCATCGACCGCTTTATGACCGCAGAATTGCTGGGTTTCAGCCGACCGTCGAATAACTCGCTGGATTCGGTCAGCGACCGCGATTTTGCCATCGAATTCGCCGCGGCCGGCAGTGTGTTGATGATGCACTTGTCGCGGTTTTCCGAGGAGTTGGTACTGTGGGCCAGTGCCCAATTCGATTTCATCGATATCCCGGACGCGTTCTGCACCGGGTCGTCGATCATGCCGCAAAAGAAAAATCCTGACGTGCCGGAACTGGTTCGGGGTAAATCCGGCCGGGTGGCCGGGCATTTGGTTTCGTTGCTGATGCTGATGAAAAGCCAACCGCTGGCCTATAATAAGGACAACCAGGAAGACAAGGAACCCTTGTTCGATACTGCCGATACCTTGATCAATTGCTTGCGCGCCTTTGCCGACATGGTGCCGCACGTCAAAGCCAAGCGCGAGAATATGTACCGCTCCGCCCAGCGCGGATTCGCCACCGCGACCGATCTGGCCGATTATCTGGTCCGTAAAGGTATGGCCTTCCGCGATGCGCACGAAGTGGTCGGCCAAGCCGTGCGTTTGGGTTTGCAGAGCGGCCGGGATTTGTCGGAATTGACGCTGGCGGAGTTGCAGGGTTTTTCCGCGACTATCGGCGCCGAAGTGTTCGATATCCTGACGTTGGAAGGTTCGGTCGCCGCCCGCAGCCACATCGGCGGCACGGCTCCGGCGACTGTGCGTAAGGCAATCTGTGAAGCAAGACAACAAATAACCGGATAATTCGCCTGGAAATAAGCGGCCTAGCTGCTAACCTTCCGGCATCGTTTTTTTACGGAAGGTGGCAATGGCCGTGTTTCATTCCAATTTGTTTGCCGACGCGCCGCTCGGAACAACGCCTGAGAGCAGTTTCTGGCTGGACGGCGAACTGGCCGGCTTCGGTTACGATCCGGCCGCGGACCAGGCTCTGGCCGTGTTGTCGGTCAAGGTGCATAGAAAGCCGCACGATTTGGCGGCACATTTGCGGCGCATCCACAGTTGTTACCGAAATCGCCATTCGGCGGCGTTGTATGCGGCTTTGCTGGATTTGTCGATTGCGTTGCAAGGCAAGGGCGAGGCGCTTAGGCGCCGGATACTTAACGCTAGCCGGTTGCGCTTGGAACCGCGCGATTTCCAAGTCCTGTCAGCTTTGGACCGGCACGATCCGAAGAAACTCGGTAATCGCTATTCCATACTCGCTAGCGGGGTCCAGGGGAGCAGCGAACTGCTCGCACTGCGGCCAGCGCAAGCCGAAACTAGCCACGATCCGCTGGTGCTGGCTAACGACTTTATCGAATACAGCCAGTTGGATCAGGCCATCAATGTGCTGGAAAATGCGGTCGGCCTCCAGCCGCAGCGCGCCGACCTGCAACTGGCCTTATTGGAACTGTACCGCTCCACCGCCAGCCACGAGCGTTTTCGAAACGCCTGGCGCACTTTCTCCGATTTGGCCGTGCCGTTAGTTGGCGAATGGCAATCGGTTGCAGACTATTTCGACCGGCAGCTGCCATGACTAAAACCGCAAAAACCGCCAATCCCTACCGGGTTGCGTTGCACGGCATGGACAGCCGCACCTGCAAGACCATGGAAATGTACCTGAAAGGACCGTGCCGTGGTGCCGCGCAGGTTGTTGCTCCCGACGACGCGCAAATCGACATGATCGACGCCGACCACGCCAAGGCGCGGGAAATTCTGGACCAGCGCAAGGCCGCGGCGCCGGGCCGGCCGATTATTTTGCTGTCGTTGCAGAGCTTGCAAATCGACAATACTTTTTTCATCAAAAAACCGGTCACTGCCGAACAAATACTCGGTGTGTTGGACAAAATCGGCTTGCTATTGAAAGCGGCGGAAAACAAGCCGGAACCGGCGCCCGCCCCGGCCGCTCCGGCAAAACCGCAGCAGGCGCCTGCCGCTCCAATCAAAACGACGCTGGACGTCTACGTCAAACCGGTCAAACCGACCAAACCGATCGACAACACAGAGCGGCAGAAGACCGGCAAACACCAATCGGCAGTGCAACTGAACGAGGGCGGCTTCACCGCGTTTCTCGGCACGGTCGGCGATATCGATTTCGACGACGAAGCGCAATTGCCCACCGCTTGCTACGATCCGCGCCAGTTTTTCCTGGGTTACGTGCAGTCGGCGGCCAAGACCGCCGGCTTGCAGGCGCGGCCGTTGCGACTCAGCTCGATTTGGAAGCCGTTGTACCTGTTTCCCGAACAAAACGAGGTCTGGCTCGATGCCGACGATAAACAACTGCGGGCGTTTGCCGGCGTCGCCTTCAAACCCGGCACGGCCAACAACATGAGTCTGTCGGCCCTGGACCCGGCCGCGGCCGGCGCGGAGCGGGCGCCGGAGAAGTATCAGGATTTGCAGGCGTTTATCTGGAAATTGGCAATCTGGACTTCGAAAGGCCGCTTCCCTATCGGCTTGGATATCCAGCGGCCGGTGTTCCTGCAACGCTGGCCCAATTTTACCCGTTTGGTGATTACGCCCGACGCGATGCGGATTGCTGCGTTGCTGGTGAAAACGCCGACTGCGCCGATCGCGGTTTGCCGGGTGCTCAACGTCAAGCCGCAATACGTGTTCGTATTTATCAGCGCATGCCATGCCCTGGGGCTGTTGCGGCAGAGCGAACGCGAAGCGGATGCGGTAATCGCCGCACCTGCGCCCGACAAGCCGAAAAACGAAGGTTTGTTACGCAAAATTCTCAGTAAATTGCGCGGTACCTAGCCGCTCTCAGCAGGAATCTCGATGAGCCAATACAAAATCATTTTCACCGGGCCGGTCGGTGCCGGCAAAACCACTGCGATCAATGCCATCAGCGATACGCCGCCGGTAAAAACCGACGCGGCGGCCAGCGATATGACCAAAAACCGCAAAGCCTCGACCACGGTGGCTATGGATTACGGCGTTATGAATCTGGCCGGAGGCGAGAAGATCCATTTATACGGTACGCCGGGGCAGGAACGCTTCGATTTCATGTGGGACATTCTGGTCAACGGCGGCATCGGCTTGATTTTGCTGTTGGATAATACCCGCGCCGATCCGTTTCAGGACATGAAGTTCTTTTTGGAGGCGTTCAGCAAATTCATCAGCGATACCAGCCTGGCCATCGGCGTTACCCAAATGGATTTGAGCAACCGCCCGACCATAGACGATTACCATCTGCGCTTGCAGGAGTTCGGCATCAAACCTCCGGTGTTTGCGGTGGATGCCCGGGAAAAGAACGACGTGTCGTTACTGGTGCAGGCCTTGTTGTACTCGCTGGATCCCGGTTTGGCGGAGTAAGGCCATGCAGAACTTCACACTGGCCGAAGGGCTGTATTTATATCCGACGCCGGCCGGGGCCTATTACGCGGTGGCTTTTCCCGACTCCGACAAACCGCGGCGGTTTTTGCTGCGCTTGTTGCAGCAGGCGCAAACGCCGGCGTTGGCATTGCCGCAGTTGCAAAGCCTGATGGAGATCGAAGACGAGCACAAGGCCTTGGAAATGTTATTGCACTGCCAGAAGCTGGGCTGGGTGCAGGGTGTGGATACGCCGCTGCAAGCCCCCGCCGGCGCGTTGGAAGACGTGTTGCCCGGTCTGCTGGCGGCAATCTCCGAATCGGGCAAGGTGTTGCTGGCCGACGACCAGGGTTTTTATCTGGCCTGCAGCGGCTTTCCGCACGAGGTGGCCGAGGAATTATCGGCTTTGAGCGCCGAATTGGCCACCGTGCACAAACGCCGCTCCGGCCTATTGAGCAACAACATGGGCATCGCCAGCCACGCCTGGGCGATAGTCGATGCCTTCGGCGCCAGCCAAATCGGCTTTTGGCCGATCTTCGTCGGCGGCCACCGTTTCGTGCTGGCCATCGCCGGTACGCCGCATTTCAACCAGGCCGAATTCGTCAGTCTGGCCTGGATTCTGACGACCCGGTACGTCAAAAAGGGCGATTAGTTTTGCCCGGCTCCCTTGTCAATTTTACTTTTAGGAGATAGCAATTATGAAAGCAGATATGCTGACCTCGGTGTTGACCGAGCTGAATGGCACTTCGGCTGATATTGAAGCATCGGGCGTGATATCCACGGACGGTTTGATGATGGCCTCGGTATTGCCGGCCGGCATGGACGAAGACCGGGTCGGCGCGATGAGTGCGGCGATGCTGTCGCTGGGCGACCGTACCGCACAGGAACTGAGCCGCGGCAATCTGGAGCAGGTGCTGATCAAGGGTGCGCGCGGCTATGTGCTGATGACTTATGCCGGCAGCGAAGCCGTATTGACCGTGCTGGCCAAGCCTAACGCCAAGCTGGGCTTGATTTTTCTCGACGTCAAGCGCGCGGCGGAAAGCATTTCCGAAATGCTGTGATCCCGAAACCATGCTACGGAGCCGATCATGATTAGCGATATGAAACCCGAGGATATCGTCGGAGATTACCGGGAAGCCGAGCTGGCGTTCTACGACGGCAGCCGCCGCAAAGTGTTGTACACCGAACTGGAAACGCCGTATCCGGACGGCAAATTGATCGTGTCGACGACCACGCCGGAGGGCGTAATTCGCCAGGTGAACCGGGCCTTCGTCGAGATGTCCGGCTACAGCGAAGCCGAACTGATCGGCGCGCCGCACAATATTCTGCGCCACCCGGACATGCCGGCGGCGGCGTTCAAGGATTTGTGGGAGACGGTGCTGCGCGGCGAGAAATGGCAAGGCTACGTCAAAAACCTGCGCAAGGACGGCGGGTATTATTGGGTCAAGGCCACGGTGATTCCCAACGTGCGCGGCGGCAAGGTGGTGGGTTATACCTCGGTCCGGCGCAAACCGTCGCGGACCAAGGTCGACGAATGCGCCAAACTCTATCCGACTTTACGTTAACGGAGCCCGCCATGACATTCCTGTTTACCGTCAGTCCCGATTTCGCTCCGGACCGCCTGTCGGGTTGGTATATCTTCAACACTTGGTTGCAGAAACAAACCGATAGCGCGATCCATCTGGAAATGTACAACCATTACCAACAACTGCACCAAGCCATCGAGGCCGATAAAATCGACCTGATTTACGCCAATCCTTACGACGCGGCGATGCTGGTCAGAAACAAAGGTTTTTTGCCGCTGGTCAAGGCTCAAGGCCAGGCGGACGAAGCCATCGTCGCCGTCCATGCCGACAGCCCGGCGCAGGACGTGGCCGATTTGCAAGTCAATAGCCGGGTGGCGTTTACCGACGATCCCGACGTGCGCTTGATGGGCATGATCATGCTGGAGCCGGCCGACCTGGATGTCGGCAACATCGTCCCGGTTTTGGCCGATAGCCATGTGCTGGTGGCGAAACATTTGCTGAAAGGCGAGGCGGACGCCGGTATCATTCTGGCCGAAGCCTACGACAATTTGTCCGGCGTGATTCGCAAACAATTACGGGTGCTGGTGCGCAGCCAGATCAGCGTGATCCACCATTCTTTGATGGTCGGCCCGCGCTTGCAGGCAAGGCGCGGCGAACTGCGCCAGGTATTGCTTAACATGGCGGCGGACGAGAAGGGTGGTGGCGTGTTAGCCGCGTTGGGCTTCAGCGGTTGGCAAGCGGTAGACGACGAGGAAATGGAATTCATGATCGATTTGATGGATACGCTGAACACCTAACCCTGACTTCTGAAGCGGAAGCGGCAACGATGGCGATAGTGACGACTGTGGATATTTTGCGGCACGGCGAAGCCCGCGGCGGTTCCCGTTACCGCGGCGTGACCGACGATGCGTTGACCGAGCGCGGCTGGCGGCAAATGTACCGGCAATGCGGCGAACTGCATTGGGACGTCGTGGCCAGTTCGCCGCTGCGCCGCTGCCGCTCGTTCGCCGCCGCCTGGTGCGAACAGCAGCAGGCCGAGTTGCGCGTCGATCCGGCTTGGGCCGAATACGATTTCGGCGCCTGGGAGGGTCTGACCGCCGATCGCATCGAAAGCGAGTGGCCCGGCGCGTTGGCGGCGTTCTACCGCGATCCGGAACGCTGCCCGCCGCCCAATGCCGAAAATTTCGGCGGGTTCAACCGCCGCGTGCATGCCGCCTGGGAAAATTTGCTGGCCGATTGCGCCGGCAAAAAGGTGCTGGTAGTCAGCCATGCCGGCGTCGTGCGCAGCTTGTTCGGCCATTGTCTGCAACTACCGCTGGAAAAGACTTTCCATATCGAGATTCCGCAGGCCGGGCTGACCCGGTTCACGGCATTCGATAGCGAAGACGGCCGTTATCTACAGTTTAACTTTCACCGGCCGGGTTGATTTCTTTTATACTCAAGGCTCCCCCGATTTTGGCGCGCCGCAGTGACGAACCGATTCCTTCCAATCCGATTGGGCGCACCCGGCGAAGAGATCAGTAAAAAAGATCTGCATGCGGTGACGCAGCGTTTCAAATATTTCAACCAGCAACGGCTGTTGCACGTGCAAGGTTTGTTGCAACCGCGGCAGCAGGATTTTCTGAAATTATTGCCGCTGTTATTCCACCAAAACCATCCGTTATTGCCCGGCTTCGTCTCGTCGGAGACCCCGGCCGGCATTCCCGACTACGCGCCGAGCAAGCAAACCGTCGACGTCGCCAAACAGTTTTCCAAAGGTTTTGTCTACAAGCGCAAGGCGTTGCGGCAATATCCGATACACGCCCTGTTTCTGATGGGCAGCGTCGGCAGCATGGCCTTTTCCAAGGAAAGCGACATCGATATCTGGTTATGCCACGCCGCCGGGTTGGCCGCCGACGAGTTGGAGGAATTGCGGCAAAAAGCCCGGGAAGTCGAGAAATGGGCGGCGTCGCTGAAGATCGAGGTGCATTTTTTTCTGGTCGACGCCGGGCAATTTGTGCGCGGCGAGAATACGCCGATATCCAAGGAAAGCAGCGGCGAAACCCAGCACTATCTATTGCTGGAGGAGTTTTACCGCACTTCGATTTACGTCGCCGGCCGCACGCCGGTCTGGTGGCTGGTGCCGCCCGACCAGGAGCGCCACTACGGCCAATACGTGCAACATCTGCTGGAGAACCGTTTCGTCGCCGAAGCCGAGGTGTTGGATTTCGGCGACCTGAACCATATGCCGACGGCGGAATTCGTCAGTGCGACGCTGTGGCACATTTTTAAATCGCTGACTTCGCCGCATAAGTCGCTGTTGAAGCTGCTATTGATGGAAAGCTACGCCAGCGAGTTTCCGCATCCGCAATGGCTGTGCCTGGCGCTGAAGCAAGCCGTTTACCGCGGCGACTTCAGCGTGGAAAGCCTGGATCCGTATTTGCTGATGTACAGCAAGGTCGACGCCTACCTGCAGCAGGGCGGTTCCAAACAGCGGCTCGACCTGATCCGCGAGTGTTTTTACATGAAGATCATGGCCGGTTCCGGACCGATTCTGGAAAACCGGGTACGGCAATTGCGCGAAAATTTTATGCAACAAGTCGCCGGACAATGGCACTGGCCGGACGATTTGCTGGACAGTCTGGCCAGCCAGCGCTACTGGGACATAAAACGCGCCAACAGCGAACACGCCGTGATTCGCGACCAGTTGCAACAATGCTTGCGCATGATCATCAAGTTCACCGGACTGCCGGTCGACCAGGCCCAACGCGAAAACCGGGATTTACGCTTGATCGGCCGCAAGCTGCGTGCCGCGCTGGACCAGCGCCCCGGCAAAATCGAAATTCTGACGACGCGCACCGCGGTGCATACCACGCCCGATTTGCTGGTGGCCAAGGAAACCGTTGTCGAAGATGCCGCACCGGTTTGGCGTTTGTACAGCGACAGAAACGCCGCCCAACAAGCGGCCGAGCACAGCGCCATCAAACAGGGCGACAGTTTGTTGGAAATACTGAGTTGGGCGGTGCTGAACGGATTGTATAAAAAAACCTTGAACTTACAGGTCGCTGCGGTAAACCTGAAACTGGCCGGCAACGATTTGTACCTGTTGTTCAACGAGTTGCACGCGTTTTTTCAGTCCCGCTTGCCGGGCGGCGACGGCGGCTTGGACGCCTTCGCCGCGCCGAACCGGTTGTCGGCGTCGCTGTTGCTGGTCAACCTCGGCGAAAGTTTGGCCATGGACGCCAACAGCCAGCAATTGGTCATGAGCGAACGTTCCGACCCGCTGAGTTACGGCGAAACCCGCCAATGCTTCGTGCAATCGGTGCACAAACTGTCGGTGTCGAGCTGGGGCGAAGTGACCTTGCAACACTATGCCGGATTGGAGGGCCTGCTCAACTGCCTGCTCGACATCGTCCACAACAGTGGAGCGCAAATCGCGGCCGACTCGCTACGGGTATTGTGTTACACGCCGGTGCGCGGCCGCAGCATCGTGTTGCGTACCGAGGCCTTGTTCAACAACCTGGTGAAGTGCTTCGTCGCGGCCGGCGCCGGGGCCCAGCGTTACATCATTCCGGCCGAGACCGGTTACAGCCTGTTTCGATTCAATAACGGCCGCTTGGGTTATTTCCGCTTGGATAACGCCAACCAACTGATTCAGGAGCTTTCCAAGCCGCAGCCGGAGTTCTCGGCGGTGCTGTTCGATGCTTACGTGTTGGAACAGACCTATATACCGGTGTTGTACCGGCACAATCTGGCCGACATCGTGCAGGTGTTTTACCACGCCACCAGCAAGCACGTCGCCGTTTACGTACTGGACGAAAAAGGTTCGCTATTCGTCCGCCAGCATGCCAATGCCAATCCGGAGCATGTGCTGAACCATTATTCGGTGTTCCTCGGCACCTTGCTGGCACAAGCGCAGTTGCCGGAAGGGATTGGCGTGCGCTTTTACGAGATTCAAAAAAACTCGGCCGGAGTCGTCTCCTGCCAGGCCGTCCAGGTCAAGGTCGGCGCCAGCGTGTTCGATTTGCGGGTCAGGATCGTCGGCGAGACTGGCGGCGGTGTCGCGGTCTATTGCAACGAGCGCCGCTTCGCGATAGACGGTCCCGACAGTTTTAAGGCGGTGCGCAGCAATATCCTCGGTTACCGCAACAGCCATGACGATTATCCGTTTCACATCACCGAAATAGACGCGCCTTACCGGGTTTTGGGGGCCGAACATAGCGAGGATCTGCAAACCCTGCATTTCCTGAACTACAAGCAAAAAATGGAGGATAAATTAAACATTTAAGTTCGAGCGGATGCGGCCGATAACCGTGCGGTAACCATCCGGCCGGAGGCGTTCGCCATGATCATCGATAAATCCGCAATCCGTTTCAGCAGCCAGCACCAGCTTCAGCAAAGCGTTCGCAGCAAAACCTCGTTACAGGTGTGGTCCGGCCGGGCGCCGCAGCTTGACAGCGCTAACCGTAACAATTCGGCGGCACCTGCCGCTAACGAGCCGCCGGCGCGGCAAGCGCTCGGCGACACGTTGCAACTCAGCAGCTCAGCGCGGTCTGCCGCCTCCCGCAATCGGCCGATCGATCCGGAGAATCGGCTGGATTCTCAGCACAGTCTGACGCTGCAAATCATCAAACGCATATTCAAGGAAATCACCGGCCGCGATTTCGTCTTGTTTGCGCCGGAGCAACCGGCGACCGACGCCGGAGCCGCCGAGATAACGCCGCCGCAGCAGCCTCCCGCCGGCGGCGACGCGCCGGCAGCCGGCGAGGGCGGTTTGATTTACCGGCAATCCGTTGCCTATGCCGAGAGCGAGACCTTAGATTTCGCGGCGGAAGGGACGATCAAAACTAAAGACGGCCAGAGCTTGAGTTTTAGCGTTTCGCTGTCGATGAGCCGCAGTTTTTATCTGGAATCGAATCTGGAAATCCGCGCCGGCGACGCCGTCAAAACAGATCCGTTGGTGATCAATTTCGACGGCAACGCCGCCGAGTTGAGCAATACCCGGTTTGCGTTCGATATCGATGCCGACGGCCGCTTGGAGCAAATTGCCGGCCTGAAAGCCGGAAGCGGCATGCTCGCGCTGGACAAAAACGGCGACGGCGTAGTCAACGACGGTTCCGAACTGTTCGGTCCGGCCAGCGGTAACGGTTTTGCCGAGCTGGCGGCTTACGACGAGGACGGCAACCAATTTATCGATGCCGGCGACGCCATTTACCAACGCTTGCGCATCTGGCAACGCCACGACGACGGCAGCCAGCAATTGCTGGCTCTGGGCGACAAAAACATCGGCGCGATTTACCTCGGCCATCTCGCCACGCCGTTTCAATACAAAGACAGCGATAACCGTGCCGTGGCGGAAGTAGCCGCCAGCGGCCTTTATCTGACCGAGCAAGGCCGCGCCGGTAGCGTACAGCAACTCAATTTCGTGGTCTGAAGCGGTCGTTTCGATCGCGCTACCCAGCAAACGCTATCCACGCCGCCGGCTGCCGTTGCCAAATCGGAAATTGGACTAAACTTGGCGTGTGAGGAAATTTCGACAAATCGAATTCGGTTTTCTCGTCTGACGAGGAGCCGCATTTTGCCGGTGCTTAGTCCGCCGTTATCGAGAGCGGCGCTGCGCGGCGGAATTGCCCCGATTATATCGTTGCCACCCAGACTGAGCGGATTTCGGCCGGCGCGGGCAATGGAACGCCAAACCAATAGCCAGTTACAGTATGAAACAGCCAATAGCCGGATTGCTGCTCGTTGCGGTGAGCCAAGCGGGTTTAGGGGCGCCGGATACGAAGGATGCGCTCGACTTGAATGTCGAGGATTTGCTCAGCGTCGAAGTGACGTCGGTGTCCAAGAAAGCGCAAGCCTTGAACGACTCGGCGGCTGCGGTCTTCGTTATCACCCATGACGACATCAAACGCACCGGGGTAACCAGCATTCCCGAAGCGCTACGCATGGCGCCGGGGATGGACGTTTCCAGAATCGATTCCAACAAATGGGCCGTCAGCGCCCGCGGTTTTAACGGCCGCTTCGCCAATAAATTGTTAGTGTTGATCGACGGCCGCAACACCTACACCCGCTCGTTTTCCGGCGTCTACTGGGAAAACCAGGACGTGATGCTGGAAGACGTCGAACGCATCGAAGTGATACGCGGTCCGGGTGCGACGCTGTGGGGCGCCAATGCGGTGAACGGCGTTATCAACATCATCACCAAACATTCGGCCAAGACCCAGGGCGGTTTGGCGGTGGCGGGCGGCGGCACCGAGGAACGCGGCTTCGGCGGCTTTCGTTACGGCGGTCGGCTCGGCGAAGACACTACCGGCCGGGTTTACGTTAAAGGCTTCAACCGCGACGCCAACAGCCGCGCCAACGCCGAGCCGGCCGGCGACTCTTGGGATAAGGCTCAGGGCGGTTTCAGGCTGGATTCGCGCTTGTCGCTGCAAGACGAATTGACCGTGCAGGGCGATTTGTACCACAGCACCATCAACCAGACCTTGGCCATTCCGCAAATCGCCGCGCCTTACCAAAGCCAGTTCGGCGAGCGGGTCGACGCTTACGGCGGCAACCTTTTGAGCCGTTGGCAGCATACCGTTTCCACCCGTTCGGATTATTCGTTGCAACTCTATTACGACTACTACCGGCGCAATGAAGCCTGGTTCAGCGAAGGGCGCGATACGCTGGATTTGGATTTCCAGCACCGCTTCGGCTTGTTCGACAACCACGAGGTGATCTGGGGCTTCGGCTACCAGTACACCCACGACCTCACCGAGGTCGGGCGCTTGCTGCGGCTGAGCCCGGCCAGCCGTAACGACCAACTGTTCAGCAGCTTTATCCAGGACGAAATCGAATTGGTCGATCATACTTTGTGGCTGACTTTGGGTTCCAAATTCGAACACAACGACTACAGCGGCTTCGAAGGCCAGCCCACTGCGCGGCTGATGTGGGCGCCGCACTCGCAACACCGGTTTTGGGCGGCGGTGTCGCGTGCGGTCAGAACGCCGTCGCGCGCCGAACAAAACATGTCGATCTTGCAAACCGTGCAGCCGCCGCAAGGTTTTTTGCCGGCGGTCGCCGTGTATTTGAACGGAGACCGCAACTATCGGGCCGAGGATGTCATCGCCTATGAAATAGGTTACCGGACCACGTTCGTCAAAGCGTTATCGCTCGATGTCACCGTGTTTTATAACGATTACGACAACCTGCGCAACGTCTCGCAAGGCGGCGGAACGTTCGATCCGGTGAGCGGCGTGGTGGTGGTACCGTTGACGCTGAATAACAATTATCAAGCCAAAACCTACGGCTACGAAGTCGCCGCCGTCTGGCAAATGCTGGATTGGTGGCGTTGGGACGCCAATTACAGCCTGCTAAAATCGGATTTTGCCGCCACAACCAACTTTATCGCGGCGGCCGGCCCGCAACAACGCGTCAGCCTGCGTAGCGCATTGAGCTTGCGCAAAGATTTGGATTTTGACCTGTGGTTGCGCTATGTCGATAGCAACGCCTCCGTCGGCGTATTCGGCCTGCAGCATATCGACGATTACGTGACGATGGATGTGCGCTTGGCGTGGCGGCCGGCGCAGAATTTGGAATTGTCGCTGGTCGGGCAAAATCTGCTCAGCGAAAGCCATTTGGAGTTTAGGCAGGAGAACCAAACTTTACCCACGTTTATCGACCGCGGTATGTACGGCAAACTGGCCTGGAGCTTTTGAACCGTTATTATTACCAATCCTCGACTAACTTTTGCAAACGGTTATTGACTTGTTATCGCGGCGAAATGTGGTAAACGCTATCGGAGCCTGTGCGCTGGCGCTATTCGCGTCGGCCGCAAGCGTCTGTGCGGCGGCGCCGGCGGCGTTCGAACAATACTCGGTGCTGGCGGCGCTGACGTTGAACTTCGCCCGTTTTACCCAATGGCCGGACAGCGCCTTCGCCGATGCGGGTAACGTGCTGAACGTGTGCCTGGTGGGGGACAACGTGTTGCTGCAGTCGTTCGAATCGATCGACGGCAAGAACGTCGGCAACCGCTCGATTAAAATCGTCAACTCGGAGAGATTGCGTAATTTGAACCAGTGCCAGATTTTGTTCATCAGCGAATTGCCGAATAACGTGCTGTTGCAGGTATTCCTGGATACCAAAACATTGCCGGTGTTGACGATGGGAGAGGATGCCGATTTCGCCGCTAACGGCGGCATGGTGGCCATGGTCAATGTCGACGGCAAAATCCAGTTGCATATCAACCTGGCCGCCGTCAAAGCCTCGGGTTTAACCATCAGTTCCAACCTGCTGCGGTTGGCGAAAATCGTCGGAGACCGTTAGGAGAGCTTAGCGCATGGTGAAATGGTTCAATAACGCGCCGATCAAAATCAAATTGGTGTCGATCATGACGCTGATTGCAATGCTGACGCTGTGTCTGGCCACCACGGCGATCATCATCAACGAATACTTTGCCAAGAAGAAGGAAACCGAGCAGCAATTGGTGTTAGTGGCCAATATCATCGCCTCGAATATTTCCGCCGCATTGGTATTCGGCGACGCGGTTGCGGCCAACACCATGTTGGAGAGCATGCGGACCCGGGAAAGCATCCTCAACGCCGAGTTGTACAACAAACAGGGCGAGTTGTTTGCCGACTACCATTCCGGCAAACCCGGAATCAGCCATTGGGATGCGGAGCAAGCCATGGCTTTATTACAACAGGCGGCAAATCCCGACGCTGGCGGCAGTCTGTTCGATACCTTGGGCGACGCCGTGGCGCATTGGTACGACAGGCTGTTTCCCTACAACCGCGACACCGGCGGCGCCGGCTCGGAGCGGGACGTGTTCCAATACGACGCCGATAACAATCTGCATTTCGTGCGGCGGATCGAACTGGACCGGGAAACGGTCGGTGTCCTGCATTTGGTCGACGACCAGAGCGGCTTTTACGCGATCCTGAAAACTTTTTATCTAATCATCGGCTTCATCGTGCTGTTTACGATGTTGTGTATCAGTGCGTTGACCTCCAAGATGCAGCATATCTTTCTGGCGCCGTTACTGAAATTGATGGAAGCCATGCAGTCGGTCGGCCACGAAAAAAGTTTTTCCCACCGCATCAATAAGACCAGTTCCGACGAGTTCGGCGACTTAGCCGATGTCTACAACACCATGCTCGCCGAAATCCAGTTCCGCGACGACCAATTGGCGATGCACCGCGATTCGCTGGAGCAGCAGGTACTGGAGCGCACCCGGCAGTTGGCCGAGAAGAACCGGGAGTTGAACAGCAGTATCGCCGAAGCGTTGGCCGCCAAGGAGCAGGCCGAACAGGCCAGCAAGGCCAAATCGCAGTTTCTGGCGACGATGAGTCACGAGATCAGGACGCCGATGAACGGTGTGTTGGGCATGACCGAGCTGTTGATGGCCTCCGGTTTGAACGAGCGGCAAAAACGCTTCGCCGAAACCGCTTACCGTTCCGCCAATTCTCTGCTCAGCATCATCAACAACATTCTGGATTTTTCCAAAATCGAAGCCGGCAAGCTGCAATTGATTCTGCAGGAGTTCGATTTACGGCCGATGCTGGAGGAAACCGTCGAGTTGCTGGCCGACCAGGCCCACCGCAAGGGCGTCGAATTGATTTTGAACATGCCCCACGATCTGAATTACATCGTGCAGGGCGACGCCGAGCGGTTGCGTCAGGTATTGGTCAATCTGCTCAGCAATGCGATCAAATTTACCGAGCGCGGCGATGTCCAGCTCAAGGTGGCTCCAATCGCCGACGGCGTTGCCGCGGATAAAGTCCGGCTATTGTTCGAAGTGGTCGATACCGGCATAGGTGTGCCGGACGAACGCCAAGACGAGATCTTCGACAGCTTCACCCAATCGGACGGCAGCATCACCCGCCGTTACGGCGGTACCGGCTTGGGCCTGACCATCTCCAAGCAACTGGTGGAACTGATGGCCGGCGAACTGCGCCTGGAAAGCAAAGTCGACGCCGGCTCGCGGTTTTACTTCAGCCTGGAATTCGGCCTGGGAATACAAGCCGCCATCGAGCGGGCCGACACCGCGGATTTGCACGGCGTCAATATTCTGGTGGTGGACGATAATGCCACCAACCGCGATATTCTGACCTCGCAGCTGGCGTTATGGGGCGCCAACGCCACCAGCGTCGATAGTGGGCCGCGTGCGTTGAAAATGCTGCTGGAAGCCGCCGCGGTGCAGCAACCGTTCCAGTTGGCGTTGCTGGATTGGCATTTACCGATCATGGATGGTTTGTCGCTGGCCAAGGCGATCCAAAGCGACCGGCGGATTCCCAAGCCGGCTATCATCATGCTCAGTTCGGAAAACGTCAGTTTCCAACCCGAACGCAGCCACGAATACGGCATCAGTTTTTTCCTGAACAAACCGGTATTCCAGCAACGGCTGTTGAACTGCTTGCGCGAGACGTTGGCGCAGGACAAGGTAGCCGAGCCGGAGTTGTCGCAAACCGGTAAACCGACTTCCGCCGCTCGCTTGCGCGGGCGGATACTGGTCGCCGAAGACAATCTGGTGAACCAGGAAGTGGTGAAAAGCTTCCTGGAAAACATGGGGTGCAGCGCCGACGTGGTCAACGACGGCGAAGCCGCGGTACTCGCCGCCGGCCGCCGCGATTACGACTTGATCCTGATGGATTGCCACATGCCGGTCATGGACGGTTTCAGCGCCACGCTGAAGCTGCGCGAACAGGAAGCCGCAGCCGGCAAGCGCCGGGTTCCGGTCATCGCATTGACTGCCGACGTGCAAAAAGGCATCCAGGACCAATGCCAGGCGGCGGAGATGGACGGCTATTTGAGCAAGCCTTTCAGCAAGGACCAGTTGCGTACGTTGTTGTTGGCTTGGTTGCCGGCCGGCGGGGCATCGCGAACCGATAGCCCGGCCGCTGCGGCGGCACTGCCGGCGCCGGCTGGGCTGAGCCCGATTTGCCACGCCGATATTGCCGAGTTGCGCGAAATTGTCGATGCCCAAGGCGCCAGTTTGTTCGATAAAGCGGTGGCCTTGTATCTGCAAACCGCCGCGGAACAGGTCGAGAAACTGCGCCACGCCGTAGCGGCGGCCGACCTGCCGACCGTTGCCAATACCGCGCACGCGTTGAAATCGGCCAGCGCCAATTTGGGCGCGCGCGAGTTTGCCAAGACCTGTCTGGCCTTGGAGACCGCCGGCCGCCAGGGTGCAACCGAAGAAGTCGAGGTTTTGTTCGCCGCCTTCGAACGGCAATTGCCGGAGGTCGTGACCGAATTGAGCCATTTGGCCGCAGCCGGTCCGGCGGAATCGGCGGCTGCCGATGTCGATAAGGTTGCTGCGGCCCCGGCCGGCGCCTCGGTACGCTTGTTGCTGGTCGACGACGATCCGAACTTTCGGCTGATTACCGGCGAACAACTGAAATCGGCCGGTTTCCGGGTCGAGGAAGCCTGCAGCGGCGAGCATGCTCTGGAAATGTTGCAACGCGAGATCCCGGATCTGGTCATACTCGACGCGATCATGGGCGGCATAGACGGTTTCGAAACCTGCGCCCGGATGTCGGCCTTACCGGAGATGACCGACGTGCCGATCATCATGTCCACCGGGCTGGACGATATCGAATCGATCAACCGCGCCTTCAAAGCCGGCGCCGCCGATTTCATCATCAAACCGTTGAACCACGTGGTGCTGATTCACCACATCAAGTTTCTGCTGCGTTCCTACCGGGATACCGCCGAATTGCGTAACAGCAAGCAGCAACTGTCCGCTGCCCAACGCATAGCCGGCCTGGGCTACTGGACTTGGGACGCCAAGCAGGACAAGTTCGAGATTTCGCCTTATCTGGCCGAATTGTGCCGGACCAGCCCGGACTATTTTCAAGGCCAATTGGGCAAGTATCTGGCTTTGATCGATGTTGCCGACCGTAAGCAAGTGGAAGATGTGGTCAATGCCGCCGTCGAAGGCAAGGAGGCTTGTGTCGAATACCGGCTGCTGAGCGAAAGCGACGAGCCGATCACGGTGCGCCAGGATACGGCCTTGATTAATAGCGGTGCGCAGAGCTACGTCACCGGTACGGTTCAGGATATTTCCAAACAAAAGGAATCGGAAAAAATCATCCACCGGTTGGCCTATTTCGACGAGTTGACCGGTTTGGCCAGCCGGGTGCATTACCACTCGCGGATGCAGCAAACCATTAAAGCCGCGGCGCGGGCGCAGCAGGAGTTCGCCTTCCTGTTTTTGGATTTGGACGAATTCAAGTACGTCAACGATAGCTTCGGCCACAATGTCGGCGACCAGTTTTTGAAAGCCATCGCCCAGCGCATCCAGAGCGTGGTGCGCGAGGAAGATTTTGCCGCGCGGCTGGGCGGCGACGAGTTCTGCATCATCGTCAACACCATTACCGACGAATTCCAGGCCATGGATATCGCCGAACGCTGCCTGCAGGAAATTAACCGGCCGTTGATTTTGAGCGGCCACCACTTAAAGCCGCGGGTCAGTATCGGCATCGCCATTTACCCGAAAGACGGCGACAACGAACACGATTTGATGAAGGCGGCCGACACCGCGATGTACTCGGCCAAAACCGCCGGCAAACAGCGTTACGCCTATTACCGGCCGGAGATGACCGGCTTGGCGATCAAGCGCTTGCAAGACGAACAAATGTTGCGCGATGCGTTGGAGCAAGGCCAGTTCGAATTGCATTACCAGCCCCAGGTCGGCATGCGCGACGGCCGCATGGTCGGTATCGAAGCCCTGGCCCGTTGGCGCCACCCGCAGCGCGGTATTATCGGCCCCGGCGAATTCATCCCGCTGGCCGAGACCTTGGGTTTGATCGGCAAGATCGATCAATGGGCGATCCGCAGCGCCTGTTTGCAGTTGCTGAGTTGGCACAGCCAGGGCTTGCCGTTGCTGACCATGGCGGTCAACGTCGCCGCCAGCCATTTTCGCGATCCGCAGTTCGTGGTTTCTCTGCGCGATATTTTGCAACAGACCGGCATGCCGGCCGAGTATCTGCAACTGGAAGTCACCGAAAGCGCGATGCAGAACCCGGCCGATATGGAGGTATTCCGTAGGGTCAAGGACGTCGGCGTCAAAATTGCCATCGACGATTTCGGCACCGGTTACTCGTCGCTGGTGGCGTTAAAGCACATGCCGGTGGATTGCTTGAAAATCGACCGCATTTTTGTCCAGGATGTATTGATTAATCCGCAAACCCCGATCTTGCTCGGAACCATCATCGGCATGGCGCATGCGATGCAGTTTTGCCTGGTGGCCGAAGGTGTGGAAACCATAGACCAAGCTATGGTGATGAGCGGTTTGGGCTGCCAGGTGGTACAAGGTTTTCTGTTCAGCGCGCCGCAGCCGGCCGCCGCATTGCCGGCCTTGTTTCGCAAGGACTTTCGTTTGGAATTCGTCGACGCCAAATCCGGCCCGTTTACTGCCCCCGACAACTGACTATGCCCCGAATCGAATTGCCGGCTTGTTTTGCCGACGTAAAACAATTGCCGGCTTTGCCGCACGACGTGCACCATTTGATCAAAGCCCTGGCCGACGACGGCCTGGATTATGCCGGCCTGGCGCGAGTGCTGGAGACGCATCCCACCATCTGCTCGCGCCTGATCGCACTGGCCAATTCGGCTTGGATCAACAACAACGGCGAGCCGGTGACGTCGATCGAACGCACCTGCTTCAAATTGGGCTTGAACATCGTCCGCGGCGTCAGCATCGGTTTGGCGGTGATGAAGCCGTTCAACGTCTACCAATGCCGCAGCTTCGACATCCGCCGATACTGGACCAGCAGCATGTTGGCGGCACAGGCGGCCACCGATCTGGCGCGGGCGCTGCCGGATGCCGACGTCGACGAGGCCTTCGTGCAAACCGTGCATACCGCCGGGATTTTGCATAACTTGGGGCTGTTGTGTCTGGCCGATACGATGGCGGCGCAGACCCAGGAAGCGTTGCAACTGAAACAGGCCAACCCGCAGTGGCACTTGAACCAGGCCTTACGCAAAACCGCCGCCACCGACTATTGCGAGATCGGCGCCTATCTGGCCCAGTATTGGGGCATCCCGGACGCCTTGGTCACCACCATCGAACACCACCGCCACAGCGGTTACCGCGGCGACTATTGGCAGCAGGCGCTGATTGTCGGCGCCGCCACGCGGATGGCCGGCGCGCTATTCAAGGACGGGGAAATGCCGACATTGGAACTGCTGGAGGTCTTGGCTATCTCGGAAAACGCCGAACAGCGTTGTTTCTCCCACTTGCAAGCCGAGTTTGCCAAAACCCAGGAACTGGCCAAGGTTTTGTTCGGTTAAGTGGCGCTGTATTATCCGACCCAATCGGCCGGTACGGCGTAAGTCGGCGTTGCTTCCGCTGTCCATGACTCAAAAGAAAAACGGCCCGGCATAAGCCGGAAACGACTGGCCCTTGCGGTCGAAAATTTCCGCGCTGCACCACGGTTTGCCTTTGCCGATATCCACCGATACCGCCATAAACGCCTCGTCGCCGATAAAGCCTTCGCCATCGTACCGGTATTCGACACGGTCGCGCGCGCGGCGGCTGCCGTCGGTCCATTGCATGAACTCCAGCGTCCGCCCGCCGTAGAAATCGCTGGGGCTTTCGTGCGGATAGGGCCAGTAAAACGGCGACGACACCAGCGACGTCAGCAAAAACTGCTGGTCTTGATAACAGCGCATCCGGGCAAAGCTGGAGTTATGCACGTCGCCGGACAGGAACACCACGTCGTTGATGCCTTCGACGCGGATGAATTCCAGAATCATGCTGCGCTCGTCGTTAAAACCGGCCCATTTGTCGTCGCCGCCTTTATTGGGCTTCGGATCGGGGAAGAAGGGCACGCTGGAAACGACGAACTTGACCGGGGCAGCCCGGTTTTGGTGCAGCCAGTCGAAAAAGGCGTTCAGTTGTTCGCGGCCGAGCAGGGTTTTGCCGCCCACCGCATTGGCGTCGTTGATCCTTAGCGTCCGGGTATCCATCACGAAGAATGCAAACGGCCCTTTAGCGAAGCTGTACCAGAACTGGCCGTTCGGCGTGTTGGGATTATGCAGGTGCTGGTAGGAGGCATAGGCCCGCATCCGCATCGCGTAAAAACCGCTGTCGGCTTCGCTGCGCATCTGGTCTTTGGACCAGTCGTTGCGAATTTCGTGGTCGTCCAGAATCATGTAGGTCGGCACCGTGCGCATCAGCTCGGCGATGTTCGGCAACTGGAACGACTTGCGGTAAATCTCGCATAAGGCGTCGAAGTTTTTGTACTCGTATAGCTTGTTCAACGGATCGGCGTAGACCTGGTCGCCCACCGCCAGAAACAAATCCAGCGGCCGCTGCCGATGCAAATTGACGATGGAACGAAAGGTTTTGTCGCCTTTCTCGGCATCGTTTTGAAATAGATTGTCCCAATACAAATAGCGGCAGGAGCCGAACACGAAATCCAGCCGAGTGTCGTTACTGCCGCGGTCGGTCTTGAACGTCGCCGTCGCCTTCCTGATATCGGCGATGACAGGCCCCGCCACTGGCACACCTGTTTGCGGCGCATCGGCATCGCGCTTGTAAACCACGCCGCATTCCACTCGATATTCCGTGTTGGACTTGAGCTGGTCGAATAATGCGACGCCGGTGAAGTCGTAGTAATCCTTCAAAAAGCAAAACTGCGACGCCACAAGCTTGGCGCCGTCGTACAAATCGAACGCGCCGTAACAAAACTCCCGGCTGTTATGATTGGGTCCCTTCGCGCCGCGAATCCAGATTTTGGCTGAGGTATCGGTGGTGTGGCCTATGATGGGGCCTAGGGTGATGGTCATAGTTGGGTCTCCATCGGGTTATGTTGTCTTTGAGCCTCGTTCCCACGCTTCCGCGTGGGAATGCATATTCGGTATGATCAGGTTCGCCAGATTTTAGGTATTGTCAAGAGTCTGGGTTCCCACGGGGGGCCGCTCATCGTTATACACAAGTGCCGTCATGCCCGCAGGACGCGGGCATCCAATGCCATGGATGGTCGCCTCAAGCTATCCGTGCAGCTTGGATTCCGGCAATCCCTGCCGGAATGACGGTTATCAAACAAAGATGTGTATAACGGCTAGCGGGGGACCGTGGGAACCAGGTAATGATGCCCAACGTAGAGCTCAGCCGTCCGCTTGGCGCGTAGCGGAAAGCGGTCGGCTAGAGCGCATGGTTAGCCTCTTGGATGTGATGCGGGTTTATGTTTCTCTAGCAGGCTGGTGAAAAACCCACTGATATTTCCCCTTACCCACGGTTTCCGTGATTTTTTCGTGTTGAAATCGGTCATGACATCGAGTTTCAACCGTTTTGCCCCTGTTTCAAGGGCTTTTTATTCGCCTGAAGCCGTCTGTGGACGGTTTTCAGGCGCACTTCGCCCTAGGTGGGCGCACTCCACGCCGGTTTCGGCGTGAACACCAATAGGTTGAGCAAGCGCGTCAGGTTGTAGGCGGCAAAGCAAAACAAGGCCTGACCTGCGACTTTGGCTAAGCCGATGTGGCGGGTTTTACGCAGGCCCCCGACGGTCTTGATCCAGCCGAAGGCTTCTTCGACGATTTTGCGGCGCTTGAGGCTTTGAGCGTACGCTTTGCCGCGCGCGGTGCGGCCATCGACGGCACTGCCGGTCTTTTTGCGAGCAACATGGGCTTTGATGTCTTGCGTCTTGAGTTTGTTGACGAACGCCGGTTGGTCATAGCCTTTGTCGGCACCGACGCTGCCGCCTTTGGGAACACGGCGTTTGATCATTGTTTGCGCGGCTTCGATTTCAGCGGTGCCGGTGGCTTGGGTGGTTTCGACATCGACAATCAGGCCGTTACGATTCTCGGATAGGGCATGGGTGATGTAACGCAGTTTGGCCTCGGTGTATTCGCCTTTCTTGTAAAGCCGCGCTTCGGGGTCTGTCGTGCTCTGATGCGTGGCATTGCTGCGCTTTTCGCCGCTGAAGTCGACCTCGGGATTGCGGCCGGCGGGTTTATCAGGACCGCTGCCGTCTTTCTTCACGAAGCTTTTGTGCGAGGCCCAGGCTTCGATCAGGCTGCCGTCGACACTGAAGTGTTCGTCGGACACCAGGTTTTGCCATTCGGCAATGGCCAAGACCCGCTCAAAAAACTCGCGACTCAGTGCTTCGGACAGCAGGCGCTCGCGGTTGGCGCTGAACACGCTGCGTTCCCAGACAGCATCGTCGATACCCAAACCGACAAACCAGCGAAACAGCAGGTTGTAGTCCAGCTGTTCCATCAACTGGCGTTCGCTACGAACGGTGTACAGCACTTGCAATAGCAAGGCGCGCAGCAGTTTTTCGGGCGCAATCGACGGGCGGCCAGTATGGGAGTAGCATTCGGCAAAGACCGCATCCATAGAGGCCAATACGCCATCGACGAGTAGCCGTAAACGACGCAACGGATGCTGTTTGGGAATACGGTCTTCCAGGCTAACGTAGCTGAACCAGCTATTTTGAATGGCATCGTGTCCGCGCATGGGGGGCTTCTCCAATTTAGATGCGCTATTTTACTTGTTTGCTGAGGCTATGCGCCTTGATGACTGCAGCTTTGGGAGTTTTTCACCAGCCTGCTAGGTCTTCATCTTTTAATTGCTTGGAAATTAAAATATCGGCTACCGATTTACCTTGATACAGATATTTGCTTATAGGTGTGACGGGGACATCACGATCAAATTCGGCTAACATGGCATGGTGCATTTCTTGCCATAGAGCGGTAATACATTGTCGCGCCTTAGCTGCGTTGGCTTTTTTAAATGATTCTCCAAAGCCTAGCCACGAAATAATGGATTGAATGTCCTTGAGGTTCTCGTGGGGAAACAGCCCTCGCGAACCATTTTTAGAAATATTTGAAAAAACACCACGGGTTAAATCTATAGCGGAAGAAAGACTTTCCATGACTGGCGCAAAATCAGTTTGCTTGGGTTCTGCCAAGTGAGTGTATTGGATGGCTTTTTGCATCGATGGAACGAGTTGCTTCCAAAATTCCCTTAATGCTTGCAGATAGCTGTTACGCCGCGCGAAAGCATAAGCCAGAAATGCTGTAGGTATTGCAAGCGCAACCGGAATAATATCTTTGATAATCGTTGTTAAGTCGGTTGTTCCTACTTTAACCTGACAGTAAGCTCCGTAGAAGTACGACGCTAAAATTATTAGAAGCCAACAGCATACTGCTGTAAGCCAACGTATGAGTCGTGTTCTGCTCATTCAAAGTGTCTCCCTTGGTGGTTCAGTAAGGCTAACGTTTGACATGAGAGGCGCTTGGAGGCCATAGGCGAGGGTGTAAGAATTTTTGTGTAAACGGCCATTAGGCAGGAAACTGCCCTTACTTTGAGGAGTAACTATGACCTTACCAAAAGCCATCCCAACCGACCTAATTGATACCTTATTGTCGGGCTATCAAAAACCTGAAGACCTGCTGGGCGAAAATGGCCTGCTAAAACAACTCACCAAGGCCTTGGTCGAGCGAGCCTTAGAAGCCGAAATGACTGAACATTTAGGCCATGCCAAGCATGAGTCAGTCTGCAACGCCACCGGCAACACCCGCAATGGCAAGAGCCGTAAAACCCTCAAAGGCGATTTTGGCGCATTGCCGATTGAGATTCCCCGTGATCGTCATGGTCAGTTCGAGCCGCAAATCATTGGCAAACACCAATCCCGCTGGACGGGCTTTGATGACAAGATCATTTCACTCTATGCCCGAGGTCTGACCGTCAGGGAAATCCAGAGTGAATCGCCCCGGGAATCTCGGAGGCCATAGGTTGTGAGTCACGCTGCCATGACGGACTCGGGAAGTTGCCGATAATAGTTAGCCTCCGCTTCGGCTGGTGGGATATTACCAATCGATCCCAACAGCCGTCGATGATTAAACCAATCCACCCAAGTCAATGTAGCGAGTTCAACGGCTTCGCGGCTCTTCCAGGATTGCTTGTGAATCAGTTCGGTTTTGTACAAACCATTAATAGTTTCAGCCAAGGCATTGTCATAAGAGTCACCCACACTGCCTACCGAAGCTTCAACGCCGGCCTCGGCTAAACGCTCGGTATAGCGGATCGAAACGTACTGCACGCCTCGATCGCTATGGTGAATCAAGCCGCCATCGCGCTGGGGTTGCCGGTCATGAAGCGCCTGCTCCAGTGCGTCCAGCACAAAGTCGGTATGCGCCGATGACGATACCTTCCAACCGACGATGTAGCGGGCAAACACATCGATCACGAAGGCCACGTAAACGAAGCCCTGCCAGGTTTTGACATAGGTGAAGTCCGCCACCCACAAGGCATTCGGTCGTACGGCGCTGAACTGCCGATTCACCCGATCCAGAGGACACTCCGCGTTGGCATCGCTGAAGGTGGTCTTGATGGTTTTGCCACGCCTGACGCCTTTCAGCTCCAGGCTTCGCATGAGGCGTTCCACCGTACAACGGGCCACGGTTAAGCCCTCGCGTTTCAATTGAATCCAGACTTTACGCGCGCCGTAATTTTGGAAGCTATCATTCCAAACTCGACGAATTTGCTGACTGAGGGCCTCGTCCTGCTTGGCGCGATGCGACCGCAACTCAGGATTGGCTTTGCGCGCCGCATGCAGGTAATACGTCGATGGGGCAATCGGCAGAACTTTGCAGATTGGCTCGACCCCATAGCCATCGCGATGCTCGTCGATGAACGCTTTCATGGCTTGAACCGGCGGTCGAGCTCCGCCTGCGCAAAATACGCCGAGGCCTTACGCAGGATCTCGTTGGCCTGGCGTAACTCCCGGACTTCCCGCTCCAGCGCCTTGATGCGTTCCGCGCCATTGCCGGACACTTCTATGCTCGAGCTAGTGATCGGTTGTGTTTGCCTCAGCCAGCGACGTAACGTCTCCGCCGTGCAGCCAAACTTGGCCGAAATTGATTGGATAGCGGCCCATTCCGACGGGTATTCATCTTGATGCTCTCGCACCATGCGAACCGCTCGTTCTCGAATTTCCGATGAATAATGCTTGCTCGTTTTCTCGTTCATTGCTCCATTCTCTCAAAGGTTGGAGCCTCCGAGGAAACCAGGGCGATTCAGAGCCATCTGGAAGAACTGTATGGCACTGAAGTTTCACCCACCTTGATCTCCTCGGTGACGGACGCCGTGATTGAGGAAGTCAAAGCCTGGCAATTGCGGCCGCTTGATCCGGTTTACCCCATCGTTTATCTCGATTGTATCCACGTCAAAGTGCGCGATACCGGTGCCGTTCGTGTCAAGGCCGTTTATCTGGCCATAGGGATTAACCTGCAAGGAGAGAAGGAAGTGCTGGGCTTGTGGATCGCCCAAACCGAAGGCGCCAAGTTTTGGTTACAGGTCGTGACAGACCTCAAGAATCGCGGCGTGCAAGACATCTTCATTGCCTGTGTCGACGGTTTGAAAGGCTTCCCGGAAGCGATTGAAACCGTCTATCCACACGCCGCCGTCCAACTGTGTATCGTCCACCTAGTCCGCAACAGCCTGAACTATGTCAGTTGGAAAATGCGTAAACAGATCGCCGGCGATCTCAAACGAATATACCAATCCGCCAGCGTCGTTGAAGCAGAGCAAAGGCTGGCTGAGTTCGAGACGCAGTGGAACGAGGCCTACCCGCCCATTGCTCAAATTTGGCGACGTAATTGGGATAGAATCATTCCCTTCTTCGACTATCCGCCCGAGATACGCCGCATCATTTACACTACGAATGCGATCGAGTCGGTGAACATGAGTTTGCGGAAAATCACCAAGAATCGCGGCTCATTTCCCAGTGATGAAGCCTTGTCGAAATTGTTCTATTTGGCCCTGATGAATATCAGTCAAAAATGGACCATGCCGTTGCATGACTGGAAAGCGGCTTTGAATCGGTTTAGCATTCAGTTTGAAGACAGGATGCCCAATCGATAATTAAATCCCGTTTACACAAAATTCAGGACACCCTCCCATAGGCCGGAAAGCGTCCTCTCGATGGAAGGGTTAGGCGTCGCCACTTAGCGTCTCGAGTACGACCTTGGCAACACCTGCCTGATTGTCGGTGGCAACAATTGCTTCGTACACGGCTTCGCTGACCTCTCCGCGAATAGCGAACAGTGTTGCTGCCGCAGTGCGTGCTTGGGAAAAAGATACTAGCGATTCTTCCTGAAGGTCTTGTTCCTCAAGTGAGAAGTACTCGTCGTCCAACTGAGTGAGGAGCCGATTTGCGGTCTCTTCATCTTGGTTGATAAGCGACGCTCGCAGATTCTTCTCGTGTTGCGGGATCTCGCGATAGAGCCATGACAAGACTTCTGTCGTCACACGCCTCTGCATATTGGGCGGCGCGGAGGAAATAGCAGCTTCTAGCGCCGGTGCAATCGATGTGAGCCTGCTGGTCATGCTGAGACGCCTAACAAGTAATTAAATGGTTTATGTATATCATCTGACTCGGCATGATATACAGTTTCTGCGAGTTTTCTCATGCAAGCCACTTGTTTTCCGTACCAGTACAAACGTACTGGATTTATTTCCCCCTTGCCGGGCGTACAATCATTTCACCGTATTAGCACAGGACAACCGTGGCTGTGAACATTTTGCTAATCGACGACCATTTCTGTGCTCGCGAGGGCGTGGCGTGTTTGTTGAAACAGATTTACCCGGATATGCAGGTATTCGAGGCGGAGAGTTTCAACGCCGGCTTGGCGATTGCCAGGGAGCAGGCATTGAATTTGGTATTGCTGGACTTGCAGTTGCCGGATTGCAATGGTCTGGACGGTTTAGCCGAGCTGAAACAGGCGTTTCCGGATTTATGCGTGGTAATGTTTTCCGGGGTGCAGGATAGGGAGGTGGTGTTCCAGGCCTTGAAATTGGGGGCGATGGGGTTTGTGGTCAAGACCGTTTCGCGGCAGGCTTTTGTCGAAGCGTTACGCGATGTGTTGTCCGGCAAGGTGTATTTGCCGGCGACGATGGCCGGTAAGCCTCCGGCGTCCGCAAACATTGATGATGCAGCGCCCGGCCTTCAGCCGGCGACGAGTCCCGTCAGCCTGGGTTTGACGCCGCGCGAGTTCGAAATTCTGCGTTGGATCGCCTGCGGCCATACCAATAAATCGATTGCCAAGCAGTTAAACATTCAGGAACAGACGGTCAGGAATCATTTACGGCCTATTTTCCAAAAATACGGGGTGTCGCGGCGGACCGAATTGCTGGTGAAGTTATTCGAGCAGGGGATTGTGTTTGGGTTGCCGGGGGCGGGATTGTAGAAAATCTCCCCTTGCCCCTCTTTTTCTAAGAGGGGAATTGGCAGCGCTTTTGCGGTTGCGTAGAGACGTAGGCCCGATGGCAGGCTTAAATAAGTTGCGCATCCCCCGTCTCGCGCTCTAGCGCTTTAACCATCGTCGCCATTAGCACATCCGACTTCGCCGGCTTGCGTAACAAGTGGGTGCCGACCGGCCAGCGAGCTTTGTCCTCTTCGCCGATACCTTCCGCCGACAGCACCAAGATCGGCACCGGGCCGCAATCGGCGTGGACGGCGGCGATGATGTCGTGGCCGGTTTCCTGATTGGACAGATAAAAATCGGTGATCAACAAATCCGGGACACGCACGTTGTCGGCCAATACCATGCGGGTTTCGGCTAGCGAGCCGGCGGTTTGCACGTCGCAGCCCCAGGTTTGCAATTGGCAGCTCAGGGCATCGAGCATGTAAGCATCGTCGTCCACGACCAACACCAAGCGGCCGACGAAATCGCCGGTGGCGGCTGGCGATTCGAATGCGCTATGGCAGTGTGGTGCGATGGGTAAGCTCAGTTTAAAGTCGCAGCCGCGTCCGGGTTTGGAGTACAGCGCCAGTTTATGGTCCGGCAAATGTTGGATAGCCGTGGCGACGTAAGCCAGACCGATCCCCAAGCCGTGAGCGCTGGGGTCGTTGTTACGGCGCTGGCCGCGCACGAATTCCTTGAAAATCTCGCCTTGCACGTCGATAGCGATGCCGGGGCCGCTATCGCGGACATGTATTTGCAAGCGGTCCTGACCGGTTTTGACCGCGGCCAACACGACCCAGCCGCTATCGGTGTACTTGATGGCGTTGTCCAACAAATTACCGATAATCTGGCTCAAAATGCTGGCGTCGCTTTGCACGCTGTAAGGCGGGCTTTGCCGTAGATGTACGATCAGCTTAAGTCCGCGTTTGGCGGCTTGCGGGGCGAATTGGTTTTCCAATGCGGCCAGCAACAGATTGATGTCGACGCTGGTCAGCAACGGACGTTGAGTACCGTTTTCCAGGTTGCCGATGTCCAGAATATGGTTGACGGCGCGGTTCAATTCGTCGATGGCAAAACCCATGCGGCCGGCGATGTGTTGCAAATGCTGGCTGGCCGGTTCGCGGCAGGCGGTTTCCATCACCGAGGCGTAGCAGCTCAAGGCCTGCAACGGTTGTCGTAAATTGTGGCTGAGCTGGCGCAGGAAGCGGGTTTTGCGTTCGGCGATGATCTCGACTTTGCGTTTTTCGCGGAAGGAGTTGCGGGCGTAGGCTTCCAGCTGGCAGCGGGTGCAGACGCCAAACAGGTTGACGATCACCAAATTGAGAATCGACGGGATCAAATCCACCGCACTTAAGCCCAACCAGTAACCGGTCAGCGGCATCGCCAGCGTCGTGCTCCAGCCGAAGCCTATCGTCGCCCGTAGCGACATGAACATCTGGCCGTAACTGAAAAAATACATAGGCAACAAGGCCGGCCAGGTTTCCTGATAATAGCGTGGGTTGCCGTCGATCAATAGCACCGCGGTCAGATGGGTTGCGGACAAGCCGGCGCTGAGCTTGGCGACGCCGTTGATTTTGTCCGCCGCGTTTGGACAGTATTGCAAGTAGTGGAACAGTCCGAACAATAACAGCACGATAGGCAAGCGCAGCAAAGCGTTGGTTCGGGAAGCGTTTCCGGTATGCAGGTCGAGCAGGATATAAGCCAGGAAGGCACAGGCGCCTAGGGCCAAAGCCCATTTTAACGGCGACAGCAAAACCCGGTAACGTTCCTGCCAAAATTCCCGTTCGGTGTCGGCATCGAATTGCGGAATGGCGAACAGCCGGCTGGGCGTAACCGCCGCGCATAATTCCTTGAAATTCAGAGAAATGTAGGGCGGTGCGGCCGGGCTCCGGAAAAAGGATTTTACCGAAATGTGTTCGATGAACGGCCTGGAAATGAGCATGTTACCGATCCCTTGTGCGGTGCCGGGCAGCGGCTGATGGCGATTCGCGTCAGCGCTTGCGGCGGCGTGGCTTTATTGTTGTTATGGCTGCGGCGGCATTGTCATGGCTATTACCGGTTTAGGCAAGGTAATTTCTAACAGGCGAAACCGTTCTATCAGTTACACGGCGTGCTGCCAACGCTGGCGAACTAAATACAAAACGGCGCCGCATTGCAGGGCGGCGTAGAGCAGGGCGGCGAGCGCGGAATCGGCCCATAGCGGAAAAAATAACGCGGACAGTCCACTGATGCCCAAGGCGCCGAACAGGCCGGGCAGCACGCCGTAGAGCAACACCGCGGCCAGCAAGGTAAGGTTCAACGCGCGTTGCGGATTTTTACCGTAGCAGAAGTAAACGTAAATAGCGCAGTCGCGCCAGATTAACAATAGCGCAACCAACGGGTAGCTATGCAAGGACAGTTCGAACCAAGCGAAATGGACTCGATTGGCGCTAAGGTATAGCGCAAACGGTACGGCCAGGCTAAAGCTCAGCCAACTGAGCGGTAACTCTTCCGCCACCCGCCGCCAATTGCGTTGCCGGTAATAGTCCAGCAAGCGTTTGATACGCATCGCTTCCTGGGATTCGGCTACGATGCCCAGATAAGTCAAGCCGCCGCAAACGCCGAATCCGGCGGTCGCCAACGCATAACTGCCGGACGGTAGCAGTCCGCCTAGATAGACAATCAGAAATACGATGAAGCCGAGCCAGGCCGACGGCGGCTTGCGTAGCCCCAACGCCTGCGACAGCAGCCGGTAATTGGCGGCCATGCACCAGAACACGGCGCAGAACAGGCTAAATTGGACAAAATCGCGCTGGTTTAGCGCCCAGGCGTACCAAAAAATCCGCGGCGCAGGCCCGTCGCTAAGGTTGGCCATTTCCGCTATATCGCCTAACTGCGGCGCAACCACGGCAAAGCCGACCAGGGCAGGCAGCAGAATGGATCCGGTCTTGGTTTGGCCGCGCCGTACCGCCAGCAGGCCAAGCAATAGGGCGGCACTTTGCACCAACAACGCACCGGCAACGGCATAAATATAAAAGCGGAGCAGGTCGGTGCCGGGGCCGGCGGCGAGCGTGTATATCGCCAGGCATAAGCCGGCGCAGTACCAGACCATGCTGGTGCTGCCCAACAGTTTGCCCCAGGCCATTTGCCACGGGCCCAAAGCCGACAAGCGTTGCGTATCCCAGGTGCGGTCGCGGTATTCGTCGACGATACTGTCCAGGCTCTGGCGGGCGCCCCATAGCAGCGTAATCAGCCAGAACAGGCTCAGCGCGGCGCCGGCGCTGATCGAGCCGAAGCGGTAATCGTCCAGAAAATAGCAGAGCGCGAAGATGGTGCCGAGCACCGCAGTTGCCGAGCCGAGGCGGGCGGCTGGGCATTCCAGCAGCAGTTGGCGTTCGAATTCCGGGTTCGGGTTCATGGCTGCTTATCCAGGGTTTGCAAATAAGCGTCTTGCAGATTGACCGCGGCGGGGGCGAATTCGCACACCGGCAGGCCGGCATCCAGCAACGCTTTTAGCACCCGATGTTGGCTGAGGCCGTCGCTTTCCAGGTTAACGATGGCAAGGCGGTCCTGATCGGTGCGCACCAGTTCCAGCCCCGGTAGTTTGTGCAAGATGTCGGCTAGTTGCGGGATCGCGGCGGCCAGCTGCAGGCGGAACGGTTTGTGTTGCGCCGGAGCATTGAGAGCGGCATGCTCGACGATGCGGCCTTGGCGCAGCACCAGCATGTCGCTGCTGTAAGCTTCCAGTTCGGCCAGGATGTGCGACGACACTACCAAGGTCATGCCTTGGCGCTGCAATTGCAGAAACAGTTCGGCCAGTTGGTGGCGGGCTTCTGGATCTAAGCCCGAGGCCGGTTCGTCCAACAGCACTACCGCCGGTTTGTGGATGATGGCTTGAGCGATGGCTAGCCGTTGCCGCAAACCGCGCGATAATTCGCCGGGGTATTGGTCCAGGCGGTCTTCGATCTGCAGGCTGCGCGCCACATCGGCGATTGCGGCCGGGCAATCCGCTGCGGCGATGCCTTGGGCGCGGGCGACGTAGTGCAGGCATTGGCGCACGGTCAGGCGTTGGTAGAGGCCGAAAAAGTCCGATAAATAGCCGATGATGCGGTGGCAGGCGCGCGGTTGTTCCAGCACGTCGA
This sequence comes from Methylomonas koyamae, assembly GCF_019669905.1. Classification (NCBI taxonomy): domain Bacteria; kingdom Pseudomonadati; phylum Pseudomonadota; class Gammaproteobacteria; order Methylococcales; family Methylococcaceae; genus Methylomonas; species Methylomonas koyamae. Next base: position 2,637,007 of record NZ_AP019777.1, on the reverse strand, counting down.
TCCCGCCGATTTCGATCCGGCCGCTGACGGGTTGCTCCAAAGCCGCCATACAGCGCAGCAACGTGGTTTTGCCGGCGCCGTTCGGGCCGACCAAGGCGGTGACGCGGCCTTGCGGAATCGTAAAGCTGGCTCGGTCTAAAGCGCGCACGCCGGGGTATTCGAAAATCAGATTATCGACTGCGATCATCGGCAATACCGTGGCGGTGAAGTTGAAACGGATGATACCGGTAATTGCCGGCAAAAGCTTGGCTGCTAAAACCAGCGCCGATCAAAATGGCTTGCAGTAGTGTGTCGGTACGAGATTTGCTAATGACTTTGGGAGTGCATAGTCGCCGCGTCGGCCGAGGACAAGGAATCCAGGATTGCCGGCCGTTCGCGGGCATGCCGCCCGCATGGGCCGGCGCACCGAAACGGTGTATCATGAGCACCATTTTTAAACAAAAGCAGGAGATATGAATGCACAACGTCACGTTGATCAAAGGTGATGGTATCGGCCCTTCGATTATGGAAGCCGCGGTAGCGGTGATTAACGCCTCCGGCGCGAAAATTCACTGGCATGAAGCCGACGCCGGCATGTCGGCTTACGAGCGGACCGGCACGCCTTTACCCGATGCGACGATGGAATCGATCGCCCAGACCCGGGTGGCATTCAAAGGCCCGTTGACGACAATGGTCGGCGAGGGCTTCAGAAGTATCAACGTGGAACTGCGCAAACAATACGACCTGTATGCCAACGTGCGTCCGGCGAAGAGCTGGAAAGGCGTGAAAACCCGTTACGACGATGTCGATATCGTCATCGTCCGCGAAAACACCGAAGGCTTATACGTCGGCCTGGAACATTATCTGACCCCGGCCAAGGATATTGCCGAGAGTTTGGCCGTGGTCACCAAGGCCGGCTCCGAGCGTATCGTCGAATACGCCTTCAAATATGCCATCGACAACGACCGCAAGAAAGTCACGGTTTGCCATAAAGCCAACATCCTGAAATACACGCAAGGTTTGTTCCTGAAGACAGCTCGCGAAGTGGCGGCGAAATATTCCCAGATCGAATTCGACGAGAAAATCGTCGATGCGGCCTGCATGCACATGGTGATGAAGCCGGAGCAATTCGACGTGGTGGTCACCACCAACATGTTCGGCGATATTCTGTCCGATTTGACCGCCGGCTTGGTCGGCGGCTTGGGACTGATTCCCGGCGCCAACATCGGCGAAGACGCGGCCTTGTTCGAAGCGGTGCACGGCAGCGCGCCTGACATCGCCGGCAAAAATATTGCCAATCCGACTGCGGTGATGATGGCCGGCGTGATGATGCTGAACCATCTCGGCGAACACGAGGCGGCGGTGCGGATGCAAAAAGCCATCGAGAAAGTCGTCAACGAAGGCGTTTACGTGACGCCGGATTTGAACCCAAACAGCCAATACGGCACCAAGGAAATGGGGCAAGCCATCGTCGACGCGATGGAGTGATTAATCGGCGGCGGAGGCGGTTATGAGTGCGCAACCTAGATTCGATAAGCCCTGGATGTCCATCGAGGATTATCTGGCAGCGGAATTGCTCAGCGACATAAAGCACGAGTATGACGACGGCGAAGTCGTGGCTATGTCCGGCGCCAGTAAGAATCATGAGCGGATTAAGATGAATTTGGCGGGGTACTTGTTCAATCGCTTGCGCGGCAAACCCTGCGAGCCGTTTAGCTCCGATGTCAAAGTCAGGATCGGCCAGTATCTGTTTTACCCGGATGCGATGGTGGTTTGCGAGGATACCTCGCCAAACGAGTATTACGCCGAAGCGCCGGTCTTGATCGTCGAAGTGCTGTCCAAATCCACTCGCCGCCGCGACGAAACCATTAAGCGCCGGCTATACCAAACCATACCCAGCCTATTGGAATACGTGCTGATCGAGCAGGACATCGTCGATGTCGAAGTCTGCCGACGTAGCGAGGGTTGGGTCTCCAATCATTACTTTCTCGGCGATCAAGCTCGCTTCGAATCGGTGGATTTAACGCTGGATGTCGCCGAGATTTATCAGCGGGTCGATAACGACGACATGCGGACCTTCGTCGCCGAACAAGCGCTGGCGCAAGCCGATGCCGACGCATCCCAAGCCTAATTTTTTACCGGAAATCATCATGCTAGAACAATACCGAAAACACGTCGCCGAACGCGCTGCCGAAGGCATCGTTCCCAAACCACTGGACGTCGAACAAGTCGCCGCGCTGGTTGAATTATTGAAACAGCCGCCTGCCGGCGAAGAAGCATTTTTGCTGGACTTACTGGAAAACCGCATTCCAGCCGGCGTCGACGAAGCGGCTTACGTCAAAGCCGGCTTTCTGACCGCCGTAGCCAAAGGCGAGACTTCATCGCCGTTGATCACGCCTGAAAAAGCCACCGAATTGCTCGGCACCATGCTTGGCGGTTACAACGTCGCGCCGTTGATCGAATTGCTGGACAATTTCGCATTGGCGCCGCTCGCCGCGAAAGCCTTGTCGCAAATTTTGCTGATCTTCGATGCGTTCCACGATGTGCAGGAAAAAGTTCAAGCCGGTAACGCTTACGCCAAACAAGTGCTGCAATCCTGGGCCGATGCGGAATGGTTTACTGCCAAGCCCGAAGTGCCGGAAAAACTGACCGTCACCGTGTTCAAAGTGACCGGCGAAACCAATACCGACGACCTGTCGCCGGCGCCGGACGCCTGGTCGCGGCCGGATATTCCGTTGCACGCCAAAGCGATGCTGAAAATGCCGCGCGACGGCATCACCAACGCCGAGCAGCAAATTACCGAACTCAAAGCCAAAAGCTTTCCGGTTGCCTACGTCGGCGACGTGGTTGGCACCGGCTCGTCGCGCAAATCGGCGACCAACTCGGTGTTGTGGTTCATGGGCGACGACATTCCGTACATCCCCAACAAACGCGCCGGCGGGGTCTGTATCGGCGGCAAGATCGCGCCGATTTTCTTCAACACCATGGAAGACTCCGGCGCGCTGCCGATTGAGTGCGATGTGACTAATATGGCGATGGGCGACGTGATCGACATTTATCCGTATCAAGGCGTGGTCAAGCGTCACGGCAGCGATGAGGTGGTCTGCGAATTCAAACTGAAAACCGAGGTGATTCTGGACGAAGTTCGCGCGGGCGGCCGCATTCCGTTGATCATAGGCCGCGGCTTGACCGATAAGGCTCGTCAAGCTCTTGGCTTGCCGTCATCGAGCGTATTCCGCCGCTTGGGCGAAGCCGCCGATACCGGCAAGGGCTATACGCTGGCGCAGAAAATCGTCGGCAAGGCTTGCGGCGTGGCCGGCGTGCGTCCGGGCAGCTATTGCGAACCGAAAATGACTACGGTCGGCTCGCAAGACACCACCGGACCGATGACCCGCGACGAACTGAAAGACTTGGCTTGCCTGGGCTTCTCGGCCGATTTGGTGATGCAGTCCTTTTGCCACACCGCCGCCTATCCGAAACCGGTGGACGTGCAGATGCAGCACACCTTGCCGGATTTCATCATGACCCGTGGTGGCGTGTCGTTGCGTCCCGGCGACGGCGTGATTCACTCCTGGTTGAACCGGATGCTGTTGCCGGACACGGTCGGTACCGGCGGCGACTCGCATACCCGTTTTCCAATCGGCATATCCTTCCCAGCTGGCTCCGGCCTGGTGGCGTTTGCCGCCGCGACCGGCGTGATGCCGCTGGACATGCCGGAGTCGGTGCTGGTGCGCTTCAAGGGCAAGATGCAGCCCGGTATCACCTTGCGCGACTTGGTCAATGCCATTCCCTATGCGGCGATACAGCGCGGCTTGCTGACCGTCGCCAAGCAGGGCAAGAAGAACGTGTTTTCCGGGCGGATACTGGAAATCGAAGGCTTGCCTGATCTCAAAGTTGAGCAGGCATTCGAGTTGTCTGACGCCTCGGCCGAACGTTCCGCCGGCGGTTGTACGATCAAGCTCAACGAAGCGCCGATTCGCGAGTATCTGAACTCCAACATCACCTTGCTGAAATGGATGATCGCCGAAGGCTATGGCGATGCCCGGACTATCCAACGCCGGATTAAAGCCATGCAGGACTGGCTGGAGAATCCGGTGCTGATGCAAGCCGACAAGGACGCCGAATACGCGGAAATCATCGAAATCGATCTCGACCAAATCAAGGAGCCGCTGCTGGCTTGCCCGAACGACCCGGACGATATCAAGCCTTTGTCTGAAGTGGCTGGCACCAAAATCGACGAAGTGTTCATCGGTTCGTGCATGACCAACATCGGCCACTTCCGCGCCGCCGGCAAATTGCTGGAAAAAGCTAAAGACCTGCCGACCCGTTTATGGGTGGCGCCGCCTACCAAGATGGACCAAAATCAGTTGGTGGAGGAGGGCTATTACGGCACCTTCGGCAAAGTCGGCGCCCGCACCGAAATGCCGGGTTGCTCGCTGTGCATGGGTAACCAGGCGAGGGTGGCAGAAGGCTCGACGGTGGTATCAACATCGACGCGTAACTTCCCCAACCGTTTGGGCAATGGCGCCAACGTCTATCTGTCGTCGGCAGAATTGGCGGCGGTGTGCTCGCTATTGGGCAAGATTCCGACAGTTGCCGAGTACATGCAATATGCCGCCAGCATCGAGCAGACCAGTTCGGATACTTATCGTTATCTGAACTTCGACCAGATCGACAGTTACCAAGATAAAGCCAAGCAAGTCGCGTGATAGGCCAATAAAAAAAGCCGGACTACCTGTTTTAGGTAGTCCGGCTTTCTAAGTCTAAAGTGGCTGCTGGGTTACGGGGCCGTCAAACGGCTTTTAGACCGCTTCGTTAAAGCCGATTTTGTTGTCGGTGGCCTTGTTGAATACCGCTCCCAAAACGTTAGTATCTTTCAACAACGATGCGGCGTTCTTCAGTTCGTCGGTTTTGGTGTGGCCTTCTTCCACTACCAGCAGCACGCAATCCACATACGGAGAGAAGCCCAGCGTGTCGTCGTGCGACAGGATCGGTGGCATATCGAAAATGATAATCCGCGACGGATAACGGCTCTTCAATTCGTTGACCAGTCTGACCATCTTCGGCGAGCGTAGCATTTCAGTGGCATTGAACAGGGGTTTGCCTGCGGGAAGTACCACTAGCCGCTCTACGCCGGGGTTGACTAGCATCGAGCTGAGTTCGGTATCGTTCAGAAGATAGTCGCTAAGACCAACTGTCGTATTAATGCCAAACACGCGGTCAACGTTAGGATGGCGTAAATTGCAATCTACAAGCAGTGCGGTACGGTCGAGTTCCATCGCCATACTGATCGCCAAGTTAATTGCAGTCAAAGTATTCCCTGAACCGCTGCTGGTACTAGTTATCGCGACCGTCTTCCATTGCATGGAATCCATATACTGTAAACAGCGGGTGCGCAACATGCGATAGGATTCCAGCCACTTTGCCGGAGAGGCTGTCGAAATAATCCGATTTTGTTTCAACAGATTTTGATCCGGAGTGTGAATCCGAGTTTTGGTGTAAGAAACATTGACTTTGTCGCTAGGCAAAGAGTTGCCCCCGGTACCTGTCTGAATCTGATCTGCTGAATTTTCGATAGAGTTCATTAATTTTCCTTATCTAATCAGTTACCCAGTACGCGCAATAGTTTGTACCAGAATACGTCCAGCGGCATTATTAATAAATGAAACGCTAATCCACCTAAGATCGATGCGATCACTAATCCACTCACTAATATTTTGCGTTCGTTTTTGTGTTCTTGGTACTCTATTTGGCTTTCGAGATATGGAATGACTGCAAGCGGCTCAACGCCGATTATTGCTGTTACGGTCTTGGGACCGTTAATGGTTGGATCTAGCATTTCTGCTAGCGCCACAACACCAAATCCGCTTGTTAAGGCTAATACTAAGCCCAAAACAAGTATCGCAATGCGATTCGGGCTGAACGGTTCCAGGGGTTCTTGAGGCGGATCAATCAAAGTGAAACGTTCGCCTTTTCTTTCAATTTCTAGCTGTTGGGAAATTTGTGCTTCCATTTCCCGCGCACTGACTTCACGATAACGCATATTGGTGTTGTCGAGGTCTTGAATCAAATCGGAATATTCTTTCTCGACAAGAGGAGCCTGGCGCAGACTTTGACGCAAATCATCCATTTTGCTTTGAATGCGACCACGTGTGTAATTTAACGATTCAATTTCGTTGATTACCGATTCGAGTTGCGCTTTAAGGGTTATGTAGGCAGGATTATCAGGCTGAATTGCTGAATTTGAATACTCGTTTTGTTTGGCGTTAATCAGACTTTGTTGTAAGGCACTTATTTGTTTCTGCAGTTTGACAACATCGGGGTGTTTCTCCGAATATTGTTTCAAAAGCAATGCCAACTCGGCCTTTTTACCTGTCAGCTCTGCATTCAGGTTGTTGACATCGTCATTGCTACCGATTTCTTTCTGCAATGATTCAATTTCACGTTTAACTTTAATAACATCTGGATGATTTGCGGAAAAACTGGCAATCAAAGAAGGGTACTGAGATTGCAGTTCCTTTAGACGATCCTTCATGTCAAATACTCTGTTACCGACTGCATTGCTTGCCATCGCGTTAGGATCGATTTGTGCAAGTTCTCCTTCAAGATAAAAACGCCGATCCTGCAATGAACGCTCTTGGCTGTCTAGCGACAACAGTTGGTTGCTTAAAGACGTCAGCTCCTGCTGATTCAGCGCGCTGATTTGCGGTAGTTGATTGAGATTTTTCTCTTTAAAAACGGCAAGTTTTTCTTGTATTTCCTGTATTTTAGCTTTCAATCGCTTTGATTCTTCGCTCAGAAATAAGGCAGCGTTTTCGGCGGATTCAGTCCGAGACTTGATATTTTCTTTGAGAAACAAAGACGTGAGTTCGTTAGTCACTTTCTGCGCTAATGTCGGAGATCGATCGTCGAATGTCAGTGTGAAGGCGATAGTGGCCTGGTTATCTTTATTCTTTTTGTTGTCAACATCTGCGCTGATGGTTTCTACCTTTATGCTCTTACGCATTTTTTCCAAGATTACTTCATCGGTTTTTGTTTTTCTATCAGATGGATATAGGTCGTATTTTTTGATGATTTCCATCAGATTGGGGCGAGTCATAATCCGTTGACTGATCATTTGGATACGTTGGTCGGCAAACGTCGTAACGGTCGAATGAACCAACTCTGACGGAATTTCTTGTGCTTCGATAAGAATTGTCGAAGTTGAGCGGTACATTGCTGGCAACATTACGGCTAGAACGATACTGATAAGTGCGACGATCAAAAACGGAAAGAACAGGAATCTTTTGCGTCGTTTGATGATTTTAAGATAATCCTTAATATCGAGGGTTTGATTTTCCACGCTATTTCACCTGACGATTGATTTGAGGTTGATAAGAGAATTGAAGTTGTACGCTATCGGCTATTGCAGTTTGATTACTGGTTTCTAAATTTTGCTGTCGGAATGAGTACGAAAACTCCAGATTCATGTCGTCAGACCATCTCCACTTGAATGTTGGGGATAGGCTGGTGAGGGTCCTGTTATTACTAATATTACTGTTGTTAAGGGTAGACACTGCTTCTGCTTGCAGGTAGCTGGCATTGATTCCCGTGCTTAAACGTTCCGAAAGATTATAAAAAAGCCGTGCCGAAAAAGTTGTAGTTGTTTGTTGATTTCCTGTGCTCGCTGGGTTTAATTGTTGCCCAGCGTTGAAGCCAAAACTCCCCCATTCGGTTCCCCGGCTAAAGTTTGCCGAAAATACGTGGCCCATGGTATTCCGAGAAAAGTCAGATTGGCTAAATATGTCGCCGGTACTTGTGACTTTTCTAAACTGAACGGATTCTGTTTCGGTATCGCGTATGCCTGCAGAAAAAGCCAATTGCGTCTTTTCATCGAACAGATATTGCACTCCGGCTTGATAATTCAACGTTGTCGAGCTTTGGCTGAGACCCGATGTTATAAAAATACCGGGTGTTTCGTTACTCGATTCGTAAATTGAATAAGACCCAGACAGGTTGAAAGACAATCGCTCAGTATATGCATGGGATATGGTCGCGAAGAACTGCTCATAGGTGTAATCAGAGAAATTTAAACTGTTGTTAATTCCCCCGGTTTTTTTTTCGAAGCTTACATCGGAGTAACTGTATCCCAGTTGCAAAGAATTTTTCTCGGATAAACTATACGTGAGGTTAGGTGAGATGGATTTGGAAAATCTAGGTACTTGAATTCTTAGATCACCTGAGCCAGTTTCATCGAGTTGAGTGGTTAGCGAAGATTGTTCCGAATAGCTTGCGGATAAATCGGTTTTGAATCGTTCGCCTTTAAACTGATGACTGATGTTGCCAAGTTTTTCGGAAAAGTCGAGAGCCGATTCGCCATGGTAAATTAGCTCGTTCCATTTGAAATTACTCTTTAATTCGTTATTTTCTGCGATATAGCCAAGCATCAATCCTGGAGATACTGTCGTAATCCAGTTATCTCGGGGTGGATGTTCTTGTAAGCGCAAATTATCTTCATATCGCTCCTTGATACTAAAATCCGGCTCAAGCAAAAAATCCAAGGCGAAAACATCTTGGCTGGCAAAGGCAAGTACTGTTAACCAAAAATCCGTTTTAATCTTCATAGATAGTAATACCTATCTAGTTCCATTTAGGGTACGGTTACCGTATCCCCTGGTTCCAGCAGAATATTCTGTTCTAAATCTTCCCCGTTAATCACGTCGTCGTAATCGAACGGAAAGACTTTGACTTGGTCGCCGGAGCGGCGAATGACGCTGATCGATCCTTCCTTGGCGAATACAGTCAGGCCGCCGGCCAGACTCAGGGCTTGCAATACATCGAGCCGGCGGCCGGAAAATACTTGGCCGGGTTTGTTGACCTTGCCGATCACGAATACCGAATTGCCTTGGTTGTTGAGTAACTTAACGCTGACCGACGGATCGGCGATGTAGTCAGACAATCGGGTCGTCAGATTATCTTTCAGTTCGGTGATAGTTTTTCCGGCCGCGCCGACTGTACCGATCAACGGAAAGATGATGGTGCCGTCGGGCGAGATCAAAATCTGTAACTGTTGCAGGCCTTCTTCCTTCCAGACCGTGATTTCCAGTGCATCGCCCGGCGACAACTGGTATGAGGCGTAATTGGTTTGTTCGATAGTTACGCCCGGTGCCGGGGAGGCGGGCGATGGGCCGGGTTCCGCTTGCGGGGGAAGGGATGTTGGTTCGGGCTCGGCTAGCGTAGCGACCGGGAAAAACAGGCAGAAAGATAAAAGTGTAATTATCTGTTTCAAAATGTATCCCTTTATGATGTTATTGAGGTTGGAATCCGTTTGGACTGATCGGTCGTTAAGACCGGTCAGATGGTAGGCACGGAATATAACAATAATAAGACAATCCTGACTGTTGCTAAGGGTGGTGCCGAGCAACAAGGCCTCGCTCGGAATTATAACCTCTAATTGAGTCGTTTTGTACGGTTATGGCTGTAACAAGGCGAATAATATGGGAATTTTATGAATAATCCAATATTGTTGACTGCTTTTCTCGAGAAGTTAAAAAATAATCAAGCTATTGATTTTAAAGAAACTATGGACGTAATTGCGGAAAATTACCATTATCGGCCAACCCGGTTCAGTAACGGTTTGGAACCATGTCTGGTGAATGAGGCCGGGCAGAACGAGGGTTCGTGCCGAATTTTCGCATTTGCCAAGATACACAATCTGTCGGCGGAACAAACCTTAGCCTTGTTTGGCGATTATTACCGGAAAGATGTGCTGGGCAATCCGGATGGTACCGATCACCAAAACATCCGTAATTTCATGCGTGACGGCTGGGCCGGCATCCAATTCGACGGGGAAGCATTGCAAGCCAAGTAGTCGATGGAAATCGATGTTTTGATCGTCGGCCAGGGACTCGCCGGCAGTCTTTTGGCCTGGGAATTGGCTGGCAGAGGCTTGGCCGTGTGTGTGGTCGACAATGAGCTTTGTAATGCGTCGCGGGTTGCGGCGGGTCTGGTCAATCCGGTCAGCGGCCGGCGGCTGGTGTTACAGCCTAACATCGCCGGCTTGTTGCCGGCAGCCCGGCACTGCTATGGCCGATTGGCGCGCTTTTTCGGCGACCAGTTCTTCGTCGAACGTCCGATGTGGAAAATTCTGTCCGGCCCGGCGCAGAAACAACAAACCGAACGCCGTCTGCAGCAAGCCGAATATGCCGAATATTTGCAAGCCATCGATGTTGGCGGCCATGGGGTAGTGGCGCCGTTTGGCATTCTGCACCAGTTGCAGACCGGCTATCTGAAAACTGAAGCCCTGCTCGATGCCTTGCGAACCTGGTTGCTCGCAAGCGGCGCTTACCGGCAGGCCGAATTCGATTACGCCGCTATGTGCCTGGAGCCGGATTTGCGCTGGCGCGACATCAAGCCCAAACGCATCGTATTCTGCGAAGGCTACTTGGCGCAGGCCAATCCCTGGTTCGGCCGCTTGCCGTTTCAACCTGCAAAGGGCGTGATTCTGAGCTGTACCAGCCAAACGCCTTTGCCGAGTCAGATCTTGAATTACGGACATTGGTTGCTGCCGCTAACTGTCGATACATTCAAAACCGGAGCAACCTTCGATCCGCTAAATTTAAATCTGGATCCCGAACCCGCCTCTGAAAAGTCTTTGCTGGCGGATTTGCATGCAATCGTGCCGGATCTGGGCGGAATTCGGGTGATCCGGCACCAGGCAGGCATCCGGCCGGCTACGCTGGACAAGGAGCCGCTGATAGGTCGGCATCCTCGGTATTCCGGCCTCTACATATTCAACGGTTTCGGTGCCAAAGGCAGTCTGCTGATTCCCTGGCATGCGGCGCGTTTTGCCGATTACCTGCAGCAGCGTATGCCGTTGCTGCCAAGCTGCGATATAAAGCGATACTATGCCTCGCATTTCTCTGGTTAACGCGGCTCAGCTTGCCGTTAAATCCTGTCTGCGGCCAGGCGACATTGCCGTCGATGCGACGCTGGGCAACGGTTACGATACGGTGTTTTTGGCTGAATCTGTCGGTCCGGCTGGTCATGTTTACGGTTTCGACGTGCAGCGCCGTGCCTTGGTCAGCAGCTACCAAAAACTGTTGGCCAACGACCTGCAGCGGCGGGTAACGTTACGTTTGGCCAGCCACGCCGATATGCTCGAGGTCTTGCCCGAACAGGTCCAGGGCAAGGTTGCCGCAGTCATGTTCAATCTGGGCTATCTGCCCGGCGCCGACAAAACCGTAATGACTCACGCAGATTCCACCCTCAGAGCATTGGCAGCAGCCCGTCAAGTGCTGGCCGAATCCGGAGTTATTACGGTACTGGCTTATCCGGGCCACGCCGGCGGCGGCGAAGAAACCGAGCGGTTAGCGGAATGGTTGTGCGGCATCGATCCGGGCCAGTTCAAAACCGAACTGCTGTTGAGCCAGTTCGACAAGCCCGGCGCTCCCCGGCTTTTTATTCTGCGCAAACGGGCCGATCTGCTATGATTGCGCTCCTTTTTTAACCAGCCCCTGCAGGAACATGTCAGAGTTCAACAACGTCAACATCGTCAAACAAGCCAACGTTTACTTCGACGGTAAAGTCAACAGCCGTACCATTCGCTTTGCCGATGGTTCTACCAAAACTTTGGGCTTCATGCAGCCCGGCGAATACACCTTCAATACCGCCGACCCTGAGTTGATGGAGATTTTGTCCGGCGAGTTGGACGTGCAATTGCCCGGCAGCGATGTTTGGCAATCGGTCGCCGGCGGCGAATCGTTCAACGTTCCTGGCAATGCCGCATTCACCATGAAAGTTAAAACGGCCAGCGACTATTGCTGCTCGTTTTTGAAATAAGCCGATGGAGCGGGTGGCGATTTTTGCCGACGTGCAGAATGTGTACTACACAACGCGGGAGCGCTACCAAAAACACTTCGATTACACAGCTTTTTGGCGTCATGCCACTACCAATAGGCAAGTAGTGGCGGCCTTTGCCTATGCGATAGACCGTGGCGACAGCAAGCAGCAAGGTTTTCAAAATATCCTGAAAACGATTGGCTTCACGGTAAAGTTGAAGCCGTATATCCAGCGCCGCGACGGCAGTACCAAGGGCGATTGGGATGTCGGCATCACGATAGACGTGTTGGATTTTGCCGGGCAGGTGGATAGGGTGGTGCTGTTATCGGGCGACGGCGATTTCGCCATTCTTCTGCACAAATTGAAACGAGACTTCGGTTTGCGGTGCGATGTCTACGGCGTGCGCAGCTTGACGGCTGCAGCATTGATTGATGCTGCCGACAATTTTGTCGCGATTGCCGACGCGTTGTTGTTGTAAAACCGCCGCTAGATATCGCGGTTTACTGCTGTTCGCCGCCTTCTTCGACTAATTCCTTACCTTTCTCCGCCGACCGGCTGCCATCTTTGGTGTCTTTTACCGTTCTCCGCGCCATTGGATCGGGTTCGTCACCGAACAGGCCGGTAATTTTTTCCCACATCGAACGGTCCAGATCGCGTTTCGGCACGTCGACGCTGGTTTCGGTGGATTCCTTGACCACCGGTAGCGAACTGGGCCGGAAATCGCCTTGCACGCCAATCAGGTTGTCGCCTTCGAAGAACAAAGAAATGCGTTTTTGCATGCGGTTGTCGCCGCCGGGCTGTTCCGCATACAGGTAATCCCAGCGTTTCTCATGAAAAGCGTCGGTCAGCATCGGCGATCCCATGATGTACAGCACCTGGCGTTTGGTCATGTTCGGCCTGAGCTGGTTCACCATGCTTTGGTCGATGATGTTGCCTTGTTCGATGTCCAGCGTGTAAACGCCCGGCAGATTATTCAGCACGGTGCTGCAGGCGCATAAGCCCAATCCGGTGGCAGCCGCGAGCAGAAGAGACGATTTTTTCATGACGATTGTTGGAGGTCCTGCGACAAACGGACATGCATTATCCCACAATTCGGCCTGCGGCTCGGTGCAAAAAACGATACAATGCCGAGATGGTTGGATTTACGAGGACAGGCGATGGAAACTCAGGATTTGCGTAACGCTGGCTTAAAAGTCACTCTGCCCAGGGTCAAAATCTTGGAGATTCTGGAAAAACAACAGGACGACAGGCATCTGTCCGCAGAGAAAGTCTACAAGATTCTGTTGGCCGAAGGCGAAGAAATCGGTCTGGCGACCGTTTACCGGGTGTTGACCCAATTCGAAGCCGCCGGTCTGGTCAATCGCCACCACTTCGAGGGCGGTAACTCGATTTTCGAACTGAACAGCGGCGGCCATCACGACCATGTCGTGTGCATGAAGTGCGGCAGGGTCGACGAATTCACCGACGAAGTAATCGAAAAGCGCCAATCGGAGATCGCCAACCGGCTGGGTTATACCTTGACCGACCACAGCTTATATCTATACGGCTACTGCGCCGCCTGCAAAAGCTCCTAACTCTTTCAGCATGTTCAAACCTCTCATCCTGTATATCGGGTTACGCTATACCCGTGCCAAAAAGCGCACCCAATTCATTTCTTTTATCACGCTAACTTCGGTGCTGGGGATTGCCTTGGGCGTTACCGCCTTGATCACCGTGCTGTCGGTCATGAACGGTTTCGAAGCCGAATTGCGCGAGCGGATTCTGGGCATGACGGCGCACAGTACCGTGACGGGCCGCTACGGCCAGTTAGACGATTGGCGGGCCTTGGAACAACGCACTCGCGAAATGCCGCACGTGCTGGGTGCGGCGCCCTTCATACACGGCCAGGTCATGATTAACGCCGACCGCCAAGTCAGCGGTACCTTGTTGCAAGGCATCCTGCCGGAGCAGGAAGCGAAAGTCTCTGAAGTTGCCGACAAAATGATGTTCGGCAGCCTTAACGATCTGGTGCCGGGCGAGTTCGGCATTGTGCTGGGTGCCGAGCTGGCCAGTTATCTGGGCGTAATGATCGGCGACAAGGTCACCATCATTACGCCGCAAATCAACTCCACGCCGGCCGGGATTTTGCCGCGCATGAAGCGTTTTACCGTAGTCGGCGTATTCAAAGTCGGCATGTACGAATACGACCGCAACATGGCACTGATGCACTTGGACGACGCCGGCAAACTGTTCCGTTTGGAGCAAGCGGTATCCGGCCTGCGGCTCAAATTGGACGATTTGTTCAACGCACCGATGATTACGCAAAGCCTGGCCGACGCCTTGGGCGACGAGTACCGTGTCAGCGATTGGACCAAGGCCCACAGCAATTTCTTCCGAGCGGTACAAACCGAGAAGCGGGCTATGTTCATTATTTTGTTGCTGATCGTCGCAGTGGCGGCATTCAACATCGTCTCTACGCTGGTCATGGTGGTCACCGACAAACGCGGCGATATCGCTATTCTGAAAACTCAGGGACTATCTAACGTTTCGGTGATGGGCATTTTCATTGTCTTGGGTTGCATCATCGGCAGCATCGGCACCTTGTTCGGCACCGTCGGCGGCGTGTTATTGGCTCTGAATGTAGAAACCATCGTCCCGGCCATTGAAAAAACCTTCGGCGTGCAATTCATGTCGGCCGACGTGTATTACATCAGCGAGGTCCCTTCCAAATTGATCTGGAACGACGTGTACTGGATTGCCGGGGTCGCCTTCCTGTTGTCGTTGTTGGCAACTTTGTATCCGGCCTGGCAGGCGGCACGGGTCAATCCGGCCGAGGTGTTGCGCTATGAATAATAACGTCGTGTTGCAATGCCGGCAGCTTACCAAGCGTTACGAGCAGGGCGATCTGAACGTCGAAGTGTTGAAAGGCGTCGATTTAACCATACACGCCGGCCAGCGCGTCGCCATCATGGGCGCCTCCGGTTCCGGCAAGAGTACCTTGTTGCACCTGTTGGGCGGTTTGGACAAGTCCAGTTCCGGCACGGTGATACTGGACGGCGCGGATTTGAACCAAATCGGTGCCGCCAAATTGAGCCAATTGCGCAACCGCTCGCTCGGCTTCATCTACCAGTTCCATCATCTGCTCGGCGAATTCACCATCCTGGAAAACGTGGCGATGCCGTTATTGATCGGTAACCAGCCGATTAAATCGGCGCAACAACAAGCCGCCGAATTACTGAAACGGGTCGGCTTGGGCCATAGAATGCAACACAAGCCCGGCGAGCTGTCCGGCGGCGAACGCCAGCGCGCCGCGGTGGCGCGGGCTTTGATCAACAAACCCAAATGCGTTCTGGCCGACGAACCGACCGGCAATCTGGACAGCAAAACCGCCGAACAGATTTACCAACTGATGCTGGAATTGAATCGGGAATTGCAGGTCAGTTTCCTGGTGGTCACCCACGACCCCGATCTGGCGGCGCGGATGGATCATGTGTTGTATATGGAAGATGGCTTGATTGTGCCGGATAGAACCCATCACAATTAAGTAGTTTCAGCGCATATAGTCAGCCGCTGTTGCCGGCTTCGAAGCGAAGCTACCTCGGGGCGGCGATGCAATTTTCTATCCCGCGACGTGTTAGCCGTCTGCCCGGCACTGCGCCTTTTCCTTGATTTTAGCAATCGAAATAAGCCCGGCCCGTTTAACATGATCCGGCCCAAGCCCACGGCGGCGTGCTATGCTGGCTGAGCTTTGCCGTTCTATCAGGAGTAAACAATGCAAAAATGGTTATCGGCTTTTTTTCTGTTGTTGTCGCTGCAGTTGTCGGGTTGCGGTTACAACACCTTTCAGAGCCAGGACGAGCAGATCAATGCCAGTTGGGCGGAGGTATTGAACCAATACCAGCGCCGGGCCGATCTGGTGCCTAATCTGGTCAATACGGTCAAAGGCTATGCCGGCCACGAAAAAGAGGTACTGGAGGCGGTGACGGCGTCCCGCGCCAAAGTCGGCGCGATTCAGGCCAGCCCGGAATTGGTTAACGACGAACAGGCGTTTGCCAAATTTCAGGCGGCGCAGGGCGAATTGAGTTCGGCGCTGTCCAGGTTGTTGGTGGTTTCGGAAAACTATCCGAATTTGAAAGCCGACGCCAATTTCCGCGATTTGCAGGCGCAACTGGAAGGTACCGAAAATCGGATCACCGTGGCCCGTAACCGTTACATCGCCGCAATCAAAGAATACAACGTCACGGTGCGTTCGTTTCCGAGCAATCTGACGGCGATGCTGTTCGGCTACAAAACCAAGCCGTCGTTTAGCGTCGAAAACGAGAAAGCGATTTCCAGCGCGCCGGCCGTCGATTTCGGCAAATAACCATGCGCGACTGCCTTGTTCTGCGGCGACCATGCCTGGTCTGGATGCTGGTCTGTATTGCCCTGATCGGTCCGGCGGCGGCACAACAGGCGCCGATTCCGGATTTGAGCCGGCGCGTCACCGATACGGTGGCTGCCCTGACTCCGGCGCAACAAACGGCGTTGGAGCAGAAGTTGGCCGGATTCGAAGCGGAAAAGGGTAGCCAGATCGCGGTATTAATCGTCGCCAGCACCCAGCCGGAAGACATCGCCCAGTATTCGATCCGGGTGGTCGAGCAATGGCGATTGGGCCGCAAGGGCGTCGACGACGGCATTCTGTTGTTAGTGGCCAAAGACGACCGCACCACGCGCATCGAGGTCGGTTACGGTTTGGAAGGCGTGGTGCCGGATGCGTTGGCCAAACGCATCATCGAAGACATCATGATCCCAAAATTTCGCCAAGGTGACTTTGCCGACGGCGTTAACGCCGGGGTGGACAGCCTGATCGGTTTGATTCAAGGCGAGCCGTTGCCGGCGGTGCAGTCAGGGCCGGCCGGCGAGCGTCTCAGCCAGTATTTGCCGCATCTGTTCATCGCAGCGATCTTTGTCGGCGGCCTGCTACGGGCCATATTCGGTAAAGTTCTCGGCGGCCTGGCCACCGGCGGCGCGGTCGGCGCCGCGGTCTGGCTGCTTGGTGGCGGCGTGCTGCTGGCGTTATTGCTGGCATTCATGGCGTTTGTAATTTCATTAAGCGACAACCGTGGCCGTCGCGGCGGTTATCGCGGCGGCGGCTTCGACGGATTCGGCGGCGGAGGCGGCGGTTTTTCCGGTGGCGGCGGCGGGTTCGGCGGCGGCGGTGCCTCCGGGCGGTGGTAGACGCTATGGCTATGCTTCGGTTTTTAAAACACGTTTTCAGCGGCCCTTGGAGTGTGAAGCGGGCGTTTCCGCAGCGTAGCCTGGGCGCCATCGAAGCGGCAATCGCGGCCAGCGAGCAGTCGCATCTGGGCGAAGTGCGTTTTGCCGTCGAGGGCGCACTCGATATCGGCGATTTGCTGCGCTCGACGACGGCGCGCGACAGAGCCCTGGAAATTTTCTCGCTGAATCGGATTTGGGATACCGAGCACAACAGCGGTGTGTTGATCTACCTGTTGCTGGCCGACCGCCGGGTGGAAATCGTCGCCGACCGCGGCATACACGGCAAAGTCGGGGAGGCGGGCTGGCAACGGATTTGCCGCGATATGGAAAACCAGTTCCGCCGCGGCGATTTCGAGCCCGGCGTACTCGGCGGTATCGCAGCGATTACCGAGCAATTGCAACAACATTTCCCGGCCGGGACTAAGGCCAACCCCAACGAAATCGCTAACGCGCCGTTGCTGCTCTGATGCGCTGGCGGTTCAAGCTGCGAATTGGGCCTTCAACTCCAATATTTCCGGCATGATGTCCATGAACAATTCCAGCAAGCGCGGATCGAAATGGCTGCCGGCACCGCTGCGCATCGTGTCCAACACCATCTGTAACGGCCACGATTCTTTATAAGGCCGTTTGCTGCTCAATGCGTCGAATACGTCGGCAATTGCGACGATGCGGGCCGATTCGGGAATGGCCGTGCCGGCCAGCCCGGCCGGGTAGCCGCCGCCGTCCCAACGTTCGTGGTGGTAGAGGGCAATTTCGGCGGCCATTTTGAATACCGGATTGTCGGTCTTACTCAGAATGTCGTAGCCGATTTGCGAATGCGATTTCATGATGTCCCAATCGCGGCCGGCCAAACCGGTCGCCGCTTTTAAAATTGCATGGGGAATGCCGATCTTGCCGGTGTCGTGGGTCGGCGCCGCTAACTTTATCATCTCAACTTGCGCCGGACTCCAGCCGGCGGCACCGGCCAGTGCGGCCGAATACGCCGCCATGCGCCAAATGTGGTCGCCGGTGTAGGGATCGTTGTAATGGCCGGCGGCACCGAGCATTTCGATTGCGGCCCGAGCCAGATCGTCCAATTCTTCGACCCGGACCAGCGACAAGTGGGTTTGCACCCGGCGTAGCACGATAGGGCCGGACACCGGCTTTTGAATGTAATCGACGGCGCCGACGTCGAAGCCGTAGGCCTCGTTCTCGGTTTCGCCCATCGCCGTGACAAAAATAACTGGAATCTTCGCCGTCGCGGCATCGGCTTTCAGGCGAGTGCAGACTTGGTAACCGTCCATATCCGGCATCATGATGTCCAGAAGAATCAGGTCCGGGCCGTGGTCGTGGGCGGCGGCCAGGGCTTTTTCGCCGTTGATCGCAAAAATCAGTTCGTAGCGGTCTTTCAGGATTTGCTGCAACACCTTCAGATTGTTCGGTTCGTCGTCGACCAGCAGCAGTTTGTAACTGTCTTTCATGGTTGTTCTCCTCCCGCGGCATCGGCAAGTTTGGCTTGTAGCCGCCTGGCTTCGGCTTTGGCGCCGTCGAAATCGAAGCTGTCCAGTTCGTAGCGGATGGCTTTCAATTCGGTGCCGGCCAGATAAGGCGCCAACTCTTGCAATACCGGTTCGACTTTTTCCGGATTCAGCGTGTCCAGATTGCGAAGCAGTTGTTGCAGCAGTTCGGCGATGCGCTCGCCGTCGAAGGCTTCCACGCTGGCTACCGGCGGTTTCTCCGGCAATTCCAGCCGGCGGATCGCGGCCGCGGCTTGGTCGAGCGCGCCGCGCAGGCGGTCGAGTTGGGTTGCGGCCAGTTCGGGGCTGCCGTTCTTCAGTTCGGCGTCGATGGCGGCGGCTAATGCGGCGATGTCGGTCAAGGCCAGATTGCCGGCCACGCCTTTCAGCGCGTGTGCGCCGCGCTTGGCGGCTTCGCTGTCGCCGCTCGCCAGATTACGCTGGATTTTGTCGGCGTCGGCGCCGTGTTGGGCGGCGAAATTGAGTAGCGCGTCGGCGTAAATCAACGGGTCCAGCCAATTGCTCAGGCCTTTGCGGTAATCGGCAACCTCGGCCAGCGGCGCGAAATCGACGCTGACTTCGTTGGCGGCGGCCGGCGCCGCGCCATTGTTGGCGATGCCGAAACCGGCCGGCGTCAGGTTTTCCATCTGCGCCAGCAATTCGTCGATATCGATCGGTTTGCCGACGATCGCATCGATGCCAGCCGCCAACGATTCCTGGCGCTCGTGGTTGAGGACGCTGGCGGTCAGGGCCAATATCGGAATTCGCCGGCCGCGGCCTTGTTCCAGTTCCCGGATGCGGCGGGTGGCCTGGATGCCGTCCATCACCGGCATTTGCAGGTCCATCAGAATTAAATCGAAGTCGGACTCTTGATAGGCTGCGACTGCTTCGGCGCCGTTTTTGACCCAGCGTACCCGGTGGCCCTGCTGTTCCAGGCGCAGGCTGGCCAGTGTGGCGTTGGCTTCGACATCCTCGGCCAACAGAATCTTGAACCGCCGCGGCGAGTAAAAGGCCAGTTTGCGTGGCGTGGCCGATTCGTACAGGCAATTGTCGGTGGCCACCGCTTCCGGTAACCGCACCGTGAAATGGAACACCGAACCGACGCCGAGCTGGCTTTCCACCCAAATCCGCCCGCCCATCATTTCCACGATTTGCTTGCTGATTGTGGTGCCCAGGCCGGTGCCGCCGAAGCGGCGGCTGGTGGTGGCGTCGGCTTGGGAAAACGATTCGAAAATGCGTTCGGTTTGTTCCGGTGTCATGCCGATGCCGGTGTCGGCGATGGCGAAATGCAGCATTTCCGGCTGTTCGGCCCGGCCGATGCTGACCGCGATGTAGCCGGCGTCGGTGAATTTGACCGAATTGCCGACCAGGTTCAAGATCACTTGCCGCAGCCGGTTCGGGTCGCCGACGAAATGGCGGGGCAGGCCGGCTTCCAATGCCAGATCGATGCGCAAACCTTTTTCGGCAGCGCGTAAACTCATGATTTGCAGCGCTTCTTGAATCGCGACCGGCAAGTTGAAGCAGACCGCTTCCAACTCGATTTTGCCGGCCTCGATCTTGGAAAAATCGAGGATGTCGTTGATCACGCTCAGCAAATGCCGGCCGGAACTGAGGATGGTTTTGATGTGGTTGCGGGTGGCGTTGGACAAGTTGGCGTCCTGCAGCGCGACCTCGGCGAAGCCGATCACGGTATTCATCGGCGTGCGGATTTCGTGGCTCATATTGGCCAGGAAATTGGCCTTGGCTTTGGCGGCGGCCTCGGCAGCTTCCTTGGCCTGGCGCAGTTCCTGTTCCGCCTGTTTTTGCAGCGTGATGTCGGAAATAAAGCCGACGAAAATGTGGCGGCCTTCGGAAATGATGCCGTGGCCGACCGCCAAACTGGCCGGGAAACGGCTACCGTCCTTGCGTTGCGCGACTACTTCCCGCTCGGTGCCGAGGATTTTGGATTGCCGGCCTTCCAGAAAGCGGCGAATGTAACTGTCGTGGGCCGAGGCGTCGGGTTCCGGCATCAACAACGAAACGTTCTTGCCGACGATTTCTTCGCTGCGCCAGCCGAACAGCTTTTCGGCAGCCGGATTGAACATATGGATGGTGCCGCTGCTGTCGATGGATACCACGCCGTTGACCGCGGTTTGGACGATGGCTTTGACTTCGGTGGTGGCCATCGCCACCAGTTGTTCCAGATGTTCGCGATATTCCAGCAATTCCGCTTCCGCCGCTTTGCGCTCGGTGATATCGGTGATCGAACCGACCATGCGTACCGGGCGTCCGGTTTCGTCGCGCAAGGCCTCGCCCCGGTCCAATACCCAGCGGTAACTGCCGTCGCGGTGGCGCAGGCGCAATTCGGTGGTATAGCGTTCGTTATGTTCCAAGTGGCGGGCAAAGGCCTCGCTGGCTCGGGCCTTGTCGTCGGGATGGATCAATTCGAAGAAAATCGTCTCCACGTTCGGCAGTTCGCCTGCGGCGTAACCGAGAATCCTATTCCAGCGCGGCGACAGGTAATATTCGTGGGTCAGGATGTTCCAGTCCCAGATGCCGTCGTTGACTGCGCGCTCGGCCAGGATGTAACGCTCTTCGCTGGTGCGCAGTTCCCGGGTGCGTTCGGCGATCTTCGCCTCCAGGTTATGCTGGGCGTCGGCCAGCGCGTCGGTCATATGGTTAAAGGAACTGGCCAGTTCGGCGATTTCGTCGCGCCCGGCCACCTCGGCCCGCAGACTGAAGTCGCCGTCGCGAATCCGGCGCGCGGTGCAGGTCAACCGCGCGATCGGCCCGACGATGCGTTTGGCCAGCAGATGCGAGGTAAAGCCGGTCAATACCACGAAAGCCGATACCACCAACAGCATGTTGTGTTCCAGGCTTTGGATCGGCGCCAAGGCTTCATCTTGCTCGATCTGCGCCAAAATACAGCCGCCGATTTCCGCGACATGGCGGTAGCCGTAAATCACCGGCCGGCCGCGGTAATCCTTATCCGAACCCTGGACATTTTCTCCGGCCAGGCAGGCGAGCAACGGCCGGCTAGGGGAGGGCTCGATATGGCTGCGGGCCGGCGTTACGAAATTCCCGTGCTGGTCGGCCAGCAGGTTTTCTCCGGAGCGGCCCAAGTCCGGGTGAGAACCGAATAAGGCCTGGATCGGCGCAATCGGGTAAAACACCGCCAAGCGCCAGGGTTGGTCCGGTTCGCGGGCGATAACATAAAAATAGCCGGGGCGTTCGGGCTGGGACGGGATCAGGCCGGCGATTTGGCCGCGGCGGAACTCGGCCAAATCGGCAATCGGCAGCGGCGGATTGCCGACCGCCAGCGTTTCGGCCCGATCGTTAAGGTATAACCAGGCACCGGCAGCGCCTTCGCCGTGCAGGAAATCGTTGACGGCGCGGCTGGCGCAATCGCGGTCCAGCCCGGCGCCGGCCAGGCATTTAGCCAGCACTTCGGCCATGAAGGCGTCGGCGCGCTTATCGGCGCGGCGTAACACCATGGCCAATTGTTCGCGCCGGCTTTCCGCTACGCGGCCGATAGCGTCGAGGCGGTTGCCGCGCATATTGTCGATGGCGAAGCGGTAAGCCATCCAGCCGGTGGCGAACGTCGGCAACAAGATCAACAACAGCAACAGTGCGATCAGTCGTTTTTGCAGCATTTGGTTTAGCCTCGCTGGGATGGCATTGCGGCCGATGTTACGCCGAATCTCGGCGGCGCTGCAATGCTTTAGCGCGCCGGCTCGGTGCAAAGTTAACATGCCTTGCCGGCGGCGCTTGTCAAACCGGCGCCGGCAAGGCATTCGTCGACGCGGCCGATTCAATCGCCGGCCGTTTTCGTATAATTCGGCCTATCCACCCACAATGACGCCCATTATGCCCATCGTCGATTTATCCGCGGTACCTCACCATTTGCCGACCCTCGCCGCTTGGCACCAAGCCGAATGGGCCTATCTGAATCCCGGCGAAAACCTGGGCATGCGCATCGCCAGGATGCAGGCCTATTTGCAAGACGGTTTGGTTCCTTCCACTTTCGTGTACGAACAGCGGGGGCAGCCGGTAGGCTCGGCGGCAATCGTGGCCAGCGACATGGACGAGCGGCCGCAATGGTCGCCGTGGCTGGCTAGCGTGTTTGTCGTGCCCGAATTCCGCCGGCAAGGGATCGGCAGCCGCTTGGTGCGGCATGTCATGGCGCAGGCCGCGGCGGCCGGTCACCGGCATTTATATTTGTTTACCCCGGATCAGGCCGCCTTTTACCAAAATCTGGGCTGGCAACCGATTGCCGAAGAAAGCTACCGCGGCAGCCGGGTCAGCGTGATGCGGGCGTTGTTGGCGAGCGGTTCGGCGGCAGAGCCTTAGCGTCGAGACCGATACGGAAAAAACCTTATTGAATAAGTGCTTGACAGCGGTATTCGGTAAATTCTAGGCTCAGTTGACTTTTGCCACAGCCGGAGTACGCCATGAAACGATTTGCGCTCAGTCTCGCCGGGGCCGTGTTAAGCGGAATGTTTGCCACCCAGACGGCAGCGGTCAGTATTACGCAGCGTGCCGGCAACAATTTCCGCACCGCCGCCAACAACCAAGAATTTTTACTGAACAAGGATAACGTCAACCCGGACCGCTTCGGTTTGTTGCGGACTTACGATTTCAACGCCAAAGTCGAAACCCAACCTTTGGTGCTGGAAAATGCCGCCAACGGCGACGACCTGATCATCGTTACGACGATGAAGAACGAAGTCATCGGTATCAACGCCCGCACCAATGCCACTCTGTACAACGTCAAGCTGGGGCCGGAAATCAGTTCCCAGGACATGGACATGTGGAAGCACACGCCGACCTGGGGCATATCGGCCACGCCTATCGTCGACCCGGCCAGCAATACCTTGTATGTCGCCTCCTGGCAGAAGAAAAACAACGACAACCGCTTCCGCGATTATTGGATTTACGCGTTGAATCCGGCCGACGGCAGCCAGAAGGCCGCCCCGGTGCGAATCTTCGGCCGGTCGCAGGAAGGTAATGGCTGTTGGTTCAACGACGCCGGCGCGGTTTACCGGGAAAACAATCAGACCAAACAATACGTTTATCCTAAATTGCGAGCCGGTCTGGCATTGACGGCCAATAACGGCTTGGTGCTGGCGTTTGCCGCTAACGACGAGAAACTGCTGGGCGGGCGCAAAAACCCGCACGGTTTCGTCGTCGCCTACGATACCCGCGCCCTGTTGGGGCAGCCGGGGTTTTCCAAGGAGGCGGCGATATTTTGCGCGACGGCGTTAAACTCCTGGGGCGCCGGTATCTGGCACGCCGGCGGCGCACCGGTCACCGAAGACGACATGATTTACGTCGCCACCTCCAACGGTACCTCCAACAATGGCGACGTCGACTTGGCGGAAAGTATGATCAAGCTGCGCTTCAAACCCAGCATCGGCGGCGCCAGGCCGCTTTTGGAGAAAGTGGATTACTACAAGGCATTCCTGGACGAACGCGTCGCGCCAAAGGATTGCCTGTGGCAGGACAACAACGCGGAAGTCTCCTGCGGCCGGGCCGGCGCCGGCGCAGCCGGCGCGGATTGGGATTTCGGCGCCGCCGGGCCGATGTTGGTGCCGGGCTCCAGTTTGCTGCTGCAAGGTACCAAGGACGGCATCATTTACTCGTTGGATAAATTCAATCTGGGCAAAAACGACCGCTTCAACCAGTTGCTGTCCAAGCCGCCGCTGGTGGCGACGTATTACGGCGGCGGCATCGCCGAAAACTGGGACAGGGCACAACACCTGAACCGCAGCCTGCCGTGTCCGGCCGCCGGTCACAGCGACCACGGCTGGTTCGTGCCCTGCGGCGACCCGGAAAATAATAAGATGCACCACATCCATGCTTTGGCGCTGGCACAACGCGACCAAAGCGGCGGCATCGTCTATGTTTGGGGCGAAAACTCGCGGTTGAAGGCCTACAATTTCTCGACGCTGGACGGCAAATTGCCCAGCTTCCGCGCCGAAGCCGACGATTTGGCCTCGGTCGGCGTAGCCTCTCCCGGCGGCATGCCCGGCGGTTTGCTGATGGTTTCCGGCAAGCCCGCTGCCGGCTCGGCGTTTCCGCATGCGCTCGATTTCGGCTCGGCGCTGGTTTGGGCGGTTTTTTCCAAATTCGGCGACGCGAACAAAGAATTCGCCGAGGGCCAATTGATCGCCTACGATGCGACCTCAATCATGCCGGGCAATAAACTGAAACGCCTGTTCCGCACCGGCGACGACAATAACGGCGGCCTGGGCAAAATGTCGCGGATGATCCCGCCGGTGGTCGCCAACGGCCGGGTGTACGTGCTGATTTACCGGATCGGCACTTCCGATTGCACGGCGCCGGATAACCAGTTGCCGGTTTGTAGCCAATTGAAGGTTTTTGGATTGCTTTAGCGGATGCGGTCTAACGAGCTTTGCGGCCAGCTCCGCTCTGCGTTGCAGCCGGAATCGTCCGGACAGTTGTAAACTCCATGTTCTCTGCTCGACTCGACAGGTCGATTACGTTAATCGCCTTTATGGCGGCGTATGTTTTGGTGCGATCGTTTTGTTCATAATCAACCGGATACGCCGCTTCCCTTCAACTACCAAACACCGGGTCCAGTTATAGCTCTCGACCGGCACGAACTGCTGGCGTACTGTAATGTTCAGCGCAAAACTGGCAAAGCATCCGCACCAAAACCGATTGCGGCCACAGTTGGACTCACATCAGGCTTCGAAACCGGTTTCGAAGCAGTTGCGGGCGGATTCGTCGCCGTAGATCAGCGATAACTGCTGTGGGTCGGGGGCAGGTGTCCGTAAGGCGGAATAGGCTGCCAGCAGCGGCGCGATATGCCTGGACGATTTCGGGCTGGTATATACCCAATAACACGAGCCGTCGTCGGTCCAATGACCGAACATCGCCATGCCGTCCGGACCGTTCCGGGCTACGTAGGCGGCGCGGAAGGCGCCCATTAACACGGCGATTTCGCCGGATTGGTACTCCTGGCTGGATAATTTTATGCGGTGCCAACTGTGGATGGTTGTCGATGCCACGGTAGTCTCCGGGTTCGATTAAAGGCTGAAGGTGTTTGGTGCAGGTTACACGACGCAGGCTCGCGTCGCTATGGCTGCTCGTGCGAGACTTGACCGACACTGCAAGCGGCACGGTTGCAGTGTCCGCCAGTCGCTGCACCGGATACTCAGGTTTCGGTGGTGACTCGCAACACTTCTTCCAGCGTGGTCGTGCCTTGCAGCGCCTTACCGACGCCATCTTCGTACATGGTCTGCATGCCTTCCTCGATCGCGGTTTGCTGGATGACGAAGGCTTCTTCGTGTTTCATGATTTGTTTGCGGATGGTGTCGGTCATCGTCAAAAATTCGATGATCGCCAGCCGGCCTTTGTAGCCGATGCCGTTACAGGCCGGGCAACCCACCGGTTTGTAGAACCGGATGTCGCCGCTGGGTTGCCAGCGCCGCAACTGCATTTCCTCGATCACGGCATCGGCCGCCGGATGGGCCTGCTTACAGTGCGGGCACAGCCTTCTGACCAAGCGTTGGGCCAGGATGCCGTTGATGGTCGAGCTGAGCAGGTATTCTTCCAGGCCCATGTCCTGCAAGCGGGTGACGCCGGCCGCAGCGTCGTTGGTGTGCAAGGTGGACAGCACCAAGTGGCCGGTCAGCGCCGATTGCACGGCGATCTTGGCGGTTTCCAGATCGCGCATCTCGCCGATCATGATTACGTCCGGGTCCTGGCGGACGATGGAGCGCAACGCCGAGGCGAAGGTCAGGCCGATCTGCGGTTTGGCTTGAATCTGGTTGATGCCTTCCAGTTGGTATTCGACCGGGTCCTCGACCGTGATGATCTTGCGTTCCGGCGTGTTCAGGGTTTTCAGCGCGGCGTACAACGAGGTGGATTTACCGCTGCCGGTAGGGCCGGTGATCAGCAGGATGCCGTGCGGCTGGGCCAAAACTTCCATGAAGCGCTCGGCCTGTTTGCCGACGAAGCCCAGCGTTTCGAAATCCAGTACCGCGTTTTCCTTGTCCAGCAAGCGGATCACCACGCTTTCGCCGTGCAGCGTCGGAATCGTCGACACCCGCAGATCCAGCTCTTTGCCGATCATTTGCAATTTGATGCGGCCGTCCTGCGGCAGGCGGCGTTCGGCGATATTGAGCTTGGCCATGATCTTGATCCGCGACAACACAGCCGCAGTGGAAGCGACCGGCGGCGAATCTATGTCCTGCAACACGCCGTCGATGCGCAACCGCACTTTCAGGCTTTGTTCGAACGGCTCGATATGCACGTCGGAAGCGCGGCTTTCCACCGCTTTTTGCAGGATATAGTTCACCATCTTGATGATCGGCGCTTCGGAAGCCAAGTCTTTCAAATGTTCCAGATCTTCGCTGCCTTCCTGTTCCACGTCCAGGTTGTCGCGTAGCTTATCCATCTGCGATTTGCCTTCGCCGTACTGCAACTCCAAGGCCGCATCGATTTCGGCGAGTTGGCCGATCTGCAAGGTCACGGTCTTGCCGGTGGCCAATTGCAGGGCTTGCACGACATAGTCGTCCATCGGGTCCATCACGGCGATTTCAATTTGTTGTTCGTCCGCTGTCAGACCGACCGCATGGTGTTGCTTCAGAAAACGTTGGGAAATGTGGTCCGGCAGCGGCGACTGCGGCGGGTAGTGTGCCGCCGCCGCGCGTTGGATGCCGGTGGCCGCCACAAAATTGTTGGCGATGTCGTTGTCTGAGCACAAACCGAGTTTAATCAGCAATTGCGGCAGCGAGTCGTCCGGTGCGGATTTCTGCATGCGCCGGACTTTACCGAGATCGGTGTCCGACAGTTTGCCGCTACCCTTTAATAGGTTGATAAAGGTTGCATATTTTGCGGAGTTTTCCGCGGTGTCCATGTCCATCGGATGTACCGTCGAAAGTAGCTGAATTGGTCAAGCATTGTAGCGAGTTTCGCCGTATTCTGAAGCTCATTTCCAACAAGAGCCGGGCGCCAAGCCAACGCAGTGAAACTTATGAACGGAATTCGGGTGTTAAGTCTGACGGTTTGCTTATTGGCCGGTACCGCTTGCAGCGCCGATTGGGCTCAGCGCTTTGCCTACCACGCCGTCGAAAATGCCGGCCAATTGCAATGCCAAAAAGCCATGGCCGACGATTGCGAAGGCCGGCCCGGCTACGACCAGTATCAAAAGCAGCGCCGCGAGTTGGAGCGTTAACGGCGCTCAGATCTCGTTCAACAACGCCAATTCGGCCGGATGCGGTTGCATGTAAAACGAGTTGTCGATGAAACTATCGGGCTGACGGCGGAAATGGTGGCGCAGCAGCGTCAACGGTACGATCAGCGGTACCTGGCCGATGCGGTAGTTTTCGATGGTCTCGGACAATTCCTGTTTGTCGTCGCTGTCCAGCGCCCGTTTCAAATAGCCTTGAATGTGTTGCAGCACATTGACGTGGTTGCCGCGGCTGGCGACGATCTTCAGGCAGGCCATCAATTCGGTTATGTA
This sequence comes from Methylomonas koyamae, assembly GCF_019669905.1. NCBI lineage: Bacteria > Pseudomonadati > Pseudomonadota > Gammaproteobacteria > Methylococcales > Methylococcaceae > Methylomonas > Methylomonas koyamae. The sequence continues at coordinate 2,609,005 of NZ_AP019777.1, read as the reverse complement.
TTCGGCGGCGATAGTCTCGACCCGGGCATCGGTGGCGCCGGCGATTATTCTGCCCAGATTGCGGGCCCGGTTTTGGTCGTGGCTCATCGCGATCAGTTTGTGCCGGCTGTGGAAGCTGATCAAGCCGTGGGCGCTGAGGCCGTCCTCGCATAGTTGCCGCCAGCGCCGGTAAACGAAGACGCGCTGGATGAAGTTTTCCCGCAAACCCGGATCGCCGAGGCGGCCTTCTTCTTCGACCGGCAGGTTGGGGAAGGCAGTTTGCAGATAGCCGGCAAAAATCCCGGTGCCATTGCGCACCGGCACCTCGTGTTTGTAAACCTTAACTCGGGTCATGCCGCAACTGGGCGAGTCTTTTTTCAGGATGTAACCGCACAAGCCGTCCAGCCAACTTGTCTGGCGCGCGGCCGCATCCTGCAAGCGCTCGGTGACGTCGAAGCTGTGGTCCTTGACGCCGACGCAGCGGATGCCTGCGGCGGTTTCCCGCAACTGTACGCAGGGGCGGGGGATGCCCAGGCCGGCTTCGACTTCCGGGCAGAACGGTTTGAAGTCGAAATAGCGGCCCAGCGTGCGCTCGATGTAGCTGTGGTATTTGTGGGCGCCGTCGTAACGGACTTCGTGGCCTAACAGGCAACTGCTGATACCGACCGGAATATTGTGCATGGGAGTCCTTGGAGTCAATGCCGGGGCGCGGCGAAAATCAATTGGTCGGTGGCGAAACCCAGGTTGCGGGCCTGGTCAACCAGACTGTCCAGCGTCGGCTGCGCCAGATCCGGCGTGCGTGCCAGAATCCATAAATAGTCTCGGTCCGGGCCGGCGACCATCGCATATTGGTAGTTAGCCTTGTCCAGCGCGATGATGTTGTAGGCACCGTAGAACGGGCCGAAAAACGACACCTTCAATCGGCCCCGTTCCGGGCCGTCGATAAAGTAGGCTTTGCCTTCGGCACTGCGGCGTTGCTGGGTTTCGGCATCGAAACCGCTGTTCAGTACTTTGACGCCGCCATCTTCGCGCAGGCTGTACTCGGCGCGGATGTCGCTGAGGCCGCGTTCGAAGCTGTGGTCCAGCCGGGCGATTTCGTGCCAGGTGCCCAAATAGCGCGGCAATTCGAAACCGTCGACCACGGTCAAGCCTTCCGGTATGCCGGTGCAGCCGGTCAACAGCAGCAAAGTGAATATCAGTATCGCAGGTAATCGCATCGGTTCAGGTCGGTTGGTTGGACAATAAGGTTTGGTATTGGGTTTTGATGCTGCGGCTTTGCTCGGCATGATTCACCCGCGGCGGCGGATAATCGCCGGCCAGCGGCGACTTTTCCCATTTGTGGATCGCTGCGGCCGAATAGCGTCGCAGTTCCGGCAGCCAGGTTTTGATGTAGCGGCAGTCGGGATCGAATTTTTTCTGTTGCAGCCACGGGTTGAAAATCCGGAAATACGGTTGCGCGTCGCAGCCGGTCGACGCTGCCCATTGCCAGTTGCCGTTGTTGACGCAAGGATCGTAATCGAGCAGATGCTGGGCGAAGTAACGTTCGCCCCAGCGCCAGGACACATGCAGGTCTTTGACCAGGAACGAGGCGACGACCATGCGCAGCCGGTTGTGCATCCAGCCGGTCTGGTTCAGTTCCCGCATCGCCGCATCGACGATGGGAAATCCGGTTTGGCCGTTGGCCCAGGCCCAGAAATCGTCTTGGGCATTGCGCCAGCGCAGCCCGTCCAGGCGGCGGTCGAAGGCATGGCCGAATACGTGCGGAAAATGGTAGGCGATATGGCTGAAAAAATCGCGCCAGTACAATTGCCGCAACAGCGCATGGTCGGGCCCAAGTTGAACTTGGATGGCTTGGTAGGCTTCGCGTACCGAGCAGCAGCCGAACTTAAGATACGGCGACAAATGGCTGGTGGCGTCCAGTTCCGGAAAGTCGCGGGTCTGGCTGTAATCCCGGCATGCCGCCAATGCCGCTAAGTGTTGCAATGCCGCTTGCCGGCCGCCGGCCAGGGCATTCTGTCGCGGCAGGATCAAATTTTGCAGCAGTTCCGGCCGGTCGGCGTCGACGGCAGCATTGAACCAGCGGTCGCCGGCTACTGCATCCGGGACGGCTACCGGATTTTGCACCGCTTTTTTGTAAAAGGCGGTAAACACTTGGTAGGGCGAGCCTTTGTCGGTCAATACCCGTTCCGGCTCGTTTAGCAACAGGTCGGCATGGCTGTGGAAGCCGATGCCCAATTTTTCGCAACATAACTCCAGTTCCCGGTCGCGCTGGCGGCTAAACGGCGTGTAATCCCGATTGACGAATACCGCTTCGATACTTTGCTGCCGGTGTAGATGTTCGACGACTGCTTCCGGCCGCTCGCCGAACAGATAGAGCCGGCCGCCGTGCGCCAGACACTGAGTTTGCAAATCGTTTAACGATTCCAGCATGAATTGCAGCGCCGGTTGGCTTCGGTAGGGGTGGGCCTCGATCTGGCGCGGATCGAAAACGAAGCAGGCCAACACCCGCTGCGTGCTTTGCAATGCCGCGTTCAATGCGGTGTTATCTGCCAGGCGCAGGTCGCGGCGGAAAATAAATAAGGAAGTTCGGTAACGCGGTTTGCTCATTTCGGTCAGCAGTCGCCCCAATGGATGGTCATCTGTTGGCAGTTGAAGAATATATTGGGGTAATAGCGGTAAATCACCCAACGCAGCAATAAATCCAGAAAAGCCGCTACCGTCATCAATCGGGCCAGCACCGCCCAGTGGCGCGAACCGGTTTTATCCGAACAGCGCCACACCGCACCGGTCCAGTAAATCAACGGCATCGCCATGATGATGTGCATGGTGACCCAACTGGCGACGGTGAACTCGCCCTCCTGGACCCGGTAATCGATCAGGAACAGTACGGCGTTATACAAAATGAAGAACGGATAGAAGGCGTCCTTTAACTTCAGGTGACCCAACCAGCTCCATTGCAGGTAAAAATATAGGCTGGGCGGTTCGCGCTCTTCCCATTCCGGGTCCGGTTCCGGCGTCAGGTAAAACACCAATAAGCCGAGGCCGATCGCCACCAACAAGGCTTCGTACCAGCGGATGAACGAGGTAAAGGCAAATAACGCTGACAGGCTGTCGATTAACATGGACTTACCATTATTTCGGATCAGGAGGTGTGCAAAATCGCGTCGAGCGCGGGTTTGAGCCGACTATACTGAAACTGGAAGCCGTGCGCCAACAAGCGCTCCGGCTTCACCCGCTGGCTGCCCAATACCAAGGCGGACATTTCGCCGAGCAACAGCTTGAGCAATCCGGCCGGCAGCGGTAGCAGCATCGGCCGGCCCAAGGCTTCGGCGAGGGCTTGGCTGAATTCGCGGTTAGTCGCAGGTTCCGGCGCCGTGGCGTTATAGGCGCCGCTCATGGTCGGATCGGCGATCATCGCTTCGGCGGCGGCAAGCCAGTCTTCCAGATGAATCCACGACATCCATTGCCGGCCGTCGCCCAGCGTGCCGCCCAAGCCAAGCCGGAATGCCGGCAACATGCGTTGCAATAAACCGCCGCCGCGGCCTAACACCAGACCGGTGCGGATCAGGCAGACCCGGCTGCCGTGGTCCGCCGCAGCCAATGCCGCGGCCTCCCAGTCGGCACACAATTGCTGGGCGAAATCGGCGTTGGCCGGGCTGGTTTCGCTGAGCACACTATCGCCCTGGTCGCCGTAAACGCCGATGGCAGAGCCGCTGACCAATACCGGCGGTTTGTTGCCGGCCGCTATCCAGGCCACCAGCTCCCGGGTCAATTCGATGCGGCTGTTGCGTAAAATCTGTTTGCGCGGCCCGGTCCAATAACGGTCGAAGATGCCGGCACCGGCCAGATTCACCACGGCGTCGAAGGCGCCGGCGTCGGCCAGGTCGGCGAAGCGGGTTGCCGCGCGGACGCCGGGACCGAATTGTTTGCGGATCTTTTCCGCGTCGCGGCCGAATACCGTCACGGCAACTTGTTTGGCCAACAGGCGGCGGGTCAGGGCGCTGCCCAAAAAGCCGGTGCCGCCGGTGATTAAGATCGAGGTTGGGTTCATGGTCTGTTCTCCAAATCCAAGGCTAACGGCTGCCGCGGCTCAGTCGGCGCGGTCCGGGTCGGCCGCGTGCGGTTTGCTGGGCGCGGTGAGTCCGAACCGGCGGTTTTTCAACCAAACCAAGCCGCGGAAACCCAACAACATGCCCAGCACCAGCAGATAGAACAACGGCTCGGCCAGATTGCCCTTCAACTGCCAAAAGTAATGCAAGATCGCGGCGGCTGCGGCCAGATAAATATAGCGGTGCAGTTTTTTCCAGGTTTTGCCCAGCCGTTTCTTGGCGGCCTTGGGCGAGGTAACGGCCAACAGTAGCAATATCAGGTAAGCCAGCAATCCGAACCAAAGATAACTGCTCTGCCAAAGGTCGAGGCCGATAATCGGCCAGACCCAGGCGTGGTCGGCACTCAAATAGCCGAGCAGGTGCAGGGTGGCGTAAAAAAACGCGGTCAGGCCGAATAGCTGGCGGTAATCGGTCATACCGCGCCATTGAGTCATGGTTTGGAGCGGTGTGATCGCCAGCGTGATGCATAAAAAACGCAGCGACCAGTCGCCCAGATAAATATGCATGGCCTGAATCGGATTCGATCCCAGTCGGTTCAAACCGATATCCAGCAGCAGCCACAATAGCGGCGCCACGCAAAACGCGATGGTAATGGGCCATAGCCGGCTGGTCAGCGCGTCCATTAGAAAAAATGCCTGAGGTTCATGCCGCTGTACAAACCGGCAACCTGTTCGCCATAGCCGTTGAACAATTCGGTCGGCCGCCGCGGCGTGAAAAAATCGGAGCCCAGCGGCCGCTCGCTGGCCTGGCTCCAGCGCGGATGCGGTACCGCCGGATTGACGTTGGCGTAGAAGCCGTATTCGTCGGGTGCGTAGCGGTTCCAACTGGTCAACGGCGGTTGCCGGCATAACTCGATGGCGACGATGGCTTTGGCGCTTTTGAAGCCGTATTTCCAAGGCACGACCAAACGCAGCGGCGCGCCGTTTTGCTTGGGCAGGGTTTCGCCGTAAGCGCCGACCGCCAGGATCGTCAGCGGATGGCCGGCTTCGTCGATACGCAAGCCTTCTTGGTAGGGCCAGGCCAGCATGGCTTGTTGCCACAACCGCGGCATCGCCTCCGGCTGACTGGCGCTGGTGAATTTGACGAATTTGGCCGACGCCAAGGGCTGCGCCAGCTTCAATAAATCGCTTAAGGCAAAACCGACCCAGGGCACGACCATAGACCAACCTTCCACGCAGCGGAAGCGGTACAGGTATTCGCGTAGCGGGCAGCGTTGCAACAAATCTTCCAGATGGTAGCTGGCCGGATTTTCGACTTCGCCGCCGATCGTTACCGACCACGCGTCGATGCGCAGCCGTTGCGCCAGACGGGTCGCGTCTTCCTTGTTGAAGGCGAACTCGTAATAGTTGGTGTAATTGCCGACCAATTCCGCCGGGGTAGGCTGCAAGTCGGGCACGGGTGGATTACCGGTTTGCAGGTCGGGCCAGGTGCGGGAACGGGCGGCAACGGTGTCGCTGCCGGCAGCGCCGATGGCGAGCGCGGCCATCGCTTTCAACAATGTCCGCCGTTGTCTGAACACTGCCGGATCGGTGATCTCGTTGCTCGGAATTTGCTTATAGGTTTTGATCAACATATTTGCGGCCGACAGTTGCAGACTCTAGCGTTAAGGTTCCGCGCGGTGCGGCCTCATTTCTTGCCTTTCGGAATCCAGCCCAGCAACTGGCGGATTTTCCGTTCGGTGATGAAGGCCAGCGAAAACAACTGAATGAAGTTTTCGGCTTCGATCAGGTCCAGGCCGATATTGGCCGGAACCATTTCTTTACGGGTACCGAACATGCGGTCCCACAGCGCCAACACTATGCCGTAGTTGCTGTCGTGCTCGCTACGCAGCTTGGAATGGTGGGTGCGGTGCAGCGACGGGGTGATGATGAATTGCGACAGCGCTTCTTCGTTGGGTACGCGGATATTGGCGTGGTGGAAGAAAATGAAAAACAATTCGACGATTTCTATCGACAGCACCAGGTAGGCATCGACGCCGAACACCACTACGAACAAGCATTTGTAGCCTATCTCCAATAGCAGGTCGAACACGTGAAACCGAAAGCCGGTGGACACGTTGAAGGATTTGTCGCTGTGGTGGATTTTGTGGAAGCGCCACAAATACTCGGATTGGTGGCTGGCGTAGTGCCAGGCGTAAATCGCCAGATCGAAGCAGGCGAACGCCAGCAACCACTTGAGCAGCCCGTTCGGCATCGAACTCAACAAACCGTAGCCGGCAAACTGTTGGGCTACCAGGAATAGGGACGAAGCTCTGAGTACCGCCAGGATCAGATTGTTGACCAGAAAGGCCATGGTGTTGGTGACGATAGACTCCTTGTAGACCTTAGGCGGAAAAAAACGGTACGGCCGTTTCTTTTCCAGGGCCAGCAACAACACAAAAGCCAGAATCGCCAGGCCGAACAGGCCTTGGTTGAATAATATGCCGTTTTCAGTGCCGATTGCGTTCATGGCGTCACCGGGGATGGTTGGGGGATTATGCTTTGGGCAAGGCGTTCAACAAATTAGTCAAACTCTTGATTTCGTTATCGGCGTCGACCTGCTGGGTGATGTCGTACTGCACGCCCAGGTAATAGATGACCCGTTGTTTGCGGTCGAACAGCGGTACGATTTTCAGCCGGTTGTGAAATAAACTGCCGTCTTTGCGGTAGTTGCGTAGCGTGACCTCCACCGCTTCGTGGCGCTGCATCGCGTCGGCGATCTGGAAGCGCGCGTCCTGGTCGCGGTCCGCGCCTTGCAGAAACCGGCAGTTGTGGCCGATGATCTCGTCGCGGCTGTATCCGGTCAAACGTTCGAACGCCTTGTTGGCGTAAATAATCGGCGCGTCTTCCAGGTCGGGGTCGGCGAGCGTCACGCCGTTCACGCACTCGTCGAGAATGGCCGACAATACTTGCGGAATCAGTCCGTTATCTTTTTCAACGACAAAAGCCATAAATAAACTCCCCTAAGTCTGGGCTGTTGGATTGGATTCGAACAAAATTAGATGCTTGATCTGCTCGACCGTATTCTCGGCACCTTCCTCGATGGCGCAACGGATCAGTTTTTCGAACGGCCGCATGAAAATTTCCAGTTGCAGAAATTCGAAGCGGAACGTGAGCCGGGTCGGCGGGCAGTCGCCCTCGGTCTGCAACAGGTAGCTTTGCCGATAGGGCTGGGTCAGACCTTGCACGGCCAATTTGGTCAGCGGTTGGTACTCGGCGATCTCGAATACCGATTCGACTTCTTCGCCGCCGTCTTGGCGAATCTGTCTGGCTTTGGCGCCGACAAACACGTGCTCGCCGTCCAGCGGTTCGAAATCGACCAGATCGACCGCCCACTTCGGATAGTTTTCGAAAAAACCCTGGCCGACGAACTCGAACACCTGGTCTAAAGGCTGGTCGATGTCGATGCTGGCCTCCGCGGCGACCGGCCGGTTGGCATCGAACGGTAATTTGATTTGCATTTGCTGGTTCCCCCTTGTTGGCTGCGCACTGAAAGCGCCGAGTAAACCCGGGCTTCCGGCCCGGACTTTTAAGACCGATGCTGCGGATCGCGCAGCGCCGCGCATCCGCCGTAGAGTAAGTGCGATAGTCCGGAATAAAGCAAAAGCTGGCGGTAGTTATCGTCTACATCGATTTGGTTGATCGAGCAGTAGAACTCCAGCGCGGCGATCAACAACAACAGAAATATGCCCAACGCCGCCAAAGCCTCCGGCCGATGGTCCAGTTTGTAGAAACTATAGACGGCAACCTGGATCAGGCATAGGTAAAACATCATCAGCCGCATGTTGTTGGCCAGCGGCCCGTATAGATCGCTGTTATCGGCAAAAAACAGCGAGTTGCCGAGTATCGTTGCCACCCCGCTGATCAGCAGCGTGATCACGGCAGCGTTAAAATTGACTTGCAAGATCAATTGCAACAAATTCAAGGTTTTGGATGTAATCGATAGGTTTTGCATAATGCTGGCCTCTGCAAAAAAATACCCTCCGCGAGTACTGCGTTCGGAGGGTACATAGAGGAGGACTATTAAGAAGCGAGTGCGCTTCCCTGACCGATTTGGCCGTCGGCGGATCCGGACAGTTCCTGCTGTTCCGCGGCGGCTTCAAGGCTGGCTTCAGGCTCAGGTTCCGGCGGCGCTATCATCCGGCCCTGCATCAATTCGTCGATTTGGAATTTATCGATGGTTTCCCAATCCATCAGGGCTTGCGCCATGTTGTGCAAGATCTCGATATTTTCTTTCAGGATGTTTTCCGCGCGGCTGTAGTTGGCATCAATGACATGCCGGATCTCTTCATCAATGGTTTGCGCCATTTTTTCCGACATCGGTTTGGCTTGCGGCCCCATGTAGCCGCCCTCGCTGTCGCCGTAATCCATCGGACCCAGCCGCTCGGACAAACCCCATTTGGTGACCATGTTGCGAGCTAGTTGAGTGGCGCGCATGATGTCGTTGGAGGCGCCGGTGGTGACTTTGTTCTTGCCGTAGATCAGTTCCTCGGCAACCCGACCGCCGAACAAACTGGCGATTTGGCTTTCCAGTTTGTCCTTGCTGGCGCTGTATTGGTCGCGCTCCGGCAGGAACATCGTGATACCCAACGCGCCGCCGCGCGGCATGATGCTAACTTTGTAAACCGGGTCGTGCTCGGGCACCTTGCGGCCGACGATGGCATGGCCGGCTTCGTGGTAGGCCGTCATCAACAGGTCTTCCTTGGACATGATCATCGTGCGTTTTTCGGCGCCCATAATCATTTTGTCGCGCGCTTTGTCCAGGTCGTTCATCGTCACGACTTTCTTATTGTTACGTGCAGCGAACAGGGCGCCTTCGTTGATCAGATTGGCCAGCTCGGCACCGGAAAAGCCAGGGGTGCCGCGGGCGAGATCGTTCAAGTTGACGTCTTCGGCCAGCGGCACGCGGTCGCCGTGGACTTTGAGGATTTGCTCGCGGCCTTTGATATCAGGCAAGCCGACTTGCACTTGGCGGTCGAAACGGCCAGGCCGCAACAAGGCTTTATCCAAAATGTCGGAGCGGTTGGTGGCGGCGATGACGATAATCCCCTCGCTGCCGCTGAAGCCGTCCATTTCCACCAGCAACTGGTTCAGGGTTTGTTCGCGTTCCTCGTTGCCGCCGCCCATGCCGGCGCCGCCGCGTTGGCGGCCAACCGCGTCGATCTCGTCGATAAAGATGATGCAGGGTGCGCGTTTTTTGGCTTCGGTGAACATGTCCCGCACCCTGGCTGCACCGACACCGACGAACATTTCGACGAAGTCTGAACCTGAGATGGAGAAGAATGGTACGCCTGCCTCGCCGGCTATGGCTTTGGCCAGCAGGGTTTTACCGGTACCCGGCGGTCCGACCATCAACACGCCGCGCGGAATCTTGCCACCCAAGGCTTCGTATTTGCCGGGATCGCGCAGGAAGTCCACCATCTCCACCACGTCGTGCTTGGCTTCTTCGCAGCCGGCAACGTCGCTGAAGCGAATTTTGATTTGGTCTTCGGCCATCAACTTGGCTCGGCTTTTACCGAAGCCCATTTGGCCGTCGCGGCCACCCATGGCTGCGGCCTGCTTACGCATGAAGTAAACCAGCACGGCGATCAGCAATAGGGTAGGGGCCCAGGAGATGAAGATTTGCATCAAGGTCGACGGTTGTTGCGGTTTTTCGACTTTGATTTTGACGCCGTATTCCAGCAACTCGTCGATCATCCGAGAGTCGTTGGGGTTGTAGGTCGAGAAACGGGTGCCGTTCGGGCGGCGACCGTCGACGTAATTGCCGTCGATCACCACTTCCTCCACCGCCTTGTTGCGAACGTCTTCGATAAAGTCCGAATACGAAATCTCGTAATGCGGGTCGTATTGCGGCATGCTGCGGTTGAAGATAGCCGAAACTATCAATCCGACCGCAGCGACAATAGTCAGAACAATGAAATACTTTTTCATGGGTTGGCTCCGGCCTTATTTTTCGCTGGAAAAATACTTGAAGAAGTCCGAGTTCGGTTTCAACACCAGGGTATCCTGAGTTTTTTCGAACGAAGTTTGATAAGCCTGCAAGCTGCGGTAAAAGGCGTAAAACTCCGGATTCTTGCCGAAACTTTTCGCATAAATCTCGGCCGACTGGGCGTCGCCGCGGCCGCGGATGTTCTCGGCGTCGCGCTGGGCGTTGGCCACGATTACGTGTTTCTGCTTGTCCGCTTCGGCGCTGATTTGCTCTGCGCTTTCCGCGCCTTGCGAACGGAATTCGCGGGCAACGCGTTCCCGTTCCGCGCGCATGCGCTGGAATACCGAGCTACTGACTTCCTGCGGCAGATCGATGCGTTTGATGCGGATATCGATCAGCTCGATGCCGAATTTCTGGGCGGTCGGCGACAGCTTGGCCAGCAGCGTCTCGCGCAGTTCGTTGCGGTCTTCCGAAATCAGTTGCTTGATCGTGCGCACGCCGAATTCGCTACGCATCGCGTCTTTCATGATTTGGTCGAGGCGCAGATTGGCTTGAAACTCGTCGCCGCCGACCGTGGTGTAAAAGAGGCCCACATCACCTATCCGCCATTTGGCGAACGAATCGACAATAACGTTCTTCTTTTCGGAGGTAAGAAAACGCTCGGACTTGGCGTCCAAGGTCAGCACGCGCGCATCAAACGTACTGACATTATTGATGATGGGGGCCTTAAAATGGAGTCCCGGTTTGTAGTCGGATTCGACCATTTCACCGAGTCGAAACAGGATGGCTTTTTCGTGTTCTTTCACGTAAAAAACCGACATGTAACCGAGTACCAGCAGGGATAAACCGGCCGGAATCAAAATTTGGGTTCTGCTGCTCATTGTTTGCTCCTGCTTGGGCGCAATTCGTTGCCGGAGGTTTTACGCATGCCGTTTTTGTCGGCGTTGTGCGGTTCGACCGTCGGTTCCGCGTCATTGCTGGCGGCCGGGCTGCTGCCGTGTTGTTGAAAGGTCTGCGGCATAGGCATGTACAGCATCGGATTGGTCTGGTCCGCTTCCAGCATTACTTTGTTGGTGCTGCTATACAATTTTTCCTTGGCTTCCAGATACAGGCGTTTGCGGGTGATGGCCGGGCTCTTCTCGTATTCCACCAGCAACTGGTCGAAGCGTTCGGTTTCGCCTTTGGCTTTGGCGATTTTTTCCGCTTCGTAGGCTTCGGCTTCCTGGATAATCCGGGACGCGGCGCCGCGGGCTTTCGGAATCACTTCGTTGGCGTAGGCTTCGGCTTCGTTGATCAGGCGCTGCTTATCCTCGCGGGCGCGAATGGCGTCTTCGAAGGCACCTTGCACTTCCTCCGGCGGCTGAGCGTCTTGAAGGTTGACGCTGGCAATGCTGATGCCGGTTTTATATTCGTCCATGCCGGCCTGGATCTGCTCTTTGATCTCGGCGACGATCTGGCTGCGGCCCTCGGTCAGGACGAAGTCCATGCTGTTACGGCCGATCACGGCGCGCTCGACGCTCTCGGTTAGTTGTTTCAGCGTGTTTTCGTTGTTTTTGACGTTGAACAGGTAATCCCTGGCGTTGTTGATCTGGTACTGCACCGCCAGCCGCACGGCAATGATGTTCTCGTCGGCGGTCAGCATCAGCGATTCCTGCGGAATCAGCGACGATTTGTTGATGCGGCTGCTGTCGATGTAGCCGACTTCGATAAAGCGTTGTTGTTCGACGTTGACGATGGCGACGTTCTCGAACGGAACCGGAATGTGCCAGTTCGGACCGGGCATCGTAGTTTCGGAATAGGCGCCGAAGCGGGTGACGACGCCGCGGTTGCCTTGGTCCACGATATAGAAGCCGCTGGCCAGCCAGACTACGGCCAGAGTGCCTCCCACCGCAGAGGCAACCTTGCCGGCGGAAAACATGCTTTTGTGGTCGTTAAAAAAATCGCCGGTTTTTTCCGAAACCTGCTTCCAATACTTGTCGATCTCCAGCCTCCAATCCGGCTGCGGCGTCTGCTTACTGGTGTTGTGTTTTTCTGATGACATAATCACTCCTCTTGTAGTGTTAGCCTGACCTGGGTCATTGATTGTTATTGTTAGCCATCCTTGGGTTCGAGAAATAGCATAAGGTCAAAGCCGAACTGTTGTTTCAATTTTTTTAAGGCCTCGTTCTGGATTTGCCGCACTCTTTCTCGAGTAACATGCAGTTGGTCGGCAACGGCTTGCAAGGTCATTTCCGTGTGGTCGCGCAAACCGAAGCGCATCGCCAGAATCGCCGCTTGTTTTTCCGGTAACGACGCCACCGCTTTGTCGACGTATTGAGCGAGATCGTTGTCTATTAGTTCATCGAGAGGCAGACTGAACTGGTGCTGTTGCATTCTGGCCATCAGATCCAGGCCGTCGTCTTCGTCGCCGACGGCAGCGTCGAGGGAGTGTGTGGATTGGTAATAGCTGCTGATGGTTTTGATTTCTTGCTCGGTCAGATCGCAGCAGGCTTTGAGTTCCGCGATGCTGGGCCAGCGTTCGGTTTTTAGATAGCAGTTGCGCATGGCCTCGAACACCACCGAGGCTTTTTCGGCCAACGCCACCGGCAAGCGCACGATCTTTTCCTGTTTGACGATCAAGCGCGATATCGCCTGTTTGATCCAATAGATAGCGTAGGTCGAAAAGCAGATGCCTCGCTCCGCATCGAACCGGTCAACCGCTTTGATCAATCCGACCAGGCCTTCCTGCATCAGATCGTCGAAGCTAAGGTTGTTAGTTTTGTATTTATGGGCCACGAACGCTACCAAACCGGTATTGGCCGATATGGTTTGTTGGCGGATGTTTTTCAATTCCCGAATCGCCGCTTTCAGTTCGGCCTTGTAGTCGTCGTAGCCGCCTGTTTCCGTCGGCAGGCTTTTAACTATGTCGTTGGCTGTGTCGATCAGGAACACCGGCAGCAAATGCAAGCTGTACAACAACTGGTTGACTGTACGCCGGTGCGGGTTCAATAGTTGTACAATGTTTTGCGGTTGTACAACTTCTTGTGCCGCACCGATGATCGTCGCAGGAGCTTGTACAACGGTTTGCTGTTTGTACAACAAGTCGATCAAACGTTTGGCTTCGTCCGAATTTTTGGCAATCATCAGCTCGGAACAGTCGACGCCGCGCTGCAGTTCGTTTAATAAACGCTTGGCAAGCATAGGGCTAACCTCTTGATTATCAAGCAACAACCGGTTTAGGTGGCTGCGGGCCTGCTCCATGCGCACGCTCAGAGTGGCGGGCTCGGCATCTTCGATAGTAACTGTCTCGCTAGCAAAGGATAGTGCGGCTGTATTAGACATGATCGTTTCGCTCGTGGAATAAGTTGTTGGCAATTACGTTACTAGATTGTAGAATGTTTGTCAAAATAAATTATGTACAAAACGTGAACAATGTACTCAATTAAAGCCATTACATCGTTAACGGGTTTGACGCCGGAAACGTTAAGAGCCTGGGAGCGCCGTTACGCCTGCGTCACGCCGGCGCGCAACGACACCGGCAGGCGTTTCTATTCGCAGCAGGATCTGGACAAGTTGACGCTGCTGGTCAATCTGACCGGGCAGGGCCACTCTATCGGCAAGCTGGCCGGCTTGAGTTGGCAGCAACTCAACGACTTGCAAAACCAATCTGCCGCTCAGCAACGGCGTGAGCCGGCGCCGTTTCTGGAGCAAATCGCGGACGCCTTGCGCGAATATCGCATCGAACGTTGCGAGCAGTTGTTGAAGAAAGCGCTGCTGGTCAACGAGCCGTTGGACTACGCCCGCGACGTTTTGTTGCCGGCCATGCAAAAGGTCGGCAATTTGTGGCACCAAGGCAAAATCAATATCGCCCAGGAGCACATGTTCTCGTCCTGCGTGAAACGCATCGTGTTGAGCATGGTGAACAATTTGCACCGCCACTCGCGCAACAATCCGGCGATCATGTTGGCGACGCCCAGCGGCGAACCGCACGAATTCGGAATTTTGGTCAGTTGTTTGGTCGCCGCGGCACAGAACTACAATTGTTATTACCTCGGCGCGGATTTACCGGCGGAAGACATACTCGAAGCGGCGCGGCACTTGGCGCCGGAGTTGTTGGTGGTCGGCATGGTGAAAACGCCGCCGGAGGAAATAACTGTGGAACATTTGCACCGGCTGCTGACGGGCGCACAGCAAGGCAATTTAAAGGTGTGGCTGGGCGGAGCGGGGGCTTTGTATCTGAAAGGCGAGGGCGACCCGGCAATTGGTTCCGCCGAGGTCGTTACCGATATCGACCAATTCAACGCCAAAATCCGACAACAGCGGATTTCTCATTGAAGATCGGGAGTAGGGCGTTTTGAATAGAGCTGCTATCTAATTCTCTGGCAGAGCCGGGATGTTTCTCATAGTTGGTTATACGTTAGCCGGTGTGAGTGCAGGCGCACTAATAGGATAAGGTTATTTTAGGCTATGTTCGCGTTAATAGTTGAATGAGATCGAAGCCGTCATCCCGGCATGGATTGCCGGGATGACGGGAACAAGGATGTGTTGAACTTTGCCGTCCGTGGCTTCTGGGCCCCGGCAATACACTTGCGCCCTTTCGGTATGCCGGGGCGACGCCAACTACTAACGCGAACATAGCCTTATTTTAAATAGTTACTTGCTCCAGGAAAATGTTCAAGCACACAATAAGCCCAGCGTTTGTTCGGTATTATGTTTTTGTTAGTCAGATATTTGTTTCGTTTCCATGAAGAAAATGCCGGCGATTGATTGAGCCAGCGCCATATCGGTATGGTAAAGCCGGTTTTTGGCCGATTGACGATGCGATCATCGAGTTTAGCAGTAAGCGATTGGGGTAATATTTCTTTCTTGTTCCCGAGTTTCCCGGTCGCGGCCGAACCGACCAAGTTAGAGAGCAAAATATGGTCTACTAACGGTACGCGAATTTCCAGAGAGTGGGCCATTCCTATCCAGTCGGTATCGCGTAACAATTGGTTACGCATATATTTTTTTGATTCCAGAGCCACAATTTTGCCGAAATCGGATTGAATGTCGTCTACTGACTCAAATCTATTGATTTTCGTGAGTTGCGACAGGCCGATTTTTAATAAATCTCTATCGATGATATTTGGGAGCTCCCAAGGCATAAATAAACCTTTCTGAAGCTGATAGGCAGACGTGATATTGCTTGCCATGTTCAAACAATCAGAATTATTTGGATTTAATCCTTTAAAGCTTTTTGCGATAAAAGCGTGGATGTAAAAAAACAGGTTGTTAATAGTAGGGTTTGAATTGTAGGGTGATAGCTTGTTTATAATTTCTGGAATTGCTTCGAATGTATTATAGCCACCAAGCATTTCATCTCCGCCTAAACCAGAAAGCACGACCTTAAGCCCGTTTGATTTAGCCGCTTTGCTGACCAGCCAAGTATTGATACCATCGATAGTTGGTTGATCCATCGCGTCAAGAAACATTGCCAATTCGGTTTCGACATGGGACATACTCGAAGTGACCACTTGATGCTTTACGCCCAGTATCGAAGCGATTTCCTTAGCGACAGGCGCCTCGTCCAGCGACCTTCCGCTAAACTCTTCGAAAGCCAGCGTTATAGCGCTAACCGGTTCGGGGACAAGCTCTTGAGCCAGCCCGGTAATAGTTGCCGAATCGAGACCCGCTGACAAAAAAGAGCCTACTGGTACGTCCGCAACCATGTGCGCTTTGACAGAGTCTCTAATCGCCGCCTTAGCTAATTCCTTGGTTATATCCGCTGGTATAGCTGACGCGGCCGAATAAGAAGTATTTATGACAGTATTGATATTCCAATATTGATGAATACTTTGGCGGCCTAAGTAATCAATTTCAAGTACATGTCCTGCAGGCAATGCGTTTATATTTTCATATAACGTTAATGGCTCGGATACGCTGCCCCAGAGTAAAAAACTTACTAATGCAGCCGGGTTAATCGAACAATCGATTCCGCTTCCTGCTACAAGGGCTTTTACCTGCGAGGCGAATCGAAACACCCCGTCACTATTTGAGTAATAAACCGGTTTAATACCGTAAGGGTCGCGTGCGATTATCAGCTTTCTGTTACGGTTGTCCCATAGCGCAAATGCAAACATGCCGCGTAATTGATTAACCATTTCGATGCCGATATCTCGGTATAAATGAAGCAGCACTTCCGTATCGCTGTGGCTTCGAAAAGCAAACCCTTTCGACTCTAGGTTTCTTCTTAATTCGTTGTGGTTATATATTTCGCCGTTGAACGTGATGGACAACTGGCCATCCGCTGTATGCATGGGTTGAGCGCCCAATTCCGAGAGTTCGATTATCGCCAGGCGCCGATGTCCGAATCCAACCGATCCGCAGTCCGATAACCAAAGGCCGGCGCCGTCAGGCCCTCTGTTATACATTGAGTCGCGAGTTGCTATTATTTGTTCGATATCGATTTTCGGCGTTTCTACGCCATAGCGAAATATACCGTTTATGCCACACATTTTAATTTGTTAGATATTATATTCGGTTTTGAAGCGCGAGAGTTCCTGACGCACGACGTTTAAATAGCCGTGGCCGTGAAATTGATCAGGTTCTAAATAATTTCCTTCTGCCCATTCATTCCAGGCTTTTATGAATACAATTTGGTGCTCTGGTACATTGTCGCTGATTAGGGATAATCCCCGGCGTAGAACACGCCCAAATAATTCAGGGGTAGATCCGTGTAATACTAAACCGTTTTCGCCAGAACGAGGAGTATTATCCCAATTTGGGAGGACAGTTGGATAATCGGGAAAATTAGGCGGAGATTTACGTGTTAATTGTTCAATGGTATCCGCGTAATCGTAGACTGTAAGGGATGATTTTTTGCCGAGGAAAATACGGTTTAACAATCTCCTTAAACGATATCTTGGAGGAATGTGCCCATCTTTAGGCGGTAATGGTTGCCATGTCGAGGCATCCAAGCCAACGCTAATAGGATTCCAGTCCTGGCGGTGACGGTAGTTCACGCCGACCAGATACAATCCTGCCAGTCCGGCCTGTTTAGCGAGCTCACGCCAAAATAGAATGACATTCGGTAATTCCGGAATGTCCGTTGGACTGTAGATCAAGAATAATGGCTTATCATCAACAGTAATATATCGCCGATCCTTGAACGCTTTGAGTAGCCATTCAAAATGCAGTCTATGATCTTCCAAGCCGGGGTATGTTTGCTCAATTAGGGTGCGATCTGCCGTACCCTGCCAAATATTATTCCAACTGTGGTTAGCCCAACATAGGCAAAATGGAAAGTTCGGTTCACCGCTGGCTAGAATTTCGTTAACCGGTCGTTCCAGCATACGTCTGCCGTCGCCAAACCAATAGTGGTAGTAACAAAATCCTTCGATACCATATTCTCTGGCTAGTTCGGCCTGGGCGTGGCGCGCCTCGGGTAAGCGGAGGTCGTAAAATCCCAGATCGGCCGGTACGTGAGGCTGGTAGTGGTCGGGATACAGCGGCTTGGCCTTGGCAACGTTGGTCCATTCTGTAAAACCCTTGCCCCACCACTCATCGTTCTCCGGAGTGGGATGAAATTGCGGCAAATGAAATGCGATAAGGCGGGGACTTGTCTTCATAAAGTTTCAATCAGAGTTAAATTTTGCAAGTATGGTTTGCCACGCCGATACGATTTCCTTTTCCTCAATTTCCAACGAATAGGTATTGCGAATAAATTCAGCTGCTAGGCGTCCTTTTTCCAACATCTTTTCGGGATGCTGCTGGTAGTTTTTTATGACAAATTCGACTGTTTTGGCAAAATCTATAATATCGCCTTGTTCGATGGGATAAGAAAATTTCGGATCGAAAAATTCCCTGCCGCCTCCACCATGGAATCCTATCACTATACAACCAGATGCCATGGCCTCTGCAGCAGGTAGACCAAATCCCTCGGGATAACCGAAGCTTAGAAAGATGGCCGAATCGCGGAAGGTTTTTGCAACCTCGGTTTGAGGTAAATTAATAAATGGCACGATATCAAAGTCCTCGAGAGCTCCTCGAAATTTAAGAATATTGATGACTTGCATCGCGTCTTGCTGATTCTTTATGCGGGAGAAACAAAGTTGCTTTTTCTTTTCGGCTTGGAAATAAAATATATTAGGATCGATTGAAAGTCTAAAACGGTGTAGTGTTAGGTCGGGAAAAACGTGTTTCAAATAGTCTTCGCCATTTTTTGAATTGACTAGGGTAGCGATCGTATCGGGATCGTGATAAGGGGTTATCAGGCGTTTTTTATTTAGCGAATAACCATTGAAGGTTAGGTAGCATCCTTGGTTTAAAATGACTTTTTTAATACCTTTACCATATTCCCATGCCAAGTCTGGACCATAGAGTTCTGGGATTACGAGAATGTCGTTTGCGCCAATAGTAGCTTGTTTGCCGCCTTTTATGTGTAGCTCTACAACTTGGTCGGGGTAAAAACGGCGTTTAAGCTTGCCACGAATGCGCTCAATTGGAGAGTTGCGCCAATAGACAATCGAAGTTTCATTTTCAAACCAACTCACCCGAAATCCAGGATTGTTATGAACCACATACGCCGCAATTCCGTTACGATTTAATATGTCGACATGTTGATAAATAACTCGTATGCCTCCCGCAGGAGTATCGTGTTCAGGGCAAAGATAGTAAATAGTCACGAAGTTAGCTCAATTTCGGTGGATAGCGTTTGCAGAGCCGTAGCTGGCATTGGCGGTTGAGACGGTTATGCCGCCCCATCCGAATTAGTCTGTTTGATACGCCACAGAATATGTTTGTCAAGAATGTCTGCGCATCTTCTTTTAAAACCGGGCAACCCGAAATAATTGAATTGCGCTTCGGCCGCTCTTAATGCCGCGGTATCGGTCAGTTTGCTTTTTTGTCTGCGCGATAAAAAAGCTCTTTCCTCCAGAATTGCCTTCAAGTCGCTCATGAACGTAATTTGCTCGGATGCGGCGTGATAGGCCTTGGCGTCGCTGGTCGCTTGGCTTCCGATTTTTTTGCGTAATTCGGGGTTCGAGGCTAATTGCTGCATCCAGTCGGCGGCTTCGTCGATATGTGGCTCTGCCCACAGCGCGCGTTTTCCAAGTTGGTCTGGGCCGTTGGCTGCCATGCCGGAATACGGCACCAAATCGAACCCGACCAGACACGAATTCGTATGCCGCATAAACGACATGTTGCCCGACCACCCGGTTGCGATCACTGGCTTGCCTAGCGCCATGCATTCCAATGGCCCAAGTCCCAATCCTTCCGCGCGGTGCATAGAGACGAATATGTCGCAGCTAGCGTAAAGACTTAGCACGTCCGGATAGCTCAGCGATTTGGCGATAAAGTGAACTCGGGGGTTGCCGACACATCGCGTTTTCAATTCTTTTACCAAGCGCATAGGATCGCAACCCGGCGTGGTTACTTCTGCGTTATTCAACTTTACGACGAGGTGGGGTGCGCCAGCATCGTCCGAAATGCCGGGGAAGGCTTGCAAAAAAGCATCTACCGCGCCGAACGGGTTTTTGCGAGCGGGATCGTGGTGGGGATCGAAACTCGAGACAAACAGAAGCTTGTCTCTAGGCAAGCCAAACTTATCTCGGTCTGCACGAATTCCCTCAGGTAGAAATAAAGGGTGAATACAATCCAGTGTCAACACGTCGGAAAGGTTGGTATCAAACACATGTTTAACGAAGTGCGATCCGGCCAGTACAACGTCGAATAAACGCAGCGCTTCGCGATAGCGTCGAGGTAGCACTGTTTCTTCGCACCAGATCAACCCTACGTTAAGGCGGTTGCCGTCGAACAGTCCTGTCGGAGGGTGCAGAAACAACCCAGGCAATTGACCCATCGACAAAAAGAACAAATTGATCGAGTACGGTAGTTGCTGCGGATCGTTGACGGTAAGCGCTTGGTATTCTTGCTCGCGGGCATTAGGCGCGCGCTTATAGTCGATGTCGAAAATGGCTACCGGTATTTGCCGGTTTAAAAACAATTTTATAAAGTGCCTGGCGGTTATGCCAAGGCTTACGTTGCTACTGACGTAGCCGACAACGTTAATGCCGAAATTACCGTTCATCTGCATCAATGGGATTTATTGAATCGCCATAAAACATAACGATTCAGTGCATGGTAAAACCTGCTGCACAGAACGCGGCCCTTTAGCTTCAACCA
The DNA here is from genome assembly GCF_019669905.1 of Methylomonas koyamae. Taxonomy (NCBI): domain Bacteria; kingdom Pseudomonadati; phylum Pseudomonadota; class Gammaproteobacteria; order Methylococcales; family Methylococcaceae; genus Methylomonas; species Methylomonas koyamae. The sequence continues at coordinate 2,588,870 of NZ_AP019777.1, read as the reverse complement.
AGGAACTGGGGTTTGTTCGATATGCTGGAAAACTTCGTTTATTTTTATCTTTACCACCGCTTCCGAAAAATTCTGTTCCAGAAAGTTTCTACCGGAGATACCTATTTCGGCATGCCGCACGGGATCGTTGAGCAAACCTAAGACATGATCGGCAAATTCCCGGGGCGTGTCGCCGATCAAAATCTGTTTACCGGGGGTTAAGCCGAAGCCCTCCAGACCGATCGAAGTGGTTACGACTGGGAGGCCGTAAGACAGCGCTTCGCCAATTTTGCCCTTTACCCCGCTGCCGTAACGCAATGGCGCTACCGAAATGTAAGACTCCGTCAAGTACGGATGCATGGACGGCACGTGGCCCAAAATTTCAATCGGTCCGCCGTGAAGATTTTTAACCGCTTCCGGGTAGCCTTCGCCGATTACTTTAAAACGAACCTGGGGTGCTTTTTCCAATATTAACGGCAATATCTCGTTGGCGAAATACAACACTGCATCACTGTTGGGTTCATACTGACCCCAGCCGACAAACATCAACACGTTTTTATCTCGCGCTGCGGTAGGAATATATTCCCCCATAGGATGAATATTTGGAATGATAGCGAGTTTACTATCGGGAAGATCCGGTACTAATAACTGGCGTTCCTGTTCCGATACCACAATTATGAAATCAGCTTGGTGATAGGTGGCAATTTCCTCCTCTTTAACTTTATTGGCGAATTCAATATCGCTTTGTTGGTTAGTCAATCTGGCACGAGACATATACCTGCCGAACTGAACATCCACCGAGTCTATTATCAATTTGGCGGTTGGTGCCCAGTATCGTACAGCTTGAATATTCTTTTGCGACGCTTGCACATAGATAATGAATATTACGGCGTCGTAGGTGTCGGTTTTCAGAGCTGGTACTAGTCCGAGATCGCATGTCTGAACGCCTTGAGACACTAAAGTTTGTCGATAAAGCGTAACCGCCGATTCGCCCAATTCGTTGACCATGTAAGGCACGTCCAACGGGCAAAGAGACACTTGATGAGATTCGGCCAATATCTGAACCAAGCGCGAAAACCTGAGTTCATATGAGGAACGATCGAAGGCTGGGTAGGAGTCTGAGACTATAAGGACTTTCATTTAAAAAGCAGTTATTTAGAAATTATTTTGATGATCTTTAGCTTAGCAGAATCCTCGCAATATGTTGTCATCTATCTGCTATTCTTCTGATGTCTGTGCAAAAGTTTTTCAATGTTCGATTAAAAGATCGGAATTTCGTTTTATTGTTGTAATATTATGTGAATTTTACGGATTCCAGAATTAGTTGCTTTGCTATGCCTGCTTTTAAAAAGAAAGCACACTTTTCAGGAAGCTTAATTGACTTATAGTGCCAATATGCTTTTCGGGGCGTGAAAAAACCGCCTGTTGCATGGCGAGCCAAATCCCAACAAAGAATTGTTCCTTTCTTTAAAAGTACTGATTTAGATTCCGGAGCTACCAGTTGATTAAAAATAACCGATGAAATCCCTTGCCAATAGAATCGACTTATAATCCAGTCCTCAGAGGTGCGTTCGGTAGGGATTTGATGAAACAATATGGCGTTTGGATTGTAAATAACTTTCAAATTAGCTTGTTTGGCGCGCCAAAAAAATTCGCACTCTTCATTGGATAATAGATTTTTCTTTTTTCTTCCTAGGCTAGAATTAAATAGTCCTATTTTATCAAATACAGTGCGGCGAAAAGCCATGTTTAACCCAAATGGATACTCTGGGTAAATCATCCATTTTATTTTGTCACCAGAATTAGTTGAGCCATAAAGTGATAAAAAGTCGTCAACAATCCAAGGTGGTCTTCCTAACTCGAAGCTAGGTAAAGACTTGCCACCCATGCAAGATGCATCCGGAAAATCATCGAAGATATGCTTCACTTCTGAGAGCCACATGCGATCAAAATGAACATCGTCATCTGCAAATGCTATGATATTTCCTTTCGAAATTTTTACGCCTGTATTTCTGGCTACAGATAAACCTTGTTTCTGCTCAAAATGGTATTGAATGTTGGGGTCTATATCGCAATATGACATGCATACATTTTTTGTCATATCTGTTGAGTTATTGTCTATGATTAATAATTCATAACGTACGTTTTTCTTGCTGGTATTTATAAAACTCTTTAAGGTATCATCTAGTATGTTAGCTCGGTTGTAAGTGCAGATTATGACACTAATATCAGTCTGAATGAGGTCTGGTTTTAGCATGATTTTTGTTTTATCGATTCTTAATAATTGTGTTTACCAAAAAAACAAATGCATCCCATGTTGATGATTTAGAAGGGTCTTTAATCTCTTCGATTCGGTTTTGTAGTTTTTTTATAGAGTCTCTTTGTGAGTTTATATATTCTTCGAGATCAGCTATTAAATGGTGTTTTTGTATATATTGCTCTGGGTGTACTAATGAAAATGGCTTAGATATAGCGCTGTCCCTGAGTGTCTCGTAATTTTTAACTAAATCGTTTTTTATATATATAAAAATATTTTGCCTGTACCAAAACTCAATATCTGAATCATTCCATAATTTTAGTCTTAAGTAATCGATGGGCGTATATCCTGCTGCTACAAACTTATCAGACCAATATTCTGGCCATTGTTCGTTAATATGGTTTTCGCCGCCTTGATACGGTAGAGCTGCCGAAAATATAATTACGTCGCTCAGAGATGTTAAAGAAGATACAAAAGTATTAGCAGCTATGTCCGGAATGTGCTCCGCAACCTCAAGTGAAATAGCTAGATCGAATTTTCGATCAAGCAAGATTGGTTTTTCCAAATCAGCAGCGAGAAAGTTGGCTTCATTAATTAATAACTTATTCTTTTCTACATATGGGCCATCAATTCCTAGAATATCATCAATGCCCATTTCAATAAATGCAGATAACCAGGTTCCAATTCCGCATCCTAAATCTACAACGGACTGCGGTGATAAAATTTCATTAATAATCGGGACAATAGCCTTTGCGGATTTTAAAGAGCCGGTTGATTGGTTGTCATAAAAGCGATCATTATAAATATGCATATTGCCGGGCCGTTTTTGATATAAATAGAAAAAATTTTATTAATATTAATTGGGTTTAATTGGTTATAATATTTTTTTTGATTCTGATTGCAAATCCCAAGTGGATTCAAAATAAACAAACCCCATGCTCTGTTGTCTTGTAATAAGAAAATCATTCGATTCAACGGCGAATTGATATAAGTTTTCTCCGTAATAAGAGATTTTATTTTCTGGTGTTCCTATCCAGACTCTTATTCCATAAAGTCCAGGAAGAAGTGTAGGGTTGTCTATTTGAAAGGTTAGTATATGCAAGCCAGTATTAATATCTACTGGTTTTTCAACTGTTGAATTTGCTGTTATGTAAATGAAATCCGTTGTGTGAACGCCTACCATAAAAGAAATTCTTTTGAGTGGTTTGTGCGCGATTATTTCCATTCGAATAGTGATTGGCGAGTTATAAGTAACGGTTGTGGTGGGTTTTCTATTTTTATCTAAAATACTAATATTTTCGATAGTTAAGTCGTCAGTCGTCATTATATTCGAGTGCAATTTGGCGGACTCATCTAACGCTTTTTTGTTCATTTTGTTTATAAACAAATTAATTGCGTCGGTTGGGTTACCGTCACGAATAACCTTTCCCTTGTCTAAAAGAATTGCACGATTACAAAGTCGCTCTATTATTCTTACTTGATGACTAACTAACAAAACGGTTTTATTTTGTCTGTTAATCATATTTTCCATTCTATCAAAGCATTTGCGTTGAAACGCTAAGTCTCCTACCGCTAAAACCTCATCTACTATCAGAACGTCTGCATCAAGACTTGTAGCGATGGAAAAGCCCAGTTTTACGGTCATGCCCGAACTGTATCGCTTTACAGGGGTGTCAATAAATTGTTCCAATTCAGAAAAATCTATAATTTCGTCTAGCTTTTGCTGAATGGTTTTTTTAGGAATGCCTAAAATCGAGCCATTCAGAAAAATATTTTCCCTGCCAGTCAACTCCGGATTTACACCGGCTCCAACTTCGATTAAAGGCGCAATACTCCCTCTTACCACAACATTTCCTTTGGTGGGTTTGCTGATATTAGCGAGGTGCTTAAGTAGGGTGCTTTTTCCTGCACCATTATGGCCGATGATGCCGACTACTTCTCCTTCCTCGATATGGAAATTAACGTCGTCCAGCGCTTTGAAATTTTCACGTTCTTGAATGGGCTGAAAGGTCAAGCGCCTTAAAGTATTCAGAGCTGTATCCTTGAGGCTTGTCAGGTGGCCTAGTTGGTATTCTTTGGTTAGATGGTTAACTTCTATGATTGCCATACGGACAGGTTAGATTACTTTTATTTTGATGAAGTTTTCTGGTTTGATTAAATAACGTCTGCAAACCAATTTTCAGCCCGCTTAAAAAACCAGTAACTGAATGGAAGTATGGAAAAAGTCAATATCAAACCCGGATAAAGTGCTTGAAAATCCGGTTGTGTAGCCCCTATTAAAGCACGTTGAAACCCATCGATTATTCCGACCAATGGGTTTAAGGTATAGAGCGTATAAAAATGTTCAGACCATTCGCCTGCTGCCCGTTCCGTCAGTAGCTTCTTTTGCACTAAGCTCAGTGGATAAATAACTGGGGAACCGTACATCAATAACGATAAGCCAATCGGTATGGCTTGCGCGATGTCACGGTAATAGACATTCATTGCCGCACCGAAAAAGCTGATTGTCAACGCCACGACCATTGTGTAAAGCACAAAAACCGGTATCCAGAAAGCATATACCGTCGGTATTATTTTATAGTAAATCATCATGCCGGCTAGGATGCCGAAGCTGATTCCTAGCTCCACTACTTTTGTCACCATCGCTGTCAGCGGAAAAATTTCCCGCGGGAAATATATTTTTTTAATTAAGGCTGCATTTGAGGTAACGCTATTTACACCTTCCGATACTGACTCCTGAAAAAAAACCCAAGGAATTAATGCGGCAAAGGTAATTAAAGGGTAGGGTAAGCCGCCGGTTTCGATGCCCACAAAGCCTTTGACTATCGTAAATACGAGCATTAGCATGACAGGCTTCAATACCGCCCAAAGAATGCCGAGATAAGCTTGCTTGTATCGAATAACGATATTTTTATAAGTTAGGGCGGCAATCAGTTCTCTGTAGTCGTAAAGATTTTTTATAATACGGAGCATCGTAAGTTGGCAGCTAAACGGGATATTATTGGGATTTTGACGGCTTTTTAAGCTTGGAAAGGCGTTTCAAAAGAGGTTTGGAGTCCGGTTTTTTTTCAAGACCCTGCTCCAAAATAGTTATTGCGTCACTAGTTTTATTCAGCTTGAGATAAATATCGCTTAAAGCCGCATAGGACATCCAGGTCTTTGGACTGCGCTCGATGCTTTTTTGGTACATCTCAATCGCGCTCTTATAATCTTCTAAGGCTTCGTGAACTTTTCCAATGTCGTAATACATTTTTGGAAGTAATACGAAATTCGGTGAGATTCCGTGATGAAGCGGATAGATCATCTCAGCGAGCGCTCCTTTAAGTCTAGATTTCCTTTCAGTTTTATCCGATGTTTGCCAGGCTAAGTTGTACGTGAATAATCCCGCGCAATAGTGATGTATTCCTCCATTTCCGGCTAAACGTTTTTCCCACATTTGAGCGCGTGCTGTTCCCACATTGCCTTCTTGGTGCATTTCTTTGCAAAAGATGGGTAATCCCATGTAATCCAGGTCGGTTTTCGGATACTCGGCAGACGCTAAGTTTGGAATCAATCCGCTACAATAAAATACTACTTTTAATATATTGATGTATAAATTTGATTTCATGGCGTCAATATGTGTGTTGAGCTATGATTAAAGTTTTAGCTTAATATTTCGCGGTATATCATTTGCACCTTTTTTGTGTGCGACTTTATCGCAAACATTTCAAAAGCTTTCTGTTTTGCGTTCTTTCCCAATTGGTCGGCAAGACTGTTATCGTTAAATACTCTTAAAACGGCATCACAAAAGTCGCGATGATCTTTGGCTTTGAATAGCAGCCCGGTTGTTCTTTCTTCAAGCATTTCAGCAGCGCCACCATGATTGGGACCTACTACAGGCCTACCCATGGCCATGGACTCAATAACTACCGTACCCAACGGTTCCGGATCGGTCGATGCGGACACCACAATATCCAGGCCATTATAAACAGCTTCCATTTTGTCTGTATGGCCGGTGAAAACAATTGTACTTTCCAAATCTTCGGTCGTTACGCGTTCTCTCAATCTGTTTTCATATTCTATACAATCATCCGGCGTTCCGCCGATAATAGGCATTTTTAAATTTGGTATTTTTTCCTTTAAAATTTTTGCAGCATCGATAAATAAATCCTGCCCTTTCCATGGAATTAATAAGCCAACTAATCCGACAACATAGGCATCTTCTGGAATATGGTATTTCTGTCTGAACAACCGGCCGTCCGCGTTCAAGTCGAGTTGGTCTAAGTTTATTCCGTCATAAACCACCTGCATTTTCGCATCGGGAATTCCCAATAATTCTCGCATCCGATCCGCAACCCAATTCGACACAGGGATAAAAAAGTCCGGTAACCGGTAGAAGATTTTTGCAGCCTTGAAAGGCACAGGGTTACTTCTGATATGGCAGATGCTGGGGATGCCAAGCGTTTTGGCAACCAATAATGCGGCGCGATTGCAAACAGGGTCGTTGTTGGCGTGGATTAAATCGGCCTCGAATCGCCATGCGGTCCAAAGTAACGATATGAAAAACGGTAGAAAGTTAAAAATATCGTCCGCCCGGGCAATAATTTGATTGGCTATAAAGTTGAATGCTGGGATTTTATTGAGTGATGTAGCCGTTTTAAGTTTATTGCGCCATGCTACCGCGTCAAAATGGTGATCAGGTATGTGTTTCCAAAGCGCGTCTTGGGCGATTTCTTCGTATTGCGGCCCGGTTCTGCCGGTAATTACCATGGGCAGAAAAAGTTCACGATCCAGATTTCTGGCTAGATGTCGCAAACAAATGATGGCGCCGCCATAACCGATGCCGTTTTCGACAAACAGAATCCGTTTGGGTTTAGCTCCGTTTTTCATAACGCCTATTCTTTGACACGTTTAAAAAATAATACATGATTTGGCTTTAACCAATTATTTGTTTAAATTTTCGTAGTTGGGCAACTAAAAAAGACGGCAAGGTTGATGCAATTAAATAGGCAACCGAACGCGAGGTTAATTGTTGTTTTAAGCTCGATATAAATGCCTTTCTAGCCAAATTGGCTTGGTTATTCACGAAATACCAATAACCCAGATTCCAAAACGCATCCGATACTAATTGGTTTGGATCAAGGCCCTGGCGTTTCAGTTGTTGTTGTGAAAACGCGCGAACGGACTCCATCACTTTTGTCAGATCGAGCAGCATGCTTTCGTTGGCAGAGGTTGCGTTATTGCCGTGTTGCCGGCGCAACATTAAACACAGTGACAAACAACTGATCGGATGATGGGTAGCAATTTTTGCCCATAGTTCCAAATCTTCGCCAAAGCGAATAGCTGAATTGAATCCGCCCGCGGCAATCAAGATATCCCGCTTTGCCAATACCGTGCCGGTCGGAATGAAGTTTTTTGTTACTAATCTAGCCAGGGCATTAGGTATTGCTTGGCCTGCTAGTTCCCGAAAATCCTCCAGCATGCCGTGTTTTGCTAAAACGGATTCGGTGATAATGTCGTCGTCATTATCGATCTCCGTCATGTCTCCGGCCACTAATACGAGTTCCGGGTATTTTTCCAATATCGTTTTTTGTAAGGCAATTTTGTTTTCGGTCCATTGGTCGTCGGCGTCCAAAAATGCGATCCAATCCCCTGTCGCCAGTTCCATGCCTTTATTGCGCGCCGCTGAGGGGCCTTGATTGGCTTGTTTGTAGTAGACGATGTTTCCGGGCAATGAATGTACAACCGCTTCGGTAGCGTCGGTTGAGCCGTCGTCGACGATAATAATTTCCGCGACCGGCTCAGTCTGCGCTTCAATGCTGGCGATTGCGGCTTTAATGAATTTTGCGCTGTTGTAAGCAGGGATGACTGCGCTGATTTTCATTAGCTTATTTCGCTACCCATTTTTAATGCCGGTTTTGCAGATTATCCAAGCTGGAAGGCATAAGCCCGTCATATATCCGATCAAAGCTAATTTTCTATGGCGGTAGTATAGCCTATATAAGAACGCGCCCAATTTTCGCTGGCCGCGAGCCGGGTTCAGGGCTGGCCAACGCTTGCCATTGAAGCGATTGATCATTTCGAGTGATTGATCTGATAGCGTTCCCGCCAGTTCGGCAGAAGATAGAAATCGGACTCTCGGGAAACTATCGGTTATGGCCGATAACAAGCGGTCCAAGCCCGCAATGGCATTGCTGCATTCCGTTTCCGAGCGGGTAAAGTTGTAACGATGGGTTGAGATACTGATCGGTGCAGCTTGGAGATAGGCGATTTCGGCCTCAGCTATTGCGCTGGCTACGGTATTTTTCCCGTCTACCGGTTCGTACATCACGTTACGGACCAAATAGGTTTGGCCAAAGCGACTTTTGTTACCGACGCGGATAATCGGAGGATCCTGCCGATAACGGCCGGATTGGTCGCGGCCGGTGCAACGGTAACCTGCCGTTTGGATCGCGATGATATTTTGTTTGTTCCAGTGTGCTTCGATATTGTCGCTCCACAGATAGCAGGGCGCGACGGTACTAACACTCGGGGCGCCGAACATGCGCTGGAAGCTGGCGGCGGCAAGTTCGATGATGTTTTGTGCCTCGGCGGAGTCGACTGGCGAGGTTGGCAATGCGCTACCGTCTACGTAATGGCCTTGTAGCGGCGAATCCAACGATTCCCAGTCCGACCAGTCGGCGGTGGCTTTAGCCGCGGCCAAGCGTGGGTCGTCTTGACAGTATAATCTGGCGAAAGCTGCGCCGTTAAGATGCTCAAGTCCGTGCAATTGTGGCGTCAAAATGTCTCGAGCTATACCGTCTTTCAATGTTTGATAGATCACCGGAAAATCGGTGTCCAGCATTTTTCTGCGATATTCGCCTGCGACGGCGATATTTTCTAAATCGGGTACGGCCAGGACCATGTCCGCAGTCAGAACAGCGTTGCGTCCCACGGTATCTCGATGCCGGGCCAGCATATCCAGCAGCTGTTGGAGCCGATTAGCGTGAAACTCGGCGCCGGGTCCCCAATCGTCGCTTTCGATCAAGACCGGCGTGTCGGCAAAATAAGCTTCGTTCCAGGTCGATATGAACAGTTCTTTTTTCCATAACCATAAGCCGGCGATGCAAGCCGACCAGAAACCCAGAATAAACAAAATTGCCATATTTTCGATCGATAATTTAAAGTGCCGTGGCGGCAAACTATAACGCGCTACACTTTTCATCCTAGCAGAGATTCCCGTTCTCGCCGAACCGGTAACGCTCTCGGTAACGAGTACCTGATATATTTTGCGGCCAATTATGGTGTTATGAATCGTCTATTTGTTCAATCCGAGGGCATAATGCGGAAAAAAAATGGTTTAGAGGTAAGAACGGCGGAGAAATTTTTATGACCACTCCGATTGGTTTGCCGCTGCATTGGCGAAAACCGCTGGCCGTTACGCTGGTGGTGACGGTGTTTTCGTTGCTGGTATTTGCCGAAACATGGGCATCGATTGTGGCAATTTGGTCGCGTTCGGAAACCTTTACCCATGGCTTTTTGGTGGCGCCGACCAGCTTATGGCTGATTTGGCTGCGAAGGCAGCAATACCGCAACCTGCAAGCGCAATTCAGTTGGTTCGGCCTGTTAGGCGCGGTGGCGGGGGGTTTCCTTTGGTTGGTGGCGGATCTGGTCCACGTTTTGGTGGTACAGCAGTGGGCTGTGGTTGGAATCCTGGTCAGCAGCCTGTGGGCGGTGTTGGGAACGAATGTCATATCCAGCATGTTGTTCCCGATTTTGTTTTTGTTTTTGATGGTTCCTTTCGGCGAAGCCTTTATTCCGCCTTTGATGGACTATACCGCGACTTTTGTCGTTTCTTTGCTGCGTTTGACCGGCATCAGCGTTTACCGGGAGGGCTTATTTTTTACGTTAACCTCCGGAAATTGGTCGGTGGTTGAGGGCTGCAGCGGTTTACGTTACCTGATTTCGTCGTTTACCTTGGGGGCTGTTTACGCCTATCTCAATTACACCAGTAACAAAAAACGCGCCGTATTTATTGCAGTTTCTTTTCTGGCGCCCATCATCGCAAACGGCTTTCGCGCCTATATGATCGTGATGATAGGTCATTTAAGCAGCATGAAATTGGCGACCGGGGTGGATCACATCGTCTACGGCTGGGTGTTTTTCGGCATTGTCATGTTCGCTCTGTTTTATCTCGGTTCGTTTTGGCACGATGCGCCGCTCAGTTTGGCAGTAAATGCACCGGAAGAGCGTGGCGCTGCCGCAACAATTGCTTCCCAGCCTAGTTATGGCTGGTTCGGCTTGGCGGCCATCGTAGTTTGCCTGGCGATTTGGCCGCCGATTTCTCAGGGCCTGTCCGGCTTGCAGAATAGCAATGTGGTGGTTCCGGTGAGATTCAGCCAGCCGCAGCTCGATAACTGGCAGCCAGCGGATGCGCCGGATTGGGGGTGGGAACCGAATTTCAAAGGCGTTGTTGCCGAATCGCGAACTTTTTTGAACGATGGGCAAACCTTAGTTGGCCTTTACTTCGCCAACTTCGGCGATGAAAGCCAAGGCGGCGAGCTGGTCAACTCGCAGAACTATTTGGTCCCGCAAAAACACAAGATTTGGCGAATGCTGCGCGACAGCGATCATCCGGTCGCATGGGCGTCAGGCGAGTCCGTCGTCGTCGAAGAGGCGGTCTTGAACAGCAGTCAACGCGACTTATTGGTATGGCGCTGGTTCCGAGTCGGCGACAAAACCACCGACAACGCCTATCTGGCCAAGTGGTGGCAACTGGTCAAGCGCCTGAGCGGGGATTCGGCGCCGGAGCTGTTGGTTGTGCTCTACACCGAAACCGCGAATCAAGATTTCGATACGGCGCGGGATAAATTAAGGCAAATAGCCTTGGCCTGCTGCAGTTGAGTTCGGCAAACCGGAATGCACGGCTAGCGACGCTTGACGGTTCTGGCCGCGCGGATGTTAGACTACCAATACCCTTGTTTAAATTTGTGAAGGAAAACTTATGATACCGGTAATTTTGTCAGGCGGTTCCGGAACCCGGCTTTGGCCATTGTCGCGCGGCCAATATCCCAAACAATTTTTACCCTTGGTTTCCGGGGCGACGATGATCCAGGAGACCATGCTCAGGCTGGACGGCTTGGCTGGGTTGCAGCCGCCCATCGCGGTTTGTAACGAGGACCACCGCTTCATGATGGCCGAGCAAATGAGGGAAATCGGTATCAAGCCGGCGGCTATCATTCTGGAGCCGGTCGGCAAAAATACGGCGCCGGCCGTGGCTATGGCCGCATTGAGCGCCGGTTCCGAGGAAGACGTTTTATTGATCCTGCCGGCCGACCATGTCGTCGCCGACCGGCCATCGTTTCATCGCGCGGTAATCCAGGCCGAGCAACTGGCCAAGCAGGATTTGTTGGTCACCTTCGGCATCGTCGCCAGCGAACCGGAGACCGGTTACGGCTATATCAAACGCGGCAATGTGCGTTACGGCGAAGCTTATAAAGTCGATGCCTTTGTCGAAAAACCGGATTTACAGACGGCGCAACGCTACCTTGACAGCGGCGAATATTTTTGGAATAGCGGTATGTTCGCGTTTAAAGCCGGTTGTTTCTTGCGCGAATTGGAAAAATTCAATCCGGAAATGCTGCGAGTGTGCCGGGAAGCGTTGGCGGCCGCCAAGCCGGACTTGGATTTCGTGCGGCTGGACAAGCAGATTTTTGCGACGTGCCCGTCCGATTCGATCGACTATGCGGTCATGGAAAAAACCGACAAAGCGGCGGTGATTCCGTTGGACGCCGGTTGGAACGACGTCGGTTCTTGGTCGGCACTGTGGGACGTCACCGCCAAGGACGAAACCGGCAATGCGATCAAAGGCGACGTACTGACGGTCGATACCCGTAATTCCTACATCCATTCCGGCAACAAATTGGTGGCCGTGATCGGTGTCGACAATTTGATCGTGGTCGAGACCGACGATGCGGTGATGATTGCCGCCAAAGACCGGGTACAAGACGTCAAGGATATCGTCGATCAACTGAAAAAAGCCAAACGTAGCGAGGCCAACGTGCACCGCAAGGTTTACCGGCCTTGGGGCCATTACGATTTGGTCGACAGCGGCGACCGGCACCAGACCAAACGTATCGTGGTTAAGCCCGGAGCGAAATTATCGGTGCAGAAACATCACCACCGCGCGGAACATTGGGTCGTGGTGAAAGGTACCGCCTGGGTCGAAAAGAACGGCGAAAAAATTCTGGTGTCGGAAAACGAATCGATCTACATCCCGCTCGGTGTGGTTCACAGTTTGGAAAATCCGGGCGTGATTCCGCTGGAAATGGTCGAAGTGCAATCCGGCAGCTACTTGGGCGAAGACGATATTGTGCGCTACGAAGATCAGTACGGGCGAATCTAGTGCCGTTGCGTAGTATTCTCCAATAAACTTCCCATCAACGCCGCGCGGCAGTTTGGCGCGGCGGCTCGCATAATATCCGACAACGTTCGGCATTCGTTTTCCCGGAGTTGCTCTTGTCTCTGCAAACGGTCAATGACCTTTTGAAAAAACACAAGCTCGTCGAGGGCATGTTGCACAACCAGCCGATGCCGCGCCGCAAGTTAATTACGGCTCTGGTGCAAAAACAGCACATGGTCGAGTTGCGCAGCTTGCTGGCCCGGCTGTCCGCCATCGAAATCGGCCAGATATTGCATGCCTTGGAGTTGGAAGACGCCCGGCTGGTCTGGGAGCAGGTGGAGGAAAACCGCCAGGACGACGTGTTGTGGGAGCTTTCCGATACGTTACGCGAACAATTGGTGGGCGATCGCGAGCCGCATTGCGGCGTCGGCCAAATGAGCGCATTCGAACTGGTGGAGGGCCGTTTGTCGAAAGTGGCTATCACCTGTCGCCACGATTTGTACGAAATCAAGCCGATTTGGATCGACTTATTGGCGCCGACCAAGGCGCAACGGCAACTGATCGGCCAACATTTCGGCTTGGAACTGCCCGATCCGCTGGATTTGACCGACCTCGAGGCCAGCGCCCGGTTCTACGTCGAAGACCAGCATGAAATCCATATCCATTCGGATTTTTTGTTGGACAGGGAAGGGAAGTCGCGCAGCGTCCCGGTGGCCTTCGTCTTATCGGGCGATATGTTGTTTTCGGTGCGCAACGAGGAGTTGCCGGTATTTAGGCTTCAGCGCTTGCGGGCGCGAACCCAGCCTGGATTTGTTTCGGATTCCAAGGATATGCTGCTGGATTTATACGGTGCCGAGGCGGAATATTCGGCCGACGCGCTGGAAAATATTTACGAGCAGTTGGAAAGCGTCAGTAAAAAAGTACTGAGCCAGGATATCAGCGACGAAGAAGCGGCCGAGATATTGACCGATATTGCCGAAGAAGAGGATTTAAACGGCCGTATCCGCCGTAATATGTTGGATACCCAGCGCGCCGTGTCGTTTTTGATCCGGCGCAAACTGCTCAATCCGACGCAGTTGGAAGACGCTCAGCAAATTCTGCGCGATATCGAGTCGTTAAACAGCCATACTGCATTCTTGTTCGATAAAATCAATTTCTTGATGGATGCGACGGTCGGTTTTATCAATATCAACCAGAACAAGGTGATCAAAATCTTTTCGGTCGCCTCGGTAGCAATGTTGCCGCCAACCCTGATCGCCAGCATTTACGGCATGAATTTCGAATATATGCCTGAATTGAAATGGATGCTGGGCTATCCGTTTGCGTTAGGGTTGATGACTATTTCCGTGCTGTTGCCTTATATATATTTCAAACGTAAAGGCTGGCTTCGATAAGAATTTCGCAGTACGTCACAATTTGTCCGCTGAAAACCACAAACTGCGACAAAATGCCACATTTAAAATCGCCATTCCGCCAACTATGATTTATCCAACTTTTTCGGTTTAGTTTGACAGCTAAAAGTTGCGTTATATTTCTTCCTATTGCTCTGAGGCGATTATCCAGTGGTAATCGCCTTTTTTTGGCCGGAGAAATTAATCCACCGGTTTGAATTTAACCAATTTGACCGCGTTGTCGTCGCGTTTGACGATTTCCATGACATGGCCGTGCAGCTTGATACTGGTACCGGGTTCGGGGATGGTTTCCATATATTCGATAATCAAGCCGTTCAGGGTTTTCGGGCCTTCGGTCGGCAAATCCCATTGGGTGACCCGGTTCAATTCGCGAATGGTGACGCCGGCGTCGACTAAATAGCTGCCGTCCTTCTGCGCTTTGATGTCAGGCTCTTCCAAAGCCAGTTCCCCGACGATTTCCTGCAACAGGTCGTCCAAGGTAACCAAGCCCAACACGTCGCCGTATTCGTCGACGACCAGGCCGATCCGCAATTTCTCAGCCTTGAAAATCTGCATTTGCTTGTGAATCGAGGTACTGGCCGGAATGAAAAACGGTTTGGCCAGGCTGTTGACTATGCTTTGCTTGTCCAATGTCGAGTGGCTGATGCGGGACAGAGCGGTGCGAATGTGCAAAAAACCGATGACCCGGTCGATGTTCTTTTTGTAAACCGGCAACCGCGTGTGCGGGCTGTCTTGCAGTTGGCGAATGATGTCTTCTATCGACTCTTCCAAATCGATGCCGACAATATCGTTGCGGTGGGTCATGATGTCGGTCACGCTGGCCGATTCCAGGTCCAGGATGCTCATCAGCATGTTTCGGTAGCGAGGCGGAAGCTGGTGGTTGGCTTGAGACACCAGGCTTTTCAATTCGTCTTTGTTCAAAGGCTCGGCTACCGCACCGGCTTTGCTGGTTTTGATGCCGAATAGCCGCAGCAGCCCGCTGGAAATCAAGTTAATGGCCCATACCACCGGGTAAAACACTTTCAATAAGGGGACGTAGAACCAAGACGAAAAGAAGGCCAGCAATTCCGGTTTCAGCGTGCCCAGCGTTTTCGGCGTAACCTCGGAAAACACCAGAATCGCTAACGTCAACAAAGCCATGGCGGCCGGGATGGCCTGATTACCACCTATACGGATCGCAATCACGGTCGTCAGTGCGGCGGCGAGGATGTTGACGAAATTGTTGCCGATCAGAATCAAGCCGAGCAGGCGCTCGGGCCTTTTCAGAAGTCGATGGGTTTTAACGGCGCCTTTGTGTTTTTTTTTGACGAGATGCTGTAACCGGTAACGGTTCAGCGTCATCAAAGCGGTTTCCGAGCCCGAGAAAAATGCGGATATTACCAATAATACCGCCAGCATACCGAACAGTATACTTAGGGAGATGTCGTTCAAAACAAACGTACTCAGGATTGTGCAACAAGACCTTAGTTTCTATGCTGGGTAAAATTTGTCAAGCCGAAAACCGCGCGCTTGCTGGCTGCATTTGTCCGGGATTGAACTAAACTACATCAACTAGACGGTGCAATCGGCTGAAATCTTGCGGTTTTGACAAGCCTCGGGATCGATGCTTAACTTAAAATTCGGTTGTCCCCTTCCTTCGTATACATTAAGTAGTTGCAGAGAATATAAGCATGGCTTTGCCGGAAATTTTGCTGGTCGACGATAACCCTAACCGCGCACAACAGGTCGAAACGGTGCTCCGGTTTCTGGAATATCGGGTGGTAGCGGTAAGCGGCAACCAATATGAAGCGGCATTGAACCAACGCGACGATTTCGCTGCCGTGTTCGTCGGCAGCGGCGAACGCCAGGCCAGTCTGATCAAAGCGATTGCCGACGCCGTCGGCGAAACGCCGTTGATTCTGTTGACGGAAGCCGGTAGCAGCCAGCAGTTGCTCAGCAGCATCCAGCAATTGGTCAGTAAAGTGCTGGAATGGCCGACCGTTTATCCGGTATTGATCGACATACTGGACGAGCTGCCCAAACCCGAACCGTCTTCGAAAAAGCCGCAAGCCAACAAAGGGCTGGCCGGCGTCAGCAAGGCGGTACAAAAAACCCGGGAATTGATCGACCAGGTGGCCAAATCCGATGCGACGGTGCTGATTTTGGGCGAATCCGGTACCGGTAAAGAGGTCGTCGCTCAAGCCTTGCATCGGGCGTCGCCGCGCCGGGATCGGCCGTTCGTGCCAGTCAATTGCGGTGCGATTCCGGGCGAATTGTTGGAAAGCGAATTGTTCGGCCACGAAAAAGGCGCATTTACCGGTGCCTTAACTTCCCGTCAGGGCCGGTTCGAAATGGCCGAAGGCGGCACGTTATTTCTGGACGAGATCGGCGATATGCCGATGCCGATGCAGGTCAAACTGCTCCGCGTGTTGCAGGAACGCACTTTCGAGCGGGTAGGCAGCAATAAAACCATACACTGCGACGTGCGCATTATCGCCGCGACCCACCGCCATCTGGAGCAGGAAATAGCCGAAAAACGCTTTCGCGAGGATTTGTTCTACCGCTTGAACGTGTTTCCGATCGAAGTGCCGGCATTGCGCGAGCGGGCGGAAGACATCCCGTATTTGATCAACGATTTGATTGCCAGAATGGAAGCCGCCAACCGCGGCAGCGTCACCTTAACGCCGCGGGCGGTTGCGGTACTGATGCAGCACAGTTGGCCCGGTAACGTGCGCGAGCTGTCCAATTTGATCGAACGTCTAGCTATCGTCAGCCCCGATTCGCCGGTCGATGCCGCCGATTTGCCGGAAAAATTCCAGGCATACGAAGTACCCGATACCGTGCAATTGCAGCTTCCCGAGCCCGAGATTCACGTGATTAGGCCGGCGGCGCGCGAGGCCTTGACCAAACCGATAGCCGGTGCGCCCGCCGTGCAGTTGCCGGAGCAAGGCATCGATTTGAAGGAATATTTGACCGACCTGGAAAACGAACTGATACGCCAGGCCTTGGAAGAATGCAACGGCGTGGTCGCCCATGCCGCCAAATTGCTGAACATGCGTAGAACCACGCTAGTGGAAAAATTGCGCAAAGTGGATACCGCCTGACCGGTTTGCCCGCTAACCACCTCTGCTAGCATCTTCGCCCCGCTTGGGTGCTAGACTAAGGCTTTGCCAGCCATCAGCCTTTTACCATGTCCGATACCCGTATGCCGGAGCCAGCAAACGCCGAAATCAGCCCCAATCTGGGGATTATTCCCGAAATCGTCGGCTACGCTGAAGAAATCAGCGCCTGGCGCCGGCGTATCCACGCTCATCCCGAGCTGTGCTACGAGGAAGTCGCTACCGCCGATTTCGTTGCCGAAAAACTGGCGGAATGGGGGATACCGCTGCATCGAGGCTTGGGCAAAACCGGTGTGGTCGGTGTGGTCAAATCCGGCACGTCGCCGAAAGCGATCGGCCTCAGAGCCGACATGGATGCGCTGCCGATCCACGAGCAAAACCGCTTCGCCCACGCCTCGGTTTATCCCGGCAAAATGCACGCTTGCGGCCACGACGGCCATACCGCAATGTTGTTGGCCGCCGCCCGATATTTGGCTACTCAACGCAACTTCGACGGCACCGTGTATCTCATTTTTCAACCGGCGGAAGAGGGCGGTGGCGGCGGCGACGCGATGATCCGCGACGGTTTGTTCGAGCGCTTCCCGATGCAGGCCGTGTTCGGCATGCATAATTGGCCGGGTTTGCCGGCAGGCAGTTTTGCGGTCAGTCCGGGACCGGTGATGGCGTCGTTGAATACGTTCCGCATTGAGGTCAACGGCAAAGGCTGCCACGCCGCGCTACCGCACTTGGGTTTGGACCCAACGCCGGTTGCCGCACAAATCATTTTGGCGCTGCAAACGATTTTGACCCGCAACGCCAACCCTCTGGAGGCGGGACTGATTTCGGTGACGATGGTGCATATCGGCGAAGCCACCAACGTCATTACCGACCGTTGCGAACTGGCCGGTACGGTGCGGACGTTTTCCGCCGAGCTGCTGGATTTGATAGAAGCCCGAATGGCCGAAATCGTGCGCCATACCTGTCTGGCGCACGGCATGGAAGGCGTTTTCGAATTGACCCGCAGCTATCCGCCCACCGTGAACCACGCCGAACAGGTCGCCGTGTCGCGGCAAGTCATGGCCGCCATCGTCGGCGAGGAACTGGTGTTCGCGCAGCAACCGACCATGGGCGCCGAGGATTTTGCCTTCATGCTACAGCGCGTACCCGGCAGCTATTGTTTCATCGGCAACGGCGCAGGCGGCCACCGCTTGGCGGACCACGGCGCCGGTCCATGCACATTACATAACGCCAGTTACGACTTTAACGACGCGATCTTGCCGCTGGGTGCCAGTTACTGGGTCAGATTGGCCGAAACCTGCCTGGCGCCGGCCTGACAGTCGGGTGACACTTGCGCACGAACGCCTGACAATTCTGGCAGTACGGTCGGAAAGTGGCCGCATCGACGGCGCATCCGGCCGGCTGCAAGCGTTTGATTGGCAATAAGACTTGAACGGCTGGCGCGGGCTATGCTGCACCCAGGGTGTTTTCCTAAAACCTAATGGTGATCGCCATGCAAGCACTGAACGAAATGACCGAACTCGGCTACACCCGGACCATGTTCATCGAAAACCTGAGCCACCAATTCATCGCCGTAACCGGTTGCGGCGTCTACGCCTATTTGGACCCGGTGGATGTCAACGGCCTGTTTAACAATTACGTCAGCGATACGCTGCCGATCGACGCGTTCATCCGCCAATGCGTGCGGGACGTGTTGAAGTGAATTTTCGAATGGTTGCAGGCGAGGTATTCCGGCGGCAACTATGCCGGTTCCGGATTACCTTGCTATTCTCGCTTCCCTGCGCTCAGTTCCGGGCAAAAGACAATTGGTAGCCCGTCAAAAACACCTGCTTTTCCAGCGTCTCGCTGATATTCGGAATCGATACTTGCCGGCTGCCGGTGGCGATCAACACTAGATGCCATTCTTCGCCGGACTCGTTTTTAGACATCGAAATCGAACCTTCCGCCAACCGGTAACCCATGCTGTTCGCCAGCTGCGCTAGCTCGGCTGGCTGCGGATGGTGGCCGGGCTTGAAGCGTAGCAACACCGCAATCGCGTGGCGCGAGGGCAGGACGGCTTCGATCCAGCCGCCCCAAATCATCGTGGCCGATGCAATCAAAGCCAGCACGATGGCCGCCAAGTAGAACCCGGAACCGCACAGGATGCCGATGGCCGACGAGGCCCAAATCGACGCAGCCGTAGTCAGGCCGCTGATATTCAGACCTTCCTTCATGATCACGCCGGCACCGAGAAAGCCGATGCCGGTAACGATGCCCTGAATCACCCGGGTTGGGTCGGCCGTCGCGGTCAGCGGCAGCAAGCCGCCGAACCAAAATTGCGGGTAGCCGACGATGACCGTCACGGCCGCCGAGGCCATACAGACCAGTCCATAGGTGCGCATGCCGGCGGCGCGGCCGTGGTAGGAGCGTTCGTAGCCGACCACCATGCCCAACAACAACGCACCGACGATGTTCATTAAAATCACGGCGCTGGCCTCGAGCTGGGCTGTAGACCAATACGAAATCAGACGGTCGGGAGAGATCGGATTCATCGCCGAATTACCGATATGAAGGTGGGTTATTGCACGCTGGGTTCGACATTCTCGACATCGACCTCGAACGGTTCTTGGAAATAAATGCCGGACAATTTACGCTTGAATTCCTGGGTAATATCTTGCGCGTCTTGGCGGCTTTTCATGACGCGCGGAGTGAGCAATACCACCAGTTCGGTTTTGTCCTTATTTCGGGTGGTGCCGCCGAATAAGGGGCCGATCAGCGGAATTTCGTGCAACAGCGGTACGCCGTCGCGCAAATAGTCGTTGTTTTCCCTGATCAAGCCGCCCAGCACGATAGTTTCTCCACTTTGTACGGCTACGCTGCTTTCGATTTCCCTTTTCTGTATCGTAGGCGAGTCTATGGTATCGCTGGTGGTCGTCTTAATAGCTTGATTGACGCTTTGTAAAATGTCCATCAGTACCAAGCCGCCGGCGTTGACTCGGGGCCTGACAGATAAATTTACCCCGGTATCGATCATTTGAATTGAACTGGTTTGAATCGGGGTGTTATTGGCTCCGCCTGATGTCAAATTCGTCGAAACGGATGAACGGATTGGTACCGAATCACCGACCTTGATCGATGCTTCCTGGTTATTCAGCACCATCAAAGATGGCGATGAAATTACGTTGACATTATTGTTTTTAGCGCTGGCATTCAATACTGCCTGAATATCTTTCGAGCCGCTGGAAAACGCATAGGTAAATCCGCCGGTCGACAGCGCTTTCGCTGCCTTCTCGGTTAAATTCAATACATCCAGTCCCTGATCGGAGCCGCCTGTGATCTGATTTGTCCCACCATTATTGTGGTTGAAAAACCATTGAAGACCATATTTCAAGTCATCGTTCAGTGTTACTTCGACGATGGTCGCATCGATCAAGACTTGCAAAGGCAATACGTCCAACTGTTTCAACACCCGCTGAATCACCGCATATTCCTGCGCCGTTGCGACGATAATCAACGCGTTATTGCCCTCGTCGGCCAGAATTTTGACGTTCGGCATATCGTTGCTATTGCCGCCGCCAACGCCGCTGCTGCCACCGCTCAAACTGCCGCCGAGAGCGCCGGAACTACGGTTGGCGGAGCGGTCGCTACGGTCGCTCAAGGTCCGCTCGCTGGCGGAATCCTGCTGCCGGTTGCTGCCGGCGCTGCCGCCCATGCTGCTGGAGCTCGACGAACTGCCGCCGGATTTTTTGTTGGTCGCGGACAGCGATTTGCGGCCCGAAGCGATCGAAGCCTTGCTGCTGCGTTGGCTGCCGCTGCCGAAGATGCCGCTCAAGGTATCGGCCAGGTCGGCGGCACTGACGTGTTGGCAGCGGTAGACGTTGACGCCGCCGGCGGCGGCCGGATTGATCCGGTCCAGACGCAACACCCAGCTTTCGATGTCTTTCAGGTAATTGGCCTGGTGGGTAATGGCCAACACCGCGTTCAGGCGTTCGATTTCGATGAAACGGAAGAAACTGGCGTCGTCTTCCTTGGAAGCTTTGTTGTTAAAAATCTGTTCCAGTTCTTCGATGATCTTGCCGGCACTGACGTTGGCCGGGGTGAATAACGCAAACGAGCGGCCTTTCATGATATCGACGTCGAACGTATTGACCACTTCCATTGCCCGCGCGATTTCGCTGCCGGAACCGGCCACCAACAAAATGTTGCGGTTCGGATCGACGTGCAGCACCGATTTTTCCGGCATCAACGGCTTCAGTATCTCGGAAAGTTCGGTAGCGGCGACGTTTTTCACCGGGATGATTCTGACCTGGTAACCGTTCGGCATCCTGGCGCTGGTCAGCGAGTTGATCGAACTGCTGTACAAGGCCTCGTTGGCCGGTTTGATCAGATACATCCCGCCTTGTTCGGTCAGCGCGGCGTTATTCAAACCCAGCAGCATGTCCAGGGTCGGTAACAGCTCTTCCTTGGTCAGCGGCTTGGAGGTTTGCAACGTGACCTTGCCGGTCACCTGCGGGCTGATCGTGTAATTGCGGCCCATGATGTCGCTTAGTATCACTTTGGCGACTTCTCCGAGGTCGGCATCGTCGAAATTCAGGCTGTACTCGCCTTTGGCGCCGGATTTGGCGGCCGTGCTGGGTGTGTTGTGGGCGGTGATGCTGGCTTCGCCGTTGGGGAACAATTCGACCTTGGTGGTCCGGTTCTCGGCGGATTTATCCGCGTTGGCCAATTCCGGAATGGGTTGGTCGTCGCCTATCCTTTGATTTTCGGCAATCGGCAGCTTTTGGTGCAACTGCGGGCCGATATACTCGCAGCCGGCGATGGACAGCGCCAACACCAACATCGGGGGAAGGCCAATTTTGTTAGTTGTCATTGAGTGTCTCGGGTATTTCATTGGGTGCTGGTTCTATCGGTCTGGCATTGACGTTGGCCGGCGCTGGGGCGGGTCGGGGCACGGGTTTGCCGGGCGCCGGTTTCAGTTGCGGCCGCGGCTTGCGCAACAGTACCGGTTTTTCCTGGCCGGCTTGTTGCAGGATCACCCGGTCGGCCAGAATCTGTTTCAGTTGCCAGCCGGAAATGCTTTGTTCTTCGCCGATCTTCAGGAATTTCCTGGCTTCGTTGCGCTTGCTGAACAACGCGACCAGTTTGCCGCCCTTGTCGTAAACGCCGATCAGCGACCAGTCGTCGATCTGGCTGGTGTCGCTGTTTTGCCCTGCGTCGTTGGTTTTGGCTTCGGCGATCGGCCGCCGGCCTTCGATGAAAATCGGCCGTTCGACGATGTCGTTGTAGCTGTCGACGCTGGCCGGCGTGGCGGCGATGGTCGGCAGTTGTTCGGCTTCGAACGCGACCTGTTCGCGGGCGGCCAGTTGTTGTTCCAGCTGTTGCGCCGCATAGCGGCTGACGGCCCATTCGCCGATCAATCCGGCGCCGAGCGTGCCACAGGCAAAGATCTGCAAGCGTAACAATTTCCGGTTCATGGCGCTTTGGCTCGCATGAAGCTGACGACTTGAAAACTCACGTTCAATTGCGAGCTGGGTTCCAGCTTGTTGCTGCTGCGGTTGCGGGTGCCACGCACCGGCGAGATGTCCAGTTGGTCCACCAGCAGCAGCGGCACGTTGCTTTCCAGCGTGTGCAACACCGCGCGTAAGGCCTCCATGCTGCAACTCATCCGCACTTTGACCAGAATCCGCATGAAGCCGTCTTCGGCTTTGCCCGGCAGGCCCTGGGTACTGGTCAGTTGGCCGCCGGCATCGGTCACCGCGGTTTTGATGATGTTCTGCAATTCGGCGGACGCCAGCGATTCGGTATCGCTATCGCTCAAATAGCCTTGCTCCCGAAATTGCTGGTGCAAAAAATCCAGATTCTGGGCCACGCTGTCGCGGCGGGCGGCGATGGTTTGTTGACGTTGCAACCGGAACAGCAACTTGTCTTTCTGCTCGCGGTAGTCGAGCCAGCTATTGAACAACGGCAACAACACGGCCAGCGTGATGACGATTACCACGGCCGCCAACAGCCCCAGGGCCAGCCAGCGCTGGTAGCGGGCATCATTCATTCGGGTTCTCCCCAACGCTGTCGTCGCTTGCCGCTGCGGGAGTGGCCGCATCGCCCTCGGCCTGGCCCGGTTGCACGGCGGCGACGTCCATGCTGATTTGAAACCGTTCCCGCCCGGTGGCTTTGTCTTGCGTCAACGGCGAGACGAAGCTGACGTTACTGAAGAAGGGCGAGGCTTCCAGCACGCCGATCAACGACGATGCGGCCGGCGACTGGCCTTGGATCTGCAGCCGTTTTTCGGCGTATTGGAAGTGGGTCAGCCAGGTGTCGTCCTTCAACAACACGCTGAGTTCGTTCAAGACCGCGACCAACGACGGCGCATCGGACTTGATGCCGATCAGGCGTTGGGTTTGCCCGCGCAGCGCGTCGATTTCGCTTTGCTGGGCTTCGATCAGCGTGGTTTCCTTCTCCAGCGTTTTCAGTTGCCGTTTCAAGGCGTCAACGGCTTCGCCTTCCTGCCAGACCGGCCAGACCAGTACGCTGGCCAGCAACAGCAACAATAGTGCGTTCAGACTCCAATGCACCGCCCGCACCCAGTTATTCGGCCGGGGCCGGTACTGTTCCGGCAACAGCGTGTAACGCGGCACCCGGGCCGGGCATACCGTTTCGGCTTGGCCGAAATCCACGGCCGTCGCTTGCACGCCCAGCGCTTGCAGGCGCGCCAGATAATCGTCCAGCAATGGCTTGGGGGTTAATACCAACAAGACTTCGATTTGGCCGAATTCGGTCTTGCCCAGCACGATGGCGGCGTAATAGACCTGATCCGCGCTGAACGGCGTATAGCGGTCCAATTCGAAGCCGACCACCTGTTGCAAATTCTCTTGGGCGGCGGCCGGCAGAAACAGGCGTTTTTGCAGGGCTTGTCCGGGATTTAGCCGCAACAGGCATTCGGCCTTGTCCAGCTCCGGATTCAGGTGTTTCAGATTTCGGTAGGCGTCTGCGGCATTGGCGTCCAGTTGCCAGACGGCGGCATCCTCGGCGGCGGATTCGCGGTGGAATTCGATGCGGAAACCGTTGGCGTCGGGGCGGAATAGGGCAACGCCGCTGCGGTCGCTGAGCAGCCGTTTCAGGCCGGGCGGCAGCAGAAACGCCAATTCGCCGCTCCACCACTGCCAGAACCGCTTCGGGTCGAAATCAATAGTTGTTTGTGAACTCATCTTGCACAGTAATCAACTGGGGTTCCTTTTCCGGGTCGAATAACGACGATTCTTGTCGACCCTGCTGCCAATCCAGGATGCGGTAGGGCGCCTGGCTGGTATCCTGGTTTTCAAACTTTACCACCGCCGACAGCGACGCCGCGGCCTGGTCGGCCAGCAGCGTTTCGCAAATAATGGTAAAGGTTTGCTCCTGATCCGCCAAGCCCGCATCGGCCTGGTCGCCGTCGAGCCGGCTGTCGCCTGTTTGTTTCGCCAGACGCCGCTCCAAGTATACATCATGAATATTCTGTTTCTTGAGCCGGGCGTCGATGACACTCAACAGCTCGGGCGGCGCCAGGTCCTTGTTCGGTTCGGCCTGGCCGGAATAGACCGTAAGCCAGGGCCGTATCCGCTCGAACAACGCGTCGTCCATACCCAACACCAATTGCAGTTCCTCCAACGACTGGAACGGAGCGTTGCCGGGCGGGTAAGGCCGGCCGGCCTGGCGGTATTGCTTTTTCTCGGCGCCTTCCGGCCGCGGCTCGTCGTCGGCATCGCGCCAGTCGATGATCGCATCCAGCAATTGCTGCTGCCGGTTTTCGTCGGCGGTAGCGTAACTCAACACCGCCGTCAGCAATTCTTCGCCGGCCGCGTTGATATCGACCTTGCCCGACTCGGCCATAATCCGGATTCTGAGTTCGCGGTCGCTGCCGGCCAACCGGTAGATGCTGCCGTCGGCCTGCCAGCGCTGTTCCGGCTCCGGTTGCCGCAACATCGACGCCGCCAGATTCAAACCGGATTCGGCCAGCGCCAGGGCGCGGGCATTGCCGGTCAGCGCCGCGCTGACGCTGCTTTCCCGGCGCATCGTCAGCGCGAAACTGCCGGCCATCACGCTGAGCAGCGTCAAAATCCAGATCACGATGACCAGTGCCAAGCCGGTTTGGCGGCGGGGGATACGCTCAGTTGGCATCTTCGTTCGGCGGAACTTGTTGGCCGACGATGTCGCCGACCAGCGGCGTGGAGTCGATTCGGAGCGGAAAGATCATGTCCGGCCAAAAACTGCCGTCGTTCAGGGCGATATGGATTTTGACCAGATTAGGCAAACGTTCGGCGTCCAGCCAGTCGTCCTGCCAGCCGGGCGGATCGCCGGCGTTCGGATTTTTGGCGCCGAAATAACTGATGCGAAAACTTTGGACTTCGTCCAGCAATACCACCGGCTCCGGCTCCGGCTCGGCATCGAGCGGTTGCCGGTAGGGGGTTAACGTGACGGTCAGCGTCGACGGCCGGTCGCGGGCCGGTTCTATCGCAAACACCTGCAAACCTTTGCGCGCGGAAGCCGCCGGCAGCGCGGCGACGAAACGCAGGCTTTGCGGCAGGCCTTGAAAGCTAAGCTTGAGCGGCACTTGGTCGGTATTGTTCTGTGTCTCGTCGCGGTCGGCCGCGGTAAATTCCGGCAGCGGCCGGGCCGAACCCAAATGGTGTTTGAAAAATTGGTAAACCACGGCCTTCCGGTTGACTTGGTCGATTTTGGTTTCGCCGCTATGCCAACTCTGCGCTGCGATGCGTAAACTGCCGAACAGCAAGGTCACCATCACGCCGAGCAGCGTGATCGCAATCAGCATTTCGATCAAGGTAAAGCCGTTAGCTTGGCGGGGAAGCACTATCCCTGGCCTTGTTGCAATTTCAATGTCGTTAAATCCACGCTGCGGCGTTGGTCGCCGTCGCCCCAACTGACGCTGACCTGCACCGAGTACAATTGCGCCGGCTGTTGGCTGTTGGGGTCTGGCTCGCGCAGGCTGCGCTTTGCCGGTTGGTTCGCGGCCGGCGCCACCCGGACCAGCCAGTCGTATTTGTCGCCCTCGCTGCCCTCGCTGTCGCCGACCGCCAGTGGGGTTTCCACACCGGTTCGCGCCATCAACGATTCGGCGATCTGCACCGCGATAGTGTATTCCTCGGATATGACGGCATTGTTAACGCCGGCGCCGAATACGCGCAGCAATACGCTCAACGCAATCGCCATGATCGAAAACGCCACCAGAATTTCCAGCAGCGAAAAGCCTTTATGCCGCTGCATCCGATATCCTGACTTCGCCGGTGATCCAGTTGACGTCGATCCGGCGCAATTGGTTGCCCCATTCCAGCGTAATCCTGCCGCCGGTCGACGAACCGTCGCCGAAAAAGCGGATGCTGCCGGTCTGATCGGCGCCGAATTCCTCTTCGGCGATCACCAGCGACACGTCGACCTCTTCGGCGAAGGTATAGACTTTGTCGCGGTTGCTGATTTGGTAGCTGTTGTTACGCAAGTCGATGGCGACGCTGGTTTGCCGTTGCGTCGCCAGCGCCTGGCCGTGGGCGTAGCGTAAAGCGCTGGCCAGGTCTCTGGCCAGCGCTTGCAGTTGGGTGCTTTTATTGCCGGAACCGATGCTGCCGCCCAACGCCGCGAAGCCGAGCACTGCGACCAGCAACACGACCACCAGTTCGATCAGCGTGAATCCGGCGCAAGACCGTCCTCTACGTCGGAATAGGTTGGGCGGCGGCGTTTGCGCAGCGGGCAGGGCGGTCATTTATTCCCAGCTATTGATGTCCTGGTCTTCGCCTTCGCCGCCTTCTTTCTCGTCGGCGCCCAGGCTAAACAAGTCGAATTTGCCGTGTTGGCCGGGGAAAACGTAGTGGTATTCCTGGTTCCACGGATCCAGCGGAATCTTGTCCTTGCGCAGGTAAGGGCCGTTCCAGCGTTTGGCTTCGGCCGGTTTTTCCACCAACGCGGCCAGGCCTTGTTGCGTGGTCGGGTATCGGCCTTCGTCGAGTTTGTACATGTCCAGCGCCGCGGCCAGGTCTTCGATTTGCACTCTGGCCGCCTTGGTTTTGGATGCGCCCATATGCTTCATGACTTGCGGACCGACGATGCCGGCCAGCATCGCGATAATGCCCAATACCACCAGCAGTTCCAGTAAGGTAAAACCGCGGTGGCGGCGCAGGGTTAATTTCATGTTGTCGCTCCTTTCTTATTTAAAATGCCAGATCGTTTACGCTCAGGATCGCCAGCAGTATCGAAACGATGATGCCGCCTATCATCAATCCCAGCGAAATGATCAAGGCCGGCTCCAGCAGAGCCAGCATCCGTTGAATGGTGGTTTTTAACTGTTTATCGTAAATCACGGCAACCCGCATCAGCATTTCCTCCAGCCGGCCGGTTTCCTCGCCCATTTTAATCATTTGCACCGCCAGTTTGGGAAACAGGTTTTGCTGGGCCAGCGCTTCGGACATGGTCCGGCCCTGTTTCAACTGCGCCTCGGCCTGTTCCAACAGGTCGGCCAGCACCGTGTTGCCGACCGTTTCCCGGACGATGCCGAGCGATTTCAGGATCGACACGCCGTTACCCAGCAAAGTGCCGAAGGTGCGGCTGAAATTGGCGACTTCCATATTTAATACGATCTGGCCGAACAGCGGCATTCTCAGAAAGCGGCCGTCCCAGGCTTTTTTACCGGCCGGATCGGCCAGTTGGCTTTTCAAGGTTTGCACCACGATCAGGACAGTCAGCAGCATGGCCCACCAATAACTTTGCAGAAATTCGGCCAAGCCGACCACGATCTGGGTCGGCACCGGCAAAGCCTGGCCGGCGCTGTCGAACATTTCTTTGAATTGCGGCACGACGAAAGTCAGCATCACGAACAGCGAGGCCAAGGACATGACCAGCAGGATGGCCGGGTAAATCAGCGCGGTGCTGACCGTATCCTTCAATTCCTGCGAGCGCTCCAGGTACTCGGCCAGCCGTTGTAACACCCCGCCCAGATTGCCGCCCAACTCGCCGGCGCGGATCATGTTCAAATAAAATTTGGAAAACACGCCGCTCTGGTTTTCCAAGGCGTCGGCCAGGGCTTTGCCGGCTTTGACTTTTTCCAGCACTTCGCCGACCAGTTTGTTCAGTTTCGGGTTTTCCTCGGTCAATTGCATCAGGATCGTCAACGAGCGGTCCAGCGGCAAGCCCGATTCCAGCAAAGTCGCCAGTTCGCCGGTCAGCATGCCGATTTCTTTTTGCGACAGCCTGACCGCGGCCGACTTTAGTTTGAAACCGAGAAAAGTTTTGTCCCGCGCCGGTTCGATCCGGATCGGCACCAGGCCCTGTTTCTGCAATTCCAGCAGCAGGGCTCTTTCGTCGGCGGCATCGCGCACGCCTTCTTCGGTGACGCCTTGGTTGTTGACAACTTTGTAAGAAAATAAAGCCATGGCCGCTTGCTGAGGGGGAACAGGGTGCTGGTGGAAAGCCGATACCGGCCGGACATTGTGGACCAATCGCCAACCAATTACAAAAACCGCAAATTTGGCGGCCGGCTGGCAATTTTTGCCGATCGGCGGGCAACAGGCAAATGACAGTTGCTTTACGAAGCTTGCGCGGCCGTTACTCTGGGCTGGCCGAAAATAGCCAAGGCAAATGGTTTTACGGTTAAAATCCGTGTCAGCCGCCAAACGTAACCTTCGCATTGCGTTAACCATTGTATAACCGCCGATTCAGTTCCCGCCATAGCCGACTTAGGACTGCCAATGACCGAAGCCCCCAGCAATGAAGCGCAGCGCACCGGGTATTTGCTGGCGGCGGTCATCGCATTGCTGCTGATTCAACTCGCTAGCCTGATGTTGCCGGTCGCCGAGTTGGCGCGCCAGATCCAGCCGCATTCGCTTGCCGCGCACATTTTCATGGAAGGCCTCTCCATCGTGGTATCGGCACTGGTGTTCGCGGTGGGGTGGAGCGTATACCAGAAAGAAAATTCGCCCGGATTCATGCTGCTGGCCTGTTGTTTTCTCGGCGTGGCCTTGCTGGATTTCTTGCATACCCTGTCGTTCAAGGGCATGCCGGCATTCATCAGCCAGAGCGATCCGGAGAAAGCCATCGCATTCTGGCTGCTGGCCAGAGTATTCGCGGCACTGGGTTTGATTGCCGGTGCGGTTACCAGCAAGCGGCAATTGCTGCCGGCGTTTCGTTGGATCGTACTATCCGGCGTTTTGGGTTTGTGCGGTTTTGCCGCATGGCTGGTGTTTTTTCACCAGGCTTGGTTGCCGGCCACGTTCGACGAATCCGCCGGACTGACTCCGTTCAAAAAAAACAGCGAATACCTGTTGGCGGCGATCTACGGCTTGAGTGCGCTGGTGTTCGTCCGGCAAACCCGGCACCGCCGTTCTTACGATGCCGCCGGACTGGCCGCCGCCGCCGCGGTGATGGCGATGAGCGAGTTGTTCGTCGCGTTTTACGCCAGTATTTCCGACTTGTATATCCTGCTTGGCCATATCTACAAAGTCGTAGCCTACGCCTTCATCTACCGCTCGGTATTCATCAACAGCATTCAACGGCCTTACCAGCACTTGTATGCGGCCCACCAGGCCTTGTCGGCCAGCGAAGCCAAGTTTCATGCGATCATCGACGAATCGCCGGTGGCTTATGTGGTCTACGATGCCCAAGGCCGGATCGACTATTTGAACCCGGCTTTCGTCAAAACCTTCGGCTACGACCGCAACGATATTCCGACGCTGGCCGAATGGTGGTGGTTGGCGCATCCCGACCCCGAATACCGCCAGCAAGTGATCGGCCGTTGGCACGAATATCGGCGCTTGTTCGACGAATCCGGCGAATTGTCGCCGCCGCAGGAGCTGGAGGTTCATGCCAAGGACGCCAGCCGGCACACGGTATTGATCAATAACGTGATGCTGGACAACACGCCGGCCGGCAACAATTTTTTGATCCTGCACGACGTATCCGACCGGGTGGAAGCGATGCGGCGCTTGGCGGAAACGGTCGATATGCTGCAAACCGTGATCGATACCATTCCCAGCCGGGTATTTTGGAAAGACCTCGATTCGCGCTATTTGGGCGCCAATATTGCTTTTAGCCGCGATGCGGGGCTGGCCGGTCCGGAGCAATTGATCGGCAAATCGGACAGCGAATTGGCATGGCGCGATGTGTCCGACAAATACCGCACCGACGACTTGCAGGTCATCGAAAGCAATACGCCGAAGCTGGATTACGAGGAAGTCCAAATCGACCCGCGCGGCAATACTGTCTGGTTGAGAACCTCGAAAGTGCCGCTACGGGACGCGCAACGGCGGCCGATTGGCGTGCTGGGCGTTTACGACGACATCACCGCGCGCAAATTGGCCGAGCAGGAAATGCAACTGGCCTCGCTGGTATATCTGAACAGCAGCGAAGCCATGTTAGTCACCGACGGCAGCGGATTGATCATTACCGTGAATCCGGCCTTCACCAAAGTAACCGGCTATACCGCCGACGAAGTCGTCGGCCGCTCGTTCAACGGGCTCAGCCCGGAACAGCACAACCAGGCGTTTTTCAAAACCGTGTTGCGGGTTACCAATACCCAAGGGCATTGGGCCGGCGAAATCGGTGGCCGCCGCAAAAACGGCGACGATTGCATCCACTGGGTCACGGTGAACTCCATCTACAACGAAACCGGCGGCGTGCACCGGCGGGTAGCTTTGATCACCGACATCACTGAACTCAAAAAATCGGAACAATTGATTTGGCGTCAGGCCAACTTCGATCCGTTGACCAATCTGCCCAACCGCAACATGTTTTTGGACCGGCTGGACCGGGAAATCAAGAAAGCCTTTCGCCGCGGCCAAAAGGTAGCGCTGATGTTTTTGGATTTGGACCGGTTCAAGGACGTCAACGACAGTTTGGGCCACTTCATGGGCGACGTGTTGTTGCAGGAAGCGGCGCGCCGCTTGGGCGAATGCGTGCGCGATTCCGATAGCATCGCCCGGCTGGGCGGCGACGAGTTCACGATTATTCTCGGCGAACTGGACCACACCGATAAAGTGGACCGGATCGCCGAAGGCATTTTGCAACGCTTGGCCCAGCCTTTCCTGTTGGGTAGCGAGATTGCCTATATCTCCGCCAGTATCGGCATTGCCGTCTATCCGGAAGACGGCATGGACTCCGAGGCGCTGCTGAAGAACGCCGACCAGGCCATGTACGCCGCCAAAAACCAGGGCCGCGACCGTTACCAATACTTTACGGCGCAGATGCAACAGCAATCGCGGCAACGCCTGCGCCTGGCAAACGATCTGCATGCCGCGCTGAATAAACGCCAACTGCTGTTGTATTACCAACCGATCGTGGAATTGGGCGGCGGCACGCTGGCCAAGGCCGAAGCGCTGTTGCGCTGGCAACATCCGGACTTGGGCATGGTCAGTCCGGCCGAATTCATCCCGATTGCAGAGGATACCGGCAGCATCGTCGATATCGGCGATTGGGTGTTCGCCGTCGCCGCCCGCCAGGTCAAACAATGGCGGGAACGCTACCAGCCGCGGTTTCAAGTTAGCGTCAACAAATCGCCGGTACAGTTCCGCAAGCAGGCTATCGAAGGCAACGGCTGGCTGGCATTGCTGCAGGAGCTGGGCCTGCCCGGCGACGCGGTGGTGGTCGAAATTACCGAGGGTGCCCTGTTAGAAGCGACCAGCGCCAGCCGCGAACAGTTGCTGGTGTTCCGCGACGCCGGCATCCAGGTGGCGCTGGACGATTTCGGTACCGGCTATTCGTCGTTGGCTTATTTGAAGAAGTTCGATATCGACTACATCAAAATCGACCAGTCGTTCGTGCGCAGCATGGTGGCGGAATCCAGCGATATGGCGTTATGCGAAGCGATTGTGGTGATGGCGCATAAATTGGGAATCAAAGTCGTCGCCGAAGGCATCGAAACCGCGGAACAATACCAGTTGTTGCAACGGATAGGCTGCGATTACGGCCAGGGCTATTTGATTTCGCAACCGGTGCCGGCGGAGCAGTTCGAGCTTTTGTTCGCAAATGGCATCGCGCTGCCGGTGGTGGCCGGCTAAACCGGATGGCGGGCCGTCTGGGTCTATCAGGCTTGGCGCGGGTTTCGGCCGCTGCCGGAGCGTTGCGCCTGTTAAAATGCCGGCATGAATGCCACTTTAATGCAAATGACCGTGCTGATGCTGTGCGGCGCCGGCTGGCGCGTCCTGACGCCGAACCGGCTCTCCGCGGAGCAAACCCGGCTGGTGTTGACCAGCGTGGTCTACTATTTTTTTCTGCCGGCGATGGTGCTGGACGTACTGTGGCGGGCCGATATCGGTTGGCAATCGTTACGTTTCAGCCTATTGGGCTGCGCCAGCATTCTGGTTAGCGCCGGGCTGAGTTGGGCGATCTGCAAACTGTGCCGGTTCCGCAATCCGCAAACCGGAGCGGTGATCCTGGCCGCCGCGTTTCCGAACGTGACTTATTTGGGGCTGCCGGTTCTGGAACAGGCTTTCGGCCACTGGTCGCGTTCGGTCGTGATTCAGCTCGACTTGTTTGCCGCGGCGCCGCTGGTGTTCACGCTCGGCATCGGCTTGGCCCGCCACTACGGCGAGTCGGCAGAAGCCAAACCCAAATCGCCATTGGCTTATTTCAATGCGCCGCCGTTCTGGGCGGCTTTTCTCGCCGTTGCCCTGAATCTGAACCGCATCGCGGTTCCGGATTGGTTGGCCGGATTGCTGCACACCTGCTCCGGCGCCGTGGCGCCGCTGATGATCTTTTCGCTGGGGCTGGCGTTGAGTTGGCGCGACGTGCATTTGCGCAATCTGCCGTTCGTCGTGCCGATTTTGTTGGTCAAACTGGTGTTGATGCCCTTATTCGCGTTGTGGCTGGCCGGTTATCTGGCATTGGCCGGCCAATTCAAAGCCGCGGCCGTGCTCGATATCGCGATGCCCAGCATGGTGCTCGGCATCGTGTTGTGCGACCGTTACCGGCTCGACAGCGGCCTGTACGCGATGGCCGTGACGCTGACCACGGCTTGCAGCTTGTTCAGCCTACCTTTCTGGTTCGATTCGTTATGACATTGATTGCCGAAATATTTTCTCAGGGTGCCGAAATCGTCAGCGGCCAGACGGTGGACACCAATGCCGCCTGGCTGTCGCAGCAGTTGGCCGAGTTGGGTTTTACCCTGAAGCGCCATACCGCGGTCGGCGACGATTTGCAGGATTTGGCCGAGCTGTTCGGCGAAATCGCCGGCCGCGCCGATTGTTGTATCTGTACCGGCGGTTTGGGGCCAACCTGCGACGATTTGACGGCCGAAGCGGTCAGTGTTGCCAGCGGCTTGCCGCTCGAATTCGACGCAGCTGCCTTCGCCGCGATCCAGGCCTATTACGCCAGGCGGCAGCGGGCTATGCCGGAGGCCAACCGCAAACAGGCCTTGCTGCCCGCAAGCGCAGTGCGTATCGACAACCGCTTCGGTACCGCTCCCGGTTTCGCATTGCAGTTTCGGCGTTGCTGGTTCGTGTTTCTGCCCGGCGTGCCGTTCGAGATGAAGCAAATGTTCGGCGATTGGGTGCGCACCGATTTGTTGCAGCGTTTTGCGTTACGGCCGGATACGCTGGTGACTTTGCGCTGTATCGGCTTGGGCGAATCGGCGATTCAGCAGAAGCTGGAGTCGCTGGCTTTGCCGCCCGGCGTGGTTTTGGGGTTTCGGGCGGCGGCGGACGAAGTGCAGGCCAAACTGCTGTTTCCGGCCGATGTGCCGGAAGCCGAGCGGCGGCGGATTGCCGCGCAGGCCGCCGCCCGCATCGGCGATTGCGTATTCGCGGTCGACGGCCTGCCCGACATCAACGGCGATTTAGTCGCCGTCGTCGACGCGGCCCTGGCTGCCGGCGCCCATTCGCTGGCCATCCTGGAAACGGCCAGCCACGGCCTGCTGGCGGCGAAATGTCTGGGCCGGCAATGGTTGAAGCATGCCGAGTTGCGGCTGCACAACGAAACGGCCGGAACCGACCAGCAATGCGCAAGCCATGCCGCAACTTTGGCGCGGGAACTGCAGGCCGAGCGGCAAACCGATTTTGCCTTGGTCCAGCTTTACCGCGTCGGTTCCGGCCGCTTCGACGACAAGGATGGCGGCATCGTCCTTTATAATGCGCTGGCTACGCCGCAAGGCGTGGTTTCACGGCAATCGACCGCGCACGGTGCGGGCATCCATAAACAGAACCAGGCCGCTTTGTTGGCGCTGGACCTTCTCAGACGCTATTTTCAAAACTCATGCCTTTAATTCGGTTAAACAATGTTTCCATCGCCTTCGGCGTGCACGCTCTATTGGACGACGCCTCGTTTCAACTCGACGCCGGCGAGCGGGTCGGGCTATTGGGGCGCAACGGCGAGGGTAAATCCACCCTGATGAAAATCATCGCCGGCCAGATTGCGCCCGACCACGGCGAAATCTGGAAACAGCCCGAGTTGCGGCTGGCCTGGCTGGAACAGTCGCCGACCCTGAACGGCGACGAAACCATCTACGAAGCGGTCGCCGGCGGCCTGGGCGAATTGGGGCGCCTGATCGCCCTCTACCACGAATTGCTGAGCCATATGGACGGCAGCGAACAAGGCTTGCAAGCGCTGGGCGAAGTGCAACACAAGTTGGAAGCGGACAATGGCTGGGAATTTCAGACCCGGGTCGAAGCCGTGTTGAGCCGGCTGCAATTGCCGGCCGATGTCAAGGTCGGCAGCCTGTCCGGCGGCTGGAAACGGCGGGTGGCGCTGGCGCGGGCGCTGGTAGTCGATCCGGAAGTCTTGCTGTTGGACGAGCCGACCAACCATTTGGATTTCGAGAGCATCGCCTGGCTGGAAGAACAGATTCTGGCGTTTCCGGGCGCGGTGATGTTCGTCACTCACGACCGGGCGTTTTTACAGAAGCTGGCGACGCGGATCATCGATCTGGACCGCGGCCAGTTGACCTCGTGGGCCGGCAATTACCAGGATTATCTGCTGCGCAAAGCCGCGGCACTGGAAGACGAAGCCAACCAGAACGCCGAATTCGACAAGAAATTGGCCAAGGAGGAGGCCTGGATCCGGCAAGGCATCAAGGCTCGCCGCACCCGCAACGAAGGCCGGGTCAGGGCTTTGAAGAAACTGCGCGCCGAGCGCGCCGAACGCCGCAGCGGGCAAGGCTCGGCGAAACTGGCGCTGCACAAGGGCGAGAGTTCCGGCAAAAAAGTCATCGAGGCGGTCAACGTCAGTTTTCGCTACCAGGACAAAACCATCATCAAAGACTTTTCGTTGTTGATCGAGCGCGGCGACAAGATCGGTTTGCTCGGCAACAACGGCGCCGGTAAATCGACCTTGCTGAAATTATTGCTGGGCCAGTTGCAACCGAGCGAGGGTAGCGTCGAATTGGGCACCAATCTGCAAATCGCCTATTTCGACCAATTGCGCGAACAGCTCGATCCGGAGCTGTCGGTGGCCGACAGCGTGTTGGACGGCGGCGAGTTCGTGGATACCCCGGACGGCAAACGCCACGTGATGTCGTATCTGGCCGACTTTTTGTTCGCGCCGGCGCGGGCGCGGTCGCCGGTGCGGAGTTTGTCCGGCGGCGAAAAAAACCGGCTGTTGCTGGCGCGGCTGTTCACCAAGCCGGCCAATTTGATCGTGATGGACGAACCCACCAACGATCTGGACTTGGAAACGTTGGAAATTCTGGAAGAAAAGCTGGTCCAGTACCAAGGCACCTTGCTGCTGGTCAGCCACGACCGCGAGTTTTTGGATAACGTCGTGACCAGCGTGTTGGTATTCGAAGGCGACGGCCGGGTCGAGGAATACATCGGCGGTTACGCCGACTGGTTCGCCTTGTCCGAGCGCAACAAACAGCAACAAGTACAGGCGGCGAAAAGCGCGGAAGCCGCCGGCAAAAAAGAAAAACCCAAAGCGGCGGCGGCGACCGGCAAAAAACTCAGTTACAAGGAACAACGCGAACTGGAGCAGTTGCCGGAGCGCATCGAGCGATTGGAGACGCGGCAGACGGAGTTGGCCGCGGCCATAGGCAGTGCCGAGTTCTACAAACAGGCGCAAGACGCCGTGGCCGCGACCCTGGCGGAGTTGCAGGCGGTCGAGGCCGAACTGGCCGCGGCATACAGCCGCTGGGACGAATTGGATGCGTTACAAGGCTAGTTTGCATGTGGCCGATGGTTTGCGGCCGGGTCGGGACCGATTAATCCTATCGGCCGGGACCCGGCCGTAGCTTGGCCGATGCGCATCCGCCAATATCGAGCTAAAATCCTGCCAATGCGCTGCCGATAGTTACCCCGGCGCAGATCGTTTCAACTATCCGCTTGTAGCCGTTCGGCGCGCTGCGTTCCGGCTCTGGAGCGACTCAATGAATAAATCAAAAAAAATAAAAAATTATTTAGCCATTATTTTAATGTCCGCCGTATTGGAGTCCGCTGTGAGTGCACAAGAATCAAACGAGGCCGTCGAAAACCAAGTCCGTGCGCTGTTGGCGCAAATGACCTTGGAGGAGAAGATCGGGCAAATGACGCAGATCGATTTCAGCGTCATTTCGGTCGCCGACGGCCAGGACGCCGAAAATCCGATCGACCCGGCCAAGCTGGAAGAAGCCTTGTTGCAGTACCACGTCGGTTCGATCCTGAATGCGCCGAGCACGCCGAATAACAAGGCACAACCGATCGGCAAATGGCGGCGCCTGACCCAACAAATTCGCGACGCCGCGGCCCGCACCCGGCTGAAAATTCCGGTGATTTACGGCATCGACGCGATTCACGGCGCCACTTATACCCAAAACGCGGTGTTGTTTCCGCAAGCGATCAGCATGGCGGCGACCTTCAATCCCGAATTGTCGTTCCGGGAAGGCGAGATCACCGCGCGCGAAGTCAAGGCGTCGGGTTTGGACTGGAATTTCGCGCCGGTGATGGATATCGGCCGCCAGCCGCTGTGGCCGCGCTTGTGGGAAACCTACGGCGAAGACGTACATCTGGCCAGTGCGATGGGCAGCGCCTACATCCGCGGCCACCAGGGCGATGACATTGCGGCGGCCGATAAAGCGCCGACCTGTTTGAAACATTACGTCGGTTATAGCTACCCGTTGAACGGTAAGGACCGCACCCCGGCCTGGATCGGCGAACGGGCACTGCGGGAATGGTTTTTGCCGCCGTTCGAAGCCGGCGTGCTGGCCGGCGCACCGACCGTTATGGTCAATTCGGCGGAAGTCGACGGCGTGCCGGGGCATGCCAATCGCCACTACCTGAACGACATTTTGCGCGGCGAAATGGGCTTCGACGGCTTCACCGTGTCCGATTGGGAGGACATCATCCGCCTCTACAGCCGCGATAAACTGGCCGACTCGCCGCGCGAGGCCATCAAAATCGCCGTGATGGCCGGCGTCGACATGAGTATGGTGCCGTTCGATTATTCGTTCTATTACCTGTTACTGGATCTGGCCCAATCCGGCGAAGTGCCGCTGGCCCGGATCGACGAGGCGGTGACCCGCATCCTGCGCGTCAAATACCGTAGCGGGCTGTTCGAGCGGCGCGAGCCGGCCTTGCCCGAGGCGGGCTATTTCGCCACCGCCGAAGCCGCTGCGGTCAACCGCCAGGCGGCGCGCGAAGCCATCGTGCTGGCCAAAAACGACCACCGCCTGCTGCCGTTGAGCAAGCGAGCCAGTGTGCTGGTGACCGGACCGGCGGCTAACCTGCTCAGCGTGATGAACGGCGGCTGGACCATAACCTGGCAAGGCAACAAGGAAGAATTTTACCCGCAGGACAAACCGACCCTGCTGGACGCGATACGGCAAAAAACCGAGGGCAAGGTGACTTACGTCGGCGGCAAACAGTTCAGCGACGAGATCAACATCGAGCAGGCGGTCAGCGAAGCGCGCCACCACGATATCGTGGTGTTGGCGCTGGGCGAAAAAACCTACACCGAAACCGAGGGCAACATCGATTCGTTACAGTTGGACCCGGTGCAACTGCAATTGGCGCGGGCGATTTTTCAAACCGGCAAGCCGGTGGTATTGGTCACTTTCGGCGGCCGGCCGCGCATCATCACCGAAATCGCCAACCAGGCCCAGGCGGTCGTGCTCGGCTTTTTGCCGGGCATGGAAGGCGGTGCGGCGATGGCCGACATTCTGTTCGGCGACGTTAACCCCAGCGGCAAACTGCCGATTTCCTATCCGCGCGATAGCAACGACATCACGCCGTACGACCATAAACCGATCGAAGCCTACGAAAGCAACCAGTACCGGCCTTTGTATCCGTTCGGCCACGGCCTGAGCTATACCACGTTCGAAACCAACGGTTTGCGGCTGGCGCAGCCTGCGATTAAAACCGGCGACAATCTGCAGTTGAGCGTCAACGTCAAAAACACCGGCAATCTGGCCGGCAAGGAAACCGTGATGGTTTACCTGCACGATGTCGCCGCCTCGGTCACGCGGCCGGTCAAACAACTGAAAGCCTTCAAGAAAGTGGAGTTGCAGCCGGGCGAGCAGCGGACCTTGGAGTTCGAATTGACGCCGCGCGACCTGTCCTTCATCGGCCTGGAGATGAAGCGGGTGGTGGAGCCGGGCGAATTCATCGTCACGGTCGGCAGCGAAACGGCTTCGTTTCACGTGCTGAACTAACGGCAGTTGGCGGAGCGGACCATGGCCGACCAGCAAAACAAGTACACCGGCGCTTTGGCGGTATTAACTTCGCTGTTCTTTATCTGGGGATTCTTGACCAGCCTGAACGACATTTTGATTCCGCATCTAAAAGCGGTATTCACGCTGAATTACACCCAGGCGATGCTGGTGCAGTTTTGCTTCTTTGCCGCCTATTTCGTCATGTCGGTGCCGTGCGGTTATCTGGTGGACAGAGTCGGTTACAAGCCCGGCATTATCGTCGGCCTGGCGGTGGCGGGCGGCGGCTGTCTGCTGTTTTATCCGGCCGCCGGACTGCATTCCTATCCTTTGTTCTTAACCGCGTTTTTCGTATTGGCGTCCGGCATTACCTTACTGCAGGTTGCCGCCAATCCCTACGTGACGGTGCTGGGCAATCCGGACACTGCATCTAGCCGGCTGACGATGACCCAGGCCTTCAATTCGTTGGGAACGACGTTGGGGCCGTATTTCGGCTCGTTGCTGATTCTGGCTACCGCCGTGAAAACCGCCGACCAGATTGCCGGGTTAGAACCCGAACAATTGTCGGTTTACCAGGCGGCCGAAGCGGCGGCGGTACAACAGCCGTATTTGTGGTTGGCGGCAGTGCTGTTCGGCTTGGCGGCGGTATTTTCGTTGCTGAAATTGCCCAGCGTATCGGCCACGGCGCCCGCCTCGGCCCAAGGCGACATAGCCGCTACCCGGGTCGAGCAGAGCGCTTGGCATTTTCCGTTACTGGTGCTGGGCGCGCTGGCGATTTTCGTTTACGTCGGCGGCGAAGTGGCGATCGGCAGCTTTTTGGTCAATTTCCTCGGCCAAGCCCACATTGCCGGCTTGGCCGAACAGGAGGCCGGCAAGCTGGTTTCGTTCTATTGGGGCGGGGCGATGGTCGGCCGTTTTCTCGGTGCCGTAGCAATGCGTAAGGTTCATCCGGGCAAGGCGTTGATCTTCAACGCCTTGTGCGCGGCGGGCTTGGTCGGCGTCGCGATGTTAGCCGGCGGCCGCGTCGCCACGCTCGCCATTCTGGCGGTCGGATTATGCAATTCGATCATGTTCCCGACCATCTTCTCGCTGGCCTTGACCGGTCTGGGACCGCATACCGGCCAGGGCTCCGGTATCCTGTGCTCGGCCATCGTCGGCGGCGCCTTGATCCCGCTGCTGCAGGGCTGGTTCGCCGACCGTATCGGCATCCAGCACGCGTTTTTCGTGCCTTTGCTTTGTTACCTGTACATCGCCTATTACGGCAGCCGTTGCGCCCGCCAATTGCGGTTTAGCAACGGCTGATCAATGTCGTTAAGTCTTCGGTCGCAGGCTTGGCCTGCTCCTACAACATTTGAACAAGGCGGTTTGTTGCTTAACTTAACGACATTGGAACTCCGCGTAGCGCAATGTCTGCATGAGTCGGCGCTTTTCCCCACCGTGTCGGCAACTCGTGCCACGGCCCAACGCCAGCGTTTATGAATAGTATGTTTTTCGAACCGCGGCTGACTCCGCAGCAAAGATCAAATCGAGTCGGTCGGTATCGGGCAGACGCCGGCCAATCGGCTTGCCCCCGCGCTAAACAATGCGCATCCCAGCTAAAGCTTGTGAAATTCCGAAAGGGGGGTGAAAGTGGCTACCGGTTTTTCGCTAACCTGAAACGAGGGCTCTAAACCAATGCCGTTTCCCTTGGATCTGGAGCAGCGTTTTTCGCGCATGGCGGCGCATCTGCCCGGTTTTGTATTTACCTTCAGCTTGGCGCCGGACGGGCGTTTCAGTTTCCCCTATGTCAGTGGCGGCATTCGCGACATTTACGGTTTGCAACCGGAACAAGTGGCCGAGGACATGGGGCTGTTGCATGCCATGGCCCACCCGGACGACCGCGAGGCAATCGAGGCCGCGCTCGCCGACGCCGTACAGTATCGCGGGCTGTTTCACATCGAGTTTCGCATCATTCACCCCGACAAGGGCGTCCGCTGGTTGGAAGCCAAGTCCGCGCCGGCACCGGAGCCGGACAGCGGCATCGAGTGGCACGGCCTGATGCTGGACATCACCGAGCGTAAGCTGGCCCAGCAACGCCTGGAATTGCTGGAGCGAGCCATAGACCTGTCGTCCGACGCCATTTTCCTGTTGGGCGAGGATTTTCGCTTCCGCTATGTCAGCGCTGCCGCCTGCCGCTCGCTCGGCTATAGCCGGGAACAACTGCTGGCCATGACGCCGCTCGATATCAACCCGCACGCCACGCCTGAATGGCTGCGGGAGATACAGTCCGCACCGCTCAACCAATCGTTGATGTTCGAAACCTGGCACCGCGACAGCGGCGGGCGCATATTTCCGGTGGAAATCAATGCCACTCATTTCAAGGACGACGGCAAACTGTTCGGTCTGAGTGTGGTGCGCGAAATCAGCGAACGCAAGCGCATCGAGCAAGCCTTGCAGTCCAGCCGGGTCGCGTTGGAGGAGGCGCAGCGCATCGGCCATATCGGCAGTTGGGATGTGGATATCGTCAACGATGTGCTGACCTGGTCGGACGAGACCTTCCGCATCTGGGAAATCGACAAGACCAAGTTCGCGGCGACCTTCGAGGCTTTCGTCGACACGGTTCATCCCGAAGACAGAGCGCGCGTCGTTCAGGTGTATAACGCATCGATTGTTGAAGGCAGCCGCTATGAAGTCGAGCATCGTCTGCTGTTTCCGGACGGCCGCGTCAAATACATATTGGAACGCGGCCAGCCTTACTACGACGCCGACGGCAAACCGTTGCGCTTCATCGGCACGTCGCTGGACATTACCGAGCGCAAGCGCATCGAGAACACCTTGCAATTCATCGCTCAGCGCGGCTGGCAGGTGGACGGCGAATCGTTCCTAACCGCGCTTGCCCGCTACCTGGGACAGACGCTGGCGGTGGATTATGTCGTCATCGATCGGTTGACAAAGGACCCGGCCGTTGCCGAAACCGTGGTGATTTATGCCAAGGGCCAGGTATTGCCCAACGTTCAATACGGTCTTAAGGGAACGCCTTGCGGCAACGTGATGGAGGGCGCCTTTTGTTGTTATCCGGAACAGGTGCGGCAGCAATTCCCGGAGGATAAACTGTTGTTGGAAATGGACGTCGAGAGCTATGCCGGCCTGCCGCTGCTGGATTCCTCCGGCCGGGTGGTCGGCCTGATTGCGGCGATGGACGGCAAGCCGATGCTTAACATGGCGGAGGTGACTTCGCTGCTGCAACTGGTGGCGACCCGCGCGGCGGCGGAATTGGAGCGCGAGCAGTCGGAACGCCTGCTGCAGGAATCGCGGCAATTCCTGGACCGGGTGATCGAGACCATCGCCGACCCGGTGTTCGTTAAAGACAGCGAGCATCGCTGGGTCAGACTGAATCAAGCGTTTTGCGACTTTGTCGGTCAACCGATGGCAGCCTTATTGGGAAAACGCGATAGCGATTTTTTTTCCGCACACGAGGCTGCCGTATTTCGGATTAAAGACAAAGCCGTGTTCGCTAGCGGCGAAGAGGATGTCAGCGAGGAGACCTTTACCGACTGCCAGGGTAAAACCCATACTGTCATCGTCAAGAAAACCCGCTGCAACGACGAACGCGGGCAACAATTCTTGGTGGGGACCGTCCTGGACATCACCGAGCGCAAACGACACGAGCAAGAACTGGCCCGCCTGCACTATGCCATCGATCACGTTGAGGAAGCGGTTTACTTGATCGACGAACAGGCTCGCATCCATTACGTCAATGCGCATGCCTGCCAGGGCTTGGGTTACGGCAGGGAAGAACTGCTGGGCTTGAGCATCCCGGATATCGACCCCGACTATCAGTATGCCGTCTGGCCCCATCATTGGCGGGACCTCCAAACCCACGGTTCGCTGACCTTCGAAACTCGCCACCGGACCAAGGATGGGCGGATTTTTCCGGTCGAGGTGGTTGCCAATTATTTTGAATCGGACGGCCAAGGCTACAACATGGCCATGATTCGCAACATCCACGAACGTAAGCGGATGGAATTGGCGCTAGCCGAGCGCGAACAGGAATTTCGCACTTTGGTAGAAAACCTGCCGACCTATGTCATGCGCTTGGATCGGGCGCTGCGCCACACTTACGTCAATCCGGCTTTCGTGGCGGCGGTGGGTCTGCCCGAAGCGGAAATCCTGGGTGCGCATGTCGGTGCATTCTGGCGCGCTACCAATGTGACTATCGATGCCTACACCGCCTTGCTGATGCGGGTGCTGTCGTCCGGCGCGCGCGAGGATGTGTCGCTGGAATGGCGTAGCGGCCATGGCGCCTTGTACAGCCATCTGGTGCGGGTTTCGCCGGAGTACGGCAGCGACGGCGAAGTCCGCGGCTTGCTGGTATTGGGTTTCGACATGACCAAGCCTAGGCGCGAGCAACTGCTGGATGTCGAACGCCGCCGGGTGTTCGAGCGCATGGCGCAGGGCGGCGACCTCGACGAAATACTGACGCAGATCGCCCTTTACGTCGAGTCCGCCTGCCCCGGTTGCCGTTGCCGCATCCAAGTGCTGGATCAAACGGGCAATCGTTTGATCCATGGGACGGCACCGTCTTTTTCGATTCCATGTCCCGCGCATAGTCAAGGCGTCGCCCTGGACCAGGAAGGCAACGGCTGCGCCGTTGACTTCGGTCTCGCCGAACCATTGATCATAAAGGACATGCGCCTTGCCACCGTTTCGGAAAACTGCCGCTCGTTTGCCAGTAAAACCGGCATGGTTTCCTGTTGGTCCGATCCGATTAGCGGATCGTCCGGCCAACCATTGGGCGTGGTAACCCTATACCGCGGCCAGGCCGGCGAGCCGAACGAGCTGGATATGGGCCGCTTGCGCTATGCCAGCCATTTGAGCGCCATCGCCATCGAGCGCAAACGGATCGAAGAGCAGATGCAACACCAGGCCAGCTACGACAACTTGACCGGACTGCCCAACCGGCGCCTGTTTCGCGACCGATTGCACGAAGAAATCGGCAAAGCCGCGCGCAACGGCGAAAGTCTGGCGTTGTTGTTTATCGACCTCGATCGCTTCAAAGAAGTCAATGACACCATGGGGCATGAAATCGGCGACCTGCTATTGGTGGAAGCCGCTCAGCGCATACGCGCCGGCATTCGCGAAACCGATACCGTAGCCCGGCTGGGCGGCGACGAGTTCATCGCCATCCTGCCGCGGGTGGACGACATGTCGCACCTGGGGCGGGTCGCTCAAAACATCGTCAATGCCATGACCAAGCCATTCAGTCTCGATAAGCATACCGTGTATGTGTCCACCAGCATCGGCATTGCCGCTTACCCGTTCGATACCGACACAGCCGACGGCTTGATCGGTTGCGCCGATCAAGCCATGTACGCCGCCAAGGAGCAAGGCCGCAACGGTTTTAGTTTTTTTACTCCCGCCATGCAGCAACAAGCGCAAACCCGGTTGCT
This sequence comes from Methylomonas koyamae, assembly GCF_019669905.1. Lineage (NCBI taxonomy): Bacteria > Pseudomonadati > Pseudomonadota > Gammaproteobacteria > Methylococcales > Methylococcaceae > Methylomonas > Methylomonas koyamae. The sequence continues at coordinate 2,544,779 of NZ_AP019777.1, read as the reverse complement.
GCTTGCCAACGATTTGCGCGACGTCCTGGCCCAGGGCCAACTGCAAGTCCACTACCAGCCGATTGTCGATATCGCCGGCGGCGCCATCGTCAAAGCCGAAGCCCTACTGCGTTGGCGCCACCCGCAGCGCGGCCTGGTGCCGCCCAACCAATTCATTTCGATAGCCGAAGAAACTGGCCTTATCCACGACATTGGCGACTGGGTGTTCCGCCAAGCGGTGGAAACCGCCCGCCGCTGGAACGCCGATGGCCGGGAGGCGCGGCAAATCAGCGTCAATCTGTCGCCGCGCCAATTCATTAAGGGCGATTTCTATATCGCTTGGCTCGCCCATCTCGAGCAGAGCGGAGTTCCGCCCGAACATATTGTCATCGAGATCACCGAAGGCCTGCTACTGGATGACCGGCCCGACATCCTGCAAATCATCAATCGTCTCGGCAATGCCGGCATACAAGTGGCTCTGGACGATTTCGGCACCGGCTATTCGGCGATGGCCTATCTGAAGAAATTCCCCATCGACTATCTGAAGATCGACCGTTCGTTTGTGCGCGATTTGGAAAGCGATTCCAACGACCGCGCCATCGCCGAAGCCATCGTGGTCATGGCGCACAAGCTGGGATTGAAAACCATTGCCGAGGGGGTGGAGACGGGGGCGCAAAGCGACCTGTTGGCGGCCGTCGGCTGCGATTTCGTGCAGGGCTTCCTGTACGCCAAACCCATGACGCAGGCCGAGTTTCTGGCATTTGCCCGGTAGACGACCGCTGATATCTCACCGTTGCCGGCCGGCATCCGCCGTCAGCGGCAATCGAACTGTTTCGGCCAATCCCGGTAATTGAACACTTGGCCGACGTTGCGCACGGTCTCCACAGATGCTAAATCCAGGTCGGCATAGACCCATTGCACTTTGTTGTATTCGCCGATCGCCAGAATGCCGTTGTTGGGGAAGCCGCGGTCCACGGGAGTGTAGATCGCCGCGGCGCCGCAGTTGACGTCGACCGCTTCCGACCAGTCCGCATTGCCGACCAACGAGGCTTGCACTACGTAACATTGGTTTTCCAGCGCGCGGGCCTGGCAGCCGATCCGCACCCGGTAGTAGCCGGCTTCGGTGTCGGTGCAGCTCGGGACCAGGATCAAGGTGGCGCCGCGCTCGGTTTGCTGGCGGGCGTAATGCGGAAATTCGCTGTCGTAGCAGATGTTGATGGCAACTTTGCCGAATACGGTATCGAATACCTTGATCTCCAGACCGCGCGCAATGTGCCATTGCTCGTTTTCGAAGCGGGTCATCGTCAGTTTTTCCTGATAATCGACCTCGCCCTGCGGCGTAAAGAAATAAGCGTGGTTGCGGAATTCGCCGTTGTCGTGTTTGACCGGAAAGGTGCCGGCCTGGATGTAAACCCGGTGTTGCGCGGCCAGTGATTTGAATAGTTCCAGGTATTGCGGCAACAGGCTTTGCAAGGCTTCCAACTGGCCGGACAAGCTGGCGTAGATTTCCTGCGGAAACAGCGAGGCCAGTTCCATGCAGGCATATTCCGGAAACAGCAGAATATCGGCCCGGTTGTCGGCGGCTTCCTTGACCCAGCGGCTGGCCTTGGCGGCGAAGTTTTCCCAGGTTTCCAGGAAGCCGATGTCGTATTGGGCACTGGCGATTTTAGGCATTGCGTTCCTCCTTCAGCCAGAACGTCATCGGTTTCGGCGTTTCTTCGCTGTCGTCCAAATCCTTCCAGGAATAGGTGGTCTTCAGCTCAGGATGTTTGAAATAACTACGTTTGTTCCAGAATGCGTCCAGCGGCACGTAATCGGCCGGCCGGCGCGGGTGGTCGGCCGGGCGTTCGACGCAGCAAAAGGTGATGTGTTTGAAGCCGCCCAGGTCGGCGGCGTGCGCTTCGCGTTGTTCGAAGAATTTCACGCCTATCCCCAAGCCGCGGTAGGCCTTATTCAACACCGATTCGCCGCAATAAAACACGTCGTCCGGGTTATAGCCGTTGTCGACGAACGGTTTTTTAACTTCGTCGGTTTCGTATTTCAACGGAATTGCGGTGGAGGCGCCGATGATCTTGTCGCCGTCGAAGGCCAGCACGATCACGCTTTCCGGGCAATTAATATAGGTTTGCAGGTATTTTTTTTCGTATTCGTAATCGCCGTCGTACAGGTACGGAAAATCCCGGAACACTTCGATGCGCAGGCGCGCCAATTCCGGGATGTATTGAACCAAGGCTTCGCCGCTGAGGCGTTGGATGCGGATGTCTTTACTCATGTGGATTTGCGGTTGGGTTGAAACGAAACGGTAACCGGCCTGAACGGCGGTTTGGCAGGCACTATTGTATTGCAGGCCGGTCGGGTTGCCTATGCAAAGCCGAAACTGGAGAACGCGCGCCGGGCGTCAGTGCCGAACGCAGCCGTATCGAGGCCGCTCGATCAGTAGACGTTGCGCGGCAAACCGCGGGCTAGGGCAGCGAACTCTGGGGAATGCCCAAATGAAAGCCCTGGGCGTAGTCGATGCCGATGTCCTGCAACACCTCCAAGATATCGGCCGATTCGACATACTCGCCGATAGTCAAAATCCCCAAATCCCGGCACAGCCGCGACAGATTGGAGACCAAGGCCAGATCGATCTTGGAATCGACGATGTTGCGGACGAAGGCGCCGTCGATCTTGACGTATTCGAAATGCAGTTCCCGCAGGTAGTGGAAGGAGTTATAGCCGCTGCCGAAATCGTCCAGCGCAAAGGCAAAACCTTGTTTGCGCAGATTCGCCAGAAACTTGCCCATGTGGCTCATGTCGCCGATTGCGTCGCGCTCCAGAATTTCGAAGACGATGCTGCTGGGCGGTACGCCGAGTTGTTCGCATAGCTGTTCGGCGAAGCCGAGAATGCCGCGGCCCTGGATTTCCTGGGCGGACAGGTTAATAAACAGGCGCTGCGGCGTGCCGGAGCGGTCGATGTTGGCTTTGTTGGCTTCGATGACTTTGCGGACCATGATCCGGTCCAGCTCCCGGCTCAGGCCGTATTTTTCGATGGTTTCGATAAACAAGCCGGCCGCCATCGTGGTGCCGTCCGCTCGGGACAGGCGCGCGACCGACTCGTAAGCGAAAATTTCACCAGTCTTGCAGTCGACGATGGGTTGGAAATGGGGCTGAAACCGGTCTTCGGCCAAAGACTGGCGCAGTTCTTCGACGAAGCTGCGGCTATCTTGCAGCGCCTGCGGCGTATTGGCGTCGGCGTCGAACACGCAGACTTCGTTTTTGCCCAATTGCTTGGCCCGGTAAAGCGCGATGTCGACGCCGCTCATCAGGTCCGATACGCTTTGCGCATCCCTGGGGTAACCAATGACGCCGACCGAAGTACTGACGTGAAAGGATTTGCCGTCCGGGGTTTCGAAACACATGCCGTGCAGGCTGCTCCTGATCGATTCGGCCACGTCCTTGGCGCCCTGCAACGACGTTTCCGGCAAAATAATGGCGAATTCGTCGCCGCCCATGCGCACCGGAATATCGCCTTTCCGCAGCCGGGTACAGATGGTCGCGGCGATTTTGATCAGCACGCTGTCGCCAACCGGGTGGCCGTAGGAATCGTTGATATCCTTGAAATCGTCCAAATCCAGCAGCAACACCGAGAATTCGTGGTTGTGCCGCTCGGAACGCGGAATTTCGTATTCCAACATGTCGTTGAAATAGCGCCGGTTGTGGATGCCGGTCAGCGGATCGTGGGTCGAATAATATTCCAGCTCGGACAGGGTCCGGCTCAGCACCTTGCTGGAGCCGACGATCATGACCATGACCGACAGCAACGAGCGGATGATGCTCTGTTCTTGGTGGCTCAGCGGCACCGCGGAGGCGAAGGCCACGCCCAGCAATCCCGCCAGCCCCGGCGTATGCTCCGGCACCGCGACCGAAATCAGCTTGACGTCTTCTATCGTCACCAATTTGCTGTTTTTGGCCTGAATGTGGAATTCCTCGATATTCAGCGGGGCGTCGTCGGGCAGGGCCAGTTGCCGCAACAAATCCTGCGTGGTTCTGCTGCGCACCAGGCCGCGAATCTCGTCGCTGTAATCGCCCAGGTAATAAAAATATAGCGACAGCTCGTTTTGTTCGGCGAAGGCGATGAAAAAGAAATTGAACGGAAAAATCGCGTGAAAGCCGCTCAATATCTGTTGGACGAATTCCTTCCACTGCGAAACTTTTTCGTGGGACAGGATGATGCTTTCCAACACGCTGCTTTGCCGCTCGAACAAGTCTTTTTCCACCAAGACCGAGGCCAGGTATTGGGTGGTGGTGCTGAAATCGTCGATGACGCGCTGCAATTGCGCGCCGTTTTTCCGCCATTGCCGCTGGCGTTCGGCGGTCAATTTGACGAATGCCCGGTCCAGGTTGGCGCAGCGCGCCAACGTGGTTTGCAGCACCCGGCTCATCGCATCGCGGTCGCCGACCCGATCCAGGCTGGCGCCGAGCTCGGCCAGCATGGCGCCGTGTTCGCGCAGGATCTGATTACTGATGGTGCTGGCGAAAATGCGGGTGCGGGTCTGGCTTTCCAGTAATGCGGTAAGCTCGGTCATGACCAGCTTGCGTAGCTGCTGCATGTCCTGCGGAAACCGGTCTGCCTGGCCGTCGACGCCGGTCGCGGGTGCGGAATGGGTCATGGCTATTTCTCCCCGCGGAAATAACCGCTTTTTTCCATCAAATCGATGCCGCATTCCAATTGCCGAAACCAGGCCAGAAAATCGGCCACGGCCCGGCCGCGGTAGATCGGGCCGTGTTGCGGCGCGATCATGGCGATATCCAGTGCCGAAACCGCGTCGACCCATAGCCGGGCGGCTTTGTTCGAGCCCATGTAGCGGCGATGGAAGGCTTCGATGTAGGGCAGGTGGGCCGCGAAATCGTCGACGAACTCGTATTCGAGTTCGCCGGGCAGCATTGCCGCGCCGATATCGCCGCTGAACAGGATCTTCGAAACCGGATCGTAGACGTTGATTTGCCCTTCCGAATGCAGAAAATGCGCCGGCAGCAGTTGCAACGAGAAGCCGGGGGCGATCTCGCAATCCATGCCGCAATCCGGCACGCCGACGAACTGGGTCATGTCGGTGATGCCGTAGTGGGGCAGAAAACGTAGCCAGATGCTGGAGACGTAGATCGGTACCTGGATCAGCTCGATCCAGGTAGCGAGGCCGCCGACGATGTCGGGGTCCTGGTGCGACAAGACGATGGCTTTGATCCGCTCGGTGCGGATGTGCTGCAATAATTCGGTCAGCACGCTGGGCATCACGCCGAATCCGCCCGGATCGAGCAGTACGCCGTCGCCGTCGTGCATCACCAAATATTGGTTGGAACGGATGCCTTCTTCTTCGCCAGGCTCGCTCTCGTTCAATAAAACGAATTTGTGCAACTTGTCGTTGTATAAAACGATGTTTTTCATAAACGGCATCTCTTAATTATTCTTCTTATTGCAGATAGGCGAGGGCGCGGTTTATACACCAAAAGGCGTAGTAATATAGGGGTTAATTGCGCTTAGTTTGAAATGTGTCGCAAGGCTACCGCTCGGCCTCATCCGCCATCTGCCGATTTTGCCGAGCCGTTCTCGGCAAAGGCCGGAGTCACTCGGTTATAGCGGCCGGACCATGCTAGACCGATGGCGGCGTAAAGTTCGGAATCGATATTTGCGCGATTTACGCTAGACTGGGCGTATCTAAAGCAAGCGCGATTCTCGTACGCTCAGGCATCAGGAAACCGGTCACTCCCGATTTATGCACAGACTCAATTTATCCACTCTTGCGATTGCGTTGGCCTACAGCTCTTGCCGCAGCGTTGCCGCGCATCAGGCTGCGGCCGAAATCGAAGCCCTGAAAAAAATGTCGCTGGAAGACGTTTTGAGTGTGGAAGTAGTCTCGAAGAAAACCGAAAGCCAATACTCGGCCGCCGGCATCGTCAGCATCGTCACCCGCGACGATATCGATCGTTACGGCGCCAACACGCTGGCCGACGTGCTGAACCGGGTGACCAGCGTGTATATGCTCAGCACCTACATTTGGTCCAACAGTACTGCGGCGCTGCGCGGCGACGCGCTGACCCACGTCAACAACCATACCCTGGTGCTGATCAATGGCCGGCCGTTTCGCGATAGCGCCTACGGCGGCTTGAACGAGACCATGTTCCGCGACTTTCCGATCCACCATATCGAACAAATCGAAGTCGTGCGCGGTTCCGGTTCGGTGCTGTACGGCAGTAACGCCTTTACCGGCGTGATCAACATCGTCACCAAAAAGAAACAGGACAACGCGCTGACCGTGCGCGGCCGTTACGGCAGCTACAACACCGGCCAAGCCGAAACCGAGTTCGGCTGGAACAACGGCGACGCGGCGATCAGCGGCGCGGTGAGGTATCGGGCCAGCGACGGCTGGACGGCTGCGGCGGTCGACGAAACCCGGCAAAACGTCAATTTCCGCAATGACGACGGCGACGTCAGCGCCAGTATTTGGGGCGGTTGGAAAGAATTCGACTTCAATCTATACGTCGTCAACAGCCAGAAACAGCATTGGGGGGCGGTGCCTATCGGCTTCGGCCAAGAAGTCGAGAACAACCGCTTGTTTTTCGATGCCGGTTACAACCACCAAGTCAACGATTTTTGGCGCAGCAAATGGAATCTGACGCTGAACAAGTTTTCCCAAAACTACAATCTGCCGGTGGCCGGCGTGCCGTACATGACCGATTTGTGGGAAAACAACCTGTTGCTGGAACAAAGCCATTTCCTATCGTTTTTCGACGACAAACTGAACCTGCTGTTGGGCGGGCTGGTGGAATGGCAACAGGGCCAGGTGACCCAAGTGTCGCAGCCGAATACGCTAGCCCCTTACGAGCAGTTGAAATCGAGCATTTACGCCAACGTCGGCTATGCCTTGCTGGATAATCTGAAACTCAATCTGGGCGGCCAATGGCACCGTTTCGACCATCTGAAAGCGGCGCCGAGCGGTGTTGCGGAAAGCGACAGCGCAATCGACGGCCTGGTCGGCCGCGCCGGCCTGGTTTACGAAATGTCGGCGAATTGGGGCGCCAAGTTGTTATTCGCCCAAGCCTATCGGGCGCCAAGCGCCGGCGAATTGGGCGCCAATTCGGCGGTGGTGTTGGGTAACCGCGGCGTCGAGCCGGAAAAGGTCGAAACGGCCGACGCCCAGGTGTTCTACCACGACGCCGATTACCAGGTATCCGTGACCGCGTTCGAAAGCCGGGTCACCAACTTGATCGTGCGCAGTCCGATTCCAAACACGGTGCCGACCCAGCTGCTGTACGTCAACGGCGGCAGCGCTACCTTCGAAGGCCTGGAACTGGAAACCGAGGCCAAACTGTTGCCCGGTTTGTCCTGGAAGGGCTCTTACACTTTTCAAACCAACCGCGACGAAAACAAACACAACAACAAAACTTTATTACCCAACCACATGGCGAAGCTGGGCTTGAGTTACGACTTCGGCACCAGCTTGCAACTCAGCGTGTTCGATACCTATTTCAGCGCCGCCAAAGCCGCACCGACCGCGCTATTGGTCAATCCGCCGGCCGGCGGTTACCACAACGTCAGCGTCAACGCCAATTACAAATTGAATAATTGGTTGGGCGTCGCCAAGAACAAGCACATGACCTTTACCTTGTATCTGGATAATTTGCTGGACGAGAATTTTTATTATCCGGAGTTCAACCGCAAAAACATCAACACCGTTCCCGCCTCTCCGGGGCGTATGCTGTTCGGCGAAATTGCGCTCGAATTTTAGGTACGACCCCGAGATGCTATTCCGAAACAAACGTTGGAGAGTTTACGCGCAGGTTTTGCTGCTGTTGCCGGTAGGTTACGGCCCAAGCTGCTGCGTTGCCAACGCCGCGCTGGCGGTCAAAGACAGCGATTTGATCCGGGCCTCGATTATCGAAAAGATCGCCCGCTTCATCACCTGGCCGGAATGGGGCGGCGAACAGTTCACGTTGTGCGCGTCGGCCAACGCGCCGTTGCTTCCCGCAATCCAGAATTATTACGCCAATGAAACCTTGGCCAATAAGCCGGTCAAACTGCTGGTTTTCGAAAAGGCCGCCGACGTGGCCGAATGCCAAGTCGTTTACGTCAACGTCGAGCTGAAAGACCAGTTGCCGGCGATCGTCGAGACCGTGCAGAACCAACCGGTACTATTGGTGGTGGAAAACAAGAATGCCGCCGAGCAGGGAGCCCACATCGACTTTTTCATCGACAACAACAAAATAAATTTGGAAGTCAACCGCAACGCGCTGAACAAAAGCGGCCTCAGCGCCAGTTACCATTTATTGAAGGTGGCAAACCTTGTTGGCCCTAATTAAACGCAGGCTGAGCAGACAACCGTTACGGCGCAGATTGCTGTGGGTGGTCATGTTCGTGGTATTGGCGACGATTACCAGTACCTTGTTGTTTTTATACTGGAAAAAAAATATCCAGCAGCGCGACGATTTCATTCACGCCAATCTGGCATTGGCCAAGCTGGTATCCGAGTTTACGGTGTTTCCGCTGGTTTTCGACGACAAATCCGGCGTCGAAGAACAATTGAGCCCATTGTTCAAAGATTCTCGCGTCGTCTATCTGCGGCTGGACAAGGGCAGCGACGTCGTCTCCAAATACGACCCTTACGCACTGGATGCAAATCTGCCGGCCGGATTGGAAAATAGGGAATGGGTCTGGGGCGCGCGCCATTTTTATTTCAAAGTGCCGATCATGCAAAACGACCGGCAACTGGGAATTCTGAAGGGCGCCTTCCGCCTCGACGAACTGAAAAAACAGCAATGGCAGGAACTGCGCTTCATGCTGCTGGTGCTGGGCATTGCGCTGATGTGCAGTTACAGTCTGGCCTTGAGTTTGCGCCGTTTCATCATGGCGCCGATCACGCGGCTGGAACAACATACCCGCTTGAGCGCCGATAAAACCCATAGCGGCGATTTATTGCTGCCGGCACCGCAAACCAACGACGAAATCAGCCGGCTCTACGAAGCGTTCAATTTGCTGATGCAACGCGTGCAACAGCGCGAAGCCGAGATTCTGTATTTCAATAACGAACTCGAAATCAAAATTGGCCAACGCACCGAGGAGCTGCGGGCAAAATCGGAAGAGTTGGACAACTATTTCAATTACGCCCTGGATTTGTTTCTGATTGCCGACTTCAGCGGCATCATCCGCAAGATCAATCCGCAATGGCAGACCGTGTTGGGATACGCCACGGCCGAAATGGAAGGCCGGCCGTTTATGCAGTTTGTGCATCCGGACGATTGGCCCAAAACCCGGGAAGCGATGCGCATTCTGAGCGAACACCATCCAATGACCGATTTTGTCAACCGTTATCGGCATCTGGACGGCGCTTACCGCTGGATCGAGTGGTCCTGCATTCCCAAGGATGGCTTGATTTACGCCGCGGCCCGCGATATCACCGAGCGCAAACAGGCCGAAGAACATTTGCGCTTGGCCAGCTCGGTGTACCAGAACAGCAGCGAGGCGATGGTGGTCGCCGATCCGGAACACAAAATCCTGTCGGTAAATCCGGCGTTTTCCACCATTACCGGTTACGGCCAGGACGAGGTGGTGGGGAAACATCCGCGCTTACTGGACTCCGGCAAGCACGATGCCGAGTTCTACCAAAACGTCTGGTTGCAACTGGGGCGCACCGGCTATTGGCAAGGCGAGATCCAGATTCGCCATAAAAACGGCGAAACCTACGTGCAGTGGCTGACCCTGAACAACGTCTACGACGACGACGGCCGTGTCATCCGCCGTGTCGCGCTGTTTTACGATATTACCGAAAAGAAGAAAACCGAAGAGCAGATCTGGTTCCAGGCCAATTACGACCCGTTGACTAATTTGCCTAACCGGCGCCTGTTCGCCGACCGTTTGCAGCACGAAATCCGCAAGGCCAAGCGGGAAAAACAGTATCTGGTGTTGTTCTTCCTGGATTTGGACCGGTTCAAGGAGGTCAACGACACCTTCGGCCATAGGATGGGCGACGCCTTGTTGGTCGACGCCGCCAAGCGCATCCGCGGTTGCATCCGCGAGACCGATACCGTGGCCCGTTTGGGCGGCGACGAATTCACCGTGATCGTCAGCGAGTTGGCCGATGTCGGCGATGTCGACCGCATCGCCCAGGCCGTTGTCGACGTGCTCAGCCAGCCGTATTTTTTCGACAACCGCCACGTCTACGTCTCGGCCAGCATCGGTATTGCCGTCTATCCGTCCGACGCCGAGGATGCCGAAGATTTGGTGCGCTACGCCGACCAGGCCATGTACGCCGCCAAAAACAAGGGCCGCAACGGCTTTTGCTATTTTACGCCCAGCATGCAGGAAGCCTCGCAAAAGCGCATGCTGATTCTGACCGACTTGCATTCGGCGATACCGCGCGGCGAGTTGGAGGTGTACTACCAGCCTATCCTCAATCTGCAGACCGGTGCAATCTACAAGGCGGAGGCTTTGATCCGCTGGCGGCATCCGCAGCGCGGTTTGATTAACCCCGCCGAATTCATCCCGATCGCCGAGGAACACGGCCTGATCCGAGACATCGGCGAATGGGTGTTCTGCCAGGTGGCCAGCCAGTTGAAAACGCTACAGGCCGAACAGCAAACCCGGTTCCAGATATCGGTTAACGTCTCGCCGCTGCAATTCCAGGGGCTGGACAATTGTTTGGCGCATTGGCCGGTGTATCTGGAGAAACACGGGGTTTCCCAAGACAACGTCATCATCGAAATTACCGAAGGCCTGCTGTTGGAGGCCAACGACAAGGTGGCGGAGCAATTGCTGCACTTCGCCCGCAACAACATGCAGATTGCGATAGACGATTTCGGTACCGGGTACTCGTCCTTGTCCTACCTGAAAAAGTTCGATATCGATTATCTGAAAGTAGACAAGTCCTTCATCTTCCATTTGGCGGCCGATTCCGACGATCTGGCCTTGACCAAGGCCATCGTCATCATGGCCCACCAGTTAGGTTTGAAAGTGATAGCCGAGGGCGTCGAAACCGAACTGCAACGGCAATTGCTGCTGGAAATGGGCTGCGATTACGTCCAAGGTTATTTGATCGCCAAACCGATGCCGGCCGACCAATTCGCCGCTTTTCTACAGGCAGCGCGCTGAGCCGGTTTGGCGCCGGCCGGGCGCCAGCGGTATTTAGACCAGCCTCAGTGCGAGAGCTCCGCGATCCGGTTGCGGTAGGCCTCGGCTAGACAGGGCTCGTCTACGCACTGGTTGCGCACGGTTTTGATCCAGTTGCGTTGTGCGGCGACCAAGGCTTCGCCGTCCGCGGCGGCGGCCATGGCATTGCGGTACAGGCCGGCCAGTTCGGCGTCGGCGGCCGCCAGTTCGTGCGAGCCGCAAATCAATAATTCGACCTTGCTTGCGGCTTTGGCGCAATCGAAGCTGGGCTGTACATTCGCGGCCGGTGCCGCCGGAACGGCGCCGGCCTCGGGTTCGGCCGCAGCCACGGCACTGAGCTGTTGAATGGCTTTGATTTGGCCGTCGCCGTCTACCAGCGCGGTGACGGCGCAGGTTTCGCCTTCGCTGCATAAACCGACGATCAATTGGCCGACTTCCGAGTCCACGACGAAATACAGGCGCCGGCCGTCGGCGCTTTCCAGCATCGCACCGGATTCGGAATAGCTGACCCGGCCTACCATGCTGACCGATTGGGGTTCGGCCGGGGTGCCCGGTTCCGGCTCGGCCGCTTGCGGCGGCGCGGCAGCGGAGTCTCCGGCTGCGGCTTCTGTTGGCGAATCGATCACGTGCTCCAAGCCGGCCGCCGGCGCGGCGCTGTCCGCTTCGTTCAGAAAGCGGTTGATTTGGGCATCGGTTTCGGCCAGGGTTTGTTGTAGCCAGGGCTCCTCGACGATACGGTCGTTGGTTTTCAGAATGCCGGCCGAATAGTCGAATCCGGCCTGGATGCCGTCGGCGCCGGCCTTGGCCACGCCCATTTCCAACCACTGGTTTTTCTGTTCCTCGCCGATGGCGTTGCCGGTGAGGCTGACTTGACCGGAGGATTGCAGCATTTTTGCCAGTTGAATGTCGGCATCGGGGTCGGCATTCGGTTTAACTTCTATCGTCAATTGGCCGTTCAAGCCGCTTTGTTGCTCCGCATTGCCGACGCTGCCGCTCAATTTGGTAATGCCGGTGGAAAAGCCGCGGTTAATGGCTTGTTTCACAGCCTTGCGGTAGCGTTTGTTTTCTTCCTGCGTCAGATTGCGGAACGATTTGGATTCCCTGGCAATCTCGGCCAGGGTTTTCACGCTTTCGGCGTAGAGGCCGCGCACGGCAATTTCCACCGCCAAATCCCGAGCGGAGTAACCCATCGCGTCCAAGCCGCCCAGCGCATAGAGGATTTTGGCATCGATCCGGTCGCCGTTTCTGACCGTTTCGCTGGCGACGGCCAGACGTTCGCCGCTGCCGTTGCTGGTAGCGACTTTGTCGATGGTAAAACTGGAACTGCCAAGGCCCAGTTCTCGGTCCTGCAGATTGAGCTGCAGGCCGACGCCTTGCAGGTCCAGCGCGTTGCCGTCGCCGCGCGCCGTGAAGCGCGGCACTTGTAAACTCAGGTTCAAGCTGCGTTCGCCGGCCTCGACACGGCCGGTCAACGGTTCCACGCGCCAGCTTGCGTCGTCGGCTTCGCCGGATAGCTCGGTGGACGCAATCTCGGAAAACAGCGTGCCGGAGAACGCCGAATGGCCGCTGCCGCTGAATTGCAAACCTGGGCCGCCCTGGCCGGATTCCGGCCGCTGGCGTAAGGTCCAATTGAAGCGCATCACCGAGCCGGGCAAGATCAAGTGGTTGATGTTGTATTGCACGTCGGCGACGACCCAGTATTTGCCGTCGGGGTCGGTATTGCACAAATCGCCGACTTGCAGTTCCAGCGTGCCGCTGGCCGACAGCAAACCGGATTGCTGTTGCAAATTGTTCAGGCGTACGCCGCAATCGGTCTCGGTTTTTTGCACCCGCTCCGCCAATTCGCGTTCGGCGTTGCGGCCGAGATAAAAGCTGGCGCCCAGCCAAACCGCCGCGAACAGGGCGATGCCGCCCGCTACCTGAATCAGAGATTTTTGTGCCATGGTCGCCACCCTAAACAGTTAGATATGCGCTCCAGTCTAGCAAACGCGGCGCCGTTCGACTTGCGCTGCCGCGCACCAAAATATATCCGGCCGTCCGCCGTTAAGCCAATTCGATATCCAGGCGCCGCAGCATCCTCTGACGTAACGCTTCAGCCGCCGCCTGGCCCAAAAAGCCGGTGTCCACCGTTTCCTCTCCGCCGTCGCGGAAATATAAGCGGTAACGCCGCGGCTTGACCGGGTCAGGGCCGAAGCAGTCGCGCCGCTGCGGATTCAGGTAAACCACCAGTGTGTCGCCGAACAAGGTGCAGGCCGCGCTGGCGGCCGGCAAGGTTTCTGCCGTCGCGAACGGCGCCGCGCTGCGTTCGCAGTCGGAAAACAGTCTGGCCGCCAACACCGGCTTGGGTTGGAAACGCAACTCGCCGTCGCCGCTAATGAACGGCGCATCGCCGAAAAACAGATAGGTCCAAAGTTGCAGCAGTTCCACCGTCGAACCGGACAAGCGGGCAACGCAGCCGCGGCCGTGTTGGCGCGGATCGACGCCGAAGCCGCTGCTGACCAGAAAGCTGGAATTTTCGACCGGATTGCGTTTGTATTGTTCGGGCGGGCGAAACGCGACCAACAAGCGTTCGATGTCGGCGTAAAACTCGTCGACCAGGCCGGCGCGCAGCATTTCCAACACGAATTTGTAATGCATGTGCAGGAAGATCGAGCCGTTTTCCAGCCAGCCGTAATTGAAGACGCCGATCCGGCCCAACTCTAACGCTTGATCGCCGAGCGGGGCATTCAAGCGGTACATCCCCAGTTTGCGGTCGTACAGCTCGGAATTGCGTGCCGCTTGATACAGGCGGCGGGCCGACTGCGGATCGGCAATCCGCAAGGCGTGCACGAAACCTTCCAGAAACGGCGGCAGCGGCGCCGCGCGAAAACGCTTAACCTCGACGCTGCCGTCCGCCTGGGTGCAGTAGTCCTCGGCGCTGTAGGTATAGTAAGTATTTATGCCGGCGGCGGATTCGGCTCTGGCGGCAGCGGCGGCCAGATGGGCCGAGGCTTTTTCGAAAAAACCGTGCAGCCAATCCAGACTTAGCGCTTTTTCGGCGCCGGCAAAGCCCATGAACACTTGCCGGCGGTAAGCCTCCTTCGCGGCGCCGCTTTCCTGCCAGAACCGGTGCGGCGTCAGCTCGGGTTGGTCCAGCAAACGGTTCAAGTCGGCGACGAAATCGGCCAACTCGGCCGGCAGCGGCAACTCGCTGACGCTTACTTCGGCCAATAACGGCAAGGTTACATCGATCAGCCGCTTCAGTTCTATGGTTTCGTTGACCGCCGAGCCGAGGATGCCGGGCAGGCCGTTCAAGGCGTCGCACCAGCCGGGCCGGTCGGCTTCCATTTCGATGCCGATGCCGGCCGGGTCCAACGTCGCCAGTTTGTTGGCGACCAAGGTCAGGATTTTGCCCAGCAATGTGGTGCGGACGATGCCGCCGCGGCCGTGGTCGGCACGCACCTGGTAACGCCGGCCGCTACGCGATTCGATCAAGGCTTTTTTCTCGGCGCTGAATTGTACGGCGCCGTATTGGCGTAAGCCGTCGCCGGTAAGCCGGTATTTTTGCGCGCGCGGGGCGACGTAATGGGTCGGGTCGAAAAAGGTGTAATCGGCTTCCAGCAATAGCGCGGGCAACTGCTCCGGGAATATCGCCCGGTAATTGAGCAGCAAATCGACCAGATACGTCCAATGGTCGGACCAATAACCGCGGTCGAATTCGGCATCGGCCACTTCCTGCGCCGCGGCGAGAATGGCGCCGATCATTTCGTCAGCCGCGTCATGGCCGGCCAATAATTGCCAGAGCTCGGCGTATTTGAATTCGGTATTAAGTAAGGCTGCCAGCTCCGGAATTTCGGCGCAATGCGCCGCCAACGCCTGCGGCGCGGCGACGGCAAAGCGCGTGTTGCGCAAGGCGCAGGGGTTGTAACCGTCCGGTTGAATCAAGTTGAAGAAATAACGGATGTTTTGCCCGGCCAAGCCCGGTTCGAAAAACAGGTCGACGCGGCGGTTTTGCAACACGTCGCGAAAGTCGCCGTTGCCTTCCGAATACGGCGTGTCCTGCAACAAGAAGTCGTTGTAGTCGCGTTCCAGATCCCCGTGTTTGCGGCCGAACAAATACAACAGTTTGCCGCCCGGAACCGGCAGCGGAAAGCCGCCGCGCAAACCGTTATCCAGATAGCATTGGCGGACGTGGCCATCGAACAAGGGTAGGGCGGTCGCGGTAAACGCTTTGCGGCTAATTTGCGCGATCAAGCCCCGGTTAGCCTCGCGTTTGGCCTCGAAATATTGGTCGCGGCAGGCGGCCTGGCCGACGAAGGCTTGATATGCCGCCAGCGATTCGGCGTGGCCGTAAACGGCGTAAAACACCCGGCTTTGCCCCGGCTGCAATTCCAGCGTCAAGGTCTGAAAGGCCGCCGGCGTCTGGTTGGCGGCGACCTGGTTCTGCAAATCCAGCGGCGCATCGCTAAAGAAGCGTTCCGCGTTGGAGAAATCGCCGGCCAACCCGAATACCCGTTCCGGATCGACGATAACCCGATGCAGCCGGCCGCCACTGCAACCGAAAAAGAAATTGCCGGCGGTGACAGGTTCCACTTGCGGCGAATCGGTCGGCCAGACTTTGAGCCGGTAAAACGGCAGATCTTCTGCTACGCCTTCGACGCGCATAAAAGCCTCCGACGTGCGGCTCATGAATTTTAAAATCCATTGGTTCATCGCATAAGGCAAGACTTGTGGCAAGCCGTCGACGATTTCGATGCGCTGGCTTTGGCTGGAAATATTGCCGATTTCCACCCGGCGAACCAGGCCGGCGACATTGGCCTCGGGTAGCGTGAACATATCGGCGCGGATACTCAAGCCCAGGCCGGGATTGATTTCCTCGACGCCGACTTCGTGCGGCGTCACGCTCAGCCGTTGCACCACATCCGCCGCGGCGCCGCGTTGGAACGGCTCGTAACAACAAACGGCAGCGCCGCCGGAAATTTTTAAAAAGGTGCGGAAGCCGCGGGCCGGGGTCAGTTGGTAAGCCTTGTCGGCCGGAAAGAACTCCAGAAACGCACCGTCTTTGTTACGCACGCCGAAACTGGCAACGGCCTGGCCGCGGTTGACGTAAAACGCCCAGGCCGGCCGGCCCGATACGCCGGCGATGCCGGGCAGGAAACTGGCAAACGCGGTGCAGTCGTTGTATTGCTCGACGACGAAGCGTTCGTCGTCGGCGAAGTAGTAGCGGGGCTGAGCCATGGTCTCTCCAAGGTGGGCGGTAAGCGGGCTGGTTTTGGAGGCAGCGGAGCGGCGGATTAGGGTGCCAGCCGGACGATGCGGCCTTCGACGCGTTGGGTAATCGTACGCTGCGGCAATTTGGCCAGCGCCGTTTCCACGGTTTGGCGGAAACCGATAGCCGTGCCGTCGTCCAGCCGGCGCGGGCTGGTTTTGCCTTCGCCTTTGCCGAAAATCTCATAGCCGTCGCTGGAACCGTGTTCCCAAATGAAATCGGTGCTGGCGACGCTATAGGTTTTGCGCAAATCCAGCGCCTGGTCTTGTTTAGCGCCGCGCGGCTTGATCCGCACGTCGCCGGCTTCGACCCGATACTTGACGCCGCCGTCGGCTTGGGGCTCGGCGTGGTAGCCGAAGCGGATGCCGGATACTTGCAGAAAGCGGCCGTCGCCCAAATGGGTTTTCGATACCGAATTATTCAGCACGTCCAACAGTTGCTGCCCGGTCAACGCGAAGCTGACCAGTTTGTTGTCGTAATAAAACAAGCCTTCCATGTCGTACAGCGTGACCGGGCCGGGCGGGATGTTGTCGTTGATGCGGATGCCGCCGCCGTTGGTAAAGGCGATGTCGGTTTGCATCCGCTCCCGCATCGTGTCGGCCAGGAAATTGCCGAGCGCGGTTTCCCGGCCGCGCACCGCCGGTTCCACCCCTTCCAGCAGATGCTCGGTGTAGCCCAGTACCTGTTTCAGGTCTTTGCCTTGCTTGTCGAACAGGCCGGCCAGCCGCTGCAACTGGCGCTCGACTTCGGCCGCCACCTGCGGGTCTTTGGCGATGGTTTGGTCCAGATCGACTTTGCGGTGGCTGCTGCTGACCTTGCCGCCGGCGAGGTAAACGTCGTGGACGATGGCGCTTTTATTGTCGGCGTCGGCCTTGGTAATCCAAGTGTTGCCGATCTGTTTTTCGATAAAAAAGTGCTCGTGGCCGCCGACGATCAAATTCACTTCCGGATACTCGCGCGCCAACCATTGGTCCTGGTCGAAATCCTGGTGGGTCAGGGCGACGATTGCCGCCGCGCCCTGACTTTTCAAGCGGTCTATTGCGCTACGAATGGCGGTGCGCCGGGCCGGCAGGTCGTAGTCGAATTCGATATAGGGCTGTTTGCGGCTATCCAGCTTAATGCCAAAAAATCCGACCTTGGCACCGCCGATTTGTTTGACCAACACGTCGTGCACCTGCGGCAGGCGTTTGCCGAACGGCTCCGCTGTCGCGCTTTCGCTGAAATTGAAACGGGTGTTGGACGAAATCCAGCTAAAGTCGGATTGCACGATCCGCCGCAGCAAGACCCCGGCGTCCGGCGTATCGAACTCGTGGTTGCCGAACACCGCCATCATCTCGTTATCGAATGCGGCCGGCGCGCCGTCGAGCAAATTCATGACCTGGACCATCGCATCGGCCTGTAGGTATTTGCTCATCACCGACGGAAACAAAAAATCGCCGCCGTGCAACAGCAATACCGGGGTAGCATCGGCCTGCAATTGTTGGCGCAGGGTACGCAAGCGGGCGAAGCCGCCGACGCCGCCGTTTTCCAAACCCTCGATTTTGTAGGAGTCGTTAACCTGCAGAATCCGGAAATGCGCGCTTGGCGCCGGCTCCGCTCCGGCAGGCGTATCGGAGGTGGGCACCGCGCTGCAAGCGGCAAGCGAGGCAACGACGGTCGCGAGTAACAGTGATTTGTTCGGCCACATAAAACGTATCCTCCGCGGAGTATGGAAAAGGTTGCCCAACAAGATAGCAGCGAATCGGAGTTAACCCAAAAATTGAAGGGTTTGCCGCCGGCGAAGGGGGCAATGTCGTTAAGTTAGGGATGGTAGGAGCGGGCCATGCTCGTGATAAAACGCTTCGGTCGCAGGCATGGCCCGCTCCTACAGGATTTGAACAAGCCGGTGTGTTCCAAATTTAATGACATTGGCGAAGGGGAGGGTAAGCCGAGTTTTGCGGAAAGCTAAACCGCCGGTTTTTCATGGCTTGTGCAGGAATTACATAACCCAAACCGATCCGGGCCTGCGTTCCGTTGGCAAAGCCCGCTGAAAGGAGATCGATGCTACTCTTATGCGGCGAATCAGTTTTTATGCTTGGGGTTGGGCGCGGGGAATTATGAGGGCTGTATGCTCGTGATGAATGTAAAAATTCTGGCGAAGGATTTTCGACACTTGCCGATAAATTGATGGCTAGATTCGAAACTTCCTTTGCCATAGTAATTCTGCTGATTGCGTTGCGAATAGCGAGCACTACGTTAGTAGCTGGCTCGTCAACGTCAAGTAGCGACGCCAGGCCGCACAGCCTGTGCAGTAACGCCAACGCCCGATCCTGTTTCTCAACTCGAAACGTTGCCGGTTCATGCCAAAATCGCCGAGTATCTGGTCAGATGAGTATAGGGTGTATCGAGGGAGTCCTAGAGAGGTAATAGAATTGTTTTATTGGGCGAGCCAAAACTGCCGGAAAGACCATAATTTGCAATGACAAGAGTCGGCAAGCAATCTCCTATTCAGATTGTAATTACGATTAGCTTGCGTAATCATACATTTCGAATTCAATAACTTAGCATTTAATAACAGAGCCATATGGGAACCTATAAAGTAAATATGCAATTTGAAGCTGAGGTTAGATGGATTGCTGAGGCTGTTTGGGGATTAGAGTCGGGCTCGTGTCAGCCAAGTCATTATCCAAATGATCCAGTTGTACGTGAACTTGACGGCATCGCAAGACTAAGGGACGTTACCCATCTGATTATGGTAACAACGAGTACAAAACTTGAGAAGGCGAAGAGTGATACAAAAAAGTTGAATGCAGCGGAAACCATCGAGCGTAAAACAGCACTAGCAGTTTCCAAGTGGCTAATTACATCTAAGCAACTTGATGCTGAACATATCGGACATGCCAGAAAAAATAATGTAACTGTTTTAACTCTTGAGCAGTTTAAACAGCGCTTTTTCGACGGTAGATCGTATCTGTCTAGGCGAGAAGTTGCTTCATTTGGCTCTGCTCGCAATCCATCAGATAACTCAGTCACAATAAGCGATGATGCCTACGCTACATTGCCGATGGTGATTGTCGAATCTGTAATGGTTAACGGAAAAAAAGGAAGTCATGTTGAGGAGCGACATACTCCTACTGATATAAAAGAGATATGTCACCTGATAGAAGAAGGCTACGTTGTAATATTGGTTGCACCATTTGGTGCGGGCAAGAGCTTAACAACTAGAGAAATATTCAGAATTATCGCGTCAAAATATCGAACTTCCGAGCATTCTTTAGTGCCGATATGCTTAAACCTACGTGAACATTGGGGGCAAGAATACTTCGATGAGATACTTGAGCGTCATGCTAGATCCATTGGTTTTACTCCGAAGGAAGATTTAGTTATTGCTTGGCGAGCGGGTGTTGCTTGTTTGTTGTTGGATGGTTTTGACGAGGTGGCCTCTCAAGCCATTGTAAGGAAAGATGATATTAATTTCATGAAAGAAGGAAGACGAATGGCGCTAACAGGAGTTAGGGATTTTTTGACAAAACTACCTACAGGGTTAGGCGCATTAATATGCGGTAGAGATCATTATTTTGACAACATGTCAGAATTAAAGCATGCATTGGGAATTACAGGAGATAACTATAGATTAGTCAGATTGGATGAGTTTACAGAAGATGGCGCAAATTCATTTTTAAAAAAGAATGGAATTGAACACCCTTTGCCAGACTGGCTGCCACGAAAGCCTTTGATTCTTTCATACTTAATCCAAAATAATCTTTTGAATGAAATACTTGATATAGATTCTTCGGAGGGATATGGGTATGCTTGGGATGCATTTATTTCAAAAATTGCTCATCGAGAATCAGAGCTGGAGCGATCGGTAATGGATGCTCAAGTTTTAAGGTGCGTAATGGAGCGGCTTGCTTTTTTTGTTAGATCTCTTCCATCTGGAAATGGGCCAATTACAGGGAATGATTTAGCAACTACTTATAACATTGAGACGGAGCAATCAGCTGGTGAAGGCGTATTGGCCCAATTGCAGAGATTACCAGGGTTAACTCAGCGTGACCAAGAAGCGGGTTCCAGATCATTTGTGGATCAGGATATGTTAGCCGCGTTACAAGGTGGAGCTCTTGCACGCGTTATTTGGGGACAATACTCAAATATAGGGCCCGCACCTCTATCAGCAATTTCGTCTAAGTCCGTGAGTATGACTTCATATTTACTAAGGCGAAATGGTGCTACAAGCTCCACTCCTTTTTCAATCGTTGAACGGTTATCTAATGAAGTAAAAACGCCTGCTAATTTGCAGCTCATTGCAGATTGCTTTGCTGTTTCTGCGGAAATGGCAAAGGAAGAAGAACATATTTTAGATTGTTATGGAATAGTTATTGAATCAGCTTTATTTCAAAGACTAGATTTAGAAGATTGTAACTTTCGTAAGGTCACTTTCTTAAACTGCGTGATTGATGAAGTATCAGTCGGAGCACTCAGCATTGATTTTGATGTTACTTTTCGAAACTGCATCATTAACAGAATTGGAGGTGTTGCAAATGAAATGGGGTTGCCAGAAAAGTTATTTGAGAAGTCATGTGAGGTGTTTGAATTTGATAATATGGGCACTACCAGCGCAGTTCTCCAATCCGATTTGGAGCCACAGGTAAAAGCGTTATTGACGATACTTAGAAAACTTTATCGTCAATCCGGCGCTGGACGAAAAATTTTGGCATTTAGTCGAGGTATAACTAAAAACGATGTTGCGGACTACATTCCACCAGTATTAAGCCTTATGGAAAAACATGGATTTGTAAGAATCTTTAATCAAGTTGTACATCCAGTGAGAAAGAATACAAATCG
This sequence comes from Methylomonas koyamae, assembly GCF_019669905.1. Taxonomy (NCBI): domain Bacteria; kingdom Pseudomonadati; phylum Pseudomonadota; class Gammaproteobacteria; order Methylococcales; family Methylococcaceae; genus Methylomonas; species Methylomonas koyamae. The sequence continues at coordinate 2,523,588 of NZ_AP019777.1, read as the reverse complement.
TGTTGAGAAAATACTTAATGCACCGTCAGTTAGTAAAGACGAACTGTTGTTAGCAGTTAAAGCACTTTAGCAAGTAGCCTCGATGGAATCGAGGATTCGAAGGCCAACACCCTTAAAGTTTGCCGAGACTAGTCTGATGACGGATGGGCGACACCCTCGATTCCGCTAACGCTGCATCGAGGCTACGCAAAACCTGCTCCGGTCGAGCAATCTAAATGCTATCAAGCGGCTATCCATTCCAGTGCGGTCACTGAAGCCAAAGCGCGATGGTCAGCTTTTGGCCGGTAGCGATCTTAAAACAAAACTGATTCGATGTTTCTAAGCAGGAAATTTGGGCTTACAAACAGCGCTCATCGAAGTACATACCAAGTAACTCCCCCATCGACGAATCGTCGCTAGGCTCTCGTTTACACTGGGCGATAACCGCAAGGAAGGAAATCCTTGCGGTCCGCCGAGAACACAATGGCGAATGCGCCAGTGCCAAAGCCAACCGAATGAGCGGCAGCGCAAATGCCTACCAAACGACCAAATAAAAAAAGCCTTACTTTTCCGTTTGCCCATGCTGCCACGCCTCGACGGCGAATTCGGCCAGTTCTCCGGCCAATTCGGCGATCAGGCGTAGAGCCAAGTAGGCAATTGCGGCTATCATCAGTGCAACGATTAATTTCATTTCTTTCCCGTAGGCCGAAGCGGCGATTTTGTCCGGCAGCGGTTGGGGGAGTGGGTTCGATTGGGAAAAGTTCCAAACCCGGTTCCCGGCGGTTGCGGTTCGATCCGCGCTCGATTGGGCCACGGCTAAGCGGCGGTTTTCGGAGGCAGCGATGCAACTCGTCAAAATACTGAGTGCGGCCATGATGCTGGCGGCAGTAATGCCGGTAGCGGCCGAACCGATCAAATGTGTGGTGGCAGGTAAGACGTTGTATACCGACGACGCCGAAAAATGCGCCAAGGGCGAAGTGAAACCGATCAACGGCGCCCTGGTCATTACCGAGCTGCCGGCCGCCAAGTCTGCCGGCAAAGCCGCACCGGTTTCGGCGCCGGCTGCCGCCGATTCGTTGCTGGATTCGTTGTTGCAGCGGCTGGGCATCACCCAACAGGAAGTCGCCGCCGGCTGGAAAACCGTCGACGAGGCCCGCCAACGCGGCGAGTGGCAGGCACCGCAGATGCCGGAAGATGCGCGTTAACTTCCGGCAAGCCGATAGCCGCAGCGCGCCTGCCAAGTCGGCGGCTAAGCGTGTTTCGAAATTGATCCGTGGTATCGGTTGGGGCATGGTGTTGGCCGGCCAGGCTTTAGCCGGGGAATACCATTTGACGATAGCCGAGAAACGAGTCGATATCGGCGGCGAACCGCAGACCGCCATTCTGGCCGACGACGGTCTGCCGGGGCCGACCTTGCATTGGCGCGAAGGCGAAGACGTGGTGTTGCATATCGAAAACCGGCTGTCGGAGCCGACCTCGATACACTGGCACGGAATCGAATTGCCCTACCGGATGGACGGCGTACCGGGTATCAGTTTCGAAGGCATAGCGCCCGGCGCCCGTTTCAGTTACCGTTTCCCGGTCAAGCAGAACGGCACCTATTGGTACCACGGCCATTCCGGCATGCAGGAGCAGCAGGGCTTGTTCGGGGCTTTAATCATAGAGTCGGCGCAGCCGCAGCCAGCAGCCGACCGCGATTACGTGGTGCTGCTGTCGGATTGGCCGCAGGCCGACCCTTACCGCACGTTGGCGCGGCTGAAAAAGCAGAGCGATTACTACAATTTTCAGAAGCGTACGGTCGGCGATTTCTTTGCCGACATCGAACGGCTCGGGTTGCGGGAAACCCTGAGCGATCGTTTGGCCTGGGGAGAGATGCGGATGGACCCGACCGATCTGGCCGACGTCAACGGTTCCACCTACCGTTTCCTGGTCAACGGCCGTACCCCGCAGATGGCGCAGCATTTTTTGTTCAAACCCGGAGAACGAGTGCGCTTGCGCTTCATCAACGCTTCGGCGATGACCTATTTCGATGTGCGTATGCCGGGTTTGACGATGCAGGTCATCGCCGCCGACGGCCAAAACCTGCAACCTTTGAACGTTAACGGATTCCGGATCGCCGTCGCCGAAACCTACGACGTTATCGTGCAACCCCAGGCCGAACGGGCTTACAGCATTTTCGCCGAGGCAATGGACCGTAGCGGTTACGCTCATGCCAGTCTGTCGCCGCGGGCGGATTGGCTGGCGCCGGTGCCGCCGCCGACGCCGCGCACTTTGTTGACGATGGCGGATATGGGCGGCGCCCACGCCGGACACGCGGCGCAAGGTGATAATCATCTCGAACATGCCGAACACGCCGAACACGCCGAATACGGCGGCCATGCTTCCCAGGCTGGCGAGAATCTCGAAGCGGCCAAACCGGCCGCGGAGCATGCCGCCCATGCCGGCCACCATCACGCCGCCATGCCGCCGGAAATTCCGTCGTATCAGACCCTCGATTACCGCGATTTACGCGCCGAAACCGCCACGCCGCTGGGCAAGCCCGACCGGGAAATCGAATTGCGGCTGACCGGCGACATGCGGCGCTATATCTGGTCGTTCGACGACGTCAAATACGCCGACGCCGAACCGATTCGGGTCAAGTTAGGCGAAGTGGTGCGCTTTCGTTACGTCAACCAGACCATGATGAACCATCCGATCCACATCCACGGCTTGTGGCAATACCTGGATATCGGCGCCGGCGCATACAATCCGAAAAAGCACGTTATCAACGTCCGGCCGGGGACGACTGCGGTGGTCGACGTGCCGGCCGATGCGGTGGGCGAATGGGCGTTTCATTGCCATTTGCTGTACCACATGGATACCGGCATGTTTCGTAAATTGATCGTCGAGGCGCCGGATCGTGAGTAACGGCTACCGCATAAAAGCGGCGGCAATCGGGCTACTGTGGCTAGTGCCGGACTGCCAAGCCCAAGACGGCCACATGCTGTTTAACCGCTTTATCGCCGAGCGTCTGGAGTACGAGGGAAACGGCGGCTTGCATCTGGCGAAATGGGATGTACAGGATTGGTTCGGCAACGACGAGCACAAACTCTGGCTGAAAACGGAAGGCGACTATTCCGCCGACCAGGGTATCTTCGGCCGGGCCGATTTGCAGGTGTTGTACAGCCGGAACGTCGATAGTTTCTGGGACTTTCAAATCGGCGCCCGCCGCGCGTTCGAACCGGAACGCACCTTCGACGCGGTGATCGGGTTTCAGGGCTTGGCGCCGTATTTTTTCGAAGTGGACAGCGCGCTGTTCGTCACCGAGAAGGGCAACGTGCTGGGCCGTCTGACGCTGAGTTACGATCTGCTGTTGAGCCAGCGCCTGATCTTGCAGCCGCGCATCGAGCTGAATCTGGCGGCGGCAGATTTGCAATCGCGCGGGGTCAAAGCCGGGGTAACCGAATTCGAGGCCGGTTTGCGGCTGCGTTACGAAATCGAACGCGAGTTTGCGCCTTATCTGGGCGTCGATTACGTCGAAGAGCAATCGCTACGCGAACACCAGCACAGTGTCAGAGCCGTCGCCGGCTTCCGGTTTTGGTATTAAGCCAAGGCGCTGAACCAGTGCATCACATTGCTTGTCTGACGTGGCCAGGACGATAACCCACAACGGGGAAGTGGCTATTCAACACTTTTTAGGAGAGCCGCTATGTCAAACTTTAACTCGATCGCCACCGCTATTTTACTATTCTGCGCCGCATTCGCCGCTACTGCGGCCGGCGAAACCAAGCCAGCGTATTCGCCGGATAACACCGTTCAAACCTTCAGTAAAACCGTCCACGGCGGCGTGCAACACGTGGTCGTCAAGGCCGGCGCCGACGCTAAGCTGACCGATGCGATCCAAGCGCATCTGCGCCAGTTGGCGGGCGCTTTCGCCAGCGGCGATTTCTCGGCGACCGAACGGATGCACGGTGCCACCATGCCCGGCTTGGCAGCGCTGAAAAGCGCGAAACCGGACGAGATTCGCTACGATTACCGGGCTTTACCGAACGGCGCCCAGATCCATTACAGCAGCGAATATCCGCATTTGGTGCAGGCGTTGCACGAATGGTTCGACGCCCAGACCGCTGCCCACGGTGCGGCGACGGTACCGGGACATCAACAGCACCATGCCGCACCGGCGCAGTAACGCGGCCGGACCGGAAACGCTTCAGGCACACCGGCTTGATGTGCCTGGTTCACCCCCAAGGCCGCTGAATGGCTTTTCGATTTTTCCCGAACGGGAACTCCGATGCTTGTCTATCGCAAATTCTAAATTAAATTTCCCGTTCGGGAAATTGAACTTGCATATTAGTTGTGTTCGCCCAATAATTTCCCGAACGGGAAAAAATCATGATCAACATTCACTCCACCCAACAACTTGGCCAAGCGCTACGCACCGCTCGCAAACACCTCGGATTAACTCAATCCGAATTGGCGTTGGCGGCAGGCGTGGGTGTGCGCTTTATCGTCGATCTCGAAGCCGGCAAGCCGACCGTACGCCTGGAAACGGTGATGCGCGTGATCGAGGCATTGGGTGGTGAGGTCATGCTTGATGGCCTGCCGGACACCACCGAAGCACCATGAGCCATTTGCTTGCCGTCTATTTATTTGATCGTCGAGTGGGGGATTTGACTCTGGTTGAGGGCAGACTGCAATTTAGCTATGACGCAGACTGGCTGCAACGAGCCGACGCTACCCCTCTCTCCTGTTCGTTACCGTTGCAAGTTGAGCCGTTCAACGACCAACAAACGCGGCCGTTCTTTGCCGGCCTGTTACCGGAAGGCAAATTACGCCAACTGATCGCCCGCCAGTTTCAGATCTCGAGACAAAATGACTTTGCCTTGCTCGATCATATCGGCGGCGAATGCGCCGGTGCCGTCTCACTGCTACAGCCTGACCAAACACCGCTTGTACCGAAAACGACGAATGAGATTGACTGGTTATCCGACACTGACGTCCTTGCCTTGCTGGATGAATTACCGCAGCGCCCGATGCTGGCAGGTCAGGATGGCTTGCGTCTATCGTTGGCGGGCGCTCAGGATAAGTTGCCAGTGGTGTTTGATGGTCAACGAATCGGTCTGCCCCGCAATGGCACGCCCAGTAGCCATATTCTCAAACCGGCCATCGCTGACGTCGAAGACAGTGTAAACAACGAAGCTTTTTGCATGGCATTGGCCAGAGCAATGCAACTTCAGACCGCACAGTCGCAAATTGGCAGAATTGGAGAACGCCAATTTCTGTTGGTTGAGCGTTACGACAGAACACTGGCTGCAAATGGCCAACGCTTGCGGCTGCATCAAGAAGATTTCTGTCAGGCGCTCGGCGTGGTGCCGGAACTGAAATATCAGAACGAAGGCGGGCCGGGGTTGGACCAGTGCTTTGACTTGGTCCGCCGCGTGACCCGACCGAGTGCTCCGCAGGTGTTGCGTCTGCTGGATGCAGTGATTTTCAATGCCTTGATCGGCAACCACGACACCCATGCCAAGAACTTTTCTATCTTGTATGCAGAGAAGGGTTCCGTTCTGGCGCCGCTCTACGACGTATTGTCAACCGCCGTTTATCCCAGTCTGACGCCCAAAATGGCGATGCAGTTGGGCGGCAAATACAAGTTCAGCGAAGTGCAGGCCCGGCATTGGGATCGTTTTGCTCAAGCGGCGGGCTTGTCGGTAGCGCAAACTCGAAAACGTATCCTTGGTTTATGCCAACGGCTACCGCTGGTCGCGCGCACTTTGCAGGCCTCGGCGGATCATGAATTTGTCGGAAATCCGCTGGTTGAACAAATCGTAGAACTGATCGAGCAACGCGCGGCGTTGACGGCCAGACGGTTGACCGATAAGGCCTAAAGCCAATCGGCTGTTATTGCTACTGGCGCAGTATCACCTCAGTGAGATGGTCATTGCATAGCAGAAAATTCCAGACACCGCCGTCTGGTCTGCTGCATCACTCGGATCGAGGCAGCCAGTATGCCAGTCGGGAATATCGGCAACATCTGGCAGTGATGCGACTAAGTTTGTTTTCTTTAGGCGGATAGCGGTTTGTAGCTTTTTGGTACACCGTAATACCAGCATTATTGGCAACCCCTTTGGTTTATAGGCTTTTCATTGTTCTTCGTGGGCCTCAAGTCCTGGAGTTGCGTAAACTATGAGTGGATATTTTGCTGACAATGTAGCCATGACATTTTGGACCAAGGCACCGTCATGTGCTGACTTGATCTGATGTTTCATTGAGGTAAAGGTATCAACCGCCACTTTCTCGTTGCCATCGGTAATCCAAATCCATGAATCGCATTGGTGACCTTGTTGGATTTCATGAAAGTTCTCCTTCAGATATGCGACCAATTCATCGTGGAAGTCCCAATAGTCTTCGGAGTATTTCATTTCAGCAAAAATCACGTTGGCCTTTGATTCGTTGTTATTTTCTCAGTGGATCGAGCATTGGCTTCAAGCCATTGTGGTCAATCTCCTGCATCAGTGCCAATAATCGGCCAAGTTCCCCATTGGGAAAACCTTCTCGTGCAAACCAATTCAGATAGTGACCAGGTAAATCGGCAATAACTCGGCCTTTGTATTTGCCAAAGGGCATGGCAAATATCACTAACTTGTTTAAATCTTCGGGGTTCATCAGGCCAACTCGACGCCGATAATGTTGCCTTGAATATCCAAGTTCAACCGCAAGCGACCATAACAGGATTTCTGATCGCACTGGCAACCGGAGCCTTCCATGATGCTTTCTAGAAACGTCACATAAATCAACAAATGGTCGGCATGCCGTTCGAGGATTTCATAATCAATAGAGTCACTGATGATCCAGCCGTTCTGTGTGCAAAAAGCACTGAGCTGATTGCTGGTTTCCAGTAGCTGGGTGATGGCTAAGGCTTCGGACATGGCTTCGTTTACTTCTTATCTGGTTCGAAATCGGAAATTACCGTGTATTCGGCGCTAATGCTATCGCCTTCGCCTTGCCTAAAATTTTGTTGCTGAACCGTTTTCATCAATCGCCATGCTTTGTAGCCGATAATGCCCATCGGAATCAACAAAACGGCAAAAAACGCTGAAAAGACTACCGTGCCGACGACAGCACCGGCAATCATCGCCGGAATAGCCAGGATTTTGGATAGACTGGAACCTGTGCTTTCTTCGACCTGATATTCAAGTCGGCGCTGTGGATTGTCCGACGTGCCGATACAGACAGTTCGTTTGTAGATTTTGAACATGGGCAGCTTCAAAGGTTAATTCACGTGCAGACCGAATGGTGATTGCCGATAGTATTGCTCAAATTGTCGGTAGACGGCGAGGTAGTGGGTGAACAGCACCTCGGGCTTGGTAAAGAAGTATTCGCTCAATACAGCAAAGAATTCAGCGGGGCTGGTGGCTGCGTAGGCATTTACGCAAGTTCGCTCATGATGCTCAACACTTTGTTGTAATGCGGCATAGGCTTCAGTCAGTGCGGTAGTCCAGTCGGGGATCACCATCTTGAAATGCAACGGTGGTATTCCGTTACTGCTGCCGTCGAGCATATCGAGTTTGTGGGCGATTTCATGAATGACAACATTCTGTCCCCGCTGAGCGTCGGCTATATCGTGCTCAATATCCGACCACGACAGCACGATAGGCCCGCGGGACCACGCTTCACCACTCAGTAGTCTTTCTTCTTGGTGTACCACACCAATTTCATCGACTTGCTCGCGATTAACGAAAAACGCATCGGGATAAACCACAATATCGGTCCAGCCTGACAACAAGCCAAAACCTAAATGCAAAATCGGCAGACAGGCTTGCACGGCAATGGTCACCTGCATCTTGTCAGTTAGCTCTATCCCAACACAGATAAAACGCTTTTCATGCAAAAACAAGGTGGTCAGTTCGCGCAAATGCGCTTTCTCTACCGCACTCAACCGATGCAAAATCACTAACCGTTCGGTCACACTGTGCCAAATATCGTGGCGTATGGGATACCGATGCAGAAGATAACGGGTCTTAATTCGACGAATGAAATTCATATTCTGATCGATACGATGTAAACACGCATCATTTTAGCCCCACCGAGTGAGTAACCTTTATTGCCATGACCTCAGCAGCTATCACCAATCTGGTCTAGTTTGGTACTGGCGATGATTTAGGCTTTCAGAATCGTGGGAACAACAGGCCGCCCATCAAACCCGATACGACACTAAAGATCACGGCCAATATGATAATGGCGGGAATAGACGCCAAAGCCCATTTCACCATCTATGTAACGATAGAGAAAAACGGCATCTGTAGATCAACAACAATGACTTTCTTGGCTTCTTCGTCGCTCATGTCTTTACTCCAGAATATCAGAAGCAGAGCTATGAATAGCGAAGTGGGCATAATGTCTCAAACAAACAGGCTAATTTATTGCCATTTGCTGTGACGTGTTTTGGTCAAGTGTGACGTGAGTATGTCGCAGAATGATTGGGCATAAAAAAAGGACTTAGCCAAATTGACTAAATCCTTGATTTTTATATGGTGCCTCAGACCGGAATCGAACCGGTACGACCTTTCGGTCGCGAGATTTTAAGTCTCGTGCGTCTACCTATTTCGCCACCGAGGCTTTCCGAACATGTGTTGGAAGGCCGCGAATTCTAAAGCAATGCCGGCAATTGTCAATCGAAACTTGGCAAACCCGGCGCTGATGCGGCATCCGTTTAGATCGCTTGTTTGATCCGGGCCAGCGCGTTTTCCAGATTCGCCATGCTGGTCGCGATCGAGATCCGGATGTGGCCGGGGCCGCCGAAGGCGGAGCCGGGTACCAGTGCCACGCCGGCTTTTTCGATCAGGTATTCGGCGAACTCCAGGTCGTCGTTAATGCCGTCCAGGCGGGCGAGCAGTTTTTCGACATTCGGGAACACGTAGAAGGTACCGTCGGTCGGCAAGCATTCGATGCCATCTATGCTGTTCAATTCGTTGACAACGAAGTCGTGGCGTTTTTTAAACTCGACCATCATCGTATCGATACAGCCTTGGTCGCCGTTCAAGGCTTCTTCGGCGGCGACTTGCGAAATCGAGGTCGGGTTGGAAGTGCTTTGCGACTGAATGATGCACATCGCCTCGATCAAATCGGCCGGGCCGGCGGCGTAACCGATACGCCAGCCGGTCATCGAGTAGGCTTTCGACACGCCGTTCAATACGATGGTGCGGCTGTAAAAATCGGGATGGGCGTTGAGGATGTTGACGAACTGGCCTTTGTTCCACAGGATCAGTTCGTACATGTCGTCGGTGGCGATCAGTACGTCGGGAAAGTCGCGCAACACGTCGCCCAGGGCTTTGAGTTCTTCTAAGCTGTAGGCGGCACCAGTCGGGTTGGACGGGCTGTTGATGACCAGCAGGCGGGTTTTCGGGGTAATCGCGCTACGCAATTGTTCCGGGCTGATTTTGAAACCTTGCGCCTGGCCGGTTTCCAAAATGACCGGCACGCCGTCGGCCAGCAACACCATGTCCGGATAAGACACCCAGTATGGTGCCGGGATAATGACTTCGTCGCCGGGGTTCAGCAGGGCCTGGGCCAGGTTGAAAAAACTTTGCTTGCCGCCGCAAGACACCAGAATCTGGTTGGCTTGGTAGTCCAGACCATTGTCGCGTTTGAACTTGGCGATGATGGCTTTCTTCAGGCCGGCAGTGCCGTCGACCGCGGTGTATTTAGTAAATCCGGAGTTAATCGCTTTAATCGCAGCGGTTTTGATGTGGTCTGGCGTATCGAAATCCGGTTCGCCGGCACCCAGGCCGATAATATCCTTACCGGCGGCGCGCATCGCGGCCGCTCTGGCGGTAATGGCCAGGGTAGGGGAGGGTTTAACCGCTTTAACTCTGTCGGACAGTGTGATGCTCATGATTCCTCGGTCGAAATTTTCTCAAATGGTCGGCATTATACGGCATAAGCCGGTCTTAGACATGGTGTTTTGCGGCCAACTGGTCGGCATAAGCCGTTAGCGCGGCTAAAATCGGATTGTCTTGGCCGTGGCTGGTTTTCAATGCGGAAATTTTGGCCCGAAACTGCGCCAAATCGATAAAGCCGGTCGTCTCCGTTGCCAGCCGGCCGCGGCAAAATGCCGACCATTGCTGCGCTTCCGCCTCGCTCAACGTGCCCGGATAATTTCTGGCCCGGTAGCGAAACAGCATTTCCGGCAGGCGCCAATCTTCGAATTCGGATTCGAAATCGGCCAAGCTATCGGCATCGGTTTGTCTCAGCCGGTAGCACAAAGCCTTGTCGTTCTGGCTGAAAAAGCCGCCGCTGTAGATCATCAGGTCCGGGTCGCTCGGCGGCGTGTCGTCGTAGCGCCGGCTGAAAACCTCGGCTAGTTTGGCATCCAGGGCCGGAGCCGCCTGGATTTGTTGCAAATGCCGGTAATGGACGGTCAAATCGAGCTGCAAACGCTCCAGGTCTGCCGGCTTCAATACCGACATCGGCGCCAGCACCGGGCATTTGTTGATATGTACCGTTTTCAAAGGAATCCGCTCCACGCCAGCCGGCAACGCATCGGTGGCAACGAACAAGCGTTGCCGAATCTCCTCGGCGGACAATTCCAACAAAGCTTGCGGGTCGTTTGCCAGATCGTAAACGATAACTTCGTTGGCATTGGCCGGATGCGGCGCTAGCGGCAACACCACCGCCAAGCAATGGTTGCGCGATGGCAAGCGTCCCGATATGTGCACCAACGGAGTGAAACTTCCCAATTGCAGTAGCTTTAACACTTGGCTCTTGTGGCGCTGGTTAAACAGGTATTCGAACAGCTTGGGTTGTTTTTGTTTGACCAGCTTGGCAATGGCGATTGTGGCATACACGTCCGATAAAGCGTCGTGGGCTGCGGCGTGCAGCAAGCCGTTGGCTTGGGTCAAGTCTTCCAGGCGGAAACTGGGCAGGCCGTCTTCCTTGTCGGGCCATACGATTCCTTCCGGACGCAAGGCTCGGGCGGCCCGAACCACGTCGATTAGATCCCAGCGCGAATTGCCGTTTTGCCATTCTCTGGCGTAGGGGTCGAAGAAGTTGCGGTAGAGCAGGTTGCGAGTGACTTCGTCGTCGAAGCGGATACTGTTATAGCCGACGCCGCAGGTGCCGGGTTCGGCCAATGCGTCGAATACGGTTTTGGCGAACTCCGCTTCGCATACGCCTTGCGCCATCGCCAGTTGCGGCGTGATACCGGTGATCAGACAAGCTTCCGGATGCGGCAGGTAATCGTCGGCGGGACGGCAGTACAGCATCGTCGGTTTGCCGACGACGTTGAAGTCGGTATCGGTGCGAATCCCGGCAAACTGGCACGGCCGGTCCCGCTGCGGATCGGCGCCGAAAGTTTCGTAGTCGTGCCAGAAAAAGGTAGTTGCGGTCATGAACGGAATGGGCAGGATGGAGGCCGGGAAAATTTCCGCAAACGCGCTTTTGCGGATACTGGCGGCGGAAAATTATTCTATAATCGCCCGCTCCATTTTATGTGACCTTCATAGGAAAGTGTTATGAAAAAAACCTCGCTGCTCGTTTCATCCGTTTTGCTGCTGTTCACCGGCTTAGCCAATGCGCACGGTCCCGTCAGAGCGAAAATGACCGCTACCGTGACCGTCGACGCTCCCGCGGCAAAGGTATGGGATTTGATCAAAAACTACGACGACATGTCCTGGCATCCCGGCATCAAAAGCGTGAAAGGCAGCGGTAGTAACGATAAAGGCGCGGTGCGCACTCTGACGTTGACTAACGGCGGCACCATCACCGAGGAATTGAAAGCCTACGATGCCGCTAAAATGAGCTACAAATATAAAATCACCGAAATGAGCAACACCGGCACCATCAAACACGCCGGCCAGGACGAGCCGTTGCCGGTATTGCCGGTCGGCAACTATGCGGCCGAATTGCAGGTCAGCGATAAAGGCGGCAAAACCGAAGTCGAGTGGGTTGCCACTTACTACCGCGCTTACGTCAACAATAACCCGCCGGCGGAATTGAACGAAGAAGCCGCCGACAAAGCGGTCAGCGACGTGTTGAAAACCGGTCTGGAAGCCCTGGCCAAAAAAGCCGGCTCCGCTGCCGCACACGTCGAAATCGATATCAAACGTTAATCGGTTTTATCCGTTCCCGGCCTCGCGCCGGGAACCTTTTCTCTCCCGCCCCGAACTCTTTCATGTCCCGACTCAGGTTTAAGGCTGTTTATTTATTTGCCATCGTAGCGCTTCCGGTTTACGCCAATCCGCGCGCATTTATCACCAACCAACTGGACAATTCGGTCTCGGTGATCGACACCCAAAGCCATCGCGTCATCGAAACGATCAAAGTCGAAGGCAAACCGGCCGGTGTGGCGATAAACCCGGTATTGCAACAAATTTACGTCAGCACGCCGGAAGGCGGCGGTTTTGCGGTGTTGGACAGCGACAAACTGACTAAGCTGCGTAACGTCAAAGTCGGCGGCGCATCTTTGGGCATCACCACCGACCGCAAAGGCCAACAAATTTTCGTCGCCGATTGGTACGAAAATTCGGTGGCCGTGTTCGACAGCAAGGATTTCGCCCGCTTGAAAACGATTACCGTGGGTAAGTCGCCTTCGGGCATGACCGTCAGTCCGGACAATCGCTGGCTTTACGTCGCCAACCGAATCGACGATTCCATTTCCCAAATCGATTTACGCAAATTGGCGATCCGCAACACCACCAAAGTCGGCGCGCATCCGTTCGGCATTACGGTGGATAGCCAAGGCAAGCGCCTGTATTCGGCGAATGTGGAAAGCGACGACGTCACGGTGTTGGATGCGCGCAGTCTTAAACGGCTGGCAACTATTAAAGTCGGCGCTCGGCCTTACGCGGTGGCACTGGCCAACAACGACGGTTTATTGTTCGTCACTAACCAGGACGACAGCACCGTGTCGGTAGTCGATACCGCCACCTTGAAACAAACGGCGGTGATTCCGGTCGGCGACAAGCCGGAAGGTATCAGTGCCCATCCGGACGACCGGCATATTTACGTCGCCAATTGGTTCGATAACAACGTCTCGGTGATCGACGCCAATACCTTAAAGGTGGTCGATACCATCAACACGGGGGAAGGCAGTCGCGCCTTCGGCGAGTTCATCGCGCGCTAATATCCGCCGGTATTTTGCAGGCGGCACCGCTCCGGTGGTAGACTGCGCGCCGGCTTTAAAACTCGTTGAGAACACTATGACTGAAAACGTCGAAGATTTAACTATTCGTTACGAAGACGGCGGCATCGAAACCGTCAAGGAATTGGACAAGAAAATCCTGAGTAAGGGCGCTTGGGCCACCGTGATTTTCCGTTACCAGGATTGGGAACCGGCAAAAAACCAGTACAGCCAGGACCGTTTTAGCATCCGCCGCTACCAAAAGCGCAACGGCGAATACCAACAAAAATCCAAATTCAACATCTCCAGCGAAAAACAGGCTCAGGAGCTGATCGAGGCCTTGCAAGGCTGGTTAGCAGACAAGTAAGTGAGCCTTCCGCTTAGCGGGGATTAGCTCCCGCTAATGCTTTAATCCACCCATTCGTAGATTTCGGTCAGCAGCGGGTCGCATTTGCAGCAACCGCCGCTACCGCAAGCACTGCCGGCCGCGCTTTGCTTAACCTTGCCCTTGCTGATCCATTTGCCCAACATTCCTCTCAAGGCGTCGGCGTCCATATGAAAATGCAATACCAAATCTTGCAGCGTAACCCGGCGTTTGTCTTGCAAATAGCCGCGTAAGTCCGACAATATCATGATGTTGCACTCCGGATTTGGCGGGCGCCGTAATGGCGCAACACCAGCAGCACGCAGGCAAACAGCAGCGTCAAGCCGGAAATCCAGACTAACGCCGTTTGCGGATGCCGGTTGAATGTCATGCCTTGGTAGAACAACGTCGCGGTCAGGTAAGCGAGGAATGTGGTCCAGCACACCACGAACAAGGCCCAACCGCCGCTGGTTTCCTTATAGATGGCCGCGGTCGCGGCAACGCACGGTGCGTAGAGCAGAATAAACAGCAGATAGGCAAAAGCGCCGACCCGGCCGTCGAAATGTGCCTGCATGACGGCAAACGTATCCAATTTGACTTGCTGTTTTTCCGCGGCGCTGGCTTGGTCGCCTACTGCGGCGATACCGAGGCCCAGCGGGTCTAGTAACTTGTCGGCGATCGCGATCAGATTGTCCGGCACGGTTTGGCAAGCTTCCAATAGCGCCGCGGATAAATCGAAGTTTTTTTCATCCGTTGCGGCATCGCTGGCGACCATCTGACTGTACAGCGCGTCCAGCGTGCCGACTACCGCTTCCTTGGCGAGTACGCCGGTAAAGATGCCGACGGTAGCCGGCCAATTATCGCGGGCGATGCCCATGGGTTGAAACGCCGGCGTCAATTGCCGGCCGATTTCGCTGAGCACCGATTTGTCGCTGTTTTCTTGACCGAAGCTGCCGTCGGTTCCGACCGAGTTCAGCACGTTCAATACCAATACCATCGGCACGATGACTTTGCCGGCATTGACGATGAAGGTCTTCAAACGCTCCCAGGTTTTCAAGTAAACCCCGCGCAGCGTCGGTAAGTGGTAGGCGGGCAATTCCATCAAAAAAGGAGTAGGGGAGCCGCGCAGCAAGGTGTAGCGCATGATCAGGCCGGTCAATACCGCCACGACAATTCCGAACAGATACAGGCCGAACACCAGATTCTGGCCGCCGACCGGAAAGAAAGCCGCGGCGAACAGGGCATACACCGGCAGGCGGGCACCGCAGGACATGAACGGATTCATCATATTGGTCAGAATCCGGTCGCGTTGGTTGTCCAACGTGCGCGTGGCGATGATGGCAGGGACGTTACAACCGAAGCCGACAATCATCGGCACGAAAGATTTACCCGGCAGACCGATCATGCACATGAAGCGGTCCATTACGAACGCAGCGCGCGACATGTATCCCGAATCTTCCAACATGGACAAGAAGATAAACAAAAAGCCGACGATCGGAATGAAAGTGGATACGACTTGTATGCCGCCGCCTATGCCGCTACTGGTAAGCACCACCAGCCAATCCGGCCAGCCCATTGCAGTCAGCCATTGGCTAAGGCCGTCCACCAGTAATGCGCCGACAGCTTTATCGAAAAAATCTACGAAGGCGCTGCCAACGTTGATCGTAAACATGAACATCGCGTACATCACCAGCAGAAATATCGGGATGCCCAGAAAGCGGTTAAGCACGATGGCGTCGATTTTATCGGTGGTGTTACGCGACACCTCGTTTAATTTGCATACCGAGGCTTGTACCAAACGGTTGACCAGTCCGTAGCGGGCGTCGGCGGCCAGAATGTCAATCTCGTCGCCAGTCTGATCTTCGATTTGGCGGCGCAAACGACTGGCTGTTTCGCTGAGTTCGGGGCCGGCGATCTGCTTGGCCAAGGTATCGTTTTCCAACAAGCGTAAAGCCAGCCAACGGCTATCGCTGCGGCAGGGCTCGGAGATGTCCGATAATAGCGGCTCAAGCTCAGCTACGGCCGCCTCGATTTCGGCTTGATAGGCAACTTGGAGTTGGGGAATCGGTTTGTCGAGGCACGCTTTGCTGATGACTTCGAGCAAATCCTTGATACCTTGTCCGGTCGCAGCGGTTACCGGCACGACCGGACAAGCCAATTGCTTAGCCAATAATTCGGTATCGATGTGGATCCCGCGCTTTTTTACGGCATCCATCATATTCAGGACCAGTATCATCGGGACTCGCATTTCGAGCAATTGCGAGGTCAGATAGAGATTGCGTTCGATGTTAGAAGCATCGACTATGTTGACGATTAGGTCGGCTTGGCGCGAGGCCACGTAATCGCGGGCGACTTTTTCGTCTAACGAAATGCTGTCGTCGTCGGCTTCCAGCGAATAAGTGCCGGGTAAATCGACAACGTTGATCTGTTTACCTTTATGAAAATATTCGCCGGTCTTTTGTTCGACCGTAACGCCCGGCCAGTTGCCGACATGCTGTTTGGAGCCTGTCAGCGCGTTAAACAACGTGGTTTTGCCGCAATTGGGGTTGCCGACCACTCCAACGGTAAATACTGCGGTACTCATACTTTTTCTACGAGCAGCACCGACGCTTCGTTTTTGCGGAGCGACAAGGAAAAGCCGCGAATCTTGATTTCAACCGGATCGCCCATCGGCGCAAAACGCGTAACGGTAAACTCGGTACCGGGCGTCAAGCCCATCGCCAACAGCTTTTTCCGATAAACCCCACCGGATTGATCGAACCCTACGATGCGGCCGGTATCGCCAGCCGCCAATGCTTTAAAGTTTGTCTGCATGTAGGCTAATTAATAATTGTTCTCATTAATAAGCACTATAACATATTGACAAATCGATACGGCAAATTTGCGTTATGCAAAGCATGTCATAGCAAACGATATTTCGCATAATGTATATTATGTTAAATTGCTAACGGGCATCCTAATTGCATTTTTTAGGATCCCTAAATTCTGGAGTCGAAACCATGACGCAAAAACGACGCGGCCGGCGGCCTCGAAGCCGGTTTTACTATACGCGGCAATATAAAGTTGGCATAAATCAAACACGCGCGGCGGACGTGCTGGGCGTTGATGTTGAACAGATCGAGCAATGGGATTGGGACGGCAACGACTTAGCCGAACGCTATTTGCTGTTATGGGATCGCAAGCATCTGTGCGGCGAATGGGCTGGATTTGTGTTCTCGCGTGGTCGGCTAGTTTATAAGCGGCGAATCTGGACTGCGGACGCATTGAAGCGAGAGCCGCGAGCCTGGTAACTGGCTAGCCGGGCCGGAGCTGGCCCGGTGTTCTCTATATTGTAAAAATGTGGTTCGCTTCGCTCCCTTATGATGACGGCGAGCTAACGTTCGCAACCGCTGCGCGGACCACTCCGCTAGCGCTCCGTTTTGCTCACCGCACGCCTACCCGACCCGAACGGCGCCTGGTGGCGCTATTACTCCAAAAGACCAAAGCTTCGATAAAAAACGACAAGCACGCCCAACGAGTGCTTGTCGTCGCCTTCCGGCTCCTCGGCTTACGCGCCGGAAAATTCATGAGCACGCCGAAAACACAGCGGCGGCGCTCTTTTTCGCGGGCAAACTATGATCGGTGTAGCGCCATATGCTAGCCGCCCTCCCAAAGTCCCGCCCTGTGTAGCACTGCCGGCTGCATTGGCTTGTTAGGTGGATGATTTGCAACTTATATGCCATCCCGCGCGGGCGTTGCCTGGCTATCGCTAGGCAACTGCGGGGAAACACGCTGTTTTTCGTAACGTTACGATATTAGCGACCGATAGCGGGCAACATCTTTTGACTCAAGCTTGGCCCCGTATCCATCCAGAACACCAGCTAACGCGGCGCGAAGGCGTTCGTTTTTGTCTATTTGCGTGT
Organism: Methylomonas koyamae; assembly: GCF_019669905.1. Lineage (NCBI taxonomy): Bacteria > Pseudomonadati > Pseudomonadota > Gammaproteobacteria > Methylococcales > Methylococcaceae > Methylomonas > Methylomonas koyamae. The sequence continues at coordinate 2,506,247 of NZ_AP019777.1, read as the reverse complement.
TGCGTTCGTTCTGAAATTTAGTGGCCAACGCCTTTTGCGCGGATAGCTTGCGGCCTTGCTCTTGTAGGATGGCGGCTACGTCGTTCTGATGTTCTGCGACGGTATCATAGTAACGTTTGCGCCACTGCTCAGCATCCGCGCCGGCGCGTTCCAGTTTTGCCTTTAGCTCTTCAACCTCCATTTGCCGCCGCTTAGCGTCCGCAGAAGCGACAGCCAACTCGACCAGAATCGCTTTAATGCGCGCGGCGTCATACGGCACCAGGTCACAATCGATAACAGACTCGACAACGCTTATTTCTTGCGTTTCGGCCTTTTTGGTAACGTTACCAGATTTAAGGCGCTGGCGGTATGCGCGTTGCTTTTCGGCGGGCGTCATGGCTTTGCCGGTAGATGGACGCCCCCTGCCCCGTTTGACTGGTTGGAACGGGTCGACGGTTTGGGTATCGGTTTGATCGATCATGGCGGCGGCTCCAACTGTGTTTCGTTGGAATTATAGTAACGCGTTACTTTTATTAAGTCAATGTTTTTGGTAACGTTACTGTAATTATTTTGCGTAACGCGTTACGCTATTTTGCTTTAGCTGGCGGCAAGGGTTGAGCAGGATCGGCACTGGCGATATTCATCAAAGCCGGCCTCAGCTCAATTTCTCGCAGATCGGTTGGCGGGGTTTTAGGCAGTTCGCCGTATTTGTGGCAGTTGCGGCGAATAATCAGGGTTTCGGAGTCGGAGGCGACGGCGCAGTTTTTCACTTGCGGCGCGGAGCAGCCAAGCCTTAGTTGCGTTCCGTCGGGTGCTAGCAGAGTAACGCTACAGACCGAGGCAATAGCCACCCTCACCCCGTCGAATGCCAACTGGCGGAAATCGACAGTCTTTAGGCCATCTTCGGAGTCGGCGACGAAGGCTAGCCGGCTGTGGTAGTGGTCGGCAAAGTCTTGGTAAGCGATTTGCAGCAGCTTGTAGCCTAGCTGATTAAAAAAACCAGGGTTTTGCTGGTGAGATACATCAGGAACAGCGCCAGCAGCAGCCGGGCCAACAGCTTTCGCCACACCAGTATTGCCAGGCCCAGCAGGCGGCCCAGGCACCACCGAAGCGGGCAGAGTGCTAGCCGGATCGGTTTTGCTTGCAGCAGGTTTAGCGCCAAACAGCGTAGACCAGAGCAGAGAACCGAGAGCCAGAACCAGCACAGCCATAACCGCCTTAAGTTTCGGATCGCCAAAGATGGATTGCCCTGCTTTGCTTTGCGTATGCTCGCCGGTCGCGGTGGATTGGTAACATTTAAAGATTCGTTCATCGGCTTTATATTTCCTTGGTGCGCCGACCAAATGAGTGGCGGCTTTGCCGTTGTTCTCGGCGTCGTGTTGAAACTCGTACCAGGAGTTATGCAGGCCCAGCAATTTGGCTAACCAGTCCGGCAGCTTGCCGGATAGCGATTTGTGCCGATACGCCACCTCGGCCACTTCGCGGATAAAGTCCTTTATCTTGTTGATGTTGGGCGTGGAGAGGTAAACATCCCATTGAAAATGGCGTTGCATATCGAAGGCGGTATCGACGTTTTCCGGGCGGTAGACGAAATAGCGTTCGCCGGTGTATTCGTCTTCAATTTCCACGGCCAGCTCTTGGACTTCGAAGCCTGGCGGCGCGATACGGGTATCGAGGTTTTCTTTTTTGAAGTCGCGCCGATCCGGGTAAATGCGTTGGGCTTCATCGATCAGCACCAAGGCCCGCAGCGGCACCCAATGAAACCACGACGCCATGTATAGCCGATGCTCGGCAATTTCGGTGTGCATGTAGATCAGCTCGGCCGATTCCGGAAATTTAATGTCTTCGAACTGGTCTTTGATCCGATCCAGCGAGGTAAAGCCGCGGATATTGGTCACAACCACCCTTCCCTCCTTTAAGGCGTCGATCGCTCGGCGCTGAACCAGGGTGAAGGACTTAAACGAGCCAGGCGGGCCGTGATGAATTGCCGTTGCCATTTTGGGTAACGCGTTACGAGAAACCGAGGAAGCGGAACACGAATTTAGTGGTCGCGGCGCTGAACACGATGTTCAAGGCTTCCGGCACCCGGAAGAAGGTCAACAGTTGCAACACCTGAGAATTTAACGAGTTCCAGGCGTTATTCAAGTGACTGCTGATATTGAGCGAGGTTATCAGCTCCTGGGCCACATCCCAGGAGAATTCGAGCGCGGCCAGTTTGGCCGACCACATGACCGCAACGGCCCATTTCACAAACCAGGCCGTAGCGGCAACGATCAAGTCATAGACCCCACCCGTGAAGAAATCGGACACGGTTTGCCCGAGTTCAACCACAGAATTAACGACATCGACGAAAACAGACATGGTAGCCCCTGCCCTTACCCCAATAGAAGCCAGATAGAAAAAACGGTGGCGGCGAAAATCAGTGTCATGCCAACGTAAGAGAGCGCAGTGGAATGGTTGTTTAAGCTCGATTGGATATGCTGGCCGTGAATAGTGCCAAAATCAAATTCGGGCAGTTCGTTATTGGCCGACGCGGTCAGGCTGAACAGGTTAGCCAGATCGGTTTTGACCTGTTGAAACTTGGCATCATAGGCGGCTTTGCTATCGGCGATAGCATCTTCGGCGACGGCATTATCGAAGCTCTTCAACGTTTTCGGCGTCAAGGTGTTGGCCGTGCCGGCCTTGAGGCTTTGCAACGTGGTTTCTTGGGCGCAGCTCGGGCAATCGAAGTTCGACGGGGCCTTGGTGGTCGCGGTGCCGTCGTTGGTGGTGCTAGTGGCAGTAGTTTCGGCACCGGTGGCGTTGTTATGGGCGACGCTGGTCATGGTGGTGGCGGTTTTCCAATCGACACCGATATCGCCGACGGTGGAGCCGCGCGGGCTTGGGGTTGCGGTAGTTTGCGCGGTGCGGGTGGTGGTTGTGGTGGAGCCGTCAGAGTTTGGCGTGGTTTCGGTGGCGACCACTTCGGCCGGCCCGGTCACTGGGCTGGCGGACACGGTCGCGGGTTGGGCTTTTGGCATTACATGGGTGCCAAAATCAATGTTTCCGGCTTTATTGGCGAGAATGTCGTTCATTTCGGCTACAAACAACTGATGGCTGGGCACGCTGGTGGCCTGTATTTTCGCCGATAAATCTGTTTCCGATGGGGTTACAGTCTCGGTAATATTCGACCAGGGGAAAGGTGCAATAAAGTAGCCGCGATAAGCACCGGTTTGATAATACATATTGACTTGAACGGCGCTAATAACCGTGCAATAACAAGGAGAAGACGCGGTACAGCCTGAAAAATTGCCATTGATATAAGCAGCACAACTAGAAGGAACATTAACCTGATTTATTGTGCCATCTGGATTCATTGAAATAGCGGTTGAGAGCGCAGCAAACAGAGCCATTGAGGCAAGGCCGGCCGGCGAAGCGCCGCGAATGATTTTGGCTGCACTGGCGGCGAGCGTAGCTCGCGGAACTGTAGTTGATATGGTCGCAGGTAGCGAGTTGGACGCGCCGAGACTGCTAAGCAGAGACGCGGTAACACCTTTACTCACTTGGGCGCCGGTGGCATTGCTCACCGCCGTGAAGCCAGACCACCAAGAAGGAGAACCGGTGGCGATGGTTGCGGGCATTACTACCGGAGCCGGAGCGCAAAACCCAGCAGACGGCAGCAGTAGCCCGGCGAATATTAATAGCAGTAGGAGAATGTTCGAGCGCATAGGCTTATTTGACGACAACGCTACCGACCACCGCCCCGGCCAGGAACGATATGACATATACAGAGGCTAGTATTGTTGTCGTCAGCATTGAATTACTTCCGCAGCAGGGAAACGACGATACCCAGACCGGTCAGAACGGCAACCATCACGATCCAGCCTTCGGCACCACCCTCGACCATGGTTTTACCGCTGGCAAAGGCGGTATCGACGGTTTCTGTAACGGTGGCGTTAGCCAGGCTGGCATAAAAAGAGGCAACGGTGGCTGCAACAACTGCATAAGCTTTTTTCATGAGTAATACTCCATTGGATAATTGGGCAAAGGCCCGGTTTTAGGTACGGCGCATAATCGATACGACCGTACCCGCTGAAAGCCCAAGCGCGAACGCTATGAGCGAATTGCCTAAGATGGTTTGGAAAAAATCGGCATCGAAGGCAAAGTACGTTGTAAATAAGGTTTCCAGTGAGGTCGGCCAGGCTTGCCAGACCCCGGCCGACGATTCGCACACCGCCTGGGTTAGCCCAGGCCATTCCGTGACGGTGTAGGCTTGGCCGGACAGTACGCAAACGTCGGTCATATCAACTAGGTGCTAGGCGAGGCGCTTGCGCTGTTGCCGGTGCGTTGATTCGTGGCCGATGCTGGCAACGGCCGGATATCAACGGCAAGGTCTTGGAACATGCCCTTACCGATGGCGACTTGTTCCGTGACCACGTCGCATTCAACATCGCCTTTGCTGAAATCGAGCTTGGAAAGCTTTTCAACGAGGAAGGGTTCGCCGCGAATCTCGATACCGGCATAGCCGCATTGGTTATCAGCGGCCCGCAGCCTTGCGCGGGTGTAGATGGTGGTGTAGTCGTAGCTGTTGCCGTTGAATTCGCCCTGCGAATGTTTCCAGCCCATTACTAATAAAGTACTCATAGCAGTATTGCCCCTTGGTTAAAAGTCAGTATGGTTTGTTGATGGATGAAATCGGTTTCATCCTGCCGTTCTTGAAAGCCAAGGACTTTAGAGAGCGACTTAGGCAGCTCTTCTTTGCCTTGGGTTAATCTTTCAAATGCGGTTTCGACGCCATACCATTCGGCCAAGGCCCAGATATAGCGGCCGAATTGGTGGCGGGTGACTTGCTCGGCTTTTTCCAACGTGCTTTCAGCTGTGCGCTTGAAGGTTTCAATTCGATTTTGTACCCGGTGCATGTTGGCTAAGGCGGGATAGGCGCCGGCCAGGTATTGACCGGGCCGAAGTAAGGCGTCGAACGGAATTACCCGGTCATCGGCTTTAAGTTCGAGTTCCACCCGAACCCAATTCGGAAATTTTTCGTGGAAGCCATTCGCCAGTTGTAGGCCTTTTTCGTAGATCCGCAGCAGCTTGCCGCTTTTGCGGTTGCCGATGTACAGCGTTCGGCCTTTGCCGTTGGGTTTAACCCAGTTGCCGGCCTGTTCGATGTTGGGCGCCCTGCCCCGATTGATAAATAAGCCGGCGTGATACATCGACAAGTAGTCGTCGAGACTGGTTTTGCTGTTGAAATTGTCGTTCGCCAGATCGAGGCGGGTTATCTTGGCCCCCGGTATCGATTGCAAAAAGGCGTAGAGCCTGGCTTCCCAGCCGGGTTGGGCAGTCATCAAGCCTTGCCCTTTAATGGTCACGGCGACAGTGTCATTCTGGCCGCCAATGCAGACCAGGCCGAGTTGATGATTGAGCAGAGTGCCAACGTCGAACGAGTGTTTATAGAAGTTCATCCCGCTTTCGCGTTGGTTCAGCACGCCATAGCCGAAGATCGAGAACAAATGCGCGGACAGGCATTGAACGTATTCGTAATCCGTAACCGCTTGATGGCCGGTTTTTAAATGCATCGGCATGGCTGCGGTTTTGAAAGTGAAATTCACCCAATCGATAAACGAGTGCTTTTCGGACTTGGATTTATCCGGCCGAGGTATCGCGATCACCTGAAACAGGCCACGCTTACCAACGGCAACAAACTGCAATTTTTCTTTGGCTTCCCAACTCGGCAGTTTGTCGCTAGTGGCTGCGTCCCCAGACTTTCCCCCCCTGTTAGTAATGGGGGGGCAGCCGCGCTCGCGCTCTTCGCTCCTCCTGGCGTCGTCGCTCATCGCTTCCGCGCGGCGGGCGTACTTTCTTGGAAAAATTGACGCCGTCATTTCCGCATGGCGGATACGGTCGGCCAGTGTCAGCTTGCGCGGCGGGCGTATTTTGTCTTGCAGCGATTGCGGCAGGTCTTCAAACGCTAAAAGTGAGTCGGTCATCCTTTGAACTCCCCAAAACTGACGCCAGACGGGTTGGATTCAATCGCAAGCTGCAAATCGACTTCGGGATTCCACCAAAGCATTCGAAGCAATTGTTCGTAAGTCTCGAAATAGTCTTCGAACTCCAACATAGTGGCGCTGGCGGCATAGACCGTGGCAGCGAATACCGAGAAATCGGAGGGTTTTAAGTCGTTGGGTTTGTTAGCCACGGCAGACCTCAGAACGGAAGCTCTTTAGAGCGATCAACGAGCACGACGCCAGCCCCATTACAGGCAGCGCAGCAATAAAGATTTAGCCAATCGTGGCCTTTGCCTTGGCAGATCGGGCACGGTTGGTATTGGACGGCGATTAGGATTTTCATAGATCAGCCCCTATGCCATCAGCGCGGCGAACATCCCACGACTGAACAGCCAGAGGCATAAGAGAATCGCCAAACCGAATAACCATGCGGACATCAAACGGTATCAATCGCATAGGACAGACCCCGCGACCAATAACGGACAAAACCAAAAATGGAGATTTAGCGAGGCTATGAAAAATGGCCCCCTGCCCTACAGCATCAACGGGACTATGGCAGGAGGCCGGGGCAGCGCCCGTTAATAAGAATCGGCCGCGCCGCTCAATCGCATAACGATCAGCGCCGGACCAATCGCCCACCGGAAGAAGGACCCGAGCAGGCTGGAATTGACGACGGGCATAACGAGTGCCACGAGCCAAATCTAGAAGATATAAAACAGTTTTTGTACTCGGCGCGGGCCGGGTATTGATTTGCGGTTTTTGCGCTGTAGTAGTCATCGGCTGCCCTCGATTTCACGTTAAAAACGTTCAGCATTGCTGAACCAGTTCAGACACAGTGAACCATTGTTTTTAACGCGCGTCAAGCGTAAAGTTCAGCAAGCGATAACCAACAAAAAAACAATGAAGCCAAAAAGAGGGAAAAGGGAAAATAATTCAATATATTACAACCCGAAGGAATTCAGATGGCGTGACAAATACAGGAACAAAAATCAGGAAATACCTAAAAAGATAACCGCCAAAAAAGCGAATAAAAAAAACAAAAACAAGAAAACAAAACTGATAACAATATTTTTAGGTTACCTGGTAATAATTACACTAATAGGCTGGATAGTCGGCCTACTCTTAAAAGGATAAAGCCATGAAAAGCATAAACGAATACATGGACGAACTGAAAGCGAAGACAGGCAGCGACTACGCAACGGCTAAAGCGCTAGACATACGAAAATCAGCCGTTTCTATGATAAGAAGCAGAGGAACAATAGCGGACGAAACCGCTATAAAAATTGCTGAAATACTAGAAAAAGACCCGGACGAAATACTTATAGCTGCCGCAATTGCAAGAAGCGATGGCGCAGTAAAAGCCGCCTGGCTTAGCCACGCGAAAAAAATAGGAATTGCCGCAAGCCTGGCATTCTTAACGGTGTCAAACGGGCCAGAGTCTAACGCCAACACCCTACGGCCAGATTTACCGGACCTCAAAAGTGTATATTATGTTAAATATGGTAATGGTAATGTTCCAACCGCGGATGCCGGCCAAAATCGAGCTTTTACAGAGCCACGCGCCTGGTAACTGGCTAGCCGGGCCAAGGCTGGCCCGGTGCTGGTTCTATATTGTAAAAATGTGGTTCGCTTCGCTCCCTTACGATGACGGCGAGCTTACGTTCGCAACCGCAAAGCGGACCGCAACACTGCGCTCCGCTTTGCGCCTAACCGACCGGAACGGCGCCTAGTGGCGCTATCACTTAATAAGGCTCAAGTTTCGATCGCCTTCCGGCTCCGGTGCATCGCGCCGGGTTCGGTCTCCCGCTGTGTCGGATTGTTCGAGGCGGCGCTTCATTCGGCGTTGAAAGTTATATTGGCCATAAAGACCTTTGCCGCCGGTCACAACAGCCCTTGCCTTCATTTAAGGCTGTTTCGGTCTGGTTAATGTGAGAATTTAGAGGATCGAAGGCTTTCCCGCGCGGGCAATCCGGCTGGCTGACGCTGGCCGGATTGCGAGCAAGTAAATATGCCAATCGCTTCGCCTTCACTTTCATTTCATTGGCGGCTTGTTGGCTAAGGCGAGCTTCTCATTTAAAGCATCGCGCTTTGCTTTCAGACGCGCAGGCTGGACAAAATAAAAATCAAAAAGCCCATCCAAAACATCAAGCGTCCATTCGGCTTCCCCAGGCTCCACTGGCAAAACCTCACCACTAGATGTTGCTTTAATAGGATGGGCCGCAAAGTTACCAATGTTTCTGATTGCATCTACAGCTTCAACAAGATGCGATGGCAATGTATTTGAAGAAATCAGCGCATCTATCTCTTTTGCCAAATCAGACTTTTTAATTCCAGCCTTTTCGCGAATCAAATGTTGTAGACAGCGTCGACTTAAAGCAGCACTGGCTTTAGGGCTATCTACTAGCACAGCCGCCGCTTCCCGATAGTCCGAACGAAATTCCTCAGGAACTTCCTTGGGCGGACTAGGCCGCATGCTTCCCCTAGGACGAACTAAATAACGGGATATTTCTGAACCTTTAATAGGATGTCCGTTTACGACGTATGAAGCGGACAAAATCAAATGAAGAACAAATCGCTCACATGCAGGGCAAGTTATTTTTTCAATATGCCAAAACCCATCAGAATCAGTCCCAACTCTTAAATCAATAATATCAGCGTGAATTTCTTTATGGCAGTGAGGACACTTCATGATTAATACAAAAGATTAAAAGTGATTGAAAGCGCCAATAGACTAACAACTGGCCAGCCCGGCATTTAATCAAATTGGACGATGGAGGGCAACGTGAATCGCCCCGGGAATCTCGGAGGCCATAGGTTGTGAGTCACGCTGCCATGACGGACTCGGGAAGTTGCCGATAATAGTTAGCCTCCGCTTCGGCTGGTGGGATATTACCAATCGATCCCAACAGCCGTCGATGATTAAACCAATCCACCCAAGTCAATGTAGCGAGTTCAACGGCTTCGCGGCTCTTCCAGGATTGCTTGTGAATCAGTTCGGTTTTGTACAAACCATTAATAGTTTCAGCCAAGGCATTGTCATAAGAGTCACCCACACTGCCTACCGAAGCTTCAACGCCGGCCTCGGCTAAACGCTCGGTATAGCGGATCGAAACGTACTGCACGCCTCGATCGCTATGGTGAATCAAGCCGCCATCGCGCTGGGGTTGCCGGTCATGAAGCGCCTGCTCCAGTGCGTCCAGCACAAAGTCGGTATGCGCCGATGACGATACCTTCCAACCGACGATGTAGCGGGCAAACACATCGATCACGAAGGCCACGTAAACGAAGCCCTGCCAGGTTTTGACATAGGTGAAGTCCGCCACCCACAAGGCATTCGGTCGTACGGCGCTGAACTGCCGATTCACCCGATCCAGAGGACACTCCGCGTTGGCATCGCTGAAGGTGGTCTTGATGGTTTTGCCACGCCTGACGCCTTTCAGCTCCAGGCTTCGCATGAGGCGTTCCACCGTACAACGGGCCACGGTTAAGCCCTCGCGTTTCAATTGAATCCAGACTTTACGCGCGCCGTAATTTTGGAAGCTATCATTCCAAACTCGACGAATTTGCTGACTGAGGGCCTCGTCCTGCTTGGCGCGATGCGACCGCAACTCAGGATTGGCTTTGCGCGCCGCATGCAGGTAATACGTCGATGGGGCAATCGGCAGAACTTTGCAGATTGGCTCGACCCCATAGCCATCGCGATGCTCGTCGATGAACGCTTTCATGGCTTGAACCGGCGGTCGAGCTCCGCCTGCGCAAAATACGCCGAGGCCTTACGCAGGATCTCGTTGGCCTGGCGTAACTCCCGGACTTCCCGCTCCAGCGCCTTGATGCGTTCCGCGCCATTGCCGGACACTTCTATGCTCGAGCTAGTGATCGGTTGTGTTTGCCTCAGCCAGCGACGTAACGTCTCCGCCGTGCAGCCAAACTTGGCCGAAATTGATTGGATAGCGGCCCATTCCGACGGGTATTCATCTTGATGCTCTCGCACCATGCGAACCGCTCGTTCTCGAATTTCCGATGAATAATGCTTGCTCGTTTTCTCGTTCATTGCTCCATTCTCTCAAAGGTTGGAGCCTCCGAGGAAACCAGGGCGATTCAACGTTTCAACAGACCCTACTCGAAGTCAAAGCAGACAAGCGCATAGATTGTTAGTGGTGGACGGGTAACGACATTGCCTCACCTGCATTAGCGATATTCATTAGGGCTGGCCTCAGCTCAATTTCTCGCAGATCGGCGGGCGGGGTTTTAGGCAGTTCGCCATATTTGTGGCGGATAATCAGGGTTTCGGAGTCGGAGGATACCGCGCAGTTTTTCACTTGCGGCGCGGAACAGCCAAGCCTTAGTTGGGTTCCGTCGGGTGCTAACAGCGTAACGCTACAGACGGAAGCAATAGCCACCCTCACCCCGTCGAATGCCAATTGCCGGAAATCGACAGTCTTTAGGCCATCCTCGGAGTCGGCAGCGAAGGCTAGCCGGCTGTGGTAGTGGTCGGCAAAGTCTTGGTAAGCGATTTGCAGCAGTTTGTAGCCTAGCTGATTAAAAAAACCAAGGTTTTGCTGGTGAGATACATCAGGAACAGCGCCAGCAGCTTTTGCTACACCAGTATTGCCAGGCCCAGCAGGCGGACCAGGCACCAGCGAAGCGCTAGCCGGATCGGTTTTGCTTGCAGCAGGTTTAGAGCCAAAGAGCGTGGACCAGAGCAAAGAACCAAGAGCCAGAACCAGCACAGCCTAACCGCCTTAAGTTTCGGATCGCCAAAGATGGATGGCCAGCTTTGCTTTGCGTGTGCTCGTTGTTTTCGGCTTCGTGTTGGAACTCAACTCATACCAAGAGTTATGCAGGCCCAGCAGCCTGGCTAACCAGTATCGCATCCATCAAATGGATTCTCGATACATATCCCGGTATAGCTGACGCATACGTTGCAAATCGCTAATACCGAAACGGTCTGGGCCGTAGCGGGCGGCTTCGAACAATTGCGTCAGTTCCTCGGCATAGGTGTGGAGGTGGCTGCGGTGTCTGCGCCGAATTTGCGCCAGATATTCCTGCGAATTGCTGAATCGGGACCTCGGTAAATCCCCGAGCGCAAACAAGCGCTCCATGGCCCGGTAGTATTGGCGGGCGCCGCGCTCGCCCTCGGTGTGGCGCCCGCAACGGCAAAGATACCAATAATCCCAACGGCTTAACAGCCAGATCGCCCAAGGCGTCTCCCGCAACAGGTGGCGAAATGCGATTATCACGGCCAACAGAATCAAACCCAGCAGAGCGAACATCAAATCCAGCCAGTGTTCGCGCAGCCACTGCTTCAGCCACCGCCACCAATCGAAGACGACCAATATCGCCGGCTGTAGCGTTTCGCTGAATCCGGCCAGTTCCTCAATCGCCGATTTTTGCCAGCGCGGCATATGCGGCCGCTGCGCCGCGGCGCGCATTTCCTGCGGACTGGGCCAGTGCATGCCCGGCCATTGCAAACCTTGCCCGCCACCGGAACTGTTTTCGGCAGTCCCACCCTGGCTTTTGGTTGCGGCGGAACCGGTCTGCCCGCCCGCCTCCGCCTGTTCCAGCTCACCGCCCGGCGCCTGCGGAACGTCCTGGCCGAAACGCGATTCCAGATAAGGCCAACTGACTTGCGGCGTCAGCAGGTATAAGACTCCGCCGAGCAGCAGAATGCTTAGCGTGGCGGCAGAGCTGGCAGCGCCCTGCCCTTGGCCGCTCGACGTCCGTGCCAGACCGGTCAGGCGCAGGTCGTCGCTACGCTGGCCAATCTGGCTGGCGACCAAAGTAAACACGGCGGCAATCAAATAAGGCAGGATATAAAACAGCATGGTCCAATCCGCCCGGTAGTGGGAAGCGGCAAACAGGACCAAGGCCAACGAGGTCAGCAAGCCCAGGTGTAACTGGCGGCGGCCGGCAGTGGCGCAATTATAAGAAGCTTGCAACATCGCCAGCAGATACAGGCCGGCGCGCGGCATACCCCAGAGCGGCAAAAACGCGAACACGAATAACAGCAAACCGAAAAATAACACGAACTTCTGGGCAATGCCGCCCCAGCCGTCGACTTTCCGACTTTGGCGCCAGCCGACGGCGAGCGTGCCGCCAAGTACTACCGACCAAAACAGTATTTCCCGGCCGAAGCTGCCGTAGCCGATATCCAAAAACGCATTGCAGGCCACCGCCAATAGTTGCGCGGCAAACAACCCGGCATACAGCGGCCCGGCAAGTTTGGTTTCGGTCACGGATTGAATACCTCTGTCAAATCGTCGCCTTTGCGCACGGTCAGGTTCGGCACGCCCATCTCCAGCAAGCCCAGAGTCAAATCCCTTCGCCGCGGTGCGGCATCGACACCTGCGCCGCTCGGAAGAAAACTGTCGCGGTCGAAGGTTATCGCCAGCAAATTGGCGCCTCTGGCGCGCAGCAACGCCAGCGCTTGCAACGTCGCCGCATCCCGGTGCGGCGGTTCGCTGAGCAGCAAGACCACGGTTTCGCCGCGCTGGCAATGCAGGGCGATGTCGGTCAACAGTTCTGCGTATGGGGTGCGGCCGTCGCTGTCCGCCACCGCCAAAGCGTCCAAAATGTTCTGAAAGTGCAAGTCGCCTTTGCCGGAGGCGAATCGCACGGCTTGAGTCCCGTAACCCAGCAAGCGGCTATGGAGGTTTTGCCGGCAGGCATATCCGGCGACGGAAGCGGCAATGCGTATCGCGTACTCCAAGGTACTGTGGCGACCACGGCCGACATTGGCGTCCTTGGCCAAATCCAGTGCAATGTATAGGCAAGCCGAAGCCAGCGGTTCGAATTCTTTTACCATCAATTCGTTCATGCGCGCGGTGGTCAGCCAGTGCACGTGGCGCGGATTGTCGCCGCTGCGGTATTCGCGCAGGCCGGCGAACTCGGCCGCTCCGGCGCCTTCCGGCAAACAGTAGGCGCCGCGGTGAATTTGGCGGGGTGCGCCGAGCAAGCCCAATGCCTGGATCGGAAACAATTTGGGGTAGATCGTAAATCCTTGCGTCGTCCGCTCTCCGGCAATACGCACTTCCGCCAAGCCTAACGGAAACGACGATGCCAGGCCGACCGGCCCTAGCCGGTAAAAGCCGCGCTTTTCGCACTGCAAAGCCAATTCGAAACGGCGCCTGCCGCCGCCCGGAATATAAGTAATCCCACCCAACAGTCGCGTATCGGCTCCGGGTGCCTGTTCGGCGGCACCGACAAACGGCAAGCGGTCGGCCAATTCCAACATAAAGCGTGGCAGCCGGCCGCGGTTGCGCACTTCGAATTCGAATCTAACCGTGTCGCCTTCCAAAGCCCGTTGCGGCGCGATTCGGCGAATTGCCACCCGCTTTAATAACAGGTAAGGCCAGAGCAAACCGCTGAGCAAACCGCCGCCGATCAATGCCGCCAAAAGCCAAGGCAAACTTTGTTCGCGGGCGATAGCGCCGGCGTAGGCCGCCAACGCAAAACCGGCCAGTATCCAAAACCGGCGTTGAATCGCCACCGGGCTACACCACCGGCGGCGGCAATTGGCCGAGAATCTCGGCCAGAATTTCGCCGCCGCTGCGCCCCAGCACCGCCGCCTGCGGCCGCACCAACAGCCGGTGCTCCAGCACCGCCGGAGCTATCTGTTTCACCAAATCCGGAGTGACGAAAGCTTGGCCGCGCAAATAGGCCAAACCTTGCGCGGCGCGCGCCAGCGCCAGGGTCGCGCGCGGACTGGCGCCCAACCGCAAATTGGCGTGTTTACGGCTGGCGGCGCCGATACCGACAATGTATGCCGCCACATCCGGGCTAATGTAGACATTTTTCACTTCGGCACGCGCAGCCAGAATTTGGGCTTCGCTCGTCACCGGTTGCAGGGTTTCGATCGGATGGGTCTGGGCTTGCGCCGCCAGGATTTTGATTTCCTGATCCAGGTTGGGATAGCCCATATGCAAACGTATGAAAAAACGGTCCAACTGCGCCTCCGGCAATGCGTGGGTGCCGGCCATGTCGATAGGGTTTTGCGTGGCCATGACCGTGAACAACTTAGGTAATTCGTAACTTTGGCCGTCGACGCTGACATGGAACTCTTCCATGCATTCCAGCAATGCCGACTGGGCCCGCGGCGTCGCCCGGTTGATTTCGTCGGCTAACAGCAATTGGGTGAAGACCGGGCCGGGGCGAAATTCGAAATCCGCGGTTTTCTGGTTATACACCGCGACGCCGGTGATGTCCGACGGCAATAAATCCGGCGTGCATTGCAGACGTTTCATGTCGACGCGGATCGACCGCGCCAATGCCCGCGCCAACATGGTTTTGCCGGTTCCGGGCACGTCTTCCAGCAAAATGTGGCCTTTACACAGGATGGCGACGCAAGCCAGTTCGATGACCGGCCGTTTGCCGACGATGACGCGTTCTACGTTTTCGATCAGGGCGTGGATGTTTTCCATAGCGAGCGATTGAGTTGAATCAAGAATTCGGGCCGGTGCGGCCCAAGGTGATCGGCTTATCGGCAAAAACGGCCAGCAAGGCGAATAGCGCGACCGCCAAAGCCGAAGCGCTCGCCGCGGCGGCCGAAAAGCCTAAATACGCCAGCGCCGATAGAAAAATGAAGTAAATCGACGGCACGATTCCGGATAAACCGGCGTAAATTCCGTAAACAGCAAGAAAGGTCCAGACCAGCAGATTCAGACCGATCACCCATCGCACCGGATAGTAAACCGCCTTATGTAGCCGGTCCTTATTTCTGGCCAAGGCCAGGAACACGATCAAATAGGCCAATAACAATCCGTAGCCGTAGCCGAAAAACTCCGGATTTGCCGCAACGGTTGAATCGTTGTTCAACACGTAGAGCACGCTGCCGTTCAACGTATGGGCCGGAATCAAATATTGCTGCAGATTGCGTTCCTTTGCGCCGGCGTCCGCAGCAATGTCAGGAAACCAGAACACCGTGTCCTGCGGCACGATTAACGAACCTTGCGCCATCCGCAGTTGCGGATAGTCGGCTACCGGCTTGGCGTTCACCGCCAGGGTTTGCCCGGCAAAACCGATTTGGTCGCCCGGCATTCCTTGCACCCGGGTGATTTGCAGTTGCCCGGCGGTGTCGGTATAGCGCACCAAACGCCCCCGGCTCAATTCAATCCTATTCGACATCACCATGAATGCATTTTGACTCAGTTCGCGATAGGCCGGATTGGCCGACGCCATGCGACTGACGGGGTGATTCAACGGCGCATGGATTAACGGAAATCCGAAAACGATGCCGGCCAACAGGCATAACAGATTCGGCCAAATTCGAGGACTGCTTGGCATGTGGCTCCTGGTTGGGGTTAATTGCAAAAATGCAGCGGCCAAACGAAGCGATTGCGCCTTGCCGGGTCTAGCGTTGTTGCTGGGTAGCGTAAACATAGTTCAAGTTTCGAATTGCGTTGCCCTGGTGAGAGGCTTGGCTGTCGATCCGGAATAACGGGAGTTTGGCTATGCTTGCCGATAACTTGTTAAACTTAGGCCGACACCCGTTTCCGCTGCCGGGCAGTTTTGGCCGGCAGCGGACCGATTCGAATATTAAGGAGAATGTATGCGTTATTGGCTGATGAAATCGGAACCGGAAACCTTCGGCATCGACGATTTGTGCGCACGGCCGCAGCAAACCGAGCATTGGGACGGCGTCCGCAATTACCAGGCGCGCAACATGATGCGCGACGAGATGAAAATCGGCGACCAAATATTTTTTTACCACTCCAACTGCGACGAGCCCGGCATCGTCGGCATTGCCGAGGTGACCAGAGAAAGTTATCCGGATTTCACCGCGTTCGATCCGGACGACAAGCATTTCGATCCGAAAAGCAATCCGGATAAGCCGACCTGGTTTATGGTTGACGTCAAGTTTGTGCGCAAACTGTCGCGCACGATCAGTTTGCGCGAGCTGAAAACCAAATCCGAGCTGGGCGAGTTGGCTTTGTTGCGGCGCGGCAATCGGTTGTCGATCATGCCGGTCAGCGCCGAACAATGGGCGTTTATCCTGGCGCTGGAATAGCCGCTGTGCCGGCGGCAAGGTGACGCACGTGGAAATCAAATTGCCGCTGGATGCGCATCTGCAAGCCGCACTGAACAAAGTCAGCGCAGCCTTTCCGGAGCTGAAACTGAATCAGGTTCTGGAAGCCAAGATCGTTGTCAATCAAGCGCAAGCGAATTTACTGACAGTGAATCTGGCCGGCAAGGCACTGACGCTGCAAACTCCCCTGCCCTTGCCGATTGCTGTCGGACAAAGTTTGCAATTGCAAGTGGTCAAATTATTGCCGACTCCGGAATTCAAATTGATCGCACCGGCGCTGCCGGCCAATGCCAACCCGACGGCCGGCGGCGAAGCGCCGCTGCTGAAATTGGTGCCTACCCCAACGCCGCCGCAAGCGGCGGTAGCCGGCAATCCCCTAACAAACCTGCAACTCGGCCAATCAGTGTCGGCCCAGGTGGTCAGCGTCGGCAAACAGAACGTGACTCTACAACTAGCCACCGCGACGCCGGCCGGACACACTGCAACCGATAACGCCGCTAGTCGTTCGCTGGCGCAGCCGATTACGTTGGACAGCCGGCAATTAATCGAAACCGATCCGGCCAAGCCGGCGCTGATGCCGGGCAACCGGATCGAATTGCAACTGGTCAAGGTCGGATCGCAGCCGTTGTTCAGCGCCAAGCTAGCGCCGGCGGATTCCGGTGCAGAACTGGTCGCTGCCGCTTTCAAACAAGCGCTGCCGCAGCAAAGTTCTCCGCAGATATTGCTGGAGCGGCTGGATCGCGGCATCGGCGAACTGGTCGCCGATAAAACCGTCGGCGAAACTCTGAAACATTTGGCGTTGCAGATTTTGCGCGCCATCCCGGATAAATCCGCGCTGTTCCAGCCTGCGGGCTTGAAAACAGCCGTCGCTGGTTCCGGGTTGTTTCTGGAAGCAAAATTGGCGCAAGCCGGCCGGCAGAGTTCGACGCCGCAAACGTTGATGGACGACTTCAAGCTAAGACTGGGCAAGTTTATTGCTGAACTGGCATTGGAATTAAAGCCGGCGGCGGCGGGACATCCCGCCGCCTCCAGCACCCCGCTGTTAACAGAACTGTTGCAGCAAGCCGAGGGCAGTCTGGCAAAATTGACTCTGGACCAGTTGCACTCGTTGCCCAAAGACGATGCGCCGCGCCAGGTTTGGGTGTTGGAGCTGCCTTTCCTGCAAAACGGTAAACCCGACCTGCTGGAGCTGGTCGTAGAGCACGAGCGTGGCGGCAGCGGCAACCCGGCGGGCCAGAATAACTGGGTAGTGAGCATTACCATTACCCCACCGGAACTTGCTACAATACATTGCAAGCTCTCCTGTTACGACGGTAGCGTCAATACCCGTTTCTGGAGCGAATCGGCCGAAACGGTCGAAAAAATTAACGCGCGTCTCGACTATCTGAGACGGCAATTCGAAGAAAAAGGATTGAAGCCCGGTTTTATGGATGCCCAACATGGCAAACCTGCCCAAGAACACTCACCAATAGCGTCTCCGCAAAGCTTGTTAAGCGAAAAAGTCTAGCGCCCTAACCTTGAACAGCCCGCTCACGTTCAACCTTTACACTCATTTTCGCTCCGGCCTACCGGCCGCGATGCGCGCCGTTTATCCATTGGAGATACACATTCATGTCTAACCAACAAGTCACCCTTACCCAGTTCATCATCGAACAGCAGCGCGGCCTGCCGGATGCCTCGGGGACTTTTACCTTGTTGCTGAACAACATCGTCACCGCCTGCAAACAAATATCGCATCGGGTGAATTGCGGTGCCTTGATCGGCGTGTTAGGCAGCGCCGAATCGGAAAACGTCCAGGGCGAGGTCCAGAAAAAACTGGACATCATCACCAACGATATTATGGTCAAAGCCTTGGATTGGAGCGGTTCGCTGGGCGGGATGGCCTCCGAGGAAATCAACGATCCGATCAAGATTCCGAAGCAATATCCGAAAGGCAAATACCTGGTGTTGTTCGATCCGCTGGACGGGTCGTCCAATATCGACATCAATATGACCGTCGGCACCATCTTCTCGATTCTGCGCTGCCGCGAGGGCATCGAACCGGAAACTGAGGATTTTCTGCGCCGCGGCACCGAACAAGTCTGCGCCGGATTCGTATTGTACGGACCGTCGACAATGCTGGTGCTGACTACCGGCAACGGCGTCAACGGCTTTACGCTGGACCAGGACGTCGGCGAGTTCATCCTGACCCACTGCAATATGAAAATTCCGGAAGACAGCAGCGAGTTTGCCATTAACATGTCCAACCAGCGTTTTTGGGAGCCGCCGGTCAAGCGCTACATCGACGAATGCGTGGCCGGCGAAGACGGCCCGCGCGGCAAAAACTTCAACATGCGCTGGGTAGCGTCGCTGGTGGCCGAGGTTTACCGGATCCTGAACCGCGGCGGCGTATTTCTGTATCCGCACGACTTGCGCGACTCGAGCAAACCCGGAAAATTGCGTCTGATGTACGAAGCCAATCCGATGGCTTTTATCATCGAACAGGCCGGCGGTTTATGCAGCACCGGCCGCGAGCGGATTCTGGATGTGAAACCGAATAGTATCCATCAGCGGGTGCCGCTGATTTTGGGCTCGAAAAACGAAGTCGAGCGCATCATTGCCTACCATCAGCAGGATTGATTTTCAGTACAAAAAACGGACTCGGGATGAGTCGGTAGCCGGCCGCGGCCGGCGCATCTACCTTCTTTATCGGAAAATTAGCTTAACGTGACGATTAAAAATCAAGTCAATTGCGCCAACTGCGGCCTGGACAATATTTGTTTGCCGCGCGGCCTGTCGCAGAGCGAGATCAACAACATCAGCCAAGTGGTAAGAGCCCGCAAGACCTTGCAACGCGGCGATTTCATCTATCGGGAGGGCGACAACTTCCGCGGCATTCTGGCGATCAAATCCGGTAGCGCCAAACTGGTGGCCAACGACAGCCACGGCAACGAACATATTCTGAATATTCTGCTGCCGGGCGAACTGTTGGGGTTCGACGGCCTGTCCGAGGATAAACACAGTTGCGCGGCAATTGCGCTGGAAACCATGAGTTTTTGCATATTGCCGGCCGACAACATGGAAGACGTGTTCAAAAACGTGCCGAGTCTGACCCGGGAACTGTTCCGCCATACCGGTGAAAAAATGCTGGAGGACAAAAACCAGTTGGTGCTGAGCAAGCGACCGGCCGACGAGCGTCTGGCCTACTTTTTGATCAGCCTGTCGGAACGTTTGAAACGGCGCGGTTTTTCGTCGTCGGAATTCAAGTTATCGTTGACCCGGCAGGAAATCGGCAACCATCTCGGTTTGGCGTTGGAAACCGTCAGCCGGCTGTTGAAAAAATTCCAGGACGACGAACTGATCGTGGTGCAGAACCGTTTTATCGCGATCAAAAATCCGATCGGCCTGCGCAACATGCTGCTGCCTTTGGAATGATTCAGTTTTTGATGCCGATGCCTTTATGCAATAAATACAGGCTGAGGCTGGCCAACAGCAGGATAAAACCGGCCGTCATCGCGAACGCAAGCTGAATCTTGACGTCGCTGACCCCAATCATGCCGTAACGGAAGGCGTTGATCATGTACAGAATCGGATTGCCTTGGGCGATCTTTTGCCAGACGCCAGGTAGCATTTCCACCGAATAAAACACGCCGCCCAGGTAACTCAGCGGCGTCAGGATGAAGTTCGGGATGATGGAAATGTCATCGAAACTGTCGGCGAACACCGCATTGATAAACCCTGCCAAAGCGAACAAGGTCGCCGTCAGCACGAATACCGCGGCAGCGATATCCCAATGCAAAATTGCGGTGTCGGTGAACACCATCGAAATGCCGGCCACGACCAAACCGACCAATACGCCGCGGGCAATACCGCCGCAGACGTAACCGGACAAAATCACGTAATTCGGCACCGGCGCCACCAGCAACTCTTCGATGTGGCGCTGAAACTTGGTCGAATAGAAAGACGACACCACGTTCGAATAGGAATGGCTGATCACCGACATCAAAATAATGCCGGGGACGATGTAATCCATATAGCGCACGCCGTGCACCAGACCGATCCGGTCGCCGATCAGTTTGCCGAAGATCAGAAAATACAATGCCGTGGTGATGGCCGGCGGCAGCAGAGTTTGCGGCCAGATGCGGGTGAAGCGGCGGATTTCCTTGATCAGTATCGTAAAAAAAGCCACGGAATAGTTCATTGCACCAAGTCCAGGAAAAGTTGTTCGAGACGGTTGGATTTATTGCGCAGACTCAAGACTTCGATCTGCCGCGCGGATAATTCCTGAAACAATCGGTTTAAGCCCAGGCTTTTCGGCACGGCGACTTCCAGGCTGCGTTCCGCGACCAATTCGATATGGTAACCGGGGATCGCCGGCGCGCCGGTTAGAGTGGCTCCGACATCCAGCACGAAATGGTCGGTATGCATCCGGCCCAGCAATTGGTGCATCGCCGATTTCTCGATGATCTGGCCGTTGTTGATGATGGCGATGTGGCGGCACAGGCTTTCCGCCTCTTCCAGATAGTGGGTGGTCAGGATGATGGTTGTCCCCTGCCGGTTAACTTCCTGCATCATCTCCCACATCGAGCGCCGAATTTCGATGTCGACGCCGGCGGTCGGTTCGTCGAGAATCAACAGCCGCGGCGAATGCACCATGGCCCGGGCGATCATCAAGCGCCGTTTCATGCCGCCCGACAGCCGCCGCGACACAGTATCGCGTTTATCCCACAGCTCGACCTGGCGCAAACATTGCTCCGTGCGCTGCATCGCTAGCTTGCGCGGAATACCGTAGTAACCGGCTTGGTTGAAAACCACGCTAAAGCAGGTTTCGAATTGGTTGAAGTTGATTTCCTGCGGAACCGCGCCGATGCAGGTTTTCGCCGCGACCGGGTCGGTATCCAGGTCGTGGTCGAAGATTCTGACCTTACCGCTGGTTTTATTGACCAGAGAACTGATGATGCCGATTAGCGTGGATTTGCCGGCACCGTTGGGGCCAAGCAGCGCGAAAAAATCGCCGCGTTCGACTTCCAAATCCACACCTTTCAAGGCTTCGAAGCCATTGCCATAGGTTTTTTTTAAGTTTTGAATGGATAAAGCCGTCATGCTCTAAGTTATAATGGCCGTCGTAGATGGCTGGCGACTGTTGGGATAGGTATCGCCGGTTAAGCTGCGGAATTCTATCAGACTCCGCCTTTTCTCCGTAGTCCGAACAGGAACAGACTCGTGCCCCAGCAAATACCGACCAGCGTCGCCGCGGTCGATCTTGGCTCCAACAGTTTCCACATGATCATTTGCAGTTTGCACGACGGCAAGTTGCAAACCCTGGATCGATTGAAAGAAATGGTGCGCCTGGCAGCGGGGCTGGATTCGCAAAAGTACCTGGACCAGGCCACGCAGGAACGGGCGCTGGCTTGTCTGGAACGCTTCGGGCAACGTATCCGCAATTTTCCGCCGAACAGCGTCGCGATTGTCGGCACCAATACCTTGCGCATCGCCAAAAACTCTCACCAGTTCATCAAAAAGGCCGAACGGGCGTTGGGCCATCCGATCCATATTATTTCCGGTATCGAAGAAGCCCGTTTGATCTACCAGGGTGTGGCCCACAGTCTGGCCAGTAACGCCAACAACCGGTTCGTGATGGATATCGGCGGCAGCAGTACCGAGTACATCATCGGCCGCAACGATGTCGCCCATACCAAGGAAAGCCTGAATATGGGTTGCGTGACGGTCAGCCAGCTTTTTTTTAAAAACGGCGAAATCAATAAGAGAGCGTTCCGCAAAGCCACGCTGTTCGCCGAACAGCATTTGGAACCGTTCCAAAACACGTTCCACTCCAAGAACTGGGATGAGGCAATCGGCGCCTCCGGCAGCCTGAAAGCGATCAGCAATGTACTGCAGGCCTCCGGCTGGAGTAACAACGGCATTACGATGGCCGGGATGGAGCAATTGGTCGCTCAGCTATTGAAGCTGGATAAAGTCGAACAAATCAATTTTCCGGCGCTGAGCATCGAGCGTCGCCCGGTCTTTATCGGCGCGGTCGCTATCGTTTACGCGACGTTCAAAACTCTGAATATCGAGCAGATGACCGTGTCGGACGGCGCGTTGCGCGAGGGCTTGGTTCAGGACCTATTGGGCCGCATCTATAACGACGACATTCGTTCGCAAACCAGCAAAACCATAGCCGCCCGCTACCATACCGACCAGCGCCACAGCGAGCAACTCAAAGAAACCCTGCGTCACATCGTACGTCAATTGGATCAACACCCCTGCTTTCACGACAACCTCGCCAGCTTGCAATTTCTGGAATGGGCGGCGGATCTGCACGAAATCGGTTTCGAAATCGCCCATAGCCAGTACCACAAACACAGCGCCTATATTCTGGAAAACGGCGATCTGGCCGGATTTTCCAAACAAGACCAATTGCTGTTGTCGAAATTGGTACGTAGCCACCGCAAAAAGTTGTGCCTGGAGCGCTTTGCCGAACTGCCGGCGCCGTGGCGGCAAAACGCGCCTATTATGACCATCGTGTTTCGACTGGCGACTGTGTTGCACCGTAACCGCCACAGCCAACGCGCCGATTTTAAAATCGACATCGACGGCAACAAGATCAAACTCGCGTTTCCGGACGGTTGGCTGGAACAAGCGCCGTTGACCTACGCCGATTTGAAAAAAGAGATGCATTACCTGGAAGACGCAAATTTCGAGCTGATCTTCGATCAATGTTGAAGGCTTTGTTATTCGCGCTGTTTTCGACGGCAGCGCTGTTAGCGATAGTGTTGTTATTTGCGATAGACGACTCGCCGTTGCCCAGCCTGAATCAGGGCTTGACGCGCGAGGACATCCAACGGGCCAAACAACTGCTGTACGTGCGGCCCGAAGAACGCAGCCAGTTGAAAACCGTCTATCTGGATCAAAAGGACTTGAATATCGCCGTCAGCTATCTGCTGGACCATTTCGTCGAAAACACGACCCAGGTCCATTTCGGCCAAGACCGAATCGACTGCCAGATTGCCGTATTCGTACCGGAAACTTTACTGGGCCGTTATCTGGATTTCAGTTTCAGCGTGCGTCAAGTAAACGACGCCATTCGCTTGAAGTCGTTCAAGGTCGGCGAGATCTCGATCCCGGACCCGGCAGCAAATCTGGTAATTCCGGCCTTGGTCAGAAATACGCCTTTAAATGACTATTGGCAGGTTTTGGCACAGTACGTGAAAAATGTGCGAATCGGCCCGCAAACGCTGGAGATCGGTTATTTGGGCTCGATTGTCGATGCCGCCAAACAGTTGGTGATCCGGAAACACGCCGAGTATCCCAACCTGCATCTTTACCAACAACAAATCAACGACATCGTCGGCCGGCACGACCCAAGCTGGCGCCTGTCCTTGATCGATTTATTGCAACCTTTATTTGCGGCCGCTTACCAAAATACCCGCGAAGCCGATGCCATCCAGGAAAATCGAGCCATCATCATCGCCGTGGCCAGTTACATCTACAAGCGCGACTTGCGCCGCTATTTGCCGTTGGGTTTGGTGTACAGCAAGGAATATCCGGTTTTCGCCTACAAACGCGTGGATATTCCGCAGCATTTCATCGCATCGGCGTTGCTGGCCGCGGTGGATTCGTCTTTATTAAGCGAAAAAATGGGGGTCGACAAAGAGTTGGGCGATGCACGCCAAGGCAGCGGTTTCAGTTTCATCGATTTATCAGCCGACATGGCCGGCACCCGCTTCGGCCGAATGGCTATCGCTTCCAAAACCGCGGCGCGGCGGTTGCAAAAAGTAATGGCCGAAACCAAAGACTACTCGGCGCTTGTCCCCGACGTACAGGACCTGCCGGAACAGTTGGACGAAGCGGATTTTAAACAGCGTTTCGAAAATGTCGGTAGCAAACCCTACAAAGACCTTATTTCCGAGATTGACAAGAGACTAGACAATCTGCCGCTCTACCAGTCGCAATAGTGGCATTTGATATGTCTAACCGGCTCCCACTGTCGCAGTGGGAGCGGTTGGATGATTGATCGGTTTGTTTCAACTGAAGATGGACTCGAAGGAATAACCACTACTTTCCAGGATTTCCTTCAAGCGCTTCAACCCGTCCATCTGAATTTGCCGAACCCGTTCGCGAGTTACGCCTAATTCCAACGCGACTTGTTCCAGTGTGGCGTTTTCGAAACCGCACAAGCCGTAGCGCCGGCAAATCACCTCGCGTTGCTTCTCGGCCAATTGGTACACCCAATAGGTGACGTTGTTTTGGATGAAATCGTCTTGCAGTATTTCCGCAGGATTACGGCTTTCTTCCTCGGATATGGTTTCCAGCAACGGTTTATCGAAATCCTTACCGAAAGAAACGTCGACCGATGTCACCCGTTCGTTCAGTTTCAGCATTTTACTGACGGTTTTCGCCGGTTTGTCCAGATGTTTGGCAATTTCGTCGACCGTCGGTTCGTGGTCAAGCTGTTGCGCCAGATTCCGTTGCGCTTTCAGATAGATATTCATTTCCTTGACGATGTGGATCGGCAAACGAATCGTCCGGGTCTGGTTCATAATCGCCCGCTCGATGGTTTGTCTAATCCACCAAGTGGCATAGGTGGAAAAACGGAAACCGCGGTCCGGATCGAATTTTTCTACGGCCCGGATCAAACCCAGGTTGCCTTCCTCGATCAAATCGAGCAACGGTAAGCCTCTGTTCAAATAGCGGCGGGAAATCTTGACCACCAAGCGCAGATTGCTTTCGATCATGATTTTTCGTGCTTGCGGGTCGCCCTGCTGGGTGCGTTTGCCGTATATTTTTTCCTCGTCGGCAGTCAATAACTGGGATTTACTGAGTTCGTTGAGATAAGCGCGCGTCGCGTCGAAGCCGCTGTCGCTCTGCGAATCGTTGCTCTCTATCTCTGCAAGTTTGAAAGTTTCGGTAGGATCGACTTCAACTACTTCGTCCTCCACATCCTCAAAAGAAATAAAATCCGGAATATCCATATCTTTTATTACGTCTAAAGTTTCTTCCATCATGATTAATCTCCCAGGTATTTTGGCTTGCCGATTCAATTATTATTTATTATCCAGCCGGATAACCGTTCTTCCTTTTTAAAACCTCTTTATGCCTTTGGCCCGAAGCGCCCTGTTTTCGTTGGTTAAGTAACTTGAAAACCCGGGTCTCCAAGTGGCCGGCCATGCTTATTGTTGGAGGGTCGATACGGCCACTGACCTTAACGGCGAGTCGCAGTATAACTTTAAAAGTTTCGTGTTATAAATTGAATTTATTGCTTTTTTTGCGGCACACATCTCTTTTTTTAATTTTATTTTAATCTGTGCCGCGTTCGCTTTTGCCGCCGCCTCCGACGCTAAACCGGTAAAAATTCGAGCCAGCACTAAAATATCGAAAAAAGATAGTGACGGATCTCACGCTTATCTAAAACAAGCCGCATCTCGAAAAACCAATTGCGCGCCAGCCGGCAAGCCAAATTAGCGGCCGAGCAGGATTTTTTTAGCCAGGTTGATTTGTGCAGCCAAATAATCGGAGCCGCCGCGATCGGGGTGCATTTTGGCAATCAAGATACGGTGGGCGGCGACAATTTCCTGTTCGGTGGCACCGGGCTTTAAACCGAGGATTTGCAAAGCCTGCTCTCGAGTCATGTCAGGCCCTGGCGCGCGGGGCGGCTGGCGACGGCGATCATCCGGACTTTCCTTGAATATCCGCCACAGCCGGTGCAGTTGCGGCGCATAGTTCATTAGCACCGGCATGAGTCTGACTATAAATGCCAGCAGCACGCCCAACAACGCGACCAAACCGTTCAGTTTCCCGGTCAACAACGCTAGCGCCAGCAAGACGACCGCCAGAATCCAAAGAACGCGGCGAAATTGGCGACGAAGCGCAGCCGACGGCGTCGTTGTGTACCAGCGGTAGGCCAAAACTCCGATTATCAGCGCCAACAGTATTCCGATCCGTACCATTCCAGTCTGGTCCTTTCTCTACACCGGCCGGCATAATAACTTAGAATAGCGCCGGTTAGGTTAACGACGAATTTCTCATGCCCCTTTCTTGCCCTCCGGTCCTGGGCTTTGCAGCCTTCAGCGGCACCGGCAAAACCACACTGTTGGCAAAATTGATCCCGTTGCTGAAAGCGCATGCGCTAAGAATCGGTGTGATCAAGCACAGCCACCATGATTTCGAAATCGACAAACCCGGTAAGGACAGCTTCGAGTTGAGAAAAGCCGGAGCAAGCCCGGTGCTGCTGGTCTCGCAATATCGGCGCGCAATCGTGGAAGAACTGCCGCCAACCGCCGACGTGAAATTGGCCGATCAATTGGCCGCTTTGTCCGGCATCCAACTCGATTTAGTGTTGGTGGAGGGATTCAGAGACGAAACGTTTCCGAAAATCGAGTTGCATCGACCGGCACTGGGTAAGCCCTTACTGTACCCGCACGATCCGTGGATCATCGCCGTAGCCAGCGATCGGCCGTTGCCGACTCCGCCCGACCGACCCTGTTTGGATTTAAACGATCCTAAAGCCATAGCCGATTTTATCCTGCACCCATTTTTGAGCCATTCCCAGTGAACGATATCTGCTTCCCCCCGCAAAACGCGCTGCTTTCCGCCGAGCAGGCACTGTCGCGAATCAGTCAAACCATGCAGCCGGTATCCGGCGCGGAAATCGTCGACTTGAATCGGGCTTTAGGGCGAACCTTGGCCGAAGACGTCTTTGCGGCAATCGACATGCCGCCGCAACGGAATGCGGCAATGGACGGCTACGCCTTCGCCGCCGCCAGCCTATCCGGAGCAGCCGATTTCCGCCTACGCATGGTCGGCACTGCCTGGGCCGGCAAACCGTTTAACGGGACGCTCGGCCTGGGCGAATGCGTACGCATATTCACCGGCGCCGTGGTTCCTGACGCGGCCGACAGCGTGGTCGCCCAAGAGCAAACCGGTGCCGAGGCCGATCAGATTTCGTTTTTCGCGCCGTGCCTTTTTCAAAAGAATATCCGCCCGGCCGGCAGCGACTTCAAAGCCGATGAATTGCTGTTGCAGGCGCCGAAAAAGCTGACTCCGCGCGATATCGGCTTATTGGCTGCGGCCGGCATCGCTGCAGTCAAGGTCAGGCGCCGCCTGCGGATCGGCTTTTTTTCCACCGGCGACGAATTGGCGCCGCTCGGAGCCGAATTGGATGTCGGCCAAATCTACGATAGCAACCGGTATTTGCTGGCGGCCATGCTGGACGACCCGAACTTCGAAGTCCATGATCTGGGCACGGTCAAAGACGATCCGCTGGCGTTGGAGGCCACGTTGATCGGTGCCGCGGCGAACCACGACGCCCTGGTGTCGACCGGCGGCGCGTCGGTGGGAGACGCCGATTACGTCAAGCAGGTTTTGGAAAAATGCGGACAAGTCAATTTCTGGAAACTGGCGATCAAACCCGGCAAGCCGTTGGCCTTCGGCAAGATAGGCGACTGCTGGTATTTCGGTTTACCCGGCAATCCGGTCGCGGTGCTGGTCACCTACCACAAATTTGTAAAACCCGGTCTCGACTGCCTGCTCGGCGACCTACCTCGTCCGCCGTTACAGTTACGGGTTCGGAGCGACAGCCAACTGCGCAAAGTACCGGGCCGCAGCGAATACCAGCGCGGTATTTTGAAACAGGGCGAGAACGGCGAGCTCACGGTAGCAACGGCCGGACCGCAAGACTCCCACCAACTGAAAGTTGCCAGTATGGCCAATTGTTTTATCGTGCTGGACGCCGACTGCGATGGCGTTAGCCGCGGCGACTGGGTGCTGGTGGAGCCGTTTACGCTCGAGTTGTAACGTCTATTCTGCAAACGGCGGGGAACCGTATCTGCGCCGTTTGCGTGGGGCCAATAAACTAAGCGCTGGCCGCCGCCAGTTCGCCTAAATAACCGTGCTTGCGGGCCAGATATTCGTCGACAAAGGCCTGCATCGGTTCGGCCTCGTAATCGCGCAAGCCGCTGACGGCCAGTTTCTTGAATCCGGAGCCGACGACCTCGCCGTTCGCCTGAATTTGAAAATACAGATAAGCCGTGGCGCGCTTGCCGTTGACTTCCATTTTCGGCTCCAGCATTTCCAGCTTGGGCTTCACGAAATCCAGCCGACTCAGGTTTAAAGTCATGCTTTCGTATATGACTAACGGCCGGTCGATGTTGAACATCACCTTTTCTTTGGCCAGCAAAGGTACCAACACGTAAGGGAAATTCTGCCCGGAGAACGCCACGTAATCGCGGATCAATGTTTCGATTAAATCGGCGTCCCGCGTCACCTCGCCGGAACGTTCGATTTGCAGATAGGTTTTTCCCTGGTTATCGGTGACATCGATCCGTTCCGCGTCGCTGTCGGGAAAATTCAACAATACGCCGTGGCCGACCATCCCGGAAAACGTGAAATGCATATTGCGGCTGAGGCCGTACTTTTCCAGCACCAAGGAAAACAGCAAATCGCCGGGTACGCAAAAACGTTTGGCATCTTCGTCGTGTAGCGGATTGAAGTCGTGCGCCACTTCTTTGGCGAACATACTGGCTTGTGCGGCGCTGATGGCGACACAGCCGTCCTGGATTGCATAGAATTCTTTTAAAAACATAAAGTTATTTTTTATTAATAGCGTGGAACTGAAGAATCGCAGACTAACGACCACGCGTCTATACCGCCGCGCAGATTGATCAAACGTTGAAAACCGGCGTGTTGCAAGTAATTGCAGGCTTGTTGGCTGCGCATGCCGTGGTGGCAAATGACGACGATATCCCGATCGGACGGTATCTCGTCCTGCCTTTGCGGTATTTGCTGTAATGGAATTAATACGCTGCCGGCAATTTTGGCATAAGCGAATTCATGCGGCTCGCGCACGTCGAGCAACATGACTGGTGCCTCATCCTGTAAACGTTGGCGAAGTTGTTCCGGCGTGTATTGGCTTATCGGCATATGAATCGTTCCAGTCTGGTGAGCGCGGCGGCCATTCTATCGACTGAAGCGGTATATGCAAACCGAATATGGCGATTGGCCAGATGTGCGCCGAAATCCTTGCCGGGCGTTACCGCCACCCCTTCGGTTTCCAACAGGCGCTTGGCAAATTCGAAACTATCGTCGCAGAATTCGCTGCAATCGGCGTAGATGTAGAACGCACCTTGCGGTTTGCAGGCGATTTTAAAACCCAAACTCAGCAATTTATCGTAGAGAAAGTCGCGGCGCCCAGCCAACTCGTCGCGCCGCCGCAGCAACTCGGCCATGTTTTCCGGATTGAACGACGCCAGCGCCGCATACTGGGAGTGGGTGGACGTGGCGATGAAAATATTCTGCGCCAATTTTTCCACCGCATCGACGAACTCGTCCGGCACCACCAGCCAGCCCACCCGCCAACCGGTCATGCCGAAAAATTTGGAAAAACTGTTAATGACGAAGACTTCGTCGCTGAATTGCAGAGCGCTGGCGGCCGGATCGCCGTATACCAGGCCGTGGTAAATTTCGTCGGAATAAAAGCAGCCGTCCAGCGCTCTAACTTCCGCTATCGCCGCTTGCAAATCGGTATTGCCAATCATAGTTCCGGTCGGATTGGACGGCGAAGCGATCAGCGCACCTTTACATTGCGGTTGCCAGTGCCGGCGAATCAGCTCGGCATTCAGTTGGTAGTCGGTTTCGGCGCCGACCGGGACGAAATGGGTGCGGGCATCGAACAATCTGACGAAATTATCGTTGCAGGGATAGCAGGGATCGGCCATTAGAACCCGTTCCCCGGGATTCAGGCTGGCGGCAAACGCCAGCAGGAAGGCGCCGGACGCGCCGGGAGTGATGAATATCCGGCGCGGGTCCAGATCGACTCCGTATTGCGCACGGTAGAAATCGGCCACGGCGGCGCGCAGTTCGGGCAAGCCGGCCGCGGCAGTATATTTGACTTCGCCTTTGCCCAAAAAACGGTTGCCGGCTTCTAACACCAGCGGTGGCGTGGCGAAATCCGGTTCGCCGATTTCCATGTGAACGATGTCTCTGCCCTGCCGCTCCAACTCCTTGGCGCGCTGTAATAATTCCATCACATAAAACGAACTAATGCCGCGCATCCTGTCGGCGATGTGCTGTTTCATAATCCAGTATCCGGTTGGTGGCAAAGCTTTGGCATAATAACAAACTTCTTGCCTGCCCCCGGCTATTCTGATAAAAAGCCCCGATTTTTTCAGACCGCCAGGAGTCATTGGATGAACAACTCTAACCCTGCCGCAGCGGAATTTACTTTTAAGCCTTATGAGGAAAAAGAAGGCGAAGAGTACATGAACGAAGCGCAGTTAAAACATTTTTCCGCCATTTTGAACAAATGGAAGTCCGAACTGATGATGGAAGTGGACCGTACCGTTCACCACATGCAGGACGAAGCGGCAAACTTTCCGGATCCTAACGACCGTGCCACGCAAGAGTCCGAATTCAGCCTGGAGTTGCGTACCCGCGACCGCGAGCGCAAATTGATCAAGAAGATCGATGAGGCGCTGAAAGAAATCGAGTCCGGCAACTACGGCTACTGCGAAACCTGCGGTATCGAAATCGGTATTCGCCGCCTTGAGGCACGCCCGACCGCGACCTTGTGCATCGATTGCAAGACATTGGACGAAATCAGGGAAAAACAATTAGGCTAGATTCCCGTTCCACCCCTCCGTATATCGGCCGGTTTGCCCCCTCGCCCACCGGCCCGCTCCATCTCGGTTCTCTATACACGGCCCTGGCCAGTTATCTCGACGCCCGCCGCCGAAACGGCCGCTGGCTATTGCGCATCGATGATTTGGATACTCCGCGCAACATGCCGGGCGCGGCGGAACGGATTATGGATTGTCTGGCGGCTTTCGGCCTGCATTGGGACGGCGAAGCCGATTTTCAAAGCCGGCATGCGCTGCAATACCAACAAGCAATCACAGATTTAAAGAAGCGCGATCTGCTCTATTCCTGCAGTTGCAGCCGCAGTTTATTGGCTGAAGCCGGTCCCATTTATCCGGGCTATTGCCGGACGCGGCACTATCCAACCGATCAACCCGCGGCGCTGCGGGTCAAGACTTCACCGGCTGAAATCGAATTCGTCGACGGATTGCAAGGCATAATCCGGGAAAATATCGGCGAACGGCACGGCGACTTTATTATCTTGCGCAAGGATCTGATCGTCGCCTACCAATTGGCCGTCGTGGTGGACGATTACCGGCAGGGCATCACCCACGTCGTACGCGGCTGCGACTTGCTCGATTCGACACCGAAACAAATATACTTGCAAAAATTGCTCGGCTACCCGGTGCCGGAGTACCTGCATCTGCCGATCATCGTCGATCGCGCCGGACAAAAACTCAGTAAACAAAGCCGCGCGGAAGCGGTGGCGGCGACGTCGGCGAACCAAACGCTGTTCATGCTGCTAAGCTTACTCGGACAAAATCCGCCGCCAACGCTGAAACGGGCCGAAATTCCGGCAATATTGGATTGGGCCGTTGCCCATTGGGTACCGGAACGTTTAAGCGGAATTCGCAGCGTCGGCATCGATACGCCGCCCAGTAACCAGACTTAGCACAAGGAGTAAAACATGTCAGATCAAAAAACCTACCCGGTGCCGGCCAAGATTGCGGCCAGCGCACATATCGATGCAGCGGCATATCAGCGGTTGTACCGGCAATCGGTAGAGCAACCGGAGGTTTTTTGGGCCGAACAAGCGGAACTGTTTTTGGATTGGCAAGAACCGTGGCACAAAGTACTGCAATACGACTACCCCAAAGGCGAAATTCAATGGTTTGTCGGCGGCAAATTGAATGTCACCGTCAACTGTCTGGACCGCCATCTAGCCAAGCGCGCCGACCAAATCGCCGTGATCTGGGAAGGCGACGATCCTGCCGACAGCCGCACGCTGACCTACCGCGAATTGCACGAGCAGGTCTGCAAATTCGGCAATGTCTTGAAAGCGCAAGGAGTCGAAAAAGGCGACCGGGTCTGCATCTATCTGCCGATGATCGCCGAAGCGGCGGTAGCGATTCTGGCCTGTGCGCGGATCGGCGCGGTGCATTCCATCGTCTTCGGCGGCTTTTCGGCCGATGCGTTGCGCGATCGGATAATCGACGCCGATTGCCGCTTATTGATTTGCGCTGACGAGAGCTACCGCGGCGGCAAAATTGTCCATTCCAAGCTGAACGTCGACAAAGCCGCCGACCAGTGTCCGAATTTGCGCAAAGTCATCGTCATCAAACACACCGGCCACGATATCCCCTGGCATGAAGAACGCGATATTTGTTACCACACGGCGATGGCGACCGCTTCCGCCGAGTGTCCGCCGGAAATGATGGACGCCGAAGATCCCTTGTTCATCCTCTACACCTCCGGCTCCACCGGCCAACCGAAAGGCGTGTTGCATACCACCGGCGGTTACTTGCTGTACGCGGCAATGACGCACAAATACGTATTCGACTACCAGGAAGGCGATATCTATTGGTGTACCGCCGATATCGGTTGGATCACCGGCCATTCCTACGTGTTGTACGGTCCGTTGTGCAACGGCGCGACGACGCTGATGTTCGAAGGCGTACCGACCCATCCGCATCCGGACCGGTTCTGGCAAGTCATCGACAAGCACCGGGTTAATATTTTTTACACCGCGCCGACCGCGATCCGGGCGCTGATGGCGCAGGGCGACGAATTCGTCAATCGTACCCAACGCACCTCGCTGCGTATTCTCGGCAGCGTCGGCGAACCGATCAATCCGGAAGCCTGGGAATGGTATTACCACGTGGTCGGCAACAAGCGCTGCCCGCTGGTCGACACCTGGTGGCAAACCGAAACCGGCGGCATTTTAATCACACCGCTACCCGGTGCTACAACCTTGAAACCGGGTTCGGCCACTTTGCCCTTTTTCGGCGTACAGCCGGCCATTCTGGATCAGGACGGCCACGAACTGGCAGGCGAAGCCGAAGGCATCCTGGTGCTGACCCATCCCTGGCCGGGCCAGGCCCGCACTATTTACGGCGACCACCAACGTTTCGTCGACACCTACTTCAGCAAGTTTCCCGGCTACTATTTTGCCGGCGACGGCGCCCGCCGCGATCAAGACGGCTATTACTGGATCACCGGCAGGATAGACGACGTGCTGAACGTCTGCGGCCACCGGCTTGGAACCGCCGAAATCGAAAGCGCACTGGTCTTGCACGATCTGGTGGCCGAAGCCGCTGTGGTCGGTTTTCCGCATCCAATCAAAGGCCAAGGTATTTATGCCTACGTCACGTTGAACGTGGGCATCGAAGGCAGCAGTAGCCTGAAGGGCGAACTTAAAGACTTGGTTCGCGAAGAAATCAGCGCCATCGCGCTGCCCGACTTGATCCAATGGGCGCCTAGCCTGCCTAAAACCCGCTCCGGTAAAATCATGCGCCGAATTCTGCGTAAGATTGCCGCCAACGAATTTCACGACTTGGGCGATACCTCGACTTTGGCCGATCCGTCGGTGGTCGAACAATTGATCGCCAACCGCTTGAAATTGCCCTAAGGTGAAACTTCGCCTCGGCCTGGCCTATATCGGCGTGGTGTTGATCTGGACCACGACGCCGCTGGCCATCCAATGGAGCAGTATAGGCGCCGGCTTCGTATTCGGCGCCGCGGCGCGGATGAGCATCGGCCTCAGTTGCCTGCTGTTGTTAAGTTTAGTGTTGCGGCAGCCGATACCGTTGCACCGGCCGGCTTTGGCCAGCTATTTCGCCGTGGCGGTACAACTATACGGTAGCATGTTGGTAACCTATTGGTCGGCGCAATTTGTGCCTTCCGGCTGGATTTCGGTGATTTTCGGCCTCAGCCCGTTCATGACCGCGTTCATGGCGGCAGCCTACTTGAAAGAACGCAGCCTCGGTTGGGGCAAATTGTTCGCTTACAGCCTGGGGGTTTGCGGCCTGCTGGTGATGTTCAATTCGGCGCTGGAATTGCATCAGCAAGCAATGGCCGGCCTGATCGGCGTGCTGGCCGCCACCTTCATCCATGCCGCGAGCGCGGTGTGGGTCAAACAAATCGATGCCGGTCTTGGAGCGTTGCCGTTGGTCACCGGCGGCTTATCGCTTGCGGTGCCGCTGTACCTGGCGACTTGGTATGGTATGGACGGCTTGCTATTCCCGCAAAACATCGAGCCAAAGGCGCTGTATTCGATCATCTACCTCGGCGTGATCGCCACCACGCTGGGGTTTGCGCTGTATTACTTCGTGCTGAACAACATGCAGGCGACCAACGTCGCGATGATGAATCTGCTGACGCCGGTAATGTCGCTGTTTTTGGGTTATAGCGTGAATCAGGAACCGATCACGCCGACCACTTTGGCCGGCACGGCACTGATCATGTTGGCTCTGTTGATTTACGAAACGGTAAACCGACGGCAAGCCCGGAACGGCTGCGGCTAGCCGTTCCGGACGCCATCGTCAGATTTTAGCGGCGCGTTGTTTCAGATATTGGCCGAACTCTTGGTTGATTTCCTGGTGTAACAAGCCGTACTCGACGTTGGCTAACAGGAAACCGAATTTGGAACCGCAGTCGTAACGGTTGCCTTCGAATTCGTAAGACAGGACTTGTTCGTCTTTCATCAGCGCGGCAATGGCATCGGTCAACTGAATTTCGCCGCCGGCGCCGCGGCCGGTGCTCTCGATTTTCTGGAAGATCGCCGGCGTCAGGATGTAGCGGCCGACCACCGCAATATTGGATGGTGCTACTTCCGGTTTCGGTTTTTCGACAATGGAACTGAGCTTACCGACCCGCGGCGCGGTTTCGCTGTGCTCGACGATGCCGTATTTATGGGTTTCTGTAGGATCGACCCGCTCTACACCGAGGATACTGGATTGCTCTTTTTCGAACAGATCCACCATTTGCTTCAGACAGCCACGGCTGCCGTCTTCGATCAGGTCGTCCGGCAAAATAACCGCGAACGGTTCGTTACCGACCACCGGTTTG
Source organism: Methylomonas koyamae (assembly GCF_019669905.1). Classification (NCBI taxonomy): domain Bacteria; kingdom Pseudomonadati; phylum Pseudomonadota; class Gammaproteobacteria; order Methylococcales; family Methylococcaceae; genus Methylomonas; species Methylomonas koyamae. Next base: position 2,471,360 of record NZ_AP019777.1, on the reverse strand, counting down.
GCGCAATGCACGGCATGGCCCAAACCCAAGGCTTCCGCTTGGCGCACGAATACGCAGGATACGTGCGGCGGCAGCAAGTCGCGCAACATGTTTAGCAATCCGGTCTTACCGCTTTTCTCCAGTTCTTTTTCCAGTTCGTAGGATTTATCGAAATGGTTGGCAATGGATTCCTTGTTACGGCCGATTACGAACACCATGGTGTCGATGCCGGCCGCGACCGCTTCCTCGACTGCATATTGGATCAACGGCTTGTCGACGATAGGCAACATCTCCTTGGCGACGGCCTTGGTTGCCGGCAAGGAACGGGTGCCTAGGCCGGCGGCTGGGAAAACGGCTTTAGTGATTTTCTGGCTCATAGTGGCTCTTTTCAGGTTTCAGTTTGGTTTTGACGAATAAATAATGTGTGCCTAACCTTATGGCATTCTTATTTAATTAAACACTGTGGCTCCGCTATTTTAGGCGATAATGCCGTTTTATTTTTACCTGTCCGTACGAGATACCGCAATGACAAGAACGTTATGCACGCTTTTGGTGGCGTTAATCCCGGTAAAGTTGGCATTCAGCCAGGATTTGCTGGAGACCTTCCAATTGGCAAAAGCCAACGATCCCGATTTCAAAAGCTCGGATATCAACAAACTGGCGACGGCCGAAATCAAGTCGCAAAGTATTGCCCAAATGTTGCCGAATCTCTCGTTCAGTGCCAACAGCAGCCGTAACCGCCTGGAAAGTACCAGTTTCTTGGGTACCACGTTGCAGCACTACTGGGACAGCAAGCTGGGCTTCAACCTAAAACAACCGGTGTTTCACTGGGAACACTGGGTGCAATTGGATCAAGCCGACAATAAAATCGCCCAGGCCGAAGCCCAATTTCAGGCCAAATACCAGAATTTAATGCGGCGCACCGCGGAGGCCTACTTCAACATACTGGCGGCGCAAGACAACCTGGAATTTGCGGTCGCCGAAAAGAAAGCCATCGAAAAACAATTGGAACAAGCCAAGCAGCGGTTCGATGTCGGCATCATTGCCATTACCGACGTCTACGAAGCCCAAGCCGGTTACGACCGGGCGCTGGCCAGCGAAATCGAAGCGCAAAACCTGCTCGACAACAGCAAGGAGGCCTTGCGCGAAATCGTCGGCGACAACGCCGCCGAGTTGGACGGCTTACAGCCGGAAATTCCGCTATCGCCGCCGGAGCCGGAAGATTTGTCGTCCTGGGCCAATTCCGCCGAGAGCAACAATTTTTCGATCGTGGCCCAAATCAACCAGGCCGAATACATCAGAAAGAACATCGATTTGCAGGAGTCCAAGCACATGCCGACGCTGGATATCGTCGCCCAATACGGCGATATGGACACCGGTAACCGTTACGGTCTGCGCGGCAATAGCGAAAGTTTCGGCTTGCAGTTGAATCTGCCGCTGTACGAAGGCGGCGGCGTGTCGTCACGGGTACGCCAAGCCGAACATGAATACGAAGCCGCCAAGGAAGACCTGACCAAGGTCAAGCGTAGCGTGACCCGCGGCGTCAAAGACGCATTTCGTGGCATGGTTTCCAGCATCAGCCGGGTCAAAGCGCTGGATGCCACCAGCAAATCCGCAGACATGGCGGTACAAGCCGCTGAAGCCGGCTTTGAAGTCGGTACCCGCACGATGGTCGACGTATTGACCGAGCAACGCAACCTGTATAAAGCCAAAAGCGATTACGCCAGAAGCCGTTACGATTATCTAATCAACGGCATCAAATTGAAGGAAGCGGCCGGCAGTTTGAGCGAAGTCGATCTGGAAGTGGTCAACCAATATTTGCGGCAAGCAGCCGGCACGAAAAATTCCGAGTCCCGTTAAGTCCGAATCTCCCGGCGCTGGTGCCAGTGCCGGGGCAGCAAAGATCGCTGGGCCGGATCAAGCGAAAAGCGCCAGCGCCTTCTTCACCGTCGACCAAACGCCCCAGGACAGCGGCAACAAAACGTAAAGCCAGAATAACGCTACGGCCAACCGACTGGACGGTTTAGTGTCTTGCGAGTCGTTCATCGTTCCCCCCGTTATTGGTGTTAATGGTCTGAGTCGCCGACCGGATAAATGCCATCCAGCTCGTCGAAATCGCCGTGTTTCATATGGTGCTTTTCATGCACCGGCCGAATCGCCAGATTGGCGGCAAATCCCGCTAACAACAAACCGGCCATGATGTACATCGTCATGTTATAGGCTTCGGCTTTGGCCACGCCCTGGCCGATCTGATATTCGCGCAGATAATTCACCAACACCGGACCCAGCACGCCAGCCGTGGACCAGGCGGTTAACAAACGGCCGTGAATGCCGCCGACGAAACGGGTGCCGAAAATATCGGCCAGATAGGCCGGAATCGTCGAAAATCCACCACCGTACATACTCATGATCAGCGCATACAGCAACACGAACATTGCCATGTTGCCGGCCATGCCCATCGATGGAATCGTTGCGTAGAGCACCGCGCCGACCGCAAAAAAGATCATGTAAGTATGTTTGCGGCCCAAATAATCCGACGCCGACGACCAGAAGAAACGGCCGCCCATGTTGAACAAACTGAGCAAGCCGACGAAGCCCGCGGCGGCGGCCGGCGTCACCAAGCCTTTGAACATTTCTTGAATCATCACCGATGCCTGCCCCAACACGCCGATGCCGGCGCTGACGTTCAAGCACAACACCAGCCATAACAAATAAAACTGCGGCGTTTTCAGGGCCTGGTCGATATGCACGTGTTTGTCGGTAATCATTTTGTTGGCGGCAACCGGCGGCGTCCAACCCGCTGGCTGCCAACCTTCCGGCGGAATGCGGATAGTCAGGGCGCCGATCAGCATCGAACAAAAATACAAGCCGCCCATCACCAGAAAGGCTTCCATCACGCCGACCGAAGTCGCGGATTTGAACTTATCCATCAACAACACCGATAACGGAGCACCGATCATGGCGCCGCCGCCGAAGCCCATGATTGCCATACCGGTCGCCATGCCGCGCCGGTCCGGGAACCATTTGATTAAGGTCGAAACCGGCGACACGTAACCCAGGCCCAGACCGATGCCGCCGATCACGCCGTAGCCCAGGTAAAGTAAACCGATTTGATGCAGCTTGACCCCGAGTGCCGCGATCAAAAATCCGCCGCCGAAACAGCAGGCTGCAACGAACATGGTCAGGCGCGGGCCGACTTTTTCCAGCCATTTGCCGCCGAATGCCGCAGACAAGCCCAGAAATACGATCGCCAAGCTGAAAATCCAGCCCAACTCGGTCAATTTCCAATCGTCCGCCGTCGATGCGTCGATGCCGATAATACGCGTTAACGGATCGTTGAATACGCTGAAAGCATAAGCCTGGCCGATACACAGATGCACCGACAATGCCGCCGGCGGCGCCAGCCAACGGCTGTAGCCAGGCCGGGCGATAATGCGCTGTTTCGAGAAAAATCCTGCCATGTGCAAATTCCTTAATCGATTTTAAAAAACCAAGCCCGAAAGGTCGAAGACTGCAGCATTTTAACAAGGCTGCTAATTTCACTTCACCATTCTTGACGCTTAGATGGATTGCGGAAGCCATTGGAACAATGGCAAACGTTATATAAGCCGGACAATTTCGCAAGTTCCTTAGTCTGCTTGTCGGATAATGACTGATGCACTAGGCCTGCGGCGGCTTTGCCGATCATAAACCGCCGTTTCTATTACAAAAACAGTTTGTTAACCAATGATTGATTTATCTGTGCTTGCCTGATCCGTAAAACCTATATCTAGTTACCGATTCAAATTCCATCACAATATAAAGGCCATTTTCGATTTACAGGCGTGGTCGGTCCGCAGATTCCGGCGACTTTCCCAAGCAAACGTTGTTTACATTTGTATACAACGATATACACTAAGCCGATCAACCAAAAATACGGAGGGCAAAAATGGGTTTTATTGAAAATCGCCGGTTATTGGTAATCGTCGGGCTATTCGTTGCCAGTCAGGCCGTCAATGCCGCCACGGCTTTGGCCGCCGTAGCGGCAAACTTCACCAAGCCGATGACCGAAATCGCCGAAGCGTTCGAGAAATCCACCGGGCATACGGCGAAATTGTCTTTTGGCTCGTCGGGGAAATTTGTCGCGCAATTCGAAAACGGCGCACCGTTCGAAGTGTTCTTGTCGGCGGACGATAAGAGCCCGGCAAAACTCGAGGAATCCGGGTTGGCCGTGGCCGGTAGCCGCTTTACTTATGCGATCGGCAAATTGGTGTTGTGGTCGGCTAATCCGGATTTTGTCGATTCCCAGGGCCAAGTATTGAATTCGGGCAATTTCAAACACCTGGCGCTGGCCGATCCTAAACTCGCTCCCTACGGTGCGGCAGCGGTCGAAACATTGCAGAACCTCGGGCTGCTGAGCAAGCTGGAACCCTTATTCGTACAAGGCGAGAATATCGCCCAGACCCACCAATTCGTCAGTAGCGGCAACGCCGAATTAGGGTTCGTCGCCCTGTCCCAAGTAATTGAAAACGGCAAGATCGGATCCGGTTCGGGCTGGACGGTTCCGGCAAAACTTTATCAGCCTATTCTGCAAGATGCGGTATTGCTTAAAAACGGCGCCGAAAATCCTGCGGCCCAAGCCTTGTTAGAGTTCCTGAAATCCGATCAGGCTTTGGCCATCATTGAAAAGTACGGCTATGCGCTGCCCCCGGCGAAATAAAACCCTTTCCGCAGCGCACCATTGAACAACCGGAACCTTATGTGAAAACCAGTGCACGCAACCAATTTCGCGGCAAAGTCGAACAAGTACTGATCGGCACAGTTAATGCCGAGATTTACCTGAGCTTGCAAGGCGGCGCCAGTCTCGTCGCATCGATCACTAAAGATTCGGTGGCAACGCTCGGAATTGAAGTCGGCGTAGAAGTTACCGCTTTGGTGAAAGCTCCGCAGATCATCGTCGTCACCGAGTTCGGCGGTTATAAAATTTCCGCACGTAACCAACTCGCCGGAACCGTCGTTGCCGTCAAATCCGGTGCGGTCAATTCCGAAATCGACATCGAACTCAAAGGCGGCGAAATCGTCGTGGCAACGGTGACCAACGATAGCGTGGAAACATTAGGGCTGCGCGCGGGCAAACCGGCCACGGCGATATTCAAGGCCGGCGCCGTTATTCTGGCGGTGCAAAATTGATCGAGTTCCGGCATTTTTAGGCTGAGGTCAGTATGTTGTTGGACGTAAATGTAAAACTGCGGCGCGGCCATTTCGATTTGGCCACGCAAATGTCGATAGACGATGCCAGCGTTGGTTTGCTGGGCAAATCCGGCGCCGGCAAAAGCACGCTGCTCAGCTTGATCGCCGGCACCTTGCAACCGCAAAGCGGCCACATTAGTTTGAACGGCAAAATTTTGTTCGACAGCAAAAAAGGCATCGTCATGCCGCGCGAACAGCGGCCGATCGGCGCCGTGCTGCAAACCGATTGCGCCGACATCGCCGAAACGGTGCGCAACACGTTGCAGGCGACTTATTTTCGTACCTTAAAGCAACGGCGCTTGTTCAAGCCCGATTATCTGATCAATCTGCTGGAGTTGGGCGGCATTCTGGATAATCCGGTCCAGCTACTGTCCGGCGGCGAACGGCAGCGGGTGGCGTTAGCCCGTTCCCTGCTGAAATCGCCGAAATTGCTGCTGTTGGACGAAACCTTCGCCACGATTGGCGACGCTTACCGGATGCAATTGCTGCCGATACTGAAACGGCTGCTGGACGAATTCGGCCTGCCGGTGCTGTACGCCAGCCAGTCGGTCGGTGAAATCATCGAGCTTACCGACCAACTGGTGGTGCTCGAACACGGCCAAGTCATGCGTAGCGGTTCGCTCCGCGACATCGCCAAACAACACGGCGTGTTGCGCTATCTCGGCGTCCGCCAAATCGACAATATCCTGCCCATCACCATCCGCCACCATGACTTTCAAGCCGGTTGCAGTCTGGCCGACAGCGCCGGCGCCACGCTGATATTGCCGTTACGCCCGAACTTTGCGGTCGGCAGCCAAACCCAGATTTCGATTCGCGCCAACGATATTGCGTTGTCGCGCGCCTATATCGACGGCATTTCCATTCAAAACCAACTCAAGGGCCGGATCTGCGCCTTGATCCCCAACGGCGAAAGCCTGATCGTGCAAATCGATTGCGGCGGGACCTTGTTGGCGGAGATCACACCAGGCGCTTGCTCGAACATGGGCCTGGGCGAAGGCGACATCGTCTATTGCCTGATCAAAACCCACGCCATCGTTTATCTGGCCGAGCTGGACGATCTGCCCTACCAACGCGTAATCAGCCATGGCGACGGCTACTTTTACCTGAGTCCCGCAGCCGTCGAGCCGTTAACGCTTCCGGCGCATTAAAGCGCAACCGCGAGTCCGTCCCATCCTACCTACACCACGCTGAACGGCCCGATTCCGCTAAACCGGGCAGAGCGCCGACGGCTATCGGTTACAATCGTAGGTTTAAGCGGCATACGGAATAGATATGAGGCAGGCCTTTCGATCGCCATGGTGGCTGCCGGTGTTATCCGGCATTTTCATCGGTACCAGCTACATCCCCTTCCCTCCCTGGGCTTCCTTATTCTGTTTCGTGCCGCTTTGGCGGTTCTGGCAAGGCCAACAACGGCTGCGGCCGGTCTTGCTTAGCGGCGTGCTGACCAGCTTTATTTATACCTTGATCGGCTTCAACTGGGTGACCTACACCCTGCACGAATTCGCCAATGTCAATTGGCTGGTCGCCGGCATCGGTATGCTGATCTTCGCCGCATTCGGCCACCTGTTCTTACCGATTGCCGGATTGGCATGGTTTTATGCTCGCCGAATTCTGGGCGTTGGCCCCGGAATATCGATGGCGCTGATGGCCGCCATCACCGCATTGGCCGAATTTTACGTACCGATGCTGTTCAAATGGAATTTCGGCTATAGCTGGTACGGTGCCGGTTTTCCGCTGTACCAATGGGCGGAAATCGTCGGCTTCGCCGGTTTAAGCATGCTGACCGTACTGGCCAATCTGGCGGCGCTGTACGCTTGGGACAATCGGCGGCAGCGCGGCGGCAAAGCCGCGGCATTCGCAATCGTGCTTGGCTTTGCCGGGCTGAATGCCGGCGGAAGTTGGTTGAAACAGCGGTTGCCGGCTGCCGACAGTGCGTTGGACGTGTTGCTGGTGCAAGCCAATATCGGTAACCTGCAAAAACAGTCGATGGAACACGGCAAAGGTTATCGCGCGGAAATTTTGACCCAATATTTCCAGGCCACCGACGCCGGTTTGGCGGAAAATCCGGACGTCGACTTCGTTATGTGGTCGGAAACCGCATTCCCGGCCCTGTTAGGCGGCGAATACAACCAATCGCAGTACGCCGAACTATTACAAACCTTTGTACGCAATCGGCAATTGGCCTTGCTGACCGGCGCATACGCCAAAGACCAGCATAATGCCATCACCAATTCCTTGTTTGTCGTCGACGAAACCGGCACGGTCACCGAGCCGCATTACAGCAAAACCATCTTATTGGCCCTGGGCGAATACATTCCGTTCGCCGACGTGTTGCCGTGGTTGAAAACCGCGTTACCGATGGTTAGCCAATTCGGCCGCGGGCCGGGACCGACCCTGTTGCTGCACTTGAACGGCTTCGACATGGGGCCGCAAGTTTGCTACGAAAGCTTATTCCCGGAGTTTTCCAAAGGGCTGGCCGATCTGGGAGCGCAGTTTATCGTCAACGTCACCAACGATTCCTGGTACGGCACCTGGCAAGAGCCTTACCAACATTTATATATGACGCTGGCGCGCGGCGTTGAATTCAGGCGGCCGGTGCTGCGCGCCACCAACACCGGCATTTCCACGGTCGCTCTAGCCGATGGCGAGGTGTTTCCGTTGTCGCCTCTGAACAAAAGCTGGGCCGGCAGCTACCACGTCCCGTTCTTGAAACAACCCGCTAGCACATTTTACCAACGCCATTTCTATCTAATGCCGGGGCTGCTTTGGGGCGGTTTGATCGTGTTAACCATGGCCGGTTTATGGGAGAGGGCGGGAAAATCCGGCGCTAGCGCGGGCGAAACCTAACTGACAGGCAAAAAAAATCCGGCTATAAGCCGGATTTGAGGGGAGGAAGTTATTGCACTGAACATCTCTGCAATGGCGCGTATATTATCAGTAATTTCTTATATTAAGAATGCGGCATATTGTCACGCGACAAGTTGCCACATTGTCCGAAAGTACAAGCTGAGGCTATTGCCCGAAATAAGCCAGCAGAAAATTGATGAACGTGGTCAACTTGGCCGGGTAGAACCGGCGTTGTAAATAAGTGGCGTATATCGCCAAGGCCGGCCGCCGGTATTCGCGCAAAATCTCGACCAACTCGCCGTTTTGCAAATGCGGCGCAACCGATAAGCGCGGTGCCTGGACGATGCCCATCCCCATCGCCGCGGCTTGGCACAATGCCCGGCCGTTGTTGGAGGCCAGCATCCAGTCGGATTTGACCCGTTTCAATTCGCCGTTCACGTCGAACAGCCAATAATCGCCGTGCGGAGTATCCACGTAATGTAAGCATTGGTGGCCGCTTAATTCATCAATCGTTTGCGGACAACCTTTCTCCGCCAGATATTTGGGCGCGGCATAGGTGCCTAATTCGGTTTCCGCTATCTTCCGCGCCACCACCCCCGGATCCAGGGTATCGGTGACCAACAACGAAATATCGAAGCTGCCTACCCGCAAGTTGGGCGGCTTGTTATCCAAAGACATCAAGATTCTGACTTCCGGATACTTTTTTAAATAAGCCTCGATGGCCGGCACCATATACATGCCGCCGAAATCGATAGGCGCACTGATTTTGATGGTACCTTTGACCCGCTCCCCCAATTGCGCCGTCGACGATTCCAGATCGGCCAAATCCTCCAGCAACTGTTTGCTGCGGTGGTAATAGGCTTCGCCGGCACTGGTGAGGCTCAAGCTGCGCGTGGTCCGGTGCAACAAAACCACGCCCAACGATGCCTCCAATTGCGCGATATATTTGCTGACCATCATGGTGGAGAGCTTTAGTTCGCGGGCGACGGCGGAAAAGGTTCCCAATTCGACGATACGGCAAAATACCCGCATATTGTTAAACTTATCCATCTGTCCGGCGCTTTATAAACTTGAGATTTATATTTTATATCATTTAAAAAGCTCAACGTATAATCTTATATCAGCGTATAAGCTCAAAAATCTTTTCATAACTAATTGATTTTCAATCATTTTGTTGAAATGCTGAAATTATCGGGTATTGGGAGGTCCAAATCCATCAAGCTACTGTACGGGTCTGATTGGGTTCCAGCCTGATAAAAATGTGTATATTTTTCAGGTTTTTTTGAAGTTGATTGGTTTTTATAAGATGTATGGTTGTCGCCATTTAATATGTCTCTGGCACGTTTTGAGACATCAGCTTTTGCTAAGTGAGCATACCTTGCCGTCATTAAAATGTTGCTGTGGCCTAAGATATTTGACACCTCATAAAGTGGCATTCCTGCCTGTACAAGCCGTGTTGCTGCTGTGTGCCGCATCGTATGAAGTGTGCAGTCCTCTAAGCCAGCTCTTTTTATAGCAGAGCGAATTCCAGCAACTGATTTTTTACTGCTTCCATTTCTGTCAGTAAAGATGAATTCGCTTGAACGAGATTTCATACGTCTGTTCAAAACGTTTTTAATTCTGTCAGTCATATGCAAGATGCTTTCATTTCCAACTTTTGAGCGATAAAGCGAGATTGTGCCAGTTTTTAAGTTAATGTTTTCCCAACGTAAAGTAGTTATCTCTGACAGCCTTGCGCCAGTGTCAAGCAGTAGTATGCAAAGGTCATAGTTGTCTTGTTGATAAGATCGAATTAAATTGTCGTTTTCATTGACAATGTTTCTTGAAGGATCAAGTTCTTTTAACAGCTTTTCCTCTTCAGCTTGGAGGGTGTCCTGAATTTTGTGTAAACGGGATTTAATTATCGATTGGGCATCCTGTCTTCAAACTGAATGCTAAACCGATTCAAAGCCGCTTTCCAGTCATGCAACGGCATGGTCCATTTTTGACTGATATTCATCAGGGCCAAATAGAACAATTTCGACAAGGCTTCATCACTGGGAAATGAGCCGCGATTCTTGGTGATTTTCCGCAAACTCATGTTCACCGACTCGATCGCATTCGTAGTGTAAATGATGCGGCGTATCTCGGGCGGATAGTCGAAGAAGGGAATGATTCTATCCCAATTACGTCGCCAAATTTGAGCAATGGGCGGGTAGGCCTCGTTCCACTGCGTCTCGAACTCAGCCAGCCTTTGCTCTGCTTCAACGACGCTGGCGGATTGGTATATTCGTTTGAGATCGCCGGCGATCTGTTTACGCATTTTCCAACTGACATAGTTCAGGCTGTTGCGGACTAGGTGGACGATACACAGTTGGACGGCGGCGTGTGGATAGACGGTTTCAATCGCTTCCGGGAAGCCTTTCAAACCGTCGACACAGGCAATGAAGATGTCTTGCACGCCGCGATTCTTGAGGTCTGTCACGACCTGTAACCAAAACTTGGCGCCTTCGGTTTGGGCGATCCACAAGCCCAGCACTTCCTTCTCTCCTTGCAGGTTAATCCCTATGGCCAGATAAACGGCCTTGACACGAACGGCACCGGTATCGCGCACTTTGACGTGGATACAATCGAGATAAACGATGGGGTAAACCGGATCAAGCGGCCGCAATTGCCAGGCTTTGACTTCCTCAATCACGGCGTCCGTCACCGAGGAGATCAAGGTGGGTGAAACTTCAGTGCCATACAGTTCTTCCAGATGGCTCTGGATTTCCCTGACGGTCAGACCTCGGGCATAGAGTGAAATGATCTTGTCATCAAAGCCCGTCCAGCGGGATTGGTGTTTGCCAATGATTTGCGGCTCGAACTGACCATGACGATCACGGGGAATCTCAATCGGCAATGCGCCAAAATCGCCTTTGAGGGTTTTACGGCTCTTGCCATTGCGGGTGTTGCCGGTGGCGTTGCAGACTGACTCATGCTTGGCATGGCCTAAATGTTCAGTCATTTCGGCTTCTAAGGCTCGCTCGACCAAGGCCTTGGTGAGTTGTTTTAGCAGGCCATTTTCGCCCAGCAGGTCTTCAGGTTTTTGATAGCCCGACAATAAGGTATCAATTAGGTCGGTTGGGATGGCTTTTGGTAAGGTCATAGTTACTCCTCAAAGTAAGGGCAGTTTCCTGCCTAATGGCCGTTTACACAAAAATTCTTACACCCTCGTTCTAAGTGGTTGATGTCAAATACTTTATTTTATACTGTGAGTTTATATTTTATAAACTTTTCAGCATCTTTAAACCATTTTCGCGCTTCGTTAAAATTTGCCGTGGAGATAGTTGTTACACCGTCTGGCTCAGCAGTTTCGGCCAGACGTTTTTTCACCCACCGAGGTTATTATGAGCAAAATTCACAACGAAGTACTCCTAGCCAACCGCGAATACGCGTCCAGTTTCGATAAAGGCGGTTTGGCGATGCCGCCCGCTCGCCAATTCGCCATCCTGACCTGTATGGATGCCCGCCTGGACCCGGCTAAATACGCCGGCTTATCCGAAGGCGACGCCCACGTGATCCGCAACGCCGGCGGCCGCGCCAGCGACGACGCCATCCGTTCCCTGGTGATTTCCTATAAATTGCTGGGTACTAAGGAATGGTTCGTCATTCACCATACCGACTGCGGCATGGAAACCTTCACCAACGACATCATGAGCGATTTGCTGGCCAGCAGCCTGAAAACCGCCAGCGTAGATGCCAGCGGCTGGCACGACAGCGGCGACGGTCCCGGTTCCACCGACGGCAAATACATCAATTGGCTGACAATAAAAAACCAGGCCGAAAGTGTGTTGGAAGACGTCAAACGCATCAAAGCCCACTCGCTGGTACCGAGTTACATTCCGGTTTACGGTTACGTTTACGACGTCAAAACCGGACGTTTACTGGAAGTGCCGGAAGCGACTGCCGCCGGCCAAGCCAGCTAAAGTAAAATTAGTTCGATTCAAGATAGCAGTTAAGCAACTGCTATCTTTCAACGCCCTTCTTACCCCAGATCCAATGCAACTCAAGCGGCGCGCGCCTGAGGTAAACCCGTAGCGATAGCCAGTTTAATCGCGTTCCTCAGCGGCCATTTGCCTGTGGTAGTCGGCCAAATGGCGGCTTTCTGCCGCGGCTTTCCCCAGATCGCGGATCATCGCTTCCGCCTGCGACTTTAAATCCTGGATACGTTTGCCATATTTCCAAGGCTTGGCCAGATATTGGTCGAGCATTTCCCGCTCTTCTTGCGCATCCGCTTCCAAGGTTCCGGCGATTTCTTCGTAATGGTTGGCAAGCCGTAAATGGGCATCGCGGCTTTCCGCGGTTTGCACCGCCTGAGCCCAGGATTGCGGCTTGATCAGCGCATCGCCGGAGCAGGCCGTCAATAAGCTCACAGCAATCATGAGTATGGTTTTTTGCTTCAGAGTCATAGTAGGTCTCCCGATAAAATTGCCGTTTTGCCAAGAGGTGCCATAGAACATATGCCGCCGCTGGGGCATCTCCGCAGCGGCTCGCCCCGGCAGCCGGAAAATATTCTATATAAATATCGATTCGATATGAAAGCCTTTTTTCGAAGGCGAAATCCGCCAAGCCGATGGCCGAGCGGGAACTAAACCAACTGCGTTCGAAACCTGGCAAAACCTGACCGAATTGCCGCTCAATTCAAGCCTGCTCCAGCTTGGCCGGTAGTCAAGTTGGGTTTGCACCGTTTTGACCATCATTTATCCGCACCATTGGAGTGCGGAATACCCAAACTGGTATCCGCTCTAAACCCTGGTGCCTAATAACAAAGACCGTGCTTTTCGAAAAACTCTCGGCAATATATTTTCAAAGCATTGTTTTAATTGATCTTTAAATTAATTTCACTGATAACGCGAGAAATGGCACTCCAGTTGCTTAGGGTTTACCAACACCCAAAGCAGGGTTACTGATTTAACCGCTCATTGTTGAGCAAACCAGACAAAGGCGTCTTGCGTGAGGATTCTTTATCGAATCCTCACGCGGACGCCTTTTTTTTGGCCCCAACTTCTTAATCGTTGACAGGAACCGACATGAAACCAGCCCAGAAGCCCGCTCCGAAGAAACTGTTTGCTGCCGTCGCCACCGCGATAGCGCTGGCCGGAATGAGTTTTTCCAATCCATTGCAGGCCGGTGCCAAACCCGAGAAAGAGGATTTGAAGTTCGGCTTTATCAAATTGACCGACATGGCGCCGTTAGCGGTCGCCGCCGAGAAAGGCTTTTTCGAAGAGGAAGGCCTGTTCGTGCAATTGGAGGCTCAAGCCAACTGGAAAGTGGTGATGGACCGGGTGGTCAATGGCGAATTGGACGGTTCTCATATGCTGGCGCCTGCTCCTTTGGCTGCCGGCATCGGCTTCGGCACCAAGGCCGATATTGTCACCGCCTTCAGCATGGGGTTTAACGGCAACGCGATTACCGTATCGAACGATATCTGGAAACAGATGAAAGCCAATGTGCCGATGGACGGCGGCAAACCGGTACATCCGATCAAAGCGGATTATTTAAAGCCGGTGGTCGATAAATACAAAACCGAAGGTAAGCCGTTCAATATGGCGATGACCTTCCCGGCCGGCAGCCATAACATCAAACTGCGTTATTGGCTGGCGGCCGGCGGTATTAACCCAGGCTACTATTCGCCGCCGCAAGACATTTCCGGCCAAATCGGCGCCGACGCCTTGCTGTCGGTGACGCCGCCGCCGCAAATGCCGGCCACGCTGGAGTCCGGCACCATCTTCGGCTACTGCGTCGGCGAACCCTGGAACCAACAAGCGGTATTTAAAGGCATCGGCGTACCGGTGATCACCGACGAGGAACTGTGGAAAGACACGCCGGAAAAAGTCTTCGGCGTGACCCAAGCCTGGGCGGAAAAATACCCCAACACCTATTTAGCCGTCACCAAGGCCTTGATTCGCGCCGCGATGTGGCTGGATGCCGAAAACAACAAAAATCGCAAGGAAGCTATCGAAATGCTATCGCAAAAACAATACGTCGGCGCCGACGTCGAGGTATTGGCGGCCAGTATGAACGGCACCTTCGAATACGAAAAAGGCGACAAACGCTCGCTGCCCGACTTCAACACCTTTTTCCGCCACGGCGCCAGCTATCCGTCTTACAGCAGCGCGGTCTGGTACCTGACCCAATTGCGCCGCTGGGGCATGATCAACGAATACAAACCCGATAACTGGTACCTGGAAACGGCGAAAAAAGTCTATCGCCCTGACATTTATCTGGCAGCCGCGAAAGAACTGGTGGCGGAAGGCAAGGCCAAGGCCGAAGACTTTCCGGCCGATACCGGCATCAAGCCGTCGCAAAACTTCTTCATCGACAAAATTCCGTTCGACGCCAACAAACCTAACGATTATCTGGCCAAGTTCCCGATTGGCCTGAAAGGCAAGCAAACCGTCTCCGGCGGCAAAGTAGTGGATTAACCGAACCTTGGTGGGTGCTCTGAAAAGGAAGTGGTTAGTGCAAGGACGCATTTTTACCCCCGCAAGCAAAAAAATAAACCCGAATTGATTGATAACCTTTCGATAGGTAAGCGCGATGGCTAACAAACTGATTAAGTTCTTCAACATCACCGGTCTGACTTGGTTCGTGCCGCTGGTGAAAATTGCCGCCGGCGAGAATCCGGCCCAGCAAATGCGCCAATTGTTTCTGGTCATGGGCGTTCCGTTCATCGCCTTCGCCATGTTCCTGGGGCTGTGGAGCGTATCCGCGTCCGGCGTCAAAACCAGCTTGGGCGCGATTCCCGGCCCGGCCGCAGTCTGGGGCGAAGTCGGCGGCTTGATCGAAGAACACGTCTCCGAGCAGACCAAAAAAGCCGAGTTCTACCAACGCCAGGAACAACGCAATAAGGACAAACTGGCCGAAGATCCGCACGCCGAAATCAAAATTCGCCCTTACACCGGTAAGCCGACCTATTTCGACAAAATCCTGACCAGCCTGCGTACGGTATTTGCCGGCTTTGTGATTGCAACCTTGATCGCGGTACCGCTCGGCATCTTGTGCGGCATGAGCCCGGTCATCAATACCGCGTTCAACCCGCTGATCCAAATCTTCAAACCGGTGTCGCCGCTGGCTTGGTTGCCTATCGTGACGCTGGTGGTCAGCGCGGCGTACGTCACCAGCGAAGACTCCTGGTTCGAGAAATCCTTCATCACATCGGCCATTACCGTGACGCTGTGCTCGCTATGGCCGACGCTGATCAACACCGCCGTCGGCGTATCGTCCATCGACCGCGACCTGGTCAACGTCGGTAAGGTGCTGCGCCTGGATTGGCCGACCCAAATCAAACGCATCATCCTGCCGTCCGCCCTGCCCTTCATCTTTACCGGCATGCGCTTGTCGCTGGGCGTGGGCTGGATGGTGCTGATCGCCGCCGAAATGCTGGCGCAGAACCCCGGCCTGGGCAAATTCGTCTGGGACGAATTCCAAAACGGCAGTTCCAATTCGCTGAGCCGGATCATGGTGGCCGTGTTCACGATCGGCATCATCGGCTTTGCGCTGGACCGCATCATGCATTCGCTGCAAAACCTGTTCTCGTTCCAAAAAGCTTAAGGACGCCGCCATGAACGCAGCCCAAGCCAAAATCATCGAACTTTCCATGCATAAACACGCTACCGTTTCCCCGGCCAACGATCCGATCAAACCGTTGGTGGAACTGAAAAACGTCTGCAAATCCTACGGCGAGGGCAACAGCCGGACTTCGATTCTGAAAGACATCGACCTGGACATCAAGGAAGGCGAATTCATCGCCATCGTCGGTTTTTCCGGCAGCGGCAAAACCACGCTGGTGTCGCTGATCGCCGGCCTGATCTATCCGGACAGCGGCGAACTGCTGAAAAGCGGCCAGGCCATCCGCGAGCCGGGGCCGGACCGCGGCGTGGTATTCCAAAATTACTCGTTGATGCCGTGGCTGACCGTCTACGAAAACGTGGCGCTGGCGGTGGATGCGATCTTCAAGGACTGGACGCCGCAGCAACGCCGGGCCCATACCGAGAAATACGTCAACATGGTCAATCTGGGCCGGGCGATGGACAAAAAACCGGGCGAACTGTCCGGCGGCATGCGCCAACGCGTCAACGTGGCGCGTGCGCTGGCGGCTAACCCGGACATCCTGCTGCTGGACGAACCGCTCAGCGCATTGGACGCGTTGACCCGCGGCAATTTGCAGGACGAAATTCTGCAAATCTGGGAACAGGACCGGAAGACGGTGATTCTGATCACCAACGACGTCGATGAAGCCATCTACATGGCCGACCGGGTGATTCCGCTGAAACCCGGTCCGGATGCCACTTTCGGCCGGGATTTCGTCATCGATTTGCAGCGGCCGCGCGACCGCACCGCCTTGAACCACGATCCGGAATTTAAACGCCTTCGCGCCGAAATTACCCGCTACCTGATGGATATCGGCCTGCAAAAAACTCAAGCCGAAATCGGCGACAAACTGAAGCTGCCCGACGTGCGCCCGAATACCAGCAACGACTGGAAACTGGATACTTCGGCGCTGAAACCGAGCCAGGCCGATCTGGGCCGACCGCGCTACCTGGAGTTTTCCAACCTGTCGAAAATCTATCCGACCCCGGACGGCAACGGCACGGTCAAAGTGGTCGACGGCTTCGATCTGAAAATGAAAAAAGGCGAATTCGTCTCGATCATCGGCCATTCCGGTTGCGGCAAATCCACGGTGTTGTCGATGACTGCCGGCCTCAACGAAATCTCCGAAGGCGGCATTATTCTGGACAACCGCGAAATCACCGGCGCCGGCCCGGACCGCGGCGTGGTATTCCAGGCGCCCAGCCTGTTCCCTTGGCTGACCGCGTTCGACAACGTCATGCTCGGCGTCGATAAGGTCTATCCGCACGCCAGCCAGGACGAGCGCGAGGACATCGTCGAGTATTACCTGACCCGGGTCGGTCTGGCCGACAGCATGTTCAAAAAAGCCGCCGACCTGTCCAACGGCATGCGCCAGCGGGTTGGCATCGCCCGCGCCTTTGCCTTGTCGCCGAAACTGCTGTTGCTCGACGAACCTTTCGGCATGCTCGATTCGCTGACCCGCTGGGAATTGCAGGAAGTGTTGATGGAAGTCTGGGAACGCACCCACGTTACCGCCATCGTCGTGACCCACGATGTCGACGAAGCCATTCTGCTGGCCGACCGGGTGGTGATGATGACCAACGGCCCGCACGCCAAAATCGGCAAGATCCAAGAGATCGACCTGCCCCGACCGCGCAGCCGCAAAGCCTTGCTCGAACATCAGGATTATTACCGGTACCGGGAGAGTCTGTTGACCTTCCTGTCCGAATGCGACCACACCCACTGATTTTTCGCTTACTCGTTATTAATTGCCAAGGGGGCTTTTATGCCATTGCAGAAAAACCAATTCCCGTCCGCCACGCTGCTGTCGATGGCCATCGCCAGCGCCAGCGCACCGGTATCCGCCGATCTGACCAAGGAGGTGGAAGACGCGCTGAACTTTTACCATTACGGCAGC
Source organism: Methylomonas koyamae (assembly GCF_019669905.1). Taxonomy (NCBI): domain Bacteria; kingdom Pseudomonadati; phylum Pseudomonadota; class Gammaproteobacteria; order Methylococcales; family Methylococcaceae; genus Methylomonas; species Methylomonas koyamae. Next base: position 2,453,794 of record NZ_AP019777.1, on the reverse strand, counting down.
AACGGCGCGGTAAAACTGGACTTGAACTACCGCTGGGAAAACGTCGACCAGGACCAAGGTCCGGTCATACCGGGCAAAGCGCCGCGCCGGGTCGAGACCGCCAACGCCAACACCGCCCGCCTGCGGCTGGGGTTGCTGTCGCCGACCTTCTACGACTTTCAGGCCTACGTCGAATACGAAGGCAACTATGCGTTGCAGGAAGACTACGACCAAGGCGGCACCACCACCAACCGCCACCGCGACTATTCGCTGGTCGCCGACCCCGACCGTAGCGAATTGAACCAGTTCTGGCTCAGTTACAAAGGCATCCCGGATACCTTGGTCAAAGTCGGCCGGCAACGGATTAAGTTAGACGACGACCGCTTCATCGGCAACGTCGGTTGGCGGCAAATGGAGATGACTTACGATTCGATCTTGTTGACCCACAACAACCAAACCTTGTTCGGTCTGACGGTCAACGCCGGTTATCTCGACCACATCCAGAACATCTTCGGCGAAACCGAAACCATCAACGCGCCGATCCTGAACCTGAACTACAAGGTCAGCGATTGGGGCAACCTGATCGGTTACGGCTATTGGCTGGACTACCGGCAACGCGAGAACTACCACAAATCGTCGCAAACCTACGGCTTGCGCTTCGACGGTAAATCGCCGCAGTTTTTCGATAAATTGAATTTTCTGTATACCGCGGAATGGAGCAACCAGCTCGACTACGGCGACAACCCCAACCATTACCAAGCCGACCGCTTCAACTTCATGGGCGGTGTCAGCGGCTTCAACCTGAGTCTGCAAGGCGCCGTCGAACAGCTCAACGGTTACGGTTACACCAATAACGTCGCCAGCACCAACGGCAGCACCTACAAATCCTTCCAGACCCCGCTCGGCACCAACCATGCCTTCCAGGGTTGGGCGGATTTGTTCCTAACCACGCCGGCCGCCGGTATCCGCGACGTGTTTGCCACCGCGACCTACAAAATGATGAACGACAGTCTGATCGTCACCGGCGTCTACCACGACTTCTACGACGATACCGGCGGCATCGAGTACGGTAGCGAATGGGATTTCTCGATCCTGAAAAAATTCGGCAAACACTACACGCTGTTGGCCAAGTACGCCAATTTCAACACCGAAAACGCGGCGTTTACCGATACCCAAAAAATCTGGCTGCAAGCCAACGTCAGCTTCTAAAACCCCGGCCGACCGGGCGTCGTCCGCCCGGTTCGGCTATCACTTGCGTTGTTAGATAAAGACATGAAACTGAAACTGGTAGTCATAGGCAATGGCATGGCGGGCATGCGCACCGTCGACGAATTACTGCAATTGGCGCCCGAACGCTATCAAATTACCGTGTTCGGCGCCGAGCCGCACGGCAATTACAACCGGATCATGTTGACGCCGGTGCTGTTCGGTGCCAAAAGCATCGCCGAGATCATGATTCACGACTTCGATTGGTACCGCAAACACGGCATCACGCTGCATTGCGGCACCGATAAGGCGGTGGTCGGCGTCGACCGCAGCCGGCGCCGCGTGGTAGCTAAGGACGGTACCGAAGCCGAATACGATTATTTGCTGCTGGCCACCGGTTCCCTGCCGTTGATGCTGGATATTCCCGGCCGCGATTTGCGCGGCGTATTGGGCTTTCGCGACATCGCCGACGTGCAAACCATGATTGCCGCGGCCGCCAGCAAAACCCACGCAGTCATTCTCGGCGGCGGCTTGCTCGGTCTGGAGGCCGCCAACGGCCTGTTGCAACGCGGCATGCAAGTCAGCGTGGTCAACCGCGCCGGCCACCTGCTGAACAAGCAACTGGACCGGCAAGCGGCCGGATTTTTACAGCAGCAACTGGCCGGCAAAGGCATCGATTTCCATCTGGGCTGCACGATAAGCCGCATTCTCGGCGAGGACGGCCAGATCCAGGCCGTGCAACTCAGCAACGGCGAGGTGCTGGCAGCCGATTTGCTGGTGATGTCGACCGGTATCAAACCGAACATCGCCTTGGCCGAACGCATCGGTTTGGAGTGCGAGCGCGGCGTCATCGTCGACGACCTGATGCAAACCAGCGATCCGCGGATTTTCTCGGTCGGCGAATGCGTGCAACACCGCGGCGAATTGTTCGGCCTGGTCGCGCCGGTTTACGAACAGGCCAAAGTCTGCGCCCGCCAATTGTCGGGCCATGCCGGCAGCATTTACCAAACCCTGTCCTCAGCGACAATGCTGAAAGTCACCGGCATCGACTTGTTCTCGGTCGGCGATTTCGAAGGCGACGCCGATTGCCAAGTATTGCAATTGATCGACCACGGCCTCGGCGTCTACAAGAAAATCGTATTGCGCGGCGATATCGTGGTCGGCGTGATCCTGTACGGCGACACCAGCGACAGCGCCTGGTATTTGAATTTAGTCAAACAGAAAACGCCGATTGCCGCGATCCGCGACCGCCTGATATTCGGTCAGACGCCTTTAGCCGCAGCCGCTTAAGCATTAGCCAATGAGCCTACCAACCGTCAAAACCACCTGCCCTTATTGCGGCGTCGGCTGCGGCATCGAAGCCACGGTCGACGATCCGGCCGCACACCGGGTCACCATTAAAGGCGATCCCGACCACCCGTCCAACTTCGGCAAACTGTGTTCGAAAGGCGCCACGCTGGGCGATACCGTCACGCTGGAAAACCGTCTGCTTTATCCGGCCGTCGATGGCCGGCGTTGCGATTGGGACACGGCGCTGGACCACGTCGCCGGCCGCTTCCGCCAAATCATCGCCAAACACGGCCCCGATGCCGTGGCGTTTTACATTTCCGGCCAATTGCTGACCGAAGACTATTACGTCGCCAACAAGCTGATGAAAGGCTTCATCGGCTCGGCCAATATCGATACCAACTCCCGTTTGTGCATGTCGTCGGCCGTGGTCGGCTATAAACGCGCTTTCGGTGCTGATACCGTGCCGTGCAGCTACGAAGACCTGGAACTGGCCGATTTGATCGTGCTGGTTGGTTCCAACGCCGCCTGGTGCCACCCGATTGCGTTTCAACGCATCCGCAAGGCCAAGGATAACAATCCGAAGTTGAAAGTCGTCGTCGTCGATCCGCGTCGCACCGCCAGTTGCGATATCGCCGACCTGCATTTGCCGTTGAAGCCGGGCATGGACGCGCTACTGTTCAACGGATTGTTGTGCTACTTGCAGCGCGACGGCCGAATCGACAAAGACTACGTCGCCAATTTCACCAACGGTTTCGCCGAGGCCTTGCACCAAGCCGAAACCAGTGCCGGCTCGGTGGCCGCGGTCGCCGCCGGTTGCGAGCTGGACCCGGCCGATGTCGGCCAATTTTTCGCCTGGTTTGCCGGCACCGAACGCACTGTCACGGTCTATTCGCAAGGCATCAACCAATCCAGCTCCGGATCGGACAAATGCAATGCCATCATCAACTGCCATCTGGCCAGCGGCCGGCTGGGCAAACCCGGCATGGGGCCGTTTTCGTTCACCGGCCAACCCAATGCGATGGGCGGCCGCGAAGTCGGCGGCCTAGCCAATATGCTGGCGGCGCATATGGATCTGGACAATCCGACCCACGTCGACCGGGTCGGCAGGTTTTGGCACAGCGAGCGGGTGGCGGACAAACCCGGACTGAAAGCGGTGGAGATGTTCGAGGCCATCGGCGACGGCCGGGTCAAGGCGGTCTGGATCATGGCCACCAATCCGGTGGTGTCGATGCCGGACGCCGATCGGGTGAAACAGGCGCTGCAACGCTGCGAATTGGTCGTGGTATCGGATTGCATCGCCAATACCGATACGGCCCAACTTGCGCACGTGTTGTTGCCGGCCACCGGCTGGAGCGAAAAAGACGGTACCGTGACCAATCTGGAGCGGCGCATCTCGCGGCAACGGCCGTTGTTCGCCGCCTCCGGCGAAGCCCGCCACGACTGGTGGATCATTAGCCGGGTAGCGCAGCGCATGGGCTTTGCCGACGCCTTCGCCTACCAATCCAGCGCCGAAATCTTTCGCGAACACGCCGCGCTGTCGGCGTTCGAAAACGATAGCGAACACCAACTGCGCGACTTCGATTTATCGGCCTTCGCCACGATCGGCCAAACCGAATTCGATGGCTTGCAACCGGTGCAATGGCCGGTGACCCGCGAGCGGCCGCAAGGCAGTCCGCAGTTGTTTGAAGACAAACTTTTTTATACCGCCGACCGCAAAGCCAGATTCATTCCGGTCGCACCACAAGGGCCGCGGAATAAGGTCGACGCCGACTACCCGTTCACGCTGAATACCGGTCGCTTGCGCGACCAATGGCATACGATGACCCGCACCGGTTTGGCCGCCAAACTGAACGCGCACCGGCCGGAGCCCTTCGTCGAAATCCAACCGGCCGACGCCGAGCGCTTACAACTCAAAAACCGCAGTCTGGCTCGTATCGAAAGCCGTTGGGGACAAATGCTGGCCCGAGTCGAGATCGGCGCCGGCCAACGCCGGGGCAGCTTGTTCGTGCCTATGCATTGGACCGGGCAAGTCAGCAGCCACGGCCGGATGGGCGCCTTGGTCAACCCGGTAGTGGACCCCTACTCCGGCCAGCCGGAAAGCAAACAGACGCCGGTGCGAATTTCGGCGTGGCCGGCCACTTGGTATGCGACGATATTGGCCCGGCAACCGTTGGCGATCCGGGATTGCGAGTACCAGGTCAAGATTCGCGGCGAACAGTTTTACCGTTACGAACTGGCCGGCAGCGGCGCCGGTAAAGACTGGCGCCAATGGAGCCGGGAGTTGTTTAGCGAAAACGGCATCGCCGGCGCCGGCGACTGGTTGGAATACAGCGATCTGCAAGCCGGTTACTACCGCTGCGCCTATTTGGCCGGCAATCGGCTGCAAGCCTGCCTGTTGGTCGGGCCGGATTTCGAGTTGCCGGAACCGGGTTGGCTGTGCAGCCTGTTCCCGAAACCGGAACTGAGCCGGAGCGAACGCCTGGCCTTGCTCAGCGGCCAACCGCCGAAAGGCGAAGCCGATATTGGCCGAATTGTCTGTTCGTGTTTCAATGTCGGCGAAAAAACCATTCAACAAGCGGTGCAAACCCAAAAGTTACAAAGCGTGGCGGCCATCAGCGCCTGCCTGGGAGCGGGCAGCGGCTGCGGTTCCTGCGTCGCCGAATTGAAGGAGTTTTTACCCCAGCCCGGTTAACTCGACGCGCACAAGGACCATGCCAGAAAAATCAACGCTATTTCCCTATTTTCAACCCATCATCGCGATAGCCAGCAGCAAAATCGTCGGTTACGAAGCGTTGGCCCGCCAATACGACGCCAAAGGCAACGTGGTTTCCGCCGGCGCCCTGTTCTCTTCGGCCGAGCTGGACATCAAGCGGCGTACCGAGCTGGACCGGCAGGTACGCTGGCAGGCCTTGGAGAAGTTCTCGCAACAGGCCGATCGCCAAACCTATCTGGCGCTGAATATTTCGGCGGCCTGGATCGAAAACTTGCGCCAGCTCAATGCGCTGCCGACCTTGCGCATGCTGGAAGAGTTGAATATCGACCGCCAGCGCATCGTCGTCGAAATTTCCGATGCCCACGTCGATCCGCACAAGTTGAAACAGATCGTGCAGCGCTACCGCAAACACGGCTTGCGGGTGGCGATCGGCGATTTCGGTGCCGGCTCATCGCAACTGGAACGGGTCATCGCGATCCAGCCCGACATCATCAAAATCGATATGCGTTTGTTCAAGCGCGCCGCCCGAGGCAGCAGCATCGCCACCGACATCGTCCATCTGATGTCGCGCCTCGGCCAACGTACCGGCGCCCGTATCGTCTGTGAAGGCGTGGAAAGCGACGAGGAGTTTTTATTCGGCTTGAATTGCGGCGCCCAATTCATGCAGGGCTTTTTGTTTGCCAAAGCCAAAGCCGATTTCCTGCCCGTCAACAGTTTCGAGCAACACGCGGCCTCGTTGCGCGGCAAATTCGTCAAGAACACGCTGCCGCGGGTACAAAAGGAAATCAACGCGATCAATGCCACCAAAGCCCTGATTTACCGCTTGGCCGAAGCGCTGCAGGACGATTTCAACTTGAACGAGCTGGTCAGTTGGAATTTCACCCAAAGCGGCGTGATCCGGTTTTACCTGTGCAACAACCACGGCGACCAGATTTCGCCGGATTTCAATTTCAGCGAAAACCAATGGTTCACCGATCCGCGCAAGATCGGCTTCAACTGGTCCTGGCGGCCGTATTTCTTTCAAATGCTGGCGCTGGAAAACTGCGGCGACCGCGACCGGATCGTCACCTCCGAACGTTACCGCGATTTCGAGACCAGCCAGCTCTGTAAAACTCTGGCGCTGCGGCTGGACCACGAGCGCATTTTATTGGTGGATACGGTGGCCGGCGATTAGCGTCTCGCTAAGGCCGCGATCGGTGCCGCTATCCGTTTCGCCAGCCGCTTCGGTTTGGCCCTGCCGGCAGGATGCCGCGGCATGGCTTTTTACTATAATCAGTCGCACAGCCGCCAACCGGCGGGATGATACGGCGCAAGTTCCGCCGGATTCTTAAGGCGACGAAATGAGCGACGACGACAACTTATCGAAAATCCTGGTGATCGACGCCGATAGGCCGGCGATACTGGTGGTCGCTACCGATGCCGAACTGGCAATTCGTTTGAACCGGCTATTCAATCTGGCGGAAGTTGCCGATAGCGGCGAAATCGGCGGACAACCGAATTATCTGGTGCGTTGGGCCGATACGCCAGAGTGTGCGGAACAGGCCATCGCCGCAGGTTTGGCCAACAACGCCCCGTTCAACTTGGCCTTTGTGTCGCATCCGTTGCGGCAAGCGAACGGCGTGGCCTTGATAAAGCGTTTGTGGGAAGCGGATTCCGGATTGAATGCCGTGCTCTGTAACGCCGATCCAGGCTTGGATTGGCCGCAGATCGCCGAAAAACTGGGCGAAAGCGACCAGTTGCTGATTTTGCAGCAGCCGGTTTCCGATTTGGTCGTGCGCCAAGTGGTAAACGCCATGGTCAGGCAGTGGCAATTGGTGAAACAAACCCAGGACGTCATGCAGTTCATCGTCATGCAAAATCGGCAGTTGGATGCGACCAACCACCAGCTGCAGGACATCCAGGCCCAGTTGCTGCAATCGGAGAAAATGTCGTCCATCGGCCAATTGGCCGCCGGCGTCGCCCACGAAATCAACAATCCGGTCGGATTCGTCAAATCCAACCTGAGTACCCTGAAACGCTATATCGCCGATTTACTGGATCTGGCCGACGCTTACCAAAAGGCCGAAGCGGCCGTCGTCGATGCCGGTCTGCTGGCCGCTATCGGCGCGGTCAAGCGCCGGATCGACCTCGATTACCTGCGCCGCGATGCGCCGGAGTTACTGGAAGAATCGCTGGACGGGATCAACCGGGTCACCAAAATCGTTCAGGATTTGAAAGACTTTTCCTATCCGCAACGCAATAACGACGCCTGGCAGTGGGCGGATTTGCACGCCGGTCTGGATAGCGCGTTGAACATCGTTTACAACGAATTGAAATACAAGGCGGACGTCGTCAAACGTTACGGCGAGCTGCCGCTGGTCAATTGCCTGCCCTCGCAGTTGAATCAGGTCTTCGTCAATTTACTGGTCAACGCCGCATATGCGATCGATAAACACGGCGTAATCACGGTTGCCACCGGCAGCGGCGGCGACAAGGTTTGGATCGAAATCGGCGATACCGGCTGCGGGATGACGGACGAGCAATTGGGCCGAATTTTCGATGCCTTTTATACGACTAAACCGGTCGGCAAGGGCACCGGGCTGGGCTTGACGATTTCCTACGGCATCGTCAAAAAGCACGGCGGCGAAATCACGGTACGCAGCAGCATTGGCAGCGGTACGACGCTACGCATCGAGCTGCCGGTAGACGCCGAACAAACCAACGACACTGGCGGGAACGCTGATGGTTGAAGCCAGGACTGTCGTCATTACCGGTGCCACTCGCGGCCTGGGCCGGGCTATGGCCGAGAAATTCGCCGTTCTGGGCCACCGCGTCATCGGCTGCGGCCGTTCCGCCGGCGCTATTGCCGAGTTGGCTGCCGCATGCGGCAGCAACCACCGGTTCGATACGGTCGACGTCGCTGAAGACGCAGCGGTGGCGGCGTGGGCGCAAGCGGCCATCGCCGAGTTCGGCGCTCCGGACCTGTTGCTGAACAACGCGGCGGTCATCAACCCGGTGCAGCCGTTATGGCAAATCCCGGCCGCGGGTTTCGATGCGCTGGTCGATATCAACATCAAGGGCGTCGCCAACGTTATCCGCCAATTCCTGCCGGCGATGCTGGAACGGCAGCGCGGCGTTTGCGTCAACTTTAGTTCCGGATGGGGCCGCAGCGTGGCGGCCGGCGTAGCACCCTACTGCGCCAGCAAATGGGCCATAGAAGGGCTGACCAAGGCCTTGGCCGCCGAACTGCCCGCAACCATGGTGGCCGTCGCGCTGAATCCGGGGATTATCGACACCGATATGTTGCAGGCCTGTTTCGGTGCCGCTGCCGCGCATTACCCGACAGCGGAAAGTTGGGCCGAGGCGGCGGTGCCGTTCTTGCTGAAACTCGGCGCCGCCGACAACGGCAAGTCGTTGACCGTTCCCGGCCATTGACCAGCCGGGGCAGCAACGTCATAGCTCGGTAGTTCCCTCGATGCTGCGTCGGTCAGAAAATCTCAGAATTGCTGCGATCCCTTACCGAATTACAACCGCTATCAATGCAATTTTTCGTCCGGCGCATGGCCGGTAGCCGCTTCCTCGGCCGGTTTGTCGCCGTCGGCGGCCGGCGCCGGATTGTGCGCTGCACTGCGTTCCAACATGCCGGTAAAGTTGCGCATCGATTGCAGGTGCAGATAAATTAATTCCAATTCGTCGAGTTTGAACAAATCGATCACTTGCTCGTCGGCCAGGCGTTTCAGGCGTTCGCGGTTTACCGCGAAGAATCCGGCCAGGCGCGAACGTTGGCCGGAAGTCAAAGTAAATTCGGCCTGCATCGGCTCCAGCAAATCCAGTTCGCGCAGTTTCTGGCAAAATGCCTGGGTTCTCAGGTTTTGGCCCTGGTATTCGTTGACGAAACGCAGCATGTTGTCCAGATATTGGGTTCTTTCGCCTTCGGCATCGAACAGGCGCTCGCCTTTATTCTCTTGGTTGCAGCCGACGAAATCCTCGTCGATGCACAAGGTAAACGTCGAGCGGTCTTCGCTTTCCGAGAACACGAACGGATAACGGCGGAGAAAGGCCGGCACGTATTTGGCGTCCCAGTGGTTGGCTTCGTTGACGAACAGGTTTTCCCGTTCCTTGATCCCCAGCAGCACGATAGGCATCGTGCCTTCTTCGTTACCGGCAAATACGATAGTGTATTCGTCGGCCGCACTGGCGAACTCGACGGCCAAAATCGGCACCGAATTGACGTGTTTGGCAAAAGAATACTCGTTGCCGGCCTTGACCGACCAGCCGGTGTGGCGGTCCTTGGAAACCGGTACGACTTTTTCGTAAATCAGTAATTGCGTTGCCATTGCTCATTCTCCTGGTTAAGTTATTTTACTGCGTGTGATTTTAGCCGGACCCGCCGCCGGAATTGCTGCGGATATCGATTACAACGCCAGCGTCGCCTTGCATTTGACCCCGCCGGGCAGGTTGCCGGACGGATTGGATAAATCGGCGCGGACCTGAAACGTGCCGCTGGCGGCGTCGATGACTTGGTCCACCAGATTGATCGCCACATTATAGCGGCCCTCCAGCGGCGCTTCCGGGACGATATCGGCGCGCATCCCCGGTTTGACCCGGGTGTAATAGGCCAAAGGCAATATCATTTTCACCCGTAACGGATCGATCTGGGCTAATTTCAAAATTGTAGTCGTGGTACCGCCGACTTCGACCACTTCCCCGGGGTACATCAATTGTTCGGTGACGATACCGTCGATCGGGCTATGGATTACCCGCAGCCCCAATTGGGCGTTGGCGTAGGCCAGTTCGAGCTTGGCCACCTGCTTGCTCTCGCGGGCGGACAGCAACTCCGCCTGGGCGACGTTTTTTTCCGCCTCGGCATCGTCGCGTTCCTGCGCCGAGCTGTAATTCTTCTGCGCCAGCGCGTTTCGCCGGTTCAAGCTTTGAATGGCATGGGCCAGACGGCTTTCGGCGACGGCCAATGGGCCGTTCATCGCCGCCCGGACCCCGGCCAGTTCGGCCGCGGCACGCTCGACGCTGGATTCCAGGCTGACCAACGGCGTATTGCGCTTGACCGTATCGCCGCGGCCGGCGTGGACTTGGTCGATCAAGCCGGTGACCGGGCTGCGGATTTCGAGCAACTGCGACGGCTCGATCAGGCAATCGAAGGTGGCTTGCCCTGGCACCTCGGCCGCGAACGCCGGTATCCAGGCAGCCAACAGTAATCCGGAAACCCATCGGTAACGTCCGCCCGACATCGCTGTAGCTTGCTTCATTCTCTGGTTAACCTCATTGGTTTTGGTCATTCCGTGGCGCCGGAAAACGCCAATTGCCGGCGCATCTGCCGGTCCTGCCGCATCGTCGCCCGCCGTTGCGCGGCATTGGCTGCCTCGGCCTTGCGCTGCATCGTCCGCCTGAGCAGCTTGACCGCGGACGCCGGCGGCGATCCCGGCCATTGCAGCGCGGTCCAGTTGGCCAGCGCCGAAGCGTAATGCTGCAGCAGTTCGTCGTCCAACGCGACGATGGCGCGGCAACTGCCCGGATCGCCTTGGCGGGCGCAGCGGCCGAACAATTGGCGGTCGATCCGCGCCGACTCGTGCCATTCGCTCAGTACGACGTGTAAACCGCCGCGTTCGGCTACCGCCGGGGCCAACGGGATGTCGGTACCGCGGCCGGCCATGTTGGTGGCCACGGTAACCGCACCGGGTTGGCCGGCCTGGGCCACCAAACTGGCTTCGTCTTCGTCCTGCAAAGCATTCAGGACCTTGTGGACGATACCGGCGCCGGCCAAGGCGCGGGAAATCGCCAGCGAGGCCATCACCGAGCGCGTGCCGATCAATACCGCCCTGCCCTGCGTCAAAATCTGCCGGACTTCATCGACAATCGCCGCGTGTTTGGCCTCGGCGTCGCGCAGCAATAGGCTCGGCCGTTCGATGCGCTGGCAGGGCCGGTTCGGTTCGACCCGCAAGGTCGGCACCCGGTACACCGCCGCCATCTCCGCCGCGACTTCGCGCAAGGTTCCGCTCATGCCGGCCAAACGCAGGTAACGGCCGAAAAACACTTGGTAGGTCAGCCGCGCCAGCGTCCGGTTTTGGCCGGTGGCGGCACAGCCCTCCTTAACCTCGACCAGTTGGTGCAGACCTTGCTCCCAACTGCGGTCCGGCAACAGACGCCCGGTGAACTCGTCGACGATCACGATCTTGCCGTCCAGCACGACGTAATGTTGGTCGCGGCGGTAGACGTAGATCGCCCGCAACGCCTGCAGCACGTAATGCTCGCGGACCCAATCCAGCTGCCAGAATTCGTCCAGGACTTTACGCCGCGATCCTGACTCGGCCAGGTAGTCTTCGGCCAATTGCGCCAAGTACAGGCGGCCTTCCTTGCTCAATTCCGGTATCCGCTGCGCGCCGATCAGCCGGAAGTGCAAATCTTGCTGCAATTGTTCGGCAACATTCAATACCTGTGCAAACACATCCCGGTCGGCGCCGCGATCGCTCAGTGCCGACAATATCAACGGCGTGCGCGCTTCGTCGATCAATATGCTGTCGGCCTCGTCGACAATCGCAAAATGCAAGCCGCGCAGCCGCAGCCGCTCCTCGCCGCGCTGCGGCTGGTGCAAACGCCGAACCGCCAGTTGCGCCGGGCTGTTGATGCCGCCGGCGTTGACCCGGTCGCGCAGGTAATCGAACACCAAATCCTTATTGGTGCAGTAGGTCAAATCCTGGGCATATTGATGTGCCCGGTCGTTTTGGGCCACGCCGCCGTGGACCACGCCGACGCTCAAACCGAAAAAGGCAAACAGCGGCAGCATTTTCTCGGCGTCGCGTTGCGCCAGATAATCGTTGACCGTCACCACGTGCGCCGGCACGCCGGCCAGCGCCGCCAGACAGGCCGCCAGCGCGGCGGTCAGAGTTTTACCTTCGCCGGTATCGAACTCGATTAAGTGCCCGCATAACAATTTCCAGGCCGCCAGCAATTGCGGCGGATGTGCCAACAGCCCCAACCGGCGCCGGGCCGCTTCGCGCACCAGTGCCAAGGCCAGCGCTCCGCTGGCGAAATCTTTACCGACGAAGGCGTTTCTGGCCGCCGGCCGGCTTTCGCGTTGCAGCCTGGCGTCGTCCCACCGTTCCAGCCCCAAGCCTGCGGCTTCGGCTTCCACCGCGTCGCGGAAGCGGAGGCGTTCGCGTTGGCGCGGATACCAGGTGCGCAGTTTGCCTTGCCACCACCCCGTCACCCAGCGGTCCAAGCCGGAATCGGCGGTATCGGCCCGTTCCGGAAAAATACGCGCCGCCAAACGAACCTGGGCAGGCGGCCATTGCCCAACATTCGAAATCCTGGCGTCGTTCATAGTAGCGCTCCGCGGGCCGGCCGGTCAGGAGTGGAAATGCGCCAGAAACAGACGGCGTAAGCCGCGCCAAATGCGCTTGCCCACCGGCTCCAACGGATGCTCGAAACGGACGCTGACCCGGCTGCCGATCAAGCGGTAAGGAAAATCGTCGGGCAATCCCAGCTCGTATTCGAAATGGCTGGTCAACGCACGCCGGCCGCTGTCGTCGCGCGGATCGGTGGCGATTTCGCCGCCGCCGGAACGCCCCAACGCGGCGCTTGGCAATTCGTTGGAAGCGGCCGGCACGCTGCGCAGTATCGTCGCCGGCCACAAACTGGCCGCCGCAAACGGCAGCTTTACCCGCACAGAACGGGTGTGTTCGCGGATCAGCGTTTCGTCCGACTGGTCGACGATGATGCGGATCCGCGGCGGTGCCGGCGGAATCACGTAACCGAGCACGTCGCCCTGGCGAAAGTGGCGGCCGGGCATGTCCTCGCTTTGGCTGAGCCAGAGCCGGCCGCCGCTCGCGCTTTTTACGGTCAGCCGCGCATTTCGCTCGGCCAAATGGGCCAGGGCTTTTTGTTCGCGGCGCAATTCCGCTGCATACCGTTCGCCGGCGGCCGGGTCTTCCAACCGGGCGGCATCGTAACGCACTTGCGCGGCCTCGGTGCGGGCGGTTTGTGCCGCCAATTCGGCCGCCAGACCGGGATCGGCCAATTCCAGGACGGTTTCGCCCGGCTGCAACTCGCTGTCGCTGGCCGCCGAAACCCGTTCGGCAAATCCGGTTTGGCCCGCCCTGACCACGGCACTGTCCGGCAACCATAGTACGCCATCGACTTGGGTATGGTGCGGTAACGGCAGCGCGAACAAGAACAAACCCAGCCCGGCGGCCAGCGTCAAGATCACCCGCCGCGGCCGGCTGTCGATGCCGCCGCCGGCGAAATTTCGCGCCAGCCAGGTAAGCGCCCGCCATAACGGCAGCGCAATGCTGGCCGCGATACTCCACACGGCGATCAATACGCCGACCGCAAAATATTGCCCGGCGACGAACACGGCGATGGAGAACATGACGAAGGTCCGGTACAGAAACGACAACGGCGAATACAACGTGAACCAGAACGCTTCTCCCGGCGCTTGCACCGGCGAATCGGCGTAACGCCGGCCGAGCAGACGGCGTTCGAACAGATACGCCCACCAACGGCCGGCGCGTTGCGCCAGATTGGGAATTTCCAGCGCGTCGCTGGCGATGTAATAGCCGTCGTAACGCAATAGAGGATTGGCGTTGAACAACACGGTAGTGACGCTGGCCAGCACCGTGAAGTCGTACGCCAGGGCTTTGGCCATACCCGGCTGCAGCCATAGCCACAGGTAGAACGCCAGCGCCGCCAGCCAGACTTCGACCAGCATGCCGGCGGCACCGACCAGCATCCGGGCGCGTTTGTCGGGAAAGGTCCAGGAACTGGAGGCTTCCAGATACGGCACCGGCAAAAACAGCAACAGCATGATGCCCAAATCGTGAACCTCGCCGCCGCCGCGCTTGCAGGCCAAGCCATGGCCGAGTTCGTGCAGAATTTTGACCAACGGGAACAGTACCGCCAGCATCAGCAGGTTATCCAGGGCCATAACCCTTTCGCCGAAATTATTGGTCAGCTCTCGCCAATGCGACGCGGCCAATACCAGGGCCGGTAGCACACAGGCCAGCCAGAGCGCCGCGCCGCGCCAGTTCAGCAACGGTGCCAGCCGCTTGGCGGCGCGCTCCAGAAAACGGTCGGGGTCGAACAGCGGGATTCTGATCGCCAACGGGTTGAAATAGCTCGCCGCCCGCTTGCGCCATGTCTGGCTGCGGCCGCGGCCGGCCAATTCGCCCAAGTCCGGCAAGGTGTCGCTAGCCAATAAATCCAGGCTGTGCAATTGGCCGAGTAAACTCAGTATCTCTTCCTGGCTGGGCAAATGCTCGCCGGCTTCGGCTGCCAGTCTCAGCCACAGTTGTTGCAGCGTGGTACGGCCGTCCAGTAAGCGGATGATGCGGTATGCCTGACGGTCGAAACGGTGGTAGCGGGCATTGATGCGGTCTTCGACTACGTACCACAACTGCCGGCGCCAGTATTGGGGATGGATGCGCAAGGTGTCGCGCAAGCGCGGCGCCAAGCCGCCGACCCGGTACCAATGGCTGTTGACCAGCTGGCTGCCCAGCGTCGAATCGGCAGTTACCAGCCCAGTGTCCATAGCGTATACCTCGCCCAATCGAACACCCGGTGCAGTGCAATCCAGAGTAAGGTCCGCTCGCCGGCTGCCAGTTTACCGACGCCTTCCATGCCCGGCTGTACGCCGCGGCTCTCGCCCAGCACGGCCGCTTCGACCCGGAAACTGTTACGGCCGTCTTCCGCCAACGCCACCGGCGCAACCTTGTTGACCTTCAGCGCGAAACGCTCGCCGGGCAAGCCGGTCAACACCAATTCGCCCTGCTCACCTTCGCGGACATGAACGATGTCGCGCTCGTCCACTTTCAACACCACCCGCCAGGCCGACATCGGCGCCACCTCGAACAAGACTTTACCTTGTTCGACCGGTGCGCCCTGCTGTTGCGACAGATCGCCTTTGACGATGACGCCGTCGAAGGGCGCGACGACGGTGGCCCGCGCCAACTTGCTGCGCACGAAAGCCAGTTCCGCCTGGGCTTCGTCGAGCTCGGCTTGCGCCAGCCTGACTGTCACGGCGATGCCTTTCGCCATCGCTTCGCGCAGTTTACGTTCGGCCAGTTCCGCCTGAGCCACCCATTGCGATTCTTCCAAACGCAATTCGCGCTCGTCCAGCCGGGCCAAGATGTCGCCCTGCTTGACCGCATCTCCGGCCCGCAAATAGGCTTCCTGGATAAAGCCGGCAAACGGCGCGGCGACCACGCGTTGCACCTTGCCTTCCACCGTCGCCGGCGCCCGCACCCGAAAATCGACCGGTACCGTCGCCGCCAGCAACAAACCGATCACGGCCAAGGTGCCGGCAAATTTCAAACCCGGATGACTAGGACCCAGCCAGTCGGCCAGCATCCGCTTCAGGCTGTCGCGGCCGTGAGCCGCCAAACCGCGGGCGGCGAGCGCGTGTAAATCCAGCGCCGGCGCCAACGCCAATGCCAGCGTGCGGAAAAATTCCAGCTCGGCCGGGGCGGGTTGGGCAGCCAAGTCCAGCAGCAAGGCCCCGACCATGCGCCCGCGCTGGCTGAGCGGCAGTACTACCGCGGCCGGCGCTTCGGCTTCCCGGCAATAATCGGCGACGCCATTAAAAGAGATTGTAGCGCTATCGCCGGTTTCGGCGGCAGGATGGGCCAAGGCCTGGCCGGACAACAAGGCTTCCCGCATCGCTTCGCGCGCGGCGGCCATCAGGTTGGAACGCGGCTCGAAACTGGCGCTGGCCGACACGCTAGCCAATTCGATGTGCTGGCCGGACGCGTCGCAATGGCCGATGACAGCAAGCCGGCACGGCACCGCAGCGGCCAGGCGGTTGACGATCCAGCGTGCAGCGTCATCCGGGGCCGGTTCAGCCAATACGCCGAGCAGTAAATCCTGCAATAACGCGGACTGCTTCAGGCGCAGGTCCCGATCCAACAGATGGCGACGGTCGAACAAACCCACCAACCATCCCGCGCCCCAGTGCAGTAAGCGTAAAGCGTCGCGCATCGCCGCATCGCCGCCGCCGGCTACGTGCAACACGACGACGCCATAGGTTTCTTCGGCGGATAGCAGGGGATAGGCACATTGGGTCAAGCCGGCGGCATCGTTGCGGACGATGCCGCGCTGTTCGACCAATGCGTCTTGGGCGATTTCGGCCAGAAACGACATATCGCGCTGCGGATCGGGCCAGACCGCGGCCGGCGCATAATTGTCGCCTTCGTCGTGCAACAGCAAAATACCGGACTGCGCCCTAGGTATCCATTGGCACAGAATGCCTAACCAGGCACGGCATAATTGTTCGGAGGTTTGGGCATGGACCAACTGCGACCAAAAGTCATCGGCCGCGCCCTGTGCGGCACCGGCGCTGGAAAATCCCGAATCCGCGCGGGATTCGGGACTGACCGTTCCGACTACGGCAGCGGATCCGCGCTGGGCGGAGCCACTCATGTCCGGTTAAACTGAACGGCGGACTCGGGAAACGGCCAACATGCCCAAGCCGGACAGCATCATCAGCAAAGATGGCGGTAGCGGTACTGCCGCAACATTGGCAATTTTGGATATGGTGTCGATCGGATTCAAGTTTTCATCGCTTGCGTCCAACGTTAGCGCCACCGAGGTATCTTGACCGATCGGAAAATTGTCGATCAGTTGGACGCTCAACAGCAGCGAGTAAGTTCCCGACAAAGCCAGCGGCGGTAACGGTTGAAAGTTGGAATCCAATGCATACCAGGCTACGCCGATGGAGCCGTTACTCAGGTCGAAATTCGGTATCAAAGTGCCGGCAGCATCAAGCCCGTTCAGTGCATCAACCGGCGCGCCATTCTGGTAAAAATCGCCGTCCAGCAAGGTCAATAACGCAGGATCGAACACCAGACCCAAATCAAAAGAGGAAATTAAAGTGTTAGCGCCGAAATCGAAGTCGAAGGTAACGTCGACATTGCTGCCGGGAGCGCCCGCCACATCGTGCGGGGTGATGCTGATCGCGGCCCGTGCCGCCGGTGCGGCCAATACCAAGGCCGCGGCAGCTAACAGCGGAAATAACAAGGAACTGAATTTGGCATGTCTGTTAAGCATAAAAACTCCGTTTGATCGATTCTTTTGAAAAACTGGTATGGCCCGTCGGTAGCCGCTTGGCACCATTGCTTAGCATAAAATGCGCCAACTAATATCACCGCCAAAACATTAACGACTTATACCACAAAACGGCTAGCCGCCCTGCCCTAGCGGCGGTGCAGTGTAAAAATAGCCGACGCCGAGTCCGAACCGCACCTGCGGGTTCGACCGGCAGCGCGCAACGGGACTCGAGCCAATTATGCTATTAGTGCAATTTCGATTTAATTGGACGTTTGGCCGAAATACTCCAATCGTTGGCTTTGGCCGTGTCTTTTTCCGACGGATTCAACCATTCGCTCAACCACGGATGTTGGCCGGATTTACCGAGGTCGAAACTTCTGGCACCCTGCCGCAACGCCAGTGTCGGTTGCCGAGCCGGCGCCGGTGCGGCAATTTCGATCAGTCCGTCGGTCGGGTCGGCGCCGGCTACCGGCAACGGATCGACCGTCAGCCAGGTATCGTTCAGCCTGACCGAGACGAAATCCAAGGCCGCAGAGCCTCGCGCACTGGCGGCAACGGCGAAATTCAGCTCGAACAAGACGCCATTGCCATCGGCCAAGGGTTTTAGCGCGCTGGCATCGATGCGCAGTTCGCCCGGATTATTCTGCACCACGGTGTAAACGAAGCCGGCGGTCAATGCGGTTTTTTGCACCTCGACCAAGCCCAATTTCTGCGCATCGTAACGCACGGTCATTTGGATCGACTCCAAACCGGCCGTGGTATCGATAGTGACCGGTACCGACACCCGACTGCCGGCAATTGCCGAGACCGTGCCCAAACTGACTTTAGGGTCCGCGCCGGCGAATACCAGCGGCGGTAGGCCGGCCGGTATCGGCGGAATGTCCTTCTGCGGCGTACCGCCGATTTGGTAGGCCAGTTTTAGCGCATCCGCCGATTGCAATTTGCCGTTCGGATTGACGTCGCCGACGATCAACGGATCGACCAGCGGCCAGGCACCGAAACCGCTATCCTGCCCGAGCAGAACCCGATTCATGCGTTGGAAATCCAGCGTGGTGTAATTGGCGTCGCCAGTGACATCGCCGATGAAGGCCACCACATGCAGACCGTCGTCGGTTTTCAACTGCCGGGCGCCACCGTCGAGCGATACATCGCTCAAACGTAGCATGTCCTTGGCGCCGTAAACCGCCGCCGTCGGCACTGTCGCCTCCAGATTACCCAATATCAGCTTGCCGGCCGGCAATGCCACGGCCGCGTTTATCGTTACCCTCAGTTGGCCAGCTACCGTGGTATCGGTCACGACCTGACTGCCAGCCGGCAAATTGCCGCCGGAAAAACCGTTCACAGTCAGCAAAGCCGGATTGTAGTTCAACGTAAACGCCAGGCTCGTGGCGCCGGCGGCATTTTCCAGCGTGATCGGGAAGTTGAAGCCATTCGACGGGTTAGCCAGAGTTTGTCCTGGGCCGCGAGCAATTTCGCCGACCGACAACACCGCCGCGCCCTTCGATGTTACCGTGAAAGCATGCAGATAGTTGTCGCCGGCCGAGCCATCGCCGTTACCGTCCAGCAGCAATCCGCTCAAGTCTTTGAAACCAGCGCCACTGGAAACCAACGTCAAACCATAGTTACCTGCCGCCAACGGTCCGCCGCTGCGCAGAAAGGTGAAACCGGCATGATCGTTGTCGAGAATCAGGCTGCCTACTACCGGCTTGCCGTCTGGGCCAATCAAGGTCAGATCCGGCGCGCCCAAGCCGGTGGGTTCGCCGTTGTAAAGATTCAAGACACTGACGTCCAGAGCCCTGCTGAAACGCACCCTGAGACCGGAATCGGTCTGAGTGAAAGAGGTCACGTTCAACGTAGCGGGCGCAGCGACATCGATTGCCACAACACCTACCGCGCTACCGCCTAGACCGTCGCTAACCGTGTACTTGAAGCTGGTCGCACCGCTAAAGCCGGCGTTTGGCGTGAAACTGAAATTACCATCGAACGCATAATTCAAGCTGCCCTGCAAACCGGCGGTATCGACCGATTGCACGAACAACGTATCGCCATCGGCATCGCTGTCGTTGACCAACAGTCCCGGTGACGCAATGGTTAAGGTCTGACCCGCTTGTACGCTGTAACTATCGTTACCGGCCACCGGCGCGGTATTGGTCACGCTGATCGTGACAATACCCTGGGCGCTGCCGCCGAAACCGTCGCTCACCGTGTACTTGAAGCTGGTATCGCCGCTGAATCCCGCGGTCGGCTTGAAGCTGAAATGGCCGTCGGGGGAGGCGTCGACGACGCCTTGGACACCGGTGATATCGATCGATTTCACCTGCAACGCATCGCCGTCGGCATCGCTGTCGTTGGCGAGCAGGCCCGGCGCCGCGATGTTCAGGGTTTGGCCAGGACGCATGGTGTAGCTGTCATTGACGGCCACCGGCGCGGTATTGGTCACGCTGATCGTAACAATACCCTGGGCGCTGCCGCCGAAACCGTCGCTCACCGTGTACTTGAAGCTGGTATCGCCGCTGAATCCCGCGGTCGGCTTGAAGCTGAAATGGCCGTCGGGGGAGGCGTCGACGACGCCTTGGACACCGGTGATATCGATCGATTTCACCTGCAACGCATCGCCGTCGCCATCGCTGTCGTTGGCGAGCAGGCCCGGCGCCGCGATGTTCAGGGTTTGGCCAGGACGCATCGTGTAGCTGTCATTGACGGCCACCGGCGCGGTATTGGTCACGCTGATCGTAACAATACCCTGGGCGCTGCCGCCGAAACCGTCGATCACCGTGTACTTGAAGCTGGTATCGCCGCTGAATCCCGCGCTCGGCTTGAAGCTGAAATGGCCGTCGGGGGAGGCGTCGACGACGCCTTGGACACCGGTGATATCGATCGACTGCACCTGCAACGCATCGCCGTCGCCATCGCTGTCGTTGGCGAGCAGGCCCGGCGCCGCGATGTTCAGGGTTTGGCCGCC
Organism: Methylomonas koyamae; assembly: GCF_019669905.1. Taxonomy (NCBI): domain Bacteria; kingdom Pseudomonadati; phylum Pseudomonadota; class Gammaproteobacteria; order Methylococcales; family Methylococcaceae; genus Methylomonas; species Methylomonas koyamae. The sequence continues at coordinate 2,433,611 of NZ_AP019777.1, read as the reverse complement.
ATGCACGTTATAGCTATCGTTGCCGGCCACCGGGTTGTCGTTTACCGGCACCACATTGAGGTTGATATCGGCGCTGGTAGTACCGCCCTTGCCGTCGCTGACCGTGATCCGGAAGCCGTCGCTACCGTTAAAGTTTTGGTCCGGCGTATAAGTCAACTGGCGAGTTGCCGGGTTGAAGCCACTCAGGCTGCCGTGTTGCGGCAAACTGGCGAAATCCACCGTCAACGCATCGCCGTCGGGATCGCCGTAGGCCAACGTAAAGGTCACGGACTGGTCTTCATTGGTGCTGGCGGTTTGCCCGGCCGGCACCACCGGCGCCCGGTTCGGCACGATGACTTTGACGGCCAACGGCGACGAAACGTAACTGCCGTCTTCGTCGGTGGCCGTGACGGTAACCGCCATTTGCCCGCCCTGCGAGTAGGTATGGCTGGCGCCTGAGACGTTACCGGCCAAAGCGGTCGTCGAACCGTCGCCCCAATTGACCAGCCAAGCGGAGACGGTATCGGTACCGGGGTCGGTCGCCGAGAAAGTCACTGCGTAAGATTGCCCCAAATCCACGTTGGCCGCTCCGGTCAAGGTTAAGCTCGGCGCGACGTTGCCGACGTTGACGTCGAAGTTGGCCTCGGTCGCCAGCACACCGTCGCTGACCCGTACCGTGAAGGTCTGCACGCTATTGCCGTCGGTCGGCGTCCAGCTAAATAAGCCGGTAGCCGAATCGATATTGGCCCCCGCCGGCGGCGTGCCCACCAGACTATAAGTCAAGCTGGCATTGTCCGGATCGTTTGCAGCGATATTAAAGGTCAGCGTGTCGCCTTCCGCCACGTTTTGCGCGGCGATGGCCGGTATCCGCGGCGCGTCGTTGACCGGCCGCACGGTAATCGTCACGGTGGCCGGCGCCGAAGTCAGCGCATTGCCCGGCGAACCGTCGGGATCGCCGCGGTCGGTCACGCTGTAGGTGAAGCTGTCGGTACCTTGGAAATCGGCATCGGGGGTATACGTCCACAAGCCGTTACTACCTTGGATCAGGCTGCCGTGGGCCGGCGCGCTGCCCAGCGCGTAATTCAGTTGCGGCTGTGTCGTTTCCAGATCGGTTGCCGGCAGCAGGATTTGCACTGCCGTATCCTCGTCGGTTGCGGCGCTGGCGCCCAACGCGACCGGAGCGCTGTTGACCGGCAACACATTGACGATGACGTTGCCGTCGTCGGTGCCCAGGCTACCGTCGTCGACGCGGAATTTGAAACTGTCGGTGCCGTTGAAATTCGCATTCGGCGTATAACGTACCGTGCGCGTGGCGGGGTCGAAATCCGACAACGCGCCGTACAACGGCGAGCCGACCAAACTGAAAGACAACGGATCGCCGTTCGGATCGGTACCGGCCAGCGTGATCAATACGCTGCTATTTTCGTTGACGCTGGCGACCGCATCGGTTGCAGTCGGCGGTTGGTTGCCGGAGCGGTCTATCGTGAACTCGCGCAGATAATCGCCGCCGGCGACGCCGTCGGCATTGCCGTCCAGCAAATTGCCGGCCGTGTCGAAGATGCCCAAGGTGCCGGACAGGCGCAGCCGGTACTTACCTTCCGCCAATACGCCGTCGGTCAATTGCAGCGTCAAATTGGTTTCCGGGAACGAATAGCCGGGTTTAACCGCAATCCGGGTATCGTCCGGCGTGCCGAAGTTGTTGTCGGCACCGGCCGCCAACAATTCGTAGTTGGCCGGACTGCGGGCGCTGATCCGGTCCAGCGCTTCGCTGAAATCGATCTGCAAACTGCTGAATGCGGCCGAGGTGGTGCCGCCGTCGGTCGGCAATTGGCTGATCGAAACCACTTGCGGTGCGATGGTATCGTTGGAATTGCCGAGAAACTCGTAAGCACCGATATCGTAATAATTCAATCCCGGCGTAGCCGCCCACTCCAGCGACGCCACCGCCGACAAATCGCTGACGCCGTCGTAGGGCGCCAACACATAGGTTTGGCCGTTACCCGCAGAGACGCCGACCGTCGGCGTCAAACCGCTCGCGCTCGGACCGTAATCGAAGCGGAAGCGGCCGTCGCTGAACAACGTTACCGAGAAATTGACCGGATTATTGGTGCCTTCGACCACCGCAGCCCAGCGCACGGTCAACTGGTTGGCGACCGTGGCATCGACGTAGACGTCGCGGCTAGTGTCGGCGACCGAGGTCGACAGGTTATCCCACAGCGGCGCGATGCGCACATTGTTGATTAAACCGTCCAGCGTATTGCTGTTATTGCCGTTATAGGCGTTGGTCGACGAACCGAACTGGATAAAACCGTTCGAGTTGATATAGGCCGTCGTGTATGTCTTGCCGTAGAACGGGAAGGCGAACGGTATCGTGTAGGTCGTCGCGTAATCGCTTTGCCGCAGGTTGAGCTTGGTGCCGACGTTGGCGAAACTGCTGCCGGCTTGGGCAGTGGCGACGTATAACGGTAAGCCGTCGCCGCTGTTGGCCACGCTCGGGTCGTCGCGGCGGGCCAGTCCGTCGATATCGGTCGCGGTCGCGGTATACATATTGGCCGCATCGATCGCCGCAGAATTGGCGCGCAATCCGAAGTTGTCGTCGAAGCCGTTGCCGGCCACCAAACCTTTCTCGCCCAGCACGTTGTCGGCGCCGTCGATATCCAGGAACAACGGATTACCGGCCTTGCTATTCGCATCCTTGCTGCTGGCAGTGCGCCAATCGGCCAGGCTGGCCTGTTGCGCCGCGCCCCACAAACCGGTGCGAGCGCCGGCCTGGGTCAGATGGAACAGGTTGTAGTCGGATTGCACCAGGTTGGCGACTGTCGCGGCATTGATACCGAAACCGGCATCGACCATGACGATGTTGTTGTGCAACTGCACGTTACTGCCGCCGCTGCCGATCAGAATCGCATCGCCGACCGGCTGGTACAGCGTATTGCTGCGGGTCACCTGGTTGGCGTCGCTCGCGGTATGGGTACCGGTGAACTGGATACCGATATTGGTATTGGCGTAAACCACGTTGTTCTCGATCGTGGCGTAGCCGGTATCGACCATACCGGTCGAGTTGCTGTAGACCCGGTTGCCGCGCGCGGTCGCCGAATACAGCGAGATGCCGCTCTTGGTGTTGGCGTACACCTCGTTGCCGGCCGCCACAGCGCTATAGGTAACGTTCATGCCGGCATCGTTGTGGTGGACAAAGTTGGCGCTGGCGCGGGCGCTATTAGCAATGACGATACCGTAGCGGCCGTTGTTCAACTGGTTGAAAACCTCATTGCCGACGATATCGGTATTGTAATCTGCGTCTATACCGCTGCCGGCGTTATCGTGGACCTTGTTGCCCTCGATCCGAACCGCGGTGCCGCTGCCGTTGTATCCGCTGTAGATACCCAATTGCGCGTTGCCGTAGACGTCGTTATTCAAAATCCGGGCGCCGGAAGCCAGCACGTGCACGCCGTGGTAAGTGGTGGTACCGAACACTTGCGAGCCGGACAGCGTGAAGTTGTCGTTGCCGGCGTTAATATACAAACCGTATTGGTTGTGTCCCCAAATCCGGCTGTCCTTAACGGTAACGGCGTCGGAATCGGCGGAATTGCTGGCGTAAACGCCGATATTGGCGCCGGTCATGCCCAGATGGTCCAAGGTCACGCTATCGGCGCCTTGCAAATCGATGGCGTAAGCACCGGTGTTGACGTTGCCGCGATCCAGCACGCTGGCGTGTCCGGGCTGCACTGCGCCCTTGATCGTTACGCCGCTGTCTTGGCTGCCGAGGACGATGTTGGTCGCCAGGCTGTAGTTGCCGCTGTCGACGTAGATCACGTCGCCGGCATCCAGGTCGTAAGCCCGCAGCAAGGCCGCCAAGCTGGCCATCGGCCGGTTCGGGTCTTTGCCGCTGTTGGCGTTGTCGCCTACCGCCGTGGTGTATTCGTCCCCAACCGTGCTGCCGTCGTTGACGTAATACGCCTTGCCGGCGTTGGCGATCAAAAAGCCTTCGTCGCTGGTGTCGTTGACCGTGATGCTGCCGCTAATCGGGTTGATCGTCGCGCTGATCCGCAGCAAGGCCGTGTTGCCGACGGTTTCGTCGGTCGGCGTCCAGGTAGTCTGGCCGCGGCCGTAACGGTCCATGGTCAAGCCGGTGGCAACGGTGGTCCAGCTGGCGCCGTTGTCGGTGGAGGCTTCCAGGCTCAGTACCGGGTTGGCGACGCCGTTGGCGTTGGCTTGGCGCAGTTCCAGGCCGTTCAGGAAGGCGGCGTTGCTGTTGCTGCGGTTGACCAGTTCGACGTTGAGGCCTTGCCCGCCCGTTACGTTGATGTCGTAGCTCAGCACCAGGGCTTTGTTGATGCCGCCGGCCAGGGCGCGCACGTCGACGTTGGTCGCAATGGTGGTGCCGTTGGCGACGATGTCGAACAGCCGGCTGCCGATGGCAACGTTGCTCGGTTCGGCAAAGTGCAGCACCAGTTGGTAGCCGCCGTCTTGAGCGGCAATGGTGTAGCCGAGTTTGCTGCCGACGCCGCTTTGGGTGTAGGCGTAGCTGCGGTAGACCGCTTCCGGCGCGGCATTGGCGCCGGCGCCGCTCAGGTCGATGGCGGTACCGGCGGCAATGCTGCCGTAGTTGTTGTTGCCGTCGGTCCGGTAGCCTTGTTGTGCCTGCCAGTTGTCGACGCCGGTGCCGGTGTCTTGGCCGGTATCCAGCAGGAACACGCTGTCGTACGGCAACAGGCCGTCGCTGCGCCAGTTGACGGTGACCGGCACGCCGGTTTCGAATTTCTCCAGGCCGTTCGGGCTCAGAATCTGGATCAACGGATCCGGGCTGACGTTGGCTTGGCTGGTGTTGCCGTAGGCACCCAGGTCGATCCGGCCGCCGTTCGGCCGCGGTTCGCTCAGGTTGGGGCTGTTCGGGTCGCCGCGGTCGATGGCCGGAGAGCTGTTTTGCAGGTGCAGGTCGTCGTCCTGGCCGAAGTCGCCGTTCAGGCGTTCGATCCGCACTGCGTCGGCCAGCACGATGCCGTTGGCCAGGTTGTCCAGCACGACTTTCAGGCTGGCGCCGCTGATGCGCACTACGCCCAGTACGTCCCAGTTGCTGCCGTCGGCGCTATAGCCGTTGGACGCCGAGGCGGCATTGGCATATTGGTTGACCACATCGGAGCCGACCACGACGTCGCCGTCGTAGATGCGGTAGTTGGAGTTGCCGCTGAAGCCGGGCGAGCTTTGCCATTGGTAGGGCCAGGTCGCCGCCACCCGGTAGTAGCCGGCGCTCAGGCCGTCGAAGCTCCAGCTGGCTTGGCTGCTGCCGTCGCCGGCCGCGCTGTTGCGGACGTCGCCGCCGCGCGGCTGGGTGCTGCCGTTGCTGGCAACGGTGGTCCAACTGCCGGTCGTGGCGAAGGTCGGGTCGCCGTCGTCGACGATGCGCGCGCTGCCCGTGACTACGCTGCCGTCCCAGCCAACCACGCCGTCGGCGCCGTCGATGTCGATGAAGCGGGCGTCGGCGGTCAGGCTGTTGCGGTCCTGGCCGACTTCGTAGAACCAGTCGGTGCGGTTGGCGAATGGCCGATCTTCCCAGTAGGCCAGTTTGGCGCTGGCGCCGAGCATGAACAGGTTGTAGTCGCTCAGGTAGCCTTGTTGGCTGTCGCTGGCGACGTTCAGGGCATAGCCGCTGCCGCGCACGTCGAGGATGTTGTTGCGGATGCGGACGTTGCTGCTGCTGCCCTGCACTTGGATCGCCGAGGCGCTGCCGGTCGCGACGATGGTGTTGTTTTCGACCCGGGTGCGGCTGCCGGATTGGTAGGCGCCGTCCAGTTGCACGCCGGCGCCGCCGTTGGCTTCGATGACGTTGTTGGTCACCAGGTTGTCGTAGGTGCTGACGTAGACGCCGGCGCCGCTGTTGCCGTAAACCCGGTTGCCTTGGGCGGTGCTGCCGTAGTACAGCGTGATGCCGGTGCCGTTGGCCCAGACCCGGTTGTCTTGCACGATGGCGTTGCTGTAGCCGTACAGACCGGTGGTGTTGCCCCAGGCTTGGTTGCCTGTGGCTTGCGCGCCGTAGTAGACGGCGATGCCGTAGGCGCTGCCCCAAACTTCGTTGCCGCGCACTTCGCTGTTGTAGTAGCCGGCGATGTTGGTGCCGCTGGCGTTGTCGAAGGAACGGTTGCCTTGCACCAGTATGCGGTTGTTCCAGCCGTTGTTGACGCTGGCGTTGATGCCGCCGCTGCTGTTGGCGTAGACGCTGTTGTTCAGCACCCGGCCGCGCGAGCCGCTGATGTCGATGCCCCAGCCGCTGTTGCGGGCGATTTCGTTGCCTTCGATCAAGGCATCGCTGCCGTTGACGTAGACGCCGCGGTTGTTGCTGTATTCGACCACGCTGCCGCTCAACACGAAGAAGTCGTTGCTGGTGTCGATGCTGATCGCGTAGTTGTTGTTCCACACCCGGCTGTCGATGAGGCTCAGGTGGTCGCTGTCCTGGCCGTTGGCTGCTTGGATGCCGCCGTAACCGCCGGTGATCGATAAGTGCTCCAGACTGACGTCGTCCGCTCCTTGCAACTCGAATACGTAAGCGCCGCTGTTCTTGTTGCCACGGTCCAAACGCGTCTCGTGTTCCACCGCACCTTTGATCGTTACGCCGCTGTCTTGGCTGCCGAGGACGATGTTGGTCGCCAGGCTGTAGTTGCCGCTGTCGACGTAGATCACGTCGCCGGCATCCAGGTCGTAAGCCCGCAGCAAGGCCGCCAAGCTGGCCATCGGCCGGTTCGGGTCTTTGCCGCTGTTGGCGTTGTCGCCTACCGCCGTGGTGTATTCGTCCCCAACCGTGCTGCCGTCGTTGACGTAATACGCCTTGCCGGCGTTGGCGATCAAAAAGCCTTCGTCGCTGGTGTCGTTGACCGTGATGCTGCCGCTAATCGGGTTGATCGTCGCGCTGATCCGCAGCAAGGCCGTGTTGCCGACGGTTTCGTCGGTCGGCGTCCAGGTAGTCTGGCCGCGGCCGTAACGGTCCATGGTCAAGCCGGTGGCAACGGTGGTCCAGCTGGCGCCGTTGTCGGTGGAGGCTTCCAGGCTCAGTACCGGGTTGGCGACGCCGTTGGCGTTGGCTTGGCGCAGTTCCAGGCCGTTCAGGAAGGCGGCGTTGCTGTTGCTGCGGTTGACCAGTTCGACGTTGAGGCCTTGCCCGCCCGTTACGTTGATGTCGTAGCTCAGCACCAGGGCTTTGTTGATGCCGCCGGCCAGGGCGCGCACGTCGACGTTGGTCGCAATGGTGGTGCCGTTGGCGACGATGTCGAACAGCCGGCTGCCGATGGCAACGTTGCTCGGTTCGGCAAAGTGCAGCACCAGTTGGTAGCCGCCGTCTTGAGCGGCAATGGTGTAGCCGAGTTTGCTGCCGACGCCGCTTTGGGTGTAGGCGTAGCTGCGGTAGACCGCTTCCGGCGCGGCATTGGCGCCGGCGCCGCTCAGGTCGATGGCGGTACCGGCGGCAATGCTGCCGTAGTTGTTGTTGCCGTCGGTCCGGTAGCCTTGTTGTGCCTGCCAGTTGTCGACGCCGGTGCCGGTGTCTTGGCCGGTATCCAGCAGGAACACGCTGTCGTACGGCAACAGGCCGTCGCTGCGCCAGTTGACGGTGACCGGCACGCCGGTTTCGAATTTCTCCAGGCCGTTCGGGCTCAGAATCTGGATCAACGGATCCGGGCTGACGTTGGCTTGGCTGGTGTTGCCGTAGGCACCCAGGTCGATCCGGCCGCCGTTCGGCCGCGGTTCGCTCAGGTTGGGGCTGTTCGGGTCGCCGCGGTCGATGGCCGGAGAGCTGTTTTGCAGGTGCAGGTCGTCGTCCTGGCCGAAGTCGCCGTTCAGGCGTTCGATCCGCACTGCGTCGGCCAGCACGATGCCGTTGGCCAGGTTGTCCAGCACGACTTTCAGGCTGGCGCCGCTGATGCGCACTACGCCCAGTACGTCCCAGTTGCTGCCGTCGGCGCTATAGCCGTTGGACGCCGAGGCGGCATTGGCATATTGGTTGACCACATCGGAGCCGACCACGACGTCGCCGTCGTAGATGCGGTAGTTGGAGTTGCCGCTGAAGCCGGGCGAGCTTTGCCATTGGTAGGGCCAGGTCGCCGCCACCCGGTAGTAGCCGGCGCTCAGGCCGTCGAAGCTCCAGCTGGCCTGGCTGCTGCCGTCGCCGGCCGCGCTGTTGCGGACGTCGCCGCCGCGCGGCTGGGTGCTGCCGTTGCTGGCAACGGTGGTCCAACTGCCGGTCGTGGCGAAGGTCGGATCGCCGTCGTCGACGATGCGCGCGCTGCCCGTGACTACGCTGCCGTCCCAGCCGACCACGCCGTCGGCGCCGTCGATGTCGATGAAGCGGGCGTCGGCGGTCAGGCTGTTGCGGTCCTGGCCGACTTCGTAGAACCAGTCGGTGCGGTTGGCGAACGGCCGGTCTTCCCAGTAGGCCAGTTTGGCGCTGGCGCCGAGCATGAACAGGTTGTAGTCGCTCAGGTAGCCTTGTTGGCTGTCGCTGGCGACGTTCAGGGCATAGCCGCTGCCGCGCACGTCGAGGATGTTGTTGCGGATGCGGATATTGGTGCTGCTGCCCTGCACTTGGATCGCCGAGGCGCTGCCGGTGGCGACGATGGTGTTGTTTTCGACCCGGGTGCGGCTGCCGGATTGGTAGGCGCCGTCCAGTTGCACGCCGGCGCCGCCGTTGGCTTCGATGACGTTGTTGGTCACCAGGTTGTCGTAGGTGCTGACGTAGACGCCGGCGCCGCTGTTGCCGTAAACCCGGTTGCCTTGGGCGGTGCTGCCGTAGTACAGCGTGATGCCGGTGCCGTTGGCCCAGACCCGGTTGTCTTGCACGATGGCGTTGCTGTAGCCGTACAGACCGGTGGTGTTGCCCCAGGCTTGGTTGCCTGTGGCTTGCGCGCCGTAGTAGACGGCGATGCCGTAGGCGCTGCCCCAAACTTCGTTGCCGCGCACTTCGCTGTTGTAGTAGCCGGCGATGTTGGTGCCGCTGGCGTTGTCGAAGGAACGGTTGCCTTGCACCAGTATGCGGTTGTTCCAGCCGTTGTTGACGCTGGCGTTGATGCCGCCGCTGCTGTTGGCGTAGACGCTGTTGTTCAGCACCCGGCCGCGCGAGCCGCTGATGTCGATGCCCCAGCCGCTGTTGCGGGCGATTTCGTTGCCTTCGATCAAGGCATCGCTGCCGTTGACGTAGACGCCGCGGTTGGCGCTGTATTCGACCACGCTGCCGCTCAGTACGAAGAAGTCGTTGCTGGTGTCGATGCTGATCGCGTAGTTGTTGTTCCACACCCGGCTGTCGATGAGGCTCAGGTGGTCGCTGTCCTGGCCGTTGGCCGCTTGGATGCCGCCGTAACCGCCGGTGATCGATAAGTGCTCCAGACTGACGTCGTCCGCTCCTTGCAACTCGAATACGTAAGCGCCGCTGTTCTTGTTGCCACGGTCCAAACGCGTCTCGTGTTCCACCGCACCGCGAATCGTTACGCCGCTGTCTTGGGCGGTAACAAAGATGTTGGTGCCCAGGCTGTATAAGCCGGCATCGACCAGCACCACGTCGCCCGGTTTCAAATCGTAGGTATCGAGAATTGCACGGATCGACGCCTTCGGTTGGTCCGGCGACAAGCCGTCGTTGGCGTCGTTACCGACCGCGCTGGTGTATTCGTCGCCGGTCAGCGAATTGTCGTTGACGTAGTAGTAAGTGATCGGGGCGATCACCGAGAAATTACTGTCGCTGGCATCGTCTATGGCCGGAACGTCGACCGAACTGATCCGGATTTGGTAATCGCTGGCGGCGTTGAACAGGCCGGCATTCACCGCCCAGTTGAAACTGCCGTCGTTGGCTTCGCCGCTGGCCAGCGTGGTGAAATCGCCAGCGCTGCCGCCGCGGTATTCGATGTTGACGTTGCCGCCGAAGCCGAACGAACGCCAGCGAATTTCGACCGCGCTGTCCTGGCCGATGCGTTCGCCGCCGTTAGGCGACAACACGGTGATGTACTGCGCCGGGCTGCGGCCGGCCTGGGCCGTGTTGCCGTAGGCACCGATGTTGATGTAACCGCCGTTCGGCGCCGGTTCGTTGGCGTAAGCGTCGCTGGCGCGGCCGCGGTCGATGGCAGCCGATTGCACGGTGGCGGTAAAAGCCGAGGCGGCAATCATGACCGGCAGATTGGTCGTCGTGCTACGCACCGGCGCCAAACCGCTACCGCCGGCAAAGCCGCCGTAAGCGCTGCTTTCGTGGAAATCGTCGTCGCGGCCGTCTTGAGTGACATCGACATAACCCAATTGGTTGTCGGCACCATCGGCGTCGGCGAAATGCGGGTCGGCCACCAGACTGTTGGCGTCGGTGAACGAGGCGGAGCGCCAACTGGTCAGGTTGGCCCGGTCGATGCCCTGCCATTGGCCGAATACGCCGGAGCTGCGCGGCAGGAACAAGTTGTAATCGGCTTGGAAACCGACTTGGCTGTTGGACGCCACGCTGATGGTATAACCGGTGTCCGCACCGATAATGTTATTGAACACGCCGGTGTTGCTGGCGTCGCTGACCCGCAGCGCATCGCCCAGAGGTTGCACCACGGTGTTATTGATAAAGGTAAAACGGTCGCCGCTGAGCAAGGCCCCGGCTTGGCTATTGGCGTAAATCAGGTTGTTACGGCCGGTACGCGGCGTGTTGTAATTCTGGCCGACGCGCAAGCCGACCGCATTCGAATAAATTACGTTGCCGACCACATCCGAATTCTCGGTGCGCACGCCGTCGGCGCTGTTAGCGTAAACCCGATTGGTTTCGACGCTGCCGAACCAGGCGTAAATCCCCTGGGTATTGCCGTAGACCACGTTGGAACGAGTGGTGACGTTGCTGTAGCCGTAAATGCCCCAGGCGCCGCTGGTCAGATGGCCATAAACCGTGTTGCCGGCCACCAGCGCGCCGTAGTAGGCGTAGATGCCGCCGTCGCGGTTGTTGTAGACCAGGTTGCCGTTGCCGGCCGCCAGATCGTCGTCGCCGATCCGGGCGATGCCGGCGCTGCTGTTGCTGACGTGGATGCCGGCCCGGTTATTGTAGGACTGGTTACGGACGATGGCCGCCGCGCCCGGTTGGCTGAACTCGAAGCCCCAATCGCTGTTGTTGTAGGCGATGTTTGCGCTGGCCGTTTCGATAGCGCCGCTGACGTTGAAACCGTCGCCGGTATTGGCATAAGCCACGGAATTGGTCAGCGCGCGGATGTTGCCGCTGACCACGACGCCGCCGGCCTGGTTGTTGAAGCTGGCCAGATGGTCCAGATCGCCGAACTGCGAGGCGGTGGCGATAGAAATACCCTGCTGGGCGTGGCCGCTGGCGGTCAGGTAACTGGCGCTGAAACTGTCGGAGCCGTCGTGAACGTACAGGCCGCGCTGGGCATTTTGCAAGGTCAAATGGTTGACGCTGACGAAGTCGGCGTCGTTCAAGTCGATCAAAGCCCGGCTGCGGTCGCCCGGAATGGCCGGGAACAATTTGGCGATCAGGCTGGTGTCGGCCGGGCCGGTGATGGTGAAGCCCTCGTCGCGGCCCATGCCCGGACCCGCGACCAGACTGACGTCGACGGTGCCGGACACCGCGATCGGATCGATCATCGGGTAATCGCCGGTGTCGATATACAGCGTGTCGCCGGCTTTCAGATCGTAAGCGCGGAACACGTTGACCGGATTCGGTTTCGGCGTGGCGGCGGTCTTGCCGGTGTTGCGGTTGTCGCCGACCGCGCCCGGCGTATAGGCATCGCCGACGTTGCTTTGGTCGTCGACGTAGTAATTTTGGCCGTCTTCCGGTACGCTGAAGGTTTCCTGGCTACGGTCGATCACCGCCGGCGCATTGACCAGCGAGACCTGGATGCGCAAGCCTTTGGTACCGAAGTCGATACCGCTGTTGGCCGGAATCCAGATGAAATTGCCGTCGTCCGGGGTAGACGCGACGATATTGGTTACAAGCCGCGGACCGTCGGCGGTGTCTTGCAACAGATCGATGCGCACCGGCGAATTCGCCAGATTGTTCAGTGTTTCCCAACGGATCGCCACCGGTTCGTTTTTCTCCCAATCGGTGTACATGTCCGGGAAGCGCAATTCGATGCGCGGTGCGGTCGTGGTCGCCGGCTCGTGGGTGCCGGCGCCGTATGCGCCCAGATTGGCGACGTAACTGTCGGCCACCTGGTAGACAAAGCCGGTATCGAACCAAACGTCGTCGCTGCTGCCGCTGTTGCGGTCGGCGGCGAAACGCAATACCGCGAAGCGGGCGCCGACCGGCGCGGTAACTCTGGCGCCGACCAGTTCCCAGCGGTCGGCGGTATTCAACGCCTCGACATCCTGCCGGCGCAATTCGTTGCCGGCCGCGTCGAGGAAAATCAAGGACACGCTACCGGCATCGCGCGGCGCCTCGGCCGCGGCGCGGACCCGGCCGCCGAAGGCTAAGTCCAGCAGGCCGGAATCGATCTGTTGTACCGTGAATCCGGCCGTCAATAGGTTGATGCTTTGCTCGGCAAAGCCTTGCTCGATATTGCCGGCGTTGAAATACTGGCTACCTTCGTAAGCTGACGGCGAACCGGTTTTGATGGCGCCGCCGTTGTTGACGGTCCAGCCGTTCAGACCGGTTTCGAAGCCGCTGTTGTTGATCAGATTCAGGTAATGCGGCGGTACCGCCTGGTCGAGCAGGACGTTGGAGGCGTCGAGGTCCGGGCTGGTGAAGCGCAAGCCGGCCACCACGTCGTACAGGCGGTAATCGTCGGCCGCCCGGTCGACGAAACGCGGTTCCGCCCATTTCGGATTGACCACGGTGGCGCCGATCGAATGCAAATCGTAGCGGGCCACGTCGGCCTGCCAATCCAATACGTCGGCGAAGTCTTTGGTCCAATAAACCAGTTTGCCGCTGCCGGTTTTGTACAGATTGTTGTAGTCGCTGTAGAAGCCGGATTGCGAGTCGTTGGCGACGTAAATGTCGTATCCGGCTTCCGCCCACAGGATGTTGCCCTGAATCTCGACGTTGGCGCTGGCGCCCTGAATCCGAATGTTGTCGCCGCTGGGCGCGTAGAAGGTGTTTTGGTAAATGCGGATATCGTTGGCACCGGTGATCCGCAATGCCGCGGTGGTATTGCGGTAAATCAGGTTGTGCCAGACTTTCAAACCGCTCATGGCCGAGGTCACGTCGATACCGACGCCGTTGCCGCTGATCCGGCTGTATTGAACGATACCGGTGAAATTGGCGATACCAGTAGCAGCGCCTTCGATCAGGTTGGCCAGATCCAACGAGGTGCCGCCGATAATGCCGGAGCCGGTCACGCCGACGTTGCCGCCGCGCACGTGCTGTTGCTGGAATTGGGCGGCCACGGCCTGAATGCCGGTCGCGTTGCCGACCAAGTCGTTGACGCCGGAACCGGCCACGAAACCCAAACCGGTACTGTTGCCGGCCACCGTGGTCCGAATGCCGACCGTGTTGTTGCTGATGGTGTTGCCGGCCAATGCCGCTGCGGCATCGTAGCGCACGCCGACGCCGGCATTGGCGATCCGGTTGCCGTCGATCAAGCCGCTGAACGCAGCGGCGATATTCAGACCGGTCGCGCTGGCGCTGATGCTGTTGTCGCGGATGCGGCCGCTGGCTGCGGCGTTTAACGCGATGCCGTTGGTACCTTGGAAATTGTTACGGCTGACGGTCAAATTGCTGACCGCGGCACCGGCTTGCAGATCCAGGCCGGTGGCCGCATTGATCCGGTTGGAATCGATCAACGCAGCGTTGACCGCGCCCTGCAGCGTCAGATTGCCGCTCAATTGGTTGGCGGTGATCTGGGCGTTGGCGCCGCCTTGCAGCGTTACCGCGCCGGCTTTGGATTCGGTCAAGGTAAAGCCGTTGGCGCCTTGCACCGTCACCGTGCCGGAAATGTCCAGACCTTGCAGCAGGACGTTATTGGCCCCGGCCGCTACCGTCACCGAACCGACGATGCGCGAACCCGGAGCGCCGACGATGGCCACGCCGGCATCGCCGGCTGCAATCGTTACGTCGCCGTTGACGCTGCCGTTGACGACGATGAAGTCGCCGGCGGCCAAATCGTTGCCGTCCAGAATCGCCTGAATGCCGGTGACGCTATTGGCGTAGAAAGTGCGGCTTACCGTCGCGCTCATGCCGCGGGCATGAATTTCCGGCTGGCCGCTGATCGCATCCAGCCAGGCCACGCTGGTCCGGCCGGTTGCGTCGGTGGCGGCAACCAGTTGCGTGGCGATACCGCCGCTGCGGCTGAAACCGCCGGGGCTGGCTTCGCCAGGCAATTCGGCAACGAAATGGCTGCCGTTGTAGCGCATCGCGTACAGATCGGTTGGTTGATTTTCCAGCGGTTGCCGCACCCACAACAAACGCAAAGCATCGCCGCCGGCGCTGAGCGACGGCGAGGCCGGCAATTCCGGTGCGGCGATGGTATCGACCAGCGCCAGAGTGCGGGCCGGGGTATTGGCAAAGGTCGCCACCGCGACGGCGGCGCCTTGGTCGGAATGGGTTTGCCAAGCGGCGAACAACTGGCCGTTGAAATAACTCAAGCTCGGCATCGCGTTGTGGCTGATGCTGCCGGCCAAGTCCGGATCGGCGATGCCGCTGACGCCACTGCCGCTGGCCGAACCGGACAGCGCGTTCCAGGCGCCGCCGCTCAGTTCGCGCAGATAAATTTGGCGGACGCCGGACACCATCTCGCTCCAGGCCACAGCGACCCGGTTACCGTCGCTGGCCAGGGCCAGATCGCGCAGATCGGCGCTGAGCGTGCCGCCGGCGATGCCGTTGCCGCTGGCCGAACCGGCCGCGCTTTCCTGCCAGACCCCGCCGACGAAGCTGCGGGCATACAGGCGCTGGGCGCCGGCACTGCCGTCCAGCCACGCGACCACCGGGCCGTTAGCGGTAACCACCAATTTGGCCGCGCCGGCAGTACCGGTCGCGGAAATGCCGGCCTCGGCCAGCGAGGTGCCCAAGGCTTCCCAGGTGCCGGCGGCGGAATTCCAGCGGGCCACGCGAATGTCGCGCTGGCCGTTGTGCTCGGCAGTCCAGGCTACGACGGGCGCGCCGCTGGCGTCTATGGCAATGCTGGGCCGCGCCGCTTCGGCGACGGTTTTGGACACGCCGGCGCCGAGCGCATCGCCGCTGGCGCTGCCGCCCAGTTGCACCCAGGCGCCGCCGACCAATTGCGCCACCAAGACTTGCGGGTTGCCGCTGCGGGTGTCGGTCCAGGCAATGAATTGCGAGCCGGACGCCGCTACCGCAATTGCCGGATCGGTGGACAGTCCGCCGCTGCCGGACAAGCCGTCTTCGCCGGCGGCGCCGGCCAGATCGGCCCAGCGGCCGCGCTGCACGGCGTAATCCGGCAAGCTGGCCGCGGCCCGGCTATTGCTGTAATCGATTGCGTGCAACGCCGGGGCCGGGGTTGCAGCCGGCGCCGCGAAAGCGGCATTGTCGCCGGCATTGCCGAAATCGATCAGATTACCGGCACCGCCCGAGGTCTCGTTTTGGTTGAATCCGGCAGTACCCTCGATCAAGTCGTCGTTGCCTTCGCCGTACAGCAGGTCGTTGCCGCCCTGGCCGAACAAGTGGTCGCGGCCAGAGCCGGCTTCGTTACCGCCGGTGCCGAAGTCGCCATACAACCAGTCGACCGCGTTGTCGTCGCCGGCGCCGCTCAGGCTATGGCCGTACAAGGTATCGTGGTCGGCACCGCCCAGCAGCACGTCGCTGCCGGCACCGCCGACGATCAAATCGTCGCCGCCGCCGCCGTCCACCATATCTTCGCCGCTGCCGGCGTCGATATTGTCGTTGCCGGCATAGCCCCAAATCCGGTCGTCGCCGGCGTTGCCGTTCATAGTGTCGGCGCCGTCGTCGGAACCGTACAACAAATCGTTGCCGTCGCCGCCGTTCAGCGTGTTCAAACCATAACCGGCCAGCAAGCGGTCGTTGCCGGCATTGCCGGTCAACACGTCGTTACCGTAACCGCCGTCGATATAGTCGTCGCCACCGCCGCCGACGATTTGGTCGTTGCCCCACTCGCCGTAGAGTTGGTCCAGCGCGTTGTCGTCGCCGTCGCTGACGACGGCGAAACCGTATATCAGGTCGTTGCCGAGGTGGCCGTAAATCAAATCGGCGCTCGCGCCGCCCTGTACCCGGTCGTTGCCGGCGCCGGCGTCGATCCAGTCTGCGCCGTCGCCGCCCAGAATGTCGTCGGCGCCGCCCAGCGCATAAATCCGGTCGGCACCGGCGCCACCGTCGATGTAGTCGCCGAAGCGCACCGCGTCGGCAAAATTGGGGTCGCTGTCGGCGCCGTCGGCAGAGCCGTAGATCAAGTCGTCGCCGCTACCGCCCAACAGAACGTCGCCGATACCGCCGCCGGCCACGATCAAATCGTCGGCGTTGCCGCCGCTGATGTAATCCGCGCCTTCTCCGCCGTACAAATCGTCGGCCAACAGGCCACCATAGATTTGGTCGGCGCCGCCGTAACCGTAGGCTACGACGGCGATGGCGACGCCGTCAGCATCGAGCAGATCGTCGTCTTCATCGCCGCGCAAGCGTAAGGCGCTGCCGGCCAAAGTGGCGTTGCGCAAGTTGACGTTGCCGCCGACGCCGCGGTCGGCGTTGCGGTGGTCGACGTTGAAGAACAGATTGGTCAACGCCAACACGCCGCCGTTCAACAACAGCGAGTCGCCGGATTGCAGCGTGACCGAGCCGGCCAGCGCCGACACCAGCTTGCCGGCCGCGACGATGATGTCTTCGCCGGCGGCGGCACTGTCTTTGCTGGTCAGGCGCAAATCGCCGGCCGTCGCGACCGCTTGGTTAACCACCAGGCTGCCGGTCATTTCCTGAATGTAAACATCGGAAGTGGCGTGGGCGGTCAGTTCGCCGGCGGCCGAATAGGCGGTATCCAATTCCAGATCGTTCAGGAACGAACCGATGGCGCCGGCCTGCGCGGTCAGCGTGATGTTGTTGCCGAGGACGTCGGCGCCGGCATCGCCCTGGGCATCGACGATGCCTGCGGCGGCGGTCAACACCACATCGTTCTGAGTCGAAGTGATGGTACCGGCGCGCAAGTTGCCTTCGGTCTCGGTCAAAATCACGTTACCGTTGGTAAAGACGTCGATCCGGCCCAGGCCGGTCAAATTGGTATTGGCGGTAATGTCGATGCGGGTGCTGCCGTAATTGGCGACGACGTTGATGTTGCCGCCGGCTTTCAGCATGCCGACGCGCAGGTGGGTATCGACCGGGGTGTTGCCGGTACCGAAGATATTGACCGGCGCGACGAAGTCGGGTCCGCTGCCGTCCGGTTTGTAATGGTCGACGTAGGCGGTGGTGGTAGTGCCGAACGGCGCGGTATCGGGATCGGAGTTGCCGTAAACCTGGTCGTATGTCGGCTGGTATTCGGAGACATCGACCAGATAACCGGCCGGCGCGTTGGCGACGACCAGTTGTTCCAAAGTCGGCAGTACCAGCAGGTCGATGTCTGACCCGGCTTGCAGCGTGCCCAGGTTCAATTCGAACAATCCGCCGGCCGGATCGCGGTCCAGGCCGCGCAGGCGCATGCTTTGGTAGCCGCCGCTTTGGGTGTTCAAATCGGTGGTACGGCCTGCGCTTTGCACCAACTCCAGGTCCAGGCGGCCGAACGAAGTCGAACCGAGCACCAACGGCGGATTTTGGCCGATGTTGCCGGCGGCCTGGATCTCGGTTTTGTTGCTGCGAATTTTGCCGGTATTGCTGCCCAACACGTCGCCGCGGCTATTGACCACGCGGGTAACGCCGATCGGATTGTCGATCAGACCGTTCAATACGATGGCCGGAGCGCCGCCCAAGCCCAGATTGGCGATATCGATCACTGTCGGCGCAAATTCGTGGGCGATGTCGAAGCGGTACTGGTTGTCGTCGGCGTTGATCGCGACTTTGGCGCGGCCGGTACGGTCGACCGGATCGATCGCATTGACCCACAAGTCCTTGGACGACAGATTGGTCAATTCCACCGTTTCCCAGGTGTGGCGCACGCGCACGGTGCCTTGGTTGCCGTCGATGGTGCCGAAGATCGGGTTACCGTTGACATTCATCGGCGCCACGTCGAACACGGCTTTGCCGGCGTTGCCGTTGTTACTCAAATTGTTGACGACGATACGGCTGCCCTCGTCTACCGCATCGACGCCTTCGGCCACGGCGATATTGCCGTTGGCGTCTATCAACAGTTCCGGCGTCGGCGCCGACAACAAGATCACGTCGCCGTTGAAGGTAATGTGGCGGTTGAAGCTGTATTCCGGATGCACGTCGCCGCGGTCGTCCCAGACGGCCAGGGAAAATCCCGGCGCGGCTTGGTAGACCTGGTTGCGCGGACTGTAGATGCTGGCCTCGACCTTGAGGTCTTTGCTGCCGAACGCGGAGCCGGCGTCGGTGATGATGCGCGACAGATTGCGCTGGATGCCCCAGGCGTCCGCATCCGGCGCGCCGAATGCGCTGCCGCCCTCGGCATAGGCGCGGGTGTACATGCCGACGTTGTTGTGGCGGGCCACCGCGTCGAAACTGTTGACGCCGATGGCCTGGGCGCCGGCCTTGGCGGTAATCAGCGCAATCGAGTTGATCAGCGTGCGCGACTCGGCGTCGGGATCGGAATAAAAGATCGATGCGGCCGACGATTCGGTGCGGGTAGCGATATCGACGTCGGACACCAGCGCATACAGGTTCAGATTATCGTCGGCCCGGATATTCGCATTGGCATCCAGGTTGACCGTGGTGTTGATCGGCGCCGAGCTGAAATCGTTGACCGCGCCCCCGATGGACCAGAACGATTCGGCCGAACCGCCGGAGCCGAGTCCGGCGTAAGCATAGGAATCGGCCTTGACCGCGCCTTTTGCGCCCATCCGCGAGCTGATGTCGATATTGCCTTTGGCGTGCAGATTGGCGCCGCTGCCGATATTGGCCAGCGTCACCGGCAAGGCTTCGACTACCGCCTTGGCACCGGTCACCGAGACGCCGGCCGCGCCGCCGCCGGCGAACGAGGTACCGAATGCCGTGTGCTGGTTTTCGGCCCAGACCGCAATATTGCCGCCGGCCTCTATCGCCGAGCCGGCGCCGACGTTGGCCAGCGTATTTTGTTGCAGATTCATCCGCACGCCGGAGAAGCCCAGACTGCCGAGGAAGGCGCCGGTGGTGGCGCCGGCATAGCTCTCGGTATTGCCGTAGGTCAAGCCCTTGATGTTGACGTCGCCGGTGGCGGTGATGCGCGCGCCTTCGCCGGTACCGGCATCGACATCCGGTTTGACGTCGACGCCGGCGTGGGCGCCGACGCCGGAAATCAGTAACGCGAAGGACGGGCCTATGCCGTTGGCGTAGGAAATACCGTTGATGCCGTATTGGTCCGGCGTCGCGATCAAACCGCCGGCACCGGCCAGACGTTGGTTGCCGCTCAAGCCACCGCTCAAATCGACCGCCAGATAATGCTGGCCTTGGACGCCGGCTCCGGACAGGTCGATACCTTCGACGCCGATATACTGCACGCCGGCAACGCCGGTGGTATTGACGTCGATGGCGGCACCGCCGGCCGAAGCAGACAATTGGAATTGGTTGGCGTCTATGGTTTTGACGTAATAGGTGCGGCCGTCTTCCAGGCCGGTAATGGCTTTTTCGCCGAACCGGGTCAGCTTGTGCAAGGATTGGTCGGCGCCGCTGCTGCGGGTCAAATTGACGAACACGTCGGTACCGTCGTTTTTGATTGCCGCAGTCGACAATTTCACCGTTTCGGCATCGACCCGGTAAACGTAATAGCTGCCGCCGTTGCTGAGGCCGCCGATCGCGACCGCTGCCCGGCCGTCGACGCCGCTGACCGTGTAAGTCACGCGGTCGCCGGTCTGGAAGTCGTTGCCGTTCGGCGCCGGTCCGATGGCGATTTTCTCGGCGGCATCGTCTACCGCATAACCGTTGAAGCTGGCGGTGCGCGGCGCGCGATAGGTCACGGCCTGGTTGTTGCTGAAGCCGTGGTTGGCCAGGGTAACGACGTTACTGGCGGCGTCCACCGCGGAAACCTGGAACGACTTCAAGCCTTGCGTGACCTGGGCCAATGAAGTCCCCAATTTCACCGTCAGCGAGTCGATCACCCGCACGTAATACTTGACGCCGTTTAACAAACCGCCGATGGCGCTGGCGCCGTCGCCGAACTTGTGGCCGTACTCGAGCAGATCGCCGGTCTGCAGGCCATGCTGGGTGCTGAAACGTATCGTGTCGAACGCGTCGTTGACGTTTTCCGCCACGAACGGATTGCCCAATTTGACCACGGTATCGTTCAACACGATGACGCCGTAGCTGCGGTCGGCGACTAGGCCGCCGATAGCCGGATTGCCGTTGGTAGTATAGGTAATGCGGTCGCCGGTTTTCAGGCCGTGCGGCGCCGAGGTGGTCAGCAGGTCGGCATTGGTGTCGATGCTGGCCAGCGTGCCGTCGGACATCGCCACCGGCGAGCCGTGGGTGGCTTCAATATCCACCGCGCCGGCTTTGACCACGGTCGGATTGGCGGCGCTGGAATCGATCATCGCCGCCACATCCGGGGTCACAGTCGAATTGCCCTTGATCATGCCGAAATCGCCGCCGAAGGACAGGCCGGTGCGGCGTGCAGTGGCGTCGCCGTCGGTGATTGCGGACGCGCGCAGCGTCAAATTGCCGCTGATATCCAGGTTGGCGCCCTCGCCTACCCGGGCGCCGACCGACGGATCGACCGTGGCACTGGCGATACTGAAGCCGATATTACCCAAACCGGAAATATCGGTGGAATCGTTGTCGGCGTCGGCATGGTCGATGCCGTTGGCCTGCAGCGACAGGCTGCCGGCTTTGATCTTGGCGCCTCCGCCGACCGTTGCCTTGTCGTCGCCGGACGCGGTAGCGGTGGCGTTCAACAAGCCCATGCCGACCAAACTGACGCTGATGGAACGGCCTTTGGCCTTGGCCTGGTTGACGCCGTCGGCGCGCACGCTGGCCGACCCGGCGATATTGAACACCGCGCCGGCACCAATGGCGGCGCTGACATCGGCGGTGGACAGCGCATTAGCCAACGAGGCTTGCGCCGTGGCAATACCGACTGCCGGTGCCTCGGCAGTGGCGTAAGCGCCGCGCACGCCGCCGCCCGCCACCTGATGGATGGCTTGCATCGAAGCCGGATCGACGTTGTGGCCGGCGCCTATCGCCAGACTGTCGGCGGTAATCTCGCCGCCGGCACGGGCGGCAACGATGGCGTCCAGATTGGCGCGGGCCAGGCTCAAGCCGCCGGCCAGGCCGCCGACGCTGAGGCCGAATACTTCGACTTTGGCGTTGTGGTCGGTGCCGGCCAGCACTTTGATGCCGGCCGTACTGTTGATTTTGCTGCCGTCGCCTATCGTCGCGCGCACGTCGGGCGCGATATCGGCGAAGGCGAAATTGAAGGTCAGGCCGACCACGCCGCCCGACATTGCGAAAGTATTCTGGGTGACGTGTATCCGCGACGCGGCCTGTACCGTGATGGCGCCGACGCTGCCGCTGCCTTGGCCGATGCGGGCGTTGGCGCCGATACCGGCGTAGGTGTCGGTGGCATTATCGTTACCGACCGCGACCTTGCTGAACGAAGCGCCGACCGCGACCGCGCCGACCGTGGCGCCGTCGGTATCGATATCGAAACTTTGGTTGGTCGACGCCAGGATATTGATAGCCGCGGCGTTGTCGACCACCGCTCCGTCGGCGATAAAGGCATGGTTGGTGCTTTTGTCGGTGATTACCGACACCGACGCGCCCAGACCGACGAAACCGCCGCCGAACGCAAACGAAGTCTGGCCCACCTCTTCGACCAACTCGCCGTTGACCCGGATCTGGCCGCCGGCGCGAAGCGTGCCGCCGGCCGAGGCGCGGGCGTTGTTGGCGATATTCAACACGCCGATAGCGGCACCGATGCCGACGAAACCGCCGCCACCGCCGCCGACCAAAAAGCTGGCATCGGTCACGTCTTTGGCTTCGACGACGATATTGCCGTCGGCAGTGACGATAGCGCCGTTTTCGATGTAGGCTTGGGTGCCGGACGGCACGGCGTTACTGGCGATCAGATTGCGTAACGAAGTACCGCTGGGTCCGCGATTCGACAACGTAGTTTGTGCCGATTTGCCGATGCCGGCCATGCGTTCGTTGGCGCTGGTACGGCCGTCGTTGACGTTACCTTGCGAGAAGCCGCCGACGGTATTGCCGACGTCGCTGGTACGGGCGCCGCCCTGGTCGGCCGCCTGGTTTTGCGGATTGCCGCCATTGCCGCTGAAGGCGCTGCCGTTCTGGCCCTGGCTGTTCTGGTAATTGGCCGACAGCGGCGTGCCCAGCGACCAAACCGAGACTGCCGCCGCGCCGCCGACGAAACCGCCGGCCGCCGAAATGGTGAAACCGTCGTTTTCGTCCAGATGGTGGGCGCCGACCACGACGGAATTACGCGCGTTGACCTGAGCGCCGCTGCGGATAAAGGCGGCCGTATCGTTTTTGATGCTGCCGACATCGACCGCACCGGCGATACCGACCAGACCGCCGGCCAAGCCGCCGGCAAACGAGAAGGTGTCGACCCGGTTGCCTGCCCGCACCGTCACGCCTTGCGCCGAGGAGGTGGTTAACGGGTTATTGTGACCGTTGACCACGGCGTTGTTGTCGATCCAGGCCCGGGTATCGCTGTCGATCAGCGTCACGGCAACGCCGCCGGCCACGCCGACCACGCCGCCGCCGGCGGCAATCGCGATATGGGTGACGTTTTCGTTGGACAAGGCTTGCACCACGACGCCGCGGGCGCTGCCGGTATTGAAACCGGCGGTACCGTTGGCGCTACCGTCCAGGATGCCGGACACGCCGCTGCCGAAGGCGTTGGCCTGGACGTCGGCGCCGTTACCGATCCAGGCGTTGGTGGATTTGGTCATCGACATCACGCCGACCGACGCGCCGACTCCGGCCAGACCGAAGCCGCCGGCCCCGGACACGGCCAAAATCTTGGTGTCGTCGCGCGAAGTGACCGCGACATCGCCGCCGGCGACGACGCTGGCGCCGTTGCCGATATAGGCGTTGGTGGTGTCGTTGATCACCGGCACGGTGACCGCGCCGCCGATACCGGCAATACCGCCGCCGACCGCGACGCCGATCAGCAGATAGTTTTCGGCTGCCCGCGCATCGACCAGCACGTCGTCGGCCGCTTTAACCGTGGCGCCGGCGCCGATGAAGGCTTCGGTGGTCAAATTGTTGACCGAGACGCCGACTGCCGGCGCAATCCCGGCGTAAGGCGCAATCGCCAACGCCCCGGCCACTTGTAGATGGTAGAAATCGTTGCCGGCGCCGACCTTGACCTGTTGGCCGGCGGCTGCGTCGCTTTGGTCGGCATTGACCGCGGCACCGTTGCCGATATAGGCCCGCGCCGTCGAATCGAACACGT
Source organism: Methylomonas koyamae (assembly GCF_019669905.1). NCBI lineage: Bacteria > Pseudomonadati > Pseudomonadota > Gammaproteobacteria > Methylococcales > Methylococcaceae > Methylomonas > Methylomonas koyamae. Next base: position 2,410,239 of record NZ_AP019777.1, on the reverse strand, counting down.
TGACCGCCGCGCCGACCGCCACCGAAACGCCGCCCGATATACCGCCGACCATGACAAAGTTACTGACGCTGTCGCGGTTGGTCGCCGTCACCGAAACGCCGCTGAAACCGCTTTGCTTTTCCAGGCCGGCAACGCGCAAGCCGCTGTACATCGGATCGCCGGCGCGGTCGTCGACGCCGTCGCCGTTGGTATCGACCATGCCGTCCGGGCTGTCGTTGCTGTCGGCATCGACCATCTGGCCGAGATCGGGCGGCGCGAAGCGGGCGTCGTTGCGAGTCGGTTTGCGGCCGCCCTGCACGTCGACGTTGCCGGGTTTGTCGCCTAAGCCGGTTTCATAGCCGATGGCAAAGCCGCCGGTATCGACCGTCAGTGTGCTCTGGCCGTCGCCGGAAACGTTGGCGCCGGCGCCGATGAAGGCTTCGACCCGTTTGCTGACCACCGGTACGCCGACGGCGGCGCCGATACCGGCCGAACCGCCGACGCTGAGCGCACCGGCCACGTTAATATTGTCCAGAATATCGTTGGCGGCGACCTGGATGCTGCCGCGGGCATGGAGATTGCCGGCGCCGAGACTGGCGACCGCATCGTCCGGATCGTCGCCGATAAAGGCGCGGGTGGTGACGTTGGCAACCAGCACGCCGACCGAGCCGCCAATGCCGGCGCCGCTGCCGACGCCCATAGACGCCGCCACCGCGACCAGATTCTCGGCGCTGTCGGACAAGACCTGAATGTCGCCGCGCACGTCGCCGCCGGCCGCCGAGCCGATGGAGGCTTCGGTGTTCTTTGCCAGCTTGTTGACGACGACGCCGGCGGTGACGCCGGCCGAACCGCCATAGCCGGCTGCGCCGCCGACCGCAACGATGTCGGTGTTGGCGTCGGCTTCAACGCGCAGATCCGGCGTGGTCAAAGACAATCCGGGCGGCGTCACGTCGAACGCGACGCCGTTGCCGATGCGGGCGAAAGTGTTTTCGGTCAATACGTTGACCGCGACCGAACCCGCTATGCCGGCGCTGCTACCGCCGGAACCGGCGGCCGCTATCGTCACCAAATCCTCGTAAGAGTTGGCGACTACTTCGGCACCGCCGCCAGCGCGCAAGGTCGCGCGGTCGCCGACGCGGGCTTCGACCGTATCGTTGTGCACGACCGTGGTATTGGAAATGCCGACGCCGGCGCTACCGGTGCCTATCGCCAAGGTACCGGCCACCGGAACGAAATCCAGGGTGCCTTCGGCACGCACGGCCGCCTTGCCGCCGGCATCCAGCGTCGTGCCGGGTTGCAGAATGCTGCTGCCGTTCTCGGTCTCGGCCCGGGTGGTGCTGTTGATGACATAGACCGACACCGACGGCGAAGCGGCGACGTTGCTGCTGACCGCCACCGAGGCGGCCACGGAAATAATGTCCTCGCCGCCGTTGGCGTGCACGGTAATATCGTTACGTGCCTTGAGCTGCGAGCCGCGGCCCACGCTGGCACGGGTCGTTTTCGTTAACACGCCGACGTCGACGCCGGCACCGACCGCTGCGCTGCTGGAATCGAAAGAGGCTGCCAGGCCGCCGGCGATCGAAACGATGCGGGTCAGATCCTGGGCTTCGACAGTAATATCCTGGCCGGATTGCGGCGCGGCGACGTTTTGGTTGATCAGCACGTTGCGGCCGACACTGGCCGTGGTGTTGTCGGTAAATACATTGACCACAATCGAACCGGCAACGCCCGGACCGCTATCGCTGCCGCCGACCCCGGCCGCTACCGAAGTGGCGTCGATCGAATCCGGCAACAACGGAATGTCCTCGCCCAACGGAATCGCCAGCGGATTGATCGCGCTGCGGGCGCGGATCGTGGTATCGCCGGCAGCGTCGATCTGCGCGCCGTCGCCGACGCTGGCGGTGGTGGTCGGATTGACGATGGAAACGGCAACGCTGATGCCGACGCCGGCTTTCTTGCCGTAACCGGCGCTGCCGGCCAGGCCTTGCAGGCCGATTTCGTTGTAGGCCAGCACGTTGGCGGTATTGGTGGCGTTGATGACGGCACCGGCACCGAGCGCGGCTTCGGTTACGTAACTGACCCGGTTGACGGCGACGGAGCCGGCCACGCCGTAGTCCTTGCCGCCGGCCGCTGCCAGCGCCCAGGTTTTGAATTCGGCACGCTGGCCGTCGCCGTGGCGGGCTTCGACGGTTACGTTGCTACCGGACAGCACGGCGTTACTGCCGGTGCGCGCCCGGCTTTCCACGTCGGCCACGTTGACGCCGACCGCGGCGCCGACGTTAGTTTGGGTTTGCAAATCCACCGCAGTACCGGTCGCCAGTACCGTGCCGTCGACATCGGCCAAGGCCGATACCCTGACCGCGCCGCCGCTGGAAACCAAGGATACGCCGCTACCGACTTCCGCCAGGTTGTCGACCGCTGCGTAAGACACGCCAATGGCGGCAGCCACGCCGACGTCGGCCGATTTGTTGCTGGATTCGCTGTCGCTTTTCTGGTTGCCTTCGCTGACGCCGTCCTGAGCCTTCGGTACCGACTTGTCGCCGCCGTTGTTCGGGTTGTTGTTGACTTGGTGGTTGGCCTCGTCGTCGGCTTTGCGGCCTTCGGATTTGTTGCCCTGGGCGCTGGCGGTGACGGTATTGACGTTGCCGGCGGCAATCTGGCTCTCGACGCTGATCGCGCCGCCCGCCGCTACCGAGCGTAGCGCCTGGGCCCGAATATCGTCGGACAGGATGTTGATACCCACCGACGCGCCGACGCCGACGCTGCCGCCGGCACCGTCGCCGCCGGCTTCGGTTTGCGCCGCCGAGGCGTGGGCGCTGCGTATCGTTACGCTGCCGTTGGCGTTGAGCGTGTCGCTAGCCAGATTGCCGGCGCCCAAATAGGCGGTTTTGTCGTGGTCGACAATGGCCAAGGCCACACCGGCGCCGACACCGACGCCATCGCCGCTACCGGAAGCGCCGGCACCGGCACCGTTTTTGGCGACCGTTTTGACGTTGTGGGCACCGACCGCCTCGATCAGCACGTTGCCGGCGGTGCCGTTCAAACCGGCGCCGTCGGCGATGCTGGCTTCGGTTTTGGTGTTGACCACGTTCAACGCCACCGAGGCGCCGACGCCGACGCTGCCGCCCTGGGCGCCGTTGTTTTCCGGCAAGGCCTGGCCGTCGGTGCGGGTGCTGCTTTCCGCCCGCACCCGTAAGTCGCCGCCGTTCAGCGTCGCCGAGGCAAAGCCGGGCATGTGGGCAACCGTGTTGACGTTGGCGACGTTCAGCGCGAACGAGCCAGCCACGCCGACTTTGTCGGAACCGGCGCCGGAGGTGGCTTTGGCAGTGAGCGTATGTTCCGGCGTGGCTTCGTTGCCGCCGGTTTTGGCTTCCAACGTCAGGCCGGCGGCATTGATATTGCCGCCCGAACCGATGCGGGCCTCGTTGTTGACCGTGCCGACGTTGATTGCCACCGCGGCGCCAACGCCGACACTGCCGCTGTCGGAGACGGCGGAGCCGTCGGCGCTGGCGCCGGCGTCGAGATTGGCGGAGGCAGTGATCGCGACCGAACCGCTAGCGGTGACGGTGCGGTTGACGCCGGTGCTGCCTTGTACGTTGCTTTCGGCGATATTCAGCGCGACCGCTCCGGCCACCGAAATCGAATCGGAGCTGGATTGGCCGGTGGAATCCGTGTTGGCGGTTTCAGCTTTGGGATTGGCCGCGGCGCTGCTGCTGTTGCGGGCGCCTTTGCCGGCGGCGACGCTGTCGCCCACGCCGCGCTGGGCACCGGTTTGTTGGTCGACTTTGCCGTCCTGAGTGCCGTCGTCTTCCTTGCCGCCCTTGACGCTGGCCTTGGCGGTGGAGGTCGAGGCCTGCTTGCTCTTGGCACTGACCGTCGCCGCGCCGGCCAATGTAGCCGAGCGATCCAGCAAGGCGCGGGTGGTATCGACCGCGGACGCGAACGACAAGGCCATGCCGACCCCGACATTGCTGCCTTTGGCGGCGCCTTCCGCCGTGGTCGTGGCAATGCCGGTGTGCTCGGCGTTGACGATCAGGCTTTGCGCGGCCAGATTCTGGCTGGCGCTGCGCACTTCCGCCAGCGTATCGCTGGTGGCCACGGTAATCGCGGCAGCCGGCGAAATGGCGTTGCCGCCGGCAGCGCCGCCTTTGACTGCGGTGGTGACGGTATTGTTGGATTTGGCATCCAACTGCACCGCGCCGGCACCGGCCAGGCGCGACGAGGTGTCGGCAATCGCGCGGGAAATCGTATCGGACACGTTGATCGCGACCGAGGCGCCGACCCCGACGCTATTGTCGCCGGCATCGGTTTTGGAATAGGCCTTGGCCAGATCGGTGGTCGTGGTTTGCGATTTCAACGACAGCGAGGTGTTGCCGTTCAAAGTCAAATTCGCCGTGGCGCCCAGTACCGCCTCCGCTTTGGTGACGCCGACATTGATCGCCAGCGCGCCGGCCACGCCGACGCCGGAAGCGCCGGCACCGGCCGTGGCTTGGGCGCCGAAACCGCTGCTGACCAGCGTGGCTTGGGCGTTGACGCCGCCCGGAGCGGTTAAAGTGGTCGCGCCGGAAAAGCGGACGCGGCTGGTGACGTTGGCGGTATTGATCGCCGCGGCGGCACCGATGCCGGTGCCGTTGTCCGACGTGTTGGAGCCGTCGGCCAACGTGGTGATGCCGCCGTTCGGTGCGGCCAGCGTCGAGCCGGCATTGAAAGCCATCGCCGAACCGGCGCTCAGCGCGCCGCTGGTGGAAATTTCGATCGAGCTGTCGCCGGTGACGTTGGTTACCGCTACCGCAGCCGCCAAGCCCAACGAGCCGTCGCTGGTTTTGGCGTCTTGCTGTTGCAGGGTTTGCTGGCCGGTGGTTTGAGTCGAGCCGCTGGTGGCGCCGCCCTGGGTCGATTTGGCCTGGGTGTCTATCGTGCGTAAGGCGTTGGCGGTCAGGTTGACGCTGCTGGCGCTCAACGAGGCGCTGTCGGCAATGTCGGCCTTGGTGTCGCCGCCGATTACGGCGACGGCGACGGTGCCGCCCAGCGCGGTCCCCGACGAACCGCCGGCGCCGCCGTCGGCATGGGTCTGCGCGTTGACGCTGTTGTTGGCCGCGATGTTCATCGCGCCGGTTGCGGTTAAGGCCGAGCTGCCGCCGACTCTGATGTTGGCGCTGCTGTTGACGTGGCTGATGGCGACGGCGGCATCTTTATCCGATTGGTTGCTGCTGCTGTCCGGCGCCGCGACCAATTTGCTGGTAACGCTGCTGGATGCGTCCAAATTCAGCGTGCCGGTGGCGGTCACGGTGTTGGCGCCGGAAAATGCGATGCCGGCACTGGCGTTGGCATCGACCGCACCGATCTTGACCTGGCCGCCGAACAGTTCGGTATCTTCGCTGTCCAGCGTGACGGTAGACTGGGCGTCGATGCCGATATTGCGCCCTGCCAGCGTGGCGCCGAACAGATTGACGCTGGTATTGGCGTTGGCCTGGATGTCGGTGCCGAGTATGCCGCCGGTGCTGCTGGCGATTGCGGCCAATCTCAGGTCGCGGCCGTTCAAATTGGCGCCGGATAGAACGTCGATTTTTTCGGCCGACTGCAAATCGATGTCGCCCACCGAACGCAATACCCCGCCCACCTGAATATCGTCGGTACTGGAGACGAATAAGCCGCCGCTTTGGTAAGTGTGCGGCCCGGCGGACTGAATGACCAATTGGTCGTCGCTCAATGCCGGAATATCGGTGCCGCCGTCGAAGTCGATCTTGATCGCGAACGGGCTAAAAGCCGGATTGCCGTCGCTGTCGGTGTAGTTCAGGTTGACGGTGAGTTTGTCGTTGAAGGCCGAACCGGTGAAAGCGACGCGGATATTTTCGTCCAGCAATTCCTGGCCGACGACCGAACCGCCATTCAACAGTTGCAAGGTCAGATTGGGTCCGCCGGTATCGACGATTTGCAAGACGGCGTCTGTGGGGCCGGTCGGCAACGCAGTGTAACTGAGCGTGGTATTGAACGCCGGTTGCGGTAGCGGCGAAGTCGACAGCAACAGTCGCTGTTCCAAGGTTTCGACGACGGGGCGCTTGCGCGGCAGCGTGTCGGCTGGCGCAGGCCGCAAATAATTCAGCAAGCGCGCCAACGGCGACGCTAGTAGCTCGTCGAGCTGTTGCGGATTGGTAACGGGCGTTTGTTGGTTAACCTGGTTGCCCCGGTTTTTTTTAGTTTTTTTGGCCATCGCTCCACCTCAACCTTCGATTCCCGCTCTGAAAAATTCCAATTCCGCTACTTCCCGATGCAAACGCTGGCTGGTAAAACCGGTCTCTCGGCCGCCCACAGTACGTCGTCAAAAACTCGGATGAAGTTCACATTACCGTCTTATTGTTTGCCAAGGCTATCGCAAATTTTTGCCATTTACAATTGTCCGGAATAACCCGGTTACCGACTGCCGAATGGCTTGGTTTACAGAGGCTTTAAAGACCTGACAGGCAAGTGAAGCATTACGCAAAAGGTTGGTCGATTTAGCCACACCGGCCGCCGTACCGGCTCTACCTGGCGGAGCAAGTGCGGGAGCCGGCCGAGATTTTCGGGTTTGCAAAGCGTTGCCGGTAAGGCCTCGAATTTCAGGATTTCGGTTCGGCGTTTTTTCGCCTGATTTTTAGGTTTACCGAACGCCAAAAACGGCGAAGCGAACGACAGCATATCCGAGGAGCGAAACGCGTCGTCCGTACATGAAGTATGTTTTATAGCTTGTTGTTATTTATTGGATATTAGCGACTTTAATATCGCTACGGATGCTGGCGGATGCGGTAATTTTAGGTCGAGCGGCTAAAGTAGCTCCCGTTCCGGCGCAGGCGCATCCCGCAACGGGAGCCGATCCGTGACAACGGCAGCGCTCCGGCGGCCGAATATAGCTTAATCAATATTTATATTTCAAATATTTATAAAGTTTATCTGATAAATAACTTTACAATATTCCTGCCGCTAAAAGGCGATACTCAACCTCGGCGCAGCGAATACCGCCGTTTTGATCGAAAACGTTGCCGGCAATCGATGCAGCCCTGTGGCTGGCCGGGCATCGCGCAAGCCGCGTTAAACCGTTTGCAAGCCGCCGAAGGCGGTTAAGCCGATCACGGTCAGACGGGCTGGCTACGCCATTCAGGGTATGGCCAACTTTTCCCGACTGCCGAAAACGCATAATTCGCCGGCTTCGGCAGCCGCTTTATCCGCTTGAAGTTTCACGGGAAACTCGTAACAAAACACTTATCCGGCATTAAGTTTGCGACGTAAATTGCTTTAACAACAATCAATATCTATTTGATATAAATAAATTTTTAATTTTTATCCAGAAAAATTGTTGGTTCAGCCAATTTAGCTGCATCGGAAAGCCGAGTCGCTGCGCCAAAGCCCGGCAGATTCCGCGCCAAATGCGGCGCCGACCGGCTTGATCCATGTAAATAATTAATATCCATAGAGTTTTCGCGCAAAGTTAAGATAAACTGCACCCAGGCGAACCCAAACCGGAACCGAACACCTTGAAGCACGATTCGCGGGAGTATGTTTATGCGCACACTGTATTACAGCCATCCGGATTTTCTGGCCCACGATACCGGCCTGGCACATCCGGAAAGCCCCGAGCGGTTGCGAGTGATCGCCGAAGCGCTCGCGGCGCCGCAATTCGCCGGCCTGACGCATTTACAGGCGGCGGTGCCCGACGATATCCAAGACAAAATCGCGCTGGTTCACGGCCGGGCCATGATCGCCAAGCTGCTGGCCGCGATTCCCGAGCAAGGCCTGGCGAATCTGGATGCCGACACTGTGGTTTCCCCCGGTTCGCGGCAGGCGGCGCTGCTGGCCGTCGCGGCGGTATGCGATGCGGTGGATAAGGTCTGCGGCGGCGGCGCCGACAACGCTTTCTGCGCGGTGCGCCCGCCCGGACACCACGCGATGCCCGACTATCCGATGGGCTTTTGCCTGTTCAATAATGTGGCGATAGCTGCCGAATACGCTCGCACTCGCTACGGCCTGCAGCGAATCGCGATCGTCGATTTCGACGTGCACCACGGCAACGGCACCCAAGCCGCGTTCTACGACCAGCCGCAAGTACTCTATATCTCCAGCCACCAGTGGCCGCATTACCCCGGTAGCGGCCATCCCGCCGAGCACGGCGTCGGCAATATCGTTAATTTGGCGCTGGCGACCGGCAGCGACGGTACGGTTTTGCGCGGCAAGTACCGCGAGACGGTATTCCCGGCACTGCGTAAATTCGTGCCGCAACTGGTGTTATTGTCGGCCGGCTTCGACGCGCACAAGGACGACCCGCTCGCCTCCTTGCGCTTAACGGAGACGGACTACCGCTGGCTGACGGTGCAATTGTGCGAGATTGCCGAGGAGTGTTGCCAGGGGCGTCTGATTTCAGTGTTGGAAGGCGGCTACAATTTGCAGGCGTTGGCGGGTAGCGCCGCCGCCCACGTAGCAGCGCTGCTGGGATTGGCTGACGAGGGCGTGTGACCGCCCTCCGCAGAACCGGTTATTGCAGGTTAGGCAAGGTGTAAACGTAATCGGCGTGCTTCATCGGCGAATGGCAGGCAAAACAAGGCGCGGATTGTTCCTTGTCGTACATTTTCAGGGTTTTGCCTTCCCAGATGCCGAAACCCCAGCCGCCGGTCTCCGCGTATTTCTTGCTGTCTTTGACCATCGCTTCTGCTGCGGTGAATTCGCCGGGCACCGAGGCTTGCTCCCAATTCGGATGTTTGCGCTCGGCCCATTTGATCTTGGCGATGATGCTGCCGTCCGGCCACGGTTTGGTCTTGCCGGCCCGCGCGGCGTTGATGGCAACGTCGTTGCCGACGATGGCGCGCATGCTGTTTTTTTCGTGGCGCAGCGATACACCCAACAGCCGCCAATCGCGGTACTCGCCGTGCTCCGGTTTCGCCGCCGGCGCGGTTTCGGCCGCAACGCCGTTCGCAACCAATATCAAGGCCGCCGCCAGCAGCCGTTCGCCGAAAATCTTTTGGTACATACACCCTCCATAAATAGTCATGTGAACCAGCGGCACCGATTGTAACGACTCCACCCGGTGACGGCCAACATTAAACCGTTGCCGCCGTCGCCTGCCCGAACCGATACGCGCGGATTCAGCCCTGAAACATTTGGTTTCGTTTGCCGGCAACCAGTAGCCCGCAACGGCTGGTTTGCAGGTCGGCGTGCAGACGACTTACCATATGCTGCCGGCATGGCATGCGGCGGTGCCGGTCCGCTAGCGTAGCGCCCTATTCCGCCCAATCGCCAAGGTCGGCAGCGAAGCCACCCTGTGCAACGGCTCGGACCCATAAATTTAAACCAACTGCAGGCTACCGACTGACTCACCCTGAAAGCTGCCTACCGAATTATCCGCTGGCTCAGCGTAGCGACTAGGTCAGCTTCTCCGTTAAGTACTAACCCCCGATTGTTAAACCATGACGACGACAAATATTCTGGAAACCCGCGACTTGGTGGTCGATTACCAACAGCACCGGGCGATAGACCGGCTGAATTTAGCGGTACCCGCCGGCTGCGTTTACGCTTTACTAGGCGGCAACGGCGCCGGCAAAACCACGACGATCAGCACCTTTTTGGGGTTTAACCGCCCGACCGGCGGCCAGGTCCTGATCGGCGGCCGCTCGCTGCAGGACCAGCCGGACTTGGTCAAGGCCGAGCTGGCCTATCTGCCCGAGAACGTGGCGTTGTACGACCTGCTCAGCGGTGCGGAAAACCTGAGGTTTTTCTGTGCGCTGGCCGGTATCGAGTTGAGCCGGGATCAGGCCGGCGGCTTGCTGAGCGACAGCGGCTTGCAGGCCGACGCCCACGACAAGCGGGTCGGCCAATATTCCAAAGGCATGCGGCAAAAAGTCGGTTTGGCGATTGCCAGCGCCAAGCACGCCAAAGCCATGTTGCTGGACGAGCCCACCTCCGGCCTCGACCCGAGCGCGGCCAACGATTTTGCCCAACGTATCCGCGCCGCCGCAGACGGCGGCATGGCGGTATTGATGGCAACCCACGATTTGTTCAACGCCAAGCAAGTCGCAGACCGTATCGGCATCATGAAGCAAGGCCGATTGGTCGAAGAGTTCGACGCGCACAGCGTGCAACACGACGAACTGGAAACCAAATATCTGGCGCACGCCCGGGGGCTGGCATGATCGCCACCGTGATGCGCAAGGAGCTCCTCACCACGCTGCGCGATGGCCGTTTGCTGGTGCTCGGGCTGTCGCTGTTTGCCCTGTTCGCCGCCTTTTTTCTGCTTTCCACTCATCAATTGCAGGCGCAGCGCCTGGAAAAACAACGCGTCGGGGCGACGGCCAAGGAGCAGTGGAATTCGCAGAGCGTCAAAAACCCCCATTCCGCCGCGCACTACGGTATCTACGTGTTCAAACCGGATTTGCCCGCCGCCGCGATAGACCCTGGTCTGACGCCGTTTACCGGACAGTCGTTATGGCTGGAGCCGCATAAGCGTAACCTGACCCGCTTCAATCCCAGCGCCGACGACGTGCTGGCCAACCGCTTCGGCCAGGCCGGCAGCAGTTTTGTGTTGTACGCATTGCTGCCGCTGTTGATTGTCGCGCTCAGTTTCAATTCGGTGTCGCAGGAGCGCGAACGCGGCACCTTGCGCATGTTGCACAGCTTGGGCGTGACGCCGTTGGCTTTGTTGTTCGGCAAATTGTCCGGACTGCTGGCGGCGTTTTGGTTGGTAATGTCGCCGGCCGTGCTGCTGGCGGCGCTGACCTTGGCCGGCCAATTCGACCTTACAGCCGACGACCTGATGCGGTTGAGCCTGTTGCTGGTCGGCCTAGTGGCGTATTACACGATTTTCGCTGCCTTATCGATTGCCGCATCCGCTTACTTTCGCACCAGCCGCAACACCTTGTTTTGCCTGCTGGGTTTCTGGATGGGCAGCGTGTTCGTCGCCCCGCGCCTGGGTGCGGCAATCGGCGACGTCGTGGCGCCCAATCCGAGTGCCAGCCAGTTTTGGGATGCTATCAAGACCGATATCGCCCAAGGACTGCCTGGCGACGGCTCCAAGCAACAGCGGGAAAAAGCTTTCGAGGCGCAAGTGCTCGCTCAATACGGCGTCGCCGGCAAGGAGCAGCTACCGGTAGGTTTTGTTTCGTTGAATCGGCAATTTAACGATATTTATTCCAGCAAAGTGCACCAGTTGCATTTCGACTGGCTGCGCGACAACTTCGCCAAACAACAACAGTTGGCGCAACTGGCCGGTTGGTTGGGGCCCAGCCTGGCGCTGCGCTCGCTGTCGATGGCGATTGCCGGCACCGATCTGGCGCATCAGCGCGATTTCGAAGACGCCGCCGAAGACTACCGGCGCTATTTCATCGATCTGACCGAAGAATGGGACCGCGAACGCAGCCGAGGCACCGAGCGCTCCGCCAAAGCCGAGGAGACCGACTTGCGCGGCGTGCGCGACTTTGCTTACGCCGTACCGACGGTCGGATACTCGCTACGCGCCAGCCTGCTGCCGCTAACGCTGCTAAGCGCCTGGCTCTGCGCGGCACTGTGGCTGTTGGCCCAATCGGCGCGGAGATTGCAGCCATGATGAATATCGTCAAAGTGGAATGGATCAGAATCCGGCGCAATCCGCTGAACGGTGCGATATTGCTGATTTTTGCGGTTATGCTGGGGCTAAGCGCTATTTGGTCCGGCTTTAGAGCCAGCGAGATTCGAGCCGCAGCCGCGGCGCCGCAAATCGCGCAAGCGCCGGCCAACGCCGCCGAAATGCACGATGCGCCGAAGCCGGACGATCATGACGGCGGCGGCGATTCGGCCTACGCCGCCAGCAACAAGCTGCCACCGTTGCAACTACCTTTATTGGGCGGCTTGGCGCTGAACGTCAGCCAAGCGGATTTGGTCGGCACCTCGATCAAAGTCTCCAGTCGCAGCCGCCATACCGATGGCCGCAACAGCGACCAAATATTCAATCCGTTGAGTTACGAATTCGGTTTGCTGGACTTCGCCAGCGTGTTCGCGCTGCTGACGCCGTTGGTCGTTATCGCCTTGAGTTACGGGCTGGTGCAAGAGGAACGCGAAAGCGGGGTCTGGCGTCTGGTCTGCACCCAAACCGCGCGGCCGTGGCAATTGGTATTCTCTAGCCTGGGCTTGCGTTTGCTGTTGGTCGCGTTAATCGCCGGCCTCAGCTCGGCGCTGGCCTTTTTGCTGGATAGCGGCTCGGACTGGCCGGCACTGGCGTACTGGGCGGCGATCAGCCTGAGCTATGTCGTGTTCTGGTTCGCTTTGACCGGCCTGTTCCTGTTATTGCCGATATCGTCCGGCGCCGCCGCGATCGGCTTGCTCGGCAGCTGGCTGGTGCTGACCTTCGGCGTGCCGGCCGCGCTGCATTGGGCCGCCGACCAAAGCCAACCCAAACCGTCGCGGATGGCGGCCATCATCGAGATCCGCCGTTTACAGGAAGCGAGCAACCAGCAACGGCAAACGGCGTTGGCTGACTGGTTCAAGGCCCATCCCGATCTGCTCGGCGACACGCCGCTCGCCAAGTTACCGCGCGAAGTTGCCGGCCTGCCGGTCGCCATGCAGTTGGACCATCAGATTCGCCCGCTGATGATGCAATTCGAAACCCACCGCGCCGAGCGTTTCGGATTTATGCAACGCTGGTGCTGGGCGTCGCCGGCCTTGGCCCTGGCCTTGGCGGCGGATCGATTATCCGGCCTGGACGCACCGCGCCACGCCGGCTTCGTCGCGGCCGTCGACGCATTCGAAGACCGCTGGCGAGAATACTTCCTGCCGCAGATCATGGCCCGCGCCGGCTGGAGCGAAGCGCAACAAGCGGCGCTGCCGCGCTTCGAGTTCCGTCAGACGATGGATTATGCCGAACTGAACCGTTTGGCCGGTTGGCAGGCGTTATCGGCCGCGTCGATACTGGCACTTCTGATTGCGCTGCGGCAGCGGTTCGCCCGATTTTAGAATCGGCCGGACTCGACACCCACCCAGCAAATCATGCTCCAGTCCGGCTTGGACTCCGGACTGGAGGACAAAGCCCCTGCAGCGAACGGCGGCGGCGTGCTACCATTTTGCGAAAACCATCACATCCCAATCCGACTTTCAGACAGGAATCGTCATGTCAGGCAGCAAGCACTCGCTTCCCATCAACCTATTCTGGGGCCTCGTCGCCCTGGCCGCGGCCGGCGCCATTGCCGGTATTGCCTTGCAGCGCGGCGAAACCATCAGCAGCATGTGGCTTATCGTCGCTGCGGCCTGCGTTTATGCGCTGGGCTACCGCTTTTACAGCGCCTTCGTCGCCGCCAAAGTTCTGGTGCTCGATGCCAGCCGCGCCACGCCGGCCGAACGCTTCGACGACGGCCGCGATTTCATGCCCACCCACAAATGGGTAGTATTCGGCCACCATTTCGCCGCAATCGCCGGCCCCGGCCCATTGATCGGGCCGACGTTGGCGGCGCAGTTCGGTTATTTGCCCGGCACCTTGTGGATCCTGATCGGCGCGGTGTTGGGCGGTTGCGTGCAGGATTTCGTCACGCTGTTTTTCTCGGTCAGGCGCGACGGCCGCTCGCTGGGTCAGATGGCCAAGGACGAATTGGGCAACATCGGCGGCGGTGCGGCAATGCTCGGCGTCATGACGATTATGGTGATTCTGATCGCGGTACTGGGTTTAGTGGTGGTCAATGCGATGAAACACAGCCCCTGGGCCACCGCCACCGTCGCCGCGACGATCCCGATCGCGATGTTGATGGGCCTGTACTTGAACAATCTGCGGCCGGGCCGGGTACTGGAAGCCACGCTGATTGGCGTGTCGTTGCTGGTTTTTGCCGTCGTGGGCGGCGGCTGGGTCGACGAAAATCCGACCCTTCGTACCTGGTTCGATTACGACGCGCCGCAACTGGCGTTGATGGTGATCGCTTATGGCTTCGCCGCCGCGGTATTGCCGGTCTGGCTGTTGCTGGCACCGCGCGACTACCTGTCCACTTTCATGAAGCTGGGTACGATTGCCGCGCTGGCCGTCGCCATCCTGATCTTGCGGCCCGACCTGAAAATGCCGGCCCTGACTCAGTTTATCGACGGCAGCGGTCCGATCTTCGGCGGCAAACTGTTCCCGTTCGTGTTCATCACCATCGCCTGCGGCGCCATCTCCGGCTTTCACGCGCTGATTTCCTCTGGAACCACGCCCAAGCTGCTGGCGAACGAAACCGACGCCCGCTTTATCGGTTACGGCGCGATGATGATGGAATCCTTTGTCGCCATCATGGCAATGATCGCCGCGTCGGTGTTGGAGCCGGGGGTTTACTTTGCAATCAACAGTCCGGCCGGCGTGGTCGGTAAGGAAGCGGCGGAAGCGGTGGCGAAAATCAGCGGCTGGGGTTTTCCTGTGGCCGTCGAACAAATGCAGCAACTGGCGCAGACCATGGGCGAATCGACCTTATTCGCCCGTACCGGCGGCGCGCCGTCGCTAGCGGTCGGCATGGCCAGCTTGTTCGCCCAGGTGTTCGGCCAACATTTGCTGGCGGCCTGGTACCACTTCGCCATCATGTTCGAAGCCTTGTTTATCCTGACCACGCTGGACGCCGGCACCCGCGTCGCCCGCTTCATGCTGCAGGATATTCTGAGTAACTTCAATATCGGCAGCGGCGGTTATGCCAGCATCGTACTGACCAGCGCCGCTGTGGTCGGCGCCTGGGGTTATTTCCTGTACATGGGCGCAATCGACCCGTTAGGCGGCATCAACAGCCTGTGGCCCTTGTTCGGGATTGCCAACCAAATGTTGGCGGCAATCGCGCTGTGCGTGGCGACGACGATTCTGGTCAAATCCGGCAAATTGAAGTACGTCTGGGTCACCGCCCTGCCCTTGTCCTGGCTGATTATCGTCACCAGCAGCGCGGCCTGGCAGAAACTGTTCGCCGAGGATTTACGCATCGGATTTCTGGCACATGCCGCCGATTTGTCGGCGAAAATTGCCGGCGGCACGCTGCCGGCGGCACAACTGAAAAATGCGCCGCAATTGATTTTCAACGACTACCTGAACGCCGGCCTGACCTGCCTGTTCATGCTGATCACCTGGCTGCTACTGGCCGACATGCTACGCGTAATTTATCGAGTAACTAGCGGCCAAAGCTACCCGCAATCCAGCGAGTCGCCGCACATACCGAGCCGGTTGGTGGAGAATTGGGTCAGGGATTGAGCGTCTAGCGGATTGGGCAGGTTCCCAATTCAAATCAACTGCTGATTCCGATTGAAAAATTAGTGGCGCTTACGGATTTTTCCAAAACCCGTCAAAAAACATATGCAAGCCAACGACTGCAAACCGGCCATATTCTGTCAACGACTTGGTTTTTCCCATATCAGATGTAGGGTACGCACAGCGTACCTTTTGGCACTCGTCACCTTGATGGCGTACTGATGGTACGCGGTGCGTACCCTACTAGGCTGACAGCAATACCAGGCATGATGGCGGCGTAGTTCGCAAGTTAATTCATAAAGAGAAAAAAGCCACCAGCCCAAAGCTGACGGAAAATCCACAGGGTGCGTGTTGCACGGACAGCCGGACTGCCTCTTTGATTTATGACCTTCTCTCCAAGCGGGAGGGAAGACCTTCACTTTTCAAAAATACATTCGGAGAAAAATGATGCAACACACCAAAAAATTACTGGTGGCAGGCTTACTGCTGAGCTTAAACACCTTGACCGCGCAAGCGACGACTTACAGCGTTACCGATCTCGGCACCCTCGGCGGCGGCGATAGCTATGCCAGAGGCATCAACGCCATTGGCCAAGTGGTGGGCGATGTCTACCCGGCGGGCAATGGGGCCAATCACGCCTTCCTGTACAGCAACGGCGCGATGCAAGACCTCGGCACCTTGGGCGGCACCTATAGCTATGCAACCGGCATCAACGCCAGCGGTCAAGTGACGGGCTATTCGGCCGGGCATGCCTTCCTATACAGCAACGGCGCAATGCAAGACCTCGGCACCTTGGGCGGCACCTATAGCTATGCCGCCGGCATCAACGACAGCGGCTAAGTGGTGGGCTATTCCGCGACGGCGGGCAATGCGGCCTATCACGCCTTACTGTACAGCAACGGCGCGATGCAAGACCTCGGCACCTTGGGAGGCAGCTATACCCGACCCGCCGGCATCAACGCCAGCGGTCAAGTGGTGGGCTATGCCTACACAGCGGGCGATGCGACCCATGCCTTCCTATACAGCAACGGCGCAATGCAAGACCTCGGCACCTTGGGAGGCACCTATAGCGCTGCCTCCGGCATCAACGCCAGCGGCCAAGTGGTGGGCAATGCCTACACGGCGGGCGATGCGGCGGCCTCTCATGCCTTCTTATACAGCAACGGCGTGATGACCGATTTGAATACGCTGATTGCCGCCAATTCAGGTTGGACACTGCAACTGGCAGCAGCCATTAACGACCAGGGGCAAATCGTCGGTTCCGGCATCAATGCGCAAAGCAAAATCCATGCCTTTTTACTAACCGCCAATACCGCGCCTGTACCGGTTCCAGCCGCTGTTTGGCTGTTCGGTTCGGCCTTGGCCGGTTTCGGTTTGTTCGGTCGTCGTAAAGCCGCGTAATCGCTTCTACTGTAAACCTTGCAACTCAAGCCGCTTTCGAGCGGCTTTTTTGTGCCTATTTGGTGTTGCACAAGTTAACCTGTGTGCAACACCAAATAGGCCGAAATATAAACTAAAACGGGCATTGGCATTTAAAAGCCAATGCCTGTTTTGGGTCTATTGCGTCAGTTTATAGCTGCAAAAACCTCCACAATCATAGCGAAGAATGTACAGCCGACTATCGATTGAAATCAGTTGCGGGTCTGATCGGAAAACGCTGCTGCGCTGCCCTAAATAAAAAGGCGCTTCACCCAGCGCCTTTCCAATCCAATTCGGAACCAACTACCAACTGAAACTAGCGCTGACTTGGCCGCTGCCGTCGTAGCTGTAACCGGCTTTGACTACCTTGCTGACCGTAAAGGCGCAAGTGCCGGAAGAGTTGGCCGGCAAGTTCGCGCTGGCGATGCTGGCGGAACCGGTGGTAACGGTAGTCGCCGAGGTCGAGCCGGTCAACGTCGTCGAACCCGAATTGGTTTTTATCGAGCCGCTCCAGGAACCGTAGACGGTGGCGCCGGCGACGCCCGACGTGCCGTCGTTGACGGCGACCGTTGCCACGCATTGCGCCTTGTTTTTCCCGAGCAGTCTCCGCGTCAGTTTGGTGCTGCCCACCTTGATGCCGATTGCTGCCGCCGGCGCTTGCGCGACGCTAATCGTTTGCGTCGCGCTGCTTTTCAGTCCGCTGTTATCGGTCACCGTCAACGTTGCGCTATAGGTGCCGACCGCGTTGTAAACGTGGCTGGCGTTCGCGCTAGCGGCATTGGCGCTGCCGTCGCCAAAATTCCAGTCGTAGCCGACAATCGAACCGTCTTGGTCAACGGAACCGGAGCCATCGAAACTGACGGTCAACGGTACCGTGCCGCTCGTCGGCAAGGCCGTCAGGATCGCGCTCGGTGCGAGCGTGGTGGCTGAGCTTTTCGGATAACTGCCGGTAATCTGGTATTGGCCGACGCTGGCGTAATCGGAATACCCGGTGCTTAGGTCGCCGTAGCCGGTACCGTCTACTTGCAGAAAGTACTGGCCGGCGGCCAGCGTTGCCGTCAATGTGGCCGACAAGGTATCGGCCGGGTTCGCCGAAACCAGGGTACTGCCTTGACTGTTAAGCAACTTTAACGAGATATCCAAATTCGGAGTACTCGAACCCGAGGCGGCGCTGAATTGCACGCTGCCGCCATCGGTGAAGAAGGTAAACAGATCGACGTCGGTGCGGCGCTCGATGATTCCGGTTTGCAAGACCGCGCTCGAAGTTCCGGACAAGGGCGCCGCAGTGGCCGTGGTGTTGCCGAAATCGTCGGCGCGTTGCGGCGCTCCGGCCGCGGCGATCACGGCAATGTCGTCTTGCGGATTGTTGGCGTCGGGGTATTCGCCCTTGCTCCATTGCGTCAGCGGTTGGTAATAGCCGACCCCCATGATAGGCGCCCAGCCGGTGGCGCCGCTGCCCTGGCCGGCGTAGTAACTGGTGGTGGAGGTACCGTCGTGGGTCAAGTTCAGCGCGTGGCCGACTTCGTGGGAAACGGCATCGGCCACGTATTTCGGATAGCCCCCGCCCAATTTGTCGAAAAATACCCAGACCGGGTTGTAATAGTCCGGATTGCTGGACGAGTAGTAGGAAAACACGTTGATGTAAGACACCCCGCCGCAGGATTGGCTGCAGAGCTCCGGCATCGATTGGGTAACTGCAACGCGCACGCCGTACACGGCATCGGAACTGCCGGTACGCCGTAATGCGTCGGCCGCCGGTTCCTGGGTGGTCACATCCACATCGAAGGGAGCATAGTCCTCGGCTACCCGCTGCCAGATTTCGCGTATGTTGTTCTGTTCGGCAGTGCTGAAACCGCTCGGGTTGGCGTCGGTATCGTAGGGTTTGGCCGTCAGCGTACCGCTGTACCAAGCGCTGTTGCTGGCTTGGTAGCCGTTAAAATCCAGATACACGGTACGGTTCGATCCGGGCTTGCTGTGAAGTGTAAATGGATCGGTATTCGTCGCTGCGGTGGCGCTAAACGTATCGATTCCCGCGGCAGTGGCGGCATTTGCGCGGTTAACCTCCGTAATCCGATTGTCCGGCATAACAGTCTGCTCATGCTCGGAGTCGATGTACAACAAATGCCCGCTTTGGTCGATCCAGGCGCTAGTGTCGGTGCGTAAGATCGATTGCAAACGCTCGGCCGACATGCCGTATTGTTCGGCTACCGCAGGTAATTGGTCGCCTAAAGCTTCTATCGCCGCCTGACCGTTGACTTTTTCTTTAAGCGTCACTTTCGGAAACGGCATTTCGGTGGCTTCAGTTCCTCCTGCCCCAGCCGATATCTGGACCAACGCGTCTCCCGCTTGAGTCCCAATAGTATTTTGCTGGCCGGAGCCGTTCAATCCGGACACGAAGGCTTGGTAGCGGCCATCGGTGAGCTGTATCAAGCCGTAGTTATAGCCGACTAGGGTTTTTTCGGCGGCTTCGCGGGTCGGGAAATAGAGCGGCGCAGTTAAAAGATTGGCGGCGATTAGAGAAGCGGCTAATGGCATTTGATTTCCTTATTTATCTTATAGAATCGGCAGCATGCGCGTTGCAACGGCCTGATATCGCCACAGGTAAAGCGGGATATTTCCGGGCTTTCGGCATGCAGATAGAAACAATCGCGCGTTATCGCGTCGGATCAAAAAGACCCCGAATCTACAGATGAAAAATGAAAGAAAACCTAGGGAAAACGTTAAGATTCGATGAAAATCATATTCGGGAGAGGCTCGATAGCCTCGACCGAAATGTCCGCAAACATGGAATCGAAATGAGTCAGATGACTCGGGAGAATTGTTGTTGTTTCTGCGCCAGATACTTGTCAAACACCATGCAGATGTTGCGGATCAGCAGGCGGCCGGCGGTCGATACTTGAATGCCTGCGGGTGTTACATCCAACAAACCGTCCGTTTTCATCGGCTGTAGGTTTACCAGTTCCGCGGCGAAATAGTCGTTAAAGACGATAGTGAATTCCCGTTCGATTTTTTCGAAACTCAGTTCGAAATGGCAAATCAGTTGGGTGATCACCGCCCGCCGGAGTTTGTCGTCGGCGTCCAGATCCACGCCGCGAAACACCGGTAATTTCCGCTGCGAGATGGCCGCAGCGTATTCGTCCAGTTCCTTGTAATTTTGCATGTAGGCGTCGCCGACCCGACCGATAGAGGTCACGCCCAAGCCAACCAAGTCGCAATCGGAATGGGTGGAATAGCCCTGAAAATTGCGGTACAGCTTGCCTTGGCGCTGGGCCACCGCCAGTTCGTCGTCCGGTTTGGCGAAATGGTCCATGCCGATGTAGACGTAGCCGGCATCGGTGAGTTTTTGCCCGACCATTTGCAGTATCTCCAATTTGGCCGCCGGCGACGGCAAGGCTGCTTCGTCGATCTGGCGTTGCACCTTGAACCGGCTCGGCATGTGCGCGTAATTGAAAATCGAAAACCGGTCCGGTGCATAGGCCAATATTTGATCCAACGTGTCGGCAAAGCTTTGCACGGTCTGCAGCGGCAGGCCGTAGATCAAATCGATGTTGGTCGAGCGGAAGCCTTCCTGGCGTGCCGCGGCCAACACCGCAAAGGTTTGCTGCTTGCTTTGCAGCCGGTTTACGGCTTTTTGCACGTCCGGATCGAAATCCTGCAAGCCCAGACTGATGCGGTTGAACCCCAGTGCGCGCAATTCGGCGATGGTGCGGTCGTTGGTTTCGCGGGGATCGACTTCGATGGAGTATTCGCCGCTATCGTCGGTGTGCAAGTTGAAATGAGCGCGGGTGGTGTCCATCAAGCGCCGCATTTGCTCGGCATTCAAAAACGTCGGCGTACCGCCGCCCCAATGCAATTGGTTGACCGGGCGATTCTGGTCGAACAGCGCGCCCTGCATTTCGATTTCCCGGCATAGATTGTCCAGGTAAGGCACCGCATGCGCACGGTTTTTAGTGACGATCTTGTTGCAGGCGCAATAAAAACAGACCGTATCGCAAAACGGAATATGCAAATACAACGACAGCGGGCCGCCGGCGGCGTTGGATTTTTCGATGTGTTGGCGGTACTCGGCCTCGCCGAAGCCCTCGTGCAGCTCCAGCGCGGTCGGGTACGAGGTGTAGCGCGGACCGGACTTGTCGTAGCGTTTGATCAAGTCCAGGTCGAATTGAATCGATTGGTCCATCATTTCAGTTCCCGGTCTATGGTCAGGTTGACTGCTGCCGACTGCGAACCGTCCAGATTGACTTCGGCAGTGCCGATCAGATCGCCCGGCTGCGGCATCGCGTTACCCGACTTGGAAATACGGGCGACGATGCGCAGTTGCTTGAAATCGGCCAGATGGGTTTGCGGCTGCATCGCCATGCTGTCGTTCAGTACGGTCTGCAAAGGTAAGTCTTTGACTTGTTTTTTGACGATGGCCAGCGGCATTTTCGGTCCGGTCACGGCTTGGGCGTAGACGAACAGCGTATCGGCGGGATCGGCTTTGCTTTTCAGTTCGGCGGCCAGGCCGGCATCGACCTTGATCTCGACCGGCGCCGCGGCTGTCGAGGCAGCGCCTGCGCCTTGCTCGGCTTCGGCCATTGCGATCATTTTTTGCAATTGCTGTTTGGTTTCGTCCTGCTCTGGCAACATCGCCGCCAGCTTTTGCCAATAGGCGATGGCTTGAGCGTAATCGCCTGCCTCAGCCTTGGCCATGCCACCCAACCACAGTGCGGTGTGGTCTTCCGGCACCAGCTTCAACGCTTGATCGACCAATTCGGCCGGTTCGCCGAGCATCTGGCCGTTGCGCGCCATCGACAAGGCATCGGCATAATGCAGCATCACTGCCGGATCGTTGGGTTTACGCCGGTTCAATTCGGCAAAGGCTTGGGCGGCGTTATCGTATTGCTGCATGTACAGATAAGCCCGGCCCAACATCATCCAGCCTTCCAGGTCTTCCGGCCGTTGCTGCAGGCGTTGCGCTAATGCCGCCACCATGTTCTGTACGTTGTCGGCTGCCTTGGCCTGATTTTGGGCCAGTTCGGCCTTGGCAATGGCTTCCGGCTCGCCGAGCGTCAGATAGAGATACAAGCTGAGCAACGGCAGCGCCACGCCAACCACGGGAATCGCCCAGCGCCCGCTAGCGGAGCGGGCCGGCGCTTGGGTTGGCGCGTCTTGCTGAATTTCGTCCAACAAGGCCAGTTGCAGTTCCTGGTATTGGGCGTCGAATTGGCTTTGCGACAGGATGCCGTCCTGCAGTTGTTGTTTCAGTTCGGCCAGTTGTTGCCGGGCGATGGCTTTATTGCGTTGTTCGCCGTCGGCGTCGTGCAGCGGAGCGGTTTTGAACAGGGGCGGCAATAGAATGGCCAACGCCGCGGCCAATAAGCCGGCAATTGCCAGCCAAAATTCGATAGTCACGCGTCGTCACCCTGTTCCAGAATTTTTTTTAATTTCTCGCGCTCGGCAGCCGACAAGGCCTTGTCCGCGCCGGCGCCCTTGGCGCGCAAGGTCCAGACCACGGCCAAACCGGCGAACAAGAACAGTACCGGTCCCAGCCAAAGCAAAAACGTTTTTAATTTGAAGGCCGGTTTGTACATGACGAAATCGCCGTAACGTTCGGTCATGAAGTTGACCACATCCTGGCGCGACTTGCCTTGTTGCAGCATTTCGTAGACTTGGCGGCGCAGATCTTTGGCCAGATCGGCGTTGGAGTCGGCGATGGTCTGGTTTTGGCAGACCAGACAACGCAACTCGTTGATCAGGCTCTGGTAAGCCTGTTCCTGTTCCGGTTGTTTGAAGTCGCGGTATTCGATGTCGGCGCGGGCCTGAGCCGCAAACACCGATAAAGTCAGGATAAACCAATATTTCATGCGGTTTCCGCCTCGAGCTGTTGAATCAGCGGTAAAAACAATTTTTCCAGATCGCCGGGTTGAATCGGTCCGGTATGTTTGTAACGCACGACGCCGCGCTTATCGATAACAAAAGTCTCCGGCACGCCGTAAACGCCGTAATCGATGCCGGTCCGGCCGTCGCTGTCCATCACGCTGACATTGTAAGGATTGCCCTGCTTGGCCAGCCAGGCCTGGGCGGCGTCGGCTTGGTCCTTGTAGTTCAAGCCGACCAACGTGACTTTGTTCATCTTCGCCAATTGGTTCAACAGCGGATGTTCTTCCCGGCACGACACGCACCAGGACGCCCAGACGTTCAGCAGCCAGACTTTGCCTTGCAAATCGGCTTGGCTCAAAGTCCGCTCCGGCGCGGCCAGGATCGGCAACTTAAAGGCAGGCGCCGGTTTATCGATCAACGGCGACGGAATTTCCCGCGGATTCAGTTTCAACCCTATCGCCAAAAATACCGACAAGGCGATAAACAGCAGTAACGGCAATATATATTTCATCGGTTTTCAGCGGTTTGTTTGTTGGGCAACCGGTAGCGGCGGTCACAGGCGGCCAGCATTCCGCCCAACGCCATCAACACGCCGCCCAGCCAAATCCAGCGGATAAAGGCTTTGTAATAAACCCGCAAGCTCCAGGCACCCTGCTCACCCAACGGCTCGCCCAAGGCCACGAATAAATCCCGAAAAATTCCGGCATCGATAGCGGCTTCGGTCATCGGCATGGTTTGCACCCGGTAGACGCGTTTTTGCGGGGCCAATTCGGCCACTATTTCGCCGTTATGACTGACGCTGAGGTGGCCCTGCTCGGCGCGGTAATTCGGGCCTTCGCTGGCAGTGACGCCGTGAAATTGGAACACGTAACCGAACAAATCCAGAGTTTCGTCCGGCGCCAGCCGCACGTCGCGTTCGATGCTGTAAACCGAGGTAAAGCTGATGCCGATCACGAACACCGCGATCCCGAGATGGGCCAAGGTCATGCCGTAAAACCCGGCCGGAATTTGTTTCAGGCGTTGCCAGGACCAGCTTTGCAGGCGTTGTTTAAAGGCAAAGGCGCTGACGGCCAGAGTCCACAAGGCCAAGGCCACGCCCAACGCGGCGCCCCACGAGTAAAACGGCATCGCCAAAGGTGCCAGCAAAGCGATGCCGATACAACCGGCAATCAACCCGCGCAGGCGTAAGCCCAGCGCATTGATGTCGTCGCTTTTCCAGCGCAGCAGCACGCCGACACCCACCACCAGAGATAACGGCGCCATCAACGGGATGAACACCGCATTGAAATACGGCGGACCGACCGACAATTTACCCAAACCCAGCGCATCGACCACTAACGGATACAGCGTACCGAGCAGAATGCTGGCGGCGGTAACGACCAACAACACGTTATTGACCAACAATACCGTTTCCTTGGAAACCAACTCGAAGCGGGCGTAACTTTTTACCTGCGGCGCGCGGATCGCATAAAGCAGTAACGATCCGCCGACTACCACGCCCAAAAAGATCAGGATGAACAAACCGCGGGCCGGATCGCTGGCGAAGGCATGCACCGAGGTCAACACGCCGGAACGCACTAAAAAGGTGCCGAGCAAACTCAACGAGAACGCGAAAATCGCCAACAGCACGGTCCAGGTCTTGAATGCGCCGCGTTTTTCGGTGGCGGCCAAGGAATGGATCAAGGCGGTGCCGACCAACCAGGGCATGAACGAGGCGTTCTCGACCGGGTCCCAAAACCACCAGCCGCCCCAGCCCAATTCGTAATAGGCCCACCAACTGCCCAGCGTGATACCCAGCGTCAAAAACATCCAGGCCACGTTGGTCCAAGGCCGCGACCAGCGGGCCCAGGCCGAATCCAACCGACCTTCCAGCAGAGCGGCAATCGAAAACGCGAAGGCCACCGAAAAGCCGACATAGCCCATGTACAGCATCGGCGGATGGATCGCCAAGCCGGGGTCCTGCAACAAGGGATTCAGGTCGCGGCCTTCTGCCGGTGCCGGAAACAGGCGTTCGAACGGATTCGAGGTCAATAACAAGAACAGGATGAAACCGACGCTGACCAAGCCCATCACGCCCAGTACTCGCGCCCGGGTCGGATCGGGAATCCGGGCGCTGAAACCGGCGACCAATCCGGTCCAGATCGACAGGGCCAACGCCCACAGCAGCAACGAGCCTTCGTGCGCGCCCCACACCCCGGAGATCAGGTATAAAAACGGCAAGGCGGTGTTGGAATTCTGCGCCACGTAGGCCACCGAAAAATCGTGGCTGATAAAGGCATAGGTCAAACAGCCGTAGGCCAGCGCGATGAACGCCAACTGGCCGAAGGCGGCCGGCCGGGCGACGTGTACCCAGCCGCTAATTTTCTTGCCGGCGCCAAGTATCGGCAGCGTGCCTTGCACCAACGCCATGCATAGCGCCAGGATCAACGCGAAATGGCCGATTTCCGGGATCATGGTTGCGCCGCCGGTTTTTTCAGGCTGCCGGCAACTTCCGGCGGCATATAATTTTCGTCGTGCTTGGCCAGCACTTCTTCGGCAACGAATACGCCGCGGTTATCCAAGCGGCCTTTGGCAACGATGCCCTGCCCTTCGCGGAACAAATCCGGCAAGATGCCGGAATATTCGACCGTCACTTCCTGGCTGAAATCGCTGAGTTTGAACTGCACCAGCAAGTCGGCGTTGGGCCGTTGCACGCTGCCTTTGACGACCATGCCGCCCAGGCGGAATACGGCGTTGTTCGGCGCCTTACCGGCGACGACGTCGCTGGTCGAGAAGAAATACATCAGGTTTTCGTTGAATGCTTTCAACGCAAAAAAAGCCGCCAGGCCTAAGCCGGCCAACATTAACAGAATTAATAGCAGACGCTGTTTGCGGATCGGTTTCATTTGGATTGCGCGCGTTTTTGTTTGATAGCCAGTTGCCTGAAGAGTTGTTTGCGTTGCCAGACCGGCCACACCACGTTCGCCGCCAACACCAGCGCCGTAACGGCGTATGCCGGCCAGACATAGGCGGCGTAACCGCCCATGTACCAAAAGCTGTCCCAACTCATGCTCGTTTCTCCAACATATTTTTCACCCATTGCGACGCCGTTTCCCGTTTCAACAATTCCAGTTTGGCCGCCTGCAACACCGCAATCAGGTAGTAAAACTTGAATGCTATCGCCATCAGCAACAGCGGCACTAGCATCGAGACGTGGATCGACGGTTTATCCAGTTTGCTGACCGTCGCCGGCTGGTGCAGCGTATTCCACCACTCCACCGAATAATGGATGATCGGAATATTGACCACGCCGACCAGGGCCAGGATGGACACCGCCCGGGCCGCACTGCGTTTGTCTTCGATCGCGCCGTACAGGCTGATCACGCCCAAATACAGAAACAGCAGGATCAATTCGGAAGTCAGGCGGGCATCCCATACCCACCAGGTACCCCACATCGGTTTGCCCCACAACGAGCCGGTCACCAGCGCGACGAAGGTGAAACCGGCCCCGATCGGCGCGCTACTGATCAACATCACCTCGGCCAGTTTCATCCGCCAAATCAGGGCAATGCCGCCCATTACCGCCATCATCACGTAGACGAACAACGACATCCAGGCCGCGGGGACATGAATATAAATGATGCGGTAACTGTCGCCCTGTTGGTAATCGGTGGGCGCCAGGTATAAACCGCCGTACAAGCCGGCACCGAGCAGCAGCAAAAAAATTAGCGTCAACCACGGTATGAAACGGTCGGCCAACGCGTAGAAATGCGGCGGCGAGGAAGTACGGTGAAAAAACCGGCTGACCGGCGCAGGTATCCAGGACATCAATTAACACTCATTTTTAACGCAATGGAAGCCGGCAAGGGAGCCAGGGCCAGAGCCGCCAGCAACATCGCCAACAAAATATTCAATTGGGCGCCGACCGGCAGGCCGCCGGCCGCACGGTCGACCGCGCCGCTGGCGAAAATCAGCACCGGTACGTATAACGGCAATACCAACAGGGACAACAGCATGCCGCCGCGGCGCAAACCCACCGTCAACGCGACGCCGATTGCGCCGATCAGGCTCAATAATGGAGTAGCTAAGATCAACGTAAGCCATAAAGTTCCCATCGCCTGCTCCGGCAATCCCAGAAACAGGGCCAATAGCGGTGCCACCAGCAACAACGGCAGCCCGGTAACCAACCAATGGGCGACGATTTTGCCCAACACCAACACCGACAAGGCATGCGGGCTAAGCAGCATTTGCTCCAACGAGCCGTCCTCGAAATCGCTGCGGAACAAACTGTCCAAAGACAGCAAAGTCGCCAATAAGGCCGATACCCAAATTACGCCCGGCGCCATCGCTTGCAGCAAATTGGGCTGGGCACCGATCGCCAGCGGAAACAAGGTCACCACCAACACGAAGAAAAACAGCGGATTGGCCATTTCGGCCCGGCGCCGAAACGCCAACAATAAATCGCGGCGGATGATGGCCAGAAAGGCGCGGATCAATGACATGCTTGCAGATGGATACGTTTCAGATTCAGGTCCGCCATGCGCAGATCGTGGTGCGAGGTCAAGACGGCGATACCGCCGTGGCCGATGTGGTCGGCAATCAACGATTCGATCAAGGCGATACCGTGTTTATCCAATGAGGTGAAAGGTTCGTCGAGTATCCACAACAGGTTTTGGGTAATCAACAACCGGGCCAAAGACAGGCGCCGTTTTTGTCCGGCCGACAAGGTGTGCACCGGATTGTCGTCGAAACCGGCCAGCCGGACTTTGTCCAGAGCCTCATCGATTCGGTATTTGCCCGGAGCGCCCAACGCCAACGCGAAGTTAAGATTCTCCAACACCGTCAATTCTTTCTTGGTGCCGTCGGCATGGCCGACGTAGGCCATATCCCGGTAATAGGAACTTCGGTCGGCCGGCTGCCCGCACCAGATGATTTGGCCGGAATCGGCTTCGCGCAATCCGCACAGGATGCGCAACAGCGTGGTCTTACCGCTGCCGTTGGCCCCTTCCAGTAACAGCGATTGCCCGGCCTGCACCTCGAAACTCAATGCCGAGAACAACAAGCGTTCGTCGCGAAAGCAGGACAAATCCCTGACTTCCAGCGCCGCGTGTTGCAAGTTATCCATTCAACTGTTCCTGGGTCCGGTGGTTCGAGAAATAAGAGGGGCGCTATCTTAACACTAACCGCGGCCGGCTTCCCAACTTGCCGGCCGAGAAAATCCCGGCAATTATGCGATAATCGCCCGGATACGATTTATTGCAGACACCGGAGATTTTGCATGACCGCATTGATAGGCATCATCATGGGTTCCACATCCGACTGGGAAACCATGCAGCATGCTGCGCAGACCTTGGAACATCTGGACATTCCGCACGAAGTGGAAGTGGTATCGGCCCACCGCACCCCCGACAAACTGTTCCGCTATGCCGAAACCGCCGAGAGCAAAGGTCTGGAAGTCATCATCGCCGGTGCCGGCGGCGCCGCGCATTTACCGGGCATGACCGCGGCGAAGACCGCACTGCCGGTGCTGGGGGTACCGGTCCAATCCAAAGCCTTGAACGGCATGGACTCGCTGTTATCCATCGTGCAAATGCCGGCCGGGATTCCGGTCGGCACTTTGGCGATCGGCAAGGCCGGCGCCATCAATGCCGCACTGCTGGCAGCCGCCATCGTCAGCAACAAACATCCGCAATACCGGTCGGCGCTGGATGCCTACCGCCAACAGCAAACCGATAGCGTCATCGCTACGCCCGATCCGCGGCAGGTGGCCGGATGAAGGTAGGCATTCTGGGTGGCGGCCAGCTCGCCAGGATGATTGCCCTGGCCGGCTATCCGCTGGGCCTGAAATTCATCGTCCTCGACCCCGACGCCAATGCCGGCGCCGCCGGCCTGAGCGAACATTTGCTCGGCGCTTACGACGACCCCGCCCTGCTGGCGGAATTGGCCGAGAAAGCCGACGTGGTGACTTACGAATTCGAGAACGTGCCGGCCCACGTCGCCGAATTTTTATCCAGCCATACGCTAGTCTATCCGCCGGCCGGCGCGTTGGCGGTGGCGCAGGACCGTTTGCTGGAAAAAAATTTCTTCCGCGAGTTGGGGATCGGCACCGCGCCGTTTGCCGCCGTCGATAGTCTGGCGGACTTAGAAAACGCCATGGCGGATATCGGCTATCCGGCCATTTTGAAAAGCCGGCGCATGGGTTACGACGGCAAGGGCCAAGCCGTGTTGCGGTCGGCGGCCGATTTGGCTGCGGCCTGGGACAGCATGCAAGGCGCCGCCGCTATCGTCGAAGGCTTTGTCGATTTCCAACGCGAGGTCTCGATCATTGCCGCCCGCAGCCCGTCCGGCGAAATTGCCTATTACCCGCTGTCCGAAAACCGCCACCGCGGCGGTATTTTGCGCATCGCCGAATGCTGCGATAAGGATCCGGCTCAATCCCTGGCCGAAGATTACGTCAGGCGTCTGCTGGAAAAACTCGATTACGTCGGCGTCGTCGCGTTGGAATTGTTCGATGCCGGCGGCACATTGTTGGCCAACGAATTCGCGCCCAGAGTCCACAACTCCGGCCATTGGACCATCGAAGGCAGCGAAACCAGCCAATTCGAAAACCATTTGCGGGCGATTCTAAATCTGCCGCTGGGCTCGACTGCACCGCGCGGTTACGCCGCTATGGTGAATTTCATCGGTGGCCTCGCCGACGACGCCCAATTGCTGAACATAGCCAACGCCCATTTGCATTTATACGACAAGGTGCCGCGCAAAGGCCGCAAAGTGGCGCATGCGACGATACGTACCGACTCGGAAGCCGCTTACCGGGCCGGCTTACAGCAGTTGGCCGATCTGGCCGCCGCCGCCGACAACTCCTGATCCGCCGTTGCCGCCGGCCAGCGGCTTTCTCCGAAAGGTTTGGGCCAAACCGTTACATTTGTGCGGGTTTGGCCTATGCTGTGTCTTGACTTGGCCCGCCGGCCTTTTACAGCTACACCGGCCCAAGCCGGACCACGCCCAAGGTCGCCCGAACCTTAGCCGCTCGGACGAGCCAACTTTGCAGACTCTCATTGGCCGCTACGAAATGGTGACAGAACTGAAATCGGTGCCGGTTGCCGGGACGGACTCGCACTCCCGCCCGATCCGCTCTGCCAATCTAATCAAACGCATCGTATTCGGTTTGGCGGCGCTGAATCTGCTGGTTTTGGCCGGCGGTGGTATCGCTCTGTTCGAAAGCCGCGAACACGCCGTGCAATTAGCGAGCGTCTCGGCGGGTAACCTGGCGCATACGCTCGAATATTCGATTTCAGGCTTGGTCGATGCCATCGATCTGGCTTTGCAGTCCACGGCCGACGAAATCGAACATACCCCGCCAAGCCACGCCCATTTTGCCGAGCTGTTCAGACAGCAACAAAAGCGCTTGCCAGACTTGATCAGCCTGCGGGTTTACGATGCATCCGGCGCAACGGTTTACCGTACCGGCGACCCGGCTCCGCCACAGGCGTCCGCCGGCGACCGTTCGATTTTCAATCGGCACCAAGCCAATCCCGGAAGCGGCTTGCTTATCTCGCCAACCCCGCTCGAGCCGCGCAACGGCCAAACAGCACTGCTGTTTTCGCGACCGCTCGCCGCTGCCGACGGCGCTTTTGCCGGTGCCGTCATGGCAACCCTGCGATTAAAGGACTTGAACGAATTGTTATTGGCGGTCGACATCGGCCGCCACGGCGAAGTCGTAGTCATGGACCGCAACCTGGCGGCGATCAGCCGTTATCCGGAACCGGCCGACGGCAATCAGGCCGTACAAAGCGTATCCGCCGAATTCAGCCGGGCCTTGGAACGCGACTCGGCGGCCGGCCATTACCGCAGCGCAAGCGATCGCGGCGACGGCATCGCCCGGCAACACGTTTATCTCGAATTCGAACGCTACCCGCTGCTGGTCGACGTCGGGCTGGCCGAAGACGAATTCTTGCGCGTTTGGCACAAACAACTCTGGATTTTTCTGGCCATAGCCGGCTTGTTCCTGGTCGCCTCCTGCTCGTACGCCCTGACCTTGATCCGCAGCCTGCGCCGGCAGCACGCCGACGCGGAGAAACTGCGCGGCCTGTTCGAATTATCGCCGCTGGGTATCGCCCTGAATGACTTGAACGGCCGTTTCGTCGAATTCAACGACGCGTTCTGCCGCATTTGCGGCTATACCGCCGAGGAATTGGCCAACCTCGATTACTGGACGCTGACGCCAAGCAAATACCGCGAGCAAGAGGCGGAACAACTCGAGCAAATGCAGCGCACCGGCTATTACGGCCCTTACGAAAAAGAGTATTTGTGTAAAAACGGCAAACTGAAACCGTTACGGCTGAACGGCATGTTGATTACCGGCAGCGACGGCCAGCGCTACATCTGGTCTATCGTCGAGGACATTACCCAACTCCGGCAGAACGAGGAGGAAATGAAGATTGCCGCTACGGTCTATCAAGCCAGCAGCGAAGGCATGATGGTATTGGACAACGGCAATCGCATCATTTCGGTCAATCCGGCGTTCACGGCGATTACCGGTTACAGCGCCGCGGAAGTGGTCGGCCACAATCCGCGCATATTGAATTCCGACCTGCACAACGACCATTTTTTTCAGGCCTTATGGCAGACCGTCGCCGACACCGGCGCCTGGCAGGGCGAGGTCTGGAACCGGCGCAAGTCCGGCGAGATTTTTCTGCAATGGCTATCGATCAACACCGTATTCGCTACAGACGGCGCGGTGCAACGCCGGGTCGCGATGTTTTCCGATATCACCGAAAAGAAAAAAAGCGACGACTTGATCTGGCGCCAGGCCAACTACGACAGTCTGACCGACCTTCCCAACCGGCAGATGGTGCGCGAGCGGCTGGAAACCGAAATCAAGCAGTGCAAGGCGGAGCGCAAACAACTGGCCTTGTTGTTCATCGATCTGGACCGGTTCAAAGAAGTCAACGATACGCTAGGCCACGACGTCGGCGACTCGCTGTTAGTCGAAGCCGCCCGGCGCATGTCGGCTTGCGTGCGCGACAGCGATACCGTATCCCGCCTGGGCGGCGACGAATTCATGGTCGTGCTGTCCGGCCTGGACGATAGCGAATGCGTGCCGCGCATTGCCGGCCACTTATTGGAAGCCTTGGCGGCGCCCTACCGGCTCGACGACGAATTGGCTTACATCTCGGCCAGTATCGGCATCACGATCTACCCGACCGACGCGACCGACTTCTCGGTCCTGCTGCGTAACGCCGACCAAGCCATGTACGCCGCAAAACGCCAAGGCCGCAATTGCTACCACTATTACACCACTGCGATGCAGGATGCGGCCAACAGCCGGGCCCGGCTGTCGAACGACTTGCATCAGGCCTTGGCCGAAAAGCAATTTGAGGTTTATTACCAACCCATCGTCGAACTGGCAACGAATTCGGTGCATAAAGCGGAGGCCTTGATTCGTTGGCAGCATCCGACCCTCGGCCAAATCAGCCCGGCCAAATTCATTCCGATTGCCGAAGATACCGGCCTGATCGTCGAGATCGGCGACTGGGTGTTTCGCCAGGCCGCGGCACAAGCGGTGCGTTGGCGCAACCTGCTCGACCCGGAATTCCAAATCAGCGTCAACAAATCGCCGGTTCAATTCAGAGCCGACCACGGCAGCCATCTGTCGTGGTTCGGACATTTGCGGGATTTAGGCTTGGCCGGAAGCAGCATCGCCATCGAAATTACCGAGGGCTTGCTGGTCGAGGCCAGCGACAAGATCCGCGGCCAATTGCTGGCTTTCCGGGACCAAGGCACCCAGGTGGCTTTGGACGATTTCGGTACCGGCTATTCCTCGTTGGCGTATCTGAAGAAATTCGATATCGACTATTTAAAAATCGACCAGGCCTTTGTCCGCAATCTGGCCAACGACTCCAGCGACATGGCACTGTGCGAAGCTATGATCGTCATGGCGCATAAACTAGGTATTAAAGTGATCGCGGAAGGCGTCGAGACTGCAGAACAATGCGCGTTATTGAAACAAATCGGCTGCGATTACGGCCAGGGCTACCTGTTTGCCCGGCCGATGCCGGCCGACGCCTGCGAAGCCGCGCTATTGCAGGGACGGCCCGGTCCGGCTTAAGCGGCCGGATGCGCGGTTTCAGAGTGGCTCCCGGCCAGCAACAGATAAAACGCCGGTACCACGAACAAGGTCAACAACGTGCCTATCCCCAAACCGGAGGCGATGACCAGGCCGATCGCAAACCGGCTGGCCGCACCGGGTCCGGTGGCCAGCAGCAACGGCACCATCGCCACGATCATCGCCACTGTCGTCATCAGAATCGGCCGCAAGCGGATAGCGGCCGCCTGCTCGACCGCGGCCTGCTTGGTCAAACCGGAGCGGGATTGCAATTGATTGGCGAATTCGACGATCAGAATCCCGTTTTTGGCGACCAAACCGATCAAGGTAATTAAACCGACCTGGGTGTATATGTTCACGCTGGCAAAGCCCAGCATTAGGAACGCCATCGCACTGGCGATAGACAACGGAACCGAGATCAGAATGATCAGCGGGTCGCGCCAGCTCTCGAACTGGGCGGCCAACACCAGGTAAATCACGATCAGCGCCATGAAGAAGGTGACGATCAACACGTTGCCCTGCTGCCGGTACTGGCGCGATTCGCCGGTGTAATCGAAGCCGTAACCGCGCGGAAAAACCTCATGGGCAATTTTTTCGAGGCCCACCATCGCATCGCCCAAGCCGACTCCGGGCAGAACCATGCCGCTCAGCGTCAGGCTGTTCAATTGTTGAAACTGGCTGCGTTTGCCCGGCTCCACCGAATTTTGGATTTTGACCAGCGAAGACAACGGGATCTGCGCGCCCGAACGGCTGTTAAGGTAATAAGCGTCCAACTTGCCGATATCGATGCGGTCGGCGTCGTCCACCTGCGGTATCACTTTGTAACTGCGCCCCTGCAAACTGAAACGGTTGACATATTGGCCTCCGAGCAGCGTTGCCAGATTGTTGCCGATATCCTGCATGCTGATACCCAAATCGGCGGCGCGGTCGCGGTCTATGACCAGCGTCGATTTCGGCCGGTTGAAGCTGACGTCTTTCATCAAAAACGCAAACTGGCCGCTCTGCATCGCTTTATCCAGCACTTGGTCGGCCAGTTGGTCGAGCTTGGCGTAATCGGCGTCGCTGGTGATGACGAACTGCATCGGCAGGCCGCCGCCGGAACCCGGCAGGCTGGGCGGCGGGATCACGGCGCTCTGAAATCCGGCGATGTGGTCCACCTTGCCCTGCAAATCCGGTACGACTTGGCCGACGCTGCGCTGGCGCTGGAATACCGACGGCATTTTCAAGCCGCTGAACACCATATTGGCATCGCCGCCGAAGCCCATGATCAGGAAACTTTCTTCGTGCTCGGGAATGCTCTCGAATTGCGCGATCAGTTCGCGGGCATAGGTCTGGTTGTATTTCAAGGTCGCCGTTTGCGGGGCGGTGGATACCGCGAATAAAAAACTCTGATCTTCGGTCGGCGCCAATTCTTTGTTGGACAGCATGAACATGAAATAAATACTAGCCAGCACCAGCAGCGCAAAGGCCATCACCGCGGCCGGATAGGCCAACACCCTGTGCAGCAACGCCCGGTAACGTAGCGCCAAGCCGTCGAAGAAATGTTCGACGCCGCGTTCGAAACCGCCGGGCCGGCCGGCCGCTTGCAAAAACCGCGAACTCATCATCGGCGACAAGGTCAGCGCGACAATACCGGATATCAAAACCGCTCCGGCCAGCGAAAAGGCAAATTCGGTGAACAAGGCGCCAACCAAGCCGCCCATGAAACCGATCGGCGCGTAAACCGCGACCAGCGTGGTTGTCATTGCGACCACCGGCAGCGCCAGTTCCCGCGCGCCGTCGATGGCGGCCTGAATCCGTCCGCTGCCCTGCTCGATGTGGCGGTGGATGTTTTCGACGACGACAATCGCGTCGTCCACCACCAAGCCAATCGCCAATACCATGGCCAGCATAGTCAGCAGATTCAGCGAAAACCCGAGCAACAGCATCAAGAATGCGCCGCCGACCAGCGACAGCGGCACGGTCACGGCCGGAATCAACGCCGCCCGCAACGAACCCAGCGACAGGAATATCACCGCCAGTACGATAGCGACGGCTTCCAGCAAGGTGCTGAAGACTTCATGAATCGAATCGTCGATAAATTGGCTGGCGTCGTAAGGCAACAGCACGTGCATCGCATCGGGCAAATCGCGTTCGATTTCCTGCAATTGCCGCTTTACCGCTTGTGCGACCGTCAACGGGTTTGCGCCCGGCGCCTGTTCGATGCCCATGAAAATGGCCATCTTGCCTTTGTACCAGTTCACGGTATCGTAATCTTCGCTGCCCAGTTCTATCGTGGCGATATCCGCCAGCCGGACCAGGCTACCGTTGCGCTTGGCGACGACCAGTTGCCGGAATTGTTGTTGGTCTACGGCATCGGTGGTCGCACTCAAATCGAGTTTGACGTAGTCGCCCTTGGTGCCGCCGACGCCGGACAAATAGTTGTTGGCGCGCAGTACATCGCTTACTTCGCCGGCAGAAACGCCGAGGGCGGCCATTCGCTGCGGGTCCAGCCAGACCCGCATGGCAAAGGTCTTGTTACCCAACATCGCCGCTTTGCCGACGCCGGGTACGGCCTGCAATTTGGGCTGGATCACCCGCAACATGTAATCGCTGAGCTGTGCGTCTTGCAAGGTATCGCTATACAGCGCGATATACATTAGCGCGGTGTCGTCGCCGGTTCGCGAGGTGATGACCGGATCTTCCGCTTCGGCCGGCAGTACGTTACGCTGGCTGGCGACTTTGGCCTGGATTTCGGACACTGCGGCGTTCGGATCGTAATTCAGCCGCATGTGGGCTTCGATGACCGAACTGCCCTGCCGGCTGTTGGCGGACAAATAGTCGATGCCGTTGGCTTCGGCGATCGCTTGTTGCAGCGGCGTCGTGATAAAGCCTTTGATCAGATCGCTGCCGGCGCCGGGATAAGCGGTCGTCACCGTGACGACGGTATTTTCGGTCTTCGGGTATTGGCGTAGCTCCAGTACCGTCAACGCGCGCAAACCTAAAATCAGAATCAACAGGCTGACCACGCTGGCCAACACCGGGCGCTGAATAAACAGATCGGTAAATTTCACTGCGCGGCCTCGCGCTCGCCGGGTGCCGGCTGGCTGTCGGCGGTAATCGGCATGCCGTTGCGCAATTTGAGCTGGCCGGCGCTGACGACCCGGTCGCTCGCCTGCAACCCTTCCAGGATTTCGACTCTGCCGCCGCGGCTTTGTCCGGTCCGCACCTGGCGGCTCTGTACCGTTAATCCATTGCCGGCCGTTACCGCCAAAAACACCGAATCGCCGTAAGGGTTATAGGTGACCGCCGTATCGGGTACGGTCAATACTTCGCTGGATTTTCCGGAATTGATCGCCACTTGGGCAAACATACCGGGACGCAGCAATTTCTGGGCGTTGTTGAATTTTGCCTGGATGTTGACGGCACGGCTGCCCAGGTCCACGGCCGGGCTCAGAGCGGTGATAGCGCCGCTGAAACGACGCTCGGGATAGGCGGCGACGTTGATTTCGACCTGCTGGCCGTTACCCAGTAGGCCGAGTTGGCGTTCCGGCAAGCTGAAATCCAGGTAGATCGGGTCGAGTTTTTCCAGATTGACAATGGCCGAGCCTTCCGCCAGATACTGGCCGAGGTCGACTTGGCGGATACCGATCTCGCCGTCGAACGGCGCCTTGATCTGTTTTTTGGCGATCACGCTTTGCTTGGCGGCGACGGCGGCTTTGGCTTTATCCAACAACGCCAGGTTTTGATCGTAGTCGGCCTGGGAGACGAATTTTTTTTCCAACATCTGCGCGCTACGTTGGTAGTGCAATTCGGCCAGACGCAACTCGGCTTCGAGGCCCTTGAGTTCGGCTTGATCGGTGGCGCTGTCCAATTCGAGTAGTAGTTGGCCTTGTTTAACGGATTGGCCGGACTGGAAATGAATGGCTTTGATTTGTCCGGCGACCTCGTTGCTGAGGTTTATCCCGGCCACTGCGCGCAGACTGCCGACACTGGCGATCTTAGCTGGCCATTGTTCGCGGCGGACCTCGGCTAACGCCACAACTGCGGGCGGCGGCGGTTGCATGTGCTCGATCGCTTGATTGATTTGCCTAAACTTCAGACCGAACAAGCCGCCGAGCAGCAACACGGTAAACAACACTACCCACAAAATGCGCTTAATCATGCGGCGACGCCAAGCTTAAAAAAAGTTGCCAGTTTATCAGAGATACAACGGCGCCATGCGCCGCCAGTAATGCCCCTGGTGGGCACGCCCCTCCCACTCGTATAACGCGTGAGCCACGCCTTTCTCGGCGAGAACCCGGCTTAGCGCATGGTTATTCGCCAGAAACGGATCTTGCTTGCCGATCACCAAGGTAATGTCCATCTGCCGGATGGCCGCCAATTGGGCTTCGCAGGCCAGATTAGGCAAAAAATGGCTCGGCGTATGGAAGTAAATATTTTCGTCGTAATAGCCGTCGAACAGGTTTTTGAAACATTCGACTTCCAGGGTCAAATCGAAGCGTCCGGAAAATGCCACCAATTTTTTGAACAATTGCGGATGGCGAAACGCGATATTGGCGGCATGAAAAGCCCCCAAACTGCAGCCGTGCGCAATGACGCAGGGATGCGGATTTTTCAGCGCCATGAACGGCATGATCTCGTTCAACACATAATCTTCGAAATACATGTGGCGTTGAATGCGGTCTTGCGGTTTTCGCCAAAAACAGTAAAAAGTTTCGTGGTCGATGCTATCGACGCAGTACAACTGCAAGTAACCGGCCTCGATCTTATTGCGCAGCCGTTCGACGATACCTAGATTTTCGTACTCGAAGAAACGGCCGTCGCGGGTCGGAAAAATCAGGACTTTGGCTCCGGCGTGACCGAATACCAGAAACTCCATGTCTCTACCGAGTCGCGGGCTGTACCAATGGTGGTATTCGCGGTTCATAGCCTAAACGGGCGATACTCCGAAAAATTGCTGCAATTCAGCAACCAATTGTCGATCCTGTTCGTGTTGGCGCGGGTATTCGAAATGCCCGGCTTCCAACACGAACAAACGTTTCTCGCCGGACCAGGCGTTATAAATCGCAAATTGTCCGGGCGGCGCGACGACGGGATCGAATAATGCGACTGCCGCGTGTAACGGCTGCACGGCATGGCGCGCAGCAACCGCGGCATCGTAATAGGCCAATGTGTCAAAAATGCGAGGGTGGTGTTGGCTATGGGCCTTCAGCGCGGCCGCACTGCCGCTGCTGGGCAAGCTCAAGCGCAACGGCTGGTTGCCGAAGGTCGGCACGTTCAAATGCAGCCGTTTGATTCTTAGGTCCCACGGCGCGGCCAATGCACCGAGCCCGCCGCCAAAGCTGATTCCCATATAGCCGATACGCTCGGCGCATTGCGGATAAATGGCGGCGAGCACCGTTACGGCTAGCCAGATATCCTCGACGCAACCGCCAATCACGTACTGGTTCGGATCTTCTATCGCATGCAATACATGCAGGTTTGGCTGTTCCGGCAAACTACCGTTGCGGCTGCGCGAGATACCGCGCATGCACGGGAACAACAAAGCGGCTCCGCCAATTTGCAGATGGTAATCCGGTTGCTCCCTGCCGCCGTAGCCGTGGCCGACGACGATGGCTTGCGTTACCGCTTGATTTTCCGGCTCCAACAGCCAGCCGCCGATGGCGAAATCCCCGGTGGAACGGTAGCTTATATCGTAGACCCGGTAACCGGCGCGAGAGCACTGGTAGGTCAGCGCGTAATCCGCTGCGATATTGACGGCTTGCCGGTATTTGTCGCGCCAGAACCGGCAAAAATCGGGATTTTCCTCCGGCGCCGGAATTGCCAACAAATCGTCGAGGCTACAGCCGTATCCCGGATCGTAGTTGTAGTGATGGTGGAATGAGCTCACTGCCGATATCTGTAAGCGGATTGGCGGCCCCAAGGCCGGGATGAATTCAGGCCGTGCATTGCCGGCAGTATTGCCTTGCGTGGTGCCCGAGTCCTGCAGTAGCGGAACGAAGCCGGATGCTCCGTTCCGAATAAGGGGTTAATCGACTATTTTGTATTTTTCCCTGGAAGCATCGACCATGTCGCGCAATTCCTTTCCAGGCTTGAAATGAGGTACGTGCTTCTCCGTCAGCGAGACCGAATCTCCGGTTTTCGGATTTCTGCCCAAGCGGGCGGAGCGGTGGTGTAATGAAAAACTGCCAAAGCCTCTAATTTCGATTCGTTCGCCACTGGCCAATGTATCGCTCAAGTGATCGACAACACATCTGACCGCCAATTCCACATCTTTAAGCGCGAGATGCGGCTGTTTTCTCGCCAGCATCTCTATCAATTCTGATTTCGTCACATCCAGCCCTGAATAATCAAAAAAGGGTG
The DNA here is from genome assembly GCF_019669905.1 of Methylomonas koyamae. Lineage (NCBI taxonomy): Bacteria > Pseudomonadati > Pseudomonadota > Gammaproteobacteria > Methylococcales > Methylococcaceae > Methylomonas > Methylomonas koyamae. The sequence continues at coordinate 2,371,378 of NZ_AP019777.1, read as the reverse complement.
GCATGAGTACACCCATGCCACCCTCGGAGATGGTTTTATTACTTGTCCATTTGTTTGAAGATGTCGCCCAACGTTGCAGTACCTGCATTTTGTTGCGAGTAATCTTTAATCGCGTTGGACTCTTCTTCCGCATCCTTCGCTTTGATGGACAAAGAAATAGACTTGGTTTTCTTATCGACACCGACGAATTTAGCTTCGATTTCATCGCCCGCTTTCAGCAGTTTGCTGGCATCTTCGACGCGGTCGCGCTGAATCTCGGAAGCTCGCAAATAACCTTCCACATTGTCGGCCAAGGTCACGATGGCGCCTTTGGCGTCGACTTCTTTGACGGTGCCTTTCACCAAGCTGCCTTTTTCATGCAGCGCGATGTAGTTTTGGAAAGGATCTTGCTCCAGTTGTTTGATGCCCAACGAGATGCGTTCGCGCTCGGAGTCCACCGCCAAAATAACGGTTTCGACTTCGTCGCCTTTTTTGTAGTTGCGAATCGCTTCTTCGTCGTTCTCGTTCCAGGAGATGTCGGACATATGCACCAGACCGTCGATGCCGCCTTCCAGACCGATAAAGATACCGAAATCGGTGATCGATTTGATTTTGCCGGTGATTTTGTCGCCTTTGTTATGGGTAGCGGCAAATTCGTCCCAAGGATTGGATTTGCACTGTTTCATACCCAGAGAAATACGGCGGCGTTCTTCGTCGATTTCCAGAACCATGACTTCAACTTCATCGCCCAACTGAACGACTTTGGATGGGTTGACGTTTTTGTTGGTCCAGTCCATTTCGGAAACGTGCACCAAACCTTCGACGCCTTCTTCGATTTCCACGAAGCAACCGTAATCGGTCAGGTTGTTGACTTTACCGAACACGCGGGTGCCGGCCGGGTAACGGCGGGCGATGTTTTGCCATGGATCTTCATCCATTTGTTTCATGCCCAAAGACACGCGAGTTTTGTCTTTGTCGAATTTCAGGACTTTGACTTTGACTTCCTGGCCGATCTCTACGCACTCGGACGGATGGCGAACGCGGCGCCATGCCATGTCGGTGATATGCAGCAGGCCGTCGACGCCGCCCAGATCGATAAACGCACCGTAATCGGTGAGGTTCTTAACGATACCGGTAACGATCGCGCCGTCTTGCAGCGTTTTAACCAATTCTTCGCGCTCTGCGCTGTATTCGCTTTCGACGACCGCGCGACGTGACAACACGACGTTGTTACGTTTTTGGTCGATTTTGATGACCTTGAATTCAAGATCGCGGTTTTCCAAAAACGCGGTGTCGCGAATCGGACGCACGTCAACCAGAGAACCCGGCAAGAACGCGCGCAGCGCGCCGACTGCCACGGTGAAACCGCCGCGAACTTTGCCGTTAATACGGCCGATAACGGTTTCTTGCGTTTCGAAGGCCTTTTCCAATTCAGCCCACGCTTTGCTTTTCTTGGCTTTGTCGCGGGAAAGAAGAGTGGCGCCCAAGCCATCTTCGAACAGATCGAGAGCTACTTCGATCTCGTCACCGATATTGACTTCCAAGTCGCCGTCGGCATTCAGGAATTGCCATTTTGGAATGACACCTTCCGATTTCGCCTGTGTACTGACGATGACAAACTCGTTTTCGATGTCGACAACGGTACCGATCAACATCGCGCCAGGACGCATTTCGGTCTTGGCATAACTCTCTTCAAACAACTCTGCAAAGCTTTCGCCCATCTTTACTTTCCCAAACTTGCCACAACACCAGCAAGTTTTAACAATTATCAAAAAATTAATAAAAGCTATCGGCTCGCGCCGATAACTGCCAAAAGTCTCATTCGACTAAATTTACTACCTGATCAATCACCTGTTGAATAGACAAGCTGGATGAATCGATATAATGCGCCCCTTCAGGCACGGTGAGCGGCGCAGACGCCCGCTGGCTATCGCGACGATCGCGCTCCTCTATCTCCCGAGTGATTTGCGGAAGGTTAGCATCAATTCCCTTTTCAATCAACTGTTTATATCTACGCAACGCCCTTTCTTCGGCACTGGCGGTCAGATAAACCTTGTATTTCGCTTCGGGAAAGACCACGCTGCCCATGTCGCGCCCGTCAGCGACCAACCCCGGAAGTTGTTGAAAATCCTTTTGTTTTTGTAGCAATATCGCTCTGACTTCCGGATAGGCAGCGATAATCGAGGCGGCATTGCCGGTAGTTTCGGTCGCCAAGCGGCCGGAAATATCGCCACCGTTGAGCCGCACCACGAGTTCGTCGCCGCATTCGAATTCTAACGACATCGCTTCAGCGACAGCGCAAATTTTGGCAACGTCGTTCAAGTCCAGACCGGCATCCAAAACCGCAACCGCCAACGACCGGTATATCGATCCGCTATCCAGATAATGCCAGCCCAAAATTTTCGAGACCGCCCGACTGACGGTGCCCTTACCGGCCCCGCTGGGGCCGTCTATCGTTAAAACTGGAATCGACATCGTTATAGCGTGCCCAATTTCAGACCCAATTGCGTCGCCAACGTCGGGAATTCCTTGAACGAGGTATTGACGTTGGCGCAATCGTTAATCGTAATCGGGCCGTTGGCGCGCAGGCCGGCAATCGAGAACGACATCGCGATGCGGTGATCGCCGTGCGAGTCGACTTCGCCGCTACCCAATTGGCCGCCGTTGATGACCATGCCGTCTTTGGTCGGCTGGGCGTCGATACCGAGGATTTGTAAACCGTCCGCCATGACCTGAATCCGGTCTGATTCCTTAACTCGCAATTCCTCTGCGCCGGTCAATACGGTTTGACCTTCGGCGCAAGACGCGGCAACAAACAGCACCGGAAACTCGTCGATCGCCAGCGGCACCAAGTGTTCTGGAATATTGATGCCTTTTAAGGAAGCAGAACGCACGCGCAAATCGGCTACCGGCTCGCCGCCGACTTCGCGCTCGTTGAGTACTTCGATATTGGCGCCCATCAGACGCAAAATGTCGATCACGCCGGTGCGGGTCGGGTTGATGCCGACATGCTTCAGGGTGACGTCGGAATTCGGAGCAATGCTGGCGCCGACCAAAAAGAACGCCGCCGAGGAAATGTCGCTGGGCACGTCGATGTTGGTCGCGGTCAACTTACCTTCGCTGCTGATTTTCGCGGTGGCGCCGTCACGGATAACGGGATAGCCGAAACCAGCCAGCATGCGCTCGGTATGGTCGCGGGTCGGCGCCGGTTCGGTGACGCTGGTCTCGCCTTCCGCGTACATGCCTGCCAGTAACAAGCAAGACTTGACCTGGGCGCTGGCGATCGGCATGTCGTAATGCATGCCTTTCAACTTACCAGCCTTTCCTTTGATATGCAGCGGCGCGGTACCGTTGGGCTGGGTTTCGATTTCGGCACCCATTTCCGCCAATGGCACAGTCACCCGCTTCATCGGCCGCGATTCCAGCGACTTGTCCCCAGTCAACACGGTATCGAAGGCTTGACCGGCCAACAGACCGGACAGCAAACGCATAGAGGTGCCGGAGTTACCCAGATATAACGGCTTGTCCGGCGCTTTCAGGCCGTGCTTACCCACACCGTGTATCGTCACTTCGCCATTGACCGGACCTTCGATTTGCACACCCATTGCCCGAAACGCTTCCAAGGTGGAAATCGCGTCCTCGGCGTTCAAAAAGCCGGTGACGTGAGTGACGCCTTCGGCCAGCGAACCGAGCATGATCGAGCGGTGCGACATGGATTTGTCGCCGGGTACGCGGATTTCGCCGTTCAGGCGGCCGCCGGGTTGGACTTGGAATATGACGTTAGTGGATGAGGACATAGTGGTTAAGTTGGATCGTCAAAAGTTTCGAGAAAACGTTGCCGGGCTTGCTTGGCATAGCTGAAGGCGTCGAACAAAGCTTGCGCGTCGTCAGCCTGCAGCATGCGTTCGAATTGGCCGAGTTCGGTTTGAAATTGTTGAATCAGCGGAATAATTTCCTGTTTATTGGCCAGACAAATATCCTGCCACATGGTCGGATCGCTAGAGGCGATGCGGCTGAAGTCCTTGAAACCGCCGGCGGCATATTTGAAAATTTCGCGCTGCTCATCCTTGCGTCCCAGCATGCCGACCAAGGCGAAAGCCAGGATATGCGGCAAATGACTGGTCGCCGCCAACACGGTATCGTGATGCTCGACAGCCATCACCGATACGCTGGCGCCGATACGCTGCCAGAGTTCGCTGAGTCTGTCAGCAGCTTGGGGATCGGTATTCGGCAACGGCGTAACGATTACGCGGCGGTTACGGTACAAATCGGCCATCGCCGCTTCAACACCGCTACGCTCGGCACCGGCAATCGGATGCGCCGGCACGAAATTGCTCGGTACCTCGCCGAACACCGCTCGCGCCGCCTCGACCACACTGCCTTTGGTGCTACCGGCGTCGCTGTATATCGCTTGCGGATTCCAATACGGTTTCAGTTGCGCAAAGATGGCCTGCATGCTGCCGACGGGCGTGCAAATGATGACGCAATCGGTCCCGACCATCGCTTGCGCGGCATCGGTGTATACCGCATCGACCACGCCTAATTCCAATGCACGCTGCATATTCGGTAAATTCTTTTCCCGTCCCAACGCTACTACCTGCTGACACAAGCCTTCGGCGCGGACGGCCTTGGCGATAGAACCGCCGATCAGACCGATGCCGATGATGCACAGGCGCTTAAACACCTTGCAACACCTGCGTCAAAGCGTCGATGAAGATTTGGTTTTCTCGCTGGGTGCCGATACTAACCCGCAAATGATTCGGCATTTCGTAATTGGCCACTGGCCTGACGATAACGCCTTTTTGCAATAAAGCTTGATACAGCGGCAAGGCCGCTTGTTTCATGTCCACCGACACGAAATTGCCGGACGACGGAATCCACGGCAAATCCAAAGCCTTGAAAGCGGAGGTCAATTGCGCCATGCCGGCGTTGTTGACCGCCACGGTCTCGGCCAGATAGTCAGCGTCAGTCATCGCCGCTTCCGCCGCCGCCAATGCCAGCATGTTGCCGTTGAACGGCTGGCGGACTCGATTCAGCAAATCCGCCACTTCCGGCGACGACACGCCGAAACCGATGCGCAGACCGGCCAGCCCGTAAGCTTTGGAAAAGGTGCGGGCAATAATCAGGTTGGGATATTGGCTCGGCCACTGCATGGATTCGGTGCGCAGCGCCGGATCGACGAATTCGTAATAGGCTTCGTCCAGCACGCACAGCACCGATTTCGGCAGCGAGGCGACGAAATCTTCCACGGCTTGCGGTGCCAACAAAGTACCGGTCGGGTTATTCGGGTTGGCGATGAATACCACCCGGGTCTTAGCTGTCACCGCCGCCCGCATTGCGTCCAGATCGTGACCATAATTCTTGGCCGGCACGACCACGGCTTTGGCACCGACCGCCTGAGTCAGAATCGGATATAGAGCGAAAGCATGCTGAGCGAATACGACTTCGTGCTCGGGAGCGACGAAGGTACGCATGACCAGTTCCAGAATCTCGCTGGAACCGTTGCCGAGCGTAATTTGAGCAAGGTCCACACCCCAGCGGGCCGAAATCGTGGTTTTCAAGGCGTAGCCGCTGCCGTCCGGATAGCGGGCGATTTCCGGTAAGGTGTTCTGAATCGCTTCGGCCACCTTGCGGCCGGTGCCGAGCGGATTTTCGTTGGACGCCAGCTTGATGACTTCGCTCAGACCCAGCTCGCGCTGCAATTCTTCCGCCGGTTTACCCGGCACGTAAGGCATCAGTTGCTGAACGCCTTCCAAGGCAAGTTGTAAAAATTGATTCATGAAACAAACGGATTAAATGACGGCTTTAGGATAGGAACCCAATACTTTCAACATCTTGACGTTGTTTTCCAGGCTGTTCAGCGCCGCGGCGACATCTGCGTCTGCGCGGTGGCCTTCGATATCGATAAAAAACACGTATTCCCACAAGCCTTGCCGCGAGGGCCGCGACTCGATATGAGTCATGCTGATACCGTATTGGGCAAACGGTTGCAGGATCCGGTGCAACGCGCCGGGCTGGTTGCCGGTGGATACTAGAATCGACGTCTTGTCCAGACCGGTCGAAACCGGTTGCACCCGGCCAATGACGATGAAACGGGTCGTGTTGTTGGCTTCGTCTTCGATATGTTTTTCGATGACGTTGAGGTCATACAACTCGGCGGCGGTCAGACCGGCAATGGCAGCTTTGCTGTGGTCCAGCGAGGCCAGGCGCGCGGCTTCGGCATTGCTGCTGACCGCAGTACACGGCACACCGGGCAGGTTCGCGGTCAGCCATTGCCGGCACTGGGCCAAGGATTGCTGATGCGAGAACACTTCGCTAATACCAACCAAAGTGTCCATCTTGCCGAGCAAGTTTTGATGCACCCGAATTTCGACTTCGCCACAAATCTGCAGCGGGCTGTCCATGAAACGGTCCAAGGTATGGGCAATCACGCCTTCGGTCGAGTTCTCCACCGGCACCACGCCGAATTGGCAGTGCCCGGTTTCTACCGATTGAAAGATTTCGTGTATCGTCGGTACCGGGATATCTTTGACCGCATGACCGAAATGTTTGAAAGTCGCTTGCTGCGAGAAAGTGCCGGCGGGACCGAGAAAGGCAACTTCCAGCGGTTTTTCCAACGCCAGACAGGCCGACATCAATTCGCGGAAAAGATGGGCGGCGGCATCGTCGCCCAGCGGCCCCGGATTCAATTCTTTGATCCGCCGCAATACCTGCGCTTCCCGGTCCGGGCGGTAAAAACTGCCGGTCTCGCCTTCGGCCTGCTTGGTGCGCGCGACTTCAATCGCACATTCGGCGCGCCGGTTGACCAGTTCCAGAATCTGTTGGTCTATCGCGTCTATACGATCGCGCAATTCGGACAACGGAATGATAGGGGTCATAGAGCCTTAGTGGGTGCGCTCGAATTCCGCCATGAAGGCTATCAACGCATCGACGCCGGCTTCCGGCATCGCATTGTAAATACTGGCGCGCATGCCGCCGACCGAGCGGTGGCCGGCCAAAGTACTCAAGCCGCTGCGTTCGGCCAGTGCCAAAAATTCTTTGTCCAGCGCCGGATCGTGCAACACGAACGGGACGTTCATCCGCGACCGGAACGGTTTGTCGACCGGGTTACGGTATAAGCTGGAATTATCGATCGCATCGTATAACTTTTGGGCTTTGCGGATATTGCGTTGTTCGATTGCGGCAACGCCGCCCTCTCCCTTCAGCCATTGCAGGGTCAGGCCCAGCAAATACCAGTTGTAGGTGGCAGGCGTATTCAACATCGAATCGGCCTTGGCTTGCTGGGCATAGCTAAACACTGCCGGCGTATTTTTCGCTTCCAATCCCACCAAGTCGTCGCGCACGATAACCACGGTTACCCCAGACGGCCCCATGTTTTTCTGAGTGCCGGCGTAAATGATGCCGTAGCGGCTAACGTCGACCGGCCGCGACAAAATATTGGACGACATGTCGCAAACCAGCGGCAGCCCGCCTACCTCGGGTACGTCGCTGAATTCGACGCCGTGGATGGTCTCGTTGGAGGTGTAATGCAGGTAAGCGGCCCCGGTATCGATCCGCCAATCGGCGACAGCCGGAATCGTCGTAAACGAACTTGCTTCGGAACTGGCGGCAAGCCCCACTTCGCAATACTTGCCGGCTTCCTTGATTGCGGCCGTGGACCAGGCACCGGTATTGACATAGCACGCCTTGGCTTTACCGTTCAGAATGTTTTGCGGAATCATCGCAAACTGAGCCGTGGCGCCGCCTTGCAGGAACAACACCTGGTAACCGGCCGGCACCGCGAGCAGTTCGATCAGGTCGGCCTTCATTTGTTCGGCAATCGCCATAAAATGTTTACCGCGATGGCTCATTTCCATCACCGACATCCCGCTACCTTGCCAATCCAACATTTCCCGTTGCGCTTGCTGCAATACCGCTTCCGGCAACATCGACGGACCTGCGCTGAAATTAAAAACTCTTGCCATTACTCTTCCTCTCCTGCAATGGACGCGTTGCCGTCCTCCGCTTCCTGTTCCTGGTCGCCGATTTCATCGCCGTCTTCGTCGCCCAAACCATCGATACGATCCACGCCAACCACTTTCTCGCCTTTGTCCAGCCGAATCACGGTAACGCCCTGCGTATTTCTACCCACGACCGAAATCTCTTTGACTCGAGTACGGACCAGAGTACCACCGTCGGTAATCAACATGATTTCGTCGGTATCGTTGACCAATACCGCACCGACCACGGCGCCGTTACGTTCCGAGGTTTGAATTGCAATCAAGCCTTGGCCGCCGCGGCGGTGCTGGGTAAATTCCTCCAACCGGGTGCGTTTGCCGTAGCCGTTCTCGGTGATGTTAAGCACTGTGCCTTCGCTGGCCACAATCAGCGAGATGACTTTTTGGCCTTCCTGCAACCGAATGCCGCGCACGCCGGCAGCGGTTCTGCCCATCGAGCGGACATCGGTTTCGTTGAAACAAACCGCCTTGCCGTCGCTGCTGAATAGCAGCACGTTTTGCTGGCCGTCGGTAATCGCGACGCCGACCAGAGTATCGTTTTCGCTCAAATCGATTGCGATTTTGCCGTTACTGCGCTGGCGCTCGAATTCCGGCAACGGCGTTTTCTTGACGGTACCGGACGACGTCGCCATAAAGATGTATTTATCGGCGCTGTATTCGCGCACCGGCAACATCGCATTGATTTTTTCGCCCTCTTCCAACGGCAGCAAATTAACAAAGGGTTTGCCGCGCGCGGCTCGGCTGGCGACCGGCAGGTTGAATACCCGTAGCCAGTAGACCTTACCGGCCGACGAGAAACACAGTATCGTGTCGTGGGTATTGGCAATGATCAGTTTTTCGACGAAATCGTTTTCCTTGGTTGCCGTCGCCGATTTACCGCGGCCGCCGCGGCGCTGTGCCTTGTAATCGGTTAGCGGCTGGGTTTTGACATAACCCTCGTGCGACATGGTCACGACCATGTCCTCTTCGGTGATCAGGTCTTCCGCGGACAAGTCGGAATAATCCTGCACGATCTCGGTGCGGCGTTGGTCGGCGTACTGGCTACGAATTTCCTCCAACTCTTCGCGGATCACTTCCATCAAGCGTACGTCGCTGCCGAGTATGTGCAGATATTCGTCGATCAACGCCAGCAATTCCCGGTATTCGTTGACGATTTTTTCCTGTTCCAAACCGGTCAAGCGGTGCAAACGTAAATCCAGAATCGCCTGAGCCTGGGTCTCCGACAAACGGTAAACGCCGTCGGCCAAACCGAATTCGGGTCCCAAGTCCTCCGGGCGGGAGCGGTCGGCGTCGGCCCGGTCCAATAACGAAGCCACCAGACCGGCGCTCCAGGTTCTGGCTAACAAGCCGGCTTTGGCCTCCTGCGGATTCGGCGAGGTTTTGATCAGTTCGATCATCTCGTCGATGTTGGCCAGCGCCACCGCCAAACCTTCTAAGATATGCGCCCTTTCCCGCGCCTTGCGCAGGTTGTAAATGGTTCTGCGGGTAACGATTTCGCGCCGGTGGTCGATGAAGGCCAGCAATATGTCCTTCAAATTCATGCAATGCGGCCGGCCGTCGTACAGCGCCACCATGTTGATGCCGAACACCGTTTGCAGTTGGGTCTGTTTATACAGGTTGTTCAGCACCACGTCCGGCACTTCGCCGCGGCGCAATTCGATGACCATGCGCATGCCGTCCTTATCGGATTCGTCGCGCAAGCCGGAGATACCCTCCAGTCTGCCTTCCTTAACCAGTTCGGCAATTTTCTCCAACAGCCGCGCTTTGTTGACCTGGTAAGGCAGCTCGGTAGCGATGATGGCTTGGCGGCCGCTGTCGCCGATATCCTCGAAATGGCAGCGAGCACGCAGATAGATCCGGCCGCGGCCGGTAGCATAGGCTTCGTAAATACCGGATGCGCCGTTGATAATGCCGGCGGTTGGAAAATCCGGGCCGGGCACGATTTGCATCAGTTCGGAGATCGATAAATCGGAATTTTCGATCAAAGCCAAACAGGCGCTGATAATTTCGCCCAGGTTATGCGGCGGAATATTGGTCGCCATACCGACCGCGATTCCGGCCGAGCCGTTGACCAGCAAGTTCGGCACCCGGGTCGGCAGCACTCTGGGTTCGGATTCCGATTCGTCGTAGTTCGGGACGAAATCGACGGTTTCCTTATCCAGATCGGCCAGAAGTTCATGGGCGATTTTCGCCATACGGACTTCGGTATAACGCATCGCCGCCGGGGAATCGCCGTCGACCGAGCCGAAGTTACCCTGGCCGTCGATCAGCATGTAGCGTAAAGAGAACGGCTGCGCCATCCGCACGATGGTATCGTAGACCGCCGTATCGCCGTGCGGGTGGTATTTACCGATCACGTCACCGACCACACGGGCCGATTTTTTATAAGGTTTGTTCCAATCGTTACCCAGTTCGCTCATCGCGTACAACACGCGGCGATGAACCGGTTTCAAACCGTCCCGCACGTCGGGAAGCGCTCTACCGACGATTACGCTCATCGCGTAATCGAGGTAGGATTGTTTCATCTCGTCTTCGAGATTGACCGGGATAATTTCTTTAGCGAAGTCTGACATGGATCCGTGATTCTAGTGCGGTCGACGGTTCACCCGTACGACAGGACAGCCCGATGCATCAATTCCGTTTACTCGGTGCCGGCCGGATTATAAAGCGGCGGATTATAGCAAACGCCACCCTCCGCCGTCAGGCAAAAATCTCGGCCAAAAAGTTTTGCATCGCTTGCCAGGAGCGGCGATCCGCCAGCGCTTGGTAAACCGTTCCGAAGCTCGGATTGTTGGCAACCGGATTGGTAAAGGCATGCATCGTGTTGCCGTAACTATGGACTTGCCAATCGGCACCGGCTCGGCTCAGCTCGGCCTGTAACGCCTGAACTTGCGCCGGCGGTGCCATCGGATCGTCGTGGCCGTGCAACACCAATACCTTGGCTTTAAGCCGCGGCTCCGGGATATTGTCCGGCGGCACCAATAAGCCGTGAAACGACACCACGCCGCGAATATCGGCTCCGGAACGGGCCAAATCCAGAGCGCATAAGCCGCCGAAACAAAAGCCGATCGCCGCGATCTTGCCATTATCGGCCCAAGGCAACAATTTCGTCGCCGCCAATGCGGCGTGCAGGCGTTTCTGCAATTTCGCCCGATCGGCCATGAAGGGTTGCATCAAACCGGCATTTTCTTCCGGACTCTTGCCCAGAACGCCGCGGCCGTATGTATCGGCGGCGAACCCCAAATAACCCAGTTCGGCCAGTAATTTAGCCTTTTCGGCAACGAAACCGTCGCGGCCGCCCCAAGCATGGTGAATCAGCACGACAGGGCGTGGACCGTCGATCGCATCGTCGTAAGCAAAAAAACCTTCCAAAGCCACGTCGCCGTCCAAATAACCGACCGTGTTCGACACTATTGCCATCTTTAATACCGCTCTACTTTCGAGTTACAAATCGCCTCTGGCTTGCAAGGCTTGCAAAAACCCTTCCGAGGCCTGTTCGACCAGATCCAGAACTCGCTCGAAGCCATAACTGCCGCCGTAATACGGGTCCGGCACTTCGCGCTGATTCAAGTGCGGAGCATATTCGAGAAACCGCCGAATCTTGTGCGCATGGTCTTGCGGGCAGACTTCAATCAATACCGCATGGTTATCGTCATCCATCGCCAGAATGTGGTCGAAATTCTCGAAATCCTCGGCCACCACTTTGCGCGCTCGAATATGTTTCAACTCGATGCCGCGCTCCCTGGCCGCCTTTTGCGCGCGCAGGTCGGGAGCGTCGCCGACATGGTAGGCATGAGTGCCGGCCGAATCGATTTCAAAGCGCTCCGCCAGATTCTTTTCCGCCACCACGTTGGAAAAAACCCCCTCCGCAGTCGGGGAGCGGCAAATATTGCCCATACAAACAAACAAAACCTTGATTTTCCGCATAAGTTATAAAGTTTTCCGAGTCGTTGACGCTAAATTGTAAGCTATACTCAGCGCGTCTGTCTTGTGGGCCAAGCCACCATATACAAGCTAACTTTATAAAAAATACAACATGTTTCAGGAGCTTTAGGATGTTAATGATGAACTGGCATTCGGTGGGGGTAAAAGTGGTATCGATTACCATGTCCGTACTCACACTCGTCGGCGTGGCAATACTGATTGTGTATTCGAGCGCCGAGAAACAAAAACTGATCGACCGAGAAATAGCCGCTTCCCGCCAGCTTTTAATCCTATCCGAGTCCATTCGCGACAACGTCGTGAAAAAATGGGAAACCGGCGTCTACTCGCCGGAATTGCTGATGGATCTGATCGAACAGCACGGCCAAGCCAAAGCCCGGGATTTGGTCGTGGCGACGGTCCCGACCGCAAACGCTTGGGACGTGGTCGAGTCGGAAGCCAAAGACCACGGCTTCCGCTTCAAAGCGCCTAGCCTGAATCCGCGTAATCCGCGTAACGCCGCCGACGAAATCGAGCGCAAAGCCCTGGATTATTTCAGAAGCAACCCATCCGCCAGCGACTACAGCTACATCGATGAAGAGAAAGAAGAAATTCGCTATCTGCGCCCGGTGAAAATGGTCAAGCAGTGCGAATTGTGCCACGGCGACCCGAAAACGTCGTCAACCTTATGGCGAAACGACAAAGGCGTCGATTTGCTGGGATATCCGATGGAAAACCGCCGCGCCGGCGAATTGCACGGAGCGTTCGAAATCATCACGCCGTTCAGCGTCGCGTTGAACGAACTGAAGCAACACGTTTATTACGCTATCGGCTTTCTGTTGATAACGTTGGTCATCATTGGCTTCACCGGCTATTTCATGATGAACAAAATCATCATCGCGCCGCTGACGGCATTGGCCCTCAAGCTGCAGGACATCGGGAGCGGCGACGGCGATTTGCGTGCCCGGTTGGACGCCAGCGGCAAGTCGGAATTCGCCTGGATAGCCTCCAGCTTCAATTCGTTCGTGCGTAAAATCGCCAAAACCATCGACCAAATCAGCGTGACCAGCGAAAAACTCGCCAGCGCGTCGCACAAATTAGCCAATATCACCCAATCCACCCAATCCGGAGTCGAACGCCAATTGCACGAAACTACGCTGGTGGCCAACGCGATGAAACAAATGACCGCGACGGTGCAGGAAGTTGCCCGAAATGCAGTACGCGCTTCCGAGGCGGCGGAAATCGCCGACAAAGAGGCTTCTTCCGGTAAAAACATCGTCAAGAACGCCGTGAACGGCATCAATAACTTGGCCTCGGAAGTGGAAAATGCGGCCAACGTGATTCACGAACTGGAAAACGACAGTAACAGTATCGGCGAAGTATTGGGCGTGATTCAGGGCATCGCCGAACAAACCAATCTGTTGGCGTTGAACGCCGCAATCGAAGCGGCCCGCGCCGGCGAACAAGGCCGTGGCTTCGCGGTGGTTGCCGATGAAGTCAGAACCCTGGCCAGCCGCACCCAAAACTCCACGTTGGAAATTCAAAAAACCATCGAACGCTTACAAGACCGGGCCAAGCAAGCCGTGGCGGTAATGGAAAACGGCAGAAGCCGCGCGACATCCAGCGTCGAACAAGCGGCATCCGCCGGCGGCTCGATTACGTCGATCAGCGAGCGCATAGACACGATCAACGACATGAACAACCAGATCGCCAGTGCCGCCGAGGAACAAACCGCGGTCGCGGAAGAAATCAACCGCAACATCAGCAATATCAGCCGCGTATCCGAGGAGACTTCGGTCGGCGCAAAAAATACCGCCGAAGCCTGCCACGAGTTATTGGCTTTGGCCGATCAATTGCGTTCTATGGTAGGTAACTTCAAGACCTAGCTCGACCGGCGTTCCGGGAGGCTGGCTTCGCCACGAAGCCAGCCTCCCTCGGAACCCGATAAATCCGGCGACGGCCGGCTATACTTAGAGTGCACATTCCATCAAAGCACTCTAAGGATTTAGGACATGCCCACTTCGATAAACCAGTTGTTCGATCAACTTCACAAGATACCTCAAGTTCCCGAGGTCGTCAGATCCATCATCAACCAACTGAACGATCCGCATGCGGACATGCTCAACATCGCCAAGGACGTTGAGAAAGAACAAGTCATCGCACTCAAAATTCTGCGTCTGGTCAATTCGGCACACTTCGGCTTGTCGCGAAAAATCGGTTCCATCAACGAAGCCGTTTCCATGTTGGGACTCAACCAACTGAAAACCTTGGTGATTGCATCCGGCATCGTCGCCGCGACGCCCGACATAAAAAATTTCGACATAAAACGCAGTTGGCAAAACAGTTTTCGCACTGCGGCCTATAGCAAATGGTTGGCGGAACAAGCCGGCGCGGCCGGCGATATCGCATACACTGCCGGCCTGCTCGCCAATCTGGGTAACGTGTTGATTCACATCGCCTGCCCGAGCGAAGCCAACGAAGTCGACCAACACGTCAAAGCCGGCTCCGCGCGTCCGGACATCGAGAAAAACCGTCTGGGTTTTACCAGCCACCAAGTCTGCGCCGAACTATGCCGGCGTTGGCGATTCGCCGATATATTGATCGAAACGCTCGAGCAGTCGGCAGAACCTTGGTTGGCGGAACCGCCGAGCAAATTGAGCGGCGCGGTATATCTGGCCGGCTGGATTAGCGATCGGCAAGATCGCGGTCTGGACCACGAAGAGATACTGTCCGGCCTTCCTAGCAACGTTACCGCCCTGCTGAAATTAGACTCGGTTCTACTGGCCGAAAAAATGCCCGCCGTTCTCGCGCAAAAATCGGAACTCGACGGGCTGCTGGATTGAAGCGCCGGGCTTGGCTGAGGCCTTAACGCAGAGTCAAGCCCAGATTGACGGCGATATGCGCCAATTCGGTCGTGGTATCGACCTGTAACTTTTTCTTAATTTGCGTGGCGTAATTGGCCACGGTTTTATGACCGAGACACAGTTGGTCGGCAATTTTATGCACCGTCATGCCTTGCGCCAACAAACTGAACACATCGAATTCCCGCGGCGAAAAACCGGCGATCGCCGCCTGGTGGTCCGGGCGCGGGGCATCGTTGTGATGTTGGCTTTTGATTAAACCCTGTTCGACGTAACTACCCCCGTCCATAATCGCAGCGATCGCCTCGGCCAAGATGCCGGGCGCGCTGTTTTTGGTAATGTAACCTTGCGCGCCGGCATTCAGCGCCCGGCCAACGTAAACCTGTTCGTGGTGAACGCTGAATACCAAAATTTTCGCCGCCGGATCGCGCTGGCAGATGCGGCGTATGGTTTCCAGGCCGCCGATGCCCGGCATCGATAAATCCATCACCAAGATATCGGGTTTCAATTCCTGGTAAAGTTGAATCGCCTGTTCGCCGCGTTCGGCCTCGCCTATCACTTCAATTGCGTCGCCGGCCGCCAACAGCATCTTGAATCCGGCCCGCACCACCAAATGGTCGTCGACCAACAATATCTTGATTTTGCTCTTCATCACAGCGGAATCCTGGCATCCACCACCATACCTGCCCCAGGACTGGAGATAACTTTCAATTCGCCGTCCAACGACTTGATGCGCTCCTTAATCCCCAACAATCCGAACCCCCGCTTCACCGCCTGCAGATCGCAGCCTTGGCCGTCATCCTGAACCCGCAGATGCAAACAGGCCGCCGGCGCCTCCGCGCGATCAAGATCGATGACCACCCGCTGGGCGCCGGCGTGGCGAACGACGTTGGTCAGGCACTCTTGAATCACGCGAAATATCTGCACCGTAAGA
This sequence comes from Methylomonas koyamae, assembly GCF_019669905.1. Taxonomy (NCBI): domain Bacteria; kingdom Pseudomonadati; phylum Pseudomonadota; class Gammaproteobacteria; order Methylococcales; family Methylococcaceae; genus Methylomonas; species Methylomonas koyamae. The sequence continues at coordinate 2,355,686 of NZ_AP019777.1, read as the reverse complement.
TTTTTATCCAGGCCGTCGACCGCATCGCTGCAACGAATGTTCAACTGCAAGCCGGCATTCCGTTCCGACCAATGGTTGACCATTTCTTCCAATGTCGCTTTCAAGCCCAACTCGCTAAGCACTAATGGGTGCAATTGCTGCATCATCGAGCGCACCACGGTCATTAAATGATCGCAAATCTCGCTGATCGAGGCGCTGATCTTGGCCGTGTCGGCTTTTTGGTGACTAGCGGTTACGGCCATCACCTTGATGGCCGTCAAGGACTGGCCGAATTCGTCGTGCAGTTCCTGAGACAAGCGCCGGCGCTCCTCTTCCTGGATCGCCAGAGAATGTTGGGTCAGCGCCCGGTTATCCTGGCGGGCTTTTTCCAGTTCCGCGGTCATATGGTTGATCGCATTGGCAATGTCATCGAATTCCTGGGTGGAAAACGGCGGCAGCTTATGCCGGTACTGGCCGGTCTCGATGACGCGCAAAGCGTCGACAATGACGGCAATCGACTGTAACGACTTGTTGAACACCAGATTCACGGCCAAAAAAGTCAATAAGGTCAGCAGCGAAATCGACGCTAAAAAAGCGACGCTTTCACCCCAGACTTCGGTAATCTCGTCCAGCGGTTGCGCCTGAATAATCAGTTTCAGCTCCTGCCCGTCTTCGGTTTTCAACTGGTGTTCCACCTGGGGATAATCGCTTTTCACCAGACCAATGAACCAGGCGGGGGGCATTTCCTCGGGATCGCTCGGCAGGGCTTCGCCGGCAAAATGAATCAACTGCCCGTCCGGTTTTTGCAGCTGGATGGTCAAGTGCCGGGTCTGGCGCAGGGCGCTGAATCGCGACAAATCGTTGCTTTGTTGAAATACCGGAGTGTCGGCAATCCCCAACGTAATGAGTTGCAGCGCCAAGTGTATGGAAGCGTCGACTTCTTTTGCCACTGCCTGCCGGGCCTGCCATATCGCCATTGCCCCTCCCAACAGCAAAATGCAGATCGACGACAACAACACGCGAAAGATAATCTGGTAGCGAAGACTCATTGCACCGTGACGCTCAAAACCGGATATTATCCGGCGTGGGCCGAATTGCAGCCACAGGAAAAATTCACTTTCTGGATCGCACCTATGAACCGGGCAATTCGCCATCACTACATTCGCCGACACCGGACAGCCGGAGCCCAAGTTGACATGAAAATTCGACCTTACCGGCCGGAAGACCAAGAGCCGATCATCCAGCTATGGCAGGCATGCGGACTGCTGCGCCCCTGGAACAACCCATATCTGGACATCGAGCGCAAGCTGGACGTACAACCGGAATTATTCCTGGTCGGCGTCGATGCCGACCAAAACATCATCGGTAGCGTAATGGCCGGTTACGATGGCCACCGCGGCTGGGTCAACTATCTTGCCGTTGCGCCGGATAAACGCCGGTCGGCGCTGGGCAGGCAGTTGATGCACGCCGCGGAAACGGAACTGGCCAAGCGCGGCTGCCCTAAACTGAACCTGCAAGTTCGCGTCGGCAACGATACCGCGCTGGCGTTTTACCAAAGCCTGGGTTACCTGCCGGACGATGTGGTCAGCCTCGGGAAAAGACTGATTTCGGACCTCGACCCGCAGTAAATCCGACCTGGGCGAGACGGCCTAACCTACCCAGGCCCGGGCATTTCTGAACATCCGCATCCAGGCGCCGTCTTCGACCCAATCGGCCGGGTGCCAGGAGTTTTGCACCGTTCTGAAACAACGTTCCGGATGCGGCATCATGATGGTGAAACGGCCGTCCGCAGTGGTCAGGCCGGTGATGCCGAGCGGCGAACCGTTGGGATTGGCCGGGAAGGCTGCGGTTACTTGGCCGTAGTTGTCGACGTAGCTGAGCGCGACCTGCGCTTGCGCCGGATTCGCCGTGCCGAATTCCGCCCGGCCCTCGCCGTGGGCGACGACCACCGGCAGCAGCGAATCCGCCATGCCGGTAAAGAAAATGGACGGCGACGCCTGGATTTTGACCATCGCCACCCGCGCCTCGAACTGCTCGGACAGGTTGCGTTTGAACGCCGGCCAATGTTCGGCGCCGGGGATGATGTCCTTCAAGCCGGACATCATCTGGCAGCCGTTGCAAACGCCCAGGCCGAAGGTATCCGGACGCGCGAAGAACGCAGCGAATTCGGCCCGGGCCTTGGCATTGAACAATATCGACTTGGCCCAGCCGCCGCCGGCACCCAGCACGTCGCCGTAGGAAAAGCCGCCACAGGCCACCAGGCCTTTGAACTCGCTCAGACTAACCCGGCCACCGATGACGTCGGTCATGTGTACGTCGATGGCATCGAAGCCGGCCCGGTCGAAGGCCGCCGCCATCTCGACGTGGCCGTTGACGCCCTGCTCGCGCAGAATCGCTACTTTCGGTTTGGCTTGCCCAACAAAGCCGGCGGCGATGTCGTCGTTCGGGTCAAAAGTTAGTTGCGCGGTCAGGCCGGGATCGTGATCGTCGGCAATCCGCTCGAATTGCTGGCGGGCGCAGTCGGGATTATCGCGCAGGGCCTGCATCCGGTAACTGACTTCCGACCAGGTTTGCTGCAATTCGGTGCGCGACGCGCTATAGAGCTCCCGACCGGCTTTGAAAATACGCAAATGCTGGCCATCGACGACACGGCCAATCACGTAACTATCGTCATCCAGGCCGGCCTGATCCAACAGCCGGGCGACTTGATGCAAATCGCTGTTTTTGATTTGCAATACCGCGCCCAATTCCTCGTTGAACAGGGCCGAAAGCGTATCGCCGGGCAGATCCGACACATCCAGATCGACGCCGCGGCGGCCGGCGAACAGCATTTCCACAACCGTCGCCAGCAAGCCACCGTCGGCCCGATCGTGGTAGGCCAGGATCAGGCCTTGCTCGTTTAGGGCTTGGATGGTGTCGAAAAAACGTTTGAACAGGCTGGCATCGTCCAAGTCGGGCGCTTGGCTGCCGAGCTGGTTGTAAACTTGCGCCAATACCGAGCCGCCGAGGCGGTTTTTGCCTTGGCCCAGATCGATCAACAGCAATACGCTGTCTTCGTTCTTCAGTTCCGGCGTCAGCGTGTTGCGTACGTCCAGTACCGGCGCGAAGGCGGTGATGATCAACGATAGCGGCGAGGTCATGATTTTGTCTTTGCCGCCGTCCTGCCAGACGGTTTTCATCGACAACGAGTCCTTGCCGACCGGAATCGCGATACCCAGTGCCGGACACAATTCCATGCCGACCGCTTTCACAGTATCGAACAAGGCCGCGTCTTCGCCGGGGCTGCCGCAGGCCGCCATCCAGTTTGCGGACAGTTTGACGTCGTTCAAATTACCGATGCGCGCGGCGGCCAAATTGGTCAAGGCTTCGCCTATCGCCATCCGGCCGGAGGCGGGCCCGTCGATCAAGGCCAGCGGCGTGCGCTCGCCCATCGCCATCGCCTCACCGGTATAAGCCCGGAATCCGGATGCGGTCACCGCGACGTCGGCCACCGGCACCTGCCACGGCCCGACCATCTGGTCGCGCGCAACCAGACCGGTGACGGAACGGTCGCCGATGTGGATCAGGAAACTTTTATCGGCCACGGCCGGAAACGCCAACACCCGTTTGACCGCTTCCGCCAGCTCGACTTGATCTAAAGCCAAATCCGGCAAGGCTTTGTGTAGCCGCTTGACGTCGCGGTGCATTTTCGGCGGTTTGCCGAACAACACCGACATCGGTAGATCGATAGGCGACGATTGACCGAACCACTCGTCGCTCAGCGTTAAATGTTCTTCGTCGGTGGCGTGGCCGATCACGGCGTATAGACAGTGCTCGCGCTCGCAAAAGCTTTGAAACAGTTCCAGCGACTCCGGCTTGATCGCCACCACGTAGCGTTCTTGAGCCTCGTTGCACCAGATTTGCATCGGCGACATGCCCTTGTCGGCGTTTTGCACCTTGCGCAATTCGAAGCGGCCGCCTTTGCCGGCGTCGTGGATGATTTCCGGCACCGCATTGGATAAGCCGCCGGCACCGATGTCGTGGATAGAGACAATCGGCGTGTCCTCGCCCAGCGAGTTACAGTGGTTGATGACTTCCTGGCAACGGCGCTGCATTTCCGGGTTTTCGCGTTGCACCGAGGCGAAATCCAGCTCGGCCGCGCTGGCACCGGAGGTTTGCGACGAGGCCGCACCGCCGCCCAAGCCGATCAGCATGGCCGGGCCGCCCAGAATCACGATCAACGCACCGGCCGGAATCGGTTGTTTCTCGACCAGCATCGGCCGAATGTTGCCCATGCCGCCGGCGATCATGATCGGTTTGTGGTAACCGCGAAAATGGTTGACCTCGCCGCTTTCGGCCGGCTGCTCGAAGCTGCGGAAATAGCCGGCCAGATTGGGCCGGCCGAATTCGTTGTTGAACGCCGCGCCGCCGATAGGCCCTTCCAGCATGATGTCCAGGGCCGAGGCGATGCGCTCCGGCTTGCCGTTGTCGGCCTCCCAGGGTTGGGCGAAACCGGGGATTTTCAGATGCGACACGCTGAAACCGGTCAGGCCGGCTTTGGTCTGCGAGCCGCGGCCGGTCGCTCCTTCGTCGCGGATCTCGCCGCCGGAACCCGTGGCCGCGCCCGGATGCGGGGAAATCGCGGTCGGGTGGTTGTGGGTCTCGACCTTCATCAAAATGTGCGCGGCTTCCTCGACGTAGCCGTATCGGTGGCTATCCGCGTGGCGGATGAAAACCTGCGCTGAGGGACCCGCCAGCACCGAGGCATTGTCTTTATAAGCCGACAACACGCCTTGCGGATGCAGATTGTGGGTGTTGCGTATCATCGCGAACAGCGACTTGGCCTGTTCTTCGCCGTCTATGCTCCAACTGGCGTTGAAGATTTTGTGGCGGCAATGCTCGGAATTGGCCTGGGCGAACATCATCAACTCGACGTCGGTCGGGTTGCGGCCCAGTCGGGTGAAGCTGTCGGCCAAGTAATCGATCTCGTCGGCCGACAAGGCCAGGCCCAATGCGGCATTGGCTTGTTCCAATGCGGCCCGGCCGTTTTCGATAACGGCAACGGTTTGTAACGGCTTGGGTTCGTGCTTGGCGAACAAGTCTAACCCAGTTGGGTCCGATACAACCTGCTGGGTCATCCTGTCGTGCAATACCGCCGCTATATTTTGTTTAACGTCATCGGCCAGCGCTGCGCCGCTAAAAAACCGGTATTCGATGCCGCGCTCGATGCGCTTCACTGCGCTCAAACCGCAACGCTCGGCGATTTCGGACGCCTTGCTCGACCACGGCGAAATCGTCCCCAATCGCGGCACCACCCATAGTACCCCGGCCGGTTCGAGGCTGGCGCCGGCGGCTGGCGCGTGGTCGGCGGCGTCGCCGTAGTCGAGCAAGCGCGCCAGCATGGCTTGTTGCGCCGGGCTTAAATCGGCGTCGAGTTGCACGAAATGTTGAAAGCGCGCATCGATGCCGACGATGCCGGCGTCGATAGCCTGTAAATCGCCGAGCAATTTTTCGATACGGAAACGGGACAATGCGGAGGTGCCGGGAAGGATCAACATAGTAAATTCGAAGGTTTGTAACGCAAAATAGAGGTGCTTGCCGCGCCGGCATGGCCGCCGGACGCAAATTTGGCGCAGACGGTTATTTCTCGGCCGGCGCTTCCGTGGGTTCCGCCGACAAATCCTGTTTGATGCCGTCGGTAATTAATCTGAGTAAAGAGGTGGCGACCTCGTTGGACAGCGTAACGCCGGACTCGTCTTGCACGGTGACTTCGGCCGTTTGGGCGTCCAGCTCGTTGACGCTAATCCTGTACTCCTGCTCCCGGCTAGGGTCTTCGCCGAACAGGAAGTTAATTTCGTCCCAAAACGAGCCGTCTTCCGGTTTGACGGCATTCGGGTCGTATTTGACGAAGAAATAGCGTTTGTCGACGTTGCGTTCGACGACCTCCATTTTTTGCCGGCTCAAAGCTTTGCCCACCAGCCACCAGGCTTGCTGAGCGGATTGGTCGATTTGCAAACTGCTGACGCCGGGCGTGCCTGCCGGGCGCGGGGCCGGCGCCGGCTCCGCGGTTTCGGCCGCCTTAGCCGAGCGCACGGAAGCCCGGTTTTCGGTGTCGGCCTGCTCGGCTTTGGCGGCGCTTGTTTCCGTAGTTGCCGAGGCAACCGCCTCGGCCGCTACCGGTGCCGGCGTGGTAGCGGGCCGCGTCGCCAGGGTTTTGTGTTTCAGATCATCCGGGATCACCAATTCCGGAATTTCGTTGGTAAATTGGTAATCCCGCTCTTTGTCCGGAAACCAGCTTTTGATGTAACTGCAAGCCGGCAAACCGCAGACGAAAGCGCCGGCTAACGCCAGCCGCGGAAATATCGCTAATTTCATGAGGGCAGAACGCCGGCTTGCCGCATTGCCGCCCGCACGGTATCGAAACACTCCGCGCTGAGCCAGGTCAGCGGCAGGCGGATGCCTTTGCCGATCAGGCCCATTTCCGCAACGGCCCATTTCACCGGGATTGGGTTGGATTGAATGAACAGTGCGCTATGCAAACCGGCCAGGCGGGCGTCTATCGCCTCGGCTTCGGCGCGGTCGCCGCGGAGCGCAGCGGCCAACATCTGATGCAGCAACCGCGGCGCTACGTTGCCGGTCACGGTAATACTGCCGTTGCCGCCCATCAGGCAGAATTCGCAACTGGTGGCGTCGTCGCCGGTGTAAAGCGCAAATCCGGCGCCAGCCAGATTGCGGATTTGCTCGACGCGCTCCAGTTTACCGGTGGCCTCTTTGACGCCGACGATATTGTCTATGTTAGACAATCGACCTACCGTTTCCGGTAGCAAATCGCACCCGGTGCGGCCGGGCACGTTGTACAAAATCTGCGGGATGTCCACCGCCTCCGCCACTGCCTTGTAATGCAGATACAAGCCTTCCTGAGTCGGTTTGTTGTAATAAGGCGTGACCAGCAGACAGGCGTCCGCCCCGACTTGCTTGGCTCGCTCTGTCAAGCGAATCGCTTCGCGGGTGCAGTTGGCGCCGGTGCCGGCGATGACGGGTATCCGGCCGGCTACGCAATCGACGACGAATTTGATGACTGCGCAATGTTCGTCTTCGTCGAGAGTTGCCGATTCGCCGGTGGTACCGACCGCCACCAATGCGTCGCTGCCCTGCTCTATATGAAATTCCACCAGGTTTTTTAAGCTGGCCTCATCCACCGCACCGTCTTCCAGCATCGGGGTAATCAGCGCAACAATACTACCTTGAATCATGCAAATCTCTCGTTAAGATGAGTTAAAACCTATCCATTATACCAAGCCGGCCTTGAAAACTCAGCCTGTTAATACCGGCCGTTGTCCATGCGCAGCTACCGAAAACGCCGCCGCAGCCGACGCGAAGCGAAAAACTGCGCGGGCCTTGGTCCACCGCCGATGTCAATTTTTGGACCGTAAATGTAATTTTGTGGCGCGCACGTACCAGCCGTAATACAACAGATAAGCCACCAGAAATACCAAATAACCGGACCATAAAATATCCGACACGAAGTGGCCGCCAGATGTCATTCGGGTCAAGCCCATGGTCCAAGCCAGCGCCAAAGTCAAGCCGAAATAAAGCAGCTTGTGGCTTTGTGATAAAAAATAAAGCACAAAAAAGGTATAACCGACCGCACAATGGCCGCAAACAAAGGATTTGTCGGGAGTGTGGCCGAATTGCAACGGCGGCGTGTATTGATATTCGCCGCCGAATTGGGTGACGTGCACAGGTCTAGCCCGGCCCCAATGGTCTTTGACTATCAAATTAATCACCAAGCCCGGTCCGATGGCGATCACCAGCAAGATGTACAAAGCCCGCAAGCGGAAGCGGCGGGTGTAAGCGTTAAAATGGCCGACGACATAGACCGCCAGCGCAACGATACCCGACCAAACCGTAAACGGAAAAGCGTAGTCGTATAGTACTTCCCACAGCCCCCAATGTTGGTAGGGCCAGACGTCGCCGCCCCGGTCCGGTCGATAAAACAAAGCGGCCAGACGCAAATCCAGATCGCTGAACCAAAACGGCAGCGTGGTCAGGCTGGCCAGGATCATCCATATTTCGAGCTCGCGGCGGGCGCGCCTAATTGTCCGATGCAACATAGCTTTCCTTGTCCGCTCTCCGCTTGATAGGGTCCGGCCAGTATTTCAGGTTTTCGCCCAGATACAAATAATATTTGGCGCCGGGCCGATCCGGATTGGCAATTTCCGCTAAAAACCTGAATCGCTCGAAAGCGCCTACCAATTCGGCTGGAACCGACTCCGCCGTTTGTTCGGCTATGATAAAGCCGTTCTTGCCGAAATATTCCAGAGGCCCCGGCCAAACTTCGTATTGGCTAGACACCTCGCCGCTGGTTTCGAAGCGGTAAGCCCGCGGATGGTCCGGCAAGTAAAACGCCAGCTCGCTGGCCAGATAACGATGACCCAATGCCAGCAAAAAGGTATCTTCGACTTGCGGCACGCTGATCAACCGTTCGAAATGCACATCGACCGCCAATTCGCGCCAGCTTTTAAAGCGCTTGGTCGGATCCAGCGCGGTGTTTTGCAGATTGAACGCCTGCAACAGGATCGGTAAAGCATAGGTCGTCGCAACCATCAAAAAACCGAAAGCCAGCGCGTATTTAAAACTTCTATGCCAGTAACCGGCCCAACGTTCGCCGGCTAATAAGATCAGACCGGTAAAATAGAACGGCATCGGCCAATTGCCCTGTGCCTTCTGTAGAAAACTCAACAACAATACGCCCAGCAATAAGGCTGGCCCCATCAGCAACAGGAAGCGCTGCTCGGCACCAAGCTTTCCGAAATTGAACGCCGTCCGCAAGCTGCTGAGTAGCAGCAAGGCAAAAATGCCCGGGGATACCAATAACACTTGATACAACAGAAAATCCCGCGCCCATTGCAGATGTTTGGTCAGCGGCACCGGCTCAGGGTTGCCGAAATGGCTGCGGCTATGGCCGAACATGACCCAATCGTGCTGCTGGTTCCACCACAGGATCGGCACTGCAGCGATTAAAATCGGCAACAAATACAGCGGAAATTCCTTTTTCAACAGATGGCGGCGCTGGCTATCGGTCAATAAAAATGCCAGCAACATCGCTGGCAAAGCCAATGCCGCCTGCTTGCTGAGCAAAGCCGCGGCGCTGGCGCATCCGGCCCACAACCAGGCCCGCGCTTGCCCGTCGAACAGTGCGCGGCGCAAATAATAAATCGCCATGATCCAGAAGCAGTACAGCGGCGGATCGATCGTCATCAAAAAATTGGCCAGCACATTGATCGGCGTAGCCAAAACCAACAATAAGGCCAGGGCGCCGCCACGGGCGCCATAAAACGCGCGAGCCGTGGCATAAAAAAACCACAGAAACGCAGCCCCCAACACCAGCGCCGGCATTCGCACCGCAGCGGTGAAATCGCCCAACAGCCAAGTGGAAAGGCCGATCAACCAAGCCACCATCGGCGGTTTACTGTAGTAACACCAATCAGGCCGCCGCGACCAATCCCAGTAATACGCTTCGTCGCCGATCAAATCCAGACCGTTTGTCAGCAAAAATCCGCCGCGCACCACCAACGCTGCCAAAATCACTGCACCGGGGTAATTCTCGATCCAACGTAGAATTTTCTCCGCCATCGGCAGGTTCACTCCAATTTCTCCAGATAATGCAACAACAGTTGCAGGCTGCGCTGGCCGCGAAACTCGTTGATATCCAACTTATACGCCGCATTGATTTTGCGGCAGCCGAGCCATTTTTCCGGGTGGTCGGCAAAGAAGGCAATCGCATCCAGCATTTGCCCGCTGAACGGCAGCCGTAATACGAATTTCAAATGCTGCTGGCCGACGATGCGGCATTGGATCACGTCGAACACGCCGTTGAATTCGGGCTCCGGAAAGGCTTGGCCCCACACCGCGGCCTGGCGCAAGGTTTCGGCGAATTCCAGCGTCAGATGGCGCTCGTCGAGTTCGCCATCGGAATAAACTTTCTGCTGCAGATCGACGTTTTCCAGCTTGCCTGCCACCGTTTCGGCGAAGGCTAGCGCAAAATGCGGATAGTCGTGCAGTTTTATGGTCAAGCCGGCCGCCATCGCGTGGCCGCCGAATTTAGTCAGAATCTGCGGATGCCGGGCGGCGATGTCGCTGAGCACGTCGCGCACGTGCACGCCGGCAATCGAACGGGCGGAACCTTTAATATCGCCGTTCTCGGCCGGCGCGAACGCAATCACCGGCCGGTGCACGCGGTCCTTGATCCGCGCCGCCAGAATACCGATCACCCCCTGGTGCCAATTCGCATCGAACAGACAGACGCCAGCCGGCACATGCTGCTCGTCCAACGCCTTCATTTCGGCCAGTAACGCCATGGCCTCGGTTTTCATTTGACCTTCGACTTCCTTGCGGTCCTGGTTCAACGCATGCAGTTGCTCGGCAATATCCCGCGCCAAACTGGGGTCGTTGGTCAACAGGCACTGGATGCCCAAGGTCATATCGTCCATGCGCCCGGCGGCGTTCAAGCGCGGCGCGACGGCAAAGCCCAAATCGCTGGCGTGTATACCGGATAGCGATTTGCCGGCTACTTCCACCAGGGCTTTGATGCCGGGCTGGCATTGGCCGGAACGAATCCGCAGCAGCCCCTGGTGCACCAGTATCCGGTTGACCTGATCCAATGCCACCACGTCGGCCACCGTGCCCAAAGCCGCATAATCCAGAAGCTGGGCCAAATTGGGTTCGGCGATTCGGCGTTTTTCGAACCAATGGGTTTCCCTTAACCGGATCCGCAACGCCATCAGGATATAAAACATCACGCCGACGCCGGCAATATTCCGACTGGGAAATTTGTCGTCCGCCAGGTTCGGGTTAACGATGGCGTCGGCTGCCGGCAATTCCGCGCCGGGCAAATGGTGGTCGGTAATCAATACGGTAAAGCCGGCGGCTTTCGCGGCTTTGACGCCGTCGATGCTGGAGATGCCGTTATCGACGGTAAGAATGACGTCCGGCTTCTGCCGTTTGACCAACTCGACGATTTCCGGGGTCAAACCGTAGCCGTACTCGAAGCGGTTCGGGACCACGAAATCCAAATTTTCGGCCCCCAGCAAAGCCAATCCCTTCAGCGCCAACGCGCAACTGGTGGCGCCGTCGGCATCGAAGTCGGCCACCACGGTGATTTTGCTTTGCCGCTCCAAGGCCGCGAGCAAGTGTTCGGCCATGGCCTTCATACCCGACAACAACCACGGCGACGGCAACCGCGCCAAACCGCGATCGAGTTGCTCGGCATTCTGTACGCCGCGGCTGTTGAAAATCCGTTGCAACACCGGGTCCATTTCGCCGAAATGCGGATTTTTCACCAACTCCGGGCGTGGAACGATGACTTTTTTTACGCTTTGCAGATACATATCAGCCCATAAAAAAGCCGGCGGCAGCCGGCTTTTGCGGGAACATGGCCTGGATCACATGTTGTCCAGGATCGCTTTTTTCACCGCATCCAAGCTGGCTTCCACCGTTACCGGCAGATCGTCCTTGCATTGGGCGATGGCCGTGTCGGGGTCCTTAATGCCGTTGCCGGTCAAGGTGCAGACGATGGTGCTGCCCTCCGGGATATTACCGTTGCCGATGTCGAACAACGCCCCAGCCAGCGAAGTCGCCGATGCCGGCTCGCAAAAAATGCCTTCATAAGCCGATAGCATTTTTTGCGCGGCGAGAATCTGTTCGTCGCTGAACGAAGCAAACCAACCGCCGGATTGTTTTTGCGCGGTCCAGGCGCCGTCCCAGGATTGCGGGTTGCCGATCCGAATCGCGGTGGCCACGGTTTCGGGATGTTCGATCGGATGGCCGGCCAGAAACGGCGCGGCACCGGCAGCTTGATAACCGCACATCACCGGCCGCTTTTTGGTCACGGCTTTATGCGTGGCGCTATCGGTGGAATACTCTTTGTAGCCCTTCCAATACGCCGTGATATTACCGGCGTTACCGACCGGCAAGCAATGGAAGTCCGGCGCGTCGCCCAAAGCGTCGACGATCTCGAACGCCGCGGTTTTCTGGCCTTCCAGCCGGTAGGGATTGATCGAGTTAACGATGGTCACCGGCGCGTAGTCGGCGATTTCCTTGACGATGGCCATGCCGGCATCGAAATTACCTTTGATCTGAATGATCTTGGCGCCGTACATCATGGTTTGCGCCAATTTGCCCAGTGCGATTTTGCCTTCCGGAATCAATACGAAAGCGCGGATGCCGGCACGGACGGCATAGGCCGCCGCGGCTGCCGAGGTGTTGCCGGTCGAGGCGCAGATGATGGCTTGGCTGCCCTCTTCCACCGCTTTGGTCACTGCCATCGTCATGCCGCGGTCCTTGAACGAACCGGTCGGGTTCAGGCCTTCGAACTTGACGTAAATATCGACATCCTTGCCGATCAAACGCGGGATGTTTTGCAATTGAATCAGCGGGGTGTCGCCTTCGCAAAGGCTAATAATTCGGGTATCGTCCGAGACCGGCAAACGGTCGCGGTAACGCTCGATCAGGCCGGTGTAACGTGTCGGTTGTGCCATGGTTTATCCTAAAGTTTCCAGGCGGATTCGTGCCACCTTGCCGCTGACGGTCGCCAGCGCTTCGATGGCAGCGATTGCCGCGTTCATTTCTTTTTCCAGAGTCTGCTGGGTCAGCATGATGATAGGTACCGAAGTCTCGCCTGGCGGCGGCTCTTTTTGAATCAGCGCTTCGATGCTGATGTGGTGCGCCGCCAAAATTCGGCTGACATCGGCCAGCACGCCGGGCTTATCTTCGGCGGTCAAGCGCAAGTAATACGCGGTTTTGATCGCTTCGGCCGGCAGTACCGGAATGTCGGCAATCGCATTCGGTTGAAACGCCAAATGCGGCACCCGGTTTTCCGGATCGCTGGTCATCGCTCTGACCACATCGACCAGATCGGCAACGACCGCCGATGCGGTCGGTTCGGCGCCGGCGCCGGCGCCGTAATATAGGGTAGGTCCGACCGCGTCGCCGCAAACCAGCACCGCATTCATCACACCATCAACGTTGGCGATCAAGCGGCGTTTCGGAATCAAGGTCGGATGTACGCGCAACTCGATACCTTCCTCGGTTTTGCGGGCGATGCCCAAATTCTTAATCCGGTAACCCAAGGCTTCGGCGTATTCGACATCAAGGCGGGTGATCTTGGTAATGCCTTCGGTAAACACTTTGTCGAATTGCAGCGGGATGCCGAACGCGATTGATGCAAGAATGGTCAGTTTGTGGCCGGCATCGATACCTTCCACGTCGAAAGTCGGATCGGCTTCGGCATAACCCAGCGCTTGCGCTTCTTTTAAGACATCGTCGAAGTCGCGACCCTTGTCGCGCATTTCGGTCAGGATGTAATTGCCGGTGCCGTTGATGATGCCGGCCAGCCATTTAATCCGGTTACCGGCCAGGCCTTCGCGGATGGCTTTGATGATCGGAATGCCGCCGGCTACCGCCGCTTCGAACAACACCATCACGCCTTTTTTGCTGGCTTCGGCGAATACCTCGTTGCCGTGCAAGGCGATCAAGGCTTTATTGGCGGTGACCACGTGTTTGCCGTTGGCGATTGCGCTCAACACGAGTTGTTTCGCCAAGTCGTAGCCGCCGATCAGCTCGACGACGACGTCGATTTCCGGATCGTTGACGATTTCGAACGGGTCAGCGGTCAAGGCGATGCCTTGGGTGTCGCAGATGCGGGTGCGATTCAAATCGCGCGCCGAGGCCCGCGTCACCACGATTTCGCGGCCGGCGCGGCGGGCAATTTCTTCGGCATTGCGTTTTAACACGTTGACGGTACCGCCGCCGACGGTGCCCAGCCCCAATACTCCAACTCTAACCGGCTTCAAATCCGACTCCTTTTGTTTAGCCAAAACGGCGGGCGATTATACAACGTTGTCTTTTTTCAGCATATTACGCATGCTGCGCAAGGCCTGGCGGGTACGTTGTTCGTTTTCGATCAGGCTGAAGCGAATGTGGTCGTCGCCGAATTGGCCGAAGCCGATGCCGGGCGATACCGCAACCTTGGCGTCGATAATCAATTTTTTGGCGAACTCGATCGAGCCCATTTCGCGATAGGCTTCCGGGATTTTGGCCCAAACGAACATGGTCGCTTTCGGTTTTTCGACCGCCCAGCCCATCGCGTTCAGGCCGTCGCACAGCACATCGCGGCGCGATTTGTACATGTCGCAGATTTCCTGCACGCAATCTTGCGGCCCTTCCAGCGCGGTGATCGCCGCCACCTGAATCGGCGTGAAGGCGCCGTAGTCCATGTAAGATTTGATTCGGGTCAATGCCGACACCAGCGTCGGATTGCCGCACATGAAACCGATCCGCCAACCCGGCATGTTGTAGCTTTTCGACAAAGTAAAGAACTCGACCGCAATGTCCTTTGCCCCAGGCACCTGCAGGATCGACGGCGCCACGTAACCGTCGAACACGATGTCGGCGTAGGCGATGTCGTGCACGATCCAGATATTGTGTTCTTTGCAGATTGCCACCACTTTTTCGAAAAAGTCCAGTTCGACGCACTGACAGGTCGGGTTGCCCGGAAAATTCAGAATCAGCATTTTCGGCTTGGGCCAACACTCGTCGATGCCTTTTTGCAGTTCGGCAAAGAAATCGACCCCTGGAGTTAGCGGCACGTGGCGAATATCGGCACCCGCGATGACTACGCCGTAGGGATGAATCGGATAAGCCGGATTCGGCACCAGTACCACGTCGCCGGGGCCCAGGGTTGCCAACGCCAGATGTGACAAACCTTCTTTCGAGCCGATGGTGACGATGGCTTCGCTGTTATGGTCGAGATCGACGTCGAAACGTCTTTTGTACCAACCGCAAATCGCCTTGCGCAAGCGCGGGATCCCTTTCGACACCGAATACCGGTGAGTATCGCCGCGTTGCGCCACTTCCACCATCTTGTCCAGGATGTGCTTCGGCGTCGGTTGGTCGGGATTGCCCATGCCGAAGTCGATGATATCGTCGCCCGCGGCACGCGCTTTGGCTTTCAGTTCATTGACGATATTGAATACGTAAGGCGGCAGACGGCTGATGCGGTGAAATTCTTCCATTAACGGCTCTTTAGTCAGATTTTGCGAACGGCTTTTTCGAGAAAGCCGGCTAAGTTACTGTTGTTGCCAAGCGATGTCAATTCGCCGGGCCATATCCGGGAACGGGTGTTATTGCGGCTTAGGTTTTGCCGCAAGCTCGGAACTTGCCGGCGCCGTTTCCTGGTGTTGCTGGTGCAGGTAGGAACCGCCGACAAGAAAACCCAGCACCAACAGGTAAACGACGGCTGCGATATTTTTCACTTTTTTGTGTTCGTCTCGATCGGGGCGATTCATTTTGGTATCGGTTGCGGGTAGCTGAAAGTGGCGTATTTTAGCCGCTGCCGCGCTGGAAGAGAATGCGCCGTGGAATTGTTACGGGATCAACGCGCCTTAACGATCACTGCGGTGCGCAAACGGCTCTTGCCGAAACAGCACATCCTGTCGAAATCTTCGCGCGCCACCGGAATGAACTGGCAATCCAGCTCGCTCTGCCGGCTCTCTTCCGGATCGGGGTCGTGCATGTACAGGCAGTCTTTATCGAAACCGCTCATGACCACCCAATGCGGCGCTTTCTTGCGGTCCATCGCGAAGGTGCTGATCAAAATCAACGGAATCGCGCCCGCTTCGAACGCCGCGGTCAAATCGTTCTGGGCAATATTGGCGTAAACCACGGCGACGCCCTGCTCGGCCGCCAGTTGTTTGAAGCGGTTGTCGACCAATTCGACCACCTGTTTCTTGTCCTCGCTGCGCACGCTGTCGATAAACAACGGGCCGCTCTGGTTGATCCAGACCTCGACGGCGAATTGCCGGCGTTTCGCCGCCAGCGCCAAACCCAACGGATGACAGCCGCCGTGGCCGGAAGTCATGAAAATCGTCGTCGCTTCGCGCCAGATTTCGATTTCCTCTTCCCGCGAAGGCAGATACTGTTTGTTTAACGCGTGCAACGCCATCATCAGCGAGGCCGGCCCGCAAGTAAACGGCGTAGTTTGCCGCAGCCAGTGCACCGGCCGTTGCTGCGGCTGGTCGTGGTAACGGCGAATGCGTTTCTGGTAGCGCAAGGCATCCTTATGGTCCTGGTAATAATCGCGGTACAGGCCGAATTTTTTGTATCCCAAGGTTTCGTAAAGTCCGATTGCCGGCAAATTATCGACGCTGACTTCCAGCCGCAAATACAGGCGGCCGTCGGCTTCTGCCGCTTGCTCGCCGGCCTGCATCAATGCCTTGGCAATACCGTTACCGCGCAATGGCGGCGCGACCGCCAACGAGTAAATCCGCGCCAACCGGGTGCCGGGATGGTAAATGATTAGGATGTAGCCGGCCGGCCGGCCCTCGAATTCGGCCAACAATAGCGCCCGATGCTCGCTGGCCAACCAATGTTTGAAGCTGCGCCGGCTCAATTTATCGGTATTGAAACTGGCGTTTTCCAAAGCGACTAAAGCCGCCAGATCGGCGTGTTGCGCCGGCCGTAACTCGATATTCAAGCCGACACTCCCTGCAAAGCCTGACTTATGACTTGGCGGATGCGGCACAACACCATTTCCCGCCAGTCGCTAGCCGCCGGGCAAAAATGCGCCAGCATCAGTTGGCTATGCGCTTGGCGCTCGGCGCTGTTCCCGCTCTCGGCCCAGACTAGGTGGTCGCGCAGCAGGGTTTCGAACAAACAGTCGGTACTGAAAGTGCCAAACTCCAACGTGACGTAGCAGCTTTGCGGCGTCATCGCCGCATGCCACAGATAATCCAGCAAACCCAGCTTCGGTACCGAACTCGAGGTACCGGCCAGCGGCAACGTAACCGAATTGCCGTACCAGTCCCGAGCGACGGCCGCACCGGGGCTGTCCGGATCGTGGTCGCAAATGATTTCGCCGTAACCGTAAGGCCCCAGCCCGCTATGTAGATCGATCACCGCCAGCCGCCGGCGGTCCAAGCCGTAGCGCCGGATCAGTTCTTCGCAGACCAAGCGGCCATGTGCCGGGGCGCGGCCGCCGTAGAACGGCCCCGCTGGATCCGCGTATTGGCCGCCGCTGATGCCTTGCTCCAACGCCTGCCGGCCGTATTGCGCCGCGTAGTCGGCGAATGCCTGGCGGCGTTGCTCGGCGTCGAGCTGAAATATGGCCTCGCGCAGGCGGTTGTAATCGGCGTTTTCCGGCATCGGCCGGGAGAAGTCGACCGCATTCCGATTCAAATCCACGCCATCGCCGTCGCAACGCCGCAACCAGGCATAGCCCCACGGCGTCAACGCGTGCACCAACAAAATGGCGCTTGCCTGCGGGATCTCGACGCGGCCGGCCGATAAAGAAGCGAGCAGATCGATTTGGCCGGCGCTGCCGACAAAACCTTCGATGCCATGAGTGGCGCCCAGTACGACCACGACGTTTGCTGCGTCGGTATCGCCCAGCCAGACGCTATCGGTTACTAGCGCTTCGCCGTCCGGCCCCAAACCGGGACAGGGAAAGGCTTGCAACTGTTTGCGGCAGTCGAGCGCCGCCACTTGTTGCAGCCAACGTTGTCTGGCTTCGGCATAACTGGCGGGAAATACGTTGACGTCGAGTTCGGCGTAGCGGTTGGACATGGAACTGAATGGCCTGCTGAAATGTATACGAACCGAATATTACTCCTTGTTTAAAAACCTGTCTGGTTTCAAAATTCAGCCTCCCCCAACCCACCGAGTTTGAGCAACATGGCAAGTACGCTGCTGGTCGTCGACAACCTTTCCGACTGGAACCCCTACTACCCCAGCGAGCAAGTCGTCAGTTTCGAGGCCTATCTGGCCATGGAGCAGACCGATCCCGACCAGCGGGTGCGGGTTATCAACCTGTGCAGCAGCTACAGCTATCTGTCCGACGGTTACTACTGTTCGCTGCTGGCCGAAGCGCGCAGCCACCACGTGATACCTTCGGTAAAGATCATCAACGACCTGGGCAAGAATGCGCTGTACCGGCTGCAGTTGGAAGACTTGAACCAGCCGCTGGCCCGCGCCTTCAAGCACCAGCACAAGGACGGCGAATACCGGCTGTACAGTTATTTCGGCACGACGCCGGAACCGGCCTTCCAGGAACTGGCCCGCTTGCTGTTCGAACGCTTCGCCTGTCCTATCCTGGAAATCACCTTGCGCTTGGAGCAGCAATGGCAAATCACCGACCTGAAAGCGGTTTCGCCCGGCCATTTGGACGACGCGATGCAAACCCTGTTCGCCGAGGCGCTGGACCGTTTCAGTAAAAAAGTCTGGCGCAAAAGCCGGACGCGCAAGAATGCCCGTTTCGATCTGGCGATCTTGATCAATCCGGCGGAAGCTCTGCCGCCCAGCAACCGCGGCGCGTTGAAGAAATTCATTTCCGTCGGCCGACAAATGGGCGTCGACGTGGAATTGATCACGCAAAACCATTACGGCCGCCTACCCGAATTCGACGGCTTGTTCATCCGCGAAACCACGGCGATCGACCACCATACCTACCGTTTCGCGAAAAAAGCCGAAGCCGAGGGATTGGTGGTGATCGACGATCCGACCTCGATTCTGCGCTGCGCCAACAAGGTCTATCTGGCCGATCTGTTCCGCACCCATAAAGTGCCATCGCCGAAAACCTGGATACTGCACAAAGGCAATACCGAACACCTGGACAAGCTGGAAGCCATCGCCGGTTTTCCGGTCGTCGTCAAAGTGCCGGACGGCTCGTTTTCGCGCGGCATCGTCAAAGTCAATAACCGGGCCGAGCTGGAAACCAAGGTCGGCGAGCTGTTCGAACAATCGGCCTTATTGCTAGCCCAGGAATTTCTCTATACCGATTTCGATTGGCGCATCGGTATTTTCAACCACAAAGCCTTGTATGCCTGCCGCTATTTCATGGTGAAAAACCATTGGCAGATTTACCGCCACGGCGCCAACCGCACCGACAGCGGCAACTTCGCCACGCTACCGACCTTCGAAGTGCCGAAGCCGGTGCTGGACGCGGCCTTGAAAGCCACCCAGCCGATCGGTAACGGCCTGTACGGCGTCGACGTCAAGGAAATCAACGGTAAAGGCTATGTAATCGAAGTCAACGACAATCCCAGCATCGACAGCGGCGTCGAAGACAAATACTTGGGCGAGGAACTTTACCGCGCCATTATCGGCGAGTTGCTGCGGCGCATGGAGAACCGCAGTAAAGGCCTGGATTAAGCGCTAACCGCTCATGACTATGGAAAAGACACCGATTTGTTTGGATGTACTTTGCGTCGGCCACGCCAGCTACGACCTGGTGTTCAGCGTGCCGCACCATCCTGCAGCCGACGAAAAAACCGTGGCCGACGCTTTGCTCGGCTGCGGCGGCGGCCCGGCTGCAAATGCTGCCGTCGCCGTGGCGAAACTGGGTTACCGGGCCGGCTTCTGCGGTTATTTGGGCAACGACGTTTACGGCGAAAGCCACTTACGCGAATTGCAATCCTATGCGGTAAATACCGATTGGATCGTCCGCGGCGATGCGCCGACGCCGCTATCGGCGGTGTTGGTCAAACCCGACGGCAAGCGCGCGTTGATCAACTACAAAGGCGATACCGCTGCATTGCCGGCAGCAAGCCTGGACTTCGCCGATATCCGGCCGAAAGTAATTTTGTGCGACGGCCACGAGCCGCACCTCTCGCTAAAACTGCTGGCACATGCCGCCGCCAGCGAAGTGCCGTCGGTGCTGGACGCGGGTTCGTTACACGCCGGCAGCCAAGCCTTGATGGGCAAGGTGGATTATTTGGTCTGTTCGGAAAAATTTGCGGTTCAGCATTCGGGAAATGTTGACGACGCGTTAACGGCGTTGGCGGAAATCGCGCCTTGCGTGGTAATCACGCTGGGAGAACGCGGCCTGTTTTGGCGCATGGGTGACGAACAAGGCGAATTGGCGGCACCGCCGGTCGCGGCCATCGACTCCACCGGCGCCGGAGACGCGTTTCACGGCGCCTTTGCCGCCGGCTTGGCCGCGGGTTTGGCCTGGCCCGAACTATTGCGTTACGCCAGTGCGGCGGGCGCGTTATGCTGTACGCGGATGGGCGCCCGACCCGGCTTGGCCAGCCGCGAAGAACAGCTCGCGCTGCTGCAACGCTGGCGTCCGGCAGCCACGGCTTAGCGGGAACGCTTGTCCCGCTCCAGATCCAGGTACTTGTGGCGCAAATCGACGTAATTGCCGCCTATCCATTGCCAGAACGTGGCCGCCGCTTCCGGGTCGGTACTGAGCAATTTGACCGCAATCGCGCCGTTGGCGCTGATATCGGTGATTTGAGCATCGATATCGATCGAATTCCGGTTTTTGACGACGCGCTTATCGGTTTCCACCCGAAACGTCACCGGCTCGCCGACCTTGAACACGATATCGCGTTTCAAACCACCCAGAAATTGCAGCCGATACTCCGGCACCGATTGGAACGGTAATACAAACTCCGCATGCCAGCGGAACGGCGGGCAATGGATAGGCCCGCTGTTTTTCGGGAAATGTACGGTGTAACCGTCGTCGACTTTGGCTTTGATTTCGCCTCTGGTGTAGATGTCGCGGCAATTGGTCAGCACCGCATCGCCGGGCTCCAAATTGTATTTGGCGGCAAGCGCGGCTCCGCTCAGCAAACCGGTAGCGATGGCCAACCCGTATCGGTAAAGTGTCGATCTTTTCATGGCGAGCTCCTGATTGTCGTTATTATTGGTTTACTGCGGCGAATCGAGTCTGGCTAACGCGGTGGCAGCGGCGTCGCTGGGAGCGGCCCCAACAAACTGCGCGCTAAGGGATCGGTTTCGTCGATATCCACCGTCACCATATGCCCGGTATTGGTGCCGATATAGCCCTGCATCGCCGCAGCCATGTAGGGAAATACCAAGCGCAAATCGTTGCTGGCGCCGCTGCTCTGTACGCTGGTCTTCCATACCTGTTTACGTTGCTGCTGCGCCAAATACGGCCCGGTTTCGCAGGCTTCCAAGGTCAGGTAGCGGCGAAAAGTGGTGTAGGTGTCGATGCGTTGGGCATAACCGGCGCCGGCGAAGCCCGGATAAAATCCCCGATAATAAAACGAGCGACGGTACGGGTAGTAGTAACCCCAATCGTTCCAGACCGGTACGTCGTAGGCGTATTGGTGAACTTCCGGTTGGCCGACGCCGTAGCCGAGAAATACCACCAGATCGCTGTCCTGAGGCGTCGCCGCTTTGTTAAAACCGCGGTTGGCCAGGACCTTCTCGACATAACCTTTGAATTCGATAAATTGCAAATCCTGCTCGTTACCGCCCGGATTGCCCGGCAAGACCACGAAACGGTTGCCGACGGTTGCGCCGGAAGCGGCCAGTGCATCGATTTCGGTGCGAAACTGCAACGGCGAGTTAACGCTGCAAGCGCTTAACATTGCCATCAATACAGCAAATACCAAAACCCCTAGCGTCGAATTAAGCCTCTCCATGCTCGCCTCCTGTCGGCTCTGCCAAATCGTGTTCCTGCATCAAAGTTTGCGCCCGCTGCCGCATACGAAGTTCGGCTAATACTTCTTGCTCGTGCAATAGCGCCCGGTGCGCCAATTGGTCGCTCAGTTGCCGGCTCTCGGTGATACGTTGCCGGGCCTGACGCTTTTCCTGGCTGATCAGCTCGGATTCGAAGCGCATTTCCTGCAATTCGGTATCGTGCTGCAGTTGTTCGGCATGCAGGCGTTTTTCGATTGCCAGTTGCTGAGCCAATTGCTCGAATTTGTCCTCCGCCAACCGCCGCTGCTTTTCGGCTTCGAGCGCCTGCATCTGTTGTTCCAGATCGATCATACGCCGCAAATGTTCCAACTGCTGGCGCTTTTCGTGAATTTCCTCTTCTTCGATCAACCGCTGCTGCCGGGAAAGTTCCAGATTTTTGGTCTGGTTCAATTCGAAGGTTTTTTTCAGCACATTGACGTAAACGGCATCGCGGCCCAACTGGACATCAGGAAACTCGGCGAAACCGGCGCTGAGGGTACAGATTGCCAAGCACTGTATTTGCTGTTGCGCCAGCAGCTCGTTGATGCGTTGCGCTATGCGCTTTTCGGCGTCGGCCAGACCGGTATTGAGCCAAGCGCCGTCGGCCAGACCCTGCAATTCCAGATTGACGGCATCGTCGATTAACGCGGCGTAGATGGCGCGAATGTGGGCATTGATATCCGGCAACAATTCGGCGTTTTTCAGTACGTAATCGAATGTCGCCTGAAACCGCAAATCCAGCGCCAAGTCCAGCGTGCAAAAATCTTCGAACAATTTTATTTGCCGGCGGAAAGGCCAGGACTCGACCGGCAGCGGATACAGGGTATGGTAAAAGCGCCTAGTGAATTGCTTGGGCCGCAAATACAATTTTTGGTAGGGTCCCAACTTAACATGCACCACCTGGCGGTCGGCATCGAAGCCGGCCAACCAGTAACCGTCATCGGCGCCTACGTCATCCTGTAAATCGCTGCCGGTAAGCCAGGCATCCAGTTCGGACAGCGGCTTATTCATGGCCGGTCGGCGCGGCAAGCGCTTTTTGTTTCAAAGCCGCGATTTTGTCCGACATTTTTTCGGCGACCAGCGGATACAGATTGGGCGCAAATTCGACGCTACGGTGGTCCACCTTGCGCAAAAAGCCCCGGCTCAGCAATAGGCCGACCACAAACATGCGCGACCAATCCGAATAGCGCCGGGCCTTTTCCAGATCGGATTTCTCGATGACCATTTCCAGTTCGTCATTCTGGTTAATACGAAATTCGGTAAACTGGCGCAGGCATTCGAACACCAATTCTTCCTCCTGCACCGTCAAAGGTCCAGGAGCTGTGAACTCCAGCCGGTAAGACAGCAGCACGGTAAAAAAATCCACCATTGCCGCACAGGCGAAGGCAAACCAGGAAAATCCGCGCCACATCGCAAACGACGGCTTCACATCCTCGACGAATTGCTTGTAGGTCATCAACAACGGCGCATCGGGCAAGCCAACCCCAACGCTGCTGGCCAATTGGTTAACGTCCAACTGGATATCCTGATAGTGCTTCAAAAATTGGGCGTAAGTGGCTTCGTCGCGACTGGCATCCAACTGGTTCAAATGCAATTGCAGTTGGCGGATGTGTTCGTCCAACTCGCGGAAAGCTTGTTCCTGCTGTTGAACCGCCTGCTTTTTTTCCTGGTAAATCTGGTTGTAACGCCGCCAGAACGGGCCTTCTCCGACCTGGTTTTTGTAACCGGGTCCGATTTGGTTATGGGTGCCGAAATAGGCTTGGCTGGCGTCCAGCGAAGCTTTGTCCAAATCCTGTTTTTGTTGCAGCGCAATTTGGCTCTTGATCTGCAATACCGCATCCAGATAATCCTTGGTTTGCTGGCGCAACTGGTTCAGCCGGTCGATGTGCAGCGTTTCGCGCTCGGATATCTCGTAAAACTTGAAATAGGAAAAAGTGATCGAAGCGGCGATCGCCACCGCCAACGACGCCACCACAGAAAAGTAACGGACCCGGTTGGCTTTCCAGTGGATGCCGGCCATCTCTAACGAACAAATCACGATGATGGATTGAATCGCGACGGTGATGACCAGCGCGATCCATGGCGTGATGAAATGCGACAGGCCGTAATAAGTCGTAAAACCGGACGAGACGCTCAGCATCAGTACGATGGGTATCGTCCAGATGCGCAGCATGCTGACGAATAGGGTCTGAATCCGATTCAGAAAATAGCCGGGGCCGCCGGGCGGGTGTTTGCTGCTGGTGTCGTTCATAATTATTGTTCTAATGCCCAGCGAGGAACGAAAGGAGGATTCAACTCATGCTGAGATAACGTTCGCCGGTGTCGTGGACGATGGTGACAACGGTTTTTCCGGGGCCCAGTTGCGCCGCCACTCTAACGGCAGCGCAAACGCTGGCGCCGGACGAAATGCCGGCCATGATGCCTTCCTCCTCGATCAAGCGCTTGCGCATCGCAAAGGCCTCCTCGGTACTGACCAGTTCGATGCCGTCCAACAAATCCACTTCCAAATTCTTCGGTACGAAACCGGCGCCGATTCCCTGAATCTTATGCGGCGAATGGTTGCCGCCGGAGATGACCGGCGACTCGGCCGGTTCCACGGCAATCGCCTTGAACTGCGGATTGCGGTTTTTAATCACGTCGGCCACGCCGGAAATGGTTCCGCCGGTACCGACACCGCAGACGAAAGCATCGACTTGACCGTCGGTGGAGGACCAGATTTCCTGTGCCGTGGTTTGCCGGTGCACCTCGGGATTGGCCGGATTTTCGAACTGGTGCGGCATGTACGAACCGGGATGGTCGGCAACGATTTCCAGTGCCCTGGCTATCGCCCCCTTCATCCCCTCCGCGCCCGGCGTCAACACAATTTCGGCGCCGTAAAGCGCTAGTAGCTGGCGCCGCTCGACCGACATGGTCTCCGGCATCGTCAAAATACAACGGTAGCCGCGCGCCGCGGCCACCATCGCCAAGGCAATACCGGTATTACCCGAGGTAGGTTCGACGATAATACCGCCGCCGCGCAATTGCCCGCTTTTTTCCGCCGCCTGAACCATCGCCAGACCGATACGGTCCTTGACCGACCCGCCAGGGTTTCTTGACTCCAATTTGACCAATACCGTCGCCGAGTTTTCCAGTACAACTCTATGCAATTTAACCAGCGGCGTGTTGCCGATCAATTGGGTTACATTACTGGCGGCAGGCATTGAGTCACCTCAATTATTTTTCGATTTTGAAAGCCAAAAACACCGGGCTGCCGTTACGTTGTACCAAAAGCGCAATAGATTTATCAACCGGTAATTTGGCGACGATGCTGTTGAATTCCGCTGCGTCGCGCACCACGGTATTTTGAATCCGCAAAATAACGTCGCCGGGCTGAATGCCGGCATCCAAAGCAATGCCTTTACCTACTTTCTGTACCAGCACCCCATTCTTTTCCACCTGCAATTGTTGGCGCTGTTCCGCGGTCAGATCCGCCACCGCGAGTCCCAAGCGGTTGACTGCGGTTTCCGGGGCCGCTGAAGGGCCTGCAGACGCCATGCCCTGCTGGGCCGGCAACAAGCCAATTTTTACCGTAATGTCTTGTTTGTCGCCCTGGCGAATAATTTTGACTTTGGCTTTCTCGTCGACCGGCGTCATACCCACTCGCGGCGGCAGTTCGCCGGAAGTTTCGATGATTTGGCCGTTGAACTCGACGATGATGTCGCCGATCTGTATGCCAGCTTTCTCGGCCGGACCGCCGGGAATCACTTTTGACACCAAGGCCCCGTGCGGACGGTCCATGCCGAACGACTCCGCCAGTTGCCGGGTAACGTCCTGAATTTGTACGCCCAACCAGCCGCGCGATACCTTGCCCTTGGATTTGATTTGCTCGACGACGTTCATCGCCACGTCTATCGGTATCGCAAACGACAATCCCATGTAACCGCCAGAGCGGCTGTAAATCTGCGAATTGATGCCGACCACCTTACCCTGCATGTTGAACAGCGGTCCGCCGGAGTTGCCGGGGTTGATCGCCACGTCGGTTTGGATAAACGGCACATAGTTGCCGTCCGGCAGACTGCGGCCCTTGGCGCTGACGATACCGGCGGTAACCGACTGGTCGAAACCGAAGGGCGTACCGATCGCCAATACCCATTCGCCGACCTGCAATTGGTCCGGCGCACCGATTTCGACGACCGGCAGATCTTTGGCTTCCACTTTTAATAACGCCACGTCGGTACTCTCGTCCGAACCGATCAATTTGGCGATCAATTCGCGGCGGTCCTTCAGCTTGACCACAATCTCCGAGGCATTATTCACGACGTGATGGTTGGTCAGAATATAGCCGTCACGGGAGATGACGAACCCGGAACCCAACGAATTGGTTTCCCGCGGCGTATAGCCGCGGCCCGGCCCCTGGAAAAAATGGCGGAAGAATTCCTCCATTTCCGGCGGCATGTCTTGCGGCATTTGCTGCGGATCGGCCCCGGCTTGGGCATCGGGCGCTTTTTGGGTGGTGCTGATATTGACCACGGCATCGCCGTTGGTTTTCACCATTTCCGTGAAATCGGGCAATTGGGCGTAACCGGGGTTAACCGCCAACAACATTATAAGAATTCCATAAAACAGCTTATTAAGCATGTAATCTCCAAACGTACGAATTGAAATGTAAAAAGACGGTTAATGGCGCAGTGCGATACCGTCGGCAATCAATTCGACGGTTTTCGCCGGCACTTCGCCGAGCACGGTGATCTGCGTGTTGTCTATCACTTTGCTGAAAGAATTTACCGATCCCAGGCTATGCAGACCTTCGATGCCTTCGGACTCTTTGGACTCCAAATACACTGAAACGGTCGAAAAGCCGTCGCTCATTAACAAATGGTCTACGGCTTTTTGCGACTGTTGGATCGAATTTCGTATAAAAAACACCGGCTCGAAGCCTTCCGGCCGGTGATTCAGAATGAAAGTGGCTTGGTCCAAAGGCTCGGCTTGAGCGCTATGTATGTGTTTGGTGTGGAACTTATCGCTTGCGTCGTTGCCGGCCGGCGCTTCGGCAACGGTTTGCGTGTTTAGCTCGGTAAACATCACTTGTTCGAGAGCATGCCCCTCCAGGGCATAAATTTCGACTTTCAACGGCAGAAAATTTTGTGTGTTTATCCAAATTTTTCTGGGGTAGCGCAGGCCATCCTTCGGTTGAGCAGCGACGATTTGCGCCGGTAGCATCGCCACCGACTCCTGGCCGGCCAATTCCAAACTGTAAGATTTTTCCAAGGACGCCGGACTACTCGGCATGTTGATGATAAACGAACTGTCCAGCGGATGATGGTTTATCACCTTTTCGCTGGTTTCCTTAAATATGCACGTCACTTCGTTGGATTTTCGCGTCACTTCCCGCATCGGCGAGTTCAACGAGGATAAGCGCTCCTGCTCGACGCCGTGGTCGACGCTATGCCGGTATTTCATGGTTTCTATCTGGCCGTTTTTCATGAAAATCACGGTCCCCTGGTAGTTCAGGGTCTTCATCGCCAGATTCATTTTGTCCAACCATTGCACCGCGGTAAGACTTTCGGCCCCAGCGGTCGCGCTGATAAAGCCGATAATAAATGCCAGTAATACTCTCACGTCCCTATTCCTGTGGATAGCCGACCACCCGCGCATAAGGTTGCGCCGCCTGCACCGTATTAACGTAAAGCGTATTGTCGTGAGCTTGCAGATAATCCTTGAAACGGGCGTGCATGTCGTCGGCCGATGTTCCGCTGTGGGCCACGACGCCAACTGAGTTAAAAGGATTGCTTTGCCTTGGTTCGACTTTACTGGCCAGCCAGACCACCGCAAGCACGAGGGAGGCCGCAACCGCGAGCCCGGCTTTCTGCCAATTGACCGGATTGATTTTCGGCCGCGGCATGAAATAAATCGGCTCTTGACGGAGTTGCTGGTGGATTTTATCGGCAAAATCGCGATTCACCGCCGAGTATTCGTTACTCTTCAATATTTGGCTGGCGATTTGGTAGCGCCGCAACTTCTCCTGCAGCGCATCGTCTTCACGAATCGCTGCCAATAGCTCCAGAGATTGCGCGGCATCCAGTTCGTCGTCTATGAATTGGGACAGTTTTTGGTTAATTTGTTCTTGCATCGATACACCTTTAGTCGAGCAACGGGTTTAATTTTTGGTCAATGGCTTCGCGCGCTCTGAAAATCCGCGAACGCACTGTGCCTATCGGGCAGTCCATAGCCTCCGCTATTTCTTCATAGCTCATCCCTTCGAATTCTCGGAGCGTGATTGCAATCCGCATTTCTTCCGGTAAATTTTCGATTGCGGATTTAATCACCGCAACGATTTGCTCGTTCATCAGCTGATGCTCGGGCGTTTCTATATCTTTTAGCTGCGGAGCGTTTTCCACTTGCTCCGCATCTTGAACGTCGATCTCGTAGTCAAAATGGCGGCGGGAACGCGACAAAAGATAATTTTTCGCCGTGTTTATCGCGATCCGGTACAGCCAAGTGTAGAACGCGCTTTCACCGCGAAAATCTCCCAAAGCCCGATATGCCTTGATGAAGGTATCCTGGGCCACGTCCTGCGCTTCACTTGGGTCTTTGACATAACGATTCACCAAGTGGACGATCTTGTGCTGGTACTTTAAAACCAGAAGATCGAAGGCCGCTTTGTCGCCCTGCTGCACTCTGTGCACAAGGCTTTGATCGACATCTTCGGTGGTGCTTATTTGTTCGTTCACTGCTCTATTTTTCTGCTGAAGTGGACAGAATTAAACCTTATTAGTTCTGGCATTACAAAAAAAATTACCGGGCCGGTAAAACGAGATATTATTCGCGGCCGGGTTGAACTTTTACTTTCGCTGACCGATTTGACGACCTTGACTAACAGCCACACCGCCATAAGCGCCAAACCCTATTACGACATCTTGATTGCCGGCAGCGGCGGCGCCGGACTCAGTCTGGCACTGCATTTGGCCGACCGCTACAAGGTTGCGGTACTGGCTAAATTCGCGTTGACCGAATGTAGCACCTACTATGCCCAAGGCGGGATTTCGGCAGTATTCGACGACCGCTACGACTCGATCGAATCGCATATCGAAGATACGTTAATTGCCGGAGCCGGCCTGTGCGATCCGGACATTGTCCGCCTTACCGTCGCCCAAGGCCGAAAAAGCATCGAATGGCTGCGCTCTCAGGGCGTCAACTTTACCGAAGAGCGCGACGCCGACGGCGTCAAACAGTTACATCTTAACCGAGAAGGCGGCCATTCCCATCGCCGTATCGTACACAGCGACGACGCCACCGGCAAAGCCGTATCGCTGTCGCTGATCGAACGCGCCCAGGCCCATGCCAATATCAGCCTGCTGGAACAGCATAACGTGGTGGAGTTGATCACGGCAGCCAAATTGGGTGCCGAGCGGCAAGGCATATGCGGCGCCTACGTTCTCGACAACAAATCCGGAAAAATTAAGACGATTGCCGCCAAAGTTGTGGTGCTGGCCACGGGCGGTGCCAATAAGGTCTATCTGTACTCGACCAATCCGCACATCTCCACCGGCGACGGCATCGCCTTGGCTTGGCGGGCCGGCTGCAGAGTGGCAAATATGGAATTCATGCAATTTCATCCGACCTGCCTGTACCACCCCACCGCCCGCTCCTTTTTGATCAGCGAGGCAGTGCGCGGCGAAGGCGGCCATTTGATCTTACCCGACGGCGAGCGCTTCATGCGCCGCTACGACGACCGCATGGAGCTGGCGCCCCGCGACATCGTCGCCAGAGCCATAGACAGCGAAATCAAGAAACACGGCATCGAATGCGTCTATCTGGATATCAGCCATAAATCCAGGGAATTCATCCAAAAACACTTCCCGACCATTTACACGCAGTGTCTAGAGCTGGACATCGACATCAGCCAGCAACCGATTCCGGTGGTACCGGCCGCGCATTATACCTGCGGCGGCGTCGTTACCGACGCCAACGCCCGCACGGACATTCCGGGTTTATACGCCATCGGCGAAGTTGCCTGCACCGGCCTGCACGGTGCCAATCGCATGGCTAGTAACTCGCTTCTGGAATGCCTGGTGTTCGCCGAGCAAGCCAACCAGGATATCCGCCGAATTTTCGACCAATTACCGGAACCGCCGGCGTTACCCGCCTGGGACGAATCCAAAGTTAGCGACTCGGACGAGGAAGTGGTGATAGCCCACAACTGGGACGAATTGCGCCGCTTTATGTGGGACTATGTCGGTATCGTTCGCACCAACAAGCGCCTGGAACGAGCGATGAATCGACTAGTGCTGCTGAAAGACGAAATCGCGGAATATTACGGCCAGTTTCGCATCACCAGCGACCTGTTGGAACTGCGCAATCTGGTCATCGTTGCCGAACTGATCATTCGCTGCGCCCAACAGCGCAAGGAAAGCCGCGGCCTGCATTACACCAAAGACTACCCCACCCCGGACGACAGCCGCACTCCGGCTAATACCATTCTGACCCCCGACAACTCAAGCGCCAAGCGATAGCTCTGAGACAGCTCCGCCTAGCCTTCTTGACTGGAAAAGCCGGCGCGCGGGCATAAAAAAAGGGTTTAGGACGAATCCTAGACCCTTTATTTGACACCGTCTCCCACAAAAGCCTCTAAACCTCCCGATTTTTCTGGATTCGTTACATTGCTTGCCGACTAAGTACCGCCAAAAATACCGCCACCAATAAAACCTTGCCCTAGTTTTTGGTTTTTATTGTCCTGTTACTCGATCCAAATTCGGCCCTCTTTGTGGCGTATTCGTCCCAGGCTTCCACCAGTAGCTCTGCTTAAACTCCCGTTGCGCTCGCTGCTCCATTCGCCGCAGATAACCGGGCGAAACCATTTCTTGCAACTGTTGAAAAATTAAATGGTCCATGACGCCTTTGGCGTACCAGAGCGAAGATCCCGGCGTAATCCCTTTCAGCATGCGTAGCGCTTCAGCGCCGGCGTGAGTATCTTCGCCTTGTAGAGCTTGCACGATGTTGCCTTGGCTCAGGTTCAACAGCTCTTCGGTCAATCCCAAAGACGGCCCCAGCATGCCAGCAAAGGCGCTGGTACCGTGCTGGCTCGCTTGCGATTGCAGGAAGTCGCCGTAAAAACCCAACGAGCCGCCCTTGAGCGCAGCACGGCCCCAGAATGCCGGTTGTTGCATGTCCAGCGGGTCGCGGCCGTTCAGTAGTTCGTTGAGTTGCACGCCGACCGCACCCATTAACGTGGTGCCGGCAATCAGAGCGGCGGAGTATTCGGCCTTACTGATTCGGCCGGGATTGTTGAGCATGCGCCGCCAGTGTCGCGTCATCATCGTGATAGGAAACGATTTAAATTGCAGTACCGACCGGCCCAATTCGCCCAGCACCGTACCGGGCTGCAAGCGGCCGGTCGTCATCGCGCGTTCGCGGGCGCCGGGTTCGATAATGGCATTGCCGATTTCTTCCAGGATCGCCCCCTGAAACTTATCGGCGGCCGATTGTATGGCTTTGGCATCGCCTTCGACATTCAGAATGGCGCGGGCGGTTAAAACCGGCGTACCTTGCCATTCCTCGGGCTTGGCCTGTCGCCAGATTTGCCAGTCGGCATCGGTAATGCCCTTCGCCAGCAATAACGAGTGGTCGCCGCCGTCCAGCTTCTCCAGCGAGTCGTAACGCCGAACCATGTCGCCCAATTGATGCATCATCATTGCCGCAAAGCCTTGCCGACGGGCTTCGGTCATAAACGACAAGCCAGACGCTCGAATCACGGCCCCCGATACCTTGGCCGCAAAGCCGTTGACTAGATTTTCCTGGCCGAAGCGGTCAATTGCGAATAGCGCCGTATCGAGCCCGAAACCCAGGGCGCGGGCTTGGCGGCGGGCTTCGTCGCTGCCCAGGGCTTTGATTTGGCCCAACAGGTAGTCGGTACCGCTCATATTCAAGGCCCGTGCGGTCACAATTGCGGTCGCGTCGTCGGCGAAAGAGGTAATCACGGCCGATCCCAGGCGGACGTTCAAGTAACTGCGTACCGCAGACGCCCAGCGGGCCAAGGTTTCGTTGCCAGGCTGCATGCCGTTGCCGGCCACTTCGTCATACAATCGCTCGGCAAAGCCGCGCTGTTTGTGGATTCGTTCGGGCGCAGTGCCGGCTTGCGCCGCTTCCTGCTCGGCTTTATCCAGGAAGGTGCGAAACATCAAATCCGGATTGGGCCCGAAGGTCTCAATCAAGGCAATATCTCGGCTCATCTGATTGACGTGGCCGACGATGGTTGCCATCAGGGACTTTTCGGCAAAGCGGGCGTGATAGCGCAAGTAGGCATCGGCCCCGGAAAAGTGTAATTGCCGGTGTTCGCGGCCGCGGTTAGCGCGCGCGGCGCTGCCTCTGCTTTGCCCGGGCGTCCGCTTCAACGCTCCATCGTAAACGATGGAATCGTATGCATGGCTCAGGAACTCGCTCAGTTCAGAATCGCTCATTCGCATGCCGTCTTCACGGGTGTAGCGGCTGCGATCCAATAGCGGCCGGATAAAGTCCACCCATTCCGCTTTACCAGCTTTGAAGATTAGGTAGCTTGAATGGGTTTGTGGATGCGCCCAGTCCTCCAGTTTGCCGATCATGCCGCCGTTATTGTTAAACCGGTTGCGCATGGCTTCAAAGGTTTCGCGCAGTCTGCCGGCAAAGGCCTTCGCTTCTGGGTTGCCAGTGTCGGTACCGCGCAGCTCCCTGAATACCGGCACCATGGCCGCATCGTTTTGCAGGATGCCTAACAGCTTCGGGCCAAAGGCATCGATCGCGTCGGACAGGCTGCGGGTGTACTCGTTGAATACGGCTCGATACTTGGTCTCGGCGGATTGGATATGGTCCTGGCCGTCGAAGCGCGGCGCCAGAACGCGGTCGATACTGTCGAGTATCGCCCCCGGTTGCCGTTCGAAGTAATCGCTCAAGCGCTGGTTCGCGAGAATCGTTAGGCCGATACGTTGTTGTTTTTTCAGTGCGTCGGCTTTGATTTGTTCGGCGGCGGCTTTCGCTGCAGCTTGTAGCCGTTGAGCTTCCGACATGCCGAGATAGGCGGCCCGATCTTTGTTGGCCAGCAATACTTTTTGTTCGCGAATGCGTTGCTCAATTTTTTGCGCTTCAATCGCTTTCAGCGGCCGGCCCAGCGCTTGCGCTACCGCGTTAATGCAGTCATTTCTCATACAGTGTCTCCGAATTTTAAAAAGCAGGTGATAGCGGCCTGGGTGGCGGCGTCGATGCAGTCCAGGTCGGCCAAATCGTTGTCGACCTCGCTCAAGAGATCCCTCAAGCTGGCCTGACGTTCGTTACCGTCGTCGTCCAGGTAGGGCATGACGCGGTCGCCGTAGCTATCGAGCCATTGTCGGGCGCTGTCGATTTCAGGGGATACGCTTCGCGGCCGCGTTTGCCCGACCGATGCTTGCAGCTTGTCCGGCGCCGAATGTGCCGCAGGCTGATCGATTACGCTGGCGGTATCGCGCGCCGATGGCTGCTGCGCCGGCTGGGCGGCTCTCATCGTCTGGCCGGCGGATATTTCCGGATCGGCGGGCCGTGCGCCTTGCTCAATCGCGGTTGATTCTTCCTGAGCATTTCGAACGAAACCGTTTTCGCGCCAATAGCTTTGCTCAATCCTCGACAGCTCGGCATGGGCGGCTCGGTACTGGTCGTCTTGCGTCAGTTTGCGGCTGATTGTGTCAAGAAGAGACTGCAGTTCGGCTCGGTCGCTTTGCTTGGCGTCTGCCGCCATTTTCTCGGCCAGCGCGGCAATCCTCCGCGCCGGGTACCGGGGCTGCTCGGCGCGGGCCTGGTCGATAAAATCGGCTTTTGCGTAACCTGAAAGCGAGGCTTGGTTATCGAAGTCGGCCAGCTTGTATTCGATGTCTGCCTTCTGCCGCTCCAGGGTTTGCCGTTCTCCGCGGCTCATCCGGTTTCCGGCCTGTGCTATCAAATCCGGCGAGAATAGCGGCCTTTCGCTCATCGGCAATTCCGCCCGAATAGCTTCATCGTTCAGCGCATGGTCCATTGCCCGATAGAATGTTTCCGCGTGGGCGTTCGCGGCTTCTGCTGTGATCGGCAGGCCGGGCGCACGGCTATCGATACTGCGGGCTTCGTTTGCCGACAATGCTGCGTCAATTTCGGACGGTTTGGCTTGCACATGGGCGAGCGCGCCAAAGCCGGCGCCAAGCGCAGCATCAATCGCTAGGGCCGTGGCGTCGTTCCAGCGCCATTGCTCGGCTTGTTCCGGATAACCGGCCTCCGCCAAAATCTGGTGCTTGGCATAGCGTTCTGGAATGCCAAGCGCCAGATTGGTTGCGGCGCCGGTGGTTATCCGCTGCAACAAAGCCGGCGCTTTCCAAGCGGCTGAAACAGGTAGCGCGGCCGGCGCCGCCAGACCTATGGCATTCGCCACACCGGTTACCGCGCCAAATTCTGCGGCGGGGGCCAATGGTTTGCCTTCCTGGATTTGTTCGGCCGTGTCGCTGATTCCCGATAGCAGGCCGACGCCTAGAGGGCCAACCGCGATAGCTTCGGGCAACATTGTCGCCAAGCTGTTGACGACTTGCGCGGCAATACCATGTGTGCGGGGATCGAGCCGAATCGCCTTGCGCTGGGTTATGGCCGGATCGACCACAGCGCCCAACCACAAATCTTGAAAGGTATCGCCGCTGTCCAGGGCGTTGTCCAAGGCTTTCGGCCATTGCGACAATGCTAGACCGCCAACGGCTTTGGCTTCCTGGCCGATTGTTTCCAGGGCGTTGGTGTAAGTGTCCGCCTGGTCCAGTCCGGTGAACACGCCGGGCTCCGGCTGTGGCAACTCGGCGCGATCACGTTCCAGCATAGCTTGCTGGTTGCGGGCAAAATTGGGGCTTAAGGTATCGAATAAATAGCTCATCGGTCGAACTCCAAAATTACCGGGCTGCCATTGACGCTAAGCATGGATGTGCCATTTTGCAGCGCGTACCGATTGGCGCCGACCGGAATCAACGGCATTTTGCCGAAGGCGACAAAGGCCGCTTTCGCGCCCAAGGCTTCTTTTAGTTTGGCCTCGGCTTGGTCCAGAAAATCGGTTTCGTTCATACCGAACGGCATCACGATTTTCTTGCCGGCATGCTCTGTGATTCCGCCCGTGATCGACTGTATAGCCTCGCTCAACAACGTATCCTGTACACCATTGCCTGCTGCCTTGGCTTTATCCATCTTGGCGGCGTAATAGGCCCGAACAGCAGAAACTACGCCTTGCTCGGTTTGCATGTCTCCGGCCAGAGCATCGCCGATTTCGCCATAGATGGCTTGGTTTAAGCCTGCCGGCAGCGCAACTCCGGTCGATTTACCGTTTTGCCCACGTTCGGCTTTACTCGGGTTCAAGATCGCTTCGCCCTTCAAAATGGTGCGGGCAACATCAATGCCGCGAACAGCGTTTATCGAATCCTGAAAAATGCCCGGGATTCTCTGAACGCGGTCCATGCCGATCAATGAGCCGGCCACGATAGTAGCCGGGGAGTCGGGGCGGATTTGTTGCAAGGTGGCCGCGTAGTCGCTTGGTTCGTTGATCCCGTCCGCCAGCGTTTCGAGCGCGGTTAACTGTTCTTCTTCGCTGCCGTCATTCAGGGTTTGGGTTAAGTCGTCGGCTTCCGTGTTGGTAAGAATGGCATGCCGGGTACCGTATTGCTCCTTGAGTTGGCGGGCTATGTTGCCGCGGTGGCTCAATTCGCCTTGAGCGTCTTGGCGATTCTTCCAGTCTATGGGGTTAACGGTGTAGCCGTTTTGGGCCGCCCACGCGATAGGATCGGAGTCGCGCGTTTTTTCCGCCGCTGAAATCGCCTTGGAAAGCGCGTCATATTGCTTTTGCTCGCGTTCAAAATCGGCAGTGCCGGGCTTGGGTCTACTGGCGTCCAGCAGTTGCAACGCTTGCGCGGTGGGCATCGTTTTGACGCCGAAATAGGCCGCGGCAAAATCCATGTTGTCGCGATAGTCCTGGTAGTTGGCCTCCCATTTACCGCCAAAAGCCCGCTGAAATTTTTCGGGTGGCACCAAGGCCCCGGCCTGTCCGGTGTTGATCGCTTGGCTGTATTGATCGTCTACTGCCCGTTTCAATTCGGTAGCGTAAACGCTGCGCCCGTGTTCGATTTGGGCTTGCGCTGCATTTAACCATTTGCGGCGGTCCATTGAGTTCATGTAGTCGGCCGGGGTGCCGGTGCGTAGATTGCGCAACACGTTAGGGATGTAGTTCTGCCGAGTCGGTTCCGGTATATGATCGATCCAGTTTTCTCCGCCTTCGGCAATCGCTTTATCGACAGCGCCCGCGCCGGCGTTGTACGCGGCGGCAACTTTGGCGGGGTCGCCTTGGTAGTGTTCCCGCAGCTTGTCTACCAGCTCTGAACCAACCCGGTTATATTCTGCGGCGGATCGTTCGCGAGCGGGTGTAATGCCAAAGCCTGGATCGGCGGCGGTGTCGTGGGTTACTTGCATGGCGAACATTGATTTGCCGTCGCCGGATACCAGCGGCTCGCCGTTGTCGTTGAAATCTCGCCCATTGCTTTCTTGCTGACGAATGGCGCTTTTCAGCGGGTCGGCGCTCAGTAGTTCGGCTACTTGCTCGGGCTGGGTTTGCAGTAAGTTGGCCGCCCAATGCTCGGCGATTTTGTCTTGGGTGTTGATGCGGTCGGTGGGATCTAAGTGTTCGCCGAAACGGTCTTGAATCTTCATGGCAGTGCCGTAATCGTTGCGCTGTAGAGCGGTCAGCATTGCCTGTTGCAAGGCATCCGATATTTGCTTGCGACCTTCGACCATGCCCAGTTCCTCGCTGCCGTGCTGCACCTTTCCCAATTCCTTGGCGTTTTGCATGATCTTTTCGATACCAGTTGCCAGCGTTTCTTCGTCGTTGTTGTAAAGCGCCAGCTCTCGCTTGGTAACGTCGATACGGTTGGCAAGGGTGCCAATACTGAAACTCTTGTTTTGTTCGTTCTCGTGTCGCTTCAATAAGCCTTGCAGTTTGACGCCGGAACGGTCGGCATATTCGCCGAGCATTTCCCGCGCTTCGTCAGTGCCCAGATTCTGTTTTATGGCATCAATTTTCTTCTGCCGATTTTCCAGAATCACATCGGCCAAAAAGCGACCGTCATCCTGTTTAAATGCCGCCGCCCCCTTTTTATTCAGCCAGCCATCCCAGCCAATATCGCGATTGCCGAACGCTTGATCTTGGTCGAATGCGTCCAGTTCGTTGGCTCCGGCCTTGGCCTGCATCTCGATGGTTTTTTGGCGCTCCTGTTTGGCAAGTTGGGTCGCCGCTTTGTTGAACGATTCAAGGGCTTGGTTGGCGGCTTCCAGCGCAAGGGTTTGGCCGGGCTCTTGAAAATCCGCCGCCGTGCGTTGGTTGCGCTGGCGAACATCGGGCAGCCCGCGCAACTGTGTTCCGAAGCTGTCGGCAGTTGGTACTCTAATTGCCATGTTGGTTACTCCTAAATTGCTGCGGCCTGAATGCCGCTAAAAAGGTGAATAACTGATATGGCTAAATTGAATGCGAACAAAACCAAGCCTAATCAGTGGTTTAGTGATTATAAGGCCGGTTTTAAAACTCGATTTTCGCCTTCGAGAATGGCGCACACGCGCCGTAAGGCAATGGATTGATGGCTGCATATTGCCGCGGCTCAGGCTCGGCGCCTGGCTGATTGTCGGAAGCGAATAACGGCTTTCCGTGTGGTAGCGTCAGAGATGGTAAAAAATTGGTTTTTGCGCGAAAAACCTTGTCAAGTCTTTTTTTGCGTAATTGCGCTTTCTCTCGGTCGGCGCTGCTGCTTTCGACCAAGGTGCTGCTTGGGCTACAATCGTCCGAGAGGTGTTGATGGGGCTAGCTGTGTCATCCCTGTCCAGTGCGCCGGTAATGTCTGTCCTGGTATCGGCGGCGCCTCAATTCATCTCACACATTAACCCAAAGGGAGCAGAAAGTGACTGAACAAAACGCAGTACCACCACGAGTAGAAGACCAAACTCAGCCCGTCACGGTTGTAGCAAAGACCGACTGGTTCCTTCAAAACTTGGTTGGTTTTGCCAATCTTTGGGGAATCGAAGTGGGTATTACTCTCCAAGTCAGTGGCATGTTGGTTTCGGGTACGCTTATCAGTGGTGACAAATACTTTGAAGAGTTTGCAGCCCAATTCTCCGGTGGCTTTAAGAACAGCCCCGAGCTCTCTGAGCCTTTTCACAAGCTTATCTCTTCGTACAAGAAAGTCTACGATGTCGCTCCCGAGGAAGAAAGCGACTGTCCCCCGTCCAATTTTGTTCATCTAAGGAATGCGCAGTTCTATCATCCCGGCCAAAATCCTCTCCCAACAAGTCAGGGCGTTTTGTGGCGCGGCAGGGTTGCAGAGGTCGGAGGCTTCATTCTAGGTAGCTTTTCCAATGGTTAACCCTGCTATCAACGAGGTCTGAGCGAAAAGCTATGCAGATCGCGTTGAATGGAAGTCGAATGACTTCTCCGAGGACATCCTTTGTCATGACCCAACAAGCGCGAAAGCCAGCTTTTGACCGATCAATTGTCCTTTGCGATTCTGAAATAGAAAACGTAACGGTTGGTTTCTTTGAGGCAAGCAATCAAGCCGCTAGCAATTTATACAAAGTCGGCCGGCTGATGCCATAAGCTTTGGCCACCGCGCTTTTCTCTTCGCCGGCTTCGATTCTCGCTCTTATCTCGGCAGCCTGCGCGGCGGTCATTTTGGCCGGGGCGCCGAGCTTCCGCCCCTGGGCCTTGGCCGCTTCGATGCCTTCCCGTTGGCGTTCTTTAATCAAGGTCCGCTCAAACTCGGCAAACGCGCCCAGCATCTGCAGCATTAAGGTTTGCATCGGCGAGGCGCTGGCCGCTTCGAAGGTAAGGTGCTCCTTGTAAAACTTTACCGAGACACCTTTTCCGGTCAATTGCTCAATGATGTTTTGCAGGTCTTTCAGGTTGCGCGCCAGGCGGTCTATCGAATGCACGTGTAACACGTCGCCTTCGCGTAAGTGGTTAAGGCAGTTTGCCAGCTCGGGGCGGTTGGTATCCTTGCCGCTGACTTTCTCGGTGAAGACGCGATCAAGCGCTATATCCGCCAGTTGGCGTTCAGTGTTTTGCGAGGTTGAACTAACCCGGATGTATCCGACGTTTTGACCTTTCATAGCTGCCACCCTGTGTAAACAAATATTTTAGAGTCAGCTTAACATGTGTAAATAAAATGTCAAATCAAGTTAACTTTACATGGTGTAAAGCGGGTTTGCGGGCATGGTTGACAGTGTAAAAAAATGTGTACTTAACTTAACGCTCCGATTACTTGAATGCTGTCGGCGCAAACTCAATCGGCTCGGGTATTTCGTCTAAGTCACTAAGGCTGATGCCAAGCGCGGCATTCAGAGCGTCTATCGTGGTTACCGGCCCATCCTTCCCCTGTAAAAATTTCACGCCTTGTTGCCTCAAGCAGCGCTCTAGGTCTCCCGGGCGTTGGTAGCCGAATGCGGCCTTCAGTTCTTCGGTGTTAATCAGCTTGTTCATGATTGGCCCGCCAATAAAAAATAAAGATACACCCCGTACCCCGCCCGCTTACGCCATAGTGGCGGCCCGTCGCATGCCTGGCTTTATTGCGCAACGATAGCGGCGGGTTTTTGCAAAAAATGCGGCCCAAAAATCCGCATTTTGTTTATTTTATGTTTACCTTTTTTGGATAGAACACAGAAAAAGTTAGCAAAAGTAAACATGTTTTTTGCCTTCTATGTGTTGGACAGCCTGTCTTTTGCTGGCCTGGCGTAATAGTGTCGGCGAGGCGGAATAGTTTCTCGCCGCCGATCCCAACCTAAAAATGCCATCAATCTGCCCACATCGGTTTGCTGCTTGATTTTTATGTCCAATTCGCTAAGGCCGACCGCTCTTATCAGCAAGTCGTTGACGGTAAAGCGGTCGATCTTAGCCGTTTCGCTCGAATAGAGGTAATCGACAATCCTTTTATTGAAATCCGCATTCGTTTGATAGTGGCCCTTTGCCTGCTTTAAGCCCATGGCAGCGCGGGTAAACACGCACCACGCCGGCGGCTTTAGTGCAATGTAGCCGAACCGGGTAATGTAATACTGCACTTTGATGGATCCAGCATTGGCCGGCCGCCAATCGAATGCAAAGTTACGCGCCCATTCGCTGTAGTTATGGCCGTTTTTGCGAAAGTCGTCTCCGGCGGCCTTCGCCAATTTCGCCAGCATGTAAAACCGGGCCGGATTCCTGGGGTTATTCGTCATGTAACCAAGCTCAGTTTCCCGCCATTCGTCTTCAATTTCCTGACGGTACACTTTTGTTTTGTCCTGGCGGCTTTTGTCTCGGGCGGTGGGCGATAAATTTCCAGTCTGTTTTGTCTTCATGTTCGTTATCAAAAAAATACAGTGACTATAGGTGTGCGCAAAAACCTGGGGAATTCGGGGAGACAGGCCTTAATCCCAGTGCTGGCGCGGCTTGCAGCATCCCCAATGTCTCCGTTTTCATGGGGAACTCCCCAAAAATTTCCGGGGAGACGAAAGGCGAAAATTGATGCCGATTTTCGCGTTTGCAACGGTATTGGCGGGTGGTCCAGAGCCTAGACTTTCTGCAGGGAGCTCCCCAACAGTGTTTCAGTGTTGCGCTGTTGTAGTCACACCCGGAATTGAGGGGTTTTGGGGGCTGAGCGCTTTCCTATTGCTGAGTCTCCCCAAATTTCTGGGGAATTTCCCCGGATTTTTTTACCATATGGGGAGCCCGCAAGCCTTGATACACAAGGGATTAAGACTATTCTCCCCAGATTCCCCAGGAAATTTATATATACCCCCTTCTAAGTGTTGCAGTTGTCCGCTACTGGCTTCACACGGATTCGATTAAGCCGGCGCTCAAGACCAATACCCGAAGATGGCGGCCGGCGATCATTCGCTTGACGGTTGGCCTTGGTTTTCCTGAATTGCTGTCCGGCTCGCTTTTCAGCAGTAGCCCTTTGTCGGCCATTCGTCGCCAAAGTGTCGATGCGTTAATCAAAAAATGGTCACCTTGGTCACGGGCGAATTTGCAAACCGTCTGATAGGCATTGTTCGGCTCCAGCCAAATTTCGTCTTGGCTGTTGTTATTTGTTTGGGCGTACCAGCCAAGGCAATCTCCTACGCTTCTGTATTGCTTATTGCCTTCGTCATCGGTACCCGCATCCCGCCAGCCCAAAGCGTACAACCGAGTTGTTTCCGTTTCCGGTGGGCCTTGGTTTAACCGGTTCGAAATGTGGGCGTTGCCGGCCGCTAATGTTGCGCGGATCAAAGCCAAAAAACGTTCGGTTTCGTCTTGTTCGGATTGATAGGCATGTTGTTCCGCGAACGCTAGCTTTAGCGCCGCCTCGCATTGGCCGAGTAAACAGTTGCTTTGTTCGGTGGAAATGGCCCCCAAGTCGTCTAAAAACTCAAAAAACACCTCAAGCCCGGCTACCAAGCTGGCGAAAATTTCGGGGGCGCGGGGATGCGAAGAGCAGAATCCGTCGCGTATCGCACCGTTGCGCAATTGCTCGATAATGATTGGCAAATCGGCTTTAAATTTATCCATTCGTGGCGCCAGCCATTGCAAATATGCGCTCATCAACCCGGCAAGCCTGCCTTCTCTGGCTGCGGCTTGCAGTTGTGTCAGCGTTTGGTTACAAACGCAGTCCCGCTTAATCTCCAGTGCCAACAATCGGCCCAATAGAGACTGCCCGCGCGGTAAATCCTCGGCCGTGACGATGGTCATTGATCGATTGAACGGCGCGGCCAGACCTCGCATGTCTGAGCTCCGCCGACCTCTGCCTGCTTGGTTTCCAGTATTGCGAATCAACCTCTCGGCCATCGCGTGCTGTTTATCGGCCTCGGTTCGATTCACAGAGGGCTTAAAGTCGTCAATGATGAAAACCGCATCCTTCGCCTGGTGGCTTTTGGCTTCGGCGTCGTTAGCGCTATCGGTCCAATTTGCTGGAAAATTCCGGGCACCGAAATTGCCAAAAAAGCTTTGGGCAATAGCGGCGGCGGCTGATTTACGGGAGCCGGTAAGACCATGCAACCAAATGGCGAAATCGATTGCTTGCGCTTCGCGCAGCGGGGCGCGAGCAATAGCCGCTAGCAGGGCGGCGCCGATTTGTGGGCTGGCTGGGCAAATGCTAAGCAGGGTTAATGCCTCAGTAGCGGCGCGATGGGCTGGTTCTGTTTCGGGAGCTTTGGGCAAGTAATAGTGGCTCATATTACCGGGGCCTAAGTCTACTTGAACGCTATCCGTTAGGCCGTCGCCAGTAATGGCGCCACCGCCATGCAGATAGTGCCATCCGCTTTGCAGCTTCTTCCATCCAATAAACTGGTAAATGGTTTTGCGCGGGATATTGCCATCGAGTGCGGAATAAAGCTGAATGCACGCGCGAAGATTATCTTTCTTGGCGGCGCCGGGGTAGATGAAGGGTAAGGTTCCCCAATAATCATTGGCCCAGCTTCCTTGGTTGGTGAAAAAGGCTTTCATCGGCACGTCGACTGGCGGCAATGCAATTCCGTCGGCCCGCTTCCCTTCTATGCGTAGAAAATTGGCTTCGCTCAATTCATTGTCCGCCACGATTTCTTCAACGATGCGACAAGTAAAATCGCACAGCGGGAAAGAGCCTTCTGAACGATCGCCGCCGCCTTGGGTCCGCATCAGTTTGAATTGAACGAAGCGCCCGTCTTCGATGCCATATTCCCCGAATCGGACAACGTTTGCAGAGCCTTTTCCGGCGCCGCCTCCGCTGCCTTTTTTCTTAGTCTTGGCCGGTTCGGCAGGCTTCGCGCCCTTAACGACTTCGAGCACAGGCGGTTTTTTCTCACTCATGAGCACCTACCTTCCGTTGTAGGGCGTAATCGTTGAAGTCGCCCCATGTCGGCGGCACGGCCACGCGGCCGCCCACGTCGGCGGCGGCCTCGGTGGCCTTGGTCAAGCCGGGGTTGCCCTCGGTCTGATCGTTATCTGCAGCAAACACAATGTCTGCCGCCGGCAGTTTTTGTCTAACAATTCGGCCCACGGCCAGCAAGTTACCGGCTGTAAATGCCAGGTACACGCGATAGCCTGTCTCTTCGTGCAAAGTCGCACCGGTGGCAAAGCCTTCGGCAATCAACACCGTGGCGTCGGGTTGGGTGGGGCGCGGGCCGATCCACCAAAACAGTTCGGCCAGGCCGCCGCCCGGTAA
Organism: Methylomonas koyamae; assembly: GCF_019669905.1. Taxonomy (NCBI): domain Bacteria; kingdom Pseudomonadati; phylum Pseudomonadota; class Gammaproteobacteria; order Methylococcales; family Methylococcaceae; genus Methylomonas; species Methylomonas koyamae. The sequence continues at coordinate 2,313,081 of NZ_AP019777.1, read as the reverse complement.
AAAGTCTTTATCCCGATTCAATACCGGATGTTTGGCCGGAAAGATCGCTTGCAGGCTGCGTAGCGTTCCGGACGGGTCGAACAAAGGCAGCAACAGCGCGTTTTCAATGGTCAATGTCGCCCGGCCGCCGTCGCGCTCTATCACCCGCCGCCAACGGCCAATCCTGGCGCCGTGCGGCTTGATTTGCTTACGCGCCAAATAGGGATGGTCGGCGGGTGCGGCAGCGGCCGCCTGCCAAATATTCAGCGCCCGCTGTGCGGATTGATTGCGTTTATCAGCCTCTTCGGCCTGTCGGCGCTGGCGCTCCCGCTCGATACGGGCGCGTTCCCGCTTCGATAGCGGTTTCGGTTTGCTGCTGGCCTCGCCATCCAGGAAAAACGACCGGCGCTCGCCAGTGCGCCAATTCTGAGCAAACCCGCCTTTGCCGTCCGCAAAGACCTTCACCCGGCCAGCACCGTTGCCGCGCCGGCCGTCTTCAGCGTCGACGACGTGGAATTTGTCTGGCTCGAAAGATTTTGGCGGCAACAAGCCAAGCTCGCTCAAGGCAACGCGCGCGGCGTCTTCGATGGTTCGGTAAGTCATTGGCTTACCTCCGCAAGGCGGCGGCTCAGGCGCTTCAGTAAGCGAATTTGCCACCGAGAAAGCTGGTACTGAGCAAAGACGTCCTGGCCGTCGTAAGTCGGCCGATACGCGAACCGCCAGCCCAGATCAAGCAAGGCACCGTCGATCAAACGGCTTTCGTCTTCACGGCTGACGGTATGCCACTCGCCATCAAGAAAGCCTTCCAAAAACTGCAATTGGCGCGGCGTCTCAATTCTGGGCCCGCGGCGGTTCTGCTCGGCCGGGTCGGCGCTGGCGGCATAGGCGCTTTGCGGGAATAAAATCCCCGCATGCGCGGGGCTGTATTGGTAATTCAATAGCATCGATTTGTATCCTTCCGGCGGCCGTGCAAATCCCGCTGCCATGGGCTAAAATGGCCCTGCAATTGTTGGCAACGGATACACGAAAACCGCCGGTCAAGTGGTGTTGATCGGCGGTTTTTTTTATACGCCTTCGGTGTGTCGGTTTTTACGCTCGCTAAATCTATCGGCGTCGGCTTGAGTCTCCGGTCTGCGATTTGCGAATTCGAACAAGTTCCCGGTGTTTGCCTGGTTTCCCGCGTTGGTCGCATTCTGGGCCCGATTCATTGCGGCGGCCGCCATCAGGTTAGCCATCGCCTTTATATCCTGGGCTTCGCCCTGTACCGCTTCGACTATGGCGATGAGCTGCTCGCTATCGGGTTCGCTGTCTTCGTAAAGGGTTTTCAACAGCACGGCAAGCAAAGCTTGGCTTCGATTTGCCATCATGAAGACTTGCCCGGCTGCGGCCTCCAGGTCGCTGGCATCGGTCGTCGGAATTCGATGTTGGAACTGGCGATAGATCGGACTCACAGCACACCTCCCACCGCCCAGCGTTCGAAGCGGTCGGCACCATCTTCCAAGTATTGATGCACCTCTTGAGCGGTCGCCCTGGCGTCCAGGGTCAGCACGGCTATGCAATCGTCGAACAGGGCTTTATCCAAGCCTCTTAGCCTGGTCAAATTGAAGGGAAAGCGGTAGCCGTTATACAGTCCCAGCAGGAAACTGCGCACGGTGTTGGCTTGGCCGCTGTCGCGCTCAGCCACGTCGGCCAAACGAATCAACGCCGGAATGCCGGCCACGGTGGCGGCTTGGCGCTCGGTGTCCAGTTCGGCTATTTGCTGGAAAAAATCGTTAAGCGGATGAGTACCGGCCGGAGAACTTGAATTGACAGTATTCGAGCTCATTTCGCACCCCCAACAACGCCGCCATGCTGTTCGATCAAGTCAAGCATGAAGGTTTTTTGCTCGTCGGTAACGCCGAATTCTGAGCGATGTTGGTTGTAGATCTCCCAGTGGCCGGTATAGCCTTTGCGGATCTCGATCAGCGGCTGAAACGGCTTTTTCAGGCCGAAGTGTTTTTGGGTTAAGGAAGAGAGTTGTTTCTTGGTGATTGGGCGGATTTTGCCCACGGCTGGGGTGTTCATAGCGGTTGCTCCATTGCTGAGGATGTAAACCGCCGCGCAAAGGTTGAGAATCTTTGGGCGGCGACGTGTAGCGGGTTCTCAACACCGGGCAATGGAGCCGGCCCGCTCGAAAGCGGCCCTCTACACGCCACCATGACAAATATGCGCGCCACGGGCGCGACTATTTTCTTTGGGCAATAAAAAACGCCATAATTCGGCGTCTGTGCGCCATTGCTTGCCGGGTTGAGAGTCCGGGCCAGTGGGTTCACTGACGAGTACAGAATAGACTTTGCGTGATTGTTCGTCAAACTCATCTCGCGAACTCCCGCAGTTGACTAAGCAACTCCCCGGCTAGGTCGATTCGGAACCCCGTCCGCCGCATGAACCACGATTTTTCCTCAGCACTGGCGTCCGGATGGCTTTTGACAATCTCGAACGTTTCCGTTGCGCATTGCAAAACACGCTCCAAAATCGAGAGTTGGTGCCATGCGCTCTGAAGACCATCGGCTTTGGCGAGGAGCGCGAACCCGTCCAAAAGCGAGCCGACGAGCATGACGGTCATGTGTGCCGGGGCTGTTTCCTCTGGCGTTCTAAATCCGCGGCAATCACTAATAAAGACTGTATTCAGGTTCAGCGCCGCCCTGGTAAACACCGGAACGGCATCAATCGGCCAAGAAAAAGGGGCGAAAGGGTCTTTTTCTGAATAGGGCGCAAGTCCAAACGATTGGCGCGCGGAATTTACCATGGCTAAGGTTTCCGCAGTTGGCCCGCCTTTCGAACAGGGTGGCGGTGCGGGTGGTAATGTTTTTTGCTTCATGCGCCCACCTCGTCACCGTTTGATTTACCGTTTTCTTGTGGCTGATTGAAGCTATCGACCAATTTTTGGATGTCGGTCTTGCGCCAGGCAGTAGTTTTCTGCCCCAACTTCACGGGTTTGGGGTATTTACCTTCGCGGACGCCGGCCAAGAATGTTGAACGGCCGATAGGAATAAGCGGCTCAATGCCGCGTTTTGGATCGCCGACAATTTGCCAAATTCGGAAAAATCCGGGTTTGTCTGGGCTTATATGTTGTGTGCTCGATGTTGCCATACGCTTTAAGCCTCCTCTGGCTTGCTTTGGATGTATGGCTGAACAATATCGGCTACATTTTTCGGATAAAACGGAAAGCTGATGTTTTAAATTATTTGTAGTTAGCGGCCCGTTTTCGGTTAGTTCCTCTCTGTTTTCTGAGTTCTGTCATTTGTCTGGTTACTTGTTTTTTGTTTTTATTGGCGAGCCGTTCTGCATAGCCGGCTTCTATTAGTGCTTTCTTCGCGGCGTCGATGTCCGTAATCTTAAAGCCGCCTTCCTGATGGCTGTCTTTGATTTCAATCGCCCTGGCTGCGCAGTCAGCATATTGGCTGCGTCGCGTGCTGCCTTGTGGTCTTCCGGGCCCTTTTTTAGGGCAAGGGGCATAACCGGTTACAAGTGTCCCTCGGCTAGGTAAGATATTTTTTTTGCTTCGCTTTAGCTTGCTTTGAGATTCGTATAGCTGGTTTCTTATTTTCTTTAAATCATTGGCTAGGCTTTGGCCTCGTTCTTCTAGGTAACGAGCATAATCTCGCCATTCATCAATTCCCCATTCTGGCTGTTTGTCAAAATTGAGATGGAAGTAGCCACTTATAAGAGTTGGCCTCGGTGGCCAATGCGAGCGATAGGTAGCTAAGGCTGCAAAGCACATAAAACCTCGTCAAGGTGTTTCGGCGTCCAAAAAGGATTAACCGGAAGCGGGGGACGAATCCCGCTTGTCGCCCCGTCGGGCTATCCGGTTAAAGGGGTTGGATGTAAGTGTCACCCACTTACATCCTGAAAGCGTTGCTGTGCGAACCACTGAATATCGTCGGGTTGCCGTTTGTCGGCGCGGTAAACCATCTGTACAGGCAAGCCGTTGCGCACTTTGGTTTCGAGCGTTCGCTTGATCAAGTCGCTTAGCTGTAAATAGGGGCTGATCAATACCAACCGGCGGTTGGCATTGCGGGTCAAGTCTTCGATGGCATCCGTAATGCCGTGGTTTTTTAGAAACTCCGCCACGTATTAACCTTGCCGCCTCAACGGAATCACCTGAGCCCCGGCCTTCAAACCGTCCAAATAATCCGCCCAGGCTTGCATCATTTTTTTGCGTTCGGGCAGGTGCGCGGTGCGGTTATAAGCACGGCCGTTCGGGTCGCGAACGGCGTGCGCTAATTGATGCTCGATAAAATCCGGCCGAAAGCCCAGCACTTCATCCAGTATGGTTCTGGCCATGGCGCGAAATCCGTGGGCGGTCATCACGTCTTTGCCGTAACCCAGACGCTTCAGGGCAGCATTTAGGGTGTTCTCACTCATGCAGCGAACACCCGACGGCGTTCGTTCCGATGGGAACGCGAAACGACCATGACCGGTCATTGGATGCAGTTCTTTGAGAATTTCGACGGCTTGCCTCGACAGCGGAACAATGTGCTGTACCTTAGTTTTGGAGACCAAATAACGCCATTCGGCCGTTTCCAAATCCACGTCCTGCCATTGCATGGCTCGCAATTCGCCAGGCCGGACGAACACGAGCGGAGCCAATTTCAATGCACAAGCCGCAGGCAATGAGCCTTGATAGCTATCGATGCCGCGTAACAGTTGTCCGGCTTCTTTGGGTTCGGTGATTGCGGCGAAGTGTTCGCCCTTGGCTGGCGGTAGGGCCCCTTTTAGGTCTTGGGTAATGTCTCGTTCAATGCGGCCAGTGGAGACCGCATAGCGAAAGACTTGTCCGCAGATTTGCAGGGTACGGTGGGCGGTTTCAATTGCGCCACGCTCTTCGATGCGGCGCAGGCAAGCCAGAATATCTTTCGGCAAAATTTCGGTAATTGGCCGGCTACCAAGCCACGGGAAAACATTGCGTTCCAGCATACGCTTGGATCGGTTGTTTTTCTCGCTCCAGGTTTCAACCTTCTTTGTTCCCCATTCACGAGCAATCACTTCAAATCCATTCGACGCATTTTCGGCTTTGGCTTGTTTGACTGCCTTTTTATTTTCGCCGGGGTCGATACCGCCTTCTAATTGCTTTTTGGCGGTATCTCTTTTTTCACGAGCGTCTTTCAGTGTGGTATTTGGATACACACCTAATGCGAGAGTCTTGCGTTTGCCGCTGAAACGATAGTTGTATCGAAAGTATTTGGCGCCGTTAGGATTCACCAGAAGGTAAAGGCCTTTTTCATCTTGCAGCTTATAAGCCTTATCCGGATTGGGCTTTGCGTTACGAATGGCGGTATCAGTTAATGGCATGGCGGTACCAAATCGGCAAGGTTGCGATATACCGCCAAAAATACCGCCCAAAATGGCGGCATGTCAATAGATGAGGCTAGACAGTGCTGGACAATAAAAAACCCGCTAAGCCTTTCAGCTTGCGGGTTTTATGTACTTCCTGATACTTCGTTGTATTGATAAGTGGTGGCGACACCGGGAATCGAACCTGGAACCTCGGGGTTATGAATCCCGCGCTCTAACCGGTTGAGCTATGTCGCCACAAATCTTGTTCAACGAAACAAGCGGCCATTATACCGGCGCGTCAAAACCTTGTCAAACATTGAATCTGAAATGCATGACGTCGCCGTCCTGCACTTTGTATTCTTTGCCTTCCAGCCGCCATTTACCGGCATCTTTTGCCCCTTGCTCGCCTTTGTAATTGACAAAATCCTGGTACGAAACGACTTCGGCGCGGATAAAGCCCTTTTCAAAATCGGAATGAATCACGCCGGCAGCTTGAGGAGCCAAGGCATTGACCGGGATCGTCCAAGCCCTGACCTCTTTGACACCCGCAGTGAAATAAGTCGAAAGATTCAATAACTCGTAAGCCGCTCGAACCACCCGATTCAACCCAGGCTCTTCCAAGCCCAAATCCGCGAGAAATTCGACTTTTTCCGCATCGTCCAATTGCACGATCTCCGCCTCGATAGCAGCGCATACCGGCACGACTTTTGAGCCTTCGCGCTCGGCAAAACCTTTGACGTTGTCCAACAACGGATTGTTGTCGAACCCATCGTCCTGCACGTTTGCCACGTATAAAGTGGGCTTGATCGTGATCAAACATAATTCCTTGATCAGCTTGGCCTCGTCCTCGCTTAGCCCCAAAGTCCTGACGGGTTCGCCGTTATTCAGGTGTTCCAATACCCGTTCCAGCACCTGTTTCCGGGCCAGCTCGTCTTTGTTGCCGGATTTGGAAGCCTTGGCCGATTTCTGCAACGCCTTTTCCACCGAAGCCATGTCGGCCAGGGCTAATTCGGTGTTGATGACTTCTATGTCGTTGATCGGATCGACCTTGCCGGCTACGTGGATCACGTTATCGTCGTGAAAACAGCGCACCACATGCACAATGGCATCGGTCTCTCTGATATTGCCGAGAAACTGGTTTCCCAAGCCTTCGCCTTTGGAGGCGCCGGCTACCAAGCCGGCGATATCGACAAACTCGATGGTCGTGGGCAAAACCCGCTCCGGGTTAACGATTTCGGCCAGTTTGTCCATCCGCGGATCGGGCACCGGCACCACCCCTACGTTCGGATCGATAGTGCAAAAAGGATAGTTCTCGGCGGCGATAGTCGCTTTAGTCAGCGCGTTGAACAGAGTTGATTTGCCGACGTTGGGCAGGCCGACGATTCCGCAATGAAGTGCCATAGCAATAATTTCGAATTTTGACAGGGACGTCCGGCACAAGACGGCCGGGTTGAAGAGGCGCCGGATTATACAGCGATTTTACGAATTGAGAACCGATACCCTCGCTCGGCGTGAGCGGCAGCAAAAGGTATCGGCTGAAGCAAAAGCAGTTTAGAACAAACCGGAGATCGATCTAACCAGGCCCGAGGTTAAGCTTGGAGCCGCCTCTTCATATTCCAAATTCGCCTGATTGGCGGTGCTGACAATACGCGTGCGGTATTTTTTGCGATCGCTGACTTCGGACGAAGTCTGCCGGCGCGAACCGCCGATGCCTTGTTTGGCGTCCTGTTGGCTGTCCTGTCTGATCACGACGCCGCTTTTGGCTTTTTCGGCGATTTCGATGTCGGTGACCACCATATACGTCACGTCCTTGACGGCAGCATCGGCGATGGTTTCGATTGCGCCGCCAACGGCTGCACCGGCCAAACCGCCGATACCGGCTCCGGACCAACCGCCCAAGCCGCCGCCGATCGCCGCACCGGCCGCCGCACCGGCCAACGAGCCGCCGTATCCGGAATGTAGCGCCGATTCCGCTGCGGTCGGACTGGCTTTATCGACGCTGAGTACGTTGGCTCGCAACCAATAATGCGACGCTTCCGGATCGCTGGAGATGATGTAGCCTTTGGACTGCAAGGCCTGCTTTACCGGCAACATCACGTCGAAATTGGCTTTGTCCGAGGTATTTCGCACATCGAGAAAAATGGTGCGTTGTTCCGGCCCGACCGGGTCGAGAAATATCGTATCGCTCATCTTGGTTTGGACGTCCAGGTCCTTTTTGGCGATCGAAGTGTGTACGGCGGCACACCCGCCCAACATTGCGGCTATAGCCGCCGCACCGGCAAGTTTCATGAATGTGTTTCGAGCAATAGCCATCTATATCTCCAAATAATAATGATCCAAAAATAAACTAGAAATCAATACGGCCAATAATAGCCGTAATAACGGTAGTAGTAGCTGCAATCGCGGTAATCGTTCCAAGAGTAACGCCGCAAATCGTTGCAGGTGTAGCCGCGGCGCCAATATTTGCTGGGTTCCGATTTCGGCGGCGTACCCCGTTTGGTCGCTTCTTCGATGTAGCTGTTGAGTTTGGCCTCGTCTTCAACGCTGAACGGCTTGGCCATAACCTGATCGTTGAGCATTTTTTGCATGTCGCTGGCCTGGTCGGCTTGCACCGACCAACTTGCCAATATCAATGCCAGCGATAACACGCCTTGCGGTAACATTTGTTTCATTCGATCTCCTCCCAGAAACCAAGGGAACCTGACGCCGCTCCCCACTTTGATGACAGTCGCGCCGATTTTAGAATCGATGATGGCGCAGAACAACCGATTTGAGCCGACAACGTTAATCGCCGCGCAATCTCTGGTCTTCGAATACGACCAATTGGTCGCGGCCATTGGCTTTGGCCTGGTAGAGCGCCGTATCGGCACAGTTGATCATTTCGTCGATATCCGGCGCCAGACTACCGGGACAGGCGTCTGCGTTCAGGCAAAAAAGACCGATACTCAATGTGACATTGACCGTTTCGCCGCCGACGTTCCATTCCAACTTACTGATCTCCTGGCGAATCCGTTCGCCGAACGCCTTACCGTTATCGCAGGGGGTGTTAGTAAAAATCAGCACGAATTCCTCGCCGCCGAAACGCACCAGAATATCGGTGCTTCTAACTTGCCGCTTCAACGCGGAAGCGACGCCGACCAGAACCTGGTCGCCGAACAAGTGGCCGAAGCGGTCGTTGATGACTTTAAAATGATCGATATCCAGTACCAACAGGCAGAGGCTGGTGTGGTAACGCGCGTGCTGGGCAATCGCGATTTCGACTTGGTCGTAAAAAAAGCGCCGGTTGTGCAGACCGGTCAATTGGTCGTGCATCGACATGCTGGCGAAATGCTCTTTCAACTGATTGGTTTCGGCGACCAGCGTTTCCAGCTCCGCCGTCCTCGACGCGATTTGCCGCTCCATTTGCCGAACCAAGCGTCTGGTGGTGATTAATTGGCCGAGGATATTTTTGTAGACTTCCAGCAAACGGATATGCCAATCGGTGAAATAGAACGGTTGCGGGTGCGACACGTTCAAGACGCCGATCAGATGCCGGTTCAGGGTGAAAACCGGTACGCTGATTAACGATCCAGGCAAGGCCGCAACCGCCGTTTTTTCGAAACGCGGGTCTTCCGCACAATTGCGGCAGTGCTGCAACTCGCCGCTGGCTGCCGCAGCACCGATCACGCCTTCGCCAACCTTGAACGTTAACGGTTTATCGCGGACTGCGGCCGATTGCGGCGACTCTTCTACGCTGATTCCAGTCAGATTGGTCAGCATGCCGGCATCATCCAGCATGAAGAACGAACAACGCTCCATGTCCTGGTATTGAATCAAGCTGGCCAGCGCCTGTTTTACCAATTTCGCCTCGTCGTCGACCTGGCAATCGAGTTCCGACAACTGTTTTATCGCCGACAACGCATTGAACAAATCGATAACCAGATCGTGCACGCCACCAGGTTGCCCGAAGCTGGCGTTGGGCGTTTGCGGATTCATCGCCCCCCCATGATGCCGGCTAAACTATCCAACGCCGGTTTGTTTTCACCCAGCCACTCGACGGTGTTTTCGACCATCTCTATAGCCAATTCCAACTCATGGCAAGCTGCATCGATCGCGGCTTGGTCGATCGGCTTGCCGGAAGCGATACCGGCACTCAGTTGGCGGGACAACCTGAGCAAAACCAGCAAAGGCCGCTCGGGGCCGGAGAAGTCGCGTTGCCGGTAGTTGTAAAGCACCGATTGGTATACCGTCGGCAATTGCCACTTGTTCAGCAGCACGTAGCCAAGTTGGTAATGGCTATGCCCGAGTTGCCGGGCGATTTCGCCACCGACCGCCATCCCCGAAGCATTGCATTTGACCAAAATACCATTTATCTGGTCGGGCAACAGAAAGCCCAGCGCCAGCAAGCCGATATTCAACAACAAGCCGCTGGTGTAAACCGTAGATGCGGAGAAGGCTTGCAGCTGCCGACAGTCCGCTGCCAGTCTTTGCGCCGCAATCGCGGTCAATAACGATTCGCTCCAAAACCGCTCGGTGTCGAATTGCAGGCATTTGCGAGTGTCGAATTGCACGTTAAACACTATTCCCAAAGCCAGCGATTTGACCAAATCCAAACCCAGCACCTGAAAAATGGCGGTACGCAAGTCGCTGACCACGGCGCCTCGGGCAAAATAAGCCGAATTCGCCAAGCCCAATAGCCGGGCCACCAGACCCGGCGACAGCGCCAGAACCGAAGTCAACTTGTCTATCGAGATATCGGGCGTGTTGACGGCAGCCAGTATTCGCACACTGGCCTCGGGTAATGCCGGCAGGTTCTTCAATGAACCGACCTGAAAAGGGATGGTCTGGGCGTTTCCGTTCATGCGTCTTAGCCAATTTCAGTAATTTTCAAACAGACCAACAGCCTGCGAAACTGGTCGGGCTGCAGCATATCCGGAAACACCACCAGCGCGCCGCGGATATCGTTTTCGCCCAGCCAATGTAGCGCCACCAGCAACCGGCTAACAACCGACGTATGCCGCAAACGGATCGACTGGAAATCGCCGCGACCTTGCTGCACCGACCATCCCCGCTGCTGACTGTAGCGTAAAACTATAGCCGATCTATTTTCGGCCAGGACTGCCGCAACCCAACTCAAACAAACCAGCACAATTAGAACTGACCGGTAACCGAGCGGCATTGCATTGAACCAGCATCCGGCCAAGGCCGACAGGTGCGAAAAACTAACACACCAGCGGCGTTGTCTGGAAACGCCTAAACTAAAATCCACGCTCTGCTCGATATTTTTGTACACAAACCGGTCGCCTTGTTCCAGCTAGGGTAAACTAACCGGATCGATAATGGTTTTGACAGCGTTATGATTGTAGACCCTATGCCAGCCTTAACGGCAGAACACGCGAATATTCCCGAAAAAATATACGGCGACACCGGGTTGGCCGCCATCGAAGTGACCGGCACCGATGCGGCCGTTTTTTTGCAAGGCCAATTGACCTGCAACATCGATGAGCTGAGCGACTCTCACTCCAGCATAGCCGCTCTTTGCAATGCCAAGGGCCGAGTCATCAGCACGCTGTTGGTTGTAAAAACGCCGCTGGGATTTGTGCTGATATTACCCAGCGAGCTAAGAGATACGGTAGCCGATAAATTGCGCCGATACGTACTGCGTGCCAAAGTGCAATTGGCGCAGGATAAGCGGTTAGCGATTTGCGGCATAAGCGGCTGCGTTGGCCCGACCGCCGGCCTGGAGCCGGCACAAACCGATTTTGGCGTGGCCTTGTCTCCCGAACCGGTGATCAAATTACCTGCTGCGCCCCGGTTTTTGTGGCTTTTGCCGGAAAGCCTGGCAGCCGAAAAAATGGAGGCATTGACCGAGCAGCAGGGTGTTGCACGCGGTTCCTTGGCCGAATGGCGTTACCGCGACATCGACTCCGGCTTACCTTGGTTCGGTCCGGAACAATCGGAACAGCATATTCCGCAGATGCTGAATCTGGACCGGCTCGGCGGCATCAGTTTCAACAAAGGCTGTTACACCGGCCAGGAAATCGTGGCGCGCACCCATTACCTGGGCAAAGTAAAACGGGCATTGTTTGTCGCCGATTACTCGGGCGCCAGGCTACCGCAGCCGGGTTCGACCGTGCGGGACTTGGAATGCGAAATGGCCGGCACCGTGCTGGCGGCGGCGGCCTGGGCAGGCAACACGCGCTTGTTGCTAGTCCTGCAAATAGTTGATGGCATGCCAAAAAACCTTATACTTGACGGCGATAACCACGCACAACTGACGCTGGTTTCAGCTCAATAACGGAAACTCATTCATGCAATTCAAATCGGTTCAAGACTTTCTGGTTCACGTACAAGAGGAATTGGACGCCAACCGCCTGGTATTGCCGACGCTGCCGGACGTGGCAATCAAAGTCAGAGACGCGGTCAGTAACGGCGACGCCACTGCGCAAAGCTTGGCCGAAATCATTGCCACCGACGCTGCGATCTCGGCGCGCTTGATCCAGGTCTCCAACAGTCCGCTGTACCGCGGCGCGGTGGAGATCAAAAACATCCAAATGGCGGTGACCCGGCTCGGCAACAACACGATCCGCACCCTGATCACCAGTTTGATCATGCAGCAAATGTTCACGCCGACCAGCGCGTTGCTGGAAACCTATTTCCGCAAGACTTGGGAACAAGGCGTCAACGTCTCTGCGATCGCCCGCGCCCTGAGCGCTTTCGTACCGCATTTGAATGCCGACGAGGCCATGCTGGCGGGCCTGATCCACCAGATCGGCAAGTTACCGATATTGACCTTGGTGGAAAAGATTCCGGAATTCCGCGACAGCCCTTCCCGGCTCGACAAACTTTTGGAAAAAGCCCATCCGCACGTCGGCAAAATCATCATGAACACCTGGAATTTTCCGGAAGAATTGAAATTGGTGCCGTCGGAATACGTCGATTTTCAACGAGATGCCGGCCCGCAAGCCGATTATGTCGATCTGGTGCAGGTTGCCTTTCTGCAAAGCATCGCCGGCACCGACCACCCCGCTTGCCGGGTCGATTGGAATACCGTTCCGGCCTTTGCCAAATTGGGCCTGCAAGCCGATGCCGAGATATTGGAAATCGAAGGCGTTTCGGAAGAAATCGAACTCGCCCAATCCATGTTTTTATAACGTAGCACCACCATGATAGACGACCAGGCTGCCGCCCGTTTCCGCCGCTTAGGCGCTTTGACCATATTTGCCGTTTATTTCGTGATTCTGGTCGGCGGCATCGTCCGCGCCTCCGGTGCCGGCATGGGCTGCCCGGACTGGCCGACCTGCTTCGGCCAATGGGTGCCGCCCACCGACGAATCGCAATTGCCGGCCAATTACCATGAAATTTACGCCGCGCGCGGTTACGAAAATACCGCGTTCAATCCGGTGAAAACCTGGACCGAATATACCAACCGCTTGGTCGGCGTGACGATAGGTTGCTTGATTTTCCTGACAGCCTGGTCTTCGCGCATTTATTTGAAAGCCGACAAGACCATTTTCTACCTGGCACTGTCGGTATTTTTATTGGTCGGTTTTCAAGGCTGGCTGGGCTCGGCGGTGGTGGCCAGCAATCTGAAACCGCTGATGATTACCCTGCACATGTTGCTGGCCCTGGGCATCGTCGCGCTGCTGATTTATGCCATCGCCCGCTCGCAGAAACCTTTGCTCCAAGCCGTGGATAGCCATTGGCTGACGCCGCGCTTCGCGACGGTGTTGAAAGTTGCGATGGGCATGACCTTATTGCAAATCGCAATGGGTACCCAGGTACGCGAAGCGGTCGACTACATCGCCCACGAGCACAGCTACATCGAACGCCAATACTGGCGCGATAGTTTTCCGATCATCTTTTACGTGCACCGCTCGTTTTCATCGATCATTCTGTTCACCAACCTGTGGCTGGTTTGGAAAATCCGCGAGCAGGCCGCCCCAGGCAGTCTGTTATTGCGCCTAGGCTATGTATTGGCCGGTTTGATCGTGACGGCTATCCTGGCCGGAGTCAGTCTGGACCGGTTAGGTTTTCCGGCCTTCGCCCAACCGGTACACCTGTTGATGGCCAACCTGATTTTTGGCGCCCAGTTTTTCCTGTTTATCTGCCTGACTTATTCGGCAAACCGGGCCGCATAGCCTATCGATTTTTTTCTGTTATTATCAATAAGTTAAGCAATATTCAACCGAACTGCGTTACAATGCCGGCCATGGCTCGCTTCCCGGCCGGCCGTTCTCTTTTCATCTACAGGTATTTTTAATGTCCGATACGCCCTCCGCAACCACGCCTTCTTTTAAAGATCTGAACCTTGCCGATCCCATTTTAAAAGCGCTGGAAAGCGTCGGTTACGAAACCCCCTCCCCGATCCAAGCCCAAATCATTCCGTTCGTGATGGCCGGCCGCGACGTACTGGGCCAGGCCCAAACCGGCACCGGTAAAACCGCCGCGTTCGCGCTACCCATTCTGAACCGCATCGACATCAAGCAAAAAGACCCGCAAGCGCTGGTGTTGGCGCCGACCCGCGAGTTGGCCATCCAAGTGGCCGAGGCCTTTCAATGCTACGCCGCCCACATCAAAGGCTTCCACGTATTGCCGATATACGGCGGCCAGGACTACACCAGCCAGTTGCGCCAACTGAACCGGGGCGCGCATGTCATCGTCGGTACGCCGGGCCGGGTCATGGACCACATGCGCCGCGGCACGTTGAAACTGGACCAGTTGCAAACCCTGGTACTGGACGAAGCCGACGAAATGCTGCGGATGGGCTTCATCGACGACGTCGAGTGGATCCTGGAACAAACCCCACCCACCCGGCAGACCGCGCTGTTCTCGGCGACGATGCCGAGCGAGATCCGTAAAATCGCCCAGCAATACCTGACTAACCCGGAACAAGTCACGATCAAGGTCAAAACCGCCACGGCGGCCAATATCCGCCAGCGATACTGGTTCGTCAGCGGCCTGCACAAGATGGATGCGTTGACCCGGATCCTGGAAGCGGAAAACTTCGACGGCATGATCATTTTCGTCCGCACCAAAACGGCAACCATCGAAGTCGCCGAGAAACTGGAAGCGCGCGGCTTTTCCGCATCGGCGATCAACGGCGACATGTCGCAAGCGCTGCGCGAACGCGCCATCGACAATCTGAAGAGCGGCAAGCTGGATATTCTGATCGCCACCGACGTTGCCGCCCGCGGCTTGGACGTCGACCGCATTACCCATGTCGTCAACTACGACATTCCCTACGACACCGAATCCTATATTCACCGTATCGGCCGCACCGGCCGCGCCGGCCGCACCGGCGACGCGATCCTGTTCGTGTCGCCGCGGGAAAAACGCCTGTTGGCCAACATCGAACAGGCCACCAAACAGAAAGTCGAGGAGATGCAACTACCGTCGACCGAGTTCATCAACAACGCCAGGATCAACAAATTCAAACAGCGCATCACCGACACCCTGGCCGGCGAAGAGCTGAGTTTTTATACGCAATTGATCAACCAATACCAGGTCGAACATAACGTTCCGGCCATGGACATCGCCGCCGCACTGGCCAGACTGTTGCAAGGCGATACGCCGTTGTTGTTGAAAGACAGCGGCAAAAAGCCGCGTAAGGATGCGGACACCAAGCCGCAAACCGAGCGCGGCGAACGCGGCCCGCGCCGGGAAAAAGGCAGGGTCGGTGCAGTGGAAATGGAAATGTTCCGGATCGAGGTCGGCCGCGCCGACGGCGTCAAACCCGGCAATATCGTCGGCGCTATTGCCAACGAGACCGGCATCGACGGCGACCATATCGCCCGCATTAAAATCGAGGAGCATTACAGTACCGTGGAACTGCCGGCCGGCATGCCCAAAGACCTGTTTCAGGCGTTGAAGAAGGTACGCGTCGCCGGCAAACCGCTGAACATTTCCCGTTTCGATGCGGCGTTGGTCAAGAAAGACAAAAGCAAAAAGCGCGTCGGTTCAACCTCGAAACGCAGTAAAAACCGCGAATAATCCCCGCAAATAACGCCGGCGCGAATCGCGCCGGCCGCAACTGCCGTCGCCGGACCTCATTCCGGCAAATCGATACTGCCTTCGGCAAATATCGCCGCCTGTCCGCCGACCCGAATCGTCAGATACTCCTGCTGCTTGTTGTCCATTTCCAATTGAATCAAACTGCGGCGGCCGGCGTGGTGGCCGCGTTCGACCGCAAACACATGGGTACCCTTGCGCGTATGTTCGAAGGAACATAGATAGCTGCAAAATGCCGGCGTGGCACTGCCGACCGGTGGATCTTCGTGCATGCCGATGTTGGGCCCCAACAGCCGCAACGTGAAATCGGCTTCCGGGTTCGGCGATTTCGGCGCAAACAACAATATCTCCTGCGCCGCGGTCTGCGGCGCGCTGGATTGGCTCCAGGCCGTGTAATTGAAACGAGCCTTGCGCACCGATTCGTAATTCCACACCGGCACCACCAAATACGGAAAACCGCAGGAAACCAGACGCGGCGTATATTTTTTATGGTCCAGCTCGGCAATCTGCAAACCGAGGAACTGGGCCAGTTCCTCGTCGCGCGGCGCGAAACGGTCGACTACGGCGCTGACCCGGCGGCTGAACTGAACCAAGGTCGGTTTGCCGCCGACGCTGGATATATTGGCTTCGATCACGCCGACGTTTTGTTCCAGCAACAACGGCGTCAATGGATCGGTCAGTGCGATATCGCCGCACTCGGCCAACACGTAAGCCGCGGCGACGATGGCATGGCCGCCGAACTGAATCTCCCCCAACGGCGAAAAAATCCGCATGCGCCGACCGTTAGCGCTGCTCAGGTTCGGGAACACAAATACCGTTTCCGGCAAGTTCAATTCTCTGGCGATGGCCGCCATGGTTTCCGCGTTGAGGCCGTTAGCCTGCGGCAACACGGCAATTTGGGCGCCGTTGAATATCTGCCGGGTAAACACGTCGGCAATGTAATAGCGAAATTTCATCGTTTTACTCCGGCAACTGCACTGCTACCCTGCCGCGGTCGATTCTGACCCGGTATGCAGGCGTTGCGACGCTGGGATCTTCGAAACACACGCCGGTATGTAAATGAAAATGCTGCTTATACATCGGCGACGCGACCATCGGCTCACCGCCGATATCGCCTATCATGCCACGCGACAACACGTTTGCGCGACTGAACGGGTCGAAATTGCCGATCGCGTAAACCGCTTGCCGCCGCGGCAAGAAAAATATCGCGACTTGCCGGCCGCCAACCAAAGCGCAAATGCCGGAATCCGGTTGCAAATCGTCGATACTGCAGACATCGATCCAACTGCTCATTAGGCGGCCTCCTCTACCAGTTTAAAATGTTTACGCTCGAAGTCGTTGGCCGGCCGTATTTGGCCGCGTTCCTCGACGAACACCACGTTGTCGTCGGCTTGGTCGCTGTTGACGAAATGGCGGAACCGTTTCAGACGCTGCTCGTCCTGCAACGTGGTTTTCCATTCGCATTGGTAGGTGTCGACGACATGGTGCATCTGCTGTTCGAGATCGGCACCAATACCGAGCTTGTCGTCGATCACCACCGACTTCAAATACTCCAGGCCGCCTTCCATGTTTTCCATCCAGACCGAAGTGCGTTGCAGCCGGGCCGCGGTCCGCACGTAAAAGATCAACACCCGGTCGATATATTTGATCAGGGTTTCCTTGTCCAGATTGGTGGCCAACAGGTCGGCGTGGCGCGGCTTCATGCCGCCGTTGCCGCACACATACAGGTTCCAACCGTTCTCGGTGGCGATGACGCCGATATCCTTGCCCTGGGCCTCGGCGCATTCCCGGGTACAACCGGATACGGCGAATTTGATTTTGTGCGGCGCCCGCAACCCTTTGTAGCGGTTTTCCAGTTCTATCGCCAGACCGACGCTGTCGTCGACGCCGAAGCGGCACCAGGTGCTGCCGACGCAGGATTTGACGGTGCGCAGCGATTTACCGTAAGCGTGGCCGGATTCGAAGCCGGCGTCGGTCAGTTCTTTCCAGATTGCCGGCAACTGCTCCAGGCGGGCACCGAAAAAGTCGACGCGTTGGCCGCCGGTGATCTTGGTATACAGATTGTATTTTTTGCCGACCTGTCCCAGCACGATCAACATATCCGGCGTGATTTCGCCGCCGGCGATCCGCGGCACCACCGAATAAGTGCCGTCTTTCTGCATATTGGCCAGGAAAGTGTCGTTGGTATCTTGCAGACCGATATGCGGTTTTTCCAGAATATAGTCGTTCCAGTAAGACGCCAGAATCGAGCCGACCGCCTGCTTACAGACATCGCAACCCAAGCCCTTGCCGTGTTTGTCCAGCAATTCGTCGAACGTTTTGATTTGGCCGACCATGACCAGGTTATACAAATCCTGGCGGGTGTAGGCAAAGTGCTCGCACAGGTCGGTACTGACCGCAACGCCCATCTTGCCCAATTCGCAGTCCAACACCGACTTCAACAGCGCCGAACAACCGCCGCAGCCGGTGGCGGCCTTGGTCTGCGCTTTTAAATCGCCCAGCGTCAGGCAACCGGCTTCGATCGCACCGCAGACCTGGCCTTTGCTGACATCGTGGCAGGAGCAAATTTGCGCCGACGCCGGCAGTGCGTCCGGCCCCAGCCCCACCGATTGGTCGGAGCGTTGCGGCAAAATCAACGAATCCGGATTTTCCGGCAACTCGATACCATTCAGGCAATACTGCAACAAAGTGCCGTAGCCGGCGGCATCGCCGACCAATACCGCACCGAGCAGATGCTTTTTATCTTGGCTGACCACCAAACGTTTATAGACTTCGGCCGAACCGTTCTGGTAGGTGTAGACCAGCGCCCCCGGCGTTCTGGCGTGGGCATCGCCGATGCTGGCGACATCGACGCCCATCAGCTTGAGTTTGGTGCTCATATCGGCGCCGGTAAAACTGGCCGCGTCGCCGTTCAGAGCCGCGGCGACGGTTCTGGCCATGGTATAGCCCGGTGCAACCAGACCGAAAATTTGACCGTTCCACAATGCGCATTCGCCGATCGCGTAAATGTCCGGGTCGGAAGTACGGCACTGGTTATCGATGACGATGCCGCCGCGCGGGCCAACTTCCAAACCGGATTGGCGGGCCATTTCGTCGCGCGGCCGAATGCCGGCCGAAAACAACACGATGTCGGTTTCCAATACCTGGCCGTCGGCGAAATTCATTTTGTGCCGGCACTGAACGCCGTCGTCGATCAACGTGGTGTTCTTGTTCAAATGAACGTTGACGCCCAGCGCTTCGATTTTGTGTTTCAGCATCGCGCCGCCGCCTTCGTCCAACTGTACCGCCATCAAGCGCGGCGCAAATTCGATCACATGCGTTTCCAAGCCCAAGTCTTTCAAGGCCTTGGCAGCTTCCAATCCCAACAAGCCGCCGCCGACCACCGCACCGACCTTGGATTGCGCCGCCGCCGCTTGTATCGCTTCCAGATCTTCTATGGTGCGGTATACCAGGCACTGCGGGCGTTCGTGGCCCGGCACCGGCGGCACGAACGGATAGGAACCGGTCGCCAATACCAGTTTGTCGTAAGCAATCGTCAGGCCTTTAGCCGACGTAACCTGCTTGGCGACGCGGTCGATCGCCACCGCTTTGTCTCCCAGATGGATTTCGATGCCGTGCTCGGCGAAAAAGCCGGCCTCGACCAGAGACAAATCTTCGGCGCTTTTGCCGGCGAAATATTCCGATAAATGCACGCGGTCGTAAGCAGGGCGCGGCTCTTCGCAAAACGTGACCACCCGATAGTCCGCCATTGCCGCACTGCCCGCCAAACTGCTCAAAAAATGCTGGCCAACCATGCCGTTGCCAATCACAACCAGGGTTTGTTTGTTACTCATCTCAGGCCTCTGTCGATTCAGATTATTCCGCAAACGCCAACCCGGCCCGCGATGGGTCGGCGAAGGCAAATGGTTCCAAGTTTGTCCGGCCGCCCGGTTTTTCGGCAAAAAAAAAGGCGCCCTGATCGAATGAGCACGCTCATTCAAGCAGGACGCCTTTGTCCAATTCAACACCGGGGTAAGTCTACAGACAAGACTTGATATTTTCTAAACAAAATACATGCCAATTCTTAAGACATTGAAAAATCGGCGTTAGCGTAGCTGGTGCGGAGAGCCTGGCAGCTTAGCGCACTCAAATAACGCAAATTCCGCGGCATTTTGCACCAGATTGATGCATCAATGCCGCCATAACCCTTGCCAGCCGAACGAATCACGATGGCATACAAGCTGCTTGGCAAATGCCGAATCGATAACTCCGGAATCCGCATGTCATTTACCCCGTTCAAGTTGCTCAACATGCAAGGCAAAGCCAAAGTACTGCATATGAGCTGGATCGCTTTTTTCATCAGTTTCGTCATCTGGTTCAACCATGCATCCTTATTGGTATTGATCCAGCAGGATCTGGGCATCAGCGAAACGGAGGTCGACATACTGTTATTACTTAACGTGGCCTTGACCATACCGGCCCGGGTCATAACCGGCATGCTGGTGGACCGCTTCGGCGCCAAGATCAGCTATAGCGTATTGCTGGCGGTGTGCAGCATTCCTTGCTTCATGTTCGCCAGCGCCGAAAATTTCGCCGAATTGGCCTGGTCGCGCTTCTTGCTGGGCTTCATTGGCGCCGGCTTTGTCGTCGGCGTGCGGATCATTGGCGACTGGTTTCCGGCCAGCCAGGTCGGCACCGCCGAGGGCATCTACGCCGGCTGGGGCAATTTCGGTTCGGCCTTCGCCGCGATATTCCTGCCCGGCCTGGCCTTTTATTTCGGCGCCGAACACGGCTGGCGCTCCGCCATCGCCTTGACCGGTGGCATCGCACTGGTCTATTCGGTGGTTTATTACTTTAGTGTCGAGAACTTTCCTCCGGAAATCGCCGCCCTGAAGACCCGGCGGCCGGCGGCGATGGAAGTTACCAGCATTCGCGACCTGTTCTTGTACATGCTGAGCCTGGCCCCGCTGTACGCGACAATGTCGCTATTGGCCTGGAAATTGTCGACCGCGGAAACCATGATCCTCAGTTCCGGTTGTACTGCGATAGTGCACAGCGTGGTCTGGTTGTTATTTCTGATCCACTGTTACCAACTGGTCAACAGCAATGCCGACCGCCTCAGCCAGCCCATCGCCAGCATTCACCATTACCGCTACAAACAAGTGTTCATTTTGGCCATCGCCTATTTGGTGACCTTCGGTTCCAAACTGGCGGTGCTGTCGATGCTGCCGATATTTTTTTACAAAACCTTCAACCAAACCCAAGGTTTGGGCATGCTGGATGCCGGCCTGCTGGCTTCCAGTTTCGTCGTGACCAATGTGATTGCCCGCCCTGCCGGCGGCTGGCTTAGCGACAAGATGGGCCGCAAACTGTCGTTGGTGCTGTTTTCGGCCGGTCTGGCCGGCGGCTATTTGCTGATGGCCTTGATATCGCCGCAATGGTCGATTGCGTTGACGGTGGTCGTCACTTTGGTCTGTTCGATTTTCATGCAAGCCGCCGAAGGCGCCATTTTCGCCTTCGTGCCGCTGGTGAAACGCGCCATTACCGGCGAAGTGGCCGGCATCGTCGGCGCTTACGGCAATGCCGGCGCCATCGTGTTTTTGATATTGCTGACTTTCGTCTCGGCAACTGCCTTCTTCCTGATTTTGAGCGCCTGCTGTTTGTTACTGCTGGGCCTGATCTATTACCTGGAAGAACCGAAAAACTACATTACCGAAATCATGCCTGACGGCTCGCTGCTGAAAATCGCATTGGATTGAACATGGCCGGATTGAACGTTTTGGTAGTCGATGAATTCGATAGCGAGCGCCTGCTCGAAGCAGCCTTACGCCAACATGGCTGCGAAGTGGTCACGCTCAGGCTGAAAGAGCTGAACATGCTGCAAATCGTGCAAACGTTGCATCCCGATGTGGTCGTATTGAACCTGTACACGCCGACCGATGCGGTGTTGCAAACCATCGTCGAAATCAACCAAAGTTTTTCGCTGCCGGTGGTGATGTTCGCCGAAGACCAGCAGACCGACACCATCAATAAAGTCATCAAAGCCGGAGTCAGCGCCTACATCGTCGACGGCCTGGAGCCGAAACGCATCAAAGCCATCGTCGACATCGCCATCGCCCGCTTCAAGGAGCAACACGCCTTGAAAGAAGAACTGAAAAAAACCAAAATCCAACTCGAAGACCGCAAATTACTGGATAGAGCCAAAGCGATCCTGATCAAATCGCAAGGCTATACCGAAGACCAGGCCTACCACGCGCTGCGCAAACTGGCGATGGACCGCAACATGCCGATCGGAGAAATGGCGAAAAACGTAATCTCGATGGCGGAGCTGTTCAGCAAATAGCCTAAAAGGCACCGAGATGACGCCGAAAAATTGAACAGTCCTTAACCAAAAATGAGAAATCCCCCGGCTTTGCGGAGGGATATTTATTGAAACTCTAAACAAGTCTGTTTTTGATATTCCAAGGCGAAAAAGCGGCTTCAACTTTGTAAGAGGGACAACGCAGGAGCCGTTGTCGAGAAGTACGCCTGGATCAAACAGTATGTAGAGGAATACACGGTGGATGTCTTGTGCCAGTTGATGAGCGTATCCCGAAGTACCGATTACCAATGGCTGAAGCGCGGCCCTACGGCAGGCGAAAAAGACGATGCCGCCCTATCGGAGACGATCCAAAGCACATTTGTCAAAAGCCGGTCGCCCTACGGTACGCGCCGCCTCAAGCCCGCCTTGTCCGCTCAGAACCGAACCGTCAGTCGTCGCCGTATCGGCTGACTGATGCGCGAGGCAGAGTTAGTGCTTAATTGCATAAATAAGCGATATGAAAAAAATTATAACATTTTGATTATTAAACGATTTTAGTTATCACCAATTAACGCAATTAAGCACTAGTCTGTAAAACCAAGCGCAAATTCAAAGCCAGCGCAAAGCTGCTTAGCTGTGTGTCCGGAAAAGTGTTGACACATCAAAATTGGTTCGAAGCACGAGAAATTGTCCAAAGCTTGCGGAACCGGGGCAATTCCCCGGCCCCGTGCTCGGTTAAGCGCTGAAATGCGTTTTTGAACATTGCAAGCGTTTGACCACGGCCGCCAAGCGGTCGATTTCGTCGTAAGTATTGTAAAACGCCAGCGACGGCCGGACCGTGGCTTCCAGGCCAAACCGGCGCAGGATGGGCTGCGCGCAATGGTGGCCGGAACGGACCGCAATGCCGGCGTCGTTCAAGGCTTTGCCCACATCCTGGGTACTATGGCCGGCCAGCACGAACGATAACACGCTGGTTTTGTCCGGCGCGGTACCGATCAGACGCACCCCCGGAATCGCCCGCAGGACATGCATGCCGTATTCCAGCAACTCGTGTTCGTAACGGGCGACGTTCTCGATGCCGATCCGGTTCAGGTAATCCAAAGCGGCGCCCAGCCCCACCGCATCGGCGATGTTGCCGGTGCCGGCTTCGAATTTGGCCGGGGCCGGTTGGTAGACGGTTTTCTCGAACGTAACATCTTCGATCATGTTGCCGCCGCCCTGCCAGGGCTGGGTGATTGCCAGCAATTCCGGCTTGCCGTACAACACGCCAATTCCGGTCGGGCCGAAGATTTTATGGCCGGAGAACACCAACCAGTCGCAATCCAGGCTTTGCACATCGACCCGCAAATGCGACACCGATTGGGCGCCGTCCAATAACACCTTAGCGCCGGCGCGGTGCGCCAGTTCGATCATCTCCGCCGCCGGCGTGATGGTGCCCAAGGCATTGGAGACCTGGGTAAACGACACCAACTTGGTTCTGCCGTTCAGCAGCTTTTGGTACTCGGCCAAGATCACCTGGCCGTCGTCGTCGACCGGAATCACCCGCAGCACCGCGCCAGTTTCCTGGCACAACTGCTGCCAGGGCACGATGTTGGCGTGGTGTTCCAGCCAACTGATGACGATTTCGTCGCCCTCCCCTATAAATTGCCGACCCCAACTTTGCGCGACCAGATTGATCGCTTCGGTCGAGCCGCGCACGAATACGATGTCATCAGCCGACGAGGCATTGATGAAGCGGGCCACGGTATCGCGTGCGCCTTCGTAAGCGTCGGTGGCTCGCGCTGCCAGTTCGTGGGCGGCGCGATGGATATTGGAGTTTTCGTGTTGATAAAACTCGGAGATCCGATCGATCACGCATTGCGGTTTTTGCGTGGTGGCGGCGTTATCGAGCCAGGCCAGCGGATAGCCGTTGACGCGTTCGGCCAGGATTGGAAAATCCTTGCGTACCGCGTGCACGTCAAAGGCCGGATGCGCCGAACCCAGACTTGGTGTTTGCGCCGCCCGAGCCAAGGCTGAGACATCGTTTAAAAAGTAAAACGACGACCCGGCGGCCGGCGGTTTGGAACCAACCAGGTGGCCTGGCTTGGCGGCCAAGGCTTGCTTCAGTTCCGCTTCGCCGGGCAAACCAAAGCTGCGCGACACCAAACCCGACAGCGCATTTTTGTCGATACCCGGCAGCCGCTCGAAACCGGATGCGACGTTAGCGGCCGGTGCCAGCGTGGCTGCCGACTGCGGCACGTTGTCGATGGCATCGCTGTAGTCGCCAAACGCTGCGGCACTCGGTGCCGTGGGCACGAAACCGTCGTCGATGCCGGGTCGGCGGTTGAAACCGGCCGGCACCGAATGAAACGAGGGTGCCGCCGCTGCAGAAACAGACACATTGTCCACCGCTGCCCCGTCGCCGGTCGGCGGTGCGCTGTAGTACAGGTTTGCCAGGCGGGTAAGTTCGGCGGTGTCGGGCAAACCGGCCGGCACCGGGCCGCCGCTCAGCGCGTGTTGCGCCAGTGCGGCCAAATCCGGATTAGGCGTAGTCATAGTAGTTGTCCACTTCGACGTTTTCGAGCACGCCGATGGCGTCGTCGGTCAAGATCGCCAGCGAGCAATACAGCGACACCAGATACGAGGCAATGGCTTTGTGGTTGATGCCCATGAAACGCACCGACAAGCCCATGCTCAATTCGTCGGTCAGATTCGGTTGGTACAAACCGACCACGCCCTGGCGGCTTTCGCCGGTGCGCAGCAGCAGGATATTGGTCTTGCCGTTGACGATTTTCAGTTTGTCGGTCGGAATCAACGGCAGACCGCGCCAGGTGATGAACTGCGAGCCAAACAGCGACACGGTCGGCGGCGGGGTGCCGCGGCGGGTGGCTTCGCGGCCGAAGGCGGCAATCGCCCGCGGATGGGCTAGGAAGAAGCCCGGCTCTTTCCACACCCTGGCAATCAGTTCGTCCAGGTCGTCCGGGGTCGGCGAGCCTTTGCGGGTTTTGACTTTTTGCGACTCGACGACGTTATTCAACAGACCATATTCGGCGTTGTTGATCAGTTCGCTTTCCTGGCGCTCTTTCACCGTTTCGATGGTCAACCGCAATTGCTCATGGATTTGGTTGTGCGGGCTGCTGTACAAATCGGCGACGCGGGTATGCACGTCCAGCACGGTGTTGACCGCATTCAGGCGGTACTCGCGGCCCCACTCTTCGTAATCGACGAAGGTTTGCGGCAGCACTTTTTCGTCCAGGCTGGAGCAATCGACGGCGATGCTGGTTTCGCTTTTGACTTTGTTGACCCGATAAATACCCGCTTCGACCGGCACCCACGGCAACAGGTGCACCAGCCAGCGCGGCGTAATAGTGCCCATCATCGGCACGGTTTTGGTCGCGTTCGATAAGGTACGCGCGGCGACGTCGCCTAATGCGGTATGGGCTTCATGAATGTCCGACATAACAACTCCCTAAGTGGTGTGGTGATAATTGAAAATCGCCGTGGCGATTGTTTTTGCTTCAGCCGCAGCGGAAACCAGCCTTTGCCCCTTACTTTTCTGCAGGCCAAAAAAAAGCCAATGAACCTCGGCCGCGAATAAAACGGTAGAGATTCATTGGCTTCCGGTGGTCCGGTCAGCGGATGATTAATATCAAGATACTGGCTTGTGCGAAAGGCTGTCAAGCCGCGCCGGCTCTGAACCAGTGGCCGTTATCGAGTTACTGAATATGCTTATCTAAAAATAACGTTTAGCGAAATTAAGAAAACGCGTTATACGCAGCCAATTCATTTTATCCGGTTGTTTTTTCGTAAAATTTTATTGGCAGCGCCTTGAAACGGCGTTCGGTAAAAAAGTTTTCGGTTAAACCGTTTTTTTTGTAAAAAACCTCAAACACCGCCGCCGGTGGCGAACACTTCGGTGCGGTTTTGGCCTTGGCTGACATGGCTGCCCGGCGGCACGCTGTGGGTCAACCAGACGTTACCGCCAATGATCGAGCCCTTGCCTATCGTGATCCGACCCAATATCGTCGCGCCGGCATAAATCACCACATCGTCCTCGACAATAGGATGCCGGGCATTGCCTTTGACCAGCATGCCGTTGTCGTCTTTCTCGAAGCGTTTCGCGCCCAGCGTCACGGCCTGGTAGACCCGCACCCGGCTGCCGATCACGGCGGTCTCGCCGATGACGACGCCGGTGCCGTGGTCGATAAAAAAACTGTCGGCGATTTGGGCGCCGGGATGAATATCGATGCCGGTCGCGGAATGCGCCAGCTCGGCAATCACCCGCGCCACCAGCGGCGCCCCCAAACGGTACAACTCGTGCGCGACCCGGTGGTGGATCGCGGCGGTAATACCCGGATAACACACCAATACCTCGTCCGAACTGCGCGCGGCCGGATCGCCTTCGAACGCGGCCTGAATATCGCTGTCGATCAGCAGCCGGATCTTCGGCAACTGTTTGGCAAACTCGCGGGTAATTTCGGCGGCTTGGTGTTTGACTTCGGTAGAAGTGCCATTTTGTTCGGCCACGAAACGCAGTTCCAATGCCACTTGCCGATGTAATTGGCGCAACAGGCTGTCCAGGGTCTGACCGACGAAATAATCGATGCCTTCGTCGTTCAAATCCTCCTGGCCCAGACGGTTCGGAAACAGCACCGCGCCCAAATTATCGACGATAGGCCCGAGTATGCGTCGCGACGGCAACTTCGGCGGATGTTCGCGGCGCTGGCGGTGTTCCAGCGATTTCACGCGCAGGTCGCGCAACTCGGCGACCAGCGCGTCGATACCCCAGCCGCCAGCGGTATCGCTCAGACTCATACCGCCACTCCCTGGGCATCGAACAAGCCTTCGAACAACGCCGAACTCAAATAGCGTTCGCCGGAATCCGGCAGAATCACGACGATGGTCTTGCCGACGTTCTCTTCCCGCTTCGCCACCCGCACCGCCGCAGCGACTGCAGCACCGCAGGAAATACCGGCCAATATCCCCTCTTCCCGCGCCAAACGCCGGGCAAAATCGATCGCTTCGTCGTTGCTGACCCGCTCGATGTCGTCGACCAGCGACAAATCCAGAATGTCCGGTACAAAGCCGGCACCGATGCCCTGGATTTTATGCGGCGCCGGTTGCAGTTCCTGGCCGCTGCGGAACTGGGTCAGGATCGGGCTGGCTTCCGGCTCGACCGCAATCGATACGATAGGCTTGCCCTGGGTCAGTTTGATGTAGCGCGAGACGCCAGTAATGGTACCGCCAGTGCCGACGCCGGATACGAATATATCGATGGCGCCGTCGCTGTCGCGCCAGATTTCCGGACCGGTGGTTTGTTCATGTACTGCCGGATTGGCCGGGTTCTTGAACTGTTGCAGCAGCACGTAGCGTTCCGGATCGGAGGCGACGATTTCCTCGGCTTTGGCAATTGCGCCTTTCATGCCTTTGGCGCCTTCGGTCAATACCAGTTTGGCGCCGTAGGCCACCAGCAGTTTGCGGCGTTCGATGCTCATCGTCTCCGGCATGGTCAGCGTCAGCGGAATGCCGCGGGCTGCGGCGACAAAGGCCAAGGCGATGCCGGTATTGCCGCTGGTCGGTTCGATGATTTCCTTGCCCGGCCCCAATAAGCCGCGCTGTTGGGCGTCGTTGATCATCGCCGCGCCGATCCGGCATTTCACCGAATAACCGGGATTGCGGCCTTCGATTTTGGCCAACAGGGTCACCGGCGCGCCTTCGGTGATGCGGTTAAGTCTGACCAGCGGCGTGTTGCCGATCGATTGCGAATTGTCGGGGTACCAATATGCCATGTTCCTATCCTTGCGCCGGAGCGGCGCGAATGCCTGTAACGCGTTGAAAAAATCCCCTCTCATTGTCCGTCACGCTTTCTCAAGCCGCTGGCCGGCCGACGCCGGCATTTAACAATTCATCGATAAAGCAACGTAAATAAGTGGGCAGATACAGTTGCTTAAGATACGCCAATTTGGTCATCGAGCGTGGAATCAAATGCGCCAGATCGATGCAGACCAGATCGCTGTCGTTGCCCGGCTCATAGGACGCGCCGGAAATGATGCCTACCCCCAAACCCAGCCTGACGTAGGTTTTGATTACGTCCGAGTCGGCTGCCGACAGCGTGATATCCAGTTCCAACCCCTGCTTGGCGAAGGCTTTTTCAATATTCGAGCGGCCGGTATAGCCGGGCGAATAGGTCAATAGCGGATACGAAGCCAGTTTCTCCAGCGTCACCTTGGCGGCTGCCAACGCATGGCCCTGTGGCACGATCGCGACGTGGTTCCATTCGTAGCACGGCTTGATCGCCAGTTTCTCGCTGTCTTCCATTTTTTCGGTACAAATCGCGATGTCGGCTTCGTGCCGGTACAGCAAATCGATGATTTCGCCAGGCGACGACTGCACCATGTAAATCGTCACGCCGGGAAATTGCTCGCGAAATTTGCGGATCGGTTCCGGCAGCAAATATTTAGC
This sequence comes from Methylomonas koyamae, assembly GCF_019669905.1. NCBI lineage: Bacteria > Pseudomonadati > Pseudomonadota > Gammaproteobacteria > Methylococcales > Methylococcaceae > Methylomonas > Methylomonas koyamae. The sequence continues at coordinate 2,285,072 of NZ_AP019777.1, read as the reverse complement.
TTGGGTGTGCGTGGTGGCGATGTGCAGCGCACCGTTGCGGTTGGCTTGGTAATCGTCGGCGATGGTTTGGATGTTGCGCTTGGCCAGATCGATACCCTCGATTTCCTGCATCACCCGTTCGCCCAACGGCGTAAAACCGAGGATTTTCTTGCCGTGCCGCTCCAGCAGCGGCGAGCCCAATTCCTCCTCCAGCAACTGGATATGGCGGCTGGCGGCGGATTGGACGATATTGACCTTATCGGCCGCCTTGGACAGGTTGAATTGGGTCTCCGGCAACAGGCGCAGCAGTTCCAATTGGCTGAAATTCATGGTTTGACACTCCTGTGTTTGCGCCGGCTAGCCATCAATTGAACCAGTGCGCATGCTTTATCCTCAGCGCCACGCGGTCGCCCTTCTGCAAGGCCAGCTCGCGGAACTGTTCGTTCGGCATTTCGGCGTAAATGGTTGCGCCGGAACCGTTGGCACCGTCGCGGTTCAACTCCAGCCGAATGGTGCCGCCCAAATGCTGCCAATCTTTCAGATAAACCGGCGCCTTGGCTTGATCGGCCGGTTTTTCGATGCCGATATTGTGCGGCCGGACGTGGGCGACAATGCCTTTAGAGTCGTCGACGATCACGCCGCTTTGCTTGAGCCAGAAATGCTCTTCATCGTCGAGTTTGAACACGTTGGTCTGACCGATAAAGCGCGACACAAAGTCGCTGGCCGGATGGTCGTAAATCTCGCTCGGCGTGCCCTTCTGCTCGATCCTGCCGTGGTTCAACACCACAATCTGGCTCGATACTTCCATCGCCTCTTCCTGATCGTGGGTGACGAAGATGCTGGTCACGTTCAGTTCGTGGTGCAAATGCCGCAACCACAGCCGTAAATCCTTGCGCACACTGGCATCCAACGCGCCGAACGGTTCGTCCAACAACAATACCGACGGCTCGACCGCCAATGCCCGGGCCAATGCTATGCGCTGACGCTGGCCGCCGGACAGTTGGTCGGGGAAGCGGTCGTGCAGCCAATCCAGTTGCACCAAATTCAACAGGTCGTGAACTTTCTTGCGGATGATGGCTTCGCTGGGCCGGTCCTTGTGCGACTTGACCCGCAAACCGAAGGCGATGTTGTCGAACACCGTCATGTGCCGGAACAAGGCGTAATGCTGGAACACGAAACCGATCTGCCGGTTTTTGACCGGTTGCTGGGTGACGTTGTCGCCTTTTAAGTAAACCTCGCCCTGGTCGGCCTGTTCCAGGCCGGCGATGATGCGCAGCAGTGTGGTCTTGCCGCAGCCGGACGGTCCCAACAGCGCGACCAACTCGCCTTCCGGAATGTCCAGATTGATGTTGTCCAGCGCTTTGAAATCGCCGAATTGTTTGCTGATGTTTTGTAAGGTGATGCTCATTTTGTGCCTCTATGAGTCTGAATTGGCTAAGGGTTTGAAAGCCGACGCGCCGGGTTGCGCATGCAACCCGATCTATGCGGTATTTATTCCTTCGCCTTTTTCCGCTCTTCGTTTTGTTTCCATTCCAGCAGGGTTTTGAAGATCAAGGTCACAATCGCCAAACCGGCCAGGATCGAGGCGCCGGCAAAGGCGCCGACGAAGTCGTATTCGTTATAACTAACCTCGACGTGCAACGGCAGCGTGTTGGTCAGGCCGCGAATATGGCCCGACACCACCGACACCGCGCCGAACTCGCCCATCGCTCTGGCGTTACAGAGCAGCACGCCGTACAACAAGCCCCATTTGATGTTGGGCAAGGTGATCTTGAAAAAGGTCTGCCAACCGCTGGCGCCCAGCGACAAGGCGGCCTCTTCTTCCTCGTGACCGATTTCCTGCATCAGCGGGATCAGCTCGCGGGCCACGAATGGAAAGGTGACGAACAAGGTCGCCAAGACGATGCCGGGCACGGCGAAGATGATCTTGATGTTGTGTTCGGCCAACAGCGGCCCCAACCAGCCTTGCGAGCCGAAGATCAGCACGTAGATCAACCCGGCGATCACCGGCGATACCGAAAACGGCAGATCGATCAACGTAACCAGCAGGCTCTTGCCGCGAAATTCGAAACGGGCAATGGCCCAGGCCGCCGATACGCCGAACACGGTGGTCAACGGCACAGTGATGGCCGCGGTCAGCAACGTCAGACGCATCGCCGCCAACGCGTCCGGGTGATGCAAACTGGTGCTGTATGCCGTCCAGCCTTTACTGAAGGCATTGATTAATACCGTCGCCAGCGGCAACACCAAAAACAGGCCGATGGTCACCAGACTGACGCCAATCAAGACCAACCTTACCCAGTCGGCATCTTTTAGTGCCAAAGCCTGCGCCGGCTGTCCTATCGATGTGGAAATCGCGCTCATCCTTATCTCCTTAAAGTTGGCCGCTGCGGCGGCGAACCCACCATTGCAGGCTATTGATTAACAGCAACAACAGGAACGAAATCACCAGCATGGTCAGGCCTATCGCCGTGGCACCGGCGTAATCGTATTGTTCGAGTTTGGTGATGATCAGCAACGGCACCACTTCCGAGATATAAGGCATGTTGCCGGCTATGAAGATCACCGAGCCGTATTCGCCGACGCCGCGGGCAAAAGCAAGAGCAAAACCGGTAATCGTCGCCGGCAAAATGTTCGGGAAAATAACTTTGACGAAGGCTTGCCAGCGGCTGGCGCCCAAGCTGGCGGCGGCTTCTTCCATCGCCAGATCGAATTCCTGCAATACCGGCTCGACGGTACGCACCACGAACGGCAGGCCGATGAATATCAACGCGAACACGATACCCAACGGCTTAAACGCAATCTGCACGCCGGTAGCCTCGATCACCCATTTACCGACCCAGCCTTTGGGTTCGTAGATCGTCGCCAACACGATACCCGCCACCGCGGTCGGCAACGCAAACGGCAAATCGATCAGTGCATCGAAGATTTTTTTGCCGGGAAACGGATAGCGCACCAAGGTCCAGGCAATCACAAAGCCCAAGGCGGCGGCCACGGCGGCAGCGATCAATGCCGCGACGAAACTGACTTGAAACGAGGCGATGACCCTTTTGTTGGTCAAAATCCCCCAAAACTGCTCCAGACTAAGATTCAGCGATTTCAGCAACAATGCGCTGAGCGGGATCAATACGATCAGCGTCAGGTAGAGCAAGGTGAATCCCAGAGCAGGACGAAATCCGGGCATGATGTGGCTTTGTGGCATAAGTTCGGTATCAGGCTTTAGTTAGAAAAAACAGCGGTGTGATATCTCTCATCCGTTTTTCGCGAGCCGGCTCTAAGCCGGCAACGCGGCGGGGCATCCGCCATTCCGACGCCCCGCCCCGCGCTTTAAGGCGTGTAGATCTGGTCGAAGTTGGCGCCGTCGTCGAAATGCTCTTTCTGCACTTGCGCCCAACTGCCGAAGCGTTCGTTAACCGTGAACAACTCCAGTTTCGGGAAGCGTTTCAGGTCTTCGGCATCGGCATACTCGGGATGCGACGGCCGATAGAAATGCTTGGCCACCAGTTTTTGCCCGACCGAGGTGTACAGGTAGTTCAAATAGGCTTCGGCCAAATCTTGGGTGCCGTTTTTCTTGACCACTTTGTCGACCACCGTCACCGGCGTTTCCGCTTTGATGCTGGTCGGTGGGACCACGATTTCGTACTCGCTGGCACCGAATTCTTTCAAGGCCAGGAAGCCTTCGTTTTCCCAGGTAATCAGCACGTCGCCGATACCGCGTTGAATAAAGGTGGTGGTCGAGCCGCGGGCGCCGGAATCCAGTACCGGCACGTTTTTAAACAACTTTTTGACGAAATCCTTGGCGGCGTCCTTGCTGCCGAATTTCTTCTCGCCGTAGGCCCAGGCTGCCAGATAGTTATAACGGGCGCCGCCTGAGGTTTTCGGGTTCGGGGTAATCACTTGCAAACCTTCCTTGGTCAGATCGCCCCAGTCCTTGATGCCTTTCGGATTGCCTTTACGCACCAGGAACACGATGGTGGAGGTATAAGGCAGACTGTTATCCGGCAGGCGCTTTTGCCAGTCTTTCGGCAACAAATTGGCTTTTTCGGCGATTTGGTCGATGTCGTAGGACAGCGCCAAGGTCACCACGTCGGCTTCCAGGCCGTCGATCACGGCACGGGTTTGTTTACCGCCACCGCCGTGCGATTGCTGGACGTTAACGTCCTCGCCGGTTTTTTCTTTCCAGTATTTGATGAATTCCTTGTTGAAATCTTGGTAAAACTCGCGGGTCGGATCGTACGACACGTTCAGGATGGTTCGGTCTGCCGACGCAGTAGCGTTGGCCAACAGGCCTAGCGCGATCAGTGCAGATTTAACGGTGTAACTCAGCTTCATAATGGCTCCTCAAGAGATTTATTCGGTGCTCGGCCGCCGAAACGTCCCGGCTTTAACAGCTTTGGCGATATGTTACGCGGCCTTTTATCTGATTTAAAATGATAGTTTTCGAGATATTTATCTATTAATTGGATATATAAAAACGTAACTCCGCCTCGCTTGGCCGATTTGCCAGGCGCCGCTGCCGGGCAGTTAAGGTTTAATGGTATTTGGGTTTGCCGTCGCCGAAGGCGTTCAACGAAACTTCGAAATAGAAGAAGTTGCTCGGCTCGTTGGTAAACGGTGTACCGGTTGCTGTCGCCGACTGCTTCACCCCATTCTGCGACGTGGTGTAATCGCCCGGAGTAAAACGCGCGTAGCTCAAACTCCAATCGACATAGGCATTGAGCTTATGCCGCAAACGAATATCGAATTCGTGCCCCAAGAAGGTCTTGCCGTTCACACCGGTTAGGCCGGCCCGGTTCCAACCGCCGCCGTCGCTGGCCATCCAGTAGGCGTTGTAACCGGTGTCGATCTGCACGCCTTTGTACGGGCTGAATTCGAGCCGTGCCTTCGGCGCGTGAATGTTGTCCCAGGAAAAATAATCGTTACGCGACCATGGCTGGTTAAAACCGTAAAACGCATCGAAGCGCTGGTTGGAGCTATCGCCGCTGCGCTTGTCGCCGGAACCGTATCCGTAATAGGCGCTCGCCCTTGGCTTCCAGTCGTGGTCAAAGGTGTAACCCAATTCCAGCGAGTAAGCGATCGCGTCGTGCTGCTGCAAAACTTCGCCGCTCGGCTTGGTCGCATCCAACTTGCCGAAGCGGCCGAATTGTTTGTTGATATCGGTGTCGTAATCAAAAGCGGTATCCGGGATCACGCCATACACCCGCAAACCTGGCGCATAGATATCCATATCCGCCTTGCGGTTGGCGACAATCAGATTTTTCGGATCGCCGTCCACTTTACGTCCCAAGAAATACGGCTGAATCGTGATGAACTCAGACCACTGCTTAATACTCAATACCGCACCGTAAATCCAGGTGTCTTCGTCGGGTTGGTCGAATTCGTTCATGATCCGGTCTACCGGTTGCAATGCGAACGTATCCAGGTCCCAATTATTCTGCTTCTTACCGAAACGGACCCGGTAACCCTCGAAGTTGTTGGTGGTATTACGAAACTGGTTGTTACCGATCAAACGCCGATCCAGCAATTCCAGGCTTTGCCGGCCGGCACGAATGCTCAACGGCCGATTGTGGCCCAAGGCGTTATCGAAATATAACTCGCCGTAGCCTTGAATCAGGTCGAACTCGTTCACATCCTGACCGGTCTTGGCGTACAGGCTGTTATAACTGCGCGAGTCCTGCGCCTCGACCACGAAGCGGAACGGGTCCAAAATGTCGTGAACCCCGATATAGGCCCGGGTTCTCAGCAACCAAATGTTGTCCGGATCGTTTTTAAATTTGGAACCGGTAGGCCGGTAATCGTTTTCCCGGTATTCGTAGCGACTCCGAAAATCCAGACCGACATCCAGCCAATCCACATCGCGGAATTGCTCGAATTGCGTCTTGCTCAAGTTACGGACATAGCTCGGAGGATCGGGCTCCGGCTCGACCCGGTAGCCTTTGGTTTTTTGGTAGTAGTCCTCTGCGCTGACGGCTCCCGGCAAGCTTAACAATAAGCCGATCGCACCGGTCGCCGATAGCGCGCTGATTTGTTTTCGTTTCATGTTTAACCCGTGGTTGTGGTATCGGTTAAGGAAACAGGGTTCCTGGATCGGTAACGTCCGGCGATCCGGTCGGTTATCGGTTTATCGTTAAAGATTAATCGCCGCTGGTGCGGTAGAACTCAATGGGCGTTTGCCGCGGTTTTGACTCTGAATTTTTCGTGTTTTTCGATTTGCACAATTCGTCCGTCGTGAACCACGATTTCCACCGAACCGAAACGCAGCCCTTGCAAAATCGACACGATCTGCTCTACCAATTCCTGCTGCTGCGCCGACTTGGCGGGTTCGGTTTCGAACTGGATATCCATTTGGCCTCCTATAAATTTCAACTAGTTGTATTCGGTCCGTTGCGCAGCATGGTACGAAAAACAAATGACCATTTGAAACGGTAAATATCGATTTATTCATCTAAAAAACCGATAAGCGACCGTCAGTTATTCGCCAAACAAGGCGAGGACCGTCGATAGAGAATGGGGAAGATTCGGCGCCGACAGGGCAATATAGCGAGCGGCCGGTTCGAGCCCGCCCGCCGATCGAAAAAAACCGCGTTAGCGCTCTAAATGCAGCACCGAACCGCGTTTACCGACCTGCTGCAACATGCCGTAAAGCTCGAGCTTATGGCGCAATACATTGCGGCTGATGTCCAGCAATTTCGCAGTCTGTACCTGGTTCTTTTCGCAATAGCCGAAGGCGATGCGAATCACGGTTTCTTCGATTATCTCGAACAATTTCGGCGGTGCCTGCTCGCACAGCCGTTCCAACGCGGTTTCCAGCGAATCGACCGATACCGCCGGCACATGCTCCGGCGCACGCACGCCGGACAGTTTGAAGTCCTCCGGCCCAAGCCGGTTACCGGGACAGACCAGCAAGGTGCGGTGAATTGCATTTTCCAGCTCGCGGATATTGCCCGGCCAATCGTAATTCACTAAAGCCAATTCGGCGCCGGGCGATAATTTCACTTCATCGTGGCCGAGGCGCTCGCCGTAGATTTTCAGAAAATGCCGCGCCAAAGGCAGAATATCGCCGGGGCGTTCGCGCAACGGCATCAAATGGATGGTCGCGACATTGAAGCGGTAATACAAATCGGCCCGAAAATGCTGGGCCGCCACCGCCTCTTCCAGGTTGATATTGGTCGCGGCGATGATGCGCACATCGACCGGTTTCGGTTGGCGCGAACCGACTTTGACCACCTCGCGTTCCTGCAACACCCGGAGCAATTTGGCTTGCAAACCCAGCGGCAAATCGCCGATTTCGTCCAGAAACAAGCTACCTTTATCGGCGGTTTCGAACCAGCCTTCTTTCGACGTCAAGGCGCCGGTAAACGCGCCTTTTTCATGGCCGAACAATTCGCTTTCGATCAAATTCTCGCTCAAGGCCGCGCAATTTAGCGCACCGAACATATACTTGCTGCGTTTGCTCAACGCATGAATATGGCGAGCTACCAACTCCTTGCCGGTGCCGGTCTCGCCGATCACCAGTACTGTGGCGTCGCTCGGCGCAATCCGCTCGATTTGTTCCAACAAACGCCTGGACACCGGGTCTTCGAACACCATTGCCGTGGCGCGGGTCGATAACGCCAGCTTTCTGGATTGCGATTCGTCGAATGCCAATAACGGCGCGGCGGCATCCTCCGCCGGATTGTCGAAATCGCGGTTAAGCACTGTATCCATAACTGTTCATATAAACGTCTAAGTTGCCACTAAATGCCGCTCGCCGGCCGGGTTCTTCGGTAAGCCCAAGCAATACCGTGATCTGAATAGCAGATTCCATTCCAAAAAATCGATATCCGTATCGATTTATGCTCAAACGGAGCTTACCGCTTGGCTAGTAGGCTTGCCGAGCGGCCCGACTCGTACTCGCCAGGCCAATTCGGCGCAAGTTACTGCTTATTCGATGCTCGCGAGCCAACCTGGTGGCTCGGATCAAGCAGCAAACTGACCGAATCGGAACAAAGACCCGCTGCCAAAAGTTGGAATAGCAACAGTTGCTGTTGCTTGGCTGTTGCTTTTCCGTACGCTCAATCTCAGGATCAAAACTCATAAGCCATCCTAAAATCGAGGCGTTGTTGTCCGATGTCGACGGTGCCGTGGGAATGGAACGGGTAGGCCCAGTCCAGTTCGCCGCTCAGGCGTTTCAGCAGTTGCAGCCTGAGGCCGATGCCGGCCGCGGCCAGGGTTTCGCTGGCCGGGGTCGGTGCAATCGGCGCATCGGTCCACAGGTGGGCCCAGTCGATGAAGCCGAGCAGGCGCAGGTTTTGCGCGGTGTCGATCTCATTCGGCAGCAGGTGCGGGCTGTACAGCTCCAGCGACAGGTTGACGCCGTGGTCGCCCAGCACCTGGGTCTGGTGGTAGCCCCTGACGCTGAGCGGGCCGCCGGCCGAGAACTGTTCGTTGCTGATCAGTTTCGCCATGCTGGCCTGGCCGCCGGCGCGGGCTTGCAGCCGAAAGTCTCCCGGCAGTTGCTGTTGGTGTTTCAGCTCGGCGGTCAGGTAGAGGAAATTGGGCGTGGCGCCGGCGCGTTTGCTTTCGAACTGCTCGGCGTCGTTGCCCAGGCCGCGGAAGCTGAAGTGGCCGCTCAGGTTCAGGCTGCTGGCATAACCGTCGCCGCGGCGGACGCCGTCGTAACCGGCGACGAAGGCGGCGTAGCTGATCGGGCTGCCGCTGCCGGCGAACTGGGCGATCTGCTGGTCGAAGCTCTTGTAATCCACGCCGAAGTTGAGGCTGTGCAGCACGCCGTCGCTGGCGCCGTCCAGCGGTTTCACCAGGCGGGCGCCGTAGATGGAACCGGCGCCGACCACCGACAGGCCGCCGACGTTGACGCCGAGCTGGGTGCTGGAGCTGATGCCGATGCCGTACAGCGCCAGCCGGGTGTCGGCCCAGCCGGTCGGCAGCACGTAGGTGCCGGACCAGACTTCGACTTCTTCGGCGTTTTGCGGCGAGACCTGGTATTGCACCGAAGCACTGTGGAACTTCTGCCACAGGTTGTCGTAGCGCAAGCTGCCTTGCAGCCGGGTGTAGCTGGTATGTTCCGAGTTGCGGCTGTTCAGCTCCAGACTGCCGTGCAGCGGCAGTTCGTCCTTGACCTTCAGTTCCACTTCCATCTTGCCCGGGGTCGAGCCGGCGCGGAACACCGGCGTGATCGAGCGGTCGCCGGATTGCTTGGCCAGCGCGTTGATCTGTTCCTGCACCTGCGGCATATGCGGCGCCCGGCCCTCGGCCAGGGCTGGCACCCCGGCGCGGATCTTGCCCAAGTCGAAATAGCGCGAACCGCTGATGTGCAAGGTCTCGATACTGCCCTCCACCACTTGCAGCCTGACGCTGGCCTCGTTGACGTCCTGTTCCGGGATCGACACCACCACGGTCGGGTAACCGGCGGCGCGGTAGGCCTGCTCCAGCGCGGCCCGGGCCTGTTCCACATCGGCCACGGTTTTCTCCGGCCCCAGATAGGGATACACCGCCTGTTCCAGAGTTTCGTCGTCGAGCAGGCTGTTGCCGTCGATCTGAAAGTCCAGCACGTCGAAGCGCGGCTGCGCTTCGCCGGCCCATTGCGTGGCGGTGTCGGCGGCGTCCTTTCCGGTACCGGCTGCGGCCGCGCTGTCGCCGCGGGCGGCCTCGCCGGGCGGCGTTGGCGCCGGCGGCGGCGCGGCATCGGCTGCGCTAGCGAGCAGACAGCAGGCGGCCAGCCAGGCCGGCGTTAACGGTTGGCAGCGTTTCATTGCCCAGCCCCCCGATTGACAGGCGTTTGTGGCGATGCCACTGCGGATTCGCTGTCACCCAGCGGCACTGCGGCTGAGGACGCTGCGGTTGCGCTGGCCGCTTCTGCCGGCTGCCCGCCGGCGCTATCGGCGCCAGGCTCGGCGCGGGTGGCGGTGTCGATGGGCTCTGACGCTTCCTGCGCCGGCTCGGCCGCGGCCTGGCCGGCCGCTAACGCCGCACCGGCCTCGAACGGCGTCACTTTCAACTGCTTGAGCTGATAACGGTATGCCTCGGCCCGGTTTTGGCTGTCGACCTTGGCGATGCCGGTGAGCGGTTCCAGTTCCGCCAGTTGCTGCCACAGGCCTTTCTGTTCGTATTGCTCGACCACTTTTTGGTTCAGCTCGCGCAACTGTTGGTTCAGTTGGCCGCATTGGCCGATCCACTGCTCCCGTTCCTGCACCGCCTGCACCAACAATTGGTTGTCGTCGCGAATGGCGCGGGCTTTGGCCACCACATCGTTGTGTTTTTGCACCAGGGCCTGTTCGCGCTGGCGCTGCTGGCTGAGCTGGCTTTCCAGGCTGGTTTTGACCGCTTCCAAGCCGTTTTTATAGCGCGCGACTTCGCCTTGCAGCGGCGCCAGTTGCGCCACGGCGGCTTCCAGGCTTTTCAGCTTGGCTTCCAGACCGGCCTTTTCGTTGAGCCAGGCCGCTTTCTCGGCTTCCAGCGCTTGCTTTTCCTGGCTGAGCTGGCGGATCAGGCCTTGGGCCTTTTTGATCGCGTCGCCGCCGGGGACGGCGGCTTTGGGTTCGGCGTCACTGGTTTCAATGCCGGCCAACAGCAGTAGCAGGCATAACGGCGGGACATAAATCCAGCGCCAGGGTTGTTGCTTAGCCATCGCCTGCCCTCCTAGAACCGCGCATTCAAATCGACGTTGACGGTGTCGATGCTGTAGCGGGGACCGTCGATGGCGTCGGTGCTGAACCAGCGCAGGTTGAGCCAGGTGCTTTTGGCCAGGCCGTATTGCAGGCCCATCACCCAGCCCTTGGCATCGGTACCGCCCTGGTGGAAGATCGAGTCGGTGAAGGCGTCCAGCACCGCGTCGCGCTGCACGTAGCGATAAGCCAGGTTGACGTTCCAGTCGGCCCAGCGCCGCAGTTCCGGCACGCCGACGTCGACCCGCACCTGGTAGGCCTTGGTGCGCGGTTGCAGGTCGGTGCTGGCGAAGGCGGTGCCGAACTGGCTGAGGATTTTCTGCCGGTTGAAGCCCAGGTTTTGGGCATAATCGGCGGTGAACAGCACGTGGGTGTCGCCGAAGCCGGCGTAATCGAACATGGCCGTGGCATTGAACACCTTGAATTCGGAGGCCAGGCCGAACAAGCAGCCCACCGTGTCGGTGCAGTTGGGCAGCAAGGTGTTGGCGTCGCTGATCGCCACCATCGAGTTGCCCTTCTGCACGAACTGCGGTGCGGTCCAGTCGTAGGCATGGCTGCCGACCGGATTGCGCCGGGCCTGGACGTTGTGGAATTCGTAATACGACGCGGCCAGATTCAACCGCGAGTCCTGCCACACCAGCCAGTCGGCGCCGACCTGGCCGGCATACAACCATTTGTCGTTGACCGAGACGTCGATGTCCTGCAACGGGAATACGCCCAGCGTGACGAACAGGCTGTCCGGGGTCTGCTGGCCCTGGTTGATGCCGAAGCGGGCGGTCGGGTTCGGCGTTTTGTAGCCGGCCAGTTTGTTGCTGCCGCGATTGAACGGCAAGCGGAAGCTGCCGGCCACGCCTTCGAAACTCAAATCCGGGTCGAACACCACGTCGGTGGACAGGAACGGATTGATGATGCGGCCGGCATACAAGCTAAACCAGTTGGTCTTACGTTCGTCCAGGAAATCGTATTGCAGATAGGCGCGGTCGATGGCGAACTGGTAGGACTGGCCGGTGTTGCCCAGGGTCTGGTCGTTCGAGACGGGGTTGTTGATGTTGCTGGTGGCAAAGCGCACCCCGGCTTTCAAACCGTCGGCCAGGTTGGCTTCGAAGCCGAGACGGAAGCGTTCGCGTAGCCGCAGCCGGTCTTTTTGGTTGTTAATGATGGCCTCGTTCGGGTTCAGCGAGACCTGGGTGGTCAAGCCGGCCTGGTTGCCGGTGGCGGCACGGTTGATGGCCAGCCAGTTGTAGGGGCCGACGAAGTTGCCGGCCGCATCGAGGCCGACGTTCTCGACCCCGCCGGCGTTTTCTTTACCGTAGAACTCGTCGGCGAAACGGATACGGATATCGAAGCTGGGATGGATCGCCGCCACCCACTCCGGCAACGCGCCGGGAATGCCCCAGCCTTCGTCTTTGGCGTCGCGCTTCACGTCCTGCAACACCTCGGCCTTCAGTTCGGCGCGGACCTGGTCGCGGATTTCTTTTTTGACGAACTCGGGCACGTAAGCGACGTGTTTGGTTTTGCCGGTTTTACCCGCAACATTGGCCGGCTCGCCGGCCCAGTCGGCCGCGGTTTGGGCGGCGTCCGGGGTGGCCGTAGCCGAGGTTCCGCTATTGCCGGCCGGATTAGCAGCGCGCGCGGCATTGGCCGATTCGGCTTTGGCCTGCGCGGCGACCGCTTCCTGTTCGGCGGCCTGCACCAGGCCTTGGCCTTCATCTTGGTTAATCACGCCGCGCTGCACCAGCAGGTCGACCAGGTTGACCAGGGTGGATTTCTTGACCGGAATCACGGCGTCGGCCGGGGCCGGAGTGGCGGCTTGCGCCGCGCCGGCGCTGGCGGTCAGGCTGCCGGTCAAAACCAGGGCCAGGGATTTGCTTACGGTATTCATTTTGGTTTTTCGGTTATTGCTTGGTTTTCAATAGTTCGCTAGCCGAAGTAGCTCATGTAAGTCCGATTCGCGTCGGCGTCATCGGACGCCTGTGTTTTTAAGGTTTCGCTAGCGCGAAGCTTTTTTAATGTCGGGTCTCGGCCCGACAGCCGAGTGGCTTTTCTTTGTTTGGCCAAAGAAAAGCCACCAAAAGAAAGGCCACCCGGATGCCGCTTATTCCCTGCGCTCCACCGCTTTTATCGAGGGCCGGCAGAAGGGGCTTCCCAGCCCCTCCGCCGCCGTGCGGCATCCCTGCCGCACCCCTTCGGGCAATTCTCGATAAAAGCGGCGGTGCTCGGCGCGGCAAACGGGAGATAAAACCCTCCCACTACCGGCAGACTCACCGAACAACACGGGTAAATCTTCTGTCTGGATCGGTCCGATTGCCCCCAGCGCAATCGGACGCGGGGTTTTTAAAGGCTTCGCTACCGCCACAACGATTGAATACCGGTTCGCCGGTTGCTCCCCTTTGCCGCGCCGAGCACCGGCGGGTTTGGCAAGATCAGCCCGTCAGGGGCGCGGCAGGGAGGCCGCGCGTTTTCGGAGGGGCAGGAAGCCCCTTCCGAAAACCCTTGCCAAACCCGACGGCGCGCAGGATTCAAGCGGCAGCGGGGCGGCCTTTTCTTTGGTTTCTTTCTTTTGGCCGAGCAAAAGAAAGAAACCCGCTTGTCGGTGCGGGAACCGACATTAAAATCAGCCGTCGCGCCAGCGACACAACGCCATGCCCTACCAAGAGCTGAAGCACTATTGCTTAAACCCTCGAACTCAACCGTATCCGAATCGGCTGCGGCATGCTCTCCGGCGGCGGCCGGCCGACGCTGGCCCGCAGCCGCGGCAAGGCCGCACGCAGGGCTTGGTCGATGTCGGCCTTACCGCTGCCGCCGGCCAATTCACTGCGGCTGATGCGGCCGTCCGGGCCGACCCAGATTTCCAGGATCACGCTGTAGCCGGCTTGCGCGGCCGGGGTGTCGGTCAGCAGGTTTTGCAGGCCGGTCTCGACCTGGCGCTGGATCTGGCCGCCGTACCAGAGGATGGCGTTGCCGCCGCCACCGCCCAGGATCGAGCGGCCGCCCTTGCGGGCTTGCAGGCCAAAGCCGTCGCTGCCGGCGGTGCCGTCGGCATCCACGCCCAGGTCTTCGGCCGGCGGCGCTTCGTCCGGCTCCGGCGAAGGTTCGGGCTCGGGTTCCGGCTCGGGCTGCTCGATCTTTTCTTCTTTGATCTCTTCCGGCGGAGGCGGCGCTTGCTCCGGCGGTGGGGGTGGCGGAGGCGGCGGCTGGATCATCGTGATCTGCTGCACTTGCTTTTTGGTCTGCGGCGGCTTCTCGAACTTGTCCGCCAACCACCACACGCCCAGCGCAATCAACAGGCTCAACCCTATCCCCAACACCACCGGCAAGCGCCGCAGCCAGGCGTATTTGTTTGTCATCTCGTTTCAATCAGTCGTCGCCACAACGCCCAGTGCGCCGTGTTCTCCAATCCATCCGGCCGATACCCGGCCTGGTTTTCCCCGGTTTGATTCCGCGCCGGTTTGATTCCGCGTGGGCGCTATTGGTGTCCACAGCACGCATCGCGCCATTCCGCGTGGGCACATAAACCGTGCCCACCCTACGTCCAAGGCAATAGCGGCATCGGCAATCCACCTGGTCGTTTTACGCGCGGGACGGGGTTGCTCCCGTTATTCCGCCCCGAGCATCGCAGCTTTTGGCGAGATCGGCCCGCAGGGGCGCGGCAGGGAGGCCGCGCGTTTTCGGAGGGGCAGGAAGCCCCTTCCGAAAACCCTCGCCAAAAGCGAGAAGCGCAGGATCAAGGCGGAATGCCGGGTCGCCTTTTCTTTGGATACTTTCTTTTGGCGATGCAAAAGAAAGTATCTCGGCTGTCGGGCCGAGACCCGACTTAAAATAAAACCCGTCGCGCCAGCGACACATCCTTTACTTCACCAACTTCTGCGTCACCAACCCCAACTGACTAATCTGCAACCGAGTCACAATGTCCAAGACCTCGATCACCTTCTGGTACTGCACGCTGGCGTCGGCCTTGACCACCACCGGCAGGTCCGGCGTCGCCGCCTTGTATTGCGCCAAGCGGGTTTCCAGTTCTTGCAAGGACACCGGATAGGTATCCAGGTAAACGCTGCCGTCCGGCGTGATCGAGATCGCCTTGGTCTTGGGTTTGGACAGGCTGGGCGTGCTGCTGGCCTTGGGCAGGTTGACGGTAATGCCCTGCACGGTGGCGGTGGTCATGATGATGAAAATCAGCAACAGCACGTAGGCCACGTCCAGCATCGGCGTGATGTTGATGTCGTCGTAGACTTTGCCTTCTTCTTCGACTTTCATGTTGCGTCTCCGGGCTTAGCGGGCGTTGGTTTGATGGGCGGCGGCCTGGCGGGCGGCGCGCATCGATAACAAGGCCAGAAATTCGTCGCTGAACACGCGCATGCCGGCGCTGATGTCTTTGATCTGGGTTAGCAGGTAGTTGTAGGCAAACAGCGCCGGGATGGCGACGGCCAGGCCGGCGACGGTGGCCAGTAAGGCGGCGGCGATGCCGGGGGCGATGGAGTTGATGTTGACGTCGCCGCTGGCGGCGATGGCGGCAAAGGTAATCATGACGCCGACTACGGTGCCGAGCAGGCCCAGGAACGGGCCGCCGGCGATGGCGATGGTCAGCAGTACCATGTGTTTGTTCAGGCGTTGGCCTTCGTGGACGATCTGGCTATCCAGTTTGACCCGCAGGTAATCCCAGGCTTCGCGGGTCACCACTTGGTCGGCACCGCCTTGCAGTTTGTTCAGTTCCTGGATCGCGGTGTGGTACAGGTGGTAGAGCACCGAACTTTGGAAGTGGTCGTGTTTGCCGACCAGGGCGGTCAGCCAATCGGAGTCGGCCAGTTCGTGTTCTTCGGCGGTTTCGGCCTGATCCAGCGCGCCGAGCGTGTTCGGGTCGAGCTGGCGGTATTGCGCCAGGAAGGCGCGGTTGTCTTTGCCGATGCGGTTGATGACTAAGGTTTTGCTGACCATGACGATGACGGCCACGATCAGCATGATCAGGGTCAGACCGATGACGACCCAGCCGTCGACGGTGACGTTTTGCACAATGACCATGAAGTGGCCGGCGTCGCCGCTGCCGTTGGACTCGTCCTGGCCGAAGCTGAGTACGGCAAAATCCGGGCTTTGGCTGCGGTAGGCGAATTTGAGCCAGTCGGCGCTGCGGGCGGTGGCGGCGATTTGGACTTCGTCGAGCCAGCCTTGGTAGTTGTCGCCCAGGCGGATGGCGGGTTGGCCGGCGGCGACTTGGGTTTTAACGCTGCCGACCGGGACGCCGTCCAGGTAGAGTTCGACGATTTGCGGCGGGGCGTAGCTGTTGGGGTTTTCGGCGGCTTTGGCGCCGGTGTAGGCGGCCAAGTTTTCCGGGCGCAATACCAGGGCCACATGTTGCCATTTGCCCAGGGTCAGAGATGCGGCCGGGGTGCTGGCGCTGCCGGCGACGGCGGTCAGGGCGTTGCCTTGCAGGGTCAGGCGCAGGTCCAGGCCGGGGGCTTGGGCGCTGAGCAGGGTGGCGGCCGGGTTGGCCTGGTCGATCTTCAGCCAGGTGGCGAAGGTCCAGCCTTTGCTGGGATCCAGCGCCAGTTGCGGCGCCGGGTTGACGGTAATCGGTCCGGCGCCGCTGAATTGGGCGGCGGCACCGATCCAGCCGGCGGCTTGAATGCTGGCTTTGGAGTCGCTGGCATGGGAAGCGTAAGCGGTGGCGTCTTGCGGCAACGTCTCGGACGCATTGAAGTGGTAGACCAGGCCTTGGGCCACGTCGTACAAACTCTTCGGATCGGAACCGTCGGCGGCGTTGGCGTTGCCGTAGTAGAGCCAGAAGTCGTCGGTAGCCACCCCGCCGCGCACTTGTGGCAGCTTGACCCAGAGCAAACCGATCTCGCTCAGCGCATCGACTTGCTCGACCTGGTAGGCCAGCGGGGTCTGCTCGTCTTTCATTGCCCGAAAGTCGCGGCCGTTGTCGGCCAGTTCGGCAAAGTAGCCGAAGTTGCCGGCGTGCAGCCGCACCAACACCGGCACGTCAGCCAAGGTCTCCTGCACGTCCGCCCCGGTCGCCGAGGCATCCACCGCCACCTGCCGCCGCGAACTCCAGTCGGCATTCCACCAGGCTTGGGCGAGCAATGGAAAACACAGACCGGCAAAACCGAACAGTAAAGACTTTTTAAACATTGAATTCTGCTATCAAAATGTAACGGCGCCACCGACAACCACGGAGCGGCAAGCGCAGTGGCTTGCTGCAAACGGCATTAGGACGCCTGATTAAAAATACCTGTCTTATGTTTTGCAGTAAGCGTGCCAATCCGTATCCTGATGAAATCAAGCACTTAGCAAGCAAACTGTTTATTGGCTGCTGCTTAATCAGCATTTGTTGCTGATCGTGTGTTGATATTTCAGCAGCAGCTTTAGCAATGCTGATTCGGCAACAATCTTTGTTTTCCAGCCAACAGGCCGCCGTATTGCGCAAAAAAAAAATCCCGGCCTGAGCCGGGATTCCGCTGCGCGAGGACTAATGTGGTCAACCGCCGCAACCGGCCTTGCCGTCGCGGATATCGCCGACGCTGCACTGGCCGTAGCCGACGATATCGGTGCTGAGCACGGCAATCGGGGCTTTTGTATCGCCACCGCCATTTTTGCCGTCGGCATCCTTATTGCCGGCGGCGGGCGCATCGCCTGCCGACTTGGCGGCGCCGGTGGCGGCGCTATCGGCCCCGGTCGGCACCACCGGGGCCGCTACTGCAGTCGGTACGCCGGTCGAAGTGCCGCTGGCCTGAATGTTGGAAGCGCCGATCACCGCGGTGGCGGCGATGGTAATGTCGCCGCCGCTGATGCCAGCCTCGCCGGCATCGACCACGCCTTGCGGCGCCGCCAGTGTGACGTTGCCGCCGCCGATGGCCTGAATGCCGCTACCGGAAATAATCGGCGGGAACACGGTGACGATATTGCCGTTGGCATCGACCGTAGTGATCGGCTTAGGCGCCGACAAGGCCGACTTCGCGCCCTTGCCGGCGTCGATGTCGCCTTTGGAAGACCAGGCCACGATATTGCCGCCGCCCAGGGTGAACACGCGAGATTGGTTCACGTTAACGTTGTCGCGGGTGAATATGTTCAGATTGCCGACCTGCTGCACGACGATACCCAATTCGTCGGCGGCTTTTTTGCCGGTCAGGCCGACGTCGAGCTTGCCGCCCGGCACCGCGATGTTGATGCTACCGCCGGCCAGGGTTTTCACGGCGCTGAACACCAGACTGACATCGCCGCTGTATTCGGCATTCGGAAACAA
The DNA here is from genome assembly GCF_019669905.1 of Methylomonas koyamae. Lineage (NCBI taxonomy): Bacteria > Pseudomonadati > Pseudomonadota > Gammaproteobacteria > Methylococcales > Methylococcaceae > Methylomonas > Methylomonas koyamae. The sequence goes on along the minus strand of NZ_AP019777.1, from coordinate 2,267,192 downwards.
GGCCTGAATCGCATCGAAACCGCGCTTATACTGTGCGGCGCGTTGGCCCTCCCCTGCCGCGGCCGCGGCTTTGGCCGATTGGTCGATTTCGGCAAACAATACCGCCAGCACGTTACCGAGATAACGCTGCTGCTCCGATAATGCCTGGCTTTCCAGACCGTTTAACCATGTGGGATAGGCCGAGCGGTATTTATCGATAAATCCGGCCAGGTCGATACCGCCGGCGGTGCCGGCCAACAAATCGATGCTGGCGCCGACGTTGCCTAATCCCGAATTCAACAAATTGCCGACGGTCTGAATCCCGCCGGAACTGCCCAATACCACGTCGCCGCCGGCGACCACTTGCAAATGGCCGGGGCCGCCCAGGCGGAAGAATTGCGGATTGTTGCGGGTAAACACCACGTTGCCGTCGCTGTCGGTGACGGTATCGAAATTAATGTTGCCGCCGGCCATGATCAACGTAGCGTCGCTGCTCGATAAATTCTGGCCGTTGACCGACAGGTTGTTGATATCGCGGCCGGCGATGAAACTGGCGGCCTGCGGCATATGGAACGTCGCTTCCAGCCCGGCGGCAAAGCCGATGCTGCCGGTTTTAGCCACGATCAACGGCCGAGTTTGGTCGTGCAAATGCACCGGAACCACGGCATGTATCGTCGCCGGCTTCGGCGAATTGGCATCCAATAATTGCTGAGCCTGAATGTTACCGGACACGTAATCGCCGTCCAGATTGCGCGCCGGATTGGCAATGCCGGGCAGCAAAGCCGGATCGGTATCGGACATGTTGACGCTGATCTTCTTCGCCAAGGCCACCGGCGTATCCGAGCCGATATTGCCGTTGGCCAGCAATTCCAGATCGCCGGCAGCATCCGGATACAGCGTCATCGAGCCGTTGATCCTGATATCGCCGCTCAATGCCGCGGCGCGCAACGTGGCCGGATAAACGAAATACTCGAATCCGCTGCCGTCGTTCGACGCCAGTTTCTTCACGGCTTTGACCGTATCGTAGTCGTTTTCGAATACCAGATTGCCGGCGGTCGAGGTCAGGTTGACGGCACTGTTGGCGGTATAGCTGAAAAACCGGCTATCGACGCCGTCGCCGGGAAAACTCGGAATTTTTTGTTTCAGCGCGGTCGGGCTCAACGCGGCGGCCAATTCGATATCGCGCCGCGCCCTGATCTGAAACTCGGCATCGCCGACATCCAGCATCACGCCGACTTTTTGCGCCGATCCCGGCACCGCGCCTTTGGCGATACTGCCGCCGGCGATCAGTTCGGCGCTGCCGCGCCCGGTGTAAAACTCGCCGGCGACGATATCGTTTCCGGCAACCACGCTAAGGTCGCCACCGCCGTTGATGTAGGTGCCGGTCTGCAACCAGCGGCCGTTTGCGTCTATCGTACCGAGCGGTTTGCCGGTGGTCGGAATCATTACCGACAAATTGCTGATATTGCCGCCGGCGAAGACATCGACGTTACCGCCGCCCAGGGCGCCGACGTTCTGGTTGAAATAGCGGTTGGCGCCGGCAAACAGCATATTGCCATCGGCATCGGATTCCAATTGCTCGAAATCGCGGTTGCCGCTGATATTGATACCCCAGGCCGTGGCCTGGTTAGTATCGCTACCGGCCTGCCATTGGCCGTCGCGCACCAGCCAATCGCCGATACTTTGTCCGGTTTGGATGCCGCTGATATCGCCGCCGGCGCGCAAACCGATGTTGCCGCCTTGAGTCGGAAACTCGGCATACAGGGCAATGCCCTGCACGATGCTGTCCTGATCCAGCAAGCCGTAACGCAGCACCCGATTCAGTTGCTCCTGGCTCAACCGGGCCAAGTAATTTTGCACGCTCTCGCCGGCATTTTGCGCCGGGATGCCCGGAATCTCGCCGTTTAACAACTGGCTACGGCTGTACAGTGCGCTGGTGCCCATCGTGTACACCGCGGCGGCGGCCTGGTTATTGCCGCTTTTCGGCACGAAGCGGATACTGCCGCCGGCGTCGATGTCTATCGATCCGGTCCCGGTTCTGACTTTGACCTGCTCGTCGCCGTGGGTGGCCGCCAGATTCACGTCCTGGCCGGCAATCAGCTTGTAACTCCAGGATAAACCGGGTTGCAACAAGTCCTTGGTTAGCAGTTTACTGCCCAAGGCCGCTTCCAGATCCTGTTGTTCCTGGCCGGGCAGCGAGGTATTGGCAAAAGCGTCGCTCAACGAGGCGTTGACGTTCAACTGGCCGGCGGCGCGCAAGGTCAGGAAGCCGGGCAATTGGCCGTCGCCGTAACGCCAATCCGACTGCCAATCGATCCCGTTGTCCGCCCACTGGCCGGACATGAAATCCCAATTATCGGCCAAGGTCAGATTGCCGCTGCTGCGGACTTCGATACCGGGCAATATTTCCAGGGCGCTTGCCGACAGCCCGCTCAGAGCCGGCCGGTTTTGCATGAACTGGGCGGTTTGGTCGCGCCAGGTCGCGATAAGATCGCTGGTAACGGTCGATACGCCGGTATAAACCCTTACCGCTTCGACCGCGCTGCGCTGCGGATCGGCACCGGTAATCGTGGCATTGATCGCCGAAATGTTGACTTGATTGCCGTTGCGGCCGGTACGCAAATGCAGCGCACCGCCGCTGCCGCCGGCAGCGCCCGATACGTCTATGATTCCCGCGGCCGCGGCCAAATCCAGTAAATCGCTGCCGCTATCGTCGCGGTGCAGCGTGTCCAGCGTGACCTGGCCGCCGTTCTGGCCGTTAGCGGTGGCCTGGGCCAGGATGCGGCCGGTTGCGGCCAAACTAATGCCGTTGCGGCCGTAAACGTCGATGCTGCCGGCCTTGGCATTCGAAGCATTTAAGGTACCCGCAATCGTCACCGCGCCCTGATCGGCCTCTAATACTAATTGGCGAGCGCTCAACGTAGTGCCGGCATCCAGCGCGATATCACCGTGGCGTTGTTTCAAAGATACCTGTTCGGCGAAACCGGCTTGAGCCAGTTTTGCGCTCAACGTGGAAATATCGCCCAGATCTTTAACATCCAACGCCAAGCTGGCCTGCTTGAAATTAGCATCGGTGTGCAGAGCGGCTTTGCCGTCGATAGCGCCTTGCCAGTCGAATTTGCCTTGAACCGCGCTGACCCGCATTTGGCCGGCGTCGGCGGCCTGGTAAGTCGCGCCGTTCAGTGTCCGTTGGCCGCCGCCTAGATTGATTTGGGTGCCGGATTTCAGCACTACGTCGCCGTTGCCGGCCTGCAGAACCAAATTGCCGCCGGCGGAGTATTTAACGGTATCGGCGAAGGCCAGAGCCCGGCCGGACAAATCGACGACGCTACCGCTTTCCAGACTGACCGGACCGTTCAGCGCTTGCAGGCTCAAGCTACCGGACGGTAGCAAAAACCGGCCGCTACCTTGGATACTGTTGCCGGCGATGGACCATTGCACGCCCAAACCCGGCGCCAAATCGGCAGGCAACGCACTGCCGGCCAGCAGATCGACCCGGTAACCGGCGGCGTCGATACTGGTCGTCGCGCCGTTATCGCCGCCGATATAGGCCGCGTCCAGCGTCAGATTGGCCGCCACCTTCAATTTACCGGGATCGGCAAACCGGCTGTTACCGGTTGCCGGATCGACGATGCGGCCGATGCCGCCGATGCCGGCGTTGGCTTTGAAATTGACGTTGCCGAAGCCGCTGATGCCGTAACTGCCGGCGCCAAGACGGATGTCGTCCGCGTTCAAATTCAAGGTGCCGCTACCGGTTCCGCTACGGTTGCTGGCGGCGCCCTGGTTGAATAGAGCTATCGAATCGGCATTGATATTCGCCGCCGCGCCCTGATTGGCAAAGCCGTTGATCGCCGCCGCCGAAATCAGCAAGTTGTCGACATTCAAATTGACGCCGCCGTAGATATCGAAATCGCCGCGGCTGTTCAGCCGCAACTCTTTCAAGTCGAAGTCCGTGTTTGCCAACACCAGGCCGGGCGTATTGGCCGGTGCCGCGCCGATGCTGATGCGGCCGGCGTTCAACGCCAACGCGGCGCCCGCCATATCGATGCTGCCGTCGAACACGGTGTTTTTGGTCGCATCCAGCAGCGCCGAACCGGCCGTTTTAATCAATGCGCCGGCAGCCACGACCAACTCGCCGCGGTTGCCGCTGACGGTTTGATCGCGGCCGACTTCGGCCTGGCCGCCGGCCGCGACCCGCAGCAGAGCGCCGTCGCTGCCGCCTGCCGCGTTGGAGACCAACAAGTTGCCGCCGGACAGCCCGGCCGAGCCGGCACCGATCAATTGCGCGCCGGCGGCAACCTGAACCAAATCGGTGGCGGCCAACAAGATTTCCTGGCCCTGCAACACCGCATTGCCGGCGACTGTCAGTTTATTGGTGGAGACGGTCAAGCGCTGGCCTTTGGCCTCCTTGCTGCGCTGGCCGCCCAACAACAGGCTGGGCGCGTTGAATTTGTTCAAATCGGCGGCCACCAAGCCCACCGTTCCGGTCTCCAGTCCGGCCAGATCGGCACTGTTGCCGACCACGGCCAGACGGTTGCCGGTGATATCGACTTGGCCGCCGGCACCGCGCAAAGCCGGTTGCGCCGCCAAATCCGCCGCCAATTTCAGGCTGCGCTGCGCCGACAATACAAGACTGCCGGCATCGCGCGGCAATTGCGGCGCCGCTTCGCCGGCCGCCTCGGCTTTGTCGGCAAAGAAGCTGTTAGCGTAATAGTCTATGTATTGCGAGCGGGTGCGGGCAATCGCGCCGGGTTCGACCACAAAGCTGCTACTGCGCTGGTCGGCAATCGCGGTGCCGGCAACGCCGTAGCGGCCGACCACGACCGGACTGCCGGCGTTATTGGTGGTATTGATCACTGCATCCTGGCTGCCGGCCACCGGTGTTACCAGATAGGCGCCGGGCAACAAGGCATAACGCGCCGGCAACAAGGTATACCAGCCCTCGGCCAGACCGCTGCCGGCCGCCAGATAAACGCTATCGCCGTTGCGCAAGCCGGCGCCGGGCGATTCCAACGGATCGTAAGGCGTCAAGCTGGAATTGAAACCGGGCAGTACCGCAAAGCTGCCGTTGCCGGCCGCCAAAGCGTCGCTGCTGCCGCCCGGGCCGGGGATGAATTCGTAGGCATAGAGATCGCCGCCGCCGGACAGGTCGATCAGCGCCCCCTGTTGCAAGTCGACATCTTGGCCGTTCAAGTGCAGACTTTTCTCCGGCGGCGCCGTAACCACGATATTGGCGGTTTGGCCGGCATCCAGCGGATACAGCCAATCGGTGCCGCCGGAACCGCGGCCGAAAGGCACCAGCAAGCCGTCCGCGGACACCGATGTCACGCTGCCGGCTGCCAACTGCAGGGTATTGGCCGCATTCAAGTTCAAACTGCCGAACGGCGCTTTCAGCGTGCCGCGCTGGTAAATATTGGCGGCATTGACGGTCAGGCTGCCGCCGGCCGAATACACCGGCGTATGCTGGCCCGCACTATTCAAGAACGTGACGGAACGGCTGCCGGCGTCGATCAGGTAATCGGTCAGCGTGCCCGGATACAGTTGATTGGCCTGCAAGATCAAATCGCCTGCCACGTTCAAGCGGCCGACATAATCTTTTTGAGTTGAGCCGAGCAAACCGCGCAGGCGCATATCGCCGCTGCTGTTGACGCGTATCGTATCGAAGCCGTTAAAGGCCAAGCCGCCGACCAATTCGACCGCGTTGGCATTGGCGCTAAATTGGCCGCTGCCGCCGCTGGCGGCAGGTGCCAGACTGTCGCCAACCCGGCTTTGCGACGAACCCAGCGCCAGGTAGGCGCTAGTGAGTTGCACCGAGCCGCCGTCGCTTTGCAGGCTGGGGGTATCGAATACGATTTGGCGGCCGCTGTGCAATTCGACGTTACCCTTGAACAGGATGCCGCTATTCAATTGGCCGCCGACTCGCGTAGTGTCGGTTTCGAACGCCAACGAATCGAAGCCGGCGGCGTTGATCAGCCGGCTGTTCAATAAGGCTCTGCCGCCGTATAGCGCCGGATCGATAGCGCTGCCGGTCGCCAAACCGGCCGGAACGTTGGCGGTGTCGGCCGCGGAGATTTCAATCCGATAGGGCTGGTTCGGCTTTCTGTCGTCCGGGAATAGGCTGCCGGCAATCGGAATTTCCGGCTTGCCGCGCAAACCGCGGTCCAGCGTGACCGCCAGGCTGCCGCCGGCCGCACTCGCGCCGCCGCTGGCGGCATGTAGCGCGGTGTCGGCCAGAATACCCTCGCCGGCAATCAACTCAATGCTACCGCCGGCCGAGGCAATAGACTGCCTGGCGTAAGTCAGGCGGCCGTTGCGCAGTTGCGCAATATTCAGCAACGCCGCGCTACCGGAGACATCGATCTGCGAGCCGGCTTTGCCGACGATATAGCCGCGGTTGGCAGCCAACGCGACGCTGCCGCCGGCCAGCACTTGGCCGGCCAGCAGGCCGGCGGCGCTGGGTTGGTGCAGATAAGCGCCGCTGGCGCTCAAGCGGCTTTCGCTACCCAACCAGATACCTTGCGCGTCGTTGAAGCCGGTGATTAACGGCGGATTGACGATATTCAGCGCAATCCGGCCGGCCGGCGTATCTATCGTGCCGTTCAGGAAAATCGAGGTCGAGGAGTTTAAGGTCACCGAACCGCCGATGCCGGTGCGAATCGCGGCGCCGGAGCCGATGCTCAGATGTTCGCCGGGGCTGTGCTCGGCGATTTCGGCGTAGGACAGGTTAAGACTGACCGGCTGGCGTAAGTATTCGGGCAGACTGAATTCGCGGCTGACATCGACCAACTTGCTGCCCGACGCAGCGGCCCCGGACGAGGCCAGCAGTTGCCGATTGCGCGGCTGCAAATCGATCTGCACGTGATCGGCCAGTTTCAGACCGTAGCGGTTGGCCACGATGTCGAAATCGGCAAAGCCGCCCTGCTGAAAAAAGCCCGACGCCAGCAGCAGAGGTTTTGCCGTGCCGGCGCGTGGCGGCAGGTCGCTGGCGGAACCGATCACGACTTCGTTGCTTTCCAGGTGCAGTTTACCGCCCTGCGCCAAACCCCAGGCTTGCAACGAACCGTTCAGGACCAGACTGGCCGGCGTCACGCCGGCCAAATGGGTTTGCGCCCGCAAATCGATGCTGCCGGCTTGGCCGGCTTGGACATGGCTATTGGCCTTGCGCCAGGCGCCGCCGTCGGCGACGATGCGGCTGCCGGCCTCCAAGACCAAGTCGCGCTGCTCGCTGCGTAAACTGACGCTGCCGGCATCGATGGCAATCGGGCTTAACCCCCGGCCTTGTTGCATATCCAAGGCGTCGTTAATCCACAAACCGCTGACATCGATCAAAGCGCCGGCAGCCAAAGTAATCGACGACGGTTGCATGACCTGGCCCATCACCACCGGCTGCAAATTGACGCTGCCGGACGGCGCGACGATGCTGCCACGCAGCTCGAAATTACGCGCGGTCAGATCCAGTTTGGCGCCAGCCGGCAGATCGAGGCGGTTGCCGTCGGCCAGCAGCAGGTCGCCGTTGGCGCGCACGGTCAAATTACGAAAGCCGGCGTTGCGCAAGGTATCGGGATTGATATTCAACGCCACCGGCGCCGGATTGCCGCTGCTGCGGCGCGGAATCGGGTCGGTCGGCCCCAACGACTGCACCACGGCCCGGCTGTCGAAGGTCACGTTCTGTCTGCTGAAATCGTTGCCGTTGATCAAATCGATCAGCAAACTGGCGCCGGCCGCCCATTGTTCGGGATGGCGCTGCAAGGCGCCGGTGACGGTGCTGCCTTGCAGATTGCCTTCCAGTAAGGCTTCGTACGCGCTAATCTGTAAATCGCCGCCGGCTTTGCCTTCGACGTAGCCTGGACTGTAGTGCTGGTAATTGAACAGATTGTCGTAGGCCAAGTCCGGGTCGGCATCGGCGATATTGAATATCCGATTGCCGGCTGCCAGATTAGTGGTGACGATATTGCCGCCTTGGTAGGCTATCGAGCCGCCGGATACGTCCAAGCTGCTGCCGACTTTGGTAACCACATCGCCGCTGGATTTCAAGTCGATGCTGCCGCCGGCGGTGCTGCGCTGGTCTATGTTTTTCGCCACCCGATCGACCGCGCCTTTGATATCGGCCACCGGAATTGCAGCGCTGACCAATTTGCCGTCCGCATCGTAAACCAGATTCGCGTCGCGGATGTCGACTTTGACTTTTTTGCCGTACAACACGCCGTCGCGTTGCAGCGGCGCATCGCGCAATTCGTTTTTGCGCAACTCCACTTCGACCACATTGCTTTCGGCCGACTGCACCACGTTCTTGACGCCGGATACGTCGATCTTGGCGCCGCTATCCAGAAAAATTCTGGCGCTGCCCTTTTCGGCCGGATTCGACAAGTTATCCAGCGCCTGTAGCTCGACGTTGCCGGATTTGGCCTCGATCAGCGAACCGTTGCGCAGATAGACTTTGTGGGCGCTGACCTGGACGTAAGACGGCGTCTGTTCTTGGGCGTCGATCGCGGTCAGGGTTTTGTCGGCGTCGAGATCGACGCTGGTCCGGCTGTTTTCCGCCAGATCGACGGTAGCGCTGGTGCCTAGCTGTTCCTGGCCGGGCAATACACTGTTGCGCTTGGTCGATTTGCCCAGCAATTTGCCGCCGACCGAACTTGGGGTTTGGATACCTTCCCGCGCCAACAGCCGTACCGAGCCGTTCAATTTTACCGACGTGGTGGCCGAGGCAATACCTTTTTGGTTGACGGCAAAACCGATCAGGCTGGCATTGCCGCGTTCGGCGATGATTTTGCCGACGTTGTTGACGTCGCCGCCGGTACCGACTTCCACCAGCAGGCCGCGCACGTTCGGATCGTCGCTGGCTTCCTGCAGGTAAACCTTATCGGTCGCAGCAGCGAGCACGGTCTGGCCGTCCGGCGTTTCGATGGTACCGGCATTGGTGATGCTGGGTGCGGCCAGTATCACCCGGCCGCCTTCGCCATGGGTTTTGATGCTGGCGCCCTGTTGCACGAAAATCTCGATTTTGACCTTATTGCCGGCCGCATCTTTGACATACTCGCCGTTGGCGTTCTTCAAAAACAATTCGCCGTTGCCCTTCAAAGCCGCCGCGCTGTTGGCGAAGTTATTGGTGTTCTTGTTTAAATCGAATACCTTGGTGATGCCGTTTTCGAAATCGGCCTGACTGATGTTCAAGGTGCTAGCCACCAACGCATTGACGTTGACTTGGGCATCCTTGCCGAACAAAAATCCGTTTTGGTTAATCAGGTAGACCTGGCCGTTCGCGGTCAGCGAGCCGAAAATTTTACTGGCGTCCTGTTGGTGGATGTTGTTCAGCGCAATCGAGGTGGAACTGGGTTGTTTGAATTCGACGCTATAGCCTTTATCGATATTGAAGCTTTGCCAGTCCAGAGTCGCTTTGTTGGTGACCTGGTTGATCGTCATCGCATTGCCGACCACCGATGCGGTGGCTTGGCCGCTGGTCGCCAAAGCCGCGGGATTGACCGCCACCGGTAGCGGCGAGTCGGCTACGGCCGGCGCCGCTCCGGCTCCGAACACCAAACCGCCGGCGATCAGGCTGCGTATCGCCGCGGCTAAGGGTTTAGGTTGGCTGAGGGGAAGGTCGGAACTCAACAAGGGCTGATGTTTCATAACTAATCGGATTCTGAAATGGCTGGCGGCCCGGTAAATCCGGACCGCATTCGAACTCGGGAAACCACAAAAATCGTTTATCCGGTAACGGAGCAATGCGCTCCGGCGAATAAGCGATTTGTGCGGACTCCCTGGCCTTGCGCCGTCCGCCTGGCACGAGCCGATACCGGCGGCGGAACAACCGGCGGTGGCCGGCAAAAATTAAGCCGCGCCGCCACCAGCTTATAAAAGCCGAAGCCGACGCAGCCCAATAAGCTGTCCCTATCCTGTCGGCCCTCCCGGTTTCCTTGCGGCCGTTCCTGAAAAAATCCGTTTCGGGCGGCTCCTGCTCGCCCTAATCGTCCTTGGCTGGTCGGCCGTCCCTGGCCGTTACTGCTCCATAAGTTAAGCTTGCCGCTTACTTCAGCTCGATGACGGTATTGGTGGTGCCGCCGAAATCCGGGTTGGCAACGCCGTTGTTGAAAGCCACCGGCGCCACACCCAGGCTGGTAAAGCCACCATCCACCAAATGAGACAGTGGTACGACCGGGTTTTCCGGATCGAACGGCACCGATACCGACGCGGTGCTATCGGTTTTGGTAGTGGCGAATACGCCGGATTGACCGAACGGCAGCACTGCATTGGTGTTGACGGTTTTCAATACCGAGACGTTAGCCAAGGCGCTGGCAAAGGCTTCCAGCGCGGCGACTTTATCGGCACCGATCGCGCTGGCCGGCCGAATCAAGACTTCGCCTTCCGCCCACAACGGGTAACTGCCGTTAGCCACGTTGGCGATGGTCGGTGCCGCGCCGTCGATTTTGACGTAGCGCCAAGGCTGGCTGACGTTGGCGTTGCGGTCGCCGCCGTGAACGGCAAAACCCCAGAATTTTTTCAAAGCCGGATTGAAACCGCTGGTGTTGGTGCCGTTCTGCCAATCGACCAGCAAGGCATCGGTGGCGTTGGCGCCGCCCGGATTTTTTGCGATCGGCGCGGTCGCACCGTTATCGATTGCTGCGATATTAGCGGTCGCAGCCTTAGGTTTAACGGCTCCCGCGACATAGGGATAACCCAGGATTTTGGCATAAGGCACCGCACCAATCGCCGCGCCCGGGTTACGCCGGCCGATCGCGACCTTGGTCGAAGGCGGCAATGCAACGCCGGCCGTACCGACGATGGAGGCGTCGGTCAGTGGCAATACCGGTTGGCCGGCCACGCTACGGTCGACGATTTTGACGTCGCTCCAGTTTTTGATACTGCCGGCCAACAGGCTGGCCAGAAAATCTCGGCTCAAAGACGGGATGTAGCTTTCGTCGTCGTATTTACCGATATTGGCCAGGGTATCGGCCGGCAATTGACCACTCTTGTATTGCGCGACTTGCAACACCTTATAAAAGTCCAGCGGTACGCCGATGCCGTAGACCAGACCGCCGGTCGGTACCCGGGCAATATTGTTGGCGGTCAACGCCGCCGGCGTCAGGCTGGTGTTCCAGCCGGCGGCATTGGCATTGGTGCTAGGCTCCTTGACCACTTCCGGATAATTGTCGGTACCGGGCGCCAACAAGGCCGGCGCATCGACGCCGGTAAAGCCGCCGTCGGACAATGTGTTTTGCACCAGATAGTTGTTCCAGGCGGATTGGCCGGAGCTGCCGCCGGTATTGGTGATTTCGGCTTTCCAGAATTTGGCGCCGTCGGCCTGCCAGGCGCCCAACTGACTGGAGCCGAAGGTGCCGTCGCCTTTGTTGGGCAGAAAAATATCCAGATGGTCCAAACCGATATTACCGGCCAGCGGCACTACACCGTAACCGGCCGCGCCCAACGAACGTTTTTCGACGTAAATCCGTTTACCGGCCAATCCGGCCGGCAGGCTGGCGGCACCGGTAAAATAAAAGCCCTGGAAGCGGCGGCCTTTGTTAGTGCCTTGCAAGTCCTGGAACACGTCCAAAGTGCCCGGCGCCGCCAAACCGAATTTGATGGCTTCTTCGATGGCGCGGTCTTGCGCGGCGCCGCCGGAAGTAAAAATTTTGACTTCGGCCGGACCGTTATCCCACGGCGTCAGCGCATTTGCGCTTTGCGCTACTGCCAATAACGAAACAGCCGCGGCTAGCGTTTTAATGGTGTGTGCTTGTGTCATTACTTAATCCTCAAAAATTTGATGTCCTTGTCAGGCGGCAAGACCGGGCTTGCCGCCCAAACGCTTAAACCGCCAATCCGCCGGCTTTACGGCGAGTTACGCCCAACAGGCCGGCCAGCGCCGAACCGAACAGCCAGACTGCGCCCGGCACCGGGACCGCGGCAACTTGCGCACTGAAGGTCAAAGTGTTGTCCGTACCCAGCACGAATTTACCCAACGAGGTGAACTGGTTTTTACCGTCGGCGAACGGATTGGTGGCCCAGATGAAGTCATACTCGCCGGCACCGGTTTTAGTCGGCACACCAGGCGCAGCATCACCACTCCAGCCGGTAATTTTGGTGTCGTAGAATGCAACTCCGTTGATAGGATCGAGAGAAGCTACGTCGGCATTTTCGCCTTCTGCGGCGATCTTGGCGTTTACTGCTGCCAGATAAGCGCCGGTCGTGCCTGAACTACTTGGATTGCTCTCCAGCGCGGCAATCTTGTTCGGGTCCAACGAGCCGACACCCGGGGCGGTAACCAAAGCACCCCATTGCGTGTTGTAAGCATCCGAGTAAAAGCCATCGAAGCCTGGCTCTACACCGTACTTGTCATAGTTGCTGACATTGACGTTGTCCTTCTCGTAACCGGCCAATACCGACCAGCGCAAATTGGCCACATTGCTGATGAAGCTGCCGAATTGGCTGTAGCTGCTCAGATTCCAAACCAGCTTGCCGCCGTTAGCCGTCAACGCATCGCTCAGCACCGTGGAAAAACCGGCCGCCCCCGGCTTGTTGCCGGCAAAGTCGGCATAATTCAGGCCGCTGACGCCGCTCGTGGTCGCCAAGCCCAGGTTCAAAATAAAGGTTTGTTTGGTGGCATCGTCCACCGCGCTGAACACCAAGGAACCTGGTTTGGCGTCGCCGGTTGCAAAACCGAAGCCGGTGTCGATCGCCGCCGCCGCGTTACCGGCAAACAGCGCGAACGATATCGCCGCCGCAAGTTTGTACGTTGTCTTCATGTGATTACCTCAAGTCAGATTAGAAACAGGCCCGCCAGTCATTGGCAAAAACCGTACAGCTGAAGATTTAGAAAGCGCGATTTCTCGCCAACCTGATCCAGCAGTAAGCGTGCCAACACGGTAAATGCGTGATACTTAACAGTTTTCGGAAAAAGCGAAGATGGAAAGCTGCTGATATTTCAGCAAGCGCTGCTGATCGGCTGCTGATAAATCAGCAATCCGGCAAATAAAAAATATGCGGGATTAATAGGGAATTTAGGCGGCAAGGCCAAAATCGCCGGCCGGCAGGTTTGAAACAATTCAGTAATAAAACCAAACACCTGTACCTAAGTACAATGGCCTTACGCTTTCAAACAAACGCCAGATTTTGAGGTCGGACCGGATAACGGCAACATTCGCTGCCGCATCGAGCCTGCCCCGCACCTGCTGAAGGCTCAACAGCAAATGTTGCCGATCTGCTGCGAAACCAGCAATCGACCAAGCCCGGTACCGATTGACAAAGCGCATTTTTCCCGCCGGGGTCGGATTAAACCCGGCATTCGTGCAGGCTATACCTTTATAGCCAAGCAATTTTTCTGCCTATTCCGAATATCGACGCCGAGCTTGGCACTGGTATTGCAAATTCAGTGGCGGGACTCAACAACACCCAACGCTAAAATTTCAACGAAAAGGAAAATCCATCATGAAACACAGCTTAACCATCGCCATCTTATCGGCACTCGGCACCTGCTACGCGGCTGCGGCAGCCGCGGAAAATACCGGCAACCGTTACGGCTACCCGGTGCTTTACCATTCGGAGATCAGTTCGGCCCGCGCCTGGCTGGATGTCAGCCAGGACCGTCGGAACGAGCAAGAAGCCGGGGACCATGACGACGACGAGCACGGCCGCAAAAAACCGGTAATACTGGACGTGCGCCGGATCGAGGAATACGTCGCCGGCCACCCGGTGGGCGCTTACAGCATTCCGTTTCCGCACGTGACCGGCAGCCCAAGCGAAGCCAACGATCAAACCGATTACATCGGCTACGATATTTCGGTCGATCCGGAGGTGGGCTTCCTGCTCGACCAGTCCGCCAAGGACGGCACATTGCCGATTCAAAACTTCGTCGACTATGTCGAATCGCTTTTCCCGGACAAGGACCAACCGCTGTACATCCTCTGCGCGACCGGCCACCGCAGCGTGCAAGCGGCGAACGCATTGGCCAAATACGGCAACTACACCAATGTTCGAAACATCTGGGAAGGTTATAACGGCCAACCGAAATACGCTTACACCGGCGCGACGCCGACCCAACCGTTGGTTGCGCTGGATTTGAATAACGACGGCGTGGTCAACGGCGACGACCGCGACGGTTGGGCGTTCTATCAAGGCTTACCGACCGAAACCAAGCTGCAAAAAAACAAGCTGTACCGGCCGTTGTTGTCGCTATACCCGGTTAAAGCCAAACCGGGTCACAAATCCAAACGCGACACCGACGATTAAACCGGCCGGGCGTTTTTTGATACGCATACCGATTCCCGCAGTTGCGGGAATCTTTTGTTTCCCCCCGGCCCATTTGGGCTAAGCCTTGGCAGCGCTGCCAACTTATCTGTTTCGACTCAACCAGTGCCGCAACACGCCGTCAGCAGGTTTTGCGCTATCTTGACGCGGCACCTCGCCTGACAACTCGCCGCACAGTATTACTTGGCGCTGGTTCCCTAGCCTGCTGTAACAGCCATTATTCAGCGGCCAAAAAAAACGCCGGCCCTTGCGGGACGGCGTTTTCGGGGTGCGGCAAGCGGATTGGCTTATAACTTGCCGAGCACTTCCTTGGCTTCGGCCAAGCCGTCGAACTCGACTTTCTTGTCCACCGCTTTTTGCAGATGCTCGCGGGCTTTGACCGGGTCGTTCATTTTGTAATAGATCATACCCATGTGGTAATTGGCGATCGGCGATTGCGCGTCGCGCTCGATGGATTTAGCCATGATTTCCTTGGCCTTGTCGAAATTGCCCTGTTTGTAAGCAATCCAGGCCACGGTATCCAGCATGTTCGGGTTGTTGGTTTTCAGCAGCGGTTCGGCCAATTTCGCCGCCCGTTCCAGATTTTCCGGCGTCGCCGCAAAATCGGACAAATAGCTGGCCAGATTGTTGATCGCCACCGCCGAATCCGGATGCTGCTTGTACGACGTTTCGTACAGGGCCAGCACTTCCTGGTTCTGGCCTTCGCGATGGTACAACCGGGCCAAATCGTCGACCAATTCCATTGCGCCGCCGGTTTTCTCGATACCTTTTTTATAGATATCGATCGCTCCGGCTTTGTTCTTTTGCGCCAGTTCGATCAGCGCCAGGTTGCGGTACGGGCTGTACCAGTCGGGTTTGATCGACTGCGCCTTTTGGTAAGCGGTTTTGGCCTCGGCGAACTTCTGCTCGTTCAGGTAAGCGCCGCCGATCAGGTTGTAGGCCACGAAATGGTCAGGCTGTTGTTTGACCACCTGTTGCAATTTGGCCAGGGCCTTGTCGGATTGCTTCAGCACCAGATAGCTTTTCACCATCTCGGTCAAAGGCTCCACCGCATCCGGTTTACGCTCCAGCGCCTTTTGAAAAGCGTCGACGCTTTCCGCCAGTTTGTTTTCCGCCTGGTAGGCCAAACCCGACATGTAAAAGCCGGTGGCGTCCTTGTCGTTCAGTTCCTGGACTTGCTTGGCTGCGGCTTGGGCCTTGTCCCAATGCTTTTGCGTCACTTCCAGCTTGAACAAGGCTTCCAGGCCTTTCAGGCTTTTCGGATTGGCTTTCAGCAAGGTTTCCAATTGCTGTTTAGCTTGGTCCGGCTTGTTGCCTTTCAGCATCAAGCCGACCAAATCCAATTGCGCGGTTTCGTCGGCCGGCGCCAGCGACACGACTTTTTCCATATTCTCGCGCGCCAATTCGTCTTCATTATTGCGCAGATGCGCCGCCGACAGCATTTTCAACACGCCGGTGTTGTTGGGCTGGTCGACCAGCACGGCACGGAAATCGGCAATCGCGTCCGGTATCCGGTTTTCCGCCAATGCGAATTGGCCGCGCATCGTCAACGCTTCGGCGTCGCGCGGGTTGTTCTCCAACACTTCCTTGATCAGGCCTTTGGCTTCGTCGCCGCGTTTAGTCAACGCATACAAGGCGGCCAGTTTGTTGCGCGCGGTGATCGCACTGGGCCCCAGCTTGTCGCGGTCGACAATTTCTTTCAAGGTCGCTTCGGTCTTGTCGAATTCTTTTTTAGCCAGATGGATATTGGCCAACTTAAATTTCAATTCGTAGGCGTCCGGCTTTTGCTCGATCATCGGCAATAATTCGGCAATCGCCACTTCCGGACTGCGTTTTTCCAGCAGAAAATCGATCAGATAAGTTTTGGCGGTGTCGTTGTCCGGCATTTTCGCCACGGCATCGCGCAAGGTAGCTTCGGCCTTGTCGACTTGCTGGGTGCTGACTTGGAACAGCGCCAAGCTACGGTAATGCTGCAGTTGTTGCGGTTCGATCTTGACGATCTCGGCCAGCGTATTCTCCGCTTCGGCCGCATTTTTGGTTTTGGCGTACAAGCCGGCCAACATGCTGCGCAGCGGCACGTTATCGGCTTTTTTCGCAATCGCCTCTTTCAACATGGCGATGGCCTGGTCGGCTTTATCCAGCCTTGTTTGAATCGAAGCCATCATCAGCGTGGCCGGCACGTCGTCGGGGCTTTGTTTCAACGCCCGCTCGACCGAAGCGATGGCGCCGTCGTTATTATTCTTGGCCGATTGCACGCCGGCCAGCAAAACCAGGGCTTCGACGTTGTTGGGTTCTTTCGCCAGCGCTTCGCCGGCCATTTTCTCGGCGTCGTCGACCATCCGGTTCAGCAGCAGCAATTGGCCAACCCGCACCCGCGCCATCACATGGTTTTCGTTGCCGGCCACCACGGAACTGTATTCCTTGAACGCCGCTTCGATTTTGCCTTGCTTGCTCAGCGCTTCGGCCATTTGGAAGCGGCTTTCGGCGTCTTTCGGATCGATTTGCAGCACGTTTTTAAAGGCCAATTGGGCTTTCTCGTAATCGCCCGCTTGAAACAACTGCTTACCCTCTTCCATGTATTTCGCTTTCCGATCCTCGGCGCCGTTACAGGCCACCAATCCGGTCGTCAAAACAACAATGCCCAGATTTTTTAAAAATTTATGTGTTGTCATGAGTATCTCGATGATTCTTGCGTGTGGTTGTTTCGGACGCGCCGGTCGAAGCTGGCGATTGTAGACCTGCCGCGGCAATCCTGCGCGGGATCTTATAAATCAAGATCTTATATCGACACGGTCGCACTGTTACACGCGACGCGGACATTCGATCAGCGATTCCTTAGCTGCTTTAAAAACGCTGCCTGCCCGATTTTAACTTATTTGCGCGACCAAACTGGTAGCTGGTTCGGGAATTTGCCAGGCGAAAAGGTGCGACATGTCGCCGCACCCCCGGTGCCGCGGAGGCTTATGGGACGGGATTGCCGGTCTCGGCGGCGGATTGTTCCGCCAGCTTGCCGGCACGCAATTTGTCTTCGTATTCCTGGACGATGTTTTCCATTTCCACGCTATTGAACTGCAACAGCGCTTCCTGCTCCAGCAAGCCGGACAACGCGCCCTTGTTCTGGTAGCGTTGCAACAACTCCTTGCCTGCCTGGTAGAGTTTCAGGTTATGGTCGCCGCAGACGTTTAATTGTTGCTCGGTGGACTGCTGCTTGCCTTTCAACGCCGCCAACTGTGCGGCTAAATCGGCTTTGGCCTGGTTGGCCTCCCGGTTTTTTTCGAAAGCTTCCTGCAGCCGGACGTTGGTTTTTTCCAGGCGTTCGCGCACTTCGCCGGCGACGTTGCGCTGGGCCGACAATTCGCTGCCGAGTTGTTCCTTGGCGGCGACGGCGGCAGCATGGTCTTTCTTTAGTTGTTCCAATTGCTGGACTTGCTCGCTCAGTTTGGCGATTTCGGCCTTGGCCGCGTCGCGCTCGGCGGTCAGACTTTTCACCATGCCTTGCAGCTTCAAGACCGCGCCGCTGTCCTTGCCGGCCTCGCGCGGCGCGGCGGATACCGCCGCCGAAACCGCCAGCGCCAGTAACAGAGTTGCCGGCAAACGTCCGCCGATGTGATGCCGTTTCATGTCGCCTCCTCGCCTAGAACTGGGTGTTGATATCCATTTGCAGCACATCGACGCCCCAGGTCGGGCCGCTGATCATGTCGGCGGTCAGCCAACGTCCGGTCAACCAGACGTTTTTCATCAAGCCGTAGTTGCCGCCGATGAACCAACCTTTGAAGTTGGTGCCGCCCAAATGGAAGTCGGAATCGGTAAACGCATCCAGCACCGCGTCGCGGCCAACGTATTTGTACGCGGCGAACACGTTCCAATGGCCGGCCACTTCCGCCTTGGGCCAGCCGAAATCGGCGCGGAACTGCCAGGCTGTGGTCTTGGCATCGACGGCGGAACCGTATAGGCGACTGACTTCCTGTTTGTCGAAGCCGATGTTTCTGGCGTAATCGCCGCTGAAGCGCAAGTGGTAAGGTGCGAACAAGGCCATGTCGTAAGACGCGTTCAGGTTGACGATATTGAAATCGGACGCCAAGCCGACCATGGCCGGCAAGGTGCCGGGCGCCAACCGGGTGCCTTCCTTACAGATCGTCGCCAGAGTATTGCCGCCCTGCATAAATTCCGGCCGCGAGGCGGTATTGGCCCGGTTATTGGTGTCGCAGGTACCGGAACCGGTGGTATTTTGCTTGGCCTGCATGTTGACGTAATCGAAGTAGGCTGCGCCCAACTTCAGATTATCCTGATTGGCGAATAGCCAATCCATGCCGGCCTGGCCGCCCAGCAGCCATTTGTCGCTGCTGAAACTGCTTTCCTGCAACGGAAACGCCCCGACCGTCAGATAAGCCTGATGGCTCTGGTCGCCGTTGTCCATCAAGCGGTCCGTTTCGCCCAAGTGGTGGCGTAGCGTCGCTGCAAAACCCTCGAACGACAAATCGGTATCCCAAACCAGCTCGCTACCGCCGGTAAACTCGCCGCCGCCGGTATACCACGGGTTTTTGATCCGGCCGCCGCTCAGCGTCAGCCATTTGAATTTGTTGTCGTCGATCGCATCGTATTGCAGATAGGCGCGGTCGACCGTGAAATCGTAACGGTTGCCGTAATTGGCCAGATTTTGGTTGGTCGATACCGGATCGCGCTGGTTGCCGGTCGCCAGCCTGATGCCGGCTTTCAGGCTGTCGGCGACGTTGGCGTCGATACCGATCCGCAGCCGTTCCCGGAAACGCTGGCGGTCTTCGGTAGTGTTGTAAAACGCATCCAGACCGGCATTGGTCACGCCGCGGGCGTCGTTAATGGCCTGGTAATCCAGATAGGAGTTGGGGATATTGTCCGGCGCCTGGTAATCGTGCTGCGAACGCAAGCGGATATCGCCGGACAATTTGAACTTGCGGGTCCATTCCGGCAATGCATTCGGTAAGCCCCATTGTTCGTTCTTGGCTTTTTGCATCACGTCGCCGACCACTTCCTCGCGTAGTTCGCTACGCACTTGCTGGCGAATCTCGTCTTTGACGAAATCCGGCACGTAAGCCACCCGCACCTCATCGGCCGGCACGGCCTCTTTCTGGCCGGCGGCTTTGGCGGCAGCAGCCTGTTGGCCGGCCTCGACTTCGGCTTGCTTGATCATCTCGTTGGCCGCCTTGTCGGTCAAAATGCCCTGCTTCACCAATTGCTTGATCAAATTGGTGGTGGTGTTGCGCAGCTTCAGCAATTCTTCCTTCTCGCCGGCCTGCACGCTGCCGATCAACCCCGACAGCGCCAGGGCCATCAGCCGTGTTTTGTTCGCCATTGTTATGTTCTACCTATGGTTTTAAATTCTCGATGAAATCTTCAATTTGACCGGTTGCTGCATGCCGGGCGGCGGCGGTTCCGCGACCCGGTCGAACTTGTTCAGCAAACGGCTCAACAGCTCGTCGATCTCGGGATCGTTGCTGCCCTTGGCCAATTCGATCCGCTCCACGGCGCCGTCGGCCTTCAACCAGACCTTGACGATGGCGGTATAGCCCTTGCGCCGCAGTTCCTCGTGGTTGCCCAACAGATTGGCAATGCCGTTTTTGATCAGGCCGCCGTACCAGGCATAAGGATTGCCGTTGCCGCCGCCGAACAGGCCGGTACCGCCCTTGCGCGCCGCCAAACCGAAACCGTCGGAACCGGCTGCGCCCTCGGCGTCCAGGCCCAGATCGCGCGGCGGCGCCTGCTCCGGCTCGGGTTCAGGTTCCGGCTCGGGTTCCGGCTCAGGTTCCTTGATTTTTTCTTTGATCTCCGGCTCGGGCGGCTTTTCCACTTTCGGTGGCGGAGGCGGTGGCGGCGGCGGTTTCAGCAACGTGATCGGCTGGATTTTCTTTTCGTTTTTGGCCGGTTTGTTACCCGCGAAGTCGATGATGACTTTGACGATATAAAAAATCGCTACCGCGGCGATCAAGACGCCTAACACCATAGGGATGTAAACCCGCCAATGCTTCTTCTTCGACATGGCGCCAACTTATTTCACGAGGTTTTGCGTCACCAGACCGACCTGGGTGATTTCCAATCGGCCCAGCAAGGCCAGAATGTCGACCACGCTTTGGTATTGCACGGTGGCATCGCCCTTGACCACCACCGGCAATTCCGGATTCGCCGCCTTGTATTGCAGCAGGGTCGATTCGAGTTGTTCCATCGTTACCGGAAACGTATCCAGAAAAATGGTGCCGTCGGCAGTGACGGTGATGGCCTTGGTCTGCGGCTTGGACAAACTCGGCGTGTTGCTGGCCTTGGGCAAATTGACCTGCACGCCCTGCACTGCGGCGGTGGTCATTAGGATGAACACCACCAATAACACGTAAGCCAGGTCCAGCATAGGCGTGACGTTGATTTCGTCGTAGGCGGCGTTTTCTTCTTGAACTTTCATTGGGTATTCTCGTGATTGCGTAGGGCACGCTCTGCGTACCGGCAAATGTCGGCAAGGCACGCAATGCGTACCTTGCCAATGGGGTATCAGCTATGTTGTTCGGCGAGTTTGGCGATGAATTCGTCGACGAAGACGTGCATATCGGCGGTGATTGCCTTGATCATGCTACCCAGGTAGTTGTAGGCAAACAGCGCAGGAATCGCCACGCCGAGACCGGCGACGGTAGCAGCCAAGGCTGCGGCAATACCCGGTGCGATGGCGTTGACGTTGACTTCGCCGCTGGCGGCTATCGCGGCGAAGGTGATCATGACCCCGACCACGGTACCCAGCAGACCCAGGAACGGGCCGCCGGAAATGGCGATGGTCAACAACACCATCTGCGAATTGAGTTTTTGTAGCTCGCGTACCAGCACGCCGTCCATCGACGCTTTCACCGCATTCAAGGCTTGGGCCGACAAGGCTTGGTCGTGGACATCGGCGCCGACGCCTTTTGCCAAGCGTTTGTTCATTTCCTGAACGCCGGTATGGTAGATACGGTAGATGGATGAACCGGCAAAGGCCGCATGGTTACCGGTCAACGACAGTAGCAATGGCGATTCGTCGAAATCCGCTTGATCGTCTTCATCCTGATGGTCGAGGTTGGTAAGGTTTTTGGAACCGAGCTGGCTGAAGGCTTCCTCGAACTTTTTGTTTTCGCTGCGGGTGCGGTTCAGAATGATCGCCTTGCTGACGATCACCAGAAAGCTAATGATGAACATCACCGCCAGAATGCCGATGATGACCCAACCGTCCAGCGTGACGTTGTCCAGCGTCGCCATCAGATAGGATTCGCCGCCCTCTTCGCTATCCGGCGTGCTGTCTTCGCCATAGTTCAACAATGCGGAAGACTGGCCCTGCATCAGCGCGGCGAATTGCAAATAATTTTGGTCGCGCGCCACTTTGGCGATGCCGAACTCGTCGATGGCGCCGGCGAAGCCGCGGGAACCGTCCACTGCCGCACCAATGCTGCTGTCGCCCAGCAGCGCCGAGACGCTGGCCGGCAACACACCCATCGGTTTGCCGTCGACGTATAAAGTGAAACCTTCCTTGGTGGCGCTAACGGCCAGGAATTGCCAAGTCGCCAGATTCAAATCGGTCGGGCTGACCAATTCCTTGCGATTAACTTCCAACACCGGCGTCTGGCCTCTAACAGATAAGGTCAGGCCGTCGCGCTGAAAAATCACGCCGTCGCTTTGCGCTTGGTCGATTTTGACCCAGGCCGACACGGTCCAGCCGAACTCCACCGCCATTTGCACGGCCGGCGTCGCCGCGATCTTCACCGCCTGGCTGCCGTTGAACGCGCCGGCATCGCCGACGGCACCGCCTTCGATCCGGGTCGATGTGGCGCTGGCCGGCTGATTGGCGTATGCCGTCGCATCTTTGGCCGCATCGGCCTCGAAGTGGTAAGCCACGGCTTGGGCCACGTCGAAAATGCCGGCGCCGTCCTGGGCGTCGACCGCCTTAGGATTACCGTAATACATCCAGAACATGGCCTCGTCGGCCGAGGCAATATCTTTGGGCAGTTTGACCCAGATCAGGGCCATCTCGTTGACGGTATCGATTTTCTCGATGAAATATTTCAGCGGCGTCTTGTCGTCGGCCGCCAAAAACCGCAGGTCTTTACCGTTCTCGGCCAGATCGGCGAAAAAACCGAAATTGCCGGTATGCAGCCGCACCGGCACCAAACCCTCGGCTACCGGTTTGACGCCGCTTTGCTGCAACTGCGCCGCGTCTATCGTGATTTTCTTCCGATAGCCCCAGTCGTCGTTCCACCAGGCTTGCGCCAATCCGGGCATCATCGACAGGACCAACATTAACAAGGCAATCCGCTTCATTTTCTCTCTCAAAACAAGGTACTTAGCGAATTATCCCGACTTTTCTTTACATTTTTATGACACTTTCGTGAAATTTACCGGCCGAACCGACTGCGGCCCGGACTCCCCTTGTTCCGCCGTTACGGCGTTGAATGCCTACCGGCCAGTCAACTCGGGACGGTAGCTGCAAGCTATCCTTGCAACCTGGATTCCGGCAATCCCTGCCGGAATGACGATTAGAGCTTCGGCGTGGGAATACCTGCCAGCCGCTCAACTCGGTACGGGTTGCCACGGAGGGCGATGGGAACCCGTCAAGTGCCGTCATGCCCGCAGGACGCGGGCATCCAGCGCCAGGGACGGTAGCTGCAAGCGATCCTTCCAGGTTGGATTCGCTGCCGCCCGCTACGGCTGGCTAATCGCCGAAGCCCAACAACTCGACGCTGAGCATGCCCAGTATCGCCTTGGCGATCGAGTTGCCGTTGTCCTTGCCGACGCCGTTGTTGACCGAGCTTTCCGCCATCTGGCTGACACCGGCGTTCAGATTGCTGGTTCCGGTCAAACCGGCGGCGACGCTGCCGCTGGCCGCGACCGGGACGCCGGTGCCGACGCCGCTGACCTGAATGTTCTGAGCGCCGAGCACCGCGGTCGCGGCAATGAACACGTTCTTGCCGCCGATACCGGCTTCGCCGGCGTCGACTACGCCCTTCGGCGCGAACAGGAATACGTCGCCCGGAGTCCGGCCGGCCGAGTTGGCCGCCGTACGGATACCGCTACCGGAAATGATGGCCGGCGGCTCGCTGGTCAAATTGCCGTTCTTATCGTAGGTCGGCTCGACCGGCGGAATCGATAGCGCAGTTTTGGCGCCGCGACCGGCGTCGATGTTGCCTTCCGACGACCACACCAGAATATCGCCGCCGTCCAATACGAAAGCCCGCGAGGTATTGACCGAGAAATCGTCGCGGACCATGACGTTGATATCGCCTTCGCGCCAGGCCACGATACCCAGCTCGGACTCGTCCTTCTCGCCGGCAAAGGACACCGCCAAACCGACGTTGACTTGGCCGCCCGGCGCCAGGATATTGATGTTGCCGTTGTCCAGCGTATGGATCTTACTGAAGAACATGCTCAGATCGCCCTGCCAGTCGCTACCGGCAAACAAGGCGTTAATCGCATCGAAACCGCGTTGATTACCAAGATCGCTGGTGCCGGCCGATGCCGTTCCGGACGCCTTGATTTCATCGAACAGCACCGGTAACAACACGGCGTTCAATTGCGGTTGTATCTCGACGAAATCGCGGCTGCTCAACTCGGCGAACGCGGCCAATGCCGCGGCGCGATCCAGCGTATCGTCGTGCAAATGCTGGCGCATGAACGTCAAAATCACGCTGCTAGCTTTATGGAACTCGGCCGCGTATTGCGGATTGTCCTGCATGACCTTGGTAATGAAGCCGGCGTAATCCAGCTCGCCGTTGGCGCCGGCCAGGATATGCAGGTTCGCGCCGCGCTCGGCCAGGCTGGTATTGAACAGATTGCCGGTGGTAGATATCCCGGACGAAGCCCCCAAATCGATGTTGCGGCCAGCCTTGACCAGCACGTCGCCGCCGCCGGCCACTTCGATTTTGTTCTCGTTCGGGGTGAGAATGCCGGTATTCGGACTGCGCAGCGAACTGTAACGGATATCGCGCGCCGCTTCGATCAACGATACGGTATCGGCTGCAACGTGTTGAGCAGCGACCGAAACGTCCAACAAGTCCTTACCGGAACTCAGTAACACGTGCTTCGGCAGCGTGAAAATGATGTTTTCGATATTGCCGGTGCGCGTGACCAAACGTACCGGCGAGATATCCGCGGCATGCACCGGCTCGGTCGCGTGCGATTCGGCGATATTGGCGCCGATGGTGGCCATCACGTCCTCGTCTTTTTTCACCGGCAACGCCGCGGTCGGCAGCAGGCTAACGTCGAAATCGGACATGAACAATTGCGTGCCCTGCTCCGCGGTGATGTTTGCGCCGGCCAAAATGCCGAGCTGAGCGGCAGGTGCCGGGAACAATACGATCTTGTCGGCGATACGCACGCTGCCGGTTACCGCCACGGCATTCAAGGTCGCCGGATAAATCCGGGCCAGTTCGGCCTGGGCACTGCTGACGATGGAATCCGGCGGGCCGAATACGTTGCCGTCGGCATGCAACACCACGTCGCCGGCCAGCGATTCGACGTTGACGCCGCTATTCGCGCTGTAACTGAAAAAGTTGACATCGCCGCTGTGCAGCATCATCGGATCGGAGACGCCGGACAAATCCACACCGGCGCGGGCACTGACATCGATCCGGGTATCGCCGACCAACAGCTTAGGACCTTTGGCGGAGGCGTCGGCCGCAGCGATCTTGCCGCCGGCGGCGATAGCGCCGCTGCCTTTGCCCAGATAGTAGTTACCGCCGACGATATCGGCGCCGGCATTGACCTGCATCGTGCCGCCGCCGCTGACTTGTACTTCGTTGGTATAAAACCGGTTCGGATTGGTGTTGTCGGTATTGTTCGGCGTTCCGACCTGCTTACCGGTGGTCGGCATCATCACGTCCAGATTGCTGATCGAACCGCCGGCGACGACGTTGACGTTGCCGCCGCCGAACGAGCCGACGTTTTGCTGGAAGAACGGGGCGTTGCCCTTGGCGACGTTATTGCCGCCGCCCGTCGTAATGTAGCCCAGCGCCACGCCCCAGGCCGTGGGCCGTTCCTGAGCATGGCTGCCGTCCGCGGTCCAGTTGCCGATCCGCAGCAGCCAGTTGTTGAAGTTGTTGTCGGTTACCGCACCGTTGATATTACCGCCGGCCGCCAAGGTCAGGTCGCCGCCGTCTACCGGATACTCGGTATAAAACGCGGTACCGATGAAACGGTCTTTGAAGTTGCCGAACGGCGTGGTTTCTGTCGGCCGGCCGGCGTTGTAGACCGAAGCGGAACCGGCAGCAAAACTGATGTCGCCGGCGGCACCGATCCACATGTCGCCGCTACCGGTGCGAATCACGGTGTTTTCGGCGATATTCAAACCACCGCTGCCGGCAACGGCGTTGAAATCGGCGCTGCCGCCGGCCGCACCGGCCACGATGTTGTAGGACCAAGATTCGCCGCCCTGCAATTTATCGACGATACGCGCGGTGTTAGTGCCGGTACCCGTCGCGGCCGGATAGCGGAACAGCTCGGTTTTGAAGCCGTCGCTCAGCGACTGGTTCACGTTGAAATCGCCGCTGGTTTTAATCACCAAGCGGCCCGGCGTGTCGTTCCAGACGTTGCCGTCTGCCAGGTTACCGTAGCGCCAATCGGCCAAATCCCAGCGGTCTTGCAAGGCCAGATTGCCGTCGTAATCGATCTCGACGCCGGCCAGCAACTGCAAGCCCGGCGCCAGCGCGGCGACGTTTTGCATGGTCTGTGCCGTCATATAGGCCGCGGTATCCTGTTTGATCTGTTCGATGTCGGCGGCATTGATTTCGCCGTCGTCGCCCAGCGCCGAATTGCCATACACCTGGACGCCTTCGGCGTAAAACTTGGTATAGCCGGTTACCGTGCCGCCGACCTGCTGGATATCGATACCGTCCGCTGTGCGTCTGGCCCGCAGTGTAACCTCGCCGCCGGCCGCACCGTTGCCGGATACGTCGATGTTCGCGCCGGACGCAATAGCGATCCCGTCGCTATCGGCATCGGTCGAAGACAGCAATACCTTACCGCCCTTGGCGCCGTCGCCGATACCTACCGCCGACAACTCGGCGCCGCTTTTCAGCGCGATGCCGTGGCCGGCGTAAATGTTGATCTCGCCGCCATTGCCGGCCGCATCGGCATCGATGGTCCCGGCCAGGCTCACGCTGCCGTTATCGCTGGCCAACGTGACCTTGCGGGCGGCGATAACGTTGCCGGCCTGTTGATCGATATTGGCGTTGTGCACGCGGAAGTAGATGGACCGGTCGATCCCGGCATTATTGACGATGGCCATTAACTGGCCGAAATCGGCGTTGGCATCGAAGCGGTCTACTTCAATCGTGGCGCTGCCGCCGTTGGCGTGGATTTGACCTTGCAACAGCAACGCCTGGTTCGGCGCCCTTAACACGATATCGCCGCCTTGGGCGTTACCGCCGCCGCTGTCGGCATCGATCGCGGCACCCTGTTGCACCACAACCCGCCGATTGTCGGCCACGGCTTTAAAACTGCCGCCGGCGGTGTATTGGTTTTGGTCGGCGAAACGCACGCTACGGCCGGCCAGATCGATATCGGCCTCGCTGCCTATGGTTACGTCGCCGGTCAAGGCGTGCAATTCCAGCGCGCCGGAAGCCAGTACCGCTTTGGCGTTAAAGTCGATGCTATCGGCAACGGCACGAATCGCCCCGCCCAAGCCGTCGGCAACGGCAGCGTCGCTATCCAGGGCGGTGAAAACGGCGTCGTGTCCGGCCGCATCCAGCGTAATCCGGCTGCCGCCGTCGGCAGTCACGACGCCGGCGGCCAGATTCAGGTCGGCAGCGACTTTCAGCGTACCTTGGCCGGCCGCTCGAAATTCTTTAGCCGCCTCGACGCCGACCACGGTAAAACCGTCGATTGTGAAGCTGCCGTCGCCAACTTTCAGGCTATCGGCGGTTAAGGCCAAGCCGCCGCTGCCGCTGCCGCTGCGCAAACTTTGCGCGCCGGCGCTGTTTTGCAGCGTCAGGCTATCGGCAGACAATTGGGCGCGGTCGCCGCTAGCGCCATATCCGGCAATGCCGGCCGCGTTCAAGGTCAAACTGCCGAAATGGATCGCACGGGTGGCGCCGTTCTCATCGAGCGCAGCCGAGCCGTCGGCGTTGACCATATGCAGATTGCCGTAGATGCCGACGCTGTCGCGCGCGGTCAATACCAACTCGTCGACGGCCAGAGCAGACAATTTGCGGTTCGACCAGTTCAGAGCGTTGGCGCCGGCCAATGCCTCGACTTCGCCGAGGTTAATGGTATTGGCGGTCAGGTTCAACGAACCTCCGTCCATTTCCAGTTCGCCTAGCAACTGAGTGGAGCGGGTCGCGCCCAACAGCATAGATTTGGCCGATTTCAGGGTAGCGCCGGCCGCAACCCGCAGTTCGCCGCTGACCGCATCGGCCGAAGTCTCGCTGCGATTGAAGACTACTTGCTTATCGCCGGACACGCGCAGAATCGCGCCGTCGCCGGCGATGTTCAACACGCTGTCGCCGCTGTTGGCAGCTCTATCCGCCTCCAGCACCGCGCCGGCGCGCACGTCGATCAAACCGGTCGCGGTAGCCATGATTTCCGGACCGCTCAAATCCACGTTCTCGCCGAACACCACCTCGCTGGCGGTGACCTGGATATCGGTTTCGCCGGCTTTGCTTTGGTTACGGCTGCGCGCGCCGCCCAGCAACAAGCTATCGACCTGCAACGCGCTGAGGTCGCTGTCCAATATTTCCAGCACGCCGGCTGCCGGCGCCAGGCTGAGTTGCTCGACCACGCTGATCCGGTTGGCGGCGATATCCATCTTCGCTCCCCGTCCGCCGTTGGCCGCTTCGACCAAAAACTTGCCGTCCATGACCAATTGGTTTTGCGCCACCAACGAAATCTGGCCGGCGTCTTTCGGCAGCAGCGGCACCGCTTGTTCGTTCTTGATTGCCCGTTGCCGATAGAAATCGTTGGCGGTGTGAATGTCGTAACTGGAGCGCATGCGCACGTCGGCGCCGGTCTCGATCAAATAACCGTTGCTGCGCGCGTCGCGGATGCCGGTACCGGCCTGCACCCCATAGCCCGGTACGATAGCCCGACCGTCTATCGTGGCTTGGTTGGCGGGCAAGTCCAGGGTACCGGCTTGCGGCGTCACCAAATAAGCGCCGGGCAACAGCGCATAACGTGCCGGCAAAATCACATATTCGCCGGCCGCCAAGCCGGAGCCGCCTTCCAGATAAATCTTGCTGCCGAAGGCGTAAGGCAAATACTGGCTTTCGTAATGGTCGAACGGTGCCAAGTCGGAACCCAGGCTGGGCAATACCGCAAAGCCGCCCTGATAAGACGGGCTGCCCGCTTGCAGATAATCGTAGGAACCGCCGGCTCCGGGTTGGAACTCGTAGGACAGCAAATCGCCGCCGCCGGCTACGTCCACCGTACTGCCGGTTTTGATATCGATATCGGGCGCCGACAACACCAGCCGTTTTTCCGGTGCAGTATCGAATACCAGCTTGCGGCCGGCGTCGTCCAGCGGATACAGCCAATCCAGGCCGCCCTGGGTCACGCCGAACGGAATCGTCATATCCGCGCCGGCCACCCAGGTTTGGCTTGTAGCGTCGAATTTCATGTTGCGGGCCGAGACCGAAGTCAGACTGTTTTGCTCCAGCGTCAATTCGCGGCCGGCTTTCAGGGTTATCGTGCCCATCGGCGCTTTGATCGCGCCGGCCTGGCGAATCGTCGGCGCATCGAAGATCAACTGGCCGGCTGCGGACAGCGGCGTGTTATCGGTGTCGGTATTGTTGCCGGTGATAACGATTTTGCCGTCGGCGTTGTTTTTCACCGCGAACGTGAAATTGCTCAAGGTGGTCGGATAAATCTGGCTAGCCTGCAAATACAAATCGGCGGCGGTCACCAAACCGCCGATAAAATCGCGCTGGTCGCCGGATTCGCGGATGCCGACCGCACGTAAATCGTGTTGGCTGTTCAGCGCAATGCGTTCGAAGCCATTCCATTGGGTGGCGCCGTTGAGTTGTATCCATTGCGCATTGCCGCTAAAACGGCCGCTGCCGATGTCGGCCGTGTCGGCCACTGTCCGGTTCAACGACGAACCGATTTGCAGGAATACGGTATTCAACTCGACGTCGGCGGCCTGGCCGTCGATGCCGACTGCGTTGACCTTGGCCGCGTCGATTTTGATGCGCTCGCCGGCTTGCAGTTCGACACGGCCGTGGAATACAACCTGGTCCGCGGTCAGGCTCAAATCGCTGAAGCCGCCGGCGGCGAAGCGGTCGACACTGAGCGACATTTGCCCGTTCAGCTCCAGCGGTAAGGGTTCGCCGTAAACCGGCTCCTGGTTCGAAGAGCGCCGGGAAGATTGGCTGACATTAATCACCAGCGGATTGCTGGGGAACGGGATTTCCGGCAGAGACGGCGGGTTGCGGCGAAAACGGTCCAGCGCCAGTTCCAACTTACCGGCGTGGGCTAACGGCGAACCGGCGTTAGCGCGGAAATCGGCTTCCAGCACCGCGCCCTCGGCGGCGGTGACCTTAACCTTGCCGGCATTCGACGCAATGCGCTGCCGGGCGAAGTTATTCGCCAACGGATTGCCTTTTTGCTGGATATCCAGTTCGGCGCTGGTACCGGAAACGTCGATTAAAGAGCCGTTCTCCAACACCACCGCCCCACGCAACGCATCGAACACGACTTCGCCGCCGTCCAACACCACGCCGGTGCGTCGGCCGAACACGTCGGCCGGGTTCAAACGGGTGGTACCTTGCGCCAGCAATTTGGCGTGCGCACCCAACCAGATCACCTGCTTGTCGTCGTATTCCTGATCGTTGACCGAGGTCGCGGTCAAGTTGATTTTGCCGCCGTCGCTTTGCACGGTGCCGTCGACGTAAATGCTGCCGGCGGAGCTGACCAGACTGATGCTGGAACCTTTATCGGCGCGGATCGCACTGCCGGTTTCCAAAGCCACTTCGGTAAAACCTTGCAACTTGACCGCCATCGGTTGGCGCATGTGTTCCGGCAAATCGACGATGCGGCTGAAACCGCGCATTTCGGCACCGGTAGCGCGGTTTTGGTAGTCGGCATTCAATTCCAGATTTTTGGCGCGCAGATTCAGATCGGTGGAGGATTTGACGGTGACGGCGGCCGTATTGGCGACCAGATTGACCGCATTGAATGCGGCGAAACGCGAGGCGTCGAAGCCGCCATCACCGACCACAAAGGCTTGATCGGCCTCGCCGGCTGCCGGGGTACCGACCACGATCTTGCCGCTCTCCAACGTCAGACTGCCGTTCTGTTCCAGGCCGTAGGCGGACACGTCGCCGGCCACGTTCAATACCGGGTAGCTCAAGCCGCTGGCCGTGGCTGCCAACGTGATATCGCCGCCCTTGCCGGCCTTAAGCTCGCCGTTCAGCGCCAACCAGGCGCCGCCATCAGCCCGAATCCGGGAACCGGCGGCGACCGTCAACTCGCCTTGCGATCTGAGTGTGGCCTTACCGCCGGCCAGCGCCAACGCATCGGTCGGAGCCGCATCGAAGCCTTTTTGCAGGTCGTTGACCCATAATCCCGATACGTCCAAATCGGCTGTCTCAGCCAACAACAATCCGCCGGAACCGGGCAACTTGGCGTTGTTGGACGCCGCCAGAGTAATGCTACCGCCGGCCGCTTTGAAATCGCCGGCGAAGTTAACGCTGCCGGCTTCCAGATTCAGGCTGCCGGTGGGCCGCATCGCAATGGCAACGTCCGCGCCGACCGTGGCACTACCCAGCGTTTTTAACGAAAACTTGCCGACGCCGGATTGTTCCAGTTTGGCGGTGGAAATCAGCAAATCCGCCGGCCGGCCGTTGCCTTGCAGCGGGAAGTCTTGATCCGCCGCGATCCGAACCGCGCCGGGCGCCGTTTGCAACTTAACATCCTGCGCCGACAAAAACAGCGCCAAATCGATATTGAATTCGCCGGCGCCGGGCAGTTTCGCCAAATCGCGCTGATAGATACCGGCTTGGGAGCCAGCCGCCAAATCGCCGTTCCAGGCCAGTTGCGCCGTCTGCAGGTTCAGACTGCCGGCGCTTTTGCCTTCGCTGTAACCGCGTTCGAACTGGGCGAAGGAGCCGGCTCCCAACAAGTTATAGATCTTTTCAACGCCCCATTTTTTGTGGGTCTGGTTGACCACGCCTAATACCGCTATGTAATGGTCGTTCGGATCGGCGTCGCCGATATCGACGATCTGGCCGTACTCGTTCATTAACTTGGTGGTATTGACGTAACCGCCGGCATAACTGACCGAGCCGCCGGATATGTCGAACTTCGCGTTTTGGTTGACGGCAATGTCGCCACCGGAGGTCAGCGTAATCGTACCGCCCTCGGCCAGCCGTTCTTGAATACTGCGGCTGATACGGTCCTTGGCGCCGGCGGTATCGACGATTTGGGTGTCGCCGCGCAAATCGACGTAAACCGTTTTGCCTTTCAATACCCCGGACTTCTGCAACGGCGCATCCCGTAAATCGAAGCTTTGTACCGACACCTCGCCGACGTTGCGTTCCATCGCCACCGCGACGTTTTTATAACCGGAAACGTCGATGACCGCGTTGCTGTCGATGCGGATGCTGCCCTTGGTACCCAAATTGGGTTTGGCCAGATTGTCGGTCGCGGTCAAGTTGACTTTACCGCCGGGGACTTTGACGCTGGCGCCGCCCTCGACCACGATAGTATTGGCCGTCGCCGCCAGATAGGAATCGGGCTGCACTTGGCCATCGGCGGCGCTGCCGCCCTCGGCGTCGGCCACAATCTCGGTGTTGCTGTTGGCGCCGAAGGTCACGCTCGCCTTGGTACCCAGTCCGTCGCCGGCATCGGCCGCGCGGTCGGTACGGGTCGCCACCAGACGCGCACCGAGCACACCGCTCTTTTCGGCAGCTTGCAAGCGGATCGAACCGTTGACGTTGACCGAGGTAGTGGCGCTGACCCGGCCTTGCTGATTGACGACGAAGCCGGCCATCGTCACGTTGCCCTGGCGCACGCTGATGTTACCGGACGTGGCGTTGGTGACCTTGCCGCCGGTATCCACTTCCACGATCAGACCGGCGAACGGATCGTCTTTGTTCGCCGTTTGCAAATAGACTTTGTCCTGGCTGGCGGCCAGGATGATTTGGCCCTGCTTGCCGCCGCTCAGCGTGCCGCGGTTCTCGATTTCGGGCGCGACGATGATGATGCGGCCGTTGTTATCGGTGGAAATTTTGGCGCCGGCCTCAATCAGAATTTTCGCGGTCTTCGGGTCCAAGGTATCGCCCGGCGCCATCGGCTCTATCGCCAATGCCGCACTGTTGTTTTCGTCGAATACCCGGGTAATGCCGCGGTTGAATATTTCGTCGCTGATGTTCAACGTGGTCGCGACCACGGTGTTGGTATTAATCACCGCATCCTTGCCGAACACGAACCCGTTTTTGTTGTATAGGTAGACTTGGCCGTTGGCGACGATCTGGCCGAAAATTCGACTGGGATCGTGTTGGTTGATCCGGTTCAGCGCGATCGATTGGCTGTTCGGCTGCACGAATTGCACGGTGTTTTCCCGGCCGACGTTGAACTGGTCCCAGTTCAGAATCGCTTTGTCGGTGGTCTGGTCGATCCGCAGGGTATTGCCGATCACTTGGCTGGTCGCTGCGCCGCTGGTGACCCAGGTCGCCGCCGGAATCGGCAATTCGGCCCAAGCCGGATTGGCGCCGCCGACCAGCATACCGCCGGTCAGCGCCAAGCGGACGCAGGCCACCAAAGGATTCAGTCGGAACGGTTCGCAGGATGTCTGCCGTGGAAATGCCGCGGATTTAGCCATGTCTCGGTTGCCTCGATCAAAAATGGTTCACCATCGGTCTGGTGGCAACCCGGCTGTCTTGGCATCAAGACCCGTGGCTTTCCGTCCCCGCTTCGCAACGGGTTTGGCAATTGCAATAAAATTTAAAAAACCTGCCTGAAACTTGTTCGTTCGGCTTTGTTTACGACGTTCTGCCTAGCGCCGATTTCTCAGGCCGGTAAAACGTTTTCCGCAAAAGATTGGTTTTGGCTGAATAGCCAGCCCAAACCAACTTTTATCAACTCAATATTACGAACCGGCCCGAGTTGAATCCTACGAATCCGAGAATTCGAAATCTCTGCAGGAAACTTCTAAAATTAAAACCCCGTTCCGGCTTATCCCAATGTCGTTAAGTTAACGACGGTAGCAGCGGGCCGTGCCCGCGATCAAACGACTTCGGTCGCAGGCACGGCCTGCTCCTAAAGGACCTTTAAAAAAAACAGGGATTTATTCAACACCCGATCTAAACCCTATTTTCCAAATAATGGAACCTGCAACACCAAAGCTAAATTCAACTTTACCAGCGCCATATATAGCCGCCGGATCGAAAACACGGAAATTCGAAAAATTGTGCCCTTACAGTTTAAATACCCAATCCAATTTAATAACTGTACCAAGGTATTAAATAATATTTATGACGAAATTATGACAATATCTAATATTTAAACTAGAAAAACATAACAGACTTCAACCGCTAAACATATATAAAAAATAGACCGCCAATAATTACCGAAATATTACAAAACTCCGGGAAATACTGTTTTAAAACTCGGTAGCAATATTAAAATGCACGCGCGGATCGCCGCTTTGCACCGGCGCCAGAGTCGTGAGCGGAATACCGACATCCAGCGCGCCGCTGAGTTTGCGCCACATCTGAAACCGTAAACCGAAGCCGCCGCCGCTGAGGAAATTGCTGCGGACGTTGCCCGGCAACGCATTCTTGATCCAGCCGCGGCCGACATCCAGAAAACCCAACAACTTGAATTTGTTTAGAAACTCCCAATCGCTCGGCCCCAGATGCGGCGAGCGCAATTCCACCGAACCGAACACGGCATCGTCGGCCAGCGCCTGGGTTTCGAAATAACCGCGCACGCTTTCGTCGCCACCCAGCGAAAATTGCTCGTTACTGATCAGCGGCGTATCGGCTACCTGGGCCGCAACATGGCTGTACAGTTCCATTCCCAGCGGCAGGTCGTGCTGGTACTTCAGATCGCCGGTCAAAAACATGTAATTGGCTTTGGCCAGATAGCGTTTGTTCTCGAATTCCTTCTGGTTATTGCCCAAGCCGCGGAAGGAAACATGCAAACCCAGATCGAAGCTGGTGAACGATTCGGCGCCGCGCAGGCTGCCGCTGTATTGGGCCAGAAACGGCAGGTAGCTGATCGGCGTCTTGATCGAATCGGCGCTGAGCAGATTCAAATCTTCTTGAAAGTCCTTGTAGTCCATGCCCAACGTCGCGGTATGGAAATAGTCCGCCACCGGCTTCAACGGCTTGACCAGCCGGGCGCCGTAGATGTTACCGATACCGATCACCGACAAGGCGCCGGCATTGGCGATCTGCGCATTCGACGACGAACTGACCGCATACAGCGCCAGCCGGCTGTCGCTGTCGAACAGCGGCATGGCGTAAGTACCGGCCCAAACGTCGACTTCCGCGGTGTTTTCCGGCGACACCTGATACATCAACGAGGCGCTATGCATCTCCTGCCACAGGTTGTCGTAACGCAGCGACGACACCAAACGCAGACGCGAGGTGCTGGAGGTATTGCGGCCGTTTAATTCCACCTTGCCGTGGAACGGCAGTTCGTCCTTGACGTTTAAATCCACTTCCAGCGTGCCGGGGGTTTCGCCGGCGCGCAACACCGGCACGATCTGCCGGTCCGGACTCTGCCCGGCCAGTTGCGTCAATTGCTGTTGCATAGCCTTGAAGTTGGGCACATTGCCTTCGGCCAATTCCGGCACGCCGGCCTTGATCTTGCCCAGCGAAAAATAACGACTGTCCTTGACTCGCAAGCGCGATACCTTGCCTTCCACCACTTGCAAGTAGACCACGCCGTTCTTGACGTCCTGTTCCGGAATATCGACGGCGACGGTCTGGTAGCCGTTAGTGCGGTACAAGTCTTCCACCGCGGCGCGGGCGGCTTCGACGTTGTCGATGCTCTTGTTGGGGCCGAGGAAGTGGTAAACGGTGCGTTCCAGTTGTTTTTTGTCGAGCAAGGTACTGCCTTTGACGCGCAATTCCAGCAAATCGAAGGTTGCCGGGGCTTGCGGTTCGGCCGCGCCCTGCGTCGTTGCGGCCTGCTCCGGCGCTGCCGCCGTTGTCTGTACTTCCGCTCCATTTGCCTGCGCAACCGCCAACAGGGTTGCTGTGGCGCAAACCAGCCTGAGCCATGGCCTGCGCGCTATCGTTCTGGTGTCCTGCATAAGTCGATGTCGTTTCCCAAAGCCCGGTTTTCCCGCTGAAAACCGATAACCGCAAATTCTATTGCCGCCACGTTAAAACTTTATGACAGCGCTGTTACCATTCGCTTGGACATTGATGCAAATAACTTCCCGGAATTCGAATTGTTCGGAATGACGCGATTACTGTCCCTTCTTTGACAAAGACGACTGCATGGATGCAGAAGGTAGAGCAACGCATGGAGCAGTTGCCGAGGGGCTGGGGGAGATTTTTTATAAATCCCCCTCGATCCCCCTTTTTCAAAGGGGGAAGTTATTTGTAACGAAATCCTTGGGCAGCAGCCCCCCCCTCAAAAAAGCAAAACCAGCCGTCCGAAAACGGCTGGTTTTGCAGGTTTGGAGCCGTCCCTGGCTCCGGCCGGGATTGCCCCGGCTAACTTAAAAATCCAGTTACAGCTGGCCTGCGCCGCCGCCCCAGATGGTCGGTACGCGGCAAGCGTTAGTCGGAGCGAAGGTGGTAGCACCGGTTTTCACAGCGTGGCTGTATGGGCTTACCGGTCTGGCCGCGTCAAAGCTGCCGTTAACCGAAGCGAAGTTGGAAGGTACCGCCAAGAAAGCGCCGTTACCGAAAGTGTGAACGAAACCGTTGTTCAAATCGGCCATCACTGTTGGCGCACCGGCTGATTTGATGATCGCATCGGCCAGGGTTTTCTTGTCGCCGGCCAACGGGGCTGAGGAAGTGTTGTTACGGTATTGGAAGGTGTTTTCCGCCCAATCCTTATATTTGCCTTCGGCTACGTTAGCCAAAGTCGGCGCTACGCCGTCGATTTTGACGAACTCGTAAGCTGCGTTAGCTTTTTCCAAAGACAAAATACCGATAGCCCAACGGTGACCCCAATCGTTGGTAAAGCCGGAAACCGCATCGTTACCGTTTTGCAGGTCGCGCAAGCAGGCATCGACCCGACCGGTAGAAGCGTTGGCGTGAATGATCGCGATGCCATCACCTTCAGCAAAATCGGCGTCCGTAGCGTTTAGCGGAGTTAATGATGAAGCAGCAGCTGTACAACCATCACCCAGGAAGATGATGTTGGATTGAGCCTGGGTACCTGAACCGACTTCACGGCGGCAGGTGTGCAGGAACGGCGCATCAGCTGGCGCCAAATCGGAGATGGTTACGCTACCACCGCCAAAGGCAGAAACCGGAGTAGTTTGAGTCAAGGCCCAAGCGTGCAAGCCTTTGGCGCTGGCGCCATTCCCTACTTTCAACGCATCCCAATCCGCCCACTTACCGGCATGAATAGAAGCGATTTGTGCCGAAGTCAAGCTAGGCATACAGGCTTCACTTCTATCCCCGATCAAGCAAGACGAAGGCAAGTCGTTGGTGGATTTTTGCGCGGCTTGCAGGGTTCTGTACAAATCCCAAGTTACCGGCGCGCCGAAAGTTACAGCGGCAGCAGCCTTAACAGTCAATTTCGAAACATCAGTTGAAGATACATCGGTACTGTCAATGGCATTGTTACCTTTGAACTGAATCGGGTCGACATCGGACAACCCCATATCCGGGATTTGGCTGTTGTTGATGTTGGTGCACTCGATATCCGCTGGAGCAATCAAGCTACCAGCACTTTTTTCGGTACAACCGCTGGAGATATTCAAAAAAGCCAGTGGGGTAGCTTGGGCCACCGGCACCACACCGTTGCCAGATCCGCCGGTGTTGCGTTTGTAGATCAGCAAGTTGGCGTTAGCCGTGCCGGTCGGCAGGTTAGGGTTTTTCACGCCGACCGCACCGGTGTTGTTAGCTTTGCAGTAAATCGCAAATTGTTCGGTGTTGGCAGTGTCTCTGAAACGGTAGACTTGGCTGGCCGGGTCGCAAATGCGGTCGGTCGGATCGACGGCAGTAGAGGTCACTAGCTTGTCGATGAAGGTCGCCGCGGCAGAAGCCCCGGAAATGTACAACACGCGGGTTGTAGCAGGGTCGATAGTCGGGATCGCCGCTTGCGCCGCCGCACCGAACATTGCCGCGGCAATAGCCGCGCCTAAAACTAATTTTTTCATGATCATGTCTCGTGTGGATAAAAACTGGAAAGCGGACGGCGGCCGAACCGCCGCCCGTGAAGCGGCTTACTCGGCAACCGCCCATTTACGGCGGGTCGCACGCAGCATGCCCATCAGGCCGGCGCCGAACATCCAGACTGCGCCCGGCAGCGGCACTTGGCTTACCGGGAATACTTTGTATTCCAGAGTATTGCCGGACAACAGCCATTGGCCAGCGGCTTTGGTTACGTTGGTGCTTTGCGCGTACCAAAAATCGGCTTTTTGGCCGAATGCAACTGCGGCCGCTGAACCGCCGGTAGTGCCCCAGATATCATCAGGCAGATTACCCAAGCCAGTTGCCCATTGACCAGTACCGGCAGGATCTGTGTCAGAAACGAGCTTACTTACGTTCAACGTAGGATCGTTTACCAAACCAACATTGATTTCTTGAGCGTGATTGCTAATTACGGTAGCTACGCCCGCGGCTGTAGCTGTCGCGTCATAAGCTGGTAAAGCGTTGCCTTCTTTTTGAGTAATGAACAATTTCGAAGAACGGCCCACCGCCAAAACGTATTGCACGTTAGATGGGTTGTAGCTCGCCACCGAAGTCAACGCAGTCCAGTTGGCATCGCTGCTCAAATCGCGGTTGACGGTGTATGTCTCGCTGGCAACATTGGCAATCAAATCAGCCAGCGTGATACCCAAATCCAGGCTATAAGTCAGCTTGGAAACGCTGTCGTACGCTTGGAAATACAGTTCGCGGGTCGCATCGGTAGTACCGCTTACACGGATACTCGCGTTAGCCGCACCGGCGCCGGCCAACAGCGCGGCCGCAACCAAAGTTTTTGAGAATTTGTTCATTTTTAGCCTCATGTTTTAAAAAACTATAAATACATAAGGTGACAACCCGGCCATCTTGCCTGGCGGCAACATCCGTGGCTTTCCGTCCCCGCCTCGCGACGGGTTTGGCTTTTACACGCTTCCTAAGTCCTACTTTTGCACCGAAATGGCGCCGCTCTCCCCGCTACCGTTGTTGCTACCGCTGCCTACTCCCTAACCTCTTCCCTCGCCGCTCCGTCTGCGTGCCGTCCCTGATCCCTAGCCGATCCATAAACTCGATGAACCATCGCGCCCTGCGGCGCTGTTCCAGTTGCGGCGAATTATTCCAGTTCAAATCGGCGTTTTTCGTTACGCGTCGGTTACAGTTTGATGAAACGTAATACAAACGTATTACACGGCAGCCTGAATCGGCCGCGCCGCGGATCGCTATGCCGTTGTATCGCTTGGCAAATCGGCTTTTCCGGCTTGGGCCGGCCGCGGTAACGGCATCTGGCGGCAAGGCTTGCCGGCCCAGTTACGCCGCTGTTACAGTGGCGAACTGACAGACCCGGCGCCGGGTCGCCGCAGACCACCAGATCCAAATCCAACCTTTCCGGCATGACTGAAATCGAGCTTTTGCACCAGGCCTTTCATGGCGCGCAGCCGCAAGTCGGCGATTTATCCGACTTGGCCGGCGCGCTGAACCGCTGGTATCTGCAACACAGCCACTGCAATTTCCTGCACCCGTGCCAAATCGACGGCCGCCCGGCCTTGGTCTGCCAGGCCGACTTGAGCCGGACCCATCCGGCGGCCTTCGCCGAATTGCAAGCCATTGCCGAGCGCTATGCGCTGTATCTAAAAGAAGACGCCCGGCGCAGCGCGCAAGGCTGGGCGGACGGCAACCGTCGGCGCGGATTGGGTTTAGTGTTGAGCTTTTGTATCGGCCTCAGCGCAGCCTCGCGCAGCGTCGGCGCCGACGAATTGCAAGCGGTCAAGGTCGTGGCCGGCGGCCGGCAATTGCCAGCGCCGGCGCTGACCGTCCAAGCCGGGGTTGCCGGCAATAGCGGCGACGGCATAATCCGCTTGCGCCAGCGGCGGCCGCCTTCGGCCGCTGAAGTACTGGCCGCTTACAGCCAAAAACAATCCGCCTTGCAAACCGACTCGGTAGCGGCGGCCGACATCGCCCAGTTTTTAAATCAGGTCTACCGGAAAAAATCAGGCGACCCGGCTGCACTGAGCGCCGATCTGCAAACCATCGCCGAGTATTTTTCGCGTTATCCCGAGGCCGTGGCGCTGATCGAACAATTGCGCGGCCAAAAAATCGAGCTGAATTACCAATCCGGCACCTGGCAAACCGTGGCTTTTGGCAACCAATTCGGCATTGCCAGCGTCACCATCCATTTCGATACCCGCCTCGGCGCGCAATTGCTCGGCGATCCCGGCTGCGAGGCGACGCCGGCCTGTAGCATCGCCCCGGCCGACGCCTTGTTGCACGAATTGCTGCACGCCAAACTGATGCTGCTGGATAGCGAACATTTCATCGCCGGCGGCGGTCTGGCGCCGGGGCTGTACCCGTTCGAGCACGAGCACGAAGTCATCGTCGCCGAAAACCAATTGTTCCAAGCCATGAATCGAAGCGACGGCCGGGCGCGGCCGATCCGCCACCGCCACAGCGGCGAATTGCTGCAAGTCTCCTGCCCGGCCTGCATTCCGGTTAAGCAAGTTGCATCGGGCGAATTAAGCCTGTAAAACTAGCTAAAATCGTGAACCCCATAACAAAAATAACGAGTGCAGGAGGTAGTTTATGCCGCAAATATCCAGCCGGTCCGGTGCCGATAAATGGCGTTTCGCCCAATTGGGCGGTTTCGATCAAGTCGAGTTGAAGCGGACCAGCGATTTGCTGGCGCTGCCGGAATTGGACCAGAAACTGTGGGCGGCGCTGAGTTGCCCGACCCACGGCTTGTTTTTCGATCAAAACACCCTGGATTTGCTCGACAGCGACCACGACGGCCGGATTCGGGCGCACGAGGTGACCGCGGCGGTCAGTTGGGCCTGCCGGGTGCTGAAAAATCCCGCCGATCTGGTGCAACAAAAACCGGTACTGCCGTTGGCGGCGATTAACGACCAAGACCCGGAAGGCAAACAATTGCTGGCCTCGGCCAAGGAAATCCTGAAAAACCTGGGCAAGGCCGATGCTACGGAAATCGGCAGCGACGATCTGGCCGACATGGCCAAAATATTCGCCGACACCCGCTTCAACGGCGACGGCGTGATCCCGGCCAAAGCCGCGGCCGACGCCGCCGGCAGCGAATTGATCGAGCAGATCATGGCCTGTTGCGGCGAAGTGGCCGACCGCTGCGGCGATCCGGGTATAAATCTGGAAAAGATCGAATTGTTTTTTAAAGATGCCGCCAGTTACCACGAGTGGTGGCAGCACTGCGCTGCCGAAGCCTTGCGCATCCGCAAACAAATCGCCGACACCGAGGCTGCGGCAGCCTTGTTGGACAAGCTGAAACCGAAAATCGACGATTTTTTCACCCGCTGCCAACTGGCCGAGTTCGACGCCGGCGCCGCTGCATTGTTGAATCCGGCTGATAGCCGCTACGAACAACTGGCCGGCACCGATCTGTCCGCCGCCAACGCCGAACTGGCGCAACTGCCGCTAGCCGCAATCGCTGCCGGCGCCGCGCTGCCGTTGAGCGCCGGCTTGAATCCGGCCTGGCGCGAGGCGGTCGGCCAGTTCAAAACCCAAATCGTGCAGCCGCTGCTCGGCGAACTCGAGAGTTTGAGCTATGCGCAATGGCAGGACGTCAGCGGCCTGTTTGCCGATTACCAGGCTTGGTTGCAACAAAAGCCGACTACGGTCGTCGATAGTTTGGGGCCGGAGCGGATCAAATTCTTGCTGGAAAGCGGCGCCCAAGCGACGCTGGCCGCGCTGGTGGAACAAGACCTGGCGCTCAAAGCCGAAGCCGAGGCCATCGATTCGGTGGTGCGCTTGCAGCATTACTACCGCGACCTGTATACGCTGCTGAACAATTTCGTTTCGTTCCGCGACTTTTATTGCCCGCAACCGCATGCCATTTTCCAGGCCGGCACGCTTTATCTGGACGGCAGAAGCTGCCAGTTGTGCGTCAAAGTCGAGGACATCGGCCAACACAGCAAACTGGCCGAATTGAGCAAAATCTTCCTGGCCTACTGCGAATGCCGCCGCGCCGGCGAAAACGGGAGCCTGACCATCGTCGCCGCCTTCACCGACGGCGACAGCGACAATCTGCGCGTCGGCCGCAACGGCGTGTTTTACGACCGCAACGGCCTGGATTGGGACGCGACCATCGTCAAAATCATCGAAAACCCGATCAGCATCCACGAAGCCTTCTGGGCGCCGTATAAACGAGTCGGCCGGATGGTCAACGAACAACTGGAAAAGTCGGCCTCGGCCCGCGACAAAGCCGCGCACGAAGGCGCGTTTAAAGATGTCGCCGAAGCCGGAACCCAGGCCGAACAGGGTAAAGCGCCGCCGGCGCCGTTCGATGTCGCCAAATTCGCCGGTATTTTCGCCGCAATCGGTTTGGCGATAGGCGCTATCGGCACCGCGCTGGCCGCCGTGGTCAGCGGTTTCATGGCGCTGCTGTGGTGGCAAATGCCGCTGGCAATCGTCGGCGTGCTGCTGGCCATTTCCGGCCCGTCGATGTTCATCGCCTGGCTGAAGCTGCGCCAACGCAACCTGGCGCCGCTGCTCGACGCCTGCGGCTGGGCGGTCAACGCCAAGGCCTACATCAACATTCCGTTCGGCCATTTGCTGACCGATGTCGCCAAACTGCCGAAAGACGCGGAACGGCAACTAGCCGATCCGTTCGGCGAGAAAAAAAGCCCGTGGCCGAGTGTATTGCTACTACTGGCCTTGCTGGCCGGTGCGGCGTTTGCCTGGCATAAGGGCTACATCGGGCCAAAACCGGAAACGCCGCCGGCAGCGGCTGAAGCACAAACTAAGGCCGAACCGGCCAACACCGAGCCCGCCACCCCGGCTCCGGCCAAACCCGCGGACACGAAAAAATAGCGCGCAGGCCGTTTAACCTCGTTCCCACGCTCCGGCGTGGGAATGCGTAACCGCTCGTCCTTATACACATCTTTGTTTGGTAACCGTCATTCCGGCAGGGATTCATGTCAGGCTGACCTGCCTGACACCCTTTTCGTGTAATGCAATCCGTTCCAGACCGATTTGTGCCGGAGCCGTAGACCGCTAAGCGAATCCAGGTTAGAAGGATAGTTTGAAGCTACCGTCCATGGCGCTGGATGCCCTCATCCTGCGGGCATGACGAGACTTGATTTATGACTGATGAGCGAAGGACCGTACCCGAATCGCATAAATGGGAGCCGGAGAACCCAAAAAGTCGATTGGCCAGTTCGCCTTAACCGAAGCCCCCGCTCACGGCGCGATCATGCCGTTGTGCAAATAGCTTTCCTCGTAGCTGAACACGATATTCGCATCGGGCAATACCAAGGCTTCGTTCTTGCCTTTGTAATCCAGCCGAAACAACAGATCCTTGATCAGATTGATTCGGGCCAGTTTTTTGTCGTCGGCTTTGACGATGGTCCACGGCGCCGATAAATGGTGAGTTCTGGCGAACATGATGTTGCGCGCCTCGCTGTAGGCTTGCCAGTGCTTTTGCGCTTCCTTGTCGATAGGGCTGATTTTCCATTGCTTTAACGGGTCTTGCTGGCGTTGCGCCAAGCGCTTTTTCTGCTCGCCCTTGCTGATATCCAGATAATACTTCAGCAACTTGATGCCGGAGCGCACCAGCAGTTGCTCGTAATGCGAAACCGTTTCGATGAACTCGTGGTATTCGTTGTCCGAACAAAAGCCCATGACCCGCTCCACTCCGGCCCGGTTGTACCAACTGCGGTTGAACAACACCAGCTCCTGCGCCGCCGGCAAATGCGCGGTATAGCGTTGAAAATACCAAGTGCTATTGTCGCGGTCCGAAGGCTTGCCCAGCGCGACTACGCGAATCTCGCGCGGGCTTAGATGTTG
This sequence comes from Methylomonas koyamae, assembly GCF_019669905.1. NCBI lineage: Bacteria > Pseudomonadati > Pseudomonadota > Gammaproteobacteria > Methylococcales > Methylococcaceae > Methylomonas > Methylomonas koyamae. The sequence continues at coordinate 2,223,879 of NZ_AP019777.1, read as the reverse complement.
GATGATGCGCTTGATGGTGCCGTCCTTGCCGCCGGCGTCGCGCCCCTCGAATAAAATCAAGATCTTGTCGCCGTGCTTGATGATGTGGTTTTGCAGCTTGACCAATTCGACCTGTAGTTGCTGCAGCACGTCCTTGTAATCGGGTTTTTCGGCTTGTTCCGGGTGTTTTTTGCTCATGTCCGCCGCCTGTTCCGGGTTTAAGTATCCACTGGAAAATAGCACGCCCGCGGATTTTTGCCGAAACGGGCTAAGCCGACGCGCCGCCGGCAAACAAGCGGTAAGCCGGATTATCGGTCTCGCGACGGTAAACCAGTTGTAACGCGTTCAGACATTGTTCGAAATGCACCGATTCCGCATCTCCGAGCTGCAAGCCGATCAACACCTTGCCGAATGCCGCGCCATGGTTGCGGTAATGGAACAGGCTGATATTCCATTGGCTGCCCAGTGCCATCAGGAATTTCAATAACGCGCCGGGCCGTTCCGGAAATTGCAGGCTGTAGACCCGCTCTTTGACATCGTACGGCGCATGGCCGCCGACCATGTAACGGATATGGTCCTTGGCCAGCTCGTTGCCGGTCATATCGGTTACGGCGAAGCCTTCTGCGGCCAGATGTTCCACCAGTTGCCGGTGGTCGGCTTCGGCGCCGCTGCTGCTGATGCCGACGAAGACCTGCGCCATCGCCGGGTCGAAATAACGGTAGTTGAACTCGGTGATGTTGCGTTTGCCGAGCGCCCGGCAAAACTTGAGAAAACTGCCCGGCAGTTCCGGAATCGCCACCGCCAACAGAATTTCGCGGTGTTCGCCGACCTGGGTTCGCTCGGCGACGTAACGCAGCCGGTCGAAATTGATGTTGGCGCCGCTGTCGATGGCAATCAGAGTTTGCTGCTGCAAGCCGTGGCGTTCGGCGTATTTCTTCAAGCCGGCCACGGCCAAAGCGCCGGCCGGCTCGGCCACCGAACGGGTGTCGTCGAAAATGTCTTTGATCGCGGCGCAGATTTCGTCGGTACCGACCGTGACCACTTCGTCTACCCACTGGCGGGCGATCCTAAACGGCTCCGCGCCGATTTGCTTGACCGCGACGCCGTCGGCGAACAATCCGACCTGCGCCAACACCACCCGCTCGCCGGCGCGTAACGCCTGGTTCAAGCAATCGGCATCGTCGGGCTCGACGGCGATAACTTTAATCTCCGGCCGGACGAATTTGACGTAAGCGGCGATGCCGGCAATCAAACCGCCGCCGCCGACCGGCACGAAGATGGCGTGAATGTCGCCGTTGTACTGGCGCAGAATTTCCATCGCCACGGTACCCTGGCCGGCGATCACGTCCGGATCATCGTAGGGATGAATAAAGGTCATGCCCTTTTCCGCAGCCAATTCCATGGCATGGGCGTAGGCATCGTCGTAGGAGTCGCCGTGCAACACGGCTTTGGCGCCTCGCGCCTTGACCGATTTGACTTTGATTTCCGGTGTGGTTTTCGGCATCACGATCAAGGCCTTGATGCCGAGCCGCTTGGCCGCCAACGCCACACCCTGGGCATGGTTGCCGGCCGAGGCGGCGATCACGCCATTGGCGGTTTGCTCCGGCGTCAATGACGCAATCTTGTTGTAAGCGCCGCGCAGCTTGAACGAAAACACCGGTTGCAGGTCTTCGCGTTTCAAATAAACCCGGTTGTTGACCCGCTCGGACAAGGTCGGCGCGTAGTCCAGCGGGGTTTCTTCCGCCACGTCGTAAACCCGGGCCCGCAATATTTTTTCTATGTAATTCAGCATCGCTATCCTCGGTACGAGCGTCCTGTCGCACACAGCATTCCTGGCCTTAAAAACTGCTGAGCGATCAGCGTTAATCGGGTATTATCCCATACAATGACGGGTTGAAAGCCGCGTCAGGATTCATAAGAGCATAACCATCAGGACCATCACACATGACTCAAGACGAATTAAAAAAACAAGTCGCCGCCGCCGCATTGCAATACCTGAAAAACGTACCGATCATCGGCATGGGCACCGGCTCGACGGTGACGCATTTGATCAACCAATTGGCCGATTGCGACTTCAAAAACGATATCGAAGCCGCCGTGTCCAGCTCGATCAAAACCACCGAGCACCTCAGATCGATCGGCATCAAAGTCATCGAATTGAACGATAGCGGCGACCTGGACATTTACGTCGACGGCGCCGACGAAGTTACCCCGCACCGCAAAATGCTGAAAGGCGGCGGCGGCGCGCTGACCCGGGAAAAAATCATCGCGGGCGCCAGCAAGAAGTTCGTCTGCATCGTCGACGAAACCAAATGCGTCGACGTGATGGGCAAATTCCCGCTGCCGGTGGAAGTACTGCCGTTGTCGCGCAGCTTCGTCGCCCGCCAATTGGTCAAACTGGGCGGCCAACCGATCTTGCGGATGAACAAGGAAACCGGCCAGCCGTACATCACCGACAACGGCTGCGAGATTCTGGACGTGCATAACATGAGCATCGTCGACCCGATCGGTACCGAACAAGCGATCAACAACATCCCCGGCGTCATCACCAACGGCCTGTTCGCGATGCGCGACGCCGACGTGGTCTTGGTCGGCAAGGGTAGCGAAGTCATCAGTTACTAAGCGCTTTATTCGGCGCGAACTCGCCGCCGCATCGGCGCGGCGGGTTCGCCGCCCGTTTTACCGCATAATCCACCGCCCCGCAAAAACCGATAAACCTCAATATTTTTGGCGGCTTCCGCCGTTAAACCCTAAAATATCCGCCATTTGCAACGGCAGACGCGCTCGGCCGTTCCAACCCGTTTCACCATTGCATCCCAAAGTATTTCAGGAACCGGAAAACATGTCAGACATTGAAATTGCCCAACAGGCAAAAATGCGCCCTATTATCGATTTGGCCGGGGAAGCGTTCGGCATCCCCGCCGAGCATCTCGATCCCTACGGCCATTACAAAGCAAAAATATCGTTGGAATACGTCAACAGTCTGGCCGATCAACCCGACGGCAAACTGATTCTGGTCACGGCCATTTCGCCGACTCCGGCCGGCGAAGGCAAGACTACTACCACGGTCGGTCTGGGCGATGCATTGAACCGGATCGGCAAGAAAACCATCATCTGCCTGCGCGAGCCTTCATTGGGCCCCTGCTTCGGCGTTAAAGGCGGCGCGGCCGGCGGCGGTTATGCCCAAGTGGTACCGATGGAAGATATCAACTTGCATTTCACCGGCGACTTCCACGCCATCGGCGTCGCGCATAATCTGTTGTCGGCCTTGATCGACAACCACATCAACCACGGCAACAAGCTGGACATCGACCCGCGCCGCATCCAATGGAAACGCGTCGTCGACATGAACGACAGAGCGTTGCGCAAGATCGTGGTCGGTATGGGCGGTGCCGCCAACGGTTATCTGCGCGAAGACGGCTTCGACATCGTCGTCGCTTCCGAAGTCATGGCGATTTTGTGTCTGGCCAGCAGCCGCGCCGATTTGAAGGAGCGGCTGGGCCGCATCGTCATCGGTTACAAGTCCGACAAAGTCACTCCGGTTTATGCCAGCGACTTAAAGGCGCACGGCGCGATGGCGGCGGTGTTGAAAGACGCGATCAAGCCGAATCTGGTACAAACCCTGGAAAACAATTTGGCCATTATCCACGGCGGCCCGTTCGCCAACATCGCCCACGGTTGCAACACCGTCACCGCGACCAAAACCGCGTTAAAACTGGCCGATTATGCGGTGACAGAAGCCGGTTTCGGCGCCGATTTGGGCGCCGAGAAATTCTTGGACATCAAATGCCGGATGTCCGGCCTGAAGCCGTCGGCGGTGGTATTGGTCGCCACGGTGCGGGCGTTGAAATTCCACGGCGGCGTCGCCAAGGACGAACTCAACCAGGAAAACCTGGAAGCCTTGGAAAAAGGCTTCGCCAATCTGGAACGCCATCTGAGCAACATCCAAAACCACTACGGCCTGCCTTGCGTGGTCAGCATCAACCATTTCACCTTCGATACCGACGCCGAAATCGAGCTGCTGAAAGCCAAGTGCGAGGCTTTGGGCGCTAAATGCGTGGTCGCCAAACACTGGGCCCATGGCGGCGCCGGCGCGGAAAATTTAGCCCGCGAAGTATTGAACATCGTCGACCGGCGCGAACCGGGTTTCAGCTATGTCTACAACGACGAACTGCCGTTGTGGGGCAAAATCGAAGCGATTGCCACCAAGCTGTACGGCGCGGGCAAAGTCAGCGCCAGTCCGAAAGTGATGGGCGAAATCAAAGCCTTGCAAGCCAACTACGGCCATTTCCCGATCTGCATGGCCAAGACCCAAATGTCGTTCTCGACCAACGCCAACGCCAAAGGCGCACCCAGCGGCCACACGGTCGAAATCAGCGAAGTGCGGCTGGCCAACGGCGCCGGCTTTATCGTTGCCATCGCCGGCGACATGATGACGATGCCGGGCTTGCCGAAAGTCCCGGCTGCGGAACGGATCGATATCGACGACAACGGCGTGATCAGCGGTTTGTTCTAGCCGTGGCGAATCGGTCAGTGCGGGCCGGCTGGCGACGGCTGCGCACTATCCGGCTATGCTTATGCAATCGCGTGCCTGCCGATACAGCTTTGTGCGGCGAAACAGATCGCTGATCCGAAATCCGTCGGGGGAATGCCATGTTTGACCTGCGCTCGCTGAAATTCAGCCATAAAATCGCCGCGCTTGCGTTATTGCCGTTAGCCGGCTTACTACTGATGGCATCCTTTGTGATTCACAACCAGTTGCACCAAATGCAATCGGCCGGCAATGTCGCCGCATTGGCCGGTTTTTCGGTGCTGGCCAGCGATCTGGTGCATGAATTGCAAAAAGAGCGCGGCCTGTCGGGCGGTTTTCTCGGCAGCGGCGGGCAAAAATTCAGAACCGAACTGGGGCAACAGCGGCAGGCAACCGATATAAAACTGGCAAAGCTGGACGGTTTTCTGCAGAGTGTCGACACCCGCGGCGCGGAATTTTTTTCCGCCGGTTTGGCGGATGTCAGCCGGCGTATCGCCGCCTTAACGCAAACCCGCGCCGGCGTGGACGCTTTAAGCGCCGGCGGCGAGGCCACCGTGAACTACTATTCGGAATTGAACGCGGCCTATTTGACGATCCTGGCCCAATTGCCGAAATTGAGTGCGGATGCAAAACTCAGCCAGCAGTTAGCCGCCTATGCCAATTTTCTGAAAGGCAAGGAACAAGCCGGTATCGAACGCGCGGTGCTGGCCAACACCTTTGCCAAGAACGCGTTCGGCCCCGGCATGTACCAGAAGCTAATCGCGCTGATTGCGTTGCAAAATGCTTACCTCGACTTGTTCGCGGCGACGGCGCCGGACAATTATCTGGATTTTTCCAACAACACCCTGCGCGGCCAATTCGTCGACGAAACCGCGGCGATGCGGCGCAAAGCGCTGGCCGATAACGGCGGTCAAGGTTTCGGCGTCGACCCGGCCCACTGGTTTGCGATGCAGACCGGCAAAATCAACCAGTTAAAGCAAGTCGAGGACTATATCGCCCGCGACATCACCGCCAGTTCCAATGCGATCCAACAGGACGCCCAATGGCAACTGCTGCTGAATAGCTTATTGGTGACTGCGGTACTCGGCCTGTCGCTCGGATTATTCTGGTTTCTGCGCAAAGACATTACCGAGCAATTGGGCGGCGAGCCGGCTCACGTCAAAGCTCTGGCGGTTAAAGTCGCCGCCGGGGAACTCGCGGCACAAGACGGCCAAACGGCGGCAAACCACAGCGGCATCTTGGCGGCAATGCTGAGCATGCAGCAGCGCTTGACCGACGTTGTGATCGCATTACGCGATTGCTCGGAGCAAATCTCGCAGGCGGCGGACGAAGTCAGCCGCGCCGCGCAAACCCTAAGCCAAAGCAGTTGCCAACAGGCAGCCGGCATCGAGCAAACCAGTGCGGCACTGGAACAGTTGAGCGGCTCGGTGGAACACAATCAACACAACGCCCGCTCCACCGAACAAATCGCGCTGGCCGCGGCGCAGTCGGCGCAAACCGGCGAGCAGGTGGTGCGGCAAACCGTCGCGGCGATGCAAAAAATCGCCGAAAAAATCGGCTTGATCGAAGGTATCGCCTACCAGACCAATCTGCTGTCGTTGAACGCGTCGATTGTCGCCGCCAAGGCCGGCCAACACGGCGCCGGATTCTCGGTAGTGGCCGGGGAAGTCCGTAAGTTGGCAAACCGCAGCCAGTCCACCGCCACCGAAATCGGCGAACTGGCACAAAGCGGTTTGCAAATCGCCCAAAAAGCCGGCGACATTTTCTCGGAAATGGCCCCCAGCATTGCCAACACGGCAAACCTGGTGCAGGAAATCGTAACGGCATCGGAACAACAGGCCGTCGGTGTGCATCAGATTAATCAGGCAATGGCGCAGCTCAATACGGCCATCCAGCATAATGCCGCGGCTTCCGAACAACTGGCGGCCACGGCCGAAGCGTTGAACGAGCAAAGCCAAAGCCTGGTGGCACAAATCGGATTTTTTAAAATCCGCTAATCAACCAAAATCGAGGTGGAATTTGCTATGAACCAATTTGAATGGAGCGACGATTATCTGGTGGCCGAAGAAACCATCAACGTTCAACACCGGCAACTGTTCGCGCTGGCTAACGATTTAATCCAATCCGAAAACCAACCGCAACTCCAGGAAAATGTAATGCGGCTGTACCGGCACTGCCGGGAGCATTTCGAGGCCGAAGAAACCTTCATGAAAAACAACGCTTACCCGTTAACCCAAGCCCATACCGCCTCGCACAATCTAATGCTGGACAAACTGGTCGAAGCCAGCCAAATCATCCAGCGCGGGGCCTGGCACCAAAACGATACCTTGAACTTCATGCACGACTGGATTCAGCACGTCCAAACTGAAGACAGGGCAATCGGCGAGTATTTCCGCGATAAAGGTCTGAAACTTGAAGCTTAACAAGCGTAGCCGGCGTTCCCGCCAGGGCAATGCCGAAACGCAAACGGCGGCTTTGCAGCCGCTCTACTGTGACTGTAAGCCTTCCGATCAAGGCGCAGTGCTCGACAGGCCATTGTTGGCGGCTGGTATCGCCGCCGTCGAGCGTATCTGGGAGTCTTGATCGTGGCGGGTCGGGCTACTAAAGGATAGCGGCCAGCGGAGTAACTTCATCCGCGTCGGATCATTCCGCCACCGAGAACACCCCTATGTAAATAACTTACCGCATGGCGAGCATCGGGCGGACTCGTGCCCAAACCAACGCTCGCCGCAGGCAATCGCCGATTGGTTTACCCAGTTTGCTGGGCTGACTTGGCGGCACTCATTCGGTCGGCGCCGAACGTAACGCTTCGGCTGCGGTCAAGTCGCCCAACAGCGACAGCTCCTCCAACGACAAAACCCGATCCAAAGCCAGCAGGATAATAAACACGTCGTCGATGCGCGCCATCGCTTCGATAAAATCGGTACGGATATCGGCCCCGAAATCGGGGGCCGGTTGAATGTTCGCCGCCGGAATCTCCAGTATTTCCCGCACTTCGTCGACCAGCATCCCGACCAACTGCAGCGTTTCGTTGATTTCCATCGCGACCAGCACGATGCAACTGCGCTTGCTGACCTGAGACGGCGACCGGCTCAATCTTGCCGACAGGTCGATCACCGCAACCACGTTACCGCGCAAATTGATCACGCCGTGGATATAGTCGGGCGTCAAGGGGACGCGGGTAACGCTGGCGATCTCGATGATCTCCTTGACGTCGAGGATGCTGACGGCAAACGTTTCGCCGCCGACCAAAAACGTCAGGTATTGGCCGACCTGCTCCTGTGCAGCCACCGCAGTCGCGCTTTCTTTCCGAATCAGACTACTCATCTCATGATGCTCCGGCGGCGTTAAAAACGTTCGAAATCCGCTTCGTTAAAGTCCAAAGAACTCTCAGCGGTACCGGCGGCCGAGACATTGGGCTTAGGCGCACGCGAAGGTTTGGCGGTCGGACGCGGCGAGCGGCCGCTCGAGTTGCCGCGGCCGGAGCCTTGGTTTTTCCTGGCATTGGCATCCAATTTGAAGAAGGCCACCACCTGCTGCAACTGCGTGGCCTGGCCGTTCAACTCCTCGGCCGTGGCCGCCAGTTCTTCGGCGCTGGCCGCATTTTGCTGGGTGGCTTTATCCAGTTGGCGCATGGCGTCGTTGATTTGGTTGATGCCGCCGGATTGCTCGACGGATGCCGCGTTGATTTCCTGCACCAAGTCGGACGTTTTAACGATGTTGGGCACTACTGCTGTAATCAGATTGCCGGCTTTTTCGGCGATGGCAACGCTGTTGGTGGCCAGTTCGTTGATTTCCTCGGCGGTAATTCGGCTGCTTTCGGCCAATTTGCGGACTTCGGCTGCGACCACGGCAAAGCCTTTACCGTGTTCGCCGGCGGACGCGGCTTCGATTGCCGCATTCAGCGACAGTAAATTGGTTTTGTAGGCAATGTCTTCGATCAAACCGATTTTTTTGGCGATGTTTTTCATCGCGGCAACGGTTTCGGTCACCGCCTCGCCGCCCTGGCGGGCTTCGTTGGCGGATTTGGTCGCCATTTGCTCGGTGACATGGGCGTTTTCGGTATTTTGTTGCACCGACGCGTTGAGTTGCTCGATCGAAGTAGTGGTCTCTTCGACGCTGGCGGCCTGCTCGGTCGCCATCTGGCTCATCGCCTGGGCCGTGGCGCTGACTTGCTCGGATGCGCTGGACAAGGTATCGGAATTCGCCCGCACCTGGCTGACCACGCTGCTCAACTGGTCGCGCATGTCGCGCAAGGCCTGAGCCAGTTGGCCGATCTCGTCCTTGCCGTTCACATCCAGTTTTGCCGTCAAATCTCCCTCGGACAGCGATTTGGCGAATTGGACGCCGACGATAATAGGCGCAGTGATCAGATTGGCCAGGAACATCGCAATGATAATTCCCAAAATAAACGCCGCAGCGATAGTGCCTAAAATAATGGAATTGGCTTCGTCAACCAGCTTATCAGCCTCCTCGCGAGCTTTGCCCAGTTGGGCATAACCGGAATCTTCGGCCGTTTGCGCCTGTTTAATCACATTGGCGCCCAATTCAGACATTTCCTTGAGGATGACTTTCAGTTCGTCGTCGTTTTTGATCCAATTCTGGGCAGACTGTTGGTAATCGCGAGTCGCTTTGCGCGCTTCGTCAATCAGTCGCAACGCATCTTCTGAATTTACGATTTTTTGCAAATCATCATAATAGCCCATTAATTCCGGCAGCCAGATTTGCATGTTTTTCCAGGCGTTACGATCCTTATAATTTACCTCCTCTTTCTCTGCGCGCATTATTTCCATCGCTTTTACATAAATCCGCGTGGCTCCGATATAGCGCTGCACGTAACCATCCAGCTCTTGTGCATTGGCGCCTTTTTTCATCGCTTCTTGGTATAGTCGAACTTGCCGATTCAAGAAATTATCAGCGGCTTTAGCGACGATACCGCCCTTCTCGACCATATCCTCAACCAATTTCTTATTGTTTTTTAATGCGGCGACTCCGGCACGATACTTTTCAGCATAATTCGCGGTTCCTTCCCGTGCGACTTTCGATTGCGTCAACAACTCGGAGTTGTTGTATTGCTTTGCAATCTGATCGACCTTATCCAAATAGGCCATCAGATTTTTGACGTTTTCCTCGGCTCGTTGGTGTATTTCATCTTTTTCAAAGAGTAAATAATTCTTTTCTTCCATGATGGTCTGCAAGGCCATCCTTTCCACGCCGGTGGCGTATTCCACCGACTTGCCGTTGTTGTCGGTGATATTGAACAAGGCTCCCGCCACGTTGCCGATATAAATTTTCGACAACACCCCGAAAGCGATGGTGATGGCCACCAACAACATCGCTCCCGTCAATATCTTGGTTTTAATTTTCAAATCGTTGATGTTCATCTGCTATTCTCGTGTTGTTATTTATGAGCAATCCGCCGAAATCAGACCCGGCGTAACGCCGGTTTGTGGGCCAACGGCCTGGGCTTATGTTCGATGGCGGCTTGAATCAGACCTTGCACGTCCAAGATCAACGCGACGGTGCCGTCGCCCAGGACCGTGGCGCCGGTAATGCCTTTCAAGCGCTCGAACACCTTGCCCAGGGGTTTGATCACCGTTTGATGCTCGCCGTGTAGCTCGTCGACCACCAAGCCGGCCTCGGTTTGGCCGAACTTGACGACGACGACGCTTTCGCGCTGATTGGCGTTGCCGGCGGGCGTGCCGAAATAGTCGCCGAGCCGCAAATACGGCAACACCTTGCCGCGCAGATTGATGTAATGCTGAACCTCGTCGATCTCGCATTCGTTGGCCGACATTTCGATACATTCGTCGACCATGCTCAACGGAATGATGAAGCGTTCGGCCGCAGTTCCGACCATGAAGCCGTCGATGATGGCCAAGGTTAACGGTAGGCGGATCGAAATGGTGGTACCTTGGCCTTCCTCGCTGTCGATTTCCACCGAACCGCGCAAGGCCTCGATGTTTCTCTTGACCACATCCATGCCGACTCCGCGCCCGGACAAGCTGGTGGCTTGGTCCTTGGTACTGAGGCCGGCGGCAAAGATCAGGCTGTATATTTCCCGCTGCGACAGGCCGTGGTCTTTTTTGATCAAGCCATTCGCCAGGGCTTTTTCCAGGATTTTTTCGCTGTTCAATCCGGCGCCGTCGTCGGCGATTTGAATCACAATGTGGCCGGATTCGTGGTAGGCATTGAGTTGCACCGTACCTTGCGCAGGTTTGCCGGCGGCCAGGCGCTGTGCGGGATGTTCGATACCGTGATCCAGGGCGTTGCGGATCAAATGCGTCAACGGATCTTGGATTTTCTCCACCACGGTCTTATCCAACTCGGTCTCGCCGCCGCTGATCAGAAGTTGGATGTCCTTGTTCAATTCCTTGCTTACGTCGTGCACTACCCGGCGGAAACGCGAAAAGGTATCGCCGATTTGCACCATGCGTAATTCCAGGGCGGTATCGCGGATGCTGTTGACCAGCGAATTCATGCCGGCGGCAACATCGCTGGCATCCGACAAGCCGTGCTTTTCGACGATCAGGTTCATCGCCGCGCTGGAAATCACCAATTCGCCGACCAAATTGATCAGATGGCCCAATTTCGTCGCGTCGACCCGAATGTAATTGGCCTCGCTGGCGATTTTTTGCTTGGTCTGTTCCTGCTTCTTCAACGCCTGGTCGACCAAAGGCTGCTGCACCACGTGCTGCTCCACCAGGATTTCGCCTAACGGCTTGGCTTTTGTACCAGCCTCCGCTTCGCCTCCGGCACTGCCGGTTTGCGTCTGCAAGGCCGTTTCGACGTCGTGTTCGGTTAAGGCCCCGACCTGGATCAGCATGTCGCCAATCTTGCGCAAGCGGGTTTCGTCCTGGGCGTCCAACAATTGCAGGTATTCGCCGATTTTGGCGTTCGGCGGCAAAATCTTGATCTCGCAATCGTCGGCGGCGAATTCGAAAACCCGTTCGATGGTTTCCTTGCTGGCCTCGCTTTGAAAGGCGATTTTGAAATGCAGATAACAACTTTCCGGATCCATGGCCTCGCCGCTCGGCATCCCTTCGGCGACCGTCACAATCTGTTTGATATCGCCGAGAGTTTTCAAGTAGCGTAAAAACGACAACGGGTCGATGCCGTCTCGAAACGAATCTGGCTTGAACTCCAGCGATATCAACCAATGTTCGTCGACCGCAATCTCGCCTCCGCCCTCGCTCAGCACCTGATCCTCAACGCTGTCGGGTCTTTGTTGAATCGCAGTTTCTTTACCGCCGTTCAGTTGCGCGATCAGACGTAAACCGGTCGCGGCCAGTTCAGCCGGCACTGCCGTGCCGTTGGCTTTAAGGCAATGTTCGATCAACTTGGCGGCGTGGTCTTTGCTTTCCAGCAATACTGCGATCAAATTCGAATCGATCTGCCGTTCGCCCTGGCGCACCTTGTCCAGCACGGTTTCGGCCTCGTGGGTAAACACCACGATAGGATCGAAACCGAACAAACCGGAAGAGCCTTTGATGGTATGCATCGCCCGAAACAAGGAATTGACGGTTTCGCCGTTGTCCGGATCGCTGTCCAGACTTAACAGCGCGTCTTCCATGTCGACCAGGAGTTCCTCGGCTTCCTGGGCGAAGATGGCTAGCGCGGTATCCATTTCGTTCATAAAGACTTCCAATCGGCGGAGATGACTATCGGATCGCCGAAATGCGTGCTCAGATTTAGCAATTCCAACACTTCGACGACGGCTTCGCTGTGCCGGGCCAGACTCAACTCGCCCCCTTTCGCTAGGGCTTCCTGCTTTAAAAACATCAACAATTGCACACCGGCGCCGTCGATTTCGGCGACGCCGGCCAGATCGAGCTGTATCTCTTTAACCGTATCCAGATAGGCCGACAAGGCCTGTCTCAATTCGGCGACGTTGTATATTGTTATATCGCCGTCGATAGCGAGATGGACGCTACCGGGCCGCTGTTGTTTGACTTCGATAGCCATGGCCGTTGCCTCCGGGGCCGCTTGAAAAACGAATTAAGGCAGTACCAATTTGGATACGGCATCCAGCAAGGTGGGCGCCTGAAACGGCTTGGTCAACCAAGCCTTGGCGCCGGCGGCTTTACCGGCTTGTTTTTTATCGTCGGCCGCTTCCGTGGTCAGCATCATGATCGGGGTAAACTTGTAGGCCGCCAATTTTTTGATTTCCTGGACCAGGCTAATGCCGTCCATGTTCGGCATGTTGACGTCGGAAATAATCAGATTGATTTTTTGCCCGGTCAATTTAGCCAGCGCGTCTTTGCCGTCGCAAGCCTCGACCACGTCGTAGCCGGCGCCCTTCAGGGCGATACCGACCACTTGGCGGATCGACGCCGAATCGTCAACAATCATGATGGTTTTGGCCATGGTTTCTTCCTTAACAGATCTTAGAAAAAGGTAATCTCTTCGCTGCCCGAGGAACTTTGCCGGTTAATCGCCGCGGACGCCGAGTGGTTCAGCAACTCCTCCGGCATCGTGTAGCTAAGTTCCATTCTGGATAAAGTCTCGCTAACATCCAGGCTATCGGCATGGCGGACTCCGGCGGTTCTGATCGCATCCACCGCACGCTGCAAATTGTTCAAGTTGTGTTCGACGTGGGACAGCATCTGGCTGACGCGGTCTTGAAATTGAAACGCAGTCAGCACGCTGTAAATCTCGTCGCGAATCTGCGCGCTGTTGCCGCGCAGATTGTCGGCATCGTCTTTGAACATATCCAACGCTTTATGCAGATCGTCGAGTGCGGTGCGAATCGCCTGCTCGGCGTCGCGGATGGCTTTGTCGTCCGAAGTGCCGGACGCTTCGGACATTTTCAGCGTCGAGGCCATCGCCAAATTGATGCCTTCGATCGCCCGGCTGATCTTTTCGCCGGTTGCCGACGAAAAGCCGGCCAATTTGCGCACTTCGTCGGCCACAACGGCAAAGCCGCGGCCATTTTCCCCGGCGCGGGCGGCTTCGATCGCGGCGTTCAAGGCCAACAAATTGATTTGTTCGGCGACCTTACGCACTTCTTGCGCCATCGAATCCAGTTGTTTGGTATGGGTGGATAATTTTCTGACCTCATCGACCACGGCGTGCTCGACGTCTTGAATTTGGCTCAATACCCGCAATACCGTGGTTAACGCTTCCCGGGTTTCGTTGAATAACACGTCGACACCCCGGTCTTCGCGGTGGCGGCTGCCGCCGGCAAGCAAACGCTCCAGTTGGGTAACCATCGCCGCGAAACGGTCGGTTAACACGGTAATTTCCTGCTCGGTATGGGTGCGCGAGGTCTGCACTTGGCGTAGCAGGATCGGCACCACCTGTAAAAACAATCGCTCCAATTCGACCACGTAAGCTTCGAGGTCTTTGAGCTTGACCTCTTCGTCGCCGCGCCACGCCCGGTTTACGTCGTTTAACGCCGCTTGTTGCTTAGCGGCCAAGACCGAACCGGCCAGAGCCCCGGCCAGTACTAACACCACCGCGCCCAGCACGCTGGCCAGGCTGAAACCGGCCAATGCAGCTGCCAATAAGCCGCCCGCCAATCCCAGGCCCACCGTTAATCCGTAGTAAGCGCGTGTATCGATATCTTTGATGGTTGGGCCGCTTGTTGTACCAGACATGTAGTTTCCATTAAATTACTGAGCCATGGTTGGGATAGTAGAGAGTTTTAGGACAGCGTTCAACCTAGCACCATATTTGGGATTTCAGTATTGTTAAATTTCCGGCATTTCGGAAAAAATATCTGAAAATACTTAACATTTAGCCTCGGAGCACCTTGATTATCGGCACATCCATCATGAGCGCGGCGGAGTTCGAACGCTTCCGCGCATTAATTTATAATCATGCCGGCATTTCCCTGAGCCCGGAAAAGAAAGTCATGGTTGCCAGCCGCCTGGCGAAACGCCTGGATTATTACAATCTGGACAGTTACGGCGATTATTACGATTTGGCCTTGGGCGACGGCTATCCCCACGAGTTTCAAACTATGGTCGACATTCTGACCACCAACGAAACCTATTTCTTTCGCGAACCCAAGCACTTCGAATTCGTCCGCGAACGGATACTGCGGCAGTGGCGCGGTGGCCCGTTTAGAGCCTGGAGCGCGGCCTGTTCCAGCGGCGAGGAAGTGTATTCTTTGGCAATGGTCTGCGCCGAAACCCTGGGCGTAAAGACTTGGGAAATCGTCGGCTCCGATTTGAGCAGCCGGGTATTGGAAACCGCCCGCCACGGGCTTTACCCAATGGACCGCTTGGAACAGATGGACGCACGCCTGTTGCGCAAATACTGCTTGAAAGGGGTACGCAGCCAACAGGGCTATTTCAGAGTGGACGCTAAACTGCGCGGCCGAGTCAGTTTCGAACAAGTCAATCTGATGAAACCGCCGCCGGCCAGCTTAGGCAAATTCGACCTGATATTTTTACGTAACGTATTGATTTACTTCGATCACGACACTAAGAAACAGGTTGTGGAACGTTTACTCTCGGCGCTAAAGCCAGGCGGATATTTTTTCATCAGCCATTCGGAGAGCCTGCACGGTATCAGCGGACCGCTGCAGCAGATAAGCCCGTCGATATACCGCAAACCGTGAAAATCCTTCCCTACAAAGGCACCCGCCGTATCATTCTCGACCCCGGCGAATATTATGCTTCGCGGCAAGCCGAAGTCATTTCGACCTTGCTGGGTTCGTGCGTTGCCGCCTGCTTGTACGACCCCGATAACGGCGTGTTCGGCATGAACCACTTCCTGTTGGCTTACCGACGCAATCCCGAACACCTGCCGCTGCTGCAATCCGAGGAAGGCCGTTACGGCATCTTCGCCATGGAACTTCTGATCAACCAAATGATGAAGCTGGGCGCCGACCGGCATAAACTGAAGGCGAAATGTTTCGGCGGCGGCAACGTCTTGCATCTACGCGAAAACAACCCGGACCTAAAATCGGTCGGCGACGTCAACGTGCTTTTCATTAAACAATTTCTGCATAACGAACATATTCCGCTGGTCGGAGCCGGTTTGGGCGGCAATATCGGCAGAAACGTGCATTTTGTCGGGGAAGATTATTCGGTGTACGTCAAAAAAATCGATACCGCGCAACAACAGTGGCTGGAGCGCGCCGAACAGCGTTATTGGCAGAAAAACATCGAAGAACGCGAACGCCAGCACCGGCCGGCCGAATTTTGGTGAGGCACTGGCTTGGGCCGAGCTTGGCCCAGCTTAAGCTGCACACGCGCAAAGCGCCGGATTGCGCGCCGGATCGAGACCGTGGACAATGAATCCGGCGCCGGCCGGTCAAGCGACCAGACTTGGAAACTTGGCTATGCCGGCCCTAGAACACAGCTACCCATCAAACCGGCAGGCGGCCATCATGGACAACGATACTCTGATCGATCAGGCACGCCGGCTCTACGCCGGGTTGCTGATCAAGCGCCACACCGAAACCCAACAAAACCGGCGGCTGGAGCGGCTGTTGATCCTGGCTTACGCCCGCTACCAGCGCCGGCTGAACCGTTGCGCGATCTGTTACCGCTACCGTCTGTACGATTGCAACCGGCAGCCCGGCACCGACCACACCCCCTGCGAGCGCCGTAGCGCGGCAGCCAGCCCAATCAGCCCCTCGGCGGTTTATACGGCCGAATAACACTGGTCCCCAGACAGCGCGGCAAGCTCGGCCGGCCACTGGGCGCGAACTTGCCGAATCCGGTTAAGGTCCAACTGCGCAGTCCGGCAATGCTCGCGGCACAGCGCACCTCTGAAACCCAGATAATCCGGCGCCAACGCCAGCAAACCCGGTACATCCTCGCAGCGTAAAGAACCGGCCAGACCGGTCAACATGCCCTGCGCGCGCGCCGCATCGACGAAAGTACGCAATTCGGACGCATCCATGCATTGGGTCAGGGAGCCGCGGCCCTTATCCATCGTATCCAACATTACGCCGCGAAAACCGGCTCGGCGCAGTTCGGCGATCATGGCGAAATCGGGACGAGTATCGGCAAACAATACGGCAATCAGGGCAATGCCTTGCCCGGCAACGGCTTGCAACGCTTCGAGGCAGGCCGGCCAATCGCCGCCCGGGAAAAAACCGATCTTCACATAATCGACGCCGGTGGCCGCCATTTCCCGAACCGCCGGCAACAGCCGTTCGGGCAGCATCGGCAGATCGCCGACCGTCGCACTGATCCGGGTCGCGACAGGTAACGTAGCGACGATTTCGGCGACGCTGGCGGTCGCTAACGCTCCCAACGCGCCTTGCGCCGGTTGTTTCAAATCGATGATATCGACGGCTGCGCGTTGCACCAGCAACGCTTCCGCCAGACTGTTCACGCTGGCCAACATCCCGGTCATGCTTGGCCTCCGCAACGGTGCCGTTCGATGGCGTCCATCAACCAGCCCCACGCCTGCCGTTCGTTGTCGCCGGCGGTTTTGTCCATACCGATCCGCAAATAATCCAACTCGGCCCGAATTTTTTCCGGGGGCAACATATCCAGCCGGCTGACTAAAATCGCCGCTTCCAATACCGAGTATTGCGCCCGGTTAAACCCCTGAAACGGCCGGTGGTTAACCGAATGGACCACCTTGCAAAATAATTTGGGCCGCAATTCGTCTTCCTCGATCCGCTCTAATTGCAATTCGGCATGGGCCAACGTGTCGGCCAGATAAAAGCCAGCGACGCGTTCGGCCGGCCGCAACGGCCAATCCCGGCGCCCGGTCAAGCAACCGGCAAAAATCCGGACGTCGTCGCAAAAATTGATAACTGCGGTTCGGTTCAGCAACAGATTTTCCAGCGTCGCGGACGGCCGAAACGGCAGGATAATCCGCCACTCGCCGTCGATATGCACACCCATCGGTGCGATATGTACCTGGCCTTGAGCATTGGCAGTGGTTATCAGGGTTTCTTGAATCATGAGGGTTTAGGTCTATCCTGAATCGTGAATTTCGCCTGGCATCAGGCGGAGCAACGGATAATTTTAATCTTGCCGGCACCGATCGGGTCATTTTTTTGCCCGCGGCCGCCACGGCCGTTATAAAACTGAGCGCCCTACTATGCATGCCATCCACATTGCCGACCTGTCGATTCTGCTGATCGAACCGTCGCCGACGCAACTCAAAGTCATCTTGCAACACCTGCGCGGCGAAGGTATCGCCAAGGTCGAGGGCGTATCGAGCGGTGCGGCGGCGCTGGAGAGCTTGCATTGCCACCGGCCGGATTTGATTATCAGCAGCCTGTATCTGCCGGACATGATGGCGACCGCTCTGATCGAACAACTCCGGGAAGACGAAGTATTGAGCCATATCCCCTTCATGCTGATTTCCAGCGAATCCAGCTTCGAAGTGCTGGATAGCATCCGCCAGGCCGGCGTTGTGGCGATATTGCCGAAACCGTTCGCCCACGACGATTTGAAACATGCGTTGCGCTCGACGATCGAATTCATCGATCCGCAAGAGATCAGCCTGGAACATTACGATATCGAAAACGTCCGGGTGCTGGTGGTCGACGATAGCAAGCTCGCCCGCAAGCATATCGGCCGGGTGCTTAACAATATGGGAATCGAGAAAATCACCGAAGCGCAAGACGGCAAGGAAGGGCTGGATGTGTTCAGCCGCGACCAAAACGGCTTCGATCTAATCGTCACCGACTACAACATGCCGGTCATGGACGGTCAGCAATTGATCCGTGCCATCCGCCAGGATCTGGGCAACTCGATCATCCCGATCCTGATGGTTACCAGCGAAGACAACGAAACCCGGCTCGCCAACGTCCACAAAGCCGGCGTATCCGGCATCTGCGACAAACCCTTCAATCCGCAGACGGTCAAGGAAATGTTGTATCGGGTTTTGGAGCCGGATTGAGCCAGTATGCTACCGGCCGCTGTTTAATCGGCGTTTTCTAAACCGGCCAGACCTTTTTTGGCGATATGAGCAAAATAAACTACCCCGGCAACTGTGGCCAAAAAACCCAAGACCAAGGTGATTAACTGCGCTTGATTCAGTTCGCCTCCATTCCCGGTCAATGCCATCAAGGCGGTACCGGAAATCGAGCCGGTATAAACGTAAGCCAGTAACGCCGGCGTTGCCCCGATCGAACCCAGCATGTAGGCCATCAGGGAAATTTTGGTCAAGCCAAACGCGTAACTGGCCAAACTGAAAGGTGCCACCGGCGACAAGCGCAACAACAGCACGAATATCCAACCGCGCCGGGCGATTTCCTGATCGAGATGGCGGATCGACAAATGCTGATTCTCCCACTCGTCGATATTTGACCGATAAGCATAACGGCTCAGTAAAAACGCCATCAAAGCGCCGAAACTGGTACCTATCGTCGACAACAAAAATCCCTTCCATAATCCGTAAAGTCCGCCGCTAGCCACAGCCAATAAAGAAAGCGGAATAATTCCAGTCAGGGAGGCGACGAAAAATACCAGCAAAAATACGAGTTGGCCCTCAGTGCCGTAGCGGGTCAATAGCTCGGCCAACTGTAGAACGGCAGTTGAAATTTGCTGTTTCCCGCCCAGTATTATGAAGCCTAGGATAGCCACCGATGTCAACAGAAAAATCGATACCACAATTTTCAGCCCGGTACTAGGGCCGGTTTTTCGTGAACCCGGCGTATTCATTAGACTTTATTTTTGTAATTTAATCGGGCTGAGGCTTCGTCGGAAAACAGATCGTATTTTTTAAAACCTAAACGTTGCAAGCGGAATTGGATTGACGTGTGTAAAACACCCAGGCCATAGATAACGCTACGTTTGAAGTTGATCGAAGAGGCTTCCGGAAAATAACGGGTCGGACAAGATAATTCGCCGATTCTAAAGCCTTGATATATCGTTTGCGCCAGCATTTGGTTATCAAAAACAAAATCGTCCGAATTATTTAACAACGGCAACGATTCCAGTGTTTTCTTGCTCCAAGCCCTATATCCTGTGTGATACTCTGATAATTTGTGGCCAACCAATAGATTTTGAGTAAATGTCAAGAAGCGGTTGGCGATGTATTTATACAGCGGCATACCTCCGGCGAGCGCACCTATACCAAGAATGCGGGACGCCAATACTGCGTCGAATTCACCTTCGGCAATCATAGAAGCCATAGCAGTAATTAATTTCGGCGTATATTGGTAGTCTGGATGCAACATTACGATAATATCGGCATCGCGTTGGAGTGCGGCTTGGTAACAGGTTTTTTGGTTGCCGCCATAGCCACGATTTTCAGGATG
Organism: Methylomonas koyamae; assembly: GCF_019669905.1. Lineage (NCBI taxonomy): Bacteria > Pseudomonadati > Pseudomonadota > Gammaproteobacteria > Methylococcales > Methylococcaceae > Methylomonas > Methylomonas koyamae. The sequence continues at coordinate 2,204,182 of NZ_AP019777.1, read as the reverse complement.
TACAATCGTATGAATCCCCAACTCTCGAGCCAATTCAGCAGTACGATCGGTACTTTTATCGTCGACCAAAATCACATCGTCAACAATATTCATCGGAATTTCATTGAAAGTAGCCAACAGAGTCGCCTCAGCATTATATGCCGGCAATACGACTGCCACCCTTTTATCGTTCAACATGTTCAACCCTTAAATAATAGATTTTAGAAACTAAGACCCAACTTTAACTTCTTCCAACATTTTCCAGCCATTGCAATCCTCAGCAGTGGCTCCACTTTTGATCGCGTACTGAAGCGGACGCTGGAAAACTGATGAATATAGAAACAGCCAATGCTCGTGTTCGCGCGGGATTTTGATACAAACTTTATCCCCATCCTGAATTTGCTTTAGCAACACAAAGTCAACATGTTTTTTATAATACTCTTCGAAAGAGTAAAAATAGGGCCGAACATACACGCCTTGAGTAACGATGATTACCCAACTGAGTACTGATGCAGAAATTAATCCGGCATTGCGCGAATTCAAAAATCTTGCCTGTGCAACGGAAAATGCCAGATTGCAAATCAAATAAAAATTCAACGAGACCAATACTATCATCCAGAACATATAGTATCTAAGCCGCGGCGAACTGGGCATCAAAGCGACGACCACTGACATCAAAACCATCGCAATGATGGCTAGCTTGGTCTCCTTAGCCCAATTCAAATAACTTAATCCAAGCAACAACAGAACATTTAAAATAACGTAAGCGCCGAAATATCCGCCGAATTGGTCGCCGACGGTTTCCTGGCCACCGCCAATTGACCAGCCATTAAAGTAGGGTTTTGGAATGGTTTCAAATAGCGAATATAACCACAATATCGGCCTGGCTAAATCATTACCGGGAATTCTTGGCTCCAATGGCGGGAGTTCTCTATGATTCAATTCAATTCCGGCAATTTTAACAACGACCGGATAAACCGGATTACCATGCAGAAACAGGTTTTTAATCGGCGTAGCGAATATAACCAGTAGAGCCAACGCAACTAAAAAAAATAATAACCAACTATTCCTGCCCGATTCGAAGTATACTTTTGCCGATTTTATCCATAATTGGTACCCGGTAAAACAAAGCACGACAAAAACAATCGGCACAAATTGCAAGCGCATATTGGCAGCTATCGCAGCCGAGACAAATAGTATTATCAAATCCGCCGTTGTGATCGGCTCCGATGAAACATAGCTGCGGTAGGTGATCATAATTAAAACCGCCATAGCTATCGAACTGGGCAAATCGACATAGGAAACTGTGGCATGAATTTGTACCAGCGGAATCGCCAGCAAGCCCAACACCGACAAATGCAATGGAATTTTGAAATACTTTTTTAAAAATAAAAAATAAATCAGAAGGCTGAAATAAGCCACCAGATTGGTCGTCTCAGGCCTTCCGCTAATAAACCAGAAAAAACCTTGAAAGAATTCACCGAGCAAACCGAAACCATCAAATCTTGGCTGCCAATATCCATCCAATAAATAGGCTTCGCCGGGAATAATTCCCCATAGCTTGGCTGCAAACGGTAAATGGTAGGCCCAACTATCGAAATTTCTATCGATATCAAATACTGCTTTAAGCCCCATCGACAGCAATAGCGCACCAGCAATAAAGAGCAAGCAATAATCTAAGGCGCGACCATAATAAATTTTACTACCACTCATGATTTTAATATTCGATTCCAACTATTTCTAACAATTGAAGGCACGACTAACCATTAAATTTAAACCCATAACATATATCTGCATATTTGAATATTTGAAACGTTTTTCACCAACCAGCTAGCTATATTATTGCAACGGCGCACCAATCAAACCTGACTTGCCGAGCAAAACACATCAAGCCGATTTTGCAAAACGCCATGCCTGTTGCACTAAATTGAACGTAATCAGCCGCTTTATGGCAGTTAGACGGAAAAAATTCAGGACCCGAACCTTAAGGGATACCTGGACATGTTCCCATTTATCTTAGCCCATAAACACTGGACTTTAAGGCAAATCGATTTTTCACCGCCAGTATAACCAGTTTTCCGATTCGCTTTGTTTAGCCTTGAGGCTGTTGCACACCGGCTCCGGCCAAAATATACTGTATATATAAACAGTATTCATAAAAACAGCATGAAACCCCTTACCCACCGCCAGCAGCAAATTCTGGACTTCATCGAGCACACTCTGGCTCGGGAAGGCTTTCCGCCGACCATAGCCGAAATCGCCGCGGCCTTCGGCATGGGTTCCGGCAACGCTATTCGCGGCCACTTGCAAGCTTTGGCCAAGAAAGGCGCGATTCAACTGACGCCGGGCGCCTCGCGCGGCATTCGTCTGCTCAAGCCTGGCACCGACCAAGGCCTGCCCCTGATCGGCCGGGTCGCCGCCGGACAACCGATTCTGGCCGAACAACATATCGAAGGCTATTGCCAGATTGGCCCCGAATTATTCCAGCAGAGGGCCGATTACTTACTGCGAGTACACGGCCTGAGCATGCGCGACGCCGGAATTTTGGACGGCGACTTACTGGCCGTGCAACGCCGGCCCGACGCGCGTAGCGGGCAACTGGTGGTGGCGCGGATCGGCGACGAAGCCACCGTGAAACGGCTGCGGCTGGACGGCGATATCGCTTATCTGGAACCGGCCAATCCCGATTTCACAACCATAGGTATCGACTTGCACCGCGATGCGTTAGCCATCGAAGGCATCGTGGTCGGCGTGATTCGCCGCATAGCGTTATGAACCCGGCCTTGGCGGATTTGTTGCGCAGCCGGGCCGGCATCTGGCGCGGCCTGCACTGCGACCATGCCGCCTGGGCCGTGGTCGGCAGCGGTTTTGCCGAGCTGGATGCGTCACTACCGGGCGGCGGCTGGCCATTAGGCACGCTGGCGGAAATCGCCATCCCGGCGCCGGGCTGCGGCGAATTGCGCCTGCTGTTGCCGGCCATCGCCGGTTTGAGCCGCGCCGGGCGCCGGATAGCCTGGATCGCGCCGCCGTATCGACCCTACGCCCCGGCGCTGTCACAAGCCGGCGTGGCGTTGACCCAACTGCTGACCGTCAACGCCGACAAAGACCACGATATAGCCTGGTGTGCGGAAAAACTGCTGCGTAGCGGCGGCTGCGGCATGGTGTTGTTATGGCCGCGCCGGCTCGACGCCCGGCAAATCCGCCGGTTGCAATTGGCCGCCGAAACCGGCTCGGCCTTGGCGGTATTGTTCGCCCTGCCCGGCCAAAGTTACTCCGGTGCGGTTTTACGTGTCGCCGTCCGTCCGAGTGCAAGCGGTTTGGCAGTGGACATTGTCAAAGCCCGCGGCAGTTTGCGCCGCGCGTCGTTGATGTTAAGCCTATAAACCGCCGATGGCCGCCACCGCCCTCGCCCTTAATCGACAGCTAGCACCGGGTCCGGCCGCACCCGCCGGAGCATCGAAGTCCCCTGCCAAACTCTGGCTGTGCGCCTATTTCCCGGCATTGGCGTTAGAGGCGTTGAAAATCGATACGGCGCAAGCGGTCGCCGCGCTAGAAACCAGCAAAGGCCGGCCCGGCCTCTACGCCGTTTCGGCAGCGACGCGCCAGGCCGGCGTCGAACCGGGTATGAGCCAAAGCGCTGCCCAAGCCTTATGTCCGGCATTGAGCCTGTTGCCGCGTAATCCGCAAGCCGAAAAAGCGGCTCTGCAACAACTGGCCGGAATCGGTTTGAATTTCAGCCCCTGGGTCAGTCTGGACCGGCCGGATTGCCTGCTAATTGAAATCGGCAGTTGCTTGAAACTTTTCGGCGGCAGCGACCGCCTCGAGCAAGACCTGCGCGACGCCTGTCTGGCCGCCGGTTACTCGCCGGTAATAGCGATAGCCCCGACCGCCCCAGCCGCAGAACTGTTGGCCGGTTTGGGTTTGGAAATGCAAATCGGCGCACGCGCCGAGCTGCGATCGGCTTTGGGCCCTTTGCCGATCGCAGCACTGGCATTGGACGGTAAAACCTTGGGCCGCCTGGGCAATGCCGGCGTTCGCTACCTGGTCGACCTATGGCGCTTACCGCGCGACGGCCTGGCCAGACGTTACGGCAGCGGTTTATTACAGCGCTTGGACGGCTTGCTCGGCCTACAACCCACTGCGCTCAACGCCTTTCATAACCCGCCGGCCTTTGCCGCCAGCTGCGAGTTGCCGACCGAACTGACCCGACTCGAACATTTTTTCCCGGCCATCGCACAATTGGCCGCGGCTTGGGCGGAATTCCTGAAACAGCGCGACGCGGTAGCGCTGGCGGTTGCCCTGGACCTACACCACTATCGGCGGCCACCGACCCGACTGAAATTAAGCTTTCGCCACGGGAACCGCGACGTCGACCATTGTCTGGCCTTATTACGGGAAAAACTGGAGCGCAGTCCGCTGCCGGCGCCGGTGATTGGCGTCGAACTGCTCAGCGACGAAATCGCGCCGTATCAACCGGCAGCCTGCTCGCTCTTCGCTGATGAGCCTGCTGCGGAAACCGACAGCGAATGGCAGGCCACGCTGGACCAATTGCAAAACCGGCTCGGCCATCACGCTTTGCAGCGCTTCGCCGTCGCCGCCGACCACCGCCCGGAACGCGCCCACCAAAGCAATGCAGCCGAAACCGAAACTCAGACTGCGGCGCCGCCCCGGCCGCTTTGGCTGCTACCCGCTCCGGAACCCTTATCCGGTGACAGTTTCACGCTATTGTCGCCGGCCGAACGCATCGAATCCGGCTGGTGGGACAATCAAGCGGTACGCCGCGACTACTTCATCGGCCAGGACCGTCTGGGCCGCAAACTTTGGCTGTTCCGCGAACTATCCGGGGACCGGGGCTGGTATCTGCATGGCTTGTTCGGCTAACGGCAACCCGGCGACCGACATAGGCTTTGCCGAACTGCATTGCCTGTCCAACTTCAGTTTTCTGCGCGGTGCCTCGCATCCGGAAGAACTGGTCGAAGCTGCCGCGGCGCTGGGCTACCAAGCGCTGGCCTTGACCGACGAATGCTCGCTGGCCGGTGTGGTCCGTGCCCATCTGGCCGCAATCAAGCACAACCTCCACTTAATCGTCGGCAGCGAATTTCGCTTGGACGACGGCTTAAAGCTATTACTGTTAGCCAGCGACCGCGATAGTTACGGCAAACTCTCAACCTTGATTACGCTGGCCCGCCGCCAGGCAGGCAAAGGCCGCTACCGTTTGAGCCGGAGCGATCTCGCCGCCCATTTACCGCACGGTTGCCTGGCAATCTGGCTACCCAGCTCCGGTTCGCCGGCAGCGGACGGCACTTGGCTGAAACAATTGTTCGGTAATCAGCTATGGCTGGGCGCCGGCCGTTTCCTATCCGGCAACGATGACGCCTGGCTGGCCGAATGCAAGCACTTGGCGCACAGCGCCGGCATCCCTGTCGTAGCCTGCAACGACGTGCACATGCACCGCCGTTCGCGACAGGCGTTGCAAGACACCTTGACCGCGATTCGCCTGGGCAGACCGCTGGCGGAGTTGGGTTACGCCTTATTCGCCAACGGCGAGCGCCATCTGCGCCCACTACCTCGGCTGACCCAGCTTTACCCAGCGGATTGGCTGCAACAATCGTTGGCGATTGCCGCACGTTGCCGATTCTCGCTGGCCGAGTTGCGTTACGAATATCCGCGCGAAGTCTGCCCGACAGGTTATACGCCCACGAGTTGGTTGCGGCATTTGACCGAAGCCGGCGCGGCGCGGCGTTGGCCGCAAGGCGTACCCGACAAAGTTCGCGGCCAAATCGAGCACGAATTGGCCTTGATCGCCGAACTGGCCTACGAGCCTTATTTTCTGACCGTGCACGACATCGTCCGCTTCGCCCGCGAGCAAGGCATCCTTTGTCAGGGCCGCGGTTCGGCGGCCAATTCGGCGGTGTGTTTTTGCCTGGGCATTACCGAAGTCGACCCAAACCGGATGAATCTGTTGTTCGAACGTTTCCTATCGCGCGAACGCAACGAACCGCCGGACATCGACGTCGATTTCGAACACGAGCGCCGCGAGCAAGTCATCCAATACATCTACCGCAAATACGGCCGCCACCGGGCGGCGTTGGCGGCGACGGTGATCACTTACCGTTCCCGTAGCGCGGTGCGCGATGTCGGCAAGGCATTGGGCCTGAATCAGGCGCAGATCGAACGCTTGGCCGGCACGGTCGACCGCTGGGACGGTTACAAATTAATGCCGGAAGCGTTGACAGAATGCGGCTTCGACCCGGCCAGTCCGACAGTGCAACGTCTGGCGGCCCTGGTCGAACAAATCAAAGGCTTCCCGCGGCATTTGTCGCAGCATGTCGGCGGTTTTGTTATCGCCCGCGACGCCATATCGCGGCTGGTACCGGTGGAAAACGCCAGCATGGCCGACCGCACCGTGATCCAATGGGAAAAGGACGATCTGGAAGCGATGGGCTTATTGAAAGTGGACATACTGGCTTTGGGCATGCTCAGCGCGATTCGGCGGGCCTTGGCATATCTTGGCCAATACTGCCGACCGCCTGATTTTCCTTATAAAAACAAATCCCTTCGCCCTCCAAAGGATGCCGAAAAAGTCAAAACGGGACCCTCTCCCCCCGGGAGAGGGCTGAGTGAGGGCATGCAAATCAATGGTTTAACTCATTCAAATCCCCTCACCCCAACCCTCTCCCGCGAGGAGAGGGAGCATTTACGACAGCCTGCCGAGGGAGAAGGGTCTGTTTCGACCGTAATTCCAGCTACCGAAACGAAAAACTCACCCGACTTCGCCTGGACCCTGGCCGACATCCCCGCCGAAGACCCGGCCGTTTACCGCATGCTGCAACAAGCCGACAGTATCGGCGTATTCCAAGTCGAATCCCGGGCGCAGATGACGATGCTGCCGCGTTTGAAACCGGCCAATTATTACGATCTGGTCATCGAAATCGCCATCGTTCGCCCCGGCCCGATTCAAGGCGAAATGGTGCATCCCTATCTGGCCCGCCGCCAGGGTCTGGAAGCGGTCGACTACCCCAGCCCGGAAGTCAAAGCGGTGCTGGAACGCACCTTAGGTATCCCGATCTTTCAGGAACAGGTCATGCAATTGGCGATGGTCGCGGCCGGCTTTACCGCGGACGAAGCCGACCAATTGCGGCGGGCAATGGCGGCCTGGAAGCGCAAGGGCGGCTTGGAACCGTTCGAACGTAAACTGTTGGAAGGCATGCGGGCCCGCGGTTACAGCGCCGAATTTGCCCAGCGCATATTTCAGCAAATCAAGGGATTCGGCGATTACGGATTTCCGGAATCGCATTCCGCCAGCTTTGCCTTACTGGCTTACGTCTCGGCCTGGTTGAAATGCCACCATCCGGCGGCATTTTGCTGCGCATTGTTGAACAGCCAGCCGATGGGTTTTTACGGGCCGTCGCAATTGGTACAGGACGCGCGCCGCCACGGCGTCGAGGTGCGGCCGGTGGACGTGCAGACCAGTTTGTTGGAATGTTCCCTGGAATTCGCGGCCGCAGCAGCGCCGGCCTTGCGCTTGGGATTCAATCAGGTAAAAAGCCTGGCCCCGGCCGCCGCCAATGCCATCGTCCAGGCTCGACAGCAAGGCCGGTTTGCCGGCATCGCCGATCTGGCGGCCCGCGCCGGCCTCAACCGGCAGGATTTGGAACATCTGGCCGCCGCCGATGCCTTACAACCCCTAGCCGGCAACCGGCACCACGCTTTTTGGGCGGCCGGCGGCACCGAAGCGCCAACCCCAATGTTCGGCGTGCCGGCGCTTACCGAAGCGACACCGCTGTTAAAACCGCCCAGCCTCGGCCAGGACGTGCTGGCCGATTACGCCAGTACCCGGTTGACCTTGCGCAGCCATCCATTGGCGTTGTTGCGCGACCGCCTGCGCCGCCGAGGCGTAACGACGGCGGCATCGCTATGGCAACGCCGCAACGGCAGCATCGCCCAGGTCGCCGGCCTGGTGATCTGCCGACAACGGCCTATGACCGCGTCCGGCGTAACCTTTGTGACTTTGGAAGACGAAACCGGCCAGGTCAATCTGGTGGTCTGGCCGGCCACGGCTTTAGCCCAACGCAAACCGCTCCTGAAAGCACGCCTACTATCGGTAACCGGCACGATCCAACAGGAAGACGGCGTATTGCATCTGATAGCCGGCAAACTGGAGGATTGGAGCAGTTGGATCGGCGATTTGGCGACTAAGTCGCGGGATTTTCATTGACGTGGCCGGCCGTTTTAAAAACCCGGCCTTAGCGGCTTCTTTACTTTGCCGGCAGAAACGGCCGAGTTATATTGACCAACGTGCCCCCGTGCCGGGCATTTCCATCTCAGAAACGACGCCTGAAATTTATGGCTAGAATAGCTCACGCTTTATTCGTGCTGACCGCCTTGGCCGCATGCACTCCGCCCGACGAGAATGCCGCAGCGGCCAAGCCGCCGCTGGCGGCCGCGATTGCCGGCCATTGGCGCGAGCCGGCCAACGTCGCTCGCGACATTTGGCGGCATCCGGAGCAAACTTTAACCTTTTTCCAGGTGACTCCCGGTCAAACCGTAATTGAAATCGTTCCCGGCGGCGGTTGGTACACCGAAATCCTGGCACCTTTACTGCGGGTGCATGGCCAATACATCGCCGCCGTAATCGATCCCGACAACGCAGTAAATCCAGATTCGAAACACTACTACGGCCGACAGTTGAAAGCGCTGAAGATCAAGCTGGCACGCTTACCTAAAATTTACGGCAGGCCGGAAGTCCGCCGTTTCGACGAAGCGCGGCCGGTGTTCGGCAAACCCGGCTCGGCCGACACGGTATTGACCTTTCGTAACGTGCATAACTGGCGGAAAAAAGGTAGCGCAGAAGCGATGTTTCGCGGCTTTTTCCAAGTGCTAAAACCCGGCGGCATTCTGGGCGTGGTCGAACATCGGGCCAATCCGGATACCGCTAACGGCGGCAGTGCCGGTTACACCACACAAAGCCAAGTGATTGCCTGGGCGGAACAGGCCGGCTTCGTGTTGGAAGCCGCCAGCGAAATCAACGCCAATCCGGCGGATACCAAGGACCATGCGGGCGGCGTCGGCAGCTTGCCGCCGAATTTTAACCAGGGCGACAAAAACCGGGACAAATACGCAGCCATCGGCGAAAGCGACCGTATGACATTGCGCTTTAGAAAACCGGCAGCGGATCAAGCCGAGCGTTAGCAGGTTATTGTTAAATCCAAGAACAGTTGGGACTTGAAAAACTCGCCCCTGGGTCGGTCAACTGACGAATCGATTCAGATAACCACACGTTCGGCGTGCGTTTTATAGGCCGCTCGTGCCTTGATGTTGGCCCATAATGACGACTAAAGGTGCGGTGGCTTTTTTCGCAGCGAAAAGGCGATTGTGCCGGCAAGCGGTGCGCTTGAGCAACACATGACGCCAGCACTATTACAAGAAGACAGGGGAGTTTTGAATTTGGAGAACTACCGACTATATTGAGTCGCAAACAACCTAAATCGTCACTACGTAAGGGCAGTATTGGGCCATCAAGAGCGGATAAATGTTCAAGAATTTATTTAAGAAAAAAGTTTCGCCGACCGAGAACGCAATGGACAGTTATCCAGCCGTCAATCTGACGCCAACCGACATGGAAGAACTCAAAAAGATATTAAGAGCGGCACTGCCGAATATCCAAGCAGAAAATAACCCGCTTGCTTGGTCTTGGGATCCGGACTTATGGGTGTCCGGCAAATTGCATTACCTAATCCCGCACGAGGTCGCGACTACCAAGGATATTGCCGAATTTCTACGCTATATCCGTACCGCGTCGCTGACTTTTCCAGGCGGACCATTCATTTGGGATCTCAATTCGCTGGACAATTTGGTGTTTCTACCAACGAGCCACGCGGAACGAAAACAAAAAGCCGGTATCTTTGCCGCAATTTATTCGGCTAGCGACGAACCATACCAAGCCTACTGCCAATTCGTGGCAAAAATTCTAAGAAACATCAAGAACAACCATGACGAAACCTTAGCCAATACCGAGAACAGCGTGCAAAGTCGAGCTTCGGTCGCTATGAGATCGGCGGCTCAAATTTTGGATTTTCAACGTAGTTTGCGTGCAGGAGTTGTCAGCACAAGTCCCGAAAACGTCAAATACTTCCTAAGCGATACCGACGAACTCTTGTTCGGCAGGCCTGACAGGCCGGCAACCGTAAAGGTCAAATTCCAACAAGAATCGGTATCTGTGATGCTCCCGCACTACGTGCGTATTTCTAAAACGCCCGCCGACCAGATCGACGCAACCTTTGGCGAGGATTACATCTGTAGGCTTGAAATTTCGAGAGTCCACTCAGATGGTCCGGAATATCCCGAAGAATTTGGGGTATATCTGGTCAAACAATCTGCGGAAAAGCACGGGATGACGGTCGAGTACTCAGCTAACGGCAAGGCGATAATTCCAGTCCCACCCTTAATAAAACAAGAACGCGACCAACTATTCCAGGTTTCTCACTTCACTATCGGCACAAAACGAAGCGTATTCACCATGACCCTGACGTGTCCCCCAGTACAAAATCTTCTGGAACAAGAAAAGACTCGAATCAACCAAATCATTAATGGAATGATCGCAACCATCACCGAAGAGAATCCGGCCTCAAGCGTGCACTGAACGATTAAGGCCATCGTCGCGCAACGGACACGGCTTGCCGATTGCAGCATCGATTAGTTCAACGCGACTACAAACCCACAAACTCCATCAAAGCCGCCAATTCCTTAACTTCCAGCTCATAAAACGAATGCGCCCTAACCCGCTCCGGCAAGGTCACATCGCCGTAGCGAACCCGGATCAAACGGCTGACTTTTACGCCTTGCGATTCCCATAAACGCCGCACTAATCGGTTACGGCCTTGCTTCACCGTGGCGTAGAACCATTTGTTGGCGCCCTCGCCGGCGTAGAAACTGACGTCTTCGAAATGCGCCGGGCCGTCGTCCAGCTCGACGCCTTGTTTCAGGCGTTCCAGCATCGCGTCGTCGACTTCGCCCAGGATGCGTACTGCGTATTCGCGCTCCACTTCCCGCGACGGGTGCATCAAGCGGTTGGCCAGTTCGCCGTTGTTGGTGACCAGAATCAAGCCTGACGTGTTGATGTCCAGCCGACCGACCGCGATCCAGCGCCCGACCTGCAGCCGCGGCAACTGGGTAAAAATCACCGGCCGCCCCTCCGGGTCGCGCCGCGTCACCAACTCGCCGACCGGCTTGTGGTAAACCAGTACCCGGGTCGGCTGTTCGGCGTATTTTTCCCATTTGACGATACGGCCGTTGATTTGCAGATGGTCGCCCGGCTTCAGGTGGTAACCCAACTGTACCGGGTTGCCATTGACCAGCAACTTACCTTCGCCGATCCAGCGTTCGATTTCCCGGCGCGAGCCCAGGCCGGCACGGGCCAGCAATTTTTGGATGCGCTCGCCGCCCGCAGCAGCGGCGCTAATGGAGGGTGACGTTTTCGCCGCCGGCGCCGGTCTCGGTTTGCGAAATGGCGCCGACTTCGGTTTGCGGTTCGGGTTCGGCTCCATCGGTTTCCGGTTGTCCGGACGGGTTGACGGTTGTTTCGGTTTGGACGGTTTGCGGTCTTTCACTGTGGTCCTGCTCGGTCTGCGGTTGCGGCGGATTACCGAAATCGAAATCGGCGATTTCTTGCAAAGTCGGTAAGTCGTTCAACGAAGTTAAATTGAAATAATCCAGAAATTGTTTGGTGGTGCCGAACAAAGCCGGCCGGCCCGGCACTTCCTTATGGGCGATGACCCGAATCCACTCCCGTTCCAACAGGGTTTGGATAATGGAACTGCTGACGCTTACGCCGCGAATGTCCTCGATTTCGCCGCGGGTGACTGGCTGACGATATGCGATGATGGCCAGGGTTTCCAGCAGCGCCCGCGAATAACGGGCCGGTTTTTCCTCGAACAAACGCGTCACGTAAGGCGACAGGCCTTCCCGCACCTGAAACCGGTAACCGCTGGCCAATTGCCTGAGGCCGATCGGCCGGTCGGCGTAATCGCGGGCGATGTCTTCCAGGGCCATCTGAATCGCCAAGGTATCCGGCTGTTCCAGCTCCGGAAAGGTTTCCTGGATCTGGCGTATGGTCATCGGCCGATTCGCGGCGAACAAAATGGCTTCGACGATGCGTTTGGTGTTCATGTCGCAGTCTTTGACCCGTTCCGGCGCCGGCAAATGGCGTTCGACAATGATGGCCTGATGTTCGCTGGCGCGGATGACTGCTGCCCAAGGCGCCGGCAGCCGGGTTGCCGCCCGGCGCCGCGAGACGGCATCGGGCGGCGGCGCAGCCGGTTTATCCCAGCCACCGCGCCAGGCCGGCAGCAATCGGACCGTAACGCGACGGCGTACGGGAACCGGTAAGACCGGCTGCGGCGTTTGCACCGGTTCCGATATGGCCGGGCCACTCCTGAGTTGCTTATGCCAAGCGCCCGGAAACCGCACGGCTCGGCGCTTGACCGGCACGAAGATCTTGATAGGCTCCGGCTTGATCCGAGGTTTGCGCGGGGTTCTGGGCTTGGCGGATTGATGGGCATGATCGGCAACGCTGACGGACGGCGACGGCTCAATCGCCAGTGCTGCTATTGACTCTGAAGCGGACGTGGATGCCGGCGTAGGGCTCGGGCTGGAAGATGTCGATGACTCGCTCCTTGGAGAGCTCAAGGATGGCAAGAAACGCGACAACCACCCCGTTTTTTCCTTCACCTCGGGTAAAACACGCTGGGAAAGGGAGGATATCTGCTCGGTTAAGTTTTTCCAAAATGGCTGCCATTCGTTCACGGACTGATAGGGGCTCTTTGGTTATGTGGTGGTGGCTGAGCCGTTCCGCGCGTTTCAACACGTCCTGAAAGGCCAGCAATAGTTCCTTGAGTTCCACGTCCGGCAAGATTTGCCGAACGTTGACGGTCGAGGTGTCGACGCCGAATTCGAAGGTATCGCGTTCGTTTCTGGGTAACAGATCGATCTCTTCGGCGACTTTCTTGATCGCCTCGTATTCCTGCAATTTGCGGATCAAAAACGCCCTGGGGTCTTCCTCTTCTTCCTCGCTTTCCGGCTGGCGCGGCAACAGCATCCGCGATTTGATTTCGGCCAGCAAGGCCGCCATGACCAAATATTCGGCGGCCAGCTCCAGGCGCAAATTTTCCATCATCTCGATGTAGGCGATGTACTGCCGAGTGATCTGCGCAATCGGAATATCGAGAATATCCAGATTCTGGCGGCGGATCAAATACAGCAGCAAATCCAGCGGCCCTTCGAATGTATCGAGAAAAACTTCCAGCGCATCGGGCGGAATATACAGGTCTTCCGGCAGCTCCTGGAAGGGCTGGCCTTGCACCAACGCCAACGGCGGCGGCGTGGACTCGACGGCTAAAGCAGTTTCGTTCAACCTACATTCCCGCCAAACTGAAAAACAATTGCTGGGCGTAATATAACGGGTAGGCCAAGATGTATTTCAACACATCGGTCGCCAGCAAAATCAGCAGTATCACAAAACCGAACCGTTCCAGACGGTTATATTGCCAAGCCCAATAATGCGGCAACATTCCGGACAATATCCGGCTGCCGTCCAGCGGCGGAATCGGCAACATATTGATCAAAGCCAACACCAGATTGATACTGATGCCGGCCACGCCGCTATAGATGAACGGCATCGATATAAATTCTATTTCCAGCATCACGCCCAATCGGGCGATCAAGGCCCAAGCCGCGGCCATCAACAGATTGGACACCGGTCCGGCCAAGGCTACCCAGGCCATGCCTTGCAGCGGTTTTTTGAAATTGCGCGGATCGACCGGCACCGGCTTGGCCCAGCCGAATACGAAACCGGTGAAAGTCAACAGCAACAAACCGGGAATGATCAGGGTTCCCAGGATATCGATATGCTTGAGCGGATTCACCGTCAATCGGCCTTGCGCTGCCGCGGTATTGTCGCCCAACAGTTTGGCAACCCAACCGTGAGCGACCTCATGAACGGTAATCGCAAAAATCACCGGTAAAATCCAAACCACGATGCGCTGCACCAGGGTTAATTCGTCCATCATTGTGCCGCCTCTTTCGAGAATATAGTAATTTTGGAACGCAACCAAACGGTTACCCAAGGCGTAGCCCGCATAGCCGGAGCCTCGATCCAATGGAAGGTGGCAAAACTGAGCAGCACAACGATCGGAGTAATCCCGACTATCCACAGCCAGTGGACGGATGCCGAAAATTCGGTCGCCGCCGAACTGCCGACAACGAAGTTGAACAACACGTATAACACCATACCGTGCAATAGATAAATGCTGTAAGCCATTTCGCCCAAAACCCGCGAAACCGGGTGTATCAGGATGCCGAACAGCGTGTTACCGGCAGCAATCAAGACAAAGGCGCTCGACAGCAAGAAAACCGCCCCGGCTTCCCATGCCGAATCGTAAAAAACCACCGCCCCGGCAATAAAAGCCACGACCAGCGGCGACAACGCCGTTTTAGCCGCATATCGGCAAAAAACATTGAGTCTCACCAAAAAAGACCCGGCTATGCCGCCGAAAAAAGGCAGTAGCAGCTCAGGCTTGATCCGCCCTATGTACACAAAAACGCCAAGACAAAATAGGCTGATCAGCAAATAGGGCAGCGGCGGGACGCGTAACACCGCCAACGAAAGTATCGGCAAAGACAAATAAAACAACCACTCGTAAGGCAAGGACCAAAATACGCCGGCGACGATAATATAAGTTTGCTTTACGCCATTCAGATCCGGCGCACTCTTGATCGTAAACCCGACCCAACGCACGATGTTTTTCAACAAAATTGGCATCGGATCGTTAAGCACGCCGCCAGATACGAAATACACGATCAACAGCAAAAGGCCGATTGCGAAAAGATACATCGGCAATAATCTCAGCACCCTGGATACCAACAATTTCAACCAGTCGACCGGCCTATGCCTGCCCTCGAGTAGCTTCGAAAAAAACAAAAAACCGGTAATCATAAAGAAAAAACCGACACTGCCCTGGCCGAAGTAAACGTATAAATTGGACGGCGGCGATGTCCAATGCCCGGTTTTCAGGTAGAAATACCAAACCGCCGAGTGGTGGATAAAAACCAAGAACGCCAGAAATCCACGCAGGCCATCGATGCTGGCATAGCGGCCTTGGCTTGCCGAAACGCCGAACCGCTTGTGCAGTAACGCAGCAGTCAGTAGAGCCGTCAACAAACTGGCGACGGCCGGTACCGGCCCTACCGGATCATCGAAACCGACCAGCCCCATCATACCGCTTCGAGCATCGGCGCGATCCCGATACCTTGCCGAACGATTTCGATGGTTTTATCGCCGCAGGCGATCACCGTGGTTGGTTGGTGTTCGATCACCCCGCCATCGATGACCAGCGCCAGTTCTTTCTCCAGGCGCTGCCTGATGTCGTAAGGATCGGCCAGCGCATCGGTTTCGCCGGGCATGATCAGGGTCGTGGTCAGCAATGGCTCGCCCAACTGCTCGACCAAGGTTCTGGCAATCGCATGGTCGGGAATGCGCACGCCGATGGTCTTTTTTTTCGGATGCTGCAGCCGGCGCGGAACTTCCCGCGTCGCATCCAACAAAAACGTGAACGGCCCCGGCGTCAATTTTTTGATCAGCCGGTGCGCGTCGTTACCCATTTTGGTGAAAGTCGACACCTGGGATAAATCGGTGCAAATCAACGTGAAATTATGGTTATCGTCCAGCCGCCGAATAGCGCGGATGGTATCCATCGCCGCCTTGTCGCCGATCTGGCAACCCAGTGCGTAGGAGGTATCGGTCGGATAGGCGATCACGCCGCCTTCGCGCAAAATACTCAGCGTTTGTTGAATCAAGCGCGGTTGCGGATTCTTCGGGTGGATTTCGAAATATTGCGCCATGGGCAGAAAAAGTCGGCTTAAAGAGCGCCATTGTACCGCACAAGCGGCGGAAAACCTTGCCGGACATTTGCTGCGCCGGCCAGCGAGAACAACCTAACTGGCTGAATCCGTTAATTTATTACCTTTCCGACTGCTTTTTCGCCACCTTATCGCGCAGGTAAACCGGCATGGCCTGCTCGACCGGCACTGCGCCGCCGTTGGCACACAGATAAGCGCCGAGTTGGGCGATGCAAGCGGCCCGCGGCCAAATTTCTTCGGCCTCGACGGCCAGCAAACGTTGGCCCAATCGCTGCACCAGAGGCTCGGCATATGCCCGCCAGCCGGAGCCGACGCCATAGCCGCTTTCATCGCCGGCCTGAATATCCGAGGCGGGCGTGACCGCTTCGGCGCCGAGCAATTCGGCCAAACCCAATTCGCCACGCCGGTACACACCCCAAAAAATTTCGCCCATCCGCGCATCCATCGCGGTAAAGGCAATTTCGGGTTCGCTCCGCTTATTGAAGAAATCTTGAGCGATCGCGGCCAGCGTCGAAACCGGCGCTACCGGCAAATCGGCGCCGAAGGCGATACCCTGCACCACGCCGCCGGCGATGCGGACGCCGGTAAACGAGCCGGGGCCGCGGCTAACCGCAACGGCATCCAACTGCTGCGGCCGCAATTGCGCATCGGCCATCAGACGGTCGATCATCGGCAGGATTAATTTAGTGTGTTCGCGCGGGGCGACGGCAAATTGCTCCCTAATTTCGCCGTTAATAAACAAGGCCGCCGAACAGGCGTCGGTCGAGGTTTCTACCGCTAGTAACTTCAAAGCCTTTCCTTCATGATGCAAAAAATTGGCGGACGTCGGCGATATCGCGGCTACGTTTCATGGCCGGCACGCTATCCAGAAACATTTGGCCGTAGGAGCGTTTCAACAAGCGCGGATCGCAAACCATCAATACGCCGCGGTCGTTGACGTCGCGGATCAGCCGGCCCACGCCCTGGCGCAGCATAATGATGGCGCTGGGCAGTTGGTGTTCGAAAAACGGGTTGCGGCCCTGTTTTTCCATCGCGTTCATTCGCGCTTTCAATACCGGATCGCCCGGCGATGCAAACGGCAGCTTGTCAATAATCACGCAAGACAACGCATCGCCGCGCACATCGACGCCTTCCCAAAAGCTGGCGGTGGCCAACAGCACCGCATTGCCGAGCTCCTTGAACTGGTCCAGCAACACGCCTTTGGACTTGGTACCTTGCACCAACAGCGGGTGGTCGAGCTTGCCTTCCAGTAACTGCGCGGCACGCTGCAAGGCGCGGTGGCTGGTGAACAGGAAAAACGCCCTGCCCCGGCTGGCTTCCAGCACCGGCAAAGCGAACTCGACAATTTTGTCGGTAAATTCCGGATCGCTGGGCTGCGGCAAACCTTTCGGGTGATAAAACAACGCTTGATTCGGGTAATCGAACGGACTGTCCCAGCTTTGGCTCAGCGCACCGCTCAGGCCCAGACTTTTGGAAAAATGCACGAAGTTATTGGCCACGCTCAAGGTCGCCGAAGTAAAAATCCAGGTGGCTTTATGCCGGGCCATGAAGCCGCGAAATTCCTTGGCGATATCCAGCGGCGTCCGGCTTAACGTAAACGACTTGCTGTAGGTCTCGTACCATTTGATCCACTGACCGTCCTTATCGTTGATCAGCGTTTCCAGTTGCGCGTCCAGCGCTTCGGCTCGGTCGAAGCAGGATTCCAGGCCTTTGCTGCGCACCGAGGCGCGTTCCAGTTGATCGGTCAGTCGCGCCAATTGTTTTTGCAAGGATTCCAACGCGCCGGCGATCTTGGGGTTGGTTTCAATGTCCTGCCAGTCGCCACGGCGCAATTCCAGGCCAAACGCCAAGCGCAAATCCTTGACTTCGTGTTGCAGGTCCTCGCAGGCGGTGCGCAAGTCCGGCATATCCTTGGCGTCGGTGAAATACTCGGCCAGGCTGTCGTCGGCCAAATCGACCAGTTGTTTGCCGCTAATCGTCACGCCCAAAAAATTGGACGCAGTGTCGGCCAGTTGATGGGCTTCGTCGATGACGACGACTTCGGCATCCGGCAGCAGCTCGCCGAAGCCGGTTTCGCGGATCGACCAATCGGCACACAACAGGTGATGATTAACGACCACGATATCGGCCTCCTGCGCCTGTTTGCGAGCCTTGGTCAGGAAGCAATCGGCGTAGTCCGGGCAGTTTTGCCCAAGACAGTTGTCGGTGGTCGACGTGGCGTGAAACCAGACCGGATCGCCGTCGTGCACGTCGGCCGCTTCGGAAACGTCGCCGGTTTTGGTGCGCTTGGACCAGGTTTTGATTTGCGCCAACGCCGTCGCCTCTTCGCGGCTGTAACCGAAGGCGGCATTCAGCGCCTGTTCCAAACGGTAGGTGCACAAATAATTGGCGCGGCCTTTCAACAAGCTGGCTTTGAAGGGCCGCTTGGCCAAGGCTTTGCGAATCAGCGGCAGGTCTTTGTTGAACAATTGGTCTTGCAGATTTTTGGTGCCGGTCGAAACGATCACGCGTTTGCCGGACAGGATGGCGGGAATCAGGTAGGCAAAGGTCTTGCCGGTCCCGGTGCCGGCCTCGGCGATCAAGTTTTGTTGCGATTCGATGGCGTAGGCGATCTTTTCCGCCATCTCGATCTGGGCCGCACGCGGCGAGTAACCGGCGATGACGCCGGCCAAAGCGCCATCGCTACCAAACACTTCGGCCAGTTCACTCACGCTGAAACGGACTCCGCTAAACTCCGGGACGGTTAGTGCCCGAAAAAGCTTTCGGCCTTGGCCTTGGCTTCCTTGGCGCCCTGCGGGTTCTGTTGCATATTGCGCGCTTCGGCGATCAGTATCCAGCTTTTGCGCTTCAGGTCCAAATTGCCGCCGGCCAACAACGCCGCCTTGCCGGCCAGTTCTTCGGCCAGTTGCGGCTTATTTTGCTTCAGGCGCAGTTGCGCCAGTTTATAAGTCAAAGTCGGATTACGGGCATCGATGCGCAGCGCCCGTTCCATCACGACGACGGCGGCATCCAGATCGCCGCTGCTGCGGCTGCGGTCGGCCTCGGTCACCAGCGCCAACACGGCAGGCGGCGTTCCGCTCGGGATCGCGGCATCCTCCACCAGATATTTCGGCGCCGGTACGCTGGTCAACGGCGTCGTCGGATTGACCGGTACTGCAGGTGCGGCAACCGCTCCCGGCTGTGGCGGCGGCACGTCGGCCGGCGGCATCAACGGCTCGGCCCGGAAAGCCGGTAAATTGGGCTCGACTTTGATACTGCTGGGGCCGCTGTCAATCGCATAGGTTGCGGTCGGGCTGGCGCTGGCCACCGGCTTTTTCGGAGCTGCGGCCGTTGCCGGGGCTTTTGCCGCCGGTTTTTTCGCAGTTTTTTTCGCGGGTGCGCTACCGGCCACCGGCGGTTCGGACACGCTGCTACAGCCGATTCCGAGAATCAACAACGGAACCAAGGCCAGCAAAGATTTATTTTTCATTAGAAATGCCAATTCAAACAGATGAAGGTTAAAACAGTTCGATTTCGTCGGGGCTGCCCTGCCGGTTTGCCTGTGCAAACAACTGCAACGCCTCTTCGATACTCTTACCCTGGTGGATGGCGTCGAACATGACTTTTTCCGACTCCATCGTGTAACGGCTACGAATGCTTTCCTGGAATTTGTGCCACTCCATCGGGTTGTAGAGCCGATGCGGGGTATCGATAATCTCGGACAAGCCCTTCAGGTTATTCGACACATGCTGTAGGCATTGCTGCATCCGGTCGTAAAACTGAAACGCCACGATCGCCTGGTTGATCTTGTCCTGCATCGATTCGCAATAGCCCAGCGCCGCCGAATTTGCCTCGTCCGGAGCTACTCGGGCCAAGAACTCCTGAATTTTCTGCATGTCGTCGACCATCAGCGTAAACGTGCTGGCCAACTCGTTGACCGATTCGTCGCCGTCTTTGATGCTGCCTTCGACTTGGGCCACCGACACGGTCAACAACTTGATCGTCTCCCTGATTTGGCTCCAATCCAAATCGGGATGGTTTGATGCTGAATAGTTCATAAAGCAATCCTGGAAATAAGTGTATCGATTCGGGATCGACAGCCAATCGCGGATATTGTAACCGACTCTGCGGCTCGGCATGGCGTCGGCTTCATTATAGAAAATTCGCCGGCGTCGGCGTGCTCGCGGCGGCAGGCATTTGCAACTCTGCGGGCAAATTGCCTTATCGCACCGAAATCGGGCCCGGTTGACTATCACGCGCAGTATGGAGTAGAAAGACAGGCAGTAAAGCGTGTCCGCGCCGCCCGATACCAAACCGACCTCGACAAGGAAACCATGAATATACAATCCGCCGGCAAAAAATTGTTCGTCCTGGACACCAACGTGTTAATGCACGATCCGACGTCGATTTTCCGGTTTCAGGAGCACAACGTATTTATCCCGATGGTGGTGTTAGAAGAACTGGACCACGCCAAGAAAGGCCTGTCCGACGTCTCGCGCAACGTTCGCCAAGTCAGCCGGTTTTTGGACGAATTGATCCGCGACGCCGACCAGCAATCGATCAAGGACGGCCTGCCGCTGTCGCGCATCGAACACGGGTTGGCCGGCGAGCGCGAATTCGACGGCCGCCTGTTTTTCCAAACCCGGCAGTTGTCGCATCTGTTACCGGCCGACCTGCCGGGCCAAATCGCCGACAATTCCATCCTCAGCATCATGCTGGCTCTGAGCAAGGAATATCCGGACGTCAACGTGATTTTGGTGTCGAAAGACATCAATATGCGCATCAAAGCCGCCGCGCTGCAAATCAACGCCGAGGATTACCACAACGACCAGACCATCGAAGACATCGACCTGCTTTACAGCGGCAGCCTGGCGCTGGATGCCGATTTCTGGGACGAAAACGGCGGCAAGATGGAGTCCTGGCAGGATAACAACAACACTTACTACCGGATCAGCGGACCGGCGGTCAGCGAATGGTATCCGAACCAATACCTGTACATGGAGGGCGAGGATAACTTCGAGGCCATCGTCAAAAGCTGCGAAGGCGAGACCGCGGTACTGCAATTGGCGAGAGACTTCCGCAGCAAACACAACAACATCTGGGGCATTTTCGCCAAAAACCGGGAACAGAATTTTGCATTGAATGCGTTGATGGACCCGGACGTGGATTTCGTGACCCTGATCGGCTCGGCCGGTACCGGCAAAACCCTGCTGGCGTTGGCGGCCGGCCTGTCGCTGACCTTGGAGCGGAAGCTGTACCAGGAAATCATCATGACCCGCGAAACCATGCCGGTCGGCCAGGACATCGGCTTTTTACCGGGCAGCGAAGAAGAAAAAATGGCACCCTGGATGGGCGCGCTGATGGACAACCTGGAACTGCTGGGCAGCCGGGCCGGCAACACCGAATGGGAGCAAGGCGCGTCGCAAAACGTCGTGATGAACCGGGTAAAAATCCGCTCGCTGAATTTCATGCGCGGCCGTACTTTCCTGAACCGCTATCTGATTATCGACGAAGCGCAAAACCTGACGCCCAAGCAATTGAAAACTCTGATCACCCGGGCCGGGCCGGGTACCAAAATCATCTGCATCGGCAATCTGGCGCAGATCGATACGCCTTACCTGACCGCGACCAGTTCCGGCCTGACCTACGTGGTGGACCGCTTCAAAAACTGGCCGAACAGCGCACACATTACTCTGCGCCGCGGCGAACGTTCGCGCTTGGCCGATTTCGCCTCGGACAATTTGTAAGCTATCCGGCCAAGGTTCCGTTCGCTTCCCAGCGCGGCCACGCGGTTAACACGGCTTTAACCAGCGTGGCCAACGGAATTGCGAAAAACACGCCCCAGAATCCCCACAGGCCGCCGAAGAACAAGATAGCGACGATGATCGCCACCGGATGCAAATTCACCGCCTCGGAAAACAGTAACGGCACCAATATCACGCCGTCCAGCGCCTGAATCACCGAGTAGGCGATGAACACGTACATGAACTGGTCGCCGCCGCCGACGCCCCATTGCACGTAGGCCACGCCAAGTACCGGAAAAGTGACCAAGGTTGCGCCGACGTAAGGGATCACGACCGACAGGCCCATCAACACCGCCAGCAACATGGCGTAATTCAAACCCAGCCACCAAAACACCAGATAGCTGATCGCCCACAAGATGAACACTTCGACAAACTTGCCGCGCACGTAGTTGGAGATTTGTTTGTCGACTTCCTGCCAGACCCGCAGGCTCAAGCTGGTGTCCGAAGGCAGGAACTGCAGCATCCAGCCCAATAGCAGCCGTTTGTCTTTCAAAAAGAAAAACACCATCAACGGCACCAGAAACAGATAAATCACAACGGCCACCAAACCGACGAAGGACTGGGCGGAGCCGGAAATCAGATCCTGGCCGTATTTGAGCAAATCCTGCTGGATCGTGAACATGATTTCCCGAATCCGGGTTTCCGAAATCAACTCGGGATGGCGTTCCGGAAAACGCATGATTTCCGCCTGGGTTCTGGACACGATTTCCGGTATATGTTGCACCAGTTGCACGGTTTGTTCCGATACCATGGGCACCAACACGAACAATACGAAGCCCAGCGCCGCCATAAAGGCAAAAAACACCAGATGGACCGCGATCAGGCGGGCCACGCCGCGCATTTCCAATTTGGCGACCAAGCCTTCCAACAGATAGGCCAACACGACCGCGACGAATACCGGCATCAACAGCCCGAGCAGGCTGTATATCAATAAAAATCCGCCCAGTAATATGATTGCTAATGCGGCGACTTGCGAATCGGGAAAAAAACGCCGAAAAAAATGGCGGACGACGCTA
Organism: Methylomonas koyamae; assembly: GCF_019669905.1. NCBI lineage: Bacteria > Pseudomonadati > Pseudomonadota > Gammaproteobacteria > Methylococcales > Methylococcaceae > Methylomonas > Methylomonas koyamae. Next base: position 2,181,489 of record NZ_AP019777.1, on the reverse strand, counting down.
TAACTGGAATGGTTGCTGTACTGGTTCATGGCGGGCTGACAAAGGTCCGGCAAGAACCGGTACCCAACTGGCGGGCGGGCAAAAGTGACGGCTTAAAGCAAAGAAAACAGTTTATCGAAATTGGCGATTTCCAGAATCTTTTTTACTTCGGCGCGGGCATTTTTTATCCGTATCGCCGTTTTGTCGCCGCCGATTTTATCGCGCAGCACCAACAGCATGCCTAGCGCCGAACTGTCCATATAATCGGTGCCCGCCAAATCGACTTCTATTTGTTTTAAGCCGGTTTCGGCCAATTTGATGGCTTCCCGGAATTCGTTATGCACGCCGAAATCGAATTTTCCGCTGACTTTGATATGTAACACGCCCGAGTCCACTCTTGCGTCAATCCCCATGGTTCCTCCTCATTGCAATAATGTCGGTAGCGACCGGTTTTTAAAATAAATCCACATCGCCCTCGTCCATCGACGATTGCGAGACGACGCGGGATTTAACGATCTGCCACTGTTGTTTCATCTGCCGCAAGCGGTCGGCACCCTGCCCCAGTTGGGCTTGCCAATCCGCGCGGTTGCCGGTTTTGAACATGGCCATGCCGATGGCGACCTCGTCTTTCAACGCGGAGAAATGTTCCAGATTAGCCTGCATGTGTTCGATCAACTGGCGAGCCATATCTTCGAACTGCAACCCTCTGACGGCATTGCCGACGCTGATTTCGATCTGGCCGGTCATCTGGGAAATCTCGGCCACGTTTTTGGCGATGTTGGCATTGATGACGGCAATGTCGTCCATCATCTTGTCGATATTGGCTTTAGAACTGATCGCCACGTTCATGTCCTTCGACGCCATGACTTCGATCATGTTTTGCGCTTCGCGGATGTTGTCCTTGGAAGCCTTGACCACCACCTTGATTTCTTCGCTGAACTTATCGGAATTTTTCGATAGGTTACGCACCTCGCCGGCCACGACGGCAAAGCCCCGGCCGGCTTCGCCGGCCCGCGCCGCCTCAATCGCCGCATTCAAGGCCAGCAGATTGGTCTGGTCGGCGATCTTCTGCACGTCACCCAACAGTTTTTCGACATGGGCCATATGCTCGCCGACGTCGTTGATCACCGCGACCATCTCCACGCTCTGCTTGCTGATTTGCAGGATATGGTCGATGAAGAATTGCAGCACCTTGTCGGTTTCGTGGGTAAATCGGGTGAAATTGATCGCCTGGCTATCCTGCTCGACGCTGTCCTCCAGATCCGACACCAACGAACCAACCACGTCCGATTGTCCGCTGGCCAAGGCATGCAAACTATTGAAACTGTTGGACATGGTCCTGACGGCATCGGCCAGCATCGACTTCAATTGTTCCAACTCGGCCCGGAAGCGGTTGCTTTCCTGTTCGATACACTCCGCCAGATGCCCCAGATAACTATCGACCGCTCTGGTCATATCCACTTCATACCGCTCGGTTTGCCCGGTTTTCCCCAGCGTGGAAACGGTTTGCGCGCGAAAGGTGCGGAACATCCACAGCAGGCTGAGCAACGCGCTCGCTCCCCAATAAATCCGGGTATCGGCAAAGAATAACGGCAGCATCAGCACCATACCGGTCAAACCGACTAACACGCCGTTATCTTTCAAGAACTGCACCATATGAATCTATTCCGCCAACACCAAAATTTTTTCCGCGATTTTGTCCAAGGATAACACATGATGCGCGGCCCCCAGCCTGAAGGCTTCGCCGGGCATACCCCACACCACGCTGGAAGCCTCGTCCTGCACAATATTGACGGCGCCGGCATCGCGCATTTCCACCATCGCCTTCGCGCCGTCGGCGCCCATTCCGGTCAGCATTACGCCGATCGCATTACCGCCGACGTTCTGCGCTACGGAGCGGAACAAAACCTCGACCGACGGTTTATGCCGATTCACCGGCGGACCGTCGTCCAGCCGGCACATGTAGCGGGCGCCGTCGCGGGCAACCAGGAAGTGGCGGTCGCCCGGCGCGATGTAAACGTGGCCCGGCAATATCGGCTGTCCGTCTTCAGCCAAAGCCACTGCCATTTCGGTGGCATCGTTGACGTGCTTGGCGAACGAAGCGCTGAACGCTAACGGCAAATGCTGAGCGATAACGATCGCCGGCGCGGTCCGCGGCAAAGTCCGTACCAATTGCTTGACCGCTTCGGTACCGCCGGTGGACGAACCGAGTGCGACGATTTTGTGGGTGGTCTTAAAATGTTTCTTCATAACGGTGTGTGCCGAGCCTTCCGGCTGACGGGTTATTGCCTGGGCTTTAGGCGTTTCCAGAGCCTTGACCTTGGCCTGGGCGGCCATGCGGATTTTGCCGACGATTTCGTCCGCGTAAGCCTTCAAGCCTTGCGATACGTCGACTTTGGGCTTGGCCACGAAATCCACCGCTCCCAGCGCCAAAGCCTCCAACGTCACCTCGGCGCCTTTTTCGGTCAAGGTCGAAATCATCACGACCGGCATCGGCCGCAGGCGCATCAGGTTCCGTAGAAAGGTCAGCCCGTCCATGCGCGGCATTTCCACGTCCAACGTCAGCACGTCGGGATTTAAGGTCTTGATTTTATCGCGGGCAATCAACGGATCGCCGGCAGTGCCGACCACTTCGATATCGTCCGCTTGGTTACATATCTGCGTCAACATCTGCCGGATCAGAGCCGAGTCGTCGACGATCAGTAGTTTTATTTTTGCCACTCCCGCTCCTAAAACAACTCGACGCTGCCTTCGACCGGCGCGTCCTTGATGCTGTAACTGTATTGTTTCTCGCGCAAGAAAATGGTCTGGTTATGCAGATCCTTGATCTTTTTCATTCTGACGCGGCCGCTACGCGGAAAGAAATTGACTTTGCGCGGATAAATATCTCCCAAGTCGTGAGAAACCAGCTTCAACGCCTCGGTATCGACATAATCCAAGACGAATTTCACATTGCGGGCGCCGACATTGCTCAGCGAAGCGATGATCTTGCCGCCGCCGAACAACTTGACCTCCAGGTTTTTCCGTTTACCGCCGTTTTGCAGAATGGTATTGATCAGGTGCTCCATCGCATAGTTGCCGTAGCGCAATGCATTACCCACTACAGCCTCATCGCGGGCGCTCAACCGGCTATCGCTGGTTTCCGGCAACATGAAATGGTTCATGCCGCCGATTCCGGTTTCGCAATCGCGAATGCAAGCGGCGACGCAGGAACCGAGCACCGTCGTGATCATTTCATCCTGGCTAGTGACGTAATAGTCGCCCGGCATCAATTTCGCGGCGACGATTTGGTTCTCTTGGTCCCAGTAGCGGTTGACCCCCTCGAACCCGGCGATAGGCGGTTTTACTAAAGTATGAGTCAGACTCACTTGGCTGTTTTCCGGTAAATGGTGTTTCCGATGGGTTCGAAGGCCGTATCGAGCTGATGCAGCGATTCGGAATGGCCGATAAAAAGATAGCCGCCGGTTTCGAGCAGGCTGGCATAGCGTTCGGCGAGCTTGGTTTTGGTTTGCCGGTCGAAGTAAATCAGCACGTTTCGACAAAAGATGACATCGAAACGGCCGCGCATCGGCCAGTCCCGCATCAGGTTCAGTTGTCTGAACGTGACCGCCGCGCGCAATTCCGGCTTGACTCTGACCTTGTTTGCTTGCCGTCCGCGGCCTTTTTGAAACCAGCGCTTCAGCCGTTGCTCGGAAATGCCGGCGGCGCGATCGGCACTGTAAACGCCATTGGCCGCCGTTGCCAACACATTGGTGTCGAGATCGGTGGCCAATATTTTCAGGTCCCAACCGGCCGGCAGACTCTCCTTCAACGCCATCGCCAACGAGTAAGGCTCCTCCCCGGTCGAACACCCGGCCGACCAGATTTTGACCTGCCTTACCGCAGCCTTCTTTTTCAACAGCTCCGGCACCACCGTTTCAGTCAAATATTCGAAATGGTGGTTTTCCCGAAAGAACGAAGTCAGGTTGGTCGTGACGGAATTGATGAATTCGGTAAATTCATCGGCGGGATGGTCGGTTAAATATTGGCAATATTCCTTGAAGCTAGCCAGCCCCAATAACCTAAGCCGCTTCGCCAGCCGGGAATAAAACATATCGAACTTATCGTCCGGTACCAAAATCCCCGAGTGCTGATTGGAAATTTTTCGCAGAATATCGAAATCAGCCTGGGTATATTCGAATTCGCGAATATTATCTTTCATGTTGAGCGCAGACTTGCTAAACCGATCCGGAACGGCTTAAAAAAAGCCGGACACGGCTGCATCGACTTCCAGCATTTCCGACACGCCCAGTAACTGCGCAGCCTCGACAAATTTCTCGGACGGAAAATCGATCGCCACCACCTTTTGTAAACCGGCGGCGGTACATTTCAACACCACCAACAATTGCAGCGTCGAGGTATCGATGCTGGTAACCGCTGAAGCATCGATATCCAGCGCGTCATACTGGTTCAACATCTGCATCAACGTATGGTGCAAGCTGGCGACACCCTGAATATTGGATAAAGGCTCCAACACCACTGTCCCTTTGCCGACCGCCTGGGGCTCAGGCTCGGATGCTGAGTCTACGGACTCTGCATCGGCATCGGCATTACCGGCGCCATCCGGTAACTGCGGCTCCAATGCGATGTTGCCGGCTGGCTCGACAGCCGGCACCGGTACGCCGCTTGGCTCGCCGCCAGCGTCAGCCTTCATCCAGGCCAGCGGATCGTAGCCAATTAAACTGTTCTCGCCGTTCTCAGCCATTACATCACCCTATTTTCCAAAAAGTCCTTGGCCAGTTCGGTGAAATCCCGCGCCGAGCGACAGCCTGGACGATACTCAAAAATAGTCTTGCCAAAACTCGGGCATTCGGCCAGCAACGCGGTCTCGCGGATCGGTGTCGCCAGTACTTTGCCGGGAAAATAGCTTTTGACCAATTCCAATACCTCTCTGGACAAGCGCCGCGTCGGAATGTAGCGGGACATCACCAGCGAGAATCGATATTGCCGTTTCAATGCGGCTTCGAATTTCTTGATAGTCCCCATTAAATGCGACAAGCCCTGCAGCACCAGATAGTCGGAGGTCATCGGAATCAAAATCTCGTCGGCGGCGAACAAGGCATTGGCCACCAGCACGCCGGAAGACGGCGGACAGTCGATAAAAACGAAATCCTGATCCAACAGGCACGACACCAAAGCCTTTTTCAGTAAATCGCCGCGGCAGGAACCGCCTTCGCTGAGTTGTTCGATTTCTTGCAAGCGCGGTCCGGAAACGACTAGATTCAGATTCTTTCTTACTGGTAACAACCGGCCCTGCAACCCGCAATCGGCCAGCATGACTTCGTCGATACCGCCCTGCTGCGGCGCAACGACTCCGAGGGATACCGCCAAATGGCTTTGCGGATCCAAATCGATTACCGTCACCGTTTTGCCCATCCTGGCCAAGGCGTGGGTCAGATTCACCGAGGTCGTGGTTTTCCCGACGCCGCCTTTTTGATTCAGCACGGCTATGATTTTCGCCTTCATTGCAAACTGGCGAACTCGATAAACTCTTCAGGATTCAATAACCTGTCGACATCCAATAGCATGACCATATTCTTCTTTCCGACATACATGCCGCGCATGTATTCGGTGTTGATTTTGGTTCCCAAGTTCGGCGCCTGTTTTATATCCGCCGGATCGATATCCAATACGTCGGAAACGGTATCGGCCACGACGCCCATCACGCTGGCACCCGCCGCGGTATCGATACTCAACACGATCACTACGGTAACGGGCGTATACTCGGCTTTTTCCATCTGAAACCGCTCGCGCAAATCGATAATCGGCACAATCGTTCCGCGTAGATTCAGCGCGCCTTTGACAAAAGCCGGAGCATTGGGAATTTTCCGGATCGGTTCCCAGCCTCTGATTTCCTGGACTTTCAAGATATCGATACCGTAAGCGTCACCGGCCAACTCGAACGTCAGGAACTGTTCAACCTGTTTATTCGTTGCCATGGCTTATTTTCCTTGTGGAGAGACCGACCTGCCGCGGACTCCGATCAAAAATCCTGCCATTCGTCGTCCATATCGTTCGATCTCGCGACAAATGCCGGTTGGCTATTGGATACCGGAGCCGAAACGGTGCGAGCCGGCTCCGTTCGCATCGCGCCGGCAGCGTGCCCGCGCTGCGCGACCGGATGTTGGCCGGCATTGTTCTCGGTCTTAAAAAACGCCAGCATTTCCACCATATTGGTGGACAAATCGCTCATGGATATACTGGCCGCCGAGGCTTCTTCGGCCAACGCGGCATTTTGCTGGGTGATTTCGTCCATCTGCGCTACGGCTTGGTTGACTTGACCGATGCCGGCAGACTGCTCGACGCTGGCGTCAGCGATTTGGGCCACAATGTCGCCGACTTTCTTAACGCCGGCGACGATTTCGGTCAACGCCTTACCGGTTTCGTTGACGAACTCGGTACCGGCCCTAACCTTTTGCACACTGTTCTGAATTAATTCCTTACTTTCTCTGGCGGCGGTCGCGCTGCGCTGCGCCAGATTTCTGACCTCGGTAGCAACCACGGAGAAGCCTCGACCTTGTTCGCCGGCGCGGGCCGCTTCCACCGAAGCGTTCAATGCCAGCAAATTGGTCTGGAATGCGATCTCGTCTATCACGCCGATAATGTCGGCGATTTTGTTGCTGCTTTCGTTGATTTCCTGCATCGCCGAGACGGCCGCTTTGACGACATTGCCGCCCTTTTCCGCCAACTCCTTGGCGTTGTTGGCCACCAAATTCGCTTGCTGGGCGTTGTCGGCATTGTTTTTCACCGTACTGGTCAGCTCTTCCATGCTCGCCGCGGTTTGTTCCAGATTGGCCGCCTGCTGCTCGGCACGTTGCGATAAATTATTGTTTCCGCTGGCAATCTCTTGCGAAGAATTGTTAATGAAGTGAGCCGACTCGCTGACCTGGCCGAAGATTTCGTTCAGTTTATCGATGGTGGCATTGATATCATTTTTGCAATTCAAATAGACGCCCTCGTATTCGCTGGTAATCCGGTTGGTCAGATCCCCCGCGGCCATGCTTTGCATGGTACTGCCGATATCGCGAAACACGTTTTCGATCACATCGGTCAGTTCGTTGATGCCCTCGCTGAGTTTTTCGAAAAAGCCGCGTTTGTCGGCCAGTTCGATCCTGCTCGACAATTCGCCGGCCTTCACGGCCTCGACGATACCGGCAATTTCCTGTTCGATTTTCACTTCGTGGGTCCGGTCCAACCACTCGACCACGACGCCGATGCGCTCTTTTTCGTCGTTTCTGACCGGATTGGCAACGATATTCATGTGCCTGTCGCCGATCACCAGCGCCGAGCTGAAGGTGGCGTTCAGATTTGCCAGCAGTTGGCGCTGATGGCCCGGATTTTTGTGGAATTGGTCGATATTGGCGCCCAGCAGGTTACTGGCATCGAATTTCGGCAATTGTTTGCGAATATCTTGCTGTGCATTTTGAAACATCTCCGACACGGTTTTATTCATGTAAATGATGTCCAAATCGTTATTGGCGACCATCACGCAGGATTGCACATTATCCAGCGCTTGCTTGATCCGCATCGCTTCGGAGGCGACTTGTTTGGAGAAGGCCAAATCGGAATTCAGTTTTACCTGCATACCGTACAACGCCCGATAGAAATCGCCAATTTCGTCGCCGCGATCCAGATCGATAGAGTTGCGAAACTGCTCATCGGCCATCCGGTAGCAAATACCTATCGCCTTCTCAAATGCATTAATGACACTGTTGATTAGCATATATCCCATTACCGAAGCAAAGGTAGCAAGCCCCAAAAACAAGGACATCTCCAAATACTTTTGCTCGACATAGTGGCCGTAGATGGAGTTTAAGGTCGGTAGCAGGAAGATCAGATAGATAATTGCGACTTTTTTCCAAAACCCGATTTCCGAAATTTTTTTAATAGCTGCCACCAAGCCTTTCGGGCGCATGCTGGCCTTGTTGGCATTGAGCTTTTCGTAAAGCGACTCGGCCTGAGCAATTTGCTCTCGCGACGGCGCATAGCGTACCGACAGATATTCCTGCACTTTGCCGTTTTTGAATACCGGCGTGACATTGGCTTCCACCCAATAATAATCGCCGGATTTGGTGCGATTCTTGACCGGAGCGGTCCAGGGCTTGCCGTTCTTCAAACACATCCACAAATCGGCAAAAGCGGCGGACGGCATGTCCGGATGGCGGACAACGTTATGGTTGGAGCCGATCAGTTCGTCCTTGCTAAAGCCGCTGATCTCTATAAATGCATCGTTGGCATAGGTAATGACGCCTTTCAGATTGGTACGGGTGACCAAAATGGTACCCGGCTTCATCAGAACTTCGCGATCAGTCACAGGGTGATTGAGTTTCATTGCATTTCCTCCAGTACAGCCCAGCCGTCAACAGCTTTTTGTTCAGCTTTCATCTTCACCATCCACGCCATCCAATTTTAATAATTTATCCACATCCAGCAGCATGACCATGCGGTCGTTGACCGAAACCAAACCGTTGATAAATTCGGTACTGACTTTGGAGCCAAAATCAGGCGCGCTTTGAATGCTTTTTCGATTGACATCCACTACATCGGAAACCGAATCGACCACAACTCCCATAATCCGGGTCTTGTCGGCCTCGCGGGCCTGCAAAACCACCACCACCGTCAACGGCGTATAAGGGCTATGCCCCAACTGGAACCGCTCCCGCAAATCGATAATCGGCACGATCGCGCCGCGCAAATTCACCACGCCTTTTTCGTAGGCAGGCACATTCGGAATCCTCGATACCGGTTCCCAGCTCCGGATTTCCTGCACCCGCAGAATATCTACACCGTATTCTTCCCGGCCCAGGGTAAAACTCAAAAATTGCAGATCGCTCTCGGCTTGTTTCAAATCTTGCTGCTCCATATCGCTGATTTCGATAAGTTCTGCTCGACAGTGCTGCCGCCGGTTATTGGTTAGCCAGGCGCACCAAACCCGGTATATCCAGGATCAACGCCACCGAACCGTCGCCCAAGATGGTCGCGCCGGAGACGCCTTCGATACGCCGGTAATTGGCTTCGAGCGATTTGATCACCACTTGCTGCTGGCCGAGTAAATCGTCGACAAACAAGCCGCAGCGTACGCCTTGGCCTTCGACGACGACGATCAGGCCTTCCGTCAACTTGGTGGTTTTGGCGCCTGGCACTTTGAAAATCTCGTGGATGCGGACGATAGGCAGGTATTGGCCACGCAGCAAAAAGGCTTCGCCTTTGCCGGCCACCCGGTTAATCCTATCCTCCTTGATATGCAACGATTCGATGATCGAGCCCAGCGGCAATATGTAGGTTTCGTCACCCACGGCAATCGATTGGCCGTCCAAGATCGCCAGCGTCAGCGGCAAGTGGATGGCAATGGTCGAGCCCTTTCCCAACTCGGATAAAATTTCGATATCGCCGCCCAAAGCCAGAATGTTGCGCCGCACCACATCCATACCGACGCCGCGGCCGGAAATATCGGTCAATTTTTCCGCCGTCGAAAAGCCGGGCATGAAGATCAATTCGTAGGTTTGTTTCTCGGTCAGCACGGCGTCGGCATCGATCAAGCCTTTCTCAATGGCTTTGGCGCGTAACTTGTCTTTATCCAATCCTTTGCCGTCGTCCGATACTTCTATCACGATGTTGCCGCCGCGGTGGTAGGCCTCCAGCGTAACGGTGCCGGTTTCCGGCTTACCGGCCGCGATGCGGACTTCGGGCAGCTCGATGCCATGGTCCAGACTGTTGCGAACCAGGTGTACCAACGGATCGCTCAGTAACTCCACCACGGTTTTATCCACTTCGGTATTCTCGCCAACCAGTTTCAGCTCGATTTTTTTACCGAGCTTAGCGCTAATATCATGCGCCAAGCGCGGGAAGCGGCTGAACACGAAGCTGATCGGCAACATCCGGATATTCATCACGCTTTCCTGCAGCTCGCGGGTATGGCGTTCCAACTGCGACAGGCCGTTTTTTAACTGGTCGAGCTTGTTCATCTCGAAATGGTCGCCCAACAAGCTCAGCATCGATTGGGTAATCACTAATTCGCCGACCATATTGATTAAGGTGTCGATCTTGGCGGTATCGACCCGAATCGAACTGGAACCTTTGCCGGCGGCTTTAGCCTCTTCCTTTTTAGCCGGTTTCGCATCCGTTGGCTGGTTCTCGATTTCGGCTGCGTTTTCTGCAGATTGAGTTGCCGGAACCGCATCGGCCGCAGCGCTGCCGGTTCCATGCGTTTCTTGCGCAGGTGCCGCCGCCGGCCGGTTCGCCCGATAGCTCGGCTGTTTGGCCAAATCGCAGTCGTCTTCGACCCAATCGAATATCTCGTCGATTTCCCCGGCCGGAATATTTCCGGACACCTGCAATTTCCATGACAGATGGCATTCTTCCGGATCGAGATCGTACAAGCTGGGCAAGCCTTGTAAATCGACCGTGGTCGTCAACTCCCCCAAAGCGGCCAACTCTCTGAACATCCTGACCGGTTCGTTACCGGTTTTCAGTAGATGCAGATGCGGGCTGAATGCGATCGTCCAGCCGCTGATTTCCAATGCTTCGCCAGCATCGCTCGACACTGCCTGGCGGGCGGACGACGGCTCTGCCACGGCGACAGGCTTCGTCTCGGCACCGGGATTATGCAATTCATTGTCCAGCGCCAACTTGTGCGCCGAGACGGTGGCTTGATCGATTTCCGCGCCGTCGCGGATGGACTGCAACATGTCGCGTAAACAATCCACCGAGCCGAGCAAAACATCGACGGCCGGCTGGGTAACCTTGCGCCGGCCGTCCCGCATCTCGTCGAGCAAGGTCTCCATGACGTGGGTAAAATCCGAAACCGCGGTAAAGCCGAATGTTCCGCTCCCACCTTTTATCGAATGGGCGGCGCGAAAGATCGTGTTGATATCCTCGGCGTCGACGTCGCCGATATCCATGTGCAGCAAACCGGATTCCATCGCATCCAGCCCTTCGAAACTTTCCTCGAAGAACACCTGATGGAATTGCGCCATATCGATTGTCATACAACCACCCAGAATTTGCTGCCCCGACGCTAACGGAAACTTAACCCATTACCTTCTTGATCGTTTTCAGCAACTGGTCGGGATTGAACGGCTTAACGATCCATCCGGTGGCGCCGGCATCCTTGCCCTGTTGTTTTTTATCCGCGCCGGCCTCGGTGGTTAACATCAGCATCGGCGTGAATTTGTAGTTGGGCAGCGCGCGCAATTCCCTGATCAATTCGATTCCGTCTTTGTTCGGCATATTGACGTCGGTCACCACACAATCGAAAGCCTGTGCCTTGGCTTTATTCAAAGCGTCCACACCATCGACGGCCTCCACCACGCTGAAGCCAGCCCCCTTCAAGGTAAACGCCACCATTTGTCTCATCGATGCCGAATCGTCTACGGCAAGAATCGTTGCCACAATTATTTCCTCCAATTTTAAGACTCGTTAAAAACGTAGTCGAAATTGCCGCTTTGGCCGGAGCGCCAAGCTCCAGGACAATTCCGAGACGAGGCAATTGTAGCCAAGCTCGGTTAACAGTGTAGTTACTGAAATCCGATCTTGCGAGGCTCCGCCGAATTTTGTTTCAGCTCTCATAACTTTGTTTAATACTGTGCTATCTTCAGCTCCGTTTTATTAAGTTTCGACGAACCGCCGTCCTGTCATTTTGGAGCCACCCCGAAAAATGAAAAGCAAATCGGCGCCATTGCTCGGCTTTACCCTCGTAGAGTTGATCATAGTAGTCGCCATCGTCGGCATCCTGGCCGCGGTGGCGATTCCCAGCTTTACGTCTGCGATCCGCAGCAGTCGTCTGACCTCCACCGCCAACCAGCTAGTTACCGCGCTGAACTACACCCGCAACGAAGCGATAAAGCGCGGCCAAATCGTCGTTGCAGCGAAAACCGGCAGCCAATGGGAAAACGGCTGGCAAGTATTTATCGATGTGGATCGGTCTAGCAATGCGAACAAAAATACCTTTAACGACGATGGTGACGGTAACCTTTGCGAATCGGACGAAGATTGCGTATTACGTGTCTACGAAGCACTCCCGGCAAATTTCACGTTACGCTCCAACAGTTTCACTGATTACATCCATTACAAACCGACCGGTGATAGCAATACACAAGGCTCCTTTGCGATTTGCGACAATAACGACGGCAACAACATCCCGGAACCCAGAACTTCGCGCTTGGTTGTAATCGGGCCTACCGGACGTGTTGGTCAAGGGCGGGACAGCGACAACGACGGCATACCGGAAAAGAGCGACTTAGCCAGCGAACTCAGTTCATGCACCAACCCCTGATGATTATCCCAACAAAACAGTTTGCAGCATCGAGTCAACAGCACTGTGCGCGGCAGTCGGGCAGCAGCTTGATCGAAGTATTAGTTACAATGCTGATCGTTGCAATCGGTTTGCTCGGCTACGCAGGATTGTTGGCTACAACGGTAAAAAACAATAATTCCGCTTTTTTACGGAGCCAAGCCACCTTTTTAGCCAACGACGTATTGGAACGGCTCAGACTAAACCGCACAACTGCGATAACCGGCAATTGCAACGTCGCATTCGGTGCGGCTCCGCCGAACGCTCCCAACACCTTGACCAATTGTGCCGCGGCGTTACGCTCCGATCTGGGCGACTGGAAGAATACCGTCAGTGCTGTCCTACCAGCCGGCGACGCTAGCCTGTCCGTCAACAATACCGGAGCCGCGGTCATCAACGTGCAGTGGGACGAAGACGGCGATGGCGTCGTGACCAGCTTTTCGACCCGTAGCCTGATATGAGCCGCTATTCTCATTATAACCGCTACTCTTGCACCGGCTCTAAATGCAGGGGCGTCACGCTGATTGAGCTAATGGTGGCATTAACCATCGGTTTGATAATAATCGGAGCCATTGCAAGTATATTCCTGGCTAGCCGGCAAAGTTTCCGAGTACAGGAAGTGATGTCGCGCATGCAAGAGAATGCCCGCTTCGCCTTCGAAGCGATGGATAGAGATATCAGAATGGTAGGCTTTTCCGGCTATGTCGCCTGCACATCCTCAGAGTGCAATGACGTTACCAATTCATCAGCAACTTGGTGGAGCAAAAAATTGTTGACCCAGCCGCTCAGAGGCTACGAAGACAGCCTACCGGCAGACATGACTGCCGGCGATCGCCTGCGCGGAGATTCGTTCAGCGTGATTCGGGCCGACAAGGCGACCGAAATGACGGTCAGCAGCCATGTACCGCCGACTATTACGCTGAGTGCCGCGCATACCTTCAGCGCTGGAGACATTTTAATCATTAGCGGCACGACCAACACAGCCATCTTTCAGGCAAGCGCCGTGACGAGCACCACGGTCACTCACGGCAAGACCGGCATATCGCCCGGTAACTGTACTACGGAGTTAGGGGTAATACCGACTCCGGTCAACTGCGCAAATCCGGGTTCCGCTATAACCTTTGCTGCAAACAGCGGCGTATTCGAATTAAGCGCCAACACCTATTACATCCGCACCAACGCAGCCGGAGAACCGGCGTTGTACAGAGAAAGGCTGCGTTCCGAAATTGTCGGCGGCACACCAACTGCAAAGACAATAGCCGAAGAGTTGATCGACGGCGTAGAAAACATGCAAGTCACTTATGGTGTAGATACCACGGTTCCGGCAGACCAAAACATAGACAGTTACGTCACTGCCAACAACGTGGCTGACTGGTCTAGAGTGCTCGGCTTGCGCATCAGTCTGCTGATGGTCTCCCGCCAGGACGAAAAAGGCATCACCTCGCAAGCCCAAACTTACACTTACAACGGAGCTAGCACGACAGCAGCAGACAATCTGTTGCGAAAAGTCTTCACTACCACCATTGCGATCCGTAATCGCCTGTGAGGCTTTGATGAAACACTTACACTACAGCCGATATCCGGGCAAACAGCAAGGGGTTGTTCTATTTACCGCATTGATTTTTCTGGTTGCATTGATGCTAATCGGTAACAACGCCGTTCAAAACAGCGGTCTGGAAGAGCGTATGGCCGGGAACACTCGGAATCGGGATATGGCCTTTCAAGCCGCGGAAGCTGCGTTGAAAAACGCCGGCAATACACTTTCTACATGGCGAGTTGGGCCATGGACCGGAACAATGCCGGCAGGATTGGTCAATAATCCTTCACACGCCAACGACAGCAGCTATTGGGGCAATATTGCCAACTGGACGAATTACAAGTCATTCACAGTAAGCGGCGTAGCGGAGAATCCGCGTTACATAATTGAAAAAATGCCCGACGTCGGAACAGTTGAGCATTATCGCGTCACCGCCCGAGCTGTGGGCGGAGACACCAGCGCAGTAGTCATTCTGCAGGCGGCGTTTAGCTACACGCCAAGTCCTTGATCCAGCCGGTTTCGGTTAGGGAGTCGAATATGAAATTCTATTCAAATAAAACGCTCAGTTTTTTGACCGTTGCGCTGGCTCTTATAATCAACGCTCCAGCCAACTCAACGGACCTCGACATAGCTGATGTGCCGTTGTTCGTAACCGCAAGTATGCCGCCTAACGTTCTACTTACTCTAGACGACTCGGGCAGCATGGCTTGGAGCTATGTACCGGATAACTTGGATATTAATCAAGGTACAAAACGCTTCAAAGCCGCCAATTTCAATGCTATCTATTACAACCCAGCCGTAACCTATACTCCGCCGCCAAAATATAACGGGGGCAACTGTAAATTGGACAATACCAATCCTTCCACCTGCTATCCGAACGTCAGCTTTACCGCTGCGCCACTTAACGGTTTCGATACCAGCCTGGGTACGGTTAATTTATCTAGCAACTACCGGGTGACGCTGGAATACAATCCGAGCAGCAACTCCCAAACTTTTGCTTCGTCTCCAGCGACAGGGGGACATGCCTTCTACTATTTGTTCGATAGCACAAATGCTAGTTGCGACGGGACTAAAGGGGATGAAGATTGTTACGATTACTACGATGTCACAACTCTTTCGGCCACCGCTCAGCAAAATTTCGCCAACTGGTATTCCTATTATCGTACTCGCAATCTGGCGACAGTATCCGCGGCTATGAACGGCTTTGCCGGACTCAGTGGCAGCATTCGCGTCGCTTGGCAATCTATCAATTCTTGTAACAGTTTTGGTACCAGTTGTAACGGCTGGGGCGACCCAGGCCAAAATATCGATAACCGCATTCGCCGGCTCAACGCAGTTACCCATACCGAGACTACAAATACTGTATTGAGTAGCAACGTAACCACCACTAATTACAGCTATACCTGTACTGCGTTGTTTAATGAGAGAAACGCCCTAGGCCGCGACGACCGCATCGAACTCACCAATTGTACCCAAACATCACCTACCGCCGGAACTGGTTTTCCGCCTACGTCTGGCCAAGGTTCACCGGCCAATGCGAACTCCGGCATTATCACCGCAAGTTGCAGCAACGTAACTTATTGTAAAAATTATGTCACCACCGGAACCTCCATTAACAGCGGCGTATACCGAATCACGGTACCCAACAGCATCGCCACCGATTCTTCCAATATCTCCAACGTAGTAATCTCTTGGAACGAAACGGTGACCACTACCGTTTACGAAACCAGGGATATCACACATAAGGAAGATCTATTTAACTGGCTGTCGAGGTTTCCGGCTTTGGGCGGCACCTACCTTCTGAAAGCAGCTAATAACGCCGGCAAATATTTTCAAGGTACTGTCAACATCAACCACCCTTACGCCGAAGACCCACAAATTTTGGATGGCAGTCATTACGCCTGTCGACGTAGCGTGCACCTGATGATGACAGACGGTAGCTGGTGTGGCGATACATCTACCGACTATTCAGGTATCGGCGACACCAACAGTACCGCAACCAGCGTTCCGTTGGGCCCTGACGGCAGCACCAACTACAGTTGGACTCCGAGTTTTCCATTCCGGGATAAGCAATCGACCAATCTCGCCGACATCGCCTTTTACTACTGGTCCAAAGATCTGCAAACAGGGATAGACAACAAACTGAGTCCATTGATTCGTGAAGCGTCTACCAATACCGACCTCGCCGCCAAAAAATCGGAAGAATGGTTCAATCCAAAAAATGACCCGGCAACCTGGCAACATTTGAACACCTATTCGGTTGGGTTGGGTTTAAGCGGCAGCCTTATAAGTCCATATCCGAATTGGGGAGGTAATACCTTCTCAGGCGACTATGACAAGTTAGTGGCAGGCACTTCTTGCCCGACCAGTACTACAAGTTCTAGCGCGGCATCCCGCTATTGCTGGCCCTACACGGCAAACGGGGAAAGCTGCGCGGGCTATGTGGCATCAACACCCAGTAAAGTTTACGACTTGTGGCACGCGGCGATCAGCGGCAGAGGCAAATTCTTCGGCACCGAGAGTGCGGCCGACTTGGTCGACGCGTTCAATAGCATCCTGCACGAAGTGGCCGACGAGAGCATGACAGCTGCAGCCTTGGCAGCCAATTCAACCGGTTTGCAAACATCAACCTTACTTTACCAAGCGCAATTTGACCCCTCCGACTGGTCCGGGCACTTTTACGCCAAGCCAATTAATCCCACTACGGGAGTACCGCTAGCAAGCGCCTGGGACGCTGCCAGCCTGATTCCGACAGCTTCTGACCGTAAAATATTTACTTATGACGGTAGTATCGGCGTCAGCTTCGCAAGTTGTGCCTCTCTGAGCTCGACCCAACAAGCTGCGCTAAACAGCACGGACAATCGTTGTACAGATCGGCTTAACTGGCTGAGGGGGACAACCATCAACGATTTTCGCGCCCGTAAAAACACCGTTCTGGGCGATATCGTAAACTCCGACCCTTATTTTGTGAAAAATACCGACTTCGGTTTCACCAGTCTGCCGTCGGGTACCGCCGGACAATCCACCTATGCAACTTACGTCGCAAATAACCTGAATAGGACTCCAATGGTGTATGTCGGAGCTAATGACGGTATGTTGCACGGTTTCCAAGCCGATACCGGTCAAACCAATTCAGGAAAGGAAATTTTTGCCTATGTTCCGGCCGGCGTTTACGACCAATTAAGCGCCCTCACGAGTCCGGATTATAACCATCGCTATTTTGTAGATTCCGGCCCGAAAGCCAGCGACGCTTATTTATCTGGCGTCTGGAAAACCGTGTTGGTGGGAGGCTTGGGAAAAGGAGGCAAAACCGTTTATGCTTTGGATGTAACCGACCCTACGAACTTCGATCAAACCAAAGTGATGTGGGAGTTCCCGAACAGTGCAAATTTACTAGCAGACTCTACCATAACGACCGATTTAGGCTACACCTTTAGCCAACCGCAAATTGGTCTACTTCGTGACGGTACCAACGTTATCTGGGCAGCGATTTTTGGCAACGGTTACAACAGCCCATCCGGCAAAGCGTTCTTATACATCGTTAATTTGTCCAATGGCAGTCTGATCAAAAAGATCGCAACCAATAATGAAACCAGCAACGGTCTATCGACACCTTACCTCCTGGATGCCGATGGAGACAAAATAATCGATTCAGTCTATGCCGGCGATTTACAGGGAAATTTATGGAAATTCGATCTAAGCGCAAACAATTCCACCGCCTGGGGATTAGGTAACGGAGGCTCGCCATTATTTACGGCGATTAATAGTTCGAATCAAAGGCAGCCTATCACTTCTTCACCATTAGCCGGCGGCCATCCCGACGGTGGATTTCTGGTTTATTTCGGTACCGGTAGCTATATCACGACAACCGACGCCTCAAACACCAATGGTCAAACTTTTTACGGCATTTGGGATAAGCCGAGCACGTCAGGAACGGTGTTACGTTCGGCATTACAGTCGCAAACAATCGTCACCACGACTACGGCATTCGGTTCGACTATTCGCTTAACGACCAGTAATTCAGTCGACTGGTCGACAAAAAGGGGCTGGTATCTCGATTTGAGTGTTGGCGAACGAGTGAACTCCGCACCATTAATTAAGTACGGGAGAGTCATTTTCGCTACAACCATTCCTCATTCGGACCCCTGCGAATCGGGAGGTACGACGTGGCTAAACGAAATCGATTTGGTCACCGGCGGAGCCCCAATAAACTCATCCTTCGATTTGAATAACGACACGAAATTCAACGATAGCGACAAGATCAGCATAAACGGCGTTCTATTCTCTGTCACCGGTTTACAATCGACGGTCGGCATCGCAAAAGCTCCAATATGGTTGGAAACAATTGAGGGCAGCAAATGTGTCGCATTTAAGGAAATGTCGGGCAGTAGCGGAGAAATCATGACGATTAGCAATAGTTGCGGTAGTGGGGGCGGTACAGGTAGTACAGGTACCGTGAAACGGGACTATTGGATTCAAATTCAATAACCTTATTCAAATGGCCCGGACTGATGGAGTAAACCTAACTCCAGGCTGAAGCGAGATGTAGAATCATGAAGAAACAGATCGGGTTTACTTTGATTGAACTGATGGTCACTGTAGCCATCATTGGCATTCTAGCCGCGATTGCCATCCCCAGTTACCAGGACTATGTAATGCGCTCGCGGCGTAGCGATGCCAAAGGCGCTTTACTGGGATTGGCGAATGCATTGGAGCGGCAATTCACCGCCACCAATTCGTATTGCGATGCCGGAGGAACCGGCGGAGCGGATAGTTGCGGAACCAACTCCAACGACACCGGGGCGCCGTCGATTTATGCTACTCAAGTGCCCATTGACGGCGGAACCGCAACCTACAATTTGACGATCTCTGCCGCAACACAGAATTCCTACACGATCCAAGCCGCGCCGACCGGCAGGCAGTCCGCAGACAAATGCGGCACCCTTATCATTAACAATATCGGTACGAAAAGCGTATCTGGAGCCAGCTTAGACGCTACCGCCTGCTGGAGTAAATAAACCCCATCAAAGCACTGGTACCAAACCGAATTCGGTCAGGGCTGGTTGCGCAGAACGGATTATCAGATTATAAGCATCGCATCGCCATAACTGAAAAAACGGTAGCGCTGTTCTATGGCATGCCGGTAAGCCGCCATTACCGCGTCGTAACCGGCAAATGCCGAAACCAACATCAGCAGCGTCGACTCCGGCAAATGGAAATTGGTAAACAAAGCATCGACCGATTTAAACTTATAACCGGGCGTAATGAATAAATCGGTATCACCGATTCCCGCCGCCAAATGCCCGCCGGCGGAAGCTGACTCCAATGCTCGGACTGCAGTAGTACCTATCGCGACCACCCTGCCACCTCGCGCCCTTGCCGCTTCGACGGCGTCCACCGCATTCTGCCCAACGCTGTAAAATTCTTTATGCATGGTGTGTTGGCTCAAATCGTCCACCCGCACCGGCCGAAACGTGCCGCTGCCGACATGCAAGGTAACGAAAGTCCGCTTCACCCCTTTCCGATCCAGATTTTCCAATATCGCTTGATCGAAATGCAGGCCGGCGGTTGGCGCCGCGACAGCGCCGGCGCGGTCGGCGAACACGGTCTGATAACGCTCGAGATCGCTACGTTCATCATTGCGATCGATGTAAGGCGGTAGCGGAATATGCCCGACTTCGGCCAACAACTCCAGCAAGCCGTTAGCGCCGGGCAAGCTTAATCGGAACAAATCCGCCTCCCTCCCCAACACTTCTAAACAGCAGCCGTTTTCCAATTCGATCAAAGATCCCGGCTTCGGCGACTTGCTGGCTCTGATGTGGGCCAGGGCCTGCTGCGGATTCTCGATGCGTTCGATCAAAATCTCAACCTTACCGCCGCTGCTTTTGCGGCCGAACAGACGGGCGGGTATTACCTTGGTATCGTTGAATACCAATAAGTCGTCTGCCGACAACAACTCGAGCAAATCGGTAAACTGGCGGTCGATTATTGCACCGCTGAGTTTATCCAAATGCAACATGCGGCTGGCGCTACGTTCCGGCAACGGGTATTGGGCGATTAATTCGTCAGGCAAGCGGTAATTGAAGTCGCTCTTTTTCATGATAAGTTCGGCAACAATAAAACACCCGGGGCATTCAGAAACCCGGAATAGGTCAGGATAGAAAACTCGGCGTCAATTCGCCGCGCCGTTAATGGTCGCGGCTTGTTCGCCCGTTTGTAGTGTGGCTGGTAAGGAGCGGATAGCGATAACCAGTTGCGCCAAAGTAGCGTCGGCCGGCAGCCGATCCGCCATTAAATATGGCATCAGTTCGGTATCTTCCAAATCCAATATGCGCAGGAACGCCTGTTGCTGTTCCGATGTTGCAGACAGATAAGCGCGCTCCAGATAGCGAAGCAACAGCAAATCCAATTCGAGGGTGCCGCGCCGGCAGCGCCAGCGCAGCTTATTCAATTCACTCACAAATGATCGCGTTCCACCAGACGCTTCTTGATTTCGGCGATGGCTTTGGCCGGATTCAAACCTTTCGGACAAGTGTCGGTACAGTTCATGATGGTATGGCAACGGTACAACTTGAACGATTCGTCCAATTCGTCGAGGCGTTCCTGATCGTTCTCGTCGCGGCTATCCGCCAGCCAGCGGTAGGCTTGCAGCAAAATCGCCGGCCCGAGATATTTATCGCTGTTCCACCAATAACTCGGGCAACTGGTCGAACAACTGGCGCACAACACGCATTCGTACAAGCCGTCCAACTTGGCCCGATCTTCCCGGCTCTGCAGCCGTTCGCTGTCTGCCGGCGCTTCGCTGGAAGCCGTCAGCCAGGGTTTGATCGAGGCATACTGCTCGAAAAAATGGCTCATGTCGGCCACTAAATCTTTGATGACAGACATGTGCGGCAGCGGGAATATCTTGATGGTGCCTTGGTAGTCGCTGATCGCTTTGATGCAAGCCAGCGTATTCTTACCGTTGATGTTCATCGCACAGGAGCCGCAAACGCCTTCCCGGCATGAGCGGCGAAAGGTCAGACTGCTGTCGATTTCGTTTTTGATCTTTAAAATCGCATCCAGCACCATCGGCCCGCACTGGTCCATATCGATTTCGTAGCTGTCGATCCGCGGATTTTCGCCCGAGTCGGGATCCCAGCGATACACCTGAAACAAGCGGATATTGGTCGCCCCGTCGGCTTTGTAAAGCTTGCCTTTCTTGACGACAGAGTTTCTGGGCAAAGTGAATTCAACCATTAGTAGACCCTCTCTTTAGGCGCCACGACTTCCACTTCGTCGGTTAGCGTATATAAATGGACGGGACGATAATCGATTTTCACCTGATTATCCTGCCGCCACGTCAATGTATGTTTCAGCCAGTTTTTGTCGTCGCGTTTCGGAAAATCTTCTCGAGCATGGCCGCCGCGGCTCTCCTGGCGGTTGGCAGCGGCGGTAATCGTAACCTGAGCTTGGCCCAGCAGATTATCCAGCTCCAGGGTTTCGACCAAATCGGTGTTCCAAATCAGCGATTTATCCCCGACGTTGACATCGCTAAACGACGCGGCAATCTCGCCGATGCGTGCCACGCCCTCTTGCAAGGTTTCCGCTGTGCGGAACACAGCCGCTTTGGCCTGCATCGTGGTTTGCATATCCAGACGGATTTCAGCGGTCTTACGGCTGCCGTTTGCATGGCGGATGGTATCGAAACGGGACAGGGCTTTATCGCAAGCATCCTTAGCCAGCGGCTTATGCGCCATGCCCGGTTTGATCAGTTCGTTGGCACGGATAGCAGCAGCCCGGCCGAATACCACCAAGTCGAGCAACGAGTTGGATCCCAACCGGTTGGCGCCGTGGACCGACACGCAAGCGGTTTCGCCGATGGCCATCAAGCCCGGCACCACGGTGTCGGGATCGCCGTCCTTCAGGGTCACAACTTCGGCTTTGTAGTTGGTCGGTATCCCGCCCATGTTGTAGTGCACGGTCGGAATCACCGGGATTGGCTGCTTGGTAACGTCGACGCCGGAAAAGATGCGCGCGGTTTCGGCGATACCGGGCAGGCGTTCGTGGATGATCGCCGGATCGAGATGTTCCAAATGCAGCAAGGCATGGTCTTTTTTCGGACCGACGCCGCGGCCGGCGTTAACTTCCATCGTGATAGCCCGACTGACCACGTCGCGCGACGCCAAGTCCTTCGCGTTGGGCGCGTAATTGGGCATGAAACGTTCGCCTTCGGAATTGGTCAGGTAACCGCCCTCGCCCCTGGCGCCTTCCGTAATCAAGCAGCCGGAACCGTAGATGCCGGTCGGATGGAATTGCACGAACTCCATGTCCTGCAACGGTAAACCGGCCCGCAAAACCATACCGTTACCGTCGCCGGTCACAGTGTGCGCCGAGGTGCAGGAGAAAAACGCTCGGCCGTAACCGCCGGTCGCCAGTACGGTCTGGTGGCCGCGGAACAGATGAATGGAACCGTCGTCCAGACACCAGGCCAACACGCCGCGGCATTCGCCGTCTTCCATGATCAAATCCAGCGCGATGTATTCGACGAAGAACTCGGCATTGTGCTTTAAAGCCTGTTGGTACAGAGTGTGCAGAATGGCGTGGCCGGTCACATCGGCCGCCGCGCAAGTACGTTGCGCCTGGGCTTTACCATAATGGGTCGACATGCCGCCGAACGCGCGCTGGTAAATTTTGCCTTCCGCGGTCCTAGAAAACGGCACGCCGTAGTGCTCCAGCTCGATGATGGCCGGAATCGCCTCGCGGCACATATATTCGATCGCATCCTGGTCGCCGAGCCAATCGGAACCCTTGACGGTGTCGTACATATGAAACCGCCAATCGTCTTCGCCCATGTTGCCCAATGCCGCGCTAATTCCACCCTGCGCTGCCACTGTATGGCTGCGGGTCGGAAACACCTTGCTGATACAAGCGGTTTTCAGCCCCTTCTCCACCATTCCGAAAGTTGCCCGCAAACCGGCTCCGCCGGCGCCAACCACCACAACGTCGTGCTGGTGTTCAATGATGTTATATGCTGAGGCCATGATTTACCTTGCCAAAAGAATAATGACGATCGCGATTAACGCAGCGATACCCAAAACCAAAAAAGTCAGATTGGTGGCCCGAATCGCCAAATGCCGCACCGGAATCGTCGATACGTAGTCCTCGATAACCACTTGCACGCCCAAAGCGGCGTGGTAAACCACGGCGACGGTCCAAGCGATGATGGCCAAGGTATTGAACGGCGACGACAACCAGGCCACGGTGTCTGCATAAGGCGCATTTAAGGCTTTGTGCAGCAATACCAACAACCATATCGATAAAGGCACCAACGCAACCGCGGTTACCCGCTGGTACCAAAAATGGCCCGATCCACTGTGCACCGAGAAAAAATCGGCGGCTTTTTCCACCCAGGCTTTGTAATCCATAACCATCCTCCCTAATCAGGAAACTATAAACGTCAACAGTGTCAACGACGCCGAACACACCAGTTCGTAAAGAGCAAATTTATCCAGCGTCGCCCGTTCGAAGGTCTTACCGACATCCCAGATTAAATGCCGGATCCCGTGTACCAGATGGAAGAACAACGCGTAAATAAAGCCCCAATACACCAGCTTGAATAACCAATAGGCCATGAACGCCTGCATCGCCAGATAGGCGGATTCGCCGGCCGCGATGGCGAACAAGACATATACGAACAATACCAGGCCCATCGACAAAAACACGCCGGTCATCCGGTGCGTGATGGACACCAAGCCGGTCAACGGTAAGCGGTAAACCTGCAAATGGGGGGAAAGCGGTCGATTAGCGGACATAAATGACCCTATCTTGAGTTTGAAATGATTACGGCGTCAAAAATCGACGCAGCGTCCCTTGCGCTCCCAATCGCCGAAGCGAGTGGGTTCAGGCCCTTTCGGGCCGTTGAACTCTTCTGGTTTCACCGGAGATTGCCCGGCAGGCTGAGCCGGTAACGTATCCGCCTCCTCGGCGGCGACCCGATCGGTTTTATCGTGCATTTTCTTCATATCGGTTTGATCAACGGCTGGCGCTCGCCAATCGCAACGAAATCGCGGCGCGGCGGGCCGACGTACAATTGCCGCGGCCGGCTGATCGGCGTGACGGCTTCCTCCATCATTTCCAGCCAATGCGCAACCCAACCCGCAGTACGGGCGATGGCGAACATGACGGTAAACATATCCACCGGGATATGCAGCGCTTTGTAAATGATGCCGGAATAAAAATCGACGTTGGGGTAGAGTTTTTTCTCGATGAAATACTCATCCTTCAGCGCATAGTCTTCCAAAGCCAACGCTAATTCGAACAACGGGTCGTTGGTCTGGGTGCGGTTGAGCACTTCGTAGCAGGTTTTGCGGATGATGGTGGCCCGCGGATCGAAGTTTTTATAAACCCGATGCCCAAAACCCATCAAGCGGAACGGGTCGTTATGGTCCTTAGCTTTAGCGATGTATTTCGGCACGTTCTCGACACTACCGATTTGCGCCAACATGTTCAATACCGCTTCGTTGGCACCACCATGAGCCGGCCCCCATAGCGCAGCGATACCGGCCGCAACGCAGGCATAAGGATTGGCGCCGGTACTGCCGGCCATTCTTACCGTCGAAGTGCTGGCGTTTTGCTCGTGGTCGGCGTGCAGAATGAACAGTAAGTTCAAAGCCTTGACCAGATTGGGGTCGATATAGTGGTTTTGGTCGATGTAGTTTTGCGAAGAGCGCGAAAACATCATGTTCAGAAAGTTTTCGCAGTAGCTTAAATCCATCCGCGGGTAGACAAAGGGCCGACCGACCGAATGCCGGTAAGAGGCAGCTGCGATGGTTGGCATCTTACCGAGCAGCCTTGCCGCGCAAATCCGCCGGCTATCGGGATCTTTGATATTCAAATCGCTGTGGTAAAACGCCGACAAAGAACCGACCACCCCGACCAACATCGCCATCGGATGGGCGTCGTAATGAAAACCGTCGAAGAACTTACGCAACGATTCGTGGATAGTAGCCCGGTCGCTGATTTCCTCGTTAAAGTCGCGTAGCTGAGTCTGGTCCGGCAACTCGCCGTTCATCAGCAAGTAGGCCACTTCGGTAAATTCGCAGTTCTCGGCCAACTGCTCGATCGGATAACCTCGGTATAACAAGATACCCTTGTCGCCGTCGATATAGGTGATTTTGCTTTTACAACTAGCGGTAGCGATAAAGCCAGGATCGTAAGTAAAACAGCCCAAATCCTTGTTCAAGGAGCGTATGTCCGCGGTATCTGCACCCAAAGACCCCTTCAACAACGGATATTCCACTTCTTTCCCGGTGGCGTTGTGCCGCACCGTTAAAGTCTCGTTTGACATGGTTTCCTCAGTATTCTGATAGCAGAAGCTTAGCAGCCAAATCCGATTATCACACAGGCCACGGCTAAGGCCAAACCGTTATCGGTCGGATTAGTTTGAGGATAAACGTTAGCTGGGTATCTTTTTTAGCACAGCTCACCAGCTCCAAAGCCGGGACTCGGCAATCAAACGCCGTCGGGCAGTTTCGATGCCATCAGTTCCCGCCGGTCCAATTTGACGCCGTCGGCGATGAAGCTGCCGTCGCCGACGGCATGCAGGGTACGGCGTTCTTCGCGTTCATCGTCCAGGTAAGCGGCCAGCCCTTGCAGCACGACGATGTTATGGCGTTCTACGATGTCGACTACCTGGCACTCGATGTTTGCCAGGCATTCCCGGATCAGCGGCGCCGCGACCTGTTTGCCGCGCATTGCCGTCAAACCGAATGTTGCGAATTTGTCGGTATCGGCGCCGGAACAAGTGCCTATGCCAACCACTTGGTCGATCAAATCCAATGCCGGGATCGCAATGACGCACTCGTTGGATTCGCTCAGCGCTTGGTAGGAGTGGTTCCACGGTCCGGTAGTGATGGCAAATCTGGGCGTGAAATCCATCACCATGGTCCAAGATATAGTCATGACGTTGTCGCGTTGGCCGTCGTTGGTCGTCACCAACACCACCGGGCCGGGTTCGATCAATGTGAACGCTTGGTTCAGCGGCATTGGCTTCATCTTAGTAAGCTCCGAAAGTTAAACACCGATGGCACCGCTGCGCCGCAAAATCGGCGGCTGATCTGCGATGGTTAAAGCCCGTTTTGGCAAAAATGGCGCTAACCAAGCGGCTAACGCAACACCACCAAGTAACGGGTCAATTCCACGATCCGTAAGCCAGGCACGGCGGAACCGAGGCCGGCGACGGCCTGATCGAGGGCATCGAGCCGAAACAGGCCGCTGATCCGCTTGTCCGCCCAAGCCGAGTTTAGCAGCAATACCTTGCCGGGCCGGTAACTGTTGATGCGCTCGACGGCCTCGGCCAGCGGCACGCCGTCGAATTGCAGATAACCGTCGCGCCATACCGCCATGTTTTCCGCTCGGCCGGGCGCGACCGATATCCGGCCGGCGGCTATTGCTGCGGTTTGCCCGGCGGCCAAGGGGTTGACCAGGCCGCCGGCGCGAATTTCGACCCGGCCTTCGACCAGTTCGACCTGGGTCTGCCCACCGGCGCGGCGCACGCCGAAGGCAGTACCGATAGCCTTTACTTCGCCGGCATCGGTGGCGGCCAAAAACGGCCGCTGCGCATCCTTAGCCACTTCGAAAAAAGCCTCGCCGCGCAACAACTCGACCCGGCGTTGCAGGTTATTGAAACGAATCGCCAACGCGCTGTCGGCGTTCAAAATGGCGCGGGAACCGTCGGCCAGCAAGACTCGGCGCTGCTCGCCCTTGCCAGTCACATAGTCTGCCTGCCATAACAGCGGCGGATAAAACGTAGCCACGGTTAAAGCGAACAGTGCACACGCCGCCAGCCCCAGCGTGAACCGTTGCCGGCGGTGGCGGTTTGACGCACGCGGCATCTGCCGAAGACCAGCCCCTGCCGCGGCGGCGGCCTGCCGGCTGCGCTCCTGCAACAAAGGTTCGGCGCCGGGAATCGGCCGGCCGCGCAATGGCTCCAGCCCCTGCCAGACCGCTTGCGCCCGTTGCCAGGCCCGTTCGTGGGCCGGTGCGGCGGCTCGCCAAGCGGCCAAATCTTTGCGGTCCGCGGCGGAATCCTCGCCGGACTGCAGTTTCGCCAGCCAAGCGCAGGCCTGCTCCAACAAACGCGAGTCGTCGTCCGGCAGCGGTGCGGTGGTCATGGCGGTTTCCTGAGTCAACGGTGAGGGCGGTATATCATAGACCAGGCGGCTAACCCGAACCAGATTGCGGCTAGGGTTGGCCCAGCGTTTGGGCACAGTGCAGCAACGCGCGTTTGATGTTGTCTTCCACGGTACGCACCGAGACATTGAGTTGCTCGGCAATTTCGCGCTGTTTCAGGCCTTCGAAGCGGTTCAGATAGAAAATGCGCTGGCACAGCGGCGACAACTCGGCCAGAGCGCCGATCAGGCTGTCCAGCGCTTGCTCGCCCAAGGCCACGGTTTCGGCGCAACGCAGATCGGGCGCATCGGGCAAGGTCGGTTCCGGCCAGTCGGCGATGGCGGCGTTACGCACGTTCTGGCTGCGGTAGTGGTCGAACAACAAATTCTGCGCGGTGCGGAATAGATAGGCCTTCAGATTGCCGACCTGGCTCAGGTCGCCGCTGCGGCACAAGCGAACGAAGGCTTCCTGGCTTAGATCGGCCGCGGTTTCCCGGCAACGCAATCGGGCGAATAGCACCGCTTCCAGCTCGCTGCGACAGTCGAGATAGAGCTCTTGCAAGGATTGGCTGGTCGAAAATGGCATGGCTGGCAGGTCGGCTTCGGCTGCTGAATGATGTCAGACACATTGGGCAGCAAAATTAACGCCGCCAGCCGGAAACCGCTTGTAATCAGCAAGCTATGCCGGCTACTCCCGTTGGCAGCCGCAGCGAAAGCTAACGAGCTATGTTAAATGGCGCAAACCAAACGGGCGATATCGCCCAACCGCGGCAAACTGACTCAGCCCGCCGGTGCATGCTTGGCCGCCGCTTCCGCCAATAATTCGTCGATGAAGTAGCGGCAGTAATTCGGCACGTAGAGTTGTTTCAGATAGGCAATCTTGGTGGTGGAACTGGGTATCAGGCCGGCCAGGTCTCTGGCGAGCAAGTCGCTATCCTGGCCCGGTTCGTAGGACGTGCCGGCGATGATACCGACGCCCATGCCCAGCCGGACGTAGGTCTTGATCACGTCGGAATCGGCGGCGGCCAACGTGATGTCGAGCGGCAAATGCGCATTCTGGAAGGCTTTTTCGATGGCGCTGCGGCCGGTAAATCCGGGCGAGTAGGTCAAAATCGGTTCTGCAGACAAGCGCTGCAAGCTAATGTCGCCGTCGGCCAGCCGGTGTCCGACCGGCATGATGGCGACGTGGTGCCATTCGTAACATGGCTTGACCACCAATTTATCGTCGTCGGCCAGCTTTTCGGTACAAATGGCGATATCGGCCTGGTGCCGATGCAGCAGGTTGACCAGATTATCCGGCGAGGACTGCACCATATAAATTTTGATGCCGGGGTATTTGCGCCGGAATCGGGCGATCGGCCCCGGCAGCAAATATTTGGCCTGGGTATGCGTGGTGGCGATACGGAAGGTGCCGTGGCTGTTGTCGAGAAAATCGTCGGCGATCAGTTGAATATTCTTCTTCGCCTGGTTGATTAAGTCGACCTCTTCCATGATTTTTTCGCCGAGCGGGGTCAGGCCGGTCAGTTTTTTACCCTGGCGGATAAACAACGGCGAGCCCAATTCGGCTTCGAACAATTGCAGTTGCCGACTCACCGCCGACTGCACCACATGCATCTTTTCCGCGGCCTTGCTCAGGTTGTAATCGGTTTCCTGCAGGTTACGCAGGAGTTCCAGTTGGTTTAAATTCATCCGCTACCTCAAAAAATCGCCGCCGCCCTGGCATGTTTTCAGGACTAACCTATACTGTTAGTCGACTGCACCCAGAAATCTAATCCGAAGATATAAAGATCTAATTATATCGTTTTATTGTAGAGGTTTAGCTCGCTAGCATAACAACCGGCTAGTCCAACGGCAGCGGTTGTTATCTGTGGCTAACCTCCTCCTAGCTACAGGGACGTTGTTTATGGCGGGTTTCGCGACCCGCCATTTTTTTTGCATAGCGCCCGCTGCGCCTCCCATGCCGCCCAGCCTGAACTCAAGCGCTGCGCTTATCCCGCAATTCTTGCAAGATTTGCTGCAACACGCCGGCCAGTTCGCTTGCGGATGCGGTAGCGGCGGCATTGCCGTCCCTGGCCGCCGCTTCGGTTTGCTGCGCCAGTTGCAATAAACCCTGCGCCTGAAAAATGCCGGCAAAGGCCTTCAGGTTGTGGGCGACAAACTTGATCGCCGCCAGATCGCCCTGCTCCGCTGCCAGCCTTAGTTTTTCCAGATTTTGTTGTTGGCTGCCGTCCAGGGCGTTGTCGATGATCTTGTCGACGAAGGCCTGGCGGCCGTCGAAACGCTCCAGCATCGCCTGCCAATCGATTAGCGTCGAACTCGGCGGCAATTGCTGTGCTTCGGGTTCCGGGGCGGTGGCTGCCGGTACTTGCGCTAGCGACGGGGCTGCGGCAGACAGCGGCGCCCGGTAAGGTAGCGCCTTCAGTATGGCCTTGACCAGCGCATTTTCGTCGACCGGTTTGGTCACCCGGTCTTTCATCCCGGCGTCCAGGCAGCGTTTGCGTTCGTCTTCCATAGCATGGGCGGTCAGACCGATGACCGGCAAATCCGGCGCGATTTCCGCCAACCGGCGCGCGGCCTGGTAACCGTCCATAACCGGCATTTGAATATCCATCAACACCAGATCGAAGGCGGCAATGCCGTGTTGTTGCAGCAAGTCCAGCACCTGCTGGCCGTTCTCGGCAAAAACCACTTCAGCACCTTCACTATCCAAAATGTCGGCCAACACCAGACGGTTCAATTCCACGTCCTCGGCGGCCAGAATCCGCAAACCGTGCAAGCGCAGGCCACTGGCGGGCAGTACCCCGCTATCGCCGGCACCGGGTTCGGCAGCCGGTAGCGGCAACGTCAATACAAAGGTACTGCCGGCGCCGTGACTACTTTGGACTTCGATGTCGCCGCCCATCAGCCGCGCCAGATTGCGGCTAATCGCCAAGCCCAGGCCGCTGCCGCCGAATTTGCGGGTGGTCGAGGTGTCGGCTTGTTCGAACGCGGTAAACAGGCGCTGCAACTGTTCTTCGGTCATGCCGATACCGCTATCCATCACGGTAAAACGCACGTCGTCGCCGCGGCGGCCGATCTTGACCGCGACGTAACCGCGCTCGGTGAATTTGACGGCATTGGACAATAAATTCAGCAATATCTGCCGCAGACGCAAGCCATCGCCGAGCACCCATTCCGGCAGTTCGCCCTCGAACTGCACCACCAGCGTCAACTGCTTTTCCCGCACCCGCAACTCCAGTAAATCGCGGACTTCGCCGATCAATTCGGCCAGCTTGAACGGATGCGGGTCCAACTGCATTTTGCCGGATTCGATTTTGGAAAAATCCAGAATATCGTTCACCACGTTAAGCAAATGCTGGCCGGCCTCGTAGATTTTTGCCATGTTTGGATTTTCGCTACCGGCATCGCGCAGATTGATCTTGGCCAAGCCGAGGATCGCATTCAACGGCGTGCGGATTTCGTGGCTCATATTGGCCAGAAAATCGCTTTTGACCTGCGCCAAATGCTCGGCCTGCAGCCGCGCCTGCTCCTGGGCCGCCTGCACCGCCTTGCGCTCGCTGATGTCGCGGATCACGCCGATAAAGGTGCTGCCCTGGTCGTCGATCAGTTCGCTGACCGTCAATTCCAGCGGAAAGATACTGCCGTCGATTCTGGCCCCTTCGAACTCGACGCAGCGGTTCAATATCGTGTAGGTGCGATTGGTCATGTAATTGGCCAGATAGCCGTCGTGGCGGGAGCGGTGCGGTTCCGGCATCAACAGGCTGACGTTGCATCCTAACAACTCGTGCTCCTCGTAACCGAACAATTCGCAAACCGCATCGTTGACCAGCAATATGCTGCCGACGCTGTCGATCAACACGACGCCGTCGGCCATGGTGCGCAGTATCGCCCGGTTGCGGGCTTCGCTCGCCACCAGTTCCAGCTTGGCCCGTTTCCGCTCGCTGATGTCGCGCACGGTGGCTTGCACCAGTTGCTCGTTGCCGATGGCAAGCCGGCTTAATTGCACTTCGGCGAAAAACAGCTCGCCGCTGACCCGCTTGTGTTGCCATTCGAAGTGGTGCGCGCCGTCGCATAACGCCAGGCCGATGTAGCGGGCGGCCAGCTCGGCCGACGCCGTGCCGTTCGGTTGGTACTCCGGCGACAACGACACCGGCGTCGACGTCAACAGGTGGGCCAGGTCCCGGCAACCGAACAGCTTGACCGCAGCCGGATTGGCGGAAAGGAAACCACGTTCCGGACTCAAGGTCATGATGGCGTCCAACGAAAACTCGAACAACGCACGATAGCGTTGTTCGCTGTCGAGCATCGTTGCGGCGGATTGCTTCTCCAGCGAAATATCGCGGATAAACGCGTTGAATTCGGTGGTGTCGGCCAACTTGATCGGCGTGATTGCCAATTCCACCGGAAACTCTTCGCCGCTACGGCGCACAGCGGCGACTTCGATGCGGCGGTTCAACGCCCCACCCTCGCCGCCGGCCAGATAGTGTTGCAAGCCTTGCCCGTGCTCCGCACGTAAGCGCTCGGGGATAATCGTTTCGTGCAGCGGACGGCCTAAAACCTGGTCGGCCTGCCAACCGAATATCGCCTCGGCCTGGCGGTTCCAGCCGCTGATTTCGCCGCGGTCGTTCATTTGCACGACGGCGTCCAGGGCGGTATTGACGATGCTGCGCAAGCGGATCTCATCCTGTTTGCGCCCGGCCAACAGCGCCGCGAAACCGTCGGCCATGCGGTTGAAATAGCCAGCCACATGGCCGATTTCGTCGCCGGAGTCCTGTGCCAGTCGCTGCTGCAAATCGCCCTCGGCAAAGGCCTTTGCCGCTTTGGCCAAGCCGGCGATGCTGGCACTGAGCGACAAATGGGCGCCAATCGAAAAATAGGCGATCAATACCAACAGAAAGCCGGGGATGCCGACGCTCACCGCCAATGTGGTCCGCATCTCGACAATCCGGTTGCGGATCAAGCGCTCCGCTTCGGGCAAAAATCCGGTGTAAATCCGCTCGAAACCGCTATCTATCGCCAGCGTAGCCGCGGAAAAAAAATATTCGGGGCCGACGCTAAACCGCTCTTGCAACAAGTCGTCTACCACCTGGCCGGTCAGCAGGTCGGCCGCCTGGCGCATATGCGCCAAAGTCGCCGCCATCAGCGGATGCTGCGCCGGGTTATAACGTAAAAAATCCGCTGCGGTATGTTCCAGCCTGGCGATGTCGTCTGCGATCCGGCTTTGCAGCACCGACAGTTCCAGCTTCTGCGCGGCGTCGATGCGTTTGGCGGCCAGAATGCCGACGGCCATTCCGCGCAAGCGGCCGACGTTATCCAGGGCTTTGGGGAGTTGCTCCACGACCACCATGACCAAATGGTAGGAATCCAGACTCGATTCCGAGACCAAGCGGCTCTCGTCGCTGATAACCCCCTCCAGATCCAGCAGCCCTGACGTTAATCGGCCGTGCGCCTGATAGTTGCGTTGCCAGTCCAGATCGGGCTGTTGCCGCAACAACTGCGCCCACTCGGCTTGCAGGTTATGGACGATTGATTCGGGTAGCGAACCGCCAGGCATGCCGGCCGCCAGTTCGCCGATCGCGGCCGTCACCTGAGCAGCCACAATTTCGCGGCGCGGCCGTAACGCTTCCACGCCGCCGATCAGTCCGGCCGACAGGCCGCGATGCTGCTGGACCAACTGGAACACCCGCGTCGCCCGGGCAATCTGACTCAAACCGGCCAGTTCCCGTTGCGAATTGGTCAGCGAGCGGTTCAGGTTTTGGTGGAGGTTAAAAAATACCGCCAGCACCGCCAACAGCGACAATATGCCGATCACGGCGAATTTTTTGCTGAAACTTAAGCGGTTCATCACCGCCACCGCCGGCAAAAACAAGGCTCTCATCGCCCGCTCCCAGACGCTCGCAGCCAAGCGGTCACACCGCTCCGCCATCTTCGCCGCCGGCCAACAGCGCATTCTGCTTTTCCAGAATCTGGTGCAGGCGCAGCGCCAACTGGTTGTCCTTGTCGAACAATTGGTCCAATTGCGTGGTCAACTCGTCGACGTAGCCGTGCAGTAAAAATTCCTGGCTGTCGGTCAAGCCCAAATGCACGAAGGCGTTTTCCATATTGCTGCGGTGCTGTTCGGACAGGTTGACCAATTGCACGTGGTTGGCCTGTTGGTTCTGCTCGATTTCGCTCAATAAGGCATTCAGTTCGCGGATGCTCTCCAGCCTGACCTTGGCCTGCAATTGCCGCTGCTGTTCGCTGACCATCGCTTCCATCCGGGCGCTGGCGCCTTCCACCAAAATCGCCAGATGGTCGCGCAACCGGCCTATCGCATCCGGGTCGTTGACGTCCAGCCCGTTCACCAACAACGTGACATAGGGAAAATTCAAAACCAACCGGTCCCCGGCCTGGTAAATCCGGCCCAGTTTCATCACATAAGTCAGAATCGAACGCTCCAACGGCGAACAAACCGGCTCCGGGCCGAAATCGTGTTCGCCGAAGGCATCGGCCAATTTCACCAGACCGTTGGCGCCGTATTGCGGCAGAGTCTCGATGATCAAGCGGCCCAATTGCTCCGGGGTTCGGCATTGAAACGACGTCCGCAAAAAATGCAGAATCGCGCCGGTCTCGCCCAAGCTGGACATGGCGGTGAACGCCGTTTGCCGGGCGTAATCGAGCTGGCTGCGCAAATTGCGTTTTTGCTGTTCGGTTTCTATCGCCAATTCGACCTTACGCAGCAACACTTCCTTTTTGGCGTTTTTCGGGATGAAATCGTTGCCGCCGGCATCGAACGCGGTCAACAGGATTTCCAGGTCGTCGTGCGCAGAGACGAACATGACTTGCACCTCGTCGTTGCCCTCGGCCCGAATCTGCCGGCAAACGTCGATACCGCTCAATCCCGGCATTTCGATGTCCAACAGAATCAAATTGGGTTGCAAATCCAATGCGGCCAGACAATCGGCGCCGTTGGCAAACTCGTGTATCCGGTAATTGTGGCCCTGCAATTGATCGACTATGACCAGCCGCAACAAGGCATCGTCATCCACTACAAAAATACAGAATGGGTTTTCAGTCATGCGAATTCCTTTGGATAGCGAACAAGAGTCGGGCATTTGCCAACAAGCTTAGCGAATTTCGCCCAACTCACCAGACCGCCCCGGCATCGGGCCGGGTGCGGCGCGCGACTATAACCGCTCGGCGCCGGCGCCGACGGCCCGGAATCGAAAAATGTGATGGTGCCGGCCGGCAACGGCTCAATTTTGCCGCGGCCGCCGCAGACAGCAGCGAAAGCGCAGGCTGCAACGATCAGCTACAGATCGGCAGACCGAAACGAGCGCGGCGAACTCGGCCGGACCGAATACCGGCGATAAAGCGGCCGGCGCTCGCCAGTGCCGGGCTTTTCTGCTTCAATAACGGTTTTTCCTAATATGCTGAATTCATGGACTACCCATCTGCTCTGGCCGCGGTTATCGGCGGCATCCTGATCGGCGCCTCTGCGGCGCTACTGCTGTTTAGTTACAAACATACCGCCGGCATTTCCGGAATCGCCGCCGGCCTGTTGCCGCCCTGGCCGGCCGGCAACGCCTGGCGCGTCTGGTTCCTGGCCGGCCTGGTCGCCAGCGCGCCATTGGCGACACTGGCCGGCGCCGACCCGGTAATCCAGTTACAGGCTTCGCCGGCACTACTGGCTCTGGCCGGCTTGCTGGTCGGCTACGGTTCCCGCCTCGGCGGCGGCTGCACCAGCGGCCACGGCGTTTGCGGAATCGCCCGGCTGTCGCCGCGCTCTATCGTCGCCACGCTGACTTTCATGCTTAGCGCAGGAATCACGGTTTATCTGATCCGCCATTGGCTTTGACCGAGAGGGCCATCGACATGAAACACGGATTGATTATCTTCGGCTACGGCCTGTTGTTCGGCATCGGCTTGCTGGTTGCCGGCATGAGTAATCCGGCCAAAGTCGTCGCCTTTCTGGACGTGGCCGGCGCCTGGGACCCGAGCCTGGCACTGGTCATGGCCAGCGCACTGGCGACCTTGGGCGGCGCCCGCTATTGGCTGCACCGCAATACCGACGCCGCCGATCGCGAACAAGACAGCGGCCTGGCACCGGCCGAAATCGACGTCCGGCTGGTGGCCGGCGCGGCGATTTTCGGCGTCGGCTGGGGTATCTCCGGCTTTTGTCCGGGGCCGGCACTGGTCGGCTTGAGCGCCGGCTTAGCCGGAAATTATGCTTTTGTCGGCGCGATGTTTGCCGGCTTCTACCTGTTCAAACGCCTGCACCGCAACCGTTAACGCTCAACCGGCCGGCTTGCGCGTTTAACGCCGGCCGGCACGGCTTTTTGTAGGCTTTGCCACAAAACCACGGGCAACCTCGGGTCGTGCCTTAAAACCGCAGCCGCTGCGGCTATGGCCTAGCCCGGCGGCTTCGGGCCGACGCGGGGCATTTCAGCCTATCGTCGCTAGCCGCGAATTTCTGGAACCAATCTTGCTGCTTACTTAGCAAACGCTTTTTCCGGGAGGGGAGCTTAACAGCCCGTTGTCGGCGGAAACGCGGTACGTTTTGACTGTTACAGCAAGCTCCAGGAGAAATAACGATGAGTATATTGATTGCTTCGATGACGCCGGACCGAGCATTGGCAGACAGTGCGATCAGCCAAGCCATCACCAAAATTGCGATTGCATTGGCCGGCTATCGGCAACTGCCGGTACAAAAACGTCTGCCGTTAATCGATGTGATGTTTATGTTGCCCGGTAGTCAGGAACGCGTGCAGTTCACCGGCTTGCGTATCCGCGGCTTTGACCCGGCGGCGCAAAGCCTGCAGTTCGAAGCGGCGGTGCCGGACAAGATGGTAGCTTCGGCCCATGCCGAGCGTTATGTGATTGCGGTGATGCAGGACGCCATCGATGCCGGCGCCGAATTCTGCCGCGAACGGCAAATCTTGTTCGATAGCGCGGAACACCTGGCTTTGAGCGAGGCGCTGGTGGCAAAACCCCACTACGCCGTCAACTGAAACCCGCCCTCCGGCCGGTTAACCGCGACGGGGAAATTCGACGGATAGGGAACGGCCGCAGCCGTCCCCGCCGATACTTCTCGGTGTTACCAGGAAAAGCTGCCGGTCACCGAACCGCTGCCGTCGTACAGATATCCGGTTTTAAACGCGCTGCTGACGCTGAAAGCGCAACTGCCCTTGGCCGTGCTGGCGAACAGCGGACTGGTGATAGTCGCCAGACCGGTGGTGCCGGTAAAGCCTATCGCCGAGGTGGCAAGCTGGGTTTTGCTGGCGCCCGCCGTCAAATCGCCGCTCCAATAGCCGTAGATCGCGGCGCCGGATACCGTCGAGTTTAAATACTTCAGCGTCACGCTGGCCACACACTGCGCCTTGCCGCCGGCCAGCGTCCGCCGCAGAATCCGGGTCGTCGCCACTTTCATGCTGGTGCTTACCGGGCTCTGCTGCGCTTGCAGGTCGACTCTGGCGCTGTTTTTCAGACCGCTGTTATCGGTCACGGTCAAGGTTGCCGTATAAGTTCCCGGCGTGTTGTAGCTGTGGGTGGCAGTCGCCGACCGGCTGACCCCGCTGCCGTCGCCGAAATTCCATTCGTAAGCGGCAATCGAGCCATCGCGGTCGCTGGAGCCGGAGCCGTTCAATTCCACGTTCAACGGCGCATAGCCTTGGGTCGGCAACGCGCTGACTACCGCGGTCGGCGCTTGCGCCTCGACGGCTTTGGGATAGCTGCCGCTGATCTGGTAGCGGCCCAGACTGCCGTAATCGCTATATCCGCTGGCCAAATCGCCGAAGCCGACGCCTTCGATCTGCAGATAGTATTGGCCCGGATTCAATACTGCACTGACGCTGGCCGCCAGGCTGTCGGCCGGATTGGCTTGCTGCACCGTCGCCCCTTTGCCGTCCAGCAGTTTCAGTTGAATATCCAGATTTTGCGAAACCGAATCCGGCGCGGCGTTGAATTGCACGCTACCGCCGCCGGTGTTAAAGGCGAACACGTCGACGTCGCTGCTACGTTCGATAATGCCGCGCTGGTTGACGGCACTGGAGTCGCCGGCGATAGGCCCGGCGCCGGCCGAGTTATTGGCGTAATCGTCGACCCTCAGCGGTGTGCCGGCGGCATGGATTACCGAGATGTCGTCCTGCAGATTGTTGGCGCCGGGGTATTCGCCCTTGCTCCATTGCGTGACCGGTTTGTAATAGCCGACGCCCATGATCGGCCCCCACCCCGTCGCGCCGCTACCGTGGCCGGAATAGTAAGACGTCGAGGCATTGCCGTCATGGCTCAGATTCAAATTGTGGCCGACCTCGTGCGATACCGCTTCGGCGACGTATTTCGGAAAGCCGTTGCCCAATTTGTCCAGAAACACCCAGGCCGGCTGGTAGCGGTCCGGCTTGCTGGCCGAATAGTAGGAATAGACGTTGACGTAAGCCACGCCGCCGCAAGCCTGGTTACACAATTGCGGCATCGAGCGGGTAATCACGGCACGGGTGCCGTACTGGCCATCGTCGGCAGTGGTGCGAAACAATTTGTCCGAACTCGGCTCTTCCGTGGTCACGTCTACATCGAACGGCGCGTAGTCTTCGGCCACCCGTTGCCAGATCTGTTTGATGTTATTCAACTCGGTGGTGCTGAAGGCGGCCGGGTTGCCGTCGATATCGTAGGCCGGCGCCGTCAACGTCCCCGAATTCCAGGCGGTAGCGCTGGCCACGTGGCCGTTGAAATCCAGATAAATCACCCGGTTGGCGCCGGCTTTGCTGTGCAACGCGAAAGCGTCGGTGCTGGAAGCGACGCTCATGCCGCCGCTGCCGGCTTCGGCCGGCGCGGTGGCGGTGGCCTCCTGGCCGCCGGCGTCGCCTTGCGGCAACGAATCGATGTAGAGCAAACGGCCGCTTTCGTCGATCCAGGCGGTCGAATCGCTGGCTAAAATCTCGGCCAAGCGCTCGGCCGACATGTCGTAGGCGCGGGCAACCGCTTCCAGCTTATCGCCCAAGGCGTCGATTGCCGCTTTACCGTTTTTCTTTTCGGAGATACTGATTTGCGGAAACGGGCTTTCGCTGCCGTCGCCGGGCGCAGTCGCAGCAGCAGCCGGTCCAGCCGCAACGGCGGCCTGCGCCAGCGTCATCGGATTGTCGGCACCGGAATCGATCAGGCCGGAGACATAGGCCTGCACCTTGCCGTCCGGTAGCGCTTTTAGCACGTAGTTGTAACCGCCCAAGGCTTTTTCGGCATCTTCCCTGGACGAGAAATATAACGGCTCGCCGGCCATCCCCGCCGCCGGACTGGGCATGGTGGCGCTGAGATCGTCGCCGACGGCGAGTTTAGGTTCGGGTTCCGTTGCGCATCCGGCCAACAAAGCCGTCAGCGCAAACGAGGTGAGAAATGGTTGCTTGTTCATATGCCGCTCCCAAGGTCAGGTAAGTAGACCCAAACATTATAGCCCGGTCAACCGAGCTTTAGCGTTGGATCGAAAATTCCGGTGAATTATAGGTGACTTAATCGAGCGAATCCGCGCAGCCGGCGGCAAACTCGGGGATTGCGGGAGCCGGCATCGGCGACAGGCCGATCCAGAATTTGAAACCGTCCGGCAATTGCCCGCTGCAAGCTGCCCTGGCCTGCACCGGCAATCGATGACTCGGCCGGCAGCGTTTCGCCGTCCGCCGCTAGATCAGGACTTCGGCGCCGACCAGGCCAATACCGCGTCGCCGCACTCGCCGAATACCGGCAGCTAATACAAAGCCTATTCGCCTTGCTGCATACCGCGTTGCGGTTCGCCTTCGCATTCCCGGCGCTCGCCGGTCTGCGCCGGCGTCGGGTAATCCAATTCGCTCTGCCCCCGATGCGCCGCGGCTTCCAATAATTTCTCGCTTTCCGCCAACAGCAAGCTCTGGCGTAAAATCGACAACAGCAACACCGATACGCCGGACACCGCCGCAACCAAAACCGCCGCCCGATGCGCGGGTTGGCCGGCAAGGCTCAGCGCCAGCGTCGCGGCGCTGACCAGCACCGCCGCGACCGGTATTGCCCGCATCACCCGAGCGTAGGTTCGGCGGCAGGCGCTTCCCTCTCCGTCGGCGCGCCACAGGTAAGCGCCGAGGCCAACCAGCAACCCGTTCACCGAAAAAGCCCAATTCAATGGCGACGCCCCCTGGTTGGTTCCGGTCAGCGCCTGCAGATTCCATTGCATCCAGACGCCGCCTTCCACCAGCAATGCCGCCGGCAGCAAACAACCGGCCCAAGCCAATTCCAGCGACAAAAACGGAATTGCCAGCAGCGCCAGGCTGGCCGCGCTGAGCAGGCCCAACGGATAAACGGCCAGCACCGCCAGCTCCAATGCATCGGCGTTCGCCGCGTGCGGCAGATACAAGGCCAAAATGAAGCCCAGCAGCGCCAGCGTCATCGCCACCGTATCGAGCTTGGCCGCCAGCAAGCGGGCCGGAGACACCTGGCGCCGCAATGCTTTCAGCAAGCCGACGCCGAAGCACGGCCCCATTGCCAGATAAAACACGTCGGCCGGCGCCGGAAACGGGTTCCAGTAAAACAGTTCTTGCAGATTCCAGCAGCACTGGCCGGCAAAATAGAGGCCGGTACCGTAGCAAAACCAACGCCGGTAGACATATTGTCCGGCAGCGCCGCGCAAGGCTCCCAGCCAGGCAATCGCCCAGGCCGCAGCGGCGCTGACGGTCCAATGCACGTTGTCCAGCAACGCCAGCCAGCTTTCGCCGGCAAACGGCAATATCGCGGCGGTCGCCAGCAATAACAGGCTGGCGCCGCTTAAAATCAGTTTCAGGTCGGCAGGCATCATCGTTTCCGGAACGGGTCGGCCTCATTCTAGCAAGTGTTCGGTTTTGCGGCCGAAATCGACCGCCACCGCGGAGCGGCAACCGGCGCTATCGATAGCCGAAAGCGTCGATAAAACGCGCCAGCTGCGGCATCACCTCGCCGAACTGAGCCTGGTAAGGCCGCCACCGCGCCAGCGCCGAGTTGTACAAAGGCTGCGACACCGCGGCGAAACTGGGCGTCGCCACGTAGCGTCCGGCCGCACGTTCGTGAAAGCGGGCCACCTCCGGCCGCCAATCGACGCCGAGCAAGTCGAATACCCGGCGGAAGCTGGCTTCGAAATCGTTGACCACGTCTTCGTAACGCAGCTCCAGCCAGGCCGGCGCAATCCTGTCGCGCAGGCTCAGCCACAAATCCATGACCGCGGCATATTGTGCGGCCACGCCTTGCCAGGACAACAGATTGACCGTGGCCGGCGACGCGGCGAAGGATTGCATCGCGCAGCTCAGGCAAACATCGCGCGGGTCGCGCAACGCAAACACGATCTTGGCATCCGGAAACAGGCAACTGATCAATCCGGTTTCGATACTGTTCAACGCCACCTTGTTGACGAAACGTTTGCGCAAGGCCTCCGGCCCGAACTCTTCGGCCACCCGCCGCCAATAGTAGGCGCGCAATTGCCTGGCCTGATCGATGCCGATCCGGCGCAACGCCGCCGGCGTGTCTTCGCCGGCGCCGGCCAGCGCCGCCAGTTCGGCCGACAGTTCTTCGAGCAGGTGGTTTTCGTCGGAAGTCAACACTTGCGGATGGGCGGCCAGCACTTGTTCGGTCAGGGTCGTGCCGGAGCGCAGAAAGCCGATCAGAAATACCGGCGCCGGCAACGCGTCGCCCAGTTCCTCCGGCGTCCAGCGTTTCAGCAAATCGTCGCTATAGCCCCGTTTGAACAACTCGATTCTGTTGAAAATGTAATCGGCGTCGAGCGCCCGGATCTCGGGCAGTTGCCGTTGCAGTTCGCCGGCCTTGGCAAACATGGCAAAGGCCTCGGCGTAGCGTTTTTGTTTATCGTAAACCTTGGACAATTCCAGACAAGCGCGCGCCAGTTGCTTGGCGTCGGTTTCGGCGGCGACCACCTGCTCCAAGCGTTGGCGGGCGGCATCGTACTGCTTTTGGTCGAACTCCAGGATTGCCTGCAAAATATGGGAGCCGGAATCCCCCGGCACCAATTTCAATACCTTTTCCAGTGCGGCCATCGCCGCGTCGGTCCGGTTCAAACGCTGTAAACAGGCGGCCAAACCGTAATGCGCCGAGGCGTCGTCCGGCATGCTTTTCACCGCCGCCCGCGCCAATTGCAGCGCCAATTCCATATCGCCCCAGATTTGCATTTGCTCGGCAAAACCCAGCAACACCCGGCCGTCGGTTTTATCGGCCTGGCGCAGCAAGGCTTTGGCGGCGCGGGCCAGATAGCGCTTGCCTTCGGCCAGACGGTGGCGCCAGCACAGGCCCTGGCCGACGCCGGCCAAGGCCTCGGCATGATTGGGTTTGAGCGCCAGCACCTGGCGGTAGCTATGTTCCGCCGCGGCGAAATCGCGGCGTTGGTAGGCATGGTGGCGTGCCGTTTCCAACAACTGCTGCAGGCCGGGTGCGCCGGCCGGCGCCGCTCGGTCCGCGCAGCAATGTTTGTATTTCCGGCCGCTGCCGCACGGGCAGGCTTCGTTGCGGCCCGGTTTGGCCAAAGGGTTCGAATTCATGGATCAATGTTTCGGCAAACAGCTTGCAGGATAAACGCTAAACGCAAAAACGGGAGAACCGCAACCGGCCCTCCCGTCCAGCAGATCGGTGCGGTGCCGAATCAAGCGGCCGCGGTTTTGCGCCTGGCGCGCAAACTGCAACCGGCGACGGCGCTGCCGAACAACCAGAAGGCGCCGGGCAACGGCACTTGCGATACGGTGATGGTATTGTCGCTGCGGGCGAAATTCAGCGTGTCGGAACTGAAGGTAATCCGGTAATCGGCGTAGTCCAGAATCGGATCGGCGTAACCGCCCGGTTGGGAAAAGGTGTCGCCGCTGTTGATGCCGGCCGCCGCTTCGGCGTCGGTCAAACGGTAATCGGCGATGACGTATTGGTAAGCGCCAGCCGCCAACGAGATGTCGAAGGCCGGATCGCGGCGAAAATGGATGGAACCGTCGGCCGCACCCTGCGCTTGGCTCTGCGACGCCAAATTGATGGTGCCGTTGCTGACCGTCGCGCAGTTATTGGCGATGTCATCGCAGCGGGCCAAGTGGTTGGCGGCAGACAAGGTTGCAGAACCGTCGTCCAGATACCAATGGGTGTCCGGGTCCAGCCAAGTCAGCTCGCCGTCGCCGTTCAAATCGGCCGTCGCGTAGCCGGCGGTAGCCACATTATTTTGCGCGGCCTCGTAGGCGGCCAGATTCACGCTGAAGCTGCCGGCGGTTTGCATATTAATTTTCCAAACGTCGAACGTGGTCCCGCCCGCTTGGCGGAACAGGGTGCCGTCGACCACCAGGGTATTGGCTTGCGCCGGCGCGGCCGCCGACAAAATCGCCGCCAACGCGGCGGATAAAGCGTATTTGATCATTTCAGTCTCCGAATGGCCTTTGGGTTATGCCGTTACCATCAGCGCACGCGGCGGCGCCGGTTTTCAGGCCTATGGCCGGGCATACAGAATCGAATGGAAATTGCGGCCTGCCCGCCAACCCCGGCGTTCCCTGCCGGGGCCGGACTTCCGTGTCCGTAGCCGTGCATCCTTGGGCGGTTTGACCGTTAACGTTAATTGACGGCGATATTAAGCCGCCACGGCTTGGCGCCGTTTCATGCCCAGCATGCCGAGCATTGCACTACCGAACAACCAAACCGCGCCCGGAACCGGGACCGCATTGATTTGCACGTTATACGAACCGGCCAGCCAGCCGCCGGAACCGTTGCCGGTGCCGCAGTTGGTTTGGCTATAGCAACTGCCGCCGACGGCCATGATGTAGTAACCCGGCGCCAAATTCGCCAAGTCCAGAGCGGCCCAATCCAGGCCGCCGCTGCTGCCGCGGCTTGACCCGGCGCTGCCGGTTCCGACCGCATAGCCGGCGCCGTTGGTAAAATTGCTGTCCGCCGCATTGCTGTTACCGTTCGAATAACCGACGAAACCGGTGACGTGAGTCGAAGTCGCCGGCGGCGTACCTGCGCCCAGACCGTTCATCCATTGGTT
Organism: Methylomonas koyamae; assembly: GCF_019669905.1. Lineage (NCBI taxonomy): Bacteria > Pseudomonadati > Pseudomonadota > Gammaproteobacteria > Methylococcales > Methylococcaceae > Methylomonas > Methylomonas koyamae. The sequence goes on along the minus strand of NZ_AP019777.1, from coordinate 2,138,512 downwards.
TTTATGGGCGCCGCCGCTGGCTTCCGGGCCGCTGACCTGACTGTAACGGTGAGCGCCGCTGGAATGGTCGACCGGGCCGTTGACGGACCAGATCGAAAAGCCGGGGTGCAACAAGGCGTTGGCATTATTGGCGCTGACCACGATTTTAACGTCGGTCGCGCTGGTGACTTGGAATTGGTACCAATCCGAGGTATGGCCCCAGCCGGAACCGGCCGGACCGCCGCCGTCGGCCCAGGCCTTGGCAGCAACGGTATCGTTGTGGCTGTAGGAAGATCCGGGAGTCACGCTGGCGACCTGGCCATTGGCGGTCATCGTCGCCAAGCTGAACGCGCTGGCGTGGGTGGCGGTTAACGCCAAAGCCGCGCCGGTCAACAGTTTGGCAACGGATTTTTTTGCGAATTTCATTCGAATTCCTCGTAATTTTTGTCGTGGCGGCGCGCGAAATCCCCGGTTTCGCGAAACCGCACTTTTGCATCTTCCAGTGTGTTCGGCCCGGACTGGCGGCGGCATCCCTGATTCCGGCGCGACCCGCCCCTGGCCATCGTTGGCTCGTAGCCGAACCGATCAGCGTGATGCAAATCACATACCAAAATGAATAACTGAGGATTTACCGACGGCTACGCGCAAACTGACTCGACAAAAACCGCGTAATAGATAGGTGATATGACTTAGGTACTATGGCATTTGCCGCAGTTTTAGTTTCCTGGCCCGGCGCAGGCGCGGCCGGCTTGAGCTGCGCCCTTTCGCCGCGGGAGCGGTCCGGCTGCGCACGATTGCGCGCGGCTAAACCCGACTGGCGCCCAGCCGGCCGCCGCGGGCCGATACCGCAAACCCGAGCAGCGCGGCGGAAAACAGCAAGGCCGATGCCGGCAACGGTACCGGCGCCGCGGTCAGCGGTTCCATTCGCCAAGCCAGCGCGTAATCCCAGACAAAATCGGCGCTGGTGGCGGCAACCACGCGCAGTTGGTAATCGTGGCCGCCGCGCAAGGCCAGCCACAGGTTTTCGCTGTTGTCGGCTCGACTGTTCGATAAACCGACGGTACGTTGCAACGTGGTATCGAACAATTCCAGATCCAGGTCGTAGAAAACCGTGGCCAAGCTGCTGTCGTCGCTGACGCCGATATTCCAAACCAAAGATGCCGCCAACTGCAGATCGCTGAGTGCGCTGATTCGGTAGCTGGCGGTCCGGTTCGAACCCAGGCCGCCGAAGGCCTGATCGAAATCGAATCCCGCCTCTGCCAATACCGCGCCGCCGCCGTCCTCGACGCTGTCCTGCTCGCCGCCGGCGATAATCCGGTAACTGCCGAACACGTCGAGCTGGCCGGCACCGAAGCGGTCGTCCAAGCCGTTTGCGGTTTGGTGGCCGGCGCTGCGGTAATCGGCAATATTGGCGGAGCCGGCGGTATTGTCCGTTTCCCGCTGCGCTCCGGCCATCAACGCCGCCTTGACCGTTTCGGCCCGCTCGGCGTTGTAGACCTGGCCGATACCGGCTATCGCTTGCCCGGCTTTGGATAACTGGCCGGCGCCGCTGTGGCCGGTTTCGACCAACAAAGCCGCTGCCGCCGCGACCAGCGGCGTTGCCCCGCTGGTGGTGGTGCGCGGCGCTACCAAATCGGGCCGGCTACGGCCGGCGCCGTAAACGCTGTCGACCGGGTCCGAGCCTCGGTCGTGGCCGCCGTCGCTACGGCCGACCGCAATCGTGTTGTAGGCGCTGCCCAATAGCGGCGAGTTGCTCGGCCCATTGTCCATGCCGACCACCTGGATGAATTCGTAACGCTGCACGACGCGGTCCACCAAGCGCAGATAGGCGCCGATATCGGCTGCCGTTTCGCTGTCGGCCCCGCCGATCCAGCTATGGTTGGCGATGCGGCTGCCCGCGACCGGAGCCTCGGCCGCGGCGGCGACCAAGCCGCTCAACCAGTCGTCGGCGTTGTAAACGGCAATGTTGGCGATACCGGGCGCGATGGAATCGTTAGCGAAAAATGCGGCGGCAACCCCGGTGGCATGGTCGGATATGCCGGTACTGGCTTGCGGCCCCGGATAACTGAAGGTTTTGCCGGCGAAGCGGCTTTGTCCGGTGTCGGGCGCGTAACGGGGGTAGCGTAGCGTGTCGGACTCAGTGACCGTCGAGGCTTCGGCGAGCACCACATTAACGCCGGCCCCTGTCGGCACGCCACTTCCCAACAACTGCTGCAATTGCCGATAACCGATGTCGTCCCGGTAGTCGGCTTGCGCCATCCCGCAGCTCAGGCCGGCAATGCCCAAACCCAGCCATTTCGTCGCCTTCATCGCAACCTCCCGTTCCAAGTGCGCCAAGCCGGCGGCGGGGGTTATTTCGGTCCGGCGATTCTAACGCGCCAACCGCATCCGCTTACCGGCCAAGCTACTATAGTCCAAAAATCGCCGGCCATGCGGCTACAACCAGCCGGACCGCTTCAGCCGCCAATAAAGCCCCAGGCTGCCAACCGCCACGCCGGCCAGCACCAGCGGATAGCTGAACATCCACTCCAATTCCGGCATGTGGCGGAAGTTCATGCCGTACCAACTGAATACCATGGTCGGAATCGCCAGAATCGCGCCCCAGCCGGCCAAGCGCTTGACCACTTCGTTTTGGCGCACCGTTTCGAAGGTCAGATGCACTTGCATCGCCGCCAGCAGCATTTCGCGCATGCCCTGGATCGCCCGATCCACCCGCTTGATATGGTCGGCGACGTCGCGAAAATAAAAGCGCACGTCTTTGTGGATCAAGCCGCCGTGGAAACGCATCAACTCGTTGCAAATATCGATCACCGGATTGATCGCTCCTTCCAGCAACAGCAACTCGCGCTTCAGTTCGTACAAGCCTTCCATGGTTTGCCGGCTGGGCCGGTTCTGGAAGATGGCCGACTCCAGCACGTCGAAACGTTCCTGCAGGCCGTTGATGACCGGCATGTAATTGTCGACGATGAAATCCATGATCGAATACAACGCAAACCCCGAGCCCTTGGCCAGCAACTGCGGCATAGCCTGGCAGCGTTCGCGGACCCGGGCCAGACTGTGCGAGGCGCCGTGGCGCACCGTCACCAAAAACCGGGGACCGACGAACAAATGGGTTTCGCCGAATGCGACGCTATCGTCCACCAATTGCGCGGTCTGCAACACGATGAACAGCGAATCGCCGTATTCCTCGATTTTCGGCCGCTGGTGGGCCGAACAGGCATCCTCGATCGCCAAGTCGTGCAGGCCGAACTCGATTTGGATCGCCCGCAATATCTTGCTATCGGCCTCGCGCAGCCCCAACCAGACGAAGGTATCCTCCTTCAGCAGCACTTCGCTGATGTCTGCGATGGTGACGTCGCCGATACCGACGCCTTTCTGATAAGCCACGCAACGCATGACCTTGGAATTATCGATGGCCTGGTTCAAAAGTTTCTCCGCCTATTTGGCAATGGTAATGGCCGGCGCGCCTTGCTGGTTCAAATTGGCGACCGTCATCTGAAAGATTTGGCACAGCAGGCGGAAACCCTCGCGGTTCCACTGGTAGCCGGTTTCCGCCGGCAATGCGTAATTGTGCCCGCCGAATTCGACGCTGAGCTCGCCGCCGTCTCCATCCATCTCCAACGCCAGGGTCCGCACCGGATTCTCGCGCACCTCCGGCGTCGCCGGGTGCTTGTCCACCGCAAACTCGGGTTCGTCGCCGAGGCCTTGGCCGATGAAATTCAACACATTGTGGAAACTGCGCAGGCGAAATACGCCGTGCAACGGCCATTCGCCGCCCGGATAACCGGCGCGGATGTCGACGCCGACATCGTTGTCGGCGCCCTGCCCGGCCTCCTCGTGCAGCCGCTGCCGCTCGGCGTTGCTCAATTGCGCCGGGTCGTAGTTGGTCAGCACGATACGCCCCACCACCCGTTTCTTCAGCCGCACTTGTCCGGATTGCGGCAGCAAGTCGACGGTGTAGTCTTTTTCCAGCTCGGCCAAATGTTCCGCCGCCACGGCAGCGGCCGGCAACAGCCACTCGCGTTCGAACATCAGCGGTTCGGCGAACAGTTGGTGCCGGTCCTGGATCGACGACAAATGCAGCACCGCCTGGCGAAACGCCCGGTAGCCGGCGGCGTCGGCCGGCCGGTTCGAATAGATGCCGTTTTGCCCGCCGCCGGCCAGCCGCAGTTCGCCGGCCAGCAAACGCAACAGTAAATCCACGTCGACGCCCTGGCGCAACAGCATCGTCAACCTGCTCTCCGGAAACGGCGTCAGCATGCGCTTGGTGAATTCCTCGCCCTCGATCGGCACGATGCTGATGGTCGGATTTTCCGAGACGGTGCCGCCGAACACCGGCGTCAACAACGAACCGTTATCGCCGGTGGCCGCCGGCGTTGCCCCGGCATTCAGTTGAAAATTAAAGGTCGCGGCGATATTGGAAACTCCGGTGAAATGCAGCGGCTGATGCTGGTGGGCGCGGGCGATGTTGAGCAACAACTGCCGCGACAAGGTATCGGCCGTGGCTTTGTCGTATTCGACCACCGCCCGGTCCAGCGCCAACGGCGACAAGCAACCGGCCAACAATAACGGCGCGGCGATGCCGAGGGCGGCCGGCAAGCGCCGCAAGGAGGGTAGGTGATCGAAAAAATTAGGCATCGTTGCAAACTGGTCGGCAAAAACCGGATAAGTTTGCACGCGGAGCCGGAGAAAACACAATCGCATTTTTCCAGATGCCTCGGGCAGCCTCAGCGCTCGGACTCGTCCCCAGCGAAAAAATTTAGGTTTACACTGTTGCCGTTCGCCACTGCCGCTTGCCGCCGACCGATGAAAATCCACCATTTAACCGCCGCCGAAGCGCTAGAAAGCTTGGGGTCGAGTATGAACGGCCTCGACGACGCCATGATCGAAGGCCGCCTGCGCGAATTCGGCTTCAATCGCATCGAAGAAACCCGCAAGCCCCCGGCGCTGCTGCTGTTTGCCCGGGAGTTTCTGCATTTTTTTGCGTTAATCCTGTGGCTGGCGGCCGGCTTGGCTTTCTTCGCCGAAGCGCAACAACCCGGCGAAGGCATGCAGACCTTGGCTTACGCGATTCTGGGCGTCATCGCCATCAACGGCTGTTTTTCGTTCTGGCAGCGGCGCCAGGCCGAACAAGCCATCGCCGCATTGCAAAAACTGCTGCCGCACCAGGTCAAAGTCATCCGCGACGGCGAACTGAGCCTGGTCTACGCCGACGAGCTGGCGCCCGGCGACCTGCTGGTATTGCAGGAAGGCGATAACGTCCCCGCCGACTGCCGTTTGGTGGAAGCGTTTGCGCTACGGGTCAACAACGCCACCATCACCGGCGAATCGTTGCCGAAAGGCCGCGACGCCCAGCCGTCCGCCGTCGAAGACATCGGCCAAAGCCGCAACATCCTGCTGGCCGGCACCTCGGTGGTGGCCGGCGAAGGCAAGGCAGTCGTGTTCGCCACCGGCATGCACACCGAGTTCGGCAAAATCGCTCATACCCTGAAAACCACGGTAAAAAGCCAATCGCCGCTGCAAAAGCAAATCGCCCGCTTGAGCCGCTTCGTCGCCCTGTTGGCACTGGCGCTGGGCGTCGCATTCTTCTTCATCGGCCAGGCCATCGGCCTGACGTTTTGGGAAAACTTCATCTTCGCCATCGGCCTGATCGTGGCCAATGTGCCGGAGGGCCTGTTGCCGACCGTGACCTTATCGTTGGCGATGGCGACGCAACGCATGGCCAAACGCAACGCGCTGATCCGCAACCTGCCGTCGGTGGAGACCCTGGGCTCGACCACGGTGATTTGCACCGACAAGACCGGCACGCTGACCGAGAACCGGATGGCGGTCAAGCAACTGTTTCTGGAGGGCCGCCATTGCGGCCCGGAGCAATTGGACCGCCACAGCCTGCAACAGCACGCGGCGTTTCTGGCCTGTGCCGCGCTGTGCCACAACTTGAAGCGCATCGAAGGTAGCGCCCCGCTCGGCGATCCGATGGAAATCGCGTTGGCCGACATGGCGCACGCCCAGGGCATGCGCATCGACTATCCGAAGATCGGCGAAGTGCCGTTCGATACCGACCGCAAGCGCATGTCCACGCTGCACGACACGCCGGTCGGCACCATGCTGTTTTGCAAGGGGGCGTTGGAAATGGTGCTGCCGCTGTGCCGGCAGATCGCCGCCGGTAACCGGATCGAAACGCTGGACGACGGCCACCGCCAACAGTTGGCGAAAGCGCTGCAAACCATGGCCGACCAGGGGTTGCGGGTTCTGGCGCTGGCCTATCGGCCGTTGCCGGAACAACTGCCGGAAGATCCGGAACAAAGCCTGATCCTGGCCGGACTGGTCGGCCTGGAAGATCCGCCGCGGCCGGAAGTCGCCGCCGCCATCGGCCAATGCCACCGGGCCGGCATCAAAGTCGTTATGGTGACCGGCGACCACCCGCACACCGCGGTCGCCATCGCCCGCCAAATCGGCCTGGTGCGCAGCGAGCATCCCCAGGTCATCGTCGGCGACAAATTGAAAAAGCTGACGCCCAGCCAACTGCAAGTGGCGTTGGATGCGCCAGAGATCATTTTCGCCCGGGTTGGCGCCGACCAGAAAATGCAAATCGTCGCCGCCCTGCAACGCAAGCAGCATGTCGTCGCCGTCACCGGCGACGGCGTCAACGATGCGCCAGCCTTGAAAAAGGCCGACATCGGCATCGCGATGGGCAAGGCCGGCACCGACGTCGCCAAGGAAGCGGCCGACATGATTTTGCTGGACGACAACTTTGCCAGCATCGTCGCCGCAATCGAGGAAGGCCGCGCCGTATTTGACAACATCCGCAAATTCCTGACTTACATCCTGACCTCGAACATTCCGGAAGTAGTGCCCTACCTGGCCTTCGTACTGTTCAAAATCCCGCTGCCGCTGACCATCATCCAGATCCTGGCGGTCGATCTGGGTACCGACATGCTGCCGGCATTGGGCCTGGGTGCGGAAAAACCCGACTCGGCCGTGATGGAGCAACCGCCGCGTTCGCAAAAAGAAACCCTGATCGACTGGCGGCTGTTGGCCCGCGCCTACGGCTTCCTGGGCCTGTTGGAGGCGGTCGCGGCGATGGCGGCGTTCTTTTTCGTGCTGGAACGCGGCGGCTGGGAATACGGCCAAATTCTGCACGGCCGCCAGCCCTTGTATTTGCAGGCGACGACGGCCTGCCTCAGTGCGATCATCGTGATGCAGATTGCCAACGTCTTTATCTGCAAACAGCGCCAACGCGGCCTGCTCGGCACCGCGCTACTGGACAACAAACTGATCCTGTCCGGCATCCTGCTGGAAATCGGGTTGATTCTGGCGATTGTCTACACGCCGTGGGGCAATGCCCTGTTCGGCGCCGCGCCGATAGGCGGCGAAGTCTGGCTGTTCGCGCTGCCCTTCGCACTGGGCATGCTGGCCTTGGAAGAATGCCGCAAGTGGCTGGTGCGGCGCTTTAGATTATTTCCGTTGCAGTTCAAGCCGGCTAAATTGCGGAAAGGCAAACACCGGGCAAAGTGAATGGGATAGTTTACGCGCGCGAATTCGAGCCGGTGGAACGGCGCCCATCCAATATCACTCCAACTTCAGCTCCGGATGGTTTTCGTACACGGTTTGCAACGTCACCAGCGCATCGGATAAATCGAATTGTTCGATCTGGCGGCCGAGCAGCCGGGCGCATTCCTGGCCGATGGCCTTGGCCAGCATCGGCTCGAAATCCCGCCAAAGCAAATAGGCTTTGATGTCGTCCACTTCCAGCAGTGCAGCCAAGTCCGCCAGCGCGGTTTTGATTTGCTCGACATCCACCGCGACCGGGTCGGCCGCCCCCGGCAATTGCAGCGCCTCGATGGCTGCGACCGCAGCCGCCAGCGCATCGCGCAAATTCCGCACAGCCTCGGTCCAGTCCGCGCCGCCGTTGCGGATGCTCAGTTCGATTCCGCCGGCGATCTCGGCGACTTGCGGCATACCCAAAATCAATGCCAGGCCTTTCAAACTGTGCGCGGCAATTTCCGCAGCCGCACGGTCGCCCGCGCCGAGCAACCGTTCGATATGGACCGCGTCGTCGGCGTGCTGGTCGACGAACTTGGCCAACAGCGGGTAGTAGGTCTGCGGATTTTTTACGTACTTGAGACCCTTTTCCGGTTGTAGGTGCTGGATTGGCACAATATCCGCGCCGCTAATCAGGCCGGCGGCGGTCGAACCGGCCGCTTCCGGAGCGGCAGTCGCCAGCTCCGAAGTGTGCGGAATCCATCTCGCCAACAACGCCGCCAAGCGATCCGGTTCTACCGGCTTGGCGACGAAGCCGTTCATCCCGGCATCCCGGCAACGCTTGCGGTCTTCCTCGAAGGCGTTGGCGGTCATCGCCAAAATCGGTACGTCGCGGCTGAGCGGCATTTGCCTGATGCGGCGGGTCGCTTCCAGCCCGTCCATCACCGGCATTTGCATATCCATCACAATCACGTCGTAGCGTTGGCGCTCCACCATTTCGCAGGCTTCACCGCCGTGATTGGCTAGATCGACCTGCAGACCCAGGCGTTCGAGGATGGCTTTGCCCACTTCCCGATTGATTTCGTTGTCTTCCACCAGCAGAACGCGGGCGCCGGCGCGCAGCCGGTCGGCGCCGCCGTCGAATTCTTCGTGAATATCGGCGGCCTGGCCCAGGCGAAAGCGCAGCGTCACCCAAAAGTTACTGCCTCGCCCCGGCACGCTGGCTACCCCGGTATCGCCGCCCATCATCCGCGCCAGACGTTTGCAGATGGTCAAACCCAGTCCGGTTCCGCCGTATTTGCGCGTGGTAGAGGTTTCCGCCTGTTCGAAGGCCTCGAACAATTTTTCCTGCTGCGCTACGCCGATACCGATGCCGGTGTCCTCGACCTCGAAGCGCAATGTCGCTTCCGCTGCGGCTAAGTCGACAATTTTCGCCCGCAGCGTGATGGTGCCGAGATCGGTAAATTTAACCGCATTGCTCAAGTAATTGACCAAGATTTGGCCCAGGCGCAACGGGTCGCCGACTACGGCCAGCTGGTTCAGGCGCGGATCGATCTCTTGTCGTAGCAGCAAGTCTTTTTCGGCAATCCGGTCCAGCATCATGCTACAGACATGGTCGATAGTGGTTGTGACTCTAAAGGTTTTGTCCTCGAGTTGCAGTTTTTCCGCTTCGATTTTGGACAGGTCGAGAATATCGTTGATGATGCCCAACAGATGTTTGCCGGCGGCAACGATCTTATCCAGCTTTTCGGTTTGGTCCGGCGCCAGCAACTGCCCGCGCAACAGATGGGCGAAGCCGATGATCGCATTCATCGGCGTGCGGATTTCGTGGCTCATATTGGCCAGAAAAGTGCTTTTCGATTGGTTGGCGGCTTCGGCCTGGCGCTTGGCGTGTTCCAGTTCCGCCGTTCGGGTTTCCACCAGTTCTTCCAGATGCAAACGATAGCGGCGCAGCTCTTCTTCGTTACGTTTTTTCTCGGTAATGTCTTCCTTGATGGCGACGTAATGGGTAATTTTGCCGTCCCGGCCGCGCAACGGCATGATCAGCGCCGCCTCGTAAAATTCGCTGCCGTCTTTGCGCCGATTGGCAAACTCGCCTTGCCAGGTCTTGCCGTTTGTCAGCGCGTCCCACAGTTCGATATAGGTACGTTCCGGCGTAATGCCGGATTTCAACACCCGCGGATTTTGGCCTGTCACTTCTTCACGGCTATAGCCGGTCGCCTCTAAAAAGCGGGCGTTGACATATTCGATCTCGGCATCCAGATTGGTAATTATCACGACGTTGGCGCTCTGCTCCACCGTCAAGGACAACTTATCCAATTCCGCCTCGTATTTTTTACGCTCGGTAATATCGCGGGCAATTTTCGAGGCCCCGACCACCCGCCCTTTGTCGTCGCGAATCGGGGAAATGGTTGCGGAAATCTGGATCGTCTCGCCGTTCTTGCGTATCCGCACGGTTTCGAAGTGCTCGACGTATTCGCCGCGCTTGATTTTTTCCAAAATCAAATCTTCCTCGTCGAGCCGATCCAACGGTAACAAGCGGCGGATCGAATTGCCTATCATCTCCTCGGCGCTGTAGCCGTACATCAATTCCGCGCCGTGGTTCCAACTGACGATAATTCCGTCCAGATCCTTACTGATGATGGCGTCGTCGGAAAAGCGGACGATCGCTTCGAATTGCTTCATCCGAGCTTCCAACAATTTACGCTGGGTAATGTCGGTCCATACCACATGGATGATGGATCGTTCGCCGAAGCGGATCGGCGTCAACATCACTTCGGCAAAGAAATGGCTACCATCCAGTTTGCAGTGTTCCCATTCGAAGCGATGGCAGCCCTCGCGCAGAGCGGTGTCCATCACTTCTTTGACTTTTACGGCGGAAGGTTTGCCGTCCGGCTGCAATTCCGGCGAGAACTGTGCGGGTGTTTTACCGATCAGCTCCGTCAACCCAGCCAGACCCAGAATATCCAAAGCGGCCCGATTGGCGTCGATAAAGCGGCCGTCTTCCACCAGCATCAACGGTTGCCGGGAGTCCTCGAACAAACGGCGGAAGCGCTCCTCGCTTTCCAGCACCCGTTGCTCCGCCGCCTTGCGTTCGGAGATATCGACATGAGTACCGCTGATCACCGTCGGCCTGCCTTGGCTATCCCGCCGCGTCACCCTGCCCCGATCCGAGATCCACACCCAACGGCCGTTCTTATGCCGCATACGCACGTCGCACTCGTAATAGTCGGACTGGCCGTCGAGATGCCGTCCCAACAGCGCGTTGGCCCGCTGTAAATCGTCGGGATGGACGAATTCGGCCCAAGTATCCTTGGTAAACGGCTCCAATTCGCGCAGTTGGTAACCGAAAATCTCGGCCCAACGCTCGTTGAAAATCGCCTCGCCGGTTTGCAGATCCCATTCCCAGGTTCCGGCATGCGTGCCGTCGATAATGTTCTGCAGACGTTCGCGTTCTTTGGCCAACTGCTCCCGAATTTGAACGGTTTCGGTGATGTCGGACCAGATCAGCGACAAGTAATGACGCCCCTGCAACTGAATGGCCCGCAAACTGACCATGATATTCAACAGCTTGCCGTGCTTGGTACGGTGGAACGTTTCCAGGCGCATCGAGCCGGCCCGCAGACAGTCGGCCATCCTCTGCCGGATAGCCGGCTCGTCGAATTCGCCGTGTATATCCGGCAAACGCAACCGGGCAAACTCCTCCCGGTTGTATCCCAATCCGTTACAGGCGGCATCGTTGAATTCGACAAATTCCAAGGTCTCGGCATCGACCAGCGTAATCGCATCCGGCGCTTGCGAGACGATGGCGCGGAAGATTTCCTCGCGCCGTTTGCTTTCCCGCTCCAATTGGCGCAGCTCGCTCACATCCTGAAATACCAAAACCGATCCGATCAAAACGCCTTCGCGCAGGATCGGATGGGTATCGTATTCCACCGGGAACAGCGTGCCGTCCTGACGGCGAAACTCGTCGCCGTGAATATGTCGTTTGTCGCCGTCGGCGAAATTCGGGTAGCCGGCACCGGTTTCCGCAGCCGGCTCCGGGCAATCCGGCGTAGAACGGTACAGCAGCGGATGCAACGGCTTGCCGACCAATTCCGCCTCGTTATAGCCCAGCATGGTCAATGCAGCCGGATTGGCGAAAATAGTATTGCCTTGCAGGTCCATGCCGCAGATGCCGCTATTCGCCGAATTCAGAATCAAGCGGGTCAATTCTTCGCTCTGTTGCAAACACTTGCGCGCATCCAGCGCGAAGCCGATGTTATTGACCAAAGATTGCAAAATCGCGCCGACTTGCGGATCGAAAAAGCCCTCCCACGCGCTGTAAACCGTAAACACCGAAAATATCCGGCCGCCTCTGAACAGCGGAAAACTGGCGCAGGATTGCCAGCCGCGCTTCAATGCGCTCTCCGCCCATAGCGCTAGCGCCGCGTTATGCCGAAAACTGTTATTGATTTGCGGCGCTTGCTCGCGCCAGGCGCAGCCCGCCGGACCTTGGCCCTCCGCCAGTTCGGGATCGGTGGAAATTTGTACGGCCTGCAAGTAATCGCCGGCCTCGCCCGCCTGGTATTTAACCTGCAGATGGCGGGTTTGCGGGTCCTCGACGCCAATCCAGGCCATTTTCATCAAACCGCTGTGTACCGGAATCCAACATAACTGTTCCAGCAAGCTGTGCTCGTCCTGCGCATACAGTATCGATTCGCCGATCCGAGACAAATCGCGGTACAGGCTATTAAAACGTTCCAACCGTAGCTGTTCCAGCTTGCTGTCGGTCACGTTCAGGCAAACGCCGTCCCAGACGATGGAACCGTCGCTTTCCCGATGCGGCTGCGAATTGAGCTGCACCCACAAAGTCTGGCCATCCGCCAAATTCAACTTCAGTTCCTGGCTGTAAGTGGACAACGTTTCCGCGCTGCTGGCTTCGGCCGCTTGGTATTGCCGGGCGGACTCGTCGTCCATCAATTGCAGAAACAGCGTTATGTCGGCAATCAATTGGTCCGCAGTAAAGCCGAGCATGCGCTCCGCGCCGGCGCTGATATAGAGTATGCGGCGCTCTCCGGCGGGCGTCCGTTGAAAGCGGTAAACGCAGCCGTTGGGAATGTTGTTGCCCAGGGCCTCCACCTGTTTGGCTGCCACAGCTTTATGGGCGTCGAGCTCCAGCGCCTGAATCCGGTATTGCTGACGCAAGGCCCGGGCCAGCAACAGGCCGACCACCGTGACAGCCAGAAATGTCAAGCCGCCGAGCCAGTACAGAGCCCGTATCACCGGCGCCAATACTTCCGCCCGGTCAATTTTCGCGACCAGGGTCCACGGCGTACCTGGTATCCGGTTATAAGCCAGCAGTACCGCTACTCCGCGATAGTCGCGGCCGAGCCGCTTGCCCGAATTCGGCGCCTCGGCGGAAAACGACCACGATTCCGGCCGGTTCCGGTCCGGCGTAGCGAGCCGATCGGCCGGGCTATCCAAGCCATAGCGCAGTTCGGTCAAATAAACGATGTCGTTGCCCTCGGCGCGCAGCAACAGAGCTTCGGCGGTTTCGGATTGAATCGGCCAGGCTTGAAGTTTGGGAAACAAAACATGTGCGGTGTCGACCCGCAGAATTACGGCGGCGATAGGAACCGGGTTTACCGAATCCTTGGCTGAGATCGGCACGACGAAATCCATATAAACCTGCCCGGATGCATGCCGGTAAAAATCGGTATGCAGAATCAGGTTGGCGGCCATCGCTTGTCCGAAGATATCGGCCAACAGCGGCGGCGGGGTTGCGTCCGCTCCGATAATCGGCACGTCGCCGGCTACGCTGACCAGGGGATGCATTGCGGTATCGGTCAGGACTGCGCTTTCGTAGCCGTAAGCCTTCTGCATCAGTGCCAAGCGCGACTGCAGAATTCGCTTGTGCTCCGCTTCCTGCGGCTGTTGCAGAAATTGCTCGACACGTGCCCTGATGTTTTCGGAGTCGCGGAAAATCTCGCAATCGCCCTGCCTTTCGCGCAGATAACTAAGCAGCTCTTCGCTTTTCAGTTTGGCGATGCTATCCAAAGTCTGCAGTGCCGCCCGTTCCACCTTGTCGGTTTGCGTCCGGTAAAACATCAGCCCCAATAACGGGACCAATAGGAACAGTAACAGCACGGACCAAGCGATTTTTTTTGTCATGGTGCAACTTTGTTTAGCCGAGTGCCGCGATCTGGCGGCAAAGCCCTCTTAAGCGGGCGGATTGTGCTCCTCGTGCTCGCCGTCGTCTTGGTAACGCGCGGCGACACTATGGAATTCGTCGATGCATTGGCAAAATGCCGCGACGATTTCCGGATCGAAATGGGAACCGCTGTTCTCGACGATGATCCGCTTGGCTTCTTCAATCGTGAATGCCGCTTTGTAAATCCGCCGGCTCACCAAGGCGTCGAACACGTCGGCTACCGCCATCAAGCGGGCGCAAAGCGGAATCTGCTCGCCGACCAGGCCTCTGGGGTAACCGCTGCCGTCCCATTTTTCATGGTGTTTCCCGGCAATTTCCATTGCCACGCACAAAAAATTGACCGCTTCCAAATCGTCTTCGTGTTGTATCGCCCGCCAAATCGCTTGCGCGCCAATTTGGGCATGAGTTTTCATGATCTCCCATTCTTCCGGGGTATGCCGGCCCGGTTTGTACAGGATTTGGTCGGGGATGCCGACCTTGCCGATATCGTGCAGCGTGGCGGCCTTGGTGTAGGTTTCGATGACGGCCGGCGTCAGGATGGCGGCGTATTTGGGCTGAGCGGCCAATGTGCCGGCCAGGATGTTGACGTAGCCTTGGGTCCGCAAAATATGGTTGCCGGTCTCCGAATCGCGCGCCTCGGCCAGGCTGGCCAAAGCCCGCATGCTGGCGTCCTGCACTTTTCGGTATTGGCGAACCCGCCGCTCGACTTCCGCTTCCGGCCAGGCATTCTTGTCGCGCAAGATATCCCGCGCTTCCTTCAAATCCAATTGGCCGCGTACCCGGGCCAAAAGAATGGCCGGCTTGACCGGTTTGGTAACGTAGTCGGCCGCGCCGAGTTCCAAGCCGCGCACTTCGTCCTCGATCTGGTCTAGCGCAGTGATGAACATTACCGGAATATCGCGCGTCTCCGGCTCCGTTTTCAAGCGGGCGATGACTTGGTAACCGTCCATCTCCGGCATCATCACGTCCAACAGAATCAAATCCGGCCGAGGTTCTGCCGCCGCCGCGGCCAACGCTTTAAGGCCGCTGTTGGCGACGCGCACCTGGTAATGCGGCATCAGCAATTCGCCGAACAACACCAGATTGTCGGGAGTGTCGTCGACGACGAGAATGGTCTTTTTCTGCGGCTGGACGGGCTCTGCCATTGGGATTCCTGAGCGGCGGTTCTTGTTCGACTGACTATAGCAGAGATCGCCTGGCGCTTTACCGAACGCAAGCCTGCTGGAACAGTGGGAGTCGAACGGTGCGCGAGCTTGGCTGTCCCCGGCCCTTCCCGGATAAACCTACCAGGGACTCGGCGGCTGAAGCGGCTACAGGGTAGACTCGCGAAACCAGGCTCATTGCCCGGGATTGAGCCAAAATGGTTTCGAACGCCAGTCGTTGTACCAATCGAACATTGCCGCGGCCGGCATCGGTTTGGCAATGCCGTAGCCTTGCGCCAGTTCGCAGCCGAGTTGCAGCAGCAATTCGCCGTGTTTCTCGGTTTCGACGCCTTCGGCAATTACCTGCTTGCCGAAGGCGGCGGCCAGGCTGATGACGCCATTCAGGATGGACAAGTCGTCCGGGTCGTCCAGCATGTCGCAGACGAAACTGCGGTCTATTTTCAACATCGCCACCGGCAAACGCTTCAAATAAGTTAAAGAGGAATAACCGGTGCCGAAATCGTCCAGGGCGAACGCGATCCCCAGCTCCTTGCTGGCATAAATCACGTTGGAGACGTGGCCGATGTCTTCGATCGCGCTGGTTTCCAGCACCTCCAGCTCCAGGCAATCGGCAGCGACTTCAGGATGGGCTACCAGCAACTGGCGCAGGCGTTCGACAAAGTCTTTTTGTTGCAATTGGCGCGCGCCGATGTTGACGCTGACCGGAATTCTCAGACCGGCTTCGTGCCAGATTTGGATTTGGGTCAGGGCGCTGTCGATCACCCATTCGCCGATTTCGACCGCGAGCGGATGATCCTCGACCACCGACAGAAATTCGCTGGGCGGCAACAGGCCTTTCTCCGGGTGATGCCAGCGGATTAACGCCTCGGCGCCGACCAATGCTCCGCTGCGCAAATTCACTTTGGGCTGGTAATACAAAACGAATTCGCGGCCAAGCATGGCCTGGCCGATGCGGTTTAAGGATTCGTGGCGCGTGCGGATGTAACTGTCTTGGTCGGCGTCGAACCGGCAAACGCAGTTTTTGCCGGCCAACTTGGCTTGATACATGGCCTGATCGGCCTGGCGCAGCAACTGGTCGGCATCCACTTCTTCAGTCTGCGGGTAAAAGGTGACGCCCAAACTGGCCGAGACGTTGAACATTAAATCGCCGCAGTCTGCCGGGTCGGAAGCCGCCGTCAGCAATCGCTCCAGCAGCGGTATGCTCGAATCGGCATCGGCCAACTCCGGCAACACGGCGACGAATTCGTCGCCGCCGATCCTGGCCAAGGTGTCCCCTTCGCGCAGGGCTTGTTTCATTCTGGCCGAAATTGCGGTCAGCAAGCGGTCGCCGGCTTCGTGCCCATAGGAATCGTTGATGGCTTTGAATCCATCCAGATCCAAATAGACGATCGCCAAGATGTCGCCGTTGCGTTGCGCCTGCACAATCGCCTGGCGCAAGCGGTCCGCCAACAGAATTCGATTGGGCAAGCCGGTCAGCGCATCGAAGTGGGCAATATGTTCCAGTTGCTTCTCATGCTCCTTCAGCGTCGTGATGTCCGAGAACAACGACACGTATTGGCTGATATTGCCGGCGGCATCGCGTATCGAGCTGATGGACTCCATCTGCGCATAAATCTCGCCGGTTTTGCGCCGATTCCAGATTTCCCCGTACCAGTGGCCTTTCTCGACCAATTGCTGCCACATATCGGCGTAGAAACTCGGGTCGTGGCGCCCGGAATGCAGAAAGCGGGGAAACCGGCCGATGGCTTCCTCGCGGCTGTAGCCGGTGATCAGGCTAAACGCTTCATTGACGTCGATGATGACGCCATCCGTGCCGGTAATCATGATGCCTTCGCGAGCGTGGGTGAACACGCTGGCGGCAAGTTGCAATTTTTGTTCGAGCTGCTTGCGTTCGCTGATATCGGTATGCGTGCCTATCATCCGTAACGCGTTGCCGGCGCCATCGCGGTTAACCACCATGCCGCGGGCGAGAATGTATTTATAGCTGCCGTCCTTGCATCGCATCCTGAACTCAACCGCATAAACCGGTGTCTTGCCCGCCAGATATTCCTCGAGGACCGCCGCGACATTGGCCCTGTCGTCAGGATGCAGCCGGTCTACCCATTCCTGTTTAAAGCCGCGAATGTCTCGATCCGAATAACCCAACATCTCCTTGTAGCGTCGGGAAAAATTCACTTGATTGGTAACCAGATTCCAATCCCAAACCCCGTCCCCCGAGCCTTCGATGGCAAATTTCCAACGAAACTCGCTTTCGGCCAGTTGCGCTTCCGCCAATTTACGTTGGGTGATGTCGCGCGCCGTGGCATACGTCACGCCGTCGTCCGGGTCGTAATAAGCGGTCCAGGACAAATGCACCAGTCGGCCGTCTTTGCAAACATAGCGGTTTTCGAAGGCCATCGATTTATGGCCCGATATTTGGCGCGCCATTTCCTCTGCGGTCTTTTGCCTGTCCTCGTCGCAAACGAATTCCAGAAACGGTTTGGCCAGCAACTCGCTTTCGTCGAAGCCGACCAATAATTCGAAGGCCGGATTGACTTGCATAAAACAACCTTGCGGATCGGCAATGCACATCGGTTCCGTGGTGAGCCGGAAGAATCGAAAATACTGCTCTCTTTCCTGGGCAAGGCGCTCGCGTTCGACCGCTTCTCCGCGAAGCTGCGCGGCAAAATCCTGTAGCCGAGCCGTCATGCCGTTGACGGCGGCGGCAAGTTCGCTGAATTCGTCGTTACCGCTGCAGGCAATCCGGTAATCCAGATTCCCCTCGGCAATGCGTTTGGCCCCCTGATGCAACGGTAATAGCCGGGTGTTAATCAGCCGGCTCAGCCGGATCAAGCTCATAATGGTGACCAATGCCGACCACAATGCGAACAGGCCGACGATGCCGACCAAATATTGGTAACTTTTTTCGACGCGGCGGTTGCCGGCATCCAGCAAAGTATTGGCCAGGTTAAGATTATTGGCGTCGCGCAACAAAAGCTGGCTGACCAGCCGTTTGTCCAGCTCGGCATAAACGTCCTGCCGGTCGCCGGCCTGGTTTAATAACGCGCTGTTTGCGGCGATGCGCTGAAAGATGGTTGCAGATTTGTCGAAGCTGGCGCGCAATTTGGCCAAAACCGGCGCCTCGTTGGCGAACGAGGATTGGCCGGCGACCCGGTCTAGCAACCGGTTTACGCTTTCCCTGCGGTTTTCCCAATCCGTTAGCGGCCGAGGCTCCCGGTACAGAAGATACTGGTCCCTGAAAGCGGTTAATTCGAACAAACCGCGTACCAATTTATCGACCAGCAGGTGGCCGTCTTTTTCTTGCTGATAATGCGCAATGGTCGAGAACAGGATCGCCAGCAGTACCGCAACCGTGGCGATAGCGGCGGCCGACAGAATTTTTAAGCGTTTGACGATGCGCATGGGCGCCTAACGCTGGATCGCAACGGCAGACGGTTTGACGCGCGCCAGACTATCGAGGTGGATGTGTTGCCGGAAATCGGGCATGGCCGCGGCATCGACCAGTCGGTTTTTCATCGCCCAGCGGGTTTCGTCTTCCAGGGTAATCAGCAGCGTCTGATCGAGCGCCACCTCGTAATTGAAATTGGCCCAAACGTCCTTGACCAGGCTCAATTCCAACTGCGCCAGCTTTGCCATCAGGGTTTGAGCCGCGTCCGGGTGCTCGGCAACGAAGGTTTCGGCCTTGACCAAGGCGCGCAGCAAGCGTTCGACAGTTTCGGCGTTTTGTTCGATAAAGGCTTGTTGTGCGGCGATATTGAACGTCTCGGTATAAATATCCCGGTCGTAAAAAACCGCCGCCGCAGGACCGAGTTGCCGCTGAATTTGTATCAACGGGTAGTTCCAGGTGCACACGGCATCGACCTGCTTGAGCTCGATACTGGCCTGCATGTCTTGGGGCTGGATGGCAACCGGCTCGATTTCCGCTCTGGTCAGGCCGGATGCCGTCAAAATGGAATCCAGAAAAAATTCCGATGTGGTGCCGGCGATAAAGCCGATGCGTTTTCCTTTTAAGTCCGCGAGTTTGGCAATGCCGGCATCTGGTCTGGCTACTACCGCATGGTTACTCGAACTGGTGACGATGTTAGCGATTACCGCGATGTGTTCGCCGCGCAATATGCTGAACATCAACGGCGTTTCGGCGACGGTGGCGAAATCGGCTTTACCGTCGACCACCGCTTGCAAGGCCGCCTTGCCGAAGCCGTGCAGTTGCGGCTCCACCTGCAATCCCTCCTCGCTAAAAAAGCCCTGTGCCAACGCGACATGCATCAGCACAGATTCAGGTTGGTCAGTGAAGGCTACCGTGATTTTCGGCAGCAGCCCGCGGCTTTGCGGCGGAGATTCTTGGCAAGCCGCCAATATCGCGCAGCAAATCGAGATAAGGAACGCTTTGGCCAGTATGGGGTTGTGCTGCGTAACATGAACCACTAATTCAACACTCTAAAATTCGATCGATTTGGCTGGCTCGGTCAAAGCGGCATCGGCGGCTCGATGCTGGTCAATGACTGCGCAGGGGCACAGTTATACAACGACTCGCCGGCTTAGCCAAACCTTTTCCGAACTATGCCAATCAAGCTATCTTATTGATTAACCTAGTCGTTAGATGCATTTTTCGGACGATACCGCACGGGCGGCAATCCGCAGCGAACGACTGGTTAACGGCGCCGGGAAAGTTGTCGCAACCATGTGCGTAACGCTTCAGTTGCAATCTGGCCAGACACGCCGGCGTTGCGGCGACTACGGGCCAAACCACGGACTTTGGGGGTGACTGCCTGATCCGGCAGTAACTCCGGCTCCCGGCGCTGGGGAGATTGTTCGAACAAATCCCCCTTGCCCCCTTTTGCAAGGCTATGTTCGCGTTAGTAGTTGGCGTCGCCCCGGCATGGATTGCCGGGGCCCAGAAGCCACGGATGGCAGAGTTTCAACACATCCTTGTGCCCTGGATCCCGGCAATCCACTTGTGCCCTTTGGGTATGCCGGGATGACGGCTTCGTTCTCATTCAACTACTAACGCGAACATAGCCTTTTGCAAAGGGGGAGTGATTTTTAACTCAAGAACAGCAATCGACCCAGCCAAAGTACTTAGTCGGCCCGCTTTGCTTCGAATCCTTTACCGCGACCTCCGCCACGGCAGGCGCGTTTTGGGTTTCGACCTTAACCGCGCCGCGGTGGGCCGTTGCGGTAAATGCCGGTATGATAAAGGCCGCCGCCGATTCCGGCTTCACGAAGGGAGTTCACCATGCTAGCCACCAAGCGATACGAATACCTGCCTATCGAGCAAATCGAGTTTCACCATACCCTGACCAACCACCGCGATCTGGACCGGGCCAAGGTCACCCATCTGGAAAAGGACATTCTCAGCAACGGCCTGTTCGAGCCGTTGGTAGTCTGGGAGCGCAACAGCCGCGAATATTACCTGGTCGGCGGCTTTCACCGAATGGAAGCGATACAAGGCATCCGCCGCGCCAATCCGGGTTATTTCGACCGGGTCGACGTGCGCGTCGTCACCGGCGATCCGGACGAAATCAAGGCGCTGAATTTGAAACTGAACTCGGACCGGGTCGATACCCGCATCACCGACTATTTTCAAACGGTGATTTATCTGAACAACGCCAACTGGTCGAAAGAGCGCATTGCCGAATTTTTCGACAAAAGCGTCAGTTGGATAGAAGACATCGTCCGCTTCGCGCCGCTGACCACCGAAGCGATGCGGGAAAAGCTGGCCAGCGGCGAACTGTCCTGGAACCGGGCCAGGGAAATCCTGCGCAAGGCGTTGAACGCGCCGCCCGGCAACGAAAAACAAATCATCGAACAAGAACTGGCTCGGCCCGCAGCCCCCGCCGCGGCCAAACCGCTACCGTTTCAAGCCACGCTGAAACGGCTGACGGCATCGATCCAGACCGCGCCGAAACAAACCTTCAAAGTCACCGGCCAGGATTTGTACGCCTTGCTGGTCACCCTGCGCGGCAAAAACGTCAGCGCGGAAGATCTGGAGCGGGTGCGCAAGGCGTTTCCGGTGTTGTGGGACCAGGAATAGCCCGGCCGCCGGTGCCGTTCGGAAAGTCTCGTTGAACTTGCGCAGGTCGATCTTGTGGCTCCAGGCGCGGGAATGCAGGCAATGCAATTGCCAATAGGTTTCGGCGATAGCTTCCGGTAACAGCATGCCGTCGTCGCTTTTGGCGGCGGCGAACATTCCGATAAGGCACCAAATAGAGCTTCCTATTTTTGTTGTCTTCAATCATGACTCGACCTATGATAATCGCCAGATGAGAGCGAGGCGTGGAAATTCGGCTTCCACGTGGCGTGGCTCGTAAGAGTAGACGAATGGAGGGACGGCCGGCCTCCCGCTCTCATTCCACCGCCTGATAAATCCCCCTCGAATCTTTTCCTCAATGGTTCTGGTAGCCTGACTAAAGCCGGAAACGATCATATTGACGGCCGGATTGCCTTTCTTGATGTAGTCAAACTCCACTGCCAATTTAACCCCGGCATCCTTCGATTTCATTTCTAAGCCGCCTGTGCGGCGGCGGACATGCTCGGCGCGGTGCTGTATGGCTATTCGGTTTTCTAAGCCGCCTGTGCGGCGGCGGACGACCCGGCACCGGGCAACCTGGCGACGCTGTTTTTCTAAGCCGCCTGTGCGGCGGCGGACAACATCTTGAGTGGGTTGGGTTGCCGAACAGTGTTTCTAAGCCGCCTGTGCGGCGGCGGACTGTGCCAGCTATTGCCAGCGACATTATTTACGATTTCTAAGCCGCCTGTGCGGCGGCGGACGAACATGGCCGGCATTGTTCCAATGACGTGTTTTTCTAAGCCGCCTGTGCGGCGGCGGACTGAAAATGCGGGTTGGGGTGAGGCGCCTTCCGTTTTCTAAGCCGCCTGTGCGGCGGCGGACGGCGGCGAGCCAGTCACGGCGCGAACGTGCCTTTTCTAAGCCGCCTGTGCGGCGGCGGACTCAAACCTGAGAAAGTCCTCGCCGTGGCGGAAGTTTCTAAGCCGCCTGTGCGGCGGCGGACAAGCGTTTAGGGATGAAGTCATTTTGACAATATTTCTAAGCCGCCTGTGCGGCGGCGGACTCCGGCGATGGCTGCGGCGGCTGATTCGCCATTTTCTAAGCCGCCTGTGCGGCGGCGGACTGACGGTTATCGATATAAAACAAGCCGCCGTCTTTCTAAGCCGCCTGTGCGGCGGCGGACGCGTAGTAGCGCTAGACACGCCGCCAGCGGCTTTTCTAAGCCGCCTGTGCGGCGGCGGACTTAGACAGGAAAAAGGGGAAAAAGAGCCGAAATTTCTAAGCCGCCTGTGCGGCGGCGGACGGTATTCATGAAGCGCGATCAGGGGTTGGCGATTTCTAAGCCGCCTGTGCGGCGGCGGACCCCAAATCGCTTTTCTTGCCTGAGCCGCTTCGTTTCTAAGCCGCCTGTGCGGCGGCGGACAATATCTGAGCGAATGCCCCTGGTGTTTTCTTTTTCTAAGCCGCCTGTGCGGCGGCGGACTTGTAGGCTCTGACAATTTTAATTCTCTAGTATTTCTAAGCCGCCTGTGCGGCGGCGGACGGAATCAAACGGCACTTGTGAAATGTGTCCGATTTCTAAGCCGCCTGTGCGGCGGCGGACATCGACATAAAACAAGCCGCCGTCGGCAAGTGTTTCTAAGCCGCCTGTGCGGCGGCGGACGCGGTCGTCGCTCATCTAAAATGGGATGTCCTTTTCTAAGCCGCCTGTGCGGCGGCGGACTTTGTGATCGGCTTTGCGGCGTTTTTTTTGCCGTTTCTAAGCCGCCTGTGCGGCGGCGGACCGGCAAGACTTGGCCGATATTCGGTGCGCGTTTTTCTAAGCCGCCTGTGCGGCGGCGGACCCGATCTACCAGCCGGCCCGCAACGGCGTGGTTTTCTAAGCCGCCTGTGCGGCGGCGGACAACACACCGAACCGGCGGAACCGGTGATTAGCTTTCTAAGCCGCCTGTGCGGCGGCGGACAAATCGTGCCTGGTTGCGTGGCTGATTCTGTGTTTCTAAGCCGCCTGTGCGGCGGCGGACAAGACATGGTTTTGCGCGAGCTAGCAAAGATTTTTCTAAGCCGCCTGTGCGGCGGCGGACGCGCGCCCTCTGAAACCTCCCAGATTACATCTTTTCTAAGCCGCCTGTGCGGCGGCGGACGTTTGCGTGGGATGACGTAGTTCCGCACGATTTTTCTAAGCCGCCTGTGCGGCGGCGGACGATGGTCGCCATCGCTGGGCGAAATGGTCGTTTTTCTAAGCCGCCTGTGCGGCGGCGGACCTTTCTCTCGCCGTTTTTGTCTTTCCAGCGTCTTTCTAAGCCGCCTGTGCGGCGGCGGACAGCACATCACCAGCCAGCGAACCTTTTTCGGTTTTCTAAGCCGCCTGTGCGGCGGCGGACGAATTCAATACATTATTGGTTGCAAGATTATATTTCTAAGCCGCCTGTGCGGCGGCGGACACAGCAAGATGATTTTGCCGAGCGTGTGAGTTTTTCTAAGCCGCCTGTGCGGCGGCGGACGATCGAAACGGTTTGGCCTTCCAAGTGCGATATTTCTAAGCCGCCTGTGCGGCGGCGGACGGTTTGCTGTGGCATTACTGCGCCATCGCCCATTTCTAAGCCGCCTGTGCGGCGGCGGACGCACTCAAACAGCGCGGCAGCGTCACTGAGCATTTCTAAGCCGCCTGTGCGGCGGCGGACAGACTACACCGGAGAAGTCTTTGTTAGCGTATTTTCTAAGCCGCCTGTGCGGCGGCGGACATCCAGGGCATCTTGCAGGGTAACGCGATGAATTTCTAAGCCGCCTGTGCGGCGGCGGACGCCCTGATGTTTATCGCCCTGTGCGGCGCGCTTTTCTAAGCCGCCTGTGCGGCGGCGGACGAACCATCGGCAAAGCCGCCCTGGCCGCTGTATTTCTAAGCCGCCTGTGCGGCGGCGGACGTTGATTTGCGCTTCATGCCGAATGGGCGCGATTTCTAAGCCGCCTGTGCGGCGGCGGACTCGCAACTTATTCAGCATGGCTTCCAACTGACTTTTCTAAGCCGCCTGTGCGGCGGCGGACGTTAAAAAATACGCAACCCGGATTGTAGTTTCTTTCTAAGCCGCCTGTGCGGCGGCGGACTATTCGGCGCAATTGCTGTTGCAAAACATGCCTTTCTAAGCCGCCTGTGCGGCGGCGGACCAACCCCGGCCACGTCAGTCTTATCGCCTTTTTTTCTAAGCCGCCTGTGCGGCGGCGGACAAGAACAAGCTATCGGACGTGCACAATCACTTGTTTCTAAGCCGCCTGTGCGGCGGCGGACCGATGCCCAGTCGAAAATGATCCGCGGCTTGTTTTCTAAGCCGCCTGTGCGGCGGCGGACACCATAACCATCACCGGCGCCGGCTACACCGTTTTCTAAGCCGCCTGTGCGGCGGCGGACAAGCAGACGTTGAAGCACCTGAAACGCTTCATTTTCTAAGCCGCCTGTGCGGCGGCGGACCGCATCGCCGGGGATTGGCCCAGCCAGGCATATTTCTAAGCCGCCTGTGCGGCGGCGGACATGAGGGCTTACAGATGATGGAATTTATTCTTTTTCTAAGCCGCCTGTGCGGCGGCGGACCCAGGCATTTATGCCAGGAATTTAACGATAAATTTCTAAGCCGCCTGTGCGGCGGCGGACGCCGTGCATCAGCTAGAAGGCTTGCCGGTTTGTTTCTAAGCCGCCTGTGCGGCGGCGGACTGATTATAAATAAACGGAAAGCCGGTCGCGACAAGGGTTGCGGATGGTTTGACCCATTTTTACCATCTGCAAAAGCCTTAACCGTAACCGGCTGATTTAATTCACATTGTTAAAGAGCGAAAAATTTTTGGGTCAAAATTCGGGTACGGTGGCGACGCTGCTCAGTCCGTAGGCGCTGAAACTGCCGGTCACCGGCGCGACCGTTTCAGTTTTACTGATCCACAGACAAAAGGTTTGCCCACCGCTCAAGCTTTGCAAGCGGATGAACGGCAAGGCCACGGAAGGCTTGAGCATGTCGCAATAGCGAAACGACAGCGGGTACGCCGGATTATCGCCCGCCGCGCGCAATTCAACCGTCATGTTCAGCGCGGTCGCCAGATCCACGCCGTGGCGTCTGGCGTAGCGCCGGGCCAGGCGTTCCGGGTTGGTCTTCGGCTGCACCCGCCGGTAAACCGCATACCCCAACAGTTTGTCCGGCACCGGCCGGATGCCGGTGCAATGCACATAGTCGCTAAGACGCGCCAAACGCTGCGGCGCGGCGAAGCGTTCCAGCGTGGCCTCATCTTCGGCAAACAAGCGGCATTTGTCGCCCAAACCAAGTCGCTTACCATCGGCGCAATGTTTGGGAAAACCGACACCAATGGCGCCGCGTTTATCCGCATCCAGCATCTCGACAAAGCCCAGGTGCAGTTGATGGAATACTTTGGACCAAAGAAAATTCAGCCCAACTTCGGGATTTGGCAGCAAGGTGATTTCCAAGTAAAAGCGCATGACTTATTCCTTGCCGCTTTGGCCAAATACGCCGCCGCGCACCAGTACCGCCATCACGTAATGTTCTTGGTCTTTATTGCTGAGTTTTTCGCCCAAGGCAAAGCGGTCGAACAACGAGTAAAAGTCGGCTTTATCTTTCGGGGTACGGAAGGCTTTGCCCAGGTTGGTGACCGCGCCGTAAGGTTCGATGGCGATTGGACCGATGCCAATGGCGCCGTCGTCGTGGCCCGGGTACCAGGTGTCGATGGTGCGGATGGCGTTGCCGATTTTTTGCGAATGTAAGGCGGCAGTGCCGTTGACGGCATAGAGGATTTTGCTTTTGTCGCCCTTGCCATTGCCGAGGATCAGCTCTTCGCTGGGATACACTTCCTGGGCTTTGCCGACCAAGGCGTAAGCTTCGACGCTAATCAGCAAATACGGCAAACGGCCGCACAAGGCATCGGCGATTTTACCGGCCAGTTTTTGTAAATCCATGTTAGCGGCATTGAAATCGCGCAGGGAAAATTGCTTGGCGTCGAAGACCAGTTGCTCGCCGTCGCCGGTATCGACCACCACTTCGATTTTTTCCGCGCCGACCCGGTTACGCCACAAATAGCGGGCGTTGGCAATGTTGACGGCGTAACGTTTGGCGAGCTCGGTAAAACCTTCTTGTTCGATATAAGCTTGGGCGACGCCAGGATAACTGGCGTTGAAATTTGGTCCGTTGCAGGCCGACGGTTTGTCAACGCCGCCCAGCACTTTCAAGGTAAAGCTCAGTTTTAACGTGTCTTGATCTTCGGCCAACGCGCAGGCATCGACAGTTTGCAGATTGGGTTTTTCGACTTCGGCGTTGAGTTTTAACGGGTCGTTTTGCAATGCTGGTTTCAAGCGGTTAGAAATCGTGCCGCGTACCGATTTCGGCGTCAAAGCCAGTGGTTTGAGATTGCTGCGGTCGTTCCAAGTCGTGCCGTACAGATAACCGTCGGAAGGCACCAGTTTTTTCTCGAAAGCCAATACGGTTGCGTCGTTTTTTGCTGCCATGTTTTAGTCTCCAATAAGATTTGCTGCGGTGAGGGTTCGGCAAAGGTACAGATTGCGTTCGGTATCGGCGTGGTATTGCCATAGCACGTCGTCCAGATTGGTAATGCGGTACGGCATTTTGAATTCGCCCAGCGTGACCACGCTTTCGGCGAAGCGGTGCGGCGTGCCAAGGTCGCGCTGGTTGGCGGCTTGGCCTAACTCGGAAATACCCTGGAAGCCCACCGCAATCGGCACCAGCCAACCCGGCGCCTTGCGTTGACTGCTCCAGGTGACTTTGCCGTTTTCATCCTGCTCGCTACGATGCATGAGCTTTAGAAAATCCAGTAAAGCGTCCAGCGCGTCCCGGCCCTCGTCGCGCATGACCTGCACCATCAGTTCCCGGCGCTCGACCAGCACGTAACCGAGCATCAGCCGGTTAAGCAGTTTTCTGACGCTATGGTCGTCGTCTTCATCGACGGTATGAATTTCCACCGGTTTGACGGCCAGCACGTCGCCGCCGGCCCATTTCATCCTACACAGTTGCTGGTTGAGCGTGGCTTCGAGGCGCTCCCGTTCGTCGGTATCGAAGCCTTGCAATTCGATCAATAGCGATACTTCTAAATGGCAGCGGGCTTCTTCGACGAAGGCCGGCCGGCCGCCGTCTTTATCCAACGGATTGGCGGTGCCGACAATGGAATGCACGAAATCGCCTTGGCCTTTGTGGGTCTGTAAATCGAAGCGATGGCAGCTTATCGCCGCCCCGGTCAATTCGATGTCGGTCAACCCCTGTTGCCGCAGATGGCGCTGCAAGGCATGCACGCCGCCCAGCCAGGCGGTCATGGCCGGAAAGCCGATGGTGTAAGGACTGCTCATCGCGTTGGCGTTGTGAATTTGCAGATGCGGAATTAACAGTAAACGGCGCGTCATTTGAAAAACTCCTGGTCGGCGGCAACCGCTTGCTCGGCCAACGCTGCCAACGCATGGAATTCGTCGTCACCGAGCTTGGTGCGGCAGTCCTTGCATAAGTATTCGTAAGTTCGAATGATCCAACGGGCAAAATCGCCGGCCACCTCGTCCAACCAAGCTTCGGATTGCTCGCGCTGTTCCAGATAGACGTCGTCGAGCCAAATCCGTTGAGCCAGCGGTAATTCGCGGTAATGCTCGGCTTGCGACCAGCCGGGACCGGTGGCGCGAATGGCGAAGGCTAGTCGCAACACCGAATCGATCAGGTATTTGAGGGTATTGCGGATGCCGTCGCGGACGTGGATGTTGTTGACGCCACTGCGCATCAAGCGGTCCAGCGTCTGGAAGTTGTCTTGAAAACGGCGGGCGGATAGCGAGTTTCTGAAGAAATGTCGCGTCGGTAACCTCACCTGCCGCTGCTCGAAGATTGGTGGCACACTGCTTAACAAATACGCGCGGCCGGCATTTTGAACGTTTAACAAGCTGATGTTTTGCTTATTAGCCCCCCCGTAAACGGTGACAGTCAACCCCAGCATGTCGTCGAAACCGTCGGCATGGTGGTCGTTCTTACGCCGGCTGTCCTTGGACTGTTTGGTGGCTTCGGAAAAGCGCATCGTGTCGATGCGGTTTTTGGTTTGGGCCAAGATGCCGGATGGCGTCAGAATAGACAGCAGGTGATAGTCGGCATCGACCGGGAAATACACTTGCTTGACTAAACCGTCGGTTCGCGTAACGACGTCGCTTTGTTTGACCGCCAGAAACCCGGAACGCAGACTGTCGTAGCTGGCGGTTGGCACGTTAAGCAAACGCTTGGCCTGATCGCTGTCCCGTTCCAGGTGCTGCAACAGCGTTTGCCCGTCATCCAGCGGTAGATTCAAAAACGTGTAAACATCCATCGCCGCCGCAGTTTTTGCAGAAACATCCAGTTCATAAACTACATTGCCGGTACGCAGGTAGCCGTCATTGGCCTGTTGTCCTTGGGCGATTACCGAACTGGTTTTGGCGCTGGGATGACTGAATTTGCCGGGATGGCTGGACATGGATAACCAGGCGGCCCGTCGCGCCGCATCGGGCAACCAGGTCGGTAAGGAAAATTTGTCCTCGGCTTCTTGTTGGATAGCGGTTTGTTTATCCGGGTCGTCCGTGGCTTTTAGTTTAGCTTTCAGCCAAGTCGCTTTGCGCTCGGCGAAAAACGTTGTGATCGATTCGTGCATTGATGTTTGCCTCCCGTAATGTCTTTTCATTTGTGAGCTGGATGATTCAATTCTTTGATCAAACCGGATTGGTTTGAATAACGCCAAATCCAGTAGGCCGGAATAAGCCGATAGGCGTTTCCGGCAAAGCCTATCTGCCGGAAACGCCTATCGGCTTATTCCGGCCTACCCGCTAATTCATATCTTGAAACAAACCTAACTGGTCCGAATAAAACCAAGGTTTGTCGCTGTTCGGACGTACCATGATTTCGCCATAACGCTCGGATGCGGTTTGCAATCGTTGTTCCGAATCGGCATCGTCCCCGGACGGTTCGGTTTCGGCGTGTTGGCGCAAGATATTTTCATAAGCTCTATCCAGCCATAATCGGGCTTGTTCCAGCTCCGGTAGTGGTTCAGCCACCACGATCTTGTGCACGGCTTGGCGGGCGATGAACTGGCCGCGTTCATCTTTCTCGCAAAACAGCGCTTTACCATCTCGCCAAACCAAAAATAGCGAAGTTTCCGGATTGCCCGCCCGAAACGGGTTGATTTGCTGCGGCACGGCGGTCAGCCACCAGCTTTCGTGTAGCCAAGCCTGCAAGGCTTGCGGACCTTGTTGCCGGTAATCGGTCAGGCTTTGATGCAGGGCTTGGTGTTCCAGGTCGGCCAGACGCTGTTTCGGCTCCAGCTTTTCCGGGCGTTGAATGCGCGGCACGGCGTTGACGACTTGGTTCAACGCGGCTTCGTCCACCAATCGAGCGAAGTCATGGCTGGTCAGCCTCAAACTCTTGCCGTTTTCGTAACCCGGCCGGCAATAGGCCGGGCCACCCGCTTGACGCAAGGCTTTCAGGTTGTATTGCATCACGGCAATATTGGCATGTTCGACATCGGCCAAAATGCGGCGATGGCGTAACACGCGCCCCGCCAACTGGATGATGGATCGAAACGACGACGGTTCGATGACGGCCCAATCGAATTCGTGGTCGCGGCCGACTTCTTCCACCGGTGTCGCTACCAGTATGAACAAGACGTCATCGGCTGCCGCGGAATCCAAATGCCGGCGGATTACCGGGTCCTGAAATGCTTTCGGTGTTTGGCCCGGCTTTTCCTTGCGCTGCAAAATTTCGTCCAGATGTTTTTCCTGTTCATGACGTAATAACAGCACTTGCCGGCTGTGGTAGGCCATGATTTTCGGTTCGATGCCGTTGCCCCAATCCGCTTGCAACAGGTAGCGTGTCAGCGCGATACAGGGCGGAATGTTTGCCATCCGCACCGCGCCGAACGAAACCCGCTTGCCGGTTTTGGCATCGACGCTGTGGTGGTGAGAGTGCAAGTGTTCGGCAGCCTGGCGGATTTTGGCGAAATACTGTTGGCGCTGTTCCGCAGGCTGGTTCTTCAAGGCCAACAACTCGTCGCAACGCTCGATAATGGCTTTACGTTTGACGAGTTGCTTGTGCAGATGGCCGACTCGTTTGGCAACGAACTGCCGGTGTAACTGCGCGTATTGCCGGCAACGGCTATCGGAGTCTACGTTGTCCAATCGCTCGACTTGCGTACCG
Organism: Methylomonas koyamae; assembly: GCF_019669905.1. Lineage (NCBI taxonomy): Bacteria > Pseudomonadati > Pseudomonadota > Gammaproteobacteria > Methylococcales > Methylococcaceae > Methylomonas > Methylomonas koyamae. The sequence continues at coordinate 2,108,491 of NZ_AP019777.1, read as the reverse complement.
AACTCGTCGATCCAGGCGCACGCCACCAACGGATGAGCGGTTTTGAAATGGCTGTGCAATTGCCAACCGGCCTGATAGGCATGGAAAAAACCTTCGGCCAAATCCGGCGGAATCGTGGCGGAAGAAATCATCACCTTGCGGCCCAACATGCCGGCCAAATGGATCAAACGACCGATGGCGATCAAATCGGTGCCATCAAAGTCATCCACTTCGTCGATCACTAGATCGGACGACAACAGGCGCAGGCACGGCAGGATGAATTTTCCGCCGCGCCGGGTTTCGGTGGCGGCGATGATGTGGTCTATCGTGCAAGCCAACACCGGCTTGTATAAAAACGCCTTGTGCTTCTCGGCCAGCTTGGGTTGATGCTTGGGAAACAGCACGTCGAGAAATTCGGCGTGCGGCATGTCGCCGAAATCCAAATCCTCCGCCAATAATTGCTCTCGGGACTCGGAACCGATATCTTCGTAACCCGGCGGCTGGTCTTTTTCCCGCGCGACTTTGTCGTAAAGCTGTTTGATTGCCGCCGAGCCGATCAAAACCGCCAGGTCCTGGTCCGTCAAACCCAAGCGGTTGCGGTATTCGTTGCCGGTTTGCAAGGTCAAGGTTCGCAAACCCAAGGCCAGCACGTAGCGCAAGCTGTCGCCGTCGTCCGCCAGCGCACGCATGACTTTGGCATTGGCCACGGTTTTGCCGCAACCGGTGCTGGCCATATTCACCACAAACCAACCGTAACCCTGTTCTTGCAAGGTTTGGTGTTGGGCTTTGAAGCGGACAATGCCGTCCACGGCTTTATCTTGCCATTCGAAGCCGGCGGGACTTTTTTGCTTGAGACTTTTGATGTCGTAGGCCGCATCCATCTCGCTACTGAAGCGCGACAAGGTTTGGCTGATTTTCAAGGCTTGATCGCCGACGCGGACCAAATGTTCGTCCAATTTTTGCTTCAGCCGTTTTTGGCTGTCGGTGTTGGCGTAAAGGTCGATGGCCGACTGCCATTCGCCGTCGGCTTGGCAGGACGAGTAATAATGGTCGCCCAGCATCAGGCATAAGCGGGCATGGTGCAGCAACAGGCGATAGGCGCCGTTGTCGAGTAACGCTTGGATAGACGCCTGGTTTTGCAACAATTTGGCCGACCATTTTTTGAGTTGTTTGCGCCACGGCGCGGATTGCGACAACAAACCTTGTGGAAATTCGAAGCAGGCCTTCAGACGCTTATCGTCGTCATTCGGATTTTGGTAACCCCAGTCGGCATTCAAACTTTTCAGCATCCGCGCCAGACTTTCCCTTTTCTGTCCCGATTCGTCGTTCGGCTTGAAGCGACTCGGCAAGCGGTGATGGCTCATGATTAACCAGCTAACCAATTGCGCAATCGGCGGTAGATCAGCCAACGGGTTTTTCAGGCTTTCGGCGGTAAGATTTTTTAGCGCCGCTTCATCCCAGTTGTCATCCCCTAACAGCCTTAGCCAAGCTTCATCTTCGCCGCCAGCCATGCGCACCAAAGCATTCAGCAGCAGGCAGGAAATCCATTCATGGCGTAGCGGGTCGCCTTGGTTAGTCGAGGATTTAAGCTTACTCTGGAACAAGGCTGTGGCTTTGCCCCAATCGTGCAGCAAAGCCGCAACCGCCACCAAGGCTTTGATGGCGGGCAGATAGGTCCAGTTATTTTCCCATTGGCTGTTCAACAAACTTTTCTGCGTAGTGTTGACCGGCACGAAACCTTCTTTGTTAAAACACTTACGGTTACCGACTATCCAGACCAACTCGCTCCTACTGCGCGACCTGATCCAATGGCAGGCCACGGCGGTATTTTTGGTGGCGGTCTTGCGCAGCAGGGTTTTGACGGCGATCAGGCCTTCTTCGGTTATCACCGTTTGCCAGGTGTTGTCGCCGATGCGGTTGGCGAAGGCGTCGAGGACGCGGCGGGTGCGGGCCAGGGCTTTTTTCTGGCATTGGCTGACGAAGGTGACCATCATGTATTTTCCCCCCTCACCCTAGCCCTCTCCCTCAGGGAGAGGGGACTGAGTGGCTTGCTCTCTCGGAGGGGATTGAATCGCTTGCTGTTTGACCTGCTCAAACATGAAATCCAGCGCTTTATGGTCGGTGAATTTTTGCAGGATTTGCTGACGGAACTCCTGCTCGCTCATTTTTTCCTTGGCGCAGACGAAGGCCCAGGGCAGGACGATGGCGTCCTTGACCAAGTCGGCGACGTCGAACACCAAGGCGCCGCGGCGGGTTTTGCCGTGCATCACCGCGAAGCCGTGCGGGATGCCGAGTACCCAAAGCGTTGTTGCTGCCAGGCCGTAAGCCAGATAATTGCCGTGGTTCAGGAAGCCGTTGGCAAGGTCGCTGGCGTCGTGATCGCGCGTGAAATCGCCGTGTTGGGTGGCCTTGGCGGCGTAGCGATAGAGTTGTTTGGTCAATAGCGCTTCGCGTTGCAGCAGGTCGCCGGTTTTTTCCGCGCTACCGATGTTGCCGGCGTAATTGTCCAGCGCGGCGGCGATGGCGCTGTCGTCGGCGAAGATGTTTTCGGCTTGCAGTTCGCGGTCCTTGCTCCAGACCTTGCGGATATAGTCGACGCGGGCTAGTTGAAAGGCTTTGGCGACATTCAGGCGTTGGCCGTCGTCGAACCAAAATTTAAGCCAACCCTGGATGTATTCGGTAGGGCGGTATTCGCTTTGCGGCGTTAGCCATTCGATTTCGCTGCCGCTAAACAAGGGCGTGCCTCCGCCGCCGCAAAAGCCGACCAACACGCCGGCGCTGGCCAGCATGCGCATCGCGGCTTGGGTAATCGAGGTGCCGGTGCCGAGCAGGATGACGGTGGTATTGGCGATGGGAATGTTCCAATACAGGTTTTCGTCCTTGGCTTCGGTTAGATACAGCACGCGGCCGTCTTTTTGCATCACCCGGCATTTTTCCAGATAGTAAATGTTGGCGCGCTTGGAGTGGAGGATGGCTTTCAGGTCGGTGAGTTGTTCCATGCCGGGTTTTTCCTTTTGCGGGAGCCCGGATTATTGCTGACCCTTTCCGTTAGCGTCAATCCGCGCTAAATCCGAACCGGGCCGGAAATATTTGGCTAGACTATCGCCAAACCAATCAGGAACGGCGCGCACATGCGGGAAGAAAGCAAAACCGAAGACAGAAAACTGGAGATTCAACAGGTCATCAAGTGGTTGCAGGAGGATAGGATTCTGTCGGCGCAGGATTTGCAGAAATGCCGGCAGTATGCGGTGGCCAAGATCAATCTGCACAAACATCCGCTCAAGGTGCTGGCCGAGTGCGAGCTGTCCGACCAAACCCAGCTGGGCAAGGCGCTGTCGCAGGAGGATTTGACCCAGTGGCTGGCGAAGAAACTGGCCCTGCCCTACTACTATTTCGATCCGTTGAAAATCGACGTGCCTACCGTGACGGCCTTGTTCAGCAAGGCTTACGCCGCCAATTACAACATTTTGCCGATCAAGATCAGCGACGACGAAATCGTGGTCGCCACCGCCGAGCCTTTCATCCGAGCCTGGCAGAACGATCTGGCGAAAATGCACCACGGCAAGATTCGTTGCGTGTTCTCCAATCCCGACGAAATCAAGCGCTACCTGGACGAGTTTTATAATTTTTCCAAGTCGTTGAAGGGCGCGCAAAGCCACAACGACGGCCGTGCCGCCGAGGGCCAGAATTTCGAGCAACTGGTCGAGCTAAGCAAGATGGCCGATCTGGACGCCAACAACCAGCACGTGGTCAATCTGGTGAACTGGCTGTTGCAATACGCCTTCGACCAGCGCGCCAGCGACATTCACATCGAACCGCGCCGTTTGCAAGGCAACGTCCGCTTTCGGATCGACGGCATTCTGCACAACGTCTACCAATTGCCGACGCCGATCATGAATGCGGTGTTGAGCCGCTTGAAAATTCTGGGCCGGATGAACATCGCCGAAAAGCGGCTGCCGCAGGACGGCCGGATCAAAACCCAAAACAGCAACGGCAAGGAAATCGAACTGCGGCTATCGACGATGCCGACCGCGTTCGGCGAGAAGCTGGTGATGCGGATTTTCGACCCGGAAGTGTTGCTGCGCGATTACGAACAACTCGGCTTCAGCAAGCAGGAATTGGCGTTGTGGAACCGTCTGGTCGGCCACACCCACGGCATCATTCTGGTCACCGGTCCGACCGGGTCCGGCAAGACCACGACGCTGTATTCCACCTTGAAACGGCTGGCGACGCCGGAAATCAATCTGTGCACCGTCGAAGACCCGATCGAGCAAATCGAACCGGCCTTCAACCAGATGCAGGTGCAGGCCAACATCGGCCTGGATTTCGCCAGCGGCATCCGCACCTTGCTGCGGCAGGACCCGGACATCATCATGGTCGGCGAGATACGCGACCTGGAAACGGCGGAAATGGCAGTGCAAGCCTCGCTGACCGGGCATTTGGTGATCTCGACGCTGCACACCAACAACGCGCCCGCCGCGGTGACCCGCTTGCTGGATATCGGCGTGCCGGGTTACCTGATCCAGCAAACCGTGCTCGGCATCATGGCCCAGCGCCTGATCCGGGTGTTATGCAAACATTGCAAAGCGGCGGTAGCGACCGACGAAAACCAGTGGCGGGCGCTGGTGGCGCCGTTCAAGGTGGCGCCACCCAAGCAGTTATACAAAGCCGTCGGCTGCAAGGAATGCCGCAATACCGGTTTTGCCGGCCGGGTCGGCATTTACGAAATTTTCGAAAACAGCCCGGCGCTGGAAAAGTTGATTGTGGAAGGCTGCGACACCGCACTGCTGCAAAAACAGGCGATCAAGGAAGGCATGCGGCCGTTGCGGCTCAGCGGCGCAGAGAAAGTGGCGGCCGGCATCACCACCATCGACGAGATACTCAGGGTCGCGCCGGAGCGGATCGAGTTCTAGCCCGACCCGCTCGCCCTATTCCGTCACATCGCGAAAAAGGTACTCAGGTAGACCGCGCCCAACAGCGTGGACACCAAGCCGAGTTTGTTGGGCAAAGTCAGCGATTGCCAATACAGCTCGCATTCGGTTTTCCGCCGCACCCAGGCATTCATGGCCGCCTGCTGCAAGCGCCGCCGTATCCGCGGCAAGGCTTTCCACAACGCGTAAAGCGCCGCACTGCCCAGTGCCAACAAGATATAAAAGGTCACGATCTGGCTGCCGTGGCGCGTGGTGTGAAAGGTATGCTCCACGGCATGTTCGATACCGAGTTCGAACCATTCGAATGCCAGATGCAGCATCTCGAACAAGAAATGAGCGACACCGAAAACCAGGTCTATCGTCACGTCGTACATTGCCACACCGGCTCCGAGGCCGGCCACGGCTATTAAATCCAGATGTTGCTTAATCATGCCTGTGCCTCCTTAATCAGCGATAACTCATCGTTTCAAGTACCGGACGCCGTGAGCGCCGGCCGCAGATTGTTCGGCCGTGATGGCGTGCTGAAAGCCCGCCATCAGCGGAAAATCCGCCGGCATTCCCTTGGGGGGTGAAGTGTCTCGACGGATTCGGCATGATTGTAGTTAAATATCGATTCGATACCAAATTATTTTTTGCATCCTCGCGTACGGCTGCCGATGGTGCCGTACCGCTAAGTTAAGCAATACTCCCCTTTGCAAAGGGGAACGCAGGGGATTTATTCCGCTAGCAGGCTGGTGAAAAACTCCCAAAGCTGCAGTCATCAAGGCGCATAGCCTCAGCAAACAAGTAAAATAGCGCATCTAAATTGGAGAAGCCCCCCATGCGCGGACACGATGCCATTCAAAATAGCTGGTTCAGCTACGTTAGCCTGGAAGAACGTATTCCCAAACAGCATCCGTTGCGTCGTTTACGTCTACTCGTCGATGGCGTATTGGCCTCTATGGATGCCGTCTTTGCCGAGCGGGAGCCTCTAAAAATCCACGATTAATCAGATTCGGGGCGTAAAACGCGCTCGAAAGCTGACATTTCCAAGCGGACTACCTTCAACTCGAAGCCTTTTCAGCTCCGATGGGCGGCATCAAGACGCAGCTACCCTGCGAATGGCGCAAAAACGTCGCATGTTGTACACCAGATTCATGAAGCCGATACGTACTTCGGCGCGGGCTAGGCCAATGCAACGGATCGCCTTACCGCCCCATTGCGCCATCCAGGCAAACACGTGCTCGACCCGGCAACGGGTTTTGGAGCGGGTGCTGTTGCCTTGTTTTTCCCGGTCGGTCAGCGGTTTGCCGCGCACCCCTTTGCGGTGAATCCGGCTGCGGTAGCCTTGGACTTTTAACTGTTCTTCCACCGCTTCGGAACGATAGGCACTGTCGGCCCACAAATCCCGGCTGGTATTGCCGCTATCGAGCAAGCCGTTCAGGGTTTGAGAGTCGTGGACGCTGGCATCGGTGACCGTGTATTTGCGTACCAGCTTGTGGGCATTATCAACGTTGACGTGATTCTTGTACCCGTAATAACTCTTGTCACCTTTCTTGGTCCAGCGCGCATCGGTATCCTTCTGACTGCGTTTGGCGACTGACCAGTCCTCGACGGTTTCGCCGGCTTTAATCCGGGCGTTCTCGTCCGGGGTATTACGCTGCACCGGCGCCTTGACGAAGCTGGCGTCAATCAGTTGACCCTTGCGGGCGATCAAGCCGGCACGGTCCAATTGTCGGTTGAATTCGTTGAATAACGTCTCGGTGAGTTTCAGTGCTTTGAGTGACTCACGAAACAGCCAGAAACTGTTGCGATCCGGCGCGTGCTTGGCATCCGACAAACCAATAAATCGCTGGAAGCTGCGCCGGTCTTCGATTTGGAACTCCAGTTGCTCGTCGCTCAGATTGTAGAGGCTGGCGATGACCAACGCTTTGAACATCAACACCCCATCCCAAGGCTTTCGCCCGGCAGACGATTTACGGACTTTGTGACGCACTTGATCCAGCAACGGACGGAACGCCTCCCAATCCACTTGCGCGTCCAATTCCAACAACGGATTGCCCAAACGATCGATCCGACGATCTCGATGTTCAAACAGGGAACCGAAAAGGTCGTCTTGTGCCACCGTCATCTCTGCTCTCCAGGTCTTTAGCTCCGACTCATTTTACTCGCCGGGCGCAATTTTTAGAGGTTCCCGAGCGTTACTCGCACACTGGCCGTCCGTCGATTGCGCCCGAAAAATTGCTGCGCGCCTTGCTGTTGCAAGTGCTGTACACCGTTCGTAGCGAACGCCAGTTGATGGAACAGCTGGACTACAACCTGCTGTTTCGCTGGTTTGTCGGTCTGGGCATCGACGATGCTGTCTGGGAACGCAGCGTGTTCAGCGCCAACCGCGAACGCCTGCTGTCCGAAGCGCTGAGTCGCGAATTTTTTGAGCGGGTACTGGCCATAGCCGAGTGGCAAAACCTCGTTTCCGACGAGCACTTCAGTGTCGATGGCAGCCTGATCGAAGCCTGGGCCTCGCACAAAAGCTTCGTGAAGAAAGACGGCAGCGGTCCCGATAAACCCGCCGGCCGCAATCCCGAGGTCGACTTCAGCGGCGAAAAGCGCAGCAACGCCACCCACCAAAGTACGACCGACCCCGAAGCCCGGCTTTACAAAAAAGGCGAATACACCGAGGCCAAACTGCGTTACATCACCCATGCCCTATCCGAGAATCGTAACGGTTTGATCGTTGATGTTGAAACCACCCAAGCCACCGGCACCGCTGAAATCGAAGCCGCGCAAACAATGATCAAACGCCGTGTTCCCAAAGGCGGTAGCGTCGGTGCCGACAAAGGCTATAACCAACCGGCGTTCGTCAACAAACTCAAGACGCAAGACATCAAAGCCCATGTTGCTCGCAAAAAGACCGGCAGTGCCGTCGATGCACCGCGCGCGGCAAAGGCTATGCCCAAAGCCTCAAGCGCCGCAAAATCGTCGAAGAAGCCTTTGGCTGGGTCAAAACGGTCGGTGGCCTGCGCAAAACCCGTCACATTGGCTTAGCCAAAGTCGCTGGCCAAGCCTTGTTTTGCTTCGCCGCCTATAACCTGACGCGGTTGCTCAAGCTGCTGGTGTTCACACCAAAACCGGCGTGGAGTGTGCCCACCTAGGGTGAAGTACGCCTGAAAACCGTCCACAGACGGCTTCAGGCGAATAAAAAGCCCTTGAAACAGGGGCAAAACGGTTGAAACTCGATGTCATGACCGATTTCAACACGAAAAAATCACGGAAACCGTGGGTAAGGGGAAATATCAGTGGGTTTTTCACCAGCCTGCTAAATCCCCTGCTGCCCCTTAAATGCCTTACAGCTACTTTTTCAAAGAGGGATAGATCGGGCGCCAACGCTTAACACATGCAGGGGGGGGCCGGTAGATCAGGAACCTTCCCCGCCCGCAGCGGCTGGCGCCGCTAAGGCCGGCGGTTCGGATGGCTGCGAACGCCGCCGGTGCCGAATCAGCAAGGCCGTTGCCACTATCGCGATCTCCAACACAAACGAGCGGTGAAACAGAAAGTTCAGCCACCAGGGCTGGTACACCCGTTCCACTAGCGTCAACGAAAACGGCTTCAGCACGAACGGCGCCAGCCAATAAATATTGCTGGCCAGATAATCCAACACCATGTGCAGCAAGCCGTTGCCGGCGAATACCAAGGCCAGCACCGGCAGCCGCCGGTTCGCGCTGCACCGGTAGTAAACGCCGGCCGCCAGTGCCAGCAGCAGCCAAGTCAGCGGAAAATGGCTGAAGTAACTGTGGTGTGGATGCCTGCCGCCGTCCACCAAATAGAAGTAAATCATGTCCAGATCCGGCGCCACCGCACCGAACATGCCGCAACGCAGATAGGTTTTGCCATCGACTTGCGGCATCCTGAGCAGCGGATAGGTCAGCACCGAGACGATATAGCCGGCCGGCAAATGGGCGATCAGCATGATTCCCTCCCGCTTGCTACGGAGCCAGCGCCGGTTTCGGCTAACGCATACCAATCCAGTTTGCGCGTCGCCAGCATCGCTATGCTCAGCACCGCAAATAACAGCAACGAACCCAGCATCAGCGCGTTATCTTCCGATTCCAGCAAACCGTACAGGCTGGCGAACAAGGCCGCCAGCGACACGCCGGCCGCGGCGCCCCGCGTCGCGCTGCGCAAGACCGCGCTCAGGTAGACGGCAATCAACGCCACGCAAGCCCCGCTCGCCAGGCAATAAGCCACGCCGAACCGAAGATGTTCCGACAGGCTGAGCAGCAGTAAAAAGAACATCGCCAATGCCAGACCGACCAAGGCATATTGGGCCGGATGGATTGCCAGTTTTTTCAGCAGTTCGAACAGAAAAATCGCAGCGAAGGTCAGGCAGACGAACAAGAAACCGTATTTGGCGGCACGATCCGACAACGAATAGACGTTGATCGGTTCGATCAGGCGCACGCCGAAACTGTCGTAGCTGGCGATATGGCGCACTCCGCTCAGATTGCGGCCGACGTTGGAAGCCAAGGCGTCCACGCTCCAGGCGGCGCGAAAGCCGTCGGTGCCGGTCTGCTGGCTGCTCGGGTCCGGCAAAAACCGGCCGAAAAAACTGGGATGTTGCCAGGCCGAGGCCAGTTCGACTTGGGTATGCTTGCCGGCCGGGACGAATTCCAGCGCTTCGATGCCGCGCAGTTTCAAATCGAACCCGAACGGAATCGAGATCGGCCCGAATTCGACCGGCATCGGCTCCAGATTGGCATGCATGCCGCTGGCATCCTCCAGCGGCAAATTCGAACCTTGTTCGAAGCCATAGGTTTTGCCGGCCCATTCCACGCCCGGCGCCTGCAACACGCCGCGCATATCCGACAAGGCGATGCCGAGATAAGGCGTGCCGAATTCAATGCGGCCGCCGTGCAACGGCGCCGGATTGCCGTAGCCGCCGGGCAATTTGATCTCGCCTTTGCCGGACAGATTCACCACGTAAGAGCGGACCTCGAACAAGCCGCGGCGCTTGGTCTCGGTGGCCAGCTCGCCGGACAGCTTTAGTTGCTCGGGCAGGAAATACAAATAACGCGACTCGCTACGTTGCAACACCTCGCGCACCGCCGTGCAGTCGCGGATGGTTTCGGAGACTTCGCTCCAAATTTCGCGGTACGGCACCACCAACACCGGGCCGAACAATTTTTGCGGCCCGGCCGAGCTGGCGGCGATATCGTTCACCGCCTGCAACTGCCGGTTCTCGCGTTCGTTGGCCAGATCCTTGACCATGCCTATCGGGATCAATAGCAACAGCGTCAATAGCGCCATCGCCACCAATTTTTGCCAGAGTTTGTTTCGCATCGTAGTTCTCCACAGGTTTGAATACGCTGCGTAGCATGCGCGCCGGAGGTGAAACCATGATGTCGGGATGGTGAAGCGAAGGTGAAGTTTGGCCGGCGTTGCGGATTTAGCCGGGAGAAATCGTCCTTGGCCGGGCCGGCCGCATCCTTACCGCCGGCCCGGCATCGGCTTTTGGCTGCGTCCGCTCGATGGCGCAGCCTAAAGCCGTTCCTTAACTCGAAGCCGCGCCGCTAATCGGCGGAACAAACCCAACCTTGAATACAGGCCTCCATACAGGCCGGCGTTGAGGTGAACAAACAGAATTTCTCGATTGGAGTCAGCTCCGGTACCGCATTCAAATCGGCGACGATGGTATTCAAGCTCTCCAGCCGCGCCAGACTGCGGCTGCGTTCCCGGCTGTAATACTCGGTATTCGGCAGATTGTTGATACAAGCGCGCAATTCGGCGGGCGTCGCCGCGCTCACCACGCAACTGCGCTCGTATTTGGTAATCGTCGGCAGCCGGCCGAATAGTTTGGCGATGTCGGCCGGCGCCGAAACCGCTGCGGCACTGGCGAATACGCCGAATGCAACCAATAGATAAGTTATTAGGGCTTTCATTTCGGGTTTCCTCGGTTTCGGTCCGGGGCGGAAGCGACACCCGAACCGGTTCTGATCAGGAACTTACCCCCTTCGGGCAAGGCTTCCGCTCCGGAACCGTTCAGGCCGGCTGAGATACCGCCTCGCGCCGGCCGCGCTGCGCCAGGGCCTGCAAATCGATCACCCGGTCCACCGAGGCAATGGTTTCCGGACGGTGGGCGATGATGATGCGAGTCAGTTTCAATTGCTGAATCGCGCCGTTGACCAAGCGCTCCCGCGCCACGTCCAAATGGCTGGTGGCTTCGTCCAATACCAGAATCTTCGGCCGCTTGTACAAGGCCCGCGCCAGCAATACCCGCTGTTTCTGGCCGCCGGACAACACGGTGCCCATATCGCCGATCAGCGTGTTGTAGGTCATCGGCATCGCCACGATATCCTGGTGTACCGCCGCCAGTTGGGCGCAGGTTTCGATCCAAGCCTGGTCCGGTTCCGGATCGAAGAAACAGATGTTGTCGGCAATCGACCCGGCGAAGAGCTGGTCTTCCTGCATCACCGCCGCAACCATGTCGCGGTAATCGCGGTTGTCGATTTGCGGCAAACGCACGCCGCCGACCAGGATTTCGCCGGAACTCGGTTGCAACAGACCGAGGATCAATTTGGCCAGCGTGGTCTTGCCGTAGCCGGACGGACCGACGATGGCCACCGACTCGCCGGCCTGTATATCCAGACTCAAATTGCTGATCACCGGCGGTTCGGACGGGGCGTAACTGAACTCCAAATCGCGGATTTGCACGCAGGCCGGCAAGTCGCGCTGGCCGCAGCCCAAGCCGTTGCGCTCGGTGTCGGCCAGGGCGATATCGGCCACCCGCTCGGTATGCAGGCCCAGCATTTTGAATTCGATGCTTTTCTCGATGAAGCTGCCGACCCGATGCGTAAATTGGTCCTTGAACGACATGAAGGCAAACAGCATCCCCACCGAAAAGCCGCCGTCCAGAATGAACAGCGCGCCGAGCCAGACCACGGCGATGTTTTCCAGGCCGAACAACAGGCTGTTCAGCGCCTTGTAGACGATGCCCAGCTTTTGCACGCGGATGCCGGCGTTGAAATGGTCCACCATCAGATTTTGGTAACCGGCCCGGCGCTGCAACTCGCGGTTGAACAGCTTCACGCTCTGCATGCCGCGCACAGTTTCCAGCAGATTGCTCTGCTGTTTGGCGCCGCGCAGGATTTGCTCCTCGGTCGCCAGCCTTAACGGCGTGAACAGACCGAGCCTTAATAAACCGTATAGCGCAGCCGCCAGACAGACGATGGCGGCCAGTTTCCAGCTGTAGACCAACATCATCGCCAACGTGACGATTGCCATCGCGCCGTCGACGATGGCTTCCAGAAAACTGGTGGTCAGCGTGCGTTGGATCACGTTCAGCGATTCGAAGCGGGAGACGATGTCGCCCAGATGGCGTTTTTCGAAAAAACTCATCGGCAGTTGCAATAAGTGTCCGAACAGATTGCCCAACAATTGCAGATTGGCCGACGTGCTCAAAACCAGGACCACCCAGGAGCGCAACGCGGTAATCGCGGTCTGGATCAGAAACAGCAACAAAAAGCCCAAACCCAGCACCGTCAGCAGATTGTCGTCGCGGGACACGACTGCGTTATCGACCACCAATTGCATAAAAAACGGCGCGACGATGGCAAACGCTTCAATGGCCGCAGCCAATAAAACGATTTGCCAAATCGCGCCGGCGGCCCCATCCAACTGGCCAATCAGGCGGGAGAGCTTGATTTGTTGACGTTCGGTTTTCGGCGTAAAGCTTTGGGTAGGCGCCAGTTCCAAAGCGATACCGGTAAAATGTTTGGAGATTTCGCTAAACGGCAGATTCAACAGGCCTTTGGCCGGATCGTGTATCGTCGCCACGCCGCGCTTGACCTGAGCCAACACCACGAAGTGGTTGAAATCCCAATGCAGAATCGCCGGCAGGCTCAGCTTGCCCAGCTCGGGCAAATCCAGCTTGACCGGACGCGAGGCCAGATGCAACTGGTCGGCGATACGGATCATATGGTTCAAAGTCGAGCCTTTCAGCGACACCGAAAACTTGCGGCGCAAGCTGGCGATGTCGAGCCGGTGGCCGTGGTGGGATGCCACCATCGCCAGACAGGCCAGCCCGCATTCGGCGGCTTCGGTTTGCAGAATCAGCGGGGTTTTCTTGCGGCCGGAAAAATCCAGCATGGCTTGTATGCTCATCGTTACACCCGTCCGGCAATGCTGTAGAGCGGTTCGAAGATCCAGTCGATCAAACGACGGTGGTCCAGCCAAATATCGGCGTCCAGCAGCATGCCGGACTGCAACGGAATCTCCTGGCGGTAAGCCTGCACCGACTGTTTATCCAGCACCACCGTGACGCGGTATACCGCTTCCTGCAACGCCACCGGTAAGTCGGCGTCCTTCGGCGTTATAAGGGTCTTGGCGATCTCGACGATGCGGCCGCGCTGGCTGCCGAAACGCTGGTACGGAAAGGCCTGGTAACGGATCGCCACGGTTTGGCCGGTCTCGACGAAACCGACCGCGCTGGACGGCACCAGCAACTGGGCGCGCAGCTCGGCCCCGGCCGGCAGGATCGACAGTAAAGGGTTGGCGGTGCCGGCATTCTGGCCCTGTTCGGCCAGAATCGCCGTCGCGGTGCCGTCGTGCGGTGCGGTAATGACGATGTTGCGGCGCGACTCGGATTCGGTGATGTTCTGGTTCAAGGTCGAGATACTGCGTTCTATCGCCGCGCGCTGGTTTTTAAACTTCATCTGGCTGCTGTCCACTTCCAGTTGCGTAGCGCGGATGTCGCGTTCCAAGGTCATTTGCAGCCGTTGCAAGGCTTGCAGTTTGGCTTGGTGGTCCAGCCATTCGTCCTGTTTTTGCTGGGCCTGTACCGCCGAGACGAATTTGGTCGGCAGTAATTGTTGGTAGCGCTGCAACGTGGCTTCAGCGCCGGCCAGGCGTTGCTGCTGGGTCGCGATCTCGCTGTTGACTTGCTGCAGTTCGCGTTGCATACCGTGCAAGCGGTCCAGCAAGGCACGGTATTGGATTCGGTCGATGTGTTCCTGCTGGCCCAATTCGGCTTCCAGGCTTTCCCGGCGCTGTTTCAGTTGTTCGATCGCCGCGGCCTGGGCCTGCGGCGTGTCGCGGGAACTGCTGTCGGTGGACAGCACGAACAGCGTATCGCCGGCTTTTACGGTTTGGCCTTCCTTGACGTGTTTTTCGATCAAGGTGCCGGCTTGCGGCGGGTAAACCTTGATCAAACCCATGCTCGGCGCCAAATAGCCGCTGACATGGGATTTGCGGGTATATTCGCCCCAAAAGGCGAAAGCGATCAGCAGCGCGGCGCTGCCGACCGCCAACGCGGTCAGAACGGAAAACGGCAAAGCTTCCACGCGTATCACCTCCCCCAAAGGCTTGTCTTTTTTAAAATCCAAGGCTTGTTGTCGAAATAATGGTTGTTTCATGCTGCCTTTCCCCTGACCAAGACCAAAGCGCTCAGATAACGCCGTAATCGGCCGCCAGCCGCATCTCGTCGCTGGGTTTGAGGTTATTGGTCACCACTTGCGGACATCTGAAACAGGCCGCCTTCCCCTCTTGGTTCCACCAACGGCAATCGGCGCGGATCGCGCACACCGGCAATTGCTCGGTAACCGACGGCGTGAATCGCACCACCTTCTCGGCCAGCCGGCATTTCGATGCTTCGGCGGCAAAATGCCCGCAGCCGCTGCAGGCGCAAGGCGCCGAGAAACGAAACACTTCGGCCGGCGTCACCGGGCCGGCCATCGCCAGCACGTGCTCGGTGACCGGTTGCGGCGTATTCAAATACGCCATTTCCGGCCGCTCCGGGGTGCCGGCCATCACGCCGATCACCTGGGCTCCTTCCCATTCCGGCTGGGCGCTGGGGCATAACACTGCGTTATCCGAGGCCATGGCGCGCTCAACCCTGCAGGGTTGCTCCTTGAATGCCGGCCGCCAGTCCGCCGGCGGCCGGGTTGGTGGCCAAGCCGTTGACGGCTTTGAATTGGTCGAACCATGGGCCGCCGGCGATGATGCCTTTGCTCAGCACCAGGCTGGCCGCGGCGCCGCCGCTGACTTGCTCCAGCTCGGCAGCGCTCAATTCGCTGCCGGCTTCGGCGCGGGCCTGCAATGCACGTTGCTTGCCTTGTTCGGCGAAAGCGGACAAATCGTCGGCGGAAATCCGGGTTGTTTTGTTTGACATGACTGTTCTCCAGACTGCGGTTACAAAATCCCTAGCGCACCAGAACGTTCTGGGCCAAGGTTTTAACGTTGATCACATTCGCGCCGGGATTGATTACCGGCCAGAATTTGCGCGGAAATTGGCTCAAATCGCCTTCGGGACCGATCAGGCCGCCGGCGACCAAGTTCAACTCCTGAGCCGACAACACCTTAAGGTCAGTGGTAAATGTTTGTGGTTTGGACATGTGCTTGCTCCATCGGAAAGAAAAATCCGGACCGGGTCCGGCGTCGGAAACATGCGGCGCGGATACAGCCATCGGGCCGCCTCGCAACCGCCCCCGCCTGCAGCCGCTAGCCGGCGGCGGGTGTAGATACTTTAGAGACGCCGCCCGGCCGCAGGCAGTGACAAATTGCACTGCCCGGCTGTGCAGTTATTAACCTGGAGACTTGGGATGTTAGGGAAGATCGGTAAGTCTGCCGTCTGATGGGCGTTATTGTCGGTTCGACGCACAAATAGAGCTGGTTAAGGCAGGACAAGTGAGATTCAGGCCGAGGCCTAGTAGCGGATGCGCGCTTGCCGACAATAAGGGGATGTAAGGCCGATTTCTCCGTGGGCTCACTACACTGGCTTGCTAGAGGCTAGGGATGAGATTCGTCTGGAATCGGTTACTAACGGAAAGCCGGAGTCTTCCAGCCATCGTCAGCAGTGAAGTCCGGAGCAAGCAACCAGAAAAATTGGCATTTCGATGGCTCTTTCGAACGCTGCTCATCTCAAGCAACTTCAGCCATGCAATTTACTTTTCGCGTTACTCATTCGTCATGCATTACCCATTGATTAAATTAATCAGATAGTTAAATACCCGACAAATCCGCTCAGTTGAAATGTTAAATAAATTGTGCGACAAGGATCACAAATTCCCAGGAGAATAATTTCTGGGCTAATCAGGAAGAAATTATGTTTCATGGATAGGCTGCGCCGACAAACCATTGATAATTCAATATTAAATCTAATTCAAGGGATAAAAAATTACAACATTTCAGGCCAAGGATAAAGTCATGAACGCAATTACAAAAAAACTCAGTTTTCTACTCATTTTACTTTGCTCTATCACCGCGCAAGCTGCACCGGTTGTTTATACCAATTCAGCAGCCTTCGATGCTGAAATTAATAGCTATTCAAAGTCGACATTGAATTTTGACGGAAGCTCTGCCGGCAGCCTAATCGCAAATGGCGGCATATTCGGTGGCATAACTTTTAACTATCCAACCCTGGCCTCATTCGGCGTGTCGATGCAAATAGTTACCGGCTCACCTACGGCTTCCGGCCTAAATTTTCTTGGAACCGATGATGGCGACTTATTTCAGGCGGGTGATGGCTTTAGTTTAAGTTTCTCTGCTAGCCATGCGATCGGTATGTTTTTTATTAGTGCCGACGCAATGTTCGACCATGACATAGAACTAATCGTCAATTCAACGACTGCCTCCTTAATTGCCAGTGAAGCAATAGCCTTGGATGCCGTGAACAATGCCTATTTTTTGGGAATAGTCGACGATACCAATACGTTTAGCAGCGTGGAGGTTTCCTCCCTGAGTTGCGGAGGTTGCTTTTTATATAACGTGGACGACATCACCACAGCGAAAATGTCATCAAACTCGGTCCCAACACCCTCGGTAATATGGCTGCTGATGGCTGGTTTGATCCCAATGCTAGGTAACATTAAAGCCAGATCGTAACCAAACGGAGCAATATTCAATCTTTGAATGCTCCAGTTTTTTGCCCGCTAGGCAAGACGCCAGAGCAAAGGCTTTCTAGCTGTTCCAAACAATATGGTGATCGGATTATAAAACAGAAACGCCGAGTCATCACCATCATTAGGGAGTACGACATGAACTTAAATTCAAAAAGTAAAAAATTAAAACCATTGATATTGTTCTTTGCAATGTCGCTTGTGTCTTTTACGGTACAGGCTCGCGATTCTCTGGAGGCGCTTCGCAATGATTTAAATGTAGCGGTAACTGGTTTGCAAAATCAGATTATGTCATTACAAGCAAAAGTCGATGCACTAACACCCGTGGTTTATGAAATCGGTGATACGGGGCCGTCTGGCGGCATTGTGTTTCATCTAACTTATGGTGGTACACACGGTTTAGAAGCCGCGCCTATTATCCAGATTTATCCTTGGGGGTGTAATGGAGTAGAAATACAAGGTGCCTATGATAGAGGAGTTGGTAGTGGTGCACAAAATACTTCTGATATATTGGCGGGATGCCAGAATACTTACAGTGCCGCTGGTTTTGTCCATTCATACAGCTTAAATGGATATAGCGATTGGTTTTTGCCTTCTAGAGATGAGTTAAATTTACTGTATTTACAAAGATCAGTGATCGGAGTTACTGGTGGTGAATTCTGGTCTTCTACGGAAATCAGCGCTAGTTCAGCGTGGAGACAATCCTTTTTGAATGGCTTTCAATATTACAGTGGCGATAAAAATTCTGCGCTACAGGTGATTCCTATTCGGGCTTTTTAACAATTCAGTCCTTAAATTACTACAGCCGGAGCGCCATATGAAACAACATTTGTTAACAATAAAAAAATTATCTATATTAGCTTTCACCTTATTGCAAACACCATTAACTGCTCAGGCTCGCGATTCGTTGGAATCTCTGCGAAACGATTTAAACACGGCAGCAACCAAAATCAATGCCTTGCAAAATCAAAATGCGACACAACAAATACAAATCAATTCTCTGCAGGCACAAGTCGATAAATTAGCGCCTTCGACCATTTATCACATTGGTGACATGGGACCAGCTGGAGGCATTGTTTTTTACCTTTCTGACACAACCGGCATGCATGGCTTAGAAGCAGCGTCCGTGGATCAAAGTAATGCTGTATGGGGATGTTATGGACAAAGTATTCTTTCAGATGCCCCATTTCTTATTGAATACGATGGCAAAAAAAATACTGCAATGATAATGAGCTTTTGCCAAGAGCCAGGCATTGCGGCTCAAGCCGTTGATACGTATAGCCATAATAGCTTTGATGACTGGTATTTACCTTCCAAGTTCGAACTGGATTTGATGTACAAAAACATAGGCAGAGGGGCGGCAGGCCCTTTAACAAATGCAGGTGGTTTTGCCTTAGGCTACTACTGGTCTTCTACAGAATCTAGTGCCGTAAGTTCTTGGACACAGGGCTTCAATACGGGTTCTCAAGGCACTCACCTGAAGAATGAAAACTACAACGTGCGAGCTATCAGGACTTTTTAAACCCTCCACTTATTCACCCTTGATTTGGATTTGGAGTACGACATGAAAGAACAGAACAACTCGATCATAAAATTATTCATCGTTTTTCTGGCCTTGTCGGCAGCATCATTGACCGCTCTGGCAAGGGATTCCCTGGAGGCTCTTCGCAACGACTTGAATACTGAAACCACCTATCGAACAAATTCGGACAATAACTTACGCAATTTAATTTATGGTGAATCAGTCGTTAACTCTAATGTTCACAATAACCTTCAAAATCAAATTTCCGATATAAATAGACGGCAACACTATGTAGGCGATTTTTATGCTGGGGGAAGAATCTTTTACGTGGATGATACTGGACAACACGGTTTAATTGCAGCTTTAAATGATTATGGCGCTCTAGCTACATGGCATAACCGAGTTGATAAAACTACGGGAACTTCCGGCGATGGAGTTTATGCTGGCGAAATGAATACAGCTATCTTAGTAGCAATGCAAATCAGCGATTATCCAGGGGGTAACTTTGCTGCAAAATTTGCTGCAGACTATAGTAGAAGGGAAGACGGTGATCTCTGTTTCGGTGAGTACGGAGAAATTTGTTATGGAGATTGGTATTTACCGTCAAAAGCTGAGCTAAGTTTGTTATATCAACAAAAAAACATTGTAGGGAGTTTTTCTGACGGCTTTTATTGGAGTTCAAACGATAGCGGTGACCATACGGCGTGGTCTCTGAACTTTGCAAATGGGAGTTTGGTTAGCAACGGTAAAGCCGCAACGTGCAAACTGCGTTTTGTTCGCGCCTTTTAGCTATTCAATACCAACTCTTGGTAAGCTTTGAGAGATAAATTTTGTATTCGCTACGCGGGGTGATCAACTCATTTCAGGCAATAGTGTCCTTGATCTAATTAGTTTGTCTCGCTTCACGACAAGTTTACTATTATCAATAATTCAATTTAAGGAGTTTATGCCATGGTTAATAAATCGTTTTCCAGCTTGGTTCATTTCAGAACAGACTTCGTCAGCTTCGCGGGGGCTTTTGCCTTAATTATTCCGGGCATTGCTCTTTGTGACGACCCTGTAGTTAATAAATTTAAGCACTACTCTGAGGAGCAGGTAGTCCTTGCCGTTGCGATGTTGCTGTTATTAGCCGTGCTTTTTTACCTTTTATTCAAATGGTCGCAACGAAATGAACAGGCAAGTTACTTGGGAGAAATATATTCTGAAACAGTATTAGCATTCGAGTTCAATAGACGAAAAGTGAATATTGTCCAAAAAATGATGGATGGTGAATATAAAAGAGAGGCTCGTCTAAAAGTCGACTGGCTTAGAGATAACCCTGAGAGAGCACTTCCAATACTACCGCCAGAGTTGGATCAATTTCGTAAAACACGAGACGGTGGATATGGCGGTCCAAATAGACAAAGTGGCTCGGGCGGACTCGGTTCTGCTCCCGGCTACGGCGGATACGACAAAGCTGGATGTACAACTCTCGATGATGAGACTTATCATCCATCGACATTTTTGGATGTTAATAGAATCTACACCCCCCCGGAAGGCAGTGACATCACTAAGTTCGAGGGTTATAGGGCATCATATGAAGCGTTTAAAAAAGAATGGAATGATGCGACCAAACATAATCAGATTTGGAACCAAAAGTTGAACAAAGAAGCAGATGATCTTTATCACCAGGAACTTGATCAAGTGCGAAAGGAGGCAAAAAAAGCTTCAGACAAAGCCGCCGACGTCGATATTTCTATTTTCAGAGGACGGGGGCCTGCGTTCGTTTTAGAATTTACGGCCATCGTTGTCATCATTTTTTCTGCACTAATTTTGGGTATCTTGGACACGCTTGGCTCCGAACAAATAGGAACGCTCCTTGCTGCAATTGCTGGTTATGTCCTTGGAAAATCGAAGGATCAAATCGGCCAAGGTAATCGGCCGTCCAGGCAGGTTAGAGAGCCTGAGCCAGGAAAAGCGGAGTAACTAGTTATGACGGTCACTGACAATCAAGATAGCTGGCTTAGCAACATAAAATCATCGATAAAGACCCAAACAGTGACTTGGCTGATTGCATTTTTCATCGGATTTTTTGGAGTTTTCCCCGAGCAAATTACAGAAAAAGTAAAATTTACGCTGAATCGGGTTGATCTACGGACAAAACAATACGAAGAATTAGCAACTGAAGTCAGTCAGTATTTGTTTGCAGCCGAGTTGGTCACGGAATTTATTGAGCATGATTGGACAACCAAAACCGCAATGACAAATTTGTTGAACAACTATAACGAATCCATCAAGACGCTTCGCAAAAAAGAATTTGTTTTCCAGTCTTGGGTTAGGAAATATTGGGGGAAAAACGAAGCTAGTCAATTTGATTCCTTCATGAAATCAGTACGTGAATTCGATTCTGCGGGCCATTCACTCAACGATGAATATGAAGCGGTGAACATTACGGGGTCAAAACCAAAAATCGACAGAAAACGAGCAGAAGAAGCATTAAAAATCATGCACCCAGCAATCGACAACATGCGCAAGCAAAGCGGTGCATTGATGGCGGCGATTAAGGAATAAAAATCTTTACGAATAGAGCGGGTTTGAAGAAAAAGTCCGCCGTCGTAACTATGGCCTAAAGGTGGGTTTAGCTTTTTCTTGTTGATAATGGTTATAGTATTTTTCAGTTTACGAAGTATTTTCGTTGATATGGCAAAAAAAGAGCGCTGGTGTCTTTTGATATAATGATTGTTCGCTTATGAATGGGATGGCGACATTCAAAAGGTTTCTCGAAAGCGCCTTGGGGTCGTAACCGGCTGTCCAATTTCCTTAAGTCTGAAAAATTTAACCCCAATCCCCTGATAATCTAACTATCGGGATATCGAATTATCGCGGTGTTTTCCTTTTGCCACGCGGCAACGCGCGATCCAACCGGCCGCTGCGGTAGCCATTCGTAATAAGACTTATGCAGTTCCGGGCCGTCGCCGCTACGCAACGCCAGCGCCAACACGTGGTCCGGCCCCGGAAAGCGTTGCGCGAACTGCCACTCGCCGGCAGCGTCGCCGCTGCCGGTTTGGAAGCGGATTGAGATGTCCGCGCCGAGGGCAAATCCAATTTCATGCAATGCCAGCGACAGCCCCTTGCCCACTGCTTTGATGTAGGCTTCCTTCAGCGTCCAAAGCTTCAGAAACGCCCAATTCCGCTCCGTGTCCGGCAAGCGCCAAAGATAATCGCGTTCTGCTGCGGTCAGCACTTGGCCGGCCATGGCCGCCAGATCGCCCAGCTCGCGCCGGACCTCGACATCGATACCGCAATCCGCCGAACGGGTCACGACCAGCGCCGCCAAGCCACGGGCATGCGACAGATTGAAGCGCAGGTCGGGCATGCCCGGTTCGCGGACCAGTTCCGGGCGGCCGTAGCGATTGGCCGCGAACTGCAAACGTTCCGGGGCGATAGCCAGATAAGCGGCCAGCACCTGGCGGACCATGGCATGGGCAACCAAGTAAAGTTGACGGTCGCGTTCGAAATGAAACCGGCGCCACTTTTCCAGCTCATCCTGTGCCAACAGCGTGCGGCAATAATCCAGGGTTTCGGCGGCGGCAAAGCGCTCGGTCCAGGCCAGCCAGACGTGCGCCTCGCCGTGTGCCGGCGGCGGAAGGCGCTCGGTTATTGCGGAAACCGCAGCGGCCATTCAAGCGCTCCCTATCGCCGGACTAAAGCCGGATAAGCGCCCAATTGGGCCGACGGCCGCGACATTTCCCGGTTGGCGGCAGGTAGCGGTATTTGTAGGCATCGGCGGGCAATCAATCGAAGTAGTATTTGACGCCGAGAAAGTAGATGTTATTCAGATACCCGCCGAATTCGGTATCGCTGCCGCCCAGATTGAACACCAGATTGGCGGCCAAATTGACCTGGCCAAACAGGTTGTACTCGACTATCGGCACCAATTGCGCGCCGCCGTCCTGCAGGTTTTGCGAATACAGCACATTAAGGCTGAGGTCTTCGACGATTTCGTGCACCCGGTAATTGGCGTATAGGTAGTTCTGGTTCAACGAGCGGATTTGTACCGACGAGGCCTGGGCCAAGGTGCCGGCGGCCAAACCTTGCAAATTGGGATCGGCACCCTGCAGCATGCCGGCGGCGTTCTGCGCCATGCGCCGGTAGGCGGCGGAATCGGCGGCGCCGTAGCCTTCGTTGGTGTGGCGGTATTCCAGATTCAAAACGTCGCCATTACCGAAGGTATAGGAACCGCCGACCAGAAAATCGACGAACCAGCCGCGGCCGTCGCCGTTCGGCGCCAATTCGTAGCCCAACGGCGAATCCGAGGCATGCGGATACAGGCCGTAGCTTTTGCCCTTCATGCCCACGTCGAAATACAGCAGCGTGGAATCGTTCAGCGTCCACTGGCCGAACATGCCGCCCTGCGGCAAGCCGTCGGTTTCGCGGTAGCCGGCGATTGCGCTCAACGAATAATCGTCGCCGCGATGGTCGTACTTCACCGCCACCGACCGCTGGAAATCCGGCGTCACCATGGTCGAACGGCCCCGGGCCAGACTGCCGATCAATGCCAGCGTGTTGGAATAATCGTGAAAATACTGCAATTGCACGAAATCCTGGGCGCCGGGTTCGATGAAGGGGTTGGTCTGGTTGCTGTTCGGGAAAAACGGGTTGGACGGCGAGGCGAACAGCGACGGCCCCCAATACAGCAGCTCGCGGCTGTAGGACAGGCTAAGGTCGTCGGTCGCATATTGCACCAGCCAATCCTGGAAATAATGCTCGCCGGCGACGACGTTGCCGCCGTCGGCTTGGTTGCTTAAAAAGTAACCGAAGCGCGGGCTGAGCTTGGCGCTGAAGCCGCCGTAGCGGGCGGTGAACTTGGAGCGCAGCCGGGTACCCTGCTGAAAGTTGTCCAGTTGCGCCAGTTGGTTGTCCGGGTTCAAGTTGCTGTTCTCGGCAATGTCGTAAATCGCGCCGAAACTTTGCAACATGAAGCTGTGTTCGAACTCGAAGGCGTTATCCGCGGCGGCGGCGAGGCCCGGCAGCGATGCGGCCAGCAACGCCGGCCGCAAGCCGCGTAGAGCGTTCACCGAAACCATTTGCCGTTAGCGGCTGAGCAAGGCCCGCAAATCGAAGCGACTCGGCGGTACTGCGGCGGCTTCGACCTTGTCGTAGAGCAATACGGTTTTCTGGCCGGTTTGCACTTCGTCCTGAATTTCGATCTTGCTGACGAAAGGCATGCTTTTGCCGGCGAAGTCGATCCGGTTGGCGTACTCCATCGATGCCGTTTTGAAATGCTTGTCGGAAACCGTCATGTATTCGGCTTTCAACGCCAGTTGGCTGTCCTTGGCGACGTAATACTTGATCTTGTCGTAGGCCACGTTGGCGTCCTTGGCTTTCAATTCCAGCACGTAACACGGCTGCCCGGCCACGTCCGCTTCGCCGGCCGGCGTCGCGTCGTAATCGCGGCTGTAATTGGTAGTGGCGACGTCGCCGTTGCTGGCTTCGCCGAGCAGGCGTTGCCGCGGCGAGATCGGCACCGGTTTGCTGACGTCGGGCGACAGGAACCACATATTGCGGTTCTGCATCAGCATCATCTTGCCGGCCGACGTGGCCGGCTTCAGGAAAGTAACCAGGGAATTGTCCTGGTCGGCCTCGATCTTCAGCGTGTAGCTTTTATCCTCGACGTTGTCTTGGTAGGCAATCACGGTACTGGTCATCGTAATACCGCCGATCTCGCCGCCGCGGGCGCGGTCGCTGGCTTGCAACAGTTCCAGCGGCGTCGGGTCGGCAACGGCGGCGGTGGCAACCAGCATGGATGTAGCAAGAAAAAGGGTGCGGACGTATTCAAACATGGCCTAGGGCTCCGACAATGGTTTTTTGCGTGGCGTGGCGGGCCGGGAAATAAGAAGCGACCGCGGCCAGCACCGACAGAGTGAATAAAGAACCGAACATGTTATTAAACAACAATTCGATCACCAGCGCGGCTTGTTCCGACGAATCCGGCGGCGAGTAGGTAATCTCGGCCAGATTGATGCCGGCGCCGACGGCATAGGACAGCGCCATGCCGGCCAGCGAGCCGACGAAGACGATGATGACGCCTTCGATGACGAACAGGCTCTTGATCGTCATCGAGCGCATGCCGATGGCGCGCAAAGTGCCGATTTCGCGGGTACGCTCGGCGATGGCCATCGTCATGGTATTGACCACGCTGGTCATCGCCACCATCACCACCACGACCATGATGAACAAATACATCATGTCGAACAAACCTTTGACTTGGGTGTAATACACCGACAACTCGCTCCATTCCTTGATCTCGGCGTCGAAGCCGGCCGCCTTCAGTTTCTCCAGCAATACCGGCTTCACGGCCGGAATCGACTCGACCGAATCCAGCAACACAACGACCCGGTCGGCGCCGTCGCTGCCGTATAGCTTGCGCGCCAAAGCCAACGGCAGCAACGCGAACTTGTCGTCGGTGCCCATCGAACCGGTATTGGCCACTTCGCCGACCCGGAAATCGACCGCGTTGACCATGCCGGACAGCGTGGACGCCATCAACACGCCGTCGCGGCCCTGCTGCAAGCCCATGATTTTCGCCATCTTCTGGCCGATCACGACCGCATCGTCCTGGCCCGGCGCCAGCTTGCCGGGCAAGTAGGCGTATTCGGCGCCGCGCAGCGCCATCTGGTCTTCCGCCGAAATGGCTTCGCCGATGAAGATGTGCGAGGTGGTGCCGTTACTGACCAAGCCGCTGACGGCCAGACGCGGGCTGACCAATTTCACGCCCGGCACCTCGCGCACGGTACGGGTCACCAGTTCCAGCGCCGCGGCATCGAGTTGGAATTTTTCCGGGTCCAGCGTGCCCTGGTCGAAGAAACCTCGGCGAACCACGGTCAAATGGCCCAGGCGCTCGCCGACGATGGCTTGGTCTTTCAAAATCCGGTAGACGTAGGTGAAATAACCTTCGAACAAACTCAGGGCCAGAAAGCCGATCGCCACCGACAGCACGGTGACCAGGCTCCTGCGCCGGTTTTTCAGAACGTTGCGCGCCGCCAGTTTGCAGCGCATTGCGAGTGACATGGACATCAGGAGGCCTCTCTCAAATAGGTGTTGTGGCGGTCGTCGACGATGCGGCCGTCGCGGACCTGGATCGAGCGCGCCGCGTAGGACAACAAATGGGTGTCGTGGGTGGCGAACAGAAACGTGACTTTGCGTTTTTGATTGAGCTTTTGCATCAACAAAATGATCGCGTCGCTATTGGCCGAATCCAGATTCGCGGTCGGTTCGTCGGCCAGCACGATGTCGGGGTCGCCGATCAGGGCGCGGGCAATCGCCACCCGTTGCCGCTGGCCGCCGCTCATTTCGTCCGGGCGCTTGTGCAAATGCCGCTCCAGCCCCAGTTCCGCCAATAAATCGCGCGCCTTGCGCCGGGCGGTATTGTCGGCTTCGCCGCGAATTTGCAACGGCAGCATGGTATTTTCCTGGGCCGACAACACCGGCACCAGATTAAAGCTTTGGAAGATAAAGCCCAGGTGGCGGCTGCGGAAATCGGCCAGGCGATTGTCGTTCAAGCCCAGCACCGCCTCGTTTTTGATGATGATGCGGCCCTGCTCGGGCCGGTCCAGCAAGCCCATCAGGTTCAGCAGCGTCGATTTGCCGCTGCCGGAAGCGCCCCAAATGCAGGTGAACTCGCCCTGCTGAATCGACAGGCTCAAGTCCTGCAACACCGTCACGGCACCGTCGCCGTGGCCGTAGGACTTACTGATATGTTCCAATTTGATGATCGGTTGCGTCATAAATAATAGTCTCGTCAATTAAACCGCCGGTTCGAAACCGGCGGCGGCATGGGTGATACCCGCCAACGGCAACAAAATATCGTCCTTGATATGCTCGTTGACGATGTCTTGCAGCGCAGCGAGCACGGCCTGGCGCTGCTCGCTGATAAAAAAGTGGCCGCCGTCGAACAGGCGATGTTGGAAATCAGACTCGGTTTTGTCGCGCCAGGCCGCCATGTCCTCGCCCGGCACCAGATGGTCGGCCCGGCCGGTGAAGGCCGCAATCGGAAACTCGACCGCCGGTTGCGGCGCGTGGCGGTAGGTTTCGTGGATGCGAAAATCGGCGCGCAGCATCGGCAACAACAACTGCATGGTTTCCTCGTGCTGCAACACTTCGTTGGGTGTGCCGCCGTAGCGTTGCAGTTCGACGACGAATTCGCTGTCGCTCAAGGTATGCAACAAGCGGTTGCGGCTGCTCAATTCCGGCGAGCGGTAGCCGGACACGATCAGGCGTTTCGGCGGCCGCACCCCGCGCCGGCCCAGTTCCAGCGCCACCCGGTAAGCGATCAACGCCCCCATGCTGTGGCCGAACAGCAGATAAGGCCGGTCCAGGCGTGCAAGCAGCGCCGGCAGCAACGCGGCGACCAGTTCCTCCAAATCGCCGATTGCCGGCTCGGCGATGCGGCGTTCCCGGCCCGGCAGCAGCGCGGCCAGCACGTCGGCGTTGTCCAGCGCACCGGCCCAACTGCGGAACACGTTGGCGCCGGCGCCGGAATACGGGAAGCAAATCAGCAGATAAGGCGCCCTGCCGCCCAGATTGAAATCGGTAAACCAGTTGTCGGTAATCATCGGTATGTCTTGCCCAATAGTGGAATTAAGCCGGCAGCGCCGTCGGCGCCCAGCGTTGCGGATCGAAAAAGGCCTCGCTATCGTTGGCCGGCGCGAACGCGTTGCGGTTCAAGGCGATGGGCCGGGTATTGACGATGAACGGGTGGTTGAAATTGGTCTCGCCGTTGGCGCCGACGCTGCTCGGCAACAAGCGGGTAATCAACGGTTTGTTCCATTTGATGGCTTCGGTGCAAATCGCTTCGATCAACGCCGCGATTTGGCCGACGCCGACATCCAACGGCAACGGCACCATATCCAGACCGCAGCCGCACACCGTCGAGTACAGCAGCAAATCCTTGACATCGACGCTACCGTTGCCGACCGCCCGCGCCAGATGGCTGTCTTCCAACACCGACAGCATCGTGCCGTTGTAGCCGACTTGCGGAAAATCGGCCAAACCCTGCTTCAGCAAATTATTCACCGCATACAGCGAAAACAGGAATTGGAAACTGCCGACCGGACTGCCGGCCAACGCCTCGATTGCGCTGACCGCGCTGGTGTCCTCGCCGGGGTAAGGCGCCAGCGAGAAATCGATGCCGCGAAAACCGACGCCGGTCTCGGCGGCCAGCACGGCGGCGCAATCCGCTGCCTCCTGCGCCGAGCGCCGCACCTGATTGCGAAATAGGGCCAGTTTCTCGTCGAACGGCAACGGCTGCGAAAACGCGGCGTTGGCCAATTCCGACAATTCCAAAGCGATACTGAATCCGGCTTCGCCCTGGTGCCAGGAGGCCGGGAAAAACGGCGTATTCGATTGGACGTTGGACATTACCGCAAAGCGGAAATTGGCCTGGTGCTGTTCGTCCAACAGCGCCAGTTCGCGCACCACGGCGGCGGCCCGGCGCAGCGCGCCGCGGTGCATGCCGGCGGCCGAACTGACCAGCGTGTTCATGAACACGTGGCGGGTGGCGCCGATCACGGCCGGCACCAGCGCCAGCAACTCGGGATCGTCGCCGGCATCGACGAAAAACGGGCCGGGCATGCAGAACCAGATATCGCCGAGCGCGTTCTCCATCCGCACCGCGAATTCGGCCGCGGCATTGGCCCGAATCCGCCGGCCGTGCAGCAAACGGTCGAGCGGTTGTCCGGCCAGCCGGAAACAACGGGCGCGCAAGCCGCTTTCCGCCAGGCGGTTGCCGGCCCGGCCGAAAAAACGCCGGGCCGATTCCGCGCCGCGCTCCGGCTGGTCCGGGTCCAGGTTCATTCCCAAGGTGACGGTGCGCACCACCGGCGACGGCGGCCGCGCGTTGAAATCTTCGTCAGCGTTCATCGGCTTCATAAGGCTTGCAAGCTCAGCGGCCGGATGTCGGTCCAGCTCCGGTTGACGTAATCCAGACAGTTTTCCCGGCTGTCGGCAGACTTGACCTGTTGCCAACCGGCGGGTACCGGCTTGAAAGCCGGCCATAAGGCGTGTTGCTGTTCGTGGTTGCAGACCACGACGAAACGCGTTTCCAATTCTTCAGCCATAACGACCATTCTCCAATGCTTAAATTAAGTTCAATGCCTGCGGCCAAACGTGCCGCTAAAACCAGCCGCGGCGTTTGAACGCCACATCGCGGCCCTCGATAACGAACAAGCGGCCGATGAAGCGTTGCCAGGCATCTTGGTCGATGCGCGGCGCCGGCAGCTCCAACTCGGCCAAGCGGCGTTGGGTTTTCGCTTGATCGATCTCCAACCGGCGTTTGTCCGGCGCGCCGCGGTCGGTATCCCAATAAAACAGGTAGGGCGCAAACGGCAGCGGCGTTTCGGTGGAAGCCTGTTTAACCCGGTCCACCCATTGGTCGGCGCGGAGGCGTTTCAGGCCGACGCTGCCGGCCACGTGGCGCGCCAGCAGCTTGCTCCAGTCGAACGCCTCGTCGCCCATCAAGTGGAACACTTCGCCGCCGCCGGGTTGGCCTGCCAGCGCGATAATCGCCCGCGCCGCGTAATCCACCGGCACGGCTTTTTCCACCAGCGGATAATCCGGGTAGGCCCCGATTTGGATGCAGGTGCGCAGATACAAAGCAATAAAATCGTCAGCCCGGCCGGCGCCGCTGCGGCTGTCCACCGCGACCCGGCCCAGGCGGAAGATCTGGATCGGCAGGCCCATGCGCCCTGCCTTTCTGACCGCCGCTTCCGCTACCCATTTGGTAGCGTTGTAGCCCTCGATATCGGTAAAGCCTTCGCCGGACAAATCGGTGTCTTCGTCGACTTTGCGGCGGCCGCCGATCTCGGTATTGAACACGCCGCCGGTCGAGACGTAGGCGAAACGTTTCAGCCGGTTGTAGGCGGCCAATTCCAACAGCGCCTTGGTCGAGCCGACGTTGGCCGCGGCCAGTTGGCCGTAGCGCAACACGTGGTTCAGATGCGAGCCGTTATGCATAATCAGGTCGATCTCGGACGCCAGGTAGTCGCGCACCTCGCCGCTCAGGCCGAGGTTGGGCTTGGCCAAATCGCCGACCACCACCTTGATCCGCGGCGCATAACCGTCCCACCACAAGCCGTATTCCTCCAGATTGGCGCGGATGCGGCGCAAACCGTCCTCCGCCGAATCGGCCCGCACCAGGCAATGCACCGTGGCGCCGGGCCAGCGTTCCAGCATTTGTTCCAGCAGATAGGCGCCGACGAAACCGGTAACGCCGGTCAGCAATACGTTTTGCATCATGCCGCCGGACGGCGGTAACGGCGTCGGCAACGCGATGGCCGACTCGGCCTCCAAATCCACCGGCCGCGGCGGCAAGTTCAGCTCGATTTCCGCCGCGTCGGCTGACAACTCCGATCCGGCCGCGTCCAGATAGGCGGCCATGCTGCGCACGGTCGGCGCCACGAAGAAGTCTTTCAGCGGCATCGAACGCCCGCTCTCCTCCCGCACCCGCGCCATCAGCCGGGTCGCACTCAGCGAGTGGCCGCCCAGCGCGAAAAAGTCGTCGGTGGCGCCGACCGTATCGACGCCAAGGATTTCCTGCCACAGCTCGACCAACCAGCGTTCGCGCTCGTTGGCTGCCGGTTCGCAAACGCCGCCGGTGGCATCGGTCTCGGCCGGCAGAGGCAGCGCCCGCCGGTCGATCTTGGCGTTGGCCGTCATCGGCCAGGCGTCCAGCACGATCACCGCCATCGGCACCATGAACTGCGGCAAGTTCTGTTTCAGCCGCGCCATTAGCTCGGCAGATAAACCTGGCACCGCATCGGCCAGCACATAGCCGACCAATTGCCGGTTGCCGGCAGTAATATCGCGCGCCAGCACCAGCGCATCGCGGACCTGGGCATGCTCCATCAGCCGGGCTTCGATTTCGCCCAGCTCGATGCGGAAACCGCGGATTTTGATCTGGTTGTCGATGCGGCCGAGGAATTCTATGCTGCCGTCCGCCAGCCAGCGCACCAAGTCGCCGCTGCGGTACAAGCGCTCGCCGCTGTCCGGCCGGAACGGATGGGCGATGAATTTTTCGCTATTCAATTCGGGCCGGTTCAGGTAGCCGCGGCAGACGCCGCCGCCGCCGATACACAATTCGCCCGGCACGCCGAGCGGCACCGGCCGCTGCTTGGCGTCGAGGATAAACAACTCGGTATTGGCCACGGCATGGCCCAAGCTTAATTTGGCATCGCCCGGCCGATAATCGGCGGCCATGCAAATCACGGTGGTTTCGGTCGGGCCGTAGGCGTTGAAAAAGCGCCGGTTCGGGCTCCAGGCCTCGGCCAACGCCTGCTGGTAAGCCTCGCCGCCGACCAGCATATGGTCGAGGCAAGCCAATTTCGCCGGGTCGAGATAGGCCAAAAGCGACGGCGGCAGTAAAGCATGGCTGGTCGCGGCGGCGGCGATAAAGTCGGCCAAGCGCTCCGGGCTTTTGATCACGTCGTCGGCCGCCATGCACAAACAGCCGCCGTTGGCCAAGGCCACGGCCCACTCCCAGACCGAGGCGTCGAAGCTGAACGAGGCAAATTGCAACATGCGGCTACCGCCGCGAAACTCGAAGCGTTGCGCCAACGCCGCACTGACCAGCGCCAGGTTGCGGTGTTCGATCAACGTCCCTTTCGGACGGCCGGTCGAGCCGGAGGTATAGATGATGTACGCCAGTTGCTGCGGCGGTATCGCGGCAACGTCCGGTTCCTCGACCGATTCGCCGGCAATCGCCTGTTGCAGATAGGCGCCGTCCAAAGCCAACACCCGAATGCCGGCCGGCAACGAGATGCGTTCCGCCAGATGGCTATGGCCCAGCAACCAGCAGCAGCCGGAATCTTCCAGCATGAATTGCTGGCGGTCCGCCGGGTAGTTCGGGTCCAGCGGCACATAAGCAGCGCCGGATTTCAACACGGCCAGGATAGACACGATCCAGTCGGGGCTGCGCTCCAGGCATATGCCGACCCGCAGTTCGCTGCCGGCGCCCAGGCGGATTAAATAATGCGCCAAGCGATTGGCGCGCCGGTTCAACTCGGCGTAACTGATAGCGCTATCCTGAAACAGGACCGCTGGGGCTTCCGGCCGGTCGCGGACTTGTTCCAGCCACATGTGCGGAAACAGGCGTTGCGCCAAATCGAGCTGCGGCCCTTTGCCCAATGCCAGCATTTCCGCGGCGCCGCGTTGGTCCAACAGCTCGTAATCGGCCAAAGCCCGGTCGGGATCGGCCACCAGTTGCGGCAACAGCACCGCGAACGCTTGCGCCAGACGTTCTACGGTTTCCGGGCGGAACAGCGCGCGGCTGAATTCCCATTGCCCGCTGAGGCCGTCCTGCTCGTTGAACACTACGTACAAATCCCAGCGCGCAATCCAATCGCCGCTGTCGACCAGCGACATGTCCTCGTAAGCGCTACGCAAGGCAAAGCAGACCTGGAAGAACGGGTTGTAGGCAGCGCTGCGCGCCGGCTTCAATTCGTCGACCAGCATTTCGAACGGCAGGTCCTGATGCTCGTAAGCGCCGTGCGCGGCTTGTTTCACCGCCGCCAACAGGTCGTTGAAACTGGTGCCGGCCTCTATTCTGGCCCGGATCGGCAAGGTGTTGACGAAGAAGCCGATCACCGGCTCCACTTCTTCATGGTGGCGGTTGGCGATAGGCGTGCCCAGCACGAAATCGTCCTGGCCCGACCAGCGGTACAACAGCAGCTCGAAGGCCGCCATCAGCGCCATGAACAAGGTCGCGCCCTGCGATTCGGCCAGCGCTTTCAAGCCCTGCGCCAGTTCCGGCGCATAGCGGTCGCGGACCATGCCGCCCTGCCAGGACAATTGCGCCGGGCGCGGAAAGTCGTAAGGCAGGCTGATGCTATGCACCGCGCCGTCCAGTTCGCGGCGCCAGTAGGCCAACTGCCGCTCGCGGATTTCGCCGCGCAAAAACTCGCGCTGCCACAAGGCGTAATCGGCATATTGCACGGCCAGCTCCGGCAGATTGGGCTCGCCGCCGTTACGGAACGCGGCATAGGCGGTGCGCAACTCGCGCACGAAAATATCGGTGGACCAGCCGTCGGTGACGATGTGGTGCAAGGTCGCCAGCAATACGGCGCTGTCGCTACCGAGCAGCAGCCGGTACCGGACCGGCGGCGCTGCCGCCAAATCGAACGGCGTACGCGCTTCCGTTGTGGCGATCTCGGCCATGCGCTGCTCCAGCTCGGCTTCCGCCAGCGCAGTCAAATCGTCGACGGCCAGCGCCGGCACGAAGTCGGCCAAAATCTCCTGGCGCGGTTCGCCGGCTGCGGCCGGAAAGCGGGTGCGCAAGGACTCGTGGCGGTCGGTCAGCCAGACCAACGCCTGGCGCATCGCCTCGACCGCGACCGGTTCGGCGAAGGCCACCGCGTTCGGCACGTGGTAGGCCGGGTTGCCCGGTTCGAATTCCTGCACGAACCAAAGCCGGCTCTGGGCATAAGACAACGGCAACGGCTCGGGCCGTTCCTTACGGGTCAAGGCCGGATAGGATGCCGCGCCGCCGGCTTGCCGGTTGCGAATCAGTGCCGCCTGGCCGGCGACGGTCGGATGTTGGAACAGCTCGGACAAACCCAGCTTAACGTCGAACAGCTTCGGAATCCGCGAAAAAACCTGGGTGATGGTCAGCGAATGGCCGCCCAAGGCAAAGAAATTGTCGTTGACGCCGATGTCGTCGCGGCCCAGCACTTTTTGCCAGATGCCGAGCAAGGCCTCCTCCACCGCGTCGGCCGGGGCCTGCATCGGCCCGGACTGCACCGCATCGGCCTCGTCCGGCGCCGGCAGCGCCGAGCGGTCGGCCTTGCCGTTGGCGTTCAACGGAATCGCCGCCAGCGGCACGAAGACGCTGGGCACCATGTAATCCGGCAGCCGTTGCGCCAGATATTCGCGCAGGCCGGCGCGAAATTCGGCCGCTTCCGCCGCGCCCGCCGCCGGCACCAAGTAACTCACCAATTGTTGCCGCTCGCCGCCGCCGACCACAGTCACGGCATCCTGCACGTCGGCGTGGCCGCGCAGTACCGTATCGATTTCCTCCAGCTCGATCCGGTAGCCGCGCAGCTTGACTTGAAAATCCACCCGGCCCTTGACGACGATGCTGCCGTCCTCGCGGAAATAGCCCAAGTCGCCGGTACGGTATAAGCGTTCGCCGGCGATTTCCGGCTGCGGATGCGGAATGAACTGGCAGGCGGTCAGGCCCGGATTGTTCAGATAGCCGACGCCGAGCGAGGCGCCGCCTATCATGACCTCGCCGGCGATGCCGGCCGGCAACGGATTGTTGAAGCGGTCCAATACCAGCATGCGCACGTTGGGCAGGTTTTTGCCGACCGTGACCGGCCACTGCGGCTGCTCTAACTCCTCGCGGCTGAAACGGTGGGTGGTGCACAAATCGGTGCATTCGGTCGGGCCGTAGGTGTTGACCAATTCGCAGCGGCTATGCTCCGACAACAGCCACGGCGCCAGCCTGGCTTTATTGACCGGCTCGCCGCCCAGCAGCAGATAACGCAGCGACGCCAAGTCGCGGTAGTCGATATCGTCGCCTTCGACCAGTGCGTAAGCCATGCTCGGCGTGCAATTGATCCAGGTGATGCCCTGCCCGGCCACGGTTTGCCGGACGTATTCCGGATCGAAATGGTCGCCGACGGCAAGATGCAATTCGCCGCCGGTCAGCAACGCGCCCCAGACGTTTTTCTGCGCCAAATCGAAGGTAATTTTGTTAATCAACAGGCATTTGTCGGCATTGCCGAAACCGAATTCGCGGTTCCACCACAAGATAAAGTTGATGAAACTGTCGTGGTAGACGCCGGCGGCTTTGGGCTTGCCGGTGGAACCGGAGGTATGGATCACGTAAAACAGGCGGCGGGTGTCGATAGCCACGGCCGGCGCGGTGTCCGCTTGTCCGGCCCAGTCGGCGCCGCTGCGGTCCAGATCGATAATCTGCAAGCCGTCCGCCGCCAACCCGTCGCCGCGGCCGCGGTGGCTCAACAGCAAACCGAAGCGCAGGTCTTGCAACATGCCGGCCAGACGGGTATCGGGCGCCTTCGGATCCAGCGGCGCGTAAGCGTTGCCGGTTTTGACCACGGCCAGTATCGCAATAATCAGTTCGACGGACGGCTCCAGCAACAGCGCGATTTGGCCGCCGGCTACGGCGCCGCGCGCCAGCAGAAAATGGGCCAGACAATTGGCGCGCCGATCCAATTCGGCATAATTCAAGCGCTCGGCACCGACCACCAGCGCGGTGCGCTCGGGGTGCTGCGCCGCCCGTTCGGCGAACAGCACGGCCAAATCCCGTTCGCGCGGAAAATCGGCGGCGGTGGCATTCCAGGCCGCTTGGCGCAGGCGCTCGGCTGCACTCATCGCACTGAGCGTGGCCAACGGCCGCTCGCCGTCCAGCATCATTTCGTCCAACACGGTTTGCCAATGGTCGAGCAAACGCTCGACCACGGCCGGCGCATAGCGGCGCGGATCGAACATGGCGCGTACGTTCATCTCTCCCACCGGTTCGACCACCAGCGTCAAGGCATAGTTGGTTTTCTGCGCCACGGTCACGTCCGGCAACTGTACCTGACTGGACTGCGGAAACGATTCCACGGCCAGCATCGAATCGAACAAGGGCAACCCCGCTCCAATCGGGCTCCAGGCCTGGATCTCGACCAACGGGCTGTGTTCGTAATTGCGCAAGGCCAGCAAACCGTCCTGCAGCTCGCGCAACCAGGCCGCCACCGGCTGGCCGGGGCGGATGCGCAGCCGTAACGGCAGCGTGTTGATGAACAGGCCGACCATATTCTGCGAGTGTTCCAGTTCCGGCGGCCGGCCGGATACGGTGCAGCCGAACACGACGTCGTCTTCGCCACTGTACAAGGCCAGCAAGTAGCCGTAGGCGCCTTGAATCACGCTATTCGGCGTCAAGCGCGCGGCGCGGGCGAATTCGCGCAGGCGCTCCGCCCGCGCCTGGCCCAGCGCCCGGCGAACCACGGCGTAGTCGCAGTCAGGCTCGGCGCCGGGATTGCCCTCGACCAGACCGAGCGGCGTCGGCGCGGCAAAGCCGGCCAGATAGGAACGCCAGAAGGTTTCCGCCGCTGCCCGGTCCTGTTGCCCCAGCCAGCGCAGGTAATTTTTATACGGCGCGCTGACCGGCAGCGCCGGCTCGCGGCCGTCCGCCAAGGCCATATAGGCTTGCAGGGCCTGGTCCAGCACGATAAAAGCGGACCAACCGTCGAGCAGAATGTGGTGGTAGGTCCACAGCAACACGCTCTGTTCCGCACCAGTGCGAATCACTTGCAGCCGCAGCAATGGCGCTTTGGCCAAATCGAACGGCTGTTTGGCGTCGGCGGCGCGCAGGGCTTGCAGCCGTTGCGCGCGTTCCACTTCGGCCAGATCCGACCAATCCGCTTCCCTAACCTGGATTTCGGCTTGGCGTTGCACCACTTGCACCGGTTTTTCCAGGCCTTCCCAGAAAAATCCGCTGCGCAGTATGTCGTGGTGGGCAATCACCCGATTCCAGGCTTGCTGCCACAGGTCGGCGTCGACGCCGAACGGCACGGTTTGGCTGAACTGTTCGACGTACACCCCCGACTCGGGGCTGCTCAAGGAATGAAACAGCATGCCTTCCTGGATCGGAGTCAGCTTGTAAATGTCGGCGATGTTGGCGCGATCGATGGTCATGGTTCTGTTAACTCGTTATTCGATGGTTTGGAACAAGGTATCGAAGTCTTCTTCGGACAAACCGGCGTCGCCGAAGTCGGCGGCGGTAAAGCCCCGACCCTGGGCCTGCGCGGCCGCCGCCAGATAGGCGATTACGGTCCGCTCCAGCGCCGCCGCCAAGCGCGGCAGTTGCTCGGCCTGCTCGGCATCGGCGGCCAGCCGCAACAACAAGCCGTCCGGTGCCAGACAGGCACTGACCGAAAACGCCTCGCCGGCGGCGAGCGCGGCATCCGGCTCGAACCGGCCGCAGCCGTAGTCTCCGAGCCAGGTGAAGCGCAGCGCCGGCCGTTGCGCCAGCTCGGCCGCTACTCGCTCGAAACCGAAACCGGCGTCGGGCTCGGCCTTGCGTGCGGCCTTGGCCTGGGTCATCGCCGCCAGCGCATCGGCGTCTGCTGCCAGGCTGAGCGGAACGCCGTAGCGCAACACCGCGCCGGAGTCGTCGCCGATCCGGGTTTGCACGTAACGCAAGACTAGCGGCGCCGAACCGAAGCATTCGCCGACGCTGGCCGCCAAGGCCGCCAGCAGCAGGTCTTCGGCGTCCAGATTCAAGGCGGCGCGCAAGCGTTGCAGCCCCTGGAGTTGGCCGGCGTCGATGCGGACATCGGCCGCGGCGGCACAGACCCCGCTCGCTGCCAGACTTAAGGATTGCTCCAGCAGCGCGGCAAAGGCGGCCGCATCGGCTGGGCCGCCGCGCTCGCCGGCCGCAGCGGCCAGATCGGCGGCGGCAGCCGGGCGCCAAGGTTTCACCGGCGCCGCAGCGGCCGCACCGGACAAACGCGCGCTCAGCGCGGCGCCGATTCGGCCCAACCCGCCGGCATCCAAACCTAGCACCGGCCGGGCTTGCAACACCAGCGCACCACCGTCGGCCAGTACCCGGAACGCCGCCCGGCTCTCGGTTGCGGCCGCCGCGCTGGGCGCCAGGATTTCGACGGCTGCCGCTTGCGCCCAATACGGCGCATCGCCGGCAGTCTCGATCCGGGCTTTGACCAACGGATAGTCCGCCGCGACGGCTGCCAATGCCGCGGCCAAATCGGTGCTGGCCAGCGCATCGGCCAGTTCCACATGCAAGCTGTCCCAGCCCGGACCGGCCGCCAGCAATTCGCGCTGGCCGAAGGTCAGCCAGGCCGGTTCGGCTAGCGCATCCGCCGCATCGCCGATGGCCGCCGCCAACGCGGCGACGGTCTGGTGTTCGAACAATTGGTTGGGTTTGACGGTCAGGCCGAAACGCTTGGCTTGCGACACGACCTGTATCCCCATCACCGAATCGACGCCCATGTCGAAGAAATTGTCGTGAATGCCGACCGGCTCGATGCCCAACACCCCTTCCATGATGCCGACCAGGATTTCTTCGGTGGGATTGGTCGGCGGGGCAACATCGGCGTCCTCGCGCTGCAGCTTGGGCTTGCCGCCCTGCACGCCGGCTTCCTCGGCGGCGCGTTGCGCCTGCATCCGGCTAAGCAAGGCATCCAGCGGCTGCGGGCTGATCACCCATTGCGGCGATCCGGCGCTGGCCAAGGCGCGTTGGAAAATCTCCAGGCCTTCGGCGGTGGACAGGCTGTCGTCTTCGGCGTGGCTGTCGCCGGCCGCAGCCGGCGGCGCGGCAAAGGCGCCGGCCGGCACTCTTTTCAACGTGAATTCGTCGATTTGCGCCAGACGCCGGCCCGACATGTCGTACAAGGCAATATCGAAACCGAGCGATTCGCGGTCGCCGCTCAGGCCGCGGAAACAGACGTGGCTGAGAAACTCGGCCGGCAGCGGCGCAGCTATCGTCAGCCGGCCGTAACCGAACGGCAGGTATTCGCCGTCGATGTCCAAATCCAGCCGCCGCAACAGATGGCCGGTGATCGGGCCGCTGGCCATATCCAGCAGGCTGGGATGCAAAACGAACTGTTGCAGGTCGCCAACAAAGGCCTCCGGCAACTGCAATTTGCCCAGCAAATGGTCGCCGCCGCAGCGGATTTCGCGCAGCGCCTGCCAGCGCGGCCCCAGGCTCAAAAAGCCGGAATCGTCCTGCACCGCCTGCGGCCGGCCGTCGCTGAAATCCAGCAGTTCGCCGTCGCAACTGGCCGCCAATGCCTGCGGATCGATCCGGGCCACCGCCAGTTCGGCGGCGTAAATGTCGCCGGCCAACAGCGGCGCCTTGACTCCGGCTTCGCGGGTATAGACCTCGAAACCGTAGCCGCCGCCGGGCAACGCGTTAAAGTCGCAATGCACTTCGGCCATGTCCGCCGCCGGCACCATCAACGGCCGGTAGAAATACAGATTGTCTATCGCCAACTGCTCGGCGCCGCGGTAATCCTGGAACGCCGCCCGCACCATTTCCACCAGGCCGGTACCGGGCATCGTCGCGACGCCTTCGATCCGGTGTTCGATCAGCGCCCAGTGGTCGGGCTCGCGCAACCATGCCGTGTAAGCGGCATGTTGCGCCGATTTTTCCCGGCAGGAATGCAGATACGGATGCGACAAGGTCTTGCCGGCCGGTAGCGGCGGCAATTCGCGGCGGGCGTACAGGCCGGCGTCGACCGCCATGCCGGTTTCGCGCCAGCCGCCGAAATTCAACGACAGCACCTTGCCGGCGCCGAAACCGGCGCGGGCGTAGGCGTCCAACACGTTATTGGCGGCGGAATAATCGACCTGGCCGATACCGCCGATCACGGCGAACAAGGACGAGAACAACACGACGAAACCGGGCTCGGCGTCGGCGGCGCGGAAGGCCCGCTCCAAAGCCAAAATGCCGCGCACCTTGGGCCGCAACACGGTTTCGGCCGCGGCGCGGGTTTTCAATTGCATCAGGCCGCCGCCGGCGACGCCGGCAGAATGCACCACACCGGCAATCCGACCGTAGTTTTGCACTAACTCGGCGACCAATTCGGCCATCCGCTCGGCATCGACCACGTCGCCCCGGCATATTTCGACTTCGGCGCCGCGGGCTTCTATCGCCATCAGTTTGCGGATGCGCTCGGCAGTACGGTCCTGCGCCTCGTGTTCGGCCAGCCAACGCGGCCATTCGGCTTTGGCCGGCAGGCCGGAGCGGCCGAGCAGCACGATATGTTTGGCGCCGCGGGCGGCCATGTAGTCGGCCACGGCCAGGCCCAAACCGCCCAGGCCGCCGGTGACCAGATAGGCGCCTTCCGCCTTGAAATCCAGAGCCGCCGCTTCGATCCGGGTCGGTTCGCAATGCGCGGCCCAGCGGTAACCGTGGCGGCAGGCGACGAAATGGTCGGCCGGCGCCAACAGCGGTTTGGTTTCCCGGCGCAATTGCGCCAATTCGCTCAAGGCGCAATCGGCGATGGCGTCGGCATCGTTCAGATCGTCCGGGCAAAAATCCAGGTTGCGGCTGCGGAATTTGCGGTATTCGTGGCCCAGGCACAAATGCACGCCCAGCAACGCCGCCTTCAACGGATTCAGCGGCTCGCCCGGCAGCACGTCGTGGATTTCGCTGGACAGCGTCAACAACGGCAGATTGCG
Organism: Methylomonas koyamae; assembly: GCF_019669905.1. Lineage (NCBI taxonomy): Bacteria > Pseudomonadati > Pseudomonadota > Gammaproteobacteria > Methylococcales > Methylococcaceae > Methylomonas > Methylomonas koyamae. The sequence goes on along the minus strand of NZ_AP019777.1, from coordinate 2,069,009 downwards.
TTCGCCGGCCTCGGCCGAGAACTGCTGCGCCAGAAACACCAGACTGTGAAAACTGCGTTCCAGCCAATCGTCTTCGTTGTCCAAGCCGGCGGTTGAGCGCGGCGTCGCGCACAGTGCATGCACGATTGCGGTCGGCTGAGCCTGATCCAAAGCGGCCGCCAGCCGTTCGAAATCGGCACCGGCGCCGATGTCCAAACTGAAGCCTTTATCGGCATCGTCGGCAAAGCCGGCGCCGGGCGCGACGATTAACGCGCTGCCGCCGGCGGCCTCGATGCGCTGCGCCAAAGCCCGGCTCAAGCCGTTGCGCTCGGCCAGGATCAACACCCGTTCGCCGGACCAATCGCCGCAGTCCGGCAAACGGCCGGGCTGGCGTTTCCACGACGGCGCATAAAACCACTGCGCCGGATCGGCCAGGCGTTGCGCCGGGTTTTCGCTGCCGGCGTCGCCGGCTTTAGGCGGTTCCAGCCAGTGGCGTTCGCGAGCAAACGGATAGGTCGGCAGCGAGATGCGCCGGCCTTGGTTGTCGCTATCCACCCGTTCCCAATCCAGTTCCAGCCCGGCCGCCCACAAATCGGCCAACGCTTGGCGCAGCACCAGCGCGTCGGCTTTGGCCTCCTTGGGATGGCGCACGGTTTGCACCACCGCCGCCGCCGATTTGGCGGCATTGATCGCGTGGCGGGCAAAGGTGCTCAACACGTTGCCGGGGCCGATTTCGATGAAATAGCTGCAGCCGCCGGCCAACAGGGTCTCCATGCCCTGGCGGAAGCGGACGCAACCGAGCAAATGTTTGGCCCAGTAATCGGGATCGACCGCGTCGGCGGCGGCCATCCAGCCGCCGGTCAGATTCGACACATAGGGCCGGCTTGGCGCTTTCGGTGCCGCCCGGCGCACCGCGGCGGTAAAGTCGGCGATCATCGGCTGCATCATCGCCGAATGGAAGGCATGCGAGGTCATTAGCGGCCGGCAGCCGACGCCGGCCGCTTCCAGCGTTTCCCGCACTGCGGCAATCGCTTCGTGCGGGCCGGACAATACGCAGGCGTTGGGGCTGTTGACGGCGGCCAGACTGACCTCGCCGCCGACATAGGCCGACGCGGCCGCTTCGTCCAGCGACACCGACAGCATCGCCCCGGACGGCATGGCCTGCATCAACGCCCCGCGCAAGGCCACCAGGCCCAAGGCCGCATCCAAATCGAACACGTCGGCCAGGCAAGCCGCGACATATTCGCCCAGGCTATGGCCGATCATCGCGTCCGGCTCGATGCCGAGCGCCTGCATTTGTTTGGCCAGCGCGTATTCGAAGGCGAACAGCATCGGCTGCGCCAGGCGGGTCTGGCCCAGGCGCTCGGCCAGCGCCGCATCGTTAGCGTCGGCGGCCAATACGAACTCGCGCAAATCCAGCCCCAAGTGGCCGTGCAGTTTGTCGCAGCAATCGTCGAATACCTGGCGGAACACCGGCAGATTTTGGTACAGCCCGCGCCCCATCGCCAGATACTGGCTGCCCTGGCCGGTAAACAGAAATACCTTCTTGGCGTCGGCCGGCAACGCCTTGGCCTTGCTCGGATTGTCGCGAATCGCGGCCAGCCCTTGCTGCAACGCGGCCAGATTGTCGGCAGCGACGGCGGCGCGGACCGGGAAGGCTTTGCGACCCTCTTGCAGCGTAAAGGCTACGTCGTCCAGGTCGGCGCCGGGTTCGCGCCGCAGAAAATTGTCCAGATTGTCGGCGGCCCGGCTCAAGGCCTTGGCCGACTTGGCCGACAGCACGAAGGTGCGCAATTTGTCGCCGGATTGGGTAACCGGCTGCGGCGGCGCCTGTTCCATGATGGCGTGGGCGTTGGTGCCGCCGATGCCGAACGAACTGACCGCGGCGTAACGGGTACCGGCACAGTCCCAGTCGCGCAGGGTGTCGTTGACGAAGAACGGGCTGTTTTCGAAATCGATGCGCGGATTGGGGGTAGCGAAATGCAGGCTGGGCGGGATGGTGCGGTGCCACAGCGCCAATGCGGTCTTGATCACCGCGGCGACGCCGGCCACCGGCGCCAAGTGGCCGACGTTGGTTTTCAACGAACCCAGCGCGCAGTAGCCGGTGCGCTCGGTATGCTTGCGCCAGGCCCGCGCCAGTGCGGTGATTTCGATCGGGTCGCCCAGCGGGGTCGAGGTGCCGTGGGCTTCGACATAACTGATTTGCTCGGGATCGACGCCGGCGTCGGCCAAGGCCCGTTCGATCACGTGCATCTGGCCGTCGATGCCGGGCGCGGTGTAACCGGCCTTGAAGGCGCCGTCGTTGGTGACGGCGGTACCGCGGATCACCGCGTAAATCCGGTCGTGGTCGGCCACCGCGTCTTCCAGCCGCTTCAACACGACGATACCGACGCCGCCCTCGCTGAACACGGTGCCTTCGGCGTTGGCGTCGAAGGTACGCAGCAGGCCGTCCGGCGACGCCATGCTGCCTTCCTGGTATTGGTAGCCCAGGCCGCCGGGTACGGTCGCCAACGCGCCGCCGGCCAGCGCCGAGTCGCATTCGCCGGCGCGCAAGGCCCGGCAGGCCAGGTGGATCGCGACCAACGAGGTCGAACAGGCGGTTTGCACCGTGATCGACGGTCCGGTCAGGTTCAGCTTGTAGGCGGTGCGGTTGGTGATGTAATCCGGTTCGTTGCCGATGCCGGCGATCAAGTCCTTGGACGAGGCGAACATGATGTCCCGGTTCGGAAAGATGTTATTGAAGAAGTAGCGCGACAACGCGGTGCCGGCATAGACGCCGACCGTGCCGGGACAGTCGTCCGGGATATAACCGGCATCTTCCAGCGCCGCCCAGGCGCACTCCAGGAACAAGCGCTGCTGCGGATCGAGCAGCTCGGCTTCGGCCGGGGTATAGCCGAAGAAACCGGCGTCGAATTTGTCGACGTCGTCCAGGTAATAACCGGCGGCGACCCAGGAGCCGCCCGCCACTTGCTTGCGCACGTAGGGAATGGAGGCGACGTCGTGGGCGGCGATCCCCTGCTGCACTTCGTCCTGAGTGTAATGCCGCAACGCGTCGCGGCCGGCGACCAGATTGTCCCAGAATTCGCTGACCGAATTCGCTCCCGGAAAGCGGCCGGCAAGGCCGATGATGGCAATGGCGCCCGAGTTGGCTTGATTCGCTTGCATGTGCTTTGCTTCCGTTGTCTATGTTTCGATAAGGTTGGCGGCGGCTTAAGCCGGCGTTAGTCGTTGCCGCTGCGGCGGCGCGGCGCCCGGCCGGCCCGCTCCCGGCGCGCGCTGGCTCCGGTTGCTGCGGCCGCCGGCGCGTCCGCTGGTTTCGGTTGCAGGTAGTCGACCAGCGCGGCGATGGTCGGATAGACGAAGAACATGTCCAGCAACGGCACGTCCTTGCTCAGCAAGGGCCGCAGCCGGGTATGGATCTTGATCATGTCCACCGAGGTGCCGCCCAAATCGAAGAAGTTGTCGCTGGGGCCGACGCTGTCGACGTTCAATACCTCGCGCCACACCTCGCGGATTTGCCGAGCCAATTCGGAATCGGTTACTGCCGCGGCCGCGACGGTTTCGGTTTCCTTGCGCGGCTGCGGCAAGGCTTTGCGGTCGAGTTTGCCGTTGGCCGACAGCGGCAGCTCTGCCAAGCGGCAAAACACAGCCGGCACCATGTAATCCGGCAGTTTTTGGCTCAGATAGTCGCGCAGCCGGCTTTCGAAACCGGCGTCGGAATGGTCGAAACGGGCTTGTTCCAGTTGCAGTTCGCGCAGTTCGGCCTCGCTCAGTTCGACGCCGCCGACCAGCGCATGCAGATAAGCCGAACGTTGCTCCAGGCAGAACAGCGGCTTGGCGCGTTCGAAATCGAAACCGCCGAGTTGGCAGGTGGCCAAACCGAAGCGGTGCGCTTCCTGTTCCAGAATTTGCGTGATCAGGCCGCTCTCGATCCGGCACAAGTGCATGGCATCGGCGCCGTACAGCGGTTCTATCGCCTCCAGATTGGCGACCAGAAACAGATGGAAGGCGGCGCTGTCGACCATGGCCGCGTTCCAACTGCCGTAGTAACCGGCGTCGATCCGGCCGCTGCCGGGCAAACGCACCAGCCGATGCTGGTCCGGGTCGTAGTAGTGCATGCCGCCGGCCAGACCGGCGATCCGGCCCGGCACCGCGTACAGATAAAGCTGCACCGGATACAGCGAGCCGGCCGAACCGTAACGGTATTTGGGGCTGGCCGCCTGCGGATTGCGGCGCAAGTGGCTCAATAGCCGGCCCAGGCTGTCGAGATCGACCGCCGTGTCCGGATACAGCCGCTGCGAACGGCGGCGGTAGCTTTCCGCTGCCAGAGCGGCATCGCTGGCCAGCGCGGTCGCCTCGCTATCGGCGCCGAAACGGCGCAGGCCGGGCTGCGACAGGCGAAAGCGGATTTTTGCGTTGTCCTCGGCTTTGGCGGCCGGCTGGTCCGCATCGCGCACGTAATAAGCGATCAACTGCCGGGCGCGGCCGCTGTCGCCGCTGACGGCGCAGACCGCGGCTTTGACGCCGGGAAAGCGCGCCATATTGATTTCGACTTCGCCCAACTCGACCCGGAAACCGTTGATCTTGACTTGAAAATCCTTGCGGCCGAGAAATTCGATGTTGCCGCAAGGCAGCAGCCGGCCCAGATCGCCGGTCCGGTACAGTTTTTCGCCGCTGCGCGGATGGGTGACGAATTGGGCCGCGGTCCGCTCGGCATCGCGCCAGTAGCCCATTGCCACGCCGATACCGCCGATGTAAAGCTCGCCCGGCACCCAGACCGGGCAGGCTTGCATCTGCTCGTCCAATACCTGAAAGCTTTGATTGAGCATGGCCTTGCCGTAGGGGATGCTGTGCCATTGCGGGCTGATCTCGCCGATCGGATAGACGATGGACCAAATCGAGGCTTCGGTGGCGCCGCCCAAGCTGAACTGCTGCGCGTTGGGGCAACTGCGCCGAATCGCCTGCGGCAGCGGCAACGGAATCCAGTCGCCGCTCATCATGACCAGGCGCAGGCTATGGTTAGGCTGCCGCGCCACTTCGTCCAGGTAGGTGGTGTAAATGTCCATCAGCGCCGGCACGGTGTTCCACAGCGTGACGCCGTGGCGTTGCACCATCTCGTCCCAGTGGCCGGGGTCGCGCTGTTTGTCGGCATCCGGCAACACCAGGGCGCCGCCGGCGCCGAGCACGCCGAAAATGTCGTAAACCGACAAGTCGAAATTCAGTGCCGACAAACCCAGCACCCGGTCGTCCGGGCCGACCGCGAAGCGTTGGTTGACATCGACGCAAGTGTTCAAGGCGCCGCGATGGTCGATCATGACCCCTTTCGGCGTGCCGGTGGAGCCGGAGGTATAAATCACGTAGGCAAGATCGGTCGGCCGCCGCAGCGTGGGCAAGGCTTTGACCGGAAGCGCGGACCCGGCCAATTCGGCGACCGGCAGCACTTCGGTTCCGGCCGGCAAGCGCAATGCGGCGGCGGCATCGGCCGCTACCACCCGCTTGACGCCGGACAGCGCTAGGATTTGGGCGATGCGGTCCTGGCCGTAGCTTGGCTCTATCGGCATGTAAGCGCCGCCGGCTTCGAGGATGCCCAGCGCGGCCACGACCTGCCAGCGGCCTTTCGGCAACAGAATGCCGACCAGTTCGCCGCTGCCGGCGCCGCTCTGCCACAAGCGCTGGGCCAGCAGATTGGCCAAGCGGTATAACTCGCCGTAGCTGAGTTCGGCTTCGGCATCGATGACCGCGATCCGCTCCGGAGTTGCGTGGGCCTGGCGGACGAAGGGTTCGTGCAACAAACCGGCCGGCACCGGCGCCGCGGTAGCGTTGGCCTCGGCCAGCAGTTGCCGTTGCTCGCGCGGCAACAGATCCAGTTCCGGCCGTTGCCACAGCACGTCGTCGTGGGCCAGACCGGCCACCAGTTGCCGGTAGGCGTCGAACATCGCTTCCAGAAAGCCGTCCGGGAACAGTCCGCTCACCGAGTCCCAATCGTATTCCAGTTTGCCGGCGTCTTCGGTGACTTGGTGGTCCAGCCACACCTGCGGCGTTTGGGTGATGGTGTAATGCACGTCGCCCAGCCAGGCCATCGCCGCCGGGCTGTCGTCGGCCGGATTCGGTTTGATCGCGCTGGTGAACACCACCGGAAACAACGAGGCATTGGCATCGCGGCGCTGTTCGGTCAATTCCCGTAACACTTGCACGCCGCTGACGTAACGGTGGTCCATGTCGCGCCATAACTGGGCCTGCACCGACTTGACCCGCTCGGCGAAGCTGGCCGGCTTGGAATAATCCAGCTCCAGCAATACCACCGAGGTAAAGTCGCCGACCAGCGCGTTGACTTGCGGGTGAAACGGCAAGCGGTTGAACAGCGTCAGGTTCAGGGTAAAACGTTTGCGGCTGCTCCAGCGGGCGACCACGGCGCCGTAGGCCGCCAGCAACACCGCCGACGGCGTCACACCCAGGCGTTGGGCCCGGCTTTTGATTTGGCCCCAGCGCTCGGCGTCCAGGGTAGAGGACAGCCTTCTAAACTCGGGGCGGGCGATGCTTTCCGGCGCCACGGCCAACGCAAAATCCGGACCGGGCGGCAAGTCTTTGATTTTTTCGCGCCAATACACGCAGGATTCGCGGTAGGCGGCGGTGTCCTTCATCAAGCTCAGCCCGTGCACGTAATCGGCGTAGGACAGTTCCAGCGGCGGCAGCTCCTCGCCCTGATAAAGGCGGCGCCATTCCTCGCTGAGGATGTCGAAGCTCAACGCGTCGAAAATCAGCACGTCTATGCTCAGATGCAGCCGCACCACGCCGTCCGCCAATAAGCTGGCGCGGATGTCGAACAGCGGCCACACTGCGGTGTCCAGTACCTGGTGCGACATTTCCCGGCGTACTTGTTCTAGGTTAGCGTCGCTCTCCTCCCCCGCTGCACTGGCGTCCAGCCGCGCGAAGCGGTAGTCGGGGACCGTTTTTAAAATCTGTTGGCGGCCGTCGGGATTGACCACGGCGCGCAGCATGTCGTGGCGTAGGATCAAGCGGTTGAAAGCCGTTTCCAGCCGCGCCAAATCCAGACCGCGGCAATCCACTTCCATATAACCGTGGGCGGCGATATTGCCCAGGTCGAACGCCGCCTGCCGCCCCACCCAGTAAGCCTGCTGGATGTCGGTCAGCGGAAACGGTTCGAAGCGGGCCTCGCCCATCGGTTGCAGTTTCGGCACGTAGAACTCGGTTTGCGCCGCCGTCCTGTCGTTCTGCGAGCGTTGTTGCAACCTGGCCATCAGACGCTGGCGTTGTTCGTTGCTCAGTTCGGCGATCAGTGTTTGCGTGTTTGCCATCTCGTTGTCTCCAATTAAGCCGTGCGCTTAGGACGCGGCCAATTCGGCGCCGTCGCGCGCCAGTTCCGCCAGCAGTTCCTGCAGTTCCGGCGAATCCTGCAGCGCCTGTTCCAACACGCACTCCGCCAGTTCGGCCACGGTCGGATGTTTCATGATGTCGGTCAGCCGCAAACGGCAGCCGTGGCGGCGGTTGATTTCGTACAGAATTTGCGTGGCCAGCAGCGAATGGCCGCCCAGGGCAAAGAAATCGTCGCCGATGTGGATGCGCTCCAATTGCAGGTGCTCGGCCCAGATTGCGGCGATTTCGCTTTCCAGCGCATTGCGCGGCAGTTCCGCGTCCGCCGAGGCCTCGGCCTGCTCCAGGCTATGAGCCAGTTGCGCCAGTTGGCGGCGGTCGATCTTGCCGTTCGGGCTCAACGGAAATTCAGCCAGTTGGGTCCAGACGCTGGGTAGCATGAACTGCGGCAGTTTGGCCGCGGCGGCCTGCTTCAAGGCGTCCTGCAACTCGCCGGCGCCGGTGTAGAACGCCAGCAGGCGTTGGCGGCCGGCTTCGCCGTCGGCGATAACGATGGCCCGCTGTACGCCCGGTACTTGCGCCAGTACGGTTTCGATTTCGCCCAGCTCTATGCGGTGGCCGCGAATCTTGACTTGATAATCGGAGCGGCCCAGGTATTCGACCATGCCGTCCGCCGTCATTCGTCCCAGGTCGCCGGTGCGGTACATGCGGCCACCGGCCACGCCCGAAAACGGGTCCGGCAGGAAGGCCGCTGCGGTCGCGGCGGCATTGCCGAAATAGCCCCGGCACAAACCGTTGCCGGCCAGATAAATCTCGCCTTTGCTACCGGCCGGCACCGGATTCAGATCGGCGTCCAACAGGTAAAGCTGGCTGCCGGGCAGCGGCCGGCCCACCGTGACCGGCCCCTGGAACCGGTCCGGGAAACGGACAAAAGTGCTGTAGGTGGTATCTTCCGACGGGCCGTACAGGTTGTAGACCGCGACGCCGGGATAGTGCTGCTGGATGCCTTGCACCAGGGCCAGCGGCAGCGCTTCTCCGGCCAGATTGATGTAGCGCACCGAGGCCGGCACCGCCCGCTGGCGCAGGATTTCTTCCATCGCCGACGGCACCGTGTTGATCACGGCGATATCGTCCTGCCGCGCCAGTTCCGGCAGATGCAGGATGTTGTCGACGACGACCACCTTGGCGCCGTGCGCCAGCGGATAAAAGATTTCGTAAACCGACAGGTCGAAACACACCGAAGTCGAGGCCAACATGCCGTCGCCGGCCGCCAAATCGAATTCCTGCGCCGCCCATTCGATCATCGACGCCGCGTTGCGGTGTTCGATTGCCACGCCTTTGGGCGTGCCGGTGGAGCCGGAGGTGAAAATGATGTAGGCCAGATGTTCCGGGCGCACCGCGCTGCCCGGCGCCGTGTCCGGGCAGTCCGCCAGGCGCGGATCGGCCGGGCTCAACACCGGGGCGTCGGCCGCCGCCGTTATTTCGTTGCCGGCGGCGATCAGCAATTTGGCCTGAGCGCAGCGCAAAATCGCTTCGCGGCGTTCGGCCGGATAATTCGGGTCGACCGGCACGTAGCAGGCGCCGGCTTTCAACACCGCCAGCAGGGCCACCACCAACTCCGGGCCGCGCGCCAGGCACACCGCCACCCGATCTTCCACGCCGACGCCCTGGCCTTGCAGCAGATGCGCCAGCCGGTTGGCCTTGGCATCCAGTTCCCGGTAACTCAACTCGCTATCGTGCCAGCGCAATGCGGCCCGATCCGGACTGCGCCCAACTTGGTCTGCGACCAGATCGTGCAGGCAGCGATTGTGGTAAGGCTTGTTCGGATTCATCCCCAGGCTGGCGCGCTCGGCGTCGAGCAACAGGTCGATGCTGCCGAGACGGGTTTCCGGCTTGGATGCCAGTTGCGCCAGCAGCTTGGCGTAACGGGCCAGCAGGCGTTCTGCGGTCTCGCGGCTGAACAGCGCGCTGTTGGCGGTCAGAACCAGCACGGTTTGGCTGGCGTCGGCCACCACGTCCAAGGTCAATTCGTATTTGGTATGCGCGCTGGGCGGTACCAGCGGCGTGCAGCGCAAACCGCCGCCTGCCAGCGAGCCGACCGCCTCGTAGTTGAACACTGCGCTGACCAGCGCCGGCCGGCTCGGATCGCGTTCCGGGTTGACCGCACGTACCAATTCGGCGAACGGAAAAGCCCGATGTTCGAAAGCTTGCAAAAACTCCTGTTTGGCCTGCTGCAGATAGTCGGCGAAAGTAACCCGGCTGTCGCTGCTGCCGACGATAGGCAAGACGTTGACGCCGAAACCGATAAAACTTTCGCCGGGCCGGTCGCCGTGCATCGACACCGGCACGCCGACCACCGAACGCTGCTGGCCGCTCAATCGATTCAGCAGCAAGCGGTATACCGCCAGCATCACCATGAACGGCGTCGCATTGCTGCGTTGGCTCAGGTCTTTCAACGCTGCGGCGACACTGCTATCCAGGGCCAGACAGCAGCGCTGCGCGGCGAAACGTTGTTCCAACGGCCGCGGATAGTCGGTCGGCAAATCCAGCGCCGGCACCCCTTGGCCGAACTGTTGCAACCAGAATTCGCGGTCCTGCGGCCGCTGCGCGGCAAGCCGGCGGTTGGCTTCGGCCAGCGTGACCGGTTTGGGCAAGGCCAACGCGGAACCTTCGCGCAGATGGCGGTAATACGCCACGACTTCCTGGATCAGCAAGCCGTAGGAAATGCCGTCGATAATCATGTGGTGGGCCAGGAACAGCAACCAATAGCGGTCGTCGGCCAGGCGCGCCAGAAAGGCTTTCACCAGCGGCGGCCGGGTCAGATCGAACGGTTCGGCGCTGCGCGCCAACACCCACTCCCGTGCCTTGGCTTCGGCCAGTGCCGCCGGCAAATCGGCGAAATCGGCTTCGGCCAGCGTGGCGTCCGCTTCCGCAGCGATCAGAATCTGCTTGCGGTCCTCGCTCAACGCGGCGCGCAACGAATCGTGCCGCGCCAACACGCCGCGAAAGGCCTGCTGCAGTTTGGCGCGGTCCGGGGTTCCGGCCAATTCGAACAACACCACTTCGTTGTAAGCCGCATGTACTTCCTCGCTTAACTCCAGGTGCACCAGGATGTCCTGCTGCGCGCTATTCAGCGGCAATGCGGCTGCGGCCGGCGCAGTTGCCGCGGTGACGACGGCTTGGTAACCGGCGTAGACTTCGGCGGCGGCCTCGGTAAAGCCGCAGCGCTGTAGCAGCTCGGTCCAGGCCGCAGCGGATAGCAGCGGATAGTCGGCGCGCAGTTCGGCGTCGGCGAAAGCCCACCAGCCGTCGGTCAGGCCGAAGATCAGATCCAGCCAGGGTTGGCGGCCGACGCATTCAAGCAATAGCAAGCGGCCGTGCGGCGCCAGCAGGCTGTGCAGATGGCGTAAGGTTCGGCTCAGGTCGGCAGTGGCGTGCAGTACGTTGGAGGCGACGATCAAATCGAAGGATTGCGCGGAGAAGCCTTGCTGTAGCGGATCGCGTTCGATGTCCAGCGTCGCGTATTCGACTTGCGGATAAGCCGCGAATTCGCGTTCGGCCCGGTGCAGGAAGGCGCTGGAGAGATCGGTAAATACATAGCGCAGTTGCTGCCGGCTCAGATCGGGCAAAAGTTGCGCGGTGGCCGAACCGGTGCCGGCGCCGACCTCCAATACTGCGGCGTTGCCGGAGACATTGGCGACGGCGGCCGATGCGGCGCGCGCCAGAGCCTGGTTGGCCGCTGCGGCGCCGGGAGCTTGGCGGTACAGCCGCTGCAATAAGGCGTAGTTTTCGCCGCCGAACAGTACTTGCGCCGCATCGCTGCGGCCGCGCAAAACGTCCGGCAAGGCCGCAGCGCAATGCAGCAATAAGTCGACCGCTGCAGCGTCGGCCGAACTGCGCGCCTCGCGTTCCAGATTCGCGGTCGTACTCGGCGCCGATTGCCGCAGCTCCCAGTCTTCGCCGGCGGCGCGCAGCCAGCCGGCCTCGGCCAGCAGCGCGAACAAGCGGCCGAACAGGCGGCGGCGATTCGGCGCCACTCCGATTGCCGCCGCGGCTTTATCGACGTTGCACAAACCGCCGACCTGGGCCGGCAATACCTGCAACTCTTGCAAGCTCTGCGCCGCCAGCGCAGTAGCCAAGGCGTTCAATGCCTGCGCCGCCGCGTCGGCATCGGCCTTGGCTTGGCCGGGTTGCGGCGGTAATCCGCCGGCCGGCGGGAAGAATCCGCCCTGGCGCAGAGCCTGGGCCGATTCGCGGCCGGCGCGGACGATGGCGTCGACGTCGGCCTCACTGTGGGCGCTGCTGAGGAAGCAGGTGTGGCCTTCCCAGATGTACACGCCGCGCTGCGTCATCTGGTAGAAAAACAGATTGGCTTCGATGGGTTGGAATTCGACGCTGTAATTGTCGAAAAACACGAAGCGGAACAACGATCCGGCATGGTTGACCCGAATGGCAAAGCCCTCGGCGGCGAAATAGTCGTTCAGTTCCCGCACCAAGCGCGCAGTCTTGGCGGTGATGCCGGCCTGCAAGGCCGGACCGGCATCGCGCAAATGGCGCAATACCGCGACCGAGGCCGCCATGGTCAGCGGATGGCCGCTGAAGGTGCCGGCGAAAAAGGTCGCGGTGGCTGCCGGATAAGAGGCGTCGCCGAATTGCCAGGGGCCGCCGTCGATAGCGTTCATGAAACGGGCGTTGCCGGCGACGATGCCGAGCGGCATGCCGCCGCCGGCGACTTTGCCATAGGTCACCAGATCGGCGCGGACGCCGAAGTATTCCTGAGCCCCGCCCGGCGCCAAACGGAAACCGGTGATGATTTCGTCGAATATCAATGCGCAACCGGCGGCGCTGGCGATTTCCCGCAGACTATGCAGAAATTCGCGCGGTTGCAGGCCGGGGCGCCGGCTTTGCACCGGTTCGACCACGATTGCGGCCAGTTCGCCGGCATGGCGCCGTATCGTTTCCAGCGAGGCGTCGTCGCCGTAGGCCAGCACGATGGCATCCTGCGCCACCGACAGCGGCACGCCGGGCGCAATCGGCAAACCGCTGCCGCCCTCGCCTCCGGCTTTGACCAGCATGGTATCCGAATGACCATGGTAGGAGCCGGCGAAACGGACGATGCGGGTCCGGCCGGTGACGGCGCGCGCCATGCGCACCGCCGTCATCACCGCTTCGGTGCCGGAATTGGCGAAGGCGACCCGTTCGCAGCCGGTCAGGTCCCGCACCAATTGCGCAGCCTCGCCGACCAACGGGCTTTTCGGCCCGACCTGGATACCCTGTTCGAGCTGGGCCGACAAGGCTTGCTTGACCAAATCCGGGTTGTAGCCGAGCAGACTGGAACCGAAGGCCATGGTCAGGTCGATCAGCTCGTTACCGTCCAAATCGTAAATCCGGGAACCGGCGGCGGTATTGACCACCAGCGGGAAAATCATTTCTTTGGTGGCCTGGCGAAAGCCGAGCGAACTGCGGTAATCGGCGAATACCTCGCGGTAGGTTTCGGCGTAACGTTTCGAGGCGGCATGTTTGGCTTGGTAGGCCGCAGCCAGCTCGCGCAGGTGTTGCTGTTGCGCCGGATTCAGACCGCCGGCCGCGGCCTTGGCGGCGGTCGGCAACGGTATTGCTGCCGTTAACGGCTGAACTGCGGCCGGCGCCGGACTCGCTGCCGGTGCTGCCGGTTCCAACGCCAGCGGCGCGGCAGCGCCGTGCAACAGGCCGAGCTGGCCTTGCACCAATTGGTTGAAGGCGTCCAATTGCCGTGCCAACAGGCCTTGCAATTCGCTGGATGCAACGGCGTTTGGTGCGGCGGCCGGTAACGGCTGAGCCACGCGAGCGGCCGCAGCCGGCTGCGCGGCGATGGCGGCGGGCGCGGATTCGAGTTTCGGGCTGACGGCGGCGATAGCCGGGGCCAAGCTTTCGATGCTGGACAGCTCGGCGAACAAGCGCGCCATGCCGATATCGACGGCGTAGCGTTCGCCGATCAGCCGCAGCAGTTCGGTCAACACCAGCGAGTCGGCGCCCAATTCCAGGAAACTGCGCCGCGGGTCGAGTTCGGCGGCCGGACGTTTCAACAATAGGCCGAGTTGCTGTTGCAACCAGCCGGCGACCTGCGGCTCGACGCGGTCTGCCGCCGCCGGACTATCGCCGAAGTCGGCGCCCTGCTCCGCCAGCCAGGCGGCCAGCGCGGTGAGGTCGCGCAAGTCCTCGAACAAACTGTGCATCGCGACTTGCACGCCGTAACGGCCTTGCACCTGGCGCAGAAATTCCACTAACACCAAAGAATCGGCGCCCAGTTCCAGGAACGAGCGGCTGGCGGCTATATCTTCGGGTGCGCATTTCAGCAAGGGAGCAAGCAAACGGGCAAGTTCGCCGGTCGGGTTAGTGGCGGTCGCGGTCGTCATGGGTTTCCTGGTGGTGGGTTCGAGCCAAAAACGGCTGGGTTGAAACGGATAGCCGGGCAGTTCGACGCGGTCGAAAGTTTCGCCGGCCCAAGCCTTACGGAAATCGACGCGGTGGCCGGCGCGCCAAAGTTCGGCCAGTGCCGAATTGACCGCCAGCCAGTCCGGGCGTTGCCCATCCAGGCTGGCTACCGCGGCCGGCGCCGGATCGAAACGGCGCAGCATCGCCGTCAAAGCCGGCTGGGCGCCGATCTCCAGAAACATCCCGGCGCCGAGCGCCTCGGCGGCGGCGATGCATTCGCGAAAGCGCACCGGGCGGCGTAAATGTTCGACCCAGTAGTCGGCGTCGAAACGGTCCACCGCCGCGGCGGTCAGGTTGCCGATTACCGGCAGACGCGGCGGCTGCCAGGCCACTTGGGCGGCGACGGTGCGGAATTCGGCGAGTATCGGCTCCATGTCGGCACTGTGGAAGGCGCGTTTCACTTTCAGCGGCAGCACGGCGATACCGGCCGCCTTGGCGCGTTCGGCCAATGCCGCCAACGATTGGTGCGGGCCGGATACCGTGACTTGGGTCGGGCCGTTGTCGGCCGCCAACGCCAGTGCCGAATCGGCGCCGATCAACTCCAGCGCGGCGGCTTTGTCCGCCAGCATCGCCACCATGCCGCCTTGGTCGGAACAACGTTGCATCAATTGAGCGCGCAACACGACCAGCCGCAGCGCGTCGGCCAACGACATCGCGCCGGCAAAGCAGGCGGCGACGTACTCGCCCAGGCTATGGCCGACGACGACTGCCGGGGCCAAGCCGCAGCTTTCGAAATAGCGGGCCAGGGCGTAGCCGACCACGAACAACGCCGGTTGCGCGGTCGCGGTTTCGGCCAGTCCGTCGCCGTCCAGCGCGTCGGAACCGTACAGCAGCGGCGCTACCGGCGCCATGCCGGCCCCGCTCAGCAACAAATCGCATTCGTCGACCGTGGCCCGGAACCGCGGGGCGTGGGCGTACAAATCGCGGGCCATGCCGGGATATTGGCTACCCTGGCCGGTGAACAGGAACGCCAGCGGTTTCGGCGTGCCGGCGACCGAGGCGGTTGCCGCTGCAGTGCCTTGCGCCAGCCGCGCCAATCCGGCCAGCATTTCGCCGGCGTCGGCGGCATGTAAAGCGGTGCGGTACGCTAAGCCGCTGCGGCCGGCATTGGCCCGGTAGCACAGGCTGGCCCATTGCTTGGGGTGCGATTGCAGTACATCGAGATAACTCGCGGCGAGCGGCGCCAAATCCGTGGGACGCTCGACCGATAACAGTAAGGCGTAATACGAGCGTTGCGGCGCGGCAGCCGCGACGGCGGCGCTATCCGCCCGGCGCAATACGACGTGGGCGTTGGTGCCGCCGAACCCCATCGAAGTGACGCCGACATGGCGTAACGGCCGCTCGGCGGCGAAGCGGCGCAGTTGGGTATTGATCTCCAGCGCCTGCGGATCGAAGCGGATATGCGGATTCAACCCGCGGAAACCGGCCAACGGCGGCACCGCATTATGTTGCAGGCACAACACGGCCTTGATTAGGCCGGCGATACCGGCCGCAGCCTCGAGGTGGCCGATATTGGCCTTGACCGAGCCGAGCAGACAGGGCCGCTCGCGGCCGGCACCCAGCACTTCCGCCAATGCGCCGGCTTCTATCGGATCGCCCAAGGCGGTGCCGGTGCCGTGCGCTTCCAGATAATCGACTGCGCCCGGCGCGAGTTTGGCGGCGGCGTAAGCTTGGCGCAACAAGGCGCGTTGGGCAACGCCGTTGGGGGCGGTCAGCCCGAAACTATGGCCGTCCTGGTTGATTGCGCTGCCGGCGATCAAAGCCAACAGCGGATTACCACTCTCGGCGGCCAGCGCGGCGCGGCGCAACACCACCAAGCCGACGCCTTCGCCGCGCACGTAACCGTCGGCTGCGCTGTCGAAACTGTGGCAAGCAGCGCTGGCCGACAGCATGCCGGCCTTGGCCAGCGCCCGCGTTAAGGCCGGGTTCAACAGCAGATTGACGCCGCCGACCAACGCGGTGTCGCATTCGCCGGCCAGCAGGCTGCGGCAAGCCAGATGCACCGCAACCAGCGACGAAGAACAGGCGGTGTCCACTGCCAGACTGGGACCGCGCAAATCCAGAAAATAAGACAGCCGGTTCGCGGCGATGCTCGATGCGGTACCGGTGCCGGCGTGGCCGTCCTGGCCGCTGGCGCTGTGCCAGGCCAATTGTGCGTATTCCGAACCGCTGATGCCGATGAACACGCCGGTGGCGGAACCGGCCAATTCTTCACGGCTAATGCCGGCCTGCTCCAACGCCGACCAGGCCGCAGTCAATAACAGGCGTTGCTGCGGATCGAGAATCGCTGCCTCTTTCGGCGAGATATGGAACGGTGCCGGATCGAACAAGTCGATGCCGTCCAGCCAGCCGGCAGCACCCAATGCGTCGACGTCGTCCGCCAAGCCGGCCAGCAAGGCCTTGCGCTCCGCCGGTAATGGCCGCACCGCGCTGGTTCCGGAACTCAGCAAGTCCCAGAACGCCGCGGTGCCATCGGCGCCGGGAAAACGGCAAGCCATGCCGACCACGGCAATGTCCGCCTCCGGCGCCTGATCGGCGCCGGCAGCCGCCGCGGCATCTTCGCCACGGCATAAATAGTCCGCGACCCGGTCGATGCTGGGATAGTCGAACAACAAATTGGCCGGCAGCGAGCCGAAACCGAAGGCTTTTGCCAACTCGTCGGTCAGGCGCACCGATGCATTCGAGTCCAAACCGAACTCGCCGAACGCAGCATCGCAACCGATTTCTGCGCGGTCCAACCCGGCAATTTCGGCGACCCGCCGCCGCAACCAGTTGCGTACCGCCTCGCTATCGGGCCGGGCTGTGGCAGCGGCGGGTTCGGCTAGCGCCAGTTGCCGTTCCAGATTGCGGTTGACCCACTGCGCCAACGGCGCCAGGCTCTGTTGCAGAAAGCCGCGTTTGGTCGCCGCGCGCTGGATTTTGCCGCTGGTGGTTTTCGGAATCGCACTTTCCCGCAACAGCACGATGGCGGCGGTTTGCAGTTCGTGGCCGTCGGCCACCGCCTTGCGGATCGCCGCGAACAATTCCGCTGCATGCTGCTCGGCTTTGAAACGGCGCGAGGTTTCGGCGACGACGACCAGGCGTTCCTCGGCGTCGGCCGTGACGGTGAACGCCGCGGCGCCGCCCATCTTCAATAGCGGGTGGGCCTTGTCCACCGTCCATTCGATGTCCTGCGGGTAATGGTTTTGGCCGCGGACGATGATGACGTCCTTAAAACGGCCGGTAATATAAAGTTGGCCGTCGTATAAAAAGCCCAGGTCGCCGGTGCGCATCCAGCGCTTGCCGGATGGGTCGCCGGCCACACAGGCGTGAAAAGTGGCCTGGGTCTGTTCCGGGTTTTGCCAATAGCCCGGCGACACCGCACCGTTACGCACCCAGACTTCGCCGACCCGGTCGGCCGGGCAAGGCGCCAAGGTCTCGGGATCGACGATCAGTAGTTCGGTATCGGCGATGGGATAGCCGCTACCGGCCAGCGACATAGCCGCCGGATCGTCCGGGCTGGCGAATACCAGGCGGTTGCGCTGCAATTCAGCCGCGAGTACCCAGACTTCTTGCGGCGCCGGCCGCTCCTGCCGCCGCTGGCCGCTGCCGGCATAGTGTAGACCGGTAACGATACAGGCCGCTTCGGCCAGCCCCCAACTGGGGCTGAATACCCGCAGATCGAAACCCGCCGCGGCGAAACGTTCGGCGAAGGCGCGCATAGTCTGCATCCGCACCGGCTCGGCGCCGTTCAACGCGTGTTGCCACCGGCTTAAGTCCAGACCGGCCAGTTGCTCGTCGCCGACACCGTTCAAGCACAGGTCGAAGGCGAAGTTCGGCCCCATCGTATGAGTGATGCCGAAGCGGCTGATCGCTTCCAGCCAGCGCGCAGGGCGTTGCACGAAAGCAGCGTTGGGCAGGATGTAACAGGCCATGCCGCAATAGACCGGCGTCAGCAGGCCGTATATCAGACCCAAATCGTGAAACGGCGGCAACCAGGTCAACAGCCGGGACTCTTTATTATGAATCCCGCTTTGGTCGAAGTAGCGCATGTTATGCATCAGGTTGGCGTGGGTCAGGATCACGCCCTTCGGCAACGAGGTCGAACCCGAGGTATATTGCAGGAAGGCGATATCTTCGGCGGCGATCTGCGGTTGGCGCCAGTCGGCGGCCAGCTCGGCGGCCAGCGTGTCGGTCGCCAGCCAACGCATCGCCGCGAACTCGGGCAAGCTGGCGAAATGTTCTTCGGCCTTTTCCTTGACGGCCTGGGTGGTCAGAACCGCTACCGGCTGGGCCGAACGGGCGATTTCCAGAACTTTTTCCAGGGTTTGCAGCATCCGCGATTGGCGCGGCGGCGGCAACGGAATCGCGATGTTCTTGGCGTAAACGCAACCGAAGTAAGAGGTGACGAATTCGATACCCGGCAAATACAGCAGCATGACCCGCTCGCCCGCGGCGGCAATGCCTTGCAAGGCCGCGGCCACGGTTTTTGCCTTTAACGCAACCTCAGCAAACGACAGCGTTTCCGCCACGTCCTCGCCGTCGCGCAGGTAACGGTAAATCGGAAAATCGGGCTGAGTCTCGGCGCGGTACTCCAGCAAGCCCATCAAATCGGCAACCGGCGCTCCGGCTCCGCTCGAATCTGCTTTGTTTTGCTCGTTAGCCGGCACAGCTTTCATTGAATCGCTACTCACGGGTTTTACTCTTCAGGAATTGCTTCGTTTCGGATCGGGGTGGTTTGCCTAACAAATTCATCGTTCGCCGATGCAGCGTTACGATATTTTTTTTGGAACTTCGAATCAGTAACGGACTTATCCAAAAGTTCGTGAAATTTTTCACAGACATATCCGCTGACGACATAAACGGGCCCTACCCTAGGCTCCGCTTGGCTAGCGGCCTAGATAATGGGACAGGAACCACCCCAGCACCGCAAAAATCCGGCACGTTCGGTTAAATTGGCGAATTTTTCCCGCAATTTTGCGACCGTTTAACGACGTTGGCGGCACCTTATGCAAATAATGCGATAAAGAATAAGGGAGGTATGTTACGGCTCAGTTAAACTTGAAAATAAATTGGCGCAGTAGTGTGGCCGCAAATCGATTGCCCGGTTCGCGGCGGTCGAGCCGGCGATGAAGCTGGGGAAAGTTAAGTTACGACTAGCTGGTTTACTGATTCCGACGGTCCTTCGCTCGCCGTTATACACATCGTTGTTTGATAACCGTCATTCACGCAGGGATTCATGTCAGGCAGTCCTGCCTTACCCCCCAATGCCGTGAAGTTAAGGAACAGAACGGCTGGTTCACATCCTGTAGGAGCGGGCCATCCGTAACTTAACGAGATTGCCTGACACCCTGCGGGTAATGCAAATCCGTTCCGGACAGATTTAGTCCGGAGCCGCAGACCGCGAAGCGAATCCAGGCTGCAAGGATCGCTGGAAGCTGCCGTCGATGGCACTGGATGCCCGCGTCCTGCGGGCATGACGGCACTTGTCTATCACGGACTTTACTGAGGAGGCCGGTATGCATTCCCGTTTATGCCCTACCGGGTGCGCCGGAGCGTGGGAACGAGGGAAAGCCGGACGGCCGGCGCCGGTTAAGGCAAATTCAAGATCGGCGGCGTTTGGCGGCAATCCAGTACACCACACCGCCCAATGAATTCCAGATCAGGAAATAGGCTTGGGTTTGCCAAGGCAGGCTGACGAACAGATAGCCGCAGCCCAGAATGGCGACCGGGCCGGTCAGCCAGGGCAACGGCGCGCGGAAGCGGCCCGGCGGCGGCGGACCTTGCCGGCGGGCGATCAGCATGCTGGCGGCGACCGCGCTAAACGCCAGCAAGGTTCCGGCATTGGCCAATGCCGCGATCTCGGCTAACGGAAACGTCCCGGCAATCGCGCCGACCAGCAGCGCGGTAAACGCCGTGGCGCCGGCCGGCGTGCCGCGCCGGGAGATTTTGGCCAGCGCGGCGGGTAACAAGCCGTCCCGCGCCAGCGCATAGAAAATCCGGCTCTGGCCGTAAAAAAACGCCAGGATCACGGTCGGTAACGCGACCACGGCCGACAAGCCCAGAAACCGCGCCGCCAACGGCTGGCCCAGTTCGCGCAGCACCAAGGCCAACGGTTCCGGACTGGCGGCAAACCGCGCGTAACTCAGCGCGCCCAACGCGGCCAGCGCCACGGCAAGATAAATCGCCACGCAGACCAGCATCGAGCCGACGATGCCTATCGCCAAATCCCGTTCCGGATAGTGGGCTTCCTCGGCTGCGGTAGCAATCGCATCGAAGCCGTAGAATGCAAAAAAAATGATGGCGGCGGCCACCATTACGCCGCGCTCGACGCCGTCGGCACCGGTTTGTTTGGCAAAACCGAACGGCATGAAAGGTTGCAGATTGTGCGGATCGAACTCGCGCGCCGCCAGTACGACGAACAGCAGCAACGCGATCAATTTCAAACCGACCAACAGCGCGTTGAAAGTCGCGCTTTCCCGCGTGCCGTAAACCAAAGCCGCCGCCACCGCGGCGATGATGGCGACGGCCGGCAGGTTGAGCGCGCCGCCGGCGTCGGGAGCTTGCATCCAACGCATCGGCATGCCCCACATCTCGTGCAGCAACGGTGCGGCATAACCCGACCAACCCACGGCAACGGCGCTGACCACCAGCGAATATTCCAAAATCAGGCTCCAACCTACCAGCCAGGCGATCCGCTCGCCGAGCATGACCCTGGCGTAGGTGTAGGCACCGCCGGCCTGCGGAATCGCGGTCGCCATTTCCGCATACGCCAACGCGGCGCTGGCGCAGACCAGGCCGGCGAATACAAACGACACGACCACGGCCGGCCCGGCCTTGCCGGCACCGACCCCGATCAAGGTCAGAATGCCGGTGCCGACGATGGCGCCGACGCCGAGCGCGACCAAATGAAACCAGTGCAAGCTGGGCGCCAGCCGGTCGGGCCGGACACGGTCGGATCTATCGGTATCGTGCGGGTCCATGCCCCTAACCCCTCCGCTCAATTGCTGCCTGCGTTTGCAACCGGTTCGCGCATGAAGGCTTGCAACCCGATCAAACTATCCTGATTGACCCGAATCAAGCCGCGGTGCGGCCGATCCGGATCGACGATGATGAACACCAGGACCGCGATCAAGCCAACCATAATATGGGTGACGAAAGACGCCCGGTGCCCGGCCGGGCCGGTGGCGTAACCAACGATGGTGCCGGTCATCAGAAAGGTGATATACAACAACCGCACGAACTCCGATACGTGCCGGTTCATCTCGGCGTCGCGCTTGCCGAAATTGTCGATCGGATCGTGCAACGCCGGAATGAACAGTCCGGTGGCAACCGGGCTCGGTGCGCCGGCGTTGGCCTCGTCGACCACCGCCTCGCGGCGGCTATCGCAACGCTGCAAGGACAGCGGAAAGGTAAAACCCGGCAACAAGGCCAGAATGCCGAGCAACGACGCCGAGTTCGCGTTGACGTGGGCCTTGAAGTCGTCGTGCACTGTGGGCATGATGCGCCGGCCCAAACGGTAGCCGATCTCTATCGCCAACATCATCGAGAAAAACAGCGCCAGTGCGATCAGCAGACCGTTGACGTCGTACATAAGCTCTTGCATAAGCACAAATCAGAAATGGCCGAAAGCCCTATTTATACCGCTTCGGCATTATCCGTTCACGCTTTTATCGACGACCGCCGCCACTGGCGTTGCCGACGGTTCGGGTTCGGTAACCGGCTCAGTCGCCGACCGTGTAGTCGCGCGACTCCATCATGTTTTCCAGCATGCCGAACAGGCGCTGCGGCGCGATCAAACATCCCGGCGCCGAACCGCGCGGCATGATTTCCAGCGTCACCTCCTGGCCGGCGGCACGGTTCAGGGTCTGGTAGGTGAAATAATCCACCGATTCCGGCACCGGCTGCAGCCCTTCCCAATCGCCGGTGGCGGCGGCCTCGGCAAAGATTTTATAGGGCCAGACCGGCAGCGTGTCCCGGCCAGCCACGTCGCGTATGACCGGTTGCCCGGCATCTTTCAGACACCAAACTTCGTCGGTCTCGAACACGCGGTACAAAAAATACTCCAACCGCTCCTCGTCGGACATATCCGGGACGGCGGCAATTTCATCTCGATGGGGCTGGTAGCGCATGGCAATTTTCCTCTGTGGCGGAGGGAAAGCATGCAGCAAAAACCGCACCATGCCACGCTAGCCGGTTTGCGCGGACCGGTTGGCGCCGGCAAACGACAAAACCCAGCAATTTTGTCGGTTATGCGACAAACCAAGGCCGCCGATTGGCTCCGGCAACCGCGAACCGCAACAGCCATGACCACCCGGCGCCGACGGCGCGGCAGGCCGCGAATTTCCGGCGTTGCGACGGCGAAACCGCCGTTGCGCCGCAACCGCCCCGGCCACACCGCCCTGAAATGTGGCATGCCGATTGCTCGGGCAAAATCGAGCCCGAGGTTGGCCCGGCTTTCATTTTCCAGTTTAATTTCAAAGAATTACTGCTGCAAGAACAGTAGCCGGGCGCTCGAGCCGATTCCGACAAACCTATCCTTTACGAGGTACAGACCATGGCCGAGTTTTACGTCGAAATTAACGCCCAAGCAAACGGAGATCACCTGGTTCACAACGCGGCTTGTTCGCTGTTGCCGGCCAAAGACGGCATCCGCTATTTAGGTTCCATCGCCAGTTGCGCCAGCGCGGTCAAAAAAGCCGCCGAATCGTTCCGCCAAGTTAACGGCTGCCCGCAGTGTGCGACCTCCTGCCATATCGCGTGATCGCACCCGCTAACGGATTCCGCTGTGCCGGAATCCGCGTTGGCTAGCGGGTTCGGGCTAGCGAACCCGGCTGCGGACGCGGGTGTCCGGCCGGCATTTCGGTTTTTTTCGCATCCCGGCTAACTGGAACCGGGATTGCTGCCGGAGCGGCGGTGGGAAGGCGCGAGGCGCCGGCGGCCGAGCCGGCTCGGTAGCGCGTTCGGCCGCGGCTGCGATCGGTGCGTGTAATTCGCGGCCAGCGGGACTATACTCAGCTCTCCTAACAACCTAAGGAGATTGAGCATGAAAAAATTGGTTTCAATTCGGGCACTGACCGCCAGGATCAATCGGAAGTTGGCTAAGGAATCGAAGAAATTACTAAAATACCAGCCAAGGTTAAAAAGCGACAATCCACTCGTCGAATACGCGGTTGTCGATCTGAAAACGAACGCGATCTTGAACTTTCACATGGCCGGCGAAATTCAGGAATTCGCCAGAGAACTGGGTTGTTTGAGCTTTCTGGAAGACGTATCGCTCGAGGCCGACAGCCTGGCGAGCTAGCTCAGGCCAGGCTTAACTAAGCGGAAGCCCGACTTCCAACCCCACGTGCCCAGGCCCAGGCTTGGGCACTACCGCAAAACCCGCCCCCGCAGTATCAGGCGCCAGCTTCGACGATACGCTTGATTGCCGCCAAACCCTGTTCGAATTGGCCGCCGACCATTTTGTCGCAATTCATCAGTACGCTCATCGCCTTACCGACAACATTATTGCGCCCGGACATGGTCCAAGTCACCACGGTTTCGTTGCCGGCCTCGGCGAAGCTGAATTCGGCGACGTTACTGGCTTTGAACGGCTTTACGAACTCCAGGCTAAAGCGGATGAAGCTGTCCGGCCGGCTGTCGACGATGGCCATACTGCCCTGCCCGACCTGATTGTTGCCCGACCAACGCATCACCGCGCCGACGCCGGCATCGGGCCCTTCGAAACTGTTTTGCGCCTTCGGATCCAGCTTGGCCCAGGGCGACCAGGCCTCCCATTTGCGCAAATCGTTGACCTGGGCAAACACCGCCGATGCCGGCGCCGCCATCGCCAACGAGCGGCTAACGCTAAACGTGTCCGGCTGGCGCCAGGCCAGCACCGCGAATGCCGCCAACGCAACGGCGACCAAGAGCAGGATGATTTCCAACATGGCATTTACCTCCGGGTTTGCTTGAAAAATTACGGCCGGCGCCGACCGATTACCGGACCGGTGCCGCTTGAAAGGCGCCGTTGCGGTAAAGCTGGTCGTACAGATGATCGCCGATCCGCTCGAACATGGCATCTTGGTTCTGCTTGGAAAACGGCAACGCAAACAGCATGAATAGTTCGACGTAGCCCTTGTTGGCTTCTTCGATGCTACCGGTATATTTCTTGCCGGTTTTGACGTCGGCCAGCGTGTATTGGATATCGTAATTCTGCGTGACGGTATAAGGGATTAGGGTCAACGTCA
Source organism: Methylomonas koyamae (assembly GCF_019669905.1). Classification (NCBI taxonomy): domain Bacteria; kingdom Pseudomonadati; phylum Pseudomonadota; class Gammaproteobacteria; order Methylococcales; family Methylococcaceae; genus Methylomonas; species Methylomonas koyamae. The sequence continues at coordinate 2,045,013 of NZ_AP019777.1, read as the reverse complement.
GCCCACTCAGAATCTGCATACCGATGCTGGAATCGCCGTATTGGCTGCCGCTCAGGGTCAATTCGTAATCGGCTTTACCGGTAAACTCTCCGGGCTCCACCGCTTCGTGGTCGCGAATGTAGCCCTTGTCCTGCCAGGCATCCATTACGCTCTGGTTAATCAGCGTGCCGGCAAGATTGGAGGTCACCATCTTGCCGCCTTCCAGCGTGAAGGCAAAATCCCCGACGGTATGTTCCACCATCGGTTTCATGTTGTTGGCCGACGGCGAAATCGGCCCTAGCTTGGTGCCTTCGGTGATGTACGCGCAGCCCGACAAGCCAATGCAGATTGCGGCGACGGTAACGCGAAGCGGACGGCAAAATATCGATGGCATCGGTCTGGTTCCTATTGCAGCGGTTGGTCGAAAAGCTGCCGCCATAACTTGCGGCTGAGTTCGTCGAGTATATTCGGCTGGCAACTCCCGGTCCAACCCTTACCCGCAACTTCAGCAACAGTGTTGCTTTCCCGGCGCAATTGCAACCGGACATTATTCATCGTGCCGCAGGCTTGCTCGCCTTGGTCGATTCCTATCGTCGCCCGCAGCAGCAGTGCGTCGTCAGACAATGCGTCGACAACGCGGAAACCGGCTGCTGCCAACGCTGGTTTAACCTCCGCTTTCTGACGGGCCGCGGTCACGAAAATTGGCGTCAGCCGGCCGTTCGGCAAAGCGGTCGGCGTGTCGAGCGGAGGAACGGCCGCCGTGCAAGCTGTAAGCATCAGCAACTTCAACACTGCCAATCCGAACTTATCGGGTATGTTTTTCGTCATCGCAACCCTGTCTTGCGTTTGTAACTGGCATCAACAGCCAAAGCACCCGGTGCAATCGGCGTCCGATGCGGACAAGTCCACCGCGACTGAGTGAAATTGCTCACTGCTCAACCGTACCGCGCCCGATAAATTACTCCTACCCATTCAGCCGATCGGCATGCGGCGGCGCCATAACCGTAATTGGGCCTAAGGGTGCCCACCGGCCGATCCAAAGCCACTTTCGATAGGAGTTACCATGCAACTTACTTTAGCCCATGTTTTGATTGCCAGCAGCAGCCTGTTGTTGCCGCTGTCCGGCCAGGCTCAGTCGATACGGGTCGATTACACCGGCACCGTCACCGAAATCGGCACCTTGCTGGCCGGTAACGGCGTCGATGTCGGCAGCACGCTGGCGGGCTCGTTTACTTACGATGTCGGCACCGGCGTCGTCAGCCAGTTCAGCCATGCCTTCGGCAACGGCTTTACCGCCCATTTGGCGGCGCCGGTTAACCTATTCGTACAAAACGACCAGCAAAACGGCTCCGCCACATTAGCGGCGGACGGTTTGATTGTCGCCGGCGCCAGTATTTCCAATACCGATTGGAACGGACTTTCCAACCCGACAATGCAGTTCGGTTTGCGCCAAGACAACGCTGCCGGCCAACTCTGGCACGATACGCTGCCGCCGGATTTGCACGATTGGTCCTTAGTGTCGTTGGCGGCGATTAACGGCCCCGGCTGGCGTTGGCTGGATTTCAACGTGCCGAATCTGCCTAATTTCGCCGACGACCAAATCCGGTTCTCGGTGGTCAGCTACTCGGTCGCGGCCGTGCCGCTGCCGGCCGGTATTTGGCTGTTTTTGTCCGGCGTGATGGCGGCGCTCGGCATCCAAAAACGAAAATCGGTTGCATAAGCCGTTACATTGGAGTAAGGAGAATCGACGGCTCGAATCAGCCGCCAAACAACCGGTGCCGCAGCCCGGATACCATTTCGGCAAGCGCCGGCCCGGACACTGCGATTCGGCACCGTCGGATCGCCGGTTTAATTCTTGATGAGGAGAATTGCCATGACCATAAAAACGTGGATAGTCATTCTGGGCGGCCTGACGGCTGTCGGCTTGTTTGCTCTGATATTCTTCCTGGCGAAGAATATGGGCATCACTTTCGGCGTATATGCCGGGGCGATGCTGCTGTTCTATATTCTAGCCGCGACGACGGTGTCCGCCGCGACCGGCTTTTCCGAATTCATGCGCGGTATGTTGGTGGGCAGCAATGCCTCGTTGAACGGGCTGATCCTGTTCGAACTGCTGAGCCAGACCGGCAATGCCGGTTTGGCGCAGGGCGTGGCAATCGGTTTTTTCGGGTTGAATCTGCTGGCGATCGTCAAATGGATTTCCCAATTCGAGGTGTACCAAGCACTGATCGGCTGGTCTAACTGGTGCCTGCCGATGAGCTGGCCCATCGTGTTGCTGGGTTTGCTGTTTCTGTTGTTCAGCCTGTTGCTGGCCGCGGTCACCGGTTTTCAAGTGCAGTATCTGAAATTGCAAGGCCTGCGCGTCGATTGGCCGACCGGCACGATTTTCGTTAAAGGCGGCCTGGTCAGCAACCTCAACATCTGGGACACCGCCTTCAATATGGGTAATTTCGCCTTCGTCGACATGAATTCCGGCGATTGGCACATGGCACACGAATCGGGGCATTCGCTGAATCTGGGCGCTTTCGGCTTTATCTTCCATTTACTCGGCGCGGTCGACGAATGGGTGTTCCGCCAAGGCGACGCCTATTCCGAACGTTTGGCCGACAGCAATGCCGGCGCCGGCAACAATATACCGATGTGGGCCTGAGCGAGCGTTACACCTGGGCTTGATCGGCAACGGCGTACCGGCAAAGGCCGGTATGCCGCGTTGCGCATCTTGGGTTAATCGCGATTTTAGGGCAGACTGTCGCATCCTCTTAGACCGGACGACGCCGATGCCTGTATTCATAGCCAGCAGCCTGATCCTGACCACACTGATCGAAACCCAAAACCCGGTTTTGCCCTTACTGAATCTGGAAGCCTTTTGGATGTCCGCAGCCCTGATCGCGGCGATATTCTTGCTGGGCGGCTGCTCGAAGCGGCTTAGCGGCGCGGTCTGGCACGACGGTTTCGCCTGCGCCTGCCTATGGGCCTGGTACGGTTACTGGAAGCCGCTATTCAGCGAAGGTTCGCCGCAATTCAGCGTGTTTCCGGTCTATTTCGCACTGCTCGCCGCCTGGATGCTGTTCGGGTTTATCAACCGCAGCCCGCGCTTCGATTGGGAATCGCAAGAAACTTTCCGCTATTTCGAGACTTACCTGTCCCGCGCCACGCCCTGCTTGATTGCGGCGCTGCTGCTGGTGTGCCTGGCGCTGCCGGAACATTATCTATCGTTTCCGTTAGCGATGACCTTCTTCATTATCCGGAGTGCGTTCCAGCGTTGTATCGAAATCATAGATCGCCTTTAACCGGCCGCGCTAGAGCGCGGCCTATGCGCCGTTTACCGTCCGACGCCAGTCATCCTTATAAACTATAAGGTATCCGTTTATACTAAGCATACGCCGCCGAGAACCGTAATGCCGAGTAAGGCGAACCCGTTCGTCCGCAAGCTGCGGCGGTAAGCGGGGCGTCTAAAAAACGCAGTGGATCAGATTTTGCAGGGTACAACCATGCTGGTGGACGAAGGCGAAAAAATCAAGGTTCTAGTCAGAGAGTTCTTTAAAAAAGGCCATAAGTCCAGTAACAAGCTTTACGACGTGGACCTTGCCGGGCATGCCGTTCTAGTGAATATGAGCGCTAAAGGCAAGACCCGATTGCATGAAGCTGACGAGTCTGGCAAACACAGGCTCAACGGCGCCACATCGCACTTGGAATTGGCCGAGAAATTGGTCAAGATGACCATTGCCGACCGTTCGGGCAACTGCGGCGAAATGGCAGCCTTGAGCGCTTATTACGCTAAGAAAATCTACAATATCAAGCGCGACTTACTCTACATCGGCATCGTTCACGACAAAGGCGACCACGCCTTTTGCCTGGTTTCCCAGGAAGCAATCCCCGATTCGGCGCAAGACTATGCGTCGATGGCCGATTTCACCAACCTTAAAGTAGCCAAGTCCTGGTTGATCATCGACCCCTGGCTGAATACCGTTTGCTACGCATCCAACTACCTGACCAAAAGCGGCGAGAAACTTGAGAAATGGGCCTCGGAAGGCAAGCGTGTGGCTTGGATGAACGGCTCTCAAGGCGCCGGTTGGTACGTGCCAAACGGCGAATACAAGACCGAGTTCGGCAAAGCGCCGGTGTTGTTGGACCCTTTCTAGCCGCCCGCTCTAACGGCAATAGCGGCCAACCGCATTGCGACGAAAGCTCAGGCTCAGCGAGCGATGGCAACCCAATAATCGGCCAATCATCTCTCCGGCTATCATTGATCCGGTCTCGTCAAGTCGCCGGCTTGCGCCGAAATCAACACGTCGTTGAACTGAATCACCGGTTCAATATCGGTGTAATTCGGCATATCGCCCTGCAGCTCGGCGGCATGCGGCATAAACGCGACCAAAAAATCTTCCACCGATTCGAACAGAAAATGGCACATGGCGACATAAGCCGGCGGGCTACCCGGCACCGCACCGCCCAACCCTCGTTCGACCGATACCCCGCGATACCCTGGGTGGGCGCTGAGGCGTTCTATCGACAGCGGCATGTGGGAATCCACGTAATAAGCAAAATCGAAGCGGGCATCCGCCCGGTTAGGGTACAGAATACTGATTTTTTTCATCCCCACCTCCTGGTTGAAACCGAAATCAAACGCTATAGAAACTGTGCCGCTCCAGTGTCGGTGACAGCCGACACCGAAACCGGGCGGCTTAACGCTTGCCGGCAGCTCGGGCCAGCAAACGGTCTAGTTGGTTGGCGAAGGCTTGAACGTCGCACGCATTCGCGACAAATGCTTTTTGAATGCCGGTCCGCGAACCGGCGTTAAACTTGGCTTCGCGGTAGCGACACAATTAAAACCGAGGCATCTCAATCACAACATGCACCGGATTACACGATCGATGCGCTTCGCTTCGTTCAGCACCTAAGGCCCTGCAGCGAATTCGCAGGCCGCGCTATAATCCGCCGCAAACAGCCAGCAGGAGAACATCATGGCGGAATCCGGCTCGAACGCCACCATCATTGCTACCGTAATCACCGTGATCGGCTCGGTCGCGGTCGCGGTGATCAGCAATTGGGATAAAATTTTCCCCAAACCGCAAGTCTCTCCGCCGCCGGTAACATCAGCCGCTCCTCAACCAGCTCCCAATGGCATTCCATTAGCCAACGGCAATTTCGAAGTCCCGCCGCCTGCGGTCATCGACATCAGCGGCACCTGGTACAACCCCAGCGCACCGGCCAACGGCTCGCGCATTGTCCAGCAAAACTCCGGTTTTCAATTCAGCAGTTGGGGCATGCTGCCGCAAGGCATAGGCTACGAGTCCAAAGGCAGCGGGACTGTGGTCGCCCAAAACATCAGCTACAACTATTTCGCCCAATACCAAAACGGCTGGACCTCGCAGGGCAATTGCAGCGGCACCGTCAGCAGCGACGGCAACCAGATCACCGCGACCTGCAGCGACAATGTCTTGGGCACCTTCGTTTCCGCCGGGATCAAGCAGTAATTTCCGCAAGCGGGCCGCTACTCGCGGAGAGCGTTATGTCAAAGCCTCACATTAACGTTGAGGCTTAAGAACAGGCGGTCAATCGACGGAAGTACCGCAGCAAGGGCATTTCCAATCGGCGTGCACCGGCGGCTTGGGATGGACGGTATTGCCCAGTTTTTGCGTACCGCCGAAATCGTGAAAGTTGCGGCATACCTTCTCGAACGCCGCTTGCGGCGACGCCGCGTAGCTAAACTTGAATTTGGGGTATTTACCGACATGCTGTTTCAAACGCACGTTGAGATCTTCCTCGGCCCGCCCGACATACTTGACGACGAATTTATGCGTATTTTGATTGATGACGCCCAAGGCATAATTGCCGTGGGAGATTTTAGTAACCAATTCGTCGATCTTAGCCAAGCTTAGATCGTAAGCGCCGTGCATATCCAGTGAAGCCATAATTTACTCCGGTAAAGCCCCGCGTTAAACGTCGGGCAAAAAGTGCCTGAAGCCTCGATCATACTCCCTATTGCGGTATAACCCGGATTTATTGAGTAACGGCTAATATTGGCCTTTGGATTTGAGCCGCTAGATTTGGTGCGAACTGCCGCAAAATTTGCCGTTCGCCGATATCGCCCGCAGGCAAAATTACGGTTTGTCCGGTTTATTGGAGTTGCCGGACTCGTTCGCCTTCAACGCAAATGTTTTCGGTGAACGAGATCGAATAGAACTTGCCGCCCATGATTTCGCAGTCTTTTTTCATTCTTTCGAACTTACTGTCCAACCAAAACATCGCCAGCGCTATTAACGCAATGCAAAGCAGAACAAGCATGTTGACAGTTCGATCCGAATTTAACGCCATGATGAAGCCGCTGATTATTCTGGCAATGATTGAAGTTCGCTATTTTGCGGCAGGACCGAAATCGAGTACAACCGAAATAAAGATCGCCACCGCAGTCCTAGCGGACACAAAACGTTGGGCTTTCAACTAAACGGACGGCCAACTCGCACTCGTAGCTACCCTGCCTCATTGTTCAAATCCGATTTTTCAGATTACCGTTAGCGGGCGAAGCATCCGGGCGAATCGATTGGCCGCTAAGGCCCATCTCTGCACGCTTCATTGATTTTGTTGATGGCGGTTGGAATTTGGCAGGAAGCCGATTACACGAACCCCGAAGGCATTGCGCTTTCGGGGTTCGCAGCCATGCATTGGATATATTTGATTTCAAAAATCAAAAAGGTCGCAACGACCGAATTTCTCAATGTTAATTTGAAGCAATGTCGTAAACCTCCTCGCCTTACCGGCTATCAGAAACGTTGTCGGAATGCTTTAACCTTGAAGTCCCTTGGCGTTTACTATAGCGGATTTTGGTAGAAAAGCCAGGTGTTGTTTTGGAATCGAGTACCGAATGGTCGGTGATAAATTAATGTCATTTAACCGAAGGTTAACGTTTCGATCTGTTGCGCCCTTTTAAGGGAGCCTCTAAAAATCCACGATTAATCAGATTCGGGGCGTAAAACGTGCTCGAAAGCTGACATTTCCAAGCGGATTACCTTCAACTCGAAGCCTTTTCAGCTCCGATGGGCGGCATCAAGACGCAGCCACCCTGCGAATGGCGCAAAAACGTCGCATGTTGTACATCAGATTCATGAAGCCGATACGCACTTCGGCCCGGGCTAGGCCAATGCAACGAACCGCCTTACCGCCCCATTGCGCCATCCAGGCAAACACGTGCTCGACCCGGCAACGGGTTTTGGAGCGGGTACTGTTACCTTGTTTTTCCCGGTCAGTCAGCGGTTTGCCGCGAACCCCTTTGCGGTGAATCCGGCTGCGGTAACCTTGCGCTTTAAGGCTGGCTTCCGTGGCTTCGGATCGGTAGGCACTGTCGGCCCACACATCCCGGCTGGTATTGCCGCTATCGAGCAAGCCGTTCAGGGCTTGCGAGTCGTGGACGCTGGCATCGGTGACCGTGTATTTGCGAACCAACTTGTGGGCATTATCAACGTTGACGTGGTTCTTGTACCCGTAATAGCTCTTGTCGCCTTTCTTGGTCCAGCGCGCATCGGTATCCTTCTGACTGCGTTTGGAGGCTGACCAGTCCTCGACGGTTTCGCCAGCTTTAATCCGGGCGTTCTCGTCCGGCGTATTACGCTGCACCGGCGCCTTGACGAAGCTGGCGTCAATCAGCTGACCCTTGCGGGCAATCAGGCCGGCACGGTCCAATTGTCGGTTGAATTCGTTGAATAACGTCTCGGTGAGTTTCAGTTCTTTGAGTGACTCACGAAATAGCCAGAAACTGTTGCGATCCGGTGCGTGCTTGGCATCCGACAACCCAATAAATCGCTGAAAACTGCGCCGATCTTCGATTTGGAATTCCAGTTGCTCGTCGCTCAGATTGTAGAGGCTGGCGATGACCAACGCTTTGAACATCAACACCCCATCCCAAGGCTTACGCCCGGCAGACGATTTGCGGACTTTGTGACGCACTTGATCCAGCAACGGACGGAACGCTTCCCAATCCACTTGCGCCTCTAATTCCAACAACGGATTACCCAAACGATCGATTCGACGATCACGATGTTCAAACAGGGAACCGAAAAGGTCGTCTTGTGCCACCGTCATCTCTGCTCTCCAAAGGTCTTTAGCTCCGACCCATTTTACTCGCCGGGCGCAATTTTTAGAGGTTCCCTTAAGGCTTGGCTGATAGCGATTCCAATTTTGAGGTATTCGCCAACCTCGCTACCGGATCGGGCAATGTCAAGGCGACAGCCAACCGCCGGATCATCATCAGCCAACACCAGTTTTATCGACCGCAATACACTGCAGTGCAATACAAGGATCAAACCTTGCTGACTTTTCGGAATAAGGAAATGCCTGCGGCCGATTCAGCGGCGACATTTGAGCTCGACTCGGTACCGCATATCCGTTCCTATAGCAACGCTGTCTAGTCCGGGCTACGATTTGATGGGATCGATCATCCCTATCCTGGCGGGAGATTTGATCAACGCAATGTAAATATATGAACAGGTTCGGAGACGGGACACCAAACAAATTAGCGGGTTATCGCTTCGAAACAGCTTTTCTCGTTTCGAGATATTTGCCACCGCCAACCCGTTTGACAAGGCCACTGTACTTATTCCCGCAAATGCCCGTCTCCTACTGCGACCCATTTGTAAGTGGTTAGCCCTTCCGGGCCGACCGGGCCGCGGACATGGAGTTTGTCGGTGCTGATACCGACCACCGAACCCAGGCCGTAATCGCCGCCGCCGGATAGCCGGGTCGAGGCGTTGATCATCACCGATGCCGAATCGACCTGTTCCTCGAATTGCCTAGCCAAGCTCAGGCTTTGGGTGACGATGCCGTCGGTATGGCCGGAGCCGTAGTGGTTGATGTGGGCTATGGCTTGCTGGATGCCGGCGACGATTTTGACCGACAGAATCGGAGCCAGGTATTCGCTGGACCAATCTTCCTCGGCTGCGGCGGCGATGCCGGGCAGTAGCTGCAAGGTTTGTTCGCAGCCGCGCAATTCGATCTGTTGGGCGTTGAATGCTTCGTAAAGCAGCGGCAACAACCTTTCGGCGCATGCAGCATCGACCAATAAAGTCTCCAAAGCATTGCAGACCTGTACGCTTTGGAATTTGGAATTGACGGCCAACGCCACGGCTTTGTCCGGCTCGGCATCGGCGGCCAAATACAAATGGCAGATGCCGTCGTAATGCTTGATGACCGGGATGCGCGTGCCTTCGGCGATGCGTTTGATCAGACTTTTGCCGCCGCGCGGGATCAATACGTCGATGTATCGGTCTTGTTGCAGCAATTCGCCGACTGCCTCGTGGCCTGGCGTGCGGACGATCTGGATCGCGTGTTGCGGCAAACCGGCGGCGACCGCACCCTCGACCATGGCGTCGGTCAAGATGGCGTTGGTTTGCAAGGCTTCCGAGCCGCCGCGCAGAATCACCGCATTGCCGCTTTTGATGCAGACGCCGGCGGCGTCGGTGGTGACATTGGGCCGCGATTCGTAAATCATGCCGATCACGCCCAGCGGCACCGATTTCTTATAGACCCGCAGTCCGGCCGGATTGGTATGGCCGGTCAGGATGCGGTTGAGCGGGTCCGGCAATTGCGCGACCTTGTTCAATCGCGACAGCATGTAGTCGAACATTTTGTCGTCGATGGTCAGGCGCTTGACCATGGCCTCGGTTTGGCCGGCGTCGCGGGCCTTGGCGACTTCATCGGCGTTGACGGTCAAAACCCGCGCTCTGACAGCCTGCAGCGCTTCGGCCATTTTTGCCAGCGCCAAATTGCGTTGTGCATCGGAAGCCGGTGCCAATTGGCGGGCGGCCAAGCGGCTTTGCCGGGCGATATCGGGTATCGAAGATGAGTTGATGGACTGCAACATGGCTTTTTAGTTAAGGGATTCCAAGGAAATGGATTAATCGGCCGGCCAAAGGTAAGTGGCGACGCTCTTGGCCGGAATTTCGGCGCGGGCTGCAAGCTCTCGGTAACGGATATCGAAACCGACCGCCGTGTCGCCGTCATTCAAAACGATCAGTGCCAATTTGCCATCCGGAGTCGAAAACGCCACGTTCGGCAACAGATCCTCGCTGGAATGGATTCGTACCGCGCCCGGCCTGACCGCTTTCGCAGCATGGCCGATGATGTAGTAAGCCACGTTACGTTCGACCCGGTCGCCGTCGATAGTCAACGCGCCGACGCAGCGCGCTTCGCCGCCCGGCGTGTGCGGACAGCAGAACGGGTCGGCCGCCAAATTCCATTCCAGCACAGCGCTACTCCAATTGCGGCAGGCACCGATCAAGACATGGCGGATATGCCACATCAAATCGCCACCGAATTCGCCGTCCGAGCCGACCCATTGTTCGGTGAAATACAATTTCATGTCGGGATAGGCCGCGTGCATTTCCGACAACACCGAGATATCGCCGCCATACAAGTGCCAGGCGGAGCCGCGCAGATAATTGCGGGCGCCGGTGTCGGCGAACACCGCCAACGGATATTCTTTAACGTCGCAATTGTGGTCCCAGCACAAGATTTCGACTTCGGCCAAACCGGCCTCCACCAACGCCGGACCCAAGTAAGTTTTGACGAACTCGGCCTGCTCGGCCGCATCCATGACCATGCTCGGATCGTTTTTGAAATTTTGCGGCTCGTTTTGCGGCGTAATGGCATGAACGGCGATGCCGCGCTCGCGCATCGCCAGCAGATATTTGACGAAATATTGGGCGTAAACCGCGTAGCATTCCGGCCTTAACTTGCCGCCGACCGAGCCTTGGTTGGTTTTCATCCAGCGCGGCGCAGACCAGGGCGTGGCGATGATTTTGATGGCCGGATTCAATGCCAGGATTTCCAGCAACAACGGCACCACCTCCCTGTCGCCAGCATCGAGGTCGAAATTGGCCAACTCAAAGTCGGTTTGCCCTGCCGGCAGATCGTCGTAGGAATAACTGCACTCGCTCAAATCCGACGCGCCGATACTCAAGCGCAAAAAACTGACGCCGATACCGTCGGCGTCGGCCAAAAACAACTCATTCAACAAGTTTTGTTTGACGTCTGTCGGCAAGCGGCTAATCAACATGGCGCTACCGCCAGTCAACGAAAAGCCAAAACCCTCCATAGTTTGCCGGGTTTGTGCCGGGTCCAGGGTAATGGCCGGCCCGACGCCAGCGCCGGTTTGGAAAAACGCCGCGTTCTCGGTGCATTCGAACAGACGGCTGCGGTCGGCGCTGGTCAGCCAAACAGAAATGGCCGGAGCCGGCGCGGGACTGGAAATCTGGGTCATGCTGGTTCTCGAATAGTCGTTGAACGGGGAGCCGCGGCGGTTTTTTGAATGGTGCCATAGCCTCATTCGCCGGCGTCGGCTGCTCGGCGCAGCGACATGATAATGAAATCCGGCAAAAAAATGCGAAATGCGTTGCGCCACTTCGCCTCCGCTGATAGCAGCCGGGACTTTTCCCTAGCCGGGCAGGCGCCGAAAAATTCAATTGAACATTGTTTAATTTGATTTTATAGTAGCTGCGGTCTTTATCTTTACTGTCTGCTAAACTGCGTCGGGGGAGGAAATTTATGTTGAAAATCGTATTGCGCTGGCTGTTAACCCTACTTTACCGGGTCAAGGTCAACGGTCTGGAAAATTACGCCGCCGCCGGCAACCGAGTGCTGATCGTCGCTAACCACACCTCGTTTCTCGATCCGTTGCTATTGGGGGTGTTTCTACCGGACGATATCACCTTTGCCATCAACACCCACATCTCCGAACGCTGGTGGTTGAAACCGTTTTTAAGGCTTTCCAAAGTGTTCCCAATGGACCCGACCCATCCGCTGTCGTTAAAAGCCTTGATCCACCACATGCAGCAAGACACCAAGACCGTGATTTTCCCGGAAGGCCGGATCACGACGACCGGAACCTTGATGAAAATCTACGACGGCACCGGCATGGTCGCCGACAAATCCGGTGCCACGCTATTGCCGGTGCGAATCGACGGCGCCGAATTCAGCCGCTTTTCCAAGTTGGGCGACAAGGTCAGACAACGCTGGTTCCCGCGCATCCACATCCACATCCTGCCACCCACCCGAATCGAAACCCACGGCGACGTGACCGGCAAAGCCCGCCGCAAACATAGCGGCCATATTTTGTCGGACATCATGAGCGAAATGATGTTTGCCACCAGCCATTACCGGCAAACCGTTTTTGCCGCGCTACTGGAAGCTCGCACCATTTTTGGCGGCAACTACGCCATTGCCGAGGACCTGGAGCGCAAACCGGTCAGTTACGACGCCTTGATCGCGCGCAGCATCGCGGTCGGCAAATTGGTTAAATCCATTACCGAATCCGGCGAAAACGTCGGCGTGTTGCTGCCGAACAGTTGCAAAACCTTGAACGTAATCCTGGGGCTGCAACTTTACCGCCGCACGCCGGCCATGCTGAATTACTCGCTGGGTGCCGCCGGTATGGCTGCCGCCTGCCGTACCGGCCAAGTCAAAACCGTATTGACTTCACGCAAGTTCATCGAAGCCGCCCATTTGCAAACCGAAGCCGATGCGTTGGCGCAACAGGTCAATGTGGTGTATCTGGAGGATCTGGCGGCGGGTTTGACCGGTCGAGACAAAGCGGCGGCATGGTTGCAAGGCAAGACTGCCAAGCTGTGGTACAGAAGCCGCGACTACGATGCCGACGATGCCGCCGTGGTACTGTTCACCTCCGGTTCGGAAGGCTTGCCGAAAGGCGTGGTGTTGTCGCATGCCAACATTCTCGCCAACCATAAACAAATTCGCGCCCGCATCGACTTCGGACCGGGCGACGTGGTGTTGAATTTTCTGCCGATGTTCCATTCCTTCGGCTTCACCGTCGGCACGATGATGTCGGTATTGAACGGCATGGTCAGCTTCTTCTACCCTTCCCCGCTGCATTATGCGGTGATACCGGAAATGGCCTACGAAGTCGGCGCCACCATCATGTTCGGTACCAATACCTTTCTGGCCGCGTACGCGAAAAAAGCCCACCCTTACGATTTTTACAAGATGCGTTACGTCGTGGCCGGCGCCGAAAAACTGCAGGAAACCACCCGCTCGTTATGGCTGAACAAGTTCGGCATCCGGATTCTGGAAGGTTACGGTGCCACCGAAACCGCCCCGGTCACATCGGTCAACACGCCGATGGACTACAAAGCCGGCAGCGTCGGCCGGTTCATGCCCGACATGCTGCACCACCTGGAGCCGGTCCCGGGCATAGAAGGCGCCGGCCGCCTGCACGTCGCCGGCCCCAACATCATGAAAGGCTACTTGTTGCCGGATAACCCCGGCGTGTTGACGCCGCCCAATTCGCCGGTCTACGGCGAGGGTTGGTACGATACCGGCGACATCGTTCACGTCGACGACGAGGGCTTTATCCATATCCGCGGCCGCAGCAAACGCTTCGCCAAAGTCGGCGGCGAAATGGTTTCGCTGACCGCGGTCGAGCAATTGGCGATCCAGGCCTGGCCCGACACGCAACACGCCGCGGTCAGCCTGCCCGACCCGCGCAAGGGCGAACAAATCATCCTGCTGACCACCCAGCGCGACGGCAGCTTGAAGCAACTGGCGGAAGCCGCGCCGGGCGTCGCCGCGATCAATCTGCCGAAGAAATTGTTCGTGCTGGAAAAACTGCCGGTGTTAGCCACCGGTAAGACCGATTATCCGGGCGCAACGGCGTTAGCGGCGCAATTGACGCAAACCCATACCGCCGACGAAGACCATTAATTCGCTCGGCAATCGCTTCCGACACTAGACCTCACCATGAACAAATTCATTTACCCGTTGCTGGTCGCTCAATTCCTCTCGGCCTTTGCCGACAACGCCATTTTATTTACCGTGATCGCCATGGTGATGCAACAAGCCGAACCGGCCAGTTGGTACGTACCGGCCTTGCAAAGCGTATTCTTGGTGGCTTTTGTCGCATTGGCGCCCTGGGCGGGCGGTTTTGCCGACAGCCAGCCCAAATCGAGGGTGTTGATAATCGCCAATTTGATCAAAGCCGGCGGTGCCGTATTGCTGCTGTTCAAGGTCGAGCCCTTGTTGGCCTACTGCCTGGTCGGTGTCGGCGCCACGCTCTATAGCCCGGCCAAGTACGGCATTTTGCCGGAGCTCGCCGGACACGGCGCCTTGGTCAAAGCCAATAGTTGGATCGAGGGATCGACGATTTTAGCGATCTTGACCGGTATGCTGGTCGGCGCCAAACTGGCCGACCATTCGGTGACTTGGGCTTTGCTGGCGACAATCGGCCTGTATTCAGTCTCGGCCGCGACGACGCTGGTGTTGCCGGTAGGCCTACGCAAACCGGTCGGCAGCGGTTCGAAAATCCTGCTGTTCTACCGCGAGGTCAAAGATTTTCTGTCGGTACCGCGCTCGCGTTTCGCGGTGTTGGGCGCCTCGTTGTTCTGGGCGGCGGCGGCCAGCGTCAGAGTCATCATCATCGCCTGGGCGCCGCTGGTGTTAATGCTGCACAATGCCAGCGACATCGCCAACCTGACGCTATTCCTGGCGCTGGGCATCATCGCCGGTTCGGCGCTGGCGCCGCAGTTGATCCCGCTCGAGCATTTGCGCCGGGCACGGATACCGGCTTATGCGATGAGCGCACTGATTGTTGCATTAAGCTTTACCGACGCGATTTGGCCGGCACGCGGCGTACTGTTCTTGATGGGAACCGCCGGCGGATTATTCATCGTGCCGATCAATGCCGCCTTGCAGGAAATCGGCCAACAAAGTATCGGCAGCGGCGGTGCGGTGGCGATGCAGAATTTCTTTCAGAACGCGGCAATGCTGCTGGCCGTCGGTTGCTATACCCTGGCGGCAGCGCAACAGGTGACTCCGGTTGCCGCTTTAGTCGGATTGGGGCTGATATTGCTTGTGGCTACTATTCTGGTGGTCTGGCATTTGCCGGATTCGGTGCAATCTTCCAGCCCTGAATAAACGTCCAAACCAACAACTCCACCGCCTTTCCCGCGGCTTCGACTTCGCCGGGCTGATGTTCGCCGGTCAATGACAGAATGCAGATGCCGTGTACGCCGCTCCATAGCGCCCGCGAAGCCAGCCGATTTTGCTCCGCGGAGATTTCCGGGGCCAATTGGCCGAACAGCGCTTCGACGATTGCAAACATTTGCTCGACTTTGGCCTGGTACCAGTCCGGTAACGGCGCATCGCTCTGGGCATCGAAAATCATCCGCCAACGGTTGAAATGGCTGGCGGCAAATTGCAGATACGTGTTCGCCAGCGCCATCAACCGGCGTTCGGCGCCGCCTTCCGCCCCGCCCTGCTGCAAATGCTCGGCGAGTTCGTCCAGAGTCCTGGCTTTAACATGGGTTGCCAAATCGTTCATATTGGCAAATACCATGTAAATACTACCGACCGTATAGCCGATTTCCAGCGCAATCTTCCTGACCGTCAAAGCGTTGAAACCGTCCTCTATGACTATGGTTTCCGCCGCCTTCAGCACCATTTCCCGGATTTGCTCCTGACTATGCTCGCTTCTTCTTGCCATATTCGTTCGATAAACCGCAAAAAATGGTTACGATACACGACCTAGCCCCAGGAATCGATAGTAAACATGTCAAACGAACTGCTCGACGTCGTCGACGAACTCGACTGCATCGTGGACCGGCGCAGGCGCCGGGAAATCCACGCATCCGGCTTACGCCACCGCGCCGTACATATCTTGGTTTTCAACGACCGCGGCGAATTATTTCTGCAAAAACGCTCGATGCTGAAAGATCTGAACCGAGGCTTGTGGGATAGCTCGGCCGCCGGCCACGTCGACGCCGGCGAGACCTACGGCGATTGCGCACCGCGCGAGCTTAAAGAAGAATTGGGAGTGGCGGCGGCCGACTTGAGAGCTTTATTTAAACTACAGGCTTGCCCGGAACTGGGCATGGAGTTTATTCAGGTCTACCGAGCGGAGCACAACGGTCCGTTCGAACTGGCTGCCGACGAAATAGACGAAGGCGATTGGTTCTCACGCCCTGCCTTAGACGATCGGGTCGCCAGGGACGACCCGACCTTGACCGAAACTTTCAAAATCATTTGGCGGCATTATCGGCAACACTTTCCGCCTGCGGAAACTTAATCGATACTCAAGCGCTGGCCGCCCTTGCTTTGGGCCTTGACCAGATTCAACGTCAGAATACCGTTATCGTAGCGGGCTTTGCTGGCGTTCTGGTCGATATCCACCGGCAATTGAAAACTGCGCGATACCTGGCCGAAATAACGCTCGCTGCGTAACGGCTTGTCGTCTTTATTCTGGGTATCGATCTGGCTGATTTCGGCGCGGATACTGACCACGTTGCCTTCGATCTGGACGTGAATATTTTCCTTGCCGGCGCCGGGCAATTCGGCGTGAACCACATATTCGTTCGGATTTTCTTTGATATCGACTTTAATCTGTGCCGGCAACGGATCGCCGTGTAATGGGCGAACCAAATAGCCCGGACTGATATCCCGAAACAACTCGTCAAACAGATTACCGCCGACAAATGGACTCAAGCTGCTCATGACATTTCTCCTTATAGTTTCTACGGGAAATGCGATGATACAAAATTGGACCAGCTTTGCAAGCCGGAAAAATCTGCGGAAATTATTGCGATTCGGGAGGGGATGGAGAGAAAAACAGATTGGCGGAGCGGACGGGGCTCGAACCCGCGACCCCCGGCGTGACAGGCCGGTATTCTAACCAACTGAACTACCGCTCCGCGTTGGTGAGCCGCTCATTATACGAGCTGTTAAAATACGGTCAAGTAAAATAATCGGTATCGACAATGGCCAACTTAACCTGCCCGCTTTGCACCAGCCAAGAAACCGGCCATTTTCATCGCGACCGGCAACGCGAATACCACCGCTGCGCGCAATGTCGACTGGTGTTTGTCGATAGCAGCCAGCATTTGAGCACGGATGCGGAAAAAGCGGTTTACGACCTGCACCAGAACCGGAACGACGACCCCGGCTACCTGAACTTTCTATCGCGACTGGCGTTACCGTTGGCGGGCCTGTTACCGCCCGGCTCGGAAGGCCTGGATTACGGCTGCGGCCCCGGCCCGGCATTGGCCGGCTTGCTCGAGGGATACGGCCACCGCATCGCACTGTACGATCCGATTTACGCCAATCGCCGCGAACTTCTACAGCAACAATACGACTTTGTCGCCTGCACCGAAGTCATCGAGCATTTCCGCGAGCCCGGCGCCGAGTTCGCCCGGCTGTTCGGACTGATCCGCCCCGGAGGCTGGTTGGGCATCATGACCAAATTAGTGATCGGTGCCGACGCATTCAGCCGTTGGCATTACAAGAACGATCCGACCCATATCGCGTTTTTCTCGCGGTCGACCTTGCTTTGGCTGGCGGAACGCTACGATTGCGCGATCGAATTCATCGGCAGCGACGTCATTATTCTGCAACGCAATCCGCACCGACGCAGCCGTTGACTTCCACCGTGATGTGGTCCAACTTGCGGAATCCGGCCAACAGGCGCTTGTAATGTTGCGGCGATTGCGGATGCTGCGTCACCAAACCGACAATAACCGCATAATGGTTGGCGCTGACCGGCCAGATGTGCAAATCGACGACTCGGCATTCTCCGTCCTGTTCCAAAGCGGTCCGTATCTTGGCGGCATAGCCGGCATTGATACTCTGGTCCAGCAGAATCGGACTGGTGTCCCGAATCAAACCAGCCGCCCAAACCAAGATTACCGTCGCGCCGACGAAACCCATCACCGTATCCAGCCAAGCCCAACCGTAATATTTGCCGGACAGCAGCGCCACGATCGCCAACACCGAGGTCAAGGCGTCGGCCACCACATGCAAATAGGCCGCGCGCAGATTGTGGTCGTGGTGGCCGCGGCTTTCATGCTCATGCTCATGCTCATGCTCATGCTCGTGGTCGTGGTCGTGGTCGTGGTCGTGGTCGTGGTCGTGGTGATGATGGTCGCCGTGGTGGTGGTGGTGGTCGCCCAATAACAACGCGCTCAACAGATTGATCAACAAACCCACTTCGGCCACCAAAATCGCTTCGTCGAAATGGATGGCTTGCGGCGCCAACAACCGCTCGATCGAATCGGCCACCATGACGAATGCCACCATCGCCAACGCGATGGAACTGGCAAAACCGCCCAATACGCTGACTTTGGCCGGACTGAAGGCAAAAGTCTGGTCGTGCTGATGGATGCGGCTATAACGGTAAGCAAAAATCGCGATCATGAAGGCAACGACATGGGTCGCCATATGCCAGCCGTCGGCCAGCAACGCCATCGAGTGGAACTGCATGCCGGCGGCAATTTCCACCAGCATCGTAGTAAACGTCAGCGCCAATACCCATTTGGTGCGGCGTTCGCCTTTACGGTTGATTCGGGCGAAATCGTGAGAATGTTGCCAATTGCCGAGTTGATGTTCATGCATGAGTCGAATCCTTGTCGTCCAACCAAAACCTCTATTGCGCCATTCTAACCTAGCTCACCGGCAAAAACCGCCGCACCGGGAAAGCCGACCGGAAACGGCGGAAACCGCTTAAAATAGCGCTATCGCCCGACGATCTACCCTACTCCGTGCAATGACCGATTCCGAATCGATATACAGCGTTTCCGAACTTAATCGCGAGACCAAGCGCTTATTGGCCAACCATTTCCGAACCGTGCAGGTGCAAGGCGAAATATCCAACCTGAGCCTGCCCTCGTCCGGGCATTATTACTTTACCTTGAAGGATACCCAGGCGCAGATCCGTTGCGCGATGTTCAAGGGCCAACAACAACGTTTACGTTTCAAACCGGCCAACGGCGACTTGGTCGTGGCCACAGCGCAGGTCAGTTTGTACGAGCCGCGCGGCGATTACCAATTGGTGGTGGAACATTTGGCCGAAGCCGGAGACGGCGCCTTGCGGCTGGCTTTCGAACGCCTGAAACAGAAATTGCTGGCGGAGGGCTTGTTCGACCAGGAACGAAAAAAGCCGCTGCCCGCCCTGCCAAGCCGCATCGGCGTCATCACCTCGCCCAGCGGCGCCGCGATCCACGACATTCTCAGCGTATTGAAACGGCGTTTTCCGGCGATACCGGTACTGGTTTATCCGGTTGCGGTACAAGGAGACAACGCTAAATTCGAAATCAGCGCAGCCTTGGCCAAGGCGAACCGCGATCCGCAAGCCGACGTTCTGATTCTGGCCCGCGGCGGCGGTTCGCTGGAGGATTTGTGGGCTTTCAACGAAGAAATCGTCGCCCGCGCCATTGCCGCCAGCGAGATTCCGGTCATCTCCGCCGTCGGCCACGAAGTCGATTTCAGCATTGCCGATTTCGTCGCCGATTTGCGCGCGCCGACCCCGTCGGCTGCCGCCGAACGGGTGGTGCCGGATGCGAATACCCTGCTCGGCGCGTTCGTGGGCTTCGAGCGCCAAATCCTGCGGCTGATGCAGCAAAAATTGCTGCGCCAGCAGCAGCATCTGCAATGGCTGCAAAAAGCCTTAGGCAGTCAGCATCCCGGCCAAAAGCTGCAACGCAACGCCCAGCGCCTGGACGAATTGGAACTGCGCTTGCAGCATGCTTTGCAAAATCGACTGAGCCAGGCCCGCCAGCAGTTGGCGGTCCGCGAACAACGCCTATACCGTAACCAACCACTGGCAGCGATAAAGTCCCAGCAACGGCAATTGCAATTTTTCCGGCAACGGCTACAGGCCGCGATGCACGGCAAAATCGCGATGCTGAAAAGCCGCCATGCCGCCGCGGCGCAAACCCTGCAC
Source organism: Methylomonas koyamae (assembly GCF_019669905.1). Lineage (NCBI taxonomy): Bacteria > Pseudomonadati > Pseudomonadota > Gammaproteobacteria > Methylococcales > Methylococcaceae > Methylomonas > Methylomonas koyamae. Next base: position 2,025,320 of record NZ_AP019777.1, on the reverse strand, counting down.
GCCGTCAGTCCGCTGGCGACGCTGGAACGCGGTTATGCCATCGTCCAACACCACGGCTCGCCGCAGTTGGTCAAGTCGATCGGCCCGCTAAACGCCGGCGACTTGCTCGACACCCGCTTCGCCGACGGCAGCATCGTTAGCCGGATCACCGACATTTGCCGCGATTGATCCCGTTTTCGCCGTCATTCGAATAGCGCCGGGCCGATCCGCAGCAGCGGCGGCATGGTCTCGATTTGTCGGAACGCCGGATATTGGGTAGCATGGCTCAATTTGAAGAAATCCGCCCTTTCCAAAGGGCCGCCGCCGATCCGGCCTCAGCAATTCGCCAAAAATTCAGCAGAGACATCGATGACCGATTTTCAACTTCACCCGCAACTGCAACAGGATTGTTTTAGAATCGGCAGCCTGGCTTTGTCCGAGTTATTGATGATGAACGACAGCCAATACCCTTGGTTCATCCTGGTGCCGCGGCGTGCAAATATTAAAGAAATCCACCAATTGAACGCGGCGGACAGGCAGACCTTGCTTAACGAATCGTGCTTACTGGCCGAGACCTTGAGCGAACAATACCGGCCGGACAAACTGAATATTGCTGCAATCGGCAATCTGGTGCCGCAACTGCATTTGCACCACGTGGTGCGTTATCAAACCGATAAAGCCTGGCCGGCGCCGATCTGGGGAAAATTTCCGGCCGTACCGTATAACGGAGACCAGCCCGAGCAGCGCCTCGCGCGGATGCGCGAAGCGCTGGGAGCATGGTTATTGGATTAAGAATTCGGAAAAAAATACGTCTCTGAAACCGTCGCTGTTTTGGATTTTGGTCAGCAAATCGGTAATCAGTTGTTTGGTTTTCAGGCGCAAGCCTTCGCGCTGCTCCATCGATTGCAGATCGGCAACGTGCATGCCGCTCAACATCATGATCATTTCGTGCCGCAGCAACGGCATATGTTTTTTGACTTTTTCGACGTGCTCGGCGCCTTCGACCAACAACTGCACGTTAATCATCAGGTATCTTTTCGGCTCGGCCAGATTCACCGTAAATTTCGGCTTCATTTCGATATATTCGATCACCGGCCCGGCGTTTTCCTCGGCTTTCTTTTCGCCCGAGTTGGCCTGCGCCAGAACGGGCGATAACGCTAAACAGAACAACAAAATAAATGTTCGCACGGATTCCTCATATAATGTGATGGCAACGCCAAAAAGTATATTCCATTTTCCGCAATTATCACGATGAAACCACTCGCTATCGGCCCGGTGATGATAGACATCGCAGGCCACAGCCTGACCGCGCTGGACCAAGAAAAAATCGCACATCCCAACACCGGCGCCCTGATCCTGTTTTCCCGCAATTACGAAAGTCCGCAACAAGTTGCCGAATTGATCCGCAGCATCCGCCAGGCCCGCAACGGCGATATTTTGATCGCCGTGGACCAGGAGGGCGGCCGCGTCCAGCGCTTTCAAACCGGTTTTACCCGCTTGCCGGCGGCGGCGCACTATGCCGAGCGGCCGGAACTGGCGGCAGTCGCCGGCTGGCTGATGGCCAGCGAAATTCTGGCCGTGGGCGCCGACTTCAGTTTCGCGCCGGTGCTGGATGTCGATTGCGGCGTCAGCACAATCATCGGCAACCGCTCGTTCTCGCCGGATCCGGAGCGAGCTGCGGATCTGGCCGGCAAGTTCCGCGCCGGCATGCGTGCCGCCGGCATGGCCGCCACCGGCAAACACTTTCCCGGCCACGGTGCGGTAGCCTTGGATTCGCATCTGGACTTGCCTGTGGACGAACGCAGCCTGGACGATATCCGCCGCCAAGATCTGGTTCCGTTCCGGCGTTTGATTGCCGAAGGCCTGGAAGCGGTGATGCCGGCGCATGTGCTATATCCGCAGGTCGACCGCTATCCGGCCGGCTTCTCCGAAATTTGGCTGCAACGGATACTGCGCCAGGAATTGGGCTTCGACGGCGCCATTTTCAGCGACGACTTGAGTATGGCCGGCGCCGCCAGTATCGGCGACTTCAACGAACGCGCCGGGTTGGCCCTGCAAGCCGGCTGCGACATGCTGTTGGTTTGCAACGATCCGGCCGCGGCGGAACAGGTGCTGGATAGTTTACCGCCCAGCCGCAACGAAAAACGCGAACGACGCCTGCAGGCCATGCGCGGCCGCGGCTCGCTGGGCCTGGACGATCTGCCGGCCCACCCGCAATGGCGCCAATTTTCCCAACAAATCAGCGAGTTTTATGAATCCCTTGCTTGAAGAAATCCGCTTGGTCGAACAACAGGCCCTGCTCTTGCACAGCGAGGCCGAAGTAGAAGCGGCGCTGGACGATATGGCGGCACACATCAACCGGACCTTGGCCGACAGCAATCTGTTGGTGTTGTGCGTGATCAACGGCGGCGTCATCGCCGCCGGCAAATTACTGCCTAGACTCAATTTTCCGTTGACCCTGGACAGTATCCACGCCAGCCGCTACCGCAATGCCACTTCCGGCAGCGACATCCATTGGCTGTACAAGCCGACCACTTCGCTAGCCGGACGTTCGGTACTAATCGTCGACGACATCCTCGACGAAGGCCATACGCTGCACGCCATTGCCGACTATTGTACGGACCAGGGGGCTCAACAAGTATTCACGGCCGTATTGTTCGACAAACAACTGGACCGGGAGAAACCGGTTAGCCCCGATTTTGTCGGCCTGACGGTCGCCAACCACTACTTGTTCGGCTACGGCATGGACTACAAGGGTTATCTGAGAAACGCAGCGGGCGTATACGCCTGCAAGGACGTGTTATGACATTGGCAATTATCGGCGGCACCGGCCTGACCCAAATCGAACAACTCAACATTACCGGCCAACGCGAGCTGGAAACGCCGTTCGGTGCGCCCTCCGCGTCCTATGTATTCGGCGAACTGAACGGACAATCCTTGATATTTCTGGCTCGGCACGGCAATCCGCACCGGATTCCGCCGCACAAAATCAATTACCGCGCCAATATCTGGGGCTTAAAACAACTGGGCGCAACGGAAATCATCGGTGTCGCCGCCGTCGGCGGCATAGGCGCGGAAATGGGTCCGGCTCGCATCGCGATTCCCGACCAATTGATCGATTACAGTTACGGCCGCGAACATAGCTTTTTTGCCGACGACCTGGCACACGTCACCCATATCGATTTCACCGAACCCTACACGCCGAGCTTAAGGCGGCGGATCGTGCAGGCGGCGGCATCCGCCGGAATCGACGCATACGACGGCGGCGTCTACGGCTGTACGCAGGGACCGAGATTGGAAACGGTCGCCGAAATCAAGCGCATGGCCAACGACGGCTGCGATCTGGTTGGTATGACCGGTATGCCGGAGGCGGCGCTGGCCCGCGAACTGGAAATACCCTATGCGAACATTTCGGTGGTAGCCAACTGGGCAGCCGGCATCGTCGAAGGCGAAATTACAATGGCCGAAATCGAAAAAAATCTGCTGACCGGCATGAGCAATGCCATAGCGCTGTTGCAGGCAACGGTACTGTCGGCGACAGGCGGCTGAACGAAAAACGGGAGCTGGCGCGACCCGGACAATTGCGCCACCCCCCGTGAAAGGTCGGAACCGACACCCACGGTTCCTATAAGAGCTTGAGAAACCGCGCCGGCCGTTTGCGGAGAAGATCGCCCCGGCGCGGCTCCTTGGCCTTATTTGGTGAGACCGCCTTGATGCAGTACGTCGGAACGGTAAGCCGAATTGCTGGAATCTTCGGCGATATTTTTGGCTGCTGTTGCATATTTATCGTGCTCGGCATTTTTTACCATCAGCACCGCGCCGGCGACCAATACGACGGCAACAGCAATGTATGTCCAAAAATTATCTTTTTCTTGTACTTCACTCATTTTGTACCTTCCTTTTCTGGTTTTTAGTGGTGGTGCTGAAAATGTTTTCAACGCGGCACAAGATAACAAAGGACTCTAACCGAATTTTGATATACGTCAATATTTGTAAGGTTATTGCCAACCCATGACCTGTTCTCGGCGAAATTTTCTGAAGACCAGCGGCGTATTGGCGACCGGCGGACTGTTAGCCGCCGGAGCAAGCGATAGCCGCGCCGCGCGCTTGGCCGAGGATTTTGCCACCGGCGACTTTGCCGGCCGCTACGCCAGCCTGTTCGGCGACCAAACCGTCAGCGAAAGCGAACTTATCCAATTGATTTTGCCGGAAATCGCCGAAGACGGCGCCGTAGTGCCGGTCACAATCAGCAGCGAGCTGGACGGCATCGAGCGGCTTTATCTATTGGCCGATAAAAACCCGACGCCGCTGGTTGCCGAATTCGAACTGACGCCGTTGCTTGCACTACATCTGACCGCGCGCATCAAACTGGCGGAATCCAGCCGAGTGACGTTGGTTGCCAGCCGCGAAGGTCAGTTATTGCGCTGTAGCCGTTGGGTCAAGGTGATGCGCGGCGGCTGCGGGAGCGGTTGATGGCTGGCAGCATCAGGGTGCGCAGCCGGCGCGAAGGGGAATTTCTCGAGCTGAAGGTGTTGATCGAACATCCGATGGAAAACGGCCGCAACCGCGACGCCGCAGGCAACTTGATTCCGGCCCATTTCATCGAACAGTTAGCGCTGACATTGAATTCGCAACCGCTGGTAACGGTGAATATGGCGGGCAGTGTGGCGAAGAACCCGTTCTTCAGTTTTCGGCTGAAGCAGGCGGCGGACGGCGACGTGCTGCGGGTCGCCTGGCGCGACAACCATGGCGCCGGCGACAGCGCCGAACATCGAATCGAGCTTAACCGCTAACCGCCGATGAGCTCGGCGGGCTGGTTTCTGGCGCTGGCAACCATGAAACTCAACGGCGAACCGGCAAATTTCCGCTGCAATGCCGTTAGCAAACCAGCCGCAACCTCCGGGCTGGCCACGGCACAAAAACCGGTCGGACCCCACGAGGTCTGGCCGATGGCGACCGCGCCCTGCTCCGCCAGATAAGCCATTGCCGCGGCGACTTCCGGGCTGGTGAACACGCCACCCTGCACCGGCGCGAAATGTTCGCCGACCGCTTGCTGCAACAGAGTGATCACTTCGCCGAATTGCGCCAGATCCTGTTCCGCCAAGGCCGGCAAACCGCGCATCAGCAACAGATAACACAAGCGTTCGGCTTGCGCCTGCGGAAACGGCGGCAATTCGCTGAACGCACTGACTTCTTGTTCGCCATGTAAACCCTGGCCGCGCTGGTCGAATACCAGAATGAAGCGCCACGGCTCCGGCACCGCCATTTGCGCGATTACCGGCGGTGTCGCGGTATTGGGCCCGCGGCCGCCGTCGACGATGACGCCACCTTTCTCAAAAATTCCAATGCCGATGCCGGAGCGCGCGCCGCGATCGGACAATTGCGCAATCTCGCGGACCGACAGGCCCAGGCCGTAAAACCGGTTAATTGCGGCACCGACCGCCAGCGCCATTTGCGTGCCCGATCCCAGGCCGATATGTTCTGGAATGGCCGCCGCGATTTCGATATGCAACCGGTCCGGCACACCCGCATATTCGCAAAACCGGCCAACGCAGCGGCGCGCCCGTTCGGCGCCCGGCCCGCTCACCGTCAATTCGTCGGCGAGGCTGACGCTGAGCCGGGTGTTGATTTCGTTCAACGCTACGCCGATGCTGCCGAAATGCCGTCCCAAGCCGCCGCTCAGATCGATAAACCCCATATGCAGCCGGGCCGGAGCGGTCACCGTGACTGTTTGGAATTGCGCTTTCACCACCAGGATTCCCTTAGCAAAAATGAGGCGGCATTATAGCGGAAGCGGGCCTTGCGCCGAGATTAAATCGGCTACCTGGTACAAATCGGCCAGCACCAGATCGGCCAGCTCGGCCGCCTCCGGCTCGGCCGCTGCGGCCGACGGCACCATAATGCAACGCGCACCGGCGGCTTTTGCCGCACGGACGCCGACTGGCGAATCCTCCAATACCAGACAATCGGCAATCGGGCAGGCCAACGCCTCCGCCGCGCGCAGAAACAGGTCCGGCGCCGGCTTAGGCTGCATCGCATTATCGGCAGTCACGATGACGGAAAACACTTGTTGCAAGCCAGCCGCTTGCAGGCAACGCTCGGCATTGGCGCGGCGGCTGTTGGTCGCCAGCGCGTAATTCAAACCGCGGCGGTCGGCCGCTGCCAGCGCCGCCCGGAAACCCGGCTTGACGGCTATGCCGTGGCGTTCTACATGCCGCGTCCAGTAAACGCCGCTCAACTGCTGAAACGCGGCGACGTCGAATTCGGCGCCGCAATAATCCTGCAAGCGTTGCCGGACGATTTCCCCGGAACAGCCCGACAGGCCGGCGCAAAACTGCTCGGTCAACTCGCATCCGATATCTGCCGCCGCCCGGCGCCAAGCCGCGAAATAAGTGGTCTCGGTGTCCAGCACCAAACCGTCCATGTCGAATATCAACGCCGCCAACCGCAACCTATTCACCGCAACACTTTGATGTATTCGCCGATGGCTTCGCGGGTCGAACCGACCACCAGCCGCTGGCAGCCTTGTTCGTCAATTTCGATCCAGCCGGCGGCTTCGATCCATTCGCCTTTTTGGGCCTGACCGTTATAAGTCGCGGTAAAACAAACCACGCTACCGATCTCGGCGTGCTTGAGCGGGAAACAAGCCGGGTAATCGAAACTGAATCGGTCGTCCGCCACTTCGGCTTCGATCCGGGCAAAGCCCAGCTTGCGGTAGCGGCCGCCGGCAACATCGACAGCGCACAGCAGCGACAAATCGAACTTGCGTTGGTTGAGCATGCCTTTGTTGTATTTGCGTTGTTCGTGCCAGATATAGTCGTCCAGCGCAAAATCGCAGGCGCGGCGGCGATAGGCCTCCAGCCAATCGCTATCGTTTAAGGCCTGAATCCGGTCCTGGGCAATCAAAGCCTGTACGCTAAACCGGGCGCGGTGAAACTGGTCGCGGCCGTAACACACCAGATCGATATCGGAATCGTGGTTTTGCATACCCACCAGCAACGACCCGGTGACGCCGAATTGGTCCAGTTGCAAACCGCTGTCGGCAAACAGCCGGCACAAATGCTGCAGATCGGCCAACACGGCATCGGTAGGCTGCTGCCGCAACAGTGCCTCCAGTTGCCTGCGGGGTTGGTAATGGCGGACCACTGCCGCGGCTGGCACCGCATGCACCTCGGCATCGATCGCCGACGAGTAATGTAGGTAGTGCGGATAAGATTGGCGCAGGAAATCGTTGGCAAAGTCGGTGCCGGCTTTGCGCCAGCAGCCGTCGATACGCAGATAGCGTAAAAAGCACAGCACCTTGCCCTGCTCCAAGCCGTTGCTGACCACAGCAAAGATCAGGCCTTCCGCGGTTTCGACGAAGTCTTTGGCTAAATACACGAGCTCAATCGATCTCGACGCGGTTGCGGCCGTTTTGTTTGGCTTTGTATAACGCGGCATCGGCTGCTTCCAACATCGCGTGCGGCGTTTTGTATTGCCCGACGAAAGTCGCCAGCCCCAGGCTGAGGCTGATACGCCGCTCCGGCGCCACTTCGTGCGGCAACTGCTTGTTCCAGACATCCCGACGAATCGCTTCCGCCAGCCGCCTGGCCTCGGACAAGGGCGTCCCCGGCAATACCGCAGCAAACTCCTCGCCGCCGTAACGGCAGATCAGATCGTTGTCGCGCTGCAATTGGGCCGAAATAGTGTTCGCCACTTCGACCAAACAAACGTCGCCTTGCGGATGGCCGCGGCTATCGTTGTACTGCTTGAAGTAATCGATGTCGCAAATCAGCAGGGTTAACGGCAATTTGGTACGCTGGGCCAACGTAAACTGCAAGGGGAAATTAACATCGAACTGGCGGCGGTTGCCCAAGCCGGTGAGTTGGTCGACCAGCGTCAAGCGCTCCAATTCGCGGTTAACCCGCTGCAGTTCCATTTGGGTCTGCTGCAGTTTCGCCCGCATCATGTAAATCCGTTCCATCGCCATTATCGTGTAGCGCAGGCGTAGCGGATTCAACGGTTTGGCCAGATAGGCGTCGCCGCCGGACAACACGCCGTTGACGAAAGACGCGTCGTCGTCGTGTACGGTCAGAAAGATCACCGGAAACCAATCGGCTTTCTTCAGTTCCCGAATCGCCTTGGTGGCTTCGAACCCGCTCAAATGCGGCATCTCCACATCCATCAGGATTAAATCCACATCATGGTCGGCGACGTATTGCAGCGAATCGGCGCCGTTTTCGGCAAATGCCACCTCGTGGCCCATGTCCTGCAAACACTCGGCAGCAAGCTGTCGGATCGCTTTGCTATCGTCAACCACCAAAATTTTCATCGTCAAATTAGCAACGGCACGGGTAGGTTGCGGATGATAGCTTAAATCCGGTTCGGCACAGAAAACAATTGATAAAACCAAATCAATCACCTATTCTCGCCCGCGGGTTTTTCGGCCTATCCAATCCGTAATTTCCCTCCACATAACAGGAGAAATCATGAAAATCGGTGTTCCCAAAGAAGTCTACGACGGCGAAAAACGCGTCGCCACGACGCCCGAAGCCGCGGAAAAAATAATAAAGCTGGGGTTCGAAGTCCTGCTGGAAAGCGGTGCCGGCGCCGACGCCAATATCTCCGACGACGCTTATCGTGCGGCCGGAGTGCAGATTGTCGGAACGGCCCAGGAACTGTGGCAGCAAAGCGACATCGTCATGAAAGTCCGCGCCCCGCAGCAGCATCCGCAACTAGGCGTCGACGAAGCCGAATTGCTGCGCGACGGGCAACATTTAATCAGCTTCATCTGGCCGGCGCAAAACGAAGCGCTGATGCAGAAACTGGCAGCCAAAAACGCCACGGTATTGGCGATGGACAGCGTACCGCGCATGTCGCGGGCGCAGAAAATGGACGCGTTGAGCTCGATGGCCAATATCGCCGGTTACCGCGCCATCGTCGAAGCCGCCCAACATTTCGGCCGTTTCTTCACCGGCCAAATCACCGCCGCCGGCAAGATTCCGCCGGCCAAAGTGCTGGTGATCGGCGCCGGCGTGGCCGGTCTGGCCGCGATCGGCGCCGCCAAGGGCATGGGCGCCATCGTCCGCGCCTTCGACACCCGGCCGGAAGTGAAAGAACAAATCGAAAGTATGGACGCCGAATTCCTGATGCTGGATTTCAAAGAAGACGGTTCCGGCAGCGGCGGCTACGCCAAAGTGATGTCCAAGGAATTCATCGCAGCCGAAATGGCGTTGTTCGCCCAGCAGGCCAAGGAAGTCGACATCATCGTCACGACGGCCTTGATTCCGGGCAAGCCGGCGCCGGAACTGATCACGGCCGAGATGGTGGCTTCGATGAAGCCGGGCAGCGTCATCGTCGACTTGGCCGCCGAGCAAGGCGGCAATTGCGCGCTGACCGAGAAAAACCAGGTCGTGGTCAAACACGGCGTCACCATCATCGGTTACACCAACCTACCCAGCCGCCTGGCCAATCAGTCCAGCCAGCTCTACGCCACCAACCTGCGCCACTTGTTGACCGACTTATGTCCGAATAAGGACGGCACCTTGAACGTCAATTTCGACGACGAAGTAATACGCGGCGCTACCGTTATTAAAGAAGGCAAAATCACCTGGCCGCCTCCGCCGCCGCAGTTATCGGCAGCACCCAAAGCGGCCGCGGCGGCATCCGCTGCAGTGGCTACGGAACCGAAAAAACCGTTATTGCCGGAACCGGTACGCCAGTTTTTGCCGATGGTGTTGGCCGGCCTGGCGCTGTTCGGCGCCGGCGCCGTGGCACCAGCCTCGTTTCTGGCCCATTTCACCGTGTTCGTCTTAGCCTGCTTCGTCGGTTACATGGTGATCTGGAACGTGACGCCGTCATTGCACACGCCGTTGATGAGCGTGACCAATGCCATCAGCGGCATCATCGTCATCGGCGCCCTGGTGCAAGTCTCGTCCACGACCGAAATCGTCGCCGGCCTGTCCGGATTGGCGATCCTGATCGCCTCGATCAACATCGCCGGCGGCTTCCTGGTCACCCGGCGCATGCTCGCCATGTTCAGAAAATAGGAGAAACGCAATGTCTAACGGAATGGTAACCATGGCCTATATTGCGGCTTCGATTCTTTTCATCCTCAGCCTGAGCGGCTTGAGCCGGCAGGACACTTCCCGGCGCGGCAATTATTTCGGCATGGTCGGCATGGCCATCGCCATCATTGCCACCGTGTTCAGCGGCAACGTCACGGCTTATGCGATTTTGAGCGTGGCCTTGCTGATCGGCGGCGCCATCGGCGCCCGCGCCGCCGCCAAAGTAGAAATGACGCAAATGCCGGAGCTGGTGGCATTGATGCACAGCCTGGTCGGTATGGCGGCGGTGTTGGTCGGTTACGCCAGTTTTCTCGACCACTCCAACACGCTGACCGGCGTCGAGCGCACCATCCACGAGCTGGAAATTTACATCGGCATCTTCATCGGTGCGGTGACTTTCTCCGGTTCGGTGATCGCCTTCGGTAAACTGTGCGGCAAAATCAACGGCAAACCGGTATTGCTACCGGCCCGGCACTGGCTGAACCTCGGCATGTTCGTCGCCACCTTTTTTCTGGGCGGCAGCTTCCTGGACGGCAGCGCAAGCGGCGGCGGCATGACCCCGCTGTTGATCATGACCGCCATCGCGCTGGTATTCGGCGTGCACATGGTCATGGCCATCGGCGGCGCCGACATGCCGGTCGTGGTATCGATGTTGAACAGCTACTCGGGCTGGGCAGCGGCGGCTACCGGCTTCATGTTGAGCAACGATCTGCTGATTGTCACCGGCGCGCTGGTCGGCTCCAGCGGTGCGATTCTGAGCTACATCATGTGCCGGGCGATGAACCGCCACTTCTTGAGCGTGATCGCCGGCGGTTTCGGCAGCGGCGGCGGCGAAGCGGCGGAAGTGGTCGGCGAAGTGCAGCCGATCGAAGTCGAGGAAACCGCACAATTGCTGCGCGACTCGAAAGAGATCGTCATCATCCCGGGCTATGGCATGGCCGTCGCCCAAGCCCAGCACACGGTCAACGAAATCACCAAGTATCTGACCAGCCACGGCAAGAAAGTCCGCTTCGCGATTCATCCGGTCGCCGGCCGCATGCCGGGCCATATGAACGTGCTGCTGGCCGAAGCCAAGGTGCCGTACGACATCGTGTTCGAGATGGACGAAATCAATGAGGACTTTCCACACGTCGACGTCTCTATCGTCATCGGCGCCAACGACATCGTCAACCCGTCGGCCTTGGACGACCCGAACAGCCCGATTGCCGGCATGCCGGTACTGGAATGCTGGAAAGGCGGAACGACCATCGTCTTGAAACGGTCGATGGCTTCGGGTTATGCCGGCGTCGGCAACCCGTTGTTCGTCCATGAAAATACCCGGATGTTGTTCGGCGACGCCAACGATAAATTGCAGGCCTTACTGAAAGCCTTGCAAGACTGACCGTAACGGAGTCTCTTCGGCCGCGGCGTTAGCGTTTCGCCGCGGCCGGATTCAAGCGTAACCCAAGCGCTTGGGTTCAACCCCGGCCCCGCCTACTCAAAAATCCGGCCCCGCACAAACCCATTTTGGCGCGGTCGAAATTCTGCCATCGAATAAATCCGCGCACCGTTTCAAATAATCGCCAATTTCCCGAATCTTTAATTTAAATACCCTATTCGACTAACAGACTTTTACGCCTAATCGGATTATGGTTTTGCCATTTTCAACCGCCAGGAGAACACCATGTCCGAACCTCCCTTATCCGCGTATTCCATTACGTTATCCGAACAGATCAACCAAACTTTTTTAATGCACAAAGGTTACGAAGTATTCGCCAATTTAAAATCGCACGACGCCGCCTCGCTGTTCGATTCTTATTTTTTACCGCAAAAAACCATAGCCTCGTCGATCACCCACCAGCCCTGCCAAATCAGTTTTATCGGCAAGTTTCTGAAGCTGGGTTGACATTACCGGTAACCGGCCTGTCTGCCACAAGATAGGCCGGCCTTTCCCTCCTTTCGGTAAAGTGCTGATTCTCCGCTTCCCAACCCGCTGCAACTGTTGACATATTTCTGACATATTCGCTGTCTAGAATTCGCGCCATACCGTTTTTTCTGGACTCTCTTCGATGATCGACGCCGAACGCATACTGCATGAAACCTACCCCGACTTCAAATTAGGCAAGGACAACAAATTGGTGGTTAAAGCTTTGAAAAAGCTGATCCACGAAGACGATTTCAACGACGTGATCCGCAAAAACCAGCATTTACGCGGCTTTGCATTTTTAGACAAACTGCTGAAATACTTCAACTTCAGTTACCAGGTCGGTAACGATTCTTACAACAACATCCCGGCCGAAGGCCGGCTGATCATCGTCGCCAACCACCCGATCGGCACGCTGGATGGGCTGGCTTTAGTCAAACTGATCCGCTCGGTCCGGCCCGACGTGCGAATTGTCGCCAACCGCGTGTTATCGCATATGGAACCGTTGCAATCGATCTTCCTACCGGTCGACGTGCTGTCGGAAAAAAAGAAATTCAAGGACGTTTACAAGACGATGATCGATGCGCTGGAACACGAAGAAGCCGTGATTTTCTTCCCGGCCGGCGAAGTCTCGCGCATCACGCCGAAGGGCATCCGCGACGGCGCCTGGCAAAGCGGCTTCGTCAAACTGGCGCGCAAGACGCAAGCGCCGGTGTTGCCAATTTATATCAAAGCCAAGAATTCGGCCTTGTTTTACAGCGCATCGACGCTTTACAAACCGTTGGGCACGATGTTGCTGGTTAAGGAAATGTTCAACAAGAAAGGCCAGGAAATCAAATTCCTGGTCGGCGCGCCGGTGCCGTATCAAGCGCTCGCCGACAGTACCGAAACCAACAAACAACTGAGCCAGCGCTTCCGCAAACACGTGCAGAACCTGGGAAAGAAAAACAAAGCGCCGCTGTTCGACACCGTCGCCACCGTCGTCCACCCGTCGGATACCAAGGCGGTCAAAAAGGCCTTGTTCCAATCTCGCCTGCTGGGCGAAACCCGCGACGGCAAAAAGATTTTTTTATACCGGTTCCGCGACGACTGCCCGGTCATGCAGGAAATTGCCCGGCTGCGGGAATTGACCTTCCGCACAGTGGAAGAAGGCACCGGCCTGGCCCTGGACTTGGATAAGTTCGATATTTACTACAGCCACATCGTGTTGTGGGACGACAACGATCTGGAAATCGTCGGCGCCTACCGTATCGGCGACGGCCCGGCCATCATGGCCAGCCACGGCATCGACGGATTTTATACGCAGACCCTATTCGATTTGCGCGGCGAGTTCGTGGACTATCTGCCCAACAGCATCGAGCTTGGCCGCAGCTTCGTCCAACCGCGTTATTGGGGCCAACATAGCCTGGATTACTTGTGGTACGGCATCGGCGCTTATCTGCGGGAACGGCCGGACATCAAATACCTGTTCGGCCCGGTCAGCATCAGCAACGCCTATCCGCACGCTGCCAAGGAATTGATCATCGGCTTTTACCGCCAGCAATTCGGCGCCGAGCCGCATCAAACCAAGGCCAGAAAGCCGTTCGTCATTTCCGAGGCCGGCCGGGCCTTCGCCGCCAGCGAATTCAATGCCGACTATTCGACCAGCTTCAAAGTGTTGAATAGCGAATTGAAAAAGCTCGGCGTCAAAGTACCGACCTTGTACAAGCAATACGTGGAATTGTGCGTGGACAAGGGCTGCCATTTCATCGATTTCAATATCGACCCGGACTTCAACAATTGCATCGACAGCCTGATCATGGTCGAAGTCGATAAAATCGCGCCGAAAAAACGCCAGCGCTATATCGAAAAATCGTTGGCCGGCTGAGCCGCGCCTCCTCTGCAACCCGACTCATGAAACAACGCGCATTCCCGGAACTGGAGCAGTTGGAAACGATTGCCGCCCGCTTAGGCAATCGTGCCCATTGCGAGATCGTCGAAACGGTCGAACACGCCGGCCGCCGATTTCCGATCCACTGCCTGACGCTGGGTTCCAGCGCACCGAATGTGCCGGTCCTGGCCTACTTCGGCGGCGTACATGGCTTGGAAAAAATCGGGTCCGAAGTCATATTGGCCTATCTACATACGCTGTGCGAATTGCTGGACTGGGACGAAGAACTGAACCGGCGCTTGAGTAAATCGCGCTTGGTGTTCATGCCGCTGGTCAATCCGGTCGGCGTGTTTCGCGGCACCCGCTGCAACGGCCACGGCGTGGACCTGATGCGCAATTCGCCGATCGAAAGCGACGGCAATACCCGCTTGTACAGCGGCCAGCGTTTCAGCCCGAAACTGCCCTGGTACCGCGGCGACGATTCCAAGATGGAAAAGGAAGCCCAGGCGCTATGTCGGGTGGTTCATCGCCATTTGTTCGACGCGCCGCTGGCCATTGCCGTGGACTTGCATTCCGGCTTCGGAATCCACGACCGACTCTGGTTTCCGTACGCATCTCGGCAAACGCCCTTCCCCGACCTGGCCGACGCCTATGCCTTAAAGCAGTTGTTCGACCGTTGCTACCCCCACCATTTCTATAAAATCGAGCCGATGAGCCAGGAATACGTAATCAGCGGCGATTTATGGGATTACTTGTACGACGACTTCACCGACCGCTATCGGCAACGCAAACTGTTTTTACCGCTGACGCTGGAGATGGGATCCTGGCTGTGGCTGCGGAAAAGCCCGACCCATTTATTCCAACGCCACGGCTTATTCCATCCGTTGTTACCGCACCGTCAACAGCGGATATTGCGCCGGCATTTGACATTGTTCGACTTTCTGTTTCGTTGTCTGCTGTATCCGCGGCAATGGGCAAAACTCGATACGCCGCAAGCGGAAGAGAACCAGCGCCAAGCTATGGAGTTATGGTATGGCTAGCGGCGTCGGCCAGGATTGGTTGCTGTTGCGCGGCCTGTGCCGGGAAAGCGGCCATTGGGGCGATTTTCCCAGCCTGCTGCAATCGGCATTTCCGGGTGCGCGCGTCCGTTGTCTCGATTTGCCGGGGGCCGGCACGTTCCACGACGAAGCCAGCCCGAAACGGATAGAACTGATAACCGAATCGGTGCGGCAACGGGCGGCGGCAAACGGCTTGTTGGAGCGGCCTGCGACGATTCTGGCAATGTCGTTAGGCGGCATGGTAGCTTGGGAATGGTTGCAACGCTATCCGGACGATATCGCCGGCCTTGCGCTATTGAATACCAGCTTCGCCGGGCTCAGCCCGTTTTTCCACCGGCTGCGCTGGCAGAGTTATCGGCGGTTTCTGCAAATTCTGCTGGAAAAAGATGTTTACCGGAGAGAGTTGGCAATAATCCGCCTGACCAGTAACCGGCGCGAATCCGATCACGAATTGGCTGCAATCTGGGCCAATATTCAACAACAACGGCCGGTCACCATCAGCAATGCGCTACGCCAGCTATGCGCCGCGTCGCGCTATCGCCCGGCCCCTTACAGGCAGCAAACACCGGTATTGTTGCTAAACGGAAAAGGCGACAGAATCGTCGCCCAGGAATGTTCGAAGGCCATCCATAGCCGGTGGAGTATCCCTTTAGTCAGCCACCCTTGGGCCGGTCACGACCTGATACTGGATGACGGAATTTGGGTGGCTAAATGCCTGCAGGATTGGACGCAACAGCTATCCGAAATTACTTGATTTCGAATTCCGACTTATCGTGGCCGGCCGCCAGCAATTCCTGCATCCATTTCGGCGCCAGTCCTCTGCCTGACCATGTCAACGCCGCATTATTCGGGTTGCGGTATCGAGCCGCGACTTTGGATACTTTTCGCTCGGATTTTTTATCGCCATCGTGGATATCGACTACTACGCCGATAGACGCGGCCAATTCCTTAATCTGAGCGATAACTTCTTTACGCTTGCTGGACTGCCTTTCTTTTAAAGCTTTTTCGGCATTATCGATAACGGCTTGTAACTCGGCTTCGGATAGTTTATTAAAATCAGTCATATTTTCCTCTTTAATGAAAAGACGGAATAAATTCTATCACTAACTTTTAGCGAAAAAAACTATTATTCCGCGGATAATGAAAATTTCACTTCAGAGTATACCTTACCTTTCTTATCCGACAACCTTACTTGCCAGTCTCCGACGTCCTTATACGATAAAACTCGACTGGACCAAACCTTGGAACGGATATCTTTTAAATCCAATTGCTTGTGCTGAACCACCTGTTTGTTTCGCAACCATTCGTGGAATAACCCCAGCCCTCCGGGATTTCGAATCTCGGTAAAATAAAACAATTCCAAAGGTTTTCCTTTCACTACGGCGAACGCACCTTGGACCGGCTGGTCCGGTTCGTTGTCCTTTAATCGGGTATTCAAGGATGCTCGAATCACCCGGCGATCGAAAATAATACCGACCGGACTGCTGGCTTGCAGCCCAGCCTTAGCGTTATCGAGCGTGGGCGTCGGCGAAACGGCCGCGGATTCTACCTTTATATTGTTGTCCTTGCCCTCGGCGACCACCTGCTGCGGGTTGCTGGCTGCGGACATTGGATTCGATTGCGGCTCTTGAACTTTCTCAACCATTTCAGTCTGAGTATTGCCGGCGCGGTCGCCGCCGCTGAACGCAAAGTACAAAAACAGCGAAAATAACACCAACAAAACCAAGGCAATAACAATTCTACCCGTATGCCAAACAGTAATAGTCTGCGGCTCGGTTGCCGGCGTTGCCGTTTTAGATTTATCGTAATTTATTTTGATAACGACTCTATTATCCGCCATGCCTTTTCCTATTAATAAAAACCGAACCTGCGCCAAAACCGAGAACCGGAACTACAACCGGTGCTTGGTAATATAGCATTTTAGCTCTAACATAATTAACCCCCACTTGCCGATAACCAGGACGTTTGCAATGAGTAGCCTGCTTAAAGAATTCGAAGAGTCTTCATCGCTGTACGGCGGCAACGCCCACTACGTCGAGTACTTGTACGAACAATACCTGAACGCGCCGGAGACGATAAACCCCAGTTGGCGTGCCCGCTTCGACGCAATCCGTAGCGGCTCGACCGAAGACACTCCGCACAGTACCATCATCGACCGCTTCGAAAGGCTGGCTATCGCCGAACCCGGCAAACTGGCCCGGATGCAAGGTTTCACCGAACAAAGCGTGAAGAAGCAATCCGCGGTGGCCCGTTTGATCAACCATTACCGGGTCAAGGGCCACCAAATCGCCGCCAACAATCCGTTGCGCGAATCGAAGACCGTCCCGGCCGATCTGGATCCGCTGTATTACGGCTTGACCGAAGCCGATATGAGCACGCTATTCGATACCGGCGGTTTGTGCGGCATCGACCGCCTGCCGCTGAAGGCCATCCTGCAAACCTTGAAGGAAATCTACTGCGGCAGCATCGGCAGCGAGTATATGCACATCGTTGACGACGAGTCCAAGCGATGGATCAAGGACAAGCTGGAAGGTGCCAAACCCGATTTCTCCAGCCATCCGGAAAAACGCATCTGGTTGTTGAAGCTTTTGATCGCCGCCGAAGGCCTGGAAAAATTCCTGCACCGCAAATACGTCGGCCAAAAGCGCTTTTCGCTGGAAGGCGGCGAATCGCTGATCCCGATTCTCGACGAATTGATTCAGCGCGCCGGCGAACACAAGATCAAGGAAATCGTAATCGGCATGGCCCACCGCGGCCGGCTCAACGTATTGATCAATATTCTCGGTAAAAGCCCGGCCGTGCTGTTCGGCGAATTCGAGGGCACCCACACCTCGTCGCCGGGCGTGCTGACCGGCGACGTCAAATACCACCAGGGCTTTTCGTCGAATATCGCCACGCCCGGCGGCCCGATCCATTTGACGCTGGCGTTCAACCCGTCGCATTTGGAGATCATCAACCCGGTCGTGGAAGGCTCGGTCAAAGCCCGCCAAGACAGGCACGGCGTCGGCGGCATCGATGCGATCGTGCCGATCTTGATCCACGGCGACGCGGCGTTCGCCGGCCAAGGCATTGTCATGGAAACGCTGAACATGTCGGAGACCCGGGCGTTTTCGACCGGCGGTACCGTGCATATCGTCATCAACAACCAAATCGGCTTTACCACCAGCAATCCGTTCGACGCCCGCTCGACCTTGTACTGCACCGATGTGGCCAACATGATTCAGGCGCCGGTGTTCCACGTCAACGGCGACGATCCCGAAGCCGTAATTTTTATCACCCAGTTGGCGCTGGATTACCGCAACACGTTTCATAAAGACGTGGTGATCGATTTGATTTGCTACCGCCGCCACGGCCATAACGAGGCCGACGAGCCGGCCGCGACCCAGCCCATGATGTACAAAGCCATCCGCGACCATCTGACGCCGCCGCAAATCTATGCGCAACAACTGATCGCCGACGGCGTCATCGACCAGGCCGGCGTACACCAACTGGAACAACATTATCTGCAACAGTTGAACGAGGGCCTGCCGGTCTCGCGGCCCATCATCGAAAACAAGGCTTATTCTTACTCGGCACGCTGGGAACGGTTTTTGAACAAACATTGGGACATGCCGTCCGAGACCGCGGTGACGCTGGAACGCATTCGGTTCTGCAACCAGCGCCTGCAATCGTTTCCCGAGGGTTTCGAATTGCACCCGCGCGTCGCCAAGGTGATGGAAGACCGCAACAAGATGGCGGCCGGGGAAATGCCGATGGATTGGGGCTTTGCCGAAAACATGGCTTACGCCACGGTGTTGATGGACGGCTACGACTTGCGCCTGACCGGTCAGGACATCGGCCGCGGCACCTTTTCTCACCGCCACGCCATTCTGTTGAACCAAGCCAACGGCGAAAACTATATTCCGCTGAAACATCTGGCCGAAAACCAAGGCCGGGCGCAGATCTTCAACTCGCTGCTGTCGGAAGCCGGCGTGCTCGGTTTCGAATACGGCTATAGCTCGACCGAGCCGAACAAGCTGGTCATCTGGGAAGCCCAATTCGGCGACTTCGCCAACGGCGCCCAAGTCGTGATCGACCAATTCATCAGCTCCGGCGAAACCAAATGGGGCAAACTCAGCGGCTTGGTGATGCTGTTACCGCACGGTTTCGAAGGCCAAGGCCCGGAGCATTCCTCGGCCCGGCTGGAGCGTTATCTGCAATTGTGCGCGGACCAGAATATCCAGGTTTGCGTACCGACCACCCCGGCGCAAATTTTCCATTTGCTGCGCCGGCAAGTGGTGCGCGAATACCGCAAGCCGCTGATCGTGATGAGCCCGAAAAGCCTGCTGCGCCATAAACTGGCGGTGTCGGAGCTGGACGAACTGGTCAACGGCGAATTTCAGACCGTGATCGGCGAACAGGACGATATCGATCCGTTTCACGTCACCCGCTTGATTCTGTGCGCCGGCAAGGTTTACTACGATCTGTTGGAGACCCGGCGCGCAGACGGATTGCAACACGTTGCCATCGTCCGTATCGAACAACTGTACCCGTTTCCAAACGACCGATTCAAACAGGAGATTGACAAATTCCCTAATCTGGAACAAATCTACTGGTGCCAGGAGGAACCGAAAAACCAGGGCGCCTGGTACCAAAGCAAACACCATTTCTTCGACTTGGTGGATAACAACATTCCGATTCATTATGCCGGCCGCCCGCCTTGCGCGGCGCCGGCGGTGGGCAACTACAAAACCCACTTACAAGAACAACGTGCGGTAGTTCATGCCGCTCTCTATGGAAACAACGAAGGAAACAAACATGAGCTTTGATATTTTGGTACCCAGCCTCCCCGAATCGGTGTCCGACGCCACACTGGTCGCATGGCACAAACAGACCGGGGAATGGGTCAACGAAGGCGAAAATCTGGCCGATCTGGAAACCGACAAGGTGATTCTGGAAGTACCGGCCCCCAAGTCCGGCACGCTGGAAGCCATCGTCGTTCAAGACGGCGAAACCGTGGTCGGCGGCCAATTGCTGGCCAAACTGGACGCGCAAAGCGCCAAGGCGGCCCCGGCTGCGGCGAAGCAGGAAGATGCCCCGCTCAGCCCGTCGGTACGCAAACTGGTAGCCGAAAACGAGCTGGACCCCAACTCGATCCAGGGCTCCGGCAAACACGGCCGGATTCTGAAGAGCGATGTGCTGGACTTTATGCACGACCAACAAGCGCAGCCGGAACCGGCGCCGGCCGCTGCCGCACCGGCGGCCGACACCAGCCATTCGCCGCTTTCGGCGACGGCCATCGCCGCATTGCGGCCGGAACAACGGGTACCGATGACCCGGCTGCGGGCCAAGGTTGCCGAACGCCTGTTGCAGGCCCAACAAAACGCCGCGATGTTGACCACGTTCAACGAGGTCAATCTGAAAGCAGTGATCGAGCTGCGCAACCAATATAAAGACCGTTTCGAAGCCAAACACAACATCAAACTCGGCTTCATGTCGTTTTTCGTCAAGGCTTCGATCGAAGCTTTAAAGCGCTTCCCGGCCATCAACGCCTCGATCGACGGCAACGACATCATCTACCACGGCTACTATGACATCGGCATCGCCGTGACGACCCAACGCGGCCTAATCGTGCCGATTTTGCGCGACGCCGACCAACTGGATTTCGCCGGCATCGAAAAAGGCATCCACGATTTCAGCAACAAGGCCCGCAACGGCTCGATCAGCGTCGAGGACCTCAGCGGCGGCACCTTTACCATCACCAACGGTGGCATCTTCGGTTCGATGTTGTCCACGCCGATTTTGAATCCGCCACAATGCGCCATTTTGGGCATGCACGCGATCAAGGACCGGCCGGTGGTCGAGAACGGCGAAATCGTGATCCGCCCGATCATGTACCTGGCTTTGTCTTACGACCACCGCCTGGTAGACGGCAAGGAAGCGGTACAATTCCTCGGTATAATCAAGGAATGCCTGGAAGCCCCGGCGCATCTATTGCTTAACATCTAGCCTTTCGGCGCCGGCAAGTTATACGTCGGCGCCTTTCTCGGACCGCACAGACATGCGCTACACCATCATCCCGGTTACGCCCTACCAACAAAACTGCACCCTGCTTATCTGCGAACACAGCAATAAAGCCGCCTTGGTGGATCCCGGAGGCGACATCAATTTATTGCTGGAGGAAGTGCAAAACCAAGGCGTGGAACTGGAGTCGCTGCTGTTGACCCACGGCCATTTGGACCATGTCGGCGGCACTGCCGAATTGGCCGCCAAGCTGTCGCTGCCTATCATCGGCCCGCAGTTGGAAGACGATTTCTGGATCAAATTATTGCCCGAGCAATGCCGGATGTTCGGTTTCCCGGAATCGGCCGGCTTCACGCCGCAACGCTGGTTGAACGACGGCGATACGGTTAAGGTCGGCGACGAAGTGTTACAGGTCATCCACTGCCCGGGCCATACCCCCGGCCATGTGGTGTTTTTCAGCGAAACTGAACGGCTGGCGCTGGTCGGCGACGTCTTGTTCAAAGGTTCGATCGGCCGCACCGATTTCCCGAAAGGCGATTACCAAACCCTGATCGATTCGATCGTCAACAAGCTCTGGCCGCTGGGAGAAGACATCAAATTCATCCCCGGCCACGGTCCGATGTCGACCTTCGCTGCCGAGATGCGCAGCAACCCTTATGTCGGACGTTACGCCGTTTCATCGTAACTCCGAAACATGGCCCGGAACGAATCCGCTCCGGGTATCGAGAAAGGTGCCGTTTTCGACGGCACCTGGCGAAGCGAAGGCGGTTTAGGCTACACCGCCATGCCCGCGAAAACCTGCGGGCACTCCCTCTGCAGCGTTAAGGAATGCCGGCCGGCAATTCTGCGGCGCTGGTGCTGTTCAGGCAAGTCGGATGACCGAAGCCGCCGGCACTTTTGCCATCGGCACCGATATCGTAAACGATGTTATCCGGGCGTAGCGCATCGCCGCTGACGCCACCTACACCGTGGATATGATCCAGACCCAAATTGTTTCTGACCCGCCAGGCGATATTGTGGTCCGCACACGAAGTATCGCCGCTCAAACCGACGCCGCCGACCAGGGTTTGCCCTGCAGCATACAAACCAAGGCCGCCGCCGAACACGTTGACGCCGCCGATTTTTTTACCGACCAACGGATCGACCGGCGTACCGTACAGGCCCTGGTTACCGCCATAAGCCGCTTCGGTATTGACCGGATTGCTCTCTTGCAGGCCGAATAAGCTGCCGCCCGGCTGGACTGCCGAATATAAATTCGCGGTCGACAAAGCCAAACCTTTATTCATGCCGGAACCGGCCGAAGCCGATGACGAATCCAGGCTCAAGGAATTGGCGGTATTGGCTTTCTGTGCGGAAATCACCCGGCTGGCCGGCCACTGCGCCGCACGGTTGATACCGGAATATGCCACGGCACAAACCACGCCGTCGCGGTTGACGATAGTCGCCCACATATGCAGATTCAAACCGCTGGTTTCGGCGCTGACCGCCTGATCCAACGCAGTTTTCAACGCAGCGTGGCTAGGCAGCCCCTTACAGGCTGAGCCTATCCCTTTACCGCCTGCAAAATCCCAATCGGCCGATACGATGCCGGCATTTAGCAATGCCGCCAGCGAAGCTCCAAGTACCAGTTTCGAATTCATATCTTTTACCTCGTTATTGTTGTTGTAATTTGGATTCGGCAAACCAATGCAATGTTCGTTTGCCGCCAGCAAAGCCGGCTTGACTCCGAGAAGCCAGCCGCGTTCGGATTCTAGTCTCGGCAACGATTAGGGGTCAACCGCCCGCAAGGGCAGTAGCGAAGCCGGCGTAAGGCCAGCGAAGTAAGCCAACCGCTTCAAAACCAGTAATGCAGGATCAGGCAGGCAACGCCGCCGGCGGCGACATCGTCGAGCATGATGCCCAAGCCACCGTCGACTTGGCGGTCCAGCCATTTGATCGGCCAAGGCTTCAGAATATCGAATAGCCGGAATAGCGCGAATCCGGCCAGCAGGCTCTGCCAAGACAGGGAAACGCCGAGCATGGTCACCAGGAAGCCGGCAATCTCGTCCCAGACGATACCGCCGAAATCGTGCACGCCAAGCTTGTGCGCGGCGCGGCCGCAAATTGCCACACCGGCCACGATGGCGACCATGGTCACCACGGCGTAGACGACGCTGCCGGTTTGAGCCAATAACAGATACAGCGGAATCGCGGCAGCGGTACCGAACGTGCCGGGCATGAACCGCGACAAGCCGGAACCGAACCCGAAGGCCAAAAACAATACCGGGTCGCAAAGGATTTGCCGGGCACTTAACCGGTTGTTACCGTAATATTCTCTAAGCAAAATGCTGATACCCTCTGGCCTGGAGTTGCTCGATACGCCCTGCCCGGCGAATGCGCAAACCGGACTCGGCCTCGACGGCGCCGACGCAGTGGCAACCGGACGGCACCTTTGCCGCCGCGGCCATCGGCACGGTGAAACACAGTTCGTAGTCGTCGCCGGCGCTCAACGGCAGGGTCCAGTCCGAGCTGGTTGCAATGTACTCGCGCACCGGCGCCGACAACGGCAGATTGTCCCAATCGATCACAGCGCCGACGCCGCTCTGTTGCAGAATATGGCCCAGGTCGGCCGCCAAACCGTCGGAAATATCGATACAGGCGCTGGCAACGCCGCGCAGGGCCAGGCCTATTTCGATTCGCGGCAGCGGCCGGTCGAAACTTTGTAAGGCCAAACCGCCGTCGGCGCCCGGCAAACCCTGCCTGATTTTCAAGCCCAAGCCGGCATTACCGAGCGGACCGCTGACGAAAATCAAATCGCCGGGCCTAGCCCCGGACCTTAGCAAAGCTTGGCCGCGCGGCACTGCGCCCATCGCCTGTACCGTCAAGGTTAGCGGTCCGGCGGTAGTATCGCCGCCGACCAGATCCACGCGGTATTGCCCGGCCAGTGCCAGAAAACCATCGGCAAAGCCTTGCAACCAGGCTTCGTCGACTTTTGGCAAGGTCAATGCCAACGTCACCGCAAACGGCTCCGCACCCATCGCCGCCAAATCGCTGAGGTTGACGGCCAATACCTTATGCCCCAAGGCATTCGGATCGACATCGGCAAAAAAATGCACGTTCTCGACCATGGTGTCGGCGGTTACGGCGATTTGGTAGCTGTCCGGCAGATTCAGCAAAGCGCAGTCGTCGCCGATGCCGAGTTGGTTGAACGGGTGTTGCAACGCAGTTCCGGCGAAGAAGCGCCGGATCAGGTCGAATTCGCCGAGCGCCATCAGTCGCCGGATTTGTGGCGCTGTTTGGCGGCGATTTCCTGCGCGCGTTGCTTCTGCGCCACCTTATCCAAAATACCGTTGACGTATTTGTGGCTGCCGTCGGCGCCGAAATCCTTGGCCAGATTGACGCCCTCGTTGATGATGACCTTGTACGGCGTCTCCAGGCGGTTGATCAATTCGTAAGCGCCGATGCGCAGGATGGCCCGTTCTACCGGATCGATTTTCTCCACCGGCCGGTCGACGAATTCGGCCAACGCGGCGTCGATCACGTCCAGTTGTTTCGGCACGCCGTGGAACAGTTCGCTGAAATAGGTTTTCTGGGCGCCTTTCAAATGCTCTTCTTCCAGAAAATAGGTCTCGATCCGGGTCAGACTGTCGCCCGACATCTGCCATTGGTACAAGGCCTGCACCGCACATTTTCTGGCGTTGGTTTTTGCCTGGCTCATTAACTGCCCTGGTTGCCGTTCAAGGCCTGGAACAGGCTGACCATTTCGATCGCGGACAGGGCGGCTTCGGCGCCTTTGTTGCCGGCTTTGGTGCCGGCGCGTTCGATCGCCTGCTCGATGCTATCCACCGTCAACACGCCGAATGCGACCGGGATATCGTATTGCAATGCAACCTGGGCGATGCCTTTGACGCATTCGCCGGCCACGTATTCGAAATGCGGCGTGCCGCCGCGGATTACCGCGCCCAAAGCGATAATCGCATCGTATTTTTTGCCGGCGGCAATGCGTTGCACCACCATCGGCAGTTCGAAGGCGCCGGGCGCCTTGACCAGCGTAATATCGTTGCGGTCGGCGCCGTGGCGCACCAACGCATCGATCGCACCGCCTTCCAATTGTTCGACGATAAAGCTGTTGAAGCGCGAAGAGACGATGCAAAACTTGCCGCCTTGCGCGGAAAAATTACCTTCGACGGTAGTCACTGTTGCCATGTATTTACCTAATGGATGAGAAATTGAAATTACCTGGATTTAGTTGCCGGCATCGATATGTTCGACCACTTCCAAATCGAAACCGGACAAGCCTATATATTTTTTCTGCGCGCCCATCACCTTGAGCCGGCGCACGCCCAGATCGGACAAAATCCGCGAGCCGGCGCCGGTGGTACGCCAATCGGCGTCGGCGCTGAGATCGCGGCCGTGTTTGACGCCGTGGTCCTGCATTTGATAGCTGTGGATCAATTCGACCAAATCTTTGTTGTTTTCTTTTTGCCGGATCAGCACCAAGACGCCGCGGCCGGCCTCGGCGATGTTTTTCAGCGCCTCGCGCACCGGCAGGCTGCAATCGCTGCGCTTGGAAAACAGCAAATCGTCGATCAGGTTACGCGCATGTACCCGCACCAAGACCGGTTCGTCGCCGGCCACGTCGCCCATGACCAAGGCCAAGTGGACGTTGTCGTCGTTGCAATCCTGGTAGGCGTATAACCGGAAATCGCCGAACTCGGTCGGGTAAACGCACTCGCTGATGCGTTCCAGCGTATTTTCGTGTTTGATCCGGTAATGGATCAAATCGGCAATTGTGCCGATTTTCAGGTTGTGGCGTTCGGCAAACGCCTCCAGGTCGGGACGGCGGGCCATAGAGCCGTCGTCGTTCAGAATTTCGACAATTACCGCCGCCGGTTCCACGCCTGCCAATCGCGCCAGATCGCAACCGGCTTCGGTATGCCCGGCCCGGTTCAACACGCCGCCGGCCTGCGCCATCAGCGGAAAAATATGGCCGGGCTGCACCAAATCGCCGGGTTGGGCATGCTTGGCCACTGCGGCTTGCACCGTCAACGCCCGGTCCGCCGCGGAAATGCCGGTGGTAACGCCCTCGGCCGCTTCGATCGAAACGGTGAAATTGGTGGTGTAAGGCGTGCGGTTGTCGTTGACCATCAACGGCAAGCGCAATTGCTGGCAACGTTCGCGGGTCAAGGTTAAACAGATCAGGCCGCGGCCGTACTTGGCCATGAAATTGATGTCTTCCGGGCGGACGAATTCCGCCGCCATCAATAAGTCGCCCTCGTTTTCCCGGTCTTCGTCGTCCATGATGATGACCATCTTACCCAGGCGCAGATCGCCGATAATTTCTTCTATGCTATTCATTGGATAAAACCTGCGTCGTGAAGTAGCGCCTCGGTGATCGATCCCCGGCCGCGGGCGGCGGCGTCGCCCTGCATCAAGCGCTCCAGGTAGCGGGCCAGCAAATCGACTTCCAGATTGACCTGGTCGCCGACTTCGGCGTGGCCGAGCGTGGTTTCCTGCAAAGTATGCGGCACGATATTCACCGCGAACGTGGCGCCGTCGACGCTGTTTACTGTCAGGCTGATGCCGTCGATGCAGATGGAACCTTTTTCGGCGATATATTTGGCCAGCGAGTCCGGCGCCTTAAATTTGAAGCGCCACGAGCGGCCGTCGGCGCGCTTTTCCAGAACCTGGCCGATGCCATCGACATGGCCGCTGACGATATGCCCGCCCAACCGGCTGGACGGCGTCAGCGCCAATTCCAGATTGACCGGCGTGCCGGCCTTGGCCTGGCTTAACGTGGTGCGCGACAAGGTTTCGTTCGACACGTCGGCACTGAAACGATGCTCGGCCAATTCGACCGCGGTCAGACAAACGCCGTTGACGGCAATACTGTCGCCGAGCGCGCAGTCTTGCAGCGGCAGTTTGCCGGTGTCGATACTCAACCGGCAATCTCCGCCTCGGGGTTGCACGGCGGCGATGCGGCCGACGGCTAAAACAATTCCGGTAAACATGGTATTTCGCTCGATGATTCGGGTTGGCAGGAAGCGTCAGCGTTTAGGCTGTTCAGCCGGTTGCGCGGCGGGTTGCTGGGTTTTATCGGCTTTTTCCGGCTTGCGATAAACGGTTACCGACTGGTAGACGCCGCTATGGTAATCGTAAATTTCGATCTCATGTTCCTCGCCGACGAATTTTCCGCCTTCGATTTTAACGGTTTTCGCCGGTTTCGAATCGTCTTCCTCCGCGCCGGCCAGGCCCGGTAGCGACAACAATAGCAATAGACAAACTGTAACAATCTTCATAACGGCATAACCCTAATCGGAAATCGCTTGCGGCCGGTATTGCAACCGTAAATCCGGGCCCACTTGCCGCGCTTCCGCCAAATAAAGTTGCTTCTTGTCTTGCAGGCGTTGCAACTGCGGCAGCCGGAACAGCCCGCGCCCGCTGTCGCCCAATATGCAAGGCGCCATATAAATCAACCATTCGTCGACCAGGCCGCTATTCAGCAAAGCCGCGTTCAAGGTCGCACCGGCCTCGACCCACACCGTGTTGATCTGCCGCTCTGCCAGCAACCTGCAAACTTGGGGCAAATCGGTGCGTCCGCCCTGAGCGTCGACTTGAAACACTTTACAACCGGCATCGAGCAAACGCTGCCGTTTTACCGAGTCGCTACTCGAAGTCACAATCCAGACCTCCGCAGCATCCTGCAACATCCGCGCTGCCGGCGGCATGCGCAACCGGCTGTCCAATACCACTTTCACCGGCTGGACCACATCGAAATCGACTCTCGCACTCAACGACGGATCGTCGGCCAGCACCGTGTCGATTCCGGTCAAAACCGCGCTGCTGGCCGCTCGCCAACGTTGAACGTCCTGGCGCGACTGCGGCGAGGTGATCCACTGGCTTTCCCCGCTGGCCATCGCCGTACGCCCGTCCAGGCTCATGGCTAGCTTGCTGCGAATCCAGGGCAAGCCCTGGCTCATCCGTTTGAAAAAGCCGCGGTTCAAATTTTCCGCCTCGCTTTGCAACACGCCGCAGACGACTTCGATCCCGGCCGCGGCGAGCTGCTGCAAACCCCGGCCTGACACCAGCGGATTCGGGTCTTGCATTGCGGCGACCACCCGGCTGACGCCGGCCGCGATCAACGCCTCGGTACAAGGCCCGGTCTTACCCTGGTGGCTGCAGGGCTCCAGCGTGACGTAGGCAGTGGCGCCGCGGGCATCGTCGGCCCGGCTCAATGCGTCCACTTCGGCATGGGCGTATCCGGCGCGCTGGGTCCAGCCCTCAGCGATGATTTCGCCAAGTTTGACCAACACACAGCCGACGTGGGGATTGGGATCGGTCGTGTACAGGCCGTTTTGCGCCAGTTTCAAGGCCCGCGCCATAAAGGCGGCGTCTTGGCTAGACGTCATGTTTCTGCAAATTTTCGATGACGGCGGTGAAATCGGAGACGTCCTGGAAGCTGCGGTAAACGGATGCGAAACGCACGAAAGCGACGTGGTCCAGCGCCTTCAGTTCGTTCATGACCATCTCGCCCAGTTCGCGCGCCGGAATCTCCCGCTCGCCTCTGGCCGTCAACGTCTTTTTGATCCGGCTCAACGCGGCTTCGACCGCATCGACCTGTACCGGCCGCTTCTCCAGCGCCCGTTGTATGCCGGCCCGCAATTTTTGCTCGTCGAAACTTTGCCGGGCGCCGTTACGTTTGATAATGCGCGGCAGCGTCAACTCGACCACTTCGAACGTGGTAAACCGCTCCTTGCAGGCTACGCATTCCCGCCGGCGCTTGACTTGGTCGCCGTCGTCGGCCAGACGGGTATCGATCACCCGCGTGTCTTGTGCAGCGCAAAACGGACAACGCATGTTAAAAATCGGAGCTCGGTTTAAAGCGCCGCATTTTATTACAGAACCCGGTTATATTGAAATCGGCTAATAATTGGCGCCACCCTCGTTCAGCACGCCTTTGGCGACCGAACGGATATGCACGTCGCGTTGCGGATAGGGAATTTCGATATGGTGCGCCTGCAGCGCTTCGTAAATCTGTATATGCAATTTATGGGTCGCGACAGTACGGTCGCTCAACTCGCGCACGAATACGTTGACTTTGAATTCCAACGCGCTTTCGCCGAAGCCGACGAAACTGATCGCTGGCTCCGGATCGGCCAGCACCTGTTCGGTATTTTTCACTGCTTGGCTCAGAATCTGCTCCACCAGCTCGATATCGGTGCCGTAGGATACGCTGACCGGCACCACTACCCGGGTCACGGTATCGGACAAGGTCCAGTTGATCAGTTGGTCGGTAATGAAGGTTTTGTTCGGCACCACCAATTCTTTGCGGTCCCAGTCCACAATATGCGTTGCCCGCATTTGGATCCGACTGACCCGGCCGGTAACGTCGCCGACCGTGACGGTATCGCCAACCCGAATCGGCCGTTCGAACAGCAAGATGATACCCGACACCATATTGGCGAAGATTTCCTGCAAACCGAAACCCAAACCCACGCTGAGCGCCGCCACCAGCCATTGCACCTGCGACCAACTACCGCCCAGCTCGTTGGCGACCGCCAAAAAAGCGACCGAGACCAAGCTATAACGCACCAACTGGATCAGGGCGTAGCGGCCGCCGGCGGTCATGGCGAATTTGCCGGCGGTCGCCAAATCGACCAGGGTCGGAAAGTTACCGACAAACAAAAACGCCAGACCGATGTAGACCAGACACAGCAGCAGATTGATCAAGGTCACCGGTTGCAGGGCTTCCTTGCCGTCCACGACTTGCGCGTGTTGCCACAATACGACTTGGTCGAACACCGAAAACGCCGGCAGGATATCGCTCCAGATCAGCCAGGCGCCGACGGCGATCATTACCCCGGTTACGGTGGCCAGAAAATTGTGGCCTTGCTGGTTGATTTTGGAGATGTCCAGCAATTCCTCATCCAGCGGAATTCCGCCCTCGGTGCCTGCCGCCGCAGCAGCCTGTTCGATCTGCTTGCGTTTTTGCCGGGCATTCTTCAGCGCCAAGCGGCGCTGAGTATTACGCAACCAGCGCAATACCAGAGCCTGAAACAGAGAGACGAAGAACACCAACCGCAAGCTGTCAATCAGCTTTTGTTCCAGCTCCAACGCGCTTTGGTAATAACCGGCCACGGCGAAACCGATGATCGCCAACGGCGTCAGCAGCGCAATCGCATACCAGACGTAACGCAAACGGCTGAACCAGCCGGCGGACTGTTGGTAGAAATAGCGGCCCAGGCCGGTTTGCGGCTGGGCCAAGCGGTGAAATACGTAGCTGAAGGTCAGCATCATCACGATCAGCGCGGTACGGCCCAAGGCATAGCTATGTTCGGAAAACAAGTCGCTGCCGGTCATCGACATGATGAACACGCTGGGCAACAACAGAAAGCGGGCCCACTTCATTTGGCCGTACAGCAAGTTGGTGACATGCTCCGGCCAATGGAACAGGGTTTCGGCAATGCCGTCGGGTTTGAACAGACGAAAGAAAAACTGCACGACGAACAGCGACAAGGCCGTCGCGACCATACCCTCGGCGAAAGCATGGCTAAAAAAATCGGCGCGGGCGTTCAATAGCAATACGCCGCCGATCCAGGCCATCAATAAAGCGCCGTACAGCGACAGCAGCATCAAATAGCCCATCCCCGACAGAATTTCGCCGAAACTATGGCCTAGCGGATTTTTGTCGAGCAGATGCGTCAGCCTGCGTTTCAGGTTTAACCGAAAACGCCAATGCAACACCACGATGCCCAAGCCGACCAGGACCAATAGCGGAAAATTGGCGATGCTCTCGCCGAAATTCGCCGCCACCCGCAACCAGTTGTCGGGACTGAAAAACCAGACCAGCGACGAAAAAATGTCTTTCACATAGTATTTGTCGATCACCCGCGCACTGGGTACCCACAGCAGGCGTTGGTCGAGGTAGGCACTAAACTTGTCGGCTACGCCCAGCATTTGTTGCAGGCTGAAATCGACATCCCCCAATAGCCTGCCGTATTCGTTGTAGCTGGTGGCCAGGCGCATTACCAGATCCTTGCGGTCGTTCAGCAGCATGCGCAATTCGGTGCGAATCCGCAATTTTTCAGCGTCGTCGGTATCGGCCGGCAATCGGCCGATCTGGTTCAATAACACTTGGTTGACGTCGGCCAGCTCTTTCTTGGCTTCGTCGAGCTTGAACATTTCCAGACTGGCCAACGCGATCTGCTCCTGGATGTCGTCGGCCAAATGGGCGAACTGTTTGCGCTGCGGCACGTTGCGGCGTTGTTCGCGCAATAAATTGCCCAAGGCCGGGCTCAAACCGGCCAAGTTGATTTTTTGCTCGGCGCTTTGAAAGTCTTTTTCCAACTGCTTGCCGCGGGCGTCGATCTCGGTTTTTTGCAGCAGGTACTGCTCCATGTTCTTATTGATGTCCTGCAGGCTGTGGTTGTACTGCATGTTGGTTTTGGTCGCATCTCGGATGAACGGATGCTTGCCCTCGGCATCCTTCTCCGCCTGCGCCAATTCGGCCTGCTCCTTGTCGATTTCCTGCTGGCGCCGGTCCAGTAAAAAATTATCCAGATCGGCGATCGCCAGACCTTGCAACTCGCGCTGCAGCGTGGCCAGATGCATCCGGTCTTTTTCGACCTGCAGCCGCAACGGGCTGCTGATATTTTCCAGCTCCAAGGTTTTCAACGTGCTGTTCAGCAACCGAATCCGGGTATCCACTTGGATCTGCCGCGCTTCGCGCTCGTAGATGTTGTCGGCGGCACGTGCAGCCAAAGTTTGCTGCTCCTGTAAACTGGAGGCCTGCTTGTTTTTGATTTCGGCGACTTTTTCCCGAATCAGTTGCGGCCGGCCGTTCAACTCGCCGATTTGCGCTTCGATCCGGCTGATTTCGGCATCCAGATCGCTGAGCCGGGTTTTTTCGATGATCAAGCGCTGTTCCAACTCGTCGGTCGGGACCAGGGCCAGTTTTTCCGGTTTGCGGTTTTTCAGGCCGTTTTCCGCCTCGGTAATCTGGCCGGCAATTTGTTTGGCCACCACCGGATACAGATTCAGCGCCTGTTTGAAGGACTCGGCTTGGGCGTCCTGGGCTTCGGCCTCGCTCAGGTTGTCCTCGCTCTCGCGGTAGGCGGCCAGGATGCGGTTCTTGACGTCTTCGGCCAGATTCTGTTTATCCTTGACCGATTGCACGCGTTGTTGGATATCCGCCCGCGACACGGCCTTGATCGCAGTGGCGGGCTGGGCGGCGTTGCCGGCATCGGCCGCCAGCAACGCCGCTAAAAAAAACAGGCCGTGCAGAAAAAATTTTACGTTCATGGATTAGTGTATTCAGCTTAAATCGAAATTAGCCGTCTGGAGTCTTTATGCCGCATGATCGCGAGGGCGTGATCAAATACCGTCTCGACCACCAATACCGAGCGTTGCCAAGCGATGCGGATTTAGCCGAAATCAACGCCTGGCGCAGCATCGTGTACCGGCTGGGGCTGATCGGCCGCACCGCCGGCAAATACGACGGGCTCGGCTTCGGCAACATCAGCAGCCGGCGCGAGCCCGGCCAGGACGGTTTTTTGGTTTCCGCTACCCAGACCGGCCACCTGCCGCAGCTCGGCCCGGAGCATTATGCCTGGGTCACCGCCGCAGCGCCGCAACAGAATTACCTGCAAGCCCAAGGCCCGGCGCAACCGTCTTCGGAAGCCTTGACTCACGCCGTGATCTACCAAGGATTGCCCGGCGTGCAGGCCGTGATTCACGGGCATTGTCCGGAAATTTGGCGCAATACCGCAAAATTGCGCTTGGCGCATACCGCAGCGCACATCCCTTACGGCACCCCGGAAATGGCACGCGCCGTGACAAGCATTTTGCAAACGCTGGGAAAAACGGAGAGCGGCATATTTACCATGCTGGGACACGAGGACGGCGTCGTGGCGTTCGGCACTTCGCTAAGGCAAGCGGCCGAGCTATTGATCGGACAGTTGGCGCTGGCCTTGGCGCTTGAGCAAAACCGGACCGACCGTTAGAATGGCGACTTTATTAGCATTCATTAATTTATCCATGCCGGAAATCATCATCTATACCACGAAAATTTGCCCTTATTGCACGATGGCGAAACGCTTGCTGGAGCGCAAGGGAGCCCGTTATACCGAAATCAACGTCGACGCCGAGCCGGGTTTGCGGGAACAGATGATGGAAAAAACCAAACGGCGCACGGTTCCGCAAATCTATATCGGCGAACGCCACATCGGCGGCTTCGACGATTTGCACGCACTGGACATGAACCAAGAACTGGATCCGCTACTACAGGATTGAATGGAACCGGCCTGCGGGGGCGGCGCCCGCCGCCTCCGAAGCCGGCCTTTTAGCGCATCGTGACTAATTGCAAGCCGATGCGGGTACTGATTTCGTTACTGTCGTACCAGACGATTTTACCCAGAGCGCTCAAACCCAACTCCGGGCACTGCACTTTGACCGGGGCGTTGATTTTGATGGCTGGCGAGCTGCCCGCCAGTTTCAAACACATGCCTTCCACCGAACGGTCCAAACCCTCCACCGCAAAGCGTTCCTTCTCGACGAACAACTCCGCCTGGAAACGCTCGGCCTTGCGGTAACCGCGCCGCTTGCGCCAGAGTTTTTGCGCGTTGTGCACCACATCGCGGAACTCCAATCCCATCATGATCCGGTTACGGTCGCGTTTGACCCAGACGATGTCCACTTCCCCGGCTAACTGCAATTCGGCGACGAAAATTTCCGCGCGCCGGCTCTGCTCCAGCAATACCTCGAAATCCCGAATCGTGGTCAGCAAATCGCCCGGCATGACTTCCAGCATCGCACCGTTCAACGACACGTCGTAACAATTGATCTCTAAGGTTTCGCCGCCGACGTAAAGCTTACCCTCGGCATTGAAGTTTTTTCGGTACTCTTTTCTATCCTGGAACATGCTCGGAATCTCTGGGGAATTTCGGACAAAGATAGCTTATTTTTGGCTTTACGTTCGCTGCCCCGGCCTGCGGCGCATCAGGCCGCAGCCAAGCCGGCGGCCAAATCGGCCTTGATATCGTCGATATTTTCCAAGCCGACCGAGATCCGTACCAGGCTGTCCTTGATCCCGGCCTCGGCGCGGGCTTCCGGCGTCAGCCGGCCGTGGGTGGTCGTGGCCGGATGGGTGATGGTGGTTTTGACGTCGCCCAGATTGGCCGTAACCGACAACATCCGCGTCGCATCGATCAAGCGCCAGGCTTCTTCCTTACCGCCCTTCAATTCGAAGCTAACCACCGCGCCGAAATGGCTTTGCTGGCGTTTGGCCAGTTCGTGCTGGGCATGCGAGGCCAAGCCAGGATAATGCACTTTGCCGACGGCGTCTTGACGCTCCAGCCACTTGGCCAATTCGAACGCGTTGTCGCAATGGGCTTTCATCCGAATCGCCAGCGTTTCCAAACCGCCAGCAAACACCCAGGCGTTGAACGGACTCAACGTGGCACCGCCGGTGCGCAAATAGGGATAGACCTGCTTTTCGATGATTTCTTCGTTAGCGACCACCGCGCCGCCGACGCAACGGCCCTGGCCGTCGATGTATTTGGTCGCCGAATGCACGACGATATCGGCCCCCAAAGCCAGCGGTTGCTGCAAGATCGGCGTGCAAAACACGTTATCGACCACCAGCAGGCAGCCGTGGCGGTGAGCAATATCGGCCAAGGCCCGGATATCGGCAATTTCGATCAGCGGATTCGACGGCGTTTCCAGAAACAGGAAGCGGGTATTGGGCTTAATCGCGGCTTCCCAGGCGGCCGGATCGGTCAGCTTGACGAAATCGGTTTCGACGCCGAATTTGCCGAAATAATTTTGAAAGGCCAGTACCGTATTGCCGAACACGCTGCGCGAGCAAACCACGTGGTCGCCCGCCTTCAATAGCGCCATACCCACTGCCATGATGGCCGCCATGCCGGATGCGAACGCCAGACAGCGTTCGCCTTTTTCCATCAGCGCCAGACGTTCCTGGAAGGTAGCGACCGTCGGGTTGGTAAAGCGCGAATAGATATTGCCGGGCTGCTGGCCGGTAAACTTCAGCGAGGCTTCCTCGGCCGAGCCGAACACATAGCTGGAGGTGGCGAAAATCGGCATGCTGTGCTCGCCCTCGTGGCTCCGCTTCTGGCCGGCGCGTATGGCTTGGGTTTCCGCGGCATAATCTTGCCAATCCGGTTGGTTCATATTATTTCGCCACCTGCATTTCGATAATAAAACTGCTGCTTTTACGGGTTTCCTGGGCGTGGTCGTTGCGCAAGGCCTCGATCTTCGCCAAATAGGCATCGTCGATATCGCCGGTCACGTAGTCGCGGCTGAAGCAGGACGTGTCGAAGTGCGCGATCTTCGGATTGCCGCGGCCGACCGCTTCGATCAAATCGTCCAGATCCTGGTAAATCAATTTATCGGCCCCCAGCGCCTTACACACCTCGTCTTCGCTGCGGCCGTGGGCGATTAACTCGCGCGCGGCGGGCATATCGATACCGTAGACGTTGGGGTAACGCACCGGCGGCGCGGCGGAGGCGAAATAAACTTTTTTGGCGCCGGCGTCGCGCGCCATCTGGATGATCTGTTCGGACGTGGTGCCGCGGACGATGGAATCGTCCACCAGCAATACGTTTTTACCGTCGAATTCCAGCGAAATCGCGTTCAACTTTTGTTTGACCGACTTTTTCCGCAGCTTCTGTCCCGGCATGATGAAGGTACGGCCGATGTAACGGTTTTTCATGAAGCCTTCGCGAAATTTGACCCCCAGATCGTGAGCGATCTGCGATGCGGCAGTGCGGCTGGTATCCGGAATCGGAATCACCACGTCGATGTCGTGGTCCGGCCATTCCCGCTGGATTTTTTCGGCCAGCTTTTTGCCCATCCGCATCCGCGCTTTGTAAACCGAGATGTTATCGATGATCGAATCCGGCCGGGCGAAATAGACGTATTCGAAGATGCACGGGCAATGGTCGATGGTTTCGGCGCACTGGCGGGTGTGCAATTTGCCGGAAGCCTCGATGAACACGGCTTCGCCCGGCGCCAGATCGCGGATCAGGCGAAAATCCAGCACGTCCAGCGCGACGCTCTCCGACGCGATCATGTAATCGACGCCGTCCTCGGTTTGACGCTCGCCGAACACGATCGGCCTGATGCCATGCGGGTCGCGAAACCCCAATACGCCGAAGCCGGCAATCATCACCACCACCGCGTAAGCGCCGCGGCAGCGATTGTGCACCGCGCTGACAGCCTGAAACACGTCGTCCACGGTCAAGCGCAGTTTGCCGAATTGCTGCAATTCGTGGGCGAATACGTTCAACAACACTTCCGAGTCGGAATCGGTATTGATATGGCGTTGATCGTCTACGAACACCTGCCGCTTCAATTCCTCGGTATTGGTCAGATTGCCGTTGTGGGCCAGCGTCAAGCCGAACGGCGAATTGACGTAAAACGGCTGGGCCTCGGCGGAACTGGTGCAACCGGCGGTCGGATAACGCACGTGGGCAATGCCCATGTTGCCTTTCAGCTTCATCATTTGCTCGGGCGAAAACACGTCGCGGGCCAAACCGTTGTCCTTGCGCAAATGCAGGCGGCCGCCGTCGCAAGTGACGATGCCGGCAGCATCCTGGCCGCGGTGCTGCAACACGGTTAAGGCATCGTACAGGTCTTGGTTAACACTTTGATTGGAAACAATAGCGGCAATACCACACATAGCTGATCCGGATTATCGATAATGAATGTAATCCGCCAAACCGGTCGGCATCTGGCTTTTCAACCAGACCGCCAAGGCTTGAAACGGAGGAATGAGTACGGACTGTTTCCACCACGGGTCTTCCGGCAGCGGCGTGACCCCGGCCAGAATCACCAGCATGGAAACCAGCACGGCCCCGCGGGCGATGCCAAACAACATGCCGAGCAGGCGGTCGCTGCCGCTCAGGCCGGTTCTCTCGATCAATTGGCTCAACAGGAAACTGATCAGGCTGCCCAATATCAACGTCGCGAAAAACAGTAAGCCGAAGCTGGCGGCGATGCGGGCCGACGGGTAGCTGATCGTGGATTGCAGCAACACCGACAGCTCGCGGCTGTAGTGGGTCGCCACCCAAACTGCCGCAATCCATAGCACCAGCGCAAAGGCTTCCTTGATAAAACCGCGCACCAAGCCCATCACCGCCGACATGGATATGACGGCAATAATGGTGTAATCAACCCACAGCAGTTTGTCCCAAGGCACCAAATCCGGCATCGCTCAGTAAACTATCGAAATAACCAAACCGGGCAAAACCAATTATTCGTCGGCGGAAACGAAGCTGTTAACGTTGATCTGCGCCAATTTGGCCTTGACCG
The DNA here is from genome assembly GCF_019669905.1 of Methylomonas koyamae. NCBI lineage: Bacteria > Pseudomonadati > Pseudomonadota > Gammaproteobacteria > Methylococcales > Methylococcaceae > Methylomonas > Methylomonas koyamae. The sequence goes on along the minus strand of NZ_AP019777.1, from coordinate 1,988,153 downwards.
CCTGGGCTTTGGCTTTGTCGACGATGGGTCCGATACGGACTTTGAAGACGGTGCCTTTATCGCCGGCCACTTCCTTAACCGTTGCCGCGAAACCCTGTTGCTTCAAACTCTCCTGCAAACTGGCGGCATTGGCTTTCTGGCTGAAAGTTCCCACCTGCAAATACCAGCGGTTGGTTTCCTCGGCTGCGGCGGCAGGCTTGGCAGCCGGCGCGGCCAGCGGGGCTTGAGCCGAAGGCTCGGATTTGGCTTCGGCCGGTTTCGCCAACGGTTTCAACGGTTTCGGGACCGGCGCGACGCTGGTCAGCGGCTGTACCGGAGCGGCCGGTTTTGCCGGCTTCGGCGCGATCGGCAAATCCTCCGCTTCGGCCGGCTCTTCGTCGGCAGGCGCCAGGGCCCGCGGCGACGGCTTTGCCGGCGATGCAGCGGAAGGCGTTAGCGGCGCCGCTTCCCGCGCACTCAATTTGATTTGCGGCTTCGCTGGCTCGAATTCGGTTTCGGCTTCGCCTTCTTCGACGAATTTCGGAGCCGGCTTGGCAGCTTCGGCCGGAGCCTCGGCCACGTCTTCCACTTTTTCCGGAAGCGGCATGATTTCGACATCCTGCGCTTTGGCAGGCAATTCGGGAATTTTCAGTTCGCTGATATTTTTACCGGTTTCGTCGATAGGATCGTCGAACAACATCGGTACGAAAATCGCGGCCAGCGCGGTAATGACCGCCGCACCTATCAATCGCTGTTTCAATTCTTGATCCATTCCGATCACCTCTAAGAAAATTTTGCCAAATATTCGGATACCAGAAAAAACGAGCCGAACACCAGAACCAGCTCGTCCGGCCCCGCCGCTGCCCGGGCCGCTTGGAATGCGGCCGAAAAATCGGCGAACCCGCTGTCGACGTTCGCCATATCCAACTGCCGAAAATGGGATTCGATCAATGCCGGCTCGGCGGCGCGCGGATTATCCAGCGGCGCCAGATACCACCGCGCCACCCGCTCCCGCATCATCTGCACCACGGTAGCGATATCTTTGTCGCGCATCATCGCGAATACGGCATGGATCGTGGCGGCGGGAAAATAATCGCGCAGATAATCGATCAGCGTGCCGACCGCTTGCGGATTGTGGCCGACATCCAGCAATACGCGCGGTTTGCCGGCGACCAACTGAAACCGGCCCAGCAGGCTGGCCTGGCGCAAACCGGCTCGGATCGCCGCGTCGTCGACCGGTAACTGCTCCTGCAACGCCGAAACGGCCATCAGCACCGCTGCGGCATTCCGGTATTGCTGTTCGCCTTTGAACGCCGGAGCCGGCAAATCGCGGTAAGCTCGCTCGCCGCCTTGCCATTCCCAGGTTTCGCCCTGTTTGCGGTAAGCGAAGTCATGTTCCAATTGGTAAACCTTGGCGCCAATCCGCTCGGCTACCTGCCGTAACGAGGCCGGTGCCGCTGCGTCGCCGATCACGGCAGGCACCGACTGCCGAAAAATGCCGGCTTTTTCCCGGCCTATCGCTTCCACGGTGTTACCCAACCAATCGACATGGTCCAGCGCGATAGTAGTTACCAACGCGACGTCGGGATCGACAATGTTTACCGCATCCAACCTGCCGCCCAAACCCACTTCCAATAGCTGTACGTCCAGGCCGGCTTCGGCGAACAAGCACAGCGCCGCCAACGTGCCGAACTCGAAATAGCTCAGGCTGGTCTCGCCGCGAGCCGCGTCGATTCGGGAAAATACCCGACAAATGTCGGCGTCGGCAACCGCCTGGCCATCGATGCGGATTCTTTCGTTGTAGCGCAAGATGTGCGGCGAAGTGTAGGCGCCGACTTTGTAGCCTTGCGCCCGGTATATCGCCTCCAGCATCGCCACGCAGGAACCCTTGCCATTGGTACCGCCCACCGTGACGGTCAAAGGTTTGGCCTGGGTCGGGTTCAACTGCCGATAAACGCCGGCGACCCGCGCCAAACCCAAATCTATCGAGCGCGGATGTAATTGTTCCTGCCAGGCCAGCCAAGCTTGCAGCGAATCGAAACGCGCCATTTCGACCGGCTTTAATCCTGAATCGGCAAGGTTTCGCTGACTGGACTTTGGGCCAAATCGCCGCTTTCGCCGGCCGCGACTGCCGAAACGCTAACGCCGCCGCGCAAAATCGCCAGGATGCCGGCTATTTTATCGCGCATCTCGCGGCGATCAATGATCATGTCGATGGCGCCGTGCTCCTGCAGAAACTCGCTGCGCTGAAAACCTTCCGGCAATTTCTCGCGTACGGTCTGTTCGATCACGCGCGGCCCGGCGAAGCCGATCAATGCATCGGGCTCGGCGACGTTGATGTCGCCCAACATCGCCAGACTGGCCGATACCCCGCCCATGGTCGGGTCGGTCATGAAAGAAATATACGGAATGCCGGCGTCCGCCAGTTTGGTCAAAGCCGCGCTGGTTTTGGTCATTTGGAACAGCGAAAACAAGGATTCCTGCATCCGGGCACCGCCGCTGGCGGTGAAGACGATGAACGGCGCTCCGCTGCGCAAGCTTTCGTTGACGCCGCGCACGAAACGCTCGCCGACCACCGAGCCCATCGAGCCGCCCATGAAACCGAAATCGAACGCAGCCGCGACGATCGGATAGCCTTTCAAGGTGCCCTTCATCACCACCAGCGCGTCGTTTTCGTTACTTTGCTTTTGCGCCTGGCTAATCCGGTCTTTATAGCGTTTGCTGTCCTTGAATTTAAGCGGATCGGCCGGTTTCAGCCCGGCGCCGATTTCCTGGCAATTGCCTTCGTCCAGAAAAATGTTCAACCGCCGCCGGGCGGAAATGCGCAAATGGTGTTCGCACTTCGGGCATACGCTGAAGTTTTTTTCCAGCTCGGCATTAAACAGTATCGCGTCGCAACGCGGGCACTTGTTCCACAAACCTTCCGGCACGGTGGTGCGTTTTTGCGACGATTCGGTTCTTATCGCAGAGGGGACCAGTTTTTCAAACCAACTCATTCGGGGTGTTCTCCGCTATATGCTTCAGTGGTCCATTGCGTGGCGCATGGATTTCAACAGTTCGATGATTTCGCGTTTGGCCTGCTCGGGATCGTCGAGATTGGCCTCGACTTTGCTGATCAGAGCACTACCGACCACGACGCCGTCGGCGATGGCGGCAATCGTTCGCGCCGTCTCGGCATCCTTCACGCCGAAACCGACGCCGACCGGCAAGTCGGTGTTGGCTTTGATCATGGTTAACTTGTCTTCGACATCGGCGACATCCAAATGACCGGCACCGGTGACGCCTTTCAGCGAAACGTAATACAGGTAACCGCTACCGACTTCGTGCATCTTACGAATCCGATCCGGCGTCGTGTTCGGCGCCAACAGAAAAATTTGGTCGATACCGCGCTCGCGCAGCAATTTGACGCAGTCTTCCGACTCTTCCGGCGGCAAATCCACCGTCAATACGCCGTCGACGTCGGCCCGCTGTACCGCGTTGGCGAAACCTTCGTAACCCATGATTTCGATCGGATTCAAATAACCCATCAACACCAGCGGCGTGGTCTGGTCGGTCTTGCGAAACTCCATCGCCATCGCCAGCACTTTGCGCAAGCCGACATGGTGGGCCAAGGCGCGTTCGCTGGCGCGCTGGATCACCGGGCCGTCGGCCATCGGGTCGGAAAACGGCACGCCCAGCTCGATCACGTCGGCGCCGGCCTTGACCATTTCGTGCAACATCGGCACGGTGAATTCCGGATACGGGTCGCCGGCAGTGATGAACGGAATCAAGGCTTTGCGGCCGGAGGCTTTCAATTCGGCGAATTTGGCGGCTAAACGGCTCATAGGCTGATTCCCTCGCGTTGCATGATGGTGTGCATGTCCTTGTCGCCGCGGCCGGACAGGTTAACGACAATGACCTGATCCTTGCGCATCGTCGGCGCCAGCTTCATGGTATAGGCCATGGCATGGCTGGATTCCAGCGCCGGAATGATGCCTTCCATTCTGGTCAGCGCGTGGAAACCCTGCAAGGCCTCGTCGTCGGTGATGTTGGGATACTCGGCCCGACCGATGTCTTTCAACCAGGCATGTTCCGGACCGACGCCGGGATAATCCAGGCCGGCCGAAATCGAATGGGTCTCGATGATTTCGCCGTCGTCGTCGGCCATTAAATAGGTCCGGTTGCCGTGCAATACACCGGGACGACCGGCCGACAACGGCGCGGAATGGCGGCCGGTGGCGATGCCGTCGCCGGCCGCTTCGACACCGTACATCTTGACGCCGGCGTCGTCGATGAAGGGATAGAACAAACCGATGGCGTTGGAACCGCCACCGACGCAGGCGACCAAAGCGTCGGGTAATTTGCCGGCTTGTTCCAGGCATTGTTTACGCGCTTCGCGGCCGATCACCGCCTGAAAATCGCGCACCATCGCCGGATAAGGATGCGGCCCCGCCACGGTGCCGATGATGTAAAACGTGTTGTCGATATTGGTGACCCAGTCGCGCAGGGCTTCGTTCAATGCATCTTTGAGGGTTTTCGAACCCGACTCGACCGGCACCACGGTGGCGCCAAGCAACTTCATCCGGTAGACGTTCAGCGCCTGGCGGGCGACGTCGACCGCGCCCATGTAGACCACGCATTCCAAACCCAGCCGCGCGGCGACGGTCGCGGTGGCGACGCCGTGTTGGCCGGCGCCGGTCTCGGCGATGATGCGGGTCTTGCCCATGCGTTTGGCCAGCAAGGCTTGGCCGACGGTGTTGTTCACCTTATGAGCGCCGGTGTGGTTCAGGTCTTCCCGCTTCAAATAAATCTGCGCGCCGCCCAGATGTTCGCTCCAACGTTGCGCATGGTACAACGGCGACGGCCGGCCAACGTAATCGCGCAGGTCGGCATCCAATTCGGCGATGAAATCCGGATCGTCGATGTAGCGCTGGTAGGCGGCGTTGAGTTCGGTAATCGCCGGCATCAGCGTCTCGGCCACAAAGATACCGCCGTAGGGACCGAAATGGCCCCTGGCGTCCGGCATATCGTACTTGTCCCCCAAAGGGTATGTGTCAGTCATAATTCTCAAGTCGCTCGATTAGTTATTCTTATGAAATCGGCCATTTTCGCCGCATCCTTGATGCCTTTCCGGGCCTCTACGCCGCTGCTGACATCCAATGCATACGGTTTAACCGCAGCCACCGCCTCGGCGGCGTTGTCGGCTGTCAAGCCGCCGGCCAATATAAGCGGCAATGATCGGCTCTGCGGAATCAAATCCCAGTCGAAACCGCTGCCGCTACCGCCCGGCAGGCCCGGGTGGTAAGCGTCCAGCAACAGTCCCGCCGCATCGGCATATCGGCTTTCCAACTGTGCCACGTCAATTCCCGGTCGCATCCGCACCGCCTTGATATAGGATTTGCGGTAGATCCGGCACGCTTCCGCCGGCTCGTCGCCGTGGAATTGCAGGCAATCCACCCTAACCCGGCCCAGCACTTCCCGGACCCTATCCGGCTCGGCATCGACGAACAAGGCTACCACGCTGACGAAAGCCGGCAAGGCCTCGCTGATCGCCGCCGCCTGCGCAATTTCGACGTAACGCGGACTGGGCGGATAAAACACCAAACCTATCGCATCGGCGCCCAGCCGGCCGGCTTGCACGGCATCGTCGACATTGGTAAAGCCGCAGATTTTAACGCGGGTACGCATGGCCAAGCTCATAAAAAATGGCGGCGTAGGATACCACAGCTCAGCGGGAAATCATGTCCGCGGCCAAATAAAAAGGCCGGACGAACCAGCCTTTGCCGCGCCGATTTCGGCCGCTCAATGGTCATGTTTGTGGTTATGCTCGTGCTGGTGGCTGGCGGCCGCCGGCGCCGGCTCGGCTTGCGGATGCGCCGCGCCGTCCTCGTCCTGATGAATCGCACTGCCCAAGCCCAGCTCCTGTTTCACGACGGGTTCGTCGTGATCGACCGGTTGGTCGAAATCGGGCTCGCCGTGTTCGTGGCGCAATGCTGCAGCCCGGTTCGCATCGGCAGCCGCCTCGACCGACACGCCGTATTTGTAAACCATCAAACCGCCCAAATCGGCCGTGAACGCCAACAAACCGGCCAACAGACCGGCTAGCGCCAAGTAGAAGGCATTGGCCGGACCGGCCGGATGGGCTTTGGCAATCCCGCGCCATACCGCCAGAAACGCAGCCAGGCCGAATACGGATATCCCCAAATGTTCGTGGCTTTCCATAATCTCGTGGACATCGCCGCCGTGAGCGACCGTATCGGCCGCAACAAACCCGAAGGTCGCGGTAATTCCGGCAAAGGCGACGCCGAGATACAAAAACCAACTGGCGACCCGGCGCCACTCCGCCCGTCCGGCCAAACTACCGGCCAGATCCAGCGCAAAAAACAGACTCAACAATGCGATCGGAAAATGCACGAACAGCGGATGCAAATTCTGCAATGCCTCAATGCCCGGCAATAAACTGTGAAAGGTTTCGGCGGGCGATTGCCGCACTGCGCTTTCCAAAAACGCCAGCAGACTGTCGACGCCGCCGGCTACACCGCCGCTGTCGGCACCGCCATGAATCGAAAATCGGATTTGACTGTCTAGTCCCAACATGAATCCCCCTGGTTTCGGCGCTCCGGCCTTGGCTTAATTGATCGTGACGGTGGTCGAGGTCGTCAACGCCCGCGTCTTGCTCTCGACGAATTCGCTGTCGCGCTGCTGGATGAACAAGGCCTGCAGCTTCTGGTTATCGGCCAGCTTCATGCCCTCGTCCTGGCCCAGACAGAGCAACGCGGTCGACCAGGCGTCGGCGACCGTCGGATTTTCGTGAAACACGGTGACTGCCACCAAATCGTGCGCGACCGGCCTGCCGGTGCGCGCATCGAGGATGTGGCTGTAACGCTGGCCTTTCAGATCGAAATAGTGCCGGTAAGTGCCGCTGGTCATCACCGCCATCGGCGTATCCTTCGGCAAGGTCACCGCCTTGTGCATGGTTCTTTCGCCGGGCAACGGCTTCTCGACGGCGATGACCCAGGCTTTGCCGTCGGGTTTATGGCCCAGAGATTTCAATTCGCCGCCGATTTCGACCAGATAATTGTCCAGCCCCAATTTTTCCAGGGTTTCGCCAACTTTGCCTACGCTGTAGCCCTGGGCGATGGACGACAAGTCGACGCGAAGATTGGGCAATTTCTTCAACAAATGGGCGTCGTCGACGATTTCCAATTTAGACATGCCGACATTGGCCAAAGCGGCATCGATAGCGGCCTGCTCCGGCACGTGCAATTCGTCGTTTTGAAAGCCCCACAATTCGAACAAAGGCTTGATCGTCAGATCGTAGCAACCGCCGCTGAGCTGGCTGACGGTTTGCGCGACTCTGACCAGGGCGACGATTTGCGCATCCACGGTCTGGCCGACCGTCGCAGAAGAAACATTGAATTGCTCGATTTCGGAATCGGGCCGGTAATTCGACAACAATTTGTCCAGTTCGGCCAGCGTCTTGTCGACTTCGGCTTGCACTTGTTTAACATCGACAGCCGGCTCCGACCAATAGCTGACATGGTAAGTGGTGCCTTGGGCAAAGCCCTCGAATTTCTGCACCGGCACCTGCGGCTCGCCGCCGCAGCCCGCCAGCAAGAACGCTCCCAGTATCGGTCCGATCCATGCCGTCCGTATCATTTATCCCCCACTACAATGTGTTCAACGCAATAAGCTGGAAATTGTTTTAAACCGTTCGTGCTTGGCGTCGCGCAACCATTCGAACAATACCGACTCGTGGCAGCTCAGCGTTATGCCCTGTTGCTGCATGCGTTGCAAGGCCAAGGCTTTGTGTTCGGCACGCCGCGAGCAGACGGCATCGGCGACTACATGTACCCGGTACCCCAGATGCTGCAACTCGAGCGCCGTTTGCAACACGCACACGTGGCTTTCTTGGCCGGCCAGCACTATCTGCTTTCGACCCAGCGCCGCCAACGCCGCGCAAAAACCCTCCGCCGCACAGCAGGAAAATCCGGTTTTGGCGAAAACTTGCGCTGCGGCAGGCAACAGTTCCAGCAGGTTAGCTTGGGTCGGCCCCAAGCCCTGCGGATACTGTTCGGTCAGCAATACCGGGACTTCCAGCAAAGATGCCGCCGTTAGCAGGCGCTCGCTGTGCAGCGCCATTTGCCCGGCGGCTTCTGCCGCCATCGCCGCACTAAGCCGGGTTTGGATATCGACCAGCAGCAGGACGCTGTGATTCGCGTCGAGTAAATTGGGATGGGAAGACATGGCTCAGCCGTGTTTCATGATGCGCGCTTTGTCGCGCTGCCAATCCTTGTCCTTGGCCGCCGCGCGCTTGTCGTGCAGTTTCTTGCCCTTGGCCAAGCCGATTTTCAGTTTGGCCCGGCCTTTGATCCAATACATCGCCAGCGGGATCAGGGTGTAGCCTTTACGCTCCACCGAACCGATCAACTTGTTCAATTCGCGCCGGTGCAGCAACAGCTTCTTGCGCCGCACCGCGTCGGGGTTGACGTGGGTCGAGGCCGACAGCAGCGGCGAGACGTGCGCCCCGCACAGCCAGGCTTCGCCGCGTCTGATTTCGACGTAGCTTTCCTTCAACTGTACTCGACCGTCGCGCAGACTCTTGACTTCCCAACCTTCCAACACCAAGCCGGCCTCGAATTGTTCGTCTATCGTGTATTCGTGGGTGGCTTGCCGATTTAGGGCAATGGTGTTGTCGTTGGCTTTGGAGTCCTTTTTGGATTTTTTGGCGGCCATGTAGCTCGGATTTTTAGACTGACTGAAAACGGGAATTTTGTTATTTTACTCACACACCCGTTAAATAACGACTTAAAAAACACAGGGCGCAACACATGAGCGATAAAACCCGATCCATTCACGGCGAGTGGTCCTCCCGCTTTGCATTTATTTTGGCCGCCACCGGATCGGCGGTGGGATTGGGTAACATTTGGAAATTTCCGTACATCACCGGCCAAAACGGCGGCGGCGCCTTTGTCATGGTGTATTTGGCCTGCGTCGCGGCAATCGGCGTGCCGATCATGATCGCCGAGATCATGTTAGGCCGGCGCGGCCGGCAAAGCCCGATCAACACGATGCAGCGCCTCAGCGCCGAAGCCGGCGCCGATCCGCGCTGGCATTACCTGGGTTGGTTGGGCATGATCGCCGGCTTTCTGATCCTGGCCTACTACAGCGTGATTGCCGGCTGGGCCATGGCTTATATCTTCAAAGCCTTCTTCGGCGGGTTCTTCGGCACCGATGCCGGCGAGGTCAAAGCCATGTTCGACGGCCTGATGGCCAGCCCGCTTCAGCAATTGTTTTGGCACACGCTGTTCATGTTCATCACGATGCAGGTGGTAATGCGCGGCGTGCAGGGCGGCCTGGAAAAAGCCGTCCGCTTTTTGATGCCGGCGCTGTTTGTCATCTTGATGATTCTGGTGGCCTACGCGATGTCTTCCGGGGCCTACGAACGAGGCATCGACTTCCTGTTCAGCCCCGATTTCAGCAAGATCGACGCCGACGCGGTGTTGACCGCGATGGGCCACGCCTTCTTCACGTTGAGCTTGGGCATGGGCGCGATCATGGTCTACGGCTCCTACCTGCCCGGCCACGTCTCGATCGCTAAAACTACGTTCTTTATCGCCGGCGCCGATACCATCGTCGCACTACTGGCCGGCATCGCCATCTTTCCGTTGGTCTTTGCCAACAACTTGGAAGCGGCGGCCGGACCGGGCCTGATTTTCCAGACGCTGCCGCTGGCCTTCGGCCACATGGGCGGCGGCTGGCTGTTCGGCGTACTGTTTTTCGTGCTGCTGTTTTTCGCAGCGCTGACCTCGTCGATTTCGTTGATCGAGCCGACCGTAGCCTGGCTGGTCGAGAACAAAAACATCGAACGCCGCCGCTCCTGCATCTGGTCCGGTAGCGCCTGTTGGGCCTTGGGCGTGGCCGTGGTGTTTTCGTTCAACATCTGGTCCGGCCACAAATGGTTCGACAAAAACCTGTTCGAATTGCTGGATTATTTGACCGCCAATCTGATGCTGCCTATCGGCGGTTTGTGTATCGCCTTATTCGCCGGCTGGACCATGCGCCAAGCCGATACCGAGCAGGAATTGGAAATGCCGGCGCAAGGTTTTCAGGTCTGGCAAGTTTTGATCAAATACGTCGCGCCGGCCTCGGTCTTTCTGGTATTCCTGCACGTACTCGGGGTGCTGTAAATGATTACGGTGATACAAAAAAGCGCGCTGGTAAAATTCTCCGCGCAGCAGATGTTCGATCTGGTCGACGATATCGAATCCTATCCGAAATTCTTGCCCTGGTGCTCCGGCAGCCGGGTATTGCGCCGGGAAGGCGACATCGTCGAAGGCCAAATCGACATCGCCAAAGCCGGCTTTCACAAGTCGTTCACGACCCGCAACAAAATCGACCGCGGCGGCCGCATTCAAATCAGCCTGCTGGACGGCCCATTCAAGTCGTTGGAAGGGTTCTGGAGCTTCATGCCGTTGCGCGAGGACGCCAGCAAAATCTCGCTGGATCTGGAATTCGAAATTTCCAACGCTTTCGCCAGCTTGGCGTTCGGCCCGGTGTTCAACCAAATCTGCAACACGATGGTCGGCTCCTTCACCCAACGCGCCAAAGCCCTGTATGGCGGTTGATCGCATTAACGTCGAAGTCGCCTACGCGCTGCCGGAGCGGCAATTGCTGATTCCGCTGGCGTTACCGCTCGGCAGCACGGCGGACCAGGCCATTTCAGCCTCCGGCATCGCTGACCAATTCCCCGACATCGACCTGGCGCAGCAAACCATCGGCATCTTCGGCGCGGTTTGCACCAGGGATAAAGTTCTGGCCGACGGCGACCGGGTGGAAATCTACCGGCCGTTGCGAAAAAACCCGATGGAAGCTAGGCGAGAACGGGTGCAAAAGTGAAGGCACCGTTCTAATCAGTTACAAAAACTTAGCAATTTCACGCAATTATTGGTCTACTCCCAACTCGCCGGAGCCGGCCTTTACACCAGATAAAGTCGACCGATTGCCTTTGTACCTCGCGCCGTGTATTAAAAATTCATGGCGAGCATGCCCGCTATTCGCACCCTGGCAACACGACCAACTCCTGTTTCAGTGCATTGACGATCAAACCGTCGGTCGCGCCGATCAGGAAGTCGACACCGATCGGTTGGTTCGCCTGGTTATCCCACCCGCAACTTTCAAAGCGGCCATTCGATTTATTGAACGACTGCGTCAAACTGACTTTGGACTTGGTTAAATTCGCCACGTCGTAGCAGCTAAAACCGGCCGGTGCCAGAGGATGGCCGACATAGTTCGGTCCGGGATTAACGAACCACACCGGGCAGGTTTTTTCGCCGTCGAACTGCAAGGTTTTCTGTTTCAACATCTGAATAGCCAATGCGTCGCCGGCCTTAATGGCAAAATCGCCGCCACTCGCGTAACTGCACTGTTCGACCTTCTGGCTGGCGGTATTGAAGCGGCTGATATTCGCCACCACCGTTGCATCGCCCAGGCTGTTCAACAAGCCCAGACAGGTTTGATGCTGCGCGGCCACTTGCACCGGATAAGTAAAGATATTGAATCCGGCTTCAAAGGATACTTCGTAATTAGCCGTGGCGACCGGCGCGTCAACAACGGTAATCTTCGCCGTACGTTGCGCTTTCAGTGCGCCGTCCGATGCGGTAAAGCTGATGTAATACACGCCCGCCTGATCATGTTTGGGCGTCCAACTAAAAAATCCGACTCCATCACCGCGATCCGCAAATACCGCACCCAATGGCAACTGCGCCGCCGTCAAAACCGGTACGGTACCGTCGGCATCGCTCGCTTCGACGATAAAGCCCACGGATTTACCCTCGCTCACCGTCCGGTCGGCTATGAATTGCAATACCGGCGCGTGCGGCACTACCGGGAAATCGTCCATCGTCAGACTGTATTGTCCGCCGCCATTCTGATCGAACACATTGATAAAGTAATTCCAGCCGTTATTGGCGGCGCGGGTTTTGGAAAGCCACACGTTAGCCTTATTCAAAGTCTTGCCATCCGCTCGCAGCAGACGGGTCACATCTTTTTTGCCGGCGTGTGGGTCCGGGATGCGGACATAAAAGAACCCGGCTGTTACCGGCAAATTTAGTTGGTAACTGGCCGGACCACCCTGCTGTCCGCCGATTACCGTACTGGCAAATGCCGATTGGTCTGTGACTTGAGAATCGACGCCATTGGATTCGTAGACTCGCAAAGTGCTACCGTCGCTCGCCAGAAAATCCTTGACAGCATCGCGCCCCGGCAAATCGACCAACACGTCGCGCAACAGCTGATGGGTATTGACTGCCGTCATCAACGAGGTCAACTCGCCGCCCAACTCATCGGCATGAGAATAGTCAGCCGTAAACTCGATGAACTTGCCGGACAACGTCGTCTCCATTTGCCAGCGGCCCATCTTGACCGAATTCGCGGCAATGTCGCCGAAATCCAGCAATAAACTGGGCGCAACCGCCGCGTCGTTAACAAAGCCGCTGTTAATGCGAAAATTTATCAGCAAACCTAACTCGTTCTCGACGATGCGCGGCTGCGCGGAATTGATCTTTAAGGCCGGCGCTACACTCTGGCCTTTGTTGCTCACTCGGACACCCAAGGTAAACGGCTCCGGCGGCTCGATACTGGGGGTGAAGGCATCGTCGCCAAACACGTCCTTCGGCAAAAAGTAATCCAGCGTCAACTGCGGCATCGGCTTGACGTAGATAAAGTCCGGCGTGATTTCCGTGGTTTTAGCCTCGCCGTTTAACGTGTATTGCAAAGTGGCACCGACAAAATATAACTTGCCCCCGGCCAACTGTCCGGCCGCGCCGGGCGCAGGAACGATCAACCAATGAATGTCGGCGGACGACGCCGGCGCCACCACGCCGCTACCGGTGACATTATCGATTCCGCTCAAACTGTCTTGCTTGATAAAAAACTTGGCTTGGGTGTTATCCGGGTCGAAACTGGCGAGCACCGGATTGCCGTCTTCATCGGCAAATTTCACATCCGCCCGTACGTTTTCCACCGGAAAGCCTTCAACGCCGTTATTGATCCGCATGTGGGCGTCGAACGCTTGCCGCTCCAAGGTTAATTCCTGTTTGATTTCGATGCTCACCTTGGCGCAAAAGGTCTCTTCGGCCATCACCCGTAGCGGCAATATCAGCAAAACCAGCCAAAGTATCGAATACGGCAGACGGCAACAGAGAAGATTGGCAAATAGGTTCATCGCGAATAATCCATGATTTTCAGTATTAACTTAAGTGGCGTAGCGCCCTATTCCATCTCGACTTCAAGCCCATTGCCGGAATAGCGGTAACGGGCAAACTTAAACACCGCATCCGGCCGATTATCGACCAAGCGCATTGCCACGTAATGGTCATAGTTTTGGTCATAACTGCGTTTTTGCGGATCGGCAATCCGCCAGGTACCATCGTCGTAAAACTCGGACCATTCGTGATACTCCGCTGCCCGGAGCAAACCATTATTCTCCAGCACATAACCGGCAACAGCTCGCGCCGGAATCGCATTCGCGCGCGCCAGGGCCGTAAACAGATAGGCACTTTCGGTACAATCGCCCTGCTGGTTTTCCAGTGCATACAAAGCCCCGCGTTCCTCACGCAGATAACCGCTATCTCGAACGTTAGCTACCACCCAGTCATAGGTCTTGCGGGTGGTTTGCAACAAGGCATCGGTGGATAACTTCGCCGCCGCTTTAATGGCTTGATGCCCGCTTTCCATCAACGGCTCCTCGCTTAAGAAGCGCTGGGGTTTAAACCCAAAAAACCAATTGGGTTTTTCCGCCATTTGCAATTGCGCGGTAACCCGGATCATCCGCACCGCATAGGGCGGCAGTTTTGCAAATTTAAAATGCAATACCTGGTTACCCAAGTCGTCGGTTTCCAACTGATATGGATGCGACACGTCCAGCCGTTGGCAACAAGTTTGCCCCGAGGTTTGCCGTACCGGCGCATAAGTCCAGAACTCGGCATTTTCTAGTAGCCGATTGTTGGCATTTCTCAAAGTAAAGCTGTAACTAACCGTCTTCGTGCTGTCGTAAACCGGCGCAGTAGCCGCTTGCCAGCCATACCAAGCCCCAGCTGCCAATGCAATAATCGCCAGCGCACTGACGACGCGTTTGTCGTACTTCATCGCTTTCTTCTGCCGCAGGTAATGGTTTTGCCTTGTTTCTCGGTAGGACGATTCCACAAAGCTTGCTGGCTTTGCAGAAATGTCCGATAAGCCTGTTTACCGCCTTCCAGATAAAACACCGATGGCCAAGCCAGTCCGGCAAGCGCCTGCTCGACGACTTCGTAGCCTTGGCCCTGGTCTGTCATTAGCAAAATGCGTATATCACCCAAATTTTTGCTCGACGCTTGCTTTGCCATCACCTGCTGCAAATACTTTTGCAGAGCGTCTTTAGGCTTGGCTAATTCCTTAACGGACAGATCCAGCACCAGTACATCGCTGTAATCACGTTCCAGGTAAAACTGTTGCGGCGTAATTCGGTTTATGCTTTGTTGGACGAATATATCGCCGGCCAATGCTTGGTTTGCATGCCGCCAAGCATGCAAACCGCCGGCCAGCACCTTGACATCACTAAATCCGGCCGCTATCAGTTGTTGGAATACAGCCGTGACTTTTGAAATGGCAAACCCCTGATCAATCAATAACAGCGGCTTATTTTTTAAATACTGCTTGCTAGCTAAATCGTTGGCCGGGATATTGATGGCCTGCGGTATGTGGTAGTTTGCATAGTGCACGGCATCGCGAATATCCACCCACAGCATCTTATCCACCCCAGGTAAATTATTAAGCTCGGCAATACTGATAAAACCACGCGTATCGGGTTTGATATTGCCCGATTTAAACTGGCCTTTGTTTAAATCAAGCAGCGCTTGCATAGGTTTTGCTGTACTCGGCGTTTTAATTACTTCAATTTCGGAGCAATCCTTGGTGTTTTCCGATTCGGCTTGAGTATTTTCCGCTGCAGCAGCCAACATGTTGTTGGTCAATAAATAGCAAAAAAGCACTATTAAAGCTGAGTATCGGAAAGCAGCTATTTTCATGTTGTTATTAAATTAGTTTGACTTGGAGTCGATTAACGGCGCGTCAAAATCACTCGCCATCGAAATAACCAAGCCTTTCATGCAACCAAATTGCCTTTTTGAAACCGGTTGTTTTGGGGGATGTAATGTTTGGATGAGTTTTTCCAATTCGAGCAAGGATTCTTCCGGCAATTGGTCAACTGCCCGAATAATATTTAATTTATGTTCTGAAATATTCATGGTTCACCTATGCAGTTTTGATACTCATCGAATCCAATGTCCAAACAATTAGCGCCGGCCCAATCGGCAGAATACACGCCCATTTTAAAAAAACGATGAAAACTGGAATAAGGCCAGTCAATAACCTTTTGGGACCAACCATGTTTCACCGGATTGAAATGTAAATAATCCATATGGTTTTCGTAATCACGATCATCGCGGATCAAATGCTCCCAAAACCGTCGTTGCCAAATTCCGCGTTCACCTCTTTTGATACGAACCTTGGAACGTCTTTCTTCCGCCGGCAAGCCTTTGGAAAAATGGGTTTTGATCAATTTCCAGCGAGTCGAAAAATCGTCATCGCCTTCCGGCAAAGTCCAGATGGTATGCATATGCTCCGGCAACACCACCCAAGCATCAATATTAAACGGCTTTTCCCGCTTGCATAAACGTACCGATTCCCGCAGCAAGTCGATATGGTCAACCAGCAAAGTGTTTTTCCTTTCCAATAAATTTACAGTAAAGAAATAACACCCGCCGGACACCCGATAACGACGATAATTCGGCACATTTTCCTCCTTCAAAATAATCCACAGCGATTGGTCACGAGAAAAAACGTAGGGCGGAAAAGCAAAGCGCATTCCGCCATATCACCGCCCAAAAAAACCAAACCGCCGGCAACAAGGAACAACCAAACCTAACATCACCGTCACCGGCTCCGAAATGTCGGATTTCGCGCCGCTCATCCAACTTACGCATCGTTCCGACTTACGCGGTACCCAGTCAACGAGCCAACCACATGATCGTAGTCCCAAGTAAATACGTGCTGGCAAAATATCGATTACTCATCGCGGGTGACATTTTAATATTGGATAAATTGCCTAATTTCAAATTACCTTCTATTCCCGCTGACGCCTGAGCACCAATTTTAAATTTTTCAAGTGGAGATACACTGAGTGTGGGTTCCAATTTAAAAGGAACAGGTTTAACCCTCGTACCGAATTCTCCATCCGTCAAATCAAATCCTCCTGAATAACCTACTCCATCACTAAGAAAGCCTATTCCCCAAGATAGGTCGACACCCTGTCTTACATTCAGGAATGGCTCTGGCTTGTCAGAATTACTGTTACAGTTATTTGATGGTTCAGAATAACTAGGCGAATTTTCTTTCGGGGAGACATCTATACCACCACCAACACCAACACCAAACTTTAATGATCCATACACTGTACCATCGGGATTAATTGTTATCGCAACACCACCACCCAATAAACGATAAAATTCAACACCGATCTTAAATTTCCCTAAGTTGTCACTAAAATTTGCACTATTGCTATCCACGTAAAGATAAAGGCTATTTCCCCCAGCCAACCCAATAGGATCACTTTCGATATACCTCCCAACCCTCGGATCATAGTCCCTCATATAATTATAATGCAGCCCAGTTTCCGAATCATAATACTGCCCCGGAAACCGCAAATTATTCCCCACCGCCGCCAGCGATACGTGCATATTACCGAACGCTTCCTGCCTGGCGCTCCAGACCACTAAGCCATTGCCATCCACCAGTTTCTGCGGCGTCATTAAATGGTCGTGCTGGTACCAATAATATTGACCGGCAACATATTGAAATAACGGCCCGGTCGTCCACATCGCATCCGGCCGATAACCGTAGGACTTGATCAACCCACCCTGGCCATCGAATTCGCCGACCAGACCTTCCTCGGCGTAAGCGAAATAAGTTCTGACGCCGGCCACATCCTTCCATAAGCGCCGGCCGAACGGATCGTAGTAATACTCGGCCAGCGTCGAACCGTCGCTGCGTTCGACGTGGGCCAAGCGATTGCTGGTGTCGTGACGATAGACACGCTGGCTGCCCGGCGCGGTTTTAGTTTGCAGATTGCCGTTGGCGTCGTAAGCGAAGCTATTGCCCGGATAGGACAACAAGCGATTGTTGGCGTCATACTGCCATTCGCCGCTGGTGTTGGCTGCCGTTTTCCGGTTGCCCAAGGCATCGTAACTGTAAGCTTCGTCAGCCAGGGTCGGGTTATCGACAGCGGTCAGGCGATCCAGCACATCGTATTGATAGCCATAGTCGCCGTGCTCGGTGAGTTTGGCGGTGATGTTGCCGCCGGCCGAACGCTGGTAACGGTAATTCATCAAGGTGGCTTGCAGCGGGTCTTTACTGTGAATCTGATTAACCCGTTGCAAAGCATCGTAGGCGTAATCGATGGTGACGCCGCCCGGCAAGGTAACGCGGTTCGGGCTGTTCCAGGTGTAGCCGTTGTAGGTCACGCGCTTGCCGTCCGGCAATTCCACCGCAGTCAAGCGGTTAGCCGCATCGTAAAAGTAGCGGTAGCTGAGACCGTCCGGACCGGTATAGCTTTGCTTCAAGCCGTTGGCGTAATAGCTGTAGGCCGTGGACAACGTAAAACTGCCGTAGTCGGTGGCGGTGGCGGTCAAGCGGCCCAGCGCATCGTAGCTGTAGGCAGCCGAGGTGGTGCCGTCGTCGTAACCGGTCAGCCGGCCCAGCTTGTCGTAGCTGTAGTCTATGGTTTTAACCGGGGTTTGGCTTTGACTATCGACAAAATGCTGCTCGCGCTGCAAGCGGTTGGCCGCACTGTATTGGTAGCGAATCGCCTGACCTTTGGCATCCAGCAAGGCAATGCGGTTACCGGCCGCATCGTACTGGTATTGGGTGGTTTCGCCCAGAGGCCGGATTTCGGCGCTCAGCCTGCCGTTGCGGTCGTATTCGAAGCGGGTAACGCCGCCGTTGGCATCGGTCAAGGCGATCAGTTTGCCTAGGTCGTTATAGGCAAACCGGGTCGCGCCGCCGGCCGGATCGGTGGTTTGCCGCAAGCGGTTCAAGGCATCGTATTCATGGTAAGTGGTACGGCCTTCCCGGTCGGTTTCTGAGACCACGTTGCCGGTGGCGTCGTATTCACGGCTGACGATTTGTTGGGTGTCGACATCCAACTGGTCGGTATTGCGAACCAGGCGTTGCAGGCGGTCGTAATACAAACGGCTGCTGTAGGTTGGATAATCGATTTGTACCGGACGATCCGAGCCGGCGAACGAAGCGTTGCTTTCGTCGTAACGATAACGGGTCTGGTAAGACTCGGTGTCGCTGCCGATGCTGGTCGCCAACAAACGTTGCTCGTTGTCGTAATCGTTGACCACTTGCTTGCCGGTTTCGTCGGTCGCCAACACCGGCAAGCCGTCACTGTTGTAAGCGATGGTTTTGGCATGGCCCAACGGATCGGTGGCGCGCACGATTTGGTTACGCTGGTTGTAAGCATACTCGTGGCGTTGGCCGTCGGCATCGACCGTTGCCACCCGGTTACCGGCGCCGTCGTATTGGTAGGCGGTGTGGTTGCCTTCCGGATCGGTCTTGCCGGTCAAGCGGCCGTTGGCATCGTAGGCAAAAGTCCATTCGTTGCCGCGGGCATCTTTGATTTTTAACGGATTGCCTGACGCGTCGTAGGCCTGGAACTGGGTCTTGTTTCCTTCCGGATCGGTTAAACTGGCCAGATTACCGCTGGCGTCGTAACTCAAGCGCGTGGTCGCCGCCGCAGTGTTGTCATCGCCGACTAAGGTCATTTCGGTCAGTTGATTGTTCGCGTCGTAAGCGTAAACCACTGCCCGTTCGGCGGCCGTGCCTTTGGCTTCGACCCGACGGGTCAGATTGCCATTGGCATCGTAGCTGTATTCGGTGACATTACCGCGCGGGTCGGTTTGGCGTTTGATTTGATGGTAGACGTTTTCGTATTCGAACGTGGCTTCGCTGCCGTCCGGGTAAACGATACGGGTAATTTTGTCCCATTCGTCGCGGGTAATGCGGGTGACGTTGCCTTTTTCGTCGGTACCGATCTCGGTACGGCCGCTGGTTTCTTCAGTTTTGGTACGCCGGCCATTAACCGCGGCGCGCAGCACGTCGCCGTCGTCGTCGTACCAGACTTCGGTGACCTTGCCGGCCGCGGTTTTGATTTGGGCGTAGCGCTCCTTAACCGCTTTGTCGTAACCGAATTCGAAATACGTAGCACGGCCTTCGTCGTTGACCACCGACTCCACATCACCGTTGCGCCGATAACTGATTTGCTCGGCCCGGCCCAAACCATCGACCTTGCGAATCAGACGACCTTTGCCGTCGTAGCTGTAAGTGGATTCCGCGCCGGTTGGAGCTATCACTTGGGTCAACAAATCGCCGGTATAGCGGTATTGGACTTTGCGGCCGGTTTTGTCGGTCGCGCTTAGCAAATGGCCGTCGGCGTCGTACGCCAGCCAAAGCACCGGGTTGCCGTTGCGGTCGGCAATTGCGGCAGGATGCAAAGTTTCAGAATCGGTGTAGACCAATTGCCACAACTGAGACCCTTTACTTCCATGCGCCAGCACCCGGCCGTTGGCATCATACTGCTGCCAATTGCCATTGGCGTCTTCCCAAGTAAATCCTGTTTGAGTTTTTACGATACGGTAAGCGCCATTTAAAAAGACGTGCTCCGAACCGAATGCGGCCGGTTTGTAAGCCACTCCGCCCCGATCGATAGCCACGACCAGCCCGGAATACAGATCGCGCGTCAGTTTTAATCGGGTTCTTTCATGCTCCCAATGCCAAGCATCGTCGTAGTATCGGCGTTTAATCGTTGCGTAGCCGCCAACAACCTTAACACTCAAATCCGTCATTTGGTCCTGATACTGGCGCATGACGGAATCGACCCAGCTACCTGTACACTGTTTGACCAGGGGGTCCAGCTTATCTTCAGGCTCTTTGGGTTCAGCCGCCGGCTGGCATTGATCGCCGTCCAAGGGTTTACCCACAGGCAAAATGGAAGGCGGGACGTAGGCCCCACTCGGCGAAGCGGCACCGATCGAACCGCTACCGCCGGCACTGCCGCCAAAACCGCCGCCACCGCCACCGCCACCGTAACCGCCACCGTAACCGCCACCGCCAATACCGCCGTAAATGGGCGGCACGCTGCATTGGCCGTAGGGATAATAGGCGTAATTCTGAATCCCGTCGCGCCGCCAAGTACCATTGACGCAGTGATAGGTATACGTGACCCAAAGCGGAATCTGCTTCAGTTGGCAACCGGCGCCGGAACCGCCGTCTTCGCCCGGGTCCAGCGTTTTCAGGGCCACGATCCGGTAAGGAATCGTCACCACTTCCTTGGCTTCAAGACTGGTAGGCAAGCCGCCCAGCAATTCGATGCGGAAAGCGTCGTCGGTCGGCAGGTTGAACTGTAAATCCTCGGCGCGAATCAAGCCGTGGTTGGTTAAGGTGAACTCGCCGTAATACACCTCGCCGGCCTTCATTTTCGGCAGATTGATCGCCCCCGGCTCCATCACCACCACCGGCGCTGGCACGTCGGTTTCGTAGGTGGCGTTCAGGGTAATCTCATAGCGATCCTGCAACGGTACTTCAGTGACGTTCCACTCGACCGTGACCAAGTCGTAATCCAGGAACACTTCCTGCACTTGAGTCAGACCGGGCTTGACGGTCAAGCGGCCGATGACTTCCTGGTGGTTGGCTGCCGTGGCTTTAAATTTATAGCGTCCCGCCGGCAGGTCGGTAAACACAGATTCGCCGGCTTGATCGCTGGCCTGAGTCAGGTCTATCGAGGTAACCGCCTCGTTTTGCAGCCTAATCTGCGCGCCGGCAAGGCCGGGGATCGCGACGCCGTTCTTGTCCAGCGTTGCGGTATAAATATCCGACAAATGAAATTTAACCTGACCGATGCCGGACTGGGTGACCGCGGCATAGACATTGACGTCAACCGGGTCGGTATCGGCACTGGAAATTCGCAAGCGAAACTCCTGCAAACCTTCGGCAACCGCCTGATTGGGTGCAAAGGCTAGTGTTACGGCTGTAGTCTGGCCGACTGCCACGGTATCGACTTGAGCCGGCGACACCAACGATACCCAAGACGGCGCCGGACTGCCGGCCGATGTCAACAAGTCCAGGCGCAAGTCGTGCAGATCCGCCAGGCCTCGATTCTCCAAGGTCAAGGTTTCGGTGGCCGAATCGCCGCGCGCCACGCCGGTCTCGATATAACCGGGATTGAACGCCAATACCGGCTTGGCTTCGGTCAGGGTGTAATCGACGCGAACCTTGGCCAAGGTTTGATTGCCGGCTTCGTTGCTCCTGATCGACAATACCAACACACCGACGGCTTGCGCGTTGTTGTCGGCGCGGAAATTAACCGCTACCGGCGCCGATTCGCCCGCCGCTAAATCCAAAGCGGACGGCAAACTGAGTTGAATGCCGGCCGGCAATACGCCCAGCGGCTGATCGGCCGCTTCGAATACCACTTTCACGCCGGTTGCCGGCAGTCCGGTGCCCGCGCTCAACCGCAGCGGGATGGTCTGATCGACATTGCGCGGACTGGTGAGTTTGATTTGCGAAAGATCGCTTAGTACCCGACCAATGGTGAATTCGCCCTGTAGCGGACGATCCTGCAAATCCGGATGAATCGCCGCAACTTGGTAGCGGCCGGATTCGCCGGGTAGCGGCTTGAAGCGGTAACTGAACTGCCCTAGCCGGTTGCTGACCACGTCCGCCACCCGCTCGAAGCCGTTGACGCTAATGACCAATTTCAACGGCGCCCAAGCCAATGCTTGGTTGCTGCCATTGTCCATGGCCCGGCCGCTGACCACGACATCTTCGTTGCCGAAGGAATGCGCCGGGCTGATCGAATCGATCTCGCCGCGATAAGCGACATCCACCAATTTAAGCGGCCGTTGCGCCTTGCTGCCGGTAATAGCGGCCTGGCCGTTGCGGCCCAGATGGTAATAAAAGTGGTCTATTTCGGCATAGAGGTAAACATTCTCCGGCGCTGCCAACGGCACCGGCATCAGCATGGGTTGCGAAACAAAGGTTTCGCCGGGCGGAATCCGAATGACGGTGCGGCCGTCCGCCAAGGTGGTTGCCTTCTGGTCCAAAGGCTGACGGAATGCGCGCGTGGCAAGCACGTTGCCGTCCTGGTCGCGCAACTGGAAGCGAATTTCGTCGGAATCCCTTTCGCCTCGGCCCAATGCCGAAACGATCTCGACTTCGGCGGAACTGCTGTTGAACAAACTGAAACGCACCTGGCCGCCGGCACCGCGGGTAAAATCCGCGCTCAACAAATTCGCCGCCAGAGCGCCTTCGCCCACCGCAATTTTGGAATTGCGGACAATGCGGGAGACCTCTCCGGTTTCGGCGGCCACCTCAACCGTGCTGGTCAAATCGGCCGTATCCGGCAAATCGTCATGGCCGGCAAAAACAACCGGGATAATGCGCGTCTCGCCCGCTGCCAGCGTCACACCGTCGGAGCGATAGGCGTGATTACCGATTTGGGCGGTGACGCTCAAAACCGATAGCGGCCGGTCGCTGCCGTTGCTGACGGCGTATTCCAGACGATTCATCAGGCCGCGCGCCAGACCGCCGGTCGGCGCTTGCAAGCCGATTTTCGGCAAGAACACCTCGCGGCGCGGGCTCTCGACACCGTTGGCATCGACCTGAGCTATCGCGTAGTGACGTTCAGTTTCCGCATAACCGGTGTCGGTATAAGCCGTTAGATTCAGCGGATTTTGAGTCAACTTCAGCCATTGGCCGCTATCAAGCAAATAAACGTTATAGCCGTTTTGGCCGCCGCCGGTCTGCCAGCTTAAGTCCGGCAATGCCTGGTCGGTCTGCACCACCAAAAGGTCGCTGACCGGTAACAAGCTAAAATTCAGGTACTGGGAAGCGGCCGGCAACGACTCGTTGCCCGCGGCATCCACGGCTGTGACGCTGTAATAGTGGTCGGCGGGAGATGGCGTCGTATCCCACGCGTACAGTTTGGAGATATTGGCCAAAATCGGCGTTAGGCCGTTTACCGACTGTATGGGTTGAGCTTGGCGATAGTAGCGGTAGCTCAAGTCCTGTTCGTTGGCGGGGGCTTGCCAGTCAGCACGAATCCCCGAACCCGTCAACACCAAAGCCAAGCCATTCGGCGCTTGCGGTGGCGTGGCATCGGCGTTGAGCTCGACGATTTCGCCATAACCGCTGACCGC
Source organism: Methylomonas koyamae (assembly GCF_019669905.1). Taxonomy (NCBI): domain Bacteria; kingdom Pseudomonadati; phylum Pseudomonadota; class Gammaproteobacteria; order Methylococcales; family Methylococcaceae; genus Methylomonas; species Methylomonas koyamae. Next base: position 1,964,901 of record NZ_AP019777.1, on the reverse strand, counting down.
TTCTTGGGTATTGGCCGCGCGAACCGAGGCAATCGCATAACGATGAACACCGTCAACCGCTGTTTGGTCGATCCATTCGCTAATCAAGCCGGTGCGCCGATACGGCGTCAGTTCGGTTTCTCCCGGCGCGGCGCGGAATAATTGGTAATCGACGGCGCCGTTCACCGGCAACCATTGCAGTTTAACCCGGCCGCCGGCCAATACTTCGCCGGACAATCCGGCGGGAGGTTCCAACGGCTGTAGTTGGCCTTGGTAAACCTGGAAGCGATTGCCGCCTTCAATGGTCTGAGCCGCGTTACCCAAGTCATCTGGAGCCAACAACGACAAGGTCAGCGTTTCGATTGCATTCAATCCAGCGTCGGCGGGCAGCGTAAAATTGGCAGTCCACACCTTAGCCGCAGCCTGGCTTAATGCGGCCTTTTGTAACGCTCTACCCTGGCCGGAAAGCTGGTATGCCAATTCCGGCTTAGCGTTCGTCGGCAACTCGGTATCCAGTTCCAGCTCAATCTGTAGCGTCGCCGGTTGCGGATCGTTTTTGATCGGATCGCCGGGTGCGACATTGAGTCGAACGACTTTAGGGCCGTCGGTATCGATCCGGATTGTCGAGCCACTATCGATTTCAGTGCCGCGATTGCCGAAGCGGTCGCGGGCGGAAAACACGGCATAGGCGGTACCGGTCAGAGTGTCATCGGCGATATCGAATGCCCCCTGGTAACGGGTGTCGTTTACTTTGGCTAGCTCAACGGCAATCGGCGTGCCACCGTCCGGCGTCAAAGTCAGGAACGGTTTTTCGGACAGGATTTCGCTGACCTCAATGTCCACGGCAACGCGGCCCGGCCCCATGCGTCCCGTGGCCGCATCGAAAGCGCCGGCAGGAGTATAGGAAATCGTCGTGGCACGCGGCGGCGTGGCATCGGCCACGGCGTTAACCTGGTTGGACACGGCACTGGCGGTACCGGCATGATTGACGGCAACCAAGCGGTAATAGTATTGACCATCGACGCCCGGAAAATCCTCGAAACTGGTGCCGGCCAGCAATTGGCTGTTCACCCGTATGGCTTGCGTCGTGGTGTCGAACGGACCGGTGGATCGGTACAGCGCATACCCGGCCAAGCCGTTGGCCTGAACGGCGGTCCAATTCAAGCGAATAGTGCCCGACTCGCGGCCGGTTGCGCTCAAGCTAACCGGCGCAGGCGGTATCGATGCATCGACCATGACCTGTACCGCCCCAGTCAACGGGCTGCGGCCACCGCGATTCTCGGCGGCGGCCTGCAGCGAGTTACTACCCAATTGCAACGCAATCGAACCGGAATAGCGATTGGCGCCGTCCAACGCCAGCGGACCGGCGACTTGAACCCCGTTATCGAAAAGCAACACCTGGCTACCCTTTTCCGCCACCCCGCTGACCATGGTCTGCATCTGGTTCGTCAGAAGGCCATTCACCGGCGACTCCAGGCTGGGCGTGCCGGGCGCACTGAGCGCGACAGTAACATTGACCGTGGTGGTGGCTTTGTTGCCCAAGGTGTCGTAAGCGCGGATTTCCAACGTATGAGCACCGTCAGAAATTTTTACAATATCCCAAAAGGCGGAAAAACTATTGGAACCGATGCTGTCGGTTGCAAACAATTGGCCGTCAAGCGAAAACTCGACGCGGCCGATGCCGTTGTTGTCGTCGGCGTTCAGGCTCAAGGTTCCGGATTTAGCCAGTGTCGCGCCGCTAGCCAATGCTTGGTTATTGAAGCGTATATTGGAAATCACCGGCAGCGATTGCGGCAAATCGGCGCCGTCGACCACTGTAAAAATTACTGACACCAAGCCGGAATTAGCTAAATTGTCTTTCACCAAGACACTGACGCTGTAGATATCCTTGGCCAATGGCGTATTGGCGGCAAACACCAATTCGTTGCCGGCACGGCTCCATTGGCCGGCGATCAAGCCTTGAGCCTGACCGGCCACCCGGGCGGAAGCCAACGCTTGGCCATAATCGATAGCGCCTTGGCTATCGGACAAACGCAGCCGTACCTCGGACAACGGCCCTGTCACCCGCGCGCCGTTGGCGGGAGTACTACCTGAGATGGTCGGCGCCGAAGAATCTCGAACGACTCTGACCATTACGCTGTCGCTGCGGTGGTTCAGTTCGTCGACTGCGTAAAGGGCCAATAGATTGGTACCGGAAATCAAAGACACCGGTAATGACCAGGAGGTTTGCGCATCCGGCGCCACAACGGTTATACCGTTCAGCGCGATGCCAGTTCCAGCGGCTTTCAAGCCGGACAGCGTGGCTTCAGTATCGGCGGTTGGCGAAGCGACCGGGTTAACCGTCGGTAACGGCAACAAAACCGATCCACCGTAAGCGCCGAGCTCGGTAGCGTCGCTGCTGGCTGCTTTGGATGGCGAAGTGTCGGCGAGATGGCGGTCGTTATCGGAGTATTGGGGGTCGATGGATTGCTCGGTGGCTTTCGGCGTCTTTATGTAGCTATCACCGCCAGAATCCCGATCGGTACCGTTACCCCACACATTGTTGTAACCGCGCGTGAAATCGCTGCCGTAATAGGCATAAAGCCCTACCCGGTTGCGCGTGACAATGTTGTTTTCCAACACCAGACTCGCCGACGGACTGTAAAAATAAACGCCTTCGGCACCGTTCAAATCGATCGTGTTATAGCGAATCTTCGGCGCCGCACTGCTATAGGAATAGATCCCGTAACTGCGGTTTTCAACGATCAGGTTGTTTTCGACACGGGGCGATCCGTTGTTGACCATTATCCCAGTGCCGCAGCCACTGATCAGATTGCGGTTGATTTCGTGTACCGAGCCTTGCACGGTAAGACAAGTGCTGGCACCGCTGATTTGCGCATACCTGACAACGCTACCCGACGCGCTGTCGCTAATAACGATGCCGCTCCATTGGCTACCGGCAAATGCCGCTTCGAATACTATCGGTTGCTGGGCGGTGCCGACGATACTGGCGACGCTATTTACCGTAAGGCTGGCGCTGGCCGGCATTTTGATGACGGTGCCGGGCTCGATGTCGAGCCGCCATGGCCAGTTGACCGAGACACTATCGGTCAATACCACTTCTCCGCTCCAACGCTCGTTCTGGGTCAGGCTACCGCTGGTGGTCGGCGTGGTACTGTAAACCGGATCGAATAACGGTGCGTCGCCGCCATTGCCGTAAGCACCAATCTCGCCACCGGTCTCCGACGCGGTTTTCGAGGCCGAACCGGCCGCCAGGCGGCGGTCGCCTTGGTACGGATCAAGGTATTGCGGGTCGCTGGAAATCTCGCTCGCTTTCGGCGTCTTGATGTAGCTATCACCGCCAGAAGCCCGATCGGTGCCGTTACCCCACACGTTGTTGTAACCGCGCGAGAAGTCGCTGCCGTAATAGGCATAAAGCCCCGTCCGGTTGCGCGTCACAATGTTGTTTTCGAACACCAGACTCGCCGACGGAGCGTAAAAATACACCCCTTCACCGCCGTTCAAATCAATGGTGTTGTAGCGAATCTTCGGCGACGCGCTGTTCGAAAAGATCCCGTAACCGCTGTTCTCCACAATCAGATTGTTCTCGATCGTCGGCGCACCGGAGTTGACCATGATCGCCGTGCCGCAACCAATAAAGTTGTTATGGCCGATCTCATGCGGCACTCCGGACAGGCTCAAGCAGGTGTTGGCACCACTGATGTGCACGTGCCGTACCACACTGGCCGCGGCATTGTTGCCGATCGTCAGACCGCTCCATTGGCCGCCCGCCGCCGGCTCGAAGATGATCGGCGCTGCCGCCGTGCCCACCAGACTGGCCAGGCTGTTGACATTCAGGCTGGCATTGGCCGGCACCTTGATTCGCGTGCCCGGCTCGATCACCAGTCGCCACGGCCAATTCACCGTAACATCGCCCGACAAAACCACTTCCCCGCTCCAACGCTCGTTCTGCGTCAGGCTGCCGCTGGTGGTTGGCGTGGTGCTAAAGCTCGGCTGGTACACCGCGACGTTGCCGCCGTTGCCATAGGCGCCGATCTCGCCGCCGCTCGCCGACGCGGTTTTCGATGGCGAACCGGCGGTCAACCGCCAATCGCCCAAGTACCGGCTTTGGTATTGTGGGTCGCTGGAAATCTCGTTCGCTTTCGGGGTTGTTATAGTGGTGTAACCCCCATTAAGTCTGTCGGTACCATTGCCCCACACGTTGTTGTAGCCGCGCACAAAGTCGCTGCCATAAGCGTAAAGCCCAGTCCTATTACGCGTCACAATGTTGTTTTCGAACACCAGACTCGCCGACGGAGCGTAAAAATACACCCCTTCACCGCCGTTCAAATCGATCGTGTTATAGCGAATCTTCGGCGCCGCACTACTGTTCGAAAAGATCCCGTAACCGCTGTTCTCCACGATCAGGTTGTTCTCGATCGTCGGCGCACCGGAGTTGACCATGATCGCCGTGCCGCAACCAATAAAGTTGTTATGGCCGATCTCATGCGGCACTCCGGACAGGCTCAAGCAGGTGTTGGCACCACTGATGTGCACGTGCCGTACCACACTGGCCGCGGCATTGTTGCCGATCGTCAGACCGCTCCATTGGCCGCCCGCCGCCGGCTCGAAGATGATCGGCGCTGCCGCCGTGCCTATCAGACTGGCCAGGCTGTTGACATTCAGGCTGGCATTGGCCGGCACCTTGATTCGCGTGCCGGGCTCGATCACCAGTCGCCACGGCCAATTCACCGTAACATCGCCCGACAAAACCACTTCCCCGCTCCAACGCTCGTTCTGCGTCAGGCTGCCGCTGGTGGTTGGCGTGGTGCTAAAGCTCGGCTGGTACACCGCAACGTTGCCGCCGTTGCCATAGGCACCGATCTCGCCGCCACTGGACGACGCGGTTTTCGACGGCGAACCGGCGGTCAACCGCCAATCGCCCAAGTACCGGCTTTGGTATTGTGGGTCGCTGGAAATCTCGTTCGCTTTCGGGGTTGTTATAGTGGTGTAACCCCCATTAAGTCTGTCGGTACCATTGCCCCACACGTTGTTGTAGCCGCGCACAAAGTCGCTGCCATAAGCGTAAAGCCCAGTCCTATTACGCGTCACAATGTTGTTTTCGAACACCAGACTCGCCGACGGAGCGTAAAAATACACCCCTTCACCGCCGTTCAAATCAATGGTGTTGTAGCGAATCTTCGGCGATGCCGAGCTGTTCGAAAAGATCCCGTAACCGCTGTTCTCCACGATCAGGTTGTTCTCGATCGTCGGCGCACCGGAGTTGACCATGATCGCCGTGCCGCAACCAATAAAGTTGTTATGGCCGATCTCGTGCGGCACTCCGGACAGGCTCAAGCAGGTGTTGGCGCCACTGATTTGCACATGCCGTACCACACTGGCCGCGGCATCGTTGCCGATCGTCAGGCCGCTCCATCGGCCGCCCGCCGCCGGCTCGAAGATGATCGGCGCTGCCGCCGTGCCTATCAGACTGGCCAGGCTGTTGACATTCAGGCTGGCATTGGCCGGCACCTTGATTCGCGTGCCGGGCTCGATCACCAGTCGCCACGGCCAATTCACCGTAACATCGCCCGACAAAACCACTTCCCCGCTCCAACGCTCGTTCTGCGTCAGGCTGCCGCTGGTGGTCGGCGTGGTGCTAAAGCTCGGCTGGTACACCGCAACGTTGCCGCCGTTGCCATAGGCACCAATCTCGCCGCCGCTCGCCGACGCGGTTTTCGATGGCGAACCGGCGGTCAACCGCCAATCGCCCAAGTACCGGCTTTGGTATTGTGGGTCGCTGGAAATCTCGTTCGCTTTCGGCGTCTTGATGTAGCTATCACCGCCAGAAGCCCGATCGGTGCCGTTACCCCACACGTTGTTGTAACCGCGCGAGAAGTCGCTGCCGTAATAGGCATAAAGCCCCGTCCGGTTGCGCGTCACAATGTTGTTTTCGAACACCAGACTCGCCGACGGAGCGTAAAAATACACCCCTTCACCGCCGTTCAAATCAATGGTGTTGTAGCGAATCTTCGGCGATGCCGAGCTGTTCGAAAAGATCCCGTAACTGCTGTTCTCCACAATCAGATTGTTCTCGATCGTCGGCGCACCGGAGTTGACCATGATCGCCGTGCCGCAACCAATAAAGTTGTTATGGCCGATCTCATGCGGCACTCCGGACAGGCTCAAGCAGGTGTTGGCACCACTGATGTGCACGTGCCGTACCACACTGGCCGCGGCATTGTTGCCGATCGTCAGACCGCTCCATTGGCCGCCCGCCGCCGGCTCGAAGATGATCGGCGCTGCCGCCGTGCCCACCAGACTGGCCAAACTGTTGACGTTCAGGCTGGCATTGGCCGGCACCTTGATGCGCGTGCCCGGCTCGATCACCAGCCGCCACGGCCAGTTGACCGTAACAGACCCGGTCAAGACCACTTCGCCGCTCCAACGCTCGTTCTGCGTCAGGCTGCCGCTGGTGGTCGGTGTGGTGCTGTAGCCGGACTGGTACACCGCGACGTTGCCGCCGTTGCCGTAAGCGCCGATCTCGCCGCCGCTCGCCGACGCGGTTTTCGATGGCGAACCGGCGGTCAACCGCCAATCGCCCAAGTACCGGCTTTGGTATTGTGGGTCGCTGGAAATCTCGTTCGCTTTCGGGGTTGTTATAGTGGTGTAACCCCCATTAAGTCTGTCGGTACCATTGCCCCACACGTTGTTGTAGCCGCGCACAAAGTCGCTGCCATAAGCGTAAAGCCCAGTCCTATTACGCGTCACAATGTTGTTTTCGAACACCAGACTCGCCGACGGAGCGTAAAAATACACCCCTTCACCGCCGTTCAAATCAATGGTGTTGTAGCGAATCTTCGGCGATGCCGAGCTGTTCGAAAAGATCCCGTAACTGCTGTTCTCTACGATCAGGTTGTTCTCGATGCGAGGCGAACCACTGTTCACATAAACGCCGGTTTGATTTTGGACGATATGACTATTGGCGAGCACCACAGTATTTGCCGACGAGAGGTAAGCACCATAGCTGGTACATTCGCTGAGCACACTATTCGCGATGTCCTGAGCGCCGCCATTTACGGTCAAGCATGTGACCGCTCCACCAATTTCGGCATGGCGAATATTCGAAGTTGAACCGGCGTTGAGAATAATGCCGCCCCACGTCTGGGCCTGATCGAGGCGATGAAATTGGGCGTTTTGCTCGGCCGAGCCTTGGACGAACAAATTGCCGTTAACATTCAACGTGGCGTTAGGCGCAAAAGCCAATTCCGTGCCGGCGGCAATCGTCAGGGTTACGCCAGCGGCAACTGTTATGCTGCCATTTACATGGTAAGGAACGCCGATATTCGGCCAGGTGGTATTGGCGGTAATGGTTTGGGCGGGTATGTCCTGATTGGGCGGGCCGGCGACGATTGCCTGGGCGCCTTGCAGCGACAATAACAGTAGTGCAACAACCATCACTAACGTGAGTTGAACTCTGCCCAATACCATGTTTATTTTCCTTCGGTGGTAAAACCGGGATTTTTTGAGTCTTTGCGAATTTTTTGGGTTACAGGCCGATTGGAACCACAGCTACATCGGCTTGGCTCAGCGGCTATAACCAGACGTTTATTCAGCCGAACTTGCCGGCCGGGGACCGAGCCGGCGGCTTCGGTCTCAGAGCTTTAGGCTACTTGCAGGGATTTTTGCCGAGATCTACCGACAAGCCAGGCTAAGCCGCTTGAAAACAACAGAAAAGCAGGAGGCAGCGGAACCGGGGCCAGATATACGCCGCCGTTTTCGATACCGACCGGCGAGATACTGGCGGCAAGCGAATCGGACAACAGCACGGACGACAGCGTCAGGCTGCTGCTACCCGGACTTACCGCTTGAAAATTGATGGTTGCCAGTATGACCGGCGAGCTTATTTCCAAACCTGCCGCAAAAGTTGTCTCGGAAAAGCTGATCGAATTTGCATTGATCTGGCTGGTTATCGGCCAGGTATCGGCACCGAACAGATTGCCGCTGATGATGGAGTCCGCTGAAATTAGTGTGCCGTCGAAATCGAGGTTGAATTCAAAGCCGGCCAGATCGGCGACATCCGCTACCAAGATATTAACGCTAAAGCTTGGGCTGTCGGTGATTATCAGATTCTGATCAATGACTCCGCCGGGAACCATGTCCACAGAAAGCGTGGCTGCCGATGCAGAGAATGCGCTCAGTGCCAGAGCCAATCCCGATACGGTTAAAAGTGAAAATTTCGACATATTTGCTCCTGTCTGCTGTAACTTAAATTTAATGAAAAGGTTTATCGCGGCAATTGGCTTGGGTCAGCCTGACAATAATCGCCTGTCCGTATATTGCTTTTACTGCGTTGCACACTTGGGCCGAGTACACAGTAATGTGGCCGCCCGATAATCAAGAACGTTGACGACGCCGTCCTTGTTGATGTCGGTCGGCGCGGCTTTATACAGATTCAAATCGTTGATATCGACGTCGTTATCGAAATCCAGATCGCCGGCCAATCTGGCGGTAACCAGTACCTGATCGAAATCGGCGTTGCCTTGCGGATCGGCGACATCCAAACGTAGTAGGTAATCTCCCGCCAAATCCGGAGTTAGGTTCAATTCGCTATTTTCTGCCACTCCCTGGAGCGCAGTTTTTAGCGTGCTTCCCGCCGGTGCGGTAACCAATGTCCATTTGAACGCAAGCGCATTTGATGCGTCGTCGGCATCGTAACTATCGGCTCCGCGTACCAGCAGCGGAACGCCTTTAGTAACGGTTTGATCGGTTCCGGCAACGGCAACAGGCGCCACGTTACCAACTGTTGCGTGGAAAACGGCTTGTGCTTTCGACTGTTTCGCACCGTCGCTGACCGACAATTCCAGACTGTAGTCGCCTTCGATATCCGGAACCAATGCACTTTGTGCTTGGCCCGCGGATATCAATTGCGCGGCGCTACCGTTTGGCACCTTGGTCAATTTCCAGGCGAAGCTGAGTTGCGGACTCGGAGCGTCATCAGGATCAACGCTGGGACCACCATCCAGATCAAGCAGCACGTTGACGGGAACTTCCTTGGGCAACGACGCGATCAACGCATTTGGCGCGAGATTGCCTTGCGACGGATCGGCGGCACTGACGAGTGCTTCGCTGCTATCGCTCACACCGTTTGCATCCGTAACGACCAGTTTTATCTGGTAATCGCCAGGCAAATCCGGCGTCAATAGCGGCGAAACGCTGTTTAGCAAATTAAGTTTGGCTTTGCTGCCCGCCGGTGGCTTGAGCGACCATTGGAAAGTCAAGGAATCGTAATCCGCGTCCGACGACCCAGAGCCGTCGATAACGATTTGTTGGTTCAATAACTGGTTTTGGGGGACGCGAACCTTAGCGACGGGAGCATCGTTAACCGAAGCGACGACCACGGCGACATTGCCCTGAGCCAAACCGCCCTTCCCATCCGAAACTGTATAAATAAAGCTATCCGCACCGAAATAATCGCGATTTGGGCGGTAGCTTAGCTGATTACCGGAAATTTCGACGCTGCCATGGCTGCCTTGAGTCACCGAGGCAATACTCAATAAATCGCCGTCGATATCCGTGTCATTCCCGAGAACCGCTATAACGACAGGTTGGTCTTCTGCCGTCGACGCATGGTCCGGATTGGCTAGCGGCAGATCGTTGGCCGAAGCCACGGTAATGTAGGCGGTGGCCGAACTGGTGCCGTTGTTCCCGTCATTTATCTGGTAACTGAAACTGTCGGTACCGTGAAAGTTTGGCTTAGGCGTGTAAATCACGCTAGTGCCATTATTCGCCAAGCTACCGTTGCTGGCGGAACCCAACGACTGTAAAACCAGGGAGTCCTGGTCGGGATCGTTATCATTGGCCAACAAATCGATGGTAACTGCAGAGTCTTCTTGGGTATTAGCCTGGTCGTCCTCGGCTACCGGAGGGCTGTTGATAGCTCCCACATGTACTTGTACCGTTGCCGGATTGGACTCCAGTCCCTGGCTGTCTTGCACAGCATAAGTGAAGCTATCGCTACCTTTGAAATTAGAACCGGGTACGTAACGAATCTGCCGATTAAGAACGGCCACACTACCATTAACTGGATCTGACTTAATGGACAAATTGCCCGTCGGAATACCGTCCTCTGTATCCGTGTCGTTCGCCACGACATCGATAATCAACGTTTCTCCGACACGTGAGCTAACTTCGTCGTTATGCGCTATCGGCGCTACTCCGGGTTCGGCTAAACGAATAACACCCTCGGTTATGCCGCTATCAATCGGACTGCCCTGACCGAACAAGAACAAGGCGCCGCTGTTGCCGAAAATGAATTTGGGTGTTACGACGATCTGCGCGGAATTTGAGACATTGGCTCCCGCCATGCAACGGAATTCGATAATCGAGCCCGATCCGGTTTTAGGCGTGATTTTGGATGCATCACCCGCCAAACCAAAAGCGTAGCGGGCGCTGCTGCCGTTGAATTCATTTTTTAGCGCTAATACAGTCCCAGTGCCCTTGCCGCTTAGGAAAAAATCGCCCAAGCCTGACTGGAGCTGCACAAATACGTTTGGGATGATCGTCTCGCTGGGTGATCCGGAATTTAGCCCCGCGGCGCAGGTAATTTTATCGGCCGGTATCGGTGAGGCCGATTGATTTTGTATGGTTTGAACCAGGTTTATCGGACCTGAAAATTCCAGGTCGAGAGCAAAAGACGAAAGTCCGGGCTCGGCGATGTCGCTGACGCCAACCGAAAAACGTATCACTCGATTGGCGTCCGGTCTGATCAATGCAGGCAGTATCTTTATTTCTGGCCTAGCAACAACATTGTCGGCAATTGCGAAATTGGCACAAACGACAGAAGCGGCAAGAGTAAGATATTTAGCGTAATTATTAGTGAGGTCAGCCATGAGCTCTATGTTTATCCAGCTTGTGCTAGGGTTGCGAATCCGGCTTTTCGACTTTGCCGAACACCGATAAAAACAAATTGAAATCTCCAAAATCGATTGTTTTATCGTTGTTCAGGTCAAAGTCGCGGTTAAAACTGCAACTTGGGGATTGGCTGTCGTTGGTAGTACCGAATTTACCCAAAAATAAGTTGAAATCTCCAAACCCTATATTGCCGTCGCAATTAAAATCGGTGGCTTTACCATCCGGGCTGAAGCAGGTCTGAAGTTCTGTAATTTTTGCGGCGTTAACTGCTACGTCGGACTTAGGCAGGCGCCGAAAAATCGATAACACCTGTTTTGATTCATCGCAGACATTCCCCCGAAACTGCTTAATTTCCAGAGGTTCTCCGGGATTGATCTTCAAGCTTGAGGAATTGAATTTTGCAAACACGTTGTTCAAGTCGACAAGTACGCTTGACCCAGATTGGTCTTGATTGACAAACGCGGCAACCGGGTATAAGGATTTAGCGGGTACATCGATTAAGACGAGGGTTCCGCCGGCAGCCGAGCTACCATCTACGTCAGCCACGGGCTGCCGAATCAGGTCATTGGCTATCGATTGGCCGTCACCGTCAATACGATTGGCTTCTTTGGCGGTACGAACCGCTAACAGCGGTTCTGCATTTTTCGGGAAGGAGCTCAGCGCACCCGCTCTATCAGTAATTTCTCCCGACACATAATAGGGCGTCTCGGCAACCAGTCCTGTAACATCGATTTTTACAATTCCCCGCTGTAGTGCAGCACTAGGACTGACCAACTTGACCGACACATTCTGGGTAATTTCCGATATCCCCTGTTCGTCGTTAAATACTTTAATTTTGGCGGACTCAACCGGTTGGTCAGCCACCCAAACAATTGAAAATGCCCGCGTCGTGACATCGGTAACCGTAAAATTAGACAATTCGGCCGCAATCAACCCGGTGGGTGTCAAGAAAGCAGCTAATAACGCCAGTGAGCATCCGAAATTGCTGCGATATCGTTCTATATCTAATCTGATTTGGTAGCGCAAAACAGCTATGTGCCTATCACGCTCCGATTTAAGGCCAAACATGAACAAATGATCTCCTGTCTGTTAAAGCCCGGTCCGACTGGCTGACTTATTTTGCGCAAAGCGGCCGGGGCCAGGGGCTTAGCCACTGAATCCATCCGCTTTATAAGCAAAGTGCAGGCCATTAGATAATATCTTTAAGTATCAATAATATATTGATCAATTAGGATAATGTGACAGCATCAAATGTAAAAAATATCGACACCAACTTTCAACCAGCAAACCGTTACTGAAATTGCGGTTTGGGCGCGTGTTTTTAGGAAATTTGAATAGACAATCCGCTGCCTCATGGAGAAAGGCAACCGAAGAATCAAGGTCATTGCGTCACATCAGAGGTAGCCTGAATATGCGAAAAGATGTGTTTCAATTGTTGCTCTATGGCGCCTTCGAGCTCAAATGGATTGAGCTTGACATGCTGTTCTCGAAGAACCTGTTTGGTGGTTTCCGAGATGCCGGATTGATCGATGCCTCTTTGGTAAAGGGTGCCGGGCATGACATTCTTTTAGGCTATGTTCGCGTTAGTAGTTGAATGAGAACGAAGCCTTCTTTTACGACTTTGAGACCGTCACGGTTTCTTTTGAGGCAACTCGCGTGGTCATAACTACTTAGTTGATGCCAAACGCCTAGAAACCCTCACCAAATCCTCCTCCGTGTCCACCCCCGCCTCCGGCGTCTTGTCGACGATTTTCACCAACACCTTTTCGCCGTGCCACAAAATCCGGAGCTGCTCCAGCGATTCGACGCTCTCCAGCGACGAGGCCGGCCACTGGCAATACCGATTCAAAAATCCGACCGTGTAGGCGTACATGCCGATGTGGCGCAAATGCGGTAAGGCCGCGGCGGCGATATCGTGCTTGTCGGGAAACGTCGCCCTATTCCACGGAATCGGCGCCCGGCTGAAATACAGCGCGTAGCCGTCTTTATCCAACACCACTTTTACCGCGTTGGGATTGAAAATTTCTGCCGCATCCGCAATTTTTGCCGCCAACGTGGCAATGCCGGCCCGGTTTTGTCCCGCCAAAGCCTGTGCCGCATCGCGAATGTAAGCCGGTGGAATCAATGGTTCGTCGCCTTGCAGGTTGACGACGATTTGCTGGTCGGCCCAACCCATGATGCTAGCCACTTCGGCGATACGTTCGGTGCCGGACTGGTGGTTGGGATCGGTCATCACTGCCTGCAACCCCAGATTGCCGACCGCGTCGAAGATACGCCGGTCGTCGGTCGCTACCACCACCTGCTCGGCTTCCGCGGCCAAAGCCCGTTCGCAGACGTGAACGATCATCGGTTTGCCGGCGATGTCCAGCAGCGGCTTGCCCGGCAAACGGGTGGAACCGTAGCGAGCCGGAATCACGACCTTAAAGCCGGCACTCATTTTTTCAGGGCTTCGGCTTCTTCGAAACTCAATTCCCGCGCCTCGTCTTCCAACATGACCGGAATGCCGTCGCGGACCGGGAACGCCAATTTGTCGGCCTTGCAAATCAATTCCTGCTTGTCTTTATCGTAAATCAGCGAGCTTTTGCACAACGGGCAGGCCAGTATATCGAGCAGTTTTTTATCCATGGTTTTTGTCTTTGAGTAATTTGAGCAATTGTTGAGAAAACTCCGCCGGCAATTCGGCGGCTATCGGCAGATACCAGAACCGGTCGCCGGCAAAACCGGCGCATTTGACTGCATCCTTTTCGGTCATGATCACCGGCCGCTGTTGTTTGAATTGCAGATCGGCAGCGCTGAACGGATGATGGTCGGGATAGGCGTGAGTCTCGCAATCCAAGCCCGCATCGGCCAATTGTTTGAAGAAACGGGACGGGTTACCCACCGCAGCGACCGCATCGCAGCGACCGTCGCGGAATTCGCTTAACGGCCGGCGCTCGCCGGTTTTCAGGTTGACCAATTCGCTGCCGCGGCATTGCATGCCCCACTCGCCTTCCAGCAGCTCTGCGCCGCCGTTGACCACGACCAGATCGGCTTCGCGCACGCGCTCCGGCGGCTCCCGCAACGGCCCTACCGGCAGGCAGTAGCCGTTGCCGAAGCGGCGTTGGCCGTCGATGACGACGATTTCGATGTCGCGTTCCAGCGCATAGTGTTGCAAGCCGTCGTCGGAAATAATCACATCGCAGTGATGATTTGCCAGCAGATGTTTGGCCGCCGCCGGCCGGTCCCGGCCGATTGCCACCGGGCAACCGCAACGCCGGGCCAGTAACACCGGCTCGTCGCCGACCACGGCCGGATCGCTCTCCGCAGTAACCAGTTGCGGGCCGGACCGGTCTTTAGCGCCGGCATAGCCGCGGCTGATCACGCCCGGCTTGTAGCCTTGTTGGCGCAGAAACTCGGCCATCCACACCACCAAAGGCGTTTTGCCGGTACCGCCGACCGTGATATTGCCGACGATAATGACCGGCACCGGCAGCTTGGTTTTTTTCTTGATGCCGACCCGATAAGCGAAGCGGCGTAGGCGCACCGCATCGACGTACAGCATCGATAGCGGCATGAACCAGGCCGAGATGTACATTTCGCTGTACCAGGCGTCTTCGAACCATTTCACCAGTTTTTTGTTCATGGCTTCTCCGGCTGGTTGACGGCAAAGGTGATGTGGTGGAAACCGAGTTGGTTGGCCACGTCCAACGCGCTGACCACGGCTTGGTGCGGCGCTTTGCCGTCGGCGCTGATGATGAACGGCAATTGCCGGGTTTCGCCAGCGAACTGGGCCAGCGCCGCTTTCAGGCCGTCCAGGTTTTGGTTGACCAGCTCGTGAAACTGGTTGTCTTCGCCGGACAGCGAATACACGCCTTTAGCATCGACATAGAGGTTGATGGTTTTGCCAGGCTCGGCCGCATCGCTACCCTGCGCTTCCGGCAAATTGATTTTCAGTTCGGAATGGTGGCGGAACGTGGTCGCCACCATGAAGAAAAACAGCAGAACCAGCAACACGTCGATCATCGGGATCAAACCGATCTCGACCGGAGCCCGGCGGCGGCGGCGAAATTCCATTACGCGTCCTCTCTGGCGCCTTGCATGATATCGACCAGGCGCAACGACTCCTCTTCCATTCGTACCACGTGGTCGTCGACCAAGCGTTCGAAATAGCGGTGAAAAAACAGGCTCGGGATCGCCACGGTCAAACCGGAAGCGGTACAGATCAAAGCCTCGGAGATGCCGCCGCTCAATACCGCCGGATCGCCCATGCCGCCGACGGCAATGTCGGAAAACACCCGGATAATGCCGTCCACGGTGCCCAACAGGCCCAGCAACGGCGTGATCGAGGCGATACTGCCCAAGGCGTTCAAATAGCGCTCCAGTTCGTGGGCGACCTGGCGGCCGACTTCCTCGATACTGGACTTCATGATCTCGCGGCCGTGTTTGCGGTTCAACAAGCCGGCGGCCAATATCCGGCCCAGCGGCGAACTGAGCTTGATCCGGCGAATCGTCGCTTCGTCGAGCTTGTGCTCGCGGTGCAATTGCCAGATGTAAGGCACCAGGTCGGCCGGGAGGATGCGTTTACGTTGCAGCGACCAGAACCGCTCGCCGATGATCGCCATCGCCACGATCGAACACAGAATGATCGGCGCCATCATCCAGCCGCCGTTTTTGATTACCTCGAACACTGTTTCCTATCCCAAGTTGATTAACCGGCCCAATTTTAACCCAATCTCGGCTGCGATTCCCGAGCCACGCCGACGAAGGCGATCAGCCAAGCTACACCGCAGACCAGCGCGGCAACCAGGTAAACTTCGCGGCCGCCCAGCAAATCCCAGAAATAACCGCTATACAGGCTGCCGGCCATGCCGCCGACGCCGAAACTGGCGCTGCTGTACAAGGCCTGGCCCTTGCTCTGGTGGCGTTCGCCGAAATAGTGGTACAGCAACTGCATCGCGACGACATGCGCCACGCCGAAGGTAGCGGCGTGCAGCAGTTGCGCGGCGATGGTCAACGCCAAGGAATCGACGCCGTCGGCGATCAACCACCAACGCACGACGCTGAGCGCAATCGCCCACAGCAACAGACTACGCGGCCGGCACCAACTCAGCAGGCGGCGCATCGCCAAAAACAACACGATTTCCGCGGCGACGCCGGTCGCCCATAACAGGCCGGTTTCGGTGGCGGTGTAGCCGTGTTGCTTCAAATAAACCGAGTAAAACACGTAATACGGGCCGTGGGCCACTTGCAGCAACAGGTATACCAGCAGAAAAGCCAGCAATTCCCCGCGCAACAAAATCTGCCAGATGCCGGGACCGGCTTGGCCGCGATCGCCGCGCGGCAGCGCTTCCGGCGTCAGCAGCGCCGCCAGCCAGTTCGACAGCATCAAGCCGCCGATGATCAGCGGCAAGTTGGCGATACTGAAATAATCGAGAAAGCGGCCGATGCCGAGCACGGCGGCGATAAACCCGATCGACCCCCACAAGCGGATGTGGCTGTAGCGCTGCGGCTCGGATTGCAAATGAAACAAGGTTGCCGCCTCGAACTGCGGCAAGGTCGCGTTCCAGAAAAAACTGAACACCACGGTGACCAGAGCGAACCAGAGATAATCGTTACGCAGCAGAAATCCGGCAAAACTCAACGCCGCCAGCAGCAACGTCAATCGGACCAAACGCAGATTGCGGCCGGTTTTGTCGGCCAGCCAGCCCCAATAGTTAGGAGCGACGATTTTGGTCGCCACCATCAGCGCGGTCAGCTCGCCGATTTGCTCGGCAGCGAAACCGGCCTGTTTCAGGTACAAACTCCAGAACGGCAGAAACGCGCCGAGCGTGGCGAAATAGCAAAAATAAAAGCCGGATAACCGCCAATAGGGGACGGGCATTTAACGCAAGACAGGCAAACCGCAGTCGACGTGCAGGTTTTGGGCGCGGTGGCGCAGCAGATGGTCCATCAATACCAGCGCCACCATCGCTTCGGCGATTGGCGTGGCGCGGATGCCGACACAGGGATCGTGGCGACCTTCTGTGACGACTTCGATAGCCTCGCCCTTGGTGTTAATGCTGCGGCCCGGCAAACGCAGGCTGGAGGTCGGTTTCAGGGCAATGCGGGCGACGATATCCTGGCCGGTGGAAATACCGCCCAGAATGCCGCCGGCGTGGTTGCTCAGAAAACCTTCAGGCGTAATTTCGTCGCGAAATTGGGTGCCTTTGCTGGCGATACAGTCGAAGCCGTCGCCGATTTCGACGCCTTTCACCGCATTGATGCTCATCAGCGCGTAAGCCAATTCGGCGTCGAGCCGGTCGAAAATCGGCTCGCCCAAGCCCGGCGGCACGTTGCCGGCCACCACTTCGATCTTGGCGCCGATCGATTCGCCTTCCTTACGCAAGGCATCCATGTATTTTTCCATTTCGGCGACCTTGCCGGCATCGGGGCAGAAAAACGGATTATTCGGAATTTCGTTCCAGTCGAATTGTTCGATCTTGATCGGCCCGAGTTGCGACAAATAACCGCGCACTTGTATGCCGTGTTGCTGGTACAGGTATTTCTTGGCGATCGCGCCGGCCGCCACCCGCATCGCCGTCTCCCGCGCCGAAGAACGGCCGCCGCCGCGGTAGTCGCGGATGCCGTATTTGTGGTGGTAGGTATAATCGGCGTGGCCGGGGCGGAAACTCTCGGCGATTTTGCCGTAATCCTTGGAGCGCTGATCGGTGTTTTCGATCAACAAACCGATAGGCGTACCGGTGGTTTTGCCTTCGAACACGCCGGACAGAATCTTGACTTCGTCGGCCTCGCGGCGTTGGGTCGTATGGCGCGAAGTACCGGGTTTGCGCCGATCCAAATCGATCTGCAAATCGGCTTCGCACAGCTCGAGACCCGGCGGACAGCCGTCGACGATGGCGCCGAGCGCCGGACCGTGGCTTTCGCCGAAGGTAGTGACGGTAAACAGTTTGCCTATGGTATTTCCGGACATGGTTAAAGCGCGTTGGTAAAGAGTTGATGGTAAGCGGAAACTTGTGCGGCAGTCAGCAGAAACACGCCGTCGCCGCCGCGTTCGAATTCCAGCCAATGGAACGGCACTTCCGGAAACATGTCTTGCAAAGTCTGGGCGCTACTGCCGACTTCGACCACCAGGATGCCGCGCTCGGCCAGGTAGCGTCCGGCGTCGGCCAAAATCCGCAACACCAAATCCAGACCGTGTTCGCCGCCCTTGAAACCCAACGCCGGTTCGGCATGAAATTCGGGCGGCAGGCTTTCCCATTCGGCAATGGCGACGTAAGGCGGATTGCTGACGATGATATCGTAGGGTTTGGCCGGTAGCTTTTCGAATAAGTCCGATTGGTAGAGTTCGACCTGCTCAGCCAACTGGTGCTTGTCGACATTGATGCGGGCTACGGCCAGCGCGGCGTCGGACAGTTCCACCGCATCGACTTGCGCTTCCGGGAAGGCGTAAGCGCACGCGATGGCAATACAGGCGCTGCCGGTGCATAAATCCAGAATGTTGAATACCTGGGTTTCGTCGGCCCAAGGTTCGAAGCGTTCGGCAATCAATTCGGCAATCGGCGAGCGCGGTACCAGTACCCGTTCGTCGACGTAAAACGACAAACCGGCAAACAAGGCTTCGTGAGTCAGATAAGCCGACGGCTTGCGCTCGACGATGCGCCGCGCGACCAGTTCGGCCACTTGCTGGCGCTCGGCCATGGTCAATACGCTGTCCAGATAGCTGTCGGCCAGATCGTAAGGTTGATACAGCGTGTGCAACACGATTGCTGCCGCTTCGTCCAGCGGCGTGACGGTACCGTGGCCGAGAAAAACCTTGTGTTCGGCGAAGCGGCTGGCGGCCCAGCGGATGTAATCTCGAATGCTGCTCAGGGTTGTAATAACATCCGGGCCTGTTATAGTCATAGCGTATCCGTGTGTAAAAAATGCAGCGGCGGATTTTAAACCAAACCCCTGCCGCTTGTCCGAATAAAGCAATGTCCATGACCGAGGCCGCAACCCATCCGCTCAGCGCCAAGCTGGCGAAAAACCGCTTGTACCAGGATTGCTTCAAATACATGCAATCCGATTCGCTGGCCTTGCCGACCATTCCGGACGTGTCGCTGAAAATCCGCCGCGCGATCAACGAACCCAGCGCCAACAGCAACAAGATCGCCCGCGTGGTCCAAATCGATCCCAGCATCACCGCCCGGCTGGTCAAGATCTCGAACAGCCCGCTCTACCGCGGCCGACGCCGCATCGAAAGTTGCCCGGAAGCCTTGACCCGGCTGGGCTTGAAAGCGGCCCAGGACATCATCACCGCCTTTGCCTTGAAAGCCGTGTTCAATGCCCGCTCGCCGGTGATCCGCCGCAGAATGCAGGAGCTGTGGGCCCACAGCAGTTACGTCGCAGCGATCAGCGCGGTACTCGCGCACAAGACGCCCGGCTTCGATCCGGACCGGGCCATGCTGGCCGGCCTGATCCACGACATCGGCGTGGTGCCGATCCTGGCTTACGCCGACCGCCAGCCGGACATTCTCGACAATCCGGGCGACCTGGCCGAAGCCGTACGCGAGTTGCGCAGCCCGATCGGGGTGCAGATCGTGCGCAAATGGGATTTTCCGGCCGATTTCGAAGACGTGGTCATCCACGCCGAAAACTGGCGGCGCGACAGCGGCGCCTCGGCCAGCTACAGCGACATCGTGATGATTTCGCAGCTGCACAGTTTCATCGGCAAAGTCGACGTCAAACAAATGCCGAAGATGGACGAACTGCCGGCCTACAAAAAACTGGCGGCCGGGAACCTGGACGCCGATCTCAGCATCAACATTCTCGACCAGGCCAAAGACGAGATCGAACACATCCGGCAAATGCTGACTTAATCCGCCGTTTTTGGTTGCGGCGATTGGCTTTGGCGACGGGTTGCGGAATAATCCCGCCGGCAAACTTCCGTTTAAATCCGCCATGGAGACAGCGAATGAAAATTACCGTTTTAGCGACCACCGCCCTGCTGGCAATATCCAGCAGCATGACGACAGCCGGCACTCTAGGTAACGGTACCTGGGTTCCCGCCGCATGCGGTGCGCCGCCGGAAACGCCGGTCGTCGACGACAGCGATGTCGACGCCTTCAATAAGAGCATTGCCGCAATCAACACCTGGCAACAAAAGTCGCGCGATTATTTCGAGTGCATGATCAAGGAGGCCAACGCCGATAATGCCACCATCGCCGACAGCGCCAACCAGGCCCAAGCCAAATACCGGGAAATCGTGGAAAAAGTCGGCGCCCAGGCCGACGCCGCGAAGAAAAAGCTGGATAAATAGCGCACCCGGCGCGGCAACCCCAGCCCGCAGCCGGCAACAACCAAGCAACCCTGCCCGTAAACGCAACACATGAAAATACTTGAACTGAAGCTGCCGCTATTGGCGCTGGCACTGTTATCGTCCGGCTGCGCCAGTATCGGCAAAGGCATCACCGAAGCCATCCTGGAAAAACAGGAAGAAGAAGATACCCGCATCTGCGAGATCAAAGGCGAAAAATTCGGCGGCATCAAACCGCAGTTGGAAATCGCCAACCGGAAAATGAAATTGTTGATGGTGCACGGCGTCGGCAACCATTTGCCGGGCTATTCCACCCAGTTTATGGAAAAGTTGGCAAAGGAATTGGACCTGACCGTCACTTCCCGGAATGTGAAAAACATCCGTTTGACCGACGCCAAAGGCCCGGAGCGGCCGCTGGGCAATTTGCGCATCAACCGCTATCTGAACGCCGACCGGACCCAGGAAATGCTGTTCTACGAACTGACCTGGTCCGAGATCAGCGCCAAGGACAAGGAAGTTTTGTCTTACGACAATTCCGGCGAGCAGTCATTCCGCCGGGCCGAGGTCAACGACTTGTTGAAGAAGTTCTCCAACGATACCGGCCCGGACCCGATCATTTACCTGGGCGAGAAACGCGAAGACATTTTGTCGGCCTTCGCCCAGTCGTTTTGCTGGATGATACAAGGCGACTGGAACAGCCTGCCGGACGATGTGCAGCAAAGCTGCTCCACCAAGAACGTCACACCGTTTTACAACGACAGTTACGCCTTCGTTTCCCATAGCCTGGGCAGCCGGATCACCATCGACGGCCTGCAGCATCTGGCGTCGAAACTGAGTAACGGCGACACCGCCAACTATTACACCGCGTTGACCAATGTCCTGAAAAACAAGGAAGTGCCGATCTACATGATGTCCAACCAACTGCCGATGTTGCAGTTGGGGCGCAGCCTGCCGGAAGTCGCCAATCAACCCGACGCCTATTGCAACAGCGACGGCGCCAAATACGGCGAACGGATATTGGCGAAAACGTCGGTGATTGCGTTCAGCGACCCCAATGATTTACTCAGTTATGCGATCCCGCACGACTTCGTCAACAAGTATCTGGACTCGCGGCTGTGCATTAACGTCACCAACATCAACATCAACGTGGCCCGGGTGTACGACGCGTTCGGCTTGGGCAAGCTGGCCAACCCGATGGATGCCCACATCGGCTACGATACCGACGAGCGTGTGGTGGCGATGATCGCCAAAGGTATCGCCAACGACCAAACCGCGCCCGTCGTCAATGAACGTTGCCATTGGATCCAGACCATCGATTGACGGGCCTCAGCAACAGCGTTTGACGCCGCTCCATTTGCGCCGGGTTTCGGCGGCGAAAAAAGCCTTGCGGCTGAGCGGTTCGGCCTGTTGGCCGGCGTGCTCGGCCTGCCAATGCCGCAAGTAGCGTTGATAGGCCGCGTCGCCGTTCAAATTGCGCCAGAGCTGCAGCCACGCCTGCGGATTAAATTTCATCAGCGTTTTCCGCATCGGCGTGCGGCGCGAATTTGACGCACTCGAACATCAAATCGTCCAGCTCGTGCTCCTGGTGCCTGTCGGCGTCGTATTGCAAGCCGCATTCGTGTTCTTGCTGAATGTGCTTGATCGTGCCGTGGATCGATACCGGCACGCCGGACTCCGGCAAGATGATCGAGATGCGCAATTCGGCCTCTTCGATAGACTGGCCTAAAGGCTCGCGCAAACGAATCTTGATCCCGCTGTAGCTCATGTCCACCACTTGGCCGTCGATCACGATTTCTCCGCCCGGCGGCGGCGGATCGATAATGATATGCGCGACCAATCCGGCCGGATTAAAACGTATTCTGCTGCGGTTTTCGTTTTGCACGAATCTGTACTCCTGTGTTCGGTTTGCCAGAGTATAGGCACAAACCTCCGGACGGCACAATTGATCCGCGTTTTCAGCCCTAACGAACCGCCTAGTCCGCGTGCCAGTAGCGCCTGCGCCGCTGCCGCTCGGCGAGCGGAGGCTGGCCGTTACCGAAAACTTCGATGGCGCCGTGTTCGGCGGTATTCATGACCGCCGCCGGTATGCGCCGATAGCGTTGCACTACCTGGCTATGCGGAAAACCGAAACGGTTGGCGTAACCGGCCGGAATCAAAACCCAATCGGGCTTGACCGCATCCAAAAATAACGGCGTCGACGAAGTCTTGCTGCCGTGGTGCGGAGCCAGCAACAGCCGGCTGGACAGTTCTCCGCCGTATGCCGCGACCAACCAACGCTCGGCGGCCTGTTCGATATCGCCGGTCAACAACGCACTCTGCCCGGCCGCAAGCACTTGCACGACGCAAGAGTTGTCGTTTTCCTTATCGAATGCCGGCTGCGGCGGCGCCAGCATGCGGAAGCGCACACCGTCCCAAACCCACTCCTGGCCGGCCCGGCAATAGCTGCCGTCCTTGCGCGCGGCCCATGCCGCCGCGCTGCTGAACAACGCTGCCACCGGCACCTCGGCCAGCACCGAATCGGCGCCGCCGGCGTGGTCGTTATCGCCGTGGCTGACCACCAGCGCGTCGACCCGGCTAATGCCGCGCCAACGCAAGTACGGCAACACCACCGATTCGCCCATGTCGTTGAATTCGGAATATTTGGCGCCGGTGTCGAACAGCAACACATGTTCGGCAGTCTGTACCACCGCCGCCAAACCCTGGCCGACGTCCAATAGCGTCAACCAGAATTCTCCCGGTTTGGGCTTGGCGACGGGCGGAAAACATAGCGGAATCAGCAGCAACGGGCTCAGATACCGCCCCGGAAACCCGCGCGGCGCTAAAGCCAGCAGCACGCCGATCGCCGCCAACGGTAAGGCATATCCAGTTGGCGGCGGCAAACCCAACTGCGCCAGCGGCAACCCGGCCAAGCGTTCCAGCAGCCACCACAGAACCTGCAGTAGCGTATCCGCCCATTGTAATAACAACGATGCCAGGGCCGGCCAAACCGACAACATCGCGACGGCCAGTAACGCCAACGGCACCACCGCCAAGCCGATCAAAGGTACCGCCAACCAGTTCGCCAGCGGCGCAATCAACGACACCTGTTGAAAAAACAATACCAGTAACGGCGCCAGTCCGATCAAGCTGGCCCATTGCGCGGCAGCCAGTTCCCGCCAGTAGCCGGGGCGGGCCAATCGGCCGGCCGAGACGTACAGCAGTAACGCCACGGCCGCAAACGACAACCAAAAGCCGGCCGACAATACCGCCAACGGATCGGCGATTACAACGGCCAATAACGCCCACACCAGTACTTGGCCGGGGGCCGGATTGCGTTGCCAGGCAATCGCCGCCAGCACGACGCCGAGCATGACCACCGCGCGCTCAGTCGGCGGCGAAAATCCGGCCAGAGCGGCATAAAACAGTGCGGACAACCAGGCAAGCGCCGCAGCGGCCCGTGGCGGCGACATCCCCAGCAAGCCCGACCAGGCCCAGATGCGCCGCATCGCCAGATAGACCCAACCGGCCACCAGGCCGATATGCGAGCCGGAGATCACAATCAAATGCACCACGCCGGTAATGCGGAATACTTGCCACTGGCTTTGGCTGACCGCGTTCTGGGTACCGATCGTCAATGCCTGCAGCACACCGAGTTGCGGGCTGCCGGGTAAGGCCGCAGCGATCTTGTCGGCAATCAGTCCGCGGCAAAGCGCCAAATAACGGCCCAGGCTGGCTGTGCCGGCGATCCGTTGCGGCGGCGGCTTGTTCTTGACGTAACCCGTCGCGCCGATGCGATTGGAGAATAGCCAGGCTTGGTAATCGAAGCCGCCGGGATTGAAGCGGCCGTGAGGTTTTCGCAACTTGACTCGCAATCGCCAGCTCTGCCCGGCCGCCGGCAGCGACTCCGGAGAATACCAGGACAAGCGGATCTTCTGCGGAACGCCGTCCGCCGCGGCAGTCACGACAAAGTCGAAACCGATGCGCTGCTCCTGAACTAGCGGCAGGCTGGCGATATAACCCTCGATTTCGACTTCGGCATTTTGGTAACGGTCCGGCAATTGTTGAGCCAAGCGCCAGGCGCCGAATGCGCAGGCCCATGCCAAGCCGAGCAACAAACTCAACACGGCATAATGGCGCCGGACACAGGCCAGCAATCCGAGCGCCACGATGCCGAACCATTCCAGCGAATTCGGCAATCGGCTGAATTGCTGAACCGCGACAATGCCGGCAAAGAACGCCAGGCTGTAGCGGATCATCGGGGATTTCCGCCCGGAAGGTTCGGAGCGGTCTGCAAGTTGAACTCTACCATTTAATATACGCGGCTGAACGACTCGGCCAGTCTAGCCGATTTTTCGGCCAACCGCGGCCAGGAAACGGGTTAAACTGCGCCGATTTTTTTCCGCTGCGCTCGCCAACGAACAGAAAGCGCCGTAACGGCCCATGCGCCATGCCGCGATCGACCACTGCCATTTAGCGAAAACCCAACGATGCCCGAACCGCATTACCCACTGATCGTCCGCCCCCGCTTCATCGTCGACGCCAGAAAAATCTGGCGGCAATGCCATTTGCTGTTGACGCTCGGCCTAGGGCTGGTTTTTGCGCTGATCGGTCTGACCGGCAGCCTCAGCGTTTACCGCGAGGAACTGGACAGCCTGCTCAATCCGCAGTTGCGGATCGAGATTCCGCAAGATGCTGTGCCGCTGCCGCCGGATAAAATTCTGGGTTCGTTGCGAACTGCCCATCCCGACCGCCACGGTGCCTGGACTCTGGAAATGCCGCTGGCGCCGGACCGGCCGCTTACCGCCTGGTTCGACAAGCCCAAGGAAAGCGTCGACGCGTTTTACGCGCCGTTAATGGTTTCGATCAA
This sequence comes from Methylomonas koyamae, assembly GCF_019669905.1. Classification (NCBI taxonomy): domain Bacteria; kingdom Pseudomonadati; phylum Pseudomonadota; class Gammaproteobacteria; order Methylococcales; family Methylococcaceae; genus Methylomonas; species Methylomonas koyamae. Next base: position 1,939,909 of record NZ_AP019777.1, on the reverse strand, counting down.
CCCCTACACTGGAGCCGTGTTGGACAGCCGATTTTGGGGCCGAACCTTCGGCACCTGGATTCTGGACTTGCACGCCCAACTGCAACTGGACGCTACCGGCCGTTATGCGACGGCCATTCTGGGCGGTTTACTGATACTGTCTACCATCAGCGGCCTGTATCTGTGGTGGCCGGGCTGGCGAAATCTGGCCGGCGCTTTTCGCCTCCGCCGCGACGGTAGCCTGATCCGGCTGATATTCGACCTCCACCGCTGGTTGGGCTTAGCGGCGGCCGGATTTTTGCTGTTACTGGCGTTCACCGGCCTGCATTTGGCTTATCCGCCGCTGTTAGAAAGCCTGACTTCGGCGGAAGGCATGGGCCACGGCGATGCCGGTTCCAACGTGCGCAGTACCGCGGTGCCGAACCAGCGGCCGGTAACGCTGGCCGAAGCGATTTTGGTTGCGCGCGGACCGTTTCCCAGTTCCGAGGTCAGGCGGGTAACCACCCCGGCCGGCGAACTGGGCGTATATCGCGTCAATCTGCGCCAGCGCGACGAAATCAACCAACACCACCCGTTCACCACGGTCTGGGTCGACCGTTGGAGCGGCCAAATCAGAGACGTACGCAATCCGCACCGGTTTTCGCCGGGCCAGACATTTACGGTCTGGCTATGGCCTTTGCATACCGGAGAAGCCTTCGGCGCCGGCGGCCGGTTTTTGTGGTTCTGCGCCGGTTTGGCCCCTGCCCTGTTGTTCGTTTCCGGCTTATTGCATTGGCTGTATCGGCACGGCTGGATCGCGGACCGCCATATCGATTGGCCGGCGTTGGCCGGCAAAATCCGGCGCAAAACAGCAAACGCCGCCACGCAAGCCGGAGCAATCTGGGCCGTGCAGTGGCCGCGGATACAAACCTGGAGTGGCAAAGCGGCGAGAAAAATGTTGAACCGGTTGCGGCGTTAACCGGAACGCGGTATCGGAGTTTGTCGGCGCGAGCCGGCAGCAGCGGAGGAGCGACAGGCTGGATTCGGCAGTAGCCGGTGGCTAGCCCGTCGTCCGCGCCGGCGGTAACCTATCTTCTGTCAACCCTTAATATCGACGACAAGGGCCGACCGCAATGGGCGCAAACGAAATTGCCGGTAGGCAAGCCCAATACGAATTCTTTCGCCAAAGACGAGTGGCTGCAGTCGCCGTCGTGATTTTTGTTTGCCGTGTCGTTTTTCTTGGTGTCCATAATCTTTGCCTCGCTATCGCTAAATTCACAATTCTTAAAGACTTTCCCTACGCATCGACAACAAGCAAAATATGTGCGCCTTTTGAATAATCAATAGAAAATAACCACTTTATGTGATTCAGCTCACAGCAAAAAGTATCTGTTACAGCAATGTGTAAAAATTTCCGACTAGACCCAGAGGCATAAATTTTCGCTGGAAAACGGCCGGTAACGGCCGGATTAACGGCACCGAAGACAAGATCAAATCGCATGCTTAACAACACGTTGTAAAATATTTCGACAAAACTACTTCAATACTTTTAATGTCGATTAATCGGCCGCACGCTCTCAGTCGGCAGATACGGCTTAGGCTGGGTTTGTATGATCCGGCGACACCGGAAAATCGGCAAAACTGGCCTCCGCTTCGGGTCGGGCCGAAGCAGAGGCCTGGCCGTCAGACGCCGCCGATCAACTCCAACATTTCCTCGCGCTGAATCACTTCCTTGTCTTGCAGCAATTCGGCGAGCTTATCCAGATGGCCGCGTTTACCGGTCAGAATCTGCTGCGCCCGGCGTTCGGCGTCCTCGATCAGGCCGCGAATTTCGGCATCGACCACACGCGCGGTTTCTTCGCTGTAGTTGCGCTGTTCCGATATATCGCCGGCCAGAAATTGCAGTTGTTGGCGTTGGCCGTAAATCAACGGCCCCAGTTTTTTGCTCATACCCAAATAACACACCATGTTGCGGGCAATTTCGCTGGCTTTTTCCAAGTCGTTTTGGGCGCCGGTGGAAACGCTTTGCAGCGCCAGTTGCTCGGCGACCCGCCCGGCCAACAGGATCGCTAACTGGTCTTTCAGTTCCGCTTCGGTGGACAGATATTTTTCTTCGACCGGCAGTTGCAAGGTAAAGCCCAGCGCCGACACGCCGCGCGGAATGATCGAAATTTTGTGCACCGGCTGGCCGGTCGGCACGTTCTCGGCAACCAAGGCATGGCCGGCTTCGTGATAAGCCACCCGACGCTTTTCCTCCGGGCCGAGTACTCGGTTTTTCTTTTCCGGACCGGCCATGACCCGATCGATTGCGGCTTCGAAATCGGCCATGTTCACGGTATCGCGGCCGGCGCGGGCAGCCAGGATCGCCGCTTCGTTGGCGATGTTGGACAAATCGGCACCGACAAAGCCGGGCGTGCGCTTGGCGACGATGGCCAAATCCACGTCTTTGTCCAATTGCATGGCTTTACTGTGCAATTTCAAGATTGCCACCCGGTCCAACTGGTCGGGCTTGTCGACCACGATTTGCCGGTCGAAGCGGCCGGCCCGCAACAAGGCCTTATCCAAAATTTCCGGCCGGTTGGTCGCGGCCATCACCACAACGCCGGAAGCGGCGTCGAAGCCGTCCATTTCGGTCAATAACTGGTTCAAGGTCTGCTCGCGTTCGTCGTTGCCGCCCATCACCACCGGCCCGCCGCGGGAGCGGCCGATCGCATCGAGTTCGTCGATAAAGATGATGCAGGGCGCTTTTTGCCGGGCTTGTTCGAACAAATCCCGCACCCGCGCGGCGCCGACGCCGACGAACAGCTCGATGAATTCGGAAGCGCTGATATTGAAGAACGGCACGCCGGCTTCGCCGGAAACGGCCCGCGCCAGCAGGGTTTTGCCGGTACCCGGCGAACCGACCAACAACACGCCCTTCGGCATCCGCCCGCCCAGCTTTTGCAGTTTTTCCGGCGCCTTTAGAAAATCGATGGTTTCCTTCAGTTCCTGTTTGGCGCTATCGGCACCGGCCACATCGTCGAACGTGGTTTTCGAGGTTTCCTGCTGGATGCGCATCTTGTTGCCCAGATTCAGAAAACCGCGGCCGCCGCCACCGGCCATTTTCGGCAACAGCCACATCCAGATGCCGGCAAAAATCGCGATCGGAATGATCCAATTGAACAGCAGGCTGCTGGCCCAGTTATCGCCGCTCCTGACCACATACTCGACCTTATGCGCCTGCAGGTTTTTGACCAAGGCCTCGTCCCACAGCGGTATCGTGAAAAACTGCTTGCCGATTTTCTTGTCTTCCTGCTTCAACGTGCCGTTGATGAAGCGCTGGGTAACCACGGCATTTTCCACTTTGTCTTCGTTGACCAGAGCGATGAACTGGCTGTAAGGAATTTCGTGGCCTTGGATGCGTTCGCCGCCGGCAAAAATCGACAACAGGAAAATACCCAGCAGCAGATACAACCAGAACCGCGACGGCTTCGGCGCTTCGTTGCCGGACTGGCCGGCGTTATCCGCATTTTTGGCGTTAAAAGCTTGCCAACGCGCTTGCAGCCAAGCCCAGGCAGCGGTTAGCCATTCGACCGCAATCCGGTAAATCTCGCCGATTTTTTGCTTATCTATCATGAGCTTCGCCCTCGTTGATTATGTGTTCTCAGGATACTCTAACCCAGTTTTACCGGAATTTGTCGACTATTCAAGCGGCGCCTGCGCTACGGCCGCTGCCACCATTCCAGCGCGGTAGACAAGGCCGACATCGGCTACGCGAACCGCTAACCTGCAGAAATTTGTTATTCCGATAGCATCAGGCCAAGCTGGATCCAAACCACAAGCCACTATCACGGACCTCCAAGATAAGAAGTAGCTCTTCGCCAACCGCAAGCTCCCCAGATTTACACAAATCGCTCTGGGGGCTCTCGCCAGAGCCATTGGTCCGACTGCAACGCCCCCAATTTCCCTGCATCCATCGGCTTCCACGTCGCCAGCCGAGTTCTATCCTGAAAACCTACCGGAAGTTACCAGAGAAGGGAGCCTCTAAAAATCCACGATTAATCAGATTCGGGGCGTAAAACGCGCTCGAAAGCTGACATTTCCAAGCGGACTACCTTCAACTCGAAGCCTTTTCAGCTCCGATGGGCGGCATCAAGACGCAGCTACCCTGCGAATGGCGCAAAAACGTCGCATGTTGTACACCAGATTCATGAAGCCGATACGTACTTCGGCGCGGGCTAGGCCAATGCAACGGATCGCCTTACCGCCCCATTGCGCCATCCAGGCAAACACGTGCTCGACCCGGCAACGGGTTTTGGAGCGGGTGCTGTTGCCTTGTTTTTCCCGGTCGGTCAGCGGTTTGCCGCGCACCCCTTTGCGGTGAATCCGGCTGCGGTAGCCTTGGACTTTTAACTGTTCTTCCACCGCTTCGGAACGATAGGCACTGTCGGCCCACAAATCCCGGCTGGTATTGCCGCTATCGAGCAAGCCGTTCAGGGTTTGAGAGTCGTGGACGCTGGCATCGGTGACCGTGTATTTGCGTACCAGCTTGTGGGCATTATCAACGTTGACGTGATTCTTGTACCCGTAATAACTCTTGTCACCTTTCTTGGTCCAGCGCGCATCGGTATCCTTCTGACTGCGTTTGGCGACTGACCAGTCCTCGACGGTTTCGCCGGCTTTAATCCGGGCGTTCTCGTCCGGGGTATTACGCTGCACCGGCGCCTTGACGAAGCTGGCGTCAATCAGTTGACCCTTGCGGGCGATCAAGCCGGCACGGTCCAATTGTCGGTTGAATTCGTTGAATAACGTCTCGGTGAGTTTCAGTGCTTTGAGTGACTCACGAAACAGCCAGAAACTGTTGCGATCCGGCGCGTGCTTGGCATCCGACAAACCAATAAATCGCTGGAAGCTGCGCCGGTCTTCGATTTGGAACTCCAGTTGCTCGTCGCTCAGATTGTAGAGGCTGGCGATGACCAACGCTTTGAACATCAACACCCCATCCCAAGGCTTTCGCCCGGCAGACGATTTACGGACTTTGTGACGCACTTGATCCAGCAACGGACGGAACGCCTCCCAATCCACTTGCGCGTCCAATTCCAACAACGGATTGCCCAAACGATCGATCCGACGATCTCGATGTTCAAACAGGGAACCGAAAAGGTCGTCTTGTGCCACCGTCATCTCTGCTCTCCAGGTCTTTAGCTCCGACTCATTTTACTCGCCGGGCGCAATTTTTAGAGGTTCCCAGAAATAAAATCCCGCACGCATCGTTAAGCATAAAAACCCACGCAATCTTGTCGCTCGGAGATTTTTAACCGGTTTTCAATTCGCCCAATCGCCTGCCGGACAATAGCGTCAGACATATTGGCCGGCACACCATCCGGACGACCAGGCCCATTGAAAATTGTAACCGCCCAACCAACCGGTCACGTCCAGGACTTCGCCGACAAAATACAGATTCGGTACCTGCAAACTTTGCAGAGTCTTCGACGACACGCTGTCGCAATCGACGCCGCCGACAGTCACTTCGGCGGTACGGTAACCTTCGCTAGCGTTCGGTTTCACGCTCCAGCCATGCAAGCGTTCGGCGACGGCGGCGATTTGTTTGTCCGAACAGTTTGCGGCCGCAGCCGCCAGCAAATTCTGGTCAAGCAAGGCTTGCAGCAAGCGTTTGGGCAGGTATTCGCCGAGCGAATTCTGTAGCTTGGCCTTGCTGCCGGCGCTACGCTCGGCTCGCAGCCGTTCGCCGATATCCAGATCCGGCAGCAAATCGATCGTTAACGCCTCGCCCGGCCGCCAATACGACGATATTTGTAAAATCGCCGGGCCGCTCAACCCCCTATGGGTGAATAGCAAATTTTCCCGGAAACTGCGCTCGCCGTAATCGACCCGGCACGGAACGGCAATTCCGGATAGCGGCGCAAACCGCTGGCTGTCGTCGGCCTGCCAGGTCAGCGGCACCAGGCCAGCCCGAGTCGGCCAAACCTTGATGCCGAATTGCTCGGCGATGCGGTAACCGAACGGTGTGGCGCCCATCTTCGGAATCGACAAGCCGCCGCTGGCGATGACGACACTCTCCGCCCGGCGCTCGCCGAGGCTGGTGTGCAGCAAAAAACCGCCGTTTGCGGCCACTTGCAGTTTGTCGATCCGGCAGTTCAATTCGATTAGCACGCCGTATTGCCGGCATTCGGCCAGCAACGCGTTCAGAATATCCTTGGCGCTATCGTCGCAGAACAATTGACCGTGCAAACGCTCGTGGTAAGGAATCCGATGCCGCTGTACGAAGTCGATGAAATCCCACTGGGTGAAACGGCTCAACGCCGATTTGCAAAAATGCGGGTTATGCGAAATGTAATTTTCGGCTGCTATCGTGTAGTTGGTGAAATTGCAGCGGCCGCCGCCGGACATCAAAATCTTTTTGCCGGGCCGGTTGGCGTGGTCGAGCACCCTAACCTTGCGGCCGCGTTTGCCGGCCTCGATGGCGCACATCAAACCGGAGGCGCCGGCGCCGACAATGACCACGTCTGAATTATCCATTCCGTACTGCTTGTAATGACATAAAAAAATCGGTAAAAAGTCCGGGTATTCTAACCGCATTTCTCCGCACGCCGCGGCGCCGCTCCAGGCCACGCGCCGCCGGCTTGCAAGCCATAGACCCTCACCACTTCGACAAGAGCGATAATGACTGCACAATACAGCTACTCATTCACCACCGGCGACGGTAAAAACAAAGCCTTACTGGGCGGAAAAGGCGCCAATCTGTGCGAAATGACCCAAATGGGCTTCAACGTACCGCCGGGCTTTGTCATCACCACCCAGACCTGCCTCAGTTACCTGGAACAGAAACGCTTGCCGGACGGCCTGATGGACGAAGTGCGGGCGCAAATCGCCGACATCGAACGGGTGACCGGCAAAAGTTTCGGCGGCGCCAGCGATCCGTTGCTGGTTTCGGTGCGTTCCGGCTCGGCCATTTCGATGCCGGGCATGATGGACACCATCCTTAACCTGGGCTTGAACAAGCAGACCCTGGCCGGTCTGATCGAGGAAACCTCCGACCCGCGTTTTGCTTACGACGCCTACCGCCGCTTTATCCAACTGTTCGGCAAGGTTGCGCTCGGCATCGACGACGAGAAATTCGATATGCATTTCAACAACGTCAAACGTGGCGCCGGCATCAAGGCCGACGTTGCCTTGAGCGCCGACCAGTTACAGGAAATCAGCGAATTGTTTTTGATGGTCGTCCACGAAGAAACCGGCCGGCCGTTTCCAGAGGACGTCTACCAGCAATTGGAGATTGCGATCTGCGCGGTATTCAATTCCTGGACGGGCAAGCGCGCGGTCGATTACCGCCGCGAATTCCACATCACGCCCGACATTGCCAACGGCACGGCGGTCAACATCGTGACGATGGTGTTCGGCAACATGGGCGACGACTGCGCCACCGGCGTCGGCTTCACCCGTAACCCCGGCACCGGCGAAAACGAGATGTACGGCGAATATTTGGTCAACGCCCAAGGCGAAGACGTGGTCGCCGGCATCCGCACGCCGAAACCGGTACACGAGATGGCCAAAGAAATGCCGGAGCAATACCGGCAACTGGTGGAATTGCGCAACAAATTGGAAGCGCATTACCACGAAGTCCAGGACTACGAGTACACCATCGAACGCGGCGTGTTGTACTGCCTGCAAACCCGCAATGGCAAGATGAACGCGGCGGCGATGGTAAAAACCTCGATAGACATGGTCAGCGAGGGCTTGATCAACAAAGAACAAGCGTTATTGCGCATCAATCCGGAGCTGTTGGAGCAATTGCTGCATCCGCAATTGGCGCCGGACCACAACAACAAACCGATCGCCACCGGCCTGCCGGCTTCTCCCGGCGCGGCCTGCGGCCATTGCGTATTCGACGCCGATAGTGCCGTCCGCCTAGCAAAAACCGGCCAGGATCTAATCCTGTTGCGGGAAGAAACCAAACCGGAAGACATTCACGGCTTCTTTGCCGCCCAAGGCGTACTGACCAGCCGCGGCGGCAAAACTTCGCACGCCGCAGTCGTGGCCCGCGGCATGGGCAAAGCCTGCGTCGCCGGCGCCGAGGACATCAAAGTCGACGTTCGGGCGCGATTGGCCATCGTCGGCGACATCCATATCAAGGAAGGCGATCTGATCACAATCGACGGCAGTAACGGCAATATTTACCTGGGCCGGATTCCGACCATCGCACCGCGTTTTTCCGAGGACTTGAAAATCTTACTCGGCTGGGCCGACGAGGTCGCCCGCCTCCGGGTCCACGCCAACGTCGACACGCCGGAAACCGCGCGGCTGGCGGTAAGTTACGGTGCCAAAGGTATCGGTTTGTGCCGCACCGAACGCATGTTCAACGCCGCCGACCGCCTGCCGCTGGTGGTCGATATGATTCTGGCCCACAACACCGAAGAGCGGGAAGCGGCGCTGGCCAAACTGTTCCCGATCCAGCGCGACGACTTCGAACAATTGTTCGAGGCGATGTCGCCGCATCCGGTTACCGTGCGCCTGTTGGATCCGCCGATGCACGAGTTTCTGCCCAACGAACACCAGTTGACCGATGAGTTGGACGCCTTGAAACATTACCTGACCGTCGTCAAGGGCCAGAGGGTGACGCTGGACACGTTGGCCAATGCCGGCGATCTGCCGGCGCCGTTCAACCGCTTGAACGAAGACGTGATTCTGGAAGCGATTGCCAAAAAGCAGATGATGCTGGACAAGGTACTTGAGCTTTACGAAGTCAATCCGATGTTAGGCCATCGCGGGGTTCGGCTGGGCATGAGCTACCCGGAAATCTACAAGATGCAAATCCGCTCGATTCTGGAAGCGGCGGCGCGCTGCATCAAGCAACGCATCCCGGTCGAGCCGGAAATCATGGTGCCGCAAGTCATCACCGCCCAGGAGTTAAAAAAGGTGAAAAGCTATGTCGACCAGATTCAGGAAGAGGTCGAAGCGCAGTACAAACTTAAGCTCAATTTTAAATTCGGTACGATGATCGAAACCGTCAGGGCCTGCACTCGGGCCGACCGCTTGGCGGCGACCGCCAGTTTCTTCTCGTTCGGCACCAACGACTTGACCCAGGCCACCTTCTCTTTCTCCCGCGAAGACGCCGAAAACAAATTCCTGCCGTTGTACGAAGAATCCGGATTACTGGAAGACAACCCGTTCGAAACGCTGGATATCGAAGGCTTGGGCAAACTGATGAAAATGGCGGTCGAATTGGGCCGGCAACATCGGCCGGATTTGAAGATCGGCATCTGCGGAGAGCACGGCGGCCATCCGCGTTCGATCCGTTTCGTCCACAAATTGGGCTTGAACTATGTCTCCTGCTCGGCGCCGCGGATTCCGGTGGCCAGGCTGGCGGCGGCCCATGCAAAACTGCTGGAGCATAAACCGATATAAGCCTAAACAGCTATAAGCCTAAACAGCCGGTGCCGGAAACTGGCGCCGGCTGTTTATTCCCGGTAACGTCCGACTCGGTTCCGGCCCGATGCTTTGGCGTCGTAAAGGGCTTGGTCGGCGCGATACAACAAACCGTCGAAAGCCTGATCGTGGCCCGGAATAATGGTGGCAACGCCGAGGCTGATCGTGACGAACTCGGAAATTTTCGAATCCGGGTGCGGCATCCGCATGTTCTCGACCGCCTTCCGCAATATCTCCGCCAACACCAGTATTTGTTCGGCGTCGCAAGCTGCGACCACGCAGAATTCCTCGCCGCCGTAGCGGGCGATCAAATCGCCGGGTCGGCGGAAAAAGCGCTTCAAGGTTCTCGCCACTTGCCGCAGACATTGGTCGCCTTCCAGATGGCCTAGATTGTCGTTGTAGGATTTGAAAAAATCGATGTCGATCATAATCATAGACAGCGGGTATTGGTGCCGCAACGCCCGTTTCCATTCGCGTTTGACGAAGGCGTCGTAATAGCGCCGGTTCGGCAACAAGGTCAGCGAGTCCAGGTAGGCCAATTGCAGGCGGCTCTGCGCCTTGTCCAGGCGTTTGCTGAGCCGGGCCTGCGCCAAATAGGACAACAGCAGCACGATCAAACCGATCAACGCGACGATGGTATGGGTAATGACCAGATGGTCTACCCGCTCGTTGACGAAACTCTCCAGCGTCGCGGCAGGTATGTTCACGCTGACGCCGCCCCTGACGTCGCCCAGCTTGTAGCCGTCCTGGTCGTGGCATTTCAAGCATTCCGCTTCGACCAGCAGCGGCGCCATGTAGCGGTAAAACGGTTTGCCGTCGATCTCGCCCGAGCCGCTGACGCTTTTCAGACCTTTCCGAAACCCGGCCAGAGCCTGAGCCTCCCAATGGTCGGGTTCGTTTTCCGGCCGCAGAGGCTCGGTGCTGGTGATATGAAAATTGATGCCGGTTTGGCTTTGGCTCATTTCCGCCAACTGCCGGGTCATGTACGCCGGATTGACCAAGGTCAGTTTGACGCCTTCCTTGGTTTCCAAATCCCGGTTCGGCACCTTCAGATAGGGGTTGGGCTGAGTGCCGGCGTCGACGGGCACGTACACGCCGCCGTGCGAAGCATTCCATTTTCTGACCAGAATGATATGGTCGAAAAACATCTCGGCTTGGCGGGTGGCGATATTCTGCGCGTACTGTTTAGTATCCATTACTTGCTGGTATAGGTTTAGGCTAAGCAGCATTAGCCATAGCACCGCATAAACCAGGAACGTAATCCTTCTCATCAATTGCCTCAAAAATTACTTGCCGCCGCGCCGCGCCCCTCACCGGCCATATATCCAACAACCATACTATGGCGCCCGGGCGAACGCCACCACATCATAGCAGCAGACAACTTCGATATGAATTGAAATGGCCTGATGATGCTGGCACTATAAACAAGCCGCACCGCCAAATGAATGAACCTTATCACTCTTCCCGCAAATGACCGAATCAGAACCCGAGCGTATCAGCCATCCGGAACACGACCACAACCTGTGTATTCGAAATGCGATAAGTGTAGCGGAACAGCTTTGCTTGTCACGCGGCGTACAGTTGACGCCGATCCGCCATAAAATTCTGGAGTTGATCTGGAACAGCCATAAAGCCGTCAAAGCTTACGATTTGCTCGACCAAATCCGTCCGGTCAACGATGCCGCCAAACCGTCGACGGTATACCGGGCGCTGGATTTTTTGCTGGAGCAAGGACTGATTCACCGGGTGGAAAGCCTGAACGCTTTCGTCGGCTGCCATTGCTCCGGCACCCAGCACGACCAGCTATTGCTGATCTGTACCGCCTGCCATACCGTCGAAGAACGCGCCGCCCCCGCCGTATTGAGCGCGCTCGGCACGGAATTAAGCGATGCCGGCTTCGTCCCGCAACGCAAAACCATCGAAATCCATGGCCTATGCCGATCCTGTAAATCTGTTTCTGCCGCAGCGTCGGAAAAAGCCGACAAACATTGATCCAGGTCAATGCTTATCAGCGGCAATCCCCTAAACTATAGCCGTGTCGAACGATTTCCTACCGTCGACATGATCCTCTTGAAAGATAGATACTCGGCGGGCGAGTTTACCTCTCCCGCCTTTTTTTTGCCCGACGATCCCCCTATAATCGCCGGCCTATCCTAATCCGAATCCTCCCCGCATGCTCAGCGACAGCCAAACACATCTGCTCCGCCAAGCCGGAGCCGTGTTGCAGGACATCGGCGAACACCGCTTTTGCGAGCTGTGCCGCCATCCGCAACAAATCGAATCGGCCGGCGACGGCGAACTGGTCGCCTTTCTGAAAATCGCTAACGCCCTCTACCGCGGCGGCGAGCCGGCCATCAGCGACAGCGACTACGATTTCATCTTTCTGGCCGAATTAAAAAAACGCCAGCCCGACCATCCTTTGTTGCACGAGGTGGAACCGGAGCCGGCTTTCGCCGGCAAAACCGTCGACCTGCCGGTCATGATGCTGTCCACCGACAAGGCTTACAGCCGCGACGAAGTGGAACGCTGGGCGGCACGCATCGAGAAAGCGGCCGAGGAACTGGGCAAGAACTTTGCCGACCTGCAATTCAAGATCACGCCGAAGTTGGACGGCTACGCCGCCTACGACGACGGCCGGATGCTGTATACCCGCGGCGACGGCCGCAAAGGCCAGGACATCAGCCGCGTGTTCGAACGCGGCTTGCAGGTCGCCAACCAAGGCCGACGCGGGCTGGGCGCCGGCGAAATCGTAGTCAGCCGCAGTTATTTCGACCGCAATCTGGCCGACTTTTTCGACAACCCGCGGAATTTTCAAGCCAGCGTCATCAAGGAAAAAGAACTGGACGAACACGCGCAACAAGCCATTGAGGACCATGCTGCGGTGTTTTATCCGTTTGCATTGCTGCCTGCCTGGACCGGCTCTTGGGCCGAATTGATCGCCGACTTCGAAGGCCACGTCAAAACCATCTGGCATAAAGTCGACTACGACGTCGACGGCGTGATACTGGAAATTGCCGACGAGGAATTGAAAACCTATCTCGGCGCCACCCGCCACCACCATCGCTGGCAGTTGGCTTACAAGGAAAATCTGGAAACGGCCGAAGTCAAAATTCTGCAGGTCGTACCGCAAACTTCGCGCTCGGGCCGGATCACGCCGGTCGCCGAACTGGAACCGACCCGCCTCAGCGGCGCGCTGCTGTCGCGGGCTACGGCCCACCATTACAAGATGGTGGTCGACAAAGGCATCGGACCCGGCGCACTGATCCGCTTGGCGCGCTCCGGCGAGGTAATTCCGAAAATCGAGGCCGTAATCAATCCGGCCGAACCGGACATCCCCGAGGCCTGCCCCAGTTGCGGCCATGCTTTGATATGGGATAACGACTATCTGCTTTGCCCAAACAACCTGGCTTGTCCGGCGCAAATCAGCAACAGCATGGAGCACTTTTTCAGAGTATTGAAAAACAACGACGGCTTCGGCGCTGCGACGATCAAACGCCTCTACGAACACGGTATCCGCCGCGTCGATCAAATTTACGCTCTCGATGCCGAGCAATTCGAAAACATGGGCTTCGGCCCGAAACAATCGCAAAACCTGGTCGACCAATTATTGCGCAGCCGGCGGGAAGCAGTCGAAGACTGGCGCTTTCTGGCCGCGTTCGGCGTATTTCGGATGGGCTTGGGCAATTGCGAACGTTTGCTGGCCCACCATCCGTTGCAAAACATTTTCCAACTCAGCGAAACGGACATTGTCGCGATCGAAGGCTTTGCCGAGAAAACCGCCGCGGTGATTGCCGAAGGCTTCGCCAACATCAAACCCTTGTTCGATCAGTTGATGGCGCTGGGTTTTAACCTGCAGGCCAGCCAGGCTCAACCGGACGAAAACGCTCACCCGTTGGCCGGCAAAACCCTGGTATTTACCGGCACGCTGCACAGCGGCAGCCGCGACGAGCTCAGCAAACAAGCCAAAGCCAAGGGCGCCAAAGTCGGCAGTTCGGTATCGGCCAAAACCGACTACCTGGTAGCCGGCGACAACGTCGGCGCCAATAAGACCAACACCGCGCGCGAAAAAGGCGTGACGGTGATCAGCGAGACGGAATTTCTGGCCTTGCTGCACGGAGACGGGCAATGAGCCGGCCGGTCGTATTATGTTTTTCCGGCCACGACCCGAGCGGCGGCGCCGGGATTCAAGCCGACATCGAAACCATCGCCAGCCACCACTGCCATGCCGCCGGTGTGATCACGGCGCTGACCGAACAAGACAGCCGCAACGTCAAAAAACTGTTGCCGCAGCGGGCGGCGGACTTGACCAGCCAAGCGCAAACCGTGCTGGCCGATATGCAGGTCGCGGCCATCAAAATCGGCTTGATCGGCTCGGCGGAACTGGCCGAGGCGATTGCCGACGTATTGCAAAGCTGTCCGCGAATTCCAGTGGTATTGGACCCGGTGCTGGCCGCCGGCGGCGGCAGCGATTTGGCCGGCCAGGGTTTGATCGATGCCATCAATAACCGGCTATTGCCGCTAGCCACGGTATTAACGCCTAACGCCAACGAAGCCCGCCGCCTGACCGGGCTGGCCGACCTCGACGCCTGCGGCAAAGCGCTGCGACACAGCGGCGCGGAGTACGTCTTGATCACCGGAGCCGACGAAGACTCGGAATTGGTACACAACCGCCTGTACCTGGCCGACGGCGTTAACGAAACCTTCAATTGGGAACGGCTGCCTCACAGCTACCACGGCTCCGGTTGCACGTTGGCCAGCGCAATCGCCGCGTTACTGGCGCAAGGCCTGGACCCGTTCAGCGCGATCAGCGAGGCGCAAGACTACACGTGGCAAAGCCTCGCAGCCGCCTACCGACCCGGCCGCGGCCAGCATAATCCGGAACGTTTTTTTTGGGTGGAATCATGAAACTTCCCCGCCGCGGCCTGTACGCGATCACCCAACCCGAAGGCAAAACCGCAGAACAAGTCATCGCCGAAGTCGAAGCGGCGTTAAAGGGCGGCGCGGTGCTGGTGCAATACCGCGACAAACAGGCCGTGGATGGCGAAGGCTTAGCCGGCCGCCTGTTACGACTGTGCCGCAGTTACCATGTCCCGCTGATTATCAACGACAGCGTCGAGCTGGCGCTGGCGGTCGGCGCCGACGGCGTGCATTTGGGCCGCGACGACGGCAACATCGCGGCAGCCCGAGCAAAGCTGGGGGCCGACGCGATCATCGGCGTGTCCTGTTACAACGATATCGCCAGAGCGACCGCAGCCGTCGCGGCCGGCGCCGATTACGTCGCCTTCGGCCGGTTTTTTCCGTCCGGTTCCAAACCGTTGGCGGCGCCGGCCGAAATCGGCACGCTACGTGAAGCCAAGCGCAGCTTGCCGGTGCCTATCGTCGCCATCGGCGGTATTTTGCCGGAAAACGCTGGACAGTTATTGGCTGCCGGTGCAGACTTATTGGCCGTCATCGGCGGCGTATTCGACGGCGATCCGTTCGAGGCCGCGCGCCGTTTCCGGGCATTGTTTTAATTTTTGCGGAGGCCGCCATGCCAGACCATGTTTACCAAAAAATCGAATTGACCGGTTCGTCCACTGTCAGCATTGAGAATGCGGTGGAAAACGCCGTAGCCAAAGCCGGCGAATCAGTGGCCAATATGCGCTGGTTCGAAGTGATCGAAACCCGCGGCCATATCGCCGACGGCAAAATCGCCCACTGGCAGGTGACAATCAAAGTCGGTTACACGCTCGACTGAATCCGGCGGCGATGGATGTTTTTCTCCAAGCGGTCATCGCCGAAGCCGAAGCGGGTTTAGCGAAAGGCGGCATTCAGATCGGCTCGGTGCTGGTTTACCGGGACCGCGCATCATAGGCTGAGGCCATAACCGCCGGGTACAACACGGCAGCGCGGTTCTGCACGGCGAAATGGATGCGCTGGAAAATGCCGGCCGCTTGCCGGCTCAGGTCTAGCGCGACATGCTCTACACCACCTGGTCGCCTTGCCCGATCTGCAGCCGCGCCATTTTGCTATACGGCATCCCGCGCGTCGTCATCGGCGAAAACCAAACCTTCGTCGGCGAAGAACAATTACTGCGCCAACGCTGCGTAACGCTGGAAATAGCCCAAGACCAGCGGCGTCGATTTAACAGGCTGGTGAAAAACCCACTGATATTTCCCCTTACCCACGGTTTCCGTGATTTTTTCGTGTTGAAATCGGTCATGACATCGAGTTTCAACCGTTTTGCCCCTGTTTCAAGGGCTTTTTATTCGCCTGAAGCCGTCTGTGGACGGTTTTCAGGCGCACTTCGCCCTAGGTGGGCGCACTCCACGCCGGTTTCGGCGTGAACACCAATAGGTTGAGCAAGCGCGTCAGGTTGTAGGCGGCAAAGCAAAACAAGGCCTGACCTGCGACTTTGGCTAAGCCGATGTGGCGGGTTTTACGCAGGCCCCCGACGGTCTTGATCCAGCCGAAGGCTTCTTCGACGATTTTGCGGCGCTTGAGGCTTTGAGCGTACGCTTTGCCGCGCGCGGTGCGGCCATCGACGGCACTGCCGGTCTTTTTGCGAGCAACATGGGCTTTGATGTCTTGCGTCTTGAGTTTGTTGACGAACGCCGGTTGGTCATAGCCTTTGTCGGCACCGACGCTGCCGCCTTTGGGAACACGGCGTTTGATCATTGTTTGCGCGGCTTCGATTTCAGCGGTGCCGGTGGCTTGGGTGGTTTCGACATCGACAATCAGGCCGTTACGATTCTCGGATAGGGCATGGGTGATGTAACGCAGTTTGGCCTCGGTGTATTCGCCTTTCTTGTAAAGCCGCGCTTCGGGGTCTGTCGTGCTCTGATGCGTGGCATTGCTGCGCTTTTCGCCGCTGAAGTCGACCTCGGGATTGCGGCCGGCGGGTTTATCAGGACCGCTGCCGTCTTTCTTCACGAAGCTTTTGTGCGAGGCCCAGGCTTCGATCAGGCTGCCGTCGACACTGAAGTGTTCGTCGGACACCAGGTTTTGCCATTCGGCAATGGCCAAGACCCGCTCAAAAAACTCGCGACTCAGTGCTTCGGACAGCAGGCGCTCGCGGTTGGCGCTGAACACGCTGCGTTCCCAGACAGCATCGTCGATACCCAAACCGACAAACCAGCGAAACAGCAGGTTGTAGTCCAGCTGTTCCATCAACTGGCGTTCGCTACGAACGGTGTACAGCACTTGCAATAGCAAGGCGCGCAGCAGTTTTTCGGGCGCAATCGACGGGCGGCCAGTATGGGAGTAGCATTCGGCAAAGACCGCATCCATAGAGGCCAATACGCCATCGACGAGTAGCCGTAAACGACGCAACGGATGCTGTTTGGGAATACGGTCTTCCAGGCTAACGTAGCTGAACCAGCTATTTTGAATGGCATCGTGTCCGCGCATGGGGGGCTTCTCCAATTTAGATGCGCTATTTTACTTGTTTGCTGAGGCTATGCGCCTTGATGACTGCAGCTTTGGGAGTTTTTCACCAGCCTGTTAATGCGCAATTTCATCGCCGCCCGCCTCGAAACTCTGGAACGAAGACATCGGCGTCTGAGCCGCGCTTATTGGCCGGCGGCCAAGGCCTCGCGTTCGCGTTTCAGCAATTCGGCTTTGCGCTCGAGCCCCCAGCGGTATCCGGCCAGTTTGCCGTCGCTGCGAACCGCCCGGTGGCAAGGCACCGCCAACGCCAGCGTATTGGCCGCACAAGCCGCAGCCACCGCGCGTGCCGACCGTTCCGCGCCGATACGGCCGGCGATAGCGCTATAACTTAGCGTCGCAGCCAACGGAATTTCGCGTAACACCTGCCACACCCGCCGTTGAAACGGCGTACCGCTTAGCGCCAAGGGCAAGGCCAATTCCGTTGCCGGCTGTTCGATAAAAGCGATGGTTTGCTGCAGCCAATCCGCACAATCGGCATCGCTGCGGCCGATTTCCGCGTCCCGAAACCGCAACCGCACTTGGTGGACCAAGCTGTCGGCAACGTCGCCCAGCGCAATGGCGCAAACGCCGTTTACGCCGCCGGCGACCAGGACAGCGCCCAAAGAACAACTGCCGGCGGCATAGCCTATGCTGCCGCCGTTAAGCAAGAGTTTCGAAGGCGTGTCAGACACCGCTGAACCGGATGTAATGCCGCAACGGCGAGCCGGCAGTCCAGACGAAAGCCTCGGTGTAGTAATGCATCAAGGCCAGATAACCGATCAGGCCCAAGGTGACGGCCTTGTAAACCTGGGTGGCAAACAGCGTTTGCAGTAGCAGATTCACCAGATCGTCGCCGTAGGCCTGCAACAGGTAAGTCAACAGAAACGATAACAACGGCAACACCACCGCCGGCGGAATCCGACAACTTGCCGCCAAGCGGAACAAGGCGTTTTCGGGGCGATTGCCGTGGCGGTTGACGTCGTGGGTCACGTAAAAACTGTAGGCAGTAATATCGTGCACCAGGCGCGGCATCAAAATAGCCAAAAAATAATACTGTTGGCTGTAGACATAACAACTGGCGACCACCAACAACGTATTGGCCCACAAAAAATACCAGCCCAAGCGGTTCGGCACATAGCGTTGGCAGACAAAGGTGGAAATGCACAAAGCCGCGGTCAACAGCACTGCGATCTGTAACACCTGCGCCGCCTGTTCCGGCTCCAGACTGTTGTGCATGAAGATGCCGATATAGGTAAAGATGCCGGCGCTAACGCTGAGCCACAATTGCAGATGAAACGCCCAATTCGGCAAACGGCACACCGCTTTGGCGACGCCGTGCTGTTGTTTCAACACGTGGTAAACGGTCCAACAGGCGCTGATCAGATATAACACCCGGTACGGAATAAACAAACTGCCGACCCCGAAAAACAGCACGATAAACCCGGTCATCGCGATTAACTTGCCTTTGTAGGCCGCCAGATAGTCGGAGTGGCTGGCCAGCAATAAATTGCTGGCGACGATATGCGGCGTGCCGAACAAGACCTGAAACAACAGGAAATGGCTGGGGCTGGTCGGCAAGGCTTCGCGCAAGGCATGGTCGAATCCGGCGCTGTCCAGCCAAACCAAGGCCAGACTCAACGGCACGATGGCGTACAAACTCAGCAAAAAACGGAAAGACACCGCCATCGGCCGGGCGGTGTCGGGTTGGGATTTGGTCAGGATTACTGTCGCCACGGTGCCACCTATCGTTATTATTTTCGGCAGCCGTTATTATCGCCATTTTGCCTCGCGACTCAATACGCTTTGTTTTTCCGACGGTTAAGCCTCGCTACGCTTGCCTTGCAAACCGCCGGTGTGCACGGCGACGATGCAATGCCCGGCCGGAAAATAGCCGCTCCGGATCAGGTCGTATAGCGCATACAGTAATTTACCGGTGTAGACCGGCTCCAGCTCGATCATATGCCGGCGCTGAAAATCGGCGATGAAATCGAGCAACTGCGGAGTGGTCTTGGCGAAGCCGCCGCAGTGGTAATCGGTCAGCACCCGCCACACGGCCCGGTCCGCCCCGCCGCTGCGGTTAAGCAACGCCGCGATGTCTTCGGTAAGAAATCCGCCGCCTTTCAGCGCGGCGACGCCGATCAATTGGGTACTTGCCGGCGCAGCGCCGATCAAACCCGCCAAGGTCGTGCCGGTGCCGCAGGCGACCGCCAAGGTATCGAACGCGACATCGATTTCGGCGGCCGATTCGGCGACGCCCTGCAATGCCAACGCCGTTGCCCCGCCTTCCGCGAGCCAATATTGGCCCGATTTCAGACCCGGCAAGCTGTCGCACGATTTAAAACCGCGCAACTGCCGGTAGTCTTGGCGCGATACGAAGCGCAACTCCATGCCCCAGGCGATCAAATCAAGCAGCGTCGGGTTCAGCTCGGCCGGCCGCTCGCCGCGAATATAGCCCACCGTATTTAACCCTAAGGCGCGGCCAACGAAGGCTAATGCGTGCAAATGGTTGGAGTAGGCCCCGCCCATACTGAGCACGGTATCGGCGCCGCGATGCAACGCATCGTTCAGGATGTATTTAAGTTTGCGCCATTTATTGCCGGATACGACGGGGTGCAACAAATCGTCGCGCTTCAGCCAAAGCCAGATACCGCGTTCGGACACAAGCGGGTCGTCGATCCGGGCCAGCGGCGACCGCTGCAATCGCGTTTGAAACGCTTGGAGCCTGGGATGCAGGCCGCTCACTGCGCCGTTTTGATCGCCCAGGCCACGTCGATGGCCTGGCGATTGGCGGTTACGTCGTGCACTCTAAACATCCGCACCCCGGCCATCACGCCCAAAGCTGTGGTTACCGCAGTGGCGGTGACTAACTCGGCGGGCTGTTCTACATTGCAGATATTGCCCATGAAGCGCTTGCGGCTGGCGCCCAGCAGCACCGGATAGCCCATGCCGACGAAGCGCTGCAGATGCGCCAACAATTGCAAATTGTCCTGCTTGCGTTTACCGAAACCGATGCCGGGGTCGATGGCAATATTCTGCGGCGCAATTCCGGCATCCAACGCCGCATCGATGCGTTGCTGCAACGCTGCCGCCACCTCCTCGACGACGTTCTCGTAGTAGGGGCGATCCTGCATGGTTTTCGGCTCGCCTTGCATGTGCATCAAAACGATGGCCATGCCGCTACGGGCGGCGAAAGCCAGCATATCGCTGTCGGCCTGCCCGGCCGATACGTCGTTGACGATGTCGGCACCGGCATCGCGAGCGGCGGCGGCCACCCGGCTGGACATGGTATCGATGCTGATTCGTACCGTCGGATTGAGTTGGCGAATTGCGGTAATTGCCGGGACCACCCGGCGAATTTGTTCTTCCGCCGCGACCGGATCGGAACCGGGCCGGGTCGATTCGCCGCCGACGTCAATGATGTCGGCACCTTCGGCGATCATTCTCTCAGCTTGGCTCACCGCTGCTGCCAGACCGGAAAACTTGCCGCCGTCGGAAAAACTATCGGGGGTGACATTGAGGATCCCCATCAATTGGGGTTTATCGCTGAGGTTGAACATGCTTTGGTTCTCTTCGAAGACAGCCGGATAGTTTACCGTCTCGGAGAGAATATAGGGGACCGGTGCATGGAACCGGCAGACTGCCGCCTCACCCTGGAACGAGCGAGGCGGCGGGTGGATCAAGCTCTGAGCAAGGCTTTAACCAGTCTCTCCGACAATTGCTCCTCGACGAATTGCGGTTCGTTCGGCGGATACAAAGAGACTTCGTCTATATCGAAGCCGTACTCTTTACCCAACAAAATCAATTCTTTGATTTTCAAGCAGGCCTTGAGCTTTTCTTTCAAGTCCTGATCGACTTTGGCTTTTTCGGAAAATTCTTTAATAACCTTTACTGACATTGTTCACTCCGTGGTATTACTGAAAATGGATGAAATCCATTTCCATGGAAGCAAAATTTCTGCCAGTTATTAAATCGGAAATATCACTGCTTTCGCGGCGATTTAACGGGACCCGCTAACCGCGCTCAACGTTTTCCCTTACAAACTCTAGTAAATTTGTCGTAAACCCAACAATACGACAAATCGGCAAACCGCCCGCCAATTAATCTGCCGCGGCCACGCGCCGATACGCGGAGTGGTAATACAACAATGGATCGCCATCGCGGCAAACGACGCGGTCGACTTCGCCGATAACCACCCAATGGCTCCCGGCCTGGATTTGCTGCACCACCCGGCATTCCAGAGCCGCCAGCGCGTCGCTCAACAGCGGCGCACCGTTTTCCCCGGCTTGCCAAGGTACGGCCGCGAACCGCTGCTCCTGCGTGGTGCTGCCGGCAAACTGGTTGGAAACGTCTTCTTGGGCTTCGCTCAGGATATTCACTGCAAAGTGCCGGCTCTCCAGCAACGCGGCACCGGTATCGGTGGCCTGGTTCAGGCACACCAGAATTTGCGGCGGATCCAGCGAAACGCTGCTGAAAGCGGTCGCGGTCATACCCTTGGGCTGATTTTCGCGGCTTTGGGTGGTCACCACCGTTACCCCGCTGGCCCATAATTTCAGAGCACCTTTGAATTGTTTAGCTTCGACACCCATGATCAGTCACTTCCCGTAAGATTAAGATTCGTGCAGTTTCGCGATTGGTGGCGGCACAAACCCGGCAACGGAACGCCCGTGGCCGGAATTACGCCAACTATTTCGTCAATTTTTAGGCCGCATGTGCGGGAACAACAGCACGTCGCGTATGCTCGGCGAGTTGGTGAACAGCATCACCAGCCGGTCGATGCCTATGCCCTCCCCGGCGGTCGGCGGCATACCGTGCTCCAGCGCGGTGATGTAATCGGCGTCGTAATGCATGGCTTCGTTGTCGCCGGCTTCTTTGTCCTCGACTTGCTTTCTAAAGCGCTCTGCCTGATCTTCGGCATCGTTCAACTCGGTGAAACCATTGGCGATTTCACGGCCGCCGACGAAAAATTCGAAACGGTCGGTGACATGCGGATCGTTGTCGTTGCGACGCGCCAGCGGCGACACTTCAACCGGATAGGCGGTGATGAAGGTTGGGTTCATCAAGCGGTGCTCGACGGTTTTTTCAAAAATCTCGATCTGCACCTTGCCCAAGCCGTAGCTGTCCTTGACCGGAATTTTCAGATTTTCGGCAACCTTGACCGCCGCTTCTCGAGTGCTTAGATCGGCCAGCGTCAATTCCGGATTGAAATGCAAAATCGACTCCAGCACCGTCATGCGCTCGAATGGTTTGCCGAAGTCGTAGGTTTCGCCTTGGTATTCGATGATGGTTTTGCCGACGATGTCTTCGGCGATGCCGCGCAACAAAGCTTCGGTCAAGTCCATCAAGTCGCCGTATTCGGCATAGGCTTGATAGAACTCCATCATGGTGAATTCGGGGTTATGGCGGGTCGACAGGCCTTCGTTGCGGAAGTTGCGGTTGATTTCGAACACCCGCTCGAAACCGCCGACCACCAAGCGTTTCAAATAAAGCTCCGGCGCGATGCGCAGATACAGTTCCATGTCCAGCGCATTGTGGAAGGTCGTGAACGGCCTTGCCGTCGCCCCGCCAGGAATGACCTGCATCATCGGCGTTTCGACTTCCAAGAAGTCGCGTTGAACCAGAAACTCGCGAATGTAATTGACGATTTTCGAGCGCATTACGAAGGTCTTGCGCGTCTCGTCGCTCATGATCAAATCCAGATAACGCTGGCGGTATTTGATCTCCTGGTCGGCGATGCCGTGGAATTTTTCCGGCAACGGCCGCAAGGCTTTGGTTAACAGCCGGATGTCGTCGACCTTGACGCTGAGCTCGCCAACCTTGGTTTTGAACAGCACGCCTTCGGCGCCGAGGATGTCGCCGATGTCCCATTTCTTGAACTGGTCGTTGTAAACGCCTTCCGGTAAGTTGTCGCGGGCCACGTAAACCTGAATCTGCCCGGACATGTCTTGTAAATGGCAGAAACTGGCCTTGCCCATGATCCGGCGCGTCATCATCCGCCCGGCGATCTTGACACGGACTGGTTCGGCCAGTAATTCTTCTTCGGATTTATCGCCATATTCGGCGAGCAATTCACCGGCCACCACGTTACGTCGAAAATCGGTCGGAAACGCAATACCTTCCTCGCGGATGGCATTCAGTTTTTCCCGGCGTTGTCTAATTTGTTCCTGTTCGTCGTGTTCGAGTTCTGACATGTTCTTAAAAACTAAAGCAAAAATAAAAATTAACTATCGGTCCAGCGGCAGCAAGCGCACCCGTTCGCGTAACTCGTCGGCAACAACCAGAGCGCCGTTCTCGAGTTCAGTATGAAAACGGCACAACAACTCGATTGCCCGCGGTCCCAACGCTTGCGGTGCGATGTTTTGAGTGCGAATTTGAAAAACACTGGGCGATTCAGCACCCGTCAGCGCCAACAAAGTCCCGAAGTCCAGATCATGGGTAAAAACCACGGCGCCATTCTCACGAGCCCATTCAAACAACACGTGATCAGCGGCATTTGCGGCGCCTATTTCTGACCAATGCAGCACTTCAAAACCGGCGCCGACTAACACTGGCAACCACGCCGGCGACAGGTTCATATCCAGCAACAGTTTCACGCTGCGTGCAAAGGCAATTCGATCTCTTCGGCTCTCCAAGCCGCAAAGTGCAACGCCTCGGTGATATCGTCAGCTTCTAAATAAGGGTATAAATCGAGAATCTGCTGCACCGAATAACCGCTGGCAACCAAACCGACCACCGTACCAACGGTAACCCTAAGGCTGCGTATGCAAGGTTTCCCCCCCATTAGACTCGGGTCGAAAGTAATCCGTTGAAAATTTTTCATCACGCCCTCCGATTCAGGTAAGGTTCGTTTTACAACCCGCTCTTCAAACTAGCTTCAATAAACTGATCCAGTGCCCCGTCCAAAACCGCCTGGGTATTGCCGGTTTCGACATTGGTGCGCAGATCCTTGATCCGCGATTGGTCCAGCACGTAGGAGCGAATCTGGCTGCCCCAGCCGATGTCGGACTTGGAGTCTTCGATGGCCTGCAAGCCTTCGCTACGTTTCAGCATTTCCATCTCATAGAGTTTGGCTTTGAGCTGCTTCATCGCCGTGTCTTTGTTTTTGTGCTGCGAGCGGTCGCTTTGGCATTGGGTGACGATGCCGCTGGGGGCGTGGGTGATCCGCACCGCCGACTCCGTTCTATTGACGTGCTGGCCGCCGGCGCCGCTGGCGCGGTAGACGTCGATACGCAAATCGGCCGGGTTGATGTCGATTTCGATATCGTCGTCGATTTCCGGCGAGACAAACACCGACGCAAACGAGGTGTGACGGCGGTTACCGGAATCGAACGGCGATTTGCGCACCAAGCGGTGCACACCGGTTTCGGTTCGCAGCCAGCCAAAGGCATATGGGCCTTCGAATTTGATGGTGGCGCTCTTGATGCCGGCCACATCGCCCGGCGATTCTTCGATCAACTCGGTTTTAAAACCCTTGGCTTCGCCCCAGCGCAAATACATGCGTTCGATCATCGACGCCCAATCCTGAGCCTCGGTGCCGCCGGAACCGGCCTGAATGTCCAAGAAGGCGTTATTCGGGTCCATCTCGCCGGCGAACATGCGCTGGAATTCCAGATTGGCGACCTGTTTCTCGTAGCCTTCCAAATCGGCGGCGACGGTATCGACAGTATCCTCGTCGTTCTCCTCGACCGCCATCGCCAGCAATTCCTCGGCGTCGTTCAGGCCTTGTTCCAGGTCCTTGATGGTATTGACGATACCTTCCAGCATCGCCCGTTCCTTACCCATCGCCTGCGCCTGTTCCGGTTTGTTCCAGATTGCCGGGTCTTCCAGTTCGCGCAAGACCTCCACCAGACGTTCGCTTTTGCTGTCGAAATCTAGATAGTTCTTCAACCCGGCGCTACGCTCGCGCAGATCGGCAATCTTGTATTTGATCGGATTAATTTCTTGCATGAACCTATGCTCAAACAAAACGCCGGGCGTAAAACCCGGCGCAGATAAAAAACAGGCAATTATAAACGATTAGCCGGCCGGTTTGGATTCCCGCGTGCGGAAAGACCAAACGATACAAGCGATTCCGGCCAGTACAAAAGGTACGCTCAACAACTGGCCGGTAGTGATAGCCAGGCCGTTGTCGTACATGGCTTGCTCGGTTTTGAAATACTCCAGCACAAAGCGCACGCTGAACAACATCGCAATAAAGCTGCCGAACGTGAAACCGGGCTGGTTGCCGCGCAGGGTGTAAATCCTCAGCGACACCGCATAAACCAGCAAATAGCAAAACGCCTCGTACAGTTGCACCGGATGGCGCGGCAAGTGGTCGATACGGGAAAATACCACTCCCCAGGGATGTTGAGTCGGGATACCCAAAATCTCGGAATTAAAAAAATTCCCGATCCGAATCAAAGCGCCGGCCAACGCGGTCGGAATGCTGACCCGGTCCAGCAGCCAGAAATAGCTATCGCCGTATTTGCGCCGGTAAAGGTACAACGCCAAAATGATGCCCAGGGTGGCGCCGTGGCTGGCCAAGCCGCCTTCCCATACCGCCAGGATTTTCAGCGGATGCGACAGATAATAGCCCGGATCGTAAATCAGCGTGTGCCCGAGCCGGGCGCCGACGATGGTGGCTACCACCATGTACCACAGCAAGCTATCCAGCTCCTCGACATTCTTGCCTTCGCGCTGGTAAATCCATTGCATAGTCAAAAAGCTGCCGACGAAGCCGCAAGCAAACAACAATCCATACCAGCGAATTTTTAAAAAACCGAAATCGACCAGAATCGGATCGATGTTCCAGATCAAGTGTTCCATGACGGTAATGAGCAAGTTTGAGATCGGTAAAGGTTACTAGGTTACAAAAACCGGGGCAAATCCACCGAGCTAATCGCCGCGCTTAGCCGGCCCGGCCGACAGCGACAATTCCGAAGCGGGCGCGGCATTGCCCAATAAGCCAAACAGGCCTTTTTGCGCTTGTTCCAGAATCGTATTGACCAAAGGATGTTTCAGCCGGCGCTGGACGGTCACCGCATAAAACCGCTCGACCACGCCGTCGGCGATACCCAGCATGGCTACCCCGTATTGGCTTTCGATCGCCTCCGCCACCGCCAGCGGCGAGAAAAACAAACCGCTGCCGCCGGCGCCGAAGGTTTTCAGCAAACCGCTGTCTTCGACCTCGACTTGCACCATCGGGCTGATTTGATTGACATCGAACCACTGGTCCAACGAGCGGCGCAATGCGGTATTGGCGGTCGGCAACAGAAACGGCGCACCGTTCAGACACCGCGGAAAATCGCGCCGGTAACGTTCCGCCAAAGCCGGAGCGGCAAAAATCGCCACCTGCGACTCGCCCAGAAAGTGGTTGAAGACTCGGGCGCCGCTGGCCGGCGTGGCCGGCACGTCGCACAACACCAGATCGACACCGTGCAGGGCCAGTTCCGCCAACAAGCGCTCGGTCTTGTCTTCCAGGCAATGGATTTGCACCGGCTCCGCCATACGCAGCAAAGGCTCAACCAAGCGGTACGACAACAATTTCGGCAACGCATCGCTGATGCCCAAATTCAGACGCATGCCGCGGCCGGCACCGCCTTTCAGCATATGAGTCAACTCGCGTCCCAGACTGAATATCTCCTCCGCGTAGTGAAATACCGCACGGCCGGTATCGCTCAGCACCAATTTCCGGCCTTGCTTGACGAACAGTTGGCAGCCCACGGCCTGTTCGAAAATCGCCAATTGGCCGCTGATAGTGGGCTGGGCCAAATGCAATACTTCGCAGGCGGCACTGATGCTGCCGTGTTTGGCAACGACCCAAAAATAGTACAGATGCTGGTAATTGATTCGATCCATGGCGTTATTACATCGGGATTTTCTATGAAATAAATTTATTTATCCGATTTTACTATTTTTCTAACAAGCCCTATCTTTTGGTCAAGCCAAATTTTTCCGAGATCGCCCATGACCAACGCTCAGACCTACGACGATAAAGCGCTGCGCAGCTACTTCCGCTTGCTGAAACAAATTCTGGCGCAAGTGCTCAAAACCGAAGCCGGCCCGAACATCTCCGGCATGGTCGAGCAATTGCAACGCCAATTCGCCGCATTGCAGCGCGACAACACTCCCAGCCGGCGCCGACAGTTGTCCGACACGCTGAACAAGCTGCCGCCCGAAGCGCAAACCGAAGTGATCCGCGCCTTCAGCATGTTCTTCAGCCTGCTCAACATCGCCGAAGAATCGGCCAACCTGCACCAGCGCCGGCGTCTAGCGGAAAACGACAAGCATTTTTGGCCGGGCTCATTCCACGATACGCTGCTTAACTTACGCCAAGCCGGCGTCGATGCGGAGCAGTTGCAGTGTTTGCTCGACAATCTGAGCTACATGCCGGTCATGACCGCACATCCGACCGAAGCCAAGCGCCGGGCGGTACGCGGCGCGTTGCGCAACATCTTCCTCAGCCACGAGAAACTCGACGACCCGCGCCTGAAAGGCTATTTCCGGGCGGATGTGCTGGAGCGGCTGCATGGCCAGATCCAATTGCTGTGGAAGACCGACGAAGTCCGCGCCCGCGGCATGGGCGTAGTCGACGAAATCGACGCCGGTTTGTACTACTTTCCGCTGTCGTTGTTCGAAGCCACCGCCCGGGTTTACCGCAATTTCCAGCGCGCCCTGCACGACGTCTACGGCAGCGACGCCGCCGCAGTCAAAATCCCCAATTTCCTCGTGTTCGGTTCCTGGATCGGCGGCGACCGCGACGGCAACCCCAACGTCAAACCGGAAACGACCGCATTGGCACTGCGCATGCAAACCCGTACCGTGTTACAAGCCTACATCACCCGGGTAGCCGCGCTACGCGAGCAACTATCCTACTCCTACGGCTTGTGCCGACCCACCGACGCTTTTTTGCAAAGCCTGCAACACCAGCGCGAGTTGCTGGGCGATGTTGCCATTGCGTTGGAGCGTAGCTGCCGCCAGGAACCGTACCGGCACAAACTCAGCCTGATGAAATACCGGTTGGAAGCGGCATTGAACCGGGTCGAACAGCGTATAGAACAAAGCTCCGGCGCCGGCGACATTCACGCCTATGCCGGCGCCCCGCAGTTTTTAGCCGATTTGCATTTGATCCGGGAATCCCTGATCAGCCACGGCGACCAAGCGGTGGCGGACCTGGAATTGCTGGATCTGATCCGCTTAGTCGAGACCTTCGGCTTTCATCTGATGCAGCTCGACGTGCGCCAGGAATCGACCCGGCACAGCGACGCGGTGGCGGAAATCTTTACACTGGCGCTGCAAATCGACTACCAGGCCCTGGCAGAGTCCGAACGCTTGCAGTTATTGGGCGAAGCGATCTCGGCCCCCGGCAGCTTGAGCTACGACAACCAGTTGTTGAGCGAGGCCACCCGGGAAACCCTGGAAGTGTTTCAAGTGATGGCCGATATGCGCCGGGAAATCGGCGCCGACTGCTTCAGCCGCTACGTCATTTCGATGACCCACTCGGCCAGCCACATCATGGAGGTCTTGCTGCTAGCCGCGCAAACCGGCCTGGCCGGCCGCATCGGCGGGCGCTGGTATTGCCACGTCGGCGTCTCGCCATTATTCGAGACTATCGAAGATTTGAGCCATATCGACACGGTTTTGCGCACCCTGCTGGCGCAGCCGGTGTACCGCGCCTTGCAACAGGCTTACGGCCACCGCCAGGAAGTCATGTTGGGTTATTCGGATTCCTGCAAGGACGGCGGCATTCTGGCCTCGGCCTGGGGCCTGTACCGGGCTCAACAACTGGTCATGGAAATCAGCGACAGCGAAGGCATTCCTTGCCGCTTGTTCCACGGCCGCGGCGGTACCGTTGGCCGCGGCGGCGGGCCGACCCATCAGGCGATTCTGGCGCAACCGCCGGCCACCGTGCGCGGCCAAATCAAATTCACCGAACAGGGCGAAGTGCTGTTTTACCGCTACAACAACATGGAGACCGCCGTCTACGAATTGACGATGGGCATTACCGGCCTGATGAAAGCCAGCGTCAGCCTGGTCCGGCCCGTCGCAACCGACCAGCCGGAAGCGCTGACGATCATGAGCGAATTGGCGGCAATCGGTGAGCGCGGCTACCGGCAATTGACCGAGCATACGCCCGGCTTTTTGGACTATTTTTACGAAACCACACCGGTCACCGAAATCGGCCAGCTTAATATCGGTTCCCGGCCGTCGCACCGTAAAAAGCAAGACCGCTCGAAAAAATCGGTGCGGGCCATCGCCTGGGTCTTCGCCTGGGCCCAATCCCGGCAGACCTTCCCGGCCTGGTACGGCATCGGCTCCAGCTTGGAAAACTGGTGCGCCGGCAAGCCGGAGCGGCTGAAAACCTTACGCGAGCTATACTGCACCTGGCCGTTCTTCCGCAACCTGCTCAGCAACGCGCAAATGGCGTTGAGCAAGTCGGACATGGACATCGCCCGCGAATACGCTGCGTTGTGCGCCGATCCGGAAGTCGGCAAGCGCATTCACGGCTTGATTGCGGCCGAGCACCGGCGCTGCGTGGACTGGATTCTGGAAATCGCCGAAAGCGACAGGCTATTGGCCGACAATCCGGAACTGGCGGCGTCGCTGAACCGCCGCAACGACTACCTCGGCCCCCTGAACTTTTTGCAGGCCGACCTGCTGCGGGCGGTACGCCAAGCCGACGAGAACGACGGCGACATCCCGGCCATGCAACCCTTGCTGCGCACCATCAACGCCATTGCCGCCGGGATGCGCAACACCGGTTAGGAACATCACAAGGAGCTAAGCATGGCATCGCACGATCCATTACAACGTTTGAAACAGCTAATCCTGATCGAACGGGAGGATATCGGCTCGTTAGTGGCTTACGGCGTCGGTATCGGCCTGATGTCGCTGGCCACGCCGGTCGCGGTACAGGCACTGGTCAATACCATCGCCTTCGGCGCGCTGTTGCAGCCCTTGGTGGTGTTGACGCTGATTCTGCTGGTGTTGCTGTCGTTCAGCAACAGTCTGGTCGCGTTGCAATTCTACGTGGTGGAAATGCTGCAACGCCGTCTGTTCGTCCGGCTGTTCGGCGAAGCCGCCGAACGGCTGCGCAATGCGGCGATCACGGTACGCGACCAACAATACCTGCCGGAATTGGCCAACCGCTTTTTCGACGTGGTGTCGCTGCAAAAAACCGCCGCGTCGTTATTGCTGGAAACCTTGGGTTATTTATTGCAAACCCTAATCGGAATGCTGTTGCTGGCGTTTTACCACCCCTTGTTGCTGGCGTTCGATTTGTTTCTGGTTGCGGCGCTGTATCTGATCCTGTTCGTGATGGGCAAACAAGGCATCCCGACCGCGATCGAGCAATCCAGAGCCAAATACACGGCCGCCGCCTGGCTGGAAAATATCGCCGCCAACCCCTTACTCGGCAAGAGCCGGCGCGGCGAGGACTTCGTCAACCAACAGACCGAGCGCATCGCCAGACATTATCTTGCCGCCTGCGTTAACCACTTCCGGATCCTGTCCAGACAAAATATCGGCGCACTGGTATTGCATACCCTGGCCAATACCGCGCTGTTGGGTATGGGCGGCTGGATGGTGATCGAACGCCAGCTCAGCCTGGGCCAATTGATCGCCGCCGAGCTGGTGGTCAACGCCATGGTCTACGGTCTGACCCGGCTCGGCAAAACCCTGGATAACTTTTACGAACTGGTCGCCAGCGTCGACAAAATCGGCTACCTGCTGGATCTGCCGCAGGAAGCCGGCCACGGCGGACAACCGCAACATTTCGAGCGGGGCTGCCGGGTCGAAATCAGACAGCTCTGCTTGCCGGACACGCCGTATTCCGACCCGGCCAACCGGCTCGACTTGACCCTGGAGCCCGGCGAGCGCCTTGCTATCAGCACCGGTGCCGAACGCGGCACGCTGCTGGATGCGATTTTTGGGTTACGTGCGGCGAGTTCCGGACAAATCCTGTTAAACGGCGAGGACCTGCGCGACCTGAGTTTGCGATATCTACGCGACAGCATCGGCCTGGTACGCCATGCCGAACTGGTGGAGGCCACCGTTGCGGAAAACCTGAGCTTGGGCAGCGACCTGGCCTTGGCCGACATGCGCCGCGCCCTCGACCAGGTCGGACTGCTCGAAACCATTTCGGCCCTGCCCGACGGCTTGAATACCGCACTGTGCCCGCACGGCGCACCGCTCAGCGAAGAACAGGCCCTACGGCTGACGCTGGCCCGCGCCATCGCCGTTAAGCCGCAATTGTTGCTAATCGACAAGGCGCTGGACCGGATCGACGCCCGTTACTTACCCGGCATACTCGAATGCCTGACCGCAGCCGATGCACCCTGGAGCTTGCTGGTAATCAGCCATGAGCCGCTGGTGCTGGCCCGTTTTCGGCGCCAAGCGGTATTGGTCGAGGGCCGGCTACAGGAAACGCTGACCGAAGGAGCATAACCATGCATGGCAAAACCGAAGAATGGCTGCCGGATACCCGTTTGAAATTGTTGACCGATGCGATTACCGCGCCGATCGCCGGCAAGCTCGCCCGTTCCCTGATATTGCTGTTGATCGTGCTGCTGTTCTTGCTGTTACTGACCCCGTGGCAGCAAAACGTGCGCGGTATCGGCCGCGTCGTGGCCTACATTCCCGGCGACCGCCAACAAACGGTCGGCGCGCCGGTCGAAGGCCGTATTTCGCGCTGGCTGGTCAAAGAAGGCAGCAAGGTCAAGGCTGGCGAAGTGATCGCCGAATTGCGCGATAACGATCCTTTGTTGCTGCAACGTTTGGAAGGCGAACGCCAGGCCTTGCTCGGCCGGCAAACCGCGATCGACAACCGGGTGGAGACCTTCCGCGAACAATTGCGCATGGCCGAACAAGCGCGGCCGCAAGCGTTGGCTGCGGCCGAATCGCGTTTGGAAATGGCCCGGCAACGCCAGCGCCAAGCGGTGCAAGGCGCAGAAGCCGCCAGCGCCGCCCGGTTGACCTCGTCGTTGAATTTGACCCGTCAGCAAACCCTGCAGGAAAAAGGCCTGGCCTCGCGGCGCACGCTGGAACTGGCGCAACTGGAAATAGCCCAGCGTAGCGCCGACCTCGACCGCGCCCACGCCGCGCTGGCGGCGGCCAGGAGCGAAGTCGACGCGCTGGGCGCCGACTTGCGCAAGCTAACCGCCGACACCACGGCCGGCGTCGAGAAAGCCCGCGCCGAGCTGAATAAAGCTATCGAGGACCAAAATTACCTACGCGCGGATTTGCTGAAAGTCGAAACCCGGCTGGCCCGCCAGCAAACCCAAACCATCACCGCGCCGCGCGACGGCACTGTGTTAAGGCTGCTGGCCAACCCGAATGCGGAGATGGTCAAGGCCGGCCAACCGTTGGCGATTCTGGTGCCTGACACCGACCAGCGCGCGGTGGAATTATGGGTCGACGGCAACGACCTGCCGTTGATCGTGTCCGGCAGCAAGGTACGCTTGCAATTCGAAGGCTACCCCGCCATTCAGTTCGGCGGCTGGCCGGAATTCTCCATCGGCTCGTTCGGCGGCCGAGTGGTGCTGATCGACGCCACCGACGACGGCAAAGGCCATTTCCGCATCCTGGTACAGCACGATCCTGACGACATTCCCTGGCCGGAAGTGCGCTTTCTACGCCAAGGCGTACGGGTCAACGGCTGGGTACTGCTGGGCCAAGTCACGCTGGGCTACGAATTATGGCGGATCTTCAACGGCTTTCCGCCGCTGGTGTTGCCGGAACCCGAAGTTAAAGACGGCGGTAAAGGCGACGACAAGAAAGCCGACAGCGGCGAGAAAAAAGAATGAAGACCAAGGCGACTGTGCTGATTTTGCTCTTGCTGCCGCTGCTGGCCTCGGCCGAGCCTGCCCCCGCGCCGCGGCCGTTGGCCTTGGCGGAAGTGCTGGATGCGGCTTTGCGGGCCTTTCCGGGTCTATTGGCGGCGGAACAGCGCAAACAGGTTGCCGAAGGCGAGTTGCAAACGGCAGAAGGCGGATTCGATACCTTGTTGAAATCGCAAAACCGTTGGTCGGTGGCCGGCATCTACGAAAACCGCAATTACGATGTCGTGATCGAACAACCGACCAGTCTGTGGGGGGCGACCTTTTTCGGCGGCTGGCGGCGCGGTACCGGCCAATATCCGCTTTACGAAGGTAAGAGCCAGACCGCCGACGACGGCGAAGCCCGCATCGGCGTCAATATCCCGTTGTGGCGCAACCGCGAGATCGACCGGCGCCGGGCCAGCTTGCAGCAAGCCGAACTCGGCAAACTGATCGCCGGCCACGAGTTCGACCAAGTCTTGCTGGAAGTGCGGCGCCAAGCCAGCCACCGTTATTGGGACTGGGTGTTGGCAGGCCTGCGTGCCCGTACCGCAGCGCAATTGTTGCAGATCGCCGAACAACGCAACGACGGCATTTTGCAGCGGGTCGCCGCCGGCGACATTCCGGATTTCGAAGCGCTGGACAACCAGCGCGCCATCATCGAGCGCCGCGAGCGGCTGGTTGCCGCCAAGCGCTTGCTGGAACAAAGCGCTATCCAGTTGTCCTTATATTGGCGCGACGCCGACGGCCAACCGCAATTGCCGACCGACGAATTGCTGCCTAACGGTTTCCCGGAACGCGAACCCAAAATCGAAGCCGATTTCGAATCCGCAGCCCATTTGGCCCGCAGCCAGCGTCCGGAGTTAAAACGTTTGGAACTGCAAGGCCAACAAACCGAAACCGAACTGGCGTTGCAAAACAACCAACGCAACCCGGCCGTGGATTTCTCGGTGATGGGTGCCAGCGACATCGGCTACGCCAAAGATAAGCTGAATCGCGACGAACTCTATCTGGGTTTGAATGTCGATATACCGCTCCAACAGCGGGTCGCCGGCGGCCGGGCCCAAGCGGCGGCGGCCAATCTACGCCGCCTGCGCTGGGAACGGACCGGCACCGAAGACCGGATTAACGCCGAAGTGAAGGACGTGCTGTCGGCGCTGAACGCCGCCCGCCAGCGCCTGACGCTGAGCGAACAGCAACGCCAGGCCGCCCGCAAGTTGGAGGAAGGCGAACGCACCCGCTTCGAATGGGGCGAAACGACTTTGTTATTTGTCAATTTACGCGAGATAGCCAGCGGCGATGCGACGCTGCAAGCGGCCGATGCGGCGGCCAGCCTGTTTAAGGCCCATGCCGACTTTCAAGCCACGGTCGCCGCACCTTTGGATTACGGACAATGAGGTGATGAGTATGATTAGAAAATCTGACAATGCGAATTTTTCTCGAACGACGACGATCAAGGCTTTGTTGTTTATCGGTTTGTTGATCGTCTGCATTAAGTTCCCTGTCGAGACCTTGCACTTTTTTGCCGGGGTGGCCCACACCGTTTATGAAAGCGTGGCTTTTGCCGTCGAGGAGTTGTTGACGCACGTGTTCGGTTTCAGCAAGTTCCAGGCGCAGATGATCGTGTTCTACACCAGTTGCGCCATCGGCGCCGGCATTTTGTACCGTATGGCCCGCCATTTGCCGTTGTGGTTGAAGCAGGCTAAACGCTACTGTATTCAATGCTGCGAGCGATTGCGCCAGCGCTGGCAGGCCTATTGGGACATGTTGCCGGTGTTGCAGAAGTTGCAATTGTTGTTGGTCGAATTCGCCTTTTTGGCCGGTAGCGTCGGTTATATGTTGGTGTAATTTCGACCTTTTGTGCGGATCGGTTTCAGGTCGGGGCGGCCACCTGAAGCCTGCCACCCGCGACCCGAACCGGAAACGTGGCGACATCCTCGTACGCTGGCGCGCATTTGACCTGGCCGGTCTTTACGCAAAACCGGGCACCGTGGCGTGGGCAGACGATCTCGTCGCCGTCCAGCTCGCCGCTGGCGATCTCGGCGCCGTCGTGGGTGCAGACATCGGCAATCGCGTAAAACTCGCCGCCAATGTTGAACACCGCGACGTCGTCGCCATCCACATCCACTACCACATGTTCGCCGTCGGCCAAGGCCGATGCGGCCACCACATCAATCCACTCAGTCATGCCGTTCTCGCTTGTTATTTCTAAAAATCATAAGAAAGCTTGTATCGCCCCGAAAAATGAAAGACCTGCGGTTGCAGGCGCTAGGCCTGTTTCGCGACCAAAGCGTCGCTGCTACGATTTCAAATACACATCGTAGCGCAACAGTTTGCCGTGCAAGCTCTCGCTCGGCTTGCCGCCCAGCGGTTCGGCGTAATCCGGGCTTTTGACGACAACCCGTCTGCCGGTTGCCGCCCAGGCCGCGTCGAACAATGCCTGCCGGTCCAGGTCGTCGCCCAGAATATCGCGCAGGATCGCCATCGATTTACGCGTCGCCGCGCTCTGCTTTTTCTTGGCGGGAAACATCGGATCCAGGTAAATGCAGTCGGGCTGCTCCGGCAAGTTAGCCAGCAATTCGATGGCGTTGCCGAGCAGCAATTTGGGCGGACTGAGTTCGCGTCGCAACACCCAGTCTTTCTTGGCCAGCCGTTCGAAACCGTCCTGAATCAGGGCAGCCATCACCGGCGAGCGCTCGATACAAGTCACTTGGTAACCCATCCGAAACAAAGCCAGACTATCCTGGGCCCAGCCGCAGGTCGCGTCTACGATGGTATGGGTTTTCTTGCCGACCGCCTGCGCCAGCAATTCTTTTTTCGGCGCCGGATAAGAATGCTGTTCGCCGGGGCGCGGATCAACCTCAACCGCTAGACCACCTTTTTTCAGGGTTTGCCGGTCGAGTAGTTTTAAGCAGCCGTCGCGATAGGCCAGGAAAATCTCTCCATCGCCAGCCAGCGCTTGCTCCATGCCCAGCAAATCGACATCCAAATGTTGCGCCAGACTAGCATCTCGCTGGTCATCGCTGCGCAACACGGACAGGTTGGATGCAGCCACTATTCGGTCGAAACCGCTTCCTGCTGATTTTTCAAAGCCGCGTCCAGCGTATGCCAAGCCAGCGTCGCGCATTTAACGCGCGCTGGATACTCGCGGACGCCAGCCAATACCGCCAATTTACCGATCGCTTCCAGGTTGACGTCCTCGGTCTTGCCGGTGGTCATTTCATGGAATTGCTTGAACAAGGCTTCCGCCTCGTCCTCGCTCATGCCTTTGATGATCTCAGTCATCAGCGACACCGAGGCGGTGGAGATTGCGCAGCCGGAACCCTGAAAGCTGGCATCCTGGATCACATGGTCATCGTCGATTTTCAAAAACAGCGTCAGCTTGTCGCCGCACAGCGGATTAAACCCGTCCACCCGCCGGTTGGCGTCTGCCATGATGCGGAAGTTGCGCGGGTTGCGGTTGTGGTCGAAGATGACCTCTTGGTACAGGTCGCGTAGTTCGTCAAACATTAGCCAAACACCTCAATTAGGGACTTGATGCCTTGCAGCAAAACATCGATTTCTTGCCGGGTATTGTACATGGCAAACGAAGCGCGCGCCGTCGCCGGCACACCGTAAAAATCCATCACCGGCATCGCGCAATGGTGGCCGGCGCGCACGGCGATGCCCAGGCTGTCGAGCATGGTGCCGATGTCGTGCGGGTGAATATGGTCCAGCGTGAACGACAGAATGCCGCCCTTGTGCTCGGCTTGGCCGATGATGTTCAGTCCTTTGATTTCCCGCGCTTGTTCGGTCGCATAATCCAGCAGTTCCGCTTCGTACGCGGCAATCTTGTCCATGCTAATCGCGCTGACGTAATCGATCGCCGCGCCCAAACCGATAATCTCGGCGATAGCCGGCGTGCCGGCTTCGAATTTGTGCGGCAAGCCGGCGTAGGTGGTTTTTTCGAAGGTCACTTGCCGAATCATGTCGCCACCGCCCTGGTACGGCGGCATCGCTTCCAGCAAGGCCTGCTTGCCGTAAAGCACACCGGTGCCGGACGGGCCGTACAATTTATGTCCGGAAAACACGTAAAAATCGCAATCCAAAGCCTGCACATCGACCGCCATGTGCGGGATAGCCTGGGCGCCGTCCAATAACACCGGAATGTTTTTGGCATGCGCGGCGGCGATGATTTTATCGACCGGATTGATCGACCCCAAAGCGTTGGACATATGGGTGATGGCCACCAATTTGGTGTTGGCGTTCAACAATTTTTCAAACTCGTCGAACAGCAATTCGCCTTGTTGATTGATCGGTGCAACTTTCAACACCGCGCCGATCTGCTGGCACAACATCTGCCACGGCACGATATTGGCGTGGTGCTCCATGGCACTGATGACAATCTCGTCGCCGGCTTTTAGTTGCGACTTGCCGTAACTTTGCGCGACCAGATTGATGGCCTCGGTGGCGCCGCGCACGAAGATGATTTCCTTGTCGCTGTTAGCGTTGATAAACGCCCTGACCTTTTCCCGCGCCGCTTCGAATTTATCGGTGGCCTTGACGCTGAGGGTATGCACCCCGCGGTGGATATTGGCGTATTCGTGGCTGTAGGTGTGGACGATGGCGTCGATCACCGCTTGCGGCTTCTGGCAACTGGCGGCGTTGTCCAGGTAAACCAAGGGTTTGTTACGGATTTTCTCGCCGAGGATTGGGAAGTCGGCACGGATTTGTTCAATGGGATAACTCATAATATAAAAAATTTAATTAACCAACCTTAATAATATTTTTGATTTCGTCTTTACTAATAGTAGAAAAAGATAATTTTTTAATTTCTTTAGCCTTAAGTTCCAGAGAAATTGATTTTTTAATTTCAATTAACTCAGCAATTAACATAACATCTATAGCTGAAAGAAATTCCTGAGTCGATAGCTTTTTTAGCGCGATGTTTCCATTCTTATTAATTGTTAAGTTTGCCCTGCGAAATAAATCTATGGCATTTCTTATGTCATCTTTATTGATTTTCATTTTCTGAACGGACAATTCAGCCATAAACTCTTCAACCGAAATGTCTGAGAATGCCGAATTCGCTTTACAAGACAAGCTATAAATCAATTTAAGCTTTTCAACATCAACCAGAAAAACTCCCTTTTTATGCAACAAGTCTTTGTATTTTTCTGCTAAATTTATTTTTTCGATCGTACTAGCCGGCTTATCCTTCTCGGCCTTATTAACCAAGGACGCAAATTGGGCTGTCCCTTTTTTCTCCAGTTTGATACCGTTAATCGCCGCAAGAAAGGCGCTGAACTGGCTAAAACCCAATACTTTATGATCAAAAGCCTTATCTCTCGCCACCAACTTATTACGCAATTGCGAAATATTAATTGACCCTTTCTCGGATTTCAAAACTGTTTTCGTTAACTCAATTGCGACGCTCAATATTTTTTGTTTAATCACATCTTGATCTGACGATTTTTGAGTTTTACAAGGCACATTTGCTTGTGGAAGACCTTCGATGCTAGCGTTTATTTCTGGCAAATTTTGCGAACATTCGACAAACTCATCAGTATAGATGTACCGACTGCACGTTCCCTCAACACACTGACTCAAGGTCGAACTTTGCCCAACACCAATTACTTCTTTGCCGATCGCTCGTAACCGGCGAAAAACCGGACTAAAATCCGAATCTCCGGTAACCAGAACAAAATAATTGATATTATTAAATTGCCAAGCGCATTCCATGACATCGACCGTCATATAAATATCCGCTGAGTTTTTGCCTGATGCCGGATGGTAACAATGGATCAATTCGAATCCCTGCTTATTTAGCGTCGCCTGATACATTGCTAAATGAGGTCTGCTCCAAACGCCATAAGCGCGCCGAATGATTATTTGTCCCAACGCTTTCAGTTCGCTGATTAGGATCTCGACGCCACCTTGTTTGATCCAACTGCCAACATTTTCGGCATCGATAAAAACCGCTATCCTATTGCTGTCAATCATCTATCAAATCCGAGAATGATTTTTGAATCCCCAATTTCGCACCGATTTCATGTTGAAGAATGGCATCGCATGGGAGAAGCCAATGTCTTCGATCCCGAAAATCATTTAGAGTTGATTGACGGCGAAATTCTGGATATGGGGCCGATAAGCCCCAATCATGCCGGACACCGTATGCGCTTAACAAGTCGTTTCAACTTGTTACCCGATTTACCGGCAATCGTCGGCATAAATCATCCGATACAATTGAGCGCGTTCTCCGAACCCCACGCTGATTTGGCGCTATTGACGCCAGAGATTGATGACTATACTACCCGCCATCCCAAGGCCGCCGATGTACTGTTATTGATCGAAGTATCCGACAGCACCTTGCGCTTCGACCGCGAACAAAAGCGCCTTTTATATGCCACTCACCTAATTCCCGAATACTGGATCGTCAATCTAATCGACAACTGCCTGGAAATATACCGGCAGCCGGAAAATGGCGATTACCGGGAGCAGATTACGTTAGCCAAGACCGATCATATCAATCTGGTTTCGTTAACGGAGATTCAGGTTCAAGTCGCCGACATCCTGTAGGCGTTAGCCCACTACAAACTCATCGCCGGAAACCGCGCCAGCAGCTCCTGCAACAGGAAGCCTCTCAGCTCGGCATGGCCTACTTTATCGACCATCTCGTTGGCAAAGGCGAAGGTCAAAATATTCCGAGCCGTTTCCGCATCGACGCCGCGCGATTGCAGATAAAACACCGACTTTTCCTCCAACTGGCCGACGGTGACGCCGTGCGAGCATTTGACGTCGTCGTTGTAAATTTCCAGCTGCGGCTTGGTATCCACTTCGGCATCGGCCGATAACAGCAGGTTGCGGTTGTTCATTTCCGAATCGGTATTTTGCGCGCCCTCGGCAACGATGACCCGGCCCTGAAACACGCCGCGTGCCCTGTTATCCAGCACCCCTTTGTAAAACTCGCGACTAATGCCACGCGGCTGCAAATGGTTGATGCGGGTGTGATTATCCAAATGCTGGCGGCCGCCGGCGACGAACAAGCCGTTCAAGCTGCATTCCGACGCCTTGTCCAGATCGCTATGAATGTCAGTCCTCGCCAGCAAGCTACCCAACGCGAAATTATGATGAGCGAAGCGGCTGTCGGGCGCTTGTTTGACGTAAGTGCCGCCAAAATGTTGGGCCTTGGCAGCTTCCAGTTGGGCTTTGTACAGCGTTAAACCGGCATTGCGGCCTAATAGGCATTCGTTGACCGATGCCGTGAAATAGCTGTCGGCGCTGCCGAGATAAGTCTCGATGATTTCCGCTTCGGCCTGATCATTGATGATGAACACGTTGCGAGTCACGGCCAGCGCATTGGCTTCGGTAGCCACATGCAGAATCTGGATTGGTTTATCCAGTTGCTGCTTGGCGGCGACTTCGATTACCACACCGTCGGCAAACCAGGCTTGATTGAACGCGATCAAGTTATGTTCGCTACTGGCCACGGCTTGTCCCAATTGGCCGGCAATCGACTCGGGATTTTGTGTCAACACCTCGGCCAAACTGCGGACGCTAACGCCGTTGCTCAAACCGGCCAATGCCGACAAGCCCGAATCAAACCGGCCATTAACCAGCACCACGCTATAAGCATCTTCCAGGCGATATTGCTGTAACCACTCGGTGTCAACGCCCTGCTCCGCGGCCGGCGCAAACACAGTTTTGTTCAACGCCGCCAGATTGGTGTAACGCCATTCTTCCTCGCGAATATTCGGAAACCCGCGCTCGGCAAATGCGGCCAAGCCCTCGGCACGCAGTTGCTGCAACCACGGCAAATTGTGACCCGGCAATGACGCTGCCAAGTCCTGATACGCGTTCAAATACGAATAAGCGGATTGTTCGGCG
This sequence comes from Methylomonas koyamae, assembly GCF_019669905.1. Classification (NCBI taxonomy): domain Bacteria; kingdom Pseudomonadati; phylum Pseudomonadota; class Gammaproteobacteria; order Methylococcales; family Methylococcaceae; genus Methylomonas; species Methylomonas koyamae. The sequence goes on along the minus strand of NZ_AP019777.1, from coordinate 1,899,461 downwards.
GCGATCATGCGGCTTGCCCCTCCAGCCAGCTATAACCTTTCTCTTCCAACTCCAGGGCCAAGTCCGGCCCACCGGATTTAACGATTCTGCCATCGGCCAACACGTGCACCACGTCCGGCTTGATGTAATCCAGCAAGCGTTGGTAATGGGTAATCATCAGGAACGACCGCTCGGCGGAACGCAAGGAATTGACGCCATCAGAGACGATACGCAAGGCGTCGATGTCCAGGCCAGAATCGGTCTCGTCGAGAATGCAAAGATTCGGTTCCAAAACCGCCGCCTGCAAAATTTCGTTACGCTTCTTTTCGCCGCCGGAAAAGCCTTCGTTGACCGCGCGGTACAAAAACTTCTCGTCCATCTGTAGCAACTTGACCTTGCTTTTGACAATGGTCAAAAAGTCCATCGCATCGACTTCCGGCAGACCCTTGTGCTTCCGCATCGCATTCAATGCGGCCTTCAGCAGATAAATATTACTCACACCGGGAATCTCGACCGGATATTGAAACGCCAGAAAAACGCCTTCGCGGGCACGGATTTCCGGGGCCATATCCAGCAAGTCTTTGCCGTTGTAAGTCACGCTACCCTCGGTGACTTCGTAACCGGGTTTGCCGGACAGCACGTGCGACAAGGTACTCTTGCCGGCGCCGTTGGGGCCCATGATGGCGTGGACTTCTCCGGGTTTTATATCCAGGGTTAGGCCTTTTAGTATGGGTTTGTCGTTGATGGTTACGTGGAGATTTTTGATGCTGAGCATGTGTCTACCTAAGGATAAAAAATTCGGGCCGCCCAATCAGGCTGCATGTTGTATCGTCGTTTTCATGGCAAATTGATAGAGCGTTTTTGGCTCAATATCCGCTGCGCCATCGTTAAATTCCAAACAGCCCCATTCAGGATCAATCCGGGCCGTTTTGACCTCATCCGGAGAAACATATTGACTGATTAAATCCTGCAAATTTACTTTGGATGTTTGGCCATTTTCAAAGACCAGTTCAAAACTGTATCCATCGAGATGTTCAAATTTCTTAAGCTTCATTTTCTTTACTCCAAAGGGGCGATACTGTGAAAGTTTTGACTATCCCACATGGCTATCAATTCATCCTGATGTAATTCAGCCCATTCTCTAACTAATATGCGACATCTTCTGGGAATACTGCCGTCAATGATATTCAAATTCTCCAACTCCATTACTGCTTGATATTCGCCGTATTTGATATGAATATGACGAGGAGGATGCTCCTTATCGATCAAGAACATTCGGATAATAATTCCGTAGAAGCGAGATATTTCAGGCATTGGGGTTTAGTTATTTTCTCTACTTTTAGTGTCGCTATCGCGACGGTTTTTTAATGTCGGTTCTCGCACCGACAGGCGAGATACTTTCTTTTGCTTTGCCAAAAGAAAGTATCCAAAGAAAAGGCGACCCGAATGCCGCGTTAATCCTGCGCTCCTCAGGTTTGAGCGGGGTTTTCCGAAGGGGCTTCCCCAGCCCCTTCGGAAAACGCGATGCATCCCTGCATCGCCCCTGCGGGCAACTCCGCTCAACCCTCCGGTGCTCGGCGCGGCAAAACGGGAAGAAAACCACCCCGCAAATTAAAGCTATAAATCGAAATAGTAGGTCCAATTACGCCTCGCTAATCGGACCTACTCTGGGTTAAATGTTTATGATTTTTGTTTTTAAACTGTCGATGTCCATATTATATTCAAAAATCTCTATTTCTATACTCCGCAACCTAAAAAACATCATTGAAAACTCTTCACCAATTTCCCTAAGTTCATTTTGGAGCGAATCACACTCAGCAGATCGTTGATCAGACTCTTCTATCTCTTTTTCAAATTGAGGGTCATCTGGAGAAACATTTCCAAGTCCTCTATACTTTTCGAGAAACATTAATCTATGCACAATCTGCGTATTATTAACTCCAGAAATAAGACAATTTAACATTCGATCATATTCAACTTGCAAAACACTAATACGTTCTAAATTTATATTGATAAATTGAGTTAGTGCAGCTAGTTTTATATTCTTCTCTTGCGCATCAGTTGATTGCTGTAGCAACTGCCTTGTCTTTTCAAGCTCATCTTTCTGCAATTCATAAGTCTTGCAAATCAAGTAAAAAGCAAATACAGCCACGATAGGACTGAGGATACCACCTATATAGCTCCCAAATGCCGCCCAAACTTGAGTATCATTCGAAATTTGATCATTAAAGTTGATAAAATAGCTAGCAAAAACAAATAAAACAATTGCGTATATAAAAATCATTTCTTTCGTTTTAAATACATTCGCTTCCGATTTTCGCATCTTTAACTCTTCACCTATTAAACCCAATATTTATTTCAAATAGTGTTTATAGGATGAGTTGAGCAACTCGTAGGCTGTGCTGAACGGAGTGAAGCGCATCTAGCACTAACTATGCGCCTCCTTTCGTCGGCAGATCCTAAAAATTTTTGCCCATCCAAAACTCCAATCGCTTTAAATCCAAGAAGGGGTTATTCCCGTTATTCCGCCCCGAGCATCGCAGCTCTTGTGCCCTTTGGGTATTTGGCGAGATCAGCCCGCAGGGGAGCGGCAGGGATGCCGCTCGTTTTCGGAGGGGCTGGGAAGCCCCTTCCGAAAACCCTCGCCAAAAGCGACAAATTTGCCTGGAGCAAATTTGAACAGCCGATAGGCTGGCCCGCAAGGCGAAAACCATGGATGGTTTTCGTAAAAGCGCAGGAAATTGGCGGAATTCCGGGTGGCCTTTCTTTTGGTGACTTTTCTTTGGCCAAGCAAAGAAAAGTCACTCGGCCGTCGGGCCGAGACCCGACTTCAAAACCATCCTTCGCGATAGCGACACCACAAAAACAAAAGCCACCAAATAATCCGAAAACCATCGTGCTGGGTTACGGTTATCGCCTTTTATGCCCTAAGGGGTAAACCCAACCTACGAAAACCAACAATTTACGCATACAACAATCGCCCCTTGGGTTCAGGAATCACTCTACCCAGCTCCAAAGCAGTATCGATCCACTCCTGGATCACCACCTCGGCATTTTTGACAGCCTCTTGGTAACTTTTGCCATCAGCCATGCAACCTGATAGCTCCGGCACTTCCACAAGATAGGCTTGATCCGACTCGCTCCAATAAACAATCATTTCGTATTTATTCATCACGTAATCCCAATTGATATTTGACGATCACTTGTCGCACTTGTTTGACTTAATAGCTTTTTGCCATTGCGCCGTTTGGTTGCAAATTCAAAATTTCCGCAATATCGACGCGAGTAAAAATGTGGTGGTCGCCGCGGATTCTGACCTCGAAATCCATTCGTTGGAGTAACTGCATCAACTCGGCAAAGGCGATATTGCCATCCGATCTGCCGCCGAGAATCTTATACAGCAGCTTATCGTATTTGCCCATTACCCAACGGCCCCCTCCAAACTAATCCCCAACAAGGCCTGCGCCTCAACCGCAAACTCCATCGGCAATTCCTTAAACACTTCCTTACAAAAACCATTCACAATCATCGACACCGCATCTTCGGCCGATAAACCACGCTGCTGGCAAAAGAACAATTGATCTTCGCTGATCTTGGATGTGGTCGCTTCGTGTTCGACCTGCGCAGTCGGTTGCTTCACTTCAACATAGGGAAAAGTATGCGCGCCGCATTTATCCCCGACTAACAACGAATCGCATTGGGTATGGTTGCGGGCGTTTGTGGCGGATTTAGCAACCTTCACCAAGCCGCGATAAGTGTTTTGGGCCTTGCCAGCAGAAATCCCCTTGGACACAATGGTACTGCGGGTGTTCTTGCCGATGTGGATCATCTTGGTGCCGGTGTCGGCCTGTTGCAGATTGTTGGTCAACGCCACCGAATAAAACTCGCCGACCGAATCGTCGCCCAACAGCACGCAGCTCGGGTATTTCCAGGTGATCGCCGAACCGGTTTCGACTTGGGTCCAGGAGACTTTGGAATTGTGACCGCGACATTCGGCGCGTTTTGTCACGAAGTTGTAGATCCCTCCCTTGCCATCCTTATCGCCGGGATACCAGTTTTGCACGGTGGAATATTTGATTTGGGCGTTATCCAGGGCGACCAACTCGACCACCGCTGCATGTAGCTGGTTTTCGTCGCGCATCGGCGCGGTACAGCCTTCCAGATAGGACACATGCGAGCCTTCGTCGGCGATGATCAAGGTTCTTTCGAATTGGCCGGTGTTGGCGGCGTTGATTCTAAAATAGGTGGATAACTCCATCGGGCAGCGCACGCCTTTGGGGATGTAAACGAAGGAACCGTCGGTAAACACTGCAGAATTCAACGCGGCGAAAAAATTGTCGCCAACCGGTACCACGCTACCGAGGTATTGTTTAACCAACTCCGGATGTTCTTGCAGCGCTTCGGAAATAGGGCAAAAAATCACTCCCGCTTCTTTGAGCTTGCCTTTAAATGTGGTGGCAACGGAGACGCTATCGAACACGGCATCAACCGCTATACCCGCCAAGCGCTCTTGTTCATCCAAAGGAATGCCGAGCTTTTTATAGGTTTCCAGCAACTCGGGATCGACTTCGTCCAAACTTTTCGGGCCATCTTTCTTGGACTTTGGCGCCGAGTAATAACTGATGGCCTGATAGTCGATCGGGTCGATTTTCAGTTGCGCCCAATCCGGCGACGGCATGGTTTGCCAATGGCGAAACGCCTTCAGCCGGTATTCGAGCATGAACTCGGGCTCGTTTTTGACCTTGGACAAACGGCGAATCACGTCTTCATCCAAGCCCGGCGGAAAGGTATCGGCTTCCAGTTCGGTGACGAAGCCTTGTTTGTATTCCTGGCTGATCAGGTTTTCGATTTCTTGAGCGGATGTGGACATAGGCTTTTAATACTTATCGAAACAATTGGTTAACCGAAATATATACTTCTTCCGGCTGCTTAAATGGCGACACCATATCGGCCAGAGTGACCGATTCCAGCGCATTCGCAATTTTCTGGTTTATCAGATGCCAATTACCCTGAATTCGGCAACCGCTGGCCTGATCGCAGCCTTTGTGCGAAGCGCTGCATTCGGTCAAGGCTATTGGCCCTTCGAGGGCGCTAATCACTGTGGCCACTGTGATTCTCCCCGGCTCCCGGGCCAAAGCATATCCGCCTTTAGCGCCGCGCACCGATACGACGACATGCGCCTTGGTCAAAATTTTCAAAATTTTACTGACCGTCGGCTGGGCAATCCCGGTAACATCGGCGAGCTCAAAAGTACCGTGTAAACGATCTGCCTCCCGAGCCATGTGGCTTAGGATTACCGTTGCATAATCAGTTAATTTACTCAGCCGCAACATTCACCGTCCTCCAAAATTAGGACCATTTTAGTCTACTTTAAATTCCGAGTAAATAGCTTGGTTATTCTACCGCACACAGATTGCTGTCAAAAGACTCGTTCTGGCCCGCCGAAACCGTGCTCGTATAATTGCAATCCAACTTTCACTGAAACATTTGGATTTTTGCAATACACTTTTAGCCTACTCAGCCGTAAACCGACACCGAATTAGTTGTAACAATGTCACACATACGCAGCCCCATCATTTTGATGTACCACGGCACCCCGGACGAAACGCCGGATTCGGTGTATTCGATAAAATCTCAAGTATTCGCCAAGCACCTAAAATACCTGCAACAAAACGGCTGGAGCACCGTTCTGTTCAAGGACCTGGACCAAGCGCAGTCGTTGCCCGAGAAAAGCGTGGTGCTGACTTTCGATGACGGTTACAAAGACAACTTCCAAGGGGCTTTTTTACCATTGGCGGAACAGGGCATGAAGGCTTCTTGGTTTATCACAACTGACTGCATCGGCGGCCACGCCCACTGGCTAGGCAAAACTTCCGGGCAAACACAAATGCTCGACGCCGCACAGTTGCTCGAAATGCATTCAGCAGGCATGGAGATAGCGTCCCATACATGCTCGCATCCTGACCTATCGCTGCTTAGCTACGACCAGCAATTGGCCGAATTCGAAACCGCAAAAAAAGTGCTGGAGAACTTATTGTCCACCCCAGTGACAAGCTTGGCGTATCCGTTTGGCCGATTCAACGCCGATTCGATTGCCGCTGCTGAACGCTCGGGCTACTCTCGCGCCTGCACAACCCGCCCCGGTTGGTTCGGAAGCGAAAACAACCCCTTTCTAGTACGCCGCATAGCGATATTTTCCGGCGACAGCCCCAGCGTACTGGCTAGAAAACTAGCCTATGCCGACAACGACGTTTCTTGGAAAAAAATCGTGAATTACTATACTGGCCGCATACTAAGCAAGTTGCACATCAATGTCGGCATCCAGTGACAACTGCAATCGGTAATGGCCTGTTAAACGAAATTCCAAAAACCCGTTCGATCGACAGCCTCCCCGACGGGGAAGCTATTTGACGACGCCAGACTGCTCGCAATTACCGAACATAAACTACTATTCTCGACCGCAATCGAATTGAAATGGATAAAAATCGCTCGGGCCGAAAACTTACCTTTGCTTTCTGCACCTTCAACCGGGCAGAGCGATTGCCGAATTTAGTGGCATCAATGCGTATGCAAACATGCCCGATTCCATTCGAAATACTGGCCATCGATAATAACAGCGACGACGACACGCACAGCGTTTTGGAGCGTATATCAAAACTTCCGGGACCCAAGCTTAGATACGCACATGAGCCGAATCAAGGTATCGTAGCGGCGCGTAATCGGGCGATTGCCGAATCTCTCGACTCCGACATTCTGGTTTTTATCGATGACGATGAACTTCCTCAGCCCGGACTGTTGCAAGCAGCGGTAGACGCTATTATCAACGAAGGCGCCGAATGTGTGGGCGGCCGCATCGACATAGATTTTAGAACGCTGGCACGCCCAAATTGGCTGAGCGACGAATTACTGGGTTTTTTAGGCGCACTGGATCACGGAAACTCTGCTTTTTGGATCGAAGATGCGAGTACTCCAATCTGGGCTGGAAATATCGCTTACGACATGAACCTATTCCGCAATACCCCTGAGCTGAGATTCGATAAAAGATTCGACCGGAAGGGAAAAACTATAGGCGGTGGCGAAGACGTAATTATGTTCAACCAATTACTAAAATCGAAACATAAAATTCGTTACAGGCCGGATATGGTCATTCTGCACGCAATAGAGGCTTGGCGCCTTAAAAAAGAATATTTTATAAAAATTCATTATCTAGCCGGGTACCGCTGTGCGTTAAATGACTCCCCAGAATACAATCGGGCAATTTTTGGTGTACCGCCGTTTTTAATAGTGCAAAGCATTAAACAAACCTATAAATGGTTAATGCAATTACTAAAAACAGGAAGCGGCTTGAGACAAGCAATGAACATCAGCTATACTGCTGGCGAAATCATCGGCTGCTTATTTATTTGGAAATATGAATAAATCAAGAGCCACCACCATTCAATCCGATTAAAATATAATTTTGTGCGCGACATTGTTGTTCTGATATTTTTAGCAGCTTGTATTATCGCTGCAATAAAAAAGCCATGGTGGGGCGTACTTTCATTAGCAGTATTCAGCTATCTAAATCCGCACGCTTACGCATGGGGATTCGTAAGATCTCTGCCGGTTTATTACGTTCTATTTTTAGTGGTAACGGCCAGTACATTCGCAACGAAAGATAAACAACCAATTCCTAGAGACTGGCGCATCGCTAGCTTTATAGCGCTTTGGATATATTTTATTTTTACAACAACTCAGGCGCCACTACAGGAAATCGCATGGGCAAAATTTTGGTTTATTTGCAAAATATTTATACCTTTTTATTTTACATGGGTATTAATCAATACAAGAGAAAAGCTTTATTACCTGATTTCAACAATAGGCGCCTCAATTGGTATTGTAGCTGTTAAAGGCGGCATTTTTGCAATTTTAACTGCATTTGGACACCGTGTTTACGGCCCGCCAAATACGCAATTCGAAGACAATAATTTGTTTGCAGTAGCCATGCTTATGGCCATCCCTCTTTTATTGGTTTTGGAGAAAGAATTAACTAAAAAATGGCTTAAAACCGGCATAACGCTATCCATCCCAGTTATTTATGCAGCCTCGTTATCTTCTTGGTCACGAGGAGCTCTTTTGACGATGATAGCATTAACTTTTATGTTGATTTCAAATAGCAGACGTAAACACCTGATAATACCGATTATTATTGCAGGAATATTCTTAATGATACCAGCCATGCCTGATGAATGGTTCGGGCGCATGCATACTCTCGAGACCTATGAGGAAGACGCCTCGGCAATGTCACGGATAGAGGCTTGGACAGACGGGTGGAACTACGCCTTGAGTCACCCATTTACCGGCGCTGGATTCGATGGCTGGATACATGTCACCATGCGCGATTGGCACAGCTCTTACATTGAAATGCTTGCCGAACACGGCTTTATCGCCTTCGGATTATGGCTATCCATGATAATTGGCAGCGTTGTAAATTTAACCCGCTTGAAAGGAAAAGCCAAGCAGATTAACGGCATGGAATGGGTAGTTCACTACAGTTCTATGATCAGAGCCTCTATTATTTGCTATATGATAGGCACCGCCTTTTTAGGCTTGTCCTATTGGGATCTGATATACCATTTGATATTTATATCGGTACTAATAAAGCAATTTGCCATGCAAGAATTTTCAGAAAAAGAAAGACTCTCCTCCGAAAAACTAACAACCAACCGAAGACAAGCCATTGATAGTAACTTAAACTCAGCCATTCGTTAGAGATGGAAAACTTATTAATATCTCTTTATAGTTGTTTCACTACCGCACTCTGTTTAACGATTACCATTATAACACTTGCCGCGAGCAACTATTCAAGAACCGGCCCCAGAATTCGAAAGGAAATTGAAAAGCAATTTGGCTACTACCTAGTACTTGCTACAGCAAGATTGGCGCTTTGGTTATTTATTATATTCAATTTAACTTCACTACCTGGCAGCATTGCTATTTATTCGATTTCAAAAATATCCTCTCATATAAGTTTCAATTTGATTAGCAACTACCCCGGCTGCTTTATTTCAAGCGCAGCCATCACATTTTATTTTTTTCTACACCAACTACTATACTCTCCAGGAAGCATTCAAATTTCCTTTCAATATAGATTTTCAAGATTATTTTTCTTATGGGAGCTTTTATCCCCCAGTTTAATTGGGTTAATAAAGAATATATTATTATCATTTTTTATTTTGACCTGGATTACTGCACTTTGTTTCTCTGCACAGGAACATGACCTGCCGTTTCTTTTTTACACATTGGCTACAGCTATTTTTTACCTATCTATTTACTATGCCGTGCATGAAGAAGAGCCGCCGCTAATTCGATCAATCAAACAAAAAAAAACCAACATTGTCATGATAGGCGCCGATACGTTACGCTCTGATCGTATCGGTGGCAACGGTTACCCACGCGATCTCACTCCAAACATCGACAAACTAAGAATCCAAGGCGTCAGATTAAAAACTTGCATCACCCCTCTGGCCAGAACTGCTCCGAGTATTGCATCGCTTTTTACCGGCCTATGGCCACAGAACCACCGTATTCGAGACAATTATCCCTCCGAGCCGGATTGCAAGTTACCGCACGCATCATTGATCGATATACTTAATCAGCATGGATATCTCACAGCAGCAATATCCGACTGGTGCGGTGGTGATTTTGCAAAACTAAGTTTTAACTTTTCTGAAACGTCTGTAGCTGAAGACCAATGGAACATTAAACTTTTATTGCGCCAAGGACCTTCTCTAATTAGAAACGTTCTATCGCTGTTCGCAAAAAATGCACTAGGTAAACGTTTTCTACCCGAATTTTATTACTTGGCAGGTGCGACATTAACGAGCCAACTGGGCCGCGAGTGCAGAAAATATTTGGCCCGCTGCGCACAAAGTTCACAACCTTTTTTTATCAACTTGTTCACGTCCACTACGCACGTCCCGTTCAATTCCGAATACCCCTACTATAATTTATTCACTTCCAGAGATTACAAAGGAGAGTCGCGATTTATAATGACTCGACTGGCGTCCCCTGAAGAAGTTATTAACAAACAAGAAAAAAGCAGTGAGTTTTTCGACGTACCACAAATTATCAATCTCTACGACAGTTGTGTAAAACAATTCGATGACGAGGTTGGCAAAATCATAGACTATATAGATAAATCCGGTTTGTCAGACAATACAATCATCATAATCTACAGTGATCACGGAGCCGACTTCTTCGAAACCGGATGCTGGGGACAGGGAAACACCCTTATCGGAAACGACCCGAGCGGTAAGATTCCATTGATTTTAAAAGGACCCGGCATTCCACAAGGTATAGAATTCGAGCCAATTACTCGCTCGATCGACGTAATGCCGACCTTGCTGGAACTTTTGAATATTCCAAGGCCAGAGAATATAGACGGCACTAGTTTAGTTCCTAATATCGAGAATCAGACATCTCCTGAGCTTTTCGCGTACCAAGAAACCGGGATATGGCTGGGGAAAATCCCAGGATTACATCCACGCCAAATATACTATCCAAATATTGTCGAGTTATTGGATATACCTAATAAAAATAGCGGAACATTGGTCGTTAACGAGAAATTTTACCCGGACGTTATCTATGCCAAAAACAGATCCATACAAAATCAAAAATGGAAGCTGATATACATTCCAACTTATGACGGCCCAATTTATCAGCTATATGATTTGGAAACCGATCCATATAAAGATGTTATTAATCAATTCCCGGATATATTCGATAAGCTGAAAGTACTATTGGATACACATATCGCGAACGACCCGGTTAAACCCGCCCCGCAGCAGTGAGTAACCTCTACTTTGTTTAAAACACGATGGTTTTTCGCGATTCTAGTAGCTCAGAATATCAGATTTGTTCGCTGATAAAGCCAATGTAGATTAATAGAGTTAGATTATTTTGGCCTAACAGATTGATGAAAAACTCTTTTTTGCGACCAATTGAGTCTATAATTTAAGGAAAAAAATAAAAATTTGACACCAATTAGTCGCCCCCCCCCCCCCGTGAACGCCGATTTTTTTCGAATACCAGTATTCAAACCGATAGTAGAAATTGCATGCTTGATGGGCACGCAAAAACCCGGCTCGGAGAGTCACTATTTGCCGAAAGATTTTTTCGGGCCTCCTGCTAGAAAAAATCGGCAAAATTGCGCGACCGCTTACACTTGATAATAGTTTAAATACCACTCGACAAAACGCGCTATACCTTGCTCGATACTGGTATTCGGTTTATAACCGACATCGCTGACTAAAGCTTCGACATCTGCGTAGGTATCCGGGACATCGCCCGGTTGTAGCGGCAATAACTCTTTTTCCGCCGTTTTGCCCAAATAGCGCTCTAACGTCTCGATGTATGCCATCAATTCTACCGGATTCTGGTTACCGATATTGTAAACGCGCCAGGGCGCCCTGCTGGTGCCCGGGTCCGGGTTCAATCCGTTCCAGTCCGGATTGGGCTGAGCATTATGATCCAGCGTACGCATGACGCCTTCGACGATATCGTCTATATAAGTAAAATCGCGCCGGTGTTTGCCGTAGTTAAACACCTTGATTTTTTCACCCGCCAAAATAGCCTTGGTGAACAAAAACAACGCCATATCCGGACGCCCCCAAGGTCCGTAAACCGTGAAAAAACGCAGCCCTGTGGTCGGCAACCGATACAGATTGCTGTATGTATGCGCCATCAATTCATTGGCTTTTTTCGAGGCGGCGTACAAACTTAACGGATGGTCGACATTGTCATGTACCGAAAACGGCATCGATTCATTGGCACCGTAAACCGAACTACTGGAGGCGTAAACCAGATGCTCGACGTTGTGGTGTCGGCACCCTTCCAAAATATTGATAAACCCGACGATATTGCTATCGATATAGGCGTGCGGATTTTCCAGCGAATACCGGACGCCGGCCTGCGCCGCTAAATTGACAACTTTTTGCGGCTGGTACCGTTTGAAAGCGGCGTCAATACCTGTCCGATCGGCAATATCCAATCTGACGTCGATAAACCCGGAATAATCTTTGATTCGAGCCAAACGGCTGAGCTTGAGATTGACGTCGTAATAGTCGTTGAGATTGTCGATACCGATAACCTCGTCGCCGCGTTCCAGCAGTTTAATCGCCAAATGGCTGCCGATAAAACCGGCCGTGCCGGTCACCATAATTCTCATCGCTTACAACCTTGCATCGGTTTGGTCGGCCGGGAACAAATACTTCAAATCGTAGATAATGGTCTGCGGCGTACCTAAGCTCCTGATCTCGGCAATAGGCATTTGTCGGAATTGATCGTGGGCCACTGCCAGAATAATTGCGTCGTATTTGCCTTTTTCCGGGTGATCGACAGGAGATATACCATACTCGTGGCGCGCTTCTTCGCCATTGACCCAAGGGTCGTATACGTCGACGTTAACCCCGTAAGTATGTAACTCGGCAACAATGTCCACTACCCTGGTGTTGCGTATATCCGGGCAATTTTCCTTGAAGGTCAAACCCATGATCAGTACATTGGCTTCCTGGACGTGGATACGCTTTTTCAGCATCAATTTGACCAGTTGCGATACCACATAAACGCCCATACCGTCGTTGATGCGGCGACCGGACAGAATCACTTCCGGGTTATAACCGATCGCTTGGGCTTTATGAGTCAAATAGTAAGGATCCACGCCGATACAATGCCCGCCCACCAAGCCAGGCCTAAACGGCAAAAAATTCCACTTGGTGCCGGCAGCCAATAGTACTTCTTCGGTATCGATACCCAGTTTATTGAAGATCAATGCCAACTCATTGATCAACGCGATATTAACGTCGCGTTGCGTGTTTTCAATCACTTTAGCGGCTTCGGCGACTTTGATACTGCTGGCTTTATGGGTGCCGGCAGTAATGATACTTTTATATAGCGCGTCTACTTTTTCGGCAATCTCCGGCGTCGAGCCGGAAGTTACCTTCAGAATATTGGTCACCCGATGCTGTTTGTCGCCGGGATTAATTCGCTCGGGGCTATAGCCGACGTAAAAATCCTGGTTAAATTTCAAACCGGAAACTTTCTCAAGAATCGGCACGCAAACTTCCTCGGTGGCGCCGGGATAGACTGTCGATTCGTAAATCACGATATCGCCGCGTTTAATAACCTTGCCCAGCAGGTCGCTGGCTTTTTGCAACGGCGTCAAATCGGGCTGTTTGTGTTCGTTTATCGGCGTCGGCACCGTCACAATGTAGACCGAACAATCGGCTATATCCTGCAAATCGGCGCTGTAGGTCAGCTTTGTGGCGGCAGCCAACTCTTCTTCGCTGACTTCCAGAGTGTGATCGCGCCCGGCACGCAATTCCTCAATTCGATGCCGATTGATATCGAAACCCACTGTCGGATACTTACGGCCAAACTCGACCGCCAATGGTAATCCGACATAGCCCAAACCAATCATGCCAATTTTTATGTTATCCAACATCGACTAATTCCTCCACTGCCGGACTGATACTTTTTAAGTGAGTTATTTTTTGGCGATGCAGCCCCATGCCACCAACCAAGCTTGCGAGAGGTAGCTATCGGCGGTCTTGGGAAGCCCCCCTTTCAACACCATTTCCAAAGTATGGTTGATGATGCCAAAAAAGTAAGTGTAGGCTAGCAACGGATCAATGGCCTTGATTTCACCGTCTTTAACGCCGTTCTGAAAGATACGCTTGATTTTGACGAATGCAGCCGTCTCGATTAAAGGTTTGGGTTCGGACAAAAACTCATCGCTATTGACAAATAGCAGAAACTGCACAACCTCGGGCGCATCGTCGGTTAGTCGGAACAATAAATCGACAATTTCCCGCAATTGTTCCGCCGCCTTACGGTTGCGGCGGCGAATATCGTCTATCGAGATACTTAAACTATCGAGAATATTCTCGTGTAAAGTCTGCGCGATGGCTTGTTTGGTTTTGAAAAACTGGTTAATCCCGCTGTTGGTTTTAATACCCAGCGCACTCTTGATATCGGTCAACGACGTATTGAAATAGCCTTTTTCGGCGAACAGTTTCAGCGCCGCCTGCAATACTTCGTCCTGGCTAACCGTTTTTTTCTGCGTATTCTCTGATGTTAATTCTAATTCTTGTTCCATGCTCTTATATACAGCTTTACCTGCTGTTTACTCTCTGTTATTGCAGTATTAATACCGCTTTATTATTTTATTCGCTGATGGTGGAAAAAGCCGCTACAAGGTAATTGACCATCGACCACAACGTCAAAATTGCCGACAAATATAATAGCCAATAACCCATAGAGTTGATCGGCAAGCCGAATAAGTCTTCCCGGTACAGTAGCAAACTGACTGCAGTCATTTGCGCAGTGGTTTTCCACTTTCCCAACACCGACACCTTAACCTTGGCCCGTTGACCGATCTCCGCCATCCATTCCCGTAGCGACGCTATGGCAATCTCACGGCCGATGATAACGGCCGCCGGCACCGCCAAAAAAGGATTGCCTTGCTCCTGCACAATCAAAACCAGAACGATCGCTACCATCAATTTATCGGCAACCGGATCCAAAAAGGCGCCGAAAGCCGTTTGCATATTCATCTTTCTCGCCAAATAACCGTCCAACCAATCGGTAACGCCGGCAATCAGAAAAATTAGCGTACTGGCGATATTCGAATATTGCCAAGGCAAATAAAACACGACGGCCAACAACGGGATCAGTGCGATCCGCAGCAAGGTCAAATAAGTCGGAATTGTGAATCTAATGGCCATCTTGGTGGTGAAACGTATCGTAAATCCGCTGCGCTAATTGTCGGCTAATGCCATCTATACTGGCTAAAGCATCCACACCCGCACTGGACACCCCCTGCAAACCGCCAAACTGCTTCAGCAAAACCTGTCTTCTTTTCGGCCCCAGTCCGGCGATATCCTCCAATACCGATTGCTTATTGACTTTACCGCGCCTTTGTCTGTGCCCGGTTATAGCAAAACGATGCGCCTCGTCGCGAATCTGTTGAATCAATAGTAAAGCGGACGCTCCCGGTGTCACATCCAACGGCTGGCTATTACCAACCAGAATGATTTTTTCCATGCCGGCTTTGCGATCTGGCCCCTTGGCAACCCCGACTATCATAACATCGTTTATCTCCAATTCGGCCAAAGCCTTTTCCGCCTCCGCAACCTGCCCCTTGCCGCCATCGATAAACAGAATATCCGGTGCCCGGTGCTCACCTTGCTTCAAGCGCTTGAACCGTCTGTAAACCGCCTGGTAAATCGCCGCATAATCGTCGCCCGGCCTTATGCCTTCGATATTGAACCGCCGGTAATCACTTTTCACCGGCCCCTCCCGGTCGAATACCACGCACGACGCCACGGTCTGTTCGCCTTGGGTATGGCTGATATCGAAACACTCCAATCTTTCGGGAATGGCGTCACAAGCCAACTCCTGCTGCAAACTGGCGAATCGGCCGAACAGTCCCTGCTTATCCGCCAGACGAGCGGCCAACGCGTTCTCGGCATTGGTAACCGCCATTTGCAACCATTTCAATCGCTCCCCTCGCACATTGTTCGAGATCGCCACCGCGTGCTTGGCCTGCTCGGCCAGCACTTCGCCGACCAAAGCCGATTCCGGCAAAGCATGACTGACAATAAGTTCGTGCGGCGCCGTCTTATCCAGATAATACTGGGCAATAAACGCCTGCAATATTTCTTCCGGACGGTTTTCCTCCAGCATCTTCGGAAAAAACTGCCGATTGCCCAAGTGTTGGCCATTACGGATGTAAAACACTTGCACACACGCCATGCCGGTTTTTGCGGCGCAGGCAACGATGTCGACATCGCCGCGCTCCCCTTCCACGCATTGTTTCTCCAGCACCGCACGCAACCGCGCGATTTGATCGCGGTACGCAGCGGCCTGTTCGAACTCCAGCGCTGCTGCAGCCGCCTCCATCTTGCCGACCAGCCGATCGATCAGCAATCCGCCCTTTCCCTCCAGAAACAGAATAGTGTTGTCGACATCCGCGGCGTATCGCTCCCTAGCCACTAATCCGACGCAAGGCGCAGTACAGCGCTCGATCTGATACTGCAAGCACGGCCGGGAACGGGCGTTGTAA
The DNA here is from genome assembly GCF_019669905.1 of Methylomonas koyamae. Classification (NCBI taxonomy): domain Bacteria; kingdom Pseudomonadati; phylum Pseudomonadota; class Gammaproteobacteria; order Methylococcales; family Methylococcaceae; genus Methylomonas; species Methylomonas koyamae. The sequence goes on along the minus strand of NZ_AP019777.1, from coordinate 1,883,377 downwards.
TAGGAATCCTCGCACTGCCGCACCGGAAATATTTTCTGCAATAGTTTCAAGGTTTCTTTAACGGCGCTGGCGCTCGGGTACGGCCCGAAATATCTGCCGCGCCGCTTTTTGGCGCCTCGGTGGAAAGTCAATTGCGGAAAGTCGTGAAAACTGGAAATAAACACATACGGATACGACTTGTCGTCGCGCAAACTAATGTTATAGCGCGGCTTGTGGCGCTTAATCTGCTGGCTTTCCAACAACAGCGCTTCGCCTTCGGTATGAGTCACAGTGACCTCAATGCCGGCGACTTTAGCGACCATCGCTTGCTGTTTGGGCGAAGCGGCGTTACTCCTGAAATAACTCGACACCCGGTTCTTCAGGTTTTTAGCTTTGCCGATGTAGATAATCTCGCCTTTGTCGCCCAGCATTTTGTAAATGCCCGGACGTTGCGTCAGCGTTTTGATGAAAGCCTTGGCGTCGAAGCCTGCTGCGTCGCTATCAGTCACGGCCCGCCAACAAAGATCGAATGGTCGCAAATACGTCGGCCAGCATCGCCATGCTCAAACGCTTGGTCTGCACATTGTAGCGGCTGCAATGGTAGGAGCTGACCAAAACATTGCCGCCGGGCAACTGAAAACACTGGTGATGGCCGAATTTGGCGGCACTACTTTTCAAGCCATAAGCGCGCAACACGGCTTGGTGGGCGATATTACCCAAAGCCAAAATGACGGCATTGTCCGGCAAAGTCTCGATCTCGGCGGCCAGATAACGATTGCAGCGTTTAATTTCGTCGCCGGTAGGTTTATTTTGCGGCGGCAGACATTTCACCGCATTGGTGATCCGGCAATTGTTCAAAACCAAGCCATCGTCGAGAGCGGCCGAATCCGCTTGATTACTGAAACCGAAATCGTACAAGGCTTGATACAGCAGCAGCCCGGCATAATCTCCCGTAAAAGGCCGGCCGCTGGCATTAGCGCCATGCATACCCGGCGCCAGACCGACCACCAGCAACCGCGCAGCAGGATCGCCGAACGGCGCAACCGGCTGGGCGTGGTAATCAGGGTATTTAAGCTTGACGTTATCGAGAAATCCTGCCAAACGCTGGCAATCCCGACAATCCTGGTTAAAGCAATTCGAATCCAACATAACAAAAGCCAAAAAAATCTTGCTGATTTTACCCGAGCCGACGAAATTCTGCCGCTTCGACGTCGGAAGCCCGGATATGCGAAGCCGGCGCTAATCAGAAAACCGGCAAAACGCAACGCCCCTCCCGCATTACCATAACCCACCGCTCACAGCGTAATCCGCTGCCGAGTATTCGAACCCGTCAGCGGCGCAAAAAAAAGGGCCGTAGTACGGCCCTTTTCCAATCGACGCAACAACGGCAACAAATCAGTCGCTATCGACTTCCTTCATGCTCAAACGCACCCGGCCTTGGCGATCGATTTCCAATACCTTGACCTTGACCACATCGCCTTCGGACAACTTGTCGCTGACCTTCTCGACGCGCTCGTCGGAAATTTGCGAAATGTGCACCAAACCGTCTTTGCCAGGCAGAATAGTCACGAACGCGCCGAAATCCATCAGCCGTACTACTTTACCTTCGTAAGTTTTACCCACTTCGACTTCGGCGGTAATCTCTTCGATCATGCGCTTGGCTTCTTCGCCGGCTGCCTTATCGACCGAAGCGATATTGACGGTACCGTCGTCGGTCAAATCGACGCTGGCGCCGGTTTGTTCGGTGATGGCTCGAATCGTTACGCCGCCTTTGCCGATAACTTCGCGGATTTTGGCTGGATCGATTTTGAAGCTGATGATACGCGGCGCAAAGTCGGACATTTGAGTACGCGAGCTGGACAAGGCTTTGTTCATCTCGCCCAGAATATGCAGGCGGCCCTGTTTGGCTTGGTCCAAAGCAACTTTCATAATCTCCGGCGTGATACCGTCGATCTTGATATCCATCTGCAACGCGGTGACGCCGCTCTCGGAACCGGCGACTTTAAAATCCATATCGCCCAAATGGTCTTCGTCGCCCAGGATATCTGACAACACGGCAAACTGGTCGCCTTCCTTGATCAAACCCATTGCAATACCGGCTACCGGCGCCTTGATAGGCACGCCGGCATCCATCAACGCCAAGCTGCTACCGCAGACCGACGCCATCGAACTGGATCCGTTGGATTCGGTGATTTCCGATACGACGCGCAGGACGTAAGGGAATTCGCCCATGTTGGGCAACACCGATTGCACACCGCGCTTGGCCAGACGGCCGTGGCCGATTTCGCGGCGTTTCGGCGAGCCGGTACGGCCGGTTTCACCGACGCTGAACGGCGGGAAGTTGTAATGAAACAAAAAGGTATCTTTGTATTCGCCGGCCAGCGCGTCGATGATTTGCGCATCTCGCTCTGTGCCCAATGTCGCGACGACCAACGCTTGGGTTTCGCCACGGGTGAACAATGCGGAACCATGGGTTCTGGGCAGTACGCCGGTACGGATGGTAATCGGCCGCACCGTGGTCAAATCGCGACCGTCGATACGTTTGCGGTCGTTCAGGATCGCACCGCGCACGATGTTATATTCCAGCGTTTCGATGACGTTGCGAATTTCTTTTTCGTCGTAAAGGCCTTCCGCGGTCAATTTTTCGACCACCGCACTGCGGATCGCGCTTAACGCATCCTGTCTGGCCAATTTCTCGGGGATTTGGTATGCGGCTTTGATTTGCGCTTCGGCTTCGGCGGCAACAGCCGCTTTCAAGGCTTCGTTGTCGGCCGGCGGCGCCCAACTGATTACCGGGGTCGCGGCTGCCGCAGCAAATTCGTTGATCGCGTTAATCGCAACCTGCATTTGCTCGTGGCCGAACAATACTGCGCCCAGCATCACATCTTCCGGCAACAAATCGGCTTCGGATTCGACCATCAGCACGGCTTTTTGCGTACCTGCAACCATTAAACGCAAACGCGATTCCTTCAGTTGCGGCAAGGTAGGGTTCAACACATACTGGCCATCGATGTAACCGATGGTCGCCGCGCCGAGCGGTCCGTTGAACGGCAGGCCGGATACGGCCAGTGCCGCGGAAGCGCCTAGGATAGCCGGCGCCTCGGTGTCTATCTCCGGATTCAAAGACAGTACGGTGGCAATGATCTGTACTTCGTTGGTGAAACCTTCGGGAAACAAGGGGCGAATCGGGCGGTCGATCAGGCGCGAGATCAGCGTTTCATTCTCGCTCGGACGGCCTTCACGTTTGAAAAAACCACCGGGAATTTTGCCTGCGGCAAAGGCTTTCTCTTGATAGTCGACAGTCAACGGAAAAAAATCGCCGCCGCTGCTTTCTTTTTTGCCGACCACAGTCACCAACAGTGTGGTGCCTTCGACGTCGATAATCACCGCGCCGTTGGCTTGGCGGGCAATTTCGCCGGTTTCTAACGTGACGAGACGATCGCCGTACTGAAATTGTTTCCTGATAGGATTCACTATAAGGTTCCTTCGGTTAAAGGTTATGCTGAAAATTTTGCCCTAAAGCAGAAACGGCGCCCCATGCGCCGTTTCCAGATTGTGCTACTTACGAATACCCAGGCGTTCGATCAAGGAACGGTAACGCGCCACATCGGTGTCTTTCAAATAATCCAGCAGTTTGCGGCGTTGGTTAACCATGCGCAGCAGGCCGCGGCGCGAGTGGTTGTCCTTCTTGTGGGTAGCGAAATGCGGAGTCAGTTGGTTGATGTTGGCGGTCAACAAGGCAACCTGGACTTCGGTGGAGCCGGTATCGGATTCCGACAAACGGTATTCTTCAACGACGGCTTTTTTCTGTTCTGCGGTTAATGACATTCTTAATCCCTATCGATTAATTTTGATTTAAAAAACCATCTGGCGATGGCGAGGATGGCACCGTCTCCGCAATAGGGTGCAGCGACGGTGCATTTACCCGGATAATCAAGCAGTTTGGCTATCCAGATGAAACAATTTTTTCGGGGCTAGTTTACCATCCATTGAAATTTCCCCCAACCCCAAAAAGCATTCCGGCGAATAGATTCTGACCCGCTCCGCCGCGGCTTCCGCCACGCGAATGCGCTGGCCTTGGCGAATGCGTTCGGCTTGTTCGGCTGTCAATGCAATTTCCGGCATACCAAGCAAAGGCTGGTCCAATGCGATCAAAACCTGCTGCAATTGTTCGGCGTTCATCGCTTGCAACTCCGTCAGGGTATGAGCCTGGCCAATGCCAAACATGCCGGCCGCGGTCCGGCGTAGCATCGTTACGCTGGCGCAACTGCCCAAGCTGTGACCGATGTCTTCGGCCAAGGAACGGATATAAGTCCCTTTAGAACACGAAACGTCCAGCGTCAGCCTCCCATGCTCGATATCGGCTTCGATCAACTGCAGCTCGTGTATTCTGATACGCCTGGCCTGCCTTTCCACGGTCTTGCCTTCCCGAGCCAACTCGTACAATTTCTTGCCTTGGTGCTTAAGCGCGGAATACATCGGCGGCACTTGTTCGATCTCGCCGACAAATCCGGCCAAGCAGTCGCGCAAGCGGACGTTGTCGAAGGCCGGAACCGGCATTTCGGCAATGACTTTACCTTCGCTGTCGCCGGTGTCGGTCATCACCCCCAACTGCAGTGTCACCAAATAGCGTTTGTCGTCGTCGAGCATCAGCGCCGACACTTTGGTCGCCTCGCCGAAACAGAGCGGCAACAGGCCGGTCGCCAGCGGGTCCAAAGCCCCGGTATGCCCGGCTTTGTTGGCATTGAACAATCTTTTGACCTCCTGTAGCGCCTGGTTCGAAGACACGCCCAGCCGCTTATCGAGCAGCACGATGCCATGCACATCGCGCCCGGTCTTGCGTTTTGCCATTAAGCGTCCTGCTCCGGAGTATCGTCGCCAGCAGCAGCGGGCTTACCGCCTTCCAAATCGTGCAATAGGGCCGCGACCCGCATACCGGTATCGAAGGAATTGTCGTAATAAAAATGCAATTCGGAGATATGCCGCAAGCGCATGCGCTTGGCCAACTCGTGACGAATAAACGGAGATATTTCGTTCAACACTTTGACATTAGCCGCCTTGCCGGCGTCGTCGGCATTCAAGACGGTGACAAAAATTTTCGCCACCGCCAAGTCCTTCGACAGCTCGACATCGTTGATCGTCACGAAACCGAGCCGGCTATCCTTGACGTCGCGCAGCATAATAGCGGCCAATTCCTTCTGCATCTCCGAAGCGACCCGCTGGCTGCGGCCGAATTCTTTACCCATATTTAGATTTCCCGCTTGACTTCGATACGTTCGTAAACCTCGATCTGGTCGCCGGCTTTGACGTCGTTATAGTTTTTCACGCCGATACCGCACTCCATGCCCATTTTGACTTCGTTGACATCGTCTTTGAAACGGCGCAGCGATTCCAATTGGCCTTCGAAAATCACCACGTTGTTGCGTAGCACCCGGATCGGCAAATTGCGTTTGACGAAACCGTCGACGACCATACAACCGGCGATGGCGCCGAACTTCGGCGAACGGAACACGTCGCGGACTTCGGCCAGACCGACGATTTTCTCTTGAATGTCCGGCGCCAGCATGCCGCTGATGGCGCGTTTCACTTCGTCGATCGCTTCATAAATGATGCTGTAGTAATGCAGATCGATGTCTTTTTCCTCGATCAACTTGCGGGCCACCGCATCGGCGCGAACGTTGAAGCCGATCAGAATCGCGCTGGAAGCCAAAGCCAAGTTGGCATCGCCCTCGTTGATACCGCCGACCCCGCCGTAAATGCACTTGACTTGCACTTCCTCGGTCGACAGGCCGACCAAAGATTCGCGCAAGGCTTCCAGACTGCCCTGCACGTCGGTTTTGATGACGACGTTGAGGGTCGAAGTTTCGCCTGCCGACATCCGGGAGAACACGTCGTCCAGTTTCGACGCATGCTGCGCAGCATGGCGGCTGGATCGTTTGCGCTCTTCCCGGTGGGCCGCCAATTCCCGCGCCACGCGCTCGTTTTGCACCACCAGGAACTCGTCGCCGGCATCCGGGGTACCGGACAAGCCCAGAATTTCCACCGGCGCACTTGGGCCGGCCGACTTGATCGCATGCGAATTCTCGTCGAACATGGCCCGAATCCGACCGTATTCATGGCCGCACAAGACAAACTCGCCCTTGTTCAGCGTACCTTTCTGAATCAGCACGGTAGCGACCACACCGCGGCCTTTATCCAGCCGCGATTCGATACAGACCCCGGATGCGATACCGTCTTTGGGCGCTTTCAACTCCAACACCTCGGCCAGAACGATCAGCGCTTCGATCAGATCGTCGATGCCGGCGCCGGTTTTCGCCGACACTTTCAAGAACTGGACGTCGCCGCCCCATTCTTCCGGCACCACGTTGAGCGTGGCCAACTCCTGCATGACCCGGTCCGGATTGGCCTCCGGCTTATCGATCTTATTCAGGGCGACAATGATAGGCACGTTCGCGGCACGAGCGTGTTCGATCGCCTCTTTGGTCTGCGGCATCACGCCGTCGTCGGCAGCAACCACGACGATTACGATATCGGTGACTTCCGCCCCGCGGGCGCGCATCGCGGTAAACGCGGCGTGGCCCGGGGTGTCGAGGAAGGTAACCGCGCCGTGGTCGGTCTTAACCTGATATGCACCGATGTGCTGGGTAATACCGCCGGCCTCGCCCGCGGCGACGCGGGTTTTGCGAATGTAGTCCAGCAACGAGGTTTTACCGTGGTCGACGTGGCCCATGATCGTGACGATCGGCGCTCTCGACGACAGCTTGACGTCTCCGGCATCGCCAATCACTTCGGCCAACATTTCCTGCTCGAAATCGTCCTCGCTCTGCATGATGGCTTTGTGACCCATCTCTTCAACCAAGATCACCGCCGTTTCCTGGTCGATGGTCTGGTTGATCGTGGTCATGATGCCCAATTTCATCAAATGCTTGATCACTTCCGCCGCTTTGATGTTCATCTTCTGCGCCAGATCGGACACCACAATGGTTTCCGGAATCGTGACATCGTAAACGGTGGGGGCTTGCGGTTTTTCGAACTTATGCCGACCCTGGTGCAGATCGATCTCGAACTCAGGTTTTTCCCGCCGCGGGGCCGGTTTCGCTTTCTTGGCCTTGCCGCGCCGCGCGTCGCCGCCGCCGACTTCGACATCCGGCGTCGGTCCGCGCGAAGGCTTGAATTCGGCTTTTTTCTTGTGCAGAGTTTGTTGCTGCTTGGCTTCGGCTTTCTTTTTGACCTTCTCGGCAGTTCGTTGTACCGCCGCTTCCAGACGTTGTTTCTTTTCTTCTTCCAACCGCTGCTCTTCGGTCATTTCCACCGGCTTGGCGGGAGCCGGAGCTTCAACCGCCGGAACTTCCGGCTGCGCTTCCGGTGCCGGGCTCGGTTGAACCGGCACCGGCTCCGGAACGGTCGCATCATTGCTTACCGCGACGGCGGCGACTTCTTCCTCGGCTTTAAGTTCGATTTGCTGCTTACGTTTTTCCTCGTCCAGCAACTGCTGTTTACGCTGCTCTTCCAAGGCCTGCTTAGCCAGCTCCGCTTGCCTTTGCTCCTCGTTGCCGAGCAAATCGCTGCGTTTGATGTACGTTTTTTGCTTACGGACTTCGACACTGACCGTCTTGACCGCCGCACCGGGCGGAGTCGATTGTTTCAGTTCGGTCTTGGTACTGCGCTTCAATGTGATCCGTTTCGGCGTGGCCGCTTCCTGGTCGACATCGGTCTTACCGTGACGCTTACGCAGATGGGCCAGCAGCTTAACTTTTTCGTCGTCGTCGATAACGTCGTCCGGCGCGCTGGCACTAAGGCCGGCCTCTTTTAGCTGTTCCAAAAAACGTTCCAGAGGGATGCCAACAACTTCCGCTAATTCCTGTACTGTTTTATCGCTCATAATATCCTCCGGTCTCAGCCCTTATCCTCTGCGAACCAAGACTCGCGGGCTTTCATGATTAGTTTACCAGCACGCTCTTCGGTCATTCCGGTAAATTCGATAATATCATCGATGGCCTGCTCCGCCAGATCGTCCAAAGTCACGATGCCTTTGGCCGCCATCTCTCTAGCTAACTCCTCGCTCATACCTTCCATGGCCAATAACTCCGGACTCGGTTCGGCGGTTTCGATTTTCTCTTCCGAGGCGATCGCACTGATCAACAATGCGTCTTTGGCGCGGCTGCGCAGAGCTTCGACCAATTCCTCGTCGAAACCTTCGATTTCCAGCATTTCGTCGACCGGGATATAGGCAATTTCCTCGACGTTATTCAATCCAACATCGACCAGGATGCCGGCGATTTCTTCATCGACGTCCAGCAAATCCATGAACTGCTGCTTGGCCTTAGCGGCCGCTTCATCGTGGTTTTTACCGACCTGGGCGGCATCGAGAATATTCAATTCCCAACCGGTCAATTCGGTGGCCAAACGCACGTTTTGGCCGCCGCGGCCGATCGCTTGCGACAGGCTGTCGGTCGCGACCGCCACATCCATGCTGTGCTTATCTTCGTCGACCACGATCGATTGGATTTCGGCCGGCGACATGGCATTAATCACGAACTGGGCGTCGTTGGCGTTCCACAGGATGATATCCACCCGTTCGCCGGCCAATTCGTTGGAAATCGCCTGCACCCGCGAACCGCGCATACCGACGCAGGCACCGACCGGATCCAAGCGCGGGTCGTTGGCTCTGACGGCGATTTTTGCCCGCGACCCCGGATCGCGCGCCGCAGCCAGAATGTCGATCAAACCCTCGCCCACTTCAGGCACTTCCAGGCGAAACAGGGCAATCAGCAACTCCGGCGCGGTACGGCTGACGAACAACTGCGGGCCGCGCGGTTCGGAACGCACCGCTTTCAAGTAACCGCGCACCCGGTCGCCCATGCGTACCGGCTCTTTCGGAATCATATCTTCGCGCGCAATGTAAGCCTCGACGTGGCCGCCCAAATCCAGATACACGCTGCCCTTTTCCAGCCGTTTGACAACGCCGGTCACCAGCTCGCCCACCCGGTCCTGGTATGCCTCGACGATTTTTTTGCGTTCCGCTTCGCGCACTTTCTGGATAATCACCTGCTTGGCGGTTTGTGCGGCAATCCGGCAAAAGGCAACGGATTCGATCTCTTCTTCGACGTAATCGCCGACCTGCACCTCGGGGTTGTCGAGCTGGGCGGCTTCCAACAGAATCTGCCAGCCGGGATGCTCGACATCGCCGTTGATTTCCGGATTGGCGTCGACCACTTGCCAGCGGCGATAGGTCAGGTAGTCCCCGGTCTGGCGGTTGACCGCAACCCGAACTTTAACCGGATTTTCGTAACGTTTGACGGTGGCCGCTTCCAGTGCCGATTCGATCGCCTGAAAGATGATTTCCTTATCGATTTCTTTTTCGTTGGCAAAAACATCCGCCACCAATAGAATTTCTTTATTCGCCACTGCGACCTCCTCTATTAAAATCGTAATCCGGCGCCAAGCGCGCCTTGCTCATTGCCTGAAACGGCACGCTGAATAACTTTTCGCCTTCTTGAATCACTACCGCCTCGCCGTCGACGCTTTTGATTTCGCCGCTGAGTTTGCGCCGCTTATCGATCGGCTTAAACAGGCTGATATTGACTTTACTGCCGACAAAACGCTGAAACTGGCTTGGTTTGAAAAACGGCCGGTCGGCGCCGGGCGAAGACACTTCCAACTGGTACTCGCCGGGAATCGGATCTTCGACGTCGAGCATGCCGCTCAACTGGTGGCTAACTTTGCTGCAGTCGTCCAACAAAATACCTTGTTCGCTGTCGATATAAACGCGCAGCATACCGTGCGAAGGATGCGGGTTATATTCGATGCCCACGCATTCGTAACCCAATCCTTCCACGATGGGCTCAATCAAATCCACCAAGTGTTCCGGAGCCTGTTTCATTGCCGTCTCGCCTTTTCAAACCCAAAAAAAAAGAGCCTCAGGCTCTTCCATAAACGTCAAACACTGCCTTGGGATTCCGTTTTCGAAAGCCCACAAAACAAAAAACCCCATAAAGGGGCTTTCGGTTTTTCAAACCACGCTTAGGAATGGTGCCCAAGGACAGAATCGAACTGTCGACACGAGGATTTTCAGTCCTCTGCTCTACCGACTGAGCTACCTGGGCTACGGCCTATCCAAAAAATCTGTGGTGCCCAAGGACAGAATCGAACTGTCGACACGAGGATTTTCAGTCCTCTGCTCTACCGACTGAGCTACCTGGGCGGCGTTAAGAGCCGTCCATTAAACTAGGTTATCCGCATTTCGTCAAGCAAAAACACGCACTCCGCCACGAACTGGACAACGCACGGCTTTTTATGCAATTCTTCGCCGCCTGTTAGCCGGCCGTTTAGAGCCCGGTTCCGCTCGTTTTCGACCCGTTTACGAGCCGGCATTTGCCATTTCGCCAACATCGACCATCGAAACCAGTTATGCAAGAATTCAACGACGTCCGCGGCTTAATCATCGACATGGACGGCGTGTTATGGCATGGCGACCGCGCCCAGACCGGCATCGGCGATTTCTTCCAGGCCCTGCGCAATCGGCAACTGCCCTTTGTATTGGCCACCAACAACGCCAGTATGACCGCCGAACAGTATGTTGCCAAATTGGCCGGCATGGGCGTCGAAGTTGGCTTACACGAAATTCTGACCTCCGGCATGGCCACCGCTTTATATTTGGCGCAGCGCTACCAACCGCAATCGACCCGAGTGTTTGTGATCGGCGGCATCGGCGCCCGCCAACCTTTGATCGATTTGGGCTTTACCTTGACCGGACTCAACGATACCGAACCGCAAACCCGGGCACACCTGGTGGTTTGCGGCATGGACCGCGAGCTGAGCTGGGACAAACTTGCTACCGCAACGCTGAACTTGCGAGCCGGCGCGCACTTCATTGGTACCAACGGCGACATGTCGCTACCCACCGAGCGCGGCGAAACCCATGGCAACGGCGCGATCCTGGCAGCGTTAACCGCCACCACCGGCGTCAAGCCGATGATCATCGGCAAACCGGAGCCGATCATCTACCGTCAAGCGCTGGGCTTGCTGAACACGCCCCCCGAGCGGACCATAGCCATCGGCGACCGCCTGGATACCGATATTCTCGGCGCTGTGCGTACCGGCATCCGCAGCCTGATGGTACTCAGCGGCGTTTCCAGCCGGGCCGACGTGGAAGCCGCCGACTTCGGCCCGACCTGGATCGTGCCGGATATCCGCGACGTCACCCGGATGCTGCTGGATTTACCGGCCTGATTCTCTCTTTAAATTCGCGGAGACATTCCATGAAAAAATTCATCGACGATCCCAACAGCTTGCTCGATACCAGCCTGCAAGGCTTTGCCAAGGCCCATGCCGACATCCTGGACTTGAATCCGGAACCGCGCTTCGTCTACCGCAAACAACGGAAATCCGGCAAGGTAGCGCTGATCTCCGGCGGCGGCTCCGGCCACGAACCGCTGCATAGCGGCTTCGTCGGCTTCGGCATGCTCGACGCCGCCTGCCCCGGCCAAGTGTTCACCTCGCCGACGCCGGACCAGATGATGGCCGCAGCCGAAGCCGTCGACGGCGGCGCCGGCGTATTGTTCATCGTCAAAAACTACGCCGGCGACGTGATGAATTTCGAAATGGCCGGGGAAATGCTAGCGCTGCCGAATGCCAGCGTCTTGGTCAACGACGACATCTCTCTGCCGAAATCGCATAGCATCGGCCGGCGCGGCGTAGCCGGCACTACGATTGTCGAAAAGATCGTCGGTGCCGCGGCGGAAGCCGGTGCCGACCTTGCCAGTTGCAAGGCCCTGGGCGAACGCGTCAATCAAGCAACCGCATCGCTGGGCGTAGCGCTTACCAGTTGCACGGTACCCGCGCTGGGCCACCCCACGTTCGCGCTGGCCGAGGACGAAATGGAATACGGCGTCGGCATCCACGGCGAACGCGGCCGGGAAACCGTCAAACTGGCCGGGGCCAGCGAAATCGTCGCCCAATTGGCCGAGCACATTGCCGACGAATTGCAGATTGGCGCCGGGCAACATGCCTTGCTGCACGTCAACGGCTTCGGCGCAACGCCGTTAATCGAGCTGCATTCGATTTACGAACTGGCCTGGCAGCAGTTCAACCGGCGCGGACTGAACATTCAACGTAGTTTGGTCGGCAATTTCACGACGTCACTGGACATGGCCGGCTGCTCGCTGACCTTGACCCTGCTGGACGACGAGATGCTGGCCTACTGGGACGCGCCGGTAAATACTGCAGCACTGCGCTGGGGCTGTTAGCCCGCCCAGGCCGGCTTTAAGTAGGCGTCTTATCCAGCACGTCGGCGATCGCTGCGATCATCAACTGTGCGGTTTTGGCACCGGCATCGACATGGCCTTTGCTGCGTTCGCCGAGAAACGAGGCCCTGCCCTTGGTTGCCACCATATCCCGCGTGGCTTCGGCCCCGTCCGCGGCGACTTGGCGCAAACGCGCCAAAATCGTCGGCAGCGCGCTATTCGCCGCCGCCTCCGCATGCAAGGCCTGAGCGGCCGGCACCAATACATCCAACATGGTTTTTTCGCCGACATCCGCCTTGCCACGCTGCTTGACCGCTTCCACCGCTTGCAGCAACGCTTCCGAAAAACCGCAAACGTCCGCAGCTTGGTCGCGGCCATGCTTGGCCAAGCCGATAAACAGCGTAGCATACAACGATCCCGAAGCGCCGCCGACGGCCGACATCACGGTCATCCCTATCTTTTGCCAGGCCGCCGGCCAATCCAGCGCCGCAATTTCCTCGGCATGCTGTTGTAACGCCTGCAAACCGCGTTGCAAATTAAAGACATGGTCACCGTCGCCTATCGCCTGGTCCAATTCGGTAACCTCAGCGGCGTTAGCGTCGATAACGGCGATCAAAGCCCGGACCAACTCCGGAAAAATAACGGGGGTAATCGGCATGCCGCCTCCTGAACGATATCTGAAAACGGCCGAGCATAGCCAATGCTCGCACCAGTTACCAGCCCCGCGAAACCTTCAATTTTTCTTGTTTAATATCAATGGCTTGAAGCCATTAAAAATCCGTTATTTTTAGAGCAGTATCGCCGCTTTCCACATTGTTACCACCTGTAAAAACTGATAACGGTCCGCACGTAACAGCCTGGCCAAGGTAATCCGGGGACAAATGAGCGTAACGCGTTGTTACGGTCAAAGAGGAATGGCCGAGTATTGTTTGAAGGCTGCGAAGGTTTCCGCCGGCCATAACGAAATGACTCGCGAACGTATGGCGAAGCACATGGGTAGCCTGGCCGGGTGGCAACTGAATAGACGCGCGCTTCAACGCTCGCGAAAACGAAGTACGGCAAGAGGTGAAGGACTCAGAACCGAGAAAGGCGGTAACGACTTCGAACACATCGGCCGAAACCGGTACGAATCTATCGGATCCGTTTTTGGTATTGCAAAAGGTGAACCCGCCATTTTTACAGTTCCGCAACGTCAAAGACTCCGATTCCGACCACCTGGCACCGGTCGCCAGCGAGACCAAAGCCACATAGAACAAGCCACGATTGCGGGATTTTCGGCACTCGCTCAACAGCCGGGCGATTTGATTATGGGTCAAATAGCTCAATTCGGTTTTGGCCTGGTGAAGCTTGCGAACGGTTTGCAGCGGGCTTTCGTAGTCAATGACAGACAATCGCTTCAACTCCCGAAACACCGCTTTAAGCGTTTGCAGCTCACGATTGAGAGTTGCCGGCGAAATGCCAGCATCGAGCCGAGAGCGGCGATACTTGGAAAAATCAGGAACGCTTAACTTTTGGGCAACCGGATCACCAAGAGAATGCGCCAACGCTAAAAGGCGTCTTTTCGTACCAACCGCACTTTTCAGGCTTACCCCGTGCAAGTCGTACCAATCGGAAATTAATTGAGATAAACGCCGATTATCGCCTAGCAGGCTGGTGAAAAACCCACTGATATTTCCCCTTACCCACGGTTTCCGTGATTTTTTCGTGTTGAAATCGGTCATGACATCGAGTTTCAACCGTTTTGCCCCTGTTTCAAGGGCTTTTTATTCGCCTGAAGCCGTCTGTGGACGGTTTTCAGGCGCACTTCGCCCTAGGTGGGCGCACTCCACGCCGGTTTCGGCGTGAACACCAATAGGTTGAGCAAGCGCGTCAGGTTGTAGGCGGCAAAGCAAAACAAGGCCTGACCTGCGACTTTGGCTAAGCCGATGTGGCGGGTTTTACGCAGGCCCCCGACGGTCTTGATCCAGCCGAAGGCTTCTTCGACGATTTTGCGGCGCTTGAGGCTTTGAGCGTACGCTTTGCCGCGCGCGGTGCGGCCATCGACGGCACTGCCGGTCTTTTTGCGAGCAACATGGGCTTTGATGTCTTGCGTCTTGAGTTTGTTGACGAACGCCGGTTGGTCATAGCCTTTGTCGGCACCGACGCTGCCGCCTTTGGGAACACGGCGTTTGATCATTGTTTGCGCGGCTTCGATTTCAGCGGTGCCGGTGGCTTGGGTGGTTTCGACATCGACAATCAGGCCGTTACGATTCTCGGATAGGGCATGGGTGATGTAACGCAGTTTGGCCTCGGTGTATTCGCCTTTCTTGTAAAGCCGCGCTTCGGGGTCTGTCGTGCTCTGATGCGTGGCATTGCTGCGCTTTTCGCCGCTGAAGTCGACCTCGGGATTGCGGCCGGCGGGTTTATCAGGACCGCTGCCGTCTTTCTTCACGAAGCTTTTGTGCGAGGCCCAGGCTTCGATCAGGCTGCCGTCGACACTGAAGTGTTCGTCGGACACCAGGTTTTGCCATTCGGCAATGGCCAAGACCCGCTCAAAAAACTCGCGACTCAGTGCTTCGGACAGCAGGCGCTCGCGGTTGGCGCTGAACACGCTGCGTTCCCAGACAGCATCGTCGATACCCAAACCGACAAACCAGCGAAACAGCAGGTTGTAGTCCAGCTGTTCCATCAACTGGCGTTCGCTACGAACGGTGTACAGCACTTGCAATAGCAAGGCGCGCAGCAGTTTTTCGGGCGCAATCGACGGGCGGCCAGTATGGGAGTAGCATTCGGCAAAGACCGCATCCATAGAGGCCAATACGCCATCGACGAGTAGCCGTAAACGACGCAACGGATGCTGTTTGGGAATACGGTCTTCCAGGCTAACGTAGCTGAACCAGCTATTTTGAATGGCATCGTGTCCGCGCATGGGGGGCTTCTCCAATTTAGATGCGCTATTTTACTTGTTTGCTGAGGCTATGCGCCTTGATGACTGCAGCTTTGGGAGTTTTTCACCAGCCTGCTAGCGGCTCAATTCGGCCTGATAGAAAATCTTTGATGAAGCGGTTAGCGTCGGCCTTAGTTTCAAATTTTCGAATGATACGACGACCGGACACACCGTCCGGCCGAAAGTCTACTAGCCACTTATCACCGCTTTTTTTTGGCTCAACCACGACGCGACCGCATAAAACGAATTATCCAATACTTCAACGCTCGATAATCGATTGAATAGGCAATAAGCCAGAACGACGCCCAACCCAAAATAAGCCCGAGGATAAAAAACGGCGCCGGTATTAAATCCATTGCGTTCAACGAATCGGAAATACATGTTTGCACCGTGTAACCTGTTGGCAGGTCGATTTGGTCGCGATAACTCGAAAAGAATCCCACATTAACCCCCTATTATTTACGCAGCTTTGCCTATTAATTTTCGTAACGCCAAACCCTTTTCGATAGTTTCCTGCAAATCGGATTCGCCTAACCCCCTGGACCGGTAATAACTAATTATTTCATCGTAAAACGTGAGTTTATAGAGTTGCGATAGCGTTTGTTTCGCATTGAATCCACGACGCGCCGCCAGTGTAATTATATTGCCGATCATCATCGCGACGTTCTTCGCTACAGGGTCGATAGAGTCCTTTTTTTTTCGGCTAATATTTAGGCCGTCGGCCGGAACGTAAAACTGTGCATCAAAGGTTAATAGCTGCCAAATAGGGTGAACTAGATTTTTATCAAGATGATAACGAACAAGCCCCATGCCATAGCGCCACAGATCGGTTAGCACTTCTGCAACATCCGGCCAGGCTTCCAGGCTCCTCCCTAGATGCTGCCCTACCTCACGGGTAATTTGGTGGTGAAAGCGTAATTCAATACGCCGAACCTTTTGATTTTCGTCGTGGTTTTGCCACTGGGCTTTAAAATAGTCGATTTTGTCGTCGCGAATGGCCGACTTGGTTTTATCGTATAGACAAACCTGGAAATTAGAGGCTGAACCGATTAAATAATTTTGCTCAACACCAGGACCACCGAACGAGGAAACCCCCGCCGTTAATTGCGATAAATCCAATTCCGTTACATCGTCAAATGCTCGAATAGTCCGAGCGTAGCATTTAACGTTAGAAACGAAATCGGCGGGTAACGCAAAGTTTTGATAATCAACCGCCAAATGGACAGCACAACCTTTAGGAATGGGATTTTCTAAAAAGGCGTTAGCAAAAGAGCCAAAGCCAGAAAAAAGGCGTTGCCATATTTTCGTTATACTGCGTTGGCTTATGAAATGTGGCGACAGTTCAATTTTTAGGTGCTGGCCTATCGAATCGAGCTTTTGAAAGTACGAACCGAACAGGATAACTATCCCTAAGTCGTTATTTTGCAATTTGTAGCGATACCGGGCGACTTTACCCATTTTGGAAAAATGCCATAAATCGCCGCCATTCTCGTTCAATGTGACCAACGGCGTTTTTGCCTCCGAAAAAGTTTCAAGACGGCGAATCATTTCGGGCCGTGGCAGGCCATAAAACAACTGGCGAACGGTATCGACGAAACGACCGACTATCGACACGTTCGACAGATCGTAAAAGCCGACATCGTTAATGAAAATTGAACCGGTTTGGTTCGGCGTTGGATCATAGGACGACAACGCAGCTAAATCATATCTATCTGAATATTTCATAATGCTACTTATCCACACTTTTTAAGGGTTAGTCTGTCACGTGATACAAGGACGTGACCGGCGGCAACTGAACCGCTACACTCTCAGCCGCCGCCGGTTCGTTCTGTTCACTGTTTAGGCTTTTAAAAAACGGCATGAGGGTTAGCCGGCTGAATCTTTTGGAGAAGATAAGATTGAACCGGAAGAGCCGCTATAACGGGTTACTTTCTGTTGCTCAAAATCGCAGGAATACTCAATATCTAAATGGCAATGTTTAGTGGCATCAATCCGAATCGACCGGCCGTCATTGGTCGCTATCACCGCGATAGACGACCCCGGCAGCACGTAAATACCGGCCAGGCGGTAACTGGACGAAACCAACTGTGTTGGTTTTGGTTGGTTTTGGGGCTGCGCAGTACGAGGGGCGGCGTTGACGGTGGCAGGGGGCGCGGGTTTTGCGATTGTTACCGGTTTTTTTGTGAGTTTTTCAACATCGCTTGATGTTTTAAAGTAACCCCAAATAGCCATCGAAATAAATAGAACCAAGGCAGCTACACCAATCTTAAAGCCGAGGCCGTTAAATACCGTCGCAGAGACAACGCCGGTATTATTGACGGCGGTAACGTTACCGCTGGCCTTTGTGTGGCTTTTGTAATATTGCCAGACCTCAGCTTGATATTTCACCATGTGATCGGACCGAATAAACTTACTTTTCGGACCCTGAAAACCTTTTACCGATCCTTCGTAGTAATCGCGGCGGAAATTGCCCTTTTTACCGACCGCGGTTAATTTCGTGCAGATAATGGTTGTTTCAACCATCGTTCGAACGGCGTTACAAATGTCCTCAAGGTTTTGAGTCACGAGGACTATATCGGGCTCCCGGCCGGTTTCGTCCAGATAGTGGCGGTGTTCTTTTATAAACGAGAGTTGATAAGGCGGAATATTCGACGCCTTAAGGCCGGCCGGCCATATTTTCCATAATTCATCGAGCAGATATAAGGCTGAAGGCGGCATAGTAGCCGGATCGCGCCAGGCTTCCGGGCCGGCGGTTTTGAGCTTGTCTAAATCAATATCGATTAAACACCCGTCGAAATTATAGTCGGGATAATCGCGCTTTAAATTATCGATATTTAGCGGGATATTGGTAACTATTTTGCGCTTTTCGGTTATCGCCGCAATAATAAATAGCTCAACCGCTGAATAGCTTTTGCCATGACCTGGAAGGCCTACTAGCGCCGGGATAGCCATTTAGGCGAGAACGGCGAAGGTTTCGCACCGGTCGCAGCACACGCGATCCGCAAAGGGTTTCCGGTAATGCGGATGGTTTTTGCCCTTAAAACCCCAGTAACCGTAAACAGGGTTTTTACAATTGCAAAGCGGGTAAGATATACGCCTGGCAACAGAAGGACACAAATAAACAAATATATGATCGTTCATATTAGCCGATCCCTGGAAGCCGACGAATAATAAAACGAGCGATTAGGGTGCAGAGAATAACGCGGAAACCAAATTCGAAATCGATTACATCGAATACCCAAGACAACAAAGAGAAATGACCGCCAGAATGCAAGGAATTAGAGAGCCAGCGAAACATGCTAACCGCCTCTTTGACACAGCAGGGGTCGGGTAAAATTTCGAAAATTGCGGTTAAGGCCTCAAGTAATAACTCGCCTATTTTTTCCAGCGCGTATTTAATGAGATCAATAAAAAATTTAAATATGTCCTGTAAATAACCGACTTGGTACATATAACCCCCTACATCATCAGAAATAAGAAAAAGGCACCGATAACCCAGCTCAGCCGGGCGAAATTCTGAATCATGGTGTAATGTTCGCCGATTAATTCGCAGTGAAAGTCGGTGGACAAGACGCCGAAGAAGTCTTCGGTCGTGTCGATTTCGAGAATCGGGCATTCACCATTGGCGGAAAAATCCATTCCGCGGATTTCGTTAATGCCCTTAACAGGCTCCCACTTTTCCAGCGCATCAACCCACTTTTCACCGGTTTCGCCGACCGTGTCAGTTTCGCCGAACTTCGGGCCTTGGCCGTTGCTTATGTCGCCCTCGTTAATGTCGGAACCTTCATCGGTCGAACCGCCGCTGGTGCCGCCGTCCCCGTCGGGATCGCCGTCGGTTGGGCCGTCTTCTTCATAGCAAACGACCCAATCAAAGAACTCTTCACAGGGATAATCGCCGTCTAGGGCGTCGTCTAGGTCATCGAAGGCCTCTTCGGCCTCTTCTTCGGCGTTTTCGGCGTAGTTTTCGCCGATGCCTGGCATGGTTTCCTCTTCGTCGAAGTTTTCGTCTATTTCGTTTATTTTGTTCGACTTGTTGCCGATGGCTTGAGAGGACGCCGTAGCGCCGGCCAGGTCATTTTGAGCGCTCGCCAGGTTATTAGCGGCCTCAATCATGTTGTTAAGGTTTTCTGGCGTTGGGTCGTTTTGGTACGCTTGTTGAGCGTCGTCATAGTCGGCCTGGGCCTGGTCGGCTATATCTTGGAAATTGCTAACGGCCTGTTGTGCGGCTAATTTGTACTGATCGACGGTTGAATCTGCCTGTTCAACTCGATCATGGCTTGGAGGGTTCCAATCGGACCGCAGCAGCTCCCGCGCGACTTTATCGAGCGGATTGTTTGAGCAGGTTTCGTTTTCGAAAATGCAATCGTTTGTAGGCGTGCAATATTGCTTCCGGCTGCCGGTACACTCGCCAACCACGTTCGGTTCCGTTATGCATTGGCGTTCGTTAATGTCGAAATAGAACCCCGGCCCGCTGGTTTGGTAGCAGTTGGGGTTAAACGTACAGATCCCTTGTTCGTTTCGGTGCTCGCCACCGACGCACGGCGGCAAGCAGTTTGGCGGAGTGCCGGTATGGAATTCGGGGCATTGCGCCGGCGCATGACAAACCAAGTCAGCGCCGCGCGTTTCGCCGCTGGCACAGGCAGGTTGGAACGTAGAAAGAGTGTCGTAGCAAGACGAATTGACACCCTCAGCACAAGGTTGCATGGCAGTCTGCGCCGGGGCCTGCAACGTTCCGCACCTATCAGCGAACGCGGTAGCGCTCCAACTATTTGAAGCTAGACACAACTGGCCGTTGTTATCCATGCGGCCTAACGGGCGAGTTCGAGACGTTACATAATCACACTGATAGTCACCCGTAGCGGTTGATGTACCCGGATAGTTAGCGCAGTGAATAAGGTCCGCGGCATTAACGAAAGGGCTTAAAAGCAACAAAAGCAATGCCAATGCCAGTACAGAAAAACGCCCAGTAATAAAGGTCGGCCATGTTGCCCCCTGTTGGTTGGTTTGGCTAGTCATCGTCCCGAACCCGACGATAATCCCGAACGTCGATGTAGTCATCGTGAACGGTTTCATAGCTAGAGTTGTTGTAATAATCGGCGCGGTCGTCAGCAACGGCTAAATCTGTACCGCTCGATTCTGTACCGCTGGTTTCGGTTCGGCCGCTGATTTTGCCAAGGATCATGTTGCCGCCGGCTACGACGATATAGAGCCCGGCCGCGGTCGCCATTACAGAGATCAGCGCAGACGGAAAGGCGCCGATTCCCTCTACAATGGTATGCATAAAGTCTTTGAACTGGTCGATTTTGCAGGCCGGCGGTTGTATGGAGCCGTCAGACGGGCACGGCGGAAGCGTTGGCATGTTGCCCCCTGTTGTTTAAGTTTTTGAATAAGGAAACGGCCGGTTTCCCGGCCGTTGTTTTTTGATTAGCGACGACCGCCAATCTTGCCGAGGATCATATTGCCGCCACGGTTGACGATGTAAACACCGGCCAACGCGCCCATGATTGTCATCAAGGCGGTTATGACGGTTGAAAAATCAACCGCATCGGTCAGATCGGTGAAGTCTGGAGGTTCCGCGAAGGCATCCAGACCGAAGGCCATCAGGAATAAGCCCAGAAAAGCTTTCAGTAGAAAGCTTGCGTTTTTGCGTTTTGAGTTAGTCATTGTTTGAACCTCTAATTTGTTCAAGGACGATACGACCGAGAAGAACCACTAACAGAGGGATTCCGGCCACTATAAAGCCGCTGCCGATCGCACCGACGACGGCAGACGGGTCAAGCGTTGCGGGGTTGAATGGCTCACCCACTCCGACCGCAACCCATGTACCAGAACAGCTCGCATCGGTGATTAGCGTAGCGGTTCCGGTTATGGTCAGTTCGCCATTGCAGGCAATTGTCTGCATGGCTGTTTATTTGGTTTTGTTGTCTGGTTTTATGTCGGTTTTGGCATCGGGTTTTAGGCCTTCAGCCATGGCCGCACCGGGACCGGGTAGGATTTCGCCGGTCGTTGTGTCGATTTTGTCGGCCGAAACATCTAACGGCTCGGGTATGTGTTTGCGGATGCTAATTGCCGTTAGTGCTGCGCGATTGCCGCCGCCCATGTCAACTTCGGCTTGGATTTCCATTAAGCACGGGAATTGAATATCTCCGGCGTCGTGGTCGGCTTTGAGTTTGGCGAACATGTCGTGGGGCATGCGTACTTTTATGATTTCGCGGCCGATTACGTTGGGATTGCGGCCGCTGGTGGGCTTAGTCACCCATAAGGACGCGCCTTTGTTATCGGCGTCAATCTCGTATTTGGTGGCAGATTCGACTTGACCGACGAACGTTGTAGTTATGGTTTCCAGGTCATTGGTTTGCATGTTGATTGCCTCAGTTTGTTACGGTTGGTTGTGGGTGGCGATAAGCGCCGGTTGGTTTAATCTGTTTAGGTGGTGCTGATAGTTTTGAAGTAGCTGGTCTTTTACCGCCTGTTGTTTCGGGGTTAAGGTTTCGTCTTCAAGCTGGATCGATAGCCGTTCAATCTGTGATTCGAAAAAGTCGATTAGCTCGGCCTTTGGCGCGTAGTGCCGCAGGTCGGGCCGTGGCTTTTGCATGTAGTCGGGCTGATAGCTGTAGTGCATAGTGCGAGCCCTACGGGCCGGGCTTTCCGCTACAATAACCGGGCATCATTGCTAACACCGCGTAAGCCCGGCCATTTACGCTACAATCCCTCTCGCCTCCGCTACGCTGCGCGCTCCGCTTGCCAATTAATGTGGCTGCGCCGCTTATTTTGATTTGCTCCCTCCGCTCGGGCTCAAGACTCCCCCCCAGGCCGGTTGGGGAGAAGCCCCTAGCCGGCACATCGGTCAGTTTGCGGCCGAGTTTGCGCAAACCGCCGAGGGCGTCAAGGGCCGCTTCGCTCTCCGCAAGCTGCGCCCTTGACGCCCTCACCGGCCCGCGCAAGGTTGGGCCGCGACCGATGCGACGGCGAGAGGCTCCCCCCCAACCTAAACCCACTAGAAAGAATTGAACCGGCAAAGGCCCCATTCCCCAGAAGTGTCTGGCCGCACTCATATGACAAGCGGAGGCTGGGCGGCGTAGTGGGCCGCGATTGCGGTTTGTAGCTCCGCCGGCAGGTCGCGGACGTAGACCAATTTTCGCAGGGCGTAAAGAGTCATGACGCGCTGTGTCAAACCATAGGGCTTAATGCCACGTTCCACGCTTTCCTTTTCAAGCTTGAAATAAATGTCATTGGTTACGCCGGTACGGAAGGTGCGCTCTTTCGCCTTGGCTTCGGCCATGTCGGCCCGCTCGGGCATGTAGTCGGCCGGCAAATCGGCGTCGGCCAACGGGTCAAGTGTTTGGTTAGCCATGTTTGGCCCTCCGGGGTTGTATGGTTTCAATTTGCTTAATGGCGTTTTCTACGTGGCTTTTTTCGCGCCGACCGATCAACAGCAAAGACAAACCACGCAGATTTTCACGGTAACGAGCCTTGCAGCGTTCCAGTTCGTCGGGCGCTCGGTTGATGTCACGACGGCAGGAATTGACAAGATAGTCGCAGGTATCGGCTAGGGTTTTGGCGCTGATTAGCATAAAACCCCCTCGCCATTGGTAGGAAAACACCAGAAGCCAGGACAAACCAACGAGAACGGCCGCACCTGTACAAACAGCTTTGAAATATCAAAGGTGCCGACTTCGTAGCCGAACTTAGTTACATCCACTTCCGTGCCTTCCAGATAATCGAACGCAGGCGAGACATAACGAGAACCGGCGTAAACAATGGCACCGTTTCGTATCCGGCGGCGAAAGGTGCGGGAGTAGAAAAGCTTTTGGCGAGACATTAGAACGCCTCCCGCAATGGGCTAGCCTGCAACCGCCAGCAACGAACGATTTCGACCAATTTTTGAAGTTTAGAGACCAGGCTAGAGCGACTGGCGGAATCAGCCATATCAGCATGGCAGGCAAAACGGTAACAATCGCCGATAGCTTCCCAAAGAGCCCGAAAGCGCGCCCACATAACGGACGACTCCGAAAATATACGAGCGACAAAATCAGCCTTTTCACGTAGCTCGCGAACCGCAGTAAAAGACACAGATCCGCGCTGAACACGGTAAAGGACCGACTCAATCTCGCATTCAAAAGTAGTAAAGGCCGAATGGTGTAATTGATTTTCCATAAAACCCCCTACTCCGCCGCGATTTCGCAAAGTTTCAAAATGTTGACCATCCGACGCTTGCCGACCTTTAAGGTAGGTAAGTCACCATTCAAGGCTTGAAACTTGATGGCATCGTAGGTCTGGCCGGTTAACTCGCCATAGCGATGCATGGTCAACAACGGCACGAAGGGCGACGGGCCCGGAATATTGCTTTTTGTATTGTCCTGTTCCATGATTGCCTCGGTTGGTTTTGGTTGGTTGTGGACGGTTTTAAGAAGATGGCTAAATATTACCCACTAGGTAAATATTAGTCAAGTAATATTTACCTAGAATGAAAAGAAAAATACGCCAAATAAGAGAAACACTTGGATACGACCGAACTCAGTTCGAACACGTCACAGGCATAAACGCCAAGACATGGGCAAACATCGAGTTAGGGAAACAGAAGGCGAACGAAGAACACCTTTTGGCGATTACACACAATTGGCCGGAATACGCACTTTGGCTAATGACGGACCAAACCGCGCCAGAGATCGGGCAAATCAGCCCAGAGATTGAGAACACCAGAGCAAAACTAAAGCAGGCTTAGCCTTAGCGGTTAAGGTAAGCCGGCGATGGAAAAAACGTTACCAGTAACGACGTTTCAGCCCTTGCGGGAAGGGTGGAACGCTTGGCCGCAGAGTAGCCATGAGATACAGAGAACCCGCACGAGTCCGCAGGATCAAACTTGCTTTTTGGATTATTTGCTTTATCGGATTAGCAGCCGCCCTAGACGATAAAGAGAAGACCAAGGAGCCGCCAGCACAACCAGTTTCACTAAAAAAGGTTTATCGTTCCTTACGCTGGCTAAACCCGATGGAAATTGAATACGCCGCAGCAATGCACGCCTTCAAGATGCTGGAACAAGACTCGCTAAAAAAGGACGCCGAACGCAGAGCCAAGCTGAAACGAAAACAACAGCCGGCAACAGAAGCAACCCCAGAAGACACCGAAGCAGAAGAAACCGAAGTAAAGGAACACTGGATAAGGATTATCCGAAACGGCCGCGAATGCTGGTATAACCAAGACACCAAAAAAGGGAAATGCAAACCGGCTTAGCTTTCCGTTTTCTTTCCACTTTACCCCGCCAAAACCACCCGCACCCAGCCACGCCGCAACCGTAACCCCTTGTTTTTAGCGTGGTTTGGTGCGGTTCGGCATGAAGGCCGAGCATAGCCAAAGCGCGGGCGGTCTGTCCAGCCGGCGGCGGCCGCCATAGGTTATTCCGGTCTTAGGTTATCGTGTCCGAGCCGGCGCTTCGCCAGCCCCGAAGGCTGCAACCGCGACCGCAGCCGTTTCAAACGGCGCCGGGTTCCGCAGCGTTATCGTCGAGCGCCGTCAACTCGCCGTCTTCCAGCGAAGCGCTGAACCGGTATTTTTCCTGCAAATAGGCGTGCAACCATGCGTCGGTATCGGCCCGTTTTTGCGGCAAGGCTTCGTTCATTTGTTGTAAGCGCTGGCGCACGGCGTGCCGCGGCAGCAGCAACAATTCGATATCGGCCATCGACACGAATTTTTCCGGTTCCGGATTGCGGCCATTGAAGATTTTAAACAACTGGTGCTTCTTCAGGCCCAAGTAGGTATTCAGCTCGTTTTTGAACTCGATGAACAACGGCAATAAATCGCTGCCGACGCAAGCGTCGTCGTGGAGTTTGTGCAAACGATTCAGTAAATGGTAGACGGCAAAGCGGTACAACTCGGATTCGCGCACCAATAGTCTGGCGGCGGTCGAACGCACCGCAATCCGGTCGGAATTATTCAGCCTTATCGAAACGATGTGTTTTTTATCGTCTATCAGATGCTCGTTCTCGTTCAACGCAAATCCCTTGAAAGTTAGTAGCCTGCCAAGCCCAAGCCGCCGAAACGGCTTTAAATGACGGAACTCTACTGCATCTATATTACAAATTTATAACAGCGCACCGGCGCTGACCGGCGCGAGTTTGCCGAAAACTGCGGGAATTTGAAAAATGAGCCAGGCTGAAACTATTGTTTGCTTCGCTAGCGTTTAAAAAATATAATCGCGCGCTTTTTTCAAGCGAACTGCGTTTTTTAAAACACCTTCAGAGCCTTGCAAATGACCAGCCATATCATGCCCACTTACGCCCGCCAGTCGGTCACTTTTTCGCGCGGAGAAGGCGCGTGGTTGTGGGACAGCGAAGGCCGACGCTATCTGGACGCGGTAGCCGGTATTGCCGTGTGCAGCTTGGGGCACGCGCATCCTGCCGTCCACGAAGCCCTGTGTCGGCAAAGCAAGACCCTGCTGCACACCTCCAATCTGTACGGTGTGGAACTGCAAGCGCAATTGGCCGACCGTTTGATCGCGCTGAGCGGCATGGACAACGTGTTTTTTGCCAACTCCGGCGCCGAGGCCAACGAAGCCGCAATCAAGATCGCCCGCAAATACGGCCACCAACGCGGCATCGACAATCCGGTGGTGCTGACTATGGAAAAAAGCTTCCACGGCCGCACCATGGGCACCTTGAGCGCGACCGGCAACAGCAAGATCAAACAAGGTTTCGCACCGTTATTGGCCGGCTTCAGCCACGTGCCGTACAACGACATTCCGGCGCTGGAAGCCGCCATCGCGGCGGATGGCAACATTGTGGCGATCATGGCGGAACCGGTGCAAGGCGAAGGCGGCGTCAATATCCCGGCCGCCGATTATCTAAACCGGATTCGCGAATTGTGCGACCGCCATAACTTGTTGATGATACTGGACGAAATCCAGACCGGTGTCGGCCGTACCGGAAAATTTCTGGCTTATCAACACAACGGCATCTTGCCCGATGTCTGCACGATGGCCAAAGCCTTGGGCAACGGCGTGCCGATCGGCGCCTGCCTGGCGCGCGGCAAAGCGGCCGAGGTGTTGACGGCCGGCAACCACGGTTCGACCTTCGGCGGCAACCCGTTAGCGTGCAGTGCGGCGCTGGCGGTACTGGAAACGTTGACCGGCTCCGGCTTGATAGCCCAAGCGGCCGAAAAAGGCGAAAAAATCCATGCAGCGTTGCAGCAAGCCCTGGCCGGCAATCCGCATATCGTTTCGATCCGCAACAAAGGCTTGATGATCGGCATCGAATTGGATCGGCCTTGCGCCCAACTGGTCGGCATGGCCTTGGCTCAAGGCCTGCTGATCAACGTCACCGCCGACAACACCATCCGGTTATTGCCGCCGTTGATCATCGACGACGCCCAAATCGCTACGCTGACCGAAACCTTGGCGGCGCTCATTCAGGACTTTAGCAGGTAAATCGCCATGCAACCCAGACACTTCACCAGCCTGCTGGATTTAACCAGCGCCGAGCTTATCGCTTTGATCCATCGGGCAATCGAGCTGAAACGCCATCGCGATCCCGACTACCAACCGTTAAAAGGCAAAGTGCTGGCGATGATTTTCGAAAAATCCTCGACCAGGACCCGAATCTCGTTCGAGGCCGGCATGGCCCAATTCGGCGGTACGGCATTGTTTTTGTCACCGCGCGATACCCAACTGGGCCGCGGCGAACCGTTGGAAGACAGCGCCAAAGTCATCTCCAGCATGGTGGATTGCATCATGCTGCGCACCCACAAACACGAGACCGTCACCACCTTTGCCAAGCATTCGCGGGTTCCGGTGATTAACGGTCTGACCGATCTAAAGCATCCTTGCCAATTGCTGGCGGACATGCAGACTTATTTCGAATTCCGCGGCGACATCGCCGGCAAGACCGTGGCCTGGATCGGCGACGGCAACAACATGTGCCACTCCTACATCAACGCCGCGCGCCAGTTCGGCTTTAAACTGAACATCGCCTGCCCGGTCGATTACCGCCCGTTGCAAAGCATCGTCGATCCGGCCGGCGACCGGGTCGCATTCTTCAATACCCCGGAACAGGCCGCGCATCAGGCCGATTTGGTCGTCACCGACGTTTGGGCCAGCATGGGCCAGGAAGAAGAGCAAAAGAAACGCGAATTCGTATTCAAAGACTTCCAAGTCAACGCCGCTACCATGGCGGCGGCCAAGGCCGACGCGCTGTTCATGCATTGCTTGCCTGCACACCGCGGCGAAGAAGTCACCGCGGAGGTGATCGACGGCCCGCAAAGCGTGGTTTTTCCGGAAGCGGAGAACCGTTTGCACGCCCAGAAAGCGTTACTGGAATTTCTCATCTGCCGATAATTTCGCTAGAATCGCCGCTTTATTCAAAAGCCGACCGACGAGTGATACCGTGAAAAAGCCTTTTATCTGCCTGTTTGCCAGCCTGTTTTTCACCAATATCGCGCTAGCCAAAACGGCTTACGTCACGGATAAAGTCGAAGTGCCCTTACGCAGCGGCGAAAGCGAACGCAGTAAAATCGTCAAGATGCTGGAAAACGGCGCGCCGGTTACAGTATTGGGCGACAACACCGAGAACGGCTACACCTACATCCAAACCGGCAGCGGCTCCGAGGGCTTTATCCTGACGCGTTATTTGAGCGGCGAACCCAGTGCCCGCAACCAACTCGAAGCCGCGAACAAAAAACTGGAAGCGTTGCAGGAAGAAAACAAGCAACTGAAAGCTTCCCAGGCCGGCAGCCAGGAAATCAGCAAGGAACGCGACAAACTCAGTGCCGACCTCAGCGAATTGCAACAAACCGCGGCCAACGCGATCCAACTGAAACAACAACGCGACCAGTTGCAGGAACGCGTCATCGCAGTCGAACGCGAACTGCAACAACTGAAGCGGGAAAACCTGGCATTGACCGACAACACCAACCAGGACTGGTTTCTTTACGGCGGCGGCCTATCGTTGTTTGGCGTACTGCTCGGCTTCATTTTGCCAAAAATAAGTTGGCGCCGCCGCTCCAGCGGTTGGGATACGTTTTAATCGTTAACGGTTTTAACCATCGGCTTCTGCCGCGGTTAACGACACCCTTTTCAACGCGGCAATCTACCGTTGCCGCTTTCTACTTTTAGTAGGAATCACCATGCCTGCATACCGTTCATATACCACTACTCAAGGCCGAAACATGGCGGGTGCGCGCGCATTGTGGCGCGCCACCGGCATGAAAGAAGGCGATTTCAACAAACCGATCATTGCGGTCGCCAACTCCTTCACCCAATTCGTACCCGGCCACGTGCATTTGAAAGACTTGGGCCAATTGGTCGCGCGCGAGATCGAACTGGCCGGCGGCGTGGCGAAAGAATTCAACACCATTGCGGTCGACGACGGCATTGCCATGGGCCACGACGGCATGCTGTACAGCCTGCCCAGCCGCGACCTGATCGCCGACAGCGTCGAATACATGGTCAATGCCCACTGCGCCGACGCGCTGGTCTGCATTTCCAACTGCGACAAGATCACCCCCGGCATGCTAATGGCGGCGATGCGGCTAAATATCCCGGTGATTTTCGTCTCGGGCGGACCGATGGAAGCCGGTAAAGTGCGTCTGGCCGAAGGCGCAGACATCAAAAAACTGGATTTGATCGACGCGATGGTGATGGCGGCCGACAGCAAAGTCTCCGACAACGATTTGGCAGCGGTCGAACGCTCGGCCTGTCCGACCTGCGGCTCTTGCTCCGGCATGTTCACCGCCAATTCTATGAACTGTCTGACCGAAGCGCTGGGCTTGTCGTTGCCGGGCAACGGCACCGTGGTCGCTACCCACGCCGACCGCGAACAATTGTTCAAACAAGCCGGCCGCCGCATCGTCGAACTGGCCAAACAATATTACGAGCACAACGACGAATCGGTGTTGCCGCGCTCGGTCGGTTTCAAGGCCTTTGAGAACGCGATTGCATTGGACATCGCGATGGGTGGCTCGACTAACACCATTCTGCATTTGCTGGCTATCGCGCAAGAAGCCAACATCGATTTCACGATGGCCGACATCGACCGCATGTCGCGCGTGGTGCCGCAGTTGTGCAAGGTGGCGCCCAACACCAACAAATACCATATCGAGGACGTACACCGCGCCGGCGGTATCATGGCGATTCTGGCCGAGTTGAACCGGGCCGGTAAACTGCACACCGACGTCCCGACCGTACACGCCAAAACGTTGGGCGATGCCTTGGCGCAATGGGACGTGATGAACAATCCCAGCGATGCGGTGAAAACCTTTTACCTGGCCGGTCCCGGCGGCATTCCGACTCAGGTCGCCTTCAGCCAAAGCGCGCGCTGGCCGAGTCTGGACCTGGACCGCGCCGCAGGCTGCATCCGCTCGTTCGAACACGCCTTCAGCCAAGAAGGCGGCTTAGCGGTACTGCACGGCAATATCGCGCTGGATGGTTGCGTGGTGAAAACCGCCGGCGTCGACGACAGCCTGCTGGTGTTCGAAGGCAATGCCCATGTAGTCGAGTCGCAGGACGAAGCGGTGGAAAACATCCTGGCCGACAAAGTCAAGGCCGGCGATGTCGTCGTGGTGCGCTACGAAGGCCCCAAGGGCGGCCCCGGCATGCAGGAAATGCTGTATCCGACCAGCTACATCAAATCCAAAGGTCTGGGCAAGGCCTGCGCGCTATTGACCGACGGCCGCTTTTCCGGCGGCACCTCGGGCCTGTCGATCGGCCACTGTTCACCGGAAGCGGCTGCCGGCGGAGCCATCGGCTTGCTAAAAAACGGCGACCGCATTCGCATCGACATTCCGAATCGCTCTATCAACGTTTTGCTGTCCGACGAGGAATTGGCTCAACGCCGCGCCGAGCAGGATAAGCTGGGATGGAAGCCGGCCAAGCTGCGGCCGCGCAAAGTTTCTGTCGCTTTAAAAGCATACGCCGCGTTTGCCACTTCCGCCGACAAAGGTGCTGTAAGGGATTTGTCGAAGCTCGAAGCAGACTGAACTCGCCAAAGCAGCAGTGTAATTGTGCGATAGCCGGGTTTGAGACTCTGTAGGGTTTCAAACCCTTGAGCAGCGTTGAGTAGAATAAGCAGATTTTAAACGCCAACGCAGCCGAATTATGAACGACGCCATGCTCTACCTGTTTCGCCATACGCTTTACATCGCTGTAACGCCTGAGTTGATCGAAATCACCCATGCCGAAACCGGACGCAAACTGGCCGAACCGCCGTTACTGGCAATTGAGACTAAGCGGGGCCGAGATTCAGTTATTGCAGTGGGATCGATGGCAAAGCACCTAACCGGTAAGCCCAATGTCCGCATCGAAAACGGCTTCTCCCATCCACGCACGTTGCTGGCCGACTTCACCGCTGCCCAACGGACTCTGGCGCACCTGATCAAACGGGTTTTACCCTTAGGCTTTTTCGTGCGCCGCCCCATCGTCGTAATGCATCCATTAACGATGCTGGAAGGCGGCTTAACTCAAATCGAAATTCGCGCTTTCGCCGAATTGGCCAGCATGGCCGGCGCATCCCGAGCCTACGTTTGGCAAGGCCCGAGCTTGACGACAGAACAACTACGCAAACACAGCTTTCCCGAACAAGGTCGGCTGTTGTTCCCCTAACGCGACTCGATTCAAAATCCCAACTCCGCCGTGAAACGTTTTTTCCTGCTGCTGCTGAACATCTGGAAGCAAAAACTGAAAATCTATTTTCTGGCCGCCTGGATCGGCGCCGGGATGGGGATTTTTCTGTTGGCGCCCAGTTACGATTACATCAGCTCGCGCGAACGTAATGCCGATCCAATTTCGTCGATAGAATTCGTCATCGGCCAATTTGCCGAGGTGATGACGGGGCAGATCAACCAGAACAATCTAATCCTGTTCTATGCCGAAATCGGCGCGCTGCTGGGTTTGCTGTCGCTCGGTTTTTACCAGGTGCTGCATAAACGCCTGGTCGACTTGGATGCGCTGAAAGCCGAGTTGGATAAAGACTTGCCGACCATCATCCGCCAGGGCGAAGGGCCGTTGCTGGAATTCAAATCGACGCTACGCTGGGATTTGCAGGAACAACGCGTCAACCGTTCCCTGGAAGGCGTGGTGTTGAAAACGCTGGCCGGATTTTTCAACAGTCACGTCGGCGGCACCTTATTGATCGGCGTGGCCGACAACGGCGAGATCGTCGGCCTTGAGCAAGACTTTCAGACCTTGAAAAAGAGCGACCAGGACGGTTTCGAGCAAACCCTGATTACGGCGATCGCCGAGAACTTGGGTGCCGACTTGTGCCGCTTCGTACATATTCTGTTTCACAGGATCGATAACAAAGACGTGTGCCGGGTGATCGTTTCGCCGGCCTTGCGGCCGGTGTTTCTCAATATCGCCAACACCCCTAAGTTTTTCGTCCGTACCGGCGGCGGCACCCGCGACCTGAATATCCAGGAAGCGCTGGATTACGTCGCCGGCCGCTGGAAATCTTTGAAGTAATCGGTTTGCCCGTGCGGGTAGCGGCCTTTGCGGCAGACGGTTAAACTAACCGATTGCGATTTGCCAATCACTTGATGGTAAATGACATCCCGCGCAAGCTGGGTTCCGGCGGGGAAAATCGGGCAAATTCATCCCAGGATTTTTTGATACTCCCATTCTGCCCCGCCCCGGCGGAATAGGCTTGAGTCTTAACTTTTTACGATACCTACCGAATGGCACCACAGTCTACCTTCGTCGCCTGGTTCAGAAATTCGTCGCCCTATATCCACGCCCACCGCAATCGCACCTTCGTGATTTTTTTCGGCGGCAATGCGGTCGGCGAAGCCGATTTCGACAATCTGATTCACGATTTCGCGCTGTTGAAAAGCCTGGGCGTCAGGCTGGTGCTGGTCTACGGTATCCGAGCCCAGATCGACGAACAATTGGCGGAACACGGCGATACGCCAAAATTCCACCACCATTTGCGGATCACCGACGCCACCACGTTGCAATATGTCAAACAGGCGGCCGGCCTGGTACGAGTCGAAATCGAAGCGTTGTTGTCGATGGGCGTTTCCGGTTCGCCGATGGCCGGCGCCCAAATCCGCGTCGCCTCCGGCAACTTCGTCACGGCAAAACCGCTTGGCGTGCTGGACGGTATCGACTATTGCTACACCGGTACGGTGCGCAAGATCGATGCTCAGGCCATTCACCAGCAACTGGACCAAAACAATGTGGTGCTGATTTCGCCGGTCGGCTATTCGCCCAGCGGCGAGGTGTTCAACTTGTCGGCCGAAGAAGTGGCGACCGAAGTGGCCATTGCGTTGCAGGCCGAAAAACTGATTTTATTGACCGAACAAAGCTGCATAGACCCGGCGTCCGGCGCAGCGCTATTGCAACTAACTACCGAGCAAGCCGCTGAATTGTTGAATAAAACCCCGGCACTACCGGACGCCGTGGCCCGATCGCTGACGGCGGCGATGCAAAGCTGCCGGCAAGGCGTGCAGCGCGCCCACCTGATCAACCGCCATGTCGACGGCGCATTGCTGCTGGAGCTATTCACCCGCGACGGCGTCGGCACGCTGGTCAGTTCCACCGCCTTCGAAACCATTCGGCCGGCGACGCTGGACGATATCGGCGGCATCATGGAGCTGATCAAACCGCTGGAAGCCCAGGGCATCCTGGTCAAACGTTCGCGGGAAAAATTGGAGATGGAAATCGGCGATTACATCGTCATCGAGCGCGACGGCCTGATCATCGGCTGCACCGCATTCCATATTATGGCCGATGCGGGCAGTGCCGAATTGGCCTGCTTGGCGGTCCATAACGACTACCGCAACGGCGGCCGCGGCGACAGCCTGCTGAACTATCTGGTCAGCCAGGCTCGGACCCGCAGCATCCGCCGTCTGTTCGTCCGCACTACCCAGACTTTGCACTGGTTCGTCGAGCGCGGCTTCACACCCTGCTCGGTCGAGGATTTGCCCGCGCCGATGCAGAGCGCCTACAACTACCAACGCAACTCCAAGTTATTGTATAAAGACGTACTTTAATTCGAATTCGCGCTTGCCCCGGAGGGAATCAATGCTCGCCAAACAGGACTTTCTTAACGTAGTTAATTTGACACCGCTGGTATCGATCGATTTGATCGTCAGCTCTACTGACGGCAAGATTCTGATGGGCCAACGCGTCAATCAGCCGGCCCAAGGCTATTGGTTCGTACCGGGCGGCAGAATTTTCAAATCGGAAACGCTGGAACAAGCCTTCCGCCGTATCACTGCAACCGAATTGGGCGACGCCCGCGACATTGCCGATGGCCGCTTATTGGGTGCGTTTACCCATCTATACGACACCAATTTTGCCGACGCGCCGGGCATCAACACCCATTACGTGGTGTTGGGCTACCAACTGAGTCTGGGGATAGAGTCGTCCCGGCTACCGGCTCAGCAACACAGTGCCTACAAATGGATCGGTGCCGACGACGAGTTGAGCTTGGTACACCCGAACAGCCAAGCCTACTTCCCTTATCTGCGTTAAGCCATGCCCGCGCTGAAAGTCCTGCAACTAAGCGACCTGCATGTCCTGCCGCATGCCGGCGACACGCTGTTGGGCGTGGATACCGAATATTACTTCGCGCGAATCTTGAACGAAGCGTTTCAAAGCCACGGCACATTCGATTTGGTTTTATTGACTGGGGACTTGGGCCAAGACCCCACTCCTGACAGTTACCGCCGTATCGCCGGCCATTTACGCCATTACGCTACGCCCTGCTTGTGCCTGCCCGGCAACCACGACGATTGGCCGTTAATGCAGCGCGAATTGAACGCAGGCGCGTTGAGTTGCCGCAAGCAATGGTTATTTCCGGATTGGCAAATTATCGGTTTGAACAGCCAAAAACCGGGAAGTCCCGGCGGCTATTTGACCGGCGAGGAATTGGACTTTTTAGATCGAACCTTGGCGGCTTGCGCTTTGCCGGCCTTGCTGGCCGTGCACCACCAATGCGTTGCCAGCGGCAGCCCGTGGATGGATACGATGATGATCGAGAACGGCGA
Source organism: Methylomonas koyamae (assembly GCF_019669905.1). Classification (NCBI taxonomy): domain Bacteria; kingdom Pseudomonadati; phylum Pseudomonadota; class Gammaproteobacteria; order Methylococcales; family Methylococcaceae; genus Methylomonas; species Methylomonas koyamae. The sequence continues at coordinate 1,849,252 of NZ_AP019777.1, read as the reverse complement.
AGAATTGTTACGGATTGCGGAAAACTATCCGCAAGTCAAAGCCATTACCTGCGGCCATGTGCATCAGGAAATTGCCCAGCAACAGCGGACTATCCAAATCGTCTCGGCACCGGCCAGTTGCTTCCAATTCAAGCCCGGCGCAACGGAATTTGCATTGGATATCAAGCCCCCGGGTTACCGCGTGTTCGAACTGTACGCCGACGGCAGCCTGAAAACGGCCTGCCACAGGATCGCTGCCGAACAGCCGGAATTGCGGCTGGATTTAAACAGTTACTAGCCGGCCTCCAATCTGCCTGACAAATAACTTTCGGCATTTACGCCGACATCGTTGGCAATCAGCAAAGCGCCCAACTCGTCCATCGCCTTGCGGTAAACGCGACGTTTGAAGTAGACCACGTCCTTCAGCGGATACCAATACTCGACCCATTTCCAGCTATCGAATTCCTGTTTGTGTCCGCAATCGAAGCGCACCATCGACTCGTCGGTGTTCAGGCGCAAAATGAACCAAATCTGCTTTTGTCCGATGCATAGCGGCGTGGAATTTTTGCGGATATAACGGTCGGGTAATTTATAGCGCAACCAGTAACGGGTTCTACCCAGCAATTGCACATGTTCGGCGCGCAGTCCGGTCTCCTCCCACAACTCCCGGTACATCGCGGTTTCCGGGTCCTCGTCGCCGTCGATTCCGCCCTGCGGAAACTGCCACGAATTTGCGCCCTTGCGCTTGGCCCAAAACACACGACCCTCGTCATTGCAAAGGATAATCCCGACGTTCGGCCGGTATCCTTTCGAGTCTATCATGTAAAAAACCTGTATCATTTGCCGCCCGGTTGTTAATGCCGGAATGTTAAAATCAACAACGGTGCGGCCATTAAAATTAATGCCGCAATTGTTCCACAAATACTCGGCCGACGCTACAGGCCTTATCTTTTTCTTTACGACGACAGGTTTGCCGTGAGCTTAGCGATTTTTGATCTGGATAACACGCTGATCGCCGACGACAGCGATTTTTTATGGGGGCAATTTTTGGTCGATCGCGGCATCGTCGACAAAGACCATTACGAGCAGGCCAATAAAAAGTTTTACGAGGATTACAAACAAGGCACGCTGGACATCGTCGAATTTCTGCATTTTTCGCTGGCGCCGCTGGCGCGGCACGATGCCGAACAGCTTTATCGCTGGCGAGATGAATTTATCGACAGCTTGATTAAACCGATCATGCTGGAGGCGGCACGGGAACTAATAGACCGGCACCGCCAGGCCGGCGACACGCTGCTGGTGATTACCGCGACCAACCGGTTCGTGACCGAACCGATCGTGAAACTTTACGGCATCGACAACTTGCTGGCGACGACGCCCGAATTCAAAGACGGCCGCTATACCGGCAAATTCGAAGGCACGCCCTGCTTTCAACAAGGTAAAGTCGAGCTATTGCGGGATTGGTTGGCAGAATCGGCGGAAACGCTGGCGGGTTCCTGTTTTTACAGCGACTCTCACAACGACCTGCCGCTGTTGAATCTGGTGGACCGGCCGGTCGCCGTCGATCCCGACGAAAAGTTGCGCCAAGCTGCAGAGCTGGCCAACTGGCCTATCATCAGCCTGCGCTAAGCGGGTTATTTTTTTTGGATGTAGAAAATTTGCCGGTCGGCGTCTTTTAAATTGTGAACCAATTGATGGCCGGCTTGATCGATGTAAACGCCGAAATCCAAATGAGCGGCCGGATCGGTGGCAATCACCTTGACCACCGAGCCGCTGTTGATTTCCATGATGGCTTTTTTCAGGCGCAACAACGGCAACGGACACTGTAAACCGCTGGCGTCGACTTCCAAATCAAATTCAATCATATCGGTATTCGCTCAATCCTAACTTAACGCCGAGTATCATAACATCAACCCCAGACCGCGAAAATCAAGGACCATGGATTACTTTCCGCTATTTTTAAAACTCAAAGACCAGCCTTGTCTGGTGGTAGGCGCCGGCGAAATCGCCAGCCGGAAAATTGAGCTATTGCTAAAAACCGGCGCCAAAATTAGCGTGGTCGCGCCGGAGATCGGCAACAGCATTGCCGAGTTGGCAAGCGAGGGCCGGGTTACCCTGTTGCAAAGAAATTTCGCCGCTAGCGATCTGGACGGCATGTGTCTGGCCGTTTCCGCTACCAACACCAGAAGCGTCAACGAAGCGGTCGCACAAACGGCAAATGCGCGCAACATACCGGTCAACGTGGTCGATAATCCGGACTTATGCAGCTTCATCTTTCCGGCCATCGTCGACCGCTCGCCATTGACCGTCGCGGTATCTTCCGGCGGCGTATCGCCCGTTTTAGCTCGCTTGCTGCGTTCCAAGGTCGAAGCCGCCATTCCCGGCGCCTTTGGCCTGCTGGCGCAATTTGCCGAAGAATTCAGATCTTTGGTCAAACAACGCTTGCCGGAAGCGGCGCGGCGCCGAGTATTTTGGGAAGACGCGCTACAAGGCAATATCGCCGAGTTGGTATTTTCCGGGCGCCGCGACCAAGCCGCCGCCGAATTGCGGGCCAAACTCGATGCGGCCGAACAGGCTCTCCCCCGCGGCGAAGTTTATCTGATCGGCGCCGGACCGGGCGATCCGGACCTGCTCACCTTTCGCGCCTTGCGGTTGATGCAACAGGCGGACGTGGTCGTTTACGACCGGCTGGTTTCCAAAGAGATTCTGGAAATGGCCCGCCGCGACGCCGAGAAAATCTACGTCGGCAAGCAACGCAGCAACCACAGTCTGCCGCAGGAATCCATCAACGAGCTACTCGCCGACCTGGCCTTGTCCGGCAAACGGGTGGCGCGCTTGAAAGGCGGCGACCCGTTTATTTTCGGCCGCGGCGGCGAAGAGATCGAAACGTTGCTGCAACAGGGTATTCAGTTTCAAGTGGTACCCGGCATCACCGCAGCAGCCGGTTGCGCCAGCTATGCCGGCATCCCGTTGACCCATCGCGACCACGCCCAATCCTGCACCTTTGTTACCGGCCATTTGAAAGACGGCAATATCAATCTGAATTGGAGCCAATTGGCGGCCCCCAACCAAACCATCGTGATCTACATGGGCTTGGTCGGACTGGAAAACATTTGCCAATCCTTGATCGAACACGGCTGTCCGCCCGACCAACCGATTGCACTGATTCAACAAGGCACCACTCGCCACCAACGTGTGATTACCGGAACGCTGAGCGATATGCCGCAAAAAGTGGAAAATGCCGATATAAAGCCGCCGACCCTGATTATCGTCGGCACCGTCGTGCGCTTGCGCGAGCAATTGGAGTGGTTTCAACCCGTCTGATGGGCGGTTGCGGGACAATTTCCCGATTTCAGCCAAATTTAAGTTTTGGTTGGAAAAATCAGGCCGCAAGCGGGTTAAAGGCCGGAGCGAAACAGAAAATCGATTGAATTTTTTGCTAAAGTTCCCTATCCTTTACCCGCTTAACTTCCCAATGAGCTGCTTATTCAAAACGACAATATGCAGTTCTTTTTTTAAACACAACGAGAGAAGAAAATGAAAAAATCATTCGGTTTATTAGTAGGCGCAGCTCTTATCGCGATCAGCGGCCAAGTTGCAGCTAACGAAGCGGAAGAAATCGGCGCAAAAATTTACGAGCGCGCTTTCGGCCGTGGTTGCGGCGCTTGCCATGACATCGCTTCCAACCCACAACTGAAAGAACTGATCAAAGCCGGCAAACTGCCAAAAGACCAGTTCTCCAGCGTTCTGAAAAACGGCAAAAACGGCATGCCTAAAGCGACCGCAGCAATCATGGAAGTCGGTCCTGTCAAAAAAGCCGGTTACACTGAAGACCAAGCTATCGACGCTGTTTACGAATATCTGAAAAAATAATCGTAGCCATCAATAGGCAAATAAAAAGCCGCTATCCAAACGGATAGCGGCTTTTTTGTTGCCTACATAAAAGCGGGCTAATCGCCTCTGCCGAGATAAGTCTGGCTACTGCGTTGATGCGTTAGACGGTAGCGGCTACGCAACCAAACTCCGGCAATGGCCGCGATCATCAAACCGCAAGAGACGAAGGTCAGATAAACCAAATCCTTCACATCGTTCAATTCCTTGATCAAGGCTTGGTTAACTGCGGCACCGTCGACTCTAGCCGGAGAGTCGATCGAATAGGTCGTCAGAATTTTTACGTCGCCTTTCAAATCGCGTATCGTATCCAAAGAATCGGCCACGCTGCCTTTTTTGATATTCTCTTCCAAGGTGCGCAATTTGCTTTCGATAGAGCCGCTCAACAAACCGAACAATTGCCCTTTCAAGGCGCTGATCTCGGCCGATAACGCCGGATTCTGGGTAGCATAAACCGCGGAAATGGCTTGATGTTTTTGGATTTCGGTCAGCAGGTTTTGCCGGGGCAACAACACAAAGCCCAGCACGAATACGACGGCCATCAATCCCATCACCAACAGTAACAATACGCGGTTGGCTTTTACCAATCCCTGATGCTGGTTTGCGGTCCGCAAATAGACAATCTCACGCTTGTCGCTGGTGACTTCATCCAGATTAATCTCAGGCATGTCGCTCATTATTGTTTTAATGTTGCTAATCGGGAAGCTTTACCGCCCGCCGGCCAAGAAAACCGTACGGCCGGCGGTAAGTTATCGGGGCATTATACAAGCTTGAATAAAAATGTCCTGTTTTCTGCCCTCGCCTTCAACGGCCTTTTTTTGCGGCGATCCGCATCCGCAGCGCATTGAGCTTAATAAAGCCTTCGGCGTCTTTTTGGTTGTAAGCGCCGCCGTCTTCCTCGAAGGTCGCAATATTTTCGTCGAACAAGCTATTGGTTTCGGATTGGCGACCGACCACAATCACATTGCCTTTATACAACTTGACCCGCACTTTGCCGTTAACGTTGACTTGCGAGGCGTCGATCATGGTTTGCAACATCTTGCGCTCCGGGCTCCACCAGTAACCGTTGTAAATCAGCGAGGCGTAGCGCGGCATCAATTCGTCTTTCAAATGCGCCACTTCCCGGTCGAGCGTTAGAGATTCGATCGCACGATGGGCTTTCAACATCACGGTACCGGCCGGAGTTTCGTAGCAGCCGCGCGATTTCATGCCCACGTAACGGTTCTCGACGATATCCAAACGGCCCACGCCGTTGGCGCCGGCGATTTTATTCAGTTTTTCCATGACTTGGTGCGGCGTATGCGGTTCGCCGTCGATAGCGACGATATCGCCGTTTCGATAGTCCAATTCGACGTAAGTGGCTTGATCCGGAGCGTTTTCCGGCGACACGCTCCAGCGCCACATATCTTCTTCCGGCTCGGTCCACGGATTTTCCAGAATCCGGCCTTCGTAAGAGATGTGCAGCGAGTTGGCGTCCATCGAGTACGGCGAGGATTTGCCCTTCTTCATCTCGACCGAGATACCGTGTTGTTCGGCGTAATCCAATAGCTTCTGCCGGGAATTCAGATCCCATTCCCGCCATGGCGCAATGACTTTAATGTCCGGACGCAAGGCGTAAGCGCCCAGCTCGAAACGCACTTGGTCGTTACCTTTGCCGGTAGCGCCGTGGGAAATCGCGTCGGCACCGGTTTCGTTGGCGATTTCGATCAAACGTTTGGCGATCAGCGGCCGGGCAATGGAGGTACCCAACAGATATTCGCCTTCGTAAATGGTATTGGCGCGAAACATCGGAAATACGAAATCGCGGGCAAATTCCTCGCGCAAATCGTCGATATAGATTTCCTTGATGCCGGCTGCTTTGGCCTTGGCCCGTGCCGGCTCCAGCTCTTCGCCCTGGCCGATGTCGGCGGTAAACGTCACCACCTCGCATTGGTAAACGTCTTGCAGCCATTTCAAGATTACTGAAGTATCCAGACCGCCCGAATAGGCCAGCACCACTTTTTTAATATCCGACATAATCCGCTATACACCTAAAAAATTAAAAACCGACGAATTATAACGGAAAACACCGCGCGCTTTCCGCCAAACCGCCGAGCCGGGTTCAAACCTTTAAACTTTCAGCCAATAACGCAACGGTCCGCTCAGCCGCACCTTGATTGTCGGCAACAAACTGCCTGGCGTTGCCCACCAGACGGTGTTTAAACGCGCCGTCCCGATGCAGGCGCAATACCGCGGCCGACAATGCTGTGGCATCGGCGCATTGAATCGCTGCTTCCGCGGCAAGCATGCGCTCGGCAATTTCCTGAAAATTGAACATTTCCGGACCGAACACTACCGGTACGCCGACAGCCGCCGGTTCCAGCACGTTGTGCCCGCCGACCGGCACCAAACTGCCCCCGACGAATGCGGCATCGGCCGCGGCATACAGCATTTTCAATTCGCCCATGCTATCGCCGATATAAACGTCGGTCTGTGCGCTGCAAGGCTGCTGCTCGCTACGCATCACCACGCGCAAACCGCGTTGCTCGCATAACGTTCTGACCGGCTGGAAGCGTTCGGGGTGGCGCGGTACGATCAGCAGCAACAACTCGGGTAGCGCAGCTTTTAGTTGCGGATACAAGTCGGCAAGCGCATCCTCTTCGCCGTGATGGGTACTGGCCGCGACCAATACCCAGCGCCCCGCAAACGCCTGCGCCTTCAAGCTTTGCCCTTTCGCAACCGCCGCCGGGTCGATGGTGACGTCGAATTTGATATTGCCGAGCATCCGAACTTTTCCGGGTTCAGCGCCGATCTCGATAAACCGGGCGCGATCTTCATCGGTTTGCACCGCAATCGCTACGACACTGGCCAAAGCCGGCCGCACCAAGCCCGGAATTTTTTGGTAAGAGCGCGCCGACCTCGCCGACAAACGCGCATTGACGATAAACAACGGTATGGCCGCCTCGGCGCAAGCGGCAAACAGATTCGGCCAGATCTCCTTTTCCATCACCACGGCCAGACGCGGCCGGAAATGCGCGATAAAGCGTCGCACTACGATCGGCAAATCGTAAGGCAAGTAAACATGCTCGACACGCTCGGCCAAAACCGCTCGCACCCGGGCCGAACCGGTCGGCGTAGTCGTCGTCACCAAAACCGGCAGTTCCGGATATCTTGATTGCATCAATTTGATCAACGGAAACGCCGCCTCGGCTTCGCCGACCGATACCGCATGGAACCAGAGTACGCCCTGCCGCGATTGAAACGGGTAAATCCCCAAGCGTTCGCGCCAGCGCCGCCGGTATTCGGGAGCTTTGGCCCCGCGCCAATACAAGCGAAGCAACACCATCGGCAACGCCAGATGAAACAGCAGCGTGTAGAGGATTCTCATAAGCAAATTAACCCGCGCCGGCCGGCGTAGCGGTTTCCTGGCGTGCGGCATGAAGCAGAAAATCCGGCATGGAGTTCTCCCGAGTAATAGGCGGAAATTATAACAACGCAGTTTGGAGAAATGGCATAGCGCGGTTTTTGCACCTCCGCTCCGGCAACCACACAGAAAACGGCAACTGCCGGCTTGCGCGGCAACAACAGCGGCCTATGCAAGCAATCGCTTGGCTACCGCCCTAAGCGCTGTTCCAACGCCAATACCCGTTGCGTCGTCGCCAGCACCGTGTCCGGATTGAGGCTCATCGAATCGATACCGATTTCGACCAGATATTCGGCCATTTCCGGATAATCCGACGGCGCCTGGCCGCACAAACCCGAATGGCGGCCGTTGCGGCGCGCGCCTTCCACGGCCAGCCGGATCATGGTTTTGACGCCGGGGTCGCGCTCGTCGAAGTCGTTGGCGACGATTTCCGAATCGCGGTCGACGCCCAGCGTCAATTGGGTCAAGTCGTTGGACCCTATCGAAAAACCGTCGAACAATTTGGCGAACTCATCGATCAGAATCACGTTATTGGGAATCTCGCACATCACGTAGATTTCCAAACCGTTGTCGCCGCGCTTCAAGCCGTGGCCGGCCATTGCCGCCAGTACTTTTTCGGCTTCGTCCAGCCGCCGGCAAAACGGGATCATCAGTATCAGGTTGCTTAATCCCATCGTCTCGCGCACCCGCTTCATCGCCGCGCATTCCAACGCAAAGCCCTCGGCGTAGGCCGGATGCACGTAACGCGAGGCGCCGCGAAAGCCGATCATCGGATTGGGCTCGTCCTGCTCGAACCAACGCCCGCCCAGCAAAGTGGAGTATTCGTTGGTTTTGAAATCGGACATCCTGACCACGACCGGTTTGGGATAGAACGCGGCGGCGATGGTCGCCACGCCTTCGGCCAGGCGCTGGATGAAAAACTCTTCGGCTTTGGCGTAGCCCTCGGTCAATTGGTTTAGTTGCTGCAACTCGCCGGCATCTCGGACTCGCTCCGGATGAATCAAGGCCAGCGGATGAGCCTTGATGTATTCGGTGATGATGAATTCCATCCGCGCCAGGCCGACGCCGTCGTTCGGCAGGAAGCTATGCTTGAAGGCCAGTTCCGGATTGCCCAGATTCAGCATGATCTTGGTCTTAGGCCGCCGCATTTGCGCCAGATCGGTCCGCAACACATCGAATTCGACTCGGCCTTGATAAACCTTGCCGGCATCGCCCTCGGCGCAACTGACCGTGACTTCGCTGCCGCTGGCGATTGCCGTCGTCGCGTTTTCGCAACCGATCACCGCCGGCACGCCCAGTTCGCGAGCGATGATCGCCGCATGGCAGGTACGGCCACCACGATTGGTGACAATCGCCGCGGCGGTTTTCATGACCGGCTCCCAGTCCGGCGTGGTCATGTCGGCGACTAACACCTCGCCGGGCTTGAAGCTGGACAATTGCGCAACGCCGGCGATCACCCGCGCCTTGCCGGCCGCAATCTTGCTACCGACGGCGTGACCGCGGGCGACGACCGGGCCCTGCCCCAACAATCGATATTGTTCCAACACATTGCCGCTACGTTGCGAAGCCACGGTTTCCGGTCGAGCCTGGACGATGTAGAGCCGGCCGTCGAGCCCGTCTTTGGCCCATTCCATGTCCATCGGCCGGCCGTAATGGCGTTCGATCTTGATCGCATAATCGGCCAATTCCAGCACCTCGCCATCGCTGATGCAGAAGCGGCGGCGCTCGTCGTTGGCAGTAGCGACATTGCGCACCGGTTCGCGGGTGCTGCCGTCGCTGTAGACCATCTTGATTTTTTTCGCGCCCAGATTGCGCCGCAGCACCGCGCGGTAACCTTGAGCGAAGGTGGGTTTGTGCACGTAAAACTCGTCCGGATCGACCGCCCCCTGCACCACGTTTTCGCCTAAGCCGTAAGCGCCGGTAATGAACACTGCATCCTTGAATCCGGACTCGGTATCCAACGAAAACATCACGCCGCTGGCGGCCAGGTCCGAACGCACCATTTTCATGATCCCGATCGACAGCGCCACTTTGAAATGGTCGAAGCCCTGGTCGATGCGGTAATGGATCGCCCGGTCGGTAAACAGGCTGGCAAAGCAACGCTTGCAGGCATCCAGCAAACTCTGGCCGCCGCGGATGTTCAGATAGGTATCCTGCTGGCCGGCGAAACTGGCGTTGGGCAAATCCTCGGCAGTGGCCGAACTGCGTACCGCAACGCTCATGTCGGCGCCATATTCGCACTGCAACTCGGCAAATGCGGCGTTGATCTCGGCCTGCAAATCGGCCGGCAGCGGCGCAGCGTAGACCAGCTCGCGCGCCTGTTGGGCGCGGCGCGCCAGATCGGCGACGTCATCGGCGTCGACATCGTCCAACAGTTCGTGCAACCGCGGCCAGGCGCCGGCTTGATCCAATAGGTAGCGATAGGCTTCGGCAGTGATCGCGAAACCGTTCGGCACCCGGATGCCCTCGCCGGCCAAGGCCCGGTACATTTCGCCGAGCGACGCGTTCTTGCCGCCAACCAGCGGGATATCCTGGATGCTCAGTTGGTTAAACCAACGAATGTATCGGTAGGCTTGGGACATTTGGTGCTCCTTGGCTGTTTTTATGCTTATCGCTATAAGCATACGCGCTTGGAATGCGACCGTAACCAGGATTTTTCGGAATGAGCGGGGCTAACGCTATCGGTTCAGCCACTCCATATAGAGCTGCACGCCTTCTTCCACCGCTTTAAACTGATGGTTGCAACCGGCGGCTCGGAGTTTTTCCAGATTGGCCTCGGTAAAACTCTGGTAGCAACCTTTCAGATGCTCCGGAAACGGAATGTATTGGATATGTCCGCGTTGGTAGTAACGAATCACCGCGTTGGCGACGTCGTTGAAAGTCTGACTGCGGCCGGTCCCGCAATTGAAGATGCCGCTGGCTTGGGGATGATCCAGAAACCATAAGTTCACGTCAACCACGTCGCCGACGTAGACGAAATCGCGGCGTTGTTCGCCGTCGCCATAACCGTCGCAACCTTCGAACAATTTCAGCTCGTCGGATTGCTGGATCTGGTTATGCAAATGAAACGCCACGCTGGCCATGCTGCCCTTGTGCGCCTCGCGCGGCCCGTAAACGTTGAAATAACGCAGACCGACCACCTGCGCCGTCAACTTGGTCTGGCGGCGCAGATATTGGTCGAATTGAAACTTGGAATAACCGTACACATTCAACGGCCCTTCGTAGGCCAGTTCTTCCTTGAAGGTTAGATCGGCGCCGTAAGTTGCCGCGCTAGATGCATAGATGAATGGGATTTTGTGGCTTTGGCAATAATGAAACAGGGTTTTGCTGTATTCATAATTGTTTTCCATCATGTAGCGTCCGTCCCATTCCGTAGTGCTGGAACAGGCCCCCTGATGGAATACGGCCTCTATCGATTCGGCCCGGAACACGCCTTGTTGCAAGCGTTCCAGAAAAGTGGCGCGGTCGAGATAGTCGGCAATGCGGCAATCGACCAGATTGCGGAATTTAACGCCGTTGCTTAAATGGTCGACCACCACGATGTCATCGTAACCGCGGGCGTTCAGACCCAATACCAGATTACTGCCGATGAAGCCGGCGCCACCGGTTACGATGATCAAGGGTTTACTCCGCTACGACTTTGATCGGCAGCGTGGCGACGACGTCGGAGTGCAAATTAATCGCGACGTCGTATTCGCCGATGTTACGGATCACGCCGTTCGGTAGGCGCACTTCGTGTTTTTCGACGTTGACGCCGGCCGCGGCAATCGCATCGGCAATGGTCTGAGTACCGACCGAACCGAACAGACGGCCTTCATCGCCGGTTTTGTGGGCAATCGTAATAGCCAACTTGCTTAAAGCTTCGGCGCGAGCGTTGGCAGCGGCTAATTTCTCGGCAGCTTGTTTTTCCAACTCGGCGCGGCGCTCTTCGAATTCCTTAATTTTAGCCGGAGTTGCCGGAACGGCTTTACCCTGCGGAATCAGGTAATTTCTGCCATAACCTGCTTTAATGGTGACTTTGTCGCCCAGGTTGCCCAGGTTGGCGGTTTTTTCCAGAAGAATGACTTCCATCGTTTATACCTCTTGGTTCGACTCGAATGTCGAAAAATCGGGAGCTTTACGCTCCATTGGGTTTAAATTTGTTTCGCAAATCCAGCCAAGTATCGCTCAAGCCGCATAGGACGACCACGGCAGTCACGTGCGGCACCAACATCAGCGTGATATACAGGAACGGCACCATGAACCGGCCGCCCTTGCTGTTGGCAAAAGCCGCGTGCAGCACCGCAGTACCGACGAAGACGTACAGCACGAACGCAACCAACAACACGTTCCAGCAAAATTCGGCAATGCCTTCCGGACTCAACCAGGCCACCGCCATCAGCGCCAGCGTAACCAGCGTGAACGGCATGTGCGCTCGCAAAGCCAGAAACTCGCTTCTGAAGCCGCCGGGATTGAACAGCGCCGCCTGCCACCATCTGGCCAAAAACAGCCCCAACAACAAGCCGCAAACGCTGCCCGCCGCCGCGACGCCGGTCATGTAATGCGCCAACGTGTCGGCGGATTGATGAATCTGCTCTACGGCGGCATCGCTCTGCCCGCTCAGCATCGGCTGAATCATGAATTCCAGGACTTGCCGCCAAAATTGCGCCGGATGTTCCTGAAAGCTGTAAATGCTGAATACTGCGGCGACTCCGAGCAACACGGCGATTTCGATTGCCACGACCAGATGCCTGCCTTCGCGCAGCACGATCGAGATCAACCACACCGGCAACCAGAACGCCAGACCGTACATCAACGAGTATTGGTAGTTACCTAGCAACAGCAGGCTCAATATCCCGGCCGCCAAGCAGGAGCACACCAACACGTACATGCCTTCGCCGGCTCCGCGCCGCAACGTGACCAATGCGAGCGAGGCCGAACTAACGATACTTATCGGAGGGAACAGCAGGGAAAACAAAGCCAAACTGGATGCAACGGTCATCGCTTGCATCCTTCCCTTCATGATGAAAGCGGCCAAGAATTGCATGCCTGCTTCCTCCGCGCTGCGAATCCGTTACTTATGCGCGTCGCAAAACGGCAACAAAGCCAGGAAACGAGCCTGTTTGATTGCTGCAGTCAACTGCCGTTGGTATTTCGCGCTGGTACCGGTAATCCGGCTCGGAATGATTTTGCCGGTTTCGGTGATGTATTCGCTGAGCAAATCCAGATCTTTGTAATCGATCACGATTGCGTCTTCGCCGCTGAAACGGCAACCTTTTTTACGTCTGATATTGTTACGTGCCATGAAAATTCTCTACGTTAAGTTGGGTTACTCTGAATCGGCGACTACTTCAGCTTCGTCGCTGGTTTCGACTTCAGCTTCAGCTTCCACTTCTTCTTCGGCTTCTCCCTTGGCTCGGCCGGCCGATTTCTGGCCGTCGCTGCCGCTGGTGGCAATCACGGAAGGACCGGTGATAGCTTCCTTTTTCGTCAAGGTCAGGCTACGCAGAATCGCGTCGTTGAAGCGAAAACCGGCTTCCAGTTCTTCCAGAGTGGCTTGGTCGCATTCGATATTCATCAGCACGTAGTGCGCTTTGTGAATTTTCTTGATCGGATAGGCCAAATGTCTACGGCCCCAGTCTTCCAACCGGTGAATTTTGCCTGCGGCTTCTTCAACGGTGGATTTATAACGTTCTACCATAGCCGGCACCTGAGCACTTTGGTCAGGATGGACTAAGAAGACGATTTCATAATGTCGCATGATTTCTCCTTACGGTTTGAAAAGCTTCCCGCCCGCGGGCAGTGAAGCAAGGATTCGGAGCCATAAGACCCCAAAAAGCTGGGCATTATAGAAACCGGCGTTGTTTTTGCAAAGCGATTTTTGCGGCAACGCCGGTCGGGGATCAGGCGAACAGGCTCAGCAAACCGTTGCTGGCGATGGCGCGGCCGGCTTCGATTTCGTCCAGAATGTTGGCCGCGGCGGCGTTGGTGGCCGCGGTGTCGTTCGAATCGGGATCTTGATTGCCGCTCCGGCGCTGGTCGCCGGCCATTTGGTAGGATTCGCGGCCCTGTTTTTGTTCGGCGTGTTGTTGGGATACGTTCACGTCCGCCAAATCCAATTTTTGCTCGCTCAACATTTCGCGCAGTTTCGGCAAGGCAGCTTCGATGGCTTCTTTGACTCCGGCATGCTGAGTGGTGAACGACACGCTGGTTTGATCCTGGTTGACGTCGATTTTGATCGAAATAGGCCCCATGTGTTCGGGGTTAAGCCGGATCTCGGCCGACGGGATATCCTGTTTGTGCATCCAAAGCAATTTTTCGCCGAGTTCGGCATTCCATTCCGGATGGTTCAAATGCCTGGAAATTTGCGGCGCGGCAGTGGGTGCGGCCGCGTCGGCCGATTTCGACAACTGGGCGATATCGGCCGCCAGCGCCGAAAATCCCTTGCCGTGCTCGGCCGAAACCGCGGCGCTTTTCGGCGCAAGCACATCGGGCTCGGCAGCCGGTTCGTTGCTGGCGTTATCCTGAGTACCTTGCCCGGCGGCGTTCTGGCCGGACACGGCCTGCGCCAGACCGGCATCGGCAGCGGACGCAGCCGAAGGCTCGCCTTTACCCAGCAGCGACGTAGCGTCTTGCCGGTTTTGCCCGACCGAGTCCGACCCATTTTTCTTGACCACGGCCAAGGCCTGACCCAGCGCATCGGCATTTTTCAACGCGTCGTCCAACACCGCTTCCTGAGTCATCGGCGTTTCGGCCGGTTTAGTGAAATTCTGAAGCGGCGAGCCGACGATAGCGGCCGTCTGTGCATCGGCTGCGGCATCGGCTTTGGCCTCAACGTCAGCGCCTGCGGCCGGCGCACCGGAATCGGCAGCGACGGTTTGCGCCACGGCCGGTGCAGCATCCAGGTTCTGCAAATACTGCAAGACGTCGGCCAAAGCCGCCATCGTATCGTCCAAATCGATATCTTGATCGAGTTTGGTTGCCGCAGGCACGTTATTGCCGAACAGAGCGGCAAATTCCTGCAGGTTGCGGCCGGTCAAATTTTCGGCAGACAAACCGCCCAACTGCGGCAAATTCGCCAATTCGCCGCCGTTTCCGGCGACCTTCATTGCCAAACATTGCTGCAGTTGCGCCAGTTGATCCAGGAAAGTTGCGGAAAACAGGCCGGCATTTGTGCCGTCGCCGAGCATGCCGGCGCCCAAACCGGCCGCCGCATCTGACGCGGCCAGCATCGACAGCGGATTAGAGCTTTGTATATTCATGACCATTCTCCTGACGTTTTTCTGGCATCAAGCACTTCCCGTGCCATTGCCGTTTACCATGCGCGCAGCCCGGTCGTCTTGCTCGGCCTGTTCCCGCTTTTGTTCGATTTTGACTTCTTCGGCCAACGCCAGCTCGCTGACTTTCCGCAAACTTTTGGTCCGTTGCCGGGAATCTTCCCAATGCTTGCGTGCCCGTTGTACCTCGCGTTCGTATTGCGCTACCACCTGCCGTTGGCTATCGATTGCGCTGTCCAGTTTTTCCGAAAACGCTCTGAACTCCAGCAGTTGGCTGACCGGTATTCCGCTTTGCTGGCGCGCGGCGAAATTTTGCAAATACTCCACCCGGTAATTCTGCAAGCTATCCAATTGCGCTTGCTGTTCGCGCAAGCGTTGTTGAGCGGCGCCCAATGCCGCCAACGCATCCTGTTCCTGGCGGGCTTGCAGTTCGATGACCACATTCAGGCGTTGCGACTTTTTCATCAGCTTGCCAATAATTGCGCCAGCTCGCTAATGCTGCGGCTGAGATCGACCGACTCGTCCATACTCTGTTGCAGAAAGTCCATGATCGCGGCGTTCTTGGCCACTGCGCGATCGATACGCGGATCGGAGCCGGCGCGGTAGGCGCCGACACTGATCAAATCCCGGTTCTGCTGGTAAATCGAATACAGCCGGCGTAAGTCCCGCGCCATCTGCATGTGTTCGGCCTCGACGATGTCCGGCATCACCCGGCTGATCGACGCTTCGATATCGATGGCCGGATAGTGTCCGGATTCCGCCAGGCTGCGCGACAATACGACATGGCCGTCCAGAACGCCGCGTGCCGCATCGGATATCGGATCGTTGGTGTCGTCGCCTTCGGCCAGAACTGTATAAAAAGCCGTAATCGAACCGCCGCCCTCGTCGCCGTTACCGGCCCGTTCCACCAGTTGCGGCAGTTTGGCGAATACCGACGGCGGATAGCCCTTGGTCGCCGGCGGCTCGTTGATAGCCAACGCGATTTCCCGGTAGGCCTGGGCATAGCGCGTCAAAGAATCCATCAATAGCAGAACATCCAGGCCCTGGTCGCGAAAATACTCCGCAATACTGGTCGCCAACATCGCACCGTGCATCCGCATCAACGGCGAGTCGTCGGCCGGCGACGCCACCACCACGGCCCGGCGCAAGCCTTCCTCGCCCAGAATTTTCAACACGAATTCGTTGACCTCGCGGCCGCGTTCGCCGATCAGCCCGACCACGACCACGTCGGCGTTGGTAAATTTGGTCATCATCCCCAACAGCACGCTTTTACCGACCCCGGTGCCGGCAAACAGGCCCATCCGCTGGCCGCGGCCGACGCTGAGGACGGCGTTGATCGCTCTGACGCCGACATCCAAGGCTTCGCGGATCGGTTTGCGGCTCAACGGGTTGATTGGAGTGCCGGCCAACGACACCTTGGCATCGGTATCCAGCGGGCCTTTGTTGTCCAACGGATAGCCGGAACCGTCCAGCACCCTGCCCAGCAGACCGAATCCAACCCGAGCCAAACTGTTCTTTCCCATCGGAATTACCCGGCAGCCGGGCTCGAGGCCGTGGGTGTCGCCGGTCGGCATCAGGTAAAGATGGGCGCCGCTGAAACCGACCACTTCGGCGGTAATGATTTTGCCGGACTTGGTGACGACTTGGCACAACGAACCGATGGCAGCCCGGCAACCCTCCGCCTCCAGAGTCAAGCCGACCATGCGCGACAATTTGCCCTCGACCACCATTTCCAGCGGCTCGTGCAAGCGTTGCCGGTAAGGCCGCAGGCGGGCCAACCACAACTCGGAACGGTCGGCATTCGGAATCATTTCTCGACGTCCTCGCGCCGGTCGCCGCCCAGCACGTTGGCGATGACGGCCGCCAGCCGGCTTTCGACGCTGGCGTCCACTCGGGAGACTTCGGTTTCGACGATACAGCCGCCCCGGCTTAACAACGGATCTTCCTGCAACCGCCAAGGCGGCATGCTCTCGTCCAATTTCAGCGCGCTGCGTACCAATGCCGCATCCTCGGGGTGCAAATTCACGGTGACTTTCTGCGCAGCCAGCGGCAGGACTTTGATGGCCTCCCTGACCACGGCAACGATTTCGCCGGGTTCGGATTTGAGCTCGCGCCGGATCAATTGGCTGGCGATGGCAATCGCCAGTTTCACCAATTCCTGCTCCACGGCATCGTCGAGCTTTTTGAAAGGTTCGCTTAACGCGTCGAGCAAACCGGCCAATTCGGCGGCCTGGGTTTGCAGCAGATGCAGGCTTTCCTCGTAACCTTGCTTGCGACCGGCTTCCAGGCCTTCCGCCCTGCCCTCGGCAAAACCTTGTTGCCGACCCTGTTCGAAGGCTTCTTCGTAAGCCTGTTTTTGGATTTCCTCGATCTGTTCGACCGTCAAAACTTCGGTCGCCTGTTCCAATTCCACCGGCTCCGAATGCGGTGGCGCCTTGAAATCCTGCAGGCCGGTCCAGGGATTCAAGGCCTGTAATTCGTCTTCGGAAAACTTGGTGGGTTTAGACGAACTCATCGCCGCCGCCGCCGCCCAAGCTCAATTCGCCGGCATCCGCCAAGCGTTTGGCGATCGCCAGGATATCTTTCTGTGCAGCCTCGACTTCGCTGAGCCGTGCCGGCGGTGCAGCCTCCAGATCGTCGCGCAGCATTTCCGCGGCGCGGCGCGACATATTGGCGAACACTTTGTCGCGCAGCGCCGCCTCGACACCGCGCAATGCCAGTAACAATTGATCGGTGGAAACTTCGCGCAGCAGGGTTTGAATACCGCGGTCGTCGACGTTGATCAGATCGCCGAACACGAACATCTTGTCCTGGATGCGTTGGCCCAGATCGGAGTTGATTTCGTTGATATCCTGCATCATCGGATCGCTGATGCCGCTTTCGATGAAGTTGAGGATGTTGGCTGCGGCGTCGATACCGCCGATTTGCGAAGACTTGACGCCTTCGCTGCCGGTCAGTTGTTTTTCCATGATGTCGTCCAACTCGCGCAATGCCGCCGGTTGCACGCCTTCCAACGTAGCGATCCGCATCAATATATCGGACCGCATGTTTTCCGGCAGCAGAGTCAGCACGTCTGCGGCCTGGTCGGCGTCCAGCAAAGACAAAATGATGGAGATGATCTGCGGATGCTCCAGCCGGATCAAATCGGCGATCGCGCGAGTATCCATCCACTTCAACTGCTCGATACCCTTGCTGTTGGCGCCGAGCAGAATGCGGTCGATGATGCTGCCCGCCTTGTCCGCCCCCAGAGCATTGGTCAACATATTGCGGATGTATTCGTCGGAATCCAGGCCCAGGCCGGTTTCGTTCTTGATTTCGATGATGAATTCTTCCAACACTTGGTCGATCATGCTGGACGTGATCGAGCCGAGCTGGGCCATAGTCGAGCCGACCAACTGCACTTCTTTGGGCCCCATGTGCCGCAGCACCGACGCCGCCCTATCCTGGCCGACCGCCAGCAGCAGCAAAGATGCGCGTTGCGCTTTGTTAAACTTGTCGTCCTCAGCCATCGTCTTTCAACCAGGATTTGATGACCTGCGCGACCAATTTCGGGTCTTCGTCGATCATTTTTTGTACGTATTCCAAACGTTTCTCGTAGCTTTGCGGCGCTTCCAGCAATAACAAGTCTTCCATCGCGCTCGGCAAGGCATGAATTTCGCCGGTTTCCTGGTCGACCTCGACCGGAACCGCGACCGGCCGACCCTCTTCGTCGAAACGCACCACGCCGCCGGTGGCTTCGGCAATCGCCCGCGCTTCTTCCAGAGCCTTTAATTGTTCTTCTTTGGTGATCAAACTTTTCAGCGCCGGCCGCAACACGCCCATGATCAGCAGCAGCACCACCAACACCGCACCCAACTGCTTCAGCGCGCTGGCGAACCAGGGTTGGTCCCAAATCGGTTCGGAAGGCAGGTCTTCCAACGCCTCGGGCAGTTTGAACGCCACATTGGTTACCGTGACCTGATCGCCGCGGCTGTTATCGTAACCCACCGCCTGCTTGACCAGATCCCGGAGTTGGTTCAAATCTTCCTGCGAATAAGCTTGTTGCGCGACCTTGCCGTCGGCTTGCACCACTTTTTTGTCGTCGACCACGACCGCGATCGACAGCCGGCGCAACGCCCCGGTCGCCAAGCGGGTATGGGTGATGGTTTTATCCAATTCGTAATTGCGCGTAGCCGACTTGCTGGCCGCACCGGATTCGCCGGTCGCCGATTTTTCCTGGCCGCTGGCCACTTCCGGCGCGACGCCGGTCGGCGGCGGCTGATTGGACAACGCCCCCGGCACGCCTTGAACTTTAGACGAAGAATTGGTTTCTTCCTGAGTTTGTTCGCTGCGCAAGGCCGGCAAATCCGGATTGAACATCTCCTGGGTTTTTTCGGTGACGGTAAAATCTACGTCGGCCGAAATTTGCGCGCGCATGCCATCGCCGCCGACCAGCGGCGTCAAGATATTCTCGATGCGCTCGCGCAAGTGTTCTTCGATATTTTTCTTGTACTCGAATTGTTTGCTGGACAGCGAAATGTCTTCGCCGCCTTCTTTGCTGTTCAACAGCCGGCCCTTTTGGTCGACCACGGTGACTTGGCTGGCTTCCATCAGCGGCACGCTGGACGCCACCAGATGCACGATCGATTCGATTTGCTCTTTTTCCAGCGAGCGCCCTTGGTAGAGCTCGACCACGACCGATGCGCTGGGTTTTTTTCGTTCGCGGACGAACACCGATTGCACCGGAATCGCCAGCAAGACTTTGGCGGCCTTGACGTTTTGAATGGTTTGGATGGTTAACGCGATTTCGCCTTCCAAGGCGCGCTGAAAGCGCATTTGTTCGACACTCTTGCTGGTACCGAAACCGTTCTCCTTGTCCAACAGTTCGTAGCCCAGGCTGGCGCTGCGCGGCAGACCTTGCGCGGCCAGCTTCAGCTTCAATTCCCTGACTTTATCGGCCGGCACCATGATCGCGCCGGAGCCGGTCTCGACTTTGTAGTCCACGCCCAATTTGGCCAGACTATCGAGAATCTCGGCCGAATCCTTTTCGGCGACGCTGGCGAACAGCAAATCGTAAGCCGGCGCCTGCGACCACAGCACCACCGCGACGCCGATGGCCACGCTCAGCGCCAACCCCAGCATCAGACCGACTTGGCGCGACACCGGCAACTTGCTCAGGCTGGTCAGCGCCTGTTGCATTTTACCGTTCTCGGCCGTCGCTTGCGGCCGCGAATCCATCGGTAGATTTCTGTCCAACTCGCTCATGGCCGGCTTCCGCTACGCTTAAATCGACATGCCCATCACGTCTTTGTACGCATCGACCAGCTTGTTACGTACTTGCAACATGGCTTGAAACGACACGCTGGCTTTTTGCGACGCAATCATGACTTCGGCCAGACTGACGTCGCTCTGGCCCATTTCGAAAGACTTCGCCAAATTGTTGGCGGTTTGCTGCGTCTGGTTGACCGAATCGATGGACTGTTTCAGCATCGCGGCAAAATCGCCGCCGCTATCGGCCGGCTGCGCTTTGCCGCCGGCTTCGATGGACATGGCCCGCATCTGGGCCAGGACTTGGTTGACATTGATATCTGACATGATATTGACTCGTGTGTATTGCCTGCCACTAGGCAAGCATTTTCCAGGCCAATACTCCTAGCCAGGCACAGCCACCCCCGCTTCCTTCATTCGCGCAATCTTGTAGCGCAAGGTACGGGGGCTGATGCCGAGCTTGGCCGCCGTGGCTTTACGGCTGCCGCTGGCGTCGCGGAGCATTTGCAAAATAATTTTTTCTTCGGCGGAGCGCACGCCCTCGCCCAAGCTGCCGGCCTCGTGGATATCGATAGCCGGGTCGTAGGCCCAGGATTCTACGGCAATTGTTTGCCCGGCGGCAGATTGGGCCGGCAAAATCGCGGTCTCGTCGTCCAAAATCAGCTCGTCGGCGCCGATAACGCCGTTATTTTGCAAGATCAACGCGCGCTGCACGACATTTTCCAATTCGCGCACATTGCCCGGCCACGCATACCGGCACAGCTTGTCCAATGCCGCGTCGTCGAAACGGCACAGCGGCCGGCCCGGCGCGGTATGTTTTTGCACCAGTTGCTGCGCCAACGGCACGATATCCGCCGGCCGCTCGCGCAAGGCCGGTATCTTTAACGGAAATACGCTGAGGCGGAAATACAGGTCTTCGCGAAACCGGCCTTCCCGGACATAGTCTTTCAACTTGCGGTTGGTGGTCGCCAAAATTCTGACGTTAAGCGCGATCTTGCGTTGGCTGCCGAGCCGCTCGACCTCCTTTTCCTGCAATACCCGCAGCAATTTGGCCTGCAGTGCGATATCCATTTCCGAGATTTCGTCCAACAGCAAAGTGCCGCCCTGCGCCGACTCGAACTTACCGGGTGCGGACTGGATTGCGCCGGTGAATGCGCCCTTTTCGTAGCCGAACAACATGGCTTCCAGCATGTTCTCCGGAATGGCCGCGCAGTTGATCGCCTCGAACGGTCCGGCATGGTAGTGGGAATTTTTATGGATATAGCGTGCCAAGATCTCCTTGCCGACGCCGCTTTCGCCTTCCAACAGCATCGTCACGTTGGTTTTCGCCACCTTGCCGGCCAAAGCATACAGTTTTTTCATCGCATCGTCGGCGACCACTCGCTCGACGGTAACCTGCGGCAACGGTGCGATCAACGCCGCCACCTTGTCGACCAATGCCGTCGCTTCGAAGGGCTTGATCAAATAATCGGCCGCGCCGGCCTGCATCGCTTCGACCGCCTTGGGGATCGTGCCGTAAGCGGTCATCAACAGCACCGGAGTATCGGCGAATTTTTGCTGCATATTGCGCAGTAACTGAAAGCCGTCCATCACCGGCATTTGTACGTCGCTGACCACCAGCCGAACCGAATGCTTGGCTAACTGGCTGAGCGCTTCGGTACCGTTTTTGGCGGCGGCGACGCGGTAACCCTCGATTTCCAAGGTATCGCATAAGGCTTCGCACAGCGCCGCGTCGTCCTCAACGATTAATACATCAAACTGCTTCATGGCTCTTCTCCGTAGCGGCGGCGCCGGCCGACAGGCTCAACGCGTTTTGGTTGCTGCAGGGCAGCGTCAAGGTAACGCAGGCGCCGTTTCCCGGCGCGGAGCGGCAACCGACCGTGCCGCCGTGGGCACGGGCAACGCTTTCGACGACCGCCAAACCCAGACCGGTGCCGTTGGATTTGGTAGTAAAAAAAGGCTCGAACAATTTGGCGCGTTGCTCGGGTGCGATTCCGGGACCGTCGTCGGCGACGCTGATAGCGATGCCGCCAACCCCGACCGTCGCCCGCACGCTGATTTTTCGCGCACCGGCTTCCGCGGCGTTGTTGATCAAATTCAGTAACGCACCGCGCAGGGCGTCCTGGTTGCCGAACAACAACAGGTCTCCGACCGAGTTGTCGATATCCAATTCGCCGCTAAAGCCATCCTTGGCTTCGCGCAAATGCGCCATCAACCGGTTCAATGAAAAACCCTGCATCGCCATCCGCCCCTGCTTGGCGAAGATCAGCATGTCGTTGACCTGCCGCTCCAGGTAATGCAGGCGCTCCAGAATTTTTGCGGAAAACTGGCGGCGCTTGTCGTCGGCAATTCCGGGCCGATTCATTTGCGAGGCATACAGGATCGCAGTCGCCAACGGCGTGCGTACTTGATGCGCCAGACCGGCCACCATTTCCCCCATCGCGCTGAGCTGCTTCTGCTGCACCAGCGTCTCCTGCAACGAACGGATTTCGCTGACATCGGACAGCAGGATGACCTGCTCGGCATCGTTACCGAGCACGTTGTGGGTGATGTTGACTTTACGACCGTCGCGCAATTGCCGCTCGTGCGGAGATTCGAACACCGGCTGCAAACTTCTGCCCACGACATCGGACCAGAATTGGCCGAGCAACGGTTCGCCGAGGTAATCCAGCGCATGGTTGTTGCAATCGACTACAACGCCTTGCGCATTCAACACCACCACCGCCGCCGGCAATGCCGCCAGAATTTGCTGCAAACGGCTGGCCAACCTCTCTTTTTCGACCAAGGTGCGCAGACGCTCGTCGCGGGCGGCGGCCAGTTCCCGATTCAACCTGGCGATTTGTTCTTCCAGGCCCTGGTAGGAATGAGTCAAATTCGCGGAAAGCTCGTTGAACAAGCGAAACGCGTCGGTCAGACGTTCGGCTTTTTGCTGTTGCTGAAACGATAAAGAGTTCATCGATATTTCACCAAATTACTTTAATCGCCGAAAAGCAAAAAGCAGACCACAATAATATTTGATTCAAAAACAGAGCGTTACAACTCAATGCCAAGATTTTGACGGACACCATTCCGATCAAACGCAAGCCGAATGCGGCCCGCGCTTCCAGACGGCAACCCAGCGCCGGACGTTATGAAATGCGGATGTCGCTTAACTGGAGACAAATCCGCTTTGCGGCTATCCTATGCCGACTTTTTGAACGAAAACGGTCCCCCCCCCCATGCGCATATCCAAACTACCCTCGCGTATCACTTTCGGCACATGGCTATTGGTTGCCGGTATTGCGCCCATAAACTACGCTCTAGCCGACGACGTGCTGGCCGGACAATATTACGAGCGGGCGTTGCAGGCCTATCGGGAACATAACAACGAAGCAGCCATTATCGAGCTGAAAAACGCGCTGCAGCAGAACGAACGTTACGTCGCTGCCCACGTGTTACTCGGCGATATCTACTTGCAACAAAAATCGCTTTCCGAAACGGAAGTGCAATTGAACCTGGCCAAGCAACTGGGCGCAGACCCTTCTTTAATCGTCGAGAATCTGGCCAAACTCTATACGTATGAAATCCGCTACAACGACTTGATCAAGGAAATCGATCCGGTCAAGTTCAACAATGAGTTGCGTCCGATTTTGCATGTCTACCGCGGAAACGCCTATCTTCAGCTCAATCAAATCAGCGAAGCTTTGAACGAATTCGACAGTGCGGCGCAAATCGATCCCAGCCACGTCGCCGCGGTCGTCGGCCGCGCCAATGCGCTGTTAAAGCGCGGCGACCGGAAAGGTGCCGATCTGGCTGCCGATAAAGCCATGCAGATCCAACCAGACGACCACGGCGCCTGGTTCGCCAAAGGTTCTATCAAGCATGCCAATATGGAGCTGGAGGAAGCGCTCAAGTTTTACGACAAGGCGGTCGAACTGAATCCCGACCACGTCGACACCCGTTTGGCGCGGGCCGGTTTGTTGATGGACTTAAAACAGGACGATAAAGCCAAGCAGGATTTGGAATACGTGCGGAAGACCTACCCGTTCGAACCCAAGGCTGCTTACCTAAACGCAGTGTTACTGGATAAAAATAAGCAAAAGGAAGCCGCTGCCAAGGAGCTGGTAGCCGCCGCAGATATAATTTCATCGATAAAGCCGGAATACTTATCCGCGCATGGCTCGACCTTGATGCTGTCCGGCTTAGTAAATTACAGCCTACAGCGATTCGATCTCGCTGCCGAATATCTCCGCCTTTATGTCAAGCAATTCCCCGAACAGTCCGGCCCATACACACTGCTAGCCACAATTCTGTTGAAAAAAAACGAACCGGAGCAAGCGATCGAGTTACTTCGCCCTATCCAAATCCACAACCCGCAAGACTCTCGATTGGCCTACCTATTAGGAAATGCGTTTATGCAGGCAGGCAAACACGACATGGCGAACATAATGTTCGGCAAGGCCGCCGCGTTGGGCGATGGTAAAGGAAGCCTACAAGCCGAGATCGGCTTGAATCGGCTGGCGATGGGCCAGGAGCAAGCCGCGACTCAAGACTTGGAAGCAGCTTACAAGCAAAACCCCGACTCATTACAAGCCGGCATTCCGCTGGTAGCCCTAAAAATGAGCCAAGGCGACTCGGAAAGCGCGTTACAAATCGCTCAAACGCTTTATAAGAAAGCGTCGAAAAATTTAACACTTCTTAATTTATTGGGTACAGCCCAGGTCAGCCACGGCCAATACAAACAAGCCAGGCAAAGTTTCGAGAAAGCGATCGAATTAGATCCGAATTTTCTCGCCGCGCAAATTAACCTAAGCAAACTCGACGTTGGCGAAAATAAATTCGATCAAGCTCGACAACGCCTGCAAGCCTTGAATCAAAAGGACCCGAACAATCTGGATATTTTGGTGGAATTGGCCAAAGTCGAGCAAAGCGCCGGACGCCTCGACGCTGCCAGCGATTGGCTGGAGCGGGCAAAAAAGCTGGATTTAAAATCATTACCCGTGCTTTTGGCATCGGTAGATTTGAATTTAAAGATGGGTAAGGTTAGTGAAGCGACTGCGGCCGCACAAGCCGCAGAAGCCCTCGATAAGAACAACCTGCATGTTATCGATGCGTTGGCGCGCAGCTACTTGGCCAGCAACAATCGAGAAAAGGCCCTGGGCGTGTTCGTCCGAATGGCCGACCAAGCGCGCTTTAACGTAAAACAACTCTACAAAGCAGCCCGATACCAAATCGACGCCGGCGACTATTACGAAGCCATCAAAACCCTAAAAAAAGCCGTATTGGTGGACGAAGGTCATATCCCGTCGCAAATTGCGTTGGTCGAGATGGAACTTAATCATGGCAAGCCGGTATTTGCCGCAAGCCGTGCCGAAAGCTTAATGAAACGCTACCCAAAACGGGCTTTCCCGCGCCAACTGCTGGGCGACGTTGCCCTGCATGACCAAAACTTCAGCTTGGCCAACAGCCACTACCAAGCCGCATTCGAACTGGAACCGAACACGACATCGTTAATGCAGCTCTACGACAGCTTGTACAAAACTAACCAACCGGATAAGGCATTTACCTTGCTGGAACAATGGGTAAAAAAACATTCGCAAGACTACGTACCAATGGCTGCATTCGCTAACGAATTATTGAAGAGCGGAAACTTCAAAGAAGCGGAAAAATATTACGATCTATTACTCAAACAATACCCCAACGAACCGCAATTCTTGAACAATCTGGCTTATACCTATTTGAATCTTGGCAACAACAAAGCACTCTCGTTAGCCGAACAAGCCCATAAACTGGCCCCCGGCCAGGCGGCAACCAACGATACGCTGGGTTGGATTCTGGTTAACTCGGGCCAAGCGGAACAAGGCCTGCATTACTTGCGTAACGCCCATTCGCTGCAATCGCAAGATCCGGAAATTCGCTACCATATCGGTGTGGCGTTGAGCAAAATGCAACGCAACGACGAAGCCAGGCAAGAACTCGAACAAGCGTTAAAAGCCAATACGCTGTTCAACGGCCGCGACCAAGCGAAGGTACTATTGGAAAAGTTACGCTGATAATCGAATACACAGCATCTGTCGTATTTTTTTACAACATCGCAGCCATTCGACAAAAAACAAAACGCAACCATTTGTTTTTTAACAAAAAACAATCATGGCCCAATAAATGCTTTTCAATTATCGATAAGAGCGTTTTGTCCTTTGGCCGATAGTACAATAGTTATTTTCAGACCGGCAAAGACAATGATGGAAATGAATAAAAAATAGCGAGGATTTTATGACCCGGAAATATTTGGCTGTTGCAGCTCTGTTGTTGGCACCGTTAACGGCAAACGCCACATTGTGGACCATAGGCGGCACAAACACGGTGACACCGGGTGGAGTACAAAGCATGACTGCTTACTCGGTCGGTACTTTGAGCTACTCAACATTTTCTACCGCCACCCTTCAGTGGTATGGAAGCTCTAACGGCCTGGGCGTGTTGAGCGGCTCCGAGACAACGTACAGTTATCCCGACCATGCCATCGACAACAATGGTCGCATAGAAGCGGTACTGTTTCGATTTGACGACAGTACCATCTTGGATAAACTAACGGTAGGCTGGCCGGACGCTACCACCGGCTACGATTCTGATATCTCGATTGTCAGATATACTGGTGCAGTGCCCACCACCGGCGCCCTTAGCGGTAATGCAGATATTAGCGGAAAATCCATTTCAACCCTTCTTACCAATGGCTGGGAATTCGTAGGCAGTTATAGTACTGTCGGAGACGTCCAAGAGGACATCAATCCGAGCAACAAGTCGTCAAGCCTTTGGTTAATAAGCGCCTACAGCAGCAGATGGGGTTCAGGCCTGGGGGATGTTATTACCGATACAACTTCAGATTATTTCAAACTGGTTTCTCTGGTTGGCACGACTGCAAGCACCACCCCCCCTGGCACTAGCGTTCCGGAACCCACCAGCTTATTGCTTTTGGCAAGCGGAATGCTGGGTTGGAGACTGAATCGTAAAAATCAGGCTTTCGCTGCTTAATTCAGAAAACTAAAGATCGAGCGAACCGCCTGCCGGTAAAACCGGCAGGCGGTTTTTTATTGCTCGAACTTATCTAAACCTCAAGGATAAAGCGCAACCGTTTCAAGGCCTGCCGCCTCAGCCAAACCAAACATCAAGTTCATATTCTGCACCGCCTGTCCCGAAGCGCCCTTCACCAGATTGTCGATCACCGACAAAACCACCACCGTATCGCCGCCCTGCGGTTGATGCACCGCAATTTGGCAGCGGTTGCTGCCGCGCACGTTGTGGGTGTCGGCATGGCTACCGGCAGGCAATACGTCGACGAAGCGCTGTTCCCGATAACGTTGCTCGAAAAGTGCCTGTAAATCTTTACCGCGGCTGTTTAAACGCGCATAAAGCGTGGCGTGTATGCCGCGTATCATCGGCGTCAAATGCGGCACAAAGGTCAATCCCACCTCGTCGCCCGCAACGCGCGCCAATCCCTGCTTGATTTCCGGCAAATGGCGATGGCCGGCAACCGCGTAGGCTTTGAAACTTTCGCCGGCTTCGCTCATTAGCGACGCTATTTCCGCTTTGCGTCCGGCACCGCTGACGCCGGATTTGACATCCGCCACCAAGCCGTTCGTATCCACCATACCGGCCTCCAGCAAAGGCAGGAAGCCCAATTGCACGGCAGTCGGATAACAACCTGGGCATGCGATCAAGCGCGCCTGTTTGATCTGTTCCCGGTTCAGCTCCGGCAAACCGTACACGGCCTCATCAATCAGGCCCGGGCTGGCGTGCTGCATGCCGTACCATTTCTGCCATTCGGCCGGGTCTTTGATACGAAAATCGGCGGACAGATCGATGACTTTGACACCCAGCGCCAACAACGCTTCGGCCATCAGCATTGCCGTGCCGTTCGGCGTGGCGAAGAACACCACGTCGCAGCCTTGCAAATACTTCAGCTCCGGCGGACTGAATTGCAAATCGCAATAGCCGCGCAAACTGGGATACAACTGGTCCACCCTCGACCCGGCGTCGGCGCGGGAGGTGACGACGCTGACTTCAACTTGCGGATGCAAAACCAGAATTCTCAATAATTCGACACCGGTGTATCCCGTGCCGCCGACAATACCTACTCGTACCATGGACTCTCTCGTGGAAACTAGACTTCTGCTAAATTGGGCCGCATATAATACACAGTCCTCCCGCAAAGCTTAACATCATGCGTGCCGTTCAGATTCAAACTAACGCCGACCTCGACCAACTCGTCGTGACCGACTGGCCGAAACCGACGCCGGGGCCCAATCAGGTTCTGATCCAAACCCACGCCGCCGGCGTCAACCGCCCCGACCTCGTGCAACGCCGAGGCCTGTATCCGCCGCCGCCGGGTGCATCGCCCATTCTTGGCTTGGAAGTCGCCGGTACCGTCGCCGAAATCGGCAGCGCGGTAACGAAAGTTGAGGTCGGCGATTCGGTGTGCGCGCTGGTCACCGGCGGCGGCTATGCCGAATATTGCCTGGCCAGCGCCTGCTGCTGTTTACCGATTCCACGGGGATTCAGCTTTACCCAGGCCGCAGCGCTCCCGGAGGCATTTTTTACCGTGTGGAGTAACGTTTTCGACCGAGCCGGATTGCAAGCCGGCGAATCCCTGTTGGTGCATGGCGGCAGCAGCGGCATCGGCACCACCGCAATCCAGCTTGCCAAAGCCTTCGGCGCCCGTGCCATCACGACGGCAGCCAGCGACGAGAAATGCCGGCGATGCCTGGAGTTGGGCGCCGACCTTGCCGTGAATTACCGGCAACAGGATTTCGTCGAGGCGGTTTCTGCATTCACCGGGAGCAATGGCGTCGACGTGATTCTGGATATGGTAGGCGGGGATTATCTGTCACGTAATTTAAAATCGCTGGCAAGCGACGGCCGGCTGATGCAAATCGGGATTCAGCAAGGCAGCAAGGCCGAAATCAATTTGGCCGCACTACTGATGAAACGCCTGACGCTGGCCGGCTCCACCTTGCGCCCGAGGGGCGACGAGTTCAAAACTAAAATTGCCCGGCAGTTACGCGAGAAAGTCTGGCCATTGTTGGAATCCGGCCAAGTCAAACCCGTGATAGATTCTGTGTTTCCGCTGGCCGAGGCCGACCGGGCCCACCGGCTGATGGAAAGCAGCCAACACATTGGAAAAATTATTTTGGAGCTATGAGCATGACTTATACCACGCTGGTTTCCGCCGCCGCCTTGGCAGCCAACCTCGACCATCCGCATTGGCGCATATTCGATTGCCGCTTCTCGCTGGCCGATACCGCAGCCGGCTATAAATCCTATCGGCAGAGCCACATACCCGGCGCGGTCTATGCCGATTTGAATAAAGACTTGTCGTCCCCGGTTCAAGCCTACACCGGCCGCCACCCGCTACCGAACTTCGAGTTGCTCGCTGCAAAACTGGGAGACTGGAGAGTTAACAACCGCTGCCAGGTGGTCGTCTACGACGATGCCGGTGGCGCCTTTGCCGGCCGCATGTGGTGGCTACTGCGCAGCATGGGCCATACCCAGGTTGCCGTGCTCGACGGCGGCTACGGCCACTGGCGCAAACGAGGCCTGCCTACCACAGCAATATTGCCCAAAATCGCCGCCAGCGGGTTTCGCAGCTATCTCGATGACCGGCAATGGCTCAGCGCTAACCAGATTGAAGCAGGTCTGGCCAGCCGCAGCATCAGATTGATCGATGCCAGAACCCAGGAGCGCTTCTTCGGCAAAGCCGAGCCGATCGACCCGGTGGCCGGCCACATACCCGGAGCGCTTAACCGGCCATTGCAATCCAATCTCGATCGAAACGGCCTGTTCCTGAGCCCCGACCACTTACGCCGGCAATTTAGCGATTTGATTGCGCCGTGGCCGGCGGAACGCGTGGTACATATGTGCGGCTCGGGCGTGACCGCATGCCACAATTTGCTGGCGATGGAAATCGCCGGACTCAGCGGATCGAAATTGTACGCCGGCTCCTGGAGCGAGTGGATCCGCAACAAAAATCGGCCTATTGCCGGCTATGAAAGGACGGCAAAGTCACTGACTTGAATAGGGCTTGGCAGATGCGCCGGCCTGGTCTCGGAGAAACCCGGCCGACGGCTTTCGGAGTTGGTCAGCGTCCCTGTATCAGGCCGAGAACGGATTTTCCAGGACGATGGTTTCGTTGCGGTCGGGCCCGGTCGACAATATCGTGACTTTGACGCCGACCAATTGCTCGATACGGGCAATGTAAGCCTTGGCATTTTCCGGTAATTGCGTGAAATCGGTAATCCCGGCGGTACTACCGCTCCAACCCGGCATTTCCTCAATGACGGCCTCGCAGACGGCGTATTGGTCAGCGCCCAACGGCGCCGTTTCAGTGATTTGGCCATCGATTTTATAGGCGGTACAAATGCCGATTTTATCCAGACCGTCCAACACGTCCAGCTTGGTCAAGCAAATGCCGGTCAAGCTATTCAATTGAGCGGATTTGCGCATCGACACCGCATCGAACCAACCGCAGCGGCGCTTGCGCCCGGTCGTAGCGCCGAATTCGTGGCCTTTCACGCCCAGATGTTCGCCGTAGCTGTCCATCAACTCGGTCGGAAACGGGCCGTTGCCGACTCGGGTCGAATAGGCCTTGGTAATACCCAGAACATAATCCAACGCTAACGGCCCAACGCCGCTGCCGGTTGCCGCTCCGCCCGCCGTGGTATTGGAAGAGGTTACATACGGATAAGTGCCGTGGTCGATATCCAGCAACGCGCCCTGCGCACCTTCGAATAATACGTTGTTGCCCTGTTGTTGGTGGCTATATAGAGCCTCGCCGACATCGGTTAACATAGGCTTGATGATTTCACCCAAACGCAAGGTGTTAGCCAGAATTTCTTCGTAGTTGACCGGCTCCGCTGCGTAGTAATTGACCAGCATGAAATTATGGTAATCGACCAACTCCTTCAGCCTGGCAGCAAACTCGTCCCGGTTACGCAAGTCGCCGGCACGCAAACCGCGGCGGGCGACTTTGTCCTCGTAGGCCGGCCCGATACCGCGGCCGGTCGTGCCGATTGCCTTGCTGCCGCGCGCCTTTTCCCGGGCCTGGTCGATCGCAACGTGGACCGGCAGAATCAATGCGCAGGCTTCGCTGACTTGTAACCGGTTCCTGACCGGTACGCCCGACTTTTCCAGAATCTCGATTTCCTTGAGCAAAGCCTCCGGGCACAACACCACGCCGTTGCCGATCATGCATTGCACGCCCTCGCGCAGCACGCCGGAGGGAATCAGGTGCAGAACGGTTTTTTCGCCGTTAATCACCAAGGTGTGGCCGGCATTATGGCCGCCCTGAAAGCGTACGACAGCCGCAGCCTGTTCGGTTAACAGATCGACCAGCTTGCCCTTACCTTCATCGCCCCATTGCGTGCCGATAACAACTACATTCTTTCCCATATTTTCCAACCTTAAACTAATGGTTTAACGACCCAGCGTTGATTCTGATTTTCTAAAATTGCGTTACAGCCGATTTGCGCGGCGGCCTCCGCCTGTCCCGGCAACTGTTGGATTACCATTTCGCCCTGGGCGCGTAAATCTCTGATGGCCTCCAGCAGGTCGGCATCTTCGCCGTGAGGCGCATAAACGATTTGCCGTGCGCTATCGGCGTCTTCGAACATGGCCGCCAATACTTTCAAATCGGCACTGAACCCGGTGGCCGCCCGAGCCCGGCCGAAGCGCGCGCCAATATTGTCGTAACGGCCGCCGCGGGCGATTTCCTTACCCAACGCCGGCACGAATGCCGCGAACACCATGCCGGTGTGGTAGTGGTAGCCACGCAATTCCGCCAGATCGAAACTGACGCTCAAGCCGGGAAAATCGCGGCGTAGTTTGTCGGCGATGCCGCGCAAATCGGCCAGTGCAGCGCCGATCATACCGCTACACGGCAAACCCGCCAGCACAGCGTCGGCTTTGTCCAGCACTTCCCGACCGCCGTTCAGCTTCGGCAAAGCGTTAAAGATGGCCTGAAAGCGTTCGTCGATGGCAAAACCGGCCAACAATTCGACCAGCTCGGTTCTGGCTTTACGTTGCAACACGTCGAACAATTCCGACTCCTGTTGCTGGTTCAAGCCGGCTTGCTCGGCCAGCGCCCGGTAGATCGCGACATGGCCCAAATCCAAATGCACGTTTTGCAGGCCGCTGATCGCCAGCATCTCCAGCATCAAGCGGATCACTTCGTAATCGCTCTCCAATCCGGCGTGGCCGTATAGTTCGGCGCCTATTTGCATCGGGCTGCGGCTCTTTTCCAAGGGGTCGCCCACGGCGTGAAGCACGGTACCGGCATAGCACAAGCGGGTGGGGCCGTCATGCTGCAAATGGTGAGCGTCGATACGGGCCACCTGCGGCGTCATATCCGCACGCACGCCAAGCATTTCGCCGCTAAGCTGGTCGGTCAGTTTGAAGGTCTGCAGATCCAAGTCGTGGCCGGAACCCGTCAGCAGAGAATCCAGAAAATCCACGAAGGGCGGTATCACTAGCTGATAACCCCAACAGGCAAAAGTATCGAGCAGCTTTCTGCGCAAATTTTCCAAATGCGCGGCTTGCTCCGGCAATACCTCGCCGATGCCTTCGGGCAACAGCCAGTTGTCTTTTCTTTGCATTATTTGTCTATCCCAATCACAGCAAACGCCCCGCAGAGCGGGGCGTCCGGTCGTGCAGCGTTAGATTGATGGTTTATTTCTGGTTTTTGAAAAACTTGAAGAAATCGGAGTTCGGTTCCAACACCATGATATTGCCGGATTTGCCGAGTGCCTCTTTATAGGCGATCAAACTGCGGTAAAAGGCAAAGAAGTCGCTGTCTTCGCCGTAAGCTTTAGCGAAAATATCCGCAGCTCTAGCATCGCCCTCGCCGCGCAATACTTCGGAATCGCGGTAAGCGTTGGCCAAAATGATTTCGCGCTGTTTATCGGCATCGGCACGAATCCGCTCCGCGGCTTCGGAACCTTGGGAACGAAACTCGCGTGCCACCCGCGCCCGCTCGGCTTCCATCCGCTGGTATACCGAGGTACTGACTTCGTTCGGCAAATCGATGCGTTTGACCTGCACGTCGACAATATTGATACCCAATCGCGAAGCGTGCGGCGAAACGTTGGTGATCAACGAATCGCGGATCGCGCTACGGTCAGTCGAAACCAGTTGCCTGATTTCGCGTTTACTGAATTCGCTACGCGCCGCGTCCTTGATAATCTGGTCCAGGCGGATATTGGCCTGGCCGACATCGCCGCCCACTGTGGTGTAAAAGGTTTTCACGTCGCCGATTCGCCATTTGACGAAAGAATCGACGATAACGTTTTTCTTTTCCGCAGTCAGGAAACGTTCCGGCGTCGCATCCATAGTCAGGATACGGGCGTCGAATTTTTTTACATTATTGATGAACGGAATTTTCAAGTGCATGCCGGGCTGAAAGTCGGCCCCGACGATTTCGCCCAATTGAAACTTGATGACTCTTTCGGTCTCGCCGACGGTAAACACCGACATCGACAATATAACCGCCAAAGCGCCCAAGGCTACTAGTATCTTGTTTCCCATGTTAGCGTCCTCTCACATCGCGTTCGCGGCTCGATGCGCGTATATCGTTTCTGATCTCTTTGGCTTGAGGCGCGGGCGCGACAACCGGTTCGTGCGTGGGAACCGGCGCCGAAACCGCGTCTTCTGCGACCTTATTCACCAATTTGTCCAGCGGCAAATACATAATGCTGCCACCGGATTTGACATCGACCAACACGTTATTCGATTTACCCAATACTTGTTCCATTGCCTCGATATACATGCGCTGTTTGGTGACCGCTGGAGCCTTCTTATACTCGGCAAGCAGTTGCGAGAAGCGGCTGACGTCGCCGTTAGCTTGCGCAATCACTTTTTCTTTATACGCTTCGGATTCCTGTACGATCCGGGAAGCGGCACCGCGAGC
The DNA here is from genome assembly GCF_019669905.1 of Methylomonas koyamae. Lineage (NCBI taxonomy): Bacteria > Pseudomonadati > Pseudomonadota > Gammaproteobacteria > Methylococcales > Methylococcaceae > Methylomonas > Methylomonas koyamae. The sequence continues at coordinate 1,815,543 of NZ_AP019777.1, read as the reverse complement.
TTTCGGCACGACATCGTTGGAATAAGCTTCAGCCTCATTGATCAAGCGTTGCTTGTCCTCGCGCGCCTTGATGGCGTCTTCGAACGAACCCTGCACTTGTTCCGGCGGCTGCGCATCCTGCAAATTCACGCTGGTGATCAGTATCCCGGTTTTATAGGCATCCATCACCGACTGGATTTCGGTTTTGATTGCGGCAACGATTTCGCTACGGCCTTCGGTCAACACAAAATCCATGTCGCTCCGGCCGATCACGCCGCGTTGGACGCTCTCGGTGACTTGCTTCAACGTAGAAGCCGGATCCAGCACGTTAAAGGCGTAATCCTTGGCGTCTTTGACCTGGTACTGCACAGCCAGACGCACGTCGACGATATTTTCGTCTTTAGTCAACATCATCGCTTCTTTGGGAACCGAGCCCATCGCCTGGCCGCCTCCGGAACGGTAGCCGACCTCGATAAAACGTTGCTGTTCGACGTTGATCACCTGCACTTGCTCGATCGGCGCCGGGATATGCCAGTTCAGACCGGGTTGCGTGGTCGCCACGTAAGCGCCGAAACGCGTGACGATACCGCGGGTTCCCTCGTCCACGGTATAAAATCCGCTCAAACCCCACAGCACCAGCGCGCCGGCCGCCAAAAATCCGATGCTTTGCATCGAAGGGCCGTTAGAACTATCGCCGCGCTTGCCGCCGCCGAAAATGCCGCCCAGTTTGTCCTGCAAGGACCGGATCACTTCATCCAGATCGGGAGGATTATCCTTTTCGTTGCGACCACTCCAGGGGTCTTTTTTATCACCGCCGGGCTCATTCCAAGACATACCAAACGCTCCAAAATTGGATTTGCAAACTCAAAATTCGGCTGGCCAACAAGCGCAAAGCCGGAATTATGTTTCGAGAACGGCACGCCGCTTTCGAAAGCGCGCCATTCTATCTCAAATTACCATTAACCGAGAAAATAACTAGGTATAGAAAAACGCTATCGGGATCAGGCTACCGCTTCGACCCGGATATGTTTCAGCAGGCCCAAATGCTTTTTATCGATTTCTATCGTCAACTCGCAATCGCCGTGATCGTCGGTGACATCGCTTATTATTCTGACGAAGGCAAACAGTTTGGCTTTCAGGCCGGCCTGCCCTGCCGGCAGATAACATTTCCGAATCACTTTGCTGCTGGCGAACAATTCGCCTAATGCCTGTTGCAACAAATCGCACCCCGCCCCGCTTTGCGCCGAGATCCAGACGCAAACCGGGCGCCCTTCGGCGTCATAATCGATATGGGGTTCGAGATCGCCTAGCAAATCGATTTTATTGAATACTTTCAACTGCGCTATCTTGCCGGCACCGATATCCTCCAACACCTGGTTGACCTGGATGATGGTGTCATCTCTATCTTCAGCAGCCGAATCGATCACGTGCAGCAACAGATCGGCCTCGGCCGCTTCCTGCAACGTAGAACGGAAAGCCGCGACCAGTTCGTGCGGCAAATGCCGGATGAAACCGACCGTATCGGCCAGGATAATTTCGCCGCCATCAGGCAGCGGCAACTGGCGCAAAGTCGGATCCAAGGTCGCGAATAACTGGTCGGCGGCGTAAATCCCGGCCCCGGTCAACGTGTTGAACAAAGTCGATTTACCGGCATTGGTATAGCCGACCAGCGAAACAGTCGGAATTTCCGCCTTTTTCCGTTTGCTGCGGCTTTGATGGCGTTGTTTTTCGACTTTTTCCAAGCGCTGTTGGATTTGTTTGATCCTTACCGCCAACAAACGCCGGTCGGTTTCCAACTGGGTCTCGCCGGGGCCGCGCAAGCCGATACCGCCTTTTTGCCGCTCCAAGTGGGTCCAACCGCGAATCAATCGAGTCGAAAGATGCTTCAACTGCGCCAATTCGACTTGCAACTTACCTTCGAAGGTCTGCGCGCGCTGAGCGAATATATCCAGAATCAAACCGTTACGGTCAACCACCCTCACCTCCAATGCCCTTTCCAGATTGCGTTCCTGGCTGGGCGACAACGGATGGTTGACGATGATGATGTCGGCTTGGTGTTCGACCACGGCAGCCTTGATTTCGTCGAGCTTGCCGATGCCGACGAAATACTTGGGGTCCGGGCGGTGGCGACTGCCGGTGACCACATGAATCGGCTGGGCACCGGCGGATTTGGTGAGTTCTTTCAGCTCGTCGAGATCTTCTTGTCCGACTTGCAAATTCAGGTGAACGAGTATCGCCCGTTCGCCCGCATCGGGACGTTCAAACAAAAAAAGGCCTCTTAGCTCTCGTCGCTGGGCTCGGCATCACGGTGCATATTGACGTTTTTGCCGGGAACGATGGTGGAAATGGCGTGTTTGTAAACCATTTGGTTGACGGTATTTTTCAGCATCACAACGTACTGATCGAAAGAATCGACGCGACCTTGCAGCTTGATACCGTTCACCAAGAAAATCGACACCGGGGTATGTTCTTTTCTCAGGGCGTTCAAAAAATTGTCCTGCAAGTTTTGTGCTTTCGACATCCTATTTCTCCTTATTATTGTTCGGTGCGCTATTAATACATTAACCGCTACATCTGCCGATTTCAACAGGACAGCCGCGGCCTCATAAAAAACTAAATTCAAGTTTGGGACAAAGCCGCGCTATTTCAAGTTCAAAGCCAACTTTATTAGCCGCCGGGTCCGCCGCCATTGTCGGCGGCGAACCCTTAACCCCGGCTTAGCCGATTTTTTTGTATTTGATACGGCGCGGATTATCGGCGTCAGTTCCCAACCGGCGATGGCGATCGGCTTCGTAATCGGCGTAGTTGCCTTCGAACCAGACCACCTCGCTGTCGCCTTCGAACGCCAACATATGGGTGGCGATCCGATCCAGGAACCAACGGTCGTGCGAGATCACTACGGCACAACCGGGGAAGCCCAGCAGCGCCTCTTCCAACGCCCGCAAGGTTTCTACGTCCAAATCGTTGGTCGGCTCGTCGAGCAGCAACACGTTGCCGCCGCTTTTCAGCAACTTGGCCAAGTGCACCCGGTTACGCTCGCCGCCGGACAATTCGCCGATACGCTTTTGCTGATCCGAGCCTTTGAAATTGAACCGGCCGCAATAGGCACGCGAAGGCGTTTCGTACTTGCCGACCGTGATCATGTCCAAGCCGTCCGAAATCTCTTCCCAAACCGTTTTATTGTTATCCATATCGTCGCGGAACTGTTCGACGTAGGACAACTGCACGGTTTGGCCGAAATTGAACGAACCGGAATCCGGCTGCTCCATGCCGGCCATCATTTTGAACAGTGTGGTCTTACCGGCGCCGTTCGGACCAATGATGCCGACAATGCCGCCCGGCGGCAGTTTGAAACTTAAATTGTTGATCAACAAGCGGTCGCCGAAGCCCTTACTGATGTTGTCGGCTTCGATGACGACGTCGCCCAAGCGCGGTCCGGGCGGAATATAAATTTCCTGGGTCTCGTTGCGCTGTTGCACTTCGACCGACGACAACTCCTCGAAACGCGCCAGACGCGCCTTGCTTTTGGCGTGGCGACCTTTCGGATTCTGCCGCACCCACTCCAACTCGGCCTTCATGGCTTTCTGGCGGGAAGTCTCCTGCTTTTCCTCCAGCTCCAGCCGTTTTTCCTTCTGCTCCAGCCAGGACGAATAATTGCCTTCCCATGGAATACCCATGCCGCGGTCCAGCTCCAGAATCCAGCCGGCGACGTTATCCAGGAAGTAGCGGTCGTGAGTCACGGCAACGACGGTGCCGGTATAATCGTGCAGGAAGCGCTCCAACCAGGCGACCGATTCGGCGTCCAAGTGATTGGTTGGCTCGTCCAGCAACAGCATATCCGGTTTGGACAACAATAAGCGGCACAACGCCACCCGCCGCTTCTCGCCGCCGGAGAGCTTGTTTACATCGGCATCCCAATCCGGCAAGCGCAGCGCATCGGCGGCGATTTCCAATTGCCGGTCCAGATTATGGCCGTCGCAGGCGTTGATGATGTCCTCCAGTTTGGCTTGCTCGGCAGCCAGCTTGTCGAAATCGGCATCCGGTTCGGCATAAGCTGCATAAACCGCATCCAGTTTCGCCAAGGCATCCTTGATGTGCTGCACCGATTCTTCGATGATGCCGCGCACGTTTTTGCTCGGATCCAACTGCGGCTCCTGCGGCAAATAGCCGATGTTGATGCCTTTCAGCGGAATCGCCTCGCCTTCGATTTCCTTATCCACGCCGGCCATAATGCGCAGCAGCGTCGATTTACCCGAGCCGTTCAGACCCAACACACCGATCTTCGCGCCGGGAAAAAACGACAGCGAGATGTCCTTCAAGATGTATTTTTTAGGCGGCACCACCTTGCCGACCCGGTTCATGGAGAAAATATATTGCGCCATTGTTGCTCTGTTGCAAAAAATAAACGGCTATTATACCTTGCCCCATGGAAATTCAAGCCGGCCATTTCAACTCAGCCAGCTTGCCGCCCCGCAACCGAAACCGCCGTTGCCGATAGCGATGTCGCTTCGCATCGGTAGATTAGCTGCTCCATGCCCGTATCCGCGCCATTCATCGACATTCATTGCCACGGCAGTCCGGGTGACGCGGATTGGCTAATCCGCAGCCTGGACATGTCGGAAATTGCCGAACTGCCGGCGCTACTCTGTGCCGGCAACCACCGCTATGCCAGTATCGGCGCCCACCCTTGGCATATTGGCCTGCAGGACCCGGAACACGACTGGCTCCTCCAGCGCAGCCTTTGTGCCGGCCCGCGTGTGCTTGCCGTCGGCGAATCCGGCCTGGATAAATGCATAGCTGCGCCTCTGCAGCGGCAGACGGCAGTGTTCCGCGGCCAGATCGAATTGGCCGAGCAGCTCGGCAAACCGTTGATCGTTCATTGCGTGCGCGCCCACAACGAGCTGATCGCGGTAAAAAAATCGGCCAAACCGACTCAAGCCTGGATCGTCCACGGTTTTAGCGGCAAACCCGCACTGGCCGAACAACTGCTGAATCACGGTTGTTACCTTTCGTTCGGCAAATTCTTGTTAAAACCGGAACATCCGTCGCGACTGGCGCTATTGCACACGCCGCCGGAACGTTTATTCCTGGAAACCGACGCCGCCACGCAGCTTTCGATTAGTGAAATCTATAGTGAAGCGGCTAAAATCCTCGGTTTGGACATCCAAACCCTGCAGCGCCGTATCGTTGCCAATTTTCAAAGAGTATTCCTGCATGACTGATTTAAGCTGGCTGTCCCGTACCGAATTGCTGATCGGCAGCCCCAAGCTGGACAAACTCCAGCAATCCCACGTGTTGGTCGTCGGCATGGGCGGCGTCGGTTCGTTTGCCGCCGAATTCATCTGCCGCGCCGGAGTCGGCAAAATGACCATCGTCGACGGCGACGTGGTCGAAACCAGCAACCGCAACCGGCAGTTGCCGGCCTTGGCCACCACCATCGGCCAAGCCAAGGCCGACGTGATGGGCGCACGCTTGCTGGAGATCAATCCGGATTTGCAGCTCACCATCAAGCACGAATTCATCACCCCGGACACCGCCGCCGCATTGCTCGACGAGACCCATTACGACTACGTCGTCGATGCCATCGACAGCCTGACGCCGAAGATCCATTTGATCCGCGCCGCCAAGACCCGAAAATTGAAAATCGTCAGTTCGATGGGCGCCGGCGGGAAGATGGATCCGACCCATCTCAAGGTGGTGGATATTTCCAAAACCTACAACTGCCCGTTCGCCCAATTCATTCGCATCCGCTTGCGCAAACACGGCATCAGCCGCGGCGTGAAAGTGGTGTTCTCGCCGGAAGTGGTCAATAAAGATTCGTTGATGTTCACCGACGGCAGCAATTACAAAAAATCGGCCTACGGCACGATCTCGTATTTACCGGCGGCGTTCGGAGGGGTCTGCGCTTCCGTCGTCATCCGCAATCTGATCCACGATCCGGCCCACAGCCACAAACACCAAGTATGAATAGCAACAAACCAAGCGGGGGTGGCTTGACGGTCGGCTTTGCCCAAAGCAGCCGGCTGCGGGAAATGCGCGAAAAAGCGCTAGGCGCCGCTACGCCTGCACCTGCCGTAACACCGGCGATTGCAGAAACCAGTGCCGGCGATACCAAACTCAGCCCGGAATTGCTGTTGGCCCGACGTTTGATAGACCGGCGCCTGTCCGAACTGTTAGCAACCTTGCCGTCCGGCAAACAACACAGCCTGTTTCGCATCCGCTTTGGCATTGAGCTGAATCGGATCAAAGACTTGCCGATTCGACAAGTGTTCAGCCGATTGAAAATCGCCGATCCGCAGTTGCCGCCCCACTCGCCGGCGATGAAGCGCATCGGCGATCTGAATTATAATGGCAAGCCTTGCGGCTGAGGCCGCGCCACCGTGTTGCTTTTCAGCCCGCCCAACCATTGATGCCAGCCACGATTTACACGCTAGAACCGAACCAGGATTACCGCGACCAGAGCCTACGCCACGGCGCCGAGCTATCCACCGCCGAACTGCAAGCCGACGCCGCCAAGCACTACGACGATTGTTATAACGATTATCTGTTCGCCTGGTGCAACCGCGACAACCTGGCTTTGCATTACGGCTATTGGGACGCAGCCCTCCCTTACGACCAGCATCAGGCTCTGCTCAATAAAAATCAGGTGCTGTACCAAAAAGCCGGCATCCAGCCCGGCGATCAGGTTTTGGATGCCGGCTGCGGCATCGGCGGCAGTACCATCTGGATGGCCAAGCAACACGGCAATCGGGTCACCGGCATTACGATCAGCGCCAAACAGGCCGCTTACGCCCGCAACCACGCCAAGCGCCATGGCGTGTCGGAATTAGTGGACTTTCAAGTGGCGGATTTTTGCGCGACGCCGTTTGCCGATGCATCGTTCGATGTGGTTTGGGCTTTGGAGAGTTCCTGCCATGCGCTAAATAAGGGCGATTTTTTAAAGGAAGCATGGCGGCTATTGAAACCGGGCGGCCGCATCGTGGTTTGCGACGGCTTTGTGTTGCAGCGCCAGTTCAGCGCCGAGCAATGGCAAGCGGTGGTAACCTGCCTGAACGGCTGGGCCGTACCCAACTTGTGCAGCCGCGACGAATTCAACGGCCTGCTGCAACAGCAAGGCTTTTCCGATATCGTCTGCCACGACATTACCGTGCAAACCCGAGCTTCCGTCGAGCATATGTACAAGGTAGCCAAACGCCTGAAACCGGTCCAAACTATCAGCCAATGGCTAGGGCTACGTTCCAAAGCCCAAACCGCCAATTATTTGGTCGGCCTGGCGCAATATCGCCTGTTCACGGAAAAACTGACCGAGTATTGCATTTTTACCGCGCACAAAAACTAAAAGAGCCGTTCATGTTGTTACCGCGTTTGAAATGGGTGCCGTTGTTGGCTACGTTGGCCGGCTGCGCCGGTGCGCCGGCCAACAGCGGGATGGACAGTTTCGCCGACTACGCCGAATCGGTATTCCGCCATCAAAACGCCATCATCAGCCGGTTGATGATGCTGAGCGACTCCGACTTGCTGCCGGACACCGATAATTTCGAAGATACCGAACAAGAAATGCACGACGCCTGCCATCTGCTGAACGAATATGCGGAACACGAGGCCGACGGCGAGAGCATGGGCTTAAGATTCAAGGCCAAGGTGCGATCCAGCATCGAAGGTTGCGACGCCAGCGTGCAGAAAATGGAAGGACTGTTATCCAATATCGACCCGGTGCCGACCCCGCCGCACGGCCAGCGCTAAGCGCCGAAGCTATACGGAACCTGCTCCCCACTGCCGGCGGTAATCGGAATAATCGTAACGTTTCTGCAACGCCAGCCCCGTTTGATCCACGGCGTACACATCCGGCAAATTGTATCCGTTGAAGCGATTGGCCTTGATCAAGCTATAAGCGCCCACCTCGGCAAACACCAGTTTTTCGCCGACTTCCGGAATGCGGTCGAAACGGTATTCGCCAAATACGTCGCCGGCCAGGCAGGTCGAACCGGCCAAAATCGAGGACTGACCGCCCTCGGCAACTTCCTCCAACAAACGCGGCCTGATTTGGTATTCGAATACCTCCGGATGGTGGTTGACCGAAGTATCCAGCACCAACACGACCTTACCGTCGCTGACGAAGCGGTCCAGCACCGTCGCCAGCAAATATCCGGCATTGCCGACTATGGCCTTGCCCGGCTCCAGATAGACGTCGATGGCAAACTCCGCGCGCAACCCACCGATCAATTCGGCCAGCGGCTCAAGATCGGCAATATCCTGGTACAGATAGCCGCCGCCCAGATTCAGCCATTGCAGTTGCCGGTTGCGCTCCAGCAACGGCCGCAAGGCTAGTACGGTAGTTTGCAGCGGCGCCAAATCCCGACACGAAAACACGGTATGAAACTGCAAACCTGCGACACCGTCCGGCAGGCCGTTTCGCAGCAACTCGATATCGACCCCGAGCTTGGAATGCGGCCGGCACGGATCGAACCGCCGATCCGCCGCAAACGACAGCTTAGGATTGACCCGCAAACCCGGCGAATAACCATGGTCCGCCCCCTGTAAACGCTGGTACTGCGGCAAGGAATTGAAACTGATATGGCTGCATAATTCGACCAGTTCGCCGAATTCGTCCGGACGTATCCCCGGCGTGGTCAAGTGGATACTGCCTAGACCTGCCAACACTTCTTGCGCCAACTTGGCTTCGAACAACGAGCTAACCGAAAAACCGTCGACTCGGTATTTGATCGATTCCAGTAAACTTGCCAACGGCAAGGCTTTAATTGCATACAAAACCTTACAGCCGGTTGTCTCGCGCAATGCCGCCAACGCCTGCAAATTGGCCAACACCTGACGTTCATCCACCACAAAGGCCGGGGAACTGGAAATGCGTTGTTTCAATTCGGCAGCGTTCAGCATCCGGCTCGACCTTTGCCCGGATAAATCGCCCGCTCGGTAATTACCCGATCCATGTAGATATCGTGCCGTTCCATCGCAACGTGCGGCAGCAACTGCGCTTCGTAGCAGACTGCCGCCAGCACCGCGTCAGGACGCACTTTTTGCAACAGCCTGTCGTAATAGCCGGCGCCGTTACCCAAGCGTCCGCCTTGCCGGTCAAAGGCCACGCCGGGAACGATGACCACATCTAGTTCCTCGGCGCCCACCTGTTTTGCCGGATCCAGCCAGCGCTGGCGCGGCGGTTCGAGAATATTCCACATTCCCGGCTGCAACTCGTCGATGGCTTGCAGATGCCATAAACCCAGCTGTTTTTGCCCCTCGGCATCGACCGTGCAATAAGGCACAACAATGCGCTTGCCGCCGGCCAATTCGGCGATGACGGTCGCCAGCGTCCGCACTTCCGAACGGCAATGCAGATACCACATCACAGTCCGCGCCGCTTGATACCAGGACTGTTCCAAAACACGCCGGCAGATTTCGGCACTGACCGCATCCTTGTCGGCTTGGGCGTTGCGAGCCGCATAGGCAATTTGGCGTTGTTCGGCTTTAGTCATACTCGCGGCAATAACTCAGAGCTTGGTCGAGTAAATCGTCAGAACCGCTAAGCAAATGCCGGGCATCCTGTTCTTTACGCAACCAGGTAAATTGGCGTTTGGCCAATTGCCGGGTGGCGACGATGGCTTTGTCGCGCATCGTCGCCAGATCGTATTCGCCGTTCAGATACGACCAGGCTTGCCGGTAACCGACGCAGCGGATCGACGGCATGGTTTCGTCCAGATCGCCGCGTTGCCATAGGACCCGGACCTCGTCGAGAAAACCTTGCTTCAACATCAGATCGAAACGCTCGGCAATTTTGTCGTGCAGGGTTTTACGCTGCTCCGGTGCGACGATGATTTTAATAAACCGGTACGGATGCTCGGCCGGTTGATCGGCGTCAAAAAAACTCGACAACGGCCGGCCGCTGATTTCATAGACTTCCAACGCCCGTTGTACCCGCTGCGGGTCGTTGACATGTATCCGCGCCGCGGCTTGCGGATCGACTTGCGCCAAGCGGTCATGCAGCACTTCCTTGCCCAAGGTCTGCAACTCGTCATCCAGCCGCTGGCGAATCTCGGCATCGGCTGCCGGCAATTGCGCCAAACCCTGGGTCAGCGCGCTGAAATACAGCATCGTGCCACCAACCAGTAACGGCAGCTTGCCGCGCGCGGTGATGTCCGCCATCAGTGCCAAAGCGCGATCGCGGAATTGGCCGGTGGAAAAACTTTCGCTGGGATCAAGAATATCGATTAAATGGTGCGGCACGCCGCCGCGCTCGGCCAGGGTCGGTTTGGCGGTACCGATGTCCATGCCGCGATAGACCAGCGCCGAATCGACGCTGATGATTTCGGTGTCCAAGGCTTGCGCCAGTGCCACGCCGAGCGCGGTCTTGCCGGAGGCGGTCGGCCCCATCAACAAGATGGCGGCCGGTTTTTGCAATTCGTTCATTTATTGGCCGCGCATGAAAAACCGGTCCAAATCCTGATGGCTCAGCGCCACCCAGGTCGGTCGGCCGTGATTGCATTGGCCGATACGCTCGGTTTGCTCCATATCGCGCAGCAAGGCGTTCATCTCTTCGATGCTGAGCTTGCGTTTGGCCCGCACCGAACCGTGGCAAGCCATCGTCGCCAGAACTTGATTGATGCTTTCCTGGGCTTTATGGCTGACGCCGTGAGTCGCCAAATCGGCCAAAATGTCTCTTACCAATTGGTCGACGTCGGTTTTAGCCAGCAAGGCCGGCGTGGCTCTGAGTACCACAGTTTCCAGCCCGGAACGGTTGATTTCGAAACCCAGGTTCATAAAAAATTCGTGCTCCTGCTCCGCCAGATCGGCCTCGGCGGCCGTGACTTGCAATTTGATCGGCAACAGCAGCGGCTGTGAGACGATGGCCCGGTTATGGTAGTGCTGTTTCAGGCGCTCGTAAGTCACCCGCTCGTGGGCGGCGTGGGCATCGACCAAAATGATGCCGTTGGCGGTCTCGGCCAGGATGTAGATATTGTGGATGTGGGCCAGGGCAAAACCCAAGGGCGGCATCGCCGGATCGGCAGCCGGCTTTGCCGAGACGCTATCGCCTCCAGCTTGCGGATAGAGCTTGCCGTAGGCTTTGATTTGCTCGGCCACATCCGGCATCACCGCGCGTTCGGGCGGATAACGATAGGCGCCGAAAGCTTGCGCCGGCGTGGCGGTTCGCGGCGCAGTGCTTTCCTCCGATTCTCGCTCCGGCAATGTCAACGGTAACAACGTTTGTTGGTTTAACGGCGCTCTATGCGGTGCGGTCGATGGCGGCAGTTCCGCAAGCTCCGGAACCGTCTCGATCCGCTGCGGCAACGGCTGGGCTCCGGGCCGTTGCTCGGCCAGACTACGGTGCAAGGCCTGAAACAGAAAATCGTGCACCATCCGCCCTTCCCGAAACCGCACTTCCAATTTGGTCGGATGGGCGTTGACATCGACCAAAGCCGGATCGAGTTCCAGGTACAGCACAAACACCGGATGCCGGCCGTGGTACAGCACATCCTGATAGGCCTGCTTCACGGCATGCGCCACCAGGCGGTCCTTGATCAGGCGGCCGTTGACGTAAAAAAACTGCATGTCTTGCTGGCTGCGGGAGAAGGTCGGCAAGCCGACCCAACCATACAGACGCAGGCCGGAGGCGGCAAAATCGATCTTGACGCTGTTGTCGACAAAGGCCGCACCGCAAATCGCGGCGATGCGTTTTTCTTGAGCGGCTTGGGTGTCGGCCGGTTTCAGATTCAGCACTTCGCGCTGGTTGTGGCTTAACACAAAACCAACATCGAAGCGGGCCAAGGCCAGTTTCTGAATCAGGCTCTCGATATGGCCGAATTCGGTTTTTTCGGCTTTTAAAAACTTGCGCCGGGCCGGCGTGTTGTAAAACAGGTCGCGCACATCGACGGTGGTGCCGGGCGGATGCGGGTCGGGTTGCGGATCGAAATTTTTTTCGGTGCCGTCGGCGCTGACTTGCCAAGCGCAGTCGGCGTCGGCGGTACGGGAAATCAAAGTCAAGCGCGCCACCGAACTGATGCTGGGCAAGGCCTCGCCGCGAAAACCCATGCTGGCGACATGCTCCAAATCGTCGAGCGAGGCGATCTTGCTGGTGGCATGCCGCGACAGAGCCAACGCCAGATCGTCCTTGACGATGCCGCAACCGTTGTCGCGAATCTTGATTTGGCGAATGCCGCCCTGTTCGACGTCGATTTGAATTTGGCTGGCGCCGGCGTCGAAGCAGTTTTCCACCAATTCCTTGACCACCGACGCCGGCCGCTCGACCACCTCGCCGGCGGCGATTTGATTGACCAATTGGGTGGGTAAAGCGTGAATCCGCATCGGTGGCGCCCGCAAAAAAGCGCGTATTTTAGCGGATCGAAATGAAACGGGGCGAAATGATTCGCCCCGTAGCGGATCAGAAAATCGACAACCGAGCGTCAGCTATCGTGCGGAATTTGCAACACCTGGCCGACGCGGACGTTACCGTCGTTCATCGAATTGGCCAGACGCAATGCCCGCATCGAAACGCCATACTGCTGGGCGATGCCGGACAAGGTCTCGCCGCGGTTGATCACATGCTGAGTAGCGGCACTGGCGCTGGCCACCGGCGAATTTGACTCGGCCGGTACCGCGTCGTTGTCAGCCAACAAGGCTTTCGGTTCGCTTCTCGGCTTGGCCGCCGCCGGAAGCGGCCGCTCATCCGGTACCTTATTGAGCGCGACCATACGCGGCACTTTGGCGGAACGGTTCAATTGCGCCATCAGCGTATCGGCCGGCGCGTATTGTTTGAAGTGGCCGACAATACCGTTGAACACCGCCGCCGCCATTTTATATTGATAGGCCCTGCTGGTCAGGCGCCGCTCTTCTTCCGGATTCGAGATAAACGCCGTTTCGACCAGAATCGACGGAATTTCTTGCGATTTCAACACGACGAATCCGGCTTTCTGCACGGCGCTGCGGTGCAAATGGCCGACGCCCTTGACGCTTCTCAAGACTTTATTGCCGACATTCTGGCTGGCCTCTTTGGCGGCCTTGCTGGACAAATCCATCAACACCGAAGCCAAGGTTTCATCGCGGTCTTCGCCGCCGCCAGAACCGTCGACCGCGTTCTCGCTGGCGGCCAACCAACCGGCACCGGCACTGGAAGCGCCTTTGGTCGCCAAGGTATAGACCGAGGCGCCGTGGGCCTGGCTGTCGCTAAAGGCATCGGCATGGATGGACACGAACAAATCGGCTTTGGCGGAGCGGGCAATCTGACGGCGTTCGTTCAATTTGACGAAATAATCGCCGTTCCGAATCATCACCGCCTTCATGCCGGGCTGAGCGTTGACCAGATTTTCCAGATTTTTGGCAATTGCGAACACCACGTCTTTTTCCTGGGTGCCGTTCGGACCTTGCGCGCCGACGTCTTTGCCGCCGTGGCCGGCATCGATTGCGACGACAATGTTGCGGCCTTTGGCTTTATTGGCGGTTTTCAATGCCACCGGTTTGATTGCCGCTTCGGATCGTTTCGGCGACTTTTCCGGCGCCGGTTGTGCCGGTGCCGCGGCTACCGCAACGGTTTTACCAGGAGCAGCAGCCACAGGTTCGCCGGCAGCCGGCAGCGGCTTCGCCGCCAACTCGATCTGCAGGGCATTGCCTTGCGCCGTGACTTTGGCATCCGCATCGGCTTTCAATTCGACAACCACCCGCAAATCGCCGCCAGCGCGCATCGCGCTACGGGCGCCGGCAAATAACGGATGTTCGGCCGGCGGCTGGTTGATGGCTTGCGCCATTTTTGCGCCGGCGAAATCGACCACCAAACGGCTCGGGCTTTTCAAAACGAAAGCGTGGTGGCGTACCGGGCCGGACAAGTTGAATACCAAACGGTCCGCCGAGGCATAGCTGACCGCGCCTAATTCGGCTGGGGCCGCCGCCGTAAAAGCGGGAAACAATAAGCCCCAAATCCAGAAAATTCGATAAATTCGCTGCATAACCGACACGACCGCTAGTGACAAGATTGTTGAGATTATAGCAGTAGGTCTTTGTTTTTCCAGTTTAGTTTTATCTTTCCGCTACAATTTTCAGCTAACACATTGATTTGTGCGACACGTTGCTGTTGCGCGTACTGCAAACCGATCTCGATATCGGCGGGCGGCAATACCCCCTGCCCCATTTCCGGCCACTCGATGCAACACAAAGCGTCCGTATTCAGATAATCGTCCATGCCTATCCATTCCAATTCTTCCGGGTCCTTTAAACGGTATAAGTCGAAATGGAACACCCGCCGGTCAGCAACCGCGTATTCTTCGACCAGCGTATACGTCGGACTTTTCACGGCGCCGCGATGGCCCGCCGCACGCAGCAATCCGCGCATCAGCGTGGTTTTGCCGGCCCCCAATTCGCCGCGCAAATACAGCAGGCATTTTTCGGGTAAGGCTTGCCACAATGCCGCGCCCAAGGCTTCGGTGTCTTCGCTGCTTTCCAGGGTAATGTTCATCGGTTCAATAATTCTCTGATGCGGAGCGGCAAATCGCCGGCCAACAGGCCGCGTTCGCCGAATTCTGCGGCCAGGCTGTCGGCCGCGGCGGCATGCAGCTGTGCGCCGGCCAGCGCTGCCTGACCTAACGTAAAACCTTGGGCGACCAAGCCGCCGATCAGCCCGGCCAGCACGTCTCCCATGCCGCCGCTGGCCATGCCCGGATTTCCGGCAACGACGACATGATTCTTAAAGCCGTCGTCGATTAACGTCCCGGCGCCTTTTAACAACGCGACCCCGCCGTAACGTTGCTGCAGTGCTGAAACGGCCGCAAAGCGGTCGCCGCCGATTTGCCGGGTATCGCAGTTCAACAAGCGCGCCGCTTCGCCGGGATGCGGCGTCAACACCCAATCGTCGCGCCTGCAATTGCGCAGCGCCAGCAGATTCAAGCCGTCGGCGTCGACCACGCTGGGCTTGCCGGCAGCCAAGGCACGGTCGAACATGGCTTGGGCCCAGGCGTCGCGGCCCAAGCCCGGACCTATCACGACAACCGTGGCTTTTTCCAGCAAATCATTCAGATCGCCGGCCTGTTCCGCCGCCCGGCACATCAGTTCCGGCCGGGCGATATTGACCAAGCCGCTGTGCGCGGCTCGGGTGGCAACGCTGACCAAACCGGCGCCGGCGCGCAATGCCGCTTCTGCGGCCAAGCGAATCGCGCCGCTATAGCCGTGGTTGCCGCCGATCAATAACACGTGGCCGAACTGGCCTTTGTGCGCGCTGCGTTGGCGCTTGGGCAAGGCTACGCCTGTCAACAACCGGCAGGCCGGGTCGAGCTCTTCCAACACTTCGCCAATCTGGAGATCGTCGCAAACCACTTCGCCGCGGCAATCGGCCGCCGCGCCGGTGAACAAACCTTGCTTGAGGCCGATGAAGGTCACGGTCAGATCGGCCGCGACCGCTTCGCCCATTATGCAGCCGGTGTCGGCTTGCAAGCCGGACGGTACGTCCACCGCCACCACCGGACCGGCCGCGGCGTTGATCTCTGCTATCGCCGGCAAGTAAGCCGCCGCGACCGGCCTACTTAAACCGATCCCGAACAAGGCGTCGACAACGATACCAGGTATCGTCGAGCGGCCCGGTTCGAACCCGGAAACGCAACCGCCGGCCTGCAAAAAGTCCCGGTAAGCGCTGAGCGCATCCTCCGGCAAGCGCTCGGGGTCGGCCAATCCGTATACTGTCACCCGGCAACCTGCCTCGATTGCCAGGCGGGCAACTTCGTAACCGTCGCCGCCGTTATTGCCGGCGCCGCAAAATACCGTCAATTCTCCCGCTTCGGGCCAACGCTGCCGGATATGCCGGAATAACGCCGCGCCGGCCCGCCGCATCAACTCCCGCCCCGGTATGCCGAGCCGGTCGATGGCTTGGCGTTCGGCTGCACGAATTTGCGCGGTTGAGTAAAGAGCGGCGGTTGAAAGCTGCATAATCGATTCCGAAGGCGATAGCCCGCCATTTTATCGCCAAACCGGCCTCGGCCGGCGGAAATCGGCGAAGTTATGCCAAAATGGCTTTTTGCATTCAGGCTCGGGCCGGCACCGCGACATAGCGCCGGCACCGGACTCGCATCGATATTAACCAATATGCCACCGACCGTTTCTCTCGATCCCGAACAATTAGCTTGCCGCATCAAACAATGGGGCCTGGAGCTGGGCTTTCAACAAATCGGCATCAGCGACACCGACCTGCACCAGGCCGAATCCCATCTGCAAAACTGGCTGGATCAGGATTTCCACGGCGAAATGCATTACATGGCCGCGCACGGCTTGAAACGCAGCCGCCCGGCGCTGTTGCAGGAAGGCACCCGCAGCATTATCTCGGCCCGGATGGATTACTTGCCGGAGCCCTCGGCCCGCAGCCAGGTGTTATTGGCCGATCCGGCCGCCGCCTTCGTCTCGCGCTACGCGTTGGGCCGGGATTACCACAAACTGCTGCGTAACCGGCTGCAAAAACTGGCCGACAACATCGCGGCAGCCATCGGCCCGTTCGGCTACCGCGCTTTCGTCGACAGTGCTCCGGTATTGGAAAAAGCCATAGCCGAGAAGGCCGGGCTGGGCTGGATCGGCAAACACAGCAATCTGATCAACCGCCGTGCCGGTTCCTGGTTTTTCTTGGGCGAAATCTATACCGACCTGGAACTGCCGGCAGACCAAGCGGCAAACAACCATTGCGGACTATGCCGGGCCTGCATCGATATCTGTCCGACTCAGGCCATCATCGGCCCTTACCAGGTCGATGCCCGCCGCTGCGTATCCTATTTGACCATCGAATTGCACGGCCCGATTCCGGAAGATTTACGGCCTTTGCTTGGCAACCGGATTTACGGCTGCGACGACTGCCAATTGGCCTGCCCGTGGAACCGGTTTGCCAAACTCAGCGCGGAAGCCGACTTTCGGCCGCGCCAACGTTTGGATAACGCCACCTTGCTGGAATTGTTCGCCTGGGACGAGGCAGAATTTCTGCAGAAAACCGAGGGCTCGGCAATTCGCCGCATCGGCCATCAGCGCTGGCTGCGCAACATCGCCACCGCGCTGGGTAACGGCCGGCCTGATCCGGAGGTAATAGCGGCGCTAAACCGGCGCCTGCACCAGGCTTCCGATTTGGTCGCTGAGCACATCCATTGGGCGCTGCGCCGCTTGACTGGCGCTTGAGTTTTAACGCGTAAAGCGTATATTTGCGAACCAGTTAAAGTTTTCGGTGACGAGCATGTTGATAACCGCCGCGTCGAATAATCCATTCAACCTGTACGGCTCGCAAAGCCTGTCAAGGCCGGTCGCGCCGAAAACACCACCACAGTCGTCCGGCAACGGAACAGCCAGCGGCGAATTAAGCCAAGAACAACGCCAATTGGTCGAGAAGTTGAAAGCCCGCGACCGCGAAGTTCGAGCTCACGAGCAGGCGCATCTGAGCGCCGCCGGCAATCTGGCCGTCAGCGGCGCCCGTTACGATTATGTGGCCGGCCCGGACGGCCAACGCTACGCCAGCGGCGGCGATGTCGGTATCGACGTGTCCGAAGTGGCCGGCGATCCGCAAGCCACGCTGCTAAAGGCCGACACTATCCGCCGCGCCGCGCTGGCGCCGGCCAATCCGTCGGCGCAAGACCAGAGCGTCGCAGCCAGAGCCGCGGCGATGGCCAACAAAGCCCGCAGCGAATTACTGAACCTGCAACGCGCCGAAACCCCAGGCGCTACGCTAGACTTGAATGCCTGATGCCGCGCTGCCGGATTGGAATGGCCGCCGAATCGGCGCAAGCCTTTCAGAGGCGAAAAATACAATCAATCCCGGCTACAGAACTCGACGGCAAAACCGGAATCGGGATCGATGCGAACCACCTTGACCAACTGCACCGGCGCGTCGTCGAATTCGGTGGTTTGCACCTCCAATAGCGTACCCATAGGCGGAATCAACGCCCGGTCGCACTGCAAAAACAAACCGGTTTCCGAAAAATCCCGCATTTCCACGATGCTCTCCGCCACATCGGGCGCGATCAATTTGATTTTGGCGCGATGTTTTAAACGCGGATGCCTGCGCTTATTGTCTATCACGAATTCTCCTGAATTCTGCTTAAAATTTAAGCCGGTACCGATCCGGCCACGAGCCCGGCCGGCTCAACCGCCGCGGGCCAACAGATAAACGCCCAAGCCCACCATCACTAATCCGCTGGCCAATTTCAACCAGCGGCCCTGGTTGCGTTGCAAGCGCTGCTGGCTCAAGGTTACGACGCCCACTGCCAGCACCGCAATGTCGTCTAGCATATACGCCAGATTATATAGCAGCAAATAGCCGTAATAGTCCCAGCCTTGCAACTGGCGCAAGGTCAATATTCGCGTATACAAAGCCGGGAAGCCGGAGGTACAGAACAATTCGACGATTTGCACCAATATAGCCAGCAGTACCGCGCCGACCAACGCTCCCCACAGATTGTCCGCCTGCAAAATTCGCCGCATCCGCGCATAAATATCGGGCTTGGCCGCTTGCGGGATCGATAACGACGGCCCAACGCCCAAGGCCCAGAAATCTTTCAGGTTCAGCGCACCGGCGGCAACGGCAATCGCGGCAATCGCAATTTCCGAGGCGCGCGACAAGCCTATCCATAAAAACAGATTCAACCACGCCGCCATAAATACGAAGTAAGCCAGCCCTTCGACCAGCACGAAGGCTCCGGCAACCGCCAACATTCGCGGCCGGTTCCGCATCGGCGCCAGCATCGATACCATCAGTATCAACACCCACATCGAACACGGATTGAATCCGTCCAACAATCCCATCGCGATAGTAAATGCCGGCAGCCCCACCTCGTCCAACACCAGCCGCTGCCCCAGCAAGGCCAGTTCGAACGGCTCGGCCGGCGCCAGCGGGTTGGCGGTATCGCCTGCGGTGCAGGTTTGCTCGGTTTGCACCTCGCAACTGCCGGCTGCATCCGCGGCGGCGTCCGCCGGCCGGGTAGCCGCTAACGCCTCGCGCAACAACTGGTTGCCGGTTTCGGCCGAATAACCGATCACCAGCTTGGCGCCGACCCGGAAGGCGGGCAGCCGCAGCGGGGCTGGCGGACTCTGCGCTTCTGCCAAGGTTTGCAAGCGCCGCAAAGCGTCAGGCTCGCGGCTGACATTGCGGATCAGAATGTTCAACTGCGGCCGTTCCCGCTGCAACTCGGCCAGGAACGCTTCGGCGCGTTCGCAATGCGGGCAGCCATCGCGCACGAAAGCTTCGATATCGGCTTGGGCAATTGCCGCGGCATGCGCCGAATTGACGCAAACCAAGGCCAGTAACCCCAGCCCGAGCCATAAGGTGCGCCAGGCCGAGTGCGCGTGAAACGTGAGGATTGCAGCGAGCATGGACGGTTCTCCGACAGCGTAAGGCTGCCAGCCAAAGTCGCAGCCCCTTCAATTTTATTAGATAATAACAGGCCAACCGCATCGCGGCGCAAGCCGCCGCGACCGCCCCGTCCATTATCCGCGCCGCCGATCGCCGCAGCGCAAGCAGCAAACCGACCTGATGGCCAGAAGACCCAGAACCCGCAGTTCCACCGTTCGACGCAGAAAACCCAAATCCCGGACCTCCTGGCTATTCCGCCTGCTGGTTCCGCTGGTGATCATCGCCGGTTCCGTATTGGCGGTTTACGTCGGCTATCTGGATTACACCGTGCGCCAACAATTCGAAGGCAAGCGCTGGTCGATCCCGGCCCGAGTCTATGCCAGCCCGGTCGAGCTGTATGCCGGTTACGAAATTTCGGCCAAGAATTTCGAGGATTTATTGCTGGAATTGCATTACCGGCAGGACCCGCAATTGGTCGGCGAAGGCTCTTACAGCGTCAAAGGCAATGTCGTCAACGTCCGCACCCGCGCCTTCAATTTCGGCGACACCGCGCAGGAAAGCCGCAAAATCAGCGTCGCCTTCGCCGGCGCAGCGATCGGCGGCCTGACCGACGCCGGCACCGGCGCCAACCTGGCGATCGTAAGGATGGATCCGGTGCAAATCGGCAGTTTTTACCCGACCCGTAAAGAAGACCGGATTCTGATCAAACTGGACGAAGCGCCGCCGACGCTGGTGCAGGGCCTGCTGTCGACCGAAGACCGCGACTTCTACAGCCACTTCGGCCTGTCGCCGAAAAGTATCGCCCGCGCCATGTGGTCGAACTTGAAGGCCGGCGGCATGGTGCAAGGCGGTAGTACCATCACCCAGCAGTTGGTGAAAAACTTCTTTCTGACGCCGAAACGTACCTTGCGCCGCAAGCTCAAAGAAGCCCTGATGTCGTTCATCCTGGAATACCGCTACAGCAAGGACGAGATTCTGGAAGCCTATCTGAACGAAATCTTCCTGGGCCAGGACGGCGCCAGCGCCGTGCACGGCTTCGGCTTGGCCAGCGAATTTTACTTCGGCCAGTCGTTGAAGACGCTGTCGCTGCACCAAGTCGCGACGCTGGTCGCCTTGGTGCGCGGCCCGTCCGAATACGACCCGCGCCGCAAGCCGGAACATACCCTGGAACGGCGTAATCTGGTGTTGGATTCGATGCTGAACGAAGGCTACATTACCGAGCAGCAGGCCACGGAAGCCAAGAAGCAACCGCTAGGCGTCGCGGCGGTGATCCACCGTTCGGCTAACCGTTACCCGGATTTTATCGATCTGGTCAAACGCCAGTTGAAGCAGGAATATAAGGAAGAAGACCTGACCTCGGAAGGTTTGCGTATCGTCACGACGCTGGACACCCGAATCCAGGACATCCTGGAACAATCGATCGCCAATAAACTCAAGCAACTCGAAAAGAGCCCGAAAAGCAACGACCTGGAAAGCGCCGCCATCGTCACCCGCCGCGATAGCGGCGAAATCGTCGCGCTGAGCGGCGGCCGCAAAACCGAGTCCACCGGATTTAATCGTGCATTGGACGCGGTCCGGCCGATCGGCTCGCTGATCAAGCCGGTGGTGTATCTGACCGCGCTGGAATACCCGGACCGCTATACCATCGCTACTCCGGTCAGCGACACCCAGATCAGCATCGAAGCCGAGCGCGGCAAATCCTGGTCGCCCGACAACTACGACAACCGCGAACACGGCATCGTCCCGCTGCATACTGCTTTGACCCATTCCTACAACATGGCGACGGTACGCATCGGTATGGACATCGGTTTGGCCAAGGTCGCCAACACCTTGAAAAATATGGGCGTCAGCCGGCCGGTGGACTTGTACCCGTCGTTCCTGTTGGGCGCGCAACCCTTGACGCCGCTGGAAGTGACCCAACTTTACCAAACCCTGGCCGGCGACGGTTTCGCCACGCCGTTGCGTTCGATCCGCGCCGTAAACGCGGCGGACGGCAAAGCTCTGCAAAGCTATCCGCTGACGGTACGGCAGGCGGTCGATCCGGCGGCTACCTTCATCACCAACACCATCTTGCAGGAAGTGATGTACGCCGGCACCGGCCACTCTGCGTATAATTACCTGCCGAAGGAAATGGCGCTGGTCGGCAAAACCGGCACGACCAACCAATTGCGCGATAGCTGGTTCGCCGGTTTCAGCGGCGATTTTCTGTCGGTGGTTTGGGTTGGACGCGACGACAACAAACCCAGCGGCTTGACCGGCGGCAGCGGCGCGCTGCAAATTTGGTCGGAAATGATGCGGCAGGTCTCGAAAAAACCGGTCAGTCTGGTACCGCCGGATAACATCCAAATGACCTGGATCGATCCGGAAACCGGCCTGCTCAGCAGCGAAACATGCCCCGGCGCCAAATTGCTGCCGTTCGTGGAAGGTTCGGCGCCGACCCAATTCGCCGAATGCGGCGCCAATGCGGAATCCGGCGAAAGCTGGCTCAATAATCTGAACCCTTTTTAATATGCTACGTAACTTAAGCTTCGCCCTGGTTTTATCGATCGCCGCCATCGCCAACGTTGCCGCCGACGAGGCGCCGATTAACCGCCTGAAAAGCTTTCTGGCGGCCAGCGCGTCGCTGGCTGCGGATTTCAAGCAAGTCAGTTTCGATAAAAGCGGCCGTCCGGCCCAGTCCAGCAGCGGCAAATTTTATTTGAGTCGGCCGGGGAAATTCCGCTGGAATTATCTAAAACCGTTCGAGCAGGAAATCGTTTCCAACAGCGGTAAAGTCTGGTTTTACGATGCCGATCTGGAGCAAGTCACAGTCAAGCAACTTGACGATTCGCTGGGCTCGACGCCGGCGCTGTTATTGACCGGCCAGGTCGATATCGAGGAAAAGTTCGTGCTGCAGGAACAAGGCCAGGACGAAGGCATGAATTGGGTCAAGTTATCGCCGAAGAACGAGGACAGCGGTTTCAAATATATCCTGATCGGCATGAACGGCAACCAACTCGGCGGCATGGAACTCAGCGACAATTTCGGCCAACTGACCCGGATCTATTTTTCCAACATTCAGCTCAACCAAAAGCTGGACGACAGTTTGTTCAACTTTAAGCCGCCCAAAGGCGCCGACGTGTTCGAAAATTAAGCGCGATGGCCTCGCCTTGACGCAGCCGCAATCGCCGATAACGACAAGACCTTCACTTTTTGCCGAGGAGCAAACATGCAACACTTCAAACCGCAACTGAGTCTATTTCTGTTGGCCGCAATGTTCGCTGTGCAAGCACCGGCCCGGGCGGAAGAGGCCGCCGACCACGATCCGGCCCATGCCCACCACACCGCGAAAGAACATCCCTGGCTGGGGGTCTATAACGGTTTCCTGCCCTGTGCCGATTGCGCCGGCATTAAAACCCAACTGGGCTTGAACAAAAACGGCAGTTATATATTGATGACGACGTTCTCCGGCCGCTCGGAACGCGAGTTCGTCGAGAAAGGCAAATTTACCTGGGACGAGAAAAAACGTACCGTCACCTTAATACCGAAGAACGCAGGCGTGCCCGGTAACCAGTATTTGATCGGCAACAATTTTCTGACGCAGTTGGACAGCGCCGGTAACCTCTACACCGGCAAACTGGCCGAACGTTACGTGCTGCGCCGCAACGAGATTACCGAAAAAGAACCGGCTCACGCCCACTAAGCGGCTAACGCCGATGCGGCCAATGTTTGCCGCATCGGCAAATCCCGGCTAGAAACCGGCTTCGACCCGGTTCCGGCCTTGCCTTTTCGCTTGATACATTGCTGCGTCGGCCCGCTTCAACAGGCTATCGAACGTATCGTCGCCTTTCAAGGTAGCGACGCCCAGGCTGGCAGTCAAATTCAACACGTCCATGCCGTAGGCCAGGGTATGTGACTCGATATCGGCCCGAATCCGCTCGCCGATCACCATGGCACCGTCGATGTCGGTATCGCTAAGCAGAATCACGAATTCCTCGCCGCCGTAGCGGTAAACCGCGTCGCTGCCGCGCACGCTCTCTTTCAGCCAAGCGGCCACCGAGGCCAAGGCCAAGTCGCCGCATTCGTGGCCGTATTGGTCGTTGATCGATTTGAAATGGTCGACATCGACGAAGATCAACGACAAATGGCTGCCGCTGCGGTGAGCGCGTTTGATCTCGCGCAGTAGACTGTCGTTGAACGCGGTACGGTTGTTGGCCTTGGTCAACGGGTCGGTGAAGGCCATTTTCAACGCTTGTTGAAACAGCGTGGCGTTGCGCAGCGGGTAGATCAAACAGCACAACAGGCTTTCCAGCAGTTTCAGCTCATCCTTGCTGAAACGTTGGCTGCGGGTCAACTTCAACTCGCCCAGTTGTTGTTCTTCCACTTTTAACGCATAAGAGCAGGAATGGCGGGCCAATACGCCGCGTTTGTATTCCAAGTCGAATTCAGGATTGGTATATTCGACGCCGTTATGCGGTATGGTGTGCTGAATCTTGTTGCAAAATATCGCGATCAGCTCGTCGAATTCCAAAGTGGTCTGCAACGCGCTACTGATATCGTAGTGGTGCAGATTAACGGCTGTCGACGCGGCAAAGGTTTTGTTGCTGACAACGGCTAATTCGGCGGCTTTCTCTTTCATGACGCTTCCTCGAATCTGGAATCAATGTTCGAGACCAATCAAGCCAACACCGTGCCAACACTATTTATATTTTTTAAAACAAATAGTTAAACAAAATATATCCACCTCAAAAAAACGCAGTGGCAATTTTCCGCCGCTGTATATTTCGGCCGGCTAAAACAGGCCCAATTGGACCTGAGCCACTTCCGACATCATTTCCCGCGACCAGGGCGGATCCAGGACCACTTCGACCTGCACCGAGCTGACGCCGGGCAAAGCGCGGATCGATTTCTCGACATCGCTTTGAATCACCGGCCCCATGCCGCAACCGGGCGCAGTCAGCGTCATCCGGATATGCACGTCGTTACCGCCCTCGGCGTTGCCGGTGACGTCGCAACCGTAAACCAGGCCCAAATCGACGATATTGACCGGAATTTCCGGGTCGTAGACGGTTTTCAGCACTTCCCAGCAATTCTGTTCCACCGCCTGGCGGTCGGTTTTCGATACCAGGGTTTGCAGATGTTGCGGCTCCTTGCCCAACGCATCGGCATCGCTACCGGCGATGCGGACCATGTGGCCGTAGTCGGTCACGACCGTGTAATTGCTGCCGAGCGATTGGTGTATCGTCACTTCCTGGCCCTTTTGCAAGGTACCGTGGTTGCCGTCCGGTATCGTGACGATATTGACGTCCCGGGTTAGAAAAACAACTTCTCTGTCTGCCATAACGATTCTTAAGGTTTGAAAGTCTGCGCGTCAATAATTTGACCGGTCACGCCGATACTGGCATCGCCGAATAGGTAAAGGTATAGCGGTTCCAGACTGGACATCGGCGGAATCGCGGTTTTGTCTTCCGCCGGATACGCCCGCTTCCGCAACGGTGAATCGACCGGTCCGGGACACAAGGTATTGACCCTAATTTTTTGCCCCGCCTCCAGCTCGGCTGCCAGGATCGCGGCGAAACCTTCCAACGCGATTTTCGACACGCCGTAAGCGCCGGAATAGGCTTGCGCCTTGCGCGCGGCCGAATCGCTAGTGAAGACGATGGCGGCATGCCGGCTGAGTTGCAACAACGGCAACAACACCCGGCACAGAATGAACGGTGCGTTCAGGTTGACGTTCAGCGCATGCCCCCAATCCTTGGTCTTGTAACTGGCGATCGGGCTGAAGGCGCTGAATTCGACTGCCGAATGCAGTAAACCTTGCAAGCTGCCGTATCGTTGCTCGATCGCATCGGCCATTTCCTGATACTGCGCCTCGCTGGCGCCGGCCAGATCGAACGGATACATCACCGGTTCCGGCGCACCGGCCGCGACGATCGCGTCGTAGATCCGTTCCAGCTTCGGGATATTCTTGTCCAGCAAAATAATTTGCGCACCGTGCCGGGCCAAAGCCAAGGCCGCAGTCGCGCCCAAGCCGCCGCCGGCGCCGGTGATTAAAATGACGTGGTCTTTTAACGGCATATCTGAGCCTGTATCCATTCCATCAGTTGTTGCGGCCGCTCGATCAAGCCATCGGCGCCCCAGGATTCGGGGACATCGTCGGTTTTCAGATAACCGTAGACGGCGGCCAGCGTTTTCATATTCGCGCGCTTACCGGCGGTAATGTCGTGGGCGGCATCGCCCAGGTAAACGCAATTTTCCGGCGCCACCCCGGCCTCGCGGCAGGCTGCGAACATCGGCTCGGGATTGGGTTTGCTACTCGGCGTCGAGTCGCCGCTGATCACGCAAGCCGCGCGTTGGCGCAGCCCCAAAGCCGCCAGCAAGGGTTCGGTGAAACGGCGTTTTTTGTTGGTCACGACGCCCCATTTCAAACCCTTGGCCTCGATAGCCTGCAGACTGTCCGCCAAACCGTCGAACAGCCGGCTGTAATCGGCGATGTTGTCCTCGTATTGGTTCAACATGAATTCCAGCATCCGCTCGGCTTCGGCTTGATCCACCTCGGCGCAGTGCCGAATCATCGCCAATGCGCCATGCGAAATCAGCGGCCGCACGCCGTCTGCGGCCGCTTCCGGAAAACCGTGCGCCGCCAAGGTCCGGTTCAAACAAGCAATCAGATCCGGCGCGGTATCCACCAGGGTGCCGTCCAGATCGAACAATACGCAATCGAGCTTGAAGCCAGCCATATCTAATCGGCGCGTTTGAAAGCGGCGATGTAATTGACCGAAACGTCTTTGCCCAAGTAAAACGCCTTGCTGAACGGGTTGTATTCGATGCCGACCATGCCCTGCAATTCCAGACCGGCCGCGCGCGCCATCCGCCCCAACTCCGACGGCTTGATGAAGGTTTTGTAATCGTGGGTTCCTTTCGGCACCATTTTCAGCAAATGCTCGGCGGCAACGATGGCTAACAACCAAGCTTTCGGTTCGCGATTCAAGGTCGAAAAAAACACCGTGCCGCCGGGCTTGACCAGTGTGGCACAGGCCGAGACGACCGAAGCCGGGTCGGGTACGTGCTCCAGCATTTCCATGCAGGTCACGTGGTCGAAACCGGCCGGTTGCTCTGCGGCCAATTGTTCAGCGCTGATCTTGCGATAACTGGCGGCAACGCCGGTTTCCAGACCGTGCAGATCGGCCACGTCCAGCAAATCCTGGCTTAAATCGATGCCCAGCGCGTCGGCGCCCAGCTTGGCCAAACCTTCGGTCAAAATGCCGCCGCCGCAACCGACGTCGACCACCTGCTTGCCGCGGATATCGGCGTATTCGCCGACAAACTGCAAACGCAGCGGATTAACCTGGTGCAATGTCTTGAATTCGCCCTCGGTATCCCACCAACGCTCGGCCAAAGAGCCGAACTTGTGAATTTCGTGCGGATGAACGTTGTCTGCTGTCGCCATAATGCCAAACCTTATCTAAGTGCCTATAGTTTACTGTATTACTAGGTTATTCGTCATGAGCTTTGCGTCTCGTTGAGATGCCGGCCCCTTATCCGGATAACGATTGAACCAATGTTTTCACGTCGTCGAACATTTGCCTATACGAACCGAGACAACGCTGGTTTTCCAAACCCAGTCTCCTCGCGTTGTCCTCGAAATTCGACATCCGCAAATCGAAGCCGAAATCCGCGCCGTTCTCAGCCTGAACGTCGGGGGCTTCCAACGCTGCCAAAGCGCGTTCCAATATTTTTTCACCCAACGATTTCTTGAAATGCCCGGCTTCCCAATACCATTGCGTGGTACTTTTCAAATCGCCTTTAGCCGGGATTTTCTCGCATTGCCATTCCGCGTATCCGCTGAAATCCAGCACCCGAATCCGGCCTATTTGACTCGATTGCCTGAATTTCTCGGCTTCTTCCACCAATCTCTTCTTCCACTGCGCAAAAATTGGCATTAGACCGGTTTCTTCGAATAAAGCCAGAATTTGCGCGTGATAGGGATAAATGATCAAAACTACGTCGCCCTCCGTTTGCGCCGCCCGACGTAGTATCGCCCGCAGATTAGCAAATCCGGATTCGTCCAAACCTCCTCGCCGTTTCCTTAAATAGGTTTTGGCGTTTTCTTCCGCGCGCTGCCTGAACAATACGAAGTAACCTTCATTTCGGGCTAACGGAATGTACTCGTTGAGCGGATTAAACCCACGCTCCGTCATCGTTGCGGCCTCTCCATCATTCTGAATAAACAGGGTAGAGATGCTGTCTTTCAACGAAGACATCGAAAACAGGCTGTCGAAACGCCAAAAATAGTTATCTATCGCGAAATGATCTGTCTCCGGAGCTATGCTGTCGCCCCCTAATTTAAGAGCCCCGTCCGGATTGACAAAATCTACGAAATCGACGCCGATTAGAATTCGTTTGGGCTTGATATCCTTTGAGAACAAATAGTCCAACTGGCGCTGGGCGGTAACAATAGCCGAACCTCTGATCGCCAAGTTGTAAGCAGAATACCCCTTTTTCTTTAACGCGGGAGACTCCGGATCCAAACCAATCTCAGCCCGGGAATTGCCCAAAATCAAGGTATCCGGCTGTAGCTTGACTGCTCTTGCCAATTTTATTTCATCGACATAACGTGGCAATACCGGTTTTACGGCATTAACGCCTTTTGTATTGTATATTCGGTATAAGTCATAAGGATCGACAAACACAACAAAAACCAGTACCGCGAGAATACCGAAACCGAGCGAACAGGCTAGCCATTTTAAAAACCGCCTATATATATTTTCATTAGCCATGATCAAAATTGGAAATACAGAAAATCGCTCGGCTTATTCAAAGACAGTAAACAAAAAACAGCAAAAACGCTTAAAATAAGCGCCCATGATCGATTTGGTTGCCAAACTATATTGATTAAAGAATTCGAATTTCCATTTTGTACAAAATCCAATGCCGGAAAAAAACCTCGTGCCATTTGCTGGGTATTCGGCAAAAAGAATGCAATAAAAGCCGCGCCAGCTACCCAAAGCCAAGTTTCAACGAAACGTGTTCCGCCGCCAAGAAAGAACTTAACTCCAAAATTTTCCAATAAAACTGCCGAAGCTCCCAGATGAGCTGCAATTGCATTCGGGATACCAATGCCGAACTTCCCAACCAGACCGAATATGATTTGTTCCGCCGAATTCAAGTCGACAGCGCGGAAAAATACCCAGGCAAAACACACCGCTAAAAAGGTGATAATTGAAGACGCCAACTTCCAACCCTTTCCGGCTGGCGAAAAATCGGATCTATTCGCCGCTGCCTGCCAAGCATGATTTACGATCAGATAGATTCCGTGTAAGCCGCCCCAGATCAGATAATTCCAGCCGGCACCATGCCACAACCCACCCAATAGCATAGTGACCATCAGATTGGTGTAACGCCTGAACAGTCCGTAGCGATTGCCGCCGAGCGCGATATACAAATAATCCCGTAGAAATCGGGATAGCGTCATATGCCATCGCCGCCAAAACTCGACAATGTTTTCCGATTTGTAAGGTGAATTGAAGTTTAGCGGCAGTTTGACACCGAATAATCGGGAAAGCCCTATCGCCATATCCGAATATCCGGAAAAATCGAAATATATTTGAAAAGCGTAGGCGAAGACTCCACCCCAAGCGATCAAAAAACTCGGTGCCGCCGAGCTTGAGAACAGATCGTTGGCATAAGGGGCTAAATTATCCGCAATCAAAACCTTTTTAACTAATCCGATAATAAAAACAAAAGCTCCGACAGAGAAGTTCTCGAAAGAAGGCTTATAATTATTAATATCGGCAAATTGCGGCATCATTTCCTTATGATGCAATACCGGACCGGCTATCAGATGCGGAAAATAGGTAACGAACAATAGATAATGAATAAAACGGTATTCTTTTACCTTTCCCTGATAGGTATCGACCAGATAAGCAATCTGAGTAAAAGTAAAAAAAGATATACCTATCGGTAAAATCACATCTTTAAAATCTAACGCCAAATTCGAAAACTGAGTAACTATCGACGTGAAAAAACCGGCATATTTATAGTAGGCCAACAAGGACAAATCGAAGGCTACACCGCCAATCAGCCATCGCTTTTTCCACGCTGAAGCGGATTCGGCAATTTGCAGCCCCACGCAATAGTTGATAACGATTGAAATCAGCAGCAACGGTAAATAACGGTAGTCCCACCATGCATAAAAAAATAGAGACGCTGCCGCCAGCCAGGCTGCGGCAAATAATTCGCTGCGTTTGGCAATCCAAAAAAAGCCGGCCAATACGATCGGTAGAAAGAAAAACAGAAACCCGAATGAATTGAACAACATAGATACGAGACTTCCGAACGGTTCGCCTAATTACCAGACAGACAGGCGCTGCTGCCAGACGGCAACCCGCTCATTGAGCGCCGCCAGATTCATCGTGGTCAACTGCCGTTTTTTCAACAATTGCCGGCCGGCGACCCAGACGTCGCTGACTTGGCGGCGGTCCGCGGCATAGACGATTTGCGCCAGCGGATTGAACAAAGGCTGGGTTTCCAGTTCGCTCAAATCGATCGCGGCAACATCGGCTTGCTTACCGACGGTCAACGAGCCGATTTCCGCGTCCAAACCCAGCGCTTTGGCGCCGTTCAGCGTTGCCATCCGCAAAGCGGTGGCCGCCGACACCGCCCCGGCGTCGCCGGCCACCGCTTTAGCCAATAACGCCGCCGTACGCATTTCCGAGACCATGTCCAGATCGTTATTGCTGGCGGCGCCGTCGGTACCCAAAGCCACGTTGATACCCGCCGCCAGACATGCCGCAACCGGGCAAAAGCCGCTGGCCAATTTCAGATTCGATTCCGGACAGTGCACGATATGGGCGCCGGTCTCGGCATAGGCCGCGATATCGGCGGCGGCCAGTTGCGTCATATGCACGCCGATGAACGCCGGCGTCAACAAGCCCAACTGCCGCAGGCGCTGCAACGGGGTTTGGCCGGTCTTTTGCCGCTGTTCTTCGACTTCGTGCGCCGTTTCGTGCAGGTGCATATGCACGGTCAAATTCATTTCGTCGGCATAGGTCAGCAGGCTGCGCAACGGCGCGTCGGACACGGTATACGGCGCGTGCGGCGCAAACGACAGGCTGAGCAGACTTTCGTGGCGCAGTTTCTCGTGCAAAGCCAGCCCCTTGGCCAGATAGGCGTCGGCATTTTCGGCCCACACCGTCGGAAAGTCGAATACGATCAGGCCGATGTTGGCGCGAATACCGTGTTGCACCGCCTGTTGCGCAGCAATTTCCGGAAAGAAATACATGTCGTTGAAGCACGTCGTGCCGCAGCGCAGCATCTCGGCAATCGCCAGTTCGACGCCGTCGCGGACGAAGGCTTCGCCGACCCATTTTTGCTCGGCCGGCCAGATGTGGTTTTGCAGCCAATCCATTAACTGCAAATCGTCGGCGATGCCGCGCAACAAGGACATCGCGGCATGGGTATGGCAGTTGACCAAACCCGGAATCAAAGCATGCCTTTCCAGAATCTCCAGTTGGCGCGGCTTATATTTCGCCGCTGCATCGGCAGCGGGCAGCAAATCGATGATCCTGCCGTCGTGCACCACCAGACTGGAATGCTCGAAAATTTGGCCCGCGGGTTCGACCGGAATTATCCAGCGCGCCTGAATCACGAGATCGACTTGCATATTCTGCTCCGGGTGATAAATCGGCGATTATACCCGTTAAGCCGGCGTCCTCGCCTGTTCGGCAAAAAACCATCTACAATGTAACACTATTGCCCGCGGCCGCCTCCCGACCAGCCATGACCCAACTCTACCCGACTCCCGCCCAGCCGGTAATCCTGATTGTCGACGACACACCGGAAAACATCACCGTGCTGGGCGAACTGCTGCAACCCTATTACACGGTGAAAGTTGCGACCGACGGCCGGCGCGCGCTGGCTTCGGCTATAAAGCCGCCGCACCCAGACCTGATACTGCTCGACGTGATGATGCCGGAGCTGGACGGCTACGCAGTGCTGGCCCGGCTGCGGGAAGCTGCCGAAACCCGCGATATCCCGGTGGTGTTCGTCACCGCGCTGGACGCCAGCGAAGACGAGAGCCGCGGCCTCGAGCTGGGTGCCGCGGATTACATCACCAAACCGATTCGGCCGCCGATTGTGCTCGCCAGAGTCCGCGCCCAACTGGAACTGAAACAAGCCAGGGACCGCCTGCGCGACCAAAACCAATGGCTGGAAGGCGAAATCGCCCGGCGGCTGCAGCAAAACCAGAAAATCCAAGATGTCAGCATCCGCGCCTTAGCCAGTCTGGCGGAAACCCGCGATAACGAAACCGGGAACCATATCCTGCGTACCCAAGGTTACGTCGGCGTGCTCTGCGACGAACTGGCCGGCAGCCATTTTTCCGGCCGGCTCGACGCCCGCACGGTGGACTTGATTACCAAGGCCGCGCCGTTGCACGACATCGGCAAGGTCGGCATTCCCGACCACGTCCTGCTTAAGCCGGGCAAGTTGAACGACGACGAGTGGCAATTGATGCGCACCCACGCCAAACTGGGCGCGGAAGCGATAAGCCGCGCCATTCGCGGCGAACCCGACCAATCCTCGTTCGACTTTTTACATACCGCAATCGAGATCGCCCATTACCACCACGAAAAATGGGACGGCAGCGGCTACCCGGACGGCCTGTGCGGCGATGCGATACCGTTACCGGCCAGATTGATGGCGCTGGCCGACGTATTCGACGCCCTTATCAACCGCCGCTGTTACAAAGCGCCGATGGCAATCGAACAGGCCGCCGCCATCATCGCCGACGGCAAGGGCAGCCATTTCGACCCGAGAGTGGTCGACGCATTCGCCAACCGCCTCGACCAATTCGCCACCATCGCCGAACGTTATGCCGACAAGAACTGAAATCGGCCGCCGACGCGCGGAAACAGCATGGCCGGCCAACCTGCAGTAGGGCCGGCCAAGCTGGCGCTGATTGCCGCGCTGTACGCGGCCGGCGGCAGCTTGTCGTTGTCTTATTTCACTTCCGCCGGCGCATCCAGCCTGTTTTTCATTCCCAGCGGTTTAGCGCTGGCGTGCGTACTGTTACTCGGCGAGACCTGCCTGTGGGCGGTTTTCGCCGGCGCCCTGGCGCTGAATACCTGGCAATACGGCTCGATTTTGCTCGCGGTGCCGATTGCCGCCGGCAGCAGCGCGGCCGCCTGGCTGGGCGCCCGCCTGATCCGCGCCGATCCCGAGTTCAATCCGGATCTACCGCGCCTACGCGACTACCTTGCGTTGGTCGCGCTGGGCGGCTGCCTGGCCAGCCTGGTATCGGCCTTATGCAGGACGCTGGCGCTCTCGCCGAGCGGCGCCAACATTCTTGACAGCCTCAGCGGCGGCGGACCATGGTGGATGGGCGACACGTTGGGCGTCGTGTTGATCGCGCCGCTGATTCTGGCTTGGAGCCGTCCGCTGCCGCAGCGAAGCCCACGGCAAGCGGCGGAAGCGGCGTTTTTGCTCGGCGCAAACGCGCTGGTCGGACAAATGGTATTCCTGAATTTGTTCGACGGCAGCATCGGCGATTACGCCATAAGCCACTCGGCATATCTGTTTGTCACCTGGTCCGCACTACGCGGCGGCCCACGCCTAACCACGCTGGTATTGGCCGTCCTCGCCGCCCAGGCCGCCGCCAGCTTGCACTGGCGGCGTTGGGCGTTTTCCGCTCCCGGCCAAGGCGACGATCCGCTGCTCGATTATTGGGCATTCATGGCCGCGCTGGCGCTGGTCGGCATGGCATTCAACTGCTACGTCAGCGAGCGCCGACGAACGCTGGCAAGCTTGAGCGCAAAAGAAGCATTATTCCGGACCCTGCTCGACTCGATGCCGGACGTGGTCTGGCTGAAAGATCCCGACGGCGCCTTTGTGCTGTGCAACCGCAGCTTCGAACGGCTATGCCGACTGCCGCGCGCGCAAATCGTCGGCAAAACCGATTACGAACTGATCGGCGCGGAACTGGCCGAGCGCTTTCGCCGCCAAGACCTGGATGCCATCGCCGGCGGCATGCCGCTGGCCAACGAACAATGGCTGGACCATCCCGACGGCAATCGGCAAGCCCTGTACGAAACCGTCAAAACGCCGGTGGCGGCGGCCGACGGCGGCTTGATCGGCGTGCTGGGCGTGGCGCGCGACATCACCCAGCTACGCAATGCCGAAACCGCGCTGGCCAACGAGCGCGAACGCCTGCAAGCCATTATCGACGGCACCCATGCCGGCACCTGGGAATGGAATCTGCAAACCGGCGCCGCGCTATTCAACGAGCGCTGGGCCGAAATCTTCGGTTACCGTCTGGCGCAATTGCAGCCGTTCACGACCCGTACCTGGGAGCAATTCGTGCATCCGGACGATTTGAAACGCGCCAATGCCCTGCTGAAAAGACATTTGGCCGGCGAGACCGATTACTACGAGTGCGACCTGCGCATGCGCCACCAACAAGGCCATTGGGTCTGGATTGCCGACCGCGGCCGGGTCACCCGGCGCGATGCCGACGGCAAACCGGTGCTGGTCAGCGGTACCCATATGGACATCACCGAACGCCACCGGGCCGAGGAACGGCTGCGGCAAAGCGAGGAGCGATTCCGCCGCTTGTTCGAAGAAACCAAGGAAGCCGCGCTGCTGATCGAAGACGGTTATTTCGTCGACGCCAACCGGGCGGCGCTGCAGATGTTGGGCATGCAGGATTTTGCCGAGATCGCACCGCTGGCGCCGGCGCAAATCTCGCCGGAATTCCAAGCCGACGGCCAATTATCCAGCGTTAAAAGCCAGGAAATGATGCGAATCGCCGAGGCCTGCGGCGCCCACCAGTTCGAATGGGTACATCTAACCGCCCGCGGCAAGCCGTTCGATGCCGAAGTATTGCTGACCGTGATCCGGCACCAGGACAAAAATCTGTTGCACGTGGTCTGGCGCGACATCACCGAAAAAAAACGCGCGCAGCGCGAGCTGGACAACTACCGGAAACATTTGGAAGAACTGGTCGCCGAGCGCACCCAGGCGCTGGATGCCGCCAACCGCCAGCTCAAACGCAGCCAGGAATTGTACCGGTACGCGCTCGCTGCCAGTAACGACGGCATCTGGGACTGGAATATCGCCGACAACAGCAACTTCTGCAGCCCGGCCTATTTCGCCATGCTCGGCTACCGGCCCGACGAACTGGCCGGGGATGCCGACAGTTGCTGGCTGAGTTTGCTGCATCCGGAGGATAAAGAGTCGATCCCGGCCCAAGCCAGACAAAAACTGGCCGCACAGGGCGGTTACGAACTCGAATTCAGAATGCGTACCCGCGACGGCGGCTACAAATGGATCCTGAGCCGCGGCAAAGTCGTCGAGCGCGACCAAGCCGGCAATCCGTTGCGCGCGGTCGGCACCCACACCGACCTGACCGCCCGCAAGCAACTGGAAATCGAGTTACGCCAGGCCAAGGACCAGGCCGAAGCCGCCAACCTCTCCAAAAGCGCGTTTCTGGCCAACATGAGCCACGAAATCCGCACGCCGATGAATGCGATTTTGGGACTGTCCGCGCTGTTGCAGCGGGAATTGAACGATACGGCGCAATTGGAAAAGCTCGACAAAATCATGGCTGCCGGCAAACATCTGCTGGGCTTGATCGACGACATTCTGGATCTGTCCAAAATCGAGGCCAAACGCCTGAAGATCGAAGAAACCCCGCTCAACCTGGCCGCGATTCAGGACCGAGTCTGCAGCATGGTTTACGAAAAGCTGCACAGCAAAGATTTGGCGCTGGTCAAGGACTTGGCGCCGGGTTTGGACAAGCTGGCCTTGTTGGGCGATCCGTTGCGCATCGGCCAAATCTTATTGAACTACCTGAGCAATGCCGCCAAATTCGCCGATAGCGGCCGGATCGTGTTCAGCATCCGCATCGAATGGGAAACCGAGTGCGAGCTCGGGGTGCGTTTTTCGGTGCAAGACAGCGGCATCGGCATCGATCCGGAACAGCAACAGCGCATTTTCGAAGCCTTCGAACAAGGCCAAAGTTCCACCTCCCGCCGCTACGGCGGCACCGGACTGGGCTTGGCGATCAGTCGGCATTTGGCGCAGATGATGGGCGGCGAAGTCGGCGTCGACAGCGAACCGGGCCGCGGCAGCACCTTCTGGCTGACCTTGGCGCTGAAACGCGACCCGCACCCGCAGCAACCGGCGTTAGCGGCCGCCGCCGGCGATTATCGCCGCGACGCCCGGATATTGCTGGTGGAAGATAACGAGATCAACCAGGAAGTCGCCCGCCGCCTGCTGGAAGCGGCCGGATTGCAGACCGACGTCGCCAACCACGGCGGCGAGGCGCTGGAGATGGCCCAAGCCCAGCACTACGATTTGATCTTCATGGACATGCAGATGCCGGTCATGGACGGCCTGGAAGCCTGCCGCCGCCTCCGCCGACTGCCGGCTTACACCGGAACGCCGATCCTGGCGATGACCGCCAACGCCTTTATCGAAGACCGCGAAAACTGCCTGGCGGCGGGCATGGACGACTTTCTGCCGAAACCGGTCGATCCGGATTTGTTGCTGGCCGCGCTGGCGCGCTGGCTTCCCGCCCCCGCATGGCCGGACGCCGCCGCTGCCGCACCGCTGCCGCTCAACCCGAGCAGCGGACACCGGCAACCGGCGGCGCACCTGCTGCGCCACTTCCGCACCCGCCATGCGGCCGACGCCGGCAAGATAGCCGCCGCACTCGGCGCCGGCGACCTGGTACAGGCCAAACTGCTGGCGCATGCGCTGCGCGGCGTCGCGGCGAATCTGGGTCTGGAACGAATCCAAGCCCAAAGCGCCGAGATCGAGACCGCCATCGGCCATTCGCCCGCCAGCGGGGGCGAGCTGGATGCCGCGCTGGACAAACTGGCCCGGCTACTGGCCGCCCAGGCCGCCGAGATCGAAATCGGCGCAGAGCAGGCGGCCGACTCCGGCCCGCTGCCGGACGCCGCCGAACTCGAACGCGATTTGGCCGCATTGCAAGACCTGCTGGCCGCCGACAACCTCGCCGCCACCCCAACCTGGCGCCGGCTGAAACCGGCACTGGCCGCAACGGTCGGCGAAGCCGCCCTTGCCGGCTTGTCCGAACAAATCGAGAATTACGACTTGCCGAATGCGCTGCTAAGCTTGCGCCGGCTATTGCAAACCCATCCCGGCTGGTCCGGCAACGGCAATCAATCCGCCAAGCCTGCCGCCACCTGAATCCGAACGGACCGCTTATGACCTTCATGACCTGGAGCGACAATTACCTGACCGGCATCGAAGCGATAGACCGGCAACATAAAACGCTGGTCGCCATGATCAACGACGCCGCGCCGGAACTGGCCGCCAGCCCGGCATTGGACATCGAGGTGGCCTTGCCGCTGCTCGACGGTCTGCTGGATTACGTCGCGGGCCATTTTCAGACCGAGGAGCGGATCATGGCCAGCTCCGGCATCGATAGCCGCCATCTGCAACACCATCAAGCGATGCATGGCGAATTCCACCGGCAAGTGCTGGCGTTACGCCGGCGGGTGGAATCCGGCGACGATATCGACGGCACCGAAGTACTCAGGTTTCTGTCCAATTGGCTGGCGTTCCACATTCTGGGCGAAGACCAGCGCATGGCCCGCGAATTGGAAGCCATCGGCGCCGGCATTGCGGCCAACGAGGCCTACGAAAGCACCGAAGGCAGTAAGGCCGAAATCCTGCAAGGCGCCAACGACGTACTGGTCAATGCCCTGGTCAACCTGTTCAGCCAGATGACCGAACAGAACCGGGCGCTGGCCGAAAAGAACGCCGTATTGCAAGCCGCGCACCGGGAATTGGACAACTACCGCCGCACGCTGGAACAACAGGTGGAAATCCGCACCGCCGAACTGCGCCAGGCCAAGGAAGCCGCCGAAGCCGCGTCCCACGCCAAAAGCCGTTTTCTCGGCACGGTCAGCCACGAACTGTTGACGCCGCTGAACGCGATCCTCGGTTTCGCCCATTTGCTGGAACAAGCCGAGATTCCGCCGAAAGCCAAGGAACAGGCAAACCGCATCGGCGCCGCCGGCAAACGGCTGCAGGCCTTGCTCGGCGACGTGTTGCAGTTTTCCCGGCTGGAGGCCGGCGAAGTCAATATCGACTATGCGCCGTTCCAGGCCGCGACGCTGTTGGCACGGCTGCGGGAGCGCCTGGCCAAGTCGGCCTACCAGAAAGGCTTGACCTTGACCTGCGACTGCGCCCCGGCCCTGCCGGCGCTGCTCGGCGACCAGCATCTGTTGGGACTGGCGCTCGAAGCGCTGGCCAACAACGCCGTCAAATTTACCGAATCCGGCGCGGTGCAACTGCGGGCACGGCTGCTGGACCGTAACAACAACCGGCTGCTGCTGGGCTTCGAAGTCGAAGATACCGGCGGCGGCATTGCCCCGGAACGGCAACACCAGCTATTCGGAGCGTTCGAGCAACTCGACGCCACGACCAGCCGCCGCTTCGAAGGCATCGGATTGGGTCTGGCGATTGCCTCGCGCCTGGCCAAGTTGCTGGGCGGCGAGTTGACGCTGGACAGCACGTCGGGCGGCGGCAGCGTGTTCCGCATCAACCTGTGGCTGGCGGCGATCGACGAACAGGCCGTCCCGGCCGGCTCCGACGCCGGCCGGGACTGGGACGCTACCAGCACGGTGCTGAACCAGCTTAAAATGGAGCTGAGCCAGGGCAATATCGTCGCCCGCAAACGTTTCGGCGACTTGCGGCCTTTTCTGAGTACGCTCGATGCCGCAGCCGCGCAAACCATGGCGCAGCAGATCGATAACTACGCTTTCGACGATGCCTTGCTGACTTTGAACCGAATCACCGCCGCGCTCGGGCCCACCCCGCCCGCCGACGGCCCGGCGGCCCCCTAACCATACCAACCGACCTACATGAGCCCAACATCGCAATTATCGGTCCAAGCCCTGCAATGGACCGGACACAGCCTGAAAGTGCTGGACCAGCGCGCGCTGCCGCAAACCATCGCTTACGACGAATACCGCGACGCCGCCGGCGTTGCCGCAGCCATCGCCTCGATGCGGGTGCGCGGCGCACCGGCCATCGGCATCGCCGCCGCCTACGGCGTGGTTTTATCGGCCAGACAACATTATCCGCAAACCGATTGGCAAGCTGCGGTCGGCCGCGACATCGAGCAACTGGCCGCCTCGCGGCCGACCGCCGTCAATCTGTTCTGGGCCTTGGACCGGATGCGCGGCTTGCTGGCGGGCGACCCGGCCGACCCGGTCGCGGCCTTAACCGAACTGGCGCAAACCATCCACGCCGACGATTTGGCCGCCAACCAAGCCATGGGCGAGCGCGGCGCCGACCTGATCGGCAAAGCCGCGACCGTGTTGACCCATTGCAATGCCGGCGGCTTGGCCACCGGCGGTTACGGCACCGCGTTGGGCGTAATCCGCAGTTTGCACCGCCGCGGCCAGTTGCTGCGGGTTTATGCCGACGAGACCCGGCCTTGGCTGCAAGGCGCCCGGCTAACGGCGTGGGAATTGGCGCAGGACGGCATCCCGGCCACGCTGATCGCCGATTCGGCGGCGGCTTGGTTGATGAAGTCCGGCCAGATCGACTGGATCGTGGTCGGCGCCGACCGCATCGCCGCCAACGGCGACGTCGCCAACAAGATCGGCACCTATTCGCTGGCGGTGCTGGCCAAGCAACACGGCGTCAAAGTCATGGTCGCCGCGCCCTCCTCCACCTTCGATTTCAGCTTGGAAAACGGCGCCGGCATCGAAATCGAACAGCGCGATCCGCGCGAATTGCTGGCCGATTGCTATTTGCACGAAGGTTCGCTGGTCGGCGCCTGGAACCCGGTGTTCGATGTGACGCCGGCCGAGCTGATCGACGCGATCGTCACCGAACGCGGCGCCGTTACCGATCCCGGCAAGCACGGCGTCAGGAGTCTGCAACCATGTTGAATTTGAAAAACGGCAACAGTCCGCTGTTTGCGGTGCAATGCCTCTGGGAAGGCGTGCGCATGCTGGCCCGCCCAGAATTGCGCAATTACCTGCTGATTCCGTTGTTCATCAACATGGTGCTTTATACCGGTGGCTTCGTGCTGGGTTACCACATGGTATCGGCCCTGATCCACCAATTCATCCCGGACTGGCTGTCCTGGCTAAACTGGATTCTGTGGCCGCTGTTTTTCGTCAGTTTCCTGGTGGCCGGCTTTTTCAGTTTCGCGCTGCTGGCCAACCTGATTGCCGCACCGTATTACAGCCGGCTGTCCGCCAAAACGCTGGCCCTGATCAGCGGCCAGCCGCTGCCGGCGGCGGAATTGGCCTGGGACAAAGTCTTCTTCGGCGAACTGCACCGCATCGGCTACCTGCTGCTGCGGCTGCTGCCGTTATTGCTGTTGTTCGCGATACCGGTTGTGAACTTGTTGGCGCCGCTGTTATGGGCCGGGTTCGCCGCCTGGGGCATGGCGCTGGAATTCATGGCCTACCCGCTGGAACAACGCGGCCTGGCGTTTGCCGGGCAAAAGCAGTTTTTACAGCAAGTGCGCTGGGGGGCGTTGAGTTTCGGCGGCCTGACCAGCCTGGGCCTGACGCTGCCGCTGGTAAATCTGCTAATCGGCCAAGCCGCCGTGATTGGCGCGACGATTTACGTCTACCGGCTTTCGGCAAACACATCGGATACCCCATGATTCAGGTCCGCTGGTGTTTCCGATGCTTGCTTTACCAACGCTAAAGCATCGCACACCTTAAAGAAAGCTGTTGCCGGTAGTTCTTGACCGGCATGACCAGGAGCGGGCCGATAGCAAAAGCATCAACCCGTCGGAAACGCCACAATGACCGCTGGAGAGAATGGGATAAAGGAATGGCCGGATTTCGGTTTCGAAATCCGGTCTTATCGATTAACGATTCGGCCGAAAACGCTTTGTTACGCCGATGCCAAGCAATCCGGAAAACATAAACAACGCCGCAGCTGGTAACGGTACCTGGCTTACGATGGGGGTTTGAGTCAGATTAACCGTACCTGAACCGGCAAAGGTCAAACCGGTAACGAAGGCATTAGGATTATTTGGATCCAATCCTGCGTCCGCTTCAATACCGGCAACTCTGAAACGGCTTACACCGTCAGGCCCAAAGCTGTATTCGGTACCACCTGTGATGGACGTTAAAAATACGTATTGCAGGCTATCCCAAAGATAAATGTCATACATTCCATCTCCCAAGTTTTCCGGCAGCAAAACCGACGCTATATTAGGGCCGGACAACACTTCATAGTCGTAGCCGATAGCAATTTCAGGATCGATAAAGATTTGTTGGTTTTCTTGAATATTGAAATCAAAAACAAAAGATCCATCGGCTACAACCGGCATCAGGGGGTTTTCCGGACTGGCTCCTGGCGTAACGCCGCTAACGATGCTAAAAGACCACAGGCCGGGATCGCCATTTACGACATTGCTCGTGTTGGCGATGTTCAAAATGTTGTCGGTAAACGAGCCAGGCAAGACGAAAAAATTCCTATTGTCGCCGGCATCGAAACCGGCCTGCGCCCGAATGCCTCCCAATCCGTTTACACCATCGCTTGCATCACCAGTAGTCCACTCGAGCCGATCGTAACGAAACTCTACATCGAAGTTGCCGTTGGATTTATTACGCAGGGCTAATTGGAAATTGTTCAACTTGTCATCGTGCCGAGAGAAGTACCCAACGTTATTCCAAGTAACAATGGTGGTATCTGCATTCAATGCCCCTACATAGACGCTACCACAACCAGAGCAACGCGTATCCACATCGGCCCAATAGGGTGCAATCATCGGCCTGGAACTGATCGGAAACCTTTCCGGCGTATATCCCGACAACTCACCGTTAAACGTCACGTTTCCATTGTTATTTACATAAAAAC
Organism: Methylomonas koyamae; assembly: GCF_019669905.1. Taxonomy (NCBI): domain Bacteria; kingdom Pseudomonadati; phylum Pseudomonadota; class Gammaproteobacteria; order Methylococcales; family Methylococcaceae; genus Methylomonas; species Methylomonas koyamae. The sequence continues at coordinate 1,774,415 of NZ_AP019777.1, read as the reverse complement.
TGTTGTAAGAGTTTCCATAAAAATTTATTGAAAACGGCAAATCCAACATTGAACTAGATTGGTCATCATTGGGTGCCATCACCAAATCCCCAAAAGAATCGTCAGCCAACGTTAGCAACGGAACCGCATTTGCAGTCATCGGCAGCAACAGCGGTAAGGTCAAGATTCCGGCAAGGAACGGTCTTTTCATAGAGTTCTCCCGTTTGAGATTGATTGAATGAGCGAAGATTGCCTCCCAGTGTTTTCGCTTGAATGTTCGAAAAACTAAAGACTCCGCAAGCTAGAAATTTCGCAGTCAGTTCCTGGAATATAGTGATTTAGAACCGGTGCGAATCAATTTTAATGCTAGAAAAGTTTGGCAGTCAACGAGCCGCTTTGTCGAACGACATCTGAGCCAGAGCGATAGGACACCTGTCGCTTCCGAAAGCAGCGGCATGCTGAAACGCCTGACATAAACAAGATGGCGACCACAAAGAAAAAATACATGAGTCCAGCTCAGATCAAATAAACTCTCCCATGCCCCCCGATCACTCTATAAACCACCCTGAGTTGCAGAGTAGAGCGCCCGCAGCTAGACGCTTAGGTCAAGGAAAGATTCCGGCTAAAAAACCGCCGACCCTGGGAGGATCGGCGGCTGAGAGTCTATAGTCGAGTCATTTTATTCGGCTCAAAATTTAACGGTCAGACCAACGAAGGCCGAGCGGCCCATGCCCGGCACGTTTCGGCCCCAAGGCACCGTGACGTTGGGGGCTGCGGTCGGATTCATGCCGTAACGGTCGCCGAGATACGAGCCGGCCAACGGATGGAAATATTGCTTATCCAACACGTTGTCCAAGCCAACGTCCAGCCTGAAATTGCCCCATTCGTAGCCGGTTCTGGCGTTGAGCAGAATGTAGGACGGCGTCTGAACTTCGTTGCGGATTTGCTGAACATGGGATTTACCGTCGACGAACTGCATTTCCAGCGCACTCTGCCAACTACTCAAGCGATGGTCCAGGCTCAGTTTCATGTTGAACGGCATCATGTGGTACAGGTTGCCGCCGTCCATGCGTTCGCCGCGGACATAGCTCATCGTGGTATGGGCAGCAAATTCGCCGAGCGTTTGGTCTTTATACAGGCGGGTGCGGCCCGACACGTCCATACCCCATAGCCGCGCATCGTGGTTGGCGTATTGTAAATAGACGTACTGATTGTCCACCGTCAAGTTATTGATGGTGGGCCCGCCGGTATATGACGTTGCCGCGGTGCGGCAGCCGTTGGCATCGCGAGCCGGATTGGTGTTTACCAGACAGCGATCCGCATCGATGAAATTATTGACGTAAGTGAAATAAGGCGTGACGTTGACTTCCCACAAATTGTTTTGCGGCTCGTGAAAGGCTGCGGTCAAACTGACGGTATGGGCGGTTTCCTCGGTCAAATCCATATTGCCGACATAGCCGTTGCCGTCGCCGAACCAGCCTATCATCGCCATATCCATTTTCCGCGCGCCCCACACGTAACGCTCGTATAAGTTCGGTGTGCGGTTCTTGCGGGCATAACCCAATTCATACTGGCTCATGTCGTTAGGCGTAAACTGCACCAGAGCCGTCACGTCGAAAGTGTCGTTGGTCCGCCCTTTATCGCGGGCGTTGAACGCGTTGGCCGCCGTCAAGGCTAACTTCGCCCCCGCCGGATCGGGATTGTTCGCCAGATTGCCATTGGTTCCGAGCAGATTCGGGTTGTAGGGGCTGACGTTACCGGTATCGGTGCTGGTGTGTTCGTAGCGCAAACCCAGCAAGCTTTTCCATTGTTCGTTCCAGCGCGCTTCCCATTCGCCGAAAAAGGCAACGCGCTCCTTCTCCGCATTGTTTAAATTGATGTAATTCTGCGGCGCCATCATCCAGTATGCCGGATTCGGTGTGGGGTTGGCCGGTCCGGGGTCGTTATGCACCGCCGGCCAGTAATCGTTCAGCTTGTTGGCGTGGTATTCGTTGCCGATTCTGAAGGTATCGCGCTTGCCGTAGGGGATTTCCGCCAAAATCTTGTAGCCCAGGTTGCGGCCGCGGGTTTCCATCGGCATCCTGTCGTTCGGAAAAGCAAAACCGCCGCCGGCCGGGGTGCCGTCCAAATAGCGGTTGTGCTTGTCGTCGCCGATGTCCATGCTGTGCTGGGTCGATTCGAAGTAGAACTTACTTTCCAGCGTGCCCCAATCGAAACTGCCCTTGTGCATGATGTTGCCGAAGATGCTGTCGTTATTGGTCAAATCCATGCGCTGGTTGGGAAACAACTGGTACGGCATGTGCTGCTGGCCGCCCCGGATCACAACCAGATGGTTGTCGGATTTGAAGGACAACGCGGCGGAATGGTTCTGGTTGACGTAAGCGGTGGAGTTGACGATCTGGCCGTTGCCGTCGTTGTAATTCATGCTTTCGGTATGCGAGCCGGTGTAATCCAGCCGCACGTTCTGCGTAGCCACCCCGGTCGCGATACTGCCGCCGAAGGCGTCGCCGTTGCTGCGGTAAAACGACGACACCGCACCGTCCAGCAAAATATCCTTGCCCGGTTCGGCGAACACCGGCTCCGGGGTTTGTACCGAAATCGTGCCGCCGATGCTGTCGCCGCCCAGGCTGACCGGCGTCACCCCGGTCAGAATCGTGATTTTGCCGATGTTGCTGCGGTCGATATACGACAACGGCGGATTCATGTGGTTGGCGCAGGCCGAGGTCAAGGTCATGCCGTTGATGTCGATTTTGACCCGGTCGTCGTTCAACCCGTGAATGACCGGCAGACTGGAGACGCCGCCCGCCCCGTACAAACTGACGCCCGGCGTGTCCTCCAGTAACTTGGCGGTATCGCTGACCGCGGCACGCTTGCTTTCCAGAATATCGGCTTCCATTTCCGATGCGCCCAGGTTCTTAACGCTGGGAAACTTGTCGGTCACGATCACTTTTTCCAAAACCACGTCGGCTTCGGCCGCGGTTTGCTCCGGCAACGCATCGGCCGCCAAGGCCGATGCGGCAAAACACAGCGATACCGTGCCGAGCCACGTTTCGCAACGCAGCCGGCTGCCGGATGGGGTAGCCGTGGGAGGGTGCGGTAAATCCGCCGGGAAATTTGAATTGAAATTGTTCATTGCTTGCCTTTCGAAAGTCTGAAATCGGGGCGAACGCCAGGGTTCGGCCAAAATTAAGTCAAGCAACAAACGCACCAAATTGTAAGGCTTTGTAATATTATAAATTTCTAATTTAATGCTTTATGAATTATCCGGAACTATGTTATTTGCCACACGCAAAATAGGTGATATGCCGCAACTCCAGCCGAAAATTTCGGCTGCCTTGCGGCCCTGCCCGTGCAATCGCAAATACGGCAACGCCGGCCGCCTCGACGCCGACTTTGGCGGAAGCGGCGACGCAGACTTACAATAGCGCGCCTTCAACCACCTAACTTTTCGGAAAAACACTATGAAATACAGCCCTTGCGTCGACCAATGCACCACCGACGGCACTCATTGCTCAGGCTGCGGCCGTTCGCACCAGGAAATCGCCGAAACCAAACAGTTGGTCAAATCGGTAGTGGATTTCATCCAAAAACAGGGTTACGACAACCCGGAACAGTTTGTCGACCGCATCGGCAAAAGCATTCTGAAGAAGCTGCAAAAAGCCAACGGCTGAGCGGCTGCCCGCCAGCGTCAGCCGCCGTCGGCAGCCAGACGGTAACCGACGCCGACTTCGGTCAACAGGTAGCGCGGCCGGGCCGGATTGACTTCTAGCTTGTGCCGCAACTGGCCCATGTAGATGCGTAGATAGTGCTGGTCGTGAACATGCTCGGCACCCCAGACTTCGCCGAGCAATTGGCGGTGGGTCACGACCAGGCCGGCATGGCGCACCAGAATGCCGAGCAGGCGGAATTCGATCGGCGTAATCCGCACTTCGTTACCGGCGATGAATACTTTACGCCGCGCCAAATCGATTTTTAATTGCCCGGTTTCAAAGCTTTCGCTGGCCGCCGCACTGCGCGCAACCCGGCGCAACAAGGCCTGCAAGCGGGCGTGCAATTCGCCGCTGCCGAACGGTTTGGTCAGATAATCGTCGGCGCCGGCGTCCAACGCCATGATCTTATTCTGTTCCTGGCTGCGCGCCGACAACACCAGCACCGGCAAATCGGACAATTGCCGCAAACGGCGAACCAGAGCGATACCGTCCATGTCCGGCAAACCCAAATCTACGATCACGCAATCGGGTTGCTCGCTTTTCAGCAGCGCCAGCCCGGTTTTGCCGCAATCGGCTTCGGCGATGCGCCAGCCGCGGTTGGCCAGGCTGGTTTTCAAAAAACGCCGGGTCTGGCTGTCGTCCTCCACCAGTAAAATCAACGGCGCCGCCTGGTTCATCCGCCACGCTCCTCCGGCTCGCTCCAATCCAAAGCCGGCGGCTCGCGCAACGGCAATTCGATGACCAGCGACGCACCTTTTCCGGCAACATTGCATGCCCGAATCCGGCCGCCGTGGGCGGCGACGATAGTCCGGCACAAAGCCAGACCCAATCCGACGCCGCCGGTTTCGGTTTCACCGCCCAGTCGGTAAAATTTGTCGAAGATTTTGTCCTGCATGCCGTCCGGAATACCGGCGCCGTAATCGGTGACCGCCAGTTGCAGGCCGTCCGCCGCCAGTTCCGCGCCGATATCGATCGGACTGCCGGGCGGCGTATATTTGATGGCATTTTCGATCAGATTGGCCAACACCTGCTCGAACAATACCGCATCGACCCAAAGCAACGGCAGGCTGTCCGGAATTTGGATGCGCACCGGCCGTTCCCGCAACGCCTTATCGAGCCGGGTCAACGCGCTGCCGACGATTTCCTCCAGCGCATTCCATTCGCAATGCAGCGTAATTTCGCCGCTGCTGAGCCGGGCCATGTCCAGAATCTTGCTGGTCAATTCGGCCATCCGTTGCGCCTCGTCCAATACCGCTCGGTAAAACTCCTGGCGCTCGACCGCGCTTAAGCGGTCGGCATTGTCGATCAACGCGCCGGCGGCGCCGCTGATTCGGGTCAGCGGCGTACGTAGGTCATGGGAAATCGCACTGAGCAAGGCATTGCGCAACGCCTCGGCCTGCACCTGCAAGCCGGCTTCGCGGGCGCGTTCGGCCAGATACAGCCGCTCCAAAGCCTGGCCGATCAGATTGCGGAAGGTTTCGAACAAGGCCAGCGCCTCCGGATGCGCCGAACGGGTGAAGGGCTCCGCCTTGACCAGCAACACGCCGAATACGGCCTGCGATCCGGCCAGCGGGTAATAGGCTGTGTCCCGGCACTGGCGCAGCGCGTTCGCCGCGAATGCCTGCCGGGCCGATTCCGGATCGAAATCCGGCCATGCCGCAGATGGCGACAGCGGCAGGTTGCGGTTATCGTCGACCGCCAGGATGGCCGCTGCGGTAGCGAATTCGTCGCGAATCCGCGCGGCGGCCAACGCCGCAATCGCCTCGCGGCTGTGGGCATCGGCCAGAGCCCGGCTTAACCGGTACAAGGCGTTGGCCCGGTTTTCCCGTTGCCGGGCAATTTCGGCTTGGCTGCGGGCGCGGTCCAACAAGTTGCTGGTCAGACTGGCGACGACGATCATCACCGCCAGACCGACAATGTTCTCCAGATCGGAAATCGCAAACGAAAAAATCGGCGGCGCGAAATAATAGGCAAACACCGGCGGACTCATCAGCGAAGCGGTCAGCGACGGGCCGCGGCCGTAACGGCTGGCGACCAGGAACACGCCCAGCATGTAGCTCATCAGGATGCTGGCCGGTTCCAACACGCTACGGAACGGCCACGCGGCCAGCGTGCAGACAAACGGCGCGGCGACACCGCAAGCGTAACCGGTGACACGCTCGCGCCGGGTTCTGGCCGGCAATTGCGCGTCCGGGCCGAATTTGCCCGGCCACCGCCTGTTACCGCTAGCGAACATCGCCCTCACCCTTGCCACCGGCCATCTGCGTCAGAAAGAATGGGCGTTGACCAGAAAATGCACGCCGATACTGGCGAAATAACCGAGCAGAATCACCGGACACCATTTCATGTGGTTGCTGAAGGTATATTGTCCCTTGGCCTGGCCCAACAAGCCAATCCCCGGTGCCGAACCGATCGCCAACAGGCTGCCGCCGACGCCCAGCGTCAACGTCAACAACAGCCATTGGCCTTGGGTAATGTCCGGGTGCATGGTCAGGATCGCGAACATCAGCGTGCCGTTATCGACGAAGGCCGAGCACAAGCCGATCGCGATATTGGCCAGGGTCGGGCTGAGTTGGCCGTAAAGCTGGTGGGAAACGGCATCCAGATAACCGATGTAACCCAAACCGCCGATACCCATCATTGCCCCGTAAAAAAACAATAGCGTGTCCCATTCCAGGCGGCCGACCTTTTCGAAAATATCGAAGCGGACCGCATTCGCCGTAGCGGCGTGGATATCGCCGCCGCCGAAAAACAGCGAGAACTCCGACTGGCTCAACGCTTGCGCTTTTTCGGTTTTACGCAGGTAGAAATAAAAGAACTGCAATAACGACAAACCGGCCATCATGCCGGCGGCGGCCGGCAAATGCAGTTGCATATCGAACACCACGGCCAACGCGATCGTCACGCCGAACAGAACCAGCAAGCGCTTGGCGCCGCGCGGCAGCTCGACCTGGGCCATTTCGATGCTGGGAATTTCCTTGGGCAGCGCAAAATGCATCGCCAGTGCCGGCACCAGGAAATTGGCCAGGCACGGCAGGAACAACTTGAAGAATTCGGTGAAACCGAGGATGCCGTGCTGCCAGACGAACAAGGTCGAGATCCCGCCCAATGGGCTGAACGAACCGCCGGCATTGGTCGCGATGACGATGTTGATGCACGCCAACGACACGAAGCGCGGGTTGTCTTTACCGACCGCCACCGCCACCGCGCCCATCAGTAGGCCGGCGGTCAGGCCGTTGACGACGCAAGACAGGAAGAACACCAAAAACCCGGTAATCCAGAACAATTGCCGGTAACTCAAATGCTTGGTGACCAGCCAGACTTTCAACGCATCGAATATACGCATGTCTTCCATCGCATTCAGATAGGTCATCGATACCATGATGAACAGCAACAGCTCGATGTAAGTTTGCAGATTGCCGCGAAACGCGGCGACCGCCAGCTCGTCGCGGCCCTGTTCCCGGTAAGCCAGCACGATGACGAACCAGATCAAGGCCGCCGCCAGCAGCATCGGCTTGGATTTGCGCAGCTCGGTCACTTCTTCCAGCATCGCCGCGACATAAGCGGCCACCATAACCACCAGCGAAATGTAACCCGCCCAATGGCCGGTCAAATCCAAAGGTTGTAGACTTTGCGCCGCCTGGCCGGTATCCGCGGCGGCGGCCAATGCCGGCATCGCCAAGGCCGCCAGTCCCAGCAGGCCCGATATCATTATCCGCACTCATTTCTCCTTACGCTGCTTTGCAACCGATCCGAACAAGCGGACCGTTCCGCTAACCCCGGCGCGCCATCCGCCTTAATTTTTCCGCGGCTATCGCCGACGAATTCTAAGCAGGCGGGCGTAAAAAAGGCGTAAAGACCGAGCCCGGCAAGCCGGCGCGGTATGCGAGATTTGCCAAATCCCGGCAAATTTGCGGAAATGGGCGGTTTTTAGCCCGCACCGATAGTCAACACCATGAAAAACAAAGCCCTTGCCGACCTGCCCCGCCACAACGTCCCGGCGTTTCCCGGCTGGTGGGCCGCCTTGGGGCCCGGCGTGGTGTGGATGGCGCTGGCCCAGGGCAGCGGCGAACTGATCTGGTGGCCGTATATGGTCGCCAAATACGGCCTGACTTTTCTGTGGCTGTTGGCGCCGGCCTGTTTGCTGCAATACCCGTTGAACCTGGAAATCGGCCGCTACACGCTGTTGACCGGCGAAAGCATTTTCCACGGCTTCATCCGCTTGAACCGCGGCTTCGGCGTGTTTTTATGGCTGCTGATGACCGTGTCGTTTTTATGGTTCGGCGCCTTCGCCTCGGCCGGCGGCACGGCGATGGCCGAGCTGACCCATTGGCCGCAGGGCTGGAGCCAGCGCGGGCAAAGCCTGTTCTGGGGCTATGCCTCGATTGCGGTATTCGTTACGGCGATTCTGGCCAGCGGCGTGGTGTATACCCTGATCGAACGCTTCATGAAGCTGGTCGCCGTCGTCACCGTGGTCGGCCTGCTGTCGGCCTGCCTGCAAGCCGATGTATTGAAGGCCTTGCCGGAATTCGGCCAGGGCCTGTTCGGCCCGGTCGGCGACATGCCCAGGCCCTGGGACAATAAAGACGCCAGCAAATTGCTGACCGCCATCACCTTCGCCGGCCTCGGCGGCTTCTGGATCTTGTTTTACTCGTACTGGCTGCGCGACAAAGGCGCCGGCATGGCCGGCCTGGTCGGCCGCATCACCGGCCTGGGCGGCGCCGAGGAAGCGGTGCTCAGCGACGGTTTTCTGCCGGCAGATGCCGAACGCAGCGCGCAAAACTGGAAGTCCTGGCGCCGGTTTTTGAGCGCGGACATCCTGGTCGGCATCATTGGTAATTTATTGACGACGTTGATGACCTGCCTGCTGGCCTACGCGCTGCTGTTCCCGAAGGGCTTGCTGCCGCAGGAATACGAATTGGCCGTCGTGCAAAGCCAGTTCTTTGCCGTCAGTTGGGGCGAAATCGGCCGGCTATTGTTTCTGGTGGTGGCCGCGGCGTTTTTGACCGATACCTGGCTGGCAACGGCCGACGCGGTCAGCCGGATTCAAGCCGATATCGTATTGACGCTGTTTCCCAAGGCCCAGCGTTGGCCGGCCCGGCGCTGGTATTACCTGTTTCTGGCGCTGCTGACCGTAATCACCTCGTTTACGATGCTGCTCGACGCGCCGGGGCCGTTGATCCTGACCAGCGCCGTGATCGGCTTCGCCGGCACCATCATGTTTCCGCTGGCTTTATATCTGTTGAATTACCGGCTACTGCCTCCGCACCTGCCGGCCTGGGCCCAACCCAAGGGCCGGCCCTGGCTGCTGGCATTGAGCTTTGTCGTGTATCTGCTGCTGGCTCTGCTGTATCTGCGCGCCAGCTGGTAACGGCCAATCAGTTTAAAACTCGTATTTCAACGAGCCCAATACATTGATCGGCGCGCCGGGGATCACGCCGAGATTGCTGCCGGCCGAGTTGGCGTAGTATTCCTTGTCCAACAGGTTGTTGATGTTCAACTGGGCGGTCAAACGGTGTTCGCCAACTTTGTGGGTATACGCCGCCATCGCATCCAAGCGCACATAACCGGGCAGCATGTAGCTGTTGTCGGAATCTCCCGGCCGCGGCCCGACCGCAACCGCGCCTAGCCCGGCCTTGAAGGCCTGGTTAAACTGCCAAGTGCCCCACAGGCTACCCTGGTGGCGCGGCACGTTCTCCACCCTGTGGCCTTGCAGCCCGTCGAAATCCTGGGTGTAATTGACTTGGGTATAAGCGTAGGTCCCCAACAAATGCAGACGATCGGTGACCTGCCCGGCCAGATCGAACTCGATCCCGCGGCTACGGATTTGCCCGGCCAGGATTTGGAAATTGGGATCGGCCCGGTTCGGGTCGTCGGTCAACATATTGCTCTTGGTCAAATAGAAGAACGCCAACGTCGACGAAAAACGCTGGTCCGCCGACTCGGTTTTAATCCCCAACTCGTATTGCTTGCCGCGTTGCGGGTCGAATTTCTCGCCGCCGGCGCTGACGCCGTTGTTGGCGCTGAACGATTCGCTGTAACTGCCGTACAGCGACAGCCAATCCTGCGCCCGATACAACAGTCCGGCCCGCGGGCTGAAGGCGTCGTCGTTGGCGGGTCTGCGCCCCAATTCCGCCGCTGGCAACGAAACCGGCGAAAAATTCGAGCCGGTGGTAACGCTGTCGTAACGGCCGCCCAGTAAAATTTGCAACCGGTCGAACAAGGTGATCTGGTCCTGTAGATAGGCGCCGGCCCAGGATTCGCGCCGGTAAAAGAAGGCGTTCTCTCTGGCCAACGCATCGAAATCGACTTGGCCGTAGACCGGCGCGTAAATGTCGATCGGCGCGGTCGGCGCTTGCGCGGAATGGGCGTTAGTCAAGGCATGGAAGCCGTCGAAGCCGACCAGCAGATTATGTTTGCTGCCGAATATTTCGAACTTGCCGTTCAGGTCGATATTGCCGGAATGGGTCATGACGTCCTGCACCCCTTTCGACGCCACTCGGTCCAGCGTGCGCAAATCGGCGCGCAGTCCGGCGAAGTTGAACAAGGTCGGCCCGCTCAAGCTCCAGTCCTTGAACAAATAGCGCTGGGTAATTTTCCAGTCGTCGTTGAAACGGTAGGTCCAATCCACCGCAACCGAGGTGCTTTCCAGGGTTTGGCGGTGGAAGCCGTCCTTCAGATTGCGGGTGATCGGAATCGGCGCCGGCCGGCCGTTGATGGCCGGAATGCCGTAATCGGCATTGAATTGGTCATGTTTGTATTCCAGATCGACGTTGGTTTCGAAACGGGCATTCGGCCGCCAGGTCAAGCTGGGGGCGACGAAAAAGCGCTGGTTGCCGACGAAATCGCGAAACGATTGTTGGTCGGTATACGAACCGTTCAACCGGTACAGCAAGGTCTTGCCGGCATCGAGCGGGCCGGTGGCGTCGAGCAAGGTACGGTACTGGTCGAAGGAACCGAACTGCTGCTGCAACGAGTAATACGCGGTATCCAGCGGTTTCTTGGTCACGTAATTGACCAAACCGCCCGGCTCGACCCGGCCGTACAACATCGCCGCCGGCCCTTTCAGAATCTCGATCTGCTCGATGTTGGCGATATCGTAAATGTCCTGCCGGTTGTACAAACCGTTGCGGTAGGCGTCGCCGAAACCGGAGCCGGCCAGACCGCGGATCACGAAGTTGTCGTACAGGTAACCGCCGCCGGTACGCCCCAACACGCCGCTGACGTGGCCGTTGACGGCGTCCGGCAAGGTCATGGTCTGTTTGTCGGCCAACACCGCTTTCGGCACGATCTGGATCGAGATCGGCGTTTCCATCACCGGCGTGTCGGTCTTGGTGGCCGTGGTCGCGTTGGGCCGGTTGTAATCCGGATTGTCCGGCGCATTCCAGGCATAGACGGGCTTGCCGACCACGGTCATCGCCGGCATCAGCTCCGGGCGGGTTTGGTTGTGCAATTCCGCCGGCCGCGGCTGGATCGTCACGGTGCCGTCGCCGGTGGTCTGCGCCCGCAGCGGCGAATCGGCCAACAGCAGATTCAGCGCTTCGGCGTCGGTATAGTCGCCTTGCACCGCCCGGCTGCGCCAATGCTCGGCGACGTCGGTGCCGTAAATCAAGGGCTGCCGGCTCTGCTTGCCGAACTGCAACAACGCCTGGTTTAAAGCTTGGGCCGGAATGTCGAAATAATGTTTGGCGCCGACGTTTTCCGCCTGCGCCGCCGGGGCCAATGCCAGGGCCGCCGACGCGACTAGCGAACGGCAGATAATAAGCGAACGGCAATACGTTGCGTGGGACATGAACACTCCTGATTTCGTCTCGGTTACGGGGCCGCACTGCGGCTGGTAACGGTAAAGACGGAATCGGCGCAAAAATCCACATTGGCCCGGCGTTAAATCCTGCTGCCAAGCGGCTAGCCGTATCGGGCTTCGACAGCTTGCCCCGCACGGAACGCCCGGCTAGATAGGTCCGGGTAAATCACTTCAGCCCAACCTTTGGGCGGAGAAAAGTCTTCAAATTGTCGCGACCTCTACGGCATAATCGACCTAGCGCGCGTCGTGCTGCGCTGACGGCTTATACCTAAAACCATAATCAGGAGCGCCCCCATGTCCGGAACCAATCTGTTTACCTGTATTTGCCTGACGCTCGCGGCCCTCACTGCCCGTGCCGACTGCGTCGACCCGAAAGACACTTACCAGGCCTACAACGAGGTCGCCGACGCCGCACAAGACCGGCCGTCGGAATTTTACGTGTTGTCCTATTCCTGGGCGCCGCGCTACTGCGCCGAGAAAGGCGAAAAACGCGGCCCCGGCCAAAAAGACTATCTGCAATGCGGCAGCAAAGCCCGTTTCGGTTACATCCTGCACGGCTTGTGGCCGCAAGGCACCCTGGCCAAACCCAACGACTACCCGCGGGCCTGCGCCGGCGACCAGCCCAAAATCGACCGTGCGTTAATGGCGAAATATTTGTGCATGACCCCCAGCGCCTGGCTGTTGCAACACGAATACGAGAACCACGGCACCTGCATGATCGACCAAAATTTGCGCACGCCGCAGGCTTATTTCGACAAAGCGCTGGCGCTGCACAGTGCGCTGCACCTGCCTAACCAACAAATCACCAACGAAACCAAAGGCAAAGCCTGGTTCGCGCAGAACAATCCGCAACTGCCTGAGGACAGCGTCTACTTCGACAACAAAACTAAGGAATGGCGGGTCTGCTACGACCGCAATTTCGCCGCCTTCGCCTGCCCCCGTCCCGGCGGCCAAAACGGCGGCGGCGATTCGAACGGCGATAGCGGCGCCTGTCCGATCAAAGGCAACATCTCCGGCAAGAACCGCAAACTCTACTTCGACCGCTTGCATCCTGGCTATGCCGGCGTGGTAATCGACTTCAGCAAGGGCGAACGCTGCTTCGACACGGCCCAACAAGCGCTTGCCGCCGGCTGGAAAAAGGCGCCTTGATATTTACGGGTTTTTGGCGTTTCCGGCGAGTCCAGGTTTGCCGGAAACGCTGTCGCTTATTCCGGCCTACGGCACTCCAGCCGACATGTTGGCTTACGCTTCGCTTACAGTGTCGTTTCCTAGTTTTCCTAGTTACCACGCGCCGCGTGGTAATTCAGATTCGCCGCGCTGCGGGCAAGCCGAGAGTTCCCACGTAGCACGTGGGAACCAGAAATATACGGGCTTTTGGCGTTTCCGGCGAGCCGAGGTTTGCCGGAAACGCTGTCACTTATTCCGGCCTACGGCACTCCAGCCGACATGTTGGCTTACGCTTCGCTATACATGTCGTTTCCTAGTGTTCCTAGTTACCACGCGCCGCGTGGTAATTCAGATTCGCCGCGCTGCGGCGAATTGCACCGCAGCGCGGGCAAGCCGAGGGTTCCCACGTAGCACGTGGGAACCAGAAAAACCAGAAAACCAGTAGCAACCGACGCCGCTTGCGGCGGTCGGCTGGGACGAAGGATTAGGCCCCAAACATCTAGTGCTGCGTGACAACTATGGGCGCTCCCTTCGTAATGACCATTGTGTGCTCGTACTGCGCAGAAAGATTTCCGCGTACGCCAGCGAGCGTCCAGCCATCTGCAGTTTCAGTTACGACGCGGCTCTTCGTCGACAGGAACGGTTCAATCGTAATGACCATTCCTTCCTGAAGAATACGCTTGTCAGCCGGGTCGAAGTAGCCCGCAATGTGCTCGGGCTCCTCGTGCAGCGCACGGCCGACCCCATGGCTGCCGAGATTCTCAATGACCTTGAAGCCATAAGCCTTCGCCGTACGCTCTATGGCGGCACCGATCCCGTTGATCGGTTGACCGGCTCTTGCTCTTTTCATCGCTTCGGCCAGGGCTACGCGAGTAGCGTGGCATAGGCGGGTCTTCTGAGGAGTTGTAGGGGGAACGATAGTGGTTCCTCCGGTATCCGCGAAGTATCCGTCCAACTCCGCGGAAACATCGATGTTCACAACATCGCCAGCTCTAACTATTCGATCGCCGGGAATTCCGTGCGCGGCCTGTTCGTTAATGCTGATGCAGGTCGTTCCGGGGAAGTTATATGTCAGCTTGGGAGCCGACCGGGCGCCATGCTCTCCTAGCAACCGTTCGCCAAGCATGTCGAGTTCCCGAGTGGTAATTCCGGGTTCTGCGGCATCAAGCATGCGCTGAAGTACCAATGAAACTATTCGGCCGATACGTTTTAGGCCGACGATGTCGTGCTGGGTTTGGATAGTCATGTGGAGCCTTGCTAAGAAAGAAAAGTAAGGGAGGATTTTGGCTCCCTAGTTACCACGCGGCGCGTGGTAATTCAGATTCGCCGCGCTGCGGCGAATTGCACCGCAGCGCGGGCAAGCCGAGGGTTCCCACGTAGCACGTGGGAACCAGAAAACATTCTGTATTTGTCCTATTTACCTCGGTCAACGAGCTATGCATAACGCTTTGTTTGTGCCGCGCGGGCACGGGTTTGACGGATGGCGCGGAGGCACGAAACAATTGTTAGCAACGGCTTAGACCCATTGATTCTCAAAGATGGTCCTGCGCAGGGCACGAGTGGCGAAAAGTGCCATGTCCTCTAGTTCTTGCTCTGTGTCCTCTGGTGTTTCAAGAAGGCGAGTGTCGTTCCATGGATCGTCAACATGCACCCAACGGTTCCGATATTTCCGCAGCTTGTGGAGGTCGTCCCTGAGCGAGCTATGAAGCGAAGCTTCATTGATGAGATCAACCAGGCGCTCTTTTCCTGTTTGGGAATACTCAGACCGTAGGTATGTTTCGATTCCGGAAACCGCCGTGAGAATTGATGCCAAATGCGCACCATTAACAAAGGCCATGTCTGCTTCACGCACAATGAAGCTACACCATTCCGAAAGAACGACGCCACCCTTGAGCAATTCTTCGTCAAGCGCAATAAGCATTTCCCAACGCTTCTCTTGATTCATAGTTGCTAACAAGGAACTAGACAGTTTCCATATATCCACCGAAAAATAATCTTCGACACGATAATTTATCGATCAGCATATGGTCTTCCTTTCTGTATACCATTCGGCGGAGCAATGATGGCCGGTAACGGCCGAACTGTTGCCATTCAATCAGATCGAGCGATAGTCCGCAACGGGTCCAGTTTCGCCATTCGCTGCCTAAACCGACACTCGCACCAACCCGCAAGCTATTGTCATCCCCTTCCCGATTTCCTTGATAGCTCTATCGGAGTTACCATATCCGGCTTGTTTGCTAGAGTGGTATCGTTCGGCAAACGGCTGGCCCGGCATGACGCCGGGCGCCCTATTCCAACCGGTTTCTTTTTTCCATCGATCCGACAACAGTATGAAATTAGTAAAATCTTCCCGATTCTCCCCTTGCCCCGGCCCGGTCGTCACTATCGTGCTGGACGGCGTCGGCATTTCGCCGCGCGACGACGGCGATGCGGTAAAAGCCGCGCGCACGCCGATGCTGGACAAGCTGATGACAAACTTTCCGATGACGAAATTATTGGCGCACGGTAAGGCCGTCGGCATGCCCAGCGACGAAGACATGGGCAATAGCGAGGTCGGCCACAACGCCATCGGCGCCGGCCGCGTGTTCGCCCAGGGCGCGAAACTGGTCGCCGAATCCATCGCCAGCGGCCATCTGTGGCAAGGCCACGCTTGGCAGGAAGTGGTCGCCACCGCCAAACAGGGCGGCACGCTGCACTTTTTGGGGTTGTTTTCCGACGGCAACGTGCATTCCCATATCGACCATCTGAAAGCGATGATCGAACGCGCCAAACAGGAAGGCGTCGGCAAGGTTCGGCTGCACATCCTGCTCGACGGCCGCGACGTCGGCGAAACCTCGGCTTTGGATTACGTCGATCCGTTCGAAACCTATCTGGACGGCCTGCGCAGCGCCGATTTCGACGTGGCCATCGCTTCCGGCGGCGGCCGCATGAAAATCACGATGGACCGCTACGAAGCGGATTGGAGCATGGTGCAGCGCGGCTGGGACATCCACGTCAAAGGCGAAGGCCGCCAGTTTGCCAGCGCGCACGAAGCCATCGAGACCTACCGCAACGAACTGGGCGTGATCGACCAGGACTTGCCCGGCTTCGTCGTTTCCAAAGACGGCCAGCCGCTGGGTAAAATCGGCGACGGCGATGCCGTGGTGTTTTTTAATTTCCGCGGCGACCGCGCCATCGAGATTTCCCGCGCCTTCACCGAAGAAACCTTCTGTCCGTTCCACCGCGGCCCGCTGCCGAAAGTCACCTACGCCGGCATGATGCAATACGACGGCGACACCAAATTGCCGCCGCGCTTTTTGGTGGAACCGCCGGCAATCAGTCGGACCATGGGCGAATATCTGGCCAAAAACGGCGTGGCGCAATACGCGATCAGCGAAACCCAAAAATACGGCCACGTCACTTATTTCTGGAACGGCAACCGCTCCGGCAAATTCGACGACGCGTTGGAAACCTACGTCGAAATCCCCAGCGACGTGGTGCCGTTCGAGCAACGGCCATGGATGAAATGCGCCGAAATCACCGACGCGCTGATCGCTGCGATCCGTAGCGGCCAATACCAATACCTGCGGGTCAACTACGCCAACGGCGACATGGTCGGCCACACCGGCAATTTCGAAGCGGCGGTCACCGCAATGCAGGGTCTGGATTTGCAATTGGCACGCTTGATTCCGGCGATTATCGAAGCCGGCGGCGTGGCCTTGATCACCGCCGACCACGGCAATGCCGACGAAATGTACGAGCTGGACAAGAAAGGCAACGTCACCCGCGACGCCGAAGGCCGCACCAAGGCCAAGACCTCGCACACGCTGAATCCGGTGCCGTTCGTTTTGGTGTCCGGCGAGGCCGATCCGGCCTACAAACTGCGCAGCGATCTGGCGGCGCCGGGTTTGTCCAACATTGCCGCGACGGTGTTGAATTTGTTGGGCTACGAGGCGCCGGAAGATTACGATCCGAGTCTGATCGAGCCGGCATAAGCCTCGGCGCCAACCGCTGCGGGCCAGCCGCTGTGCGCCGCAGCGGCAGCCATAGCGTTGGATAAGCTGCCGAGCTTAGCCACGCGCAAATGAAAAGGGCCGGAAATCCGGCCCTTTTTTTCGATTAGTCGTTTGCTGTCTTGAACCGAGCCGCAGCCCCCAACAAGCCGGTGACGAGGAACGCCGTACCGACCAGAGTAAAGCGCAGATTCAGTTTCTCCAGCGCCAGATCGTCGGTCGCATATAGCATGAAAATCACGGCGATCCCGCCCCAGGCCAGAAAGCGCAAGGCGGCGGCGATGGTGGTTTGGCTCAGGGTTTCCGCATCGCTGGCCGGCGCATCCATCCGGTACGCGACGAAACCGCTGATCAGCGCCGGCATGATGCCCCAGCGGGCATGGTCGAGGAAGCTGTCCAGAAACTTGAAATCGTCGCGGTGGTAAAAGGTCAATTCCAGGATGAAGGTCGAAATCGAGGTACTGACCACGAAGCCGACGAACATCATCGCCATGTAAAAACCGTAGTAGCGGTCGGCCGGCTCCTGCTGGTGGCGGAAGGCGACGCTACGCAACACGAACACCAACACGATGGGCAGCACGTAAATCGCAATCGAATAGGCAATCCAGCGCAACGTGGTGTAACTGAAATGCGGCAACGGCTTGTCTGGAAACAGAAACACATTGTGCAGCGCCACCGACACCTCGCGCCCCAAAATCACGCCGAACGCCGTCGCCGCCGCGAAAATCAGCAGGTACTTGTAGGTATGCTTCAGCCGCGCCTCGTGCACGTTTCCGCCCAATTCCTTGACGGTGGCCCAGATCTCGTTCTCGTTGGCGCTGCCGAATACCACCAGCGCGGCCAGCAATCGGCACAGCAAGCCGCTGAGCCGGTCCAGATCCTTCAATAGATTGACGGTCTTGGTGTAGTGCGGCTCGGCTTCCTTCCACACTGCAACTTTTTCCGACATTGCGTTGTAGGAAATGCAGATTTCGCCCCATTTCAACGACGGTTCGCTGAACAGCCGCCGGTACGACGACTGGTCGGCGTAATGCTGGATCCGGTCGAACAACAGGCTGTTATGGGCCCATTTGTATTCGACCGTGGCGCCGGCCTTGTCGAAATCGCCGGCGTCTACGCTTTGTACCAGCAGGCGGTCGGCGATTTGGCCCTTGATTTTGTCGTCCACCGCCGACAAGCGGGATTTGATCAAGGCGTTGTAGACCTCGACGGCCTTGGTCGGAATCGCAAACGCGTCGTGAATGCTATCGCGCAAAATCAGCAGCGGGTTGAACGCACTTTCCCACCCGATCAAAAACAGGATGGTGCCGGCGGCGATCAGCGGCAGCAGCTTATTGCCGTCCAAACCGGACAGCAGTTCGACCAGGCTGCCGGCCCGCAAATGGCTGACAATCAAGGTCACCAACGGCTCCAGCGGCAGCCATTGCCAAGTCAGCAAACAAAACAAAGCCGCCATCAACGCACAGTACAAGCCGATTCCGGTCCAGTACGTGCTGCGGCGGATGAAATATTGCGGCAGGGTCGGTTCCGCACCGAGCTGGATCCGCCGCTTTTGAAACGAGCGATAGGCCAGTACCGCAGCGGCGGCGGCACCCAGCAACTGAATCGCAAAATTAATCAGAAATTCGATGGTCATTGTTCCTACGGGTTGGTAGAGAGATGGAGCCGCGGCCTCATCCGCGGGCTATCGCGCATTCTAATGCAAAGCCGCCTTGGTTAGCGACCGTGTCGGCGTTTCAGGCCGACAGGGCCAACGAATCTTCCAGCGCGATTTCCAATTCGGCCAGCGCGATTTCCGACAAACCGAGCCGGGCCGCTTCCTCGCTGCTCGATACCACCAAATCCGGCTGCGGCCGGGCGGCGATACCCAACTTGTAAGCCACCATATCGGCCACCCGCACCACCAACTCGACGGTACCGGTTTCCTCGCTGACCGGCTGGTGGTGCGATTCGGCAACGCGGCAATACACTTCCGGCAAATTCCAGGAACGCAGCAGCCAGGCGCCCTTGGCTTCGTGCTGGCGAATCAACACTTCACGCTGCAAATCCTCCGGCAAATTCAGTGTCGGGTCCTTGGCCCGCAAATCGTCCAGACAACGCAACAGCAGCAGTTCGCCGATGTCGTGAAACAGGCCGGCCATGAATGCTTCCTCGGCAATCGCATGGAACGACAAGCGTTTTGCCAGCCACTCCGCCCCCAATGCGACTGCGACGCTGTGCTGCCACAGTTTGAGCATATATTGCTGGGTAGCGGCGTCTTTGGCGGTAAACATGCCCTTCTGCATCACCAACGTCGCGATCTGGACGATACGCGGCAGCCCGAGACGGACGACGGCATCCTTGACCGTGTTGACCGTACTCAAGCCGGCATAAAACGAGGAATTGGCCACCCGCAAAATCTGGCTGGCCAGGCTGGCGTCCATCGCCAGTTGTTTGGCGATGGCATCCAGCGAACGGTTTTCGTCTTGCAAGGCTTGGCGCAGCTCGGTGACGGCACGCGGAAACACCGGCAATGCGCCGGCGCCGCTGGCGATGGATTCGTCGATTAAAACGGTCAGTGATTTTTCGCTCATGGCATTCCATTAACAGAGTTCATCGGCTGCCCAACAAACGGCGCAGCTCGTACAGCGGGCGGGGTTTGCCGAAACGCGGCAGATTGCGCACCACCTCTTGCAAAGAGGTCATACCGGCGGCGGCCTTGACCAAACCGTCTTCGACCAGGGTCACCAAGCCGGCGGTTTCCAGGCTGACCCGGCGGATTTCGTAGGAAGTCTTGCGCTGCAGGATCGCGTCTTTGACCAACTCGTTCATCGACAGCAATTCGAACACGCAGACCCGTCCCGAGTAACCGGTGAAGCGGCATTTGTCGCAACCCTTGCCGAACATGAAATGGGCGCCGACCATATCGTCCGCCGTCAGATTCAAGCGCCGCAGCAAGGCCGGATCGGGTTGGAACGGCTCCGCGCAATGGCGGCAGACCCGGCGCAACAGGCGTTGGGCGACCACCGATACCACGGTCGACGAGATCAGAAAAGCCTCGATTTCCATATTCAGCAGCCTTAACAGGCCGCCGATGCTGTCTTCGGTATGAAACGTGGTCAGCACCTTGTGGCCGGTCAACGCCGCCTGGATCGCCGTATCGGCCGAGAAACGGTCGCGGATTTCGCCGAGCACGATGATGTCCGGGTCCTGGCGCACGATATGGCGCAAGGTCTCCTCGTAAGTCAGATTGATCTTCGGATTGATCGAACACTGGGCCACGCCGTCGATCACGTATTCGACCGGGTCCTCGGCCGAAACGATACTGACTTCCGGACCGTTCAAATAATCGACCGCACTGTACAGCGTCGTGGTTTTGCCGGAACCGGTCGGCCCGGTGATGATGACGACGCCGGTCGGTACGTCCAGCGAATCCTGCACAAACCGCTCCAACATCAGCGGCGCCATCCCCACTTCGTGGATATCCAGCAATTCGGTCTTGCGGTTCAACAAACGCAGCACGATTTTCTCGCCGTTGATCGTGCTGAAGAACGACGCCCGCATGTCGACCACGTGGTTGGTGGCGACCTGCTCGAACAACACCCGGCCGTCCTGGTGCCGGCGCTTTTCGGCGATATCGGCGCCGGCCATGACCTTGATCCGGCTGATCAAAGCCTGGGCCATCTCTATCGGAAAATCCCGGAAGTGCACCATCATGCCGTCGATGCGGAAGCGGATGCGCAGCTTGTGCTCCAACGGTTCGATATGGATATCGCTGGCCGATTGGCGGATCGCATCCTCGAAAATCTGGTTGACCAAGCTGACGGCGGACTGCTCGCCGACGGCGGCTTTGTCGGACCGGCTATTGCGTTCGTAATTCAGCAGAAAGCGCATGATCTGCGAATAGCGGCCGACTGCCGGAATCACCTCGGCGCCGAGCACGTGCCGCGCCGTTTCGATTGCAGCCTGGTCCAGCGGGTCGCCGAAGGCCACCAACACGCCGTCGACTTGTTTTTCGACCGGCAGGAAACAATGCTTGTTAGCCGCTTTCAGCATCGGTTTGTTCATCAGGCTTTGATCGATGTTGGCGACGCTGAGGTCGATCACCGATATCCCCATCAAATCGGCCAGCACCTCCAGCATTTTCGCTTCGGAAATCAGGTTGCGTTCGACCAGGATTTCGCCCAGACGCTTGCGGCCGGCGTCCTGTTGCTGCTGCGCCAGCGCCAATTGCAAATCGGTGTTGCCGATAAAACCGAATTCGACCAGAAACAGGCCCAATTTGACTTTTACCGGATGGTTGCGGAACACCTCGACCAACTGCTCGTGCGTGACGTAACCCAGATCGCACAGCACCACCAGAATCGGCTTGGGCGATTCCAGCTTGGCTTGCACGCGGCGGGCGTATTTGAGCTTGTCGGCATCGACCGCGCCTTGGGCGACCAAAAGCTCTAAAAAGGATTCGGTGAAGTTAGTGCCGGAACCGGGCGAACTGCCGTCGTTGAGTTTCATGATTGTTTCGAGCTGGCGATCGGTCGGGATCGTAACGGATTGGACACGGGTTGGAATGTGCCGGCAAGTCGGCGGCCGGGAAATTAGCACTAAGGTACTAATTTATGCCACGCAATACAACGTTATGTTGTTCCCAGCTAGCGCGGCCAATACCGCCGCGGCTGCTTGCCGGGGCCGAGCGCGCGGCTCGCTACTGTCCCAACGCCGGCCCCGACAATCTCGTGACAAATAACTCGCCGTTTGCAAAGGCTATGTTCGCATCGGCCGTTGCACACATTGCAGACAAAGCCTTTTTTAAGGGTGGGTTTGCGTTAGCAGTCGAAAGAACGTCATAGCCGATTGGCATGGATTCGCTTTTGCGCCGTTACGGGCCGCAACCCAGCGCACATAAGGTATGAAAAGGCCTTAGCCCGCCGTGGCATCCGGGTCCGGGCAGTCCTGCCCGATGGAAATGCCGGGACGACATCGACCGTTAACCCGAACATCGCTTTATTTAACCCGGAGTTAGCCACTAAATCCGGACTCTACCGAACTGGCGTCGATTTAATTGGACAGCGCGCGCCTTTCTGCGTTTGAATGGCTGCGCAGTTCCGTTTCGCCAATTCCTGTTAACGCTTTGAATTCGGAGTTTGTTATGGACAAATATTTATTGGGTTTCATTTTGGTTTTATTGCTGGCATGGGCGCCGAGCCAAGTCTTCGCCGCCAGCGACACCGGCGCCGGCAGCGCTGTGTCGGCTGCGGCTCCGGGCACTGCGCCTGCCGCAGCGGCAGCGAGCGGCAACAAAAACGAAATCGACGGTTTTTCCGGCGCCATCGGCTTGATTTATTTACTCAGCTTTGCCATCCAACAGTTAATCGAGCCGTTTAATTTGTGGTTCGAGTCCGTGGCCGAGAAATGGGGCCAAAAACGGCCCTGGGTCACCAAGAAAACCGTGATTTTTTGCTTCTCGTCGGTGGTCGGCACGCTGTTCGCGATGCTGGGCCAAATCGATTTGCTATCGGTCGGATTTCTGCAACACCCAGGCGGCAGCCTGTTCGGTTTTCTGGTAACCGGCCTGGTCATCGGCGCCGGCACCGAATCGGCCAATACCGCGCAGAAATATTTCGATTACGTCAAAAAGCAAAACAAGCCGGCCAAACCCTGATCGCAGCGGGCGCGGCCGGGCCCGGTCCACTCTCGACTTGGCTGGGCGATAGCCGCGCCGCAATCCCGCTCGCGCACCGGCATTTCCGCATTGGCGGGCATGGCAACCGGCGGCCGCTCGCTAACCTTAACTCGATTAAGGTAATATTCACCCAGGCGAGTCTGCCGACAGACGGACTCGGAAACCAACCCGCTGTTAACTTGGGAGGTAAGCAGCATGCAAGGCTTGGTGGATTTATTCGGGATCAAGGGCTTCATGCCGCACGGCTACTGTCTGGCCTGGAGTCCCGGTCTGCTCTGGTTGACCGTAAGTTCGGACGCATTGATGACGTTGGCCTACGTGACTTACCCGGTCGGCATCGCCTATTTCGTCTGGAAACGTAAGGATCTGCTCTACCGCTGGTTGTACCTCGGATTTTTTATTACCTTCATCCTGACCTGCGCCGCGACCCACCTGCTATCGGTGGTGACCATCTGGCTCCCGCTGTATTGGCTGGACGCCTACGTCAAAGCGCTATCGGCGCTGGTTGCCGTCGCCACTTCATTTGCGATCTGGTGGGTAATCCCGCGCGCGTTGAAACTGCCGAGTCCGGCCGAACTGCAACGCGCCCGCGATCAGGCCGAAGCCGCCAACAAAGCCAAAAGCATTTTTTTGGCGAACATGAGCCACGAACTGCGCACGCCGCTGAATGCCATCCTCGGCTTCTCCAGCCTGGTGCAAAAAGATCCGCAATTCCCGGAAAGCCAGCAGCGGAATTTGGCCATCATCAACCGCAGCGGCGAACATTTACTGAATCTGATCAACGACGTGCTGGAAATGGCAAAAATCGAGTCCGGGCGGCTGCAATTGGAGCAGACCCGCTTCGATCTCGGCGCGCTGATCCGCGACGTCGGCGACATGATGTCGGTGCGGGCGCAAGACAAAGGGTTGCGGCTGTTGGTCGACCAATCGTCGGAGTTTCCGCGTTTCATTTACGGCGACGAAGCCCGTCTGCGGCAAATTTTGATCAACCTGCTCGGCAATGCGCTGAAATTCACCCAACAAGGCGGCGTCACGCTGCGCCTGGGCAGCCATCGCAACAGCCATACCCACTTGATGATCGAAGTGGAAGATACCGGCCCCGGCATCGCCGAAAGCGAGCGGGAACATGTCTTCGAGCCCTTCGTCCAGCTCGGCGAACAAGGCGACAGCAAGGGTACCGGTTTGGGGCTGACCATCACCCGCCAGTTCGTGCAACTGATGGGCGGGCAACTGACGCTGGAAAGCAGCGTTGGCAAGGGTTCGTTATTTCGTATCGACTTGCCGTTACAGGATACGGCCGAGCCGCAAACCCTGGTTCCCGCAGCGGACCGGAGCGGCGAAATCGTGGGACTGGCGCCCGGACAGCCGCAATACCGGATTTTGATCGTCGAGGACCAATTGGAAAACCAACTTTTGCTCGGCCAGTTGATGGCCGATATCGGCATGCAGGTCGAAGTGGCCAAGGACGGCGCGCAAGGGCTGGCACTGTTCCAAAGCTGGCAGCCGCATTTGATTTGGATGGACCGGCGCATGCCGAAAATGGACGGCATGCAGGCCGCTCAAGCCATCAGGCAGCTGCCCGGCGGCGACCGGGTCAAGATCGTCGCGGTCACGGCGTCGGCGTTTATGGAACAGCGCGAGGAAATGCTGCACGCCGGCATGGACGGCTTCATCCGCAAACCCTACCGGGCCGAGGAAATTTATGCCTGCCTGGCCGAACAGCTCGGACTCGAATTCGTTTACCGAAACGAAACTCCCGGCCCGGCACAGGATGACACCCTGACCGCAGAAATGTTGGCCGGCTTGCCGGCGGAATTGCGCCAGCAACTGCGCACGGCATTGGAAAGCCTGGAACATCCGCGAATAGCCCAAACCCTGGATCGGATCGGCGAATTAGATCGGCCGTTACAAAAAATCCTGGCGCAACTGGTCGAAAACTTCGACTATCCGACTATCCTTAAACAATTGTAAACCGCACCGGATATTGCTACCCGTGAACGGAAAAATCCTCGCCGTCGACGATACCCCGGCCTCGCTGAAGTTATTGACCCAACTCCTGCAAGCGGAGGGCTACGAGGTACGCTCGGCCATCAACGGCGAATTGGCCTTGCAATCGGCGCAGCACAACCCGCCCGAATTGATCTTGCTCGACGTGCGCATGCCGGAAATGGACGGCTTCGAAGTCTGCCGCCGTCTGAAACAGCATCC
Source organism: Methylomonas koyamae (assembly GCF_019669905.1). NCBI lineage: Bacteria > Pseudomonadati > Pseudomonadota > Gammaproteobacteria > Methylococcales > Methylococcaceae > Methylomonas > Methylomonas koyamae. The sequence continues at coordinate 1,749,896 of NZ_AP019777.1, read as the reverse complement.
GCAAACCCGCGACGTGCCGGTTATTTTCGTCACCGCCCTGTCTGAAACCAACGAAAAAGTCGACGGTTTCAAATTGGGCGCGGTCGACTTCATTACCAAACCCTACCAACGCGAAGAATTACTGATCCGGGTCGCGACCCATCTGGAGATGGCTCGCCTGCGCCACGGACTGGAATGTTTGGTTGCCGAACGCACCGCCGAATTGAAAGCCAACATGCTGAAATTCGTTACCGCCATCGCGTCCACGGTGGAAATGCGCGACCCTTACACCGCCGGCCACCAACGCCGCACCGCGCACCTGGCGGCAGCGATTGCAAAGGAATTGGGGCTCGGCAGCGATTTGATCGAAGGCCTCAGCCTGGCCGGTGTAGTGCACGACATCGGCAAGATCAAAGTACCGGCCGAAATTCTGTGTAAACCGGGGCGGCTGGACGATTTGGAGTACGGCTTGATCAAACGCCACCCGCAAACCGGCTACGAAATCCTAAAATCGATCGACTTTCCGTGGCCTATCGCCCAGACCGTATTGCAGCACCACGAACGGCTCGACGGATCGGGCTATCCGCAAGGTCTGGCGACCGCCGAGATTCTGCCGGAAGCCAAGATTCTGGCCATCGCCGACGTGGTCGAAGCCATGATTTCCCACCGCCCTTACCGGCCGGGCCTGGGCATAGACGCCGCACTGCAGGAAATTGCCACGCAGCGCAACACGCTATACGATGGCGCCGCGGTCGACGCTTGTCTGGCGCTGTTCCGCGACAAGCACTACCGGCTACCGGTTTGAGGCCGCGGCATAGCGTATACCCCGGCTTGGCCGCCGGCGGCGTTGGCTCCATCCGCCCCACGAGATCGATTGCACCATGAACATCCCGAGTTTTTATCTGGAACCCGCCAATTACGCGGCGGACTTTGCCGATCTGCAATACCTCAGAACCGAGGTTTTCGTCATCGAACAAGGCATTCCGCCGGAAATCGAATTCGACGCGTTGGACCCGGATTGCCGGCATATCATTGCCCGCGATGCCGAGCGGCGGCCTATCGGCTGCGGCCGCCTGTCGCCGGCGGGCAGAATCGGCCGGATGGCGGTACTGCCGGCATGGCGCCGGCAAAAGGTCGGAGCATCGCTGTTGCGCGGCCTGATCGAGCAGGCCGCCAACTTGGGCTTGAGCGAAGTCAGCGCCCATGCGCAGACCGCCGCGTTGGGGTTTTACCGCCGCTGCGGCTTCGAGACGGTGGGGTCGGAGTTTACCGAAGCCGGCATTCCGCATATCGCGATACGCCTGACCATCGCCGCGCCGGCAGCGTTGCCGCGTCACGGCCCGGCCGCGGCGGGAGCTAGCATAGCCGCCAGCCGGCTGCAAACAGTGGAAGCCGCGACGGATGCAACCTTAACGTTGATCCGGCAGGCCAGACGCCTGCTGTGCGTCTACAGCCGCAACCTGGACTACCGGTTGTTCGGCGACGCGGCAACGGTCGAAGCGGTCAAACAATTTGCGCTGCGCAACCAGCGCGGCGCCGAAGTGCGCATCATCGTCCAGGAGCCGGAAACGCTCCGCGGCCAACAACACCCGCTGATCGATTTGGCGCAACGCTTGCCGTCTTATATTTCGATCCGGGCGCCGGTCGAGGCCGAGGATTTGAATTTTCGGCCGGCATTCATCGCCAACGACAGCGGCGGTTATTTATTCCAATTGCAGGGCGACCGCTACGAAGGCCATTGGAGCCCGAATTCGCCGCCGCAAAACCGGCAATTGGCGGAAGAATTCGAGCGGAGTTGGCAACGGGCACGGATATGCAGCGAATTCCGCGCCCTGGGCTTGTGAACGCGAACCCCTAACCGGTCCTCTCCGCCCTGCCGATTCCAACCGCGACGACCGGTACGGCTGATTGCCACGGGCAATGACGTTGAGTTAAGGATGGTAGGAGCGGGCCATGCCCGCGACCAAGCGCCTACGGCCGCAGGCATGGCCCGTTCCTACAGGATTTGCACCAGCCGGTTTGTTGCTTAACTTAACGACATTGGTGCCATGGGCGGTTGCTTTAAACTAACCAGGCTGCGTGAATTCGATCGAGCTCGGCTCCGCCGACGCTCAACGCAACGCCTATGCTGCTGCAAACCCGGCCATTGCCTTCCGGACCGCCGCACGCGACGCAAACGCTAAATCCCGGCATTAAAGCAATAAACTTCGGCAAATACCACCCGATATTGTTCTATAAAAAGAAACAAACAATGAATTCCAGGCGGTATTGTGAATTAATCCAACCGCGCTATAGTGAAGCCGTACCCACCTCAGCCCCAGTTCGATAAGGAGCTTGCCATGAACCCTTCGCATCGACGCCAACCAAACCCGATGGCCGAATTATGGAACTTGTTATCCAACCGGTTCAGGCAAGCGATCTCGGTTTTCGACGGCTATTTTCCAACCGGCTATCCGCCCGCCGCCGTACCGATCCGCGTACCTTCCCGTCGCTCACAGCGGTGAACTCCTGCACCGCGCACTCTACAGCCTCTATCGCTGCCTGATAGAGGCTCTTTTTGCGCCGGCCGCGGCAAACGCCCGCGAAAACCCGGCCGATCAATCCGGACGATACCCCTCCTCCATTAACACCCGCCTGACCGCCGGGCGAGACAACATCAGTCGGTAGTGTTTCCGGCAAGTTTCCGGTAAAGCGATGCCCGACTTATCCGCCCAGAATTCCACGTAAAACAACGCGGCATCGGCAATACCGAAACCGCCCAAGGCATAGCCCCGCTCCGGCAAGCTCCGCGCCACCACTGCCAAAGCCTGGTTGACGATGTCCGTCCCCTGCCGTTTGACCCGGTCGTATTCGGCCGGGCCGGCAGCGTACTTTTCCGGCACGAACAGGCGTTGGAAACCCTGTCCGTGCAGGGTGCCGACCACAAAACCGGTCAATTCCAACGCGGCGGCGGCCGCGTCCGCATCGGCCGCCAACAGGCCGGCCTTGGGATACTTGCGCGCCAACCAATAGGCGATGGCCTGAAATTCGGTCAGCGCGGAACCGTCGTCTTTGACCAAAACCGGTATCGTCGCCTTCGGATTGATCGCCAAAAACTCCGGCCGGTGCTGGTCGCCGGCCAACAGATTGACGATATGGGCTTCGAACACCAGCTCCAATTCCTCCAGCAAAATATGGATACCGGTCGAACAAGAACCCGGCGTCATGTACAGTTTCAGCATCGTTCCTCCAGCAAATGCCGGTTCAAATCGAGCGCGAAGTTCTGCCATAACTCGGCTATTTCCCGGCGCGTCGCCTGCAGATAATCCCGGTCCGGCTTGTGTTCTTCGGGAAAATTGGACAAGGCGCAGGAGGTGCGGTGCTTATCGACCGCAAACAGTATCAGCTCGTCGCTGAAGCCGGCAAAGGCGGCCAACAGCTCTGCGGTCAAACCGCTCATACCGTTCACGACCGGCGCTTGGCCGGCGTCGAACGGCATGGCTTTAACCTGCTGTAAAGCCTGCCGGTAAAACCCTGCCAATACCGCCAACAGATTGCGCTGAAAGCAGCCCTGCCATTGTTGCCGCGCCAAATCGGCGGCCAGGCGCTGTTGGTATTCGCGGTGCAATATCGGTTTGGCGGCGGCGACGAAACGACTGAAGCCGAGCAAAAGCCCGGCGTTGTCTGGAGCCTTCATGGTTGGGTCCGTTGGTGGCGATACCGAACGCCAATCAAGATACGGACCAGTTTTCCGGCCGGCCGCCAGACCGCTACGGCAACTGCCGACCGCCGAAAATAGAGCAGTAAAATCAATCCGTTAAAATCAAGACTGCTGCACCTTGGCCGCCTACGACCGCCGCCGTCCGGCGACAAGCGACAAGCTCCGCCCGACAATGCGGCCGGGATTGCAGGGTTTACGACAAGCGACCGGCCGGGGAAAAAGCCGGTGCCGCAGCGCGGAACATTGCATATACTTGTTGCCGGCGATCGCGTTAGCGCGTTCGCGATTCTTTTAGCCCCGTATTGCGCCAATTATGCTGAATGATGGATTATCCGCGGCGAACGCCGAATTTTGCACGCTGACCGGCGAAGAGCAGGAGAAAATTCTCCGCTTGCAACAATCGATATTGGAATCGGTTACCCATGGCGACAGCTATTTGGACGTGATCCGCCAAGTCTGCAAACTGGAAGAGCAACTGCTGCCGAATTCGGTAGGCTCGGTCATGCTGCTGGACCAGAGCGGCGAAATGCTCAACGTGCTGGCCGCGCCCAGCGTGCCGCCGGAAGGCATCTCCCAACTGAACGGTTTGCGGCCCGGCCCCGGCGGCGGTTCCTGCGGCAACGTGATTTACACGCAGCAACCGCAATTCGTCAGCAATACCTTTACCGATCCGCGCTGGTGCAATTTGCGGCATCTGGCCTACAACTTCAACTTGTGCTCGTGCTGGTCGGTTCCGGTGTATTCGCGGCAACGCAAAGTCATCGGCACCTTTGCCCTGTCCAGTTTCGAGCACCGCTCCCCCAGCCCTTTTCATTTACGGCTACTGGAAATCGGCGCTTCGATTATCAGCATCATGCTGGACCGCAACCGGTCGCAGGAAACGCTGCGCCTGTTCGAACAAGTGTTCGAAGGCGCCGAGGAAGGCATCATGATTACCGACGCCAACGCCCGGATTCTGTCGGTCAACAAAACCTTCACCAAAATTCTCGGCTATACCCAGGACGAGTTGCGCGGCAATACGCCGAGAGTATTTTCCTCCGGCCAACACGGCGCCGATTTTTACCGGGCGATGTGGAAACAGATCGAGGCCAAACGCCATTGGCGCGGCGAAATTTGGAATCGGCGCAAGAACGGCGAAATATTCCCGGAATGGTTGTCGATTTCCGCCGTTTACGACCAGTCGGAGCAACTGACCCATTACATCGGCATCTTCAGCGACATCAGCGAACTGAAAAATGCCGAGGAACAGATCCAATACCTGTCCACCCACGACATCTTGACCGGCTTGCCGAATCAAACCGCCTTCAAGGACCGGCTGCAACAAGCCATCGCCCTGGCGGCCAACCGCCCCGGCAAAGTCGCGGTACTGAGCCTGGATCTGGACAACTTCAAATTGCTGAACGACTCGCTGGGTTTGCATGCCGGCGACGAATTGCTCAGACGGGTGGCGACCGTGCTGAAAAGCTGCATCGCCGACACCGATAGCCTGTGCCGGATCGGCAGCGACGAATTTCTGCTGGCACTGCCCGGCTGTAACGATACCGAAACCATCAGTACCGTGGTCGATACCATCATAGAAAAGGTGCGGCAACCGATCCGGATTGCCGAGCAAACCTTATCGCTGTCGTGTTCGGTCGGCATTGCCGTTTACCCGGACGACGGCAGCCATTACGACAGCCTGGTGATGCGCGCCAGCGAGGCCAGGCGCAAGGCCAAAAAAGACGGCGGCAACGGCTACCGCTACTGCACCGAGCAGTTAAACACCAACAGCTTCGAATTCTTACGCCTGGCGCACGAATTGCGCGACGCGGTGTCGCTGAAACAGTTCGTGCTGCACTTTCAGCCGCAAATCGATCTGGCTAGCGGCCAGTTGGTGGGTGCCGAAGCGCTGGTGCGCTGGAACCACCCACGCGACGGCCTGGTGTACCCCGGCAGGTTCATAGACATTGCCGAGCAGACCGGCCTGGTCGCCGAGTTGGGCAATTGGGTACTGCGGGAAGCCTGCACCCAAGCCGCCGTTTGGCGTACGCTCGGCTTCGGCCCGATCGTGACCGCGGTCAACGTCTCCGCGCTGCAACTGCGCCGCGGCGATATGGTCGGCATCGTCGAAAACGTGCTGCGCCAAACCGGCCTGCCGCCGCACTGCCTGGAACTGGAGCTGACCGAGTCGATTCTGATCGAAAACGTCGAGCAAACCTTGGCCCAGTTAAACCAACTGAAGCAGCTCGGCATCAAATTGGCGATAGACGATTTCGGCACCGGCTATTCGAGCTTGGCGTATTTGAACAAATTCAACGTCGACCGCTTGAAGATAGACCGTTCCTTTGTCGGCCAAATCGGCAACCCGGCCAACGACGCCATCATCCACGCCATCGTGCAAATGGGCCACGCCCTGGGCCAACGCGTAATTGCCGAAGGCGTCGAAACCGCAGCCATGCGCGCCCATCTGCTGGACTGCCACTGCGACGAAGCCCAAGGCTATCTGTTTGCCAAACCGTTACCGGCCGCAGAATTTGCCAAGCTGTTGGCCGGTTACCGCCAAGAATTCGATCATCAATAAACTCCCGCTTAAAGCTAGCTGTATCCGATAGTTGCCGAAAGGCTAAGGCGGATTCGCTAAAGCAATCCACCTGCCCCTGTTTCAAACCGGGAAACTATTTGTCACGCGTTTTAAACCGGTTCGGGCAACTTCGCCAAAACCGCCGTATCAGGCGTAATACAGTTTGCGCAATTCCAGCATCGACTTGGCAACCAGTTCGGCGCCGTCGCTGGCGCGTTTTAGCGCATAGCCGGCCTTGCCCAGCGTGATCTCTTCGCCGGCGCCGGCATAACCGACGACATTATGGGCCGTGTCCAGCTGCCTGCGGTGCAAACCGCCGAACTGGCTGTTGAAATCGGCCAGAATCCCGGCGTGCGGTGGATTCATCACCGAGCTCCACCACGGCAATTGGGCGACGTCGTGACTCCAGAAATCGCCGACCGCTTCCGGCGGCAGGCAGCGTTCCACCAAGCGGTCGCCGACCACCGCGTACTGGCGGCGGCTGATTTTCCCCGGCTCTTCGCCGACGGTATCGCGGCATTCCAAAACCTCGCCGTTAACGAAACTGTCGGCCGCCGGCAGCACCCGGTTCCATTGGCCATCTAATGCGTTGTGCTCGAACATATTGCCTTTCTCCACTTACAGTTGAACGAAACCCACGGGAAGGCGCGTAGCGGCATTCCCGAACATCGACACTGCAAGCAAATTCGCGGCCAATTCTCGATGCCGCCTGCAGCGCAATCAACGCTGCCGCGACATGTTTAAAAACAAATATTTAGCGACTATCCGCAATATAATAAAGGTATTAACCGACCCATAATAACCCGCACCTAACCCCGTTTTGCGCGTGCGGTTCCGACAATTTGTCGGCTTTGCATTACGCGCCGATCCGGTACCGGGCGTTACGCCGCGCCGGCCGGCACAAGCAGGTCCAATCGCTGCGCGCCCCGAATTCCTTGGGCCGGCGGCGTATTCGGGTCGAATCCAACAGCGGCGGATGGGCAACGAAACCTTAAACAAGGCGGCGGTCGCTACGGCTGGTTTTCGACCATGTCTAGGCCAGCCTCCGATAAAACAATTTCGATAACCCGCTAAAATTCTGTTCTTCCGATAAAGGTAGGAATAATCCGACAGGCGTTACGAATAATGAATGCTTCCATCCCAACCCATGACGATTTGGATTTTCGCTTACTGTTCGAATCGTCGCCCGACCTCTATCTGGTTTTAAATACCAATCTGGAAATCGTCGCCGTCAGCGATGCGTATACCCGCGCCACGTTGACCCGCCGGGAAGACATATTGGGAAAAACGTTGTTCCAAGTGTTTCCCGACAACCCCGACGACCCGACGGCGGAAGGCCAACGCAATTTACGCACGTCCTTGCAGCGGGTGTTGCTGTCCGGCAAACCCGATACGATGCCGGTGCAAAAATACGACATACCCAAACCCGACGGCGTGGGGTTCGAGGAGCGCTATTGGAGTCCGATCAATATTCCAATTTTCGGCAAGGACGGCAAGGTGGCCTACCTGCTGCATCGGGCGGAAGATTTGACCGAGTTTATCCGCGTCAAACAACTGGGCGTAGAACAAAGCCAGCTCAACGATACCTTGCGCGCCCAGGCCGTCAGAATGGAAGTCGAGCTGTTCGCCCGCAACAAAGAGGTCGCATCCGCCAGCGCCGAGTTGAAGGCGGCTAACCAGGAATTGTCGCGCCTGTATGCCAAAACCTTGGAACTGGACGAGTTGAAGACCCGATTTTTTGCCAACGTCAGCCACGAATTTCGTACGCCGCTAAGCTTGATGCTGGGTCCGCTGGAAGAGCTATTGGCCCGCTTTGCCCCGCAAGGCCAGAATCCCGCGGCAAGCGAATACGAGCAACTCAGCCTGGTGCATAGAAACGCCTTGCGTCTGCTGAAATTAGTCAATTCGCTGCTCGACTTTTCCCGCATCGAAGCCGGGCGGATGGAAGCGGCTTACGAGGCGACCGATCTGGCCGCCTATACCGCCGAGCTCGCCAGCGTATTTCGATCGGCCGCCGACAAGGCGGGTCTGCGGCTTACCATCTCCTGCCCCGCCTTGCCGGAACCGGTGTATGTGGATCGGCAAATGTGGGAAAAGATCGTACTCAATCTTTTGAGCAATGCCTACAAACATACCTTTGCCGGCGAAATCGAGGTGGCGCTGCGCTGGCGCGGAACAGCGGTCGAACTGACCGTGCGCGACACCGGCGTCGGCATTGCGCCGGATCAGCTAGGCCAGATATTCGACCGCTTCCATCGGGTGCCGAACGTGCGCTCGCGCAGCCACGAGGGCAGCGGCATCGGTCTGGCTTTAGTGCAGGAACTGGTCCACTTGCACGGCGGCGAAGTCGGTGTAACGAGTACGCCGGGCGTCGGCAGCATTTTTTCTGTAACCATTCTTACCGGCACCGCACATTTGCCGGCGGAACAGCTCCGTCCGTCGCAAACGGCGCACGCTCATCCGCTGGGCGCCGATTTTTTTGCCGAGGAAGCATTGCGATGGGAGCTGGGAACGGAACACGAACATGACAACGGCCAACAAACCGGAACGGACAACTCGCCAGAGTTCAATTCCGCGATAAGCGCACACATCGTGGTTGCCGACGATAACGCCGACATGCGCGGCTATGTCGCCCGGCTGTTACGAAAACAGGGCTACGCCGTCACGGCGGTTCGCGACGGCCTAGCGGCGCTGGCCGCGGTACGCCAACGCCGGCCCGATCTGGTATTGACCGACATCATGATGCCGGGCCTGGATGGCATCGGTTTGCTGAGCGCGCTGCGCGAAAATCGGGATACCAGCACCATTCCGGTCATTTTGCTGTCGGCCCGGGCCGGAGAAGAAGAACGCATACAAGGCTTGCGTCACAATGCCGACGGTTATCTGACCAAGCCGTTCGGCGCGCGCGATTTGCTTGCGCATGTAGGAGCCTGCCTTGAAATCTCGCGGTTGCGCAACCAAGAGGCCGACCGCGAATTCCGTTCGCTGGCGGAGACGATGCCGCAAATGGTCTGGGCCACCCGGCCTGACGGCTGGAATATCTACCACAACCAACGCTGGGTGGAATATACCGGGCTTACAGTCGAAGAAAGTTACGGCCACGCCTGGATCTCCGTGTTGCACCCGCAGGATAGGCCCTACGCGTGGGAAGCCTGGCAACGCGCGACCCAGAATAACGACAGCTATTCCATTGAATGCCGCATGCGCCGGGCGGACGGCGTTTACCGCTGGTGGCTGATCCGGGGCGTGCCGCTGCTAAACGAGCAAGGCCGGATTCAAAAATGGTACGGCACCTGTACCGACATCCAAGATTTAAAAGAAGCCGAAACCGCTATTCGGGAAAGCGAAGCAAGGCTGCATTTTGCGTTGGAGATATCGAATACCGGCGCCTGGGAAGTCGATTTGGAAACGCAGGCGGTTTATCGCTCTATCGAACACGCCCGCATCTTCGGCTATACCGACACCGAGTCGGCATGGTCGACCGACAACTTTTTGGAACATGTGCTGGACGCAGACCGGCCCAAGGTCGCGGCATTACTGCGGGAGGCGTTTGCCGGCGGCGGCGAAAAACAATTCGAATGCCGGATTCGCCGCACGGATGGCGAAATCCGCTGGATCATGGTCGCAGGCCGCTATCGCGTCACCAGAACCGACGGCAAAAGCCAGGTCGCCGTAGGCGTTATTCAAGACATTACCGAAACCAAGCGCGCCCAGGACGAGCTCAAGCAGCACCGCGACCAACTGGAAACGCTGGTCGCCAGCCGAACCGCCGAACTGGAACAAGCCATGGCGTTGACGGACGCCGCCAACCGGGCCAAGAGCGCCTTTCTGGCCAATATGAGCCATGAAATCCGCACGCCGATGAATGCCATGCTGGGTTTTTGCTATCTATTGGAACAGCGCCATTTGGACGCCGAATCGCTGGCCTTGGTGCGCAAAATCCACAAGGCCGGGCATACGCTGCTCGCCCTGATCAACGATATCCTCGACTTTTCCAAGATCGAGGCCGGCCGACTCGAAATCGAGCGGGCGCCGTTCAGGCTGACGGAACTGTTGGACAACCTAGCCTCTATCATGACGGCTGCTGCCGATAATAAAGACTTGGAATTGATCATCACTCCACCCGCCGACATCGACGCCTTGGTTGGCGATGCCTTGCGCCTCCAGCAAATCTTGATCAACTTGCTCAGTAACGCGATCAAATTTACCGAACGCGGCGAAGTCGAGTTGCGCGTTAGCGTGGAATCCACGGACAAACAACAATGTAAGCTGCGTTTTGGGGTGCGCGATACCGGCATCGGCATTTCCAGCGCACAGCAGCAACTGATTTTCTCGGCTTTCGGCCAAGCCGATAGCAGAATCAGCCGCCGATTCGGCGGCACCGGCTTGGGCTTGAGCATCAGCTTGCAATTGGTGGAACTGATGGGCGGCCACCTGCAAGTAAGCAGCGAAGTCGGCCAGGGCAGCGAATTCTGGTTCGTGCTGCCGTTGCAGCGCGACCAACGCGTGGAACGCCGGCCTACCGAACTGGCTCGGCTCGAACTGCTGATCGCAGATGACTGCGCCAGCGTGCGCGAGGCGCTGGCCGTTGTCGCCAGCTCTCTGGGTTGGCTGGCCGATACCGCAGCTTCCGGCGAGGCCGCCCTGATGCAAGCGCTAACCAGACTGGACGGCAAACGTTTTTACGATGTTATCGTGTTGGATTGGAAAATGCCGGGGCTGGGCGGGCTGAACGCCGCCAAGGCCATACGGCAAGCGCTGAAGGACAAACGCCGGGACATCGACCCGCCGATACTGCTCATGGTCGCCGCTCATTTGCGCGAAGACCTATTGGCCCAACCGGGTATCGCGGAAGTGGCCAAGGTACTGAGCAAGCCGATCACCGCCTCAACGCTGTATTCCGCCGTCGCCGACTCGCTGCACCAAGCTGGGCCGCGAGGTTTGCTGCCGGCCCCGACGCCTATCGCCGCCGGCAAGCGCCGCATTCCAGGCGTACGCGTGCTGGTGGTGGACGATAGCGATATTAACCGGGAAGTAGCCAAAGGCGTCCTGGAAGCGGATGGCGCGCTGGTCGATACGGCCTGCGACGGCCAGGACGCGCTGGAATGGCTACAAGCCCATCCCGATGCGGTGGATATCGTATTGATGGACCTGCAAATGCCGCGCCTGGACGGCTATGCCGCCACGCGCTTTATCCGCGAGGATGAACGCTGGCGGGAGCTACCCATCGTTGCGCTGACCGCCGGCGCCTTCCAGGAATTGCGCGATGCGGCGCAGGAATCCGGCATGAGCGATTTTATCGCCAAGCCGTTCAACGTGGCGCAGATGATGGAAACCATCCAGCGCTGGACCGGATGCGTAGCCGAGAAGGCCAATTCGGACGCTAGCGGCGCAAGCGCAGCCATAGGCTCAGCAAGCGCATCGCCGCCGGTGCCGGCGGCCGGTGCTGGCGAACCCGAGTTGCCGGCTATCGATCTGCCGGCCGCACGCGGCCTATGGGGCCAGCTCGACGTCTACCGCACTTATCTGGATAAATTCGTCGCCGCTTATGCGCAGTGCGGATCGGCCATTGCCGACGCCTGCGGCGAAGGCGACCTGAAAGCCGCCGCAGCTCTGGCGCATAAATTGAGCGGCTTGGCCGGAACCTTACGGCTGCACCAGGTTGCGGAATTGGCATGCAAACTAGAAATGCGCTTGAATGCGGGCGAAGCGGGCTTTAAACTGGCGGCAGACCTGCAAACCGCGATCGACCGGGTATGTGCGGCGGTCGACGCCTGGCAAGAAGCCGACCATCCCGGCGCAGCGCCGGAGCCGGTTGCCGCGCCACTCGGGGACAGCTTGCCTGCGTTGTTCGCGGGCATGCTGGAAGCGCTGGACCGTAACGATCCCGATGACGCCGAAATCTGGCTGGGCCGGCTGCGGCGGCATTCGAATCCTATCCATTTGGCCGAGTTGGACGCGCTACTGGCCGATTTCGATTTCCGCGGGGCGGAAGCTGCCGTGCGTAGCCTGATGCAGCGCCTGAATTTCTCGATACCGGAGTAAGCCATGCCTTACGGTCCCATCCTCATCGTAGACGATGAGCCCACCAATTTGGCGATTCTGCACCAAATACTCAAAGACGAGCATAGGCTGATGCTGGCCCGAAACGGGTTAGAAGCGCTGGAGTTGGCGGGCAAGCACCATCCCAGTCTGGTCCTGCTCGATATCCAGATGCCGGACATGGACGGCTATGCGGTCTGCCGCGCCCTAAAAGCCAATCCGGCCACCGAAGCCATCCCGGTGATTTTCATCACCACACTGTCCGAATTGGAAAAAGAAGAAGCCGGCTTCGACGCAGGCTGCGTCGATTATTTGATCAAACCGGTTTACCCCCGAATCGTGCGGGCGCGGGTGCGGACCCACCTATCGCTGGTGCAGACCAAACTGTTGGAGAGAACGTACGGCGAAGCCATCGCCATGCTCGGTAAAGCCGGCCATTACAACGACAGCGATACCGGCCTCCATATCTGGCGCATCGCCGCCTACGCCCGGCATCTGGCCGAGACGATCGGTTGGTCCAAAGAGGATTGCGTTCTGCTGGAACAAGCCGCTCCCATGCACGACACCGGAAAAATCGGCATTCCCGACTCGGTGTTGCGTAAACCCGGCCAACTGGATGCCGACGAATGGGCGATTATGCGCACCCATTGCCGGATAGGCTACGAAATCCTGTCCACCAGCGACGCACCGATATTCGTATTGGCCGCCGAGGTTGCGCTGCGCCATCACGAGAAGTGGGACGGCAGCGGTTATCCGGATGGCTTGATTGGCGAAGCCATTCCCGAATCGTCGCGCTAGTCGACGTGTTCGACGCATTGACCATGAAACGTCCTTACAAGGATGCTTGGCCGCTGGAACAAGCCCTGGAAACCCTGCGCAACGGCGCGGGACGCCATTTCGACCCTACAATGGTCGCGGCATTCGAAACCTGCCTGCCGCGTATTCTGGAAATCAAGGCCGGTTGGGACAGTCGCGAAGCGCAGCAAGGCGCCTGATGCCGCCGCCAAGGTCGAATTTGCGTGTTTGCTAATCGGCCGAATCGGCGCCGCCACTGCGCCCCCTCCGATAACCGCAAATAAGGAAATCCAAGCGTAACTATTCAGCATCGGTCAAAAAACAGGTGGAAGCTAACCTCCGTATTCATACCCTGGCCGCCGCTCGCCAAGTTGTGGTTATAATCCGCCATGCCTTTATCTGCCACCTTTACCCGACTATGCCTGGACTTGCTCGGCGCCGCCAACGTCGTTACCGAGCCCGAGCGCTTGCGGGTTTACGAATGCGACGGCCTGGCGGCCTACCGAACGCCGCCGGACTTGGTGGCCTTGCCGGAAACGGCCGAACAAGTCTTGGGCTTGATGCGCTTATGCCGCGAGCACCGGGTGCCGGTGGTACCGCGCGGCGCCGGCACCGGTCTGGCGGCCGGGGCAATGCCGGTAACCGGCGGCATCGTGGTCGGGCTGAGCAAAATGAGCCGCATCCTGGCGCTGGATCCGCTGAACCGCACCGCCACCGTACAACCCGGCGTCAGAAACCTAGCCATTTCCGAAGCCGCCAAAGCGCACGGCCTGTTTTACGCGCCGGACCCGTCGTCGCAAATCGCCTGTAGCATCGGCGGCAACATCGCCGAAAATGCCGGCGGCGTGCACTGCCTGAAATACGGCCTGACCGTGCACAACGTGTTGCAGGTGAAATTGGCGACGATAGACGGCGAGCTGCTGACGCTGGGCGGCCCCGGCCTCGACGCGCCGGGCTACGACCTGTTGGCGCTGGCAATCGGTTCGGAAGGTTTGCTGGGTATCGTGGTCGAGGCCACGGTCCGGCTGCTGCCGTTGCCGCCGGCAACGCGGGTGCTGCTGGCGGCGTTTCCCAGCGTCGAACAGGCCGGTGCCGCAGTGGCGGCCGTGATCAGCTCCGGCCTGCTGCCGGCCGGGCTGGAACTGATGGACAATCCGGCCATCCGCGCCACCGACGCCTTCGTCCACGCCGGTTACCCGCTCGACGCCGCGGCGTTGCTGCTGTGCGAACTGGACGGTTTGCCGGAACAAGTGGCGGCCGACAGCGAGCGCGCCGTCGCCGTATTGGCCGCTGCCGGCGCCAGCGAAATCCGGGTCGCCGACGACGCAGACCAGCGCAAACGCTTCTGGGCCGGACGCAAGGCCGCGTTTCCGGCGGTCGGCCGCATCGCCAGCGATTACTACTGCATGGACGGCACGATTCCGCGCAAACACTTGGCCCAGGTATTGCGCCGAATTTCCGAGATGTCGGCCGAATTCGGCCTGGCGGTGGTCAACGTATTCCACGCCGGCGACGGCAATTTGCATCCGTTGATTTTGTACGACAGCGGCAGCGACGGCGAATTTGCCAAAGCCGAGGCCTTCGGCGGCAAAATTCTGGAACTGTGCGTCGCGGTCGGCGGCACCATTACCGGCGAACACGGCGTCGGCAGCGAAAAAATCCCGTATATGTGCGTGCAGTTCGGCGCCGGCGAGTTGCAGCAATTCCTGCGATTGAAACAGGCTTTCGATCCTGACGGCCTGCTCAATCCGGGCAAGGCGGTACCGACCTTGCACCGCTGCGCCGAGCTGGGCCGGATGCATGTCCACCGCGGCGAGCTGCCGCACCCGGAACTGGAGCGGTTCTGATGGCCGCCGACTTGAGTGCCGAGTTGCGGGAACGTATCGGCCAGGCGGCAGCGTCCCGCACACCGCTGCGCATCGTCGGCGGCAATAGCAAAGCCTTTTATTCCCAGCCGGCGGCAGACGCCGAAACGCTGGCAGTTGCCGAACACGCCGGCATCGTCGATTACGAACCCAGCGAATTGGTAGTCACGGTCCGCGCCGGCACCCGTCTGGCCGAACTGGAAGCCGTGCTGGCCGAACACGGCCAAATGCTCGGCTTCGAGCCGCCGCATTTCGGCGCTACGGCTAGCGTCGGCGGTACGCTGGCTTGCGCATTTTCCGGCCCGCGCCGGCCCTTCGCCGGCAGCGCCCGCGATTTCGTGCTGGGCTGCAAAATCGTCAACGGTCTGGGCGAGGAGTTGAATTTCGGCGGCCAAGTCATCAAGAACGTGGCCGGTTTCGACGTGTCGCGGTTGATGGTCGGCGCCCGCGGTAGTCTGGGCCTGTTGTTGCAGTGTTCGCTGCGGGTATTGCCCAGGCCGGAAACCGAAGCGACCGTCGCTTTCCCGATTGCCGAACCGGCCGCCGCCATCGAATTCATGAACCGTCTGGCCGGCCGGCCCTGGCCGTTGTCGGCGCTGGCCTACGACGGCGTATCGGTCAGGGCCAGATTGTCCGGTGCCGCAACGGCGGTACGCGCTGCGGCCGCCAACATCGGCGGCGAGTTCGACCTTGGCGGCGACTCATTCTGGCAAGACCTGCGCGAACAACGCTTGCCGTTTTTTCAGCAGCGTGGAGATTTGTGGCGGGTTGCGACCGCGCCGGCCGCGACGCAGCCCGAGCTAGCCGGCGCTTGGCTGATCGATTGGGGCGGCGCCCAACGTTGGCTGAAAACTGCCGAATCGGCCGAATCGGTGCATCGCGCCTGCACCGCATCCGCGGCGCGAGCGACGCTGTTTCGCGGCGACGGCAGCCCCACCCGAACGCCGCTAACGCCGGAATTGGCCGCGTTGCAACAGCGGGTGCGCGATGCCTTCGATCCGCTCGGCGTGTTCGCCACTTATCCGGACTAAGCCGATGCAAACCCAAATCGATCCGAGCCTGGCCGGCCATCCCGACATCGCCTCCGCCCAAGCCGCGCTGCAGCGCTGCGTGCATTGCGGTTTTTGCAATGCCGCCTGCCCGACTTACCGTTTGCAAGGCGACGAATTGGACGGGCCGCGCGGCCGGATTTATCTGATCAAACAACTGCTGGAGGGCCAAGCCGCCACCGCATCCACCCAACACCATCTGGACCGTTGCCTAAGCTGCCGCGCCTGCGAATCGGCCTGCCCCTCCGGCGTCGAATACGGCCGCTTGCTCGACGCAGGCCGGGCAGTCGCCGCCGGCCAACTGCGCCGGCCGTGGCGGCAACGCTGGCTACGCCGGGCCTTGCTGACGATACTGCCCTACCCGCGCCGGCTGGCGCCGCTGGCCGCACTGGCGCGGCTGGCGAAGCCGCTGTTACCTGCCGTATTGCAGGCCAAAGTACCGGCCAAGCCGGCACCGGAAACCTGGCCGCCGTTACGCCACCGGCGGCGGATGCTGATGTTGCAAGGCTGTGTGCAGCCGGCGCTGGCGCCGGGCATCAACGCCGCGGCGGCGCGGGTGCTGGACCGGCTCGGCATCAGCGTTATTCAAGGCCAAAGCGGGTGTTGCGGCGCGTTGGCCCACCATCTGGACCAGCGCGACACGGCGCTGGACGCGATTCGGCGCCGGATCGACGCTTGGTGGCCGGCGTTGCAGGCCGGGGCGGAAGCCATCGTTATCACCGCCAGCGGCTGCGGGACCATGGTCAAAGACTACGCTTATCTTTTGCGCGACGACCCGGACTATGCCGACAAGGCCGCGCGAGTTTCAGCCGCGGCCAAGGATATTGCCGAAATTGTCCAAGCCGAGGACACAGCCAAATTGGCGGCCACGCCGCGCAAAATCGCGTTTCAGGCGCCTTGCAGCCTGCAACACGGCCAGCCGTTGGCCGGCGTAGTCGAAAGCCTGCTGGCCGGCCTGGGTTTCGAACTGGCGCCTGTAGCCGATGCCGGTTTATGCTGCGGTTCGGCCGGCAGCTACTCGCTGTTGCAACCGGAACTGTCCAACCGCCTGCGCCAGGCCAAATTGCTGGCGCTGCAAGCAGAGCAACCGGAGTTGATCGCCACCGCCAACATCGGCTGCCTGCTGCATCTGCGGGAAACCGGACAAGTGCCGGTACTGCATTGGATTGAATTGCTGGACGGCCCGAATCGGTAACGCCGGCGTTTACGAAGGTTTGCCGCCGATAGCCGCGCAGCGCTTTCGGCAGATAAATCGCACCAACTCAGGAGCAATACCCGCCGGGAAGGCCTAACCTAAACTGCCAAAAAGGGAGAATCCCATGAACAACAAACTATCCGTCGCCGCCCTGTTGCTGCTTGCCGCAGTCGGCGTAGGCCGCACCGAAGCCGCCAATTTTTCCAGCGTTTACGCCTTCGGCGATTCGTTGTCCGACAGCGGTAAAAGCAGCTCGTCGGTTTGGAGCATTTACAATTTTCTGAACGGTTATCCGGGGCCGGTCAACCCGAACGGCAATTGCGACGCCAGCCATCCTTGCCCGCCCTATTTCGAAGGCCGCTATTCCAACGGCCCGGCTACCGTGGAGCGGGTTGCGAATGCGCTGTTGCCCGGCGGCGCCAACGCCGGCAATTTTTTCAATTACTCGGTAGCCGGCGCCACCAGCGGCATCGGCAACTTCGGCGACGGCGGCTCGCAGTCGGCCCCCGGCGGTTTCGCGCTACCCGGCATGGCCCAGCAAATCGGTTTTTATCTGAATAGCGCCACGCCAACCGCGAATGCACTGTATTTCGTCTGGGGCGGCGCCAACGACTATCTGACCGACGTCTACATCCCGTTGGCACTGCAACCGAGCCTCGATGCCAGCGCGGTTGCCAGAAGTGCGGCGCAAACCGCCGCAACCAATATTGCCGGTTACGTCGGCGCTTTAGCCGGATTCGGCGCGGAAACCATTCTGGTGCCTAACCTGCCCGATTTGGGCTTGACGCCGTTCGTTGTCGGCCAAGGCCAGGACGTGATCGACCCGGCGCGGGAATATTCGCTGACCTTCAACCAAACCCTGGCCAGTCTTTTGGGTCTGGTCGACAACAAGTTCGCCGCCACCGATATTGTCGAATTCGACTCGTTCGGTTTATTCAACGCTATCGTCGCCAATCCGGCCGGATTCGGTTTCGGCGATGCGGTCAGCGCCTGCGTTGCCCTGCCCGGCGCTTGCGCCGATCCGGATAATCACGTGTTCTGGGACGACTTCCATCCGACGGCGGCAATGCACGCGCTAGTCGCCGACGCCATGGTCAGCCAGGTGCCGTTACCGGCAGCGGTCTGGCTGTTCGCCGCCGGCTTGTTGACGCTGTTCGGACGCAGACCGTTTGCCGCCTCGGCAACCTCAATCCGGGCTGCGTAAATTGCGGTTTTAGTTGCTCGCTTTGGACTTATCGCGTGTTCCAGCCTGTGGCAGGAAAAACGCGTAGCGAAAAATGCCGCAGGCATGGCTTTTGTCTCCTTACGCCGCTCCGAGCATCGCAGCCTTTGGCGAGATAAGCCCGCATGGGGCGCGGCAAGGAGGCCGCGCGTTTTCGGAGGGCTAAGACAGCCCTTCCCAAAACCCTCGCCAAAACCGAGAAATTTGCCTGGAGCAAATTTGAACAGCCAAAAGGCTGGCCCGCGGGACGAAAACCAGGGATGGTTTTCTAGAAGCGCAGGATCAAGGCGATGTGGGGCGGCCTTTTCTTCGGCTTCTTGCTTTTCGACTGCATGGATGCGGGAGGTAGAGCAATGCAGGAGCGATTGCCGAGGCCGGACAAAAGCAAGAAACTCGGCTGTCGGTCCGAAATGTCGGATGACCTATTAATGAAATAGGTGCCACGTTAGTGAAAACCTAATGACACAAATTATGAAAAATTTGGTTAGGTAGTATGGATACACAAACGTGTATCCATCTCTTAAGATTTCGACATGTCTATTAAAGATTCAGGAATGCGCATACGGGTGGAAAAGGAACTACGCGATGCGTTCGTAACCGCTTGCCGCGAACAAGATCGCGTTGCGGCCGATGTTCTGCGCGAATTTATGAGAGCGTTCGTTGACAAACAACAAGGCCAAGTGGATTTATTCGTAGAAGTGGCGCGAAGACCAAAGTGAAAATTCTGACTGAATTGGAATTAATCGCTGCCTGTGTCGGGCTACTTGATGACCGCACCAATCTATCTGGCGTAGAGCGAAAAATAATACGGCTTGTTTCGGCCAAAAGTTTACCTGCGCATGATATTGACTCGATTCGCGAGTCGATTTGGCAAGGAAACGATCCCCTCGGCGAAGCCTTTTCAATAATCCGGCCGGCGCACCATCGTCGCAGTATCGGTGCCGTCTATACCCCCTCGCCCATCATCCACTCCATGATGGCGTGGTTAAAAGAACAAGGAATACCCACTCGTATCGTCGACCCTGGGGCCGGGTCCGGCCGCTTCATCATTGCATCGGGTGAAACGTTTCCAAATGCCCAACTCATCGCCATTGAAATAGACCCTCTGGCGGCGTTAATGCTAAGGGCTAATTTAGCGGTGCGCGGCTGGACGGCAAGAGCCACCGTATTGGTTAAAGACTACCGTACCGTCAAACTTCCCCGTTGTGCCGGTGTAACGGCTTTTATCGGTAATCCTCCTTACGTTCGCCACCACCAGATTGCCGAGGACTGGAAGTCTTGGTACACATCGCGTTTCGCGGAATTCGGCATTAAGGCCAGCGCCCTGGCGGGATTACATTTACACTTTTTCTTGCAAACGCGCTTATTGGCTAAGCCCGGTGATCTGGGTGCATTGATTACTTCTGCCGAGTGGTTAGATGTGAATTACGGCTCGGCTTTGCGCCGGCTTCTGCTTAGCGAATTGGGTGGTGTCGCAATTCATGTTTTGGAGCCCAAGGTCGAGGCATTTCCTGGAACAGCAACAACAGCCGCAATTACTTGTTTTCGTGTTGGCGAAAAAGAGATACCGGTAAGGGTTCGTTCGGTCGACGAACTCGCCAGTTTGAATGGCTTGAACAAAGGCGAGGATGTCGAGCGCGAGCAATTGAGAGCGGCGCCGCGTTGGTCAATCGTCGTTCGACCGACCGGTCATTCTCAGACTGGCGGGAGCGAACTCGGCGAACTGTTTAGGGTGCATCGCGGCCAGGTCACCGGCGCAAACGGCATCTGGATTGCCGGCGAACGCGCGGAACGTTTGCCGGAGCGCGTTAAACTCGCCGCAGTCACTAAAGCCAAGGATTTAATCGATGCCGGCCAACGTTTACAGTCCACCGCCCAACTGCGTCGCGTCATTGATTTACCGGCCGAACTGGACGATTTCACCGAAGAAGAGCGTCGGCGCATCGATCAATTTCTTTCCTGGGCAAAAACCCAGGGTGCAGACCAAGGTTATATTGCCCAACACCGCAAAGCGTGGTGGTCGGTCGGCCTTAAGGCCCCGGCACCCATCCTCTGCACTTATATGGCCCGGCGACCGCCACAGTTCACTATTAACTTGTGCGAAGCCAGACATATCAACATTGCGCATGGCTTGTATCCGCGCGAGCCACTGCCGGAAAACGTGATTGCAAATCTGGTTGTTTGGCTCAATAACAACATCCATACCGGTAGCGGTAGAACATATGCCGGTGGCTTAACCAAGTTCGAACCGAAAGAAATCGAGCGCCTACGCATCCCAAACCTGGAAACGTTTTTTGCATGACGAATGCACCGCCACAATGGACAGAGGAAGAGCTTGCCGAAGACTCTTCCATTGCCGGCGTATTAGCGCATCTCGACGTTACAGAAGCCGTCCTGGTCGGCCATTCGATGTGAGCCATCGTCGGCGTGCTGGCCGCGCTGCAAGCGCCTCAGCGAATTGCGAAATTAGTCCTGCTCGGCGCCAGCCCGCGCTATTTGAACGGCGACGGTTACATCGGCGGTTTCGCCCAAAAAGACATCGACGAGATTTACGCCGCCGCCACGCAAAGTTACCCAGGCTGGCGGGCAAGCTTCGCTTCCGCCGCGATGGCCAATCCGGACCGGCCCGAACTCGGCCGTTATTTCACCGATTGCCTGAACGCTTACCCGCCGGAGCGGTTGCTGACCGTGCTGTATTCGGTACTGCAGTACCGATTACCGGCAGGAAATCGGCCAACTCGACATCCCCACCCTGATCCTGCAATCCCGCAACGACCTATTGGTGCCGCCGGCGACCGCCGAATATCTGCAAAGCCAAATCCAGCACAGCGTGTAGCAGCTTATCGACGCCGACGGCCACTTCCCCCACCTCAGCGCGGCGCAACAGGTGATCGGCGCGATGCGCAGCTTTCTCGGCTAGCCGGGTACTCGCCGGCGCCGAGCCGTCGGCCGGAGGGCATCAACCCGGACGGCCCCGCGCCAATTCGGCCAAAGCCCGCTGCAAGGCGTCGATCAACTCGCCGGTCTGGCGCAACGCATGTTCGTCGCCAAGCCGGGCCGAGCGCAACACCCGCATCGAAACCGCTTCCAGCTCCGGCGCACAAATATTGCCGGCCATGCCTTTCAGGTTATGCGCAATCCGCTCCAGCGCCTTTAAATCGCCGTTTGCCGCCGCATCGCGCAACGGTTCGGCATCGCCGGCGTGGCAATCGACCGCCATCCGTACCAGCCGATCGACGAATTCGGTTTGGTTGGGAAACTTTTTCAGCAGCGCCGGCCAATCGACGGTCGCAACCGGCACCGGCTCGGCCAAAGCCGGCGCCAACGCCGGCAGTGCCTGCTGGCCGCCGGTTTTTCCGGCGTATTCGAGCACGGCCGCCACCAGCATTTCGATATCGAGCGGCTTGATCAACGTCGCCGCCATGCCCGCCGCCAGACAACGCATATGTTCTTCCTTCAGGGCATGGGCGGTCTGGCCGACTACCGGCAACGCCGGCGCAATGCGTTTGATGCGGCGGGTGGCCTCGTAACCGTCGAGCTCCGGCATCTGCACGTCCATCAATACCAGATCGAAATCCTGCGGAGCTTGTTCCAAGGCCGCCACCGCCAAAAGGCCGTTGCCGACCATATGCACCTCGGCGCCTTCCTGGCGCAAAAAGTCTGCCAATACCATTTGGTTGATCGGATTATCCTCGGCCGCCAGAATCCGCAGCCCGCGGAGACGCCGGTCGCCGGAGGTACGCGGCAGCGCGGCCGGACTGGCCGTTTGGTCGCTTTCCGGAAGCGGCAAGCGTAAGGTAAAGGTGCTGCCCCGGCCCAACGCACTCGCCACGCTGAGCGTGCCGCCCATCAAATTCGCCAGACGCCGGCTGATCGCCAGGCCCAGGCCGGTGCCGCCGAACTTGCGGGTGGTGGCACTGTCGGCCTGCTCGAAGGCTTCGAACAAACGTGCCTGATCCTGTGCGGCGATGCCTATCCCGGTGTCGCGGACGCTGAACACCAATTCGCCGTGTTCGCGGCCGGCGGCTAGGCAAATTTCGCCGGATTCGGTGAATTTGACGGCATTGGACACCAGGTTGATCAGGATTTGGGAAACCCGGACCGGATCGCCGAGGCAGGCCTTGGGCAGCGCATCTTTGCGGGCGTACAGTTTCAAGCCCTTGGCGGCGCTGGCTGCGGCAAAATTTTGCAACAATTCGTCGACCAGATAGCCGGGGTCGAGCGGCACGCTTTCGATTTCGAGTTTGCCGGCTTCGATTTTGGAAAGATCCAGAATGTCGTTGATGATGGTCAGCAACAGCTTGCCGGAATCGAGAATGCGGGAAAAGATCTGCTGGGTTTCGCCGCGGCCGACGCTATCGCGGTAACCGATTTGCGCCAGTCCGAGTACGCCGTTCAGCGGCGTGCGAATCTCGTGCGACATATTGGCCAGGAACTCGCTTTTCATCCGCGCCAACTGTTCCGCCGCGCGCCGGGCTTCCTCCCGGGCCTGGTCGGCCAGGTAACGCTCGGTGTTGTCGTAAAAACTCATCACCGCGCCGGACAACCGGCCGCCCTCCCAGATCGGGTGAGTCGCGACCGATACCGGAATCGCGCGCGCTTGCGCATGCCAGAATACTTCGCTGTCCAGCCGCAACACCTTGCCGCCGACCACGGCATTGAATAATTGGCAATCGGCAGCGACGCAAGGCGAGCGGTCGGCCCGGCGGTAATGGATCAGGTCGTGCACGTTGCGGCCGAGGAAATCCTCGGCGCGGTAGCCGAGCAAGCGCACTGCGGCCGGATTCGCCATCCGCACCGCGCCTTGGGCGTCGAGTTCCAATATGCCTTCCGCACTGGACTCGACCACTTGCCGGTAGCGCTGTTCCGCCTGCCTGACTTCCTCGGTGCGGGCCTCGACCAAGCGCTCCAAATGGAAGCGGTGTTTCTCCAGTTCGGCTTCGGCCCGCTTCAAATGGGTCACGTCGGAAACGATGGCATAGAATCCGCGCACCCGGCCGTCGCGGATATCGGGCAGGTATTGCACCAGGGCGTGGCGGCCGGGGCGGCCGTTGCGGGCCGGATATTGCTTGTCGAACACTTGTTTTTCGCCGCGCAGCACGGCCTCGATATGCGGCAAATTATCCTGGTACAGCTCGTCCGCCAGGATTTCCCTGACATGTTTGCCGGCCATGCCGGCGGTATCGATACCAAACCAATCGGCATAGGCGGCATTGCCGAATCCGTTGACCAGCTCCCGGTCCCAATAGCCGATCAGCGCCGGGACATTGTCGAGAATGGCTCGGTAAAAAATTTCCCGCGCCGCTAATTCCGCCTCCTTGGCTTTGATCTCGCGCAAATCGAACAGCGTCGTCATCAGCCCGAGAAACACGCCGTGCCTGTCCCGAATGCTGGTTACCGTCAAGAACACCGGCACCAAGCTGCCGTCCTTGGTCCGACGCACGACTTCGCGGGCGTAGCCGCCCTGGGCAAAGGCCTGGCGCAAGATATCCCGTTGTTCGGCTTGAACCTCGGGGTCGTCCGGCGCCAAAAAACTCGGATGGCGGCCGCGGACTTCGTCCTCCGTGTAACCGAACAATTGCAAAAAGGCCGGGTTGACAAACTCGATGGTGCCGTCGGCGGCAGTAATCACGCTCGGCGCGGCGGATTGGCGCAACGCTTCCGACAAGCGGTAGCGTTCGCTTTCGGCGGCTTTGCGTTCGCTGATGTCCTCGGTGAAGATGACGATGCCACCGACCGAGCCATCGCGCGCCGGCCAGGGCCTGACCTCCCATTTCTGCCATTGACCGCTGCCGTCGCTCCGTGGGAAATAGGCTTCGTCGTCACGCACAACCTCGCCGGACAGGCCGCGCCGGTGCACGGCTTTCAAATCTGCGTTGATCTCGGGAAACACGGCATAGTGCGACTCGCCGTAAAGTTGGCGTTCGCCCAAGCGATAATCGTCGCGCCAACGCTTGCTGGCGGCCAGATAACGCATGTCGCGGTCGAACATCGCCAACGCCGCCGGCGCATGCTCGATCAGCACCCGCAAGCGCTCTTCGCTGTCCGCCAAAGCATCTTCGGCCCGCTTGCGCTCGCTGATGTCCAACACCGCCAACAACATTTCGTCGCCCAAGCGGACCCGGCTCAGCAATACCGTTTTCAGGCTACCGTCCTTACAACGCACCGGCAATTCGGGCTGAACCGGTTCGGTTGAGGCCGGATCGTTCCAGTTTCGTTCGCAAATTTCGAATTGGCGCACGCGCTGTTCCGGATCGGCAATGGTTTTGTCCCGCCAAGCCTGGACCGTGGCCAATTCGTCCGCCGCATAGCCGAATAGCTTGACGAATTCGCGGTTCATCGACAGGAATTCGCCATTGCGGTTGCTGGTAGCGAAGGCAATCGGCGATTGTTCGTATAACTGGCGGAAGCGGGCTTCGCTGGCCGCCAACGCCGCACGCTGTTGCTCGATGGTATCGATCAAGCGCTTGCGCTCGGTGACGTCGCGGCCGACGGCGAACATGCCGACCGGCAGGCCATTGCGGCCGAAGATCGGTCCCTTAATGGTCTGGAATTCCAACACCAGCCCGTTCCGGTTCTCCAAATGCTCGTCGACCATGATGGTTTTGCCGCTCAGCATCGCGGCGCGGTCGTTCGCCATGAAGGCCTGACCGATCTCCGGCGGAAACAACGCCAGATCGTCGTTGCCGACGATCTCCTCCCGCGGTCTGCCGACCAAGTCGCAGGTGGCGGCGTTGGCCAGTAGGTAGCGGCCTTGGGCATCTTTGGCGAACACCGCGTCCGAAGTGCCTTCGACGATGGCTTGCAGCATGTAACGGGTGGATTGCGCCTCCTGCAACGAGCGCTGTAGCCGGCCGCAGAGCCAGGATACGGTAAGGCCGGACACCAGGAAAATAGCCAGTTGCAAACCGTCGACGGCCGATACCACCGCCAGGTTATTGAACGGCGCGGTGCCCCAGTAATCGACGCAGGCGGCCGACAGTAAGGTCGCGGCGAATCCGGGACCGCTGCCGCCGAGCAAGGCGCTGAACACCACCGGTAGCATGAATAACACCAACATCGGCCGCTCGCCGAACGGCACAACCAACGCCTGCCTGACCCACAACGTCGCCAAGGTCACGCCGACGGCAAACAGATACATCGGCCAGCGCCGCGGTTTATCCAGAAACCGGCCGGCCGCGGCAGCCAGACCGGCTTGGGTTTCGGTTTGACCGGGTAGCGCCGCCGGCGGCACTGCGTTCAACGCGAAAAACAGAAAACCGGCGGTGGCGACGACGAACAACGCCCCTTTCGCGGTCGATAACCAGACCAGCGACTCGATATCCGGGATATACGCCAACAAGCGGTCTGACAGAAATATCCACGCCAGGCCGAACAGCAGATAAGCCGCTGTCGCCAATAAAATAAAGGGGTTTCGTGCCATGGCAAATGATAGAAAGGTTGCGGAACGTGGGTCGCCTTCTCCGGGCGCGCCCGGGCCCTTCGAATACCGGTATTTTGGCACAGTTTGCAATACCGGCAGCGGCCGTAAGGATTAAGCCCAACCAAAGCGGCCGACGGGTTGGCCGCCTGCCGGCGAAGCCAGGCCGCGCGCCGGCCGGTGTATAATGCGGCTTCGCCCTTGATTACCCGCATTTGCCGCATGTCGCTGCTGAAAATTCCGTTCTGCCTGTTATTCGTGTTTCTCGCCCACGCCGCGCTGGCCTGGTACCAAAACCAACCGCAAGCCGCCGGCCCGGACGTACCGTCCGGCAAGTTGCGCAGCCTGTCGTTCGCGCCCTACCATGCCGGCTTCAGTCCTATCGCCCAGAAATTTCCGTTGCCGGAGCATATCGAGCACGACGCCCGGCTGATCGCCGACAAAACGTATACGATCCGCACCTATTCGGTGCGCGGCGGCATGCAACCGACACCGGATTACGCCCGCCAATACGGCTTGGACATGATGATGGGCGCCTGGCTGGGCGACGGACATCCGGAAAACCGAGTGGAAATCCAGACCCTGATCCAGGCCGCCAACCAACATGCGGACGTGGTGAAACGGGTGATCGTCGGCAACGAAGTGTTGCTGCGCAAGGACATGGACATCGACACGCTGATCGGCTACATCCGCCAGGTCAAACAAGCGGTGCAGCAGCCGGTGACCTATGCCGACGTTTGGTCCAGTTACCTGCAATATCCGCAACTGTTCCGGGAAGTGGATTTCATTACCATCCACATCCTGCCCTACTGGGAAGACGAGCCGGTTGCGATAGAACACGCGGCGGAGCACGTCGAGAAAATCGTGCGCCAGATCGAAGACAAAGCGCACAGCATGGGCGTGGATAAACCGATTCTGATCGGCGAATCCGGCTGGCCTTCGGTCGGCAGGCAACGTGGCGCGGCGGTGCCCGGCGTGGTCAATTCGGCGCGATACATCCGCGATTTGATCCAGGTCGCCAACCGCCACGGCTTCGATTACAACATCGTCGAGGCCTTCAATCAGCCCTGGAAAAGCCATAACGAAGGCGTGGTCGGCGCCAATTGGGGCTTGCTCGACATCGACCGCGAGCCGGTATTTCCGCTGACCGGGCCGGTACGGGAAAATCCGGACTGGCTGGTGCAGTTCGGCTGGGCGGCGGCGCTGAACCTGGCGGCGGCCGCTTGCGCTTGGCGCAGCCTGCAACGCCTGCCGGCGGCCAAACTGGCGGCCTATCTGGCGCTGGGCCAGCTATTCGGCGCGGGTCTGGTGCATCTGGCCGACCTGTCCTGGGAAACCAGTTACAGCCCATGGCAGCAGGCGTATTCACTGGCCTTGGTTGCCGCCAATGCGGCGCTGGCCGGGTTACTGTTGGTCCAGGCCCACGCGGCGGCGGCCGGCAGCGCCGTTGCCGGCCCTTACCGCAAAGCACTGCAGACCGCTTACCTGTTTTTCATGGCCTTGGCCGTGGTTAAGACCTATTTGCTGGCGTTCGACGGCCGTTATTTGAGCTTTCCGGTCGAACAATTCGCGATTCCGGCGCTGGGCATTTTCCAATTGGCGTTTTGCCGGCGCTTGAACCATCTGGTAGCGGCCGCCGATTCGGACGCCGTTGCCGGCAAACACAGCAGCCGCCTGGCGTTGTTGCTGGGTATCGGCAGCTTCGGCGTCGTCGCCGGCGAAACCTATTCGTTTATGTCGGCCTACGACTTCATCCAGGCCCACCCCAGCTTCGGCGAGGGCCTGCCGGTCGCGCTCGGTTACGTGGTGCAAAACCGGCAATTGCTGAGCTGGCTGCTGTGCATCCTGATTCTGGCGCTACCGTTCTGGCGCAGACCGGACGCCAAGCAGCAGGCGCAGAACGGCGGTATCCGGATCGGCGGAGAAAATCGGTGAAAACATCGACCGGCGCCCGGCTCAAATGCGCGGCGGTATTCGTGGTATTCATTATTTTCAGCATCGGACCGATTCCGATCACCAGCGCGCTGGGCTTGTACGTGGTTATTTTTCGGCCGCGCTGGTTCAAGGAACTGGTGGCCAAAGTCTACGCCGACGACTGAGCTCTGCTTTGCTCGCCGCATCCGGCCCGGATCAGCGGTTTACCCGGCCGGGTTTATCCTTTATCGTTAGCCGCCGGGCTCAAGCGCCAATGCCGTTAAAGTTGAGCCAGCCTGCCTCCCCCTTTAGCAAAGGGGGATAGAGGGAGATTTATTTGAAAAATCCCTCCGAACCTCTTCCGCCCTATAGGTACTTTTTTGAAGAGGGGTGTGAAAATTGAATCTGTTAACTTAACGGCATTGGCCTAAGCGCCCGCATCCAGCCACCATCAACTCAGGAACATTACTATGGAACGTCGCGATTTTATTAAATTCAGCGCGGCCGGCGCGGTCGCCGGTTTGGCCCTCTCCCACACCGCGCCGGCGGCTGCCGGCCCGGTGCCGACGCCGCCCGGCGACCTGTACTACACCAAGGACGCCCAAGGCCGCTGGGCCGGCAAAGCCGCCACTCATTTGCCGGTAATCGAGGCTAATAAAGAAGGCGGCAAAACCACGGTGAAAGTCACGACGCCGCACGAAATGAAAGGCTACGAGCATTACATCGTCAAACACGTGCTGCTGGACAAGGATTACAAATTCCTGGCCGAACACATGTTCGACCCGGCCAAAGAGCCGGTGCCGGTATCGACGTTTACCTTGGATAGCTACAGCGGCACGCTGTATGCGCTGAGCTTTTGCAACAAGCACGATTTGTGGGTTAGCAGCGCAGAAATAGCCTAAAACCGTTCGCACCGACTCGCCCCGGATATCGAGACCGATATCCGGGGTCCATTCCCGCTCAGCTCCGGCCTGACTGTTCTGCGGCCGCTCCCCCCAATGTGTAGCCGCACCTTGTTAGCCCAACGCTGCGGTTAAGGCTTATCCCAAGCCAAGCCCGCGTCTGTGCCGATAACGGCTTGGTTAAGGTCGTCTTTCAAGCCCACCCCGGACAGTTGCCGTTGCAGGGCCTGGCCAGTCAAATAGGCCAATTTGGCCGCTGCCGCCGAATACACCATTCCGGCCGGCGGGCGGATATTGGACAAGCAATTGCGTTCGGCGTCGGTGCGGCCCGGTTGCGGAGCGTAGGTCAAGTAAATGCCCAGGCTGTCGGCCGCACTCAGTCCCGGCCGTTCGCCGACGATAATCGCAGCCGTTTTCGCCCCCAACAACGCGCCGATTTCGTCGGCGACGGCGACGCGGGCGTTCGGCACCAAGCAGATTGGGCCGATGCTTAACGAGCGCTCCGCGTAGGCTGCGATAACCGCAGCCAATAACGGCAAGCCGTGCTGTTCGACCGCGGTGGACGACAGACCGTCGCTGACCACCAGCGCCACGTCGGCCGCCGGCAAGGCCAGCGTTTGCAGGGTAGCGCGGCTGGCTTGGTCCAACCGGCGACCCAGGTCGGGCCGCTGCAAATAATGCTGGCGGCTGTGGATCGGCGTTGCCAATTGCAAGCTAGGCCAACCTTTCTCCGCCAACGCCTCGGCAAACGCGCCGACCTGCCAGGGCTGGTGCACCGCATCCCGCGCCAGCGCATGCGCCAATTGGAATTCCAGTTGCGCTTTGCTCGGCGTGGCGCAGCCGGCTCGGCCCTGGCTGAATCGCCCTGGTTTTCTCGGAGGCTCCAACCTTTGAGAGAATGGAGCAATGAACGAGAAAACGAGCAAGCATTATTCATCGGAAATTCGAGAACGAGCGGTTCGCATGGTGCGAGAGCATCAAGGTGAATACCCGTCGGAATGGGCCGCTATCCAATCAATTTCGGCCAAGTTTGGCTGCACGGCGGAGACGTTACGTCGCTGGCTGAGGCAAACACAACCGATCACTAGCTCGGGCAAAGAAGTGTCCGGCAACGACGCGGAACGCATCAAGGCGCTGGAGCGGGAAGTCCGGGAGTTACGCCAGGCCAACGAGATCCTGCGTAAGGCCTCGGCGTATTTTGCGCAGGCGGAGCTCGACCGCCGGTTCAAGCCATGAAAGCGTTCATCGACGATCATCGCGATGGCTATGGGGTCGAGCCAATCTGCAAAGTTCCGCCGATTGCCCCATCGACGTATTACCTGCATGCGGCGCGCAAAGCCAAGCCTGAGCTGCGGTCGAATCGCGCCAAGCAGGACGAGGCCCTCAGTCAGCAAATTCGTCGGGTTTGGAATGATAGCTTCCAAAACTACGGCGCGCGTAAAGTCTGGATTCAATTGAAACGCGAGGGCTTAACCGTGGCCCGTTGTACGGTGGAACGCCTCATGCGAAGCCTGGAACTGAAAGGCATCAGGCGTGGCAAGACCATTAAGACCACCTTCAGCGATGCCAACGCGGAGTGTCCTCTGGATCGGGTGAATCGGCAGTTCAGCGCCGTACGACCGAATGCCTTGTGGGTGGCGGACTTCACCTATGTCAAAACCTGGCAGGGCTTCGTTTACGTGGCCTTCGTGATCGATGTGTTTGCCCGCTACATCGTCGGTTGGAAGGTATCGTCATCGGCGCATACCGACTTTGTGCTGGACGCACTGGAGCAGGCGCTTCATGACCGGCAACCCCAGCGCGATGGCGGCTTGATTCACCATAGCGATCGAGGCGTTCAGTACGTTTCGATCCGCTATACCGAGCGTTTAGCCGAGGCCGGCGTTGAAGCTTCGGTAGGCAGTGTGGGTGACTCTTATGACAATGCCTTGGCTGAAACCATCAATGGTTTGTACAAAACCGAGCTGATTCACAAGCAATCCTGGAAGAGCCGCGAAGCCGTTGAACTCGCTACATTGACTTGGGTGGATTGGTTTAATCATCGACGGCTGTTTGGGTCGATTGGTAATATCCCACCAGCCGAAGCGGAGGCTAACTATTATCGGCAACTTCCCGAGTCCGTCATGGCAGCGTGACTCACAACCTATGGCCTCCGAGATTCCCGGGGCGATTCACTATCCGCCATCTGCATCCATCATGAAATCTTGTCTTGGGTAAAAACGAATGGCTGATTCAGCAATCCGATTCACGCGGGGGCGTAATGCCAGACGATTTCCCATATAACGATCTCCTATGAAGTCAGGGATCATCAGTATCTAGAAGCTCTGAAAGACTTACTTCCGATTTATTGTATACGCTTCGATTATTCCGTAAATCGTTCGGAGACTTGAAGAATGGAGCAATTTTTCCTGAACGTCCTGCAGATTAAAAATGCTATTGCTTCGTTTTTGGCAGAAGTCCCTTGATGAATTCTTCTGTTTGTTTGGCAGTTATTACATCAAATACTTGGCTCAACGTTGAACTGACTTTTTGGGCATGGCCTATGACCTGCTTTTGAGTCGTTTTCCCGCGAGCAAAACCAAACATAGCAGTTCTTTCAATATTTGCGGCGACTGCATCTTGCGCCTTTGATTGTGCAACCAACTCAGTCAATTCCTTTCCCACTTCTTTCAGGCGAGTTGGTGCGCCGAGCGTAAACCAGCGACCCACATCTGGCCGTAGCAGCACATCATGAGCAACTCGCTCCGCCTTACTATTGGCAGGATAGGCTACACGCAGTCGCAAGGTGTTTGACGGCGCAAGGAAGTCAATCCCTCTACTCGAGTCATAAAAGACCAGTACGGCCGTAACGTCATATAACCCGGGTTCAGCAAAAGGAAATCCCGCAGCGCCAAAAGTGAGTTGGAGATTGTCTTCAATCGACTCACCCGGCTCCAACCGTTGAAGACCGTCACCGCTAATATCGAAACAGCGGGTCGTGATGGGAACAAAACTGGCCGGCGGGCCTTCCGGCGGTCTTCCGGGTTGCACCCGGCGGATCAGAATCTCCAGCAGGCCAGCTTTTGGATCGAGCACCGATGTTGGTAAGTCTAGCCTGCGGCGGGTTTGGTTGGTGAGGCTGATTCCGAGCAGGACCGGCTGTCCGAACTCAAAGATGAACTGGGGTGGCCCCAACAGTTCCAATTTATAGCCAGGCAAGGGTTGTTCTGGTACGTAGGGTGAATAGCCGCCATTGCCATCGGCCCAATAGCGAACCGATCTAAATGGGGCTCCACCAGGAACGATTTGAGGCAAGGGCGCATGACGCAGAAAGGCAATCTCGTCGGAATCAAATTGATAGGCAAAGTTTTGCCAGAAAGCCGATGTTCGACCACCACCCGCGTATCGCCAGTCGTAGTTCATAAACGAAGTGGAATCAGCACGCCCGACTTCCCGCTCGAAGCGATGGGCGAGATTAAGCGCATGGCCGATCTCATGGACTGCCGTTTGAATCAACTTACGCGGCAAGGCATCAGGCGCGACGTTATTAGCGATCTCATCGGCGAAAACTGCCAATCCCTGCCGAGGCAGATCATCGCCGATATCAAACATCACACCTAGAAGACCAGGCCGATTCGATTTCGAGAGCCAGAGCAGGTGAACTGCAAATTCAGGACGATCCAGCGGGCTTTGGGCAGACTTATACATTAACTCTTCGAGATCCTTTTCACTCCATCCTTCGGCTGGCGCTTTCTCGAGCTCAGTTTGGCGCCCGGCACTAATGACGGCAATACCCGTATTGAGAAGAGCTGTCTCGATATTTACAGGTTCCCCGGCGAACGAGGTTGTCGGTGGCAGTGGAACATCCTTTTCGGTTTCCATCTCGATCCCCAATTCGCGCAACGCGGTGCCGGCGAAACGGGCGATAAAGACGATATTACGGCCAAACGGCAGGCCGTCGAGAGGATGATCGAACCACAACGTCACCTGAATATTGGTTTCATCAACAGGGACAATCGTTATATACCCATTCGAGACGGCACCGTAGCGGTCAGTCGCTACAAGTGGCCCGCCATTGCCTGAAAGCCCGTCGGGGACTGTCCTGAAGGCGGCAACCCAAGTCTTTTGGTTCGCAGGATCGAGACGAGAAAGGTCGGCGCTGATAATGCTGTCAGAAGTATCGACTCGTAGTTCCACTGCCAGTTCTGGTGTATTCCCGCCATATCGTCCTTTCGCGAAAGCAGATAAACTTGCACGCCTGATATTCGCAGTGAAATCGCACCCAGCGGCGATCGAGTCAGTATTCAATAGCTGTTTGGGTGGCAATTCTTTGGGTTCAGCCAATGCTGACAAAGATTGTGATGGAACGTATGACTTCATAATCACCATGACGGAATTAAGAATATTTCGAGCGGCGGCATTCGCATTAATAAGTTGATTAAGCCCCCTAGCTGCCACCTTGAGTGCATCAATTTCTGGTGGCGACATCGTAGCACCTCCATAGTGCCCCGTAGTAGCGAGAGCTTTCAACTCGGCTCGTACTAATTGCCATTGGTTTTCCTGATAATAGAAATCTTGCTCATCCTGCCCTGAGAGCGAAACAAGACTGAGATAACCTTGGGAATCACTAAGTGCGTCATTCCGAATTCCGAGCTCTGATAACCTAAGCTGAAAGGCATTATCAACTGATCGGTTATTATCGAGTACTGGAATTTTCCGGCGTGTCTCCAGTATTGTAGATTGCACCAACGGCTGGGCGGAGACTGATCCGATAGAGGCCGCAGCCCCCTGTGACTGGTTTGCGACAAATGATTGCATTATTGATGCAACGGAGTTGAGGATATTCCGAGCTGCAGCATCCGCCTTGATCAGTTGATTCAGTTGCCTGGCCGACTCCTTGAGAGCATCAATTGCGCTTGGCGACATCGCATAACTGGTATATCCCGTTCTGGCGAGAGCGTCCAACTCGGCTCGTACCAACCGCCATTGCCTTTCCTGATAATAGAAATCTTGCTCATCCTGCCCTGAGAGCGATCCAAGACTGAGATAACCTTGGGAATCACTAAGCGATTTATTTCGAATCTTGAGTTCTAATAGTCTGAGCTGAAAGTCGCTTGCCATGTTTCCTACCTGCTATTCGTGATTGAACAAAAAAGTGTTTTAATCGGGGCACTCAAAACCCAAGACTAAGAATGGGAAAAACTATATAACAAGTTTGCCTGCTATCTGACAGATGTCGTAAATCCCCAAAATTTTCGAGTTGCCTTATGGGTTATTTTGATTTCACCACGTGACTAAGAACCTATTAATTTGCTTTGGCATTTTCTGCGTCCTGTTGTTTTTTAAGATCCTGATAAGCTTTTACAATCTCTATGGCAAACGGCTTTATGTCCTCAATGTCGAAGGGACGAGACCCGCTAAGTCTAGAGATTCCGGCAAGCGCTTTGTCGAGTCCAGACAAATCAACCGCCGAAGGCGCTGGTAAAAGGTTTGCATTAATGCGAACTGCGGTGAAGGGATCGGCGCGAATGGCCACATCGTTTTGACGAATGCCCGATAAAATCTCTAGCTTTTCTTTAGAACCGCTAGCCCGCCAATCCCTTTCAATGACGGATTCCGGCGAGGAAACCGCCCTAGCATTTGATTTCAATGAATTGGTTTCTTGTTCAAGCGTCGATCTCTGGATAGCGAGAATGTCCATCTGGTTAGTGGCATCGACTTTCATCAACGCGAGTTGATTAGCGGTGAGGTTCGCGGCGGTCACAACGGGTTGAGGTCTCATACACCCGGCCAGGCATATGCTGGTGAGGAGGCTGCCGTATAAGTATGATTTGTTCATTGTTAGTTCACTCCAAAGGCGATTGCGACAGCCGCTAAGGCACCCACCCAATTGGCAATATCTTTGCCTGAAACGCCTCCTGCACCATACTCTTGTAGCAAGGAAACCATCGGTTCTAGTGTCTCGTAATTAGCTTTTGCGATGGCACGCTGCTGGGCAGCCCAATCTTCGTAGAGCAGGTTTTTGCGATCCCATTCTGCGACACGGGCCGGTAGTTCACCGTTACTCCAAGCATCTCCGCGTAGAAGGATTGCTCGATTAGTGTGCTTGGCTATCAACGTTTCGTTGGCCTTTTTAAGCAAATCGATTTCATTAAGAAGTCCAATGCGTTGTGCTGTTAGCAGCTCCTTCTCGCGCTCAAAACGGGTTAATGCGATGGATGCCAAATCGGATGCGAGTTGGGCTCGGGATAAGCCAATCAGCGCAACCGGAATATCGGGGAGTTTTCCCTCCGCCGCGTTTTCGTAATCTTCTATGTAACCAAGTAGTTTGACGGTTTCAACCGCGATGACCTCGGTTTTTGTTTTATTGGCCGCACGGGTATCCGCTTGCGCTGAAGTATCTTGAGTCTGCGCCTGGGAATCAGCGACAGCCATAATGCTTCTACCCAGTACGCTTTGGGTGAATTTTGCTTGGGTATGCTCCATTGTTGCCGCAAGTATTTGCGGAGCAACTTTGTTAATAAGATTGACAACCTCTGGTGTTAATCCATTATTTTCAAAAGCGGTTTTCCAAAGGCTGTCAGCCTGCGGACAATTTGATGCATTTTGGGCCGTCGCCGGAGCATTTCCTGAAGCCGGATCGGCCTTCTGCCCGGTAGGATTGGCAAACCGGGTGATAACGGCCGCAGCCTTTTGCAAGTTGTCATCAATCCCCGACTTTTTATCGGCCTCTAACTGACACTCATAATAACTCTTCGCATCCTCGAGAGATGCTTTGGTCGACTTAATAACTTTTTCCTGAGCCTTCGCCACATTTGTTGCTTGAAGAAGCAAGTTACTCACCGTTCCTAATTCACCTTGCGCTCCTTTTGCAAAAACAACTGGATCAGAGCTTTCCAACTTTTGGACTTGCGTCTCGTAATTTTGGACATCGTCATTAAAAATATCACACCAAGTTGACAACTTAGAATCGATAGACCCCTGAGATTGATTGCAATAGCCTTCAACATCATCTTTAGGTATCGAAATATTTTCTTTTATGGCATTAAGTAGGACATTTTCCCTGGAAGCTTGTACATGCTGATGCATTTTCTCCCTGGTGTTTAAGGCGACTCTAATGTTTTTTTTATCCTTAAAAACAACATTCACATTATTTTTCCCAACAATGCCTTCCATCCGCATAACAAGGTTATTGCGCACTTCATTTTGAGCATCTTTGCTGTCTAGAAGCAAAGCTATTTGATTGTCGCGAAGCGCCAATTGATCTTCTATCACGGCTTGTCGCTGTCGGGCAATCTCCGTTGCAACTAAGCCCGAGCGCGTATCCAGAGCGGCAATTTGCGCTGTCTTGGCGGCAGCAAATCCCTTCTGCGCTTCATCTATCAGTTTTTGATCGCCATCGCTATGAAAGTACAGCGAACTGCAACCGCATAATCCGATGCACAGAACACTCAAAGCCAAGCACTTCGAAATCCCTTTCCGATTTGCGGCCCGGTATATCGTAATAATTCCGGGAATTCCTGAGTCAGTATGAAGCCGCGAAGATTCCGGTATAAATAGTGTTATCACGTAGCCACCAATAATCTGGATATGGGTTGAAGAATTGGAACAAGTGCTAATTTGCATAAGACAACACGCGCTCTTGTTGCATCTGATTTCATTTTGATTTGATTTTATGAATTTCAAACGTTTCTTTCCATAACATAATCGTACCAGTACAAACGTACTGGTTTCAGCGAATCAATCTGCCTGTTAAGATTCGATGCTAAAACCTTGCTGAACTAAATGAGCCGACCTAATTGGCTTTGCAGCGACGTCATAAACTCCAGGAAATGAACTTGTCACGTGTCCTAAGCTAGTCCTACGAAACTTTGAGTCTGATAAGGTCGTTGGCATGACATCTCAAGGAAGATTCTAAAAAGAGGGATCTTACTTTACGGCAGTTTGTAGTTGAAAAGCCGATTCGATTTACACGTGTCTGAAAATGGCTTGAATCGGAGTCTGAAATCAGTAAACCGGGGGCAAGAACAAAATCTGGTAGCCTTTTATAAGCAGTGACTTATCTGATAATCAGGAGATTGATTTATGCTCAAACATTCTCTGTCCATTTTTGCGTTGCTCATCGTCGTTTATTCGGTTGAGGCAGTACTCACAGTAGCTACAGCTAACGGAGATCAGAACCCGGCAAAGCCATCTATCAGTATTTCAGAGATGGATGGCAAAAATGAGATTTCCCTAACTGCTGACACGGTTTCAGACGTCGCCATTCCTCTCACGTTTAAGACCGACTCTAAGGATCCCGTGAGCCTGCAAATTAACGCAACAGAGTTTTCCCTCGGAATTGTCGATTTGATTAAACCGGAATTTGAAGGGTGTTCCACAGTAGAAACAGACAAGGACAAAACTCCGTGCCAGTTTGAGCTTGTTTCAAAAACCCCCAAGCGCATTTTCCTAAAGGCGAGGTTCACTGCTGCTGGCACTTACAGAGCCCTTGTTCATGCATCGCTTGACTCAGAGCCAAAGAAACCGCTTTTGACGGTAGTGATAACTGTTACACGGAAACTAACGCCGCCACCGATAGAAGTTCTTGGACCATTTGCAATGCAAATTGAAAACTTTTGGTTCGACGATATCGATACAGTCCCATTAACAATAAGCATCTATGGTACAGGAAGGCAAACAACCATCAGCAGTCCGCAACTCATCTATCCAACATGGACAACAAAAGCCGATTCGCCTTCCAGCATATCTTCTACGATGGCCTTAAAATCCTACGGGGACGGCAAGAATATTCAGGTGTCAGCCAATGAAACAAAGAAGTTCGAGGCAAAGCTGGTCAATCTTGGTAAGCCAGGGTTTTATGAGGCAAAGCTTCGTTTTCAATCGACTGATTATTCTCCAATTGACATACCGATAAAGATATACGCGCGAAGGTCTGTTTGGGTCGCATTTTTGCTGGTTTTCCTAGGGGTATTCCTATCCCTGATCGTTCAGGACTATGCTGGTAAGATCCGCCCACGCCTCCTCGTACAGCAACGGGTCGCCAGTCTGCTTGTGCAGCTTGCCGAAGCTGCCGAGAGAGCTAAAGGTAATATGGAAGCGGTCGACATCATTGCCAAGGTCAAGCAGAGCATGCAGGACAAATGGGAGAAGGCCAGATCGAGCCGAATTCCGATCACCAATGAATTTGATGTCTATGAGAGCATCATCCCCTCGCTCACGAAATGGACCGGACTCCATAATCAACTCTTAGCTGTGCGGCCGGTATCGGTCCGGGATGTTCTGATGAAGGATCTCGATACTGCGCGCGATGCATTCATAGCGGATGAACCCGACGCTGCGACAGTCAAGGATGCAATCGATAAAATAAATAAACTCCCAAAGACCCTACGGACAAAGGTCATCGACGCGCTCACTCTTGCTGTAGATACGCTGGACGCGGAACTGGCGAAAGACCCACGTCAAATCCTTGTCGATCTTCGTAACTCCCTGCAACCGGTGTTGGCGAAAGTGAACTCCGGAGAACTGGATGCCGCAGTAGGTGCATTCGACGTGGTTCATCTTCGTTACATCAACATCATGGCAGCAGACCTCCGTGCCCGTGTCGAAACGCCTGCCGGTCAGCCTCCCATTCAGCAGCCACCAGGCCTTGATCCGGAAGACTGGAAGAAACTGCTGGCCTCCACCTCTGAGCTCGGTGAAAAAATCAGGCTTGCGTCGAAGCCGGAAAAGGCGATGGATCTGTTGGTTGAGGCAACACAAAATTACCTCAACACATTCGGTGCGGCTATCAGGCGGGCGTCAAGAGATAGCCTTCCCGCCGGTAGTTCAGAAGTCAAAATTGAGAATGCTTTAAATGAGATGGAGGTGGCGAGCGAAAGCAAAGACTACAAGACGGCGTGGGCAAAGCTTGACGAAGCACGAAAACTTTTCAACGATGCAGTCATCCATCCTGCTGGAGCGGCTATGGATCTTGGCGCGCCCGTGGATCTTGTTGGCGACATGACATCCAGACCTGCAACTGCATTCGATATCATCGGCGTAATTGATTATTTGCCTCCATTGGAATCGTTAAGCCTCAGTTCCCCAACGGATATTGCGCAGAAGATCGGCATCATGGACTTTGTCATCAGCTTGATTGTTCTTGTCGTGGCATCTATTGTCATTGTCCAGGGCGTATGGATTGACAATCCCTCATGGGGAGGCTGGCAGGCTTATCTGACCGCATTCGTAACAGGGTTCGCTGTTGACCAATTTACCCACGCGGGAGTCAAGGCGCTTGGAGAACTGCGGTTACCTCGTGCATAAAAACATACGTCCGGCAGGACCATTCATCACAGGTGGTCGGCAGTGAGGAAACCGTAGGCATCCGGCTATCCTATCAGAGTAAGACTGAGTTATTCGAGGTGTCAATTCCGTGCAGTGATTCCGATTGCTACTACATCAGGAAGTACCGAGCATTACGGAAGTCGCTGCTTTCAACAGATGCAACATTTCCGTTACCATTTTTGATTGGGATGGCAATATCGAGCGAGCAAAGATAACTACCGCTAAAAAGCGCTGGGCCAGCATTGCATGGGAAACGTTAACGCACAGTATAAAACGTGCAAGAAAGCCTATAGCTCTAAATAACAGTACAAACTTTGAAGGAGGGCGATAACTGAAGATTATTTTCTGAAACTGACAGACTGCTTTTCTTTAATGATCAGACATTTGTTTTCGATACGTCTCGAATGACCGGTTTAGGGAAGCGTAAAATCATAGGCGACCGGAAGTTATGGGTCGATTACGACAATTCTCAGCCGCTAAAAACCTTACGTCGTACTTGCGCAACCATATCGAAATGGTTATTGGCTCTGCGCTTGGAATCCCTGGACCGGCTTTGGCTTGGGATCAGTGGCTGGCTTGATCGGAATAGGTAATAACGAAGCTGTAACATTTTGCGGTTAGACTGGAATGCGGTTCGGCGCAGCGCCCGAACCGGCATTTTCGACTACTTTCAGTAAAACTTCGATGACCGACGCAAACACCGCAACTCCGACCCTGACCATAGGCGACAAAACCCATCCTATCGATAGCCTCAGCGACTTGGCCAAAGCCCAACTGGCCAATCTGCAAATCGTCGATGCCGAAATCCAGCGCTTGCAACAACAATTAGGCATCGCCCAGGTAGCGCGGGAGACTTTTTTGGCCACGCTGCAAACCGAATTCGCCAAATTGGGTTAAGCCGCACGGCTGTCGGAGCGCCGGTGTTTTCGCTGTTGACGCTGAATCTGCATACTTACCAGCAGCACCCGCGCCACAATGGTTTCGAAACCATGCACCTGCACGAACGCGAGGTGCACATCATCGCCGAGGCGGTGGCCCAGCAAGGCATAGACGCGATTTGCTTTCAGGAGGTCGGCGAATACCGGCACGACCCCATCGCCCAGCCTTACGGCGAGGTGCCGTCGAACATGGCGTTTCGGATTTGCCGGCGCTTGCGGGAATGGGGACATTGGTTCCACATTCATCAGGACTGGAGCCACATCGGCTTTCAACGGTGGCGGGAAGGCACGGCGATATTGAGCCGGCATCCGCTACGACACAATTATTCCGCTTACGTCTCGCACAATTGCAGTAAAGACCACTACATGTCGCGCAAC
The DNA here is from genome assembly GCF_019669905.1 of Methylomonas koyamae. Taxonomy (NCBI): domain Bacteria; kingdom Pseudomonadati; phylum Pseudomonadota; class Gammaproteobacteria; order Methylococcales; family Methylococcaceae; genus Methylomonas; species Methylomonas koyamae. Next base: position 1,709,629 of record NZ_AP019777.1, on the reverse strand, counting down.
GTCACCGTCAGTTGCATCGACCTGCCCCGCTTCGGCCTGCTGCACATCGCCAACGTGCATCTGAGCTGGGCCCACCATGGCTTCCACCAGGAATACGCCAACCTGAAACGGCTGATCGCCTCGCGCCAGCATTTCGGCGTCAGAGGCGACCTGATCGTCGGCGATTTCAATGCGCCGGCCGGCGAGCAGGCTTACCAACACATCGTCGGCAACGGCGAATACATAGACCAGTACCACGAACTGCACCCGCAGCGGTTTTACGAACCGACCTTTCGCGGCCAGATCGACGGCTGGCGCCACAGTCCGCCACGGCGCATCGATTACATCTTCAAACGCAACGGCCATCCGCTGCGGGTGCGGGAAATGGCGCCGATTTTCAACGACGAGTTTTATCCGAGCGTATCGGACCACTTCGGCTACCTGGCCCGCTTCGAATTGTTTTGAGCCGGACCATGCCGGCCGACGTCAAATAATCGTAACCGGACCTTAATCCTGCTGTCATGGCCGCCCCCTAAAATCCGAGCTTTATTGCCGCCGGACCCGATGCCATGACACTGCGCGTTCTAATTTTTTTGGCGATAAGCTGGCTTTGGGGTTGTGCCGCCGAGCCGCTGCGCCAATCCGCTTGGCCGGAAACCTTGCCGGCCCAAGCCGAGTTTACCGAGCATTACCGGCAAGACCGGCGCAATGCCGAGCGGCAAAGCCTGGAACAATACCTGACCTGGGTCGAACGTTTTTACCAGGGCTGGGAGCTGTATCCGACCGGCTGGAACCGAATCAGCCAGGATTTGGCGGCCAAAATCGCCGACCCGGCCGCCAAACCCGAGATAGCAGGCAAACTGCACCGTTTGGGCATCGCCATCGCCGCGGAATGGGCCAAGGACAATGCCGTACGCCGCATCACGACCCGCCATGTCGGGATCTGGGGTAACGCCCTGCAGAAATCGGCTGAGCGCGCCGAAATCTCGGCCATCGTCGACCGCGTGCTGGACGACGTCGACAATCTGCTCAACAACCGCATCGCCGCGGATATCATTACCGAAAACCGCTTTTACACCGAAGAAGACGTGTTAAACCAAATCAACTGAGCGATTGAATTAGACGGTGGCTGACAGACACCGGCGCTGAGATGCCGGTTAGGTGCGGTCAATGCACCGCCGGCGTTGCGCTAGCAGCAAATTGATCCGTCCCGCGCTTACCCAAGACCAAGCTCTACCGCGCAAGCCGCTCAGCTTTGCCGCGGTTTCACAGAGTCGATCCCATGCCGCCGGCGGTTCCAAACCAATCCAAGCGGAACGCAAAGCTCGCCGCCACCCGGGGTTTATTCCGCTGCCCTTTCCGTTTCATCGCGCTCCTTGCTAAAGTCTGTCGATAGCTGAGCTATGCTTTGCTTTCATTCCGGAGCCCGTGACTCAAGGACCTTGATGGCTGGATACCCAACTTTCAACGATTATCTGCGCAATATAGCGTTGCCGATGCCGCTAAGGTGGCTTGCGGTTGCGGCAATGTATTGGCTAACGGCTAGATTGGCTTTGCTGTACTTTGCCCCGAACGGCACCGCCAGCGTATTTTTTGTGGCTAGCGGATTTGCGTTAGCCGCGCTGTTGCTGGGCGGCTGGCGCTACGTCTTCGCGATATTGCTGGGCGCGTTGGCGCTGAATGTATTGCAGGGCAAGACATGGCCGGCAGCAGCCGTGATCTCGCTCGGCAGTACCGCCGGCACCTGGCTGGGCGCCTGGTTGCTGCGCCGTAGGCAAAATTTCGACCACAGTTTGCCCACGCTGCGCGATTATATGCTGCTGATCGGTTTGGGCGGGGTACTGGCCTGTTCGTTGCCGGCGCTTGTCGGATCGTTGACCTTGTTGGGCTCGGGCATCATTAGCCCGCACAATTTCCTGACCACTCTGTTGCATTGGTGGATGGGCGACACGCTGGGCGTGATTTTGACGACGCCGCTACTGCTGGTATGGAACAAGCATCCAGGCAAACTGCATGGCCGAACACGCTTGCTCGAGGCGGTTTTGATCGTGGCAATGAATGTGATGGCCGGCCAATTGGTATTCCTGGATTGGTTCCACGATAGCCTCGGCAGCTATGCCAAAAGTTACTGGATATTTTTGTTTGTCAGTTGGGCCGCGGTCCGGTTGGGGAACCGCGCCACGACCTTGATCCTGGTCATTACCGCCAGCCAAGCGATGTCGGGTTTGGTACGGCAAAGCTCGGGGTTTATCGACCCCGGCCTCGGCGACAACCACGCACTGAATTATTGGTTTTTTATGGTGGTTCTGTCGCTGGTCGGCATGGCGCTGGCTTGCTATTTTTCCGAACGCCACAAGGCGCTGGAAACCCTGGCCGACCGCGAGGAACTGCTCAGAACCCTATTGAAAGCCATGCCGGACAAGGTCTGGTTGAAAAACCCGGAAGGCGTTTATCTGCTGTGCAACCCCAGTTTCGAACCGCTGTTCGGCACCACGGAACAGCATATTGTCGGCAAAACCGATTACGATTTTGTCGCTCCCGATCTGGCCGATTCCTACCGGCGGCATGACCTGAAAGCCCTGGCCGCCGGTAAGCCCAGTAGCCATCAGGAATGGCTAAGCCACGCCGACGGCAGCCATACCGCGCTCTACGAAACCATCAAGACCCCGGTGAATAACAGCGAGGGCAAATTGATCGGGGTATTGGGCATGGCCCGCGACATTACCCAACTGCGAGAAACCCAGATTGCCCTGGGCGAGCGGATCAAGGAACAGAAGTGTCTGCACGCGGTGTTCCGTGCCACCGAGGATTTGCAAACACCGCTAGCGGACGTGCTGCAAGCGGTCGCGGCATGTTTGCCGGCGGCATGGCCCGAGCCGGAAGCCACTGCGGCGGGTATCGAATGGGACGGCCAGCGCTACGTCACCGATGATTTTAAACATCCGCTCGCGGTGCAAACCGCCCCGATTCGCATTGACGGTGAGGTGCTGGGCTGCGTCACGGTGGCTTGTTCGGTTCCAAGCCCGGCGCCACAGCCCGGTTTGTTTGCGGACGATAAACGCGGCTTGTTGGAGGCGGTGGCGGAGCGGCTCAGCGATTTCATCAGCCGCCGGCGCCGGGAAGAAACGGCCCGCAATCGCGAACGCATTTTCAGTTCGATTGTCTCGCAGGCCACCGACGCCATTACCTTGATCGATGCGCAAACGTTCGAATTCATCGAATTCAACGATGCCGCCTGCACCAATTTGGGCTACAGCCGCGACGAGTTTGCCCGCTTGCGGCTGCCCGATATTCAGGGGGAGTTCGACGCCGACACCATCGCCAAGAAGACCGCCGAGTTCATGCGAGCCGGATCGGCTCAGTTCGATACCTTGCGCCGGCATAAGAACGGTTCGCTGCGTAACGTCCATGTCAGCCTGCAGGTGATAGAGATTCGCGGCCGCAAGCACCTGTCCTTGATCTGGTCTGACATCACCGAACGCAAACAAATCGAGCAACAGTTCCGCCACCTGTTTGCCCATAACCCGGCGCCGATGTTGATCTACGAACGCGGCTCGCTGGCCATGGTGGCGGTCAACGACGCCTTCAGCGCGTTGTACGGCTACAGCCAGGAGCAGGCGCAGACATTGAAACTGACCGACCTGTATCCGGACGAGCAGAAACAGGCCATTGCCGATTTGGCAGCGGGTTTGCGCGGTTATGCCAATATCGGCGAATGGCGGCATGTTCGCCGGGACGGTTCGACGATAGACATCATCTCCCGCTCGCATGACATTACTTTTTCCGAGCGCAATTGTCGGGTGGCGGTAATTACCGACATCACCGAGTTGAAACAAGCCGAATCGGAACTGCGTAAACTGTGGCTGGCGGTGGAACAGAGCCCCAACAGCATCGTGATCACCAACCTGAATGCCGATATCGAGTATGTAAACCGCCGTTTCAGCGAAGTAACCGGCTACCAGCGCGACGACGTAATCGGCAAAAACCCGCGCATTTTACAGTCGGGGCACACCAGCCAAGCCGTCTACGATGCCATGTGGGATACGCTGACCCAAGGCAAAAGCTGGTCCGGCGAACTGGTCAACCGGCGCAAGGACGGCAGCGAATACGTCGAATGGGCGCAGATTACCCCGGTGCGCCAGCCGGACGGCAAAATCACCCATTACCTGGCGATCAAAGAAGACATTACCGAGAAAAAACGGGTCGCGCAGGAGCTGGAATCGTATCGCCATCATCTGGAAGATTTGGTGGCGGCGCGCACCCGTGAGCTGGTTCAGGCGCGTCAAGCCGCCGAAGCGGCGACGCTGGCCAAGAGCCAGTTTTTAGCGAACATGAGCCACGAAATCCGTACGCCGATGAATGCCATTTTGGGCATGCTGTATCTGGCTTTGAAGCAGGAATTGCCTGCCGGCTTGCATAACCATCTCAGTAAAGCCCAGAGCGCGGCGCATTCGCTGCTGGGCATCATCAACGACATTCTGGATTTTTCCAAAATAGAGGCCGGCAAGCTGGAGTTCGAAGCCACCGAATTTGCGCTGGACGGCGTACTCGAGCAAATCACCGATGCCATCGGCTTGCAAGCCGAACAAAAAGGGGTCGAGTTTCTGATTCGCTACGACGTCAACATCCCCAACATGTTACTGGGCGATCCGTTGCGCTTGAAACAGATCTTGCTGAACCTGTGCGGCAATGCCCTCAAGTTTACCGAACGCGGCGAAGTGGAATTAGGCTTCAGATTGCTCGGCAAAAAAGAAGATGTGGCGACGATCCAAATTTCGGTGCGCGATACCGGTATCGGCATGGATCGGGAACTGCAAGGGCGGCTGTTCCAAAAATTTACCCAAGCCGACCAATCCACGACCCGGCGCTTTGGCGGCACCGGGCTGGGCTTGGCGATCAGTAAACATTTGGTCGAGATGATGGGCGGCCGGATCTGGATCGAAGATTCGCAGCCCGGCAAAGGCACCACCATGTGTTGCACGATTCAATTGCCGGTCTCGTTGCAGGCCGAAGCCCACCGCCACGAATTGTATTTGCAGACCGGCCCCTTGCTGAAAGGGCTGCGGGTGTTAGTGGTCGACGACAACGAAGTCTCCCGCGAAATTTTGGCGGAGATGCTGGGTTATTTCCAACTGGAGGTCAGTGTCGCCACCGGCGGCTTGGCGGCTATTCGGCAATTGGAAGCGGCAGCCGACCGGCCGTTCGATCTGGTATTGATGGATTGGCGCATGCCCGGCATGAATGGCGACGAAGCGACGCTGCGCATTCACGCCAACAGCGCGATTGCCCGGCAACCGAAGGTCGTCATGGTCACTGCCTATGGCCGGGAAGATGTGATGCTGCTGGCCCGCCAAGCCGGCGTGGACGGCTTTTTAGTCAAGCCGGTATCGCCTTCGGCATTGCTGGACACCATTTTGTCGGTGCTCGGCCGCGGCCGCCTTCCCGACCAACCGGCGCATAGCGCGGCATCGGCCGGCCGGCCGGCCGCCGCCCCCAATTTTTCGGGCTGTTTGGTGCTGTTGGTGGAAGACAATGCCATCAACCGCGAGTTTGCTATCGAGTTATTACGCAGCGTGGATATACAGGCGGATCAGGCGATGGACGGCGAGGAAGCCGTAAAAATGGTGCAGCAGCAACGTTACGATTGCGTGTTGATGGATATTCAGATGCCGGTCTTGGACGGTTTGGAAGCCAGCCGGCGGATTCGGGCATTGGCGCGGCAAACCGGCGACGAGTACTTTGCCCGCTTGCCGATTATCGCGATGACGGCGTTGGCGATGGCCAGCGATACCGAGCATAGTCTGGCCGCGGGCATGAACGACCATATCAGCAAACCGGTCGAGCCGGAGCGTTTGTTCGCCTGCCTGCGCAAATGGTTGCCAAGCAAGGCGGCTGGCGATGCGACGCCGAGTAGTGCTGCGTCGCCGCGAACCGGCCATTGTTCCGCCGATTTGCTGGCGCTGCAAAGCTTGCAAGTCGGCGAAGGCTTGCGCCGCATCGGCGGCAAGGAAGCGGCGTACCGCAAACAATTGAAACGCTTTCGCGAACATTACACCGATGCGGTTTCGGAACTGCGGCGCTTGTTGCAAGCCAACCAACTGCCGGCGGCGGAAAACTATTGCCATGCGCTGAAAGGCGTGGCGGGCAATCTCGGCGCCAACAAACTATACGAATCCGTCACTCAAATCGACAGCCTACTGAAGCGGCAACAAAGTCCGGAAAACGCCGATATCGACCGCCTGCAGCAGTTATTAGGCCATGTAATCGAAGACATCGACAGTCTCGCCGAACAGCCGCTGCCCGAGCCACCGGCCGGGACGCGGCGGTCTCAGGCCGAAATACTGGCTATAATCCATGCGCTGGCGGCCGTGTTGGAAACCGATTTGGGAGCCGCCGAAACGCTAATGGCCGAATTACGCTTGGCTGCGGCGGGCGGACAATTCGAATCTGAAGTCAATCAGATTGCTGCTCAGGTCGATGCGTTTAACATCGATCAAGCCCTGATCCTACTGGCCGGCTTACAACAACGCCTGACAAGCCGGCACTGATTGAATCGCAAAAATCACATGGCAGAGTCCAACCATAGCAAGCCCCGCATTCTGATCGTCGACGACGTCAACGAGAATCTGCACGCGCTATTAAGCATCCTGCGCGACGATTACGCCGTGATGGCCGCCACCACGGGCGAAAAGGCGCTGGAATTGGCCACGCGCCTACCCGGCCCGGAACTGGTGTTGCTGGATATCAAAATGCCGGGCATGGATGGCTACGAAGTGTTGCGCCGGCTGAAAGCCGATCCGAGTACCGCCGACATTCCGGTGATCTTCGTCACGGCCTTGTCGGAAACCGCCGACGAAGCCGAGGGACTGAGATTGGGGGCCGTCGATTACATCACCAAACCGGTCAATCCCGACCTGCTCAAGCAACGCATATTGACCCAGCTCGAGTTGCGCCGCTATCGCCGCAAGCCGCTGCTATCGTTGAGCGAACGCATCGCGATCCGGGAAGAGCGCCCGGCCTTGCTGCTGGTTGACGACATCCCGGATAACATTCACGAATTGGCGGAGGTATTGAAAACGGAATACCGGATCATGGTCGCCAACAACGGCTACCGCGCGCTGGACATTGTCAACGGCGCCAACCCGCCGGACCTGGTGCTTCTCGATATCGTCATGCCCGATTTGGACGGTTACGAGGTGTGCCGGCGGATCAAGGCCACCGCCATCGGCACCCGCATTCCGGTGATTTTTGTCAGCGTGGTCGATGCAACGGCCGACAAGGTACGCGGTTTCGCGATCGGCGCCGCCGATTACATCACCAAACCTTTCGATATAGACGAAGTGCGGGCGCGGGTGCGCACCCACTTGGAACTGAGCCGGCTCAACCACCAATTCGAGCAATTGGTCGAGCTGCGCAGCGCCGAACTGCGCCAGTTGGAAGCGATCGTCAGCCGCTCGCCGGTGATCGCGATGACCTGGCGCAATGTCGAAGGCTGGCCGGTCAATTATGTCAGCCGCAATAGCGTAGCCTGGGGCTATACGCCGGAGACGCTGCGTTACGGAACCTTAGCATTCGATGAATTGGTCCACCCGGACGACCGTGCGCGGATCCATGCCGAAATCCACCAGCACATTGCCGCGGGAACCGACGAGTTTCGCCAGGAGTATCGGCTGCGCCATGCCGACGGCCACTGGCTGTGGCTGGAAGACTTTAAACGGCTGACTAGAAACGCCCATGGCGAAGTGTTAGAGATTCACGGCTTATTGCACGACATCACCGCCCGGCTCGAAGCGGAACGGGCACTGAGCGAACACGAAGCGCAATTGCGGGCCATCGGCGACAACCTGCCGGAAGGCTATGTCTACCGCTACGAACTAACCCCGGATGGACAGGCCAGATTTCGCTACCTTAGCGCCGGATTTGAAAAATTGCACGGGCTAAAGCCGGCGCAGGTGCTGAACGACATGACGCTGTTTACCCGCCAGATCGCGCCGGAATCGCTTGCCGACCACAATGCGGCGGAAACCAAGAGCTCTCTCGAGTTAAGCGTCTACCGCGGCAACTATTTGTTTAACTTGGCGGACGGTTCCCAGCGCTGGGTGGCGTTCCAGTCCAGCCCGCAACGGCAGGCCGATAACGGCGTGGTTTGGGATGGGGTCGGCATCGACGTCACCCAGCGGATCGCCAACGAACAACAACTGATTTTACAGGCGCGGCGCGCCCAAGCCCTGCTGGAGCTACCGAAAGCGTCGGAAGAACTCAGCGAAGTCGCGTTGATGCAGCACGGCCAGGCGCTGGCGGCGCAACTGACGGCCAGCCGGAGCGGATTTATCCATTTTGTGCATGAAGACGAGCAGATGATCGAATGGGTGGCCGGATCGCAGCAAGCCCAGGCGCCCGAATGCCCCGCCGCTCTCGGTAACCGCTATCCGCTCAGCCAGGCCGGGATTTGGGCGGATTCGCTCAGACAACGCCGGCCGGTCGTGTTCAACGATTGCAGGCCGATTAGCGACGGCGCGGCGGCGGGCCTGTCCGACCTGTCGCGTCTGATCTCGGTGCCGGTTATCGAAAACGGCAAGGTCGTCATGCTGGCCGGCGTTGGCGATAAACCCTGCGCTTATTCGGAGCTGGACGTCGAAACCGTCCAGCTAATCGCCAGTGCGCTTTGGCGTATCGTTCAGCGCAAGCGCGCCGAAAATAAAGCCGCCCGCTTCAGCCAGGTGTTGGAACGCTCCACCAATGAGATTTATACCTTCGATAGCCGCAGCTTACGCTTCATCGACGTCAATCAAGGCGCCCGCAATAATCTGGGCTATTCGCTGCAAGAATTGGAGCGGATGACGCCGCTGGATCTCAAGCCCGAGTTCAGCGCGGAAAGCTTCGAAAAGTTGGTCGCGCCGCTACGCGCCGGAAGCAAGCGCCACTGCGATTTCATCAGCCGGCATCGGCGCAAGGATGGCAGTTACTACCCGGTTGACGTGCGGCTGGAAATCAGCGCCGACCAACCGCCGCTGTTCGTGGAGATTGTCAACGATCTGACCGAAACCCAGGCGATGCAGGCCCGCATTACCGAATTGTCCCGTTACGATACGGTGACCGGTTTGCCGAACCAGCCTTATTTCGAGGAGTTGTTGTCCGCGGCGATCGATCTTGCCGCGAGCCAGGACTATGAGATTGCCGTGGTGCGGCTGGATATCGAAAGCTTCCACACCATCGACGACAGCTACGGCTATGAGATTGGCGATCAAACCCTGAAGATTGTCGCCAGCCGACTGGTCAAAACCGCCGGCAACGAAGGTATCGTCACCCGCATGGCCAAAGACAATTTCGCCATCGCCTTTCCGTTGGTCAAAAGCGTGTTGGAGGCCAAGGAGTTTGCGGAGAATTTGCAATTGGCCGTGTCCGAGCCCGTGCTGTTGGCCGAACACGAGATCCATCTCGAAGCCAAAATCGGCATCAGTTTCTATCCGACCGACGGTATCGCCGCCCACCAATTGGTGCAGCGCGCCGGCATTGCCTTGAATCATGCCAAGACCGACAAAGTCTCCGGTTTGCGCTTCTTCGAACGGGAAATGAACGACTTGTTGCTGTCGAAAATTGCCCTGACCAACGATATGCGCCACGGCATAGAGCGCGGCGAATTCGAGCTGTATTACCAGCCCCAGGTCTCCCTTACCACCGGCAAAATCGTCGGGCTGGAAGCCTTGGTGCGCTGGAACCACCCGCTTCAAGGCTTTCTGCCGCCGGGTAAATTTGTCATGCTGGCCGAGGAGTCCGGATTGATTCTGCCGTTGGGCGACTGGATTTTGCAGCGGGCCATCGGCCAGATGCGGGAATGGCAGGATGCCGGATTGGCCGACCAATTTTTCACGGTCGCGGTCAATGCTTCGGCAATGCAAATGCAGACCGGTTGTTTGGTCGATTCGATTCAGAAGCTATTGCACGACTTCGGGCTGCCGGCCCGCTGTGTGGAGCTGGAACTGACCGAAAGCCTGCTGATGAGCAACGTCAGCGAAACCCAGAATCTGTTGCAAAGGTTGAAGGCCGTCGGTATCAAGCTCTCGATAGACGATTTCGGTACCGGTTATTCGTCGCTGGCGTATCTGAAACAGTTTTCGGTAGACAAGCTGAAGATCGACAAGAGCTTTGTCGACCATTTCACGACGGACCCCAACGATGCCGTCATTGTCCAAGCCACGATTGCGATGGCGCACAGCATGGGTCTGACGGTGATCGCCGAAGGCGTGGAAACCCAAGCTCAGGCCAATTACCTACGCGCCTTGAAATGCGACCAGATTCAGGGCTATTACTTCAGCCGGCCGCTACCCGCCGCCGAGGTATCCCGCTTAATCCAATCCGGCAGCTTGCTGGACCTGCCTGTCCCGGAACACAAACAACATATCTTGTTAGTCGACGACGACCGGAATATTTTGTCGGCACTGAAGCGCTTGTTTCATCGCGACGGCTACGAGGTTCTGATGGCACGCAGCGGCGAAGAAGCGCTGGATTTGATGGCCAATCATGTCGTGAAGGTGATTATCGCCGACCAGCGCATGCCCAACATGACCGGTACCGAGTTTCTGGCGCGCGTCAAAGTCATGCATCCGCGCACTGTGCGTATGGTTTTATCTGGTTACACCGATTTGTCGACGGTTACCGAGGCTATCAATCGCGGCGAGATATACAAGTTCCACACCAAGCCCTGGGACGACGAGGCCTTGCGCAACGATGTCCGCGATGCGTTCTCGCATTACGAATCGCTTGGCCAGGCGTTAAATTGACGATCCCAGCGGGCATCGAGGCTATCGGCTCCGGGCACTCGGCTTGGAGGTTGGTAGCGATTGCGGCCGCTCGAACTCGCTGCACGAGGAAAATATTATCCTGTCGTCGGTTTGGCCTATCGATTGCCCACCATACAATTTGGCGTGTATCTCCCCCTCCCACACAATCTCACATCATTTCAACCCGGCATGGCTGAAACTGGCAGGTCGAATATTGACGACGAAGTAGCTAAATTTGTTATCGATGCCGCCAACGCTAATTATTGGTTGATCTGCACCAATCACTATTTCCGCAAACGGTGGATTTGGTAGCGGATAGCGGAAATCACCTGTTTTAAGGACTACCGGGCCTCACTATTCCAAGCGGCATAATTCGGGCCAATCTCTGGAAGATTGGTCGCACATTTAGCCGGACGGAGCGCATCGGGCTCGAGTCGATGACCGCTTCAGCCGGCTATTCGAAAGCCGTTTCATCTCGGGCTGCGATTAGATCGGCCCGCAACAACGAAATACCAATGTAATTGAGGCGGGACAATCGATCAGGTATTTCGAGCTGCCAGAACAGAGTTGGCGAAAATTTTGCTTTGCTGTTTGCGGTTGATATCGAATGCACTTGGGTTGCCGGCTTAGAAAACATACCGTCTGGGAGGCCGTCAATGGCTTAGCTGTTATTGCTTGTCTATGAAAACTCCGAACAGGCGATCCAAGCCGGCGAATGTTGGCAAAGTTTCGGAGGCTTAAGCCTTGTGCTGGCGAATCGGTTTGGCGTGGGTGAATTTAACGTTCGGTTCGCGAGCAACGCATTAGCCGGATCAAGTAATTTGGGATTGCAGTGGAGGTTTATCATGAGATGGCGTAGCGGATTTGGCATTGTCGCTTGCTGGCTGGCTTTGACGATAGCGCCGGCTTTGGCGCAAGAATCGAAATTGGAAGTCGGCAACGGCGAACGTTTGTTGGTGTTGGCACCCCATCCGGACGACGAGAGCCTGAGTTCCGCGGGTTTGATCCAGCGCGTGTTTGCCAAGGGCGGATCGGTAAGGGCCGTCGTCGTCACTTCGGGCGATGCCTACGTCGATGCCGTCAAAATGGACACCGGGAAAAGCCGATTATCGCCGGCCGATTATTTGGCGTTCGGCGAGAAGCGCCTGGACGAGTCGCGCCGCGCAGCTCAGATTTTGGGCGGCGGTTTCCTGCACCTGGATTTGATGGGGTTTTCCGACGGCGCGATCTACGCCGCCCTGGTGTCGCATTGGCGGCGTAACAGCCCGTTTCGATCCCGGTTTACCGGCTTCGACCACGTGCCGTACCGCGACAGCCTGGATTGGGGCAATGCCCAAGACGGCAAAGATTTGGTCGGCGAATTGGTGGCGACCATGAAAGAGACCAAGCCGACCATCATCAGTTTTCCGGACGTTATGGAGGACGATTCCGACCACGCCGGTTTGGGTATGTTTGCCTTGCTGGCCGTACACGAATGGCGAGCGCAAACGCAAAACGAACGCATCGACCCGAAAATGTTGGCTTACTTGGTGCACTGGCCGCATTGGCCCAAGGGTTCCGATTGGGGTATAGCCCAGGATTGGAGCAACGAACCGATGCATTTGCCTGACAATTTGCCGGCGCGCGGCCATCGCCGGATTTGCCTGGATTTGACCCAGGCCGAGATTGCCCGCAAGCACGATGCGATTGCTCAATACCTTACCCAACAACGCATCATGGCCGATTTTTTGGCGTCCTTCGTCCGCAGTAGCGAGTGTTTTACTCAATTGGCACCGACCAATGCCAACCGGATCGAGGCCGTCATCGAGCATTGGCAGCAGGCGCGTAAGGCGTTTAACAGCCATCCGCTGGATCGGCGAAAAATTTAGCGCCCGCGGCAGAGGTAAGGGTTGTGGCGAACAATAACCACGTTGCTTATTTGGACAGTATCCGCGGCTTGGCGGCAATGGCAGTGATTACCGAACATTACGTAATCGCATACGGTTTGCCGTGCCGGGATGCGCTTTGCCAGCGTGTGTTGGACATGCCGCCCTTCAATTTCTGGTGGGACGGCGGCGCGGCGGTTTCGATGTTTTTTGTGTTGAGCGGGATGGTCTTATCGCTGAAGTATTTTCGACTCGGTTGCCATCCGGACCTGCAACATTTCAACTTGGTCAATTACACACTCAACCGTTTGTTTCGACTGTGGCCGCCCTATTTGGTGGTGCAGGGGCTCAGTGCCGCGTTATATCTCGCCGCCACCGATGTACCTTTTACAGATAACGCGTTGCCGCCCAGTTCTTGGCTTACCGATATCTGGCGCGCGAATCCGTTAAGCGCAACGGATATGCTGCGCGAGGCGATGCTGTTGAAATTGCCGGAAAACGTCGTGTTGCTGCCGCAGGCTTGGACATTGACCATAGAACTGGCCTTGTCCTTATTGCTTCCGGTCGGCTTGTTATTGGTGGAACGCGGAGCGGTCTGGCTGGTTTTTTTTGCCTGTTTAGTAGTTTCGCTGCTGGGCGTGTCGGCTTTTTTATTGCACTTTTTGCTGGGCTTGCTGATCGCCAGAAATTACCGAGCGATAGCCGGATATTTCAAAACCAGATTCTTACAGCGCCGGCTGTTGTTGCTGGTCGGCTTTGCGCTGTATACCTCGGGCGGGCTATACCAGAACATCCCAATGCCGGAGAGTATCGTCTGGGCCATATCGGGATTGGGGGCAGGCGTATTGTTAACGTTCGCGGTGGCATCGACAAGGTTACAAGCCCTATTATCGCTGCCGTTGCTGCGGCAAATCGGTCGCGTCTCGTACAGCGCCTACCTGATTCATATGCTGGTGTTGTTGTGCGTTACGCCGCGGATACTGCATGGGATGCAAGCGGTAACCGGTAACCGCTCGCTGTTGTGGCTCGGAGGCTACGGCTTATCGGTGGCAGTTGTATTGTTACTATCCTGGGCTTGCTACTATTTGCTGGAGATTCCCAGTATCGCTTTGGGTCGCCGCACCATCGGCTTGTTTTCTTGATCGGGGCCGGAGGATGCCGAACAGCGCGAAGCGCATCGGTCGCGATTGGTGCGGTTGGTAAATTCACGACACCCTAAAGCTGATTCCGGCCGGACATTTGCCATGGGCGGCTTCATTTCGCCTGACGGGCGACCGCATCGGAGCAGGAGGCCCAATCCGCCTTGCCCACGCTCCATGACCGGCGGCATTTATCGCCGCTCCACGGCGACGAATCCGGCTTCAGTCGGTTCTGCACCGCGCTGGCGCAAAAACGGCAGGACTTGACCGGTCGCCAGCGGCTTGCTGAAAAAATAGCCTTGCACGTAGTTGCAGCGCAGCTCGCGCAGATAGTTCATCTGCGCGGTGCTTTCCACGCCCTCCGCGACCACTTCCAATTTGAGTTGCTGCGCCATCACGGTAATCGCCGACACGATCGCCTTGTCGTTCGGGTCTTTGGTAATGTCGTTGACAAAAGATTTGTCGATTTTCAACACGTCTATCGGAAACCGCTTTAGGTAACTCAGCGACGAGTAGCCGGTACCGAAATCGTCGATGGAGATCCGTACCCCGAGATGTTTCAGGATATTGAGGATTTCCATGGTCGAATCGAGCTGCCGCATCAAGATGCCTTCGGTGATTTCCAATTCCAGCAAAGCCGGCGGCAAGCCGCTGACGTCCAGAGCATCCAATACCGCGTCGAGCAACGGATGCCGCGCATGTTGTGCCGTTTGCACCTGGTGGAACTGGCGGCTGGACAAATTCACCGCGACGCGGAGCGGCAGCCCTGCCCGTTGCCAGTGTTTGGCCTGGATGCAGGCCGTCTTCAGCACCCAGGCGCCGATCGGGACGATCAAGCCGGATTCCTCGGCAAACGGAATGAAATCTCCCGGCGGCACCGTCCCCAACTCGGCGCTAAACCAGCGGATCAAGGCTTCCATACAGATGACTTTGCCGCTGGCCACGTCGATCTGCGGTTGATAGTAAAGCTCGAGTTCGCCTTGCTCCATGGCCCGCCGCAAATGCTTTTCCAGCTTCATGTAATTCTGCGCGGTGCGGTTCATTTCCGGCGTGAAGAACTGGTAATTGTTTTTACCCAGTTTTTTCGCGTAATACATCGCGCTGTCGGCGTTGGCGAGCAGGCCCTCCATGTCCCTGGAATCGTCCGGATAGACGCTGATGCCGATGCTGAAACTGACGAACACCTCGTGGCGGTCGATGTCGAACGAGCTATGCAACGACTCCAGAATTTTGCCGGCGACCTTGGCCGCATCCTGCACCTCGGACAAATCCGGCAGCATGACGATGAATTCGTCGCCGCCCAGACGCGCCGCCGTATCGCCGTCGCGCAGGCACCGGTCGATCCGCGACGCCACGGCCCGCAGTAAATCATCGCCCGAGGTATGGCCGATGGTGTCGTTGATTACCTTGAAGTTGTCCAGATCCAAAAACAGAATGCCGACTTTCTCCCGGCTGCGCTGGGCGTGAGAAATGGCCTGTTCGAAACGGTCTTTCAATAGCGTCCGGTTCGGCAGCCCGGTCAACGCATCGAAATGCGCCATGTAATTCAGGCTTTTGCGGGCTTGTTTGACTTCCTCGATTTCACGGGCGTTGTCCAAAATCAAGGATAACGAATAGGCAAAACTCAGCGCCAGTTCTTCGTCGTTGGCGCTGAACGGCTCGCCGCTTTCCTTATCGCACAGGTAGATGCGGCCATAGACGCGGCCCTGGTGCGAAATCGGCACCGCCAGCAACGATTTCATCGGCGGATGGTGCTCGGGAAAACCGCTGCTGCTGGCATGCGTGGATAAGTCGGCTAGCCGCAGCGATACGTTGTCCTGAATCACAACGCCCAACAAACCTCTGCCTTGCGGAAACTGGCCGATGCGTTGCGCCAGTTCGGCATTGATGCCGGTATAAACGAAATGGCTGAGCTTACCGGCTTCGTCCAGGATGCCGATCGCGCCATAACGCGCTTCCAATAGCCGGGTCAGCGCATCGATACCGGTCTCGAACAAATCGTTTTGTACCGAAGTATGCTTCAACACTGTCAACAAACTGCGCGAGGCTTCGTGTAAGCGGGCCAGTTTGTCGGACCAGGAACGAATTAGGTTGCGCTCGGTTTCCAGCGACCGGTTCAAACGGCGCGACTGCAGCAACAACAGGCGTTCCCGTTTCAGCAGGGTCTCGAGGATGCTCTGCCGGCTGACCGCGCCGACAAAATTCGGCCCGTCCAATACTGCCAACGCTTCCAAGCCTTGCTGGTTCATCAATGTCATGGCACGGCGAACTTCGACGCTCGGCCCGAGGCTCGGGCAAACCCGGTGTTCGGTAAGATCGGCAAAAATCCAATTCGGATGCTGGATGATGTCTTGCGGCGCGACCAGACCGCAGAACGCGCCGGTCGCGGTCGAGTCGCGGAATACCGCATATAGCGGCTGGGTGGCCGAGGCATAGTCCGGCCGCTCCTCTTCCAGCACCCGCACGACAGGGTCGCATAAACAATCGCGAACCAGCAAGCGCTCCATCCGGTTTTCAGTCGCCGTCCGACAGAAACACGCTGACATCCAGTTCCGCGTGCAAGACTTCGTCCGGGCCCATCATCGGTTTAAGATTCGCCATCACGAAATCGATCAAGCCTTCGCGAGAAACCCGCCGCAAAATATGGTGGCGTACCAAAATATCCGAAATTACATCGTCCTGCAGCTCGATATGCTCGAACGGGGTTTTGATCAGCAGCTCGATGGCACGCCGCATGGCAATACAGCCGATCGGCGATTGGTTACCCAACACCAGCATATCTTTCAAGGGCGGGATCGCATATTCCCCCACTCGCGCCGACAGGTGGACTTTCTTAGTGATAGACATAGATCAATTTCGGATTTTGCTAATTGATTTTTCGGATTTGCATTGTTTTGCCACTCAAGTATGGCCCAAGAAAGCGGCCAATACCATACAAAGTGAATGCTTTTTATACCCTGGTCGGTATAGCCGCCGGAATATAGGGCTATCCGCCGAAATTCCGGCCAAGAAAAACGGAGTCCAAAGCCCACTTTTTGCCGGATCGGCAACTGCCGGAAGGTGAACCGGCTCAGGCCAGCCGACGCCTCAGCCTGCCTCAAACAGCGCCGCTTATTTTCCCCAGCCGCAAATCGTCATCGAATTCCCGAAAACACCAATGCCAAGGTTCGTATCGATAACCCGATGCGTTGCCCGGCGGGTAGGACATAACGAAGCCGAAGCCACCGGCGTTGGCCTGTAACCAGGCAAAGGCTGCGGTCAGTTCGAATCCGAGTTGCACCGCCGGCGCATCGGGGCAGGTTAAATCCACGGCGCGGCCGGTATGGTGTTCGCTGTAGCCCGGCGGAGCCAGCACGGTGAGAATGTCGCCGATGGCAACGCCGGCATCGAGTTTGGCGCGGATCAGCTCGGCCTGGCGTTCCACGCCGCGGTAGGCGGAAATCAAATAGATCTCGACACCGTCGGCCGCTGCCGCGGCTTTCATTGCTTGCCAGGCGCGACCGGCTGCCGGAGTCATGAAGAACGGCCTGCCGTTACGATCGACATCGGCGACGGCCAGCCGCTCCGCCGCAGGATACAGGCGCAAGCCGCGGGCTTCGACCGCTTCGATGGCAATCCCCAGCGCTCGGCAAATCGCGCGCGGATCGCTGTTTTCGGCTTCCGGGGAATACGCCATGTCCGGACCGGTTAGCCGTGCGCTTGAGCGAACCGGCCGCTGCCGGCCAACAGCCTGCTGGCACTGGACGCCGCTACCGACGATTTCGCAGCGGCCGTCTGAAAGGCTCGCGGCAACCCGCGCCGCGGGTATGCGCCGATCAAATTAAGCTGCCGATTTACCTCTTCCATCTCTCCCTCCTGCCAAAACCAATTCCCACGTCGCCGTAGCGGCTTGGATTTTGCCCAAATCAACAACACTGTTCCCCCGCGGGAGACAAGTTTGCTTTTTGCTAACACTCGTTCTCAACGTTCATCGCGGCTTACGAATATCCAGTTTGCGCATCCGATAGCGCAACGTGCTGGGTTTGATCTGCAAGCGCTGCGCTGCGCCGTGCGGGCCTTCTATGACCCAACGGGTTTGCTCCAGCACCTGCAGGATATGGTCGCGGGCGATCGCATCCAGGCTGGCGGCAGCGTTTCCAAGCGTCACGGATGAAATATCCGTGACGCTGCCCGGCAATTGCTCGGCGCCGATTTCCAGCCATGGCCCATCGGCCAGAATAATCGCGCGTTCGATGATGTTTTCCAGTTCGCGGATATTGCCCGGCCAGTGGTAACACTGCAAGCGCCGCATCGATTCGGCGCCGATGCCGTTGATTTTCTTGCCGAGTTTCGGGGCGAATTTGCCGATCAGGAAATCGGCCAGCAGCGGAATGTCTTCCAGCCGCTCCCGCAACGGCGGCGTAGCCAGCGGAAATACGTTCAAGCGGTAGAACAGGTCTTCCCGGAAATGTTTGTTCGCCACCTCCTGCAGCAAATCGCGGTTGGTGGCGGTGATGACCCGCACGTCCATTTTGATAGGCGTCTGGCCGCCGACCCGTTCGAATTCGCGTTCCTGGATGACCCGCAATAATTTGACTTGCACCTCCAACGGAATCTCGCCGACTTCGTCCAGAAACAGCGTACCGCCTTCGGCCAGTTCGAAACGGCCGATACGTTTGCTGATCGCGCCGGTGAAGGCGCCTTTTTCGTGGCCAAACAATTCGCTTTCGATCAGACTGGACGGTAACGCCGCGCAATTGACTTTGATCAGCGGCCGCTGTTTGCGCTTGCTGGCGGAGTGGATGGCACGGGCGACCAATTCCTTGCCGGTGCCGGATTCGCCTTGAATCAACACCGAGGCGTCGGTCTGCGCCACGCGTTGGACCTGATTCAGCAACGAACGCAGCGCCGGGCTGCGGCCGACGATTTCCTCGAAATTGTGCTCAGCCTTAATTTCTTCCTGCAGGTAACGGTTTTGCTCCTGCAATTTGGCCTGTTCCTGCTCCATCAGGATTTGGGCGGTGATGTCGATGAACATCGTCCTTAGAAACTGGCCGCTGGGATCGGTTTTCGACCACCACCGAATCCAAACCGGCCGGTCGTCGTCCTTACGCCGCAATTCCAGTACCACGCCGGCGCTGTCGGTGCCTTTCTCGACCGAGGCGAAGGCTTCCCGCAATCGAGCTTGGGCAGCCGGCGTATTCGGCACCAGCGAAATGCCTTGCGTGCTAGGAACCTGCTCTGCAGTCAACCCCAATATCCGCAACGCGGCCTGATTGGCCTGCAGAAAACGGGTGTCCTTGTCTTCGTGCACATAAGCAATCGGCGCCTCGTCGAATAATTCGCGGAAGCGCTGTTCGCTTAGCCGCAGTCGCTGCTCGATGCGCAAGCGGTTCAATTCCGCCGCGGCGCGGGCGGCAAAGATTTTGAAGACATAAAACAGATGGTCCCGCGCCGGCATCGGTTGCCGGTCGAATAATGCCAGATGGCCAATCACCTCACCGGCGCCGTCCGATAACGGTACCCCCAAATAACTGTCCACCCCCTGCTCGTGCGGAAACAACTGTGAGACGCCGGAGGGGTAATGGCAGAAATTGCCGCGCAACACCTTCTCGCACGGCGTACCGGGCAAGTCCCATTCCTGGCGGTCCAGAAAATCGCCGTCCATCCAGAACGCCAGGGAGCGCACCCGGGTCTTGGCCTCGGCAAACTCGGCGACAAAACCGTTCGCCACACCGGTCGCCCGGCACAGGTTACGCACCAGCGAGCGCATGAAGTCGCCGCCGGTGGCTTGAGCGGTACCTTCGACCACCGCCTTTAAAACCGAAAATTCGCTGGAATCGACCGGGTGCATAGTGAGGCAAAGATTGAATGAAAAGACGGTAACGAGTCGGCTGTATACAGCCCCGCCACATTCTAGACCCCGCCGCCAAACCAAGCCACCATATTTGGCGGCACCCGCAACATACCGCGGCTTAATCCGCCCCGCTACTGCCTACCGCCGCGACAGAATACAGACAACCATCTGATTTAATTGCAATAAACCTCTATCGCACAATCTGGCACGGCGCTTGCGATATTCGTTTCGCCGGACGGCGCAGGCTGCCGGCAATCGATCCTATTTAACTAACGGAGACTATCTATGAAAAATCCAAACACCGTCGTCAGCACCGCTTTGGCTTCCATCCTTGCCATGAGCGCCTTAGGTTTGGCGTCCGGCGCCGAAGCCGCCGAGAAAACCGATATGGAGAAATGCTACGGCGTCGCCAAGGCCGGCAAGAACGATTGCAAAACCTTGTCCAACGCATGTGCCGGCCACTCCATGAGCGACAACCAAAAAGACGCTTTCATCGCCTTGCCGGCCGGCACCTGCAAGCGCATCAGCGGCGGTAGCCTGCAAGCTCCGGCCGGCATGTAATACGGATCGGCCATGGCGCAACCCAACACAAACTTATGCTTAGGCGCCGCTAACGCTTCGATTCCGGCTGCAGCCGGAATCGGGCTCCGCTCGCCGCATTACCGCGACGCGTTGGCCAGCCCAGCCAAACCGGCCTGGCTCGAGGTCCACAGCGAAAACTATTTCGGCGCCGGCGGCGCACCGCTGCGGATTCTGGAAAGCCTACGGCGGGACTATCCGCTCAGCCTGCACGGCGTCGGCATGTCCCTGGGGTCGGCAGACAGCCTAGACTGGCGCCATTTACGGCAGTTGCAACAGTTGATCGACCGCTTCGAGCCGGCTTTGGTGTCCGAACATTTGTCCTGGAGCGCGTTCGGCGGCCGCTATCTGAACGATCTGGCGCCACTTGCCTATACCGAATCCGCCCTCGATGAATGGGGGCGGCGAGTGTCGCAGGCGCAGGATTTTCTCAGCCGGCAATTGCTGCTGGAAAACCCGTCCAGTTATCTGCAATTCGAGTGCGGCGACTACAGCGAAGCCGAATTCCTGAGCCAACTGGCCCGCCGCAGCGGCTGCGGCATATTGCTGGACGTCAACAACCTGTACCTCTCCTGCCAGAACCACGGCTGGGATGCGTTGGACTATCTGCTGAGCCTCGACGCCGAGCGCATCGCCGAATTTCATTTGGCCGGCCATAGCCGCAACCGGGTCGGTACCAGCTTTATCCTGATCGACAGCCATAACGGCCCGGTGGCCGAACCGGTATGGCAGTTGTTCCGCATGGTTTTACAGCTGGTCGGCAGCCGGCCGACATTGATCGAATGGGATGCCGATCTACCCGATTGGCAAACCCTGGTCGGCCAAGCCGCACGCGCCGACCGCTATTTGAGGCAAAGTTATGTACAAGCTGCATGAACTGCAACGCGACTTTGCCGGTTTCGTTTTTGGCGATTCCGGCAAAATTCCGCACGGCATTATCGCCAACGGCATCGCACCAGAACGGCGTCTGGCCGTTTACCGCAACAACACGCAAATCGGCTTGAGCCAGACCTTACGCGATACCTACCCGGTGGTGAACCGTCTGGTTGGCGCCGGCTTCTTCGACCGGCTGGCGCGAGCCTATATCGCCGAACATCCACCGGCGGCGGCTTGTCTGATCGAATTCGGCGCCGATTTCCCCGAGCTAATCGTCGGCTTTGCCGCTGCCGCCAGCCTACCCTATCTGGCCGACGTGGCCCGTTTGGAATGGCTTTGCCACTCGGCCTACCACGCGGCCGACTCCAGCCTGCCGGATTTAACCGGTTTGGGAAATGTCGCTGCAGTCGAATGCGGCAAGCTGACGGTAGCCTTGCATCCCAGCGCCGGTTTGATCGAATCCGAGTATCCGCTACAACAAATTTGGCTCAGCAACCAAGCCGATTTTGACGGCGACCCGCACGTCGAGCTGGATAGCGGCGCTTGCCGCTTGCTGGTGTTCCGGCCGCAGTGGGAAGTCGAAATCCGGCCGTTGGCATTGGCCGAATACCGCTGTTTGGCAGCTTTGGCCGGCGGCGAAGGCCTAACCGGCGCAATCGGCGCCGCTTTGGCAGCCGATCCGGGATTCGCCGTCGAATCCTGGCTACTGGCCGGGTTACGCAGCGGCCTGATCGCCGATATCGTGTTACCGTAACCGAGGTTAAATCCATGAATACGCTGATTTCGCATCCTGCCCCGGCCGCGCCCGGCAAAGCCGCAAACACATTAACCCAGCGATTGCTCCGCGTGCTGACGCCGCTCGCCGACTTACTGTTGCGGGCTTGGGTCGGGTACGCGTTCTGGATTTCCGGTTGGATCAAGTTAAACAGTTGGGACAGCACCTTGTATCTGTTCCGTTTCGAATATGCGGTGTCGCTGTTACCGAGCCCCGTGGCGGCCGTGCTGGCCACCGCCATCGAACTGTTGGGTCCGCTGTGTTTGTTTTTGGGCCTGTTCGCTCGCTCGGCGGCGGCATTATTGTTCGGCTTCAATATCGCCGCGCTGGTGTCGTACCCGGAACTGGGCGCGGCCGGCCTGGAACAACACCGAATTTGGGGATTGCTGTTGTTGGCGCTGATCGCGCACGGCCCCGGCAGTTGGTCGCTGGATTTCTGCTGGGCGCATTTTCGGCGCCGGCCGGGCTGACCCATGCCAATTGCCAATAGCCGCTTGCCCCTGTTGGGCAAAACCGCGCTGGTGATCAACGCCACTTGCACCGCAGGCGAGGCCGCCGCGGAAGCGCTGGCTCTGGCCGGCGCCAGGGTCATGTTGAATTACCCGGATCGGCGCGACGCCGCGGAACGACTGGCGGAACGCATCCGCAACCGCGGCGGCCAAGCCATGGCGTTTCGCGCGGATATTATGGTTGCCGGCGAGCTGCGCAGCCTGTGCGACGTGCTGCTGGCCTATTGGGGTCGGCCGGACATTTTGGTGGGCGACGCTAGCCACGGCGTGGCGTTATCGGCGGCGCTGGGCCAAACCGATCCGCCGCCGCTGTTCCTGAGTTACGCCACCGTTGCGGATTTTTTGGCGGCGGCGAAGGCCGACCGCCGAAACTAAGCGGAACTTGGCGGCAAAATCCTTATCACTGATCAACCGAATTCGTCTGCTATTTTAATTCCGGACCAGAAGCCACTTATGAAAACCTACCGCTACCCCAAAATCCCTGCCGGCGAAATCACGCCGAAACCACTATTTCTGGCTCGGCGCAAGTTCATGCAAACGGCGGGCGGCGCGGCCCTGGCAGCATTGTTACCGCCACCGTTGTGGGCGGCAGGCGGATTCGGCGAACTGAAAAAATCGGAATTCGGCGCCGGCGAAGAGCTGACGCCGTTGAAATCGGTCACGGGCTATAACAATTTTTACGAATTCGGCACCGGCAAGGACGATCCGGCCGCCCGCGCCGGCAGCTTAAAGACCCGGCCCTGGAGTATCGCGGTCGAAGGCGCGGTGAAAAAACCGAAAACCTTCGATATTGACCAGATATTGACAATGGCGCCATTGGAAGAACGGATTTACCGCTTACGCTGCGTCGAGGCCTGGTCGATGGTGATTCCATGGATTGGCTTTCCGTTGGCCGAACTGGTCAAACGCGCGGAACCGACCGGCAATGCCAAATACGTCGAGTTCGTCAGTCTGCACGATCCGCAGCAGATGCCCGGCCAAAAATCGCCGGTGCTGGAATGGCCCTACCGCGAAGGCTTGCGTATCGACGAAGCCATGCATCCGTTAACGCTATTGACCGTCGGCTTGTACGGCGACGTGTTGCCGCCGCAAAACGGCGCACCGGTGCGGATCGTGGTACCGTGGAAATACGGATTTAAAAGTGCGAAATCGATAGTTGCGATCCGGTTTCTGGAACAGCAACCGACCACCAGTTGGATGCTGGCCGGCCCGCAGGAATACGGGTTTTATGCCAACGTCAATCCGGAAGTGGACCATCCGCGCTGGAGCCAGGCCAAGGAACGCCGGATCGGCGAATTCCTGAAGCGCAAGACCCTGATGTTCAACGGCTACGCCGAACAGGTCGCGCCGCTCTACGCCGGCATGGACTTGGCCCGCTACTTTTAGCGTATGCCGAAACCCTCGCTGAACGCTAAAGCCTTGGCCTGGATAAAAGCCGCGACGTTTCTGTTGGCCCTGCTGCCGTTGGCCAAACTGGGCGTCAATGCCTATCTGGACGATTTGGGCGCCAACCCAATCGAAAAAATCACCCACGTCACTGGCTACTGGACCTTGACCATGCTGACGATTACGTTGGCGGCGACGCCGTTGCGCCGGCTGTCGGGCTGGAATTGGCCGATCCGGCTGCGGCGCATGCTCGGCCTGTTCGCATTCGGTTACGGGTGCCTGCATCTATCGACCTATCTGGTGCTGGACCAATTCTTCGACTGGGACGCCATCGTCGAGGACATCGTCAAGCGGCCTTATATTACGGTGGGATTTGCCGCGTTCGTATCGATGATTCCGTTGGCGATCACTTCCACCGATAATATGCTGCGCCGGCTGGGCGGGAAGAATTGGCTGCGTTTGCACCGATTGGCCTACCTGTGTGCGGTAGGCGGCGTCGTGCATTATTGGTGGTTGGTGAAAAAGGACCTGAGCAATCCGATTGCCTTCGCTTCGGTTTTGGCGGTGCTGCTTGGCGCCCGTATCGCCTACCGGCTCGGCGGAGCGATTATCCGGCGGCCGGCGACAACCCGATCAACCTGAAGCTGCTGTTAACGACTCGGTGAACCCAATCCGCGATTACCTGTTCGTTTACGGCAGCCTGCGCCGTAAACCCGGCGCTTGCAGCAACCACCCGCTGTTGGCCGGCTGCGAATGGCTAGGCCCGGCGACGCTGGCCGGCCGGCTTTACCGCTTGGACGCTTACCCCGGCGCGGTCGACGCCGGCCACGGCCGAATCCAAGGCGAAGTCTACCGTCTGCGCAACGGCCGCCGGACATTGGCCGCGTTGGATCTTTACGAAGAATGCACGCGGCACTTTCCGCAGCCGCACGAATACCGCCGGGTTCGCCGTCCAGTGCGTTTGGCCGGCGGCCGGGTTTTATCGGCCTGGGTTTACCTTTACAATCACCCGACCGCCGGCTTGAGCGCGATAGCCGGCGGCGATTATTTTTCTCCACACTCAGGAACCGCATGATCAGCGTCATTCAACGCGTCACCCAGGCTAAGGTCACGGTCGACGGCATCGATATCGGCATTATCGGCCCCGGCATCATGGCCTTATTGGCGGTGGAAAAGGCCGATACGCCCAAACAGGCCGACCGCCTGCTGGAACGGATTCTGAATTACCGGATTTTCGCCGATGCCGACGATAAGATGAATCTGAGCTTGCGCGATATCGGCGGCGGCCTGCTGCTGGTGCCGCAATTCACGCTGGCCGCCGACACCGATAGCGGCAACCGGCCCAGCTTCGCATCGGCCGCACCGCCGGAACTGGGCCGGGAATTGTTCGAATACGCCCGGCAACGCGCCGCGGCAATCTACCCCCATTGCCAATTCGGCCGTTTCGGCGCCGATATGCAAGTGTCGCTGGTCAACGACGGCCCGGTGACGTTTACCCTCCGCTGCCAGGATAAAGCCCGTTAAACGCCGGCCGCCCCGGCCGCATGCGCAAGCGCCTCGACGGCTTCCTGCCGCCGAACGGAGCCGCAAGGAATGAGCCGCCCGCAGCTACCGAATCGGCAATAACAAATGAACTATGTTAAATAACGTAATTTAATTTGCAGCGTAGCCCGCTTGCTACTAAAATCGCGCCACCTTAATCAACCATAGAGATATGCTTATGAAGAATCGTCATTTATTGCTGGCCCTGGTGTTACCTGCGCTGTTTGCCGTCAGCGGTTGCGAATCGGCGAAACCGGTCGACGAAACCAACGCCGAACCGGCGCTAGTGGCACCGGCTGCCGTCGCACCGACCCCGGCTGCGGTCCCCGCCGTGAACAGCGCGCCAGCAGTAAGTCCCGAACATTGCGCTAAACACAAAGCCGATGCGATGCACGACTGCGAGGCGCATTGCAAAAAAAGCAAGGGCAAAAAAAATAAAGCCTGCCTGAAACACTGCGCCGACAAAGCCTTGGCCGACCACGATTGCGCGAAACATTGCGCCGACCATCCGCACGCCAAAGACGCCGTCTGCGCCAAACATTGTTCGGGCGATGCTAAAGCCCAGCCTCATCAATGCGGTAGCGAACACTGCGCTCACCACGAAGCCGACGCGGCCAAACATTGCGATGCCGGTCATTGCGCCCACCACCACGGTGCAGCCGCGCATGAATGCGGCGCCGAACATTGCCAAAAACACGGCGGTAATATGGCGGACTGCTGCGGCAGCGGCCATAAATGCGAGAAGTAAGCTAATACCCCAATAAAGCAGTGCTTGCCCTGCGGGATAAGCGCTGCCGCGATAAGCGAAACGGCTCGGCGCGGAGGCGTCCGGGCCGTTTGTTTTTTAGGCGTCGGATCGTTTCGAATCGGCCGACCATTGCATCGTTCTTTGTATCAAACAGCGCTGCATGGATACAGGACGGCAACGCTTGGAGTTTGTTGCCGTAGCGGCTGCGGGGAGATTTTTTAAACAAAACGCCCCGTCCCCTTTTTAAAAAGGGGAAATTATTTGCAGCGAGACCCTTAGCGGATAGCCAGCAAGGCTCGCAACACGTCGATCCGACTGATCATGCCCGCCAGCTCGCCGTTCTGCATCACCGGAAAACTACGGGTAGCCGATTCCTGAAATTTGGCTGCCACGTCGACCAGACTGTCGTCACCGTTAACGAGTTGCGGGTCTTTGGTCATATATTCGCCGACAGTACCCTCCAATGTCTGGTTGTAAGCCGAGCCGACAAACACTTTCATGCCTTCCTTTTCGGAAAACACGCCGACCAATTTGCCGCGCTCATCCACTACCGGCAAACTGGTGATTTTATGGTCCAATAATTTTTTAACGGCCTGAGTAATCTCGGTATCAGGAGTGACGGTAATCATTTTGGCCGACATGTAATCGGCCACCGCAATTTTGGCTAACATGGTAAACCTCCTGCGCTTATTATTGTTGTCGGCACAATGCCGGCTCGGGCTTGGCGCGCCGGAATCGGTTTCTGTACCGTAAGCGATTATTATCAATATTCGGCCGGGTATCCAGCTTTATTATCCGCCGCCGGCGCGACGGCCAAATCGGTGCGCGCGGTTAGCGGCCTAGGCAAATCCGGCTAAGCTTGTCGCAGGCAATTTCGACTAGAGACGACCATGGCGATGCACGATCAAGGACATTCGGCGGCAAACGACGAATTCTCGTTACGCAGGCTGTTAGTTGCCGCGCTGCTGACCGTCGGCAACGCTGTCGTCTGGCTCACTCACGACCGGCTGGTAGCCGCGGAGATCGACAACCCCCGTCTGACCGAAGCCACGCTGGCGTTCAAAATCGGCCGCTACCACGTGGTGCAGATTCAACAATTTTTGACCGATGCCTCCGCAGTCGGCGAACCCATAGCCGACGCCTACTTCCGCGACGGCCGCGCTGCCGGCAATACCATTATGAAAGCGCCTCCGACCGGTTTCGATGCGCCATCGGCGACGCAAGCAGCCTGCTGGCGATCATGAAAAACATGGGCCACGAATTGTCCAAGCACATGCGCCAAATCGACACGGTCAGCAAGCAGATCGGCCAATCCTCGTACCGGATCGCCAATATTTCCGGCGGCATTTCCAACGTCAACCGCTCCGAGCAATCGCGTTCGTCGGAAGTAGGCCACCGCCGCGCAACTGGACAACGTCGGCCAGTTGCAAGCTCGGATCGAGGCGCTGTTCGAAGCTTTGGGCCAAAACGAATCCAAGGTTCCCATTACCCGCACCATCAGCGACGACCTGTACCAAGTCACCGAAAAAATGCGCGAGATGTTGGAGCACTTTATCGAGGAATTCGAGACGCAAACCCCCGCTGGACTTGGACGGCAAGATCGTCTGCTACAAGAAAATCGGCGGCGAACACCATTACGGCGTCAAATTCGCCGAGTACCCGTCGCCGGAGGCCACGCGCGGCCTGCAATCCTGCCTTCGACTGTTTCAACCATGCCGCAACCTACGAGACCTAAGCGGTTCCGGCTGCGAACCGGCGCCGCGCTGGCTTGCCTGCTGGCGCTCAACGCGGCAATGGCCAAGGATTGGTATGTGGGGCCGCAACGGACGCTGAAGCTGCCCAGCCAGGCCGCCCGCTTGGCCGGGGACGGCGACACGGTCCATATCGATGCCGCCGTCTACTCCGGCGATGTCGCGGTTTGGCCGCAGCATCGCCTGACTCTACGCGGCAGCGGCGGCTGGGCGCGGCTGCACGCCAACGGCCTCAACGCCGAAGGCAAGGCGATTTGGGTGATTAAGGGCGACCGGGTCGTAGTCGAAAACATCGAATTCACCGGCGCCGAAGCGCAGGCCTTGAACGGCGCCGGTATCCGTTACGAAGGCCGCTTGTTAACCCTCCGCCACTGCCACGTCCACCATAACCAGATGGGCTTGCTGACCGGTGCCGACCCGGAGCG
Source organism: Methylomonas koyamae (assembly GCF_019669905.1). Classification (NCBI taxonomy): domain Bacteria; kingdom Pseudomonadati; phylum Pseudomonadota; class Gammaproteobacteria; order Methylococcales; family Methylococcaceae; genus Methylomonas; species Methylomonas koyamae. Next base: position 1,681,438 of record NZ_AP019777.1, on the reverse strand, counting down.
GGAGATCCTGATCGAGGGTTCCGAATTCAACGACAATACCGTCGATTACCGTTTGCACGGCAAGTTGGGCCACAACGTCTATATCGGCAATATCAAGCGCTTCACGCTGCGGAATTCCTACATTCACGACGCAGCGACCGGCCATAACGTCAAATCCCGCGCCAAGTTCAATTTCCTGCTCTACAACCACATCGGCGACGAACAGCGGGCTTCGAGCTACCTGGTGGATTTGCCGGACGGCGGCGAAAGTTATCTGATCGGCAACCAACTGTACCAGGCGGCCGACAGCGAGAATCCGGCGATGGTTTCTTTCGCCGCCGAGCACAACCAAGCCGAACCATACACGCTGTATCTGGTGAACAACACGCTGGTCAACGCCAAAGCCGGCAGCTATTTCCTGCACAACCACAATGTCGCCGAGGCGGTGCTGATCAACAACCTGCTGGTCGGCCAAGCCGCGACCATCCAGGGTCCGTTTCGCGCTACCCACAACGTCTGGGCAGAACAAGAGCTGTTCGCCGATGGCGGACGTTTCGACTACCGTTTGCGGGCCGAAGCCGGCGCAATCGACCAGGGCGTCGATCCCGGCATCTCCGCCACCGGCGTGGCCTTGGCGGCCGAATTCGAATACCGCCATCCCTTGGGCTTGGCGGCTCGGCCAAGCAACGGCCCAATCGATGCCGGCGCCTACGAATTCGGCGGCAAACGTTAAAGCCTTTCAATTGGAAAGGTTTTTCGGCACAATCGTTTGCCTACGCTCATTCACTCCGACGGGTAACCGCTATGCCGCAACAACGCCGCTCCTCAAGATTAGCCCGAACCTTACTTTGCCTATCGCTGCTGCTCGACCTGCCTGCCGCGTCGGCCGCCGCCGACGCCCCAGCCAAGACCGGTTACGAAGTCGACGGCCGAACCTCGGCATCGGTATTGGCCGCCAAACGCGCCCATACCCCAGCCAAGAACGAGGAAACCGGTTTGGCGGTGTACTCGGGGGTGTTTGCGATTGGCTTGATCATCTTTTTCGCCCAGTTATTGAACGATAAGAAGTAAGCGATAGAGCGGCCTGTCACAGCCGATTGGCGGCAGCTTGCAACTCGGCGCGTTGCAAGTTACGGTCTATCCAGGCGTTGATGTCGCGCCAGATCACCGGCGCCTGCAAATCGCGCAGTAGCATGTGGTAACCGTTCTGATAGTAAGCAACGGTTTTGTTGTCCGGCCGGCCCGACAATAACGCCTCGACAAACAGATTGGTCGGTTCCGCCGGCACGATCTGGTCTTTTTGTCCGTACAACAGCAAAGTCTCGTCGTCGAGTTTTTCTGCGGCACCCAGCGCGTTATCCATCAAATTGGTCAAGCCGTAAATCGCATCGACCCGGGTTTCCTTGATCACCAGCGGATCGCGCCCCAACGCCCGCAACATCTCGATATTGTCCGACGGCATGATCTTCAGACCTTTGCCGGTCAGCGTCATCCACGGCACGGTATGGTAGAGCGTCCACAGCAAAGAAGTCTGGTACCACGGCATGGTATCCCGGCCCCAGACCGCGGGCGCCGCCAAAATCACGCCGGCCACCGCCGGCTTGCCCGGCCGGGTCATTGCATTGATCACGACCGCGCCACCCATGCTTTCGCCTAACAGGTAAACCGGCACGCCCGGATGGCGGGCCTGCACCAACCGGGTAAATTGGCCAAGGTCGTCGGCATAGGTGGCGTCGCCGGCCCAAAGCCCGGGCGTGCGGCTTTCGCCGAATCCGCGCTGATCGTAGGCGTAACTGGCAATGCCCTGTTGTTGCAGAAATTCCGCGGGCGCCGCGAAAAACTTGCGGTAATCGTTAAAGCCGTGCAAGGCGATAACGATGGCCTTGGGCTGCGCGACCGGCCAGACGCTCAAACCCAGCGCTTCGCCGTCGGCGGTCACGAAACGCTGGTCTTCCAACCGGGCACTGCCGGCATCGGCAACCGGCGAGACCGGCGCCACCAGGGTCGGCGCGCAGCCGCTAATCAGTAAAACCATAACCAACGCCGACAACCAGCGGCGAACCGAATCAGACGAGCTTAAAACAGCAGACATGGACAACTTCCAACCAAGACCATACAACAGGGCAACAGATTAAACCTTTTACCCGCCACTGCAAGGACAGTGCCGGCATAAATAAGTGCCGCCACGGCAAATAAGGATAAAGCGTTCGCCCAGGGCGCTGCCGAAGAGCAAATGGTTGAGCCGCTCATAGTTCGCAAGGCTATCCTGAGCAAAAACCGAAGCGATCGTGCGGCATTGCCGTAGCGACTTGGCCAAGATCCCGACCTTAGCGCAAATTGTATTTTTCGATCCGGTAGCGGATTTTTTCCCGCGTGGTTTTCAGGATGCGGGCCGCTTCCATCACATTGCCGTGACATATTTCCAGCATCTTGCGCACGATCTCGCTTTCCATGTCTTCCAGTCCCATGCTGCCGTCGGTGGGAAATTGCAGATCAAGCCTGACTTCGCCGCCGGCCGCATCGAGAGCGGCGGCGACCGACGACTGAAAATCGGCAGCAGCCGTTCCGCCGTTCAGGCCTTCGTTGGGCAACCACTGTTCGGGCAACTGCTGGGAGGACGACAAAATCACGCTGCGTTCCAAAACGTTGCGCAGTTCGCGGACGTTGCCGGGCCAACGGTAACACTTCAGCAACTGCCAGGCCCTAGCCGATACCTGACTGACTTTTTTACCGGCCTGCAAATTGAATTCGGCGATCAATGCCGGCACCAAATCGTCCAAATCGCCGATCCGTTCGCGCAGGCTGGGCAGCCGCAGTTCGAATACGCTCAAGCGGTAATACAGATCGGAACGAAAACTGCCGTTTTTGACCTCGTCCTGCAAATTGCGGTTGGTGGCGGCGATGATGCGAATGTCGACGTTGATTTCCTTCTCGGCGCCCAAGCGGCGCAGTTTGCGGTCTTCCAGCACTTTCAGCAATTTGACCTGCAAATCCAGCGGCATCTCGCCGATTTCGTCCAAAAACAAGGTGCCGCGATGGGCCTGTTCGATCAAGCCCCGGTGGCGGGCTTTGGCGCCGGTAAAGGCTCCAGCCTCGTGGCCGAACAATTCCGACTCTAACAAGTCCTTCGGCAGCGCGGCGCAATTCAATTCGATCAAGGGTTCCTTGGCCCGCTCGCTGTTGTAATGCAGGATTCTGGCCGCCAAGCCTTTGCCGGTGCCGGTTTCGCCGGTCAAAATCAAGGCGCTGTAAGGCACCTGGCTGAATTGGCGCAGCATCTCGGCGGTCTGCCGGGTAACGGCACTATTACCAAGAAAGGTCTCCGGCGCATAACGCTTGCCGGCGTTGACCGAGTCGGTCAGTATCCGCCGTTGCGCCTGGGCGCTACGCAATGCGCTGCGCACCACCATATCCAGTTGTTCCTGCACGCAAGGTTTGATCAGAAAATCGAATGCCCCCAAACGCAAAGCCCGCACCGAGTCCGGCACGTCGCCGTAACCGGTCAGAAACACCCATTCGCAATCGGTAAGGCTGCCGCGAGTCTCCTCCAACAAATCCAGGCCGCTACCGTCCGGCAGGCTCAGGTCGGACAAAATCAAGGCCGGCCGCAGGTCCGGGTTGTAGAGGATCGCGCGCGCCTGGCCGCAATCGGCCGCCCACAACGCTTCGAAGCCCAGGCGCGCGTAGTAACGCTGCAACTCCGTACCCAATAAGACTTCGTCTTCGATGATTAAAATGGTGTCATTCATGGTGTGGAGCGATGCAGTTGAGGATAATTTCGACGCAGGCGCCGTGCGGCTGCCGGTTATACAGTTTGATTTCGCCGCTCAGGTTACGGACGAAGCGCTTGACCATCGACAAGCCCAAGCCGGTACCGTCCGCCCGCCGGCTGACGAAATCGCGGATACCGTTTTCCAGAAACTCTCCGGAAAAGCCGTGGCCGTCGTCGCACACCGCCAGCGTCATGCGCCGGCCGTCGGTGGCCGCCGAGATTGCGATTTTACCGCTATTGCCGTCCATCGCCTGTTGCGCATTCAAGATCAAGTTCAGCAAGGCCTGGCGAAACTCGGTATCGGGTAAGCGGCATATCAGGCCCGGACAGCCGCGGTATTCCAGTGTAATGGATTTCGGCAACTGATAGCGAGCCAACATCAATAACTCGCTAACGGCTTGATCGACCAAAACCGCCCGAAGCGGCTCCGGTTCGTGGCTGGCATCTTGCAGGCATCGGTTCAGCGTACTGATGATGCGCTCGATTTCGGCGATCACCAGACCGATGCGTTCGGCCGCATCCGGCTGCACCTCGCCGATTTGCAATGGCTGTTGCAGGTTGATGCACGCCATCTTGATACCGGCCAGCGGATTGCGCAATTCGTGTACCAAACGGGCACTGATTTCGCCCAAGGCCGCGAAACGTTCGGATTGCGCCAAATTGCGCTGCTGAGCGATCAAAGTACCTGCGGCTTGTTCCACCAACAGCTCCAGATTCTGCCGGTTTTGCAGGTGTTCCGCTTCCAATTCCGACAGGCGGACCACCATGCTGTTGTAATTGGCGAATATCGGCGCGAACGCCGGATCGATCCGGTCCAACGGAATTTGCTGGTAACGGCGTTCGCCGAGCAATTCCATCATGTAACCCATTTGTTGCAGCGGTTGGAAAATCCGCCGCCGCATCAGATAAAACAACAACACCGCACTCAACGGCAAAGCCAAGGTAATGCCGATGCCCAATTCCACCTCGAATTTGGCCGCCGCCGCGATCGATTCGGTCAGTTTGCCGTGCGCAGCGGCTTCTTCGCGGAAAATCCCGCGCAATATTTTCAGCGTCTGCAGCAAGCGCAACTGCGGTTCCGGCGTATCGGCAGCCAGCGCTTTAAGTGCCGCGCGTAAGCCGTCCGGCGTATTCGCCGCCAAGTGGTTGCCGCGCTCCAACAATTCCTGCAGATAGCGTTGTAACCGGCTTTGAATGGCCGGATCGGCCGCCGCGTCTTGTCCCTCGGTTAGCGCCAGACTTTCCTCGGTATCGAACAACGCACTCTGCAACCGCTCCAAATGGGCAATGTGCTTGGGCAGCGGCAAAATCCGCTGATAGGACTGCCAGGCCATCGCCAATTGAATCATCAGCGAAATCATTAACAAGCCGCTCAGCAACGAGACGGTTATCCAAATCGGTAAATTGGCTTCGCGCCGTTCTGCCCGCATGCACTGCCCTCCGTACGGTATGGTTCGCCCTGCTTCGGTAAGGGCCATCGCAACCGGAGCCCGCGCCGATCATCGATTCGGCCGTTATTTGCTTTGCCCGTTCGCCCCGAGCTGTTCGGTTTTGCTCAGAACCGGCTTGTCGAATGGCTTCCCACCCTCAGCTTCGACAGGCCCGAACGGAATACCCACAATTGGAACAGCCGGTTTAATCATACGGATTCGTCAGGCAAGATTGGTGCCGCTTACCAGCCCCACTGCCGCCGCAGACTATGCTTGGCAATTCCCGGCGGCCCGATACCGACCGGACGCTCCCATCTTCAGCCGAGTGGGGAAAATTACCGCCAACATTGGTTGATATTCACCAGCAAACTGCCGTGTTGCAATCACTGCAAAGACGAAGGTCATTCCTCCGAATCGTCGGCCACGCGTTCGGCAACGGCCCGATCCGGGCTTTTCGCCAGATAGTGGTACAACACCAGCATCGCCGCGGCCGAAGCGATCAGTACCGCAACGTAGTGCTCCATGTAAGCCACCATAATCAAATTGAAGCCGAGAAAGATGCCCAGCAAGCGGAACAACCAGCCGGTGGTAATGCCGGCCAGAAAAGTCCCCAAAGCCAACAATAACAACAAGATCAAACCGGTCGCCTGATTGTCCAGACTGCCGATTTCGCGGAGTTTGAAAGCCAGAAAAAACGCCGCCAGCACGCCCAACCAATGCTGGGTTTGCCAAAGCAGAATATCGCGCAAGGCTTTACCGCTGTGGCGGATGGCTTGCCATTCCAGGAAAAAACAGGCGGCAAAATAGACCGGAACCATCGCGATCCAATACCAATGCGCCGGCGTTTCGAAGGCATCGGCTATGCCGACACCTAAAATCGACAGGAAAATCAGTACCGCAAAAATGTAAAAGTCCAGGCGCAGGGTTCTTAAGCCCTTGATCAGGGCTGGTTCGGACTGGTTCGGGCGCGTTCTCATGACGGTTTCTCCTGGATTGGCGGATTGTTTCCGACGCCAACCAGCGATATTTATGCCAACCTCCGATCATCCATCTGCCTGCTTCGGGCTGCGGCATCGCGCTCGGCAATCAAATGTGGCATGGAGATTTCATGGACAACACCAACCATCGTCGCCCAGCCCGTTTCGACACAGGAGAACGCAAATGCAAAACAGACATTATTTCGCCGTCGCGTTGGCGGCCTTGTGCTACTCGGCCGCTTGCCTGGCGGCCGAATCCAGCCCGATTCCGTTCGAGCAATTGCCGGAGCCGGTACAAAAAACGGTGCTGGAAATTCTGGACCGGCCGCAGATCAGCAAAATCAACCGCATCAGCGACAACAACCTGCTCCGGTTCGAGATCGAGGCCGACAAAACCGAGAATAATCAGGAGCTGATGACTTGGGATATCGTAGTCGCCGCCAACGGCAAATTGATGAAATTAAGCAAGGAAGTCCCCTATTTCGCCCTCAGTTATCCGCAGATGCAGACCATCGAAGCGCGTTATCCGGGCATCAAAGTCACCGAAACCGAATCGGTGGACCTGCATTTTTACAACGTGGTCGGCGAAATCAATGGCCGGCCGGTTAAATTCAAATTCTACGAAGACGGCTTTATCGAAGAGCTACCCTAACCGGAGGGACAAACCATGCCGCAACCGCACAAGCGCCATCTGCTCACCAAAATCATACTGCTCGGCGGTTTGTTTGCCGGTCTGGTGTATTTTTTCCATCCCGAAGTCGGCCGCGTCAGCTTGCTGATCGACGGCCAACCGGTCGCCGAGCCCTTATTCCGTCTAGCCGCGCTTCCGCTCCTGCTCGCGGTCGTCGCCGTGGTCGGCGTGCTGGCGGTCATCGCCCTATTCGGCGCCGGCATGCTGATGTTTTTCGCGGTTTTGGCATGCTCGGTAATCGGCCTGTTCCTGCTGGCGCCTTATTCCTGGCCGATTTTGCTGTTGTTCGGTTTGATGTTGTTGGCGATTTCGTGGCGCGGCGAAAATGAGAGAGGCAGTTAGTTTGGAATCGGCCGAATCCAGTGGTTAGGGTACGCTCCCACCAATGGCTACAAGCCGGAAGCAAGCGGTGAAGGCTTTGGTTTGTCGGATAACCGAAATGTAGGCTCTGAAAATTAGCCGTTGCGTATGATCGGCTATCCAATAAACCCGATGCGTAGGCCAGAATAAGCGACAGCGTTTCTGGCGATTAAAGCCCTGCCGGAAACGCTGTCGCTTATTCCGGCCTACAGGGCTGTTCGGAGTGATACTGTTGGCGATGTCGTGGAATATTGGCAGTGAGAGATAGGATTAGTTAATCTCGGATCGGTCATTTTGCGACGTTCAAATTTTTCAATATATGTCAGTAATAAAACAGAAATCTGTCTAATAGTTTTTGGTTATTTTTTAGTTAATCATTTATCTCAGTATAAATGGCTCGAATTAATGCAAGTGAGTCACGGCAAAGTGGCATAACGGGAACACCTTGATCCTGCATACTCCCAAAATGGAAGTCCTCGGGCAATGTAGTACCAGTGGCCATTATCGAGAGCGGAAAGTGATGGGTACTTTTCTTGCGAAACTCATAGAGTTGCTTGGTTAGTGGAGTTAACCCTGCGGTTGTTACAAACATCGGATCGCTAGGCTTTTGAAATACCTTTACGTGCTTTTTTAAGATTTCAAGCCCCTTTTGATCTTCATAAAGCTCCCCGCTTTCAGTGTCAGTAAACCGGTAGTAGGCTGTGAGTGCAGTTGACTCAAAGAAACTATATGCCGCATTCAGGAACGCGGAAACCAACCACCGGAACTTATTTCGGTCGGTTTCTGTGGAGAGTGCGTCGAAGAAAAATTCGCACTCTTTGACTTTGTCATCAAGGTCCGGAATTGCTTCAATGTCCCATTTACTGAACCAGTCGTTCAAATCAACAGCTTCGGCACTAGACATGAGAATCATTCCTCATAAACGCGTTGATCAAATTAGCCTTTCGATTGATTCTTGGAGTTTTTCACTATCTTTTGCTATTCCAAGAAAAATTTTGTCCCGAGTTGAGACATAGCTATCCAGTGCGTTTAGAACAAAGTTCAATAGCTCGCTCGCCTGTGTAATTAATATTAAATCTTTGGATACATCTTGCCATGATTCTTGGCGCTTGAGATTCGCCCTTTGAGCTTCCTCTGATATACCTTGAGATAACTTCTGAAGAGAGAATATTTCTTTTCTAAGATCAAACGTAGCTTGATCAATTGCGCCCTTACGAACTTGCTGCTCAATCCTAGGTGTTATCGCCCTAACTTTTGCATGTAATTCAGTGAGTTGATCTCGATAAATTTTCACTTCCACTAGTTCCTGAGCAAAGACTAGTTGAGTCGAAAGTAAAAAGAATAACCCGATAGCAAGAATAGTTCGTTTTAACATGATAAGTTTTCAAAACACATGACCGTGTTGAGTATTTATGGTTATTGAACATATTTCGGTCATTGAATCAGATAGGGCGACAGACTGCAATGGGTCAAAGCCCCCTCAGCTCAGTAAAAAGCCCCTGCCTTGGCTATCGAAAATAGCCAATCCCCGGTTAGCGCCCCCTTCGCAACAGTGAATTATTCGCTCATTTCGTTGCGTGAAATCGAATTCGTCGAACAGTCAGGCTTTACGTCGGCTGCTGGCCCAGCACTAATGTGTCGATAATCGGGCATTCCGGGCTATCGTCGCCGCTGCAGCGGTGTGCCAACCTGACCAGAACGTCGCGCATTTCGGTTAGTTCGGCAATGCGCCGGTTCAAATCGTCGAGATGGGATTGAGCCAGCGCTTTGACGTTGGCGCTGGCCCGAACCGGATTTTGCCAAAGCAAAACCAGATCGCGGATTTGGTCTAACGAAAATCCCAGGCTGCGGGCGCGTTTGATCATCCGCAACAACTGCAAATCGCTGTCTCGGTAAACGCGGTAACCCGACGCGCTACGCTGGCATTTTTTGATCAGCCCGATACTTTCGTAGTGGCGAATCATTTTGGCGGAGACGCCGGTCATTTTCGCTGCTTGGCTGATGTTCATCGCCCGCTATCCAATACTGGTGTAACCGGCGCTATCTGCCAGCGGTTTATCCGCCACGGCATAAATCACATTTGCCGAAATCTCGTCGACCGAGCGGCTTGCCAAATGCTGAAGATTGGCGTGTTTGACCTTCCGTAACTGTTCGCCATTCAACTGCTCCAACGTCCCCCGATAGCCACTGCCCATCGCCAATACCCACCAATCCTCGGGTCCGGACAGCGCATGGGTGGCGTCTTCGGCAACGATGTCCACATCGGTTAAACCGGCTTCATACAGCATCGCCGACAATCCTTCCGGGGTGGATATCCGATCCCAAGGATTGAAGTCTTTGTAAAGTTCGGGCCGTTCGTTGCGAATGGCTTGCCAAAGCGCGCTGTTGGCGGGTTCGAATAAATCGGGGCCCCAGGTCGTGATTGCCAAACGCCCGCCCGGCCGGACTTGCCGCCACAGTTCCTTGACCGCGGCGCTCATGTCGGGAACGAAAAAAATCCCGAACACGCAAACCACCGCATCGAAATAACCGTCGGGATAGCCCAAAGCAAGCATGTCATCGGCCCGAAATTCCAGGTTATCCAGACCTTCGGCCGCGGCCTTTGCTTGCGCTATTGCCAATAGTTTTTCCGCCAAATCGACGGCAACCACCCGGCCGGCCTGGCCGACCTTTCGCGCCGCCGGCAAGGCTGAAGCACCGGCACCGGCGCAAACGTCCAATACCTTGTCGCCTGTCGTTAACCCCAGACGCTCGACGGTGTTGTTGCCGAACCGGCTCCAAAACGTATTGGCCGGGTGATCGAACAGTTCAGCCGCGGCGTTATAGGCACTTGCGGTTTTCTGCTTGGCTATTGCATGCGATTCCATTTCAACCTCCTTTAAATTATGCGAATTTTAGTCATGGATAGCCGCCGCAACTCGGCCGGCATCCGGGGAGAATAAGCTAAAGCTTCACACGGTTGGAAGGTCAAGCGGAATTAGGTTGCAAGAAAGTCGGCATCGTGGCACTGGTTAACCGATTAATGTCGCGCCGGTAACAACCAAGCTTGGCCATTGTTTGGCCACACGGACGAATTTGGTAACCAGACCGCCGCTTCGGCAGCCCGGCAAACACCGATGTTCGGCGCCGCGATCGCTAATTGACGTTCGAGCCAGGGCTGGCTCGAACAATGGTTTTTTTCGAGTTTGCGGCCGGCTATTCCTCCTTTTCTTCCACCGACGGCGGTTCGGTCGCTTCGCCGTCGAAATTGCTGGCTATACCTGCCGGTTTAACAGTTTGGTTCGGATCGGCCGCGGCTTCTATCGAAAGCGGCAATGCCGAGATCAGTATCAACGCGGTGTATTTCGCAAGGTTGTGGATGTGATTTTTCATCGCTAGCTCCTTTGACTGGCTCACGGGAATCGGGGCCTCTCGCTGCAGTGTCGATTCGGCCCTATTGCCGAGGAGCGATTTCCATGCCAATGCAGCAGCCAAAAGTCTTAAATACCGGCCTGTCATGGCCTGCCTAAACCCATGAAAGCCGCGTCCCGGTTGACCATAAGCCGGATTGTCGAGCTTCCAAGCTGGAGTTCGCCAGCAGAATCCAAACCACCGTAGACGGCGCCGACAAGTCCTTATCCCCGCCTCCCCTACTTCGCTTTACCAAGCATCGGGGAATATTCCCCGGAAAAGCAGGCGCAATTGGGTAATTTTACCCACCGCCCATACATCACATTTCAAACCATTGATTAATAACAACAAAAAACTGGCACCAAGCTTGCTCAGTACTAAACCAAAGCGGGAATAAGCCGTTGGTCGCGGATAGCGCCAGTGTTCGTAATACAGGTATTACCCGCATCGTGATTCGAATATCTACCGCTATAGAGTATTTCGGTCATCAAAACTCTGATTTTTCCGATTTTAGTCTTGGTATTGCCGTTAATAAAACTCCGATACCAATACCGAATATTTTTTAATTAAGTTTTTACCAAAATTATCCGTGAGATCACTGTCATGATAAATAAAACTCGTGTCTTGCTAAGCTTGATTGCGATTCTGCTAACCGCTTGCCAACCGGCGGATACCGAATCTCACGACGAAAAGCCGAAACTGGAAGCAACGACACCGATTCGGGAAGATACTGCCGTTACCAAGGAATACGTGTGCCAGATTCACGCCTTCCGCCATATCGAAGTGCGCGCGCTGGAACGGGGTTATGTGCAGAATATCTTTGTCGACGAAGGCCAATTAATTCGCCAAGGCCAGCCGATGTTCAAGATCATGCCCAATATCTACCAAGCCGAGTTATTAAAAGCTCAGGCCGAAGCCAATAACATGAATATCGAATATCTGAACACCAAAGGTTTGGCCGACCAGAAAATCGTTTCGCCCAACGAACTGGCCCTGGCCAAAGCTAAGCTGGACAAGGCTAACGCCGAGGTAAAACTGGCCGAAACCCATTTGGGATTTACCAATATCAACGCCCCGTTCGAAGGCATCATGGACCATTTAAATGTCCGTAACGGCAGTTTGGTCGAAGACGGCGCGCTACTAACCACCTTGTCCGACATCAGTAAATTGTGGGTGTATTTCAACGTGCCGGAGGCCGAATATCTGGATTTCAAAACCCATAACAACGACGCGGCCATAACCAAAGTTCAATTAAGAATGGCTAATGGCAAAACTTACAACCAGGACGGCGTGATCGAAACCATAGAAGCCGATTTCGATAATACTGCCGGCAATATCGAATTCCGCGCCACCTTCGCTAACCCGGACAAATTGCTTCGCCACGGCGAAACCGGCACGATATTGATGAAAAAGCCATATAAAAATGCGCTATTGATTCCGCAAAAAGCCACATTCGAAATTCTGGATAAAACCTACGTTTACGTCGTCAACGACTCCGGCAAACTGGAACAAAGGCTAATTAACATCGAAGCCGAATTACCGCATTTATTCATTATCAAGGACGGTTTAAAAGACGGCGAAAAAGTCTTACTCGAGGGATTACGAAAAGTCCATGCCGGCGATACGGTGGAAATCAATTTATTGCCGCCGGAAAAAGCTTTCGCCGATTTGCAGTTATATACCGAGTAACGCTTCAGCCAGGGACTTATTATGTTTAGCATCTTTATCAAAAGACCGGTCATGGCGATCGTGTTGTCGCTCAGTTTCCTGTTCATGGGCTTTTTGGCAATCCGCACGTTGCCAGTTTCTCAGTTTCCCGATATCGCCCCGCCGCGCGTCACCATTTCCTTGTCCTTCCCTGGCTCCAGCGCCGACGTGTTGGTCAAATCGTCGCTGATTACCATCGAACGGGCCATCAACGGCGTGCCGGGCATGAAATACATCGTCTCCGACGCCACCAGCGCCGGCGAAGCGACGATCCAGGTCTTGTTCGAACTCGGCGTCGATCCGAATATCGCGATGGTCAACGTCAAGACCCGGGTCGATCAGGTGATGAGCCGGCTGCCGAATCTGGTACGACTGGAAGGCGTGGTGGTCAACTTCGTCCAGCCCAGCATGCTGATGTACGTCAACCTGTACAGCAAGGATAAAAACGCCGACCAGAAATTCTTGTTCAATTACGCCTACGTCAACGTGATACCGGAAATCCAGCGCATCTACGGTATCGCCCAGGCGCAAATCCTCGGCGCCCGCCAGTATGCGATGCGGATTTGGTTGAACCCGGACCGGATGCGCGCCTATAGCGTCTCGACCGAAGAAGTGATGGACGCCATCGCCAAGCAAAGCATCATCGGCCGCCCCGGCCGCATCGGCCAAAGCACCGGCATGGCGGCGCAATCCAAGGAATATGTGTTGATTTACCAGGGCTGGTACAACACGCCGGAGCAATACGCCGACATCATCATCCGCGCCAACTCGGAAGGCGAAATCCTGCGCTTGAAGGACATCGCCAAGGTCGATCTGGACAGCGAGTTTTACAACATTTATTCGGACAAGGACTCCTTCCCGTCCGCGTCCATCGTCCTCAAGCAAAACTACGGCACCAATGCCACCAAAGTCATCGAAGACGTCAAAGCCAAGTTGGAGGAATTAAAAAAGTCCTTCCCGGAAGGCATGGATTACGAGATCAACTACGACGTCTCGCGTTTCGTCGAAGCCTCGATTCACAAAGTGTTGCACACCTTGGGCGAAGCCTTCGTGCTGGTCACCCTGGTCGTGTTCCTGTTCCTCGGCGATTGGCGCTCGACCTTGATTCCGATTCTGGCGGTGCCGGTGTCGCTGATCGGCTCGTTCGCGGTGATGTCGGCCTTCGGTTTGTCGATCAACTTGATCACGCTATTCGCGTTGGTGTTGGCGATTGGCGTCGTCGTTGACGATGCCATCGTCGTGGTCGAGGCGGTACACGCCAAAATGGAAGCCGAACATCTCAGCCCCTATGCCGCCTCCCGGCAAGTATTGGGCGAAATCGGCGGAGCCATCGTCGCTATCACGTTGGTCATGGTGTCGGTATTCGTACCTATCGCCTTTATGAACGGCCCGGTCGGGGTGTTTTACCGGCAGTTTTCGATTGCGATGGCCTCGTCCATCATTATCTCCGCCGTCGTCGCCTTGTCGTTGGCGCCGGTGTTGTGCGCGATGATCTTGAAAAACACTCACGGCCAACCGAAACGTAGAACGCCGATTGCATTGTTTATCGACGGTTTCAACTACTTGTTCGAAAAAGTGACCGGGCGCTACGTCAAGTTACTGGATGTCGTGGTAACTCGCCGCATCGTTACGGTTGCAGTGTTGGCGGCATTCAGTTTCGGGATCTTCACCGTCGATAAAACCTTGCCGGCCGGATTCATCCCTGGCGAAGACCAAGGCATGATCTACGCGATTATCCAAACTCCGCCCGGTTCGACTATCGAAGTCACCAATAAAGTGGCGCGGCAACTGGAAGAAGTCGCCGAAAAAATCGACGGCGTGCAGTCGGTGTCGTCGTTGGCCGGCTACGAGGTATTGACTGAGGGCCGCGGCTCCAACGCCGGCACCTGCATCATCAATCTAAAGGATTGGACCCAGCGCAAGGTCTCGGTGGAGGACGTGATTCGCCAATTAGAGGAAAAAACCCACGATTTCGGTGCGGTGATCGAATTCTTCCAACCGCCGGCCGTGCCTGGCTACGGCGCCGCCTCCGGTCTGGCGTTCAGGCTATTGGATAAGACCACCGGCACCGATTATTTCCAGTTCGACAAACTGAATCAGGAGTTCATGGCCGCCTTGCGTAAACGCCCGGAATTGACCGGCTTGTTCACCTTTTACGCTGCCAACTACCCGCAATACGAGTTGAAAATAGACAACAAATTGGCGATGCAAAAAGGCGTGAATATCGACAAGGCCATGGAAAACCTGGACATCATGATCGGCAGTACCTACGAACAAGGCTTCATCCGCTTCAATAACTTTTTCAAAGTCTACGTGCAAGCCTTGCCGGAGTTTCGCCGCTTCCCGACCGACGTATTGAATTACTACGTCAAAAACGACGCCGGCGAAATGGTGCCCTACTCGGCTTTTATGACCGTGCAACCGCAGCAAGGTCCGAACGAGCTGACCCGCTACAACCTGTACAACTCGGCGGCGATCCGCGCCGAACCGGCGCCCGGTTACACCAGCGGCGATGCCATCAACGCCATCAAGGAAGTGGCCAAGACGACTTTACCGCAGGGATTCGATGTGGCCTGGGAAGGCTTGTCCTTCGACGAAGCGGCGCGCGGAAACGAAGCGCTGGTGATTTTCGCCGTGGTCCTGGTGTTTGTGTACCTGGTGTTGGCGGCGCAGTACGAAAGCTTTGTCTTGCCACTGGTGGTGATCTGTTCGTTGCCGGCCGGCATCTTCGGCTCGTTTTTACTGCTAAAGACCATGGGCTTGGCCAACGACGTCTATTCCCAAGTCGGTTTGGTGATGTTGGTCGGCTTGCTCGGTAAGAACGCGGTGTTGATCGTCGAATACGCGGTACAAAAACAGGAGCAAGGCATGTCGGTGCGAGAAGCGGCCATCGAAGCCGCCAAGGCCCGGTTCCGGCCGATTCTGATGACCTCGTTCGCCTTCATCGCCGGCCTGGTGCCGCTGGCTTTCGCTACCGGCGCCGGGGCGGTCGGCAACCGTACCATCGGCACCTCCGCGTTGGGCGGCATGCTGTTCGGCACCGTGTTCGGCGTCGTGCTAATTCCAGGCCTGTATTACATCTTCGCCAAACTGATCGAAGGCAAACGCATGATCAAGGACGAAGACGTCAATCCATTCACCGAAACCTATCATTACGGTACCCAAGATGCTGACGAATAAAACCCATGTTTTGCTGGTAACGGCTTTGGCGATGGCTATGTTGCAAGCCTGCGGTATTCCGGATATGACCAAAAAAACCGCGGATACGCAGTTGCCCGAGCAATTCAAGCCCGGCGTAAACGAGCAGACCAGTTCCGCGAACGTGAAATGGCAGGACTTCTTCGACGATCCGCAACTGCGCAGCTTGATCGATACCGCCGTCGCCAATAACAAGGAAATCAACATCATGGCGCAACGGATCAGCATCGCCGAAAATGAAATCCAGGCGCGCAAGGGGGAATACCTGCCCTTCGTCAAACTCGGCGCCGCGGCCGGCGGCGAGAAGACGGCGCAATACACCCGCAACGGCGCGGTCGAGGACAATCTGAATATCGCCAAGGGCCAACCGTTTCCGGCCTTTCTCGGCGATTACCAGTTCGGCTTGTTCTCGACTTGGGAAATCGACATTTGGAAAAAGCTCAGGAACGCGACTCAAGTGGCCGTCTACGAATACATGGCATCCGGCGAAGGCCGTAATTTTCTGTTGACCAATCTGGTCGCAGAGGTCGCGCATGCCTATTACGAATTGATCGCCTTGGACAACCAGCTGGAAAACTTGCGGCAAAACATCGCGCTACAGCAAAACGGCTTGCAGGTGGTCAGGCAGTTGCAAACCTTCGCCAGAACCACGGCACTGGCAGTCAAGCGTTACGAAGCCGAGGTCGCAAAAAACCAGGCCCGGCAATACGAAATCGAGCAGCAGATTACCGTGGTCGAGAATCGGATCAATACGCTGCTCGGCAGAACGCCGCAACCGATAGCGCGCGCATCGGCCGGTTTCATGGACATCAAGCCCAAGGTCTTGAGCGCCGGCGTGCCGTCGGAGTTATTGCAAAATCGGCCCGACATTCGCAAGGCCGAACTGGAATTAAAGGCCGCCGATCTGAACATCGACGTCGCCAGGGCCAATTTCTACCCGTCGTTCGGCATCAAGGCCGGCCTCGGCTTTCAGGCGTTTGCGTTGAAATACCTGATCAACACGCCGGAATCGTTGGCGGCGATGGTGGCCGGTGAACTGGCGGCGCCGCTGGTCAACAAAAACGCGATCACCGCCGAATACAAAAACGCCAACGCCAAGCAAGTACAGGCGGCCTACGAATACGAGCAAAGCATCATCAACGCTTACGCCGAAGTCGCCAATCAAATGTCCAACATCGATAACCTGGACAAAAACTACCAGCTAAAACGGCAGCAGGTGGATGCGCTGGTGAAATCGATCGAAGTTGCCAACCAGTTGTTTATCTCGGCGCGAGCGGACTATTTGGAGGTGTTGTTGACCCAACGCGACGCGTTGGAAGCCAAGAAAGAACTGATCGAAACCAAGCAAAAACAAATCAGCGCGATGGTCGCGCTTTACAAAGCGCTGGGCGGCGGCTGGCTATAGCGCAGTTGCGGCCGATTTAAGGACACTTCTCTCTTCTATCCCACTTTCAATTGCAGAATCGCATGTACGGCCGGACTCAGTCTCCCGGCCGCCAACCGCGTTTTTCCCGACAAACGGCGGCTCTGCCGCTATTTTAAAGGTATAAAAAAATGCCGACGGCGACTTGATTCGCTGGGGATATGTGAAATACTTCACAGCAGTACGCGCATTGGCTCCGGTTTGAGTTACCGGCGATCCGGTTGAACAGAACGGATTTGCGGTAACACCGCACTGGAAAGCCGCTCAGGCGACGAGCGCCCGAACCGGCCCGATGTTGTAGGGCGGCGGATTTCCGGGCGGCCGTCGGCAAACCCGCCGGCACCAGGTAACCCGCCAGCCGATGCGCAGGCCAAGCCGTTTGGCTGCAAACCAACCGCTATGGCGCCGCCGGCAATAATTAGAAAATAGCGTTCATCAACCATGCAATCGGAAGTTCTCGCCTGTCTCAGTAAAATCCCGTTTCTGGCCGGCATGCCGGACGAAGCGCTCGCCGCGTTGGCCTCGCGCGCCAAGGTCGTTAAATTTGCCAAAAAAGCCCTGATTATTTCCGAGGGCGACGATACCAGTTCGATGTACATCGTGCTGGCCGGCAAAGTCCGCGTATTCAGCAGTAACGACAAGGACAAAGAGGTGACCTTGTTGATCCAGGAAGCCGGCTCCTACTTCGGCGAATTGGCCCTGCTCAGCAACGAACCGCGTTCCGCCGGCGTCGAAGCCATGGACAAGACGGTTTGCGGCGTGATTGGCAAGGCCGACTTCATCCACTGGCTGAAACAATACCCGGATGCCGCCATCGAGCTATTGGGCGTGTTGGCGGAAAAAGTCCGCGCCTTGACCGAGAAAGTCAAACAGATGGCGCTATCCAACGTCTACGAACGCACCATCAAAATTCTGCAAGACATGGCCGACAAAGAAGGCGACATCTACGTAATCCACAACCGGCCAACCCAGCAGGAACTGGCGACCATGGTCGGTTCGTCGCGGGAGATGATCAACAAGGTAATGAAGGAATTGACCAAGGGCGGCTACGTCAGCGTCGACGACAAAACCCTGCGCATTCTGCACACTCCACCGGCATCCTGGTAAGCGACCGAGCCGCCGATCCGACGCGCCGATGTGCGGCCAAAAACCGCGCCAAAAGCAAACAACCATAGTCCTCGCAAGTTAATTATTACCTTGCTAATGTGACCACTTCGACTATATTGCAAAGAAAACGCCACCCTGGAGAAGTAATGCGTTGTCTTGTGATTTGGCTCATGTTTTTATTTTCGCAACTGTGTTCAGCGGAGACGGACGCAGCAGCGGCATGCAGCCAAACGGCATCGGCCACTTTAGTCTCGCTGCAAGGCAGCCTGTATTTCGACCCCGACGGCCACGGCCGCTGGCATGTGGCGCAATTGAGCCAAGCGCTTTGCGAGGGCAGCCGCATCCGGGTCGAAGCGGACAGCCGCGCCACGTTATTGTTGCCTAGCGGCATTACCTTGCGCCTGAGCGGCGGCTCCGTGTTGTCGCTGAATAAAATCGGCCAGCAAGACCCGACGCTGCTGGATCTGGTCAAAGGCTTCGTCCACTTCATCAGCCGCACGCCAAAGCAATTGCAGATTACGACGCCGGTGGCGAACGCCGGTCCGGAAGGTACCGAATTTGCGCTGCAAGCCGATGCCGCCAGCGCCTCGTTGTGGGTCTACGAAGGCGGCGTGCGTTTTTTCAATGCCTACGGCGAACTGCGCCTGCAGCCCGGCGAATCGGGACAGACCCTGCTCGGCCAAGCTCCGCGGGCGCAAATCGACATCAAGCCGCGCGACGCGGTGAGTTGGGCCTTGTACTACCCGCCCTTGCTGAATTATCCGGAACCGGCCCAAGCCGCCGATCCCGACTTGCGTGCGGCTATTGCGGAATTCCGCCGCGGCCGCACCGATCTGGCGTTGACCGCCTTGGCCGCCCTGCCGCCGGAGCGGCAATCCCTGCAGTATCTTAAAATCCGCGGCGCAATGCGCCTTAGCGTAGGCCAAACCGAAACCGCGCTACAGGATATCCAGGCGCTGCTGGCCGCCAACCCGGGCGATGCCGACGCCTTGGCCTTGCAATCGATTCTGGCGCTGAGCCAAAACCGCAAAGCCGAAGCCGATGCGCTAGCCAAGCAAGCCGTTGCCGCCGATAACCGTTCGGCCGCAGCCCATTCGGCCCTGTCCTACGTCCAACAAGGCCAGTTCGATTTGGAACAAGCTCTGGCATCGGCGGAACGAGCCGCCGCGTTGGCGCCGCAGGACGCGCTGGTATGGGCGCGGCTGGCCGAATTGAGACTGGCGCTGGGCCGGCGCAACGAAAGCCGCGATGCCGCCGCCAAGGCATTTCAACTCGATCCGAACCTGGAACGCACGCAGACCGTAGCCGGTTTCTCGCAACTGTTCGATACCGAAATCGACCGAGCCCGCCGCAGTTTCGAAACCGCAATCCGTCTGGATTCCAGCTCGCCGCTAGCGCGGCTGGGCCTGGGGCTGGCGAAAATCCGCGGCGGCGACCTGGAACAGGGCCGGCGGGAATTGGAAATCGCCGCGGTGCTGGACCCGGAAAACTCGTTGATCCGCAGCTACTTAGGCAAAGCCTATTACGAGGAACGCCGCGACCGGCTGGCTGCCGACCAACTCGAACTGGCCAAGGAACGAGACCCGAACGATCCGACCCCGTATTTCTACGACGCCATCCGCAAACAAACCACCAACCGGCCGGTCGAGGCGTTGGCGGATATGCAAGACGCCATGCAATTGAACGATAACCGAGCCGTATACCGCTCGAAACTGTTGCTGGACCAAGATCTAGCCGCTAAAAGTGCTAGCTTGGGCCGCATATACAACGATCTGGGTTTTCAGTGGATGGGCTTGGTTCAAGGATGGCGCTCTGTAAGCGAAGACCCGAGCAACTTCTCGGCACATCGTCTGCTGGCCGATAACTACGCTGCAGTACCGCGCCATGAAATCACCCGTGTCAGCGAGTTGCTGCAATCTCAATTATTGCAACCGGCCAACATGACGCCTATCCAACCCGGTTTGTTAACCAGTAACCCTTTGGTACTCGAAGGCTTGGGACCAACGACACAATCGTTTAACGAGTTTAACCCGCTATACACTCGTAACCGCTTGGCCTTGCAGCTCTCGGCAATTGCAGGTGGGAACAATACCTGGGGCAACGAAGCGATACATTCCGGCATTTGGGACCGGTTTTCTTACAGCCTCGGCCAGTTTCACTATTCAACCGACGGTTTCCGGGAAAACAACGATATCGAAACCAACCTTTACACCGCTTTCGCCCAATTTGCTTTAACACCCTCGACCAACATTCAATTCGAATTCCGTGACAACAAGACCGAATCGGGCGATATATCCTCACAATTTTTTGCAGCCGATGTCGATGAGGCTTTGCGACAAACTAATCGCACAACTAGCGCTAGAGCTGGACTGCATTACGAAATCGATGCAGATAGCGATTTCTTGACATCATTGAGCCATTTAAAAAGGGAAATCAATCAGAATTCGCGTCACATTTTTACCGATGAATTCGGTTTTTTGCAGGATAAGAGCCGAACAAATCGAGTAACTACGGAAGCTTTCCACCTCGAATCTCAGTACCTAAAACGAACAAAATATTCAAATTATGTCTTGGGACTTAGCTATCTCGGTCAAGATGAAAATCTGAATATCGATGAAGTTAATAAGGCTTCAATTTTCGGCTTCGAATTGCCTTGCATCTGCGATACCTCAAACTCAGACCGAGGTGGAAATTTTATCAACTCTTATATCTATTCCAATATTAATTGGTTGAAATATTTACCTACAACACTAGGCGTCAGCTTTGATTCGATGGATAGCCGCTCCCTCGGCACCGTCAACAAAATAAACCCGAAAGTCGGCTTGAAGTGGAATTATGCGGAGCAAAGTGCCTTACGCGCGGCCTACTTCACCAATGTAAAACGGCCCCTAATATCCGATCAAACCATCGAGCCCACTCAGATAGCGGGCTTTAACCAATTTTTCGACGATATCACGGGCTCAATGTCTGAGAGATACGGAGTCGGCATTGACCATCAACTGACTAAAAACTTGTTTATTGGCGCAGAGGTCTCGTGGCGTAACCTGCAAGTTCCAACCGGAGAATTGATCAAAAAACGGCAACGCGAGCACCGCGATCACGGTTACATTTATTGGGCTCTAAACGACCAGTTTTCCATCAATTTCGATATCAATTACGAAACTGTAAACCGCGAGCTGTTCGACACCACAGATCTGACACCCGGATCGATCAAGACCCTGAGAATGCCGTTGAGTATTAATTATTTTGCACCGAATGGTATTTTCACAAAAATCACCGCAACCAACGTTCATCAAACCATCGATAAACAAACCGGCTTAGCGATAAAGGGTTTCCAATCTACAATACGAGAAGGTACGGACGACTTCTGGACGATTGATGCACAATTCGGCTATCGTTTACCAAAACGCTGGGGCATCGTATCGATAGGGGTAAAAAACCTATTCGACGAAAAATTCAATTATCAGGAATTTTACTTTCAAAATGGGGTCAACAATCCAATTATGCCGACCTTTCAACCCGGGAGGTATTTGTATAGCCAAATTACAATTGCATTCAACTAGAAAAAAATTCAATCATTAAAATAACAGGGGACACAATAATGGAAATTATTAGAAAGATTTGTGCTGCTTGGACTCGACAAAACGAGTCGTTCAAGCTATTAAGCGTAGCGCTAATTATTGGCGTAGCGACGTTTATATTTACCCCAAAAGCCTTAAACGTCGTCACGCTAAATGAATATAAAAATCCGAGTACCGGTGAATCGGTCAAACCGGTGCCTTGCACAGCGGAACCCGGTGAAAACCAATGCAAAATTTTTAAAGACGAATTCGTAACCCAAGAGGTTTACACCTCCACGCTAAGCCGTAAAGTGGGAAGCACAACGTGTTGTTTGACTACCACGTCCACCACTGTTGGCGGCGAAGTCAAGGTTGGAACAGAGTCGTGTTGGACTATTCCTCAAACCCTACCTAACTGTCCAAGTGGGTACACAAAAAAATAAATAATTGCAATATAGTTTCCCTGGCCGACGCAGATCAGTTTCTAATAACTTCGGTTTTGACTCCGCATTCTATTTACCGGTCGGGGAATAATTGGTTGTGCATCCGTTCTCCGCGCGGACACGCTAAAACATTCGTGTAAAAATGCGCCCCCCAGCTACCGACACCCCCGAAGCAAAACCACCATCGCGATGCTCCAACGCCTTATCCGGCCAGTAATAATCGCTGCAATTGCCGGTTCGATAGCCGGCGCCGTGTCTACCGCTACCGACCTGGAACTCCCCAGCCAAGACGCCCTATTCCGCCTGCGCGGACCGCTGCCGGCGCCGGAGCATGTGGTCATCGTTGCGATGGACGAAGCGTCGGAGAACCAGCTCGGCGTCGGCCAGGACTTGACGCGCTGGCGCGCCTTCCATGCCCACCTGATTCAGCAATTGCAGCGGCAAGGGGTAAAGCTGGTCGTTTTCGATCTGCAATTCATCGCCGCCAACCCGGCGGTCGATCCGGCGTTAGCGGCTGCAATGCGGGCAGCTGGCAATGTGCTGATCGGCGAGTGCGTGCAGAAATTCCGCCGCGGCGCAGCCGATTTTTTCGGCCGCGAAGAATGCTCGGAAACCAACAAACAAACCGCCGTTGCCCTGGAAGGCAACGCCGACGCGGAATTGCCTGAGCAATTGGTGGCGATGCGCCAAATCCGGGCGACGCCTGAGATTGCCGCCGCGGCGTTGGACAGCGCACCGTTTTATCTGGCCAACGATGCCGAAGACAGCAAGGTGCGCGAAGTCTGGACCTTCTTCGACGCCCTGGCCGACGCGCCCAGCCTGCCGGTATTGGCCTGGACTTACACCCGGCAAGCGGCCGCCGCTTTCGCCGACAGCGGCCAATCCGGCTCCGCCTGGCTGACCGAGCGGCGCCGGGACTGCCTGGCCGCCGAAGATCGCCCGGCGCCGACCGGCCTGGGCGCCGATTTCGACAAACTGCTATGCGACGGCGACAGCCGCTACCTAAATTATTACGGCCCGCCGAAAACGCTGTGCATGGAGTCTTACGCCGACGTCTACTCCGGCAAAATCGGCGATCTACGCGACAAAGTCGTGTTCGTCGGCCGCGCCAACCGCCAATTTTCGCCGGGTAAAACCGATTTTTTCCCGACGCCGTTCTCCGACTCGCGCACCGGCAAAATGGCCGGGGTCGAGATCATGGCGACCCAATTCGCCAACCTGAGCCAAGCCGCATTTATCGAAATTCCAATGCCGTTTTGGACGGTCTCCGGCCCGTTCGGCCTGGCCGTAGCCGGGTTGCTGAACAGCCGGCGCAAACGCCGCGGCCTGCTGGCCAGCGCCGTGGTAGCCGCGGGCTACGCCGGATTTGCCGTCTATGCCTTTGCCGCGTGGCGCTGGTGGCTGCCGCTGGCTGGGCCGTTATTGGTGCAACTGCCGTTGTCATGGCTGCTGGCATTGGCCTGGTCGCGTTACGACCTGATCTGCGAACGCAAACGCCTATTAAACTTCGTGCGCCAGGTGTTTCCGCAATGGGCCACGTTCGTACCGGCAGCGCCCGGCGCTTGGCACGCGGAGCGGCATTTGCCGCCTACCCGCCCGGAACGGGACGTCAGCGGCCTGTGCCTGGCTACCGATATTGCCGGTTACACGGCAATCGCCGCCCAACATTCGCCGCGGGAAATGTGGCAATTGCTGAACGCCTATTACCAGGTGCTGGGCCATCCGGTGATTTCCCACCAAGGCATGATTGCCGACGTTACCGGCGACGCGATGATGGCGATCTGGTGCGAACTGCCGCCGGCCAAGCAAAAACAGCTCGCCTGTCTGGCGGCGCTGGACATGGCCGCCGCCGTGGAGGCCTTCAACCAAGCTACGCCGCTGGCGCCGTTGGCGACTCGAATCGGTCTGCACCAGGGCGAGCTGACCCTGGGCCGGCTGGAGGCCGGCCGGACCAGCCATTACCGCGCTATCGGCGACACGGTCAATACCGCATCGCGGATTCAAGGCGTTAATACGCCGTTGGGAACGCGGATTCTAGCGACGGCAAGCATCGCGGCGGAACTGGAAGGCATCGTCAGCCGTCCGGTCGGCAGCTTCCGCGTGATCGGCCGGAGCGAGCCGGTGGAATTGGTGGAAATCGTCGGCTGCGGCGACGCCGAACCGAATGCTGTCCACAGCCGCTTTGCAGAAGGCCTCGCCGCGTTTCGTGCCGGCGATTGGGCCGAGGCAATCCGGAGCTTACAAGCCGCCTTGGAGCTTGACGCCGACGACGGCCCCAGCCGGTTTTATCTGCAAAAAGCCGTGGAGTTTCGGCGGAACCCGCCCGAACGCTGGAACGGTGTGGTCTTATTGGACGCCAAATGAACGCAGCCGCCGATTAGCTGCGCGATCAACAAACCGGCCCGAACCCGACAGACAGGTCGCTGCCAACCGCTACGACATCACCGCCGGCGGGTTTTGCGGCAGCCTTGACGCGCAAAGCGCGGCGGTATTTTGATTGACGACCGCCTCGAAGAAACGGTCGAACGGCACCGGTTTGCCGAACAGATAACCCTGGAAGCAGCGGCAATTCTTATGCAACAACATATCGAACTGCTCGTCGGTTTCGACGCCTTCGGCGATGGTATCCAGCTCCAAACTGCTCGCCATCGCCAGCACCGTCCTGACAATCGCCCGGTCGTTGGCGTCGGTCACGATATCGCGTACGAACGATTGGTCGATCTTCAATTGGTCGATTGGCAGGCTTTTTAAGTAACGCAGGCAAGAATATCCGGTACCGAAATCGTCCAACGAGATTTGCAGGCCCAGTTGTTTCAAGGCGGCCATGGTCGGGACGATGCCGTCGATATCGTCCAGCAACATGCTCTCGGTCAGTTCCAATTTGAGCAGGTCCGGCCGACGGATATCATGCCGACGTAAAGCCGCCCTAACCTGGTCGACAAAATCCCGCTGTCGGAACTGGCGCGGACTGACATTGATCGACAAGGTCAATTCGCGGGTGCGCGGATGCGATTGCCACACTGCCAAATGGGCGCAGGCGGTTTCGATGACCCAGCGGCCAACCTCTGTTATCAGATCGGACTCCTCGGCAATCGGGATGAATTGGGACGGCAGCAGCAAACCTTGCTCCGGGTGGCGCCAGCGAATCAAAGCCTCGGCGCCGAGCGCCGTCCCGGAAGCCAACACCTGAATCTGGTAATACAGTTCGAGCTGGCCGGCCGCTACGGCATGGCTCAAGGCACGCTCCAGCGCGGCGCGTTTTTCGATCGCAATCTGCAGCATCGGGTCGAAAAAGCACAGCGTATTGCGGCTGGTTTTCTTGGCTTGGTACATGGCGATGTCGGCCTGTTTCAACAACTCTTCGGCCTGTTGCGCCCGCGCGGCCTGATTGAACAGGCTGATGCCGATACTCGGCGTACTGCGGTGCTGGTGGTTGCCGAGCCGGTAGGGCTGGTTCAGGGTAAGCAAGATTTTGTTGGCTACCTGCTCGGCAACAGCAGCCGTTTCGACCCCCTCCGCACTCAGATTTTCCAACATCACGACAAATTCGTCGCCGCCCAGGCGGGCGACGGTATCGCCTTCCCGAACGCAAAGTTTCAGCCGCTCCGCCACTTGCAGCAATAATAAATCGCCGACATCGTGGCCCAGCGTATCGTTCAGAATCTTGAAATTATCCAAATCCAGAAACAACAAGGCGCCGCCCAAGCCGCTGCGGGCGCTGGCGACCAGCGCCTGTTTCAGCCGGTCCAACAGCAGGCGGCGGTTGGCCAGGCTGGTTAACGGATCGTAAAACGCCAAGCGCTCGATTTTTTCCGCGGCCGCCTTGCTATGGGTGATGTCGGTATGCGCGGCGACGTAATGGGTCAGGTTGCCGGCGCTGTCTTTCACCGCGGTAATCGTAAGCAACTCCGGATAAACTTCGCCGGACTTGCGCCGGTTCCAGATCTCGCCGCTCCACGATCCGGTTTCGGCAATCGCGGTCCACATCGCCTGGTAAAACTCCGCCCCCTGCCGGCCCGATTTCAGCAGACGGGAGTTTTTGCCTATCACTTCGGCATCCTCGTAACCGGTAATGGCAGAGAACGCCCGATTGACCCGCAGGATGTCGCCGTCGGCATTGGTCACGACCATGCCCTCCTGCGATTCGAAGGCCACCGCGGCGATGCGCAATTCGGCGTCCGCTTGCTTGCGCTGCGAAATATCTCTGGACGAATTGAACAACACCAGTTTTCCGTCCAATTCCAGCGGGTAGCCGCTGACTTCGACGTGAAAAACGGAACCGTCTTTGCGCCGGTGCATGGTCTCGATTTGGTACCGGGCCTGATTTTCGAATTGCGTCCTCAGCGCGGCAAGCAACTGGTCGGCATTCGCAAAGCCGGCATCCCAGTGGCAGACGTTCATACCGACAACTTCTTCCCGCCGATAACCCAACATCTCGCAAAACGAGTTGCTGGCTTCTATTACGTTACCTTCGACGCTGAGGATATGGATGCCGTCGCTGGCGTTGTGCAATAACGCGATATTTTTTCGCTTTCGCTACGCAGTTGCTTGGTTTGCCTGTCGACCTGGCGTTCGATTGCCGCGCTGCGGCCGGTGATGGCTAATAACAAGGCCTGAAACAAACTGACCAAGATCAAACCGGCCGCCAACACGGTCCAGGCCAGCAGCGAACGATTGGCAGCCATGAATTCCCGAATCGGATAAACAGTGGCCAACCATGTCCGGCCGTTGAACGGAATTTCGCCGCTCCAGCTAAATTCGGCCAAATCCGCTTCGGGCGGGGCACCGTAACGGTACAGCACCCGGTTGTCGGCCGGCGCACCGTTGTCTTCCAGCCTAAAAGCCAGTCCGTAAGGCAACGATGCTGCCAATTGATGCTGCAACATATCCTCGATCCGAAACACGCCGACGGCAAAGCCGCTGGGAGTTTTCGGCCCGAATGGGCCGGCCGCGGCCTGCGCAGCTTCGGCATAAACCGGATGCAACAGCAATACGCCGCTGCTGACGCCGCTTTCCTGTACCAGGCGTAACGGCGCCGACGCGGTCAGTTCGTTACGCTTGACCGCCTCGGCGATTGCGGCATGCCTCAATTCGTCCGACGCAATATCGTAGCCCAGCGCCAAACGGTTCTTGTCCAGCGGCGCAATGTAGCGCACGGCGACATAAGTCTCGCGCTCGTCGGCCGGAACCAGCTTTCCCGACGCGTCTCTTTGGCTGATGCGCATGTCGGGCAAGTGCAATTCGTTCCGCATCGCCGCTTCGAAATCGGCTTTATCCCGGTAGCGAACCACCGGGTTCCAGCTCAAGGCCTGCAGATCGGGATGTTCGGCAAAACTGGGCCTGGTAAAGCGCTCGAAGTCGGCAAAAGTCAAACGCGGATAGGCATAAATCAAGTTGGAGATCGACTCTACCAAATCGCCGTAGGCGAGCAACTTGGCTTGCAACCGGATGTTCAGAGAGGAGCCGTAAGCGGAAATTTCCTGCTTGATCCGGTTGGTTTCGGTATGCGACACGTAAATGAAGGCGGCGACAATACCGGCGGTAATCGTCAGTGCAGGTAGCGCCACAAATTTGATCCGGGCTTGCCGGAGCCGGTTTTGACGTTGCAGTACGATCATCGCCATCGGCCCGAACAGCAAGGTGCCGATCGAATCGCCGATCCACCAGTTCCACCAGTTAAACAGTAATTCGCCGCGCGAGATTACGCCGAATCCGGCCAATGCCAGATTGGCGACCGAAGCCGAAACCAGGCAACTCAGCGGCCCGGCCAACAACAACAGCAACAGGATATGCTTATCGGTATCCAGCACGTGCCAGGCGTCTTTTAAAAAGCGTTTGACCAACGCTGCCGCGGCAAAGGCCTGCAAAACCGCGCCCGAGCCGATGGCCGCGGCCACCCACACGCCGTCTTGGTCCAAACTCCCGTGCCGGCCGGCGACCCACAAGTTCAATGCCAGCGAACCGAAACCGACGCCGGGCAACATCCGGTATCCCGAACATAACACCGCGCCGAACGCCACGCCGGCCGCCGGAAACACCGCCGAGGCATAACCGGGAGCAATCGCCAGCTCCAAGCCGGCCGCACCTAACAAAAAGTAACAGACGCTCAAAAACAAGGAGCGGCCAAGCCAAGCTAAACTCGGGAAATAACAGGGGTTTCTAGTGAGAGGCAAAGCGGATCGTGAACATTAGTCGGTTAATTGCGGCGGGGTTGCGGCCCAAAGCGTTCAATATCTTGTAAGTTTATGCCTACATCATACCACTCCGCTACTGACCGCAAGGGCAGATTAACCTGACAAATGTAACGGAATTTCGCCAGCTAGCGTTTGCTGAGTTTGTTCGAACCGAAGTAAATTGGCTATTACGGTGGCGACAGTATCTGCATAAGCGGCGCGCTCGCAACAATCACTAAACAAGCAGCTCATTCTGCCGAAGCTAAAAACCTAATCGCACACCGATATGTTTGGCAGACCAATCAAACCCGCCTCGCCAAAACCGCCTCAATCTCCGCATCCGTCAGCACGATAGGATTGGTTTGCATGCTGCTGCCGCGGGCATTGGCGACGATGTGGGGGAAGTCGGATTCGGCGATGCCGTAGGCACCGAGCCGCTCCAGTTGCAAGGTGTCGCTCCATTCGGCCAGCAGCGCGATCAAGGCATCGCGGGCTTGTTGGTCGTCCAGGCCGTTTTCGCCGCTTAGCAGGCGGCCAACCTGGGCGTATTTGGCCAGCGCCGGATTGGCCGGCTCGCGGGCTTGCATGGCGCGGATGTTGACTTCGGTGGCCGCGGCGACCAGTGTGCCGCAGACCACGCCGTGCGGGATCGGGAAGAAAGCGCCGAGCGGCGAAGCCAGGCCGTGTACCGAGCCCAGGCCGACTTGGGCCAGCGTGATGCCGGACAACAGCGCCGCGTAGGCCATCGCCGCCCTACCCTCGCCGGCATCCGGTTCCACGCCGCGCCAGGCCGCGAAAAAGCCGGATTTGACCGCCGCCATGCCGCTCCAGGCCAGCGCATCGGTGAACGGATTGGCCTTGGCCGAGACGTAGGATTCCAGCAATTGGGTCAACGCGTCCATGCCGTCGGCGGCGATCAATGCCGGCGAGCAAGTGGCCAGCAAGTCCGGGTCGAGGATGGCGTATTCCGGCACCAGGCATTCGTCGCGGAACGATTTTTTGAAGCCGTCCGGGCCTTGCACGCTGAGTACGGAGTTTTTGGTGGCTTCGCTGCCGGTGCCGGCGGTGGTCGGTACGGCGATGAACGGCGTGCTCGGGCCGCGATAGGTTTTGTTGCGGCCGACGCCTTCCAGATAATCCATCACCGAATCGCCGCTGGACAGCAAGCCGGCGATGGCCTTGGCCGCGTCCAATACGCTGCCGCCGCCGATGGCAACGACGACTTCGATGTTCTCGCTGCGGAATCGGCTGACCGTATCGTCGACCAATTGCGGCGACGGTTCGCCGGACACCGTGCAATGCCACCATTCAACGCCATGCCCGGCCAACGCATCAATAAAACTTTGCCAACGCGGCGTGCCGAAAAACGATTGCTTGCCGGTCACCAACAAGGCCTTGCGGCCGAAACCGGCGATCAAAGCCGGAGCTTCGTTTAAACGGCCGCGGCCGAACAAAATCCGCGGCAGGCGGGCGATGTAAAACGGTTTGAAACTTTGCATGCTCAAGCCTCCGGCAACAGAGCTTTGTAAGGTACGCCCTGGCGCGGCTGCGCCATCCAGTCGGCGACCGTGTCGCGCCAGGCCAGATAATGCGCGGTCTGCTTATGCGCCGCGGCATCTTCGGCCGTGGCGTAGACTTCGTACAACAGAAACTGGCTAGGATTATCCGGCACTTGCAGTACGTCGAAGCGGCGGTTGCCGGCCTCCTGCACCGAAGCCAGATGGTTCAGGCGGGTGGCGGCGATGAAGTCGTCGATGTGTTCGGGTTTGACGTGAACGTGGACTAACGTGACGTGCATAACGATTCCTGGGCAATGGATAAGTAAACCGCGGCGTTTTGTCCCCGCCCCGGCCCCGATACGGCCATAAGCTTGGCTCAGCACTCGAAAATATAGCTGAAACGCCTTTCAACTCTTTGGCCGGGACCTCGAACCGGGTGTCCGCCGGCGGCCATCGCGGCATGGTCTCGAACTCTGACGGCTAAAAATTCAGGTCCGGATACTTATCGGGTTGAAAAGCCGGCAGCATAGGCGAAGCCGGCAAAGCGATGCAAGCGGCGCCGGCTAAGATTTCAGCGGCGATTTCGGGTAAAACCACATCTGGTAGACGCTCATCAGGATCTGTACGCCCATCGACAAACCCATCAAGGCACCGCTGAGCACGACGACGTAAGCGAACTCGGAAATGTGTTTGGTGACGAACCAGGACAGTACGTCCATCAACATCGCGAAAAACGGGATGACGAGCGCCACCCGTTTGACGTAGATATTCATATCGCACAGCAAAAAGATTTTACCGATAAAAAACAGGATAAAGGCGATGCCGAATAAATGGATGTGCGACACCCGGACCAAGGCCGGTACCGAGGCGCCGCCTTTGTGGGCAACTTCGGCTACGCCGGCGTATTCGGTCAGGTTGGGCAGGCTGGGGTTGGCCACCGGGTTATGGCAATGGATACAATCCCGGTTCAGGATAGGCGCCACGGTTTGCTCGTAGGCCTGGCGTTCGGCACCGTCCTGTATCCATTTCAAAATCGTTTCCTTGTCGCTTTTGTACTTTAAGTTCGGCTCCATAATGCCGTTGATGGCCGCACCCAGCCTGGACTGGGTGGTCGAACCGTGATACATGATGACGATATCGTCTATCGACAAACCGCGTTTGCCGTCCCGCCCCTGGTGGGTGTAATACAAATTGACCAGCGCCATCAAGTAACCCAGGCCTATCGTCAACAGAAATACGGTATTCAAGATTTTTTCGCTGGTGGAAATATCCCGAAAGCGCAGGTAAGTTTTAGCCATAACAATCGCCGAACAAAAAAAAGGACCAGTCGCAATGCGTACCGGTCCAGGCAGGAGCCACGAGGTTCTAAGGAAGAAACAAACCGCGGCCGCCCCTGGGAGGAACGGCTACGGCATTCGTTAAGATGGAGTCGTACCGAAAAAGTTCAAGTTCTGTACAGAAAAAAATGCTTCACCCTCCGCCAAGCGTTCAGAAATTGACGAACAACGACGCCATGCCCAAATGGTGCATCTTGGCGTCGCGGTGGTTGGCATCGTCGAGGTATTGGTTTAAATAACCCAGTTCGGCCCGCACATTTTTGTCGAAATTCCAACCGATACCGCTGAAGGCCCGGTTTTGGTCGAAGCCGGATTTACCGCCCCAGTCGGTGCTATTGACCCGGTAAAACGCTTCGTCCCAGGCGATGAAGCTCAGCCGCGGTTCGAAATCGAACGGATGCATGAATTTGACCATCTGCCGCGGCCGTTCGCGGACTTGGTCGCCGCGCAGGAAATTGGTTTCCCACATGGTGCGGAAGGTGAAGGTGCCGATTTCGGTGGGCAGGATGTAGCGGAACGCCGGCCAAATATCCTGTTGCGCGATATAAGGCTTGCCGATGTTCTGCGTCGGCAGCCAAGTGTAACCGGCCCAAATTGTGGCCCGGTCGCTCAGCGAATAACCCACCGCGGAACGTACCATGCCCTGGTACCAATGGCCCCAGTTGCCATCGAAGCGCGATTGGCCTTCCAGCCAGACCCTGCCCTTTGCCAACGCCGGATCGACCGCTTTCAAGCTGCCTTCGCCGACGATTTGCAGCCAGGCGCCGGTGTCTTCGGCTAACTCGCCGCCATGCGCCGCTGCACCGGCGGCCGTGAAGGCGAACAACAGTATTTTTAAAACCTTACCTGAGTAGACAATGCGCGTCATCGCTGTGCTCCGAGATCGAGTTCCGGTTTTTGGCAGGCAAATCTCGGGCGTAACCAACCGATCCGGGGTCGGCTCGGGAGTATTGTCTGCGGTGATTATGGTTTGGCCCGGCGGGCCACTGATGCTCCGGAGCCGCCCCAAAAACAGGCGGCTCCGAAAGGTTAGCTCGTCAAACGCTGAGTTTACGGCGCGCCGCTAGATGGTGGTCGGAATAGCTGTGATGGTCGTCGAGGCCGACGATCTCGCATTTGCCGCCGGCGTGGCGATACTCTTCCGCGTAGTGGTGGATAAACTCCATCACGGTGTGGTCGATCAATTCGGCGTCGGTCAGATCGAAAAACAGATTTTCGCCTTGCGGGAAGTCGGCCAGCAAACTTTTCAAACTGATGAAGTTGGAAAACACCGCCGCACCGCTGACTGCGATATGGTAGGTGCGCGGATCGGTTTGCTTCACATGGTACGCCAACGAAAACACGTTGCCCGGTTTCAGGCCTCGGGTCATGTGGATCAGCAATTCGGCGACGATACCGATCGCGACGCCGACCAGCAAATCGGTCGCGATAACGCCGATGATGGTAATCACGAACACGACGAAATTATCCAACCCGACCGACAAGGTTTTAGCGAATTCTTTCGGCGACGCCAGCCGGAAACCGGTGAAAACCAGCAATGCCGCCAAAGAAGACAATGGAATTTCGTGAATTAAGCGTGGAAACAAGGCCACAAAGGTCAACAGCAGCAAACCGTGGAAAAAATTGGCCCAGCCGGTTTTGGCGCCGTTGTTGATATTGGCCGAGCTACGCACGATTTCGGCAATCATCGGCAAGCCGCCGACGGAACCGGCGATCAGGTTGCCGACGCCGACCGCGGCCAAGTCGCGATTCAGATTGGAGTTGCGTTTGTAAGGATCGAGTTTGTCCACCGCCGACGCGCTCAACAGGCTTTCCAGACTACCGACCAGCCAAATCGTCACGACCGCCACCCAGAACTCGGAGGTGGCGATTTTGGCAAAATCCGGAAAATAAAAACCGGACATGAAGTTCTCCGGCACCGCCACCAAAAAGGTCGGGCCTATCGTGTATTGGTGGTGCGGCAGGATTTCGGCTTCCGGTAAAAACAGGTATTGGTGGATATGGTCCAAATCGAAGTATTGGCCCAACGCCAAGCCAACCATGACCACCAGCAACGGCGCCGGGATCATTTTCAGAGTCGGTTGTTTGATCACGGACCAGACGATCAGCAACGCTAATCCGCACAGACCGATCAACGACACTTCCGGGTTCATCTCGATGATCGAATGCGGGATCTCGGCAATCGTGCCGAGCAGGGTTTTGGCTTCCGGCTTCACGCCCAGCAAGGTATGAACTTGCTTGGCCATGATGATAATGCCGATGGCCGCCAACATGCCGTGAACCACTGAACTGGGGAAAAAGGCGCTGAGTTTGCCGGCTTTGAACACGCCGAGCAGAATCTGCAATACGCTGGCGACGACGATCGCCGCCAAGGTGTAGCGGTAGCCGGCCATGGCGTCGCCCTGCCCCAACGACTGCACCGCATCGACGATGACCACGATCAAGCCGGCCGCCGGCCCGTTGATCGTCACATACGAACCGCTGATGCGGGAGACGACCACGCCGCCGACGATGGCGCTGATGATGCCGGACATCGGCGGAAAGCCCGACGCCATCGCGATGCCCAGACAGAGCGGTAACGCAATCAAAAACACCAGAAAACCGGAAAGCAAATCGCTACGCCAGTTTTCGACCAGGCCGGGAATACCGGTTTTCGGCAACACAAGCTGAGATACTTGGGACATAAATAGCGCTCGTTCGAGTTTGGAAAACCTGTTTCAAACAAGAACCATGCCACCCAATGCCAAACACTGCCAAACCCGCCGATTCTCCCGGCGCGAACCCGCTCAGATCGGCATCTGCAAACCTGAATGCCGCCCAGCGCGGCCGGGCAGTGGTTTATACAAACCCGTATTTTGGTTGAAATCCACCCGTACCCGACCGCAGTTGGGGCATCGGCGATCGCTTTGGCGCTGACACGCCGACTCGCTCGCAGTGCAACACCAAATTAGCTTCCCAATTGGTATCTCATTAAAACTCTCGGCGATCTAAACCATGCGCAAGCCGGCGAACCGAACCACGCCACCGGTAATTCCGCGCCGATTGGTTCAAATAAACCATCCACATCCGTTTTTTGCACCACCCGCAAGTCACTGTCAAATAAACACAATATAAATCAACCACCTATAAATGGCACACACCATGCTAGGCCTTAATCAGCATCCCCGCCTGGATTGGCTCGGTTGCGACCAAGCTCCGGTTTTCAGTTGCAGAGATTGGCCCGCGTCCGACCAATCCGGCCGGCTTGCAATTCATCGGCTACCGCCAGCAGGCTGAACTCTCCGGTAACCGTAGAAAGCTCTTTTGACCAACGAGGTTTAGTACATGGAACTGGTTAGCCATACCCATCATGCGGCGGAGCCGAACGACAGCCACTGCGACCGCCGAGATAGCGGTTTCGACCTGAATCGAGCGATCGACAGCGTTTCGCACTGGTTGCCGACGCAAGGCCCACTGAAAGACTTCATCCACCACAATACCTTACATGCGGTACAACACCTCCCGTTTCACGAAGGCGTCGCGTTGGCGGCGAAAATATTCGGCGCGCGCAGCTATTTGCCGCTATCGGATTACCAAAACCGCTACCGCGAAGGCCGTATTAGCGACCATGCCATCGACTGGGCTTTGCAACGTTCCGGCGTGAACGGCAGCCAACGCCAAGCGCTGCGCGACAGCCTATTTAGTGCAGACAAGCAAAGCCATTACCCGCCGATTTCGCTGGCCAACCACGGTGTCCGCACCCGTTGGCTGAGCCGCTTGGAAGTGGATTTGAATGCGCTGGTGCACCCGGTCCTGTTCCGTTTGCTGGCCAACTTCCTGGACCAGGGCATCAGCCGCTGGAGTTTGCCAAAAGCAGACGAGAGTTTTTGGGATTGCGTATTGCGCTTAACCCAGAACAGCCTGTTGCCGTTGTATCCGTTTCAAGAAAAAAACGTACGCGACCTGCTCACCCTCGGCCCGGATCAAGTCATTCTGCACTGTTTGCAACGCATGGTCGGCGTCGAAACTTGGTACGAACAGTACCTTCTGGAAATGCTGCTCGGCCATCCCGGCTGGTCCGGTATGGTCAGATTGATCGAGCTGAATCCGCAAACCTTGCTGGCCCGCCGCGACATTTCGTTGAAGCAATTGATCGCATTCGAACTGGCTTGCGAACTGGCATTCTTGCGGAAAAAACGCGGTGTCAATTTCAGCAATATTGCCGGGTTGAAACAATTGGACACGGTACCGCGCTTCAACGGCGGCGCGATGCGGACCCAGGTTCCGTTGCGGTTGAAAGTCTGGCACGAGGCCATGGAATGGTCACTGCACAGCGAATTGCTGCAAGCCATCAAACACCAGCCGGCGCCCGGCCCCAGCCAAACCGCCAAATCGCCCGTCCAAGCCCAGGCCCTGTTTTGCATCGACGACCGCGAATGTTCGTTACGCCGGCATCTGGAAGAAACCAATCCGGGGATTCAAACTTTCGGTGCCGTCGGTTTTTTCGGCATCGATTTCCTGTACCAGGGTCTGGACGACGTCTATCCGGTGGCACAATGCCCGACCGCGATTACGCCTAAGCATTTGATCGTCGAAGCGGCGGAAAACCAACCCGAAACCAAACCTAAAACCGGCAAGCTGTCCAGCCTGCATTTTACGGCGCATTCGATGCTGCGCGGCTGGCTGTTTACTCAGACCTTGGGTCTCGGTTACGCGGCGCGCCTGGCCTGGAACGTGTTCCGCCCCGGCGCCGGCCTGCTCAACATCGAACAGCTCAGCGAAGTCAAAGCCCATAGCCACTTGCACCTGCTGCGCGAGACCGACGAACCGACGCCGGAAGGCTATTTGCTGGGCTTTTCCTTTCCGGAAATGGCCGACCGGGTCGGCGGCCTGTTGCGCAATATCGGCTTGACCAAAGATTTCGCGCCGCTGGTTGTCATCGTCGCCCACGGTTCCAGCAGCGTGAACAATCCGCATTTCGCCGCTTACGATTGCGGGGCCTGCGCCGGCAAACCGGGAGCGCCGAATGCCCGCGCCTTCGCCTGGATGGCGAATCAACAACCGGTACGGGACATTCTGCGCGAACGCGGTATCGACATCCCGGCCGACACTTATTTCGTACCGGCGCTGCATAACACCAGCCGCGACGAAATCACTTATTTCGATCCGAATACTTATCTGCACCGCGACCACAAAGTGCTGCACGCCTTCAAGCACGACATGCACCATGCCCTGCTGCGCAACGCGCGCGAACGCTGCCGTTGGTTCGAGTTGGGCCCGCAATCGCATTCGAATAAGGAAGCGCATCAACACGTGGTGGCCCGCGCCTCGTCGATTTTCGAACCGCGCCCGGAATACAACCATTCCAACAACCTGTATTGCTTGGTTGGCCGCCGCGAACTGAGCCGGCACTTGTTTATGGACCGGCGCTCGTTTCTGCATTCCTACGCTCCGGATAGCGACACCAACGGCGAAATTCTGACCAAGATTCTGTCCGCGATCATTCCGGTGTGCGGCGGCATCAATCTGGAATACTTGTTTTCGCGGATAGACAATTCGGTTTACGGAGCCGGCACCAAGCTGCCGCATAACGTGATCGGCTTGCTGGGCGTCGCCAACGGCGTCGAAGGCGATTTGCGTACCGGCTTGCCGTCGCAGATGATCGAAGTCCACGAACCGGCCCGGCTACTGATGATTATCGAACAAGCCACCGGCACTGTGGATAAAGCCTTGGCCGCTATCGGCGGTTTGAGGGAATGGCTGGACGGCGAATGGATCCGGTTGGCCAGTTACGACCCCGCCAGCCGCGACATGAAGTTGTACACCAGACACGGCTGGGAAAGCATCGAACTGCCGGAGAGCGTGCAAACCCCGGCCGCTGCGCATTCGGAAAAAATCATCGTCGGTAAAACCGCGACGATTCCGGTACACCAATTGTTAGGGAGACACGCATGAACGGCTTAATATTGGCCTGTTTGTTCTTTCCGCTGCTCGGTATGCTGCTGATATTGTTGTTCGGCAGCAGCGAGCAGCGCATTTCCACGATCAGCCTGTGGACCAGCCGCGTGAAGGGCGCCAGCGTGCTGAGCCTGTTGATCGCCTGGGCGGTTGCCGGTTTTCCGGCTCACGAATTGGTTTGGTTCGATCTGTACGCGCAAGGCGGCTACCGCTTTCCGATTCTGTTTTATCTGGACCGGATCAGTGCGGTGTATTTATTCTGCGCCTGGCTGATTTTCTCGATTATCGTGCGTTATTGCCGGGTCTATCTGCACCGCGAAACCGGCTACAAGCGTTTCTTCCTGACGATCTTCGGTTTTGCGTTCGGCTTGAATCTGGTGATTCTGTCCGGTTCGATCGACATGCTGTTCGCCGGCTGGGAAATCGTCGGGGTTTCGTCGTTTTTGTTGATCGCCTTTTACCGGCACCGGCCGCAGCCGATCCGCAACGCCTTGCGCGCGTACAGCATTTACCGCTTCTGCGACGTCGGCTTGCTGCTTGGCGCCTGGATGAGCCATTTGCTGTTTCACGAGAGCCAGCATTTCAGCCAACTGGCCAATTTGTTCCAGCACGCCGCGATGCCGCCGGCCGGTTACGCGTCGCTGTTGGTGTTGTCCTGGCTGATCGTCATTGCCGCCTCCGGCAAATCGGCGCAATTCCCGTTCTGCTTCTGGTTACCGCGGGCGATGGAAGGACCGACGCCATCCAGTGCGATTTTTTACGGTGCGTTATCGATCCATTTGGGCGTGTTTCTGTTGTTACGCACCATGCCGATCTGGACCTACCATTACTTGCCGCGCACCATGGTGTTGGTGATCGGCTTGCTGACCGTGGTCATCGCCAATCTGTCGGAAAAAACCCAATCCAATATCAAAGGCCAAGTTGCCTACGCCTCGATCACCCAGGTCGGTTTTATGTTCATGGAATTGTCGCTGGGCTTGGAAACCTTGGTTCTGGTGCACTTCCTCGGCAACGCCTTCCTGCGTTGCTACCAATTGCTGGTATCGCCGTCTATCGTCGCCCATTTGCTGCGGGTGGAAGGCTCGGTCGATACCGACTTCGTCATCAAACCCAGCGCGATGCGCGAATTTCTGCCCAACTCCATCCGCGACACCTTGCCGGCGGTACTGCAAAACACGCTATACGTGTTCGCGTTGCAGGAAGGCAATCTGGAACGCTTGGTACGTTCGACCTTGTGGGACCCGCTGAAGCAAATCGGCGCCCGCATGAACCAGGTCAGACCTGCGATC
This sequence comes from Methylomonas koyamae, assembly GCF_019669905.1. Classification (NCBI taxonomy): domain Bacteria; kingdom Pseudomonadati; phylum Pseudomonadota; class Gammaproteobacteria; order Methylococcales; family Methylococcaceae; genus Methylomonas; species Methylomonas koyamae. The sequence continues at coordinate 1,643,166 of NZ_AP019777.1, read as the reverse complement.
AGGTATTTCAGCATCGTCGGTTTGCTCGGTTTGATCGTACTCGGCGAAAGCGAAGCGTGGTTCGATCGCGGCTATTTGTCTATCCCTATCTCCGTAGCAATGGTGGTAGCCTCGCTGAGCGCATTCAGCCAAAAACACAGTCCGTTCAAAGTCTGGAACGCGATCGCGACCAGTTGCAGCTTGGCCGGCATTGCGGTGTGGATGATGGATCCCGCGGTTTACGGCGACGTGCTGCTGTTCCTGAGCGGCGTGTTGCCGTCCTGGCTATTGGGGGTATTGGTATTGCGCCGAATGTTGGCGCAGGAAAACTTCGCCGAGGAGCCATTCCGCTACCGGGCCATGGCCGAAACCCGGCCGCGGGCTTCGCTGCTGCTGTTTCTGAGTTTTCTGGGTTTAGTCGGTTTCCCGATCACGCCGGCGTTTCTGGGCGCAGACCTGTTATTGGCCGACGCCACCCGGCTGCATCCTTGGTTTGCTCTGCCCATCACGCTGGCCTTCGTCGTCAACGGCATCGCCGCCGCCCGCGTCTTCGTCAGATTATGCATGGGCCGCCCCAGCGAGGTTTGCAGCCAGGCGCAAGAATCCGCCTAGTGACTTTATCGGCCAATCATGGCATTAATGTTGTGCCAGGCGCGCCATCGGCGCGCCATGAATCAATCGGCCATCAATTTGGCCTGCACACGATAATAATTTCACAGGAGGATACATGCGTACATTTCCAACCGTCATGCTGGCACTGGCCTTGAGCGGCGCCGCGAGCCAGGCTTTTGCCCAAGAGGCGCCGGTTTCGGATAAGGTCAGGGCCAGCGTCCTGAAACGCCATCCGCAGGCAACCGATATGCAAGGCCAGTTGGAAACCCATTTCGGCCAACAATTGCTGGAAGTCAGTTTCAAGGATGCGGAAGGCCAGGTTCTGCATGAATTGTTCCGTTCCAACGGTGCACTGTTTACCGGCGAGCTGGTGTTGGAAAATCCGCAACAAGTCCCGCCGATGGTCACCGAAACCGTCAAGGCCAATTTCCCGGATTCGCGCATCGAAAAAGCCGAACTGGTGGTGAACCCGAACGGCGTTGGCGAAGAATACGAATTGTTGATCGACTCCGCCAACGGCAAATGGCGGATAGCGGTCAACGACAAGGGCGAGGTCACCTCCAAAGAACGCCGCTAATTCCGCCTTTTCGTATCGCTTGTAATCCGGTCGCGGCCGCCTCTATACCGTGGCGGCCGGCCGGTTCCCGCAATGCCGCCGCTCTTTTCAACTGGATAACAGCCTTTGATTAATCCGAAGGTGGCAAGCGCATGGCTATTTTTTTACAACACTCGCCCATTGCAGGCGCTGCCGGTACCTCGGCCAAGACTCCATCCGGCCACAAATTACTGCGGACGAAACTGATCGGTTCGGCGATTTTGGCTTTAAGCGTGTTGCCGGCCTTGTCGGCGAACGCCGAAAAACAACAGCGGACCGGCAAAGCCCGGGTGCGGAATTTACCCGACATCGAAGCCACGCCCAGCGGGCAAACGGCATTCGACCAGGAATTCAATCTGGATTCGGCAGTCGGAATTTCCAACACCTCGTTCGACTACGGCGCCGGCCCGGGTTGGAACATAGGCATTAGCCTGTTGAACGCGCAGTTCTACAGCGGTTTCGGCGCGGCCTCAGCATTTCAACCGGATTTGCTGTTCAACCTCGAGAAACACTGGTTATTCGGCGACAGCCAATTGATCGTCGGCAATCAAAGCGGCGCGGGTATGCTGCCGCAGGCAGCGGTTTTCATGCATTACGCGTATTTGGACGCCCAGCAACATCTGGACGCTTGGGATATCGACATCGATATCGGCAGTTATTACGCCAACGCCGCCCTCGCCGGCCAACGTAGCGTCGGCGCGCACGTCAATCTCGAAATTCCCGTCGCCGGCAGCCTCAGATTGAACGCCGATTATTTAACCGGCCATAATTCCGTAGGTGCCGCGACGTTCAAACTGATTTATCCGCTACCGCAACATTGGCAAATTGCCGCCGGCGTCCAAATTCCCAATCTGCCCGGCAACGGCGAATACATTGCCCTATGCGGCTTTTACTGGCGGCAATAACCGGATTGGGCAAGTCAACCCGACCAGAGCGAGGGGCGTAGATGAGCTTCAAATTGAACGGCCAAACCAAGCCGGAAACACCCTTTTGGGCCTTGCCGGCCGCAGACCATCTGAAAAAACTGGACAGTTCCGAACAGGGCTTGACGGCCACTGCCGCCGGCGAGCGGCTCCGGCAATACGGCCCCAATCGGCTAAACCATAAGCAACCCAACTCCGCCTGGCGTTTGTTGCTGGCCCAATTCAAAAGCTCGATAGTACTGTTACTGTTGTTCGCGACCGGGGTATCGTTTTACCTGCACGACCGGGTCGATGCCGGCATCATTTTGACCATCGTCTTGATCAGCGGCCTGCTTGGCTTTTGGCAGGAAAAGGGCGCGGCCGACGCCGTGGTCAAATTGTTAGCGATGGTGCAAATCAACTCCGCGGTACTCCGCGACGGCAAAGTCTGCGACATTCCGGCGCAAGATATCGTAATCGGCGACGTGGTCGACTTGAAAGCCGGCGACATTGTCCCAGCCGATTGCCTGCTACTCGCTAGCGCAAATCTGTTCGTCGACGAGGCCGCATTAACCGGCGAGAGTTATCCGGCCGAGAAAATCCCCGGATTAGTGGCCGCCGATGCGCCTTTGAGCAGCCGGAGCAACGCGTTATGGATGGGTAGCCATGTGCAAAGCGGTTCCGGCCGGGCTTTGGTGGTTGCCACCGGCGAAAATAGCGAATTCGGCAAATTATCCGGCCGCTTGAAACTGAAGGCGCCGGAAACCGAGTTCGAGCGCGGCGTGCGCCGTTTCGGTTACCTGTTGATGGAAGTCACGCTGATTTTGGTCATGGTCATTTTCGCGGTGAACGTCTATCTGCACAAACCGGTGATGGACTCCTTTTTGTTCGCATTGGCGCTGGCGGTAGGCTTGACGCCGCAATTGTTGCCGGCCATCGTCAGCGTCAATCTGGCCCACGGCGCCAAACGCATGGCCGAACGCCAAGTGATCGTCAAACAACTGGCCTCGATCGAAAATCTGGGCAGCATGAACGTGTTATGTTCCGACAAGACCGGCACATTGACCCAAGGCAGCGTACAGGTGCACGCCGCCACCGATGCCCGCGGCGCGGCTAGCGACCGAGTCGCGCGCTATGCCTTCCTGAACGCCGCCTTCGAAACCGGGTTCAATAATCCGATCGACGCGGCGCTACGCCAATTCAAAACGTTCGACTTGAGCGCCAGCCGCAAGCTCGACGAAATTCCCTACGATTTTTACCGCAAACGGCTGAGCATGTTAGTAGCCGACGCCGGCCAACACCTGTTAATCAGCAAGGGTGCGCTGCACAATATTCTGGATGTCTGCGGCCATATCGAACATGCGGACGGCGAATTGGCCGAACTCGAACAAGCCAAACCGGCGATACTCGAACGCTACAAAAGCTACAGCGAACAAGGTTTGCGGACGTTGGGTCTGGCCTACAAACCGCTTGCGAGCGGACAAAGCGGCGTCAGCGGCGGCGACGAATCCGACATGCGCTTTTTGGGATTTTTGACCTTCTTCGATCCGCCCAAGGCCGATTGCATAGCGACTATTCAACAGTTGAAGGACCTCGGCGTTACCTTGAAAATCATCACCGGCGACAATCGCTTGGTCGCGGAAACCGTCAGCCAACAGTTGGGCCTCGGCGGCAGCAAAATTCTGACCGGACCGGAAATCGCCCGCATCAGCGATCAGGCTCTGACGCAACAAGCCGGCGGGATCGATTTATTCGCCGAAGTGGAGCCGAACCAGAAAGAACGCATCATCATGGCATTGAAAAAAGCCGGCTTCGTCGTCGGCTACATGGGCGACGGCATTAACGACGTCTCGGCACTGCATGCCGCCGACGTCGGCATTTCGGTGGATAGCGCCGCCGATGTGGCGAAAGATGCCGCCCAAATCGTACTGCTGGAAAAAAGCCTACAGGTACTGGTCGGCGGCGTCCGCGCCGGCCGGGTTACGTTCGCCAACACGCTAAAATACGTGTTCATGGCCACCAGCGCCAATTTCGGCAACATGTTCAGCATGGCCGGCGCATCGCTGTTTCTGCCGTTTCTGCCCTTGCTGCCGAAACAAATCCTGTTAACCAATTTACTGACCGATTTTCCGGAAATGACCATCGCCTCGGACAATCTGGACCCAGAAATGATCGAGCAACCGCGGCGTTGGGATATCCGCTTTATCCGCAACTTCATGGTCACCTTCGGCTTGGTCAGTTCGCTGTTCGATTATCTGACTTTCGGCTTGCTGTTATGGCTGGATGTACCGGAGCAGCAATTTCGCACCGCTTGGTTTTTGGAATCGGTAATTTCAGCCGCGCTGATCGTGTTTGTCGTCCGCAGCCGCAAACCGTTCTTTAGAAGCAAACCCGGCAAATATTTGCTGTGGGCGACCATGGCTGTGGTAGCGGCTACTGCCGCACTACCCTATTCGCCGGCGGCGGATTTGATCGGATTCGAACCGTTGCCGGCCGAGTTACTGGGCTGTTTAGGCGCAATCGTCATGCTTTACATCTTTTCGGCAGAGTTGGCCAAGCGCTGGTTCTACCGCTTCCTGCAGCCTTAACCGATGCACCATGCCCCGACCATCCCACGCCTCGTTTGTCTGTTTGTACTTTTCGGAACGGTACGCGTTTAAAATATCGGCATGACAAACCACGATTCGCGCGCCGGCGCACTGTTTCCCGGCTTTTCCGCTCCCGACCGGGCCAAGATCGACGCGGCCTTGGCCTGGATCGAAGAATTGGGCGCCAACCGTATCGAATCGCAGCGGCCGAAAGGGATCGATGTCGCCGCGATCCTGATGGGCGTACATATCGACCTGGAAACCATTCTGGCGACGTTGCTGAGCGATTCCCGCGTTGCCGACCGCATCGACGAAGCGCAAGTCCGCGAACGTTTCGGCGTCACCGTGGCCGGCTTATGCCAAGACGTGGCTTGGCTAAACAAGGTCAGCATTTACACGCCGGAGATGGCCAACCAGCCGAACCAGGCCGAAATCCTGCGCCGCATGCTGTTGGCGATGACGCACGACGTGCGGGCGGTTTTGATCAAATTAGCTTTGCGGATACAGCGTTTACGCGACCTGCATCTGGAACAGGAGGACATCCGCCGCTTCATCGCCCGCGAAACGTTGGATATCTACGCGCCGTTAGCCAACCGGCTCGGGATCAGCCAGTTCAAATGGGAATTGGAGGATTTGGCCTTCCGTTATCTGGACCCGGACAATTACCGCTTCATCAGCGCCTCGCTGGCGGAAAACCGCGAACAGCGCCAGGCCAGCATCGACCGGTTTTTACAGGAGTTGAAAGCGCTGCTGGCCGAGCATGGCTTGACTGCAAAAGTTTACGGCCGGCCGAAACATATTTACAGCATCTGGAACAAGATGCGCCGAAAACAGTTGGCTTTAGCTGACTTGTACGATTTGCTGGCGGTGCGGGTCGTGGTCGATTCGTTGCCGAATTGCTATATGGTGCTGGGTTTGGCGCACAGCCAATGGCAGCACATTCCGCGCGAATTCGACGATTACATCGCCAACCCGAAGGAAAACGGCTACCAATCGCTGCACACCGTGGTACTGGATAGCCACGGCAACCGGATCGAAATCCAGATCCGCACCAAGGCCATGCACGAATTCGCCGAGCTTGGCGTCGCCGCACATTGGCGCTACAAGGAAGGCAGCAAATTCAACGCCGCCACCGAAAAGAATATCGCCTCGCTACGCCAGTTGCTGGAAGACAAGGACAGCACCGATAACCTGCTGGAGAATTTCCATACCGAGTTGTTTTCGGACCGGGTGTTCGTGCTGACGCCGGCAGGCAAGTTGATCGATTTGGTCAAAGGCGCCACACCGCTGGATTTTGCTTATGCGATCCATACCGAAATCGGCCATAGTTGCCGCGGCGCCAAGGTCAACGGCCAAATCAAGCCGTTGACTTACAAACTCAGCTCGGGCGAACAGGTCGAGATCATTACCGTCAAAAACGGCCAGCCCAACCACAATTGGTTGAATCCCAACCTGGGCTATTTAAAGACGCCGCGGGCGATCAGCAAGGTAAAAAGTTGGTTCAAACAGCAACAGCAGGCCGAAAACATTGCCGCCGGCAAACAGATTCTGGACAAGGAAAGCAGACGCCTCGGCCTGAAAAGCGTCGATATGGCCGAGTTGCTGAAGCACTTCAAAATAGCGGACGCCGAGCATCTTTACGAAGCCTTGGGCCACGGAACCATCAATAACCGGCAATTGGCGAATGCGCTGAAAATTCCGGAACTGGAACCGACGCCGGTCAAGTGGGTGCCGAGCCAAACCGCGGCGCAATCGGCCGTGACCATAGACGATATCGATAATGTCGTCACAACGCTGGCGCATTGCTGTTCGCCGGTCAAGGGCGACGATATCATCGGCTTTATCTCGCATAAGCGCGGTATCACGATACACCGCAAGGATTGCGACAACATCCGCCATTTATCGGCGGAGCAGCAATTGCAGTTGGTCAAAGCGGAATGGAGCGGCCAGAAATCGGTACACCACAGCGTGCCGATCGTGATCCATGCATTCAATGCCCAAAATCTGCTGAACGACGTCTCGCAAGTGTTGGCGACCGCGAAAATCCATATCAGTAACGCCTCGCTGAAAACGCATGAGGATTTATCGGCGATTTTGCATATGACGATACAGATCGAGAATACCGCGCAACTGAGCGCGGTGTTAACCCGGCTCAGCCACTTACCCAATATTATCGAAGTAAAACGGAAGGTTTAGAGATTTTGTCGCATGGCTTTCGCCGACATTTTTAGAAGCTCGACGGAGGATTCATGCTAACATAGCCGTTTTAACTTTATGGGCTTTTACTATGGCAAAAGAAGATCAAATTGAAATGGATGGCAAGGTCATCGACACACTGCCGAACACGATGTTTCGCGTCGAACTGGAAAACGGCCACATCGTCACCGCGCATATTTCCGGCAAAATGCGCAAACATTACATCCGTATCCTGACCGGCGACAAAGTTCGCGTGGAAATGACCCCTTACGACCTGACCAAAGGCCGCATCACGTTCCGGAATCGCTAACCCGCTCCGGGCTAGCGATTACCTCCCCGCTTTACATCACTTGATTCAATTCGGAAACGACTAGCTGTTTGCCTTCGATGGCAAATGCTAATTCGCCATTCTCGACGTGTATCCGCACGTGACCGCCATTCGCCAAACGCCCGAACAGCAAGTCTTCGGCCAGCGGCTTCTTGATTTTTTCCTGGATCAAACGCGCCATCGGCCTGGCCCCCATTTTCGGATCGCAGCCGTGTTCCGCCAGCCATGCCCGCGCGGCAGGTTCCAACGTCAATGTCACATTTTTGTCCGCCAACACCGCTTCCAGTTCGAAGATGAACTTGTCGACCACGCTGCCGACCACAGCCATATCCAAAGGCTTGAATTGGACGATGGCATCCAAACGGTTTCTGAACTCGGGCGAGAAGCCGCGCTCGATCACCTTCATGCTGTCCGAAGCATGGTTTTGCACGGTAAATCCGATCGAGGCCCGGCTACTTTCCTCGGCTCCGGCATTAGTGGTCATGATCAGAATGATGTTTCTGAAATCTGCTTTACGGCCGTTGTTATCGGTCAACGTGCCGTGGTCCATGACCTGCAGCAGCAAATTGAACACGTCCGGATGGGCTTTTTCCAATTCGTCGAGCAATAACACCGCATGCGGATGCTTGGTCACCGCTTCGGTCAACAATCCGCCCTGGTCGAAGCCAACGTAGCCCGGAGGCGCACCGATCAGGCGCGACACAGTATGCCGCTCCATGTACTCCGACATGTCGAAGCGAATCAATTCGATACCCAACACTTTGGCCAACTGGCGGGTCACCTCGGTTTTACCGACGCCGGTCGGACCGGCAAACAGGAAGGAACCAATCGTCTTGGTGGTATCGCGCAATCCCGCTCGCGACAATTTGATTGCGGCAGCCAATTCGGAAATCGCTTCGTCCTGACCGAACACCAACATCTTCAGGTTCTTTTCCAGGTTGGACAGCTTGTCGATATCGTTGGCAGACACCGATTGCGCCGGTACCCTGGCAATCTTGGCGACAATCTCCTCGATCTCGGCGGTGTCTATGGTCTCTTTACGCTCCCCGGCCGTGAACAAACGTTGTCTGGCGCCGGCTTCGTCGATGACGTCGATCGCCTTGTCCGGCAGATGCCTATCGGTAATGTAGCGGGCCGATAATTCCACCGCCATGCGCAAGGCTTCCTGGGTGTATTTAAGGCCGTGATGCTCTTCGAAACGGGACTTCAAACCTTTCAGAATCAGTACCGTATCTTCGATGGACGGTTCGACCACATCGATTTTTTGGAAACGCCGCGCCAAGGCATGGTCTTTTTCGAAGATGCCGCGGTATTCCTGATAGGTCGTCGAACCGATGCAGCGCAACTGGCCGGAAGCCAACACCGGTTTGATCAAATTCGAAGCGTCCATTACGCCGCCGGAAGCCGAACCGGCACCGATGATGGTATGGATTTCGTCGATGAACAAAATCGAATCCGGCTCTTTTTTCAATTGGTTGATCAACGCTTTTAAACGTTTTTCGAAATCGCCGCGGTATTTGGTGCCGGCAACCAACGCCCCCATATCTAACGAATAAATTGTGCTGTTCATCAATATCTCGGGGACTTGCTCTTCGACAATCCGCTTCGCCAAACCCTCGGCGATTGCGGTTTTGCCGACCCCGGCTTCGCCGACCAGCAACGGGTTGTTTTTCCGCCGCCGGCACAAGACCTGGATGGTCCGCTCCACCTCTATTTCCCGACCGATCAACGGATCGATATTGCCTTTCAAGGCCTCTTCGTTCAGATTGGTAGCGTATTTTTCCAGCGGACTGGTCAAATTCTCGTTGTTGCCGCGCTCGCCTTCCGGCTCCTCGCTGCTTTCTTTTCTGAACTGTTCGATTTTGGAAACCCCGTGAGCCAGATAATTGACGACATCCAGACGCGTGATGTCTTGCTTGTTCAGCAAATAAACCGCATGCGAATCCTGCTCGCTGAACAAGGCGACAAACAGGTTGGCGCCGGTCACTTCTTTTTTGTCGGAAGCCTGCACATGAAATACCGCCCGCTGTAACACGCGCTGGAAGCCTAACGTCGGCTGGGTTTCGCGTTGGATACCTTCCGGAATCAAGGAAATGGTTTCGTCGATAAATCGGGTCAATTCCGCCCGCAACGCATTGACGTTGCAACCGCAGGCGATCAGGATCGGAATCGTCGTCACGTTATCCAGCAAAGCCAGCAGCAAATGCTCGACGGTGATGAACTCGTGGCGCTTGGCATGAGCCCCGGTAAAAGCAGCGTTCAATGTCACTTCCAGTTCTTTACTTAGCATGGCTTACCTCTCACGCCTCTTCCATCGTGCACATCAACGGATGGTGATGTTCACGGGAGTATTCGTTAACGATATGTACTTTGGTTTCGGCCACATCCTTGGTGTAAGTGCCGCACACCCCAACGCCTTGGGTATGCACTTGCAACATCACCTGGGTGGCCCGCTCTTGGCTCATGTTAAAAAAGTCGGTCAGAATCTCGACGACAAAATCCATGGGCGTGAAATCGTCGTTAAGCAAAATGACTTTGTACAACGGCGGCCTTTTCAACTGCGGCTTGGCTTCTTGCAGCGCAGTGGTGCCGTCGACGTCTTTAAAGGGTTCAAAATCGGACATAAACTTCTGTGGTGCAAAATCGCTGTGAACTTAAAAATAGCGCCTTAAACATTAAATTTCAATCTTTACCCATATAAAAAACATTTCTAGTAAAATGCGCGCCTTTTAACGTTTTATGCCGACAATTATGGTCTGGAAACCCCACGTTACCGTTGCCGCCGTCATCGAAAAAAACGGGCGTTTTCTACTGGTCGAAGAGACAACGGCACAAGGCATTGCGTTCAATCAACCGGCAGGACATTTGGAAGAAGGCGAAGACCTGATCGCCGCCGTCATCCGGGAAGTGCGGGAAGAAACCGCCTGGGAATTTCAGCCCGAAGCCCTGATCGCGACACAACTATGGCGGAGAAATCCGGAAATGCCCAGCTTTCTGCGCTTCTGCTTCGCCGGCACCGTCGGCAACCATAATCCCGAACAAGCGCTCGACGACGGCATTATCGGCACTCATTGGCTCAGCCGCAACGAGATTTGCGCCCGCCGCGACCAATTGCGCAGCCCGTTGGTGCTGACCACCATCGACGAGTACTTAAAAGGCCAACGTTACCCGCTGAGCCTGTTACAAACATTTTTAGACCACGCATGAGTAAACACATCATCGTCGGCATGTCCGGCGGCGTCGATTCTTCCGTCACCGCATTAGCCCTGCAAGAACAGGGCCATAAAGTAACCGGTTTGTTCATGAAAAACTGGGAGGAAGACGACGGCACCGAATATTGCACTGCGATGCAAGATTTGGCCGACGCGCAGCAAGTGGCCGACAAACTCGGCATAGAATTGAAAACGGTCAACTTCGCCGCCGAATACTGGGACGAAGTGTTCGAAGTGTTTTTGTCGGAATTCAAAGCCGGCCGCACCCCCAACCCCGACATTCTGTGTAACAAACACGTCAAATTCAACGCCTTCCTGAACTACGCCATCGAAGACCTCGGCGCCGAATACATCGCCACCGGCCACTACGCGCGCGTCCGCGAACGGGACGGCGAATTCGAACTATTGAAAGGCCTGGACCCGGCCAAGGAACAAAGCTATTTTTTGTACGCGATGGGCCAGAAAGCCTTGTCCAAAACACTGTTTCCCATCGGCCATTTGCACAAAACCGAGATCCGGGCGATGGCCGACAGAGCCGGCTTTGCCAACAGCCGCAAGAAAGACAGCACCGGCATTTGCTTCATCGGCGAACGCAAATTCAGGGAATTCCTGGAACGCTACCTGCCCCACCAACCCGGCGAAATGCGTACGCCGGAAGGCAAATATATCGGCAAGCATCACGGCTTGATGTATTACACCCTGGGCCAACGCCAGGGTTTAGGCATCGGCGGCGTAAAAGACGCGCCGGACGAGCCTTGGTTTGTGCTGGACAAAGACCTGGATAACAACGTGCTGATCGTCGGCCAGGGCCACGACCACCCCTTGATGCTGCACAACACCCTGGAAGCCGGCCAACTGGATTGGTGCGGCAGCCAGCCTTTGACCGAAACCATCCGCTGCGCCGCCAAGACCCGCTACCGCCAGCCGGATCAGGACTGCGTGGTCGAACCGATTGATGGCGGCAGCCGCGTCAAGGTCCGCTTCGACCAAGCTCAACGGGCGATCACGCCGGGGCAGTCGGTGGTGTTTTATTTGGGAGAGGTTTGTTTGGGTGGAGGGATTATTGAGGTTAAGTACAATGAAAATTACTAATTTACAAGTAGAAGGTTTTCGTTGCTTTGAAAGTTATGGAATAAATTTATCTGACCGTTTTACTTTGCTTATTGGTAATAATGGCAGTGGCAAAACGGCTGTTTTGGATGCACTGAGAAAATCCCTTGTGCCTTTTTTACATGGTCTACCAGATTTTTCTGGCGTATTAATTAGTAAAAAACAGGGGGAAAATGCGAATCCAACCATAGACACTTCTGATGTTCACTACAAATTGTTAACCGCCGGCCAAACCGCCATAAAAGAAACTACATCACCAACTTCTATCCTTATAACTATTTCTATAGATAACATTTCCAATCCACTTAATTCAAAAATAACGAATAAACCTGGTTTTCTCAATGAAAACGAAATGCCGATGGATCTTCAGTTTCATGCATTACAATTAAAAATTGACAATGAGAACACTAGGTTGCCAGTAATTTCATATTATGGAACAGGTCGATTGTGGAAAATAATTGATGAAGAAGAAAAACAAATAAAAACACTAAGTCCCGGCTCTCGTTTGCTCGGTTACCGAGATTGTCTAAATTCCGAGTCGAATTTGAAACAATTATTTCGGTGGTTTAAAACTCAAGAGTTGGCAGCGCTGCAAAAAAATGAAACCCGCCATGTTTTGGAGGCTGTTCGTTTTGCCATTGTCGAAATGATCCCAGGTGCCGTTCGGGCATGGTGGGACATCGACTGGGACGAAATCCTGATCGAAACAGAAATTCAGGGCAGAACCCAAACCATCCCCTTCCACCTCCTCAGCGACGGCTACCGCAACATGATAGGCATGGTCGCCGACATCGCCTACCGCATGGCAACGCTGAACCCGCAGTTGGAAGCCGATGTCATCAAGCAAACCGAAGGCATCGTGCTGATCGACGAAATCGACCTGCATTTGCATCCAAAATGGCAACGGGAAGTCGTCGGGCGTTTATTAACTACTTTTCCTAAAGTGCAGTTCGTTGCCAGCAGCCACTCGCCGTTCATTATTCAGTCGTTGTATGGACGTGAGGATTGTTTATTGTGGGATTTGGAAAAAGCCTGTCCAGTCAATATTGAAAGCGAAAGCATAGAAGATATTGCCGAAGATCAACAGCATGTCGATATGCCGCAAAAAAGTAAACGTTATTTGGATATGATGGCTGCCGCTGAAGCCTATTATCGACGACTCCATCAAGTTAACGACGAAACCGATCAAGAATTGCTGCAATTACGTAGCCGGTTTGACGAATTGAGTATTCCTTTTAGCGACGACCCTGCGTTTGCCGCTCAGTTAAAATTCGAACGCGACTCCGTACTGGCAACCAAAAAATAAATAAGCATGCGTCCGGTTGATAAAGGCTCCGACCTTGGCGAAATAAAACCTTACGGAGATGCCCAGCAAGCGTTGACCGAACGGCTGGGAGAATATTGCTCTTATTGCGAACGCTGGATCGCCAGCGGCATTCATGTCGAACACAAAAAGCCGAAAAAAGAATACCCGGAAACCGAATTTCAATGGAGCAATTTTTTACTTGCCTGCGGCAATTGCAACTCCGGCAAAGGCCATGGCCAATTGAATCTTGACGATTATGTGTGGCCCGACAGCGACAACACCTTGCTAGCCTTTAGCTACGATGCGCAAGGCAGAGTATTACCGAATAAAATTCATGCCGAACCTATCAACCGAAAAATCGAAACGACCTGGTTGGCATTAGGCCTAAATAAACATCCTGATCGCCAGATTACTGGTCAACAAACACCATCAAGTAAAGACAAACGTTGGTTACATAGACAACAAGCTTGGCAAAATGCCTCAAAGCGAAAATCGCAACTTGCCGTCTTCGATAGCGAGGAACGCAGAGCCGAAATTGTCGAAATGGCATTACAACGAGGTTTCTGGTCCGTCTGGATGACGGTCTTCCAGGACGATGCCGACATGCGCCGCCGTTTAATCGAAGCCTTTCCCGGCACAGCCAAGGCTTGCTTCGATAAAAATACCCAACCGATCCAACGTCCTGGCGGGCAAATCTAGCTGCCGCAGGTAACGTTTTACGTTTTAGAAATTTAGGAAACAACATGACACTCACCGCCATCTCCCCCATCGACGGCCGCTACGCCAACAAAGTCGACGCCTTACGCCCCATTTTCAGCGAATACGGCTTGATCCGTTACCGGGTCGAAGTGGAAGTACGCTGGCTGCAAGCCTTGGCCGCCGAAGCCAAGATCGCCGAAGTCCCAGCCCTGTCCGTCGAAGCGACCGCCGTGCTGAATAAAATCGTCAGCGATTTCTCCGAAGCCGACGCTCAAGCGGTCAAGGACATCGAGAAGACCACCAACCACGACGTCAAGGCGGTGGAGTATCTGCTGAAGGAAAAAGTCAAAGGCAATGCCGAATTGCATGCGATCAACGAGTTCTTCCATTTCGCCTGCACCTCGGAAGACATCAATAACCTGTCTTATGCGTTGATGCTGAAAGAAGGCCGCGGCTTGATCATGGCCGAAATCGATGCGACGATAGACGCGATCAAACAATTGGCTTTAGCCAGCGCCGATCAGCCCATGCTGTCCCGCACCCACGGCCAATCGGCCACGCCGACCACGGTCGGCAAGGAATTCGCCAACGTCGTCGCCCGCATGCAGCGCCAACGTGAACAACTCGCCAAGGTGGAATTACTGGGCAAGATCAACGGCGCGGTTGGCAACTACAATGCGCATACGGTGGCTTACCCGGACGTCGATTGGCCGGTTTTCGCGCAAAATTTCGTCGAATCACTGGGCCTGACTTTCAACCCTTACACCATCCAGATCGAACCGCACGATTACATGGCCGAGTTCTTCCACGCCCTGTCGCGCTTCAATACCATCTTGTTGGACTTCGACCGCGACGTCTGGGGCTACATCTCGCTGGGTTATTTCAAGCAAAAAACCGTGGCCGGCGAAGTCGGCTCCTCGACGATGCCGCACAAGGTCAATCCGATCGATTTCGAAAACTCCGAAGGCAACCTGGGATTGGCGAATGCGATCTTCGGCTTTCTGGCCGACAAATTGCCGGTATCGCGTTGGCAGCGCGACCTGACCGATTCCACCGTGCTGCGCAACATCGGCGTCGGCATCGCCCACACCAGCATCGCCATCCAATCCACGCTAAAAGGCATTTCCAAACTGGAACTGAACCCTGCCCTGCTAGACCAAGACCTGGATCAAAACTGGGAAGTATTGGCCGAACCGATTCAAACCGTGATGCGCCGCTACGGCATTGAAAAACCTTACGAAAAACTGAAGGAATTGACCCGCGGCCAGCGTGTTACCGGCGACGGCATGCGCGCCTTCGTCGACAAGCTGGAGATTCCAGATGACGCTAAAGCCGAGCTGCTGAAACTGACACCGCACAGCTACACCGGTTACGCTGCTGCATTGGCAAAGAAAATCTAACCGAGCCGTTCAACGGCGAAGCGGCCGACCGCTTCGCCTATCGCGTTACGCCGAACTATTTCAGTGCGCCGACGCCGGTTGAGTCCGATATTGGTGCGGACCGCGCGTATTGCCGGCTACGCTGCCGAATTCCGATGCCTGCTGAATCTTAGCGGGCAACATTGACCAAAGCCCATTCCGCCGTGTTTTGTCGAAAACAACGCCGATAGTCGCGCATTCGCGCAGCAAACCCACCGCTCGACCGAAATCGGAGCCGAGTTACCAAGTGCGCAGCCAAAGCCGCGCAACTGCGTCAGTCCTGGCACCGCATTTGCTTGTCGCTAAAACAAATAATCAAACCAGCAAACGCCTGCCAGCTCGGATAGACTGCATGGCTGTTTGGGAATAACTACACACCCGCCATGACCAGACTCAGCGACTACTTCGAATACCGCCAGGACCAAGACGGCAATCCTTATCTGGCGGTGTCTATCCGCGGCATGACTTTACTGAAGTTGCCGGCCAGCAATAAAGGTACCGCATTTACCGAACAGGAACGCATCGACTTGGGTCTGGACGGACTCCTGCCGCCGCAAGTCACGACGCTGGAACAACAAATCGAGCGTTTGTATTTCAGTTACCGGCAACAGGCCGACGACATTTCCAAATACCAATTTCTGCGGGCGATCCAGGACCGCTCCGAAGTGTTGTTTTACGCGATACTGGAGCGGCATCTGGAGGAGATGGTCCCCATCGTCTATACACCGACGATAGGTCTGGCGGTACAAAAATTCAGCTCGCTGTACCGTACCGCCCGCGGCTTGACACTGGCGCCGAACAACATCGATCGCGCCGATGCGATTTTGAAAAACTACCCCTGGCACGACATCCGCATGATCGTTGTCACCGACGCGTCGGCGATTCTCGGCATCGGCGACCAGGGCATGGGCGGCTTATCGATCTGCATCGGCAAGCTGGCCTTGTATACCGTTGGCGGCGGCGTCTGCCCGTTCCAGACCTTGCCGATCAATCTGGACGTGGGCACCAACCGCGACGAACTGTTGGACGACCCGCATTATTTAGGCGTGCGCGCCAAGCGCCTAGGTCGGGACGCCTATTTTGCGATGGTGGATAAATTCGTCGCCGCAGCGCACCGGACCTGGCCCAAAGCCATCATCCAATGGGAAGACTTCACCAAGGATGTGGCATTCGACGTGCTGGCCCGCTACCGGGAAAAAGTGCCCTGCTTCAACGACGACATTCAAGGTACCGGGGCGATGGCGCTGGCCGGCATCCTTTCCGCTTGCCGCCGGCTCGGCCAAACCCTGGCCGAACAGATTATCGTCATCGCCGGTGCCGGCGCCGCCGGCATCGGCGTGGCCAGCGTAATCAAAGCCGGCATGGTGGATGCCGGCTTGCGCGAACCGGAAATCCGCCAACGCCTGTTTGTGGTGGATATTTACGGTTTGGTGGTCGACACCGAGGAACTGGAGCACTACAAACACGGCATCGCTCAACCGGCAGCGATTAGCCAAGCCTGGGGCATTCCGGAGCATCGGCCGCCCTCGCTGTTCGAGGTGGTCAGCCAGGCCAAACCCAGCGTCTTGATCGGCCTTACCGGTGCAGCCGGCTTGTTCGATGAAAACCTGATCCGGACCATGGCTGCAAACTGCGCCAGCCCCATCGTGATGCCGCTATCCAACCCGACCGCCAATTGCGAAGCGACGCCGGCGGACATCATCGCCTGGAGCGACGGCCGCGCCATCGTCGCCACCGGCAGTCCGTTCGCCGATGTCGAACACCGCGGCGTTCGCCATAAAATCGGCCAGGGCAACAACGCCTTCATCTTTCCCGGCCTGGGTTTGGCCGCCATGCTTGGCGAGTGCCGCCGTATTAGCGACGCGATGGTATTGGAATCGGCTTATGCCCTGGCCGACTACAGCGCCGAATTCGAGCCCGCTGCCGACGCGATCTACCCGGCTATCGCCGATTTGCAGAAAATCAGCAGCTATGTCGCAGAACGGGTGTTAGCCAAGGCCATCGCCGACGGCTCGGTCAGCCGCAACGACCTGGATGCGGCTCATTTGGCCGACTTTATCGCCGCCAACCAATGGCACCCGCGCTACTTGCCGTTTCGTTACGTCGGCTGAGTATCGCCGCCGGCAAGGATGGCTACGGCCCAATTTTCCGCGCCGCCGGCAACGCTAAATTGCTAAAATAGCGCCAATTTTGCCGTTGCCACTCCCAAGCTCCTCACCTTGTGCTCAACCTGATCTGGGTCTTTTTCTTCCTGTCGGCGTTCGCCGTCGCCAGTTTCAAACTGCTGCTATTGGGCGACAGCCGGGTATTTTCGGAAATGGTCGCGGCGATGTTCAACCTGGCGAAAACCGCGTTCGAAATTTCGTTGGGCCTGGGCGGCGTATTGGCATTGTGGCTGGGCATCATGAAAATCGGCGAACACAGCGGCTTCATAGCGTTATTGACCCGCGCGCTGAACCCATTATTTAGCCGACTGATGCCGGAAATTCCGCAGGGCCATCCGGCGTTGGGATCGATTACGATGAATATCGCCGCCAACATGTTGGGGCTGGACAACGCCGCCACGCCGATGGGCATCAAAGCCATGCAGGAAATGCAGACGCTAAACCCGCGGCCGGAGCAAGCTAGCGACGCGCAAATCCTGTTTTTGGTGATCAATACTTCGTCGGTGACGCTGTTTCCGGTGACGATATTCGCTTACCGGGCCCAGCTTGGCGCCGCCAATCCCACCGACGTATTCCTGCCGATTTTAATCGCGACCTACGTTTCGACCTTGACCGGCTTGCTGGCCGTAGCCTGGATGCAAAAGATCAACCTGCTCGACAAAGTGGTTTTGGCCTATTTGGGCGGCATCACGGCGTTGCTGGCCGGAATATTGAGCTATTTCTCCGGCCTGAGTCAGGCCGAGATGCTGGCGGAGTCGGCGCTGGCCAGCCACGTGATATTGTTCGGTTTGGTGGTCGCGTTCATCGCCGCCGCCTTGCACAAAGGCCTGAACGCCTACGAACTGTTCATCGACGGCGCCAAGCAAGGCTTTCAAACCGCTATCGGCATCATTCCGTATTTGGTGGCGATGCTGGTCGCTTTCGGCGTATTCCGCGCCAGCGGCGCCTTGGCTTTGATCAGCGACGGCGTGCGCTGGGTGGTGGATTATTACGGTGTAGACAACCGTTTTATCGACGGCCTGCCAACCGCCTTGATGAAGCCGTTCAGCGGCAGCGGCGCACGGGCGATGATGATAGACACGATGCAGGCCCACGGCGCCGATTCGTTTGCCGGCCGACTGGCTTCGGTAGTGCAAGGCAGCACCGAGACCACATTCTACGTATTGGCGGTGTACTTCGGTGCGGTCAACATCAAGCAGATTCGCCACGCCGCGGCCTGCGGCATTGTCGCCGACATCGGCGGCATTGTTGCCGCGGTTTTGGTGACTTATTGGTTTTTCGGCTAACCGCCGAGCAGGCGGCTCGATTCGCCGCAAAATTTGGAAACAAACAACAGATGCAAATACATTTAAAAACCCTGGGCTGCCGCCTGAACGAAGCCGAACTGGAGACCTGGGCCCAAGCCTTTCAAGCCAAAGGCCACGCCATCACCCGCAACGTCAACGATGCGCAGTTGGTCGTGATCAATTCCTGCGCAGTAACCCAGGATGCGGTCAAAAAATCCAAACAACTGATCCGCCGCGTGCATCGCGATAATCCTCAGGCCAAACTGGTGGTTAGCGGTTGTTATGCGACACTAAACGAAAGCGAAGCGGCGCAATTGATGGGCGTCGATCTGATCGTCGGCAACAACGACAAAAACCAGTTAGTCGAGCGCACGCTCAGCGAATTGAACATGGACAGCATGCCGGCCATGTCGACCGAACCCGGCGAGGTATCGCTGTTCAGTCGCGGCCGCCAGCGTGCCTTCGTCAAGGTCCAGGACGGCTGCCGCTACCGCTGCACCTTCTGTATCGTCACGGTCGCCCGCGGCGAAGAACGCAGCCGCAGCATCGACGAAGTCGTCGCCGAAATCAACGCGTTGCATGCCCAAGGCATCAACGAAGCCATCATTACCGGCGTGCACCTGGGCGGTTACGGCAGCGACATTGGCAGCGATCTGGCCGAACTGGTGCAATCCATTTTGGCGCGGACCGAAATCCCGCGCTTGCGCATGGGCTCTTTGGAACCCTGGGAATTGCCGGACGGTTTCTTCGAGCTGTTCAAAAACCCGCGCCTGCTGCCGCACCTGCATTTGCCGCTACAAAGCGGTAGCGACAGTGTGTTGCGGCGCATGGCCCGCCGCTGCAAAACCGCCGAATTCGCCGAACTGGTGAACCGGGCCCGGAGCGCGATTCCGCATTTCAACGTCACCACCGACATCATCGTCGGCTTCCCCGGCGAAACCGAGGAGGAATGGCGGGAAAGCGTCGAATACATCCAGCGCATCGGCTTCGGCCATATCCACATCTTCAGCTATTCGCCGCGCGAGGGCACCAAAGCCGCCGGTTTGCCGAATCAAATATCGCAGGAGCTTAAACGGCAACGCAGCCGGGAATTGCACGCACTGGCCGAAACGATGAAACAGGCATTTATCGAAAGCAATCTCGGAACCGTGGCCCCAGTGTTATGGGAAGGCCAGACCGAAACCTTGGCGAACGGCGAGCTGCGCTATTTCGGCTATACCCCGAATTATTTGCGGGTAGCCTGTACGGTACCCGCCGAGCGAATCTTGGAAAACCTGATCGTGCCGGCCAGGCTGGACTCCGTGGCGGCAGACTTCGTTAACGCCAGCCTCGCCGAATAAAAAAGGCCGCAAGGCGTTACGCCCAGCGGCCTTGGTTTGGCATCGAAAATAACTTAATACGGGTTAGGATCCCACGGCCCGTAACCTTGGTCTTTCAGTTCGTCGAACTTCAACACGTCGTCATCCGGCACGTTGCCGTCGTGAATCAGGTAATTGCGTCTGGACAAATAGGCGTTTTTGAAAAATTCGTACCGATCCAAAGCGGCTTCGGTCGCGACTTTTTCCAGACCCAACAAATCGGCACGGGCGTCTATCACTTTCAACGCCCCCGGCCCGATCGAGGCTGCGGCGCCGATCCAGCTCGGATTTAAGTAGATGCCGGCATAGGTAAACGGATTCATCGCCGCATCGCCGACTAAACCGAATACGCCGCGCGGCGAGCTGGGGCCGAAGAACGGCAGCACCAAATACGGACCGGTTGGGACGCCCCAATAACCCAGGGTTTGGTCGAAATCTTCATTGTGTTTGGCCAAGCCGATCATCGTGCCGACATCGACCAAGCCGGCAACGCCGGCCGTAGTGTTCACCAGAAACCGCGCACCGTCGGCGCCGGATTGGGCGAATTTGCCTTGCAGCGCGTCGTTAGCGCAAACGCCGATATCGTCGATGTTGCTGAAGAAATTGGTCACGCCCTGGTCGACAAAATTCGGGGTTACCCAGCGGTAGCCTTTGGCCACCGGCTTCATGACGTAGTCGTCGACGCCGTCGTTAAACGACTGCACGCTCCGGTTCCAACTTTGCCACGGGTCCTTGGGATCGACAGTATGGACCGTGGCGCAACCATTGGCCAAAGCCAACAACCCTGCGACCAGCCAAGTGGTATTTCTATTTTGCATAACAAACCTCATCAAATTGAATATTGTTTATACCTATCCAAAACTCACGTAACATAGCATACAACCCATTTTTTTTACCAACCCGCAGCTCGATGCAAAGCACTTTCAACCCGTTAGGCGATCGTTTCCGAGGCTATCTACCTGTCATTGTCGATATCGAAACCGCCGGTTTCAATGCCAAAAAAAATCCGTTACTGGAAATTGCTGCGGTAATCGTCGAACCCGACGCGGACGGCCTACTGCACGTTACCGAAAAACACCATTGCAATATCGTCCCGTTCAAAAACTCCGAACTCGACGAAGCCGCCTTGAAGTTCAACGGTATCGATCCCTACCACCCGTTCCGCATGGCAATCGAAGAAAAAGAGGCTTTGAACAAGTTGTTTACGCCAATCAAGGCCGCCGTTAAACGCAACCACTGCAAACGGGCGATCCTGGTCGGCCATAACCCGGCGTTCGACATCAATTTCCTGAATGCCGCGATAGACCGCACCAACCATAAACGCAGCCCGTTTCACCCGTTCAGCAGCTTCGATACCGCTACCCTGGGCGGGCTGGTCTACGGCCAGACCGTACTGGCCAAGATCGCGCAAGCGGCCGGACTGGCCTGGGACAACTCCCGAGCGCATTCGGCACTGTACGATGCCGAACAGACCGCCGAATTGTTCTGCCTGATTATTAACCGCTGGAAGAAATTAAGCGAGTTGGAAGCCCTACAAAACTCGCCGATTAGCGACCTGGCGCACAATAACGCGCCTGCCGGCGACCTCGCCGAACAGTGATACCTGCCAAAGGCTAACGCGGCGGCCTAGGCCTGCCGACTCAATACCGAAGCCAGATTGACCTGTTTCGGACTGTAAATGCACAGAATGATGGGGCCGACGCTGAGCATGGCCAGTTTGTGGTCGGCGCCGACGATGACAATCTGCTCGATAGCGCCCAAGCTCAGCGAAACTTGGCCGTGCTGGGCGGCACGAATGGTTTCCTGAATCACCGCGCCGAAAGCGTCGATATGCGGCACCTCGGCGGACTGCGCCAGAATTAGGCCGTCGTGGTAAGCGGCACAAGCGGCTATGCCTTTGATTTTGACTACTTTATCCACCAGCGCCTGCACGGCGTCGATGAAGGCCGCGCGCTTAGTCCTGGCGGATTCGCTGACGTTGACGATATCGCCGCCCGATTGGCGTTGCGCGGCGAGATAGTCCGCGGCGAGCCGATTCAGCGCCGCCAACTGGGTTTCGAACCAATGCATGCGGATTCTGCGGAGACAGTCTTAATTGGCCAGATAACTGCTGAACAAGCGCTTCAGCACCGGAATGGTCTCCTTCAATTCGAAGCGCACCCGGCCCAGCAGCGCCTCGCGTTGCGTGACCAAAGCCAACATGAAGCCGGCCTCGATCGGCGTCGATAGGATATAACCCTCCGAGTTTTCGCAAATCACCATGTTGGTGGAATGGTGGCCGACATGCTGCGCGGCTCTGGCCGCGGCACCGAACACCACCTGCACCGAGGCGCCGATGGCGTCGGTGTTGATTTCGAAGTCGCGGTGAATGTGGGTGACGAAACCGTCGCTGTCGACAATCGCCGCCGCCGAAACCCCCTGAATGCTCATCAGGTTGCGCAAAATCGAGTCGATCTCGTTGTTTTGAGATTTACGGGGATCGAGAAATTGGACGTTACTACTCATGCCGTACTCCTGATTATCGTTGTAATGGACCCGTCTACAGCAAATCGACGCGGATCAGGCAGGTTTTATCGCCCAGCGCGTTGCATTTGGTCTCGGTCGCCTTGACGTTGCGTTTGAAAAAAGTCTTGACGATGCCGCCGACCATGCCGGCCTCGAAATGGCATATCGGCGCCGAGACGTTATGAATGCCGGCGCAGGAGACGCACTCGTCGACACGCAATTCCAGTACGCCGGCCGACAAATCGACTTTATCCGGCACCACCAGGCCGATGCTTAATTGCCGGCACAGCATTTTGATCTTGCCGACATAGGTCTCCAAATCTTTATCGATGTTGGCTACCGCGATCTGGCCCATAGCCAAGCCTAAACTTTGCCCGGAATGGTAAACCAGCGACGGCGCGCCCTGCCCCAATATATCCTCGACGTTGGAACCCAGCGCCACCATCCGTAACGCTTGAAACAAGCGAATCGGAAT
Organism: Methylomonas koyamae; assembly: GCF_019669905.1. Taxonomy (NCBI): domain Bacteria; kingdom Pseudomonadati; phylum Pseudomonadota; class Gammaproteobacteria; order Methylococcales; family Methylococcaceae; genus Methylomonas; species Methylomonas koyamae. Next base: position 1,620,432 of record NZ_AP019777.1, on the reverse strand, counting down.
CAACGGCCCCAAATCGTTGCGGTTTTCGATTTCGAACTGGCCGGAAATAATGCCGTCGAGAATTTGCTGCTGGGCAATCTGATAGTCTGATTTGGTATTTTGTAACATGGCATCTCCTCGATTCGGTTAATGGTCCAGGCAATGCAGTTCCACTCTGCGGTTCAGCGCCTGGCCGGCTTTGGTCTCGTTGGGCGCCGCCGGCCGCGCCATGCCTTCCGAGGCGGTAACGATGTTTTGTTTCGAAATGCCGCGGGCAACTAGCTGCTTTTTGACCGCATTCGCTCGGATCCTGCCGAGCGCAAGGTTGCCGGCAGCGGTGCCCATGTTACAAGTATGGCCGACCAAGCGGATTTGGCCGGGACAGCTTTGCGCCGCGGCAAGCAATTCGTCGGCCGCGGCAGCGGATTGCGGAGCCAGCTGGCCGGAGTCGAATTTAAAATACACGGTAAAGCGAGGTACTTCCGCAGCGTCTGCCGCCGCGTTGGGTACACCCGCCGCGGTCGGTTCGGTCGGTAATTCGGCTACCGCGTCGGCTGCCTGCCGTTCGCCATCGATACTCGCCTGCTCCGGCTCCGCCGCAGACCAAGGGTCGGATTTTGCCTCGGCCAGCGGCGTTGGTTCCGCGGCGGCGGGGTTAGCCGACGCGCCAGCATTGCCTGCCGCCATCTCCGGCGTCGGCCGACTAGTTTCGGCCGCCGGTTCGGCCGGCATCGCCGGTTTATTCTGAGCTAACGTTTCGCCGGCCGGCTCCGGCTGGTTTGACAGTTTGGGCGCCAACACCGCAACCAAGGCCAGCAAACCGACCACGCCGACCAACCAGGGCACATTGCCGCGCTTCGGCTTTTTCAAAACTTTTCCCGGCTTGGCCTGCAACTCTCCGGACGCCAACCGCGCTTTATCCAGGGACGGCAGCACGCCGTCCAAGCCGTCGTGATCGAGCGATCGAGGTTTTTTCATGCAATTTCCTTAGGTTCCGTTGGGCGCGAGCCCGCGAAATTTGCCGGGACGGGTTAAGCAAGCAGCGGCTGGATGCTGGTTGGCTATGATATGCAAGTTTAGACGCAGAATCAAAGTTGATACTGCGTCAAATAATTCGATTCCGGGAATTGACATCGAGCCACTGCATGCATGTCGCAAATGATTGTTTCCAGTAGCTTGGCGCTTTCCAAAATAAACCTGCGTTGCGCGGTTTTTGGCTACAATTCGCTAACCTGATGCTAATACTCGCCGAAAAATTAGGGGCTGTTGCCATTTTCAAACAATAGCCTTGAAATTGAGCGGCTCTGCCTCAGTAGATTGATTTTTCAATCAAAAGACAAGCAACCGATGCCACGACAATTGTTTACGGACGAATACTGGAATAAATTCAAAGCCATCATGTTAAGCCTGGGGATTTACGACAAGCCTTCGCTCCGGCAAACGGTAGAAGGGATTTTTTATCGCATGCGAGTCGGCTGCCCCTGGCGAGACCTGCCTGCCACGTTTGGTAAGTGGAATGCCGTGTACAAACGGTTCAATGCGTGGTCACTGCAAGAAAAACTGATGGGCATTTTTCGAGGTCTAGTTGTGGCACCCGATTTGGAATGGACCTTTATTGACGGCAGTATCGTAAAAGCGCATCAGCATAGTAGTGGCGCGGCTCGTGAACAGGATGCCGCGATTGGGAAATCCGTCGCGGGTAACACCACGAAAATCCATATGGCCGTTGATGCCTGCGGGCTGCCTATTCATTTCTCGGTCACCGGTGGTGAAGTCCATGACTGTAAAGAAGCGCCGAAATTAGTGGCTAAACTGCCTTTGGCTGACTACACGGTCGCTGACAAAGGCTATGACAGTGAACCTCTAAGGATTCAAATTCGAGAGAAAGGGAGTGTGCCCATCATTCCTAGAAAACAGAATTCAATCGTCGGGAATGACGGAATGGATTGGTGTCTCTACCAATATCGCCACCTCGTTGAAAATGTCTTTGCGCGATTGAAACATTTCAGAGCCATCGCGACGCGATATGACAAATTGAAACGCAATTTTGAAAGCGTTGTCGCTTTGGCCTGCGCTTTTATTTGGTTACCCATGTAAAACGGCAACAGCCCCTAATCGTAGAAGAGACAGCAACGATGAAATACGACCGACCTTGATTCAGAGATTCCGCCATGCCGCACCAACCCGCACCAAACGCCAACGCCCCCGCCGCCGAAAACAATTTGCCCGCTTGCAATCGTTGCCAGGATCTCGCTGAACTGGATTTCGACTTCAGCTTCGCCTATCAGCCCATCGTCAATTTTTTCGCCAGAACCATCTTTGCCCACGAGGCTTTGGTGCGAGGGATCAACGGCGAATCGGCCGCGTCGGTATTGTCCAGAGTCACCGACGAAAACCGCTACCGCTTCGACCAAAGCTGCCGCGTCAAGGCCGTGGAAGGCGCTGCAAAATTGGGCATCCAAGAGTTTCTGTCGATCAATTTTCTGCCGAATGCGGTTTACCAACCCGAAGCTTGCATCCGCTCGACCTTCGAAGCGGCACATAAATATAATTTTTCCAAAGACCGCATCATTTTCGAAGTAGTCGAAGGCGAGGACGTTTCCGATCGGCCGCATTTAATCAATATCTTCACCGAATACCGCCGCTTCGGCTTCAAGACCGCAATCGACGATTTTGGCGCCGGTTACGCCGGCCTGAATCTGCTGGCCGAATTTCAGCCCGACTTGATCAAGCTGGATATGGACTTGATCCGGGACATCCACCTCAATAAAGCAAAACAAGCCATTGTCCGCGGCGTGACTCAAATTTGCCGGGAACTGGAAATCGAAGTTCTGGCGGAAGGCATAGAAACCAAGGCCGAGCGCGATTTCTTACTATCCTGCGGCGTGACGCTGTTCCAGGGCTACTTGTTCTGCAAACCGGCGTTTCAAGCGATCGGCCGGATCGACCCGGACGCCTGGACCTGAGCGTCGGCCGCGCACTTTTAAAAACGTACCGCCCGTCGTTTTGGTCCCCAATCGCCGGGCCGGGGTTGGAACAGGCCGGCACAGCGCGTACCGCAAAACCGGCAACTGCCCGCCGCATCCAGGTTCCAGTCGGACAATACATACCAGTCTCTGCCGATCAACAATTCGCCGCAATGGTGGCAGTAGGTACTCTCCGCCGCCTTGTCGTGGACGTTGCCGACGTAGGCGTAACGCACGCCGTTTTCTAACGCGATACGGCGAGCCGTCAGCAGCTTAGACACCGGCGTATGCGGTTTGTCGGCCATTTTCCAGTCCGGATGGAACGCAGTGAAATGCATCGGCACCTCGGGCCCCAAATTCTCGACCACCCATTGCGTCATCGCCTGCAACTCCGCCTCGGAATCGTTTTCGCCCGGAATCAGCAACGTGGTCAGCTCGAACCAGACCTCGGTTTCCCGCTTCAGATATAACAAGGTCTCCAACACCGGCTGTAAATGGCCGCCGGTGATTTTGTGGTAAAAGTCCTCGGAGAAGGCTTTTAAATCGACGTTGGCGGCATCCATATACCGGTAAAACTCGGCGCGCGGCTCGGCGCAGACGTAACCCGCCGTGACCGCCACCGACTTCAATCCCAGTTCCCGGCAGGCCTGAGCGGTATCGACGGCGTATTCGTGGAACACTACCGGATCGTTATAGGTATACGCCACGCTGCTGCAGCCCTGCTCCAATGCCGCCTTGGCAATCGCTTCCGGACTGGCGCGGCTCATCAAGGTATCCATTTCCCGCGACTTGCTGATGTCCCAGTTCTGGCAAAATTTGCAGGCCAGATTGCAGCCGGCGGTGCCGAACGACAGAATCGGCGTGCCGGGCAGAAAGTGGTTGAGCGGTTTCTTTTCGATCGGATCGACGGCAAAGCCGCTGGAACGGCCGTAGCTGGTCATCACGATTTGCTGATTCAGGTTTTGCCGAACAAAACACAAACCGCGCTGCCCTTCGTGCAATTTGCAGAAACGCGGGCACAAATCGCATTGCACTTTGCCGTCTTCCAAAAGGTGCCAATAGCGGGTGGCGGCAGTGTCGGGACTGAGTAAAGTAGCCATGATGACGCTCCTTGAACCTAGCGGAAAAAATCCGGTCGTTACCGGTGCAGTTAGCAGTAGAATAACTCCGGAGCGGCCACGGACTGTAGTTATTTCGACAGCCACGGCTACCCCGGCTTACTGATCGATTACAACTCTAATAAGGATCAGCGCATGAACAGAAAACCTGCGGTCGCCGGCCGCTTTTATCCGGCGCAACCCCAACAACTACACGCCGAAATTGCCGGCTTTCTGCAGCAGGCCGAACCGGCGGAACAAGTTCCCAAAGCCATTATTGCCCCGCACGCCGGTTATATTTACTCGGGACCGATTGCCGCCAGCGCTTACGTGCGCTTGAAGCCGGCGGCCGGATCGATCAAGCGCGTGGTATTGATCGGACCCTCGCATCGAGTGGCGTTCCGCGGCTTGGCGGTCAGCCGCACCCATGCCTACACCACGCCGCTCGGCGACGTTCCGGTGGACCGGACCGCGGTAGAAACCTTGTTGCAACTCCCCTTCGTCGAATATATCGAGCAGGCGCATACGCTGGAACACAGCCTGGAAGTCCAGCTGCCATTTCTGCAAGAAGTTTTGCGGGACTTCAGCCTGGTGCCTATCGTAGCCGGCGACGCCAGCCCGGACCAGGTCAGCCAAGTGCTGGACCTGCTGTGGGACGGACCGGAAACGCTGCTGGTGGTCAGTTCCGACCTCAGCCACTACCACTCTTACGCCAGCGCGCAACGGATGGACCGCAATACCAGCCAACTGATCGAGCAATTGCGTTATCAGGACATCGGCGGCGAGGATGCCTGCGGCAAAGTGGCGGTGAACGGCCTGTTGAAATTACTGGGCGAAAAAGGCCTGTCGATCAAAACCATAGACCTGCGTAACTCCGGAGACACCGCCGGCGACAAGCAGCAAGTGGTGGGCTACGGTGCCTATGTCGTTGACTGAAGACCAAAGGCAGCGACTATTGGCGCTGGCCCGGCAATCGATAAGCCACGGCCTGCAGACCGGCCGGCCGCTTACTGTGGAGCTGTCGGACTATCCCGGCGAGTTGAGCGCCCACCGCGCCACCTTCGTCACGCTGGAGCGCGCCGGCCAGTTGCGCGGCTGTATCGGCATGCTGGAAGCGCGGCGGCCGTTGGCTGAAGACGTGGCGGAAAACGCCTTTGCCGCCGCCTTCCGCGACCCGCGCTTCCCGCCATTACGGGACAGCGAGGTGGCCGGACTCGATCTGCACATCTCGGTGTTGGCGCCGGCGGAACCGCTGCCGGTCGCGTCGGAAGCCGATTTGCTGCAACAACTTCGCCCCGGCATAGACGGTTTGATCCTGCAGGAAGGCGGCCGGCGGGCAACGTTTCTGCCGGCGGTTTGGGACGATTTGCCCGAACCGGCCCGCTTTCTGAACCACCTGAAACAAAAAGCCGGCCTGCCGGCCGCATATTGGTCGGACAGCCTACGGTTTTTCCGCTACACCACGGAAAGCTTCGGCTGAGCCGCCGCTTCCGCACAACCCAGCAAACTCGCGGCCTCCGGGCTTTTTTCTTGTTCGAAAAGGCGTTGCAACATTATAATGGCGGCATTTTCGGCTAATTTCGGCCCGCCGATTTTGCAGCCGTCGGCAGGATCGCCGCCGGCACCGAACGGATTTCAGCGTATTTGGGTACCATTGATGAAAAACCACACCTATAAACCCTGCGACCTAGTGATTTACGGTGCGCTGGGTGATTTGTCCAAGCGCAAGCTGTTGATTTCTTTATATCGCCTGGAAAAGTCGGAATTACTCGAGCCCGACACCCGCATCGTCGGCGTCGACCGGCTGGACGAGACCAGCGAAGGCTTCGTCAAAATCGCCCGCGCCAGTCTCGATGCGTTTCTGAACAACACCATCAACGAAGAAATCTGGCAACGTTTTTCTAAGCGCCTGTCTTATTTGAAAATCGACCTGACTCAGCCGGAACAATACCTGCAACTAAATGCTGCCGTGGAGCCGGACAAACGGGTCATGGTCAATTATTTCGCCGTCGCGCCGTTTTTGTTCAAAAGCATTTGCCAGGGCCTGCAAAGCTGCGGCGTGTTGACGCCGGAAGCGCGGATGGTGATGGAAAAGCCTATCGGCCACGATTTGAAATCGTCGAAAGAAATCAACGACGCCGTCGCCGACGCCTTTCACGAAGACCAGGTCTACCGGATCGACCATTACCTGGGTAAGGAAACCGTATTAAACCTGCTGGCTTTGCGCTTCGCCAACTCGATTTTCACGACCAACTGGAACCACAACACGATAGACCACATCCAGATCACGGTCGGCGAAGACATCGGCATCGAAGGCCGTTGGGAATATTTCGACAAGACTGGCCAGTTGCGCGACATGTTGCAAAACCATCTGTTGCAAATCCTGACCTTCGTAGCGATGGAACCGCCGGCCGACCTGGAAGCGGAAAGCATCCACATGGAGAAAATCAAGGTGCTGAAAGCCCTGCGGCCCATCACAGCGCGCAACGTCGAGGAAAAAACCGTACGCGGCCAATATACCGCGGGTTTCATCAAAGGCCAGGCCGTACCGGGTTATCTGGAAGAAGAAGGCGCCAACAAGGAAAGCACAACCGAGAGCTTCGTCGCGATCCGGGTCGACATCGACAACTGGCGTTGGGCCGGCGTGCCGTTTTACATGCGTACCGGCAAACGCATGCCCAACAAGCGCACCGAAATCGTCGTCAACTTCAAACAGTTGCCGCATAACATTTTCAAAGACAGTTTCCGCGACTTGCCGGCCAATAAACTGGTGATCCATTTGCAGCCTAACGAAGGCGTAGACGTGGTGATGTTGAACAAAATCCCCGGCATCGACGGCAACATCAAGTTGCAGCAAACCAAGTTGGACTTGAGCTTTTCGGAAACTTTCAAAAAGAGCAGCATCTTTGGAGGTTACGAAAAGCTGATTCTGGAAGCCCTGCGCGGCAACCCGACGCTGTTTTTGAGCCGCGAGGAAATCGAACAGGCTTGGGCGTGGGTCGATTCGATCCAGGACGCTTGGGCGCACAGCCACAGCGCGCCCAAATCTTATCCGGCCGGAAGCTGGGGCCCTATCGCCTCGGTGGCGTTATTGGCTCGCGACGGCCGAGCTTGGGAAGAGTAACCATCTAAATCCATCACGAGTAAAACGATCATGGTTAGAGAATTTTTTTTCGAACAGCGCAACCACTTGTTCACCGCATTGGTGGCGGAATGCCACGACGTCTTGTCCGAGGCGATCAGCAAACATGGCCATGCCGTGCTGCTGGTTTCCGGCGGCACCACGCCGGCACCGTTGTACGAAGCGCTGTCCAAATCCGACCTGAACTGGAAAAAGATCAAAGTAGCCCTAGTCGACGAACGCTGGGTGGACAGCGACCATAGCGCCAGTAACGAAGCCTTGATCCGCCGCAGCCTGCTGATCAACAACGCCCGCAATGTCGAGTTCGTCGGCATGAAAACCGCTGCCGCGACCGCCGCGGCCGGCCAAGCCGAAACCGAAAGCCGTTACCAAGCATTGCCTCAGCCGTTTACCTTGAGCATCGTCGGTATGGGCATCGACGGCCATACCGCGTCGTTGTTTCCGCACGCCCCCGGTCTGGCCGAAGCGCTGAGCGACGATAACACGCAACTGACCGCGGCAATCGACGCGATTCAGAGCGAAGTCACCGGGCCCAACACCGAACGCCTGACCTTGACCCGTAACGGCCTGCTGAAGTCGGAACGCATCGTGATCCTGTTCACCGGCGAGGACAAACTGGCCGTATTCGGCCAAGCCCAACAGCCCGGACCGGTCGAAGACATGCCGATCCGTGCGCTGTTGAACCAGGAGCAAGCGCCGGTGGAATTGTACTGGGCGCCTTAACCAACGTATTTCAGGGCGGGTTAGGCGCGCATGACCCAAGAATGCTCGATCCCAAGACCTATAGGCGCGTCGCAAGCTAATCGGCGTAATGGCCGCCAGGAGATTCTATGCACCCTACTTTAGAAAAAGTCACCGCGGACGTGGTGAAACGCAGCCGCGAAACCCGTGCGGCTTATCTGGCTCGGATCGACGCCGCGGCCGCACAGGGCCCGCACCGCGCCAAATTGCCCTGCGCCAATCTGGCGCATGGTTTTGCGGTATGTTCAGCGGCTGAAAAAGAAGAGCTGGCCCATGGCCCCAAAGCCAATGTCGGCATCATTTCCGCTTACAACGACATGTTGTCCGCCCACGAACCGTACAAGGATTATCCGGCGTTGATCAAGCAAGCCGTGCGCGAAGCGGGCGGCGTCGCCCAGTTTGCCGGCGGCGTGCCGGCGATGTGCGACGGCGTTACCCAGGGCATGCCGGGAATGGAATTGTCGTTGTTCAGCCGCGACGTGATCGCGCTGTCCACCGCCATCGGCCTGAGCCACAATATGTTCGATGCCGCACTGTATTTGGGAGTCTGCGACAAAATCGTGCCCGGCTTGCTGATCGGCGCGCTCAGCTTCGGCCATTTGCCCGCCGTGTTCGTGCCGGCCGGCCCGATGACCAGCGGCCTGTCCAATAAGGAAAAGTCGCGCGCCCGCCAAAAGTATGCCGAAGGCAAGATCGGCGAGAAAGAATTGCTGGAATCCGAGTCCAAATCCTACCACAGCCCCGGTACCTGCACCTTCTACGGTACCGCCAACAGCAACCAGATGATGGTGGAAATCATGGGCTTGCATTTGCCGGGCGCGTCGTTCGTCAATCCGTACACGCCGCTGCGCGACGAGTTGACCAAGGCCGCCGCCAAGCAGGTGTTGAAATTCACCGCACTCGGCGACGATTTCCGGCCGATCGCCCACGTCGTCGACGAAAGAGCCATTATCAACGCGATTATCGGCCTGTTGGCGACCGGCGGTTCGACCAACCACACGATACATTTGATCGCCATCGCCCGCGCGGCCGGCATCATCATCAACTGGGACGACTTCGACAAACTGTCGAAAATCATTCCACTGCTGACCAAGATTTATCCGAACGGCCCGGCAGACGTCAACCAGTTCCACCATGCCGGCGGTATGGGCCTGCTGATCAAGGAATTGTTGGAAAACGGCCTATTGCACGGCGACATTCTGACCATCGGCGACCAGCGCGGCATGGCCCAATACAGCCAGGCTCCCGCGCTTGACGCCGCCGGCAAGCTACACTGGGCAGAAGGGCCGGCCCAATCGCTGGATCCGGAAGTCATCGGCAGCGTCGCCCAACCGTTCGCCGCCGGCGGCGGCTTGCACGTGATGCACGGCAACTTGGGTCGCGGCGTCTCGAAAATTTCCGCCGTTGCCGAAAAGCACCAGGTAGTAACGGCGCCGGCCATGGTCTTCGACGATCAGCTCGACGTGGTTGCCGCCTTCAAACGCGGCGAACTGGAAAAAGACGTCATCGTGGTGTTAAGGTTTCAAGGCCCGAAAGCCAACGGCATGCCGGAACTGCACAAACTGACCCCGGTACTGGGCGTGTTGCAGGACCGCGGCTTCCATGTCGGCCTGGTGACCGACGGCCGCATGTCCGGCGCGTCCGGCAAAGTGCCCTCGGCCATCCACATGTGGCCGGAATGTATCGACGGCGGCCCATTGGCAAAGGTGCGCGACGGCGACATCATTGTGCTGAACACCCAGACCGGCGAAGTCAACGTCCAAGTCGACCAAGCCGAGTTCGAGGCCCGCGCCGCCGAGCCCAACCACGCCACCGGCCACCACTTCGGCATGGGCCGGGAATTATTCGGCGCGATGCGGGCGCAGGCTTCGTCGGCTGAAACCGGCGCCACCAATCTATTTTTTGTCGATTGAACGACCGGATTTCAAGCGACTCGGCCAATGCGGTTTTCGCGCTAAGTCGAATCGGATTTAACATATTGGCAACAGGCAGCGGCAGGCAAACATGAAAGCAGATATCGGTTTAATCGGATTGGCGGTGATGGGACAGAATTTAGTCCTGAACATGAACGATCACGGCTTCAAGGTGGCGGTCTACAACCGCACCACCAGTAAAGTCGACGAGTTCCTGGACGGGCCGGCTCAGGGCACCCAGGTCGTCGGCACTCATTCCCTGGCGGAATTGGTCGACAGCCTGGCATCGCCGCGCAAGGTCATGCTGATGGTCAAGGCCGGCAGCGTGGTCGATCAATACATCGACGATTTGTTGCCGCTGCTGGCGCCAGGCGACATCATCATCGACGGCGGCAATTCGCTGTTCACCGACACCAACCGCCGCACCCAATACCTGGCCGATAAAGGCCTGCTTTATGTCGGTACCGGCGTCTCGGGCGGCGAGGAAGGCGCCCGCCACGGCCCGTCCATCATGCCGGGCGGCAATAAAGCGGCGTGGCCGGCGGTGAAGCCGATTTTTCAAGCGATCAGCGCCCATGTCGATAACCAACCGTGTTGCGAATGGGTCGGCGACAACGGCGCCGGCCACTACGTGAAAATGGTGCACAACGGCATCGAGTACGGCGACATGCAATTGATTTGCGAAGCCTACCAATTATTGTCGGAAGGCCTGGGCTTGAGCACCGACGAAATGCAGGCAATTTTCGCCGACTGGAACCGAGGCGAATTGAGTTCTTACCTGATCGAGATCACCGCCAACATCCTCGCCTATAAAGACGAAAACGGCGAGCCGCTATTGGACAAGATTCTGGATACCGCCGGCCAAAAAGGTACCGGCAAGTGGACCGGCATCAATGCGCTGGATTTGGGAATTCCACTGACCTTGATCGGCGAATCGGTCTTCGCCCGCTGCCTGTCGGCGCAAAAAGACGAGCGGGTCAGAGCCGCGAAAATTCTGCCCAAGCAGCATAAAGCTTTCAGCGGCGACCGCCAGGCCATGGTCCACGCCATCCGCCAGGCACTGTACGCATCCAAAATTATTTCGTATGCCCAAGGTTTCCGCCTGATGCGCGAAGCCGCCCAGGAATACAAGCTGGCGCTCAATTACGGCGACATTGCCCTGATGTGGCGCGGCGGTTGCATTATCCGCAGCCAATTTTTGAACGATATTAAACAGGCTTACCAACAAAACCCCGACTTGGAAAACCTGCTGCTGGCGGATTTCTTCGGCGCGGCGATGCAGCAGGCCGACGCCGGCTGGCGCCAAGCCGTGGTGATGGGTATCGAATTGGGCATTCCGACGCCGGCGTTTTCCTCGGCGCTGGCCTATTACGACGGTTACCGCAGCGAACGCCTGCCCGCCAACCTGTTGCAAGCCCAACGCGACTATTTCGGCGCCCATTCCTACGAACGCACCGACAGTCCCCGCGGCGAGTTCTTTCATACCGACTGGACCGGCCGCGGCGGCAAAACGGCGTCGACGACGTATACGGTTTAACCGCCGGCAGCGGAAAGCGGATTATCCGATAAACACGAGTTGGGTTAGCGTAGCGTGGCCCGACAATTAAGCCCAGTTGGGTTAAGCTACAACCCAAACCCACTAATGGATAAATCAATGACAGTAACTATCAAAGAAGTCATGACCACCTCGCCGGTAATGCCGGTCATGGTTATCAATAATCTGGAAAACGCCGTGCCGCTGGCCAAAGCCCTGGTCGAAGGCGGCTTGAAAGTGCTGGAAATCACCTTGCGCACGCCGGTGGCGCTGGATGCGATTCGCCAAATCAAAGCCGAAGTACCCGGCGCGATCGTCGGTGCCGGCACCATCATCAACGTCACCACCCTGCACCATGCCATCGACGCCGGCGCCCAGTTCATCGTCAGCCCCGGCGTGACCGAAAATCTGCTGGATGCGGCCCTGGAAACCAGCGTACCGTTGTTGCCCGGCGTCATTACCCCAAGCGAAGTCATGCGCTTATTGGATAAAGGCATTACCGCGATGAAGTTTTTCCCGGCCGAAGCCGCCGGCGGCATTCCGATGCTGAAGTCGATAGGCGGGCCGCTGCCGCAAGTCACCTTCTGCCCGACCGGCGGCGTCAATCCGAAAAACGCGCCGGAATATTTGGCGCTGAGCAACGTCGCCTGCGTCGGCGGCTCGTGGATGGCGCCGGCCGAACTGGTCGACGCCGGCGATTGGGCCGAAATCACCCGCCGCGCCGCAGCCGCATCGGCTTTGAAAAAGTAATCGGCCGGAGCCGCCCTACGGCCAACGGCCTGGCGGCGGGATGCCTTGGCTGCAGCCGCCGCCGTTCGCAAGCCTCCGGCGGCGCTGACCGTCGCCCTCGTCCGGATTGGAAAAGCGCAATCTGTTCCGATCCGGTTCAATCCCACATCACCGCCGCCGGCACGGCTAGCCGAGCCATGAAAAAACCGCCGCTGCATTATTTCCGCCGCGATTTCAACGCCATGGGTACGCCGTGCCAAATCCAGTTGTTCGCAGCCGGTGAAGCCAAAGCGATGGCCGCCGCCGATGCGGCCATCGCCGACGTCCGGCGTTTGGAAGCCCGCTATTCGCGTTACCGCGACGATAGTTTTCTATCCGAGATCAATCGGGCCGCCGCCAGCGGTGCCGCGATCGAGGTCGATGAGGAAACCGCCGGCCTGCTGGATTACGCCGCAACCTGCTACGCGCAAAGCGGCGGCCTGTTCGACATCACCTCCGGCATCCTGCGCCGGGCCTGGAAATTCGATTCCGGCCAATTGCCGGAGCAATCGTTGATCGACAATTTGTTGCAACGCGTGGGCTGGCACAGACTAAGCTGGCAGCGGCCGCGGCTGGCCTTTGCCAAGGCAAGCATGGAAATCGATTTCGGCGGCGTGGTCAAGGAATACGCCGCGGACCGGGCCGCAGCCTTATGCCAGGCTCATGGCATCCGCCACGGCCTGGTCAACTTGGGCGGCGATATCAAAGTCGTCGGGCCCCGCGCCGACGGCAGCCCGTGGCAAATCGGTATCCGCCATCCCCACCGAAGCGGCGGCTTGCTCGATACGCTGGCCCTGGCGGCAGGCGCGGTCGCTAGCAGCGGCGATTACGAACGCTGCATCACATTGGACGGCGTGCGTTACGGCCACGTCTTGAATCCGCGGACCGGCTGGCCGGTGCGGCATTTGGCTGCGGTAACCGTCATCGCCGAATTCTGCGTCGTAGCCGGTAGCGCGTCGACGATTGCGATGCTGAAAGAAGAAGACGGCCCGGCCTGGTTGACCGATCTGCAACTGCCGCACTTATGGGTGGACCTGAACGGCGAATGCGGCGGCTCGGCGGCACTCGGGGTAGCGCAGCCGGCAGATCCGGAGCGGCAGCGCTGAACCTTCAGGGCCTATCCGGCTCGGCGAACTCGTAGAGTTTGTACTTTTCCACCAACGGCCGCAGCACTTGCTGGGCGACCCGCAGATATTCCGGATCTTGCAAAAATTGCTGGTAAGCCTGGCGGCTTTCGAACACGGCGGAAACGGCGACATCGTAGCTTTCGTCCAGCGCCGCATTGGCTCGGCCGCGCCGGACTGCGGCCGGCGTACCGGCATCGTAAGCCACCACCCCCTGCAATCGGGCCAGCGGCCGGCTGGCCTCGATGTATCGCTGGCGGGCTTGCGGGTCTCCCGGCTGTTTCAACCAGACCACGGCGACGTGGTGCATTCTGCCACCGGCTTCCCCGGTTTGCGGTTGCACGGGCTGAGAACAGCCCGCGGCTAGCCAAGCGGCCAGCGTCAGCCCATAAAATGGTTTCATAGTGTGGTCTCCACAGCGGTTCTAATGGCCGGCAACGGCTTCATTGGCTGCGCAGGCGTTGGATACGTTCTTCGCTATTCGGGTGGCTGGACAGGTAATCCAAACCGGCGCCGAATTTTCCGTCAAGGCGACTTTGCCGGGCGGTTTCCAATTTCAGCAGCATATCGGCCAAGCGGCCAGCCGAAAGCCCGTTCGCCCGCAGCGTTTCGGCGGCAAAATTGTCGGCATCGCGTTCGAACTCGCGGGAATAGCGCGCTTCCAGCGCCAAGGCCGGCGCCGCCGCCAGCAAACTGCTGAAATCGCCGAGATACCAAGCCATCGCCAGACCGACCGCCGAAGCCTGCAACATCTGGCGCAGAGCATGGCGCCCGGCGACATGCCCCAGCTCGTGCAGCAAAACCGCAACGATTTCGGCGTCGTCTTCCGCCAATTCGACCAGCGCGTCCAATACCACCACGCTCCCACCCGGCAAGGCGAAGGCATTGGCACCCAGTTCGGCACTGGCGCGAAATTCCAGTCCGGCCGGCCGGACGGCCGGATCGGGCAATACCAAAGCCGCGAGTTTGGCTTCGAGTCCGCGCCGCCGATCCTGGCTTAAGCCGCTGGGTTGCAATACTTTACCGTCCAGGTCGGCCAAAACTTCGCGGTCCAGGCCCGCGGCCAGTTCGGCCGGAATCCGTTCCGCCAGGTTTTGTGCGGCATAGGGCAAGCCCCACAGATAGCCGGCGCCGGCCGTCGCCAACACCAGTAACAAGGCCAAGCCCGACCAGCGCCAGCTATTCTCCAACGCCGCCACCCGGCTATCGGCAGCCGGAAACAACTCGGCAAAGCCGCGGTTGTCGGCCACCTCGCAGCGGGCGCCGTCGGCGAACAAAACCACGCGCGGCGTGCTGCCGAGCGGCGGTTGAATGTCAAGGCCGGCCAGCGCGTCGCGGCGGACCACATCCTTACCTTGCAACAACAGCTTGTCGCCCTCCAAGCACAATGTAACCGGATGGGCCTTGGCGTTACGCCCGTCGTAGTAAACCGCCGCTACCCGCATTTACAAGGCGATATCGAAATCGAACATTTCGGCCATTTCGTCGCCGGCCGCCGAAGCGTCGGCCTGCAGTCCGGCGACGAAATCGTCCGGATTGCCCTCCATCAGCACGTGCAGATGTTCGATCCGGTAACGCGCCAGTCTGATATCGGCAAACGGCTTGTACAAGCCCAGCGTCAGCACCACCAACACGACGTTGCTCAGCATCAATCCCAACAATTGGTAGGCACTGACATTGGCCACGAAACGGTGCTCGCCCAGCGTCGTCGCCCCCCAAACCAGATTCTGCAAACGCGCCGTGACATAGGGATAGGCAAACAGCAGCAACCCCAAATAAGTGCCGAGCGCAGCCAGCAACAGGCTCATCGCCGTCAACTGGCCCTCTTCCACGGCGAACCAGCCGTTGCTGCCCAATATGCTGGTCAACACCATCAAACCGGCGAACAGCACCACGCCCAACATCAACGTCATTAAATAAATGGCGTAATAAGCGCCGGCACCTGCCGAAAACCTGAATTCGGCGCTGCCGTAGCTGCTGTTGTTGCGGGTATAGGCCGCCATGCGTTGCTGCGCGAACGGCCACAACAAACCCAAACTGAGACCGGCCAGCAGCGGCCACAGCAAAAACGCCAGATAAGCCGGCCCGGTACGGCCGCGAAAAGCAAAGCGCAAGCCGCGATAGCTGGTATTGTGCATTCTGAACCGCAACGACCGCACCAGCAGCCAAGGCGCCAAGGCCATAATCAACATCAGAATGAACGCCGCCGCGGTTGGTGCAAAGCTGCTGGCTGCGGTATAAGCGGCAAACAAGGCAAACGCCGCCAACCGGCCTTTCAAGATGGCTATGGGCTCGCCGTGGTAATCGAAACCGGCTCCGGCCAGACGGGTGTGCCGGTAAAAATACTGGTTACGCCGCACCTTGGCCCAAGCCGAATAGATTCCGAGCGTCGCGATACTCAAGCCAACATTGACTATCCAAAGTCGAAAATACTCGCTGCCGCTACCGCTGAAATGCAGTGGCAGCGGCTGCGCCTGATGCTGTGCCATGTGAAGCCCCCTTCGGTTAAATTATCGGACCAAGCATAGTGCATGTCTTGGCACTGGCAAAAAATCGGCGTTGGCAAATGCAGGCCGTGGCCTATAATGGCCGAAGGGGGCTCTAACGGGTTCGACCCCGGTTCCGGACCGCAGCCGCCGCAACGCAGGCAGCGACCGATGCCCCCGGTTAAAAGCCCTGTCCACCCGGAACCGAATAACAAGAAGAACGATGAAAAACAATCAACCGGTTACTCAGCGGGAAATCTCTTACAGCCCGGAAGCCACCATCACCTCGGCCACCAATCCGGCCGGCGCGATCAGTTACATCAACCAGGATTTTCTAAAAATCAGCGGATTCGGCCAAGACGAGCTGATCGGCAAAAGCCATAACGTCGTCCGCCATCCAGACATGCCGCCGGCCGCTTTCGCCGATTTGTGGCAAACCATTAAAAGCGGCCGACCCTGGATGGGCATCGTCAAAAACCGCTGCAAAAACGGCGACCATTATTGGGTGGATGCTTTCGTAACGCCGCGTTTCGCCAACGGCAACATCGTCGGCTACGAGTCGGTCAGGGTCAAACCGAATGCCGCTTGCGTTGCCCGCGCCGACGCCATCTACCGGCAATTGAACGCCGGCAAAAACGCCGCAGCCGGCCGCGGCTCCAGCCTATCGGCCAGACTGGCTCTGGGCTTTGCCGCGATCCAAGCCGCCGGCTGCGCCGGATTGGTCTTGGCCGGCACGATCTCGCCCACCGCAGCAGCCATGGCCTTCGCCGCCACGGCAGTGCCGGCCTATGTCTGGAGCGCGTTGGCACTGCGGCCGTTAAAAGCCGCCGCCGGCGAAGCCGGCGACATTATCCGCAACCCGTTGATGCAGCAGGTCTACACCGACGATGCCGGCGAAGTGGGCCAACTGCTGTTGGCGATCAAATTGCTCAAAGCCAAGTCCAGAACCATCATCCGCCGCCTGATTCAAGCCACCGAACCGTTGGCGGAAAAGGCCGAAGCCAGCGACCGCGCCGTGAAAAGCGTCAATCTGGCCATGGCCCGACAAATGGGGGAAATCGAACAGGTGGCAGCGGCGATCCACCAAATGAGCGCGACGGTCAGCGAAGTCGCGCGCAGTGCGGCCCAGGCCGCGCAAGCCACTAACGACGTCAACCGCCAATCTCAGGATACGCTGGCGCGGGTCAACGACAGCATAGAGATGATCAATCGGCTGGCGGCCGCCGTCGACCAAGCCGAAGCGGTGATCCAGGTTCTGGCCGACCGCAGCAAACAAATCGGCGGCGTATTAGACGTGATCCAGGGCATTGCCGAACAGACCAACCTGCTGGCGTTGAATGCCGCAATCGAGGCGGCGCGCGCCGGCGAACAGGGCCGCGGCTTCGCGGTGGTAGCCGACGAAGTGCGCACCTTGGCCGGCCGCACCCAAAACTCGACCGAACAAATCCATAAAATGATCGAAGCCTTGCGCGGCGGCGCCGACAATGCGGTGCGGGAAATGGCCAAGGTCCGCGAACTGGCCGCCTCCGGCGCGGCGCAAGGCAAGAATTCGACGCAACTGTTGCAGGAAACCGGACGTTCGGTGGGCGTGATCAACGACATGATCGTGCAAATCGCCAGCGCAGCGGAGCAGCAACATGCCGTGGCGGAAGACATCTCCCGCACCGTGGAAGCGATCGGCACCTTATCGCGCGAAACCACCAATCACGCCAACCTGGCCAGCGCAGCCAGCGGCAGCGTATCCGAGTTGAGCAAAGAACTGGACATGATGGTCGAGCAATTCGACGACAAAACGGATTAGCCCGGCGCCGACATTATTCGGCCGGCTTCCACTTGATGTTGCAGCCGATGCTGGGGATTTGCTCGGCGCCGATCGGCCGGCCGGCCAACAGATTATCCAGCGCGTTGCGCAAATCGGCGCCGGTAACCGGCTCGGCGTTCTTCGGCGTCGCCGCATCCAGCCGGCCGCGGTAGACGCAGGCCAGCCCGGCATCGAACAAATAGATGTCCGGCGTGCATGCCGCCTGGTAAGCCTTGGCCACCGCCTGGCTTTCGTCGTACAGGTAGGCGGCAAACGGATTGCCCCACTCGGCCATCATCGCTTGCATTTTGTCCGGGGCATCCTCCGGATAATTGGCGATGTCGTTGGCGCTGATGGCGATCGTCGCGACGCCGGCCGCAGCATATTCGCGGGCGATCGCGATCAATTGTTGTTTGACGTGCAACACGTAGGGGCAATGGTTGCAGATAAACATCACCAGCGTCGCCCGCTCGCCGCGCAAATCCTGCAACGCGAACTCGCGGCCGGTGACGCTGTCGGGCAAGCGGAAATCGGGGGCAATGGTGCCGAGCGGCAACATCGTGGAGGCGGTAGCGGCCATAATTGACTCCTGTACGGATTGAGAAACGGCCGCGATTATAAAACAAGCCCGGTCTGTTTTTAGCCGGCGAATCGCATTAACATCCGTCACCGATTTCGGTTTATTTCAGCTTTATCCGCCTATGATCGAATCAGCACCTACCCCGCGGCTGGCCGGCGCTCCCTATCTGGAGAGCTACGTATTGACCGAAAAACTGGGCGAAAGCCTGCAAGCCGCGGTTTACAAGGGCTACCACAAGCACGTGCCCGAGTATCCGCTGGTAATCAAATGCCTGAAACTGCTGTCGAGCTGGGAAGACCAATCCCGCCATTTGCGGCAGAAAATCGAGCGGCTGAAAGTCTTGCACGACGCCCGGGTCAGCACGCCGCTGGCCTTGGAATCCGACGACGGCGAACAATTCATCGTCCAACCCTGGTTCAACGGCCAGCCGCTCAACCATTGGGCTGCGTTAAGGCAAGCCGTGCAACTCGGCGATTTTTTCACGCTGGCCTGCGCGCTGGCCGAAACCCTGCAGGCGGTCCACGATGCCGGCATCACCCACGGCGGCATCAAACCGAACAACATTCTGATCCACAACGGCAATCTGAACCTGCGTTTGACCGACTTCATCACACCGCTGGACATTCGCGACGTCAGCCATTTCATCTACGATCCGGAGTTCGTCCGCAACACGCTGGCCTATACCTCGCCCGAGCAATCCGGCCGAATCAATTACCGGGTGGACTTCTCGACCGACCTGTACTCGCTCGGCATCGTGTTCTACGAGTTGCTGACCGGCCGGCTGCCGTTTTTTTCCAACGACCCGTTGGAATTGATCCACTCACACCTGGCCGAGGAAGCGGTCAAAGTCCACGACATTTGCCCCGGCGTACCGCGCCCGCTGAGCGAGATCGTCGCCAAACTGACGCTGAAGCAACCGGAGAAACGCTACCAAAGCGCATCCGGCCTGCTGGCCGATTTGTTGCGCTGCCAAAAGGAGCACGCTAGCGGAGCCGCAGTCGGTGATTTTGCCATCGGCCAACACGACCGCAGCCGGCGGGTGATTTTCATTTCGAAAATGGTCGACCGCCAGGCCGAAAGCGAATTGATCCGCGGCGAATACGAACAAGTCGGCCGCGGCCAGTTCCGGTCGGTGTTCATTTCCGGACTGTCCGGCATCGGCAAAACCCGCTTGATCCAGGAGTTGCAAAAGCCGCTGGTCAAAAACCGCGGTTATTTCACATCGGGCAAATTCGACCAGTACCAGAAGAACATCCCATACAGCTCGCTGATCCAAGCCCTGCGCAATCTGATCCGCACTTTTTTGACCGAAAGCGACGCCCAACTCCGCCAGTGGCGCGACAAAATCCTGGAGGCGGTGGAACACAACGGCGGTGTGATCATCGACGCGGCACCGGAATTGGAATTCATCATCGGCCCGCAACCCGAGCCGGCGCATCTGCCGCCGATGGAAGCCCGCCACCGCTTCAACAATTTGTTCGGCCGCTTCCTGGCCTGTCTGGCCAGCGCCGAGAATCCGCTGGTGTTGTTCATCGACGATTTGCAATGGTGCGATAGCGCCAGTTTCGACTTTCTGCAAAACCTGTTCGCCAACCACCGCGAACACCCCTTCTTATTTTTCATCGGCGCCTACCGCCACAACGAAGTCGACAGCGCCCACCCGCTGACCAAATTGATCCGCAACGTCCGCGAACTGGACGGGCCGCTGCGGGAAATCCGGCTGGAAGCGCTGAGCGACGCCGACTGCCACGAAATGGTGGCCTATATCCTGGATTCGCCGTTGGCGGCGACGGCAAAACTGGCCGAATTCATCGCCCATCTGACCGAAGGCAATCCGCTGTTCGTCAGCGAAAGCTTGGCCTGGCTCTATAACGAAGGTTTGCTCAACACCGACGCCAACCGCTTTTGGCGCTGGGACATGCAGCGCATCCGCGAATCGCGGATGCCGGCCAGCGTAGTCGAACTGTTCGGTGCCAAGGTGCGCAAGTTGCCGGCGGAGACGCTGCGAGTATTGCAACATTGCGCCTGCATGGGCAACCGTTTCAGCGTCGAGGAACTGGCACTGGTGATGGACCTGCGCATCGAAGCCTTGTTCGAAGCGTTGAAGCCGGTATTGAGTTCCGGCCTGCTGCTGGAAAACAAGGCCGATCTGCAGTTCGTCCACGACCGGGTGCAAGAAGCCGTGTTGCAACAGGTCGATCCCGCGGTCCGGCCCGACATTCACTGGCGTATCGGCCACCGCCTGATGCGCGCCGTCCCGGTCGGCGGCGATCTGCAAAGCCTGGACAACCTGTTTACCATCGCCGCGCACCTGAACCGCGGCCGGCCGGAGCTACTGGACCAAGAAACGGCGTATTGGCTGGTCGACATCAATTTCCAGGCCGGCAACAAAGCCCTTGATGCACTGGCCGGCGACGCCGCCAACGAGTTTTTCCAAAAAGCCCGCGATTATTTGCCGGAAGATAGCTGGGAAGCGGCCTACCCGCTGACTTTCAGGATTTACCAACGCCTGGCCAAAACCCATCTGATGTGCGGCCGCTACGAGAGCTCGGAGGCGCTGCTGAACAGTTTGATCGAGCGCGCGGTCAGCGACCTGGACAAAGCCGAGGCTTTGGCCGAGCAAACCACCTCGCTGTCTTCGTTCGGCAATTTCAAGCAAGCCATCGCCACCGCCAACCGCGGTCTGGCCTATTTCGGCAAATCCATCCCCGACGACGCCGGCGCGGCCCGGCAACGCATGTTGGAGCTGATGGCGCGCATCGACCGCTGCGGCGACGTCTGGCAAGCCATATTGAATATGCCGTTCACCGAACAGCGGCAAAGCAAAATCGAGCTGGCTTTTTATAGCGAGTTGATCCCGGATTTGTACATGTGCGGCCTGGTGCCGCAACTGTATTTGTCTGCAGCACAGTCGACGCTGCATTGCCTGGAAGGCGGCATGGACGAATCGGTGATTTACTCGTTTTCGATCATGGGCTTGAACCTGGGGGAACAGGGCCGCTTCGACCAAGCCTTCAAATACCAGGATCTGGCGCACGACCTGTGCGCCAAATACCCGAATACGTTCGGCGCCACCCGCGGCATGAACGGCATCGTCTGGTGCAATATGCATTCGCGCAGCCATCCGGCCCAAATCGTCGAATACGCGCAAAAAGCCATACAGTGCGGAAAAAACTGCGGCGACCTGTACAACGCCGGCCTGTCCTACGGCCCGCTGATGTGGAATCTGCAAGTTCAGGGCAAAAATCTGCGCTGGGTCGAGGAAGCCGCGGAAGAATGCCTGCAATTTTCCGGCAAAAACCAATTGTCGTTTTCGGTCGGCCTGGCCGAGGCGGTATTGGCCGGCTGGGTGACGCCGCTGAAACCGGAACGGCCGGCCATCGACATGCAGGCCACGTTGCGGCATTGGGCGGAAAACAACTATGTTGCGGCCTCCGGCAGTTATTTCGTGTTGCTGGGTTTTGCCCAGTATTACCTTGGCGAGTATAACGCGGCCGCCAAATCCCTGGCTGAGGTGGAACATTACCTGCACGGCCTGACCGACAACGTGTTGAAGCGGATGTGGTACGCGTTCCGCATTCTGAACCGTCTGCGCCTGCCGGAACCGCTGGATTGGCCGGAAATCGACCGGGAGATCGCCCCGCTGCTGAGCCAACTGGAAACCTGGGCCGCACTGGGGCCGCTGCTGCAACCTTACCTGGCGCTGATTCACGCCGAAATCGCGCTACGCCAGCAACAGTACCGGGAAGCGCGCAATTTATATCTGGACGCCATCGCACTGGCTCTGGAATACCAATACGGCTTGTTGGCCGGCCATCTTTACGAAGCGTTAGCCGACTTATTGGTCAAACAGCGTTTGGGGGACGCCGAGCTTTACTACGGCGAAGCCCGCCGCCATTACCGGTTGTGCCGGGCCGATGCGTTGGGCAAACGGCTGCAGGAACGCCACCCCTACGTCCACCCGGAAACCGGCGCCCGCCACACTGCCAAATCGGAACCCGCCGCGGCGACGCTGCCGAATCTGGATATCAATTATTTGATGAAATCGGCGATGGCATTATCGGCTGAGATCGATCTGACCCAACTGATGCAGAAAATTTTGGCGGTGGTACTGGAAAGTTCCGGGGCCCAACATGCCTATTTGCTGATCGGCCAGGGCGAAGAATTGTGCATTGCCGCGGAACAGCACGCCGGCAAAAAGCGCTCGATCGCCAAAACCCATTACAGTCTGAACCAAGCCCAGGGCGTTTGCCGGGCCATCGTCAATTATGTGCACCGGACCCGGGAAAAAGTCGTGCTGCGCGACGCCGGCAGCGAAGGCGATTTTCAAAACGCGCCGGAAGTCGCCGCTTACGGCCTGCGTTCGATTTTATGCCTGCCGGTGGTCAAGCAGACCGAACTGATCGGCTTGCTCTACCTGGAAAACCGGCTGGCCGACGGCGTATTCACGCCGGAAAAAATCGGCATGACCGAATTGCTGACCGCCCAGGCGGCGATCTCGTTGGAAAATGCCCGCTTACTGGAACAGACCCGCCAAGCCTACAAACAATTGCAGGAAAACCAGGATCACATGCTGCAGATGGAAAAACTGTCCGCCTTGGGCACGTTGGTCGGCGGCGTCGCCCACGAAATCAACAACCCGCTGATGGGGCTGATGAATTTCGTCGAATTTGCCGCCGAGCGCAGCGAAGATCCGAAATCCAAACACATCCTGCAGCAGGCGATGCAACAAATCCAGCGGATCAAAAACATCGTTTCGAACATGCTGGTGTTCATGCACAACCAAACCGCGCAAATCGGCAGTTGCTCGCTGGCGGAAGTCTTGGAGCAAACCCTGCTGTTGATCGGCGCGGAACTGCGCAAGGCCGGCGTGGAGGTGCGTAAGGAGCTGCCGGCAGGTTTACCCAACATCGGATGCAGCGCGGAAAGCCTGCAGCAGATCCTGCTGAATCTGCTGATTAACGCCCGCGACGCCTTGGCCGGCCGCGAACAGCCGGTGATTGAAATCTCGGCGACTGCGGCGGAAAAAATGCTAGAGTTGACGGTAACCGATAATGGTCCCGGCATCAGCGACGAAGTGCAAAACCGTATGTTCGATCCGTTCTTTACCACCAAACCTCCCGGCAAAGGTACCGGCCTGGGCTTATCGGTGACACGGCGCCTGGTGCAAGACAATGGTGGCACCATTGCCGTGGAAAGTAGCGTTGGTCAGGGTTGCCGCATCCGGTTAAAATTTCCCCACTATTAATCTTTGAAATTCACGGACCTGAACAATGGTAAACAGCATATTGGTGATCGACGACGATCCGGCGGTACGCGGCGCGTTCAAGCTGATTTTGGAAGACGAAGGCTACAACGTGCGCGAAGCCGAAAGCGGCGAAGTGGGCATCGCCCTGGTCAAGGCCGAACGCCCCGATCTGATTTTTCTGGACCTGCGCATGCCCGGCATCGACGGCGTGGAAACCTTGCGCCGGCTGAAAGCGCTGGACCAAAGTCTGAACATCTACATCGTCACCGCTTTCGCTGCCGAGTTTATGGACCAATTGAAGAGCGCCCACGACGAAGGCCTGCAATTCGAATTGGCCAGCAAGCCACTATCGGCGACGCAAATCCGCAATATTGCCCAGGTCGTGCATATAGCCAAAATTCACGAGGTCCGCCGCGCTAACCACCACAAATTGGTGTTGACGCTGTATGTGGTATCGCTGAATCCGGAGACCCGGCGCCTGGTCGAGCAAATCAGCGCCGTGTTGGCCGGCATTTACGAGCCCGGCCAATGGGTTTTCGATGTAGTCGAGGTGCTGGGGATGCCGGAAAAAGCGTTGGAGAAGGAAATTTTCGCGACACCGATGTTAGTGCGCGACTTGCCGGAGCCGGTATTGAAATTGCTCGGCGACCTGTCGCGGATGTCTTCGGTCATGGCCGCAATCACCACCCAAGCCCAGGGGACCGGCGTACAAACCGTGATCGTCTGAAGCAGTATCCGCACCGCACAATGCCGCAAACCTTCAAACAACTGAAGCTGATATTGGACACGATCACGGACGGTGTCATGGTGGTGGACCCGCAAGGCATCGTGCTGTATTCCAACCAGGCCGCCGAACAACTGTTGGAACGCGGCCCGCTGACCGGCCAGGCTTTGGCCATCCCGGCCGCCACCGATCAAGGTACTCACCAGGATATCAATCTGATCCGGCCCAGCGGCATCGCCTGGGCCGAAATGCGCTCCACTCCGCTGGATTGGGAATCGGCCCAGGCCTATGTAATTGCGCTACGCGACATCACTGCGCGCAAACAAGCCGAACTTGCGCTGCAGGAAAGCGAGCTGCTATTCCATACCTTGTCGAAAATCGCTCCGGTCGGCATTTTCCGCACAGACCAGTTTGGCAGTTGCGATTACGTCAACCAGCGCTGGTGCGAGATTACCGGGCTCAGCCACAGCCATTCTCACGGCGACGGCTGGCTTGCCGGCTTGTACGTCGGCGATTTGGAGCGGGTCAAGGCCGAATGGGCGGCCTGTGTCGCCAACGCCAAACCCTTCACGCTGCAATACCGGTTTCAGCATATCGACGGCCATCTGCGCTGGGTCATCGGCCGGGCCGAACCGGAGTTGGACGAAGCCGGAAATCTGCTGGGTTATGTCGGCACGATTACCGATATCTCCGAAATCAAGGCCAAAGAAGAATCGCTGGGCCAAGCCGCCGCGGTATTCGAAAGCACCCGCGAAGGCGTCATGGTCACCGACGCCAACCGCCGCATCTTGATGGTGAACAAGGCATTCACGACCATAACCGGCTACAGCGCGGACGAGGTCATCGGCAATAGCCCGCGCCTGCTCAGTTCCGGCCGGCACGATGCCGAATTTTACCGGGAGATGTGGAGCAGCATCGAGGCCACCGACCATTGGCAGGGCGAAATCTGGAATCGGCGCAAAAACGGCGAAGTCTATCCCGAACTGCTCAGCATCAGTACCGTGCGCGACGGCGACGGCGCCATCAGCCACTATGTCGGTGTGTTTGCCGACATTACCAAACTGAAGGCTTCGGAAATGGAGCTGGAATTTCTGGCCCACCACGATCCGCTGACCAAACTGCCGAACCGGATGCTGTTTCTGTCCCGGCTGCAACATATCATCGAGAAAGCCCGGCGCCAGTCGACGCAAATGGCGGTGTTGATGCTGGATCTGGACCGCTTCAAGGATGTCAACGACAGCTTCGGCCATTTGGCCGGCGACGACTTATTGCAGATGGTCGCCAAGCGGCTGACCAAACGCCTGCGCAGTTCCGATACCGTCTGCCGCCTCGGCGGCGACGAATTTGTCGTGCTGCTGGAAGAAGTCGGCCATCCGGAGGCGGCCGCCCACGTCGCGACGCAGATCATCAAGACCTTGAGCCAGACCTGGCACCTACCCAGCGGCAACGAAGTGCGCATTGGCGTCAGCGTCGGCATTTCCATGTTTCCGGAACACGGCAACACCCCGGACCAATTGATCCAACATGCCGATACGGCGCTGTACCAAGCCAAAAACGAAGGCCGCAACCGTTTCAAATACTTTTCCGAGGAATTGACCCGGGCCGCGCGCGAGCGCATCAATATCGAGATCCGCCTGCGCCAAGCCATCGAGCTGGGAGAGTTGCGGGTATTCTTCCAACCCCAGGTCGATGTCGAAACCGGCGAAATTCTGGCCGCCGAAGCACTGGTGCGCTGGCAAACGGCGACCGGAGAAACGGTGTTGCCGACTCGCTTCATTCCGATCGCCGAGGAAACCGGACTGATCACCGCAATCGGCAATTGGGTGCTACGCGAAACCTGCCGCCAGGGCCGGGAATGGCTGGATGCCGGCTTGCCGCCGTTGCGGCTGGCGGTCAACCTGTCGCCGCAACAGTTCCTGCACAGCGACATTCGGGCCGAGGTGACCAAAACTCTACGCGAGACCGGCTTCCCGGCACATCTGCTGGAACTGGAGTTGACCGAAAGCGCATTGATGAAACGCGAAAAAGAGGCGATCCAAATCCTGCACAATCTGCACGACTTGGGCGTGCATCTGGCGATAGACGATTTCGGTACCGGTTATTCGTCGCTGGCTTATCTGAAATTGCTGCCGCTGGACGTGTTGAAGATCGACCGGAGTTTTATCGAAGATATCCCGCACCACACCGACGATATGGAAATCACTGCCACGATTATTGCCATGGCCAAAAACCTGCGCATGCGGGTTATCGCCGAGGGCGTCGAGACCGCGGAGCAGTTGGCTTTTCTGAAAACCCGCCAATGCGATTTGTACCAGGGCTTTTTAACCAGCGCGCCGCTATGTGCGTTGGAGTTCTCGGAATTTTTGGCGGCTTACCGCCGGGAGCGGTCGCAGCCGGCGGCTTAAACCGGCCGGCAAGGCGGAGGCGGATTTCGCTGCCGCGATCCCGGTTTTAGCCAATACGCGGAAAAACGTTATAATGCGGCTTTTTAACCCGACCCATAAGGATCAAAAGATGGCCGACAATCTGATTGCACCTTCTATTCTTTCCGCAGACTTCGCGCGCTTGGGCGAAGAAGTCGTCAATGTTTTAAATGCCGGTGCGGATATCGTGCATTTCGATGTGATGGACAACCATTTTGTGCCTAATTTGACTATCGGTCCTCTGGTCTGCGAAGCGTTGCGCAAACACGGCGTCACCGCACCGATCGACGTGCATTTGATGGTAGAACCGGTCGACCGCATCATTCCCGATTTCGCCAAAGCCGGCGCCAGTTACATCACCTTCCATCCGGAAGCCTCGCGCCACATCGACCGCAGCCTGCAAATGATCCGCGACCATGGCTGTAAATCCGGCCTGGTGTTCAACCCGGCCACGCCGTTGACCTATCTGGAACACGTACTGGATAAATGCGACATGATTCTGTTGATGTCGGTCAACCCCGGCTTCGGCGGCCAGTCCTTCCTGCCGTCGGCGTTGCCCAAATTGCGCCAAGTCAGAAAAATCATCGACGACAGCGGCTTGGACATTCGTCTGGAAATCGACGGCGGCGTCAATACCGCCAATATTCGCGAAATCAAGGAAGCCGGCGCCGACACCTTCGTTGCCGGTTCGGCGATCTTCGGTAAACCGGACTACAAAGCCGTCATCGACGAAATGCGCGCGGAATTGGCCAAAGCCAAATAACCAAGCTTAATCGGCAGCCGCTGCAGAATCGCTCCGCAGCGGCTGAACCAGAGCCACACCCGCCGGCCCTGCCGGCAAACGTCTACCTTTCTCCTCTGCATGGACTTGGAGCCTACGCCGCCGACTCGAATCGGATGCTTTGCGGCTTGGCTGAATTTCCAGACCGATTCGCTCAGCCGCAACGCAGCGGCCAAGTTAAACTTCTAATCCGCAATGGCGATTGATAGAATCCGAATACCGTTTAGCAACCGAGATTAACCATGAGCGTTATCGAAAAAATTCAAAACCAGTTATCAGAAAACCGCGTGATGTTGTACATGAAAGGTACGCCGGAATTTCCGCAATGCGGTTTTTCCAGCCGGGTGGTACAAATATTGGAGGCATGCAATGCCGAATATAGCCACTTCAATATTTTCGAAGACCAAGAGTTGCGCGAAGCATTGAAGGAATATTCCAATTGGCCGACTTATCCCCAATTGTATATCGACGGCCAATTGGTGGGCGGTTGCGATATCGTCACCGACTTGTACAACAAAGGCGAACTGGCGAAGATGCTGTCCGCCGCAGGCGCCGCAGAATAATTTGCCAGAAAAAACCCCGCCCAGCCTGCGCTTGCGGGGTTAGACCGAACCGGCCCGCGACTAAGCGGAGCGATCCCGACTATTTCGAGTAGTAATCGAAGTCTTCCTTTTTTTCCAATTTGAAACGCGGCTCGACATCGATCGTTTGCTCTTTGATCTCGTCATCGGCTGCCGGCTGTTTGCGCAGTTCTTCCAGAAAATCTTTGAACCACTGGCTGCCGACCACTGCCGCCATGTCCGGGTCCTGCAAAATATTTTGCTCATCCGGCAAACTGCCGAATTCGCGGGCGGTTTGCAGCGCTTTCAGGCAAGCGTCCTGGTCGCCCCGTAATGCATAGATGCAAGCCAAGTTGTAGGCGGCACTGCCTTTTTGAATCGCGCCGGCTTTTTCGAAAAAATCCTCGGCGAATTTATACAACTCGGGTTTTGCCGAATCGGGGCTGATACGGGCCAATTCCATAAACGCGACGCCGCCGTCGATCGCAGCCCCCAAGTAGTTCGGTGCGGTCAACAGGCAGAACGAAAACTTGGAAATTGCATCCTCGTATATTTCGATGGCTTGTTGCGCTTGCTGGCTTCTGGCTTCGTGCAGTAAGGCAAATCCCCAGTGGTAAAGCGCTTCGGACACAATCAAATGGTCGGCGATCACGCTGGCGAAGCCCTGGTAAGCGCCTTTGTACAGTTGCTCGGCCTTGCTGCCTTCGCTTTTGCGGGCCTGAGCGACTTGCTTGATGGCGGCATCCAAGGTCGAACGCTTCTTAAATGAACTCAACAACGACATGAAGATTCCTCACTTCTGTTTTACAAACCGGGTTGCGATAAAATAGCGCAGCATACTACAACATCCCGCCACAACCGGAAAAAGTAAATGAGCGAAACCCTCGCCGAGCTGGAAAAAGCCAAAATCAATTTGGAAACGTCGACGATTCCTTGGTCGGAGTTGCAGCGTTTTTTTGCGGCCGGCCTGGCGGTTGCCGTCGCCGACGACTTGGATTTGCTCGAGGTGGCTTGCCAATTTTCGTTGGACAACAAGGCTCAGGTCGAAGCGTGGCTGAACGCCGGCCAAGTCGGCCATGTTTCCGACGCCCAGGCCGCCGCCTGGATCGCCGCCGACAGTTCGGTCTGGGCCGTGGTGGTTAAACCGTGGGTGTTGGTACAGAATTACCGAAGCTGAACGGCGTCGGCGACGGGTAAGCCGGCGGCAGCAACTTCTGCCGCCGGCGCGCCGATTGAATCACTCTATCCCGTAATGGCGGCGCAACCAGTAATCCGCGCTGACGAAACGGCCGCCGCCCAGGAAAAACAAAGCTAGCAGCATCACGAAATAAGTCGCCGCAAATTCGATACCGTTATTTAAAATCGCCAACGCACCGTTTTCGGTGATCCATTCGTAATCGCCTTGCGCCTGCAGGATTTCCTTGGCCCGCTCCAGACGCTCGATTGCACCGACGGTCCGGTCCGTAGCGAAAATCCCGCTGCCGGTGGCGATGGCCAGCCAACCGTTTTGCAGGTGGGCCGTGACCGCGGCAACCGCCATGATCACCATCAACGGCAGACAAATCGGCCGGGTCGCAAAACCGAACAACAGGCACAAGGCGCCGACCAGCTCGAACAACGCCACCAAAAACACCAACACATAAGGAGCCGGCAGCCCCAGTCCCCACTCGGCATTGCCGAACCACTCCGCCGTATCGGAGAAACTGGCGAACTTTTTGGTGCCTGCCATCCAGAACACCGGCACCAAATACAGGCGGATCAGCAAAGGCGCCAGAAAATCCAGAGTCCCGGCTTTATCGCAAAAGCGGCTGGACAGCCGCATCGCATCGGGTATATTGCCGATCAGCGTCTCGAGTACCTTGTTTAACGGCGTAATATTCATTAGTAACCTCCCCCAAGTTTTTATTATTGATCTGCCATATGCACATCAGCAGTTCGTCTATTTTTACAGGCATTCCAGTTCAGTTGCCAATTGAATTATGCCAAACCTTGTTCGCCGCGCCCAATCTGCGCATCGAGCGCATCGTCTCGCGCGGGCATATCACGCCAAAAGACGCTTGGTACGACCAGGCCTGGGACGAATGGGTGCTCGTATTGCAAGGCGCTGCGCGGCTGAGTTTTAAAACCGCTGCGGCGCTGGAGATGGTTGCGGGAGACTATGTCATGATCCCGGCGCATTGCTTGCACCGGGTCGATTGGACCAGCCCGGACCAAGACACGGTCTGGCTGGCGATCCATATCGGCGATTCCGCCGCTAACGGGGTTTAGCGGCGTTTACGTTGCCGCGGCGCGGTTTGCGCGGCGGGGTGCGTTTTCCGGGATCGGACTTGCCGCCGCTTGGTTGGGCGCGGCGCCCGGTTTGCTGCGGTTTGGGCCGCGGCGCTATCGGCTTTGCCGGCGGCTTGCCGTTGCCGGGCTCCAACGATACCCGAGGGTAACCGGTATCGGCGACGCGCGGAATTTGCCGTTTCAACAATTTTTCGATTGCCGCCAACAAATGCGCCTCTTCCGGGTCGACCAACGAAATGGCCTGCCCTTCCGCGCCGGCCCGGCCGGTGCGGCCGATGCGGTGCACATAATCTTCGGCGACCTGCGGCAAGTCGAAATTGACGACATGCGGCAATTGGTCGATATCCAGCCCGCGCGCGGCAATATCGGTCGCAATCAACGCAGTAATCGCACCATTTTTAAATTCGTCCAAAGCCCGGACCCTGGCGCCCTGGCTCTTATCGCCGTGCAAGGCCGCGCAACGAATGCCGTCTTTGATCAATTGCTTACACAAGCGGTCCGCGCCGTGTTTGGTCCGCACAAATACCAGTACTTGCTGCCAATGGCCGTCGCCGATCAAATATGCCAACAGCTCGCGTTTGTATTCGCGCTGAATGCCGTAAACCAATTGCGAGACGGTATCCGCGGCGGCATTGCGTTTAGCCACGGCGATCTCGACCGGATCGTTCAGCAATTGCTCGGCCAACGCACTGATTTCCGGGGCGTAAGTCGCGGAAAACAGCAGGTTTTGCCGTTTTTCCGGCAACAGCGCGATGATTTTGCGAATGTCGCGGATGAAGCCCATATCCAGCATCCGGTCGGCTTCGTCCAGCACGAAATGCTCGACGCGGGACAAATCCAGGTGTTGTTGCTGAATCAAATCCAGCAATCGCCCCGGCGTGGCAACGACGATATCGGTGCCGCGGCGGATTTTCTGAATCTGCGGATTGATACTGACACCGCCGAAAATCGCCTCGGCAAACAGCGGCAGATGCTTGCCGTAAGTTCTGACGCTTTCGTAAACCTGCATCGCCAGCTCGCGGGTCGGTGTCAACACCAACACCCTGACCGGCCGCGGTTTTTGCGGAATCGGCTGTTGCTGCAGGATGTGCAACAACGGCAAGGTGAAGCCCGCGGTCTTGCCGGTACCGGTCTGCGCACCGGCCAAAACGTCTCGACCCTGCAGAATCACCGGAATCGCCTGCGCCTGAATAGGCGTCGGCGTTTGATAACCTTGTTCGGCAACCGCCCGCAACAATTGTTCGGACAAACCCAGTTCTGAAAATAACATTGATCAACCCATCAGATGGCGTCCGCTGAGCCGGACGCGAAACCATTAATGCCCAATTACCCGATTTATCGCCGGGAAAAATCGGCAAACACAAACTTTTTATCTAAAATAACCACCCTAACAGGCAAGTTATTCTTTTTACGGAGGCCCGCATGACCGAGAAACGCAATCACCCGAGATTACAACCGAAAGGCCTGAAAGCCGGCCTCCGCTTCTACTCCGCCGAACAGGAAATCGCGCTGGATGCCGATATTCTGGACATCAGCTACAGCGGAATTCGGGTTAGACTGAAACAACCGATCGCCGCCGAAATCATAGGCCATATCAAAATCACGATGACGCTGCCCGAATCCGGCAGCACCTTCAGCGTTCACGGCATCCTGAAACACCAACAAAACGAATCCGAATGCGGCGTGCA
Organism: Methylomonas koyamae; assembly: GCF_019669905.1. NCBI lineage: Bacteria > Pseudomonadati > Pseudomonadota > Gammaproteobacteria > Methylococcales > Methylococcaceae > Methylomonas > Methylomonas koyamae. Next base: position 1,588,588 of record NZ_AP019777.1, on the reverse strand, counting down.
TTACGTGGATCACATCGACGGTTCTATCGACGATGTGATGTTCGAATGCATCGAGCTGGATAACTCCACCGTATTCATCAAAACCCAATAAACCGCTAACTGGTAATCACGAAACGCAGCGCATCCAACCGTAACTGGGTATCCTGGATGCATTCGTGAGACAGCATCGTCTGCTGTTTCAGTTGTTCGATTTCTTGCGGCTTGATGCCCGGATTGATTTTTTTCAAGCGTACCAACCGCTTGATCTCGCCGGTCAACGCCGCAATCATCCGGTTGCCGCTCTCGGTCACCAACCTTTGCATCTGCGCCGCGGCCAGGCGTTCGGCCACCTGGATCATGTCCTGAATGTGCTGGCGCTGGCTATGCAAAAACTGGGCGATCTGCAGTTTATCGAAGCTGTCTCCGGTCTCGGTCAAGCTATCGTGGCCGACAACGGCCGTCAGATCTTTCTTGTTTTGGTCGACCAGGACGCGGATTGGGGTGTGCGGCAAAAACCGGCCTAATTGCAGCTCTGCCGGCGCGCTACATTCGGCGACGAACAATAGCTCCAACAGGAATTGACCGGCTTTCAACTGCGGATGTTTGACCACGCTGACTGCGGCGTTGCCGGTCTCGCTGGACAAGACCAAATCCATCGCCGACAGCACCATCGGATGCTCGGCCGTCAGAAATTGCATGTCCTCGCGCGCCAAGGCAATATCCCGATCCACCGTCACCGTCAGGCCGTCGTCCTGCAACATCGGAAAATGGGCGATGCGCAGGTTTTCGCTGGGCCACAAGATATAACAATCGCGGGAATGGTCCTCGACATCGACCCCGTAACAATCGAACATCGCCTCCATGTAAGGCCACAGACTGCCGTCCAGCTCGTTGCGGCGAATCTGCTCCACCAACTGCGCCGCCTCCTGCGGCCGGCAGGAATTCAGCTCCAGCAATAAATCGCGGCCTTTGTGCAATTCTTCTTCAACCCGACTGTTCAAGTCGCGGGTCTTGGCGATCAAGGCCTCGATTGCCGCCGGATCGCGCGCGCGCAATACCTCATGCAGTTCGCTGCCGAGCAATTTCAGCACTTGCGCAGCGCCCGAACAGTTGTGCCTGAATGCATCCAAACCTTCTTCGTACCACCGGTAGAGCACATGCTGGGCGCTGCCGACCAGATACGGGATATGAATCTGAATCACATGCTTCTGCCCGATCCGATCCAGCCGGCCGATGCGTTGCTGCAATAAGTCCGGATTTTCCGGCAAGTCGAATAAGATCAAATGGCGGACGAATTGGAAATTGCGGCCTTCGCTGCCGATTTCAGAGCAGACCAGCAATTGCGCCCTGCTCTCTTCGTCGGCAAAAAACGCCGCGGCGCGGTCGCGTTCGACGATGCTCATGCCTTCGTGGAACACTGCAGCCATATGGCCGACATGGTGGCGGAGCAACTGTTCCAATTGGATCGCGGTCTCGGCCCGCTTACAAATCAGCAGGGCTTTTTCGTCGCCCAGTGCTTTTAATTGGCCGACCAGCCAGTGCAAATACGGGCTATTGGCCAAATCGGCGCCGTCCTCGCCCTGCAAGGGATAGGCATGGCGTTGCCGGTCCGGAAATCCCTGCACGGTGTGCCGCGAATTGCGGTACAGAATCCGTCCGGTGCCATGATGGTCCAGCAACAATTTGATCAATTCCTCCCGAGCGTTGCCTTCTGCGGCATTAACCTCGCGCAACCAATTGTCGACATTGTCGTGCTGCAACAAACGTTGCAACAACGCTTGTTGCTCGCCGTCCAGCATTTCGCCGGCGATTAACAGATTCGCCAGGCGGGCAACCGGCTCGAATTGACCTTCCTCCACCAAGAATTGCTTGAAATCGTAAAAACGGTCCGGGTCCAATAAGCGCAGGCGAGCGAAATGGCTTTCCTTGCCCAATTGTTCCGGGGTGGCGGTCAACAACACCAAACCCGGTGCCGCGGCGGCCAGTTGTTCGACGAATAAATATTCCTCGCTCGGCGCCTCCGCGCTCCATTCCAAATGGTGAGCCTCGTCGACCACGACCAAATCCCAGCCGGCCTCGAGCGCCTGCTCGCGCCGCTCCGGAAAATCGGCGAAGAACTGTTGGCTGCACAGAATCAATTGTTCGTGTTGAAACGGATTGCCCTCGTCGGCAAACGACATGCAGCGCGACTCGTCGAACAGGCTGAAGCGCAAATTAAAACGGCGCAGCATTTCCACCAACCACTGGTACATCAAACTTTCCGGTACCAGAATCAAAACCCGCTGGCTCAAGCCGTTGATCAAGCGGTGTTGAATGATCAAGCCGGCTTCGATGGTTTTGCCCAAACCGACTTCGTCGGCCAGCATGATGCGCGGTTCGGCGCGATTGGCAGCCTGATGGGCAATGTACAACTGGTGCGGAATCAGCGCCGCACGCGCGCCCTGCAAGCCTTTAACCGCGGATTGCTGGTGTTGCTGTTGCCGGCGCCAGGTCTCGTAGCGCAACAAAAACCAGGCGGTCGGATCGAATTGGCCGGTGAACAAACGGTCTTGCGGCTTGTTGAATTGAATATGGTGGTTCAATTCCATTTCGTCGACTTGCTGTAGCTGACCATCCTGGTCCAAACCGATGTAGGTCAACAGGCCGGCATGTTGCTGTACCTGCTGCACCGTGATTTTGGCGTACTCCACCGACTCGATAACGTCGCCGGCGCTGAACTGTACCCGCGTCAACGGGGCATTATCCTTGGCGTAAACCCGCCGGTCGCCGGTCGCTAAAAACAAGACGGTGACGCGGTTGGCTTCGGCTTCGACTACCATGCCCAAACCCAATTCGGATTCGGTATTGCTGATCCAGCGTTGGCCGGGAATAAATTCGTTCATGTATTTCTGTTTTAGTTGATTTCCAGTCGGTGCCGACACGAAGCGTCGGCCGGTTCCCGGATAGCAATATAGTCCGGCCGGCATGGCTGCCGAACCGAAAGCTCCGTTTTGCTGGGCCACGCACATTTCCGCCGCCGGCAAAAACCGGTATAAACTTGAGTCCGACCGATATTTTAACGTTTAACCCAGCCTCGTGACCGCCATGCCGAAACCAATTACGCCTCTGCTTGCCGCCGACATCCTGATCGAATTGATCGACCATCCGCAAAGCCCGTTCGTGCTGATCGAACGCAAATATCCGCCTTACGGCTGGGCGGTACCCGGCGGTTTCGTCGACGTCGGCGAAACCGTCGAACACGCGGCGATTCGGGAAGCGAAGGAGGAAACCGGATTGGAGGTCGAACTGACCGCATTGCTCGGGCTGTATTCCGATCCGGCCCGAGACCCGCGCAACCACACCGTTACCGCCGTTTACCTAGCGCGGGCCCACGGCGAACCGTTGGCGGCGGACGATGCGAAAAATTGCGGATTGTTTACATTCGACAGTTTGCCGGCCGTTCTGGCTTTCGATCACGCCCAGGTTATCGCCGACTACCGGCATTATAAACTGACCGGCGCGGTAACGCCGTTGAGAATATAAGATTTTGCTGATTTTACCAGGCCGGAGTTTATTCCGGCCACTTGGCTCAGGTTTTCAAGCCCAGCACGTCCTGCATATCGAACAGGCCGCACGGCTTGTCCGCCAACCAAATCGCGGCGCGCACCGCACCGTTGGCAAACGTCATGCGACTACTGGCCTTGTGGGTGATTTCGACCCGTTCGCCTTCGTCGGCAAACATCACGGTGTGTTCGCCGACGATATCGCCGGCACGGATTGTCGAAAAGCCGATGGTTTTGCGGTCGCGAGCGCCGGTTTCGCCTTCCCGGCCGTAAATCGCACAGTCTTTCAGATCGCGTCCCAACGCGGCCGCGACCACTTCGCCCATCCGCAATGCGGTACCGGACGGCGCATCGACTTTATGCCGATGGTGGGCTTCGATCACCTCGATATCGGTGTAATCGCCCATCACTTTCGCGGTCATTTCCAATAGTTTCAGCGAAAGATTGACGCCGACGCTGAAATTGGGCGCAATCACCATCGCCACCTGGTCAGCAGCAGCGGCTATCGCCGCTTTCTGCGCGTCGGAATAGCCGGTGGTGCCGATCACCACTTTTTTCCCGGCCTGACGGCAAATTTCGATGTAATTCATCGACGCGTCGGGGCGGGTGAAATCGATCAACACGTCGAAGCGGTCGGCGGCCGCGGCCAAGTCGTCGGTGACGACCACCCCGGCCGGCGCCAGGCCGGCCAATTCGCCGGCATCTTTACCGACGGCCAGACTCCCCGGTCGCGATACCGCAACAGTCAATTCGGCCTGCTGCGCAGCCAACGCCGCTTTGATCAAACACAAACCCATGCGCCCGGAAGCGCCGGCAACAGCGATTCTTTGCATGGCTTATCCTGTCAACTTGTCGAAGAAATTTTTCACACCGTCCATCCAGCTGTGTTCTTGCGGACTGTGGTGTTTGCCGCCGCCGGACAAAGATTCGCCCAGTTTCTCGATCAAGGCTTTCTGGTCCTTGGTCAAATGCACCGGGGTTTCCAGTTGCACCTTGCACAGCAAATCGCCGACCGCGCCACCCCGGACCGGCTTGACGCCCTTGCCGCGCAAGCGGAACATGCGCCCGGTTTGGGTTTCCGGCGGAATTTTCAGCATGACCTTGCCGTCCAGGGTCGGCACTTCCAAATCGCCACCTAAACAGGCCATCGGGAAACTGATCGGCACTTCGCAATACAGATTGGCGCCGTCGCGGGTGAAGATCGGATGCTCTTTAACCTGCACCTGAACGTACAGATCGCCTGACGGACCGCCGTTCAATCCGGCTTCGCCCTCGCCTGCCAAACGGATCCGGTCGCCGGTATCCACGCCGGCCGGAACTTTGACGTTGAGAGTTTTGGTTTCCTGCACTCGGCCTTGGCCGTAGCATTTCGGGCACGGGTCTTTGATCTGCTTGCCGGTACCGCGGCAGGTCGGACAAGTTTGTTGTACCGAAAAAAAGCCTTGCTGCATCCGCACTTGGCCGTGGCCGTGGCAAGTGGTGCAGGTGACCGGACTGCTGCCTTTTTTCGCGCCGCTACCGTTACATTCGCCGCACGCGACCAATACCGGCACTTTGACGGTGGCTTCGGTACCGCCAACCGCTTCTTCCAAGGTCAATTCCAGGTTATAACGCAAGTCGGCGCCGCGCTGTACGCTGCTGCGCTGCTGGCGGCCGCCGCCGAAAATATCGCCGAACACATCACCGAAAATATCGCTGAAGCTCTCCGCCCCGGTAAAACCGCCACGGCCGCCGCCCATCGACGGGTCGACGCCGGCATGGCCGAACTGGTCGTAAGCCGCACGCTTTTTGGAATCCGACAAAACCTCGTAAGCTTCCTTGATCAGCTTGAATTTTTTCTCCGCCTCTTCCGGATTATCCTTATTTCTATCCGGATGGTATTTCATCGCCATCTTGCGATAGCTTTTTTTAATTTCGGCTTCGCTGGCGTTGCGATCCACTTCCAGCAGTTTATAAAAATCTTCTTTTGCGGCCATTTATTTTTCTTAAATATTATTTTTTAAGTATGGGTAAATTTAGTTATAACCGACCTAACCAATAATCAGGCCTTCTTTTTTTATGCGAAACCGCTAAAACCTGTAACCCGTCAGAATTCTCTCTAAAGATTATTCGATAAGGAAACTTAAATAGGGAAACCACCCGAATATTAGACCCTCTATTTATCCGATAAATTTTAGGCATCCCAACAACGCGAGTCATTAAATTTTCAAATTCCGCTAAGTAGGCAGCGCCTAACCCCGTTTGTATCGACTCGTAGAATCCAACAATCTCCAAATGCTCATGCTCGGCCCCCGGATGAAACCGATAACTCATCTCAGCAATAAACGCGCTTTGGCACTAACTTCTTCGGAGGAAATCAGTTCGACCGAACCTTGATCTATTTCATCGGCACGTCGCTGAGCCTCATCCAGCCAAACTTGATGCAATTCAGCATCAGAGAGATTTTCTAAGCTTAATAATAAACTGTGGGCAAGTTTGGCGCGTTCCGCTGCGGGGAGATGAAGAGCTTCGCGTTCGATTACTGTGCTATCCATTATTCTTACCTCAAAATATAGCTTGGAAGTTTGTATTCAACTAAACACGCAATCAAATTGTTTTTCGACTTCCTCGTGCGGAACAATCCCTTCGATTTCCGCCCTAGTGATTCCTTGCCGAATTTTAGCCATGCCATAAAGGTGATATTGAATATCTTAATAGCCGCTTTCTTCGGACAATCTATTCAGTAATTCTTTGACTTCCGTAACAACAGCTTGCATATCTACCTCGCAAAAACAAAAAGGTATGCGGTGCGCATCTACATAGCTTCGCTGGCGTTGCGATCCACTTCCAGCAGTTTATAAAAATCTTCTTTTGCCATAACGAGGAAAACCGCCGGCGGAAACCGGCGGTTAATTAAGATATTGAATTGAAAGAAGACGGAAGCGACTTTAACAGCGTGCGCGCCCGTCCTACCCTCTCTCAGGCTGCGAGAGAAATCGAACGAACTTTACTTCTTATCGTCCTTAACTTCCTCGAACTCGGCATCGACCACATTGTGGTCTGGCTCGGCTTGTTGGCCGCCGGCCGCGTGTTCGTGGCTGCCGGTAGCCACCGCTTCGGCGCCGCCTTTTTGGGCGTAGACGCGTTCGGCCAGTTTACCCGATAGTTCGGTCAGGGCGTTGGTTTTGGCTTCGATGGCATCTTTGTCGTCGCTTTTCAGCACAGCATGCAGGTCTTTAATGGCCGCTTCGATCGCCGATTTTTCGTCGCTGCTGACCTGGTCTCCCAATTCTTTCAGCGATTTTTCGGTAGCGTGGATCATGCCTTCGGCCGCGTTGCGGGTGGAGACCAGCTCTTTCAGCTTGCGGTCTTCGTCGGCATGGGCTTCGGCGTCCTTAATCATGCGTTCGACTTCGTCGTCGGACAAACCGCTGGAAGCCTTAATCACGATGGACTGCTTCTTGCCGGTGGCTTTGTCTTTGGCCGATACGTTCAGGATACCGTTGGCGTCGATGTCGAACGAGACTTCGATTTGCGGAATGCCGCGCGGTGCCGGCGGAATGTCCTGCAGGTCGAAACGGCCCAGCGATTTGTTTCCGGACGCCATTTCCCGCTCGCCTTGCAATACATGCACAGTCACCGCGGTTTGATGATCTTCGGCGGTCGAGAACACTTGCGAAGCGTTGGTCGGGATCGTGGTGTTTTTCTCGATCAATTTGGTCATCACGCCGCCCAGAGTTTCGATACCCAAAGACAACGGGGTAACGTCCAGCAACAACACGTCTTTAACGTCGCCGCCCAATACGCCGGCTTGAATCGCCGCACCCAAGGCCACCGCTTCGTCGGGGTTGACGTCTTTGCGCGGCTCTTTGCCGAACAATTCTTTAACGAACGCTTGCACTTTCGGCATCCGGGTTTGACCACCGACCAGGATCACGTCGTTGATTTTTGCCGCCGAAATACCGGCGTCTTTGATCGCTTGCAGGCAAGGACCTTTGGTACGTTCGATCAAATCGTCGACCAAAGACTCCAATTTGGCGCGAGTCAATTTGACGTTCAAGTGTTTCGGGCCCGATGCGTCGGCAGTGATGTACGGCAGATTGATGTCGGTTTGCTCGGCTGACGACAATTCGATTTTGGCTTTCTCGGCCGATTCTTTCAGACGTTGCAAAGCCAAAGGATCGTTGTGCAAATCGATGCCGGTGTCTTTTTTGAACTCGCCGGCCAGGAAATCGATGATACGCAAGTCGAAGTCTTCACCGCCCAAGAAGGTATCGCCGTTGGTGGCCAAAACTTCGAACTGGTGCTCGCCTTCGATTTCGGCGATTTCGATGATGGAAATATCGAAGGTACCGCCACCCAGGTCATAAACCGCGATGGTGGTGTCGCCTTTCGGTTTGTCCATACCGAACGCCAACGCCGCCGCGGTCGGCTCGTTGATGATGCGTTTGACGTCCAGACCGGCGATGCGGCCGGCATCTTTGGTGGCTTGACGTTGCGAATCGTTGAAATAGGCCGGTACGGTGATGACCGCTTCGGTGACTTCCTCGCCCAGGAACGCTTCGGCGTCTTTTTTCAATTTCATCAGGACGCGGGAAGACACTTCCGGCGGCGCCATTTTCTTACCGTGGCATTCCACCCAAGCGTCGCCGTTGTTGGCTTCGATGATTTTGTAAGGCACCATTTTGATGTCTTTTTGCACCGCGTCTTCTTTGAAACGACGGCCGATCAAACGTTTGATCGCAAACAAGGTGTTTTCCGGATTGGTTACGGCTTGGCGCTTGGCGGATTGGCCGACCAATACTTCGTTATCGTTGGTAAACGCGATGATGGAGGGCGTGGTACGGGCGCCCTCGCTGTTTTCGATGACCCGCGCGGTGCCGTTTTCCAGTACGGCGACGCAGGAGTTGGTGGTTCCTAAATCGATACCGATCATTTTGCCCATTGAAATTCTCCAGACTTGAATAAGTGGTAAGTTAAAAAGTTGTTAGCGATATGCGGTTGATCGTTTGATTTTCAAGCCTGCTCATCGATTTTTGCTCCGTCGGCCGGTTTGTCGGCAGCCTTCGCCACCACGACCATGGCCGGACGCAACAAACGGCCGTTCAGAATGTAACCTTTTTGAAATACGTTCAATACCGAATTCGGTTCGGCGGTTTCGCTGGGTTGCATGACCATGGCCTGGTGGAATTCCGGGTTGAACGGCTGGCCCAGCGGGTCGATGGTTTCGATGTTGAATTTGGCGAATACCGATTCGAATTGTTTGACGGTGAGCAAGCTGCCTTCGCGTAACTTGACCACTTCCGGGCTGTCGCCGGATGCGGCCTGAATCCCCAATTCCAGACTGTCCAGCACGCTGAGCAATTCCTTAGCGAATTTAGCCAAGCCGTATTTGCGCTCGTCGTCCAAATCCTTTTGTACCCGTTTTTTCAAATTCTCCATTTCGGCCTGAGTCCGCAAGGCTTTATCCAGATTGGCGGACGCCTGTTGTTGGGCTTGTTCCAATTGCTGGCGCAAGGATTCGATGCTGACCGCTTCTTCCGCTGCCGGCTCTTCGCCGCCGGCTTCCGCCGCGGCCGGTTTGTTTTGCTCCAGTACTTCGGCGATCAGTTCGGCGTCCGTCTGCTGTTCGTGACTCGATTGCTGGTGACTCATAGTTTCTCCATGGTTCTAATATTTTGAGTTGGGCTAACGATAAGGGCTTTTATTTCGGATTCAAGGCCGCGCCCAATAATTTTGCCGTGACGTCGACAAACGGAATCACCTTCTCGTAAGCCATCCGGGTCGGACCGATCACGCCCAGCACGCCGACGACTTCGTCGTTGACCGAGTAAGGCGCGGTTACCAGGCTGCAACGCTCGAACACGCTGTAGCCGGACTCTTCGCCGATAAAAATCTGGACGCCGTCGGCCTGCAGGCATTGGTCCAACAAATGGATCACGCCGCGTTTCTGGCTGAAGGCTTCGAATAACTGTTTGAGCCGGTCCATGTCCGACAGCTCGGAAAAACCCATCAAGTTGGTTTCGCCGCTTAACACATAGTCGTCGTTGGGCTGCTCGGCAAAGGCCAGTTGCGCCATGTTGACCGCATCGATCATGCCCTGGTTGACCGAATGCCTGTCTTTTTCCAAATCCTTGACCACCAATTCGCGAATTTTGGCCAAACTGCGGCCGGTAAACACCGAGTTCAAATAGTTGGCGGCCTGCTGCAACTCGGCCGGCGAAAATTGTTTTTCGGTATGGATGATCTTGTTATGCACTTCCTCGGTATCGGTGACGAAGATCACCAGCAGCCGGGTACTGGACATCGGCAAAAACTCGATGTGGCGCAGGGAGACGCTTTCGCGGCGCGGTAAGGTTACGACGCCGGCCATCTTGGTGACGTCGGACAGCAGTTTGGAGGCTTTGCCCAACAAATCGCTGGCCGTCTCGGTATCGCTGTGCAAGCCGGCCTGCAACTGGTCCAGCTCGCTGGACGCCAACGGCCTGACCGTCAGCAGGCTATCGACGAACAAGCGGTAACCGCTGACCGTCGGCACCCGCCCGGCGGAGGTATGCGGCGAATGGATCAAGCCCATCTCTTCCAAATCCGCCATCACGTTGCGGATACTGGCCGGGCTTAACTTCAAATTCGGATCCTTGGACAACAGGCGCGACCCGACCGGTTGGCCGTCTTGGATGTAACGCTCCACCAGGGTTTTGAGCAAATAAAGCGATCGTTCGTTTAAATCCTGTCCGCCAGCCACATTCGGTACCTTCGAAATTCGTTAGCACTCCACACTGCCGAGTGCCAACAGCAAAACTATCAGTTGCCCCAACCCTTGTCAATGTCGGGTAAACCTTAATCCGGGCCGGAAAAAACGGGGTTTGGCCTTATTGCGCACCGGCTTGCCCACTACCGGCGGACAAACCGGCTCGGCTTATCTAAACTTAAAGCTCCTAGCAACCCGACCATTGTGACCGATGCTCACCAACCCGAAACGCGAAACCCGCGATTTTTTGCGCGCTGCTCGACCGATTCCCCCGTGCGGGCCCCAGTCTGCCTGAGGTTCCGAGCATGACCGGCAACAAACATATCCTGTTCGTCGACGACACCGAGCACGTGATCAGTGGCATCAAACGCCAACTGCGCCCTTACCGCGGGCAATGGCATCTGCACTTCGCCACCTGCGGCAAACAAGCCCTGGAGCTGATGCAGCGCCAACCCATCGATTTGATCGTTTGCGACATGATGATGCCGGAAATGCGCGGCGACGAATTATTGGCCAAGGTCGCCGCGGCCTACCCCGGCACAGTCCGTATGATCCTCAGCGGCTATACCGACGAAACCAACTTGCGCCTCGGCCTGGAAGTGGCGCATCAATATTTGGCCAAGCCTTGCAGCGCGGAAATCTTGCGGGAAACAATCTGCCAAGTCTTCAAAATCCAGGCCTGCGTCGATAATCCGCGTATCGCCGCGGAAGTCGGCGAGGCCAGCCAATTGCCGAGCCTGCCGAAAATTTACCACCAGCTGAACGCCGCGATCGGCGACGAACGCGCCACCAGCGCTCAAATCGCCGATATCTTCGCCAAAGACATGGTGCTTTCCGCCAAACTGCTGCATTTGGTCAATTCGCCGTATTTCGGTTTGCAGCGAACGGTGTCCAATCTGACCGACGCCATCAATCTGATCGGCCTGAAAAAACTCAATAGCCTGGTGTTATCGGTACACGTCAAAACCGCCTTTCCGGTCACCGATCCGGCGGTGGAACGTTACATGGATTATCTCTGGCAGGACGCCGCCCGGGTGGCCGAACTGGCGCGGCTGATTGCGCTATCGGAACGGCAAAGCGATGACAGACCTGACCAGGCTTATCTGGGCGGCCTGTTGCACAATATGGGTTTGCTGATTTTTATGTCGCGCTGCGGCGATAAACTGAAAATCCTGGTGGAACAAGCCGTAAACAGCGATAAGCCGCCGGCGGAGCTGGAAATGTCCATCTTCGGCTTTACCCGCGCGGAAGCGGCCGCTTACGTGCTGAGTTTATGGAAAATACCGCCGCGTATCATCGAGTCCATTTTGCTGCAAAACACGCCGAGCGATTCCGAATACAACGGCGTCAACGCCTTGACTGCAGTACATGCGGCATCGTGCTTGCTCAACCCTACGGCTGTGCCAGGTTACGGCCGTTTATTCGACATGGCGCTGGACCAAACCTATTTGCAGCGAATAGGCAAGCTGGACCGTATCGGCGAATGGCGGACGCTGGCCGCGAACGTCACGGCAAGTTTCGCAAAAAAATAGGAGTAGGAGACAGAGATGGCGGATACATCACAAGACAAAATTCTGTGCGTAGATGACGAGCAAAATATATTGGACATGTTCAGACGCACGCTGGGCCGGCAGTTCGCATTGTTTACCGCAAGTTCCGCCGCAGACGCGCTGCGCATCCTGCAGCACGAGCGCGACATCGCCGTGATCATGTCCGATTACAGCATGCCCGGCGCCAACGGTTTGGAGTTTCTGCAGCGCGCCGGCGAGATATCGCCCGACAGCGTGCAAATTGTGCTGACCGGAAACATCGAGATCGACGTCGCCATCAAAGCGATCAACGAAGCCCACATCTTTCGCTACTTGCCCAAACCTTGCCCGATGGAGGTCACCAAAAAAATCATTGCCGACGCGCTGGCGCACTACCGGCTGGTGGTCGCCAAGCGCCAATTGAGCGAACAACTGGAACAGAAAAACCTGGAATTGCTGCAACGTAACGCCGAATTGGCCGAAAAACAGGCGCTGCTGGAACACGAGCTGGAGACCGCCAAAATCGTTTGCAGCAAATTCGGCAAATACGGTTACCAAGTGCCGAACGGCCTGGACTTTTTCATCTCGGCCAAGGAGGCGGTGGGCGGCGATTTCATCCTGAACGCCGTCAGCCGCGACGGCCAGGCGTTTTATCTGATGATGGGCGATTTGACCGGCCACGGTTTGCAATCGGCGCTGGGCGGATTACTGGTCACCGAAATTTTCGACGCACAATGTCCGGACCGTCCGCCCTTGCACGAGTTGGCCTCTATCATTAACCGGAAAATGTGCCGTAAATTACCGACCGGTTTGTTTTGTGCGGCCGCGCTGATGGTGTTGGATTTGGCCGCGGGCCGGTTACAGGTGTGGAACGGCGGCATGCCGGATATTTACTTTTTGGACAAGCAGGGCCGCATCGCCGATAAAGTGCACTCCGCAAATCTGCCGCTCGGCATTGCCGCCGACGCCGGCCTGATCGGCACCATCGCCGACTACGACATCGGCGGGATCGAGTCGGTGTTTCTCTACAGCGACGGCGTTACCGACCAAATCGGCGCCGGTCTCGGCTTGTTCGGGGCCGAGGCTTTAAAGCACGCGCTGGCGGCCGCCCCTACTGCAGCAAGGCGTATCGATCGGGTGGTTGCGCAATTGCGCAACCACCAACAGCATCAGCCGCAAACGGACGACATCTCGATGGCCGAAGTCAATTTACCGCGTATTTGCCGGGCTCTGACGATCCGATGAGCGCGAGCGCCGGTTTTTCCCTTAAAGCAGCGCAAGCGGGCTCCGCTGCCAAGCCGCGCAACCTCGGAGCCTGAACATGTTTATCGAAGCCGAAGACCCTTCCAAAATCCTGGCGGTCGCCCCGAATCCTGACTTGCGCAACCGGCTCGACGCGATGTTCAACGGCAGCGCCCAAGCATCGTTGCAATCCGCTGCGGAAAACCTGAGTTATCAGTTTCTGGGCTGCTCCAGCGCGGCTGAAGCGACTGCCGCTATTCGCGGAGGCATCAAGTCCGGACAAGTTTTCCAGCTGGCATTGGTCGAAAACAGCCTGCCGGACGCCCAAGGCTTGGATCTGATCCGCAGTCTGTGGCAAGCCGATGCCGACCTGCATGTCGTGTTATGTTGTGCCGGCCAGGAGCTGAGCTGGGAACAAATTGCCGCGAAATTGGGCGAAAGCGACCAGTTGTTGATCTTGGAAAAACCGTTCAGCGACCTGGAATTGCGCCAGATAATCCACGCCGCGTTGCGCAAATGGCAGTCGCACAATGTGATGCGCTATATGGAGCAACAAATCGAGCTGCGCACCCAGGCCATCGAACAAGCCAACAAAAACCTGCTGCAAGCCGAAAAACTGGCCGCGGTCGGCCAGCTTGCCGCTGGCATTGCCCACGAAATTAACACGCCGGCGCAATACGTCGGCGACAATCTGCAAGCCATCGGCGATTTCTTCGCCAGCGTTACCCACCTGCTGGAACAGTACCGCAAATTACTCGCGGCACAGGGCGAGCATCGGCAATTGATCGACCAATTGGAACAACAGGCCGATCTGGCGTTTATCCTGGAAGACGCGCCGCTAGCCATCGCCCAATCGTTGGAAGGCATTTCTCAAATCGTCCGTATCGTGCAAGCCATGAAAGGGTTCTCGCATAGCGGACAAAGCAACGCCGGCTGGGTCAACGTGAATCTGGCGCTGGAGAATACGTTGCTGATTGCCCGCAACAGCTACAAATATGTGGCGGAAGTCGAAACCGATTTCGGCGACGTGCCGGCTATCGAATGCTTCCCGGGAGAATTGGCCCAGGTATTTTTGAACATCATCGTCAACGCCGCGCAAGCGATCGAGGACGGCAAAAAAGGCGGCGGTAAAATCGTGATCCGCACCGCGGCGGTCGGCGATTGCGTCGAAATCCGGATTGCCGACAACGGGCCGGGTATCCCGGAACCGATTCGCGACCGCATCTTCGACCCGTTCTTCACGACCAAGGACTTCGGCAAAGGCAGCGGCCAAGGCCTACATATCGCCTACCGCATCGTCAACCAACAACACGGCGGCTCGCTGAGCTTCGCCAGCGAAACCGGACAGGGTACCGAGTTTGTGGTACGGCTAAACCGGCAATTGCGCCGTTAAGCGCGTCGCCGGCGGCCTGACCCGTTATTCCTGCGCCACGAAGCGCTTCCGCTCCTCAGCGCTCTTGCCCAATGCCTTGGCCATCCACGGCGGCGGCGCGTCGAATACTTTCTGGAATTCGCGCAGTTGGTCGGTGGCTTCGATCACGTCCGGAATCTTGATCGGGTAAATGTCGGCGCGGATCACTTTGGCCGCAGCCGGACCGCCGATCGACTGCACGAACAGCACATGGCAATCCTTGATCAGTTCGGCGCGGAACAGGTTTTTGTCGTCGGCGGTGTCGGCATCGACCGTGGAGCGGATATCCACCAGCCGCATGTCGTCGCGCGACAACTGGTACACCAGGAAGCGGATGCAGGAGCCGAAATGGCCGTTCAATAATGCGCCGCTGTTCGACGCAATCGCGACCCGGATCGACTCCGGCAAATCGCCGTCCTTGTAAGGCATGATTTCCGGCAAACCTTCGTCGCCGTCTTCCTCGCCCCACAGGTAGCGCACGGCCAGTTTGATGTTGGCCAGGCCGATATCGATGTCCTCGCCATCCTCCTCGCCGTCGTGGCTGCCGATACCGGTTTTTAAGTTAGTCACAGTAATCGACTTCAACTTCTCGTCCGTCAGCGGCGAGCCGGCCTTTTCGTGCAAGATGCCGATCAGCGTCGCCACATCGACGCCGGGCAGCACGCGCGACGCCAACGCAATCCGTAACGCCAAATCTCGTGATAATTGTTCCATAGCCTCACCTTTCAAGTTTGTGCTGCTCTTTCCAGTCGGCATAACCGCCGGCCAGACTGTAAACCGCTTGGAAGCCGAAATCGCCGAACATTTCAGCCAAATGTTCGCTGGCGTGGCCGTAATAGCAATAAATCAGCAGCGGCTTGGTTTTATCGGCCTTGCGCAGCAGGGAATCGCGCAGTTGTTCGTGCACGTGCATGGCGTTTTCGATGTGGCCGGCCCGGTAATCCTTCAAGTCGCGGCAATCCAGAATCATCGGCTGCTGCGCGGCTATCAATTGCTCCGATTCGGCGACGGAAACCGTTTTAAAGTTTTTCATGCTCGCTCCCAATCTGGATCAAGCCGCGTTATACCGGACCGTAGCTGGCTTCGCGCTTGACTTCGATGGTTTTGCCCAACGCCGTTGGGTAATCCACCGTTTCCGCTTTGAATTTGAAACCTTTGGCGGATTCGTAAACGGTTACCACCTTATCTTCTGCCGACTGGCCTTTCAGGTCGGATTTTTCGATGTAGAGCAATTCCATGGTTTCGTTCCAGACCATGCCTTCGCTGTAAGGCAGTAATTTGAACTTGACGCCGCCGATTTCGACTTCCAGATTGCCGGCGATGTTTTCTACGTAAATCAACGCCAGGGTTTCCGGAGTCAGCGCAGATTTGTATTTCTCGACAAACGCTTCCAGCGAATCCAGCAGGTAAACCATGCCGTTAATGAACAGGATTTTTTCGTTATCGGCCAACATCGCGGCTTGATGGATCAGCAGCTTGGGCGGATTGCGGTCGTTGGGATTGGTGGCGCCCTCGCGCATTACGCCTTCGACCAATACCAGATCGCCGCGCCAGGCCGAAACTCCGGCCATGCTGGTCTTGCCCAGCACGGAAGTAATGTTTAAAAGGCCTTGGCTGTCGTAGCTCTCGAGTAACATCGGAAAAGTCTCCTGTCGCATGAATGGAATCGTGTTACTTGGGAACAAAGCAAGAGGCTTGCCAGCTTGTTAAACTCTTATCGAGATTGAGATTATTCGGGCGACGTCCGTAGTGTGCGGCGGCAAAACCAACCAATTCGGCATAGAAACGGCCGACATTGTCGCAAAACCGACATTGGCTTCGGACTCGCGCCGCCGCCTGTGTAGCATTTACGACCATACAAAGGGCTGAGCCGGCCGAACAGCGCCTGGCGCTGGTGGCCCGGCTACTAAGACAGGCCTACGCCGCGCCGGATTTGCAGAGGCCTCGCTCGGCCGTAGGCATAGGAGCCGGCGCCAATTCAATTACGCATACGACAATGATTCGCAGGCAATTGGCTACCGCTGCCGACAGCCATTGTTGCCTGAGCCGAATTATATAGTCCCGCATTTTCGTTATTTACATGAGCACATAACGGCAAGTAAGCTAGCCGGAGATTTTATCTGGCCGAAGCGTAAGCCCGCTCCGGCAAGTCGATGTCTAGCACTACTGCACGCGCAGCGTATTAACTTCGATATCCGGTTGAACCATGAAACCCTTACCAGTCTGCAACACGTGGGCGGCTATCGCCGTCGGCGGCATTTACCTGGCCGGCACCGCGACCGTAGCGCAAGCCGCCGAGAAGAAAAGCTACAGCCGGCCGCCGTTTGCCGTTTTTTCCAGCCAAATGCCGGACGCCTTACTGGGCAACGACAAATACGAAAAGCCGGTCTGGAATCTGCACGACAGCCTCGGCTTGCCGAAATGGCTATCGGTCGGACTGGAGCAGCGTACCCGCTACGAAACGCTGGATAACGCCTTCAAAGCCAACGGCAAAGGCGGCGACCAGCAAATCGCACTGCAAAGCGACCTTTGGCTGCAGGCCGGTTTCGATGCCTTCCGCCTTGGCGCGGAATTTCTGGATGCCCGAGCGCTGGCAGCCGACAGCGGTTCCGGCATTAACAACACCCACGCCGACCAGGCCGATTTCATCCAGGGCTATCTGGCCTGGGCCAAGCAGAATATTTTCTACAGCGGTCTCGGTTTCGAAGTAGTGGCCGGCCGCCAAACCCTGAATCTGGGCAGCCGGCGCCTGGTGGCGCGCAACGCGATGCGCAATACGATCAACACCTTTACCGGCGTTAAATTGCGGCTGCTGGACTACAACGCTTGGCAATTCACCGGCTTCGTCACGATGCCGGTCAACCGCTATCCGACCGCTGCATTAGATTTGCTCGAGGAAACTCACGAATTCGACGAGGAAGACACCCACACCTGGTTTTCCGGCGGGTTCTTGGAGCTTTACAATTTGCTAGGTAACACCAGCGCCGAAATTTATTTGTACCATCTGGACGAAGGCGACAGTATCCGCAATCCGACCCGCAACCGCCGCTATTTCACGCCGGGAGCCCGGCTATTCAGCAAGCCGGCCAAGTCCAGTTTCGACTTTCAATTGGAGACGATCGGCCAGTTCGGCACGGTCAGAGCGACCAGCGGCGCCCGCGACGGCTTGGACCAACAGCACAGCGCCTGGTACCAGCACGCCGATGTCGGCTACAGTTTCGATGCGCCCTGGTCCCCGCATCTGACACTGGAATACGATTACGCCAGCGGCGACGACAATCCGAATGACAATAAAGAGCAACGGTTCGATACCCTTTACGGCGCTCGCCGGTTCGAGTTCGGCGCCACCGGCATTTACGGTGCGTTCGCTCGCACCAACGTCAACTCGCCCGGCGCTCGAATCACGTTTTCGCCGCGTGGCGATGTCCAGGCATCGGTGTCGCACCGCTTGTTCTGGCTAGCCTCGCCGACCGACAGTTGGGCCGGCACCGGCTTGCAGGATAAAACCGGCCGCAGCGGCGATTCGGTCGGCCAACAATTGGAATTGACGACGCGCTGGGACGTGAACAGCAGCCTGAATTTCGAAACCGGCTGGAGCCATTTGTTCAAAGGCGAATTCGCCAGAATCGCGCCGTCCGCACCGCGCACCCCGGATACCGATTATTTTTACCTGCAAAGCCTGCTCAGGTTTTAATCCGGCTTGCAGGCGTCGCCGAATCCGGCTGCGTTCTCGAGGAAGTTTTCTAGCAGCAGCGGCCGGCAGCCTTCGGCCTCGGCCAACGCTTTGTCCTGCGGCAGGTTGTAACCCCACAAGGCAAAGCCGAGCCGTAAATCGGCCAACTCGGCATGCTTGCGTACGTTCTGCAGCGAGGGTAGCCGATCTTCGACAAAATAGAGCGGCCGGCCGGGGTGCGAGCGCTGCAACCCTTTCAATACCTCCGGCTTACTCATATTTCGATCCAAACCGAAGATGCGGTCGGGGGCCAGTTCGATATCGTTCGCAGTCAGGATTTTCTTGACGAAACGTTCCTGCTTGGTGGTAACCACGTACCAGACATGGTCCCTACCCAAACGGCGCAGTTTTTCGGCCATGCCGGCGAACAGCGGATTCACGGCAATCCAACCCGCTCTGTCTTCGGCTATCCATTGGTCGCGGGTATCGCCGAACAACTGTTTCAAGCCCGCCACCGTCAAACCGGCTTCCGCCATTAAGGCTTGCGCCTTTTCGCCGTAACCGGCGTAAATCGACTCGATAGTTTCGCCCGCATGCAACAGCCGAATCACCAGGATGGCTTCGTAGCCGGTTTCTATGATCGGGCGCACCGCGCGGAATTGCTCGACCAATTCCGGCGGAGCGGTTTCGGCCATGCCGCTCCAAATTGTGGCAGCGGCTTTCCAGCCGGTCAGCGCGGTTTCCAGTGCGCTGTCGCAAATCACGCCGTCGAAGTCCAGCGCGTAGATAATTGAATCAGTCATTAACAAACCAGGGGTGCGGGATAAAAAGGCGGCTATTGTACCGAACCCGGCCGCCGATAACCGCGACCGCGTCACTAAGCCGAGCCAAACCCGGCCAAAATCAACTATTTCAACGAATTATGCTATAAATCGGAGCGGGCCAGCGCAACGGCATCCCGGACTTCGCCCCGGTGCCGGCGACGGCCGCGCTGCTTGCGGATGCCGGGCAGCCACTACAAAAACACACAGCGCGCCCAGTCGGGAAACCGGGCCGGCTTTGTAAATAACAACACTCTTTCAAAGGGGACCGTCATGTTGGAAACTTTATCGATTCTCGGCATATCGCTGCTGCTATTGGGCATTGCTATTTGGGCCTTCTTCCGCCATCGCCGCAAGGTCCGGGCCGCCACATCGGCGATAACATCGCAGCCGCCGCAAGCGCCGATCAAATCCGATCAGGCAATTCCGCAAACCAGAACCGAAGCGGCGCCCGCAGCACCAATCCCTGCACCGGCACCGGCACCGGCACCCGCGCCGGCTATTAGGCAAGCAGAACCAAGCCTGGCTCCGGCGGTTACGGCCAATACCGAACGTGAGCCCGAAGACTCGGTATTACGCCGCCACTACCAAGCCGCCAAATTGGCAGAGAAGGAAGCGCTGGCCAACCCGTATCCGACCGATTCGGTGTTGCGCCGCCATTACGCCGCCGCGCACGGCGCCTATTCGGCCCCAGCGCGAATCGCCGAAAACCGGCCAATCAGGACGGAGGCCGAATCCTGCGCGCCGGCGACGGTAGCGGTGGCCGCAGAACCCGGCATTCCGCAAGATTCGGTGCTACGGCGGCATTTCTTGGCCCGCCTGGCCAACCAGATCGAAAGCGAACTGCCGGTCAAACCGTCCGACTCTGTGCTGAGACGGCATTACGAGGCCATCGTCGCCCAAAAATTGCAACAATACCTGGCACGGATGCAGTCGGCTTAAGCGCCGGGTGTGCGTTGACAAATCCGCGGCCAACGGTAATCTGCAGCCGTTCGCGCCGCGGTGTGTCGTCTTGCGTATCGAACTTGGATACCCCTTCCGGCCAATTTTCGGAAGGCCGACACAATTCGGGCCGCGGCGGTGTGCAACCATGGCCTCGCGACAAGCTACCGTTCTTTACTCCGAGCTAAGTTTTCACTATGAGCGATATTTACCAATTTTCCGCCGTGAACATACACGGCGAACCCATTTCGCTAGCCCAATTTCGCGGCAAAGTCATCATGGTGGTCAACACGGCCAGCCGCTGCGGTTTCACACCGCAATACCGCGGCCTGGAAGCGTTGTACCAAACCTACAAAAGCCGCGGACTCGAGATACTGGGGTTTCCGTGCAACCAATTCGGCCAACAGGAGCCGGGTTCCAACCAGGAGATTGCCGGATTTTGCGAAACCAACTACGGCGTCAGTTTTCCGATGTTTGCCAAAGTGGAGGTGAACGGCGCCGATGCCGACCCGCTGTTTCGTTATCTGAAAGCGGCCGCGCCGGGCTTGCTGGGAAGCCAATCGATAAAATGGAATTTCTGCAAATTTTTGATCGGCCGGGACGGCACTGTGTACAAACGTTACGCACCCTTCGTCGCGCCGTCGGCGTTGAGCCAGGATATCGAGCGCTTGCTGGCCGCAGCCTAACCCTTACGGCGACCCGAAACTTTTCACCCAGTCTCCGGGCCGAACTACGCCCTGCGCGCCGGAATCCAGACTACCGGCCGCAGTGTTGGCGCTGACTTCATTGATCGTCAAAATTCCGACCTGGTCGCTCAAGCCCCGCCCGCTGGGCGCAATGCCGGCTGCCGAGTAGACCATCAGCTTGTCGCCCATCCTGATTTTGTCCTGAGCGCCGGCCGCAATCACGATGCGATTGTTTGCCGACTCCAATACCCGGGTGGTAAACGGATAACAACCGAACAAGCGATGCAAATCCTCGCTGGCCTGCTGGATCAATTCGCTGATTTTATGCCCCGACGGCGTGTCGTTGAAACGCTCGCTGCCGACGTTGTAGCCGTTGGGCAGCGAGACATCGCCCAGGATCGACGCACTGTAGCGTTGCTGGAACAGCAGCACACCGCTGAATCCGTCGTGGACGAATACGTCGAAATCGATGCTGCGCCGGCCAATGAAGTCGCGCGCCATCGATTTGATTTCGGCCAATACACCTGTGCCCCTGACGAACTCGGTCGATTCGGTACGAAACCCGCGGATTACGCCGGACAGCACAAACTGGGCGTTATATTGGCGGGCGACGTTGACGATCACCGACTCGGCGGAGCCGGTGGTCGGCAAAATTTCGGGCGCAATATCCGGTCGGGAATACAACACGGCGTTGGTCAGATTACGGCCGATAAAATCGCCGGTTTCCATCAACCGGTTATTGATCTCGCGCGGGATGCCGCTGAACAAGTCCTGGCTTTCGCTGCTACTGACCTGCTCGGCGTTCATGATCGGAAAACCGGTAGCGACGATTTTTTTGCGGTACGGCGACGCGCAATGTTGGCGCTCGGACAATACCGCCAAGGCCTGCACCCGATAGACCTCGCCGTCCTGCCATTCGTCGACCACCTTGATGTCGCTGATCATGGCTCCGGCCGGATTGCTGCGTTTCAACTGCGACGACGCCCGCTGCACCGCATCGTCTATCGCTGCGCGCCGCGCGTCCTCGACGCCGCCGGCGCCGATGGCAGCCGCGCCTTGTACGCTGGTTTGCCGTCCGGAAACGTTTGCCTCAGAGTCGTTGGCATCGCTCCTATGCAACACGCCGCCGTCGCAAGCGGCCAACACCAGCGCCAGTAACGGCAGGATCAGACTGTTAAAGCGAATTAAAGAAGCCATTGAACAGGAAATATTGGAGAAAGCCACGTGCACCAGTATTGACTATCCCTTGCGCGTCGTAAAGTCCGGCATCCAGCAAAACGTCGTCCAGAATGTTCGGTCGTTTGGAGAAACCGCTGACGTAATACAGGTCGTTGCAATCGCGCGAGCCGCAAGCCAGATTGGCCGACGTTACCGTCGCCTCCTTATAGCCCAGCCGGGTGAACGGAACTTTATTGTCTTGTTGCAAACATTGGTCGACGTTGCCGGTACCGCCGTTCATGCAACGGTAAAAACGCGGGCTTAATTGCAGCTCCAATGTCGCTTTCAGCGTGTCTTTTACCGTGCGGTAGTCGGATGCGGCGGCGCCGCGCAAATAGGTATCGAGATAAACGCGGTACGTTTCGTCGCGCATCACTTTGGCGCCGACCGTGTCGCCGCCGTCCAGCGGCTCCCGGTACAACTGGTCTGCCAAGCTGCGGAACGCCTCCAGCTTGGCCGCCTGTTGCGCTTGCAACCAGCGTTGGTTGACCGAAAGCCGGCCGCTGTTATCGAAATTGCTGAAGCCGCTGGCACGTAAGGTTTTAGTCTGCGCCGCCGTCTCGGCATTTTTAGCGCCGGGGCCAGCACAGGCCGCCAAGGCCAAACAGGCCGCCAAACCGATTAGTCGCAACGTTTTCATAACCCCTCCTTTAGCATGCCTAAGTCATCGACTGGGCCGGACTTTTCTTGAGGGGGCGCACCGAAAAATTAGCGCGGCAAAGCCGGCAAAATCGCGTTTCCGCGCCGAATCCTCAGGCGCGGGCGGCGTCGCCGCTGACCGACCACAATTTTTCCAATTGGTACAGCTCGCGGGCTTGCCCGGTCATCACGTGCACAATCACGTCGCCCAAATCCAGCAAGATCCAATCGGAACTCTGGTCGCCTTCCAGGCCCAGCGGTTGCAGGCCGTTTTCCTTGACTTTTTCGACCACGTAATCGCATAACGATTTAGCGTGGCGCGACGAGGTACCGGTGGCGATCACCATAAAATCGGTGATGCTGGTCTTACCGCGCACGTCTATGGTTTTGATATTCAGGCCCTTGCGAACGTCGAGTTCGGTTTCGACCAGTTTCACTAACGCTTCTGATTGCATTCGAATTCCTATTGATCAGTAGTTGCTTGATAAAGTTGATGCTGACGGATCAAAGCAATAACCCGATCAGGCAATAAAAACTGCGGACTGCGGCCGGCCGCGATTAAACGGCGGATTTCGGTGGCGGAAATCGCCAAAGCCGTTACCGGTTGGAAATAAATCCGTCCGGCTGGCGCGTCGCTCAACAGCCGGGAATCGTCGGCCAGCCGTTGTTGCAAAAAATCCGGTAACGGCCCGTGCAGGAAGCCGGGCCGGGTCATCACGACGACATGGGCCAACTCGAACAAACGCTGCCACCGGTGCCAGCGCTCCAAGCCGGCAAAGGCGTCGGCGCCGATGAACAGCAGTAACGGCGTATCGTCAGCCAATTCGCTGCGTAAGGCCGCCAAGGTATCGACCATATACGACGGCCCGTCGCGCTCCAGCTCGCGCCTATCGGCGAAAAATCCCGGCGTATCGGCCACTGCCGCCGCCAGCATTTGCATCCGAATCTCGGCGTCGGCCTCGGGTTGGCCGCGATGGGCCGGCAGCCGGCACGGAATCAGGTGCAGCCGCTGCAATCCGAACAGTTCCTTGACTTCCAGTGCCGTGCGTAAGTGGCCGTAATGGACCGGATTGAAGGTGCCTCCGTAGACGCCGATCATTTATTGGCGGATATGGCCGTCGCCGAGCACGACGTATTTCAACGAAGTCAGACCGTGCAAGCCAACCGGCCCGCGGGCATGCAGCTTATCGGTACTGATGCCGATTTCGGCGCCCAGACCGTATTCGAAACCGTCGGCAAACCGGGTGGAGGCGTTGACCATCACCGAGCTGGAATCGACTTCGCGCAGGAACCGCCGCGCCAACGTGTAATCCTCGGTGACGATGGCTTCGGTGTGGGCCGAGCTGTAGGTGTTGATATGGTCGATCGCTTCGTCGATATCGGCCACGATCTTGATCGACAAAATCGGCGCCAGATACTCGGTATGCCAATCTTCTTCGCTGGCGCGGACGGCCTGTTTCACCAACGAACAGGTTTTCAGGCAACCGCGCAATTCGACGCCCTTCTCCGCGAATTTTTCGGCCAAAACCGGCAACACCGTCGGCGCGATGCTTTCGGCGACCAACAAGGTTTCCATCGCGTTGCAGACGCCGTAGCGGTGCGTTTTGGCGTTCAGCGCAATCGCCACGGCTTTATCGATATCGGCCTTGCCGTCGATATAGACATGGCAAATGCCGTCCAGATGCTTGATCACCGGAATCGTCGCTTCGGCGCTGATCCGCTCGATCAGGCTCTTGCCGCCGCGCGGCACGATTACGTCGACATACTGCTGCAGCCGGACCAGTTCGCCGACCGCGGCCCGGTCGGTGGTTTCGACCACTTGTACCGCCTGTTCCGGCAGGCCGGCCGCGGCCAAGCCTTTGGCGATGCAGGCCGCGATTGCCCGATTGGAATGTATGGATTCGGAACCGCCGCGTAAGATGCAGGCATTGCCGGATTTCAGGCACAAGGCCGCCGCATCGACGGTAACATTCGGCCGCGATTCGTAGATGATGCCGATCACGCCCAGCGGCACCCGCATCTGCCCGACCTGGATGCCGCTGGGCCGGTAGCCGAGGTTGCTGATTTCGCCGACCGGGTCAGGCAAGGCCGCGACTTGCTTCAAGCCCTCGACCATGGCGCCGATGCGGGCCGGCGTCAACTCCAGCCGGTCCAACGAAGCCGCATCCATGCCGTTGGCTCGGCCGGCCTCCAGATCCTTGCGGTTTTCGCCGGCCAATTCGGCACCGGCTTCGGTAATCGCTGCGGCGATTTTGAGCAAGGCATCATTTTTCCGGCCGCTATCGGCTTTGCTGATTTCTCGGCCGGCCTGTCTGGCTTGGCGGCCGAGTTGCTGCATATAGGTTTTTATATCCACGGCTTGACTATCCGATGATTTGGAAAAACCGGGCATTATAACCGCAGAACTTAGCCATTGTCGGCCCGAGCAGGGCGTGGCGCACGCCGGAACCGCTAAAAACTCGGCCGATCCCGCTATATCCCGGCCAGCGGTAAACCGGCGGGCCATAGCCGTCCGAAATCAAATCAGAATCCGTCGGCTAAATGCTGTCATGCCGAAACGCGGTGATGTAGGTGTAGCAGGTGCGGGCATCCTCGGCCAGTTCGAAAAAACCGATGCTGCGTTTGCGCCATGGAGAAAAATCCGGTTCGCCGTTGAGCCTGGATAAATCGCGAAAACCCATGTTCCAATTAGGAAAAATCCGGCGCTGCTGCGGCGCCTGCACCACCAAGTGGAAGTCTCGGTGGCGCGGATCGAGCTTTATCCTCTCGACCAACTGCAATACCGTTTTGCGCCTACCTTCCAATATCTGCATAAAACAACCATCCATGTACAACAGGCAACCGGTAATGCTTCTGGCGTTATTCGCCGCGCGGGTCTTTTCCAGCAGCGCGTCCAATTGGCTATCGCTAAACGGCCGGACCGCCCTGCTGACGTAAATCAGGAAAAACAACGGCGGCTCGGCCCCTACCAGCGACTGCTCCTGGAGCTCGTGGCTAAACCGGTCGATAAAAATCGGCTCTTCCAGCGGCCGATGAAATAGGTAGCCCTGAATGTAGTCGCAGCCCAATGCGCGCAACTCGAGCAACTGCTCGATATTTTCGACCCCTTCGGCAACCAGCTTCAAGCCCAGGGCCCGCGCCAAACCGACAATGGCGCGATTCACGGCCCGGTTTTCCGACTGGGTTTCGATACCGTCCACAAACGCCCTATCGATTTTCAACACATTGACCGGCAGCCGGGTCAATTGCGCCAGCGACGAATAGCCGGTACCGAAATCGTCTACCGCCACCCGCATCCCCAAATCGGCCAATCGTTGCAATACGCGCAAATTGTTGTCGATATCGGCCATCAACGAGGTTTCGGTAATTTCCAACAAAATACGCCGCGGGTCGGCGCCGGTTTCCCGCAGAATCTCGGCAAAATCCTCGGCCAGACTTTGTTCGCTCAACTGGCGGGCCGACACATTCACCGAAATATAGGCCGGCGCCGAGTCGGACCAACGCCGGCGCCAGTCGGATTCGGCCCGGCACGCCTGACGGAACACCCATAAACCCAGCGCCACAATCGCACCGGTCATCTCGGCTATCGGAATAAAAATCGCCGGCGAAATTTCGCCCTCCTGCGGAAACCAGCGCAGCAAAAGTTCGGCGCCGACGATCCGGCCGCTATCGGCACAAACTATCGGCTGAAACCTGGGCGATAATTCGTTGCGTTCTATCGCCAACCGCAAACCTTGAGTCACCGACAGGCGCTGGCGAACCTTTTGTTCGAGGCTGTCGTTGAAAAAATGCCAACCGTCGCGGCCTTTTTGCTTCACCTCGTACATCGCGGTATCGGCATAGCGCAACAAGTCGTCGGTGGAATGGGTGGAACCGTGGCCGGCGGCAATACCGATACTGGCCGTCACGTACAAGGAATGTCCGTTTAACGCCATCGGTTGGCGTAACGCGGCATTGATGCGCTCGGCAATCAAAGACAGTGCCGTCGGTTGATCGATTTGTTCGCACAGCACCACGAACTCGTCGCCGGCCAGACGGGCCAGCGTATCGCCCGGGCGTATCAGTTCCCGCAAACGCGCGGCGATGGTTTTCAGCAGCGCATCGCCCATCTCGTGGCCGTAGGTATCGTTGATCAGTTTGAAATCGTCGAGATCGACAAATAACAGCGCGACGTTGGCGCCATGCCGGCGCGAACGCTGCAAGGCACTGGCCAAACGTTCGCGGATCAGCGCCCGATTGGGCAAACCGGTCAGACTGTCGTGCGTGGCCTGCCACAGCAACTCCTCCTCGGCCTGTTTGCGGCTGGAAATGTCGCGTAGCGTCACGACCAACATCCATTGCTCGCCGAAGCGGACTTTACCGATCGAAGCTTCCAACGGAAAAAACGAGCCGTCCTTGCGGTAACCGGCCAGTTCTCCGCGCCCACCCATATTGCGTTGCGTCTCGTCGCTTTCGACAAACCGCTTGACCAATTCGGCGTGGCGCTGGCGAAAATGCGGCGGCAGCAATAAGTGCACCGACATACCCAAAATTTCCGCGCCCGAATAGCCGAACATTTTGCAGGCGTTGACGTTGGCTTCGGTGATGATGCCGTTTTCGTCGGCCGCCAGAATCGCCATATCGGCAATCGACAATATCTGCTGCGCGGCATTCGATTGGGCCAATACCGACTTGGCCCCCTGCATGACCTGGCCGGTATCCTGCGGAGACGGCGGCGAAATATGCAATTCGGCGGCTTGGCGACTATAGCGCTCCGGTATACGCGGCGGATTCAGCTCGAAACGCTCGACAATACGGAAGCTGCCGTCGGCGTTACAGCGCGCCAAATAGGTATTCACCCAGGCATGATGGGTTTCCGCATCCATGCTGACACGGCCCTGGGGCGCAGTAACGCTGACCGTTTCCAAAGCATCCACCAAGGCTTCGTTGGCGGTGGAACCGGCTTGCTCGACGGCTTTAGCGAAAGCTTTCACGCAAACGTAGGTCGCTTCGCCGAAGTTAGTCAATATGCCGTTGCCGTTCGGCCAAATGCCGTCGATACCGGGTTCGGCGGCTAACTTTTGAAAATAAGCCCGATTTTCCTCGCGATCCAGCGACATGAAATAAGTGTTGCTGGAATAAAAGCCTTCCCGCACGTGAGCCGGCAACAGGCTCGCCAATACTTCGTCAAAATGCCCCATCACCACCGCCATGTGCTTCTTCAAGCCCATCTCGGCGAAACCGGTCAACAATTTGAGTTGATCGGTGCCGGCAAAATAAGGCACGAATACATCGGCTCCGGAGCGGGCGACCAGTTCCAGCAGGGCGTTGATCTCGTCGCCACTGGCGCCTATCGGCAGATATTCTTCGCCGACCACATCGCCATCGAGTTTGTGCAGGCAACGTTTGGCCGCATCGATGGAGCCGCGCGGCCATTCGTAATTATTGCCGGCAAAAAACATTTTCAGCCCGTAGTGCTCGGCCATGTACGGAATCATCTTGTCGATCTGCTGGTTCGGCAGTGCGGCGAAATGAAAGAAATAACGGCTGAAAATACTGCCTTCGTAAAACGAGAAATTCAGATAGGGAATCTTTTCCGGTTCGGCGACTTGGCTGGCGACGGCAATCCGGGAACTGGACAATAAATTGCCTATGATTGCCACGCAGCGGTGCTCGCTGACCAAGCGCCGCGCGGCAGGCACCGCGGTCTGCGGCAAACTGCCGTCGTCTTCGACGATCAACTCCAGCGGCCGGCCCAACAAACCTCCGCTGCGGTTGACTTCGGCACAGGCGATCCGGGCGGCGTGAATGATTTCGCTGCCGTACATCGCCACCACGCCGGTCAGCGGCGGCATTAAGCCCAGACGAATCGGCTCAGTTGATGGTAATGAATCCACTATGCTTGTTCCCAATCGATAAATCTCGCAATTAACCTGAAATCGACAATGGTATTGTCCTTAGCGACGCCTTATAACCGAATCGACCCGGACTGACAATCCGCCGCCCTACCGAAAAAACGGCCGGACTGTACTGCCCAGGCCCTTCCCGGCGGCCATGGCGCTTGCCGGCCGCATATCCGCAATCCGGGTTTGTCTGGGGAAGTGGCGCGACAACCAGCTGCTCGACAGCGCCACCCGGATCAGACTGCGATCCGCTGCCCGGCCGACACAAGTCGTAACTCTCTGTAAGAAAGCCCCACAACCATATAAAAAACTTGAGTTATCCGATTTTGAGCCGGCGATTCTTTGAGAGTATGATAACCCCAGCAATCGGCTGGTTAAGTCATCAGCAAGAATGACGGAGCCTGTGCTGTTCATGCCGTTGGTTGCCAACTCAATTCCTGTCACAACCGCATACAAGAAAGGAAGGATATGAACAATCTGACTGAAGAAGAACGCAAAAAAATCCTGGAGAGCTCGCCGGTCGGCACCTGGGCCTTGATGTTGATCGTCGGCGGCGGCATGGTGATCGCCTGGTTGCTGATGTATTACGGGGTATTCCTGCCTCGCGGCCATATCGGTTAGGGGGACACCATGCATATCGACCAACTGGAAAAAAGATGGGCCGGCATCGCCTTGGGCATCGCCGGCTTTTTTGTCGCGGTGATTCTGGGCTCCGCCCTATTTCACGGCATCCACGCGCCGAGCAACGTCGAGACCATCGATTCGGCGAAACTGCACCTGTCGGAAGAATTTGCCGAAGATAAACTCGGCGCCAGCACCAACCCGGACGGCAGCGTTACGGTGCGGATGGTGGCCGGGCGCTACGGTTTTTATCCGAAAACCTTGACCCTGCCGGCGGAAACCAAACTCACCTTCCGCTGGGTCAGCCTGGACGTGATCCACGGCGTGCATATCCCGATGACTAACATGAGCACGATGATCGTGCCCGGTTACGTCGCCCAGGTCCAAACTGAACTGCACCACGCCGGCGATTATCCGCTGCTGTGCAACGAATACTGCGGCATGGGCCACGCGCATATGTGGAGCAATATCAAGGTGGTCAGCAAAGCGCAATGGGAAGCGCTCAACAAACAACGGGGAGCAAACCATGGATAACAGCGTAGAGAAAAAATTGGCGCTAACCCATTTCTGGGTTGCGTTCGGCGCCTTCGGGCTGGCCGCGGTGATGGGCTTGTATCAAGTTATCGAACGCAGCGGCTTCTTCGGTTTTCTGGAGTCGCGCGAGGTCTATTACGCGTCGGTCAGTACCCACGGCGTGCTGATGGGCTTTGTGTTGACCACCTTCTTCATCATGGGCTTCGGTTACTACGTCGCCACCAGCAGCTTGAAACTGCCGGTGTGGAATAAGACCTTCGCTTGGACCGGTTTCGGCGTGGCGCTGGCCGGCGTGGTCATGGCCGCGCTGCCACTGCTGTTCGGCCAGGCCTCGGTACTGTTTACCTTTTACCCGCCGTTGAAGGCGCATCCATTGTTCTATATCGGCGCCACCTTGCTAGTGGTCGGCTCCTGGTTCTGGTGCGTGTCGATGATCGTGATGTACATGCAGTGGAAAAAAGCCAATCCCGGCGTGCCGGTGCCGCTGGCGATGTTCGCCACCACCGGCAACGCCATTCTGTGGTTGTGGACCAGCGCCGGCGTCGCCGCCGAAGTCTTGTTCCAATTGATTCCGTGGGCGTTGGGCTGGATCGATACCATCG
Organism: Methylomonas koyamae; assembly: GCF_019669905.1. NCBI lineage: Bacteria > Pseudomonadati > Pseudomonadota > Gammaproteobacteria > Methylococcales > Methylococcaceae > Methylomonas > Methylomonas koyamae. The sequence goes on along the minus strand of NZ_AP019777.1, from coordinate 1,558,537 downwards.
ACGCCGGCTTGGCTCGCACGCTGTTCGCCTGGACCTTGCACCCCATCGTCTACTTCTGGCTGATTCCGTCCTACACCGCGTTTTACTGCCTGGTACCGAAACAGGCCGGCGGTTTCCTGTTCAGCGACGAGATGGCGCGCGCCGCCTTTATCCTGTTGGTGGTGTTCAGCTTGCCGATCGGCTTCCACCATTTGTACATGGACCCGGAACAAGGCCACGGCTGGAAACTGCTGCACGCGGTCGGCACCTTCGTCGTCACGCTGCCGACCTTCATCACCGGCTTTACCGTGATTGCCTCGCTGGAAATCGCCGGCAGGCTGAACGGCGGCAAAGGCCTGTTCGGCTGGATCGCCGCGCTGCCGTGGAGCAACCCGCTGGTGCTGGCCTTGATCCTGGGCCTGTTGATGTTGATCTTCGGCGGCTTCGGCGGCCTGATCAATGCCAGTTACGCGATGAACGCGATGGTGCATAACACCGCCTGGATTTCCGGCCATTTCCATCTGATCTTCGGCGGCACTACCGTGATCATGTATTTCGGTATCGCCTATTACTTCTGGCCGGTGTTGAGCGGCAAACCGTTGTACTGCCCGTCGCTGGCAATCGCCCAACTGTGGAGCTGGTTTATCGGCATGATCATCATGACCACGCCCTGGCACATTTTAGGCCTGCTCGGCCAACCGCGCCGGATCGACAGCGTGCACTACAACAACCTGCTGACGCTGTCATGGGAACCGTACGAGGTGACGATGATATTCGGCGGCCTGATTCTGCTGGGCTCGGCCGGCTTGCTGGTTTATATCTTGTATAAAACCCAGATTAGCCAGGAAAGCTATCAAGGCGAGATCGAGTACGCCGAACCGATCCATGCCGTGAAAGATCTACCCAACTATCTGAACAGCTTTGGCTTGTGGAACGCCATCATCGCCGTATTCATGTTGATTGCCTTCGGTTATCCGATTCTGCAATTCTTCTTGATGGAAACCTTTGGTTCAGGCAGATGGGGGGTCTGATCATGAAAAAACTGATACTTACTACAGCCTTGCTGCTGCCGACCGCACTAGCGGCGCAACCTTCGTCGCAAGTGGCCTGGACGGCCGACCAGCTGAATTTTGTCAAAGCCGGCAATCCGCAGAAAGGCCAGGAGCTGGCCAAAAACTGCGGGGGCTGCCACGGCGAAAGCGGCATCAGCACCATGCCCGGTACGCCGTCGCTGGCCGGCCAGTTGCCGACCTACCTGTACAAGCAATTGCGCGATTACGCCGACGGCAGCCGCGACAACCCGATGATGTCCGGCCCGGCCAAATCGTTGAGCAAGCAGGACGCCGCCGACTTGGCCGCTTGGTTTTCCAGCCGGCCGCCGGCGTTCAAGTCGCGCAGCCCCATGGTTTACGAACAGGCGGAAAAGCTGGTAACCCAAGGCAGCAACGACCGGATATTGCCGCCGTGCGAAGTGTGCCACGGCGGTAACGGCCAGGGCCAGGAAATGGATACGCCGGCCCTGGCCGGCCAAAATGCCGAGTATTTTGTCACTACCTTGAAGGCCTTCAAAACCGGCAGTCGCCATAACGACATCTACAGCCGGATGCGTTTAATCGCCGAAGCGCTTAGCGAAGACGAAATCAACGAGTTGGGCTTCTTTTACCAAAACGTCAATAAATAACCGGGCGCCGGGCGGCCGCGACATTGCGGCCGCCCGTTTACGCCCGCTCCGCCAATTCAGCGACCGGATAGCTTATGTCCACCGATTCCAATATTCCCGTTAAGTATGCCTACAAGGGCGCAAACCTGATCAGCTTCGGCACTAGTATCAAATTGTTGTTCACTGGCTACCTGGTCACGATCGGCGCCGGCTACCTGATGGCGCTGACCCAGATTTTATTTACCCACGGCATGGCCGACGGCAAATTCGGTTTGTCGCTGGACGATATCGTCTACAGCTACTACGGCGACCGCTCCGGTTCGGTGTTGGAATCCAAACTCAACGGATCGATGAAAATGAACGCGCCGGACCAGGAGCGGTTCAAGATTATCCAATGGGTGCGCGACGGTGCCGACGAAGCAAAATACAACGCCGACATCAAACCGATCGTCGAAAAGAACTGCGTGATCTGCCACAATGCCAACGCCGGTTCGCTGCCGGACTTTTCCAAATTCGAAGCCTTGAAAAAGGCTTCCGAATCCAGCGAAGGCGCCACCTTTGCCTCGCTGACCCGCTTGTCGCACATTCATTTATTCGGCATCAGCTTCATTTTCATGTTCGTCGGCGTGATCTTCAGCTTCAGTACCGGCGTACCGTGTAAATACAAATATCCGGCCATTGTCATGCCCTATTTGTTTTTATTGGTCGACATCGCCTCGTGGTGGCTGACCAAACTAAACCCGCACTTTGCCTGGCTGGTCATCATTGCCGGCGCCGGTCTCGGCATTTCCTTCGCCTTCATGTGGACCGTGTCGATGTACCAGATGTGGATACTGGGCGGCGTGCTGAAACAATCCGACCGGCGCAATGCGGTGTTGCGGGATTAGCCTTAAATCGTTATTCGGGATGGGTGCGGATAACGCCCATCCTTTTCGATTACCGACCACGACCGCATAGTGCCTGCGCTGGACTGAAGGATTTGTAACGGCAAATCCGGACTGCTCCACCGATTTCTCTATTCCCCGACTAACCACTTGGCCGCTGTCTTCCGGCAACCTCTGCGGCAAACCCAGAATTCTGTATACAATTGGGCCAATCCAAAACCACCGGGAAAGGCAATGCCAGCGACCTATATCAACGACCAATGGGTGCAACAAGACCAACTGGGACTGGGGAGGGCCGGCGACGAACTGGCGCGCATGAGCCTGGAAGTCAATCGCCTTTCACCATCGGGATTACCGGCAAATGGGGTTGCGGCAAAACCAGTCTGATGCGACGGGCTTTTGCAACACTGGGCGGCAAACCGATCAGCCAGAACCTCAGATTAGGCCAGGATAAATCAGAGCTGACCCAAGAATCGCTGGAACAACTTAATAGTCTGAACCATCGGTTAAATGGCGAAAAAAATCGGGCTCTGAATTGGACTGACGCATTGCATGAGACGGCGGATCAAAGTTTAAGCATCTGGTATTCGCCGTGGCAGCACCAACAAGCCGACAACCCGTTGATTCCGTTGTTGCAGGAAATACGCGCCCAGTATGGTGTCAAGCGCAGATTGTTGGAACAAGGCGGACAACTCAACCGGCAAGGCGGATTGGCCGCTTTGACTCTGATAGAGTACGTCATCGACGCCGCGATCAGTTTTACCAGCGGTAAACCCGTCAAAGCCGCCGTCGGCGTTAGCGAAAACGTGCGCAAGGCCTGGAATGAGAACAATTCGGAAAACCTGGCTAAACCGAGCGACGGCCAACGCTTCCATCTATTGTTCGAAGACGCGGTAGAGAATCTATTGGACGACCTCGCCGAGTTAAACACTCGAAAACTCAACAACCAAGCCCGCCTGATCGTCTTTATCGACGACTTGGACCGCTGCGAGGAGAAAGCTGTGGTGGCCTTATTGGAAGCGATCAAGCTCTACCTGGGCACCAGCCGCTGCGTATTTATTTTGGGAGTTGACGACGTCGCGGTCGGCGACGCGTTGAAACGCCACTGGCAAGGCCGCAGCGACGACAACAACCGCGAGTATCTGGAAAAACTGTTTCAGGCCACGCTTCCGGTGCCGCAACCGCAACCCAAACAGGTGCGGGCGTTGATCCTACAACAACTGGAAAGCCACGGCTTTCCCGCCGACGCAAGGGAAGCCTTGGCAAACGATATCGAAGCTCTGCTGGAACCCAATCCGCGCAAAGTGAAAAACTTTTTGAACAGTCTCTGCATCAACTGGCAGATGCTGCGCTGCAAGGCCATGAAGGAAGCCGAGAACTGCCGGCGTCTGGTCATGTTCCAGTACTTGCGAGTCAACCATCGCCCGGTATGGCGCCTGCTGGAACGCGAGCCGGTGTTGTTGCAACTGCTGCTTCGCGTATTCACCGATAGCACCGATCCGGTGGACATAGACTCCAAAAGTTTAAGCACGGACGAATTACGTCTAACCCGCGAAATATTTTCCCGCTCCTTCGCCCACGTGTTGAAACACGACGATGCCAAAGACATGAAACTGCATCGCAGCCAATCCCTCGATGCCGCGGTGGACAAGGCCCTGGAGCGCCTGGACCGGCGCCGCTCCGACCAATATTTCGTCGAGTGGATGAAGCAGAATGTTTCTCCCAACGAAAGCCTGCCTGCCATGTATTTGCAAATCACCGATACCGACTAAGCCATGGCCGATTTCAATAGCCCCGCCGAACAAAACGCCAGAATGCAGGCCAGAGCCGGCTATTTTCGTTGGCTCAACAAGCATTACGGTAATGCAGAACTTGCGGAAATAACCGACGAGCCGGAACCGATCAGTTTGCGCCAAATCTTCGTGCCGATGCGGGTCAGCCGTAAGAACCGTTCGGAAACCAACATGGCGCCGCCGGAAAAAGTCGTCGAATTGGAAACCCCGGACCGGCTCAGGGGCGAGGATGCGTTCGATTTGGTTGCGGAAAGTTCGTTCGTTTGCCTGTCCGGTCTCCCCGGCAGCGGCAAAACCACGCTGACCAAAGCCTTGGTCGGCGAGCTATGCGGCAGCCATCCGAGCCGGCTGCGCACAACGCTGCAAGGGCAACGCGGCATAGCGCCTATTCCCATCGTTCTGCGCGACATTGCCGGCATCGACGGCATCCACAGTCTCGAGGAATTGATGGAAGCTTGGTGGCGCAACCTGCAGCGGCAGGCGGCACAGAGCGACAACCTGGACATTGCCCGGCTGCGCGCCAGTTTCTCCGCCGAAGGCGACGCTTTCCCGTTGTTGTTGTTGCTCGACGGTCTCGACGAAACCGGCGGCCCCGACCTGCGCCAAGCCCTGCTGGATATGGCAATCGCCGCGCACAACCATGGCGGCCACCGGGTGGTCGTCACAGGCCGCCCGAGCGGCTTCGACGGCCTGGATATCCCTTATTTGGTATCGAAGGAAGCGGACAATATCGGAAAAATTCGGTGGGCTAAAACCCGGCGCGAAACGGTTGGCATCAACTTAACCAAAGACTGCCTTTACCACTTATTACCGTTGGCCTGGCCGCAAATCGAAAATTTCATCGACAGTTGGTACCGCTTGCGGCCGGAATGGGCAATCAAACGCGCCGAAGGCAGCGCCCACTTTCTGGAGGCACTTAAAGATCCGCAGCGCAATTATCTGTTGACGTTGGCACGACGCCCGATATTTTTAACGCTGATGGCTCTGGTCCACTGCACCCGCAACGAAATGCCGCACGGCCGGGCGGATTTGTACGAAGCCATCGTCGATCTATACCTGAACCGCCAGGACCGCCACCGCCAACGCAAAAACCGCCTCGATACCCAGGGCCATCAGCTAAAAGACTGGCCGGTGCAGGAAAAGCGCCGGGTGTTGGCCCGGATTGCCTACCAAAGCCAAGTGATGGGATCGGAAAATGCCGAAGCCGGCACACATCCCGACCGGCGCCGGATCGTTTGGCAACGAGCCGACCTGGAGAGCTTTGTTGCGGATTACCTGCTAGGGCGCGCCAGTCTGGGCGGCGTCCCCGCCGAAGACGCCGGCCAATTGCTGGATTACTACCTGCACCCCGCCGGTTTACTGATCTCACCGCGCAAAGGCGAAATTTGCTTTGCCCATTTGAGCTTTCAGGAATACCTGTGCGCGGAAGATATCCAGCGCCGGTTGGCCGGCACCCGCTTTGCCGACGTGTTTCGCGAGGATTTGGTACAACGCCTGGGCCAACCCGGCTGGGACGAGGTCGGCATGTTGTTGCTGACCATGCAAAAAAGCCGTACAGATCAAGGCCATCTGGAATTGCTGGGATTGTTGCCGCCAGATCAGGCAAGCGCAGCCGGCTTATTGGTCAGAGCGGTCTGCAGCAAGGAATTGGGGCTGACGCCGGAACAGCAACGGGCTTGGTTGCCGGCATTATTGATAATCTGTTTGTGCAATCCCAATTGGGGGATTGGCCTTTTGCTTAGCTCATGTGAAACGCTAACTGACACTGGCTTAAATCAAGTTAAACAACTATTAACCGAATGTTCAAACCCCGAGCGGCAGTGGCAATCGTTAGAGTCCAAATTACTTGACATACCGTATCTGAACTGGTCCGACCAGATCACAAAAAAATTTCAACAAACTTGGTTGAAGCCTGATTGGGATACGTGTCGGAATCCATTGGCTGCGCGGCTCTACAGTATTTTGTGTTTATTGCTTCTAACGAGATGGGGGTTAAAAGAAAACTTTGAAAATCCTTTTGCGGACTCTGCACTTGAGGACGCATTGCTTTCAGCAATCGATTCCGAATCGTTAATCTGGCAACGGCGGGATAACGGCATCAACATCGCATTCCCCTATCCAACAAATACTTGTACGACGCTCGATACAGTTATGCCCAAGCAAGGCAACTTATGGCAACACCTGTGTTCATTGATCCCTACAGATGCTTGGTTATTGCAAGGGGAAACCGAGTTTACTCAGCCATCGGTGCAATCCACCATAAACCCGACTGATAACTTACCGATTCGGAGCCGGTTATCGTTGGGCCTATATCAAGTGCTATTAGTCAGTGAATGCTCACCATTGCCAAAACTTAAGGCGGAAAGATCAGAGTTATTCTCTCAATTCCGATCCGAATCGACAGCAGCGTGGATTCTAATTAGGTGGTTACGGCGCCTCGAACACTCACATTCGCGACATTCACATTTCAGATCGATGCTACGGTCGCGGATAGCTGGTGGTTCGCAGCCAACCTTTTTCTCGCGCTTGCCTGAGCAACTAATAACACATTCCGTAATGCCTTCGCATTTGAGAATCCTATTACAGCGTTGCGATGAAAAATTGAAAGTTACGGACGTTCCTGAAGATATCGAAATCACTTTTATTTCGGCGTTTGAATTGTTCAGCCACCGTTACGCCGCCCACGACTGGTTTACCGAACAAGCCGAGAACCCGGACTTGGTCCGCCGCCGCGGTTTGATCCCCGGCGAGCCGTTACCGCGCAGCCTGGGTTTGTTCGACGAGCGCGGGATACCGCTGGAGCGCCAGGATCGACAATCATGGCTGGCGTTGCAAGCTTGGTTGAACGACGACGATGCCGTGTTGGCCTTCTTCTTCCCGGAAGGCCTCACTGCCGGCGACGACCGCCTGTTACGCAGCGATCTGGCGATTCTGAAACAACAACCCTGGTCGCCGCACGCTTTTCTCAGTGCCGCACTGGCCGAGTGGCCGGAGCAGCAACGCTACCGGGATTTCGGCTTAGAGACTGCTCAGCAAGAAATGCTGATGGCTTGCGAGCGATTTCTGGCGCAAACCGAAAGCGGTTCGGACCGGGACGAAACTTGATCGGACCGGTTATCGCCGATAAACCGACGCAACGGTCGGCGCGCCGCCACCGCGCCGGCTCACATCAACGGCAAGATCTGATCCAGCAATTTGCCGTTGGTGGCCAGGATTTGTTTGGGGAAGACGCCGGGATTGCCGGCGAAATCGGTCAGCGTGCCGCCGGCTTCCATCACCACCAAAGCGCCGCCGGCAACGTCGTACAAATTCAGTTCCTGCTCCCAAAATGCATCGACTTGGCCGTCGGCGACGGTGCACAAGTCCAATGCCGCCGAGCCCAAGCGGCGTTGGCCGGTGGTGGCTTGAGCGATGCGGGCGAAACGGGCCAGGTTGTTGTCGGTTAAATATTGGCGCAAACAGGCAAAGCCGGTCGAGACCATGCTGGCACCGAGGTCGGTTTCGTCGGAGACGCGGATCGATTGGCCGTTTTTCCAGGCGCCCTTGCCTTTCTCGGCGCAATAGTAATCGTCCAAGGCCGGGCCGTAGACCACGCCCATGACCAGTTCGCCGTCGATTTCCAGCGCCACGCTGATGCCCCAATAATATTGGCCTTTGGAAAAAGAATGGGTACCGTCGATCGGGTCGACGATCCAACGGCTGCTTTGGTTGGCGGTCTGGCCGCTCTCCTCGCCCCAAAAACCGTATTCCGGGCATCGTTCGGTCAACGCTTGTTTCAGATAGTTTTCGACGGCAACGTCGGCGTCGGTGACTAGATCGCGCGCGCTTTTTTTATTGACGGCCAGATTGGGCAGATCGTTGAAATAATTCATCGCCACGCTGCCGGCGGCGCGAATGATGGGTTCCAAGGCTTGGAGTGTGATTGGCATGGTGGTCTCGGCTTAAAATGTCGGTAGCGGGATGTTTGCACACCCCGCTGGTTTGAATCAGCCGGCTATTTTAACCCGCAATGCCGCAGTTTACAGATTGTGGTAGCCGGTCTCCTCGTGCAGCACGATATCCAGGCCTTGCTGTTCCTCGTCTTCCGTAACGCGCAAGCCGATCAGCAGATCCAGCGTTTTCAACAGGCCGTAACTGAAAACGGCGCTCCAGGCCGCGGTTACCAATACCGCCAGGGCTTGGACCGCCACCTGGTGGCCGATGCTGACGCCGTTCAAACCCAGACCGCCGAAACTCTCGGCCGCGAATACCCCGGTCAAAATAGAACCGACGCAGCCGCCGACGCCGTGGACCGGAAACACGTCCAACGAATCGTCGATTTTCAGACGGCGTTTGACGAATTGGGTGGCATAAAAGCAAACCCCGCCAGCCACCACACCGATCGCCAATCCGCCGATCGGGCCGACGAAACCGGAGGCCGGCGTGATGGTGCCCAATCCGGCCACCATGCCGGTGACGATACCCAGCACGCTGGGCTTGCCGAAACGCAGCCATTCGATGGCCATCCAGGTCAACGAGCCGGCCGCAGCGGCGATATGGGTTACCGCGATGGCCATACCGGCCGAGCCGTCCGCTTTCAGGGCGCTGCCGCCGTTGAAGCCGAACCAGCCGAACCAGAGCATGCCGGCGCCGGTCACGACCATCGTCATGTTGTGCGGCGGCATCGCCACGCTCGGGAAGCCTTTGCGCCGGCCCAGCACCAACGCGGCCACCAACGAGGCAACGCCGGCGTTGACGTGGATCACGATACCGCCGGCAAAATCCTTGGCACCCAGCGCCGCCAACCAGCCGTTACCCCAGATCCAGTGGCAGATCGGCATGTAAACGAATACCAGCCACAATCCGCTAAACCAGAGCATGGCCGAAAATTTCATCCGCTCGGCAAAGGCGCCGACGATCAAGGCCGGCGTGATAATCGCGAACGTCATCTGGAACATGAAAAACACGGTTTCCGGAATGTCGCCGGTCAAGTTGCCGATCCCCATGTCCGGCAGAAATAGCTTGGACGCGCCGCCCAACCACGGTTGCCAGTCGCTGCCGTCGGCGAAGACAAAGCTGTAGACGCCGGCCAGCCAAAGCAGGGATACCAAACAGGTGATCGAAAAACATTGCATCAATACCGACAGCACGTTTTTACTCCTGACCAGACCGCCGTAAAACAGCGACAGGCCGGGAATGGTCATGAATAATACCAATGCGGTCGAAGTTAGCACCCAAGCGGTATTGGCTTGGTTTAACTCATCGGCGGAAGCCGAAACGGGTATGGCCCAGGTGAAGGCGATGAGCGTCAACGCTCTTATAATTGTTGTCATGGTCTATCACGAAATGGTTGTGTTGTTTTTTGACGGGCTATAAACAACAAAATCGCCCTGGTCTGCGTTTTACCCGCAGACCAGGGCGATTTTTGCCGATCTTACGCCCGATCTTATTGTGTTATCGGTCGATCAAATCGCGTCTTCCCCGGTCTCGCCGGTTCTGATCCGAATGATTTGCTCCAAATTGGTGACGAAGATTTTGCCGTCGCCGATTTTGCCGGTATTGGCGGCTTTGACGATGGTTTCCACGGCTTGGTCGACGATCTGCTCCGCGACGGCGATCTCCAATTTGACTTTCGGCAGAAAGTCCACCACATACTCGGCCCCGCGATACAGTTCGGTATGGCCTTTTTGCCGGCCGAAACCTTTGACTTCGGTCGCCGTGACTCCGGCCACGCCGATTTCGGACAAGGCCTCTCTGACGTCGTCCAATTTGAACGGTTTAATGATTGCTGTAATAAGTTTCATGCTATCCCCAATATTCGAATGGTTAACCAGCTGTTTCGTGACAGTTGCCGTCCATGATAAATAATTCCGCTGCATCTCACAATTTAGCTCGGTGCAGCTCTGCCGCGAAACCGGTGCCGGGTTGACGGGCAGCCTGCGAGAAGCTCGCCCGTTAATGCTCCGGCACCGCGGCGTCTATGCGTTACACGTGGTAAGCGGTCTCGCCGTGTTCGGTGACGTCCAGACCTTCGCGTTCGGTCGCTTCGCTGACGCGCAGACCCAGTGCCACGTCGGCAATTTTGAAAGCAATGAACGATACGACGCCGGACCAAACGATGGCCACACCGACACCCCAGGCTTGGCTACCGAGTTGGGTCAGTATGCTGTAGTCCGGAGCGGTAGCGTTGGTGACGTAATCCCACACGCCGGCACCGCCCAGGGCCGGGCTAGCCACGACGGCAGTACCCAGCGCACCGATAATGCCGCCGATACCGTGAACGCCGAACGCGTCCAAAGAATCGTCGTAGTTCAACGCATGTTTCAGATAGGTAACCGACCAGAAGCATACGGCGCCGACCACCAGGCCCAACGCAATCGAACCCATCGGCCCGGCCCAACCGCAGGCGGGGGTAATCGCCACCAGACCGGCGATCGCACCGGAAGTCGCGCCCAGCATGCTCGGTTTACCGCGCACCAGCCATTCCGCAGCCATCCAGGCCAGCGTCGCGGCGGCGGCGGCCAACAAGGTGTTCAAAAATACCATCGCCGCCAGGCCGTTGGCTTCCAAGTTGGAACCGGCATTGAAACCGAACCAGCCGATCCACAGCAAAGAAGCGCCGATCATGTTCATCGTAACGCTGTGCGGTGCGATGAATTCTTTGCCGTAGCCGATGCGTTTACCGATCATCAAGCAACCGACCAGGCCGGCGATACCGGCGTTAATGTGCACCACGGTGCCGCCGGCAAAATCCAACGCGCCTTTTTGGAACAGGAAGCCGGCGGTGGCACCGGCGGTTTCGGCGGCGGCGGCATCGGTGTAAGCATCCGGACCGGCCCAGAACCAGACCATGTGCGCCATCGGCAGATAGCAGAAACTGAACCACAACACGGTGAACAGCAATACCGCGGAGAACTTAACCCGCTCGGCAAACGCACCGATGATCAGTGCCGGAGTGATTGCCGAGAAAGTCAGCTGAAAGGCGATATAGATGTATTCGGGAACGTAAATGCCTTTGCTGAAAGTTCCCGCCATCGAATCCGGCGTAATGCCGCTGAGAAAAGCCTTACTGAAGCCGCCGAAGAAAGCGTTGCCCTCGGTGAAGGCGACGCTGTAGCCGTAGGTCGCCCACAGTATCGCCGTCAACGAGAAAATCACGAATACTTGCATCAAGATCGACAGCATGTTTTTCGCCCGCACCATACCGCCGTAGAACAAGGCCAGTCCCGGTATCACCATTAACGCAACCAATACGGTCGCCACTATCATCCAGGCGGTATCGCCTTTATTGACGGTGGCCTGTACCGCGGGCGCCGCCACTTCTTGAGCCCACGCTGCACCAGAAAGCCCGAACAGCGCCAGTAGCGCCATGCTTGATAAATATCTCATTGTTTGTTTCCCCATCTTGATGTTAAAGAGCTTCTTCGCCGGATTCGCCGGTTCTGATTCGAACCACCTGTTCCAAATCGGTGACAAAAATCTTGCCGTCGCCGATTTTGCCGGTATTGGCAACCTTGACTATGGCTTCGACGGCCTGGTCGAGCAGCGCGTCCGCAACCGCCACTTCGATTTTGGCCTTAGGTAAAAAATCGACGACGTATTCGGCGCCGCGATACAGTTCGGTATGGCCTTTCTGCCTGCCGAAACCCTTAACCTCGGTCACCGTTACGCCCGACACGCCGATATCCGACAGCGCCTCGCGCACATCGTCCAGCTTGAACGGCTTAACCACCGCTGTGATCAGTTTCATAGTTAAACACCTCGTTGCTTGAGTTAGTAAAATCCCGAAACCGACAAAGCATGATGCATGCCACTATTTATACCCATGATTTATAAGCGGTTGTAAGGATTACGCTTCGGAAACGAGATAGATTCGCACCTCAATGGTGCATTCGCTGAGGCGGCGCACCACTGCGAATCAGATCTTGATACTCCAAGTCAAACATCGTTGCTAAGTGGTCTCATCTGATTGATTTGCCTGCACGAACGGGAACTGCACCAAAATGGATCGACAAGGCAAAATCGCACCGTTTAGGATCAAAAAAATCGGATATGCCGCACGTATCTTATTGATTTGTGCCAAAAATAAAATTGGCCCCAAAAATGCTAACTTTTATGCAGTAGTCACACACCAAGAGGTAAACCTATGAAAAAAGTCTTTCCATCACTCACGCTTGGCACTCGCGGCTCGTTGGCGGCGGTCATCGCGCTGTGCTGCGGCAGCGCCGTCGCCGAGACCTGGAGCCAGGCTTCAGGCTTGTTGGGCGCGGCTGGCATCGACCCCAACGAAACCAAATTCATGCAGGACCACAATCTGAAGTTGGGCGGATGGTTGAATTCCAGCGTTTCTGCAAACATGAACAGTAACGGCGACGGCTTCAACGGCCCCGTCACCTTCAACGACCGTACCGGCGAATTGCAACTGAATCAGCTTTACCTTTATCTGCAAAAAGCCGTCAACGTCAGCGGCGACGCCTTCGATATCGGCGGACGTTTCGACATCATGTACGGTACCGATGCAATTTTCACCCAAGCCTACGGCACGTCGTGGGCGGATATCGACAGAGGCAGTTGGGACCTGAATCTGAGCGGGCATGGCGAACGCTTCTACGGCTTGGCTCTGCCGCAGGCTTACGCCGAACTCAACCTGCCTATCGGTAACGGCATCGACGTCAAAATCGGCCACTTCTACACCATCATCGGCTACGAAGTCGTCACCGCACCGGACAACTTCTTCATTACCAAACCGTACACCATGCAATACGGCGAGCCGTTCACCCACACCGGGGTATTGGCAAGCTACGCCTTCAACCCGAATTGGAGCGTCTCGGCCGGCGCAGTCACCGGCAGCAATAGCGGCGGCTGGGACGGTAACTGGGACCGCCAACTCGGCAACTGGTCGTTCCTGGGTGGCGTGACCTGGACCAGCGACGATGCCGGAACCTCTTTGGCAGTGACGTCCACCGCCGGCAAGACTGCGGAAGGCAATAATTCGTCCTGGGCCATGTACAGCGTGGTCGGCAAACACAACTTTACCGATAAATTGCATTTCATCATGCAACACGACCACGGTTTCGCCGAAAACGCGCCGACCGCGGGAGTAACCGGCGAGTGGTACGGCCTGAACCAATACCTGATTTACGATGTGACGGATAAATTCTCGGCCGGCCTGCGTGCCGAGTGGTTCAGAGACCACAACGGCCTGAGAGTCGGCGGCCCCGGCCGCTGCTTTGCCGCGCAAACCGCGGAACAAGGCACCATCAACGGCAACTATGCCTGCGATACCGCAGCATGGAGCGCCTACACGGCCGACAACGACCTGACCTCCAGCTACTACGGCATTACCGCCGGCGTCAGCTATAAACCTGCCAAGTGGTTGAACTTGCGTCCGAACGTTCGCTACGACATCACTGATGGCGCCAGAGCGTTCGACAACGGCACCCGCCAAAGCCAGTTCCTGTTTACCGCAGACGTGGTCGTGACTTTCTAAGCCGGACAGGCGGGTTTTAACGCGCTTCCAGGGTGGGTTAGGCACCCTGGAAGCTTTGATTTTTCTGGCCCTTGCTAGCAATTGATGCTATCGTAACTGCCGGTGTTTTTAACCCTAAAACAATAACCATCCACTAGGAGATTTTGGCCGATGTCAGTAGATCACGTTCTTAAACTCATCCAAGAAAACGACGTCAAATTCGTCGATTTCCGCTTCTGCGATACCCGCGGCAAGGAACAACACGTCACCTTCCCTGCGCATACCATCGACGAAGACACCTTCGAAGAAGGCAACATGTTCGACGGTTCGTCGATCGCCGGTTGGAAACACATTAACGAATCCGACATGATTCTGATGCCGGACCCCAGCACCGCCAAAATCGATCCGTTTTTCGACGATAAAACCCTGATCTTGCGCTGCGACATCATCGAACCGAAAGACATGCAAGGCTATGTTCGCGACCCGCGCTCTATCGCCAAACGCGCCGAAGCTTACATGCAATCCACCGGTATCGCCGACACCGCGTTGTTCGGACCGGAAAACGAATTCTTCATTTTCGACGACGTGCGCTGGAGCGCCGGCATGGGCGGCTGCTCATACCAAATCGACTCCGAAGAAGCCGGCTGGAACTCGGAAAAAGTCTACGAAAACGGCAACATCGGCCACCGTCCAGGCATTAAAGGCGGTTACTTCCCCGTCCCGCCAGTCGATTCCTTCCAGGACATGCGCTCCGCGATGTGCTTGGTTCTGGAAGAAATGGGTCAAACCGTCGAAGTTCACCACCACGAAGTGGCGACCGCCGGCCAATGCGAAATCGGTTCTAAATTCAACACTTTGGTTAAAAAAGCCGACGAAGTATTGGAACTGAAATACGTCATCGCCAACATCGCCCATGCTTACGGTAAAACCGCGACTTTCATGCCTAAACCGCTGGTAGGCGACAACGGCAGCGGCATGCACGTCCACCAATCTCTGGCTAAAGGCGGCGTCAACCTGTTCACCGGCAATCTGTACGGCGGCCTGTCAGAAACCGCGCTGTACTACATCGGCGGCATCATCAAACACGCCAAAGCCCTGAACGCAATCACCAACGCCTCAACCAACAGCTACAAACGTCTGGTTCCCGGCTTCGAAGCGCCTGTGATGCTGGCATACTCAGCGCGTAACCGCTCTGCCTCCATCCGCATTCCTTACGTCAACAATCCGAAAGGCCGCCGTATCGAAGTGCGTTTCCCGGACTCAACCGCTAACCCATATCTGGCATTCTCCGCAATGCTGATGGCGGGCTTGGACGGCATCCAAAACAAAATCCATCCGGGCGATGCGATGGACAAAGATTTGTACGATCTGCCACCGGAAGAAGAAAAAGCCATCCCACAAGTCGCGTTCTCTCTGGACGAAGCGCTGGATGCACTGGACAAAGACCGCGAGTTCTTGACCCGCGGCGGTGTATTCACCGACGACGTGATCGACGGCTACATCGAGCTGAAAAAACAGGATGTTACCCGCCTGCGCATGAGCACTCACCCGGTTGAGTTGGACATGTACTACAGCCTGTAAGTTGTAGGGCTGTTCCACACAGTCCCGCACCTTCCCAGAACCCCGCAAGCTTCAAGGCTTCGCGGGGTTTTTTATGCCTCTCGCCGCCCCCATCCCCAAACTGCCATGCTCCGCATTATTTCCGCCAACCTGAACGGCATCCGTTCCGCAGCTAATAAAGGTTTTTACCAATGGCTTAGCAACCAGAATGCCGATTTCGTTTGCCTGCAGGAACTGAAAGCTCAAGCCGCCGACCTAACTGCCCAGATGCTGAATCCGGACGGCCTGCACGGCTACTTCCATTACGCCGAGAAAAAAGGCTACAGCGGCGTCGGCATTTATAGCAAAACGCCGGCCGATGCCGTTATCGAAGGCCTGGGATACGCCGATATCGACAGCGAAGGCCGTTATTTGGAGATCCGGGTCGGCAACTTGTCTATCGTCTCGCTGTACCTGCCGTCCGGGTCCAGCGGCGAAGAACGCCAGGCGATCAAATTCAGCGTGATGGAGCGATTTTTCCCGCATTTGGCAGAGCTAATCGGCAGCGGCCGCGAGGTTGTGGTTTGCGGCGACTGGAATATTGCGCATCGGCCGGCCGATCTGAAAAACTGGCGCGGCAATCAAAAGAATTCCGGCTTTTTGCCGGAAGAACGGGCCTGGATGACGCGGGTGCTGGACGAATTGGGCTGGGTGGACACTTACCGTTATTTGCATCCCGAGGCCACCGACGACTGTTACACTTGGTGGAGCAACCGCGGCCAGGCTTGGGCCAAGAATGTGGGATGGCGCATCGATTACCAAATCGCCACACCGGGAATCGGCGGCAAAGCGACGGCCGCGCAAATCTACAAGCAACAGCGTTTCAGCGACCACGCGCCACTGACCATCGACTACCTGCCCTGATTCCAAACAAACGAACAATCTAATGGAGGATGCCGCTCCTGCCGCACCTCGATTAACCCTATCGCACGCAGCCCTAAGAACAAGACCGACAAGGCCAATCGGCGCTCGGCCTAAACCTGCATCGAGCTGATGTTTGCCGAACCCTGAGCGGTCCAGTATCTGCCCAAAAAAATTTCCGCCGCACCGACGAGCCGGTGCTAGACGAATCGGCAAGCACCAGCTGAGCGCACCATTATGGTGCTATTGCTCCAGCATATGCACTAAAATAGCAGGCTCATCGAGCACTTTACCTGAAAAGGCGCGCCAGGCTTAAGATTCAGAGCGTTGGCGTACATATTGCTTTAATTGGTCAGGACTTTTAAGGATATCCGTTTCCAGTGCACAAAAAAATACTCGACCACTTAAACGAAGCAATCCTGCTATTCGATAAGGATTTGCGGCTGATCTACATTAACCCGGCGGGCGAGATGCTGTTGGCGGACAGCGCCAAGCATTTGCTTGGCCATACCGCGCACAAATTATTCAAAACCGCACACAACAGTCTATTTAATGAATTACTGCCGCGCTTGTATATGCTGGAGCCTCTGGTCGATAGAGAACTGATCCTAGAGCGGCTCAACCAGTCGATTACCGTGAATCTGAGCGCAACGCCGTTGCTGGAAGAGGGTGAACTCAGCGAGATATTGATAGAGCTGCAACAGGTGGACCGGCATTTGCGTATTACCAAGGAAGAGCAATTGCTGGCCCAGCAAAACACCAGCCGGATGCTGGTGCGCGGTTTGGCCCATGAAATCAAGAATCCGCTCGGCGGCCTCCGCGGTGCGGCGCAATTGCTGGATTTGGAATTGCAAGACCCGGAACTGAAGGAATACACCCAAATCATCATCGCCGAGTCCGACCGTTTGCAGGATCTGATGGACAAAATGCTGGGCCCGAACAAGCCGGCCAATAAAAGCTTGCTGAATATTCACGAAGTGCTGGAACGCGTCCGCCATCTGGTGGCGGCGGAATCGACCAAAGGCATCGTACTGCAAACCAACTACGATCCGAGTATTCCGGAGATTTTCGCCGACAAAAACCAATTGATTCAGGCGTTGTTGAACATCGTCCGCAATGCGGTGCAGGCCTTGCAGAACGACGGCCGGATTACGATCAAAACACGGGTGCAACGGCATATGACGATAGGCCGCAAACGTTACCGGCTGACGGTAAAAATAGACATCATCGACAATGGCCCCGGCATCAAACCCGAGCTGATGGGACAAATTTTTTACCCGATGATCACCGGCCGCGCCGAAGGAACCGGGCTGGGCCTGTCGATCGCGCAATCCTTGATCAACCAGCATAACGGCCTGATCGAATGCGAAAGCGAACCCGGCCACACCGTGTTTTCCATCTACCTACCTTTGGAGAAAAATCATGCAAATTCCTGACAAGGTCTGGATTGTCGATGATGACAAATCCATCCGCTGGGTACTTGAAAAAGCCCTGCAGAAAGCCGGAGCCAGTACCCAGAGCTTCTCCAATGCCGGCGAATTGTTAAAATCGCTGCCCCAGGGTTTGCCGCACGTGCTAATTACCGACATCCGCATGCCGGGCATGGACGGTTTCGAATTGCTGCGCAACATACAAAACAGTTATCCCGAGCTGCCGGTCATCGTTATGACCGCGCACTCGGACTTGGAGAGCGCAGTTTCGGCATTTCACGGCGGCGCTTTCGAATACCTGCCCAAACCGTTCGATGTCACCGAAGTCGTCGAAACGGTACAGCGCGCCTGCGCCCACAGCCGGCAACGCCACAGCGATAGCGCCCAGGAACAGGACCGGGTGCAGGAGACGCCGGAAATCATCGGCGAAGCACCGGCGATGCAAGAAGTGTTTCGCGCCATCGGCCGCCTGGCCCGTTCCCACATTACCGTCCTGATCAACGGCGAATCCGGCACCGGCAAGGAACTGGTGGCGAAAGCTCTGCACCGGCATAGCCCGCGCGCCGACCAGCCTTTCATTGCATTGAACATGGCGGCGATTCCGAAAGATTTGATGGAGTCCGAACTGTTCGGCCATGAAAAAGGCGCGTTTACCGGCGCCCAAGCCCGCCGCATCGGCCGCTTCGAACAAGCCAACAACGGCACGCTGTTTCTGGACGAAATCGGCGACATGCCGGCCGAATTGCAAACCCGATTATTGCGGGTGCTGGCGGACAATGAATTTTATCCGGTCGGCGCGCATACTTCGGTCAAGGTCAACGTCCGCATCATTGCCGCCACTCACCAGGATTTGGAGGCGCTGGTCGCCCAAGGCCGGTTCAGGGAAGATTTATTTCACCGCTTGAACGTGATCCGCATCCATATTCCGCCGTTGCGCGAGCGGCGGCAGGACATCGGTTTGCTGATGCGGCATTACCTGTACCAAAGCGCGAAAGAATTGAACACCGAAATCAAGGTGTTAAAACCCGATACCGAGGCCTTCCTCAGCACCTTGCGCTGGCCGGGCAACGTGCGCCAGTTGGAAAACATTTGCCGTTGGCTGACGGTAATGGCATCCGGGCGCGAAATCCATATCGAAGACCTGCCTCCCGAGTTGAGCCACAGCCACGCCGAAACGGCTACTAGCGAATCCGGCAGCGGCGATTGGGAAAGCCAATTCAAGACCTGGATCAAGCAGCAGCTAACGTCCGGCAAAGTCGACATCGCCAAACACGCGATTCCGTCGGTCGAAACCCTATTGATCGAAGCCGCGTTGAACCATACCCATGGCCGTAAACACGAGGCCGCCTTGCTATTGGGCTACGGCCGCAACACGCTGACCCGCAAAATCAAGGAGCTCGATATCAAGGAATAAGCCGCGGCACGGGGCCGCACTTCATCCATCCCTTGCCCCAGACTTGCCGGCGGCTTCCGGCAGGTTTTTTTCTCCGATTAAGGCCATCGGTGTATACTCCCGCCGTCTGATGAACACCCCACAACCAGCAGCATAAGGTTCACATACCATGGCGGATAAAACGGTAAGCAAGCACCTGACCAATCTCGAACGGCAATTCGCGGGCAACGATCCGATTTTGCAGAAAACCGCAAAAATCTTTCAGGAGTTGGATGAAATCGAATTCGAACTGGGCTTGATCGACCACGACGAAACCACCGCCCGCAAAACCAGTTGGTGGCCTATCGTCAGCACGCTGGGCGGCTATTCTCCCGCTAAGTCCGAATTCATCAACCGTTATCTGGGTGTGCAACTGAACACCTCGCGCCACAAATTCACGGTATTGCAATATACCCCGCAAGCGACGACCGCCACCCTGCCGGGAACCGCTCTGGACGCCGACCACCGCCTGCCGTTCTACCAGATCAGCCGCGTACTCGAACAAACCGTACCCGGCGAAGGCGGCAAAACCAACGCCTATCTGGAGTTGGTGACCGCCAATAGCGCCAAATTGAAAAACAAACTGGTCATAGACACCCCGGTGTTGAATCCGAATCAGGAATCGCCGACGTCGGCACTGTTGCGCAAATACGTGATCGGCATTTCCGATCTGGTATTGGTGTTTACCGATTTGTTTGAGGCCGACGCCGAATTGATCAAAGACACGCTGAGCACCATCGTTGCCCATCAGGATTCGAACAAATTCCTGTTCGTTGTCGACCATTCCGAAATCACTATCGATCCGGCCAAAAGCCAGGAAATCGCCGCATCCTGGCAGCGCCGTCTGGCCGGACTCGGCATCCATACCGGCCAGTTCGCGGTACTGTCTCAAGCCGGCGACACCGCACCCTTCGACCAGCGCTTCGGCAATCTCAATAACGCTCGCTCATACCGAATCCTGGACTCGCTGGAAAGCAGCATACTCGCCATCGACCAGGTGATCATGCCGGAAGTGGAAGATGCGCTGAATACCTGGAAAGAACGCTCCAATGCGTCGACGCTGATCGTGCTGAGCTTCATCATCATGTTACTGCTGTTTGCCGAAATCGCGGTCGGTATACTCGATCTGCTGTTCGACCCCATCATCGGGCCAATCATGGTGCTGGCATTGATCGCCATCATGACGCCGTTGCACATGATCGTTAGCCGGGTCAATGCCAAATTCGTCATCAAACAACTGCTGAAACGCCAGGCCCAACTCAACCTGACCGAAAACCTGGTGGGTTTATTCGAAAAAAGTCTGGGATTCTGGCGAACCCTGCTGCCTATCACCGAGCCGGTCGGTAGAAACAAGAAAAACGGGAAACGCCTGCTCGGCCTGATGGAGCAAAGCAAAGATTTGGTGCAGGCTTTGAACGACCAATTCAGCCACGTCCAGCAAGCGGACTACCGAGGCCCTTACGACGCCTATCCTTATCCCGAGACGGAAGAATAAACCACAAGCCGAGGTATCGCTCCCATGGACATCATCAGACAGTATTTTCCGCTGTGCTGGCTCAATGTCTCGGTATTGAACCTGCCGCGGTCAACCCGTTTCTTCAAACACAATCTGATTTTTTATTTCACGATCGTGTTCTTCATCCAGTTCAACATGGTTGACGATATCGATTCCATCCTCGAGGTCCTGCTGGAGACCTCGCTAACCTTGGCTTTCATTGCGCTGGTCTTGCTGCTCAACGGGACCATCAACGCTTTCATCCAAGTGTCGTCAGCGGTATTGTTCTGCGAGAACGTGGTGGCGCTGTTCCTGGCACCGATCTTGTTTTGGGCGACCGTAGCCGAAGACACGCCCAGCTACATGACGCTCGCCCTGTTCCTGCTGTGGGATTTGATTATTGTCGGCAGGATTTTCAAAGACGTATTGCGCGTCAACAACGCGGCCGGCCTGGTCGTAGCTCTCTTCTATTTTTTGACCAGTTACGGCGGTGCTTACGGCCTGTACAGCTTATTGGTTGGCTGACGGCTTGACGCCGTAATAATTGGACAATACTTGGTAGGCCCCTTCGGCACCGGCCACTGCTGCCGCTTTCAACGGCAAACATTCGCTGTTCCATTGCTTGATCTTGCCGTCGAAATAAAACGCCCATTCGCCTTGCCAGCAACCGCCTTTTTTGGCGATGCGACCGGCCATCACCGAAGTCACTTCGTAACGCGCCGAGACGGCTAACAAATTACGCGAATCGGCGCTCAGAACTTCGCTGACCGAAATCTTTTGCTGCTCTTCCAGATCCAGCATCGGGTAAATCATCGGAATACCCTTGATTTTAGCAGCGAAGGCCAGCGCGCTTTCCACTTCCGGCATGGCATCGGCGTTATAAAACTGGCGCACGCCGTCCTCGTCGACGACCAGCCAGACCAAGGTTTCCGGCCTAATCTCGCTCCAAATCCCGACATGGCTATCGCGCATGACCTGCATCAATTGGTCTTCGTCGAATTGCACCCGAATCAAACGCGCCTCGTTGTCCGGCTGTTCGTCGGCGGAGATCAACGAAAATTGCGATTGTTTGACGTAGTTTTGCGCGCTGGCCAACGCTTGCTGCACCGCCGGAATTTTAGAAATGTCTTCCGCCACCAGCACCCGGCTCAAAACCGCATACATGGCCTGCTTGATGGCTTGCAGCCGATCCTCGGCAGACTGGCTGCGGGCAACCAGTTCGATTTCGTAAAGGCCTTTCACCTCGACGGCATCGGCAGTAATCACTGCGCCCAGCAAACCCAATACCAACACGCATAAACGCGCGGATTTACGCTTCGTAAAAACCTTGCTCACTCGCCTACCCTGACTCAGCATTAATCGGAATATAGTACAATATCGGTCGTTTCAACCTGAACTTTAACAAGAGGCCAACATTGAGCGAACAACAAGACCGCCTGAATTACAAGAGCGCCGGCGTCGATATCGAAGCGGGCAACGCTTTGGTGGAACGCATCAAACCCATCGCCGCCAGAACCCGTAACGCAGGCGTGATGGCCGGCCTCGGCGGCTTCGGTTCGCTATTCGAATTGCCTCTGGACCGTTACCAACAACCGGTGTTGGTCTCCGGCACCGACGGTGTCGGCACCAAATTGAAACTGGCCCTGGATTTGGACATCCACAACAGCGTCGGCATCGACTTGGTTGCCATGTGCGTCAACGACATCGTCGTGCAAGGTGCGGAGCCGCTGTTCTTCTTGGATTATTTCGCAACCGGCAAATTGGCGGTCGATACCGCGGCCAGCGTCATCGAAGGCATCGGCAAGGGCTGCGAACAAGCCGGCGCCGCGTTGGTCGGCGGCGAAACCGCGGAAATGCCTGGCATGTACGCCGACGGCGATTACGATTTGGCCGGCTTTTGCGTCGGCATCGTCGAAAAAGAACGAATCATCGACGGCAGCCAAGTCAAAGCCGGCGACAAACTGATAGCCCTCGCCTCCTCCGGGCCGCATTCGAACGGCTACTCCTTGATCCGCAAAATCGTGGCGCGTAGCGGATTGGCCTGGACCGACACCGTAAACGGCAAACCGCTCGGCGAAACGCTCCTGACTCCGACCCGGATTTACGTCAAACCACTGCTGGAATTGCTGAAAACGGTGCCGGTACATGCCATGGCGCACATCACCGGCGGCGGCATCACCGAGAACCTGCCGCGCGTATTGCCGCAGGGATTGCACGCCGATATCGACCTGAACAGCTGGCAATTACCGGAAATATTCCAATGGTTGCAACAACAAGGCAACGTTGCCCAGGAAGACATGCTGGTGACGTTTAACTGCGGTATCGGCATGATCGTTTGCATTGCCGCCAGCGACGAAGCAGCCACGCTACAAATTCTGCAACAGCAAGGCGAAACCGCTTTTACGATCGGCGAGATTGCCGCAGGCAGCGGCAAGCCGCAGGTCCGCTATCGTTGATACCCCCCGGCCGCGGCCGCCGCACCGACCGAAGGCCACGGAATTAATCCAAAACCCCAAACCAAGCCCGGCGGATTGCTGATTAGCCCATCCGTCCGGTCTGTTTTTATCAATCCAAGCTGCCACTCAGCTTTTTACCTGACACGAATCGGCCAAAACAATGAACGAACTACCCAATTGCCCGCAATGCGGCTCCGAATATACCTACCACGACGGCAGCAATTTCGTTTGTTCGCTGTGCGCCCACGAATGGTCGCAAGACGCAGTCGAAAATAACGACGACCTGAAAGTGGTCAAAGACGCCAACGGTAACGTCCTGCAAGACGGCGACACCATTACCGTGATCAAGGATTTGAAAGTCAAAGGTTCGTCTTTGGTCGTCAAAGTCGGCACCCGCGTTAAAAACATCCGTTTGGTCGAAGGCGACCATGACATCGATTGCAAAATCGACGGTATCGGCGCGATGAAATTAAAGTCTGAATTCGTTAAAAAGGCTTAATCCGGGGGCTTTTGCCGGACGCAAAAAAAACGCCCTGCTTGGATGTCCAATTAGGGCGTAGCGTCCACACATGAGAACAGGTAGGAGTAACAACACACACTTTCAACAAAGCAAAGTTAGTGCCAAAACAAGAACAAGCCATTCCAAGCCACTTTCAACGCTTATCCGACGAATCCCGCACGCCCAATGCACCACAAACAGGCAGAATCGGCCGGCCCTTGCACCAAAACCAATCTTCGTTGCGAGCGAAGTGGCTATTCCCGCATATCGCATATAAATTTGGTAGTGCCGATTTTGCTTCCGCCTGAGGCCGCACGGCGATTTGGACAGCGCCAGCCGGTTAAATTAATATGGGCGGATATTTCTGACGAGGACAATCATGACCAGAACCGAAGCCATACTGCACAAGGGCCAAACACTTTTCGAAGATAAATCCTACATCCTGTTGTGGACCAAATTTCTGGGCCTGAGCCTGCTGGCGTTGACGTCGTATTATGTTTACGACAAACAAAAAAAGCTTCTGATTAAACTCAACGGCCGGGAAAAGGCCTATCTGATGGGCGTTTCCTATTATCTGACCAATCAGCACGGCCTGAGCCCGCGAGCGGTGATCGACAACACCGGCTTGTTCAAAGATGTTTGCCGGGCAATCGCCGACCGAAACGGCGGTTTTTACAAAAATTTCTTTTCGGAAAATTCTAAAGACCAAGCCAAGAATTACGCGGCGCAAACTTATCGCAAAAATAAAAACGGTAAAGAGTAGGGATCGAACGGGATGCCGGCTCAGCGCTCCGGCGAGGCCGCGCATCAGGCATAAAGCGCTTCGTAACCGGGCCGGCAATGCCGCCGCCTAGCAAGCAAGGTGCTCCACTACTGGCTCCGCCGCACTCCGCCCGCAGACATACCGATCCAAAAAATAGCGGATGACCGTTACGCCGTGGGCCGACGCTCAAACCAGACGCGGTTTGATCACAACATCCGGAAATCGCAGTTGCTTCATCGCTTCATAAAGCACAACCGCAACCGTATTGGACAGATTCAGGCTACGGCTTTCCTTGCGCATGGGTAGGTAGAGTTGGAGCTGTGCCGGGTGGTCGCCGAGAAACGCGGCCGGCAAGCCGCGGGTCTCGGGACCGAACAACAAGGCATCGCCCGGCTGGAAGCTCACCTCGCTATAGACGACCGACCCTTTGGTCGTTAACGCGAACAAGCGGTTGGGCTTGGCTTTTTGCACATAATCCGCCAAGGACGCATATTGGCGGATATTCACCCACTCGTGGTAATCCAGGCCGGCCCGGCGCAAACGCTTGTCGTCCAAATCGAAACCCAGCGGCTGGATTAAATGCAGATGGGCGCCGGTGTTGGCACAAAGCCGGATGATATTGCCGGTATTGGCCGGAATTTCCGGCTCGAACAGGACGATATCCAGCATTGCGCCGTCAGTTTTCCACCTTGACCGGTGCCAGCTTCCAGATATCCCGGTTGTATTCGCTGATGGTACGGTCGGTGGAAAACTTGCCGCTGGCGGCAGTGTTGATAATGCTCATTTTGGTCCAGCGTTCCTGGTCGCGGTAGGCCAAATCCACCCGGCGCTGAGCATCGATATAGCTGCGGAAATCGGCGATCGTCATCCATGGGTCGTGCGGACTTTTGATCGAACCGATAATGTCGTCGAAGATGCCCGGCTCGAACTGGTTGAAATGGCCGCATTCCAGCAAGCGCATCACGCCCTGCAAATCGGTATCCTGATTAATATAGGATTGCGGATCGTAATGCGGGCGCAAGGCTTCCACTTCCGCTTCGGTCAGACCGAACAGGAAGAAATTCTCGGCGCCGACTTCTTCGCGAATCTCGATGTTGGCACCGTCCAGCGTACCTATCGTCAAGGCGCCGTTCATCATGAACTTCATGTTACCGGTCCCTGAGGCTTCTTTGCCGGCCGTCGAAATCTGCTCGGACAGATCGGCGCCGGGGCAAATTTTTTCCATGGCCGAGACGCAGTAATTCGGCATGAACACCAGTTTCAGTTTGTCGCCGACATCGGGGTCGTCGTTGATCACGTTGGCCACGTTGTTGATCAATTTGATGATTTTCTTGGCCATCACATAGCCGGGTGCCGCCTTGCCGCCGATCAGCACGCAACGGTCGACCCAGTTCGCGCTATCGCCGCGTTTGATCCGGTCGTACAGATGAATCACGTGCAACACGTTCAGAATCTGGCGTTTGTACTCGTGGATGCGTTTGACCTGCACGTCGAACAATGCGTCGACGTTGATTTCGATGTCGTGCTCTTCTTTCTTGTAATCGACCAGCCGTTGTTTGCTGGCGCGGTTCAGTTCGTACCATTTCTGGCGAAATGCGGCATCCTCCGCATAGGGCCGTAATTTGGCCAATTGCGACAAATCGGTGACCCAGGCGTCGCCTATGGTTTCGGTGATCAATTCCGCCAGTTCCGGATTGCAGCCGGCCAGCCAACGCCGTGGCGTTACGCCATTGGTTTTGTTGTTGAATTTATTCGGCCATAATTCGTAAAAATCCTTGAACAGGCCTTCCTTCAACAATTTGGAATGCAGTTCGGCGACACCGTTGACCGAAAAACTGCCGACGATAGCAAGGAAGGCCATCCGCACTTGTTTTTCCGGCCCCTCTTCAATAATCGACATCCGCGCCATCCGCGGACCGTCTCCCGGCCAGCGCGCCGAAACCTCGGCCATGAAATGGGCGTTGATGTCGAAGATGATCTCCATCAAGCGCGGCAACAGGGTTTGCATCAGCCGGACCGACCATTTTTCCAACGCTTCCGGCAACAGCGTGTGGTTGGTATAGGCCATGGTACTGCGCGTGATGTTCCAGGCCTCTTTCCAGGACAGGCCGTGAATATCCATCAATAAACGCATTAATTCGGCGACGGCGATGCTGGGATGGGTGTCGTTGAGCTGAAAACAATTTTTCTCGGCGAATTTGGCAAAATTGTTGCCGTGCCGGCCGACCCAGTTGGCAATCACGTCCTGCAGACTAGCGGAAGCCAACAAATACTGTTGTTGCAAGCGCAAGGCCTTGCCGTTCTCGTTGGCATCGTTCGGATACAACACCATCGTGATGTTTTCCGCGGTATTTTTTTCGGCGACGGCCTCGGCATAGTCGCCGGCATTGAATTCCTGCAGATTGAATTCTTCGGTCGCGATGGCTTTCCATAGCCGCAAGGTATTGACCGTGCCGTTTTTGTAACCCGGCACCGGCGTATCGTAAGGCATGGCCAACACGTCGTGGGTTTCGATCCAACTGGTACGCTTATGGCCTTTTTCGTCGATATGACTTTGGGTGCGGCCGCCGAATTTGATCCGGTGCATGTATTCCGGACGCTCGATTTCCCAGACGTTGCCCATCCTTAACCAGTGGTCGGGGCGCTCGACCTGCTCGCCGTTGACGATTTGCTGGGAAAACATGCCGTATTCGTAGCGCAATCCGTAGCCGGTAACCGGCAATTGCAAGGTGGCGCAACTATCGATAAAACAGGCTGCCAACCGGCCCAAACCGCCGTTGCCCAAACCGGCATCCGGCTCGCTTTCCACCAGTTCTTCCATCTCCAGACCCAAATCGTACAAAGCCTGTTTGACGACGGTATCGACGCCCAGATTCAACATCGCGTTGCTCAGGGATCGGCCGATCAGAAATTCCATCGATAAGTAAAAGGCTTTTTTACAATCCGAATCGCGGTAAACGTTGTAGGTCTTTTTCCAACGTTCCACCAAGCGGTCGCTGATGGCCAGCGATAGCGCCTCGTAGGCGTAATGGGGCGAGCGGCAATTTTCGTCGCGACCGAGCCGGTGGCTGTAGTAATGCTTGAAATCGGCGATTAAATGCTTCTTTTCCATGCCGAGTTTCGGCAGTTTGGTGATATCGGCGGCGGGACTGCTTTTATGAAAAACTCTATGCGGCATAGTGATTACCTTTGGAACTAGTGGACGATTAAGCCTGGTGCCGCGGGATTGGCAACGGCGAGCCGACTTCTAAACTCCGGGCACCGATTCTGAGCGGCGCCGCCACTTAAGCGGCACCGCAACCACGATCAATCGAGCTTACCATGGCACTGCTTGTACTTTTTGCCCGATCCGCAGGGACAGGGGTCGTTACGGCCGACCTTGGCGCCATGGCGCACGAAAGGTTGTTCCGCCGAACCGGTTTCCGGCTCCGCCTCGACTTGCGCCTCCGAAGTGTCTTCGAATACCGATTGCGCCTCGGCGTGTTCGAAATGCATTTCCTGCGGTGTCTGGCGCTGCTCGTCGATAGCCTGTACGTCCTCTTCCCGCGCAATTTGCACCCGAGCCAAAATCGTCACGACTTCGTGCTTGATATGGTCCAGCAAGCTGTTGAACATTTGGAAAGATTCGCGCTTGTACTCCTGCTTCGGATCCTTTTGCGCATAACCGCGGAAATGGATGCCTTGGCGCAATTGGTCCATGGCCGCCAAGTGTTCTTTCCAAGCGTTGTCCAGCACTTGCAACATCACCGATTTCTCGAAATGGCGCATGACTTGGGTGCCGACGGTTTGTTCGCGGCGCAGGCTTTCCTCGGCGGCCTTATCGACGATCAACTGGCGCAATTTCTGCTCGTTCAAGCTGCGGTCGGCATCCAGCCACTCAGCCAGAGGGAATTGCAAATGGAATTCCTGCTGCAGATGAGCTTCCAGGCCGCGCACGTCCCACTGTTCTTCCATCGTTTTCGGCGGGATGAATTGCGTGATCGCGTCGTTCAACACGTCGGCGCGAATCGCGGTGATGATGTCGCTGATATCTTCCGCCGCCATCAACTCGTTGCGTTGGGCGTAAATGACTTTCCGTTGGTCATTGGCAACGTCGTCGTAGGCCAGAATTTCCTTACGGATATCGAAGTTGCGGTTCTCGACCTTGCGCTGCGCGCTTTCGATTGAACGCGTCACCCAGGGATGCTCGATGGCCTCGCCCTCTTCCATGCCCAACTTTTGCATCAGAGACGCTACCCGTTCCGAGGCGAAAATCCGCATCAAATCGTCTTCCAGCGACAAATAAAACCGGGTGGAACCGGGATCGCCCTGCCGGCCGGAACGGCCGCGCAACTGGTTGTCGATCCGCCGCGATTCGTGGCGTTCGGAACCGATCACGTGCAGACCGCCGCTGGCCAGGACTTGCTCGTGCCGATCCAGCCAGGCGCCGCGCACGCGTTCCTTGTCGGCTTCGCTGGCATCCGGCCCCAACGCTTCGAGCTCGGCATTCAAATTGCCGCCCAAGACGATGTCGGTACCGCGGCCGGCCATGTTGGTCGCAATTGTCACTGCACCGGGCAACCCGGCCATTTCGATGATGTGAGCTTCGCGCTCGTGTTGTTTCGCGTTCAGAACTTCGTGCTTGATACCCTGCTCGCGCAGCATCGCCGAAATCCGTTCGGAATTTTCGATCGACGTGGTACCGACCAAGACCGGTTGGCCGCGTTTGGTACAATCCTTGATATCTTCGATTACGGCTTTGTATTTCTCGCGAGCCGACAGGTAGACCAAGTCGCCCATATCCTTGCGGATCATCGGCCGATGGGTCGGAATCACGACTACTTCCAAGCCGTAGATTTTGTTCAACTCGAACGCTTCGGTATCGGCGGTACCGGTCATGCCGGACAGCTTGTGGTACAGGCGAAAATAGTTCTGGAAGGTAATCGAAGCCAGGGTCTGGTTCTCGTTTTGAATCGGCACCCCTTCCTTGGCCTCCATCGCCTGGTGCAAGCCCTCGGACCAGCGCCGGCCCATCATCATCCGGCCGGTGAATTCGTCGACGATGATGACTTGGCCGTCTTTGACCACGTAATCGACATCGCGCTGAAACAGCACATGCGCCCGCAACGATGCGTTCAGGTAGTGCATCAAGCGGATGTTGACCGGGTCGTACAAGGTGGAGCCTTCCGGAATCAAGCCTTGCTCGTGGAGCAAGCGTTCGACATTTTCGTAACCGGCTTCGGTCAAATGGATTTGCCGCTGCTTTTCATCGACCGCGTAATCGCCCGGCATTTTGTCCTGCTGCTCCGGATCTTCGGCCTTTTCCTGTTTGGTCAGGTACGGGATGATGCTGTTGGTGGTCAAGTAAATGTCGGTACTGCCCTCGGCTTGGCCGGAGATAATCAACGGCGTTCTGGCCTCGTCGATCAGGATAGAGTCCACCTCGTCGACGATGGCAAAATGCAGCTCGCGCTGGACTTTCTGTTCCAGACTGAACGCCATGTTGTCGCGCAGATAGTCGAAACCGAATTCGTTATTGGTGCCGTAGGTGATGTCGGCGGCATATGCCGATTTACGCTGTTCGTGAGTCAAATCGCTGACGATGACGCCAGTGGTCAAGCCCAGAAATCCGTATAGCCGGCCCATCCATTCGGCGTCGCGCCGCGCCAGGTAATCGTTGACCGTGACCACGTGAACGCCTTTGCCGGGCAATGCGTTCAAGTACGCCGCCAAGGTCGCCATCAGGGTTTTACCCTCACCGGTTTTCATCTCGGCGATCTTGCCGCTGTGCAACACCATACCGCCGATCAACTGCACGTCGAAATGGCGCATGCCGAACACGCGGGTGGAAGCTTCGCGGACCGCGGCGAACGCTTCCGGTAACAAATCGTCGAGTTTTTCGCCCTGGGCCAGGCGGTCGCGGAACTCCTGAGTTTTGCCTTGCAAAGCGGCGTCGGATAATTTTTCGTACTCGGCGGCCAGCGCATTGACTTTCTTGACCAGCTTGCGTTTCTTCTTGACCAGCCTGTCGTTGCGGCTGCCAACTACCATTTTAACCAGCTTACCCAGCATGATACTTCCAGTGTGAGAGTGAACCAAAGTTTGCGATTATAAACGTTATGCGGCGGCGATGACCAGAAAACAAGGCTAACGCAGTGGACCGGCCGCCGCGATGGATGCGTTTGTCCGCTATTGCGCTTGAGCGCTCGGCCGCGACGCCGGCAGCGAGTCGAACGGACACCAGGCCTCGGTTTTGCCGTGGACATGCCCAGCGATCGGCGTATAATCCGCGGCCTTTAACCCAACAGGCGTTCGTTCTCGCGGAAAATATCCTACAAGCCCATATTTCCGGCGTTGAGTTTTATGAAAATAGTGATACTAGGTGCCGGCGTAACCGGCTCATCGGTTGCCGGCGCATTGGCCAGCGAAGAGAACGATATTGTCGTCATCGACAAAAACCCCAACCTGTTGACGGAGTTGAAAGGCCGCCTCGATATCGCCACCATCGAAGGCAACGCCGCCCATCCCAGCATTTTGGAACAGGCCGGCATCCGCGACGCCGACATGGTGATTGCTGTCACCGACCGCGACGAAACCAACATGCTGGCCTGCCAGGTAATCAACACGCTGTACAGCAAACCGAAAACCATCGCCAGGGTACGGGCAATCGACTTCCTGAACCATCCGCAATTATTCGAACCGGGCGGCATCGATATCGTCATCAGCCCGGAACAAGTCGTCACCGAATCCATCCACAACCTGATCAAATATCCCGGCGCCCTGCACGTATCGGAATTCGCCGACGGTTTGGTCCGGCTATTTTCGATCCGGGTCGTGCCGACCGGCTTCCTGACCGGCAAACGCATTCAAGCCGTCAAGGAGAAATTGGCCGACAGCATGATCCGGGTTGCAGCGATCTTCCGCGACGGCAAGGCGATTCCAGTCAATGGCGAGGCAGTCATTGCCACCGGGGACGAGGTGTTTTTCGTCTGCCCGCGCGAAAAAGTCCTGAAAACCTTGATCGACCTGCACAAACTGGAATCGCCGATCAAGACCATCATGTTGGCCGGCGGCGGCCACGTCGGCAAACGCCTGGGCATTGCTTTGCAGCACAATTACCACGTCAAAATCATCGAGAAGGACATCAACCGGGCTCGGGAAATCGCCAACGATCTGCGCCATACCTTGATTTTGCACGGCGACTGTACCGACGAATCGTTGCTGCAGGAAGAAATGATCGAAAACATCGATTTGTTCTGCGCCATTACCAATAACGACGGCATCAACCTGATTTCCGCCGGCCTGGCCAAAAAACTGGGCGCAAAAAAGTCGATCTGTCTGGTCAATAACAACTCTTATTTAAAGCTGTTGGACGGCAGCGATATCGATCTGGCGATTCAACCCAAGCTGGAAACGCTGGGCGGCATTCTGAAACACGTCCGCAAAGGCGACGTGGTCGGCGTCAGCTCGGTTTGCGGCGGCAGCGCCGAAGCCATCGAAGCCATTGCCCACCGCAGCAAGAACTCGTCTTCTGTGGTCGGCCTTAGGGTGGACCAGGTCAACTTGCCCGACGGCGTGATTCTCGGCGCATTGATTCGAGAAAAGGAAGTAATTCCGGTGCACCACGACACGGTGTTCGCCGAAGGCGATCACGTGGTGATGTTCGCGCTGAACAAGAAGCTGATTAAGGATATCGAGGAGTACTTTCAGCCGATTTGATTTTCAAAATCGGCGTCGATACAGGCCAACGCCCGTTGCGGCAGGCCTTCCACCGCATCCGACTGCAACGACGCCCGGCTGTCTTCGTGCACGGCCGCCATGAATTGCAGCAATTGCATTTCTATTTTCAATTTCTGCTGCGGCTCGTCGGCTTCCCACATCCGATTCAACAACTGCTTGGCGTGGTGGTGGATGGTAAACGCAACCGCCTCCGGCAAATGCGCATAGCTGCGGCGAAGCGAGTCTTTCAGTTTATCGAGCGATTGCAGATATTGCTGGTAATCCTGCAAGTCCTGCCGGCATCGGGTCTTCAGCATCGCCAATTCGTTATTGTTGCGCGCCTTGTTCAAGGCCAGTTCGTGGGCCAACTGCTGGCTGCGTTGTTTCAGTTCCGCCACCAGCGCCTGCTCGGCCAAGGCCTGCTCCCGGCGCAGTTGCGCCAGGTCGCCCTGCCTGGACAAGCGCCAATGCAGCTGATCGTCGGCGCTACGCCGATAAAATCCCAAGGCTTCCGCTAACCAGCGCCGTATCACAGACATGGCAATTGGTTGCGCAAAGCCAGCATGGCGGCCGCATCCGCCTGTTTGTAATGCCGCCGCAGCGATTTACGTAGGGATTTATAAGTCGCGGCGGGCAGACGATTGCGGACCGATGCCAATTCGCCATCGATTGCCTGGCACAATTGCTGCAGATGCTTGCGGTGGTTTGCAGCCGCGAGCCGGCCGCGTTGGAGTTGCATGCGGTAATGCAATTGCCGTGCCTCCGCGGCGGCACGCAAACCGGCGTCTCGAACTTGGTTACGCAGCGCAAACCAGCAACGCATTTCCGTAACGTCGCGCCGGAAATAGCCGCACAACTGCCGATACAGCGCTTTTGCCAGGGCAAACAGGCCAAATAAACCCAGACCGACGAAGGCCAATAACAGAAACTTGCCGGCTACCGCGTAAAAAAGACCGGCCAGCAAAGCCAAGCCAAGCCGAAAACAAAAAAAACCGGCAACGAATAACAGCATCGCCAAACTGGCTATCGCCAAACCGCCGTACAGAATACGCCCGGATCGCATACGCTCAAACCCGCTCGATGAACTCCAGCGCATTGCCGTCGCGATCTCGGCAAAATAAAGCCCGCCGCCCGGAAATGCTCAGGGTATAGGCGACGCCGGCCGCATCCAAATCGTTGCGTAACACGTCAACCGAATCGATATGCATCGCCACATGGCGGTCGCGGCCACCGTGCGCCGGCCGGCCGCTGGTCGGGTCGGGGTTTTCCAGCTCCAGCAAATGTATCTGCTGGTCGCCGATCGCCAGCCAGGCGCCCGGAAACGGCAGTGGCGGCCGTTCTATGGGCTGCATGTCGAGCACGTCCCGATAAAATTGCAACGACTGCTCGGTGTCGGAAACGATGAGGCTGGCATGGTGAATCGTGAAGTTATGCTTGGACATACGCAGGTCGATCAAAAAACAGGATGCGCGATTATACCGTGCCGCTTCCGCTTGCCGCGTAGCTTTTCAGCCAAGCCAGGCTATCGGCGGTCGCTGCGCCGGGACGGTATTCGGCGCCGGTCCAGCCGGAATAAGCCGAATCGCGGATAATTTGGAACAAAACCGGAAAATCGACGCTGCCGCTGCCGGGTTGCGCCCGCCCCGGACAATCGGCGAACTGGATATGGCCGATCCGGTCGATATGGCAACGCAAAAATTCGGCGCAATCCTCGCCCATCCGGCTCATGTGGTAAATATCGTATTGCAACCGTAAGTGCGGATGGTTCAAGTCATGCAGCACTTGCAGCATCTGTGCGCTGCTATCGAGTATAAATCCCGGCATGTCGAAACTGTTCACGGCTTCGAAAACCGTAACGATACCTTGGCCGGCAAACGCTCGGGCCGCGTAATCCAGGTTTTCCAGAAACGTTGCGCGGTATTCCGCCAGACGATCGGCGTTTAAGCAACGGCCGGGCAACACGTTTATCGCGCAAGGTTGCAACAGCTCAGCATAACGCAGAGCCTGGTCCACCGCGCGCCGAAAATTCTGCCGCTTTTCCGGCACCGCAGCAAGCCCCTCGCCGCCTTGCAAAAGGGTATCGGCATCGACATTGAACAACACCAGCCGCAGACCGTTGCCATCCAATAATTGCCGCAATTCGGCAGCAGACTGGCGATACGGAAACTGGATCTCCACCGCATCGAAACCGCCAGCCTTGGCAGCAGCGAACCGTTGCAGCAGCGGATATTCGTTATAGAGCAGACTGAGATTGGCGGAGAATTGCAACATCAGGATTTAAGATATTGCTTGACCAAAGTCGAAGGATCCTGCTCCAGAAACCCGCGGCCGCCGTGCAACTGCATCAATTGCGCCGCCAAACCGGACATCGGCACCGCGTTACCCTGCTTGGCGGCAAGCTCGACGGCCATATTCAAATCCTTCAGCAAGGTTTTGACCCGCCACTTCACCGGTTCGAAGCGTTCGTCAGCCATTTCCGGCCCGACGATTTGCAAGGGTTTGGAATCGGCGAAACCGCCGGCCAACGCTTCCGGAATCTTACCGGCGTCGACGCCGGCCGCTTTGGCCAATGCCATCATCTCGGCAATGACCAGCACATTGCAACTGACGATCATTTGATTGCAAATCTTGGTGATCTGGCCGCTACCGACCGGCCCCATGTGCGTCAAGCGGCTGTACAACGGCCGCAACACTTCGCGGGCAATGGCAACATCGGCACTGTCGCCGCCGGCCATGATGGCCAAACTGCCTTGCTCGGCTCCGGCGGTGCCGCCTGAGACCGGCGCATCGACCCAAGCCATGCCGCAATAGGCTTTTAATTCGGCGGCCAAGCGGCGAGTGGCCGCGGGATCGATACTGGATAAATCGATCAGCAATTTGCCGGTGGCGCCGTTGCCGATCACTTGCTCAGTGACGACTTGATCAACCGCGGCAGTATCCGCCAGACACAAAATCACGACGTCCGACTCGCGCACCAATTCGGCGGCGGATGCGCAAACCACGGCGCCAGCCTCGGCGACCGGCTGCAGTTTAGCCGGGTCGCGATTCCATACCTTTACCTCGCATCCGGCAGCCAATAGGCGCAACACCAGCGGCCGGCCCATCAGACCGATGCCGGCGAAACCCAATTTGTAACGTTGCTCTGGCATCGCTGCTCGCTTATTCGAACAAGGCCGGGCTTAAATCGATCCGTACCGCATCGCCCTGGCCGCTCAACAAGTGGCGTTGCAAGATTTGAAAGGCCTGGTCGAAATCGGCGTTGACGAAACGTTGCGCCAGATGGGCGCAGATCGCGTAAAGACCTGAATAGTGCACGGTTTCGCCCGATGCGCATTGGTTGACCTTATCGGATAAAACCCTGACCACCGACAGCACCGAACCGTCCTGGCGCCAGTTCGCCGCAACCGCCACCACATCGTCGCCGCGGGTCGCAATCGCCGCCAACGCGTTGAACGCCAAATCCACTAATCCGGCCAGTATCTTTTCCAGATCGC
This sequence comes from Methylomonas koyamae, assembly GCF_019669905.1. NCBI lineage: Bacteria > Pseudomonadati > Pseudomonadota > Gammaproteobacteria > Methylococcales > Methylococcaceae > Methylomonas > Methylomonas koyamae. The sequence goes on along the minus strand of NZ_AP019777.1, from coordinate 1,523,046 downwards.
CGGCGGCTATCGCTTTAAAGGTTTCGCTGGCGCAATCCAGCAGCAAGGCCTGGCGCAGAACGATATCCATGTCCGACACATGGCCGCTATCGCCCTCTTCCGGTTGGGCAATGCCGAAGCTGTCGTGAAAAGCTCTGACTTGTTGTAGATGTTTATTCATCGGTTTCCCCAAACTTAATAAATGACCGGGCATGGTACAGGCCACGCCCAAAAACCGCAAAAATTCCCACACTGACCGGCCCGAAGCGGCACGGCGCCAGCAAAAGCAAATAGCAAACAATATGCATTATCATTTACCTTTAGTGTTAGCGACCGTATACTTCGGTTAATTTTTGTAAAGCCCCTACTTAATTTAAAGAAATTTCCAACCCGGACTCATGCCATGTCGAAAATCCATTCACGCTTATTGATACCCGGCCAAATCGCCATGATTCTCGGCCATTCCCCGATATTGCTCGCGGCTGCCGGCGCCGAAGATGCGGAGCTGGAAATGCCGGTGGTCGAAATCGTCGAATCCGCCGAAACCCTGCAAAAAATTCCCGGCACCGTCAACGTACTGACCCAGGAAGAGTTATTCGAAAGCCATGTGTTTAACGTCAACGAAGCGTTGCGCAAAATCCCCGGCGTCAACGCCCGTGACGAGGAAGGTTTCGGTATGCGGCCCAACATCGGCATCCGCGGCATCAACCCGACCCGATCCACCAAGACCTTGTTGCTGGAAGACGGCATCCCCCTGTCGTACGCCCCTTATGGCGACAACGCCAGTTATTACCATCCGCCAATCGAGCGCTTCGCCAGCATCGAAGTCCTGAAAGGCCCCTCGCAAATTTTGTACGGCCCGCAAACCATTAGCGGCACCATCAATTATCTGACGCCGAATCCGCCCAGCAAGCCCGGCGGCTACTTGAGCTTCACCGGCGGTACCCGCGACTTTTACGACGGCCATTTCAACTACGGCGGTACGGTCGGCGATTTCGGCGGCCTGTTCGATATCACCCATAAAGAAAGCCGCGGCGCCCGCGATAATACCCATTCGGATATCAACGACTTCAACATCAAAGGCGTCTACGACATCAACACCAACAACGCGCTGACCATCCGCGCCAACTATTTCCAGGAAGATTCGCAATTGACTTATTCGGGCATCACCGACGCCGAAATGCGCAACTTCGGAATTCGCTACAACCCGTTTAAAAATGACTCGATGAAAACCGACCGCTGGGGCACTTCGGTCACCCACCAGTACAGCATCAATAACAACGCCACGTTGACCACCAACGTCTACTGGTCGCATTTCCACCGAGATTGGTGGCGCCAAGCCAGCACCACCACCGACAACCAATGCGGTTTCAATAACACCAGACTCGCCGGGGTAGAGGTCGATCCGAACAGTTGCAACTCGATTCAGGGCCGGCTGCGCGATTACTACAGCTACGGCGTCGAACCGCGCCTGCATGTCAACCATAAGACGTTGGGCATCGACAGCGAACTCGACATGGGCTTCCGCGCCCATTTCGAAGAACAGCAGCGGACCCAGGAAAATAAGCAATTTTTGACGGGCACGTTAACATCGATCGCCGAACGCAATGAGCGTGAAACCGATGCCTACTCGGGCTTTGCCCAAAACCGGTTCATACTCGGCGATTGGAGTTTGACGCCCGGCGTTCGCATTGAACACGTCGATTTTCGCCGCTTGAATAAACTCACTAACGCTGCCGGCGATACCACTATGACCGAAATCTTGCCGGCGTTCGGCATATCGCACTCGCCGAACGACAAGATCACCACCTTTTTCGGCTTTCACGGCGGCTTTGCCCCGCCGCGCGCCGAGGATACGCTGAGCAATGTCGGCACCGTAGTGGACGTAGGACCGGAAAAAAGCTGGAATTACGAATTGGGGGTCAGGACCAAACCTTATAAAGGTGCCAAATTGGATGCCACCTTATTCCACGCCGACTTCCTGCAGCAAAATGCGGTAGGTAGCATCGCCGGCGGCTCGACGCCGCTGGCGGCCGGACAGGCTTTGTACCAAGGCGCCGAGTTGTCCGCCCGCCAGGATTTCGGCGCCTTGTTCGACAGCGACCATAACGTCTATCTGCAGGCGGCTTACACCTGGGTCGGCACTGCCGAGATGACCTCCGCGTTCCGCTGTTTGGCCACCGGCACCGACTGCAACAACGCCACGGCCATCGCAATGGCTAACGGCAACTTTGTCGGCAACCGCCTGCCCTACTCGCCGGAACACAATCTGACCACGACCATCGGTTACGCCCATGCCAGCGGCTTCGACCTGCATTTGGAGACGGTTTACGTCGGCCAGCAATTCAGCGATTTTGCCAACACCGGTACGGCTCCCATCAACGGTAACGGTCAAATCGGCAAAATCGACGATTACGTGGTGTTGAACGTGGCCACGACTTACCATGCCAAACCGATCAATACCGATTTCTTCGTCTCGCTGAAAAACCTGCTGGACGAGACCTACATCGTGGATAGAACCCGCGGCATCCTGCCCGGCTCGCCGCGTTTGGTCCAGGCCGGTTTTAAAGTCAATTTTTGATAACGGGCCGGCGGAATTTCGGGGAACAAGGACGTACCCGGCGCAGGATTGCGAGTTTGCCGCAAACTGGTGCGCTTAGCGGGCCGATTGCAGTATTGCCAGCTTTTCGGCCCGCCCCATGCGTTTGATTTCAGCCTCGCGCCGACTCGCGGTCGCCCTATCGTGCTCGGTTTCCGTGTAGACGATGCGGACAGGTTGTTTGGCTCTGAAATATTTGGCCCCGGTGCCGGCCCGATGCTGGCGAAAACGGCGTTCGACATCGGTCGTAATGCCGGTATATAGGCTACCGTCACAACACTCGATGATGTAAACCGACCAATCCGCCATCGCCTGCGCCGGGTCAAGCCGCTTTATTCAACCAAGCATTGATGCTGACTGCCACCGCCGCACCGAAGCCGATGTAAGCGTATTGCACGATGAAGACCAGCACGCCGTTTTGGGTATGGCTGGCGGTATCCTTGATCGCGGGCGTCACGATCAGCGTCCACAACACCGCTGCCAAAAAATACACCACGACACCGGACACGGCCCAGGAAATCGCCGGCCGCCCGGAACGCGCTGCCGTGTTGTAAAACCATATCGCAATCAATGCCGCCGCTACCGAACCTATCATATATCCCCCGTTTTAGTGTTTTAGTAACCCGGCAACTGGGCGATACCCTGGTTTGCCAATTGGTCGGCGCGTTCGTTGCCGGGTATCCCGGCATGGCCCTTGACCCAGACCCAGTCGATGCGGTGACGTTGAATCGCCGCATCTAGCCGCCGCCATAACTCGACGTTTTTCACCGGTTGGTTGGCTGCGGTTTTCCAGGCGCGTTTTTTCCAGTTGGGCATCCACTCGGTGATACCCTGCAACACGTATTTGGAATCGGTATACAACCTGACGCTGCAGGGTTTGTTTAACGTTTCCAGGGCCTGAATCGCCGCCATCAACTCCATCCGGTTATTGGTGGTTTCGGCTTCGCCGCCGAACAACTCTTTCCGGTGCGCCTTGTAGTGCATGCACACTCCCCAGCCACCCGGGCCGGGGTTACCCTTGCAAGCGCCGTCCGTGTATATATCGACCGTTTCCGCCATCTACTCTCGATCCTCGTGTGAACGCGACTCCAAGCCCGCCGTCGCAGCCGCTAATTTGATTTTCCGCCGTTTTTCCGCGGCCAATGGGATCAGAGTATATTGCCTTTTCACCGCCCTGATGCCATAGGCCATCGCAAACACCGAAGCGAAGCCGAGCTGGAACTTGCCATGGGAAATGGTGTAACTATCCAGGCCGAACTCGGCGGCCGTCAACAGCTCGAAATTCATCAATTTTAACCAATCCAGCATCCGCGCCTTGCTTATAAAGTGGGCGCGCCAGGAATCGGCCAATTTTCTATCCCACAAAAACTGGAAACGCACCGCCAGACTGAACGGACTGAAATTCAGTACTACCAGTTCGCCGCCGGGCTTCAGCACCCGGTTCACTTCGCGCAGGGTCTGGAACCGGCGCGCATCGAACTCGAGGATATGCGGCAATATCACCAAATCCATCGATTCGGTCTGGATTGGCAAGTTAAAAGCTTTGGCGGCGACTTTAAGAGCGCCGCCGTCGCCCAATGCCTTGCCGTCCAGAATCAAGTAATTGCGGTACAGCGAAAAATCGACAAACTCGTTCTCCCACCCCAAGCCGCCGATTTGCAATTGGTTTTGTTTGCAACTGACGGTAATCGAACGCTTCAGGTAACTGGCCTCCATGGTTTGCAACAGCTTACCCCGCGGGGTTTGGTACAACGCAAACAAGAATTGTCTTTTCATCTATTCAACCGATAAGGCTATGTTTTTTTGGCTATTTCGGAAAGCCATGCTAGGATCTAATTTTTTTATTTTAGCGAGTTCAGACAATGCCCCGCTCAATTTCTAAAAAATCAGCCCGTCATCTGTCTTATCTACTACCCATTTTGCTGGTTACCGGCTGTAGTCAACAAGCTCAAAAAGATCATCTGACCCAGTCTTCGACGAGCAAGTTTTCCGTATTTACCCGTAATGGCAAAGGTACAGGCTCATCTAAAAAACAAGAGGCTGCCAAGGAACATAACACGCTGTGGGACAGAATGCTGTCGCTGTATGCGTTGCCGGAGATCGACCATCCCCGCATCGACCGCGAGTTGAACTGGTACCTGCGAAATCCGGATTACCTGTCGCGGGTACAACAGCGGGCGGAGCCCTATCTGTATTTCATCCTGAACGAAATCGAAGCCAAGAATATCCCGGGCGAATTGGCGTTGCTACCGGCCGTGGAAAGCGCGTTCCGCCCGGATGCGATGTCGCCGGCACAAGCATCCGGCTTATGGCAGTTTATTCCGCCGACCGGCAAGCTTTACGGCCTGAAACAAAATAGCTGGTACGACGGCCGCCGCGACGTGGTCGAGTCCACCCAGGCCGCCACGACGTTTTTAAAAGAGCTCAGCGAAACCTTCAACAACGACTGGCTGCTGGCTTTGGCGTCTTACAACGCCGGTAAAGGCAACATCAAGAATGCCGTGGACCGGAATGTTGAACGCGGCCAACCTACCGATTTCTGGTCGCTGGATCTGAACAGCGAAACCTCCGCTTACGTACCGCGGCTGTTGGCGATCGCAAAAATCTTCGCCAATCCGGAGAAATACAACGTCAACTTGCACCAATTCGCCAACCAACCTTATTTCGAGCTGGTCGACGTCAAATCCCAGATCGACCTGGGTAAAGCCGCGGAATTGGCGCAAACCCCGTTGGACGATTTTTTAAAGCTGAATCCGGGCTACAACCGGTGGAGCACCGATCCGAACGGCGCCCAACACTTGCTGATTCCGGTCGACAAAGCCGATAAATTCAAGGAAAAGCTGGCAGAACTCCCGCACGAAGAACGCATCCGCTGGGAACACCACACCGTAGGCAAAAAAGAGACGCTGAAAAGCATCGCTAGCAAACACCACACCACGGTCGAAGAAATTGCCAGCGTCAACCACCTGGAAGACGAATCGGTGGCGCAAGGCAAAATCTTGCTGATTCCGGCGTCCAACCAATCGCAAAAAGGCGAAGCGACCAGCCTAGCCGCGTCGGCACCGGCTCTCCAAGCCGCCGCGCCAATCCAAGCCGGCAAGCAGGTCTATACGGTTAAGAAAGGCGACACCTTGTCCGGCTTGGCTCAGCATTTCGCCATCGATCAGGACGACATCGTGAGCTGGAATAAATTGCCGAAGAAAGCCGCGTTAAAACCCGGCCAAAAACTGACGCTGAAAAAGACCAGCGGCAGCATCACGGTGGTATCGACGGCTCCAGCCATCAAGCAAATCAGTTACACCGTCAAACCGGGCGATACCCTGGGCCAAATTTCGAAAAAGTTTAACGTCAACGTCACCGAACTGCGCAAATGGAACAACGTGCCGCGCAATAAAGCCGACATAAAGCCCGGATCGAAACTGAAAATCCTGGTCGAAACCAGCCATTCTTCAACCTAAGCCTAAAAATCTGTCCGAGAGTTCGAATTTCGAGCGCATTCGATGTGCGTAACCGAAGCCGCCCATAGGCGGACCAACGATTGCGCGGATTTCATGTTCTCGGACAGATTGTTTTTCCTCTCCCACCAACACTAGCAAGCCCCAAACTCTTGCTGCGGCGAACGCCGGCAAGCACCTAGGAGACGGCAGTTTACGCCACTGTAACAACATTCGAACAATCTATGCCGGACGGAACGAGCCGCGTTCGGAACGATTTGGATAAACCAAGCCTGGTTACGCCAATAAAGTAGGGTATTGCACGGCTGCACGCCACCAAAATCCACTCAGCGTAAACACTAACAATCAATATATCGCCCGATTACCGGCTATAATCCTCCGCACGTCATATGAGTTTAGGCAGCCCAATCATGAATCCTGCAAATTCGATTTTGAAAAGTACCCATTTGCTACTGGCAGGAGCCTGTTACTTAACCGTGCCGACGGCAAAGGCGGACTTGGCGGACATCGTTGCATCCAACAGCCAGATTGGCGCCCAGTTCGTGACGACCGATGTCGACTACACCGAAATCTCGAAGGAAGGCGTTATCGCCGATACCGAACGCGGATACGTTCCAGGTTTCGGGATTTCGTTATCCGTCATGAAAAACTTAATTGTCGAGAATGCCTATTTCGCATTCCAATTCAGCCAGTTGCACGGCGAAACCAACTATATCGGATCGAGCAATCAGTTTCTGCCGGGCATTCTGGGACCGACCGCAGATGCCTACGGCAGCGTCAGGCAAAAAAACAGCGCTAAATTCGTCGATTTTTACGGCCGCTTCGGCAAAGGCTTTGAATTAGGCAATTCGCTGATGGCGACTCCTTTCGTGGAAATAGGCCACCACAATTGGAACAGGCGTATCGATTCCGAGATTCCAATTATCGCGGCATTCTTCCCTGGCAACACGACCTCGAAAGAAAGTTACAACAACTACTATTACGCCTTCGGCTCGATGCTGCAGTATTCGCCGATCAAAAATCTGGTGTTCACGACGACAGCAATGGTCGGCAGCACCTTTTCTTCAACGATGGCTTCTTCGGGTACACCGGCCCTTTTCGTAACTGGTATCGGCCAGGACGGCGGCCCTGGAACGCTGCATCTGGGCGACTCCGTGTTTTATAAAGTCGGTATGGGATTCGATTATTCCTTCTACCAAAGCTGCCATATCAATGCTAGTGCGGAATACATCGGATTCGAGTACGGCCGCTCGGAAATGACCGGACCGAATAAGACTTACTACGAACCCGACAGCGAGACCAATTACCTTACCGTGAAAGCCGGCTTCGGTTATTCATTCTGAGTGCAAGCGGCGATAACTCGATGAGACCGCGCTGGGCCAAAGCTGAATATTCAACTTGAGCCAGGTTCGGCGAGATTACAGTGCGGCAGGCTTTGTTTTGAGCGCAAGGTTAAGCAAGGCAACGCACTGCAAAGTGAAAAGCGCTACTCGCAAACTGACGCCAGCAATAAGTCTTTTGAGGGTTCTGCGAATAAACGTCTTCAAGCAACCATGCCGGCCGACTAGAGTTAATCCGTAAGTTGTTCCGCAGTGGCCAGAATGTAACTGATCTCGTCGTTTTGGCTATCGAGAATCTGTTGGCAAACCGCTTCGTCCAGACCCAGCAGCGCCGGCACTTCGTCGGGACAAGACTGATTCGCCGCATCGCCTATACCGAGTTTGCCCAACAGGCAATCGCTGTAAAATGTCAACAAGTTCAATAGATGATGTTCGCCGCGATAGCAAGGATTGTGGTGGTGGTAGACAATATCGGTGATCGCACGCGGCATCGACCAGACATTCATTAACCAGGCGCCGATTTCGGTATGGTTCAATCCGAAGGCGAAATTTTCCAGATTAAAGATCGCCAGATTCGGATTTGCATTGATCAGACCGCTCAGATAATTGAATTCGTCGGGAAAACGGTGACCCAGCAACGGGAAACCGATATTGTGCATCAAACCGGCCAAAAATAATTCTTGCCCATTCGGCCGCACCGACTCGGGCATCGCTGCCGCCAATTGCGCCATCAAACGGGTGCTGGCCAGTGCGTGGGTCCAAAACATCCGGGTACCGATTTGCCCTTCCTTCGGCGATTTCAACGGCGCCAACACCGCCAGACCCAACGCCAAGTCCAAGACGAAATTAAAGCCCAGCACCCGGCTGATCGCGTCATGCACGGTGGTGATCTTACCACGGTAACCGTATAACGAAGAACTGGCCCAGCGGATGATCTGCGCGGTCAACAGCGGGTCGAGCTCTATGATTTCCGCCAACTTGGCGACGTCGGCGTGCGGGTCGCCGATCAGATTCAAGATGCGCATTGCGCTGCCCGGCAGCGGCGGCAAGGCCTTGATTTGGGCAATCGTTTCCCGCATGTCGCGCGGCGGCGTGAAACCGTTGCGTTGCTGGTTGCCGATGTTGTCTAGCGTCCAGTTGATTAAATTGGATTCCATCATCGTATCCCGAGGCCTAGCTCAAATGCAGCCGGTTAAGTTTACGGTACAGCGTTCTTTCGCTGATATTCATTTCGGCGGCAATCAGTTTACGGTTGCCCTGATATTTTTTCATCAAACTGCCGATAAATTCGGCCTCGTATTGGGCAAGGCCGGCCAATGGCGCCGTTTCCCGCTGCCAGCCGACGACGCCGCCGGTTTCGCCGTTCCCTACCGGGCGCTGCATAAAGTGAATGTCGCTATCCTGAATCTGGCGCTCCTTGCACAGGCCGGCGGCCAATTGCAGACAATTGCGCAACTCGCGAATGTTCCCCGGCCAATCGTATTGGATCAGTTTCACCAACGCCGGTTGCGTTAGGCTATAACCGGCGCCTCCGGCAGCGAGTTGCCCCAGAAAATGGTCGATCAATATCGGCAAATCCTGCTTGCGCTGGCGTAACGGCGGCGCCTCCACCGGGAATACCGAAAGCCGGTAGAACAAATCCTCGCGAAACTGGCCGTTCTTGACCATTTCCGCCAAATTCCGATGCGTAGCGCAAACCACCCTGACTTTGGCTTTTTGCATCGCGGTGCCGCCCACCCGGCGAAATTGGCCGCTTTCCAGCGCGCGCAACAGTTTGGGCTGTTGCGACAACGGCAAGTCGCCGATCTCGTCGAAAAACAAGGTGCCGTTATCTGCCAATTCGAACAGGCCCTTTTTCGCCGCGGTGGCTCCGGTGAACGCGCCTTTTTCGTGGCCGAACAATTCGCTTTCGAACAGGTCTTCGCCCAAGATGGTGCAGTCGACAATGACGAATTCGCCATGCGCATGCTTCGAATTCCGGTGCACAAACTCGGCGGCCAGTTCCTTACCGGTACCGGTTTCGCCGAGCAGCATCACTGCCGCTTGAGTTTCTGCGGCTTGGCACAAGCGGGTTCTAAATTCGTTGAATACCGCCGACTTGCCGACCATCATCGCCGCGGAATCGGCGGACGGGCATTTGTGCAACGGCGTCTGCACTTCGCCCAAATACAAAGTGGCGTCGGCATCCAGCAGCGGAAAACCGCGCACATTCAAAGAAGACGCCGCGTCCGGGTCGCTGTAATCCGGATACACCCCGGCGTACGACTCCAAGGTCCTGAACATTTTCCGGTGGCGGCAATCGCGGTTGTCTGGGCAGCAAGGCTTACCCACCCTGCTCTGCCGGGAAGCGCCAAAACCGGTTTCCCAAGCACGATTGACCGCAACCACATTCAATTCGGCATCGACAATGACCAGCGGCAAGTCGTGAGTTTCCAGCAAGGATTCCAGGGTAAAGGCACTCTGCGGCATACGCTCCATTCCGGCGATAGGGATTGAAAAATCGGCAACCATTAGCGGCGATAGGCCAACGGCCGGGATGCGATACGCCACGACATCCTCGATTCGACCGGACTTAAGGCGCCGCGGCTAACCGGAATAAGGATAACCTATTAGCGCCAACTGTTGGCAACGCGCGGAAAATATTCGCCTGCCCTGCCGGATATTTCGGCAAAGCGGCATGGCAAACGGCGGTAACGGGATTTTAGAGCAAGGCGTGCGACGAGGTTTAACCGGAATGGATCGGCCGCGCCGACTAAAGCAAGACGGCCCAGGCCGATCCATGGGAATAACGGAAATTACATTTGCGATTGCAAATAGTTCTGCAAGCCGATTTTTTCGATCAAATCCAACTGGGTTTCCAGCCAATCGATATGCTCTTCCTCGCTTTCCAGGATATGTTCCAACACTTCGCGAGAAATATAATCGTTGACCGATTCACAATAAGCGATCGCTTCTTTCAACAGCGGCAACGCCAACTGCTCCAGCTTCAGGTCGCACTCCAGCATCTCCCGCGGATTCTCGCCGATCATCAACCGGCCCAGGCTTTGCAGATTGGGCAGGCCCTCCAGAAACAAAACCCGCTCGATCAATTTGTCGGCGTGTTTCATTTCGTCGATCGACTCGTGGTATTCCTTTTCGTTGAGTTTTTGCAAACCCCAGTTTTTGAACATCCGGGCATGCAAAAAGTATTGGTTGATCGCGGTGAGTTCGTTTTCCAATACCTTGTTCAGGTACTCGATAACTTTTTTGTCCCCTTGCATGTCTATTCTCCTGGGTTATGGTGTTTGGTCACTGCCGATCGTTAGCCGCTTGGCGCAAGCGTCCGGCAGATTTATCGGTCAAGATCCTGGCGATATCCTTGTTGCATTTGCCGCAGTCGCCGCCGACGCCGAAACAATGGAATAACTGCTTGCGCGAACACAGCCCTCTGGCAATCGCCGCGTCCAACTGGCTATCGGTCACCGCTTTACAAACGCAGACATACATCGTTACGCCACCCGCCGCCGTTGAACCTGCGTAGGATCGGCGGTAATTTTACGGTAGATTTCTACCCGGTCGCCCTCCTTGACCGGCGCATCCAGCTTGGCTAGTTTACCGAAAATACCGACTTTTTGCGTTTCCAGATCGATCTCCGGAATTTGCTTCAGCACGCCCGACAACTCGATAGCATCGGCGATGGTGCTGCCTTCGGGCACTTCCAGACGTAACCAAATTTGCCGATCGGCCTGTGCGTAACATACCCCGACGTTCATGTTCGATTCCTCCTATTCCGCCGCGACCGCGTCCTCGTCCGCTATCTCCGCCGCCGGTTGGATTAGCGGCGCCGGCCTGGCCGCGATTCGGCGGTCCAACAACCGCTTCAGCGCTACCATGAACCCCAGCATGATGAATCCGCCGGGCGGCAATGCCATCAGTAAAAAACCTTTATATTCCGGTATCAATACCGTCTCTAGAAAGCGGAAACCCTCGCCGAGCAAAACCGAGGCATTGGCAAACAGGGTGCCGGCCGAACTGATTTCGCGCATTGCGCCCAACACCACCATCGCCCCGGTAAAGCCGACGCCCATCATCAGCCCGTCCCACATCGACGGCATTACCGGCTGCTTGGAGGCGAATGCTTCGGCGCGGCCGAGAATCACGCAGTTGGTTACGATCAACGGGATGAACAAACCCAACACTTTATGCAATTCGTGCATCCAGGCATTCAGAAAAATATCGACCAGCGTTACCAAGGCCGCGATCAATAGCACAAAAATCGGAATCCGAATCTCCGCCGGAATCAAATGCCGGCTGACCGAGACCGCAGCGTTGGACGCCACCATCACCGCCATCGTCGCCAAGCCCATGCCCAAACCGTTAGTGGCAGTGCCGGTCACAGCCAATAGCGGACATAAAGCCAAATTCTGGGTCAGCACCACATTGTTGTCCCACAACCCGTCGCGGGCGATTTTTCGATATTGTTCAGAGAATAGAATCGACAGATTCATGACAGCTACGCTCCCAAATAAAAACTGTTGCCGCTGCGGGTGCAATCGGCATCGGGGCTACCCCACATTGCAGACAGGAACCATTGCAAGCTAATCGGCACCCAGCAAGGCCACCCGGTGCAACTTATAAAAGTCCAGACCGCGCTTGATCGCCTGCACCACTTTGCGCGGCGTGATCGTCGCGCCGCTGAATTGGTCGAACACGCCGCCGTCTTTTTTCACAGCCCATTGCTCGACGCTCAAGTTATCCAGCGACTTGCCGTTGAACCCCAGCACCCATTTCGATTTGGTCACTTCGATCTTGTCGCCCAGGCCCGGCGTTTCGACGTGAGAGATGACGCGCACGCCGAGGATTTCGCCGTCGCGGTCGACGCCCATGACCAAACTGATAGGCCCGGCATAACCGTCCGGCGCAACGAATTTAAAACTGACGGCATTGACGATTCCGGCCTTTTTCGCCAAATACACTTCGATTTGCTCGCTTCCCAAATTGTTGTCCTTGGCATCCAGCAGCACGCTATCCTGCAGCAGATCGTTGTCGTGCAGTTCCGCCGGAACCACCTGCGCCAGATTGGCTTGCAGATCCTCGCGCAGCCGCAACTCGATCACGCCGCGGGTGGCCAAGTCGGCCACACCCAACAATATCGCAGCCAACAACGCAAATCCGGCCAACACGCCAGCCTGAAATTTTACTTGCGGCCGCAATTGCTGCAGATTCTCGGGTTGCAGCCACTGCGCCAGCTGCAGGCGAAACCTAGCCCAGCGCAGCAACGCCAACTCCAGTAATTCGCCGGCTTTCGGCTTGGCTTGCGGTTTAACGGGTTCGGAACTCATGGCCGGCCTCAGGGGTTGGAAATGTCTAGCGGCTTGCCGTTACGGTAACGGCCGTAGATGCGCGGACGGATGTAATGGTCGATCAGCGGCGTCACCGCATTCATCAGCAAGATCGCAAAGCCGGTGCCTTCCGGATAGCCGCCCCAGGTGCGGATCACGTAAATCAACAGGCCGCAGCCGGCACCGAAAATAATTTGCCCTTGCGGCGTATTCGGCGATGTGACGTAATCGGTGGCAATAAAGAAGGCCACCAGCATCACCGCGCCGGAATTCAAATGCACCCATGGTCCCAGATAGTGCGTGGCGTCCAGCAAGTGAAACAGGCTCGACAGCAAGAAAATGGTCAGCAACAGCGATACCGGAATATGCCATTTGATGACACCCTGGCGTATCAACCAGATACCGCCGGCCAGGATTAGCAGCGAAGAGGTCTCGCCCAGGCTGCCGCGCTCCCAGCCTAAAAAAGCCAGAAAACCGGAGTAATCCAGCAAACTGCCGGGCAGCATACGGCCTTGGGAAAATTCGGTTTTGACGTAACCCAAGGTGGTGGCGCCGGTCACCGCGTCGGCATTTTGCAAGCCGCCGAAGGTGATGGCCAGACTATCGATCACGCCGGGTCCGGTAAACAGCGGCGACACGTTGGCCCAAGTCGTCATCTCGATCGGAAACGAAATCAGCAAAGCCACCCGCGCCAACATGGCCGGATTGAACAGGTTCTGCCCCAACCCGCCGTAAACATGCTTGCCCAACACAATCGCGATCGCCGCGCCGACCACGCCTATCCACCACGGCGCCCACGGCGGCAACGTCATCGCCACCAGCAAACCGGTGACGATGGCCGAGCCGTCGCGCACAAACGGCATTGCCGCGACGCCTTTCAATTTCAAACTGAGTGCTTCGAACAATACTGCCGCCGCAACTGTGGTTGCCAGCAAGTACAAGGCCGGCCAACCGAACAAAAATAGGCCGCAGGCGATAGCCGGCGCCATGGCCTTAATCACCAGCCACATGATCTGATCCACGCGGCGGCTGGCCGCAGTATGCGGCCCGCTGATCGGTTTGCTGCTCATGCGGTCTCCTCGGCGGCAACGCTCTGCGTAGTTTTATCGGTGCCGTCGGCTTTGGCCTGCTGCTGGGCGGCCAGCCGCGCGGCGCGGGCCTCGGCGGCGCGCTGGGCTTCGGCTTCTGCTTCCAGGCGCATGCGTTCCATCCGGTTATTGCGGTCTTCGATCAGGCGTTTGGTTTGCTCGGCTTTATGTTCGGCTTGTTGGCGCTTGACCAGTTCGCCGGACGCGAATTTGAAGTAATGCACCAACGGGATGTTCGACGGGCAGACGTAGGAACAACTGCCGCAACTGATGCAATCCTTCAGGCCCAAATCCACCGCGGCATCGAGTTGGTTGACCTTGATCCGGCTGGCCATTTCCAACGGCAACAGCCCGACCGGACAGGCCGTCACGCAACTCGAGCAGCGAATACAGGGCTGCACTTCCGGTTCTTCGATATCGGCGTGAGACAGCGCCAATATGCCGTTGCAGGCTTTTACTACCGGCACTTCGGCGATAGGCAACGCGTCGCCCATCATCGGCCCGCCCATCACCAGCCGCGCCAGTTTGGCTTTGTCCAGCCCGCAGTAGACCAATACTTCCGACATCAAGGTGCCGATCGGCACTTCGACGTTCTGCGGCTTGGCCAACGCCGCACCGGACACCGTCACCACCCGGCTGATCAAAGGCTGACCCAGGCAGACGGCGTTATAGACCGCATAAGCAGTGGCGACGTTATGCACCACAACGCCGATGTCGGTGGCCCTGCCGTCGGCCGGAATCTCCTGGCCGGTCAGATAACGCAGCATTTGCCGATCCCAACCCATCGGATAGCGGGTCGGTACCTGCGAAACGACGATATTGGAAAACGCCCGGCTGGCCTCACGCATCGCCGCAAAAGCTTCCGGCTTGTTGTCTTCGATGCCGACTAACGCTTTCGGCGCATCCATGCCGCGCAACATCAAGCGGATGCCGGCGACGATCTCCGCCGCCCGCTCCTGCATCAAACGGTCGTCGCAGGTCAGGTAGGGCTCGCATTCGCCGGCGTTGATCAGCAAGGTATGTATCTTGTTCTTCCGCCCCAGATTCAGCTTCACCGCCGACGGAAACACCGCGCCGCCCAGTCCGACCACGCCGGCCGCGCCGACCCGCAGGCAGATTTCTTCCGGATCGAGTTGAAACGGGTCGTCCGCAACATTCAATTCGGCCCATTGCTCCAGACCGTCGCTTTCCAATACCACGGTGCGGATCGGCAAGGCCGACGGATGCGGCGCCGGAAAATCCTTGACGTCGACGATAGTACCGGAGGTTGGCGCATGCACCGGCGCCGAAATCGTGCCCTGGCTATAGGCCAGCAACTGGCCTTTCAACACCTTTTCGCCGACCATGACCAACGGCTCGGCCGGCTTGCCGACGTGCTGTTGCACCGGGATATACAGTTTCTTCGGTAACGGAAAATCGGTCGCAATCGGCAGTGCCGAGGTCTCGGTTTTGTGTTCTTCGGCGTGAATGCCGCCGCGCAGGCGGGGATTTTCGAACAATGCGAACATGGGCATCTCCGTCAGGCCGCCAGCGGCTTAGGCCAGCGCCAATTGCGCAGGGTTACCTCTATCGGATGCATCTGCAAGCATTCGGTGGGGCAGACTTCGACGCATTTTTTACAACCGATACAAGCATCGGCGACGACGGCATGGATTTGTTTGGGCGCGCCGACGATTGCATCGGTCGGGCAGACTTTGAAGCAGCGGGTGCAGCCGGTGCAGGTTTCCTCGCTGACCCGAGCCACCATCGGTTCCTGATCCTGGGTCTGGCTCAAATCGACTTCCACGCCCAATAATTTGGCTAACTGTTCCACCAACGAGGTGCCGCCCGGCGGGCATAACGTCAGCGGCGCGCTACCGGAGACGACCGCTTCGGCAGCCGGGCGGCAGCCGGGAAAACCGCATTGGCCGCATTGCGATCCGGGCATCAGCGCCTCCACCTTTTCGATCAGCGGATCGGCCTCGACTTTCAAATACTTCCCGGCAATCCCCAGCGCCAGCCCCAGTAATAACCCCAGCGCAGTCAACACAACGATGGCGGACAATACGTACATAATGCGCCTCTTATTTAGTATAAAGACCCGCAAACCCCATGAATGCCAGCGACAGAACGCCGGCAGTGATAAAAGCGATAGGCGTCCCCGAAAAAAGCGCCGGTACTGCCATGAGCGCCAAGCGTTCACGCAGACCGGCGAAGAGCACCATCACCAGGGTAAAACCCATTGCCGAACCAAAGCCGAACAGCAGGCTTTGCACGAAATCGTATTTCTCTTGGATGTTCAACAAGGCCACACCCAATACCGCGCAATTGGTCGTAATCAGCGGTAAGAAAATCCCCAGCACCTGGTACATGACCGGACTGGTTTTATGAATCACCATTTCGGTGAATTGCACCACGGCTGCGATCACCAAAATAAATCCCAGCACCCGCAAAAAACCGATATCGAACGGTATTAACAGCCGGTGCTCTAACACCCAACTGGCGGCGGACGCCAGCGTTAACACGAAAGTCGTCGCCAAGCCCATGCCCAAGGCCGTGTCGAGTTTGTTGGAAACGCCCATGAACGGGCACAACCCAAGAAACTTGACCAGCACGACGTTGTTGACCAATGCCGTACCCAATATCAAAAGTAAGTATTCGCTCATCGCTTCGAACCTGGTGTTTTGTTTACTCTGCAGCATCATTTGTGCCAACGCTGCAAACGCCCGCCAGCTCACCGTTTTAGTGCAAAACCGCCAAAAACGGCTCCGAAAAACTCTGTGCCAAAAAACACAGAGGCGAAACAACCGGGTTTAAAATTGTCGCAAACCGCACAAATCGTCGGGATTTAGTCGGCGGCGCCGGGCAAATTCTTATTTGGCGCTCAAATTGCATACATTTTGTGTATTCATAAAACAGCCGAGACCCGTGCGCATGAGCAAATCGACTCCAGACTTTCTGCAAAGCCAGATCGGTAGCGAAACCGCCGAGCTGCTGACGGCCGGAAACGGTCCGGCGCCGGCGGCCGCTAACAAGCCGAGCAAAACGCTACCGTTTTCGTTGTTCGTCAAAGCCGTCGAGCAGGCGCCGGTGGCGATTTCGATTACCGACAAGAAAGCCAATATTCTTTATATCAATGACGCGTTTACCGAAGTAACCGGCTATAACGCAGCGGAAATTCTCGGCAAGAACGAATCGCAGCTATCCGACAAGTCCACGCCCCGGCAAATCTATTACGACTTGTGGCATACCATTTCCCGCAAACAGGTCTGGCACGGCCAGTTGGTCAACCGGCAAAAACTGGGCCAGCGTTATTTGGCCGATTTGACGATTGCGCCGATGTTGGACGAAAGAGGCGCGATCAGCCATTACATCGGCATGCACCGCGACGTCACTCAGGCCCACTATGCCGAGCAACAGGTCAATAACCAGAAACAATTGATCGAATCGGTGCTGAACGCGTCGCCGGTGGCGATGGCGGTACTGGATAGCGACAAACGGGTGGTGCTGGACAACCAAATGTACAAAATGCTGATCAGCGAACTGGACAAGGACGAACCGGCACTGTTTTTTTTGGAGGCTTTGGAACAGGAAATGGGCGATTTGTGGGGCAGCAACGTCAACCGCCAACACGGTTTCGCCAACCGGGAAATCCGCATCGAAGGCAGCGGCCTGCGCGGAGCCCGCTGGTTCTCCTGCTCCGGCAACTGGTTCATCGAAAACGACGTCTGCGCCGACAGTTTTTTCGCCCGCCAGTCCAAAGATTACTTACTGTTGACAATCAACGACATCACGACGCTCAGGCGGCAGCAGGAAAAACTGCAGGTGCAGTCGCTCAGAACCATACTGGCCGAAGAAGAACATATCCGCAGTATTCGCGAGACCTTGTTGGGAGCGATGCACCAAATCCGCCAACCCTTGAATCAGATCAATGCGGCGATCCAAATCATGGGCCAACGCAACGACGCCAGCAACCGCCCGCTACGCGATTTGCTCGGACAAGTGCAGAAGATGGGCGAAGAAACCCTGGAAACGCTGCAGCGCTGCGTGCCGGAAATTCCGGAAGCGGCCGTGGTGCCGGTCAATCTGAATCAACTGTTGCACGAAGTCATGCTGCTGCATAGCAATAAATTCCTAGCCAACGGCGTCGTGGTCGATTGGCTGCCGAATCCGGTATTGCCTAGCGTATTGGGCTCGGAGAACAAACTGCGGATGCTGTTCAAACAACTGATCGATAACGCAGTCGATGCGATGAACCGCGCCGGCAGCCGCGAGCGGCTGATCAAAATCACGACCGCGGCCGACCGCGACTGGGTCAACGTCAGTATCGCCGACAGCGGACCGGGGATTCCGGCTCACCAGCGCAGCAAGGTGTTCGAACCGTTCTTCACCACCTCGCAGAATCTGAAGGGTGCGCAGGCCGGCATGGGCTTGGTGATGGTCAAGGAAATCGTCAACCAGCATAGCGGCATGATCGAGATCGACCCGGATTACCAACACGGCTGCAGTTTCAAACTCAGTTTTCCCTGTCAAAAAAATTCGGCCATGGTGAGCATCCATGAGTGAACGATTATTACTGGTCGAGTCGGAGCTGGACACGCTCTACATGGTCAGCCAGTTGCTGAACAGCACCCACGAGTTACGCAGCAAACTGAAAGGCATTCTGGAGATTTTGCATAAACGCAGCGGCCTGCGCTTCGGCATGATCACCCTACGCGACATCGAAGACGACAGCATGGGCATCTGCGAGATTTACGGCGAAGGCATCGACCGCTCGGTACGTTACCAGCCCGGCGAAGGCCTGGTCGGGGCGATTCTCGACGAAGGCAGCACGATTGTGGTCGAACGCATCGCCGACGAGCCTCGTTTTTTGAGCCGCCTGGGCGTTTACGACCCCGACCTACCGTTCATCGGCTCGCCGCTGGCGGTGGAACAAGGCGAAGTAGTCGGCATCTTGGCGGCGCAACCCTGCGACGCCAGCTTTCTGGGGGAACGCGCCCGTTTCATGGAAATGGTCGCCAATCTGATCGCGCACAGCGTCAACATGCTGCGGGTCATGGAGCGCAAGCAAAACGAACTGGTAAACGAACGCGATTATTTGAAGCAAACCCTGGTCAAAAACTATCGCTTCGAAAACATCATCGGCCACTCCGAACCGATGCTAAAAGTGTTCGACATCATTCGCCAGGTAGCGAAATGGCACACCACGGTGTTGATCCGCGGCGAATCCGGCACCGGTAAGGAAGTCGTCGCCAGCTCGATCCATTTCAATTCGGCTTGCGCCAACGGCCCGTTTTTGAAACTGAACTGCGCGGCGCTGCCGGATACCTTGCTGGAATCGGAATTGTTCGGCCACGAAAAAGGCGCGTTTAGCGGCGCGATCGGCCAGCGCAAGGGCCGGTTCGAATTGGCCGACGGCGGTACGCTGTTTCTGGACGAAATCGGCGAAATCTCGGCATCGTTCCAAGCCAAGTTGCTGCGGGTGCTGCAGGAAGGCGAATTCGAACGGGTCGGCGGTGTGCGCACGCTGAAAGTCAACGTCCGCATCATCGCTGCGACCAACCGCAATCTGGAGCAGGAAGTGGCCGACGGCAATTTCCGCGAGGATTTGTATTATCGGCTCAACGTCATGCCGATCAATATGCCGCCGTTGCGGGAGCGAATTGAAGATATTCCGGAACTGTCGGCCTTTTTATTGAACCGGATTTCCAAACAACAGGGCGGCCGACCGCTGGAAATTAAGGAAAGCGCAATCCGCATCCTGATGAAACACGACTGGCCGGGCAACGTGCGCGAACTGGAAAACCGGCTGGAACGCGCCGCGATCATGAGCGCCGACGGCATCATCGACCGCGACGTGATCGCCAGCACCGGCCTGGAAAACGAAATCGGCATCAGTCGCACGCCGCAATCGATCAAGCATATCGACCTGCACGACGAGAGCATGGACGAGCGGGAACGGGTCATCGCCGCGCTGGAACAAAGCGGCTGGGTGCAAGCCAAGGCCGCCCGCCTGTTGGACATGACGCCGCGGCAAATCGCTTACCGGATCCAAACTTTGAACATTAACGTTAAACAGATTTAGAACATCTTGGCTTAACGTCCGGGCATTCGACTTCCGGACCGCAGCTTAAAGTTTGTCTTTGACGATTTGGTAAATTTTTGCTGTCGCTTGCTCGCCGACCGACAGCAAGCCGGCGAGCTCGGCCAATTGCGCTTCGGCAAAAACTCGGTCTTTCAAGCCGCCCGCATTGATTTGCACGTTCAATGCCGCACTCTTCAGCCCGGCGTAGGCGGCCATCACCGCTACGCCCGCATCGCTGATCACGCCGAGATTGCCTTTTTCGGCGGCAATGCGGCTCAGCTCGATGGCCTGCGCACAAGCTTTAGCGCAAGCCAACGGCACCAATGTCGCTTCTTTCAGCACCGTTTGGATTTGCTCGCTACGGTAGGCCTTTTCCTGCTCGCTGGTTTTCGGTAGTCCGTAACACGCCATCAACTTATCGAATACGTCGACATCGGCTTTGACCATCCCGAGCAGCGTTTGCCGCAACACTTCGGCTTCGCCGAGCAAATCTCTCAATTCCAATTCCACAGCGGCATATTTGGGTTTACCTATCGTCAGATTGCACACCATGCTAACCAAAGCCGCTGCTTGCGCCCCCATCACCGCCGCCGCGCTACCGCCGCCCGGCGTGGCTTGCTTGCTAGCCAACTCGTCGAGAAATATTTCTATGGATTTGTCTTTAATTTCGCTCATGTGTTTCCTCAAGCTTCCCGGCGCCAAGTGGTTTTGCCGCCGGCTATGTCTTCCAACAATATGCCCTGAGATTTCAATTGGTCGCGAATAGCATCGGCCTGCGCCCAGTTTTTTTCGGCTTTTGCGGCTTTGCGAGCTTCGATCAGGCGTTCAATCTCCGCAGCGTCCAAACCGCCCTGCCCGGCCCCACCCTTCAGGAATTGTTCCGGATCGTCTTGTAACAGACCCAAGATCGCCGCCAACCGCTTTAAAGTAGCTGCCAATAGGGTTTTGTCCTCGGCTTTGTTCAATTCCCGCGCCAAGTCGAACAACACCGCCAGTGCGACCGGGGTATTGAAGTCGTCGTCCATCGCCTGCTCAAAACGTTGTTTGAAATCGGCGTCGACATCGATATCGACCACATCGATACCTCTGAGCGCGGTATACAACCTGGTCAATGCCGTACCGGCTTCGTCCAGATGCTCGTCGGAATAATTCAACGGACTGCGGTAATGGCTGGACAAAATAAAAAAACGGACCACTTCCGGACGATACTGTTTCAACACTTCGCGCACCGTGAAAAAATTGCCCAACGATTTGGACATTTTCTCCTCGTTGACCCTGACGAAACCGTTGTGCATCCAGTAGTTGACAAAGATTTCCCCGGTGGCGCCCTCGGATTGGGCGATTTCGTTTTCATGATGTGGAAATTGCAGATCCATGCCGCCGCCGTGAATGTCGAAATGGTTGCCCAGGCAGCAGGTCGACATCGCCGAGCATTCGATATGCCAGCCGGGGCGACCGGCGCCCCAGGGCGAATCCCATGCCGGTTCGCCGGGCTTAGCCCTTTTCCACAGCACGAAATCCAGCGGATCGCGTTTGGCATTGTCGATATCGACACGCTCGCCGGCGTTCAGATCTTCGATGTTTTTCCCGGATAACTTGCCGTATCCGGCAAACTTAGCGACGGCATAAAACACGTCGCCGTTCGCGCCGATGTAAGCGTAATCCTTTGCGATCAGCGCTTCGATCATGCCGATGATGTCAGAAATCGACTGCGTCGCCCTGGGCTCGCGGTCGGGCGGCAATACCGCCAGCGCCCGTTCGTCTTCGTGCATCGCATCGATGAAGCGCGCGGTGAGTTCGGTGAACTCCTCGCCGTTCTGGTTGGCGCGCTGAATAATTTTGTCGTCGATATCGGTGATATTGCGGACGTAGATCAATTGGTAACCGGAATGCCGCAGGTAACGCGCCACGGTATCGAACACAACCATGACCCTGGCGTGGCCGATATGGCAATAATCGTAAACGGTCATTCCGCAAACGTACATGCCGACTTTGCCAGGCTGTTTCGGCACGAATTCTTGTTTGCTACGGGTTAGAGTATTGTAGATTTTTAACATGTACGGAGGCGTAAAGGCGGCAAAACACCGGGCAATCTACCAAGATTCGAACTTCTCTTTCAAGATAAAAACACATAGAATTCAAGGCTTGCAGCTAATTTTGGGAGCGGTCATGCGCGCAACTCTGGTTTACTTGATGCTGTTTTCAATCTCAACTCTTTCATTTGCAACAGAAAATAAAATGTCCAACACACATACCAAAGTCAAATTAACCACTTCTCTCGGCACTATTGCCATCCAGTTGGAGGACGAAAAAGCCCCGGCATCCGCCGCTAACTTTGTTGCCTACGTTAAACAAGGTTTTTACGACGGCACGATTTTCCATCGGGTGATTCCTGGTTTCATGGCCCAAGGCGGCGGTTTCGACACTTCGTTTAACCAGAAAACAACCAATTCCCCGATCAAAAACGAGGCCGACAACGGCTTGAAAAACAAGCGCGGCACGCTGGCAATGGCGCGCACCAGCGATCCGCATTCCGCCACCGCGCAATTTTTCATCAATTACAAAGACAACTCCTTCCTGGACCACACCAGCCCGACACCGAGCGGTTGGGGCTATGCCGTGTTCGGCGAAGTCGTCGAAGGTATGGACGTGGTCGACGCGATGGCTAAACAGGCGACCGGCAATCGCGGCATGCACCAAGATGTACCTAAGACCGATATCGTGATCGAGAAAGCCGAAATTGTCGAATAAGGAACTCGCCGCTCCGTCTGGGTCGGTGCGGCATTCTTCGTGAAAGATATACTGTTCATATCCGACCTGCATCTGGCGCTGGAAAAACCTGAAATTCTCCGGCGCTTTTTTCATTTTCTGCGGCAGCGGGCCAGCAAAGCGCAAGCCTTATATATATTGGGCGACTTATTCGACGCCTGGATAGGCGACGACGATAACACCCGGCCCGCCCGAGACATCAAACGCGAGCTAAAACAGCTTACTGCTTCCGGCGTCAAAGTCTTTATCCAGCAAGGCAACCGGGATTTTCTATTAGGCAATGCCTTTTGCACCGACACCGGTGTTTCGCTGCTGGGGGATTTCGCCGTGATCGAGCTGGACGGCCAACGGGTGTTATTGACCCACGGCGATTTATTGTGCAGTGACGACATAGCTTATCAGGCATTCCGAATCAAATCGCGTAGCCGAGAATGGCAGGACGCAGTATTGCGCAAACCGGTTTGGCTAAGGCTTATAGCCGCCCGCTGGTACCGTTTGCGCAGTTACTTTCACAAACGTGAGAAATCCTACGACATCATGGATGTCAACCAGGACACCGTCATCGCCGCCATGCGCGAATATGACTGCCGGATACTGGTTCACGGCCATACGCATCGGCCGGGCTTCCACGAATTTATGTTGGACGGTTTGCCGGCTAAACGTTACGTGCTGGCGGATTGGCGCCCGGAATCGGCGGGGTTGTTGTGCTGGAAAAACGGCAGTTTTATTGAAGAAAACATCGAAGCAAAAAATCCGGCAGCTCGTCGTTAATCGTTGCATGGAAAGCGATTCCCGCATTTAGCGTCGAACCACCGGAAACGGATTACTATCTCCGCTTGCATAGACCGGTAAATTGGCGACAAGTTCAACCGCCAGCCGCGAACGAACAGTTTAACCGTCTGGCAGCAAGGCCTTGGCCGCAAGCTAAAACGAATACAGTCCAAGCGCAATGCCAATCCCAGTAAGTTGCGCTACACTCTAGTGAAAACATGTCCCGCGGGGCTAAGTATCCATTGACCATGAAAAACTGCATACCGTATTTCCCGATCCCTTTGCTGGCATTCTTACTAATTCCCAACGGCGGCTACGCAAGCGAATTTAACCTACCGGAAATATTGGGTCGGATAAAACCCGGTATCGTGGCGATCGGCACCTATATGCCCAGCCGTAACCCGCGTGGCGTGTTTCTTGGGACCGGTTTTGCAGTGGGCGATGGCAAAAAAGTAATCACGAATGCCCATGTCACCGCCAAAAAGCTGGACGACGGTCATTTGGAACGCTTCGCGGTGTTTTACCGGGAAGATCAAAAAGAACAAATGCAAATCGCCGAGCTTCGCGCGACCGACGAGGACCACGATCTGGCGTTGCTTAGCGTAGAGGGCCGATCACTGCCGGCACTGGAAATCGGCGATTCGCAGCGTGTCCGCGAGGGCGAACAATATGCCTTCACCGGCTATCCGATCGGCATGATCTTGGGCCTTTACCCGGTGACGCACCGCAGCATTATCGCCGCAATATCCCCGAATGCCATCCCGGCCATTGCCAGCAACCAATTGAATGTCAATATGTTAAAGCGCTTGCAAACCCCCTTCGACGTGTTTCAATTGGACGCGACTGCCTATCCGGGCAATAGCGGAAGCCCGCTATATGACATAAAGTCGGGTAAGGTCGTCGGCATCATTAACAAAGTGTTCGTCCAGGGCAGCAAAGAAAACGCGATTTCCAATCCCAGCGGCATTACTTACGCAATTCCTTCCGAACACATCAAGACACTGTTGAACCAAAACGCGGCCCAATAACATTTCCCTGAAAGCGCGAAAGCTCGAACCATGATCAGAATATTTCGGCATTACATATCGACTGCATACCTATGGCTGCTGTTCGCTGAAGCTTTGGTGTTCTACTCGGCGATGTACATCGGCGCTGCGGTTCGTTTTCTTTACACCGCCTCGTGGTATTCGCAATCCGAATTAGCTTCTGCGGCAATCGTGTTTGCGATGGTAATGACAGGAAGTTGTTCCGCATTAGGCCTTTACCGCAAAACGCTGGATAAGGAGGAATACAACATACTGCAACGGATTAGCGTCAGCTTTGCCGTCGCCGTTTTTATCCTGGCTTTTACTTACTACATCATCCCGGAACTGATGCTGGCCCGCAGCGTATTGATTTCGGCGATCTTATTTTCGTTTGCCGGCTTGCTGCTCACCCGCTATCTGTTCTACCGCTTTGTAAACCTGGAAAACCTAAAACGCAGAGTGCTGGTCATCGGCTGCGGGGAACGGGCCGGCGAGTTAAGCGTCGTGAATTCCAGTTACGTTTACAAAGGCTTCGAAATCGTCGGTTACATAACGCTAGAGGACGAGCCGGTCGCCGTGCCGCACGCCATCGCGCTAAACGACAAAATCAGACTAAGCGACATCGTTGAAGCGGCGAATGTCGACGAAATCGTCATCGCAGTCGACGACAGGCGCAAAAAGCTGCCCGTAGAAGAACTGTTGGACATCAAAATGTCGGGGGTGCAAATAATGGACTTGCAAACTTTCTACGAACGGGAACAACGCTTGGTGTTTCTTGCCGCCCTTAGCCCAAGTTGGCTGATGTTTTCCGACGGTTTTGTCAATAACGGTATGCGCCCCATCGTCAAACGCAGTTTTGATATTATTGCCAGCCTGTTATTGCTCGCCGTTAGCTGGTGGCTAATGCTGCTGACCGCACTGGCCATCTATATCGAAAGCGGTTTCGGCGCGCCGGTGTTTTACCGGCAAAAGCGCGTCGGTTACCGCGACTCCCCGTTCGACGTCATCAAGTTCCGCAGCATGCGTGTGGATGCCGAGAAAAACGGCGCGCAATGGGCCAGCCAAAGCGACGACCGCGTCACCAAAGTCGGCAAGTTCATCAGAAAATACCGAATCGACGAGTTACCGCAACTGTTGAATGTGCTGAAAGGCGATATGAGCTTCGTCGGCCCACGCCCGGAAAGGCCAGAATTTGTAAAAGGTTTCGAAGAAACCATCCCATATTACAAGGAACGGCACCGGGTAAAGCCCGGCATCACCGGCTGGGCCCAGCTTTGTTATCCCTACGGCGCCAGCGAATTCGACACTCGGCAAAAGCTGCAATATGATCTGTACTACGTGAAGAACTACAGTCTTTTTCTGGATTTGACGATAATGTTGAGTACGGTTGAAGTGATTTTGTGGGGAAAGGGGGCCAGATAGCCCCTCAAAAAACCAACTGATCGCGACTTACATGGATCAGTCAACGGATTTTTATTTACTTTCGATAACTCCGTGATCTTGTAGATACAAAAGTTATATCGTCGCCTAACAAATCATTGCTTAAGGGGCCTCTGATTAATTCGCTATCGCGTATTTCGATCTCAATCAAATCAATGAGTTGCGATTCTGTTTTTCTTGAAAAACTGAATTAATCAGAGGCTCCTTAAATACAATACTGGACTTTTAGAATTCAATATCATAATGCGTTAAATTTTAAAAAATTGATATTAAATGTGTTTTAATTTTATAAAAAGTGACATTTCTTACTTAAAGAACAGCAAAAATATAATTTTGGATATTTGAAGTAGGATGACAGCTATGGTGCTAAGCAACAAACAAAGATATCCAGGTTCTCTGAACCGACGGGCATGCGTATTGATGTCGATGAGCCAAGCGGAGTTTGTCAGATTTCTTCTCAACTAGAATTTGGCCTGAGATTACTGCGTAACAATAGTCGTAGCAAACGATCTGGTAGATCAAAATGCTAAGTTGCCCCCCATGACGACGCATATCAATATCTATACCTTGCAAGCCAAATCCAGAGAGACTATTAGAATAATAAAATAGCAATAAAAAATCCGACTGACAGCTTAGCAAGCTACTTAGCACAACCGCTGACCTCGATCAGGAGCGCAGGAATGACAGCATTCAATTTCGAACAGGCTTTTTCCCGTAATATCGGCTGGATCACAACAGATGAACAGGCAAAACTTCGCAGCAAAAAAATTGCTATTGCCGGACTGGGCGGCGTTGGAGGAAGTCATTTGTTAACGCTGACCCGGCTAGGGATTGGCGAATTCCACATTGCGGATTTCGACAAATTTGAACTTGCCAATTTCAACCGTCAGGCAGGCGCCACTATCTCACACTTGGATCAGCCAAAGACAGACATAATGGCAGCGATGGCACTCGATATTAATCCTGAACTACACATCCAGAAATTTCCGGATGGAGTGACCTCCAGCAATCTTGCCGATTTCTTTAGTGGAGTAGATTTATATGTCGATTCGCTCGATTTTTTTGCTTTTGAGGCCAGAGAAATGGTGTTTGCCTACTGTGCCGAACATAAAATTCCTGCTGTTACTGCAGCGCCGCTTGGGATGGGGGTCGCGCTGCTTAACTTTATGCCTGGTAAAATGACGTTTGAGCAATATTTTAAACTTAACGGAAAGTCCTCGACCGATAAAATACTTCATTTCTTATTAGGATTGTCCCCGGCTATGTTGCAAAGGGGCTACTTGATGGACCAGAGCGCGGTAGACTTGTTAAACCATCGAGGCCCATCTACACCAATGGCATGTGAATTATGCGCAGGCGTTGTGGCAACTCAAGCCTTGAAAATATTATTGGGTCGAGGAAAAATTCTGGCGGCCCCCAAAGGGCTTCATTTCGACGCTTACTGCAACAGGTTAGTCACTACTTGGCGTCCAGGAGGAAATGGCAATCCCATTCAGAGATTGGGTATCATGATAGCTAAGCAAAAATTTATTAAGATGAATCGAGAATAATATTTGTTCTACATTGCTTATTGGCAGATAATCATAATGGAAAAAATAAAAATAGAAAAACTATTGGAAGCCGCTATATTGGCGCCATCTGGGGATAATACTCAACCTTGGCGTCTTAGTGTTGCAAACGATTATTCGGGACTGACTCTATATAATCTTCCCGACAAAGATTATTCATATTATAATTATCAACAAGTTGCATCTTATATCTCTCATGGAGCTGTAATAGAAAACATTACTATTGCAGCTCGATATTTAGGCTTATCAGCTAACGTTGAATTATTCCCAAACCCGACCAATCCTCATCAGGTTGCTAATATTTATTTCGCCGATCAAGAACAGGTTATTGATCCGCTATACGAAGCGATATTTAGCCGCTCAACTAACAGATTCAAATATCAACCAGCCAAATCTACGATTTACGATTTAAATTTATTGGCGGATTCAATAAAAACGGTACCGGAAGTTTGTAGTCATTTTGCGACATCTTCAAATATTATTAAAAAGCTGGCAATAGCTTTCATGATAAATGATAGTTTGGTTTTCGAGTGCCAGGAAATTCACGAGTTTTTGTTCAAACAAATACGCTGGAACCAAAAACAGATTGCTGAACACAGTGACGGTATGCCAGTGGATGCATTAGGTTTGCATTGGATAGAAAAACTAATGTTTCCCTTAATGCGCTTTTGGAGATTCGTTGTATTCGCCAATTATTTCGGATTATCAAAGGTGGTTGGTCTAAAGTGCTGGTACAATTTGCACGACGTCCCCATCATAGGCATGCTATGTGTCAAAAATTCCGACAGAACAGGCTTTATCCATGCTGGTAGAGCCATGCAGCTAGTTTGGTTAGAAGCCACCAGACAGGGCTTGGACTTCCAGCCAATCATAGGCTTACCTTTGCTTTTTTATCGCAGCAAACGAGAGCCGCTCAACATTTTACCCGAGAAACGCCAGAAACAAATATTACAAGCGGAAACCAATTTGAGAAACTTATTCGATATTAATTTCTCTGAGGACTTGCTTATTGGCTTTAGAATTGGAAAAGCTATAAAAAAAAGCATTAAAACACCTAGAAATATCTCGAATTTAAAAGATTACCGCTCTTTAAATTA
This sequence comes from Methylomonas koyamae, assembly GCF_019669905.1. Lineage (NCBI taxonomy): Bacteria > Pseudomonadati > Pseudomonadota > Gammaproteobacteria > Methylococcales > Methylococcaceae > Methylomonas > Methylomonas koyamae. The sequence continues at coordinate 1,494,530 of NZ_AP019777.1, read as the reverse complement.
AGTTAAGCCCTATTCAACCGACAATATTTCCGTGAAATGTAGCCGAGGCTCGGGCAATCAGGAAGTTGACCATCATAAAATCACCAGACTTATCGAGCCTGATCTGAAGCCAGGACAGGCTGCGCTTAATACATTGAAGTGGGCATTATAACCGCGAGCAACTCAATTCCCACCTGTTACCCGTTGATTACGAATTGCAGCTTAACAGGCTTTTGAAATTTGAAAATTTTTTCCTCTTTGGGTAGTAAAAATCACGGTTCCTACAAAAAGTTTACGCGTAATTCGTTGATTGTTCGTTGTCGCCGAGTGCTATTTATCGGAAAGCAGCCTTATTTTCGGAAATTTTTACACCGATTTGTATTATTCAACAACGTACTAAAGCTTTATTGGAGCAGCATAGTAAATATCCCCCGGCAAAGCCGAGGGCTTTATGTTGCGAACCGCTCAAAGCGGTAAATAGGGTCCGCTAACGCGGTCCTTTAAGGGAGCCTCTAAAAATCCACGATTAATCAGATTCGGGGCGTAAAACGCGCTCGAAAGCGGACATTTCCAAGCGGACTACCTTCAACTCGAAGCCTTTTCAGCTCCGCTGGGCGGCATCAAGACGCAGCTACCCTGCGAATAGCGCAAAAACGTCGCATGTTGTACACCAGATTCATGAAGCCAATACGCACTTCGGCGCGGGCTAGGCCAATGCAACGGATCGCCTTACCGCCCCATTGCGCCATCCAGGCAAACACGTGCTCGACCCGACAGCGGGTTTGGGATCGCGTACGATTGCCCTGTTTTTTCCGGTCGGTCAGCGGTTTGCCGCGCACCCCTTTACGGTGAATTCGGCTGCGGTAACCTTGCGCTTTAAGGCTGGCTTCCGTGGCTTCGGATCGGTACGCACTGTCGGCCCACACCGCGTGGCTGGTATTGCCGCTATCGAGCAAGCCGTTCAGGGCTTGCGAGTCGTGGACGCTGGCATCGGTGACCGTGTATTTGCGCACCAACTTGTGGGCATTATCAACGTTGACGTGGTTCTTGTACCCGTAATAGCTCTTGTCGCCTTTCTTGGTCCAGCGCGCATCGGTATCCTTCTGACTGCGTTTGGAGGCTGACCAGTCCTCGACGGTTTCGCCGGCTTTAATCCGAGCGTTTTCGTCCGGCGTATTACGCTGCACCGGCGCCTTGACGAAGCTGGCGTCAATCAGCTGACCCTTGCGGGCAATCAGGCCGGCGCGATCCAATTGCCGGTTGAATTCATTGAACAAGGTTTCGGTCAATTTCAACGCCTTGAGCGACTCGCGAAACAGCCAGAAACTGTTGCGATCCGGTGCGTGCTTGGCATCCGACAAACCAATAAAACGCTGGAAACTACGCCGGTCTTCGATTTGAAACTCCAGTTGCTCGTCGCTCAGATTGTAGAGGCTGGCGATGACCAACGCTTTGAACATCAACACCCCATCCCAAGGCTTACGCCCGGCAGACGATTTGCGGACTTTGTGACGCACTTGATCCAGCAACGGACGGAACGCTTCCCAATCCACTTGCGCGTCCAATTCCAACAACGGATTACCCAGCCGATCGATCCGACGATCACGATGTTCAAACAGGGAACCGAAAAGGTCGTCTTGTGCCACCGTCATCTCTGCTCTCCAGGTCTTTAGCTCCGACTCATTTTACTCGCCGGGCGCAATTTTTAGAGGTTCCCTTAACTTTAGCCGCCAATAGGCGGCGACTCATTGCCAAAGGTTCATTTGTTCGATTCGTTGGTGTTCCTGTTCTTGATGGCGGATATACTCCCGTATCTTCGTTTCGTCCCGGCCCACCGTCGAAACAAAATATCCTCGCGCCCAGAAATGTTGACCGACAAAGTTACGCTTCTTTTCACCATAAATACGGGCCAAGTGAATCGCACTCTTCCCTTTGATGTAGCCAATCACCTGCGACACCGCATATTTCGGCGGGATCGATATCAACACATGCACATGATCCGGCATCAAATGCCCTTCCAATATTCGGCTTTCTTTCTGGCTTGCTAGCCTTCTAAACACCTCACCCAAATGCTTGCGCAACTCTGAAATGGTCTAATAACCCCGGACACTTCTAAAGGCAGAATTTATACTGCTACTAGAGGTGACCATGAGTAACGAGAAAAAACACAATCGCCCCAAATACAGCTTGGAGTTCAAGCAAGATGCTACGAAGCTGGTTTTGGAAAAAGGCTACAGTCAACAGCAAGCGGCCGATCATCTGGGCATATCGCAAAGCGCCCTGGGACGCTGGGTACGAGCGGAACGCAAGCCTTCGGCCAACGAATCGGCGACAAAAAAGTCTTGCCAGAATCTGTCGGATCATGACGAATTGATCCGATTACGCAAGGAAAACGAACAACTGCGGATGGAGCGCGAGATACTAAAAAAGGCCGCCGTCTTCTTTGCGAAAGAAGCCGAGTAAAGTACGGATTTATTCAGGCGCAACAGAAGACGTACCCAGTGACCGTACTCTGTCGAGTCATGCAGGTGAGCACCAGTGCGTATTATGCATGGCTCAAGGCTCCTCAAGATGGCGACAACAAGCGACAAGACCAGAAGCTTGCCGAAAACGTGAGGCAGATTTTCACCGACAACAAACAGTGCTTTGGTTCGCGTCGTTTAGCCGATCGATTGCAGAAGCAAGGTTTTGCTGTCGGCCGCTTTAAAACGAGGCGGATCATGCGAGATTTAAAATTGAAGGTCCGCTATCCCAAACGCTTTAAAGTGACCACGGACAGCAACCACAATTAGGCCATATCGCCCAATCGGCTGGATCGCCAATTAAAGGTCGCCCAGCCGAATCAAGTGTGGACCACGGACATTACCTATGTCTGGACGTTACAGGGCTGGCTGTATGTCGCGGTCGTGATCGATCTATTTTCCCGCCAAGTGGTGGGCTGGGCGATTGACGACCATATGCGGACCGAGCTCTGTATCAAGGCATTACAAATGGCCTTCTACCCACAGGGCACAAGTGGCGCCGTAAACCGCCGCCTGGCTTATTGCATCATTCGGATCGTGGCAGCCAGTATGCCAGCCGGGAATACCGGCAACATCTGGCGGTGATGCGCATGGAGCAGAGCATGAGTCGCAAAGGCAATTGCTGGGATAATTCGCCGACGGAACGCTTTTTCGTAGCTTGAAGCATGAACAACTCAACTACGAAAAATTCAAAACCCAAGCGGCGGCGAAACTGAGCGTGATCGATTATTTGGCTTTTTACAATGGCCGTCGATCACACTCAACATTGGGTTATCAATCGCCGATCGAATTCGAGCGGGAATTTTCGAGAGACGCTGCCTGAACAGGTGTCCGGTTTTTGTTGACCATTACACTCCTTATACAACGTTCGGCGACGGCACTTCGGAATAAATACAACGTGATATTTGCACTCCCATTTCGAGTGGCTTAAGCTCACGCTCTCGAGTTTCCTGATAGACTCCTCTAAATGTCAAACTCCTACTATCTCCCCGGCAGAGTCGGGGGATTTCTCATTTTGGTTAATTTGTCAAGTCTTTGTAAAGCTTTTCCGCAGCTAATCTTTCACTAAACTTAGCCTCGGTTGCCAATAACATTTTCAAAATGGATGAGGCATCTTGTTTGTGCCCTCCACTCGCAGATATAAGTGCTAGATGATATTGGATATTAAAATCATTAGGCTGTATTTCCGCTGCCTTTTTACTAATTTTTAAAGCCTGTTGAAGATCTCCTTGATCCATTAGCAACATGGCTCGAGTGTCTAAAACCGCAGAACTGGTCGGAGCTAGCTCAAAGGCACGTGCCGAATATTCACGCGCCTGAATGGGGGCTTTATCCCTTAGAAACCATGCGAGATTATTTAAAGCCAGAGCGTCGTTCGGTGAGCGTTCAACAATAACTTTATAATCTTCAATTGCTGCCTCATATTTACCTAACAAGTGATTGACTTGTGCCCTCAAGCCGAGAATGGACAAATCTTGCGGATGCTTTTCGAGCCAACCGTTCAGCGTTCTGAGGCTATCTTCTCCTTTTTTCGCCTTCAGTTGAGCCATTGCTAAGCGACTTAGTAATTGAGGACTGTTGGAATCAATGTTAATCGCATTCGAATACGCGGTTATTGCGCCGGCAAAATCGTTTTGATTTTCATGCAACCATCCTTCGTGTGCCAAAACCACGGGGTTATCAGGAAATGTTCGTTTCATTTCGGCGAGAAGTTTCTTTGCTTCTTCAAGCCTTCCTTCATTTAACAGGACTCGCCCCATCAGTGAATTTGCTTGAAGATGACTTGGATCAATGCGAAGAGTCTCAGTTAGCTCGATTTTGAGTTTATCCAATTTATTGAAGCCCGCATAAGCTTGTGCTAACAAAAAGTGCGAGTTCGCGACCCCCGGATTCAAATGGATGAGTCGTCGAAAAGCCTGTTCAGTAGCTTCAAGTCGATTAAGCCTAGCGTTAGTCACACCTTTCAGAATGAGTATGTCAGGATTGTCAGCAGCAGAAGGATCAGTATCATTAAGTACTTGCAAAGCCTGATCAGGCTCGCTCAGTTGGAGCAAACTCTTCGCAATCGCCACTATTGATCGCAATGACTTCGATTTCTGCTGCCCCGCTTTAGTAAGCCATTGTATAGCTCGATTTCTGTCCCCAGCTTTGATTTCCAAGCCAGCCAGAAGAATCATTGTGTCGAGATGTTTTGGATTCTTATTAATCACCTGTTCATAATAAGACCTTGCTTGGCTAATATCGTTTTTATTTAGCGCAAGAGCGGCTAGCGCCCCCGAAGCCGAAGGATCTCCTGGTGAGGATTCCAGAACCGCTTCGAATTGCTGACGAGCCTGCTCATGATTCCCATTCCCCATGTAAGCCATTCCCAATAAATTTCGGGGGAGCATGCGTGTAGGGTATTTTGATTTGAGCTTTTCCGCTTCCTCTATTGCCTTGTCGAATTTCTTTTCGTTGAGTAATTTAAGTACAGCGTCAAATTCCGCGGGCGAATTTTTTGTGTTGCGAGCAAACGAACTCGCCAAGTCAGAGGTAGGAACCTGAGAATTTCCTCGAGAATCCTGGATATCAATTTCCTTATCTAAAAAGGCAGACCCAGCTTGAAATGATAATAACGCGGCCACGACACCGGTCATGGATGCATATTTATGAAGGATTGTCAGCATGAAAAAATCACTCCCGGGTAAAGGTTATCAAAAAAACAGCACAAAATTTGGACCAATACCTTCTGTTCTGGAAATACAAGATATCCTCAGGCCCGCAGGATAGTCATTTAACGCGGACTTGGCAACCCATCACTATTATCCTGATGTGGCGCCTTTCCGCTTCAAACTGGAATGCGGTCACTCCTGGCTGCTCCACTCGAAATAATCCAGGATTTAAGTGCGGGCTTGACCGATGGAATCGTAGAGACGCGCTAAACCCGCTCGTGCTTTATCGATCGCCATAGCCGCTCGACAACGACATTATCCCGCCAGACAAACCGACCGCCCATGCTTAAGCTTTTCAGCGCATGGACAAACGCCTCGGCGGCAAACTGACCACCCTCGTCAGTATTGACGATGTTCGGCCCGCCTAAAGTGTGAATGCTTACCCCAACACGCTCAAGACGTGGCACGCTTCCAGCTTAATCACGAGCTTTGCGGCCAGGACCTTGCGGCTAGCTCAATCGGTAATCCCCCCATTTTTAGTTGATCCTAAAAGTAGAGGTTAAGCGGCAAGAGCCAATTTTTGTTTGGGTGTTATACCGCCGATGGCCATGTTAGGGCGTTCATGATTGTAGGTCCATAACCAGCGTTCAGCAAAATCTTGAACCTGCCCGATCGATTCAAATAGGTATTGGACGAGCCATTCGTAGCGCACGGTTCGGTTATAGCGCTCCACATAGGCATTCTGTTGAGGGTTCCCCGGTTGGATATAGTCGATCCGAACACCGTGTCGTTCAGCCCAAGATTTTAACGTTTCGCTGATGTATTCCGGTCCATTATCACAGCGAATGACACTGGGTTTTCCCCGCCATTTATGCCCTATGGGTACTCGATGATGCGATCCAAGGTTCGGGTGACCCGCAGGCCCGGTAAGGAGAAATCCACTTCAATCCCTAAGCATTCCCGATTAAAGTCATCAATGACGTTGAAGCCCTTCCGTCAGCCAGTTGATCATACATGAAATCCATCGACCACACGGCATGGATGTGATCCGAGACCGTCAAGGGTTGTGGGGTTTCCCGTACCAAACGCTTCTTGGCCTTGATGCGCAGGTTGAGCTCCAGTTCCCGGTAAATCCGATAGACCCGCTTGCGATTCCAGCGAAAGCCTTTCACGTTGCGCAAATATAAAAAACATAATCCAAATCCCCAGGTACGGTGCGTGGCGGTCAGGCGTCGCAGCCAGTCGGCAATTTCGGCGTTTTCGGTCGAGAGCTTTAACTGATAGCGATAACCGCTTGGGCTGATGCCCAAGGCCAAACAGACCAGTCGTACACTGGCCCGCTTGGCCTTGAGCAGGTTCTGCGCCATCTCGCGTCGGCAAGATGGCGTTAGGCCTTTTTTTCCAGCGCCTCCCTGATGATTTCGGCTTTCAGCCGTTCTTCGACATACAGTTTCTTCAGCCGCCGGTTTTCGTCTTCCAGTTCTTTCAGGCGAACCATCAAGGACGCATCCATACCGCCATATTTGGAACGCCATTTGTAAAACGTAGCTGAACTAATGCCGTGTTCACGGCAGATCTCCGGCACCGGTGCACCGGCTTCGGCTTGTTTCAAAATCGCCAGAATCTGGCTGCCTCTAAATCTTGAGGTCTTCATGTAAAACTTCCTCCGTCTGTTACGAGAAAATTCTACTTTTACAGGGTGCTCTTTTCAGGGGGGATTACCAATCGACCACTGCGGTTAAATACGCAATACCCTGGACCATCGGTATAGGTAGTATCCAGAGCCCAAACCTGATTGGCGCGATAATGGCCATGCCGCGCAGCAAGTAAAAATGGATTCGTAGCCTGGTATCTTTTGCTGATATTGAGCTTGCAGCACACCACCTCAATGTCCACACGCAGCTTCAACGTTTTCGCGTACTTTCGCCCCATCGGGACGCCCGACAGGTTCAACTGATCACGCAATTGACTAGGGCTACGAACGGGCACCCCAAGCGCAGCTCGTCGAGTCGGCACATGGCGTCCAAATTCACTGGCAGCGCGGGTTTGGGCAGGCAATACACACTACCATGACTAATGCCCAATAGCTGGGCCTGACCACCCAAGCGTCAACTCCGATTGACGGTCGATCATCGCTCTGCGATCAGCCATCCCACCTTGGTGAGCGCGCCGACTAAAAAATCGTTCTCCAGTTATGCACCCTTGCTGACATCCAAAAATAGCAGGCCTTTCACTTACTGCTCTTTTAGAATGTAATGTCATAATGCATTAAATTTTAAAGGATTGATATTAAATGTTTTTTAATTTTATCAAAAGTGACATTACTTATAAGAGCCTATTTACGATCTTTTCAGTAAAAGCGCCAAAAATGCCAAATGGACGAGCTGCAGACTGGTATTCAGCTTGCGCTCGCAGTTTTTCCAAAGTCTCCGGCATTTTTCCAGCCAGGCAAAGGATCGTTCTACGATCCAGCGTTGCGGAATCACCTCAACGGTATGCAATTCGTTGCGCTTGGCCACTTGAACCGTTGCTCCAAGCTGTTCACGGACGGCTGTTGCAAAGGGTTGGCCTGAATAACCGCCATCGACCAGCACATTGCTAACCTGCGTCAGGTTGGCGACGCAACGCGCGATGGCTTTCAGCGCCCCCGCACGGTCGGTGACCTCGGCCGTAGTAACCTCGATTGCATGCGGCAACCCCAACATGTCGACGCCGATATGGCGCTTGATGCCGGACACCTTTTTGCCCGCGTCATAGCCTTTTTGTTCCGCACTATCGGTGTTCTTCAAACTCTGCGCGTCGACGATGATGAAGCGCGTCGAGGCGTTCCGCCCCTGCTTGCGTCGAACCTCCGCCAACCTGGTTTTTTTAAAGCCTGCTCCAATACGCTGATGCCGTCCTGGGCAGGCTCTCGCCATGTCTCAAAATAGGCATACACCGTTCGCTATTTGGGAAAATCGCTCGGCAGCATTTGCCATTGGCAACCGCTTTTCAATAAGTACAGGATGCCGCAAAACACTTCGTATAAATCCACTGTCCGTGGCTTGGTTCGCTTCCGCACACCTTCCAGCAGCGGCCTGACTGTCTCAAGGGAACCTCTAAAAATTGCGCCCGGCGAGTAAAATGAGTCGGAGCTAAAGACCTGGAGAGCAGAGATGACGGTGGCACAAGACGACCTTTTCGGTTCCCTGTTTGAACATCGTGATCGTCGGATCGATCGGCTGGGTAATCCGTTGTTGGAATTGGACGCGCAAGTGGATTGGGAAGCGTTCCGTCCGTTGCTGGATCAAGTGCGTCACAAAGTCCGCAAATCGTCTGCCGGGCGTAAGCCTTGGGATGGGGTGTTGATGTTCAAAGCGTTGGTCATCGCCAGCCTCTACAATCTGAGCGACGAGCAACTGGAGTTTCAAATCGAAGACCGGCGTAGTTTCCAGCGTTTTATTGGTTTGTCGGATGCCAAGCACGCACCGGATCGCAACAGTTTCTGGCTGTTTCGCGAGTCGCTCAAGGCGTTGAAATTGACCGAAACCTTGTTCAATGAATTCAACCGGCAATTGGATCGCGCCGGCCTGATTGCCCGCAAGGGTCAGCTGATTGACGCCAGCTTCGTCAAGGCGCCGGTGCAGCGTAATACGCCGGACGAAAACGCTCGGATTAAAGCCGGCGAAACCGTCGAGGACTGGTCAGCCTCCAAACGCAGTCAGAAGGATACCGATGCGCGCTGGACCAAGAAAGGCGACAAGAGCTATTACGGGTACAAGAACCACGTCAACGTTGATAATGCCCACAAGTTGGTGCGCAAATACACGGTCACCGATGCCAGCGTCCACGACTCGCAAGCCCTGAACGGCTTGCTCGATAGCGGCAATACCAGCCACGCGGTGTGGGCCGACAGTGCGTACCGATCCGAAGCCACGGAAGCCAGCCTTAAAGCGCAAGGTTACCGCAGCCGAATTCACCGTAAAGGGGTGCGCGGCAAACCGCTGACCGACCGGAAAAAACAGGGCAATCGTACGCGATCCCAAACCCGCTGTCGGGTCGAGCACGTGTTTGCCTGGATGGCGCAATGGGGCGGTAAGGCGATCCGTTGCATTGGCCTAGCCCGCGCCGAAGTGCGTATTGGCTTCATGAATCTGGTGTACAACATGCGACGTTTTTGCGCTATTCGCAGGGTAGCTGCGTCTTGATGCCGCCCAGCGGAGCTGAAAAGGCTTCGAGTTGAAGGTAGTCCGCTTGGAAATGTCCGCTTTCGAGCGCGTTTTACGCCCCGAATCTGATTAATCGTGGATTTTTAGAGGCCCCCTTAAATTGTTCTCAACTGATGTCACCGGGATATTCTTTTCTCATCCCTTTATTATCGATACTATTCAAAGATTAGGAACAGGTTCTAAGAACAGTAACAACTGTTCAATTTTTGGGACCGTTTCCGTTGAGCTGCGGACATTCCTGGGGCCGATAAGTGAATTTATTTACGACAATAGAATGCATACCGACACCCAAAAACCTGTCAGATATTTATACACTTTACCTCGCTTTCAGAATTGATCATTAGCGTGAAAGCTAAAAAAATTTCATATAATACAACATGTTGTCACATAAATTATGATTATGGCATGGTAAATGCTTTTATTTCATTGCACAACTCTTTTGTATTTTCTCTTGGAGTAATAAAATGAACAAAATACTACTCAATGGCCTTGTTGCCGCCACCATGGCGTACGGGGTAAATGCCAATGCGTCCGACGCCGTATCCATCAACGATACAAATCTAGGAGCCATTAGCGTTTCATCTTTCGATTGGACTCCCGGCTCTGCATTAGCGGTCGGCGCAGTACCTGTAGCGGCCGCCCCTGGCTCCACAACATTTAATCTCTATACCCAAGCAAGCTTGGGAAACTTTATCGGCGCCAACAGCTTACCAATCCTTGGCACAGGGCTTAACTCATCTTACGAACTTACCTTTCAAGCGGGATTCACCGAGGTAGGATCGACCACCGCTGGCGGGGCCGTCGCCAATTTCGGATTGGCGCCAACCCAAACCGTCAATTTTTTTAACATTTATTACGACACAAATATGAATGCCAACGCGTTAGCCGGCACCGGCTATGGCGATGGCGATTTGGTGCTGTCGGCGATTGTAACCGGAAATAGCACTGTGTTTGCCGTCATAAATCCAGCACCAACGGCATTGGATCAATTCGGGACTAACGATTATCCTGGGTATTACAGCATCACTGGAACAGGTGGCGGCTCTTTATCTGCAGACGTTACTGGCCTAAACCAAGCCCGTAACTTTTTCAACAATGCTACATTAGCTTCTTTGATTGTCGAATTGGCTTTCAATACATCCAATGTTCTTCCATTTCAACAAGTTGACCCTTCTGGATCCGTAGTTGACAAGGCAATCGCACTATCATTGTTCACAGCTACCGATTGTGATGCTGCTGGAATTGGAGCTTCAGGTCAGCTTGCAGGTGGCGGTTGCTATATAAACGGTTTAGCTAACCCAGGAACAACTGATCAATCGGACTTCTTATTTCAAGCAGACGCTAATCAATCATTCACAGTAAGAACAACTGTCCCGGAACCGGGTAGCCTTGTTTTGTTGGGCGGCGGTCTGCTTGCTGCCGGAGCGAGCAGAAAACAAAGAAAAGCAATTTAATTTCAGTCCGAATCGGCCGGCAAAAGGAGGAATTTTTCCTCCTTTTGCTTTTCGGCACAAAGGTGTTCTCAGCCGAAAATCGGAAATAGGCGGATGATCGGGCGATATAAACCGATCTAGTACGGACCAAGACTGGCCATATGTTATCGACATTATTGATCTACTTGATCTAAGAGGCCCATACTAGTCAATTGCCGAGCCTACTACAATCGGTATCGGCGCGATGGCCAAATTCATCTCAGCCATAAAACTCCACTGGTCCGAATTTCTGAATGTCAATACTGTTATACACTTAAGCAAGTTCAATTGCCGGGCAGCCCGAGCATCAAAAAACAATTCTTCCTTACTATTTATGCCGAGAGCTTATTTCATTAATTCAAAGCCGGGGCGATTCATAGTGAGAAACTTGATAGTCGCGAAGCCGTGAGGTAAACAGTGTTTGAATATATCGAAACGAATTTTAACAGGCCGCTAAAATTTGAAAATGTTTTACACCTTGGGTAGTAAAAAGCACAGTTCCTACAAAAAGCGTACGCGTAAGTCTCTGGTCGCCCATTTTCACCGAGTGACTTTATAGGAAAGCAGCCATGTTTTCGAACATTTCCCACCGATTTATATTTTTAAACAACCTGTTAGCGTCTTTACGCTAGGCTTGACCCATAGCTTTTATAACGCAGTCGGACTAGTTAATAGGGTAGTAAAAACCATATCCTGACCGCTAATTTAACAGGAAAATAGCTTTTTAGTGCCATCTTTTTATTTAACCTCTAGATACAGACTGAATTGGTCTAAAAAAAGTTTTTCGCCAACCTGTTAATCACCTCCGCTTCTTGACGTATCCAGTTTTAATGGCAAGAACCACAAGTTCTACGGTAGCTTCTATGCGACAAATTAACGGCTTACAAATTCTTATTTTTTTTCTTCTACTAGCCACTGGAATTTTGCTAACAAGTCTTGGCGTCTGGCTTCTGATTAGGCAGGGTATTCACGATACTTTTCTCTTAACCGGCCTATTTATTGGCCTGTTTTATTTGGCAATGATCGGAATTTTTAGGATTTTTCAATATTTCGCGCCTTTAACACGCGGTGAAATTTGCGAAAACTCCATAGATGAGTTTATTTACCATGTATATATTTTGTTTTTTTTACTAATATTTTATCCGGTCATGCGAAGTGGCATTATTCCTGTCCCTTTTATGCGACTATTTTATAAGGCGCTGGGAGCGAAAATGGGGAAAAACAGCTACGCATCAGGTATTATTTTCGATCCTCAATTTGTCCAGATGGGTGATAATTGCCTGATAGGACAAAATGCGTTGCTGGTACCACATAACTTGGAAGGAAAATCGATTGGTCATGATTTTATTACTCTAGGAAATCATGTAACGGTAGGCGCAAATGCTGTTGTAATGAGCGGCGTTAATATTGAAGATTACGGCGTAGTTGCAGTATCAGCTGTTGTAAAGCGCGGCACTTTGATCAAGAAAGGCGAGATCTGGGGAGGCGTTCCAGCAGTTTGCATCAGGCGGGCTGATTTCAATAGGTAGTCGACTAAATTTTGAGATTGTCCTGAATTTTGTGTAAACGGGGTTTGGGTTAGCGGTTAGACATCCGGTCTTCAAATTGAATACTAAACCGATTTAAAGCCGCTTTCCAGTCATGCAATGGCATGGTCCATTTTTTACTGATATTCATCAGTGCCAGATAAAACAGCTTCGATAAAGCCTCGTCATTGGGGAATGAGCCACGATTTTTGGTGATTTTTCTCAGGCTCATATTGACCGACTCGATGGCATTGGTACCCAAAGGGCATAAATGGTGTAGATAATCCGGCGTATTTCCGGTGGATAATCAAAGAAGGGAATGATCCGCTCCCAGTTCCGCCGCCATATCTGGGCAACCGGTGGGTAATCGCCGCTCCATTGCGCCTCGAACTCAGCCAGGCGTTGCTCAGCCTCTGCCACGGTAGCCGATTGATAAATCCGCTTGAGGTCAGCGGCGATCTGTTTGCGCATTTTCCAACTGACATAGTTCAGGCTGTTACGCACCAGATGGACGATGCAAAGCTGAACGGAGGCTTGCGGATAAACGGTTTCGATGGCTTCCGGAAAACCTTTCAGACCATCGACACAGGCGATGAAAATGTCCTGCACGCCACGATTTTTCAGTTCGGTGACCGCCTTGCAACCAGAATTTGGCGCCTTCGGTTTGGGCGATCCACAGCCCCAGGACTTCCTTCTCGCCATTCAGGTTGACGCCAATCGCCAGATAGACAGCCTTGACCCGCACGGCGCCGGTATCGCGCACTTTGACATGGATACAGTCGAGATAGACAATCGGATAAATCGGTTCCAGCGGCCGTGATTGTCAGGCAATGACTTCATCGGCGACCGCATCGGTGACCGAGGAAATCAACGAAGGCGACACCTCGGCGCCATACAACTCTTCCAGATGACTCTGGATTTCCCGCACCGTCATACCTCGGGCATACAGCGAAATGATCTTGTCGTCGAAACCTGGCCAGCGTGTCTGATGTTTAGCGACGATTTGCGGCTCGAAGCTACCATGGCGATCACGCGGAATCTCGATGGGCAGTTCGCCAAAATCACCTTTGAGATTTTTTCGGCTTTTGCCATTGCGCGCATTGCCACTGGGATTTGTGACAGGTTCATGCTTGGCATGGCCCAGATGTTCGGTCAGTTCAGCTTACAGTGCACGTTCGACCAGTGCCTTGGTTAATTGCTTCAACAGGCCGTTTTCGCCAATCAGGTCTTCGGGTTTTTGATAGCCCGATAGTAAGGTATCAAGCAGTTCTGCAGGTAATCCCCCCATTTTTAGTTGATCCTAAAAGTAGAGGTTAAGCGGCAAGAGCCAATTTTTGTTTGGGTGTTATACCGCCGATGGCCATGTTAGGGCGTTCATGATTGTAGGTCCATAACCAGCGTTCAGCAAAATCTTGAACCTGCCCGATCGATTCAAATAGGTATTGGACGAGCCATTCGTAGCGCACGGTTCGGTTATAGCGCTCCACATAGGCATTCTGTTGAGGGTTCCCCGGTTGGATATAGTCGATCCGAACACCGTGTCGTTCAGCCCAAGATTTTAACGTTTCGCTGATGTATTCCGGTCCATTATCACAGCGAATGACACTGGGTTTTCCCCGCCATTTATGCCCTATGGGTACTCGATGATGCGATCCAAGGTTCGGGTGACCCGCAGGCCCGGTAAGGAGAAATCCACTTCAATCCCTAAGCATTCCCGATTAAAGTCATCAATGACGTTGAAGCCCTTCCGTCAGCCAGTTGATCATACATGAAATCCATCGACCACACGGCATGGATGTGATCCGAGACCGTCAAGGGTTGTGGGGTTTCCCGTACCAAACGCTTCTTGGCCTTGATGCGCAGGTTGAGCTCCAGTTCCCGGTAAATCCGATAGACCCGCTTGCGATTCCAGCGAAAGCCTTTCACGTTGCGCAAATATAAAAAACATAATCCAAATCCCCAGGTACGGTGCGTGGCGGTCAGGCGTCGCAGCCAGTCGGCAATTTCGGCGTTTTCGGTCGAGAGCTTTAACTGATAGCGATAACCGCTTGGGCTGATGCCCAAGGCCAAACAGACCAGTCGTACACTGGCCCGCTTGGCCTTGAGCAGGTTCTGCGCCATCTCGCGTCGGCAAGATGGCGTTAGGCCTTTTTTTCCAGCGCCTCCCTGATGATTTCGGCTTTCAGCCGTTCTTCGACATACAGTTTCTTCAGCCGCCGGTTTTCGTCTTCCAGTTCTTTCAGGCGAACCATCAAGGACGCATCCATACCGCCATATTTGGAACGCCATTTGTAAAACGTAGCTGAACTAATGCCGTGTTCACGGCAGATCTCCGGCACCGGTGCACCGGCTTCGGCTTGTTTCAAAATCGCCAGAATCTGGCTGCCTCTAAATCTTGAGGTCTTCATGTAAAACTTCCTCCGTCTGTTACGAGAAAATTCTACTTTTACAGGGTGCTCTTTTCAGGGGGGATTACCGGCCGACGGCATTTATTCAGCCCTGCGTGGCGAGGATGATCGGCTGTGTTTATTGGTCATCATCGGTGTCAACGAACAGGGTGAAAAGCGCTTGCTGGCTTTATCGGATGGTTATCGGGAATCGAAAGCCTCTTGGTTGAGTGTGCTGCAAGATCTGCAAACCCGCGGCCTACGGGAGACGCTGAAACTGGCCACCGGAGACGGCGCATTAGGATTTTGTACCCAAGGGCATAAAGGCGGCACTCGATGAAGCCTGGCCGGCCATACAACACCAACGCTGCCGGGTACATAAAACGGCGAATGTGCTGACGGCATTACCGGATTCCATCCAGGGAAAAGCCAAGGCAGGCTTGAAGGAAATCTGGATGGCGGAAACCAAAGTTCAGGCGAGCAAAGCCTTTGACAGCGTCCGGCGTGACTTTGACGCCAAATACCCGAAAGCAGTCAATATTCTGGAAAAAGACCGTGAATCGCTACTGGCGTTTTACGACTTTCCCGCCGAACACTGGGTACACATCCGTACCACCAATCCGATCGAATCGAACTTTGCGACCATTCGCCATCGGACGACGCGGACCAAGAACTGTGTATCCCGTAATACGCTACTGGGCCTGGTGTTTCAATTGGCGCTGACCGCCGAAAAAAGTTGGCGCAAGATACGCGGATTTAAACGATTGCCGGATGTGATTGAGGGCATCCGTTTTCAGGACGGTATTGCTGTCATCGTGGAACCGGAGAAAACAGAAGCCCCCTCCCCCCCGCAGATGGCCGCCTAATTCAAATCAGCCATACACCAGATTTGACTATTTCTCCCGATCAATAGCCAATAGCCGTTTTTGACTTTTATTCATGTATTTTATAATCTGCTTCACGAATTTTAAGCGTTATCTTTAATGAGCATCTTATTAATTCGCCATTGCGCAGTTAAATCTCAATTAAGTCAACAACTTGCGACTCTGTTTTTATTGAAAAACTGAATTAATCAGAGGCTCCTTAACACCCTCGTTTATTATATTTTCAATTTTCTCTATTGAGAATAAACTACTTTCATCAATCCAACTACTTTGATTTGCGATTTTCAACGATTCATTAATGGCATTTTCTAATGCGGTAGCATTCAATTTACCAGAACGAATAAGCATGCCTTTGCCAGTTTTTTGTGTAATTGTCATCATAAGATATTGATCAAGATTAGCTGGGATGCCAATTACTGCCTTTTCTTTGATTAAACTCTGATAAACCATAGGGCTTCCGCCGTTACAGATAACAATGTTGGCTTTTTCGACAACTTCTTCCGCCGGAAGAAAATCTGACACGAAAACATTAGGGTAACCATCGCAAGAAAAACTTTTACTTGCTGTTGCGCAAATGGTGGTTACCGGCATTCTACTGGTTGTTTGTAAAATTAAAGGTAGCAGTTTTTTATCGCCGGAACTCCCTAAGCTAACAAAAATAATCGGTCTATCGTCAGGTATCAAAGCCCACCAGTCTGGCAAAGGGACTTGGACAGACCATAAAACAGGCCCTATAAACATGTGATTTTTCGGTAATGGGTGCATAGGTACGAGCGATTCGATGTCTGAATAAAGTGTGTAATCAGCGTGCGTGTAGGCATCACGCATATCGCAGCAAAATGGTTGCAACCCATATTTTATGCAAGTTATATTTAGCGCAAGAGAGTGGCACTTAAAGACAGCGGGCCTTACTATGTCAAATAATAGCTGCGCAAAATTAACACCAAAAAATCTCGTCAACAGTAATTCTGGAACAGGATAAGAAATATTTGCATATGGACTCCAATAAGCATTTGTAATCGTCGCATATGGAATTTTTGTTAATTTGCTACTAATTGCCAATGAAAGTCTAAAATCTCCGAAAATAAAGTCAGGATGAAATTGATTAATAATGCCTACATCTTCGTCTACATATTTACTTAGAGTTTCAACATCATATACTGGCATGCCCGTGGCTAATCTTTTGGCGAAAAATTCGCTTGAAACAGAATAAAGAGGAATTCTCTGGCACGATGTTTCACCGACAACCTTATCAAATCTGGCATCGCTGGCTAGGCCTATATAATATTTCCCTTGTTCATGGAGCTTGTTGGCGATTGAAATACATCTAGCAACATGAGCCAATGTTACCGCCTCAGCAAAAAAAAGTATTCGAATCAAACCTGGCTCCTTATTTATTAAAATTGCAAAGCAAGCTTAGCATAATTTATTTACATTATTTTATCAATAAACAGTAAACTTGCTTACAAAAAGCTATCTACACCATCTTATCCAAATTAAAATAATTGCCCTTTTAAAATTTTGTAATTCGAGTTTTCAACACCTACAAGACAAATGCCTCCAAAGCCCATTAGCAGCGTGGTGAAAAACCATATTCTGGGCACTAATTTCGCGGGGAGAACGCTTTGTTTTGTGGTAAATAATTTACCGGCACCAAAATATAATCTCAAAAAAGAGCACTAAGTAAACACAGGCAACCATTTTAAAAACATGAGCTACGCTAATGACATTGATACGCAACCTTAACTTGCCATGTTGCCACCGTTTGAATTGTCGGAGTCAGAATCAATTACACTCCACGAGTTAGCTGAGCATCATCCTTATCCCGACTACCGTCGTCGTGCACTTGGGTTACTAGCCCTTAATAAGGGGCATTCATTTTCCACAGTAGCCGATATTCTCAGTGCTACCCTGCCGACGCCCTACAACTGGGTCAAAGCCTAGCAGGTTGGTGAAAAACTATATTCAAGCCACTAATTTAGCCAGAAGAAGCCTTTATTTAGTGCTGAATCAATCTTGCGGCACTAAATGTAGATCTGATTGGTTGCAAAAAAGAGTTTTTCACCAACCTGCTAGGCCTGATGGGGTTGCTAAACGGTCATCAAGGCGGCGCCCCGACCAAACTCACCGAAGAGTGGCTGGATACCGCTGAACGGATAGCCCGCGAACGCCGTGTACCTTGGCCAAAATCGAGCGACGCTCGCGGGAAATCCACCCCGATGTGCCGGCGGTTCCTCGAGACACTCTGGCACGGCAACTGAGGAAACGCGGCCCGTCGTTTACCCGAACTCGACTCTCGTTGAAAAAAACGCAATCCAGAACACTTCCAGGCGGCGCACGCCAACCTGAAACGCATGCCGGCCGCCACCCAAACGAACCAAGTGAGCCTGTTCTATCTGGACGAAAGCGACTTTTCGAACAGCCCTAATGAGCAAAGAGCCTGGGCACCCAAGGGTAACCCACATCGCGCTGACACCAGCTCAGGCCTACAGCGTATCAATGTCATCGGCGGCCTGGAGTTTTCCACCGGTCGCCTCTGGTATGACTTGAATAACCAATCTATCAAAACGCGCTCATGTCACCGATTTGATTGACCGCATGGCTCAGCGCGAGCAACAGATGCCGCTGACCGTCGTCGTGCTCGATAATGCCACGATGCATCACCACTTCAACATAGCCAAATTTGATGAATGGCTGGTTGAGCACCGTTTAGTCTTGTTGCATTGACCGCCTTACAGTCCAGAACTCAATCTTATCGAAATTCTCTGGAAACACGCCAAATACCATTGGCGATGCTTCGTTACTTGGTCCAAACAACAGTTACGTGAAGAGGTTACTAAGCTGATGGACTCCGTAGGCAATCAATTTAAAATTCGTTATACGTGATTACTTAAGGGAGCCTGTAAAAATCCACGATTAATCAGATTCGGGGCGTAAAACGCGCTCGAAAGCGGACATTTCCAAGCGGACTACCTTCAACTCGAAGCCTTTTCAGCTCCGCTGGGCGGCATCAAGACGCAGCTACCCTGCGAATAGCGCAAAAACGTCGCATGTTGTACACCAGATTCATGAAGCCGATACGCACTTCGGCGCGGGCTAGGCCAATGCAACGGATCACCTTACCGCCCCATTGCGCCATCCAGGCAAGCACGTGCTCGACCCGGCAACGGGTTTGGGAGCGGGTGCGATTGCCCTGTTTTTTCCGGTCGGACAGCGGTTTGCCGCGCACCCCTTTACGGTGAATTCGGCTGCGGTAACCTTGCGCTTTAAGGCTGGCTTCCGTGGCTTCGGATCGGTACGCACTGTCGGCCCACACCGCGTGGCTGGTGTTGCCGCTATCGAGCAAGCCGTTCAGGGCTTGGGAGTCGTGGACGCTGGCATCGGTGACCGTGTATTTGCGCACTAACTTGTGGGCATTATCAACGTTGACGTGATTCTTGTACCCGTAATAGCTCTTGTCGCCTTTCTTGGTCCAGCGCGCATCGGTATCCTTCTGACTGCGTTTGGAGGCTGACCAGTCCTCGACGGTTTCGCCGGCTTTAATCCGAGCGTTTTCGTCCGGCGTATTACGCTGCACCGGCGCCTTGACGAAGCTGGCGTCAATCAGCTGACCCTTGCGGGCAATCAGACCGGCGCGATCCAATTGCCGGTTGAATTCATTGAACAAGGTTTCGGTCAATTTCAACGCCTTGAGCGACTCGCGAAACAGCCAGAAACTGTTGCGATCCGGTGCGTGCTTGGCATCCGACAAACCAATAAAACGCTGGAAACTACGCCGGTCTTCGATTTGAAACTCCAGTTGCTCGTCGCTCAGATTGTAGAGGCTGGCGATGACCAACGCTTTGAACATCAACACACCATCCCAAGGCTTACGCCCGGCAGATGATTTACGGACTTTGTGACGCACTTGATCCAGCAACGGACGGAACGCCTCCCAATCCACTTGCGCCTCTAATTCCAACAACGGATTACCCAGCCGATCGATCCGACGATCACGATGTTCAAACAGGGAACCGAAAAGGTCGTCTTGTGCTGCCTTCATCTCTGCTCTCCAAAAGTCTTTAGCTCCGACTCATTTTACTCGCCGGGCGCAATTTTTAGAGGTTCCCTTAAATAAAGCCATTTCCCTATTAAATTACAGACCGGTATATGGCTTTTCACCACTCTGTTAGCCGGAGCATAAACGGGGACTAGCTGAAAAGCTTCTTTCTATTTGCGGTAAAACGCATAGAACACCAGTCAATCGGAGAGTCGCTATTTTTTGCCGAAAGATTTTTTCGGGCCTCCTGCTAGAAAAAATCGACAAAAATTACGCGACGGCTTATGACTTTGGCGACCCCGATCTCGTCCGCTTCGCCCCGTTTCGACCCAGCAAGGGGACCGAAACATCCGCTCCGCATAACTTGACGCCGTTTCGCGAGGCCTTGCAGGTATTCTCCGCTTCGCTGCGATAACCCGCCCGGCGCTAAGGCTACACGGACTAAAAATCTTCACTTCGCGTTCGATCCGTTTCCACGATTTTCAGCGTTTGTTGCTGAAAACCAATACGTTAAAGACTTTGTTTATTTTTGTTAGAGAACCGACACTCCTACGAAAATGACTGCTTATATGTGAATATCGTCGCCATAATAGTTTATGCCGTTTTTATGCTTGCTCCGCGTGAATGATATACTGCCAATCGCATCTTTTAATGAACTTGATCATAATGTTATCGCTGACGCTCGCTAAAGCTTACCTCAATTTGCCCCCTGCCCACTCATGAAATCAGTTGTAAAGTCCGTATCCACAATGATGCTACTTCATAACCGTATGCGATTTTCCATCACAGTAGTTGGCATCGCAATCGCTTTTTTTCTCGCAGCGGCACAAATTGGACTGTTAGTCGGCTGGGTTAATACGAACAGTGCAATTATCAATCACGCAGCCGTCGATATCTGGGTGATGCCAAAAGCAACCCGTACGTTTGATTTTGGAAATCCACTTCCGCGTCATCGGATTCAGCAAGTCAGTAGCGTTAAAGGCGTAGATTGGGCTGAAGGTTTGTTAGTGACCTGGGTGAATTGGCAACATCCGCAAGGCAAACGCATCACGGTTGAACTAATTGGTATTGACATAGGAAATGCAGGAACACCATGGAACATGAAGTCGGGTTCAATTGATTCCATCCATCTACCAGACACTGTTATCGTAGACGAATTATCATCTGACGCATTAGGCGTCAGCAATATCGACGACAAAGCGGAAATGGAGGAAAAAAGCGTTATTGTTGGCGGAATATCGAAGGGCGTCCGTACTTTTACCGCCTCTCCTTTCGTTTTTACATCTATCAAAAACGCTTTGAATTATGCGCGACTATATCGGGATGACGAAATATCCTATGTTTTGGCCCGTATCGATCCCGGTTATAACTTATTTGAAGTACGTGACCGCATAGCCAAGGAAGTAGCAGAAGTCGAAGTTCTAACCACTAAGGAATTTGCCGAAAGGTCAGTGAAATATTGGATGCTGGAAACCGGTGTGGGCATCACCGTAATTATCACGGCACTTTTGGGTTTGCTAGTCGGTTCTGTCATCATGAGCCAAACTTTGTTTGCCATAACCCAGGACCATATTGACAACTACGCAACATTGCTAGCTTTGGGTTTTCATCAAAAAACCTTACGTCAAATTGTTCTAGCCCAAAGCTTAATCTTGGGTGGATTGGGCATGCTTGTCGGCTCAGCACTATTCATGATTGCCTGCAACATCTCTGCACGTAGCCCAATCCCTTTGGAAACCACACCCTTCGTTTCATTCAGCCTAATAGCTTTTTCAATACTGTGCTGCATAGCCGCCTCCTGGTTTTCGATCCGTGCCGTTTTCAAATTGGACCCTGTCTCGGTATTTCACTGATGAAAAACGTTTTAGTCTGCCGAGGCATTACCAAGAGTTACGGCAGCGGCGACCTTGTCGAACAGGTGCTAAAGCGCGTGGATCTCGAATTTTCCCAAGGGCAAGCCTCCGTATTAGTTGGCCCATCCGGTTCCGGAAAAACCACGTTGCTGTCGATCTTAGGATGCCTTTTAGCGCCAAGTAACGGGGAATTATTGGTCGAAAATAACCCTGTCAATTTTTCCGACAAGAGCAGCCTGACCGAGGTCCGCCGGCAGAAATTGGGTTTTATATTCCAACAAGCGCAGCTGTTACCGTTTCTGACGATCGATGATAATTTATCCGTCATCGGACGCAATGCCGGCATGACGCAACCCGATATTGACCAACGCGTCAACAAGCTATTGGATAGATTGCAGCTTCAACCGCTTAGACACAAATACCCTAGTCAATTAAGCGGCGGCCAACGCCAACGGGTCGCCATCGGCCGGGCGCTGCTGCATCGCCCTTCTATCGTTTTGGCCGACGAACCCACCGCTGCGCTCGACTGGAATACCGGTAAAACCGTAGTCGAGCTATTACTCGAACAAGCCCGTATAGAAAATGCGGTCCTGGTCGTGGTGACTCATGACACCAGAATGCTACCGTTGTTCGATAGAATCCTATCGATAGCGGACGGCCTACTGGTCGAGCGCCAGCAGACTGCGGCAACGGAAAATACTTTCTATACTGAAACCAATTTGGACCACCCTCCCGGATTTTGAATATGCGACGCCCCGCCTCATTGATTACCGCTTTGCTGATTACTCTCGGCAGCCCTTTGCTTCAAGCCGATCAGTCCGGACCGGAACCACGGAGGATACAAGGAATAGGCTATATCGAGCCGGCCAACGAAATTCGCCGAGTGGCATTCAAACATCCTGGAATTCTCGGCGAATATAAAGTAGAACTGGGCCAACAGGTTAAAGCTGGCGACATCCTTGCTCTTCAAAAAAACGCCGAAGAGCAACTCGCGGTTACGGTAGCAGAAGCGCAATTGGCAGCTGCCAAAGCCGATTTGGAAAAAGTCATGGCCGGCATCAATCCCTACGAAATCGAAGCCAAAAAAAACGCGCAAAAGGTATCTGCCTTGGACGCGGAATATGCGCGCCGTAAACTCGAACGGATCGATCGGCTGCAAAATAGCAAATTTGCCTCGGAAGACGAACGCGACTTGGCGGAAACCAGCGCAAAACTCAAGCAAGCAGACAGCCTGCGTTTACTATCGGAAACCCGCTATCTGACAAACTACGTCCGCGATGTGGACAAACAAGCGGCACTAGCTCAAGTGGCGGTTGCCGAAGCGCGGTTAAAAGCGGCTCAACAGAGTTTCGCTGAAACATTTCTGGTTGCGCCGATCGACGGAACCGTGCTGGAAAATATCTTGCGCGTCGGCGAGTCTACATTTTCGACCAGCAGCCCAGAACCGGTATTATTACTGGGCGATCTGAGCAAATTGCGGGTGCGGGCGGAAGTGGATGAGAACTACGCCTTATTGTTGCGCGCCGGGCAAAAGGCGATTTTGTTTGGCCGCGGATTGGGCGATAAAGAAATTCCTGCGCGCGTGTCTTTAGTGAAACAAATCATGGGCAAAAAGACCGTTTTCGCCAAAACCGCCACCGAACGCAAGGATATCGACGTCATTCAAGTATTTATCGATCCTGAATCGCCTTTACATGCTCCGGTCGGACTTGAAGTCAACGTTAAAATCGAACTAAATTAAACAACTGTTATTCAACTCAGATCTTGCTTGATAAAAAACCTGAAGAGCCGCAAGAGCAAGCCGCTTAGAAAAACAGCCAACATGGCATATATAATATTCGTTATTGTCATAATCCTTAGGATTAAGGCGAAATAACTGTTATCAATAGTATCATGTTCGATATTTCCAAAATTTTGCTCTGGAATATTTAACACCGCCTTCTCGTTACTACCCGACACCGCTTTTACCATATCATCCTGGAACATGGTGTTTCCGTTCGATACGCCTAGTGAATTGCCCACCATAATGCTCGCACCGAATTGATGGTTCAGCCCTTTAATTCCCCTATATCCTTCGGCGACGACACTGCGACTAAAATCATATTGCGCCATTTTTGCATAAATTAAGTTATCAATCTCCTTGATATCGTAATATGTCCACAAGAGTTTGCTGTATACCGTATCGCCTATAGTATCGCGAACCGAATCGAGTACATCTTCATAAAAAGTTCCCACGCCTGACTGAAAATAAGGCGGGACACCAAGGCCGCTTTCCCTAGCAAATCCAGCCTGATACGCGGAAGGCCTAGTCATTCTGCCGGCAAGCACCGAATCTATCGTTACATATCCTTGTTGCGGCAAAGCGACCCGACTGAGCGAAGCATTCTGAACGGGCCCGGACTCTCCCTGTTTATCAGCCCCATCTTTATGTGAAACCTGATTATTTAAAGGGTCGGCAGCGTTATTCTTAACATCATTTGCCGGATTTTTCACTTCCGCGTTTTCTTTATACGATGTCGGTTTAACGGCTTGATTATTGGCTTCTAATCCAAACGAAACCAAAATTCCCATAAAAACCCAACAACAGCGCTTACTGGAACAGGCATTTATAAACGCTCGACGACAATTATCAAACCGGCGTAGCCAAAACGCCAGGCAATAATCGGAAATATAATAAAGAAAATAGAACATTGTTCTCCGCACGGAGGCAATAAAAAGTCATTTAAAGCGTGAGAACTCAACCCGCCATCCTCACAGCGACAACCACGATGGCCATATAGAAACTTAGTTCAAGTATATCGAATCTTGTCACGCTATTGGAAAGTCGCCCCCAAGATGATTTAGATTTTTTCAAAGCTCCATCGGCATGGATTACGAATATTTAGCTTGAAAAGCCGAAATAAAGTTATCGATATACTCTGCACGCAGATTGTCAATACCGGCAGCAGCCTTGCGCCCCCCGCCCGAGAATTGTCTGCACAACTCATCCGCTCCCGCTTTATTGTTTAAAGGAGCCCGTACACTTACCTGAAACCCACCGTTCCGATTCCGGTTCAAAACGGCATGCGCCCTGTCCGGATAGCGATTCGCCAATTCATTCCCCCAGACACCACTGACGCGCCGAGCCCATTTTTGATCGGGCAACACGAATACGGCAACGCTATCCGTTGCAAAATATGCTTGGACTTGCGCTACTGAATCCATGTCCTGGGCATAGCCCTCCAGCAGCTGTCGATACAAATGCGGTTTATCGCCGATAAACTCCAATGGCGAACGATAGCCAACCAGCTCTTTGTACAACAAATCGGGAGGTATATGCAGATCGCAAATATCGTCACCGTATGCGTTGTAATTGATACAGATTCCTAATTGCTTTAAATCATGCAATTCTTGAGCCGACATATTCAGCGCCCCGGCCGCCCGATAGGCTGTGGCATCCAAATTGTCGCCGAAAGCCCCCGTTACCGCCCACGCGGTGTAGCACGCACCCAAAAAACGGTCCATCAATAGGCTAGTGCAAACATTGGCATCGGTATCGATTTCTGCCGTCAAACCAGAATGGCACGGTATTTCGCCGGGAAAATGGTGGTCCATGTAAAAAATTCCGACGCCTTTATCCAGCAACCTCATCAGCGCATCTCGGTTTCGGTCCAGGGATACGTCCAGCACAACCACCTCGTCGCCAGGCGTTGCCTCCACCCGAGTAAGCAATCCGATATCGCGTTTAACTCCGGTCACCAGCAAAGACTCTCGCGGATATGCCAACCGCAATTGAATCAGACTGCAAATGCCGTCGGCATCGCCGTTAAAAACGTCGATATTCATCGATCAGCGACCTTGTCGTTGGAAGCTCGATCACTTCCCGCACAGCCAAAAATTCCATGACTCTGTCCACGCAATCTTCCAAACTATCCCGACCGGTTTCTACGATTAAATCCGGATGCAACGGGACTTCATAAGGTGACGAAATTCCGGTGAACCATTTGATTTCTCCCTGCCTGGCTTTTTGGTAAAGGCCCTTAATATCGCGCTGCTCGCAAACAGCCAAATCGCAACTGCAATAAATTTCGATGAAATCGTTGGCAGCCACTAGTTGCCTGGCTTGCAGACGTTCCACCTGGAACGGGGAAATAAACGCCGTCAACGTGATGATGCCGGCCTCCAACATCAATTTGGCAACCTCGGCGATGCGCCGGATATTTTCTCTGCGGTCTTGATCGCTAAACCCCAAATCTGCGCACAGCCCCTGCCTGACGTTGTCTCCATCCAAAACGAACGTACGGCAGCCAAGCTCGTGTAAGCGCTCTTCGACCGCGTGCGCCAATGTCGACTTGCCGGCGCCGGATAAGCCGGTGAACCACAAAATCGCCGAGCGGTGGCCATTCAAGACCGCTCTTTGTGCTCGATTAATCCGAGCGTGATGCCAAACCACATGTTTATCCACGCTTTCCATAACTACTCGCTTTCTCCATAAAAAATTCCGACTGATCCAGCCCGATTAAGCCAACAAACAGACCTATCTCCAATCTTCAATCGCGATTGCCCCGCCGCCGCCAAGCCCCGCCTCCGAAAAACCTTTGGCCCCGAGAAATGACCTATGGGAACCTCTAAAAATTCACTCTCGATCCAAGAGATTGATAGAGTCAAGGATGTAAGCAATTGATTTTAAATCCATCATCCCAACCTTCTCCCCGTGGAAGAAGGAGTTTGTTTTATTTTTAGAGGTCCCCTATATTGTCGATTCCCTCAAATTTCGCGAGTGCCGTGTTTTAAGGTATTATTTGCGGCCTTTTTCGGTCAGCTCGGCGATTCATGAAGATCGGCCCACATCCACTTCCCAACAACGTAATTCTGGCCCCGATGGCGGGGATCACCGACAAACCGTTCCGGCAATTGTGTAACGAATTCGGCGCCGGTTTAGTCGTGTCGGAAATGCTAATTTCCAATACAACCCTGCAAAACCACCCACGGACACTGAAAAAAGCCGATCTTTCCGCAGAAGCCGGACTTCGCTCGGTACAAATTCTGGGGGCCGACCCGGCACAAATGGCCGCGGCCGCCCGACTCAATCAGCAACGCGGCGCCCAAATCATCGACATCAACATGGGCTGCCCAGCCAAAAAAGTCTGCTCGACGGCAGCGGGGTCGGCGCTACTCAGGGATGAAGCGCTGGTCGCTCGGATTCTGGACGCCGTCGTCGCCGCGGTCGAGATACCGGTGACCTTAAAGATTCGGACCGGCTGGGATCCGCAAAACCGCAACGCCTTGCAGATTGCAAGGATAGCCGAGCAAAGCGGAATTCAGGCGCTCACCATACACGGCCGCAGCCGGGCTTGTAAATTCGAAGGCCATGCCGAATACGAGACTATCAAAAGTGTAAAACAAATAACCACGATTCCTATCATCGCCAACGGCGACATCGATAGTGCGGAGAAAGCCAAACAGGTCCTGGACTATACCGGTGCCGACGCGGTGATGATCGGTCGCGCCGCCCAAGGCCGGCCCTGGATTTTTGGAGAAATTAGCGCAACCCTGCAGGGTTCTGCGCCGATTAGGCTGAGTTTGACCGAAATCAAAACCGTCGTCGCCAGGCACCTGGAAAATTTATACAGCTTCTACGGCAAAGACACTGGTGTTAGAATCGCCCGGAAACACATCGGTTGGTATTTCGATCGCCTAGGTGCATTGCCGGCCGCACAAAAGGCGGCGATCAATCGGGCTCAAGATACCAAGCTACAACTCAATCTGGTCGACGCATCTTTCAATCTAATTTCGCCAAGAGCCCCTAGATGGTAACACCACCTTCCCCCACAGATGCCGGTAGCGACCGCACCCTGTCCGACCATGTCCGCGATTGCGTCGAAGAGTATTTCAAACACCTTAACGGTCACGATTCCTCCGGTTTATACCATTTAGTCTTAGCCGAAGTCGAAAAGCCGCTACTGGAAACCACACTGAAACATTGCGATTTCAACCAAAGCAAAGCCGCAATTATTCTGGGTCTGAGCCGCAGCACCCTGCGCAAAAAGCTCGACCATTACGGCATCAGTTAACATCTTCTTTTTTCCTTTTTTGAGGTTTGCATGAACAAAAAAGTGACCCGTGCGTTGGTCAGCGTCTCCGATAAAACCGGCATTCTCGAGTTTTGCCGCGGCCTGAACAGCCTGGGAATCGAATTGCTCTCCACCGGCGGTACCGCGAAATTGCTGGCCGAACATAATATAGCCGTCACCGAAGTATCGGATTACACGGGTTTTCCGGAAATGATGGACGGCCGGGTGAAAACCCTGCATCCAAAAGTGCACGGCGGCATCTTGGGCCGCCGCGGAATCGATGACGCGGTGATGGCAGCAAACGCTATCCGACCTATCGACATGGTCGTCGTCAATCTTTACCCCTTCGAACAAGCCATCGCCAAGCCGGATTGCGATTTGGAGACCGCGATCGAAAACATCGACATTGGTGGCCCGACCATGATCCGCGCCGCCGCAAAAAACCATGCCGATGTTGCAATTGTGGTCGAT
The DNA here is from genome assembly GCF_019669905.1 of Methylomonas koyamae. Classification (NCBI taxonomy): domain Bacteria; kingdom Pseudomonadati; phylum Pseudomonadota; class Gammaproteobacteria; order Methylococcales; family Methylococcaceae; genus Methylomonas; species Methylomonas koyamae. Next base: position 1,466,485 of record NZ_AP019777.1, on the reverse strand, counting down.
CCGGCCGACTACGCAGCTATTTTGGAAGAACTGCAAACCGGTAACGCAAGCCTGAGCCACGAGCGCCGCTTCAAACTGGCCTTGAAAAGCTTCGAACACACTGCCCGCTACGACACCGCGATCTCGGCTTATTTAGGAAAAATACTGGACAGCGGTTTTCCGGAGACACTCAATCTGCAATTTCACCGCTTACAAACCATGCGTTATGGCGAAAATCCGCATCAGAACGCTGCGTTTTATCGAGAAAAGACGCCGCCTGCCGGCAGCATCGCCGCGGCAAGACAACTACAAGGCAAGGAATTGTCTTACAACAACATCGCCGACGCCGATGCCGCCTTGGAATGCGTAAAAGCGTTTTCCGAACCGGCCTGCGTGATCGTCAAACACGCCAATCCCTGCGGCGTGGCAGTCGGAACCGATATTTACGACGCTTACAATCTGGCCTACGCAACCGATCCTACCTCGGCATTCGGCGGCATCATCGCCTTCAATCGCGAACTCGACCCAACCACCGCCGCCGAAATCGTCGGCCGCCAGTTTGTCGAAGTCATTATCGCGCCGGCAATCGCTGACGAGGCGAAAGCCGCTTTGGCCAAAAAGCCGAATGTCCGAATATTGGACTGCGGTTATTGGCACGACTCGGCAGGCGCGCAATTGGATTTCAAACGGGTCGGCGGCGGCCTATTGGTGCAGGACAAAGATACCGGCAATATTGCCGCGGCGGATCTGAAAGTCGTCAGCAAGCGCACACCGACCGCGCAGGAATTGGCCGATTTGTTGTTCGTCTGGAAGGTTGCCAAATTCGTCAAATCCAACGCTATCGTTTACGGCAAACACGGCCGGACCATCGGTATCGGCGCCGGCCAAATGAGCCGGGTCTATTCGGCAAAAATCGCCGGCATTAAAGCGGCGGACGAGGGCCTGGATGTGGCAGGTTCGGTCATGGCATCCGATGCCTTTTTCCCTTTCCGCGACGGCATCGACGCCGCGGCGGCAGCCGGCATTACCGCGGTGATACATCCCGGCGGCTCGATGCGCGACGCCGAAGTCATTGCGGCGGCTGACGAGCACGATATTGCAATGGTATTGACCGGCATGCGCCATTTTCGGCATTGATGCGCCGCATCGAATCCGATTCGTATCGAGATGGGCCGGTCACTGCGGCCCTGTTTCCCAACTGATCTCCGGTAAGTCCTATGAAAATCCTGATTGTCGGTAGCGGCGGCCGTGAACACGCCCTGGCCTGGAAAGCCAAACAATCCCCAAAAGTCACCCACGTCTTCGTAGCCCCCGGAAATGCAGGCACTGCATTGGAAGCCGGTATACACAACGTCGACATTCAAGCCGACGACATTGCCGGTTTGCTGAACTTCGCCCAGGCACGCTCCATCGATTTAACGATTGTCGGCCCGGAAGTACCGCTGGTAATGGGCATTGTCGACCAATTCCAAGCCGCCGGCTTAGCCTGTTTCGGACCGACTGCAAAAGCGGCGCAATTGGAAGGGTCGAAATCGTTTTGCAAAGATTTTATGGCCCGCCACGGCATCCCTACCGCCGCCTACCAAACCTTTACCGATACCGAACAGGCCATTGCCTACATTCGTAGCCAGGGCGCGCCGATCGTGGTCAAAGCCGACGGCTTGGCTGCCGGGAAAGGCGTCATCGTTGCCCAGACCGAAGAACAAGCGATCGATTCGGTACGGGATATGTTATCCGGCAACAGTTTCGGCGAAGCCGGGCATCGAGTGGTGGTCGAGGAGTTTTTAGCAGGGGAAGAAGCCAGCTTTATCGTGATCGCCGACGGGCAACACGCGCTGGCTATGGCAACATCGCAAGACCACAAAGCCCGCGATAACGGCGACCAAGGACCGAATACCGGCGGCATGGGCGCTTATTCTCCGGCTCCGGTGGTTACTCCGGAAATCCACCGGCGAGTTATGGACGAAGTCATCATGCCGACGCTACGCGGCATGCGCGAAGACGGCAACGAATATACCGGCTTCCTTTATGCGGGTCTGATGATCGGCAAAAACGGCACAATCAAGGTACTGGAATACAACTGCAGGTTTGGCGACCCGGAAACACAGCCGATCATGATGCGTTTGAAAAGCGATCTGGTCGAACTGTGCCAGGCGGCATTACAGAAAACCCTGGATAGAATCGATACCGAATGGGACCAACGCGTGGCTTTAGGTGTCGTGTTAGCCGCAGGCGGATATCCCGACGCTTATGCCAAAGGCCATCCGATCAATGGCTTGCCAACTGAAAACACCGCCGATTCGAAAGTATTTCACGCCGGCACAAAGATGGAAGGCCAGAAAGTCGTCACGGCCGGAGGTAGAGTGCTATGCGCATGCGCTTTAGGTGCAGATATAGCGGAAGCCCAGCGTAAAGCCTATGCCTTGACTCATGAAATTGACTGGCAGGACGTATATTACCGGGACGATATTGGTTTTAAAGCAATTCGCAGTACGGAAAACTAGCCGGTAATAAATTAGGATAGCCTGCTACCCGGCAGCAAAGCTGCTCGGGTAGCAGGGAATTTGAACAACTAAGCGTCGCCGAAACGTAATACTTCCAGCTTCACTTTAGCTAAGCCGGCCTGCACGAAGCCAAGCTCTTTTGCAGCCTGCTTGGACACATCCAACAGTCGCCTGTTACGGTGCCCCGCCCGGCTATTAATGCGTAGTTCTACACTACGGTTGTTGGACAAGTTAACAACTCGTACCAACGAACCGAAAGGCAACGATGGGTGCGCCGCTGTAAGCGCATTTTTATCGTAAACCTCACCGTTCGCTGTCCGCTGACCATGCATTTTGTCGCTGTAGTACGACGCAATGCCACTTTGTTCAATGGAAAGCAAACCGTGCTTCTCTGTTTTCGCATAACTAACAGAGCAAACAGACGCTAGGCTAGCTGATAGCGTTAAAAAGGCTATCCGTTTCGCATTTCGCATCCTACCCTCCTTTCGTTAAGTATTGACAGGAGGTTCAGAGACTAACCCAACAGGTGTGGCATGACAAGCTTTTTTCGTTAGTGCTCAGTATTTTTCTCCTGTCAAGACTTATTTTCACGCGCCACAAAATCATCCTAAAAGCTTGATATTAAATAACTTCATAAAAAGAAAAACGCCTGCTTATGCACAGCCACCCCGGCGATATAAAACAAAACCAGCATTGCGCCGGAAAATGCCAACCAACGTTGCTGCCCACTTTGCCGAATCGCAACCATTCCCAGCCCGATAAAAACCGGTAGCGCCAGCACTTTGGCGACAATCCAGCCAAAACTCCCGGCCAACCAACCGCCTTGAAACACCAGAACGATGCCGCTAATCAGCAATAGGCTAGCCAACGCGTGCGGAGCGATCTTTAATAACGGACGCTGTAATAATTCGGGCTTGACCTGTGCCGCAAGCACTCTGGCGATAAAACTGACTGCTACCAATGCCGCTAAAAGCAAATGTAAATGTTTGACCACTGTTTCGTCCTTCAATGTTCTGCTGGAAATTAAGCACCGGCCGACAGACTCGATGCCGTTGTGACGTAAGGAACTAATGCTAACATGCGATCCCGGATAGCAATAATGAAACAACGGTCTCGATTCGCCGAATGTCGCGTGGAAATCCCGGCCTTGAATTGCCCTCGCCCCGATCACCGAATCGATTCACTGCGCCCACTGGACCATCGAAACCGGCTTGGAATGCGCTAAATCCGCTGATACCGCACAAAAATTTTGCCGCAGAAAAATATTGTTTTGACACAAAACAAATTTAAGTGTAAAAAATGCCCCGTCGACTAACAATAATACTAAATTCGACATACAACTCGAGTTGCCCCTGTTTAGGGCTAATTATTACAACAACAAGATGAGGATTAGAAAATGGCTGAACAAGAAAAAGACAATACCTTTACCGTAGTTGCTGTTGTTACTGCGATCGCTATTGCCGGCGTCGTAATGTTGAAACAAGACGAAACCAAACACTTGAAATACAGCGGTGAAACCAGTGCTGCTGCTGAAGCTCAAGTTTTGGCTAAGCATAAAGATTTCAACAACGACGTACTGAGCCAAGCAAAATAATTAATTTGCTTTAGACTTCAAGCGCCAGTTGCTCAGCAACTGGCGCTTTTTTATGCCTGCCATTTTCCTCCTGCACAGCTTTTTCATCCGCTACCGCTACGATAAAATCATCGGTTTTACCTAATCGAGTAAAACACTGATGGATGTCATCCAAGTTATCGCCGCAGAACTCTCCGTAAAACCGCAACAAGTCGCCGCCGCCGCCGCTTTGCTGGACGAAGGCGCCACCGTTCCGTTCATCGCCCGTTACCGTAAAGAAGTCACTAGCGGCTTGGACGATACCCAACTAAGAAATCTGGAAGAACGCTTGGTTTACCTACGGGAGCTCAACGACCGCCGCGACTCCATTCTCGACAGCATCCGCTCCCAAGGCAAACTGACGCCCGAATTGGAACAATCGATTCGGGATGCCGACACTAAAACGCTGCTGGAAGACTTATATCTGCCTTACAAACCCAAACGCCGCACCAAAGCACAAATAGCCCGAGAGGCAGGACTGGAGCCATTAGCGGACGCCCTGTTGCAAAACCGCGATTTGATTCCGGAGCAAGCCGCCGCCACTTACATCGATCCGGAAAAAGGCGTTCCGGATGTAGCAGCCGCTTTGGATGGCGCACGCCAAATCGTTATGGAACGAATCTCGGAAGATGCCGAGTTACTGGCCGAACTGCGCGAACGCATCTGGAATAAAGGCATCCTGCACGCCAACGTCGTATCGGGCAAAGAAACCGAAGCCGCCAAATTTAAAGATTATTTCGATTACAGCGAAGCGATCAATAAAATTCCGTCCCACCGGGCCTTGGCGCTGTTCCGCGGCCGAAACGAAGATCTACTAACACTTACGCTGAAACCGGCCGAGCAAGACCAAGACGAACACCAGCTTTGCACCCAGTTCGTCTGCCGCCGTCTACAGGTCAGCGACACCGCTAAACCCGCCGACGCCTGGTTGGCAGAGACCGCTCGATTCGCCTGGAAAATCAAATTGTTTACCCGGATCGATATGGATTTGAAGCTGCGCCTGCGGGAAGCCGCGGAGCACGAAGCCATAAAAGTCTTTGCCGGCAATCTGCGCGATTTGTTGCTGGCAGCACCGGCCGGCCCAAAAACCACGATGGGGTTGGATCCCGGTATTCGCACCGGCGTAAAAGTTGCCGTTGTCGACCCGACCGGTAAATTGTTGGCCACCGACACCGTTTATCCGCACCAACCCAAAAACCAATGGGACCAATCGATAGCGGCGCTGGCCAAGCTGATAGCACAACACAACGTGCAGTTGGTCAGCATCGGCAACGGGACCGCTTCGCGAGAAACCGATCAACTGGTAGCCGATTTAATCAAAAGCCACCCGGAATTGCATTTCCAGAAAATCGTCGTGTCCGAGGCCGGCGCCTCGGTATATTCCGCTTCGGAACTAGCAGCCAAGGAATTTCCCAACCTCGACGTTTCGCTACGCGGCGCGGTATCGATTGCGCGCCGGTTACAAGATCCATTGGCGGAGTTGGTTAAAATCGACCCCAAATCCATCGGCGTTGGCCAATACCAGCACGATGTTAACCAATCGCATTTGGCGCGCATGCTCGATACTGTAGTCGAAGACTGCGTTAACGCGGTCGGCGTCGACGTCAATACCGCGTCTGCCGCATTGTTGAAACAAGTTTCCGGACTGAACGGCACTATCAGCGAAAATATTGTGGCATTTCGCAACGCCAACGGCCCATTCGCTAACCGCAGCCAATTGAAAAAAGTGCCGCGCTTGGGCGACAAGGCATTCGAGCAAGCTGCAGGATTTTTACGGATCATGAACGGCGACAATCCGCTGGACGCCTCGGCGGTGCATCCGGAAGCCTATCCAGTAGTCAACGCTATTTTGGACGACACCGGAAAATCGATCCGGGACTTGATCGGCCAAAGCCAATTCCTACGCGGCCTGAATCCGGCAAACTACACCAATGCCGACTTCGGCTTACCGACCGTCAGCGATATTCTGCAGGAACTGGAAAAACCTGGACGCGATCCGAGGCCGGAATTCAAAAGCGCTCAATTTAAGGAAGGCGTGGAAAAGATCACCGACCTACTGCCCGGTATGAGTCTGGAAGGGGTGGTAACCAATGTCGCCAACTTCGGCGCCTTTGTCGACATTGGCGTACATCAGGACGGGCTGGTACATATTTCCCATTTAGCTGACGAGTTCGTCAAAGATCCGCGCAGTGTCGTCAAAGCCGGCGATACTGTGAAAGTGCGGGTACTGGAAGTCGACGTTGCCCGCCAGCGCATCTCATTGAGCATGAAAAAAGACATAGATAGCAGCGACTTCGTGCGTAGCGAAAAGACAACCAAGCATAATCAGAAACCGAAGCCGCAACCTGCTTTACAGAACTCGATGAGCTCGGCGTTCGCTAAGGCCTTGAAAAAGTAATCCGGTCAAGCTCTGCTATAATTTTGCCTGACCCGCGGCGGGCCTAAACACAGCGCCCGCCGCAACGCAAAATGGGATTTTTACAGGACATGCCATGAAACAAGCTACCCGTAACGCAGCAGTGTTGTTGTTATCAGCCAGCGCTTGCTTTAGCCTACCGGCGAAAGCCGACGAACCGGAAAGTTACGGCCAAACCTTCGGCCGGAAATTGAGCACCGGGCTGGCCAATATCGCCACGTCGTCCCTGGAAATCCCAAAAAACATCATCATCATCAATAATCAAAGCAACGTAATTTACGGCTTTGTCGGCGGGACTTTGAAAGGCTTGCTGAACATGGGCGGCCGTATCGGTGTTGGCGTAGTGGATCTGGTATCCGCACCGATACCGACCCAACCCATCGTTTACCCGCTGTATGTCTGGGAAAATTTCGATGCCGAAACCACTTACGGTAAAGCTTTTCGCCCCAACCGATAAACCGATCCGATTCCGGCGGCTTGGAAAATACGCGATTGCCGCCGGTTTAAGCCACCATCTTCAATTCGCTCAACCCGTTGGCTTTTTTCACCAACTCTATTTGCGTTTTAATGCGTTTTTTCACGGCATCGACATGGGAGATCACCCCAACTGTCTTGCCTTGGGTGGACAACCCTTCCAGCGCGCTCATTGCCAAATACAGCGCCTCGGCATCCAGATTGCCAAAGCCTTCGTCCAAAAATAAGGAATCGATAGCCTTGCCGTTATTGGCAATTTCCGCCAACGCCAACGCCAACGCCAAACTGACGACGAAACTTTCGCCGCCCGATAATGTTTTCGGCAAGCGGCGCAGGTTTCTCTGCTTGGTATCCTCGATTTCCAACGCCAAACCATGGTCGTTTACTGTGCTGCGGACGTAATATCGGCCGCTGAGTTTCTCCAAAATCTGATTGGCCTTGGACATCAACTTGTCGACCAACAATTGTTGAATGCGCCTGCGCAACCCGCCCGGTTCGTCGGCAATCAATTTCATTTCCGCTTCAACCTGACTGTACAGCGCCAGTTGTTCGCTCAACCGCACTTGTAATGCCTGGAGTTTCTCCCTATAGGCTTGCTGTTTATCCAGTTTGTTTTCAACAGCTTGGACTTCCTGTTCAGCGATTTCGATTTGGTGTGCCAACCGCTGCAATGAGATCAACATGCTCTCTTCGTCGGTATAGGCCAACATCGCTAACGCGGCGGCTTCCCGCTGCAACTCATCGCTTAGCTTATCCAACGATTGCGCGACCGACGCTCTGAGGCCGTCCTGATACTCCAACGCCGCTTCGATTTGCTGGCGGTTATCGATTAGCGTCAAAGCGGCACGTAAATCGTCAACGTCGGCAAAGTCACTGCCAACCAACTTGCCGGCCAGCAAGCGGTACATCGCCTCGAACTCAATTTGTTGCGCCGACAACATCTTTTCGCACTCAACGATCAATTTTTGCTTTTCAACTACCGCCAAATGCAGACCCACCGACTCTTCACTCTGCAATCCTGTTGCATAGTCGGAAAGCTTGTTTTGGTACTCGATGATTTTCGCCTGCGCCGCCCGCAACTTTTCCTGTAAGTCGGATATTTCCTCAGACAAGCCATTTTTTCGCATATCCCTGATCTGATAATCCTGACGCCGGGCATTGAGTTTATCGAACAGCAAGTTTTCCTTACCTTTTGCCGGCAACTTCTCGCCCAGTTGTTGAAGTTGCTGCTCCAATTTCTCGAGTAACGCTTTTTCCTCGGCTTTCAGACCGGTAAAACGTTGTTCGACCTCCACAAATTCGGAGGGTCGATTATTCCAGGCCTCTTCCAACTGCCCGACAGACACGACCAGTTTTTGCAAAGCCAGTTTTTTGCCTTCGATGTCAGCCAACCATTTCGCCACATTGCGCTGTAATTGGGCATGTTGCTCCAGCAAATTCTTTATTTTCTCCAATTCCTCAGTCTCGTTAGCCAGCAAACGTTTCTGCAACGAAAGATTATCGATCGTTAGTTCCGGGCTAAACACATTCAGCCGATTAATCAGCACCTGCCAATCGGAGCGCATTTGCTGCAAGCGCTGCTCGCGGGCAGAGACCTGCGCCCCGCGCTTTTCCGCCGCCGCCAGTTGCGCGGACAATGTTTCGATCGTGGCTTTTAATGCCTGCATCTTGCCGCGCTGGTCGACCAAAGCCTTTTTTGCGTTAGTCTGCGCCGGCGGCTTGGTCGAATACGGGTGATGCAACGACCCGCATAAATAACACGGCTGCCCTTCCACCAGCTTGCCGCGCTCGCCGGCAAACCTCTTCAACAGCGCCTCGTTGGCAACCGCCTGCTCCAACGCTTTCCCGATATTGTCTTCCCGGCTTAACTCTTCGCGCAGTTCGTCCAAACGCGCCTTTAACTGATCGGTTTCGGGCAAATCTACTTGTTTACCACTTCCTGAAAACCAATGAAAAAAACCCTTTTTGCTGAACTTGGCGTTGACGTCGGCAATCGACAATAGCTCCCGAAAATCGTTAACCCTTACCTGCTGCTCCGCCGCCAATTCTTTCAGCTCATCGAAACTTTTGCCCTGCGCAAGTTCGGCCATGACTTTACGCGCATCGTCAACCTTGATTTCCAATTCAGAGATATCTGCTTTGGTGGCGCTCAATGCCGACTTATTCTTTTGCAAAGACGTCGTGGTGGTCTTGGTCCAACTGGCTTGGTTCTTCTGCTTACCGGACAATTCGGCCAGCTCCGCACGCAGATTACGCAAGCGTGGAATATCCGGAAAATCGCTGAGCAGTAGTGCATCGCGACTCTGCTGTTGCAGCCAAGCTTCGACTTCCGCCAATGCGGTTTTCTTTTCAGCCAGTTGCGACTCCAGCGCCTGCGCCTGCTCCGATTCGCTGGGCAAAAGTAATTTCAAGTCGCTAATCTTCAATTTCATCGTATCGATAGCCTGCTTTTGCGTTTCCACGGACCTGCCATCCATCTCGAAAGCCGCGACGCTCGCAGCCTCTTCCCCCAATTGCCGCCGCAGCATCTCAAGCTCCTGGCGATAGGCAGCAAGACTGGCTTGGCTTTGTTCGAGCTGGATTTGTTTCGCATCCAACGCATTCAGTTCTTCGCGAAACTGGGCCGCATCCTGCAAGCCGGCAACTTCCTGCAAAGCCAACTGCAGTTGCTGTATCTGGTCATCGATTTGGCGGAGTTGGCTTGTTAATTGAATTTGCCGATTTTGCAAAACCTGGACATTTTTCACGTCACGCAATTGCTTGTCGACCAACTGGTGCTGAGCCTTCAACTCGTCCACCTGTTGCTTGAAATCCTGCAAGTCGTGTTCGGCAGCTTCAACAGCCTGCGGACTCAACACCGGAATCAATTCAATATCCTGCTGCAATTGGGCTAAGCCGGCACGGGCCGATTGGTAATTGGCTTCAGTTTGCTGCCGATACTCCAGGTAAATATCCGTACCGCTGATTTTTTCCAGAATGTCCATGCGCTCGCTATCCAGCGCATTCATAAATGCAGCAAAATCGCCTTGCGGTAATACCATGGACTTACTGAACTTATGAAAATCCATGCCGGTTAATTCAGCGATACGTGCCCTGACCGAATTCGGCGTGTCGGCCAAGACCTCCTGCTGCTCTCCATCTAACCGGGTTAAGGCCATGAAAGGCTGTAACGCGGAATCGCCGATGCGTTCTACACGCCAACTGGAACGAAATCGTGCGTCACCGAGCATGAATTCGACTTGCGCCAGACTATCGTTAGTTTGCTTGGTCATCACGTGCTCAGCCGGCTTATCCAAGCGAAAAGTCTCGCCGTATAGTCCTAGCGTAATCACGTCGAGAATACTGGTTTTGCCCGAACCGTTCGGCCCGGTGATCGCAAACACGCCGCTGTCGGCGATAGGTCCTTGGTCAAAATCGATCCGGCCTTCGCCCTCGAGGGAATTGATGTTTTTGAAGTTGATATTGAGTATTCGCATGATCCCAGGCCACGGGCAGACAGTGGTAATTCGCTACAACCGACTCGCAAACAGCAAATCGGTAAAACACTAAGCGGCTATTTTAGTGAATTCGGCCGGTAGCCGCAGAAGAATAATTCACGGTCGCTGACCTTGTACCAACGATTTTTTGTAGGCTATCGCGTCTCTGAGCTTCTGGAACTCTTTGGCGTCAAAACCGTTGACCACCCCCAACGATTCGGCATGCCGAATCACCTGCTCGGCCGTATCGTATTGTTCTAAAGCGATAAAAAGGTAGGCTTTTTCCGCATGCAGATACATCCTATTCGGATCCAGTTCAAGCGCGTTATCCATTTCCCGGTGAGTTTTTTCGGTACTCCCTTGGGTTAAATACACTTTGGCTTTTATCAGATGCATTATCGGCTTATCGGTAAAATTAGGCTGTGCTAACGCAGCATCCGCCCACTCCAGAACATAAGCCGCAATGGTTTTGCATTCGTAATCGCCGTTGATCAAACACGTGGCGGCAGAACGTATGGAATCCATGGTGCGTAGCGGGTGAGAACGGTAAACCACCCTACGTATAATCTCGCGGTGGACCAAATCTTTTAATGCCTCCATGTATCTGCCATCGAGAATTAGCGGATCGTCGTAACTAACCGGTAACGCCACATCATTTTTATCGTTACCGGAGCCATGAAAATATATCAATCGATTTAACTCTTTGAACATCTCGATCAAAGTAGAAACTTCAAACTCATTCAGCTTGGATGCATTAAGATAATATTGATAAGTTTCCGCATTCGGTCCCCGCCTCAATTCCAAATTGTTGGCGTAAGCGCTATTGGCTCTGACCGAGCCCGGATGGTTACGCACTTCAAAATAACTAAAGCTATCCAGATTCGACCAAATAGCAGCACGGGTATAGGTCGCCAGCGCAAGGCTGCCGACGATACCGGCATACAGAGTATTCAGCAAACCTTTGCCGATGCGTCCGGCTAAGGCTTGATACGAAAGGACAACCAGTGCAAATACCACGCCTATGCTTGGCAAATAGTTCCGGTGCTCATATACCAACTCCAATGGAAATATGGTTGATTCCATGGCGTGGCCGACAAAAAACCACAGAATGGCGAAACTCGAAAATCGGTACTTTTTGTGCCAACAGCTATGAATAGCAAACCCAATCAAGCCAAGGATACCGGCTATCGCTGCCAGGGTTTCAATCGGCTGTAACAGCCCTTTACTTAGAGTAAAGTCGTCATGTGCCAAGCTTAGTTCGGTATTGTCCGGATAAAGCAACAATCCCAGGTAATAAAATAAAACTCTGGATTGCGTCATCAACCTTTCCGGCAAATCAAACTCGCGCGACAAATAGCCATTCAGTATATAGTCGGGATGAGTCAATAGGTACAAAGCGCCAAACAATGCCGGCAATATTGCGGTGGCCGCGTAGTAGGCGTTCACTTTAAACCGGGACGCAGGAGGAATGGAGGGCAATAAAGTCAATTCGGTGACAAAAATGAGTAGCGGTAACAGCAACGCGTTTTCCTTGCACAAACTACCCAAGCCGGTCCCCAAAACGCAGCCCAAAACCATCAGAATAATTCCGGATGGTTTTTCGAGTTGCAACCTACCCTTCAGGAACACTAAAAACCCAGCCAACATAAACATGGTGGCCATGCTATTCATACGCTGAACTACATACAGCACAGAAGTCAGTTGCAGCGGATGTAAGGCCCAAATTAACGCCGCAACAAATGCCAGTTTTCCGGCAGGATAAGTCGGCGCGGCCGTTTTGAACAATTGAAAACCCAATAAAAACACCAGAAAGCTAGTGACTGCGTGAATGGCAATATTGGTTAATTTAAAAGGCAGAGGATCAAATCTTTGTCCGGCAAAGTAATAATTGAGAGCAAAACTGACGCTGGCGATTGGCCGCTTGAAAGGCCCACTGGTATTGGCGCTCCAAGCTCCCATCAGTTCCTCGGCATTAAGCTGCTCGAGTAACACCCCGTTATTATCGAGAATATTAGGGTAGTCATCCGCTAGAAACGGCCCCGATTTACCGGGATAATAAGCCGCTAAAACTAAAAAAAACAAAACAAACGACATGAATGCAGCCGATCGTATTCGACTATGCCAAGCCCTTTTCCTTATCATTAATTTCAGTAACCAGCAATTTTAATGCTTATCGAAATAAGCCCACGTAAAAAAGGGGGCATTTAGCCCCCTTTCTACAACTCAACAGCTTAATAAGTATTTACGATTTAGGCTGATATTTGGGAGCAACGCTACCGAAAAATGACGTCGGATTGTTCGACGGGGTTCCAGTCGCCCACTGCATACCACTACCCGGTGTGCAAGTACCTCTATACTCTACAGTTTGGTCAGCATCAACAGATGTACCTATAGTTTTATAGGCAATAGTCACCCTTGCTGAACTCGTACTAGTGGAGGTAATAGTTACAGATTTAACGTACTTACCGGAAATACTTGCCGCAGGGTTAAGACCAAACGTTGCGTTAGTTGCACCGCCAGTCGGACCTAAAACTTGTTCGCTACAAGCCACACCACCCGCCGTCAAAGCAGGGGATGCCAAACTTGGACCTTCGGATACTTTGGATTTGACCGTATAGTCTTGATACGCCGGAATCGCGATTGCAGCCAGGATACCAATGATCGCGACTACGATCATTAACTCGATCAAGGTAAAACCTTGTTGTGATTTTTGTAATTGTATATTCATAAAAAATTCCTTCAAAGTTAACGGGGTTTAAACTCGGTAGGTGTAATACAATTTGCGTGCCAATGTGTTTAGCACTGTAGATTTGCCGCGGCTCGGGGGATTGCCCGGCACCTTCCCCTTGACCTGACTCGTTACGTCTAAAAGACAACCTGCATTTTTGGCTAAAACTGACGTTTTTTGTCACTTACCCGAGCAGCCATTCAATAGCCTTTACCGACAAACCAGAATTCCAGCATCATCAGTATCCAAATCAGCTCCCCGTAGTAAGCGGCGTGAACAGTTTGATGCATCTTGATCGCGTGCTCCAGAAAATCCGGCTGAAAAAATTCCCGTTTTCCAAGATCGCGAACGGCTTGATATGCCATTTGTTTCAAAGGCTCATGGTCTTTCAGCCAAATGCCGAACGGCAAACCGAAACCGTGTTTGGATTTATTGATAATGGGTTCCGGCAGAAAATCGGCCATCGCTTGTTTATAAAACCAGCGTAGTTTCTGGCCGCGCAACTTGTCTGGCGACGGAACTCGGCAAGATAAGTCGATTATGCGTTGGTCGAGCAGCGGATAACAGACTTCTATACCTGCCATTTCGCACATACGGTTGACCTTCACTAGATCGTTGTCGTGCAAGGTGGTTTTCCAATCCATGTACAACATGCGGTTCAAAGTGCTGGCGTTTGCCGGCCGCCAATAATTTTCCCGTAGGGACGATAATGGCGCCTTAGGATCGACTTGAGCCAGAAAATCGGCCTGAAAAATATCGGTAGCGGCATGCCGGTGCAAAAAATTGTAATCTTGCAAACGATCAGGCATCGCCGCATTGGCCTGTTCGACATACCTTTTTATTTTGAAAGGAATTTTTTGTTTAGCAACCGCATCGGGCAAGCAACCCAAAACGCCTTCCAAACCGCTTGCCATGAATTTCGGCAGCCGATGGTAAGCCTCGAACAACATCTGTTTAGCGTAGCGCTCGTTGCCGGCAAAAATTTCGTCGCCGCCGTCGCCGGCCAATAACCGATTAACGCCGCTTTCCTTTGCCAACTTCGCGCAGTAGTAAGCTGCGAGCGCGGACGAGTTACCGAACGGCTCGTCATAGTAGGCGGCAATTGCCGGCACGGCACCAACGGTATCTTCCGGAGTAACGTAATAAGTATGCGAACGGGTGTTATACGCGGCAACGGCAATGTTGGCGTATTCGATTTCATCGTATCCGGCGACTTGAAAGCCCATCGAAAACGTCTTGGCCTGCCCCGGGAATACTCGAGCTAACGCTCCGGCGACGCTGGAACTATCCAACCCGCCGCTCAGAAAGGCACCGGTATTTTCTTCGGCACCGACCCGCTGTTTGACGGCTTCGATCAAAGATTGTTGTAGTTCCAGCCCGGCTTGGCGTAAGTCGCAATCGCTTTCGGAAAACTCCGGTTGCCAGTAGCGTTCGATTCCGATTTGACCATTGTGGTAGCGCAGACACTGTCCGCCCTCTAATTTTTTTACCTGCCGATAGATCGTATTCGGGCTGGGACAATGGTTGAAATAGACATAGTCGAAAACCGACTGCGGCAATATGGTATTGCTAACATCAGGATGGCGCACAACGAAATCAGCGCTCGATCCAAACACCAGCCTATCTTTAGTTTCCGCGAAGTAAATATGGCTCAGCCCAATCGGATCAGTGACCAAAAACGCTTTTTGTTGGCGTTCATCTATCAGCAATAGGTTGACGACATCCGGCCGTTTTAGCAAACCATCGATACCTTGGCTTAGATAGGCATCCAGCAATAACGCTAAGCCGTCGGCAGGATAAGCTGTTTGTAAAACGAGCAATAATACGCCGCCGCTTCGCCGGCAATTCGCCGAGTCGGTCAGCAAAGCCCAAGCGGACTCCGTAAAGGGAGCCCCCCGAATGTCTCGCGCCATTTGGCCGAGTGTTGCCGCCGCCGCTCCCGTATTGGAAGCCGCACCCATCCATCCCGCAAATTTTGTCATAGTTGCCGTTGAAAATTATGGTTTTACATGGCTGATCACATACCGAAATTTGCCGGAACGCTCTTTGGGAATGTAATCGGTGTATTCGACATTTATCGTTACCGTCTGGCCGAGGCGTTTTTTAAATTCGGCGACTATTTTTTGTTCGGCATCTTCTCGGTAGCTGGCCGATTTAACGATATGAACCGTCGTTTTTTCCAAACTTTCTTGAGTAATTTTAAAAGCCTCGACGCCTTCCAAATCGCGCAATACATAAATCAGAGCCAAACCGTGTAGCACTGTGCCGTCTAGCGCAACCACGAAGTCTGTGGTCCGCCCCTGGATCTCTTCCAACAACGGTAAACCGCGCCCACATCCGCAAATCTTTTCCGACAAAATTCCCATGTCTCCGGTACGGTAGCGAATGAATGGAAAGTCGCGGGTTGCTAAATGGGTAACGACGATTTCACCCAGCTCTCCATTGGGCAGAGGCTTACCATCCTTGTCCACGATTTCGACGATAATGTCTTCCGCCGTGATGTGCATGCCGCCGTGCGGGCATTGGTGAGCAATAAAACCGGCATCTCTTCCACCATAACCGTTTGCAACCGGACATGCGAATACGCTTTCTATTTTTTCGCGCTGATGATCGTACAAGCGTTCCGAGGTAACGAACGCGACTTTGACACCCAAATCGTCCAACCTAACCCCGGTTTGTTGCGCGCGACTGGCAATATGTGCCAAAGCCGAGGGATAACCGAACAACATTTTGGGCCTGATCTGCTGTAACTGGCGGATAAAACCGTCGACTTTTTCCGCGGACATTTCGAACGCCGGGATCAAATGCGTCCGCAACAACTTATCGCGTAACAGGCGGACTTTGTCTTGCGCGCCCAACTCTATCGGGGAGCCCCAAATCACCGCCTCCGGATCGCCGATATCGACGCCCCACCAGCGAGTCGCCCGCCACTTGGCCGCCACATCGTGGCTGACGCGACGCCTGCCGATGTAAAAAATCAGCGGCTCTCCGCTTGAGCCGCCGGTGTTGAACCTTGCCAAACCAGTCGCATCGTCTGCCTTAAGTTCATCTAAATGAGTTCTTATATCCGACTTGGTCAATAGGGGTAATTGCGTTAACTGGTCTGTACTGTTGAAATTAGCAACATCGAAATTTAATCGTTCGAATAAACGACGATAATAAGGAACGTTAATATTGACATCATTCAAAAATTGACGCAGCCTTTCTAGCTGTCTAGCCTGAATTTGATCAACCGGTAGCCACTGGCTAACCTCCATGTTTTTTCTTAATATAACGGTATCGTGTCTTTTAAAGGCTTCATGAACAGGAAAAATAATGTTCGAACACAGCCAAGTGTAGCCTTCAGCTTGCATCAACCAGCTCCTTATACAACCCAAGCCATTGCTCCTTAACTACGCACCAGCCATACTGGTTCGCGACAGCGAAGCCGTTAACGGCCAGTTTATTATATAGATCAGAATCATTAACTAATTTTAGTATTGCATCAGCGAGCATTTGGGCGTTGTTCGGCTCAACCATTAACGCACTTTCATTGTCCTTAACAATAAAAGGTATCCCGCCAACATTAGTTGTTATCACAGGTAAACCGCATGCCAACGCCTCTAGAACTGAATTTGGCATATTATCTACAGTTGCGGGATTCAACATTATATCTGCATCATAATAGAGTTTAGCGATCTCTTCCGGCTCTAATTTTCCCACGAACTCAACACTATGGGATAATTCCAACGTTTCCGCCAATCCTTTCAATTCATCCTGCAATGGGCCGGAACCTGCTATCACTAGTTTCACATCAATTAATATTGATTTTAAAATAGCTACAGCATGAATTGCGGTATCAATACCGTATATTTTTTCCAAATTGCGCGTAATTACCAAACGAAGCGATCTATTATTGGAGATCAAGTGAGGTTTGAATTTAAACCTTTCTAAGTTTATGATATTTGGGATGACTTTTGTTTTATATCCAAACAGTTCAAACACTTGAAATAAAAACATTGACGGCACCACTAATACAGCAGCTTTGTTCAACGAGGGCGCAACCCAACGTATTGAAGACTTAAAATAACGTTCGGCATCTCCACCACGATAGTTCACTACAACCGGTACTTTTCTGATCCAGCCGATCCAAATTGCCGGAGCTGCGTAGAGTTGCCAGGACCAACCAGAATTAGCCATGACATGCATACATTCTACATTTCCCGCCACTCTCCAAAGCTCAAGCGAATAAGGCACCAAGCGAGCCAAGGCCCTTATCCCTTTTAAATCCGTGACCCACTGCCATTTATAATCCGCGTTCGTCCGAACCAAAGTTACTTTTAAGCCTTCGGAAGTTAGCAACTCATTCAATTGCTTAGTTTGATTTGCCATCCCTCCAAAAGGTGGAGGCAGCGGTCCAATCAATCCAATATGCATATACGTTATCGGTTAAATAGGGATTGTGAATAGAGATTAACTGCTTCTGTGAAGCTATCTAATTTGGCCTTTTTAAGATAGTGCCAGAATTTTATATAATCAGACATGGCTCAGCCCAATCACGTCCCCGCCCGGACCTTGCTATATACGTCAGAGTAATGCGCCACACTCTTAATCCAACTGCGCTCTTCCTCGACAAACCTTCTGGCATCCCGACATATCCCATCAATATCGGCAAGTTCCATTACGTTAATTACAGTTTGGGCAAGATCCGATTTATCGCCAGATCTAAACAAGTATCCAGTCTGGTGATCTCGAATCAGCTCTTTATGACCTCCAACGTCAGATGCAATCACTAAACGACCTTGGGCCATCGCCTCCAAAGGCTTAAGCGGAGTAACCAGATCGGTTAACCGCATCGATAATCGCGGGTAAATAAAGATATCCACCAAGTTGTAATAGCTCTGCACCTGATCATGCGGAACGCGCCCTGGCATCACGACCCATTGTTGTATACCGAGCGCCGCAATTTTTTCGGCAATTTGCTGTTGTTGAGGCCCCCCCCCCACCAACAGCAAACGAACATTCGGTTGTTGCTTGGCAATAGCCGGCAACGCGTCCAGCAGTAACAGCAAGCCCTCATAGGCGTAAAAAGAACCGATAAAACCCAAAACGGTGTTACCGCTTAATCCCAAGTTTTGCAACAACTCTGGGTCTGCGGGTTCGCCGTAACTGAACTTCTCGATATCTACGGCGTTAGGGATGACGGTAATTTTATCCGCGTCGATCTCGCGCTTAACAATATCGCTACGCAACCCCTCGCAAATAGTGGTCACCGCGTCCGCACGGTTGAATACATAGGTTTCCAGATACTGGGTCAAGCGATAACGGAGACTGCCTTCATGCGTGGTGCCGTGGTCTACCGCGGCATCTTCCCAAAACGCTCTGCATTCGTAGACTAATGGTAACCGATATTTTTTTGCCGCTCTCAGAGCCGCCAGGCCATTCAACGCCGGCGAGTGGGCATGCAAAATATCCGGTTTGATTTGCGGGATTATTTGATCCAGACGCCGGTACAGCGTTTCAACAATCCCCCACTGGTTGATTATCGGCAATGTCGCCAACCATCCACTGGGTGAAGCCGAACGGAAAAAAGTCAAACCGTCAACGTCTTCCAATTCCGCGGTAGCACCCAGATGTTTGGCGGAAGTGATATGGTAAGTGTCCCAACCCAGTTTGCGCTGCTGCTCCAAAATAGCCCGAGTCCGAAAGGTATAACCACTGTGTAATGGAATGGAGTGATCCAATATATGCAATATCTTCATGATTTATTTTTATTATTAGGAGCCATTTGCAAACAACCAAGATCGCAAGCAAACTAATGCTTTTCTTTGCCCAACAGCCTGAGCCAAGCCTTTATTGACAAATGCGGAAGCAACAAATACCAAGGCATTTTTAGCCAATGGGAACGAACGTATAACAGCCATCTGGCCACTCCGCTCCAGCGATCGCCGCAACTGGAATGCTCAGGCATAAGCGCCCTTAAAAACAAAAAATCCATTAGCCGCAAGCCGTAACCGCTAGGGGCAGCTTGCCTAGTTCGCTCCAGTGCACCGGCTGAAATTGGAGTACGTAGGATCATATTTAGATATCTGAATGCATAAAAAATGCTGCGCTGCAGTCCTAATTCATAGGCCCGCTCGACTACAAGCATAGCAACATCTTCGGAACTGTTTCCGAGCAGACTGTCTAGATCCACTAAATCCCGCAGACCATGATTCAGCTCACCATCGTAAAAAAGATGGGCCGCACTGTGAATAATCATGTCCTGCAATTGCAATACTCGAATTAGCGGACTGTCTCCCACGCTAACCGCCGCTTCGATGAGTAAATCAGCATTCGGACAAACCTTAGACGTGAGCGGCAAAATATTATGGTGCAAATCAATAACGCTGCCGCGAAAAACATGCCGCAACGGCGGTATTTCGTGCATCCATTTCCGATAGTAGTACTGATCGTAAGTATTCTGCAAACTACTTACCCAACCATGAGCCATTAATTTTTTTTCAGTTTCTGGAATATGTTGCTTCTGCACCAACAAGTCAATATCCGAAAAAAAACGGCCTTTTGCTGCCGCGTAATCGGAAGCGACGTAGGCAGCGCCCTTGAGCAAAATCAATGGCAATCCCAACTCTGCGGCAACCTGCTTAAGCTGCCGTATTTCCCAAAGCAAATCGTTGAATTGCTTATCGGAATGAATGCGTGCCGATTGAAAATGGCGCAACGCCTGACTCGGAATCGAAGTTCCATCCAAGCGATAACACAAGGTACCCGCGAGCATCGAAGCTTGAGCTTGGCGGATCAACAATTCCCATTGCTTTAACGTCAATTTGGCCGCCGATACTTCACCGGTCAAGACATTTACAATAAGGGGAAGCTCGATCATCGCTTTGAATTGGCCAAACTATCGAACGCCGCTATTGCTTGATCCAGCAAACTGTAGCGGTATCGGTAACAATCAGCTCGTTCGACAATCTGCGTCAGTATGTTGAAACCGGCCTTAGCCAACAAGTTATAGTTGAATGAATTATCCGCCAACGCCATAACGGTCGAGGCTTTACCGATATTTGAGAGTTCGGCCTCTATCCCCGGCTCGTACTTGGGAAACACCACCCAGCCAATTGGACAGGCTTGATGCTGCATTTCGACGCTGGCAGAAGGCGGTTTAATATGACAAACACTGCCTTTTACGGTATCCGAACTTAATGGACCGAATACTACATCAGGATAGCGATGTCGAATCAGATCAATAGATGCATTTTTTAAACTGACTGGCCGGGGAAAAGGCGTAACGTAGCCGGTCTGAAGGTCGAGCAAGGCCAGTTCGTCGGATAGCAATCTCCAACCTTCCTGAATCAGACTGGCCGTCAACGTACTTTTGCCGGAACCTGGCGGCGCCGGCATGACCGCTGCGTAACCATTTTTTTCGACTACGGCAGCATGAATGATTAAAAAGGTATTTATCTGGCTGGATACGCACCAGTTCATTCCCCATTCAAATAAAGCCGGAGCATGCTGATGAGGGAGAGGATCGAACGGGGCGAAGCCATCTGCCAGAAAAACGGCTTTCTTTCGAAATAGAATGGCGTTTAAATCATTAACGACGTTTAAGTCGATGTGGAAATCAATGAATGCGCCGTCCGATAACTCATAGTCTCCATAAAGAGAAGATATGGAGGCCGCTAGAGGCTTAATTCTTGAATTAATTGAAAATACGAAACAACCAAGTTGAAGGTTCAAGCCATTCCCGGATATGGCTTGGTAAACAGCTGATGAATTTAGCTCTCGTACTCGCAACAGACAGGTTCGATAAGGTTAATATTGGATAATTTTTTTAAAGCCAGTATTAAATCATTTGGCAACGGATCATAGCTGTTCCCATTGTTATCTTCACGTCTGGCCCAACCAGCCAAATCGTCCAAACCGAATATAGTTCCCGAACAGCAATAGTCAAGAAATTGCTTTGAGATGCCGACAAGAAGGTGGGTCTCGCCTGAGCTTTCGTGATAAACCAACAATCCGTCATCGAAATCTTGAGATATAGCCTTTCCTAAACTACGCCACCGCATGATAACTAACTACAGAGCTAAAATTTAGCTCCAGCAAAACACATTAACAGTTACTGATAAGATGCTTGCAAAATTGAATAACCGTTTCTTCATCATAATCCGAATAACATCTTCTGACGTCCGCTGGAGTTGTTCCGATAAAATTCTTGTCATCGCAAGCATTTACGAACAACCAAGCGAAACAATTATCCCTTGTATACGATCCAGCATTCAACTCCTTGATACAGTCATGCAAACTTCTGTCGTCTGGCACACCGTTGTTCCGAGCGTATTCCAGCGTGATAAAGGTCGTAGCATTTTCCAATTGCCTTACGGCGGAGTGTTTGTATTGAGCTACTTTATTATATTCATATTCAGTGGATTCACCTTCAGTTGTCACCCAATAGTCTCTCGTCTTCCATTTCCCTTTTCTGGAGCTTGATTTGGCCGGAACAGCATCACTTACAGCCCTATCGCGGAGACAGTATCCCCCTTCTAGCCCGGTATTGTTCTCGTGGTACTTAGTAAAAGGTCTACATTTTATCGGCTTAGAAACTGGCCAATTTCCTGCTGTACCCGGTCCGCAATAGTGGCTTGGAGGATTGGGCTTTGGAGGCACATAAGTTCCTGTCCCGGACGGATCAACATTCCCGGCTTTGGCATAGGATTGAAAGCCGGAAATAGTGCCACAACTTCTTTTGCCTCCGCCCCATGCTGAACGATTGGCTAAAGTCATGATTACCGGAGCCACAACACCGGCTTTTGCAAATGTGCGCCGCGATTTATCTACTGCCACATTTTCCGTTGATTGCTCGCTATGCTCGGGCAATGTGTTATTTGCATCGCTCATTTCTGCTCACCCTCGATCTAACTTTGAATTACATCACACTTTAGCAAAACGCTTATCCTCTGTCTATTGCACAGTTGTACAAGGGATATTGAACTAAGACTAAGCCAACTTGTTCCTGGCAAATGCTTCAAACATCAATAACGACCAGATTGCAGAGCTATAATCGCGCAGACCCGACTGATGTTGGCTGACAATATGTTGCAAGTAATTGCGGTCAAACCAGCCGGTGTTCTGTAGCGTTTCGCCCAGCAAGGTATCCTGCACACGCTGTTTTAAAGGACCTCTGAACCAAGCGGATAGCGGCACCGAAAATCCCATTTTCGGCCTATACAGAACATCATAGGGCAGATAGGGTTCCAATGCTTTCTTGAAAATGTATTTGCCTTCCCGTCCTTTTAACTTCAAATCCGGCGGCAAAGTAGCCATCCATTCCACTAATTTATGATCCAACAGCGGCACTCGTACTTCCAGAGCATGCGCCATACTGGCTCTGTCGACTTTGGTCAGAATATCCCCAACCAAATAGGTTTTTAGATCGAGATATTGAACCATCGACAATGGATCGTCCGGAGCAGTCTCACGGTAACGATGAAAGACTTCAACCGCCTGATAACCTTGTAAATCGCGCTTCAACCGTTCACTGAACAATTCGGCACGCATCGCATTCGGCAACACCGAGACGCTATGAAAATAACCCGCCATCGAATCACGACCGATAGATTCCAACGTCGTCTTGGCGCGCAATATCTTCGGTGCCCAATCCAGTTTCGGGTACACCTTGCCAAGAGTGGAAAACAACGGCACGCGTAGGGCATCCGGCAATATCGAGCGCATGCGTTCTTCGTAGGTGTGCCAACGGTAGCGACGATACCCGGCAAGATTCTCGTCGCCCCCGTCGCCAGACAACACGACGGTGACCTGTTTTTTGGCTAATTCGCACACGCGATAAGTCGGCAAAGCCGAACTGTCGGCATAAGGTTCGTCATACAAACCGGAAAGCCGATCAATCAAACTGAAATCATCCGGATCAACCTGCTCTACGCGATGGGAAGTATGGTAGCGCTCGGCCACTCTGGCAGCGAACTCCGACTCATTAAACTTTGGATCACCAAACGAAATTGAGCAGGTATTCACCGGATCAGCCGACAATCCGGCCATCAACGCCACCACGCCGCTGGAATCAACGCCACCGGATAAAAACGCACCTAGCGGCACATCCGCAACCATCCTAATTTTTACCGCTTCTCGTAAGCGGGAGATTAATTCCTCGCCGACATCGGTGGCATGAGCCGAAGTAATGGGTTTAAACGTCACGTCCCAATATTGTTTCGGGCGAAAATTTGCATCACCCCGCTTAATCGCCAAGCAGTAACCAGGCTCCAATTTGTAGACGCTACGGTAGATGGTTTTCGGATCTGGGATATAGCCAAAACTGAAATAGTCCTCTATCGCTGTTGGATCGGGATCTTTCGGCAACAATGGGTGCTGGGTTAACGCCTTTAATTCCGAACCGAATATAAAATGCCCATTCGGTAATTCCGCATAAAACAGGGGCTTGACGCCAAGGCGATCACGCGCCAGGAACAAGGTTTGCTTAGCTCTGTCCCAAATGGCGAAAGCAAACATGCCGCGCAAACGTTCGACACAAGACTCCCCCCAGGCCTGCCAAGCATACAAAATCACTTCGGTATCGCAATGCGTTCTAAAGCCATACCCCAACGCTTCAAGCTCCAATCGCAATTCCGGAAAATTGTAGACTTCGCCGTTATAGGTCAAGACGACGTTCCCGTCCTGGCTGTGCATCGGTTGCTGGCCGCTGGATAGATCGATGATCGATAACCGGCGGTGGCCAAAGCCCAAACCTGGCTCGGTATGTAGCCCCCCCTCATCGGGCCCGCGATGAAACTGAGATTCGTTCATGCGCGACAGCAGACTACGGTCTATTTCGCTCAATCCCCGAATATCGAAAATACCCACTATGCCGCACATATAAAATCTCTCCGCCCCAAATTATTGTCCGTCATACACATGCTGGTAGCGAGCCACCATACTGTCGATAGAAAACTCCGCCAGAATCCGTTTTAACGCAGCCTCTCCGAAGCGACGGCGACGCTGTTCGTCTAACGCCAACTCATTCAGAATCGAAGACAAGCTCGCGACATCCCGCGCCGGAACCAACCGCCCTGTCTCGCCATCCGCCACAAGTTCCGGATTACCGCCGACATCGGTGGCAATAACCGGCAAACCGCTGGCCATGGCTTCCAGAATCGTATTGGAGATGCCCTCGGCCGCCGACGGCAATACAAAAATATCCATGGCACGCAGTATAGCCGGAATGTCACCTCTCTCCCCCGGCACCCAAACGCTATCCGCCAAATTTGCGGCAGCCAACAAATCCATAGCCTCAGCCCTTAACGGACCATCGCCGATCAGAAACAAGCGGCAACAAGCGGCGAATTCAAGCGACTGCTGACAACTTCTTATGAAGGCGCGAACCAAGGTAATTTGGTCTTTGACCCCATGCATCCGGCCCACGGTACCTATAACGACCTTGTCTCTCAATGCCAAACCGCAACCATCGGGAATTATTCTCTCGCCGCCAGCAGAATAAAACACCGATGTGTCGACGCCATTACAAATGCGGGTAATCTTATGCGCAGGAATCCCTACCCTATCCCGTAAGTAATCCTGCAAGTGTCGGGACAATGGAATAAAACGATGGATAATCGTCCCGATGATTCTGCGTAACCACTGATACTTAATTTTGCTGCCATCGGGGTCGAACACATCCCATCCGTGCTCGCCATGAATGCGATAACCGACGCCCGCTAACAAGGCGCAAATCTGGTACTCGATCGCCGCTAAATTGCGAGTATGCACAATCGCCGGACGTAATTGTTTCAACAACCGATAAACGGCATAGAAAGACCGCCAGTCTTGGCCGGGCTGTTTGTGCAGTTGAAAGATATCGACATCGTTCCTGCCGATGCGTTGGCTGAAATCGGTACTTTCAGTCAAACAAATAATAGCGTGGCGATAGGCGTTTTCTGGCAACTTGTTAATCAGATTAACCAAACCGTTTTCAAGGCCGCCGACACCCAATCGGTAAATTATATGAACAATCAAAGGAGGCTTCGCGTCGGCCATACGCTTACGTCCCAGCTAGAATTTGCAGCAACCGGCGGCCACTTTCCACCCAGCCAAAACAATTCCGCACGTAGCGACGGTTAGCCTCGCTGCAACCGGTTTGGTTTTCTAAAAGCGCTAAAACATGCTTAGCATAATCGTCAGGAGTATCCGCTATCGCCAAATGCAAATCCTGCTCCGGCGGAATACCTTCCATTGCTGCTGAGGATGCGACGACAGGCTTGTTCATTGCCAGCGCCTCTAAAACCTTATTTTGAATGCCTCTGGCAATCCGTAATGGAGCCACAATCAAATCGGCATAAGCCAAATAAGGGCGGACATCGTCTACGCGGCCGGTAACAACCACCGCAGGGTCGTTCTCCGCTAGTTGCAGCACTTCTCGCGCCGGTTTGGACCCAACTATATAAAAGCGTACTTCCGGACATTTCGCCGTAATCAAGGGTAAAACCAATTCAGCAAACCACTTCACTGCATCGACGTTGGCCCAATAATCCATCGCTCCGGTAAAGACAATGGATTTCTTATCCGAAGAGAATGGACGCTGGTAATCGAGTGTAGGGTCGAAGCGCTCCGTGTCGACTCCGTTATTGACAAATGTAATTTTTTCGGCGGACTCCGGTGCCAGAGATTTGAATAGATCGGCTTCCTGCTTGGAAACGAATAAAGTGGCTTTCGCGCGAGCGGCAGTTCTCCGCTCGAATCGCAGCAATTTTTCGGCTTCCCGCCGATAAATCCAGCTAGCCGGCCATGTCTTACTCAAGGCATATTGGCGCCACTTGTCGGAATCGACATCGACAAAATCGGCGACAACTTTCAGCGAAGGGTATCCCGCAACGTACTGCGCCATTGGCGATGAAAAAATCAGCGCCCGATCTATCGATTGTTCACGGATAGTATCGTCCACCCAAGTTTGCAGTCTGGCACTACGGTAATACGGCAAGCTCAAGGCTTCATTGGTCAGCAACCCGACTAAGCTCTGGACTTTTGCCAGACGCGGCTCCAGATTGATACAACAGACCTGATTACAAAGACCGGCCAAAGTGTCGACGTGCTGGCGATCATCGGGGTCGTCGATGAAGGTAGCCAGAAAAATTTCGTATTCGACTGCCAAAGCCCTTAGAAAATGGTACGAACGAATCTTATCGCCCTTGTTGGGCGGATAGGGAATCCGGTGAACCAAATAGAGCAATTTGGGCTTCATGCTTAACCCAAATCTTTGGCTAACCAAGGTCCGAGCCATTGACTCACTGGCAGCGGTAGTTTTTTCCAGGCTGCTATAAACAGTTGGTATTTAGGATTCAAAGGATTGATTTCCGGAATTTGTTTTGCAGCCACCAAATCGATTTCATAGAATAGTGGCTCCGGCTCGAATCCCCAGTGTTTTTTAAACCGATACGATCCGGTACCGATTTTGCTTCGGCCATAATCGAAGACTTTGCAGCCTTTTTCGACAGCCCGACGCATAACTTCCCAATACATGAAATCGTTGCCTTTCAAATCGCGGGCGGCGTCGACACCGCCTCCGTAGTACGGCAAAACCTCGTCCTTGAAATAAAAACTCATGACGCTAGCAATTAAGCGCCCTTCGTGTTCCACGCTCAGCACTTCACAACTTTTACCAAAAACTTCTTTTAATATCCGAAAGTAATTTTTTGGAAAAACAGGCGTGCCTAAATTTCGAACGCTCTCCGAATAGGCCGCGTATAACCTATCCACGTTATCATCTATTACGCTAACCAAACCTGCTTTGATACCGGCTCGTACCATTGCCCGTTGTTTACGCGGGATCGCGTTCAAATTCTTTTCAACATCGGTATCGAGTTCTTTTCTGAATGTGACGTAAAGTTCTTTATGTGGCCATTCGGGATGCGCCTGATGGCGGTTTCGCATCTCTAAACAATCGACGCCTAAATCCCTGGCTAGTTGCTGGGCCTGCGATTGCAAAGCCTTAAAAGACTGATCGTCGCTGGCAAGAATGCCGCCGTAGACACAAAATGCGTTGGATACCAACGAATTTCCGAACAACAGGCTTTTAACATGTGTTAATGGCAAAACCCCGGTAATTTGACCATCCTGCTCGAAATAATAGTAATAAGTCGGATGCCCGAACGCCCGTTTTATTACTTGTTGCCAAGCCGCCAAATGAAAAAAACTACCGTCGGCCGCCGCCATGACATAGTTATCCCAACGCTCTGCTTGGGCAGGCTCTAGCAATTTGATCATGGTTAATGATGACAGTCTGTTTTGTTTAGAAAGACATTGCGCATTGTATCCCAGGCAAAATCGGTTATCAGGTTATCCAACCTGTCGTGCATTTTGCTGAGATTCAGATAATGCCTGAAGCGGGTCTTGAAAGACAAACCCTGTTGCTTGGGTTGTTCAGGATCAATTTCCCATGGATGAAAATAGAAAATTCCGGCTTGCTGCTCCTTATTATTAATATAGCGGTACGCCCATTTGGAGAACGAATAAGGATATAAGCGGAAAAAGCCGCCGCCACCGCACGGTATATTCCTCCGGAACAGATTCAAAGTCGTTATCGGAATTTCCAACAAACCGGGAGCGTTAGTCGGCCGGTAAGCGAAACGCGGCGCATCAGGCATGCCGTACAGATCGTGCTTTACCGGATAGATGCTGGAACTATAGGAAAATCCCTCCTCCTGCAAAATTTCCAAAGCCCATAAATTCTTGGCACCGATCGAATAACTGGCGGCACGGTATCCGATAACGCTCTGTCCCGAGACATCCTCCAAAATCAGCTTACTTAGGCGCAGGTCTTCTCGAAACTGGTCCGGCGTCTGTTCGGTAACCCTTGTGTGCTGGTAACCATGGGACGCAAGCTCATGCCCTTCGGCAACGATTCTACGCACTAAGCCAGGATAACGTTCGCCGACCCAACCCAAAGTAAAAAAAGTGGCTTTTACTTGCCGTTGCTGGAATAAATCCAGAATTCGGCCAGTATTTTGCTCGACCCGATGCGGCAGCTTATCCCAGCGGTCACGCGTTATATGTTGCTCGAATGCAGAAACCTGAAAATAATCTTCGACGTCCACTGTCATTGCATTGATTGGTTTTATCGTTACATTCATCGATTCGTCACCCTGCCTGCAAATAATGCCGCAAAATTTCATCGACTATTCTGACTGCTGCCCGACCATCCCAGTATTCAGGGACTCGGCCGGTTTTACCGCCGGTAACCATAATGTCGTCGACACACGCCATAATTTTCTCAGGGTCGCTTCCCACGATAGTATTGGTACCTTCCGTTACGGTTATGGGGCGCTCGGTATTCTCCCGTAACGTAACGCACGGCACACCCAGAGCGGTAGTTTCTTCCTGCAACCCGCCCGAATCAGTCAAAACCAGTTGCGCGGACTGCATTAATCCCAAAATCTCCAGATATCCCACTGGCGGAAGTAAGGCTACTTGCCGGCCAGAAAACTCGGATAACAAACCGGCATCGCTTAATTTTTGCTGCGTCCGCGGGTGCACAGGGAACACTACCGGCACTTTATTACTAATATCTGCAATCACTGAAACCAAACGCGACAGGGTATCGGGATCGTCGACATTCGACGGCCTATGCATTGTTAACAACGCATATTTTTTTTCGTAGATTGGTAATGCGACATCGTAGCGCTGCAGAATTTGGTCTAAAGAATCCGCTTGCTTACAATTAGCAAGCAGAGTATCGATCATGACGTTACCACTGAATTTGATGCGTTCGGGAGCGATTCCTTCTCTGACTAGATTGGCCTCCGCCGCCCGCTCAGTAGTAAACAATAAATCGGAAATTTGATCCGTCAACACCCGATTTATTTCTTCCGGCATTTCACGGTCAAAGCTCCGCAATCCCGCTTCCACGTGAATCAAAGGAATGTTTTTTTTAACGGCTACCAGGCCGCATGCAATAGTGGAATTGACATCGCCGACAACCAAAACCGCAAATGGCTTGACTTCGTCCAAAACCGACTCGAAACGTAGCATAACGTTAGCGGTTTGAACCGCGTGCGTACCGGAACCGACACCCAAATCTCGATCCGGCTCCGGTATGCCCAATTGCCGAAAAAACGTGTCCTTCATCGTTTGATCGTAGTGCTGCCCGGTATGCACGAGGTAAGGTACGACCCGATCTTTTACTAGTTGTAGCTGACGAATAATTGGCGCCATCTTCATGAAATTCGGCCGCGCGCCGACGACACAGACTATGGTCTTGGACATTATTAAACCTATTCGGAATCCGTTGTTTCGCCGTAAACGCTATCCATATCCAACTGCAACAGGATCGCCTTTCTGAGCAAGGCTTTTTCTTTACTTACGCTGTTTCTCAGGTTATCCACGATGGCTTCCAATCTGTCCAATCTTTGCTCAAAACTAGCATCGTCGTTCGAAATGCGGCCGGCAACCAAGGTCTGTGTGCGAGTGTCTTCGTCGCCCGACTCCAGTAGCATTTCTTCTTTGACCTCAACGATCACTTTTCTAACGGCTTCTTCGTTCAATAGCGCCAGCTCTTCCAAATAACCGAACAGCAATAACCGATCGCACAGCGAGTTAATCCTCCGTGGAATGCCGCCGGTAAACTCATGAATCACATCGAAAACGCCCGGCCCGAATTCCGGCGTTCCGCCCCAACCGGCCGTCTGCAGACGAAACAGTATATATTCCTTGGTTTCCTCCAAATCCAGGGGATCGAGCTGAAATGTAGACACGATACGTTGCTTTAATTGCTCCATATCGGCAGCATAAATCGTCCGCTTCAGTTCGGTTTGACCAACCAGGAAAACTTGGAATACGGGGTTGCCGTTTACATCTAAGTTAGTCAACATTCGAAGCTCTTCCAGCGACTGCTTCGGCAAGTTTTGCGCTTCGTCGACGATCAATAGCAATCGCCGCCCCTCTCTTGCTTTCTCGACAATAAATTTCTCAAAACCCGAAAGTAAACTGGCTTTGTCCGTTAAAGAAAAGGTAAAACCGAAAGTCGATGCCGCCATTCTCAACGTATCTTCAGGACCGACCTGTGAGGTCATCATCACACCGATCAACAATTTGTCTTTATTCAAATTTTTGATCAAACTTTTTACCAGCATGGTCTTACCGGTACCGGGAGAACCGATGACCAACACAAAGCCTTCGCCCTGCGTTAAGCCGTAATGCATGTAAGCCAAAGCCCTTTTATGCACAGAACTTTGAAAGAAAAAATCCGGATCGGCGCTAAGCTGGAAGGGCTTTTGCGTAAGATTGTAAAAACCGTCGTACATTGTCTAATTATTCAGAAACGAACGTTGAAGTTGGCTGATGCACGGTTTTCAGTATAGTCGAAAGTGGAGGTGTCTGAACTTTGGCTGATGTGGCGAATCTCGAAACGGGTATCCATCAGCAAAGGACGTCCAAGATTGATCGGGATAGAACGATTGAGGCCCAAAGCCAAGTCGTATCGAGTGTTGTCCGCTAATTGACCCTGGTTATGCTGCCAAGATGGGCGAAGATAAAAATTCAACCTTGGCTCGACCTGCCACTGCCAACCTCCCGAGATACCATAAGACATGTCTTCTCCGGCTCTTAGCTCGTAAGATCGCCTTTCGTTATACATGGAAGCGGTGTAACTACTTTTGCCAGTCTGGTAACTAAATGACAAGGTCCCTCTTTTTCTAATAATAACGTCGTTGACCAGATCAAAAGGATTTGAAACAAGCCGAGAATTGTTAAAATTAGGACCGGGAATTAACCGAGTACCTGCGGGATCAGATGGGTCCAGCATCAAAAAACCCTGGGCTATTAAATCTTGCGTATTTATCACTTGGCTCAGGTTACCGGACGCATCCCTGATAAAGTATCCCTGCTCGGTCAACAACTGCTGTGTAGTAGTAGTTTCCTGGTTATAATTAAATCCGAAATTAGCTTGTTTGAATTGGTATCTTAGACTGGCATCCCAAGAATCGCCGGTATTAAGCCCCACATCTTTATTACGGTATGTAATTGTAGAACTGAAATTACTTGACGGATTGAATTGCACCGTAGCGTGTTTGTTATTGCCCAAACCGACTTCCAATGAATACCATCGACTAGGATTCCAGCGTCCACCCAGCGTATAAAAAAAACCATTTCGAATACTATTCTGGGTGGTCTGATAATCATTATTTTCGAAACCAGCAAGCCCGAAAACACTAAACTTTCTACTCAAAAAATAGCGCATATCTCCCTGGTATTGTTCAAACCGAACATCCTGCCCCGTTCCCCTGGTTTGCTCATTCGATGAATAATTCAGAGCCCAATTCATACTACTAAAAAAAGAGCCGCTCGCCAAACGGGCTTGGCGCGTAAAAGCATCCGAATCGGTTACAAAATTATCCGGAACCAAACTCGCCGCCTGAGAAGAACTGGAAGTGTCGAAAGTAGATCGGCTGTAACCCACTTTGAACAACCCACTCCCAAACTGGCCGAACCTTGGCGTCCAGTACGGAGAAATACTGAAATTTGTATTTTCAGTGCGTCCGCCGACCCCGGAAATATTATCGGTAGTAACTAGCGCATTACTAATATTTTGCTGGCTAATCGAGCTGCTGGTCTGAATAAAAAGGGTATTCCTGACGGCTTGGTACAAAGAGGTCATGTTCAATTGGTGATTAAAATCTAAATCATCACGCCCGCCGGCATTATGCAAGCCTTGTAAGCGATAATTCAGATTAAAATTACTCCAAGGTGACGAGCCATTTATAGAGAGCCCTGGCGCCACCTCGGTGACAAAACCGCTTTTTTTTTCGATATTAGAAAGGTTTATATTATCAGTAAACGTCTCGGTAGCCGACAAACTTGGAGTAAGACGCCAGTCGAGTCCATAACCAATTCCGGGATAGAAAAAACAAACTAAAAAACTAGAGAAGACGAGCTTACAGGGAACTACCTGAAACCGAGAAGAACAAGAATCAAAAATGCCCATATTTACCATAACTGTAGTTATGACCATATATATCTATTTCTTTTCTTGTCTTGTTTAGCAGCGTCATAACCACATCGCAATTGCTCAACTTGGAAACCGATTCATTAACAACGCTTTGTGGAGTAGCCTCCGCGGCAATCACAAGCACAACCTGACCGACAAGCTCAGCCAATATCTGAGCCTGAGTCGCCACCAACAGAGGGGGGGAATCAAAAATTACAATCCTGTCCCTATAGCGGCGGCTTACTTCTTCCGCGAACAAATACATTCTTTGACTGGACAACAATTCGGTTGAATATTTATGTCGTTTACCTGCGGTAATAATACTTAAATTAGGCAGATCGGTTTTTAACAAAATATCCGAAAAAGTGACCTTGTCATCCTCCAAATACTCTATCAACCCACGAGAATTATCAATTCCAAGCTGCTTAGCAATATTAGGCTTTTCAACATCGGCATCAATAAGCAGAACACTTTTATCCCTTTCATTAGCAATACTCAACGCCAAGTTAATGGAGACAAATGTTTTACCCTCCCCCGGCAAACTACTGCATATTAAAATCAAATTCGAACGATTAATCCCATTGCTTTCAGCCCCTTGAATATTACCTGAATCCGTGCTCACGCCAGCTTAAACGGCCCTGAGTGCGCAAGGGGCGCATTTTCTCGATACCCGATCCGGCTTGCGTTGTTTTTATCGTCCTACTAGCGATGTGTTTCTCAAAAAAAATCTAGCGTTGCCTTTCAT
Source organism: Methylomonas koyamae (assembly GCF_019669905.1). NCBI lineage: Bacteria > Pseudomonadati > Pseudomonadota > Gammaproteobacteria > Methylococcales > Methylococcaceae > Methylomonas > Methylomonas koyamae. The sequence goes on along the minus strand of NZ_AP019777.1, from coordinate 1,433,590 downwards.
CAGCGCATTTTCTGCCCCTTTGACAGGGCATGGACAAACACCTGACGGCCCGGCCTTATCGGCAAGGAGGGGCGTTCATGAAACATCGGGTTTGCGGCGTCGTTTATCCCGTCGCGGCAGGTGGCTGAACCACCAGGCGTTGCTGCAGATATTCAAATAACCGGGCAACCGGCGACGCCTGCCCCAAATCCAGCCACCACTGTCTGGCTTTGTGTATGACTTGCCCGGCACGATACATGATTTCCTGTAACACTGTTTTGATCCGCCGCCGCTTGGCTGGATGCCGGATCGGCGCCAAGTCACCGAGCAAGCCCAGTTGTCCGAGCAGTCGCAAACAATTGTATGCCAGCATGCCGAGACGCAGGATGGCGTCGTTGGTGTCAAACTTGCCAGACGGTAGACGTTCCAGATCGAGGTCGGTTTTGAACTCGGAGTGGAATTGCTCATGGGTACCGTGGTCGCGATAGCGTTCGATGACCATCGCTTCCTCGTCGTCCAAACTGGTCCACCAGCCTTCCAGTTCGATGTCCGGTAACAGCAGGTGTTGCCCGTGTTTGCTGATGGTACGTTCGATCAGGCGTATCACTAGGCGGAAGCGGCGGGTTTGTTTGCCAAAGCGGCGTTCGACGTTCATCGAGAACAGCGCTTCGCGCTTGCCCGGACGCTTCTCAATGAAGGCGCCGAGCGCCTCGGCTTGCGCAATCCAGCTATCTTTGTCCTGGCGACGTGGGTTCCATTTCACCAAATACTCGAACTGCCGACCCAGAGCCGCCCAGCGGTCTTTTTCAGCCGCCGCTGCAAACAATAACTTGGCGCTATCGAAACCCGAATCCTTGCGCATCAGCACGGCTTGATCAACGGGCACCAGACGTTCGACGCGCGGCAACAGCCGTTCCAGAAAATACTCAATCTCCAGTGACGAATGCCAACGTCCAGGCCGTAGCTCCAAACCCACGCACCAGCCTTCGTTGCCCAGATAGGCCGCTACCGGCGTATACCCGTCCACACCCTGATAGGTACGACTGACCTCTTCCTTCTTGCTGCCGCTTTGATCCATCACAAAGGTGTCTATGTCCAGGCAGACGTACCCTTTGTGCGGTGTGATCGGCGCGTCGGAGCGTTCAATCAAGCGCATCGACATCTCGTCCAACGGCTCCCGCAACGCATCACTGACGCGGTCCAGTCGTTGCCGCAACCAGACGCTGCCCGGCACTTTACGCAGGTTGAGCGCCTGCTTGAAAAACCGGTCTTCCCGAAACGGCTCGATCGCCTCGAAATCGCTCTTGCCGATGCTGAGCAGGGCGGTCGCTGATTTGACCACGTCCGAAGTCTTGATACCTTGCGAGACCGGTATCCGTCCATCAACCACCGCTTCAACATTGATGATGTCCAGGCATTGCCCGACCAAGGCCAGCCCGGCATACGAGGTGAATTCCTTTTTTGAAGCTTTCAGTTTGAAGCGACTCATGAGCAGTTAGGGTGAAAAAATAAACGCCAATTATCCCTTATTTATCATTACATTACAGAGCAATTGGCGCGCAGGAACACGGACTAAGGTATTATTAACCAAAGGCCGCTTAATCACTCTAAACTCTTCTGCGAGTTGAGACTTGGCATTATTACTATCGATAAAACCATTTTCAGAAAGCGCCTGCCAATCGATATTTACAACCCTATCTGGAACAGCCTTGCTTGCTAGGTCAACAGCCGACTTCTCTCCTACGAAAGAATTAGCATCAGAAATTTTGCGGTCTCTAGCGCTATCCAATTCAACTGAATCGGTTCGCTCGCTAGTGATTACAAGCCCTTGCTTGGCGGCTTTATTCAGCGCATTTTCAATAATACTCATAATTTACGCCTTACTTAAGTATTTCCAGCGCCATAATACCGATATAGCCAGCCACCAATAAGAGCAAAGTAGAGACCAGTATCCAGTCAATATTCGTGGTTTTATTTATACCCTGAGAAGTTAGGGATACACTCCCTAGAGAAGGCAAGCCCGTTACTACTCGAACTTGCCTTGCAGACATAAATACCGGGCGTATAAAATAAATCAAAAAAGCAACACAAAATCCAATTACAATACTGACCAATAAAACCAATGAATAAAATAATTTTCTATTAGGGAAGCTGGGCTTATCTGGCTTGCTCGGTGGATCGGCAATTTTGAATTTCAGCCTTGAAGTTTGATCATCCACCCGCTCTGTAATGTGGGCTTGTTCTCTTCTTTCCAATAATTCAGAATACTTGCCACTGATCGTTTCATAATCGCGATTTAGATTTTTCATCTCGGTCTCGATAGTCAACCTTTCGTTCAAGCCTTCTTCCAGCTTAGCAATTCTTTTGCGGATAGACTCCACCAGAGCTTCATTTGAAGCAACTTCAGCTTGGGCATTGTCAAAGCCCATTTTAAGGGCTTGAACGTAGGGATTTGTCATTTTGGCAGGTGCTATCGAAGTTTGATCTTCGACTTTATTTTCTTTATTAGCCAATTCTTGCTTACTTGCTAACTCCTGTTGTTCTTGACTCTTTAATGTATCTATCAATTTATCAATTTCAATGATGGAGGGGTGCTTTTCGGTATATTTCAATAATAACTCTGTCCGTTTATCCTTGAGCGATTCGATTCTAGCGCTATCAGCGGAAGATGATACTTCTTGCGATGCAGTCGGAATACCCCAATCCTCGTCTGAGTCGCGCACTTCCGCTACCTGTTCTGCCAGAACATCTCGGCGAGAGATGGCCTGTTGGAGAGCAGTATTAGCGTCCTGATACTGCTCTTTCATCTTTTGCAACGCCTGAAATTGATCTGCGTCGTTCAATAAATCCATATTAGTTCGTTTAAATTCCTCTTTTGCCTTTTCCGCATCCTGCAACCTGATTTCGTAGTCCCGAATTTGTTGCTCTATGAATCTTTGCGCGTCGCTGGCATCCGCCAAGGCTTTACCTTCAGTTTGCTCTGAAAACACCGTTAACACTGCTTGTACGACACTTCTAGCGACTTCTGGATCTCTGGCGCTAAAAGCGATGTCAAAGATATCTCCACGACCACCCGCAATGGTAATATCTTTCTTAAGCCTCTCGATTAAATCCGACTTGCCGCCAAACTCATCCTGAATACGACTTAACTGCGATAACTCGATAATTTTCTCCAAATTTGGCCTAGTGAACATTAACTGCTGAATTATTCTTATTAAAGCGGATATATCCGGTTCGATTACCATCCCTCTCATAAGCGGTCTAATCACAGTTGCAGAGTCTATATGCACTTTTGCTTTGGACTCAAACCTATCAGGCATTAAAAAAATATAAGTCCACGCACCTATACAAACTGCAAGCGCAAATAAAATCGCTACACGCTTGTACTTAAGTGTGCCTTTTAAATAAAAATAAACTTCGGACAGATCTTGCTGCATAATTAAAAGACCCAAAATTACCCACAATTAAAACCAGCCAGCACACCGAAAATGACACTAAAAATACGCATCTGGGATAATTAAAATATCACCGGGCATCATCAAAACATTGGCTGTCAAATCGGCGTCATCAATAAGATCATTAATTCTCACCGCATAAGGCTTAAGCTCTCCATTAATATTCCGAATAACACTGGCTCTATTTCCATCGGCATACTGATCAAGCCCTATTTGTATAATAACATCCAACAATGTCATACCCCTTTCGTAAGGTATCGACTTTCCTTGGTAGCGACCAATTCCACCGCCACCGCCACCGCCACCGCCACCGCCACCGCCACCGCCACCGCCACCGCCACCGATTCTACCTATAATTCGAATTTGCTGATCCCTAACACCTTTGAATCCTCCGACCATAACTACGACCTGGGGGCTTTTGACATAGGTAGACAGCACCTTCTCAATATCTCTGGCTAGCTCGAAAGGTGTTTTACCGCTCGCTAAAAGCTCCTCAACCAACGGAACAGTAATTTTGCCATCAGGCCTTACCGCTGCAGATGTCGATAATTCAGGATTTCCCCATACGAATATGTTGACACTATCTCCGGGTCCGATTCGATAGGTATAGTCAGAAGCTTGCTGTATGTCTTCAAGCAAAGGCTGCGCACACCCGCCAACGAACAAACAAGCGAGCACCGCAACCCAGGCAACAAAGAATTTTTTGAAAATCATCAACATGGCCTATTATGAATTTCTAATTTATTTAATTGTAGAATGTTCAATCTCGAACACCATCTTCTTCGCAACATCCTGTCCAGCAAAGCCTTTCTTCTGCCTATCCGATAAAGCGATAGCCTGCTTTAATTCGGATAATGCAGTTGCTTTATTGCCACTTTGGTAGTGGGCAACCCCCAAATGGTATCTGAATTCAGGTAGTTTTGGCTCCTTGATGATGAGTTCTTCCAGTAATTTTAGTCCATCAGTAACTCTACCGGACCTTACAAGCGCCCACGCATAGGTATCTTGAAAATAAGGGTTATCGGAGTTTTTAAACCTCTCGGCAAGCGCCATACCCTTGACCAAGTTATCCTGGTCATCCGACTCTACAAGCAAAGCCGACAAATTATTTACAACAACGTCGACATCCGGATGCCTTTCAAGCAATTCTTCGTAAATTTTCTTTGCATTCTGTTTTTCGTTGACTTGCTCGTAGAGCCCCGCCAAAGCCAACGCTAGCTGAACGTCGTCCGGATTAGCTTGCAAACCTTTCAAATATATTTGCTTGACTGATTCCACATTTTCACCGGATAAGGCTTGGACTTTAGCCAAAGCCAAATAACTGGAAACTGATTTAGGAAATTTATCAATTTGTGCAGAAAGTAGCTTTTTAGCTTTGCTGTAATCTTTATTAGCTAAGTAAACATCCGTCAAAACACCAACAATCGTAGAGTCATCCGGATGCTTATCATGGTGAATTTCCAAATAAGAAACAGCTTTTTCTTTCTGTCCGGACGCATCAAAGCTTCGCGCCAGGTTTACCATAGAATTAAGATGCCCTGGAAATTCTTGAAGAATCTTGTCATATAATGCTATCGCATCGGAATATTTTCCTTTACCCTGCAGTACGTTGGCTTGAAGATAAAACGGCACAGCTTTCTCTTTGGAAAATAAAGCTATTTTATGCACAACATCCTGCGCCTGATCCCAACGTTTTTCTAAAATATCAAGCTCTGCCTGGCTAATAAGAAAATTAATTTGATTTGGCTTTAATTTAAGGGCTTTGTCTAAAACTTGTCGTGCAGTATCTCTTTGCCCTGTTTGGATATAGGAACTAAAGGTATTATTAAAAGCAACCAAGTTGACCGGATTTACTTCCAGCGCTTGCTTGAAATATTTATCAGCAGTCTTACGGTCCTTTTTAACTTGGTGCACTTGCCCCAAAAGAGCATATACCTCGTCTAAATTTGCCTTATCCCATACAAGCTTGTTGAGTAAAACCAGAGCCTCATCAGGATTGTTTTCGGCCAAGAATAACCTTGCTCTTAAGAGTTTTGCAGGAACGAACTCAGGATTCGACACAAGCACTTGGTCAACAATATTTTTTGTGACATCGTATTGCTTGGCCAGCATGGATGTATCTGCGATCAGAACTTTCGCTGTTAGCCCTAAGTCGCCATCTCCTTCTAATTCAACAACTTTCTGTAATCCATTTTTGGCCGTGTCGATAAAGCCATTCGCCATCATCCACTTCGACAATTCCAATATTAGGGCACCCTGCCGCTGATGACGATTTACCATGACCTCATACTCGACAGGCACCCTGTCTTTAGCTCTAGCATTAAGAAACTCTAACAGAGTAATTTCGGAATCGGGCTTATAGCCTTCCTTTTCGGCAACAATCCGGAGCAAAGATTCTGCCAAATCCAGTTTGTTCGTCATGGAATAAATTGAGGCTAAGCTCAATTTAAAATTATTGTTCTCTGGGTATAAATCAACAAGGCTTTTATAATCTTCAATTACTTTGTCAACCTGGTTGTTAGATGCATTTATCTTCACCCTAAACAAACGCAAAGCTATATTCTTGCCGTCTTTATCTAAGCCTTTCCCAATTAAATCCAAAGCATCAGCCGGCCGATTGGCCTTGTAAGCTAAAGCGGCAGCTAAAGACAATACATCGACGTTATCTTGGTTATCCTTCAAAATTTGCTGGACAATTTGACTGGCTTGATCGGACTTCTCCTGTTTGACGTAAACGGAAGCCTCAATAATTTGAGCTTCTAAATTGCCGGGGTCACTAGCCAAGGCCGCTTTTGCAAGCTCCAAAGCCTTATCCAAATCGCCAGATAAAACATTTAGCTTGCCCAGCTTGATTTTAGCGTCAAGTAAGCCGCTATCTAATTCCAACGCCCTGGTCAAATTCTGCTTCATAGCTTTGTAATTATTGGATTTTTCATCCAGCAAAGCCATGTAATAGTAAGTTTCCCCTCTTTTGTCGTCACTCTGATTGGCGCTTTTCAACTCCAAGAAAGCTTTATCCAATTCGCCTTTCTCGATAAAGTCTTTTCCTTTTTGTAGATGACTATCGGCGGTTTCTACCGGTGAATTACATCCGAACAAAAGTAGCGCACAAACCAGCGCAAAACCTTTATCCACGTTATCCTTATATTTTCTTATCACCACTTAGAAGTACTCCAAAAATGCCATTACAATTTCGTGCGCGTCATTCAGCGATGCTTTGTTTGATCCATGCATATAGCTCCCGCAACTCCGCATGCATGTTTGCCAACACCGATTGCGTTGTAATGAAGTAAGGCGCGCGAATGCCATGATAGTCGATGTCTTTTCCGACTCTCTGAAAATCAATTCCTGATCGATGCATCATTCGTGGTAAAAACGGCTCCATCATTGCAAACACGTTAGTCCGTCTATCGATTTCGGTCAAAACCGTTGCCGCAAAAAAACATGCAACCGCAATAGTCGAAAAAGTCCTCTGCTCTTGCGCGGAGAAATGTAATCCGTTGATTTCGCCGAAACGAGTCAGACTCTCACCAGTCCTTCTGCGAAAAGCGCCATCAACAGCCAACCTGGATATTTCACACACCGTGTTTCTGTCAAGCTGCAGACTATCAAGCGTATTGCGATCCAGGCTGTTGCTGCAGTACCTTTCTAAAGGTAACGGCGCCTCCGATTCCGCCCCCAATGCAGGAACTAATCTGACACAGCCAGCGGGCAAACCAGTGTGGATATGGGTAATCAAACAATGACGGGAGAGTTGATCATACTCATCAATCTCAAGCTGATCTTTAAAATGCTCTTGCGATTCATATTTGAACTCTTCGCAATACACCCTATACCTTATTCGAAAAACCTGCTGTTTTTGCGCAACAGTTTCCGCTAGGGAGACCTTAAAATAGCGACTAAAGCTTTCCGCTAATGACAGCTTTTGTGCGACGTCCATTCTATGCGCTCTCTGATAAATTGCTTATCGACTACAAATACTTATCGATATCATGAGCTTTTATACCCCACGCCAATAAATGTTCGATACGATCGTTCGCCAAACCTAAACGCCTGGACATAGTTTGAAACAACTCTTTCAAAAACAAATACCCTTGAATAGGATGATCGTCCATATACACGCTCAACATATCGCTACGAATTTCCAGCAACTGCACGTCTGTCACCGAAATAACCGAAGCCGTGCGTTCCCTCGATTCATAAAGACACACATCTCCGAAGACTGCGCCGGCCTCCAAATCGCACAACCCCGGACTAACCCGTTTATTACCATCCAACTCGGCCCCACCCAAAACCCTGACAAGACCTTCTTCCAAATAAAACAAAGTTTTTCCAGGATCGCCCTTCTTGACGATAGTGGCACCCGCACTCAGTCTGTATCGTCGCCAAGCGCAGCCCTCTTGAAACAACGGATTCTTCAGAACGTCACTAAGTATCTCTATCATCAGGCCAAACCATATCAATAACACTGACTCGCTGGTTATAATGGCAAAGTAAGCGTGCGGCCACTAACGACCAAACATGGAAAACTACATTTATTACAGCTACTTGACTGCTAGCGTCGCGTACGTAACCTTATTCGTTTTTGTTGTCTTCAACAAAAACCGGCATTACCCTTTCATAATAGCAGTTCTCTGCTCGGCCATATGGTCAACGAGCGTGACGTTTGCAACAAAAAGCAGCCACTACTTTTATGCCGACACCCTAGCTCACGAAACCATACGCAATGGCGCTTGGTTTTTTCTGTTAGGCGCTTTGCTTTCCAAGCAACGCTACAATAACTACAAGCAACTGTTTAAGGGGCACACCAGCATTGCGATTACAACATTTGTCTTAATAATTCTGTGTTTGGAGTCTTTTCCGGAATCGTTAAAGTTGGTCACAACTGTTATAGATGCCGACCCCAGATTTGCCGGGCACGTCGTGTTTGCAGTTCTCGGCTTAATCTTGGTGGAGCAACTCTATCGAAGCACCCCCTTAAAACAACGGTGGAACCTGAAATTCCTGTGTATCAGCCTTGGAGCGGTTTTTGCTGTTGACTTGCTGGTTTACAGCAAATCTTTATTATTCAACCATCTAGACTTCGCACTCTGGCAGTCACGGGGCGTTACGAACGCCATGATAACCCCATTTTTGGCAATCACAGCTACCCGCCTTAAGCTTAACAGTGACGGCCAGGACCTGACAACTCCCCGCAAGACTATTTTTTACACCACGATCCTATTCGGATGCGGTGTCTATTTAATTTTAATGTCATTCGCCGGGTTTTATATCAAACGCGCCAATACCGAATGGGGCGAGACTGCGCAGGCCGTGTTCATATTTTTGGCGTTGTTGTTACTGGTCGTACCGTTTACATCCGGCAAGATCAGGGCCTTAGTCAAGGTTTACTTTAGCAAGCATTTCTTTCACTACAGTTACGACTATCGCGAGGAATGGCTCAAAATCAGTAAGGCGCTGGCCAAACTTGAATCCCTGGAGGAATTGAAAGGCTTTATTATCAATACCTTGACCGATTTGGTGGAAAGTACGGGCGGCGGATTGTGGTTAAAAAACGATCAAGGCAGATTTTTTCTGGCCGCCGAACAGAACTTGAGGTTAACGGCGCAGGAAATCGATTACCTGCATAACGTTGGCGACCTCCCGCTCTACTTGGCTAATAAGCAATGGGTGATAGATTTCTTCGAGCTGTCCCATGCCCCCGAGGTTTACGATGACATCGACCTATCGCCCTGGTGCTATGAAGACAGCCAAGTCTGGCTGATAGTACCGTTATTTCACCTGAACAAACTGGAAGCTTTTGTCGTATTGACCCAAGCCAGAGTACCCAGAAAACTGAATTGGGAAGACCATGACTTACTAAAAACCGTCGGCATGCAACTCGCCAATGCATTAGCTCTAAACCGAGCCAGCGAAGAATTGGCTAACAACCGCCAATTCGAAACCTACCACAGGCTCTCCGCGTTCCTGGTACACGATTTGAAAAATTTAGTGGCGCAAATCTCGTTGATTGTCAGAAACGCCGAAAAACACAAACATAACCCGGACTTTTTCGACGACACCATCGATACGCTGAATAACGTCGTCAAAAAAATGCACCATATCGTGGAACAGTTAAAGCAGGGCGAACCGCAAGCCGCTGCCAATAGTGTGGTCAACCTCGCCGCGATCGCCCGCTCGATTGCCCAACAACACCTGGGATCGCCGCCGGTTACCCTGGATACCGATTTAGACGAATGCCCGGTCTCTGCAGACAAGATCAAACTAACCAATATACTCACCAACCTGGTACAAAACGCTCAGGACGCCACCCGGAACAGCGGCGGCTGGGTGAAGCTTGAATTAACAAAAAACCAGGACTATGCTCAAATCAAGATCATGGATAACGGCGTAGGCATGGACCAGCAGTTCATAGCCGAACGCCTGTTCAAACCGTTCGACACCACCAAAGGTAACGCCGGCATGGGTATAGGTGCCTATGAAGCTCGGGATTACATTACCAAAAACGCCGGCCAGATTCATGTCGACAGCAAACCCGGCCAGGGCACCACGTTCACAATAAAACTGCCGTTAGCGAAACTCATTTCCGATAAACCAAGGACTCAATGACCCAATCAAGAATATTGCTCGTTGTCGAAGACGACCCGGGGTTGCAGAAACAGTTGAAATGGAGCTTCGAACAATACGAAGTCGTGATTGCCGGCAACCGGAACGAAGCCATCGCCGCGATCAGAAGATATACACCTAGCGTTGTGACGCTGGATTTGGGGTTACCGCCGGATCCGACCAATGCCAGCGAGGGCTTGGCCACATTGCGGGAAATACTGGCGCTGGCTCCGGCCACCAAAATAATCGTCGTTACCGGTAACGACGATCGCGCCAACGCAATTCACGCCGTCGCACTGGGCGCCTACGATTTTTACCAAAAACCGGTCGATCCCGACATTCTCGGTTTAATCATCGAACGCGCCTTTCATTTGGATGCGCTGGAACGCGACTACCAAAACCTGCAGCAGCAAAAGCCGCTGCACGGCGTTATTGCCACCAGCCCGCAAATGCAGGCGGTGATGCGGATGGTCGAGAAAATTGCCCCTACCCAAGCCACGGTTCTACTGCTCGGCGAAAGCGGGACCGGTAAAGAACTGCTAGCCCGAGCGTTGCACCGACTAAGCACGCGGTCAGAGCAGCCATTTGTCGCAGTGAATTGCGCAGCGATACCGGAAACGTTACTGGAAAGCGAATTGTTCGGCTACGAAAAAGGCGCGTTTACCGGTGCGGTCGCTCAAACCAAAGGCAAAATCGAATATGCTCAAGGCGGTACCTTTTTTCTGGACGAGATCGGCGACTTGCCTTTCGCCTTACAGGCCAAATTGCTCCGCTTCATCCAGGAGCGGGTAATAGAAAGACTGGGGGGCCGTAAAGAGATCCCAATCGACGTCCGCATTATCTGCGCGACTCACCGGAAATTACCGGACCTGATCGATCAAGGCACATTCCGCGGCGATTTGTACTACCGGCTGAGCGAAATCGTGGTCGATATCCCGCCGCTACGCGAACGCGAAGGCGACGTTACCACCATTGCCAATTCCTTGCTGCAACGCTACTGCCGGGAAAACAACCTGAAGGAAAAACATTTTTCCCACGATGCCGCCCAAGCGATGGAAGCCTACCACTGGCCGGGCAATATCCGGGAGATGGAGAATAAAATCAAACGGGCAACGATTTTGTCCGACGGCAATTTCGTCACCGCGGCCGACCTGGAGATCGGTCAGCCGGCAGAAAATACTATGCCTTTGAACCTGAAATCGGTACGGGAAGCGGCCGAGACGGTAGCCATCAAGCGCGCCCTGAGCTATGCAGACAACAACGTATCGGAAGCAGCGAAATTGCTCGGTGTAACCCGACCTACGCTATATGGTTTGTTCGAAAAATACGGCTTACAAGGCTTGGTCCGCAACCATTCCGAAGACTAACCGAAGGCTTCGCAGCGAATAGATCAGGCGCCGGACACGAAGGACACTACCCCGATTTGCCGCAAATCTCGGCCACCGTAGCGAACCGCACGAGTTTCGGCCAATTCCGAATACAAGCGGTAATCTTGTTGGTAATCCTGCTGCCATAACGGATTTTGCAGGATATGCTTGACGCTCAAACGGTAGGGCGTACGCTGTCCGCGGTGATCGCAAGCATCGCCGATTTGGCGCATGCGAAAGCCTTCCTTGCTAACAAAATACGCCAGCGCCGGGGTTACCAAAATAAACCAATCGTCGATACCGCTTCGAGCCGAATAAACCGTCGCCGCCCGGTAAAGCCCCCACATGATGCTTCTATTCAGGTTCCGATAATCATGTAAAAAACTGACATTCCCCGGCCTACCGTCTATCGGGGAATGGTGTCTTCGCAATGCGAACCGCCTGGCTTCCTTAACAACGCAAAGCCTCGAAATCTCTACCGCACGACTGTAACTGGCTTTGGCAAGGCCTCGGTATGGCGCGCAGTGCTCTTCGAACGGAAAACGCTGCCGTTCCGGCCTAACCAACCTCAGGGCGCCGAGCCATTCGCCGCTGAATTTGTGCCGGACCAGGAAATGTACCGCGTTGGCGTCCCACTCGTCGCGCTCGAGTCCGTCCGGAAAAAGCTGCTTGTCCTCGAAGCCCAACTCGTCGCAATAGACTCGGTAACGGATACGGTAATGGATTTCCTCTGCCTCGGGCGTATCGGCTAAAAACACCTCGAAACAACTATCGAAAGAATGCGGATTCTGAGTCACGCGACACCACACTTAATAAATTTGTTTAACAAGTTCAAATAACTATGGAAACTTTTTCACAAGCCATTTCAAGATGGTATATCAATTCTATTAATTTTAAAACCGCTTGACAAAAAACCCTGGCCTCCACCGAGACGGCAAGTTAGCTAGCGGGCATTCCAGCGCAAATCCAAAGTCAACGGATAGTCCCTGTTCGTTTCTTCGGCAGGCAATTCGGCAGAACCGGTACTCGGCGTATAACCATGTCGCAAAAACCGGCTGACCCGCCGGCCTTCGGCTTCATAAGCATTCACCGGCAAGGTATCGTAATTGCGCCCGCCGGGATGACTGACATGGTAGGTGCATCCGCCAACCGAACGCCCGTTCCAGGTATCGATCAGATCGAATACCAAGGGAGCCTGTACGCCGATGGTTGGATGCAAAGCCGACGGCGGATTCCAGGCCCGGTAGCGAATCCCGGCCACCATCTCGCCCTGCTTGCCCGTCGGCTGCAGCGGCACGCGCCGGCCGTTACAACTCAATAGATAACGCTCGCCCATCGCCCCGTTCAGCGAAACTTGCAGCCGTTCGACCGAAGAATCCACATACCGTGCGGTGCCGCCGCTGGCGATTTCCTCGCCCAGCACATGCCAGGGCTCGATCGCCTGATGTAAATCCAACTGCAAATCGCCGACGCGCAAGCTGCCGATGTGCGGAAACCGGAACTCCAAAAACGGCGCAAACCAGTCGCTCTTGAAATCGTATCCGGCCGTTTGCAGATCGCGCGCCACATCTTGAATATCGCTGGCGATAAAATGCGGCAACATGTATTTATCGTGCAATTGCGTACCCCAGCGCACCAGCGGCTTCCGGTAAGGCTGACGCCAAAACCAAGCCACCAGGGTTCTGAGCAGCAACATTTGCATCAGACTCATCCGGGCGTGCGGCGGCATTTCGAAAGCCCGCAATTCCAGCAAGCCCAACCGCCCGGCATCGCTGCCCGGCGCATACAGCTTATCGATGCAAAACTCCGCGCGGTGGGTATTTCCGGTCATATCGACCAACAAATTGCGCAACAGACGATCCACCAGCCAGGGAGCCGGCACTTCGCCGTCGGGCATTTGTTGGAATGCTATCTCCAGCTCGTACAAACTGTCGTTACGGGCTTCGTCGACCCGCGGCGCCTGGCTGGTCGGGCCGATGAACAAACCCGAGAATAAATACGACAAGGCAGGATGATGTTGCCAATAAGTAACCAAACTGCGCAGCAAATCGGGACGCCGCAGAATCGGGCTGTCCGCCGGGGTAATACCGCCCAACGTGACATGGTTGCCGCCACCGGTGCCGGTATGGCGGCCATCCAGCATGAACTTCTCGGTACTCAACCGGGTCAGGCGGGCATCTTCGTAAAGCGTCGTCGTATTCTCGACCAACTCGCGCCAACTCGCCGCGGGATGGATATTGACCTCGATCACACCGGGATCCGGCGTCACCGGCAAGCGGTTCAAGCGCAAATCGTGCGGCGGCTGGTAGCCTTCTATCACGACCGGCAGCTTCAATGCCGCAGCGGTGGCCTCAACTGAGGCGATCAGATCCAGATAGTGTTCCAATTCGTTGGTCGGCGGCAGAAACACGTACAACCGCCCTTCCCTGCTCTCCACCACCAGCGCGGTATGCGGTATCCACAGCGGATCGCTTGAGTCGCGCTCGTCCACGGCCTCCATTTCGGGCGGATGCCATTCCTGCTTCGCAGTTTGGCTATAGCGCCGGCTGACTTCGGAATCTATATCGCCCAGCGGTTCGACGCTATCGTACAAACTGCGCTCGACCGGCTGCTCCCGGCGCTCGAACGGCACCCACGGCAGGCTATTTAACGGCAAACGCAGACCCATCGCCGAATCGCCGGGCAGCAGGTACATCTCGCCGCGGCGGAAAGACCAGAGCGCGCTGTTCCAGGACCGGGTTTTGTAACGCCAGTGTAACGGCAACGCGTAACCTACCGGAGCCCCCAAATCGCCGCTCAAAATCCGCGCCAGCCGCTGCCGTTCCAATTCGTCGGTCAAATCGGCCCGCTTCGGGTCCAGATTGGCCGGCAATAAACTTTCCTGATGCAAGTAATGTAACGGGTCCTCGTAGCCCGGCACGATAAACGAACTCTTCAAGCCCAGCCGCTTCGCCAAATCGCGTACAAACGAGTCGGCCTGCTCGCGGGCGAATCCGTAATCACGGCTTTCGTCGGCCAGCAAGCCTGGGTTTTTCCAAACCGGCGCACCGTCTTTGCGCCAGAAACACGCCAACTGCCAGCGCGGCAACGGCTCGCCCGGATACCATTTGCCTTGGCCGAAGTACAACAAACCGCCCGGGGCAAAACTGTCGCGCAAGCGCCGAATCAATTTCCCCGCCAATTTGCGTTTTTCCAAGCCGTCGGCTTCCGTGTTCCATTCCGGCGCATCCATGTTATCGATCGAAACGAAGGTCGGCTCGCCGCCCATCGTCAGCCGGACGTCGCCGGCCAGCAGTTCGGCGTCGACTTTCTCGCCCAACGCATCGATCTCGGCCCATTGCCGTTCGGTGTAAGGTTTGGTGACGCGCGGATCCTCGTGTATCCGGCTGACGCGGTTGGCAAATTCGAAACGCGTTTCCGCCTGGCCGACAAATCCGCCGCTGACCGGCGCCGCACTAACGTAATCGGCGGTGCAGGCCAGCGGAATGTGACCCTCGCCGGCAAACAACCCCGAAGTCGGATCCAGGCCGACCCAGCCGGCGCCGGGGATATACACTTCGGCCCAGGCGTGTAAATCGGTGAAATCGTGATCGGTGCCGGACGGCCCGTCCAAGGCCTTGACATCGGCCACCAACTGCACCAAATAGCCGGATACGAAGCGCGCCGCCAAGCCCATGTGGCGCAACACTTGCACCAGCAGCCAGCCGGAATCGCGGCAAGACCCCAACTTCTTCGCCAAGGTTTCTTCGCAGCTTTGCACGCCCGGTTCCATCCGGATAGAGTAAGCCACCGTTTGATTGACCGCCTGGTTGGCCGCCACCAGAAAATCGACCACGCCTTGCTCGCTACGCGGCAAAGTTTTCAGAAATTCGGTCAGCAACGGTCCCTGCTCCCTAACTTCCAAATACGGCGCCAGCTCCTTGGCTAATTGCTCAGGATATGCGAACGGATATTTCTCGGCATATTCCTCCAGGAAAAAGTCGAATGGATTAATCACCGTCATTTCGGCGATCAAATCCACCTCGATCGAAAACTCCCGGGTTTTTTCCGGAAACACCAGCCTCGCCAAATAGTTGCCGAACGGGTCTTGCTGCCAATTGATAAAGTGCTTTTCCGGTTTGACCCGCAGCGAATAGGCCGAAATCGGCGTCCGCGAATGCACGGCCGGCCGTAGCCGCAACACGTGCGGCGTCAATTGCACCGGCTTATCGTAGAAATAGCTGGTCTTGTGGTTTATCGCGACACGAATACTCATGCATTCACCAATGGATTGGCGGCTTCGCTTTCAGCCTGTAGTAGACGCAAGTTTTCCTCCACGCCGGCGGCATGAGTCAATTCGGCGACGTTTTGCTTGGTAAAAAAACCGTCGAAATCGCCGAACCGCTGCACGTATTCGATAATCAACGACGAGTGTTCGGATGCGCTGGAAAAAATCTGCTTCAAACCTTCTTCGCGCGAACCGATTACATCCAGCAGAAAATCCTTACCCCGAGCCCGAATCGCATCGACCACGTAATCGATGTTGGCCTGGTTGCCGGTCTCGCCGTCGGCGACTGCCAGGGCCAGATGGTGCAGGCGCGGCCCGTAATTGCGCACGAAATTTTCGGTCGGCGACGGCAAGCCCACCAAATGGTTGACGAAATAGGGCTGGTTCGCCGCCGTAAAGACTTTGGCCGGGCTGATCCGCTCATCGGCGTAATGGATGCTTTTGGTGACGTTGGTCGACGAATTTTGGTTGGCGATATCGTACGACCCCCAATAGTAGTAACTGGACAGGGTCAGATACTCCAGTATCGCCACTTCCCGGTTCTGGCTGTAAACGCGGGTTGCCAAATGGTCGATAGGCCGGATCAGTTTATCCAGCCCCAAGTCTTCTTGAATGGCCTTGGCGGCATGGTAACCGCGGTTGACTTCGTCCAGAATCACGCTGTTGCCTAATGCATACACCCGCATATCTTCCGGCGGCCGCTCCCAATAAGCGACGACGTTGTGCGTATACGGCGACGGCTTGACGATCGCCATATTGCCGGGCAATTCCAGTTTGCGGATCTGGTCCTGATTGAAGAAGCGGATTTCCCGGCCTTTTTGCTGCTCCACCACTTCGTGCAGATTGCTGACCCGGAAAATCTCGCCCATGTAGCGCGAGTTGGGTTTATGCGCCCCGATCGGATACACTTCGTTCAAGCTGCGGAAAATATCGCCGCGCCCCGGATCGCGCACCTCGCGCACCAACAAATCCGGCGACTCCATATCGATGCGCAGGATATGGGTCCAATGCGACTCCGACTCCAACGTGACCAAGTAGTGGTAAGGCGTCATCAGAGCCAACTCGCTGACGTAAGCCGCCGAACATCCGGGCTCGACCGTGATCATCAGCGCATCGATCTCGCGAATCATTTCGCTCAACCCGGTGCGGTCGCGGTTTTCCAACAACCGGACCAAAAACTCCTCGAACCAAGCCGAATTGGCCTTATCGCCCTGCTTGGGGTGAATCAATGAATTAACCATCCTGTTTCCTCTAACGCTTTCTATCCGCTACCTGCATTGGGTTTGGCCGAACCGGCCGCCGCCGCGCTTAGCAACGCTGCAGACGGCTAGGCCAAACCGGCTAATCCGGGCTATTCAGAAACGCCCGTTGAATCTCGATGCCGAGCGCATTGTTACGGGCGATGAAATCCTGCAAAAACTCGTGCAAACCGCTGTTAAAAATGTGGTTGATGCGTCCGAAATGCAGCCGGGCATGGTTCTCGCCGGCCAGTCGTAAACACTCGCAGCCGGGCTGGCGGCAAAGTTGCTCCAAAATCGGCGCCAACTCGTCGTAACAGGCATGCAGCGAACGCGGCATGTCGTCGCGCAATACCAGTAACTCGGCCACTTTGGTCGGCTCTATCGTATCGCGGTAGACTTTCTGGTAGGCCTCGAACGCCGACACCGAACGCAGCAACGAACTCCACTCGTAGTAATCCATTTCGGCAGTCGGGTCTTCGTTAGGCAACAGCAACTGAAACTTGGCATCCAGCAAGCGCGCGGTATTGTCGGCACGTTCGACGAAACTGCCCAAGCGGACGAATTTGTAGCCGTCGTCGCGCAACATGGTGCCGAAGGTCACGCCGCGGAACAGGTGCGAGCGCGACTTGACCCAATCGCAGAACTCGCCGATATCGGCTTCGCGCAGGCCCTGCCGAATCCGCTGCCGCAATTCCAACCACAGCGCATTGACGGTTTCCCACATCTCCGACGACATCGCCACCCGCACCGCCCTGGCGTTTTCCCTGGCCGCGCCCAGCGCGCTGACGATGCTGGACGGATTGCGTTCGTCCAAGGCCATGTAGTGCATCACGTTCGCCGCCGTGTAGCTGCCGTAATCGCGCTCGAACACGGCAACGTCGTCGGCGATCAAAACCGGCGGTTTCCAGCGCGCCGCTTCGTCGTAGGCGCTATTGGCCACCAGCGACATGCGGTCGGTCACGTCCAGCACCCGAGCCATGTTTTCGGCACGCTCGATATAGCGCGCCATCCAATATAAATGATCGGCGGTACGGCTCAGCATGGTTTATCTCCGTTCAACACCCAGGTGTCTTTGGTACCGCCGCCTTGCGAGGAATTGACCACCAACGAACCCTCCCGCATCGCCACCCGGCACAATCCGCCCGGCACCAACGTTACGGTCTTACCGGACAGCACGAACGGCCGCAAATCGACGTGCCTCGGCGCCACGCCTTGCTCGACCAAGGTCGGACAGGTCGACAACGCCAACGTGGGCTGGGCGATGTAATTGTCCGGTTCGGCCAGAATCCGCGCCCGAAACTCTTCGATTTGCTGCTTGGACGCAGTCGGGCCGACCAGCATGCCGTAGCCGCCGGAACCCTGTACCTCTTTCACCACCAGTTCCGCCAAATGTTCCAGCACGTATTTCAAATCGTCCGGCTTTTCCAACTTGTAGGTCGGTACGTTCGACAATATCGGCTCCTCGCCCAGGTAAAAACGCACCATTTCCGGCACATAGGTATAAGTCGATTTATCGTCGGCGACGCCGGCGCCAATCGCATTGGCCAAAGTCACGCCGCCGTTGCGGTATACCGAAACCAGCCCCGGTACGCCGAGCATAGAATCTTCGCGGAACGCCAACGGATCGAGGAAATCGTCGTCGATGCGGCGGTAAATCACGTCGACCCGTTTCGGCCCTTCGGTGGTGCGCATGAACACTGCGTTGTCTTTACAGAACAGATCCTGGCCTTCCACCAGTTCGATACCCATTTGTTGCGCCAGGAATGCGTGCTCGAAATAGGCGCTGTTATAGGCGCCCGGCGTCAACAACACCACCACCGGATCGTGCACGCCGGGCTGCGCTACCGCACGCAAGTTATTCAACAACACCTGCGGATAATGCTCGACCGGCGCCACCGCGTAACGGCGGAACAGTTCCGGAAACAGGCGCATCATCATTTTGCGGTTTTCCAGCATGTAAGACACGCCGGACGGGGTACGCAGATTGTCTTCCAGCACATAGAACTGGTTTTCCGCGGTACGCACGATATCGATACCGGCGATGTGGGCGTAGATGCCGCCCGGCACGTCCACGCCCTGCATTTCCGGCCGGTACATTTCGTTTTCCAGGATAGTCGCCGGCACGATGCCGGCCTTGATAATTTCCTGGTCGTGGTACAAGTCGTTCAGGAAAGCATTCAAAGCAGCGACGC
The DNA here is from genome assembly GCF_019669905.1 of Methylomonas koyamae. Taxonomy (NCBI): domain Bacteria; kingdom Pseudomonadati; phylum Pseudomonadota; class Gammaproteobacteria; order Methylococcales; family Methylococcaceae; genus Methylomonas; species Methylomonas koyamae. Next base: position 1,414,483 of record NZ_AP019777.1, on the reverse strand, counting down.
GCTGGATCACGCCGGCCGAAAGCTGGCGCCACTCGTTGGCCGCCAGAATCCGCGGAATCACGTCGAACGGAATCAAGCGCTCGGCGCCGGCTTCCTCGCCGTAAACGTTAAACGTGATGCCGACCCGCCGGAACAGCATTTCCGCTTCGCGGGATTTCTGCATCAGTTGCGCATGATCGACGCCTTTCAGCCATTCGGAAAACGGTTGATAGAGCAGCCGCACCTGGCCGTCTCCGGCCCGCATTTCATCGAAAATATTTTGTGTATTCATGACTTAATCCAGTGCAAACCACATGCCAAACAAATTAATGCTGATTTATCAGCCGGTTAAATACCGCCCCGCACAACAGCCGAAACAGACGCACCAAATCGGTGCACAAGACACCAGCCACCGCCCCTAAAACGAACGCCGCCCCGTTTGCCAGCCGTAACCGATTGCCATTTTCCGGCCGATTGGCTAAGGTTGCCGCCCCACACCTTTAATTCAGGCGGACACCATGCCGGCAGATTCGATAACCATTTTCGGCGAAGCGCTGTTCGATTGCTTCCCGGACGGCAGCCGGATACTCGGCGGAGCGCCTTTCAACGTTGCCTGGCATTTGCAAGGTTTGGGCGCCGAACCTTTATTTGTCAGCCGCATCGGCCGGGATGCGGCGGGGGCGGAATTGTTGGCGGCCATGCAAAACCACGGCATGCGCCAAAATGGGGTGGAGACAGACGCCGCCCGTCCGACCGGCAGTGTCGCGGTCAGCATCGACAACGGCCAGCCGAGTTACCGTATTCTGGAACAACAAGCCTACGATTACATCGCGGCCATGGAATTACCCGCCGGCAGCGAGCTGGGCTTGCTCTACCACGGCAGCCTGGCGCTGCGGCATGATGTATCCCGCGCAACGTTCGAACAGATCAAACGCCAATGGCGCGGCCCGGTGTTTTTCGACGTCAATTTGCGCGCGCCGTGGTGGGATGCGGATGCAGTCCATCAGTGGATGAGCGCCGCCGATTGGTTGAAACTGAACGATGAAGAACTGGCCTTATTGCTGCCGGAGGAGCATGCCATCGACAGCAAGCTGCGGCTATTGCAGCAACGTTACGATTTGCAGGGCGTGGTGGTGACTCGCGGCGAGCATGGCGCCATGGCATTGACCCAAACCGGCGAATTCGCCGAAGTGCAACCGGCTGCAAGCATTGAGGTGGTCGACACGGTCGGCGCCGGCGACGCCTTCGCCGCCGTGGTGTTATTGGGAATCGACCGCGGCTGGCCGTTGCGGTTGACGCTGGCACGCGCTCAAGATTTCGCCTCGGCCATCGTCGGACGCCGCGGGGCCACGGTGCGCGACCCCGAATTTTACCGCCAGTTCAGAGCCGCCTGGGGATGATCGGCTAGGACTGTTGCCGCGCCGGCATGCCATCGGCCGCATCCGCGACCCGGCCGATAAAGATCTTTTTGAACCAGGGCATGAAGCTGGCGGTAATCGGAATCGAATAGAAGCAATACATCGCCGCCGCTTCGCCGGTACTGACGCCGAACAACCACTGCGGCACAAACAAGGTCATCAAGGCGCCGAAGCAATGGTATGTGCCGATCCGCCAATTGTTTTTCCAGACAAACCCGCTCAAAGCCAACGCGAACAGCGAGCCGTGGGTAACCAGCAAGCCGAAGGCGCTCGAAATCGCATAACCGATGTGGTAAATGCCCATGAACAGGCAGGACTGCATGCGGCCGATGAAATTGGGATCGATCCCGAACAACTGCCAATCGTTGGGCAGCCGAGTAAAGATCAGAAACAAGCCGCTCAGGCTGCTACCGACGAAAAAGGCTTTGCGTAACGCGCCGGGATCGGTCGAATAGGTGGCCAAGGCCGGCATGATGGCAAAGGCTTGCAAACTGATATGCACCGACGACAATTCGCTGAGCAGTAAATTGGTGCCGTAGCCGCACTGGTCGGCGACCGGATAGGCGAAATACTGGATGAACTCCATCAACGAAAAATGGAAAATCGCATAGGCCCGAGCCAACCTGACCCAAAAGGTTTCGTCCTTATCCAAAAAAGTGACGCTGGACGCAACCAGCCCGGCCACTCCCAATCCCAAAGACATATTGGCGCTAAAACACATGGTTAATCCGTGAGCTAAATATTCGACAAAGCCGTCCCTGTCGGGCTGGCGGTTAAATTTATTGTTATGGTTATGTTAACCAACGGGCAAAGATACACGGACAGCCCACGAATTGCAGCATTTTTTGTAGGTTTTCCAGCCAGCGGCAACGAATCGATCAGGAACGGTTGGCCGCGATAATCTCGCGGATTTTGTCCTCGACGCCGTCCAGTTCGTGCTGGTAAATATCGGTGCGGTAGGCGGCATCAGCCAGACTCACCTTAGAAGCCAACGCCGACGCGCCGGTGTCGGCGATATGCACCCGGGTCAATGTCGATAAACCGGGCTGCAACGGCACGGCGCGCAATTCTTCCGGCGCCAACGCAATCCGCACCTGCACCCGCTCGGCGATATGAATGAAATTGCCAGTGGCGTTGTCGGTCGGCAACAACGCAAAACTGCTGCCGGAACCGGGATTCAAGCCCTGCACCAAGCCATGGTACATGCGCTCGCCGCCAAAGGCATCGACCCGAATCTCGGCGGCCTGGCCGGGACGAATATCGGCAATCTGGGTTTCCAGAAAGTTGGCTTCGATCCACACTTGGTCCAACGGCACCACCACCATCAGCGCCGCGCCGGCGTGCAGATTGTCGCCGACCTGCACCTTGCGCTTGGCGACGAAACCGGACACCGGCGCCCGCACCTCGCGCCGCTGATAATCCAAATAGGCCCGGCGCAAACGGCTCTTGGCCTGCTCCACCGCCGGATAGTCGTCCACGCCGGAATCGCGCAACTGAGCGGCCACGCCGTCCCGCTCCGCACTGGTCTCGCGAATCGCCGCCGCCAACTCGCGCAATTTATCTTCGGCATTCTGCACTTGCTGGTCGGACACCGCACCGTCGCCGGCCGCGGCTTTGAAGCGCTGCAAATCGTGTTCGACTTGCATCACTGCCGCTTGCTTGGCGGCCAAACGCTGGCGCAAACTCTCCAGCCGGGCTTTCAACATATAAAACTCGCGCACGGTTTTGGCCAGTTCGGCTTCGGCCTGTTGCATCGCCACTAATGCGTAGTTGCCGTCCAGCCGCACCAGCACGTCGCCCTTTTGTACGGCCTGGGTATTCTCGGCCAGGATCTCGACCACCGTCCCGTCGACCTGGGCCTTGACGCCGACCAAATGCCCGGCGACGAAAGCGTCGTCGGTCCGCACCCACTCGCGCTGGGTCAGCCACCAATAGCCCAGATAGCCGGCGGCGGCCAGCAACAATAAAATCGTGACCCAGCGCAGCCGGCGCCGGCGTTGGCGAAGAATTTCGCGGGGATACACTTTTTTCTGCATGGTGTTCAGGGTTGGGGTGCGGATTCTACGGCTGCCTGGTAACCGCCACCCAAGGCTTTGATCAGACTGACCGCGTTCTTACGTTGTTCGGCCGCCAAGCCGGCCAGCAGCAGGCGCTCGCGGTTGGCTTCGATCCGCGCCAGCACTAGCTTGCCGTTATCGTGCAAACCGTTGCGAATCAGGCTATCGCTGAGCCGGTTTTGCGCCTCGGCGGCCGCCAAGGCTTGTTGTTGTTCATCGGCTTTGGCGGCCAGTTCGTGCCAGCGGCTCAAGGCGTCGGCGACATCCTGCACCGCATGCAACAAGCCGGCGTTATAGCGCTGCACCGCCAAGTCGTAGGCGGCTTCCCGGTAACCGAGTTGGGCGCGCAAGCGGCCGCCTTCGAAAATCGGAAATTCGATCGACGGGCCGACGGCATAGGCCAAACTCGAGCCTTGCAAGGCAATATCGACCAGACTGACGCTATGGAAGCCTGTGAACGCCAGCAAATTGACGTCCGGATAAAACGCAGTTTTGGCGACATGAATATCCTCGGCGGCGGCATTCGCCTGCAAGCGGGCGGCATGCAGGTCCGGCCGCCGCGCCAGCAACCGCAACGGCAGATCGGCCGGCAAGGCCAGCACTTGCGGCACCACCGAAGCGTCAAGCGCTATCCGCATCCCCCAATCGGCGCCCTGCCCGGCCAACGCCGCCAACTGGTTGCGGCGCAATTCCTGTTCGGCGCGCAAACCGGCCGCCGCCTGTTTGGCCGCATGCAAATTCCGTTCGGCTTGCCACAGCGGCGCCTCGCCGATCAAACCGGCGGCGCGGCGACGCTGCTCCAAGCGGAACAGCGTCTCCAGATCGGAGACGATATGTTCCGCCAGTTGCCATTTTTCCGCGGCCGCCAGCAAATCGAAATAGGCTCCGGCCACGGCCGTGGCCAACAACAAGCGGGCGTCGGCCAATTCGGCACTGGCGGCCAGCGAACGATCGACGGCACTTTGCAGACTGGCTTCGTCGCGCCCCCAAAAGTCCAGATGGTAGCGCAGCACCAGCGGATTAATCAGTAAATGCCGGAAATGCTGGCCGGCCAATTTTGCCTGCACGCTATCGGCGGAAAAGCGTTGCGCGGTAAAGCTGACGTTGGCGTCTATGGTCGGATACAGGTCGGCGGCTTCGAAATCGGCCAAGGTTTCGGCCTGGCGCAGGCGCGCCTCGGCGACTTTCAGATTCGGATTGGCGGCCAGCGCGGTCTCGATCAAGCCGTTCAACGTGGCGTTGCCGAACGCCGTCCACCAGCGCTGTTCCGGCCAACGGTCTTGCGCGGCAATCTCGGCAGTGGTGCGCGCCAGGGTTTGTTCGATTTCCGGTAGCGGTGCCATTTGTGCGCGCTGGCTATCTGCGCCGAATAAAGCACACCCCTCGATTGTTATTACCAATACAGCCAAGCCAAACCGGCGAAGTGCAGCCATCAGGCATCCTCCTCCGCCAAGGTTTCTTCCAGCTCGCGCTGCATGGCCGGCGCGGAACGAACCGGGGCCCGGGTCGGTTCGGCCAGCCAAACCAAGGCCGCCAGACCGAGAAAAATGCAGCCGGCCAACCAAAACGCATCGTTCAAGCCGCGAATGGCTTGGGCTTTGCCGGCCAGTTTGGCGAATTTGGCCAGCGCGGCGTCGGCTTCGAAGCCGCTAGCCAGCAAGGTTTGCATCGCCTCCGTACCGGCATCCGACCAGGCATCTCGATTCTCGGCGAAACGGGTCATATGCAACGGCGTACGCCGGTAGAAAATCACGCCCTGCAAGGCAATACCGATCGCGCCGGCGGCAATGCGCAACAGATTGGCCAATTCCAGTGCCCGCCAATGCCTATCGGCCGGAATACCGTGCAACAACAACGCCGTCAACGGCACGAAAAAGCTGCCCAAACAGGCACCTTCCAGCAATTTCGGCCAGAACAACTGGGCAAAGCTGTCCGGGTCGTCGAAGCGGCTCAGCCAGAAATAGGTGGCGGCAAAGCCCAACAAATTGGCACTGGCCAGCAAGCGGGCATCGACCCGTTTGGCGATCTCGTGAAACACACCGGCCATCGGTTTGGCGAAAATCGCCATCGGCAAAAACACCAGTCCGGCCAGGAACGACGAGTAACCCAACGCCAGTTGCAATTGCACGATCAGCAGCGACAACAGACCTTGAAAACACAAAAAGCCGGCGAACAAGCCGATCACGCCGATCGTAAAATTGCGCCGGCCAAACAAGCGAATATCCAGAAACGGCCGCCGACAACCCCATTCCCAAATCAGCCAGTACAGCAGCATTACGCCCACGCCGATGCTTAGCCCCCTGATGTAGCCGGAATTGCCCCAATCCCAGTCGTTGCCCTGGTTCAGCAGGGTTTGTATGCCGAATAAAATCAGTATGGCCATAACGCAACCGGGAATATCCAGACGTTGCCGCAAGTGCGGCCCGCCGCGGCCGTACAGCAAGGCGCCCAGCAGTCCGGCAATCGCCAATGCCAGCGGAATGTTGCCCCAAAACAGCCAGCGCCAACCCAAATTGTCGGCCACCCAACCGCCGAGCGGCGGACCGAAGGTAAACGGCGTCAAGGTAAACAGACTCCAGACGCCGATACCCAGCGACTTGCGTTTGTCCGGATATTCCTTGAGCAACAACGCCTGGCCCAAGGGCAAGGTCAGCCCGCCGCAGAAGCCCAGCACCACCCGCGCGGCCAGATACAGATGAAAGTCATCGGCCATCGCGCACAGCCAGGATGCCGCAGCAAAGCCGGCAAAGGCCCAAATCAAGGGCCGGTATTCGCCGAACCGCCGCCCCAACCAGCCGCCCAGCGGCAAAGCCAAGGCCAGCGCGATCATGTAGTCGGTCTGGGTCCAGGTGCCGAAACTGGGCTGCACACCCAAACCGGCCGCCACCCTGGGCAGCATCGCGATGTAGGCGCCGGCGTTGAAAATCACCAAGGCATGACCGCCGCCAAGCAACAGGTTGAATAAATTGAACCGCCAACCGCGCAGGCGTTTCGGGAAATCGGCGCTCATCGCTGATCCGACCCGGCCTCAACTCTCGTCCGCGACCGGCAAATCGCGCAGCCCCAAATCGCCCAGACTTTGCCGCAACAGCGGCGCCGCCATATTGCCGATCAATTGTCGGAACGCCACGCCGTCCTGCTCGAGCGAAGCCAATGCGGCATCGTCGACCCGGAAACTCTCGGAATGGGTTCGGGCCAGCACGTGGCCGGAGGCCGGATCGATCAGCTTCAGCATCAGTTGCAACGAGGTTTGGCCTTCGAAGATCCGGTAACGGCCGACGCCCAACTCGATCACGGCGTCGTAGCGGCCGCGATTGGCGTAGGCGCCGGTGCTGTTATCCTGGCGATACCAAGCCTGAATCGCTCGATGCCAATCATGCAGGCTGGCGTCGTTGGTTATCACCAAGGGGTAATCTTCGCGACTCAATACCGCAACCCGGTTTTCGAAGGCCAGCAGCTTTTTCAGTTGCTCGCCAACGGTTTTCGCCGGAGTCCAGACGCTGGCGCCTGCCTCGCCACCGACCGCAGTCGGCGGCAAAGCCCCGAGCGTCTCGGCGTCGCTTGGATTGCCGGCGACCATGCCAACGACGACAATGCCGCCAGCGGTGCGATAGCGCTGTTTTTCAAGGTCCAGATTCATCGCCATATTTCTCACGTGGCGATAGGCTGCATCGTGTTGTTCCAGCAAATCCGGAATCACTTCCAGCGGCGGCGCCGTAACCGGCACAATCAACACGGCTTGGTATTGCTTGCCGGGAATTTGCACTGCTTTCAGAGCCGGCGCGGAGCATGCCGCCATCAAACCGGTTAAGGCCAGACCGACCAGCCATCTGGGTGTAGCGGCAACGAATTTTGTCAAATCGATTAAAGTCTTCATGGTGCCCTCCAAGTGTAATAGATACCATCGAATCGATACAGCTCTACTATAAAAACCGATTTGATATAAGACAAACGATATTTATTGGACTTTAATATCGAACTTATCAATACTACGCCACCATGGATATCGATCAGATCAGAACCTTTTTAAGCGTCGCCGCCAACGGCAGTTTTTTGGAAGCCGCCAACCGCCTGTATGTAACCCAATCGACGGTCAGCACCCGGATCCAGCGCCTGGAAGCCTACTTGGGCGTCAGCTTGTTCGTGCGCAACCGGGCCGGCGCCAGCCTGACCCAACCCGGCCAACGCTTTTTGCGCCACGCCAAAGCTCTGCTGCTGACATTGGAACAGGCCCGCCACGATATCGGCCTACCCAGCCGCTTCCGCGACAGCGTCAGCATCGGCGCCCGCATCGCCTTGTGCGAAGGCTTGTTGCCGGAATGGATAGGCGCGATTCGGCGACAGATGCCGGATGTTTCGATCCGCACCGATATCGGCTTCGAGGAAGACTTGATGCGCAGCCTGATTTCCGGCGCGCTGGACATAGGCATGATGTATACGCCGCAACACAGCCCGGGGCTGCTGGTGGAGCACATATTCGACGAAACGTTATTGCTGCTGAGCACCGACCCCGACCGGCCCTGGCCCAACGACGACTACATTTTCGTCGATTGGGCACCGGGTTTTTACGCCCAACACAGCAATGCCTTTCCCAACCTGGAACGCTCGGCGCAAGTGGTCAATATCGGTTGGATGGCACTGCAATTGATCCTGGCACAAAACAGCGGCTCCTGCTTTCTGCCGATCCGATTGGCGGCACCGCTGTTGCAATCCGGCCGCTTGCATCCGGTGGCGGACAGCCCGCGCTTCACGTTGCCGGCTTACATGGTGTCCGGCCGCGACAACGACTCGCCGGTGCTGCAACAAGTCCTGGCTCAACTGCGCGGCCTGGCAACCGCCGAACGGCAAAAGGATTATTCCGCGCTCGGCAGTTAGTCCAAGGTGGCCGACGCCACATGAAACGCGTCGGCATAAATGTCGTCGAATTTGGCGCCTTTCAGGAAAGCCTGGCGTTTGCTCTGCTGCACCATGTCCGGGTGGCCGCACAAGTAGACCCGCCAACCCTGCAAATCCGGCAATCGCTGCATCGCCACGTCGTTGGCCCGACCACTAGCGACGCCATCCGCCGCAACGCCGCGCGATACGCAGGGCGTGTAATGAAAATTAGCGTATTGCGCAGCCAGCTCGCGCATTTCGTCGATCCAATACAAACCGTCCATTTCCCGGCTACCGTGGTAGAGGTGAATCTCGCCGGCGTGGCCGTGGTGCAGCGCCTCGCTGACAATGCCGGCCAGCGGCGCCAGGCCGCTGCCGGTGCCGATCAACAATAAATTGCGCGGCTGACTGCTGGGCAGGTAGTAACACAGGCCTTGCGGATCGGAAACCTCCAACAGGTCGCCAAGCTGCAGTTCGTCGTGCGCCCAGGCACTGAAGCGGCCGCCGGCCAACCGGCGGATATGGAAGGTCAAGTTGTTGGCGTGGGTCCGGTTGTTGGCGATCGAATAACTGCGTTGCAAACCGTCGCTGCGCTTCAAATTGACGAACTGGCCGGCGTAATAGTCGAGCGCTTCCTCGGTACGCAAAGTTAGCAACAAGGTCTCGGCATTGAGCAAGCGCTTACCGGTCACCGTGGCGTGGCAAAAACGCTGCTCCGGCGAGCCGATACCGATCGCCATATCGCGTTCCGGGTAGCACAGGCAGGCCAGGAAGTGGTTTTGATGGCGCAACACGTCTTTCAAGCCGGCTTGGGCCGCAGCCGGCGGCGCCCCGTCCAGACTGCGGGCGATGCAGCTCTGGCAAGCCCCCTGCCGGCAGCCGTAAGCAATCTCGACCTGCTCCCGCAGTAAAGCGTCCAACACCGACTCGCCAGGCTGGCAAAACAACTCGCGCCGGCCCAGGTTGATCTTGTGCGTCTGCATGGCCTGCATCTCCGCTTAACGGTCCAGTACGTCGTTACGCGTACTTTCGGCAATCGCTGCGACTTGCTGAATCAAGGCATCCGGCACGTTCAATTCCTGCAAGGTCGTCGCCAGATTTTCGACCACCGCATCGAAATGGGAGTCGTCCAGACCCAAGTTCTTCACTAGATGAGCATGAGCCCGGCGCATATCGGCCCCCGAATAATTGTTGGGACCGCCGAAGGCCATCGTCAAAAAGGCTTTCTGCTTGGCAGCCTGTTTGTCCATGTCGGTGTTGTCGAAGAAGCGGTTGATGCGGTGGTCGTTTAGCACTTTACGGTAGAAGATATCGACCGCAGCATTAACCGCGGCTTCGCCGCCCAATTGTTCGTACAGAGTTGCAGTGGTTTCGCTCATATTGTTCCGCCTATATGGAGTGGATGAATCGGTTACGGCTTGTAGCAGCCGGGAGCAGAATAAGCCAATCAGCCACCTTTTGCAATATTTGTATTATAAAACTTATTTATATTAGCTATCGGCCTTTCCGATACTTTGCCAAGCCCGGATTCCGGCATAGAATTACGCCATCTCCAGCCTACGATTCGCAGCAGCGCCATGACCCAAGCCAACGGCACCCGCCAAGACCAAATCCTGAATTTACTGCTAGCGGCGGCAAACGGGCTGAGCATCGACGAGCTGGCCGCCGCAATGCAGATTTCGCGCAATGCGGTGAAGCAGCATTTGGTGGGGCTGGAAAAAGCACAACTGGTCGCCGAAGCGGCGTTGAACAGTACCGGCGGCCGGCCGGCGCGCAGCTACAAGCTGACGGAACAGGGACGCAACCGCCTGCCCAAGCAATACGGCTGGTTCTGCCAATTATTATTGGCGGAACTGAAGACGGAACTTGGCGAAACCGCGCTAAGGCAAATGCTGGCGCGGATGGGCGTTAACCTGGCGCAATCGTTGGCACCGCAATTCAGCGGCAAAACTCCGCAGGCGAAACGCCAGGCCCTGGTCGAATTGATGCAAACGCTGGGCTACCGCGCCGAGTTGGAAACCGATGACGGCCAGCCCAGCCTGAAAGCGGTGAACTGCGTCTACCACGACTTGGCCCAGCAAATCCCCGAGCTGTGCGAATTCGACCGGGCGCTGATCAGCACATTACTGGGCAGCGCCATCGAACAAACGGCGTGTATGGCACAACAGGATTGCGCCTGCCGCTTCAGAATCTGCGCCGAACGCTGAGCCCTAGCGAACGCCAGCAGTCCGGGGCTTTCCGACGCGTGCCGCTGGCGCAACGCTCGGGTTTTTCTAAGCGCGAGCCGGGGGTGGTACAATGGCCGCTTCCCGAACGACTTTTGAATACCGCAATCATGAGCCAACCTCTTCGCATGACATTCGGCCTGTTTGGCGGGCTGCTGTTACTGTTCACCAGCCTGTCTTTACCGGCCGCCGGACCGATTTTCACCCCGGCCGCCCCCAGCGTCGCCGCCTCCAGTTTCTTCCTGCTGGATTTCGACAGCAGCCGGATTCTGGCCGAGAAAGACGCCGACAAACGCGTAGCCCCGGCCAGTCTGACCAAAATCATGACGGCCTACGTCGTGTTCCGCGAATTGAAAGCCGGACATTTAACGTTGGACGAGAAAGTCACGATCAGCCAGAACGCCTGGGAAACCGGCGGCTCGAAAATGTTCGTCGAGGTCAACAAACAAGTTCGGGTCGAAGACTTGCTGCAAGGCATGATCATCCAATCCGGTAACGACGCCAGCGTGGCCTTGGCCGAACACGTGGCCGGCAGCGAGCAAACTTTCGCGACGATGATGAACGAACAAGCCAGCCGCCTGGGCATGGCCAACAGCCATTTCGAAAACGCCACCGGCCTGCCCAGCCCCAACCATTACAGCTCGGCGCGGGATCTGGCGATGCTGGCGCAAGCGATGATCCGCGAGTTTCCGGAATACTACCGCTGGGATTCGCAAAAAGAATTCACCTACAACGGCATCACCCAACAAAACCGTAACCTGCTGTTATGGCGCGATCCGTCGGTCGATGGCTTGAAAACCGGCTTTACCGACGACGCCGGTTACTGCATGGTCGCTTCGGCCAAACGCGAAGACATGCGCCTGATCTCGGTCGTGATGGGCACCGCCAGCGCCAATGCCCGTTCCAACGAAAGCCAGTCGTTGCTGAATTACGGCTTCCGCTTCTTCGAAACCCACCGCCTGTATGAGGGCGGCAAGCCGCTGGCCGAAACCCGCATCCGCAAGGGCGTGACTTCCAAATTGGCGGTCGGCTTGGCGGAAGACCTTTACGTGACCGCGCCGCGCAAACATTTCAACGAACTGAAAGCCGAAACCCAGATCGACAAAGGCGTATTCGCCCCGCTTAACAAAGGCGACACGGTGGGCAGTTTGAATGTCACGCTGGCCGGCGATGCGATCGCCAGCAAACCGCTGGTGGCATTGGATAGCGTGGCCGAAGGCGGCCTATTCCGCCGCCTGTACGACGCCGCGATCGGTTTACTGGAGAAAGAATGACGCAACAAGTCTATTTGAACGGCGAGTACCTGCCGCTGGCAGACGCCAAAGTCTCGGTGTTGGACCGCGGATTTTTATTCGGCGACGGCGTTTACGAAGTGATTCCGGCCTATAAAGGCCGCCTGTTCCGGCTGGAAGACCACATCGCCAGGCTGAACAACAGCTTGGCCGGCATCCGTTTGCCGCTGGCGTACAGCGTGGCCGAATGGGAAGCGATATTCCGGCCTTTACTGGCCGACGACGGCCGCGACCAATACATTTATCTGCAAATCACCCGCGGCTGGGCGCCGAAGCGCGACCACGCCTTTCCGCAACAGACTACGCCGACCGTGTTCGCAATGTCTGCCGATATCCAGCCCTTTCCCGGCCGCAGCGAAGGCATCGAAGCGATTACGCTGGACGATACCCGCTGGCAATTGTGCGACATCAAAGCCATCACGCTGCTGGCCAACATTCTGCTGCGCCAGGAAGCGGTCGACCGCGGCTGCGCCGAAGCGATTCTGGTCAAAAACGGTTACGTCATCGAAGGCGCCGCCAGCAACGTGTTCGCCGTCATCGACGGCGAACTGATCACGCCGCCGAAAGGCCACGACATTCTGCCCGGCATCACCCGCGACGTGATTCTGGAATTGGCGGAAGCGCATCGAATCCCATACCGAGAAGACATCATCGCGCTGGAAGCGCTGCAACAGGCCAGCGAAGTTTGGGTGGTCAGTTCCACCCGCGAAATCGTGCCGGTGGTAGCCCTGGACGGCGCGGCGATCGGCGACGGCAAACCCGGCCCGCTGTGGCAACGTATGGACCAATTGCTGCAAGCTTACAAAAACTCCTTGTCATGAGCGAATCCGATTCATTACTCGAATTTCCCTGCCAGTTTCCGATCAAGGCGATGGGCAAAAGCCGCGACGATTTCGACGCCATCGTCGTGGAAATCATTCGCCGCCACGTACCGGACATCCGCGAGGGCGCCGTCACCAGCCGGCCCAGCAAAGGCGGCAATTACACGGCGGTTACCGTCGTTATAGAAGCCACCAGCCGCGAACAATTGGATGCGATTTATCTGGGCCTGACCGCCTGCCCGGACGTATTAATGGCGCTGTAACGGTAGCAGTGAACCGGAATATCGAACTGCGCCAGTTGGGCCTGCGCGACTATGTCGCGGTCTGGCACGACATGCAACGCTACACGGCGGAACGCACGCCGGACAGTGCCGACCAAATCTGGATCGTCGAACATCCGCCGGTTTATACGCTGGGCCTGAACGGCAAACGCGAACACCTGCTGGCCAACAACGGCATACCCATCGTCGATTCCGACCGCGGCGGCCAAATCACCTACCACGGCCCCGGCCAGTTGGTGGTATACCTGCTGGCCGATTTACGCCGCTTGAACCAAGGCCCCCGGCAGACGGTCAGCTTGCTGGAAAACGCCGCCATCGCCACGCTGAGCCAGTACGGCATCGCCGCCGCCGCACGACCCGATGCGCCGGGGGTGTATGTCGCAGGCCGCAAAATCGCTTCGCTCGGCCTGCGCATCAAACGCGGCTGCTGTTACCACGGCATCAGCATCAACAACGATATGGATCTTGGCCCGTTTCGAGACATCAATCCCTGCGGTTACCCCGGACTGCAAGTCACCCAACTTGCCGACTTGGGCGTTAACATAGCGAACCACGAACTGGCGGTACCGCTGGTCCACCAATTGCTGAAGGCTATCGAACCATGACATTCAACGCCCCGTCCCGTGCCACGCCGCAAACCCACCAACGCAAGGCCGACAAGCTGTCGCGGATTCCAGTCAAAGTGGAACAGACCGGCGAACCGCCGCTGCGCAAACCGGATTGGATCCGGGTCAAGCTGCCGAGCGGCGATCAGGTCAACCGGATCAAACAATCGCTACGCGAACACCGCCTGCACAGCGTCTGCGAAGAAGCCGCCTGCCCCAATCTGGGCGAATGCTTCAGCCACGGCACCGCCACCTTCATGATTATGGGCGATTTGTGCACCCGGCGCTGCCCGTTCTGCGACGTGGCCCACGGCAAACCGCAGCCGCTGGACCCGGAAGAGCCGGCCAATCTGGCCGAGACTATCGCGGCGATGGGCTTGAAATACGTCGTCATCACCTCGGTCAACCGCGACGACTTGCGCGACGGCGGCGCCGGCCATTTTGCCGCCTGCATCGCCGAAGTCCGGGCCCGTTCGCCGCAGACCACAATCGAAATTCTGGTACCGGATTTTCGCGGCCGGATGGACACCGCATTGGACATTCTGCAACAACAACCTTGCGACGTGTTCAACCACAACTTGGAAACGGTACCGCGCCTGTATTTGCAAGCCCGCCCCGGCGCCGATTATCCGACTTCCCTCAAATTGCTGGAGCAGCACAAACAGCACTTGCCGCAGGTGCCGACCAAATCCGGCCTGATGCTGGGCATCGGCGAAACCGAGGCCGAAGTGGTGCAAGTGATGCGGGACTTGCTGGCCCACGGCTGCAGCATGCTGACGCTGGGCCAATATCTGCAACCCAGCAAAGACCATCTGCCGGTACGCGAATACATCCACCCGGACCAATTCGCCCGTTATGCCGAGATCGCCCGCGAACTCGGCTTCCGCCAGGTCGCCAGCGCGCCGCTGGTCCGCTCGTCCTACCACGCCGATCTGCAGGCGGCCGGGTTAGCCGAATGAACAGATTGGCGACTTCTTGTCCGGTTCCGGCGGCGACCATACCCGGCTGCCGCCGCTCGGAATTCGCTTGAAGCCATAGCAGCTCACCCCGCTCCGGCGCGTAGTACAAAACTCGCAGAATCCCAAGCCGAGCCGGCGCCGGCAAGCCAAATTCCGGAGCCAGCCGGCAAAACCCGAAGCTCGGTCGCTGCTGCCGCGTTTTCCTGCCCTGGACCGGATTTTTTTATAGTAAACTCCCGCCAATTGTTCGCTTACCCGCAACGCTCACTTCGAATCGGAGGAACTCAATGCTGACTCATGATGAAAAACGCGATTACATCCGCATGGATGTCGACTGTGACATTACCTACCGGCTCGCCGATTCGGATCAAGTCAGTACCGGCAGATGCACCACGCTCAGCGGCGCCGGCGTCTCGTTCATCGCCAATCGCCCGTTCGAAATCGGCCTGGCCCTGGAAGTCAGCATTCTGCCGAAAACGCCGATCACGCCGCCGATGACCGCGTTCATCGAAGTGGTGCGTAGCGTCAAGCAAGGCGACGGCAATTACGAAATCGCCGCCTCGATCAAAAGCATCAAAGGCAATTAAGGATTCCACAGATAACGACAAGGACGTGGCACGCCATGTATATCATCACCAAAGAAGTCTATTTTTGTTACGGCCACCGCCTGATGAACCATCCGGGCAAGTGCCGCAATCTGCACGGCCACAGCGTCAAGGCCAGTATTTCTATCCGCCAGGAACAACTGAATGCGCAAGGCATGGTCTGCGACTTTTCCGACGTCAAAGCCTGCGTCGAGAGCTTTATCGACGACGTGCTGGACCATAACTTTCTGCTGCACAAAGACGACCCTATCATTCCGGCCCTGATCGCCAATAACGAACAATATCTGGCGATAGACGAGCACCCCACCGCCGAAGTGCTGAGTAAAATGATTTACCAGTACGTCAAACAGCAAGGTTTCAACGTCGACCAAGTGGTGCTGTGGGAAACCGCCAGCGCCAACGCCTGCTACCGGGAAGATTGACAATGAGCCTGGTGCAGCCGGTCAACACCGCGTTTTGCCTGGAACAGCTATGCGAATCCAACTACCGGAAATTGTTCAAGCTGATTCCGAACTTGCGCTCTTTCGACCGGGCCGCGATCGGTGTGACGCAAAATAAACCGGCTCTGTATCTTGACGTTCTGGAACGCAATCCCTACACGCTGACCATAGAACTGACCCATTGCTTCAACCAGCAACGCTCCGAACTGCTGGTACCGGCCGTCAAAATCCGGATCTATCTCGACGCCCAACTGGCCGAAGTCATCCGCGACAACGACCGGCCGACGGTGGACAAGGTCTACCAGGACCCGGGCGATCTGATCGAAATCCGCGATTACAAATGGCGCTTGAACTATTTTCTGCAGAAATGGCTGGACCATTGCCTGAAAACCGAATACCGCTTCCAACGGACCGAGACGGCGCAAGCCTGATATAGCGTCCTGCATAAAACCTTGGTTTTGGCAACGCCTAGCTGGCGGGCGTAATGCTGCCGAGGGCGACAATCTGCCCAGGGTGTAGCTGGAGCAGCGGACTAATCTGTAATCAGCATGGTGTCTGCTCCGCCTCCCCTTAACGTAGCCAGTAAATTGTTGGCGTCGGAAAACCGCTCCAGGAATGGAAGCCCGACTCGCTTCAAATGCTCGATACCCTGATGAGTCGATTTAACGGCAGATGCTTCCGATAAGACACCATGCCGCCCCTCCTTCGATATTTCCTAGCTCGGCTCCGATGGTGCAGAAGCGTTTCCGGCCGGAAAGAAACTCGCTCGCGACATCAATCATTGTGTCAAAGGACGTGTTTTCATGATCCTACACCCAAAGCAAAACTCAGCAGCCAAGCGTTAGCGAAGTCGACTCAAACGTTGGGTTAGACCACGCATATGCCGACTCTTACAAATGTTTCACAGAGACTCGTTGGAACAATTGCTCCGCCATCCCAGCCACCGTTATTTTTTCCCAAGCCTGCATTTACAAATGCAAGTAAAAGGGATTCATCCATTTGTCGCGACTCATTGATCGTAGATTTCGAAAAATTCTCCAATTTTTCTAAATCGAAGGATGGAACTCGTTCAAGCGCAACCAATATACGGCGAAGCTCCTCGAAGGAAATTTCGCTTCGTGCGTAGGCGGCAAAGAATTTTGCCGCATACTCGGGTTTTTTCTCGCTCTCCATCCTATCCAGAATTTCAATTACCGCCGCACCAGTTCTGCCGGAGAATTTGTCGTCCTCATTTAATTTTTCAGCCATTGCGATTCGTTCTTCTTGCGAAATTTCCGAGAGTTGACTTATGAAACGAAGAAGCTTGTTGACAAGAAGCTGATCTCTAAAAGAACCGGTAGCATCAAATATTCCAACTATTGTATTAGCTAGCGGAATATCCTTAAGTGCGCCAGACTCAAACAAAGTGTCTATTCCAAGTTCTAAGTACTCCTTTCCTACACTAACCAATGAATCGGATTTCAGAACGTTCACGACGGCTGAGCCGCGCTGGGTATCTTTTGCCATATTTCCTCGAAATTTTTACACTTTAGCTAACGCGAATTGGGTTAGATTTACTGATACCGATGTTTTCTGTGCTGCAAGGGATAAATATTGTCTATCAGCTTACTGCCCGACGAGACGATATTGCACGTCTTTACAGGAGATGTACCTCTATAACTGTCATGCGCCTCACCAGATTCGCTAATCATTTGACGTCAAGCCAAATCCTCCGCCGGATGCCGTTCGTCGCACCAAGTGGCTTGATTTGGGGGCAATGTCTCTTCACCACGATATTTTCAGGCTATGCCGAAACTAAGGCTTTGTTCAGCCCGCTTCTACCCAGTCTGCCGCTGTAACGCGGCGCGGACGCAGCGCAATATGCCGTAACTGTAGGCTCCGGCCAGTTGTTCGTAGACCGGCTTCAACGCATTGCGTTGCTCGTGCGGCAAGGCCAACAAAGCGGCTTCGATGTCGCCGAGTTCCGCCGGCGACAGGTTTAACACGTCGCCCAGTTCCACCAAACCGGATTCCAAGGCTTTCGCCATATGGTTGTAAACCGTATCCTCGGTTACTCCCCGCTGCCGCGCCACCTGCTCCACGCTATAGCCCAAGCGAAACAAATCCAGGCTCTCGGCAACGGTATCGGAGCGGGAGCCGGGCTCCGCTGCGGTATCGAACTCGGCCAGGACGGCCAAAAACTCGTCGCCGTACAGTTCCAGCTTGCGCTGGCCGATGCCGGAAATCATCCCGAGCTGTTCGCGGTTGTGCGGTCTCACCTCCACCATCGCCATTAAGGTGGCATCGTGAAAAATCACGTACGGCGGCACATCCTGCTCGTCGGCCAACTGTTTGCGCTTGGCCCGCAACGCTTCCCACAAGGCACTGTCCGCCGCGCCGCCCGGCTGGCGCTTTTCGTACTTATCGCGCCGGGTCTTGGCGGTTTGCACGTCCTTGCGCAGCATCAAGGTTTGCTCGCCGCGCAACACCGGCCGGCAGGCGTCGGCCAAGCGCAGGCTGCCGTGGCCTTCGAAGTCGATCTCTACCAGCGATTTGGCAACCAATTGCCGGAACACGGAACGCCAGCGTTTTTCGTCGAGGGCCTTGCCGATGCCGAAAGTCGATAGCCGGTCGTGGCCGAATTGCTTGATGCGCTCGTCGTCCTTACCGAGTAAGACGTCGATCAAGTAGGTGGCGCCGAAGCGCTGGCCGGTGCGGTAGATGCAGGACAAGGCCTGCTGCGCGGCCAGACTGCCGTCCCAGGTCGCAACCGGTTCCAGGCAGGTATCGCAATTGCCGCAGCCCTGCTCCAGCACGTCGCCGAAATAGCCGAGCAAGGCCTGGCGCCGGCAACCGACCGTTTCGCACAAGGCCAACATCGCATCCAATTTGTGCAATTCGACCCGTTTATGGGCGGCGTCGGCGTTGGATGCGCCGAGCATCTGCCGCAAGGTCAATACGTCCTGCAAGCCGTAAGCCATCCAGGCATTGGCCGGCAAGCCGTCGCGGCCGGCGCGGCCGGTTTCCTGGTAGTAAGCCTCCACACTCTTCGGCAGGTCCAGATGGGCGACGAAACGCACGTTCGGTTTATCGATGCCCATGCCGAAGGCGATGGTGGCGACGATAATCAGGCCATCCTCCATCAAAAACTGATGCTGGTTTTTCTGCCGCTGCTGGTGGTCCATACCGGCGTGGTAAGGCAACGCCCGCAAGCCTTTTTGGCTCAACCATTCGGCGGTTTCCTCGACTTTTTTGCGCGACAGGCAATAAACGATACCGGTATCGCCGGGATGCTCGCTGCGGATAAAGCTCAGTAACTGTTGGCGGGCATTGTCTTTTTGCACGATCCGGTAGCGGATATTGGGCCGGTCGAAGCCGCTGACAAAGACTTGGGCTTGTTCCAAGGCCAAGCGGGCGATGATTTCCTGGCGGGTACGTTCGTCGGCGGTTGCGGTCAAGGCAATGCGCGGCACGGTCGGAAATTGCTGGTGCAACACCGATAACTGCAGGTAATCGGCGCGAAAGTCGTGGCCCCATTGCGATACGCAATGCGCCTCGTCTATCGCAAACAAGGCAATCTTGCAGCGGTTGAACAAGGCTTGAGTTCTGAGATTGGACAGCCGTTCCGGGGCGATGTACAACAAATCCAAGTCGCCGTTTTGCAACTGTTGCTCAATGTCGCGCACCTGCTCCAACGATAAGGTGGAATTCAGGTATGCGGCTCTGACGCCGAGTTGGTGCAACGCGCTGACCTGGTCTTGCATCAACGCGATCAACGGCGAGATGACGATGCCGACGCCGTCCATCACCAGCGCCGGAATCTGGTAACACAAAGACTTGCCGCCGCCGGTCGGCATCAGCACCAAGACGTCACGGCCGGCAATCAGTTGTTCGATGATGTGCTGCTGCTGGCCGCGAAAACTGTCGTAGCCGAATACGCTACGTAGCGTGTCGAGCGCTGGATTATGGGTCATTTGCCGAATGGTGAAGCCTTGCTGGCGCGGATAAGCGGTTACTGATAACCGTTATTACACCATAGATGGCGGCGCGACTGCAGCGCTGAGGACGCCTGGCTTTGCAGCCGGCCTTGAAATAGTCGGCGACGCGCCTTATCTCGACTGGACAGCACTGCTGCGATTTCAATAATCCGGGTACCAGCCCTTATAATGGCCCGCTAACTCACGCCGCCGTCGGCGCCAACCTTTTCTTCTATGATAACGAACTACTGCTGCCTACCCGACCGCCTGAAATATTTGATAGCGCGCGATCAACAGTACTTGCTCAAGCAAGGCCTGAAAGGCATAGAGAAAGAAAGCCTGCGCATTTCCGAACAAGGCGCGATCTCGCAAAAGCCACATCCGCGCGCATTGGGTTCGGCCTTGACCCATCCGTATATCACGACCGATTATTCGGAAGCGTTACTGGAATTCATTACGCCGCCGTTTGCCGACATCAAACAAACGCTGGATTACATGCACCAGATTCACCAATTCGTTTACCCGCATCTGGGCGACGAAATGCTGCTGGCCACCAGTATGCCGTGCGGTATCGACGGCGATCTGAGCATTCCGATTGCCGAATACGGTACGTCCAATATCGGCAAGATGAAACATATCTACCGCAAGGGCTTGTGGCACCGTTACGGCCGTACCATGCAGGCGATTGCCGGCATCCATTTCAATTATTCGGTGCCGCAAGGGTTGTGGCCGGCGCTGCACGGTTACGACGGCGGCGACTTATCGCTGGAAGACTTTATTTCCAAGTCGTATTTCGGCCTGATTCGCAATTTCCATCGTCAAGGTTGGCTGATTTTGTATCTGTTCGGCGCCTCGCCGGCCATCTGCAAGACGTTTTTCAAGAGCCGGCCGCAACTGATGCAACAGTTCAAGGAATTCGACGACCATACCGTGTTCCACCCCTACGCGACCTCGCTACGGATGAGCGATATCGGTTACAAGAGCAAAAATCAGGCAGGCTTGAAAATCGACTACAACTCGCTGGAAGGTTATGTGCAAAGCTTGAGCGCGGCGATCAACACACCTTACCCGGAGTACCAGGCGATCGGTGTCAAGGTCGACGGCGAATACCAGCAGCTGAATGCCAACATTCTGCAAATCGAGAACGAGTTTTATAGCACGATGCGACCGAAGCAGATCGCCAAATCCGGCGAGAAGCCAACTTTAGCCTTGAAACGCCGCGGCGTGCTGTACGTGGAAATGCGCTCGTTAGACTTGAACCTGTTGAATCCGATCGGCATCGACGAAAGTACGGCCCGTTTTGTCGAGGCGTTCTTGCTTTACTGCTTGCTGCACGACAGCCCGCCGCAAGGGCCGGACGAATTTCAGATCAACAACAGCAACCAATTGCTGGTCGCCAACCAGGGCCGCCAGCCCGGACTGGAATTGAACCGTAACGGCAAGCCGGTCACGCTGCAAAATTGGGCGCACGACATTTTGTGCGCAATGCAACCGATCTGTGCCGTGCTGGACCGCGGCAGCCTGGACCGCCCTTACCAATTGGCTCTGCAACACCAGCTCGCCGTGGTCGACAATCCGGCGCTGACGCCGTCGGCCAGGATACTGGCTTGCATGCGCGAAAACGGCCAGGAATTCGGCTGCTTTGCCAGCAATACGTCGGCCTTGCACAAACACTATTTCAACGCCGAACCGCTGGATGCGGACAGCCAGCGCCAATTCGAAGAACTGGCCGCTACCTCGCTGCGGAAACAAGCCGAAATCGAAGCCGGCGACACGCTCGACTTCGACGAATTTTTATCCCGTTACTTCGCCCAGAGCTAATTTATGACCGCATTCGATCTGAACACCGCCCAAACCGAGCTGCAAGGCAAAAATCCGCGCACAATTCTGAAAGCGGCGCTGGCCAATTTCGACAACATCGCCATTTCTTTCAGCGGCGCCGAGGATGTGGTGTTGATCGATATGGCGATAAATATTCGGAAAGACATTCAGGTATTCTCGCTGGATACCGGTCGCCTGCACCCGGAAACCTACCGCTTCATCGAAAAAGTCCGCAAACATTACGGCATCGCCATCGATATTTTGAGCCCGGACCGGGAACAGTTGGATGCCTTCGTCAAGGAAAAGGGTTTGTTCAGCTTTTACGAAGACGGCCACCAACAATGTTGTGCGATCCGTAAAGTCGAACCGCTGCGGCGAAAACTAGCCGGGCTCGACGCCTGGATCACCGGCCAGCGTAAGGACCAAAGCCTGGATACCCGCGGCGACATCCCGGAAGTACAACTCGACGCCGGTTTTTCCGGTCCGGGCAAACAACTGGTCAAATTCAATCCGTTGCTGAACTGGACCTCGGCCCAGGTCTGGGATTACATCGAAGCCTATCGGGTACCGTACAACGATTTGCACCAGCACGGTTACATCAGCATCGGTTGCGAACCGTGCACCCGGCCGGTGCTACCGAACCAACACGAGCGGGCCGGACGCTGGTGGTGGGAGGACAGTGCGAAGAAGGAATGCGGCCTGCACGGTGGCAACATCGACAAATAACCCCGAAAAACAGCGGCCGGATCGACCGATGAACTTGGAAACATTGGTTCCGGGCCAAATCTGGCATGTGCGGCAGGCGCTTAAGTTCGGTCCGCTCCAGTTGACCACCCGGTCGACTATCGTCAGGCTGGCCGGCGGCGAAGTCTGGGTACATTCGCCGATATCGCCCGCGCCGGAATTGCTTGGCGCAATCGCCGAAATCGGCCCGGTTAAATACGTGATCGCGCCGAATAAAAGCCATCACTTGTTCTTCTTGCCTTTTCTGCAGGCCTGCTGCGACGCTCAAGGCTATATTGCTCCGGGGCTGGCCGATAAGCGGCCGGATTTGGCGGGTTTTCCGACTATCCCTTCAGCGGATTGCGCACCGTGGGCGGCTGAATTGGATAGTCTGTTTATCGACGGACTGCCGGTTATCAATGAAACGGTGTGGTTTCATAAACCAAGCGGCACACTGATTTTGACGGACTTGCTGTTCTGTTTCGGCGACGACAATAGTTGGGCGACACGAATCGCCGCCCGCTTACTTGGCGTCTATCGCAGATTGGCGATGTCGCGCAGCATGAAGCTGCTGATAAAAGACCGAGCCGCCCTGTCTCGCTGCGCCCAACGGATTCTCGCCTGGGATGTGCGGCGCATTGTCGTCGCCCATGGCGAAATCACTGACGCGAACGCCAAGCAGCACTTGGTAGAAGCATTCAGGCATTTGACTTGAATTGCGGCGCGGATCGATACAAACCGATGCAATGCAGCGGTAACTGAATCGCACTGAAGGAATAAATCAAGAGAATTGGCGTCCCCACGGGGGTTCGAACCCCGGTTACCGCCGTGAAAGGGCGGTGTCCTAGGCCACTAGACGATGGGGACTCAGGACTGTGTGCAGATAATTCTGCAGCTTTTTTGATTAGCGGTTGCCGGTGGTTACCGGCTTTAGCCAGATTGGCGTCCCCACGGGGGTTCGAACCCCGGTTACCGCCGTGAAAGGGCGGTGTCCTAGGCCACTAGACGATGGGGACTTAGGACTAAATCAACTATTTGGTGGAGCCAAGGAGGATCGAACTCCTGACCTCTTGCATGCCATGCAAGCGCTCTCCCAGCTGAGCTATGGCCCCGTAGTTGAGTTCTCGTATTATACGGATATTTAGATCCTTGTCCAGAGAATTTATAATTTTTTTATAAACTCGATCGCTCGATCCAACCGATTCAAAGTTTTTTCGCGACCCAGCAGCTTCAACGTCACGTCGATGGCCGGCGACACGCTGCCGCCGCAGACGGCGACGCGCAACGGCTGCGCGACTTTGCCCAGATTAAGTTGCAACCGCTCGGCGCTATCGAATACCACCTGATGCAGCGCATCGGCCTCCCAGTCCGCCAATGCACCGAATTGGTCCCGCAAATGCTGCAACACGTCATCGACGCCGGCCTTGAAATTCTTCTTCACGGCCTTGTCGTCGTACTCCGCAAAGTCGCGGTAGAAATAGACGCTGTCGTTAGCCATATCCACCAAAGTCTTGCAGCGCTCGCGCTGGGCTTTGACGACCTCGCTCAGAGCGGGCCCGGTCGCCGGATCGATGCCGCGCTCGCCCATGTGCCAAGCCAGATGCCGAGCGACGTGAGCGGGATCGGAGTTCATGATGTATTGGTGATTCAACCAGATTAGCTTATCGGTATTGAAGGTGGACGCCGATACGTTGACTTTCTCCAACTCGAACAGCTCGATCATTTGCTCGATCGAAAACAACTCCTGATCGCCGTGCGACCAACCCAATCGCACCAGATAGTTCAACAACGCTTCCGGCAAATAGCCGTCGTTGCGGTACTGCATCACGCTGACCGCGCCATGGCGTTTGGACAGGCGCGCGCCGTCCGGGCCCAGAATCATCGGCACGTGGGCGTAAATCGGCAACGGTGCGCCTAAAGCTTGCAAAATATTGATCTGTCTGGGCGTATTGTTGACGTGGTCGTCGCCGCGGATGACGTGAGTCACGCCCATGTCCATATCGTCGACGACGACGGTCAGGTTATAGGTCGGCGTACCGTCGGAACGGGCGATGATCAAATCGTCCAATTCTTTGTTGGCAACGACGATGCGGCCTTTCACCAGATCGTCGATCACCACCTCTCCGCTCTCCGGATTCTTGAAGCGCACCACAGGCTCGCCGCTCGGATTCGAGACGCCATGGCGGCATTTGCCGTTGTAACGCGGCTTTTCCTTGTTAGCCATTTGCTTTTCCCGCAACGCGTCGAGTTCCTCGCGGCTGCAATAACAGTAATAGGCGTCGCCTTGATCGAGCAACTGCTGTATCACTTCTTTATAGCGGTCGAATCGCTGGGTTTGGTAAAACGGGCCTTCGTCGTATTCCAAGCCCAACCAGGTCATGCCTTCCAGAATCGCGTTGACCGATTCCTGGCTCGAGCGCTCCAGGTCGGTGTCCTCAATCCGCAAAATAAAACGGCCGCCGTGTTTGCGGGCGTACAGCCACGAAAACAACGCGGTTCTAGCGCCGCCGACGTGTAAATAGCCGGTGGGACTCGGAGCAAATCGGGTTCTTATACTCATTATCGGATTATTGGGTTATTAAAAATTTCTTAGCGTATTCGCCGGGAATCGAGCGCGACGCGCTCAGTCGCATCGCCTGGTAATTGAATTGGACACTGCCCTTGGCGGCATCGTTTTTGCCCAGAATGGCCAAAGAAGTACCATGGCCCTGGGCCGCGGCCTTTTCGTACCATTGGGTGGCTTTGTCGCGGTCGCTGGTAACGCCCAAACCGCGATCGTACATCGCCGCCAGCGCCACTTGAGCATCGACCAATCCTTGATTGGCCGCCTTTTCCATCCAGTGAGCGGCCTGCTGCTCGTCTTTTGGTTCGCCGTCGCGGCCCAGTAGGAATCGCGACGCCAGCTTGGCTTGCGCCAAAGCGTTGCCCTGCTCGGCCGCCTGTTTTATGTTGTCGGCAAAAGCCGGATTCATCTGCGCCATGAGCAGGCACAGCCATAGCAACTTACGCATCAAATACCCCCAGGAAAAAATCGATGGCACGGCCAAATCGCTATTATTTCACGGCGCTTGGCCCATTTGAATGAACTATATAAAAATAAGGGATTGATGTTAGACTTTGCCTATCAAGGCAAACACTCCAGCCTTGCCGCCCAAGAATAACAACCAGGAGACTTGAGATATGAAAACAAACCTAATGATTACGGTCGCACTGGCCGGCGCGGTATTATCGGGCTGCGCCACCCAGTCGAGCAATAACTTCCCACCGTTCCAGGCCGAAGACCTGAATGCGTTGGTCAAATCGGGCAGACTGGTACAAAAAACCAACAGCTTCCTGGTGGTGAACGACTCCTCCTCGTCCATGAGCCGAATTTACCTTAATTCCCAAGACTACAGCGGCACCAAGCTCGATGTCGAAAAGGCATTGCTGAACAAATTCAACAAATCCATTCCGTCCATTCCGTTGATGTCCGGCTTGCGCAGCTTCGGCTATGGCCCCTGCCTGGACTGGAGCGCGACCAAATTGAACCAGCCGGTGCAAAACTACACCCAAGCCGGCTTCGACAGCGCCATCACCTCTTTGCAATGCTCCAGCGGCGGTACGCCTTTAGCCGATGCACTGCAAGAATCCAGCCGCGATTTGGCTAACGCCTCCGGCAACATTGCCATGATCGTGTTAAGCGACGGTATCGAAGAAAGCTCTCCGGCTCCGACCGCGGCAACCCTGAAAGCCCAATACGGCGACCGGCTGTGCATATACACGGTTTGGGTGGGCAACGACCAAGACGCCGCCGGCCAGGCCGTGCTGCAAAGCATCGCCGACGCGTCCGGTTGCGGCTTCTCGACAACCGCCGACGCGATCAGCACTCCACGCGGCATGAGCGACTTCGTCAAAAACGTTTTCTTCAAAGCCGGAACGCCTGTCGCCGACTGTTCGAAACTGGACGATGACAAAGACGGCGTCAACAATTGTGCCGACAAATGCGCCGATACGCCGAAGGGCGCCATCGTCGATAAAAACGGCTGCTGGGCATTCCGCGGCGTCCTGTTCGATTTCGACAAAGCCGACATCAAATCCAAATACAGCCCGCTGATCCAAAATGCGGTGGACGTGATGAAACTGAACCCCGGCCTGACCGTGGAAATTCAAGGCCACACCGATAGCTACGGCACCGACGCCTACAACGAAAAACTGTCGGAGCGCCGCGCCAACGCCGTCAGAAACGAACTGATCAAACAAGGCGTTGACGGCAAACGCCTGACTGCAGTCGGCTTCGGCGAATCCAAACCGGTGGAAAGCAACGACACCGACGAAGGCCGCGCTTACAACCGCCGCGTCGAGTACAAACGTACCGACCGCTAGCCGCTGCCTTAGCGTGTAGTCCAAGAAGGGAGGCTCAAGCCTCCCTTTTTTTTGCCAAGCCGCGACGCAACTTAACCGGCGAGTGCACGCAGACGGGCAAAGCCAACCAGGAGCAACGTATGAAATATATTATCAAGCAGATCGGCGACGACTTTATTTTCGAGGAACTGGAAGCCGCGCGCCGGCAATTTATCGAGTCGCTGAACTACTCGATGGAAAGCGCGAAATTCGTATTCGACAAAAACGCCAAAGACCCGCTGGACTTTTACATTGCCTACGATTTCCAGCAGAAAGACGGCGAACCGGTGGTGTACGGCTTTAATCTGCGCGACGAGTTAATCAAGGCTTTCAAGCTGGACACCGACAAAACCCATAACTCGACATTACTGCTGAGTATCGGCCAAAACCTGAAATCGTTAGCCGACGAACTGACAGAACGTTACGACCCGGAACCGCCCAAAACCATTGCGGAAGAAATCGGCAAACAAGAGGACGCATACGCCAAGAGCGTCAACCGCTCCTACCGCGACGTGTTGAAAGAAGCCAAGGCCAAGGATGCAGCGGAACGCGAAGCCGCCGGCATGTCGGATTTCGGCCGCGGCGACCGCCACCTTTGGCAAACCCTGGTGTTAAAAGGCCGTTTTAAGTGACGCTCTAATGAAAGACCCAACTTTGAAAAAATCGGCCGAAAGCGGGCGACGAGCGGTCAATTGCCGAACTTGGTGACGCAATGCTTTTGCGCATCGCACTCCACCGACTTGGTAATCGGGTTGGGCGAAACGTAATAATCGGATTGCGGCCGGCTGTCGATATCCGAGGGCGGCGGCATTGCCACCCGGTCTTCCAGATGATTCTGCTCGATCAATTGTTCATTCAAACGCAAGGTCAGCGTGTCGCCGGATTGAGTCATTTTGAAGAATCTCAAGGTATTCATACCCAGCAAAATCTCGGTCAGATGCTGATTCAGCGCCGCTTCGATGTGCTTCAATTCAGTGTTGCCGATAGCCAGGCTGTCGATAACCGTCAGTTTGTCGAAAGTTCTGCCGCCGGCCGTAGCCGTATCGACTTGCCTGCCGAACGGCAAGCGCGCCTCATGGGCAAATTTCATCGGTATAACCGTCAAGGTTGCTCCGGTGTCGATCAGGAACGGCAACTCCCTACCGTTAATCGATAATCTTCCGCGAAAATGGCCGCTATCGTCGGCGCGCAGGGTAATATCGCCGGACCGGTCGGCGTTGCCGGCTAGCGTTCGCCGCTTTTCTGAGATTGTGCCGGCCTCGGCCTGCACGGAGAAAACAGACAATAACAGTAATAGGTAAACGGCGCCGGCTCTGCGGCGGATGCACCCAATCGAGTCGGCCATGTTTCCCCCTTTAAGAATTGGGCCGGATGCTTGGTTTCCCCCCGGCACACCGAATCAGCCTAGCACTATCAGGGCAAATTCCAAATGTTCGTTAGCGTCGATTACGGCAGACTGCGGTTACAGGAACCGCTGCGATCAATAGCGGACCGCGACCTTCTCCGCGCTCAACAACCGGCGTAACCGGATCAGAAGTTCGTCGGCCGGTCGCACCCGCCATTCGTCGCCCAATTTCAACGCGGCCTTATCGCCAGCCGTGCGGTATTCGAGTTCGACCGGACATTGCCCGCCGCGGAACGGCAATAATGTTTCCTGTAAACGCCCCAACCAGTCGCTCGGCAGCTCGGGGTTGGCGGCATCGATCTGCAACGTAATGCCTCGCGCAAACACCTCGCGCGCCTCTTCCATGCCGTATAGTTTTTCGGCGGTCATGCGCAGGCTATTGCTGAAATCGTCCATCGCCAGCGAGCCTTCCGCAACCAAAATCGTATCCTTGTTCAGCAGGTTGCGGTATTTATCGAAAATACCGCTGAAAGCGGCGACCTCCAGCCGGCCGGTGCGATCATCCAGCGTGGCGAAGCCCATCATCTTGCCCTGCTTGGTCTGGCGGGTACGCATTTCCACGATCAGGCCGGCAACGCGCGCTTCCATCTTGCCGCGACTGCGGCCGGCGTCGACTTCCAGACTGCCCAGCGTGCCATGGGTAATGTGTTTCAGTTCCGGCAGGTATTCGGCAATCGGATGGCCGGATAGAAACAAGCCCAATGTCTGCTTTTCCGCTTCCAGCTTTTCTTTTTCGGTCCATGGCTCGACCACGGTGGAATAAGCGTCGGCCTCGTTGTCGCTCTCCTCGACTTCCACGCCCAGCCCGAACAAGTCGTTCTGGCCGGCCAGCGCCATCTTGCCGTGCTGTTCGGCGACCCGCAGCGCGGTGGTCAACTCGGCCATGTGTGCGGCGCGGTTCGGGTCGATGGAATCCAGCGCCCCGGCCTTGATCAGCGCTTCCAGCACCCGGCGGTTGACCTTGCGCAAATCGACGCGCTTGCACAAATCGTAGAGGCCGGAATACGGCCCGTTGACGTTGCGCTCTTTCAGCAAATCGTCGATGGCGTTTTCGCCGACGCCTTTGATCGCGCCTATGCCATAGACGATTTGGCCCTTGTCGTTGACCGTGAAGCGAAAGTCGGACAGGTTGATGTCGGGCGGGCAAATTTGCAGCTTCATTTCCCGACATTCCTCGATCAACACCACCACCTTGTCGGTGTTGTCCATGTCCGACGACATCACCGCCGCCATAAAGGCGGCCGGATAATGCGCTTTCAGCCACGCGGTCTGGTAGGCCACCAGCGCGTAGGCGGCCGAGTGCGACTTGTTGAAACCGTAGCCGGCGAACTTCTCCATCAAGTCGAACACGTAGGTGGCGATGCCGGCGTCGATTTGGTTGGCGACGGCGCCGGACATGAATTTCTCCCGCTCCTTAGCCATTTCCTCGGGCTTTTTCTTACCCATCGCCCGCCGCAACATGTCGGCGCCGCCCAACGTGTAGCTGGCCAGTTCGCGGGCGATTTGCATCACCTGTTCCTGGTAGAGAATCACGCCGTTGGTCGGTTTCAGGATCGGTTCCAGCAGCGGATGGGCGTACTCGGCCTTGGCGCCGTGCTTGACGTTGATGTAGTCGTCGACCATGCCCGATTCCAGCGGGCCGGGTCGGAACAACGCCACCAGCGCGATGATGTCGTCGAAGCAATCCGGCTTCAGTTTCTTAATCAAGGCCTTCATGCCGCTGGATTCGAGCTGGAACACCGCCGTGGTCTGGGCGTTTTTCAGCAATTCGTAGCTGGCCTGATCGTCGCGCGGAATTTGGCTGATGTCGACCGGCGGCTCGCCCTTGGCGGCGCGCTGGCGGTTGATGGTCTGCAAGGCCCAATCGATGATGGTGAGGGTTCTAAGTCCCAAAAAGTCGAACTTGACCAGACCGACCGCCTCGACATCGTCCTTGTCGAACTGGGTCACCAGATTGCCGCCGCCCTGCTCGCAATATAGCGGCGAAAAGTCGGTCAGCTTGGTCGGTGCGATGACGACGCCGCCGGCGTGTTTGCCGGCATTGCGGGAAATGCCTTCCAGCGCACGAGCCATGTCGATCAATTGCTTGACGTCTTCCTCGCTGTCGTACAGGTCTTTCAATTCCTGGCTTTCTTTCAGCGCCTTGTCCAGCGTCATGCCGATCTCGAACGGAATCAGTTTCGCCAGCCGGTCGACGAAGCCATAGGCGTGACCCATGACCCGACCAACGTCGCGAATCACCGCCTTCGCCGCCATCGACCCGTAGGTGATGATCTGCGACACGTGGTCGCGGCCGTAGTGGCGGGCGACGTAGTCGATCACCTCGTCGCGGCGTTCCATGCAAAAGTCGATATCGAAGTCCGGCATCGACACCCGCTCCGGGTTCAAAAAACGCTCGAACAGCAGGTCGAATTCGATGGGGTCGAGGTCGGTGATCTTCAACGCGTAGGCCACCAGCGAACCGGCGCCGGAACCCCGACCCGGCCCGACCGGAATATCGTTATTCTTGGCCCACTGGATAAAGTCGGCGACGATCATAAAGTAGCCGGGAAAACCCATCTGCACGATCACGTTCAGCTCGATTTCCAGACGCTCGTCGTAAACCTTGCGATTCTCCTCGAAGCTGCCCTTGCCGACCGGCGGATGCTGTTGCAGGCGCTCCTCCAATCCTTCGCGCGAGGCTTGCTTGAAATAGTCGGCCAGCGTCATGCCTTCCGGCACCTCGAAATCGGGCAGGAAGTTTTCGCCCAGTCGCAATTCGACGGTGCACCGTTTGGCGATTTCGACGCTGTTTTGCAACGCTTCCGGGATATCAGCGAACAGCTCGGTCATTTCCTCGGCGCTGCGCAGATATTGCTGATTGGTATAGTCTTTCGGCCGCCGGCTATCGTCCAGCACCCGGCCCTGGTGAATGCAGACCCGCACTTCGTGAGCGTCGAAGTCGCTTGGGTTCAAAAACCGCACGTCGTTGGTGGCGACGACCGGCAAGTCCAATTCGGCCGCCAACTCCACCGCCAAACCGATATAGCGTTCTTCGTCCGGCTTACCGACCCGTTGCAATTCCAAATAAAAGCTATCCGGGAATAAACCGCTCCAAAACTCGGCGCAGGCTCGAGCTTGTGCGCGATTTTCCGCCAACAGCGCGGCGCCGATGTCGCCCTGCATTGCCGCGGACAATGCGATCAATCCGGCATGGTTTTCGGCGATCCACTCTTTCTGCAACATCGGAATACCCTGGTGCTGGCCTTCCTGATAGCCGCGCGACACCAATTCGGTCAGCGTCACATAGCCTGGCTGGTTGCGAGCCAGCAAGGTCAGGCGATGCGGCGCGGCGGGCTCTTCCGGGTTGTAAATCCAAACGTCGGCTCCGGCAATCGGCTTGATGCCGGCGCCCTGGGCGGCCTTATAGAATTTGACCAACGAAAACAGGTTGCTCTGTTCGGTAATGGCCGCAGCCGGCATTTGGTATTCGCCGAGTTTTTTTACCAGCGGCTTGATGCGGACGATACCGTCGACCAGCGAGAACTCGGTATGGATGCGGAGATGGACGAAGCTCGGATTCATCGGCTTAGAGGAATTTTTTCACCGGGGCGTAAGAGCGACGATGCTGCGGCGTCAGGCCGTGTTCGGCTAATGCGCTCAGGTGAACCTTAGTCGGGTAGCCTTTGTGGCCGGCGAAATCGTAGCCTGGATACAGCCGATCCAGCACCGCCATTTCGCTGTCGCGCGCCACCTTGGCCAGGATCGACGCCGCCGAGATTTCGGCAACCAACGCGTCGCCGCCGACCACAGCTTCGCCGGGACACGCTATGCCGGGCAGGCGATTGCCGTCTACTTTGATGAAATCGGGCTTGATCGGCAATTGGGCAAATGCGCGCCGCATCGCCACAAAGGTGGCTTGCAGGATGTTGATGCGGTCGATTTCGCTGGCTTCCGCGCGAGCCACCGCCCAAGCCAAAGCATTGGCTTTGATCTCTTCGGCCAATACGGTACGGCGTTTTTCGCTGAGTTTTTTCGAATCCGTCAAGCCGGCGATCGGCTTGGCCGGATCGAGAATGACCGCCGCGGCGACGACCGGACCGACAATACAGCCGCGCCCTACTTCGTCGATGCCGGCGATCAGTATTGGGGAGTTATCGAAGGATGCCGCGAGTGACATTACGCAAGAAACTGACCATATTGGAAAGTTCGTTGCTTTCGCCGGCCATGCCTTCCATTTCTTCGATCGCGTCTTCCAGGCGCAAATTGCTCTTGTAGAGAATTTTATAGGCCTGACGGATTTGGCGGATTACTTCCGGGGACTTGCCGTTGCGTTCCATGCCGACCGAGTTGATACCGTGCGGCCGGGTCGGCCTGCCGCCGACCATCACATAAGGCGGAATGTCCTGGGTAATCGCGCTACCCATGGCCGAGAAACTGTACTCGCCGATCTGGGTAAACTGGTGCACCAAGGTAAAGCCGCCGAGAATGGCGTGGTCGCCCAAGTGCACGTGGCCGGCGATGGAGGCGCCGTTGGCCATGATCACATGGTCACCGATCACACAGTCGTGAGCGACATGGGTGTACGCCATGAACAAATTGTCGCTGCCGATCAAGGTCAAGCCCTGATCCTGCAGGGTGCCGCGATGCATGGTGCAGAACTCGCGGATCACGTTGCGGTCGCCGATTTCCAAGCGGGTGATTTCGTCGGCGTATTTTTTGTCCTGCGGATCTTCGCCAATGGAGGAGAACTGGTAAATCCTGTTGTCGCGGCCGATCGCGGTCGGCCCCTTGATCACGACGTGGGGACCGATTTCGGTACCGGCATCGATTTGCACGTCGGGGCCGATCACAGTAAACGGACCGACGCGAACGTCGTCGGCCAAATCGGCGTTCGGGTGGACTATGGCTCTAGAATCGATCATTTACGCCACCGACACCGCGCACATGATCTGCGCGCTGGCCGCCAGTTCGCCGTCGACCTCGGCCCGGCAGTCGAACGACCACAAATGGCGCTTGTGCTTCAGGTAAGTAACCTGCAAGCGCAATTGGTCTCCAGGCACCACTTGGCGTTTGAAGCGGGCATTGTCGATGCCGGCCAAATAATAGACGGCACCCTCGCCCAGCTTGTCGTCGCTTTGCGAAGTCAGCAACGCCGTAGCCTGTGCCAGCGCTTCCATAATCAATACGCCGGGCATGATAGGCTGGCTGGGAAAATGGCCCTGAAAAAACGGCTCGTTGAAGGTGACGTTTTTTAAAGCCGTCAAGCTGGCGCCGGGCTCGCAAGCGACCACTTTATCCACCAACAAGAATGGATAACGATGCGGCAATAATTTCTGAATCTGCAGAATATCGAGTGTTCCGGCCATAACGATTTTGAACGACGGAGGTGGACTTGGAAAGCCTGCCGAACGTCAAGCCTCCCGCGAAAACGGAGCGGCGGCTTTCCGAAAATAAACCGGTAAGCCGCGAAGAAGTTACTGCGACAATGTTTCCAGCTTTTGTTGGACGCGGCTGGTCACGTCGATTTGGTCGTTGGCGTAAATCACGCCGTCGGTCAGCAGCAAGTCGAAAGACTCTTCCTTAGCCAGGGCTCTGACCGCCTCGACGATGCGTTTTTGCAGATTGCCCAACTCTTCGTTGCGGCGCATGTTGAAGTCTTCGCTAAACTCTTGCTGCGCTCTGCCGAATTCGCGTTTTTTATCCAGTACGTCTTTTTCCAGTCTGCGGCGCTCGTCTTCGCTCATCACGGCACTGTCGCGGCTCAGTTTTTCCTCAAGGGTTTTAATTTCCTTTTGTTGACTCACCAAGGCTTTGTCCCGGGGTGAAAACTCGGTTTCCAAGCGGGTTTTTGCTTTCGCTGCCTGCGGGGCTTTCTCCAATACTTTAGCCACGTTAACAAAGCCGATTTTCAGCTCCGCGTGACTGATGCCGGCAAAAATCATCAGCATTAAAAACAAAGAAATTCTATTTTTCATGGTTAAAACCATCTCCGGTTAAAAAATTTTAATTTAAGACGAAACGCAGCGGCGATTATAGGGCAAAACCGGCTTGAACTGAACTAAAAACCGGAACCGAAGGTGAACTGGAAAGCCTGGATTCTATCGGTATCTTCGGTGCTCATCGGCTGGGCGACACTAACGGCCAAGGCCCCAAACGGCGACAGCCACTCGCCGCTCAATCCGACCGAATAACGGAAATATTTCTTCAGGTCGCCGGTATTCAATCCCGGCGCCAAGGTGCCGGCGTCGATAAACGAGCCGATCCGGACCGACTTGACGTCGCTCAAGAAAGGCACCGGGAAAAACAGCTCGGCCTTGCCGATCAATTTGGTGGAACCGCCGACCGGACGCCGGAAGGTATTGGTCGGATTCAAATCGTTGGTATCGATGATACCGAGCGTGTTTTGCATGAAACCGCGTACGTCGTTGGTACCGCCGGCGAAATAGTTTTCGAAGAACGGCAGACCGGAAGCGCCGCCGTAGCTATCGCCGTGCGCGACCTCGCCCAGTAAGCGAAAGGTAAAATCGTTGGACAGCGGAAAATAATGCTGGTGTTTGTAACCGATCTTGAAATACTCCAGATCGCTGCCCGGTACAGTGATCAAACCGGACACCCGTTGCTGGCCGCCGCTATGGGCGAAGGTGGCTCGGTCCAGCGTATCGTGAGTCCAACCCACAGATGTCGACAGAGTATTGAAGCTTTTTGACTTGGTTACCAACGGGTCGCCTTGATTGAAGCCCAAAAACTTCAAAATCGTATCCGACGACAACGTGGTGTTTTCGATTTCGGTACGCTTCAATTCGACGTCGAAACCGATCCGATCGAACTCGTTCAACGGAATGCCGAAATTGACCCCGGCATTGGTGATGTTGGTGTTGTAACTGGCCAGGTTGGCGGCGTAGGCGTTGCGCGAGGTGTAACCCAGGTTGTAGCCGAGCGCCACGCCATCCAAAGTGTAGTAAGGGTCGGTAAAGCCCAGATTGTAACGGGTCAAGATGCTGCTGTTGTTAAAGGCGAAATCGACGCGTTTGCCGGTACCGAAAATGTTGTCCTGCGACACGTTGGCATTGAAGATGATGCCTTGCACCTGCGAATAACCGATACCGGCCTGCAAGTTACCGGAAGCTTTTTCCTTGATCGTGTAATTGACGTCGATCTGGTCCGCGGCACCGACCACTGGCGGGGTTTCGACACCGACTTCTTCGAAGTAACCCAAACGGTCCAAACGGGTTTTGGTGCGTTCGATCTTGCTGCTGGCGGCCCAACTCGACTCCATCTGTCTGGCTTCGCGGCGAATGACCTCGTCGCGGGTCTTGGTATTGCCTTTGATATTGATGCGGCGGACGTAAACCCGCTTGCCCGGATCGACGAAAAACGTCATCGCCACGGTTTTGTTTTGTTCGTTGATCTCCGGCACCATGTTGACGTTGGCGAAGGTATAGCCTTCGTCGCCCAACCGGTCGGAAATTGCTTTAGAGGTTTCGGTCGCATTCTTGCGCGAGAAAATCTCGCCGGGACCGACCTTGACCAGTTTGATCAAATCCTCAGGCGGCACGATCAAATCGCCGGACAATTTGACCTTGTCCAGCATGTAGACGTCGCCTTCCTTGACGTTGATCGTGATGTAGATTTCTTTTTTGTCGGCCGTGATATCGACCTGGGTGGATTCGATCGAGAAATTGATATAGCCGCGATCCAGATAATACGAGCGCAGCTTTTCCAGATCGGCCGAGAGTTTCTGTTTCGAATATTGGTCGTCTTTCGAGTAGAAAGACAAGAAATTGGTGGTGCTTAACTCGAATTCCTTGCGCAACACGTCGTTGGAAAACGATTTGCTGCCGACAATGTTGATCTGCTTGATCTTGGCGACCCGGCCTTCGGAGATGTCGATGCGAATGCCGACCCGGTTGCGGGTCAGTTCGGTGACTTCGGTCTTGATTTTCAGCCCGTATTTGCCGTGGCTGAAATACTGGCGGCGCAGTTCCTGCTCGACCTTATCCAGTATTTGTTTGTTGTAAACCTTGCCCTCGGCCAAGCCGATCTTCTTCAAGGCTTCGGTCAGATCTTCTTTTTTGATGTCTTTATTGCCCTCGATCACCACTTTGGCGACGGAGGGCCGCTCGACTACGCTGACGATCAAAGTACCGCCGTCGCGTTCCAGCGCGATATCCTTGAAAAAACCGGTATTGAACAAGGCCCGGATCGCCTGGGCCTGTTTGTCTTCGGTAAAGGTTTCGCCGACATTGACCGGCAAATAGTTGTAGACGGTACCGGCCGAAATCCGTTGCAAACCCTTGACCTTGATGTCTTCGACTACGAAACTGCTCGCCTGGACAGCTTTGCCGGTCAGCATGCTCAACAACAGGATTTGCAAAAGCGGGTTTTTCTTCACGCAGTCAACCAGGATCGATAAATGCCCCGATTGTAACATGCTGTTTTGCTATTCCCGCGCCTTCCAGGGTAAATACTGGCTAATTTTGGCCGAAAAATTGCTTTCTTATTTGGTTTCAAATGCAAAGCCAAACATTAGAAACCAAACCGCAAAAAATCGCTTATAAGACATTGAATTACAAAAACTTTCACCGAAAAATACTCAAACAAAACTGTCCGCGACCAAATTGCGGTAAACGAT
This sequence comes from Methylomonas koyamae, assembly GCF_019669905.1. Classification (NCBI taxonomy): domain Bacteria; kingdom Pseudomonadati; phylum Pseudomonadota; class Gammaproteobacteria; order Methylococcales; family Methylococcaceae; genus Methylomonas; species Methylomonas koyamae. The sequence continues at coordinate 1,378,027 of NZ_AP019777.1, read as the reverse complement.
TTGCGCATACTCGGCTTCCGCTCGCTCCGCTTCGGAGTCTTTGGCCACACTGACCCCACCCGCCCCTGCGACCGGACTGATGGTACCGCCGCTATCGGCCTTGTAGACTCCGGCCACCGAAATGCCGTGTTCCGGCGCAACCAGGCTGTAACAGGTATTCAGCCAATGCGCTTCGGGCAGCGGTTGCTCCCGCAACAAAGACACCACCGCCATCGCGCAGACTTTGGCTGCGGAATTGGCGGCAAAGGCCGATTTCGGAATCGGCGCATAGTTGGCGGCGTCGCCGATTATATGCACAAAGTCGTCGAACCTCGATTGCGCGGTAGCCGGCCTGACCGGACACCAACCGCCGGCGTCGGCCAGCCCGCTTTGCCGCACAATCGAACCGGCCGTTTGCGGCGGAATGATGTTCAACACATCGCCGGAAAAACGGTCGCCGAACTCGCTGACCAGCGTCTTCGAATCGGCATGCAATTCCAGCAGCGGATTGTCGGCCAGACTGTGCCATTCGATCAGACTCTGCGGCGTGCCATAGCCGTAATGTTTGGCCCAGCCGGCTTCGAACAGCGCTTGCTTGGAAAAACTGCGCTTGGCATCGAGGATCAGAATCTTGGCGCGCGGTTTATGTTGCTTCAGCCAATAGGCCATCATGCTGGCTCGCTCGTAAGGCCCCGGCGGACAGCGGTACGGGTCGGCCGGGACTGCGATCAGCACCACGCCGCCGTCGGGCATCGCCTGCAATTGTCGCAACAGCATTAATGTCTGCGGTCCGGCCCGCCAGGCGTGCGGGAAATGTTCGGCAGCCGCCGCATCGTAACCCGCAATCGTATCCCAGCGAAAATCGATACCGGGCGCCAGAATCAGGCGATCGTAAGACCGTACCTCGCCACTTTGCAGATGCACCCGCTTCCCGGATAAATCCAATGCCTTAGCGGAATCGGCCACGACGGCCACGCCGTAACGGCTTTGCAACGAACGATAATCCACGGTCAGGCGCTCGATATCGCCCAGTCCGGCAAACAACCAGTTGCTGGCCGGACAGGTGATGTAGCCGGCTTGGGGTACGATCAGAGAGACATGGAGGGCGTCATCCAGAATTTTCAGATATTTGGCCGCGGTGGCACCGGCGAAACCGCCGCCGACCACCACCACCCGCGGCTTGGAAGAATCCGACAACGGCCAGCGGCTGCAGGCTGCCAGCAGACCGGCACCGAATCCAGCACAATTTTTCAGAAATCTGCGCCGCGACAATCCGCTTGCCATTAATGCCGGGCCAGATAGACGGCCACGGCGGCCAACTCGGCGTCGCTATACGCCTTGGCCAGCCGCGGCATCAACGTCGCGGCGCGCCTGTCGTATTTGAAGGCCAATAAGGCCTGCTCCAATTCGGCTGCGCTGAGACGGCCGATATCGGGCAAACGGCTCGCCGCGGCCTGGCCGCTAGCGTGGCAATTCAGACAGTTCATGGCTATGGCCTGGGCGGACAAATCGGCATGCGCCGCCCGTAACGGAATAAGCGCCAGAACGTAAACGGTGCCGCGCAGCCGCCGCATAGCGCTAGCCCGAATGTTTTTGCCGAAAAATCTCGTACAGCAACACCCCTGCCGCGACCGAAACGTTCAGGCTTTCCACCTGGCCGAGCATCGGAATTTTGACCAGAAAGTCGCAGTGTTGCCGGGTCAGATGGCGCATACCGCTGCCTTCCGCCCCCATCACCAAAGCCAGCGGCATATCCAGTTTCATGTCGTAAATGGTTTGCCCGGCTTCGCCGGCCGCGCCCATGATCCAGATGTTTTGTTCCTTCAGCCAACGCAAAGTCCGCGCCAGATTGGTGACTTGGTACACCGGCACCGTTTCCGCTGCGCCGCTGGCCACCTTGCACACCGTGGGCGTGATGCCGGCCGCATTGTCCTTGGTGACGACGACGCCGTGAGCGCCGACTGCATCGGCCGTGCGCAGGCAAGCGCCGAGATTATGCGGATCCTGGACTTGATCCAAAATCAGATAGAAGGCCGGCTCGGTTAGCGCCTCGACATCGCTCTTCAAGCGGTCCTCGTTGCGCATCGCCGGCAATTCGACGGCGATAACAATACCTTGATGGTTCTTGCCGTCGGCCAACTTGTCCAACTTCTTGCGCTCGGTTTTCTCCGGACTGACGCCAAGCGCGGCGAGTTCGTCGAGCAAGGGTTTCAGGCGGGCGTCCTGCCGCTGGCCATCGACCCAGGCGCGGCGGATTTTTTGCGGCGAGTATTCCAATGCGGCTTGCGCCGCGTGGATGCCGAACAGATGCGTCAGATTCATGAGCGGCGGCGTTTTCTGGATTTGGCTTTAGCGTTGGATTTTGCCGGCTCGGCTTTGGACTTCTTGGCCTTCTTCTTGCCGCTTTCCTTGGCGGGTGTGGCTTTAGTTTTGGCTTTTTTACCGGCCTGTACCAACTCGAAGTCGATTTTCTTATCGTCCAGACTGACGCGGATCACGCGGATGCGCACGCTGTCGCCCAAACGGTAGCGGATACCGCTGCGTTCGCCGTAAAGCTGGTGTTTGCCGGGGTCGAAATTGAAATAGTCGTCCTGCAGCGAGGCGATATGCACCAAGCCTTCGACATAGATGGCCTGCAATTCGACGAAGAAGCCGAAGCCGGTTACCGCGGAAATCACCCCGGCAAACTCCTCGCCGATCTTGTCCATCATGTATTCGCATTTCAGCCAACTGACCACGTCGCGGGTGGCGTCGTCGGCCCGGCGTTCGTTGGCCGAACAGTGTTCGCCCAGTACCACCATATCGTCATGGCTGTAATGAAAGGTGTCCGGTTTATGGCCGGCCAGACAATGCCGAATCGCCCGGTGCACCAACAGATCGGGATAACGCCGGATCGGCGAGGTGAAATGGGCGTAGGCATCCAGCGCCAAGCCGAAATGGCCTTTGGTTTCCGGACTATAGACCGCCTGCGACATCGAACGCAGCAGTAAGGTCTGAATCAGGTGGGCGTCCGGGCGTTGCTGCACCGATTCCAGCAGATGCATATAGTCCAACGGCGTCGGCTCGGCCTTGCCGCCCAGATGCAGGCCCAATTCGTTCAGAAAGGTTTTCAGCGCCAGCAATTTTTCCGCGCTCGGACCATCGTGAATCCGCAACAGCCTGGGCATTTTCTTGCGGTTCAGGAAACGGGCCGCCGCGGTGTTGGCGGTGATCATGAATTCTTCGATCAATTTATGGGCATCGTTGCGCACCAACGGCACGATCTCGGCAATCTTGCGCTCGGGACCGAACACGATTTTGGTTTCCTGAGTATCGAAATCCATCGCCCCGCGCAGTTCGCGCTGCTGGCGCATGACTTTGTACAGATCGTATAACGTCTGCAGATGCGGCATCAGTTCCTGATGCTTTTTAATCAGCTTTTGATCGCCTTCGACCAACATTTTGGCCACAGCACTGTAGGTCAAACGGGCGTGGGAGCGCATCACCGCTTCGAAAAAACGCGAGCGCAACACTAGGCCTTCGCTGCTGATCAACAGCTCGCAGACCATACACAAGCGATCCACGGCCGGGTTCAACGAACACAAGCCGTTGGACAGGATCTCCGGCAGCATCGGAATCACTTTTTCCGGGAAATACACCGAAGTACTGCGGCTCTTCGCTTCGTCGTCCAACGCGGTGCCGACTTTGACGTAATGCGACACGTCGGCAATCGCCACCAGCAACTTCCAACCTTTCGGCGTTTTTTGGGCGTAAACCGCGTCGTCGAAGTCGCGGGCGTCTTCGCCGTCTATCGTCACCAACGGCAATTGGCGAATGTCTTCCCGACCCTGCTTGGCTTCTTCCGGCACTTCCGGCTTCAAGGCCTTGATTTCCGCTAACAGGGCTTCCGGCCACTGGTTCGGCAAGTCGTAGGAACGAATCGCCATTTCGATTTCCATGCCCGGCGCCATGTGCAGACCCAACACTTCGGCGATACGGCCAATCGGTTGGCAATGCGCACTGGGTTGCTGCAGGATTTCGGCGACGACGATCTGGCCGTTCTTGGCGCTGCCGACGTCCTCCTTGGCGATCAACACTTCGTGGTTGATCTTCTTGTTGTCCGGCACCACGTAAGCGACGCGGCCCTCGCTGAAAAAACGGCCGACGATTTGATGCGTATTGCGTTCGGTGATTTCGATCACCGCGGCCTCGCGCCGGCCGCGGCGGTCGACGCCGCTGACGCGGGCGATCACCCGGTCGTTCGGCATCAACGGCTTCATTTCCCGCGGCGACAAGAACAAGTCTTCGCTGCCGTCGTCCGGCTTCAAGAAGCCGAAGCCGTCCGGATGACCGAGGATTCGGCCGGCAATCGTGTTGTTTCCGGAACCGATACAATATTTTTGCCGGCTGTTAAAGCTCAATTGGCCGTCGCGTTCCATTGCGCGCAGCCTGCGGCGCAAGGCCTCCTGGGCATCGGCCGATTCCAGGCCGAATTGCTGGGCGATTTGTTGGCGTCTTAACGGTTTGCCGGCCTGCTGGATCAGCTCCAGAATCAGTTCGCGGCTGGGTATCGGGTTCTCGTATTTTTCCGCTTCGCGCTCGGCGTGCGGATCGACGAAAGTCGAAAAATCAGCGGGTTGATCGCTATTGGTGGTCATTGAATCCGTCGCTTGGCAGCCACGCCCCCGCAATACGGTGTATCGGGCGCTTGTGGCATGGGTTAGATAAAGTCATAGCCTTTCTTCTTGGGTTGTTGCGGTATGGTGGATTCGTCCAGAATCCGCCGGCACTCGAATTGCCAATAGCCCAGGCCGATGTTACGCCGGCCGTTCAGGATGATCGGAAAATTCTCGTTGCCCATGTACATTCTAAGCAGGTCGCCGTCCTTCAAACGAAAAGAATCCATAATGATATAACTCTTCTCGCCTTCGTGGTCTTTCGCGCCGTAAATCAAGGCTTTCTTGCGTTCGTCGCCGGGCGATGCGTCCAGCGCCTGGTAAGTCACCGCATAGGCCTGGGCGGCGATAACCATCAATTCGAAGATCAGCTTGCTGTCCTGTTTGGGCACCAGTATCTTGCAAACCACGCCCAAAGCACGCTGCTGGGGCAAGGCATCGATCTTTCTAAAGCTGACCAAACTACCGATAGACAGCACGCCTTCCTGGTCGAAGTTGCACGACAGCGCGCGTTCCGAATCGGTCTCGGCACGTTTTTCCAAGCCGGAACCGGAGCCGTTACGCGAGGCATCGAGCAAGTCGAAAGTAGGCTCCAGGCCAATCGCCACGTAGCGGTCGAGCCGGTCGCTGAAATACACCGAGCCTTGCGGTTCCTGGCCCTGCCAACGCTGCAACAGATAATCGAACAACTCCGCCGGCAGGCGTTGCTGCTGGCTCTTCTCCATCTCCAGCGAACTGAAACGGGCTTCGTCCTTGCTGGAAAACTTGTCCGGATGCTTGAATACCTTGGCCAACTTGCTCAGATTCAGGTACAGCATCGCCGAATCCGAGCGGCGGTCACTCTGCCCGCTGTTGGCCAGAAAGGCCGGCGGCAAATCCTCGTCCATCAGAATCGAGCACTGCACGGCTTGACCGGCGACCGGCTTGGTTTCGATCTCCAGCAAATCGGCGATTTTTTCGATGAACTCGTAAACCAGCTGGAATTCCTTTTGCATCAAACCGGACGGATACGCCAGGCTCAGCAATAGGATTTGTTTGTAACTATCCTCGATCGACGACTGCTTGCTGAAAATTCCGCCCTGATCGGCCACCTTGACGTCGGCCTTACCCAACTTCACTGCCAGCTTGTACAACGAATGCAAGTCGATCCAGATCCAATCCGGGATCGGATAACTCATCATGTAATGGGTGACGACGATACGGCTCAAGCCCTTGATCGTGCGCTGGATGGCCAACACAGTGGGTTTGGCCTGCAACCAGCTCACTTCGCGGCGGGTCAATTCGCGGGCCACGCTCCAGTAACCGATCGTGAATTGGCGCTCGATGCTGCAGGCCAAGCCGAAAATTTTCTTCTCGTTCTCGCCTTTCGGGAAGCCGGACCGGGTCAGGCGCGAACGCAGATAGTCGTCGATCAGAAAAAAACTGTCGCGGAGCATCTCCAGGGCGTGCAGGCGTTTTGCCGCCGGCATTTCCACTGTAACCAGTTCGCCCAGCAATTCATAGAATAAGCGCGCCGCCAAGCCCGGGTTGGCGGCGGGAAGCTCGGCAATCCATTGTTTCAGCGCGTCGTCGCCGAACGAAGCCAGCAGTTGCGGATCGCTTTTTTGCTCGGGAATGACTAGAAAGAACGAGTTTTTCACAAACAGCCCAAAATATGTACGCGCTCGGCGCGCTCTCGGTACCGGTGCAGCCACGGCAAACCGGCAACGTTAACAACTATAGACTCCATTTTTTAGAAAAGCGCCTCGTCGTCAACCACCGGGTTCTGCAATGCGTTCATATCGTTTCTTAGCTGCTTTCTGGCCAACAATTTGGATTGCACCCGTTCCGGTAACTCGGTAAAGATCAATACTTGCTTGGCCACCAGCAAGTCGACCAAATCGTCTATCACCCGCACCATCTCGCTGTCGGTGTCGGACAACGCTTGGCGGGCATCCTGCTCGAACCGGAGTTTGGCGTATGCCAGCCACTCCGGATCGTCGGCCGCCAGCCATTCGCCGCCGCCCGCGCTTACGCCGGAAATGGTCCCGTCGGCACCGCGTCGGACGAAAGGCATGCTTAACCGGCCTCAGCAGTTAATAAGGCGCCAACACAATCGCCGCCGGACGGCATCAGCGCGGCGAGATTGTCAGTGCCCCCAAGGTCACGCCGATATCGATCCCGCGCCCCTTGCCCGACAATGCCAGCGAGATTTCGCCGCGGGTCAGCACTTGGGCATCCACCGACTTGGTGGCACCGGCATGGCCTTCCAAAGCGACATAATTGCCGTAAATTTCGTTTAAATTCTTCACTTCGGAAAACATGCCGGTGCCTTCGATTTCCGATTTGCCGATGGTAAAACCGATACTTTTCGAGGCCAAAGCCACCTGCGCGCGCTGGCCGTTACTGCAACTGATATTGCCGATACCGTCGTATTGCTTGTAGACAAAAGACCAGCCGCTGAGTCTATACGTCATCGTGCAGGATGCTAACGATTGCGCCGCTACCGGAGCCGGAGCAAACACGCCCGCCGCGCAAACGGCCAACACCGGTATCGTTCGAAAAAGCTTGGTTTTCATGGCTACTCCATTGGTCAATAACGCTTAACAAAGGCCGCCGCATGCCTGCCTCGGCGGTAAAAAATAGGCCTATCTTACACCGCCGGGCCGACTTTTACGGCGCGGCGTTCAATGTCAACATCGCGCTGATGCCGTCGGCGGCTTCGTCCTGGCTCAACTCGGTGGCCAGAATGTAAACTCGGTCCCGGCTGATGCCGCCCGACTCGGTCACGTATTGGGCGATGTGGTTGGCCCTGGCGACGGCCAAATCGTTGAGCTTAAGCGGGTCGGGCTGAAAAATCCCTTCCAGCCGCTCGCGCGCCAAGGTGTAGAAATCGGCGTCGGGATTGCTCTTGATGCGCGGCTTGCCAAGCAGGCTGCGCTCGAAATCCTGCGGAAACACTTCGGCGAAAAATTTTGCCAGCAAGCGTTTGTAATCGTCGTCGGATAGCTGAATGTATTCGTGGCGAATCTTCTGGCCCTGGTCGCGCAGTTCGCCGGATTTCATTTTTTTCAATACGTCCTGCAACGCCGAGAACCGCATGGCCGGCCAATCCTGGTTTTGATAGGCAATGCCCTTGATTTCCAACGTCAGTTCCGGCTTGCTGAGTAGAGCCTTGCTCAATTCGCCCAATTTGTCCGCCTGATCCTTGGCCAATTCGGCGCTACCCGGGGTAAATTGCACGCTGCTGAAGTCCTTGTCGTCGCTCAACAACGAGGCGATGGCCTTGAACGGCGACATTGCCACCTTCTTAACCAGATTGACCAACACGTCGCGCACCAGCGCTCCGACGCTGAATTGCGGATCTTCCAGGCTGCCGGTAATCGGAAAATCCAGATTGATTTTGCCGTCGGCATCTTTCAGCAAGGCAATCGCCAGATGCAAGGGCAAGGACACCGCATTCGGATTCTCGACCTTGTCGCCCAAGGTCAATTGGTCGATGAACAGTTTGTTCTGCACCTCGAGCTGGCCGCGCTTGATCTTGTAATGCAGATCCAGCGCCATCTGGCCCTTCTCGATCCGGTAGCCGGCGAATTCCGCCATATACGGCGTAATCAACGGCAACGGCATATGGGTAAAATTCAGAGCGATATCGGAATCGCCGCTCTGGAACTGGTATTTGCCCTTGATACCGACCAAGGCCATGTCGTAAACCTTGCCTTTCAAGGCCATCGTCGCCGCGGCATCCTGATCCGAAGAAAAGCCGCGGACTTCGCCGTTCAAGCCGTTCATCTCGGCGACGAAAGGCAAGATCAACGAATAGTCGGCAAAATCGGACTTGCCGTTGCGCATTTCGATCTTGCCGATGCTTAAACTCGGCTCATCCGCCTTGGCTTTCGCCGGGGCCGGCTTGGCGGCCGTTTTAACGGGCTTGGCAGTTTTTACCGGTTCCACTTTTGGTTCGACCAGAATCTCGTCGATATTGGTAGTACCGTCCTTTTTGATGTTAAAGCGCACATAAGGGCGTTCCAACAACACTTTCGCCAGCTTAAAGTCCTGCGCGGCCAAATCGATGGCAATGCCGTCCAGCGCCAAATTCGACCACTTCAGAAAATCCTTGTTTTTCAGTTGGTCTCGGGTCAATAAATTGTCGATGTCGGCATCGCCGTTAAACGTGAGCTGAAACGGCTCGGCCACGGCCAGATGCAGTTTGCCGGTAAGGTTGACATCGCCGTCGACCAGTTCCAGTTTTAAAAACGGATCCAGATAGGGCTGGAAAGGTTTTAACTGCAGATTTTTGATTTGCACGTCCCAATCGGCCGCAAACGGTTGCAACAGCATGTCGCCGTTCAACGCCAGACTGCCGGTTTGGTTCAATCGGGTACTGAATTGCAACGGCACCTTGCCGGCCAGATCGGAACTGAAATTTTGCAGTTTGCAATTCAACTCGCTGAGTTTGAATTCGGCGGGTTTGGCTTGGCTAAAATCGGTGAAATGGATTTGGTAATCGTGCAATGCCAGTTCGCCCAAGCGAACCGACCAGGGCTTGCCAGACTCGGCGGCAGCCGGAGCGCCGGCGCCAGTTTGCGCCGAACCTGCCGTAGCAGCGGCGGCGTCTTCGCCGAACAAGGCTTGGTAATTGACGCTACCGTCGGCCTGCAACCAAGCCTGTATCGCCGCATTGCGGCTGGTCAGAGCAGCCACGTTCACCGTCTGCCCCTCGACATCGACGCCGATGCCGTCGACGGCCAGCTCCGGCAGGTCGATTAGTGGTTTGCCGCTGTTTTTTTCGACGACGGCCAATTGCTGCAAAGCCAGCGCGCCGTTATTCAATAGCACGGCCACTCCGGAATCGGCCGACGTTAAATCGTAATCGATTCGCAGACCGGCCCGGCCGGCCGCTATCCGTATCGGCAGTTGCTGCAAAAACAACTGCCAAACTTTATCCAAGCCGATGGCGTCGAGCTGCAGGTGGCCTTTGGAAGCCAAAGGTTGCAGACTAAAATCCCCGCTCCATTCGATGCTGCCGCCGGACTCGATGCCCAGCGTCAACTTGCCGTTGCCGGCCTGTTCGGCCTGAGTACTGATGTCCTGCAGCATTAAATTGATCGGCACCAGAGTTTCGGCCAAGGCTTGGCCGGTCGAGACATCCAGCCAGGCGAGCTTGCCGTCGGAAATTGCCGCGTGACGAATCAACAGTTTGACCGGATCGGTATCGGCCTCCGGCGCCGCCGGGACAGCCTCTGCTTCGGTCTGTTCCGGCTGCAGGTCGGCAAAATTAAAACGGCCGTCGGCGCGGCGGGCGATATTGAGTTGCAGCTTGGACAGCTCGATGCTGTCGACGACTACACCGCCCAGTTTGATCGACTCCCACGCCGCCAGATCGATCCGTAACGCTTCGAACCCGGCCAGCAGTTGGCCGTCGCCGGCCGGTAACGAGAATTCCCGCAACTCCAGCACCCAACTGAACGGATTCAGCCGAATCTGTTGCAACTGCGGCGTCTGCCCGGTTTGTTGCTTGACGATTTGCGGAAGTTTGCTCAGCGCAATTTTCGGCAGCAGATAAAAACCGGCTAGCGCATACGCCGCCGCGCCAGCGGATACTGCCGCGACGGCAATCAAGGTTTTTTTCCGGTTTAGCGTAATCGGCATCGCTTATTTCAGGTCAATGTAGCCGGTTGATGAATTCGGCGTCTATCCGGCAGCCGCCCAGATCCGGATAATCCGCCAGATTTTGTTCGAAATCGCGAAACGACGGGTGTTGAAACGCCAAGCGGCCGATCTTGCCCTGCACCAGCTCGAATTCCAGCGCTCCACCCTTTTCGCGCGGGCTACCCGGTTTGGTTGCGAACAGCATGATGCCGATATTCGCCATTGGCTGACCTTGTTCCTGCGCCGGCCGGGCACAACTGAAACTGTCGACGTTCAGCGCTGCGAACACATTGGCCAACTGCGCGGCGGTGACCACGACGCCGTCGTCGGCAATATTCGGCACCTGCAACAAGGCCTCCAAGCCGAAGTTGCTTAAATGGTTCTGCAGCAATACCGAACCGTTGCCGGACTTTTCGGTATTCAGCAACGGATACAGTTGCCGGGCGGCTTCGTCCTTATTCGGATTTTGCAAAGCCGACAAAAATTGGCGTGCCGCCGACTGGATCGGACTGATCACGCCTTCCTTCTTCTGCCGGGAACTGGTCAAATTATCCCAGTCCTGCCCGGTGTTAACCGGCAAGCGCATGCTTTTCATAGCCGCATAGTCCTCGGCCGCCAGACAGGCGGAAAAATCCTTGGTGCGGTATTGCTCCAGCAGTTTCGGCCGAATTTCGTCGGTCATCGCCTTCTGTGCGGAGATATTAAAATTTTTCCAGTCGGGCGATTTGGCTAGAAAGTAATACAACACGGCATTGCGGTCGAATTTGTTGAAACCCAAATCCTTCATCACCAATTTCAGCCGTCGGCATTGGCTCTCCACTTCTTCGTAATTACGCCAGTCCATTTGCAAATTGGGCTTGGCGGCAGGATCGACCTGGTTGACCAATTGCAGCAGGCTGACTTCGCCGTTGGCGGTCTGGATCGGCGCCCGCCATAATTCGTCCAAAGACAGATCGTGGGCATCCGGCGTGGTTTCTCCGGCGGTTTTTAACAACAGCGACGTGGCGACTTCCGGGTAAATCCGCAGTTCGCCCAGCAATTTGGCCTCCGAACTCCAAGCCTTCAACCCGCCTTCGACCACTTCGTACACAGCCAATCGGCTCTGGTTGAAATTGCCGCTATCGCCGGCTAACACCACGCTAGCCGGCAGGGAATGGCTCTCGGAACTGTATTTTCCGCTCGCCGCCGGGGTTTTCGCCACGACCTGCGGGCTGGTTTCCACCCAATTGCCGGCCAGTTTACCCATCACCGCCATACCGGCGCCGACACCGGTCAACGCGAACAAGCCGCTGGCGGCATTGACATCCTCGACCAACTGGGAAAGATTGGCTTCGTGGCTGTTGCTGGTGAGAAAGTTGTAATCGATCAGCGTATCCTTGCTGGTATCCAGCCTCAACCACGGCGTCAGGTTGGCTTTTTTGGTCTCCAACTTGAAATTGCACTTGCCGGTGGTGGCCTGATAGAGGAAACCGCTGACTTCCCGTTTCAACTTCAAGGTTTCGTTGTGGACGCTGAATACCAAAGCCGCCGACAGGTCGCCGTTCTCGTAGTGCCCGCCCATCTCGTTGCAACCGCCTTTCAATGCGCTGTCGCCCTTGAATTCGAAATCGGAAACCAACTGCACGTAGTAATCGTCGCCGCCGACCGCACTGTGGCCGCGCAAGGGTTTGATCGCTACCGTTTCGGTTTTGGGGTAGTCCACCGCGATCTGCCGGGTCGTGGCGCAACCGGCGAGCAAACTGCCGGCAATAAGCGTAACGGGTAGAGTTGACAAGCGGCTGATCGGCATTAATGGTCCTAAAGAAGTGTGGCGACGTTCGACGGCCGGGCGGCACCGGCGTTTTCAAGCTAACGGCTGGCGCTTAGGCCTTACTTAACGGAATCTAAGCCGCAAGTTTAGGCAATACTTTCGCGCTTAATTCACTACATTCAGCCGGGAATAATAAATTGAAGTCGGCGATGTGGCTATCGTTTTATCCGACCGCGGCGACGTCCGCTTACAACGAGTCCTGCTTGAAACGGTGGATTTGCCGGCGCTGCTTTTTATTGGGTTTATGCTCGCGTTCGGAAGGGTGCTGCTGCGCCTGTTGCTGTTTGCGCAATTCGATTTGCTGCCGGCGTTTTTCCGCACTGGTTGTGTCTTCGTGATAAAGCTCGGCCGCTTCCTGGGCGGGACGCCGCTGCTTGTTCAGATCGGTGACCCGTACTTCCCAGGTATACTGGTCCTTGGTCACCGTGACGAGGTCGCCAATTTTGACGTCCTTACCCGGCTTGCAACGCTGGCCGTTGACATGGACTTTGCCGCCGTTGACGGCATCGGCCGCCAGACCGCGCGTTTTGAAGAACCGCGCGGCCCACAGCCATTTGTCGATGCGGATTTGGCCTAGCTCATTCAACCTTGAGCCCGCTCTCCGCCCAAGCCTTAAAGCCCCCGGCCATGCTGACCGCGCCGGAATATCCCAACTGGTTCAGGACCTGGGTTGCCAACGCCGAGCGGCCACCGCCCTGGCAGTACACGACAATGCCCGCATCCTGTTTGCCTTGAAAGGCCGGATGGCCGCCGATTTGAAATTCCAATACGCCGCGCGGAATGTTGACCGCCCCCGGCAAGTGGCCGGCAGCGAATTCGGCCGGCTCGCGCACGTCCAGCAGCAAGGAGCCGGACAGCCTGGCTTGGGCCGCCGCGACGTCGATTTCGGTAATCTGCTGCTTGGCGGCAGCAACCAGTTCCTGAGCTGTGATTGGCATAAATTTCTCCTAAAAATCAGGCTTCCATGGCTTTTTTCAATTCCTTAGGAATCGAAAACACCACTTTTTCCTCGATACCTTTGTTTTCGCGCACGGTGGTATTTTCGCCACCCCACTCCTTCAATTGGTTGATCACTTCCTGCACCAGCACTTCCGGTGCCGAGGCGCCGGCGGTAACGCCGACCACATCGATACCATCCAACCATTCCTGTTTCAAGTCCTTGTAAGTATCGATCAGGTGGGCCGGTTTGCCCAGTTGCTCGGCGATTTCCCGCAAACGGTTGGAATTGGAACTGTTCGGCGAACCGACCACCAGGATCAAATCGGAGATTCTGGCCAGATCGTGCACCGCGTCTTGCCGGTTTTGCGTGGCATAGCAAATGTCGTCTTTTTTCTGTTCCTTGATCGACGGAAATTGTTCGCGCAATGCGTCGACCATGACTTTGGTGTCGGTCATCGACAACGTGGTTTGCGTGACGTAGGCCAGATTATCTGGATTGTTGACCTTCAGGTTTTTGACGTCCTCCGGCGTTTCCACCAGATAAATGTCGCCGTGTTCGGTGCATTTATCGTACTGGCCCATGGTACCTTCCACTTCCGGATGGCCGGCGTGGCCGATCAGAATCACTTCCCGGTCTTGTTTAGCGTGTTTGGCGACCTGCATGTGTACCTTGGTCACCAACGGACAGGTGGCATCGAATACCGTCAACTGACGTTCCTCGGCTTCTTTCTGTACCGCTTTGGACACACCGTGCGCGCTGAAAATCAGATACGACCCGACCGGCACGTCGCTGAGTTCTTCGATAAAAACGGCACCCTTTTCTTTCAAGCCATCGACGACAGTGCGGTTGTGCACCACTTCGTGGCGCACGTAAATCGGCGCTCCGAAAGTGTCTATCGCTTGATCGACGATTTCGATGGCCCGGTCGACGCCGGCACAGAATCCACGGGGGTTAGCGAGTACTATTTGCATATTCTTGACTTTTTTACTGGGTTAAGACGAAGCAATTCTAATCCAATTTCGCATCCGCGACGATAATTCCGTCGCCATCGGCATATAAATAATGGTCTTTTTTGAAATTGACGCCGGCAAAGGTGATCATCACGTCGCGGTCGCCGTGGCCGTGCTTGTTGCTGCGCAACGGATTGGTGTTCAGCGCCATCACGCCGATCGGCAGTTGCCGGATCAGTTCGGAGCCGCGAATGCTGCCGTAGACCACGATACCCTGCCAGCCATTCTCCAACGCCAAGCCGGCCAGAGTATCGCCGATCAGCGCGCAACGCTTGGAACCGCCGCCATCGACCACCAGCACTCGGCCGTCGACTTTTTCCGCCAAAGTGGCGCGGACCAGCGAATTATCCTCGAACACTTTTAACGTCGTGATTTGGCCGCAGAACCGGCGCGAGCCGCCGAAGTGGCGCAGCACGGGTTCCGCGACCTGAAAACTGTCGCTTTGGCCAAAACGGTCGCATAAATCCGCCGTATCGAAGCTCATACTCGCCTCCGCGAATCAGTAATAACGCGCCAACAAACCGAAATCGCAATCCGCGGTCGGTAGCGGAATCTTCACTTCGTAGCCGCCGCCGGCCGCTTCCTGCATCGGCTGGCCGTACTTATCGACCATGCGTTCCACGACGATATCCCGGTTGCCGCCAGGCAGAATCAGTTCCAATTTGTCGCCCAGCGCAAACTTGTTTTTGACGCTGACGTCGGCCATGCCGGTCGCGGTATCGAAGCCGGTAATCTCGCCGCAGAACTGTTGCTGGTGGCTTTTGGAATATCCGGACAGGTAGTTTTGGTGTTCGTGGGTATGGTGGCGCTGGTAAAAACCGTCGGTGTAACCGCGGTTAGCCAGATTATCCAGTATGCCCAGCAATTCCGGCTGGAACGGCCGCCCGGCCAGCGCATCGTCGATGGCCTGGCGGTAAGTCTGGGCGGTACGCGCCACGTAGAAATGCGATTTGGTGCGGCCCTCGATCTTTAAACTATCGACGCCGATTTCCACCAGCCGCTGCACGTGCTCGATGGCACGCAAGTCTTTCGAGTTCATGATGTAAGTGCCGTTTTCGTCTTCCATCACCGGCAATAGCTCGCCCGGCCGGCCTTCTTCTTCCAGGAAATAAATATTGTCGGCCAAAGGATGGCGCTCGGCGCCGCCGCAACTGGCGGTGTTTAGCCCTTGGTTCAAATCGTTCATGGAAATAACCGCGCTATCGGCCAACAAATAATCGCCTTCGGCATTTTCCACCGCCGGTTTGGTGTCGTATTTCCAGCGGCAGGAATTGGTACAAGTGCCTTGGTTAGGATCGCGATGATTGAAGTAGCCGGACAACAGGCAACGGCCGGAATAGGCGATACACAATGCGCCGTGGACGAACACTTCCAGTTCCATATCGGGGCATTGTTGGCGAATCTCGGCGATCTCGTCCAGCGACAGCTCGCGCGACAGAATCACCCTTTCCACGCCCATGCTTTTCCAGAACCGGACGCTGGCATAGTTGACGGTGTTAGCCTGTACCGACAAATGAATCGGCATCTCCGGCCATTGCTCACGGGTCATCATGATCAAACCGGGGTCCGCCATGATCAGCGCGTCGGGCTGCATCGCGATGATCGGCGCCATGTCCTTCAAAAAGGTTTTGATCTTGGCGTTATGCGGAATCACGTTGGCGGCCAGAAAAAACTTCTTGCCCAACCGGTGCGCCTCGGCAATGCCTTTGGCCAGATTTTCGGATAGGAAATCGTTGTTGCGCACTCTGAGACTATAGCGCGGCTGCCCGGCATAGACCGCATCGGCGCCGAAGGCAAAAGCGTAACGCATGTTGCGTAAGGTACCGGCCGGGGAAAGGAGTTCGATGTGTTTCATGTCAACTACAAAAAAGGAAATAGCGGCCATTCTAGCAAAATTTCGGGCAAAATCAGGCCACTACATGAGGCCCAATCGCACGAAGCTATCCAACGGCGCCGCTGGCGGCCAGCAATTCACGGTAAATCGCCAGATGAGCGTCGACGATGGCGGCGACGGCATAGCGCCGTTCGGCCAGTTGCCGCCCCTGCCGCCCCATCTCCCGCCGCAACTCGCCGTCCTCCAACAAACGCCGGATCGCATCCGCCAGGCCAGCGGCGTCTCGTACCGGGACCAACAGCCCGCTGGCATTGGCTTCTATCGCATCGCGGCAGCCCGGCACATCGGTGGTGACCACCGCCCGCCCGCAGGCGGCAGCTTCTTCCAACACTCTGGGCAAGCCTTCGCGGTAGGACGGCAACACCACGATATTGGCAGCGGCCAACAGTTGCGGCATATTCGTTTGAAAACCGAGGAATTCGATATTCGAATCGGCGCGCAGCGCCTCGACCTCCTGCCGGCTCAGGCTGGATGGATTGCCGTCGTCCCGGTCGCCGACCAGTACAAAGCGCGCGTCTACGCCCTGCTGCCGCAACAAGCGGGCGGCCTCGACATATTCCCTGACGCCTTTATCGTAAAGCAAGCGTGCCGCCATTAAGACCTGCAGCCTGCCGGCAGGCTCCGGTGCGACGGCGAAGCGCTGCAAATCGACTCCGGAGCCGCGCACCAAAACAGTTTGTTCCGGAGAAACGACACCGAGTTCGAGCATCAGATCGCGGTCGGTCGGATTCTGAAAGATCACGCGAATATTGCGATGCCCCAGCGCCAAACGGTAAAGCCGGGACACCAAGGCTCTGACTATCCGGGTTTTAAGCCGGGTATCGGTAAACAGGTAGCCCATGCCGAATACCGCCGCAACCACGGCCTTGACTCCCGCCAAGCGCGCGGCGATACCGCCGTACAAAATCGGCTTGACCGTCATCAGGTAAACCAGGTCGGGTTGCACCCGCTTGAATAAGGCATACATCGCCCGCAGCGCCGCCAATTCGGCTAACGGATTTTGCCCGCTCCGAGTTAATAGCAATTCGTGGTAGATAAAACCGAGCTTGCCGATTTCCGCCGTGCGCGCTCCGGGCGGCGTCGCGACATGGACCTCGTAGCCCTGTCTCAGCGCACCGCTGGTTTCCGGCAGTCGGTGCAGCAGAAAAAAATCCAGGTCGTTGCAGACCACCAATAATTTGTAACTCATTGCTGATCTAACCAGGCGTTGAACATCAAAACATCCCACAATAAAAATCGCCAGTTTCGTCGGCCGGACAGATGTTCGGCCCATTTGCGCCTGATCGGCTCCGGATCGAAATAACCGTCGCGGCTCAGCCGGGAACGGTCGAGCAAAGCTTCGGCCCAGTCGCGCAACGGCCCGCGCAGCCACTGCTCGAGCGGCACGGCAAAGCCCATTTTCGGCCGTTCGATCAACTCGCGCGGCACATGCCGGTACAACACCCGGCGTAACAGCCATTTGGCTTCGCCGTCCCGCACTTTCATCTGCCGCGGCAATTTCCAGGCAAACTCGAACAAGCGGTGGTCGAGCAGCGGCACCCGGGTTTCCAGGCCGACGTTCATCGCTGCCCGGTCGACCTTGACTAAAATGTCATCCGGCAGATAACTGCAGCTATCGAACAACATCATTTGTTCGAACAACTCCGGCAAATCCGGCCATTGTTGCAGCAAACCCGTTCCCGGGTCGTTGCCGAGCACCACCTGGTCCGGTTGCCAATGGCTGATCAAGTTCAAATACAACTCGGCCGGATTGGCGCTATGCAACAGCCCGGCCCCTTTATGGATCTTATCCCCCGGAAAACCGCTACGCATGCCGGCCGGCAACAACGGCTGGGCAACGCCGCATAAAGCATCCCAACCGTTGACCGGCACGCTGCGTAACATGCCGGCCAGCGCTTTGCGTAACGGCAAAGGCACCGCTGCCAGCTTGGCCCACAGCCGCTGCGCCATCCGATAGCGGTCGTAGCCGCCGAACAATTCGTCGCCGCCGTCGCCGGACAACGCCACGGTAACCTGCTGCCGCGCCATGCGCGAAACCAAGCAAGTCGGCAATTGCGAGGAATCGGCAAACGGTTCGTCATAAATCGCCGGCAATTCCGGAATGACGGCCAATGCGTCATGGGAGGTAACGTAAAGCTCGCTGTGCTCTGTACCCAAATGCCGGGCCACCGCCTGCGCATAGCGGGCCTCGTCGAACGCATCCTCGCCAAAGCCGATGGTAAAAGTCTTGACCGGCGGCGCTCCGCCAGCCCGCGCCTCGGCCTGCATCAATGCGACAATCGCCGAAGAATCGACGCCGCCCGACAAAAATGCGCCCAACGGCACATCCGCCATCATTTGGCCGCGCAACGTGGCGCGTAACTTTTGTTCCAGCGCGTCGGCCACCTCGTCCGCGGAACTAAGCTGCAGCGGCTCGGCCAAGCCATTTTTGGCTACGGCCGCGGCGGACCAAAACCGCTCGGGTTCCGGAAAATTGCCTGCGGCAATGTGTTGGCGGTTGAACGTTACAAGACTACCTGGAATTAGCTTGTCGATTCCGGCATAAATGCAGTACGGGCCGGGAACATAATTGTGGCGCATATACAACGCCAAGGCTTGTCGATTGACTTCGCCGACAAAGCCCGGGATTACGCGCAAAGCCTTCAGTTCGGAAGCAAAGGCCAAACCGCCGGCGACGCGGCCGTAATACAACGGCTTTTCGCCCAAGCGATCCCGCGCCAGCGATAACTCGCGCTTTTCCTGATCCCACAGCGCCAGCGCGAACATGCCTACCGCCGACTCCAGCGCTTTGCGCAAGCCCCAGGCGGCGATGGCGGCCAATAAGGTCTCGGTGTCGGAATGTCCGCGCCAAACCGGTGCTTGCCCGGCCCGCTCGAGTTGCTCACGCAACGCCGGATGGTTGTAGATCTCGCCGTTGAACACGATGACGTAGCGTCGACACGACGACTGCATCGGTTGATGCCCGGCCGGCGACAGATCGACGATGGACAACCGGCGATGCACCAAGCCGATGCCAGCCTCCGCACTCCGGAAAATTCCGCTGTCGTCGGGGCCGCGGCTGCGAATCGCATCGCCCATCGCTTGCAGAACCGCATCGGGGGCGGACAGGCCGATGCCGAAAAAACCAGCTATGCCGCACATGCCTTACGCATCCTCGGTTGCCGTCAACCGCAGATAAAGTTCTTGGTAGCGCTCGACCACCGCTTGAATCGAAAATTGCGCCAACACCCGCTGCCGGGCCTGCATACCAATCGCCTGCCGCTGGTCTCTGGATAAATCGAGCAACTCGCATATCGCATCAGCCAAGGCTAGCGCGTCCTCGGCCGCCACAACGCGGCCGCCCTCGCCCAAAACCGCCGCGGAATCGCCGACGTCGGTCACCACGCACGGCACCGCGCAACTCATTGCTTCGCCGATTGCATTGGCGAAGCCTTCCGAAACCGAAGGCGTGACGGCGATATCCAACGCGGCAGTGATGCTTGGAATATCACGGCGCTCGCCTAATAGATGCAACCGACCTTGCAAAGCGGACGCGCGTTCAGCATCGGCAAACAAGCGGGTTTGCGAGTCGACGCCGCGGCCAACTAACACGAAATGCACATCGTTGCGCCGCTCGGCCAATAGCTGGGCGGCCTTTAGAAAATTGGCATGGCCTTTCATCGGATCGTAGCGGGCAACTATGCCGACCAACGCCGCTTGCGGCTGCAAGCCAAGTTCTTCCCGCAATGCAGTCCGCGCTGTCGGGTCCGGCCGGAATAAGTCGGTGTCGAAACCGTTCGGCAACCAATCGCCGCACTCCGCTGCGTAGCCTAAGTTTTCATGGTGTTGCCTAGCGGTTTGCGAGTTGTATAGGATTTTGGTCGCCGCCCCGGACAACCAGGCGCACAGTCGGATGACTTTTGCGGTGCCCGGCTTTTCTTTATTGATGTCGTAAAGGCTTTGCCGCACGCCCCAGATCAACGGTACCCGCCGACCAGCCAGCCAGCGGCAGACCCAGGCCGCGAAATTGCCATGGTACATCCAGCCTTGCAGAATGTCGGGCCGTGCCGCGCGCAAATACCGGCGCAAGCGTCCGAGCGCCTGCAAACCTCCCGCCGGCGATTGCACTCCCAAACACAATACCGGTATGCCCAAGGCACGGATATCGTCCGCGACCGGCCCGTCGCCGATCAGGCAAACCACCCGCATATCGAAACGCTGCCGGTCGGCATGTGCCAGCAATTTCCACAGCATGCGCTCGGCCCCGCCAACGTTGAGGCCGGTGATGACATGGACGACGACGATGCGATTGGCGTTAGCGGCTGGCAAGGCGGAATACGAATTCGTTACAACCCATGCGACCGCCGCAAGTCGTCATTTCGGTCAGCGTAAAACCGCGGCCGCGGAAATACGCGAAGACTTGTTCCGGCTTGGCCACCTCGAACGGGTACCCGCCCAGCCAATCGATCATGTCATACCAAATCGTCATGCCGCGCTCGATCGACAGCCGACCGCTGATTGCCCGCACCAGCCAGCGTAAACCCAGCAAATAGGGGGCGTGGCACGCAATCAATACCGGTTTGGCGATGCTGCTGCGGTTGTACAAACGTTTGACCCAAGTCCAATAGCGGCTGACCCAGCCCTGGTCGTTATAGATCGCGACAAACAGCAAACCGCCCGGTTTGACGCAACCGGCAATGTTGGCGAATGCCCCGGCCATATCGCCGGTATGGTGTAACACACCCCAGGAATAGACCACGTCGAAAGCGCCCAACGCCGAGACATAGCCTTGATCCAGTACCGATCCGCTCTCGATACGCCAACGTTCGCAATTCGGAAATTTAAGCTGCTTGATCCGTTCGGTGCATTTAACCGAACTCGGATCGAAATCGAAGGAATGCACCGTCGCGCCCAGACGTGCCGCCGCCAGCGAAAACAAGCCACTGCCGGAGCCCGCATCGAGAAAGGTCTTGCCTTGCAAGGACTCGACGCCCAGCATCCGTTTCAGCGACGCTTCCGCCGCAGCGATTTTTTCGTCCGATAGTTCGGACAAGAAACGCGCCCAATTCTCGCCAAATTCAAAACGTTGTCCGGACTCGACCTCAGCCGCATGCCCCATGCCAGTTCTCCCCTAATCTCAAAGCGGCGCGGACCGACCGCACCCCAAATTTGCCGACTCCGGCCACTGGCCGGATATCCGAATTGCCATCGCGTTCAAGTACGCCAAACTATTTCCGCAACAGCTTTTTCAACCTATTCACCAAGCAGCGATACGGCCGGCCCAACAATTTGAAGCGCCAGGCCTGACTCATATGCAGCCAGTAGTCGCGGCGCGGAAACGCCCGCGGCGCCGCGGCTTGGCCGCGTTTTGCCAAGATCATGATCGAACCTTTCATAGAGCGGCGCGCAATCACGACGAAGCCTTCCTGCTGCAACAAGTAAACCAGCGCATCGGCGCTCGGATACCAAGTGTGGGCGTAACCCGGACAACTGTCGCTCAACGACGACAACAAATCGCTAACGATAACGGCGAACAGGCCGTCGGGTTTCAGCATCGCCGCAACCCGCTGCACGAACTGCCGCGGCCGGCTGACGAAATAAATCGCATGCGCGATCGAAATCACATCGAAAGCCGCACCCGGCTGCAAGTTTTCCACCTGCCCTATCGTCACCGCGATCCCGGCTTTCTCGTGGAATTGCCGCGTGTTCGGGTCGGCGTCGACCCCCTCAGCCTGCCAGCCTTTGTCGCGAAATAGTGCCACGGTTGCACCGAGCCCGCAGGCGACATCGAGAAAACGCCGCATATCCGGGCGCAAAAACGGTGCGAGAAAATCGTATGTGCGCTGCGCCCAGACTTGGCTGGCCTGCCATCGGCTTTGCCAGACTGTCTCGGTGTCGGCCGCAGGCGTATCTTCAATGACCCGGTTGCGGTCCCAGTATTGCTGCAGTTCCGCCAACGAAACGGTCTGCGTCGGGAAGGCGTTGCCGCAATTGCCGCATATACGCCAATGGTAACCGGCAGATTTTAATACCCGTAGCCCGGAGTCGGGGTCCCGAAACGGTATAGGCCTGGACTGCTCGGCAGCGCAAATCGGACAGGTCAGATTCTGCTCTAGCGGCGCCGTATTCATTCCTTCGCTCCGTCGATAGCCCGGCAATGTTGCATAAAGCCTTCGGCAAATGCGGCAACATTGCGCTCGCGCAATACCGGTTCGCCGGCCATGCCGGGCGAACCGAACACGATCTGTTTGCGTACCGAGAACACGCGGGCCAGAAAATCGATAATGTCGGCGTCGTCGATTTTGCTATCCAATTGTTGGGCAATTTTCGCGCGCAGATCGTGTAGCTTACAGACGCCGCCCAAAGCCTCGGAGAAAAAGGCATTGCCCAAGGTAACCGACGGCCGGCCCAACATATAGGCTTCGAAGGTGGCGGTACCGGTCACCGAAATCGTGATGTGCGCCCGTTTTACGATTTCCGCCGACGGCAACGCGTAATGCGCCACTACCACGCCGGACTTATGCAGCAACTCGCGGACGAAACTGCCGCTTCGCAGCAGAATGCAGGCCGGATGTTCTTTAATCAGCAGAACCACGTCGCTGGGCAACGCGTGCCGAATCGCATCAATCGCCCGCATCTGATCGACGAAATACGGTGCCGGCGTATTGATCGACGACTCGGGCGAATACTGCAACGGATAAAACACGAACTTGTCCGGCAACTGTTCCAGGCCGGTAATGTCGCATAACCGTTGGTTTTTCCAACGCCGCAAGTTCCAAATAGCATCCCGCAACCACGGCAAATTATTCAAAAAGGCCGCACGCAGGTAATCCCATTCGAAAGCTTCGCTGGCGTCGAAGCGGCGTTGTAAGGCCGCACCCACGCGTTGCAGGAAAGGCTTTTGGAAGCCGGACAGAATACGGTCTTCAGCAAGACCTTGGCCGACTGCCGGCGCTTTCGGCGCCTGCCGGAACTCGCGAAGAAAGCTTGCCGCAGCCTGCCGCGCCGCAGAGTCGGCGGCATTTGCATAAGGCGGCAAGGATTCGCAATCGTCCGGCGAGAAAAATATCCCGCCCAAATTGCGGCAATGGGTCGGCACGACGACCGGTATCCCCATCTGCTTGGCGCAGGCCAGAAACACCTTGCCGTCCAGACCTTCCACCTGCGAAACCAAGGCGTGGCTGGGATTAAACCTGGCCATAAAGCGTCTGGCGCCGCGGTACAAATTCATCGCCCTTTGCAATTGGATATGCGAGCGGGCGAATTTGAAATTGCGCTTTTCGCTGTCGATATCGCGGTGCAGGCTGCCCGGATACAGCCAATCTTTCTCTTCCGCCGAGCAAGAGCCATCATTGGCGTTCAGTACAAACACATTGTCCCGGCCGAGCAGCGACACCATCAACGCCTCGTGGTGCGGCGAAGACAAGATGATCGCCCATTCCACTTCCGGATAGCGGCGCTTGGCGTATTCGATCACGTGGTAAAACAGAATCGGGAACGAGCCGAACCCGTGCAAAATCACCCTCATTTCAGGTATTCCTCGATTGGGCCGAAATTTTCCGCAGACAAGGCTTGCCAGGAGGCAAGATTGGCACTATCCAGCATTCGCCCCGCAGTGCCCACTATGGTCTCGGCGATCTGGCCGGCGTTGACGTCGGCAAGCGATAAAAACGGCATACCGGCATCCTGGCAAAAGTCCGAAAGCTTACTGTCGCGGCCGATCCCGACAAACGGCAGCCCCAGCAAAGCCGCCATGACCAGGCCGTGAAACCGCATACCGACAACGATATCGAGTTCGGCGAATTGCCGGCACAATGCCTCGGGATCGGACGATACCCTTTGCAGTTCGACGCGCTCCCCCTCGATACCGATGGCCTGCAGCAATTGGGTGTCGGACACGCCGGCCTGCGGATCGTCCAATTCTTGAAACGACAACAGCCGGATCGAGCAGCCGTTGTCGCGCAAAGACGCCAAATCCGCGGCAAGGGCGGTAAAAAACTGGGGGTAGGCGCCGATCGCAGAGCCGATATCGCTGGCCGCCAACGTGACGCCGATGGTTTTGCCGGCCGAGGTTGTCGGCACCGCCGGCAACTGCAATGAAAACACCAGATCCGCCGTGCGCCGGACATGCTTGCCGCCGAAAACCTGCCGGCAATGCCGCCACGACGAGGCATCGCGCACAGCAAAATCGTCGCTTAGCGCCAAAATCGCCGCCATCAGTAATCTGGCCGCGACGCCCGGCATTTCAGCGACACCGGCCCCGAGCACAAACACCCGGACGCCCCGCAACCGCGCTTGAAGTACTGCCAGAAAAATCAACAGCAGATTGGTCAACGCGCCGCCACGCGCATGAAACAGCGTACCGCCGCCGAAAACCATAGCCCGGCAACCGGCCAGCGACCGCCAATTGGCAAGCAGATAGTCGAGCAAGCGCCGCCACTTCGGCAGATTTGGATTCAACAGAATCCGCTCCTGGCAAGTAAATTCAATGTCCCGGCTTTGCAACTCGGCTACCGGGTGCAAGCTACGCACGGCAAAACTCGCACCCGGCACCGCCGCGCGCAAGCGCCGGATAATCGCCGCCAACAGTAGATCGTCGCCGACGTTGCCGAAGCCGTAATAGCCGTACAGAAAAAGCTTATTCATCCGCACCGCTGCCGGCCAGTTCGCCAACGATAGAACGGAACCGCTCTGCCACCGCATCGGCGCTATAAGCCGCGCGTACTTGCGGATTACCCCAAGCCGGACCAGTTCCCACCGCTCTGCGCTCGCGAATATTGCGCAAAGCCTGAGTTAGAGATTCGGCGATTTCCGCCGGCCGGCGCGGATTGGCAACGCCGCCGCCGAGTTTGGAAATTAACTGCGCCGAAGCGCCGGGCGGCACGATGCCGAAAATCGGCACACCGGCGCCCAAATAGTCGACCAATTTACCGGGCAGAAACACGCTCAAATCGTCCGGCGCATCGATTACCAACAACAAATCGGCTTGCTTCATCAATGCCAGCGAAGCCGAATAATCGACGGTCGGCACCAATTTCAGCAGCCCATCCGGCAAAGATCGGAAGGCTGCCGATTTCAGCATCCTGGGCGGTACTCCGCCGACCAATTCGATCCGCACGCCGTGCAGTTCGTCCGGCCGCTCGCGCAGAATGGCCGCCAAAGCCTCGAACAACGGCTGCGGCGAACGGTGGCCGTAGAAATTACCCAAATAACGGATCAGCAGCGGCGCATCCGGATCGCGCGGCGAGTCGCCGTAAGCGTCGGGCTCGAAACCGTGCGGCAGGACCCTGGCTTTTTGCCGCCACGCCGCGGGATATTTGGCCATCACCAAATCCACGGTTTCCTGCGAGGTGAAAATGATGCGGTCGGCGTTGGCAATCACCTCGCGTTCCAATTGGCGGTTACGGATATTGGCCAGGAAAAATCGGCGCCGAAACGGGTTATCGGCCCAAGGATCGCTGAAATGCGCCACCCACGGCAATTCGTAGCGGCGCTTTAGGCGCAGGCCAAGCAGATGATCGGACATCGGCTCGCCGAAAGTTAGTAAAACGTCGGGCGCGAAATCGCCCTGGGCCAAACGCTCGACTACGGCGCGCTCCGCCAGCGGCACCCAACCCAGAAATTCGTCGGGCGCTCGCGCATACAAGGGCAACAAGTTCGCCGCAATTCGGTGCATGAGGCCCGACATCGGCGCGCGGTAAGCTACCGGCAACCTGAACAGCAGACGGCTGTCGAAGACGGGATAAACATCCAGGCCGCTTGCCAAGGTATCCACTTGGCCGGTAACGGCGGCCATCGGCAATCGAGCGTGGTAAAGCAGGCGGCCGATTTGGATGGCCTGCGAATACAAATTCGGCGGCAGCACGTAAGATACGGCAAGTACTTTCATAGCAAAATGCGGTTAAAGCGGGGAATGGGCGGCGATAGCGTCGATTATGCGTTCCGACGCCCGGCCGTCGCCGTAGACATCGGCCCTGTCGGCAAGCGGCCATCGTCCCTCCAGCGCATCCAGCGCGAAACCGACCACTTTCTCGGGATCGGTTCCAGCCAAGCGAATCAAACCGGTTTCGAGACCTTCGGTTCGCTCGGTCTCGTCTCTCAACACCACGACGCGCTTGCCCAGGCTCGGCGCCTCCTCCTGCACGCCGCCGGAATCGGTCAAAATCAATTCGGCTTCGGCCATCAGGCGCACGAACGGCAAATATTCCAAAGGCTCGATCAATTGCACGTTGGCGATACCGGTAGCCAACAGCCTGTTTACCGTCTCCCGAACCCGCGGGTTCGGATGTACCGGATAGATAAAATCGTAGCCCGGAAACCGGTTGGCAAGCCGCAAAACCGCCGTGCAAATCGCCTCGAGACCGGCGCCGAAACTTTCCCGCCGGTGGCAGGTGACCAATACATAAGGCCGCCCCTGCGACCAACTCCCGGTTTTCAAACCGGCCGAATTCAGTAAATTGGCCGCCCTATCCCGCAGCATCGCGTCGTCCGCCAAGCGCTTGACCAAGCCTTTCAAGGCATCGATGCCGGTGTTTCCGGTCACCAACATGCGGTCTGGAGCGATCCCTTCGCGCAGCAGATTTTCCGCGGCCGACTGAGTCGGCGGAAAGTGCAGCGTCGCCAATTCGGACACCAGGCGCCGATTCATTTCTTCCGGCCACGGCGCATAGATATTGCCGGTGCGTAATCCGGCCTCGACATGCGCCACCGGAATCTTGCGGTAAAACGCCGCGAGCGCCGCGGCGAAACTGGTCGTCGTATCGCCCTGGACAACGACCCAATCCGGCCGGCAGCGGTCCAGACAATCCTGCATCCGCGTCAGGATATCGACCGTGATACCGGTCAGCGTTTGTTCGGCTCGCATGACATCCAAATCGAAATCGGCCTGCAAACCGAACAAATCCAGCACCTGATCCGACATCTGCCGGTGCTGGCCGGTGTTGCAAACCAAAAAATCGAATTGCTTGCGTTGTTTGCCGGCCAAAACCAAAGGCGATAACTTGATCGCCTCCGGCCGGGTGCCCAAAACCGCCAAAACCGTTTTTTCGGCTGACATTAACGTCTCCGCAACTTGGAGAACCGCAGCAGAAACCGCGGCTCATGAACTTTGCAAAACCGTCCCGACGGTAGCTCGACCAGGATGTAACTCAGATAAGCCACCCACGTCGACACCACCACCACGGCGGCAACGGCGATCAGATTGCTGGCGACGGTCTGTTGCCGGCCGATCCATTCGAACAGCGAATAGCCGACCAAGGTATGGTACAAATAATTGCTGTAGGACACCTTACCGAAAAAGGCCAGCAAACCCAGCGAGAATCCGGATTGCAACAGCCCTACCATGGCGACAGCGCCCCCGAGGATATAGGCTATCGACCAAAGCGGATAAATGCCGTCGAACAAGGCAACGTTAAGTCCGGCCAGCAGACCGGTCGAAGCCAAACGCAACAGGTTCGACCTCGCCCAGCCCGATTTCTCGGCCAGCAACACCTGAATACCGACAAAAAAAACCGGAAAAAACGTCAATAACTGGCTGGCTTGGCCTCTGAGCGCAAACACCGTAGCGTTGGCCACGGTAAACAATAACGGCAGCGCGGAAACAAAACGGATGCCGAACCAGTGAAAATAGCAAGCGATAAACACGTAAAACTTCACTTCGATCAACAAAGTCCAATACTCATTGCTGACATTGGCTACCCTAAACAGGTCGGACAGCATTGCAAAATTCGCCAAGTAGGTTGCATTGGAGTGGCTCGCCAAACCGAAACCCAGTTGGCCGGCAATGAACAAGACCAGCAGGTTCAACCAATAGGCCGGGAAAATTTTGAAAAACCTCCGGCATAGGAAAGCCCCGATAGAGCACCCCTGCAAACTCCTGATAATCAAATAGCCGCTGAGCAAAAAGAATACGATCACGCCGCCCCTGCCCATGGTCGCAAACAATGCTGCCAAATCACCGAAGACCAAGCGCTGCGGCAGAAAATGGCCGCAAATCACCATCAAAATGGCGATGCCGCGAAAAAAATCCAGAGTTTGGATGCGCTCGCCGCGTTGCACCGCAACCGCCGGACCGGCGTCGAGGCCGACAGCCGCGGGAAGAGCGTGAGGCATGGATACGGGCAGACCGGAAAAACGGGGCATCGGCAAGGCCGGCGGTCGGACTGCGGTTAGCGCAGGCGTTTCAAAAAGCCGTCCGGGGCCACCGATATCTGCAGTTTATGGTCCAGGCCTTTATCGATCTCGAATTCGGGATGCGACTGCAAATATTGCCTGACCGCGGTTTTCGGATTGTCGCCCGGCCCCCAGGGGCGGTCCGGGAACAGGTCGGCCGGCATGTCCTCGACCATGGTATCGAACACGACGCAGTAACTGCCTACCGTGGTCAACGGCGCATAGGCTTCCAGCTCGGCCAGCACGTGGTCGTGGGTGTGGTTGGAGTCCAGACATACCAAAATCCGTTGCGAACCTTCTGCGCGAGCTCTAACTTGGGCCACGGTTTCCGGAGCGATGCTGGAACCTTGGATCATTTCGATCCGCGCACTCATCGGATGGGCTTCGATCGCGGCCCGGTTATGGGCGCGAATGTCGATATCGATGCCGATCACCTTGCGACGGCAATCGCGCAGATTCAGCGACTGTTCGCCGGCTTCGATCGCGTCGGCCATGTCCAGCAACGCCAGCATCGACGCGCTGAAAATCAACGAGCCGCCATGGGCGATACCGGTCTCGACGATCAGGTCGGGCTTGACCGACCAAATCAACTCCTGCATCGCCACGATGTCTTGCGGATACTGAATGATCGGCCGCCCCATCCAGTCGAATTGGTATGAATATTTGCCGGCTTGAGCGAAATTCATCCAGGCGCGAGTTAGCCGTTCGGCCTCATTGTTTGCCGCGAAAGCCTGGCGGATTGACTCTCTTTCAAGCGCAAACTGTGTTACCGGATCCATCATTCACTCCCCTTCAATTCGTTAATTTTAATTCGGTAATCGGCAAGGCCGTCGCGGATCGATATCCGTGCAGCCCAACCGGTTGCGGCCAGCTTGTCCGCGCAGCCGACCAGCATCAGCGGATCGTATTCGGCCACCGGCACCGCGCCGAATTCGACAGCCGGCTCGGCTTCGAACAACCCGGCGCAGATCGCCACGATATCTGCCAGTCGCATAGGTTCGCCCGAGGCGATGTTAAACACTCCGGTCGCCGGCGTGTTTGCCGCCAAATGGGCGAAAGCCGCCGCCACATCGCTCGCGTGCAGAAAATCGCGAAACTGCCGGCCGTGGCTGCATTTCAAAACTTCGCCCCGGCCCATGGCCGATAGCACGGACGGCACGAATCGCCCCACCGGCTCACCTGGCCCGTACGGCGTAAAAATCCGTCCCCACACCCACTCGATGCCGTTGTCGCGGCAAAAATGTTCGGCAAATTGCCGGGCGGCATCTTTGCACTTGCCGTACAGCGTCGCCGGCACGGTTGGCGTTTTACCTTCAATGCAATAGCCGTAGTTCCAATCGTATTCGGCACAGGTTCCGGCCAACACCGCCCGCTTACCACCAAACTCGTTAAACGCCGCCAGTAGACCGGCCGTCGCGTCGCACCAGGCAAAGTTTTCGGCCGCGGTCCAAAATCGGCCGTGCTCGACAAACCAGGCCAAGTGGATCAAGCACTCGGCCTCGGCTTCGGCCATCGCTTGCCTGACTTGCCCGGCATCCAACAAATCGGCCTGCAACCAGCTCAGGCCGGGCTGCGGCGGATGGCCGGCCCGCCTGGAAACGGCGGCGACCTGGTGGCCCTGCGCCAGCAAGATCGGCAGTAGATAACGGCCGATGAAGCCGTCGGCGCCGGTAACCGCGATTCTCATTAGAGAACCGTTAACTCCGGCACCGCGATGGCGAAGCGGCCGCCCCAATCCCGCACATAAGCCAATTGCGCTACGACTTCGCGCTGTAAATTCCAAGGCAGAATCAAAACATAATCCGGCTTATCGCGTTGCAAATGCGGCTCGTCGACGATCGGTATCCGGCTGCCGGGCAGCCATTTCCCCTGTTTTGCCGGATTGCGGTCCACGACGTAGCCAATCAAATCCGGACGCACACCGGCATAATTCAGTAAGGTATTGCCTTTCGCCGCTGCGCCGTAAGCTGCGACTTTTTTGCCGTTGCGGGCGGCTTCCAGCAAAAAGCTTAGCAGATCGTTCTTTAGCGCATCGGCTCGCTTCTGGAAGCCGGCGTAAAAAGCGGTAGCGGCCATGCCGGCCCGGGCCTCGCGCCGCAACAGTTCGGCAACGCAAGGCTCAACCGGCTGCGCGCCATCTGCCGTGCGCTGGGCAAAAACCCGCAAGCTGCCGCCGTGGGTCGGCAATTCCTCGACGTCGAACAGCGTCAAACCGTTTTCGGCGAATATGCGCTGTACCGCCGTTAACGACAAGTAGGAAAAATGCTCGTGGTAAATCGTATCGAACTGATTGCTTTCGACCAAATTCAGCAGATGCGGAAATTCGAACGTCGCCACCCCGGCCGGTTTCAGCAACAGCGCAAAGCCGCGGACAAAGTCGTTGATGTCGGGTACGTGCGCCAGCACGTTGTTCGCCGCCATCAAATCGGCTCGAATGCCGTCGGCCGCCAGCCGCTCGGCCAACTGTGCGCCGAAAAACTCCTCTATCACTTGCAGGCCCTTATCGCGGGCGGCCTGGGCGGTACTCGCGGTGGGCTCGATCCCCAAAGCGCCGATCCCGCGCGCCTGCACGTATTGCAGCAGGTAACCGTCGTTCGACGCGACTTCCACGACTAAAGCGCCGGCATCCAAATTGAAACGCCGAACCATCGCCGCGACGTAATTTTCGGCGTGCTGCAGCCACGTCGACGAGAACGAACTGAAATAGGCGTAATCGGCCGAGAAAAATTCGGCGCAATGCGCGTAGTCCTCAGTCTGTACCAACCAGCACTGCTCGCACACCAAAACCCGTAGCGGATACCAACGTTCCGGCGCATGCAAAGTGTCTGCGGTCAGATAGGAGTTCGAAGGCGGAGCGCTACCCAGATCGATCAAGGGCAGAGAGAGTTCGGAACCGCAATGACGGCATTTCATAGCTCGATACCTTGAAAATCGGATGTTAAGTTGGGGTGCTGCCGGTCGCGCTCCGACATTTCGGTAATCGCCAACGGCCAGTCGATAGCCACTCTCGGCTCTAATGCATGCAACGCCCCCTCCGCAGCCGGCGCATAGGCGGTACTGTGCAGATAGAGTAATTCGCAGTCGTCCGCCAAGGTCTGGAAACCGTGGGCGAAACCCTGCGGAATCAACAGCGACTCGCGGTTCTGCGCCGACAATTCCACGCCGAACCAGTGCAGAAAGGTCGACGATCCGCGTCTCAAATCGACCGCGACGTCGAATATCCGTCCCCTGAGACAACTGACCAATTTGATCTCGGCGTGGGGCGGAGCTTGAAAATGCATGCCTCTGACCGCACCGCAACGGCGAGTCAGAGTCTGGTTGATCTGGGCGACCGGCTCGGAAAAGCCGGCAGCGTTCAATTCGGCCGCGCAGAAAAACCGGGAAAAATAACCGCGGCTATCTTCCGAGCAGCGCCGCCGAATCAATTTCAATCCGGCCAGCGGCGTCGCGATGACTTCAAATTGCGCCAAGACCGTCTCCATGCGGTACTTGCCGGTAATCCCGAATTTGTCCGGCACTGAACTCCGCCATGTCCTCGCCATTGCGCCAGGCCTGATGCCAGGCAGCCGTTTTTTCGATAGCGATCCGCAAGCGCCAGCGCGGCTGCCAATCCAAACGCTGCCGGGCTTTACTGCTGTCCAGACTCAGAAAATGCGCTTCGTGCAGATCGCTCGGCTCGGAGCGCCAATTCAGCGCCGGGAAGCACTTCGCCAATTCGCCTAGCAACCAAGCCACCGGTTTGGCGTCCTGTTCCCGCGGCCCGAAATTCCAGCCCTCGGCGAATGATTCGCCAGGCTCGAATAAATGCTCGGCTAACGTCAAATAACCGGACAGCGGCTCCAGCACATGCTGCCAGGGCCGCGTCGCATTCGGCGCCCGAATCACCAATTCTTCGCCGCGGTCCAGCGCGCGCAGGGCGTCCGGAATCAAGCGGTCTTCCGCCCAATCGCCGCCGCCGATCACGTTGCCGGCGCGGGCCGATGCCAGATGAACCCCGGCCTGCGCCAGAAACGACGCCCGGTAAGCGGCCGTCACCAATTCCGCGCAGCCTTTGCTGGCGGAATAAGGATCGCGGCCGCCCATGGCTTCGTTTTCCCGATAGGGCCACAGCCACTCGCGGTTTTCGTAGCATTTATCGGTGGTAACGTTGACCACCGCGCGAACCGTGCTCTGCCGGCGCACGGCCTCCAGTAAATTTACCGTCCCCAACACATTGACCTGAAAAGTCTCGACCGGCTCGCGGTAGGAATAACGCACCAGCGGTTGCGCAGCCAGATGCAGGACGATATCGGGCCGGGCTTGGTCCAGCGCCGCCGTCAAACGCGGCAGATCGCGGATGTCCGCCAACACATGCGCGGCGAGCAACGACTCTACGCTGGCCTCCTCGAATAAAGACGGTTCGGTGGCCGGAGGCAGCGCATAGCCGTAAACCTCCGCACCCAACGAATGCAACAGCATCGTCAACCAGCCGCCTTTGAAACCAGTATGGCCGGTGACGAACACTCGCTTGCCGCGCCAGAATTCAGGATTCATGCCAAACCTTCCACGGTGCGCCCCCGGATTGCCACAACTCCTCGAGCTGATTCTTATCGCGCAACGTATCCATCGGCTGCCAGAAGCCGGCATGCTCGAAAGCCATCAACTGCCCCTGCTGCGCCAGACGGGTCAACGGCTCGGCTTCCCAGTGGGTTGCATCGCCGTCGATGTATTGCACGCACTCCGGAGATAACACGAAGAAACCGCCGTTGATCCAGCCGCCGTCGCCTTTCGGTTTTTCCATGAAGCCTTTGACCTGGGTCCCGGCCAAATCCAATGCGCCGTAGCGGCCGGCGGGTTGCACCGCGGTGACGGTAGCCAGTTTGCCGTGGCTATGATGAAAGCGAATCGCAGCGGAGACATCGACGTCGGCGACGCCGTCGCCGTAGGTGAAACAAAACGCCGTTTCGTTTTGCAGATAGGCCGCGACCCGTTTCAAGCGGCCGCCGGTCATGGTGTCGTCGCCGGTATCGACCAGCGTTACCCGCCACGGTTCGGCATAGCGGTGATGGACTTCCATTTCGTTTTTTTGCATGTCGAACGTCACGTCCGACATATGCAGAAAATAATTGGCGAAATACTCCTTGATCACATAGCCCTTGTAACCGCAGCAAACGATGAACTCGTTAATGCCGTGCGCGGAGTAAATCTTCATGATGTGCCACAAAATCGGCTTGCCGCCGATTTCGATCATCGGTTTGGGTCGGGCAACGGTTTCTTCGCTGATGCGGGTACCGAGCCCGCCGGCCAGAATGACTGCTTTCATGAATCTATTTTAAAAAGGTCGGCAGCCAATCGGCGGGACTGTAACGGGCGCACCATTTTATTTTTCAACGCGAGCGAGCCAAACAAAAAACCGTGGATGATACACGATAGGCCGACGGCTTTCACCTGCGAAATTTGTGGATACCCGAGCCGGTCAAACTTCGGCCGGCTCGCGCTTGCGCAACTCGTCAACCAGCGGCGCGACCTCGGCGTAGCTGCCGATCGCGACCAATCGGCCGGAGTCCATCAGGACAATTTTATCGAAACCGGGCAAGACGTCCCAGTTATGGGTCACCGCGACCACCGTTTTGTTAAAGCCGGTCGCGCACAATTTTTCGAACAGACGGGCCGACAACACCGGGTCCAAGGCGCTGGACGGCTCGTCGAGCACAACGATTTGCGGATCGTGGTACAGCGCGCGAGCAATCGATATGCGTTGGGCTTCGCCACCTGAAAGCGCCACACCGTCTCCGCCCAGGACCGTGGCCATACCGCGCGGCAAATTGGCGACCACGTCGCCTGCCATTGCAAAATCGGCGACCTCGCGGCAGCGGCGTTGATCGATCATGTCGGCCGGAATTCCGAACGCGATATTCTCGGCCACCGATGCTCCCAAAATCAGCGGCGCTTGCGGCGCGTAGCCGACCAATTCGGTCGCCCAGGACAAACGCTGATCGGCGAGTTCGACCCCGTCGATCGCAATGCTGCCGCTCGCCGCCGGCACCAAACCCAGGATCAAATCGAGCAAGGTGCTTTTTCCGCTCCCGGAAACGCCGACGATCGCCACCTTCTCGCCGGCAGCGATCGCTAACGAGACGCCGGCCAGCGCCGGAGCGTCGCTGGCCGGATAGGTGTAAGCGACGTTTTCGAAGACGATGCTCTGTCCGAACTGTTCTATGCGAGTGGCGGACGCCGACCGCGCCCTGGCTTCCGCCAAACATTGGCCGAGATACTCGACCGCCGCAGCATTGAATTTCAGTATGCTCAAACTGGCGTAAACCTGTTGCAAATTGGGCAGCAAGCGGTAACCGGCGTAGGCGAACAACGCAATAAACGGCACCAAGGAACGGTATTCGCCGCCGCTCCAGGAACGGTAGATCGGCAACGACAACAACATCGAGAACGCCAACAGCTCGATCAGGTATTTCGGCACCATCGGATACACCCGGGAAACCTGATCGGCATGGTGGTATTCATCCAACCAGCCGCACAGACCGCCGACGAAGTAATCCAGGTTACCGCGCACCAACACTTCCTTGGCCGACGCGAACAAATCGGTCGCGGCGCGGGTGGCATTGCCGGTAGCGTGCAAAATGGCTTCGCCGGCTCCGGCCATTTTCTTTCTCAATACGCGAAAGAACAACGAGTACATGACGATGGCCGCCAAGCCGAAGACCGCGGAAAACAGCGGCGAAACCAATGCCAGCAGCACTACTACCAAGGCCACCTGAAAGGTTTTACTGACGATCAGGCACAATTGCAGAATGCCGCCCGAGACGGCCCGATCGATTTCTCTGACCACATAGTTGGCGTGAATCGTCGGATTCTGCGACCGCAAAAACGGCAAGCCCCTGGCGAAAAAGCTCAGCGATAATTCGCCGGCCAATCT
Source organism: Methylomonas koyamae (assembly GCF_019669905.1). NCBI lineage: Bacteria > Pseudomonadati > Pseudomonadota > Gammaproteobacteria > Methylococcales > Methylococcaceae > Methylomonas > Methylomonas koyamae. Next base: position 1,343,048 of record NZ_AP019777.1, on the reverse strand, counting down.
GACGCCCAACCGCGCCGAAAACCGGATCGACAACCACATCGACGCCAAGCCTAGCACGTTGCCGAACACGAATAAAAACAGCACGACCAAGCCCACCACGTGTACCGGTATTTGCTCCAGCGGCACGGGGCTGACCAATGCGAACAACTGGCCGGTCGAGGATTTGGTCAACGCGGCCGGATCGGACAATAAGGCGACAAAGGGCATGATCGAGGCGACGCCGAGCATCTCGAATACGCCCAACAGCAGATACAAAGCGACCAAGCCAAAAAAACGCCGATGCCAATTTTCCGGAATGATCCTGAAAACCAGCATTAAAAAACGCATCTTTGCTCCTTAAAACGGTATCCCATCGGCTCGCTTCCGCGATTAGCGTTTAAAGATCAGCGCTTGCCCGGTAGGCAACGGCAACAACGTACCGTCCTTGCCTTTCAACCATTGCAGGATCAGATTGCGGGTGTCTTCGTAACCGGGCCAGGCGTAATCGTCGAATAACACGACCCCGCCCGATACCATGCGCGGCCAGAAAAAGTCGAGCGCGGCGATGGTCGGCGTCGCCGAATTCAAATCGATATGCATCCACACGATCGCCTCGGGATTCTCGGAGCCGGCAAACGATTCTGGAATGTAGCCCTTGTTGAAGCGCACCCGCTCGCCGAACATGGCCAGATTGGCCCGAGTCACGTCGACGTTCAAATACGCATATTCGCCTTGGTTGCCCTTCTCGCTATCCAACAATAAATCGCCGCGCATTGCCTCCCAGGCGTCGTACAAGTAAGCCCCCCAGTCGGAGCCGCCGCGGGATGCCGCATTCAATGCAAAAAACGAAGTCAGGCCGTCGCAAACCCCGCATTCGACGAAATTATGCGTCCCGCGCGGTGCGTATTTGGCGGCAAAAGTGGCGCTCCAGAAGACAATGTAATGCCGCCACATCAACGAATTCAACATACTCAAGCGTTCGGCCGGTTTGAATTGGGTCAGTTTGAAACCGTCGCTTTTAACCAATTCCGTTAACTGGCTACAGGTTTCGTTGAACGCCTGCTCTATGTCGCCCAAATCGGTCGCGCTGCCCCACGGCGTATGGGTAAACGTCGACATGCCCCAGCCCTGAAAAGTTGGGGTAAAGCCGACGCGTAACAATTTCCGCAGCAGCGGCGCATCGGCAAAGAAGTTTTCCACTTTTTGCTTCGATCCCGGATAGTTTGTATACAGCCAATCCTTGAATTTGGTTTTTACGCTCATTTCAGACCTTTTTCATTGTGTTTAATCTTTGGCTCAAAATCATGCCGAGCCGGCGGCAAAACAAGTAACCCACCGCAACCGGCGAGAACAGCACGCCTGGCCAACTGACGGCGGAATACGCGGCATGGGCAAACCGGCCCGCCATTTGCAGGTGAACCGAGACGTACATCAGAAACAACCACAAATGGCGCCAACCCAGCGTGGGCGAATGTGGAAACGGCGCCCTGCCGCCGACGAAATGCACGGCATGTTCGCTACTGGCATTGCAATATCCGCCCGAACTCAACAGGCCGAAAATAAAGGCGTAACTGACGAAATTATATTCAAGAAACGGCCAAGCCGCGGCCAGCTTCGGCGGTATTCGCCAAAAGCGCAACAACCCGGCCAATCGCTGGCCCAATGCGGTAGGAAACAAACCGTAAAAAACCGCATCGGTGTCGAGACGCACGAAATTGGCCATCGCCGCCAATCTGCTCGAAGCCGTCGCCATTTCCTTGACCACACGGTCGTCGCTACCCTGCTCGGCATCGATGATCTCGCAACGGCCGTAAGTCAATGCCGCGCCGCTCTGTCCGGCTTTGGCCGCGATATGCGCCAAATACTCAGAACACCAATAATCGTCGTCGGCCAGCCAGATGAAGTAACGGCCGGTGGCGGCGTTCAACGCCTCACGAAAATTGAAAAACGCCCCTTGGTTGACCGGATGAAACAGGCATTTGATGCGCGGGTCGTTAGCGGCGAATTGTTCGATGATGTGCCGGACTCGGGGATCGGTACTGCCATTATCGCTGATGATAATTTCCAGATCGCGGTAGCTTTGCGACACGGCCGATTCAATGGCCCGCTTCAGCAATTCCGGCCGGTTATACGACACGATGCCGACGGAAACAGTTGCCATCAACGCCCCCCTTGCCAGCTCGGTAAACTGCGGCCGCTGTTTTTGCCGGGCAATAGGCTAAATGTTATCGAGTGCATAGGGAATGGCGATAGGCGGAGGCTTGAGCGCAGGACGGGTTCCGGGACGCAGAAATCAATGGCATATGCTAGAGGTCAAGCGGTAGCACGGAAAAATATGCGAGGCAAAGCCCTGTTTGAATTCGGCAATCCGCAACTCCTTTGCGCTGGGCGGTGGCTGATCGCCCGGATAGGGCCGGGCGCCGATTTTGTACCAGCGGATGCCGCGATTTTTCATTTCCTCTACGGCCCGATACTGCACCGCATGCCCCAAGGGCTTGTCGAATAGCGCCCTGTCGTAAGCGGCCACGGCATAGACGCCTTCGTCGCGGGTTACCTGAAAAAATCCGCCGCCGACCATGCGTTGCGCGGCGTCGCGCAGATACACCAAAAACGCATCGCCGGACGCTATGGCTTCGTGTTGCAAGCGCCAACTATCGTCGCTGCGGGTAACCTTGCCGGCGACTTCGCGATGCAGATTCTTAAATTCGCTCCAGACATTATCGTCGCGGCTGTTCAAAACCGAAATCTGCCACAGTTTGGTGCCGAGCGACACCAGGGGCCGGTAGCTCTTGCGAAAGCCGGATTTGATCTCCGTGACGGAAGGCTGCAAATCGATAAACAACTCGTGGCTACAATTTACGCTGGCACCGCGGCACAACGCCAAGTGCTGCCATTCGCTGATGCCGGACAGATTGCTGAACGCATCGACCGATTGCCATTGGCCGATATCGAATTTCCGCGCCAACATATCGATGATTTCCAAACAACCTTGCAACAGCTTTTTCCTGACATTTGCCGTCAATCCGGCAACGAACAGCGGCGGCAGCAGCGCATCGCCGTTGCTGCCGATGCGCGCACCAGCGGCGACGGAAAGGCTTAGCGGCCATATCCCGCAGGGATGCTTGTCCTGGTAAAGCACTAGCGACAAGTCGAATATTTCCTGCGCACTGTCGCGCCAGTAAGCCAACTGGTAGTCGGTCATGGCTCTACTATAAGCCACCGGCACATATTCAGCGCGATCGGCCGCACTGCGCCAGCTATCGCGATCTACTGCATAAAGCCTGGCCTTCAAATTCGCAGCGGCCAGCGTTGCATCGAGGTCGAAAGGTAAGCGCGTACCTAAAATGTGTTCGCTTTCCGCCATCACTCAGCCGAGCAAGTCCCAGGACATCGGGGTGCCCATTTTCACATCGCGGTTGACCTTACGCCCCAGCAAGGTTCCGTAATATTTCGGCGGCAAACCCATGCCCGGCCTGACGCAGCGCAAATTCTCGCTAGTCAAGGTTTCGCCGGCGGCGATATCGCGGGCAATGTAAATAGAGCGGCGAAATTGCAGCGATTTTTTCTCGGCCTCGGTTACGCCGTAGCTGATTTCGCCCAAGGCCTGCCAAGCGCGTTCGGTTTCGACCACTAATGTCGCCATTTCCGCCGGCTCCAATGAAAATGCGCTATCGACGCCGCCGTCGGCGCGGCACAGCGTAAAATGCTTTTCGATGACGCTGGCGCCCAACGCCACGCTGGCGACGGCAACGCCGGTGCCCATGGTATGGTCGGACAAACCCACCTCACAGCCGAATAATTCGCGCAGATGCGGAATGGTGCGGATATTGGTGTTTTCCGGAGTCGCCGGATAGGAACTGGTGCACTTCAACAACACGATATCGTTGCAGCCGGCCTCGCGCGCCGCCCGCACCGTATCGTCCAATTCCGCTACGGTTGCCATGCCGGTGGAAACGATCATTGGTTTGCCGGTGGCCGCGACTTTCCGAATCAACGGCAGATGGATGTTTTCGAACGACGCGATCTTGTAGCAAGGCACGTCCAGCTCTTCCAGGAAATCGACGGCAGTTTCGTCGAACGGCGTCGAGAAGCCGATCATCCCCAGTTCGCGGCAACGGTCGAAAATGGCTTTATGCCATTCCCACGGTGTGTAGGCTTGCTGATACAGTTTATGCAGCGAGGTACCTTTCCATAACGAATTCGGGTCGGAAATGAAAAACTCGCCTTCGCCGACGTCCAATGTAATGGTATCTGCGGTATATGTTTGGATTTTCAATGCATGCGCGCCGGCTTTGGCCGCAGCGTCGACGATTTCCAGCGCCCTTTCCAGCGACTGGTTGTGGTTGCCGGACATTTCGGCGATCACGAAAGGCCGATGGCCTGTTCCAATAGGTCTATTTGCTATTTGCATATGCGTTAACGATCCGCTTTGTGAATGTATCGGCCCAATATAAAAGCCTCGGCCGCGGCAACGCCTATCGTTGCCCCCCGCCAGCGGGCCAGATGTTCCAGCGCCTGCACGGAACGGGCGTGAGGCCAAGGCCGCATCTCGCTGGCATAGGCATTCAAGGCTGCGAGCTTCGATGGCAAATGGGCGGAAATATCGACGAACCAATTCGGCGCAAATACCGGTGCCGATACAGGCGGCTGCCATTCGGTGCTGGACGCCACTTCGAAGAACAGCAAGGTCGACACGCGTTGGCCGGGGATCGGCCGGCAAGCAGTGACTACAGCCTCGTGAATACGGCGGTGATCGATATTCACGTCGCCGGCGTGGTGGGTATAGACGATAGTGGACGCATTGGCTTGCACGAAGGCCTCTACCATTTTAATCACATCCAGCCTGTCCAGCGAATCCATCCTGTTGTCGGGCAGGTTTTGCAGGGTCAGCGACGTAACCCCCAAGATATCGTTGGCCTTATGGGCGGATTTGGCCAACTCGGATAAATCGGCCTGGCATTTGCCGCGATCGGCCATGCCGTCTCGGCTGGTAATGCCTTCTGCCAGAATCAGCACATGAACCTGGTCGCCTTTGGCGACGTGGTCGGCGATGACACCGCCGCACCCGAGAATTTCATCGTCCGGGTGGGCGGCGATAACCGATACGATCTGCGTTTTCGTCATCTTAAAATTGCGACTGGCCGATAATCAGATAGCCGTTCTTCTCGTATTCGAAAAAGCCGTTCTCGGTGATTTTATTCTCGACCACCGCTCCCAACTGCTCTTCGACTGAAGCGTTGTAATAAGTAGTCGAGCGGTAAAAACTGACGAAATCGGCGACGGTTGGAATTCTGACCACGTTATGGAAAAAATGCACGGTGACATCCCAGAAATGCTTTCTGAAATACGGTTCCAGCACATTCGGCCCGAACTCCATGCATTCGTCTACCCCGCCCGGTATATCGGCAAATTGCCGTACGAACTCGACCATGCCGTGCGGCGCGTTTGGCGTAAACACCGCCAAGCGGCCGTTGGGTTTTAGGTGTTTACGCATCGTGTCCAGCACCGCCATACGTTCGGCCGAGTAATACAACGCATAACTGGACTGGGCCAAATCGTATTGTTTGACGGCAAATTGCCGGTCGATCACGTCCGCCAGTTTGCCCATATCGGAAACCGCGGCCGATAAATTGGGGCTGTTCTCCGATTTACGGATCAATTCGGCTACCGAATCCGCGGCAATATCCAACGCCGAAACGCTGCCTTCCGGCCCAACGCTTTTCAGGAACGGTATCGACTGTGCACCGGTGCCGCAACCAACGTCCAGAATATCTTCGCCGGCTTTCGGATTTAACCGCGCCATTAGCCAGGAGTCGAAATCGGTGGACTGAAATTTTTTATTCATATCCAGCCTGTTATTCAGACTATTTTTGGACACCGCACGATCAAGAACTTCTTTTGTGTATACATATCCATTCATTACTGGCCCTCGTTATCCAATTCAATTCTTATAATATATTTTTTCCCGTTCATCATCATAAACGCCGGATAATTATCATTATCAACAACCCTCAAAAGATTAAACTGCTCTCTTAAACTCTTATCAACATCCAATTCACTACTTTTCTTTGTGCGTCGAGGATAATAAGTAGCATCACCTTTTTGTGGCTTTGCATTTGAAACAATAACAGGATAACTTAATACAAATTTATTACATAATGAAACTGTCTTTTCCGCTTGGATCTCCCGAAGCTCACGTATTAACTCCGTTCCATTAAAATTCATATTATCGATTAGATAAATGTTACCGCTATCTACACCTGATGCAGCCTCAAAAAGTACAATTGGTATTGTGTTTTTACCTTCCAAAATTTGCCAAGTTAAAGGAGACCATCCTCGCCCCCTTGGCAAAGCACTTTCATGAACAACCAGATTATGAACATTTCGCGACAAAACCTCTCCACTGGCAATCTGAGAGCAACCAAGAAAAAAAACGCAGTCACCATACCCAATATCTTCAACACAATGCAACCAATGTGTTTCGTGGCCCATATTTTCCCATTCCGACAGCAAAGATGGAATATATCTATTCAGCCAGCTAGAACTATCTGATACCACAGAAATTTTCAATTTTGGCAAAATCGAAACCAACACCCTAAACACACCATTGCCATCAACCAAATCCAGTGATTTATTAATAATTTCTTTTTGTTTATCCGCATCATTTTTTAAATTAACAAGAGCATCCAATATCACTTCAGGGGAAACATTTTGTTTATCCCCCAATGTTATACATACTCCCGCATCTGCCGCACACTGAGCTATCGAGTTTTGATTATCAGCAATAGACCATACTATTGACGGCAACCCCACACAACATCTTTCCCAAGTCGAACCTCCAGCAGCTCCAAGTGCGAGATCCGAACTAGCCATCAAATCCGCCATATTATCAATTTGATGATACATCTTCGCATTTGTCATCTGCATGCAAAGATTTCTAATCTCATCTCTATGCGTATTCAACCCGCCAACAACCACATGGATTGTAACTTCCGGAATATTCAATTGCCGAATTGCAGATAGCGCTTTCCCGGTTTCATTTGTTGGATCACTTCCACCGAAAAAAACCAATATATTTCTAACAACTCCGTCTCGGACTCTTAAGTTACGACGCACTTGCCTAAATTCCGCACGAAGCAATGCATATTTTGGCCCAATCAGCTTGATTGCCGTGGCCGGCAGCAATCCGTCGTAGCGGGTTTGTCCGGTTTGGTCTTGCAGATTTTGGTCCAACAACAAGTCGCAATCGTGCCGCCGATCCGCCAAATCGTCGATCACCATGATGCGTCCGACCAACGGCCGCAGCGTTGCCTCCCATTCTTCATCAATCGCGTAATGGTCGACGATCAGCCAATCCGGGTCGGCAAACTGCCGTAAAGCCGTAACGGTTTGTTGGGCATCCTCAGTTTGCGTTGCTCCCAGCCATGCGGCGTGGGCCAGCCGAGCATCGGCAACGACCGTCGGTTCCGGCAGGCGCAATAAACGGTGGCCGGAAGCCTCGATCAGCGCGAATAGGTTGCCGGGATGTTCGCGGCTGATAAACGCCACCTCGGCGCCGCGCTCGCGCAAGGCGTCAGCCAAAGTCAGACAACGCATGACATGGCCGCTGCCCATCTGCACCGAGGCGTCGGCGCGAATCGCAACTTTCAAACTCATCTGACCTTGAACAGCGGTTCCAACGCCTGGCAACGCAGCATTTTCGGCAACGAACGCTCCTTGACCGCCGCAACCAGCAACGGAATCACTGCATCGTAGGCTGCAAACAATTGATCCAGGTCATCGTCGCGATGGCTATAGCTCATGTTATGGGAGCCGAAAGCCAGAATACCGCGCTCCAGCATCTCTTGCATGAACAGGGTTTTTAACTGCCAAGACGTGTATGGCTCGGCATCCTTGATCAACAAAAAGCTCCAGGCCGGATGGCCGGAGACGCTGAGGAATTGCTCGGCACCCTGTTCACTGATGACGGCATTCAAGCGCTGGATAATTTTTTCGCCCTGCCGGCGCATCGTCGCCACGACCGGTTCGCGCTGCAATTTCTGCATCGTCGCCAATGCCGCCGCCAAGGACAAGGTTTCGCCGCCGAAGGTAAACGAGAAGAACACTTCTTCCATCAGCTGCATCAAGTCCGCCCGTCCGGCGACGGCGGAAACCGGATAACCGTTGGCCAAACCTTTGCCGAAGGTCGCTAAATCCGGCGTCACCCCGAAATATTCCTGGGCGCCGCCGTTGGCATAACGAAATCCGGTAATGGTTTCGTCGAAAATCAACACCGCGCCATGTTTATGGGTCAATGCTTTGACATCTTCCAAAAACCCGTCGTGAGGCTCGACTACATTCATCGGCTCCAGAATCACTGCGGCGATTTGGTCCGGCCATTGCTTAAACAAGCTGTCCAGCGAGGCAATGTCGTTATACGCGAAGGTATGCGTCAAATCGCGGGTGGCTTGCGGCACACCGCGGTTACGCAGGGTGGAACCGATATACCAATCCTGCCAGCCATGGTAGCCGCACACCGCGACATGGTCGCGGCCGGTATGGGCGCGCGCCAGGCGAATCGCACCGGCCGTGGCGTCGGAACCGTTTTTGCCGAATCTGACTTTTTCCGCGCAAGGCACCAATTCGCAGATTTTTTCCGCGACCTGCATTTCGATCGGATGCGGCAAACTGAAAATGACGCCGTCTTCCAATTGCGCCTTGACGGCCTCGGTGACGTCCGGATCATTGTAGCCTAGGGTGACGGCGCAAAGTCCGTTAATGAAATCGACGTACTCGTTGCCGTCGACGTCCCAAACGTGGCTACCGCGTCCGCGCTGGATGAAATACGGCGACACGCCGTGCGGATACTGGGTTTTACTCTTGCTGAAAGTTTGAGAACCGAGCGGAACGGTTTTCAGCGCGCGTTCCAGTAGCGTTTCGGAGTTACGGTAACGTTCTGACATAAGGGCTATTCACTCGCTGGGTTAGACGGTTGCGGCTCATCGGCGGCCAGGGATTTAAGATAACCCTCGTTGCGTTGATGCTGCGTATTCCAGTTGGCCAGTTCCGGCCGCTCGGCCAATAAGCGCAAGATATCCGGCGTCGAGAAATCCGGATTCGCCGGGTACAAAGCGGCATAAATCTGCGAAACCAATTCGAAATCTCGGGGCTCGTCGACGGTCCAGCGCAGATGCGACAAGTCTTCGCGATTGAGAAAATGGCCAATATTGAAGCGTTCCGGCTGCTGGTGAATGAACGGCATGACGTGTTCGCGTTGCGACGGCAGCCCGGCCTCGCGCCAAGCCTGCTCCAGGCAGGCAAATCGGCAAATTTCGACGTCCAAGCCATCCGGAAATGTTGGTCGCACTGAGTTACTTGCATAGTCATAACCGCCGGCCAGATAAAATTCGATGACTTGGTCGATCAATCCGGGATCGGCCAACGGGCAATCTGCGGTCAAGCGCACGACATGATCCGGGTGGTGGCTGACCGCCGCCTGATAGAACCGGTCCAATACGTCGTTTAGGTTGCCGCGAAAGCAGTCGATAGCATGCCGTTTACACAAGATCTCTATCTCATCGTCCGCCGTCTCGGCGCTGGTAGCAACCAGCAACCGGTCGATGTTATGCACTTTTCGCAGCCGCTGGATTTGCCTGAGCAACATCGGTTCTCCCAACAAGGGCAGCAACACCTTGCCGGGCAAGCGGGACGACGACATCCGGGCCTGCAATATCGCTAGTATCATGGTTTTCCTGGTTCCAGTCGCCACAAAGCCGGATTGACTATCGCTTCTTCGCCGATTGCGAACTCGGCAAATTCTGCGCAATCGAGCTCGACGTCGGCAGCGTTGCAAATATCGCGCAATTGCTGCACGTTGTTCACGCCGCAGATGATTCGATCAATTTCGCTTAAGCCGGACACGAAGCCCAACGCGGCCTGCAGCGGCGTCAATCCGCGTGCGCGAATAAATTGGTGGTAGGACTCGAGAGTATTCCGCACCGGAGCGAAGTAAGCCGGAATTTCGGACAAGTCCATCAGCAACAGGCCCTGCAAAAATACCGAGCGGGCATGTACCTCGACTCCGGCAGATTTGAGTTTCCGCAAATGGCCGCTACGCAGCAAGCGTTGGTCCAAAACGCTGATCGGCAATTGCACCAAATCGATGGCAAACCGATCCAGCACTTGGTCGATCTGCTCTGCGTTATAAACCGAGACGCCGATCTTGGCGACCAAGCCTTGCTGCTTCAAATCGGTTAACGCTGCCATCAAACGTTCGCCGCCGGGCACGAACAGATCGTCCGCCCGATGCATCAATAAGCCGTAGACCGAAGCGCAGTTCAGCTTTGTTAACGACTCGTAAAAAGCTTGTTGCAATCGTTCGGCGTCATCGGCATCCAAAACCGGTTTGGCGAACTGCGGGGTTTTAGTCACGATTTCGAACCCGGCCGCCGCCGGCAAACAATTACCCAAAACCTGTTCGCTGTCGCCGTAAAGGCTGGCGGTATCCAGCACTCGAACCTTCAACTCCCGAGCGGCCGCCAAAATCGATTCGACTTCGCCGGCCGGCGTTTTGCCGTCTTTATTCGAAACGCCGTAATCGACGCCGAATTGTACGGTGCCCAAACCGATCTTCATTGCAATTGTTCGCTCAGCGCTGCGACGACGCGGTCTTGGTTGGCTTCGGTCAAGGTCGCATAGAGCGGTAGGCTAATTGCTGCGCGGTAATAACGCTCCGCTTCCGGAAAGTCTCCCGGTTGGAAACCCAGCTTCCGGTAATAGGGCTGCAAATGCACCGGGATGTAATGCACATTGACGCCGATACCGGCTGCGCGCAAGCCTTCGAACACGGTCAATCTAATGTTGTCTGGAACCGTAATCGGGTACAGATGCAACGCGGAATAGTTGTCCGGGTGCTGCCAAGGTATGCCGACCGGCAACGCCGACAACGAGCTGTCGTAACGCGCCGCCAAGTGGTGCCGGTTTTTCACGAATTGCTCCAGCCGCGATAACTGGCTCAATCCGAGCGCGGCCTGAATATCGGTCATGCGATAGTTGTAACCGAGCGCGATCTGTTGGTAATACCAGGGTCCGTCCGCCTGATGCGTCATTTGCGACGGGTCGCGGGTGATGCCGTGGCTGCGCAACAGGGCCAACTTCTCCGCCAACTCGGCATCGTTGGTCAAGGCCATACCGCCCTCGGCGGTCGTGATGATCTTGACCGGATGAAAACTGAATACGGTGATATCGGAATAACGGCAATTGCCGATCGGCTGGTCCCGGTATTTTCCGCCGATCGCATGCGAGGCATCTTCGATGATTTTAAAGCCGTACTGTTCGCTTAAGGCATGAATCGCCGCCATCTCGCAGGATTGCCCGCACAGATGCACCGGAATCACCACTTTGGGCAGCCTCCCGCTGCGCTCGGCCGCTTGCAGTTTTTCTGCCAATGCCGTGACGCTGAGGTTATAAGTGCGCGGGTCGATATCGACGAAATCGACAGTAGCACCGCAATACAACGCGCAATTGGCGCTGGCGACGAAGGTGATCGGGCTGGTCCAGACCAGATCGCCCGGACCGACGCCCAGAGCCAGACAGGCGATATGCAAGGCCGAGGTCGCACTGTTCGCGGCGAACGCATAGCGCGCGCCGCAATAATTGGCGACCGCGGTTTCGAAAGCCGGCACGGCCGGGCCTTGGGTCAGAAAATCGGATTGCAAGACATTGATGACCGCCTGAATGTCGGCGGCGCCGATATCCTGGCGGCCGTAGGGAATAAACTCGGTCATATTTTGCCGACTTTATCGCGGTTTTGTTCCAGCCAAGCCTGCAACTCGGCCACGCTCATCCATTCCGTGTTGTTATCGGAGCAATAGACAAAATCCGGGGCAACCCGCACGCCCCGGTTGATACGCTCGGGGTCGGAACTCCAGTTATGAATCGCCGGCAGAATTTTGTAGTAATCGTCGTATTCGTAGGTGTAAGGCGCATCTTCCAACCCTATCATTTGTTCGTGCAGTTTTTCGCCGGGGCGAATGCCGACAATTTCGTGCTGCGCATCGGGAGCCACGGCACGGGCGATATCGACGATATTCATCGACGGGATTTTTTTGACGTAAATTTCACCGCCGACCATGTCGTCGAAGGCACGCCAGACCAAATCAACGCCTTGCTCCAGCGTGATCATGAAGCGGGTCATCCGGACATCGGTAATCGGTAGTACGCCTTTGTGGGCGATGGATTGGAAAAACGGAATCACCGAACCGCGCGAGCCCATCACGTTGCCGTAACGCACCACGGCAAACCGAGTTTCGTTTTTGCCGGAGTACGAATTGCCGGCAACGAACAACTTATCGGAGGCCAGTTTGGTCGCGCCGTACAGATTGGCCGGACTGCTGGCTTTATCGGTCGACAACGCTACCACCCGTTTCACGCCCTGGTCGATACAGGCGTCGATCAGGTTCATCGCACCGATGATGTTGGTCTTGACGCATTCGAACGGATTGTATTCCGCAGTCGGCACGATTTTGGTCGCCGCAGCGTGAACGACGTAATCGATACCGTTCAAGGCCCTGGCCAAGCGGTCTTTATCGCGCACGTCGCCGATGAAAAAGCGGACGCGCGGGTTGTCGCCGTACAATTTTGCCATTTCCCACTGTTTCATTTCATCGCGGGAAAAAATCACCAAGCGGCGCGGATTGTATTTGGCCAAGGTCAACGGCACGAAAGTATGGCCGAAAGAACCGGTACCACCGGTAATCAGTATGGTTTTATCGCGAAGCATATTAATCAAAAAAGAGTTTTATAACGCCGGCCGCCGGCCGGGTTTAAGCGAATAGCTCGGCCTCGGCCAATGGCACGGCGGCTTGATCCTTTCCGGACAAAACCGGCACACCGCTATAAGGCCAATTCACCTTCACCGCCGCGTCGTTCCAGGCAATAGACCGCTCGTACTCGGGCGCATAGTAATTGGTGGTTTTATACAGGAATTCCGCAGTGTCGGACAACGTAACGAAACCGTGGGCAAAGCCTTCCGGAATCCACATTTGCCGCTTGTTGTCGGCAGACAATATTTCGCCGACCCATAGCCCAAACGTCGGCGAGCTTTTCCGGATATCCACCGCAACGTCGAATACCTCGCCCTGCACGACCCGAACCAGCTTGCCCTGGGCCATCGGCTGCAGTTGGTAATGCAAGCCGCGCAATACGCCCTTTTGCGACTTGGAATGGTTATCCTGCACAAAGTTGGCCTCGGCTCCGGTCAATTCTCTGAACAACCTTGCGTTGAAGCTTTCGAAAAAAAAGCCGCGCTCGTCGCCGAACACTTTAGGCGCGAATAGTACGACATCGGGAATGGCTAGACGGGTGGCTTGCATGGCTTACTGTTATTGGTCAAATCGTCAAAGATTAGATATCGGCGATGGCGCTGAAGTCGAGAGAAAAATCATCGGCATTGGCTTCGATGGCTAAAGTGTCTCGGCAATAGGCGACAAAGCGGCCGGCGGTTCGATACAGGGTTGGGCTTAGTTCGTAAAGCGAGTTAAAGTGTTCGGCAATCTCGAAATAATCGGTTTCGTAATCGTGTGCGGCCAAATTGCGCGTAGCTCGACATAATTGCCAGACTTCCAGCGATTCTATCACTCCCATTTTTTCGTAAAAACTCAAAACCTTAAGAAAATTATCGCTGGGCTCGCCCGCTAACAACGACGCATGCCGCATCGCGGCAGCCAAGGTATCCTGCAACTTGGCGAACCGTTCGTTGATTGCCGCCAAAATTTCGAACAAGCCAACATCCTTTTTCTTTGCGGCTAACAGATCGGCGCCGAGGGGCCAATCCAGTTTTTCGCTGGACGCATGCAAAAAATAGCTACAGCGCTGTATTGCTTGAATCAATTCGGCCAGATGCTGTTTCTGTAACTCCAAAGCCGTTTTTGCCATCAGCAATTACCCAACTTTACCGCCCGGCTTTTGGCGATGGCCTGAAACGGACTCGCGTCGTTACACCCGGTTTTACAAATCAAATCGACCGGCAAACCCAACATCGCTTCCAAACGCCATTTCAGTTGCGCGCGTTGCAGGAACGACACCGGCCTTTCAGCTTCCAAGAACAAATCGACATCGCCGCCCTTAGCCCCGTCATCCAGCCTGGAACCGAACAGGTAAACATCCACGCCCTTCCCGGCAACCCGATTGACCGTCTCCAGAATGAGCCGGCGTTGCTCAATCGTCAAACGCATTGACTCGGCTCAATGCCGCAAAAAATCATCCTAAAAAACCTGCTTGTTCAGCAAGCCCAACAAATATTGGCCGTAACCGTTCTTTGCCAGCGGTTTGGCCAATTTTTCGATCTGCTCGTCGCCGATCCAGCCGCTACGCCAGGCAATTTCCTCCGGGCAGGAAATTTTCAGGCCCTGCCGGGACTCGATGGTTTCGATGAAATTGCTGGCCTCGATCAAGCTGGCGTGGGTGCCGGTATCCAGCCAGGCGTAACCGCGCCCCATAATCTCGACACTCAATTGCTGCTGCTGCAGGTAGACCCGGTTGACGTCGGTAATCTCCAACTCGCCACGCGGCGACGGCTGCAAATTGGCGGCGATATCGACCACCTGGTTATCGTAAAAATACAAGCCGGTCACGGCGTAGTGGCTTTTCGGCTGCGCCGGTTTTTCCTCCAGCGACAAGGCCTTGCCCTCGGCGTCGAAGCTGACGACACCGTAACGTTCCGGGTCCTGCACGTGATAAGCAAATACCGTTGCCCCAGAAGTCCGCCGGTGCGCAGTCCGCAATTGCTGATACAAATCGTGGCCGTAGAAAATATTATCGCCTAAAACCAAGGCGCTGGGATTGGCACCGACAAAATCGCGGCCGATGATAAAAGCCTGCGCCAAGCCGTCCGGGCTGGGTTGCACGGCGTATTGCAAATTCAAACCCCAATCGCTGCCGTCGCCGAGCAACTGCTGAAACAACGGCGTATCTTGCGGCGTGGAAATCACCAGAATGTCGCGAATCCCGGCCAGCATCAGCGTGCTGAGCGGATAATAAATCATCGGCTTGTCGTAGATCGGCAGTAACTGCTTCGATACCGCTTTGGTGACCGGATACAAGCGGGTACCGGAACCTCCGGCCAGAATAATGCCTTTACGGTGAGTCATAGTTACCTTCCGTACAATTCGGACAACATGCGCTCGAC
The DNA here is from genome assembly GCF_019669905.1 of Methylomonas koyamae. Lineage (NCBI taxonomy): Bacteria > Pseudomonadati > Pseudomonadota > Gammaproteobacteria > Methylococcales > Methylococcaceae > Methylomonas > Methylomonas koyamae. The sequence continues at coordinate 1,327,903 of NZ_AP019777.1, read as the reverse complement.
CCCGTCCTGCCAGGGCGGCAAGCGGAAACCGAATGCAGTTTGCAATTTCTCGGTATTCAACCGCGAATTCAACGGCCTCTTGGCCGGCGTTTGGTAGGCGCTGGTCGGGATAGCCGTGACGGCCTGCTTCGGCGTATTCAGTGCGACACCGGCCTGGCGGGCGAAATCCAGCGCAAAGTGAGCATATTCGTACCAACTGGTCTCGCCGGCCGCGGTTAGATGGTAGACGCCGGCGAGCTCGGGAGCTTGCAATGCGCTGCGGATCGCGTGCGCTGCGACGTCGGCCAACAATTCGGCCCCGGTCGGCGCGCCGAATTGGTCGTTTATCACCGACAACTGCTGGCGTTCCTGGGCCAGGCGCAGCATAGTCTTGGCAAAATTGTTACCGCGCGCGGCATACACCCAACTGGTGCGGAAGATCAAATGTCGGCAAGCGCTGGCTTGGATCGCGCATTCCCCGGCCAATTTGGTCTGGCCGTAGACGCTCAGCGGCCCGGTCGCATCGTCCTCGCGCCAAGCGCGGTTGCCGCTGCCGTCGAATACATAATCGGTGGAATAATGGACCAGCCAGGCGCCGCATGCCGCCGCCGCATCGGCCATCGCCCGCGGCGCTGCGCAGTTTACGGTATTGGCCAGTTCGATCTCGGACTCGGCCTTATCGACCGCGGTGTAAGCCGCGGCATTGACCACCACGTCCGGCCGCACGGCGCGGACCGTTGCCGCGACGCCTTCCGGATTGCTCAAATCGCCGCAGTAGTGCCGGTCGTGGCGGTCCAGGGCCAGCAACTCGCCCAGCGGCGCCAGACTGCGCTGCAGCTCCCAGCCGACCTGGCCGTTCTTGCCGAACAATAAGATTTTCACCCGGCCCGCCCGGCGTAGTTTTTGTCCAGCCAAGCCTGGTAATCGCCGGACAGCACATTGTTGACCCAGGCTTGGTTATCCAGGTACCACTGCACGGTTTTGCGAATTCCGGTCTCGAAGGTTTCGGCCGGTTTCCAGCCCAATTCCCGCTCCAGTTTGGTCGCGTCGATCGCATAGCGGCGGTCGTGTCCGGGCCGGTCCTTGACGTAAGTAATTTGCTCCGCGTAAGACTTGCCGTCGGGGCGCGGCTGCAATTCGTCGAGTATCGCGCACAGCGTGTTGACCACATCCAGATTGGCTTTCTCGTTCCAACCGCCGACGTTGTAGACCTCGCCCACCTGGCCGGCCGCCAATACCCGCCGAATTGCACTGCAATGGTCTTTGACGAACAGCCAGTCGCGGATTTGCTGGCCGTCGCCGTAAATCGGCAGCGGCTTGCCGGACAAGGCATTTTGGATGCAGAGTGGTATCAATTTTTCCGGGAAATGGTATGGGCCGTAATTGTTCGAGCAATTGGTGGTCAAAACCGGCAAACCGTAGGTGTGGTGGTAAGCGCGGACCAGATGGTCGCTGGCGGCCTTGCTGGCCGAATACGGGCTGTTCGGCTGGTATTGGTTGGATTCGGCGAACGGCGGATCGGTTTTTTCCAGCGAGCCGTAAACTTCGTCGGTCGAAACGTGCAGCAAGCGAAAGGCCTGTTGCTCGGCCGGCTCCAGATTGTTCCAGTATTCGCGGACCGCTTCCAGCAAACGAAAACTGCCGACGATATTGGTTTGGATAAAATCTTCCGGACCGTGAATCGAGCGGTCGACGTGGGACTCGGCGGCAAAATTGACCACAGCCCGCACCTGGTGCCGCTTCAGCAAACTCAAGACCAAATCGTAATCGCCGATATCGCCGTGCACGAACACGTGGCGAGCATCGTTTTGCAGCGAAGCCAGATTTTCCGGATTGCCGGCGTAAGTCAGCTTGTCCAGATTGACGACGGTTTCGTCGCTTTCCGCCAGCCAGTCCAAAACGAAATTGCTGCCGATAAACCCGGCACCGCCGGTGACTAAAATGCTCATATGCAACGGATCTTGTGATTGTTTTTAAAGGCGCTTAGCCGCACTATCGGCTATTGTAACTTAGTAACGGCCGCATCAAGGCAAAAACAGCCGAAACCGGGCTCCGCCCAGCCGGCTCGCATTGTCGATCGTGACGTAACCGCAACGGCCGGCGTTTTTGTGCAACCCGGCAATCACCGACACGAAATACAGGCCCAAGCCGGTATTGCCGTTGACCCAATCCAGGTCGGCGGCGTTATTCAAATCGGCTGCCAAAAAATGCGGCGGATAACCGGCGCCGTCGTCCTCTATCGCGATGCGCAAATAGCCGCCGTCCTGCTCGGCCGAAACCAAGACCGCATGCCGAGTATAACGCAAGGCGTTGTTCAACACGGCGGCCAGGGCATTGGCGATAGTGGCGAAATCGCAATAGGCCGGCAGATCGTCCGCACAATCCACCTGCAATGCGACATTGTTTAAGGTCGACAGCCGCGCCTGCTGATGCACGGCTTCCTGCAGCAGATCCAGCGCCGGATATTCGTCGACGGCCAAGCTGAATTTATTGGCGCCCACTTTATACAACACCAGCAATTGCATCAGGCTGTGATTAATCCGGGCGGCCTCGAATTCCAACAGGCCCAAATCGCCGGTTTCGCCCTGCAGTTTGGCGGAGAACTGGCGAATCAATTCCAACAACGTACCTAACGAGTTTTTGATGTCGTGTACGGTAAACGCCAGAATGGTCGGAAACAGCGTATCGTTATCGAAACGGCCGGACATAGTCACGCCTTGGCCGCGGCCGGCCGATGCAATTTCCCGAATTCCATTTGCAGCACCCCCAATTTATGCTGCTCCACCCCCAATTGCCTGGCCTTCTTGAGCAGCAATCTGGCGCGGCGCTCCTTGTCGGCATCGGCCGGGTTCGCTTTCAGGTCGTGAATAATGATTTTCAACATATTCAGGATGATGGTCTTGTTTTCCGGCATCGTCGCGATGGCCTGCTCGAATAAATCCAGCGCCTCCTTGAATTTACCCTGCTTGTACAGCGCCACGCCTTTGTTATTGGTGGCAATCAAGGCCTGCCGGGTTTTTTGAATCTGAATTTCGGAATAATTATGCATGCCGACCCCGCTTTGCATGGCCCGCAAATTGTTCAGAAATTGCTCGTCGTCGATATGGTTCTGAATCAAGCCATGCAAGATGGCTTCGGCTTTGTCGTGCTGTTGGTTCAAAAAACACGAGCGGGCCACTTCCAACTGCAACTCCCGCGGCGCCTTGCTGCCCAAGCGACCGCAAAGATCCAAGGCTTTGTCCAAAGCCTGCTGCGCCGCCTCGTCGTCGCCTTGCGCCCGGAACAGGTCGGCTTCCAGCGTTGCCGCCCGTAGCTCCGCTTCCGGCTGGTTGGCGTATTCCTGGCGCATCTCGTTCAAGGTCTTCAAGGCTTCTTCGCCGGCGTTGGTTTTGGCGTACAACTTGGCCAGGCCGGCATAATCGCTACAAGACCGGTGCACCGAGTGCTTGCCCAGCTTGAGCGCCGCCTTGTAGGCTTTCTCGGCCGCCTCCAGATTGCCGTTCTTGTCGGCGGTTTCGGCGAACTTCTTCTGCCGCAAGATCGATTGCGGCGACAATTCCAAAGCCTGCTGCAACACCTGCTCGACCTCCTGATGCCGGTCCAGCGCTTCGTAGGCGCGAGTCAGCCAGTCGTAACCCTCCATCAACATCGGATTTTCCGCGACCAGACTTTGAAAACCGGCTATGGCCTGTTCGATATTGTTGTTTTGTAAATCGATGATGCCCAAGCCCAGGCGGGCCCACGGCAAATCGCGGTGCTGCAACACCTCCAGGTAAATCCGCCGCGCCGATTCGAAATCGCCGGCGGCGATGGCCAGTTCGGCGCGCATTTTCAACAGATGCAGCCGCATCTTCACGTCGCCGCGCTCCAGCAGCGCATCGCATTGCCGGATCGCCTGCGCCAAATCGCCCTTGGCCATGGCTTTTTCGATGCCGCCCAGATAATCGCGGCGGGCAAAATGCCGGCTCAGGCGGCTGATCAGTTGCTGGGCATTGAACGGTTTGGTCAGGTATTCGTCGGGCTTGCTGTCCATCGCCCCCAATACCGCGCTGGTGGATTGTTCGGAACTGATCAGAATGAAAATACTGCGGTAATCGATCAGCTTGCGGTGCCGCGCTTCCTCCAACACCTGCTGGCCGTTCTTGCCCGGCCCCAGGTTGTAATCGCACAACACGATCTCGAACGTGGTTTTCGCCATCGCATTGATGGCGGCCACGCCATTGTCGGCTTCGGTAATCGTATCCGCATTCAAGCTGTACAACATGTCGCGTATCGACTTACGAATCACCGGATTGTCCTCGACAATCAGAATCGGCTTACTGGCTAGACTCAATTTCATGGGCGTAAATCAACTAACGAAACCATAAACCCCGCTTGCCCCGAATGCCGCAACCGCGGCCTTGAAAAATTTAACGGCCATCCCCAACTTGCCCAAGTCCACTTTACAACCAAAAGAGTATAGACATGACTGTTGAGGCAAACAAACAAACCCTAGGTTTTCAAACCGAAGTAAAGCATTTGCTGCACTTGATGATTCACTCCTTGTACAGCAACAAGGAAATCTTTTTGCGCGAGTTGATCTCCAACGGCTCCGACGCCGCCGATAAATTGCGCTTCGAAGCCCTGGCCAACGACAGCCTGTACGAAGGCGACAGCGAATTGAAAATCCGCGTCGATTTCGACGAAGCCAAAAAGACCATCACCATCACCGATAACGGCATCGGCATGACTCGCGAGGAAGTGCAGGACCATATCGGCACCATCGCCAAATCCGGCACCAAGCAATTCTTCGAACGTCTGACCGGCGACCAAGCCAAGGATAGCGAACTGATCGGCCAATTCGGCGTCGGTTTCTACTCGGCCTTCATCGTCGCCGACAAAGTCACCTTAACCACCCGCAAAGCCGGCGCACCGCACGACCAGGGTGTGCGCTGGGAATCCGACGGCCTGGGCGAGTACAGCATCGAATCGGTCGATAAAGCCGGCCGCGGTACCGAAATTGTGCTGCACCTGAAAGAAGGCGAAGAAGAATTCCTCAGCGAATGGAAACTGCGTTCAATCATCAAAAAATACTCCGACCACATCTCCCTGCCCATCATCATGAGCAAGGAAATCCCGGCCGAGAAAGATGACGAAGGCAACGAAACTTCGCCAGCCCGCGTCGAAGACGAAACCGTCAACAGCGCCTCTGCCCTATGGACCAAGTCTAAAGACGACATCACCGAAGAACAGTACAACGAGTTCTACAAACACGTCGGCCACGACTTCCAAGACCCATTGGCTCACGTCCACAGCAAAGTGGAAGGCACCAACGAATACACCTTGCTGCTCTATGTTCCGGGTCGAGCGCCGTTCGATTTATGGGACCGCGACGCCAAACACGGGGTGAAACTGTACATCAAAAAAGTCTTCATCACCGACGATGCCGAGCAATTGATGCCGCGCTATCTGCGCTTCATCCGCGGCGTAATCGACACCGACAGCCTGCCGCTGAACGTCTCGCGGGAAATTCTGCAACAAAGCAAGCAGATCAACACCATCAAAGGCGGTGCCGTTAAAAAGGTCTTGGGATTGCTGGAAGACCTGGCCGAAAACGACGCCGAGAAATACCAAAAATTCTGGGAGCAATTCGGTAACGTCATCAAAGAAGGTCCGATTGAAGACCATAAAAACAAGGACCGCGTTGCCGGCCTGTTGCGTTTCTCATCGACCCATACCGACGACAAAACCCAGAACGTATCGCTGGCCGATTACGTCAGCCGGATGAAGGATGGCCAGGAAAAAATCTACTTCATCACCGCCGACAGCTTCGCCGCCGCGAAAAGCAGCCCACATCTGGAAGTGTTCCGCAAGAAAGGCATCGAGGTGTTATTGCTGACCGACCGCATCGACGAATGGCTGGTATCCAGCCTGACCGAATTCGACGGCAAACACATGCAATCGATTGCCAAAGGTGAACTTGACCTGGATAAATTCGATACCGAAGAAGAGAAAAAACACCAGGAAGAAGTCAGCAAGGACTTCGAATCGGTGGTTAAACAAATCAAAGACGTACTCAGCGACAAAGTCAGCGAAGTCAAAATCAGCCACCGTCTAACCGACTCCCCTGCTTGCCTGGTCACCGGCGCTTACGACATGAGCCTGCACATGGAGCGGATCATGAAGGAAGCCGGCCACGCCGGCGGCATGTTCGGCATGGGCGGCAACAGCAAGCCGATCTTCGAAATCAACCCGGACCACGCCATCGTCCAAGCCCTGAAAAACGAGCAGGACGATGCCCGGTTTGCCGACATCAGCCACATTCTGTTCGACCAAGCCATCCTCAGCGAAGGCGGCCAGTTGGACGACCCGGCAGCGTTTGTGCATAAGTTGAATGGGTTGTTGCAAAATCTATTGAAGTAGGTTGGGTTAGGCGATAGCCGTAACCCGACACGTTGGCTTTCGATAGGGTTTGTAACCCAATCGAGCCATCAATTGAGAAAGGCCGGGAAACCGGCCTTTTTTGTGGGTGTTGTGTTAAAGTCGCCCTATATATCCGTTAGTTTTAAGCGATATACAGATCTATTTAATTACTTGTTAGACCTAGCTATGACTGAACCGCACTGGACAACATATCTCGCAGCATTGCTTACCCCAACGATTGCGTTCTTTGGAGCTTCAATTGCCTACCACCAATGGCGTACAGCTCAAAACAAATTGAAACTCGATTTATTCGAACGGCGGTTATCTGTCTACGAAGCTGCCCGGGACTACCTTGCTTCTGTTTTAACCTCCGGGAAGACATCACAAGAAGCTGAGTTCAAGTTCTTGTCTGGCACTCGAGGAGCAAAATGGCTTTTTGACGACGCAATAGTTCAATACCTCGACAAAGTTCTTTGGCACAAAATCTGTGAACTCGGCTGTATTCAGTCCGAATTGGAGGGATTACCGGTCGGTGAGGAGCGCTCAAGAAAAGTTCATGCGAGTGCTGACATTAAGAAATGGATGTTTGAACAAACGAGTGTGCTAGATAAAAAGTTTTCTCCTTACTTATCTCTTCGCCACTAGGTTTAACCTTTCGGTCAACCGGACCTCCGCAAGCAAGTAGCCTCGATGCAATCGAGGATTCGAAGGCCAATTCCCAATGATTTGTCGACGTTGCCCTAATGATCTGATGGCCGCCGATTTTGCCAATTTCCGAGCTGTGTAGGGTACGCACCGCGTACCTTCTTCTGGCTTCCAACATTGGGACGCCCCTCTTTCGGTACGCGGTGCGTACCCTACCTTGAATTGCCGATTGGTTTAAACCCGTCCACAATTCCCAACATGGGTTTCTGCAAACGGGGTTTGCGATGGCGAATTATCGGCGCTGTTATATACCGGGCGGCTCGTACTTTTTTACCCTGGTAACGGAACGACGGGCGCCGATTTTGGCGAACGATGCGGCTCGGGATTTGCTGCGTTCGGCCATTCGCGCATGCCAACAACAATGGCCTTTTACGGTTGATGCCCTGGTGGTGTTGCCGGATCACCTCCACGCGATTTTGGCATTGCCTCCTGGCGATGCCGATTACTCCAAACGCTGGGGCTTTATCAAAAAACATTTCACCCAACATTGGTTGGCGGCGAACGGCCCTGAACAATCAATATCTCTATCAAAACAACACCAAAGGCGGCGCGGCGTCTGGCAACGTAGATTTTGGGAGCATGCATTACGCGACGAATGCGACTACGCAAAACATCTGGATTACCTGCATTACAATCCGGTTAAACACGGTCTGGTGACCTCGGTGGCTAATTGGCCTTATTCGTCGTTCCATCGCTTCGTAAACGAGGGGGTTTATCCTGCGGAATGGGGCTCGGATATGGCCGGAAAATTTGATACGTTCGATGGTGGTGAATGAAACCAAAGGTACGCGGTGCGTACCCTACTTTGAATTTTCCTCGTTCCCACGCGCCGCGTGGTAATGCAAGGCTCGGCCGCGCTGCGGCACAAATCCACCGTGGCACGGCACGTCTGCGCTCCCACTTGGCAGATAGCCCCGTAGGTACACACCGTGTACCCTGCATCCGTATCCGTAAAAATCAATCCGATCTATCCGAACATTTCCGCCGTTAATTCGCTAACATAGCCGGCCGGCTTACACCGCCGCCGAACCTTACCTTAAATCTACCGAGAACTGCATATGATTCACCATTTATCGATTTCCGCTCATGACCCGGCCCGAGTGGCAGCCGTCGTTGCCGAATTGATCGGCGGCAAGGCGTATCCGTTTCCGTCCGCGCGCGGCAGCCATATCGCAATCTGCGACGACGGCCATGCCACGCTGGTCGAGGTCTATCCTCTGGGTACCGTCATGCAGCCCGGCGCAGATGGGCAGGACGTGCAATTTCAATACGACGCCGACCGGCCGGATTACGTGCCGACCCACGCCGCGCTTTCCGTGGCCTTGGACGAAGCGTCGATCAAAGCGATTGCCGCGCGCGAAGGCTGGCGGGCGTTGACCTGCGACCGCGGCGGCATCTTTCAGGTGGTGGAAGTTTGGCTGGAAAACCGGGTATTGTTCGAATTGCTCACCGCCGAAATGGCCGCAGCCTATTTGCAGGCGGTGACGACGCGGAACTGGGAAAGCTTTTTGGCCCAGAACGGCGGCAACGGTTAACCCAGGGATCTAGCGGGCGAGGCGCCTATCGCCAGTGCGCTGCGGTTGTTTTATCCCGCAACGAGGCGCGCAAGCCGCGAATGCGCCGATCAGCGCCCGCAAGACCCGGCACTGGTTGCCCTGCCATTGCCTGCGTCCCATGAACGAGTAAAACAAGGCTCCGCACAGCAACGCGGCGGCTAATAGCGGCCATTCCGGGCAGACCGGTCCGGCTCCATAACCAGCAAGCGCAAGTCAGCGCCCATGCCGCGTAGGTCAAAACGGTATCCGGCCCTTCATGTCAGACACCCTCGGGGCCGGTGTCGGCCACGACGCAATTGCGGCCGTTGCGCTTGGCCCGGTACAGCGCTTTATCGACCCGCTCGAAGAATGCCTGCTCGGTTTCGGCGACGGCAAACTCGCCGGCGCCGATGCTGATGCTGACTCGTATTTGCCGCGGCAACACCAAATTCTCGATGGCCAGCCGCACGCGGGCAGCAAATTCGGCCGCGGCGGCAATCGGCGTATGCGGCAGCAGCAGCGCAAATTCTTCGCCGCCCCAGCGAGTGACGTCGTCGACGGTCCGCACCAAGCCGCGCAGCGTCGCCGCCACCAGTTTCAAGACTTCGTCGCCGACCAGATGGCCGTGGCTGTCGTTGACGCGCTTGAAGTGGTCGATGTCGATCAACAACAACGAAAACGGCGACGACCGGTAACGCCGTATGCGCTGAATTTCCTCTTCCAGGCGTTGTTGCAACATGCGCCGGTTGCCGATGCCGGTCAACGGATCGGTCAGCGCGGACTTTTCCAAACCCAACGCCTTCGATTCCAAAATCCCGACCAACTCCTTCAATTCGCTGGCGTGGTGTTTGACCAAATCGATCCAGGTGCCGTAAGCGAATCCGACCAGCTCGCTCTGGGTGACGACGCCGACCAGATGGCGGTTCGCATCGACCACCACCGCGCGTTTGATCTTCAAGGTTTTCAGTTGCATCAAGGCGTCGTGTATCGTCGCATCGATATGGGTGGTCGCGACCGGGCTGGTCATGTACTCCGCCAGCGGCAAGTCCGTAGCGCTGCCGGACGATAAAATCCGGAAAATGTCCTTGGTCGTGATGATGCCGACCGGTATTCCGGCCTCGACCACGATAATGGAATCTTCCATTTTGCGCAGGTGGCTCAATACGTCTTCCAGAATCCAATCCGGCGAAAACGTGACCGGTTCGGTGCGGGAAATCAGCTCACCTATGGTTTTTTTCTGGACCAGCACGGTCGGATCGACCGCCGACAAAATATCGGTATAGGTCAGAATGCCGACCAGCTCGCCGCCGCTGCCGACCACGCCCAAATAGCGGTCGCCGCTCTTCTCCAGCTCGTCCAGGCCGGCCAGGATATGTTCGTTTTCGCCGATGCAGGCGACCTTGCGGATCGGCAGGTCGCCCAGTTTGGCGGATGTTTGGCCGCCCTCGTGGACGTGGACCAGCAAGTCTTCGACCGAAAACACATAGTGTCCGTCGGCTTGCTCGATCACGACGCTACTAACGTTGTAGCGGCTCAGCAGTTCGGACACCTCGCGCATGCTGGTCTCGAGCGTGGCGCGCAAAATTTCGCGCTGGGCAATCGTGCCGACGGTGGGAAACAAAGTCAATTCCATGGATGGTGAATGCGGTTAGCGGTTGGGTTTAAGCCGGGATGGCGCAAGGTTTGGCTGGGGATTCGACAAGCGCGAATGCTGATTGGCGCGGCCTCATGTGTCGGCGGAAAACTTTTTCGCCGCACCATGGGCGCCGTTACCCGAGGCTTTGAATTCATCGTAGCCGCGCAACAGTTCTGTTACCGATTTGGCGCGCACCTTGCGCATCAGGTTGGCACGGTGGACCTTAACCGTTTTGATGGAAATGTCCAATTGTTCGGAAATTTCCCGGTTGGTCAGGCCGCTGACCACCATCTCGCACGTCTGCAATTCTCTGCGGGTCAGCGTCTTGAATTCGCTGAGCCGCCGGGTATCGCGTTCGAAGGTATCCAACGCCCGTTCTAAGGCCAACCGCATCTGGTCCAGCCGAAACGGCTTCTCGATAAAATCGAAAACGCCGGAGTTGATCGCCTGCAGTGCTTTGGACATGCTTCCGGCCCGGCTGATACAGATACGCGGCCATTGGCCGAAAACATCGTCTCCCGGCTTACGCTCGAACACGTCCAGAAACTCCGGATCGAACACCACGCACAACGCCAGATTGGCAGGACCGAAACGCAAGCGCTTGTCGCCGGCCCACCGGTTTAATTCGCTGCTACAGGCAAAATGCACCACCTCGGCCGCCAGCCGTTCGGCCATCCGCAAAATGCCTTTGTATGAGGAGACGTCGGCATCGACGACCAGGATCACTCTGTCGAATTTCATGGAATCGGATTGAATCGGTTGACTTTCGTTAGGCTATGTTCGCGTTAGTAGTTGGCGTCGCCCCGGCATGGATTGCCGGGGCCCAGAAGCCACGGACGGCAAAGTTTCAACACATCCTTGTGTCATGGATCCCGGCAATCCGCTTGTGCCCTTTGGGTATGCCGGGATGACGGCTTCGTTCTCATTCAACTATTAACGCGAACATAGCCTTTCTTTAACGCGGCGCGCCGGAAAATTTTCGGATTCTAGCCGCATCCTTTGGTTTGTCTATAGGCCCAAATACCTAGACCGGCAATGGCTGCGCGCGGCCGCCAAAACTTGCGCGAAGACTTTCGGCCTACCTGTTTGTATAATCCGGCCAACACAGCCAATTCAACCTATTCCATGCCAAGCCCATTCCAGCGCATCGGCCTCGTCGGCAAGTTCGGCGACCCCGGCATCGCGCCGACGCTGAACCAACTTTACCGCTATCTGCTGCGCCGGGGTTTTCAAGTGGCGGTGGAAAGCCAAAGCGCCGAATTGATCGACAACGCCGATCTTACCGGCGTCTATATCGAGCGTTTACCGGAACATTGCGACCTGATGATCGCGTTGGGCGGCGACGGCACCTTCCTGGCCGCGGCGCGGGCGGTGGCCGATTACGAGGTGCCGTTGCTCGGCGTCAATCTGGGCCGGCTCGGTTTTTTGGCCGATATTTCGCCGGAACAGCTCTCGGGCAGCCTGGAACAGATTCTGGCCGGCCACTACATTACCGAACAACGCCATTTGTTGAATGCGGCCATCATCCGCGACGGCACGCTGATCCACCAGCAAACCGCCGTCAACGAAGTCGTGATACACCGCTGGGTGACGCCGAGCATGATCGAGATCGTCACCAGCATCGACGGCGTTTATCTGAACACGCAACGCTCGGACGGCCTGATCGTCGCCACGCCGACCGGCTCCACCGCCTATTCTTTGTCGGCCGGCGGCCCGATTCTGCATCCGGCCTTGCACGCGCTGGTGTTGGTGCCGCTGAACCCGCATACCTTATCCAACCGGCCGCTGGTGATCGACGACAACGTCACCATCGAAGTCCGTTTCAGCCGCGCCAAACAAATCAATGCGCTGGTCACTTGCGACCATCTGGAAATTCCGGACGTGCGCATCAACGACAAGATCGTGATCAAGAAGGCCGAGAAACCGATTAAAATCCTGCATCCGGCAGACCACGACTATTTCCACATTCTGAGAAGCAAACTCAACTGGAGCGGCTACCCCGCCTGAACCCATGCTGTTAAACCTGAACATTCTCGACCTGGCCGTGGTCGACGCCTTGGATCTGGATCTGGACCCCGGCATGTCGGTGTTGACCGGCGAAACCGGCGCCGGCAAGTCCATCCTGTTGACCGCACTGGGCCTGGCACTCGGCGACCGCGCCGATTCCGGCTACGTCCGTCCCGGCAGCAAGCGGGCCGAGATCAACATCGAATTCGATTTGAGCAAAGCGCCGCTGGTCAAACAATGGCTGGCCGACAACGAGCTGGACGACGACAGCCAGTGCCTGATCCGCCGCACCGTCAGCGAGGACGGCCGCTCCAAAGCTTACATCAACAACCGCCCGGTCAATCTGCAAACCCTGCAAGCTCTGAGCCGGCAATTGGTGGAAATCCACGGCCAACACGCCCATTTGACCTTGCTGGACGGCGAAGAACAACGCCGGCTGCTGGACGGCTTCGCCGGCAACCAAGCCTTGCTGGAACAACTCAACGCTTGTTACCAAAACTGGCGCCAGGCGCACAAAGAATTGCAGCAACTGGTAAAGGCCGGCAGCGACCAGGCCGAGCGCGAGGAATTGCTGCGCTACCAGTTGGAGGAGTTGCAGCAGCTAGACCTGGAAAATTTCGATTACCAGGCCCTGGCCGACGAACACCACAAACTGGCCAACCTCGGCAAAATCCTCGGCGTCGGCCAGCAACAACTGGACATACTGTACGACAACGACCAGCAATCGGTCGCCGACATGCTGGGCCACGTGATCCATGCGTTGCAGGAGCTGAGCCAATACGCTGCCGAATTGAACGGCGTGGCGGAACTGCTCGGCGACGCCGAAATCCAGATCGGCGAAGCCACCCAACAATTGCGCCGCTTCCTGGAAAACCAAGAAGCCGATCCGCAGCAACTGGCCTGGCTGGAAAACCAGATCGGCGTGATTCAATCCTTGAGCCGCAAACACAAAGTGCAGCCCGAGGAACTGCCGGAACTGGCCGGCCGCTTCAGCGCAGAACTGCATAACCTCAGCCACAGCAGCGAGCGCATCGAAGCGCTGCACGCCGACTGCGAACGCTTGCTGAACCAATACCGCCAACTGGCCGCCGACTTGTCCGCCAGCCGGGCCCAGGCCGGCGCCGAATTGCAGCAGCGCATTTCCGCCGCGATCAAGGAACTGGGCATGCCGCACGGCGAATTCATCGTCAAACTGCAAACGCCGGAAAACGCCGAACCGCAACGCAACGGCCTGGACCAGATCGAATTTTTGGTCAGCACCAACCCCGGCCTGCCGGCCAAGCCGCTGGCCAAGGTCGCCTCCGGCGGCGAATTGTCGCGCATCAGTTTGGCGATCCAGGTCACGACCAGCACCGACAAAACCACGCCGACCATGATTTTCGACGAGGTCGATTCCGGCATCGGCGGCGGCATCGCCGAAATCGTCGGCCAAAAGCTGCGCCGGCTCAGCCGCAACCGCCAGGTGCTGTGCGTAACCCACCTGCCGCAAGTCGCGGCGCAAGCCCACCAGCACTTGTTCGTCGCCAAAAACCAAAAGGCGGCCGTCACCTCGTCCAGCGTGCGCCGGCTGAGCGAGGAGGAACGGGTGCAGGAAGTGGCGCGGATGCTGGGCGGCGTCACCATCACCGAAAACACGCTGGCCCACGCCCGAGAAATGCTGGCTTCGGGCGGGGCCGCCGACGCAGCCGGCTAAGGCTTTATTTGCGCGACAGGCTCAACACGCCGATCAACACCAACCCAGCGCCGGCCATTTGCCCGGCGCTCAATTGTTCGCCGAGAAACACATTGGCCAGAAACAGCGTCGCTACCGGCCCCAGCGCACCGATCAGCGAGGCATGGCCGGAGCCGATGATCCGGATCGCCGCCGATAGCATGAACACCGGCAACACGGTCGACACAAGCGCCATCCACAAACTCAATTGATACACCCGCGCCGAGACCAACAGCGCCTGCGGCGGATGGGTCAACAGGAATTGGATCAGCGTTGCCGCGCACGCCACCAACATCGCATAAGCGGTAAAGCGCGACGCGCCTATCCTGGCCACCGTTTCGCCGGTACCGATCAGATAAGCCGCGTAGGTCAGCGTGCTGGCGAACACAAACCCGGCTCCCAGCCACAAATGCTCGGCCTGCAAGGTCACTTGATCGCCGAACACCACGCCGATGCCGGCATAACTGAGTAACAACGCCACGACTTCTTTACGGCCGAACGGTTTATGCAACAGTAACGCCGACAACACCACGACCAGGGTCGGGTACAAAAACAAAATCAGGCGCTCCAGACCGGCGGAGATGTATTGCAAGCCGATGAAGTCGAACAGGCTGGACAGGTAATAACCCAGCAGACCCAATAGCAACAACGCCACGTAATCGCGCCGACCCAAGCTTTGCGCCGGTTTTTGCCAGGCATGGCGCAAAGCCACGACCAGGAAAAACGGTGCCGAAAACAGCATCCGCAACGCCAGCAAAGTCACGGCGTCGACCGCCTCGCTGTAAGCCAATTTGACGAAAATGGCTTTGCCGGAAAAACCGATAGCGGCCAAAATCGCCAAGCCGAAACCGAGCCAGCGCCTGTGTTCTGTTAAGTGGGTGGAAACGGGTGTTGCCATCAGACCTCCTGGGTTGGTGCGGGCCTGGGGCAAATGGCGAAGCAACTGCGGCAAGCCCGCGGTTGCTTGAAAGTTTTTTAGAAAAACGCAAACACCGCAGCGATAGGTAAGCCCCATAGCCAGCGGCGTTTATTGGCGAGAAAAAGCGGATTGGCGAATAACATGGGCCGTGATAGTAGCCTGGGTAGGTGCGCTAGTACAACAAAAATTGGCTATTCGCATTCTCAGGTTGGAATGAAAGCCGCTAGGTTTAATGTTGAGCCACGTTATTTTGGCTGGCTTTCGGTTCTGAGGAAATTCGACGCTTGTTAGGGCAAGGCGTGATTGTCTTGTTACGCCTCCTAAGGCGACAGTCGGTTGCGCTTTACAATAATCGCAAATGGATAATAAGCTGAATCCGCGTTTGTGGAAGTAGGCTGAATGATATGAAACCCAGCTAGAAACCATTAAATCTGGGTATCGCTGCCGCTCCACCCTGCCTACCGCCCTAGGAGTTTATCCATCTGGCTAAAATTAAGCTCCGGCAATGCCCCACCGCGACCATGAAAAGCAAACCGATAAATTGACAAATAAACAGGCGTAATGTCAGCCAGAACGGCAGGAAAAACAGCATGCCGTAGCCGGGTGCCAGGTAAATATCTTCGCTGAGCAGCACGGCCAGCCAAGGCAATGAGAGGCTGGTTGCCAGCAACACCAATCCACCCGCCCACCATTTTGCGCCATACAACTGCGCACCAATCAGCAAACCCATGGCGGTCATGGCATATTCCAACAGGGTTACCCGCATTCCGATGGCGGCATTGAGGTAATAGGCGACCAGATTCGGCACGTAAAGGGTGCGGTAGAGGTAAAACGACAAGCCATAGAGCAGTGTCAACAGAAAACCGGTGCAGGCAGATGTCAAGGCGGGGTTCCCCGAAGAATTTGTCAGCATGATCAGACCTCTTTGACTGGATGAATCAGTGTTATAGGCCTTGGCCCAATATTAAAAGTCATTTTCGTGACCGAATTGATGCGCGATGTACATCGCTGATGGACTGCTTCGCGAATCCGGTATTCCTCTCGCAGGCAAAGACTATTTGAAACTGATTTTGTCCCGGTAAACAGCTAGAGCTTGAACAATTAACTGCGCCGACCTAAAATCCTCCCAAATAGGGAGATTGCTACCAACTACCATGCGCATCATTGCCAAAAGCACGATCAAAAAATTCTGGGAGCAACCGGCGTATCGCGATGCCAAAGGACCATTGGAAAGCTGGTACGAAGAAGCCCTGACCGCTAATTGGACTTCGCCGCAAGCGATAAAAAACCAATACCAAAATGCCAGTATCTGCAACAACAATCGGGTCGTTTTCAATATTGGCGGCAACAAATACCGGTTAGTGGTGGAGATGCAATACCGCGCAGGCATTGCCTGGATAAAATTTATTGGCACGCACGCCCAATACGACTTAATTGATGTGGAGACCGTCAATGACTATTAAACCCATCCGAAACGACAATGAACTAAAAGCCGCTTTTCAACGGCTGGAGGCCATTTTCCAAGCCGAATCCGGCACCCCGGAAGCGGATGAAATGGAAGTATGGGTAACGCTGATCGAAGCCTATGAAAACAAACACTACGCCATTGCCCCGCCTGACCCAATAGAAGCGATCAAATTCCGCATGGAACAGCAAAATCTCAGCGCCAAAGACCTGGAAACTTATATCGGCAGTAGTGGTAGAGTCTCCGAAATCCTCAACCGCAAGCGCCCGTTGAGCTTGCGCATGATCAAACGCCTGCATGAGGGGTTGGCAATTCCTTACGAAAGCTTGCTGGCGGGATAAGGCTTTTCAAGCCGTTGATCGCGGTTCTGTTACTTTTAGAGTGACCCCGTCTCGCTCGAGCATGCCGCGTCCATCGTAGACGTTCCGCCAATAAACTGAAACTCCGGTTCGCCAAATTCAAGATTGGCGGCTAATGGTGATCCGGCCCAATCATTTGTCAGCAACCCTTGCCTGACGTAGCGATGAAACGACGAATAGGGCCACGCCGAACCAATCCATGCTTCATCGGATTCCAGTGGCAATAATCGACGTGGTTGGCGTAATCCCGATCGTCGCGTATCGCATGCTCCCAAAACCGTCGTTGCCAGATGCCTCGTTCGCCTCTGGCGATGCGTGTCGCTGATCGTCGTTCGGTCGTAGGGATTTTTTGGACGAAGCGGATTTTGATGGCTTTCCAGCGGTTGGAAAAATCATCGTCGCCAGGTGGCAAAGTCCAAACACAGTGCATGTGGTCCGGCAACACCACCCAGGCATCGATATGAAACGGCCGTTCCCGTTTGGTGACCCGCACCGCATCGCGCAACACATCGATATGCCGAACCAACGTATCCGGCCGCCGCTCCAGCAAGTTCACCGTAAAAAAATACGTCCCACCCGGCACCCGATACCGCCGATAATCCGGCATGTCGCCTCCATCGTAGGGCGGAAGCCGACAGACGTTCCGCCAAATCCATCAACCATCTTTCAAAACCATCGCGTCGCGTAAAAACATCCCGAATCCAAAACCACATTCGGCGGAATCCGGTAAACCAGTTCTAAAATGGCGGAACGCCTGTCGGCTTCCGCCTTACGGACTTAAATTAGGGATTTACACCGAAAACTGGGCTGCTCTGCCGGACTTAATCGAACAAAACTGGGAATGATCGCTGGGTTTCACGTTGTTCAACCCAGCCTACGGCCCTTTGCCGACCACTACCACAGCAGGCTAGCTTTCGTTGCCGACTCCGAAGACGACCTAAAGACTGTCGATTTCCACCACCTCGCATTCGATGGGGTGAGGTTGGCCATTGCCTCGGTCTGTAGGGTTACGCTGTTAGCGCCCGACGGAACGCAACTAAAACTTGGCTGCTCCGCGCCGCAGGTCAAAAACTGCGCGGTATCCTCCGACTCCGAAACCCTGATTATCCGCCGCAACTGCCACAAATACGGCGTACAGCCTAAAACCCCGCCCACTGATTTGCGAGAAATTGAGCTGAGGCCGGCTTTGATGAATATCGCAAGTGCTGATAGCGCTCAATCCATGCCACTAGCAGGCTGGTGAAAAACCCACTGATATTTCCCCTTACCCACGGTTTCCGTGATTTTTTCGTGTTGAAATCGGTCATGACATCGAGTTTCAACCGTTTTGCCCCTGTTTCAAGGGCTTTTTATTCGCCTGAAGCCGTCTGTGGACGGTTTTCAGGCGCACTTCGCCCTAGGTGGGCGCACTCCACGCCGGTTTCGGCGTGAACACCAATAGGTTGAGCAAGCGCGTCAGGTTGTAGGCGGCAAAGCAAAACAAGGCCTGACCTGCGACTTTGGCTAAGCCGATGTGGCGGGTTTTACGCAGGCCCCCGACGGTCTTGATCCAGCCGAAGGCTTCTTCGACGATTTTGCGGCGCTTGAGGCTTTGAGCGTACGCTTTGCCGCGCGCGGTGCGGCCATCGACGGCACTGCCGGTCTTTTTGCGAGCAACATGGGCTTTGATGTCTTGCGTCTTGAGTTTGTTGACGAACGCCGGTTGGTCATAGCCTTTGTCGGCACCGACGCTGCCGCCTTTGGGAACACGGCGTTTGATCATTGTTTGCGCGGCTTCGATTTCAGCGGTGCCGGTGGCTTGGGTGGTTTCGACATCGACAATCAGGCCGTTACGATTCTCGGATAGGGCATGGGTGATGTAACGCAGTTTGGCCTCGGTGTATTCGCCTTTCTTGTAAAGCCGCGCTTCGGGGTCTGTCGTGCTCTGATGCGTGGCATTGCTGCGCTTTTCGCCGCTGAAGTCGACCTCGGGATTGCGGCCGGCGGGTTTATCAGGACCGCTGCCGTCTTTCTTCACGAAGCTTTTGTGCGAGGCCCAGGCTTCGATCAGGCTGCCGTCGACACTGAAGTGTTCGTCGGACACCAGGTTTTGCCATTCGGCAATGGCCAAGACCCGCTCAAAAAACTCGCGACTCAGTGCTTCGGACAGCAGGCGCTCGCGGTTGGCGCTGAACACGCTGCGTTCCCAGACAGCATCGTCGATACCCAAACCGACAAACCAGCGAAACAGCAGGTTGTAGTCCAGCTGTTCCATCAACTGGCGTTCGCTACGAACGGTGTACAGCACTTGCAATAGCAAGGCGCGCAGCAGTTTTTCGGGCGCAATCGACGGGCGGCCAGTATGGGAGTAGCATTCGGCAAAGACCGCATCCATAGAGGCCAATACGCCATCGACGAGTAGCCGTAAACGACGCAACGGATGCTGTTTGGGAATACGGTCTTCCAGGCTAACGTAGCTGAACCAGCTATTTTGAATGGCATCGTGTCCGCGCATGGGGGGCTTCTCCAATTTAGATGCGCTATTTTACTTGTTTGCTGAGGCTATGCGCCTTGATGACTGCAGCTTTGGGAGTTTTTCACCAGCCTGCTAGGCAAAGCAAAATTGCGTGTAATTTTTTCTGTTGACCGACGTTTGGCGACAAATTAGTATTTTGATTTATCGCTTTTGGTGGCTTCTATGAACGGTATTTGTAGATTGTGCGGTTTGGAAAAGCCGTTGTGTAATTCTCATATTGAGCCTAAGTCGTTTTACAGAAGGATGCGTAATGGGCGTCCGCAATGCGTTGTCGTTGATGTGAGTGAGAAGCCCAGGGCCATAAGGACTAACGCTG
This sequence comes from Methylomonas koyamae, assembly GCF_019669905.1. Classification (NCBI taxonomy): domain Bacteria; kingdom Pseudomonadati; phylum Pseudomonadota; class Gammaproteobacteria; order Methylococcales; family Methylococcaceae; genus Methylomonas; species Methylomonas koyamae. The sequence continues at coordinate 1,308,354 of NZ_AP019777.1, read as the reverse complement.
ACTATAAGCAAAAGCTGTTGTGTTCAGATTGTGAGCAGTTTTTAAGTCGTAACTTTGAGAATGATTGCACCAAGCTTCTTGTTGATACAAATAAACAATTAGAAACGTGTTCTAGCGTTATATTCACTGAATTTAATTACGCTCAATTCTATCTATTTGTTTTTACTATAATTTGGCGTGCATCAGTATCTACTTTAAAGGAATATGATGGCTTAAAGGCATTCTTAGATTTTGAGAAATATTTTAGACCATGCATTTTTTATAAGACACTTTCAATTTCATCTAATGATGATCAAATAGCTAGGCTAGATGACTTTATAAAATTATCTATCGTAAAGGTTATTGATCATACTCAGGCAGTCCCGCAAAGTGTTCTTGATAATGTAATCATTAGGATTAACCAAAGAATAACCGACTCTATTGATGACGGTATTCATGTCTATTTTATGTTTAATGGCTTTTTGGTTACGGCTTCGCTTCTTCTGCCTGGTTCTAAGGCTCTAAAACTTTGGAACGCACCTGGAAGGCTAAAGCCTTTACGAAGTATTCAGAAGATACCTAAGCAGACATATTTCAATATTCCATTAGTTCATAACGCATTTAGCGCTATTGGAAAGACAGATAGTCCATTTAAAAAATGATTTTTTTCTCTAGCAATCCGGCCAGCGTAAGCCAGCCGGATGCCTGCGCGGGAAAGCCTCCGATCCTCTCATTCCCACACTAACACGGCCGTACGGTGCATAAATGGGTGGCGTAAGGTGGATTCGCGAAGCAATCCACCATGGATGGTTTCCGGTTTGCTCGCGCGATTGGATGCGCCAGTGGGTGTTGGTTTTCGCGGATTGTCGCTTTGCTCCGAATCCGCCCTACGCTAACCCCTTGATTTGGGTTGGTAGGTTGTTGGATTAACCATTTTTGTTGCCGGGGTGGCGGTGCCAAATTATCGACGTTGTTTTGTTGCGGGTGATTGTTAGTTCTTTACGGTGAATCTGCTGGAACGACGCTTGCTTTGCTGACCGACCATATCGATTTGCTGCGCGATTCGTTGCGCCGGTTCAAACGGTTGTATCCATTTGAAATCGATGCTTGGGTAGTGCTGACGGATCACATGCATATGGCGTTGACCTTGCCGCTGGATGCCGACGATTTCCCTGTTCGCTTACGGCTGATGAAATTATTGTTCGCCAAAGGTTTGCCGCACACCGAACGTTTATCGGCGACGCGTCGTAAACGCCTGGAACGTGGCATCTGGCAACGGCGTTTTTGGGAGCATGCAATTCGCGACAATCCCGATTATTCCAAGCATATCGATTACTGCCACTGGAACCCAATGAAACACGGTTACGTTAAACAATTGATAGATTGGCCTTATTCGACCTTTCATCGATACGTTCGCCATGGGCTTTTGCCAGAGAATTGAGCGGGTGCCGACGAATTTTCGGATCAAGAATTTGGTGAAAGCAATTAATCGATATTGGTGAACACTTAGCCTGGATGGAGAGTCAGCGAAATCCGGGGTGGACGATGATTGAATGCTACGACGAAACCGAGCGGCACGAAGCTTGTAACCCCGTCCCAAAGTTTGCAAATTAGTCTGGAGGTAATGAAAACGTTACTGACAGATTGAGAATCCTTCGGACCTGCTGAATATCAGGTTCAGGTAATTCTGTTCCTATGCGCAAGTCTGTTGCATGTAACGTGAGTGGTGTTTATGATGCGCTTTGTTACATGCAACGGGAGATTATGATGAGTATCAGTACTTCGGCACGTGTGCAAAAACATCGCCAGTCATTAAGGGAGGCGGGGTTGCGCCCCCTGCAAATTTGGGTGCCCGATACCCGGCGTAATGGTTTTGCCGACGAATGCCGGCGGCAATCCTTGCTGATTCGTGATGATGCCGCGGATCAGGAGACTTGTATGTGGCTGGAAGCGGTGGCTGACCACGACGGCTGGCAATGAGGCGCGGCGATCTAGTGACGGTCGCGTTACAGGGCGATCTTGGCAAACCCAGACCGGCGCTGCTGATTCAGTCCGATTTGTTCGACGCGCACCCATCCGTGACGATTTTGCCGGTTACCGGCGAGTTACGCGATGCCCCGTTGTTTCGAATCCCCTTGGCGGCCAATGAACAAACCGGGCTTAGCAAGCCTTCGCAAGTGATGGTGGATAAGCCGCAATCCGTGTCGCGCAGTAAAATCGGCGCCGTTATCGGACATGTGGATGACGAAACCCTGTTGGCGGTCAACCGAGCATTGGCGGTATTTTTGGGGTTTGCCTAGGCGGGCATTGGTTTTGCCGGCTCCGAGCCCGCTCAATTTTTACAACTGGGAAAAATGGTCTTCCATCCACCGCTGGAGTAAATATCCCCCGGCAAAGCCGGGGGCTTTATGTTGTGAACCGCTCAAAGCCAGAATGACGGCCTTTTAATGGTACGCGATGCGTACCCTTGTATCTTACTTGTCGCCATGGTTAGCTACCTGGCACTGAGACAGAAAGAGCTTGTGCGTACCCTTAAGGTTCGACCTTGGCATGTAGATTAAGCCTTCTGTCTCGCTTCTGACGCCAACGAAGACACTGAACGGTAGCCAAGGGCAATGACCCTGTATGCACAAGGCAAGTGGGCTCGGTTGGTTTATTTTGTTTCTTCATGCTGAATCACTCTATGTTTTTTATCGGTATCGATGTTTCTAAAGCCAAACTTGATTGCAGTCTGTTATTGGATGTTGCCACTGCCAAACGCCGTGCGAAATCCGTTACCAATTCCAAAGCGGGCGTCGACGATCTGCTAGCTTGGTGTGTAAAGCAACAGGCCACGCCTGACACGCTACACGCTATCCTGGAAGGGACCGGCGTTTATCACGAACAGGCTGCACTCGCCTTGAGCGATGCAGGCGTCACGGTCTCGATTGTAAATCCCGCTCAAGTCAAAGACTTTGGCCGCAGCCTGGGTGTGCGCACCAAGACCGACGGCGTCGATAGTCTGGTGTTGGCTCGTTACGGCGCGTTGTTGAACCCCAGGCCTTGGACACCTCCAACTCCAGAAGCTCGCACCTTGCAAGCCCTGTTATCCCGCCGTGAAGCGATCGCCCAGGATTTGCAACGCGAGCGCAACCGCCTGGAAAAAGCCCGGGCCACCGATACCCCAGCGCTGATTCACCAATCCCTACTCGACTCTATTGCTTTCCTGGAAACGCAACTCGCTAAACTCCAGATCGACATCGACGACCATATCGATCAGCACCCTGAACTGAAGGCGGACCGGACGCTGTTAATCAGTATTCCCGGCGTCGGTCCCCAGGTTAGCAATCACTTGTTAGCGGTGATGCACAATCATCACTTTCAATCCGCCGAACAACTGGCCGCTTACCTGGGTTTGGTGCCCGTGGAGCGACAGTCCGGTTCGTCGATTCAAGGGCGGCCCCGACTATCTAAAGCTGGCCCCGCCCGTATACGCGCCATCCTTTACATGGCCACCGTGGTCGGCGTTCAATACAACCCACATCTCAAAGCACTCTATCTGCGTTTGCAGGCACGTGGAAAAACCAAAATGTCTGCTCTCGGTGGTGCTATGCGTAAACTCGTACATTTGTGCTTTGGTGTCCTGAAAACTCGCGAGCCTTACCGAGCCGACTATGCTCTCCAAAGTTGACTTTTAAGACGGTATCTACATCTGGATTATTAGGGGCTGTTGCCGTTTTACATGGGTAACCAAATAAAAGCGCAGGCCAAAGCGACAACGCTTTCAAAATTGCGTTTCAATTTGTCATATCGCGTCGCGATGGCTCTGAAATGTTTCAATCGCGCAAAGACATTTTCAACGAGGTGGCGATATTGGTAGAGACACCAATCCATTCCGTCATTCCCGACGATTGAATTCTGTTTTCTAGGAATGATGGGCACACTCCCTTTCTCTCGAATTTGAATCCTTAGAGGTTCACTGTCATAGCCTTTGTCAGCGACCGTGTAGTCAGCCAAAGGCAGTTTAGCCACTAATTTCGGCGCTTCTTTACAGTCATGGACTTCACCACCGGTGACCGAGAAATGAATAGGCAGCCCGCAGGCATCAACGGCCATATGGATTTTCGTGGTGTTACCCGCGACGGATTTCCCAATCGCGGCATCCTGTTCACGAGCCGCGCCACTACTATGCTGATGCGCTTTTACGATACTGCCGTCAATAAAGGTCCATTCCAAATCGGGTGCCACAACTAGACCTCGAAAAATGCCCATCAGTTTTTCTTGCAGTGACCACGCATTGAACCGTTTGTACACGGCATTCCACTTACCAAACGTGGCAGGCAGGTCTCGCCAGGGGCAGCCGACTCGCATGCGATAAAAAATCCCTTCTACCGTTTGCCGGAGCGAAGGCTTGTCGTAAATCCCCAGGCTTAACATGATGGCTTTGAATTTATTCCAGTATTCGTCCGTAAACAATTGTCGTGGCATCGGTTGCTTGTCTTTTGATTGAAAAATCAATCTACTGAGGCAGAGCCGCTCAATTTCAAGGCTATTGTTTGAAAATGGCAACAGCCCCTAGACAAATCAGACAATTGACTGGACACAGATGGTTTTCGCCATTGTTTTGCGTGCATTCTGTGGCTCTAAATCGCCGGTAACGAGCATTCCTCCCAACCAAGTTTTGCCTAAAACCGTCCGGATTAAAAAACAGGAACCGATCTACATTCCAACCCTAGAATGCAAAAACCGCAAAAAATCGGACTCTCGGCAGCCGACGGCGGTCAACGGACGTTTTCAGCCCGAATTGGCTTGCGCCGGTAGCACCGCGCCCAACGCCCGCACCAGCACGACATAACTGAGCAGATTCAACGACATCAACTTGCGGCTTTCCGCATGAATTTTGCGGTAGCGGTTCAAGCCGGGCCGCAATTGCTTCAGTTCCACATACTCGGCGCAGGAACTACAACCGTGCGCCAGCATTTGCTTGACCCATGCACCGGCGCAGCGGCGCAAATCCGCCTGCAGCGCGGCACACACGCTTCTGACCCAGTAGTCGCGTTGCGGGATCTGCGCCAATTGCTGCGCCAACGGGCGGATGGCCAAGGTTTGATCGACCGATTGCAGCAAGCGGTCGACGCTGGCGAAATCGCGTCCGCTCTCTTCGACCAATCCCGCCAGCCACAAAAAATTCGGCAGGTTTTCGACAAAGCCGATCTCCGCCGCCAAATCGGCCGGCATGCCGGCTTGCTCATATTTGGCCGCCTGCGGAATCTCGCCGTCGGCAAACTGGTAGCGCCGGTATTCGGCCAATAGCCCGCGGAAAAGGCTTACCGTGTCGGCGTCGGCCGCGACGGCGGGCTGCCGGGCTGCCGCCCACAGGCAAAATCCGGACAACGCCTGCTCCAAATGCAGCAAGCATTGGTAACGGAGTTCGGCAGCCAGCTCGGGCCCCACCGCCGCCAGCCTTGCCCGCAACGCTTCGGCGGCCAAAGCCTGGTCGAACGCCAGGTAAGCGTCGACGACACCGAGAATGCCGCCGTTTTCGCCGTCGTCCAAGGCCAGAAAACCGCTGCCGGCCTGGTTGACGATCCGATTGGCAATCACGGTAGCTTTGATCTCGGCGGCCAACGGGTGTGCGGCCAGATGCGCGCCGAACCGCTCGCGCAGCGGCGCCGGAAAATAGGCCGCCAAATACGGCTGGTAGCGAGCTACATCGAGATGCTCGGGCCGCTTTTGCAACTGCCGCACCAGAAACATTTTCGCCGCCGCCATCAGCACCGCCAGCTCCGGACGGGTCAAAGCTTGGCCGGGCCGGGCCATCACGTCTTTCGCCTCCGGAAACGATTCGACGCTCCGATCCAGGAAACCGGCAGCCTCCAGCCGTTCCGCCACCTGCATGAACAGGGCCGGATCGGCCTGGCAGCGGATTTGATCCAGCGACAAGCACAGGCTTTGCTCGATGTTGTCTTGCAAGACATCGGCGCAGACCGCCTCGGTCAAGCTTTCGAATAAGGTTTGGCAGTCGTCGACCAGGTTTTGCTTGTGCAGACCGGCCAGCAAGATTTTCAAATTGACTTCATGGTCCGAGGTGTCGACGCCGGCGGAATTATCCACCGCGTCGGTGTTGATTCGGCCGCCGCGCAAGGCGTACTCGATTCTGGCGGCCTGGGTAAAACCCAGGTTGGCGCCCTCGCCGACCACCAGCGCCCGCAATTCGCCGGCATCGACCCGCACGTTGTCGTTGCCGCGGTCGCCGACATCGGCATGGCGTTCGGCAGCGGCCTTGACGTAGGTACCGATGCCGCCCAGCCACAACAACTCCACCGGCGCCTTCAGCAGATACTGGATCAGCGCTTCGCCGTCTATGCTGCGGTAGCGGATACCCAGCCAGCTCTTCAGCTCCGGCGACACCGGAATGTCCTTATCGCTGCGGCTATAGACGCCGCCCCCGGCCGAGATCAAATTCCGGTCGTAATCCTGCCAACTGGAACCGGGCAGCTCGAACAAGCGCTTACGCTCGTTGAACGCGGTTTCGTCGGCCGGCGGATTCGGGTCGATGAAGATGTGCTGGCCGCTGAACGCCGCCAGCAAGCGGATGCCGGGCGACAGCAACATGCCGTTGCCGAACACGTCGCCGTCCATGCTGCCGATGCCGACCACACTGAAAGCTTCGGTTTGAATGTCCTTGCCCATTTCCCGGAAATGGCGTTTGACGCATTCCCAGGCGCCGCGCGCGGTAATCCCCAGCGCCTTGTGGTCGTAACCGTGCGAGCCGCCGCTGGCAAAGGCGTCGCCGAGCCAGAACCGGTATTCGGCGGCGACGGCATTGGCGATATCGGAGAATTTAGCCGTGCCTTTATCGGCCGCCACCACCAGATACGGGTCGGGGTCGTCGTGCACCACCAACTGCGGCGGACTGGCGACGACGCCGTCCTGCAGGTTGTCGGTCAAATCCAGCAAGCCGCGGATCAGGCGGCGATAGGCCTGCTGCCCGGCCAGCTTGGCATCCTGGCCCGCCGCGCCGGGCTTGACGACGAAACCGCCCTTGGCGCCGGTTGGGATAATCAACGCGTTCTTGCTGATTTGGGTCTGCATCAGATCCAGGATTTCGGTGCGGAAATCGTCGATCCGGTCCGACCAGCGAATGCCGCCGCGCGATACCCGGCCGCCGCGCAGATGGATGCCTTCCATATCGGCGGCGTGCACGTAAATCTCGTATTGCGGTCGCGGCGCCGGCATATCGATCACGCCCAGACTGTTGAGCTTGATCGCTATGAAGTGCTCCGCGGCCTCGCGCCGCAAGTGGAAATTGCTGCGCACCGTGGCGTCGATCAGATTGAACAGGCCGCGCAAGATCCGGTCGTGCTGAATATTCGCCACCGCCGCCATGGTTTGCAGCAGTTGCATGCGCAACGGAAACAACACCTGTTCGTCTCTGACCGCATAATCCTGCCATTCCGGATTGGGGCGAAACCGGGCTTCGAAATAGTCGAACAAGCCTTGCGCGGCCGCGGGATTGGCCGCCAAGGCCTGGTGGATGGTGGCTTTGCTGGCCCAGTTATGCAGTTGCAGGAAATAGTTGCGGTAGGTACGCAACAGGTCGCAGTCGCGCCAATCCATGCCGGTTAAGGTCACCAACCGGTTCAAGCCGTCGTTCTCGACCCAGCCCGCCATCACCGCTTGTATCGTCGCCAGCAACTGCGGTTTGACCCGCTCCAGCGGCGCGCAATCGTTGGAGGCCGGCTTGACGCTGAAACTTTTCAAATAAACCGTTTGCCGCTCCAGGCGCAATACGAACTGGACCTGGTCCAACACCCGCAAATTCAGGTTCTCCAGCACCGGTATGAACTCGTCCAGATAGCGTTGCCGGGTGCCGTAAAAATGCAGGCGGTAGGCGTCGGCGGCGTTGGCCGGTTCCAGCAATTCGGCGGCTTGCGCCGCCGGCCCGGACAAGCGTTCCAGATTCAGCAGATCCCGGACGGCTTGCTGCGGCGCGATCAGCGCCTGGTAATCGAACGGAAAGGCGGCGGCATAGTTGCGCCACAGCGCCGCCGCGTGCTCGCCACCGAGCGCCTGTTGCAATGCGCCGAAAAGCTCTTCGTTCCAGGACCGGTCCTGATTCTGCATGGTCGATGTCCTACGGTTGGCGGCGGCTGCCGGTTAGAGAGGGGAGTTAGGCCGGACGCCGCGCAGGCCAACGCGGTTCGGCTCGATGATCCAGGATGCCACGGCACCGGATCATTTCAAATATTTGACCAGTTCCAGCACGTTGTAGTCGGCTTGGCGGGTGTAACTGACCTTATCCATCACCGACCGGATCAGAAACAAGCCCATGCCGCTTTCCGGTGCGGCGGCGAAATCGGGGCTGGGCACCGTATCCAAATCGAAGCCCTGGCCGTGGTCGTAAACCTTCAGCGTCAGCGTATCGTCCAGCAGTTGGATCGTGACCCGCACTTTATCTTTGCTGGCGGCGTCGTGAGCGTGCTTGATCACGTTCGCCGCCGCTTCGGTCAATACCAGGTTCAATTGGTAGGCCAACGCTTCCCGGTCGCCGGCAAAGCCGTCCAACTCCTTGACGACGCGCTCGCCGATGCTCCCGATCAGATCAAGATACTTGGTGTGAGTCGGGATGACGACATCGATTTGGATGGAGGTGGGACACATAGGCAACCTCGTCGGCTAATTCGGGGCCACGTCCTTGGCATCGGCGTAAATTTCGAACACGCGGTTCAGCCGGGTAATTTCGAACATCGACAACACCTGCGGCTGCACGTTGCTCAGCGCGAACTGCCCGGCATCGGCCGCGGTTCTTTTGTAGGCCGACAATAGCGCGCCCAGCCCCGAGCTGTCGATGAAACGGACTTCGGCCAGTTGCACCAAAATTCGGTTTTCGCCGCTCTCGATCAATTGCGCCAAATAGTCCTTCAATTCCGCCGAATTATGGGCATCGACCCGCGGCTCGCGGATGGTTACCACGTTAAGGCCATGCTGTTTTTCGAGTTCTAATTTCATAAATAACGCTGGGGATTTACGTTTTCGCGCGCCGGTTCGGCCGCAGTCTAGCAGCAATTGACGGCTACCGAATATCGGGCCGAGATTGCCGCTGCGGAAACTTCGATATTTAATCTAGTCTTACGTTCAAACTTTACCCGGATATTTCGGCGCCGGCGCCGGAAACACTTTCAGCCAAACCATTACCGGAGGCCACCATGCCCAGCCAATCCGCCGAAAGTATCGGCCAATACCTGCTCGAGCGGCTGTACGCCCTGGGCGTCAAAGACATTTTCGGCGTGCCGGGCGATTACATCCTCGGCTTTTACGACCAAATGGTACACAGCCCGATCCGCCACATCGGCACCACCCGCGAGGACACCGCGGCCTTTGCCGCCGACGGTTACGCCCGCTGCTCCGGGTTGGGCGCGGTCGCGGTGACATACGGCGTCGGCGCGCTGAATACGGTCAACGCCGTTGCCGGCGCCCATGCCGAGTCGTCGCCGGTGGTCGTAATCAGCGGTGCGCCGGGGGTGGAAGAACAACGCAACGACCCGTTGCTGCACCACCGCTTCGGGCCGTTCACCTTTCAGCGCGAAATCTTCGAACGCATCACCTGCGCCAGCGTGGTGCTGAACGACCCGGTGATCGCCTGCCGCCAGATCGACCAGGCGCTGGCCGCCGCCCGCCACTATTCCAAACCGGTCTACATCGAAATTCCGCGGGACCGGGTCAGAGTGGCCGGCTACCCGATTCCGGAGCCGGAGCAGGAAGCCTTCGGCAGCGACGAAACCGCATTGGCCGAAGCGGTGGCGGAAACGATGGAGTTGGGAGAGAAATCCCGTTCGCCCATCATCGTCGCCGGGGTGGAAATCCACCGCCGCGGCTTGCAAGGCGTGCTGGTCGATTTGGTGAACCGCTCCGGCCTGCCGGTTGCGGCAACGCTGACCGGCAAATCGGTAATCGCCGAACGGCATCCGGCCTATCTCGGCATCTACGAAGGCGCCATGAGCGCCGAATACACCCGTTATCTGGTCGAACAAGCCGATTTGTTGCTGATGCTGGGCGTGACGTTGAACGACGTCGATACCGGCATTTATACGGCCAAGCTCGACCCGCAGCATATGGTCAGAGCGGCGCAGGACGAAGTCGTGATCAGCTCGCACCGTTACCCGCGGGTATTGCTGAAGGATTTCCTGCACGCGTTGGCCAAATCGGTACCGGTGCGGCCGGAAAAATTCGTTGCCGCAGCGGCGGCGGTGACCGCGCCGGATTTTCCATTGCCGGATCGCACCATCACCACTTCCCGCCTGGTCGGCCGCTTGAACCAAGCCCTCGGCCCCGAATTCATCGTGGTCTGCGACGTCGGCGACTGCCTGTTTGCGACGATAGACCTGCAAGTGCACGAACAGTCGGAATTCCTGTCGTCCGCCTTTTACACCAGCATGGGCTTTGCCGTGCCGGCGGCGCTGGGCGCCCAAATCGCCCGCCGCGACCGCCGCGCCCTGGTTTTGGTCGGCGACGGCGCGTTTCAGATGACCGGCACCGAACTGGCTACTTTCGCCCGCCTGGGCCTGGACCCGATTGTGGTCGTCTTCAACAACCGCGGTTACAGTACCGAGCGCTTCATCTTGGAGGGCCCGTTCAACGACATCGGCGATTGGCGCTTCGACCGGCTCGGCGAGGTGTTCGGCCCGCTGCAAGGCTACGCCGCCAGCACCGAGGAAGCGTTCGAGGCGGCGCTGGTAGCGGCGCTGGACAACCGCAGCTCGCCCAGCATCATCAACGTCCGTCTCGATCCCGCCGACGCCTCGGCCGCGATGCAGCGGCTGGCGGCGCATTTGCATAGCCGGGTCTGAGGCCTGGCGCTACCGGACTAACCATGCGGCAACTGATCGATAGCCTGACCTTCAATCTGCTGCTTGTCGGCTACCCGACAGGCGACGGCGAACCGGCGAGCCCGACCATCGACAGCGCGAACCGGGCCGCCGCCGGGCTGCTCGGCTACGGCGCTCACGAACTGGCCGGTTTGCCGCTGGAGCGGATCCTGGCACCGTCCAGCCTGGCGCTGTGCCGGGCGGCGTTGGCGCGCGCTCGGCAACGCGATGCCGCCGAATGCTTCGAAGCGGAACTGGTGGCCAGAAACCATAGCTTTCAGGCCCTGGTCACGGCCAGTTCGCTACCGCCGCCCCGGCCGGGTGCCGGCAAAGCACTGTTGTTGATCCAAGCCATCGATCCGGCCAGCGACTTTTTGGTGATGCGCCGGGTCATCGAGCAGAGCGCCAGCGCAATGATGGTGACCGACGCTAGCGGCCGCATCGTCTACGTCAATCCCCGCTTCTCGGCGCTGAGCGGTTATGCCGAAGCCGAGTTGCTTGGCCAAAACCCCAATTTGCTGCAATCCGGCAAGATGTCGCAGCAGGATTATCAAGAGTTGTGGCGGCAGTTGGCGGTAAGCGGCGAATGGCAGGGCGAAATTTGCAACCGCCACAAAAACGGCCGGGAATACTGGGTCGCGGAAAGCATCAGCGCGATCAAGGACAGCCAGGGCAACACCACCCACTATTTGGCGGTCGCCGAGGACATTACCGGCCGCAGAGCCGTGGAATCGGCCCTGGCCGAAAGCGAACAGCGCTTCCGGCAAATGGCCGATTTGTCCGGCGAATGGCTGTGGGAACAGGACCCCAAGGGTTACTACCTGTACAGCAGCATCGCGGTCGAACAAATCCTGGGGCTGACGCCGGCGCAAATCATCGGCAAACATTACACCGAACTGCTGACCGCGCAAGACCAGCAAGCCCATGTCGGCATGTCCTCCAGCCAGCAGTCGTTTCATGCCCTGGTCAACCATTACCGGCATAGTGACGGCCATCCGGTCATCACCGAATCGACCGGATTGCCGTTGCTCGATGCCGCCGGCAATCTGGTGAAATGGCGCGGAGTGGATAGGGACATTACCGCCAGGATGCAGTTTCAGAATGCCCTGATCGAATCGGAAAAACGCACCCGGCTGATCATCGAAAGCTCGATCAACGCCATCATCATCATGGATGCCCACGGTATCGTCACCGATTGGAACCGGCGCGCCGAACAGATGTTCGGTTGGCCGGTGGATGCGGCAATCGGCGCTCGCCTGGAAGATTTGATCATCCCGCCGCGGTTTCGCACCGCGCACCGCAGTGGTATGCGCCGGTTTCTGGCAAGCGGCAGCGGCCCGATTCTAAACCGCCAGACCGAACAGGTCGCGCTCAGGCGCGACGGCAGCGAGTTTCCGGTCGAACTCAGCGTGGCGCCGTTGAAACTGGGCGACAGCTACATTTTCAGCGCTTTCATCCACGACATCTCCGGCCGTAAAGCGGCGGAACGGCAAATTCGCCAAGCCCAGGTGGAATTGGCGGTGGCGCAGAACGAGCTGAAAATCGCCCAGCAAATCCAGGCCGGCCTGTCGCCGGCCGCGCCGTTGAAAACCGGCGAATTCGAGATCACCGGGGTTTGCCTGCCGGCGGATAAGGTCGGCGGCGACTATTTCGATTATTTTTACCGCGACGGCGGCCGGCTCGACATCGTCATCGCCGACGTTTCCGGCCATTCCATCGGTCCGGCCTTGTTCATGGTCGAAACCCGTAGCGCGATCCGGATGAAAAGCAGTAGCGAAGCGGCGCCGGAAGCGGTGCTGTCGGCCCTGAACCGGTTTTTATTCAACGACTTGAATCGGGCCGATTACTTTCTGACTTTGTTTTACTTGCAAGTCGACCCGGAACGCCGGCAACTGCACTTCGCCAATGCCGGCCACCCGCCGCCGTTGCTGTTCAACCGCCATAGCCGGCAGTTCGCCGAATTGGATGCCGACGGCCTGATCGTCGGTTTGCGCCAAGACGTTCGCTTCGAACGCAAAACCGTCGAATTGGCCGCGGGCGATTTGATTGTGCTTTATACCGACGGCCTGGTCGAAGCCGAGCATGGCGAGCACGGCTTTTTCGGTCTGGAACGGGTTAAATCCGAAATTGCCGCCAACGCCGACTTGCCGCCGCAAGGGATAATCGACGCCTTACTCGACTCCTTGCGCAGATTCTGCGGTACCGAAAAATTCGCGGACGATATCACCGTATTGGTATTTAAATGGCGTTAACCGCCCGGCTTAGCGGAGAACAAATCCGAAAGCCGTTTCGTAGGAGATCATCATGAATACAGCCCCCTTCTTTCCGAAATTGCTGGTTTGCTGCGTGGTATTGCTGGTTTTGATCGTGTTGCACATCATCCCGCTGCCGATACTGGAACTGACGATTTTGTACGTCATGCTGTTTCGGCCGGCGTGGTTTAAAGATCTGGTCGACCAACTTTACAGCCGCTAGCCGAATGCTCGAGAGTTGGCTTCTTTATAACAGCGCGAGCAACCAGCGCTCCAACACGGAACGGATGTAGTTACGTTCATCGAGATTCAGCTCCCTGCCCTGCGGAATCCGGTGCCATTTTTCCAGGCAGCCGCGGCAGCAGCAGGCCGTCGCATGTTGAGCGACAAACACTGGATGGCCGCGGTAAGGGGTTTGTTGGCCGTCGTTCAACGGTTGGGCGGGGGCCAGGCGCTTGCCGATGAAATCGTCGGCGTGACTGAGGATGGTTTCTATGCCCTTGGTGTGCAGGTACTGCAAGTCTTTGGCATTCAAGTTAAACCGGCTGCGAAACCGGGATTTGGCCAAGCCGGCGAACAGTTCGTCCAAATCCCGCATCGCCGGGTTAACGCAACACGCCCGGCGCCGGGGTATAACTGTCCAGTACGTGGATGTAATTGGCCCGTTCGTAAGCGCTGGGGTCGATGGCGTGCTGGCGGCTGACGCTGCCTTTCATTTGGACGACCGACTCGTATTCGTGTTCGATCAACCAATGCGCCAGCTCGTTACGAATCTCGTCCAGTTTACCGACGCCCTGCGCCAGCAACACGCTGCACAGATGCACAACGTCGGCGCCGGCCAGCAAGGCCTTGATCACGTCTTCGGCCTGATGGAAGCCGCCGGTCACCGCCAGCGACAATGGCACCCGGCCATACATCAATGCAGTCCAGCGCACCCGCAACAAGGCTTCGGCCGGGGTCGACAATTGCAGCTTCGGCACCACTTCCAACGTTTCCAGATCGATATCCGGCTGGTAAAAGCGGTTGAACAAGGCCACGCCGTCGGCGCCGGCCTGTTGCAGGCGTTGCACGAAATGCAGCGGCGAGCTGAATTGCGGCGACAGTTTCAGGGCCAGCGGGATACCGATTTGGCGCTTCAATTCGCGAACGATGTCCAGATAGCGGTTTTCGACCGTCTCGCTGCTTTCGGCAATGTCGGCCGCCAGATGGTAGATATTCAGTTCCAAGGCATCGGCGCCGGCGTCCTGCAAGGCTTTGCCGTATTCGATCCAGCCGCCGACCGAGGTGCCGTTCAGGCTGGCGATCACCGGAATTTGCAACGCGCTTTTCAGGCGTTGCAGGTGTTCCAGGTACTGTTCCTGGTAGGTCAAAATTTGCGGCGGCAACGGATGAAACGAGTCGGCCTCGCCGTAACCTATGCCCTGGCCGAACAGAAAACGTTCCATCTGCTGTTGCTCGGCTTCGATTTTTTCCTCGAACAATGATGACAACACGATGGCTGCCGCGCCGGCATCTTCCAGACGGCGGGCGCTGTCCAAGTCCTTGCTCAACGGCGAAGCCGACGGTACCAAGGGATGCGCCAGTTTCAGGCCCAAATATTCGGTGGCTAAATCAACCATTGCTTTGCTCCTGGGCCAGATCGGCTTTGACTTGGGCTTTGGCGGCGGCCACGCTGGTCGCGTCGCTCCAGTCCAAAGCCGCCAATTGTTGGTAATAACGGTAGCGGTTTTTGACGTCGTGCTGGGCTTGTTTCAAGAAAGCCTCGGCATGGTCCGGATGGCTCTGCCATAACATGCTGAAGCGGGTTTCGGTCATGACAAAGTCGCGGTAAGGAATCGACGGTTCGGCCGAATCCAGTTGCATCGGGTTCTTGCCCTGCTGAATCTTGGCCGGGTTGAACCTAAACAACGGCCAATGCCCGCTTTTCACGGCCAGGTTTTGCTGGCGGTGGTTGTTGGATAAATCCACGCCATGGGCGATGCACGGCGAGTAGGCGATGATGATGGACGGGCCGTTGTGGGCTTCCGCCTCCAAAAACGCGCTGAGAGTCTGGGTATCCTTGCCGGCATAGGCGACGTGGGCGACGTAGACGTTGCCGTAGTCCATCGCCAGCAAGGCCAGATCTTTCTTGGCGGTCGGCTTGCCGCCGGCCGAGAATTTGGCCACCGCCCCCATCGGCGTCGACTTGGAGGTCTGGCCGCCGGTGTTGGAATACACCTCGGTGTCCAACACCAGGATATTGACGTTGCGGCCGCTGGCCAGCACGTGGTCGAGACCACCGTAACCGATGTCGTAAGCCCAGCCGTCGCCGCCGATGATCCAGACGCTTTTCTTGCACAGATAGTCGGCCAGAGGCAACAGCATTTGCGCCTCCGGCTGGCTTAACGACAGCAGTTGTCGTTTGAGCGCGGCAACGCGTTGGCGCTGTTCGTAAATACCGGCTTCGTCGGCTTGGTCGGCGTGCAGAATCGCATCGACCAACTCGCCGCCCAAGGTTTCCCGCAGCGACACCAACAGTTCGGCGGCGTGCTCGGCCTGCTTGTCAATCGCCACCCGCATCCCTAAGCCGAATTCGGCGTTGTCCTCGAACAGCGAATTGCTCCAGGCCGGCCCCCTGCCCTCGGCATTTTTGGTCCACGGTGTGGTCGGCAGGTTGCCGCCGTATATCGACGAGCAGCCGGTGGCATTGGCCACCACCATCCGGTCGCCGAACAATTGCGACACCAGTTTGACGTAAGGCGTTTCGCCGCAGCCGACGCAGGCGCCGGAGAATTCGAACAAGGGTTGCAACACCATCGAGCCTTTGATGGTATTGGTTTTCAATAGTCGGCGGTCGTATTCCGGCAAAGACAGAAAATATTCCCAGTTCTTGCTTTCCGGCTCGCGCAGCGGCGCTTGCGGCGCCATGTTCAAGGCCTTGCGGCTGGCGTTGGTTTTATCGCGAATCGGGCAAATGTCCGCGCACAAACCGCAACCGGTGCAGTCTTCCGGCGCCACCTGGTAACTGATCGACAAGCCGGCCGGGAAATCCTTGCCCAGCATTGAGGCATGTTTGAACGTGGCTGGCGCGTCGCTCAAGGCTTCGTTGGGCACGATTTTGCTGCGGATCGCCGCGTGCGGGCACACCATCGGACATTTGCCGCACTGGGTGCACAGATCGGTTTCCCAGACCGGAATTTCCAACGCCAGATTGCGTTTTTCGTAAGCCGCGCTGCCGGTCGGAAAGGTGCCGTCGGCCGGCATGGCGCTGACCGGCAGCGCGTCGCCGCGGCCGGCGATGATTTCGGCGGTGACGCGTTTGATAAAGTCCGGCGCGCTATCGCCGATCCGCGACACGATGTCGAAGGCACTCGTAGCTTGTTTCGGCAACGCCACTTGCTGTAGCCCGGCCAACGTCTCGTCGATGGCTTTGAAATTCAAATCGACGATGCGCTGGCCTTTTTTGCCGTAGGTTTTTTGCACGGCGTGTTTGATCGCGTCGATGGCCTGTGCCTGCGGCAATACGCCGGAAATCGCGAAAAAACAGGTCTGCATGATGGTATTGATGCGCTTGCCCATGCCGGACTTCTCGGCCACCGCATTGCCGTCGATCAGGTAAAAACGGATGTTTTTATCCAGCATCTGCTGCTGCATCTTGCGCGGCAACGTTTCCCAAACGCGGTCGACCGGGGCCGGGCTATTCAATAAAAACACGGCATTGGCGGCCGCATTGGCCAGCATGTCGTAACGCTCCAGAAACACGGCCTGGTGGCAGCCGATGAATTGGGCGTCGTTTTCGCCGATCAAGTAGCTGGAACGGATCGGCTGCGGTCCGAAGCGCAGATGCGATACCGTCACCGCGCCGGACTTTTTCGAGTCGTAGACGAAATACCCCTGGGCGTACAAATCGGTTTCTTCGCCGATGATTTTGATGGTGTTCTTGTTGGCGCCGACCGTGCCGTCGCTGCCCAGGCCGTAAAACATGGCTTGAAAGGTTTGGTCGTGGGCGTCGGTGCGGTAAGCGGCGTCCCAGACCAGGCTGGTATGGCTGACGTCGTCGTGGATGCCGATCGTAAACTGGTTTTTGGGTTTGTCTTGTTTCAGCTCGTCGTAAACGGCCTTGACCATGCCCGGCGTGAATTCCTTGGACGACAAGCCGTAGCGGCCGCCGACCACGCGCGGCATCCGGCTGAATTTTTCGCCCTGGCTGAAGGCTTGCGCCACGGCAGCCAGCACGTCTTTATACAGCGGCTCGCCGTCGGCGCCGGGTTCCTTGGTGCGGTCCAATACCGCGATGTTACGGACGCCGGCCGGCAACGCGGCTATCAAATGCTCAGGCGAGAACGGCCGGAACAAGCGCACTTTCAGCAAGCCGACCGCTTCGCCCTGCCGGTTCAGATAATCCAGGGTTTCCTCGACCGCCTCGGCGCCGGAGCCCATCAACACGATCACCCGTTCGGCATCGGCGGCGCCGACATACTCGAACAAACGGTATTGGCGACCGGTCAGGCCGGCGAAACGGTCCATCGCTTGCTGGGCAATTTCCGGTAACGCGGCGTAGAACGAGTTGACCGACTCCCGCCCCTGAAAATACACGTCCGGGTTTTGCGCCGTGCCGCGCAGCACCGGCTTATCCGGCGTCAAGGCGCGGCCGCGGTGTTCAGCAACCCAGGCGTCGTCGACCATACCGCGTATCACGCTATCGTCGATTTCGACGATTTTGGCGACTTCGTGCGAGGTACGAAAACCGTCAAAAAAGTGCATGAACGGCACCCGGCTTTGCAAGGATACCGCGTGGCTAATCAAGGCCAGATCCTGCACTTCCTGCGGCGAATTGGAACACAGCATCGCAAAACCGGTCATCCGCGCCGCCATCACGTCGCTGTGGTCGCCGAAGATGGACAAGCCTTGGGCCGCCAACGAGCGGGCGGCAATGTGGAACACGGCCGGGCTGAGTTCGCCGGCGATTTTGTACATATTCGGCAGCATCAACAGCAGCCCTTGCGAGGCGGTGAACGTGGTCGCCAGCGTGCCGGCCTGCAACGCGCCGTGAATGGTGCCGGCGGCGCCGGCCTCGCTTTGCAGTTCGACCACTTGCGGCACGGTACCCCACAAGTTGGCTTGGCCGCGCGAGGCCCATTCGTCGGCCCATTCGCCCATCGGCGAAGACGGGGTAATCGGGTAGATGGCAATGACTTCGTTGAGTTTGTAGGCGATGCTGGCGGCGGCCTGGTTGCCGTCGATGGTCAGGGTTTGCTTGGGCATGGCGCGACCTTTTCAGTGTGTTACGAACGGCCGTTCGGGGCCAACCGACGGCTCTTGTGCTCTATAGGGAATAAGCATAGCCAAAAATCGGCTGGCTAAATTTTATCCAATTTAAAAACGTTACAAATGGGACGGGCTTTCGGGCAGTTTGCCCACGACTTGGCCACAACTTTATCCACAGTTTCTGTGCATAACTGTACTTTCGTCCGATAGGTATGCTACGGACATTCCGTGTCCGAATCCAACTAAAACGGACTCGCCGTTGGGCAAACCGAGCGCTAAGCCTTTGACTAAGCGGCAGTATCGCCAAACGGGCTTATTCGTCGCGGAGTAGGATAGGCATGATTTTTTGCTCGACGCTGATCACGGCTTTATTCAGTACGAAAAAATGTTTGTCTTCGACAAACTGCACGCCCAGCATGTAAAAAATCGGCCCCCAGAACGGGTTGATCATCAGCCCGCCCAGAATGCTTTTCCAAGTGCGTTTCAGGTTTTTCAGCGGATTGAAGGCGACGGCCAAGGTTTGCTGGGGGTGGTCTTCGAACACCTGGGCAATAGGCTTCAGCTTCGCCTGTTCCGAATATTCCAATACGGCCATGGAATACGCCAATTTACGCGCCATCTTGTAGAAATGCCAACGCGCCGCGCTGGCCGAAACGGCAAAGGTAATCGCCATCAACGGCAACAGAATACTGGGCGGCAGCAGCGGCGCGAAGGCCGGCGCCAATAGCACCAGACCGTAGCCCAACATGATGGTGTCTTCGCCGCGTTCCACGTCGCGGTCCAGATTCTGCACGATTGCCGCGACCCGGTCGCCGGATGGGTCCAAATAACCTGATTCTTCAGCCATATCAGCCTCCTGTAGGTTGAATTTGTAGTCGGGATTAAATGCTTGGCCGGGGTAAATGTCAATTAGGCGAATCAGCGCGGTTCGGCCGCGGCAACGCCCCAATGCCGCTGCAGATAATCGCGCCGGGTATCGAAAATTTGCCGCAATTTGCTGCCGATCAACAAACCGTGCATCAACCTGCCGAACCAGCCCCACGGCATCGCATAAAACACGATGTCTTCCACCTCGACCCCGCCGGCCGCTTCGTTGATTGCCACTTCGTGGCTCCAGAACGCGAACGGCCCCACCTTTTGCTGGTAAACGAAGCGGCGCGGTTTGTCGCAATGGCTGATTTCCGACAACCAAACCATCGGCCAACCGAACACCGCCCGCATCCGGTAACAAATCAGCAAGCCGCCGTAAATGTCGTCGGGCACCGGCGAAGCGATGTCGACATGAAAAAAATCCGGCGTGATGCGGTTCAAGTGGTGCGGGGACGAAAAAAACTGCCAGGCCTGGTCGGCGGATAGAGCCAAGGCTTGTTTGCGGTAAAGATAATAGACTTTCATGACGGTCCGAAGACAATGAGCGCTGCGCCCCGAACCCCTGAATTTACCGCAAATTTTTTGTTGTGGAAGTGCCAAGCGCGGCGAAGCGACGCCTGCGGCCACGCGGATATGCCGCAGCGGATTGCGGCGCGACGCGGCCGGCGCTATCGCCGCCCGGACGGCTTAACCGCCCGAGGTGGCGTTGAGCTTGCTGGTCAATTGCGCGCCATTTTCCGGCGCCAGCTTGTTCAGCGCATTGCGTAGCGCGGCGTCGTAACCGTAGATATCCGGATAAAAGCGCGGCTGGCCGTCGCGGTCGACGAATGCCGTGGCGTAGAAAAACAAAACCGGCACCGATTTTTTTAAGCTGACGCGCTGGGTTTTGGGGCCGGCCATCGCTTGCCTGATGCTGTCCAGGCTCCAGCCTTCCTGGCCGTCCAACACGAACTCGGCCAACTTTTCGGCTTCGGCGACGCGGACGCAGCCGTGGCTCAGGTCGCGCCGGTCGCGGTTGAAAGCGGCCTTGCCCGGCGTATCGTGCAAGTAAACGTCGGCCTTGTTCGGAAACACGAACTTCACCCGCCCCAATGGGTTTTTCGCGCCGGGACGCTGCCGGGCGCGGAGCCGGCCTTGGCGCAGATCGGCGACGATATCTTCGGCCTGTTCGTCGTCGCTGAAACGCTCGACCAACTCGATGTCCTGGTCGTCCAGAAAGGCTTCGTCGCCTTCCAGTTTCGGCAAAATTTCCTTGTCCATGATGCTTTTCGGAATATTCCAGTACGGCATGAACTCCAGATATTTCATGTCTTCGGCCAGCATCGGCGTCAAATTTTCCGGTGCTTTGCCGACGATGACCTTCATCCGCAGCGGTTGCTGGTCCTGGGCATCCTTGAACGCCCAAAGCTGGAACGCCGGGATATTGACCACGATATGCGGTCCGCCGGCGGACTCGGGCAGCCAGCGAATCCGTTCCATCGCCAATTCGATGGCGGCAATTTTTTCCGGCACCGATTGGTTCAACAGCGCCAGAGTTTGCCGGCCGATAACACCGTCCGCCTTCAAGCCTTGCTGGTCCTGAAGCTGCATGATTGCGGCCACCGTAGCAGGGTCGTATTCATCGCCAGTCTGGCCGGCATCGGCCGCAACCGGACTGTCCAATAGGCTCAGCTCGCGTAGCCGCCGGCGCAGTTCGGGCAACTGGGGGTCGCGGTCGCCGGGATGCAAGGATCTGGCGAAGGCCAAACCGGCTGCGGAATTCGGCGCTTGCCGGCGAAAGTCGGCCAAGGCCCGCTTCAGCAAGCGATATTGTTCGTTATCCGGCGCCAATTCGGCGGGCAGTTTCGCCAGACTTTGCATGTGCAAATGACGCTGCAACACCGCGGCCAAATCGGGTTGCGGCCGTAATGTGCCGAGTTGCGCCGGGTAATCCAGTTTCCGCGGATCGACCCGCCCGGAATGCAGGTCGCCGGCATAACGCAGCAACGCCACGGTCAACGCCACATCGTAACCGGCCACGGCATCTGCCGGAGCGGAGTTGGCCTGGCGGGCGTATTCGGCCAAGCGTTCCGCGTCGTAATGGCGCGGATCAAGCCCGTCGTCGGCGGCATTGCGCAACATGGCCAACGCCTGTTCCCGATTCTGCGCCGGATTGGCGGCGCCGAACCACAATGGCCGGTTACCGTTGGCGCCGTACAAGCGGGCCAATGCCGGGCGTTGCTCGGAAAAGTCAGCTCGGGCCAGCAACGGCAGGCGGCCGCTGTTCAGCAAGGTCTCGATCGCCTTGCCGGCGTCGGTTTCGTCCGCGCCGGCAACGGCCCAATGGCAAATTAGCAAAACCGCCAATAAACGCGGCATAAAACGGAACAAAGAAATCGGACAATACATGGCTGCTGTGCAATAGGTTAAGCGGGCCGGAGCCGAATTTCGGCTCTGCGCAAGCGTTATCGCCCGCTGAGGCATTTTCATAAATTTACATTTTCTCACACAAGTTTTGCAGCCGGCCAAACTCGGCACAACGGCGGCCGCGATGGGTTTGCCGCCGCCGAAACTTTTCCGGGCCTCGCCGTTGGCCGCGTTAAAATAGCGCTAACCAATTCGCCATCGCCGCCCATTTCATGACTATTACCCCCCTGCCGCAACCGGCCGCCAGCGCCGAACAACTCAACCGAAGCTGCCGTTGCGCCTCGCTGAGCAGGGATCTTTTACGCCGGGAACTGGCCGATTGGGACGCTACCCACGATTTATACCGCATGGTCGGCGAGGAAAGGCCTTATTTGTTTGCCGAGGCGCCGGTATTCCTGGACCGGGCCAACTTGCAGGCGCAATTGGCCGTCATCGCCGCCGCCGAAACGGCCATCGCCAACCCGGCGTATCAGGAACGGGTATTGCGCTATGCGCCGGAATCGGCACGCTTTCCGGCCAAGGCGCACGGCGTGTTCGTCGGCTACGATTTCCATTTAAGCCCGGACGGCCCCAAGCTGATCGAGATCAACTCCAACGCCGGCGGCGGGTTGTTGAACGCCGTCGCGATCCGGGCGCAACTGCGTTGCTGCGAAGCAGCCGACAGCCAACGCCCCGGCGACGGCCCGGCGTTGGCGGCGGCCGGAACCGCATCGGAAGCCTTGTTCATGCAAATGTTCGCCGAAGAATGGCGATGCGAACGCGGCGGGCAAACCTTGCAAACCGTCGCCATCGTCGACGAAGACCCGCAAAACCAATACCTATGGCCGGAATTTCTGCTGTTTCAGGCGCTGTTCGAGCGCCACGGCATCCGGGCGCTGATTTGCGATCCGGCCGAATTGAGCTACCGCGACGCGGCGTTATGGCACGGCGATATCAAGATCGATCTGGTTTACAACCGGTTGACCGACTTCGGTTTGGAACAAGCCAAACAACAGCCCTTGTTGCAAGCCTATCTGGCCGCAGACGTGGTGCTGACGCCGCATCCGCGCAACCATGCGTTGTATGCCGACAAACGAAATCTGGCCCTGCTCGGCGATGCCGAATTCCTGGCCGAAATCGGCATCGACGCCGCCAGCCGCGATATTCTCCGCCGCGGTATCGCCGAAACCCGCATCGTTGAAGCGCAAAACGCCGAGTGGTTCTGGCAACACCGCAAGCAGTTGTTCTTCAAACCGGCCAAAGGCTACGGCAGCAAAGCGGCCTACCGCGGCGACAAGCTGACTTTGCGGGTGTTCGACGAAATTCTGCGCCACGATTATGTGGCGCAGGCACTGGTCAAACCCAGCGAGCGGCAACTGGATGTCGGCGATTTGAAACTGGATTTGCGCCATTTCGTCTACCGCGGCCAAACCCAACTGGTTTGCGCCCGGCTCTACCAGGGCCAGACCACCAATTTCCGTACGCCGGGCGGCGGCTTCGCCCAGGTGGTGGTTACGCCTTAAACCGGCCGGTTCAGCAAGGCGCGGTAGATTTGCAAATCCGCTTCCGAAAAACAGCAAAAGGTCACGGCCAGCCGATGCGCTTGTCCGTCTAAAAATCCCACAACGCTATCGACCGCAATTGCGGCAGCCTCGCGCGGTGGATAACCGTAAATACCGGTACTGATGCAGGGAAAGGCCAGACTTTCAAGCCGATGCGCCAGCGCCAGCCGCAGCGAATTTCGGTAACAGGCCGATAACAGCGTGGCCTCGTTTTCCCGGCCGCCGCGCCAGACCGGCCCGACGGTATGAATCACGTATTTGGCCGGCAAGCGGTAAGCTTTGGTCAACTTGGCGTCCCCGGTCGCACAACCGCCCAGGCTTCGGCACTCGGCCAATAATTCGGGCCCCGCCTGACGATGAATCGCCCCATCCACCCCGCCGCCGCCGAGCAACGATGAATTGGCAGCATTGACGATGGCATCGACGGCCAGCTTGGTAATGTCGGCGTGAATGGCGGAGATTGTGGGGGGCATGAAATTTGTAGGATGTTTGGGTTTGGCTGGATTCGGCCAATAAGCGACAGTGACCAAGCCTTAAATTATGGAAATTGAACGTCCGCTTAAAGCGGTCGATCTACGTTTAACGTTGATACTTCGCTAAGCGCTGCAGCGTTATTGAAACGGTTTTAGCAATGCGGCGAATGTTTCAGCAGGCACCGCCGGGCTTTTGTAATAGCCTTGATAAAAATCGCAGCCTTGCTCTTTAAGAAAGTTAAGTTGCGCTTCGGTTTCCACCCCTTCTGCCAACACTTGCAATCGGAGGTTATGCGCCATACCGATAATGGCTGCAGCAATTTCTTTATCGTCTTCTTGATCAGGAATGTCGTCTATAAACGACTTGTCGATTTTCAGGATGTCGAGAGGGAAACGTTTTAGATACGCCAGTGAAGAATAACCGGTGCCGAAATCATCAATCGCCAAGCGAATGCCCAACGTCCGTAGAGCCCTTAGAATTTGCACGGCTTCGCATTCCCTTGCCATCAACGTACTTTCGGTTATTTCCAATTCCAGGTGTTTGGCGGGAAAGCGGGTTTCCTTGAGAATGCTTGTCACGCTGGCAACAATATTGCCATGTCGAAATTGATGAGGTGATAGATTAACGGCCAATCTGAGCGTAGGAAAACCTGCTTCTATCCAGCGTTGACCTTGGCGGCACGCTTCCATTAGCACCCATTCGCCGATCTCGGCAATCAAGCCGATTTCCTCCGCTACCGGAATAAACTGAATCGGCGATATCATGCCTTCGTCAGCTTGATTCCAACGGAGTAGGACCTCAGCACCAATAATTAAACCGCTTCTGAAATCTATCTGGGGTTGGTAATAAACCTGTAACTCGTGTTTGACAATTGCTCGACGCAAAAGCGATTCCAGTTTGATACGGCGCTTGGCTGCTTCGGTCAATTCTTCGGAAAAGTATTTGAAGTTACCTCGACCCTCGTCCTTGGCCCGATAAAGGGCCGCATCGGCTTGTTTCATCAGTTCTTCTGCTGTTCTGCCATGCTCTGGGAACAAACTAATACCAATACTAACGCCAATGCGAACTTCCACTCCATTAGCCAATCGCCAAGGATCACAGAGCGCTTCGATAATTTCGGTCGCCACCAATGCTGCATCTTGCGGATGAGACAAATCTTCTAGCAACAGTGCAAACTCGTCACCACCCAGTCGAGTCACGGTATCAACGCCACGCAAGCGGCTGGATAAGCGTCTTGCTACCTGTTGCAATAATTCATCACCTGCTAGATGACCAAAGCTGTCATTGACATCCTTGAAACGATCCAGGTCAAGCATCAATAAGGCCGCTGATTTGCGTTCACGACTGGATAACTCGATACAGTGTTCCAAACGTGCAAATAACAACAGACGATTCGGTAAACTGGTCAGGGGATCATGATGCGCCAGGTAATCCAGGCGATCGACGGCATTTTTGAGTTGACTGATATCGGAGAACACGCCCACATAATGCGTCACCTGTTCGTTTTCATTGCGAACCGCTCTGATACTAAGCATTTGCGGATAAATCTCGCCGTTCTTACGTCTATTCCAGATTTCGCCTTGCCAATAACCTGTGGCGTTGATTTCAGACCACATCGCCGCGTAAAAAGCCTCATCTTGTCGCCCTGATTTGAGGATTTTCGGCGTTTGTTCCAGCACTTCAGCGGAGCTATAGCCGGTGAGCTCGGTAAATGCCCGATTGACAACCACAATACGGTTTTCGGCATCTGTCACCATCACACCTTCACGAGCAGTCTCAAACATAGCCGCAGCCTGCCGCAGATAGTCATCTTTGGCTTTTTGTTCGCTGATATCGATCATTACGACACGCAGCAGTTGATCGCTTCCAGCGCCCACCGCCCGGTTCATTTCTAACCTAACCCAAATTGCACCGCCATCCTGCTTAAGCAAATGCAATTCAAAAACCTGTGGTTTGCCGGTCTCCTGCAATTGCTTGAGGTGGAGGTCATACTTGTCATGATCAGCGGCTAGGATAAAATCGGGTAAAGACCTTTTAAGTAGGGCTTTACGTGTCATGCCGAGCAAAGTCGTGGCAGTCAAGTTGGCATTCAGGATGATGTTGCGGCTACCGAGGCTTAGATACCCTACGGGGGCCAAATCGTATAAATCGAAATAGCGTGCCCAAGATTTTTCCAGTTCTGCTTGGGCATGACTCAAATTTTCGTTGAGCATCTCCAGCTCGATCTGATGCACCTGTAATTCATGCAGCAGCTTTTTATCTTCGCTTGGTGTTTGCGCATCGGTTTGCGGTTTCGCTGTTAGCTGTTGTTCGGCGCTACGACGCAGTGTTGCAGGATCTTGCCGGAGGTCTAGCGGTTTTTTTTCATGCTTCATACCCCCCCCGTAATTGCGCTTCCAGCTTTTTGGTTTCGGTAATGTTGATAAACGTTATCACAATGCCGTCTATTACATTGTCTTGGGTGCGGTATGGCATGATACGCACTGTAAACCAAAGATTATTGTGAGTTTTGACCTGCTTTTCAATAAAGACCAATGTTCGCAGTACGCTCTGGGCATCTTGCTGCAACTGCGAATAATCGAGTTCAGTCACAATGTCGGACAATGGACGGCCCACATCACCTGCGATCAGTTTGAAGAGATGCGTGGCGTGGCTAGTAAACCGGCGGACATTCAGAGCATTGTCAAGAAATACAGTCGCAATTTCCATACTGTCGAGCAGGTTCTTCATGTCATTGTTGACCAAGGATAGATCACTGACCTTGGCTTGCAGTTCTGCGTTGACCGTTTGTAACTCTTCATTCAATGATTGCATTTCTTCCTTGGAGGTAGTCAATTCCTCGTTGGTGGACTGCAACTCTTCATTGGTCGATTGCAGTTCTTCATTGGCGGATTTCAGTTCTTCCTGCGAGGATTGCGCTTCTTCCCGCAGACTTTGATTTTCTTCGCGCGCTTTTTGCAACTCGTCCAGTACCGTCTGCATCTCGGCGTTCGGTGAGTGCCGGTTGCGTTTTCTGGGTTTCGGCGTCGCCACATCGGTGAAGGTGATCAACAGCGAGCCTTTTAAGGTTTCGGGTTTGTCGATAGCCTGCACGGAAAGGTCGATCGTTTGGCTGCCGCCATTGGTACCCACCGTCAAACCACGCACAGTGACCGCTTCGGTTTGCTGTTGAGCTTGCTTTAGGGCAATCGGCAGCTCATGTCTTAGGCCGTCCCGGGCCATGGCGTGAATATTCAAATTGGCTTTACCGGCGGCGGGTTCCAGATATTTTCCGGTACGACCATGGATATACAAAATATCGCCGTCGGCATTGACCAACACCGCAGCGGGTGAATAGTGCTGCAATAACAGTCTCTCTACCTGGCTTTGCAGATTTAAAGCGGTTTTGGGTGCCTGGGCATTTGAATGGATCATGGTGACGACAGGAAAGTATTTGGACGGGAATTCTATATCTGCAAAGGGCAAAGCTTGATCATTACGACGATACAGCCGCGAATGGCTATCGATAACCGAGAACAAGTCGCCAAAATTGCTGATAGTCTCGGCATTACCGAGCAACAAAATACCGTGCACCCTCAGCGCGTAATGAAACAGTGGCATCAGTTTCTTCTGGCACACGGGCTCTAAATAAATTAATAAATTACGGCAGCAGAGCAGATCGAGTTTGGTGAAAGGTGGATCGCTGATGATGTTTTGCTGGGCAAAGATCACCATTTCCCGGATGTCTTTGTTTATCCGATAACCATCGTCTTCGGCGACAAAAAAGCGACTGAGCCGCTCTGGCGAAACATCGGCGGCAATGTTGGCGGGGTAATAACCTTGACGGGCTTTTTCGATTGCATCGGCATCGAGATCGGTGGCAAAAATCTGTAATTTGTAGATGTGATCAAGGCTACTTTGGGTGACGGCTTCCTTAAACACCATGGCCAGCGAATAAGCCTCTTCGCCGGTCGAACAGGCTGGAACCCAAGCCCGTAGTTGTGTAGCCATGGGATTTTCGGCTAGCAAATTCGGAATGGCATGGTTTTTCAGTTGCTCCCATACTGCGGTATCCCGAAAGAATTGGGTAACACCGATCAGTAGCTCCTTGAACAGCATATCCTGCTCTTGGAGGTTTTCGCGCAGATAGTGCAAGTAATGAGAAATGACGTCGATCTGGTGCAAGCCCATGCGCCGTTCGACACGGCGATACAGGGTGTTTTTCTTATAGCCCGAAAAATCGTTGCCAGTACGCGAGCGCAGCAACAGGATGATTTGTTCTAGTGCGCTTTGCGATTTAAGGGCCAAAACCGGCTCGGAAACCCTGTACCGACCGTGTCGACTTTGTTGGAGACAGGTGGCTATCTTCTCCCAAAGTGCGTCTGGAGACGCGGCAATATCCACCAATCCAGCATCAATCGCACTGTGCGGCATGGCGTCGAATTTAGCGGAATCTGGGGTTTGCACTAACGCTAGTCCCGCATTTGCCTTGATGGCACGCAAACCAAGCGTGCCGTCGGAACCCATGCCCGACAAAATTACGCCTATGGCACGTTCATTCTGGTCATTCGCCAGCGAACGGAAGAAAAAGTCGATGGGTAGGCGTAAGCCGCGTGGCGCGACAGGATCGTGTAGATGCAGCTTGCCCTGAGCAATCGATAAATCCTTATTGGAAGGGATTACATAGACGCAGTTGGCTTTGACCTTGATACCCTCTTCGGCCTGAGCGACCTTCATCGCTGTGAAGCGCTGCAACAATTCCGGCAGCATACCGGGGTTAGTAGGATCAAGATGTTGAATTACGACAAACGTAGCGTCGCAGTTTGGTGGAACATGGGTAAAGAATTGTTCGAGTGCTTCCAATCCCCCGGCCGAAGCCCCAATGCCAATAACCGTTGGTGTTCTATTTGTTTCCATGGGTGCCTGTTTGGCAAAGGTTAACTTCGATAGTTTACGACTCCTCCGCAGGCTTAATCTAAATGGGCTGACCGAATAATTTTCATCATCACTGAATTCTGTAAGATATTCAAGGTTTTTGGAAAAACCTTGTTAATGCCCAAAGACCGACAAAGATTTCAAAGCAACTTTTTAATCTGGGTAAATTTAAGGAACACCATCTATATGATGAGAAAATCGGACTCTTGGTTAATTGTTTTCGAATGTCGCTTATGGGTCGGTTTTAGCCGATCAAACTAACATCCAAGATTGTCCTCAACCGATTTGCCCCACCGCGAACCCTCCGCACGGTGGCGAATTCCCGGTTGGGTTCGAGCGCATTCCGCACAACTCGTTATTTTAGCTTTTCCTGGAACAACTAAACCCGCGCTTGGCGCTGCACGACAAGCCCGGACGGCATAGAATAGGCCGCTGCGTTTTATAAAGAGGAGCTAGCATGGAACCCGGCAAAGCCTTGATAAGCATAGGCGCTCTGCTTCTGGCCGTGGGCTTGGTGCTTAACTACGCGCCGTGGCTGGTCAGTTGGTTCGGCAAATTGCCCGGCGACATCCGCATTCAGAGCAAAAGCAGCTTTGTGTTTATTCCGATCACGTCGATGATCGTGGCCAGTGTGCTGATCACCGTGCTGGCTAATCTGTTTTTTCGAAAATGAAGGGGGAAATGGTGACGAACCTGGTGGTATACAATCACGGCAAGGACAGTATTCCGTGGGGCGAAAAAGCGTTGGCCTTGGCCGAAGTAGCCAAAGGCCGCGGTTTCGAGTTCATCAGTCCGGATTATCAGGCCAGCAACGATCCGGATTGGCGGGTCGAACAACTGCTAGCGCTGGATTTGCGCGGTTACGAGCGGATCGTGCTGGCCGGCTCGAGCATGGGCGCTTACGTGGCGACCGTTGCTGCCGAAACGATCAAGCCGCAAGGCCTGTTTTTGATCGCGCCGGCTTTTTACCTGCCCGGTTATGCCCGCGACCGCTTCGCCCCCGGTACCGAAAACATCGAGGTATTTCACGGCTGGCAAGACGACGTGGTGCCGCCCGAAAACGCCTGGCGCTTTTGCCGCGAGCATCGCGCCCGCTTGCACATGCTGGACGCGGACCACCGTTTACTCAGCATTCTGCCGCTGATGGCGGCGGCCTTCGACCGCTTGTTGCGGGATTTAACACGTTGACCGGGAGAGAACAACCTATGGCCGATTACAAAAAATACCATTGCCGCGAATGCGAACACATTTACGACGAAGCTAAAGGCGATCCGGATAGCGGCATCGCCCCCGGCACGCGCTGGGAAGACATCCCGGACGACTGGCAATGTCCGATCTGCGGCGCGCCGAAAAGCTTTTTCCAACTGCTTACTTATTAAGGCCACGGTCGCTGACGGCCGAGCGGACTCGGCAGCCGGATCAGTACATGCCGTTACCTAACAGCGCACCGGCCGCGGCGCCGATGCCGGCCGCCAGCGGATCGCCGCCGCCGAAGTGGTAGCCCATCGCACTACCGACCATGCCGCCCACCAAACCTTGCGGGTTGCGCTGGTCGTATTGGTAATAACGCGGCTGCGGGGCCGGCGCGTAATAGGCCGGTGCCGGCACGTACTCCACCACCGGCGGCGGGGCGGGTTGGTAATAAATCACCCGCTCCCGGTATTCCGGGTAATGCCCATGGTGGTGATGGTGGCGGTGATGGCCCCCATGGTGGCCCCAGTCGTCATGGTCGGCCAATGCAGCCGACGAAAACGCCAAACTCAAAACGGCAATTAGGGTTTTATTCCACATATCAAAGCTCCTTTTCGCAAAATGATCGTGTCGGGATGCATGATGCGAGCGGCAGCTTAATTCCAACTTAACCGCGGCCGGCGGCCGTTAGCGCCGTCAACGGCCTTTGGTTTCCGCCCGTTTCAACCAGCCGAATAACTCGCTGTCGGTCGATAGCACCAAACTGGCCTCGCTGCCGATCACGCTCCGGTAAGTCTCCATGCTTTTCAGGAATTTATAGAACTCGGCCGCTTCCGGCTTCTGCGCGTAAGCTTTGGCGTAAATTTCGGCGGCCTTGGCATCGGCCTCGCCTTGAATTTCCTGCACCCGCTTGTACGCCGCGGATTCGATCTCGTTGATATCGCGCTCCTTGTTGCCGTGGATGCGCGCGGCTTCGCCTTCGCCCTCGGACCGGAAGCGTTGCGCGATTTGCAGGCGTTCGCTAATCATGCGCTGGTGTATCCGTTCCAGCACCTGCCGGTTGTAATTGATGCGCTTGAAGCGGACATCCAACAGTTCGACGCCGAACTCGGCCAGTTTCGGCGCCGCTGCCGCATAGACGTCGTTTTCGATGGCGGCCCGCCCGGCCCGAATCGGCCGCAACACGCCGATTCCGGCCTCCTCGCCGGCCAGACCGGCCAAGCTCTCGTCCTGCAACGGTTTCCGCTGCTTGTCGTTACGCACTACCTCGATCAACTCGTGGCGGGCAATCGCGGTGCGGGTTTCGCTGCCCAAAATGTCTTCCAGCCGCGACTGGGCGCTGCGTTCGTCGCGCAAGCGCAGGTAATAGCGCATCGGATCGGTGATGCGCCAGCGGGCGAAAGTATCGACCTGGACATAAGTTTTATCTTTGGTCGACATCTCCACCATCGGCCCGTCCCAAGCCAGGTAACGTTTATCGAAACTGTTGACCTGTTGCACGAACGGCAACTTGAAATGCAGGCCGGGATCGGTAATCGGCAACCCTATCGGCCGGCCGAATTGGGTAATGATGACTTGCTCGGTCTGGTTGACGGTGTAGCTGCAAGTGAGCAACAAAAATAGCATTATGGCGATGACGCCTATCGGCTTGCCGAAACCGTTCATTTTGCCACCTCGACAACTTGTGGACTGGGCGGCGCCAGCAGCGGCAGAATCTGTTGCACCGAATCGTCGACGATGATTTGCTGTTTGGCTTGCGGTATCACTGCGGCCATCGTCTCCAGATAAATCCGGGTGCGGGTGACTTCCGGCGCTTTCAGGTATTGTTCCAGCACCTGGTTAAAAGCCGTGACGTCGCCTTCGGCTTCGTTGATGCGTTTGAAGCGGTAGCCGTCGGCGGCGCGTATTCTTTGGTCCGCCTCGCCGCGCGCTTTCGGCACGGCTTTGTTGTATTCGCCGTTAGCCAGGTTGATCACGTTCTCCCGGTCCTGCTGCGCCCGATTGACTTCATTGAACGACGGCTGTACCGGTTCCGGCGGGTTGACGTTTTTTAGTTGCACTTGGTTGATCGTCACGCCCAAGCGGTAGCGCTCGGCCAATTCGCGCACCCGCGCCAACACGGTTTCCTCGATTTCCTGGCGGCCGATCGTGATGATTTCGTCGACGGTACGGTCGCCGACCACTTCCCGCATCGCCGCTTCGGAAATGTCGCGCAAGGTCAGGCCGGGATCGCGCACATCGAACAGGTACTTCTCCGGATCGGTAATCCGGTATTGCACGATCCATTCCACCAAGGCCGAGTTCAAATCGCCGGTCACCATGGCCCGTTCCAGCTCCGGTTCCTGGCCGGCCTGATCCGGATTGGTAAAACCGGGCGAGGCAAAGCCGAACTCCAGCTTTTGTTGGCGCTGGGTCGGCACTTCGATCACCTCGTCGACCCCGAACGGCAGTTTGGCGTGCAAGCCGGACGGCACCTTGTCGGTAAATTCGCCGAAGCGTAACACGATGCCTTCGGATTCGGCTGGGATGGTATAGAAGCAGGTACTGGCGGCAATCAGACCGCCGATGCCCAACAGTACCGCCAACGGCGGAACCGGCAGCGGCTGCGGCCAGCGTTCGAAAATGGATCGGGAATCGTTCATCGGTAAGCTCCGCAGCGCAGCGGCCGCAACACAGCGGCCCATGGCGACAAGCTTAGCGCAAAAACTCCAGCAATTGGCTGGCGGTCAACGGCCGGCTGAACAGATAGCCCTGCATTTCGTCGCAACCTTGCTGTTGCAAGAAGGCTTTCTGCTCCGACGTTTCGACGCCCTCGGCGATGGTTGCCAAGCCCAGGCTGTCGGCCAGGCTGATCACTGCGCTGACGATTGCCTTGTCTTCGGCGTCGGTATTGATGTCGCGCACGAAGGACTGGTCGATTTTCAGTTTGTAGACTTTGAATTTCTTCAGGTAGCTCAACGACGAATAGCCGGTGCCGAAATCGTCGATAGACATCCGGATACCGCGCCGGTGCAGATTATCCATCGCCGCAATCGCGGCATGCGGTTGGTTCATCGCCACCCGTTCGGTCAATTCCAGTTCCAGATATTCCGGCGGTAACCCTTCCTGGTCCAGAATGCTGCCCACCAAATCCGGCAATGTCGGTTGGCTGAATTGCACCGCCGACAAATTCACGGCCATGACCAGCGGCCCCAGCCCGTCCGCCATAATCTGCCTGGCTTGGCGCACGGCGGTTCTGATCACCCATTCGCCGATCGGCAGGATCAAACCGCTGTCCTCGGCCACCGGAATGAATTCGGCCGGCGACACCTGGCCCAACTCCGGATGCCGCCAACGCAACAAGGCTTCGGCACCGGTCACCTTGCCGGTTTTCAGCGACAATTGCGGCTGGTAGTGCAACTCCAATTCGCCGCGCTCCAGCGCATGGCGCAGGCCGTTGACCAACTGCAGATTGCGCGCCGAATTGGCGTGCATTTCCGGCGTGAAGAAGCGGCAACCGTGGCGGCCTTCCAGCTTCACCCGGTACATTGCGGTATCGGCGCTTTTCGATAAGGTTTCCAGATCCTCGCCGTCGTTCGGATACAGCGCGATGCCGATCGATGCGCTCATGTTCAAATCGTAGTGCTCGATGCGGAACGGTGCGGAAATCGCGTCCAGCAATTTTTGGGCAATATAGGCGGCAGCGTTGGCGTTGGCTCCGGGCAACAAGACGATGAACTCGTCGCCGCCCAGCCGGGTGACGATATCCTCAGCCCGCAGTGCGGCGCGCAACCGATTGGCCAATTCGACCAGCAAGGCATCGCCGATGCTGTGCCCCAAGGTATCGTTAACGTCCTTGAAGTGGTCGATATCCAGAAACATCAGTGCCAGTTGGCCATTGGTGCGCCTGGCCAGACCCAACGCATACTTCAAATGGTTATTAAGCTGGCCGCGGTTGGGCAGTCCGGTCAACGGATCGTAATTCGCCAACTGGTAAATGTGTTCCTCGGCCTGCTTGCGTTCGATAGCCAACGCCACGAAATGGGCAACCATATCCAGCAGGCGTAAGGCGAAATTGTCCGGGGACGCCGGATAGCGCTGGTAAATGGCGAAGGTGCCCAGCACCTTTTTGGCGGCACCCAAGATCGGCTCGGACCAGCAAGCGCCGAGTCCGGCTTGCTCGGCCAGGGTTTTATAATTCGCCCAGTACGGATGCCGGGCGATGTCGGCGACGACGGTACGTTGCCCGGTGAATGCGCTATTGCCGCAAGAACCGACTCCCGGCCCGATCTCGGCGCCGTCGATCGCCCGGTTGTAAAAATCGGGCAACCCGGGTGCCGCGGCAACGCGCAAATGTCGCCCGCCTTCGTCCAGCAGCAATACCGAACAAATACAATCCGGCATGGCGCTTTCCAGCTTGCGTACCACCTCGTCCAGTAATTCCCGCAACGAACCGCCGCTATTTAGCCGCTCCAGCATGAAGGTGCGCAAGATTTCCATTTGCAGGGCGTGCCGGCGCTCGGCCTCGCGTTCGAAACCCTTCAAGGCGTGGTCGATGTCCATCGCCATTTCCAGCAGCAAGTTGCGGGCGGCAAAATCGAAAGCGTTTACGCTATCGGCGTATAAATTCAGCGTTCCGACCGGCACGCCGTTTTTGTGCAACGGCAATGCCGCCGACGCCCGCCAGCCGAATTGGGCGCCGCGCTCGTGCCAAGCCGCCGTGGTCGGATCGTGCAGATAATCCTGGCACCAGTAGGCCTTATCCTCCCGCAGCGCGGTCCCGGTCGGGCCGCAACCGTTACCGTGCTTGGCATCGACACCGATCGCGATGCCGGCCAGATATTCGACGCCGCTACCGTAACTCGCCACCGGCACCACCGTTTGCCCGCTGGGGTCGAGCATGCCGACCCAAGCCATTTTCATGCCGCCGAACATGACGGCATCGCGGCAGATTTGCGGAAACAACTCGGCTTCGGAATTGCAACGGACAATCGCCTGGTTGCATTGGCTCAACGCGGCGTAAAGCTGGGTCAGGCGCAGGGTTTTCGCTTCGGCGCTTCTGCGGTCGGCGTCGATCCTGGCCAATTGGCGCTGGGTTTCCGACAACCATCCCATCACGCTATTGTGCAAGTTGGCGGGCACCGCTACGGGCTGGCTAAAATCGCCGCGGCCCAATTCGGCGATTTGCTGGTGCACTTGTTCCGGCGATGCACCGAGGATGGCGTAGACGGTGCGGTAGACCCACCTCAACCCCAGCACCAGCAGCAGACCGGCGACGGCGATACTAATCCGCAGCAGCCAAGCCATTTCGGCCTGTTGTCGAGCCGAGCGCTCGCTGCGCATCTGCACCATGCCGCGCGCCTCGCCGATGCTGCGAATCCATTCCGCATTGGCCCGACGGTAAGCCGGGTTATCCAGCATAGACGCCGCCCGGAAGCGGTTGGCGGCATCCGCCGGGTCGGCGGTTTCGGCCAGTTGCATCGCAGCGAGCTCGATGGCCGCCAGTTCGCCGGCTTTGGCTTTGGCTTCGGCCAGTTTCGCCAGTTCTTCGACGGTAAACCCGGCGTCTTGCCAGGCATCCGGCCGGTCGCCGCCGCGCAATTCCGCCACTTCCCGGTATCGGCGCCGGTACTCCGGATCGCCGCTGACGATGTAGCCGAGCGCCATACGCCAAGCTTCGCCGGATGCCTTATCCAACTCGTCGACCAGACGGTATGCGTCCAACCCAAGCCGGTAGTCACGGCCGATCCGGTTTTCGTTGCCGATGCAATAGAAAACCGAACCGGCAAGCAACAGCAAGGCCAACGCGCTGAGCCAGAGGCTATTCGATAGGCGGGAATGACGGCGCTGCCAAATCATGGGCTTATTCCTTAGTGGTAATCCCTACGGCACTGGGCGAACCCAACGCCGCCGGCGGGATTTGTGCTGCGAACGAGGCGATTATTCCACACTGCCGGCTACGCCGCCGCGTCTCCGCTCCCGATTTTTAGCCACGAGGCACAACTTTTTTGGGCGCCGGCCAACAAATGCTACCGTAACCGCATTGATTGATCGACAATGGCCGACGCCAACCCCAGCTCCACCAGACTTCCGAGGACGATCAGATGAAAACCCCCATTACCGTGTTGATCCCGCTTCTGCTGCTGTTATGCCGGCTACCATCGGCTGCTGCCGAGCAATTGCAGGTTGGCGATTCCGCCCCGGCGTTTCAAGCCAAAACCCAGAGTGGCGACGATTTCGATTTGAATGCGCGCCGCGGCAACGGCTGGACCGTATTGTATTTTTATCCTAAAGCCGGAACGCCGGGATGCACCGCCCAAGCTTGCGCCTTCCGCGATGCGATACAAGCCATCCGCCAGCAGGGCGCCGAGGTTTACGGCCTGAGTACCGATAGCGTGACCGAACTGGCCAACTTCCACCGCGAACATAAACTCAGCTTCACGCTGCTGTCCGACCCCGACGCCAAGGTCACCGAGGCTTACGGCGCGAAAATGCCGGTGTTAACCATGGCCAAACGCTGGACCTTCATCATCGATCCGGAGTTGAAGGTGCGCCGTATCGACGACGACGTCGACCCGGCGCTGGATGCGCAAAAAGTGGCGGCGGCACTGAAGCAGTTGCAGGCCAAGCCCTGAGAACCGGCCGGCTGGCGACTTATTGAATCCTGACCAGATAGCCGTCGGTTTTCTCGCAGCCCGGCTTACTGTGGGCCGTGACGCTGACCCGGACAAAACCGTGCTCGATCGGCCGCTCTATCTTGCCGCGCACCTCGTAGCGTCCGCTCTTGTGCTGGCTAATGTATAACTCCTTGGCCGTATATTCGTATTTGATATCGCCGGCACCGACATGCACAACAATGGACGTCGGCGTCGTGTTGGCGGACGCCGACAGCGAAAACTCCTGAAACGACTGCAAATATTTGTTGGCAGCCGGTTGAAACTCGGAAAACGTCGGCTTATCGCAGTGGCTCGAACTTTGGCTGCTGCCGTAGGCGTAAGCGATATCGGCGCTCAGGCTTAACAAACAGACAGCGGTAAGGCGAAAAATCGTAGTCATCTTTATCTCCGTTGGCACGCGTTGGTTGAAATGGCTGCATAGCTTACCAAGAAAAACCGCGCAGGCCGGAGAGGGAAAACAACCATTCGCCTCGATGCCGTACAAACCGCGATTCCCCTGGCCGTCCACCAAGCAGCGCGGTCGAGTTCCATTCGAGACATACATTGCCTCGCGGCTGGGTGCAGTTACGTTGGCTTTCGCCGAAAGCGAGCCGCTATCGTCCAAAAATGCACATCTAAAACCGTCCAGTTTGAGGATTCAGCGAATTCGTAACATTCGGATTCTTTGCGTTCTACGTTCTAATTTAGTGCTTCTGCGATAGCTACCGTGCCCCGAATCTTTAAGCGAAAACAAACGATTAAAACATGCGGTGATCGTCGCGATTGGCTTGGGTGCATAAAAAAACGCCAAATACTTGATGAATGCGGAACCCGGCGATGGTTTTGATTGCTTTTCCAAGTACTTTCAGTGCAGTCCTGTATGCTGCGCCGATCAAGGCATAAAGGCTGTATCGACAGCGCTGTTCGTCGAATTAGCCGTCCAGCCGCCGCCGAACGCCCGGTACAACGATACCATCGCCACACTGACGGCCGTTTCGGCTTTGGCGCGTTCGTCGCTGACAGCCAGCTTACCGCGTTGGGCATCCAGAACAGCCAAATAATTCCCTGCGCCGCGACTATACAAGGTATCGACCAGCCGGTAGGCTTTTTCCGCCGAGGCTTCCGCTTCGGTTAAACGGCTAAAGCTATCGGTAGCGGAACGGTGGGCGACGAAGGCGTTTTCCACGTCTTCCAATGCCAGCAAAAAAGTCTTCTCATAATTAGCCGCAACTTGCTCCAGCCGCCCATCGGCGGCGGTAATCTGGGCGCGGATGCGGCCGGCGTTGAAGATAGGCGCGGAAATGCCGGAACCCAGCGCATAAACGCTATCGGCCAGACTCGGAAAACCGCCGACCGCCAGCGCGCCGAGACCGCCGCTGACCGACAAAACTATCTTGGGATAAAGATCGGCCCGCGCCGAACCCAGACTGGCCGCCGCCGCGCTGACTTCGGTTTGCGCCAGGCGCAAAT
Source organism: Methylomonas koyamae (assembly GCF_019669905.1). NCBI lineage: Bacteria > Pseudomonadati > Pseudomonadota > Gammaproteobacteria > Methylococcales > Methylococcaceae > Methylomonas > Methylomonas koyamae. The sequence goes on along the minus strand of NZ_AP019777.1, from coordinate 1,270,528 downwards.
CGGGACGTTGCGCGAGTAGTTCAGCCGGAAGCAAATTGGGCATGACCGGCGCTTGCTTCGGCAACGGGCCTGCGACGGCCAGCCGCGCTCCCAGGTTTTCCGGCGGCTCGCCCAGCAATACGCCCAAGCGATGGATCAGGTTTTGCTCGGCGTTAGTCAGTTGCGGCAGCGTCGCTTCGGTGCCCTGCAACAGCGTTTGCTGACGAGCCAGATCGGCCTCGTTAGCCAGTCCGGCTTTAACAAACGCCTGCAATGTCCTCAGCCGTTCGCGTTGCAAGGCTATGTTTTCTTGCAGAATGCCGATGCGTTGCTGCACGCCGCGCAGTTCCAGATAATTGGTCGCCACCTGGGCCAACAGACCGACTTGCGCCGCATGCAAGCCTTCCCGGCTGCCTTGGGCTTGCGCGGCAGCGGCTTCCGCTTCCAGATGCCGGCCGCCAAACACGTCGATTTCCCAGCGCGCCGCCAATCCGCCGCTGACGGCATCGGCGGTCGGCGTAATCAATTTCATGCCTTGCCCGTCCGGTACGCCAACGATGCGGTCGATGCGTTTTTCCCGGCCGCCGGAGATCGAGAAATCCAGGCTGGGATAAAGAGCCGCTTCGGCGACGGTGACCATCGCGCTGGCTTCGCGGACCCGAGCGGTGGCGATTTTCAGATCGTGGTTGGCAGCCAAGGCTTTGTCTATCAACTCGTTCAGCAAGGGATCGTTGAACCCTTGCCACCAAGTCTTAAGGTCCACCGTTTCGGTGGTTTGAGTATTGGGCGCATGTTGCCAGGTTGCCGGGCTATTGAGCGCCACCTGGTCGCCGACGCGGGTTGGCGTGCAGGCGATTAGACTAGCCAGGGACAGTAGGGTTAGCGGTATTAAATATCGGTTATTCATCGTAAAACTCCGTGGGCTCCGCGTAGGGTACGCACCGCGTACCTTCTGGGCTTTAACATTTGTAGAGGCTTTAAAAAGGTACGCGGTGCGTACCCTACGACTGTTGCAATGTAGGTTGGGCTGAGCAACGCGAAGCCCAACAAAATCAAACCGTTGGGCTTCATTGCATTCAGCCCAACCTACATTTAGTTTTACCCTATCCCGGTGAGAGAGGGAGTTTTTGCATCGGCACGCTCCACCCTAAACCAAGCCGCATACAGCGCCGGCAGGAAGAACACCGTCAACACGGTCGCCACCGTCAATCCGCCCATGATGGCGATGGCCTGCGGGCCGAAGAAATCGTTGCGCGACAGCGGGATCATCGCCAGGATGGCCGCCGCCGCAGTCAGCATGATCGGCCGGAAGCGCCGCACCGTCGATTCGACGATGGCCGACCAGGTGTCGAGTCCTGATTTTTCATCCTGATCGATCTGATCCACCAGAATCACCGAGTTGCGCATGATCATGCCGGCCAGCGCCAGGATGCCGAGCAGCGCCACGAAGCCGAACGGCGCTCCAAACAACAGCAAGGCGAAGGCGGCGCCGATCACGCCCAGCGGGGCGGTGCTGAACACCATGAACGTCCTGGACAGATTCTGCAGCTGCATCATCAATAAAATCAGCGTGACGATCAGCACCAGCGGAATCCAGATCAGGATAGACTTTTGCGCGTTCACCGCGTCTTCCTTAGAACCGCCGGTTTCGATGAAATAACCCGCCGGCAGGCTGTCCTGTATCGGTTTAAGTTTCGGGACGATTTCCGCCGCCACGTCCGGGGCCATCTTGCCGTCGGCCACGTCGGCGCGCACCGAGATAGTCGGGAAGCGATTGCGCCGCCAGCGCACGCCGTCTTCGAACACGGTCTCGAACTTGACGAACTGCGACAGCGCTACCGCCTTGCCGTTGGCGGTGCGCACCGCGACATCCGGCAATTCGTCGGCGGCTGTTCGCAATTCGGGACTGGCCCGCCAGACGATGTCGATCAATTTATCCTGTTCGCGCAACTGCCCGACCGGGATGCCGGCGTAATGCGCCTGCAAGGCTTGCGACAAACTGGCCGTCGAAACGCCGAGGGCGCGCGCCTTGTCCTGATCCAACATCAGACGGAACGACGGCATGCGGTCATGCCAGTCGTCGTTGACGTCCACGGTGCCGGGATGGTTGCGCACGACCTCGGCCACCCGCTCGGCAATGCCGCGCACGATGTTGGGGTTTTCGCCCAGCACCCTGAACGCCAACGGATAATCCATCGGCGGCCCGACATTGAGCCGCTTCACCCGGCCCCTGACATTCGGAAAGTCGGTTTCAAGTATCTGCCGGACGCGCTGCATCACCCGTTCACGCGCCTGGTTATCCTTGGTCATCACCACCAATTCGGCCAGATTGGTATTCGCCAATTGCTGCACGATCAGCATGAAAAACCTCGGCGTGCCGCTACCGACATAGCTGGCGACGTGTTCCACATCCTCGTCCTTAGCTAACAGCGCTTCCATGCGCTTGGCGGCGGCTTCGGTTTGCTCGAAGGCACTACCCTCCGGCAGCCAAAGATTGACGATGACTTCCGGCCGGTTGGACAGCGGGAAGAACTGTTCGGGAACGTGGGTTAAAGCCACGACGCCGAGACCGAACAAGCCCAGCGTGGCGATAATCACCTTCTTCCGGTGCGCCACGCATGCATCCACCCAGCGGCGCAAGCGGTTGTAGAACGGCGTATCGAACAAATCGTGGATCGGGCCATCGGCGTTGGCATGCACCTTAAGGATCAAAAACCCTAAATACGGGGTGAACACCACCGCGCCTATCCAGGACAGTATCAAGGATATGCCAACCACCTGAAAAATCGCCACGGTGTATTCGCCGGCCGAGGATTGCGCCAGACCCACCGGCAGGAAACCGGCGATGGTGATCAAGGTGCCAGTCAGCATCGGAAAGGCCGTGGCCGTGTACGCATAGGTCGCGGCGCGCATCCGATCCCAGCCTTCTTCCAGCTTGCGCGCCATCATCTCAACGGCAATCATTGCATCGTCCACCAACAGGCCCAGCGCCAAAATCAAAGCCCCCAAGGAAATCCGTTGCAAATCGATGCCGCACAACAGCATCACCAGCAAGGTGGCGGCCAACACCAGCGGCACGGTCAACGCCACCACGGACCCGGTGCGCCAGCCCAGGCTCAAGAAACTGACCACCAACACGGTCGCCAGGGCTTCGAAGAAGGTTTGGCCGAATTCCGCCATCTGGTTTTTCACCACATGCGCTTGATTGGCGACCGGCTCCACGTCCATACCCAACGGCAACTCGTTTTTGATGCCGGCCAGCGTATCCTCCAGGTTTTTTCCCAGGGCGATCACGTTGCCTTTCTTGTTCATCGTCACGCCGAGGCCGAGGGCCGGTTTGCCGTTGAAGCGCATCTTGAATTCGGCGGGATCGACATAGCCGCGCGTCACCTGGGCAAAATCCTTGACCTTGAAGGTGCGATTAGCGATGCGTACCGCCATATTGGCGACGCTGTCTTCCGAGTCAAACGAGCCGGTCAGGCGTATCGGCAGATTGCGTTGCGCGGAAAACACGGTGCCGGCCGGCGCCATACCGTTCTGCGCCTGTAAAGCCCCGGCAACCGCCGCCGTATCCAGTCCCAGTTCGGCCAGTTTCTTGTCGGAAAATTCGACGAAAATCTTTTCGTCCTGCACGCCGATCAGATCGACTTTCTCGACATCCTTGACCCGCAATAGCTGTTGGCGGACCGAATCGGCCGCTAATTTCAGGTCGGCATAATTAAAACCTTCGCCGGAGAAGGCGTAAATCAGGCTGTAGGTATCGCCGAATTCGTCGTTGAAAAACGGCCCTATGCTGCCGGGCGGCAGCGTCATGCGGATGTCGTCGACCTTTTTGCGCACCTGATACCAAAGTTCCGGGATGTCCTTGGCCGGCGTATCTTCGCGCGGGGTCACGAAAATTACCGATTCGCCGGGTTTGGAATAGCTGCGCAGATAATCCAGATTAGGCAACTCCTGGATTTTCTTTTCCAACCGGTCCGTCAACTGCTGTTCCACTTCCAGCGCGGTGGCGCCGGGATAGAGGGTTTTGACCACCATGATCCGGAAGGTGAACGGCGGATCTTCTTGCTGGCCCAGCATGTGATAGGCGAACACCCCACCGAGCACCACCAATGCCAGCATGAAGCCGGTGAAGGAACGGTGGTTAAGCACCCACTCGCTGAGGTTGAACGCTTTCATAGTTGTCCCTCTTTTGCACCATGCTTAGCCAATGCATTTTCTTCCGGCAAGCGCACAGCCTGGCCTTCGGCCAGACGCTGGACGCCGGCGCTGACCAGCAATTGGTCGGCGGCGAGTCCGTCTACGGCAATGCGTTCGCCGGGCAACGTTTCGTCCAGCTTAACCGGCACGGATTTGACGGTAGCCGCCTGCTCGTCGATCAGCCATACCAAGGGATGATCGGGCTGGTTTTGCGGGGTATAGACGGCGGAAAGCGGGATGGCGATGCCGGAAGCGGTTTTCGCATCGATATGCACCGTCGCCGTCATGCCCAATTGCGCGGCGTCCAGGCCTTCCAGCAAAGTGGCCTTGACGCGATAGGTGCGGCTGGCCGGCTCGGCGGCCGAGGCGATTTCGCGGATTCTGGCCTTGAGCCGCCGATCATCGCCGGACCACAACGACACAGCAACGGCTTGTTGGCTCTTAATCTCCGTCAGACGATGTTCTGGCACATCGAAGTGGATTTCCCTTTCGTCGAGCTGGGCCAGCGTCACCACGGCCTGACCGGCCGCCAGCACCTGTCCGGCCTCGACAGCCAAGGCCGTAACCACGCCGTCGCGGTCGGCATGCAATTCGGTATAGCTCAGCTGGTTATTCGCCTCGGCCAATTGCGCTTCCAGCGCCGCCGTCCGCTCACGTGCCGTGGTATAAGCGGTTTCATGCCGCTCGAACTCCGGCGGACTGATGACTTGCTGGGTCAGCAATTCGCGGTATCTCGTCAAGTCGTCGCGCAGGAAATTGCTGTCGGCCTGCGCGGAAGCCAGCTGAGCCTTAAGGGCCTGCACGGCAAGGCGGTAATCGTTGCCGTCCAGTATCGCCAGCAGTTGGCCCTTACGCACCGGGTCGCCAACGTCAACTTTGCGCTCCAGTAGTTTACCGGCCACCCGGAAGGATAAGGGCGCCTCGAATCTTGCCCTGACTTCCCCGGCAAAACTTCTAGCGCCGGCGACGGCGTTTTGTTCGATTCGAAACACCTTCACCGGGCGGACAACCGATTGTGTGGGTTTGTCCTGGCCGCTGCATCCGGCGTTCATCATAAGCGGCAACAACCCAGCCAGTAGCCAGCCTTTGTTGGTGAATCGAAATTGCGGCCGGTCAAGGGCGTTCGATCTAAACGGAGTTTTTGGTTTCGGCATATTGCTGCCTCCTTCGGTAAAAGGTTCGGTAATGTTAGAAATAGTCATTCGATGCTGTTTTTGATCAGTATCTCGGCGGCCAACCTGGCATCGACGCCCGCGCCGGAATGGCGCTGCAATTGTGCGGAGACGATGGCACCCTGGAACAAGGCACACAGTTGCCCGGCCAGCCGTTCCGGAGACTGCGCGCCGGCCCGTGCCGACAAATCGGTCATATGGTGTTGTAGCCTGCGGTAAAACGCGGCGGATGCTCGATGCACCGCATGGCTTTGCTCGGGATATTCCGCGGCGGCCTTGATCAATGGGCAGCCTTGGAAATCAGGACTGGCCAACCATCCGGCATGGACATCGAAAATGGCTAACAGCTGGTCTTTCGGCGTCTGCGCTTTGCGCTCAATTTGCGCGACGAACCAAGCCCAAAATTCGGCACTGTGTTTGTCTAAGTAAGCAACGATTAGCGCTTCCTTGGAGCAGAAGTGCTTGTAAAGCGTCATTTTGTGGGTATTGGCCGATTTGACGACGCTATCGACACTTGTAGCTCTAATACCTTGGCTGGAGAAGAGCGTTTTAGCTGCCAACAAGATTCGTTCGCGAGCGTTTGCGGTTTTAATCGACATCGTTGTTCATAGCTCCCAAGGAATGGTCTGCACTTAGCTTGTCGCCCGAATAGCAACGGCGCCGATGGTGCCGCGGCATGGTTCACGGCGTTATTTTTCTAATATTCAGACTATCGGCAGCTGGTTAAACCGGCGTAAGCTCTTGTCTACCAAGGCTTCCGGGAAGAAACGGCGCAGGAAACGCACCTGGCTTGCCTGTTTTCCGGCGGTATAACGCCTGCTGGGAACCGCGGCAGTCGCGGCTTTCAACACCGTATCGGCCACCACCTCCGGAGCGTCGCCCGCATTGACGCCATTGCGCATCAGCACTGCCATGCCGGCGCGCACCGAGTCATAGACGGCCAGCGGCCGATCTGGCTTGGTTAGGCTGGCTTCGAACGCGGTGCGGGTAAATGCCGGCTCAACCAGCACCACCCGAATGCCGAAGCTGCGCAATTCGTGATCGAGCGATTCGGAATAGCCTTCGACCGCATGCTTGGTCGCGGCATATAGCGCGTTGTACGGCGCCGGGATCAAGCCCATTACCGAGCTGATATTGACGATTCTGCCTTTTCCTTGGCCGCGCATGGTCGGCAGCACGGCATTGGTGACGCGGGTGATGCCGAACAGGTTGACGTCGAACAAGGCCTGGGCCTGCGCGGTAGACGATTCTTCCGCGGCGCCGAGTAGGCCGACGCCGGCATTGTTGACCAGCAGATCAATGCGCCCGGCCTGTTGCAAGACCTCGGCGACCATGTCGTTTACCGACGCTTCGTCGGTTACGTCGCAGCTCAGCATCGTGATGCCGTCAGGGCTTGCCGCTGCCCTGCGGCTGGTACCGAATACCCGGTATCCCGCTCGTTGCAGGGCCTTGGCCGTTACCAGCCCAATGCCCGAGGATGCGCCGGTAATCAAAGCGACGGCATTGTCTTTATTGTTCATATCAAGTCTCCCGTGGGGTGGATTGTCTATCGTCTAAGTGTTACTATCATTTCGATAGCAATGTTACTATCAATTTAATATTAAGTCACTACTAAAAACGTATGAACGATAAAAATATTTGCGCCGACCCTTGCCCGATAGCGCGTTGCCTGGCTTTTCTCGGCGACGCATGGAGCTTGTTGATTTTGCGGGACGCCCATATTGGTCTGACCCGTTTCGACCAATTTCGAAAAAGTCTAGGTATCGCGCCGACGATGTTGACCCGGCGCCTGGCGACGCTGACGGAGGAAGGCATGTTGGAAAAGCGGCTGTATTCGGAGCGGCCGCCGCGCGAGGAGTATGTGTTGACCGCCGCCGGCCGCGATTTTCTGCCGGTGCTGGTCATGCTCGGCGCCTGGGGCCATCAGTATCGCGGCGGCGGCCCGTTGGTGCGCATTCAGGATGTCGAAACCGGAGAGGATATTAAACCGGTGGCCATAGACGCGGTCACTGGGGCGGAGATTGGAACTCGTCCGCTACGATTTGTGCTGCCGGATGGCGGTTGATGACCGGACTGCTTGATCCGGCCAACTAGATGGATATACGAGCTTTACAATCGAAATAATCTGCCGATCGTTCGTAACCAACTGAATAAATTGCGAACAATTAGCGGATTGAATCCCGCTCTTAGCCCAGGATCGATTTCAGAGAGGCTAACTCACCCGCAATAGGCGGACAATGCGTCGGTCGAAATGGACTTGTGCAATTCGGTGAATTGCACAGGGATGTACCAACATAGACGGGGTCTGCGTTACGAATGCGAGTGAGGCGCGATGCTGCGGTCTGCCAATAGCGGTTTATACATTGAGCGGACACGGGCATTGCGGAATACATCGGTCGCGTTGGATCGACTTGCCTCCGCTCAATTCCCGACCCCCAGCATATGCTTGGCCAATTGGTTGCCGGCTTCCACCAAAGGATGGATTACATAGTCGGCGCCAACCCGCTTCAGTTCCTGCTCTTCCTCATAGTGGTAGCACAAGGTGCCGATCTGGCCTTTGAAGCCGCGTTTGCGCAACTGAGCGATCGCCAGCAAGCGGGTTTCGACGTCCGGTACCGTGATGACGATGCCTTTCATCCGCTCCAGGCGCAATCCGCTCCACAGTTCGCTATCCTCGGCGTCGCCGTAGACCACGCGCCGGCCTTCGGCCAACAGGTTTTCCAGTACGGTAGGGTCGGCATCCAGGCCGACCACCCGCTGTTCCTGAGCCGACAAGGCTTGGTAGGCCGAGACGCCGGTCCGGCCCATACCGATCACCAGCCATTCGGCGACGCCGAAGGATTCCGGCAGCCGGTCGGGATTGCCGGTTTTCTTCTCGAAGCGCACCAGAAACGGTTCGAACCAGGAGAACAAGACATGCGAATAGCGGTTCAACGGCGCCGCGATCGCCAGCGAACCGGCCACCGCCAGGCTGATGACCGCATTCCATTCGGCCGGCAGCAGTTTGGCATCGACCACGGCGCGGGTGGTAATCAAGGCGAATTCGCTGTAGGTGGTCAAGGCCAGCGTCGAGACGAAGGCGGTACGGGCGCGCAGGCCGGCGAACAGGAACAACCCGAAAAACAGCGCACCTTGAACCGGCAGCAAGGCCAATAACTGCAGTGCCTGAAACACCTGCTCCCGGCTCGGCAAATCGCTGACGCCGATCTGCAGAAAAAACGCCACCAGGAACAATTCTTTCAGCCCCCATAAACGGTCGGTCAATTCGTTGATTTTGGTGTGGTTGGCCAGCATCACGCCGGTCAGTAGCGCCCCGATGTCGGCGGAAATCCCCGAATTTTCGGCGGCAACGCCGCCGGCCAAGGCCAACGTCACGCCCAACAGCAGCAACAGCTCGGACGAACGGCTGGCAGCCAATATCCGATGCGCCAACGGCCGCAGCAACGGCAACAGGAATAAGGCCAACGCCCATTGCGTCGGTTGCTTGCGCTCCGCCACGGCCAACAGGCCGATGGCGACGATATCCTGCAAAATCAAAATACTCATCACGTCCCGGCCGTGCAACGACGACAGTTCGCCGTTGTCTTCCAGCACCTTGATCGCCAGCACGGTGCTGGAAAAGGCCAAACTGACGCCGAGCACCAGCCCGCCGGTGATATGTTGTTCCAACCAGAAAAACACCAGGGCCGAAATCAGGGTCGTCATCAGCAAGTGGGCGCCGCCGACGCTGACCACTTCGCGCCGGATCAACGACGCCGGTTTCAACTTCAATCCCACCGAAAACAACAGCAACTCGATGCCGATCTCGGCAATGTGGTTCAGATCGGCCAACGGCGCGACGCCCAGCGCATTCAGGGCATAGCCGGCAGCCAAATAGCCTACCAAGGGCGGAAAAGACAGCCGGCTGGCGAGCAGGCCGGTCAGATACGCTGCACTGATCCAAATTAATTCCATCATCTCTAAAATTACGAAAAATAAATTGACACGATTGGCGGCGGCCTCGATGCATTTGCCGCAACGCCTGTATGTTTTATAACACGGCTTGGCCGATATCTGCTGTTTGCGGACGCCGGCCGCAACGGATTATCGATTGAATTTGCGGCGCCGGCCCCGTTATGATTGGCCGTAAGCCAAGCGCCCCGTAGCCCGTTCGCGAGGCATTTTTACCTCCAGCCGGAATGCCTATCATGAAACATCCCGAATTTCCGCTCAGCGACGAGTTGATTTACTTGAACCATGCCGCCGTGGCGCCGTGGCCGAAACGCACCAGCGCCGCCGTGATCGCCTTCGCCGAACAAAACCGCGACTGGGGCTCGCATTACTATCCGGATTGGCTGAAAAAAGAATTGCTGATTCGGCGCCAGCTAAGGGACTTGCTCAACGCCGCTTCCGCGGACGATATCGCCCTGGTCAAAAACACCTCGGAAGCGCTGTCCTTCGTCGCCTGCGGCCTGCCCTGGCAAGCCGGCGACAACATCGTCTCCAGCAACGAGGAATTCCCCTCCAACCGCCTGCCCTGGCAAGCGCTGTCGGCCCAGGGCGTGGAATTCCGCGAGACCGACCTGCGCAGCGCGGCCACGCCGGAAGACGCGTTGTTTGCGCTGGTGGACCAAAACACCCGGCTGCTGACGGTCAGTTCGATCCAGTTCGGTTCCGGCCTCAGAATGGATTTGGTGCGCATCGGCGAATTTTGCAAGCGGCACGGTATTTTATTTTGCGTCGACGCGATTCAGAGCCTGGGTGCGGTGCAATTCGACGTGCAGGCCTGCCAGGCCGATTTTGCGATGGCCGACGGCCATAAATGGCTGTTCGGCCCGGAGGGATTGGGCGTGTTCTATACCACGCCGGAGGCCAGGGAGCGGCTGAAACTGAGCCAGTACGGCTGGCATATGATGAAGGACATCCACAACTACGAGAACCGGCCCTGGGAAATTCACCCAAGCGCGCGCCGTTTCGAATGCGGCAGCCCGAACATGCTGGGCATTCAAGCCTTGTCGGCCAGCCTGTCGCTGTTGCTGGAAACCGGGATGGACACGGTCGAAGCCCTGGTACTGGAACGCAGCGACTTTTTACGCCAAGCCATTCGAAACCAGCCGAATCTGCTGTTACTGTCCGAAGCCGCGCCCAGATTAAAGTCCGGCATCGTCGTGTTCAAGCACCGCCAGGCCGGCAACGAAACGCTGTATCGGCATCTGCAGCAACATGGCGTGGTCTGCGCGTTGCGCGGCGGCGGCGTGCGCTTCTCGCCGCATTTTTACAATTCGCTGGACGAAATCGGCCGGGCCTTGACGATTGCCGCCGACTGCCCGCCGGCAGACTAAACCCTAACGCCGCCAGTACAGAACCGATACGAACAACACGGCCAGACCGGCGAATTGCCAGGCAATAGCCGTCTCGGCCCGGCCCGGTTCGGCAAATTCTGAATCTTGCAACGCAAGGCCCAGACTGTCGGCGTCGGTCAGCCGCCGGTAGCGCAAGCCGCTGTCGCCGGCCAGTTTGCGCAGATAGTCTTCGTGCAAGCGGCTCAGATGCTCGTCGCCGGTCGCGGCCCGGCTACCGAACGGCGCGTTGCGGGCGTCGTAACCTTCGATTTTTTCGGGATTCAGGTCCGACTCGCCGAACGTGGAACGGTGCGGCACGTCTTCCGGCCGATAAAATCCCAAACGCTTGCCGTTGGCGTCGAACTTGGGAATCGGCGTGGCTTGATCGCCGCCGACACCGACAAGCAAGCCTTTGACCTGGCCTTTGAATACGGTCAAATCCGGCTGGTAACGCGGATTCGGCGGCGGAGCCTCCTGGCCGTCGCTGAAAAATACCAAAGCATCCCGGCTGTTTTTGAACGTTGCCAGCGTCGTCGCCAGTCCGGCAGCGATTCGGCTGTCCGCGGCCCAAGCCATACGCCAATCCAATGCCGCGATGGCCGCATCGATTTCGGCAAAGCCGGCACAGACTTCGATAGGCTCGAACAACACCACTGACCGCCGCTCGGTAAATACCCCCAAACCGACGTGCGATTGGCAGGGCAGCGCCAGCAACTGCCGGCGTAGCGCCTGCTTGACGTAGTCCAGCCGGCTAACGGCATGGCCGCCGATTTGGTAATCCTCGGTGTTCATGCTGCGGGTAATGTCGACGACGAACATCAGCCGATACAGCGGCTGGCGCACGCCGCGGGTCGGCCCGGCCGCGGCGATCAGGGCCAACGCCAACGCCGCGGCCAACAGCCAGAAGCGGAAATCTTTCAATAGCGTCATGACCGATAGCTCCGGCGCGGAAACGGCGCAGACGGGTTAGCGGATGCCATGTTTACGGCAAACCGCGCGGGAATCCGGGCAACGTGGTCCACAGCTCGGCCTTTTGCGAGCCGTCGTCTTCCTGGTTGCCGCTGTCGATCCGGTCCATTTCCGGCAGCAAGCGCATCGCCACTTCCAGATTGTATTTGGCATCCCAAAAACCGGGATCGGCGCCCAGCGCTGCGCGGTAAGCCTGTTTGGCCAATGCGACCAGCGGCGTCGCGCTATCCACACTGCCCTGACCGAGTTTTTCCTGCGCTTGGGCCAGATACAGATTGCCCAGGTTGTAACGCGCCTGGGCGCGCAAGGCCGCCGGCGCTTGCTGCAACAACAGGTTCAAGGTCGCCAACGCATCGTCGTAACGCCCGGCTTGGCGTAAATACACCGCCCGCGCCAAGCGCACCGCCGGATCGGCATGGGCCAAATCCTCGACCGCAACGTCGCGCCCGGCCAGCAATTGGCCGATCAGCCGGTTTTGCCCGGCAATGCCGGCCCAGAGCCAGGCCTGGCTCAGCGCCACCAACAATGCGGCGGCCAGCGCGGTCCACCAGAAACCGTGTTTGATACGTCGGATTAACATTTGGCCTCGCAAGCTTTCAGCCCGATCAGTAGCAACAGCAGCAGCGCCGCGCTCCGGTAGCACAGCGGCGCCAGATCTTGTTTCGGGATCCGTTCGAAATAATGCAGCGGTTGCTGCTCCAGCCGATTGATGTCGTCGATCGCCTGCCGCATCGCCCCCGGGTCTTCCGCCTGGTAGGCCTGGTAAGGGATATGCAGGCTGGAAAAAAACAAATGCAGATAGCGCTCCGGCATGGCCTGGGCATTGTCGTCGCGCGGATCGTTCGGTACGTCGTACAAGCCGGGGCTATTGGCGGTACGCAAGAATACCCAGTACAGGCGCACTTGCTGGCGCTGAAACAATTCTCTGAGCTTGGCTTCGCTGTCCGGATCGATCACCGCGGCGCCGTCCGACACCAACAAGACGATGCGGGCGCCGACCGCCGGGCGTTGGTCGAAATAAGACAAGGCCAGCGCCAAGCCCTTGCTGACGTTGGTATAGGCCAGCGCCGGCCGCGCCGTGGCGGCGATGGCCGCGGCTACCGCCTGCTTGTTTTCGGTCAGCGGCGTGACGAACAGCGGCGAGGTACTATAGGCGGCGACGCCGATCAAGTCGTGTGTGCGGCGCTCGACGAATTGGCTCAACAAGCGCCGGGCCGCGGCGGCCTTACTCTCGGCGCCGCCGGCCTCCGCCGAGGTCCCGGCAAAGGTCTGGTCCATGCTGTTGCTGCGATCCAGCAGCAACACGATATGCGCGCCGTGGCCGATGCGTTCGACCTGCTGTTCCGTGCGGTACATCCCGGCCATACCCAATACCAGGGCGGCCAGAGCCAATGCCCCCAGCAAGCGGATCAGAGCGTCGGCCAGCAGCGACAGCCGGTCCGGCGGCAACAGGGCCAAGGCCGGATGGCCGGCCAGACGTTGGCCGTATCTGAGCAAGGGCAAGCCGCACAGCAGCAGGCCTACCAACAGCCAGGGTTGTTCCACCGCCAAATTCATCGGCTCCCCCGCTCTATCGCCCGGCACAGGCCGCACAGCTTTTGCAGGCGCACTAAGTCGGTGTCGGCCTCGTCGCGCTGCCCGGCGAAAAAAAACCGGTTGGAATAGTCGAAAAACCAGGCCAGCTCGGCGCGAACTTGGCCGAATTCGGGATGCGCGCTCAGAAAATCCTGCAAGCGGTGGCCGAACACCGGCGTTCCGTGAGTCGCATTCAATGCGCTGTGCAGTGCGGCCAACCCGGCGGCCAATTCGCCCGGCGGCAACTGCCGCAAGCGCCTTTCGGCGGTTTTGAACGGGCTGCGCCGGGCAAACCATGGCAGATAACCGTACTGTCGCGCCAGCTTCAAGCCCAACATCGCTGCGGCCAACAGCGACAATGCCAAGTTGGTGCGCACGCTAGCGGTCGCCAACAACGCCGGCGCCTGATCCGGCCGCAGATATTCGCCTGCCTCGTCCTGGCGGGCGATCAATTCGCGCAGCGGCGCGACGGTGAATTGCCAGGGCGGCACGCTCTCCTCGACGGTTTGGCCGTATTGGCTGAAGCGCAGGGCAAAACCCGGAATCGTCAAGGCTTTCACTTCCAGCGGCGCGTAAAACACCTGGTATTCCAGCTCGATCCGGTACTCGCCGTCGCCAGCCTCGGCCAACTCGATCCGACGCAGATTCAGCCACCGGTTCAGCGGGCCGGGCTTGGGCAGGCTGGCCGGCTGCAATTGCACGCCGGGCCGGGTCTGCACCACGACGCGCATCGGAATGGTATCGCCGATCTGGTAACCGAACGGCCGCGGCGTTTCCAGATTGAAGGCCTCGACCGGCCGACTCGGACCACCGGCACATGCCGCCGCCAACGTTGCCGCAATCGCCAACGCCGCCAAACGCGAGACTTTGACTAGGTATCGGCGCCGCGTCACGCTGTCCGCTCCAGGAAATAGCGATTGAATTGTTCGACCCGGTAACCCTGTTCGATGAACATCGGCTCGCAGCCGGCGGCACGGAACAGGCGGCGCAGTTGTTCGCGCCGTGCGCTATAAGCCTGTTCGATGCGCCGTTTCAGGGCCGGCCGCAACCATAACCGCCGGCGGCGACCGCTTTCCAAATCCTGTAGCGCCAATAAGCCCCAATCGGGCAAGCCACGGTATTCGGCTTCGTCCCAAATCAATAACGGCACCGGTTGGTGGCGGCCCAAGGTCGCCAACAAACCGGGCAATCGGGCTAACGGCCAATGGCCGTCGCCGAGCAAAAACAACAAGGCCCGGCGCTGCGGCAGGTACGCACCGGCCTGCCACAGGCCGGCGCAGCCGCGTTGCTGCGGTAATTTTTTCAGGAGGCCGCCCAGAGAAGGCAACCAGCTCAAGTCGGTGCCGGGCGGCGCATACAACAAAGGCTTTTCGCCGTCGCCGAAACCGGCGAAACCGACCCGGTCGCCGCAAGCCAGCGCCGATGCGGCAATCGCTTTAACCAGGTCGGCCAATACTTCGCGCTTATCGAAGCGGCCGGCGTAAGCCAACGACGCCGACAGGTCCGCCAGCACCATGACTTCGACCCGGTCGTGTTCCTGGTAGGCCCTGACCCGGTATTGGCCGAACGGGTCGAGCACGCTGGCGCGCAAATCCAGCCGGCGCGGATCGGGCCGCGCCAACAAGGCCTCGTGGCGTTTGAATAACTGGCCGTTGCCGACCATCTGGCCGGGATGGGCGCCGGGGTAGACCTCGACGGCCGGCCTGGGCAAGCGATAGGAAAAAGGTTCGATGCGGGAGGCCATGGTGCGCTTAGCCGGAGAATTGTTCAAGGAATGCAGCCGCTACTGGGCGACGACGACCTGCACCACCAGCCCGGTCACCAGCAAATAGCCCGGTATGGCATATTTCAGCGGTGCATTGACCAGCATTTCGACCACGCCGGAGTAACCGCGCTGATTCTGGCTGTAAATCGCTTCGCCGAACAGCCACAGCAGCGAGTCCAGAATCAACAGCGCGATAATCGTGAAGAAGCCGACGTCGCTGAATAAAAACGACTTGCTGGCCAGCAGCGAGATGCGTTCGTTGGTATCGAAAAAGTTGGCGGTCAAGATGCCGATCATCAACGCCCCCTCGTCGAAGGCGACCAGGAAGAAGGTGTAGGTAAAGCGGCGCAAACGCAGCGAAAACCCGGCCAGTTGCGGCAGTCGCAAAGACAGGTACAACACCGGCACGCTGGCGCAAAACAACAAAATGCCGATCACCGACAACAAGATCCAGAACTTGAAGCCGACCGCGTCGTTCAGTGCGCTGGTGTAATAGGCGGCGTAGGGAATTTCCGAATACGCGTCCAACGCGCTGGCAATCAGCGAACTGATGATGCCGACGCCGGACCAGGTCAAATAGGTTTCCAGCAGATGGCCGAGCCCTGCATGCGGGACCAGCGCCCGTAAAAATCGTTTCCAATCCATAAGTTTAAGGTGCGGCGATGCGCTGCAAGATTTGGTTGACCAGTTCCGGAAGCAAAACCTCCCGGCGATAGGCGTAAATCGGGTTTAAGAACAGGCGGTGGCTCATGGTCGGCGCATAAACCGCTTGCAAGTCCTCCGGCCACAAATTGTCGCGGCCTTCCAGCCAGGCTCTGACCTTGGCGGCGCGAATCAGGTAGCTCATACCGCGCGGACTGGCGCCGGATTGCAGCAGTTGGCCGATGTCGACGTCGCTGACGCTGATGCCGTAAGCCTGCGGCTCGGCCGTCGCTTGCCACAGCTCCAGCGCGTATTTGTGCAGCGCCGGCGCGGCCTGCACCCGCTGTTGAATCGACTCGGCCAGCGCGTTCAGGTTTTGGTAGCCGATGGCCGATTCCGGCATCGTTCCGATCAAGGCATCGACGTCGTGGAAACGCGGATCGAACATCAATTGGTCCAGTACCGCGTCGTCGCCGGGGGCAGCGATGTTGATTTCCATCAGAAAACGGTCGCGGGCGGCGGCCGGCAATTCGAAGGTTTCTTCCCGCTCCACCCGGTTGCGGTCGGCGAATACCAGCATATGCGGCATCCGGTATTCGCGGTTGAAGGCGCCGACTGCGCGCTCGGCCATCACCCGCAGCAGCAGCGAATGCACTTGCGGTCGGGCGCGGTTGATTTCGTTGAAGAAGAATACCGCCAGTTCCTCGCCCTGCTTCAGCAACGGTCCGGGGTCGACCCGCGGCCGGCCGTCTTGATCCAGATAGGTGTAGTACACCAGGTCGGACGGCATCAAATCTATCGTGCCTTCGATACGCTGGTAGCGGCCGCCCAAACCCTGGGCCACGGTACGCAGCAAGGTGGTTTTGCCGACGCCGACCTGGCCCTCCAATAACACGTGGCCGCGAGCGAACACCGCGATGATGAGATTGCGCACTGCGGCCTGCTGGCCGATCACGATGCGGTTGATGTGCCGTTCGAAATTGAGGGCCTGTTCGCAGCGGTCGCTGAGTTGATGTTCTGAATTCATAATCGTAAAAAAGCCCCGACGCATTGCTTTGCCGGAGCGGAGTATTTCTATCCTCTAGGGATGCATTTGCCGACCATTCCGTTGCCGAAAACGTTTGGGGAGGCCGGCCGGAATCAGCGTCGTGTTTCGGACGGTGCCGAAATGCCGGAAACGCCTGTCGGCTTATTCCGGCCTACGGCTGTTCGCTACGCTCAGCCGGAACCGGATAACAGTAACCGGCTTAACAGGTTTATGATCGGCAATCGCAGGAATTAGGCCCCGCCATCCCTGGCGGCTTCCTAAGGGTTCGTTAAAGCCCGCCGTTTTGCTGGCAGCCTGCGGCGCGCTGAACATGCCGGCAACGCCTATCGGCCTATTTCGGCCTGCGGCTCATCGTTGAGCTCATTGACCTTCCACGTCGTAAACGAATTTTCCGGTTTTAGCCAGAACTTCCGTCCGCTTGGCGTTACGCGCTTCCATTTCCTTGATCGACTGGGCTTGTTTGTTCAACTCGTTCGGATCGTGTTTGGGGTCGTATTTGCTGCCCGCCACTTGCGCCGGATAACCCGGTTTCGGTTCCCAGCAGTTGCCGGCTTCTTTGCATTTGGTGCCGTCATAGGCTTTAGCGGTGCCGGACAAAGCCAATGCCAGTAACACAGTGCCTAACAATACTAATTTGTTCATGTTGATCTCCTGATAATTTATTGGATAACCGTCGTGCTCTAGCGGCCGTAGGGTACGCATTGCGGACCCTACCAACCTTCCCTCTCCCTTTGGGCGAGGGGCCGCGGCGAGGGTGATTATTTCAACCACTCCGCCTTTTTCGGATCGCCTTTATAAATGCTGCGCAAGAAGGACATGATGTGCAGCATGTCGTCGGTGCTGAAGTTGACGTACTGCGGACCCATCATGCCGTTGGCGCCGCCGAACAGGATTTCGAACAAGCCCTGGTCGGTCAGGCCGCGCGGATAGGTCCAGTAGTCGTCGGCCAAACCGGGGCCCAATTTGCCTTCGGCTTCGTGACCGTGGCAACCGGAACAGCCGGTCATGTACAGACTCTCGCCTTTCTTGGCGGCTTCGGCGTCGCCGTTGTACGGGTTCTTGCCGGTTTGCATGAATTGCTTGAATTTGTCGGTATTGCCGCCCTTCTTGGCGAAGCTCAAATCCAGCGTTTCCCCGGTCAAGGCGTGGCGCAGGGTGATGTCGGCCTGGGCCGCGGAAATCGCGGCCAGCGACAGAGTCAGTGCAACGCCGTTGAAAAATGTCTTCAATTTCATTTAATGATTCCTGTTAGTTCATGGACAAGGCGGTTTCGGGTTCGTCCAGCAGCGGAATACCCTCCGCTTCCAGCAGTTCCTCGATATCGTCCTGTTTGTCGCGCACGATTTTGTTCAACTGTTCCAGTAATGCGGTATCGCCTTTGCGCACGCCGATTGCGGTGCTGTAGTGGAACCCGACTTTTTCGCCGTCGGCGCGTTTGGCGGTGTCCGGAATCAGCGTCATCGTCAGCGGCGTCGCCGCGGCTTTGACGTAACGCGCCGCCGCCGGCCCCCACAGAATGGCGATTTCGGCTTTGCCGGAAGCGACTTCGTTGACCAGTTTGTCGTTGTCGTACTTGACGTATTGGTTACGCTTGGACTTGAAGCCGGCCAACTCTTGTTGGTAGTTGAACATGTCGTTGTAGCGGCCTATTGCCCGCAGCATGGTTTCAGCCGGGCTGCCGGGCGCGAAGGCGATGCGCTTGGCGGTCTTCAGCGCCGGACTGTCCCAGTTCTGCAAATCCAAACCGTCCTGCTCGCGGCTGATGAAGACGTAGCCGGAGCGGTAGTACGGCGCCGTCGTCAGCAAGCGCGGGTCGCCGGCATCGACGCCCATCACCACGTCGCACAAGCCTTTATCCAGGTAATCGCGGATGAAGTAGCGCGGATCGGTCCAGCTTACCGTTTCCAGCTTGCGACCCAGTTGCTCGGCGACGTATTGCGCCAGCTTGTTTTCGAAGCCCTCGCCGTTTTTATTGGAGTAAGGCATTTCGTTTTCGGCGGTGCAGACTTTCAACGCCGGTTGCTCGGCTTGGGCCGTGGCGAAACCCATGCCCAACGCCAAAGCGGTAAAAATGTGTATCTTTTTTTTCACGGATATATGTCCAGTTGTAGGGTACGCATCGCGTACCTTGTTCGACTTAACAATCACAATATCTAAACCGGTACGCGATGCGTACCCTACCTCTCTCCCCTCACCCTCTCCCAGCGGGAGAGGGGTGCTTTAGGCACTCGTTTCGCCGGAAATAGTGGCTGAATGAAAACGCCTATCAGCAACCGAGGATTGAGCCCCTCTCCCCCAGGGAGAGGGGTTGGGGTGAGGGCCGCCTTACAGCGAGAACACCATCACGCCGCCGCCCATTTGGGTGTAATGCGCCAATTCCTTGAACGCACCGACAGCACCCAAGCCAGCGGTCGGGTCGGCCAGGTCGAACACCAAGCCAACGCCGGGCCAGCCGCCGACACCGTAATAAATCGCAACGTACTGTTTGTTGTTGTGTTTATAGGTAATCGGGTGGCCGATGACGCCTGAAGGCAGTTTGAACTTCCACAGCTCTTCGCCGGTTTTGGAATGGCGGGCTTTGATGTAGCCGTCCAAGGTGCCGTAGAACACCAAGTCGCCGGCAGTGGCTGTCGTGCCGCCCCAGACCGCGAATTTCTCCTGAACTTCCCACTCCATTTTGCCGGTGACGGCATTCATCGCTTTGACTTGGCCCAAGGTGCCTTTAGGACCGGGATACATGTTCAAGGTCGCGCCGACGAAGAACTGACCCGCGCGGTAAGGCAACATGAACGGTTCCCAATCCATGCAGATGTGGTTGACGCCCATGAAGAACAGTTGCTTGTTCGGATCGTAAGACTCGATACCCTGGTTGTGGTACCCCATTGCCGACGGGCAGATGCCAGTGGCTTGGTGGTCCATGTGGGTCGAATATTCCGGATCGCGCACCGGCAAGCCGGTTTTCAGATCGACTTTCTTGACCCAGTTGACGGTGTCGTCGATTTTGAAGGCATTGATCAGATCGCCGTTCTCGCGGTCCAGGGTGTAGACCAGACCGTTGCGGTCCGGGTGGGTCAGCAGCTTGCGCTTCTTACCGTCCACCACTTGCTCGGACAAGCCCATGTAGTTGACGCCGGCGTAGTCCCATTCGTCATGCGGAGTTTTTTGGTAGCCGAATTTGGCTTCGCCGCTATTGATGTCGCGGCCCCAGATGGTCATGGTCCATTTGTTGTCGCCGGGACGCATGGTTTCGTTCCACGGTGCCGGGTTACCCGAGCCGTAGTACAGCATTTCCAGGTCGCTGTCGTAAGCGTACCAGCCCCAGTTGGTGCCGCCGCCGATTTTCCAGGCGTCGCCTTCCCAGGTTTTCAGGCCCAGACCGAACTGGCCGTAGTGCGGGTTGGCTTTGTTGAAGTCTTTGGACAATTTGATGTCTTCGTCGGGACCGGTGGCATATACCCGCCACTCTTGCTTGCCGTCTTTGACGTTATAGGCGGTGGCGTAACCGCGCACGCCCAACTCGGCGCCGGAGGAACCGACGATGACCTTATCCTTGGCGACGAACGGCGCCACGGTCAAGGTAGAACCCATGGCGATGTCGGAGTTTTCCATTTTCCAGCGCAGCTCGCCGGTTTTGGCGTTCAGCGCCACCACGTGGCCGTCCAACTGGTTCAAAAAGATCGTGGCCGGATAATCCTTGCCGGCCGGCGCATATGCCAAACCGCGGTTGACCACGTCGCAACAGGCGACGGCGCGGGCCGCCGGGTTTTGCTTGGGCTTGAATTGCCACAGGATTTTGTCCGGTTCGTTCAAATCGATCGCGAACACGTTGTTCGGATACGGGGTATGCACGTACATGATGCCATCCACCACCAGCGGGCCGCCTTCGTGGCCGTTCAGTACGCCGGTCGAGAAAGACCATGCCACTTTCAGGTTTTTGACGTTGTTGGCGTTGATGTCGATCATCTCGCTGAAATGGGTGGAGCCGTAATCCTTGGTCTGCATCACCCAATTGGTGTTTTGTTTGGAAAGTTGCTCCAGCTCTTTATTCGCTTGCGCCGACTGCGGCACGCTCAACGCTGCCCCGGTCAATACGGCCGATGTCGCCACGTGCTTGGCAAACCGTGAAATTTGCATGAATCCTCCTAAGTTGTTTATTAGAGTGCATGGCCCGGCAAATCGGTTGGTTAGGGGAGCCTTCCGTTAAAAGCGGATACGCACCCGGCGTATCCGGGCAAAATCAATAGCAAGATGCGCATTGATTTTGGCGTTTACCCGTTAACGCGAGATGCCGCAATCCGGCAATCTCCTGACTTTTTCAGATCAGCAGTCTCGATCAATTCGCACACATCATTGACTTAGACCTACCGGGCCATGCTGACGGGAAATGGTAAAGAAACCGCCCGGCCCGGCGTTACGGAATAATCCATGAAAAACACAGGAAAATCGCGGAAAAACGCCTGGAATCTTTCCCAGAACGCGGCAGCGCCGCAACCGGCATATTCGGGAAAAGCTCCCATGGTTTCAGGAGCGAAAACGCGGCATTATGAAAAGCGGGTCCGCCCAACCGGGTTACCGGACCCGCTTTTACACAATCCGCGAAAGAGGAAGTATTGCCTGTGGCAAACAAAATCAGCGTGTTATTGGTCGACGACCACGCCGTGGTCCGCGCCGGTTACAAGACCTACCTGTCGCTGTCCGAACGCATCGGCGAAATCTACGAAGCCGACCGCGGCGAAACCGCCTGCCAAATTTACTCCCGGCATACGCCGGACGTCGTCGTGATGGATTTGTCTATGCCCGGCCTGGGCGGCCTGGAATCGGTAAGGCGCCTGCTGAGCCGGCACCCGGCCTGCCGCATCCTGATCTTTAGCATTCACAACGAACTGGTCTACGTCACCCGCGCCATCAAAGCCGGCGCCAGGGGCTACATCACCAAAAACAACGAGCCGGACACGCTGGTCACCGCGGTATGTGCCATCGCCGAAGGCAACACCTACATCGACCCAGACCTGGCCCAGCAATTGGCGGTAAACATGGCGGTGGGCCAGGACGAGTCCTACAAGATCAAATCGCTGTCGCCGCGCGAATTCGACATTTTCTGCCTGCTGGCCAACGGCCTAAGCACCCGCGAAGCGGCGGAGAAACTATGTTTGAGCTACAAAACCGTCTGCAACCACAGCACGGCGATCAAAGAAAAGCTGGGGGTGAAAACCATGTCGGAAATGACTTTGCTCGCTAGTCGGCAGGGGATTATTAAAAGTACGGCGGCTTGAGGTGCGTGGCGGCGATCCCCTTCATCAAAAACGGACAAATCAAGACGCGCAAACAGAAAGGTGCCGTATTGCAGACGAAAACGGCGGGCAATCCTGCCGGAGCGGGATCAAGGAGATGATATCGGTATGAAAACCATGAGAATTACGGTACGGCTTTGAACTCGTAATACAGGTATTTTTGAAAACCGCTGAACACCTTGCCGATCTCACCAATGCTGGCTACATCGACGATTTATCTAAACAAAGCGATATAGCGCGGCATAATTTTGCTTCTAAGTTCGTCCACAGACAAAGGTGGATTACGCTGGTGAACCATACTGTGGCAATTAGGGCACAACGGAACCAAATCCTGTTCCGGATCGATCACGTAACTATCCTTTATCGTATGCAAAGGAATCACGTGATGGACGTGAATATAATCTCTGCCCAAATCCGGCCCATAGACATAGGCCATATTGAGTCCGCAAGCTTTGCAACTCGTACCATGAAATTCAATGCACCGTCTTCGCGCCGAAGGGTCTCGCTCATAGCGATTGACGGTTACCTGTTGTACAGCACCTTCCACATGCCGATGCTCGGAGACATTAACGTCATCAGGATAAATCAGGGAACCACCGATCAGTCGCGACCATAGCGTTTCGAGCTGCAAGTGGTTCCCAGTAAAAGGTGTTCCCGAAGCTTGAGGCGTGAACATGCGGCTAGGGACGTTAAGCTTTGATGCCAATTCCTGATGCGAAATAACTGCTTTTGAAGGTGACTTGGTCAAGTAATCGAATCTAACCAAAACATACCGAGGGTGTAAGAATTTTTGTGTAAACGGCCATTAGGCAGGAAACTGCCCTTACTTTGAGGAGTAACTATGACCTTACCAAAAGCCATCCCAACCGACCTAATTGATACCTTATTGTCGGGCTATCAAAAACCTGAAGACCTGCTGGGCGAAAATGGCCTGCTAAAACAACTCACCAAGGCCTTGGTCGAGCGAGCCTTAGAAGCCGAAATGACTGAACATTTAGGCCATGCCAAGCATGAGTCAGTCTGCAACGCCACCGGCAACACCCGCAATGGCAAGAGCCGTAAAACCCTCAAAGGCGATTTTGGCGCATTGCCGATTGAGATTCCCCGTGATCGTCATGGTCAGTTCGAGCCGCAAATCATTGGCAAACACCAATCCCGCTGGACGGGCTTTGATGACAAGATCATTTCACTCTATGCCCGAGGTCTGACCGTCAGGGAAATCCAGAGCCATCTGGAAGAACTGTATGGCACTGAAGTTTCACCCACCTTGATCTCCTCGGTGACGGACGCCGTGATTGAGGAAGTCAAAGCCTGGCAATTGCGGCCGCTTGATCCGGTTTACCCCATCGTTTATCTCGATTGTATCCACGTCAAAGTGCGCGATACCGGTGCCGTTCGTGTCAAGGCCGTTTATCTGGCCATAGGGATTAACCTGCAAGGAGAGAAGGAAGTGCTGGGCTTGTGGATCGCCCAAACCGAAGGCGCCAAGTTTTGGTTACAGGTCGTGACAGACCTCAAGAATCGCGGCGTGCAAGACATCTTCATTGCCTGTGTCGACGGTTTGAAAGGCTTCCCGGAAGCGATTGAAACCGTCTATCCACACGCCGCCGTCCAACTGTGTATCGTCCACCTAGTCCGCAACAGCCTGAACTATGTCAGTTGGAAAATGCGTAAACAGATCGCCGGCGATCTCAAACGAATATACCAA
This sequence comes from Methylomonas koyamae, assembly GCF_019669905.1. Classification (NCBI taxonomy): domain Bacteria; kingdom Pseudomonadati; phylum Pseudomonadota; class Gammaproteobacteria; order Methylococcales; family Methylococcaceae; genus Methylomonas; species Methylomonas koyamae. Next base: position 1,246,858 of record NZ_AP019777.1, on the reverse strand, counting down.
TCCGCCAGCGTCGTTGAAGCAGAGCAAAGGCTGGCTGAGTTCGAGACGCAGTGGAACGAGGCCTACCCGCCCATTGCTCAAATTTGGCGACGTAATTGGGATAGAATCATTCCCTTCTTCGACTATCCGCCCGAGATACGCCGCATCATTTACACTACGAATGCGATCGAGTCGGTGAACATGAGTTTGCGGAAAATCACCAAGAATCGCGGCTCATTTCCCAGTGATGAAGCCTTGTCGAAATTGTTCTATTTGGCCCTGATGAATATCAGTCAAAAATGGACCATGCCGTTGCATGACTGGAAAGCGGCTTTGAATCGGTTTAGCATTCAGTTTGAAGACAGGATGCCCAATCGATAATTAAATCCCGTTTACACAAAATTCAGGACACCCTCAACATACCAGGCACGTTTACTCGGATCTTCAAAGTCGTCAGTCGTCATCCTGATAGGCATCAGATATGATTTTTCCTGAGCCGATCAATCCGGGAAGTTGCTGCCCCACCCGAGACAAAAATATTCTATCGCCGATATTGCATTGTCTGTGCGATGCGCACTTCCACCTAATTGTAACATCCTTGCCAGCCGCAAAGTCATCCATCAATTTTTGCAGTTCACTTTCGGGCCACTTGTCTTTATTCCATGTCAGGATATAGGTCATATATTTCCTCCTTGAAAGAGTGATTTTTTGCGTTGAACTAGCTTAACCGCCGTATGCTAAGCCTACTTGGCTTATCGATCATGCCGCTTGCTCGGCGGGCAACAAGGCTTGCTGCAGCACCGCTTCCAGCAGGCGGCGGCTGTCGACGGCGGTGTCGGCGAGCTGGGTTTCCAGTTGGTCGCACAGTGCCATCAGTTCATCAACTTTGGCGACGATGCGATGTTGTTCGGCGAGAGGAGGGAGTGGAATAGGGAATTCCCGAGCGTTTGTTAAGAGGGTATAAACAAAATAAATCACCCAGTTAACCGGCAGGCCAGCATTCTGGCTTCCGCCAGCCAAACCCAGGCTTCAGATACCTTGTTCAAGCGATCATGGTGCATGACCAGGCGTCGTGCGCGTTCGTTCCAGGCGTGGTACGCTCGACTAGCCAACGCTTCTGCAATACGGTGAAACCGGTTGCCAATGTTTCGGGGAACAAGTCCTGTTGCCCAGCCTTTACCCAACGGCCGACATTCCGATTCGCCGGATGGCGCACCACTTCGACCGTCAGCCCATGTTTCGCCTCGGCAGCGGCCGCCCATTTTCCGGCGTAAGCGCTGTCGACGTACACTCGTTGCACCGTGGGGTATTTTTCCACGGCGCTGGCTAGGGCGTAGATGCCCGCATCGCGGTCTTGCAGGTTGGCTGCACATACACTGACGGCCATCAGTAAACCCAGGGTATCCACAACGAGGTTGCGCTTGCGACCTTTGACCTTCTTGCCGGCGTCATAACCGACTGGCCCGCCCTGCGGCGAACTCCGCATACTTTGCGCATCCAACACCGCCGTACTGGGCATGGCATCGCGCTCTTCGCGGGCTCGCCACATCTGTCGTAAGCGGTCATGCATCGCTTCAAACCGGCCCAGGGCACTCCAACGGCGAAAGGTTTTGTAGACGTTATCCCAATGCGGGAAGTCTTTCGGCAATACCAGTGATGTAAATTGTTTATTGATTTCGGAAAAATATTTTGGAGAAAAAAATGGATCAGCCAGTAGGGGCTGTTGCCATTTTCAAACAATAGCCTTGAAATTGAGCGGCTCTGCCTCAGTAGATTGATTTTTCAATCAAAAGACAAGCAACCGATGCCACGACAATTGTTTACGGACGAATACTGGAATAAATTCAAAGCCATCATGTTAAGCCTGGGGATTTACGACAAGCCTTCGCTCCGGCAAACGGTAGAAGGGATTTTTTATCGCATGCGAGTCGGCTGCCCCTGGCGAGACCTGCCTGCCACGTTTGGTAAGTGGAATGCCGTGTACAAACGGTTCAATGCGTGGTCACTGCAAGAAAAACTGATGGGCATTTTTCGAGGTCTAGTTGTGGCACCCGATTTGGAATGGACCTTTATTGACGGCAGTATCGTAAAAGCGCATCAGCATAGTAGTGGCGCGGCTCGTGAACAGGATGCCGCGATTGGGAAATCCGTCGCGGGTAACACCACGAAAATCCATATGGCCGTTGATGCCTGCGGGCTGCCTATTCATTTCTCGGTCACCGGTGGTGAAGTCCATGACTGTAAAGAAGCGCCGAAATTAGTGGCTAAACTGCCTTTGGCTGACTACACGGTCGCTGACAAAGGCTATGACAGTGAACCTCTAAGGATTCAAATTCGAGAGAAAGGGAGTGTGCCCATCATTCCTAGAAAACAGAATTCAATCGTCGGGAATGACGGAATGGATTGGTGTCTCTACCAATATCGCCACCTCGTTGAAAATGTCTTTGCGCGATTGAAACATTTCAGAGCCATCGCGACGCGATATGACAAATTGAAACGCAATTTTGAAAGCGTTGTCGCTTTGGCCTGCGCTTTTATTTGGTTACCCATGTAAAACGGCAACAGCCCCTAGTGATTTACAACTTCTGTCCTGCGTTTGGTAGTGTTTAAGCATGACCAAAATGCCAATTTTTCTGATGATCGGCATCGCCACACGATTCAGTTTCTTGGAAAAATTGCTTGAATAAATCTGTTTCGCAAAAATGAGTCATGCCTATGTCACGTCCAAACCGATTGTTAGGAGAGTATTGATATTGGCGAGGTGCACACAGTGACAAACTGATGAATAAATTTGATATTTCTAAAGAACTGCGTGAATTCATTCTCGCAATCGCAAAACGAGAAGATGTGCATTCAGTATCCTGCCCATTCAAAGACACCATACTTTGGGAAGGCTTGCTGGATGAACAGATCAAGCGTGCACGAAAGTTAGGGAAAGCACCTGGAGATGCTTTCTTACTTTGTGGCCCGGATAGTGGAATCCCCGGCATAGCCAAGCATTACCCGATGCTGCTTGATGAACTATCCGAAGAAGAGTACTGCACTGGCGACACATTGGAAGAAAAAATGCGTGGTGACATACATATCCCCTACGAGGGTGTCTGCGGTGCTGATTTTTTTATCTATCCCACTTGGCGAAGGCTAGATTCAAAACGCTGGGAACTTGAGAATGCTCGGCTAGACTGGGCAACCCCGGCGAAATCCTGCAATTAATTATTGCTCTACGGTAATTTCGGAGAACCTGCTTGCGCCACACGAACCGGTCCCATTGATGGCTGGTGGCTCTACCGTAGCACTGCACCTTATAAGGACTGCAACCCGTTTCATCATAGATATTGATACGGATCTGTAAGTTATCGCAGCGAAAAAATAAGCTCTCTGATTTGAAAGTTGCCCAGAGGTTGCCCTGAAAAAATCGAAGACACAAAAAAAGGGCTTATATTGCTATAAGCCCTTGATTTATTTGGCTCCCCCGGACGGGCTCGAACCGCCGACCTAGTGATTAACAGTCGCAAAATCAACTGTTTTATTGCCATTGATCATTATTCCTGAAAATTTTCAAACAATTGAAAAATAATAATTATTAATGATAGACACTGTTTTGATCGTTGATTGACATTCCTAAATGCGCCTATAATTTGCCTACAAATTGCCTACATGAATTTTTGTGTAGAACCCTGTGACGAGGTAATCACTGTATGGCAACAACCAAGCTATCTGGCTCAAAAATCGACAAAGCGCAGCCGGAATCCGGCAAGGCTCAAACCTTTATCTGGGATACATCTGCGCCGGGCTTAGCTCTTCGCATAACACAGGCCGGTGGCAAGGCTTACATTTTCGAGAGTCGTTTCAATGGCAAAACCTTGAGAATGACCATCGGCGACGTTAAAACCTGGAGTCTTGCTGATGCACAAGCCGAGGCCCGCCGTCTGCAAACTTTGATTGACGCGGGTACCGACCCGCGCCAAGCAAAAGCAGAAAAGATCGCCAAGGCTGAGGCCGCCAAGGAACTGGCTAAAGTTAAGGCTATGCGGAACAGTATTTTGGTTCAACAGGTATGGGACGAGTACGTGGCGAAGAAGTCACCTCGCTGGAGTCATCATCACGTTATCGACCATGCAAAAGTATCTGCACCCGGCGGACAACCCAAAAAACGTGGTGGTGGCGTCACCGTGCAAGGCGTTCTCTACCCGCTTTTGCAAATGCGCATGATCGACATTAACGCCGACGTACTGGAGCACTGGCAAACCCTGGAATCCGAAACCCGCGCCACCTCTGCCCGCCATGGCTTTGTACTGTTCCGAACGTTCTGGAACTGGTGCGCTGAACAGAAAGCCTATCAATCCATCATTGACCCGCTGGCCATCACCAAGGAAGTGCGAGCAGTTGTTCCTAAGGCAGGCACCAAAAAAGCCGACGTGCTACAACGGGTCCATTTAAAAGACTGGTTTGAAGCAGTGCGAAACCTCAGTAACCCGGTTATTGCCGCATACCTCCAAGGCTTGCTGTTGACCGGAGCACGGCGCGAAGAATTGGCCGAATTGAAGTGGTCGGACGTGGATTTCAAGCTAGGCGCCATGTGGCTCAAAGACAAGGTGGACGACGAAGGTCGAATGATTCCCTTGCCGCCCTATCTGGCCTCTCTGATAACCGGATTGCCGCGCCGGAACGAATGGGTATTTAGCAGCCCTAACGCAGCGGACGGTAAGCTTGCGGAGCCTAGGATTGCCCACAATCGCGCTCTCGATGCTGCCGGCCTTGAACATGTCACCTTGCACGGCTTACGCCGCACGTTTGCCAGTTTGGCCGAATGGGTAGAAATGCCGGTTGGCGTTGTCGCGCAAATCATGGGGCACAAACCGAACGCAACCGCTGAGAAGCATTACAAAACTCGTCCGCTGGAGTTGCTGGCAATCTGGCATGGCAAGTACGAAGCCTGGATTCTGGAGCAGGCTAGCATCGAGTTTGCTCAAGTTGAACTATCTCAAGGCTTACGAGTGATCAAATAGATTTGCATTGATAAAAAAATCGATCAATTGTCCTTAATAACTCTCCGAAAAATCCAGCCTCGCACCCACGACATCAAACGTAATTTAAAAATTAACGTAAATCTACAAAAAAAGATTGACAGGATTTGACCCTTGTCGCCTAGCCTCGGTTAATGGGGAACCTCTATTAATGTTTAAGAGGTTAACCTCATGGCAGATTATTTCCCGCCCATTGAATTGGTCACCAGCCCTACGGTTCCAACCGAGCAAGCTGCGTATTACTTAAATCGCAAATCTCAAACTTTACGAAAGTGGGCCTGTTTGGAAAACGGCCCTATTCGCCCGCGTCGAGTAAATGGTCGCCTGGGTTGGAGCGTATCCGAGCTCAAGGCACTGGTTGCAGACCAAGCTGTTTAAGGTGGCAAGATGGCAGACAAGCAAATAACCGCACCAGTCGGACAACTGGCAATTGCGTCTGAATCAATCCGGCACTCCCACTCTTTTCCAATCGATTACCGCGTAAAAGCCACTCTATACCGTCTAGCCCCGTGGCTCTATTTTTTGGGGGTGTTGCATGGTTAATGTTGACGCTACTGAATCATTCAAAACAGCAATGGCGGATGCAAATATTGTCGTCTATGAGCCGATAATTGCTGACGGTCACCTGCACCGTGTTTACGTTGAAGGCGACAAACGTGGCACCAAAAACGGCGCATATATTCTCCATCTAGATGGCAAGCCGGCTGGCTGGGCGCATCACTTCAGAACAGGAGCGACGATTACCTGGTCGGTCAATGGCAATCGTCAACGGATGACCAAGGCCATGCGCCGACAGATCGATGAAGAACGTCTCAGGCAGCAACAAGAGCGCGAAATGCGGCAGGCGAAGGTAGCATTGAGGGCCCGTTACATCTGGCGCAGGGTTATACCGCTACAACTGCGAACCCATCCGTATCTGATCCGCAAGCACATCGATTCATTTGGTTTGAAAATCGACCGGCATGGTGTACTGATCGTACCGATATACAACATCGACAACGCGTTGGTGAACCTGCAATTTATCGACGCCGACGGCAATAAGCGCTTTTTGGCAGGCGGCAGAAAGGCTGGCTGCTTTTCAACGATTGGTACTTATCGACAAGGCGATCCGCTGATTGTCTGCGAAGGCTGGGCAACCGGCGCATCGATTCATCAAGACTGTGGTCACTTTGTTGTCGTAGCAATGGACGCTGGAAACCTAGAGCCAGTGGCTCGGGCGTTTCGTATGCTCAACGCCAACGCCGACATTATTATCGCCGGTGACAACGATGTGTCTGGCGTTGGCCAGTCAGCCGCCCGAAAGGCAGCGCTGGCGGTCGGTGGTAGATACATGATCCCGCCGACGATCGGCAACGATTGGAACGACGAATTGAGCGTCAAGGCGGTGAGTCGTGCGTAACGAGAATATTCTTGACGAACCGACACAAGGGGTGTTCGACGTATTGGACGAAGACTGTCAATTGATGGCTGAAAAAACGGTGTCAAGTTCCGTCGGTTCCGTCAATAGTATCGAATGTGATACTTCGCCGTTAGAGCCCTCTTCAAATGTGCAGCCTAATGATCAGGAGAAAGCCAAACGCAAATCGTCAGGCATCGCAAAAAACGGCGGAACTCACGGAACCGCCGCAATCAATTGTAACAACGAGGGAGCTTCGGTTCCGCCAGCAAAGAACGATGACGGAACCCGCGGAACCGTCGAATTAAGCGCCAGCTTTTCCGAGGCCTTGGCTGCTGCGATTGATCCGTTACAACAAGAATCTGACGACCTGGAGCGCTTGAGCTTCGACGATTTGTCGTTGCCTTGTTTTCTGGTTAAGGATGACTGGTTCGATCTTGGTGGAAAACGCCGACCTGGCGTGTGGTATTGCTATCAAACCGAAGGTACCGAGAGGAAACCGCCGGCAAATCATGCATCGTTCATCTGTTCGCCGTTGTATGTCGAAGGTGTCACCAATACCGAAAGCGGTCAATACTTCGGGCGCTTGCTCAGATTCCGCGACACCTTGGGCCGTTGGCGGAATTGGGCCATGCCAATGGAGATGCTTCGCGGATCATGCGAGGAGCTTCGCGGTGAATTACTGGCCTCCGGCGTCGAAATCGATTTCCGCAACCGTCAAAAGCTGGCCGATTATCTGCAATGGCGAGTGCCGCGCCACGTCTGGACAGCAGCGACCCGCACCGGCTGGACGAGCAAAGGCGGCGCCTTTGTCTTGCATGATCGCATTATTGGTGACGAGCGTGTCCACTTTCAGAGCGAAAGCATGAACGGAACTGGTGCGACACGAGTGGGTGGCGATTATCTGCAATGGCAGAAGATGGCGGGCTACTGTCAGGGAAATCCGGTACTGATGGCCTCGATTGGAGTCGCATTGTCCGGCCCCCTTCTGGCCAAAACTCACCGCGATAGTGGTGGCGTACATTGGGTGGGCGACAGTTCCACCGGCAAAACTACCGCGCTATGTCTTGGCGCTTCGGTATGGGGCGGCGAAGACCTTAAACGTACTTGGCGAGCCACCAGCAACGGTTTGGAAGGCGTAGCGGCGCTGCTGTCTGATACCTGCTTATGCCTCGACGAAATCAATGAAGCTGATCCTCGCGAAATTGGGGCTATTGTTTACAGTCTTGGTAACGGCACCGGCAAGACCAGAGCCAACCGCGTCGGATCGGCACGGGATGCACATCGCTGGCGTCTGTCGTTGCTGTCTACCGGCGAACGATCTATTTCAGCAGCGATGCAGGAAGGTGGCAAGCAGGCAAAAGCGGGACAACTGGTGCGCCTACTCAACATTCCGGCCAACCGAACTTATGGTGTGTTTGATGACTTGCATCACTTTGAAGATGGGCGACCTATGTCTGATTTCTTTAAGACCGAATGCGCTAGACATTACGGCCACGCCGGACCAAAGTTTGTCGAGCATATTCTCAGCCTGGAGAAAAAAGGGGATGCCGACTTTGGCGGCATCCTTGCCAAGATTGAACAGCAATTTCAACATGGCGACAGCCAAGCGGCGCGGGCGGCTTCCCGATTTGCTTTGTATGCGATGGCAGCTGAACTGGCGATTGATGCAGGAATTCTGCCTTGGACACCAGGCGCAGCACTCGATGCCTGTAAGGTAATGTTTGACCAATGGCAAACCATGCGCGGCACCGGTGCCACCGAGCATAAACAGATATTGCAGAGCGTGGCCGATTACATCCTAAAGCACGGCGATACTCGATTCACCGAGAAGACCAGCAACGAACCGCCAAAGTTGGAACGAGCAGGCTGGTACACCGAGCGCGAAGGGTGCAGGGTGTATCTGTTTACATCGCAGGCGCTGCGGGAGGCAGGCGGTAACTTTGATATAAAACGAGTTCTTGATGCCTTGGATACCGCCGGCTGGATAGCTGAGCGCGATCATAACGAACGTAGTAAGAGGACTGTGGTTTCTGGCGCCAACAAACCGCGTCTGTACTGGATTCAACCCATGGAGGGCGATCATGCTTGAGCATTTATTTTTGAATTTACCCGCTCAGGTTCCGCCAGTTCCGCCGCGCAAAATGAACCACGGAACTTCTCAAGCCACGTCGCCACTGGGGGTTCCGCCGGTTCCGCTGGTTCCGTCAGACAAAACGAGCATCAAGCAGAAAGTCGAGCTATCGGCCAGTGATCGTCAGAAGCTACTCGATTACTTAGCAGTCATTGGCGAATACGATCCCTGCATCATCGATGAACTCCTCGGGGAACGCAGTAAGGATGCGACAACCCTGACAGCGGCGCTAAGCCATGCAGAGGATGTCCTGAACCTGAAACACGACGACACAACCGGCTTAGCGCAATGTTCAAACTGTGGACAATTAGCCGGCGACGCTTGTCAATTTAAGAATTGGCGCGTCGTGGTCAATAAATGGCGGCGCTGTAGTGACTTCACTCCGCTCCAGAAACCCAAAGCCTCGGGCCTAATCACCTGCCAGTCATGCAGCCATTTCCAGAGCTTCAACACCCACGGACGCGGCGCGGGTGTTTGTGGCGCTGGCGTTAAACCATACGGCACATACTGGTGGTTTGATTCCCTGCACTCCTGTAACCAATTTGTTCAGAAGACCCAAAATGAACATCAACCCCATGCAAAGCGCGCATTTGGCGCCAAGGTGCGCTGCTTATGCCCGAACGACCGGCAACCCCTGCCGGTCACCTGCCATGGCGAATGGGCGCTGTCGCATGCACGGTGGCAAGGCAACTGGCGCGCCTACCGGAAAAGCCAACGGAAATTACAAACACGGAAAACGGACTCAGGAAAAAATCGATGAACGCCTTGAAATCAAAGCGCTTTGCCGCAGTGCCGGTCAAAATACGCGATACACTCGGCAGCAGTTGGGTATCTTCAGAGAACACGCCAAAACACTAGGCGTTCGCTGGCAAAAATTGTGGACTCTATGTTGCCGGGATGATGGAGGCGCGGCGTTAACGCTTTTTATAGCGAAAAGGCTACAAGCGATTAGCAGTTGAAATCTCACCGATCAGGAATTCCGGCCTGGGAGTTCTCCGCTGCGGCCAAAAATTCGTTATACGCCTTATCCCAGTCAATTTTATTGAAGGCCGACTTCACCAAATCCAGAAAATTATCCTGACTTAGCGTTTCGTACGTAAAATCCATATAACGCTCTTCAAGCCTCATGTCTTGCACCAACGTCTCCGCAACTGGAAAAACTCTATCCAACTGGTCATTCAACCATAGCCGAGCATCATCTTCCGCGGGATCGCCCCATATTTGCCCCATCAATGCATCAGGAGGGGATTTCAAGACAATCGGCACGTAATACTCAACGATTTGCTGCCGGGTTTTATCCAGGTATGCTTGCAACTCGTCCTTTACCATTGCCTGATGCTGTTCCAATTCAGCACGAAACACAGCCAAGCGATTAGCCAACAATGTTTTTTTGGATTTCAGCACGACCCGCCCATGGTCCTTTCCGAGTCTGGGTGTGAGATCGCTACGAATCTCGTTCAACTTGGCTTCAAGCGGTTTGGAGGACAACTGGCTGTCTTTCTCGATTAATTCAATCGTTGTTTTTAAACGGCCTTCCAACTCACTTGCACCGCCAAGCTGTTGTATCTTAGCCGGGATCGTTAACCGAAATCGTTGTATTGCCGCGCCCGTCAACTTCAACTCGACATACTGCAAGTAAGGCTCAAAAACCCGCACCTGCCGGGCCAAATCAAAATTGGTAGCCGGTACGTCCACCAAGTTGCGCCCAATCGTCGCCACCTGCTCTTCGGTGACCGGACTGGAGCCGACATCGAGTGGCAGATTCTCAATACGTTTTTTCTCTTCCGGCGTTTTGGCTTGCGCCATGGCAATGACTTTGGCGACTGGCGATAGTCTTGCCAAAGCTTCCGCAACCTGATCATCCGACATCCGAATGGCGTTGGACGCATTGGCGCTCTTAGCTTCAGCTTCCAGATACAGCGCAGTCGGCGTAAAGATAAAGCCACGGTTATCGACAATTACCAGGGATGTCCGCAGCCCTGGGGAATTGTTGACGGAAATACCCGCGTCACGCAACAATTCCACGGCTTGAAAATCACCATAGCCCATCCGAATCACCCGCTCGTCAAAATCAAGTGATACCGTAATCATTTCCGGCCCAAGTCGATCAGCGCATTTGAGCATTGCCTTCGCAACGGGTAACCGAATCCCTGGCGCTGCGAAACAGACAGCTTGTTGTGCCTCGACAACCAAACGCGCAATCTCGTCTGTATCCAAGTGGCAGAAAAATGCATCGTTACCCATTCCCGAATTTCTCCCTTACATAACGCCAAATACAGCGACGATTCAACTAAATAAAGCGATATAGCGCGGCATAATTTTGCTCCTGAGTTCGTCCACTGCCAGCGGCGGATCGCTTTGGTGGACCATACTATGACAATTGGGACACAGCGGAACCAAATCCTTTTCCGGATCGATCTCGTAACTTTCCTTGATCGCATGCAACGGGACTACGTGGTGGACGTGAATATAATCTCGGCCAAGATCAGGCCCGTAGACATGGGCCATATTCAGCCCGCAGGCTTTACAACTGGCGCCATGAAGTTCAATGCACCTTCTTCGCGCCGAAGGGTCTCGCTCGTAGCGATTGACAGTTACCTGTTGGATAGTGCCTTCCATATACGGGTGCGATGAAACATTGACGTCATCAGGATAAATCATCGAACCGTTACCGATCAGTCTTGACCATAGCGTTTCTAGTTGCAAGTGATTCCCGGTACAAGGAGTTCCCGAAGATCGGGGCGTGAACATGCGGGGAGGAACTTTAAGCTTTGACGCCAATTCCTGATGCGAAATAACCACTTTTGAAGGTGACTTGGCCAAGTAATCGAATCTAACCAAAACATACCAGGCACGTTTACTCGGATCTTCAAAGTCGTCATCCTGATAGGCATCAGATATGATTTTTCCGGAGCCGATCAAACCCGGAAACTGCTGACCGGTTCTGGACAAGAACACTCGATCGCCAATATTGCATTGTTTATGCGATGCGCATTTCCACCTATTTGTAACCTCCTTGCCAGCCGCAAAGTCATCCATCAACTTTTGCAGTTCGCTTTCCGGCCACTTGTCTTTGTTCCAGGTCAGGATGTAAATCATGCATTTCCTGCTTGAAAGAGTGATTTTTTGCGTTGAACTAGCTTAACCGCCGTATGCTAAGCCAACTTAATTTATCGATCATGCTGCTTGCTCGGCGGGCAACAAGGCTTGGTGTAGCACGGCTTCCAGCAAGCGGCGACTGTCGGCGGCGGTATCGGCGAGCTGGGTTTCCAGTTGATCGCACAGCGCCATCAGTTCGTCGACTTTGGCGACGATGCGGTGTTGTTCGGCTAATGGTGGGAGAGGAACTGGAAATTCATTCATTGCCTTGAGTGAAAGATTCTTAATGGTTGTTCCAGTAGCACCTAGCAACGCATATTCGAGAAAATACGGACTTTCAATAAGCAGTTTTATGTAGTACTTATTGATGGAGCTAGATAAGTTGAAATAACAAGCGCTTTTGCCTAGAACGACCTCTTCGTTATTGTAGAAGGCGACGTTTCCAAGAGTACCGTTAATTGAAACCAATACCGTGTTTGTTGACATTGGTTTTTTGTGCTTCTGCATTTCTTCGAATGAAACAGTTTTCGTATTCGATTTGATTACAATTTTTCCATCGGCCAAATTATTGCCATTGATAAAAAAATAATTTGTTCCATCCGTATATATCGGTGTGCCGTGTATGCCATCACCGAGTACAAAAGCTAACGACCTAAGCCTCGCCCATTCCCAATTAAATGGCAAAATAAATGGTTTTTCATCGCTCTTTACTGGTGGTAATGGTTTTGCCTTTCTATAAGATCTATTAACTTGATGATCATTTATTTCCTTCTCGATTCGTTTAGACAACTTAGCTGCCGGTTCATCATTCGGATCTTGCGGGACGAGTTTGCCGCGGACGGCGAGGTTGAGGATGGTTTGGCGTAGTTGCTTGATGTGTTCCGGGCGGGTGGTCAGCCGCGGCAGGTGGTTGAACAAGAAGCGGGCGCTTTCGCGTTGGGTGTCCGGAGTATTGGCTTCGGTGCCGGCGACGGCTGGGTTCAGGCAGTGCAGGCTGGCGGCCACCAAACGGTCACGGTGTTGCTCGCGTTCGGTTTGCGCTGCCTGCAACTGGTCGCACAGCGCCATCAGTTCATCGACTTTGGCGACGATGCGGTGTTGTTCGGCGAGAGGTGGTAAAGGAATTGGAAGTCGGATAGCATTTGCTACAGTTACCTGGGGCTGAGCAGTGCCACTAACAATTTTTTCTTTATTTGAAACTGTAAGGACTGAATAAAAATACCGAATATTGCATTTATTTGGAGCAAAAAATTGACAAACAATTGAGTTGTTCGTTACATAGCAATTTGGTGGTGAAATATTTGGCGTTCCGCTATAAGCCCCCCGACATGAAATAAGTAACATCTCGTCTTTGTAAAGAAATTCAGAGTACTTGCCTATAACTCCATTTGCGCCAAAGACATCATATCCGGATGGAAGAAGATCAGTTGTTGGCAGTAGTTTTCCATACACCAAATCTGTTACATCATTGAGATACACCCAAATCCAGCCTTCAGGGATTGTATGCGGCATTACCTCCGCATTGATTGGAGGTAATGCCTGTTGTGTTTTGATACTTCGTTCCAGAATCAACCGGGATTTTTCACTTTGAATCTGTCTCAACAATTCGCTCGCCGGCTCATCATTCGGGTCTTGCTCGACCAGCTTCCCCCGCACCGCCAAATCCAGAATAAACCGGCGCAAACGCGCTATCGCATCCGGCGCTTCGCTGATGCGTTCAAAGTGTTGCAGCAGTTGTTCCGGGTTCATGCGTTGTCTCCACTGGCTGAATCTTCGTCGCCGGCTGACGCATTGAGTTGGTAGAACTCGTGCAGCTTGGCTTGCAGCAGGGCTTTGTCGGGCAATTGGGTTTGGTATTCGGCGATCAGCGCCGGCGACAGGCTGCGGCTGAGGGCGTATTCCACCACTTCCGTATCCTTGCTGGCGCAGAGCAGCACGCCGATGGCTGGTTGTTCGTGCGGCTTTTTGACGTCGCGGTCCAGGGCTTCCAGATAAAACTCCAGCTTGCCCAGATATTCCGGCTCGAAACGGCCGACTTTGAGTTCGATCGCAACCAGACAGTTGAGGCCACGGTGGAAGAACAACAAATCCAGCGCGAAATCACGGCCACCGACCTGCAACGGGAATTGGCTGCCGACAAAGCAAAAATCCCGACCCAGCTCGATCAAAAATTGTTTGAGCTGGTTTACCAAGCCTTGATGCAGATCGGCTTCCAAGTGGCCGGGCGGCAGATCGAGAAATTCCACCAGATAGCTGTCCTTGAACACGTTAATGGCTTCGGGATGAATTTGTGACAGCACTGCTGACACATTTGGCGGATTAAGGACGGTGCGCTCGAACAAGGCGGTTTTAAACTGGCGCTCCAGTTCGCGGCTGCTCCACTGTTCCTTTATTGCTAGGCGCAGGTAAAACTCGCGTTCTTCCGCGCGTTTACTCTGGTTGAGGATGATTAGATTATGGGTCCACGGTAATTGTCGTGCCAGCGGTGCGACTTTTTCATCGTCGCGGTAGGCTTCGTAAAACTGCCGCATGCGAAACAGGTTGCGAGCAGTAAAACCCCGCAAGCCGGGCTGGGTCTGCGCGATATGCCGAGCCAGTTGCGGCACCACCGCGTCGCCCCATTCGGCGGCTTCGATCTTGCGACTGATGATCTGACCGACTTGCCAGTACAAGTCGATCAAGGCTGTGTTAACCGCCTGCACGGCGCGTTGACGCGCGGCGGCGATCAGTTGGGTGATTTCGCTGAAGTCGTTGGCAACCGGTTGATTCATCGCAGCAGCGCCTCGGCCAGAATCGATTTGAGTTGATCGCGCAATGCCGTTACCCGCTGTTCGTCGTGTTCCAGCTTAGTCAGAATTTCTTGCGGGTCGCCGTGGTCGTCGGCCACGTTATGCGGGTTTTTATAGTCCAGGTTGTAGTTGCGGGCCTTGATGTCGTCGATAGTAACTTTCCAGGCGCGCTCGGTTTCCTGGCGGCCCTCTCGAGTTGCGCCGCCCCACCAATCGACGCAGTCTTGCAGGTGTTCGACGCGGATGGGTTTGGTCATCGAATAGGCTTTTTGGGTGGCCGGCACTTGATGCTCGTAAAACCAAACCTCCTCGGTGGGTTGGCCTTTGTCGAAGAACAGCAAATTGGTGCCGATGCTGGCGTAAGGCTTGAACACGCTGTTGGGCAGGCGGACGATAGTGTGCAGGTTACATTCTTGCAACAGATGTTCTTTCAGGCGGGTTTTGACGCCTTCGCCGAATAGCGAACCATCCGGCAACACGATGGCGGCACGGCCACCGGGTTTGAGCAAACGGATGAACAAGGCCAGGAACAGGTCGGCGGTTTCCTTGGTGCGAAACTGGGCCGGAAAGTTGGTTTCGATGCCGTCTTCCTCGCGGCCACCGAACGGTGGATTGGTCAGGATGATGTCGACGCGGTCACCCTGCCCCCAGCTGATGTAAGGCCGGGCCAGGGTATTGTCGTGGCGGACGAAGCTGGGGTCTTCGATGCCGTGCAGCAGCATGTTGGTGACGCAGAGCATGTGCGGCAGCTGTTTTTTCTCCACTGCGCGCAGACTGGCTTGCAGAGCTTGTTCATCTTCGACCTTTTTGACGTAACGGTCGCGCATGTGGCGAATGGCGCAGGTTAAAAAGCCACCGGTACCGCAACTGGGATCGAACAGAATTTCGCCGGGTTTGGGATCGATGCGGTCGACCATGAAGGCGGTGACGGCGCGCGGTGTGTAATATTCGCCGGCATTGCCGGCGCTTTGCAGGTCGTTGAGCAGTTGTTCGTAGATGTCGCCAAAGTGTTTACGTTCGGCCAGGTCGTTGAAATCGACGGTGCTGATTTTGTTGATGACCTGGCGCATCAACTGGCCGGATTTCATGTAGTTGTAGGCATCCTCGAACACGCTTTTGACGACGCGGATGCGGTTGGCTTGTTTACCGAACACCAGTAAATCCTTGAGGGCCGGAAACAGTTCGGTGTTGATGAAGGCCATCAACGCCTCGCCGGTAATGCCTTCCGCATCGGCGGCCCAGTTGCGCCATTGGTATTTAGCCGGAATCGGCGACTGGTAATCGTCCTGCATCAATTCCAGTTGTTGGTCCTGGTCGTCGATGATCTTTAAAAAAAACATCCAGCACAATTGCGACAGACGTTGGGCATCGCCATCGACGCCGACATCCTGACGCATGATGTCTTGAATGGATTTAACGGTATTGCGGGCTGACATGGTTTAAGCGGTTTCGTCGTAGAGGGCGGCTTGCAACTCATGAACGGCGCGTTCGAAGTTGGCTTTGCCGCCGAATTGTTTAATCAGTTGAATCGGCATGCCCATGGTATTGAAGGGTGCGATTTCCAGTATTTTGACATTATCCAAACCGGCGACGACGCCTTCATCCTGGTATTTGTCGAGCAAGGCTTCCAGCACGGCGCGGGCCTGGTCGCCGTATTTGGTAAACACGTCGCGCTTTTTGACATTGTTGGCGCGTTCGCGGCGGGTCAAGGCCGGACGATCAAAGGCAATGTGGCAAATCAAATCGAACGGATCCAGGTCTTTGCCGACTTCTTCCAACAATGGGTCGAGCAGCAAGCCTTCTTCCGCGAGTTCCTCGATAATCGCCTCTTTGCGTTCGGCGCTTTTCCAGCGCTTCAGGAACTGGTCGAGACTGGCGTAATGGGCGCGGATGGCGTTACGGGAATAGTCACGCAGCGATTCGGTAATCAGCTTGCCGTTTTCGTCGAGGTATTCGATGCGCTCTTTCAGGACGTTAACGGGTTTGCCTTTGACGCGGTATTTGGGCGTAGGCTCCGAAATGACCGGTGGCTCTTCGTCGTTGGGCGGATCGAGCAGCACTTCTTCATCCTTGCCCGGTTGTTCGGGAATAGGTTCATCAAGGTCGCTGGAAGGCGGAATATCGTCGGGCGGCGTGACCGGGTCATCTTCTTTGGGTTCGTAGATTTGTACCGGTTCGCCGTCGAAGGCTTTGTCGGCAAAATGCGCACTGGCTTGGCGAAAATCGACCAGGGTGAAATAGAATTTTTGCAAGTCTTCGTAGAGCCGGGTGCCGCGGCCGAGGATTTGCTTGAATTCGGTCATCGAGCCGACCGGGCGATCAATGACGATTAACTTACAGGTTTGAGCATCAACACCGGTCGATAACAGACGCGAGGTGGTTACGATGACCGGGTATTTGGACTCGGGGTCGATAAAGTTATCGAGTTGCGCCACGCCTATGGCATCGTCGCCTGTAATCCGCATAATGTAGCGATCGTTTTTTAGTACCTCGTCCTGGTTTTCCAGGATCAACGCTTGCCGCATCAGGGCAGCATGCTCGGTATCGACGCAAAAGACGATGGTTTTTTGGTAGCGGTCGCCGCTTTGCTTCAAGTAATCGGAAATCCATTTGGCGACGCGTTGGGTACGGCTGTCGATGATGATAGTGCGGTCGAAGTCCTTGATATTGTAAATACGGTCGTCAATCAAGATGCCTTGTTGGTCGGTCTCGCCCTTCTTCGGCCGGTAGCCTTCGACGTCGATGTCCAGATGCACTTTGATGACTTTGTAGGGCGCCAGGAAGCCGTCGCTGATACCTTGCTTGAGCGAGTAGGTGTAAACCGGTTCACCAAAATAATGGATATTAGAAACGTATTCGGTTTCCTTGGGTGTGGCGGTTAGACCAATCTGGGTAGCCGGTTTGAAGTGCTCCAGAATCTCGCGCCAGGCCGAATCCTCGGCAGCACTGCCTCGATGACATTCGTCGATGATGATCAAATCGAAAAAGTCCGCGGATAGTTCACGGTAAATCTTTTGCCGATCTTCTGGGCCGGTCAGGGCTTGATACAGGCCCAAGTAAATTTCGTAGGCGGTATCAATGCGACGCTTACTATCTATAGCCGTGGTCAAATCGAGGAACGTGCCATCATCGCGTTCGATGGTTTTGGCATTGGTGCTAAGTTTGGCCATGGCCGGGCCGAACGGGCGGAAGTCGTTGACCATGGTTTGGTTGACCAGCACGTTACGGTCGGCAAGGAATAACACCCGCTTCTGCCGGTGTTGCCGCCAGTTGGACTTCCACAAGCGCCAGATGATTTGGAATGCGGTGTAGGTCTTACCGGTGCCGGTCGCAATCACCAGCAGAATCCGTTCCTGGCCTTTGGCGATGGATTCTATGGTGGCATTGATGGCGTTGCGTTGATAATAACGCGGTTCTTTGCCGCCACCATCATCGTAGTAAGGTTCGAGGACAATGTCTTCCTGGTCTTTATCCAGTTGCTTCCACAGCCTATAACGCTGCCAAAGTTGTGCGGGGCTAGGAAACTGCTCTAGCGCTAAAAGCTGTTCGATGGGTTCTGATCGACCGGTGCGATCATGGAAAAGAAATCCGTCACCGTTGCTGGCGAATACAAAGGGGACATTCAGGACTTTGGCGTAATCCAGCCCCTGTTGCATGCCGTCACCGACACCATGACTATTATCTTTAGCTTCAATGACAGCAAGGGGTAGATGCTGGTAGTACAGAACATAATCAGCGCGTTTGGCTTTACCGCGTGTGACCAGTTTGCCGCGTACGATGACGCGGCCTTTGGTAAACGAGACTTCGCGACGAATCTGGGCGAGTTCGTCCCAGCCGGCTTTAATCAAATTCGGCGTGATGAATTTGGCGCAGATGTCGGCTTCGCTGAGTCCTTTCTTGGTCATCCTGAATTTGCGGGTCGATTACTTGAGACAAGGCGTTGAATTGGCCGCAATGGTCAAGCAACTACCACATAAAATCAAGCCATATTGAAGTTTCAAAAAACGCTAGCGATAAAGCGATATGTCACCAGTGGGCTAGAAACAAGCCGTGAGGGATTGGCGACATTCAGAAGGATTTTGCGAAAATGCCTACAAATTGCCTACACAAAATTGACAGGCAAAAAAAAGGGCTTGACGATTTCTCGTAAGCCCTTGATTTATTTGGCTCCCCCGGACGGGCTCGAACCGCCGACCTAGTGATTAACAGTCGCTAAAGACTATGTTACCACGCATTTCCATATGTTGCATAACATTTCTAAATGCCCGATTATATTGAACTTTATAACATCATCCGTTCATGGTTGTTTCATTCTGTAACCTTATGTTGCGGAATTCAAGTGACCACAAAGTGACCACGAAATTATGTTTACTGACAAATCGATTAAAGGACTTAAGGCAAAACCGTCGGCATATAGACTCTATGAAAAAGGGCCCGACAAAGGCTTTGGCGTTAAAGTGACACCAGCTGGAAGCGTAGCCTTTTTTATTCAATATGCAGGTCCAGATGGCAAACAAAAATTCGCAAGCCTAGGACGGTATCCATCGATTAGCCTATCTGAAGCAAGGGATAAGTGTCGTGAACTGAGACGGGAGATTGATCGCGGAATTGACCCACAATCTCGCATTGAGCTGAGACTTGGCAGCGTAGCCGATTTGTTTGATTACTACATCAAGCACATGGTTGATTCAGGAAAGCGAACTTTTGAAAAAGTCGAGGCAGATCTTCATTACAACTGTAAAGACATTTTGGACTTACAAGCCAAAGACGTAACGCCAGCCCATATAAGAAAAATACTTTACACCATTATTTCGCGAGGCTCGAATGTTCAAGCTAATCGGATTCGATCATACTTAAGAAGAGCATTTGAATTAGGGGTTTATCATGATAACGACCCCAAAAACCTATCAAATGATTTTACCTTTCAAATACAAGCCAACCCTGTCGATGCAATTCCAAAAGATACCAGTGCGGAAGTTGCTGGAGAAAGAGCATTATCATTTTCCGAAATAAAAGTACTTTGGAACGAAACATGCCTTCTTGAGCAATTCCATCTGGCTACAAAACTATTACTGCTATATGGCTGTCGATCTTGGGAGCTCTGCGGCGCAATGAAACATGAGTTTGATTTTGACACCATGATTTGGAGCGCCCCGCCAGAGCGAGTGAAAAACGAACGCTGGCTGATATTGCCTATTACTCCGTTAGCTAAAAAATTACTTGATAAATTATGGCCGTATTCTGGAAACTCTGATTATCTTTTTCCAAGTCGATATAACGAAGAAAAACCGATACACAAAACGTCTTTGGCTCACGCAATCACGCGAATTAGCAGCATCGATACCTTTACCCCGAGAGATTTAAGAAGAACAGTAAAGACTCGTATGGGAGAAATTGGCATTGAAAAAAGCATTAGAGATAGGATACAAAATCATGCTTTAAATGACGTAAGCTCAAAACATTATGATAGATACGATTATTTACAGGAAAAGCGAAGCGCTTTATTAAAATGGGAAAACCACTTAATCGAGTTGAATGGAGATCAAAACGCGTAGTGTTGATTTTTTTAGATCAATAAAGAATTAGCCATTAGTTATTTGTTTGTTCAATTCAATCACAGAATTTTGTTCCTTTTTCCTGCCATACCGAAAACTCTAGAGGACGCAAGCCGAAACGGATAGCATTTCCCGCATGTAACGTCTTGAGTTCGTTTTGTACCAGTTTAATGAACTTCTGCTTGTCTTCCTCAGACACAGAATCCGGAATGCCAGCTAAGATCGATGCTTCGTCTGTCGCCAGTCCATCCCGGACAATGGCTCGTATTACTTCAGCTAGTTCGTTTCGATATCGTAATCGAACAATGTCCGGCGGCACGAGCTGCTGTTGCACGGCGACGTATTGCTGGCATGAACGCTCGTAGGCCCAGATATAGACATCTCTCAACAATTCAATTCGATTCAGTTCATAAATGCCTAGGACCGCGTCCACATAAGCTTGCTGAGGCACGTCGATAAACGACAATGGGCACAGATTGTGTTGAATCAGCGGGATATTGGCCGCCAAGCGCGAAACCCGTTTGTTGACGTCTTCGAAGGGCTGCAGGTAAGGCAAATGCACCATCAGGAAAAATGATTGTTCAAATGGATCGGTGATTTCCGCCGCCATGGTCATGACAATCCCGAACAACTCCTCAATCCGCTGCGGCATCGCAATCGGCAAATAAACACTGCCGCCGATATCGACCGCCCGATTACGCAGTCGACCACAACTCATCGGATCCGCCAACAAGCCATCCGATAAAAAAGCATGTAAGGCAACAACGGTTTCGGCCGTAACGCCGGCATGCTCGGTATCGCGTACCAAATATTCTATGGCCGATTTGTGATTGAGGATCATCTGGGTTTCCATGACATCCTTGCCTTCAGCCGCCTGACCGAATTCAATCAAGCGTTCGGTATCCAGTCGACTGTAGGTATTGCCTTCCAAGCGGGAAGAAGCCCAAGAAAGGTCGATGAGCAGGCGATTCAGAATGTCACGGGCAAACGTGCCCGCCGGGTTTTGTTCAGCCGGCGACCGGCCCAGGGCATGTAATTGTTCGCGTAACCCGGCTGGTAAGTAATAGGTGTCGTTTGGATAATACTGCCCCAGGAAATCAGGCTGATAGCTGACGGGAGACCGTTGCGTTCGAGGTTGGCGAATAGAGGACTTGATCTCTTCGCCTTCTGGCGAAACGGGGATATAGACTTCGTCAAGGTTTTGCCGGTTTTCATCATCGATCGGGAGGACTCCCCTACCCTGACTGGATCCTGCAATTTTATATTTCAGTGCCCGCCCATCGCCTTCGCTAAAAATGCGTTGTTCTGCGATCAATGTGGCCAAGCGGCGCTGTAGCGTACGCCCCTTGATTTCAAAATCTAGCTGTTCTGCAATATCTTTCGCACCGATACCCTCAGGATGCTGGGCAATCAGCTTCTCGATTCGATCCAACTCTTCTGACGAGACTATTTTTGGCATGATTTGATTTTTTGTGTCGCGATTTAGCTTATCGCGCCACTTAATATGTCACCAAATCAATAATCGCGCCATAAAATTTTTAGTGACAAAAAGGCAGCATCTGCACGCTAAGTTCCAATCGCTTATGTGCCCTCGGGAGTCGTGGCCGAGCCAATTTGGTTTAGACTGCATAATGTACGTAATCCAGTGATCAGACGCTGAACAGCCTCACCGACTTGTACCTGGTTTAACATACCGTAGGATATTCGCAAATAACAACCGTCCTGCATGCCAAAGGCGCAACCAGGAATGGCGGCTACTTTGAATTGTTTGATCAGACGTTCGGCGAGTTCGAGATCGCTTAATGACGTTTGGATTTTTAGCAGTAAATAAAAGGCACCCGCGGTGGGTTGGACGTGGCAAATCTCCGCGATTGCCCGCAATTGTTGCAGCACTTGTAGTCTGATCTGGGCGAGTTCCGCTAATTGCTGCCGACAATAATCGACACCGGTTTCAAGTGCGCCGATCGCCGCTACTTGCGTGATGGCGGGTGGACAGATCAAGTTGGTGTCTTGAATTTTCAGCATCGCAGGTAGCAAGGCTTCCGGAAAAACGGCATAACCCACCCGCCAACTGGCAAAGCCATACGCTTTCGATAACGAATAGAGACTGATCGTGTGCTCGGCGGCATCGACTAGGCTAGCCGGGGAAAAATGCGCGGCGCCATCGTAAGTGAAATACTCGTAAGCTTCATCGCTGATATGGTAGAGACCGTGTTGTTGACACAACGCATTGACCACTCGTAAATCCTTTTCCGGATAGACCGCCCCAGAAGGGTTATTCGGGGAAACGGTGACGATAGCACGCGTTTTTGGCGTAATGACGGCTTGTAATGCGTCAAGATCGAGTTGGTAATCCTCACGCGTAGGGACCGGCACCACAACGCATCCCAGCATCTGAATCGCCATTTCCTGGTTGAAGTAATAAGGCATCGGCAGAATAATTTCATCGCCCGGATTGCTAATGGCCATGATGACATTCAAAAAGGCCATGTTTGAACCCGCCGTTACCATGACTTGATAACCCTGGTCGCAATCGATGCAATTGTCTTGTCGCAATTTGGTTCGGATAATCTCCAACAGTTGGGGATGACCCAGCGGCGATCCGTAAAGATGATCCTCCGGCAGCATGCCGAACCTCGTTATGGCCTGCATGGCGGAATCCGGTGGCGGATAGCTCACCATCCCCTGCCCCAGCGACAATGTCCCTGGCGTTTGCCGAGTCCAGTCAGCGATCACTGGAATGATGGGGGTTTGTACCTGTCGAAGTCTATCCGTATTCCGCATCAAGTCATCATGTTGTTGAGGTGGTTGATCAGTTTATTCGTTTCGCAGTATGAAGGGTATATTTTCCAGCTCAGAATTCGGTAACGCCTTGATATAAGCGAAACGTTTAAACCTGCTGTTACTGACTTTGCATTCAATCCAACAACATTTTTCAATCCATATTTTACCGATAACAAATGAATGCCAAAACCAATCAATTACGCCAATTGTTAGCCGCATCCGAGATGCTAACCATTACCGGCTGTCACGATGCCTTATCGGCTCACTTGGCGGAACAAGCCGGTTTTCCGGCGGTGTTCATGAGTGGCTTTGCGGTATCAGCATCGCGTTTGGCCATGCCTGACACGGGCCTGATTTCCTTTGGCGAAATGCTGGATCAAGGCCGCAACATCGCAAACGCCATTAGCATCCCCTTATTCGGCGATGGCGATACCGGTTTTGGCAATGCCATGAATATCAAACGTACGGTCCGAGAATACGCTCAGGCCGGTTTCGCCTGCATCATGTTGGAAGATCAACTCAGCCCTAAACGCTGCGGCCATACTCGTGGTAAATCGGTGGTAGATCGAGAGGAAGCACTGCTTCGCATTCAGGCGGCTATTGACGCGCGCAATGAAGGCGCCGACATTCTGATCATGGCGCGCACCGATGCACGCGCTACGCATGGCATTGACGAAGCGATTGCCCGTTGCCAGGCTTTTGTTGAACTCGGGGTGGATATCACTTTCCTGGAAGCGCCGGAAAGTGTTGACGAGATGCAACGTTATTGCCGCGAAGTATTTGGGTACAAGATGGTTAACCTGATCGAACACGGCAAGACCCCCATTCTGCCACGCGCGGAGTTAGCGGCTATGGGTTACAAAATTGCGGTCTATCCGCTGACTTTGCTCAACGTTTCGATCAAGGCCATGCGTGAAGCATTGATGGTATTGCGAGACGAACAATCACCGAGCGTTTTGTCTTTCAACGAATTAACCGAAGCCGTGGGATTTGCGGATTATTATGCCGAAGAGTCTCGATATAAACCATAAACAGACGTGTAAAGGTTACTCATTCAGCATTTTAGCGTTTGACTGAAAAATATCCCAACCAATACGAACATTCATTATTGGCGAAAAACCGCAAAATGAGGGGTTTTTCGGACATATAGAATTTTTGGCATCGTCGTAAACTCGCCTCAAGACCATTACGGCGAGTTTGCGATGTGTGTTGATAAGATAAAAAACCAAAAACTTAATACCAATTGCATTTCAATCCATAAATCCGTAAAGAACGTTTGGATTGTCATGCTTGGTGGCCTTTGCATCATCAGCCAACCCATGGAATCCATGGCTGCTGAATCCATTCAAACCCATAGCAACAGCCATCCGTCTCCGCCATCAAAAACCAAATTACGGAACACGCTGTGGGGCCAAGTAGCTCGTAGACATCGCATTGACCCCTATATTCTGTATGCCGTTGCGCTCACGGAGTCGCGAAAAAACGATGGGCAGAATCGTGTCATACCTTCGCCCTGGGCCATCAATAACGCTGGCAACACCTTTATTCCTGGCAGCCAACAGGAAGCCGAAGCGTTGCTCAATCAATTGATGGTTCAAGGTAAACGCAATATCGATATTGGCATTATGCAAGTGAATCTGCGGTGGCATGGTCACCGTGTTGCGAAACCTGAGCAACTCTTGATACCGAGCACCAATCTCGAAATCGGCGCAAGCGTACTCTCCGAGGCCATCCAATCGGTACCTGGCAATCTCGCACATGGAATAGGCCGATATTACAGTTGGAAAAATGAGCCGGCCGCCATCCAGTACGGGCAAAAAGTAATTGCCCTGGCGAATCAAATCCGAGCGATTCTCTAATCCATGAGGATTGCAGAATGGATGAAAACCTCTACAAACTCAATCTCGACTACCTCATCGTCGCTCAATCCTTAATTTTGTCCGAAAGCGAACCAAAAGCCATGTTCTGCTTAGGTCTCACGACCGAAGCGGTTTCATTACTCCGAAAGATGCCGCTCGAACAGTTGAAGAGCCTGGCTCGAAGCGATTGCCTGACCTTTGTTCCCCGTTTCAACGCCCACCAATGGAGCAAATTCCTAAACGCCCAAAAAACCGAAGTGCCGGATGTAATCGACGCACGAGCCATCGAACTCCTGATGCTATTGTCCTCCCATTCACCAGAGTCATGAGCAGCCATAGCGCTTTTGCTGCTCGACTCAAAGATCAGTATTGGGCCTATCAGTTACTGAAACGAAAGTTGCGTACCAAATTGGCCAGCCGGGTCATCAAAACCTTACGCCCTAAAGAATTGTGTAATCTTTACTTTTCGCTGCACCGCGAAAGCCCAGTGGCGGGACTGATCCCCAGCATTATGGCAATGCCGCAGTCACGCGAGTCGTTTCTTTACATGGCCCTATTTGCTTCAATCTATCGAAGCGCTTGCTCAGGCGCTATCAGAGCAGAAATGGATCTAAATGCCATGGTGTTTGCCTGGGACACTTTTTGTGCATTTTATCCAAACCATATTCAAGAACGCCGACCGTTTGGCCGCATACGGCCAGCAAATTTCGATGAGGCCTGGATTATCATCGAAGCCCTGAGAGACGGACTCGCTGAATTACCTTATTGTACGACCTGCCATACGCCCTATTTGGTCATTCATGGCTGTAAATACCAACAGGTCTGCCAAATGTGCGTGCTAAACCAAATTTCTAAATCTAGAGAGCGATCAACGAGTAACTGATCCTAGGAGCAGTCAGACCTAGTTACTTAGTCCCATAGCGCTCGATGCGTTGTCAAGGCAGGTCGATCCCACTTCACATTGTTGCATCAATTTTCATTCAGAGGATTATAATCCACCCATCTAATCTTCCTATGTAATCAGGCTATGAAAACTGTCAATGTCAGTGGTCTAAAGAACAATCCCAGCGAAGCCTTGCGCATGGCCCACGAGGATATGGTTCTGGTCATGAATCGAAACGAACCGGACGCGGTGATGGTCGGCCTCAAATCCGCCAAAATCATTGGTATGCCGGGTGTGCGCAAAGCCTTGGCAACAGCCTTATTCAAAGACGGAAATTTATCCCTTGCCCGCTCCGCTAAACTGGCCGATATGCCGTTGGCAAACTTTATTGCGCACGTCTCGCGCCTGGGTATTTCCGTCATCGATCAAACGACTGATGAAGTTGAGGATGATTTGGACACTCTGGACCAGTGGCTCAACCAAGTCTGACCGCTGATGACCAAAAAAGTGATTGTCGATGCGAGTCCATTGATCGGACTGGCGCTGGTGGATGGTTTAATCTGGCTGCCCCAATTATTTGGCCAGGTTTTCGTTCCCGAATCGGTTAAACAAGAAGTTTTACCAGGCAAATCGGCGCCAGGTGAACAAGCATTGGCCCAAGCATTCGACTCAGGTTGGTTAACGGTATGGCCGGAAATCATCATATCCTGTTTGGACATTGATCTGGACGCTGGCGAAACCGATTGCATCAACATTGCGCCATCATCCCCCGAAAACTATTTGCTGATCATGGACGAACGTGCCGGACGGGCGGTGGCCAAAGAATATCAACTCCAGGTCGTCGGTACGGCCGCAGTCATTGGCCTAGCTAAGAAACGAGGTTTGATTGCGTCGGCTCGAGCCGCTTTTGAAGTCTTGCACCGTTCCGATTTTCGAATTTCAGCGACGGTAATCAACAAAATTCTGGCAAGTGTCGGGGAGTGATCCAGTCGTTAAGCAGACCATTTTTCTTTGCCCTAAAAAAATGGCTTTGACTTAAAAACCGACTTGGAACGTTAGTTCAATCGCGGTAGGATTGCCCAACCGCTTAAGCATGGAGAATACAATGTCTTCACAGTCATCACTCTCAGATCGGTTCAAACGGTCCAGCCAATCGATTCAAACTCCATCAAATCACTCAATGTTTAAGGGCCATCATGCAACTGTCGATTGTCCGGAATGCCATCGAATCATGGTGCCGCGCGTCATTACCTATTACGGCCAGCCATTGAAATCAATTTGCCCATTTTGCGGAAGCACTTTTGCATCTTTCCCTTCCGGTTTTACACGATTTTTCCAATCCAGATACTCAGATGCTCCTTCCTTTTCAGTTCTTCAAAAACTGGCAACTATAACAATATGTCTCGTAGCGCTATGGTTCATTGCTGACTGGGGAAACCTATCAGATAACGTCAGTTTGTTTGCCGCATTCGGAACAGCGTTTTTTCTTGCGGTGACATTGGCTGAATTGGTATTTCAGGGAGTTGAGCGTATGGCAGCCAAGTTTTTTCATCAAAGTAATTACTATTGGGCGATATTGGTATTAGTTGCCATGTTTATTGCCCATGAGTTTCCAACGCTAGCTGGCTATGTTGCTCTATTTTTCTTTATGATTATTGCTCGTGGTTTTGTTGCGGCCTTTATCGTAACCCGGAAAAAACCAATGAAATCCACGTTTCAATAATTGATCAGTCCATGGGCTCGATTATATTGTCCTATCTGGTCAATCAGATCCCGTCTGTTTTGCCCAGCAGCACTTCTCAATAATTTAGCGATATTATTGCCATCATTTTCGCCTTCTTCATTTATTATCCGCTGCTTCGCTTCCCCCAAGCTACCTGTGTTTTCACTACTGACAGCGATCCCATCAAAGGCTTCAAACATAGCTGCACGATAATAAGCTTGTTGACTCGATGTGAGCTTGTCGGCAACTTCATTGATTCTTTGATCAGCCCAGGCTTGTGTAGCTTGAGCAAATCCCGGATAGGACTGGGATGCCGCGTGTTTAAAGGCATCCCATTTTTCAGCGCCTTTTGACCGCGCTTCATCGTAACTATTATTGAATTGCTTCAAGTACTCGTGCCCTGCAGCACCTATGGCTTCAAGATTTTTGGCAGTACTGTAGACCCCACCGCCTATGTAGTTGTAAGACAACTCTGCAGCAGATGGCGTTTCGTTGGCCGCTGCCGCAATCGATTGCCTAAAGTGCTCCGCTTTGACGTTTGCCAATTGACCAAAGCCCTCTCTTGAATTTTGTTCACGTTCAATCAGATTACGATCATGTTGCGCTTCGACACGGGCTTCGCCACCGGCAACTTTTCCCGCCGCTGAACCAATCTGTGTTTGTGCTCTTTGAATTAGCGATTCGGTTTCAGCGCGTGGGTCTTTGAGATTGGCCTGTTCGACTAATTCTTGAACCTTATCAGTTTGCGGAGCATTGATTTTCAAGGTTTCGTTGCGATTGGCGTTCCAGGTTTGATCCGCTTGCGGAGCATTGAATGCATCGCCGAGCAGTTGGTAACCCGAGATGTGTGCCTGATGCGATTGTTGATCATCCAGCGTGCGGTAACTGGGTGACGAAAAGCCAGTCAATAACGACATGCCGGCGGCCGCGTAGGCTTGGTCAGCATCGCTGATCCAACCCGCCGCTTTCCACTGCGATGCCAGCCGTTGCGTATCGCCGCGCAAGCCATATTGATCGAGTGTACGATCCAGACGCTCCATCAAGCCTGGGTCATTAGCGATTTTGTAACCCGTCTCCGCCGCACCGAAACTGGCTTGTGTCCCGAAGCGTTGTTGGGCCGATAGGGTTTGTTGATAGGATTCGCTGGCTGATACCACATCCGTTGCGCTGTGTTGCAGTGAGGACAACGATTGATTTTGCAGTCCCATGGATGCGACGTTTCGGGTGCCGGTTTGCGCATCCAGCGCCAGGCTTTTCGCCAACCCCGCCTGATAGCCCTGGCTGTCGTTGACGGTTTGACTGATGTCGGCGGCAATGGCGTCAGACTTGTCCTGACTGACTTTGAAGTCGTTTTGCAAGCGGCCAGAGATTGCGCCGCTCAATTGGTCGCTACCGAGTTTGCCACCTGCGTTAGCACTGCCGGCCACCAAGGCCGAAAATTGATCGGCGGATATGCCGGTATCGGCGTGTTTCTTGGCAAAGGCCTCACCAAACTGACGGTTGTAGGCATCAGTATAACTGGAACTGCTGGCGATTTGATTGCCCAATGACCGACTATCAAACGCATCGCTGGTTATACTCGCCGACTTCGACGCCGTGGACGACAGGCTGTTCATGAAACTGCTGGTGGCTTGCTCGGACTCGGAATATGCTGACGAAACGGCCGCACTCATGTCCTTGCCGGCGGTAAATGTCGGTAGCACCTTGTCGACCCCAGTCTGAGTCACGGCTGAAAGTGGGCTGTATTGATGCTGCGCTTGGGCATTCAATACCGGCGCCGGACTGATCACATCCGGCGTGGCGATTCTTTCGTTAATGGTGTCGCCACCGTCCATCCGTCCCAGAAAATGTGTAGCAGTGACTGCCCCACGATAAATCAGCATCAAGGTAATGGCCGGCGTCGACGCCGCCAGCATGCCGCCGATCGACAACCATTGCTGCAACTCCATATCCAGCTGGTAAATGCCCATCATGGATGGCAGGTTGTAGGTGGCCGTGGTCAGTGCCGCCATCTTGCCGGCCGCCGACATCTGGATGAACAAATTGATCACCGCCAGAATCGGCATCCACAGTTGGATCCACAGCAGCATCGAGAAGTAACCGATATTCATCCGGATGCCGACGCTGCCCAGCATCACCACGAAGGCCATGATCGGGGCAATGGCATAGCTCAAGCCTTCGATAAACGCCATCATGGGCCGAACGATCTTGGCAAACAGGGTTTGCTCGGCCGCCCATTGGGTATTGCGTTGCTGAATGGCTTGTTCGACCATCGCCGCCTTGTTCCAATGCAAACCGTCTTCATGTCGACCAATGACACCTTTCTCGAACATCGGCATAATCGCCGACATCAGCATGTAATCGGCGGCATCGACTACGCCGGGCCCTGCCAACGCATCGAAGGCATCCTGGATTTTCGGCACGGTATCGCCTGCAGTCGGCACACTCAAGGTCGGTTGTAACAAGCCTTCCAGCGCCGTCGCGAAATTGCCGTTGGCCACTACACTCAAATCGGCCCAGGCATCGGTACAGGTTTTGGTCTGCGGTTGGCCGCCGACATAGATTTGGGTCATGTAAATGTCGGAATCGAAGCGGATGGCGTTCAGGGGATCGGCATCGCGCAAGATGGCATCCACCGATTTCTGGTTGAGATCGACACCGGTCAAGGTGCATTCGCGCACGTAATTAGCAAACGAGGTTTCCATATCGCTACCGGCATTCGGCACGTTGGCCGCGCCTAGATTCACCCGCGACAATAGATTCTTCCGCACCGCCGTCAAGGTCTGCAAACTGTCGGCAAAGCCATTGCCGGTCATCGACGGTGTGGCAAAGCCTTGTTCGAACAGTCGTGTCGTGCGATAGCCCATGTTCGACATGACACTGCCGACCACCGCCGGTCCCAGCGGTACGTTGTCGACCACCACCACGCTGCCGGTATAGGCGTCCTCAATCGACACCCGCACCGACGGTGCATACAGCATCAACCACAGCACATAAGCCAACAATAAATCCTGATAGCGGATGCCACGGCCATCCCATTGCAACAAAGCCCTGAGCATGACGATGATGACGCCGATCAAGCCACCAACAGCTGCGGCGGTGCGGTAATCGCCGGTACCGGAAATCATCGCGATCGCATTGAGCACGGCTTGCAGATAGGCGGAGTCGCCCACGGAAAAGATTTCAAACATGGACGACCTGCCTTTTAATGAACGAGGGAGAAATGCATCGAGGAGAGGACGGGGAATGAGCTTTTAAGGACTTGGCCAAGCCATCCCGGAGGCCGGCAACTGCGCCACGGTACCATAGTGTTTGGGCTTCACGGTGGTCATCAGCTGCTGGTAAAACGCCATCAAGGTTTGTGGATTACCATAACGACCGGCGATGGTGACGTATTCGTCTTGAATCTGCTCACGGGCGTCTTTCAACGCATCCATCAACAACTTGGCGTAGGCGTGGTCGTTCATATGCGCGGCGGTTTGCACGGCATTCAGTAAATCGTTGACGATCAATTGTGCCAGTTCCAACGCGATGACAGGCGCCGCCTCTTCGGCCCAGAGTTTGGCAATGCCGGCGTCTTCTCGTGCCAAGTTATGGATCATGCCGCCGATGGCATCCGGCACGGTTTGCATGAAGGCTTTTTCGCTGTCGGTGATTTGGCCCGCATTGGTCGAGAATTTGTAGATCAAGCCGTTGCCGGAATTGACCGAGCCCAACAGGATCTCCATCACCCGTTGCTTCAAGCCAACCAGATTGACGTTCTGGACGATGGGTTTCAGACACTGATCGGCATCATGACCATCGCTACAGGTATACATCCGCACGGTTTGATAGCTGTTGCCGGCGTCGTTGCCATACATCAAATCCTTGATCCGCAACACCGGTGGCGGCGCGCTGATGGCATTGTTTTCGCCTTTGCCATCCGGCGCCGCTTGCGGGGCATCAACAATCACCGTGCCGGAAATACTCATCGCCGCTTCCAACAGGCTATTACCGCCGAATCGGAACCAGCCGCCAGCGTTTTGATTGACCAAAGCACGCCAGACTAAATTACCCTGGATGATCTTGGTCATGTCGACCGGGTCGTTCTGTTTGACCTGCTGTACCGGATCGCCCAGGGTGCTGGTATTGGTCCAACTGGAGAACACGTCACTGATACCTTGGGTAAACGAGGCATTGGACAGATTGGTTTTGCTTTGCAGATCGAAGGCTTTGACCGTATCGTTGACTAGGCCTTGCGCCAAACGGCAGGAGTTGCTGAACATCTGGTTCATCTCCTGGATTTTCTTTTGCAGGTCGGTCATCACCGACGCGCACCAGGGGCACATGGCGCCAACGGCCAACTGAAACGCATAGCCCGAAGCATTGGCGGCCACATTGCGCAGCAACTGCACGAATTGGTTAAAGTTGATGAAGCTGAAACTGCCGGCGAACAAGTCGATACCGCCGCAACCGGCACTGAATGATGGCGGCACGAAGGAAAACAGGTTGGTATTGGTGATGCCGTTGCGCGCCACCAAGCTGCCGCCGGTAATCACGCCCCGGCGCTGTCCCAAATGTGCGGTCGGTGCCGTGAAGTTGGTCATGGTGCCAAACATGCTGTCCATTTCTTGTTGCAAGTCGGCGTAGGCTGGAACCGTACTCTCGACCAATAAAATCAATACTACGATCTGGCGATAGCGTCGTGATAGCGAAAATGACGTCATGGCGTGCTCCCCAAATGCGCACTGCGTTGCAATGCCTGGATCAGTGACAATGGATCTTGAGTGTCCGCAGGGCTGATGCTACCGGCGGCCGGTAACAACATGGGTGTGTTACGAATGCCTTGGGTGGTTTGATATTGCGTGGCATCAATCCATCCGGATTCCTTGGCCGCCAGCAGAATCCGACCGGTGATTTCTTCCAGTGACAACGCACCTTGCGCCAACGGCACAATTTGCTTGGGCGGTTTCATCAGAAACAGCGCCGGGGTTTGTTCTACACCCAACATCGCCGCTTGGCCGTTATCCCGTTTGAACTGACTGAAAAAACCATTCGGCATCGGTAAACCATCCAGCGACACGGGATAGATTTTGAAACCGTAGGCGTTTTCCAGCATCACCAGAATCGGCGCCTGGACATGACAATAAGGACAATCGGAACGGAAGAAAAACAATAGGCCGGCTTGTGCGGCAATCGCTTTCAAGGCCTTTTCGGCCACCACGCTGGCTTGGTGATTAGCTTCATTAGCCGCAAAAGTCGCTACCGGACGGCGCACGGTTTCATCGAGTTGCGGATCGGACATCACCACATAACGCGCCGCGTTGGTAAAACGCTCGGCTTTATCCATCATCACCCGCTGCAGGTAATAAAACGCCGCCACATTCTCGGGACTGGGATCGTCGATCGCCTGGTTCAGGAAATGCTCCAGGTTTTGCTTGAACCAGACTGAGGACAGTGGTTGGGATTCTGCAGAGGGCTTGGCTTGAGTTTTGGGTTCAGTTTCAGCCTGAACGACGCTGGGCGGTTTGCTGTCAGACTTGGGTTTTTCCTGATCGGCTTTAATTTCGGGTTGGGATTTTTTAACCGGCTCCGGCAACAGCTCGTACCAAAACCAGCCTCGCTGTTTGTCGGCGAAATAGGAAACCTCTGGCGCGTCGTCTTTACCCATCGCCAGCGAGGCTTTGAGACACAAACTCATGATGATCGGCAAAGAAATGGCGTTTCGGTTCATCGCGCCATTGTCCGTCAGATTTTCCCAGCGACTTTTGCAGCTGACGACGAAAACGCCATCAGCTGCAAGATGGATCGAGTAGCGATCTTAGACCGCGACCGTAACGGCAGACGAACGCAAATTCGGCGTCAACTGAAATCGGCATCCAATATCGATTGCCTAAAATGCTGGCGTTATTGCGAATGAACGATAGCCAGCAAATACCAATAGGAAATCGACGTTCGATTTCCCTACGCTAGTAGGGAAACGTGGCAATGTTAATCGGCCCGAAATCCGAAGTTATTTCCTAGGTAGGCATGAATGACGCCGTTTTGCGAAGGCAATGCCTAAATGAACCATCCAGAAAATGACAGTGATATGCCTACTGCGGTAGGCATTTAAGGTGCAAATACCCATGCATTAAGGCGCTTTCCAAGGGTCGCAATGAACAGAAAATCCCGTTAGGCATTGTCCATGTCTATCCCTACAGTTAAGTAATAGGAAAATTCATGTCTAGCGAACAACCGTTCAACAGTCAGTCCAATCTTACTGAACAAGACCTGCTGCATTGGATCGAAACCCAGTGCGATCATCTCCAGGCGCAAGCCAAAGTACTGGTCGATGATTATTGGCGCCAATTGAAAAGCCAACGTCAGAAACACAATAAAAGCGAATCGGGCCGAATCGGCGTCCGCATTCGCTGCCGAGAAAACCAACGCGCTTTCAGCATTGAGTGGTACCGCATGGCCACATTGCGACAAAACGGCCAAACCAAACCCATTGCGCAGTACGTTAAGAAAGGCCGCGGCTATCGTTATCCGCTCGGCAACTTGCTGAGGGGCGAGCCTGCCTGGGAGACGGAATTAGTCGAAGAACTGGAAACCGAGTTTGCCCATATCCGGCAACAGCTCGATCGACTGGGAAAAATTCGGGATGCGGTGCAGCGATATTGCAGGGTAATTGAAACTGACACAGACAACAAATCATCGGTTGATGTTGCTAAAAAGCATACATTGCACAAATAAACCTGTAAGGAAGTAATAAACCCGTACTGCTGACATTTCCGGCCCATCAGTTTTTCAACTTGATATCCGGTGTGTCATAGAACTTCCGCTCACGCCCAACGATCAGCATTCTGCGCTGCTAGAGGATCATCCTTGGCTCCAGTCTTCAGGTACCAATGCCGGAGGCTTTGTCCAAGGCGGTTCTACCAATGCGTCCTGGAACCACTGCTCGCGAAGATTGGCGTGCTCTGTGACGATCAACTGGAAACCGGGGACGTCCTCTTGGGTAAACTTCAGCAATAACTCAAATAACCGGCGCACCGCTTTGAGATCGGCGTCTGCTTCAGTCTTCTGCACTGAGCCGTCGGCATCCTTGTAGACCTGCTCGGACGGGAAGTAAACTTGGGTTGGCTGGTCGATCAGGAGGAAGCTCGGGATTGGGCGGTTGTTCTGAGCCGCGAACAAATGCAGGGCAAGCAGTGCTGACAGGTGGTAAGCCAGATGATTTTCGCCGCCCCCGGTCCTGCTCATCGGAACCGGACGTTCGGGGCGATCGAAGATGATCGTCAACTGAGGCAAGTTGAGCCGCGCTGGGTAGGGAGCGAATTCGGCGTCGAACTGATGGATGTACCGCGTAACGCGTGCAGAAATATTGTTTAGAATCGAGGCCAGACGTTCGTTGCTGTCGTCGGTGCCAATCTCTTCCTCAAGCCGCCGAACCTTGTTCCTGATACGGCGATTCTCCGCTTCCAGCTTAACAAGCTCCTCGTTCGAGAGGAGAGTTTCCAGAAACAAGCTGATGCGACCAACAACGCGTGCGGCTGCATTATTGCGGTTGCCCAGCTGGGCAATGACCTCGTTGGCCGAGATCGCTGCGGAAAGCTCAGCTTCCTTCTCCCTGATGGCGCACGCAATCTTCTCCAGGTTATCAGCCAGCTCGGTCAGGTAGGCTGCGAGCTTTGGTCGCTGGCCGGTGGCAATGCGCAATTCCTTGTCGAGCGACGCCAACTCGTTTAACAGGACTGTGGCGATGGGGGATTCAAGCGCCAAGTTCCGCTCGCAGAATGGCCATTGCCACTCTCCGGTGTCGGTGTTTTTCGGTAGCGCCCTGATAGAGGCTAGCCGATCTACCTGTTCGGCAGCCTCGTTTTCGTAACCACCAGCCCGCTTCGCGAACTGGCGCGCCGAGTCTATTCTGGCCTGGATAACACGACGTTCCTTGCGTAACTGACTTAGCTCTTCCTCCAAACTTGAAATCCGGCTGCCATCGTCATCAGGTATCATCTCGGGCTTCCACGACATAGCTGACCTCAATGCGTCGATGATCCAGTCAGCGTTGGGGGAAGCGTCAGTCTTGCCAATGATTCCTACAGCCTTGGCTTCCGAGTAGAGACCGATGGCTTTTTCGTGTGTCGTATCGACGGCGTCGCGCGCCTGCCCTAACTGTTTGGTGTTGATCCTCAGTTCCCGTTGTGCCGTGCGCAGTTTAGATTCCAGCTCATAGCGGTCGTGGGAGGAGACTCCGAGCAGGATTGGAAGCGTGTCGCGGATCGCCTGCGGCTGGAATTGCTCATTCTGGCGGTAGAAAAGCTGGTCCTTGTTTGCGACCAACCCCTGCTTCTGGAATAGATAATAGAGCGTATGCTTGACATTGGTGTCGAAGCTGTTACGGCTGTGTTCAAGCGCGACATCGGTGCGGTTCTCGGGAATGCCGAGTAGACGCGACAATAGTTCAACAATGGTGTCATCGTCCGTGTTGGTTGCCAGTTCATTGAACGAAGTCGCCTGCAGTTGACTTCCTCTCCGCAACATCGCGGTACTGCAGCTGGCACCACCTGCAGTAGGAGTCGGCTTGGCAACCAGCACTTGCTCGTTCTCGAACTGGTAGATCACGGCAAACCAAGCCACCTTGTCGCGGATGACACCTTCGGGGACGTTGAACGAGGAGCGTCCCATGCAGTATTCGATGATCTCGGAAAGCGCGGACTTGCCGGTTGAAGACCGGCCGGTGATGATGTTGAGCCCGTCTATATTGAACTGGAGATCTCGGCGCTGGCCATCGTAGCTGTATATGTGGATCGAGCTAATCTTCATGGACGAATCCCGAAAGTGGTGTAAACGGTCACCCGGTCAGCGATGCGCGCGAACTCCCTCCCTACAATGCGCGCCACTTTCTGGCAGGAGATAGTCTCGTCGGTTCCGGTAACAGTCTTGCGCACCTTGTTGGGCAGTGTCTGAATGCGTCCATCGTCAGTAATGGCGATGCACCCTCTTTCCATCAGCACGCCGAACCCCTCGAACGCATAGGGCAGCATGTCGGTGACCCGGTTGGCGAAGCCCACCATGATCTGCTGGTTCTTCTCCGTGGTCTTGAGCAGGTAGCTGCGCGGATTGCTGGCGATCACCTCGCGCGATTCCTTGTGTAGGCACATGGGCAACACCAGCAGTGACAGCGAGAATGGCATGCCACGAGCGTCTATTTCTTCGTACCCGTGCAGGGCGCGAAACAGGACCAAGCCGCAGAAGGCGGGGTTAAACAAATTTCGAATTTCAAAGGGGCGCTGGTCCCATCGCTTCATTTGGCCACCCCCAGTGCTTTGCCAAGGCGGTCGAGGAACCTGGGATGCCAATAGAGCCGGGGTTCGGGTGAGGTATCTGCTAGGATGTGGAAACTGCCTCGGAGGACGTATGGTTCGGTAACACTAGTTCGGATCCGAAGGGATTCGATCTTCCCAGTCTCGAATTCCGCCCAGTTATAGAGGGTCGCGCCGGCCTCACGAAGAGCATCCTCGACGCTGTCATCAATTAGTTTCTCGAAGATGACATCTTTGTAGCGGTCCCACTCATCAACGAGACGATCTTCGTATTCCTCGACCTCTCCTGATACCAAAAGGTTCTCGCGAGCCCAGGCTGACCGCTGCTCGAACGCCCTGTAATAGTCCAGGATCGCGCTTCTGATTCGGTTGGAGGAAATGCCAATTTCTCGCAGTTGCGCCACGAACAGGCGCGGATCAGTCTCGGTGTCGATCTCGTTGACGGGAACCTTTCCGCGAAAGGTAATGGGGAGATTGTCTGCTTTATATTCCTCGGCGAAGGCGCACAGCTTGTCCGAGACCTCGTAGCCGAAGACTCCTTCCGTCCTAGAGCCGGTCAACTGTTTGATGACCGTGTCGTTCCACCAACCCTCAAGCCGCTCGAAAACGAATTCACGATGTTCGCGCCGGACGCTTCGCATGCACTTGTCCTTGATAGCCGATGGGATATCGCCGATGCGTGGACTGGCATCAAGGATAAGAATACGTTCGAGAAAATCCTGCTTCTCGGGATCGTTCAATTCGTTGAACTCCGTGGCTATCTGCATAATTAGCTTCGACTTCGACTTACTGAGCACAGCATTGGCCAGCATGGTCAAGGTGCCAGTATTGCTGGAGCCGAAGGGCTGGTTTGGGAGAAAACGGGTCAGGAACGATTCGGCTGACACCGTGCCGGTGGTGAACAGAAAGAACCGCATGTTCGATGCGGCTCGGTCATCGCGTTTGTACCTTGCCAACCAGATGTTGACGGACTTCCAGAAGTCGGTCGAAAGATCTGTCAGGCGGTCACCGACCGCCTTATGCTTTAGAGACGCCAGAGATTTGCCGCCATCGCCGTCGATAAAATTGAGGTCATCGTCCTTTTCTAGAAAGACCGCTGTGTCCTCGGGTAATTGCAGTAAATGGAGCAGGGCCAGTCTAGCTTGGTAGATATATCCCAGCCCCTGTTCGCCGGCCGAGTATTTATCGGTGGTTAGGTTTGTCATCGATCAAATCGCCATTCAGTACTCTAACCGTTGTTCAGACAAACCACTGAAGAACGTTTCGTTCTTCACTTGCTCAACTCGTATGGCTTTGCCAGCATCTTTTTCCATCAGCCTATAACGAGTGATTAGAAAGTTGATTGTGTACCTAGCTGAGAATTCTACTCGACACGACATTTCATGAATTGGCATTAAATTTTCCTTTCAGTACGTCGTCGGCGAATACAAATAATGGATGGTAATGGCTTTAATTGTAGTCGACGAATCAGATCGAGCGATAGACCTCAATAGTTCGACACTCTACAGCTATTGTCGACATCCGAATGCAATCAAAGACCTAATCTCACATTCAAACATACGTCCATAGGCACAATCCTCTACGCCACCGGCCCCTATATATAGATTAAATAAAGATTATATATAGATTAGCATCCCCAAATTTCAATACAAGAGAATCGCTGCAGACCACGAATATCATGGCCTGCGACGATTTTACATTTTACTAGAAGCGTCGGTCTAATGCCGCGTCAAACGTCGGCCTAATGCCGTGCTTTCTGTCGGTCTAATGCCGTGCCCGTCGGTCTAATGCCGTTACCTTGTCGGCCGAATGCCGTGCCTCCGTCGGTCTAATGCCGTATCCGCGTCGGCCTAATGCCGTATCGAGAGCCTTCAACCGACCCAAAATAGCGTCGGTCTAATGCCGTGCTTTTTAGTGCTGCTGGTCATCGAGAAAACGCTGTTGACTGGGCGTCGGCTGCCGTTTGATCTTCACGATATCATCAGCGAATTCAAAGCTAGCCAAAGTGCCGATGTTCACCAAGGCCTCCAACGCTTTACCCAGCCGATATTTGAAGTCGCGCAGGGTTTTCGCGCCACTGCCGCTCAGTCGGTGAATGGTGGTAATTTTCATCGGGAACGGAGCAGCATGGGACGATAGGAAACCGTGTAACCATAATGCCAAGGGTTGCTTGCGCAATTTCTGCCGCTGCTCAAATTCGATGTAGGTATAGCCCTCCTCGAACAGGCGCAGCATAGATTCGGTCAACTCCACCACGTAGCGCTGCGTCAGTTCATCACGGTAATAGCGCAGGAAACCTTTTTCACCGAAGGCATCCCGACCGTGAAAGGTGATTTCGACAAAGGCGCCGCCCAAGCGGGCCATCGATTCTTTCAGCCATTCATGTTGGCTTTTGCCGCTACCGCGCCCCAATGCCGTCAACAGCGCATGGGCACTGAAGGTCACGCTAAATCCCGGTAATTGTTGACGGGACAAGTGAACGATCTGCATCCAGACATCGAGGTCCGATTGATTGAGCTGTATGCCGAGGTAACGAACCTCAATGCCATCGACCGCAGCCAGCAGGGTGCGTTTTTTGTAGGCAATGCGTTCCTTGCCTTGGATGCCGGCGAACAATGCACTCCGCAAACAGGCATTCGGCGTACCGCGGATTGCCGATGGCCAATTGGGTAAAGACTTCAAGGGTTCGACGACCCGCAATTTGACTTTTTTCCGCTCCGTCAGAGACTGAAAACGTTCGGTGAGATTATCGAGCGAATGGTTTGTGCTATTTCTCTCCATGACGAGCGCCTCACTTCTTCAAGCTGCCAGGATTACAACCATGGCTCAGCACGTTGTGAGGAATTGGCATGGTTTTGACTAACGCCTGCTCCTGCGGTGTCATATCGAGTTGGTGGTGGCAATATTTTCGCCAGGCGCGTTCGATGTCCTGAGAATTGTCATCCTGGCGTTCGGGAACGCGTGGCGTGCTGACATTAAGGACACGACCCGCTGTGTCGTCAATGGCCACGTAAACACCAAGCGGTTGATCGACTTGCCTGACGACGTGTTCAAGCGATGCAGACCGTAATACCGAACCGCCCAATCCACCTGTCTGCCAAGCATTATCCAGGCGCCAGGGTTGTTCGGGTTGAACCGGCACAATCGATTCGATGACGGTCTCACTTATGGCAGCATCGGGCCGATTTAGCGAAGTACAGGCCGTGCCACATATTGCGGACACAAGGCAGTGGATTGCGATAGATTTGGATTTCATGGGAGCTCCAGGGCTAATTTTTAGGAGCTCGTTACACTAAACACTCTTTTGCCAGGCCTACTTGCAACTGACGTCGAATTCGTCGTCAGCTGCAAGCGACGATTGAAAAATTCCCGGCAAGATGCGGCGTTATGGAAAATACGCCTTCGACGCTCATTGCTCGCATCCGCCAACGTCTGTTTGGCGTCGAGCCCGCGCCTGCCGGTCAGGTTGCGACAATGGTTGATGAAGACGTGCCGCGTTACCCGCCATTCATGAAGGGTCTGCCGGCTGCGCCTGTGGAACGCATCCTGTCCAGTCAAACGGAACTGATTACGTCCATCGAACAGGCGCTGGCCATGCCGGATAGTCTTTATCAAACCATAGCCGCGCCGGTCATACACCGCTATGCCACCTACAGCCACTTGTTGCCGGCGTCCGAATCGCATCATCATCGCGGCGCCGGTGGCTTGTTTCGGCATGGATTGGAAGTCGCCCATTGGGCAACCCAGGCATCCCAAGGCAGTTTGTTTGCCACGTCAGCATCACCCAAGGAACGAAAAGCACAAGAATTACGTTGGCGTCTGGCGGTTTGTTTTGCCGGGCTGTTACATGACATCGGCAAACCGGTCGCCGATATGGCCGTGGTCGACGCACAGGGGCAACATACCTGGAACCCCTGCGATGAAAACATCACCGACTGGGCTGTGCGAAATGAGATCGACCGATACTTTCTGCGTTGGCGAGATAATCGTCATAAACGCCATGAACAGTTTTCGGCCTTGGTGATCGAGCGCGTCCTGACCCGCGAAGCTCGCACATTCATTCTGGAGTCCGGCCCCGACATCATGCAGGCGATGCTGGAAACCATTAACGGTTTGGACCGCGGCTCCAAAGTTTACGCACTGGTGATAACCGCCGACTGCAAAAGCGTGGAACGGGATTTAAAAGCACACTACCAAAACATCGACTCGGCCTTGGGCATGCCGGTGGAAAAGTACCTGTTCGACGCCATGCGCCGCCTGGTGAAGTCCGGACAGTGGACCGTCAACGAAAAAGGCGCTCGGCTATGGCGTTTTGAGGATGGTCTTCATATCGTCTGGCGGGCCGGTGCGCAAGAAATCGTTACCCTGCTGGCCAAAGACAAAGTGCCAGGCATTCCGCGCGACGAAGATACCTTGGCGGACATCCTGATCGAACGCGGCTTGGCAATCCCTAAGTCCTGGCCGGATGGCCGGCAATACCGTTATTGGCAAATGCAGCCCGAAGGCTTGGACAATCCGCTGTATCTGCTGCGTCTGAAATCCGCGGAACTCATTTTCAGCGGCGAGCCGCCGCTCGTGGTTGCAGCGCGCGAAATCCACGAACCAGATTCCGCAGAAAAATCCGAAACCGTTACCAGTCAGGCACCGAAAACTAGCAAACAGGCAAAAGGCAAAAACGCCGCAGTTCTGAAGCAATCCCAACGCACAGATAATCCGGCGTCAGATTTGCCAGAAGCAACCTCACCAGAACCCGGGCTTGACCCAAGCGCCCTACCCGACCCGCTGCTTACCAAATCGGCACCAGCCATTTCGAATTCGCAAGACGCGAAGGACACGACGACCTTGCCATCAGATCCCGATCAAGGACTGTCGCAAGCCAAATCAACCGATGGGACCCATTCGTTGTGTCAGACAGAGCAACCGGAAAACGCAACGTCAGCCAAACCAACCCACTCAGAAAAAACGGCTTCAGCCGCAATACCCGATCTCTCGACAACAGACACGAAATGCATTTCTAATCCGGTCGACAGCGCCAAGTGCTGGTTGGAAAACCATGGCGATGCTGGTCAATGGCTGATGGATATCGCCTCCATGCTCAATCAAGGCCAATGGCAGTTAGGCAGCGATCTATTGAAAGTCCAGGAGAAATATTTGCTGCCGTTTCCGGCGACGGCTGAAAAACTAGCCGTTGATCCGCCTCAGTTCATCAAAACATTTGAGGCTACCGGCTGGCTGGTGACCGATGTCCTGTCGCCGATGCGCAAGGTACAAACCCTCCAATCGGTCCGCGGTGTCCTGCTGACATTGGAACCGAGCTCGGCTTTGAAGGCGTTATTGAAATGCCATGGCGAAACCATGCTGACAGCTGGATCAGTGCGACCTCAAAGCAGCAATACCGACAATGCCAAAGTTCTGGTTGAACCTTCTCAGACTCAAGACGACGAGAACGGAGAGCCTAAGGCTGGCCGGTCCAAGTCAAAAGCGTCAGGCAAGGAAAAATCCATAAGCGGCAAGGGGTCAGACAGTTCGGTCAATTCCAAGCCTGTAAAAGTAAGTTCTCCCCTATCAACCCCACCGGCAAAACCAGGAATGATCGACTTGCTAATCACGCATGTGCGACAACAAAACATTCCGCCCGATGAATCATCACCAGACGGTCACTGGCACACAGTGTCCAATACCGAGCTGGAACAGTTTCTGACCCAACATCCGACGGTCAAGCGCACTCGCCTGATGCTCGATATTGCTAACCATCCAGATTGTCGCTCGGTCAGTGCCACGGAGGGCATTCAGGTGAGATTACGCCCATGAAATCCGATTACGACTATCAGTTTCCTTGGCGCCCGATTTTCGAGGTCTATGCCATCTCGGGTTGGTTGGGCGGCGCCGGTTTGGCGAATTTCACCAGTCGGTGGTCGGGATTGCCGCGTGAGCCCTTCGATTGGTTGATGACGGCGTGCGGGGTAATGGCGTGTTGGCGATTGTTACCGGCATTAAGTCTCTGGCACCGCAAACGCCGGTTGCGACAGTTTCGATTCCAATACCTGGAGGCCGAAAAGCTGGTAACGATGGTGAAGCGCAACCCCGAGGCTTTGTGGTTCGGCTGGGGATTCGATTGGGTACAAAAGCATGCGCAATTGGCCTATGAGATTTTAAAACGCGATGTCTCGACCTTGATTCCCAGCGATCATCAACGCATGGGCTCGGCTTGGATACACGGCCTGGAAGTCTCCGAAAACGACATTCGTCAGCCTTTGCAGCATACCGCCGGCCATACGCTGCTGGTCGGTACCACTGGCGCCGGTAAAACCCGAGCCTTTGACGTGTTGGTGACGCAAGCCGTGTTGCGCGGCGAAGCGGTGATCATCATCGACCCCAAAGGCGACAAGGACTTGATGGCCTGTGCCAAACGCGCCTGTGCCTTGGCCAAGCGTCCGGACCGTTTCGTGTATTTCCACCCGGCGTTTCCGGAAGACAGCGTGCGACTTGACCCTCTGCACAATTTCAACCGGCCTTCGGAAATCGCCAGCCGCATCAGCGCCATTTCGCCCAGCGAAAGCAGTAACGACCCATTCAAGGCCTTTGGCCAAAAATCGCTGGATAACGTGATTCAGGGGTTGATGGTGATCGAGGAACGGCCAACCCTGGTGAAACTGCGCCGTTACCTCGAAGGCGGTCCCTCCACGTTGGTGATTCAAGCTCTGGAACGTTATTTCGACAATAACCTGGGGCATTGGCGGCAAGAGGCGCGGCCTTACCTGAAGAATGCCAAGGAAATCGATTCCAAAGCGCTGGGACTGGTCAAGTTTTACCGGGAAGTCGTGCAGTATCAACTGCCCAATTTGGATTTGGAAGGCCTGTTGTCCTTGTTCGAACACGACCGGGCGCACTTCAGCAAGATGGTCGCCTCCTTGATTCCGATCATGAACATGCTGACCTCGGGTTCTTTAGGCCCCCTGCTCTCCCCTAACCCTCATGATATAGACGATCTTAGGCCGATCACCAATACCGGCCACATCATCGAAAAAGCCCAGGTTGCTTACATCGGCCTGGATTCGTTATCGGATGGCATGGTGGGCAGTGCGATTGGTTCGATTCTGTTGGCCGACTTGGCCGCTGTCGCCGGCGACCGTTACAACTACGGCGTCTCGGACCGACCCGTGAATGT
Source organism: Methylomonas koyamae (assembly GCF_019669905.1). NCBI lineage: Bacteria > Pseudomonadati > Pseudomonadota > Gammaproteobacteria > Methylococcales > Methylococcaceae > Methylomonas > Methylomonas koyamae. The sequence continues at coordinate 1,203,172 of NZ_AP019777.1, read as the reverse complement.
GTTCGTCGACGAGGCGGCGGAAGTCATCAACGATCCCTTCATTCAGGTTTTGAACAAAGGCCGCGGCGCCAAGATTCGGCTGTTCATCGCTACGCAAACTTTTGCCGACTTTGCCGCCCGCACGGGTTCCCAGGACAAAGCACGACAAGTGCTGGGTAACGTCAATAACCTGATCGCGCTCAGGATCATGGACAGCGAAACCCAGCAGTACATCACCGACAACCTGCCGAAAACCCGGCTCAAATACATCATGCGCACCCAAGGCGTAGCCACTAGTGCGACCAATCCCACCGTGTTTTCCGGCAATGTCGGCGAACGCCTGATGGAAGAAGAAGGCGATTTGTTTGCACCGCAATTGTTGGGGCAACTCCCCGATCTGCATTACATCGCCAAGTTGTCCGGCGGCCGGATCGTCAAAGGCCGCTTGCCGATACTGCGGTCGGCACAAGACCGTCAAGGCGCTAGCTGATGACACGCAATCTGTTGTTCAGCCTGATGCTTTGGCTACTGGAAGTGATCCTGGTGGCCAGTTTCGTGTCCGACCGCTGGACGCGCGAACTGCAGCGCGCCGAAGACCGGATGATGATCGGCTATTTTGGCGCCAATAAAGAATCGCAGATCAATCACACCGCGCAACGCTGGTTTGATCGCTTGTTCGTCAGCACCGGTATTCGAGACAGCGTGTTCCGCTACTTCATTCCGACCGAGCGCGAACGCCAGATGTCCAAGGGTTTCGAGGATGTGGGCCGCAACGATCTGTTTCCGTTTATCGAAAGTCGGCTCAACGTGCTGTGGGACACCATCTTTCAAATGATCAAGCGCCTGACTACCGCCTGTATCTGGTTGCCCTATCTGGCGACTTCATTGCTGCCGTTTGTCGTCGACGGATTGGTGCGGCGTAAGATCAGCCAGACCAACTTCGATTACCCTAGCCCCATGGCCCATCGCTACAGCCTCTACCTGATTCTAGGTGCGTTGTATCTGCTATTGGTTAGTTTGACCCTGCCGTTTCCGATTCCGCCGCAAGCTGTCCCGGTGGGCGTCTTTGTCGTCGCCTACGCCGTCAACGTGCTGTTGGCCAATACGCAAAAGCGGGTGTAGGTGTTCCATGAATGTCATCTGTTTTCTGCACGGCATGATCCACACACATCCGGCGCATTACCCCAGGCTCAGGCAAAACCCCAAACTTGTTTTACTCCTCAACCTCAACACAACCCAGGAGCATTATCATGTCAACCCGTTCTATTAACGTCACCGCTACGTCGGATCCTTTCGTTGAATTTATTACTTTAACCGCTAAGACAGTCGCCCTAAACCCGACGTCGTCGGAGCTCGATTCGCTTTTGCGAGCGTTTATCGAGTCCTGTATTGCAAAAGGCCAGGACGATATTTTGGTAAGCGCTTTACGACAATCGGAAGGTTTGCACGTATTTTCGATATTAAATGAGCGCATTTTTTCGCTCGCCGAACGCATTCGGGTGAGATTACCGTCTATGCCGAATGCAGAGGCGATTGTATTCGCCATTCCGATGGTTATCGAGACCCATCTTGGAAAGCCTTTGCTTAAGCGTATTGAAGACCCCGAGCGCATTAGACAATTGCTTCAAAGCCATGGGCTGATCAATGATAGACAAGCTCTCGCCATTCATGACGAATTGTTCACCCTTGAAGACATCAACTGGTTACCTAGCCAAATTCGCCAGATCAACCAGCAATTGATCGAGCAAGCCGAAGGCGAAATTTCAACATCGGAATCACGCCGTTCTTTTGTTATGAAGCCCTCGGAGAGTCCGGAGGGGGACCTCATTTTGCGCTTCCTGGTGGGAGTGGTGATTAGCGATCAGGCATTAACCCCCCTTTTTTGTGAACAGCCCAAATCGGATGCCTTTGGCGGATTTGCCGAAGAATGGTCAGTAGCCTTTGAAGACGAGATGGAAGAACAAACCGGGCACACTGTCTGGGCGGTTGAAAAACCCAACCCGCTCAGTATTGCCGCCTCGCGTGGGATCCATTTACTCAATGGGCTTGATATCTTCTATAAGGTAATTATTAAAGACCAAGATTATCCCGTGTCAAAAGTCCTGCTCAGTAAACACGGCGTCGATGGCATACCCACGGAAATACGGGCGGCTTTTTTTGATGATGATAAAGCACTGTCAACCGTTTACGTTTGGCCGCTCTTGACAACCGATGAGGCTAAGACAGAATTCGAAGACATCAACGAACTTCTGATCGATCTCAATATTCCTCACATGATTGACAACAACCTTCTTCCTACCATCGAATTCACGGGGAATTTCGATCACTATTGTGAATCGATGTCCAGGCAATTGGAACCAGAGGAGCCTCAAACGTTCTTTATATGCTGAACCATGCAGTTAGCGAACGACAACCAATTCTCGCCAATCGGTGGTATAGCGTTGTGAAATGCGTTCGGCTTTGGGTTTCCAACTTTTATCAAAGCCCGATGACGCGATCGTGACCGCTTTGGGGAATCGTCGATTGATGGTATCCAAGGTTTGCATGAGTGCGGTGTTATCGGGTGGCATGCCTTCGCAGCTCAAGTCGAAGAGATCGAACTGCGAGGGGGATACTGCAGGTCGAATCGCACTCAGTTGGACACCGCATTTTTGATAACCAAAGCCGGGTTTGTAGATGGCTTTTAAACTCGACAGCGCGACACGAATGATCACACGAGTATCTTGAGTGGCGGCATCCAGTTTGACCGTTGCGGCGCGTTGGTATTGCGGTTCTTGAACCGCAAACGGATTAGTCCGAATGAACACACTGACGCAACAGGTCACCGACTGTTGCCGGCGTAGCTTTTCAGCGGCACGGGTACAGTATTCCGACAGGGCTCGACTTAACTCCTCCAGCTCAGTCAGCTTGCGACTGAAGGATCGTGAACAGACGATTTGTTGCTTGTCCGCGGCCACGTCTTCCAAATCCAGGCTGGCCGTACCGTTCAACTCCATGACTGTACGGGCGACCACAACATTGAATTGCGCCTGGATGGTTTTAGGAGGCTGTATGGCCAGGTCCCAGACGGTTTGAATGCCCAATTGATTAAGGCGCTTCGTGGTTTGCCGGCCAATCCCCCAGACTTCATCGACGGGAACAATTTTCATCAGCTTTTCCCGACGGATGGGGTCGGAAAGATCGAGGACACCGCCGGTTTGTTTCCATTTCTTGGCGGCGAAGTTAGCCAGCTTGGCCAGGGTCTTGGTCGGCCCCATACCGACACACACTGGAATGCCGGTTTGCCGAGCAATCGCTTTGCGGATGCGCTGACCATAAGCAATCGGATCTTGATAACAAGGATACACGGCGGTTAAATCCAAAAACGCTTCGTCGATGGAGTACACTTCCATGCGCGGTGTAAATTCTTCCAACAAACTCATCACCCGCGCCGACATGTCCGCGTACAAGGTATAGTTCGACGAAAATAGTTGGATTTGATGCTGATTGACCAGTTGCTGTACCTGAAACAAAGGCACGCCCATTTTAATGCCTAAGTCTTTGACCTCCTGACTGCGAGCTACGACACAACCGTCGTTGTTGCTCAACAGCATGACCGGCTTGCCGATCAAATCCGGCCGGAAAACCCGCTCGCAACTCACGTAAAAATTGTTACAGTCAACAAGACCGATGCGCGCTTGTTCCATCATCAGACCGGATGTATCACATTAGTCACCGTCCCCCAAAACACAGTTTCCAGATCCTCGGTCAAAGGAATATCCGGATACGCCGGGTTTTCGGCTTTCAAACGCCATTGGCCGTCGGCAACGATTAGTCGCTTCACCGTCAACTCACCGTTGACGGCGCAAATCACGATCTTATCGGGCATCGGCTCCCTGGAGCGGTCGACCACTAAAATGTCGTTGGGATGAATCCCGGCGCCGAGCATGGAATCGCCTTGAGCCCTGACAAAAAAAGTCGCCGCCGGTTTTTGAATCAGCAATTCTTCTAAATCCAACGTCTTTTCCACATAATCATCGGCCGGCGATGGAAAACCCGCGGCCACTTTGCTGATGAACAGCGGCAATCGTAGTGTCTTTTCCGATTTGGCAAGATGAAACCAAGCCAATCCATCCCGGATTGGGGGTAACGGTTGTGCGGCGTTGAGGATCGAAAATGGCAATGATTCGGTCATGGGCATCACTGTGAATTACAAACGATTGATGACATAAGACTACCATCGAAAACGCAAACGTTCTATGATTGTTCTCAATATAACTAAAACCTATTTATTTCTCGCATGAGTGCCTTAACCCGAAAACAACGGGCCATTTTGGATTTCTTGCTGGATAATCAGTCGCAGTTTCCACGGCCACCGTCGTTGAATGAACTGTGTCAGGCACTGGGCTTGAAGTCGCGGGGTTCGTTACATTTAACGCTGAGCGGATTGATAGACGCTGGTTTTGTCGAAACCATGGGGCACAAACATCGAGGGGTTCGGCTAACAGAAAAGGCGCTGGCCATGCGTTGCCCCGACCATCCTCTGCCCCATGCGTTGCCCTTAGTAGGTACCATTGCGGCCGGCAAACCGATCGAAGCGATTGAGCAGACCGAATGGGTCAATGTCCCCGATCAAATTCGCACCGAACAATCCTGTTATGTGCTCAAAATTAAGGGGAATTCCATGATCGAAGCCGGCATACTGGATGGCGATTGGGTCATCATCGAACAACGTAGTCACGCCCACAACGGTGAAATTGTGGTAGCACTGATCGACAACCAGGAGGCCACTTTGAAGTACATTGAACAAACAGCGGATGAGGTGTTATTGATTCCGGCCAATTCCAGCATGGAAGCCATGCACTTCCATCCGTCACAAGTCAGCATTCAAGGCGTACTGGTCGGCCAGATGCGCAGTTACTGTTAAGACTCAACTATGCAACCATTAGCCTTTGTCGACTTGGAAACCACCGGCGGCTCTGCCACGAAAGATCGCATTACCGAGATCGGCATTGTCCTGGTGGATGACGATGGCGTGCGGGAATGGAGCCAATTGGTTCATCCGCAAATGCGCATTCCGTTGTTCATCGAACAAATGACCGGCATTAGCAACGCGATGGTCGAAAACGCACCCACGTTTGAACAGGTGGCCAAGGAAGTCGATGGTTTATTGCAAGGCCGACTGTTCATCGCCCATAACGCCCGCTTCGATTATGGCTTCCTGAAAAATGAATTCAAACGAGTCGGTCTGCTGTTCAAGCCGCAGGTATTGTGTACTGTGAAGTTGTCTCGAGCGTTGTATCCCCAGTATAACCGGCATAATCTTGATAGCCTGATCGAACGACATCAACTCACGGCCAAGGATCGCCACCGTGCCCTGGCGGATGCGCAACTGATTCATCAGTTCTGGCAGCATGCGAATCAGCAGTTTTCCGCCGATGCGATCAAAGCCACGGTAAAAAATCTGGTGCAACGTTCCAGCCTGCCGTCGCAGCTTGATCCGAATCTGGTCCATGAACTGCCGGAAGGACCCGGTGTCTATCTGTTCTATGGTGAAAACGAACTGCCGCTGTATATTGGCAAAAGTGTCAACATCAGACAGCGGGTGCTGTCGCACTTCGCTGCAGACCATAGCCACACCAAGGAAATGAGTCTGTCCCAGCAAACCAAGCGTATCGACTGGATCGAAACCGGCGGTGAACTGGGTGCATTATTGACCGAAGCCAAACTGATCAAACAAATGACGCCGGTACATAACCAACGTCTGCGGCGTAAAAATGCGCTGTGTGCCTGGCAACTGGAGCAAAAGCAGGATCAATTATTGCCGCGCTTGACCTGGGCCAACGATTTGGACTTTGGCGCGCAGGATAATTTATATGGCTTGTACGGTACTAAACGGGATGCCGAAAAGGCGCTGCGCAGTTTGGCTGAGCAACATCAGCTTTGTCTGGGTGTGCTGGGTCTTGAAAAAGTAGGCAGTGGTAAGCCGTGTTTTGCACATCAACTCAAGCGCTGTCGGGGTGCCTGCGTCGGCAAAGAGTCCGGCTTGGAACATGCCACGCGGTTATTAACCGCCATGAGCAAGGTCAAATTGACCAGTTGGCCTTATCCGGGCGCCATCGGCATTAGCGAAGAAGAGGATTTGCATGTCATCGATCATTGGTGTTATCTCGGCACTGCCCACGGTGACGAAGAAATCCAAGCACTGCTGGAGCAAGGCCGGCCGGCATTTGATCGCGATACCTATATGACCTTGGTCAAGGCATTAAAGAAAACTCAGGTCGTGCATTTACGATCGAAGACTACTATCCGCAGGAGACATTCCGATGCCTGACAAAACTGCACGCCGCTTAAATCCGAAAAAGTTACTGTTGAGTAAATGGACTGCCGCAACACCACAAAATAAGGAAAAGCATTTTCTGGTGACCCAGTTGATCACACCTGATACGCCCGATGCGCCGATAGAACACATCGAGATGGAAGCGATCTATTCGCGCCGCAGCGTTATCCTGCCGTGGCAAGACCTGACGGATACTGGGCAATGGTTACAAGGTTGGCAGTAAACCAGATCGAATTATCAAAACATGTGCGGACGATTCCAGTTAACAGCCTCACCTGAAGACATTGCTGAGCATTTTCAACTGACGCGCCTGCCAAAGTATCAGCCCAGCTACAACATTACCCCAGCACGAAAAATTCTCTGTATCGTCGAACTGGAAGACAAATCGCTGAAAGCGGTGAATCTGTTCTGGGGATTGGTTCCGTCCTGGTCTAAGGACACCAAAAACAGCCACCATCTGATCAATGCGCGTGCCGAAACCGTTCATGAAAAGCCATCCTTTCGCACTGCGTTTCATAAGCGCCGTTGCTTGATAGTAGCCCAAGGTTTTTACGAATGGCAGAAGTTGGAATCTGGCAAGCAAGCTTTCCATATCCATCGACAGGACAATCAGTTATTCGCCTTTGCCGGAGTCTGGGAGCATTGGCAACAAGAACAACAAACCCTGTATTCCTGCAGCGTCATCACCACTGAAGCGACTGAGTTAATGCAGCCCATCCACGACAGAATGCCGGTGATTCTGCCGCCTGATCATTACAGCAATTGGTTGGATAAATATACCAGTGTGGATCAAGCCTTCATGCTGCTTGATAATTTGGCCTATGCCAATATGACGACAACCCCCATAAGTGATTGGGTGAATAACCCCAGGCATGAGGATGATCTGTGCATAACCCCGATTTAGGCTAACGCACAAACTTGGCGTCAACCAAGGTTGGGGCTACACTTTTGCCAAGGTAAGTTTCAAATAGGAGGTAGACATGGAAAGAATACTATTGGTGCTATGGATTTTCTCTAGTGCAGCTTTTGCTGAGGGTGATGAAAAGCTTTGGCCTGAAGACAAGCCAAAAAACTTTTGCCTAGACCCAACATTCGCAACCAACAATGAAAATTTAGCCAAGGAGCATCCGGGCGATGAACGACTCGTGAAACTTGTCGCCTTGCGTTCTGGGCTCTGTAATCTGGTATTGAAAAACATTGTTCCGCTGAATACCGCTATCGACATCTTCGATGCCGAAAAGGAAAACGAAATGCAGAAACGCTTGCAGGAAGGTCAAACTAACAAAGGAGATATTGTTTTGTAATAACCTGTATTAAGTATGCCAATTTTTATTGTCATATTCGTTAACGACCCATTTTCGCCATTCGCGCTTCTCCAAAGCAGCCTATTGAACTTCATTATTGTATGTCTGGTTTGGAGCCTATATTGTCTAATCAAAAGCTAATTGCGTACCTACTGGGTTGCTTGCGGTTTTGAAGAATCAATCAGAGGTTCCTTAAGAATGGCTACCGGGAATATTGTTAACCTTGTTCGATGGATACCAGCGCTTGGAAAATGGGTGGCTCGGTATCCGAAGCGCGTTTATATGATTACAATTTCAAATCGCGTAAAGATGAAGTCCGCAAAATCCTTCCAGCTGGGCGCAATAAAGCACAACCACGTATCTGTTAAAAAACTAGGAAACTATCTTATGAATTCGAATGAAAATGCTGTGACGACTTCTTTGGCCACACACAATCCGTTTACTGGCCGTATCGGCGAAGAGTACGATTTCCTCGGTATTATGTGTCCCAATTTAGTGGTTCTGACGCAGAAGCTCGGTTCTACTGTCGCTGCATGGTGCCCCGGAAACATGTTACAGGGACTTGAGATCGGCTGCGGTACAGGACTGAGCACGCTGTCGTTGCTTTCTCAGCGCGAGGACCTACATCTGCGCGCTTTCGATGCTTCAGCGGCAATGCTTGCACAGGCGCGCGGGAAATTGGCGGAGTATGTGGACAACGGTCGTGTCGAATTCATCGAGAGCGATGCGTTAGCTTTTTTGCGGCAGCAACCAGACGCAAGTGTCGATGTTGTTGCCTCGAATTATGCCATTCACAATTTTATGTATGACTATCGGGACAAAGTATTTGCCGAAATCTTGCGCGTGCTTAAACCGGGTGGAATGTTCGTGAACGGCGACCGCTTTGCTATCGATGATTCTGCCCTGCACCTGGCTTCGACGCAAGCCGACATTCGCCACTGGTTCAAGGCTTTTGGGGAACTAAAGCGTTACGATCTCCTGGAAGACTGGGTTGTACATTTGCTGAGCGACGAATCACCGGACCACATCATGTATGCTCCGACCATAATATCGACACTGCGATCTCTCGGTTTCACCGATGTGCACTCGCTTTATCGTGAAGGAGTCGACATGCTCATGACTGCGATAAAGCCTAAATTGGCTTAGGTTTTCCGACTCGATAAGGTACGTTAAATCTCGGCGACTGTTATGCCTCGCCACTAGCTCGGCACGGCCTATCCGAGGTGCGCACCTTATGGCATTAGCGGTGAACTACATTTTTGCATTACGACTCAGGCATAACACGTCGCGCGAAGGGACGCTCCGCTGCTCACCCCCTTAGCATGGCGTCGAATATCTGCTCACTGACTGCCTGCCGAATTGCGTCGCGTACTTTCGAATGTCAACCTAGGCTCGCTTGGCGAGCGTCCGCTCTTCAGATTCATCGCCGGAAAGCTGTCAATGAATTCCGATACCTGAAAGCGGCCGTTCGTCACTGTGTCGAACCGACCCCAAGCAGCCGTTCGCCATCCAACTCATTGACAGTCCGGTCCCATCGTACAGCGGACAGTCAAATCAACGACAGAACCCTTAATAATTGTCCGACTAACAAATTGAACAAGATAGTTCAGCGGCTGCTTGCCATGATTCTTCTTGGCAAGCAGCACAAATCACTTACATCTGGCGATGCATTGCTGCCATACTCAAATTGGCCTCGGCGGCTTTTTCATAGGCATTAATCAACGCTCGACAATGACTTTTCAAGGTGTCGGCTTGCTTGCCGTAAAGATAGCTTTTAGCTTGATATTGACTGAGCAGTTTTTTGTGCTCTTCAACTTTAAGTTGCAGTTCTTTTGCGGCTTCTTCGTAATGTTTCGCCAATGCCTCGTGATCAGCTTTGGTCGTTGCGCTTTGAACGGCTTGAGTCATATCCATCGGATGCGGGTTCATCTCACTACATGCCACTAAGATGCCAGCACCTAACAATAGGGTAATCAATAGTTTTGTTTTCATAGATTTTCTCCAGATTTAGTTGTTATTAATCGTTAATTTCGTCCTGTTTTTATAGCTTATGGAGTGATGAAAAATTAAAAATGACATCAATCCATTCTATAAATCTTTATATTTCAGGCACAAATAGTGCTATTAGTAAATATCCCCCGGCAAAGCCGGGGGCTTTATAAAGTGAACCGCTCAAAGCGGTAAGTGGGGACGCTAACGCGGCCCCATATCAATAGCCGCCAATAGGCGGCGACTCATTACCAAAGGTTCATTTGCTCTATTCGCTGGTCTTCCTGTTCTTGAGGCCGGATATATTCCCGTATCATTGTTTCGTCCCTGCCAACCGTCGAAACAAAATACCCTCGTGCCCAGAAATGCTGACCTACAAAGTTGCGTTTCTTCTCGCCATAGACCCTCGCCAAATGAATCGCACTCTTCCCTTTGATGTAGCCTATCACTTGCGACACCGCGTATTTCGGCGGTATCGAGATCAGCATATGCACATGATCCGGCATCAAATGACCTTCCAATATTCGGCTTTCTCTCTGGCTGGCTAATCGCCGGAACACTTCACCTAAATGCTTTCGCAACGCCTTATACAAGGTTCGACGGCGGCATTTCGGTATAAACACCACGTGATATTTGCACTCCCATTTCGAGTGACTTAAGCTCTCGTTCTCGTCCATCAGGTTCTCCTCTTGCGTTTGCTTGGCGGCTCACGCTCTGGAGTGTCCTGGTGGACTCCTCTGAATGTCAAACTTATGCTGTCTCCCCGGCTGAGCCGGGGGATTTCTCATTATTGGTTAAAATCAATGAGTTAAATTCGTCTTTACATACTCTCGCGGCCTATTGCGCAATACTGGTGCAAACCAAGGTGTTACTGCACCGCATTGGGTCAATTTCCTAAGCCGATGTGCGAGCAAATTCATCTCTTGCCTTTCGAGCCTTAAAAGCTGTATTCAAGAAGTGTTCGACAACGAGGCGTTGAAGCATTGCCTCCAGTTGAGATTCGTCTAAATCATTCACCTCTTGATGAAGACGCGGAGCAATCTTGGCAAAAATCGTTACCAGCCGAGGGTCAAAGTGGCTATCGCCCTCTTTTACGAGCTTGGAAATAGCATCGACTACAGGCCACGCTTCCTTGTACGGACGTTGCGAGGTCAGCGCATCAAACACATCCCCGATAGCAAATATTCGCGCGTTTAGTGGAATGGTGTCCCCTGTAAGGCCTTGCAGATACCCGCTGCCGTCATATTTCTCATGATGAAACTCCACGACATCCCGCGCACCGGTTAACCAGTGCGATTTGTTTAGAATTTCCACGCCTAATGCCACATGCGTTTTCATGACCTCGAATTCATCCGCTGTTAGTTTTTCCGGTTTCAGTAATATCGGATCGCGGATGCCGATCTTGCCGACATCATGTAAAAATGCCCCTGCAATTAGATCGCGCATATTTTCTTCAGGCAGCCCGATCGCTTCGCCAAGCCGAAGTGCGTAATAAGTCACCCGATAGTTATGATGGTTGGTTTCCGAATCGCGTTCTGCAATGGCACAGCCCAGTACATTCATCAGTTCAATATTGCCTTGCAATAGTTCGCCGGAAAGCCTAATGACGCCTCGATTGAGGGTCAGGACAATCGGATACATCAAGAGGCTGGTAAAGAAAATGCCTAGCGTCACGAAGGCCAGCATACGGATTAGGTTTTGCTTCAACGTGGCAAACGTTTCCGGATCAACCTGATAAACGCCCTCGAAATAACCCATCGGCGAATCCTGCTCGCCGCGTAGCGGAACCAGCGTGACTAGCCACAACTGTCCATGAATAAAATGCAGGTCATGAGTAAACTCGTCGGCCTTTGGAAATTGATGGCGATATTGATCGATGAATTGCTCGACCAATTCCTGTCCTTGTCGAACGACTTCGAGTTTTAATTGTTCGTTGCGGTCATACAATTCGACAATCAGAAAATGCTGGCTAACCAGTTGTTCAGCCAGCTGTCTCAGATGTTCGGTCGATTGGGTATCGAGTTGTTCCAGATTATGGGCCGATGCCCCGCTAAATATCGCTGATTCCTTCAGCGCAAGGACATGAACTAACTGCTCAGCTCTCTTAATCTCCAGCCATAAAATGGAACCGCCTACCGTTACACTCAGGAACAACCAGCCTAAAAACAATCGGGTCAGAATTTTTCGGTGGATAAAGCGATTGGTGGACATCGCTTGTGGCGATTTCATCCTTTTAGGTTGATAGCGATGTGATTGCTTGGTTTTCATTGCTCTAAGCAAACTTTTTAGCTCGATTAAGCAGGATTTTTCTGAGCTCTAAGATTGCCAAGGGTATAAATCCAACCCCGAGCCAGACTACACACTGGTGCAACGACACTGATTTGATCTGAAACAGGGTTTGCAGCATCGAAACATGGTGTATCGCCAACTGCAAGCTGAAACACACGGCGACAATCAGAAACAAGCGCAAATTGGAAAACAAACCGATTTGCCAGATGACGCGTTGTTCGCTTCGCGCCCCGAAGGCACGCAGCAAACCGGTAATCACCAGAGCGGTAAAGGCGGCATCGCGAGCTTGATCAAGCGTATTGCCGACTACATGCAGTTCATAGGCAAACACGCCGAGCGTGACGCTCGCGGCTAATAAACCGGTGAATAAAGTCAGATAAAACAAATGCCGGTTGAGTAACTGGGACTGAGCCTGTCGAGGCGGGCGATTCAATACCCCTGGGTCAATTGGATCGGTGGAAAGGGCCAAGGCCGCAAAACCATCGGTGACCAGGTTGATCCACAAAAGATGTAGCGGTAAAAGCGGTAATGGCCAACCCAGCAGTACCGCGCCCAACATCACCAACAACTCGCCGGTGCTACTGCCCAGCAGGTAAGCTAGCGTTTTGGCGATGTTGTCATAAATGCCGCGTCCTTCTTCAACGGCGGCGACAATGGAAGCAAAATTATCATCGGCGACAATCATGTCGGCGGCTTCTTTGGTCACCTCAGTACCGGTAATGCCCATGGCGATTCCGATGGATGCTTCTTTGATAGCGGGCGCATCGTTCACGCCGTCTCCCGTCATCGCGACAACCGCCCCAATCGCTTTCCATGCCCGCACAATACGCAGTTTATGCTCAGCGGTTACCCGTGCATACACCGAAACATGCGGTACGCGTTCCTTTAGCTCTGCATCGTCCAAGTGGTCTATCTCCGCACCGATGAGCACTTCATCGCCCTTATCAATAATCCCTAATTCGCAGCCGATGGCCCGTGCAGTATCCGGATGATCGCCCGTAATCATTACGGTTTTGATACCAGCCCGTTTACACTTAGCCACAGCCTCTCTGGCTTCGCCACGAGGTGGGTCCTGTAAACCGACGAGTCCCAGCAAAATAAGCTGTTGTTCGATCTCGACATCACTGCCGAACACGCCCGCATCGAAATTAATGCCATCTAGTGGACGCTCTGCCACGGCCAGCACTCGCAAAGCATCGTTGGCCAGTAGGGTGTTAGCCTGTAGGAATCGAGTTCGGTCGTTTTCTGTCAGTTCCTTGACGCCTTGACCGGTACGGACCAGGGTGCAGCGGCTGAGAATCTCTTCGGGAGCGCCTTTGACAAAGGCCCAGGGATGACCGGCCTGACGGCGGATAACGCTCATGCGTTTACGTTCGGAATCGAAAGGGATCACCGCCAAACGCGGCATCTCCGTTTCAATGGCTGACCGGGTAATATTCGCTTTCTCGGCGGCCACCAATAACGCCCCCTCGGTAGGATCGCCTACTACAGTAGATCGGCCATCGATTAGCGAGAGTTCGGCATCGTTGCATGCCGCCGATGCACGCAGCAGTGCGAATAGTTCGGAGCTTTCCGAGGGGAAACTTTCCACGTTGCCGGAGAAGAATGCGCCTTCCGTGGCGTAACCTTCGCCGGTGACACGATAGAGGCTTTTTGAGGTAACCAGTTTGCGGGCCGTCATTTCACCCATCGTTAGCGTGCCGGTCTTATCGGTACAAATCACCTGGGCACGGCCTAGCGTTTCAACCGAAGCCAATCGTCGTACCAAGGCATGCCGTTGAACCATCCGTTGCACACCCAAAGCCAGCGCAATCGTTACCACCGCCGGCAACCCTTCGGGAATCGCCGCAACCGCAAGGCTCACCGAACTTAAGAAAAGCTCAAAGGGAGCAATGCCTCGCCATAATCCCAGACCAAAAATTAAGCCGACGATGCCGAAACACGCCATCAACAACAGGCGCCCAACCCGCTCCAGTTGGCGTTGCAATGGCGTTTCTCCGCTTTCGGCCGATTCGAGCAGTTTCGCTATGCGGCCAAGTTCGGTTTCCATCCCGGTATTAACCACCACTGCGCGTGCGGAACCACCCGTCACACTGGTCCCGAGAAAAACCATATTGCTCCGCTCAGCCAGCGGCGTGTCCAATACCAGACTAACGGTAAATTTAGCCACGGCTTGCGATTCCCCCGTGAGCGGGGCTTCATTGACACGAAACACGGAGGCTTGAATAAGGCGGGCATCCGCCGCCACCAAATCGCCCGCTTCGAGTAACAGTAAATCGCCCGGAACGACTTCAGTGGTTGTGACCACCAGACTATGGCCATCCCGAATCACTCGACAATGCGGCGTTGTTAAACGAGCGAGTGCGGCTGCCGCTTTCTCGGCCCGATACTCCTGGAGAAAACCAATGACCGCATTCAAGATCACAATAGCGATGATGGCAATACCGTCGATGACTTCACCGAGTGCAACGGAAACGGCCGCTGCGCCCATCAGTACCCAAATAACGAGACTTTTAAACTGGCTGATAAAAATCACCAAAGCCGAAAATCGCTTGCCCTTATGCAGTTTATTTTGCCCATATCGAGCAAGTCGCTTTTTCGCCTCTTCGGTGGAAAGTCCCTGTTCCATATCAGTCGCAAGCAGGCTTGCGGCTTCGATTGCTGATAGCTTATGCCATGTATTCATCATGACACACCTCCCTTTAAACATATCGGTGATGGCAGAGATAACGACCGGTGGCGGCGTGGGATTATCAAAACGAGTCCCTATTCCGGAATGCTGCCCAATAATGAATCCACTGCGGTCGAAACCGCTATATCGACCCTTTTATCGTTTATTAACCCGCCAAATATCCCGCCATCCCCGACCAAACAAATAATGCTGTCCCGCCATAGGAGCAAGCCCTTCTCCTTATCATATAGAAAGCCTGCCACTTCCACCTTATTGTTGCTGCCAACCACATTGAGATCGATAAGGGCTAAGACCATGATCCAGCGTGCATCCGGCGGACCAAGGCGTTTTATCAAGGCAGGATCGGCGGCCCGTAGACCATCGTTGGTCAGGGCATGACTCTCGCGCGAATCACTCAGGATCACCGAGTATCCTTTCCGCTTCAGGATCGTTGCCGCCTTTTGGCGCAAGGGTTCTTCGAGATGTGCCGCGACATGCTTATCGATTCGCGCATCAACGGCTGGCAGTAGCGTAATCTGACCTATGGATTCAGGCGTCAATTCCGAAGCCCGGTAGAATGCGGGCTGGGTAACAGCGCACCCTTCCAGCAAGAAAAGTACACCGACTAACATGATTAGGATTGTTTTATGCCAACGGATAGTCATGTCTCTTCCTCCCTCGCTATTTCTGCCGATGCAGATTTGCCATACTCAAGTTTTCCTCGACAGCTTTTTCATAGACATCAATCAGCCTTTGGCAATGATCTATAAAATATTCCACAAAATCATCCGGGGGTCTACCGTAGCGGTAACCTATTGATCGATACTGGCTAAGAAGCTTATTGTGCTCGTCAACTTTAAGCTGCATTTCTTTGGCCGCTTCTTCATAGTGTTGCGCCAGCGCCTCATGATCGGCCCTGGATGTTGCATTTTGCACAGCTTGGCTCATATCCATCGGATGAGGGTTCATCTCGCTACAGGCGGACAGTAAACCAACAGCTAAAATCAAGGTAAACAGTAATTTTGTTTTCATAGTTTATTTCCAGAAAAACGAATGTCAGTTTGGTAATCCAGAAGCAATCTGACGGTGCAGCCGAGCCATTTCCAAGTTTTCTTGCTCGGCTTGGGCATATATTTTTATCAGTTGTAAACAATGTGCTTCGAATTGAGCATATTGCTCATCTGCTTTGGGAAGTATCGCTTGATATTCCCCTAATTGTTTTTTGTGGTCTTCGGACTTCGCTTTCATTTCATGGGCTATTTGTTCGTAATGAACTGCCAGTGCTTCGTGGTCTGTCTTTGTTTTCGCGTTATGAATGGCTACGGTCATGTCCATGGGATGAGAAGCCAGCTGGGCGCAGCCGCCCAACAATCCCAGCATTGCTGAAATCAGTAAAGTTTTCGTCATGCTCATAGTAAATCTCCTTAAATAAAGCCCTGTTTTCGGGGATGGAGGCATATAAAAATTGGTCGCTAGTTAGGTTTTTCGTTTTCATACACTTAATTTAAAGCTCTGCCATCGACATCGCGTGATGTGTTGCTATCTATAAAAACGCCGGCAACAAAATCGGCTCAGATCGTTTTACGTTTTCCCTTGGTTATAGAGGAAGCGATTCATGTAATTCTCTAAGCGCGGAGCGAATAACACGAAAAGAAGAATTCAGCAGCAGCATGACAAGACAGGATGCAACGACAATATCCGCCCATCCCGATTCAAAGAACCAAACGGCCCCTGCCGTGAAAAATACCGATAGATTTGATGCTATGTCATTTCTTGAACATTCCCATACAGAGCTCATGTTGATGTCTTCGTTTCTGTGCTTCCACAGCAGAAATAGACATAGCGAATTTGCAGCCAGTCCCGCCAAACTGAAAGCACCCATGATCTCGTAAGATGGTAGTACAGGCTCAATCAGCCGCTGAATGATTTGCGCCAAGACCACACACGCCCCGATCAATATCAAACTACCCTTAAATAAGGCCACTTTCGCTTTTGTGGTCGCCTCTTTAGAAACGGCGTAAAGGCTTAAGCCATAGGTTAGCGCATCGCCGAGATTATCCAGGCTGTCCGAGAGCAGAGCTGTTGATTTTCCGTAAACCGCCCCGCCGACAATGACGACAAACATAACCGCATTAACAACGAGCACAGCTTTAAGCGTGCCGCGTTGTCGTTCGCGCAATTTCTCAATTGCGCAGTTATTTTCACAACATGAAGCCATATCAAAATTCTCCGTGAACCTAACAAATTGATGAAAGCATAAGTAACATCTCAGGACTATGGGTATCGAAACCGTTCTTGGAACTGCAACACCAGGCTGTAAATCACCGGAAATACCAAAAGGCTTAATATCAACACGGTGAGCATGCCGCCCAGCGCGGGGGCGGCGATACGCTGGGTGACATCAGCACCGGTGCCGGTCGCCGTCATGATGGGTATCAAACCGATGATGTTGGCCAGCGAGGTAATGGCTACCGGCCGCACCCGTAGAGCCGTCGCAGCCTCGCTGGCCACCCTGATTTCTTCGCCGGTCAGTGGCGCCTGTTTTTGCGCCCGCAGCTTATCGATTTCAATATCGATAAAGCTCAGCACCATCACTCCGGTTTCGGCAGCCGTGCCGGCCAGCGCGATGAAGCCGACATAGACGGTAATCGACAGGTTGTATCCCAACCAGTATATGAACCAAATTCCACCAATCAGGCTGAACGGAATCGCCAACATCACGATAGTCGGCTCGGTGATATTACGAAAAGCTGTGTACAGCAAGATAAAGATCAGCAGCAAGGTGATGGGTACCACGATGCGCAAGCGTTCCGCCGCCCGTTCCATGTATTCAAATTGGCCCGACCAGGTGACGGTATAACCTGCGGGTATCGTGACAGTCTCGGCTAAGGTCTTTTTCGCCTGTTCCACATAACCGCCGATGTCGGAGGTTTTTAGGTCCACATAAATCCAGGCATTGGGCCGGGCATCCTCGGTTTTAATCACATCGGTGCCGCGTTTGAAGTTTATGTCCGCCACCGCCGTCAAAGGAATCTGACTGCCTGTCGGAGTGGGAATCAACACCCGCCGCAAGGCTTCCGGGTTATCGCGCAGGTCGCGCGGATAACGCAGGTTGACCGGATAGCGCTCCAGTCCTTCGACGGTTTCGGTGATGTTCATGCCGCCGATCGCGGTTTGGATCACATCCTGCACATCGCCGACTGTCAGGCCGTAACGCGCGGCGGCTTCGCGGTTGATGTCGAAATCCAGGAAATAGCCGCCGACGGCCCGGTCGCCATAGGCCGACAGCGTATCCGGCAAGGTTTTCATGGCCTGTTCGATTTGAAGTGACAAAGATTGCAGCACGTTCAGGTCGGGACCGGACACCTTGATGCCCACCGGGGTCTTGATGCCGGTAGACAGCATGTCTATCCGGGTCTTGATGGGCATGGTCCAGGCGTTGGCCAGTCCGGGGAAATGAATGGCCTTATCCATCTCATCTATCAGTTGCCGGGTGGTCTTGTTCGGATCGGGCCATTGGTCTTGCGGTTTGAGCTGGATGGTGGTTTCCACCATCATCAGCGGCGCGGCATCGGTGGCGGTTTCGGCCCGGCCGATCTTGCCGAACACATGATGCACCTCCGGAAAGGTCTTGATGATCTTGTCGGTCTGTTGCAACACCTCCTTGGCTTTGGTGATGGAGATGCCTGGAAAGGTGGTGGGCATGTACAAAATATCGCCTTCATCCAGCGGCGGCATGAACTCGCTGCCCAATTGGGATAAGGGATAGAGCGTAGAGGCCATCAACAGCAGTGCCACGATCAGCGTCGCACCCCGCCAGCGCATCGCCACTTTCAAGACCGGCGAATGGATGGCATGCAGGACGCGGTTAATCGGATTTTTGTGTTCGGGGATGATCTTGCCGCGCACAAAATACCCCATCAACACCGGAACCAGCGTGATGGTCAAGATCGCCGCCGCCGCCATCGCATAGGTTTTGGTGTACGCCAGCGGGCTGAATAAGCGGCCTTCCTGCGCTTCCATGGTGATAATGGGCAGGAAGGAGACGGTAATTACCAACAGCGAGGAAAATAGACCGGAGCCCACTTCGCGGGACGCATTGCCGATGGCTTGCCAACGTTCGTTCGAGCTTAGTTTGGCTTTTTTTTTCTCGGCTGCTTCGGCGAGGTGTTTATGGGCGTTTTCGACCATCACCACGCCGCCATCGACCATGTCGCCGATGGCCAGTGCGATGCCGCCCAAGGACATGATGTTGGCGTTCATGCCTTGCCATTTCATCACGATGAAGGCCATTAATATGCCCAGAGGCAGGGTGATGACGATCACCAGGGACGAACGTAAATGCAACAAAAACAAAGCGACCAAGGCGCAGACGATGATTAGCTCCTGGCTTAATGCCTCTTTCAAGGTGTCTACAGCCCGTTCGATCAAACTGCCCCGGTCATACACCGGGACGATTTCCACGCCTTCCGGCAGCCCTTTTTTCAGTTCTTCCAGTTTGGCCCGCACGTCCTCGATGGTTGCCAAGGCATTTTCGCCGAAGCGCATGATCACTACGCCGCCAGCTACTTCGCCTTCGCCATTCAGTTCAGTGACGCCGCGCCGCAATTCCGGTCCAATTTGCACATGGGCGACATCCTGCAAGCGAATCGGCGTGCCGTTGGCGTCGACACCCACCGGTATCGTATTTAGGTCGTTGATCGATTTGATGTAACCCAAACCCCTGACCATGTACTCGGTTTCGCCGACTTCCAGCAAACGCCCGCCGACATCGTTGTTGGAACGCTTGATCGCCATCATCACCGTGGATAAGGCAATGTCGTAGGCTTGCAACGCATTGGGATCGACTTCCACCTGGTATTGCTTGACGTAGCCGCCAACCGAGGCGACTTCCGACACACCGGGTACGGTTTGAAGAGGATAGCGCAGATACCAATCCTGAATGGAGCGTAGTTGCGCCAGATCATGCTTGCCAGTCTTGTCCACTAGGGCATATTCGTAAATCCAGCCGACACCGGTGGCATCGGGGCCCAATGTCGGTGTCACGCCTTGCGGCAGGCGATTCTTCACATAGTTAAGGTATTCCAACACCCGCGACCTAGCCCAATACATGTCGGTGCCGTCTTCAAAGATCACGTAAACGAACGACAAGCCAAAGAACGAATAACCGCGTACCACCTTGGCATGCGGCACGGCCAACATCGCGGTGGTCAAAGGATAGGTGACCTGGTTTTCGACCACCTGCGGTGACTGGTCGGCATAGTCGGTGAAGATAATCACCTGCACGTCGGACAAATCCGGTATCGCGTCTAGCGGCATGTTTTTGATCGACCAAATCCCGCCGATGGCCAGGATAATCGCCCCCAGCAGCACCAGGAAGCGATCCTTCAATACGCTATTGATAATGAAATCAGTCATGGCGATGCGCTCCCTGCTCGGCCTGCAAGCGATTGGGTTCCGATGTCGTTGTCGCCGAAGGCTCCAGCATTTTCGACGTGGCTTCATTCAGCTTGGATTCGGAGTCGATCAGGAATTGCGCCGAAGTGACGACTTCTTCCCCAGCCGCTAATCCGTTAATGATGGCAATGTCGTTATTGGACGACAAACCCGTCGTCACTTGACGCGGCTCGAATTTGCCCGGACCGCGCACCACCAAAACCTGGGTTTGCGCGCCGGAACGGATAACCGCTTCGGAAGGAATCACGACCGTATCGACTTGCTTACCGGCATGGATCGTGACTTCGGCGAACATATCGGGTTTTAACAGCAAGTCGGCATTGTCGAATACCAGCCGGACTTTGATAGTCCGGGTCTTGGCTTCGGCGTAAGGGTAGATAAACGCCAGGCGGCCCTTGAAGGTGCGGCCCGGAACCCCGGCCAAGCGCATTTCAACCGGGTCGCCTTCCTTAACCCAGGGCAGCTCGTACTCGTAAATTTCCGCATATACCCAGACCGTGGAAAGGTCGGCGATCATGTACAGCTCGGTTTCCGGCGTGACGTATTGGCCTTCGCGGGCGCCGATGTTGATGACGATGCCGTCCGCCGGGGTATGAATATGCAGACTCTTTTTGATGGATTGGCTATCCGTCAGGTCGTGCAGCTGATGGGCCGGCACATCCAGCAATTTCAAGCGTTCGCGGGAGCTTTTGACCAGTTCTTCCGCGCCACGGCGGATGTCTTCGATAGGGCTTTTTTCCAGCACCTTGAGATTGTTCAGCGCCAACACATATTCCTGTTGGCTGGCCACCAGTTGCGGGGAATAAATGCTCAGTAGCTCTTCATTCTTCCTGACTCTTTGCCCGGTCTTATCGGCACGCAAGGTTTCAATCCAGCCTTCGGTTTTGGGATGCAGGCGGACGATATGCTCTTCGTCGTAGGCTACCCGGCCGACGGCGCGGACCACATGCGTGAGCAAGGTTTTTTGGGCAAGCGCGGTCCGCACGCCGATGTTTTGCACCGTGGCGGCATCGATTCTAACGGCACCGGCCAAATCGTCAATTTTTGCCTCGTCCTCGGCATACACAGGCAGATAATCCATGCCCATATTGTCTTTGGCCGGAATCGGCGAGGTGACCGAGGGATTCATCGGATTGCGGTAAAACAGAATTTTGGGTTGCCTAGACGCATTATCTTCGGCATACACCGGCTCGTAGTCCATGCCCATCGCATCTTTGGCTGGTACCGGGGACGTTGCCGATGGATTCATGGTACTTCTGTAAAATAAAGGCTTTCTGCCCTCTGCCGGTTGTATCGCCGATTCGTGCTTGGATTGCTGAGCTAACCAATAGCCGCCCGCCAAGCCTATCCCCAGCGTCACTGCGGCGGTTAATAACAGTTGCTTATTCATAAATGTTGTCCTCGCCCACATTCGCGGATAGTTGTGCTAAAGCTTGTTGGGCTTCCGTAAAGGCTTTCCAGTACTGGGTTTCGTATTCGAACAAGGTGATCTGGCTACGTACCAGATTCAAAAAATCGACTTTGTTGACCTGATAACCGGCCAACATGGACGCGACGGTTTGCCGGGCCTGCGGAATGATGCCGGTATCGAACAACACGAATTGCTGTTTGGCCCGCTGGTAATCGCTGTGGTTCTGGGTAATTTCAGAACGAACCGCGTTCCATCGATCTTGCAGTGTGTAGCGTTGTTGCATCAATTCGCTGGTCCGCTGATCGACGGCTTTGGCTTGCTTACTGGCGGCAAAAATCGGCACGTTCATGCTGACGCCCAGGCTCAGCAAATCCGAACGCCGGGTGCCGTCCGGCATATTGTTGCGGGTACCATAGGCCGCTTCGACGTTAAAATCCGGTAGAAAATCTTTTTGCGCTAGTTCCAGTTTGGATTGCGCCGCATGGATGCCCTGTCGGTCGCTTTCCAACATCGGCCTTGAGACTTCCGCTTGCTGATACAGGCGGTCTTCCTGTCTGATTTCCGGCAACTGTATTGAAAGTGTGGCGGGTAATTGCACGGGGTTGTTGGCGGGTTGATCCAGCAATGCGTTGAGTTTGGCAATGGTGCCGCGCCGCATCCCGGTCAGAGTGATTTTTTGATCGAGCAATTTGGATAATTCCAGCTGGGCCAGCAATACATCCTGCTGCAAGCCTTCGCCGACTTCGTATTTGCTGCGGGCGATATCGACGAACTGTTGCAATAGTTTGTGATTGTTATCGACAATCTCCAGGGTACGATCCAGATAAAAAACCTGCCACCACAGGGTTTTCACGTCGCTCAACAAACGCAGGCGCAGTTCATCGGCATTCAGCGTAGCGGCTTCCGCTTCATACATCGCCGCCTGTTCGCGCAGCGCCAATTTGCCGGGAAAAGGAATGGCCTGGGAGAGGCCGAAGCCGATTTGGGTCATGTCTTCCGGCCGGGTGCTGAAACTATTGGTCGGCAGACTCATGGCATTGAAACTGATTTGCGGATCGGGCAGGCTGCCTTCCTGCGATGGAATGGCGGCCATCGCCTTGGCGCGGGCCAGGATTTGCGCCAGATCAGGATTGTCCTGAATGACTTTTTGAGTGGCCGCCTCAAGCGTCAATAGTGGTTGCTCATCTGCGGCGGCCATGTGGCAGACGATAAACAGCGTCGCCATCAGCAGACGCCTTGATCGAAAAAAGGATGACATGATAATCCTCGTAAACTCGTGGTAACGATGGCGAATCGACAACCACCGGGCTTTGGCAGATGTCGATCATCATCAGGATGGGCAGTGATTTCTTATCACGAAATACCGCCGTTGAACGGCTTAGAGGCTAAAAATCGGCGGCTTTATGTCGGGGGGTACAACGAATGAGGCAGAATTAGGTTCCCCCCCATAGCCATAGCTATTGGGCACATGGATTGGAATAAACCTGAAAGACGATGTGATTGCGCAATCGACGCAAACATGGAAGCTACAACTAGCTAAGTGAGGTTTGGCTGAGGCGGATTGGCAATGATCGGCGTGTGTGGAGGCCGAAACTCCTTCATCGCCCATTTCATCGGCAACGACAACCATTTGCGCAACCGATAACTGGTTGGTGAGTACAGAATAATGAGCGAACGCCACCACTACAGGCATGATAGCCATGAGCACTAATAGAATGGTGGTGAGGCGATGTTGCATCATATTTGCCAGAGTCTAACTTATCTATATTATTGTAGATGAAATTTTTCATTATTGACGTCTAAAATCTGGACGCCTAAAGGCTAGTGATTGAAAACTGCATGACAATAAAACTCTTTTGATCTAAGGCCCAATAAAATGCCGGCTCTGACCATAGGCAAACTTGCCAAGCAAACCGAAGTCACCATCGAAACCATCCGCCACTATCAACGCATTGGTTTACTGACAGAGCCAGCGAAACCCGATGGTGGTTATCGAGTTTATTTAGCTGATGCGATTGCCCAGATACGTTTTATCAAACGCGCTCAACAGGCCGGATTTACCTTGAAAGAAATTGCTACCTTGTTATCGCTTGATGGGCCGCACTGTGCCGATGTACGACAACTCGCTGAGCAGAAATGTCAGCAGATCGATCAGCAAATCAGGGATTTAACGGCACTGCGTCAGGTATTGGGAACGCTGGTCAACGACTGTCAGCAGACCGCTCCAGCCGCTCATTGCGCTATTCTCGATGCGTTTAGCGATGATGCATCAATCAAACCCTGATTTTAAGTAAGACGCTACAGCCCGCTTGACTCTGTTCTAAACAACAGGGTTTAGACTTCTTACCAACATTGGTAATTGTTTGGTTTAGGAGATTCGTATGAAAACAGACCCTGAAACATCTATTAACTCCCCGTCTTGGCTAGGTATCGGTGCCGTATTAGCCGCAATAGGCGCTTCGGCATGCTGCGTCGGCCCCCTGTTGTTTTTATCTTTAGGCATTGGCGGGGCCTGGATGAGTACACTTACGGCAATGGAACCGGCCCGTCCTTTTTTTATCATCCTGACCCTGGTCTTTATGGTCTTAGGGTATCGCAAACTCTATCGGAAGCCTTCCTGTTGTGCAGAAAGTGCCATCTGTACCAACTACGATACCCAACGTAAACAACGCCTAATATTTTGGCTTGGCTCCGCATTCATTTTGATGCTGCTGGCCTTTCCCTGGTTAGCGCCCTTTTTTATGGCTTGAGAGAATCGGTATGACAATTAAAACCTGTTTGTTAATTTTGAGCTTGTCATCAAGCGCTCTGTGGATGCCGGCGGCCCATGCTGAAGCCACTGTTGCACAGCCGAACCAACAGCAAACGGTGACGCTGAATACGGTGACGCTGAATATAGAAAACATGACCTGCGCTATGTGTACAGTCACCATCAAAAAAGCCTTGCAGAAAGTCGAAGGCGTACAGGAAGTGACTGTCGATTACGATTCAAAAACAGCCACTGTAACCTTCGATAGCAAGAAAACCGATAGTGCAGCCTTGATCAAAGCCACGACGGATGCTGGTTATCCGGGTTCCCTGGTCACATCTATTACCCGATAAAGCCGAGGATGCGGTCTATGTCTGATTGTTGCTGCCCAAGTACATCCACCAAAACCAAACAGAATTGTCCTGAATGCGGCTCCACTTGTAAAAATGTCGGTATGTCTACGCTTTATCATCAGGTCAGGTTTCCCGAGAATCAGGCAATCATCACTAACAGTTATTATTTTTGCCCGACCAAAACATGCTCAGTGGGGTACTTTTCCAGTACGGGCAACACTATTCCCAAACAGCATTTAAGAAGCTATCAAGCCATTCAAAACGACACGCTTTGTTACTGTTTTGATATTGACGCCGAGCAGTACCTATCGGCATTAAAAGATCATCGGGCAGAGCCGATCAAAGCTTTCGTCATGCAACGCACTCAAGCCGGGGAATGTGCTTGTGAAATTAGAAACCCATCAGGCCAATGCTGTTTAGCGAATTTCAAGCGTTTAGAAAATGAGCGCAATACAGATGTCAAATGATCGATATAAACCAGCCATTCGGAGAACTGATTTTTTGTATTTTTCATAGACCGCTTTTGGCCGTAGTGACACGGTCATAATGTCGATTTGCTTGCCGAAAAGCTGCCATTCGCTGAACTTAGGGATAGAAAATTTCGCCAGCATCATCAGCGGCCGGTTTTGGCCGTTCTCGACGAGTATAGCCGTAACAATAGTCACGTATTTTCGTTCAGCCTAGCCGCCAAATGAGTGATCCTTCTTTGTGATTGCTGGTTTTTCACCGCCATGCCTAGCGCTTTTGGCTGGGCAATCACCACGACCAGTTGTTTGCCACGCGTGACGCCGGTATACAGCAGATTACGTTCCAGCAGCATAAAATGCTGCATGGCCAATGGAATAACAACCACCGGATATTCCGAGCCTTGCGATTTGTGCACACTGGTGGCGTAAGCTAGTGTAATTTCGTCCAGATCACTGAATTCGTAGTCGACCACTCGATCGTCGAACAATATTTTGACCTGGCTGTCCTCAAGATCAATGGATTTGATCACACCAATGTCGCCGTTGAAGACTTCCTTGTCGTAGTTGTTGATCCTCTGAATCACCTTATCACCCGGCGCATAGGTATTGCCAAAGCGGGTGATCTTGGGCTCGCTGTGACCATTGAGTCGTGCTTGCAATTCGATATTTAACGACCGCGCTCCCAGGCCACCACGATTCATGGGCGTCAGAATTTGCACATCGTTGACCGGATGAAAGTGGAAGCGCTGCGGAATCCGTTCGAGCACGACTTGCATCAACTTAGCGAAAATCTCCTCCGGGGTTTCGGCGTACAGGCAATAAAAATCGCTGAGTCCCTCTATCTTGTCCACTAGCGGCATTTGCCCATGGTTAATCCGGTGAGCATTAGTGATGATTTTGGAGGTACTGGCTTGACGGAAAATCTCGGTCAGACGCACGGTGGCAATTTGGCCGGAATCAATGATGTCGGCCAGCACAGATCCGGGTCCGACTGAAGGTAATTGATCGACATCTCCGACGATCAAGAATGCGGCTTCCGTCGGTATCGCTTTTAACAGCTGATTCATCAACACCACGTCCATCATCGACGACTCATCAATCACCAAGCAATCGAAGTCCAGCGGGTTTTCGTCGTTATGCTTGAACGCGAATTGCGTCGGATCGAACTCCAGTAGACGATGCACCGTTTTTGCTTCCATACCGGTCGATTCAGTTAAGCGTTTTGCAGCACGTCCTGTCGGCGCGCACAAACCAATCCGCACCCGTTTGGCTTTGAGTATCTTGAGCAAGCTGTTGACCAAGGTGGTTTTACCGACACCGGGACCGCCAGTGATCACCGAGACTTTATGCTGGAGTACCAATCGAACGGCAGCCGCTTGCGACTGCGACAAGGTCACGCCAGTTTGCTCTTCCACCCAGGGGATGGCTTTATCCGCGTCAATCACACCCCAAGGTGCATCGCCTTGATTTAACCGGTTCAGGTGGGCGGCACAGCCTATTTCAGCGCGGTGCAAAGGCGTCAGAAAAATGAATTCGTCGCTGCCATCGATTTCGGCGATCAAATTGCCTTCGGTTAATTCCGCCGCGACCGCTTGATCGATAATCGGTAATGAGATTTCCAGTAATTTGGCCGCCATTTCGCACAGATTGCTGCGAATCGCGGCACAGTGGCCTTCGCCTGACCACTCTTGTAAAACGTGGCGAACGCCCGCCTGAGCTCTAAGCAGGGACTGAGGGCCAATGCCTAATTTCTGCGCCAGGGTATCAGCGGTTTTAAAGCCAATTCCGTGAATATCCAATGCTAGCCGATAAGGGTTTTCCCGAACTTTATCGATAGCCTGGTCGCCGTAAGTCTTGTATATTCGGACCGAGCGAGAGGTGCCAACGCCGTGAGATTGCAAAAACACCATGATCTCGCGTATCACTTTCTGTTCGGCCCAGGCCCCCGTGACCCGCTCTTGGCGCTTCTTGCCAATACCCGGCAATTCCAGCAGGCGTTCCGGTGTTTGCTCAATCACATCGAACACCTGTTCGCCAAATGCTTTGACGAGTTTCTTGGCAAAATGAGGACCAATGCCTTTGACCATACCCGAGCCCAGATATTTCTCGATGCCATCCAACGTGGTCGGCGGAACAATCTTTAAGGAGATGGTTTTAAATTGCTGCCCATGCTGACGATCATTGACCCAACAACCCAGGCATTCAATGTACTCGCCGGCCGTGACGCTGGCAGCTGACCCGATCACGGTAATCAGTTCACGATAACCTTTGACCTTGACCCGTAACACACAAAATCCCGAGGACTCGCTATGAAAAGTGACACGCTCGATGGAGCCGTGTAGTTTCTCAACGGGATTGTCGGCAGAATAAGGCGGGTTAGATTGGGAATCCATGCTGAATACAACTGCGCTAACGTTTTTTCATCAAATCATCGAGCGTCAACCCGCAGTTGGGCGCAAATGACAACATAAAAAAACGAACCTCGGGTTGATCCAACGCGTCAATATCCCGTTCGAGTTGTTCGGCAGCCATTTCAAATTCAGCATTGCCGGCTTTCAATTCGGCCTGGCATTTTAGGTAGGCGGAGATCTTGTCGGCGGCTTTGATGATTTTCTGATGGACTTCAGACATTTTCCGGTGATCAATCAGTGCCCGGAAATCGGGTTGCAAGACTTCCGGTAGCAGATTCAATAACTCTTGTTCCGCTTGCTGTTCGATTTGTTTGTAGGCACCTAGAATAGCGGGCGAATGGTATTTGATGGGTGTGGGCATATCACCCGTGATCACTTCCGTGATGTCATGGTAAAGGGCTGCGGTTGCCACGGCGTTAGCATCGACTTGCCCCTCAAAATAGCGGTTTTTGATGAGCGCCAAGGTATGGGCAATCACAGCCACTTCCCAACTGTGTTCCATGACATTTTCTTCGTGGGCGTTGCGCTTTAGGCCCCAGCGCTTAATCCACCTCAGGCGTGAAAGGTAGGCATAAAAGTTCGAACTGATCGATTGTGTCATGTAACCCTCAGAGATCTAAGCTGCGTAGACTGGCAAGTTCAAACAAAGCCGTTTATTACCAGCTAATCTTACTGCCGCTGATTCGTTATCCCCAAATTCTGTGGATAACGTTGTGCAAATTTTCGGGTTAAAACACCTAACCCACCGAGTTCATTGAAGGTCTATCAAATTGAGCAAGAATTGGTCATTCATCAGTCAAGACATCCTGCAACCGCCCAACACCGTAGATGATGCCGTTAACCGATTGATGCTTATTTTGAGCTATGAGGAGCGCCACTCCATCGCAGGCATGAATCAGATCGACTTAATTGACTTACATTTCAGTTTGGGTGCCGCGATCCGAAATGCATACGATCTGCATAATCCTACTAATCCACTATTAGCTGAATGTGGTACAACCTTTGCGGATGATGCCTCGGACGTAATCATTCAGGCGCTTTGGCAACAGTTACAGTAACGAAAATATCCAACGAGTTAAACGATGACCCAAGACTTCACATTACGACATGTCGCTTTGTTACTGCCGTTTCTATTCTGGAATGTCGCAGTTGCCCATCCAGGCAAAGTCAACGCTGAAGGTTGTCATACCAATCGTAAAACGGGTGAATATCATTGCCATGAAGGGCATTCCAAGGCATCGACCGAATCAACAGTAGTTCAACAGCAAGCAACTCCCCAGACATTGTCCGCCGCCACACCGGCACACAATTTGCCGTCAGGTGACATTCTGAAACTGGATTATGACGGATTTACAGTCTGGCTAGACTGCAAAGAACGAGCAGCAATCAAGTTCCGCTATAACGCACAACGCGATAGTGGTAACTTGAAACGATACGACAAATTCGAGCTGGATCCGAATGTGTCGGCTTCTTGCCAACAGTTCACGAGCAAGGCCTATGGCAATGGCTATGACCGCGGTCACCAAGTTCCGGCTAATCACCTGGATGCTTCCGCCAATGCTATCCATCAATCTAACGACATGACCAACATTTTGCCGCAAACCTCGCAGATGAATCGAGGCGCCTGGTTGCTGACGGAGGAAATCATCGAATGCTACCGCGATATAGATGATCTTTTGGTCCTGGGTGGCGTCGTTTGGGGTAACGATACGAGCAATGATATTTTCGTTTCGTCCCATGGCGTGCGTACCCCCGACTACTTTTACAAAGTGATCGTACGAGGCACTGGTGCCGATGAACGAGCTATTGCCTGGGTCGTACCGAATTCAACTGATGCCACAAAACGCAAACTGGATCGTTATTTGGTATCGATAGACGAACTCGAAAAACTGACCGGAGAAACCTTTCCAGTTGCCGATTATGCGAAGCATGAGAAACCAGCTTCCAGCTGGCTAATTCCCCATGGCTGCAATAAAAGTTGATGCTCGACAGTTGTCGTCTCTAGGCTGCTAACCCCTACTCTTTGCATGATCCTAAAACCGAACCTTGCCTTAGAGCGCCATTGACCATATCATTGCAATAATTAATCGAGTTCGATTAGTTTTTCACTCAATAAGACATATGATTACCTGTCGACTGTCAACGATCCTTGGCGCTAAACGATTGAAAGTCTCCGACGTATGCCACGCAACAGGCGTTGCGCGAGCGACGGTAGATCGCTATTACTACGATCAGGTGAAAAGTTTTGACCGCGATGTACTTGCCAAGTTGTGTCGCTACTTGCAGGTAAAACCGGGTGATCTGTTGGTATTAGTCGACCAACAAGATTTATTTGAATCGTGGGAACAGTCGAACCCAACCGGCGAACCGAACATCAAGGGAGATGTATGATTGAGCGCGAGGTAAAGGTGCTGCTTGATGCCAATGCGGTGAAGCAAGTCCAAGTTCATTATGCTGTGATGGCTCAGGGTTACATGGTCGTCATCAACGGACAGCCATTGGAAACCACCAAACGTGAAACCAAGGAATTTAAAACCTTGGACGCGGCCGCCAAACAGTTATTCAAACTGGGGATTGCGGATTTCTCAGTCAAACTAAAAACCTGTACGGGCTGACTGATTAGGCCGAGTTCTTTAACTTTTTTTGCTTCAGGGAGTGCGAAGTGAGCGTAATCAGAAACTGTATTTTTGGCAAACAATGCGATAAGAAATGGGATGAGTTGGTTACAACGGATAATCAAGACATTCGTTATTGTTCAACCTGTGAACAGAATGTTTACTTGTGCCAAGACGAATACATTTTAGCTGACGCGATTCAAGCGAATCGTTGTGTCGCCGTCGATATTGCTGAAAACGTGCGGCTTGTCGGTGAGCCATTACCGCTCCGCTATTCCTAGCTCCCAGACTCTCTTCTTGCCGAAAAGACATCATGAACACCAGTGAAATGGAATATTTGAAACTCTGCGTTGGGGAACGCTTTGATCATGACATGCCTGCGGAAGGTATGAGTATCGTACTGGCCAATGGCGCGCCGTTGCTGACGTTTAATTTTTCGGCGTCCCCTCGAGAAATCCAAACCTTTCTAAACGGCAATACATCCTTTGCGTTATTCGCTAAAGCCGAACTTATTTTCTTTTTATTCAAAATAGAGGGATTTTTGGACTGGTCGGACTTGGCATTTACCATTCATCTTGCTGGGGATGAAACGATTGACGAAGGGAATGCCTACTTACCCTTTAATCTAGTTTTGGTGGATCCGGGCACCAAAATCGTTAAAGGCATACGTATGGTTACCGTTTCACCAGACTTCAGGTCAAGACTGGCTGAGTTAATCCGAAAACAAGCCTCAGAACCATTTAGTACGACGGCCTATTATCAAGCGATTGGCAGCCTTTACGATCAATATCCCACTGCCAGTGATTTGCTTAAGCAAGCCGTTGTCATTGAACAAGGCGGTAAGACACTGCCAACGCTCTAATAACTTAATCACCAGCCCATTGTTAAACATCACCGATTTGACATACACCATAGAATGACAAAGTCTGAACTTATCGAACGCATCAGTCTTAAATTGCCACATTTGCTGCAACGCGATGTCGAATTAGCGATTAACGTGACAATTGATGCGATGATCCATCATCTGGCACGAGCCGAGCGAATTGAAATTCGTGGGTTTGGAGGATTCTCAGTTATTCAGCGAGCCGCTCGCATAGGCCGTAATCCAAAAACAGGTGAACCAGTGAGTTTGCCCATGCGGTATACAACCCACTTTAAGGCTGGGTTAGATTTACGCGATCGGGTATCTCGTTCAAGTGACCGTTTTCCATCGATTAAGGACTAGGGGCCATTGCCATTTACATAGTTAGCAAAAAATGCTCAGACCGAAGCTAATGCAGATTCAAAAATTGCATTTAATTCAGTCACATCGCTTCGCAATTGCTCCGAAATGTTTCATCTCGAGAATACCCTTTCAACGAGGTGGCGATCTTTGTAGCGGTATCAATCCATCCCGTCTTTAACGACGGTTGAATTCTGTTTTCAAGGAAAGGATGAACAAACAGTTCGCTGCCTAACTCTCGAATTCGAATCCGTAAGAGATCTCCATTTTATACAAACGCTTACTCAGCGGCTGTTGGAATTCAGTTCAATCATTTCGCGGATTTTGACAAGCACATGTAATTTATAAGTGCCTACCATCAACCAATAAATTCAATTTCCTACGCTTTCCGTAGCTGACGTCAAATTCGTCATCAGCTGCAAAAGCTCTCTTCAAATATCCCTTCAAAATAATGACCATCCTAACCGGAGGTCATTATGGAACCCATTGCCATCCCCCAATCGATCGACGATCCGATCCACATTTTGCTGTGGAGCGCGGACGAGATTGTGCCGTTCATGGTGAGCATGCTCACCGGCATGTTGATCGATCAATTTATCCCCGGCTTGGCGCTCGGCTTCATCGCGGTCAAGTTTTACCGGCGTTTCCGCGATAACCGCCCTGACGGCTACACCTTGCATGCACTGTATTGGCTGGGCTTGTTGCCCAGTCGCGCGCAAACCATCCCCAATCCCTACATTCGCCGGTTTCTGCCATGAGATGGTCGGATTTTCTTCAGACCTGGGACGGGCACGAGACCGAGAACCGACTCAGCCGGGTAATCATTATCGGCTTGCTGGTGATTTGCGTGATCACCTCGCTGGCCGCTTGGCGAACCGAGCGCAGCATCATCCTGGTGCCACCTACCCTCACCCAGGAAGTCGAGGTCACCCGCAGCCAGGCCTCTAGTGAGTTCAAAGAGTCCTGGGGCTTGTTCCTGGCAGAACTCCTTGGCAACACCACGCCAGCCAATGCCGACTTTCTGAAAACCGCGGTCGAGCCGTTATTGGCGCCGGATATTTACCGCAGTGTCCTGGATGCCATGAGCGATCAAATCAAGGCCATCAAAATGGACCGGGTCGCGATCAGCTTCACTCCGCGTCATGTCGACTACGAAGCCGAGACCAACAAGGTCTTTGTCAGCGGCGAACTGAAAAGCCAAGGCCCCAGTTCCAAACCCGACGTCAAACCCCGTACCTACGAATTCATCATCGCCATCAAAAACTATCGGCCCCGCCTGGAATACATCGACGTGTATCCGGATTCCCCTAGAACCCTGGAGCGATTGAAATCCACCCAGGGGCAACCTCAAGAGGCTAAACCATGAAACGACACTTTTTGCCTTGGCTACTCGTGACTTTCACCCAGGGCAGTTGGGCCACCGATGACTTACCCGTGACGGTGTTACCCCCGGTCACCACCGTAGCCGAAGAGTCGTCCTCAGCATCATCACAACCCGTTGTGCCGCCGAAGCCCGACTTAGGCATCGAGTTACCGCCGGTCGATGCCAGTGTAATAAAAGTTGCCAACCAGCAAGCGGCAGCGTCAAACGCTACGTCAGCCACTTCAATCGGCCCGCAGCACATCGCGGTTAAACCCGGCATTAACGAACTGATGCCGATTGCCGTCGGCCACTTGAATCGCTTGGTCACGCCGTTTGAACATCCGGTGGTTACGACTACCAGCCAAGCCACGACCAGTACCAAAGGCAAAATCGTTTATGTCGCCACCGCCGACGAAACACCGGTCACCTTATACATCACCCCTGGCGACAACCAGGACATTGCCTTGTCGCTAACCTTGATTCCCAAACGCATCCCCGCGCGGGAAATCCATCTTGATTTGGACAAGGACAGCTACCAACTGTTGAACCAATGGCAGCGCTCCGATAGCGCAAGTCGAACCTCGAGCCAACAGGAACAAGCCTATATCAGCCAACTAAAAGCGCTATTTCGGGATTTGGGGTTGCAAAAGACCCCGTCCGGTTATTCGCTACGCGAACCCAAACCGCAGGAACAGATTCACTGCCTGCAAGACCGGTTCCAGATCCAAACCGGCCAGGTTCTAGAAGGCCAGGACCAGTTGATTCTGGTGGGTCTTGCCAAGAATACAGGCGGCGACATGCTCGAGTTCGACGAACGCAGTTGCGCGACGATACAACAGGACGTACTCGCCGTGTCGGTCTGGCCCAACGTGGTATTGAAACCGCAAGAAGCCACCGAGTTGTATGTCGTGGTCCGACAAGCGCCTGAAGCCTCGACTAGCTTGCGTCCCTCGTTGCTGGGCGGAGGTCAACCGTAATGGCCAGCGTAGATACCTGGTGGACACGCTTGAGCCCGACCGCCAAACGCAATCTGGCCGTCGGCGGCATCGGTACCGTGGTGTTGGCCATCATCATCGCATTGGCCACCGTCACCCCGGAAGTCAGCAAACCGCTGAGCAAACAGGCCACCATTCAACACATTCTGACCGATAGCGATCCGCGCTCGCTGGGCATCGACGGCATTTCCGCGCAATTGCGAGATCTGCTGCAGAAGAACGACGAGCAAGCCCGCCGGCTAGCGGCGATCGAAGAACAGCAGCGCCGGGAACAGCAATCCGATGAAATCCGTTTCAAACAATGGACGGCAGCGGAACGCGAAGCCTATGAAGCCAAACTACAAGCCGTGACCGGCGAAGTCGAGTCGCTGAAGAACAAAGCCACCACACCGACAGTGGCCAGCAACCCAGGCGATTCCAATGAACCTTCCATAGAGCCAATGACGCAAGGAAGACCTTACAACCGCCGCCCAAGCAGCACGCGGTTCGACAACAGCCAGGATGATCTCAACCACGTTTTCGAGCAAGCCGCCATTCCCGCATCGACACCAGGCAATACTGGTGTCTCGGGAGGACGAGCCAATGGCCAAGCACCGGCGGCAATGCAGATTCGCGTCATACAGGAAGGCGCCGAGCAGTCCAATGGTAAAGACAAAGACACGACTCCGACTCTGGATCGAAGACGTTCTAACCATGCCAGCAGCGATGTCTTCATTCCGGCAGGCAGCATATTGACCGGGGTGTTGTTGAACGGTCTGGATGCCCCGACCGGCAAAAAAGCCAAGAAAGAACCCATGCCGGTACTGTTCCGGATCAAGAAGGAAGCCATTCTGCCCAACCGTTTTCATGCCGATGTCCGCGAGTGCTTCCTGCTGGCCGCGGGCTTCGGAGACCTGAGTGCTGAGCGGGCCTACTTTCGCGGCGAGACCTTTTCCTGTGTCCGTCAGGACGGTGGCGTGATCGAAGTACCGATGAATGCGTATGCCACCGGCGAAGACGGCAAAAACGGTGTGCGCGGTCGCGTGGTGTCCAAACAAGGCGCCCTCCTCGCTCAATCCATGATGGCGGGCTTTTTACGCGGCTTTTCCGATGCCTTCGGACGCAATCAGATTCCGGTGCTGATGACCGGCGGCCTGGGGGCTCTATCCGGAACCACGCCGTTCCAAAGCGCCTTTTCCTCGCAGTCGATGGAAGGCGGTGCCTTGAAAGGCGCCGGATACGCCATGGAACGCCTGTCGCACTTTTACATGGACATGGCCGAGGAGATTTACCCGGTCATAGAAGTCGACGCTACGCGCCAGGTCAATTTCATCGTGCAAAAAGGCACGGCGCTGAAGCTGAAAACACCGAGCTGATTCTTTAACCCGATCTCAAAGGTATTTATGACTCTACGCCAAATTACTCTACTGTTTGCATCGCTATTCGCGGCGTCGATCGCCTTCGCCGCCAATCCGCAAAAACCGGCTGTATCGGATATCGCCGCAGGCCTTTTGTCGATCAAGATCGACGGCATGCAGGACTTGCCGATCTCGGGCCTGAAGATGGTCAAGTCCGGCGAGCAAACGGTGTTTATCTCCAGCAATGGCCGCTTTGCCTTTTACGGCGGCAAATTGATGGACATCTGGACTCAACAGGAGATCAAGGCATTGGCGGATATCGACAACATCGCCAACCGCATCGACCTGTCGCGGATGAAACTCAAGGCCGACGATCTGGGCGCGGTGACCGTCGGGCATGGCAAAGGCCAAGTACTGGTGTTCATCGATCCGCGCTGCCCTTATTGCGGCAAGGTCATGAAAGACCTGCAAGCCTTGAAAGACCAGTACACCTTCAAACTGGTGATGATCCCCATCCTCGGCCCCGAATCGCAAAACCTCGTCGTGCAACTGGCGTGTCAATTAGGGGCGACCGATACCAAAACCAAAGACGCCGTGCGCGACCGCTTGTTGAAACAGGATTACGCCGGCTTGCCGACCGAACCGCCCACTCAGTGCAACAAAGAGCCGCTGCAAAAGGCTGTTGTCACCGCCAAATTGTTCGATTTGAAGGGCGTGCCGTTTCTGATTGCTCCGGACGGCCGCACCCACAGTGGCGCACCTGAGGTGTTAGCCGATTGGTTGGCCGACAAACCG
The DNA here is from genome assembly GCF_019669905.1 of Methylomonas koyamae. Classification (NCBI taxonomy): domain Bacteria; kingdom Pseudomonadati; phylum Pseudomonadota; class Gammaproteobacteria; order Methylococcales; family Methylococcaceae; genus Methylomonas; species Methylomonas koyamae. Next base: position 1,167,446 of record NZ_AP019777.1, on the reverse strand, counting down.
AAACCGTCGCCCAGTCTGGCAACGACGCCCGATACACAAAATCCAAATGCCTCGGAGAAGAAACCATGAAAGCCATTCTCGCCATTTCCCGTTACGGCATCAGTGTATTGCTGATTACCATCACCGCCGGCTGCGCCACCGAATACGGCTGTAAAGGTATGCCGGACGAACCCAGCTGTCTGTCGACTACACAAGCTTACCAGGTGACCAATACCGCCTTACCGGAAACGCCTGCGGAAAATAGCCAGGGATCGGAGTCAGTCTCGAAACCAACACTCGTCCCACCGTTACAACAACCCGTACCCAAGATCGAAGATCCCACTCCGATTCGTACACCCTCCCAGGTCATGCGCATTTGGATCGCCCCTTGGGAAGATGCTGACGGCGATTTGATGGTCTCCAACTACGTCTACACCGAGCTGGAACCTCGGCGTTGGATGATTGGCAAGGCGGCACCGACAGCCAGTTCGTCGTTGATTCCTTTACAAGTCGAGCAACGTCCGCCCGAGAAACGGCCGAGCGTCGAGGCGAATGACGATGATGGTCCTACTCCCCGGCTGGATCACAAATTGCCCTAAGCCTGAATCCCTTTTCACCGCAGGTCTCACACCCCCTGCGAGAGTGAGCGGGCAACCGCTTAAAACCTGCCGGACTGAGCGTCCGAGATTCGACGGGCAACCGTCATTTAACCTGAATGAGGACATTTTTGATGAAAACGTCGTATCGAACCGGGGTCTTGGTCGCCCTGGCATCGTTATTTTTTATGTTGATGGCATCCGACGCCATGGCCGGTGCCGGCGGTACCGAGTTCAACAACGTCTGGACCTTGCTGACCGGCTGGGTCGAAGGCTTGCTCGGCCGCATCATTGCCATCGTGTTCGTCATCGTCGGCCTGGTTGCCGGTGTCGTGCGCGGCAGCATCATGGGCTTTGTGCTGGGGATTGCCAGCGGCGTCGGATTGTTTGCGGCGCCGACCATCATCACCAACATCGTCACCGCCACGATTTAGGCTTAAAGACGATGACCGGTTCAAGTATTGATACCGAGACTGCGGCGGGCAACCGCCGCCCTTGTCAACCGACTAAGGCCATGCGCAGCGTCAAGGTCCAGGCCGCTAACGGCAAACCGATCAATTCCTGCCATCCGGCCAGAGCCCGGCAGTTATCGCGCAAAAAACGTGCGGTTCGTGTTTGCCGACATCCCTTCACGATTCGCTTACATCCGGAATGTCCAGCCGAAGACTTGAAGCAACTTTATGAAGAGGACAAAGCACTATGACCTCATCGCAACGCCCTCGGGCTGACCAGCTATTCACGGTACTGGCCTACGAATATGACCATCATCTCTTCTTGATGGCCGATAGCAGCATTGGCTTTGGTTTTTTATGCCGCCCCATGACCGGCGCCGATGCCAGCGTGTCCGCGCGCGTCAACGTGTTGCTGAACCAAGATTGGCCGACCGACACCTTGTTGCAGGTCAGCCTCTGGACCTCGCCGGATATCGAGGAATCGCTGGCGATCATGCAGACCCGACGTTTAAAGCAGCAAAAGCCAACCTATAAAACCATGACGCAGGCCAGCGTTGAGTTTCTGCGGCGCGGCACGACCAAGGCGCCGGAAGCAATTTCGGGGGCACGTCTCCGGCGCAGCCACATTCTGGTCACAGTCAAACTACCGATGGCATTCCCCCGGCCGAGTGAAGCCGACATCCGCCGGGCCAGCGAATTGCAAATGGCAACGCAACAATCGCTGTCGACCATTGGCTTGTATCCGGAAGTATTGGGCGCCGATCAGTATGTCCGCATCCTGAACACGCTGCTCAACTGGCAACCGGATGCCGGCTGGAAAGACCGGGTGGTGCCCGAGTGTGATCCGACTCAACTGATCCGCGATCAATTGCTGGATTACGACAACGCACTCGAACTGGATGAAAAAGGTCTGTGGCTCGGTAGTAAGCGTGTCAAGACCTTGTCCGCCAAACGCACCCCCGATCATTTTTACTTCGGCAGCGCCAAAAGTTACTTGGGTGACATTCTCTCCGGTACCCGTGGCATCCGCCAGAATACTTTGCTCAGTCTGACCTTGCATTATCCCGATGCCGAATCCACGCGAACCCGTCAGGAAGGCGTGCGGCAATTCATCACCAATCAGGTCAATACGCCAATCGCCCGTTTTCTGCCGGTGCTGGTTCAACGCAAACACCATTTCGATGTGTTGTTCGATGCCTACCGCGACGGCGACCGGCCGATTCGGGCCTATTTCGGCGTTCTGCTATTTTGCGACGAAGCCGAAGAAGCCGCTGCCGTTTCGAATGCCAGGGTGTATTTTCGCGAATTGGGCTTTCAGCTACTGGAAGACAAGTATTTTTGCCTGCCTTTTTTTCTCAATTGTTTGCCGTTCGGCCCCGAACGCTCGGCGATTTCCGATTTGAAACGCTACCGCACCTTGGCCACCCGGCATGCGATTCCTTTGTTGCCTTTGTTCGGCGACTGGGCCGGTACCGGCACCCCAACCCTGAATTTCGTCTCACGCAACGGCGAGCACATGGCCGTGTCGTTGTTCGATACCACCGGCAATTACAACCTGTGTATCGCCGCCGAATCGGGTAAAGGAAAATCCTTTCTGACCAACGAGATCGTCGTCAGCTACCTGACCGAAGGCGCGCAAATCTGGGCGATCGATGTCGGCCGCTCCTATGAAAATCTCTGTGAGGTATTGGAAGGCGACTTCGTTAAGTTCACCCATGGCTCGAGCATTTGCATGAACCCGTTCGAGATCGTGCAAAACTTCGAGGAAGAAGCTGACATGTTAGCCGGTTTAGTCAGTCAAATGGCAGCACCGACTGAAAAGTTGACCGATTTTCAAACCGCGGGTCTGAAGCGGATATTGAAACAACTGTGGACCGAAAAAGCGCAGGCCATGTCCGTGGACGACATTGCCAAGCAACTCTGCGCCGAAACCGACCAACGCCTAAAAGATGTCGGTGAGCAGTTATTCCCCTTTACCACTCGAGGCGAATACGGCCGTTACTTCAACGGTAAGAACAATGCCAAGTTCGCTCGCGACTTTACCGTATTGGAATTGGAGGAGCTAAAAGGACGTAAACATCTACAACAGGTGGTGTTGCTGCAGCTGATCTACCAGATCCAGCAAGAAATGTATCTGGGCGAACGCAACCGCCCCAAGATCGTCATCATCGACGAAGCCTGGGATCTACTCACTGAAGGCGATGTCGCCAAGTTCATGGAACACGGCTACCGTCGGTTTCGTAAATACGGCGGTGCGGCGATAACCATCACCCAGTCGGTCAACGACTTGTACCGCAATGCTGCAGGCCGGGCCATCGTCGAGAACTCGGCCAATATGTATTTGCTCGGTCAAAAAGCCGAAGTCATCGAAGGTATGAAACAGGACCGACGCTTGCCGTTATCGGATGGCGGCTATGAACTGCTGAAAACCGTGCATACCTTGCCCGGTGCTTATTCCGAGATTTTCTTCATCACCGAGATGGGTTCCGGCATCGGCCGGCTGATCGTCGATCCTTACAAACGCATTCTGTTTTCCACCAAACCCGAAGACGTCAATGCCTTGAAGCAGCTGCGCCGGCAAGGTTTGAGTCTGGGCGATGCCATTCAACAACTCATCGACAATCGCAGCAGCAAATCCAGGGAGAGTGCGTATGGATCCTAAATCGCAATGGCTTAGTACCGTGTTGATTTCGCTGTTTCTGGGCAGTATCGGCGGCTGGCTAGCTGCACAACAGCAATTGCAACAGCCGTTGGCGCGCCTGAATCTGGTCACGCCGGTGTTCGTGCTCGATCGGGGCAAGCTGATTCAATCGATACCGCCCAACGCCAGCCAGGAGCAAATGGCCAAGATCGTCGATGACTGGCAGGGGCAGGCCAAAAAGCTCAGTGACGCAGGTTATCTGGTCATTGACTCGACCGCGGTAGTAGCCGCCCCGGCGGATGTCTATGTTCAGCATCAAACCCGGTGAGTCTATGCAATCCAATCATTCAAATGTCGCTATCGCCACGACAACCAATACCAAGCAGAGACCCTATAAAACCCGAGCGGCGTTACTGCGGTTCATCGGGAAAGCTTTACCGATCTTGTTGCTGGTATTGGCCGTTGAACGCTATATCGGTCAACGCTTTCTGATCGGCGGCGACGATCAGGTCGATCGCTGCCTGCCGGACAAATGGGTGTACCTGATCGACACTCACAACAAAGACATCTGGCGCGGCGATTTGATTGCGTTTCGCGCCGAGCGCATGGCGCCTTTTTTCAAGGACGGCCAGATCATCGTCAAAATTGCCGCCGGCGTCACGGGCGATACCGTCCATGTCGACCCAAAGCACACCATGATTAACAACGAACAGGTCATCGACGGTTTGCCATTGTCGGAGAAACTGAACAAAGCCCCCTCCTCTTTCAAACGCCATGAAACGATTCCACCGGCCGCCTATTGGGTGACCGGGCAAACCGACAAAAGCTTCGATTCCCGTTACTGGGGCTATGTCTACGACCATCAAGTGATTGGACGGGCCTATGCGTTGTTTTGATCAAACTCTGGCTCGGCAAATCCGGTCGGTATTCTGCCTGATCTTAGGGGTTCCATTTTTTCCAGCTTTCGCAGAGGAGGCTTGGTTAACACGCTCGCAGGCCATCTTGCAAGCCCTGGAAGGCCAGCCTCGACCCGACTGGTTGAACGGTCAATCCGAACAGTTAGACGTGAAGCGCCAAGCGCAACAAGTATTTGAGGCCTCACAAGCGATTCGCGCAGATGCGCTATCGACAAGATCCACAAAATTGGCAAGCGGCCTACCAACAACGCCTTCGAACAAACCACTCACACTGTTGTTTGTCTCCTTCTCGCTGGGTGAACCTGCACTGAAAGGCATCTTTGAAGAGGCCGCAGATCGGGACGATGTGTTGCTAGTGTTTCGCGGCCCAAAGCCCGGCCAAAAACTACCGGCCTTGATGGCAGACCTCAAGCGATTGCTGAAAGGCATCGAGCCATTACCGAACATCGTTATCGATCCCACCCGTTTTCAACGCTGGTCGGTTGCGTCGGTGCCGGACATCGTCGTCGAACAGGAAGACAAATCCCTTTTACACGTCCGGGGTGTCAGTAGTTTGTCCTGGCTGGACGAGCAGATCAAAGCCGGCAAACAGGGTGAATTAGGAACCTTGGGCGATGTCGGCGAGATTGCCGAAATCGACTTGCTTGAAGAGATCAAACGCCGGATGGCCGCCATTGACTGGAAGCAAAAGCAGCAACAGGCCATCGCTCGATTCTGGGAACAGCAAAAATTTGAAGACTTACCCACCGCTCAGGCCGATCGTGATCGGATTGTGGATCTGACCATCACCGCCCCACGCGATCTAGTTGCACCCAACGGTCAGCTGATTATCCATGCCGGACAAACCGTCAATCCCTTGGACAAGATGCCGTTTGGCTTATGCCTGATGGTATTCGATGCCACGGTGCCAGCTCAAGTTGAGCTGATTCAGCATCAGTCCTGCCAGGACAAACAATCTCGCGTGATGTATCTGGCCACGTCGCTGTCTCGTCATAAAGGTTGGGAGAGTTTAAAGCGTTTGGAAACGACGTTGCAGGCACCGGTGTATTTATTGACACCGGATGTGCGCAGCCGTTTTCAATTACAGCATGTGCCCGCTGTCGTTGAACAATCCGGTAATCGTTTGCTGGTTCATGAACGAAAACTGCCGGCCGCAACCGGAGAACGATCATGAAGCGGTTCGTTTTCCTTTGGGTGTTGGGCGGTTTGATAACCCTGACAACTCCGTTGTATGCCGAAACCACCACCAATAGTGTCGATCCGTTGTGCTCGGACGCCGAACTGTGGTCCGGCAAGCTGATCTCCGATATTTGCTGGAGTTGTCTGTTCCCGATTCGCGCCGCCGGTGCATCGTTGGGCGGTGGCAATGTACCCAGTATCGCCACGGATGAGAAATTTTGCTTCTGCACCGATCCGATGGGCATTCCGGAACTGGGCATGACCATGGGGCTTTGGAATCCGGCGCGCCTAATTGAGGTTGTCCGCAATCCCTGGTGTTCACCGGCGCTGGGCGGTCATAAGTTCAGTGCCTCGAATGTGCGTCTGATCGCCACCACCGGCAAGGCCGACTTCGATGCCAGCGAGATGGCGTTTTTCAATTACCACTATTTCGCCTTTCCGTTGACCATTCTGCTGGATCTGTTCTGGGATGGCCATTGCAACAGCGACGGCTACCGGGATTTCGATTTGCTGTATGTATCGGAGCTCGATCCGACCTGGAACAACGATTTGTTGGCGTTTTTTACCAGTCCGGAAACGGCGTTGTTTGCCAATCCTGTGGCCATTTCAGCCTGTGTCGCCGATGCTGCTGCGGCAGCAATCGGCAGTCCCTTGGATGCCTTGTTCTGGTGTGCCGGCGCTTGGGGACACATGTATCCCTTATCCGGCATCTCGCCGACCAGTTACGGCACCGACCCGCGCATCACCAGCTTGTTGGCTACACGCGCCACGGCCTCCCTGCATCGGCGTGGGCTGGCCTGGAAAACAACCGGCAACGATGCCTTATGCGGCGGCTACATCTATCCCTTCATCCCCAAGTCGCAATATCGGCTATCGATGTTTTATCCGGTCGCCGAAACCGAGTCCAATCACGCCATTGGCGAAACCACGTTCAAGTGGGGTGCGGGACGCACTTATCCGGGGCCGGGTGAAGATCATCTCTACCTGTTGTGGCGTTGGCAGGACTGTTGCGTGGGGCTGTGATGGGCGTCAAGGAGTTATTCGAACCGCAATGTAGGTTTACGAAGACACTGTCTGCAATTTTGTGCGTGACCCTGGCCTGGACGCCTTTTGGTGTGTCCTGGGCCGATGCGATTCAGGCGGCTGGGCGTGATGGCCAACAACTGGGTCAGCAAGTCCTAGATGGTTTTGCGTTTCCGATCGATACTGGCAACAGCACACTGACCTTAAATCCGGGAACAGCTCAGGAAAGCGCCATTTCGATCGGCACGCTGTTTCCGGATACCAATAGCACTTCTACCACGACCAGCGATTTTGCCAATCTCTACGGTAACAATCCCGGCACACTGGCGGCGGGTCTCGATGCACAGACCACCCTGAACGGCGAAACCAGCTTCACCGGCGAAGCCTATCGCACTCTGATCGACAACGCTCACCAGTCGCACCCGGACTTACAAGCCGATCCGATTTGGCGAAACGGCGATCAGGTATTCAGCGACTTCACGCCTTGGGCGCAGTCGTTTTCTGACTGTACTACCGTGACAACGCAAACCGAGACCAATCAGTCGGTCCGTATCCCCGACTATCAGTTATGTCTGCGTCAACCGACCGTACCGCAAAGCTGTACCGCCACTCACCAAGTCCATGTCGAACCCTTGATTCGTTTCGTCAGTGGCGATGGCGGATTTTCCAGTTGCGGGCCGGGCTGCATGGATTTGTATGTCGGCCGGGTCGGTGATGATTATTGGGAATCCGATTGCGGCTTGTTTACCTGGCAGGTCAAGTATGAGGTCTTGCATCCGGAAGCCATCACCAGCGCCACGCTGGAATACGTCAAATACGATGACCACACTCGAGTCTATTACGACAATCAGTTGATCTATACCGGTGCCAGCGGTTGGTTCGGGGATTGCGAGCTTTACACCAGTTGGAACGAATATCCCAACACCAACGTGCTGTATGCCTTCAATAGCAGCGGCATCAAGGTGTTCAAGGAAGAAACCCGCGTCTCTGGACGCGGCGAAGGCTATTCGCGGATTCGCTTGCGCTACGACTTGTCGAAACTGATCACCCAGGACGAATGGAGCTGGGACGGTCCGAATTGTCAGAATCTGGCCAATGCCATTACCGATGGCATCTGTCAGGCCGGCAGCCAATTGAGTTGCACGAACGATCCCGCCAATGCTACGGGTTGTTATGTCGATCCGACTTCGCAGGTGATGGTCTGCGGTACCGATTTGGCACAAGCGCCGGTGGCGAGTTCAAGTGGGATACGAAATACCTGCATGAACATCCAGGCGGCCGGAAACTGCGATTTGAATCAGTACGGTCAATGTTGGACCGATACCGCCGGCACCCACTGTCTGGAGCCACCGACGAACGGTGTGCCCAGTAAGACCTGTGAGTCCTTGGAAACTAAAGGCTGCTCGTTCATCAAAAGCCAATGCACCAGTGTATTGGCCTCGGGTACCTGCTGGGACAGCGTCGATACTTACGACTGCGGGCAAACGGTGGGTGTTCCCGGCATTCAAAGCCACACTCAACAGCAATGCGCTGGACCGATTCGCTGTATGGGCGAAGACTGCATCAGCGTGAATCGCACACAAAGTCAGGATTTCAGCAAGGCAGTCGCCTTACTCAACAGCGCCCAGCAAATGGCGATGGACTTGCATTGCGACTACGCCAATGCCGATCTACAACAAAAGGATCCGACGACGTGCCAAGTATTTCAGGGCAAACCGGCCAGTTGCAAAATGGTCGGTGGCGCACTCAGCCTGGTCGATTGCTGCGAAACGCCCGAGGGAGCCATGGGACTGGGACGTTACATTGATCTGTTGATCGCCACCAGTCAGATGGACAGCGCGGTGATGGCCATGGATAGCACCTCGGCCATTCGAGGCGCTTGGGAAACCATGCGTACCCCGTTCACGTTGGCCGGCGATGCCTGGAACAGTTTTCAGGCGGATTTTGCCTCGACGGTGAATGATTTGGTCGGCACTGACATGCTCAGCACCAGCGACCTTGCCTCGCAAGGCTTGCTCGATTCTCTCAAAGGCGAATTGATGAAATCGGTGGCGGAATGGATCGGCCAGACCTTTGGCGAAGCGGCCGGTAACGCGCTTTTCAGTGCGGGCGGCCAGGCGGCATTCGATTCAGCGGGCAATTTGACCCCGGCGGCCCAATCGGGCGGCGTCGAGTTGGGTGGTGGCGCCGCTGTTGCGGGCGAACTGCTCAGCACGTTGATGACAGCCTATACCGTGGTGATGATCATCATCATGATCATCCAGATCGTCTATTCCTGCGAGGAACCGGAATACGAACTCGCCGCCCAGAAACAGCTCAAAGTCTGCACGGACTTGGGCACCTATTGCGAGAGCAAGGTGGCTGGCGTGTGTTGGGTGCGCAAGGAAAGTTACTGCTGCTACAACTCGCCGCTTGCGCGCATTCTCAACGAACAAATCAAACCGCAGTTGGGCATGGATTTCGGTACGCCGGAAAGTCCGACTTGTACCGGCATCAAAGTCGCAGACCTGGATCGCGTGGACTGGACACAGGTCAACCTGGACAAATGGTTGGCCATTTTGGCTCAGACCGGGCATTTGCCGTCCGCCGCCAATGCCTCATCCATGCTCAATCTCGATCAACTCACCGGGACGGGAAGCCGGCTCAATCCTCAGAAATACGGCGCAGCCTCCAGCGGCCGGCAAGACACATTAACCCGCACCCAAGGCCGGATGACCGATCTGGATGTCACCACGGTGAAACGACAGTCGGAACTGGAAGGCTGGGGCATGGGGCCGCAATGATGCGGCCTAAACCTTACTGAACGGCGTCTTTCAGGGCTTTGCCGGCTTTGAAACCAGGCAGTTTTGCAGCGGCGATCGTAATGGCTGCACCGGTTTGCGGATTACGACCTGTTCGCTCTGCACGCTCTTTCACTTCAAAAGTACCGAAGCCTACTAATGCTACAGAATCTCCAGCTTTCAATGCGGTTTGGATGGATTGGATAAGTCCATCCAGTGCCCGGCCTGCGTCGGCTTTGGTCAGGTTGGCGTGGCTGGCGATGGCGTCGATGAGGTCGGATTTGTTCATACTGGAATTTGTTTTGAGTTAATAAAAATTTTGAACCTGCAATAATCATTTTACATCACTATAGATATAGTGACGTCCCCAACCATTTTTTCAGAGAGGTAATTAGTCACTTCAAAATTATGTATAACTTCATATTCCAAGCGAAGGCATATATTATTGACCTATTCCTAACAACAACACATCAATTATCTTGGCAAATCAGATTTACCTAGACTACGCGGCGACCACCCCCATGGCGCCCGAGGCTGTACTAACTCTTTGCGGCAGCCTTACATTAGACGATAACTTCGCAAACCCTGCGTCGTTACAGCACGCTTTTGGTGAACGAGCCAATGATCTGGTTGAAAACTCCAGAACAAACATGGCGACCTGCCTGAACTGCAAGCCCGGCGATTTGATATTCACGTCCGGCGCAACGGAATCCAACAATCTAGCGATCAAGGGTATCGCGCTCGGCTATCGAAGTAAGGGACAACACATCATTACCTCGGCGAGTGAACACAAAGCCGTATTAGATACTTGCAAGTATCTTGAATCGATAGGTTTTAGTGTAACTTACCTGCGCCCAGATTTAGAAGGCCAAATCAGCGTTGAACAAGTGCTGTCAGCGATCACTAGCGAAACCATTCTTGTCTCATTAATGCAGGTCAATAACGAAACGGGCTACATTCAAGATATTAATCAAATTGCAAAAGCTCTAGAACAAGAAGACGTGTTTTTTCATGTCGACGCCGCCCAAAGCGCTGGCAAACTGCCACTTGATTTATCCGAAACGCCCATCGATTTACTTTCGCTTTCTGGGCATAAATTTTATGGCCCGAAAGGCATAGGCTGCTTGTTTGTTAGAAATCGAAAAAAGATCAATCTCACTCCATTACTGCATGGCGGAGGCCAAGAGCACGGATTAAGGCCGGGAACACTGCCCACTCATCAAATCGCCGGCATGGCAACCGCATTTGAATTAGCCAACGACACCCAGAAAGCAGATTACGCACACGCTGTAGCGTTACAACACGCTTTAACCAAGCAACTGAACAAGCTAGACGGCGTATATTTCAACGGTGATCAAGAGCACAAGCTACCCAATATCATTAACGTCAGCTTTGAACAGATCAGTGCCGACTCGTTGATCATTGCACTTAGAGACGAGATTGCAATATCGTCAGGATCGGCCTGTAACAGTGGCGCGGTCGAAGCCTCACATGTCTTAAGAGCCATGGGCATTGAAGGGGATAGGCTTTATGGCGCAGTGCGGATCAGTTTTGGACGTTACACTTCCATCGAAGAAATCGCCTGGGCCGGACAACGCATCGTTGAAGAAGTCACCCGCTTACGGGAACTGGCATTGGAATAATTGGCGACAGGATATAACCCCATGCTTGGCAAGAAAGTACTTAACAACGTTTATTGGCATTGCAGCCTAACCGAATCGCAAAAGAGCGAAGTACAACAGACTATCAAGGCCGCCGAGGCGTTAGCCAATTTACAACCGAGCCATGATTACAATGTCGTCAAATACGATGGCAAATCCAATGTGCTGTCATTACTTTGGTATCCCAATTTCTTTGAAGACCCATTTCCCGCCCTAGAAAAGAGTTACCGCATTGACCTAACGGCGCAAAGAGTCGAAAAACGCAGCTATCAAGCCTCATTTAATCCGCCGATTTTACATCGTAAGGAATTGTTAGTCGGTAAAGATGCTCCTAACATCGAGCAGTTTCGCCAGTTAACGGAGACAGCCGAACAGCTTGGGCTATTCGAAAATCCGATACAAATCGGCTTCAAACAAGCTTGGGAGGCTTTAATAGCCGAAAAAGGCTTTCAGCTCATTGATTACCAGTTTGTACCGATAGGCAACGACGAAACTACCGATAACGTAAGGCTTGAATTATCCGAAAGCGCAAGCATTTCCCGCCATCTCACGGCACTTTCCCGCAGTAATTTATCCGCCCCAATGCAATGCTTAGCGCGTCATGGATTTTTAGACGGCTCGTTAAGCGTATTCGATTACGGCTGCGGAAAAGGCGACGATATCCGCAATCTTTCGGCAAACGATATTACCGTGTCCGGCTGGGATCCACATTACGCCCCCGACCAGCCCAAGCAAGCCGCCGACATTGTTAATTTAGGCTTCGTGATCAATGTCATCGAAAACTACCAAGAAAGACTGGAAGCATTAATCGGCGCTTATGATTTGGCTAACCAAGTGTTAGTGGTTTCCGCCATGCTATTTAATCAGAATGCATTCAAAGGCCAAGCTTTTAACGACGGCGTCATCACCCAACGCAATACCTTCCAGAAATACTTTACCCAAAGCGAACTAAAAGACTTTATATCGGAAACCTTAGAAACGGACACTATCCCGGTCGCCCCAGGCATCTTCTTCGTTTTTAAAAATCAAGACGCGGAACAACGCTTTCTACTCGGCCGGCAACGTAGCCAACGCAACGTTTTACGCCTATCGCGTAGACCTGTTTCACCGGCGGAGCCTAAACTTTCTCGTAATGAGAAAAAATATCTGGCTTACAAACACCTTCTCGACCCGCTGTGGCAGAAAATTCTGGAGCTTGGGCGGCTACCCGACAAATCGGAAGTCGATTCGCTGGTTGAACTCACCGAAGCCTTTGGCACCGTCAACAAAGCCATTCGCTTTACGCTAGACAACAATGACGAAGCGCTGTTCGAGCAAGCCCAGCAAAGCAAAATCGAAGACTTAATCACCTATTTCGCGTTACAGGCCTTTTCCAAACGCAAACCCTACAAACATTTAGAAGCGGGGTTACAAAAAGACATCAAGGCCTTTTTTGGCGATTATCCAAATGCCATCGAAACAGCCAAATCGATTTTATTCAAGATTAGCAATGCCGAACTCATTGCGGCAGCCTGCCAACACTCGACAGAACAAGGCCTAGGATATCTGGATGAAGGCGAGGCGTTGCATCTGCACACCAGCATGGTTCAGGAACTACCGGCTTTGCTGAGGATATACATCGGCTGCGCCACGATTTTGTATGGCGATATCGAACAAACGGATTTGATAAAAATCCACATCCAATCCGGCAAATTAAGCTTGATGCGCTACGACGATTTTGAGGATCAACCTATTCCGCGCTTGCTGGAGCGCGTCAAGATCAATCTGCGAGAACAAACATTCGATCTCTACGAATACGGCGAAGAATTTGAACCCACCTACCTGTATGTAAAGTCCCGCTTTATCAATGAGGAATTCCCGCACTACGCCGAACAGCTAAATTTTGATGAGCAATTACTGGCCTTAAACCTATTCGACTTAAGCGGTTACGGTCCCAAACCGGAAGAATTTCGGCAAACATTAGCCCGTGCACGCTGGGAAATCGATGGCTTTGAACTGATTCGTAGTCGTTCAACACCCGATCTAGATGAACCGTGTGGAAACTATCTGACGTATAGACAACTCATCGAATGCGGGGAAACTCAACAAGCCACAGGTATACCCAATCTCCCCAAACAAGCCGATAGCTATAACGCGCTATACGATCTAGCGATCAATATACTCGATCCCGTAATTGATTATTTCGGTATGATCAGGCTGTCCTACGGCTTTTGTTCACATGAATTGGGTAAGCACATTAAAAAACGGGTTGCTCCGAAATTGGATCAACATGCCGCGTATGAACTGAACAGCAAGAAAAACCTAATTTGCCCGCGGCTTGGTGCTGCAGTTGATTTCATCGTTGACGATGAAAACATGCGGGAAGTCGCCGATTGGATTGCCGAAAATATGCCTTATGATCGGCTGTACTTTTATGGCGAAGACCGGCCCATACATGTCAGTTATGGGCCGGATAATAAAAAAGAATATGTAGATATGCTCCTTACAAAAACCGGAATTATCATACCAAAAATAAAGAAATAGTTATGATTAATCTATTTTTAAGACAACATCGCTTCTTTTAAATATTTAAATAATAGCGTAATTGATCACAAACCCAGGAAAGTACAATGATAAATCCATTTAATTGGGATGTGGAAGTCGTAAAGGCTTGGGGGCCAATTTTAGTTGGATTAACCACTGTTTTAATAACTCTTTTTATTCAATCTAAACAAAACAAGCGACAAAATGAATTAACATTAGTAACTTTGAAGATAACACAACAAACACAAGAAAGAGATGAAATTATTAGGCAGTTAACAAAGTTTTACGGCCCTCTTCGTGAACTTAGGATTCAATCAGTTCTACTATATGACAAATTTGCGTTAAAAACTCGTCTAGAGCATAAGAAAAATAAACTTCCGTTTCGAACTCTCACATATCTTGTTGCTAGCGGTTTACGACAACTTTCACAAACCGATAGGGAATTACTCGATCAAATAGTTGCCATTGGAAAACAGTCACTCGAACTGATTGAGCATGAAGCAGGCGTAGTCGATCAACCCGCACTACGTCAATTGCTTGGACAATGGGGAGCACATATACGACTTTTGGAAATGGCTGCAAAAGATGAGCTAAAAGGCATCCTTTTATACATAACCCTGCGTCTCTCTCACGGCGCGAATGCCCATGGCGAAGTCCATGACGCGCTGCAGACCTTGCCAGAGACTTTTCACGCCCGGTTCACCGTCGCCCTTGCGCCCTAAAAAGCCACCAAAGCTGGCAATTACTCGGATGGCCTCATTGAGTTTGGGCGGTGCCGGCGGCAAGGGCTTTCGAGCTACCAACCAAGCGGCTTGCCATTCTTCCCGGTCAAACACGATCTCGCAGTCCATATCCGGACAGCTCCGGCCCAAACGCATCAGAAAGCCGATTCGCCAGGCCACGATCATGAACAAACTCAGCGCTAATTCGATGCGCGGCATCGCCGCTAATTGCAAGGCTTCCACCTGACAGCCGTTTTTCAAGATGTTGAAAAATATTTCGATCTCCCAGCGGCAGCGATACCAGTCGATTAGGGTCGCCGCCTCGGCCAAAGCCGGTGCTTCGCGATTCGTCAGTAGACGCCATTCCACAGGTTTTTCACCGGTCGGTGGATCGACTTCCGTGGCCTGCAGGGCGGTCACTTCAAACATCTCCTTATTGGCAGTTGGCAGACTCACGCGTAACGCACGGATCTGCTGGACAATCGGCCGTCCTTTGCGTCCCGGGCGCGGCGGCAAATAGAATTGCAGTTCGCCCAGCACCTCGGTTTCCGCGACCCGATCCCAACATTTACCGCTGTCGTCCGGTAATTTCCGGTTGTGTTTGGCGCGAATCAGCCAGTCGGCCGAGTGGTTCAGCGCATGAGCCCGCTGCATCAGCGCCAATATGTCGCCCTCGCGATCCGCCACATACACCAAGCGCGTATCGGGCAGTTCCTGGGCGCGTTCGGCGATGCGTTCGTAACCTTCTATCCAGCGCACGCTTTCCGAAATGCCGGGGCGTTCGCCCTGTTCGTCTTTCGCTTCCCGTGCCCACATCCAGGCATCAATGACACCCAACGGTAAGCGCTCCGGGGTGACCGCAAACGTCGGATGCAGATACATGCCGCGCTGAGCTTCATAGGACAAGGGGCCCAGTCCGTCGGCGCTTCGACCATTGAAGTCCAGTTCGGTCGTATCCTGTAGGCAAAGCACCACCGGATGGCTTTGCATCCGGGTCTGCGTACAAGCCATATGCGGTTGCAGAATATCTTGCCATTCCAGCGCTTCTTGCGATAAAAACCGGTAGGCGGCGACGGTCTCGGCCCAGCCACCACAAGCCGCCGGAATACTGGCTGACGGCTTTTCCGACAATCGCCGCAACAACTTGATCGACCGTGCATTCAAGCGTTGGTCGCCTAAATCGATCCCTGACAGTTCTTCCGCTACCCAACCCATTTCTTCCTATTCACTTGCAAATAATCGGATCATATCGCTAGATTTGAGTTGTGTATAACGAGATGGCTAAAAGGGGATCCAGAAATATATGACGATATTGTATTCCCTCGTGCAATTGACGGTGCATTAGAAAGTGCAATTCTTCGTCTCGAGGATCGTTTAGCAGAATTATCAGGCAGAGGTACAGAGCACTTCATTCAGGGTCCAAATGTACATCAAAAAAGATTAAAAAATTCTATCTCATATTATGATCGATTCGCAGATGAATATCGAGAAGGAACAGCCCATTTAAATTTAGATCATCTATGGAGTCAATTTATATCCTATTTACCACGAGGTGGACGTATTTTAGATGCTGGATGTGGAGTTGGCCGGGACACAAGACACTTTATTCAGTCAGGGTTTATTGTCGTATCCATTGATGCATCTTGGCAAATGGTATTAAAGTGCAGAGAAAATCCTTACAGTTATTGTTTATGGATGGACTTCAATGAATTAGAATACCATGAAGAATTTGACGCGGTTTGGTCATGTGCTTCTCTCGTTCATACACCACACGATCAGGCAAGTAATTTCATTGATAAATTTGAAAGATCCGTAAAACCAGGAGGTATAATTTTTGTTTCTGTAAAATACGCCCCCATATTAAAATCATTTGATAAAAACGGAAGAACTTTTTACAATTATGATGACATCAACTATAGCGCTCTTTTCCAGACAAATAAGCACCTAATATTAGAGACTATGTGGGTGAGCTTCTCAGAACGCTCGGAATCAAATGATAAAGTAAAATGGCTGAATATTATTCTAAGGAAACTTTAGAATATCTACAATTTTCGGTATAATTTATATTAGGGGTCAACAATTGCCGATCTGCGATAAAACACCTCTGAGTGTCTAGGAATCGATAGTCCATATCGATCTGGGAAAAAGTATCGCAGCCATCGCATAATTGTCTGCCACACCCTGTCTATATCTTCTATTTCTATAAGTTTCGATTGAAGATAATTCGTTACTTCCCCAAAACGGCGAGGGGCTTCAAAGTAAGAATCCAAACTCCGAATAATTGGTTTTTCTAATAACTGTATTGCAATATTGGCTTCAAAAATTGGTCGGGGAAGGCCTTTCTTAATAACAAAAGCTTCAAGGTCACGTAACGCAAACTCTCGCGATATTGTCGTTAATTTGTCAACCTGTCCAGCGTACACTTGGTACAAATCTTCTGGATTTCTAAGACTTGGAATCCACTTATCTAAAATAGGAAGATTGTGAATATTTTGATAAGATTCATGGGAAGCCAAGTATTCTTCATCGAGAAAAAGGAATGGAGGAAGCCAGTCTTTTATATTTTCAAGTTTTTGAGCTATCTCTTCATATAAATTTTGATCAACTCTAATACAATTTTCTAATAAGCAAACTTCAAAAGCTTTAGCTTCATTATTTTGTGTTGATATTTCTACAAGAAATTCCAAATTTGGAGATGACGACCATCCAAGCGCAGCCTTTGTTAAATTAGCGGAGCCCACAAAACAGCTGTCATCAATACGATAGTACTTTGCATGAAGATTACTTATTAAAGAGAGATGTGAGTTCGGGCGCTCTTTAATAAGGTTCCATACGTCAAGATCGCTAACTCCCGCGACTATCTCTTCAAGTTTCCAGCGAGTTATACATATCAACTCCACATCTGTTGGTATTGATGCAAACAGTTGCTGTAACACGTTCGCTTTAATAAAAGGAGCGGCTAATATCACGCGATTTTGTGCACGCGAAAGCCGCTCAATTAATCGGTTACCTATTTCAACCACAGTAATTCTTATTTTGGTTATGGATTTCTCTCTAGGAACTGCCGAGCGAGCCGCCCCCAATCGCTGCGAGTTTCTTGAGCTTGGACTCGCCTATTTCCATCGGGTTGTTCATCTTCGTATCTTGCCCACGCCATCAAAAGAAGTTTCAACCCGTTCAGAGCATTTGAAACTCGGGTTTCAATGGTCTCTTCTTGGTCATCATCTGTTTCTTTTTCTAGCACCTCCACGAGACATGGATAGGCAGGATGATTTGTATTAAGTGTAATTACGATAGAACCACCACGTTGTTTTACTGAGAAAAAAGCCGATGTCTCAAGATCTGCTTCTGCGAATACATATTTCAACCCATTTGAAACTGTAGTTGCCGCAAGATCCCGTGCAACGGATTGTGGAAGCCCTTCTTCTATAAGTGTCTGTTCTATAATTCCACGCCGTTCGTCGGGAGGTAAATTTTCGTCACTATCGCTTTGGCCAGAATACCCGTCTTCCTTACGCTTTTGAGTCACTTCTGTGGCTTGAGCTTCAGGACTCTTCAAAGGATCCTTATGCCGTTTTCTGGCTGCGCTTTCTTCACTTGCTGTTTGTGCACGTAGCAAGGCACGTAATACGCTTAATGTTTTTTGAATTTGGTGGCCTAGTTCCAATATAGGTGCACGAGGATCTTCATCGGCCGTAAGCTCATTCTTGAGTTCGATTATCGTCCGTCCACCTTTCAGAAAATCGTCAAAATCCAGCTTCGCTAATTCTGCAAAGTTATGGGCATGCTGCTTATTGTTCGTAACTCCGAACAATGGGTCTAACGAAGGAGAAAAGTCTATTTCAACCCCCCACCACCGATCTCGTGGATCAGAGGGATTTGACCAGGCGGGATCGAGTTCGAGCTCTCTATCCGCGCGAACAACTGATACGCCAACATTTTTTGCGGCATGCTTGCCATGTGGTTTTGCTCCCGGGTTGACGCCCTGTCTCGCTTCCTCTTTCGCAACCGAATAACGCACTTTTACCTCGTGTTCTTTTTCCTCGAAAGAGATAACGTGTGTTACTTCAAAATCCTCGCCCCCCCATTTATCAAACATGGGTTTATGGTCAAATGGGGCTGGACAAGATGTTTGCGCTATGAGATAGCTTGGATCATTGGGTAAGGCAAACTTGTCGACACTTACCATAAATGGATTGTCAAAATCGAACCCAGTCATCCGGATTTTTACTCGACCGCTCTCTAGAAACTTCCGATACATCCTTCCGATAACCAACTCAGAGTTATCGATTATAGCGGATGCTGTTTTCCACATAAGTCTATCTAATGAAGACCAAACCACTAATGTACCGCTAGAGCCTAAGGATTCGCTAACCTTCTGCCATACTTCCGGGATCTTTGCAGGCTCGGGCTCTGGAACCTCTGTCATTTCCCGGCAGGCAATTTTGTCAATATCCAAGTAGCTATATAGAGCATTATCGTGACCATTTTGCCAACTCCATACGTCTACTCGTTTACACTGTGAAATGGATGAAGCCGGCAATCCCATACCAAATCGTCCAATTCCTTTCTGATTCTCGGAATTTAGATGAGTGCCGTTGCCAAACTGTAACGCCATACGCAAAACATCTCTGTCCATACCAGTGCCATTATCTAACACCGCGATTTGATGGACGCGAGACCTTCTCCGTTGCTCAAGCATAAAATCCATTTCACCACACAAAAGTTCGACTACTGTGGCTCCAGCTTGTATAGAATTGTCCATTAATTCGGCTAACGCGTATGCGGCGTTTTTATATCCGTTATCACGCATTGCCTTAACCGCGAGATGCGGTGGCACGATAGAAAAAGTCATTGCTATACTCTCCAAACATCTTCCCAATTATGAAACGCTTCCGCAATATCGCGAAAACCCGGTAATCCTTCGTCAATCACAGTTACAATTTCTGCGGTTTTATTACCGCCTGCTTTAGGCCCGCGAATTGCCCGTCCAACCATTTGACTATAGAGAACTAACGATTGAGTTGGTCGTGCGATTACGGCAGCACTTGTTCTAGGCGCATCAAATCCGGTCGTTAGCACGCCAAAGTTAAATAGCACTATGCACTCGTTTGATGGTGACTTGTATTCATCCAGCAATCGGCGCCGTTCTGACGATGGCGTTTTTCCGGTGATCGAATACGCTTTCAAATCACGAGTTTGCAATACAGCGGCAAGTTGATCTGAATGCTCTACAGAAAGTGCAAAAACAATTATTCGGCTATGTTGTTTCGCAAGCGTTTCGACTTCTAACAGAATTCTAAGATTACGTTTTTCATCGTCTGCTAACTTTTCCAAAACATTTTTCGGCAATTCCAATTCTTCCTGAATGTGTCGAAGATCATTATCAGTAAGAGATAGACCTCCTTTATAAAACAATGATCGAAAGTTAGCCTTTGCCAAATATCCTTCGTCTACTAAGAAATCGACTGGGTTGCTGTAGTTTTCGACACTAAGCATAACTTTGCGTCTTGCGAAAAATTCAGCAAGTTCTTCATCGGCGGTAATATCTGACCACGAACGTCCGGGAGTGGCACTTAAACCAAGTAACGCTGTTTTTGGAAATGGTAGTACCAGGGCATCCAATATGAGCCGATAAGATGGCGCTATAGCCTGATGTGCCTCATCCATTACAACAAGAGATGTACGGCCCCCAAGAGTACTAATAAATTTAAGGCTTTTCTTAGCTCGACTGTATATTTTCGGTAATCCAGCGAATATAACGCCATCCCTTATAGAGGCAGGGTCAATCTCATATCCCCCCCAAAACCGGAAAACTGTAATATCCCTATTTCCTAACTGTGACCATGCTTTTTCAAATTCGCTTGCAGCTTGCTCGCATAGTTCTTCGCTATGCGCTAACCAGACTACTACTGATTGCCTTGAATGGCGAAGGTGATCGGCAATAGCATTCATTGCTGTACGCGTTTTTCCCGAACCTGTAGGCATGTGCAGCAAGCAACGATAGGGCTCCTTACTTAGTTCGCACGCTACACGCTCGACAGCATCTCTTTGGTGTTTAAACAGAGCATATGATGCTTGGACGTTGCGATTAGCCGGCGGCAACTCTTCGGACTCAGGCTCTGGCAGAGTAAGTTCAAAAAACGCTAGAAGTATTCGAAGCTTATCTTGATTCTGAAAAGTCAAGCGTCTGAGCTCGTGCCACGGATCATCACCGGTGACGCCAAGCGCTTGTGTGAGCATTGCCGCCTCGTTTGGTCGCAGCAATTCCAACAATTTATCTCGTGTCACTTTTTCAACGAAAAGATATACTGGCGGATGCAGCGAAATTAAAACCTCTCGTAATTTACGTGGTGAAAGAAGTTGTGGATCAAGAGTACCCGCTAAACGGAGAACCTTATTTCCTAAAAGGTCTTGAAGCAGTTCATCGTCAGCACGCGAAATTAAATTGTCGAAATTCATAAAATCCGTTTATTTTTCTTAAAAATATTCAAATTTGAGTTTGAATTTTATAGATCGGATAGCAAATAATACCTAAGACCAGTAAAAACTCTCAACTACAACATACAGATTAAACAGCTATCATTATCATCATCCTCACTATCTTTGAGAATGGCATCCATTAAATTATTTTGCTTTGAATTCTTATTATCCAAAGCAAACCTAGACTTTATTTCATCTTTTCTAGCTAACAATTCATCTAATGATTCACCTTGCGACCAGGTATAGCGTTTACCTGTTTTTTCATCATACTTTTCATATCGTTTTGCATCTTCAAATAAATCAGGATGATTTTCGTACAAACCTATCCATTCTATTTTCCGCTGATAAAAACAAAAATGACAGCCAGACCGGCTACGCCACTCATAATATTTAGGCAACCCTAAGCCGGAATCTTCAAGCAATTTGATAATATCGTCTTTTACTAAACCGTCCTCCTTGAAAGGAAATACTGCCTTGATGTTTGGCTTAGTAGAAATATAGCCTTCTCGTTGTGGCTCATCCGCTCGAATACCAACGTAACTTCTAACCTCATCATCACCAACAAAGTCTTCAAAAGGTTTGAGCTTTAGATTTATCGTGCACCAGCGTTGTTGGGCGGAGGGTAAATAGTTATTGTGTAATTTGAGGTAATAATCAAACTGACGCCCGCCATTTAGGCGAATGATTTCTTTGCCCAAATAATCTTCCATCAAATCGATAAACTCTAAAGTCTCAGGCAATTCGGCCCCAGTATCAGTAAAGTAATACTCCATTTCCGGCACTTTATCCCGCATATAAATCGCTAATGCCGCACTATCCTTGCCGCCTGATAACCCTAATAAATGTCTAACGGGTTTATCGTCACTCATAGTAATTACTCTTAGATTAATTGTGTTCGGTTAATTCGCGCATCAAGCTTGCCAAAATAGCTTGTTTTAACGCTTTGTCTGCTTTTGCTAGTTTCAGTTCCGCTATTTTGGCATCGGCTTGTTGTTTGAGCTTGTCGGTAATATAGGCAATTTCACTATATTCGCCCTGTTCGCTAACGATGCGGATTAAAGTCGCTTGGCTGCCAACATCCGCTTTTTGCTGCTCGGCATGTACTACTGCTAATTCCTTTAAACGTTCACTGAATTCGCGGAGACGATAATCGGCTTGAGTGATATTGTTTGGCTTCCATTTATCCGGCGTAGCACTGCCTAAAAATGCGGCAACCGATTCCAACCAACCTTGCTCGGTATCCTTTTCGTTTTGCAGCCTTATAACGAAGGCTTTTAACCCTTGTCCATCAACGGTGTATTTTTCCAGACCTGCATAACGTTGATTCAGCGTATGTCTTAGTGTGCTGATCTCTTCGTGTTCGTCCAGTTCAAAGGCCTGACAGAGCTGGCGTTTAAACTGGGACAATAAATTCTGGTAGGCCTTATTAAGGATGTTTAGGCACTCGACCAGCACATTCAGAAAATCGTTTGGATTACTGCCATTAAAGTGCTGCTCGTCTGTAAAGGCAAGAAATCCGCAAGCTTCCGGTAATTCTTTAAACAATAATTGCATCGGACTTTGCGTACTTTGGAATGCATCGCGTACCGCCAACGCTTTTGGGTCCAATTCTCGTGTAGCTAGGGTATATGCGGGTAGTTGATGGATGAATTTTGCCAACGGTTTAACGATGTCCAGCAAAGTGCTATTTTCCGGCGACTTACCCACCAATTTTTCTAAATATTGATTGAACAAGTCTGCGCGAATCCCGCTAAAGTCGAACGCTTCGACAGAAAACAATTCGGGGCGCTTTAATAAGATTTCCAAGTGTTCCTGGGTTACATGCGGACAGAATACGCCGCTTTCGTAGAGAGCCAGTGAACGCTGGTTAGCAAGAAAAAAACCAATAAAGATCAGCGATGACACGCCCTTTTGCACGCCATAAGGCGGTTGTTCTATCAGATGATAGATGTCGACAAGCGGCTGCGGACACTTACTTTTTTTTAGTTGTTCATCGATCGCTTGCCATACGCCATAAAAACGATATTTATTAGTCGGGCTTGGATTAACGAATTGCCAAGCACCATTTTGTAACACATGAATGCCAGGCTCTTTGAATACTGCACGATAAATCGTTTTTTCAGGTGGGTATTTTTTAGAATCGAATCCCAAGTCTTCCAAATGGGTGTTAGACAATAACGCCTCGACTAATTTGTTTTTAGCGGCATTGGCTTGACCCGAGGTTTTGTCGCGGTTGATCAGTTCGTTCTTAATCAATGGCGCTTTACTAAAAACCGTCTCCAAAACCCTTGAAAGTAAGGTTTGCAAGTCCTTTTTATTGTTTAAGAGCGGCTGTTTTCCTTCCCAATACCACTCAAAAGATTCCGGTTGTTCCAAATACGAATTGAGTAGATCGAGTTCAAGGCTTTTCACGGCTTGAAGTCGATCTTTTAGTTCTCGTTGCGAAACGGGGTCTGACTTCAATTCCGCGCGCTCGGTCTGAATTTTTTCCAACGCAATCGCTTCGGAAACCACCTGTTTGATTTGCGCTGCGTTATCGCATAGCACGTAGATCGTGAGTGAGTCAGGGTAAGTCTTAACTTTTTCGCTGAACATGTCGCGATCGTCTTGTCCTTCCGCCAAAAAGAGAACGATCCTAGGCTGATCGACGCTTTCGAAGAAATCGTTCCGCGTCGTCGCATCCGCATAAAAGGGTTGAAAATAGCGCAATACGCCGCTAGTGATTGAGTACTTGCGAGCGACGACCGGCATCAGCTGATTTCGGTGTGTCAGTGCCTCTGCCAAATTAACGCGACCAAGCTGCTGTGTTGTTTCGATAACGGCGGCATCCAGGTCAAAGTCACTACCTTCCCATACCCTATATTCCAAGCTGTATTTACGATAGTTGATAATGGATTTAGCTTGCAGGTTTTTGAGCAATTGCTCTACATCGACCGATTTTGGAAAGCACAGGGTTAATATTTCTTTACTGGCTTTAAATCCTGCTTGACGGCCAATGATGTTAAATAGGCCGATGGTTTTTAATAATTGAATTTCGGTGTCGTCGGCATCGCCCAACCGTTCCGTAGCGGTGATGACTTCTGCCCAGCGTCTGTGGGTTGCATGATCCGTGGTGGCTGAAGGTTGATTTTCTATGAAATATTCGAATACTTCCCACGGCAACACCCATTCACCCACATTTTGTATGCGACTTACGCTGTCTTTAAAACCAAAGTATTCCTGACTGCCGAGATAGCTGAACAGGGTTCTTTCGTTTTGAGCGACTTTTTGACACAGCGTCGGCAATAACAGTGTCGCAATAGGATGCAGCGGATAGCACTTGGTCAGAACGTCTATGGCTGCATCTGGCGATAATCCAGAAAGGAGGGCGTTTTGTTTTTCCAATACACAGACTATTTCTGTGGCCTGCTCCTGAATAGTTTGCTGGACTTCCGGCGTTAACTGGCTATGAAAAGCCGCCGATATAACCCTTAATGTTTGTTCGGTAGACTCTAGAAACGGCACGTTTTCGAACCGGCCTTGCACTTTTGACCACTCCTGTTTCTGTGCTTCGGCAAGCCCTTTTGAATATTGTTCAAAGGCTTGATGCATCAATACCACTAGCAGGATATTGGCATCACCACCTTCAACACATAATTCGCCTAGTGCTTGCAGCAAAAAGATGTCATTGCTGCCCTGATGGCGGGCCTCATATTCAAGAAATTTACCCAGCTCATCGATGACGATCAAAATGCCTTTGCCGGAAACTTGGCTGACGGCCTCGCGCAGTTTTTTTAACAGTTTGACAATTTCACTGGTTGTTTTCGTTCGGTGTGTTGCTTGTTCTAGGTCGTGAACGATGGATGGCGTGCCTTCAGTTTCAATTTCAGCGAAATATCCAACTGCGGCCTGGTATAGCGCTTGCACGAAGCGCTTACTCAACGATTCGGGGCTGCCGGTTAATAGCACTATGCAATAAGCATTAGAGTCGTGTGTACAGGCGGTAAATTTTTCCGCGACATCTGGATTGTGCCGTTGCAAAATTTCTTCGGCCAGTACGCTGTTTGTGCGTTCTTGGTTTTCTAAAAGATGGGCCAGAAAGGCGGCAAACGATGATTTGCCAGATCCATAAGGACCGACCAAAGACCATGCCCTAGGCATCGTCTTTTGATTAAACGTTTGTGCGATTTTGTCTAGCGTCTGAATGGCCCGGGATGTTGGAATGTAAGCCCGCAGAACGTCGCTTGACTCGGCGTCTCGTTCTAAGTTGATAGATCGGGTGTAATGGGTGTCTACTTGTACAATGTCTCTCATATCGCCGCCATTACCGGGTAGGTTGATAATAATGACGGAGAAACGTTAATGACTCGGTCGTGCTATCTTGTCGGTAAAGCTGATTGACGCCAGCTGTTTCATTGATTTGAAAAATGTTGGGGTATGCTTTCACTAAATCTTCTAATTTTGCCAATAAGGCGCTTTCCGTCAGTCTGAATACGCTTCCAAGAGCAATTCCGTCTTTTTGACCATACATTAAATCCGCAATCGGGAGAGTTTCGGTTTGCCGTTGATTAAATATTTCGTTTGCGGCATAGCCAATCAGCTCTATCGGCAAACTCGGTTGCAAATTGCCGTAAGAACGGTAAAAGTGTTGGTCATCTATAGCCGCAACCAATTTCAATGAGGTTAAGGGCGAATCCAAGCTTTCTTCGATGGCTTTGGCATTGCTATTAGAGGGGCAATACATCCGCAAAATCATTGAGACTTCATGTTTTACGGTTCTTTCCGAGTGTTTACCTGTGAGATTGTTACGAACAAAATCGGCTAACGATTCCGCTGCATCGTCGCTTGTGAACTCCGCCTTGTGATAACAATTGAAAAACCAATACCATGCTGTAACTAGTTCGGCATTCGTAGCTAATTGCCAATGAATGAGCCAAAGTGTGGCTTCATCTTCAAGATAAGGATCTCCACCTTTATCGGTGAAAATTGCTTTTCCAAGATCGGAAGCTTCCAACCCTTCGTCTGTATCCAGCAGCATAGAACTGGCCCGCAACCAGTATTTGATGGCGTTGACCATGTTTTTGCCGACGCCAAGTTCAATCGTGGCTTCGTCAGAAGAAAATATGGATTTGTTTTTTTCGAAAGCCATAAATCCTTTGGTTAACCATGAATAACGCAGGGCAAATGTTTCATGGCGACCGAATGATGCTTTTTTAGGGTTAATCGGCTTTAGCAGACTGTCCATGTATAAAATTATTATGATGAATAAAGATCGTTTTAGGTTAATTACCGCACTAGGCAAACAATTAGCCTTTATCCATTTTAACATCCACACATACCGAGCACTTCGCGTTTTTCGAAGTTGAGCATCCACGTCCGCCCCAAAATTATTTTATCTAATTGATAAACAACACTAAACGATATGAATAACCCTGTTTATGCAAACATGCAGTCCATCAACAAAGAATCAAACTCCGAACTGTGGGCATTGATTGTTGTTTTGAAACCTTGTACCCAGCGATACAGTTTCGGGCTATCGTATAGGACTTCTACAGCCAAATCGGCGCGATGATAAACACGCTTGTGAGTCAGTTTCTTAGCCTTGCTGACGCTTTCCCTACCGCTATATTTTTCCAGGCGCTTCAAGAAGACGGATGCACGTTTTTCTTCGTTTTTGAACAATTGCAGAAAGACGATTTGATCGTACAACGGCTCTGATTCGGCAAGTAAGCGGCAAAAGCAAAGCGGCTTATGCATATTCAACTTGTGATAATAGAACCGTGCCATTCGAATCCATTCTGTTGGTGTCAGCAGATCATCAGAATGGCCTTTGCCCAACGCTTGTTTAATCAGGCCGGCTAAATCCAAATCGCCCTTTGCTTGATTGGCAATGGTGGAAACAATGACGATATTGTCAGGGCAGTAACCCTGTGCATTATCGATTCTGTCCACCGACCAATCGGTAGCATTGTGTTCTGCGAATGTGAAGGGCTGGCCAGTGATTGGACAGCTTTCACCAGCTTCGGTCAGCTTTTCACACAGGTCATGCTTACTGATTGATACTTGAAGGCCTTTGACAATGGCTCTATCACGAATGGCCAAGAGCTTCTTGTCGAAAATATCGGGCTTCTTTTGGGTGACGTTCTGTATTTTAGCCGCTTCGTAGCCATGGCGAATTTGCTGACGCTGGCCGTCTTGGAAACGACTGATTTCCAAAGGCAGGCCAAAACGGTAATGATCAAAACCGATTTCAAACGCTAAACTTGTCATGGCTAATTCCCTCAATGTGGTTGCGGAACCGGCGAGCTCTTGCTAGCCGAGGGTATAGCTTACGGATAACCCTTACAAAATGTGTCAGGGTAAGAAATTGGAAATTTTTAGGTTTATAAGGAGTGAAACTTGTCGGATCAAAAATCTCAAGCCGTTGTTCAACGTCGGCTACTGGTTTTGGAAAGCATTCGCCGATTGAGCGGACGTTCGGAGCGGTGGGTGACAGTTTCAGAAATCGTCGCCGACTTGCGACAACAAGGTTACGCTGTCGAAATCCATTCTATTCGCCGTGACATGAAATCGTTGCTGGTAACTTATCAGCAATTGGAATGTAACAACAATAGCAACGGCGAGGGCGAGGCTAAAAATGGTCTGGCTTATGGTTATCGTTGGGTCGGTAGAGATCAGCAAATGGGTGGTGGCATCACTTTGCCAGAAGCCTTATCGCTAGTGATGGTTGAGCGTTATCTGAGTCAATCCTTGCCTGTGCTATTGAATCGTCCATTGCAGGATATTTTCACAAAAGCCCATCAGACATTAGAGTTGCATAAGAAAAGCCAAATTACTCAATGGCCTGAAAAAATTTGCGTGATCCAACCGGCGCAACCGCTTATCCCACCAGAAGTCCGAGGTGAAATCCTGGAGGCAGTGCATGATGCGTTGCTAAACGAAAAACAGCTTCGCGTAAGCTACCGCGCTACTCAAAAGGTTGACGCTGAGCCCAAAGCGTACCGTTTGCATCCTTTAGGGTTGATTCAACGCGGCCCGATCACTTACTTGGCTGCGATGGCCAACGAATATGAGGATGTATATCTTTATGCTTTGCATCGTATGCTGGCAGTGGAAGTTCTAACGGAGGATTGTCGTGGAAAAAACGGCTTTGATTTGCACCAATTTGCCCAGAGCCAGGGACATTTTGGTACCGCATCGCCCATCCACCTTGAAGCAAAAATTTGCGACCATTTGGCATTGATACTTCAAGAATCACCTCTCAGTGAAAACCAAATCATTTCCGAAGTCGACAGCTTGGGATTCAAGTTGTTGACAGCCGATGTTCTGGATACCTGGCAGTTGCGCTGGTGGATTATGGGTGAAGGCGATCGAATTGAAGTCATTTCACCATCAGAACTTCGACAGGATATTCAAATGATGCTCACAAGAGCGCATGCCCAGTATCTGTAAAGTACATAGAGGTGACGGTATAAAGTCAAACTGTCGATCAAGCAAACACTCGCATTTTGACTGACATCGGTTGTTAGCTGAGACGCTAAAAAACCGGGCTGTACAAATTCAAAAAAAGTTAAACTGGAAGGCAATTTTTATCTGATTTAAGGGAACATGCGAGATACCGCATCCTCATGACACATCAAAAAAACAATCGTATTGCGGTGTTCGTAGATGCCGAAAATGTCACGAACTGGATCAAACACGGCGGCGTCAGAATACTGATGGAAGAGCTGAATCAGTTTGGACAGATCATTATCCGTCGCGCTTATGGTGTTTGGAGCAAGCCGAATTTGGCCATGCACCAAGCGGCCATCAATCGATCCGGGTTTGAGCTCATCCATTGCTACCATCCCGTGACCGGCAAAAATACGGCGGACATTCAGATGACGCTGGATATCATTGAATGCGCCTGGCAATTACCGAATATTACCTGCTTTGTGTTGGTCACCGGCGATTCAGACTTTACACCCGTTTTTCGCCGACTTCGGGAAATGGACAAGGATGTAATTGGCGTTGGCCAGCATTCTACGTTGAGTGAATGCGTGAAGACGTCGTGCACTCGATTCATTTATACGGACGATGTCATTAACACATTGATCGGCAATGAGGCTTCGCCACAGGAGTCCCCACCTCCGCAACCATTACCTAATTCCACTCCAACGCTTACGCTGGCCGAGGCCGATGAATTGGTCATTGCCCAATTGAAAGCATCGCCTACACCGGTCAATGCTTCCCAAATCAAGACTTTGCTCAAGCAGACTGCGGCCGACTTCGACGAAAAGCATTACGGCTTTAAAACGTTCACGGATTACCTAAGCGCTAACAACGCCATCGAAATCAGCAAAAGCGGCACGGTTAATTTCGCCAGTTTGGCGAAGCCTGCTCAACCAACCGAAACAGACAAAACCATTGCAACCGCGGAAGCCTACAAAGCGCTTCTGAAAAAATACAATGCGCTGCCGGACAATGCCGACACGCTGAAGAAAATTTACAAACACGCCGTTACCTTGAAGGAAATCTGTCCAGATCCTGCACAATTTAGAACGGCCTTATTCGATCTGTGTCATAAGGCTGACCCGAAAATTAGCAAAACGACCGTGAACAAAGCATTTTCCTATTTTATCGTCATGGGACTGGTTCATACCGAAAAGGCTAAAGGCGGCGTCGATACCGTGCGGGTGAAAAAAATCACACTCAAGGATTTTTTATTGAAATCCGACAAGTTAGTCATCGCCAAACTGCTGGAACTTGGCAAAACTCATGCCCTAGACTTGAAAGCCAAGGAAATCAAGAAGCTCACGCTGTCAACGATCAGTAAAGACAACATCAAAAAATTGATTGGTGAATGAAGCTCGATAAAACGGCCAATCATTGATCCTTCGCCTCAACGTGCGCGAAGCGGCGTGACAAATCCGGCACAAACCTATTTCATTCAGATTGACGGTCATTGCGCACCCACCTTATCAGAGCTTGGGGATTATTCGTTGTCATCAGCCACTGAATCCTCATCCTTGGAAAGTTTCTCTGTTTCATCCAACAATCCCGATTCCTGCCGGGCCAATCGCACCTCCTCCCCGTGCCCTTGTTCATACGCTGCCTGATGCGCATGTCTTTCCATCGTCACAATTTTATTGGCTAGTCGCTGCAAGCGCTGCTGCCACTCTAGGCGCGCGGCAATGCAATGTTTGTTGGAGATGATCTGGCACAGCCACAAGGTGTCCATGACGATCATCAACTGATCTAGTAAACGAATCAACTCGACGAATTGGGCTATCTGCGGCGAGGCAATCTTGGCCACAAATTCCCTGGGGTGCGTGTAGGTCGGTGTTTCGCTGATGCCGTTGTCGGCCTTGAGTTTTTCCAACCGCATCTTTTCCTGCTGCAGCTGCTCCGCGCATTCGGCAATCATCTGGCTGACGAGGCTTTCGATTTCATCGACCGTTTCCTCGCGGCCGATGATGCGCAGGATTACATCGATCGCATACAAGGACACCATCAGTCGGTGATAGCTATCACGAATGACCCGAATGGCTTGCTCACTGTTGATGCTAAATGTACGCTCAAATATCGGCCGACTGATAGCGCGGCGCGGGGCTGGTTTGGGCTGTGGAGCTGCTTCGGACATGACCGTTTCCTGATGTGGACGAATGGTTCATGATCGTAAGCCAGATTCTTTTTAGCCCTTCCGCAGCTGATGGCGAATTCGGCATCAGCTGCAAGAACACTTCAAAAAATCTCTGCTTCAATACCCGCCAACGGAATCGGTTGGCCATCGGCCTTCCTTTTCTTCCGAGACTTTCTCGGCTGGTCTTTCATGACTGCCTTGATCCGGCTTCGGTCGGCGTTCCGTTTTTAAGCGGCGACGGTGGTTGTCCATCGGCGTGTCAGGTGCGTCAAGCCTGATGTGAGTTTTTATTGTTTAACCCTGCCGGGCATATCGATTCCCGCAGGGATTCGGCGCACCGGCATGCCCATCGCCGCGCAGCTGGGTATTGTTATCGTTGAGTCGGGCGCGGCCGACAGGAGGAATGTCATCATGGCTAATCGCGGCGTGAACAAAGTCATCTTGCTGGGCCGGCTTGGCGCCGATCCGGATGTTCGTTTTATGCCAAACAACGGCGGCAAAGTCGTCGCCGTCCGTTTGGCAACCTGCGAAGTCTGGAACGATCCTAAAAACGGCAAACAGGAGCGGACGGAATGGCATCGGGTGGTGTTTTTCAAAAAACTCGCCGATACCGCCGAACAGTATTTGCATAAAGGCAGCCAGATCTACATCGAGGGCCGTTTGCGTACCCAACAATGGAGCCAAGCGGGCGATAAGCGGTACCGTACCGAAATCGCCGCCTTTGAATTGCAGATGCTGGATCGCCCTGCCCCATCAACATCTGGAAATGGTTCATCAACATCGAACTCGGCACCCGAGGACTCTGATTGGGATGACGACTACAGCGATATGCCAAACCATTAAACCGCGGCGCGCCGATTATCGGCGTTCGTGGATTTAACGTTTTACACCGCCGATCCTTTTCAGGCTTCGGTATTTCAACCCCAAGGGGAATTCCATTCCCCGGCGGGTGATGGCGTTCCCTTTTTTTATTGAAGGAGACCCACCATGAGCCAAAACAACCGTAATACCTTACCCAAAACCCGTGACCTGCCGATGCCGACTGTTGTGCAACAGAGCTACGGCCTGTCGGAGCAGTCCTGGAAAGTGCTGACGGAAGTCACTTTTCCCACGGCGAAAACCCCAGAAGCCATTCTGATGGCGCTGGATTATTGCAAAGCCCGCAAGCTCGACATCTTCAAAAAGCCGGTGCATATCGTGCCGATGTGGAGTGCAGCCTTAGGCCGCAATGTCGAGACCGTGTGGCCATCCATCATGGAAATTCAGACTACTGCGTCGCGTACCGGGGTTTGGGCTGGCATGGACAGGCCCGTTTGGGGCCCTGATGTCACCAAAACCTTTACCGGGCGCTACAAGGACGACAACGAGCAATGGCAGGAATCCAGTGTCACCGTGACTTTTCCCGAATGGGTAGCGGTCACCGTGTACCGGATCGTCGGCGGCAAACGTTGCGCCTTTACCGAGGAAGTCTATTGGCTCGAAGCCTACAGCACTGCCGGAGGTAAAAACTCGCAAGTGCCGACCGCGATGTGGATCAAACGCCCCAAGGGGCAATTGGCCAAATGCGGTAAAGCGGCATCCTTGCGGGCGGCGTTTCCGGAGGAATGCGGCTATGCCGCCGAGGAAATGGATGGCAAAACGCTCGATGATATCGTCGACGGTACCGTGATCGATGGCGAGGCGACGCATTGGAAAACCGATGTTGGCCATGTTGATGATCGGTTTACGGGAGCATCCGAGCCTACACCGCACGTGATCGACCTGTCGCAAATCCATCCCAAGGTGCAAAAAGCGGTCGCAGAGTTGGTTAGACGGACTGCGGCGGCAGGCGCCTGGAAAGCGGCCTACGACTATGCCAATCAAAAATTCAAAGGCATCGATCTGACGTTTGCTTTGGCCGAGCTGGATAAGGTATCGGAGGTTGATCCCAGGGCAACACAAGCCTTGAACCAAACCGACAGCACCGGTATGCCACCTTTGTCCGCGAAAGACATGGCCATAAATCAGGCCCGTCAAACCTTGGGTAACGCCGCCTAATACGCTGCTACCCAACATTCCCTAACCACCCACGAGGGCGTCATGTTTCGCCCACGGGGTTGGACATGACACCCTTCTTTTATCAGGAGATGTCATGAACACAAACGATCAATCATTGAACCGCGTGCCCTGTCATACCGACTGGCAACGTTACGATTCCCCCACGGTATTACGCCGTCACGGCCGGGGCTTTCTGGAACGCCTGTGGCGACCCCAGGGCAACGAACCGAATCCGCAACCTTTGAGCCAACCAGAACTGACGACACTTGCCGAGAGTTTTGGCGGCGTGTGTCTGCCGGTCCAAGACGAACTGCTGTTGCTTTTCGGGGATGGCTATTGGGCCCGGCGTTGCCAGACCCAGCTGCACAAGCTTGGCATCGAGACGGTACGTTTCGGCTGCCAGGTGCAGTTGACCGGATTTTCGCGATGAAGGTCATCGACGTTTCGCAACGTTCCGATACCTGGCGGCAGTGGCGCTTACAAGGTGTCAGTGCCAGCGAAGCAGCCATCGTCATGAACCGTTCGCCGTACAAAACCCCGTGGCGTCTCTGGGCCGAGAAAATCGGCCTGGTTTTGGAAGCCAGCCTGGACAACAACCCGTTGATCCGCGCCGGCATCCAGCAAGAGCCCGAAGCTTTGCAACGCTTCGAGGACAAACACGATCTGATGTTGTTACCGCTGTGCGGCGAGTCGGAGCAGTTTCCCTTGATGCGCGCCTCGTTCGACGGCTTGTCCGACGCGAATGAGCCCGTAGAAATCAAATGCCCGCACGAGACCACGTTTCTGGATGTGCTGTTGAATCGGGAAGCCTCGGCCGCCTATCAGTTGTATTGGTGCCAGGTGCAGCAGCAATTGCTGGTCGCTGATGCCGAACGTGGTTTCTTGTTTTTCTACCATCAAAGCCAGGATATCGAGTTTGAAATTCAGCGCGATGACCGCTTTCTCACCGAGTTGGTCGAAACGGCAATGGATTTCTGGTCGGCAGTTAAATCGAAAAAGGAACCACACAAGGATCCTGAACGCGATTTGTATTTGCCGCACGGCGAGGCGGAACGGCAATGGCAACAACTGGCGGCGACGTATCGGCAACGGGAGTTGACTATATTGGACCTCAACAGCCAACTCAACCAGTTGAAGGATGAGCAGTCGCGCATTGAAGACACTTTGGTGAGGTTGATGGGTGATTACGTGGCTGCGGAGCATTCCGGGCTACGCATCAGCCGGTTTCAAAGCCAGGGCGCCATCGATTACAAGGCCGCACTTCACGCCTTGCAACCGGATGTTCAGACCTCTGCGCTGGAAGTTTACCGAAAACCGTCGGCCACGCGAGTCCGTGTGACTTGCAGGGACGATGACGGTAAACACGCCGAAGTACCGTTCGACGCTCAGGCCTTGAAAGACCTAGCCGGTGTGGATTTTTGGTTTTGATGGTTCGTTTCAAGACATCCTGTAACCCTGGTGGTTACGGGATGTTCATTGATGACAGTCGGCTAAGAGTGTTAACGCCGGACACTTCATGGAATCCTTCAGTTAAGGCATGTCGGTTTTAGGCTGGGCTTTGCCGTAAAACCCAACCCAAAACCCGCATCGTTCAGGCATTCCCTTCGTGGAATCCCGAATCCGGTTTCGACCGGCGTTCCGTTGTTAAGCGGCATGAGCGTTTGCCTCGTGTGCCAGGTGCGTCAAGCCTGGTGTTTTAGTTTGTCCCGTTGGGGTTCATCACCCTCACGGGACCCGGTGACCCCTTTTATCGATTGAAGGAGGTCATTATGAATCAAGACTTTTGGAAAACCTTGCAGGGCTGGTTGAACGTTGCGCATAGCAACGACATTCAGGCCAAAAAGCGTGTGTTGCTGGAGATGCATCGTCAAATCTTGGACCCCGGTTTGAGAAGCGACATTCAGCGCATCGTGCGTTTGATGGACCGGGAGCTGTTGGCCCGTGCCGAATGGGCAATGTATTGCGTGATGCAGTTGCGTTAATTTTTTATCGACCCTGGTTTACCAGGGCTTTACTCACCCGTTGGGGCTCATTACCCCTTCGGGGCGGTGCGCCCCTTGTTTTCTGAGGCTAGTCCTCGAGGAGCTCACCATGTATCAACACTATTCCATCGCCGACACCTTCGGCATTCAGGCCCCGGCGTCCATGAAAGTGGAAGGCTTTGCCCCGGCCAATAACCCCTATGTACCGGCCGTCAAGCCGTATGTGTTTCGCAAGGATCACTTGCGGGATGTGTTGGCGTTTTTGGGCGCGCATAACGGCGACGGCTTATACCTGACTGGTCCGACCGGTTCGGGTAAAACCTCGTTGTTGGAGCAAGTCGCGGCGCGTCTCCATTGGGGCGTGCATGCGGTCACCGGTCACGGTCGACTGGAACTCAATGATCTACTCGGTCAGTACATGTTGGTTGACGGTGGCGCGATGAAGTGGATTGATGGCCCGTTGACCCTGGCGGTACGCCTGGGCCATGTGCTGTTGATCAACGAAATCGATGCCATCGACCCCGCAGAGCTGATTGGCCTGAATGAAATCGTCGAAGGCAAGCCGTTGACGATTCCGCAGACCGGCGACGTGATTGCCCCGCATCCCAAGTTTCGCTTGGTGGCCACCGGCAATAGTGCCGGCAGCGGCGATCAGTCGGGTTTGTATCAAGGGGTTTTACGGCAAAACCTGGCCTTCCTGGATCGTTTTAGGTTGATGGAAGTCGGTTACCCCGAACCCGAAGACGAAATGAAGCTATTGGCCGATGTGGTGCCGACCATGCCGGAATCGGTACGGGAAAGCATGATCAAAGTGGCCAACCAGATTCGTAAAGTCTTTATCGGCGGTGCGGACGGCGGCGGCATGTTGTCGGTGACGTTATCGACACGCGGTTTAGTGCGCTGGGCAACTTTGGTGGCGACCTTCAAAAGTGCCCCGAATGCCCTCGCCTACTCGCTGGACCGAGCCTTGACCTTCCGTGCCGAACCCGCCGAACGCGAAGCGATTCATCGCATCGCCAAGGATGTGTTCGGTGACGATTGGGCGGTGTAGCCATGGCCGTGTGGAATTTGTTCCGCTATCGCAATAGTGATGGCAGTTCCAAAGACTGGGCCGTCACTACGAATGCCGACGGCTCGATCTCGACGCGTTGGGGCAAGACAGCTTCACGTCTGCCGAGCATCAATACGCGAACCGGGATTCGCCAATATGACATCGAACGGCAAAAACAGGCCAAGGGCTATGTGTTTGTCGGCGAAGTCGAGATCGATGCCGACGGCAACATCCGCTTATCCCGGTCCGCGCCGATGGCCGATCCCTCGCCCATGCCGCCCCAGACTCCGTCGATCGCTGTCGACAAGCTGTATTGGCATGTCGATTGTCGCGCCGGACACGTTACCTTGCTAGACATGGGTATCGCACTACGGCGTTGGTTGGGCGATCTGGAAGCCTGGTCTCAGGCTCGAGGTGATGCGGTGAGTGACTGGTCCGGTTGGCAGCGGTTGATCGATGCCGGCCAGGGCGATGAAGCCTTCGATCTCAGTGGGCAAATCGACCTCGAACACGGGGTGTTGCCTTGCCTGTGGTTGATGGCCTTGAAACATGCCGCGTTTCCCGGCGTTTCGGTCGGTATTGCCACCGAAAGCGGCCGTGACGTGTCGGCAGAGCTGAAAGCCGAAACGGATGTATTGGCGTTATTCGATACCGACGTCGAGGCCATACGGCCGGCGGCGGAAAGCTTGGGTCTATTGAAACCCAGGCTCGATCTGGCGTTGGCCATGGCCGATCAAACCGATCACTGGTTTTGATCGGCCGAGGTCCCAACCTTCAATTCCTGTGGCGAACCATTCGTTGCAGTTTTTTAACATTAACCCGGAAGGGGCCATTTGCCCCCATGGGGTCAGTGTGCCTTCTTCCCTAGGAGGTACACATGACACAAACCCAACTTATTCTGGACCAAGTGGTCTTGGTCAAAGTCGACGCCACCATTTACGGCGCGCGCAAAAAACTCAACAAAGAGGATCTGGTCCTGGCCGACGGGAGCAAGTTGCCGCCGGAGGATTTGGCCAGTTTGGGCTCGAAGCGCTTGCTCGATCCGGACCGTCTATCGGTGTTCAACCGCTTGAAAAAGGAAGCCGAACGCATTTGTTTACGCGTCGGCACTCGGTTTCTGGGCGGGTTTATCGTACCGGTCGCGGCAGCGGCGCAGGTCACCGCGGAACTGGACCGGATCGCCGGGGACTTTGCTCAGGCACGGGCCGAGTTTTTGGATGGCTACGATGCCGCGGTACAAGACTGGATGGTCAAACATCCGGAATTTGCCGGCATCATCGAGAAAGCCATCGACTCGGTGGCTTTGGTCGCCACCCGCTTGACGTTCGATTACCTGGTGGTATCGGTTGCTTTACCCGAACAGTTGCCAAAAGTGGAGGTCGAACGCCTGGAAAGCAAAATCGGTTCGTTGAGCGAGCAGATGTTCCATGAAATTGCGGTGGACGCCAACTTGCTGGTCGAGCAATCGTTACTCGGCAAGGAACAAGTCACCCGCAACGCGCTCAGGCCGATCAAACGCATCCGCGACAAACTCGATGGTTTGAGTTTTTTGGATCATCGCGTAGCACCAGTGGTAACGACCATTGACGACTTGCTCGGCAAGATCCCGAATCGGGGAACGATAGAAGGTAGTTTGCTACAGGAAATTCTCGCCACGGCGATGTTGCTGGCCGATCCGGATAAAACCCGGCGGCACGGTGAAGGTTTGTTGGCGGCGCAAGCGCCGGCATTAGAGACTGATGCTGACGTTGATCTTGGTATTGATGTTGAAGAAACCGTCAAGCCAGAGGAATCCGAGCCATCCGTGCTGCCAGCATATCCAGCATCTGTTATCACTGAGACGCCTGAAAACGATCCGGATTTTACGGATCTGTTTGATGGCATCTTTGATGATGAACTCGAAGCGGAATCGGCACCGGATGACTGGGCTTTGGAAGTCTTGCTGGGTAAGCATCAGTCTGAGCGAGAAACAGAACAGGATGCCGATCAATCGCATGATGTAGACCACGCGACGGAACCTTCAATGGTGACGGCAGGAGACGATGAGGAAGCGGACGATTCCGACCAGGATTACTGGTTCTGATCTGACGCCATTTAACTATTCACCCACTGGGGCAAACCTTTGTCCCGCTGGGGTCATGGTTTGCCCTTAATTTTTGGAGCACACCATGAAAAATAGAACTTTACACAACGCCTTCCCCATCGTCGCGGCCGCCATTGGCAATCGCTTTGGCGTCAAAGTCAGCGTCGGTGGCGATCAAGCCTATACCGATGGCAAATCGATTCAGCTACCGGCCTATGAAGGCGACGATCCGGATTATCAGGATGTCGCCTGGGGACTGTTAGCCCACGAAGCGGCGCATATTCGCTATTCGGATTTTACGCTGCGCTATGGGCATTCGGTCTTACGCCGGCGGCTTTGCAACGCGATAGAAGATGTCCGCATTGAGCACGAATTGGCCAAAGACTTTCCGGGTACTCGATTGACGATACGCACGGTCATAGAAAAGATGATTGCCAAAGGCGACTTTGTCGCCAGCCGTATCGACGAACATCCAGCCAATATTCTGTACAGCTATGTCTTGAAAAGCTTGCGTGCCAGGGTATTGGGTCAGTTGGCGTTACGGCCATTGGTCGAAGAAACCGAATCCGCTTTGAAGGCAACATTTCCAATCGGTGCGGTAACGCGACTGAAAGGCTTGCTGTCCGAAGTTCCGTCGGGCTTGCATTCTGAGTCCGATTGCCTGCATTTGACCGATCGAATCCTGACCATGATTGAGCAGGAGTTCGAGCAACAACAGCAGCGTAATCAGTCACAGCCATCGGCAAATGAGGAACCCTCGCCTGAACCGAAAGATAAGGATCAGGACGCAGAATCAGAAGATTCGAATACCCCTGATTCCCAGGATGAAGTGGATCCCGATGAACGCTTACCCAACGACACTGACGCCGATCCGTCCTCAGAATCGGCCGGTAACGAAGATTCGAATCCGGAAAATCCTGACGATGAACTGGCAACGACAGCCGAGACTACTTCACCCAACCCGCAAGATGAGGATGAAGAAAACACGGAGATTCCCGATCGTATGGCTGTCTTGCAAACGATGTTGTCCGCCGGAGACGGTGACATCGAGCAGGATTTATTCGAGTCATTGAAATCGGCGTTGTCGTTGGCAGCGGAAAACGTGTCGGAACTGCTCATGCCAAGCGGCCACGAGCCACCTATGGACGAGCGAGCCGGTACGTTTTTACTGCGAAAGGTGCAAAGCGAATCGGGAAAAATTCGTGCTGCCTTGCAAGGCCTGGTGCAATCGCAAACCCTAAACCGCTCGCAACACGCTTGTCGTGGACGGCGGATGGATGGCAAGCGTTTACATCGATTGTCAGTGGGTGAAACCAAAGTGTTTCAGCGCCAACAAGCAAAATCAGCACCGAATACGGCGATTCATCTGCTACTCGATAAATCGGAAAGCATGGGTTATCAGGTGACCGATAGCCAAGGGCAACCGATTGGATCGCGAATGCCGATTGCGTTGGAAGCGACTTTGGCACTGGCCTTGGCCTTTGAAGGAATTCCTGGGGTTAATCCCGGCGTCACTGCGTTTCCAGGGCGCCAAGATGACTCGGTGTTTCGCTTGCTGGAACATGACCAACGTGTGTATGCCCGTACCGGCGCCTTTTCGCTGGCGGCTACCGGCAGTACACCGATGACCGAAGCGATCTGGTTTGGTGCGGCATCACTACTGCGCTGCCGGGAACCGCGCAAAGTGTTGATGGTGATGACCGATGGCCAACCCAACGATACGTTGAGTACGCTGGAACTGTTACAGCGCTGCCGCGATAGTGGAATCGAAACGGTCGGCGTGGGCTTGGGTTTGGATGTCAGTCATCTATTCCCGGTTGCCATCACCATCAACGAGCTATCGGAGTTGAGAGCCCAATTGTTCGAACTCTCGAAAGCGGTGTTGTTGGCGGCGTAATTTTCAGTCCGTTATCTGTAGCCCAATCCTTGGCCCAATGCCTTGGATTGTGGTTATGGGTAACTGATTGCAACCGCGGTTTGTCGAATGCACT
Source organism: Methylomonas koyamae (assembly GCF_019669905.1). Classification (NCBI taxonomy): domain Bacteria; kingdom Pseudomonadati; phylum Pseudomonadota; class Gammaproteobacteria; order Methylococcales; family Methylococcaceae; genus Methylomonas; species Methylomonas koyamae. Next base: position 1,127,745 of record NZ_AP019777.1, on the reverse strand, counting down.
CCATATAACGAGCCCATTCGACAAACAGACCTTTCATGTGTTCTTTTCGAAGAATGCTGAATCCGACTTCGGTCGGCGTTCCGTCATTAGGCGGCGAGCAAGGTATTCCCTTGATCGTGTCGGGTGCGTTAAGCCCGATGTAAATCACAGTGGTTCTACCCACTGAAAATCAAAACCCGCTTCGGGCGACCATCGCCCGGCTGGGTGCTGTTCATTCGAAGTGTTTTCTTAAACTTTTAAAGGAGAACTTCAATGAACTTTATTTTCGGCATCATCCTGTTGGCTATGTTTATTCTCGCTCTGAGAGTGATTTGGGCAACGACGTTGCAACTGTTGCATGCATTGAAACACGCAGCTCAAACGTTTCACCGCTATCGTGTTCAGCGATTGGCAAGGAATCGGCTACCGGTCATCATGCCACGTAGCCGAGAAGACTTGGATTGGTTGGCGATATCGGATTCGGTGCGCCAGGAAATTCAGAGTCGCAATCGTGAAACCAATCGCGAGTTGGAGCGATTGGAGCTTCAATATCAAGCCAAACAGAAAACAATCAAACTCTACGAGGCGGATATTGAAATCGCCAAATTGGAGCGGGAGCTTTTGAAAATCAAACCGACGATCGTCTCGGCGGAAACCGAGGCTAAACCTCGTCGGCGGTCTAAAAAAGCGACCGAATCAGCCATGGTGGACGACAAGTCCACTAAAACCGCTCAACAGGTTTTTCAATTGCGGGAAGCGCTAAAAGGTAATGCCAACGCGTTACCGGTTAATCAGCAAGCCCGCCATTGAACACCTTTAGCGTGGTTCCGGTTCCAGTATTGATGCTGCGAACCGGAATTCCGTATTGACTGGAGTCATCGGCCAGTAGGCAGTGACCTTCGGGCAATAACGACAACAAGTCGTTCTGGGTTTCCCGACGAATTTGTCGAATCTTGTTTAGAAACGGCCAGGCTTGTTCAGGATTATCAATCCGCTTGAGCACGTCGGCTTCCAAAACATCCAATTTTTGGAAAATTTGTTGGCAATGTCGAATGACTTTTAGTGGTTCGTCGACCGGAATCGCCATCGGTTTTCGACTTGGATACGTCTCTTCCGTCTGCTTAGGACTGAGGAAATCAAAAATGCGCAAAATATCGTCAAACATGGCTATTTCTCTGCTTTTTAATGAGTTTTAGCCACCATATACCGATTTTTGCGCGAATTCAACCCCGCTGCGCAAGCCGATTTTCGGCTTTATTCAGCGACTTTACCCTTGCAGGAACATCATCCTGCCGGGTGGTCGTTCCTGCATTTTTTGGAGAACATGACCATGAAAACAATCAACCAACCCATCGTTGGCACAACCGCTGTCGAAAACAGCACGGTTCGCTATCTGAATCAGTACCGCTGCCCTTACTGCCAAACCGAATGGGAGGATGTGTGGGATTGCGGCTGTAACGATCGCTGTCCGGACTGCAACAAGGAGATCGAGCCTTATGAAAGCGCATTGATCGAGGGTGAATCGGTGGAAACCGAATTGCCAGACGAAAAACCCGCCTCAGCTAATGTCACGGCGGCGGCTGTGAATCGGTTCTTCGTAGTCTCCTACGAAATCGACTATGTGCATAGGGTGTCGGTCGGTATCACCGCGGATAGTCCCGAAGCGGCTCAACAACTTGCCGAGCAGGCATTCAACGATGCCAGCATTTGGGATGACACCGCGGCAATGCCGTTATTATCCGACGAATACCTTGGGTCGGGCGATGAAAGCTTGGCCTGGGAATGCGTGGCCGTTGAACAATGGCCGGAACCGGATCATTCGGTTCGGCAATTGAAGAATGAGCAAGCGGCCATGCAAGTTTGCCGCGGTTTGGTTGAAGCCTATCAACAAGGCGAAGCCAATGGCGGCAGTATCGATTGGGAAAATTTAGATCAGTTAATCCCTCTGGCCTTACAAGCCTTGGGAAAACCTGTACTGGAGATCCAATCCTGAAAAGTGCGCGCGGTTTTTAAGCGCGCAATTTGCAAAAACCTGAGTTAGCCACGTCATTCGATTCGGCACTCTTTTTTATCCACCCACACGGGAATGTCCTATTCCTGCTGGGGATGCGTGATGTTTCCGTATTTTTGAGGACAACATCATGACACAAATCTTTGAACACACCTTCAGTACGGGTCATTGCATCCAGTATCAGCGCTTGCCATCCGGTACCTGTTATCACGCCGATACACCGGAACCGGTGGTCGAGTTGTTGGAACAGCTTCGCCATAGCCGGCGCAAAATTCGGCTGTATTACGGCGATCCAACCACTGGTCAATCGTGGCTCGACGAGCACGATGTCATCGGCTGGATTGGTCGATCGACCGGCAGTATCAAAGTGCCGCTGTTGATCGAACCGGGTGATGTTGGTGGTCCAGCATTATTGGATCAGTGCATCGTCCGTGTCGACAGTCCCCGCCAAGTGCTTTACCAACACGACGACTTTCGGGTTGGCGTGGTGGAATTGGTGAAAGGTGAGCTTAAACGCTTGCCTTGGGAAATCTGGATCGACGGCAGCGTACATGCCCGATTCAAAGCAAAAACCGAAGCCCGGCAGTATCAGGACTTCATTCTAGGTAAGCGGTTCGCGTTGATCTGACGCGCCGTTTTCATATTTGACACTCGGTTAAACCGAGTCTTTCACTCTACCCCTGCGGGATGATTCTATCCCGCCAGGGATAAATCGGTCGTCAGGGGCTTCTTTGGAGAATACCATGACAGACCCTTATCAATATTACCCCACGCCAGAAGCACTGAGCCGTAAAGCCTGGGCGATGTTCAAGAACCAACAATTCACTCGGGTATTGGAGCCTTCAGCAGGCGAAGGACATTTGCTTCGTTCAGTACCCTACCAATACGGGAAACGTTTGCCGATCGATTGCATTGAAATCGATATCCGCAAACATGCAGTTCTGCGCGATGAAGGATTTGCCGTGGTGGGGATGGATTTTCTGCAGTTTCAAAGCGGCAGTGTCTATTCGCACATCATCATGAATCCGCCGTTTGCCGACGGGGCCAAGCACGTGTTGAAGGCTTGGGAGATCTTATTCGACGGTGAAATCGTCGCCATTCTCAATGCCGAAACCGTGCGCAATCCGTTTTCGAAAGAACGCCAGCTGTTATTGCGTTTGATCGAGCAGCACGGCGAGGTCGAGTATCTGCCAGAAATGTTCGCCGGCGAGGATGCCGAACGCAAAACACCGGTCGAGGTGGCCTTGGTCTGGTTGAGGAAAACTTCAACCTTTGAGCAGGACATCCTCGGCTGTATTCTGGATGATTTGTGCCAGGATAGGCGGGAGGCCGACGATTTAGCCGGTGAGTTTCAAATGCCCAACGAGTTGGCCTTACCAAACGCCTTCATCGACAATGCGGTACTGATGTTCAATGCCGCGGTCGAAGCCGCGCGCCAAGCCGTATTCAGTGAAGCCCGAGCCAGTCGTTATCGGGCCATGCTGGGTAAAACTCTCGGCGAACTGAGCGGTGGCGGTATCAGTAGTGAAGACGAGTCGTCTTCGGATGCGGTGAAGCGGACGCTGTTTAAACGCTATCACGATTTGAAGAATCGGGCCTGGGTCAGCATTTTACGCTCGACGCAGGTCACATCACGCTTGTCATCGGGGGCGCAAAAACGCTTGGAATCGGATTTCGAAACGGTGAAGTCCTTGGAATTTACCGTGCCGAATATCTACGGCTTTTTGCAAGGCATCATCGATCAGCAAGGTGAAATTCAACTGAGCATGGTATGCGATGTATTCGATTTGATCACCCGCTATTACAGCGATAACGCGGTGTTTTACATGGGCTGGAAATCCAATGATAAACATCGCACGCTGGGTATGCGGATCAAAACCACGCGCTTCATTCTGCCGGGTCATGGCTCGAGTGCTTACCAGAATGGTTTGAACTGGGAATCGGAACGGCTGCTGGCCGACTTCGACAAGGTATTTGCCTTGCTCGACGGCAAGACCGAAGCGGAAGTAAGTTTGGTATCGGTGTTTCGGCAGCATTTTCACGCGCTTCGGGTCGGACAACGGATCGGTGGCAGTTACTTTGACGTTCGCTATTATCCGGGCGTCGGTACCATCCACTTTTTTCCGAAAAGCGAAATCTTGATCGACCGAATGAACCGTTGGGTCGGCCGCCAGCGCCGCTGGTTACCGCCGGTGGACATGCAAGCTGGGAAAGGTTTCTGGCAGCAGTTCGAACAGGCCGAAGCGTTCGATAAGGCGTTTCACACCGAAGTGAACAAGCAGTGCAAATGCGATGGCCGAGCTATCCGATTCGATCCCTTCTGGGCTATCAAGCACGGCGGGGAGTCGGAACGGGAAAGAGGCCATGGCCTGTTAACCCAAGCAATGAGCACGGTACTAGCCAGTCGGGGTATCGATCCCGATGCGGTATTGGAAAACGCACAATCCAGCTTGCTGGAATGGACGGGCTGCCTGCCATCGACTACAGACCTGGCTTTGGCATCGTAAATCGGTGTTAAACCGGGACTTAACCTAGCCAGTATCACCCGCCTCGGGGAGATGATCCGTTCTCCCCGTCGGGGTCGAACTGTGTCATTTCCTCGGGGCTTTTTACTTTGAGGAACTCACATGAACACCACACAATTATCGGTAAACCCCGAAAAACTGATCAACAACCTGCGCTTCAGCTTTACCCAGTCCACCACGGTTCTGGGCGAACTGATGCAGAATGCCCGCCGCGCCGGCGCCACATTCGTCAGCTTCGAGTATGTTGAAGACACTCGAACCTTGACGGTGTGTGACGATGGCTGCGGCATTGCCTGTTTGAAATCGTTACTGACCGTGGCTGAGTCTGGCTGGGATATTGATGTCATCGAACGGGAACATCCGTTTGGCATCGGCTTTTTGTCGGCCATTTTTGCCTGCGATGCCATCAGCGTAGACAGCAAAGGCGGTCGATTTTCGGTGTATACGGCTGAGCTATTGGCCTTTCAACCGATTGTCATCGAACCCGCCGACTGGCAAGGCATTACCTGCTTGACATTGACCCAGTTTAAACCGGACGCGGAGCGGATTGAATCTCAGTTGCGTCGCCTGGCGCGAGCATTTCCGATTGAGGTGCGCTTTAACGGTGTCAGCCTGGATCGGCCGAGAGCGGCTAACTCAACGCTACCGTTCATCGAGACCGAACTGGGTGAGCTGTATCTGTATGGCTTGTCCCAGAGCGAAGACTGGTTGCGGCAATCAGAGTATTTTCATCTGTATCTGCAAGGTTTGCCGGTCTATCACAGTCACCATGAACGAGACCCCGGTCATGTCATCCATTTGGATTCAAGCCGGTTTTTCGCACGGTTGCCGGATCGGGATAAGTTGATCGACGAAGCGCAGGTGATTGCCGAGATTAAGCAGGTTCTGCAACGGGAAGCCCGGCAACGCCTGGAAGTGATCAAGAGCCAGCTATTGGTGGAGGAGTTTGTACTTGGTTACGACACCTTGAAAACTTACCGCTGTCTGGATTTACTGAATGACGTGCCGTTATTGCCCAAACAGGTATTGGCGATCATTCAGGACTATCCAATCAAGGAAGGTTGCAGCCGAGTGAATTTGGCTGCGGTTTCGCAACCGGTCAGTCGAAGTGATGTGGAAAACGGCCTTGTCAAAGTCGCCGATCTAGATGATCTCGATGAGGTCGGTGCGCTACGCTGGATGTTCTCTTGGCACATGGATTATCGGGTGTTTCGGCCGGGGTTGGATGCTAGGCATTGGCTATTTTCGTACCTGGTCGATTTGAACTCGCCGGCCATCACCTTGGACATCGGCAACGAAACGCACCGCGCTTTTTTTGCGGGGCAATGGGTGAGTGGTCAGGCGGTCTTTTGTGAACAATACCGGTTAACCCTCAATGGCGAGTCCATCGACATCGATCAGGATGCCGTGTATGACGAGGATCAGGATTGCTTCATCGTACCCAGTCGGGAGTCATCCGGGTTGGTGGTTTGCCAGGCATCGTCCTACTACGACGAATGGGATACGTTCATGGAATCCGCCAAGGAAACCGATGAATGGGATTTTCATAACTTCGTGGTGGCCAACACGGCTGACAAGCCTGCGGATGCATTGCAACGACTGCTGCCGAAATTTGGTAGTTGTCCTGCCTTGTTTTCCAGGACCTTTCAAATCGTGCTTGGCAAGGATGGCGATGTCGTCACCGTTACTGAAATGTAGTCGAAACCCAACCGGGTCGACGGCCGTGACTGAGTGAGCACGTGGCTTTTGGCTGGTTTTTTGGCGAGACCACGTAACAAGCAAGTATTTCCAAACACCTGACGCCGTAATGGCGTCAGCTTAAGCGTCTTTCGCGAAATTGCGCTGCCGACGGTCAACGTTTGCAGGCATCGCTGACGACGCTTTGAATTTTTTTGACAACCCTTCCGGAGAAAGTCTACCCCGGAAGGGGCGGCTTTCTCCAATTTTTAAGATTTCGGGAGAAAGCCCATGTTATACATTCGAGGAACCAATAATCGTTACCGTATGGCCGATGAACAGGATGTCATCTTGGAGGCCATTCAGATCTACAACCGTGTTGACGCCGGTTGAAAATTGACCATGTAAGAGGCCGAATTCCGGCTGAAAATTGACCAGGGTTATTAACCTGTCCTGTCCAAAATTTAGACAGGAGCTTAGAGGGTGATGACCGTGATCTTATTTTCAAAAATCAGGCGGATGTATTTCCGCGACAAGTTATCCATCAACGAGATTGCCAGGCGAACCAGCCTGTCTCGCAACACCGTCAAAAGGTGGTTGCGAATGCCCGGCGAGACCGACCCAAAATATAAACGCTGTCCACAGCCGACCAAGCTATCCCCGTTTGAAGATCAGCTCAAACGAGCACTGATCGCCGATGGCTATCGTCCTAAGCGGGAACGACGGACCGCTTTGAAGTTGCTGGAAGAGTTACAAAAAGCCGGCTATGACGGCGGTTATACGCAACTCACCGATTACATCCGCGCCTGGCGCCAAGACGCGAGTAGCGATGCCGGCAAACACGCCTTTGTGCCGCTGAAGTTCCGTTGGGGCGAAGCCTTTCAATTCGACTGGAGTGAAGAGTCGCTGGTCGTGGGCGGCGTTTATCGGCGTTTGCTTGTTGCGCATACCAAGCTGTGTGCCAGCCGAGCGTTTTTGTTGTCCGCCTATCCAAGCCAGAGTCATGAGATGCTGTTCGACGCCCATCGCCGTGCGTTTCAGGCCTTTGGTGGGGTGCCGTTGCGCGGGATATACGACAACATGAAAACGGCGGTCGACAAGGTGCAGAAAGGCAAGGAACGTATCGTCAACACCCGGTTTGCAGCGATGACGGCTTATTATCTGTTCGATCCCGATTTCTGTAATGTGGCGTCCGGTTGGGAAAAAGGCATCGTCGAGAAGAACGTCCAGGACAGTCGGCGCCGGCTCTGGCTGGATGCCCGTCAACAATGCTTTGCCAGCTTTACCGAGTTAAATGACTGGTTGGAAGCGCGTTGCCGACAACTGTGGACGGAACTATCTTGGCCGGAACGCCAGGAGATGACACTCCAAGAAGCGCTTGAGCTGGAACAGCCTGCGTTAATGCCCATGCCCGGCGTGTTCGACAGTTACATTGAGTTTTTAGCCCGTGTATCCAGCACCTGCCTGGTCACGGTGAAGCGCAACCGCTATTCGGTGCCTTGCCGTTGGGCCAACCGACGGATCAGTGTGCGCCTGTATTCGGATCGGCTCGATCTTTATGGGGATGATGCCTGGATTGCCAGCCATGTGCGGCTGCTGGATCGCGATCAGGTCAGCTATGACTGGCAACACTATTTACCGTTATTGGAACGCAAGCCCGGTGCGTTACGTAATGGCGCCCCCTTTACCGAAATGCCAAACGCGCTGCTGTCGTTGAAACGCGCGTTAAGCAAGCGCCCTGGCGGTGATCGGATCATGGCCGACCTGCTGGCCTGCGTACCCCGACAGGGACTCGATGCCGTGTTGGTGGCAGTGGAATCTTTGCTGGCAGCCGGGGTGGTCAGCATCGAGCAGGTTAAACATCTCGTGTCTACGCTTGTCGGCGGGGCTCAACCAGTCGCCGAACCGCAGACTGTGGTCGCGCCGGATGCCTTACAGCTCAAGGATGCGCCCATCGCCGATACCGCTCGGTATGAGCAATTGCGCGAAGCGTTCGATATCGCTCTGGTTAATGAGGAGAGGGGCGATGCGTGATCTTGAAGCGGAATTGAAATCACTCAAACTCTTCGGCATGGCATCCGCTTATGCCGAAGTCGCCAGCGAACGCGGTGCGGTCTTACAATCATCGGAATGGCTGATCTGGCATTTGCTGAAAGCGGAAATCGAGGATCGGCATATTCGTTCCATTCGCTACCAACTTCAGAGTGCGCGTTTTCCGGTGCATCGCGACTTGGCCGGCTTCGACTTTGAGCAGGCCAAGGCCGATCGCGCCTTAGTCGAACAACTGGCGGGCGGCGCCTTTATCGATGCCGCGCATAACGTGGTATTGGTGGGCGGCACCGGTACCGGCAAAACCCATTTGGCCACGGCTTTGGGCGTCAAAGCCATTACTGACCAAGGTAAGCGAGTCCGCTTCTATTCCACCATCGATCTCATCACGCAACTGGAACGGGAAAAAGCCGCCGGCAACCAAGGCAAATTGGCCTATCGCTTGATGCAAGTCGATTTGGTCATTCTGGATGAACTGGGCTACCTGCCATTTTCCAAGGACGGTGGCGCCTTGCTGTTTCATTTGCTATCGAAACTGTACGAGCGGACCAGCGTGGTCATCACCACCAATTTGACCTTTACCGAATGGTCCAGTGTGTTCAACGATGCCAAAATGACTACCGCGTTACTGGATCGGCTGACACACCATTGCTACATCATCGAAACAGGCAATGAATCCTACCGCTTCCGGCAAAGCTCTGAAGAAGCCAAGGCGCGCATACAGGCCAGAGAGAAAGCCAAACATAGCGGCAAAACACCGGAAGATATCTTGTACGAGGAGAATCCGTTCTAAAAATCCTGATGGGAATCGGATGGCAAAGCTACCGATTGCTATCCGATTCCTTTACACTTATCCACAGCCGGCGACTCCAAAAACCGGCCCCGCCCCTAGTCAAATTTCAACCGGTACGGTTGGTCAATTTTCGCCCGGCGCCAACACTACAACCGTAACTTCAGTCGAGGCGAAGCCTTGACCAGTCCAGACAAGGCTAAGGACTGTATCAAGTTGAAATTGGCGCCTTACGAGCACGAAGTATTTCTGTGTTTGTTTTTGGACAATCAACACCGCGTCATCGCTTGCGATGAATTATTCCGAGGTACGATCGATGGCGCTAGCGTGTATCCACGCGAAGTGGTCAAGGCCTCGCTGCACCATAATGCGGCGGCTTTGATTATGGCGCACAATCACCCATCAGGGATTAGTGACCCCAGTCAGGCCGACCGCGTGATTACGGTGAAACTCAAAGAGGCTTTGGCCTTGATTGACGTTCGCGTACTTGATCACTTCATCGTCGGCGAAAACGTGTATTCATTCGCGGAGCATGGATTGCTATAAAAGGTATTGGCACAGAAACGATTCCTCGGCCCCCTAGGCAAACGTAGGATCAGCGAAGTTGAACTAGCGACTCGCCTGAGGCGGTGTCGATACGACTGCGAAAAATGATATAAAACCCACACCTACCCAGAATCAGAAGCTAAGCACTGCTCTGACTTCTGGGGAGGTTTACTCGTGGCAGTCAAGGCCAATACCGGGCACCGAGGATGCTGACGAAATTTTCCATTCCTAAGTTCAGCGAATGGCAGCATTTCGGCAAGCAACTTTGCATTCTCTTTGGCTCGACCCGGCCATAACCGGACCATCAAGGTTTTTCTACCGGATGTCTGCTTCATAAGCTTATTCTGACACTCAGTATCAACATATTGCCTATTTTGCCGTTCCTCGAAGGTAAGGATTAGTAATGACGAACGCTCTCGCTCTTGCGCTTATTTCAAGCTAAACCACCGATCAATTCAAAATTTGATAGCCTCCCAAAGATAATCAATGCAAAGAGCTGGCGTTTATAAGTTCATCTGAAACCAGTCCAATTGTTGATGGAGTGTAACTACCGAACCGACAATAATCAGCGTCGGCGGCGTCATCTCGGCCTGTTCCACGCGACTGGGCATATCCGCTAGTGTTCCGGTTAAAACCCGCTGGTTTCGGGTCGTGCCTTCCTGAATGACGGCAATGGGGTGATTGGCCGGACAACCGTACTCGATCAGCGATCGGCAGATGGTTGCCAATCCAGCCAGTCCCATATAAATCACAATGGTTTGATTGGGACGAGATAATTGCTGCCAGTCGAGATTGATACTGCCGTCTTTTAAGTGGCCGGTGACAAATGTGCAGGATTGAGCATGATCGCGATGGGTCAGCGGAATGCCCGCATAGGCTGCACAGCCTGCCGCCGCAGTAATGCCAGGCACAACCTGAAAGCTGATCCCTAGTTGTATAAAGGACTCGATTTCTTCACCCCCACGACCAAAGATAAAAGGATCGCCCCCCTTTAATCGGGCTACCCGTTTGCCGGCCAGGGCTAAATCAATTAACAGTTGATTAATCGACTCCTGCGGTAGGCTATGGTTATCCCTCTGTTTGCCGACATAGATTTTCTCGGCGTCCCGTCGGGCCATATCGAGCACTTCTATAGAAACCAGCCTGTCATAAACAATAACGTCTGCCTGCTGCAGCAGACGCAAGGCTTTAAACGTTAATAAATCGGGGTCGCCAGGACCGGCACCTATTAAATACACTTCACCCTGATTTGCTGTAGGGTCAGCCTGCTGCAGTTGCGACCGCAGCAGTTCTTCCGCTTCGTTCTGCTTGCCTACAAAAACTAATTCAGTCACTGGCCCTTGTAAAATCTTTTCCCAGAAAACTCTACGCAGACTCGGTTGTGGAATGCGTTGTTTGACCAATAATTTGAATTTTTCAGCCAATTGCACCAACAGGCCAAACGATGCCGGAATGGCACTTTCCACCCTAGCCCGTAAAAGTCGCGTTAATACGGGAGATACACCACTTGAGGATATGGCGATAAGTAGGGGCGAACGATCAATAATGGCCGGGAATATAAAGGAACATAACGCCGGATCATCAACCACATTAACGGGGATTTTCCGCTGATTCGCCAACTTGGAGATCTCTACATTCGTGGAGCGGCAATTGGTAGCGGAAACCACGAGTCCCATGCCGTCGATATCCTCATGCGTAAATGCTTTTTGACGGATAACGATTTGATTTGACTGTTGCATAGCGGCTACCGCGCCACCAATTTCCATAGCAACAACGACGATGTTGGCTCCAGCCCGGAGCAGTAATTCAATTTTTCGCGCCGCAATTTCGCCAGCGCCTACCACCAAACACGTTTGGTCTTTAACTTTTAAGAAAAGAGGAAAATAATCCATAACGCTTTGTTTTACTGCTATGGAACCGAGCAAGTACTTTGATGATAAATCAGCTCTTCGACAGGTCGACCGCCCACCAAATGCTCATCAATGATGCGCTGTAAATTGGTTTCATTGACGTTGTAATACCAGATACCATCGGGTTGCACGCATAGGATGGGGCCGGATTTGCAGGTGGCGAAACAGTGGGTGCGGGTGCGCTTAACCCTGAGTTCGCCTTTATCAATGCCGGCCGCTTTAAATTTCTCCCCCAGGGTTTCGAATAAGGCCTGCGCTTCGCCATTTTCGGTGCAGCGGGGGCCGGTACACACCAGCAAGTGGCGTTTGTAGTCACCCATTTTGGGTTTTTCTGGCATAGGTGTCGTGTTATCAGTCATGGTGGGTAGGTTCCAGAACAGTTGGGGCGCTAAATTGCGCTCGGTCATCGCGGTAATGTTGTAGGGCTGTGCTGTCGAAGCCTGCTTCGTCAGCGACTAACCATAAGTTGAATAAGGCGTCGCCGTGTTGATCGAGTACCTGAATGCCATAGGCTTGATTCTGTCGGCTCACAAACCAGATCTGCTGGGCCTTGCGCCAGTCGATGTGAAAATGAAAAGCGTCGTTGACGATACTCATCCAGCCGTTTTTGCTTTGCAAATCGGCAGCGTTGATCAGCAATTCCGCTACGGCGCCCGCTTCGCTGCGCACCACGGCGCGTAGTTTGCCCCAACCCTGGAATGACACAAGTAAACGTTCATGACTGTCTGGGGTTGCACGTTGCGCGCAGAACATGCCGGCTTGATCGCCCGGCGTGGACTGGCTGACGGCATCGAGAATGTCCGCCAGCGGTTGCGCGAAGTATGCTGCCGCCTGTTGCAATGTCACCTTGGGCGTGTCGCGCAAATATTGCCGCACACAAGCTTTCCAGCCCTCCAGGCCCATGCTCAGCGAACGACCCGCCTGTTCGCCTGCTCGGGTTACGCCGGTCATGGCGTCATATTTATTGGCATAGCCGCGCGGCGTCACCATCAACCCTGCACGGACGAAGGTGCTGCTGTTGCCGACCAAGACCGTGGTCAACATGCCGATGTCGCAATCGGCCATCTCCACCAAGCGAACAAGCTGGATGTGTTGCCGAGCACGATAACCGGATTTAACGATGGCAACCGGCGTGTCCGGGCTACGATGACGCAGCAATATAGTTTGCGCTTCGACGATATGCTGCGTGCGGCGACCGCTTTTCGGGTTATACAAAGCCACCACGAAATCCCCGCGCGCAGCGCTTTCCAGGCGGCGGGCGATCACCGGCCAGGGCGTCAACAAGTCGGACAGCGAGATCGAACAAAAATCATGGGTCAGCGGCGCCCCGACCAGGGATGCGCAACTCGACAACGCGGTACTACCGGGCACCACTTCCACCTGAATCGGATCATCCGGCGTCCAACCACTGTCCAGCAGCAGTTCATAAGTGGGTCCGGCCATGCCGTAAACGCCGATGTCGCCGGACGACACCATAGCGACGATTTTGCCCTGCTTGGCATGTTCATAAGCTTCGATACTACGATCCAGTTCTTCGGTCATGCCTTTTTTGATGACTTCCTTGCCATCGAGCAAGTCTTGCACCAGTTTGATGTAGGTGCTGTAACCAATCACCACATCCGCTTCCGCAATCGCTTGGCGAGCGCGAGCAGTCATGTGCTCATGCGCGCCGGGGCCGATACCCACCAGTAAAATTTTGCCTGCTTTTGTCATTTAATTCTCGCTATCGAAACGGTGGCGTTCTTGCCGTCCACACCGCAATATTTATGTTTTTCGACCAGTAAATCCGTCAGCTCGGCATTGGCCGCTTTCAGTGCCGCCGCTTCCGCCACCGCCGGTGTACCCATGTATTTCATGACCACCTCGGATGGATTCGGTACCGGAATGGCGGCCAAGACTTCTGCCGGGTAAAAAAACAACGGCCAACGGTGTAGTTGGGCCAGTTGTAACAGGGCCGCTTCGTCGTTTTTTTTGTCGATGCTGGCCAAACCGGCTACCGCTGACACGCCTAGCCCGCATTGCCACAAAGCCTGAGCCAAGGCTTGCCGTAAGGTTTCCAGGCTGGCATTGCGGTCGCAACCCATGCCAATCATGACTTTCATACGCTTACGCTTGATCCCTGGGCGGCCGATACACCACCAATCGCTCAGCCAGTTGTTGCCAAACAGCCGGATCGATTGCCCGGTGTGTTACCCATAGAATCGACCGGTATTGTTCGGTGTTGACGTCCTCAAAGCGCTGGAACAGATGAATATTGGCCGGTAACGGCGATGGCCGCGTCCACCAATTTGAACTACCGGCTTCTTGCACGAAGGCAATCGGCAGTTGATTGACCACGTCCGCCGACACACGCGTGATGTTGATCTTAGGGGCTTCCACTTGCCAGCCCAGTTCGCGGCCCAAAATATCCACCGGAATGGTTTTGCCCACATCCGAAGCAGTGGTCAGCACCGGCGTTGCACTCAGTAAAGCCGCAACTTTTTCAGCATAGGCGTTGGCGCCACCGATATGGCCGGACAACACCGGAATCACGAATTCGGCGGCATCGTCGATCACCAACACACCGGGATCTTCATCCTTGGATTTGAGATGCGGCGCAATCAGCCGAACCACCGCGCCCAACGACACCAGAAAAATAATTTGGTCGTAGGATGCGAACAGATCGCCGATTTGCGCGCTCAATGCCCCCTGATAAACCCGGCGCGAATTAGCAAAATCACCCAAATGCTCGGCTTGTTTCTCCGACACCACCACCTCCGCTTCGGGGAGTTGTGGCGCCAGGCGAGTGGCAATCCCGGCGCCGTGTTTGGTAATCGCCACCAGGGCGACACGCACTTCATTCATCGATTGAGTCCTTTTTCTTGCGGCAACCGCGTTGCATTTCGCTGCGCTGACGGCCTGGGTTTTTGATGATCAGTAACGACAGATAATTGACCTTTTGCCCCTCAAGGCTGGCGATGTCGTGCACCATGCGTTCTTCCGGCGCCCCGGCTTTTTCCACGAACCAGCCATGAGCCAGCAAATCGCGGCGGCGCAACAGATCGATGATGTCGTCCAGCAGCGGTTTGACCTTGAGCAACACCAAGGTATCGAAGTCGCTCAGCATGCGCTCGATCTGCGCGATACCATATCCCGCCGGTACTATGGCGATGGTGTCATCGACATCCGCCAACGGTTCGCCACTGCGCGCCGCAGCGGCATGAAATGACGACACCCCCGGCACTACTTCGACTGTAACTTCCGGCTGTAAGGCACGAACACTGCGTTGCAAATGGCCGAAAGTGGAATAGGTTGATGCATCGCCCTCCACCAGAAACAACACATCCTCGCCGCGTTGTAATATTGCCAACACGGTTTGTGCTGCATCCAGCCAGTAACGGGCCAGAATCTCGGCATCGTGAGTCATCGGAAAATGCAGCTCGCTATGTTCGGCAGGCAGTTCCAGGCCGGCGCGCAAGGCTATGTCCAAGGCATAACTGTCGCTGTTTTTTTTGCGCACAGGATAAGTCCAATGGCCCGGACCGGTCAGTAAATCCCAGGCGCGGCGAGTAATGAGCCCAGGATCGCCTGGACCAAGGGAAACGCCGTAGAGGGTGCCGAGTTTAGTGTTCATCTTGACCGCAGGTTTTAGGCTGTAAAGGATGGGTGGCCGATACGATCCACACTGGATTTTCGGCCTGCATGCGATGCATGGCCAGAATCGGGCTACTACGGGAAGCTTGAATCTGACAAACGTCCCAGTCTGCGCCGAGCTGTTTCAGGGTCTCGACGGCGGTGGACAGGTTTTCCAGCGTGACGAAATTCATCACTAGCCAACCCGCCGGGCGCAAACGCCCTAAACACAAGGCAATCAATTCCGCCAATTCGCCGCCGGAACCGCCGACGAATACCGCATCCGGATCGGGCCAAGTGTCGAGAAATTGCGGAGCCTTGCCATGCACGAAGCTGTAATTGCTGATGCCCCAGACGGCTTGATTCTGTTCGACATTGGCCATGTCATCGGCGTTTTTTTCGATGGCAAAGACATGCCCAGCCGAACACAGCCGCGCGGCCTCCAGACCCACCGATCCGGAACCGGCGCCGATGTCCCAGACAATACTGCTTCTTGTCAGCTGCATGCGGGCTAGCGATACAGCCCTCACTTCGCGTTTGGTGATCAGGCCTTTTTCAGGCTTGCGCTGCTGAAAGCTGTCGTCGCTGATTCCGAACAGTACCGGTGCGGGCGCAGCCGTTTTGCGTTTTAGAATGACGACGTTGGGATCGAGATAACGGCTTTGAGCCACCTCAGCGATGGTCAGCCAGGCGCTGACGCGCTGTTCCGCTTGTTTTAGGGCTTCGGCAATCGCCATTTCGAACACATCGGCCAAGCCTTCGATTTGCAATAAGCGGGCGATACGCGCCGGAGTGTTGTCCGGGCTGGTCAATATCGCCAGCAAATCGTGTTGGCGGCAGCGCTGAGCCAATTCGTACAAGCCATGCTCCGGCGTGGCCCCGCGCAGCCATTCACCAGCATCTTTATTGTGGATCGAAACGATAGCAGCGGCTTGCCAAGACAATTTCAACTCGGCAAATGCCAATTGCAGGGTGCTCGGATTGGGCAGGATACGCACACGGCTGGATTCCAGTTTGCCGGCCAGAAACCCGGCGATGCCGTGACACAAGGGGTCACCAGTAGCCAGTACCGCGACCGCTTCATTTTGTGCCAACGCGGCATTGATCCAGTCCGGCACTTGTTTGAGTTGCCCGGTTAAGTCGTAGTGTCTGGCTTCAATGATGTCATCAGCCAGCGTTGCCAGCAGACGGCTACCGGCAATGACATGTTTGGCTTCGCGTAATACCTGTAAGGCCTCCTGGCTCAGGCTGGCGACGCCGTTGTCGAGTACGCCGATAAAACTGCACATCGCTTGCATGATCAATTCCTTCCGGCTTCGGCCAGTTTGTTGCCATCGAAATCACACACCAGAACACTGATGTGAAAACGGCCGGGATAACGGTTTTCCAAGGTGGCGATGACTCGGTTAGCCAGTTCGACATGAAATTCGTATTCCAACCCCAACTCGGCCATGCATTCGGAGGCGTAGCGAGCGGTTTCTTGAGCAGCGATGGCGTCGCACACATCGTCCGGCGCACCGATACTACGGGCAATATCAGCGACCAGTTCCACATCGACCGGGGCGCGACCGGCATGAGTAATGGTTTCACCCTGGGCCATTTTGGTCAGCTTGCCGACCATGCCGCCGATGATGATGTTTCGAATCCCGCAACGAGCGGCGGCGTCCAGTGCGGGTGTCAGAAAGTCACCCATTTGCACGAAACAGCTTTCATCCAGCTCGGGCAATTCGCGCATCACGAATTTCTCGGTGCGGCCGCCGGTGGTCAGTACCACGCTAGTCTGACCCTGATTGGCTGCCACTTCCACGCCTTGCACCACGCTGGCCCGAAATGCCGCCGTGGAATACGGATGCACGATCCCGGTCGTACCTAAAATCGAAATGCCGCCGATAATGCCCAAACGATAGTTCAGGGTTTTTTTCGCCATCTCTTCGCCGCCCGGCACCGAGATTGTTACCTGTAAGCCTCGGGTTTTTAGCGCTTCGGCGGCGATCTGACGGATGTTATCTTCGATATTTTTTCGCGGAACCGGATTGATGGCCGGACCGCCGACCGCCAGACCCAAACCAGGCCGAGTGATCAGGCCTATGCCTTCGCCGCCTTGCAATACGATAGTGTCCGGTTGTTCTATCCACATCACATCCGCCGTCAACCGAGCGTGATTGGTACAATCCGGATCGTCGCCGGCATCTTTTTCGATGACAGCATGTGCTCGGTCGTTCTGTACAAAGCTTTCTTCGACTTTGAACGCCACGTCTTGTCCGTTGGGCAGCACGCAGTCGATAGTGTCCGGCACACGCCCATTTAGCAAACCCTGCACTGCCGCCCGTGCAGCTGCCGCCGAACAGGCGCCGGTGGTGTAACCCTTGCGGGTACCTTTGGGTTTGCGTTCCGGCATTGCCATGCTATCAGCCGTTTTTCTGCTGGGTTTCCGCCAAGCTCAACAAGGCATGAATCGCCGCGACGACCAAGGTCGAGCCGCCTTTACGTCCACGGGTGATGATCCATGGCACATCGTGTAATTCGGCGAGTAAATCCTTGGATTCCGCTGCCGAGACAAAGCCGACCGGCATGCCGACGATCAGCGCCGGTTTAATGCCGTCTTCTTTGATCATCCGCAATACTTCCAACAACGCGGTGGGTGCATTACCGACGGCGACAATGCCGCTATCGATTAAACCCAGGCGCTGCGCTTTACGCATGGCTTGCACCGCGCGGGTGCTGTTGACCTGTTTGGCGGCGGCTATGACATCTGCATCAGCGATGAACTGGCAGGCTCTGATGCCAAAATGCGCCAGACGCGGCTGCGATAAGCCGACGCAAATCATTTCCACGTCGGCAACGATCGGCGCACCGTTTAAAATTGCTTGAATACCGCCTTCCACCGCCCGCTCGGAAAACTCGGTCAGGCCATTGAATTCAAAATCGGCAGTGGCGTGGATCATGCGCCGCACCACTTGCCATTGGCCATCGGAATAATTGTGCTCGCCAACTTCGCGGTCGACGATGGCAAAAGAATCGTGTTCGATTTGTTGCCCGGCCTGGGTCAGTTGTTCGGTTTGAATGTTGTGGCTCATGGCTACTCTAATGATGGTGGTGGTGATGTTCGGCTTGCTCGCGGTACTGACAGCCGTCGCATTCCAGCATTTTCGGCGCAACCGGGTCGGAGGCTTCGGTAACCCGTTGATCAAGCAATTTAAAAATGACCGGATCAAAACCAAAATAAGTACCGGAACCGAAAGCAATCTGCGGATATTGGCTTTGCAATCGTTCGACTTGCTTGCCAATGCGTTCTATCAGCAGGCCGGTGAACAGGTAATAGGGCAAAATGGCAATTTGCGACATGCCCAGACGCACCTGACGTTGCACTGCCGTTTCCAGACGTGGATGGGTAATCCCGGTAAAGGCGATGTCGATCAATTCGTGCTCGGTAACCTCAAACAGCCAACGCGCCAGTTTCGCCAGTTCGCCGTTGGCAACCTTGTCCGATGAGCCACGGCCTAAAATGATCACGCCAGTGGTTTTCGGGTCTGGCATCGCCAGTGATTTAAGCGCTGATTTGAGCTGTTTTTGCAGGATGGCCAACAAGGTTTCGTTACTGCCTAGATGCGGCGCATAGATGAATTCCACGTCAGGGAATTGAGCACGCGCTTCTTCGATATGTTCTGGAATCTCCATCTTCACATGCCCGGCGGCGCTGATGATCAACGGTACCACAATCACACGATCCGAACCTTGTGCGGCGCGTTGAAGACCTTCTGGCAACAGTACGTCCGCCAGTTCGATGTAACACAAGTCGATGCGCCAATCGGGGTGCTGCGCCTGCCATTGTTGTTGAAATTCGCGAATTTCATCATTGCCGGCCTGATTACGTGAACCGTGGCCGACCAGAAGGATGGTGGTTGTCATGCTTGCTCCTCGGGATTTGGCCGTTCGGCACGGCGAAAACGATGGGTAAAACCGGCATCATAAAGTTTGGATTTTTTTAACTCGGGCCAATGACGAGCGCCCAGCGTTGGACTGACCACGATCATCGCCTGGCTGTTGATTTTGGCGGCCCGGCAGCGTTCGCGAATATCTGCCAGCGTGCCACGGATAATCTGTTGTTCGTCCGGCCAACTGGCTTTATGGACTACCAATACCGGAGCATCATCCGCCCAACCGGCTGCTTTTAATTCGCGTTCGATCGTGGGCAACAAGGTGATCGATAAAAACAGGCACAGCGTGGTGTGATGGCTGGCCAATTCTTGCAAGGATTCACCGTCCGGCATCGGCGTGCGGCCTTCAACGCGGGTTAAAATCACGGTTTGCGTGACTTCCGGCAAGGTCAGGCTTTCTACCGCGCAAGCCATCGCGGCGAATGCCGACGAGACGCCCGGCACTACTTCGACGGCAATGTTGGCCGCATCCAGCGGTTGCACCATTTCGATTAATGCGCCATACAAGCCAGGGTCGCCGGTTTGCAGGCGAATCACGATTTTTCCAGGCCCGGCTTGTTCGATCAGCCAGTCGGTAATCTGCTCCAGGGTCATATCCTTGGAATCTTTGATCACGCAAGTGCTATGCGCCCATTGCGTCGCGGCAGCTTGTACTAGCGAGCCTGCGAACAAAATGGCATCAGCCTTGGCGATTAAGTCGCGGCCTTTGACGGTGATTAGATCGGGGTCACCCGGACCTGCGCCGACAAACCAGACCTTCTGCTGATTAGGCTGAATAGAGTGAGCGCTCATAGAAAAAATCCAGCCGCAACCTGCGGATTGAATGGGAAATAGTTATGCAGATAAGACGCTTGCAGCGAACCCACCCGGTAAAAGTTTTCGCTACGGCTACGATTGCGTTGCGGGATCGATTCGGTGAATGGCTGCAACGTTGTTTCCAGTTGCGAGTGATGAAAACTGTGACCGCGAATTTCGCCTTGTTCCAACTGCAAGCTGTGCATGCCCAGATTCACCAAGCTTTTTTGCATCTGCGCGCTGCCGGGTAGTAATCCTGCCATTTCTGCCGCATGGCCGTCTTTATCGGTCAAGCGTTCCAGCAAATATAAAAAGCCGCCGCATTCGGCGTAAATCGGCTTACCGGCTTGATGATATGCATGCACAGATTGTTTCATGGCAACATTATCGGCCAATGTTTGCAGATGCAGCTCCGGGTAACCGCCGGGCAGATAGAGACCGTCTGCTTCGGGCAAGGCATGGTCGGCCAGAGGCGAGAAAAACGTCAGTTCTGCGCCCATGGCTTGCAAACAATCCAAATTGGCCTGGTAGATAAATGAAAATGCAGCATCGCGAGCTACGGCTATGCGCTTTCCAGCCAGTAACGGTGGCGGCGGAGAGGTGGCGATCGGCGCGAAGGCAACCGGCTGCGGCAATCGGCACGGCGCAAGGCTACTGAGTAATTCGGCTGCGCGCACCAGGCGAAGGTCAAGGTCTGCAATTTCATCGGCCTGCACTAAGCCTAAGTGCCGCGACGGCAAGCCGACCGTTTCATCTTTCGCCATCGCCGCCAGTAGCGGCATGCTGTCCGGCAAGGCTTCTTCCAGCAATTTAGCATGACCCGGACTGCCGACTTTGTTGGCGATGACGCCGACAAACGGCAAGTTGGCTCTGTAATGGGCTAAGCCATAAGCCACAGCGGCAAAAGTTTGTGCCATGCCGCCCGCATCGATGACAACGGCCACCGGCACGTCTAGTGTTTGTGCCAAATCGGCGCTGCTGCTATCGCCGTCGAACAAGCCCATGACACCTTCAATCAAGATGATGTCAGCGTCGGCGGCGTTATAAAGCATCTCACGGCAATGCGTTTCGCCCATCATCCATAAATCCAGCTGATAAACCGGCTGTCCGCAAGCAAAGCTCAATATTTGCGGATCGATAAAATCCGGGCCGGTTTTGAACACGCATACCTTGCGGTTTTGCTGGCGATGGTAATAAGTGAAGGCTGCGGTGATAGTGGTTTTGCCTTGGCCTGAGGCGGGGGCGCTGATTAATATCGCCGGGCAATGACGTGCTGCAGAAGACTTATTCATTAAAATTTAACTTTGGACAAAAGCCTGCCCGATAACGCACCCAGTATCAGCCAAAAAAAAGCATTGTTGATGGATGTCAGCACCACAAAATGCTGTTGTATTTCTTCAGGGGCTAAGGCGCGGGCAACTTCCGGATGAGGCGCGCCGATCAGATGCGGCAAGGCCAGCAAGCAAACGCCGCCGAATTGCAGCCAGCGTTGTTTGGTCAACACCAGCCCAAACAAACCAACGGCTGTGGCCGCCGCAGTAAATAGCCACCACGCTTGGCGACTATGCAATTCTGCGCTGTCGGTGCCGGGCAACTCCGGCGGCAACCCTAATGAAGGTGCTGCAAAAAACACCAAATACCCGGCTAACCCCCAACCCAGGCCATGCAGATAACCGCGTTGATCTCGCCAGTACATGGAAGCACTGATCAACAAGGCAAAGCCGAAACCGGTCAGGCCATTGAATAGCAAGGTAAAACCATTGCGTTGCCAGCCATCCATCGGCTGCCAGGCATGCACATGCTCAGCCGATGGTGTTTCGAACTGTTCGGCGGCTAAAATCAACGGCAGGGTTTGATAGTGTTGTAGCACGCTGAGTAACAAGCCGCCCAATAGTCCAGCCAGTAGCGAGGCTGCAACCAGCTTACGAAAATCCGCCATATTAATGACAGGGAAAAGCAGCGCTATGGCGTCCGTCGTGGGCGGCGTTATGCAGGTAGTTATTGGCGTCCTGCAAGAAACCCAAACCTAAAACGACGGTCAGGCCTAACACGATGGCACTGAAACCGGGCAGGAATTTTGAGGAAGCAATGGCGGTTGAGGCAGAGATGGTTTTCATGGTTGTCTGTTCCGAAAAAGGTGGACGGAATAACAGAGGACAAAACAAACCTAAAAAAACCGATTTGACAGCTCGCCCTCCGCAATACTGTTAACAAGAGTTTTAGGCCTGTCTCCGGGCTCGTGACGAATCACCTACCGTTGCGGGGGCAGCGTCGGCATTTAACCGACTTCCAGTTTCACCCGTGAATGACGGGAACCTTAAAACCAGCGGCGATTGTATGCCGCAGCTAGTAATAGGGCAAATGAAATGTATTGAAAATGAGATTAGATGGGGGGCAGGCTTGCAGTCCTAATAGCCCCAAGACTCTACCCTCACTCAGCAAACACACTGCAATGCGGGTAAAAAATGACTAAATTGAGAATAAACCAGCTTCGGTGATTGCTGGATAAACCGGTGAATGAGCATCAATGATTAATTGGTGCATTAAATCTCAAGTCTACTATGTGTCTTCTTCTCTTTATATACCGGACCTTCAGCACGAGGATTTCTCTGCTTCATGATCGTCCCCTTGGGGTCGGTTGGACACAGTGACGAACGGCTACTTTCAGGTATTGGAATTCAATGGCTGCTTTCCGGCGATGAATCTGAAGACAAGACGATCTCTTAGCGAGCACATGATCTTAAGCCTTGAAACTGCGGACCCATTTATACCGCTCAGGATCTTCTCGCAGCAGAAATGCCTTTAGTTTCTCGCGCTTTTCATTGTCGGCCCGCAGCAAGATGCCCCGAAGGTCATAATCAATAGAGCGCTTACTGGCTCCGAGTTCTTCCGCCTTCTCATACCATTCTGACCCGGCACTGTAATTTCCCATCTCGATATTTACGGCACCTAGTAAGGTGCAGGGGCGGAAATCCTTTGGCGTCAAAACATGTGCTTGACTGCCAAGCTTTAATGCGTCATCAAAGCGACTCAAATCTCGCATCACACCGCCATGAGTTGTGCAAATAGCGGAATTCAGTTTGGGCGCCATTTTGCGTGTAGCAGGAATCGAGTTCAGCAATTCATGCGCTTTTCTGGATTGTTTGCACTTTCGGTAGTGACCACTTGCATTAACCGCGTTCCATAAGTCATTCGTTCGTTTGTATTCAGTAATATAGAACTCGGCTTCTCGCTCGTGAAAGGCAGTTTCTAGGATTTCCGTGTAGTAATCCTTGCCTTTGGTGGTAAGCCACAAAATGTCTTCGTCAGAGAGGCGATTGCCGACATCGAAGCGATTGAGAATATCCATCAGACGAGCAAAAAACTCTTTTTCGATGAACTGATCGAGGCCGTAGCGCTGCCGGAGCTTTTGGTTTTTAATTTTAGCTATGTATTTTGGATCGCTCTCACGCTTCTGTCGTTCGCGCTCGTAATTGGCTTGCCGAATAGCGTCTCGGGCCTTTGCTTCCTCAATCATTCGCAGTCGTGCCGATTCTTCTTTCTGTCTTTTAATTTTAAGCGAATGTTCGCGACTAGCCAGCTCTTGAGCTGCAATTTCACGGAACGCTTCATAGGTGATTTCACCCAGCGCAAGCCGACTTAGATTAACAAGCCCTTGTTGCTGCAAATACTTTACTGCTTCCAATGGAAGTGGACGGCCTTGCTCTAAATTTTCGAGAACATTGTTAAGACGTGTCGCCGGGATAAATGCCCCAGGAAGGTCGGTCACGAAGTATTTGTTAGCGAGATCAATCCGATTTTGTCCAGCAGGCACACACTTACGTAAATCTGTCCGGTTGCGAAGCTGCTGGTTTTGCATTTTAGATATGTTCTGAGGAATACTTTCTCGCCGTTGGTGTTCGCGCTCACATTCGGCCTTTTGAATAGTCCCAGTGGTTTTGATTTCCTCAATTCTGGAATCTTCTATCTTTTTTACGGTTTGGGGTGAATACCCTCGCAAAACCTGTTCTCCAGTGGCAATATTGCGGAATTCTTCATACGTCATTCCACCAAGCGCAAATTGCTGCAGAGCAACAAGCCCATTTTGCAGCAAATACAACTGAGAACTTTCTGAAGGGGGACGGCCTTGGTCTATGTTTTCGAGAATGTTTTGAAGGCGAGTCGCAGGGATAAAGGCCCCCGGAAGGTCGTTTACGAAATATTTTTTAGCGAGATCAGCTCGTTTTATTGAATATGCATCCATGCGCTCCGATAGCTTAATTTGGTTGCGCGGAGTGTTTCTATAGATTGATCGATTTCGCATTGTTGTTTTTAGGATTCGACTCGTAGTACGGGTATCTGGTCATCTAAGGATAGCATTCCATTATCCCAGGATAACACTGGTGCTATTTTGGATGGCTGCTTTGTAGCCCTCCAGTTCGCAGAATCTGGATTTGGCTAACTGGCCGGTTTGTAGAAACGCGACCGGCAGGAATGGGTAGTTGTTGCACTTTCATAAAAATTAACGATCAACCAGTAGCCGCCCACAGCGCGTGATTCTATCGAAACTAAACACATGCTCTCGAGGGCTTTCATAGCATCGACCTACCAACCTTCGCCGATAATCCGGTTCGCCATTTTCAAGATAAACGGTGGCGCCACAAATTGGGCATGCCGCTGAATACCGAACTAACCGCACCACTCGTAAATCGCCATCCCTTAGTAATTCGAGCTGTGCAGATTGTTCATAAAAATTTGTGAATATTTCATGGGCTACGACTATTCGATCATCCAACAATAATATCCAAGGCTTGATGATAGTGACCCAGGCACCATAAGGAATCACAAAAATACTTACCAGCAAGGTCAGATCGCGCGTCGTAACGGGCCTTGGTTCGGATAAGGATAGCCATCCCGCATAGGCA
The DNA here is from genome assembly GCF_019669905.1 of Methylomonas koyamae. NCBI lineage: Bacteria > Pseudomonadati > Pseudomonadota > Gammaproteobacteria > Methylococcales > Methylococcaceae > Methylomonas > Methylomonas koyamae. Next base: position 1,103,009 of record NZ_AP019777.1, on the reverse strand, counting down.
ATTAACACTGCAAGTCCGCCGATTGTCGCCAGCCAGCCCAGTAGGCACCAAACATGCCATTGACGCAATTTGATTTGTCCATCTCTAAATAACCAACTCGCGATCCAACTAGGTTTAACCTCACCCAATTCAGTCATTTGGTAATTGGCTTTCAGCTCAGCTGTGTTGCGTATGGCTACTTGAGACTCATCAATGACTTGTTCATCCTCGATGATCTCTGGTACCCGCTCGGCTTTGATATAAAACGTGGTGAGTTTTCCCGGACCGCCCTTTGTACTTTTTCGTTCCGGTTTCGGGTAATGCGGTAGCCCGCGTTTACGAGCAAACTCTACAATTTGCCCCTCGCGAGTCTCGCAATATTTTTTCAAGAACCCCGGCCAATCGATCCACTTTTTCGGATCTGCACTTCCTATCGAGTCTCCAACGGCAGCAACGATTTCTTCGGCTGTGAACCGTCGCTTCGACTCATCGAAATCCGCTTTCTTTAACGATTCATGAGCTAACGCGCGCAATATGCGGTGACCTTTTTCATCGCTTGTTTCGCTGTCCAACCAATCAATCAGGCATTGGATTACTTCACGCATAAACCACCCCAAACCAGGTAACGGGTAGTTGCAGTCTGGTTTGCGCTTAGTCGATTCATAACAATGTCCTCCATAACAATTCAAGGTTTAGGCAATACCGAAATGATTTTTAACTATTTGAATTTAATTGGCGTACCCAAAAAAGCACATTCCACAACGGCAAGCAACGCTGGAAGCCAGAGCGAGAGCAGAGAAGTATCGAAATCATGCAATGGATTCATGTACGCGTTTCGCGTTTCCGCATTCATCCGGCGGTCAAAGTCCAAGAAAAGAACGTTACGAGCATTAATCAATAGCAGCTCCAATGCAGAACAATCAAGGCTTCCAGAGGTTTGTGACCCAAAACAGGTCACCTTGCGAACGGGACTTTTCTGCTTTGACCTCCTAGCATACCGACAACAGCCATTAATCAACTATGAGGCGTCTATGTCAACACTGGATGAAGATCTTTCCCGGTTAAATTTCGAATATCTCATGCTAGCCAGGGAATGTGCTCGCAGCAACCCGGCAGAAACAGCATGGCGATTTGGCTTGGATAAAAAACATATAGAAGAACTCGCAGACATGACGCTGGAGCATCTTCGGGATCAAGCTGAAAGTAGCAGAGCGGTTATTCGGCTGTTGCCGTTCTTCGTTCCAAGTGGCGTTTCCATGGGCACCTACGTGGACTTACTTCAACCCTTGGTTTTGGGACGGACCGATGAAAACAGTGCCATTTAAAAAAGCCTCAAATTTTGCCAACCACTTGGTTTTAGCTGAGCAATTGATCCAGCTTGGCGCTCGCCCTCCTATCGTCAGTCAACTTTGTCGGTTGTCACGGCAACAAAGTATCGACTTGTATAAATCAGTAAACGGATGCCCACCCAAACAAGGCATGCTACCTCACGATCACCAATGGGTCATTCAATCCACCGGCCGCAATATTCACGCGTCGATATTTTTGGGCATTCTCGATGATATTCGGCAGCGATTATCTATTCAGCATTTTTCAGCTCAGGTATTAGTTGATGCTTTTAGCATTTATAAAAACATCGCGCCACACATATTCATCGAGCCTAAAGCAATAGCACCTGTAACAAAACAGTTCACGTTAGACATCAATAGGGCGTGGTCTTTAATCAGCATGCTCTTGGCCGGTGATTTGATCTTCACTGTTTGCGCATGTTGCAGAGCACGCTTTCTCAGCGTGATTCACCCGAATGCAACGTTTAGCCAATGCCCAATCTGCGATGTTTGGACCGATCGTTCGGGACGACGACGCTGGGCCTCTGCAAAATCCAAAAAACCGATTTGATTACATTACTCAGCCTGGAGATCACCCATCCGCTACTAAGGAGAAGTCGCATGCATATTGCTGTCATTACAGCCACTGATTCCCAAATACCGCAGCCCTTACACGGCAAAAACCTAGCTAGGCTCGCACGCGAGTGCTTTGCCAATCAGCAAATATTGACCATTGATTTTAAGGACGTCAGCACAATTACCCAAGGATTTTTTCAGGAATTATTTTTCCCTTTGATTACTGAGTTTGGCGCCGATTATTTGAAATCGAAACTTATAGTCATTAACTTGAGTGACGCCAATGAAATTCGGATGCAATCTGCATTCAAAAGCTTGGACGACTATTTCGACAAACTTACAGAGATCAATCACCAAGGGTGCGATGAAGAGATATACACCATGAATCAAACTTGGTTGATAAAGGCCAGAGAGATCGCCCGGGAAAATCCTGTATTGACGGAATTAGTACTGGGAATTACGGATGACACCATGCGAACAGCACTCGGTCATTTGTCCTTGGAGGACATTCAGTTCATCGCTCGCTCCAACTGGCTTTGCTTCACTCCACGGTTTTCCAGTCAGTTCCTGAGGAACATCAATAAAGAACAGCCGCCGATAGTGGAAGCCATGCTCGGTTTAACCGGAACGATCTGCTGAGGGGGGAGCTATGCTGAAAAAATATCAACAGCAAACACTCGCCATTGAATTGCTCAAACGCCATGCCAGAGTAAAAATCGTGCATCAAGTAACCGGTATTCCCGTCAAGCCATTAAGACAGACCTATCGACAATTGCATGGACGTTCGCCCATTCCAGGTTCAATCAAGTTTTCAACACGTGGGTTGACTGGAAGTAGACGCAAATACAAAGACGCTACGCTGTTTGCGGTTTGCTATCGGGTGGCAGCGAGTAAGTCGGCCGATGATCAAATCCAAGCAGTGATAACCGCCTTTGATGCCTATAAGCATTCCTACCCATTCGGAAACCTCGATTTTTCAGCGGCATGGGTTATCTCTGAAGACCTCAAAGATAAAAAAGTGCAGGTCTCAACATGCCCGCATTGTCGTGCCTGGGTGCTGTTGAACGCAAGAGAAGACCAGGTTGAACGCTGCGGCGTTTGCAACAACTCTTTGTAATCAGGCTATCCAGTGAACATTGAATCCGAGCAAAATACGACGGCAAAAGAAAAGGAAAAGGAATTTCTGAAAATTAACGACATGGTTGAAAAATTGGGCGTGACTCGGACCCAGTTTTGGCGAATGAGGAAGGCAGGTGAGGTTCCTCCACCGGTAATTCGAAATCCACAAATGTGGCTTGCAAGCCAGATCAAAGAATTTTATGAAAGGAGGGTAAAAAAAGAAGATGTCGAAACACTTTGATGCCTTACAACTGCATTCAAACCTTATTTGTCGTTTGGTGCCGTATATTTTTCGATCAAGCACGAAATTTTTTTCGGATTTGAGTGAAAAACAAAGTGACCATAAAAGTGACCACGCAATAAAAAAGGGCTTAGACATTTCTGCCTAAGCCCTTGATTTATTTGGCTCCCCCGGACGGGCTCGAACCGCCGACCTAGTGATTAACAGTCACCCGCTCTACCGACTGAGCTACAGGGGATTAATATCTTTAAACTTCTCAATAATGGCGCGCCCGGAGAGATTCGAACTCCCGACCGCTCGGTTCGTAGCCGAGTACTCTATCCAGCTGAGCTACGGGCGCTTTGTTGAGCCGCCTATTATTATTTTTTTTAAACTCCGTGTCAAACTTTATTTTCTTGTTACTTACTTTCTTAATTAGTGGCGGAGAGAGAGGGATTCGAACCCTCGATGCGCTTTTGGCACATACTCCCTTAGCAGGGGAGCGCCTTCGGCCTCTCGGCCATCTCTCCTAAAACTGCATCAACCCTCGACGCTGCCCGCCTCGGATTGTTCTTTCTTAATTCTTTCGTAAATCTCTTCCCTGTGAACCGAGATGTCTTTGGGCGCATTAACCCCAATTCTTACTTGGTTACCTTTTACCCCGAGAACCGTAACAGTAACATCGTCACCAATCATCAAGGTCTCTCCCACTCTACGAGTCAAGATAAGCATACTATCTCCCTACATTGTTAATGCGCTTGTTACTGCCACATACTCGAATCGACAATTATATTCTTTTTCCCGAAAAATGGAAGCAAAATATATTAGCGCTTTTATATTATCCTTTCGTTCATGCCGGAAAATTATCGCTTGTTAACCAAAGCTCTCTTTCTACGGCTGACCGGCTCGGCACACTCTAACCGCTCGGTTATTTTAATCCAAACTGCGGGCTTTGTCCGATACCTTTGCACAATGGAGCGAACCACATGCATATTATTCCAAACGCTACGAAGCAACTGACGCACTTGTTGGCAGCATGCCTTTTAGTTTCCGCGCCCGGTGTAATCGCAGAAAATGCCAGGCATGGCCGCGGCCATGCCCCCCATACCAGTGCACATCAACATGCCAAAGACCGCTCAGGCGGACACGAAGCCTACCAATATCAAGGCTACCGATTCAGCGACGCCGATCGCCGGGCCGTAAGGGAATATTACGCGCAACAATACCGTAGCGCCAATTGCCCGCCGGGGCTCAAGAAAAAACGTAACGGCTGCTTACCGCCCGGACAAGCAAAAAAATGGGCCATTGGTCGGCCGTTACCCAGAGATGTGATCTATTACGAAGTACCGCCACATCTGATCGGCCCACTACCGACAGGTTACAGATTGGCTCGAGTAGCGTCCGATATTTTGATGATTGCAATCGGCAGCGGGATGGTAATCGACGCGATCACCGATTTAAACCAAATCCCTTAGATTGGCTGGGAGTGCTTGCTCCAGCAGTTAATAACCGTATCCCAAGTCGCGAATTTTCTTTAACTCGCCATCTTCGAACTCCAACAATTTCTGGAATTTTCGCCGGCCGAAGTTATATGTCCACTCTTCGATCAACACCTCTTCGAACTGGTCTATCTGCAGCGCGCCGTAGGGATGGCGCAAACGGCTGCCGCGTATTGCCCGACGCTGTTCCACCGAGTCGGGCTCGCCGCATTTTTCCAATACTTCCGTTTTGTAATCGCCGACTTGAACCAAACGGTGTCCGCAGCGCATTGCCAGGACATCGCCGGCAACCAGCAGAGCGAACGCGGCGAAAAGCATCGGCTTGATATGTACGTAACGCATTGCTGTTAAGGATTCACGGCGTAACTTTGCGAATAACCGCTACCTTTGCTACAGACATTGCGGCTTGTCGGGGATTCGCAGGAAATATCGCTAAATTCGGCCTTCAATTCTCCCGCCTTATCCGGAACAAAATAAAATCTGAAGTTTGGGTCGGCGCTGATAGCGATATCGATTTTGGCGTTGAGCACCGGCTTGTTGTTGAACGTGACTTTCAACTGGTCGATGAAGTGCGACTTCCGGATAAACCGCGTCATCTGATCCATCTGCATACCGGTCAAATTGGGATGGCTGATCATCAATTGGGTTTGGGCCGGCTGACCGGCTTGCAAACCGTCGTCGATTCGGAACTTGACCTTGCCTAAACGCTTCATCGCCTCGTCGAGGTCGGCTCCGATCGGCGCCGAGCAACCGCCGCTGGCTTTAACGAATTTTTTAGTCATGGTTAATTTGCCGTCGTTGGTTTCGGCGATGGCACGGATATTACTGTAAGTGTTGACCCGTATCCGCATTGCCAGATCAGCTTTGCCGCTTTCCGGAAAAAACTCGAATTCGCCGACGAACGGAAACGGGTTCTTATCGACGAACAACCAGACCTTGCGGATGTATTTGTCTTTGCTCTGCGGGAACTTGCTGACCACCTTGACCGGCACGATCGCCGGATCTTCCGCCCGGTAAGGCGCATCCAATTCGATCGCGGCGTTGTTCTCGTCGATGGTTTTGCCTGCGAAAAACTGGCTTTTCAGCACCGCATTCCAGGTTTCGTCGTCGCCCTCGGCGCGGACTCCCGGCGCCAGCAGCGCCATGGCAATGCTCAAACACAACAACGGTATAAACTTATGCATGCATCAATCTCCCGATAGATTTAATCTTCCCATTCCAGCTCGGCAAACGCCGTCGTCACGTTCTTGCGATGGAATTGCTCGAATAACTGCCAACGTTTTTTTGCGGCCAAACCGACCTGCTCCACGGCCTGTTCCAAGGTATTGCCCTGCTTGACCATGGCACGAATCTCGGTAACCAGCTCCGACAAATACGCTTTCTGCGGCAACATCGCCGCCGGCCAATCTTTAACTAGGCGCCCATGCCCCGGAATCACCAACTTATAGTTATTTTTTTCCAGTTTCTCCAATTCGGCCAGCCAGCCCTTGATGCTGCCGTCGATGACCGGAATGTGCTCCAGAAACAATAAATCCGCCAGCCAAAGCGTATCGGTAGTTTTGTCGTAAACGCTTAAATCGTTGTCGGTGTGGGCGCTCGAATGTGCCGTCAGCAACAACTCGCGATTCCCCAAATTCAATGCCATGGTCTGTTTGACTTGCAAGTCCGGTGGAATGATGTTGTCCCGGTTGACGTGGATATCCAACAGTTCAGCAGCTCGGCTCAAGTAATGGTCGCCGCGGGCCGCCATTGCTCTGGCCAGTTTATGGTGGCCGACGAATTGCACCCCGGGTTCTTTAAAAGCACGATTGCCGTAAATATGGTCGGGATGCACATGGGTATTGATGACGTAACACACCGGCTTTGCAGTAGTCTGCTTGATCGCATTGCGCAAGGCGATGCCCTGCTGCGGGCTGCCGCCGCTATCGATCACCGCGACGCAACGGTCGCCGACGATGAAACCGATGTTGGCGATTTCGCCGTGGTTTTCGCGATCCGGCCAATGGTGTTCGGAAACATGCAGATAAATGCCGGGCGCAACCTGTTCCACTTTCAACAACGGCGCGCACTGCGCCGCGAAACTCAATGCCATACCGCATACAAGGCCAAACCATCTCATGCCGCTTGCTCCTGACCCGCCATCCGCTTAAAAAACTCGGCTTCGGCAATGATGTCGCGGTTGGTTTCCACCCGATCCAAGTAAACCAAGCCTTGCAAATGGTCGAACTCATGCTGGAACACCCGCGCCGGAAAATCTTGTAGCGTCAAACGGCAGGTTTGGCCGGATTCGTTGCAAAACTCCACTTCGACCGCGCGGTAACGCGGCACCAAGGCTCTGACGCCCGGCACACTCAAGCAGCCTTCCCAATCTTTAACCACCGCAGCGTCCACCACATCGAAACGCGGATTAACCATCACAACCGGCGCCATTTTCGGTGCCAACGGGTAACGCGCCGTCGGGCGCGAGGCGACAATGACCACCCGCTTCGATTCACCCAATTGCGGCGCAGCAATACCTACGCCATTGGCGGCCAGCATCGCACTACGCATATTTTCTATCAGTTCGCGGAACTCAGAGCTGTTAAAGTCGTCAATCGGCGCGGCCTGTTGGCGCAACACTTCGGCTCCCAACTGTTGTATCTGTCTATTTTCAGTCATAACTGCGGCAAATTTGGCCCCGGCATCTGGCGGAACAGGTTTATTTCGAGCCCAAGTATACTGCGGTTGGCGGGAATCCACTCGTCTTTACTTTGCGGGGCTTTTTTGTGATATTACCGACGAGCCCGAGCCGAAAGATCGAGTTTCCGGCTATTAGCCATCAAACAAAACCACGCTTTTTCCACTGGAGATACTATGAAAAAATTAAACAAAACCCCGTTGGCCGTAGCAATGGGCGCCAGCTTACTGCCAACCCTGGCCGGCGGCATCGCTCAAGCCGACAGCAACCCGTTTGCGCTGTCCGAATTGAGTTCGGGTTACATGGTGACCGCCGAAGCCAAACCTGAGGCCGGCGCCGACAAGATGAAAGACGGCGCTTGCGGCGAAGGCAAATGCGGCGCGGCGATGATGAAAAAAAGTACCGACACCAAAGCCGCTACCGAAGGCAAATGCGCCGGCAACAAACCTGCACCGGCCGCCGACAAAGCTGCAGAAGGCAAAAAAATGGAAGGAAACTGCGGCGCCAACATGAAGTAAGCGCCGGCGGCGCCGGTAAATCGACACCGGCGCCTTCAACTTTCAAACCGAAAAACTTTCCCCGCAACCGCAGGTCGCTTTGACGTTGGGATTACTAAATTTGAAGGCTTCGTTGAAACCTTCTCTGGCGTAATCCAACTGAATACCAGCCAATTTATCCAAATCCGCCTGCTTCACCAACACTTTCACATCGTGTTGGTCGAATACCACGTCATCGGCTTCGGCTTGGTCGGCGTAATCCAATACATAAGCGTAACCGGAACAACCCGACGCCTTGACCCCTAAGCGCAAGCCCACGCCAGAGCCACGCTTTTGCAACTGTTTTTGAATTTGCCTTGCGGCATTCTCTGTAACGGTAATGCTCATGAATTAACTCTCCTGTTGTCTTGCCAGCGAGGCGCTCAATACCTCGACAAAGCGATCGATCTCGGTTTCGTGATTATCCTTGCCCAAACTGACCCGTATCGCCGATTTGGCCAAATCGGGCGCTATGCCCATGGCCGCCAAAACCGGACTGGTTTCGCCGGACGCCGCCGAACACGCCGAGCCGCTGGATACGGCGATGTTGTGCTGATCCAATTGCATCAACAGCATTTCGCCATTTAGTCCGGCAATACCGAATTGCACGGTGTTCGGCAATCGTTCGGCAGTTTCGGCGAAAATTACCAACCCGGGTATCGTTTTTAAGCGCTGCTCCAGGCGCCGCCGCAGCATTGCCAGCTTGGCCGAACGCGCCTCCATTTCCGCTTTTGCCAATTCGGCCGCCTTACCGAAACCGACGATGGCCGCGACGTTTTCGGTGCCGGCGCGCCAGCCACGCTCCTGGTCGCCGCCACGTTGCAACGCGGTAAGATCGAAATCTTCGGCGGCAACCAGCGCCCCGCAACCTTTAGGCCCATAAATCTTATGGCTGGACACCGTTAATAGCTTGACGCCAAGTTGCCTGAACGATATCGGCAACTTGCCTAAAGCCTGCACGGCATCGGTGTGCAGGTTGACTCCGAAACGGCCTAATCCCTGCACCGCCTCCGCGACTTGTTGCACGGCCCCCGTTTCGTTATTGGCCAGCATTAGCGACAAAAAATCGCCCGGCTGCCAATTCAAATCCAATAGGCTACCAATCGGGACCTGGCCGTTGGCGCCGACGGCGACGGTTCGCAATTCGGGGTAGTGCAGCCTGTTTGCAGTTGCATTCTCGAATACCGACGGATGCTCTATCGCCGAAATAGTCAACCGGCGGCCGCGTGCATTGGCCAAAGCCAAGGCGTTGGCTTCGGTACCGCCGCTGGTAAACACAATGCGCTCCGCAGGAGCGTCGATCAACGCCGCCAATTGCTCTCGGGCGGTGTCGATTGCAGTGCGGGCGAAACGCCCGAGTTTATAAAGACTGGAGGGATTGCCGTACATGGCGCCCAGATAGGGCGCCATAGCCTCGACGACGCGTTCGTCGCAACGCGTCGTCGCGTTGTGATCGAAATAAATCATCAAGCGCTGCGTTTTTCCTGGCGAGTTTGCAATTCGATCACGTGTTCGACTTGCCGGCCTTGGCGCTTGGCGACGTCGCTGACAAAGTCCCGCTCCAACAATTGCCCCAGACTGATTTCTTTCAGATAAGCCCGAATTTGCTCGCTGAGCCCCATCCACAAATCGTGAGTCAAGCAGGGTTGGTCGTTATGGCAATTGGCTTTACCGCCGCATTTGGTCGAATCGACCGGCTCGTCGACCGCTTCGATAATTTCGGCGATGTTGATGTCGCGGGCTCCGCGGCTCAGCGTGTAGCCGCCACCCGGTCCCCTGACGCCTTTGACCATACCGGCTTTGCGCAAGCGGGCGAACAGTTGCTCCAGATAAGACAACGAAATGGTTTGCCGAGTCGCAATGTCGGTCAACGTGACTGGATTGGACTGGCTGTGGTAAGCCAGATCCAACATCGCGGTAACCGCGTAACGCCCTTTTGTCGTGAGCCGCATGCCAAACCCCTTATAAACTAATGAAAATAAAGGCGACTATAAATAAACCCACTAAATTGGTCAAGTATTTGTCTGCAGGCTATTTTTAGCTTCGCTTCCGCCCCGACAGCTCTGCCCGGCAACGCGACTAGGGTTGATCCTTAATTTCACAGTCGTCCAGCTTCGGCACCTGATGGCGGCGGCAATCGATACCGGCATTGCTCAAGACTTTCTGCATGTCGTCCAACTGCTGGTCCAGATGGTGAATATGGTCCAACATTAAATTAATGGCATTGGCAATCGGGTCCGGCATATCGGCCGTGGCCCCGTAAGCATCGAAGCCGATTTTCTGCGCCATCGCATCTCGGCGCGCCTTGTCCTGCTTGGCCTTGGCATCGACGATATGCGCCGGAATGCCGACGACCGTGACGCCGGGCGGCACCGGCTTCACCACCACCGAGTTCGAGCCGACCCTGGCGCCGTCGCCAATGTCGATCGGCCCCAACACTTTGGCCCCGGCCCCGATGACGACGCCGTTACCCAATGTCGGGTGGCGTTTGCCCTTATCCCAACTAGTACCGCCCAGCGTAACGCTGTGGTAAAGCGTGCAATCGTCGCCGATCACGGCCGTCTCGCCGATCACGACCCCCATGCCGTGGTCGATAAAAAAACGCCGGCCGATTTGAGCGCCGGGGTGAATTTCGATCCCGGTCAACCAACGGCCGAGGAAAGAAACATAACGCGCCGCCCAGCGAAAACCGCGCCCCCATAGCCAATGGCTGAGACGGTGAATCAGCACCGCATGAAACCCGGGATACGTGGTAACGACTTCGAACACCGATTGTGCGGCGGGGTCGCGCGCAAACACGCATTGGATATCTTCTTTTAGTCGGGAGAACATACGCCTACTTGGTGTTATGGTTTTGCGAGAACCGCAGAATACCCCGCAGGATATCCAACTCCTTGGTATCGAGCTGAGTCCGGTTGAAAATCCGGCGCAACCGGCGCATGATCGAACGCGACCGTTCTGGATGCAAGAAACCGATATCGGCCATGGTTTGCTGCAGGTGTTCGTAAAACGCTTCCATTTGCGCCGCAGTAGCCAGGGGCGCTTCGCCTCGGTCGCCGATCGTACTGGCGGACTGCCTGCCGCCAGCCAAAAACAGCTCGTAACACACCACTTGCACCGCCGCGGCCAGATTCAACGAACTGTAGTCGGGATTACACGGAATCCGCAAAAGGTAATGGCATAAATCCAGTTCGTGGTTTTTCAAGCCGGAATTTTCCCGGCCGAACACCAAAGCGATGTTAGGCTGCGCAACGTCGTCCCTTGCCGCCCAGGTTTCGGCCAGCTCGCGCGCTGTCAGACTGGGCCAACTGATGGTCCTGTCTCTGGCACTGGCGCCGAAAACAATCTGGCAATCGGCCAACGCCTCTGGCAACGAAGCAAAACAACCGGCATGGCGCAACACATCGTCGGCTCCCGAGGCCCTGGCGGTGGCATCGGCATGAGGGAAATACTTGGGCGACACCAGACGCAACTGATCCATGCCCATATTTTTCATGGCGCGCGCCACGGCACCGATGTTGCCGGGATGGGAAGTCTCGACCAAAACCACTTTGAAATTAGACAGCAATGCCCACCTGCCGCGCTTGAAAAAGCGGCGATTCTAGCAAAGTTTGCTATCCTATCGGCGTTTTCCAACTGCTCATTTTCAACTCGATTATGCATCCGATGCTCAATATAGCCGTCCGCGCAGCGCGGAACGCCGGCGATCTGATCCAACGCTCCTCACTCAATATCGAAAAGCTCACGATAGACCAAAAAAGCCGCAACGACTACGCCTCGGAAGTGGACCGCGCAGCCGAGCAGGAAATTATCAAAGTCATCCGCACCGCATTTCCCGACCACGGCATCCTGGCGGAAGAAAGCGGCGAGACTAAAGGTAACGATTACACCTGGATCATCGACCCGTTGGACGGCACCACCAATTTTTTACACGGTTTCCCGCACTATGCCGTTTCGATCGCATTGAAAAACAAGAATAAATTAGAGATCGGCGTTATTTACGACCCAACCCGCGACGAACTGTTCACGGCCGAACGCGGCGGCGGAGCGATGCTGAACAACCGGCGCATCCGCGTTACCAAACAAAACACGATGCGCGGGGCTTTGATCGGCACCGGCTTTCCATTCAAGACCATGGAAAACATCGAGCCGTATCTCGGCATGTTCAAGGCCGTCTGCGCCGACGCCGCCGGCATCCGCCGCGCCGGAGCCGCCGCGCTGGATATGGCTTATGTTGCCTGCGGCAGGCTGGACGCTTACTGGGAAATCGGCGTCAAGGAATGGGACATTGCCGCCGGCGTGTTGCTGGTACAGGAAGCCGGCGGCGTCGCCACCGATTTTTCTTTCAACGACAAATACTTACAGTCCGGAAACATCATCACCGGCAATCCGAAAATGCACCAATTGATGTATCAAATCATCGAACCGCATGTACCCGCCCGCCTGAAATAAGGCGTAATTTCGCATTTAGCCTAAAATTGTTATCGCTTCGCCTTTTCTTTTATACTTACCGGCTAATCAAAATCTAAGAGGCCACCATGGAAAAACCGTTCATTCTACACATGCTGACAACAGCCAAAAACCTGAGCCCGTTCGACGTCAATATGGCGATGGATGCAGGCTGGATTTCAGCGGTGCCTTATATTAACGTCGAACCGAGCGAAGTCCGGGGCTTGGTTCAAGACGCTATTTTCTCGCGCAGCCCGAAAGGCTTGTTGCGCACCGCGATTTTCATTGGCGGCCGCGAAACCAAACAAGCCATGGACATGCTGAAAATGGCGAAAAACTCCATGGTTCCGCCGTTCGAAGTCTCGGTATTCGCCGATCCCAGCGGCGCCTTCACCACTGCCGCCGGCATGGTAGCCGCCGTCGAAAAAGAACTGGCCGATAAATTCGGCACGACGCTGCAGGGCAAAAACGTTCTGGCCCTGGGCGGCACCGGCCCGGTCGGCCAAGCCGCAGCGGTGATCGCTGCCCAAGCCGGAGCCAACGTCCGTATCATCGGCCGCCAACTGGATAGAGCCGAGCGTACTGCCGAGTTGTGCAGCGAAGAATTCGGCGACGGTAAGATCTCGATTGCCGCCGGCGCCGATTCCGATAAAGCCGAATACATCAAAACCGCCGACGTCGTGTTCGCCACCGGCGCGGCTGGTATCGAACTGCTCAGCGCCGAAATGATCGCGAGCGCGCCGCAACTGAAGGTCGCGGCCGACGTCAACGCAGTGCCGCCGTCCGGTATTGCCGGCGTCGACGCGTTCGACAACGGCAAACCGATCGCCGGCTCGGTCAGCGGCGCGGTCGGTATCGGCGCATTGGCAATCGGCAACATCAAGTACCAGGCGCAAAGCCGCTTGCTGAAACGGATGCTGGAAAGCGACCAGCCGCTGTTTTTGCACTTCGAGCACGCATTCGAAGTCGCGCGCGAATTCATCAAAACCAGCAAGTAACCGACTCCAAGTCCAGTCCGCCACCACACACAGGGTAAGGTACCAATGGCAAAACGCAGCATACTCCACATGTTCGACCCAATGCCGAACAACAGCCCGTTTGACATCAACATGGCGCTCGACGCCGGTTTTGACGTGCTCGTTCCTTACGCCAACGTCAAACTGGAGAACATACACAATTTGACGCAGGATGCGGTGTTTTCGCGGAGTCCGGCCGGCAACAAACGCACCGCGCTGTTCATCGGCGGCCGCGATATGGGGCTGGCCATCGACATGCTGCAAGCCACCAAACCGGCGATGGCGCCGCCGTTTCAAGTCTCGGTATTTGCCGATCCCAGCGGCGCCTGCACCACCGCCGCCGCGCTGGTAGCCTGCGTGGAAAAGGCGCTGAAGGACCACCACAGCCGGGAATTGAAAGGCCTGAAGGCGTTGGTATTCGGCGGCACCGGCCCGGTCGGCATCGCCACCGGCGTCATCGCTTCGCTACAGGGTGCCGAAACCTTGCTGGTGGACCATTTGTCGATCGATACCGCCAAGGACGCAGCCAAACAATACAACCGGCGCTTCGGCGCCAGTATGGGTGCGGCCGTGGCGCGCAACGACGAAGAGAAAGCCCAACTGGTTGCCGATGCCGACATAGTGTTCTGCACCGCGAAAGCCGGCATCCGCGTCATCAACTCTGCCGTGCTGGCGCAAGCCAAACAACTCAAAGTCGCCGGCGACGTCAACGCGGTACCGCCGCTGGGTATCGAAGGCATAGAATTGAACGATTTCGCGGCGCCATTGGCTGCTGCGGCGCATTCGCCGAATGCGGTCGGCGTCGGTGCCTTAGCCGTCGGCAACGTTAAGTACCAACTCCAGCACGAACTGTTGAAACTGATGTTGGAAACCGAAACCCCGCTGTTTCTGGATTTCCGCGAAGCCTTCGTCAAAGCCCGCACTCTGGTCTGAACGCCGCCGAGGGTTGGGTCAACGACCCAACCCTCGCCATTCCTCAGACGGCGTCCAGATAATTGAATTTCACCGCCAGTCTGGTCAATTCCACATCGTTTTTGATCTGCAATTTCCGGTATACCCGGTAGCGGTAGGTATTGATGGTTTTGTCGCTGAGCGCCAGCGCTTCCGACATTTCCTGTATGCTTTTGCCGTTCAGAATCATCCGCACCACTTCGGCCTCGCGCTGAGACAATTGCAAAAACGGCGAAACGTCGGCGCCCGGCAAAAATTGAAATGCCAGATTGCTGGCCACATCCTGGCACAAGTAACGTTTCCCGGACATGACGGTTTTAATCGCCGCGACCATTTCGTTGACCGGCGACGCTTTAGACACGAAACCAACCACGCCCAGTTTCAGCAATTGTTGCGGAATCGGACCGTCGTTATGTACCGACAATGCAATGATCTTGGCGTTCGGCTGAGTTTGCAACAGGCGGCGGCAAGCTTCGAACCCACCCATGCCCGGCATGTTGATATCCATCAAAACCACGTCCGGCGGGTCCTGAGCAACCAGTTGCAACGCCTGTTCGCCGCAATTGCATACGCCGACCACGGAAATATCCTGCTCCGCAGCCAACAGCGCCTCGATACCGCTCCTGACCAATTCATGGTCGTCAACGAGTAAAACTTTAATCATAACTTCCTTTGCAACGATCTTTATCCGGTCAAGTTTCCCAAATTTCCTTTCCAACGGCAACGGCAAGCGGCATCTAAAAGAGTTAATCCCGCTCGCACCTGCGTCGTTTCCCCGAATAACCGTTAAAATAGCGCTTTTGATCAACCAAACCAAAGGTCGCCATGCGCACTTCCCAATTTCCTCTCAGCACTGTAAAAGAAATACCCGCCGACGCCGAAATCGCCAGCCACCAATTGATGATACGCGCCGGCCTGATCCGCAAACTGGCCGCCGGAGTCTACACCTGGCTGCCGCTGGGATTGCGGGTACTGCGCAAGGTCGAACACATCGTCCGCGAAGAAATGAACAAAGCCGGTGCTTTGGAAGTGTTGATGCCGGCCCTGCAACCGGCGGAGCTCTGGCAGGAAACCGGGCGCTGGGAAAAATACGGCCCGGAACTGGCCCGGATGAAAGACCGCCACGAGCGCGACTTCTGCCTCGGCCCGACTCACGAAGAAATCATTACCGATTTGGCCCGTAACGAATTGCGCAGCTATAAACAACTGCCGATCACCTACTACCAGATCCAAACCAAATTCCGCGACGAAATCCGCCCGCGCTTCGGCGTAATGCGTTCGCGCGAATTCGTCATGAAGGACGCTTATTCCTTCCATCTCGACCAGGAATCGCTGCAAGCCACTTACGATGTGATGTATCAAACCTACACCAACATCTTCAACCGTTTCGGCTTGAAATTCCGCGCCGTGATGGCCGACTCGGGCTCCATCGGCGGTGCCGTATCGCATGAATTCCACGTTCTGGCGGCCTCCGGCGAAGATGCCATCGCCTTTTCCGACGCCAGCGATTACGCCGCCAACATCGAAAAAGCCGAGGTGCGCCGCCCGCCGCTGAATCGGCCAGCACCCAGCCGCAATCTGGAAAAAACGCCTACGCCGGGCAAAAAAACCATCGCCGAAGTCTGCGAATTCTTAGCCGCCAGCGCCAGCAACGTGCTGAAAACCCTGATTTTGGTACAACGCCCTGCCGATCCGCAAAACAGCGCAGCGCGAAACGTGTACTACATGGTGTTACTGCGCGGCGACCACGAATTGAATGAAATCAAATTGAGCAAAATCATCGGCAACTTCGATTTTGCCAAGGACGATGAAGTCGAGGAAGCCCTAGGCTGCCGTGCGGGTTACATCGGGCCGCTCACCGAACGAGACAAACCTTTCCTCGGCCAAATCATCGCCGACTATGCGGTGGAAAACATGAGCGATTTCGTCTGCGGCGCCAACGAAGCCGGCCACCACTATACCGGCGTCAACTGGGAACGGGATTGCCCCTTAATGAACGAATGGCTGCACGACATTCGTCAAATCGGCGAAGGCGACCCCAGCCCGGACGGCGTCGGCAACATCACCATCGCCCGCGGCATCGAAGTCGGTCACATCTTCCAGCTCGGCACCAAGTACAGCGAAGCGATGAACGCCGCCATCGTCAACGAAGCCGGCAAGAACCAAATCATGGTCATGGGCTGTTACGGTATCGGCATTTCCCGGGTCGTCGCCGCAGCGATAGAACAGGGCCACGACGAGCGCGGCATCATCTGGCCCAACGAATTGGCGCCGTTCCAGGTCGCGATCTGTCCGATGAACATGTACAAATCCGATCGCCTGGTCGATACCGTAGAAAAAGTGTACCGGGAGCTAACCGAGGCCGGCATCGAAGTCTTGCTCGACGACCGCAAGGTGCGGGCCGGCTTTATGTTCTCCGACATGGAATTGATCGGTATTCCGCACCGTATTGTCATCGGCGACCGCGGCCTGGACTCCGGTACGGTGGAATACCAGGGCCGCACCGACCACGACAGCCAGGAAGTGCCTTTTTCAGAATTGGTCGGTTTTATCAAAGCCAAACTGGCGTAAAACTGGGCCAATTCCAGCCAACAAAAAAGGGCGCCCTGGCGCCCTTTTTCTTACCTGCTGGTGTACGCCATTAGCGCATCAACGTGAACATCGCTTTGATCGCGCCGCACTTCGGGCAACCCCAATCTTCCGGCACGTCTTCCCAGCGGGTACCCGGGGCAACGCCGTTACGCGGGTCACCCAGCTCCTCGTCGTAAATATGTCCACAGGTTTTGCATTTGTATCTTCTGAATTCTGCCATTGTTTAATCCTCGGTTGTAACGACGTTTAATAAACGGGCCAAATTGTAGCCTATGCTCGCCCGGCAAAAAACCACGAATATTGGAAGGAATCACCGAACCATTTGAAGCTCGAAAACCATTTCACTTACAGCCAGTTGATCAAATCATTTCTCAATTTCTCTAGCATCAAACTCTTATGCGCGCCCATTCCGAAAATGCAACATGCACGAGCCAATGTAATTGAAATGTAATGTAAAAAAGATATAAGCCTTCATAAGGGGGGATTGAAACTTTTAACTTTTTGAGGTCACAAGATGAATACGTATATTTTTACGACCGGCTTTAAACGAGGGCTGCTGTTAGCTGCTGGATTGTCCCTCGTTACTCCTGTTACGATGGCGGCGACAACCTGGGTAGGCATTGCAGATTATTCTAATGCGCCTACCGCAGGCGGCGTGGACGAAGACAGCGTTGGTCCGTTCGATACCTACGATTTTGGGGTTGGTGTTTCCTTAATTAAATTTACGCCGACTTCCGCGACAACGGGTTCGTTGAGCGGCTGGTACCAATCCGCTGTCGTTGAACACTCTTTAGATTTCGTTACAGCCCCATCACCCAACCTGAATTCTTCCGGATCTGGAGCGGGATACGAGCTGACCGCGGTCGCAAGATTTACCGGCACTTATACCATCAGCGGGGCGACCAATACCTTCCAAATCACTGGCGGGAACGTAGGCCTCTATTTCGACACCACGCCAGACTACAATTTCGCGGCAGATAGTGGTTTTGAAGAAGCTTATGCCCCGATCCTTTTTGGCAGCATTGCCGGAGGCGAAGGTAGCGTCAACGCTTCCGGCTCTGGCTTCGAAGAATTAAGCTTGAATTTTTCTGGTGCGTTCGGCGGCTACGATCATAACGTTTACTCGCCCGATACCATCGGCGGCGGTGACGCGATATTTTCGATAAAAACCAAAGGTGTGTCGTTGTTATCCAGTGTCAACAGCGTCCTAGGTGAAAGCAAGGTCGGCGGCGCATTGTTTGCGGCGGACGGCAATTTGCAATTGACTGCTGTTCCGGTACCGACTGCCATATGGATGTTCGGCACGGGCCTGATTGGGATGATTGGTGCCGCCGCACGAAAAAAGACCGCTGTTTGATAAATACTCCATACAGCCTACCGCGCAAGTAGAACTTGAGCGGTAGATTTTCGTCTACAACGATAAATAAAGCTCATCACAGCCCCGCCATTCCCGAAAACCGCAAACACAAACCGAACAAACCTTCCCACTCGTCCCCGGCGGATTGCCCCTTTATACTGCGGTCAATTTCCGCCCCGGCCCGCAGAATCGCTTGCAACTGGTCGGTTTTCAAACGCTGGACCGCTTCCTGGACCAGATGCTTGCGTTTATCCCAAACCTGATATTTCTTAAACACCGCGTCCGGGTTGGCGCCGCGGCCTAACTCGCTTTTTACGTGCAGCAACATTCTGGTTTCCCGGCTCAGCGCCCACAACACGATGGAACTGGCGGTTCCTTCAGCCCGTAAGCCATTCAGTATTTTTAACGCCCGGTTCAATTTTCCGGCCAGCAAGGCCTCGGTCAATTTGAACACGTCGAAACGGGCGCTATCGGCAACGTCATCCTCGACCATGGCTTTGCCGACCAAGGTCGCACCGTGCAGGATATAAAGCTTTTCGATCTCCTGTGCGGCCGCCAACAGATTGCCCTCGACCCGGGCCGCCAAACTTTTCAAGGCATCTTGGTCCAGCCGCATGCCTTTGCGCTCGGCGCGGCGTTGCAACCACTGCAGCAATTCCTGCCCTTGCAATGGCCAAACCTGGACGATGACGCCAACGCCGTCCACAGCCTGAAACCACTGCGACTTTTGCGCCGCTGACTCTAGTTTGCCCGCCGTCACAAGCAACACGGTATCTTCCGGTAAACGCTGGCAATAGGCGATCAGAGCTTTGCTGCCTTCCGTTCCCGGCTTCGCCGAAGGCAGGCGCAAATCGATTAATTTTTTGTCGGAAAAAATCGACAGCGAATCGGCTTCCAGGCCAAGTTGCGGCCATTCGTGGCCGGACTCGACCGAAATTACTTCGCGGGTGGTGTAGCCGGCCGCGCGCGCCGCCTTACGGATGTCGTCGGCGGCTTCGCCCAACTGCAAAGGCTCGTCGCCGCTGACCAGATAGACAGGAGCCACGGCTTTTTGCAACGCCGTAGCCAACTGCTCGACTTTCAAGCGCACGTGTTTTACTTCTGGTTGTCGATCGCCACACGGGCGCGGGCCAAGATCATCCGGGCCGCCTGCTTATAAATTTCGCTGCGTATCAACTGCTCTTCGTTGGTTTTCGCCAATACGGCGGTCTGGTCGTTGAAGAATTCCCGGGACAATTCGATGACCTGTTCGTCCATCATCGCCGTCTCCTTCGCGTCGAAGAACTGGAAGCGCAGATAATATTCCAACTCGGACTCGCTGGATTTACCGGTGGAACCGATAGACAACACCCGGCTGCGCATGTCTTCCTTCAACACTTTGATGACTACGCCGGCATCGTCCGGGGTCGGCGCTAATTTGCCTTTAGACGCCCGCATAATCTGCTGCATTTCGTTTTGCAACGGTCCGGAAGCGCCGAATATGTAAAGGCTTTTCAACGCTGCCGGCATTTCGATCGAGCCGCGCAAATGGTAGCCGCAACCGGCTTGCATCAGCACGGCGGCCAAGACCAGGAATCGGGACCAGCGTTTCATCGGCATTACACTAACCCAGTTAAACAACGATATTGACCAGTTTTTGCGGTACCACGATTAGCTTTTTCACCGGCTTACCCTCAAGGAAACGCTGCACGTTGGCATCGGCCAGCGCCAAGGTTTCGATCTGCTCCTTCGAAGCAGCGACCGCAACCGCCAACTTGCCGCGCAATTTGCCGTTGACTTGCACCACCATTTCGATGCTGTCCTGGACCAACGCCGACTCGTCCAATTCCGGCCAAGCCGCGGCGACGATGTCGCTGTCGCGGCCCAGGTCGTTCCAGAGTTGCTGCGCGGCGTGCGGAATGATCGGCGCCAACATCAGCACGATGGCTTCCAACACTTCCTGGCGCACCGCCCGGCCGTTGGCACTGTCGTCCTCGAATTTGTTCAAGGCGTTGACCAGTTCCATATTGGCGGCGATTGCGGTGTTGAAGGTGTGGCGCCGCGCCATGTCGTCGGTCACTTTCTGCAAGGCTTGGTGCAACTGGCGACGCAAAGCTTTTTGATCGTCCGTCAGCGCGGCTTTATCCAGCGCCGCTTGCGGCAAACCGGTCTCGACATGCAAGTAAACCTGGCGCCACAAGCGTTTTAGGAAACGGAACGCGCCTTCGACGCCCGCATCGTTCCATTCCAAGGACTGGTCCGGCGGCGACGTAAACATCGTGTACAAGCGCACGGTGTCGGCGCCGTATTTATCGATCAACACCTGCGGATCGACGCCGTTATTCTTGGATTTGGACATCTTTTCGATGGCGCCGACCGTGACCGGCGAGCCGTCTTCCAATAATTTGGCGCCGACGATCTTGCCTTTGGCGTCGCGTTCGACTTCGATCTGGGTCAGGTTGAAATATTTTTTATGGCCGTGTTCGTCGAATTGGTAAAAGGTCTCGGCGACGACCATACCTTGCGTGAGCAGGTTTTTAAACGGCTCGTCGCAAACCAGCAAGCCTTCGTCGCGCAGCAATTTGTTGTAAAAGCGCGAGTACAGCAGATGCAGAATGGCGTGCTCGATACCGCCGATGTAATGGTCGACCGGCAGCCAGTAATTGGCGCGTTGGTCCAGCATTGCCGTGTGGCAGTCGCTGCTGGCGTAGCGGGCGAAGTACCAGGACGATTCCATGAAGGTATCGAAGGTATCGGTCTCGCGTCGGGCCGGTTTGCCGCATGTTGGGCAATCGGTATGCGGAAAGGTCGGATGCGCGGCCAATGGCGATTGCGAGCCGTCCAGCACCACGTCGCGCGGCAAGGTCACCGGCAATTGCTCGTCGGGCACCGGCACGGTACCGCAGTCGTCGCAATAAATCACTGGAATCGGCGCGCCCCAGTAACGTTGGCGTGATACGCCCCAGTCGCGCAGGCGGAAATTGGTTTTGCGCTCGCCTTTGCCCAGGCCGGCCAGTTTGGCGGCAATGGCGTCGAAGGCTTGTTTGAAATCCAGACCGTCGAATTCGCCGGAGTTTTTCAGAACGCCTTTGTCGGTGAAAGCCTTGTCGGCCACACTGTCGTCGCTACCGTCGGCGGAGGCGATGACTTCCTTGATCGCAATACCGTATTTCTTAGCGAATTCGTAATCGCGTTGGTCGTGGGCCGGCACCGACATCACCGCTCCGGTGCCGTAGCTCATCAACACGAAGTTGGCGATCCACACCGGCACCGACTCGCCGGTCAGCGGATGAATCGCGCTGTAACCCGAGGCAATGCCGCGTTTTTCCATGGTTTCCATCGCCGCTTCCGAGGTTTCCATCTGCTTGCAGGACTCGATGAACGCGGCAATTTCGGGATTGGTTTCGGCGGCTTTCAACGCGACCGGATGCTCCGCGGCGACCGCGACGTAAGTCACGCCCATCACCGTGTCGGGACGGGTGGTGTAAATTCGAATCGGCGACTCGAAACCTTCCACGGCAAAATCCATCTCGACGCCTTCGGAACGGCCGATCCAGTTGGCCTGCATCGTCCGCACTTGCTCAGGCCAGCCCGGCAGTTTTTGCAGGTCGTCCAGCAATTCCTGGGCATAAGCGGTGATTTTCAAAAACCACTGCGAGATTTCTTTTTTCTCGACCTGGGTGTCGCAGCGCCAGCAGCAACCGTCGATCACCTGTTCGTTGGCCAGTACGGTCTGGTCATGCGGACACCAGTTGACCGGCGCGGTTTTTTTGTAAACCAGGCCCTTTTCCAGCAGACGGATGAAGAACCATTGTTCCCAGCGGTAATACTCAGGGTCGCAGGTCGCCAGCTCGCGGCTCCAGTCGTAACCGAAGCCCAGGCGTTTGAGCTGGTCGCGCATGTAGTCGATGTTGGAATAGGTCCAATCGGCCGGATGCACCTTGTTTTGCATCGCGGCGTTTTCCGCCGGCAATCCGAAGGCATCCCAACCCATCGGTTGCAAAACGTGCTTGCCTTGCATGCGCTGGAAACGGCTGATCACGTCGCCGATGGTGTAGTTGCGGACGTGGCCCATGTGCAGCTTGCCGCTCGGGTAGGGGAACATCGACAAGCAGTAGTATTTTTCCTTGCCGGTATCCTCGGTTGCGGTAAACACGCCTGATTTTTCCCAATCGGCTTGGACTTTTTCTTCGATCGCCGCGGGGTTGTAATGCTCTTCCATCCTGTTCGTCTTTTGCTGTAAAAAGGCGCTAGAATACCTTACAGGCGCTTAAATCTAAAGCGCGAATACTATAAATACCGGGAGTAAGCATGGGCGAAAATAAACTGATCAAAGCATACGACGACTTGATGGGCCATCTCTACGAAGCGATGGATGACACACTGCATTCGGTGGCCGACGCTTTGGAAATCGCCAAAGAGAAAACCGCCGCGCTGGGTGGCCACACCCAGGAAGAAATCAACAAAATCGCCGACTATGTGATGCGCGACGTCGAACACGTCGCCACATCGCCAGACCTGAAACACGAAAACGACTCGCTGTCCGAATGGCTGAAGTTCGACATCGAATTGATCGAAAACTTCGCGCTGGAAGCCTTTCTCGACATCGCCGATAAAACCCGGGTCAAGCTGGCGGCACTGGAAATGGAAGCCAAACTGTACCACCCCTACCAAAGCGGCGAAGTGGCCGGCCCCGGCACCTTCACCTGCGACGCTTGCGGCAAGCAAATCGCCTTCAAATCCACCAGTATCATCCCGGCCTGCCCGGAATGCAAAGGCAGCAGTTTCAGCCGTTGTTGATATTGCGGGCTCAAACCTTATAATGCGGGCTTTATTTTTCCTTGATCGAGGGCGATTATGCGCAGGGTGATTTTCAATCAGAAAGGCGGCGTCGGTAAATCCACCATTACCTGCAATTTGGCGGCGATCAGTGCCGTCGAAGGCAAAAAAACCCTGGTGATCGACCTCGACGTACAAGGCAACTCGACGCAATACCTGCTGGGCAGCAAGGTCGCCGATTCCGATAAAACCATTGCCCACTTCTTCAAAGACAGCCTGGGACTGGGCCTGTTCGGCGGCGGGAAGGAAGGCTTGGACGGCCTGATCCACGAAACGCCCTTCCCCAACCTGTACGTGCTGCCGTCGCATTCCGACCTGGAAGGCCTGCAAAGCCGGCTGGAATCCAGGCATAAAATCTACAAACTGCGCGAAGCGCTGGAACGGCTGGAAGGCTTCGAACACATCTATATCGACACGCCGCCGATTCTGAACTTCTACAGCCTGTCAGCCTTGATCGCCGCCGAAAAATGCCTGATCCCGTTCGACTGCGACACCTTCGCCCGCGAAGCGTTGTACACGCTGATGCGTGCGATCACCGAAGTCAAGGCCGACCACAACCCGCATTTGGAAGTGGAAGGCGTCGTTGTCAACCAATACCAAAAACAAGCCAACCTGCCGCGGCAATTGGTCGAAGACCTGATCGCCGAAGGCTTGCCGGTGCTGGAAACCAAAATCTCGACCTCGGTCAAAGTCCGCGAATCGCACAGCGACGCCCAACCGCTGGTGCACTACGCTCCATCGCACAAACTGACCGAAGAATACCGCGCCTTGCATTTGGAAATTCACCAATAGCTGCCGCTGCGCCATCTAACCTAAAAAAGCCAGGCCTAGCCTGGCTTTTTTGTATGTGTCGGTTAAGCTTGAAATCCAGCTCTCATTACGAATGAAATGTCATAAAAGTGACTTCGGCATTCCGGCCTACAAAATAAAATTGGCCAAACCGGAAGCAGGCAAACTCTCACTCGCCATCGCCAGCATGCAGATTATGCAACCCGACAAACCAGCTACCGCCTCACCCCGCCATATCCAACACCGCATGGTCCAGCTTCGCGTTCAAGCGGCTGAAGGCCTTGTGCAGGACTTCCCAGCCGGTAAACGACACGACCAGCCAACCGGTGGTATGCCGCTCCCATTCGGTATCCACTAGCACGCCGGCTTGCACCAAATCGATGAACGCCGCGTCGCTGGCCGCTTCGATATAGGCCCGCGCCGCCGGCAAATGCTCGGCCGGCACCAATCTGGCGCTAGGCTGACCGTTGTTGGCGTGGCGGTCGGTATACATCACGTAGCCGGGATCGATACCCAAAGCCTTGAGTTCGTTGCAATAATCGGCAAACCCGTAATACGGAAACGGCAATGTCGGCCCCATGGCTGGACTCCCGTAATTAAAAACCGCCGGTCAGGCGTTGCCCTGGCTAGGCGTTTGCTGGCGCAGCAGACCGCCGTGGCGGATATCGACACCGTCCAGCATGAACACGGCATGCTCGGCGACGACCCGGCAATGCTCGGCGCAACGCTCCAAGATCTTCATCATTTGCATGATGTCCAGCGCCCGGCGGATCATGCGGGCGTCGTGCAGGACATAGGCCAATTGGTGCTTGATCCCTTCCTGCAATTCTTTCTCGCACAGTTGGTCGCATTGCAACAGTGCATAAGCCTGTTTGGAATCGCGGTTCTCGAACACCACCATCAGCTTGTCCAGAATCGCCTTGACCAAGCCGCCCATTTTGACGATATCGGCCAGCAATTTTTCGTTCGGGTCGCTGGTGCTCGGATCGAACAACACCGTGACCAGCCGGGCGAATTCGCCGATTTCGTCGCCGATTTTGGAAAACTCGGCCGAAATTTTCGAGACCGACAACACCAGGCGCAGATCGTTGGCCACCGGGCAATGCCGGGCAATCACGCTCAACACGCCGTCGTCGATTTTGCTTTCGTAATGTTTCAGCTTCTTGTGGCGGGAAATGACTTTCTGCGCCAGCTCGGCGTCGCCGTAATCCATGGCTTGCATGGCCTGCTCGAACTGGTAAATCAACAAGTCGGTAACTTCCAGCAGCAGGCCGTACAAATGGCTCAGCTCGTTGTCGTATTCGTGCAGCGTATGCGGATTGCCGCCGGTGTCTGTCGGAGTGATCATAACCAAGTCTCTATCGGGTTAACGCGCAAGTTTTTAGGCCCGGAGTTTAACGGCTCAAAGTGACAGGAATGTGACATGGCAGCAGCTACAAGCCAGATCCGGCCGAGCCGGGCGCCGGGAATGACGGAATTGTGACAAGCGGACGCGGGCGGCAAAATCGGCTTGTCCGCCGCCCGCTTGCGGCAAGCGTCATACTGCTGTCATAAACAGCCAGAAAAATACCCCCCATCCGCTATCCATACCCAGCGTACTTATGACTGCCTCTACATACCGAACCATCTGGATTTCCGATTTGCACATCGGCTCCACCCAATGCCACGCCGATGCGCTGCTGGATTTTCTGAAACACAACGATAGCGAAAAGCTGTATCTGGTCGGCGATATCATCGACTTTTGGGCGTTGTCGAAAAAGATGTACTGGCCGCGGGAGCACAACACCATCATCCAGAAAATTCTGCGCAAAGCCCGGCACGGCACCCAAATCATTTACGTGCCCGGCAACCACGACGAAAACGTACGCGAATACGACGATTACGTGTTCGGCGACATCGTGGTCAAGCGTTCCGACATCCACACCACTGCTGCCGGCAAACGCTTTTTGATCGTGCACGGCGACGAATACGACACCATCGCCAGGCACCACCGCTGGCTGGCCAAGATCGGCAGCGTCGGCTACGACTGGCTGATCGAGATCAACCGTTTCCTACGCCTGTGCCGGAAACTAATCGGCTACCAATCGCATTTTTCGTTGGCCGCCTTCGTCAAATTCAAAGTCAAAAATGCCGTCCAATTCATTTCGGACTACGAGGAAAGCATCGTCCGCACCCTCAGAAACCAGGGCTTGGACGGCGTGATCTGCGGCCACATCCATCACGCCGAAATCAAGGACATCGAAGGTTTCACCTACGTCAACACCGGCGACTTCGTCGAGAGCTGCACCGCCATCGTCGAGCATAACGACGGCCGCTTGGAACTGGTGCACTGGTTGAAACAGGAAAAACCGAGCCCGGAAACCCAAGCCGAAACCGGCCTGCCCCACCCCGGCTGAGCCTGAATACCGCCAAGTTAGCAAGATCCGCCGACCGGCATGGCGGGATTCGGTTAACTTCAGATTCTGCCCGGCAAGCGCCGCAGCGACAGCAATAAGCCCACGACGCTGTCGCGGACTACCCACCACAGCAGGCGCGGATTGTCGGCGGCCTTGCCCAGCGCATACGGCCGCCAGGCGATACCGAACGGGATATACACCCGGGCCGGCACCGAAAATTCGCGGGCCAGCGCCAGCAAACGGCGCTTGGGCAAACCGTGCAGCAATTCGATTTCGCAAGGGGTGCCGGCCGCGCGCAAGCGCAGCAAGGCTTCGCGCACCAACCATGGATCGTGGCTGGCCAGCGCTACCGAAGCCGCGCGGCCGGCCAACCGCTCGACCACGCGCAGAAAACCCTCGCGCATATCCATATCGGCGTCCATCGGATCGGGCCACTCGCCCTTCACCACCCGCACCCGCACTCCCAACTCGCAGGCCAGATCGGCGTCGGCCAGACTGCGCCGCCAGCGCCCCGGTACGCTCAAGCCCACCGCCGCGCCCTCGGCCAGCGCGTTGCGCACGCAGGCCAGGGTCGCATCGGCCGTCAACGGCTCGTGCGAATCGAAATGCAGCAGCATACCGGCGTCGCGCGCCGCGACGGCGATTTGGCCCAGCAATCCGGCATCGTAAGCCAAGGCCGGCGCCTTGACCGACAGGTAAGCTTGGCCCGGCAATTCGGCAATGGCGGCGATAATCTGCCGGCAGACCGCGGCAACCTGCTCCGGCGTTTCCTGGCGCTGCGGTTCCAACCAGTTATGAAAGTAGCCCAGCGTGTACGCGAGCTGCTGCGCCGACAGCCGGCGCGCCACCCGCATCGCGTCCTCCAGCCGGGAGCCCGGCACGTATACCCGGCCGGCTATCCGCAATACCAGGCGCAAGCCTTTGCCTACGATGCGCCGTCCCCAAGCCTTAACCATCATCGCCCCCCAATAGGTTATAAACGGCCGCGCAGCGTGCGCACCGCGCTTTTCGCCGCCATTTTCATTGCCGCCAAGCCGAACGGCGCCGCCCGCACCTGGCAATATTCGCGCACGTCGCGGGTCCATAGCCGGGTCCAACCGTCCATGCCACCCATGAATTCGTAGGCCTGCAATCCGCCGGCAGCCGCGTATTGCAGCGTATACCGCATCAATAATTGGCCCGGCGAACAGTCGGCAAAAGCCAAATCGTGGCTGATCTTGAACAGCCAGAAGCGTTGCCGCCACTCGCAGGCAATCTGCATCGCCGCGGTGCGGTCGCCGAGACGCAGCAAGGCGATGCGCAACATACCTTCCTGCATCGCCGCCCGGCAGAAGCGCCGGAAAAACTCGCCCTGGACCCAGTCGGCGCTCAAAGCGGTGCCTGCGGCGGCCTTCCAACTTTTCGCCTCCATCGCGTAAGCCTCGGCCAATAGCCGGGTCAACTCGGCCGCGTCGGCCGGCGCCTGGATCTGGTAGCGCAAATCGCCGAATCGGGCCGCCCGCCGTTCCGCACGGCGAAAATCCGCCCGCCGCCGAGCGTTGAACAGCGCATCGACATCGGCAATCTGCCGCTCCAACCGGATCAGCGGCGTCGGCATGGCCGGTTGGACCTGCACCAGACCGCGCCGGCGGTAGGCCCGGCGCAAAGCCGGCAGCGTCGCCGAGTCCAGCGGCAGCCGTTCCAGATACAACGGCAAAGGCTGCGCCGCCAGCCCGTCCGCCAGAACGGCCAAACCGGGCTCATCTGCGGCAATCAGATCGCTGGGTTCGAACATGGCCGGCAATTCGCGCAGCCAGCCGCCGGCAGCGCACAATGGCGCCAGCGCCTGCATTCGGCCGCCGGATTCGACCGCATACAACCTGATCGGCAAACCGGGCGGCAACAAACCGGCTCGGGCCTGCATCCAGGCGTGAGTCTGGGTCGGCATGCCGCCCGCAATCTGCGGCCATCGCGGCAAGTCCGGAAATTCGGCCAACTGGCAAAGTTTCATCTAAACATCGGTAACGGCGGACTCGGTCCGCTCTTATGGAAAAGTTCGCCACTCGGCCGGCGGGTATTGCGCGATCGCGCCTGTGCTTATAGATTGGCAGCGCCGCGGCTATCGCGGCGATGTTACTGTAACCGCTCGCCGATTGGAACCGCTGCCCCAACCATGTATACGATCGAACACTACCCAAACTTCGCCGAACTTCCGCCGGATTGCACCTGGCTGCACGATTGCGGCTTCTTTTACCGGCCGCAGTGGTTCGAAATCCTGCAACGCAGCCTGTTTGCCGATACGGACACCTTTCGCGTCTACGCCGTCGCCGATGCCGGCAGCGGCCGCACCCTATTGCTGGCAGCGTTACGCCACACCGTGCTCGACTCCGCCGCGACCGGCGCCGACACCTTGGCCGCGCTCAGCCATCCGGAAAACTTCGCCGAAACGCCGTTGCTGTTTCATCCCGCAGCATCCGACCGCCAGGGATTGTTGATTGCCCTGTTCCGCCACCTGCAGGCCACGCCGCTAGGCAACGGCCGCGGCCGCTGTGACGCGCTGCGCCTGTGGCCGTTAGCGGAAGGTTCGGAACTGGAACAAGCGCTGGTTTCGGCTTTACAGCAAGCCGGCTTCCGTTGCCAACGCTACGCCAATTCCTACAACCGCTACGAAACCACCGCCGGCCTGGACTATGCCGCCTATTTCGACGCGCGCAGCGCCAACTTGCGTTACAGCGTACGCCGTCGGCAACGGGCCTTGGAAAAAACCGGCCAACTCAAACTGGAGTTGTACACCACGCCGGAACAGTTGCAGCAAGCGCTGGCCGACTATATCGCCGTGTCGATGACTAGCTGGAAAAGGCCGGAAACCATGTTCAACAGAGAAATCCAGGACATGATGCGGCTGGCCGCGGAGCTGGGCTGCCTGCGGCTGGGTATTTTGCGCCTGGGCGAACAGGCCGCCGCGGTGCAATTCTGGCTGTTCGACCGCGGCGTCGCCCACTGCGTCCGGCTGGCTTACCGGGAAGAGTACAAGCATCTGGCGGTCGGCGTGGTGTTGACCAATTTCATGATCGCCCAGGCGTTGGACCGGGACCGGGCGGCAAGCATAGACTTCGGCTTCGGCGTCGAGGATTACAAGGGGGGCTGGATGAAACAGGCCCGCGACTATTATGGCGTGATGGCGTTCAACCCGGCCACGGCCGCCGGCAATTACCACGCCGCCCGCAACATCCTCGGCCAACGCCTGAAACGCGGCGTCAAAACCCTATTGCGAACCGCCGGACTGCGCAAGTAATCGCGTCTGCAGCTGCGGGTTCGAAGGGAATCTCCGATCCACCGAATGTCGTTAAGTTAAGGGTGGTAGGAGCAGGCCGGTTTATCGCTAAGCTTAACCGCATTACCCACCCGCCCCGGTGTAATACGTTTCACCAAAACGTCCGCAAACCGTCACGGTTTCTTAACCTGCCGCTCCGGCCTATCCCGCAAAATGTGACCGGACTTGCAGAATCGGTTGCCAAAACCGATCCCGCCTCGGCGCTACCCCCTTGAATCGGCGGCGGGATTTTTCTGCGGGTCGGCCAGGCTTTCGGCCTGTTCGCTGTTTTTACCATTACAGAGACTCTCCGACCATGATCGCAAACCAATTCAGCCGCTTGCCGTTGCTGGCGGCAATAGCGGCAATCGGCGTTAGCGCTAACGCCGAAGCCGCAACGCCGGTGTTTATCAACGAAATCCATTACGACAACGCCGGCAGCGACAGCGGCGAAGCCGTCGAAATCGCCGGACCGGCAGGAACAAACCTCAGCGGCTGGAAAATCGTGCCCTACAACGGCAGCGGCGGCGCCAGCTACACCCCGATCTGCAATCTGAGCGGCAGCATCCCCAATCAAAACAACGGCTTCGGCAGCGTCAGTTGCGCCATTTCCGGTTTGCAAAACGGCGCGCCGGACGGCATCGCCTTGGTCGACGCCGGCAACGCCTTAGTGCAGTTCCTCAGTTACGAAGGTACGTTTACCGCCAGCAACGGCCCGGCTAACGGCATGACCAGCGTCGACATTGGCGTCTCCCAATCCGGCAGCGGCGCGGCCGGCCAGTCGCTGCAACTAAAAGGCAGCGGCTCGAATTACGAAGACTTCACGTGGGCCACCGAATCGGCCGCGTCGTTCGGCAACATCAACGCCGGCCAAACCTTCGGCAGCGTAACACCGCCACCACCGCCGGTATCGCAATGCGGCCAGCCGGCAACCTTGATTAGCGCCATCCAGGGTAGCGGCGGCGTCAGCCCACTGAACGGCACTGTGCAACACGTCGAAGCCGTGGTCAGCGCCGACTTTCAAGGCAGCGGCAACTTAAACGGTTTCTTCGTCCAGCAAGGCAGCGATGCCGACGCCAATCCGGCGACCTCGGAAGGCCTGTTCGTGGCCGCCAACACGCCGGTCAACGTCGGCGACCGGGTCCACCTGGTCGGCAGCGTCGCCGAAACCTACGGCATGACCCGCCTGGAAAACGTCAGCAGCGTCGAGATCTGTTCCAGCGGCAACGCACTGCCCGCGGCGGTAGACGTCAATCTGCCGTTCGATAGCGCCGGCAACGACCCGGAACGTTGGGAAGGCATGCTGGTAAATTTGCCGCAAACCCTGACAGTCACCGAAAACTACAATCTGGCCCGCTACGGCGAATTCCTGTTGTCATCCGGCGGCCGCTTATTAACACCCACTCAAGTCGCCGCGCCCGGCCAAGCCGCCAACGACGTTGCCACGCAAAATGCCTTGAACCAGCTATTGGTCGACGACGGCAGCAATATCCAAAACCCCGATCCGGTGATCTATCCGCAACCGGCCGGCTTGAGCGCGGCCAACAGCCTACGCTCCGGCGCTACGGTAACCGGCGCCAGCGGCGTGTTGGCTTACGATTTCGGCGTTTACCGTTTGCAACCGACTCAGCCGTTGACGTTTACCGCCGGCAATCCGCGCCCAGCCAACCCGGCGCCCACCGGTCCGGGCTCGCTGAAAGTGGCCAGCTTCAACGTGCTGAACTATTTCAATGGCAACGGCCTCGGCGGCGGCTTCCCGACCGCACGCGGCGCCAATACCTTGGCCGAGTTCAACCGCCAACGCGCCAAAATCGTTGCCGCCCTGCATCAACTGGATGCCGACGTGGTCGGCCTGATGGAAATCGAAAACGACGGCTACGCCGGCACCAGCGCGATTGCCGATCTGGTCAACGGCTTGAACCAACTGGCCGGCGCCGGCAGTTACGCCTTCGTCAATCCTGGCATCGGCAAAATCGGCAGCGACGAAATCGCGGTGGGTTTGATCTACAAACCCGGCAAAGTCGGCTTGGCCGGCGGCGCGGCGATCCTGGACGGCAGCGTCGACCCGCAGTTTCTGGACACCAAAAACCGGCCGGCATTGGCCCAGACCTTTTTGGATAAAGCATCCAACAAACTGCTGACCGTGGCCGTCAACCATTTGAAATCCAAAGGCTCGGCTTGCGACGACGTCAACGACCCGGACACCGGCGACGGCCAGGGCAACTGCAACCTGACCCGCACCAACGCCGCAACCGCGCTGGCCAATTGGCTGGCCGGCGACCCGACCCAGCAAGGTGCCGCCAACAGCTTGATCATCGGCGACCTGAACAGCTATGCCCAGGAAGACCCGATCAGCGCACTGAAGAACGCCGGCTACCGCAACCTGCTGGAAACGATGGTCGGCAACCAAGCGGCGTATAGCTACGTGTTCGACGGTGCCGCCGGCTATCTGGACCACGCCTTGGCCGGACCGGCTTTGGCGGCGCAAGTCAAAAGCACAACCGAATGGCACATCAACGCCGACGAGCCGCGCGCGCTGGATTACAACACCGAGTTCAAAACCGCCGGCCAAGTCGACAGTTTCTACGTCGCCGACGCTTACCGTTCCTCGGACCACGATCCATTGCTGGTCAAACTGTTCGTACCGGGCGACCTGGATAACGACGGCGATGTGGATGCCAGCGATGCCAATCTGATCAAGGCCCAGGTAGGCAAATGCAGCGGCAAATTGGGTTTTAACCGGGAAGCGGATTATGACGCGACCGGCTGCGTCAGCATGGCGGACTACCGGATTTGGTACGGCTATTTCAATAGTTATGCAGCTATCAGCAAGCCATAACCGCCGCGAACATTGCCGATTAATTTTTATTTGTTAAAGAAGGTTTTATGAAAAATATGACATGGCGTCATTGCCTGATACTTGCGTTGGCGTTTTGGCCTGCCGCTAACCAAGCGAGTACGCTCAGCGCAACTAACGATATTCAAATTTACCCTGGCGGCAATATAGACCTCCAAACGGGTCAAACCCCAGGAAATCTGGAAGCTAAACAACCACCACTTATTACAGGGGGTGACATTCAAATTTTGCCCAGAGAGGGTATTAAAATCCAAACGGGACAAACGCCAATAAATTCAGGCTTAATATCACCGTTAACCATCGTCTTGCCCACCGAACCCACTTTTTTGGCGGTGCAACAAGCCTCAGGCTTTACCCAAATTGGTGATCATTTTGATATTCAAGTGCTGGCTTTGGTGCCTTTTGCGAATGCTAGCGCCGACGAATTACTGTTGGGCTTTGGTTTCAATACACAAGTCGGCGGTACGGGCTCCGCGCAGTTTTTAGGTAGCAGCATAAACCCGTTATTTACTGACATTTCAACACAGGATGGCGTGAATTTGGCCGCTGCCGGTTTGGCGTTTCCTGGTTTGGGTGCAAATGAGGTGGGTTCACTGATTTCTCTGGCGGTTATGCATTTTCAGGCCATCGCGGTGGGTGATTTGAATGTCGCGATTACCAGCGATTTGTATGATCTCAACCAAGGGTTGATCTTTTTAAACCAAGGGCAGCTGGCGATCAATGCCAGCGTCGGCTTCAACATTACTGCTGTGCCGTTACCGCCCTCTTTGTTGCTGTTTTTGAGTGGGTTGGGGGGAATTCGGCGGAGACGCGGTTAGAATTGGGTTCTACCTGCTTAGATGCACTTAGAAGAATTTGGTGTCGCTGGCGCGACAGCTTTTTCTAACGTCGGTTCGCGGACCGACAACCGCGATACTTTCTTTTGCTTGGCCAAAAGAAAGTATCCAAAGAAAAGGCCACCCGACATTCCGCCAATTTCCTGCGCTTCTCGCTTTTGCCGAGGGTTTTCGGAAGGGCCATCCCTGGCCCTCCGAAAACGCGCGGCATCCCTGCCGCGCCCCTATGGGCTGATCTCGCCAAAAGCTCCGATGCTCGGGGCGGAATAACGGGAGAAAACCACTCTCGAAATTCAGTGCAAAATCAAAAATGTAGGGTGGGCAACGCTTTTCTGCCCACCGTTAGCGGGAATTATTTAATGCCACGTGGGCACAAAAACCGTGCCGACCCTACCCGGCTGACTCTGAATTTAGCTTTGACCTTGCCTTTAGCTTATTATTAAATAACGTGACCGACGCTTCTCCTTAACAGGCTGGTGAAAAACCCACTGATATTTCCCCTTACCCACGGTTTCCGTGATTTTTTCGTGTTGAAATCGGTCATGACATCGAGTTTCAACCGTTTTGCCCCTGTTTCAAGGGCTTTTTATTCGCCTGAAGCCGTCTGTGGACGGTTTTCAGGCGCACTTCGCCCTAGCAGGCTGGTCCCATACTGGCCGCCCGTCGATTGCGCCCGAAAAACTGCTGCGCGCCTTGCTATTGCAAGTGCTGTACACCGTTCGTAGCGAACGCCAGTTGATGGAACAGCTGGACTACAACCTGCTGTTTCGCTGGTTTGTCGGTTTGGGTATCGACGATGCTGTCTGGGAACGCAGCGTGTTCAGCGCCAACCGCGAGCGCCTGCTGTCCGAAGCACTGAGTCGCGAGTTTTTTGAGCGGGTCTTGGCCATTGCCGAATGGCAAAACCTGGTGTCCGACGAACACTTCAGTGTCGACGGCAGCCTGATCGAAGCCTGGGCCTCGCACAAAAGCTTCGTGAAGAAAGACGGCAGCGGTCCTGATAAACCCGCCGGCCGCAATCCCGAGGTCGACTTCAGCGGCGAAAAGCGCAGCAATGCCACGCATCAGAGCACGACAGACCCCGAAGCGCGGCTTTACAAGAAAGGCGAATACACCGAGGCCAAACTGCGTTACATCACCCATGCCCTATCCGAGAATCGTAACGGCCTGATTGTCGATGTCGAAACCACCCAAGCCACCGGCACCGCTGAAATCGAAGCCGCGCAAACAATGATCAAACGCCGTGTTCCCAAAGGCGGCAGCGTCGGTGCCGACAAAGGCTATGACCAACCGGCGTTCGTCAACAAACTCAAGACGCAAGACATCAAAGCCCATGTTGCTCGCAAAAAGACCGGCAGTGCCGTCGATGGCCGCACCGCGCGCGGCAAAGCGTACGCTCAAAGCCTCAAGCGCCGCAAAATCGTCGAAGAAGCCTTCGGCTGGATCAAGACCGTCGGGGGCCTGCGTAAAACCCGCCACATCGGCTTAGCCAAAGTCGCAGGTCAGGCCTTGTTTTGCTTTGCCGCCTACAACCTGACGCGCTTGCTCAACCTATTGGTGTTCACGCCGAAACCGGCGTGGAGTGCGCCCACCTAGCAGGCTGGTGAAAAACCCACTGATATTTCCCCTTACCCACGGTTTCCGTGATTTTTTCGTGTTGAAATCGGTCATGACATCGAGTTTCAACCGTTTTGCCCCTGTTTCAAGGGCTTTTTATTCGCCTGAAGCCGTCTGTGGACGGTTTTCAGGCGCACTTCGCCCTAGGTGGGCGCACTCCACGCCGGTTTCGGCGTGAACACCAATAGGTTGAGCAAGCGCGTCAGGTTGTAGGCGGCAAAGCAAAACAAGGCCTGACCTGCGACTTTGGCTAAGCCGATGTGGCGGGTTTTACGCAGGCCCCCGACGGTCTTGATCCAGCCGAAGGCTTCTTCGACGATTTTGCGGCGCTTGAGGCTTTGAGCGTACGCTTTGCCGCGCGCGGTGCGGCCATCGACGGCACTGCCGGTCTTTTTGCGAGCAACATGGGCTTTGATGTCTTGCGTCTTGAGTTTGTTGACGAACGCCGGTTGGTCATAGCCTTTGTCGGCACCGACGCTGCCGCCTTTGGGAACACGGCGTTTGATCATTGTTTGCGCGGCTTCGATTTCAGCGGTGCCGGTGGCTTGGGTGGTTTCGACATCGACAATCAGGCCGTTACGATTCTCGGATAGGGCATGGGTGATGTAACGCAGTTTGGCCTCGGTGTATTCGCCTTTCTTGTAAAGCCGCGCTTCGGGGTCTGTCGTGCTCTGATGCGTGGCATTGCTGCGCTTTTCGCCGCTGAAGTCGACCTCGGGATTGCGGCCGGCGGGTTTATCAGGACCGCTGCCGTCTTTCTTCACGAAGCTTTTGTGCGAGGCCCAGGCTTCGATCAGGCTGCCGTCGACACTGAAGTGTTCGTCGGACACCAGGTTTTGCCATTCGGCAATGGCCAAGACCCGCTCAAAAAACTCGCGACTCAGTGCTTCGGACAGCAGGCGCTCGCGGTTGGCGCTGAACACGCTGCGTTCCCAGACAGCATCGTCGATACCCAAACCGACAAACCAGCGAAACAGCAGGTTGTAGTCCAGCTGTTCCATCAACTGGCGTTCGCTACGAACGGTGTACCAGCCTGCTAAGTACGGCTATTCCGTTCGGCGGCTTGCTTTATGAGGCTAGTAAAACGTTAATACTTCATACCAAAAATTACATTTCTGATCGGAACGATGATCGGAGTAAAGAGTTTTGCGAGAATTTAATAAGGGGTCGAGAAAGTGACGAGGAGTTAAAGACATTTTTTGAAAAGAAGTTTGACATGGATGACTACTATGCTGTCTTGTCCTCTTGCATACAGGATATTGAGAATGAAAAGGTATCATTATATTCAGAATTAATGAAGGGCTTAATTGAAGGCAACTTTAATTCGGAAACCAGAAGGCATTTTATTAAATCATGTAAAGATTTGACTTTTGCGGAATTAATATTTTTAAGAGATATTTATATTAATAGCGAATATGAGATGATGCCTCTATCAGGTTGCGTAACCGGTGTAAATACTCAAGTTAAGAACATTCTGACTACAAATGATCCGCTTCGTAGGATTACTATTGAAAAATTGATTTCTTTGGGGTTCATTAATAATCAACCGAATGAAATCACCTCGCTTGGTAGGAAATTTATTCCCATTTTGTTTTCAAATGAATTGCTAACACCAGAGTCGATAGGCCGGAGAAGATTCACAGGCCACCACGTTTTGATCGTGAATTACAATATAGGCAATCCTGTTAACGACAAACTAGCTTTTCGCCTCCTAGATTGTTTTATTCAGAAAAATGTTCAGCCATCTATTGGCGTATTGAGGGAGAACTGTTTTGGAATTAGTGCCGCTGTAGTATTAATTGATAATAATTTAATTGAACAGGAATACATTAATTCGCTCATAAAATTCTCTAAATTAATACCAATGGCTCTTCTGAATATAAATGAAACATCGGATAATAGATTGGAAGGCGTTAGGTTTATGTCTAAGCTGTCTCTTAGTAAAGACGTTGAAGCTACTATAGATAAAACAGTCGATTCTATATTGGAACTATTGACAAAAATAAACTATTCTAAAGACCAATAAAACGCACAAAACACGGAACACAAAACTGGGGCAGGATTTGCAACCAAGCATTCATGGCTAAACTTACCAGGGAGGCCGTAAGACGCAATTCCTATGGAGTCAAGAGGCGTAGTCTTATTGCTCCGCATGATGGACTTAAAGCATTTGGCACATTGCGCTATCGCTAAGGCACCCTACAAAACTGCAGAAATATTATATGGATTAAACTTCGCGGCGGGGTTTTCTCCCGTATGCCGCGCCGAGCACCGGAGGGTTCGAACGGATCAGCCCGTTAGGGGCGCCGCAAGGATGCGGCGCGTTTTACGCAGGGGCTGGGAAGCCCCTTCGGAAAACCCCGTTCGAACCCGAGGAGCGCAGGATCGAAGCGGCATCCGGGTGGCCTTTTCTTTGGATACTTTCTTTTGGCCAAACAAAAGAAAGTATCGCGGCCGTCGGGCCGCGACCCGACTTAAAATTAAACCCGTCGCGACAGCGACACCAAATTTAACCCACCGACACCAACGCCGCGCCAAGACCGGACAGGGAACACAGGCCATGACCATCAAACCGCTAGAGCCTTCGCAACTGTATAAGCCTTGCAAACTGGAACAACTGACTTTTACCACCACAGACGAGCTGGACGACGTCGATACGCTGCTGGGGCAGGATCGGGCCATCGCCGCGATCAAATTCGGCTTGCGCATCGATAAGAGCGGTTACAACATCTTCGCGCTGGCGCCGGACGGCACCGGCAAAATGACCACGATCAAACAACTGGCCGAGCACGAGGCCTGCCGGCAACCGCCGCCGTCGGATTGGTGCTATGTGCACAATTTCGACCAACCCGCCAAACCTAAGGCAATCCGGCTGGAACCCGGCGAAGGCAAGGGCTTTCAGAACGACATGGCGGAGCTGATCGACGAACTCAGCGTCGGCATCCCGGCCGCGTTCGACGGCGACGAGTACCGCTCGCGCGCCGGCGAGCTGGAGAACGAATCGCGCCAACGCGAGTTGGAAGCGATCAACTCGCTGCGCGAAGAAGCCGAACAGGCCCACATCATTTTCACCGAAACCCCGAACGGCTATGCCTTCCTGCCGGCCGACGACAACAACGAACCCTATACGCCGGACCAATTCAACAAGCTGGACAAGGAGCGGCAGCGCCAATTTCACGAAACGGTCTTGGATTTACAGGAAAAGGTGCAGGATGCGTTGAAGAAATTCCCGCAGTGGCGCAAGCAAACCAAACGCAAGATTCAGGCTTTGAACCGGGAAGTGGCCGAGCTGGCCGTGCACCATTCGATTGACGAATTGCAGAAAAAATATGCCAAGAACCAGGCGGTGCAGGAATATCTGAGCGCGGTGCAGCAAGACATCATCGACCACGTCCGCGACTTCATGCCGCATAGCGAGAAAGTACTGTCCTTTATGGAACAACCCCAGGAACCGGCGCCGTTCAAGCGCTACCGGGTCAATCTGATGGTCAGCCTGAACCACAAACGCTGCGCGCCGGTGGTGTGCGAGGATTTGCCGAATTACGCCAACCTGCTCGGCCGCATCGACCACCAGGCGCAGATGGGCTCGTTGGTCACCGATTTCACGATGATCAAACCCGGCGCATTCCATAAGGCCAACGGCGGCTATCTGATTCTGAACGCCCGCAAATTATTGCAGCAGCCCTATGCCTGGGAGACCTTGAAACGCACGCTGCAAGCCGGCGAAATCCGCATCGAATCGCTGGAGCGGGCGCTGAGCCTGATCAGCACCACCTCTTTGGAACCGGAACCGATTCCGCTGCAAGTCAAAGTGTTGCTGCTGGGCGAGCCGATGCTGTATTACCTGCTCAATTTCTACGATCCGGAATTCGCCGATTATTTCAAGGTCGCCGCCGACTTCGCCAGCCACATCGACCGCGAGCACAACACGCTGGATTACGCCCGCTTACTGGCGACCATCGCCCGCCGCGAAAAACTGCGGCCGTTGAGCCGGCAAGCCGTGGCGCGCATCATCGAACACAGCGCGCGGATGGCCGACGATTCGGAAAAGCTGCTGACCCATCTGCGCAGCATCCGCGATCTGCTGGCCGAGGCCGACTACTGGGCTGCCGAGAACGGCCATGCCGCCATCGCCAACAGCGACGTGCAACAAGCCATCGACCAAAAAGATCACCGCCTGGACCAATTGCGCGAGCGGCTGTACGAAACCATCCGCCGCGGCACCATCATGATCGCCACCGAAGGCCGCGTCGCCGGCCAGATCAACGGCCTGTCGGTACTGCAACTGGGCGAATTCAGCTTCGGCCAGCCGTCGCGGATTACCGCCACCACCCGGATGGGCAGCGGCAAAGTGGTCGACATCGAACGCGAAACCGAATTGGGCGGCGCAATCCATTCCAAGGGCGTGCTGATATTGTCCAGCTTCATCGCCGCCCGTTACGCCCGCAACAGCCCGTTCTCGCTGGCGGCCAGCCTGGTGTT
The DNA here is from genome assembly GCF_019669905.1 of Methylomonas koyamae. NCBI lineage: Bacteria > Pseudomonadati > Pseudomonadota > Gammaproteobacteria > Methylococcales > Methylococcaceae > Methylomonas > Methylomonas koyamae. The sequence goes on along the minus strand of NZ_AP019777.1, from coordinate 1,063,623 downwards.
CGAGCAATCCTACGGCCACGTCGAAGGCGACAGCGCGTCGTTGGCGGAATTGTGTGCGATCCTGTCCTCGCTGGCGCAAGTGCCGCTGCGCCAGGATCTGGCGATGACCGGCTCGGTCAACCAGCTCGGCCAAGTGCAACCGATCGGCGGCGTCAACGAAAAAATCGAAGGCTTTTTCGACATCTGCGCCGCCCGCGGCCTGAGCGGCAGCCAGGGCGTGATCATTCCGGCCAGCAACGTGCCGCACCTGATGCTGCGCTGGGACGTGGTCCACGCCGCCCAGGCCGGGCAATTCCATATCTATCCGGTCACGACCGTCGACGAAGCGATGGCATTATTGAGCGACATCGAAGTCGGTGCCGCCGATGAAACCGGCGCCTACCCGCCCGACTCGTTCAACGGCCGCATCGACGCCCAATTGAAGCAGTTCACCAATACGGTCAAGGAATTCGGCAGCAAAGGCGGCGACGGCAAATAGATGCCGATCCTGACCGGCATCGGTGATTGGCCGTCTCGATCCGCCGCCGGGTTACCTTAACCATGCATAAACAACGCCGGCGGACCGCTCGCCGGGAAAGCTTCAACCCGCCGCCAAGCGGCCGAGTTTCTCCAGCGCCCGCTCGACGTTGCGGTCCCAGTCGCAAGCGCAGTTGAGGCGGATGAAATTGCGGTATTTGCCGGTCGCCGAAAAGATCGGCCCCGGCGCGATGCTGATGCCTTCCAGCAAAGCCCGCTGCGCCAAGGCCAGCGCGTCGCTGCCATCGGGCAATTCCAGCCACAACACGAAGCCGCCGGCCGGTTGGGTGGATTTGGTGCCGTCCGGAAAATGGCGGGCCACGGCGTCAGTCATCCGCTTGACCGCCTCGGCATAACGCCGGCGGATTTGGCGCAGATGGCGTTCGAAGCCGCCGTCGGCCAGGATTTCCGCGGTGGCAATCTGCGACAACGACGGCGAGGCCAGATTCGCCACGTATTTCAGATATTCGATGCGCTGCAAGTACCGCCCCGGTGCGATCCAGCCGATGCGCAAGCCCGGCGACAGCGACTTGGAAAACGACGAACAATGCAGCACCCTGCCCTCCTCGTCCCAGGCCTTGACCACCGGCGGCCGGCTCGCCGCGAAGCCCAAATCGCCGTAGACGTCGTCCTCGATCAGCGCAAAATCATGGCGCTTGGCTAGCGCCAGCAATTCTCGCTTGCCGGCTTCGCTCATCAAATAACCCAAAGGGTTGCTGAAATTAGGCACCACCAAACAAGCCTTGACCGGCCATTGTTCGCAAGCCAATTCAAGTGCAGCCAGCGACAGGCCGTCGCGCGGGTGGGTCGGGATTTCGATGGCCTTCAGCCCCAGCGATTCGATCACCTGCAACTGGCCGTAGAAAATCGGCGACTCGATAGCGACGATGTCGCCCGGCTCGGTCACTGCCCGCAGCGCCAATGCAATCGCTTCCTGGCAACCGTTGGTGATGACGATGTCGTCGGCACTCAGCGTGCAACCGGCTTCCGACATCCGTCTGGCAATCTGCCGGCGCAATTCCGGATTGCCCAGCGCGAATTCGTAGCCGGCGATGCGTTGCCGATGGCGGCGGGCGCAACCGGCCAGCGCACGTTCGATTTTCAAGGTCGGCAGAAACGACGGTGCCGGCACCGCCGCGCCGAGCGGGACGGTGCGCCGTTCGGCGGCGGCCTTGGCCAATTGCAACACCAAGGCTTGGCCGCTGACCGGCGTCGGTTGTAGCAGCGGCGCGGAGGTTGCCGGCTCCGGCAATACCGATTCGCGCCGTAGCGTCACGTAATAGCCGGAACGCGGCCGGGCGGCGATCCGGCCGCTGTCTTCCAACAAGCGTAAGGCTTGTACCGCCGTCGCCGGGCTGACCCGGTGCTGCTCGCCGAGCTGGCGCACGCTGGGCAAGCGCTCGCCGGGCCGGTAAACGCCTTGGGCAATCGCGTTATCGAGGTGTTCGGCAATTTCCTGGTAGAGCAAGGTCATCGGGCAACTGATACAGATCCGGGTGGTATGGACCGATACAGGGCGGATTTCGCGGCATCTGTATCGCTAGAATTTCACAAAAGTACTTCTGTATAAGTGCCAGCTTAGCCGGCTAGCATATCGCCGTCAATTGCCGCAGGTTTGCTGGGCCTTTACCGCGGCATGTTTACCATCCGATAGCGAGAATAGCGATGACTGCAACAAGCGGAACGCCGCGCGAGCGCCAAGGCGCCATATTTGGGATGCTGGGCATCCTGGGATTTAGTTTGACTTTACCGGCTACCCGATTGGCGGTCGCCGATCTCGACCCGGTGTTCGTCGGCCTGGGCCGGGCGCTGGTTGCCGCTGCGTTGGCCGCGGCGATGTTATGGTGGGCCAAGGCGCCGCGGCCGTCGCGGCGGCAATGGGGTCGTCTGGCTCTGACTGCCGCCGGCGTCGTGATCGGCTATCCGTTGTTGTCGACGCTGGCCATGCGGACTGCGGCCGCCGGCCATGCCTCGGTCGTGGTCGGACTGGCGCCGCTGGCGACGGCGTTATTCGCCTTCTGGCTGGCCGGCGAACGGCCGGGGCCGCATTATTGGCTGGCGACCTTGATCGGTAGCGCGACAATCGTCGGCTTTTGCGGACTCAGCGCCGGCGGCACGCCGAACGGCGCCGACCTGTTGTTGCTGGCGGCGGTCGCCGCAGTCGGCCTCGGTTACGCCGAAGGCGCCCGGCTGGCGCGGGAATTGGGCGCCTGGCAGACGATCAGTTGGGCCTTGTTGTTGTCGGCACCGCTGCTGGTTCCCATCGTTTGGCAGGCCGCGCCGCCGGCGTGGTCGGCGGTCGGCTGGCGCAGCCTGGCCGGATTTGGCTACGTCAGCGTTGTCAGTATGTATCTGGCCTTCTGCGCCTGGTACAAAGGTCTGGCAATGGGCGGTATTGCCCGGATCGGCCAGTTGCAACTGGTGCAGCCGTTTTTTAGCCTGGCCGGCGCGGCGCTGGTACTGGGCGAGACGATAAACCCCAGCCAAATCATCGCCGCCGCCATCGTGTTGCTCTGCGTCGCCACCGGCCGACGCTCTATGACGGTGCGCGTGCAGCGCCGACCGGGCAACGGCTAACCGCCGTTTTAGTTTGATCGGCCAAATCTCACGGAATTATCACGACGGCGTGAGCCTTTCGTGAATGGCGCCAGCGCTGCGCTTGGCCGATAATCGGCGTTATTTTCGATAAATCCCGCCGCCGATGCCGCCCACCAAACACCTGCTCCTGGTCGAAGACGATCCCGACATCGCCGGCCTGCTGGCCGCCAATCTACGCGAGGAAGGCTACGGCGTGGATTGGGCGGCCGACGGCGACGCCGCGTTGGCCGCGATTGCCGGCAATCGTTACGACTTGCTGTTGCTGGACGTGATGCTGCCCGGCGTGGACGGCCTAGAAATTTGCCGGCGGGTGCGGGCCGGGCCGGTGTATACGCCGATCATCATCGTCAGTTCCAAATCCAGCGACGTGCACCGGGTGGTAGGGTTGGAAATGGGCGCCGACGATTACATCAGCAAGCCGTTCGCACTGGCCGAGGTGGTCGCTAGAGTCCGCGCGCTGTTGCGGCGGGTGGCAGCCTTGAGCCAACCGGCCGCCGAACCCGCCGAGGCCGTCATCGTCTCCCACGGTTTACGGATCGATGCGCAAAGTCGCACAGTGGTTTTGGATGGCCAAACGCTGGCGCTGACTGCCCGCGAATTCGACTTGCTGCATTTCTTCGCCCGCCATCCGGGCCGGATGTTCACCCGGCTGGAGTTGCTTAACCAAGTCTGGGGCTACAACCACGACGGCTACGAGCATACCGTCAACTCGCACATCAACCGCTTGCGCGCCAAAATCGAAGCCGATCCGGCCAAACCGGCGCGAATATTGACGGTGTGGGGCGTCGGCTACAAGTTCGCCGAAGCGGACGCCGCCGACGCATGACGCTGAGCTTCCAAAGTCGTATCGCCTTGCTGTTCGCCGCGCTATTCGTCGCGGTGCAGGCGCTGACGGTGGTCTGCATCTATGCGGCGGTGCGCGACAACCTGCTGCGCCAGCTCGACCAGGACTTGCGCTACGCCGAGCAAGCCTTTCGCCAGTTGCTAGTCGAACGCGCCGAGCGGGTCGCCGGCGAGGCCGGCTTGCTGGTCGCCGATTTTGGCTTTCGCAGCACCGTCACCGGCGGCGACCCGGCCACGATCGCCTCGGCCTTGGAAAACCTGCTGCTGCGCATCCGCGGCCAACGCGGCTTGTTTATCGATCCGCAATACAACGTCGTCGCCGATAGTGCCGGCCAGTGGCAGGGCCGGCCGTTTCCGTATGCGCGAGCCTTGGCAAACACCGACGCCAGCCGCCCGCTGGTTTGGTTCGGCGTGTTGGACGGCCGCTTGCAGGAATGGGCGCTGGTGCCGGTGTCGGCGCCGCTGCCGGTGGGTTGGGTGGCGGTGGCGCAAGCCGTCGACGAACAACGTATCGCCCGGTTTCGGCAAAACTCGCTATTGCCGCTGCAGATCGGTTTGGCCGAACTCGGTGCGGACGGCGGCCGCCTGTTGGCCGCTTCGGCACCGGACGCGGCCCTGGCCTTGTTGCACAGCGCGACCGACCGGGCACTGGCGACCACGGTCGATACCGCGCAAGGCCGCTATCTCGGCCGCATACTGGCATTGCCGGCGGCCGGCGACGAGCAAGGCGTCGCCGCATTGCTGCAAATCAAGTTCACCGACGCCTTCGCCGGCTACCGCCATATGTTGTTGCTGGCAGCCGGGGTGTTGCTGTTGGGCCTGTTGGCGACGTTGGCCGGCAGCGTCGTCATAGCCCGCAATCTGTCGCGGCCGCTGCGGGCCTTGGCCGGCGTCGGCGAGCGGGCAGTCAACGGCGATTTCACCGCCTCCTCGCTGGCCGGCCGTAGCGACGAACTGGGCCGGCTGGCCGATACCTTCGTCCGCGCCGCGCAACTAGCCGGCCAATTGGGCGAACTGCGCCAGAAAGACCAGGAACGGCGCGAGTTGGTGGCTTCGATGTCGCACGATTTACGCACACCGTTGGCCGCGCTGCGCGGCTTTCTGGAAACCATGCAGCGTAAGGCCGATACCTTGCCGGCTAACGAACAACAGCATTTTCTAGACACTGCGCTGCGCCAAACCGAAAAAGTCAGCCGACTGGCGCAGGAATTGTTCGAACTGGCCAAGTTGGAATGCGACGATGCCAGCCTGAGTCCCGAGCCGTTCAATCTGGCCGAATTGCTGCAGGATGTCGCCCAAAAATACCGGCTACAAGCCGAACAACGCGGCGTCAGCTTGCAAGCCGAACTGCGCCCGGATTTGCCTCTAGTCAGCGCCGACATCGGACTGATCGAGCGCCTGCTCACCAACATGATCGACAACGCCTTACGTCACACCCCGCCAGGCGGCCGAGTGCGGCTGGATGCTTGGCCGGCGCGCGGCCGGATAACGGTGGCCGTCCGCGATACTGGCATCGGCATCGCGCCGGAATATTTACCCACCTTGTGCGATTGGGACTCGCCGCTGGCCCGCCGCGCCCGCGCCGACGGCGGCGGTTTCGGCTTGATCGTGGTCGGCAAGATTGCGCAATTGCACGGCGGCCGCTTGCAAGTGGAGAGCTCCTTGGGCGTCGGCAGCGAATTTCGTTTCGACTTACCGCTGGCGGAATCCGCGCGCGCAGCGACAGACAAATCGTAACCATGCTGTTATTAACCGCTCGATTCCCGGTCCCGCCAAGCTCATTCCCGCAGCAGCGGAAAACCTGGAAGCCTCCCCGCCTAATGCAGTCGCTTCTTCTGCTGACGCTTTTCGGTTTGATGGTGCAGATCTGCCGAGCCGACGACGGCCAATTTCCGGAATTCACTTGGCACGGCCTGCTGGACCTGCGTTACCAACACAGCGACGCCGCGCCGGGCGAGTTGGAACATGGCCTGGGCAAGCTGCGGGCCGGCGGCGACCGCGACCGCTGGCGGGTTAACGAAGCCGCCGCGACCTTACAGGTGCGCTTGGACTGGGATTGGATGGTCAACGCCACCGTCAAATACGCCGACCGTCAATCGGCTCCGCTGGACTTGACCGAAGCCTATTTGGCTTACCGGCCGGTCGGCGCCGCCGGCTGGCGTCTGGCCGGGCGCTTGGGCATGTTCTTTCCACCGATTTCGTTGGAAAACACCGGCACCGCCTGGAGCAGCCCGTATACGCTGAGTTCGTCGACGATCAACGCCTGGGTCGGCGAGGAGTTGCGCGCGTTCGGCGGCGAGTTGCGTTTGGATTACCAAACCGAAGCCGGCGATAAATTCGGCGTGTTCGGCGCCGGCCTCGCCAACAACGACACCGCCGGCCTGACGTTGGCCTGGCGCGGCTGGAGTTTGCATGACTTCGAATCCACGTTAACCGGCCGCCTGCGTCTGCCGAACGGCATCGCCATACCGGCCTTGTTTCCTAAGCAGGCCAATGCCAGCCAGGCCTTCGTCGAAGTGGACGGCCGGCCCGGCTTTTACGCCGGCATCGCCGCCGAGCGGCCGCAACGCTACACGCTGCGCGCGCTGTATTACGACAACAATGCCGATCCGGCCGCGCTGTCCGCCGGCCAATACGGCTGGCACACCCGGTTCTGGAGCCTGGGCGCCAAGGCCGAATTGCCGTGGGAAACCACGCTGATTTCGCAAGCGATGACCGGCCGTACCAGCATGGGCGAATTGCTCGGCGACTTGCGGGCGGTCGATGTCGGATTTTGGTCGGCAAGCTGGCTGTTGAGCCGGCCGCTGGGCGACGGCCGTTTTAGCCTGCGCTACGAACGCTTCGGCAGCGACGAACGCGATTACCTGCCGCAAGACCGCAACGGCGAACACGGCCAGGCTTGGACCGCCAATTACAATCTGACCGTCGCCCAACACCATCAATTGAATGTCGAATTCAGCCGCATTTTCAGCGCCCGCCCGGCGCGGCAGGAACGCGGCGAAGCCGTTTATCAGGAGGACACGCTGTGGCAAGTCGCTTACCGGCTGTTTTTTTGACGACTTGGGCCGCGGTCGCGCCGGCCGCTGAATTGGCGGGTAAGGCCGTAGCCGGCGGCCGACCGTTGGCCGATCTGGTGGTCGCCGCCCAAGCCTTGGATGCCGCCGGCCGGGTCAAAGCGCCGCCGGCGCCGGCGGCGATGGCGCTGGACCAGAAAAGCCGCGAATTCGTCCCGCACGTGTTGGCGGTGCGCAGCGGCACGCCGGTGTATTTTCCGAACAGCGACGCGATCAAGCACCACGTCTATTCGTTTTCCGCGGCCAAGCGTTTCGAAATCAAACTCTACAGCGGCGTGCCGCGCGAACCGGTACTGTTCGACCGCCCCGGCATCGTCGCGCTGGGTTGTAACATCCACGACTGGATGCTGGGGTATGTCTACGTCAGCGACGCGGACTATTTGGCGGTTTCCGACGCCGAGGGCCGCTGGACGCTGGATTTGCCGGACGGCCGCTACCGCCTGAGCTTTTGGCACCCGGACGCGGCCGAACAAGCGCCCGAGCAAGTCGTCAGCGTGCCTGCCGCAGAACTGATGCTGAAGGTGGAATTGAAAGCCCGCTTCCCCACCGGCAAGCCGCCGGCCAATTTGCAGAATCAAGGTTACGGCGACGGGTTTTGATGCGGTGCTTTGCCAAGCCGGAGTGCAAACGCGATTTGTGCTGCGAGTCAGGCCCAGCCGGGACGAAAAGCCGAAGCGAAAACGCGCCCCGCTGCCAATTCCATCATGTCGAACTAGCGTTACAAAGCGATACCCATGACCGAAGGACCTGGTCATAGCTAAAATCCCTGAACCCGGATTGCTCCGAATCGCGCCGGGATAACTCCCCTCTTTAACAAAGAGGGGCTGGGGGAGATTTTTAAATAAATCCCCCTCGATCCCCCTTTTGCAAAGGGGGAAGTTCTGGGTAACGAAATCCTCAATAGAGTACAAATCAAGATTTGTACTCTATTGAGTTGAACCGCCCGCCTCAAGCCGGCAAAGCCGACACCGCCGCGCGCTTCCGTAACCAACCGAACAAAGGCAACACGCTGCCGAACAACCAGGCCGCCGCCGGAACCGGTACTTGCGACACTGCGCTGATTTGCAGCAACGGCGTATTGGCGCCGGGCAGATCGGTAAAGTTGTAACCGGCCGGCGTTCCTAATCCGGCGTAGACCGCGAAGTCATGGTTGGCTTGGATGGTACCGTTTTGCGCCGGGCTGTCCGCCGCATTAGACCCGACCAGGAACGCCGCACCGGTGGTGCCGTCCAGTTCGGTGCCGGCGTCCCAGATGTTGCTGCCGTTCTCGACGAAGGTGCCGCCGGTGAAATGGCCTTGGGCGTCGAATAATTCGATTTCGGTCGCCGAGTCGTTACCGACGAAGCGGTCGTTGGACGGCACCACCATCGCGAAATAGCTCAGGTAACGGTTTTTCACCGGGTCCAGATCCAGGGTGACGCTGCCCTTAGCACCGGGCAGGAAGATACCGGGGCCGAAGGCGTTAACCGCCGCAGTCACCGTCGCGCTGGTGCCGCCGGCCGCCGCCGCGCTGCTGGCCGCGAATGCCGACGACAAGCCGGCGCCGTTGCCCATCTCGGCAATCGCCTCAATCGCCGCCGAAGCCGTGGTGCCGACATCGAACGCGTCGAACGAGCCGTCGTGCAAGGCGACGAAAAACGGACTCAAGGCCGGCCCGTTGGCAGCAGACAGGTTGCTGAAACTCAGCGTGACCTGCGCTGCCTCAGCCGAACTCAACGGCGCCGCGCCGGCCGCCAACAACAGCGCCGACAGCGCAAAAGCATGGTTTTTCTGCATCGTGATTCTCCTTAATATGAATGCCAAATGGCGCGGCCATTGTGCAATCAGAAAAGTCACGAAATCCTCACGGGATGGTCAAATGGGCGTGAGATGTGGGGTGGTCAATCCGGTCAAAATGCCAGAAGGTAAGCTTGGAATGCATCAGTTCGAATAGGCTTTGCTATTCGAATGTGGGTGTAGGATGGCGCCGATCCGAGGCGGCACATCATTCGCGACCGTTGCGGCCCACGTTGTTCGGCCTACCTGCGTAGGAAGGGCATGTCATCGAGTTGGTTGCCGAAGACTTTTGTTGCCACGACCAACCGGCTCATTGATAATCGAGCGGTTAGTTGCGGATTCCTTGTGTCGTTTTGTTTTTGATCGTTAACGCAATAAAGGACTGCGCAGGAACGCTTTTTTTATCCCGGCTTAAGTCGGAAGCCCAATCAGACGATTCTAGTTGGAGAGAACAGTCCGACTAAAAGCTCTCTATCACCACTCACTCGGCGAAGCGACGACCATGAAAGACTTCATGAAAGCCAGAAACATCATTCTTTCCGCGCTCGACTGCGCCCGTTTACGGGACTTGATCATAACGGCAAGACAATTCAGTTCCACGCCGTCGGTTCTGTTGGATACGCTGGAAGGCGAACTTAACCGAGCCACCATTCTGCCGCCGGAAGAAATCCCGCCTTATGTAGTCACAATGAACACCTGCGTTCGCTTAATCGACATAAGCACGGGAAAGACGATGACATATACGCTGGTGTTCCCGAACGATGAAGATCTCCAGCAGGGTAAACTATCCATTCTGTCGGATATGGGGGTTGCAATTATCGGTTTTTCTGTCGGCAGCACCGTTGAATGGCATTTCCCGGAAGGGCTCAGATCCATCCGGATCGACATGATCTATTTTCAACCAGAGGCCACAAAACAATACGAGATGTAGCGCGCCACTGTGGAAATCATCGGCTGCATGCGCCCTGCGTGAAATGTCCGAAGCGCCGGTGTAGGCAAAAGCCAATCTTGAATAGCTGGCCAAACTATTCGAGGAACTGCAACGATGAGTAACTGACCGGGGTCGAGCCGTTAACCACATACAAACTGCGCTTGCGTTACGCCGACGGCCAAAGCTTCGAAGTCGATTTGAACGCCTGGATAACCGAAACCGAAGCGCTAAGTCCGCTGAAAGATCGGGACTTATTTGCGCAAGCCAAAATAGGTTTCGCGGGACGGACGATGGATTGGATCGAAGACGAACTCGATTTGGCCGCCGACAACCTGCGCAATCTGGCGGTCGAGCAGGCCCGCGACATCGGCCGGGAACGCATCCGGCAGTGGCCGCACAACACCGGACTCAGGCTGGAGCAAGCCGCCGAGGCCTTGGGTATTTCCCGCCGCATGCTGATTTATTACCGCGACGGCGAAAAACCGATTCCCCGCACGATCTGGCTGGTCTGCCTGGGCTGGAAAGCCGTGCGCCCAACGGGGCAAACTTTGCCGCAACATATTCCTTCGGCCAAGGAATACGCGGCGTTGCATGCTTGATTGTCTACAAAGAATTAGCGGGTTGATCGTATCAATTCGAATAGGCTTTGATATTCCAATGTGGGTATAGGATGGTGCCGACGCAAGGAGGCGCGTCATTCGCGACCGTTGCGCCTCTCGTTGTTCGGCATAACCTATGATGGGAGCGCATGCTATCGAGTTGATCTCGCCAGAACCTAAGATGTTCGGGGCGAAATAACGGGACCAAAACCATCCCAATACTTAAAAGAAATCTCAAAAAAACGTAGGGTGGGCAAATTTGTCCATCGTTCCATGCTGCGTGGTACAAACACCGTGCCCACCGGGGCAGTCACTGCATGGCCTCCCACGGATTGAGGATAGCCACGCCCGTAGCCTGGAAGTCGGCCACATTGCGGGTGACCAGCACCATGCCATGCACCAGCGCCGTCGCCGCGATCAGCGCATCCCGCTCGCCGCGTTTGTCGGGTACGTGGAGCCTGGCGCAACGCAGTGCAACCGCCGTATCGACCGGCAGAGTCCGCTCGGAGAACTCCGGCAAGACCTGCTGTTCCAGCCATGCCCGCAACACCGTACCTTGGCTGGCGTCCTTGCGCTCGATCGACAAAACGCCAAGTTCCAATTCCATCAGAGTGATGGCGGACAAGAACAAGTCGGCGGCATCGACGCTGTCGGCCCATGCCGCCACATTCGCGTCCGCCTTGCCAATCCGGATTTTTCGCAGCTCGGAAACTACGTTGGTGTCGAGAACATACATCATCAGAAATCAGCCGGCCGAGCCCCTATCGTCAAAGGCTGCGGCTCGAACTCGATGTCCGCAGCGTCTGGCATGGCCAGCGAATCGGCAATGTTGCGGCGCTGCTTTGTCAGCCGCTGGTATTCCTCGATGCTCAATAACACGTGAGCCGGCTTGCCCCGATCCGTGATGAATACCGGGCCATTCTTGGCCGCCTTCTTCGCGCGGGTAACATCCTGATTCAGCTCTCGGCTGGAGATGGTCGTAATAGCCATGGCGACGCCCTCAATTTGCAATGTATAAACATTACTACAAGCAAATAAGAAGCACCAGCATTTTGCCGCCGCGCGCTGAAAAATGGGGTCGGCATAGCTAGGTGCGGTGGTTCAAATTGAATTGGAAAATGGTATGCAAGGCATATGTGGCTTGAAAGCATGCAACGATTGCATCACAATCCCCAACCCCATGCCATTCGTCCAGAGCTTTAGCTCTTAGGATACGGTAACGATTGATGCGGTTCGTTCATCACCACATATACTGCCCTTCGAATCCTCGATTTCATTGAGGCTTGACAAATTGGAGTTAAATTGCCAGGGAACGCTAACCTACAGGGAACCTCTAAAAATTGCGCCCGGCGAGTAAAATGAGTCGGAGCTAAAGACCTGGAGAGCAGAGATGACGGTGGCACAAGACGACCTTTTCGGTTCCCTGTTTGAACATCGTGATCGTCGGATCGATCGGCTGGGTAATCCGTTGTTGGAATTGGACGCGCAAGTGGATTGGGAAGCGTTCCGTCCGTTGCTGGATCAAGTGCGTCACAAAGTCCGCAAATCGTCTGCCGGGCGTAAGCCTTGGGATGGGGTGTTGATGTTCAAAGCGTTGGTCATCGCCAGCCTCTACAATCTGAGCGACGAGCAACTGGAGTTTCAAATCGAAGACCGGCGTAGTTTCCAGCGTTTTATTGGTTTGTCGGATGCCAAGCACGCACCGGATCGCAACAGTTTCTGGCTGTTTCGCGAGTCGCTCAAGGCGTTGAAATTGACCGAAACCTTGTTCAATGAATTCAACCGGCAATTGGATCGCGCCGGCCTGATTGCCCGCAAGGGTCAGCTGATTGACGCCAGCTTCGTCAAGGCGCCGGTGCAGCGTAATACGCCGGACGAAAACGCTCGGATTAAAGCCGGCGAAACCGTCGAGGACTGGTCAGCCTCCAAACGCAGTCAGAAGGATACCGATGCGCGCTGGACCAAGAAAGGCGACAAGAGCTATTACGGGTACAAGAACCACGTCAACGTTGATAATGCCCACAAGTTGGTGCGCAAATACACGGTCACCGATGCCAGCGTCCACGACTCGCAAGCCCTGAACGGCTTGCTCGATAGCGGCAATACCAGCCGGGATTTGTGGGCCGACAGTGCCTATCGTTCCGAAGCGGTGGAAGAACAGTTAAAAGTCCAAGGCTACCACAGCCGGATTCACCGCAAAGGAGTTCGCGGCAAGCCGCTGACCGACCGGGAAAAACAAGGCAACAGCACCCGCTCCCAAACCCGTTGCCGGGTCGAGCACGTGTTTGCCTGGATGGCGCAATGGGGCGGTAAGGTGATCCGTTGCATTGGCCTAGCCCGCGCCGAAGTGCGTATCGGCTTCATGAATCTGGTGTACAACATGCGACGTTTTTGCGCTATTCGCAGGGTAGCTGCGTCTTGATGCCGCCCAGCGGAGCTGAAAAGGCTTCGAGTTGAAGGTAGTCCGCTTGGAAATGTCCGCTTTCGAGCGCGTTTTACGCCCCGAATCTGATTAATCGTGGATTTTTAGAGGCTCCCTACAGGGAATTGAATAGACCAATCAATCCAGTCAAGGTCATAAATTGAGACTTTTTTGCAGCTTTGATTTGATTGTTATAATTAAATCTTTCAGTGCTGCTGACAAGAATACAATACTCTTTTGCTCTCGTTATGCCAACAAAATGTAAATTCAAATCTTGTTCCCAGCTAGAAAAAACCTCCTCATAGCAACCTTGAACATAATCCCGCTTTGGAAAAATCCAGTCATAAAGGTCTAAGTGAAACACAACATCAAACTCCAAACCTTTTGATTTGTGCAGTGTCATTATTTGCACTTCCCCTTCGTTTATCGGCTGATATTGCTTTAAGAGATTCGGGTCGATTAAAACTCGGTCTAGCAGGCTGGTGAAAAACCCACTGATATTTCCCCTTACCCACGGTTTCCGTGATTTTTTCGTGTTGAAATCGGTCATGACATCGAGTTTCAACCGTTTTGCCCCTGTTTCAAGGGCTTTTTATTCGCCTGAAGCCGTCTGTGGACGGTTTTCAGGCGCACTTCGCCCTAGGTGGGCGCACTCCACGCCGGTTTCGGCGTGAACACCAATAGGTTGAGCAAGCGCGTCAGGTTGTAGGCGGCAAAGCAAAACAAGGCCTGACCTGCGACTTTGGCTAAGCCGATGTGGCGGGTTTTACGCAGGCCCCCGACGGTCTTGATCCAGCCGAAGGCTTCTTCGACGATTTTGCGGCGCTTGAGGCTTTGAGCGTACGCTTTGCCGCGCGCGGTGCGGCCATCGACGGCACTGCCGGTCTTTTTGCGAGCAACATGGGCTTTGATGTCTTGCGTCTTGAGTTTGTTGACGAACGCCGGTTGGTCATAGCCTTTGTCGGCACCGACGCTGCCGCCTTTGGGAACACGGCGTTTGATCATTGTTTGCGCGGCTTCGATTTCAGCGGTGCCGGTGGCTTGGGTGGTTTCGACATCGACAATCAGGCCGTTACGATTCTCGGATAGGGCATGGGTGATGTAACGCAGTTTGGCCTCGGTGTATTCGCCTTTCTTGTAAAGCCGCGCTTCGGGGTCTGTCGTGCTCTGATGCGTGGCATTGCTGCGCTTTTCGCCGCTGAAGTCGACCTCGGGATTGCGGCCGGCGGGTTTATCAGGACCGCTGCCGTCTTTCTTCACGAAGCTTTTGTGCGAGGCCCAGGCTTCGATCAGGCTGCCGTCGACACTGAAGTGTTCGTCGGACACCAGGTTTTGCCATTCGGCAATGGCCAAGACCCGCTCAAAAAACTCGCGACTCAGTGCTTCGGACAGCAGGCGCTCGCGGTTGGCGCTGAACACGCTGCGTTCCCAGACAGCATCGTCGATACCCAAACCGACAAACCAGCGAAACAGCAGGTTGTAGTCCAGCTGTTCCATCAACTGGCGTTCGCTACGAACGGTGTACAGCACTTGCAATAGCAAGGCGCGCAGCAGTTTTTCGGGCGCAATCGACGGGCGGCCAGTATGGGAGTAGCATTCGGCAAAGACCGCATCCATAGAGGCCAATACGCCATCGACGAGTAGCCGTAAACGACGCAACGGATGCTGTTTGGGAATACGGTCTTCCAGGCTAACGTAGCTGAACCAGCTATTTTGAATGGCATCGTGTCCGCGCATGGGGGGCTTCTCCAATTTAGATGCGCTATTTTACTTGTTTGCTGAGGCTATGCGCCTTGATGACTGCAGCTTTGGGAGTTTTTCACCAGCCTGCTAAGGCAGAAATTTCGGCATTCGTTATTTCGCGGCTCAACAGCTGATGCGCTATATCAACAACTAGCTCTTTATTTAAATAACTACAATTTCGCATTGTTTTAATTATATTTCTTACTGATGTTATTTCAGACAGCGCTATGGATCGATATTGACTCACCAACTCAACTGTATCACTTATTAATGATTTTTGATCATAACGATAGACTAATAAGCTGCCCATAACCTTGGATGCATCTGAATTAATAAGACTTAAGGGGTCATCATTGAAAATCCTAAATGGCACTTCCAACCCATCTTTCAGAAAGTCAAGACTCTTGTTATTACGAACTAAAATTGCCACGTCTGAAAATGAAGAAATCACCCCATCGATTAATAATTTATTAATAGACTTGCTCAATGTTTTTGCCACATCCAATTGAGTGCCATTAAATACGCGTTGATACACCCTTATTTCTTGTGTTGGTAGCAGTTGGCAGCTACTGTCAAATAGTCTGTTTGAGTAATTTGTTATTGATGGATGGCATCGATGATTAATGTTAACAATATGATGTTCAAAAACGTCAGGTTTATCAATCAGGTCTTTAATGTAACGCGGATCACTTCCTCTAAATGCGTAAATTGATTGTTTAACATCGCCGACAGCTACCGCAGAAAGCCCAAGTCCTAATAAAGCAAGAAATAGCTGGTGTTGGGTTTGTGAAGAATCTTGATATTCATCAACATATAAAGATTTATATTTTGATTTAATGTATTTTCTACACCCTTCTGAATTACCAAGTATATGTACAGCAACAACCCCTAACGATTCTAGCAAAATAATACCAGATTGATGCAATGCCCGAAATACACTTTCATACATCTCATAATCTTCGGTTTTTAACTCATTCCCTACTTCTTCAAGATTAGGCAATAAATTCCTAAACTCATCATTTAATTCTTTATAAGCCTTGCATTCTATTGGCTTAATAGTTAAACCATACAGTCTTGATATAAATGGAGAAACAATCTCAGTTAAACAAAAATGATCTATTGTGCCAAAAAAACTAGCTTTAGTATCTAATCCATCTCTTTTACAACGCTGCTTTAATTCTCTGCTCGCTTTTACAGTAAAAGTAATACCAATAACGCCTTGATACGACTTTAAAATTGTGACTTCACGCCTTATTTTTCAACAACAACCGATGTTTTGCCGCTACCTGGGCAAGCAGTTATTACCATATTTGCCTGAGACTCTATTGCTGCTTTTTGATCTGGAGTAAAATCAAAACCGGCCATATTTAAAGACTCATCTCTACGATTTTCTGAGCGTGAAGTAGTGGCTTAATTAGCTCTCCACTTTGAATATTTGCTAAATTATCTTTATTGCCAGCCAAAAACTCACGCATCCTAATGGCCTTTTGATCTTGAAGATATTTAATTGCCTCATCCATATCTGTTTTGCCAGAATACGCTAATAATTCTCCAGATAATTCTAATGACAAATCGGATTCAAGATCAATTTTTGATAGATAAATTTTCAAAGGGTTTATTTGGTTAGAAACCATTAACCAAGTTCCATCTTGGACTAATGTATTTGCGTCGGTTGCTAGGTCACGATGAGGCAGCTTTGACAAGCCAGCAATATCCATACATCTATTGATGCCAGCTAAATTCTTTAAATCGTTATTAGGAACCTTTGACACATCGTTGTCGGTTCGCAGTACCCAAGGAATTTCAAGAGCATTTAATATATTCGTATACACATTAAATGCGATTCCATCGACACTAAGAATAGATATATTGTAATAATCCAAATCTATATTCGCCGCAATGGCAAGCTGTTGATAAAAAAGTTGTTCTGATGGCCCTTCAACAAGGAATACACAGCTAGAAAAGAATGCTTCCGCAGGCAAAATACTTATTCTGTAACCAAGTTCATCCCAAGCTGTGCTAATACAATTTGAACAACCTTCACTCGCTGCGTAGCTAGCTCCGTCTTTGTTAATGATGCGGACAATTGAATCAGGCTTGTATCTTGCGGTTATCTGGGGAGAATGACTAGTGATAATAGATTGTCCCGGTAACTCTTTATTAAGATAGTCGGCCAATTTTCTTTGCTGATGAGGATGTAAGTGAGCTTCTGGTTCCTCAACACAATAGAATGTCACTTCATGATCAGGATCAAATTCTCTTTCACTTTTGGCTTTCCAAAGCGCAAGTAGAATTTGATTGTCTCTACCCTCTCCACCGAGCATCATCTTTGAACCCGAAATTGAAGCTCCAAGTTCTAAATTATCGATAAATTGATGTACCTTGATAGCTCCAGAATCCAGATGGACAGCATAATCGTTATAGCCATATGATAGCTTTTTTAATTCATTATTAACTAATAAGGTGGAATCTTTTACATAATTCAGCTTACTAACCCTTTCATTAATTACATTAAGACCGCGTGAAATTTTACCAAGTTGTCTTTCGTCACTTTCTGCTTTTTGTGTGTCGCGGTTATCTTGAGATATTTTTAATAACTGCTTCTTTTCGCTTTCAATAAACTTTTTAAGATCACGCCGGGACTTTACATACCTCATATTGATGTATTTTAGATAAAAGCGACTTGTTACTTCCTCAAGTTCGATTTCATTGGATCCTATGAGAAGTTTATAATCCAAAGCACCTCTATCCGCCATTAGTTTTAATACAGAACAACCGTCATCACTAACATTGCCTTTTAGTATTGACAAAACGGCATCTTCAATTATATCTTTAAAGAAGATAGTAATTGTAAACTGGCTTACTTGGCTTCCATTTTTAGCTATATGAAAGTCAGTTATCTGTGGCTCAATATCTCTTTCAGAAAGTGACTTATCTAGCAATAATCTAAGAGCGTAAATCATGTTGGTTTTTCCAACATCATTTGCCCCTATTATTAGAGTGCTTTCATTAAATTTTACTGTTGCATTTGAAAAATTTCTGAAGCCAACAATTGATATTTTTTCAATATTCATTCACACATCCTTACGATAATGCTAAAAAATTGATATGAATTTTGCCCCGTTAAAAAATAATCTGTATATCTTCAAACCGATCCCAAGACCGGGGTCAGGTCTTGCATTCGAGCAACTTATTCAGCATTAACGACGAAGAATTAACCAATCTTTATCATACGTTACCAATCATTTTGGTCAGCCAAGGGTGTCCGCTATTTCAAAGTTAGTTGATCCTTGCGAAAGACGCCTTTTTCTGCAAATCGACCAACAAATCCAGACCGTAAAATCTCTCTAACTAACCCGCCGCACTGTTCAAAGACGGAGGAATAAACCCTTCGTTCGATAACGCCAGGATCACGCCGCGTATCAAAAAACTGCTGCTGAAGCCTATCGTGTATTGTCTTGCGCCGGGCTTGATGGGTTGCAGCATTTGGCGTTCGACCAGCTTTTTAATTTGATAGGTGCGTTGCATGCCGCTCATGTTGGGCATGGCGCTTTCGAAATCGGCGGCTTTGGCGGTGCCGGCTTTTGCCGCGATGTGCAGAATCTTTTCTTCCTGCGCCGTGATCAATTCCCGCTCGCGAGCATAGGCCAAGGCCGGAGCCAGGATTTTGGCGCCCAAATAGCCGAAGTCGGCTAATTGGTCCAGTTTGCGCAATTCGTCCAAAATGCCTTGCAGTACATACACGCACCAATTTTCCAAACCCGCGCCGGTGCCTTTATCGGCTTGGGCGAGCATGGCGTAATACCGGTCGCGGTCGTTGCAAAATACGGCGGTCGGGTTTAACACCCGGCCGCCGGCGTTGACGTTAAACCCGTATTTGATCAACAGCGCATAGGTCAGCAACCGAACAACGCGGCCGTTGCCGTTGCCGAACGGGTGTATCCAGCCAAAGCGATGATGCGCCAGGGCGACTTTGATCAAGTCGTATTTTTTGGGATCGCCCGCGTTGACGAATGCCACTAGCTCGGACATATAACCGGGCACCAACAGCGCCTCGGGCGGCAAATGCTCCGCTTGCGCGATTTGCACCGGCCGTTGCCGGTAGGCGCCCGGCGTGGCGTCGCCTTCGCGTTCCAGACTATCGACCGTCATGGCGTGCAGTTCGCGGATAAAGTGTTCGGTCAGCTCCGCGCCGGGATCGAAGTGTTCTTCGATGAAGTCCATCGCAGTTTCAAGGTTGACCATTTCGCGCAACTGATCGTTCGGCGGTTGCGGGCCGCCGTCCAGCTTGCTCTCCACGTAATCGGCCAGGGTTGTATGATTGCCCTCGATCCGTGCCGAGCCCAAACTTTCCAGCATATGGAAAATTCGTTTCAATTGAAAAAACACCCGCGGCGGCGTAGTGCCGCCCAATTGCAAGCGCCGCAAGTATTCGAGCTCTGTCAACACGTCCACCAGCGGCGAATCGAATGCCGGGTTGAGTAGAGTCAAATCGTAGTGTTTAAATACGGGCATGGTGTGGGTTTTCTTGAAATGGCGTTTCTTATATCTTTGATATCGTTTGCATTGACAAACAATATCAAAAAGTTACGAATACATCGCTAAAAAATTATCTTGAATCGACCTGCAAGTTATCTTGAAAACCGCCGTTGCACAACTTCACGTCGCACATTCGTGGGTGGTACTGTGAACGGTGTTCAGAGGCATCAGAAGCCTTCTTCCTGAATCGGATGGGTAGAGCGGTCGCATCATAGCAACACCAACAAAGCCGCTTTTAGCCGTCTCACAACCACCGCGCTTCCCTCCGCAACTTTTCGGAAATCAAATCCACGAAGCTTCTGACCTTGGCCGAGGCGTAACGGCCTTCGCGGTGCAGCACGTGGATCGGGATAGGCGGCGGTTCGGAGTGGGTCAGCACGGTTTGTAATTGGCCGCTGGCCAGGTAAGGGGCGACTTGGTAGGAGACAGCAGGCGGGGCCAGGCCCAGGCCTAGCACGGGGCTTCGATGGCGGCGTCTATCGTGGTCGTGACCAGCCGGGGCTGGACGCGCACGCTGAGCGCATCCGCGCCGCTGCCGAAGCGCCAGTCCGGGCCGGCGCCGAGGCCGCCGGCGGCGATTAGGGCGTGGCAGGCCGGTTCCCTCGGGTGGTTGGGTCCTTCACGGCGCCTTAAATATTCCGGCGCCGCGCACACGACCGGCCGCACTTGGCCTACCCGCAATGCCGTCAACGGCCGTATGCGTCAGCACAGGCAGTGAGCCGTTCCAGGCCGCCCCAATCGTCGAACCGTTGTTTCGCTGCGGCGTCGATGCGTTCCGGGGTCATGTACGGATCGGCGCTGTCGCGGCTGGCCGGGAAGATCAGCACCATCGCTTGCGGTACCGTCCAGGCCTTGCCTTTGTATTTACCCTTGCCGCGCACCTCCTGATAGTTGGCCGGCGGCGCGTTTTTGCCGAGCAATTTGCCGTTCAAGGCCACCGAACCTTCGCCCAATTCCTTGGCCGGTCCGGTATCGCCGACCACGGCAAATACCGGTGCGGAACCGCCCGGCACCAGCGCTACGGCCAAATCGCCGACCTTGGCATTGCGTTTGGCAAATTCCGACAGGGTGTTTTTGCCGGGGTTTTTCGGCAGGACCAGCGCCGGTGTGACCAAGGCGTCGGCGTAATTGCCGATGTCGCAGGCGTCGGCCACGTTCGGTTTATGCAAGGCGGTGGCGGACACCAGAAAGCCATCCACCGGCGGACAGGGTTTCCCGGCTACGAACGGGATAATCGCCGGCGAGATTTTGGTTTGTGCCGTCAGATCGGCCGGCCATCCCGCCGCAAAGGCTTTTTGGGTCAGCAGACGCCGCTGGCGCAAGCCCTCCTTATCCAGTCCGGCGCAGGCGTCGCTCATGGCGTTGCACAAGTTGTTCAGCGCTTTTTCCTCTCCCCAAAAATCGTCGACGCTGTACGAGCGGCGAGTACCGTCGGTATTGACGTTGAGCGCTTCGATGAAAAACAGCGCCTTGGCGTCATGGTCGGACCAGACCGGGGTAAAGCCGGTTTTGGCATTGCCGTCCGGCTGTTTGAAGGCTTGCGCCATGCCGCATTCGACGGCATGGCCGGCCGCAGCCGCAAACAACAAGCTGCAGCCGATCGCGGCGCGGCGTACAGTTTTGGCAAAGTGACAATCGGACATGGCGGCCTCCAGCGATAGGGTCAGTGTTACCGCCTATCTAACATGGTTCCGGAGCGCGCTCAAATTAATTTCAAGCCGATAGTATCGAGCCGGCTAACTCGGCTATTCGGCGCCGGCGGCATGGCTTGCCGCGACGCTGCCCAGGTAGGGATGGAAAGCCAGTTGCCGGCAAAATTCGGCGAACTGGTCGGCCGGCATCGGTTTGGCCAGCAGGTAACCTTGCAACAATTCGCAGCCTTCGCGTTTCAGAAACTCGGCATGCTCCAGGGTTTCGACGCCCTCGGCGATCACGGCCAGGCCCAAGCCGTGCGCCATCGCGATGATGGCGCGGATGATGGTGGCGTCGCTGAGGTCGTCGATACAATCGCGAACAAAGGATTGGTCGATCTTCAACACGTCGAGCGGAAACTGTTTCAGATAGCCGAGATTGGAGTAGCCAGTGCCGAAGTCGTCGACGGCGAAACGCACGCCGGCCTGGCGCAAGGCATTGAAGGTACGTTGGCTTTCCTCGGACGGCCTGAGCAGGCAGCTTTCGGTCAATTCCAACTCCAGCAGGCCCTGGCCGCCGGGCAGGCAACGCTGCAAAATCTCCAAGGTGCGTTGGGCAAATTGCGGATGCCAGAATTGAGCCGGCGACACGTTGACGCCGATATGGAATTCGTCGTCGACCAACTGCTGATGCCGCCATTCGGCTAGGGTATTCAATGCGGCCTCCAGCACCCATTCGCCGAGCGGCAGAATCAGGCCGGTTTCCTCGGCCAACGGGATGAATTCGGTCGGCGAGATCCATTCATGCTTGTATTGCCAGCGCAGCAAGGCCTCGGCGCCGATCAGGCGGCGGCGGGCGCAATCGTACTTGGGTTGGAAGTACAGCATTAATTCGCCCAGTTCCAGCGCGCGTTTCAGGCCGTTTTCCAGATTCAGGCGCCGGGCGCCACGCTGCTGCAGCGCCGGTTCGTAGAAGCGGTAGGTGTTGCGGCCTTGGGTCTTGGCATCGTACATCGCACAGTCGGCGTAGCGGATCAGGGCTTCGCTGTCGTCGCCGTCGTGCGGGCACAAGGCGATGCCGATACTGAAGCTGGTGCTGATGTCGTGGCCGCGAATCGAAAACGGCTGGTGCAACACCTGGCCGATTTGTTCGGCCGCCCGTGCCGCTTCCCGGCGGGCCACGGCCACGTCGCGATCCAAGTCGACCAGAATGATAACGAACTCGTCGCCGCCCATGCGTCCGACCGTATCGGTGGCCCTGACCGCATTGCGCAGACGTTCAGAGACTTCCTGCAACAATTGGTCGCCGAACGAATGGCCCAAGGTGTCGTTGACGTATTTGAAACGGTCCAGATCGAGGAACAGCAAAGCCATCGAACTGCGCCGGCGGTGGGTCTGGTTCAGTGCCAATTGCAGGTGGTCTTTCAACAAATTACGGTTGGCCAACCCGGTCAGTTCGTCGTAGAACGCCTGGCGTTCCAGCATGCTCTGGTAACTTTGCACTTCGGCCCGGTAATCGGTCAGCCACGACACCATCAAATTGAACGCCTGCCCCAATTCGCGCACTTCCGGGCCGCCGCTGTCCAGTTCCACCGGTTGCATGCGGCCGTCTATCAATTGGTGGGCGGCGTCGGCCAGACGTTTCAGCGGCGACGCGATCCGGGCCGTCATCGCCAACGACACGGCCAAGCCGATCAGCAAAATCACCGCGACCACCAGCAAGCCCCAGCGCACGGCGTGGCGCACCACCGCGACGAAATCGTCCAGATTCATCGCCAGCCGCACCTCGCCGATCACGGCACTACTGGTCGACGCTTGCAAAAACAGCGCATCCTCGTTCTGAAAGCCGCCGCTGGTGATCGGCTGCACGATCTCCAGCAAACCGTGGCGGTTCGACGCCTGCCACCAATTCCAGAAACTCTCCGGCGCTTTGCCGGACTGGGGCGCCGGCCGGGCGTCGTAGCGGACGTCGACCGACATCCGCGCCAATTCTCGGCCCTGGGCGTCGACGATCACGGCATACGCCAGACCCGGCACCTTGCGCAAGCGCTCCAACTGGTGTTCGAGCAATTTGCCCTGGCCGGTGAACACCGCGTATTCGCTGGTCTCGGCCAACATCGTCGCCAGCGCCAGACTGTGCTGCTGCCGCGCCTCGAACTGCCGGGTCAATTGGGTATAGGTGGCGATAAAGCCGACGCCGAGTGCAGTCACCAGCACCAGCGCGGCGTTCAGCAGATTGAAGCGCGTCGCCATGTTCATCGAGCTTCTGCTCACGGCGCCACCTCGCTGATTTCCGGCAACCAGCGCTCCGGCAGGCTCAGTTTCATGTGCTCCAGCGTGCGGCCGTTGTAAACCACCCGGACTTTGCGCGGCGTCTGCGGCGGCAGGCTGGACGGCGCCGCGCCGTTGGCCAGGATGTTCCAGGCCAACTCCGCGGCCTGGGCGCCGAGATCGGCATAATCCCAATCCAACGCATAAATCGCTCCGGCCTTGACCCATTGCTCCGATAAGCCGATCAGCGGCGTCCGATTGCGGAACGAATACAACAGCAGCTCCCGCACCGCGACGGCATTGAATGCCGCCACGCCGTCGACCGCCCACAAGGCGTCGAGTTGGGCCGGCAACTCCTTCAGCAACCTGGGCAGGTCCTCCGGCGCGGCGGCCGGCGCCGGTACCAGTTCGATGCCGTCGGCCCTGGCCAATTGTTGCAAGGCCTCGAACGTCGGCAGCCCGCGGTGAGGATCGTAGATCACGGCGATGTGGCGGACTTCCGGCAACAGCCGGCGCAACCAACGCCATTGCAATGCCGGCGGAAAATCCAGGCCGACGCCGGTCAGGCGCGGTTTGCCGCGCAACTCGTCGCTGTCCAGCAACAGGCCGGCCACGACCGGGGTAGTTTGGCCGGCGGCCATTGTCGCGCGCGCGGCCGGCGTACCCAAGGCCAACAGCAATTGCGGCGCCTCCGCGCGTAAATGCTCGTTGATCGCCGCGACGGCCTCGTCGCCGACCGTGCGGGTTTCGATGCTGGCGTGCAAACCGCGTTGCGCCAGCGCGGCGCTGAAGCCTTGCACGGTTTGCCGGTACGGCGCGGAATCGTGGCTTTGCAGCACCAGGATGTCGGCTGCCGAGATTCTGACGCCGGGGCAAAGTGCGGCAAACCCCAAGCAAATCCGGACGCACCCCCTGCCCAGGCCGGACTTGGCCCGCAGCCACAGCCAAACCGCCGGCAACCACTGCCAGCCGAACCAGCTGCTGCCGGTCCGCAGCCGAACCGCGGCCGCGGGTTTAAAATTCAAGGCCCAACCTCAGCCGAAGGTTGCGGCCGTCTTGCGGAATATGGTCGGGCAGATTGGCATTGGGCGGAATCCGCGGATCGGCATAATCCTCGTCGAACAGATTGTAAATGCCGCCGGTCAGTTCGACGCCCGGCAGCCATTTGCGGGAGAACAGCACCAGATTGCTGACGGTGTATGCGCCGGTCGCGGCATAGCCCGGATTGGCGCGTTGGCTGACGTACTGCAATTCCCAACTGGCGAACAATTTGTCCTGCCACAAGGGTGCGCTCAGATTGAATTTGATCATGTGCGACGGCGAATTGGGCGCTTGTTCCAGCCCGGCGATCCGGGTCTGCTGGTAGGTGTAACTGACGCGGCCTTCGAAGTTGCGGTAATGGCCTTGCAACTGGGTCTCCAGGCCGTGTGCCTCGGCGTTGCCCTGGTTGCGGAATTGCCTGACGTCGGCATCGACCTGGTTGATCAAATTGCTCAGTTTGTTGTAGTACGGGCTGAAGCGGACGTTGAAATGCTCGCCGATTTTCTGTTCCAGCACGATTTCGTAGGATTCGATCCGCTCCGGTTTCAAGGCCGGATTGCCGATCCAGGTACCGGAGCAGCAGGTGTAATAGGTTTCGAAGGCATTCGGCGCCCGAAATGCGGTGCCGTACAGCAACTTCAGCGTGGTGTCGGCGAAAGGCTGGTAGATCAGGCCCAGCCGGGGATTGGCAGTACCGCCGAAGTTGTCGTAGTGGTCGTAGCGGGCGCCGGCGTGCAGACTCAGATTGTCGAGAATGGCCCATTCGTCTTGCAGGAATACGCCGGCGATGCTGCTGTTCAAGCGGTTGTCCGCCCACTGGAAACCGGTCTGCAGGTCGTAATTGGCCATGTGCTGGCTATAGTTGCGGCGGTACTCGCTACCCAGCGTCAAGCGGTGGCTGTCGAAAAAAGTGTGGCTCAACAACACTTCTCCGCCCAGCCAATTGCCCTGCCAATAATCCTGGTTGGTCAACAATTGCTGCGGCGCCGGCCGGCTGTTCAGATCGTCGTCGAACTCGTAGCCGTCCCAAAACAGGCGGCCGGTGGCTTCCCAATCGCCGCTGAAGGTATGCCGGTAGTTCAAATCGGCATAAGCCCGGCGGTCGTGGTAATTGCTGCCGGGCACGCCGAAGTCGGCGCCGACGCTGCCGGCCGGCAGGTATTTTTTGCGCTGCATGTAGCCGCCGCTCAGGGTAAAGTCGCCCCAAGCCAGTTTGCCGAACAGGCGCTCGACTTGTTCCTGGTCCAGCCAATCGGCCGAACCCAGATTGCCGTAGTTCAGCGAATTATGGCCGTCGCTATGGTAGTAACTGGCCGAGAGCAAACCTTCCAGGCCGTTGGCGAATTTCTGGCCGTAACTGACCTGGCCCTGCTCGCTGCCGTAACTGGCCACTTCTCCGCCCAGCCGCACGCCCTGCAAATCGCGGCCGCGCAGGGTGATGACGTTGACCACGGCAAACACCGCGCTGCTGCCGTACAAGGACGACGCCGGGCCGCGTACGACTTCGACCCGCTCGATGTTTTCCACGTCGACCGGAAAATCCCGGCCCAGGCCGGCATAGTCCTGCAAACTTTCGTTGATCCGGTGGCCGTCGATCAGCACCAGGATACGGGTGTTGTAATCGCCCGGCGGGGCGAAGCCGCGGACGCCGACGCGTTGGTAAGCCCGGTCGTAGGTTGCCAAAAAGCCGGGCAAGCTACCCAGCATGGCCGCCACGGTACGCCAGCCGTAATGTTTGATTTGTTCCGAAGTAATGACGTCGACCGCGGCCGGCGCTTTGGTAATCGGCTGTTCGTGGCGGGAAGCGCTGAACACCGACGGCAATTCGCCGAACAGGACGGCCTGTTCGTCTTCGCCGGCCGGCGGCGCGGCGCGGCCGTCGTCGGTGCGCGCCACAGCGGCATTCAGCAACAGGCAAGCGGCCAGCAACGCGGGGCGGCGGTTTCCGGTCAAACAAGGCATAGTGATTCGGGTTCGGTTCAAATTAGTTACAAAGCACTAGAGCGGCATAAGCTTAGCCAAATGAGAACGAATGCCAAACCAATTAATCATTTCTGCGTTTTGCCACACACTCCCCGCCTCCGGCAATCCATTCCCGAATGCCGCCTCATGGTCCGACTAAACAGCAACCGCCGGCAAATGAGGTCGGTTAATTTACACCGATTTTATCAACGTGTTCGCTAAATCGTGTGGGCGGTTGCTCACAACGGGCAAAGCAAAAATCCGGCTGGCGGCGGGCCGGACCGGCTTCGCGGAGGAAATGAACGGCGATCTATCGGCGACAGGAAGCGATAAGCGCCGGTAGCGGAGCGCGGCTGGTTCGGGTGGGCTTAGGACCCAAAACCGTGGGCGAGACTTGAGTTCGGTATGTTTTGAAAAATCTCCCCCGCCCCCCTCTTTTTCAAAGAGGGGCGTGACAATCGAATCGCTCGACTTAGCCGCATTGGGGCAATCCAGATCAAGCTTAGACAGCCTGCGCCGAGCGTGGCCCGAACGGCGTACCGGCCATCATCGGCGGCGGGATATTAATCGACTACACGGGCTGCGGAGCCGGCGCGACACCGGCTCGTTCGGTGCGGTAATGCAAAGGCTGCCGCGACTTCAATCCGAATTGTTAAATCCGAAACGGCCGTGCTGGTAGTCGTATACCGCTTGTTCGATCTGCTCGCGGCTGTTCATGACAAACGGCCCGTGTTGGACGATGGCTTCGCCGAGCGGCGCGCCGGCAACCAGCAGTACCCGGCTGTCTGCCAGCGCGTGCAAAGCGACGCCATCGGCTCGCGGATTCGTGCTCAACACCGCCATCCGCCCGCGGTCGGCAATACGCCCGGCCACCTCGACCTCGCCGCCGTAGACGTAAAAAAACGCGTTATGCCCAGCCGGCAACGGCTGCTCGAAGCGAGTACCGGCCGGCAACTCCAGATCCAACACCAGCGGTTCGGTCTTCGGCCGTTGAATCGGGCCGGTTACGCCGTGGCTGGCACCGGCCAACACCCTTACCCGGGCGCCGGCGCGGCCGAATTGCGGAATGTCCGGGCTTTGCACGTCGCGATACCAGGCCGGCACCATCTTGTCGGCAGCCGGCAAGTTGATCCACAATTGAAATCCGGCCAGCAAGCCGTCCTTTTGTTCCGGCATTTCCGAGTGGACGATGCCGCGGCCGGCCGTCATCCATTGCATGCCGCCGGTTTCCAGCAAGCCTTCGTGGCCGGCATTGTCGCGGTGGCGCATCCGGCCCGCCAGCAGATAGGTCAAGGTCTCGAAGCCACGGTGCGGATGGTTCGGAAAGCCGGCGATGTAATCGTCGGCCGACTCGCTGGCAAACGCGTCCAGCATCAGAAACGGATCCAGCCGCCGCTGCAAGTCTTGACCCAATAGCCGGGTCAATTTGACGCCGGCGCCGTCCGAGGTTGCCCTACCCTCCACCAGTTGTTCGATCTGCCGCGACTGTTGCACGGTTTCGGCTGGTTCGATTTGTGCGTTCATGACGATACTCCCCGCTGGAAAAATTAAGCGGCCAAGGCCGAGATTTTGGCTTCGGCGGATTGCAAGGCACTTTGCACCGCGTCCTCCCCCAACGCCAAGCCTTCCGCATAAACGAATTCGATGTCTTCCAT
Source organism: Methylomonas koyamae (assembly GCF_019669905.1). Lineage (NCBI taxonomy): Bacteria > Pseudomonadati > Pseudomonadota > Gammaproteobacteria > Methylococcales > Methylococcaceae > Methylomonas > Methylomonas koyamae. Next base: position 1,036,022 of record NZ_AP019777.1, on the reverse strand, counting down.
TCCCAAAAATCCCAACACGGTGCGCAAGTAAACCGTCTGGCTGTCTGCTGCCGAACCGCTGTGTACGCCGCCGGCGGTTTGAATCACATAGACTTTTTTACCCTTTAACAAACCTTCCACACCGTGTTCGGTATAGCGGAACGTGACTCTAGCCCTGGCAATCGCATCGATCCAGGCTTTCAGTTGTGCCGGAATGCCGAAGTTATACATCGGCGCGCCGATCACGATCCGGTCGGCTTGCTGGATCTCGGCGATCAAGGCATCGTCCAACGCCACCCGTTGCGCCTGTTCCGCAGTGCGCTGCTCGGCCGGCGTACTAAGCGCTGCCAATGCCGCCGCGTCCAACACCGGATGCGGCATTTTCGCCAAATCGCGCACGGTCAGCCGCGCCTGCGGAAAGCGGCGGCGCAATTTGCCGACCAAGCTATCGGCCAGGCGGCTGGAGTGGGCGGTTTCGGCCCGAATGCTGGAATTGATTTGCAGAATGTTCATAGCGGTCTCCCGAAATGTTGAAGTCGGACAGACTATACGCCAGGGCGATAATGGGCAGAAGACCGGAAAACGGATAACATTGTTCCATAGGAGGAACAATCAATGACTATCGAAGCCAACGATTTGTGGCTGTTCGCCAAAGTCGCCGACGCCGGCAGTTTTTCCAAGGCCGCAGAATTGCTGGGCTTGCCCAAGTCGACCCTGTCGCGCCGCATCAGCCATCTGGAAAAGCAATTGGGCGAACGCCTGTTGCAGCGCACCACTCGGCAATTGCAATTGACCGAATTCGGTTTGCGTCTGCTGCAGCATGGCCGCCAGATCGGCGAGGAAATCGACGCCGCCCGGGCCTGGGCCGAACACCGGCAAACCCAACCCAGCGGCACGCTGCGCATTTCGCTGCCGAACGACTTTGCCACCTTGTTTCTGGTACCGGTGTTGGCCGAGTTCAGCGCCCGCTATCCGGCGATTGCACTGGAAATCGATTTGTCCGCCCGGCGGGTGGATTTGGTCGGCGAGCATTTCGATCTGGCGATTCGGATGGGCGATCTGCCGGACGACGCCAACTTAACCGCCACCCGCCTGAACCGCCAAAGCTGGGGGTTGTACGCGGCGCCGGCTTACCTGGCGCGGCACGGCCAGCCGGAGCGGCCGGAAGACTTAGGCCGCTATCACGCGCTAAGCCTGCCCGGCCGTTACCGCGAGCCGCCGCAATGGCAACTCGAATGCGGCGAGCGCCGCTGGCAGGGGTTGCCGCCGGCCCGGATTCTGGCGAATTCGCCGGAGTTGCTGGTCAAGCTGGCCTGCCGCGGCCGGGGCATCGTCGCCGCCCCGGATGCCTATGCGGCGGCCTACCTGCAAAGCGGAGAGTTGCAGCGAGTCCTGCCGGACTGGTGTTTGCCGCAAACCACGGCTTGGCTGGTGTTTCCCGGCCGGCGGCTGATGCCCGGCAAGACCCGGGCCTTTATCGACTTTGTCCAAGCCGGCCTGGGCCCGGTAGTGTAACGCCGGCGTGAACCGCCGCTTTTTGCGGATACCTGTGCGGCCGTCAGGCGTGGGACGCTGACGCCGCCAACCGCGGCGAGAAGCCGGCCTCGTAGCCCAGCGCCGGAAATGCCAGATCGAAGCCTTGCAGTTCTACCGAAATATTCCGGTCCGGCGCGGCCAGCAGGAAATCGGCAATGGTTTCCAGGATGTCGTGGTCGATGAACAGGGTTTTGCCGCCGTCGATAATCAGTTCGCTATCGTCCGGGATATTGCTCAAATGGTTGCGCAGCAGGGCCTTGTTCAAAAAAGACACATCCTTGTGCAGCCTCAGCAGGTAATGCGAACCATGTTGGGTCAACGACATCGCGACATGGAAATTGGCGCGCAGCACGAAGAAGATGCCGCAGGCCATGCCGATGGCGATGCCTTCCAACAAGTCGGTGAACAAAATGGCGAACACAGTAATCGCGAACGGGATGAACTGGTTCGGGCCTTTTTTGTAAAATTCGAAAAACATCGCCGGTTTGGCCAGTTTATAACCGGTCTGCAGCAAAATCGCCGCCAGGCAGGACAGCGGAATCATGTTCAGGTAACGGGCGAAAAACAGCACGCTGACCATCAGCAACACGCCGTGCAGGAAGCCGGATATCCGGGTCTGGCCGCCGGCGTTGATATTGGCCGAGCTGCGCACGATGACCGCGGTGATCGGCAAACCGCCAATCAAGCCGCTGATCAGGTTGCCCAAACCTTGCGCCTTCAACTCGCGGTTGGTCGGCGATATGCGTTTGTGCGGATCGAGTTTATCGACCGCCTCAATGCTCAACAGCGTTTCCAGGCTGGCAATAATCGCCAAGGTCAGCGCGACGCTGTAAATTTTGGGGTTCTCGATATAACTGAAATCCGGCATACGCAACTGGGCGACAAAATTGCTGGTGGAACCCAATTCCGGCAGCGAAACCAGGTATTTCTCGGCAATCGACCATTCCGGGGCGTAAGCCAAGGCCCAGTTATTGAACAGCACGCCCCAAACTACCGCCAACAGCGGACCGGGTACCATTTTCAAGATGCTGAAGCGCTTGATGAAGCCGCTATCCCACCCGATCAAAATCAGTAATGCCACCGCGGCGACCAAGGTCGCTCCCGGCGAAATGCCGTTCAGCGACTGGGTGAACTCCAGAAAACTCGCTCCGGCAGTATCGGGCATGTAACTCTCGTCGGCGGCGTAACCGGCGTCGTAGCCGGTCGCGTGCGGCGTCTGTTTAATGATCAAAATCATGCCGATCGCCGCCAGCATGCCCTTGATCACTGCCCCCGGAAAGAACGCGCCGATCAGGCCGGCGCGCAAAAATCCCAGGCTCATTTGGATTACGCCGGCGATGGCCAGGCTCAATAAAAAGGCCTTGAAATCGCCCAGGGTCTCGATGGCGTTATAGACAATTACGGTCAGACCGGCGGCGGGGCCGGACACGCTGAGATGGGAACCGCTAAACCAAGCGACGACGATGCCGCCGACCATGCCGGCGATAACGCCGGAAAATAGCGGTGCGCCCGACGCCAGCGCGACGCCCAGACACAGCGGCAAGGCCACCAGAAACACCACGACGCTGGCCGGCACATCGTTGCGCAAATACTTCAGATAGTACGATACATTAGTTTTCATAACGGACCTCCTCTCGGGCCGGGGAATATTCAACCGGCATATTGGTAAATTTCGTGGATCGACGACTTCTGGTCCATATGCACCAATTCGTTGAGCAGGCCGTCGCTCAAACCGTAAACCCAACCGCGCAAACTCAAAGATTGCCCGGCATCCCAGGCCGCCTGAACGATGGAGGTATGCGCCAGCCGATGCACTTGCTCGATCACGTTCCATTCCACCAGGCGGTCGACCCGCTTGCGCGGCGGCAGGTTATCCAGCTCGTCCTGATACAGCCGGTAAATTTCCTTGATATGCGACAGCCACTTGTTGGCGATCGCCAAGTCGCCGCGTTGCGAATGCAACGCCGCTTCGACGCCGCCGCAGCCGTAATGGCCGCAGACGATGACGTGTTTGACTTTCAGCACGTTGACTGCGTATTGCAATACGCTTAAGCCATTGAAATCGGTGGTGATGACCTGGTTGGCAATGTTACGGTGCACGAAAATTTCGCCGGGCTCGGCCTTGACGATGGTATCGGCCGGCACCCGGCTATCGGCGCAACCGATCCATAAGAATTCCGGTCGCTGCTCCTTGGCCAAAGTCTTGAAATAATCGGGCCGTTGCTTGACTATGGCTTCCGACCAGGCTTTGTTTTCCAGTAATAATTTGGCGGGTGTCTGCATGAAACCGTCCTCTCGCTTGTAATAATTGTAATCGACGCGAACCTCGCGTACCGCGGCGCGGCACCGGTCAGGCGGAGTCGGTTAGCGGCCGAGGAAATAATATCGAATCGAAATTAATATGCAAGCAATAAAATGCATCGGCGGAATTTTTTTTTGCCGGCACCAGGCAAGCTGCAGCAAGCACAAGTGTTTGAAGCCTGCGTTAGGTGCGGTGGGAGATAAGCGAAACCGGCGAAAACCGGCGATGAAACCGCCAAGCCGGCTGGAAGGTATCGCTGCCATCGGCAGCGTTTTTAAAGTTAAAACCGCAGTTCTAGTTTGCCGTAGACGCCGCGCGAGACCCCGCCCGGTTGGATGATGCCGGACTCGTCGATGTATTCCAGCCGCCCCTCGTCCAGCAGGTTTTGGCCGATCACGGACAGCTCCAGACTGGGCAGGACTTTCCAGGCCAGACGGGTATCGAAAGTGGCGCGGCCGTTGAGTTGCCGCAACTGGTTGCCGGCACCATTGCCGACCACGCTGCGCGGCCCGGTGTAACGCAACCAGAAGTCCAGCGAAACCCGTTCCGTCGGATTGATGGCGGCGCGTAGCGACAGGTTATGTTGTGGACTGGTCTGTTGCGCCAGGCCGACGAAAGCACCGAACTCGGTTTTCAGCAAACTGTAATTAGCATCCCAGCGCCACCAATCGGCCATCTGCCAGACCGCTGCCGCTTCGAAACCGTAAGTATGGGCCTTGCCCAGATTGGTGGCAGTAATCGGTTGTAGAAGATGGGCTACCGGCGTAGCGATCGGTAACAACGCTCCAGCCCGGTAGGCTGTCAAGTTATCGTAATCGTTGTAAAACGCGGTCAGGTCCAGCGAAGCCTGGCTGGCCCAGGCGAAGCGGTAGCCCAGCTCGTAGGACAGCACATCTTCGGCCCGAAAATTCCGGTTGCCGTTCAGCACGACTTCGACCGGCAGCGTACCCAACCCCGGAACCTCCGTCGGAATCACGCCGTTAAGAAAACGAATATCGTGATCGGCCCGCGACGGCGTCCGCACCGCGCGGGAGAATGCCGCCCAAACCCGTTGTTCCAAAGTCGGCGCCCACATCAGCCGCGCCGTCGGCTGGCCTTCGAAACCGGAATAGGAATTGTGTTCGAACTTCGACCCCAGCGTAAGCCACAGCTTGTCGTCCACCAGCATGATCTCGTCCTGCACGAATGCGGTGAACAAATGGGTATCGCGTTTCAAGCGCGTGGGCTGAATCAGCGGGCTATCCGAAAACTCGTCCAGATTGGCCCGATAGCCGACGCCCCAGATCGCGTTCTGCCGCTCGCCGATGGCAAAACTGTTTTGAAAATCGACGTCCAGCGTGTCCAGCGACTGCTTGGCAAACGCATTGTTGCCGCGTTCGGAGTGGTCGTAATAGAACTGCAGGCTGTACTCGGCGCTGGTGGAGAAGGTATGCCGCAAACGCGACAGAATATTCGCGCCCGCGGCGGAGAAATTCTCGATCAGGCTTTGCTGGTAAGGCGAACTCAATACCGGCAACAGCGCGTTTTGGCTTAACTGGCTACGGTAAAGGTCGCCTTGCAGCGTCCATTCGTCGCGGCTGGACAGGCGCGAATCGATGCGAAAACCGCCTTGCTGCTTGTCCCAATTGTCGGCGCTGGCGGCAAAGCCCTCGACCTGCCCCAGGCCCTCGCGTTGAAAGCCCTTGACGTAAACCCGGCCGTAGCTGTCCTCGCCCAATTGTTTGCCGTAACGCAAGGCGCCGAAACCGGTTTCCAAGGTACCGCCGCCGCCGGCAAGCAAACCGCCGGACGTATCCTCGGCCCGCTTGGAAATGATGTTGATCACGCCGTTGACGGCATTGGCGCCCCACAGCGTCGCAGCCGGACCGCGGATCACTTCGATGCGCTCGACGTCTTCCAGCATCACGTCCTGAGCGTCCCAATATACGCCGGAAAATCCGGGGTTGTAGACGCTGCGGCCATCGATCATGACCAGCAGCTTGTTGGCGAAAATGCCGTTAAAACCGCGGATACTGACCGCCCACTTACTGGAACTGACCCGCGCCACATCCACGCCGGGCGCCAAGCGCAAAGCTTCCGGCACGCTGGTGACGCCGGCACGTTTAATGTCGTCGTTGCCGATCACGAACACCGCCGACGGCGCATTCGACACGTATTCGGCTTTTTTCGAAGCCGATGTCACTTGCGATTTCTTGCGGGTGGAAATGACCTGCATATTCAGCAGATCGGCCGTATCCATCTCGGTCACGGCTTTATCGGCGTCGGCCAGGACCAACGCGCTGAAACCGGTAAAAACAACGGCCAAGCAGGCTTTGCGATTCATCGAAGATTTATGCAGTCGTTCTGTCAACAATTCCAATGCCGGCTATTTCGGGTTCTGCGGCCGCTAGCCAAGGCAAGCGGGTGTCCGGCCGCGACGCGCCATCGAAGTTCAAGCATAGCCGTTTTTGCGAAAGCCATTATTTCGGTAACGTTTTTCCCCGACCGGCGGACTCTCGCGCTTACCACGGCAGCGGCGAACCGTCGTATTTGACGAAGCTGCCGCTATCGGCCAGGTCGAAACGGTCGATCAAGCGGCGCATGCCGCTGACGCTTTCCTCGACGTCTATCAAGCCGTTCGGACCGCCCATGTCGGTCCTGACCCAACCCGGATGCAGAATCAACACGCCGATATTGCGCGGCCGCAGGTCGATGGCCAGACTTTTCATCGCCGCATTCAGGCCGGCCTTGCTGGAACGGTACAAAATGCTGCCGCCGCTGCTGTTGTCGGTCATGCTGCCCATCAAACTGCTCAACGACGCGATCAAAGGTTTATCGCTGCGTTGCAGATGCGGCAAAAAGCATTCCGCCAGTTTTACCGGCGCCATGACGTTGATCGCCAAGGTATCGGCCCAAGCCTGGTAATCCAGCTTGCCGAAGCCGCGGCCGGACTGGTCGCCGTAGACGCCGGCGTTGTTCAGCAACACGTCGATTCGGCGCTCGGCCAGCTTGGCCGCCAAGGCTTCGATTTGGCTGAAATCGGCCACGTCCAACGCTTGCAGCTCGATACTGGCATATTGGCCGGCTAAAGCCTGCAATTGTTCGGCCTGCTCCGGCCGGCGGCAGGCCGCTATGACATTGCAGCCGGCCGCCGCGTATTGCCGGCAAAACTCCAGGCCCAAGCCGCGGTTGGCGCCGGTGACCAATAGTGTTTTCATCGTGAATGCCTCCAAAAATCGATTGAAATGAACGTTACCGCGGCCCGCTTGGCCGCTCTGCAAAATTGCCGGAATACCCAGCGGCAAAATCGGGATTTATCCGGAACTATTCGAGGTTTCGCATGCCTGACCGCCACATCCAAACCCTGAATCCAACGGAGGCCGTTATGCAAATGCAAGCCTTTAAATCCAGCACGATAGAGGTGGTCGGTTACGACAAAGACAGCCGCAAAATGCGAGTTGCCTTCAAAGACCGTCCGGTCCAGGAATTTTGCCACGTTCCGGAACAACTGTTCAGCGACTTTCTGAAAGCGCGCTCGAAAAACCGGTTTTACAAGCGCCATCTGCAAAACCTGTTTCCTTGCTGAGATTCGCTATTTTGCGAGGGCGTCTAGCGACTTAGCGAGGAATGTTCTCGACGACTGACCGGCATTGCTACCGCTACCTATCCCCCACTCGGTCATCAAGGGCACGTTAGCGCCGGCAATACCAAGATTGTCAGCCTGCAGCCGACGGCAAATGCTCCCCCACTTGCCGTCGCCGTGCAGGCTTTCAAAGCCCCCGCCTGCCGCCGCGTTCGCCAGCTTAGATTTTGGAACGCCTTGCCCGGCAATCCATACCGACCGGTTTCGACCGGCCGACCTTAAATTTCCACAGCAACGCGCAAGGCAGCTATCTGGCCGTCGCCAACGCAGGCAGCGAAACCACCTCGTTGTACCAAGTCTCGGCGGTACCGGTGCCGGGCGCGGTCTGATTGTTCGGTTCGGCCTTGCTGGGCTTTTGAGCCTTGGCCGCCCCGGATGTAGCCTGATAAGCTGGCAAAGGGAACCCTTACGGCTTTACGGACAAGCCGAGGCGTAAAAATAGTCAGGCCATAGGCATTCCCGCGCCGAAGCGGGGCAAGCATAGCCCGGCGGCGTATTACGCTAAGCTGCGTTTTTGCGTTTGAAATAAAAATAGGCGCCGACCGAGACTGCGAGGACGAACAGCGCAACGTTCACTTCCTGGACGATCAAGACGATTTTCTGGCCGTAGCGGTAATAAACGCTAAAAAACACCACCGACGACAATGTGCACGCCACCAAATCGGCCGCGGCAAATTTACCCGCGTTCATATGGCCCAGCCCGGCCGTCAAAAACAAGATATTACGCACGCCGAACGGTACGAATCGGCCGAACAACAGCGTCAACATCCCATAGTCTCGATAATATCCGGCGACCCGGTCGATCTTGTCTTGGTTCATGATTTTGGCGAATAGCCGCCAATGGCTCAGTTTGGGCCCCAAATACCGGCCCAGGCCGTAACAAATCAGATCGGAAAGGTATGCCCCCAGATAAACGGCGGCGAAAAGTTGCGGCAATTGCTCCGGATTGCGCGCGGCAAACGTCGCGGCAACAAACAACATGCCGTCTTCCGGTACCGGAACGTTAAAACCGGCAAGCAACAACAGGCCGAATATGATCCAAGGCGCATATTCGATATGGTTTTCCACCAGGGAGATAATGCTATCCATCTTATGGTCCCCTCCTCGCGCAGTAAGCCAAATCCGAGCCTAAGAGCGGGGAATGCGTTCCCGGGTTCCCGCGCTGGGGTGGGAATTCGTCTAATTGAATCGCGACGGAATAGGTTATCGCTTGCTGGTTGGAATTACACTAGGGGCTGTTGCCATTTTCAAACAATAGCCTTGAAATTGAGCGGCTCTGCCTCAGTAGATTGATTTTTCAATCAAAAGACAAGCAACCGATGCCACGACAATTGTTTACGGACGAATACTGGAATAAATTCAAAGCCATCATGTTAAGCCTGGGGATTTACGACAAGCCTTCGCTCCGGCAAACGGTAGAAGGGATTTTTTATCGCATGCGAGTCGGCTGCCCCTGGCGAGACCTGCCTGCCACGTTTGGTAAGTGGAATGCCGTGTACAAACGGTTCAATGCGTGGTCACTGCAAGAAAAACTGATGGGCATTTTTCGAGGTCTAGTTGTGGCACCCGATTTGGAATGGACCTTTATTGACGGCAGTATCGTAAAAGCGCATCAGCATAGTAGTGGCGCGGCTCGTGAACAGGATGCCGCGATTGGGAAATCCGTCGCGGGTAACACCACGAAAATCCATATGGCCGTTGATGCCTGCGGGCTGCCTATTCATTTCTCGGTCACCGGTGGTGAAGTCCATGACTGTAAAGAAGCGCCGAAATTAGTGGCTAAACTGCCTTTGGCTGACTACACGGTCGCTGACAAAGGCTATGACAGTGAACCTCTAAGGATTCAAATTCGAGAGAAAGGGAGTGTGCCCATCATTCCTAGAAAACAGAATTCAATCGTCGGGAATGACGGAATGGATTGGTGTCTCTACCAATATCGCCACCTCGTTGAAAATGTCTTTGCGCGATTGAAACATTTCAGAGCCATCGCGACGCGATATGACAAATTGAAACGCAATTTTGAAAGCGTTGTCGCTTTGGCCTGCGCTTTTATTTGGTTACCCATGTAAAACGGCAACAGCCCCTAATCGAAGTCGTTGCGGCACAGTTGCTAACGGTACTCGCCGAAAATTCGGGCTGTACCGGGTTAGTCGGTATGCGTTCCCACGCCAAAGTGCGGGAACGATGGAAAATGCCATTGGGCACTGGCGAGGATACTGTGCGTTAGTCCAAATTATGGATTAACGGGCAGGCGTTCCCAAGCGGGAGCGTGAGAACCAAGTAAAGCTAAGCAAAACAAGCCCTACCGCTTGCGGGTCGGGTTTGGCCACCGGTCTTATTTGTGCTCCACGGGAACCCGGATAGGGATTTGAAGGAAACATCCTTGTTTCCTTGATGCTTTAGGCTTTGTTGCGGCGCAAGCCGAGGAAACCAGCCAAAGCAGTACCGAACAGCCAAGCAGCCCCAGGAACGGGTACCGCAGCCGGGGCCGCAGTCAACATGATGGTACGGTCGATGCCGTCGGCAGGGTGTTGAACGTTGATGTAGGCTTTGTTCGGGTTGAATTTATCGAAATACAAACCGGTACTTTCGGCACCCGCCGTAGTCAAGCTGATCCATTTGCCAATCGACTCCGCCACACCGTCGCGGTTTTCGTCTTTGGCGAACCAAACGTCTTCCACACCGCCGTCTTGATCTTCGATGATGTAGATGTTGCCTTCGCCGTCGATGGCCAAGTTGTCGGCATTTCTAAATTCGCCGCCAGCCGCCAAGCCTGTCGCCATATCGATGGTGTTGCTGTCGGCAAACAGTTTGACTTCACTGGTACCCAAGTCGATCGAATAAACCCGGCTACGACCGTTAGCGGTGTTACCGTCGTCATCGGAGTCGGTGGTGGTGAAATACAAGAATTGGTTACCGTTAGCCAAGTTTTGAATTTCCATGTCTTCCGGACGGTTGAAGCCGGTGCCTTTCACGGCGGCGTTATCGGCGCTGACCCGGCCATCGATCGTACCATCTCCCAGCAGAGCGGAAATACCGGCCAGAACGCCACCGTTAACGTCGGTGATCGCTTCCCAAGTAGAGGCGCCGGTAATGGCGGGAGCATTGTTACCTTCGAACTGGCCACCGGCTCCCACTCTCAACGCAAAAGTTTGGCCGGCAGCGAAAAAGTCGTTGCCATTGGTGGCGAATGGATTGGCCGAAACGTACTTATAGACAGAACCGCCGTTCAATTCGTCGACGAAATACAGGTTATTGTTTTTGTCGAATGCTAAGCCCTCGTGAGAAACGCGGGGCAGGATCGAACGTTGGATGAAGGTACCGCCGTTCGCGGCGGCGCTGGTGGGGTTGCTGACCTCGAACAAACGGCCTTTAGAACTGCCTGCGCCCCAGGACTCTTCAGCAGTCAGATAACCGCCCCATGGCGTCCACAACGATGCATCACCGGATACGAAACCTTGGGTACCTGGAGCGACGATGGTAGTGGTGCGGGTGTTGTAGTTGTTGTCCCACAAATCGATACGTTGCACACCGGCGGCACCGGTTTCGAATGGCATGAACAAATAGCGGCCGGCGTTAGGTCCGGTTTCGTTGGCGGCGATCATGTCCCAACTGCCTGAGTTGGAGCCTGGAACCAAGGTATTTTGGGTCTTACGATCCGCGATGGTTTCCTGGATGAAATTCGGCGACGACAATTTGTAAGGTGTGGCCGAGCCTGGATTGAGTGGCGTTGTGTTGCCGATCATCGGCGTAAAATTGTCGAACTCGGTGGCAGCCGCGTGAGCCATAGGTGCAACGACAACCGCAACAGCAGCGGCTACTAATGTCATTTTAAAAACTTTCATGATCTTTATATCCTTGAGAACGAAGTCGTTTATTGTGGTTAGCAAAGCCCTGTCACAGAACTTGCGAAAAAAATGGTAACCAGCCCACAAGAAAATTAAGTTTCAATTCGATGAAATTTTGATGACATGTAATACACGATAACGGCTCGGTCCGGCGGCCAATGCCGCTAAACCAGTTTAGACGCCGACGCCCGCCTCCCCGATACTCGGGTTCCATCACTCGCCCCCGTCGAGACAACATAGCCAGGTCATAGCCCGAAATCTGCCCGAGCGAGGAGATCAGGCCTTCGAATTGTAACGGCAAGCCGGCGTCGGACCGGACCTGCAACGCCCGATTCTGGCCCATGCCAAAACCGAGTTGGCTGTCGGCAGAATTTTGCAACGGCAGGGGAACCCATACTGGAATGAAAACCGCGCCGTACCGCTTTATGCCCCCCCTGGATACGCAGCAGCCGCCAGGAATCCGCCCTACCGCCACTCCGTAACGGTTAGCGGTCAAGGTGTGCATTGGCTTGTAGAATATCCGGACTCGTAAGTTTGCCGGCTACGATCTTTGCTTTGACACATTGCATCGTTATCGATTTTGCCATCCGAATATTGCAACATCAGCCGACCGTTTCGGTTAAAGGCCCGATACGTCTGCCCGGCGAAGGCATGGAATACCAGGGTGCAGGTTGTGTCGCGCTCGGTAACGAAATAAGGCGTTGAACTGGTTGTCTTTTTTTCGCAGACTTTTTGTTTTTGGTTATTCGCTTCCCGTTCCGTACATTCGCAGGAACCGGTTTGGTAAGTGGTATCGCCGGCAACCGTTTTTTTGACAAAGGCAGTCTCCATCGTTCTTACGCTCCGGGTGCCGGAGCGTACATAGACTTTGCTGAATCGGTCCAGCTTGACCTTGCTCGATGCATCCACATCCCAAGTACCTGCATCCGGATCATCCAATTCGATATAGCCGACAAAAATATTGGGGCCCCAAGAGGTTTCGTTCCAGTCTTCGGAAAACCAGAGCAGCATGTTCAACGGAAAAACCCAGAATAAAGGAACCTTGGACAAGGCGGGCGCTTTCAGCTCGATCGTTGCGACTTGATTGTCCGGTAATTCGGGGCCTCGATAGCCTTTGGCGCTGCAAGCCGTCAAGAATATGCTGCATACCAGGGCTGAATAATTAAGAATTCTACGATGCATAGTCAAATCTCCGTTTCTCGGTCTAGTTAAACGTCATGTTGTGCTCGCCAATGGCTTGGCCAACTAAGCCCGTAAGGCAAACGCAGGGATTGCCGAAATTGCGACCTTTTCGCGAGGTATGGGTGTTATTTGAAGCAGGTGCGAAGCCGTTGGCGTTGCCAATGTCGGCGAACGCGCTTAACCCGGACTTAACGAAATATCCGAGTCGCCTGGCGGTTTAGTCGCATAGAAAGGTGGGGGAATTTTGGCAAATTGACTAACATAAAAAATCAGCCTTTCCGGTTCCCACAGTCCTCCACAGAACTCCTGGCGGCAAGGAGAGCTTGAGGCTAGCGTCCATGGCGCTGGATGCCCGCGTCCTGCGGGCATGACGGCACTGGTGTATGACGATGAGCGCCGTGGCGTACCCGCAGGGCATGAATGGGAACGAGGAAACCGTGGCGAAACTGGAAACTTGACCTATTTTTGTTTGGCCGATGCTACCGGCCCGGTCAACGTCTAACCCCCCGACAGGAATCCCGTCATGAATTTAACTCAAATGGTCGTACAAGCTTTTAGCCAAGCCTTCGCCGCCTATTGGTGGCTGTTGGTGTTGCTGATCTTCATCAGCTTGTTAAAGTCGCCGTTGATGAAGGGCATCATCGGCGAAGCGATAGTCAATTTAGCCGCCAAGCTATTTTTGGATAAGAACGTCTACCGCCTGTTCAAAAACGTCACGTTACCCACCGAAGACGGCACCACCCAGCTGGACCATGTCATCGTGTCGCCGTACGGGGTTTTCGTCATCGAGACCAAGAACTTGAAAGGTTGGATATTCGGTAGCCCACAGCAAAAGCTATGGACCCAGCAAATCTACAAACACAAAAACCAATTCCAGAATCCGTTGCATCAAAACTATAAACACACGCAGACGTTGCAATCGGCATTGGAACTCGACCCAAGCAAATTATTCTCGCTGGTCGTGTTTGTCGGCGACAGCGAATTCAAAACGCCGATGCCGGAGAACGTGGTCTATGCCGGCGGTTACATCCGCTTTATCAAGAGCAAGCAGCAACGCCTGTTGGCCGATAGTGAAGTGCAGGAGGTTTGCCGCAAATTGCAAGCCGGTCGTTTAAGGCCGTCCATCAAAACGCATATCGAGCACGTTAGACATGTCAAAACCATCGTCGAGCAAAAACAGCAAGCCAATCAAAATGCCTGCCCCAAATGCGGCAAACCGATGATCCTGAGAACCGCGAGCAAAGGCGACAATGCCGGCAACCAGTTTTGGGGATGTAGCGGCTTTCCCGGATGCAGGACGGTAAGGCCGCTGTAACGCGCTTCGCTCCGATGGCAGCGCTGCTGAGCTTGCCATGCCCGCTCTCCTCGGCTCGACGTTATAGACAAGGGCCGTCATGCTCGCAGGCGTACAGAGTCATAGAACGAAGACTTGGTTCGGTTACTCCTGTCCGATTCGGTGTTGATTCACCCGCTGATCATTGCCGAATCAGCCTGTGGCAGGCCGCCCGCGCCGAGAACCCGAACCCCGAACAACCCGCGCCAATAAAGCCCACGAAAAATCTAATTCGGATGAGTTCTAATGTCAGGAAATCTCCCCGGAATTAACAGTCCCTGTTGGACATACAACGGCCTTTGACTGCCTGACGCGCCGTATATCCAATAGGTAAAATACAACGAACCGGGTGTGGCTACCGCGCGTTTCTCCAGCTCCCGGAACGGACCGATATTGACGGCGCCGAGCTGCGGAACCAGGTTAATATCGGTCGTTCCACCCAGGGTATGCGGGATGGAATGGCCCCGGTGATAATCTGGACCATCGCTGAGGGGGTGGCCGGCCATTCGAGAACGGTCGCGGGCACCGGCATGCCGACCGCTGCTAACACCCCAAGCGGCGATCAATCGCTCAACCGTCGCATCGAACAAATACGAAAAGCCGTCGACGCTAGTCTCCAAAATTTCGCTGGCTTTAATGAAACGCCTATAGTCGTCTAGCCAAGTCTCCAGCAGATACGGTATGACGCGCGTTTCAAAAACATGCGATGAATGGATGTTGGCACCGGCCATCATAGACGCCAGCAGCGGATATACGGCCATAAAACCTCCCGATTCGATTTAAATAAATCCGGTATTGGAGTTGAGGGGCGAATGGCGAATAAACGAAGCGCCGTTCGAGCATTACGACTCGTCTTCCATTTCCCCGGCGGTAACCGCTTCGGACACACCGCCCGCCCAATCCAAAGCATAAACGCCGGCATCGACCAAACGATGGAAACTCGAACTGGCCTTTATACCCTGCGGGTAAATCCGTTACCGATTGGTAAAGATTAGCCAATTTGGCGGATGACGCTTCGCTTATCCGCCCTACGGCCCGCAAAATCCAGCGTACCAATAGAGCTATCGTGGAGGGACAAAGCCAAAAGGTACGCGGTGCGTACCGAGCTCGGTCATCAGACCAATGTCGGTAATTGAGTACAATTGGCCATCAAATCATCAGGGCAATGTCGGCAAAAGATAGGGAGTTGGCCTTCGAATTCTCGATTACATCGAGGCTACTTTCTAATTAAAACAAAATTGCCGATTAACAATTAATCCCGGCAATCACTAAAAATCAAATATTATAGCTGCCGACCTTTTTGCATATCGAACTGAATTGATTTATCTAAATCTTCAAAACCCTTTTCCGTCCCAATTGTTAGCGAACCGAAATCGAGATTTTGATCGATGCTATTATATACCACCTTAATATTGAACACCCTCCATTCGGCCCTTATCGCATCAAATGAAGCTCCAATTTTTGTTTTGACATCAAATGACTCCAGCTTTAGCGGATCCCCATATTTCTCTTTCAACTTTGTTAAAACAATATCTTTTCCACTTGTTGTCTTAAGCCTTATTAGCTCAAGATTGTCATCAATAATTGTCGCATACAGCTTACTTCCCCAATAAACTATTAAGGGAAAATCCTCGTAAGGCAACTGGATCAAAACCATTTTTGAAGCATCTCTATTGGCAAGAGTTTTTTCAAAGCAAACAAATTTTGAAAAATCCTCGTAATATCCTGGTTTATAACGAGATTTATAACATTCTGGCAAATTAAACACCTTACCGAGAGCAAGCCCGAAAACTGTATTAATCCCGGATGGCTTGACAGCATTTGGATCAAAAACTTCTGTACTCCTAGCCTTGTCTAAATCTTTCTTCCGAAGAACTAGTTCTTGCTCAATAGCTTTTGTATCGAATTGCTTCGCAGGCGGAAGTCGATCTCCACCAATATTAGAACAGCCAGTAAAAAATAGCAGGAGCAATATTTTTATAATCATAACCCTTTAAGCATACCAATAGTTTTCAAAAAATAATTCTAAAAACCTGTCTTTTTGACCAATATCCTCCGAATTAAGAACCTTGAATAGGTTAATTAAGCGCCTAGCAAAAAGTTAACGTGTATTATAAGCCAAACCCGCGACCAATTTCGTCAATGGCTTGGTCAAGTTCGTCCGGCGTAAATGTTTTGAATGGCAGCCATTCATATTTCATTTTATGCCACAGCAATTCAATGCGGTTCAGCTCGGGACTGTAGGGTGGCAGGAAATAAAATCGCATACCTTTCTCTTCCAACAAATCCCAATAAGGTTTCAGTTTCTTGGCAGTATGAATGGATGCATTATCCAAAATCACTACCAAGGGATTGCTGACGCGTTCGATCAAAGCCATCAGAAAGCCAAAGAACCACAGACCATTTACGCTTTGCCACAATTTCGCCATCATGAATCGGCCCGATAAAAGCAAAGCTCCTAAGTTTACTGGGCTAAATCCGCCCCGATTAGCGATAGAGTAAAGGGAACCTCTAAAAATAAAACAAACTCCTTTTTCCAGGGGGAGAAGGTTGGGATGAGGAGTTTAAAATCAATTGCTTACATCCTTCACTCTATCCATCTCTTGGATCGAGAGTGAATTTTTAGAGGTTCCCTAAACTAAGGAATGTCTACAAAACGACTTAGTTTCAGAAAACGCGCCAACCTGCTCGCGCCCCTACTCAAACGCACTAATAACCTCGCTTTCGTGCTTGCCGGCTTCGATCCAGGCTTGGGCGTCGGGATCGTTCAGCAGGGTTTGCACGTAGGCTTGCGCTTCCGGGTTGGTGACTAACTGGTAGCTGTGGAAACGGAACGCGACCGGCGCAAACATCGCATCGATAATGCCGAAACGGCCGAACAGCCAGGGGCCGTCTTTGCCGTGCCGGCGCCGGCATTGTTGCCAGATCTCGCCGATACGGTCGATATCGGGTTGCACGCCTTCCGGCAAATGCTTGGCGGCCGGCGTCCGCCGGCAGTTCATGCCGCAGTAGGTGCGCAATGCCGTGAAGCCGGCATGCATCTCGGCCGCCAGCGAGCGGGCCAAGGCGCGTTCGGCGAAATCGTCCGGCCAGCCCTGGGTTTGCGGGAAGCGTTCGGCCAGATATTCCAGGATGGCCAGCGAATCCCAAATCCGCAGTTCGCCGTCGATCAGCACCGGCACTTTGCCGGACGGCGAGTATTGCAGGATTTTGGCTTTGGATTCTTCCTGGTACAGCGGAATTCGGATTTCGTCGAATTCGATGCCGTGGTGTTTCAGGTAAAACCAGGGCCGAAACGACCAGGACGAGTAGTTCTTGTTGCCGATGACCAGACTCAAACTCATAGCGATAAGCTCCTGTGTATCAAGATTCCAAATAATACGCTGCGGCAGCGCGTTCCGAATTTAAAGGCGACGCGCCGGTCGCCGGTGCTAAATGCGCTCCGCCGTGGCGCTGTAATGCGCCATGACCCGGCAAATTTTACCGGCGGCGTCGATTTCCATCGTTTCCGCCGCCAGCAGATCGTTAACGCTGCGGTACAGCAAGGTTACGCTGCCGACGCCGGGTAAGGCCTGCAACAGCGTGAAATGTAAATCGGGGAATTTGGCCAAACCCTGGGCAAAATAGGCTTGGACCGCGGGTTTGCCGAGCAATCGGCCGTCGGGACGCTGCAGCAGGTTGACGATAAACGGACTGCAGAAGTCGATGGTGTCGGCGTAGTGTGCCATGATCCGCGCCAGATCGCGGCTATTCCAGGCCTGGAGCCAGGCTTCGGCCAGTTGGTCGGCTTGTGCTTGGGTGATCATGCGTAGCTCTATAGTTTGCGGAAGCAGTGGCGTCAGGCCGTAGCAAGGTCGGCCGCTATTGGCGGGTAATTTAACAGCATTCGGGCTAACGGGAAAACCCATTGTGGCTTTTCTTGATTGCCGAGGGCTTTGGCGAGTACGGCAACGGAAGCGGGGCGATGCTGCACAGGGCACCAAGTTCTAACGGAGGATCGGCGGCCGGTTCGGCAGCATGTCGAGCGGCGGGGCGTAACCCGGGGCTTCGGTTCGCGGCCGGGCTTGGGCCGGAACCGAAGCGGTCAGGATTATTCCTGCTTGTCGTTGATCAGATCGTAGGTGATGTTCGGATTCAGACCCATCGGCCAGTAAATCAACGAGAACGGCGGCCAGAATATGGAAACCACCCGGAATTTGGCGCGCAGCTTGCCTTCTTTCAACATCTTGCCGTCTTTCTCCAGCCGGTAAGGAATACCGCCGCCCGGCGGCATGCCGGCTGCGGTCCAGAAGAACGGCCGGGTCGTGACTTCGCCGTTGGCTTTAATGTCCACCGGTTGCGGCCGCTTGTACAGATAAAGTTGCGAACCTTCCGGCACTTTGAAATGGCCGGTGGTGGTGCAGCCCACCAACAGGCTCAAAAACAGCGCGAGTACGATCTTGTGCAGCATGGTTGTCTCCTAGGTTGTAGTAAAACGTTACGCTTTATTTTCTGAATAGTTCTATCAGTAACGGGCGGATTTTGTTTTTGGTGCGGCCGACGGCGGACGGGCCCAACGCGGCGGTGTAAGACGCCATGCCGATTTGGCGGCCGTCTTTGGTGACCGAAAATTCCGCCATCGACAAATATACGCTAAAAGTCCAGAACCAATCCCAGGACCATTGCGCCTCGTAGCTCATCGTGTACGGACAGTCGCCGCCCTGGCCCAGCAGTTCGGTTGCGATGGCGTGTTCAGCCAATTGCGCGCGCACTTCCGGCAGAAAATCCTCCATATAGGTTTTCGGGTTTTCCTCGATACACAAACGGGCGATGGTCTCCGTGGCCGGTACCGGTTCGATTCTCGTCACCGGCGACGCGCATCCTTGCACGATCAAAGCCGATAACAGCGCGATCAACTTTTTCATGTGCTATTCCTCGTCAGGTTAAAAACGTTTGAAAATCAGCGAAGTATTGATACCGCCGAAGGCGAAGTTATTACTGACGACGTATTCGGTGTCCAAGCGTCGGCTTTGCTGACGAATATAGTCCAGATCGGCGCAGGCCGGGTCGATTTGGTCCAAATTCGCGGTCGGGTGAAACCAGCCTTGGTTCATCATCATGATCGCGGCCCAGGCTTCCAAAGCGCCGCAAGCGCCCAGCGTGTGGCCGGTAAAGCTTTTCAACGCGCTGATCGGCGTGTTGCCGCCGAACACGTCGAAGGTGGCGCGGCTTTCGGCGATATCGCCGTGCTCGGTGGCGGTGCCGTGGGCACTGATATAACCGATGGCCGAGGCCGGTAGGCCGGCGTCGTGCAAGGCCAGACGCATTGTGGTTTGCATGCCGGCGGCGTCGGGTTGGGTCACGTGCAGGCCGTCGGAGTTAGTGCCGAAACCGGCGACTTCGGCGTAGATGCGGGCGCCCCGGGCCCGCGCGTGTTCCAGCTCTTCCAATACCAGCGTACCGGCGCCTTCGCCGATCACCAGACCGTCGCGGTCGCGGTCGAACGGCCGCGGCGATTTGTCCGGTTCGTCGTTGCGCAAGCTGGTCGCGAACAGCGTGTCGAACACCGCCGCTTCCGAGGCCGACAACTCGTCGGCGCCGCCCGCGAGCATGACCTGTTGTTGGCCGTATTTGATGGCTTCGTAGGCGTAACCGATGCCCTGGCTGCCGGAGGTGCAGGCGCTGGACGTGGTATAGACCCGGCCGTTGATGCCGAAAAACAGGCCGATATTGACCGGTGCGGTATGCGCCATCATCCGGATGTAAGAGGTGGCGTTGAGGCCGTCGGTGGCGTGGTTCAGCAGCATATTGCCGAAATCGGCGATGGCCTCGAAGCTGCCGGCGCAACTGCCGTAAGCGATGCCGGTACGGCCGCTGCTCAGGCAAGGATCGTGCAGCAGGCCGGCATCGATCAGCGCCAGTTCGCTGGCGTACGTCGCCAGCAGCGCCACCCGGCCCATGCTGCGGGTTTGTTTGCGGCTGTAGTGGGCCGGCCGCTCGAAAGCCACCGGCGCCGCCAGCCGGGTGTTCAAACCGCGGTATTGGTCCCATTCCTGGAGCGCGCGGATGCCGGTGCGACCGCTTTGCAGATGTTCGGCTATGGTCGGCCAGTCGCTGCCGATCGGCGATAAGCCGGCCATGCCGGTAACGACCACCCGTTTCAACACAGGCCTCCGTTCACCGAAATCACCTGGCGGGTGATGTAGCCGGCGTCTTCCGACAGCAAAAACGCCACCGCCGCCGCTACTTCTTCCGGGCGGCCTACCCGGCGGGCCGGGATCATTTGTTTGATGTCGTCCAGCGGCAAGGCTTCGGTCATGTCGGTGTCGATCAAGCCCGGCGCCACGCAATTCACCGTGATTTCGCGCTTGGCCAGTTCCAGCGCCAGAGCTTTGCTGGCGCCGATGATACCGGCCTTCGCCGCGCTGTAATTGACCTGGCCGCGGTTGCCGATCAAGCCGGAGACCGACGACAAGGTCACGATGCGCCCCGGTTTTCGCCGCCTGACCATCGGCATCACCAGCGGCTGCAACACGTTGTAAAAGCCGTCCAGATTGGTGCGGATCACACTGTCCCAGTCCTCGCCGGTCAAGGCTGGAAAAGCGTTGTCGGCGCTGATGCCGGCATTGCAGACCACGCCGTAGTAGGCGCCGTGGGCTTCGACGTCGGCAGTTAGTATCTCGGCGCACTCGCTGCGGTTGCCGATATCGAATTGCAGGATGCGCGTTTGCCGGCCCAGCGCGGTAATTTCGGCGGCGGCGGCTTCGGCTTCGCTAAGTCGGCTGCGGCAATGCAACACCAGGTCGTAGCCACGGCGGGCCAGGTAAATTGCGATGGCTTTGCCGATACCGCGGCTGGAGCCGGTGACGAGAACGGTTTTATTCATCGGTTAACGGTTGGTCGAAACGGGGTTGGTAAACATTCAGCTTGGCGCCGATTTCGATATTGTCGCCGCTGACCCGGCAATCGAAAACGCCTAATTGTTCGTCGTGCACGATTTTTTCGATGGCGACGGTCAGGCTGCAGCCGACCGGCAAGGTGGCAACATTGCTTTCGAACAGGCGGCTGCCGAGCAGGAAGCCGAGCCGAATCGGCTGGCCGGCCAGCTTGGCTTGCAGACCGACGAAGGCGCCGATGGCTTGCGCCATGTATTCTATCGCCACCCAGGCCGGAACCTCCCGCTCGTCGCCGAACAGCAGGCCGTCGCCGCGCACGGTCAATGCCGCGCTGAGGCGGTCGGCGTCAAAGCTTACCACCCGCTCCAACAGCACCATGGCGCCGGTGTGCGGCAGCAGGTCGGTCATGCGGTAATCGTCTAAGGCAAAGTCGGTTGCCGGATTCATGCCCGCTCCGCAACGATGGATACGTTGCTGCCGCCGAAGGCGAAGGAATTGCTTTGGCAGACTCGAATCGGCCGGCCCAAAGTCTGGCCGGGAGTCACCCAGTGCAACGGCGGTAACTCAGGGTCGATGTCGTCGCCGTTGACGTTGGCGATCAAGCGGCCGTCCGGGTCCTGGCTTTGCAGCAGCAGCCAGCAAAATCCCAATTCCAATGCCGCTGCGGCGCCCAAAGTATGGCCGCTCATGCCTTTGCTGGAACTGGCCGGCGTGCGGCTGCCGAACACGGCATGCACCGCGCGGCTTTCCATCGCGTCGTTCAACGGCGTGGCGGTGCCGTGCAAATTCAGGTAATCGACTTGTTCCGGCTTCAGGCCGGCTTGCGCCAATGCGGTCCGCAGCGCAGCCTTGACCGCCGTGCCGTCCGGGTCGGGGGCCGAGAAATGGTAGGCGTCGCTGCTGGCGGCAACGCCGCGCAAGCGCACCGGTCCGGGTTGTTTGCTGAGGACGAACAAGGCGGCGGCTTCGCCGATGTTGATGCCGTCGCGTCGGCGGCCGAAGGGTTTGCACGGGCCGGCGCTGACCGATTCCAACGCGGCGAAGCCGTTGACGGTCAAGCCGCACAGGCTGTCGGCGCCGCCGACGACGACCGCGTCGCACAAGTCCATCGCCAACAGCCGCTGCGCCGAAGCAAAGGCCTTACCGCTGGACGCGCAGGCGCTGGACAGCGTGTAGGCCGGGCCGTGGATTTGCAGATAGTCGGCCAGAAAATCGGCGCCGGCGCCCATCTGCTGTTGTTTGTAATGATAGTCCGGCGGCAGCCGGCCGTGCTTGGATTGGTAGGCCAGCGCCGATTCGGTGTTGCGCACGCCGGAGGTGCTGGTGCCGAGGGCGATACCGATTCGGTGCGGACCGAAACGCTCGCGCAACCCTTCGACAGTGGGGCGGATTTGCTCGACAGCCGCCAACAGCAATCGGTTGTTGCGGCAGGCGTAGACTGACAACTCGGCGGGAATTGGCGGCAACGGCGCCGTGACCGCGCCCAGCCATTGCGGTCGGCCCGGACTGAACTCGTCGCTCGGCCGCAGGCCGCTGCGGTCGCCGTGCAACAAGCCGGCCAGCACTTCCGCTTGGCCGCACCCCAGCGCGCAGAGGATGCCTAAGTCATTCAGATACCAGTTCATAGCTCAGGGTATCGATGCTCAGCCGGTAGCCGTAACGCAGATTCGCCAACTCGGCGTGCCGCGGCCAATCGGTTTCGCTGGATAAATAGACGATTTCGGCGATTTTTTCTTCGCCTTGGAACAGTTCGCGGCGGGTAGCGCCGGTTTGCAGATGCCAGCCGGGCGGTAAACGGTATTGCAGAGCCGCGACCGGCCAATAAATCAACTGCATATCGGCGACGATAGCGCGCGGGTCGACCGTATCCGGCAGCAACGGATTTTTATCCAGTACCAGATTCTCGCCGTCGTAGCTCAGATTGAACAAACTCAGGCCGTCTTTGCTGGTCCCGGCCAGCGCGATGCGCTGGGCGTTCAATTCCAGCACGCAGAGCAAACTGGCGTTGCCGCCCGGCCAACTGGCGGCGACCAGTTGCAGGACGTGTCGGGTAGGACCCTGCGGCGCTGCCAGCTCCGGCAGCGCGGCGGTCGGCGGTGGCGGTGTGCAGGCGGCGATAAGGATAGAAGCCAAAGCGGCCGGCAGGCCGCGGCGGGCAACGTGCAAACCCGCCACGTTATTTGACGGCGACTAAATTGACCAAGGTCGGTTCCGGCTGCTTTGGCAGGGAAAAACCGAACCATTCCAACGCACCGGCATCCGGCCGGCTCCACCATAAATAGGGCTTGGAGATGGCGCTATCGTCCAGTTTGAAGCCGCTGTCGCGGATCAATGCGATGTATTCGTCGGCGGTTTTTTGCACCTGCATCGGGTGGCGGAACAGCAGCCGGATCGGCAACGAATGGATAAAGCGCTTGCAGGATTCGGCGAACAGCAGCAGCCCGCCCGGTTTTAAGACCCGGTAAAATTCCTGCATGGCCTCGCGGTGTTTGACGATGTGGTGAAAACTTTGGTGGCAGAACAACACGTCGAAGCTGGCGTCCGGATAGGGCAATTGTTCGGCGTTGCCCAGCGTGACGTCGACCCGGCAGGAACACTGGGAGCCGGCGCGGACCGCGTCCGCCAGCAGGGCCGGATCGATCTCGATGCCGGCGATATGCTGCGGCTGGAACTGGGTTTCCAGTAACGCAAACGAATTGCCGCGGCCGCAGCCGATATCCAGTATCGCCGGCCGGACCGGGCGGGACGGCAACAACCGCGCCAGATCGTTTAATGCGATGCGCAGTACCCGTTGCCGCCAGGTGTAGGTATTCAGAAACCAGATGCCGAAAGCGCTTTCCTTGACCCAGTAACTGCGCGGCGTTCCGGTCCGCGCTGGAATTCTGTCGACGCTGGACATCGGCCGGGTTAAGACTTATTTGGCCTGGACTTTGTAAATGGCGTAGGCGGCGAAACTGACGGTCAGGATATAAATAGCGGCTGAGATCACAGGCATTTCCTCGTGGGTGGTTGAGGGGAAACTTTTAACATTAATTTTCCGCAATGGGAAAGGGATTTTTCCGACGGCTGCTGCAGCCGTTATTTCGCAAGGCCGTAAGCGCCCGGCGAGCTTGCTTTCTTCCGGACTCTCCAAACCCGACGGTCATGCCGTTAAGTTAAGAAACAGAACGGCTGGTTCACATCCTATAGGAGCAGGCTATGCCTGCGACCGAAAGCGTTTGATCGCGGGCATGCCCCGCTCCTACCATCCTTAACTCAACGACATTGAGGTCGGCGGAAGGCGCTAAAATTGGCCGGCGGCTGCCCGGCCGTTTAATTCAGCAAACGAGTTTTAGAATATGGCCCAAAAAGTACCCGCCCAAGTCAATTTGACGCTTTACGGCAAACCGCTGGAATTGAAGTTCGCCGTCCCCGCGGACAAGGTCACGCCGCTCGGCGTGCTGCCGGCGTTGCAGCAGATCGATAACCAATTCGTCGATACCGCGGTAGAAGCCTTTGTCGACCGGGACCGGCCGATCTCCTGCCGGGCCGGCTGCGGTGCCTGTTGCCGGCAGGTGGTGCCCCTGGCCGAATTCGAGGCTTACCACATCGCCGCCGTGGTCGAACGCTTGCCGGAACCCCGGCGCAGCGCCGTCAAACAACGTTTTGCCGACGGCTGCGCCCAGTTGGATCGGATCGGCTGGTTGGCGCAATTGCAACAACAACTACAGCAAGGCACGACCCACGACGCCGTGCAGAGCCATGCTCTGGATTATTTCCGCCAGAATATCGCCTGCCCGTTTTTGGAGGACGAGAGCTGCTCGATTCACCCCGAGCGGCCGTTGGCCTGCCGCGAATATCTGGTGACCTCGCCGGCCGAGCATTGCCGGGAGCCGGCGCCGGACACGGTCGAACACATCGAGTTGAAATTTCAGGTATCGCGATTGGTGCGTAAACTCTGGCATACCGGCCATATCACGCAACCGGATTCGGTGCCGATGATCTACGCCCTACAGTGGGTCAAGACCCACCCCAACCAGTTCCCGAAAAAGCGCGGACCGGAGTGGATGCAGGAATTTTTCGCTTATCTCGGCAAACCCTGATTTGCCTCTGGCTAGCATCCGGGCGGCGATGCGTTCCAGCAAGGCGGGCGTTGCCGCCAATCCCGTCCGAACCGGTTCTATGCTACGCTAGCCCGGACCTTGAGTGCGGGCGCTGTCCAAGCCCGCCGAACACTTCCCCGTCAGTTCGAACACCCTGTCACAGGAGGCAACATGTCCGCAAACAGTAACGCTTTACGCGCCGCCCAACTGCTGGTAACGCTGTTGACGGTATTGGCTATCGGCAAGGCGGTCTCGCTGGTGCCGATGATGGACCAGTTGGAATTGTTCTGGCATTTCAAGGCCGGGCAAATCGTTTGGTTCGCGGCGAAACTGGCGGCCTTGGTGTTGTTTTATTTCTGCGCCAGCCTGGCGCTGCAAACGGTTCCGGACCGCGGCGGCGCGCTGTCCTTTGCGATGAGCGTGGCCGAGCCGCTATGCGCGTTAGTGATCTTGGCCATGGCGCAAAGCCTGTTTTGGGAGATCCTGGAGCCCTTCGTCAATACCACCGGCCAAACGATTTATTACGGCAGCGTACTGGCGTTGATCGTCGGCGTCAGCGTGTGGCTGGTGTTGCGGGCTTACCGCCAAGCCGACCAACTGGTTCTGGCCTTGAGCGATTTGGCCAAGCTAAGGCCGTGGCTGGCCGGCACCGACAAGCGACGCTGCCGGCAATGTCACGCGGCCGTATCCGCTAACGCCCATTTTTGCGGCCATTGCGGCGGCCCAATACCGCAAACGGCGCAATGCCAGGCCTGCGGTTCCCAGGTCGCGGCCGATCAACGCTATTGTCCCGATTGCGGCGTCGATCTGCAGCAGAGCGCGCCGCCCACACCGTCGGCCGCTGCCGGGCACGACGAATCGGCTACATAGGTCCGGCCGCCATGACAGACTTGAAACTCACCCCGCTTGCCGCCCTCCACCGCGAGTTGGGCGCCAAAATGACCGCCTTCGCCGGTTACCAAATGCCGGTGCAATACAAAAACGGCATCATCCACGAGCATCTGCATTGCCGTAGCCAGGCCGGTTTTTTCGATATTTCCCACATGGGCCAATGCCGCATTTTTGGCGACCGTGCCGCCGCGGCGTTGGATAAATTGACGCCAGGCGGCATCGCCGAATTGGCGGTCGGCCAACAAAAATACACGGTGCTGACCAACGCCGCCGGCGGCGTGATCGACGACATCATCGTCACCCGTGTTACGGATGGGGTCGGCATCATCGTTAATGCCGGTTGCAAGGACAAGGATTTTGCTTATTTGCGGGAGCGGTTACCGGCCGATTGTCGATTCGAAGCGTTAAGAGATCAGGCTTTATTGGCGTTGCAAGGCCCCGGTGCGGCTGCCGTGATGGCAAAATTTTCGGGCGAGGCGGCGACGCTGAATTTTCTGCAAGTCTGCCAGACCAGCGTCGCCGACGTAACTTGCACCGTCAGCCGTAGCGGCTACACCGGCGAGGATGGCTTCGAAATTTCATTGCCGGCTGCAGATGCCGAACGAATCGCCAAATTATTGCTGGCCGAAGACGGCGTCGAACCCATCGGTTTGGGCGCCCGCGATACCTTGCGGTTGGAAGCCGGGCTGTGTCTCTATGGACATGAATTGAACGAAACCATCACGCCGATAGAGGCCGGCTTGAACTGGATTTTTAAGAAAGGCCATACCGATTTCCCCGGTGCCGAAACCATTCTGGCGCAGCGGCAAAACGCCGCCGGGCGGCGTCGAGTCGGTTTGCTGGTCGAGGGCAAAATCCCGGTCCGGGATGGAGCTATTTTGCTGGATAGCGCCGGCCGCGAGGTAGGCATCGTTACCAGCGGCAGCTTCTCGCCGACGTTGAACCGGCCGATTGCGATGGCTTTGATCGACCGGGCCTTAACCGCAGCCGGCACCCGCCTCAATGCAGTGGTGCGGAACTCGGCCATCGAATTGACAGTCTGTCCGCTACCTTTCGTACCGCACCGTTACCACAAACTCGCGAGATAACCATGAGCCACCGTCCCCGCCTCGACCAACTGGAAATGCGCGGAAATTTCATCCAGCGCCACATCGGCCCCAACGCCGAGCAAACTCAAGCGATGCTGGCCGAACTGGGCCTGGACGACCTGGAGCAGATCGTCGAACGGGTGCTGCCGGCCGACATTCTGAACCACGAGCCGCTGAAACTGACCGGCACGATCAGCGAGCGGGCGGTGATCAAATACCTGCGGGCCATGCGCGAGCGCAACAAGGTGATGGTGTCGATGATCGGCATGGGCTACTCGGATACCATCATGCCGGCGGTGATCAAGCGCAACGTGCTGGAAAATCCCGGCTGGTATACCGCCTACACGCCGTACCAAGCCGAAGTCGGCCAAGGCCGGCTGGAGGCCTTGTTGAATTTCCAGCAAATGATCATCGACCTGACCGGCATGGACATCGCCAACGCCTCGTTGCTCGACGAAGCTACCGCCGCTGCCGAAGCGATGACGATGGCCCGCCGTCTGGCCAAGAGCCGATCCAACACCGTGCTGATCGATCAAAACTGCCATCCGCAAACCATTGCCGTGGTACAAACCCGCGCCGGCTCGCTGGGTTATGAGGTGGTGGTCGCCGATCCTTTTAGCGGTCTGGAGCAACACGACTTTTTCGCGTTGATTTTGCAATATCCCAACAGCGGCGGCGAAATCCACGATCTGACCGAAGCGACCGCGGTGGCCCATGCCAAATCGGCGCTGGTTACCGTCGCCGCAGACTTGCTGAGTTTGGTGCTGCTGACGCCGCCGGCCAAATTCGGTGCCGACATCGTGGTCGGCAGCGCCCAGCGTTTCGGCGTGCCGATGGGTTATGGCGGCCCGCATGCCGCGTTTTTTGCCACCCGCGACGACTTCAAACGTTCGATGCCCGGCCGTTTGATCGGCGTGTCCAAGGACACTCACGGCCAGGTTGCATTACGCATGGCCCTGCAAACCCGCGAACAGCACATCCGCCGCGACAAGGCTACCAGCAATATTTGCACGTCGCAGGTGTTGCTGGCGGTGATCGCCGGCTTTTACGCGGTCTACCACGGCGCCGATGGTTTGCGTTTGATTGCCGGCCGGGTGCATCGCTATGCCCGGATTCTGGCCGCCGGCCTGGCGCGCAGCGGCTACCCAGTGTTGAGCCAGTGCTATTTCGACACCATTAGAGTGCGGGTACCGAACCGGGCCCGGCGCTTTGCCGCCCAAGCCGAGGCGGCCGGCATCAATCTGCGGGTGATCGATCCGGATACATTGGGCATTGCATTGGACGAAGCCACTACCCGCGACCACATTCGCGCCCTCTGGCAAATCTTCGCCTCGCCGATCAGCGAATTGCCCGACGTTGCCGCGCTGGATGCCGGCCTGACGGAATGCATTCCGGCCCACTTGTTGCGCGACGATGCGATCCTTACGCATCCGGTATTCAGTCTGTACCATTCGGAAACCGAAATGATGCGCTACATGCGCCGGCTGGCGCGGCGCGACATTGCCTTGGATCGAGCGATGATTCCGCTCGGTTCCTGCACGATGAAGCTGAACGCCGCCACCGAAATGCAGGCCATCTCATTCTACGAATTTGCGGCGATGCATCCTTTCGCGCCGCTGCACCAAACCCAGGGTTACCAGCAGTTGTTCGCGGAATTGGAAGACATGCTCTGCGACCTGACCGGCTTCGATGCCTTTTCGTTGCAACCCAATGCCGGTTCGCAAGGCGAATACACCGGCCTGCTGGTGATCCGCAAATACCATCAGGTCAACGGCCAGGGCCAGCGCAACATCTGCCTGATTCCGGCCTCGGCGCACGGCACCAACCCGGCCAGCGCGACCTTGGCCGGGTTGCACGTGGTGGTGGTGGCCTGCGATGACCATGGTAACGTCGATGTCGCCGACCTGCGCGCCAAGGCTCAGCAATATCAAGACACGTTGGCGGCCTTGATGATCACCTATCCGTCCACCCACGGCGTTTACGAAGCGGCCTTCCGCGAGATTTGCGACATCGTCCATCAACACGGCGGCCAGGTGTATATGGACGGCGCCAATTTCAACGCCTTGGTAGGCTTGTGCCGGCCGGGCAGAATCGGTGCCGACGTCGCCCATTTGAATCTACATAAAACCTTCGCGATACCGCACGGCGGCGGCGGGCCCGGCGTTGGCCCGATTGGCGTGGGCGCGCATTTGGCGCCGTATCTGCCTGAGCATCCGGTGGTGGAAGGCGTCAATCCGGCCAAGGGCGAGCACGGCACGGTCGGCACCGTGTCGGCGGCGCCGTGGGGCTCGGCCAGTATTCTCACCATTTCCTGGGCCTATATCGCGATGATGGGCGCCACCGGCTTGCGCCGAGCAACTTTGACCGCAATCATGAACGCCAATTACATCGCCCGCCGCTTGGCGCCGCATTACCCGATTATGTACACCGACGCCAACGGCTGGGTCGCGCACGAATGCATCATCGATTGCCACGCCTTTAAAAAAACCGCCAACGTCACGGTCGAGGACATCGCCAAGCGCCTGATCGATTACGGCTTCCATGCCCCGACCGTATCGTTTCCGGTGCCGGATACCTTGATGATCGAACCGACCGAAAGTGAGAACAAAACCGAAATCGACCGCTTCTGCGCGGCGATGATCGCGATTCGCGAGGAAATCCGCGAGATCGAGACCGGCACCGCCGACCCGGAGCACAACGTCTTGCACAACGCGCCGCATACCCACCGCCTGCTGCTGGAGGACTGGCATTTGCCGTATTCCCGGCAAAAAGCCTTCTTCCCGGACAGCCATCAGCACGACGACAAGTACTGGCCGCCGGTCGGGCGCATCGACAGCGTTTACGGTGACCGCCACGTGTTTTGCAGTTGCCCGCTGGACTGGGCGCAAACCGCCACGGAGTGGGATGCTGAAGCACGTTAACCAACCGCTGGCCTTCGTCGACCTGGAAACCACCGGCGCCACCGCCACCAAGGACCGCATCACCGAAATCGGCATCGTGCTGGTCGATACCGACGGGGTGCGGGAATGGAACCAATTGGTCAACCCGCAAATCCGGATTCCGTTGTTCATCGAACAAATGACCGGCATCAGCAACCAGATGGTCGCCGAGATGCCCAGCTTTGCCCAGGTGGCCGGCGAAGTGTCAGAATTACTGGAAGGCCGGCTATTTATCGCCCACAACGCCCGCTTCGATTACGGCTTTTTGAAGAACGAATTCAGTCGGGTCGGCATGACCTTTCGGCCGCAAGTGTTGTGTACCGTCAAACTGTCGCGGGCTTTATATCCGCAGTTCCACCGCCATAATCTGGACAGCCTGATCGACCGCCACGGCTTAAAAGCCAAGGACCGGCACCGGGCGCTGGCCGACGCCCAGTTGATTCATCAGTTCTGGACTCAGGCTTGCGAACAGTTTTCCGAAATCGTGGTCGATCAAGCCGCCCAGCGCCTGGTTGGCCGCTCCAGCCTGCCGTCCAACATCGACCCAAACTTGATCCACGATTTGCCGGAAGCGCCCGGCGTTTACCTGTTCTACGGCGAGAACGACCTGCCGCTGTACATCGGCAAAAGCGTCAATATCCGCAACCGGGTATTAGCGCATTTCGGCGCCGATCATAAGAGCAATAAAGAGATGAGTCTGGCCCAACAATTGCGGCGTATCGACTGGATAGAAACCGCTGGCGAATTGGGCGCACTGTTGCTGGAGGCGCGGCTAATCAAGGAAAAAACGCCGGTCCACAATCAGCGCCTGCGCCGCAAAAACGCCTTGTGCGCTTGGCAATTGCAACAACAGGGCGAACAGCTCAAGCCGGTGTTGAGCTGGGCCGGCGAGCTGGATTTCGGTGCCCAGGATAATTTGTACGGCCTGTACCACAGCCAGCGCGACGCCCAAAAAGCCTTGCGCGGCGTCGCCGAACAGCACGGCCTGTGCCTGAGCGTGTTGGGCCTGGAAAAAACCGCCGCCGGCCGGCCGTGTTTTGGCTACCAGATCAAAAAATGCCGCGGCGCCTGCGTCGGTTTGGAAGCGCCGTTGGCGCACGCGGCGCGGCTGTTGATCGCGATGCAAAAACTCAAACTCGCCGTCTGGCCTTATCCGAGCGCAATCGGCGTGCGCGAAGGCGAGGAGCTGCATGTGATTGATCGCTGGTGTTATCTGGGCACAGCCAAAAACGAAGCGGACATCGCGGAGCTGTTGCAAAGTGGGCGGCCGGCGTTTGATCGGGATACTTATATGTTGCTGAGTAAGTCGTTGAAAAAGGCTGAGGTTGTGGTGCTGCCGCGAACGGCGGAAATGGTTGGCGAGTCGTAATATGCTTGAATGGCGGATGGCGCTTCGCTTATCCGCCCTGCGGCCGGTCGAAAATTGGATGCGCCTCCTGCCGTCGGCACATCCTATCTGCTCACGTTATCGAGTTGACACAGGCCAGTATTTATTCAATACCATCTTGGCAGCGTTGCCGAAATGTTAAACCTTCTGTAGCTTGCCATTTGCATTGGCAATGGGGTAGATCAAAACGCCGTAAATAATTCGGAAGCCGCTTACCGGCTTGTTTTGAGCCGTTTCGATTCGACGGCCGCTGCCGCGGTCTATACTGTCAAGCCGGTAGCGCCTGGCATCCGTCACTGCCGCCAGCGTAAGCGACGGGAAAAACCAACGCGCCGCATTTGCCGGGCACTGCGGCATACCAGGGCCAAAGTAGCACCCGAAACCGCGGCCCAGTTTACGTTCATTTTTAACAAGCCAATCCCAACATGACTACGAATTGTTTCCGCTCCGGGGCGCCGGCCCGACGCCGTTTCTTGCAACTCGGTGCTGCCGGGCTGGCCGCGTTAAGCCCGGCCGCGCAAGCCCTGTTCCGCCTGAACAACGCCTGCCTGAATCCGCAGGAAACCCCGGCGCTGGCATTGGAAAAAGCCGCCTGGCAAGGTATCGATCCGGCCGACTGGTGGGATTGCCATACCCATATCGTCGGTTCCGGCGACGGTGGCAGCGGCATTACCCAGACGCCGGAAATGCACCAACCGCTGCGCCATCCGATTCAAACCTTGCAGCATTGGGCCTACGCCAATGCCGCCTGCATTCCGGATAACAATCAAGACCAAGCCTTCGTCGAGCGGCTGCGGGCCTTGATGGATACGATGCCGAAAGGCGCCAAGGCCATGCTGTACGCCTTCGACCGGACTCACGGCGCCAACGGCGACCCGGACCACGCCAACACCGCGTTTTTCGTACCGAACGAATATGCCCAGCGCCTGGCCAAAGCTTACCCGGACCGCTTCGAGTGGGTCGCCAGCATCCACCCCTACCGCGCCGATTGCGTCGAGGCCTTGCAACACGCAGCCGCCAACGGTGCCAGGGCCGTGAAATGGCTGCCGCCGGTGATGGGCATCGATCCGGCCTCGCCGCAATGCGACCGTTTTTATCGAGCAGCGGCGGCATTGAACATACCGATCATCACCCACGGCGGCGAAGAGAATGCCTTGCACGGCGCCGACCAACCCTTGTTCGGCAATCCGCTGCGGCTGCGGCGGGCGTTGGAAGCCGGGGTACGGGTGGTGATCGCCCATTGCGCGACCTTGGGCCATGACATCGACGAGGACGGCCGCGAGGTCAGAAGTTTCGATTTATTCGCCAAGCTGATGGCGGACAAACAATGGCAGGGCCGTTTGTTCGGCGACATATCCGCAATCGTATTGCGCAACCGCGACCCGGAGGTCGTTAAAACCCTGTTGGTGGAAACCGGCTGGCACGACCGGTTGTTGTACGGTTCGGATTACCCGTTGACCGGGATTTTGCCGCTGATTTCGGTACCGGCCTTTGCCGAAGCCGGCCTGTTGCCGGAAACGGCGGTGGAGCCGCTGCAAAGCCTGCAGGACTATCATCCGTTTCGGTTCGATTTCGTGTTGAAACGCAGCCTGTCTTGGCAAGGCAAACGCTTCGCCGACCGCATCTTCGCCACCCGGCCGTTTTTCGCCGCCGGCAAAGCGACTGCCGCTTAAGCCCTGCCCGGCCGCTGCCGGGTCCAGGTCAACAACAACCAGGCGGCGCGTCCGAAGCCGTAACTGGTCGTAACGATGCTGGCGAAGGTATACAGTTTGAACAACTGCAACCAGGCGTCCGCTTGCGGCTGCGGGCCGTCCAGGTGCGGAAACAGTGCCATCAGCAGAAACAGGCTGGAATTGGTGCAGGCGCCGACCACCATCGCCCAAGCTACGAGCCGAGGCAAGCCGATGCCGGCCGCCGCGAAGCCGAACAGCAACGCGCTCATCAGCAAATAGTCCAAATGTGCCTGCAACAAGCGCGACGGCTTACCGGGAAACAGCGCGTGCAGCGGCGCCAGTTCCAGGTTCAAGCCGACCAGGCACCAAGCCAGCAGCAACGCCGCCAACAGCCATAACGCCGCGCCTTTCAATAACAGTATCTGGGTTGCAGTATTGCTCGTCGCCATCTTCTCCTCCGCCATCTCGGCCAATCGATGCGGCTATCCTAGCCGGCGGCGCTGCGGCCGGCTTGACCGGAGCGGCACAATCGCTTGACTGCAACGGTGCTAACGCCGCTATCATGGCCGGATCGAGTTTATGGAGATTTGCCGTGAGCCCATCCGCCAATCCGGCCTTGCGCTTGTCGACCGCCGACCTGCCGCCGACGCAGCGGCGGGACTGGTTGCACCACGTGATTGGCCGCGAATATGCCAGGGTCGAGATCACGCCGCCCGCGCAAGCGGAGCTGTTCAACGAGATGACGATTTACCCGTGGCAGGACTTACGGCTGTCGGCGATTCGCTCCAGCAGCATCGGCCTGTATTGCCCGCCGTGCGAGCCCGAAACCGCCAGCCAGGATGCCTATTTCGCCGTGGTGCTGTTACACGGCCGCTACCGGTTGCAGCAGGACGGCCGCGCAGCGGAATTGCAGGCCGGAGATATAGCGCTATACGACGCCACCCGGCCGCACCGGATCGAATGCCCGGAACCGTTTGCCAAACTGCTGGTATCGGTTCCGCGGCAACTGCTGCAACAACGCCTGGCCGGCGTCGAGCATTGTTCCGCAGTGCGGATCCCCGGCAGCGGCGGCCTCGGCGCGGTAACGTCGGATTTTTTGCGTAGCGCCGCGCGCCAGGCGGATTGCATCGACGCCGCCCGGTTTTCGCCGCTGGCCGGCCAAGCTCTGGATTTATTGGCTTTGACGCTAAGCGCGCTACGGCCGGGCCGGTTCGAATTGGCCGATCACCGCGCCCAGGCCTTGAGCCGCATCAAACGCCTGATCGAAGCCCGCCTGGCCGACCCGGAGCTGGACAGCGCAGCAATTGCCGGCGCCGCCCGCCTGTCGCCGCGTTACATCAACGCGCTTTTCAACGCCGAAAACACTTCGTTGATGCGTTACGTCTGGCAGCGCCGTCTGCAACGTTGCGCCGAGGAACTGCGGGCCGCACGGCACGCCGACCGCAGTTTGACCGAAATCGCCCTGCGCTGGGGATTTAACGACATGTCCCATTTCAGCCGCGCCTTCAAACGCCGCTACGGCTGTTCGCCCAGCGACTATCGGCACATGCGGGGTTAGTTGTTGGCGATACGTGTTTTTTGGGGGGCGGCATTGGGCGATTGGGCGACGAACCCATAACGCCCGAAACTTCTTGGCGGCTTTGTGGCGTTTCAAATCGAGCAATAACCGGCATGGCTGACCGAATCGTTTTCTAAGCCTATTGCCGTATGCTTCAGGCTCTCCCTCGGTGTTTTAGCCGCTGCTGGCGTCCGGCCGCAACAGAACATTGCTGTACTGCAAAAATTCGTCCAATTGTTTTTCGATAATAGCCACCGTGATGGGCAGTTGTAATGCCTGATATTCATGCACGGCAATATTACGAAAGCCCACCATACGTTTCAGGCCTGCGGCCAATTCCAGCTCGCCCCAGCCGCCTTGTGCCAGTAGGTTAAACACATCGCGAGCGCTTTGCGGAATACCTAATTTTTCGCGCCGAATCAAATGCTGCCCCATATCCAGCGCCGCTTCGCAAGCGCGTTGAATGTTCAGAATGGCGGCATCCTGCCGAGTGTCGTTTTGAATAAAGCCGGCCGGATCGGCGGCATATTCTTCCCGCGCGCGCCGCACGCAACGCTCAATCGTTGCCGCTTTATTCAGCAAAACATCATCGGCCATAGACACTGCCCCTGTGTTGGATGTCTTCGATCAGCGCCGCGCGTGCCGTATCCAGCGCCGTTTTTTCGCTCAACACCGCCGCCTCGAACAATGCCGCTTGGGCGTCCTTTTGCCACCAGCGTTCGCCTGTCATGATGATTTGGTATTGCATGACTGTCGAAGCCGCGCGTAAATCGACCAAGTCCACCGGGCAGCCGGCGATATCGGCCAGTTGCCCGGCCAGATCGAACAATAAAACCGGGTCGGCATAACCGGCAACCAAAACCGCTAAATCCAGGTCGCTGTCCGGCGTTGCGTTGCCCTGGATACGGCTGCCAAAGGCATACAACGCCAGCAAGCCATCGAGCTGAGTTTGTAAGCAGTTTATGAGAGCCAGTTTATTCATGCCATTCTCTAACGTCGACTTTGCCGGTGACGGCCTTGGTGATTTGGGCGGATTCGTCCGGTTAAATATTCAAAGCAGGCAAGGCCTTAACAATTTTCATCGTTGCCAAACTGACCGTAATCACGCGCTGGAACAGTTCCAACGGATAGCGCGGGTTGTGCATGGTTTCGATAGCCCAGTCGTTGGCGTCGTTGACGATGCCGCTGTCTTTGTCGGTTTTGACGCATTGCCGCTCGACCACCCAATCCAGCGCCGGTTTGCCGTTGACCACGTAGTCGTAAGCTTCCAGCGGAATGCCGGTCAGAGTAATTTTGGCGTTGTAATGCAGCGTGGTCAGGTCTTTACTCCGTGCAGTCCCCCTCTCCCCCCGGGAGAGGGTTGGGGTGAGGGTGCCGTATTTCATCTTCTCGACCCGGTAATCGGCATCGGTTAATTGCGGATTGCCGACAATTTGCAACGGATACTTTTCGACGGTTTCGTAATGCAAATGTAGTTCCGCCAAGTCGCGCCCGGCCTTGGCAAACGCCCAAAAATCGGCAGCGGTTTTGACGCAAGGGATACGCGGCAATTCCTTGGCCAGATTGTCAGCATAGCGTTTGCGGTAATCCGGCGAATGCAGCAGGCCGTAATCGATCAGGTTAAACTGGTTGCCGGTAAATGATCTTGAAGCCGTGACCAGTTTCCCGACTGGCGCGGCTTTTTTGTTGGCTGCCATCCTGCCTCCTTACGCCATTCGCTCGATCAAGGCGCGGATGTCTTCGACGCGCCAAGCCGTTGTTCGAAGACTCAGCTTGACGAGTTTAGGGTAGCGCCCGCTTTTGACTCCATCCCACCAAGTTGACTTGGAAACGGGAATGATCGGCGGAATGGGTGGCTCGGCTTTTGGATTGCCAATAATTTGCGGCAGGCGTAAATAGCCGGTTTGGGGTAGTTGGTGCATAGTGGATTATCTCCGTCCAATTAAAGACGGGACAATCCTATATCGATCAAGGTGACGGTTTTCTGTCTAAATGCGTGCTATGCCATTTAAATTTTACAATAAACGGTTTAGCCGTTTTTCCTAAACGGTATCACCTGAGCGCCGGCGTTCGTCTAAGTATTGCGCCGGTTGTAGGCGGCTCAGACTTGATCGCGCGGGGCGTGGGCGAGCCGGCGCTCGATTGCGTCTGGACTCCATCCCTGTTCATTCAGCAAGGTTGATGCAATAGTGCGGAATCCGTGCGCCGTTTGGATAGTTGAGTCATAGCCCAGCGTTATTAGCGCCGTCCTAATGGTGTTATTCGACATTGGCCGCCCGTCGCCGCGACTGGAAGGGAAAACATATTGCCCGTCTCCGGTTAATGGTTGGATGGCCTCCAGGATTTCTAAGGCATGCCGGCTCAACGGCACAATATGATGAAAGTCGGTTTTGCTGATGTAAGGCCGCCATTCCTCCGCCACCAAATCCACATCATCCCAAAGCATTTGGCGGATTTCGCCGGGGCGCTGAAACAGCAATGGGCTTAGCCTTAACGCCATCTGCACAACATAGGTGCCTTGATAGGCGTAAATATCCCGCAACAATTGCCCAACCTGCTTGGGGTCGATAATCGCGGCCCGGTGCCTTACCTTTTGTGCGGGTATCTGTTTTGCTACAGGTTGCGCCGGATCGTAGTCGGTGAAGTTGTGAACAATGGCATAGGCAAATATTGAACTGATTTCCGCGTGTAGCCGGTGCGCCGTTTCAAGCTGCTGTTTGTCGATCATCGGCTTTAAGACTGCCAGCACATCGGCGGATTTAATTTCCTTGATGGGTTTATCACCTAGCAAGGGAAAGGCTAGGCGTTCGATCCTGCTGGTTTTCTTGGCGTGGGTGGTTGCGGTTGTCAGGTGGGCGATTGACGCCAACCATTGCCGGGTAATATCGGCGAAACTGTCCAGGATCGGTAAGCCTTCCTTTTGCCGGTCTTGGTTTTGTTTGGCAAGTTGCTTGGCTGCTTTTTCTTGCCGCCTGATTTCGCCGGGGTCGATACCTTCGGCGATTTGCTGCCGCGCTTCCTCCGCCTTCCGCCTGGCGTTTTCCAGAGTGGTGGCCGGGTATTCACCAAAGCCAAGGTAATTTTTCGTGCCATCGCGTAGACGATAGAAAAATGTCCAGCGTTTCGTGCCGTCTGGCTTCACCTTCAGTGCCAAGCCGCCGCCGTCACTGATCGAATAGTCCTTGTCTTTGGGCTTGGCCGCCCTGTAAACCGCGTCTTTATTGAAATTCAGCGCCATTTTGCCATACCGAAACCCTTACTCGCCCCGATATGGCTCTCAGTATGGCAAATTCGCCCGGATTCTGGCAAATCTAGCCGGATTCTATCGGACATAAAAAACCCGCGAAGCCTTGTAACTTGCGGGTTTTTGGATTGTATCGGGTTTCTTAAAACCCTAATTTGGTACGACAGCCGGTCTTGAATTCATTTGCAATAATTTGATTTGCAACAACATTCAATTTTGATGCTTCACCAGTGTCACTCTGGGTGTCACATTTTTAGCTTTTACCCGCTCTTGTCGCGCTAAACCCCTACTTCTTTTTTATTCTATCGCAGTTTATTCCGGTATATCTAAACACTCTAAAATAGACACTACTCGAGCAGAACATCATTTAACCAATCAACCAACGCCGCGCCCGGATGGGTGGCCGCGCCATAATCGCCAATTTTCGTTCACTAGGCCTGTTCACGCCCCGTTGCTTCATTTTATGTTGCGGTTTGCTGTTGTATTTGCCTTTCAAGGCCGTGAATTCTTTAAGCGTGGGTGTTGCGTTCGGGGTGGCGTTTTTGAGTATTTCCGTTCGTACCGTTTTCGTACTTTTGCGTACTTTATTCCGGTAACACGTCATCCAGCCAATCCACCAGGGCCGCGCCCGGATGGGTGGCCGCGCCATAGTCGGCAAGTTCCCGCTGAAGCCTTGCCATTAGCTTTGGTCCGATTTCAATATCCAATCGCCGCACGCCGTGCCGCCTGTTGAGTTCTCGCCGTTCGCGTTGGTATTCGGCGGATGTTTTAAAACTGGATGCGGCCATAATCGTTATTCCTCCGTGCCGTTGAAACTGGTGTTTTATTCACCGGTATGACTTCGCTTTTGCTTCGGTCGGTTTCCATTCAAAGCCGCCCGCTGTTTGCCGGCTTCGGTCTTGGGGCCGGTACTGCATCCGCCATGCCATTTGCAGCGGCCATTGGCGAAAATCGCCTTTTGCTGGCAAGGTGTGCCGGCTCGGGTTTTGGCGCCGCAAGTCATATCGCGAAACTCCGCGGGGAAAGGTTCGCGAACTGGCGGCGGATACTGATAGCCGCGCTCGCGCCATTCGGCAAAGATGGCGTCATGGCGCCGGCAATAGGCTTTAAGCTGCTTTCTTAGTTCCGGTGTCGTCATTAGTACGCTGGCCGAAAAACGGCGATTTTGATGGCTACCAGCCTGGTTACCATGTTTTGGATACCTATCTACAACCTTGCCTTACCATGACTTCAACATTCGGCAAATTTGCCGGAAGTATCCATTCTGCCGCGTGCGCGTGGGTCTGCTATCAGATCAAGCGGAAAATTTGCCGCTTGTTTCGATTCTGCCGCGTGCGCGTGGATCTGCCGATTGGCTAAATTGGTTATTACCGTAGCCGCTTTGTGAAAACCCAAGGCTATTTTAAGACAAGCCAAGTTATTGATTGTTATTCTGAAAATCTAACTGACTCCCCGCAATCTCCCCGTAGTCATCAAGCGTCAAATTCCGGTGAGCATTGAATAACAACATCCCGGCATCGGCCAGCAATGCTAAGGCTTGCTGCCGTCGCCTATCGCTCGGACTTTCAACGGCAAGCCATGCCATCAAAACCTCTTCGGCCAAGTCGCTTAACGCCTTCAATTCGGCTTCAATCATGTTTTGCGCTCCATTGGTCGCACTCGTGCAAGGTATCCGCCCACCAACACGCGCCAAAGGGTTGCACGCCAACACTGCAAACACCCGCGCCGCCGCCGTGTTGGTGGTAGCTCTGGAAGTGATTACAGGCCTTGCAGGTAATTGGTTTGGAAACTGTAGTTTTCTGGAGTAGCTGGTTTTGCGGTTGCGTGTGTCTTTTTTCGAGTGTTACCGGTGTTACTGGTGTTACCGCCAGAAATGGCGCGGCCTGTAGCGGTAACACCTCGATTTTTGCAGGTGTTACCGGTGTTACCGTCTTTAGGTAATAATCCAGAACGCTACTCAGCATCGCTATTGAACTGAATCACGTAAAACCAGCTTGTACCGCCGCTATGCTTAACCTGTGTAACGGTTTTCGATCTTCCAGGTATTAACACGCCTTGAGTAGCTAACAATCTCGCCGCCTGTTTGCTGTCAGCGTTGCCTATGGCCTTTTTAAATCCTGCGGTACTGAATAGCCATTGCCGCACGCCTTCAACCTCGCGCCAATATCCAGAACGCTCACCGTATAAGCGGGTGTCGTCGGTGGTGCTGGTAAAGCGGGCATCGCCATAGAGTTCAACATAATGCCGGACAGTATCCACTAACTGCTTAGGCTCAAGCTCACCCTTGCCACGATGGTTTCGCCATTGTTTAAAGCACTGTAGCGCGGCATCCATCGCCGTGCGTTCAGTCCAGCCTGTAATGCCGTATTCCGTCGCCAATTCGCCCGCCATACCGATTAAGGCAAACGCACGCGCCGCCCGGCCTTCCTGCGGGGATAATGCGCCGTTTTGCTTTTCAATCACCGCGACAAACTGGCTAAGAGTCTCGGCAAAGTCGCGTTTATCGCGGGTGAGTTTCTCCAGATAGGCAATGCCCGCCGTGCCGTAATAACGCGCTGAATTTTGCGCCAGCAAGGCGGAAAAGGCCCGCCCTGACTCACTACCCTGCAAATCATTGAACGCGCCATAATCGCCGAATATGGGCAGTTGTAGGAATCGCACCAGCTCGCCAGCCTTGGCAATAATGCCCGCTTTGAGTAAATGCGCCTCGATAGATTCTTCGCCATTGGATAGGACAGATACGCGCCAGTTATTTGTTGCACGCGCGGAACCGTTCGCGGTCGCTCGTTGTTTACCGATACCATTCGCCAGCATATACAGCGACTTGCTTACCTCGTTGGCATCGGCCTTGCTCATTTCATCCAGGCATAACAGTCCATCATTAACGCCTGTAGCCGCTGATTCCAAACCGTTCGCGGTGGCTGTCCAGGATCGATTAAACCGTTTCGGTTCGCCCCATACACTGCCCGCCAATAGCATGCCGCTGGTTTTGCCTTTGCTGGATTCGCCAAAAATATGCACGCCGATACCGTCAACACTGCATTTTTCCAATAATGCGCCGCTAAAAGCCTGAGATACCGCCAACACTAACAACGGATTGCCGGGGCAATATCGCGCAACATGGTTTTGCCAATCGTCAAGGCTCCCGGCCTGCGTGTAGGCATCTAACGCCTTGGCACTATCACTCTGATACATTACAGACTCGGCATTGTCGCCAATCACTTGGTTGGGCAAGACAAAAACACCATAAAACCAGCCACACGCCGAAGCCGTCCAAACCGTTGCCTTGGGTCTTTGCTCGCTAATGTATTCGGCAATTCTGGCGCGCTGCCTGTAGTTAATCTCCAACCCCGAATCAAACAACTCACGTTGCAATTCATCACCACGGCCAGCCAATAACTTGCTAGGCATATTCCAGCGTTTAGGGTGTTTCAATTTATCGACAAACTCTAGAACCTGTCCAAACTCGCGGCCTTGCTTGTTTCTGGCTGTAGCCGTTACGCGTAAAGGCCCGCACAATCGAACATCAACCGGCGCGGGTGGTTCCTCCCTCGTGGCTTTGCTCATGTAATGCCAGTAAACACCCGGCGGCCATTTTGACTTCGGCCCGCACCAATCATCATAAACGCGATAACAATCTCGTTCTGTTGCTGGTGGGAAAGGATGTTTATCGGCTCCGACTGGCTCTAAGTTGGTTTCGTTTTCCGGTTTGGTAACACCGGTAACACCTTGGTTTTTTGTGGTGTTACCGCTGGAAGCCGCGCCGCTGTAAGTGGTAACACCGGTAACACCAGTAACACCGCGTTTTTTCGAATTGCGTACAGCCTTAGCCATGCAAGCCCCCTACCAGGAAAAACCAGGGGGCTAGGTGATGAATAACGGCTTTGATTCGATAATCGATCAGGTTAAACTTGCTGCCGTTGAATGATTTTGTAGCTGCTTGAGGCTCGCCCGCCCCGGTGGCTATTTTTTTGTTTGTCATCCTGCCCCCTTACGCTGCGCGTTCGGTTGCAAGTTGCTCGATTAAGGCGCGGATGTCCTCGACACGCCATGCCGTTGTTCTGGCAGACAGTTTGACGGGTTTAGGGAAACGTCCGGTTTTGACGCCATCCCACCACGTAGATTTTGAAACGGGAATAAGCGGTGGGGTTGGTGGTTCGGCTTTGGGGTTACCGATTATTTGCGGAAGGCGTAAATAGCCAGTTTGTGGTAATTCGAGCATTGCGATACCTCTAATGCGGTGGTCGCTCTGCCAGTGATGCGATAACAGCGGACACGGCAAAGCAAATTAAACATAAGTTCAAGTTGCGCTTGCCTCGCGTCGGCTGTGTAGCGTCTGAGAGGGTTAGCGAGATTCGCTTTATCCCTGTCGAGGGTATCAGCGGATCAGTGACTGCTATAATATAACATCCACAAAAGATTGTCCAAGTTAGTTTTATCCAGTCCGCTTAAATGGGATTACGTCCGCACCTCTTTTAAGTCCATCCAGGTAATCCGCCCAGCTTTGCATCATTCGCCGCCGTTCGTCCAGGTATTGCGCCCGGTTATAGGCCGCCCGTACTTGATCGCGCGGCGCGTGGGCAAGCTGGCGCTCGATTGCATCTGGACTCCATCCCTGCTCATTCAGCAAGGTTGATGCAATAGTGCGGAATCCGTGCGCCGTTTGGATGGTTGAGTCATAACCAAGAGTTATCAACGCCGTCCTGATGGTGTTATCCGACATTGGCCGCCCATCGCCGCGGCTGGAAGGGAACACATATTGCCCGCCGCCGGTTAGTGGTTGGATCGCTTCCAGGATTTCTAAAGCCTGCCGACTCAACGGCACAATATGATGAAAGTCGGTTTTGCTGATGTAAGGCCGCCATTCCTTCGCCACCAAATCCACATCATCCCAAAGCATTTGGCGGATTTCGCCTGGGCGCTGAAACAGCAATGGGCTTAGCCTTAACGCCATCTGCACAACATAGGTGCCTTGATAGGCGTAAATATCCCGCAACAATTGCCCAACCTGCTTGGGGTCGATAATCGCTGCCCGGTGCCTTACCTTTTGTGCGGGTATCTGTTTTGCTACAGGTTGCGCCGGATCGTAGTCGGTGAAGTTGTGAACAATGGCATAGGCAAATATTGAACTGATTTCCGCGTGTAGCCGGTGCGCCGTTTCAAGCTGCTGTTTGTCGATCATCGGCTTTAAGACTGCCAGCACATCGGCGGATTTAATTTCCTTGATGGGTTTATCACCTAGCAAGGGAAAGGCTAGACGTTCGATCCTGCTGGTTTTCTTGGTGTGGGTGGTTACGGTTGTCAGGTGCGCGATTGACGCCAACCATTGCCGGGTAATATCGGCGAAACTATCCAGAATCGGTAAGCCTTCCTTTTGCCGGCCTTGATTTTGTTTGGCTAGTTGCTTGGCTGCCTTTTCTTGCCGCCTGATTTTGCCGGGGTCGATACCTTCGGCGATTTGTTGCCGCGCTTCCTCCGCCTTCCGCCTAGCGTTCTCTAACGTGGTTTCGGGGTACACACCAAAGCCTAGTTTGTTCTGCTTGCCGTCTGCCCTATATCTAAAAACCCATCGTTTTACGCCATCGGCTTTTATGACCATTTCCAAACCGCCGCCGTCCTTGATTGTGTAATCCTTTTCTTTTGGCTTGGCTGCCCTGTAAACCGCGTCTTTGTTGATTTCGATTGCCATAATGTGACACCAGCTTTTAAAAAATGTGACACTGGAAAGCGTCATTAGCTCAGTGTCACTCTCAGTGTCACACATTGGGCCGGATTCTGGCAAATTTAGGCGGATTCCATCGGACATAAAAAAACCCGCGAAGCCTTGTAACTTGCGGGTTTTTGGATTGTATCGGGTTTCTTAAAACCCTAATTTGGTACCGACGGCCGGACTTGAACCGGCACGACTTGCGTCACCACCCCCTCAAGATGGCGTGTCTACCAATTTCACCACGTCGGCATTAACACTTATTGCGCGGCCGGCTTTTCGACTTCTTTGATAGCCGGAGCTTCGGGGATTTTGGCGTCGACTACGCCCGGCACA
This sequence comes from Methylomonas koyamae, assembly GCF_019669905.1. NCBI lineage: Bacteria > Pseudomonadati > Pseudomonadota > Gammaproteobacteria > Methylococcales > Methylococcaceae > Methylomonas > Methylomonas koyamae. The sequence continues at coordinate 992,440 of NZ_AP019777.1, read as the reverse complement.
GCCGCAGGAATCTCGGCTGAGCTCTGCGGTAACGGCAATTCGGATTTAGCGGGTTCTGCCGCCGGAGCCGATTCCAGAACGATGTCGGTCTTTTTACCTTGGTAACCGCTCATCATCGCCAAACCCAAGCTGGTCATGAAAAACAACGTTGCGAAAATTGCCGTGGTTCTGGACAGGAACGATGCGGAGCCCTGGGCGCCGAATACCGAACCGGATGCGCCGCCGCCGAAGGTGGCTCCCGCGTCTGCGCCCTTTCCTTGTTGCATCAGCACCAAACCGATGATGCCTATACCCAGGAAGATATGAATAATTATTATAATTTGGTACAACATAAAGACCTTAATCGGATGGAACTAAACCGAATGGCAGATTTGCAGGAAGCCTTTGGCATCGAGAGATGCACCGCCCACCAAACCGCCATCAATGTCCGGCATTGCGAACAAACCTTTGGCATTATCCGGTTTGACGCTACCGCCGTATAAAATTTGTACTTTCTCGGCAATGGCAGGATTTCTGTCCGCGATGCGTTTGCGAATGTACTGGTGCACTTCTTGCGCTTGCTCGTCGGTCGCGACTTTACCGGTACCAATTGCCCAAACCGGTTCGTAAGCGATGACCGCTTTTTCGAACGCTTCGATGCCGGCTTCGGCGATGACGGCGTCCAATTGCTCGTCGACGACTTGGAAGGTTTTGTCTTGTTCGCGCTCTTCCAGGGTTTCACCCACGCACAGTACCGGCACCACGCCTTTGCTCAAGGCTTGAGCGAAACGTTTGGCGACGGATTCGTTGGTGTCGCCGTAGTAGCTGCGGCGCTCGGAGTGGCCGACCAGGGCATATTTGCAACCGATATCGGCCAGCATCGCGGCGGACACTTCGCCGGTGTAGGCACCGGACGCTTGGTCGGCGACATTTTGCGCACCCAAGGCGATTGGCGAGGATGCCAATACAGTGCGGATATCTGACAGGTAGACAAATGGAACGCAGACTGCAACTTCTTGTTCTACATTACCCAGGCCGTCGGCCAAGGCTTGCGCAAGCTTTTGCCCCTCTTCCCGAGAGCCGTTCATTTTCCAATTCCCCATAATCAAAGATCGACGCATTGCACCCTCCAAGCTAAATAAGACCGCATATCATATCGGGATAAGCCGGCTTATTCAAGCCGCAATGGCCTTCTTCACGTCGGCCGCCAACTGGTTGGCGTAGCGAGTGACGTCATCTTCGTCGACGCCTTCCACCATCACCCGGATTAACGGCTCGGTACCGGACGAACGCAGCAACACGCGGCCTTTGTCGCCGAGTTTTTTTTCGACGGCTTCGACGGCTTTCTTGATGCTGTCGATTTCCTCGATTTTGACTTTCTTTTCGGTTCTGACGTTGACCAGCACTTGCGGGTATTTCTTCATGCCGGATTTCAGATCGCGCAAGCTTTTGCCGGTGCGCTGCATTTCTGCCAGCACTTGCAGCGCGGCAACGATGCCGTCGCCGGTCGTTGTCTTATCCAGACAAATGATATGGCCGGAACCTTCGCCGCCCAACATGCCTTTGTTCTCCGTCAGCATTTCCATCACGTAACGGTCGCCGACCTTGGCTCGCAACAGTTGCAGGTTCAGCGCGTTCAAAGCGTGTTCCATACCCAGATTAGACATCAAGGTCCCTACCACCGGCCCCAGCAATTTGCCTTCATCGAGCCGCGATTTAGCAATGATATAGATCAGTTCATCGCCGTCGACGATTTCGCCTTTGTGGTCGATCATGATGACGCGGTCGCCGTCGCCGTCCAGCGCAATGCCCAAGTCGGCACGGTATTCCAGTACCTTGCCCGCCAAATAATCCGGTTTGGTGGCACCGCACTCGTCGTTAATATTCAGGCCGTCCGGTTCGGCGCCTATCGTCACCACCTCGGCGCCAACCTCGCTGAACACGTGCGGCGCGATATGGTAGGTGGCTCCGTTGGCGCAATCGATGACGATGCGCATGCCTTTGAAGTCCAGATGCGGCGGCACCGTGGCTTTGCAAAATTCGATATAACGTCCGGCGGCATCGCTGATGCGTTTAACCTTGCCCAGTTTTGCCGACTCCACGGTCGTGATCGGCGCATCCAGATATTGTTCGATTTGGTGCTCGACTTCGTCCGGCAACTTGGCGCCGTCGACCGAGAAAAATTTAATACCGTTATCGTAATACGGGTTGTGCGACGCGCTGATGACAATGCCGGCCCTGGCCCGCAAGGTTCTAGTCAAGTAGGCTATGCCCGGCGTCGGCATCGGCCCCAGCATCCGGGTATCGACGCCGGCGGCCGACAATCCGGCTTCGAGCGCCGATTCGAACATATAGCCGGAAATACGGGTGTCTTTACCCACCAAGACGAAGCCGCTACCTTCCCGAGCGAACACTCTGCCGGTGGCCCAGCCCAGTTTCAACATGAAGTCGGCGGTTATCGGATATTCGCCAACCTTGCCGCGAATACCGTCGGTACCGAAATATTTTTTTGCCATTCTCGATCTACCTTGTTCAAACCCAAAAAAAAGAGAGGCCGAAGCCTCTCTTGTTCCATGCGGCGATATCAGCCTTGCTCTGCGGCGCCGCCTATCGATTCGCCATCGCTTTTTTGATCCCAATGGTCGCTTTTCCGCTCGTCGCTGGGCGACGGCGTATCGTCCCAGCCCTTGGGCTCGCGCACCGGTTTTCTGGACATTAAGTCGTCGATTTGGTACTTGTCGATGGTTTCGTACTTCATCAACGCTTCTGCCATCGCGTGCAGAATGTCCATGTTTTCCTTCAGAATCGTTTCGGCACGCTCGTAGTTGCGGTCGATGATCGAACGGATTTCTTCGTCAATGGTATGCGAAGTTTCCTCGGCAACCGATTTGTGCTGAGTCACCGAACGGCCCAAAAAGATTTCGCCCTCTTCTTCGCTGTAAGCCAAAGGCCCCAGGCGTTGCGACAAGCCCCATTTGGTCACCATATTACGCGCCAGCTCGGTAGCACGCTCGATGTCGTTGGAAGCGCCGGTCGACACTTCTTCCCAGCCAAAGATCAGCTCTTCGGCGATGCGGCCGCCATACAGGCTGGAAATCATGCTGTCCAGCTTGCGTTTGCTGGCGCTGTACTGGTCGCGTTCCGGCAAAAACATCGTCACACCCAAAGCCCGGCCGCGCGGCATGATGCTGACCTTGTACACCGGATCGTGGTCCGGCACCAAGCGGCCGACGATAGCGTGGCCGGCTTCGTGGTAGGCGGTCATTTTCTTTTCTTTCTCGTCCATCACCATCGAGCGCCGTTCGGCGCCCATGATCAGTTTGTCCTTGGCTTTTTCCAAATCGACCATGCTGACCAAACGCTTGTTGAAACGGGCGGCGAACAATGCCGCTTCGTTGACCAGGTTAGCCAGATCGGCACCGGAAAAACCCGGCGTGCCTTGGGCGATGTACTTGACTTTGACGTCATCGGCCATCGGGACTTTCTTCAAATGCACGTTCAGAATTTGCTCGCGGCCGCGAACATCGGGCAAACCGACCACTACTTGGCGGTCGAAGCGGCCGGGACGCAACAAGGCTTTGTCCAGCACGTCGGAACGGTTGGTCGCGGCGATGACAATGATGCCTTCGTGGCCTTCGAAACCGTCCATTTCAACCAGCAACTGGTTCAAGGTTTGTTCCCGTTCGTCGTTGCCGCCGCCCAATCCGGCACCGCGGGACCGGCCTACTGCGTCGATCTCGTCGATGAAGATGATGCACGGCGCATGCTTTTTGGCCTGCTCGAACATGTCGCGCACCCTGGAAGCACCGACGCCGACGAACATTTCGACGAAGTCCGAACCGGAAATGGTAAAGAACGGCACTTTCGCTTCGCCGGCAATGGCCCGGGCCAGCAAGGTTTTACCGGTACCCGGCGGTCCGACCATCAGCGCGCCGCGCGGGACTTTACCGCCAAGGCGCTGGTATTTGGCCGGATCTTTCAGAAAGTCGACCATTTCCTGTACTTCTTCCTTGGCTTCGTCGCAACCGGCCACGTCGGCAAACGTGACTTTGTTTTGATCCTGATCCAGCATCCGGGCTTTACTCTTACCAAAACCCATCGCGCCGCCGCGGCCGCCGACGCCACCACCCTGCATCTGCCGCATGAAGAACACCCAAACCGCAATCAGCAGCAGAATCGGCCCGAACGACACGAATATCTGCATCAGCATCGACGGCTCTTCCGGCGGCTGCACGGTGATTTCGACACCGTTCGCCAACAGGTCGTCGATCAAATGCGGATCGTTCGGCATATAAGTCTTAAACTTATCGCCGGTGTGCATACGGCCTTTGACCGTGTTGTCGGAAATCGCGACCTGCTGCACTTGGCCGGCCTTGACCGCGTCAATCAGTTGCGAATACGACAAATTGGCATCGCTGCGTACCGCCCGCGACCCGAAGTTGTTGAATACGGCCATCAATACCACCGCGATGACCACCCACAAAACCAAATTTTTAATCATATCGCTCAAGTTACGCGCTCCGGCCGGGAATGGCCACCATATTTAAAAACCGAGTAATTGTATCAGGAGTACTCGCACCCTACCGGCAAGGACCGCCTGGAATCGAGGCTGTTCGCCGGCTTATTTAAAACCTTTCGCCAAAATGTAGACTTCGTTGCTGCGTGCCCGCGAAGCCTTGGGCTTTCTGATAGCAACGCTGTTGAATTGCTGCCGCACTTGATTATAGTACTCGTCGAAACCGGCGCCCTGGAACATTTTTATCAAAAACGTCCCACCCTTTACCAAAATCCGCTGCGCGGCATCTAATGCCAATTCGCCGAGATAGATGGAGCGGGGTTGATCCATTTCCCTGCTACCGCTCATATTGGGGGCCATATCCGACAATAACAAGTGCACCGGCTCGCCATCAAGCACTTTGTACAATTCTTCCAGGACTTCGTCTTCCCGAAAGTCGCCTTGAATGAATTCGACCCCCTCGATCGGTTCTATCGGCAATAAGTCCAGCGCAATCACCTTGCTTTTTTTGCCGACGATTTTGCTGGCGTACTCCGACCAACCTCCGGGCGCCGCACCGAGGTCGACTATATTAATACCAGGCTTGATGATTTTGTCTTTTTCCTGAATTTCGATCAGCTTGAAAACCGCCCGCGAGCGATAACCCAAAGCCTGGGCCTTCTTGACATATTCGTCCTGGAAATGTTCCTGCATCCACTGCTGGCTACTTTTGCTGCGTGCCATATTTTCTATTCGTGTAAAATCGCTCGGTTTTATAAAGTCAAGGAAACTGCGTGAATCCCATCCAAAAGAAAAAACTCAAAGCCCAGGCGCATGCCCTGAATCCGGTGGTGATCATCGGCCAGGCGGGCTTGACCGAAGCGGTACTGAAAGAAATCAACGTCGCGCTGGATGCGCACGAACTGATCAAAATTAAAATCCGCGCCGAGCGGGATGAACGCGCCGTTATTTCCGAGCAAATTTGCGCCGAAACCAAAGCCGAACTGATTCAGTCTATCGGCCAAATTGCTGTGGTTTACCGGCAAAATCCGAAAAAATAGCCTATTGGGGAGGCAGCGCCTCCCCGCTCGCTCCGGCTAAATATATTTGACCGAAATAATCTCGTACTCGACATCGCCGCCCGGCGCCTTCACCGTCACGACATCTTCGACTTCCTTGCCGATCAAAGCCCGCGCAATCGGCGATCCGACCGAAATTCTGCCTTCCTTGATGTTGGCTTCGTCTTCGCCGACGATCTGGTAAGTCACAACCTTACCCGAATCCAAATCCTCGATTTCCACGGTCGCGCCGAATACGACTTTGCCGTTGGCGTCGGTTTTGGTCACGTCGATGATATTGGCGTTGGACAATTTACCTTCGATTTCGGCAATCCGCCCCTCGGCGAAACTTTGTTGTTCCCTAGCCGCATGGTACTCGGCGTTTTCTTTCAAATCGCCGTGCTCGCGGGCTTCGGCAATGGCCTGGATAATTCGCGGCCGAATCACGGTTTTCAATTCCTCCAGCTCGGCGCGCAGCTTATTGGCGCCAGCCACCGTCAGCGGAAATTTTTGCATTTACTGCTCCCCTTTTTTCTTTATCCGTTAAAACTGTTATGCAAATCTTGCAAGCAATTGACGTCGCCGGCATCGAGCTCGCCCAGCGCGTAGCAAGCCGCTCTGGCGCCGGCCATCGTCGTGTAGTAGGTGACCTTACGCTGCAGCGCTTCGCGCCGCATCGTGAATGAATCCGCAACCGCTTTCGCGCCGTCGGTCGTGTTGATGACCATCTGGATCTCGCCGTTCTTGATCATATCCACGGTATGCGGCCGGCCCTGGTTGACCTTGAACACGTCTTTACAAGCGATACCGGCCTCGCGCAACACGCGCGCGGTACCCGGAGTCGCGACGATTTCGTAATTTTTGGCGATCAGCATATTCGCCAATTCCGGCAACTTGGGTTTATCCGCATCGCGAATACTGATCAATACCTTGCCGCTATGGCTCAAATCCACGCCGCAAGCCCGTTGCGACTTGGCAAAGGCTTCACCGAAGGTTTTGCCGACGCCCATCACCTCGCCGGTGGATTTCATCTCCGGCCCCAGCAACGGATCGACGCCGGGGAATTTGATGAACGGAAACACCGCTTCCTTGACCGAGAAATACTCAGGAATGCGCTCCTCGGTAACACCCTGTTCTTTCAACGACTTACCGACCATGCAGCGCGCGGCGATTTTCGCCAACGGATAACCTGTGGCTTTCGACACGAACGGCGCGGTACGCGAAGCGCGCGGATTCACTTCCAGCACGTATACGGTCTCGCCTTGAATCGCGAACTGGGTATTCATCAAACCGCGCACACCCAATGCTTCGGCCATCTTCGCGACTTGGGCGCGCAATTGATCTTGCAAATGCGCCGGCAAATCGTAAGGCGGCAGCGAGCACGCCGAGTCGCCGGAATGCACGCCGGCCTGTTCGATGTGTTCCATCAAGCCGCCGATCAACACGGTTTCGCCGTCGTAAATCGCATCGACGTCCATTTCCACCGCGTCGTCCAGGAACCGGTCCAGTAACACCGGCGAATCGTTCGACACGCTGACGGCTTCTTTCATGTAACGGCGCAGGCCGTCTTCGTTGAACACGATCTCCATCGCCCGGCCGCCCAACACATAGGATGGACGCACCACCAGCGGATAGCCGATTTCCTTTGCCGAACTGACCGCCTGCTCGACCGAACGCGCGGTGGCGTTGGGCGGTTGCAACAGATTCAGACGCTCCAGCAATTTCTGGAACCGCTCGCGGTCTTCGGCCAAATCGATCGAATCCGGTGAAGTGCCAATAATCGGCGCGCCAGCCGCTTCCAAGGCCCGTGCCAGTTTCAGCGGGGTTTGGCCACCGTACTGCACAATCACACCCTTGGGTTTCTCCAGGTCGATGATTTCCAGCACGTCTTCCAAGGTCAACGGCTCGAAATACAAACGGTCGGAAGTGTCGAAGTCGGTCGAAACGGTTTCCGGATTACAGTTGACCATAATGGTCTCGTAACCGTCCTCGCGCAGCGCCAAGGCGGCATGTACGCAGCAATAGTCGAATTCGATGCCCTGGCCGATCCGGTTCGGACCGCCGCCCAAAATGACGATTTTTTCCCGATCCGACGGCTTGGCTTCGCATTCCTGCTCGTAGGTGGAATACAAATAAGCGGTGTCGGAAGCAAACTCCGCGGCGCAGGAATCGATACGCTTGAACACCGGCCGAATGCCTTTCTTGTGGCGGACGTTGCGTACTTCGGATTCCTTGGTTTCCAGTAATTTCGCCAAACGTTTGTCGGAGAAACCTTTGCGTTTCAACCGCAGCAATTCGCCCGGCTCCAATGTCGCCAGGGTTTTGGTCGACAAGGCTTTTTCAGTAGAGATCAAATCCTCAACTTGGGCCAAAAACCAAGGCTCGATTTTGCAGGCCTGGTGGATTTCTTCGAAACTCAAGCCGCTACGAAACGCATCGGCCAGATACCACAAGCGTTGCGGCCCCGGATAGCGCAGCTCGCGCAGAATGATGTCCTGCGCGTTCGGATCGCTCAAATCCGCCACTTCGTCCAAGCCGTCAACGCCGACTTCCAGTCCGCGCAAGGCTTTTTGCAGCGATTCCTGGAAGGTACGGCCGATCGCCATGACTTCGCCGACCGATTTCATTTGCGTGGTCAGCCGGTCGTTGGCTTGCGGGAATTTCTCGAACGCGAACCGCGGCACCTTGGTGACGACATAGTCGATAGTCGGCTCGAACGAAGCCGGCGTCGCTCCGCCGGTGATCTCGTTACGTAGTTCATCCAAGGTAAAACCGACCGCCAGTTTCGCCGCAACTTTTGCAATCGGGAAACCGGTGGCTTTGGAGGCCAAGGCCGACGAACGGCTGACCCGCGGATTCATTTCGATGACGATCAAGCGGCCGTTATCGGGATTGACGGCGAACTGCACGTTGGAACCGCCGGTATCGACGCCGATTTCGCGCAATACCGCCAGCGAGGCGTTGCGCATGATTTGGTATTCCTTATCGGTCAAGGTTTGCGCCGGCGCCACGGTAATCGAGTCGCCAGTGTGCACGCCCATCGGATCGAAATTTTCGATGGAGCAGACGATGATGCAATTGTCGTGGCGGTCGCGCACGACCTCCATTTCGAATTCCTTCCAACCCAGAATCGATTCCTCGATCAACAGCTCGTTGGTCGGCGACAAATCCAAGCCGCGTTCGCAAATCTCGATGAATTCCTCGCGGTTGTAGGCAATGCCGCCGCCGCTACCGCCCATCGTAAACGAGGGCCGGATGATGGTCGGATAGCCGACTTCTTCCTGAGCGGCAAAGGCCTCTTCCATACTGTGGGCAACTTTGGACTTGGCGACTTCCAAGCCGATCTTGCGCATGGCCTGATTGAACAGGTCGCGATCCTCGGCTTTGTTGATGGCTTCTTTACTCGCGCCGATCATTTCCACGCCGTATTTGGCCAGCACGCCGTGCTTGTCCAACGCCAGTGCGCAATTCAGCGCGGTCTGACCGCCCATAGTCGGCAGGATTGCGTCCGGGCGCTCCTTCTCGATGATTTTTTCCACCGTTTGCCAGTCGATCGGCTCGATGTAGATAGCATCGGCCATGTCCGGATCGGTCATGATCGTGGCCGGATTGGAGTTGACCAGAATCACCCGGTAGCCTTCTTCGCGCAACGCTTTGCAGGCCTGGGTGCCAGAATAGTCGAACTCGCAAGCCTGACCGATGACGATCGGTCCGGCGCCCAGTAATAAAATCGATTTTATGTCGGTTCTTTTTGGCATATCACTCTGTAAAAACTGGGCTTAACGGGACTGGTCCATCAACGCAATGAAATCGTCGAACAACGATTCCACATCGTGCGGTCCCGGACTGGCTTCCGGGTGGCCTTGAAAACTGAAGGCCGGCACGTCGGTTCGGGCGATACCCTGCAGGCTGCCGTCGAACAGCGAGACGTGGGTGGCTTTAAGATTGACCGGCAAACTGTCCGGACTGACCGCAAAGCCGTGGTTTTGGCTGCTGATCATGACTCGGCCGCTCGCCAAGTCCTGGACCGGGTGGTTGGCGCCGTGGTGGCCGAATTTCATTTTCTCGGTTTTGGCACCGCTGGCCAGTGCCAGCAACTGGTGGCCCAGGCAAATGCCGAACACCGGTACTTTTTTTGCCAAGATAGCCCCAATCGCCTCGATTGCGTAATCGCAAGGCTCCGGGTCGCCGGGGCCGTTGGACAGGAACACGCCGTCCGGATTCAGCGCCAATACCTCGGCCGCCGGGGTTTTGGCCGGCACCACCGTGACGCGGCAGCCGCGGTTGGCCAACAGCCGCAAGATATTGCGTTTGACGCCGAAGTCGTAAGCGACGACATGCTTGGCCAAATTCGGCGCGGCTCGATGGCCCACGCCCAATTGCCAGACATTTTCGCTCCATTCGTAGGCTTGGTCGGTAGTGACTTCCTTGGCCAAATCCATCCCTTGCAACCCCGGAAAAGATTCGATCGCTTGGGTTGCCGCGGCAATGTCAACCGTCTCGCCGGCCATGATGCAGCCGCGTTGCGCGCCTTTATCGCGCAACAACCGGGTCAGTTGGCGCGTATCGATATCGGCGATCGCCACCACGTTGTGCCGTTGCAGATATTCGGGCAAGGTTTGTTGCTGGCGCCAGCTACTGGCCAACAACGGCAAATCGCGAATCACCAAGCCGCTGGCGAATACTTTCGCCGATTCGTCGTCTTCGGCATTGGTACCGACGTTGCCGATATGCGGATAAGTCAGCGTCACGATTTGTCTGGCGTAGGAAGGATCGCTGAGGATTTCCTGGTAACCGGTCAGCGCCGTGTTAAATACCACTTCCCCGACGGAACAGCCATCGGCGCCGATCGACACGCCGTGAAACGCAGTCCCATCTTCTAATACCAGTAATGCGGGTTTATTCAAGATTGGCCACCTTAGATGTAGAAAACGGGATAAGCCTTGCGGCCGATCCCGTTCCGGAGAGATAAAAACAGCGAGATTTTACGAAATTATGCTTGTTTGGTCATTAACAATTTTCCGAAATGGTGCACACCGGCGACACCCTGCGACTAACCCGGCACAGGCGATTAATCGGCCAGCAGGCCTTGCCGCGGGTCGTGCGCCAGTAATAACAACGTTCAATGCTCGGCTTTGCTCAGTTCGGACTGAAGTTTCTGCTGTTGCTCCGGCGTCAGCAGTTTGAAGATCCGGTTATCCAGCTTGGCCTTTTCCAAGGCCGCTTGTTTATGCATCTCCAACGATTTCTCGATCAGACTCAGGCTTTTCGCTTCGTTATAGTCCGCGGAAAAGCTCAGATTGCGCAGCTCGTCGTGCATCGCCCGGCCCTGGCTTCGCATCGCATCGCGGCCCTCGCCGAACTGACTTTGCCGCAGACTTTTTATCTCCGCCCGTTGCGCATCGCTCAGATTCAACGCCCGCAGAAAATGCGGCAGGTGCTCGCCCGGAGCAAATTCGCCGTGGCGAGCCGGATGCGGGCCACCGTCGCAACCAGGTTCGCCGTGGCGGGGGCCGGCGGCAACCGCCAGCGGTAACAGGCCTGCGATCAATAACAACTTTTTCATAACAACTCCTCGACTCGATCAATTTGGAAAGCGGCATAGCCGAATAGCTATTTGCCGGAATCCAGTATTGCAAACAGGGAGTTAACTGCGGTTAGCGCAAAGTAAAATCAAGTAAAAGCGGTTGGCGCAGTTAAGCCGGCAACCGCTATGATGCCGCATCGAATTTTGGTGGAGGCCAAGCAGATGAGCAAAGTGTTGATTATCGACGACGACGAGGAATTGGCCGGCCTGTTCAGCGATTACCTACAGCAGGAAGGTTTCGAAGTCGACATCGCCATGACCGGCAATTCCGGGCTGCAGCAGGCGCTATCCGGCAAACACCAATTGGTGATCCTCGACATCATGCTGCCCGACATCAAAGGCACCGAAATACTGGCGCGCATCAGGCTGGAAAGTCGTGTGCCGGTACTGATGTTTACTGCCAAAGGCGACGATGTCGACCGCATTATCGGCCTGGAATCCGGTGCCGACGACTACGTTCCGAAACCTTGCACGCCGCGCGAACTGGTCGCCCGGATTCGCGCAATATTGCGCCGCACCCAGGCGGCGGACGAGCTACGCCAACCCGGGCCGATTTTGGCCGGGCCGTTGCAAATCTGGAGCGAAAAACGCAAGGCGACCTGGTTCGACAAAACCCTGGAGTTGACCAGCACCGAATTCAATCTACTGGAAGCGCTGGCCTGCCACGCCGGGCAAGTTGTCAGCAAACAAGCCCTGTCCGAGAAAGCGTTAGGCCGGCCGCTGGCCCGCTTCGACCGCAGCATAGACGTCCACATGAGCAGCATTCGACAAAAATTGGGCAACCAGGCCGACGGCCGCTCTTATATCCAGACCGTGCGCGGCCAAGGTTACCAACTGGTCAAGGATTGAAATGGGCCGCTTGTTCTGGAAGTTTTTTTTCGCGTTCTGGCTGGCCTGGCTGACGGCGGGCATCGGCGTCGGCACGATCTTCTGGCTGCGCGAAACGCAACGGCAAGCGGAATCGGCCAACCAACCCAGCGGCATCAACGTCAGGCATATCGCTTCGATGGTCAGCGTTGCCGCCAATTTGTTGCCGCGCAGCGGCGTCGCCGGCTTGCGCGACTTTATCCACGCCTTGCGCCAGGAGCGGTTTCCGCCGATTTACGCCGTCGACGACCAAGACCGGGAATTACTGGGCCGCGAAGTATCGCCCGAGATTTTGCACCAGGCGCGAACCCTGTACGCGGACGGCCAATATCCGGACGCGATCCGCATGGTCTCGGCCGACGACGGCCGCCGCTATTTGCTGTTCGTACCGTCGCCGGAAAACGGTTTCGCCGACAATTTCAGAATGGCGATGCCGCCGAACCCGCCGGACCTGCTGGGTTTAGCCAGCCCCGGCCAACGCCCGCCGCCCGGCCGCGACAATCGCCGGCCGCCGCGCAATCCGCCCTCGCCTATCGCGCCGCTGATAGCCGGCAGCATCGCCAGTTTGGTGTTTAGCGCCTTGTTAGCCTGGTACTTCGCCAAACCGATCCGCAATCTGCGCAATGCGTTTCAAGCCGTGGCCCAAGGCCGGCTGGATACCCGGATCGGCCTGGGCATGGGCCGCCGACGCGACGAATTGAGCGACTTGGGCCGGGATTTCGACCATATGACCAAGCAAATCGGCAATTTGGTCGGCGCCCAGCAGCATTTGCTGCACGACGTGTCGCACGAATTGCGCTCGCCGCTAGCCCGGATTCAAGCCGCGATCGGCCTGGCCCAGCAACAACCGGAAAAATTGCCGGCAACCTTGGAGCGCATCGAACGCGAGTCGCAGCGCATCAGCGACCTGGTCGGCGAACTGCTGATGCTGTCCCGGCTGGAGGCCGGAGTCGATAAACGAACATTCGAAGCGGTCAATATCGCCGATTTGTTGGCGGATATCGTCGAAGACGTCGGCTTCGAAGCGCAACGGAACGGCATTTCGCTGGAGTATTCAGGCATCGGCGACATCCGCGGTTATTGCCTGCCCGAACTGTTGCACAGAGCGGTCGAAAACGTCCTGCGCAATGCCGTACAACACTGCCGCCGCGACGGCAGCGTGATACTGGCCGCCGATTTCGAGCGCAATAATGCGCGCTTAAGAATCCGCGTGGAGGATATGGGGCCGGGAGTTCCCGATCGGGACCTGGCGGCGATTTTTCAGCCGTTTTTCCGCAGCGGCAAACCGACCAAAGCCCAAAGCACCGGCCTTGGCCTGACCATCGCCCAACGCGCGATCGAAGCGCACGGCGGCCGAATCGGCGCCGAAAACCGCGAGGCCGGCGGATTGCGCGTCACGATCGATATCCCGTTCCCCAGTCGGCAAACCAGTTGAGGATGATATGGACACACACAAATTGAGCTTCCGCCGCTGGCTAGCGGCAGGCGCGCTACTATCGACAGTGGCGTTCGGCGTCAGCGCCGGCCCGCACCACCACGGCCACGGTTTCGGCCGCCACTTTCACCCCGGCTTCGGTTTTTACCTGGGAGTTCCGCTGTTTCCACGACCGTATTATCCGGCTTACCCGTACTACCCCGCTTATCCCTACTACCCGCGGGAAATCATCACGTTGCCGGCGCAACCGCCCGTTTACATCGAACGCGAGCGGCCGGCCGCGCCCAGCGCACCGTTGCCGGAAGGCTATTGGTATTACTGCGACAATCCGGCCGGCTATTACCCTTACGTCAATCAATGCCCCGGCGGCTGGCGCCAAGTCTCGCCGACACCGCCGAATTGAGTGGAGGCGCACTATGCAACGTAACAGAGTTATCGGATTGCTTGGCGCCGCCTTGCTAAGCGGTGGCTGCGCACATATGCCCAACGGCCCCAGCGTAATGGCCTTACCGGGCAGCGGCATGTCGTTCGAACAATTCCGCCAGGACGATTATCTATGCCAGCAGTACGCGGCCGGCCAAGTCGGCGCGACGCCGAACCAAGCCAGCGCGGATAGCCAGATCGGCAGCGCCGCCGTCGGTACGGCGGTCGGTGCCGCCGCCGGCGCAGCGTTGGGAGGAGGTGGCGGTGCGGCGATAGGCGCCGGTACCGGCCTAATGGCGGGAACCATCGCCGGCAGCGGCGAAGCCCGCCGCGCCGGCTACGCTACCCAGCAAAACTACGACAATGCTTACGTGCAGTGTATGTACGGCAAGGGCCACCGGGTGCCGGTATCCGGAGAATTTTCTTACCAATCGCCGGCGCCTAGCAACGCTCCGACGCGGGTTCCGCCGCCACCGCCCGGCTCCCCGCCGCCGCCGCCCAACCGCTAACCGGCAACGGCGAATTGCAGAATTACAACGAGCCTAAATAAGCGGCCAAAGCCTTGATGTCGTCGTCGCTCAACGATTGCGCCATTGCATTCATTTGCGGTGCCTTACGCGCACCTTTTTTGAAATCGGCCAGTTGCTTGGCCAAATATTGCGGCTGCTGGCCGGCGAGTTTGGGTACCATGCCGGTGCCCTGACCATTATTACCGTGGCAGCCCAGACACATACCGGCTTTTTCCTTACCTTGGCCGATCAAAGCGGCGTCGCTACCGCCGCCCGCCGACTTGCCCGGTAAACTGGCATAGTAAGCTGCCAGATTCTGCATGTCGGCCTCCGACAAACCGGCTGCAATCGGTTTCATGACCTCGTTTTCGCGCTGGCCCGACTTGAATTTATTCAACTGGCTTTCCAGGTAAATCGCGCCCTGGCCGGCCAAACTCGGCCACAGCGGGCTGCTACTGACGCCGGCGGAGCCGTGGCAGCCCTGGCAAACCGCAGCTTTGGCTTTACCGGCATTGATATCCGCCGCATTCGCTCCAGCGGCAAACAACCCGAGCATGACGATAATTTTAATTTTATGGTAGTTATTGTTCATCCCGATCACCCTTGGTTGGCTTGTTGTACAATCCGACCAGCGCTTTCGCACCGGCGGGGAAGCCCCATCATAGTCAGGCCGTTTCGAGTAAGCAAACCTTAAATCCCGTGAACCCCATCCCCAAGGAATAGGACATGTCCTGGCTGCTATCGCTTTTCAATCAAGACTCGGTACCACACACCTTGCTGGTCATCAGCCTGGTGATCGCCAGCGGCCTGGTGTTGGGCCGCTTGTCGCTGGCCGGCATTCAGCTCGGCATCGCCGGCGTGTTGTTCTCCGGCCTGATCTTCGGCCATTTCCAGCTCAGCATCAATCCGGAAGTCATGCACTTCCTACGCGAATTCGGCCTGGTGTTGTTCGTTTACGCCATCGGCTTGCAGGTCGGGCCCAGCTTCGTCAGTTCGTTTTTCCGCTACGGGCTGAAGCTGAACGGGTTGGCTGCGGCCATCGTCTTGCTGGGCGCCTTGGCCGCAGTGCTGATCAGCATCGTCGGCGAGATTCCGATGCCGGTCGCAGTGGGCCTGTTCTCCGGCGCGACGACGAATACACCGTCGCTGGCCGCGGCCCAGCAAGTCTTGGGCAGTTTGCCGAATATCGGCCCGGACACGCTAAAAATGCCGGGCTTGGGTTATGCGGTCGCCTATCCGTTCGGCATCGCCGGCATCATCTTGGCGATGCTGCTGAATAAACGCCTGTTCAAGATCGACATCGCCCACGAAGCCAAACTGTTCGACGACAACCAACAACAGCAGGCGCACGTGCCGATCTGGAAGGATTTGAAAGTCGAGAACCCCAATCTGAACGGCCTGATGCTGAGCCAGATTCCGTTTTTCGAAGGTATGAACGTAGTCATGACCCGAATTCTGCACAACGGCCAAGTCGACGTCGCCGGCCGGGACAGCCGGCTGGCGGTCGGCGACACAATCCGGCTGGTCGGAGAGCGCGAACCGCTGGAGCAGTTGAAAATCCTGATCGGCCCGGAATCGGATATCGACCTGAAACAAATCGCCACCAATCTGCACAGCAAACGCTTGGTGGTCACCAATAAAGCGGCGATCAACCAAACCATCGGCAACCTCTGTCTGCTGTACGGCGTGACGATTTCGCGGATTCATCGGCCGGACGTCGAATTTTCGCCGACCAGCCACGTCCATGTGCAATTCGGCGACGAACTGCACGTGGTCGGCAGCCAGGATGCATTGACCAGCATCGAAAAAGCCCTGGGCAATTCCTTGGAAGAACTGGACCATCCGCAAATCATGCCGATCTTTATCGGCATCTCGCTCGGCGTGCTGTTGGGTAGCTTCCCGCTTTACCTGCCCGGCATCCCGTCCGCGGTCAAACTGGGCATGGCCGGCGGCCCGTTGCTGGTTGCGATCATGCTGAGCCGGATCGGCAACTGGGGCGCGATGACCTGGCATCTACCGAAAAGCTCCAACATCATCCTGAAAGATATCGGCATCGTGCTGTTCCTGGCCTGCGTCGGTCTGCATTCCGGCGACCAGTTCGTCGAAACCCTGGTCAAAGGCGACGGCTTTTACTGGATGGCCTGCGCCGCATTGATCACGCTGCTGCCGTTATTAATCGTCGCTGCCGTCGGCCGCATTTTCTACAAGCTGAATTTTCTGTCTTTGTGCGGCCTGCTGGCCGGTAGCATGACCGATCCGCCGGCCCTGGCCTTCGCCAACAATCTGAGTCCGTCGGCTGCCGTTTCGATGGCTTACGCAACGGTGTATCCGCTGGTGATGATTTTGCGCATCATCGCGGCGCAGTTGATTATTTTACTGGTCAACTAAGCCCGATTCGTCGGGTGCATGGTTAGCGACATCGGCGCCGCAATGCTAGCCAACACCGACAATCTGGCGCCGAGCGACGGCGAACTCTACCTGTTGCGCGGCTTTTACCCGAACGCCGCCGCCGATGCCTTGTTTCAAGATTTACGCTGCAACCTGGCATGGCAAACCGAACAAATCCAAATCTTCGGCCGCTCGATAACCGTGCCGCGGCTAATGGCTTGGTACGGCGACCGGGCAGCACATTACCGCTATTCCGGCGTCGACCACAGCCCTTTGCCCTGGACCGCTAGTTTATTGCAGATAAAAGCCGACCTGGATTCGGTTTGCCAACATACCTTCAATAGCGTGCTGGCCAATTTATACCGCGACGGCCGCGATTCGATGGGCTGCCACGCCGACAACGAGCCCGAGCTGGGCAAGAACCCCACGATCGCATCGCTCAGTCTCGGCGACAGTCGCCTATTCCGCCTGCGCCACAACCGTAGCAAACAGACTCTGGATATCGAATTAGCTCACGGCGACCTGTTGGTCATGGCCGGCACATTGCAGCACCATTGGCGCCACGAGTTGCCGAAAACCCGGCAAACCAAACAGCCGCGGATCAATTTGACGTTTCGGCGGATTTTGCCAGCCAATTCAGCCGAGCCAGACGCAACGCATTGATTTTACCGACCAGCAAGCGGCTTAAGCCCGGATCGACGCCATCGCTGCCAAGGCGGGTATCGTCGCCGTCCAGCTTTATCAGATAATCGCCATCCTCGCTGAACACGCTGACCTTATCGCGATTGTCGCCGCGGCGATGGGCGATAAAACGCGGCGGCGCGGCATGCTCGCCCCACAGCACGCCTTGCCAATCGCTGCGGCATTGCCTGCCGTCGACCATGCCTTGCAAGGTATTGAACACGTCGGTCTGTTGAAACTGCCTGTCCTCATCCGCATGCCCGTTGCCGGAGACGACGAGCAACGGCACTTTGGCCGAGGCTTTGTAATGGCCGAAATGCGCGGCCTCTTCTTTTTTTAACGGCGTCATCGAATGGTGGTCGCCGACGATCAGCAGCAGCCCATTGCGAAAAAAGTGCCGATCCTGCAACTGCCGGACAAAACGGCCCAATTGCTTATCGGCGTAGCGGAACGCCGCTTCCTCGGATTTTTGCTTGGTTTCCGGGTCGACGTAAGGATGGTGGGTACTGACGGTCTTGATGAACAGTAACAACGGCTGGTTAGCGGCCTTGGCGATTCGATCCAGCGCCCGCAGGTAAAGCGCCTCGTCCGGCGCGGCGCGAAAATGATAGCGGTCCCAATGCGCATAATCGGGATGGTCGTGGCCCTCGACGTAATCGAAACCGATGCTTTTCGCCCAAGTCCCGGTGTTGCCGAATTCCAGATCGGCACTGGTTAAAAACTCGCTAAGGTAGCCGTGAGACCTCAACCGTTTCGGCAACGCTTGCTCGACGCCATAAAAACCGGCAAACGAAGCGCTGCCGCCGTCGGAATAGCTCGACGGCGAATAGATCGGCGGCAAGCCGGTCAACAGAGCGATTTCGCCGTCTTCGGTGATAAAACCGTTCGCGTAAAAATTGCGAAACGCCAGATGGTTTGCCGCGATCGCGTCCAACTCGGGGGTCCAATCGCGAATGCCGGAAAAGTAGCGACTTTGGTAGGCGGACAGCGATTCCACCATCAGAATGACGATGTTTTTGCGTTGTGCCGGTTCGGCGAGGCAGATTTGCGCTTCTTCGTGGCGAAAATCGCGAATAAAAGCCGGGCTGTAAGCCGACGCTTCCGAGCGTATCGTCAGGTTGTAATCGAAAACGTTTTTATAAATCCAGGCATGGGCGTAGACGTCGTTGTCGGTGAAACCGGAAATCAACGGCAGCCCGGCGATGGCAAACAGCGGCAGTATGCGGCCGCGTTCGGCGGGAAGACGGTACGGAAGCGATACCAGCGCGGCAATCGCCGCCAATACCGGCAGCGCGACCGCCCACAGCGCCCAATCCGGCAATCCGTAGATTTGTTGCAGGTATTTGTGGGAATAACCGGCGTATTTGATCGCATCGCCGAGCGCCAGATGGGTGTCGAAATTAGCGATGACCAAGTAATCGATCCAGTACACCGTAAACAACGCCAGCGCCGACAAACGCAATAGCGCCGATATCGGCCGCCGCATACCGGGCCAGCACGACAGGTACAGCAGCACCAGCAATGCCGCATAAACCACAGCATCGTTGGCCAACACCCGAGCCCATCCCAGCCATGGCGTACCGGTGTACTCGTAGATGAAACGGTCGACGAACAGGCCTTTCAGCAGCAACGGCGCCAATAGGAAGACGAAGACGCCCAAGCGCTTGGCCATGCCGGCTTATACCGAGCGCTTACGTTTTAGCAGATGAAAAATATCGACTTCGATGAAACCGAACGCGACAATCCACAACAAGGCATCGTAGCCGTCGAGCCAGGCGCCGCGCGCCAACCAAACCCCGGCCATCGCCAGTAGGCCGGTAAAAGTGGCAATGGTCGCCAGCCAAAAAAAACGCGGGTGCCGGCGTACGTAGTCCGGCCAGCGGACTTCGGTTTCCAAAATGGCAATCAATCCAAACCAAAGCAGCGAGTTGGCCACATCCAACCATTCGCTGTCGCGCCAGTAACTGGCAAAAACCAAACCGATCACGCCGATCAAACCGCTGCGCAGATGGCGCATCGCCGTTTCGCCTAGCGGCAAACCGACCTTGTTCGCTTCCAATTCGTAAATCACCAGCAACACCACCCATACCAAGGCATCGGAAAAACTGGTCAGCGTGTCGGTAAAACCGTAAATAACGGCATTCAGCGCCAGCAACGCCAGAATCGACAATTTGGATTTAGGATATTGGATCGCGGAAGTATTGAACATGATCGACAGGTCCGGCATGCCGACAAAGGCAACGTGAAAATTGTGGCAAATAAAAAAGGGCTTTAGCGCCGCTAACAGGCTGGTGAAAAACCCACTGATATTTCCCCTTACCCACGGTTTCCGTGATTTTTTCGTGTTGAAATCGGTCATGACATCGAGTTTCAACCGTTTTGCCCCTGTTTCAAGGGCTTTTTATTCGCCTGAAGCCGTCTGTGGACGGTTTTCAGGCGCACTTCGCCCTAGGTGGGCGCACTCCACGCCGGTTTCGGCGTGAACACCAATAGGTTGAGCAAGCGCGTCAGGTTGTAGGCGGCAAAGCAAAACAAGGCCTGACCTGCGACTTTGGCTAAGCCGATGTGGCGGGTTTTACGCAGGCCCCCGACGGTCTTGATCCAGCCGAAGGCTTCTTCGACGATTTTGCGGCGCTTGAGGCTTTGAGCGTACGCTTTGCCGCGCGCGGTGCGGCCATCGACGGCACTGCCGGTCTTTTTGCGAGCAACATGGGCTTTGATGTCTTGCGTCTTGAGTTTGTTGACGAACGCCGGTTGGTCATAGCCTTTGTCGGCACCGACGCTGCCGCCTTTGGGAACACGGCGTTTGATCATTGTTTGCGCGGCTTCGATTTCAGCGGTGCCGGTGGCTTGGGTGGTTTCGACATCGACAATCAGGCCGTTACGATTCTCGGATAGGGCATGGGTGATGTAACGCAGTTTGGCCTCGGTGTATTCGCCTTTCTTGTAAAGCCGCGCTTCGGGGTCTGTCGTGCTCTGATGCGTGGCATTGCTGCGCTTTTCGCCGCTGAAGTCGACCTCGGGATTGCGGCCGGCGGGTTTATCAGGACCGCTGCCGTCTTTCTTCACGAAGCTTTTGTGCGAGGCCCAGGCTTCGATCAGGCTGCCGTCGACACTGAAGTGTTCGTCGGACACCAGGTTTTGCCATTCGGCAATGGCCAAGACCCGCTCAAAAAACTCGCGACTCAGTGCTTCGGACAGCAGGCGCTCGCGGTTGGCGCTGAACACGCTGCGTTCCCAGACAGCATCGTCGATACCCAAACCGACAAACCAGCGAAACAGCAGGTTGTAGTCCAGCTGTTCCATCAACTGGCGTTCGCTACGAACGGTGTACAGCACTTGCAATAGCAAGGCGCGCAGCAGTTTTTCGGGCGCAATCGACGGGCGGCCAGTATGGGAGTAGCATTCGGCAAAGACCGCATCCATAGAGGCCAATACGCCATCGACGAGTAGCCGTAAACGACGCAACGGATGCTGTTTGGGAATACGGTCTTCCAGGCTAACGTAGCTGAACCAGCTATTTTGAATGGCATCGTGTCCGCGCATGGGGGGCTTCTCCAATTTAGATGCGCTATTTTACTTGTTTGCTGAGGCTATGCGCCTTGATGACTGCAGCTTTGGGAGTTTTTCACCAGCCTGCTAAAGCCCTGTATTGGCCTATCCGTTTATTTGATGAAGCAGGCTTTCTCGGCTTCTGCTTCGGCTTCTTTCAAGCGGCTGCGTAACTCCTTGGATTGTTTGGGATCGCGGAACGCGGCGCCGTTCTCTCCGGCGGTTTTTTGCATCTGGCTGAAGGTTCTGGCCGCTTCGTATTCGGCAAAACTCAATTTCTCGGCAATCTTGTCGATCTTGCAGCCGCAGGCGTATTGGCTGATGTAGGTCAAGCCGCCGTGTTTGGCGACGCATTCCAAAACGTAATCGACGCGGTCGCGGGTCGGGTAGTCGTTGATCATTGGCGCGGGTGCGGCAGCGGCTTCGGCATCCGGTTTGGCGCTGTCTTCGGTGACGGCGCAACCGCCGAGTAAAACCAAAGCGCTGAGCATCGGGATCAAAAAGTTTTTCATGGTGCTGGCTGTTTCGTTGTAGTTAAAGAGTTATTGTTCGGCGGCGAAATCGACAATCTGTTTCAGTTGCGGGTTCATTTCGGCTGCAAATTGGTTCAGCGCCGGATTGTCGGTATCTTCCGGCAACAAATGGGTACGCACGATGGTTTTACCCTGGAATTGGTAGGTCACGACGTTGCAGGGCATATAAGCGATCGCATGCGGCGTGATTTCCAGTACCGTTTTCGCCAAGGTCAGATTGCAAAACTGTACGGTGTCGTACTCGGGAAAATTCTCGGCGCCACGCTCGCGTATGACTTTGCCGACCCGGCTATGGCCGGTGATACGGAAATTGTGCTCGGCAATGGCAACCTGCAATTCGGCCAACACTTCGTCGTAAGGCTTGCCGGTCTCGACCTGATAATACGTTACCGTCTCGCTGTGCAGCGCGGGATTGGCGCAACTTGCAATCAGCGGCAAGCTTGCGAAAATGACGGCTCTGTTAAACATCGGCAAAGCTTAACATCATGAGCGGGCAAAACAAAGTTAGCGGCGTCGTGCTGGCCGGCGGTTTGGCGCGGCGGATGCAGCACCGAGACAAAGGCCTGATCCTGTTCGGAGACCGGCCGCTGGTCAGCTATGCGTTGGCGGCGTTGGCGCCGCTGGCCCAAACGTTGTTGATCAGCGCCAACCGTAACCAAGAGCAATACCGTGGCTTCGGCTACCGGGTGATCAGCGACGCCAATCCCACCTTCGACGGCCCTTTGGCCGGCATCCTGGCCGCATTGCAAACCGCACCGGCGCAAATTTTATTGACTGCGCCTTGCGATTCGCCTTTTGTCCGCACCGAACATTTTCAAAAGCTGTTGGACGCCTTACACGGTAGTACTGCCGACATTGCGGTGGCATTCGACGGCGAGCGTTTACATCCGGTTTTCGCAGCGATCCGCACCCATTTGCAAGCCGATTTACAAGATTACTTGCTACGCGGAGAACGTAAATTGCAGGTTTGGTTTCGGCGCCACGCTATGGTCGAAGTCGATTTCGGCACGGCGCCCGAGGTTTTTGCCAATATCAACTCGCCCGCCGAATTGGAGGCGCTGCAATTGCGCGGTGGACTAGGCCGCGTCGCATCCCCGGACTCTGAGCCGTCCTGATTACCCCTACAGCCGGTGCAGTATGCCTTTTCCGGCAGCTTGTGCTAACGTTGGCGTTTTGAACGCCACGGTCCGGAATTGAAATGAAACAAAAACTGATACATTCGCTGATGCTGGCCTTGTCCCTGCCGGCCTGCATAGCGCAATTCCAGCCTGCTTTTGCGGCGAATACGGCCGCCGAACAGGATAAATTACGCATCCACACCGGAATTCCGCGCCGCGCCAGCGATTCGCTGTTTTCGTATACCGTGGAATGGCGTATCGACGACGGCGAGTTATACCGCTCCACCGGCTTGAGTTTCTTGAACGCCTCCAAATTGGACCACGACAAACCGGAGGCTTACATCGCCAAAAAGCTTTGGACCGCAATGAAGGACGGCATGATCCAACTCGATCCGAATTGGCGCGGCGTCACCGTTATCCAACCCAAGGACCAGCCGGAATTGGTTATCGCCAACAAAGCCGGCTACTCGCTCACCAACATCACGATTCGCGATTACTCCAATCAGGCTTTGCAGTACGAGCTGGCCGACAAAACCTTTAGCGCCGAAGGCGTACAGCTAGCGCTGGATTTGGTCTATACCGCCGACGTGGAGTATTTGGACAACTTTACGTCGAAAAAAGCGCAATCGGCATCCCAAGGCGAAATTGCGATCGCGATAGACGGCCAAACGCCGATCAAGATAAAAACCGACGGCAAAACGACCCAGGAACTGGAGCAAGAACTTGCCGGAAAAATCAGTCTCGCCCAATTGGCGCAAACGCCACTTTACCCGGGCATGGTCAGTACCGATACCCGCAACAACAAGCCGTTCGACGGCAGCGAGATCCAGCTACTCAACTTGCCGGCAAAATCGATCGCTATCGATATCAGCGACCCGGCTTTAGGCGTGCTGACCAAATTCAAATTCAAGGACGAAAACCGTTCATTGCAAGTGGCGGATCCTAGATTCATGCTGGCACTACTGGCACTCGCCACCGGACTGGCGCTGTTTTATTTTTGGCGCAACAGCAAAACAAAACTGTCCCGATAAACAACGAGAGCGGCGCTTTGGCCGCGAATTGCCGGCGTTTGCGGCCAAAGCGTCATGCCAAGCTAGGCCGACGGTTTATCGGTTTTTTTCCAGAACCAGACGCCCAGCCCGACCACGCCGGCGACCAGTAGCAACATCAAAATCGGATGTTGGTAGAACGTGTCGAAAAAAGCCCCTGTGGTTTGCGATGTCGCTCGGTAATACGGCCCCATACTATTCCCTCCAAGCCGGCAAGCGGCCAAACGATTGATTCGATTTAATTAGCAGCAAGGCTGCGCCATGCTTGGAGCAGAAGTTACCTTGCAATCGGCCGTTGTCCAGCCCTTAGCTGAAAGAGCCTGGTAACCGGCCGACAGTGCTTGGAAGCCAATGGCGTAGCGGAAATGGCTCGGGCAATAAAAAACCAGACCCAGCGCTTGCCGGGTCTGGTTTTTGGCCGTACCGAATCAGCGGGTTGATCTGCGCGGAATGCCCAGCCCGCCCAACAGCACGGACCCCATCAGCCAGAAGGCCGGAGGCAGCGGCACCGGAAAGCTGGTTGCCAACACCCGGAATTGTCCGTCCCAAGCCGCCGGACCGGAGAAATTCAGGCGGAAACTATTGACGTTGGAAAACGCCGCCGGGTTACTGAATTCGTCGAACCCCAACCAAAAGCTTCCCGGACCGCTGAAACTTTGTACGCCGCTAGTCGAACTGCCGTTGGCGATCATTTCGACTTGAACGCCCAAGTCGATACTTAAAATCTCCAACAGAATCGCATTGCCGTGGGCGGTAAAATTGATCGGATCGAAATTCCAAACGATAGACGCGGTACCGGCCGAGGTTCCGCCATTGGTAATTTTCAAAACATTGCCGCCGGAAGCGATTTCTTCTTTATTGGCGTAAGTCGTGCCGCTGGCAACGGCCGAAAAGGTACGCGAGGCATTGGTCAAATCAGTACCGGTCAAATGATTGACGGTAGTCGGGCTACCCACGGTATTTCCCCGATCGATAGCCGTTTGGACGTGGGTAAAATTGTCGATCGTTAACACGCTGGCGCCCGCGGAAGGCGAGATAGACAGCGAGCAAAGCAGCGCTAAGGCTGGCAGACTGGATTTCAAGATTTTCATAAACATGGTCGATTGTCCTGACATTACACTGAGAGTGGATTGCTAATTCACGCCTTGGCCGACAACGGTTTTTTCGGCGAGCCGAAGCCGCTAGCCAACAAACCAATCGCTAACAGTGCTATGACCGACGGTTCGGGCACGCTATTGCCATTGGTAGCCAACAATCTGAACTGTGCGTCCCAGGCGTCAGTGCCCTGGAATTTGAGTTCCAGGCTAGTCAAATGGCCGAACACGCTGGCATCGGAAAACTGGGTAAAGGCGATGATGTGCTGGCCGAGTCCCAAGTCGGTAAATCCGAATATCGAACTGCCGTTGGCAATCAACTGCACTTGGTGGCTCAAATCCATAAATTCGGTGGCAAGCACAAATGCGCCGGCCAGCGATGCCAAATCGATCGTATCGAAACTGTATAACACGCTGGCGAAACCGCCGTTTGAACCGTTACTGACCGTCAACAGACCTTGTTCGACCACCACTTCTGAGGTATCGCCGTTAGCGAACGGGGTAGCGGTCAAGGTGCGGGTAATGCCGCTTAAATCCGAGCCGGAAATCGGCAACGGACCGTCGCTACCGTTACCGATGGCTTGAAAATCGGAAAAATCGTCGATCAAGGTTGCGGAAACGGCGTTTCCCGCAAACAAAGCCAACGTCAGGGCCAATAAAACCAGGCGTAATCCAGGCAAACACTTGTTCACTTTATTCATCCTTTGCAGCAGTAATAAAACATTGAGTGGAACGGAACGAATTCCTTAACCTGGAATAAAGCACGCCTTGTGCCACTACCATTAAAATGTTTCGAATCAATTATTTGATCTTCTTCACAATGATTTTTCAGCAATTGCGCGAGTGACAGTTCTGGCAGCCGAAATGACAAGCGTGGCAGCGCTGGCAGCATTGCCAATCCGGCCACCAGCCAATAGACTCGCACCTCAGCCAAGCAAATAGCCCCGACCTCCGCCATGAGCCAATTATTCACTCCGTTTTCTTTAGGCCCGTTGACCCTGCCGAACCGGATCGTCATCGCGCCGATGTGCCAATATTCGGCCGTCGACGGCATTGCCTCCGATTGGCACTTAATGCACCTCGGCAATCTGGCAATGTCCGGCGCCGGCCTGTTGATCATCGAAGCCACCGCGGTCGAGCCGCGCGGCCGCATCTCGCCGGCCGACCTCGGTCTCTGGTCCGACGCCGGCGCGGCGGCTTTGGGCAAAATTCTGGATTCGATTCGGCGCTATTCGCCGATGCCGATTGCGCTGCAACTCGCCCATGCCGGACGCAAGGCCTCTACCGCTACACCGTGGGACGGCGGACAGCTACTGGACGCGACCGGCGGCGGTTGGCCGACCGTTGCCCCATCGCCGCTGCCGTTCATGCCGGACGACCCGCCGCCGCTCGAACTGAGCCCTGCCGATATGACACACATAGAACGGTGTTTCGTATCGGCGGCACAACGGGCGCAGCAGATCGGCGTCGACGCAATCGAGATCCACGCTGCACACGGCTATCTGTTACACCAGTTTTTGTCGCCGCTGGCCAATGTGCGGAACGACGAATTTGGCGGTTCGCTGGAAAACCGGATGCGGTTTCCGTTGGCGGTGTTCGCGGCGATGCGTGCCGCGGTTTCCGAGCGGATACCGATCGGAGTCAGGATTTCTGCGACCGATTGGGTGGCCGGCGGCTGGGATGTCGAGCAAAGCAATGTGTTTGCCAACGAATTGAAAGCTCGCGGCTGCGCCTACATTCACGTATCCAGCGGCGGCCTGTCACCGCAACAGAAAATTCCGCTGGGCCCCAACTACCAAGTGCCGCTGGCGGCAGCGATTCGCGCCGGCTGCGGACTGGCGACGGTTGCAGTGGGATTGATTACCGAAGCGGAGGCGGCCGAAGCCATCGTCGCCGAGGGTCGGGCCGACCTGGTCGCCATCGCCCGCGGCATTCTTTACGATCCGCGCTGGCCCTGGCACGCCGCCGCCAAACTTGGCGCTCGAGTCGAAGCTCCCCGCCAATATTGGCGTTGCCAACCGAGAGAATTGAAGGAACTGTTCGGCGACATCCGCTTCCGTCAACGCTAACACATAGATCAAGCAGCGGCCACTCGGCCGCCCGCCAAAACTACGAAATATCGTGCGCATGGCGATATTTCGTCCCGCTCGGCCCGCTGCCGTCGCCGCAGCAGCGCCGCTCCCGCCAGGCCGTACAATAAAAACAATTTTATTTCAATGAATTGCGGCATCCGGATTCGATTAAATCCGCAATGGCACGGCTCTTGATGGATTCGGTAAAAAAGGCGCCGGAAAACGGCAAATACCAACCCTTTACCGACAGAGCTGACCATGAAAAACGAACCGACTCTTTTTTTGAACCCCATCCCGGCCCTTTCCGGCCCGGATGCCAGCGTTACCTCACATTGGCTCGAGCCGGGTTCCTGTTGCGCGGCGCCCGGCAAATGCGAACAGTTACACCAAAACTTTGCGGAGATTGCCGAATTGCAAAAGGCGTTGGCGCTGAGCCAACAGCAATTGGCCGTCGCCAGGCGGCAAGTCGAATCGCTACACGCCGACCGAGCCGAGTTAAACCAACAATTGCGCGAAGTGGGCGAAAATTATCGCCAGGCCTTGCATGCGGCCCATCACGATGCGTTGACCGGACTGGCAAACCGCACGCTGCTGCAGGATAGGCTGCGCCAGGCCATGGCGCTGGCAAACCGGCAGCAATCGCATCTGGCATTGTTGTTCATCGATCTCGACGACTTCAAAGCCGTCAACGACACGCTGGGCCATGCGGCCGGCGACCGCCTGTTAAGCGATGTCGCCAACCGGCTGCAAGCCTGCATTCGCAATTGCGATACCGCTTGCCGTTACGGCGGAGATGAGTTTTTGGTACTGCTGACCGACATCGAAAACTCGAACCAGCTAAGCGCGGTAATCGATAAAGTTTACGAAACTCTGATCGCTCCCTACGCCTCGGCCATCGGCTACCTGACGCTGGACGTCAGCATCGGCACCGCGATTTACCGCCGCGGCAAACAATCCTGGGACGATTTAATCAGGCAGGCCGACCAAGCTATGTACCGCACCAAGGCTGCCAAAGCTTGAGTCCGGTCGGGCCGAGAGGGCGAGCTAATCCAGCCGGCGCAACGCGACGAATTTGTTTCCCGGCCCCAATTCCATTTCGAAGTAACCCTGAATGCCATTCTTGGTCAAGTAGCGCTGAATGTTGCCGGCCGGAAACTGTATGCGACGGCCGTCGTCGGCGACGGCGCTGACCGTTTTGGCGTGGCCTTGGTAGACGGCCAGAAATTGGCCGTAACTGAGATCGAGTCGGAAACGGATAAATTGGTTGGCCATAAAAAAGCCGAGCCGGGATGCCCCGGCTCGGCTGTTCCGTCGGTTAACGGGCGTTTTGCAAAGCGGCAATCCGCTCTTCCAAAGGCGGGTGGCTCATGAACAAGCGTTGCACGCCGCCGCCGTTGATGCCGAATGCCGCCAACTCGCCGGGCAATTGCGCCGGTTCGTGCGAGCGTTGCAACGCCCGCAAGGCGTCGATCATTTTCTGCCGGCCGGCTAATTGAGCACCGCCGGCATCGGCGCGGAATTCGCGGTAACGCGAGAACCACATCACCAGCATCGAAGCCAAAATCGACAAGGCGATTTGCGCGACCATTTGCGTCACGTAATACGCCGGACCGTAACCGCGTTCGGTCTTGAACACCGCCCGGTCGACCACATAACCGATGATGGTGGCGAAGAAATAAACGAAGGTGTTGACCACGCCCTGCATCAGCGCCATCGTCACCATATCGCCGTTGGCGACGTGGCTAATCTCGTGGCCGACCACCGCTTCGACTTCGTCGGCATTCATGGTCCGCAATAAACCGGTGCTGACCGCTACCAAAGCATTGTCCCGGTTAGCCCCGGTGGCAAAAGCATTGGCTTCCGGCGCATCGAAGATACCGACTTCCGGCATGCCGATACCGGCCATTTGCGCTTGGCGCGATACCACACTGACCAGCCATTGTTCGGTCTGGTTTTGCGGTTGTTCGATCACATGCACGCCCATTGCGCTTTTCGCCGACCACTTGGACATGAACAACGAAATCACCGAACCGGTCATACCGATTACCGCCGACATAGCCAGCAAGCCTTCGATGTTCAGATGTACGCCTTGAGCGTCCAGCGCGCCTCTCAAGCCTAAAACGTTAAAAATGATGCTGATCGCAATCATGATGGCCACGTTGGTAGCCAAAAACAGCAATATTCTCATCATGGCGTAACTTTCCTGTGTTGTTATGGTGTGGTGGCGATTTGGGGCGCCGAAAGATTAAATTCAAGGTTATAGAGTGATAACATCATTCAAAGTTTACTCAGAGGCAGATAAAAATGAAAAGAATAAAGTCCCTGCTATTGCTCATGATTGCGAGCTTGCCCACGCTGGCCGCCAGCCCGGAACACGAGGCGGTTTTGAAACAACTGCACTTGCCGCCCGGATTCAATATCCGGATTTTCGCCGACAATCTGCCCAATGCCCGACAGATGGCGTTGGGCGACAAGGGCGTGGTCTATGTCGGCTCCCGCCAGGGCAACGTCTACGCCGTGCAAGATAGGGACGGCGACGGCACGGCCGACCAGCGCTTCGTCATCGCCGAACAACTCAACTTGCCCAACGGCGTCGCTTACAAAGACGGCTCGCTCTACGTCGCCGAAATCCAACGCATCATTCGTTTCGACGAAATCGGCATGCGGCTGGCCAATCCGCCGAAACCGGTGACCGTCTACGACCGATTCCCGTCCGACCGCCACCACGGCTGGAAATATTTGCGTATCGGCCCCGATAACAAACTGTACACCGCAGTCGGCGCGCCGTGTAACGTCTGCGATCCGGAACAACCGATATACGGTTCTTTGTTGCGGATGAACCTCGACGGCAGCAATTTGGAAATATTGGCGCGCGGCATCCGCAATACGGTCGGTTTCGACTGGGAAACCCGGACCGGCCATTTGTTTTTCAACGACAACGGCCGCGACTATCTGGGCGACGATGTGCCGCCGGACGAATTGAACGAGTGGAACCCGGCCAACCATCACTTCGGCTTTCCCTACTGCCACGCCGGCAACATCCCCGATCCCGAATTCGGCGCCGGCAAAGAATGCTACAAATATGCGGCGCCGGTCTGGCGCTATAAGGCGCATATCGCTCCGTTAGGCATGCGTTTTTATACCGGCAAGCAGTTTCCCGACGTTTATTTTCGGCAACTGATCGTGGCGCAACACGGCTCGTGGAACCGCAGCGAAGCGCAAGGCTACCAGGTCAACATCGTCAAATTCCGCGAGGGCCAGCCTTACAACGAACAACCCTTCATCAGCGGCTGGCTGACGGCCAAAGGCGAAGTGCTGGGCCGGCCCAACGACGTTCTGCAATTGCCGGACGGCAGCTTGCTGATCAGCGACGACAGTCTGGGCGTAATCTACCGGGTGACCTACGGCCAATGAGCGAAAAACGCTTCGAAATACTGGACTGCCGCACTGTCTACCACGGTTTTTTCCGACTGGAGCAATATACGCTGCGGCACACGCTGTTCAAGGGCGGCTGGAGCCAACCGCTAACGCGGGAATTGTTCCGCCGCGGCGATTGCGTGGCGGTGCTGCTGTACGACCCCGACCGCGACGAAGTCGTCATCATCGAACAATTCCGGGTCGGCGCGATTTTGCAGCCGCAGCGGGCCTGGTTGCTGGAAATTGTGGCCGGAGCGATTGAAGAAGGCGAAACCGCCGAAGAAGTCGCCTACCGCGAAGCGCGGGAGGAAGCCGGCTGCGAGATTCTGGATTTGATCGAGATCCAGCAATTTTTCACGACCCCGGGCGGCGCCTCCGAATGGATCACGCTGTTTTGCGGCCGGGTCGATAGCAGCGAGGTGGGCGGCATTCACGGTCTGGACGAGGAAGACGAGGACATCCGGGTCAGCGCTATCAAATTCGAGGAGGTGTTTGCCATGCTGCAACGCCGCGAAATCGAATCCGGCATTCCGATCATTGCCATCCAGTGGCTGTATATCCATCGCGACCAGCTACGGGAACGTTGGTTGGCCGCCGACGGGCAACCCGCGTAAACGCCGACTAGCGACTCTTTAACGACCCGCTTCGCCCGAGCCAGGGATTGGCTTTTTCCTGCAACCAGGCATGGGCGAACTCGTCGTTTTTGACGACCATGTCCAAAAACGCCGTGGTGGTGCCGATAACGGCGGCAACGTGTTTGTAACCCTGGTCCCGCCGGGTTTCTTCCGTGCGCGAGCCGCCAAACCAGGACTCGCCGCCGGCTTGAGGTCCGCCCATGCCGCCTCGGCGGCGGCCGGCGGCCATCGGCATTCCCTCCGCCAGCGCCGCCTCGTTGCGCCGCTCCGCCGCCGCGAAACGGCCGCCGAGTTCCGATCCCGCCAACACCTTATGCCCGCCGCCCTGCAACAGCAACAGGTACTTACCTCCGGCAGGCGCGTATTCCCACAACGCCGTTCTGACCGGCGCCGAGCTGATTGCATACGGATCGTTGTCTTCGCTGCCGGTGATACTTAACATCGGCAAGGTCAGCTTTTGAAATCGGCCCCGTACTTGGCCTTCGGCCAAATCGACCGACGGACTCAGCACAATGGCGGCGACCGGTTGCAAATCGCCGCCGCCCGGCATATCGCCGGCGAACGCCTCGCCCGCCGCCGCCGACACCGTCTGCCCGCCCAAATCGTAACCGGCCAAAACCACTTTGGAAAAATCGGCCGCGGCAAATACCGGCGCCCGCATCTCGGCTCTGAGTTTCAGTTGCCGGTAAGCCCAGTACAAATGCCCGAGCCGGCTTTGCAATCGATCCGGCGCAAAATATTGGTGGCCGACGTAGTGCAGTTCGCTACTGCGCGCGGAACGCGATTGGCGCGGACGTTTCTCGCCAAACCAAGACTCGCCGCCGGGTTCGCGTTCGGGGCCGCCGTCCTCGTCCGCATCTGCGGGAGCCGCCAATTCGTCGGCGTCCGGCAAGTCGAATTTACGTTCGGCTTCCAGTTGTTTCAAGGCCTGAGCGATTTCCACCGGCTGGACGCTGAATACGGCATAACCGGCCTTGGCCCAGCTTTCCCGCCACAACCTGCCGGCCCCTGCGTCTTCGCCGATACTGGGCAGATAAATCACCAGCGGATAACTGCCCGCGGCTTTCGGCGCCAGCATTTCCACATCCAGCTCGACCCCGTCGTGCAACCAGCGGTCGCGGACGGAATCCAGCTCGAAATTGCCGGCCGGCCGGTAGGCCCCGCTTTGCATCGCCTGCTGCAATTTCTCGAATTGCTCCTCCTGCCCCGGTAAAGTGGGCCGGGAAGAACAGGCATTTAGCATCGGCAGCAGCATGATTGCCAAAAGCAGACGATAGTTCGGGAACAATCTGGAGAAAACAGACATTGGTGCAAAACTCCGGCACGGGTAACGGAAAAAGCCAAACACATAGTCTCAAGTATGCCCAACATAAAGTAAATCGGCGTTTGCCCAATGTAAAAATTGATTAATGGCAACCTTGTGCCATTGAAGTTGTCCTGGCGGGCGCAACGGCATTGGCTTAATCTGGCAAAGTAGAATCAAGCAGCCGTGCAAGCATCAACCGATCGGTGCAGGACGACCGACCAATATAACCGCATAAAACGCACGGTAAATTTCACCGCCGCCCGCATCGTTGTACAATGCGCGTTTTTCAGTACATTATCGGGTTGCGTATGGGGTTCGAACAATTAGCATCGCTGCGGGATCAACTGGCGCAACAGGCCGCTGCCGAAAAAGCGAAAAAGCAAGAAAAGAAAAAGCAGCACCAAGCGCCCAGCGCGGACGTCGATCCGGTGGTACAAACCATAGGCCAGTTGCAGAAGCGTTTTCCGACTATCTTTCCGAAAAGCCCGAACCCGAAAGTGCCGCTCAAAATCGGCATCCATAACGACTTGGTCGAACTATCGGAACAACTCGGCATCGCCAAGGAAGCGCTGCTGGAAGCGATCAAAACCTGGTGTACCGGCAACCGCTATTGGGCCTGCATGGTCGAAGGCGCCATTCGGGTCGACCTGAACGGTAACGAAGCCGGCCGCGTCACCAAGGACAACGCCGTCCAGGCGCAACGCCTGAAATACCGGTCGCAAAAGAAAAAACCGAAAAAAACCGAAGCCAAGCCGGCCCGGCAGGCACCCGCCGCCGAATAAAGCTCGCGAGGCGCAGGGATGGATTCTTTCGCCACGCCTCCGCCCGCCGCCACGCTGTCGCACCGGCAGCGCCTGCGCTACATCCTGAGCGGCTCGGCCGGCAATCTGGTTGAATATTTCGACTGGGCCATCTACGCCGCCTTCGCCCTGTACTTTGCCCCGCGCTTCTTTCCGGAGGGCGACCAGACCGCGCAATTGTTGAATAACGCCGCAATATTCGCCGTCGGCTTCGTGTTCCGGCCGCTGGGCGGATGGCTGCTCGGCAGCCTGGCCGACCGCAAAGGCCGCAAGAGCGCATTGCTGTTGTCGGTGAGTTTGATGTGCCTGGGCTCGTTGATCATCGCCTGCACACCGGGCTACGCCGCCATCGGCAACTGGGCCCCGGCGCTGCTGCTGATTGCCCGCATGCTGCAAGGCTTCAGCATCGGCGGCGAATACGGCAGTTCGGCCACCTACCTCAGCGAAATGGCCGGTGCCAGGCACCGCGGTTACTATTCCAGCTTCCAATACGTGACGATCGTGCTCGGCCAACTGCTGGCGCTCGGGTTATTGATGCTGTTGCAACGTTACCTGTTAAGCAGCGACCAACTGCACGCCTGGGGTTGGCGGATTCCGTTCGTCGTCGGCGGCACGTTGGCCGTGCTGGCGATCTGGCTACGCGGCAATATGGCCGAAACCGCCGCCTTCGCCGCATCGCGCCGGCATCCGCACCGACGCACGCCACTGCGCGAACTGGCGCGCCACCCGCGGGCGGTATTCACCGTCGTTGCCCTAACCGCCGGCGGCACGGTGTCGTATTACACCTTCACCGTCTACATGCAAAAATTCCTGGTCAATACCAGCGGCTTCAGCAAAGACGACGCCACGCTGATCTGCAGCCTGGGCTTGCTGGTATTCATGGCACTACAACCCGTATTCGGTTTGATCTCCGACTACATCGGCCGCCGCACGCTGCTGATCGGCTTCGGCCTCGGCGCCACCCTATTCACCGCGCCGTTGCTTTCGCTATTGGCCGCTGCCCACAGCGTCGAGACTGCGCTGGGCTGGTACGTTTGCGCCCTGCTGATCACCTCCGGCTACTCGTCGGTCAACGCCATCGTCAAAGCCGAACTGTTTCCGGTGCAGATCCGCGCCCTCGGCGTCGGTTTTCCGTATGCGCTGACCGTGGCCTTGTTCGGCGGCAGCGCCGAATACCTGGCGTTATGGCTAAAAAGCCAGGGCCACCCGGAATGGTTCGGCTATTACGTCAGCGGTTGCGCCGCGCTGGCCTTGTGCGTTGCGATAGCGATGAAAGAACCGCTGCGCAGCTCGGCATTGGATTGCGACGACGATGCCGCTTAAATCGGCCTGGTTCCGCAGCGCTACTTATACCGGCGCGGCTCTGTTGCTGGCACTGCTTGCCGCAGGTTGCGCCAGTCTGAGCCGAGAAGATTGCCTGCGCGGCGACTGGTTCGGCGTCGGCATGCGCGACGGGCTCGGCGGCGAAACCGGCCAGCGTTTGGCGGATCACGCCGAAGCCTGCCGCGAGTATGGCATAGCCGTCGATCAATCGGCCTATTTCGCCGGCCGCGAGCAAGGCCTGACCGATTACTGCCGGCTGGACAATGCGTTCAACGAAGGCCTGAATGGCCGCCAATACCGACACGTCTGCCCTCCGGCCATCGACGGCCAGTTTGCCCGCTACCACGCGGCGGCCTATGCCGTTTACGAAGACCGCAACGAACTGGACCGGCTGCAAAGCGACTTGTCCGGCAAGGAAAGCCGTCTGCGCGACAGCAAATTGACCGACAAAGAGCGCGACCGACTGCGCAGCGAACTGCGGGACCTAGACCGCCGCTACGACCACCGCCGCCAAGATTTGTATTTCCACGAACGGCAACTCGACGACTTGCGCCGGGAGTTTTTTGGCTATCGTTGATGCGCTACTAAGGTAGTAAGGTTACGATCAGACCTAAATAACTGGCAATCAGTTTAGGTATTCTGATTGGAGACAAATGCGCTTTAAAGTTGCGACCTACCGACCGAAGTGATTCAATGACGTTAAGGTCGTTACAGGCCATCATCTCTAAACTGAGACCGATAGGAAAATTTCATGCTCACCAAGTCAGTTACCACCGATAACAAA
The DNA here is from genome assembly GCF_019669905.1 of Methylomonas koyamae. NCBI lineage: Bacteria > Pseudomonadati > Pseudomonadota > Gammaproteobacteria > Methylococcales > Methylococcaceae > Methylomonas > Methylomonas koyamae. Next base: position 957,335 of record NZ_AP019777.1, on the reverse strand, counting down.
CATCAGCTTAGCCGTTTGGTCAAAATTATATTCTGATCACTAATTCAGCAAGAAGGTAGCTTTATTTAGTCCTAATTCCTTTTTTTCAATACTACATGCAGACTCGATTGGCTTCGAAAAAGAGCTTTTCACCAACCTGTTCACTACTAGTTAGCCATATAAAAGCTGTGAGGCATTAATGAAAAAATCAATCGCATTCCTTATTCTCCTATCTTCATTAGCTGCTCATGCAGAAGAATGGATTTCGCCAATAGATAAGAAATATTCTACCAAGAATCCAAAACTATATTCCGAAATGTCCCATGCCAAGAATATATTGGACTCGTGGAGTGGCCAGGGTGAAAAACTGATAGAGGCTGATACTCTACTTAAGGGGGTACTTAAAAGCGACGGAAGTTTTGCTCCTGCCTATAAAGAATATGGTCGACTATATATCATGGCAGGTTACATTAACTATAACAACTTCGAATCAGGCAGCCTCAATCCTGCGGAAGCGTCAATACTAAAGTCTATAGAAATTGAGCCTAGCTACGCTGACTCATACGTCTTACTGGGTCACTTATATACAAATATGCAGCGATATAGCGATGCCGAAAGTGCATTAAAAAAAGCGGAAAGCATAGGAACCAAAATTCCTTGGTTAGATTTGAACTGGGCTGATTTACTTATTAAACGGGATAAATACAAAGAAGCTTTTCAACGTTACCAAAGCGTAATTAAAACACGAACATCAAATAGGAAAGCATATGCCAACGCCTTATCTGGTCTAACTACGGTGTATAGATATTTAGGTCAATACGATAATGCTAATAACGGATTTAAACAAGAAATTTCCTACGAACCGGGAAATGCATGGGTATGGGGAAATTACTCAGACTTCCTGTTGTTTGATTACAATGATGTAGATGGTGCCATAGTGAAAGGCGAAAAAGCCCTCAGCATAATGGACTATGGTATGGGCCGATTCACATTGGCCTGCGCTCTATATACAAAGTGGGCGCTCATGCTTCAAGATGCCAATAAGACAACAGAAGCTCAACCATATTTTGAAAAGGCTAGGGCGCTTTACCCTGATCTAGAGCAAATCATCGAGAAAACAGCTCAGTATAAAAACACAATGATTACGTCCAAAGCGCTACAAACATGGCTAACAACTCATTCAACGGTGACTCACTAACACGCGCCCGTTAATTCAACGCTAGGCATTTCCAATGAGCATAATCCGTTCCGGCTCAGAGCCATGTAGGCCGATGAGCGAAATGTGTCACAGCTCCGGCAAGTGTTTACAACCTTGAAGACTAAGCGGCCGCTCTAACTGACTGCTGCAGTCGTTTTGTCGGACCAGCCATGTAGGCCGGAATAAGCGCAGCGTTTCCGGCAGGTTTTTAGTTTTGCCAGGCACACCTCTCTCGTTGATTTTGCCGGAAACGCTGCGCTTATTCCGGCCTACAATGTCTTGGAACTGTTTAACCACCTCCGAACACCAGGAAAAAGGCCAACCAGCGAAATGTGATATGGCTCCGGCAAGCGTGTACAACCTTGAAAGCCAAGTGCACGTTTTGCCGGAACGATTACATAGTATTTCCTGTTTGCCAAGGTCCTTAGTTAGCCGTTATACACATCTTTGTTCGATAACCGTCTTTCGGCAGGGATTCATGTCAGGCTGTCCTGCCTGACACGCGTCGGGTAATGCAAATCTGTTCCAGACAGATTTGTGCCGGAGCCGCAGACCGCGTAGCGAATCCAGGCTGCAAGGATGGCTTGAAGCTGCCGTCCATGGTACTGGATACCCGCGTCCTGCGGGTATGACGGCACTTGTATATAACGATGAACGATCCCCCGTTGGAATCCATACTGCATGAAGGCTGGTATGCTTTCCCATTTATGCCCTGCGGGTACGCAGAAGCTTAGGAACTAGGAAAAGCCGAAACCGCTTTGACTGGCTATCACCGCCCATCATTTCCGCTATTCATGCCCTCCTACCCATACCTAATCCCATACCAAACCATCCCGACCGCCTCGTGGGCCAGCAGGAAGACGTTGGCCCAGGCCGACGGCGACGGTAGCCAGTCCAGGAAGCGGGAATCGCCGCTGCGGCCGATGAAGGCGGTCGGTGCCGGCAAGACCTTGAAGCCGGCGTTGCGGAAAGCCATTAACGCTCGGGGCATGTGGTAGGCTTGCGTCACCAGCACGATGTTGTCGATGCCATATTGGCGCAACAACTCGCGGCTGAAGCCGGCGTTTTCGGCGGTGTTGCGGCTTTCGCGCTCCTGCCAAGCCACAGGGGTTTTGAACTCCCGATCCAAGATCTCCGCCATCAGGTCGGCTTCGGCCACATCATCCGGCGCCAGCGCGCCGCCGCCGGAGACCAATACCGGCAAGCCCAAGTCCCAGGCCAGTTTGGCGGCATAGCGCAGGCGCAGCAGGTTTCGGGGATGTAAGGTGATTTGCCCGGGATATTCGGGCGTGTCGAATTGCAGGCCGCCGCCGATCACGACCAGCGCTTGGGGCTTCGATGCCGCGACAGCCTCCGCCGTCACAGGCGGCACCCGCTCCCACCACAGCCCCAGCCGATTCACCACCACCGGCAGGCTCAGCAACCACAACAAAATCAAACCGGTCAGCGCCATGTTTCGCCCCCATTTTCGGTTACCGTACGCCAGCCCTACTAGCGCCAAAACCAACAACGAGACCGGCGGCAGTAACAGCGCCTGTAGCGCGTAAACCAGCATTGCGGACATCACAACCTCGGTTGGGTTAGCGGCCGCCGACCCGGCGCGGCGCTTAACCGGCCAACTTGGCGATGCCGACCGCTGCCCGCAGTTGTTCGATGAACGGCCGGCTGATGGCGCGGGCTTTTTCGGCGCCTTCCTGCAATTGCTGTTCGATGTGCTCAGGCGACGCCAGCAGCGCTTCGTAACGCTCGCGCGCCGGCGCGATTTCGTCGTTGATTTTTTCGAACAACACCTGTTTCATCTCGCCCCAACCGATGCCTTCCGCGTAACGCTGGCGAATCGCATCGACTTCGTGGTGGTTGGCGAACGCCTGGTAGATACCGAACAGCGTGCAGCCTTCCGGGTCTTTCGGTTCGCCCGGTTCCAGCGAGTTGGTTTTGATCTTGTTGATCAATTTGCGCAGTTTCTTTTCCGGCTCGAACAACGGGATGGTGTTGTTGTAGCTCTTGCTCATTTTGCGGCCGTCCAGACCCAGCAAGGTCGCGGCATTTTCTTCCAGTACCGCTTCCGGCAGGACGAAATGCTCGCCGTAAATATGGTTGAAACGGGCGGCGATGTCTCGGGCCATTTCGATATGCTGGATTTGGTCCTTGCCGACCGGCACCTTGTTGGCGTTGAACATCAAGATATCGGCAGCCATCAGGATCGGGTAACTGAATAAACCCATCGTCACGCCTTTGTCCGGATCGCTACCGCCGGCTTCCTCGTTTTCCGCAACCGCGGCTTTGTAGGCGTGCGCCCGGTTCATCAAGCCCTTGGCGGTGACGCAGGTCAGCATCCAGGTCAGTTCCAGAATTTCCGGCACGTCGGATTGGCGGTAGAACACCGCATTCGAGGTATCCAGCCCCAGCGCCAGCCAAGTCGCGGCAATCTCCAGGCTGGATTGCTTGACCCGGGCCGGCTCGCTGCATTTGATCAGCGCATGGTAATCGGCCAGAAAATAAAACGGCCGGACCTGCTCGTCCTTGCTGGCCTTGATCGCCGGCCGAATGGCTCCGGCGTAATTGCCCAAATGCGGCGTACCGGTGGTGGTGATGCCGGTAAGAACGATGGATTTAGTCATGCTGCTGCCTGCGCTATCTAAATTGAAAAGTGGCGCGATTTTACACAAATCGCCGGGGATAGTCAGGCTCGGCGCCGCCGGCAGCGGCGGACTCGGTCAGATACGGTCGGCCAGCAGCCGGATCGGATGCATCAGTTTGCGGTCGGTTTCGCCGCGCTCGGCGTTCAGAAAAAATGCGCAACCGAAATTGGCGCTGACGGCGATGTCGGCACCGCAACCGGCGATGGCTTGGCGCTTGGCGGCTTTCAATCGCCCGGCGTTTTCCGGATGGCTCAGCATATAGCTGCCGCCGGCGCCGCAGCAGGTCTGGTTGTCCGGCAGCGCTTCGATATTCACGCCGGGGATTTTGGCCAACAAGGCGTAAACCGCCTTGGCGTTTTTCAGCACGTTCCGCTGGCTGCAAGGTTCGTGCACGGCGATGTTCAGATTCGATGCCGCCGGTTGCAACTGCTCCGGCCAGTGCTCCAGCAAGAACTCGTTGATGTCGCATAGACTGCGGCGGAACCAGCCGGCGGTCTCGCTGTCGGCGCCTTCGGCTTCGCTCAACATCGCCCCGCACCCGCTGGCCAGATAGACCACCGCTTCGACTTCCAGCGCATAAAACGCGGCGATATTGTTTTCGACCAGAGCTGCGGCGGAGCGGCCGTTATGTTGATGGATCGCGCCGCAGCAGCCCTGCCCTTCCGGCACCACCACCTCGTAGCCGATGGCATTCAGCAATTTGATTGCCGCCTTCAGCGTGGCGCGGTCGAAATGTTCGGCCAGACAACCGGTGAACAGCGCCACGCGCCCGCGCTGGCGGGCGCGCTTGCCCACCGGAAAAACACCGGCTAAACCGCCAAGCGCCGGCTCGCAGACTAGGCGCTCGGCGGCCGCCAGATACAGTTTTTGCAACAGGCCGCTAGCCCGCAACGGCTTTTGCAGACCCGAACGCAAATACAAGGTGACCAACGGCAACAAGCTGCGCCGCCATTTTTTATGTTCGATCAGACGCAGCGCCAATCCGGTAAGCCAGGACGGCGGCTGCAATTGCATTAGTTTGTGCCGCGCCAAATCGAACAGTTCGCCATATTTCATCCGACTCGGACACACGGTTTCGCAGGCCCGGCATTGCAGGCAGTTATCCAGATGGCCGCGTTCGTCGTCGCCAATCGCCTCATCCCGCAGCACTTTTTCGATGCTGCGAATCCTCTGCCGCGGCGTTTCGGCGTCGGTTTGAAACAAACGGTAAGTCGGGCAGCCGCTCACGCACATGCCGCAACGCATGCAATCCTGGGCTTCCGGAATATAGGGGCCGTCGCTGGCCGGATACGATGCGCCGCCGTTATCGCCGGCGTCGAGGCCGAAGTCCATGTAATCGAACACGCTAACCCTCCATCATCGTTTCGTAGGCGCGGCGCAACAAATCCATCTCGGCCGGCGGCCGGCCGCGCAGCTCGGGCAAGGTGCGCAGCCGGCAATCCAGGCTTTGCAGCAGCCGGTGCGGCGGATCGAGCAGCTTAAACCGGGCGATGTAGACGGTGACGATGCCGCCCGGCGTGTCGACCGCCTGCCGGTAGCCGGCCTCGGCCTGCAACAAATCGGCCTCGAAGTCCATCAGCTTGGTGATCGCCTTAACCAGCGTCGCCGGATGAATCGTCAACGTGGCCGCTGCGCCGCTATCGTCGTCCAGCGCCGCGGATAAGGCCGGCAACGGCTGCGGAAAACAGACGCTGCCGTTGGCTTGCTGGGCGAACAAGGTCAACGCGCTGATATCGCCTTTGTACAACAGCAGCAACCGGTGCCGGTCGAATTCTGCCGGTATGGCCGGGATCATGCGTTATCCGGCGGCATAGTTGTCCCACAACGATTTAAAACTGGTGTCCAGCCGCGACAGCCGGCTGTTCAATTGGTCGAGCAACGAATATTGCGGGAAGCGGGCTTTGTTGCCGGCGCCGTACCATTGCTCCATCGCCAGCGTCAGTTGCGATTTTTCGGCAAAGCAATCGGCGATCTGCTGCTTCAACCAACTGATGCTGCGTTGCGGCGCCAGCTCGGCAATCCGGTAGCGCAGGCCGTTGTTGAAAATCCGCACCCCGCCGCCCTGGGCCGCAGTGTGGTAAAGCGCTTGCGGATCGACGACTTCGACCCCGGCCAGATAATCGATGCCGAACTCGTGCAGTTGCGGCAGCCAGGGTACGGTCGGCCCCATCAAAACCGTGGTCGCATGCGCGGCCAATTCGGTCAGACGCGGGAAGGTCTTGTTGGTGATGCTGCTGCCGGTCAGAAATACCCAATCGGCCTGCGGCAGCAAGAACTCGCATGCCGAATCCGGCAGATCGGCGGCCGTCGGTTGCCGTTCCAATACCGTCAACAACATTTTGTCCTGGTAGCGTTCGATGCCGGGATAACGGCCGATTACGACCACATGTTTACCCTGTAACTGCGGCAGAAAATAATCGAACACCGCCAGATTGGCGTGTTCGTCGTGGCAATCCAGCGCCAGCGATTCCGGCAACGGCCGGGCGTTGATGCAACTGTTGATCGCTGCCATCGCCACGGTGGCCTTGAACGGGTCCCATTCGGTAATCCAGGCCGCCAAATCGGTAACCGGCTTGCCGACCAAACTCCCCGACCAAGCCAAGGTGCGGGTGGCATGTCCCGGACTCATCGCCAGCCCGGCCGTCGCCTTGCCCTGACTCTGGCATACGGTCCACACCAGGCCTATCATCAGATTGTCCACCACGGCATCGCTGCTGCAATAATCCAACAGCAATTCGTACAAGCGTTTGGGATTAGCCATCGCGCCTCCTTATTGCGGCGTGTCCAACAATTTTGCTTCGGTTTTGATTTCGTCCTGCCGGCCCCAGGCATTGATCGCCTCGACGAACCAGCGCTTCTTGGTCGGATGCGGCTTGACCACATCGTATTCGGCGTAAAAACTGCCGTCGCCGTGGAATTTGATCTGGCCGATACGTTGCTTGCCGGCGTTGTACCAGTAACCGACCAGATCCCGGCTCTGGGTAAACGGATCGGTGACCAGACTGAACACCGCGGCGTCGAAATCGGGCAAACTCAAATCGGTCTGCAACGGAAAACCCAGCTTGACGATGTTTTCGGTCATGCGCTGGCACACCGCCTTGCCGAAGCCGCGTTTGGCTTCCAGGTGTTGCTGCAATTCGTCGCTCATGCCGCCTCCTCGGCCAACACTTCGGCCAAATGCATGATCACCGAGCCGCCGGAGCGGTCCAGCGGGTCCAGTTGCCGCAGCACCGCCAACACCAACCGGGCCTCGTCTTCGAGCTGCCGGCGCAAACGGATGAAACCCAGGGCTTTCAAGCTGTACAGGTAAAACAGGCAGACGTCGCTGGCATACATATCCCATTGCCCGGCTTCGGCCGCCAATTGCCGGTAATCGGCCGGAAAGCCGCCTTGCCGCGCCGATTCCGCCAGTGCCGCCAGGGCTTCGCGCTCGGCTTCGGCCAAACGGCCCTGGTAGAAATAAAACTTGTACAGCGCAAAATAGGTCTGCAGGCAGGCCGGATCCAGCTGTTGCGCCTGCTGGAAGTATTTCTCCGCCAGCGGTTTATCGGCATGGCTGGCCGCCACCGCCATTTGCAGCAGCTTGTTCACCGCCTCGGGCACGTCCGGGCTGAACAGCACCCGCTGTTCCAGAAACGACACTCCGGCCATGGCTTACCAAACCTCTGCCGGGACTTGCAAAGCCTCGACCGGCGCACCGCCCAACAAATGCTGGTCGATGATGGTTTTGACATCGTCTTTGGTGACTTTGCCGTACATGACCCCTTCCGGGTAAACCAGCACGCTCGGGCCGAGCGTGCACGGCCCCATGCAACCGGTATTGGTCAAACCGATTTTCTCGAACAGATTCCGGGCCTGAATTTGGTTCATGAACTCGTTCATCACGTCGGCACAACCGCTGGCCGAGCAGGACCCGCGCGGATGGCCTTGCGGACGGGCTTGAGTACAGACGAATACGTGTTTTTCGGGGCGTGGCATGATAGCTTTCCTTTTTTAAGATGAAAAATTGGTGTCGCTATCGCGACGGATATTTTAAAGTCGGGTCTCGTCCCGACGGCCGAGATACTTTCGCTACGAAAACCATCCATGGTTTTCGCCCTTCGGGCCAGCCTACCGGCTGTTCAAATTCGTTCCAGACGAATTTGTGCGTCGCCAAAAGAAAGTATCCAAAGAAAAGGCGCCCCGGATGCCGCTTATTCCCTGCGCTCCGAAGCTTTTGAACGGGGTTGCCGAAAGGGGCTTCCTGCCCCTTCGGCAACGCGATGCATCCCTGCATCGCCCCTACGGGCTGATCCGTTCAAAAGCTCCGGTGCTCGGCGCGCCATACGGGACAAAAACCATCAGCCGCTAAGCTGCCCAACCAAAAAATCAAAATGTAGGATGTGCTGAACGCAGTGAAGCGCATCGGTCGCGAACGCTGCGCCGCCTATAGTCGGCAGCATCCCATGCTTCGTTCAATCCTGCGTAGTAGACAAATCCCCCTATGCCGCGCCGAGCACCGTAGCGTTTATCGAGAACAGCCCGAAGGGGTGCGGCAAGGATGCCGCACGTCGGCGGAGGGGCTGGGAAGCCCCTTCTGCCGACCCTCGATAAACGCTGCGGCGCGCAGGATCAAAGCGGCATCGGGGTGTCGTTTCTTTTGGATACTTTTCTTTGGACAAGCAAAGAAAAGTATCGCGGTTGTCGGTCCGCGAACCGACATACAAAACAACCGTCGCGACAGCGACACATCTCCCTCACCGCGTGGGCACAAAAACCGTGCCCACCCTACGCTCAAATCAAGCAATCAAGCCGCAGCCTTATGCTGATGCGTAAAACAATCCTTCGGACAAACCTTGGAACAGGCCTCGCAACCGATGCAGTCGGCTGCGTTTTTCAGGCTCATCACCATACTGTTGTCGTCGTCCTCGAAATCTTCGTAATCGTCGTCGGCCGCGTCGGCCAGCGCCTCGTCTTTTTCGACCAAATCGAACACGTCGCGCGGGCAAACCTTGAAGCAACGGCCGCAGCCGATGCAGGCGCGCTGGTTAATGTCGGTCACGTAGGACGGCGTCCAGACGCTGCCGCCGAAGGTTACGCCGGTTACAAATTCGCTCATCGCTCCTCCTAGGCTGAAGTGGTGCTGGCCGCCAAGAATTTCTTGTTGGCTTCGTCCCAGGCCTTGCAGGCGTCATAGGTAGCTTGCGCCACCCCCATCAGTTCGCCGTAAGCATCCGGCAACCGGTCTTCGATCAGGTCGTGCAGCACCGACGCCGCCTCGTTGGCCAGGCGTTTGGTTTTCTTCACTTCTTTTTCCAAGGCTTTAATGTCTTCGTCGCTCATATTTCACCTCAAGCTTCGGCCACTTCTTTAAATTGCTCAATCAAGCTCACGGCCTTTTCCAGAATCTTTTCGGTCTTCTCGTTCAATTCTTCCAAACTGCCGAAACCGAAGCGATGCACGTCGCGCAGCACTTTATCGACCGCAATCAATTTGCCGACCAGCACCAGCGCCCGGCCGAAACCTTCGTGGGTGATATTGATAACCGGCACCGCCATCAAACCGGTGCGTTTTTCCGCCAGCGAAGCAATGGCGTTGTAGTACGCCTTGACCCGGGCCAGCGTGATTTCGTCAGGGTCGCCGACGATAGGAATCTCGCGTTTACGTTCCTTGGTCATAATCAAAGGGTCGATGATTTTTTCCTCGGACCAGCCTTCGTAGGTATCGTAGGTATCCATCGCCCGAAGCTGCTTCAGCATTTCGACGACGATGTCCGAAGTCATCAAGGGATCGCCGGCTTCGACGACAAGTGCGGGTTGGGACATGGTGGTTCTCCTATTTCAAGTATCAAATCGATTAAACGGCTTCTGCTATCGCCAAGCCCTTTCCCGTATGCCGCGCCGAGCACCGTTGCGTTTCTCGAGAACCGCCCGCAGGGGCGCCGCATGGACGCGGCGCGGCGGCGGAGGGGCTGGGAAGCCCCTTCTGCCGACCCTCGATAAACGCAACGGAGCGCAGGGAAAAAGCGGCATCCGGGTGTCTTTTCTTTTGGATACTTTTCTTTGGACAAGCAAAGAAAAGTATCTCGGCTGTCGGGCCGAGACCCGACGTCTAACTAATCCGTCGCGATAGCGACACAAAACCTGTTTTCGGTGTGGGCACAAAAACTGTGCCCACCCTACGCCTCAAACCTTCCGGTGCTCGGCGCGGCATACGGGACTAAAACCCTCCCGAATTCTCGACACCCACTGCACTATTTATTGATCCGGCCTTTAGGTATTTGGACCGTTAGTGCCGAGCTTGTCGAAGCACAAGCACGCTCTGGACATGCTCAATACCCAAACTACATATAAGCAAACGGGTATTGCTCTATTCATCCCACCCCTCATCCTCCATCGCATTGAACCGATCCGGACTCGGCCCTTTATGCTGGTTGATGGCTTTGGCCAGCCAGGTCGAGGGGCCGACTTTCATTTCGTGCTGCAAGTCGCCGATCAAATCCTTGATCGTGGCGCCTTCCTGGACCTTGATCGGCTGGATGCCCTGAGCGACGATCTGTTTGATCGCCGAGGCGCCTATGGCCTGGCAGTAGACTGCGGCGCAACCTTCCAACAACTGGATCTTCACCGACAATTTGTCCTCGTTGCCGTCTTGCGCCAGTTCGCCGAACTGGGCGGCTTCCAGCATTTCCGACTGTTCCGGGTCGACGGCATAGACCGCGAACGATTTGGCGGAACCGAAATGCTGGTTGACGTGCACCATGTCGGTGGTGGCGAAAGCGACTTTTATCGCGGTTTCCATAGGCATCCTCTGGTCTGGGGCATGCAAGACCTGCATGCGGCGAGCTAATGACATGACGGCGAACAAGCTTGGCGTTCGGATTCCGGCTTCTGCGCGTACGGCGAAAAGTAAGGCTCGATTTCTTCGTGGGCGAAATTGATGACCAGATTGGCCAGATCGAACAGGGTTTGGCGGCTGCCGCGGTAACCGATCCAGGTTTTCTGGTAGCCGCCGATGATGTCGTATAACGGAAAGCCGACCCGCAGAATCGGAATGCCCAAACGCTCGGCGCTGGCGACCGCATGCGAGTTGCCGATCAGCAGTTGCGCCTTGTGTTCGCGGGCCAGGTTTTCCAAATCTTCGAGGTCGCCGATCTTGACGCTGGCGACCGGCGTCGTTGCCAGTACCGGCGCATTAGCGGCGGCCACGGCGGCAACCACCTCGGCGCCCATGCCGGTGACCAGATGCGCCAACGCGTTGAGTTGATCGGGATCGCCGGCTAGCGCTACCCGCAATTGGCCGAGCATGAAATGGGTATCCAGCATCGCATCCTGCAATTGCGCGCGTTGGCGTTCGATCTTGCCCGGCACCGGCATTTCGCTGATGTCGGCCAGCGCGCAAATCAAGGCATCGTTGGCTTGCAAACCGTACAGATGGTCGAAGAAATGGCTGGGCACGCCGGTTTTTTCCTGCAACAGTTCGCCGGCTTTGCGCAGCGACGCGCCGACTACCAGCGTGGCGCGGGCCTCGCCCAGCGTCTTCAGTTCCGACACCGGGGTACCGCCTATCGTCACCGGCGAAAAATCGTCGTCGGTCAAACTGCCGTCCAGCGAATCGGAGATGTCCGGCACCAGCACCGGCCGCAAATTGAATTGCTCGATCAGATCGCGCAAGGCCTCCAAATCGCCCGGCGTCAGCATCGGGCTGGCCAGCACGTTGACCTGGCGCAGGCGGTTACCGGGCTTGGTGCCGGCCTGCTCGGCATCCGGTACCAGACTGCGCACGATTTCGGTCAGCGTCGCCGCATAGCCGGTTTCGACGCAGCCGGTAAAATCCGGCGTGTTAACGACCACAACCGCAACATGGTCGTATTCGGGATATTTGGCGCGGAACTCGCGTAAGTTGCGCTGCACGTCGCAGCCCTGGGTTTCGGCCAGGCCGGTGGTCAATACCGCAATCAAGGCCGGATTGGATTTCTCGGCGATGATTTTGATGCCCTCGATCACGTTCTCGTCGGCGCCGAGTACCGAACTGGCCTGATCCATCGCAGTGGTTTGCAACGGAATCGGTTCGCGGAAGTGGCGCACGAAAAACACTTTGGCAAACGCTGTGCAGCCTTGCGAGCCATGCAGCATCGGGATCGCCCTATCGAAACCCAGGCAGGCCAACGAGCCGCCGGTGGGTTGGCTAGCTTTTAACGGGCTTACCGACAGGGCTTTATTGCGTTTCAGGATTTCGGCCATGGCGAAGTACTCGGCTAAGCAGCGACGGATTCGGACGCTGTAGGGTACGCTTCGCGTACCTCAGCCAATTCGGTACGCGATGCATACCCTACGGATTTCGAGGCCCGCCACGGCGCCGGCGCCCGAACCGCTTCCCAGACCGGGCTTTCCAGCGTCAAAGCCAATTGGCGGACCAGTTCCAGCATGCCTTGGTAGCCTTCGTAACCGAATTCGCGCTCCTGGTTGATGTCCAGAAACGGGATGCGCGCCTTCAACGCGGTATACATATTGCGGCCGCCGGCAATCAGAATGTCGGCTTTATAGTCGCGCACGACTTTTAACAACGCCTTCGGGCTGCCGTCTTCGATCATCAAGGTATCTTCGCCCATCAATTCCCGAATCCGGGCTTTGTCTTCTTCGGTCGATTTCTTGGTGCCGGTAGCGACGACGACCATGCCCAAATCCTGCAGCGCCGAAATTACCGACCAGCTTTTGACGCCGCCGGTAAACAGCAATACCCGTTTGCCTTTCAGGCGTTCGCGCCACGGCGCCAAGGCTGCGCGGATCCGATTCTCTTCGCGGGCGATGATGGCTTCGGTGCGGGCGGTCAAATCCGGATCGGCTATGATGCGGGCGAAATCGCGCAAGGCTTGGCTGGTGTCGGTAATGCCGTAGAAGCTGCCCTCGAACCAGGGAATTTGGTATTGCTGCTCCAGTTTGCGCGCTACGTTGATCATGGCTTTGGAGCAGACCATCATGTTGACTTCGGCCTTGTGCATGGTTTGCACTTCGCGGAAGCGAGCGTCGCCGGACAGGGTGCACAAGACGCGCAAGCCCATTTCGTCCAGCAGCGGCAACACGTGCCAGAACTCGCCGGCAATGTTGTATTCGCCGACCAAGTTGACGTCGTGGATTTTGATGCCGGTTTTTTCCGCTGCTATCGCTGCCGGCGGCAACGGATCGGGGTCGCGAGTCCCCACCACGTATTTGATCATCGCATCGGCGGCGATGCGGTTGCCCAGGTTTTTGGTGCCGTAAAAACCGGCCGCGTCTATCGGCACCACCGGCACGCCCCAACGCTCGGTGGCTTCTTTGCAGGTGGCGTTGATGTCGTCGCCGACCAGGGCCGGCACGCAGGTGTTGTAAATGAATACCGCCGGCGGGTTGAAGCTTTCCACGGCTTGCTTGATGGCATGGAACAGGCGTTTTTCCGAGCGGCCCATAACGATGTCCTGCTCGGTCAGGTCGGTGGTCATGCCGATCCGGTACAGGCCCGGCCCGGAGGAGCGGGTGCCACGGTTGTCCCAGGAGCTGCCGGCACAAGCGATCGGGCCGTGCACGATATGGGCGACGTCGGCAATCGGTAACAATGCGATTTGGGCGCCATCGAAGGCACAACCGCCGGCGGCCGAGCCGGGTTTGGGTTTGGCGCAGCCGGATTTTTCCTTCTTGTTATGCTCGCAAGCCGGTTCGTCCAGCATTTCGGCAATGTCTTTGGTCGATTTCATGGCACAACCCCAAGTTTTTTGTAAAACCTTTTGCAACCGGTGTGCCAACTACCAAATCCATATTTTTCAAAGGCTTGTCTGGATTTTTTTTGTAGCAAACCCGACAATCGGCAAACGCGACCGGACAAAGTGGCGTCCGCTTTCGCCGGGCTTATACTTGCGCCCATCGCCTAACCATCCTGCACGCTGCCGATGAGACCGAACCGCAAACCGCACCGCTATAACCAAGGCCAAACCCTGTCGCCGTGGCGGGAGGCGTTGAACCAAATCATTTTCGGCTCGGAAACCGCTGCCGGCCGGACTTTCGACATTCTGTTGATCGTCGCCATCCTGCTCAGCATCGGCGTGGTGATGCTGGACAGCGTGGCGCATATCCAACAGCGTTACGCGAACGTGCTGTTTCGGGCGGAGTGGGCGTTCACAGCTTTGTTCACGCTGGAATACCTGCTGCGGTTGGTCTGCGTGCGCCGACCCTGGCTGTATATCCGCAGCTTTTTCGGCATCATCGACTTGCTGTCGATTCTGCCGGCTTATCTGGGCTTGCTGCTGCCGGGCACCGGCTACATGCTAACGCTGCGGATATTGCGGCTGTTGCGGATTTTCCGGATTCTGAAGCTCTCCCAATATCTGGACGAAGCCAATGTCCTGACCGTCGCCTTGGCCAATAGCTTTCGTAAAATCACGGTATTTCTGTATGCGGTGTTGACGCTGGTCGTGGTTTTCGGCGCGCTGATGTATGTGGTGGAAGGCCCGCAAGCCGGCTTTACCAGTATTCCGAAAGCGGTGTATTGGGCCATCGTCACGATCACCACCGTCGGTTACGGCGACATTGCCCCGAAGACGGCTTTGGGGCAGTTGATCGCGTCCACCATCATGATCATGGGTTACGGCATCATCGCCGTGCCGACCGGCATCTACAGCGCCGAATTGATCAACAGCCACAACAACCGCGGCCTGGACAATCGAGCCTGCGCCAACTGCGGTGCGGTCGGACACGATTTCGACGCGGCGCATTGCAAGTACTGCGGCGAGCGGATCGGCGCTTGATCGTCAACGCTGAACCCGGTCGTCGCGCTCGCGCATCAGCCAGTAGACGCAGCCCAACGCCAACAACGCGCCGGATAAGGCGGCAATGTCGGCTGCCACCAAGTGCTTGGTATCGAGCACGATGAATTTGCGGCTGATCGCCAGGATCGCGATCAGAATCACCGTTTTGACCTGAATGATGCTGTCGCGGCGAGCGACGACGCGCAAGATCGAGTGCTTGAATTCCATAGCGATCAGCAAGGTCATGATCATGCCGAACAAGGCCTGGAACACGCCGGGGTCGGTGGGGTCGGCGGCTTCGAGCAAGGTCGCCAATACTTTGAGCGCCAAACGGTACAACGCGCTGACGATCACCAGCGAAATCAGCGCCACCAGCACCAGTGCCACGCACTGCTCGAATTTTTCGTAAAACGACAGCAGTTTCCATTCTTCGTGCGGCCAGGCCGCCGGCCGGGACGACCTGGCATCGGTGCCGTCCGGCGGACGCTGGCTACGCCCGCCGGTAGCGGATTCAACGATTCCGGTAGCCATCGGCCGCGGATCAAGCGATCGGCAAGGTGGCTTGGGCTGGGGCCGGGTTAAGTACCTGGCCGACGTTGTCGATTTCGATGCGGCGCGGTTTCATCGCCTCCGGCACGCGTTTTACCAGACTTACGGTCAGCAAACCGTCACGGTAGTGGGCGCCGCAGACTTCGGTATGTTCGGCCAGATTGAAACGGCGTTCGAAATTGCGGCTGACAATGCCTTGGTGCAGAAAGCGGCGCTTGCCGGCGTCTTGCGGTTTCTCGCCTTTGACGGTCAGTACGTTGTTTTCGGTTTCTATCAGCAACTGCTCCGGACTGAACCCAGGCACCGCCAAACTGATGGTAAATTGGTTGTCGCCGACCGCTTCGATATCGAAGGCCGGATAATCGTGATTGGGCCGATCGCTTTGCAAAATGCCGTCCAACATCGCGGCCCATGGCGCCAAACCCAGGTTGGGACGGTAAATCGGCGTATATTCGACTCTCATGGCATTTTCTCCCCAATTCAAGATATGCATTTGAAAACACTGGTTTTTACCGAGCCGTCCGGCCCGGACACCGAGAATTTAGGGGCTATGAGAGAAACTTCAAGAGGGTTGGCGCCGAATTTTTTTCGGGCGGAAAACGGCAAAAAGACCTAACCGCCAAACCCGCGGCGGTTAGGCTAGAGGGAACAAACTAAAACGCGCAGCCGGGTTTTACGCCGAGCTTTTTCAGGATAATCGCCAACGGGCAAAAGCCGGTAAACGAGGCTTGCAATAAATTGGCGCCGACGAAGGCGGTAAACCACAACCAATTTGGCGAATGCCAATGCGCCAATGCCAGGCTGGCCAGAATAAACGAGCCGGCAAACGCCATCACCATCCGATCGATAGACATAAGCACCTCCTATTTCAGGCGCACGACGCCCATGAATTTCAGCATCATCCGTTCGTAGAACGGCTCGCTGATACCTTTTCTGACTTTGCGCATGAAGTATTTTTCGAACGCGATTTTGGCCAGATGCACCCATTTGCCGTGTTGCGACCAGGTGGTATTGCGCGGCGGTATCTGCGGCACCGCCAAGAATGCCACGCCGGTATCGCCCAGATCTGCCAGACACAGCGCACTCAAGCTCGGCTTGTCGGACGGTTGCTTGCCGGCCAGTTCGTCGCGGATGTTGTGGGCGGTCGCGGTCACCATCGATTCGATCATGTAACCGGTTTTCGGGGTACCGACCGGTACCGGGGTTTTTTCCACCGGCGGCAAGGCCACGCAGACGCCGACCGAATAAATGTTTTTATAGGTCGGATTGCGCTGGTGTTCGTCGACGATGACGAAGCCGCGCGGATTGGTCAGGCCTTCCGCACCGCTGTTACGCACCGCATCGACGCCGGTAAAGGCCGGCAGCATCATCGAATGTTTGAACGGCAGCTCGTGCTTCTTCTTTTCGTTGCCGTCGTCGTCGACTTCGGTGATATACATCATGCCGGCTTCAATCTTGTCGACCTTGGCATTGGTGATCCATTTGATGGTCTTGTCGCGCAACGCGCTTTCCAGCAAGCCTTTGGTGTCGCCGACGCCGCCCAGGCCCAGATGGCCGATATAAGGTTCGGAAGTGACGAAAGTCATCGGTACCTTGTCGCGGATTTTACGTTTCCGCAATTCGGTTTCGATGATCATCATGTATTCGTAGGCCGGACCGAAGCAGGAAGCGCCTTGCACCGCACCGATCACGATCGGACCGGGATCGGCCATGAAGCGGTCCCAGTCTTCGGCTGCCAACGCAGCGTGGTCGACGTGGCAAACCGAAGACGTGTGGCCGCCGTGGGGGCCCAGGCCCGGTACTTCGTCGAAAGCCAAACGCGGTCCGGTAGCGATGACCAGATAGTCGTATTCCACGGCACTGCCGTCGGCCAGATCGACTTTGTTATTGGCCGGATCGACCTTGGTGGCGGCCTTTTGGATGAAGGTGATGCCTTTTTTCGCCATCACCGGCGCCAGTTCGATTTTCAAATCTTCCGGTTTGCGCCATTTCGGCGGTACCCAAGGATTGGACGGCACGAAATGGAAAGTCGGCGAATCGGAAATCACCACCACTTCGTGCTCCTTGCCAACCGTTTCCTTCATTTCGTACGCCATCGGTACGCCACCGATGCCTGCACCCAACACTACGATTCTTGCCATGACATTCTCCTCGCTGATATTCAGATAAACACGAAATTGCGGTTTATTTATCGAATTATTGTAGTTGTACGCCGCAAAACCATGTGGCCAAAGAATATTAGAATTCTCTAACATAATCAACCGAAATATTCCTGCGGCTTCAGCAAGCCGTTGAGACTGGGTACAATGGCCGCCGACCCCGTTGATAAGGATAGCCACCATGACCGACTCGAACGATCCGGAAAAATTTTGGCGCGAAAAACTGACGCCGGAGCAATACCGCGTTTGCCGCGAAAAAGGCACCGAACCGCCGTTCACCGGCAAATACACCGATTGCGAGGAAGCCGGCATCTACCGCTGCGTCTGTTGCGGCGAGGCCTTGTTCGATTCCGAACACAAATTCCATTCCGGCTGCGGCTGGCCCAGCTTTTGGAACCCGTTGCACGCCGAGAGCCTGGACGAACATCTCGATACCAGCCACGGCATGCGCCGCACCGAAGTGACCTGCCATTCCTGCGGCGCCCATCTCGGCCACGTGTTCGAAGACGGCCCGCTACCGACCGGATTGCGCTATTGCATCAATTCGGTAGCGTTAACCCTGGACAAGAAAACATGAGCGCCCACCGGCAAGTACAGGATTTACTCGACTTCATCGATGCCAGCCCCAGCCCGTGGCATGCGGTAGCCAGCATCGAACAACGTCTACAGGCGTTTCAGTTCCAGCGCCTGCACGAGGGCGACGCCTGGACCCTGGCCGCCGACGGCCGCTACTACGTGATCCGCGACGATTCGTCGATTGCGGCTTTCGTGCTGGGCCGAACGGACCTGGCGGCCAAGGGTTTCAAATTGCTCGGCGCCCACACCGACTCGCCCGGATTGCGGGTCAAACCGCAGCCGGTATTGGAATCGGACAAAATTCAACGCTTAGCAGTCGAAATCTACGGCGGGCCGATTCTGGCAACCTTCACCGACCGCGACCTAAGTTTGGCCGGCCGCGTCGCGTTCAGCCAAGCGGACGGCAGCGTCGGCAGCCGGTTACTCCGCTTCGACCAAGCCCTGCTGCGTTTGCCCAATCTGGCAATTCACATGAACCGCGGCGTCAACGAAGACGGCCTGAAATTGCAAAAGCAAACCGAACTGGCCTTGATAATGGCCAGCGCCGCCGAACAATTGCCCGCCGACTATTTTCGCCAGTTGCTGGCCGCTACCGCCGGCATCGAGGCCGACAGCCTGTTGAGTTGGGAATTGAACGTTTACGACACCCAAAAAGGCGCATTCTGGGGCAACGACGGCTTGTTCTACGCCGACAGCCAATTGGATAACCTGGCGTCCTGCCACGCCGGCTTAAGCGCGATGCTGGATAACGCGGTACTGAACAGCGGCAACACGCTGGTCTGCGCCTTTTTCGACCACGAAGAAATCGGCAGCGAAAGCTGCAAAGGCGCGGCCGGCAGCTTTTTGCCGGACGTGCTGGAACGCATCGCCGCCTGCTGCTGCGACCGAGCCGACGGTTATCGCCGAGCCTTGGCCCACAGCTTTATGGTTAGTGCCGATATGGCGCATGGCTACCAGCCCGGCTTTCCCGGCGCTTACGAACCCGGCCACAAAGTGATCGTCAACCAGGGCCCGGCCATCAAGATTAACGTTAACCACCGCTATGCCTCGGAATGCCTGTCCGAGGCGGAATTCATCCGCTTTTGCCGAGACGCCGACGTGCCCTACCAGAAGTACGCTCACCGCGGCGACCTGCCCTGCGGCAGCACGATAGGCCCGATCGCGTCGGCCAAACTGGGCGTACGCAGCGTGGATGTCGGTTCGCCGATGTGGGCCATGCACAGCCTCCGCGAAAGCGCCGGCGTTTTGGACCACGGTTATATGATCCGGGCGCTGCGGGCTTTTTTCTGCAGCCAGTGATTTTTCAACTATTCTTGCCTGATGATTTTTTCCGGCAGGCAATAACTTGGTTTCCGTTTTTTCTTTTGCTGAGGCACGGCCACTGCGGCGCATTTGCGTCGCCTTCGGCTGGACAGTCTTATGCTGGTGCAGCCTCCCCAAAGCCCAGGCCGAAGACAACGAATTGGAATACAAGGTCAAAGCGGCTTACCTATACAATTTCACCAAATTCATTACCTGGCCGGCCAAAACCAGCCCAACCTTCAATATTTGCATTATCGGCAACGACCCGTTCGGCCACTTGCTCGATCCGCTGGAAACTAAAACCGTCCAAGACAAGCCGATCAAACTGATCCGCTACGATTCGGCCAAGCAGGCCCGCGATTGCGACATCGCCTACTTCGACAATCCGGACCAGCGCCCCGAGCAAGCCATGGCCGGCGTGTTGACGGTGGGCTCGTTGAAAACCGCCCTGACCGTCAGCAGCCAACCGTTTTTTGCCGAATCCGGCGGCATGATCGGCTTCGTACTGGACGACGCTAAAGTCAAATTGCACATCAATCTGAAGGCGTTGAAAAAAAACGGCCTCAGCGTCAGCGCCAAACTGATCGAAGTCGCCACGCTGGTCGAAGGGGGCGAAGTTGAGTAAATTCTTCGCCCGGCTGTCGATCAAGTCCAAGTTGTTCACCATAGCAATTACGTCCAGCTTGTTTTCGATGCTGCTGGCTTTACTGATACTGGTCACGATCAATATCAGTGACGTCAAGCGCAAGGCGCAGGACGACCTGCTCGCGGTCGCCGGCCTGATCGCCAACCGCAGTATCGCGGCCGTGATGTTCGACGATTCCAATCTGGCTAAGGAAAACCTGGCATCGTTGGCCAATCTGCCCGATCTGCGCAGCGCCTGCGTTTACGACAAACAGGGCGGCTTGTTTACTGCGCTGGACAAACCGACGGCCGCTTGCCCGGACAGCCTGCAAGGCCTGCGCACCCACTTCGACCAATTGTCGTTATACGTTTACCAACCGATGCTGGTGGACGACGAGATCATCGGCGCGGTGTATTTGTGCTCCGATTTGAGCACCGCGTTCTGGCGGGAATTGAAATTCGTCGGCGTGGTGCTGCTGGTGCTGTTCGTCGCGCTGTTCATTACCTTTCTGCTGACGGCGCCGCTGCTGAACCGGGTCGCCAAACCGATCGCCCAATTGGCGCACACGGCGCAAAAAGTCAGCCGCGGCCACGATTATTCGTTGCGCGCCGAGAAACATAGCAGCGACGAAATGGGCATCCTGGTCGATGCCTTCAACGACATGCTCGACACGGTAGAAACCCAGAACAAAGCGCTGGTCAGCGTCAAGAACAACTACCAGGCGCTCTACGACAACAACCCGACCATGGTGTTCAACCTGGACATGGACGGGCAGATTATCTCGGTAAACCGCTTCGGCGCCCGCCAATTGGGGCTGGGCGTCGAAGAATTGCAGGGTTGTTCGATCTTCAACTTCGCCCATCCGGAGGACATCGGCAATTGCAACCAATTTCTGCAAATTTGCCGCAACCATCCGGAACAGGTGCACAAGCTGGAAAGCCGCATCGTCTGCCGCAACGGCAATACGATTTGGGTCAGGGAAACCGCGCGCCTGGTCAAGGACGAAAACAATTTGCCGCATTTGCTGCTGGTCTGCGAAGACATCACCGAAACCCGCCGGCTGTCGGAAAAAATCGCCTACCAGGCCAGCCACGACGAATTGACCGGACTGGTCAACCGCCGCCAATTCGATATCCATATCCAGAACCTGGTGTTGCAGGCGCAAACCGACGACAGCAGCCACGTGTTGTGTTACCTGGACCTGGATCAATTCAAGATCGTCAACGATACCTGCGGCCATTTGGCCGGCGACGAACTGCTACGGCAACTCGGCGAGGTGTTGCGGCAACAGGTCCGAAAAATGGATATTTTGGCGCGGCTGGGCGGCGACGAGTTCGGCATCCTGATGTCCTATTGCTCGCTGGAGCAGGCCGTGGTCACCGGCGAAAAATTGCGCAATGCGATTTGCGACTTCCAGTTCGCCTGGGAAAGCCGCAGTTTCAGCATCGGCGTCAGCATCGGCGTGGCGCCGATCAACCGCTCCAGCGGCAACGCGGTCGACGTGCTGAAAGAGGCCGACGCCGCCTGCTATGCCGCGAAAGAGAAGGGCCGCAACCGGGTGCACGTATTCAGCCCGGACGACGAGGAATTGACCTTGCGCCAGGGCGAAATGCAGTGGGTGGAAAAAATTCGGCTGGGCATCGAACAAAACCGCTTCCAGTTGTTCGGCCAGTTGATCGTGCCGCTGACCCATAACCACGAGGCCTTGCATTTCGAGACCCTGATCCGCTACCGCGACGACCAGGGCAAAATCATACCGCCCGGCGCGTTTTTACCGGCCGCGGAACGCTACAACATGGCGCCGCCGCTGGACCGCTGGGTCATCGCCACGCTATTCGAGTATTTGGCTACCACGCCCGATTTGCTGCGTCGCCTGGAAATGTGTTCGGTCAATCTGTCGGGCCTGTCGCT
Organism: Methylomonas koyamae; assembly: GCF_019669905.1. Taxonomy (NCBI): domain Bacteria; kingdom Pseudomonadati; phylum Pseudomonadota; class Gammaproteobacteria; order Methylococcales; family Methylococcaceae; genus Methylomonas; species Methylomonas koyamae. The sequence continues at coordinate 935,638 of NZ_AP019777.1, read as the reverse complement.
GTCGGACCAATCCATGCTGAGTTTCATCGGCGAACAATTCCAGAAATGGCGGATCCCGACCGAGAAAATCTGCTTCGAGGTCACCGAGACCGCGGCGATCAGCAACCTGTCTTACGCCCGCCAGTTCATGGAGTCGCTGCGCGGAAAGGGGTGTTCGTTTTCGCTGGACGATTTCGGCAGCGGCTTATCCTCGTTCGCTTATTTGAAAAACCTGCCGGTCGATTATCTGAAAATCGACGGCTTGTTCGTCAAAGACATCCTAGAAGACCGGGTGGATCTGACGATGGTGAAGTCGATCAACGAAGTCGCCCACGTGATGGGCAAGAAAACAATTGCCGAATTTGTCGAAAACAAGTCTATCTTTGATTTACTGCAAACCCTGGGCGTCAATTACGCGCAAGGTTACGGCATCGCCAAGCCGGTGCCTTTACGGGAACTATGAGATTACTTATGCCGGGAGCTTTGAAGAAACGACTGTTCCAACCGGGTTTATGGCTGACGCTGATCGGCCAAGCGGCGCACGCAGAGCAAAGCATGAACGAATTGCTGGATATGTCGCCGGCGGAGCTGGCCAATATCTCGGTTGCAATCGCCTCCGGCACCGCCAAACCCATCGCCCAATCCGCAGCCGTCACCAGCGTCATCACCGCCGAGCAAATCGCGGCAATGGGCGCCACCGAATTGCACGAGGTGCTGGAAACCGTGCCCGGCATGCACGTCACGATCCAGCCGGTAACCAACGATTACAGTTATACGATGCGCGGCATCCGCAACGAAACCAATTCCGAAGTGTTGTTGATGATCAACGGCACCCGCTTTTCGGTACCTTACCAGGGCACGCACATGGCCGGCATGATTATGCCGGTGGAAAACATCCAGCGCGTCGAAGTAATTCGCGGGCCGGGGTCCGCGCTGTACGGCGCCGACGCCTTTGCCGGCGTGATCAACATCGTCACCAAGAAAGCGGCCGATATCGACGGGCTTAACGTCGGCGCGCGCGGCGGCAATGCCGATACCAAAAGCGCCTGGGGCCAATACGGCGGCAAATGGCAAGGCTGGGACGTAGCCGGCAGTCTGCAATACAGCCACAACGGCGCCGATCCCGACCGGATCATCAAGGCCGACGCGCAAAGCCAGATCGACCAACTGTTGGCGACGCGCGCGTCGCTGGCGCCGGGGCCGATGCAAACTCAAAACGAACGCTGGAACGGCCATCTGAATCTGCAACGCAAACATTGGGACTTGGGATTCTGGGCTTTTAACGAATCGGACTACAGCTTTAGGTCGGGCGCTTTCGGCGCTTTGGACAACCGCGGCAAAGGCAACGGCAGCAATTATCTGGCCGACATCCGTTATTCGACGGAGGACGATTTGCAGGATTGGGAATTGCAAGCCCACGCCAGCTTCTTGCATACCGACGTTGCGGCCGACATTTACGGCTTTCCGCCGGGATCGATACTGCCACTGGACGCCAGCGGCAACGTCACCGGCCAACCGGGATTGATCAATGCCTTCGTGCCGTTTCCAAACGGTTTACGTTTCGTCGCCGGCTTCAAAAACACAGTACCCAGTTTCGAACTGACCAGTATTTACAAAGGGTTCTCCAACCATATCATCAGGATGATCACCGGCTTCCGTTACGAGGAACTCAACACCCGGGAAGCCCGTAACTACGGGGCCGGCATCGCCAATCTCGGCGGCCCGCTGCAAAATCTGACCGACACGCCCTTCACGTTCCTGGACGACCACCACCGCGACATCTGGTCGGCGGCATTTCAAGACGAATGGCAATTCGCCCCGGATTGGCATTTGACGACCGGCTTGCGTTTCGACCACTATTCCGACTTCGGCAGCACACTAAACCCGCGGGCGGCACTGGTTTGGGACGTCAACGAACATTTCACCGGCAAATTGCTTTACGGCCAAGCTTACCGCGCTCCGAGCTTTTTGGAGCAATACCAACAAAACAGCACGCTATTTCTGGGCAATCCGAGTTTGAGTCCGGAAACCATCGCCACCACCGAGCTGGCCTTCGACTACCATCCGAGCAAAACGCTCAGAACCGCGTTGAATTTATACCATTACGAAATTCACGATCTGATCAGCGGTCCGATTGCCTCGTCCACAACCCTGACGGAACAGAACACGCCCGGTCAGGACGGTTACGGCAGCGAGTTCGAATGGGATTGGAAGTTTCTGCCGGATTGGAATTTGCGCGGCAATTATGCCTGGCAATTTGCCCGCAACGAAGCGACCCACACCCGGGTCAGCAATGTTCCCGAACACCATGTATATTCGGCCCTGGCCTGGAATTTCCTGCCCAAATGGCAAATCCAAACCCAGATCAACTGGATCGGCCACCGGCTGAGCAGTCCCGGCGACAGCAGACAATTAAAAGATTACGAAACGGTAGACCTGACGCTGAACGCGAAAAAATTGATGGGTTATCTGGATTTGACGGCTTCTGCCCGCAATTTGCTGGATGCTCGCGGTACGGAACCGGCCACGGCTAGCTATCCTTACAATCTGCCGATCAGCGGCCAGATGTTTTACTTCGAAGTGGGTTTACACTACTGATCTACAAGGCATCCTGGCCGGCATAGTTTTTATGGATGGCATCCAATAGGCTGGCGACCAGTTTACGGCTCAACCAAGCTTCCCCAGCCGCCACGGCCCGAATCATGCGATTGATATAAACCGCCAGCGAACCGCTGTTTTGGTAGCCCTTGGCGCCGGCCATTATGCAATTGACCACTTGCTCGGTCGCCAGATCGTCGCCGATGATAACGATATTGCTGGCCGGACTGGCGTTCAGTAGCAAGCCGGTGTATTCGGCGGTGTCCGCGCCGCGCAGCGCATAATTCAACAAAATCAACCCGGGCTTATCCTGTTCCGCGGCATTCAGCGCCCTTATCTCGTCGATATAGAACGCCACCTCGGCTTCGGCCATCAGCAGCAACGGCTCGATTTGCCCGGCATTGTCGATTACATGTATTTTCATGGCGATTAGTACTAACGTTGTGCCGATTTAGGCGCCCAAATTGTCACTGAACCGGTTGAGCCCAGATTCGCAACGGGCCAGGCTTCTTTTTACTCGTTATCGGTCGAGGCTATCGACATGAAGCCGTGCATTCCGCGCTTCGACTCGGCCGCCAACCAATCTTTTAAGTATTGCAGTTCTTCGGTAGATTGCAATTCGTCGAGGCTTTTTTTATTCCGCAGCAATCTGAATGCAGCGGAAAGCACTTTGTATCGGTCGCCGACGATGCCGGCCCGTCTCAGGCCGACGATATTCAACCGGTAATGCTTGGCCGGCCGGCCGCCGATCAATGTAAACGGAATTACGTCCATATTGATACCGGTCGTACCCTGCACAATGGCATACGCTCCGATCCGGCAAAACTGGTGGACCACCACCGCGCCGCCCATGAATACGTTAGCGCCAACCTCGACGTGGCCGCCGATCGCGACATTGTTGGCGAAAATAGTTTTATCGCCAATCCGGCAATCGTGAGCGACATGGCTGTTGTTCATGAAGTAACAGCCCGAACCGATGATAGTGGCAGCACCGGCTTTGGTAGCCCTGTGGGCGGTGAAACCTTCCCGAAACACGTTGCCGTCGCCGATTTCCAACCAGGATTCGGTTTCGGCACGGAAACCGGTATCCTGCGGCAATCCGCCCAGCACCGAGTGGGGATGCAGAATATTATCGGCTCCCATTTTCACCTGGCCGTGGACTACGGCGTGCGCGCCGATTCGGCTGCCGGCGCCGATTCGGGCGCCGGCTTCGACTACAGCAAACGGTCCAACGCAGACATTTTCGGCTAAAATCGCGCCGCTTTCGACGTAAGCCGTTGGATGGATCGAATTGCTCATGTTTAACCTCTGGGGTGGTGTTGGCGATGAAGTTCTTTTAAACGCTGCTGGGCGATATGCGTGTAAATCTGCGTCGTCGACAGATCGGAATGGCCCAGCAACAACTGCACCACGCGCAGGTCGGCACCGTGGTTTAACAAGTGCGTCGCAAACGCATGGCGCAAGGTATGCGGCGACAAGTGCTTGTCGATCCCGGCCTGCTTGGCATAGCGTTTGATGATATGCCAAAAAGCCTGGCGTGTCATGGCGCCGCCGCGTGCGGTGACGAATAAATAATCGGATTGCCGACCGGCCAGCAATGCCTGTCTGGCGCCACTAATGTAACGTTCGACCCATTCGATCGCTTCTTCGCCGACCGGGACCAAACGTTCCTTATCGCCTTTGCCGATGACCCGCAAACACCCTTGGCGAAAATTGACCTGCGAAAAACTCAAACCGACCAATTCTGAGACGCGCAGTCCAGTCGCATATAAGATCTCCAGCATGGCTCGATCCCGAAACCCCAGCGTACTAGTGATTTCCGGAGCTAGAAGCAACGCTTCGACATCGCTCTCGGACAGCGAACCGGGCAAATATCGGCCTAATTGCGGCGCGTCTATTAATTGAGTGGGATCGGCGGCGATTTTTGCCTCTCGCAGCAAATAGCCATAAAACCGCTTCAAGCAGGATAATTTGCGCGCCGCGGAGCGGCTCGAAATGCCGGCTCGGCGCTGGCTGGCCAGAAAGCCGCGGACATCGGTATCGTCTGCCGCCGGCAGTTCCTTATGCTTCAGCCACACGGCAAATTGTTTCAAGTCGCTGCCGTAGGCCGCCAGCGTGTTATCGCTCAAACCGAACTCCAACCACAGCGCATTCAAGAAAGCCTCTATGGCTTGGGCCGAATTCACGATTTCGTGCGGCACAAACGACTCTCGTAATCGAGCAACCGGCTTTTTAACGCTACGAATTCGCCATCGGCTTGGCCCATGAAGCCGCCGATACCGTTACTGGCGACGACGCGGTGGCAAGGAATAATGCCGGCATAGGGGTTGCGCCGGCAACCCGCAGCAACGGCGCGAGGCGCGGAGTCCAAGCGTTTTGCCAATTCGGCATAGGTTAACGTCACGCCGACCGGTATTGTCGACAGAGCATTCCAGACCCTGTTGCTGAATTTGCTGCCCTGGGTTAACAGTTCGAGCTGTAAATGACTGTTATCCGGATCCAGTAGATACTGCCGAACCTGCAGCGCCAAATCGGGCAGGGTCTTTTCTGCGGCATGGGCCTCGATTTGCCACGAGGCGTCGATGATGACCGAACCGCGCAAGGTTAACGCCAATTCGACACCGAACACCGGCACGCCTACGGTGTGCGGTTCCGCGTCCGCTGTTGGCTGCCAAACAATATGCAAGGTCATGGATTACTCGAAATTAGCGGAAAAAAAAAGGCGGCCAGAAGCCGCCTTTTTGCAACCGACCCGATTGCTGCCAATCGGATAGCAACGGCTTAAGAAAGTCTTTCTTTAATCCGTGCGGCTTTACCGGCCAGATCGCGCAGATAATACAGCTTGGCGCGGCGCACATCGCCGCGGCGTTTAACTTCGATACTGCCGACCGCAGGGCTGTGGGTCTGAAATACGCGCTCGACGCCGACGCCGTGGGAAATTTTTCTAACGGTAAATGCTGAATTCAAACCGCGATTGCGCTTGGCGATAACGATGCCTTCGAAAGCCTGCAACCGTTCGCGGCTACCTTCGGTCACTCTGACTTGAACAACCACGGTATCGCCCGGACCGAATTCAGGCACATCTTTTTTCAGCTGTTCCGCTTCCAATTCTTCGATAATTTTACTCATAACCACACCCTATTAAACAACTTCGTTTCTAAATTCTTTCAGCAAAGCGTCCTGCTCTGCGGTTAATTCCAGTTTTTCCAGCAAATCGGGCCGGCGTAACCAAGTTCTGCCCAAGGCTTGCTTCATGCGCCAACGCCGGATTGCCGCATGGTTGCCGCCCAACAATACCTCGGGGACATCGCCAAGCTCGCCACGTTCCGGCCGCGTGTAATGCGGACAATCCAACAATCCGTCGGAGTGAGAATCTTGTTTGGCCGACTCTTCGTCGCCCAACACGCCCGGTATCAACCGGCTAATCCCGTCTATCACAATCAACGCCGCGAGTTCTCCGCCGCTGATCACGTAATCGCCCAGCGACCACTCGTCGTCGCAAACGCTTCCGATAAACCGTTCGTCGACCCCCTCGTATCGCCCGGCAACCAGAATCAAGCGCCGGTTAGCGCTGGCGTCCTGCAATAGGGCCTGGGTAACCAAACGCCCTTGCGGACTCAAATAGACGACTTTGGCGGCATCAGCAGGCCGGCTCAGCTTCGCATCGTTGACGGCGTCCAACAAAGGCTGGTATTTCATGACCATGCCGGGCCCGCCGCCGTATGGCCTGTCATCGACTGTTTTATGCCGGTCGTGCGCGTAATTGCGCGGATTCCAAACCGATAACCCGACCAAACCTTTTTCTATCGCCTTACCGGTTACACCATAGCCGGCGGCTCCGGAAACCATGTCCGGGAAAAGGCTGACCACATCGAAGTGCATATCCGCCTAAAAATCCGGATCCCAATCGACGACAATCAAACCGGCAGCCAAGTCGATATTGACAATCGTGCTGGGTTGCACAAACGGTATTAACCGCTCGGTCTCGCCGTCGACGACCACTAATACATCGTTGGCCCCAGTCTCAAGCAAATGATCGACTATGCCGAGCCTGTAACCGGTTTGGTTTTCTACTGCAAGCCCTATTAAATCGGCCCAATAGAACTCACCAGCCTCAGGCTTCGGCAATTGCTGCTTGCGAATCAGGATTTCAGCCCCCATCCACGCGGCGGCGGCATCTCTGTCGTCGATATTTTCGAGCTGGGCAACAATCAGGTTACCCTGACGGCGACCGCCAACGACTTTCAACTCATGGCGTTGGCCGTTTTTTTGTAACAACCAAGGCGAATATTTCAGGATATTTTCGCGGGGTTCGGTAAAAGAAAAAATTTTTACCCACCCCTTTACACCAAAAACGCCGGATACTTGTCCGACGTTCAGATACTCCCCTGACTGCAAAACTACGTGTTACGCGGCAGCTTTGGCGGCGTCTTTGATCAGCCTGGCCACGCGATCTGTCGGCTGAGCGCCGTTAGATTGCCAATATTGAACGCGTTCAGCATCCAAAACCAAGCGTTGCTCCGCACCACGCGCCAGCGGGTTGAAAAAGCCGACCCGCTCGATGTAACGGCCGTCACGGCTGCTTCTGCTGTCGGTTACGACAACATGATAAAAAGGACGATTCTTTGCGCCGCCTCTGGACAAACGAATGCTTACCATTTGAATACCTTAAAAAACATTGAATCAAAAAATTTAATCAAACTATTCTACGCGATTTTGCGAATAAGTGAAGGACAAATTACGCCGATCACATTCTCAGGCCGCGCATATTGCTTTTTAAACCGCGCATCATGTTGGCAATATTGCCTTTGCTGAACTTCTTCATCATCTTTTCCATCATCTGATGTTGTTTCAACACGCGGTTTACCGCTTGTAAATCGAGACCGCAACCGTCGGCGATGCGCTGCTTGCGGCTACCCTTGATCAAATCGGGAAACCGCCGCTCCTGCTTGGTCATCGAATTGATCACGGCGATCTGATGCGCCAAGTCCTTGTCGTTGACCTTTTCCCTGATATCTTTCGGCACACTGTTCATGCCCGGCAACTTGTCCATCATCGCGCCCAGGCCGCCCATGTTTTGCATCTGCAGCAACTGTTCCTTCAAATCGTCCAAATCGAAACTTTTGCCTTTCTGCAGTTTCTTCGCCAATTGCTCGGCTTTTTTCTTATCGACTTTTTGCTCGATATCTTCGATCAGCGACAATACGTCGCCCATGCCCAAGATACGCGACGCCAGCCGGTCCGGGTAAAACGGCTCCAACGCATCGGTTTTTTCGCCAACACCGATAAACTTGATCGGCTTACCGGTGATTTGACGTATCGACAGGGCCGCACCGCCGCGAGCATCGCCGTCGGCCTTGGTCAAAATCACACCGGTCAACGGCAGCGCGTCATGAAAGGCCTTTGCGGTATTGGCGGCGTCCTGACCGGTCATACTGTCGACAACGAACAAGGTTTCGATCGGTTTTATCGCAGCGTGCAACGCTTTGATTTCGGCCATCATCTCGTCGTCCACATGCAAACGGCCCGCGGTATCGACGATCAATACATCGACGAATTGGCGCTTGGCCGCATCTAAGGCCCGATTGACGATATCGACCGGGTTTTCGCTGGCGTCGCTCTCGAAAAACTTCAGCCCGATGTCGTCGGCCAAAGTTTGCAACTGCTTGATCGCCGCGGGCCGGTAGACGTCGACACTGACCACACCGACTTTTTTCTTTTTCTTTTCCTTAAGGTGGCGGCCCAGCTTGGCGACCGTCGTGGTCTTACCGGCACCCTGCAAGCCCGCCATCAACACGATGGCCGGCGGATTGGTCCGCAGATTCAACTCTTCGTTGGCAGCACCCATCACTTTTACCAACTCCGATTGCACCACCTTGATCAGAGCCTGGCCCGGCGTCAAGCTGGTTTGCACTTCCTGTCCGAGCGCGCGTTGGGTAACCTGCTCGATAAAATCGGTCACCACCGGCAGAGCGACATCCGCTTCCAGCAAAGCCATCCGCACCTCGCGCATGGTCTCTTGAATATTGCTCTCGGTCAGACGGCCTTGGCCTTTTATTTTTTTTAGTGCGCCACTCAGGCGATCGGATAAATTATCGAACATAGATACGTCTTGTTTAGCTGGTTAATTACGACTCGTTCCGGCTCAAGCGGAGTTAGAACAATACTCGGGCTTAGTTTAACATAAGGCCTACGCAACGCCTTTTGATAATTCGCCACGCCAATCCAATGAACATCCCTATTTTCGGCATCCTCTCGGTTTTATGCTATTCGGCTGCGGCCACGTTGATCGCGAAGGATCTTTTCGCCAGACAGGACCGGCGCCCGGCGCCTATCCGCCTGGCTTGGATCGGCGCCGGACTGCACACGGCGTATGCGGCAACGATTTTCCTCGGCGAACAACCATTCAACTTCAGCTTCTTTAACGCAGCAACGCTGGTAGCGCTGGTGATTGCCTGGTTTTTATTGTTTGCGGCGCTGGACAAGCCGGTCGAAAAGCTCGGCGTTGCGGTATTCCCGCTGGCGGCCGGATTGATCGGCCTGGACATGGTTTTTCCGGAAACCCTGCATCCGCTGGTCACGCATAATTGGCAGATGAGCGTACATATTCTGACCTCCATCGTTGCCTTCAGCCTGCTGAACATCGCGGCGATTCAGGCCATCCTGCTGGCGATTCAGGACCAGCAATTGCGCAGCCACCATCCGAAAAAACTGATGCTGGCGCTGCCGCCCTTGCAGGCGATGGAAACATTGCTATTTCAGATGATAGGCACGGGCCTGTTTTTCCTGACGGCCGCGTTATTGAGCGGCTTCATTTTTATCGAAGACATCTTCGCCCAGCATCTGGCCCACAAGACCATCCTGTCGATTTGCGCCTGGCTGATTTTTTCCGGACTATTGTTGGGGCGGCTGCGTTACGGTTGGCGCGGCAGTACCGCGATCCAATGGACGCTGGTCGGCTTCGTGCTGCTGTTGCTGGCTTATTTCGGCAGCAAACTGGTGTTGGAATTGATCTTGAAAAAAACCTGAGCGCTGCGGGCCAGCATCAAGCGTATGTATCGATTCTGCCGGGAACCGCCGCCGCGGAATCGATCAACTTCAGCGCCGCCTCACCTTGCGCGGCCTGGACTTCCTGGCCTTTCTTGACGACCGCCACAGCCAGCTCTTGCTTATTCGCTGCCTGCTGCAACACCGCAGCCAGCAGACCGGATGAATTAACGCCGGATACTGAATCGGCCATCGCACACCTCCGCCACTGAAATCGGGAATGCACAAGTTATCGCCCGGCCGCGCCGAATCTTTAGCGTTACCCGGAGATTTTCTGCGCCGCCAAGTGCCGCCTCAACGCAAGCGCCGCTTCGTAATCCGGTTTTTGCTGCAAGATGTAATCCAGCATCATATCCGCGCCGTCGTAAATCCGGCACTCGCCGTACAGCGCCGCCAATTTCATCTGCACTAGTAGGTCTTGCGGAAACTGCTCGATATAGGCTGCATAGGAATCGATGGCCGCAACCATATCGTGCTGCAAACGCTGCATTTCTGCGTAAAGCGGCAAATAAACCGGATTCAATTGCGACAGACATTCCAGCGCCAAACTCGCCGTTTGCGCATCGTCGTGGCTTATGCCGATCGCGGCGATCCTGGCCAAAGCCTCTTCCAGCAAGGCATCCCCCAAATCGACCACCCGCTGGTAGGCATCCAAAGCATCTTCAGGGCTATCCTGCAGCTCCGCCGAATAGCCTTCGATCAAAAAGCGGTAACAATTTGCCGCCTGTTGTTGTTCGTGTTTGTTCAAGGCGGCAAGCAAGTCCTGTAATTCGGCCAGTTTGCGATGCTTGAACAGCAAACCGGCCCGATGTTTGACCGCCGCCAGATTGCTATGGCTTTTGGCTCGCGCCATGTGCTTGGTATTGCGATCGTTCAACACGTCCTGATAGCGCCTTTCCATCTCGGCGAATTCGGCGCGTACTTCTGCCGGCCATAATCCGCTGTCGAACCGGCGCCGCCACAATTTAACGCGACCATAACTGCGGTCCTTTTCCGCCTGCGCCAGCAACACGGCAAAATCGGGATGCTGCGCTTGTTCCTGGCGGCGCGCCGCAGCCCGGTCAATCGCGCCATCGATCAAAACCAGTAATTTGTTGGCGCCTTCGGCGTAGGCATCGTAATAAACGTTGCCCAATTGCCTTGCTTCCTCGGCACTCCATTCTTCATCGTCGAACGGTTTGGCCAGCTTGATGAAGCTGCGAATGCCGAACTTTTTGACCAAGCGGCTGAATTGCCGGTATTCGCGTTTGAATTTTTTCTCGATTTGGTCGAGGCTTTTCTTGTCTTTGAATCGGACGACGGTCCCTTCGCTTTGGTACATTGCGTCATTAATTTGGCGGGCATTGGCCGCCAGTTTGGCAATCGCCTTGACTTGATGCCGCGCGCGCGCCAATTCGGCCTCAACCTTGTCCAAATCCTGATACGAAGCGGCAGCCGGCGCCAGCCTCGCCGCCAGCGTGGCGGCAACATCGACCGGTTCGGCATCGAGTTGCAAGGAGGCTAAGGGCTGATATTCCACAGCCTCAATTTTCGCGGCACCTTCGGCCACGTTGACAATGCGGCAACCGGCACGGCTCAACAATTGCGCTTGCCGCCCCAGGGACTGGATCGCCTGGGCAAAATCGCAACTGGTCGGTGCCAGGTAACCGCCATTGGTCTCGACTTGTAACGAGGTCAAATTAAAGCGCGGCCCGGCCAATTGTTCGTCGCTGCCTTTGGCGTGGGTAAAGCCCTCGCGGGTAAAACACAAATCCACACCGCATAGAACGATCTGGCTGAAACCGAACTCGTAAGCCATGTTCAACGCCGTATTGGTCACGGTTGGCCCGGCACTGCTCAGATTTTTGCTGTTCAAATCGCTTTGCCACGGAAATCTGGCGCCGAGGTACAACATAGTGCCCGACCACTGGCTAACCAACGTCGGTACGGTATGGTAGGAACAGACGAACACGGTTTTTTCGCTGAAATTCAGCATTTCCTTGCTGATATCGAAACTTAAATCGGTGGGGTCGACGGAAAAGACGAAGTCCGGCTCGATGCCGGCGGCCAGCAGTTGCCTGGAAATGCGGGAGACGGCAAATACCACGCACTGCTGCCGATGTTGGATGACCCAGGGCAAGGCCTGGTCGAGCGACGGCCCGCCGGCAAGAATTGCCACGGTTTTGCCGCCGAACGCCTTTGCCAGCAATTTTGCCGGCAAACGATTGTCCGCCGCGTTGGCGATTTGGCGGGCGATGAACGCCTCCGACCCCAATTCGGCACTATAGCGCCAGTTCAATTGCGCCAGCACTTCGGCGACGTGCCAGCTTAATTCGGCATACTCGTCGATAAAATCGTCTTGCGCGCACAGCGCGTTGACCGACTTGACCGCATCGATATAAAAATATTCGGCGGCTTTGAATTTTTGCAACATCCGCGGCCAGTCTTCGAGGCCGACACAAACGATGCGTTCGTCCGCATCGCCGAGCAGATCGTGGCTGCGTAAGGCTTGCAACACCCGATCCGGCTCGATAAAAATGTAACGCGTGCCCTTGGGCAAAGGCTTGCTGCGCAAATACTGCAACAACAGACCGGAATCGGTGCCGACAATGACGCTCAGCTCGTCTTCCCTGAATAACAGCTCGCCGAACTTGGTCTCGAATAAAGCCGTCGCGCCGAGCTTAGCGAACGCGTGGCGATTCAGGTTGAAAAAGTAGCGGTCGCCGAACGCATTCGCCGCCAGCGGCCCCAGTGCTTGTTCATCCGCCAAATCGATCGTCTCTGTCATGCCTCATTGCCTGGTGGACCGGGTTTATTGCAACAGTTTCAAGACCCCTTGCGAGACCTGATTCGCCTGCGCCAACATCGCCGTGCCGGCTTGTTGCAGGATCTGGCTGCGGGTCAGGTTCGAAGTTTCCGCAGCGAAGTCGGCGTCCATGATTCTGGAGCGCGCCGCGCTTTGGTTTTCGATAGACGATTGTAGATTAGCAATCGTTGTCGTGAAACGGTTTTGAATCGCACCGAGGTTGGAGCGGAAGATATCGATTCTCTCGATTGCTCTATCGATGTCGTCTATAGCATCTCGAACCCCTTGCGAGGTTGCGTCACTACCAATCGAATAGCCGCCTAAAGTTAAGTTATAGATATCGGCTATAGACCGAAGGTCTGAAACAGTCACGGAAATTTGATTATCCGTTGATGTGTTAGCGCCAATCTGAAAGTTAGCTCCCTGTAGAGAACCGGCAAGAATTTTCTTCCCATTAAATTCGGTATTGGAAATAATCCGCCCGATCTCATCGCCTAATTGCTTGAACTCGGTTTGCAGTTTTTGCCGGTCGCTATTGCTGACCGCCGCCCGGTTCGCAGCCTGTACCGCCAAGTCACGCATCCGTTGCAGAGTCGAAGTTAGCGTTCCCATGCCCGCCTCGGCGGTTTGCGCCATGGAAATACCGTCGTTGGCGTTGCGCATGGCAACCGTCATACCGCGAATCTGCGAAGTCATCCGATCGGCGATCGCCAAACCGGCCGCATCGTCTTTCGCACTGTTGACCCGCATACCCGATGACAAGCGCTCCATGGACGTTTGCAGACTTTCGTTGGTCCGGCTCAGATACTTCTGGCTGTTCAATGAAGCGATATTCGTATTGATGACCATTGGTGATGGCATGATCGTTCTCCCGATAAATCTCTAATGAGTTCGGCATTATTGCCGCCTACCAGGATTATTCACCTTCCATGCCAAAAAACTTTTATATAAAAATAACAACAACTTATAAAATTATTTAACAACTTGATTCCGCCCGCCTCGGCCAAAAGCGCAATTTCTTGCCGCCCCCAAGCGGCTTTTCAGTCAGATTCTTGACGCGGGGAAAGCCGGTAATTTGGCCTTGAGCTAAACAAGGCTCGGCAATTCCCGGCGTCGCGAAACGGCAGGCCGGCCATAGCCGCCACCATCGATTAGAAGCCGGATTAATCCTCGTTAGCTATTAAGCACCGTTGCACGAAAGCCGCTACTGCGGGCGCTTGCTGCGGGCCGCACTCGCGCCAAAACGGATTCGCGCGCGACGCATGGCCTTGCACCATGATCGGAACCTCCTCAAGTAGCCAACCGTCGTGCCATAACAACATTAGCAATTCGCTGAGCTTGCGTTTCAGGCCGGAAATGGACATAACGAAATCGACACAAACCTGATAGGCAAAAGCTTCTGGCAGCACTAATTCCATTACCGCAACCCGCGCGCCATTGAAGCTTCCGGCCGCGGCGACATTCGCCAAATCCTTGACGGGATCGTTATTGCTCATGCCGTAACGTACTGCACTTAGCGAATACATGCATTTGCCGCTAATCACCGCCAGCCATACATCCATCTGCCAAGACACCGGCAATTTATAGCCTCGCGGCAAAATACAGAGCCCTAACTTGCCGGTATGTCGAGCCGGTGGCTCAGGCTGTACTACGTTCAGCCTGAACAAAATATATCGATTTACCAAAATCCGTGAATACAACCGCAAAAGCAACATAACCCAACCGTACGAGCTTCCGAGACTGATAAAATTGTGACGCAATTATTATTTCCCACGTCCGCACTCAACATTTCTTTGATATTCATCAAAAAAAATTCATGTGTCTCCGATATTTTCATAGACACAAGATCGGAAACCTGAACGCAAAAGCATAACAATTAAAAAATAATTATATAAAAATCGATTAATCAGGATAATCAATGTCATTAGTTAACATATCGGTAAACCTTAAGGATTTACGGCAAGAATTAAATATTTTGCTTAACCAACCCGGAAACGAAAACCTACTCAATCCATACCATTATTTAAATTACTCCGACCAACCCAATCAAGATTCATTTAGCGTAGCTCAGGATATAAATTCCTGCATATCTCAAACTCAAGCGGCCTTTGAATTAGCGATACAACTTCCGTTATCGCAAGCGATTGACCCAAACGACGGTACGCCTATTACTTTTCTGGATAGCACTACCGGTTTAAAGTTCTATGGCATAGAAAACAGTGATGCAGGTATTTTCGGCAGCATTGCCGTATCAGAGACTAATCTACCTGGATTCATGAGAGGAATCCCACCATCGCCAAATTCAATTCAATCCATGACAGTAAGAAGCATGGATTTGTATATAAATGGCAATCTGTACGAGCTAAATGGGAATGTTAAAGTTAACTACCATTTTGATCAAACAGGCACCTTATCATCCGTTGACATAGGGAACGGCTCGACCATTTCTTTGCTATCGTCCAGTGTCGATCCAAACACGTATTTAGATGCAAATACTGCATTGACATACAATAGCTTAACCGATACATGGACCGGAACGCTGGCTTCGGTAGAAAAATCAACTTATTACTTTGCCGACAGCTCGAATCAAAATGAATATATCGAAGCCACCCAAAGCGAGAAAATCATTTTCACATCGGCAATCAATCTTTTCCAATCACCAAACGATGCTAATGCAGTAAGCGTCAATAATACAACTACATTCGGCAGCTATTCGCTTAAATTAGATCAGAATATATGGACTTATAACCCCGTCACCGACACGGAAACCAAATCCACAAAAAACCTGGTCACCGAGACAATAACCAATTTACCGACGTCGTTAAATGTTAACTCTATTTTAAATAGCAATTTATACAGTAATTTTGTCAGCGGCAACGACACAATCACCATAAGCTCGACTGGCGACTTTCTGGACACAAGTCTTATTAGCAATCAACTGATACCCTCACTAATTGACGGGGGAACCGGTAACGACACCATCACCGGCACCGGATTTAACGACATTATCAACGGCGGCCAGGACAATGATACGTTGAAGGGGGGAGCGGGCGACGACTGGATCAGCGCCGGAACAGGAATAGATAACGTCGACGGCGGAATCGGCGATGACTCCGCAATATTTGCCAACGCGTTCGAGACCTATGCCATTTCCAAAACGGCCACTAGCGTCACGCTCAGCGACGCGAACGGCGCAGCCACAGTTTCCAATGTCGAATCGTTCAGATTTAATGCCGGCGCACAGATCCTGACCTTGCAGCAGATACAAGCTTCGGCCTCGTCAGCGGGAGATGACATTCTTTACCGGGTAGGCAGCGGCACGTATGCCAACAACTCTTTCACTCAAGATATCAACTACGTTGGCCCTGCCGCTGTGTTCGACGGTAGCCTTGGTAACGACAAACTGTTCGGCACCGAATTTGACGATACCTTGATTGGCGGCGATGGCAACGACACGTTGACCGGTTTTGGCGGTAACGATTTTCTGGATGGCGGCAGCGGCACTGACACACTGATCGGCGGCGCCGGCGACGACTTTTACGTGGTTGATAACATTGCCGATTTGGTACAGGAAGGCGTACTTCAGGACCCAAACCTCATTCCAGGAAATGCAATCCAAGTCAAAGGAGTCATCAGCTACGTACTGGCTTCCGGCCAAGCCATTGGCTGGCTGAGTGCCGGCACCGCCTCCAAATCAACACCGGCGGATATCTTTTGGACCTGGGATTACAGCAGCACGTCTGCCACCAATATCAAGGGCAACGAATACGGCCAACATTTAATCGGCAATGCTGCCGCCAACAAGCTGGAAGGCATGGCCGGCGACGATACCCTTTCCGGCGAAGCCGGCAACGATATCCTGGATGGCGGCGACGGCAACGACTGGTTACTGTTGGGCAAAGGCGACGACACCTTGATAGGCGGCAAAGGCGACGATACGTTCACCCAGTACGAGTCGATCAACAATGTCATTAATCCGACGCCCGGCCTCACCTACAGCACCGGTAAAGACAGCATCGATGGCGGCGACGGTATCGACACGCTGAATCTGCAAAAGGCCGAAAGCGAATACCTTATCAGCAAAAGCGGTATCGACCTGGTTTTCACCGATAAAACCACCGCCGGCAATATCATCACCGTCAAAAACAACGTCGAATTCATTGCATTTGAAGCGATCAACCCGATTGCGTTCTCCGATTTTTTAGCGTCTGCGGCTTCCACCGGCGATGACGTACTCTATACCCGCGGCAGTGGCACATATAACTTCGGAACGCAGATATTCACCCCAAATAACGCTTTCACGCCAATCGGACCAATAGGGACTATCGATGGCTTGGCGGGCAATGACAAACTTTTCGGCACTGAATTCACCGACACTTTGCTTGGTGGTGATGGCAATGACACCCTGACTGGTTTCGGCGGAAGCGATTTCCTTGATGGTGGAAGTGGAGCGGATACCCTAATCGGTGGTAGCGGCCATGACCTTTATGTTGTTGATAACATTGCTGATGTAATCCAAGAGGGAATCGGCCAGGGAGTTTCACCAGGGTTCTATCCAGAAAACAGAGTGCAAGTCAAAGGTTCAATTAGCTATGTGCTGGCTACCGGGCAAGCTATCGGTTGGTTGAGTGCAGGTACAGCCCAAGTTATGCCAGGCGACATTTTGACTTGGGATTACACTGGCACGAATACAACCAATATTAAAGGTAATGAATTCGGCCAGGTGGTAATCGGCAATGCCGCGACCAACAAGCTTGAAGGTATGTCTGGAGACGACTGGCTATCAGGTGAAGCGGGTAACGACATTCTCGATGGTGGCGAAGGCAATGACCGTTTAGTCTTGGGGAAGGGGGATGATACTTTGCAAGGAGGCAAAGGCGACGACGAATTTGTGCAATACGAATCGATAAACGATGTATTTAATCCTAACTTGATCTTCAACACCGGCAAAGACAGCATTGACGGTGGCGATGGTACCGACACCCTGAATCTGCAAAAAGCCGAAATCAACTACGCGATAAGCAAGAGTGGCAGCGATTTGGTATTCACCGACAAAACCACCGCCGGCAACATCATCACCGTCAAAAACAACGTCGAATTCATTGCATTTGAAGGGATCAACCCGATTGCATTCTCCGACTTTTGGGCCGCTACGGCCTCCACCGGCGATGATGTGCTGTACAACCGCGGCAGCGGTTCATACAACTTCGCTACCCAAGTCTTTACCCCCAACAACGCGTTTATTCCAAACGGGCCGCTGCCGGCTATCGATGGCTTAGCGGGTAATGACAAGCTATTTGGCACCGAATTTGACGACACCTTGATTGGCGGCGATGGCAACGACACGCTGACCGGTTTTGGCGGTAACGATTTTCTGGATGGCGGCAACGGCACTGACACGCTGATCGGCGGCGCCGGCGACGACTTTTACGTGGTGGATAACATCGCCGACTCGATCCAGGAGGTTTTAGGTCAAGGTGTGCAACCAGGCCCATTTCTGGAAAATAAGGTTCAAGTCAAAGGCGCTATCAGCTACGTACTGGCTTCCGGCCAAGCCATTGGCTGGCTGAGTGCCGGCACCGCCTCCAAATCAACACCGGCGGATATCTTTTGGACCTGGGATTACAGCAGCACGTCAGCCACCAATATCAAGGGCAACGAATACGGCCAATCGTTAATCGGCAATGCCGCCGCCAACAAGCTGGAAGGCATGGCCGGCGACGATACCCTTTCCGGCGAAGCCGGCAACGATATCCTGGATGGCGGCGACGGCAACGACTGGTTACTGTTGGGCAAAGGCGACGACACCTTGATAGGCGGCAAAGGCGACGATACATTCACCCAGTACGAGTCGATCAACAATGTCATTAATCCGATGCCCGGCCTCACCTACAGCACCGGCAAAGACAGCATCGATGGCGGCGACGGTATCGATACGCTGAATCTGCACAAGGCCGAAAGCGACTACCTGATAAGCAAGAGTGGCAGCGATTTGGTATTCACCGACAAAACCACCGCCGGCAACATCATCACCGTCAAAAACAACGTCGAATTCATTGCATTTGAAGGGATCAACCCGATTGCGTTCTCCGATTTTTGGGCCGCGACGGCCTCCACCGGCGATGATGTGCTGTACAACCGCGGCAGCGGTTCATACAACTTCGCTACCCAAGTCTTTACGCCCAACAACGCGTTTATTCCAAACGGGCCGCTGCCAGCTATCGATGGCTTGGCAGGTAACGACAAACTGTTCGGTAGCCAATATGCCGACACACTGATTGGCGGCTTGGGTAATGATTACTTAAATGGCTTTAGTGGTTCAGATGTATTGATCGGTGGAGATGGTAGCGATACCTTGGTCGTAAGCAACCCGTATTCTAGAGTTGCGCCCAATTTAGCTGACTTGATCGAATTGAACGGTGGCGTGGGGGATGACGTTTATTTACTGGATGGATTTGATACTTATCAGAATATTAGCGTAACTGATAACAGTGGTAGCGACAACCTTATCATCAATAACTATGGCTATTCAAATTTAGGTGGAGGTATTGTAATCCCGCGCAACCTGAACGTAAGAAGCGTCATAGAAAACTCCAAGTTGGTAATTTACGCCTACCAACAAGGTCAAGAAGAGTATTCAACACCCTTGGTGACGTCTAACATCGGTACTATTGAGCGCCTAAAACTCAATGAATACAAAGACCCTCTCGACTTGACCCGAGTGACCAAATCTTTGGACTACAAGTTGGTTTACGCGAGCTTGAGTAGCGGCAATTGGAGCGCCAAGGGCAGTGATGGTGCCGATATGATCTTGGCCATGGACGATAACAATGCCAACACCAATGACGGAAATGTTTTTGATGGCGGCAAAGGCGACGACCTTATTTGGTTTAAGGACAGCACAAATACGGTAGTCATGGGGGGTGAAGGCTTCAACAAGTTGAACGTCTATACAGCGATGAATCAAGCCCCAATCAATCCAACGCCTCAAGAACCGCAAAAAGCCACATTATCTTATGCTTGGGCAACGGGGATTACTGAAGTGCATATGGCTGCCGGTGTCGGATTAGCCTACGACTCCACGGGCCAAGAAATCGTTGGCTTCGATCAATTCAGCGGCATTGGCAATATATTGGGCAGCAAGCAAAACGACACCATATTCGGCGATGCCAACGCGAATAAGCTGGATGGCGCGGAAGGCAACGATACTCTGAACGGCGGCGGCGGCGATGACATTTTGATCGGTGGCAAAGGTGACGATCGTCTGGAGGTCGGTATCGATAGCAGCGACTACGATTTCGTCCAATTGTTAGGTGGCGAAGGCAATGACACCTATTACGTGGCTTTGAATACGGCCGCAACTTTGGTAAGTGAAAGAACGGGAGGCACAGCCAGCTATAGCTCTCGTCCGGACAGCAATTCCCAACTCCCTGAAGGTGTCATCTATGGCAACCTGGATCTTAGCGGCGGCACAGATGCTGGCGGCAACGACACCTTGATTGTGGGTGGAGTCACAAAAGTGAACGACTTGCAGTTTTACGTGAAAGGCAACACAGTCAGCATCGGCCTACCCAACTCAGATCCAGCCCAACTCTTGACGCATCCGATCAATGCCAGTCTGCTGGTCGATCGCAGCATCGAAAAAATCGGCTTTGACTTTGGTACAGGCGTCAGCAACGTCTACTCCACTACCTGGAGCGAAATTGGCACCAAAGGATCTGATTTTGTTCTCGCTACATCATCTGACGCCTTTGAGTACGGTGGCCAAGGGGATGACCTCATGGTTGGCAGTAGCGGTGACGATTTACTGTCAGGTGGATTAGGCAATGACATTCTAATCGGGCGGCAAGGTGCAGATCGCCTGCTTGGTAATGCCGGGGGAGACACACTCTACGTGAATGCCGGTGAGGGTGATATCGCCATGGGCGGGATTGGTAGCGACATTTTTGTGTTGCAAGATAAAAACTCCATGATCCCGGGAGAAACTAGCCGAATTCTCGATTTCAAGCTCACAGAAGACTTCTTGAAATTCGAGAATGTCACCGGAATAAAAGTCACGTTAGCTAACGGCCTGATTGGGACTAAAGGTGACATCAACGGCGCCAACTTTGCCGATGTCCATATCAATTCCCAAGGCTTTTTATCCGCTACTAATGCCGGGGAAGTTGACCCACTGAGTATTGGCCCAGATGAGTTGCAAATTATCGGCTTGGTTGGCGTTAACAACCAGCAAGGCCTAACCACTCTGATGGATCATATGTTGTTTAGCGCATAGCTTAAATGACCGGCCTGGCAGAAAGTGTTTTTCTTCTTTCTGCCGGCCGGTTCTTTCCGCTCCAAAGTCTGATCATGTCTTTGATGTGCCAAAGCAAATTTTAAAGCGGTTGCAGCGTTCGAGCTATGACCGCTTCTGACAATTCTTGATTGCTGCGGAACTGATATTCGATCATCGCCACGTTGATATCGGCTTTTTCGGCAATCGCCCGAGTCTTCGATTGATAGTATTCGTCGGCCAGAATACAGTCACGGGCCACCTTGAACAGGCACTCATTAACCGGCGTGCGGTAAGCGGTTTCATCGGTTCTTCGTTCCATAATGGCTGACTGCGAGGCACTGCAATCGGATTAACAGCGCATCGACACCATCCCCAGCGCTCCGGTTATTCAATTTCGGCGGATTGATTGACTGCCGGTTTCCGACAAACTCCGCCAAATCCAAGTCACTGCGCGGTTTACCGGCCACAAGCCCGGCCAAATGCTTTATGATTGGCTGGAGACTCGTTCGGCCACAATCACAATAACAATGAACAGCACCCCGCAATCCGCCGCCAAATCCCCGATTTCTCCGGTCATTCCGTTCGCCGCCACCCTATTCGCCAGCGCCACGTTGATGTTCGTGCTGCAGCCGATGTTCGGCAAAATTCTGCTGCCCTTGCTGGGCGGCACCCCGGCGGTGTGGAATACCTGCATGGTGTTTTACCAGACCCTGCTGTTCCTCGGCTATTTGTATGCCGATTGGCTCAGCTCGCGTTTCGGCAGCCAGCGCCAATTGCAAATCCATACCGCATTACTGATTTTCAGCGCAATCGCCTTACCGGTGGCGTTGCCGGACAATGCCGCGCCACCCACCGCCGGCAATCCGACTTTATGGCTGGTTTGGACCTTGTTTCTGGCTATCGGCCTACCCTTCTTCGTCGTATCGACCACGGCGCCGTTGTTGCAAAAATGGTTTTCGCATAGCGGCCACCATAGCAGCGGCGATCCTTACTATCTCTACGCCGCCAGCAACGCCGGCAGCCTGCTGGCCTTATTGAGCTACCCGTTTTTAATCGAACCTAATCTGGGCTTGGCCACGCAACGGTTGGTCTGGAGCGGCGGTTACGTGGGATTGTGCTTGCTGATTTTGCTGTGCGGCATCAGTTTTTGGCGCAATCAGGCCGACAAGGCCGACGACGAGGTCTTGGCCGACGCCGGCGTCGAACCGCCGACCACGCTACAGCAATTGCACTGGCTGGCCCTGGCATTCGTCCCGTCCAGCCTGCTGCTGGGCCTGACCCAATTCATCAGTACCGATATCGCTGCAGTGCCGCTGTTGTGGATCGTGCCGCTGACCCTGTACCTGCTGACCTTCATTCTGGTGTTCAGCACTTGGGCAGACCGGCTGCGGCCATGGATGCTGGCGGCGCAACCGGCGGTATTGACGGTGTTCATCGCCTACTCCTTCATCAACCCGGCCACACTGCCCTACTGGCTGGATCTGATTCTGCACTTGATCGCGTTTTTCCTGGCGGTGATGGTCTGCCACGGCGAACTGGCAAAAAGCCGGCCGCATCCGCAATATCTGACCCGTTTTTATCTGGTCATGTCATTTGCCGGCATGCTAGGCGGATTGTTCAACACCTTCGTCGCCCCGTTCGTCTTCAACTCGGTCTACGAATACCCGATCATGATCGTCGCGGCGTTGTTGTTGCGTCCCGGCTTTTTCGACGGCAAATGGTTTCTACAGCCGATTTTCCCGGCCGTGGTGTTGACGGTCGGTCTGATCGTTTATTTCAGCAGCCGCGACTTGTTCGATTATCTGGACCTAATCGGCGGCGCGCTGATCCTGCTGGCCGGTATCAGTTACTCGTTGCGCCGCAACCCGCTCGCGTTGGGCTCTCTGACCGGAGTGATACTGCTATTTACGTTGGGCCTGCACAGCATGGCCTCCAACACGCTGTACCAGGAACGCACCTTCTTCGGTGTGATGTCGGTACGCGACACCGTGATACCCGACGAGAACCAGAAGCCGGAAACCGTACACGAGCTGTACCACGGCACCACCAAACACGGCGCGCAACGCCTAACGCCCGGCAACCTGACGACCCCGCTGACCTACTACAGCAAGCCCGGCCCGATCGGCCAGGTATTCGCCGAATTCGACAACGAGAACCAGCACTGGAATATCGGTGCGGTCGGCCTCGGCGCCGGTGCGCTGGCCTGTTATTTCAAGCCCGGCCAACAATGGACGTTTTACGAAATCGATCCGCTGGTGGTGGACGTGGCGCAAAACCCGAAATGGTTCAGCTATCTAAGCCGCTGTAACCCGCAAGCCGAAATGGTGGTCGGCGACGCCCGCCTGTCGCTGGTTAAAGCCGCCGACCGCAGTTTCGATCTGTTGGTGATGGACGCCTTCAGTTCCGATGCGGTGCCGACTCATCTGCTGACCCGCGAGGCATTGCAGCTATACTTCGCCAAGCTGAAAGACGACGGCCTATTGGCGTTTCACATCACCAACCGCCACTTGGCTTTGAAAAAAGTATTGGCCGACCACGTCAACCAATTGCATCTGGCGGCCTTGCTGCAGGAATTTAAACCGGAAACCGATGTCCCTCTGGTGCTTGCCACCGACTGGGTGGTGATCGCCAAGAATCCGGAGCGCCTGCAACGCTTGCAGCAAAGCCGGCTCGGGCATTGGCAAAAATTACCGTTGACCTTTGGCTTAAAACCTTGGACCGACGACTTCACGCACATCATTGGAATTTGGAAATAGGAAACCGCATGCTTATTAAGGATCTGGCCCAACTCTGCGACGCTAACGTACACGGCGGCGATGCGTCGGCCTTCATCAACTCCGCCGCAGACATCATGTCCGCCCACGCCCACCAGGTTACGGTGTTGAGCGACGCCAAATACAAAAAATATTTAAAAGACACCCAGGCCTCGGCCTGTTTTATCAGCGAAGCCTTGATCGACGGCGATATCCCGGACAATTTGGCCCTGCTGGTGTGCAAGGACCCGGAAATCAGCTTCCTGAACGCCGTCAAGGCGCTGCACCCGGAACCGGTGCTAAAACGCCAAGTGTCCGAGCATGCGGTGTTAGCCGATACCTCGACGCTGGGCTACGACATCCACGTCGGCCCGTTCGCCACGGTCGGCCAGCACAGCAGCATCGGCGACAGCAGCACCGTAGAGGCCGGGGCCCGTATCGGCAACCACGTCTCGATCGGCAAACACTGCCATATTCACCCGAATGCGGTGATTTACGACCACAGCGTGATCGGCAATAACGTCATCATCCATGCCGGAGCCGTGATCGGCGCCGACGGCTTCGGTTACAAATTCCGCGACAACCAGCACGTCAAAGTGCCGCACGTCGGCCACGTCGAAATCGCCGACAACGTCGAAATCGGCGCAAACACCTGCATCGACCGCGGCGCGCTGGGTGCGACCAAAATCGGCGCCGGCAGCAAGATCGACAATCTGGTGCAACTGGGCCACAACAACATCGTCGGCCGCAACGTCATCATCTGCGGCCAATCCGGTATCTCCGGCTCCTGCACGATAGAAGACGGCGCAATTCTGGCCGGCAGCACCGGCGTCGCCGACCACGTCAAAATCGGCTCCCGTGCCGTGGTGATGGCGCGCAGCGGCATCTCGGCCGACGTCGATCCCGGCGCCCAAGTGTTCGGCAGCCCGGCCAAGGACCGCAAAGTCGCCTGGCGGGAATTGGCGGCGCTGGCCAAGCTGCCGGAACTGCTGCAGAAATTCAAAGCGCTGGAAGCGCGAATCGCCAAACTGGAAGAATAAAGCCACCCCAACTGCGAGGAAGACGGCCATGAACGATAAACAACGCGTCGCCCACTATGCGGCCCAGCAAGTGCAAAACGGCATGGTCGTCGGCCTCGGCACCGGCTCCACCGCCAATTTTTTCATCGAAGAACTGGCGCGCCGGCAAAGCGAAGAAAACTTGAAATTCAAAGTGGTGTCCAGTTCGGTGGTCAGCGCCAACAAAGCCAAACAGTTGGGTTTGGCCTTGCTCGGTATCGAGCACATCGACGGTCTGGATTTATACGTCGACGGCGCCGACGAGGTGGCGCCGGACCTGACACTGCTGAAAGGCCGCGGTTACGACTTGGTACGGGAAAAATTGCTGGCCAAGGCCGCCGACTCGTTCTTGGTGCTGATCGACGCCAGCAAACGGGTAAAGCGGATCGGCGAGAATTTCCCGATACCGATCGAAGTCAGCCCGTTCGCCTGGCGCCTGGTGCAGCGTAGTGTGGCGGCAATCGGCGGCCACGGCAACCTGCGGCAAACCCCGAACCAGGACGGCCTGGTGGTCACGTCGCACGGTAGCCTGGTGCTGGATGTGACTTTCGAATCCAATCTGGACGGCAAAACCCTGAACGAACGCCTGAACGCGATTCCCGGCATCGTCGAACACGGCATTTTCAGCGGCCTGACCCGCGCGGTATTCTGCGGCCACGACGGCAAAGTCGAGGAGCAATGGGCTTAGCCGGCTTGCCGGATTCCTTTCCTGCGTTAGCCTGCAAGCCCGGCTTTGCCCCACTGCTTTTGGGGTAGATAGGGCCGGAAAACTTGGTCCATAATCGGCCGATTGCGGTTTCCACCAAGAAGCCGCCCCCAATTTCAACGACCGCTGGTCTTGAAAATCCGGCGCCCGCCAACGCAGCGCCACCCGGACTTAGCTCCGGTTCCTACTGGCTGAAATCGAGAGGAGAATCGCATGTCACAATTAGAAAAAAACCAGGAAGCGCCCTTCTTCCGCGCCGTCAACCAACACAATAAACCGGTTTATCTGGCCGACTATCAGGGTGAAAAGAACGTCGTGCTGTACTTTTATCCGAAGGACGACACCCCCGGCTGTACCGTAGAAGCCAACGACTTTACCGGCCTGGCCGACGAATTCGCGGCGCTGGATACCGTCGTGATCGGCGTCAGCAAAGACGATTGCGAAAGCCATCGCGCCTTCATCGCCAAATACGGCCTGAACGTACAACTGCTGGCCGACACCGACGGCACACTGTGCGACAGTTACGGCACCTGGCAGGAAGTGGAAAAGGACGGCATCAAAAAATGGAAAATCGTTCGCTCAACTTTCATTATCGATAAAGACGGCAAGCTGGTGGAAGCCATGTACGGCGTCAACCACGAAGGCCACGCCCAAGCGGTATTGGATATCGTCAAAGGTTTGGCGGCGGCTTAACCCGGCGGGACGGCCGGGTTGCGGCATGCGCCGGAACCCGGTTCCCGTTTTTAATATCGCCAACCCCTTCGCTAAGGCCGCCAGGCCGACACTTCGTTCCGACCTTACCCTGTTCCTATTGCTGCCAAACGGGCCGACGTACAATTCAGCCACTACGTAACGCTACGATAGCCGAGCCAAATAAGCTCCGGCATTTCATTTTCCGCAGCCGCGGCCAAATATAAAATTCTTATATTTTCTTTATCCCGGTAAACGCCATTTTTACGGCATTTTTACCGGCCGGTCTTTACCCTATCGCCACCCAATCGATAACGGCTGCAAAGCCGGCTTAATTTAGTGGAGGTAACGATGGACACCCTGTATTTGCTGGTAACGGCCGTCTTCTTCGCCGCCACCGTCATGTTAGTGGCGGGCTGCGATGCGCTGAGGGGGCAAGCATGAGCTGGATTTATTTACTGAGCGGCGGGCTGGCGCTGGCCGTGTTCGTCTATCTGCTGGTCGCGCTGTTTTGCCCGGAGAAATTCTGATGAACGGACCGGATTTTTTGCAAATCGCTATTTATCTGATCGCGCTGATTGCGCTGGCCAAGCCGCTGGGCAGTTATATGGCGCGGGTTTATCAAGACGAGTCGGTGGGCTTGAACCGCTGGTTCGCCGGGCTAGAACGGTTGTGTTACCGGCTGAGCGGGGTCGATCCCGAGCAAGACATGCGCTGGCAGCAATATGCCTTGGCGACCTTGGCTTTCAATCTGTTCGGCTTGTTGGCGGTCTATGGCTTACAACGCTTTCAAGACGTTCTGCCGTTGAATCCGCAAGCCTTGCCGGCGGTGCCCCCGGATTCGGCGTTCAATACCGCGGTCAGCTTTGCCACCAATACCGACTGGCAAGGTTATAGCGGCGAGGCGACGATGAGCTATCTGACGCAAATGCTGGGGCTGAACGTGCAAAACTTTCTGTCGGCGGCCAGCGGCATGGCGGTGCTGGTGGCGTTGATTCGCGGCTTCGCCCGCCGCAACGCCCAGGGTATCGGTAATTTCTGGGTCGATATGACCCGCAGCACCTTATACATCCTGCTGCCGCTGTCCTTGCTGCTGTCGCTGGCGCTGGTCGGCCAGGGCGTGGTGCAGACCTTCAACCCGGATCGGACTGTAAGCTTGTTGGAAACCTCAAACAATACGGTTGATGCGCAGTCGATGGGTTTAGCTCCCTCGCCTGCTGGAGAGGGTAGCGGTGAGGAGAATCAAACTGGCAAATCGACCAAACAAATCCTGGCCCTGGGTCCGGCCGCCTCGCAAATTGCCATCAAGCAATTAGGTACCAACGGCGGCGGCTTCTTCAACGTCAACTCGGCTCATCCGTTCGAGAACCCGACGCCGCTGTCCAACTTTTTGGAGATGCTGGCCATTCTGCTGATTCCGGCCGCGCTGTGTTACAGCTTCGGTTTTATGGTCGGCGACACTCGCCAAGGTTGGGCCATTCTGGCGGCGATGACGCTGGTTTTCGTCGCCTTGATCTTCGTCACGGTACCGGCCGAGCAACACGGTAACCCGGCCCTGACGGCATTGAGCGTCGATCAAAGTATCGGCGCACAACAAGCCGGCGGCAATATGGAAGGCAAGGAAGCCCGCTTCGGCATCGTCAATTCCGCTTTATGGGCGGTAGCGACCACCGCCGCCTCCAACGGTTCGGTCAATTCGATGCACGACTCCTACACGCCCATCGGCGGTATGGTCCCGATGTGGCTGATGCAACTCGGCGAAGTCATTTTCGGCGGCGTCGGTTCCGGTTTATACGGCATGATCGTATTCGCCATCGTCGCGGTGTTCATCGCTGGCCTGATGATAGGCCGCACCCCGGAGTATCTGGGCAAAAAGATCGAAGCGTTCGAGATGAAAATGGCCGCCATCGTCATCTTGATCCCGCCGTTGATGGTGTTGGGCGGCACCGCATTGAGTCTGATGCTGGACGCCGGTAAGGCCTCGATCTTCAACCCCGGTGCCCACGGTTTCAGCGAAGTGCTGTACGCCTGGTCTTCGGCCGGCAACAACAACGGCAGCGCTTTCGGCGGCTTGTCGGCCAACGTGCCGTTTTACAACTTCTGGCTGGGGCTGGCGATGTTGTTCTCCCGCTATTGGCTGATGATTCCGGTGCTGGCGATTGCCGGTTCCTTGGCCGCCAAAAAGACGGTGCCGGTCGGTCCCGGCACGCTGCCGACCCATACGCCGTTATTCGCGGTGTTGCTGATCGTCACCGTGCTGATGGTCGGCGCGCTGACTTTCGTGCCGGCACTGGCTTTAGGGCCTATCGTCGAGCATTTGCAAATGCTTAAACCGTAGACCGATAGCGCCGTAGGCCGGAATAAGCCCACCCGGCGTTAGCAAGGGTGGGCGTTTCCGGCAAAGCCATTCGCCGGAAACAGCGGTTTGCGCTATCGCCGTAACTGCTTTATTCCGGCCGACATAGAATCGATATAGGAAACACTATGACCAGCAAACCCGCAACAACGTCCTTGATGGACCCGCAAATCCTGCAACAGGCGTTTTTCGACGCCTTTGCCAAACTGACGCCACGCCAGCAATGGAAAAATCCGGTGATGTTCGTGGTCTACCTCGGCAGCATGCTGACTAGCGTATTGTGGCTGCAAGCCTGGAACGGCGGCAGCGAAGAACCGGCCGGTTTTATCCTGGCGATTACGCTTTGGCTGTGGTTTACCGTGCTGTTCGCCAATTTCGCCGAAGCGGTCGCGGAAGGCCGCAGCAAGGCCCAAGCCGCCTTTCTGCGCAGCGCCAAGCGCGACATCGCCGCCAAAAAGCTGGATGAAGCGAAATATGGCGCCAACTACAGCAAAGTCGCCGGTTCCAGCCTGCGCAGAGGCGACGTGGTGCTGATCGAAGCCGGCGACTTCGTACCGGGCGACGGCGACGTCATCGAAGGCGTGGCCTCGGTCGACGAAAGCGCCATTACCGGTGAGTCGGCGCCGGTGATCAGGGAATCCGGCGGCGACTTCAGTTCGGTGACCGGCGGTACCCGGGTGTTGTCCGACTGGCTGGTGGTGCGCATTACCACCAATCCCGGCGAGAGCTTCCTCGACCGGATGATCGGCATGGTGGAAGGGGCCAAGCGCCAGAAAACCCCGAACGAAATCGCCCTGACCATTTTACTGGTCGCGCTGACCTTGGTATTTCTGCTGGCCACGGTGACCTTGCTGCCGTTTTCGATTTACAGCGTGGAAACCGCCGGCAGCGGCAGCCCGATTAGCGTCACGGTATTGGTGGCCTTGCTGGTTTGCCTGATCCCCACCACGATCGGCGGCCTGTTGTCGGCCATCGGCGTGGCCGGCATCGGCCGGATGATGCAGAAAAACGTCATCGCCACCTCCGGCCGGGCGGTGGAAGCGGCCGGCGACGTCGATGTGCTGCTGCTGGACAAAACCGGCACCATCACCTTGGGCAACCGCCAAGCCTCCGGTTTCTTTCCGGTCAAGGGCGTATCGGACAAACAACTGGCCGATGCCGCGCAACTGGCCTCGCTGGCCGACGAAACTCCGGAAGGCCGCAGCGTGGTGATACTGGCCAAACAAAAGTTCGGTTTACGCGAACGCGACATTCATTCCCTGGGCGCCACCTTCGTCCATTTCAGCGCGCAAACCCGGATGAGCGGCGTAAATCTCCCCTCTCCCACTGGGACGACTGCATGGACGCAGGAGGTAGAGCAACGCCAGGAGCAGTTGCCGAGAGGGGACGGGGGTGACGGGTTGCGGCAAATCCGCAAGGGCGCCGCCGACTCCATCCGCCAGCACATCGAAGCCCAAGGCGGTAAATGGCCGGCCGAACTGAAGAACCTGGTCGACGATGTCGCGCGGCGCGGCAGCACGCCGCTGGTAGTCGCCGAAGGCGACAAGGCCTTGGGCGTGATCGAGCTCAAAGACATCGTCAAGGGCGGCATCAAGGAACGCTTCATCGAGTTGCGGCAGATGGGCATCAAAACCATCATGATTACCGGCGACAACCGTCTGACCGCCGCCGCCATCGCCGCCGAAGCCGGCGTCGACGACTTCCTGGCCGAAGCCACGCCGGAAGCCAAATTGGCCTTGATCCGCCAGCACCAAAGCGACGGCCGGTTGGTGGCGATGACCGGCGACGGTACCAACGACGCCCCGGCGCTGGCGCAGGCCGACGTCGCGGTGGCGATGAACAGCGGCACTCAGGCCGCCAAGGAGGCCGGCAACATGGTCGATCTGGATTCCAACCCGACCAAGCTGATCGAAATCGTCGAAACCGGCAAGCAAATGCTGATGACCCGCGGCGCGCTAACTACCTTCAGCATCGCCAACGACGTCGCCAAGTATTTTGCGATCATTCCGGCCGCGTTTGCGACGACTTATCCGGTGCTGAACGTGTTGAACGTCATGCAGTTGGCCACGCCGGCCAGCGCGATCCTGTCGGCGGTGATTTTCAATGCCTTGATCATCATCGCCCTGATCCCGCTGGCGTTGAAAGGCATCAAATACCGCCCGGTCGGCGCCGAGCAACTGCTGCACAACAACTTGCTGATCTACGGCGTCGGCGGCTTGATCGTGCCGTTTATCGGCATCAAGGCCATCGATTTGTTTTTGGTAGCCATGAACTTGGTGTAAGGAGCGACTATGTCCAGTTATTTAAGACCCGCAGCGACGATGCTGTTGCTATTAACGTTCATTACCGGCGCCGCCTATCCGGCACTGGTTACGTTAATTGCCCAAACCCTATTTGCCGAGCAATCCAACGGCAGTGTGATCAAAACGGCCAATGGCGATGCGGTCGGCTCAAAACTGATAGGGCAAAGCTTCAGCGAACCGGAATACTTTTGGAGCCGGCCGTCGGCCACCGCGCCTTATCCTTACAATGCCGCCGCCTCCGGTGGCTCAAACCTGGGGCCGACCAATCCGGCGTTGGCCGACGCCGTCGCCGCCCGCATCCAGGCCCTGAAACAGGCCGATCCGGATAATAAAGCGCCGGTGCCGGTCGATCTGGTCACCGCTTCCGCCAGCGGCCTGGACCCGCATATCAGTCCGGCGGCGGCGGAATACCAATTGAAACGCGTTGCCAGATTAAGAAAAATCGATGAGCGCCAATTACGGGATTTGATCCAAGCCAACAGCGAAGGCCGGCAATGGGGCGTATTCGGCGAACCCAGGGTCAACGTGTTACGACTGAATCTGGCATTGGACGCCGCTAGTTTTCCTGCTCCGAATTAGCCTATCCGATCCGGCACAGAAAACGGCAAAACGCGGCCGGCGCGAATGGGGTTTTAGACGCGAGAGCCGGCCGCGGTCTGCTTCCGGCCACAAGCAGGAAGATACGAGGGTAAACAATCAGCGCTGGCGCGCGTTGCAAACTCCGGTTTAAATTTCGTCGGTTCCGGCTATCAGCCAACCGAGCTTTGCCTCACGCCGCTTGCCCGTAAATGCGTCTGGCCGTCCGGTAAAACCAGGCGGGCCGGCTCAGGATGATGGCAAAGGCGACCACCGGCGTGACCGGCAGCGGTACGATATCGACTAAAAACAGCAGCAAGAGGCTGGCGAAACTTTTGATGCGGGCCGCGCGGGTTTCGGCGGCGGTAACAAAATCGACGTCGTCGGGATAGGCGTAGATGCCGCGTACCAAACGGCGAAACCACTCGGGACGCTTGACCACGACATACATGCCGATCAAGCAACCGGGGGAAATCGGGCCGAAACCGATGATCGCGAATATCGCAAAAACCGACAAAGCTTTGAGTTGGGCGGCATTAAGCATGGTGGCGGACGGGTTTTGAGGGAAGAGCGCTAATGATAGCGAATGGGCCGGGATTCGTATCGAATCGTCTTCACGGCACCATATCGGCGTTCACCGTTGGCTTATCAATTCGGGTCAGAGAGCAGCGGTACCCAACTCCGTTGTCCGGACCGAGCCGACTCGCATGGTCCGCCCATGGAGCCTAGCCGTAATGTTAGCAAATCGCGGGCGACGGCCGAAACCGCCGCCCGTCTAGCCGACTTAGTTGAGCAAATCCAGGGCTTTGGCGGCAGCTTTTCGCTTGGCCTTGCCTTTGGCGGCCTTGACCGCGTCGCCGGCGGACTTGGGAGCGGCATCGACCTTGCCTTTCAGATTTGCAGCGGCTTCCTTGCCGGCTTTAACGGTTTCCGCGCCCTGTTTCACTTCGGCCGGCACCGCTTGCTCCAGCTTCTGCTGCGCGGCGTCTTTCACGGCTTCCTTAGCCTGGTTTTTCAAGGCGCCGGGAGCATTTTCGACGCCCTGTTTGACCTCCTGAGCCTGCTCCAAGGCTTGGTTGGCCTGCTCCGCACGTTGCACCGCGCCGGGCGCTACCGCTGCCGCCGTATCTTTTGCCGCCTGCTTCGCGACGCCTTCCAAAACGCCGGTTTCGGCAAAAGCCGCTGACGATGCCAATAGCAGCGAACCGATTAAAATAGTTTTATTTTGCATGTTGTCTCCTTGGGATTGTGTGTTATCGCGGGTCTACGATACTCCAAGCAAACTTAACCGCAAATTAACTGAGGCCATTTCGACGATTGGCCGAGAATCAACCGGCAATGCGCTGCAAGGTATCCGCCACCAGCTTTTGCGCCCGCGGCATGTCGCCGGCCTCGGCGTAGCAACGCAATTCCGGGGCATTGCCGGACGGCCGTAAATGCACGATGTCGCCACTGGCAAAGGTCAAACGCAAGCCGTCGGTAGTGTCGCTAGCGACAGGCGCCCCCAGGGTGTCGCCCCACAGGCCGCGATAGGCGCTGGCGTCGGCTTGCAAGCGCTCCAATAAGGCGCGGCTGTTGGCAACCGGAAATTCTTGAATCCGGTCGCTGGCGGTAAAGCGTTGCGGCAAGCCTTGCAGTAAACCGGACAATTTGATGCCCTGCCCGCGCGCCATCGCCAACAAGGCCAGCGCCGGCAACAGCGAATCGCGGGTCTGCAAAGCCGCCAAGCGCTTACCGTTGACAGACAGGCCATTGCCGGCCAGAAAACCGCCGTTGGCTTCGAAGCCGGCCACGCCGCCTTCAGTCACCTGCTCCATGCCGGCAATCACATACGGCGAGCCGATCCGAGTGCGAATCACGTGTTTGAACCAACCCGAGGCTTCGATTGCGGTATTGCAACTGACCGGCGTCACCACGGTGTCGGCGCCCAGAAATTTGGCGCACAGCAAACCGACGATATCGCCACGCAACCACTCGCCGCTCTCGTCGCCGATCAGCGGCCGGTCGCCGTCGCCGTCGGTGGAAATCAGCGCATCGAGTCGGTATTGCGCCGCCCAGTCGCGGCCACGTTGCCTGTCCGCTTCGCCGACCGCTTCGGTATCGATCGGCACGAAGGTCTCGGTGCGCTCCAAACCAATCACTTCGGCGCCCAATTCGGCCAGAACTTCCTTCAACACGTCGCGAGCAGCGCTGGAATGTTCGTAAACCCCTACCCGCCAGCCGGCCAGCAAATCCTTGGCGAATAAACTGGTGTAGCGCTGGCGGTATTGGCTTAATGCCGCCGGATTGACGGCCGGCAATTCGGCGGCGGCGGCTTCGACTGTTACCGTCGCGCTTGTCATCGCCGCCTCGTCGGCTTTGCTGATCTCGCCGTCGGCCCGGTAAAACTTGATGCCGTTGCGGTCGAACGGAATGTGGCTGCCGGTGACCATGATCGCCGGAATGCCTTCGGCCAACGCATATAACGCCAGCGCCGGCGTTGGCAGCACGCCGCAGAAATCCACCTCGCAGCCGGCCTGACGTATGCCGGCGACGCAGGCTTGGGCAATCTCCGGACTGGACGGCCGCAAGTCCATGCCCAGGGCAATGCGCTGGCCGGGTCGGCTCAGGTTCAAAGCTTGAATAAACGCCAAGGTATAAGCGGCACAGACTTCGCCGCTCATCTGGCTGACCAAGCCGCGCGCGCCGCTGGTGCCGAACGCAACGCCGCTGTCGGCCATCATTTGTTGGATGTTGATTGTTGTCATGGTAGGGATAATGATTGAAACGGTGACGAAAAATGGCGGCCGCGCCGGCCGCGTCACCCACCATGATAGAGAAAAGCCGAGATTCGGCAAACCGATTCTTAGCGATTGACGGAATGTTTACTGCGGCTGGCAATGCATGCTGCGGATAAAATCTTGCAAAGTCTGGCCGGCGTCTTCGCTGAAGGCTTCGTCCAGCACCAGCGCGCGCTCAATGCGATCCAAGCGAAAATTGCGGAAGTCGTCGCGCAGTTCGCACCAGCCGACCAAGGTCCAGACGTTACCCCAGAAATACAGCCCCAGCGGCCGGATCCGGCGCTGGCTGAATTCGCCGTCGCCGCGGCGGTAGTCCAAGTGCAATACGCGTTTGGCGTCCAGCGCGTTGCGGCAAATGTCCATAGTAACGTCCAAATCTTCGCGCGGCGAAAATCGCAGCGCGAACAATTTGGAACGCTCCAACCGGTCGCGCAGTTCGGTCGGCACCACCGCCGTGACCTTGTCCAACACCGATTGCGCCGAACGGCCCAACTCGGTGCCAGCCCAGGTCTTGACCATGCGGGCGCCAACCACCAGCGCCTCCAGTTCGGCAGCACTGAACATCAGCGGCGGAACGTCCAGGCTGTGGCGGAGCGCGTATCCGACGCCGGCCTCGCCTTCGACCGGAATGCCGGACAAACTCAACACCTGAATGTCGCGGTAGATGGTGCGCTCCGACACTTCCAGGCGCTCGGCCAGCGCTTTGGCCGTGACCAAACGGCGGTTGCGCAGAATCTGAACGATCTGAAACAAGCGGTCGGCTCTGCGCATAGCGGTTTCCGGCCGGATTAAGCCGGCGAGTACAAGCCGACCCGGTTGCCTTCGCTATCCAGCAGCAGCGCGAAATAACCGCATTCGCCGTCATGTATCGGCGTTTTCGGCATCAACACTTTGCCGCCGGCGGACTCGACTTCAGCCAAAGGTTGGCTCAGATCTTCGCCGCCGCTGAAATACACCACTGCGCCGGTCGCAGAAGGCTGGTAGTGCTCGCCTTGCACCAGCATACCGCTAACCGCACCGTCTTCGGCCTCGAAAATCGCCAACTGCATGCCGCTCATGTCCTCCAGCTTGAAACTGGCGTTCAGCACGCTACGGTAAAACTGCTGGGCGCGGCCGAGGTCGGTGGCGGGCAATTCGAACCAGGTTGCGATATTTTGATTCATGACAGATTCCTCCATTGGTTTAAAAGAGCCGCCATCCTAAAGCAGCCCTGCTGACAGCGTGGTGTCAGCAATGTTTGCCGCTAGCGCCGGCCGCCCAGCAACGACCCCAGTACGCCGCGGATGATTTGCTTGCCGACTTCCTGGCCGATGCTGCGCGCCGCGCTTTTCGCGGCCGCTTCCAACACGGTCTCCGCCGAGCGCCGGCTGCGTTTGCTAGCAGACTTACCGCCGCCCAACAACACGTCGCCCCAATCGAAACCGCCGCCAGCTTCGGTCTTAACCTCTCTACCGGCTTTGCCTTTCAGAATTTCGTAAGCCGATTCTCTATCGACCTGCTTTTCGTAATGGCCGGCGATCACCGAATCAGCGATGGTTTGTTGTCGCTCGGCGTCGCTGGCGGGACCGATCCGCGAACGCGGCGGCTTGACCAATGCCCGCTCGACCACGGCCGGCGTGCCTTTAATTTCCAGAAACGACACCAAGGCCTCGCCGACGCCCAGTTCGCCGATGGCCGCAGCGACATCCAACTTGGGGTTGCTGCGGAAGGTCTCGGCGGCGGCCTTGACCGCTTTTTGGTCGCGCGGGGTGAAGGCCCGCAACGCATGCTGCACCCGGTTGCCGAGCTGGCCCAGAATGACATCCGGAATATCCAGCGGATTCTGGCTGACGAAATAGACGCCGACACCTTTGGAGCGGATCAGCCGCACCACCTGTTCGATTTTCTGCAACAGCGCGGCCGGCGCGTCGTTGAACAGCAAATGCGCTTCGTCGAAGAAAAACACCAGTTTCGGTTTGTCCAAATCACCGGCTTCGGGCAGATTTTCGAACAACTCGGACAGCAGCCACAGCAACAGCGTGGCGTAAACCCGCGGCGAGTTGTATAGCGTGTCGGCGGCCAGAATATTGATTACGCCGCGGCCGCCCTCGGTTTGCAACAGGTCGTTGAAGTCCAGCGCCGGCTCGCCGAACAGCTTTTCGCCGCCTTCGTGCTCCAGTTGCAGCAAACCGCGCTGAATCGCGCCGACGCTGGCGGCGGAAATGCTGCCGTATTCGTCGGCCAGTTCCGATGCATGCTCGGCGGCGTATTGCAGCATCGCTTTCAGGTCCTTCAAATCCAGCAGCAGCCAGCCGTTGTCGTCGGCGATTTTGAAGGCCGCGGTCAACACGCCGCTCTGCACCTCGTTCAGATTCAGCATCCGCGCCAGCAGCAGCGGCCCCATCTCCGACACGGTCGAACGCAACGGATGGCCTTTCGCGCCGAACACGTCCCAAAACAATACCGGCGCCGCCGCCGGTTCCAGTGCCGGCAGACCCAATTCGGCCAAGCGCGCGTCGACCTTGGCGTTGCCGCCGCCGGGCCGGCTCAAGCCGGACAAATCGCCTTTGACGTCGGCCATGAATACCGGCACGCCGATCTCGGAAAAGGCCTCGGCCAGCGTTTGCAAGGTAATGGTCTTGCCGGTACCGGTGGCGCCGGCAATCAAGCCGTGGCGATTGGCCATAGCCGGCAACAGGTGCAATTCGGCGGTGGCGGATTTGGCGATCAGCAGCGGTTCGGTCATCGAAAAAAATATCCTTGGGTTGGAAAAAACCGGCCACAGCCGGTAGGTGTTAAAGCAGGCCGGTCAGATCGGCTTCCAGCTCGTCGTAGGCGCCAAAGCGGCTGGCGCGCAGGATGCCGGCCCTATCGATCAACAGATACGACGGCGTGCCTTGCAGCCGGTAACGCTCGAAGGTTTCCGGACGGAACGGCCGCTGCGCGAAATAGGCGCGCAGGCGGGCGCGGATGGCTTGGCGTTCCGCCGGCGGGCGAGTTTCGAAATCGGGCAGTTGTTCACCGACAAAAGCGTCGATCTCGGCCTCGATATTATCAAGCGTTTGCGGCGCCAGTCGGTCCATCGCCACCGGAAAGCTCAAGGAGTACGGCAGCCGCTCGCCTTGCAGTAGCGCGTGATGTTTCAGCAGTTTTTCGGTTTCGCCGATCACGCGGCCGCTTTCCAGCAGCAAGCGTAAATTGCCGAGCGTATTTTTGTCGAAATCCTCGAACGCCGTGGCCAGGCCCAACACCGTCAGGCCATGGTCCTGGTAGCGCCAATGCAAATCCTCCGCCCGCGGCAGGCAATACAAAAAACAGCCGGGGCAATTGACCTGGAATACCGCCACCAGCACCACGCGATCGGCCAAGTCGGCCAGTTGCGTTGGCTGGCCTTGCAGCCATTCGCCGATTGCCAACGGCGGTGCCGGATGGCCGATGCGCGCTTCCATCACGGTGTGCCTGCCGGATTAATCGCGGAAATTGTTGAATTGCAGCGGTTGTTCCAGATCCTCGCTGCGCAGCATCTGGATCACTTCCTGCAAATCGTCCCTTTTCTTGCCGGTCACGCGCACCTTGTCGCCGTTGATCGCAGCCTGCACTTTCATTTTTTTGTCCTTGATCAGCTTGACGATTTTCTTCGCCAGATCGCTGCCGATGCCTTGCTTCAAGGCAATGGTCTGG
Organism: Methylomonas koyamae; assembly: GCF_019669905.1. Classification (NCBI taxonomy): domain Bacteria; kingdom Pseudomonadati; phylum Pseudomonadota; class Gammaproteobacteria; order Methylococcales; family Methylococcaceae; genus Methylomonas; species Methylomonas koyamae. Next base: position 898,072 of record NZ_AP019777.1, on the reverse strand, counting down.
CTGGCGGTCTTGCCGGTATCGGTGATTTTTCCGCTCTCCAGCGCCGAAATATCGATGCCGCGCTTGCCCATCTTGGCGTACAAAATCGGCAGCATTTGCTGCAACTGGAAGGTGGATTCGGCTTTCAGCAAAATGCCGTCGTCGGTCTGTTCGAAATTGGCATTGGAGCCCTTGAAGTCGAAACGGGTCGAGACTTCCTTGTTGGCTTGGTCCACGGCGTTGGTCACTTCGTGGCTATCGAGTTCGGAAACGATGTCGAATGATGGCATAGCATTGATTTACAAGTATAAAAGCCAGGCAATATAACGGCGTTACCGGCATTATTCAACTGCAATCTGAGCGACGGTGCGGCCTTGTCGGCCAGCGGCGAAACGGGTATCTTTAGCCGACAACGGAGGAGAACCCCATGAAAACACCCCCAAAACACCTGATTTTTCCGGTCGCGGCGCTGGCTCTGTTGAGCGGCGGTTTGCTGGCCGGCTGCGGCCAGGAGCAAGCCAAGACCATCGTCGCCAAGCCGGCCGGAACCCAGCATTTACGGGCGACCAGCCTGACCGGCGCGGTCAGCGGCAACGCCGGCCCGATCAAATCCGGCGAGGTTAAATTGCGCTCCGAAGCCGGCAAATTGATCGCCAGCACCGAATTGAACAACAGCCCGCGATTCGAGATACCCGTGCCGGCCAATACGCCGCTACCGCTGATTTTGAGTTACGGCTCGGGCGCCGACGAACTGGTCAGCGTGATCATCCATCCCGACTCCGGCAAATACGACATCAACCCGACCACGACCGCCATCGCCAAACAAGCCAAGGCCATGGGCGGCTACAGCCACGGCAACATGGTCAGAGCGGCCGAAGAAACCGCGCACGTGCCCGATGCCAACAAGACCACCTCGGGTTTCCGCGGCGACCCGACCACGCAGTACGGCGGCTGGCATTAAAATCAACCGCCGCTCAGCGCCTGAAAAATATAGACTGTGCCATCCTCGGGAACCCGATCCGTTAAAGTCTTCCTATCGACCAGGATGGTATCGTTGACACTGAGATAGACGTGCCGGCGCAGCGCTCCGCGTTCGTCCAGCACATAATCGCTAAATCCGGGGGCCAGTTGATCCACCGCTCGCAGAACATCGGCCACCGAACCGGTGGCAACCCTGATTTCCCGGTTCTCCAGTAGCGGAAAGAAGCGGTAAAGATGCGAGGTCATTTTTACGGTGACCATCGCGGCTAACCGAAGCGGACCGAGTAAACCGGCGGAAAGTGGTTGCCCAGGCATTGCCAGGTTTCGCCCCGATCTTCCGACAAATAGACGTTGCCGGTCGTGCTGCCGAAACACAAGCAATCACCGGCCACATCCAGCCCATGCCGGTAAACAATGTCGTAAGCGTGATCCTGCGGCAGGCCGGCCCGAAACGCTTGCCAGCTCCGGCCGCCGTCGCTGGTTCTCGCCACGCACAAGCCGCCGCCGATCGCCATCCGTTCGGAATCCGCCCGCGCCGGCACCACCCAGGCGGTCCGGCCGTCACGCCCGTCAACGGCTATCGGAAAGCCGAAATGGACGCCGGCATCCGGCAGACTGACTTTGCGCCAACTTCGCGCGCCGTCTTCGCTATAAAAAACGCCGCAATGGTTTTGTTGCCAGAGATGATCCGGTTGCGCCGGACAATGAGTCATGAAATGCGGATCGTGGCCCCATTCCGCTGCCGGATTCGGCAGGTAATCCATCAATAAGCCGCGGTTCCGGCCTTGCCAACTTCGGCCGCCGTCGCTGCTTTCCAATACGCCTGCCGACGACACCGCGACGTAAAGCCGGTTCGGATCGCGCGGATCGACGACGATGGAATGAATACCCGGTTCGAACACACCGTAATCGATACTGGCCGGCGTGCCGCCCCAGCGGTTTTCGCTGGTCGCCTCGCCGGCGAACAAATCGCCGCCCCGGCTGTCGTGGTTCCACAACGGCCGATTCAGCGACCAACTGTCGCCGCCGTCGTCGCTGACGAACAAGCCGCCGGGAATCGTGCCGGCATAAATTCGGCCCGGTTGCTCTACGCTGCCAAAGGCGAGATACCAGATCTTGAACACCGTCGCGTCTTTGTATTCGGGCTGCCCGGCCGGCGTTTCGGGATCGAAATCCGGCGTCGGCAAATATTTGACGATATAGCGCGCGCCATCCGGATACTTCAGCGACGACACGTCCTGCCAAGTCTCGCCGCCGTCGCGCGAACGCGACAGTTTCGGCCCCCAGTGGCCGTGATCCAGCGCAGCCCACAAGGTGCCATCGCGCGTATCCCGCGCCGCGTAACAAACCGGAATCCCGGCATGGACAATCGGCCGGGGCCGCCAACCGGCGGACGAGCGGTCAATAATTACGGTGCCCTTGCGGGTGCCCAGCAAAATTGTGTCTGTCATGGGTTTGCCTCATGCTAGTCGGCCGACCTTAAGACGGTCGCCGTGCAAATAATAACTCGGGACCGAAACGTACTCTCGGCCCCTAAGCGTCCAGGTTGTGGGCGCTGAGTGCCCCCTGTTTTAAAAACACTAAACCATGTGTTTCATAACGAACATCCTCACGCACTTGGCAACCTAGCGGGCCAATCAGACGATTCGTTACCGACTAGTCGATCGGATGACCATCAAATCGACATAACAGGCCCATCTATTCAAAAAAACATACGCCCCGTATAGACGGCAAAATCGCTCTGGTGACCGGGGCCGGCTAAGACATCGGGACCGGAACGGCTCAGGTCCTGGCAGCAACCGGCAAATGGGTGATCGTCAGCGATATTGAGGCAGGACGATGGGTATGGGGTGTTCCGATCAACCCCGCCGGGGAGTTTCTCCGCCGCATCGGCGAGACGGACGAGTCGCCAAGGCCACTTTGTCCTTGGCCGCCGGCGCCGCTTCATTCGTGACCTGCGCCGAGTTGGAGGCCGACGGCGGCTTTACGGCCTTCGGTTTCATCCGTCCGTTCTGGAACCGGCTCGGCAATCGACAGCAAGCGCGGATTATGGTTGTCGTACTTGCGACAATTTCACCGAAATTTATACGGTTGTTGCCGCGCACTCAACCGCGGCCAAACCGCCCAAGCCAGGCACCCCGCGACTTTCAGGCCAACCCGCAAACTGGATTGAAACTTGCTTTAGCCAATTATCAATTTCTTTTCGACGGAGCGTTTCATGGCTAGCAATGTGTTTTCCGAAATTTTAAGCGGCTTGTATGACAATCAAGTCATTCCGTATCTTGGGCCGGGCGTGTTATTCGACGCCCAGAACAAACTGACCCGCGAGCCGATGCCGGCCGACAGCGACAGCCTGATTCTGGCGATGAACGGCGGCAAGCCGATGGCTCCCAAGCTGATGTACGAATTTCCGCGCGCGGCGATGAACCAGGAACTGAAACGCGGTCGCAACTTTCTGAGCCAGTTTTTGGACAAAACCTACGGCGAAACGCAATACACCCGTGCTGCGCTGCACGACTGGCTCCAGGAATGGCGGCCGAAGTACGTGATCGACATTAACCGCGACACCCAATTGCAGGACAGTTACGCCGACGAGGAACACACATTGATCGTTGGCGTCGCCCGCATCGTCGGCACCGCATTCCGCTTTAAAATCTACCACTACGACGGCAGCGGCTATTTCGAGGTCAGTCAGGAGCAAGTCGACCGCAACCTGCCCATCCTGTTCAAGCCGATGGGCACGCCGAAACCGGAGTCCAACTATATTGCCTCGGATGCCGATTACGTCGACTACATTACCGAGCTGATGGGCGGCTTCGCCATTCCGGATTTTCTGAAGGAATACCGCATCGGCAAAAAATACCTGTTGCTCGGCTTGCCGTTGAACCGCGACTCGGAGCGGATGGTGATGAGCGATATCGTTTACGGTGCCAGCGAACCGAAAGGCTGGTTCCTCCGCAAAAACCCGACCGACAAGGAAAAACGCTTCAGCGAGCGGATGGGATTCGAATTGATCAATGCCGATGTCCAGGACTTTCTGCAATCGGTCCAAGCGGCAGCAGTAGCGGCTTAAACCGCCAAGGCCGGCGGCGGTGCAAAATTAGTCGATTGCGCCGCCGCTAGCCCGGTAACGGCAGCGCCGCCAGCAACGGCGGTTTGAAATCGAAGCCGAAATGCTTCGGGTCTTCGCCGATCACTGCGGCGGAGACGATGTAAAACACGTAATCGTAGGTCTCGGCCGGAATTTCGTATTGCTGGATGAATTTCCAGAAATTCTTGTCGCGCGGATTGTCCGGCATGTTTTCCACCATGCTCCGCACCTTGTTGTGGCCGTAGTTGTAACTGGCCATGACCAATAAGCCCGAAGCTTGGGCCTGCGTGCCGTAGATGTATTTCAAATATTTGGCGCCGGCGCGGGTGGCCTGGTTGAAGTCGAACCGGGCGTCCTGCTCGTCGTAATCGCGGGTGTTAGCCAACGGCCCCGGAACTAAGCCGTAATCCTGGCCGGTCGTGGCTAAAAACTGCCAAGCGCCCTTGGCGATGCCGAAACGGGTTTCCGGACCGACCGCTTTGCTGTCGTAATTGCTTTCCTGCAACGGCAGGTACAGAAAATATGCCGGCAAGCCTTCCTTTTCCAGCTCGCTCAATACGATAGGCGCATATTGGTTGGTTTCCAGGTTGCGAATCGCCAGTTGCAGGCGGGAACTGTTTTTCCAGTTGTCGATGTACTGCTTGACCTTGGCCACGAACTCTTCCGGCACTTCCAGTTCGCTTTCGCCGAAACCGCGCGCCACCCGCGTCACCAATTCCCGCTCGTATTCCTCGTCGGTCGGAAAACTCAGCCGTAGGAAATCGACTTGCTGCAGATAGGCCTGGTATTTGACTTTCATCGCCTTCAACCGCTCGCGCTCTTCGGCCAGACGTTTCTTTTCCTGCTGGATGCGCAATTGCTCTTCCTTGATCCGTTCCTGCGACACCCGCAATTTTTCGTCGTTGACCGCGGCCAGGGTTTGGGCCAAGGTCTCCGCGCTTTGCTCCAAACGAATGTCGGCTTGCGACAGGCTGACCTCCAACGTCTTGATGTCGTAGAACATGTTGATCGCCAGCGTCCGGGCATTGTCCAACGCAAACCGCTGGTACACCGCCAAACCGGCGACCAACACCAGCAAACCGGCCAGTGACCAGATCCATTTCTTGTAACTTTTGGTGCGTACGGTTCTATCCTCGCGGATAAAGCCACGCACCATGCGGGTATAGTCGCCCATGTCTTCCGACTCCTGCTCCGACAACAGCCGGTTACGGATTTGCTCGGGCGTCAATTGCGGGCGGGATTGGCCATGCTGCGGCGGTTGCGGCTCGGCCGGCGCAACTGCGGCGACGGCGCCCGGTTGCGGCAATACCGGTTTGGGCTGGGCGGTGGGGTCGCTGAGCTTCAGCCCGAACGGTGCCGGGCCGAAACTTATCGTCGCCGGTAGCGCCAATTTGACGTTGCCCGGAACCCGCAGCCCCTCCAGATACACGCCGTGACTGCTGTTCAGATCGTGCAACCACCAACTCCCGTCGCTGAATTTAATTTCGCAATGGTGGCGACTGACCGCCGGGTCCTGGATCACGATATCGTTGTCGGCGGAGCGGCCGACGCGAAAATCCCCGGTAAAGCTATAACCGGCGACGCTGCGGCCGGCAGCGTCCACTAAACTGGCCGCCAACCTGTTCCCACCGACCAGCAAAGTCCGATCCGGATCGGACTGCGCGGCTGCCGGCTTCGAACGCATCAGTACGGTTTTGTCGTCTTCCATCGCTACCTCGTAACCGCCTTCGGCGAAAATTCCGGCAAAGAGTAGCCGATTTCCGCGCCGGCGGCAGCTTCCGCTGCGGACCGGCCGCCGGCCGGCTAATTTCGCTGCCGATTACGCGATACTGGGGCGCTATCGGTTACAGCGGCACACCTTCGTTGTTGCGGGACATTACGACGACGTAACCGTTCTGCATGGTCGGCTCTTGGGTATAGGTCACGCCGGTATTGCTGATATCGTTCAACACCGTCTTGGTCGCACTGGCCGGGCAGATGACGTGCACGTTACCTCCCACCTTCGCCGACTGGCTTTTCGCATTGACCAACTGCTGTTTGGCTTTCGGCGCCAAATGTTTACCGGAAACCATTTTTTCATTCGGAACCACGACTTTTTGCGAATCGATGCGTTGCACGTTCTGGCCGTTCTCGACGACTTGCGAGGCTTTCACGACTTCGGTACTGGCGCCGGTTTCCTGTTGCCAGGCATTCGCCTGCTGCGTGACGGACTGGGTATAGGGATCGTTCGCTAACATGTAGGCTGTTGCCGCACCCAAGGCCGCACCGGCGCCGCAACCTATCGCCGCGTTTTTTGCGCCGCCGCCCAACAAAATGCCCAATGCGGCACCTGCCGCACAACCGCCGACACCGCCCAGGGCGGTTTGTTGGCCTTTGGACATACCGGCGCAACCGCTGAGCAACGAAACGATGGTGGCCGAAACAATCAAGGTATTTTTCATGACTAGTTCCTTAAAACGACTTTACGTGGATTAGTTGAAAAAATTGTCGGCTGCCCGGCCGATACCGGGATCGTCGTCGGCAATTCTCCGCTCTTTCTTGGGCTTGGCCGGCGCGGGAGGTTTTACTCTGGCTTTGTTGTCCTCCGCAGCGGAAACCGCGCCGATTTTAGCCGGCGCCGGTAAACGTGCACCATCCAACGGGCTTTCGGCAACCGGCTGGATCGGCATGATCGGCGGTGGCGGCAAGCGTTCGCCGGTATCCGGCTTTTTATTCGGGTCCTGGTCCGCAGTGCCGCCGTCCGCGCCATCGTTGCCCGCAAGCGGCGCCAGCGCCGCAGGAGGTTGCGACGCCGGCCCGGTGGCGACGTCGGGCGGTTTCGCAAAATCGGCGGCGCCCAGTTGCATCCATAAGAAATAGATCAGGCCGAAAGCCAACAGTGCAAGCAGAAATACCGGGCCGGGATATTCCCGGCACAAACCCCATAACTTGTTTGACGGCAGGCGAGCGGGCGCCGCCCGCATCGAATCGGCACATTCGTTGGAGACGGCAATCAGTGCATCGCAAAATTCTCTGGCGCTGGCAAAACGTTTGTCCGGGTTTTTCTCCAAGGCTTTCAGCACCAGCTTTTCCAATTTCGGCGGAATATTGCCGCATAGCGTATGCGGAGCTTTCGGCTTTTCCTCGATTTGCGATTTGATCAGGTCGTATTCGGTTTCCTTTTCGAACGGGATATGCCCGGTCAGCATTTCGTATAGCACCACGCCGACCGAATAGATATCGGATTTGGCGTCGGTATCTTTGCCTTGAATTTGCTCCGGCGAGACGTATTCCAAGGTGCCGACCAAATGGCCGACCCGGGTAAGCCTGGCGGTTTCCAGGATTCTGGCAATGCCGAAATCCAGTATTTTGACCGTATCGTGGTTGGTGACGACGATATTCGCCGGCTTAATGTCGCGGTGGACGATATTGAAGCCGTGGGCGTGGTCCAGGCCTTCCAAAATGCCGAGCGCGTACTTGACCGCTTTTTGCCACGGCAACGAGCCTGAACGTTTTATCACCGCGTCCAGAGTGTCGCCGTGGACAAACTCCAGCGCCATATAAAACTGCCCGGCCGGCAACTTGCCGAAGTTATAAACCACGGCGATGTTCGAATGGTTTAACCGCCCCAGCGCCACCGCCTCCGATCTGAAGCGGTTGACGATATCCTCCCGGGAACTCAACTCCGGCCGCAACAACTTGATCGCGACTTCCCGTTCCAGCATTACGTCGACGCCTTTATAGACTTCGCCCATACCGCCTTCGCCGATCTTTTCGACGATTTTGTAATTGTCGATTTGGTCCATAGTATTCCGGGGCTTATACGCGGGTGATAGGGGAATTGGCGGCTTGGGTTTTTTGTTCGGTTATTTTGACGACAGCCACCGAAATATTATCGTAGCCGCCGCGCTGATTGGCCAAATCGACCAATACCTTGCACGCTTCCTGTGCCGGACGGGCGGCGCTGATTTCGGCGATTTCGCCATCGCCGACCAGATCGTACAAACCATCCGAACACAAGACGAAACAATCGCCGATCTCGATCGGTAGCGCTACGTCCGCTATGTCGGCTTTGGTGGTCTGGCGGGTACCGATAGCGCTGGTAATTACGTTGCGGTCGGGGTGGTTGGCGGCCGATTCGGCGCTGATCAAGCCGGCATTCAGCAGTTCGGCGACCACGGTGTGGTCTTGAGATAACTGGCGAACCTGACCGGACCGGCACAGGTACAGCCGGCTATCGCCGGTGTTGCCGTAATAAGCCAAGCCGTCGATCACCGCCAACGCCACCAGCGTGGTACCCATGCCGTGGTTTTCGGCCAAGGCTTGGCCGGAGCGGAACACTTCGGCATTGGCGTCGGCAAAACACTTGAGCAACGCTTGTCTGCAATCGGCGTTGCGCAAATAGCCGGAGAAATTTTTCTGAAACACTTCGACGGCGATGCGGCTGGCAATCTCCCCGCTTTGGTGGCCGCCCATGCCGTCGGCAATCACGGCCACCAGGTTGCGGTCGTTGGCGAAGCGGATGCAACCGATGTGGTCCTGATTGCTGGACCGCACGACGCCGGCGTCCGACAACAGGCCGATTTCCGGAAAATAATCCGCTATCGGCTCGGCCAGGTTCCGGTAACGGGACGCTTTGGGCTTGTCGAACCATGCCGACCACAACTTTTTCATCGGCGTCATTGCACCAGTTTGTGCACGCCCATGATTTCCTGGCCGTGCCGGATCGGGACCGCGAACGAAATCACCGTGCCCGAGTTGTCGGTGCGCTTCGAGGTAAAGATACCGATGACGTGGCCTTTGTCGTTGAATACCGGGCCGCCGCTATTGCCGCTGCCGGTGGCGTTTACCGTCAACTGGTAGACGTCGCCCATCTCGCTGAAATAGCCGTTCACCGAATCGGACATGGTGGTCGCCGACCCCTGTATCACTTTACCGATATTGCCGCCGGTTACGGTCGGATCGGGAATTTGCCGCCATTCGCCTTCGCGGTTGAACGGGTCTTGCGAGCTCATCTTCACGGCAACGTCCGGCGAAACGCCCGGATAGCCCATCACGGTAATCGCATCGCCGGCGGTAACCGCATCCTCGGAACTCATTTGCACCACCGGCAGGCTTTGCGGTACATCGACTTTAATCAACGCCACGTCCGCACTGTCGGAAACCCGGACCAGATGCGCCGGGATGCGCAAACCGGTTTTCGGAAAGGTCACATCCAGATAATCGTTACGGCCCTCGACGATTTTGCCGTGTAACGGTTTTTTTCCGAGCATTTTCGATTTCGACGGCACCCAACTGTTCAGCGACGCGATGTACTTGTTGTCCTTGTCGTATCGCAATTCGGCGATCTCGTGCTTGCTGCAATTCTCGTCGCCGCAGACTACTAAAAAGCCCGGAAAACTGAAATTGCGGTTTTGGGTAAGCCAACTGGCCGCCACATGCCGATTGGTCAAAATAAAGCCGCCGGGTTCGACCACGAAGCCGGAGCCGGAACCCGATTCGCCGATCGGCAGACCGCTGTCGATATCCAAAAACGGTTCTACGGTACCGTCGATATAAATATACCAAGGCCGGGATTCGGTTATGCATTTCCCCGCTTTGGTTACGCAACCGGCTTTTTGAAAGATTTGCTTGCCGGTGGGAATATGAATCAATTTCCAGCTCGACTCAATAAATACGGTGGCATTGCCGAAACTTTTGAAAATATCGGACGAACTCAAGGCCTTATTGGCGTTTAATTCGGCGATCTGCTTGCCTTGCTCCAATTTGCTCCTATCCAATTCCGACTGCAGTTCCGCTTTGCTTTGGTAGTTTTGGAAGGCCAGAAAACCGGATATCGCCACAATCACGCCGATAATACCGGCGCCGATATTGATCATCTTTTTACGGCTATTGGTTTCCGCCTGAGTAATCAGCCGCTCGACGGTGTTGCGGCCGATAGTGCGCGGTGGCTCGGCATTTTCCGCAGAGACGTTGGTAGCGCTGGTTTTGGGGATGCCGGCCAACGCATCCAAACTGGGTTCGACCCTGACTTCCCGGGTCGCGGCAACGGGGGACGGCGCATCGCCGAAGCGAGTGGCCTTGGCGGCAGCGGGCGGCCGCGGATCGAGGTCGAACACGAATTTAGGGCCGCCTTTACCAAGCTCGACCACGTCGCCGGCATATATTTGCTGCGGCGCGGTTATTTTCGCGTTATTGACCAAGGTGCCGTTACGGCTGTTCAAATCGGTCAGCCAAAACTGGTTTTCGTTTTGAACGGTAATTTTGCAATGGGTTCGGCTGACTAAATCGTCTTTCTCCGGGTCGAACATGACCTGGCAGTTAGTTTCTCTGCCAAAAATCAATTCCTGTATCGGCAATTCGTAACCATCGGTTTGGTTTGCCTTAGATCCCGCCAAGTGTTTTATGATGATTTTTTGCATGCCAATAACCCTTCAGTTGTTATTATTTGGTATCGATTCTAAGCCAGTTTATTTAAGCAACTCAAATTTTTATCCAGCCTAAAATAGACGGTTACGCAGCGATTTATTCCGCGAATTACTTAACCGAAAAATAGCAGATTATTTAGACGGGAGCCGGCGGCAAATCCAGCGGCCATCCTGCGCAGCGGATCGGTTTTGCGGCCGAAGCCGAACGGCAGGACCGGTGCACGCGGCGACAGGCTATCGATCCGCCGGCCTAGCCGACTATAGAAGTCCCCTTAATCTGGGCGAACACCGCCATCCCCGGTTGCAGATTCAATAATGCCGCCGATTTTTGGGTGACGTGCGACAGCAGAATTTCGCCGCCCAGCGCTAATTGCACCACAGTCTGGCCCTGGCCCAAATCGGCAACCGCACGCACCTGGGCCGGCAGCACGTTGAGAATGCTGGAAGCCTGCGGCGGTTGCAACGCGATGCTGACGTCGCGCGCGTAAATCCTGATCCTTACCGGGCTGCCCGGCGCCGCATCCAGGTAAGGCAGACTCAAATTGCCGCCGGCAAACTCGGCATGGCTCAAATGGTACTCGGCTTCGTGGCCCAGTAACCGGCCCTGCCAGACGCTGGCCGCCATCCGATCCGCGGCCAGCGGGCCGTCCAGACTGGTCAGCGTCTCGGCCAACGGGCCGCAGGCCACGGCTTTGCCGGCCGCCATCACCAACAAATGGTCGGCCAGGCGATTGACCTCGTGCCGGGAATGGGTGACGTACAGAATCGGAATCCGCAGGTTCTGCTGCAAGCCGGTCAGATACGGCAAAAACTCCTGTTTGCGTTCATCGTCCAAGGCCGCCAAAGGTTCGTCCATCAACAGAATATCCGGACTGGCCGCCAAGGCGCGGGCAATCGCCACCCGCTGGCGCTCGCCGCCGGACAGCCGATCCGGCATGCGCGCCAGCAACGGCGCAATCGCCAATAATTCGATGGCCTGTTCCAACGAAATCTTCCGTTCCCGGCAACGCATGCGCCGCACCGCATAATCCAGATTGCCGCGCACGCTCAGATGCGGGAACAAATTGGCGTCCTGGAACACGTAGCCCAGATTGCGCCGGTGGGTCGGTAGAAACACGCCGCGTTCGCTGTCCTGCCACAGCGTGTCGCCAATGCGTAAATAACCGAGCGGTGCGTGCTCCAGGCCGGCAATGCAGCGCAGCAACGTGGTTTTGCCGGAGCCGGAATGGCCGAAGAACACCGTAACGCCGGCGGCCGGCAAACTTAAATCCAAATCCAGCGCAAACTCGCCGTAACTGAGTTTGAAGCGGGCTTTCAACTCGGATGCGCTCATTTGGCGGACCGGCCCAAAGGCTGCACGGATTGGGTCGAGTACAACGCCAACAACACCAGAAACGAAAAAATCAATAAGCCGCCGGCCAGCCAATGGGCCTGGCCGTATTCCAGCGCCTCGACGTGGTTATAAATCTGCACCGACACCACTCGGGTCTTGTCGGGAATATTGCCGCCGACCATCAACACCACGCCGAATTCGCCGACGGTATGGGTAAAACCGAGGATGCCGGCCGTCAAAAACCCGGACTTGGCCAACGGCAAGGCTACCGAGAAAAACCGGTCCAGCGGCCCGGCGCCGGCCGTTGCGGCGGCTTCCAACGGTCCGTTGCCGATGGCAACAAAGGTGTTTTGCAAAGGCTGCACCACGAACGGCAGCGAATACAACACCGACGCCGCGACCAATCCGCCGAAGCTGAACGGCAAGGTGCCGATGCCGAGCCATTGGGTGAATTTACCGATAGGGCCGGCCGGCCCCATCAGCACCAACAAATAAAACCCCAGCACGGTGGGCGGCAACACCAACGGCAAAGCCACGATGCTGCTGATCGCACCTTTCCAGCACGAACTTGTCCGCGCCAGCCACCAGGCCAACGGCGTACCCAGCAATAACAGCAATAGCGTGGCCAGACCGGCGACCTGAAACGTCAGCCATAGCGCGGCATAATCGGAAGAGTTAGGCATGTTTCGAATGAATGGATCGGGATGCGGCCTATTCTCGCCAAACCGTAGGCCAAAACGCCAGAAAATACTGCGGGCGGATTGGCCCAGATGAAGGCGCCGGTACCTAAAGCGCGCTTCACCTCGGTACCAGCAGCCAATTAAGGCAGTCTATTTGCCCAAAGCCTGCAGCCGGCTCTCGACTTTTGCCGCCACCAGACTGTCGTAGTGGCGCTGCAACATCGAATCGGTCGGCCGCGGAAACAATGCCGCCTCGATCTCGCTTTGCAATTGCGCTAGAAAATGCCGTCTCAGGATGGAATCCTCCGGCACCACGGGCTTGGCGGTACCGCCATGGGCTGACGGATTGCCGTCCTCGGCCTGTTTAGCTTTGGCGTATGCCGACAAAAAACAACCCAACGGCGCAAACGCACATGCCGCGACGATCACCATGATCAAACCAACCAGTAAAACTTCGCTCATCTCATCACCTCGAAGATTTCGCCATAAACACAATGGCGGCAGGCGCTGGCACTCGCCTGTCGCCCTCTTGAAAGCCTAGTGGTTTTCGAGCAATTATTTGCAAAATCAATGCCATAGAAATTTACCTTACGAAATGCAAGGTCTAATCAGGGTTTACGGGTCGGACGCGGATTGCCGGCGAAATTTTGCGCCGGAGTTTTGCGACAAGCCGACAACAATGCCAAGGGATTGTCGCCGATCCGACAAGGGGACCCTCAAGCGGCGGGCAGTTTTTTCAGAATTTGCGGTTTGAAACAGAGATGCAGCAGCAACAGGTTCTGGCAACGGTTGATCAGCGCGAAACCGGCCAACAGGCTGGTTAACGCGATTTCGGGCAGATAATCGCTATTGTGCGGCGGCGGCAAACAGGCCTGAGCCAAACCCACCCCGCCGAGCATGATCAGCAACGGTAGCAAGTACAAGATCAGCGAGGTCAACAGCAAATGGCCATCGTCGATCGCAACCACGACGCGGTCTCCGGCTTGCAGCGCAATATCGGAATCGACTGCGAATTCGCGTTTGGGCAGGACTTTCGCCAGCGTCGCAGTGCCGCAGGACTGCTGTTGCATACAGCCGCTGCAAGCACTGGTTTGCAGGCTTTTGATCCAAGTCCGGCCGTCGGCGCCGATACGGGTGACGACGGCCGCTTCTTCGATCATGGCAGGCTCGGCTTAGGCCCAGGCCGAGGAAATCGACTCCAGCCAGGCATTCAAGCGGCCTTCGCTGAGCTCTTTTTGGTTGTCTTCGTCCAAGGCTAGACCGACAAACTGGTCGCCCAGCAAGGCTTTGGATTTTTTGAATTCGTAGCCTTCCTTGCTGGTCATGCCGACGATGGTAGCGCCGGCATCGGCGAAGGCGTCGTACAAAAAGCCCAACGCATCGACGAAATGGCCGGGATAGCCTTCCTGGTCGCCCAAACCGTACAAGGCAACGGTCTTACCGGAAAAATCGGCACCGGCCAGGGTCGGCAAAAACTCTTCCCAGCTCTCGTTGTCGTGGCCGGCGCTCAGGCCCGGCAGTTCGCCTTCGCCATAAGTCGGCGAGCCCAGAATCAGCACGTCGTAGGCCAGCAAATCGTCGACGCTGGCTTTGTTGATGTTGACCGGTTTGTCGGCGACATCGCCCAATTTGCTGGCAATCGTTTTCGCGAATTTGCGGGTGTTGCCGGTGTCGGTTCCAAAGAAGATGCCTACTTTAGCCATGGTATGTGCTCCTTGTTAAACGAATTAAATTTGGATTTGCAGCAAGCCGGGATTAGCCGCCGGTTGCAGGGCGGCCCAGGCGGCTGCGGTATGGGTTTTCAACGTAACGGCATGCAGCCGGCCTGAAGCCAGCGGCTCGCTCAACGTTGCCATCACGCCCTGGTGTTGTTTGATCATCGGCTGCTCGGCGAACAAATCGCTGACTACGGTGATGTTTAAATCGCAGCCTTGGCCCTCGATGGCGATTTTCGCGCCGGGATATTCGGCCAGAATCAGCGCCTCGACTTCGGAATGGGTAATTGTTTGGCTGGGCGCGCTGTCTTCGGCCGGCTTAACGGCGGCCTGCAACTTCGGCAACAGGCTGCCGTCGTTATGCATCGCCTCGACAATATCGGCGCCACCGATCAACTCGCCGTTGATGAATACTTGCGGGTAGGTCGGCCATTTCGAAATCGACGGCAATTTTTCCCGAATGAACGGCGCTTGCAGCACGTTGACGTAGGCGTAAGGAATCTTGGTCTGGTTCAGAATCGCGACCGTCTTGGCGGAAAAGCCGCACTCCGGCGCGCTGGGTACGCCTTTCATGTAAATAATCACCGGGTTTTCGGCGAGTTGTTGCAGGATTTTTTCTTTGACGCTCATAGGGAGTTTCACTTTTCAATTTTCAATTAAGGTTTCGCTACCGCGAAACTGTTTTAATCGGGTTCTCACACCCGAAGGCGAGGTAATTTCCTGCCTGCTTACATCCAACATTTTGATTTTGTTGGGTTACGCTACTCTGACCCAACCTACATTTTTTCTTTTCGGCATATTCGGAGGAAACGAAATCCCCACCACACCGACTCCCTCCCGTATGCCGCGCCGAGCACGGAAGCTTTTGCACGGATCAGCCCAAAGGGGCGCCGCAGGGATGCGGCGATTTGCCTGCAGGGGCTGGGAAGCCCCTTCAGGCAACCCCGTGCAAAAGCTTCGAAGCGCAGGGAATAAGCGGCATCCGGGCCGCCTGCTGACTCGCGCCATCCAGGCACTCGCACTTCGTGCGCCGGTGGCGTCCAAATCTGCTCCAGGCAGATTTGTCTTTGGATACTTTCTTTTGGCGGAGCAAAAGAAAGTATCGCGGCTGTCGTTCCGCGAACCGAGTTACAAACCATCCGTCGCGACAGCGACACAACACCGTTGGCTTACGCCTGCCGGCTAACCCAACCTGCACATCTGAAAAATCACTCCCCACCCGACAACCGCTTCAAATCCTCGCCGTCAGCAACGCCGTCCCGTTCCACCACCTG
This sequence comes from Methylomonas koyamae, assembly GCF_019669905.1. NCBI lineage: Bacteria > Pseudomonadati > Pseudomonadota > Gammaproteobacteria > Methylococcales > Methylococcaceae > Methylomonas > Methylomonas koyamae. The sequence continues at coordinate 882,612 of NZ_AP019777.1, read as the reverse complement.
AATCTCGCCTTCGCCGCGAATCACCTCGGCATTGACGATACAGCGCTTGACGTTAGTGCGGGAGGGCAGTTCGAACATGGTTTTGCGCAGCACGTTCTCCATGATGCCGCGCAGACCGCGGGCGCCGGTATTGCGGGCAATGGCTTTCTCGGCGATTTCCACCAATGCATCCTGGGTAAACTCCAGATCGACTTCGTCGAAAGCGAACAACTGTTGGTACTGTTTGACCAGCGCGTTTTTCGGTTCGGTCAACACTTGGATCAAGGCATCGACATCGAGCGGCTCCAGCGGCGCCAGCACCGGGAAACGGCCGATAAATTCCGGAATCAGGCCGAAGCGTTTCAAATCGTCCGGTTGAGTCGCGTTCAGCATCTGTTCCAGGCTGGGCTTGTCGTCCGGATTGTTGACTTCGGCGTGGAAACCGATCGCGGTTTTCGGCGGCTGCAGCCGTTTCTCGACATGCTTTTCCAACCCGGGAAACGCGCCGCCGGCAATGAACAAAATGTTGCTGGTATCGACCATCACCGAGTCGCTGCCGCTGTGGTCCTTGCGCCGGCCCTTGGTCGGCACCTTGACTTGCGACCCCTCGACCAGACGCAGCAAGGCCTGTTGCACGCCTTCGCCCGACACATCGCGAGTACCGAAGGCTTGTTCCGGGCTGCGGGCGATTTTGTCGACCTCGTCGATATAAACGATGCCCCACTCGGCCTTGCTGATCTGGCCGTCGGCCACGTCCAGCAAGCGCACCAGGATGTTCTCGACGTCGTCGCCGACGTAGCCGGCCTGGGTCAAGGTCGTTGCATCGGCGACCGCGAACGGCACGCCGACGATCTTGGCCAAGGTCGAAGCCAGCAAGGTTTTGCCGGTGCCGGACGGGCCTATCATCAGGATGTTGGATTTGCCGATTTCGACGCTTTGGTCGGCTTCGCCCAAACCGCCGGTTTTACTGCCGACGTGCTTCAAGCGTTTGTAGTGGTTATACACCGCGACCGACAGGATTTCCTTGGCCAGGTCCTGGCCGATCACGTACTGGTCGAGCATCGCCTTCATTTCAGCCGGCTTCGGCAGCGGCCCCTGCATATCGGCCAGCTCCTTTTTCTTGCCCCAACTGGAGACGACCTGGCTGGCCAGCATTACGCAAGCCTCGCAGATATAGCCTTCGGTGCCGGCAATCATAGGCACGGAGGCCGACGCTTCAATACCGCAAAACGAGCAATGTTTCGGTTCTTTTGTCATGTTAGGCACTCCTAGTGGCGGCGGGTAGACTGGCCAGCCAAGTACGCTGGCAATTGCGGCGGTAACGGTCTTGCATGATCTGCTGAATCTTCGGTGTGGCTTTTTTCAGCGACATCGTCTCGGCGGGGACGATCTTCAGGCATTGGATCACATGAAACCCGATTTCGGATTCCAGCACCTCGCTGATGGCTTGTTCTTTCAAGCTGAACAAGGCTTGGTCCAGTTCCGGGTATAACACACCTTTGGTCACGGCACCCAATTCGCCGCCCTGCATCGCGGTCGGGCACTCCGAATGTTTCAGCGCCAGGTCGGCGAATTTGTGCGGCTTGCGTTTCAGCGTTTCCAGAACTTCCTCGATCCGGCGCCGGGCGTTGTCGCGGGTGTTCTCCGGGTAATCCGGGTTGATGCTGATCAAAATATGGCGGGCGGAACGCTGCTCGGGCTTGTGAAACTTTTCCGGATGCGAGTGGTAAAAGATGCCGATCTCTACCTCGTTGACCTTGGGCGCCCGCGATCCGACCCGCTCCAGCACGGTGTTGACCTTGCATTGCCGGCTCAACGCGGCCCTCAATTGATCGACATCCAGCCGGTTGGCGGCCAGTGCCGCTAAAAACGCGTCTTCGTCGTCGAAGCGGCCGCGGATCTCCTGATAAGCCCGCTCCAGTTCGATATCGGAAACCACGACGCCGGCCGCTTCTGCGGAACTGAGCACCCTGCTCTCGATTTCGAATTCGTTCTTGGCCTGCACCTCGACCTGGCGCAACTGCAATTGCTCGAGTTCCGCCGGCGACTTTTTGAACAGGCTCAACGAGGCCCGCAACAAAGTGTAAGGTTCGATTACGGCTTCAGAGGCTTGATTCATGCTACTCCTCCGGTTCGCGAAAATTGGCCGGGTCGGCCGGTTCCAATACGACTTCCGGTACCTGCATGGTCTTACCCGGAAACCGCACGTGGTACAGCAAGGGCTCGCGCTCGCGCAAAATCTTCAGCACTTCGCCTTCCGTGCCGCTGGCGATCACGCCGTCTGCGGTCGGCAGATCGCAGTTGCATCTGACTTTGTCGCGGAATTCAAAGCGGCTCGGATTCCACGGCGCATCGGCCGGGATCAATTCCTCGGCCCGGCAGCCGATCATTTTGCCGTGATCCAGAAAATGTACCGTGTAAATCACCTGGTCCTGCAAAAAAGTGCCGACTTCAATGACGTGGCCGACGCTACCGCGGCGGATCAGCAGATCGCCGATTTCCCTGCCCGGATAGGTACCGTCGTTGCGCACGTTGCGGGTGACCCGCACCGCCTCGCCGAACTCGAACCGTTCTTCGTCGTATCGTTCTTCTATCATGTTTTGATGTCGCCCAGCGATACGAACACGGTTTGCGGTTCCATCATCTTGAACACCTTAAACACCTTTTCGGTCTGGGCGTCGGACTGGACGAAATCGCTATAAGCCCGTTGCAGCAGCTTTTTATAGATTTCGCGCTGGGCGTCCTCGTCCTCCGGCATGCTGGCGCCGGCTTGGCTCAAATAGTCGTGGAACCGCTGCAGTATATGTAGCCGGTTGACGTGGACCACAGTCGCGTCGTATTCCAAACCGAAATACAACAGAAAGTCCTCGGCCGACTCCATTTCTTCCATTTCTTCCAAAAAAGTCATCTCATTACCTCATTATCAGGTGATCCAGGTTGGCGGGTTGTTCGCCCAGCGCGTACACCACTATTAAAACCACCAGCATTACCGCGGTCTGGGCCAGGAATGGATCGGATTTCTGCTGCTTTTTCATGGCTATCACCTTCGGGTCAATTGTGCGGCATGGGCGGCGCCCATCGTGGTTTGGTGTTCATTCCGGGCAGCGGTCACCCGAACAAACGGAAAATTCCTTCGTCGGCTTCCTGGCGGCGGACCACCAGTTCCAGCAAGCCTTTGGCGCCGATCCGGTCCATGTCGTCCAGCGCCACCAGTTTTTCGAAAATGGCTTTAGCCAATTCCAGATTTTCCAGGCGCATGTTCAAAAAACCGACCGACTTCAACGTAAACAAATACAAGCGAATCCGGGTCAACGACTCCTTCGGCGCATCGCTAATCAGGCCCAGACCGACCTGGCGCCAATCTGCCGGGAAACCGATGCCGGGCCGGATCAGTTCCAACGCTTTTTCCGAGATCAGTAACGCTTCCTGCAAGCGGTGCTGGTAGTAGTAAAACCGGTTCAACGACACCAGCACGTTCAACGACTCCGGCGCCCGCAAGTAAGCCTGCAGCAGCGGCAACTCGGCTTCGCCGGTCGCGTAACGCTCGGCGGCGTACCTGATCAATGCCTGGACTTCCGGGCTGTCTTCCTGCTCGTAATACAAATCCTCGGCTTCGAACTGCAGCAAATCCATTATTTGCCACCTGCCGCCTGCTTCAATTGCACCACCTCGTCGCCGTGGCACACCCCTTCCGCTTCGCAACTGCCGCAGGTATCTTCCGCGACGACGAAACGCTTCTGGTTGTGTTCCAGCTCGTCCAAGCGCTCGACCAGGCAATTGATGGCCTTGCCGATCGGGTCCGGCACCAAGTGGTGGTCCAGATCGATGCCGCGCGGGTCTTGAATCTTGACGCCCTTTTGCTGAATGATCCGGCCCGGAATGCCGATCACGGTGCAGCACGGCGGCACGTCCTTGACCACTACCGAGTTGGCGCCGACCCGGACGTTGTCGCCCAGCGTGATCGCGCCCAGAATCTTGGCGCCGGCGCCGACCAGCACGTTATTGCCCAAGGTCGGATGACGCTTGGTCTTGTGCCAGGTGGTGCCGCCCAGCGTGACGCCGTGGTACATGGTCACGTCGTTACCGATTTCGGCGGTCTCGCCGATCACGACGCAGGCGCCGTGATCGATGAAGAAACGTTTGCCTATCGTCGCGCCGGGATGGATATCGACGTTGGTCAACCAGCGGCCGAAGGCCGCCAGGAAGCGCGCCGCGAATTTCCACTCCGCCAGCCAGAGCCGGTGGGTCACCCGATAGATCAGCACCGCGTGCACGCCGGGATAGGCGAACAATACTTCGAATACGTTGCGGGCGGCCGGATCGCGGGCGAAAACGCACGCCACGTCTTCGTGCCAGTCCTGCCAAAGGCTGGGCTTGGCCGCAAGCCGCGACGGCGAGAACAGCATCATTTTGCCAAGCTCCAGGTGGTTTTGCCCGGCATCGGCACGCCCGGTACCCGGAAGAACGTGCCCGGATAACGCTCGTCCGGCAGCTCGCGTTGGGCCGGATTGGCGATCGGCGCTTCGACTTTACTGCTGGTTTTCACGACTGATTGTTGGCGGTTACTACTCATCGCACACCTCGCTATAGGCTGTGTAAGAACTGGTTCAAATCGGCGGATTGCGGTTCGCGTTTGTGCAGGCTGACAAATTCGCGAATCAAAGGCAGCAGGCGGCCGGCCTGCCAGCGGTTAATTTGGATACCGAGTTGCCGGTAGGCGTGCATCACGCCCTGGCTGCCGGAATGTTTGCCCAGCACCAGCCGGTGGCTGCGGCCGACCAAGGCCGGGTCGACACCTTGGTAGTTGTTGGGGTCTTTCAACAGGCCGTCGACGTGGATGCCGGCTTCGTGGCTGAAAACGTCGCGGCCGATCAGGCTTTTGCGGCTGCCGATGGTATCGCCGGAAGCCGTCGCCACCTGGTGCGACAATTCCGGAAAATTGCGTAGATCGACGCCGGTTTCGAAACCGTACAACTGCTTCAAGCCGACCACGACTTCTTCCAACGCCGCATTGCCGGCGCGTTCGCCCAGTCCGTTGACGGTCGTATTCAAATGGGTGGCGCCGGCAAAGGCGGCGGCCAGACTGTTGGCAGTGGCCAGCCCCAAATCGTCGTGGGCGTGCATCTCGATATCCATGTCGGTGACGCTGCGCAATTTGCGGATCGCTTCGAAGGTGCCGAACGGCTCCATGATGCCGACCGTGTCGGCGAAGCGGATTCTGACCGCTCCGGCGCGTTGCGCGGCTTCCGCCATCTGCGCCAGGAAGCCGCTATCGGCGCGCGATGCGTCTTCGGCGCCGACGCAAACCTGCAAGCCGGCGTCGATGGCTGCTTTGACGCAGCGGTCGATGGTGGCTAACACCCAGGCCCGGCTTTGTTTCAATTTGTGTTGGATATGCTGGTCGGATGCGGAAATGGACAAGTCCACCATGCCGACGCCCAATCCCAGGCAATGCTGCAAATCGTCGTCTCGCATCCGCGACCACACCAGCAAATTGCAAGGCAGATTCAGCGCGGCAATGGCTTCGATTTCGGCCCGTTCCTGCGCGCCCATCGCCGGGATACCGATTTCCAGCTCCGGCACGCCCAATGCCGCCAGTCGTTCGGCAATCGCCAGCTTTTCCTGCAGCGAAAACACTACGCCGGCCGACTGTTCGCCGTCGCGCAGCGTAGTGTCGTCGATGACGATGTGTCGAGTATTGGCTTGCATACTTCACCTCTGGCGGAATGTCGTTTGCGGTTTTGCTGGGGCGACGCCTTTGCCAGAGATAATGCAAAACACTTGCCAACTGCGGAAAGCCGGCGTTTTACCGGGTCGGACGCCGCAGTTTGGCGGGATGCCGACAAGAAAACCGGGAACCGGAAAAGCACATTGTCGGAAACCCTACAATCGGTAACGAAGTTCCCGGCAAAACGGACTCCGGCCGCGTCCGCCCCGGCCGCCGCTAGGACCGGCTGCGCCCGGCGAGCGCGGTCTCGCGGGGGTTTGCCAAAGACGTGGGATAGGTTTAAGGTGCGTGTAATCCATCCAAATATAAAGGCATTTAGATGCTACTAACTAACCACACCATGGTGGAACAGCTCAAGCTGACGGATAGAAAAATCGAGCTAATCAAGAAGTTGTTCTATCTGACCAAAGAAGACGAAAACAATCTGCTGGCGGCCGAGCCGTTTATCACGCGCAATCTGGACGCCATCGTCGAAGAGTTTTATGCCAATCAGTTGACCCACTCTGAAGTGGAAATTGTGATTGGCGACTCAGAAACGTTGAGCCGATTAAAAAACAGCATGCGCGGTTATATTCAGGAAGTGTTTTCCGGCACCTACGACCAGAATTACGTCACCAACCGGCTGCGGGTCGGAATCGTGCACAAGCGTATCGGCGTGTCGCCCGCGCTTTACATGTCCGCGGTCCGCTTGCTGTGGGACATACTCTCGGACCAATTCGAAAAACAATACGAGGAAGGCCTCTGCAGCCGACACGAGGCCGATCAGCGCCAACGCAGCTTGACCAAATTGCTGATGTTCGATGTGCAGTTCGTGTTCGAGACCTACACCGGCGCGCTGGTAGCCGAGGTCCAGAAAGCCAAGCAGGAATTGGAGGATTACGCCCGCGACTTGGTGGAAACCGTCGCCAAGCAAACCAAGGAATTGCAGGAGCTATCCAGCCAGGACGGCTTGACCCGCTTGTTCAACCACCGCGCTTTTTACGAACGCATCCGCATCGAATTGGCCGGTTGCGCCCGGCGTAAGGAACCCTTGACGCTGGTGTATTTCGATCTGAACGACTTCAAGTTGCTGAACGACAACTACGGCCACATCGTCGGCGACCACATGCTGGAAGCGCTCGGCACGACCATCCTGAGCAGTATCCGCGAAACCGATATCGCCTGCCGCTACGGTGGCGACGAGTTTTGCATCATCATGCCCGGCGCCACCAACGGCCACGCTAAGGACGTCTGCGAACGTCTGATCAACGCTTTCGTCGCGCGCAACGACCGGCATAAGCTCTCGTTCAGCATCGGCATTTGCCAAACCGGCCCGGACAAACCGATGTCGGGCGACGAATTGGTCATGGCCGCCGATGCGCGCATGTATCTGGCAAAAGCCCAAGCCAAACTGGAGCCCGGTTTCTGGCTGTGCGACACCCAGGAGACGCTGGGGAAATTCGGCCTGTTCGCGTCCGGCGACGACGCATAGCGCATGGAACCGTTGGCCGGTATCGAAACCGGCCTACGACCAACCGCGCTCTCCGGCGTTTTAACCGGATTAATCCTGTCGCGACATTCCAAACCGCCACCAGCCAAACATACAAAGGACTTAAAGCTTGCCGGAAACGCTACGCTTATTCCGGCCTACCGTGAAATCGGGACGGTTTTACACTCCCCTTATGCCGCGCCGAGCACCGGAGGGTTTGGGCGGATCGGCCCGACAGGGGCGCGGCAGGGATGCCGCGCGTTTTCGGAGGGCTAGGACAGCCCTTCAGAAAACCCCGCTCAAACCCACCGGAGCGCAGGATCGAAGCGGCATGGGGTGTCGTTTCTTTTGGATACTTTTCTTTGGACAAGCAAAGAAAAGTATCTCGGCTGTCGGGCCGAGACCCGACATTCAAAGCAGCCGTCGCGTTAGCGACACAAGACACGAAGGCCTATTAACCGCGTGGGCACAAAATGCCGTGCCCACCCTACTCGGCTGCCGGAAACGCTACGCTTATTCCGGCCTGCCGTGAAATCGGGACGGTTTTACACCGCCTTATGCCGCGCCGAGCACCGGCGGGTTTGGGCGGATCGGCCCGCCAGGGGCGCGGCAGGGATGCCGCGCGTTTTCGGAGGGCTAGGACAGCCCTTCAGAAAACCCCGCTCAAACCCACCGGAGCGCAGGATCGAAGCGGCATGGGGTGGCTTTTTCTTTGGTTTCTTTCTTTTGGCCAAACAAAAGAAAGAAACTCGGCTGTCGGGCCGAGACCCGACTTCAAAACAGGCATCGCGATAGCGAAGCCGTTGAAACAAAGGTATTTTGGACAAACATACGTCCGATTAAGCTAACACTAATCGGACGCGGGCTCTCGATGGAAGGGTTAGGCCAGCGCATCGCGAGGTGGCCTTGCTACCCATGCCTTTTGCAGTCGATCGACACCACCGGCAAGCTCTTTGTTTCGAATCCAACCAACGTACATCGTGATTCTGTGGCAGCCATCGATGATCTCCCAAGGAGGCCCATCAATGAGAACAACCGAGCCAGGAAGCTTCCTTGTGGACTTGACGTATTGATGGATTCTTCGCATGCGTTCCTCTGACCTCTCGATGCTCGCGTATGCGTTCTCAACGCCTCCGAATCGTGCTTCGGACAGACCCTTGATGATGCGGATTGATTCTTTAGAGTAGGTTAGGTTGTAGAGATCAAGCTCTTCTTGATTCCAAGAAAAGGTAGCCCAAGTGTCAGATGTATAGCCGCCAAGCAAAGCATTCCAGCGCGGCCCAACCGGCGGCCAACCCGCTGATTCGATTCTTTCGACTAACCATTCGTTGAAGACTTGGTCTGGCATTGAAGCGAAGAGGGCTCGTGCTTGACTGACGGACGACGACATCGCAGGCCTAACGTAGAGGTAACCGGGCCGGAACGGCGTGGCGCCCTAGCCGTGAGGCACAACATAGACAACGAGCGCATCGCGGCCACGGTGCCATGCCGTGGAGGCTCCGGTTGACCGACATGTTAGGCGGCTCGGTCTTCATTTCCTCACGGGACCAGGGCGCTCGTGCAGTTGATCGAGTAGCTTCCGATGCGGAGGATGGCGCCGCGGCCAGGTTGCCAGACAAACGAGTCCTGGTACTCGAGGATCTGCTGTATCGACGAGAACGACAGCAGAACGCTGGCTCTCAGACCCCGAGTGAGTAGGTGGTAAGGCAAGTCTGCTGTCGGCCAAGCAACGGCGCCATGAATGAATGGCGGGTCCGCCCCAGCTTTGGAGTGAAGCAAGAAGCCGACGTCGTCAGCGGCCAGCTCGCTGGCAAGGTCGCGAGGCGATGCCAGTCCTGCTTGTAGTGTCAGGTGAGTCTCCAGACTGCCCAGCGGCTCACCCGAGGGCAACTCAATCTCGACTTCTGGCCCCGCACGCAACACAAGCGACATGCGGTGACGCGTGGACAGCCCACTTGATGACGAAGTCACTTCATCGGATGCGCTGGCAGAGCAGACAGTGAAGCTTGCGAGAAAGGGGAAGTCGACCATGGGAGGATTTGAGACGCCTAACAAGCTATTAAGCGGTTAACCGCGTATATAAGCATAACCACCCCTCTCGTCTGTATATTATTGATCCACAGATAATTTTCATTTCCGTATATCATCAAACCCCCAAAATTTTCTCGATTAAGCTCGAATTGGCGCGAACACCCAAGTGCCCAAACTAGGCGGCCACTTAGTAATCGGAAAACCCACCATCCACCCCGGAACGGCGGGCAATTCCGGCCAATCGACTTACGACTAATCCGCCAAACTAACCGGCTGCACCTCGGCCGGCAATTGAGTACCCAGATACTTATTCAACTGGCCCTTGCTGGCCAAAATCCGGTATTGCGAGAACAACTCATCGTACTTGGCGTTGATCAGCGAGCTTTTGGCGATGTACATTTCATTGAAAGTATCGAGCAAGTCCAACAAGGTGCGTTGGCCGATGTTGAATTGCTGTTGGTAGGCGGTTATGGTTTTTTCGGCCGACTCGGCATGCTGTTTGAAAAAATCCATCTGGCTTTTCACGGTCTGATACGCCACCCACGACAAGCGCATGCTTTCCACCACCTGGCGGTGGGTGTTGTCGCGGATGTCTTTGGCTTGGTTGATCAGTTGCGCAGTCTGTTCGCGGCGGGCGATGTCCTTGCCGCCGTTGAAGATGTTGTAGCGCATGCGCAGCATAGCCGTCATGTCGGAGTTGGTGCCGCGGATGCCGTCCAGATTGTAGTTGTGGCTGACGCCGGTCTCGATATCGAACCGGGGAAAGTAAGGCGCCATCGCGGTATTGTGTTGGGCAAAGGCCGATTCGATGTCGGAGTTGGCCGATTTCAGTATCGGATGTTCGGCCAGCGCTTCGTCGATGGCTTGCTCCATCGTCGCCGGCAGCGCCGCGGTCGGCGCGGCCACCGGTTCGACTGCATCCGGCAGGATGCCGATCACCCGTTGAAAGCCGGTTTCGGCATCTTTCAGGTTACCGGTTTCCGACCAGACGTTCTTCTCGGCCAACGCCACCCGGCCCATGGATTGGTCGACATCGGCGCGTTTGCCGACGCCGCGCTCGCTGCGCAGCTTGATTTGCTCGTTGGTGCGCAAATGCAATTGCAGGTTTTCCTTGGCCAGATTCAACAACTCCTGGCGGCGCAATACTTTCAGATAGGCTTCGACACCGTCCAACGCGGTGATTTCGGATTGGCCGAATACGGTGTAGGCGCGGGAATCGGTCCGCTTTTCCTGGCGCTCGACTTCGTTCGGCGTAGCCAAGCCGTCGAACAACATTTGCCGGACTTGAATCGCGCCTTCTTCGCGGTGGTAAAACACCGAACCGTCGCCGCGGCCGCGGGTGGTCGGGTTGTTCGATTCCTCCCAGCCGATGCCGGCGGTGACATCGACGGTAGGAAAGTAACCGGCCCTAGCTTGGTCGATTTCTTCCTCGACCGCGCGCCGTTCGGATTTCGCCGCCTGGATTTTCGGATTGTCGTCCAGAACTTTTTGTATCGACTCCTGCAAACTCAGTGCCTGCCCGGTGGACACAAATCCCATCTGCATGGCTACGCCGATGCCAATTCCCATAGCAAATCTCATGACGTTCCTCTTTGGTATTGATCGATCTCTTTCAAGAATATGGCCAAGCGCAACCTATCGTCGACTTCCAGCTTGCGGAAAATCGAGGATAAATGGGCTTTCACCGTCCGTTCCGAGATATTCAACGCCAAGGCGATGCGCTTGTTGCTCTCGCCCTGACGTATCATATCCGCCACTTCCAATTCGCGGGCCGATAGCGTGGCCAGCATTTGTAGTTTTCGATCGCAATCCACCGGGGCGGCGGATACGGCATGCATGCGGCGGGCTCCGGTCAAGGCGCCAATCACTTTGGGTACCAGCGCCCGCCGGATCCAAATGTCGCCGGTCAGGATGCAGGCCACCGCGCGCACCAACAAAGCCGGCGCCTCGGCCTGCTCGCAATAGCCGGCAGCGCCGTTGATCAGGATATTGATTTGTTTTTCTTCCGGCCAATCGGCGCCGATCACTAAGAACCGGGTGCGTTTGTTGGCGAAAACCGCCAGCAGGCCGGCGTCTTCGTCCAGTTTTTTGGCGTCGAAGATCACGGCGTCGGCTTGAAAATCGCCGCGAATGCTGTGCAGCATACTGACACTGTACTCAGCGATTAGCGCGTGCGTCCATTGCGCGGTCAACTGAGGGTTATTTGAATAAATCAGTATGTTAGCCACAGTGATGTTTATGTCGTGTTGGGTTATCGTTCTCTGAAGGCCCGATCTCTGGCTTTCAATATCGGTTTCAACAGGTAGTCCAGTACGGTTTTCTTTCCGGTCAAAATATCGACTTCGGCGGTCATCCCGGCAATGATATCAAGACGTTGGCCGTTTTTTTCCAGATAATTTTTCGCGGTCCGCAGCCTGATCAAATAATAACTGTCCTCGTCCTTTTTCTCGCCGGGAATGCTATCGGCGCTAATATGCTCCAGCGTCGCATCCAGCCCGCCGTATATCGAGAAATCGTACGCACTAAGTTTTACCACAGCTCGTTGTCCGGGGTGAAGAAAAGCAATATCGGCCGGACGGATTTTGGCCTCGATCAGCAACTGGTCCTCCACCGGCACGATTTCCAGCAAATCCATGCCCGGCTGGATCACGCCGCCGACCGTGGCCACCTTGATGCGTTTGACGGTGCCCTTGACCGGCGACAGCACCCGGGTGCGGCTGACGCGGTCCGCCAACGCCACCGCCGACTCCGAGGTGCGGTCCAGTTCGGCTTTGACTTCGTTCAATTCCTTCAAGGCCTCGGTGCGGTAGCGGATCTTGATTTCCGCCAATTTATTGCGCGCCTCGTCCAACGACGAACGCAGGCGCGGAATCGCCAGATTGGCCGAATTCAAATCGCCTTTCAAATCGTTGGCGGCGCGCTGCAGCCTGAGCAACTCCACCTGCGACATGGCGCCGTCCGCCACCAGCGGCTCGGACATTTTTACCTCGTCCTGCAGCAAGCGGTAGCTACGCGCCAATTGCTCGCTCTTCGATTGCAATTCGACGATCTCCTGTTCTTTTTGCCGGACTTGTTCGGCCAGGATATCGCTATTCGATTTGATTTCGTTCTGCCGCGACAAGAGCAACTGCTTGGCGTTTTCGGCGATTTGCGGCGCGTTAGCCGCCACCTCCGCCGGTATTTGCAGCGGCGTGCCGTTGATTTCGGCATTCAAGCGGGCGGTGGCTGCCAGCAATTCGTAGTATTTCAGTTTGGTTTCCTTGAACGACGAGGCGAATCTGACTTCGTCCAATTGCAACAGCACCTGGTCTTTTTCCACCAACTGCCCTTCCTGCACCAGAATGTCGGAAACGATGCCGCCCTCCAGATTCTGCACCACCTGAACCTGGCTGGACGGAATGGTCTTGCCCTGGCCGCGGGTGACTTCGTCGACGCTGGCGAACCCGGCCCAAACCAGGGCGACGACGACAAAGGCAAAGCTGGACCACAAGATCAAATGGCCTTGCAGCGGCACTTCGTACAAATTGGCGGCGTTGACGTCGTTCAGAAAAGCCTGGTCTTCGGTCCGATACCGTTGCGCGGCGCGCCATTCGGCGAATTTTTTAAACATCGTCACGCCGCAACCTTGATCTGGCCTTGGCGCAAGGCTTCCAGCACATGCTGTTTCGGGCCGTCGGCGACGATATGGCCGCCGTCCATGACGATCAAACGCTCGACCAGACTCAGCAACGACATGCGGTGCGTCACCAGAATCAAGGTCTGACCGTCCAGTTCGGCGGCGAACCGCTGCTTAAAACCTTCTTCGCTGCTGTTATCCATCGCGTTGGTCGGCTCGTCCAACACCAAAATCGGCGGCGCCAGCAACAAGGCCCGCGCTAGGGCGATGCTCTGGCGTTGGCCGCCGGATAAATTGGCGCCGCCCTCGCCGACCTGCAGTTCGAATCCGTCCGGATGCCTATTCACAAACTGGTCGACGCCGGCGATCCGCGCCGCCCGCAACACTTGGCTGTCGTCGGCGAAGCCGGAGCCGAGCGTGATATTGTCCTTGACGCTGCCGTACATCAGCGAAATGTCTTGCGGCACGTAGCCTATCTGGCGGCGCAAGTCGGCGGGATCGATTTGGCGGATATCTGCGCCGTCGATCAAAATCGAGCCCTGTTGGGCCTGGTACAAGCCCAGGATCAAACGCTCCAACGTGCTTTTGCCTGAACCGATCCGGCCGATCACGCCTACCCGTTCGCCGGCTTTGATTTTGAACGAGATCCCCTCCAGCGCTTTGACCGGTTGCTGCGGATAATGGAAGGCGACCTGTTTGAATTCGATATCGCCGTTGAAGCGCGGCCGGTGCAAGTAGTCCCGCCCCGGTTCGCGCTCGACCGGCAAAGCCATCATCCGGTTCAAGGAATCCAACGCGGCGCGGGCGTGGTGGTAGCGGGTCAACAACGCCGCCACTTGGCCGACCGGCGCCAGCGCCCGCGAGGTCAGCATGGTGCAGGCCACCAAACCGCCTGTGGTCAAGTCGCCGTCGGCAATGCGGTAAACGCCGGCGACGACGACAAACACCGAGGCCAATTGCTGGAAAAACGCCGTCAAATTGACGGTCAAGCCGGAATAAAACCGCGACTTCAAACCAAGCCGGGCCATCTCGCCGATGCCTTTTTCCCAACGCGCCTGCAGTTGGCCTTCGGCGCCGGCGGCCTTCAGCGTTTCCAGGTTGGACAGGGCTTCGACCAGGGTGGCATTTTTCTCGGCGCCGGCTTTGAACAAGGCCTGGATCGTAGCCCTGAGCGGGGCCTGCAACACGATGCCGACCAATACCGCCAACGGCAATATGACCAGCGGAATCCAGGCTAAATGGCCGCCGATACTGGAAATAATCAAGATGAACAGGATCAGAAACGGCAGGTCGATCAGCGTGGCCAAGCTGGCGGAGGTCAGAAATTCGCGGAACGATTCGAATTCGCTCAGGTTGTTGGCAAAACCGCCGACCGAAACCGGTTTGGCCTCCATCCGGATATTCATCAGTTTTTCGAAAATCGTCGCCGACAGCACGATATCGGCGCGCTTGCCGGCGGCGTCGATGAAATAGCTACGCAACAGTTTCATCGCCAATTCGAAGCCGAATACGATCACGATGCCTAGCGCAAACACCCAAAGGGTTTCCAAGGCGCGGTTCGGTACCACCCGGTCGTAAACGTTCATGAAGAACAGCGGCGCGGCCAACGCAAAAATGTTGATCAACAGCGACGCCGCCAGCACTTCGGCATAAATCGGCCAGGATTTGGCGATGACGTCCCAAAACCAATGCTTGGCTTTGGGCAGCCCCGCATCGCCGCTGCGAGCATCGAAATGGTGGCTGACTTGCACGAAGAACGCCAAACCGCTGTATAGCGCATTCAACTCGGCGGCTGCGACGGTTTTTTCGCCGCTTTCGGTTTCCGGGACGATGACGGTGCAGCCCTCGCCGTCCCGGCCGACCAACACGCAGGTGGTGCCGTCTTTCAGTAACAGCACGACCGGCAACACCAGCGTGGAGATTCGTTCCAACGGCCGGCGCAACAAGCTGGCACGCAAACCGGCGCGCTCGGCGGCACGCGGAAACAAATCGGGGGTTAGTTTATGGTCGAGCAACGGCAGGCCGGCCACCAGTGCCGTCGCAGTTTGCGTAATATGCAGGATTTTGCAGACCGATAACAAAGCCAGCAATAGCGGATCGTCAAACTTGGGATTGGCGGGTCCTAGGCTCAGCAGGCTGTCGGGCATCGGTTTTTGGGGTTGCTAGTGATTATTTTTATTGTGGAACCGGTCCGGTTTCTGCCCAAGATTATAAATTGATTAAGATCACAATCCTACCAACAGTTGTACCCAAGTCCAATTTACACAATAAACCGCTACGCAGCGGCCGATTCGTCGCCGATCAACTCCCTCAGCAAGGCTGTCGCGTAACTGCCGGCCGGCAACGAAAAACCTAATCGCAGGCCTGCGTGTTCCCACTCCCAACCCAGTTCGCCCGGTATCGCCCTTAGCGCACGGCGGTCGGCGGCATCGGCATGGACTCGCAAGCCCTCGACCAATAACGGATTCGCGTTTAATACCGCTTGCTCGATCTGTCCGGCGTCGGCCTCGGCAAACAGGCCGGCTTTACCATACAGCACGCCGGTCGGATGAATCTCGCCGGCTGCCACCCGCGCTGCCAGGCCGGCATCGGCCGCTGCGCCGGCAAACAGGCTGTTGCTCGCCGCCAGTTTGAAAATATCGCCGGCCAAAGCTTGATCCCAATTGCCTTGGCTGACGCGCCCGGCCAAGATCAGATTGAACAAATAGGAGCGGGCGGCAGACAGGTAAATCGATGCCTGTTCGCGCTTGAGTTTAGCGCCGCCGAACAGTGCCAAGGCTTTGTCGATATTTCGGCCTTGGTGGCCGAAGCGTTGCGGGCCGAAGTAATTGGGAAAGCCTCGAGTTTGGATTTGCCGGAGTTGGCTTTCGGCTTGCGCGCGGTCGCCTTGCCAGTTGCGAAGCAGAATTTCGAAACGGTTGCCGGCCAGCACGCCGCGCTTGAGTTTGCGCGGATGGCGCACCGCTTGCAGGATTTTTAGCGATTCCGATTCGAGAACCGACCAATCGGGAGCGTCTTTGCCGGGCAGCCAAACGCTGAACCATTGCCGAGTGCGGCCGTGGCGGTCTTTCAGGCCGGCGTAGCCGATGTCGCGCTGCCTGACGCCGGCGTGGCGGGCCAGCAAGCGGGCGACGTATTCGGTGTTTTCGCCGATTTTTTCGACGAACAAAAACACGTGCTCGCCACTGCCTTCCGGCTCGAAGCCGAGGATTTCCTCTACGACGAAGTCGTCGGGGAGGGTTTTGAAGTCGGCGGTGGCGGATGGGCCGCCGTAGGCGTGGGGCCAGCCAGTTAAATCAAAACCAACAAATTCCGGATTTGGCGTCAAACGACTCAGAAAAAACGTTCCTTGTAATCAAAAAGAGGTTGGACCGAATAACCAATAATTTGGTCGGCAACGGAATGATTGTTATCGGAGGGCGCCAACAAGACGCGCAGTGACGCCGCGTCGATAATGCCAAAGTTGTCCAAATCATGGCAACCAGAGCCACCGCAATAATTTTGGAAAACGATATACGGCCTTTGATCTTTTCCTTTTAGACAAGCGGCAAAAAAGTACTCAGCCGCTTTTGGATCATCGACCGTATTATCAAAAACCAAACGAATTGATTCTTTCCCAGAGCTAGCAGAGAGGACTATTTTAGATAAAGCTAGCTTGGTATCCGGAAATCGTTCTGCTTTTACTTCGACAGAGGTTCCGCCACATAAAGCTTTGGCAAATTTTTCCTCTGCCAACGCTGAAAATGACAGACAGATTGCAGTCAATCCAACAAAAACTAATTTCAAATCATGGAGATAAATTCGGTTACACATCAAATTCGGCCAAGTTTATTTCTCGATCAACACCACCGCCTGCACCGCGATACCTTCCTTGCGGCCTTCGAAGCCGAGTTTCTCGGTGGTGGTGGCTTTGACGTTGATGCAGTCGATGTCGGTTTCCAGGTCGGCGGCGATGTTGGCGCGCATCTCCGGCACGTGCGGCAGCATTTTCGGTGCCTGGGCGATGATGGTGACGTCGGCGTTGACCAGCTTATAGCCTTTTTCTTTGACGATATTGTAGACGTGGCGCAGCAGCACCCGGCTGTCGGCACCCTTGAAGTTGGGATCGGTATCCGGGAAATGTTTGCCGATGTCGCCCAATGCCGCTGCACCCAGAATGGCGTCGGCCAACGCGTGTAACACCACGTCGCCGTCGGAGTGGGCTTCCAGGCCTTTTTCGTAGGGGATGGTGACGCCGCCCAGAATGATGTGGTCGCCGTCGTTGAAGCGGTGGACGTCGTAGCCCATGCCGACTCGAATCATGCTTGTTGCTCCATATAGAATTGCGCCAGCGCCAGATCTTCGGGCCGGGTAATTTTGATGTTGTCGGGACGGCCTTCGACGATCTTCGGTTTGAAGCCGAGAATTTCCAGCGCGCTGGCTTCGTCGGTGACGGCCGGATTGCCTTCGGTTTGCTGCAGCGCGTCGCGCAGCATGCCGTATTTGAACATTTGCGGAGTCAGCGCGCGCCAGACGTGTTTGCGGTCTATCGTGGCGGTAATCGTATCGCCGTCGACGTGTTTCAAGGTGTCGTGCGAACTCAAGGCCAGGATGCCGCCAACCGCGTCATCTTTTAAGGTGTCGATCTGGAGATGTATGTCGCCGGCGGTCAAACAGGGACGGGCGGCGTCGTGCACCAGCACCCAGTCGTCTTCGCCGGCCAAGCCTTGCAGGGATTTTAATGCCGACAGTACCGAATCGGCGCGCTCCTTGCCGCCGGGCGCGGTGATCACATCGGGATGCTTGGAAATGTCCAGTTCCGGCCAGTAAGGGTCTTCGACCGAAATCGCTACCGCAACTTTTTGAAAAGCGCCGGAAGCCAGCAAGCGGCTCAAGGTGTGTTCGATGACGGTCTTGCCGGCCAGCGGCAGATATTGTTTGGGGCGGTCGGCCTGCATGCGTTTGCCGACGCCGGCTGCGGGCACCACGGCCCAACATTTGGGAATTTGGTTCATGCTTTACTCAAGCACTTGAAAGAAAGTTTCGTTTTCCTTGATCATGCCCAGCTCATAGCGGGCGCGCTCTTCGATGGTTTCCAGACCCTTGCGCAAATCCTTGACCTCGGCGTACAAGGCGTCGTTGCGTTCCTTTTTTTCCTGGGCTTCCTTGGTCAATTCTTCCAGCCGCGCGCGGTACTCGCGAATCTGCGACAAGCTGGCATCGCCGAACCACAACCGATACTGGAAGTGTAGCGTCAACGCGATGATGACTAGGATCAGGGTTTTGATGGCGGTATCTCGAAAATGTAGGTTGGGTTAGCCCTAAGCGCTAGCGAAGGGTGTAACCCAACTTAAAAGCCGACGTGTCGGGTTACGCTCTATCGAGCTAACCCAACCTACGCTATTTTATTTCAACATTTTGAACGCGCTGCGGCCGGCATAGCGGGCTTTGGCACCCAACTCGTCTTCGATTTTCATCAGACGGTTGTATTTGGCAACGCGGTCGGAACGGCTCAAGGAACCGGTTTTGATCTGGCCGGTGCCGGTGGCGACGACCAGGTCGGCAATGGTGGTGTCTTCGGTTTCGCCGGAACGGTGTGAAACCACGGCGCTGTAACCGGCGGCAGACGCCATGCTGATCGCTTCCAGGGTTTCGGTCAGCGTGCCGATTTGGTTGACCTTGATCAGGATCGAGTTAGCGATGCCTTTTTCAATGCCTTCTTTCAGGATCGCTGGATTGGTCACGAACAAATCGTCGCCGACCAATTGGATACGGTTGCCCAATTTTTCGGTTTGATATTTCCAGCCGTCCCAATCGTTTTCGTCCAGGCCGTCTTCGATGGAGATGATAGGATATTTATCGACCCAAGCCGCCAGGAAGTCGACCATTTCTGTGGAAGTAAAGCTACGGTTTTCGGCGGACAGGAAGTATTTGTCGTTTTCGAAATACTCGGAAGCGGCCGCATCCATACCCAGGTAGATGTCTTGACCGGCTTTGTAACCGGCTTTTTCGATGGCTTCCAGGATGACTTCGATAGCTTCTTCGTTGGAACGCAAGTTAGGCGCGAAACCGCCCTCGTCGCCGACGGTAGTGGCCAGGCCTTTGCCTTTCAAGACTTTCGCCAGGTTGTGGAATACTTCGGCGCCGTAACGGATGGCTTCGCGGAAGGTTGGCGCACCAACCGGCAGAATCATGAATTCTTGCAAGTCGACGCTGTTGTCGGCGTGCGAACCGCCGTTGATGATGTTCATCATCGGTACCGGCAGGATAAATTCGCCGGATTTGTTCATGAATTGATACAGCGGTTTGCCAGCTTCTTGTGCGGCAGCGCGAGCAGCGGCCATCGATACGCCCAGGATCGCGTTGGCGCCCAGGTTGCTTTTCGCGTTGGTGCCGTCCAGGGCTATCATTTTTTGGTCCAATGCCGCTTGGTCGTCGGCTTGCATACCAACGACTGCGTCTTTCAATGCAGTGTTGACGTTGTTGACGGCTTTCAATACGCCTTTGCCCAGGTAACGGTTTTTGTCGCCGTCGCGCAATTCGATAGCTTCACGCTCGCCGGTCGAGGCGCCGGACGGCACCATCGCACTGCCGACCACACCGGAATCCAAATACACTTCGGCTTCGACGCTAGGGTTGCCGCGCGAGTCCAGAACTTCTCTAGCTTTTACATCAACGATTCTCATGATCTTCAGTTGCTCCGTAATAGGGATATGGTTAATGGTGGTTTTTAATTGTCAGGGAAGAGCTCGCTCAAGGCTATACTCAAATCCGGGAATAAATGCGGGGTTGCTATATCGTCGCCGGCAAAACTGCACTGCAACTGGTATTGGCCCTGATCGTTCAACACGAATTGCTGGATGACGGTTTCGTACGGGAATACTAGCCAGTATTCGGTTACGCCGCTTTCGGCGTACAATGCGTGTTTGATCTGGGCATCTTGTTTGGAACTGCCCTTGGAAACGATTTCGATAATCCAGTCCGGCGCGCCGTTGCAACCCTGTTCGTCGAGTTTGTCCGGGTCGCAGATGACGCAGATGTCGGGCTGGACGACGGTAAAGATGTCTTGACTGGCGAGGATGGATTTGCGGCGGTCGTAGAGGCGAACGTCGAATGGGGCAGCAAACACTTGGCAAGATTTATGGCAGAAATAGTTAAACAGTTGCCCGCTCAAACTCATCGACAGTCGTTGATGCTTGACGTTCGGCGCCGGTGCCATCAACGAAATTTTGCCCTTGATCAACTCGATAGTTTCGTCCAATTGCCAGGTCAAATAATCCGCATAGCTATAGCTGGCCGATAAATCGAGCTGCGATAACTGGGTGATTTTGGCCATGGCAATAGAAACTAAAGGGTGGTTTCGATGAACGGACCGGACTTGACCGCGCGGTCTATCGTCATTAAGGTTTCCAGCAATTCTTTCATACGGTGCAACGGCCAGGAGTTGGGGCCGTCGCTCAAGGCTTCTTCCGGCTTCGGATGGGTTTCCATGAACAAGCCGGCAACACCAGCCGCCACCGCCGCCCGCGCCAACACCGGCACATGCTCGCGCTGACCTCCCGAGCAACTACCCTGCCCGCCCGGCAGTTGCACCGAGTGAGTGGCGTCGAAAACCACCGGGCATTGGGTGTCGCGCATCACCGCCAGCGAACGCATGTCGGAAACCAGATTGTTATAACCGAACGACACGCCGCGCTCGCAGACCATGATTTTGTCGTTGCCGGTGGCCTTGGCCTTGGCGACGACGTTACCCATATCCCACGGCGCCATGAATTGGCCTTTCTTAATATTGACCGGCTTGCCTTGAGCGGCGACGCTCTGAATGAAATTGGTTTGTCGGCACAGGAAAGCCGGAGTTTGCATCACGTCGACCACAGAGGCGACCTCGGCCAGCGGCGTGTCTTCGTGGACGTCGGTCAGTACCGGCACATTCAATTGTTGTTTGACCTTTTCCAGAATCTGCAAGCCGGTTTCCAGCCCCAGACCGCGAAAACTGCTCATCGACGAACGATTGGCTTTGTCGAACGAAGATTTATAGATGAAGGGAATGCCCAGCTCGCTAGCGATTTCCTTCAATTTGCCGGCAGTATCCAGCGTCATTTGTTCGCTTTCGATCACGCAAGTGCCGGCGATCAGAAATAACGGTTTGTCGAGTCCGGCTTCGAAATTGCAAAGTTGCATGCTTGACCTTGGTTACTTGGATTCGGGTGAATGCTTTTTGTGTTTGGCGGCCGCTTCGACGAAGCCGGAAAACAGCGGATGGCCGTTGCGCGGCGTCGAAGTAAATTCCGGATGGAACTGGCAGGCCAGAAACCAGGGATGGTCGGCCAATTCGACGATCTCGACCAGGCGGCCGTCCAGCGATTTGCCGGAAAAACGCATGCCGGCGGCTTCCAGTTGTTTCAAATATTGATTGTTGAACTCGTAGCGGTGGCGGTGGCGCTCGGTAATCACATCTTTTTGATACACCGCGAACGCCAGCGAATCGGACTTCAAGCGGCATTTTTGCGCGCCCAGGCGCATGGTGCCGCCGATGTCGGAATCTTCGTCGCGGGTCACCAGTTCGCCGGCTTCGTCCATCCATTCGGTGATCAAGCCGATCACCGGATGCGGGCTTTTCGGCAGGAATTCGGTACTGTGTGCGCCTTCCAAACCTACCACGTTGCGGGCAAACTCAATCACTGCGGACTGCATACCCAGACAAATGCCCAAGTACGGAATCTTGTGCTCGCGGGCAAAACGCACGGTGGAAATTTTGCCTTCCACGCCGCGCTCGCCGAAACCGCCCGGCACCAGAATCGCGTCGACGTCTTTCAGTTGCGCGGTGCCTTCCTGCTCGATGGTTTCGGAATCGATGTATTTAATCTCGACCTTGTGCCGGGTATGGATGCCGGCATGCAGCAAGGCTTCGTTCAGCGATTTATAGGCATCGGTGTGATCGACGTATTTGCCGACGATGGCGATTTGCACTTCGTCGGTCGGATGGGTCAAGCCGTCGACGACTTTTTCCCAGGCAGTCAAGTCGGCGGGCGGCACATCGAGACGCAACTGGTGCACCACCAGGTCGTCCAGGCCTTGTTCGCGTAACAATAATGGGATGCGATAAATCGTATCGGCATCGATCGCCGAAATAACGGCTTTTTCGCTGACGTTGGTAAACAGCGCAATTTTGCGGCGTTCGCTGGCCGGAATCGGTTGCTCGGAACGGCAAATCAGAATGTCCGGCTGGATACCGATGGTACGCAGCTCCTTGACCGAATGCTGGGTGGGCTTGGTTTTCAGTTCGCCGGCCGATTTGATGTAAGGCACCAGCGTCAAGTGGATGAACACGGCGCGGTCACGGCCCAGTTCCACACCCATCTGGCGGATGGTTTCCAGGAAGGGTAGCGACTCGATGTCGCCGACCGTGCCGCCGACTTCGATGATGCCGATGTCCATGCCTTCGGCACTGGCGAACACCCGGCGTTTGATTTCGTCGGTGATGTGTGGAATGACTTGCACCGTGGCACCCAGATACTCGCCCTTGCGCTCGTTGCGCAACACCTGCTCGTACACCTGGCCGGTAGTGAAATTGTTTTTCTTGGCCATCGTGGCCTTCAAAAACCGCTCGTAATGGCCAAGGTCCAAATCGGTTTCCGCGCCATCCTCGGTGACGAAGACTTCACCGTGCTGGAATGGGCTCATCGTGCCGGGATCGACGTTGATGTAAGGATCGAGTTTGGTGATGGTGACTTTAAGGCCGCGATCTTCAAGAATCGCCGCCAACGACGAAGCGGCAATACCTTTCCCCAAGGAAGACACCACGCCGCCGGTGATAAAGATGAATTTTGTCATTAAGGATTTGCGCCCTGTTTAGCGAATAGCAGGATCAAAACAAACGCCGATTTTAGCAGCTTTGGCGGTAGCTTGCCGCTAAATTAGACGGAGCAACCGACCCAGAGGCAGCATCGCGGCAACGCCGGCTTTATTGAAACGGCCGGCGAATACCGTCATTCCAGCTTCACGCCCGGCCGCAAATTCGGCCACGAACTGAAGGCGAACACCCAAATCATGATGATGTTCACCACCGGCACCATTAACACCAATGCCCAACGGCCGTCGAATCCGGCTTTTTGCAAAATACGGTAAGCCAGCCAGAGGCAAAACAGGATGTAGGCCGGCAGAATAATAAAAAATAATTCCATGGTTAACGCTCCTGTCTCAAGTTAGGCCAGCCTTGAAAAGCCAACTGCAGGAACACCAACAGCAAGCCGAACACCGGCAGGAACACCAATGCCGCCCACGCCGGATGTAAGCCGGCTTTTTTATAAACTACGATGGTCGGTATCGCGACCATCATGCCGACAATCGCGCTCTGCAAAATATCCGGAAACATAACCCCTCCTCATTTGTGGTGAGTATCGCCAAGCCCGGCCTCGGCCTGCCAAACCACCCGATAACAAGCCGCCTCGGCCGCCCAAGCCCATTCGGCAACCCATAAACCTGCGATCGCCGCTAAGCGTCCGTCGAGATAGACCAACGGCCGTTGCTCGCGTTCCCACGGCGGAATACCGGCTTCCTGGTACAGCTTCTTCAGGCAATGATGCCCTTCCCGCCCCGGCAACTTGAGTTTTTCGCCGCCAGCGCGGGCCTTAACCGACACCTCGGCCCTATCCCAATAATCTTTGCCGATTCCGGAGAGCGCCTCAATCCTGCGCAAGCAATAGCCGTTCGCCAAGTCTAACCGCGCATCCGGTTTCGGCCATAATAAATCGCCTGTGAATTTACTCAACGCCGCCGCCGGAATGCAAAACAACTTTTGCCGATAGCCAAGGATGCGGCATCCCTGAATGTGGATTTGCGGCGGCGAAGCTTTACCCGGACCAGCCGACACCTGTGCCGCCAACGCCTTGATAATGGCCGCACTAGGCGGCTTCAAGCCGAAACCGACCAACCACCTTCGCAGTAAGACGCTACGCTGCTCCTCGGTTAGTTCGCTTAAGCCTGCTAGGCAAATGCCGGCTTGTTCGGCATCGGCTAACTCTTCCAGAACTCGATCCGCCCAATCGTCTAACAGGCGCGAGGCTTCGCCGCAATGCGCGGCCGAACGCGCCACCGTCTTATCCAATCCCGGCCAGCGTTGCTTCAACAACGGCACAATTTGATTGCGCAGAAAGTTACGGTCGAAATCGTTACTTTGGTTGCTGGGATCTTCTACCCACCGCAAGTTGTTCGCCAGCGCGTAATCGAGGATATCTTTTCTGGAAATATCCAAAAAAGGCCGCAACATAAGGCCGCAACCAAACGCCGCGCTGGCGGGCATGCCGGCCAAACCGGCCAAACCGGCACCTCTGAACAACTGCAGCAACAACGTCTCCATTTGGTCGTCGCGGTGCTGCGCCAGTAACAGTACATCGTCCACCTGCAACAATTGGCGCAGAGCCCGGTACCTGGCTTCGCGCGCGGCTGCTTCCGGACCTTCGCCGCTTCGCGCCGCCGCATCGACTTCGACGATTCGGAACGCCACCCCCAATTCCAAGCATTGGCGGCGGCAATGTTCGCCCCAATCGGCGGCGGCGGCTTGCAAGCCATGATTAACGTAGACGGCAACCAACCTGCCGCGCAAATCGCCGATGGCTGTGGCTAGATGTAATAGCGCATGCGAGTCCAAGCCGCCGCTATAGGCCAAGTAAACCGTTCGGCACCCCGGCGGCAATAGTTTCGTGATCAGACGCGGATCGAGACTGGACATTTTCCGGCTCATAAAAAAGGCCGAACGCAGCCGGCCTTTTGCTTAACGGACGAATCGGGCCGAATTATTTGACGGGCTCTTCGATGTAAGAACCGAAACGCATGATCCGCTGGTAGCGTTTTTCCAACATTTGATCCATGTTGGCAGCCGCCTCTTGATTCAATTCCGCCAAATGCCGCAACAGCGCCTCCTGCAAATTCTCGGCGATTTTTTGAAAATTACGGTGGCCGCCGCCGACCGGTTCGCGTACCACCTCGTCCAAAAAGCCTTGCTCGCGCACCCGGTCGGACGTGATCCCCATCGCTTCGGCCGCCAACTGGGCTTTATCCGCGCTTTTCCACAAGATCGACGCGCAACCTTCCGGGGAAATTACCGCATAGGTGCTGTATTCCAACATCAACAGACGATCGCCGACACCGATGGCCAACGCACCGCCGGAACCGCCCTCGCCGATCACCACGCAGATCACCGGCGTTCTGAGCTTGGACATCTCGAACAGATTGCGGGCGATGGCCTCGCTCTGGCCTCGCTCTTCGGCGCCGATACCGGGATAGGCGCCCGGAGTATCGATCAGACAAATAATCGGCAGTTTAAAACGCTCGGCCAACTTCATGACCCGCAAGGCCTTGCGGTAGCCCTCCGGACGCGGCATACCGAAGTTGCGGTAAATCTTTTCCCTGGTGTCGCGACCTTTTTGGTGACCGATCACCACCACCGGCTGGCCTTCCAGCCGCGCCAAGCCGCAGACGATGGCCGGATCGTCGGCGTAAGCCCGGTCGCCGTGCAACTCGTGGAAATCGGTAAACATCAGATTGACATAGTCCAGCGTATAGGGACGGCCCGGATGGCGCGACAATTGCGAAATCTGCCAGTCGGTCAGATTGCTGAAAATACTCTCGGTCAGCATTTCGCATTTTTGCTCGAGCTGCTTCAGCGTCTCGGAAATGTCGAAATTGTTGTCCAGCTCCACCTTGCGCAGCTCTTCAATTTTGGCTTGCAATTCGGCGATGGGCTGTTCGAAATCTAAGAATTTTAAATCCATGTCAATCCGGCCAGAGAATCAATAAAATGGCCGGCGATTTTAAAGAAAAATGCCGCCATTGCCTATCAGTTTTACCTGACCATGAACAAAGACGCCTTCGACATCAACCCGCACGCGCCGCTGGCAGCCCGGATGCGACCCACCAATCTGGACCAATACATAGGCCAACAGCATTTGCTGGCCAAGGGCAAGTCGTTGCGCGCAGCGATAGATCAGGGCGCGCCGCACTCCCTGGTGTTTTGGGGGCCACCCGGCGTCGGCAAGACCACGCTGGCGAAAATTATCGCCGCCAGCGCACATTGTCATTTCATCGAATTGTCGGCGGTGATGGCCGGCGTCAAGGAAATTCGCGCCGCCGTCGCCGAGGCCGAGGACGTCAAGCTGAGCCGCAATCTCAACACCGTGGTATTCATCGACGAGATTCACCGCTTCTCGAAAAGCCAGCAGGATTCCCTGCTGGCGCCGATCGAAAGCGGCGCGATCATTTTATTCGGCGCCACCACCGAGAATCCGTCGTTCGAACTGAACAACGCTTTGCTGTCGCGGCTGCGCGTCTACGTAATGCGCAGTATCGACGCCGACGACTTGCTGAATCTGCTCCATAACGCGTTGACCGATCCGCTTCGCGGCTTGGGCAGCCGTAATCTGATCATCGACGACGAGGTGTTGCTGATGATTGCCAAGGCCGCCGACGGCGACGCCCGCCGCTGTTTGAACATTTTGCAGATTGCCGCCGATCTGGCGGAAAACGTCGACGGCAAGGACGTGGTCAATCGCGAGGTGCTGGACGAAGTGTTGCAAGGCCACGCCGCGCGCTTCGACAAGGGCGGCGACATTTTCTACGACCAGATTTCCGCGCTGCACAAATCGGTGCGCGGCACCGACCCGGACGCGGCACTGTATTGGTTCTGCCGGATGATAGACGGCGGTTGCGACCCGTTGTACATCGCCCGCCGCGTGGTACGGATGGCGTCGGAAGACATCGGTAACGCCGACCCGCGCGGCCTGGAACTGGCGTTGAACGCCGCCCACGCCTACGAACGCCTGGGCAGCCCTGAAGGCGAATTATCGTTGGCGCAAGCCATCGTTTATCTGGCCTGCGCGCCGAAAAGCAATGCGGTTTACGTGGCCTACAAAGCGGCAATGACCGATGCTCGAACCAGCGGTTCGCTGGAAGTACCGATGCATTTGCGCAATGCCCCGACTAAATTGATGAAGGAGCTGGGACACGGTGCAGAATACCGTTACGCTCACGACGAGAAAAACGCCTATGCCGCCGGCGAAAACTATTTTCCGGAGCCTTTAATTGGAAAACGCTATTATTTTCCGGTCGAACGCGGGCTGGAAATAAAAATAAAAGAGAAACTGCAGTTTTTGCGAAAACAATAAAAATCGGTCGCGGATTTCGTTATTTAGTTAAGGCGTTTGAAGATGGCATTTACTGTAATAGCGCGCATAAAAAAACTCCCGTACCGGAGGGCCAATACGGGAGCGAAAGCAAGCAAATATCGAAAATATCTACCTGCGAATCTCCGCCAAATGGAGAAACCTTTAGAACCTTTCGAGCTTAGCGCGATTGTCCGCCAACATAGTGCTGGATAGCGCCGCTATACCGAACAGCATCGTTGAAATTATGAATTGCCCGAAAATAAAACTCAGTATGCCGGAAAACGAAACCAAGCCAACAAACACGTCTTTTTTAAAATCATTCATTGCGACCACCCTACGGTAAATTAAATCAAAAGCGCATCCAACCCACTGCGTTTTAAAAATCCATTCCCGCCACCTCAAGCAACGGCGCGCAGTAAGTAAAATCCAAAACGCCATTTATTGCCAGACCGGATTTACCGTTATTTAATACATGTCGCATATTTCGGATATAAAACCACAGGCTTACCGACAAAAACCGCAATTTTCCGGATTCCACGCTCTCGCATAAAACCTCTGTTCTTATTGGCGTTTGCCTATGCGATATACATCGCAGCGCGCAATATCTGGTTCAAGCGCTAGTTTTACCTGTCGCGAACCAAGCACATCTTGTTATCGAACGCTCGCTGCAAAGATCGACCGAAAAACCGGAGTGGCGGACGCCGTTTGCAACCGTAACTTCATTCAAAAAACAATTTGGAAGCAAACTCGACGAATCGCGTCTGTATGCCGGAACCGGCAAAGGTGGGACGATTTTGAGGTTGGCCAAGGCCCGTTGGCCGCGGCACTAAAACTGACCGTATAAGGTAGGGCTATTAGTGGGGAACGCGGATCGGACTAAAGGAAAGAAAATTGAAGAGATCTCCCGCCTGCGCCGTCTGATACTTTCGTCCTTGAACCGGAGGTTCAAGTGGAAACCGATTCCCGCCAATCAGGCTTCCTGATCGAACAGGCATGCACACCATGACGGGTAAAAAGCTTCCGGGGCAAATGCAGGTTCAGGAAACACCCAGTACTGCTCGAACGCTGCAGGAGATTGGACCTGTAGTTTACCGGATTTACGGGTTTTCCAAAACGTTTTCTATTTTGACGCGCAAATCTGCCAAGCGGCTGGCGATATCGCCGGCGCCGGCAGACTTGTGAGCTTCCGCGGCCCAATCGTGGGCCAGATTCAACGCCGCCAACACGGCGATCCGATCGGCACCGCTGACTTTACCGGTATCGCGTATTTTGCGCATTTGCTTGTCCAGCTCGCGGGCGGAACTGATCAAAGTCTCTCTTTCGTCCGGCGCGCAGGCGATCTTGTATTCCTTGTCCAGAATATTCAACGAGACGGGGTGAACGGCTTTGCTCATGAGTCGTGTTCCATCGCTTTCAGGCGGGCGATCATGGCTTCGACTCGGGCTTTGGCCAGCGTGGTTTTTTCCAGCAATTTGGCTTTCTCCTTAACCAAGGCATCCTGTTTGACTTTCAACGACTTGTTCTCATTTTTGACTTGATTGAACTGAGCGATCAGCAAATCCAGTTTTTTTTCCAGCGCTTCGAGTTCGGTTGACGGATCTTTTTCTGGTTGAGACATAGTCAGAAGTATGGGCTGATATGACGTTATAATCCTCACGTTCGGCTAGGAATGTTAGCATAAGCCATGTATTTGAACAGCTCCTTGATAGGAAACCCGTATCCGATGACCTACCGCGCGATCAGCGAAATTCTGGAACAACACGACGCGGACTTCGGCGCCGCCGAGGCGCACGGGGTCGCTACCGGTATGCTCTGCGTCGAAATCAAGGCCGACGTCGAGAACTGGCTGCGGGAATTGTTTGCCGACGGCCAGCACCTGGCCGACGACGACAAAAATCTGCTGTGCGGCATCTTCGAACAAACCCGGACTTTATTGGAAAACCAGAACGACGAATTCGCATTCGACTTATTGCTGCCGGACGAGGACGAAGCATTGGCCGAGCAAGTGGAGGCCTTGCGTTGTTGGTGCCAGGGCTTTCTGTTCGGCGTCGGCTACGCTCAGACCGACGCCGACTGGCCCGGCGACACGGCCGAGGTGATGCGAGACATGATCGAACTGACCAAAATCGACAGCGAACTGGGCGAAGGGGACGACGAGAACGCACTGATCGAAATCCGCGAATATGTACGCGCCGCCGTATTCACCGTGCGCGACCAGTTTGCCGAACAAAATCCGCTACAACCCCATTAAGCCGCCAGCCGATGAAACAAAGCGAATTCAAAAAACGCCGCGCCAGCCTGATGAAGCAAATCGGCAAAGGCAATATCGCCATTATTGCCAGCGCCCCGCACCGTACCCGCAACCGCGACGTACATTACCCGTTTCGCCAAGACAGCGACTTTTACTATCTGACCGGCTTCAACGAAGCCGAATCGATGGCCGTATTCATTCCCGGCCGCGAACAAGGCGAATACATCCTGTTTTGCCGCGAATTCGACGAAAAAAAAGCCCTATGGGAAGGCGCGCATGCGGGCCTGGAAGGCGCCACCAAACATTACGAAGCCGACGATTCGTTTCCGATCGACGATCTGGACGACATCCTGCCCGGCATGCTGGAAAACAAGAGCAAGGTGTTCTATCCGATGGGCAAGGACAGCGATCTCGACCACAAGCTGATGGAGTGGATCAACAACATCCGTAAGCAATCGCGTTCCGGCATTACGGCACCGGGCGAATTGGTATCGTTGGAGCACATCCTGCACGAGATGCGGCTGTTCAAAAGCGCCGAGGAATTGAAACTGATGCGCCGCGCCGCCGAAGTCTCGGCCAAAGCCCACGTCCGTGCCATGAAAGCCTGCAGACCGGGCTTATACGAATACCAAGTCGAAGCCGAACTGGTACACGAGTTCGTACAAGACGGCCTGCGCGCGGTGGCCTACCCGTCCATCGTCGCCGGCGGCAAAAACGCCTGCGTGCTGCATTACACCGAAAACAAAGACAAACTGAACAAAGGCGACCTGTTGCTGATCGACGCCGGCGTCGAATGCGACCATTACGCCGCCGACATCACCCGCACCTTCCCGGTATCCGGCAAATTCAGCGAGCCGCAACGTTTGTTGTACCAATTGGTGCTAGATGCCCAAGCTGCCGCTTTGGCCGAGATCAAACCCGGTAACCCGTGGAACAAGGCCCACGACGCCTCGGTGGAAACCTTGACCAGGGGCTTGGTGGAGCTGGGCCTGTTGAAAGGCCGGGTGAAAAAACTGATCAAGGACGAGAAATATAAACAGTTCTACATGCACCGCATCGGCCACTGGCTGGGCATGGACGTACACGACGTCGGCGATTACAAAATCAAGGACGAATGGCGCTTGCTGGAACCGGGCATGGTGTTGACAGTGGAGCCTGGCCTTTACGTGCCGGCCGATTGCGACAGCGTCGATAAGCAATGGCGCGGCATCGGCATCCGGATCGAGGACGACGTACTGGTCACCAAAGACGGCCACGAGATTCTGACCGGCGGCGTACCAAAGTCGATAGACGCCATCGAAGCGTTAATGACGGGCTAAACGATGCAACACGACTTCGACCTGATCATCGTCGGCGCCGGTCTGGCCGGCAACTGTCTGGCTTTGGCTCTGAAGCGCAGCGGATTGAAGATCGCCTTGGTCGAAGCCGCCAGCCGCGAACAAATGCGCAATTCCCCGGCCGGCGACCGCGCGCTCGCGCTCGCGGCCGGCACCGTGGAATTGCTGAACTCACTGGGCGCCTGGCGCGGCGTGGCCGACAAAGCCACTCCGATCAAACACATTCACGTTTCCGACCGCGGCCATTTCGGCAAAACCCGGCTATCGGCCGAAACCGAGGGCGTCGCCGCCCTGGGCTATGTGATCGTCGCCCGCGACATCGAACAGCATATGGCCGACTTGGCCGAGAAAACCGACGCCGTCTGCCTGTACCAAACCCGAGTCGCGGGATTGATGTCGGGCCGCGACGCCGTCAATGCCAGTCTGAAACAGCACGACGGCAGTTCGTTGAACGTCAGCGCGCAATTGCTGGTCGGCGCCGACGGCGGCAATTCCACGGTACGCAAACTGTTGGAAATTCCGCAGCAAGTTACCGAATACGGCCAGACCGCGCTGGTCACCACGGTGCATTCGGCACTACCGCACCGCAACACCGCCTTCGAACGCTTTACCGAATTCGGCCCGCTGGCCTTGTTGCCGGTCGCTGGCAAGCAATCGGCCGTGGTCTGGACCCGCAGCCACGAACAAGCCGAAACCCTACTCAACGCCAACGACCGCGAATTTCTCGCCGAATTGCAGGATTGCTTCGGTTACCGCTTGGGCGAGCTGAAACTGGCGGCGCCGCGCCGGGCGTTTCCGCTCAGCCTGATCCGCGCCGAAAGCATGGTTTCGGGCCGTACCGTCATCATCGGCAACGCCGTGCACCAACTGCATCCGGTGGCCGGGCAAGGTTTTAACCTGGGCATCCGCGACGTGGCGTTACTGGCGGAAATGCTGATCGAGCAACGCCAGCATGACGGCGATATCGGCGATGCCCGCATGCTGAAAAACTACAGCCGGCAGCGCGAGCAAGACCACGGCAGGACCATCGGTTTTACCGACAACTTGGTCAAAATCTTCTCCAACGGCAACCTGCCGCTGGCCGCGGTTCGCAACGCCGGGCTCACCTTGCTGGACCACCTGCCTTTCGCCAAGCAAATGCTGGCGCGCCACGCGATGGGTTTAGCCAACCGGCTGCCGAAAATCGGCGACCGCGAGTAAGCGCCCACCAACCACCGGCATCAGCCGGTGACGCTCAACCAGATAGAAACCACCGAGCATACTCCGGTCAACAGCGCGGCGACGATCCGCGCGCGCGGCCGTGGGCAGGCGGATGTCCACACCAGCAGCGTCCAATAGGCCGCAGCCGGCAATAGGAAACTCAACAAAATCATCGCCAGCGCCCGTTCCGCAGCGCAGGCCTCATTGCAGATTCCGGACCAATAGCGCCACAAACCAACGCCCAAACCGACCGCCAAACCGGCGCCGGCCAAGCGCAACAGAAAGCGCAAATTCACGGCACCTCCCAAAACAGAATCTTTTGCGATTTGCTCAGATCGGAAAAACCCGGTCCGGACGCCACACCCAAACCGAAGCGCAGAACTGTCACCACCGCCCCTTGAAACCCGGACGCCGTCAACCGGCTACCGTTCCACAGATCGATATGGTCGCCGGAAGGCGTTTTTTCGCCCGGCCGCAACCAGTAATTCTGAAAATAGACGATACCGGTCTTACCCTTCAACTTGGCCTGCCAATCCTGACCGGTGACATCGGTGACCCGACTTTGCAACACCTTGACCGAAGCGGTTTTCAACCATTCCGCCATTTCCTGCGCTCGAATCGCCAACCGGTTGCCGCCGACGCTGACCGTGGCTCCGCCGAACCCGTCCAGCTTGGCACCGGCCGCGTAGAGTGCCGCGCTGACCTTGATCGCGCATTGGTTTTCGTAACCGGCGGGCACATTGCCTTCGCCGTCGCGATAAGGCGCCTCGCCCGGATAGCCTGCCCACAACCGGGCAAAACTGACCGGTTTGCGTACCATGCCGACCGCTCCCGAAAAGGCGCCGACCGGTCCCGGCCGCGGCGATGCCGCCCGGCAACTGGTGCCTTGGTCTACGGTTTCGTTTCCTCTGCTGTTACAGATCGGTCCTGGGCGTTGTCCCGGCATGGCGGCTTTCTCCAAACGACTAAAAGTATTTCCTGGGCTTAGGCGGCGAATCGGTCACCGGCCTGCGCCCGGATTACAGCACGTCTGCTCCGCCGCGTCATCCGCTAAACGCAGCCGGCATTTGGCGGCCACTGCCACGCCTGCCGAGCAAACCCCACAATTACCGGTATAATGCTGCATCCGTGGTAATCCTTTAGCTGTATATGAGTAACGTTATTCTGGTCGCCTGCGCCTTGCTGCTGGTATTGTTGAACGGCTTTTTCGTGGCCGTGGAATTCAGTCTGGTAAAGTTGCGGCAGACCCGAATCAAAGCCATCGAACAAAACGAAGGTTGGCGCGGCCGGATTCTGGCCAAGGTTCACAAACAACTCGACGCCTATTTATCGGCCTGTCAGCTCGGCATCACCTTGGCCTCTCTGGGCCTGGGCTGGATCGGCGAACCAGCCTTCGCCGACTTATTGATACCTTTGTTCGACCAGTTGCAAATCACCTCGCCCGAACTAATCCACAACATTTCGTTCGCCTTCGCCTTCTGCACCATCTCGTTTTTGCATATCGTGGTCGGCGAGCAGGCGCCTAAATCGCTGGCGATTCGCAACCCGGAAGGCATCGGCCTGTGGAGCGCGGGGCCGCTGTATGCGCTGTACTGGTTGATGTATCCGGCTATCTGGCTACTGAACGGCAGCGCCACCCTGGTATTACGCCTGTCCGGGCTATGCGAGGGCCACCACCACGACAGCCATTATTCTACCGACGAACTGAAACTGATCTTGCGCTCCACCCGCTCGGCCGAGAATTTCACTGGCGAAGAATGTAAGGTGTTAGCGAAAACTCTGGATTTCGGCAAACTGGAAGTCTCCGATCTGATGCGGCCGATTCACGAAATTACTGCGCTGCAGCGCGGCCAGTCGCCGCAGGACATGTTGGAAACGGTCTCCAACAGTTGCTACAGCCGCTTTCCGTACTTCGACAGCAACGGCATGGACGCACTGGGCATCATCCATCTGAAGGATTTGTTTCTGGCCCAGCAGAAAGGCGATCCGTTAACCGACCTGGAAGCCTACTTGCGGCCGATTCAACACATCTCCGCCCACATGCCGGCGCTGGAATTATTCCGCCGCTTTACCCAAGGGTCGCCGCATTTCGCCGTGATTGGCCAGAGAGGCCAAAAACCTCTGGGCTTTATTACGCTGGATAACCTGTTATCAGCCATGGTCGGTGAAATCCGCGACGAATTCCGCCAATCGGAAAGCGATTGGACCCGGCAAGATGACGGCAGCCTGTTAGGTAAAGGCAGCCTGCCGATCTTTTCGTTGGAGCGCATTCTCGGCGTCGACATCGAAAACGAAGAATTG
This sequence comes from Methylomonas koyamae, assembly GCF_019669905.1. NCBI lineage: Bacteria > Pseudomonadati > Pseudomonadota > Gammaproteobacteria > Methylococcales > Methylococcaceae > Methylomonas > Methylomonas koyamae. The sequence continues at coordinate 848,560 of NZ_AP019777.1, read as the reverse complement.
GACTTGGACGACGTCGATTCAGTCGGCGGCATGATTCTGGCGCAATTGCGCGACATCCCCGACGTCGGCGAACGCATCGCTTTCAACGATTTCGAAATCGTCGTTAAGGAAATGCAAGGCCCGCGCATCGAGTGGGTGGAAGTGTATCCGAAACCGTAATCCCCTACTGCCGGCAGAGCTTGCCGGCCCCGGCTCAATGGGTGTGAACAGCCTTTGCCAGCCCCAGCACCCGTTGACAACACGTTAGAATAAAGGCCGCTACAGTATGGTTTTCTCGACGTCGAATCGATTGTCTCGGCCCGAGCTATTACCGGGATTAGATTGTGGATACCCCCCTATCGGGATAGCGTATCCAAACTCCACCTGAAACGCCGCTGGACCGGCACAATCGCCACGGACGTAACGACCGGTTTCGAACGTTGGCGGCGTAAAGCTGCGCGGCGTATTGGAACCGAGCGGCCCGCAACCGTGACAGTACAAGGCCGCCATTTGCATGCCCGCATTTTCGCCGAAACCGGCCTCGCCAACCGCGCGGCCTAGCCGGTCGAACGCTTACTAAGGCTTACCGCGGCGGCAAGCGCCGAAAACCGATGCGACAAAAGTCTGCAACTGCTAATAACTGCGCTTGGGTTTGCCGGATTTACGCGCCGCGGCCGCGGAATTGCTCGGTGTTTTCTAAGAATCGGAGTACGATGCCAGACAGCCCCGGACCGCACGTCGGGCCCTTCCCGGCTTAACAGGCCAACAACGGAGTGGATCCCGATGATGAAGTATTACGACCGCAGCCGGAGTATCTGCGAATGGGAGCGGCTGGACGAATGGCGGGATAAAATCCGCGCCAGTCTGGCCGGCGGCGAAACCAGCCGAATTTCGCCGTTCCATTTGTTGTCGCTGGCCGGATTCAGCGCCGCCGAGCAGCGCCAATGCGCAGATGCCTGGATGGCCGGCCGTTTGGCGGCCAGCGCCGAGGAACGCTTGGAGCTCGACTTCGATTTCGCCCGGCCGCCGCAAACCAAAATCCGCCTGGGTTATTTATCCGCCGACTTCCAGGAACACGCCACCGCGTACCTGCTGGCCGAAACGCTGGAAGCGCACGATCGCGACCGTTTCGAACTTTACGCCTATTCCTACGGCGCCGACGACGGTGGAACGATGCGTCAGCGCCTGGAACGCTGTTTCGACCGCTTTATCGATCTCAGCCAATTGTCGATCGCCGATTGCGCCAAAACGATTTACGCGGACCGGATCGATATTTTGATCGACCTCAAAGGTTACACCCGCGGCACCCGAACCGAGATTCTGACCTACCGTCCGGCGCCGGTTCAGGTGAATTATTTGGGGTATCCGGGCACCGTCGGCGGCGACTTCTGCGATTACATCATTACGGATAATTATGTGACTCCGCCGGCCAGCGCCGGCGATTACAGCGAAGCGTTCGCCTGCATGCCCGGCAGCTACCAACCGCACGGCAGCGACGTGGCGATCGGTCGATCGAGTAACCGGGCCGAACAGGGCTTACCCGCCGAGGGCTTCGTGTTTTGCTGCTTTAACCAAGCTTACAAAATCATGCCTGAGACATTCGATCTCTGGTGCCGCTTGCTGCATAACACGCCCGGTAGCGTGCTTTGGTTACTGGATAACGCCAAGGCCAAAGGCCGGCTGCGCAACGAAGCCTATCAGCGCGGCATATCGCCGGAGCGCTTGGTTTTTGCCGGCGAAGTGCCGCAATCCAGGCATTTGGCGCGCTTGAGCCTGGCCGATCTGGTATTGGATACCGCACCTTACAACGCACATACCACGGCCAGCGACGCGTTGTGGGTAGGCGTGCCGCTGATTACCTGCACCGGCGACACCTTCGCCTCGCGCGTGGCGGGAAGTTTGCTGCGAGCGGTGGATCTCGAAGAATTGATTGCCGAAGACACTGCCGCCTACTATGCGTTGGCCCTGGAGCTCAGCAACCACCCGCAACGCTTGGCCGAAATCAGGCATCGGCTACAGCAAAACCGCTTATCGCTAGCCTTGTTCGACAGCGCGGCATACACGCTACATCTGGAAGGGTTATATCAAACCATGTGGGATAGGCACTTGGCCGGCGAATCACCGGCGGCGATCGGCCAGACCTGTTGAGCGCAAACACCGAAGAGGCATTTCAAGCCGGCGCATGCCACCTTGAAGTGACATCAATCCCTTTGCCGATTTATTTCTCCAGCCGAATTAGAACCGGATTGGCCCTCGGGTATAGCAAATTCGAATATTTTCCGGACGTTTGAAGTAAAATTACCGGCTACTTGGCAAGGGCGGAGAATCGGGTCAAGCCGATCCGATTAAAACCAAACATAACGAACCACGGTTGTTATGTTTCCAAACCCGGCCAGGCGCTCGGCTCAGCTTTGTTTCGTAAGTTATCCACCACTCCGCATTAACGCTTCCAGCGCGTTCAGGGCGTTCGAACCCGATTACGTTTTGGCACCGGCGCAGGGACAGTATCGACGGCGATTCTGATTACCGGGCTTTTCCGCTGCCACCGTACCTAAGAGGTTCTTTTGAGTTTATCCAGTTACCGCAACGTCAACCGCGAACAGCTTGCGCAAGATATTAAACAACTTTACCGGCAAGCCCAGGCAGATCTGGGCGCAGAAGATTTCCGCCACATGAAGCGGATGGAACGCTGGGGCCAGGCTTGTTCGCTGCTCGGCTACGCCACGGCCTGGATCGCGCCGAACCCGCTATCGGCGCTTCTGATCAGCCAGGGCAGTTTTGCCCGCTGGACCCAGGTGGCGCATCCGATCCAGCACCGCGGTTACGACAAAATCAAACAGGCCGAACCGCGCTATAAAAGCAAAGGCTTTGCCAAGGGTTGGCGCCGATTTTTGGATTGGCCGGACTGGATGACGCCGGCCGGCTGGCACCACGAACACGACGTGCTGCACCATTATCGCTTGGGCGAGACCGCCGACCCCAATAACGCTCAGCACAATATGGAATGGCTACGCCAATCCGGTTTACCGATGTGGTTGCGCTACGTGATCGTCGCCTTGTTTTCCGGGGTTTGGAAACTGAGTTACTACACGCCGCGCACGCATAAGGAATTACGCCTGGAACAGGCTCGCCACCTGCATCAACCGACACCGAAAATGACCCGTCTCGGTGCCTGGAGTCCTTTCACCCCGCAAGGCCGCGGCCTTTGGCTGCAAAGCATACTGCCCTATGCAGCGTTCCGCTTTGCGCTGCTGCCGGCGCTGTTTCTACCGCTAGGCAGCGTTGCCGCCAGCTACGTGTTGCTGAATTCCATCCTGGCGGAAATTTTCACCAACATGCATACCTTTCTAGTGATGATCCCCAACCACGCCGGCGACGACGTGATGGGTTTCGACGAAAAAGCGCACAGCAAGGGCGAGTTCTATCTGCGCCAGATCCTGGGTTCGGTCAACTACCCGACCGGTTCCAACGCCAACGACTTTTTATACGGCTGGCTGAATTACCAGATCGAGCACCACCTGTGGCCGGATTTGCCGTTGAGCCAATACCAAAAGCTGCAACCTCAGGTAAAAGCCTTGTGTGCACGCCACGGCATTCCCTATTGCCAAGACTCGGTATTTAAGCGCTTGTTAAAGGCAGTGGACATCATGGTCGGCAAGACCTCGATGTTGAAACCATCCCTGGCACAAGCTTGAACTTCGCCCGTCAATGGAAACCGTGATCCTTCTGCGCAAATCGCCGAAGCGATCTACTAAACAGGGAGCTAAAGATAGGTTTTCCTAAAATTTTGGTTTTTATTGTTGCAAAATAATAAAACGTAGGTATAATGGGAAATTCATTCAGGGGGTCGTTAGCTCAGCCGGTAGAGCACCGCACTTTTAATGCGATGGTCGTGCGTTCGAATCGCACACGACCCACCACGAATGACCAGATAAAACAACCAGTTAGCTTCCAAGGGCAACTGGTTTTTTTATGCCCTCCTGTTTTGTGTGCGCAAAATGTGCTGAATCGGCGATTCGGTTGGCATATTCGGCCAGATGTTCCGGCGCCAAGTGCGCGTAACGCAACACCATCGAATAATCACTCCAGCCGCCTAATTCCTGTAACACATTCAGGGGCGTCCCTGCCTGCACATGCCAGCTTGCCCAGGTATGGCGCAAATCGTGCCACCTGAATTCGCTAATGCTGGCGCGATTCAATGCTTTCTTCCAAGCGTTACCGCCGGCTTTTAGCACGGGTTTACCTTTGAACGTGAACACGTAGCGGTCATGTTGGCCGAGTTGCTGGCGGATCACCGCGATGGCATCCGCGTTTAACGGAATACCAATCGCCTTTTTTCGCTTTGGCCTGGTCGGGATGAATCCAGCACTGTAATGGTCAACAAAAACCGGACACCTATTTAGGCAGCGTTTCTCGTAAATTCCCGCTCGAATTCGACCGGGGATTGATAACCCAATGTTGAGTGCGATCGACGGCCATTGTAAAAAGTCAAATAATCGATCACGCTCAGTTTTGCCGCCTCGTGGGTTTTGAATTTTTCGTAGCTGAGCTGTTCATGCTTCAAGCTACGGAAAAATCTCTCCGTCGGCGAATTATCCCAGCAATTGCCTTTCCGGCTCATGCTTTGCTCCATGCGCATCACCGCCAGATGTTGCCGATATTCCCGGCCGGCATACTGTCTGCCACGGTCGGAATGATGCAGCAGTCCAGGCGGTGGTTTACGGCGCCAATTGTGCCCTGTGGGTAGAAGGCCATTTGTAATGCCTTGACACAGAGCGACGTCCGCATATGGCCGTCAATCGCCCAACCCACCACTTGGCGGGAAAATAGATCGATCACGACCGCGACATACAGCCAGCCCTGTAGCGTCCAGACATAGGTAATATCGGTCGTCCACACTTGATTGAGCTCAGCGACTTGAAATTGCCGATCCAATCGGTTGGGCGAAATAGCCTCACTGTGATTGCTGCCCGTGGTCGCTTTAAATCGTTTGGGGTAGCGAACCTTTAATTTCAACTCCCGCATTTGTGCCCTTTGGGTATGATCCGCCGCGTTTTATAGCGGCCGACGGCAAAGCCCTGTTTCTGCAATCGATCCGCCAAACGACGCGAACCGAAGCACTGCTTGTTGTCGGTAAAAATCTGCCGCACACTATCGGTACGCTGTTGATCTTGATGTGCTTTGCCCTTGTCTGGTGGGCTGTTACACCACGCATAATAAGCACTGGTGCTCACCTGCATCACTCGACACAGTACGGTTACGGGGTACGTCTTCTGTTGCGCCTGAATAAATCCGTACTTTACTCGGCTTCTTTCGCAAATAAGACGGCGGCCTTTTTTAAGATTTCGCGCTCCATTCGCAGTTGTTCGTTTTCCTTGCGTAATCGGATCAATTCGTCATGATCCGACAGATTCTGGCAAGACTTTTTTGTCGCCGATTCGTTGGCCGAAGGCTTGCGTTCCGCTCGTACCCAGCGTCCCAGGGCACTTTGCGATATGCCCAGATGTTCGGCCGCTTGCTGCTGGCTGTAGCCTTTTTCAAGAACCAGTCTGGCGGCATCTTGTCTGAATTCCAGGCTGTATTTGGGTCGATTGTGTTTTTTGTCGTTACTCATGGTCACCTCTGTTAGCAGTATAAATTCTGCCTTTAGAGGTGTCCGGGATTATTAGACCATTTCACGGTTACCATCGCCGCAGTCTGGTGGAAACCAAAATGCGTTGCTTCAAGCTGCTGGGCGAACGGGTCAAGGCGAGGGTCTTTGATAGCCAAGTCGCCAAGTTGCAGATTCGAACTGCGCTATAGAACCGGTTTACCCAACTGGGAACGCCGATCACCGTGGTCATGCCCTAAATCCGTCTGACGATTCGGGGTGGGGAAATTTACCCTGGCCTCGATTTATGGGAGCCTCTAAAAATCCACGATTAATCAGATTCGGGGCGTAAAACGCGCTCGAAAGCTGACATTTCCAAGCGGACTACCTTCAACTCGAAGCCTTTTCAGCTCCGATGGGCGGCATCAAGACGCAGCTACCCTGCGAATGGCGCAAAAACGTCGCATGTTGTACACCAGATTCATGAAGCCGATACGTACTTCGGCGCGGGCTAGGCCAATGCAACGGATCGCCTTACCGCCCCATTGCGCCATCCAGGCAAACACGTGCTCGACCCGGCAACGGGTTTTGGAGCGGGTGCTGTTGCCTTGTTTTTCCCGGTCGGTCAGCGGTTTGCCGCGCACCCCTTTGCGGTGAATCCGGCTGCGGTAGCCTTGGACTTTTAACTGTTCTTCCACCGCTTCGGAACGATAGGCACTGTCGGCCCACAAATCCCGGCTGGTATTGCCGCTATCGAGCAAGCCGTTCAGGGTTTGAGAGTCGTGGACGCTGGCATCGGTGACCGTGTATTTGCGTACCAGCTTGTGGGCATTATCAACGTTGACGTGATTCTTGTACCCGTAATAACTCTTGTCACCTTTCTTGGTCCAGCGCGCATCGGTATCCTTCTGACTGCGTTTGGCGACTGACCAGTCCTCGACGGTTTCGCCGGCTTTAATCCGGGCGTTCTCGTCCGGGGTATTACGCTGCACCGGCGCCTTGACGAAGCTGGCGTCAATCAGTTGACCCTTGCGGGCGATCAAGCCGGCACGGTCCAATTGTCGGTTGAATTCGTTGAATAACGTCTCGGTGAGTTTCAGTGCTTTGAGTGACTCACGAAACAGCCAGAAACTGTTGCGATCCGGCGCGTGCTTGGCATCCGACAAACCAATAAATCGCTGGAAGCTGCGCCGGTCTTCGATTTGGAACTCCAGTTGCTCGTCGCTCAGATTGTAGAGGCTGGCGATGACCAACGCTTTGAACATCAACACCCCATCCCAAGGCTTTCGCCCGGCAGACGATTTACGGACTTTGTGACGCACTTGATCCAGCAACGGACGGAACGCCTCCCAATCCACTTGCGCGTCCAATTCCAACAACGGATTGCCCAAACGATCGATCCGACGATCTCGATGTTCAAACAGGGAACCGAAAAGGTCGTCTTGTGCCACCGTCATCTCTGCTCTCCAGGTCTTTAGCTCCGACTCATTTTACTCGCCGGGCGCAATTTTTAGAGGTTCCCATATGCAACAAATCCTTTCCAACCTGAAAGCCGACGATCACCGGCGCCTGGCAATCGCCGTCCGTGTTCACTGGTCTAATCTGCATTGGGTGCTGGATGTGGCTTTCGACGAAGACCGCAACCGCACTCGTCAGAACCATAGTGCAGCCAACCTCGCGGTGATTCGGCATATCGCCTTGAATCTATTCAAGAACGAAACCTCCCGAAAGGTTGGGATTAAAGTCAAACGCAAGCGTGCCGGTTGGGATAATGACTATTTACTACGCTTGATCCGAGGTATTTAAGTGCGATTGCCCTAATGGACCATGCCATTACGAGACTGAAAAGCCGCTTTGAATCGGTTTAGCATTCAATTTAAAGAACGGATGCCAAGCCTTTAACCGACCCGTTTACACAAAATTCAGGACACCCTCTTCCTTGGTCGAACTGAAACCCGTTTTTCAAGCTCCCCCTCTGATTACCCGTCATTCCTTGACCGGTTTTTTCTCCAGCTTCCGTTGCAAAGTCCTTCGATGCATATTCAGGGCGCGCGCGGCGGCGGAAATGTTGCCGTCGTGTTGCATCAGTACTTTTTGCAAATGTTCCCATTCCAGACGCTTTACCGATAACGGGCTATCGCTGATAGCCACCGAGGCGTCGCCCTCGTTTTTGTATAGCGCGCTGACAATTTCGTCGGCATTCGCCGGCTTGGTCAGATAATGGATTGCACCTAACTTGATCGCCTCCACCGCGGTCGCAATGCTGGCGAAACCGGTCAACATGACGATTTGGGTATTGTCGTCGAGCGAAATCAGCTTCTTGACCATCTCCAGCCCGGAATCGAAACCGATCCGCAAATCGATTACCGCGTACTCCGGCTCGGTCTGCTCGGCCAATTTCATCGCCGTCGCCACATCGTTGGCTACCGTTACCTGAAAATTGCGCTTTTCCAACGCCGGCTTCAACACCGAACAATAGGTTACGTCATCGTCAACCAACAATAAATTCGGCTTATCCGTAGGCAAATTGGTCATGGATACTCTCCTTAGCTAACAACGGCAAACTGATCTCCACGCAAGCTCCGCCGCTGTCGAGATTACTGAACTGTATTGTACCGCCCAAGCGTTTTATCGTGGTATAGGTCAAAAACAAACCCACCCCCATGCCCTGCTTGTTGCTTTTCACCGGCTGATGCCCGGCGAAATCGATAAACTCGGCTGGCAGACCCGGACCGAAATCCCGTATCCGCAAAAACAAATTGTCATCGCTCCACTCGGCATGAAACTCGATACCGGCGTCGTCCGGAGAAGCCTCGGCCGCGTTGTTCAGTATGTTGATAATGGAATGGGTCACCGTGCGCTCGGCGATGATTTTCGCCGCCATGTCCACGTTCGGGGATACGAATAATTTCAGCCGGGTAGCCGATTTGTGCGCCCGCCATTGGTGCAAAACTTCGTCGATATACTCGCTGACCAGCATGACCTTGCCCGATTCGGCCCGCATCTCGCCGGCCGACGCCGACATCACCGACAACGCCTGCTTGCAGCGGTCGATTTGCTGCTGCACGATCATCAGCTTGTGGTAGAGCTCAGGGTACCGGTGCTCGGGGAAATCCTCGACCATTTCGTGCGTGAGGATCGCGATCGTACCCAGCGGCGTGCCCATATCGTGAGCCGCGCTGGCCGCCAACGTACCCAGCGAAACCACGCGCTCATCCCGCAAGGCACTCTCGCGGGCATCGGCCAGATTGCGCTCGCGCTCTTTTAACGTTTTCGACAATTCCACGACAAAGAACGCGACCAAGCCGGCGCTGAACACAAAACCGAACCACATGCCGAACACGTGCAGATTGAAATAGCGCCTATCGTTCATCAGATGCATCTGCAGACTCATTTCCGGCGTCAACTCGGCCATGGCCGGATGCGCCAAATGCGGCTCGATGGCCGGAAGCGGCACGTTATAGGCGATCAACACGGTGTAGACACACGAAGTTATGATCACCATGTTCCACGCGTAAGCCTGGGGCAACATGATCGCCGTTACGATCAACGGCAATAGAAACACCCAAATGATCGGATTCGAAGCGCCTCCGGTCAGGTACAGCAGATAAGCCAACGCCAGCACGTCCATGCAGATCTGCGAAAAAATCTCGTGCTCGGTGACTTCTTCCGGCGTGCGCAGCCGCAGCCAGGTGTATAAATTGAGTATCGAGATCGCAAAAATCGCTAACCACAACTGGTTTTGCGGCAGCTCGATGCCCAGCCCGTTGACGGCAATGAACACGGCAAAGGTCACCGCGAACAGCATCAGATTTCTCAGGATGTACAACCACCTGAGGTTTTCCCGGATCGAGATTTCGGCTTTGGGTAGGATGTGGGAAAGCATGGAAAACCTGCCAGACTTGAATGGGCCGGATAAAAAGGCCATCTAAACAGCTAATTTAAATTTGGTAAAGAAGCTTTGAAAATAGGCTCAAAAACCATCCGCACCACAACCTGGAAACCGGGTTGAATTTAAACGCTCACCGTGTTCCAACCGCCGTTTTTGTCAACCCAGCGCATACTCATCCAATACCAAAGCGTCATGGGCACCATCATGGCAAACCATTCCCAATCTTCTATCAGAAACATCGTGGCAACCCAGGCGCTACCCTGAAAATAATGCCCCCACGGCACGCAATACAGTGTGAACAACAGGCTGCTCCACACCAGCCATAGCGCCCCCCGGCGCGTCTCTATACTGGATAGCGCAAGAAATACCCACAACGGGGTATTTGGTGTTTTTTGCATAAATATCTCCAACTGGCAGTCGGCCCGGAATCAAGGCGCCTCAAAATAGCAGCAAAGTATTGCAAAATAAAGGCCATTTCTTTCGATAACGCCTGCGGGATGCAAAAACCCCAGCAACACAGGGTGATTAGAACATAAAACAACCGCAGGAAGAGACAAAAGCATCCGTTCCGGCATATTTCCGGTCCGGGAATATTTCCAAACCCGCCCCAAGAACCGGCAAATACCGCAATAAGCGCGGGGTATAACACAGTTTAATTTATCGCATCCGCCTGAAACATCGGAACAACCCTAAAAGCAACTTGGAAAACCGGGCCTTATCCCCCCTTGAAATGTACGGTACCCGATGCCGACTCCGAGTCCCAACACATCCGCGGCAAACTCCTGCGGATGCCGGCTTAGCTGGCCGAAGCTTTGCTTGCTATTAAGGTGCTGCTACCATAAACCGGTTAGCGATGCCGGCTTCAGCAGCCAATACGCTCGGAGGCTTGCCTATCCGGCGAGTGTTTTCCTTCCTCAATCAACAGCCTTACCTGCCATGACGCTAAAGCATATTTTTTTTCTAGGACTCTCATTCGCGGCGACAATCACCAGCCAAGCGGCCGAACTGGGCGAACCCGTACCGCAATGCCCCGCCCAATTAGCCGAATCTGAAACTACTCTGGATTTTAGCCGCTACAAGGGCAAAGTCTTGCTGGTCGATTTCTGGGCGACCTGGTGCGGCCCCTGCCAAAAGTCAATGCCGTTTCTGAACCAATTGCGTAACGAGCTGCAAGCGGACGGATTTGAAATCATTGCCATCAATGTCGATGAAAATAGCGACGAAGCCCGCCGTTTTCTGCAAACCCGCTCAGTCGACTATCCGATACTGTTCGACCCGCAAGGCAAATGCCCCAGCGCGTTTGGAGTACAAGCCATGCCCTCGTCGTTCTTCGTCGATAAAACCGGAAAAGTCCGCAAAATCCACCTGGGATTCCGCGAAACCGACCAGTCCGAGATCCGCGATCAAGTCGCCAAATTGCTCGCCGAATAATCTCGAGCCCGCCATTAGCCGAGCGTCGGTTGTATTGGACCGGTAAAGCCGGCGGCACCGCCAAAGACTCGGCAAAATGCAACGCCTTCCAGGACAGACAGTGCCCACGTCCACCGGCGACAGCTAAGCGGCGCTCGCCAGACTGCAGCCCTCCTGCACATTCCGCTACGGATGGGCTGAAGCCCAAAGCCCGCATACGCACAAAGATCGCACCGCAACAGCAAGCGCAGCCCGGCCTTTTTTGCGAATTCCGCCCGCCGCAGCTGCGCCGGCCCGCCAGAACATGCTTCGAGTACGGCGCAATGCCGGCCTATGCCAATCTTATACGGATAAACCAAGCGTTTAACTGTGTCATTTCACCTATAACCAAGTTATATAGCATAGTTTAATTTCTCCGGAACAAATCCTCCTCCGCTCCGCGTCCGGCAAAACCCGGCCAGGCCTTTACAAATCAATCAGATAAATACAATGCGAGCAAGCACCCATTTATGGCATCAATTATGCGTACCTGTTCACGTTACTTAGTTTCGCCTGGACACGCAACGCGGGGCAAAAATGGGGAACAACACTAATAACAGCAGAGAAACTATCTTTTAAGGAGAACCACATGAAGAAATTGAAATTCATTGCAATGGGTTTTGGCGGCATGGCGATGATGGCTGCAGGCGATGCGGCATTTGCTCACGCCTCTATCGTTGGCGCGATTACCAGCGGCGCGACCGGCTTTCCTCGCGTCGGTTTGAACCATGCTTGCAACGGCACCACCCCGCCGACTCCGATTGTGGCCCAAAGCGTAGTCATCCCGACCATTAACCCGACCATTCTGAAAAAAGAAACCGTTTCCGGCACCACGACCGATGTTAGCGGCGGCGGCTTAAGTCCTTACTTCTCAACCAACTTGGCCGGCACCACCCCTTTGAACTCACTGCAAAACCTGGGGCAGTTGATCCAAAGCAAAGACGTGTTTTCCAATCAAATCGAACAACGCAACGCGAGCAACAGCGTCATCGGTTGGGTTTCCACCAAAGGCAGCTTGGCTGTGAATCTGCACGGCGAAGTACCATTCCGCTTTGCGGCGCCGCATTTCAGATTTGCCGCAGGTAATGCCAATTCCTGCGTCAGCAAACTGACCGTGCAATTCGCCGTGGCCGACATTTGCAACATCAACCAAAAACCGGGCAGTTTGCCGGCGATCGGTAGCGGCAATAACGGCGTCAACCTGTGGATCGACAAGACCATCGCAGACCTGGACACCACGCAATTCCCGGCCAGCGCGATTGAAAACGGTGCCGGCACCACCAACTTGACCATCAACCGCGATACCGCCATCAACCCTTACCCAGCCAACTGCGCGGCGGCCGGCGGTAGCGATCCGACCATCGAAATCACGGTCAAACCATCGGCGGACGATATCGACCAACTGGCATTCCCAGGCTGGGGTACTCCGGCTAGCGGCAACACCTTCCAATAAGGTTAGTTAAGCCGATACCAGGCGCAGCGCGGTCGAATTTGCCCGGCCAATCCGGCGCTGCGCCTTTCCGGATTCCACTCAGCCCCTTTTTTCGGAGAATCTAAATGAAAAAAATCCATGCCTTGTTGGCTGTATTAACCTTACTTTCGACCACCGCTCAAGCCGACCTCGCCTGGGTCGACGCCACCCAATACGACGCCAACCAAGTCGACTATTTCAGCTTTCAGGTCGATGCGGCCGGCGAAGTCAATATTTACACCGCCTCCAATGCCCCGTTCAACCCATTGTTGACGCTGTGGACCACAACCGCGGCCAATCCGACCGCCGCCGACTGGACCAAACTGGCTTTCAACGACGACCGCACCACCGCTAATTTCTTCGAGACCACCAACAGCAAGGACTCGCAACTGGTTCTGAACCTGGGGATCGGAAACTATTTGGCAACCATCACCGGATTCGGCAACAATACTCTGGGCAACACCTTGTCTAGCGGGTTCTCCGGCGGCGGCAGCTTTTCCAGTACGTTCCTTTATTCGCTGAACATCGACAGCTCGGTCGTGTCGGCCTTGGAAAGCGCCAATCCGCCCGCAGCAGTTCCGCTACCGGCAACGGCCTGGATGCTGATGTCCGGTTTGATGGGCGTATTGGGTATCTCCAAGCGCAAAAGCCGATAATCAGCAGCTTGCCCCGTTAACGCCAAGCGGCGCATTCACCAAACTCGTGAACGCCTCGTTTGGCATTAATAGTTTTTTAATCCCAAATGGAAATAGGTAACCCGATGAACAAGACAATTCTGGCCTCATCCCTAGCCCTCGCACTGTCGACCGGTGCCGCGCAAGCTTCGTTAACCATTAACAGCGTACACGATACCGCCACCCCGAATAAGATCGAAGCTTATTACATCCAAGCCAATACTTCCGGCAGCTCCAACATTTTTCTGAGCTCCATCGATACGAACGTCGACGTCGGAGGCGAGCCGCTTTCGCTGGCAATGAACGGCCTGCTCAGCGTCTGGCAACTGTCGGGCAGCAACTGGGTTTTGGTTGGCGCCAACGATGAAGCCCCCAGAGACGCTTCCAACTCAAAGAACATTTATGGCGTTAACGTTCATCAGTGGGCCGCAGCCGATCCTTTTGGAGGCATCTCCGACCCGGGTCTAACCTTAAACTTGACCGCCGGCTCAACCTATTTGATTTTGCAATCCGACACCAACAACGGCCCAACGTCTCTATCGAATGAACAGAATTTGGTCGGCAGCTTAGGTCAAACCATTGCCGTGGGTTCTCCATTTCAAGCCGCATTATGGGGAACCTACGATGCCTGGGGCGCACCTACTGAGGGCGTGCAATTGAATAACTACACTTTGACCATTACCGGCGACGTCAGCCAAGTATCCGCACCGCCAGCCGCAGTGCCGGTGCCAGCCGCCGTCTGGTTGTTCGGCTCGGTTCTGGGTGGATTTGGCCTGTTCGGCCGCAGAAAGTCCGCTTAACCAGGTCGCCTGAACCCGTCGCCGCCTTAGCCGCCGGATGCGCTCGATTCGCCTGCTCGCCTACAGCTTACTGCTGCTGCCTTTGCCGGCCGTAGCGGAACGGCAGGTAATGCTCGAGCGCACCGGGCCGGGCGAATTTAGAGTGGCTCCAGGCAAAGCCGGCCTGGAGCAAGTGCTAGCGCAGATTGCCGAAAAATCGGCAATCAGGCTGCACTATTCCGCGTTACCGAAGGAATCGGCCAGCGCGGATTGTGCCGGCAAACTGGAGAGTTTGTTGCCGTGCCTGCTCGGCCCGCAAGCGAACCTGGCATTTCGCTATTCGTCGGCTCCGAGCGGGAACAGGCAACTAACGGAAGCCTGGATACTGCCGCAGCCTGCCGAAAGCGACAGCGAAACCGGCCGGGCCTTGGCCACAGAGCCGGCACCAACCGTAACCGACAATACGCCAACCTTTCTGGAGCAAGCCAAAGATCCGCAACAACGGATGCAGGCCATCGCCAATTTGGCCATGGCCGGGCGGTTCGACGATATGCAAGTCAAGGCAGCAATCAAAGACGCGTTGAAAGACAAAGATCCGGGAGTGCGGGCGCAAGCGGTGTTGGCATTGCGCCAAACCCAGGACGGGGACGCGGTTAACCAAATCGCCCAAGCCATGCACGACAGCAATGCCGATGTCCGCCTATTGGCGACGGAAAGCGTAGGCGACAACGCCTTGCTATTACAGCAGGCCCTCACGGACAGCGACCGTACTATCCGCGAATATGCCGCCGCCAAATTGGCCGCACTGAACCAATCCAATTAACTAAACAAAAATTACACAAGTAACACTATGCGAAATTCATCATCCAAACACCTTCCGATCGCCGGTTTGCTGCTAGCGTCTGCCGGACTGGCAACCACCGCTTCCGCCCACGAAATCATCGGTTCGTTGAGCAACGGTGTTCTAAGCCAAACCGGTGCCGGCGCTACCGACGTTTACACAGTCAGCTGTTACAACGACCCGACATTGTCATCGAATCCGACCGACCATCTATATTTTCAAGTTCGCGACGCCAGCTCGGCCGGCGGGCAAATCAGTGCGACGGCAATAAACAACGCGATCATCGCCAACCAAGTCACGAACAATCTGCGCACGGCCGTGACAGCGACCGATTTGGTGGGTGGAGATAACTCGGCTAGTGCGGTTAAGACATTAAAAGCGCCGGTGCCCGCCCAGGACGTGACCTTTACGGTTGTGGTACACCATACCGCCGCAGCGACAGACAATTATGTGCTGACCGCCCACTGCGAGGATGCAGGCAACAACCACACCGGCACCGACTCGCTGCAATTACAAAACCAGTAAGCAAACTTAATTGCATCCGGACATTGGTCGCGCGGCAGGTGGCCAATGTCCGGTTTAACGAACCCGCGCCCGGCTGGGCCGTACCCTGATTCGCAAATGAGATATTCCCGAATTCTCGCTTTTTCCGAAAGCCAAGGCATCCGCCCTATCTTCGAAGCCACGGCGATAATGCGGCAGAGTTTTTCCATCTATTAAAAAAATTGGGTTCTGATGAGAGCCGGTGAAAGTCGACTAAAATCTCGCGCCAACCCTTGCCTGCGAAAAAACCTCCGCACGTTAAAATACCGGCGACAAGTCTCTCCGATGCATAGAAAGTCTTTTGAATTATTAGCCCGGCCGTCGAATGCCGTTTGCCCTGCCCCCGTCGAAGGGCTCCGTCCTAAAGGTATAACGGCATTGAATCGGGCCGGGTTTATCGCCTTGATAGGCCTGGCAGTTTGCAGCGGCGCGTCCGGCTGTGCGCCAATACAACCCTGGGAGCGCGGCATTCTCGCCAAACCGCAAATGGCGATCTCGGCAAATCCGATGTCCGATGAAATGCGCGGCCATATCTACGGCAGCCGCGAAGCCGGCGCCGGCAGCAACACGGCGAAAGGAGGCGGCGGCTGTGGCTGTTACTGACGAGCACACCGATCAGCCAACAAACCATGCGCCGGCCAAATCGCCGGCGTTCGCTACACCGACCCTGCAGGCGTTTACGGTAGCGGCGCAGATACTGCTTGGCGTGCAGGTACCGAATACCGGGGTTGCCGCCGAAGACGACAGCGCGGATTTTCAGTACAGCCATTATCAGGAAGGCAAGCGCAATTTGTACGGCAGCCGACCCGACAGCCGTAACCCGATCGAAGTCGACAGCATACACGGCCGCGCCAACGCCATGCTGACCGACCGGATCAAACTCGGCTTCAACTATATTCAGGACACCTG
The DNA here is from genome assembly GCF_019669905.1 of Methylomonas koyamae. Classification (NCBI taxonomy): domain Bacteria; kingdom Pseudomonadati; phylum Pseudomonadota; class Gammaproteobacteria; order Methylococcales; family Methylococcaceae; genus Methylomonas; species Methylomonas koyamae. The sequence continues at coordinate 832,433 of NZ_AP019777.1, read as the reverse complement.
GTCCGGCGCCACGCCCATTGCCACTGCCCCGTTGGTTTTCGGCGGCAATAACCGTTATACCAGCGGCACGGCGACCGGTGCCTCGCCGTTTATATCCCCGCCAAACACGATGTATGTCGACCGGAATTTCAACCCGATGCAATATCACGGGGACGACCCGAACACAGGGATAGGTTTGTTTAGCCAAAACCGGCAGTTAGTCCATACCCTGTCGACGGCCTCGCCGGAAACCCGCAGACAAGGCGATTTCAGATTGGGCTACGAATGGGACGAAGCCGAAGCCAATCTGGGCGGCGGCGTATCGTCCGAGCGGGATTACGAATCGCGCTTCGTCAATCTGGGCGGGCGTATCGATTTCAACCAAAAACTGACCAGCCTGAATCTGGGCTTGAGCTATACCAACAGCGACACCAACGCCTTGCTCGACCATGATGCAACACCTTACATCAATGTTCGAGCTTACAGGGAATCAGGACAAATTCGCAGCACGACCACCGGAACCCGCCTGACCGGCACCAAGGAAGACATCGCCGCCAGCCTGGGCCTGACTCAAATTTTGAGCAAAGACTCACTGATTCAGGCCGACTTGAGTTTTACCCATAGCAGCGGCTACATGGCCAACCCGTATAAGGTGATGGAAGCATTGTTCGTCGATCCGAATCAGGTTCCTGACTTAATAGACCCATTCGGCGACGGCAAGGATTATTTTAGCGACGGCCGACCAGCCGATGTTCTGAAAGGCGATCTAAGGGCATTTCTGGAAAAGCGGCCCACCCTGCGCAACCAATGGAACCTGGGTGGCCGTTACGTCCAATACTTCCATACCTTCGATGCCGCCCTGCATTTCGATTACCGCTTCTCGCACGACGACTGGGGCATCAACTCCCACACCTTCGAAGCCGATTGGGTGCAACCGTTGGGTTCGGGCTGGACCGTAACTCCCCGAGTCCGTTATTACTCGCAGGACGCGGCCGATTTCTATAAACCCTACCTGCTAGTCAACCAGGCAGTTTCTTCAAATTTTACGACTAGCAACGACTACCGAAAACTGCCCGACTATTACTCCAGCGACCAGCGCTTATCCGGCTACGGCACGCTGAGCGGCGGCATCTCGGTCAGCAAACAATTCGCCAAAGGCATTACCCTGGAAACCGGGTTCGAATACTACACCCATTCCGGCTCGCTCAAGATCGGCGGCAACGGCGAAGGCAACTATTCCAACTTTAACTATTTCGTAGCCAATGCCGGCTTGAAAGTCAATTTCTCGGCCGTCGGTGCCGGTAAAGCCGGCGGCGAACACCACCATCACGCGCACCACCACCATGGCGCCGAAATACCGGCCGGCGTCATGTTCGCCCACATGATGGATCAGGCCGACGCCGTGATGGTCGGTTACCGGTACATGTACAGCGCCCAGGCCGGAGACATGTTACGCGGCTCGTCGGTCGCCAACGACCCGGCCATCGTCAATTTCGGCTGCGGCAGCGCCAATATCGACAAATGCTTCATCGCGCCGGAGCGCATGAGCATGCACATGCACATGCTGGATCTGATGTACGCACCGACCGATTGGTTGAACTTGATGTTGATGCCGCAATTCGTCGACATGGACATGGATATGCGGCAAATAGCCGATCCCGCGGCTTATGCCGGATTACCGCCGCCCCCTAACAAACTGGACCACATCACCCACCACATCAGCGCCGGCCATAGCACCGGCGGCGTCGGCGATACCGGCATGTACGCCTTGTTCAAATTGTTCGGCACGCCCGACCACCACGTCAATCTGACCTTGGGTGTCACCGCGCCGACCGGCGACGTTTCCAACCGGCTGCGCCGCAACCACCAGGTGGACGGCGGTTTTAACGACTACGGCATGCAATTGGGCAGCGGCACCTGGGATTTCAAACCCGCGCTGAGTTATACCGGACAAAACGGCGAATGGTCTTGGGGGGCACAGGTCAACGGTACCAAGCGTCTGGACAACAAAAACGCGTCCGGTTACGCACTGGGCGATATCATCCAATCCACCGCCTGGGGCAGTTACCAGTGGCTGGACTGGCTGTCTACCTCGGTGCGCGGCGTCTATACCGCTCAGGGTGCAGTCAGAGGCCAATTCAATGGCTTGATCCAAACCATGGCACCGTCCGATTTTCCGAAAAACTACGGCGGCCAATATTGGGATGTCGGCTTTGGCGTCAACGCCCGCGTACTGAGCGGCGATTTGGCCGGAAATAGCCTGAGTTTCGAATGGCTGGAACCGGTGGCGACCAAGCAAAACGGCTACCAATTAGAGCGGGACGCGGCTTTGGCGGCGACCTGGACTTACGCGTTTTAGTAGGGTTCGGCTGCGGTGTAACCGATAGCGTTGCGTTTCCCTTCCAGAAATGACGTTGTTCGTATTAGTAGTTGAAACCACGTCTAAGCCGGGAACCAAGCCGCAAGGACCTAAGAAACCCTCGCCATAAATGGCTTCAGGGCCCCGGCAATCATCCGCTGCCCCGCGGATATGCCGGGGCGCCGCCTACTGAAAAACGCATAGATGGCCTAAGCGGTGGGATCGGCTGAGCAATGCCGCCACTGCCGGCTTTTTGGAAGGTGTCGCGAAGGCCCTGCTCCGGCAAACAGCGAAATGCGCTTAAACGCAGCTCTAATGCTCGTGTATCGGCGAATTCGCTGCGAACGGTCTTATCCTGCAACCCTCGGCCACAAAGAATTTTTACTACCTTGCGGAACCAATAACATGAACCACCCACCACTTGCCGGCGGCGGCCGCGCCGGACTGTTCCTAACCGTTTTCGTCACGGGCGCAGCCGTCATGGTCATCGAATTGCTCGGCACGCGCATGATCGCGCCGTTTTACGGCGCCAGCCTTTATGTCTGGTCGTCGTTGATTTCGATCACCATGATTGCGCTGGCACTGGGTTATTTCGTCGGCGGCCGCTGGGCGGACCGGGCCGAGCGGACCGGCTTGTCGTTGGTCATTGCGCTGGCCGGGCTGTTAACCTTGACCATCCCCTGGCTGACGCGCCCGGTATTGTTGGCGACCGATCCGCTAGGGTTACGCGCCGGGGCTTTTGCCAGCGCACTCGCCTTGTTCCTGCCCAGCCTGACCATGCTGGGCATGGTGAGCCCATTTGCCATCAAACTTTATACCGCGCGTATCGACGGCGTCGGTTCCAGCGCCGGTTCGATCTATGCCGTCAGCACGGTAGGCAGCGTTGTCGGTACTTTGGTCTTGGGCTTCTTCTTATTTCCATTTGTCGGCTCGCGGGAAATTCTGGTCGGACTGGGCGTATTACTGCTGATGCTGGGTCTGGCGATCGCGGTTGTCGAAAAAAAGTATCTCGGCAACAGCCGCTTGCTGCCCTGCCTATTTTTGGCGGCGCTGGCCGCCGGTTTATTGCCGGCCATCGTTGTCGGCCGTAGCAGCGGCAACGACCAATTTCACATTCAATCCGAACGCGAAAGCCTGTATGGCTGGGTCAGAGTGATCGACCATCCGGCCAACGACCTGCGCGTCATGACCTCGGATGCCTCGGCGATAGGCGCGGAAACCATTTCCAACGGCGAGAACCGTTTGACCTACCAAAACATCGTCGACGCCCTACCCTCGCTGGCGCCGGGCATCCGCCGCGCCCTGGTGGTCGGCCTCGGTGCCGGCAAGATGGCGAACACGCTGCACGAGCGCTACGGCATTGCCACCGATACTCTCGAAATCGACCCGGCGGTGGCCGACGCGGCCGCCGATTATTTCGGTTTTAAACCGCGAGGCAAAAACATCATCGGCGACGCCCGTTACGAAATTCGCCACTTGACCGGGCCCTACGATCTGATCATTCACGATTGTTTTACCGGGGGCTCCGAGCCCTCGCACCTGTTGACCGTCGAAACGCTGACCCAACTGCGCGGCTTGTTGTCGGACCACGGCATCATGGCGCTCAATTTCGTCGCGTTCTACGACGGCGGCCGTAATCCTTCTCTAGCCAGCGTTTCGCGTACGCTTGAACAAGTCTTTCCGCACCAGTTGTTTTTCGTGTCCGAACCGGGCGAAAACTTCAACGATTTTATTTTTCTGGCGACTAACCACCCTATCGATATCGCTGCCCAGGGCTTGCCGGAAGCGCAACAAACTTGGTTGGCGCAACGCAGACTGCCCCTGGACAACGCGGGCGGCACGATCATTACCGACAACTATAATCCGCTGGAACATCTGCAAATTGCCAAAGCCGAGAATTACCGCCGGGTCGTGATCGATGCATTCGGCCCGGAACTGATGGTGCGTTGACGCTTCAACGCCGGCCTCCGGCCGAGCCCGAACCGGCGACAGTTTTGCCAAGGCCGATGGCCGCCCCGCCTACAGTTCGTTGACCACCGCCAACGCTTCCTGAATATTACCCACCGCGTGAATTTCCAGATTTTTGACGCCGTCCTTGGGTTTGTTGCTTTTCGGAATGATGGCTTTTTTAAAGCCGTGTTTGGCGGCTTCGTTGAGGCGGGCATGGCCATTGGCGACCGGGCGGATTTCGCCGTTCAAACCCACTTCGCCGAAAAACACCGCATCGTAAGGCACGATGCGGTCGCGCAAACTGGACACCACGCCAACCAAGATCGCCAAATCGGTGCTGGTCTCGCTGACCTTGATGCCGCCGACCACATTGGCGTAAATCTCGTCGTTGCCGGTGAAAATGCCGCCGTGGCGCGACAACACCGCCAGCAACATCGCCAAACGGTTTTGGTCCAGACCCACCGCCAGCCGGCGCGGATTGCCGTACTGGCTTTCCGTGACCAACGCCTGGATTTCCACCAATAGCGGTCGGGTGCCTTCCCATAACACCGTCACCACGCTGCCCGGCGCCGGTTTTTCCGCCCGCGACAAAAACATTGCCGACGGGTTTTTCACTTCCTTCAAGCCGCTGCTTTCCATCGCAAAAAAACCCAGCTCGCCGACGCTGCCGAAACGGTTCTTGTCGGCCCGCAGCACCCGAAACCGCGCATCGTCGGTCGAAGACAGCACCACCTGGGCGTCGACGATATGGCTCAAGGTCATCGGCCCGGCCAACGACTGGTCCTTGGTGACGTGGCCGACCATAAAGAACGATACGCCAGTGCGCTTGGCGTATTGGGTCAAATAACTGGCCGACTCCCGCACCTGCGACACCGAGCCCGGCGCCGAGTCGGAGTCCGCCGTGTACATGACCTGAATCGAATCGATGATGACAACCTGCGGCTGCTCTTCGTCCAACACCTGGCAAATCTGCTGCACCGAGGTTTCGGCCAACATCTTGATGCCGGCGCTATTGAGCTGCAACCGATGGGCGCGTTCGGCGATCTGTTGCAACGACTCCTCGCCCGACACGTACAGCACCGGCAGTTGCCGGGCGATATGGGCGACGGCTTGCAACAAAATCGTACTCTTGCCGGCGCCGGGCGCGCCGCCGATCAACACCACGCTGCCCTTGACGATGCCGCCGCCCAACACCCGGTCGAACTCGGCCAGACCGGTGGAAATCCGTTCGGCCTGAGCCAGATTGACTTCGGACAACAATTGCACCGCACTGCGGCTGCCGGCATAACCCGAACGCTCGCGCTCCGATTTGCCGCCGCCGAGTTTGACTTCCTTGATCGTATTCCAGGCTCCGCACTGGTTGCACTGGCCGGCCCAGCCGGCAAAATCGGCGCCGCACTCGGTGCAGACGAAAGCGGATTTGGTTTTTTTAGCCATTGCAATTGCCGGTCGTAACGTTAAAGGTAGGGGGCGTCAATCGGGGTAAAGCCTGGGTAGTGCGATATTTCCGGGCGTTTCCAAAACTAACGTTTTGTTCGGGACGTTACGCTAGGTTCTATTGCGCCGCAGCGCATTCAAGGTCTCGCCGGCGCCGCGATTCCGGCCGGCCGCCAAATCGGCCAAACCGCGTTCAACTTGATCCGGCAGCAACTAACGAATGCGGGCGCGTTCCAGGCGATGCTATATGCCGGGCCACCCCGGATATAACTCAATTATCGCGCGCCAAGCGAAATCCCACGTTATTGAACCGAAATGACGGAATATAGCCGTAGCGAGAGGCGGAACGGACATAGTCCGCGGTATTGATCCACGAACCGCCGCGGTAGATGCGCCGCGATAACAGGCCGGTACATTTTTCCTCTTCGCTGGAACCGTATCCGCTATCCGCACTGCAGGTCCATTCCCAGACATTTCCCAACATGTCGTAAAGCCCAAACGCGTTAGGCGAGTAACTGCCGACCGGCGCGGTAAACACGTACCCGTCCTCGCAGTTGTGCGGGATGACTTTCGAATCCGCTTTTTGCAGGCTTAGATCCGCAACGTTGGCATATTTGCAGGCGCCATCCGGGTTATCGCCCCAAAACCGGGCAGCAGCACTACCGCCCCGAGCGGCGTATTCCCACTCCGCCTCGGTAGGCAGGCGATAGTGTTTGCCGGTTTTTTGATTCAGCCATTTGATATAAGCCTCGGCGTCGTCGACGCTGACGCAAGTGGCCGGATGATCGCTATCTTGCGGGTAGCCAGGGGCCGACCAATTCCGGTTGCTGCGCATTTCGCCCTTGCCGGCTTCCATCGTCCAACATTCGTTACCCGGATTGTAGTTGGCCGCCTCGACAAACGCGGCAAACTGCGATTTGCTGATTTCGTATTTACCGATGGCAAAACCGCTAACTTTGACCTCGTGGCGCGGCTTTTCATAATCCTGCCCTTCCTGATCGGTCACCGGCGAACCCATCAGATACACGCCGCCGGGAATTGCCACCATTTCCGGACAATCGGCACAATCGCGAAAATGCTTTGCCGCCCGGTTTCGCGCCTTTCGCACCGGCGCGGGTTTCGATTTCGACGAAGCCGCCTGCCCCGTTTTGCCGGGCAACGTTTCGCTATGTCCGGAATTGATAAACAGCACAGAAAAAAGCAGCAACCAGCCCTGGCGCAAATTCATGCTCGATACTCCAAAATAAAAATATCCTGTAACCGATACGGTTAATAAAACACTCTGAACAAACGCTGTATCTGCTCGAATTCGTACAGATACGGCCGGGCCACGTCGCGGTTGGCGGCGACGACGACCAAGTCGTGGGAAAACACCGAGGTGTTGTACCAGTTGAAACTGCCTTCGATGACGATGTATTCGTCGATCACGCAATATTTGCAATGGATCGGCGAATACGGCACCGGCAAGTCGTCCTGGCCGTAGACCAGGCCGACGCGAATGCCGGCGTCTTTCAAGCGTTGAATGGCAGGCAGCAACGGCCGCGCCAGTTCTTCGGACATCGGCCGTTCGACGCCGATCTTGCCCTGCCGCGCCAAATGGCCGTTGAACAACAACTGTACGTCCACGCCGCGGTCGCGGGCCTGGATCAAGGCGGTAACGACGCTGTCGTTATGGTCGCCGAGCAGATCGCCGATCAAAAACAGGCAAAGCTTCAACGAACGGCGGGCGCGGTGGATCTCGGCCAAAATTGCATGGTGCGGCCGGTACAGCTTGCCGTTGGCCATGGTCTGGCGACCGAAGGTGTACAGCAAATTGAACGGGCTGAGCGGGTCGATGCCGTATTTCTGGATCACGCCGCCGCGCTGGCTTTGGAAGATGTTGTCCAGCAGCCGGCACACGCCCTGGGAATGAAAGCTCATGCCCGACTCCCAGTTGGCCCACCAGCGGTCGAAAGTAATGTTGAACGAACCGATGATAGCGTCCTCGTCGTTGAAGATGACGAATTTGGTGTGCATATCCGGCTCGACTTCGATCAAATGGTGCTTCGGCGTGCAAAACACGCCGACCAACTCGATGCCGGAGCGTTTCAGCCGGGCGTAGTTCTGGCTGTTGGTCAGCGTCATCTTGCGCCAATCGACGATGCATTGCACCAGCACGCCCTGGTGGCTGGCATGGATCAAATGGTTGATAAAGTCGTTGTCGTCGATGCAATCGACGCTGACCTTGATCGTACACAGCCGGTCGGGTTGCGTCCGCTTGGCGGCGATAGTTTTGTCGATATGGTCGTGGATGAAGCGCTTCGGGTGGTAAGGATGGTGCTGCTGGCCCTTGGTGAATTTCGGCGTCAGATGCAGCGACTCGAAATGGCGGTTATACCAATCCACGTCGGCCTGCAATTTGCCGGCATCGATCTCGTGGGTACGGTAATGGTTGGGCGTGGCCCATTGCTCGCTAATTTGGCGTTGCGTCGGCTGGTTATCCTGCAATTGCGGCGCATCCATGAAAATGTATTCGTGGCGCGAGGCAATCGAATGCTCGCCGATATGGACGATAAACCCGAACTTGATGCAATGGATACGGCCGAACTGGGCCGAATACGGCAGAACGTAGAAATCCCGGGTCGAACGTTTGTGCCGATCCCATTCGACATCGTAGGCGTCGGTATCGACGATGTAGGTTTCGCAGATCGAATCGCGGAATACCTTTAGTACCACCTTCAAATTGGCCGCGACGCCGTGGTGCAATTCGAAATCGATCTTGCCCCAGCGGATGTCGAAACTCTCCCTGAAATCGTTGCTGCGTTGGAAACAGCCGCCCAATTTGCCGAATACCGGCCTGGCGTAATGTTCTGCTACTTGCATGTTCGCTCGCCTAATCGCACACGTTGAAATCCATGGTTAACCTTCGAGCCGGTCACAGCGGCTCGAACTCCAGCAGATAGCCGCAATGGTCGGACACCCGGCCGTAATCCTGCTCGGTGAATAATACCCGCGCCGAGGTCGCCCGCAATCCGCTGTCTTTGTTCATAAACACGTAATCGATCCGGTAGTCGTCCGCCAACTGATCGCGCCAATGGGCATCGTCGACCCGGAAAATCTGTTGAAACAAGGCCGGGGCATTGGCCGCCAGATACTGGTCTTCGTAGCGGTGACCATCGACGACCAGGCGATAGCCTAGCGAACCGGCGGCGATATTGAAATCCCCGCACAATAAAGTCGCCGCAACCTCGCCGCCGCGCCGGCTGTCGGCCCAATCCGACAAACGTTGGAATTGTTCGGGGAAACCGTCGTCCCACCAGCTCAAATGCGCCGAAAATACGTCGATCGGGCCGATGCAAGGGACATCGATGCAGGCGGCGACCACTTTGCGGGAATGGATACTGTAGGCATCGCTGCTGTCGGAGACGTAGCGGGCTTCCTGGCGTTCGATCGGATAACGGCTCAAAATCGCCACCCCTTCCCGGTACTTATCGAAGCCCAGGTGGGACCAATCGCTGTACAGGTGGAACGGCTTTTTCAGGCGACGGTTGATGATATTGGCGGAATTGGAGGCCCAATCGCCGCGGCCGTCGTTCCAATGTTCCGCCACTTCCTGCAAACAGACCACATCGGCTTGGAGTTCGTCGACGGCTTTGGCGATTTGCCAGAATTTGCGGTCTTGGTCGTCTTCCTGGTAGCAATGCAGATTCAGGATCAGCACTTTCAGCGGCGCCCGGCTCAGCCGATAGTTGCGGCCGGCATTGTTATCCCAGAGGGTTTGCTCCCCGCTCTCGCAGCAGATGCTGTATTGCAGGCGGAACGCACCTTCGACTTTCAGATTGGCGCTCCAAAGCTGCACCGGATGCAGCCCGGCGTAACCGCCATGGGTCGCGGAGCGCTTCCCGGATTGCAGCCGGCAGCTGGTCTTGTGCACGTGGCGCCAATCGTCCAGCGTCCAATGCACAGTCACTTTCTCCGCCGCCAGTGCGGCATTGACCGCGAATTTGAGCGGAACGTTACGCTGCGCCGGACCCAAGCCTTGCATCGGATTCAATGGCACTACCGGCATGACTCCGGTCATCCGGCCGCCGCTGCCGGCCGCGCAGAAGTAGTCTAGGCAACCGTCGTTGTTATCCCAATACTCGCAGCCTTCATGTTCCAGCCGAGCAACGAAATGGATGTCGCCGGGCAATTCGGCCCTGGCCTGGCGCGGAAACGCCACCTCGGCCCGCCAATACTCGCTGCCGTCGCCGGCGCTGGCGCAATAATCGGCCAACACCCGGCGCCAGACGCCGTCTTCGCCGGCCCAATGCACCTCTACGGTCTTGCCGTAACCGAGATTGGCCACCCGGATCAAGAACTGCAAAGTCTGCGTGCTGGCAGCAGCCTTACCGCTAACGGTATTGGCGACATACAGTAACTGGATGTTATCCATGGTCCCTCCCGAGAGTTGGCCGGCGCGGCGATAGCCGGCGCCGGTTTGGCCTTGCGGCCGGCCGCCTAGGCGGCATAGGCGCGAAAATCGATGTCCGGAAAAATATCGTCCATGATTTCCAGCGCTGTCAAATAGCGCTCGTCGATCCGGTTCTTACGGATCGCATCGTGCAAATAATTGAAGCGCGCCAAATGGTCGGTGATGCGTTTGCGCGCATAATCGATCGTGGTGCCGGCCTTCATGATAAACGGCCAATCCGAAGCCTGGGCCAGCAGCAACGAACGCGCCGCTTGGTTCAGCGCCCGCCGCTGCAAGTCGCTGACCTGGAAGCCGCGCAAATCGCTCGCCAGTTTTTCCATTTCGGCGGCGGCCTTATGCAACAGCGGATAAATCCAGTCGTTGCTTTCGTTCAACCAAAATTCGGAATAGCCGTGCTCGCCCCAACTGGATGCAGCCGGCAGCGCAGGCTGGCGCGGCAACGGCAATTGCAGGTAATCGCCGCAACTGACGGTTTGCACGCCGTTGTCGGCGCCGGCCGCCAAACGCAGCACTTGCTCCAGCCACAACGGCCCTTCGAACCACCAATGGCCGAACAGCTCGGCATCGTAAGGCGCCACCACGATAGGCGGCTGCCGCATTTCCGCGGCCAAGGCGTCGATCTGCCGTTGGCGGCTGGCGATGAAATCCGCGGCGTGCTGGCGCAATTTCAACTTGGCCAATTCCGGCTGATACACCTGTTTGGGCTGCTTGCCGCCGGTAATCCGGTAATATTTGATGCCGGTGTTGATCCGGGTCTCGCCGTCGAGGATGTAGGGCGCGATGTATTCCAGCGGCAAATCGAAACCGATATCCCGGTAATATTCGCGGTAATCGCCGTCGCCGGGGTAGCCGGATTCGGCACTCCAAACTTGATGCGACGCGGCCGGATCGCGGCCGAAGGCGGCAATTCCGCCGCAATCGACCGGCGCGTATACGCCGAATTGCGGCCGACGGTCGGCGTTGAGCAGCGCGTGGCTTTCCAGAAAGAAATAATCGATCCCCTCCGCCTTCAACGTCTGCTCCAGCCCCGGATAGTAGCCGCATTCCGGCAGCCAGAAACCGTGCGGCGCAAAACCGAATTGGGCCCGAAAGCTGTCGACGCCGACGCCGATCTGATTGCGCACGGAGGCGGGGTTGACGTTCAGCAGCGGCAAGTAACCGTGGGTCGCCGCCGTGGTGATCAATTCCAGCCGGCCGCCGCTATGGTGGCGCTGAAACGCCGCGAGCAGATCGCACTGGTAGCGTTGCTGGTAGTCGTGCAAGTTGTCTTGAAACAATTGCAGATAATGCTGCGCCAGGGCGTGGAACTGCGGCAAGCGCCGGGTCCGTTCGACCTCGCGCTCGGCCAGTTCCACCCGGCCGCGCATATAGCGCAAAAACCGGTTTTGCAGCAACGGATTGCGCAACATCGCCATCAACGTCGGCGATAGCGACAAGGTTAGCCGGTACGCCACCCGGTCGTAGCGCAGACGCTCCAACATGGCCAATAGCGGCAGATAACATTCGCTGATCGCCTCGAACAGCCAGTTTTCTTCGAAAAAACTGTCGTGCTCGGGATGGTGCACGTACGGCAGGTGCGCGTGCAAAACGATGGCAAGATAGCCGTTATTCATGCTCGGAGCAGGCCAAAACAGCCGAACCGGCGGACGAACCGGCCAGGGAAGGCAAGGAACCGGCCCCGGCCGGCATCACAAATTGGGCGATGGCAGGCGGTAGCCACTCGCCGGCCGCGTCAGCAACTTCGGCCACGGCGGCCGGATTGGAATAAGCCAAAGCGGTAAACTCCTTATACTGGTCCAGATGGCCGATGGCCGCCTGGTAATAACCGGCGGCAGTCGCCAGTTGCTCGGGTAACGCGATTCGCTGCTGGCTGCTCTGGCCGCTGACCGGCAGGTCGAACCACGCCGGCCGGGTTTCGGCCTGATCCTTTCCGCTGTCGGCGGCTTCCGCTTGCCGGTAAATCCGCAGGGTCAAGCCCGGCTCGGCCGCCGCGGGCGATTCGGTGGGCTCATCGGCCGGCACCAACCGCGGCGGTTCGGGCAATTGCCAATAGGCGTGCAAGCGGCGCGGGTCGACCGGCAACAGCACCAGACTGGGTGCACCCGGCGCCCGCGCATCGGCCCGCGGCGCGAATTCTCGGCTGATTTGCTGGCTGATGTTGAACAACTCCTGCGGCGAAAATCCGGAGGTGGCCGCTCTGCCGCCGGCCCTGAACCGGCGCGGGGCGAAACCGCGGCTGATCTCCAGGCTGATATCCCGCATCTCCTCGGCAGAAAGCTGCAGGCGAGACTCAGAAGTTGACCGGGAAGAAGCCATTGGCGATGTTAAAGATACGTTTAGCGGAAATTTGGGCGCGGACCGCGGGCGCGCGCTGGTGCGGCCCTTCGCAAAGCCGCCCTAATAAGACTCTAACCGTTGTCGAATATTTACGCAAGGCGTAGGCCTGCACCTACGATTTGCAGTAAAATCAAGGCATCCAAGTTTTTCGGCAAAGGGCATGCGCAAACCATACAGTTTAAAGTCAGGGAGTCCCTATCCGCATGGCGCCAAAGCCAGCGAAAACGGCGTGAATTTTTCCATCTCTAGCCGGCATGCCACTCACGTCGAATTACTGTTGTTCTCCAGCAACGAGAGTCCGGAACCGTTTCAAGTCATTGCCCTGCGCAAAGACAAGCACCACACTTTTTTTTCCTGGCACGTATTCGTCGAGGGCTTGCCGACCGGCACTTGGTACGCCTGGCGCATCGACGGCCCGAGCAATACCCGCGAAACCGGTTTGCGCTTCGACAAGGACAAACTGCTGCTGGACCCGTGGGCGCGGGCGGTCAGCGACAAGCTCTGGCAACGCGCCGCCGCCTGCCTGCCCGGCGACAACAGCACCCATGCGATGCGTGCGGTGGTAGTCGACGACCGCTACGACTGGGAAGGCGATACGCCGCTGGCGATCCGCAGCGAAAAAGCCATCATTTACGAATTGCACGTCGGCGGCTTTACCCGCCATCCGTCGGCCAAGGTCAAACATCCCGGCACCTTTGCCGGCCTGATCGAAAAAGTCCCTTACTTGTCCAAGCTGGGCATCACCCACGTCGAGTTACTGCCGGTCATGGCGTTCGACGAACAGGACGTACCGCCGCACACCTCCGATCTGGGCCTGAAAAACTACTGGGGTTACAGCACCCACAGTTTTTTCAGCCCGCATCCGGGTTATTGCGTGACGCCGGAACAAGGTACCCATCTCCGCGAATTCCGCGACCTGGTCAAAGCGCTGCATAAGGCCGGCATCGGCGTGATCATGGACGTCGTGTTCAACCACACCTCCGAAGCCGGCGCCGACGGCCCGGTCATCAATTTCAAGGGCATTACCGGCAACAGCTTCTACCTGACCGACAAACACGACAAGCGCATCTTTCACGACTACACTGGCTGCGGCAACACCGTCAACGCCAACCATCCGCTGGTCAGCAACTTCATTATCAGTTGCCTGGAATATTGGGTCAGGGAAATGCACGTCGACGGGTTTCGTTTCGATCTGGCCAGCGCGCTGGCCCGCGGCGAAGACGGCAGCGTGTTGCAGGACCCGCCGCTGGTCTGGGGTATCGAGTTATCGGAGCAATTGGCCAGAACCAAATTGATCGCCGAAGCCTGGGACGCCTCCGGCCTGTACCAGGTCGGCAATTTCCCCGGCTACCGCTGGGGCGAATGGAACGGCCGCTACCGCGACGTGATCCGCCGCTTCGTGCGCGGCGACTCCGGCATCATCAGCGAGGTCGCCACCCGCATCTGCGGCAGTAGCGACTTGTACCAACACCAGCACCGGTTGCCGATCAGCGGTATTAACTTCGTCACCTGCCACGACGGCTTTACGCTGAACGACCTGTTCAGCTACAACGAAAAGCATAATGCCGCCAACGGCGAAAACAATCGCGACGGCTGTAACAACAATCTCAGCAGCAACTGCGGAATGGAAGGCCCAACCCGGGACCCGGCCATCCAGGCCTTGCGCCGCAAACGCGTCAAAAACGCCTTTGCCATACTGCTGCTGAGCCACGGCGTGCCGATGTTACTGGCCGGCGACGAAATCCTGCACACCCAACAAGGCAACAACAACTGTTATTGCCAGGACAACGAGCTAAGCTGGTTGAATTGGGAAAAAGCCAAGGAAAACGCCGACGTGCTGCACTTCGTGCAGCAGATGATCCGTTTGCGCAAACGCCACACGTCGTTGATGCGGCGGCGATTTTTGACCGGAGAAATCTTGGAGGAACGCAACATGCCGGATATCGTCTGGCATGGCTTGCAAGTCGAGCAGCCGCCGCGCTGGGACGATCCGGAGACGCGGATACTGGCTTTCACGTTGACTGCGCTGGCCAAGGAAGAGGCCGATCTGCACGTGATTCTGAACATGTCGGACCAACGCCACGCGATGGCATTGCCGCCAATCCCGGAACGGGTCTGGCGCTTGGCGGTCGATACCGCGCAGAAACCGGGGCAGGACATTATCGATCCGGCCGAGCAGAAACCGGTGGCGGAAAACCGTTACGCGGTCGAACCGCATTCGGTGGTGGTATTCGAGAACGCGAAACAGGAACTGGCCGGCGGCGATAGCCTGTCCAAACTTTCCGCGCATTTTTTCAGCAAATTCACCGGCCTCAAACTCGCCGACAGCGCGGTCTGAGGTTCAGTCGAACACGTCGCCCCAGTCCGGAGGCGGCGGCAGCTCGGTTTCGGCGCCCGCAGCCGCTGCGGCGTTGCCGGCCGCCGGCTCGGCGGCCGATGGTGCGGCCGCGTTTGCCGACGAATGGGCAGCAGCCAACGCACCGTTCAGATAGCTGTCCAACAAATCGCACAGATTCCGGTAACAGCCGGCCAGCGGCTGCCGGCCGAGCAATTGTTCGACGAACTGGTACAGGAACTGCTTTTCGGCCAGCATCAACACGTCGGCGACGCTATGTGCTGCTTCCTCGCCGAAACGGTATTTTTCGATCAGGGCCAACTGCAGCCTATCGCCGCGCCGCTCCTGCCTATCCTTGATTTCGGCCAGCAATTCCTCGATTTCGGCCTGCCGCCGTTTCTTTTCCCGGCCGCGGGCCAATAGCAGCACGGCCAACGCGATCAAGCTGACAGCCAGCGTATTGGCCAAAATCAGGATGATCCAGGTTGAATTCATCGCCGCTCCATTTCCGTCAGGTCGGCGCGTAGCGCCCGTTCGGCGTCGACAAATATCTGCATCATCTTTTTACTGCTGTTTTCCAGTTCCAACGCGGTTTGGTTGCCGCTGAACACGCGGGTATATTCGGCCGACATTTCGTCTATGGTTTTCATCGCGGTATCGAGTTGGCGCACCAGTTGCTGGTTGACCCGTTCCAGGCCGGCCTGCTTTTGCGCCAGGTCTTCGTTTTCATGGCTGACGGGCGGTTGCTGGCCGTGGCCGGCATTGGTGACCAGATTTTGGTAAGGTTCGGCCAATTGCTCGATGCGCTGTTCTATCCCTTGCAACAAAGCCATTTCCCGCTTCAGAAACAGCCGGATGATATCCTGCAGCAAAGCCCGCTCCGAGGCGCTGACTTGCTGCAACACGCTTTCGATTTCCGCTTCGCTCAAACTGCAATTTTCGCCGATGAATTGCTGCAGGCGTTCGCCCTTTTCGAAGGAGTGGTCCTCCAGATCGTTGATAAAGCGGTCGATTTCGGCTATTTCCTTGCCTTTTCGGTTGCGGGAAAAACAAAACAGCGCAATTGCCAGCAACGTCAAAACCGCCAAGGCTTCCGCCGCCAATATCACCATTACCGAATCGAACGAATTCATGACAATCTCTCCAACAAGCGTTGATGCTGTTCCGCCTCGGATTTTTTCAGATAACGGTGGATAAAAAAGCCGCCCACCCCAAATAACAGGTTAATTGCCAACAAAATTCCGCCGACCAGCCACCAATTGGTCGGTTCAGCCGGCGTATGCGGTTGCTCCGGCGGCGCATGCGCTGCCGGCGGAGATTCCGCAGATGGGTGTTCCGCCGCCGGCTCATGGCCGCTCTCGGCTGCAGCCGCCGCGACCGCATCATGCTGCACATGCTCCCCATGCTCGGCGGCATGCACAGCGGCGCCGGCCGGCGGCTCGGCGGGTTGGAACCAGCTATCGTCTATGGTTAGCGGTTTGACGGCCGGTGCCAACGGTTTGCCATTACGGTCCTTGGCCATCACGTTAAAGCCCACCTTGGTGATCGCCGCTGGCGGCAATTCGGCCAACTCCAATTGCCAAATTCCGTCTTTTTCAGTAGCCACATGCGTTTCCGGCGGCTTGCCGTCGCGGCTGACCTGAGCATTGACCACCATTCCGGCCGGATCCACCACCGCCAGATCCGGCTTCAACAGCAGCCGCACCCGGCGCTGCGCGGCATCGATCTCGCGCGCCACGCTAATCGGCGCGGCCACCACCTGAATCTCGCTGATGATTTCGCGTTTGAAGGTTTTGCCGTCGGCGAGTATTTTCAGGCTGTGCTTGCCGAGTGCCAACCCGTTCAGGCTTTGTTGAAAAAAACCGGGTTTCCCGGCTGGCGCCATTTTCAGCGGCGCCTGTTGGTCCAAACCGACTTCCAAGCTCAACATGCCGAGGAAATCGGCACGGGTGATCAACCGGTCGCGGTCGGTAAAGTGCGCCTCGATCGCCACCGCCTCTTGTTCGCCGACGAAATTCGGAATTTCGCTGAGTTGCAGTTTCAAGTCGGTGACTATCATGACTTGGTTGTCCGGATCCACCTCGGCCAACAAACCCCACTCGCCCACCGCCGGTTGCCTGACGGTAATCAGATCGTAATTCCGGCTTTCCAGCCACGACACGTTGGCCGCCATGGTCTGCTTGGCCAGTTTATTGCCGTCCGGCATGACCAGTTGGGTCGGCGCCGCATGCGCGGTTTTGAAGACCAGGATCGAAAACTCCCGGACGCCGGCATCGACGTCGAATTTGTTGTTGCGTAACGGTAGCGTGGTTTTCGGCGCCGCTTTCTGCGCCATTTTCAAAAACGAGCGCTGCAAGCTGTCGGCCGACTGCGCCACTTCGGCCCACCCGCCGGTCTCGAATGCCAGCTTTTCCAGCAGTTCCTTGTCGGCCTGGTCGGACAGGGCAACGGTCTGCACCTGGATGTCTTGCTGTTGCAGCTTAGGAATCCACTCGCTGAGAATGCGCTCGCGCGAATCGGCGCTTTGCATGATGTCCTTGGAAATGTCGACGAAGCCGTCGGTCAATAGGATCAGGTGTTTGCGGCCGGAGCCTTTGAAGCCTTGGCTGAGCGCGGTGCGGATCGCATCTTCGATGTGGGTGTAGAGCCCGCGGGAATGTATGTTGGCCAACGCTTTACCGGCTTGTTGTTTCCAGGCCGCATCGACTTTATCGCTGGCGATCAGCGGCACCGTCTTTTCGGCAAACAACCACAAACCGGTGCGGCTACCCTCCGGCAACAATTCGACCAGCAAGCGGCCGGCTTCGATCCGCAGATTATCCGGATCGTTTTGTTTCATGCTGCCGGAGACGTCTATCAACACCTGGATATCGTCCCCACCCGCCAGCGCCGCGGGCTGAGCCCGGACAGAAAACCCCTCCGGGCCGAAAGTGCACAATACGGCCAATATCAGCATTCTAAACATAACTGCGTCCGCAAGAGTTTAGGTAATGGCTAGCAAATATAGTCCAAAGGGCTGACTAATTTACGATTTTTAATTCAGGCCGCTCCCAGTGTTACGCTTTATAATGTTTTTATTTCAACCATAGGAGAACTTATGTCTATCAAACGAATGGTCGATCTGGATCTGGCGGGCAAACGCGTCCTGATCCGCCAGGATTTAAACGTACCGGTCAAAGACGGTAAAGTCACCAGCGACTTGCGCATCCAGGCCAGCGTTCCGACCGTCGAAGCGGCTTTGGCCGGCGGCGCCGCGGTGATTTTGATGTCGCACCTGGGCCGTCCGACCGAAGGCGAATACGACGAAGCCTCCAGCTTGCAACCCGTTGCCGAACGTTTTTCCCAATTGCTGGGCCAACCGGTGCGTCTGGTCAAAGATTGGCTGGACGGCGTCGACGTCAAGCGCGGCGAAGTCGTGCTGTGCGAGAACGTGCGCTTCAATAAAGGCGAAAAGAAAAACAGCGCCGAGCTCGGCCAAAAAATGGCCGCGCTGTGCGACATCTTCGTGATGGACGCCTTCGGCACCGCTCACCGCGCCGAAGCCTCAACCCATGCCGTTGCCGAGCATGCTGCCGTCGCTTGCGCCGGCCCGCTGTTGGCGGCCGAACTGGATGCACTGGGCAAAGCCCTGGAAACGCCGGCCCGCCCGTTGGTCGCGATCGTCGGCGGTTCCAAGGTTTCGACCAAATTGACCGTGCTGGAATCCTTGTCGACCAAAGTCGACCAACTGATCGTCGGCGGCGGCATCGCCAACACCTTCATTGCGGCCGCCGGTTACAACGTCGGCAAATCGCTATATGAAGCGGATTTAATTCCGGAAGCCAAACGTTTGATCGCTTCCGCGAAAGAACGCGGCGCCGACATCCCGGTGCCGGTCGATGTGGTCTGTGCCAAAGAATTCTCCGAAAGCGCTGCGGCTACCGTGAAAAACGTCGCCGACGTCGAAGCCGACGACTTGATCCTGGACATCGGACCGGAAACCGCCAAACAATACGCGGAAATCCTGAAAACCGCCGGCACCATCGTCTGGAACGGCCCGGTCGGCGTGTTCGAAATCGACCAGTTCGGCGAAGGCACCAAATCCCTGTCGCTGGCGATTGCGGAAAGCCCGGCGTTCTCGATTGCCGGCGGCGGCGACACGCTGGCGGCTATCGACAAATACGGCATCGCCGATAAAGTGTCTTACACCTCTACCGGCGGCGGCGCCTTCCTGGAATTCCTGGAAGGCAAGGAACTGCCCGCAGTTGCGGTATTGAAAGCGCGCAGCTAATCGATAGCCGCGCATGCGGCCGGCTGGTGGCAGCCGGCCGCAACGGCCTTACAAACCGGCCACGGCTTTATCCTTATCTTCCTGATAGTCGCGGTAGTTGATCGAAATTTTCAGGCCGGCGAAACGGCCGGACATTTTCACCATTTCTGCCGTGTCTTTATCGAACATCAGCCTGACCTCGCTCAACGCCCGGTCCTCGTAACCTTCTTCGATCTCCTTCGCTTCCAGGCGAAAGTGGTACAGGTAAACTTCCTGTTTCTCTTCTTGGGTAATCTCCAACGGCTCGCCCAACTGCTTGACCACCTGAGACTTCTTCGGCAGCAATGCGGCGATTTTTTCCAATTGGTCGGCCTTGGCCTTCAACTGCTTTTTCTCTTCGTTGATTTCGGCACCGCCCAAAGAACGGAACGACGCTTCCAGAAACTCCGGCGGCGCGATTTGCAGGAACAGATTGGAAAAGGTCCAGTCGGTGACCTTATCTTCCTTATTGAAAGCCAGATCCAGGTAGAAACTGACTTCCGGCGCCACCTGCTTGCCATCCTTATCGATTTTCCGGAACCAATAGCGCCAGCGTTTGCCGTCGGCAGTCTGCTCTTCGCTGCTGGCATGCAGTTTGGCCAGCGAGACGAAGTCTTCGCTGAATAACTTGGGTTTCTTGAAATGCACGGTGAAGTCGTCTTTCGACACCACCGAGAAATAGCGGTCGAACTCGTCCATCTGTAAATAAGTTTGATAGGCGTGCAACCAATGCAGGCAGCCGGTCATCGTGCTGAGCAGCGTAAAAGCCAGCAACCAGCGCAAAATTCGGGTAAATGTTTTCATAGCCTCCTCAATGCCGGGTCGGCGGGTTAGTCTCGGTTTCTGCCGCCGGATTGGCCAGCAAATTTTCTACGTCGATTTTATCAAAACGGTACTGGGCGCCGCAGAACTGGCAATCGACTTCGATGTCGTCGCGCTCCTGCAAAATCGCGTGCAATTCGGACCGTCCCAAGGCGGCTAAAGTGCCGGCGATTTTTTGCCGCGAGCAATTGCATTTGAATTCCACGATCTCCGCCTCGAAAATTCTGACCTTTTCTTGATGAAACAGGCGGTACAGCAGTTCTTCGCAATCCAACGCGAACATTTCCTCGGCAGTAACGGTAGCCGCCAACATTTCCAGGCGTTCCCAGTCGGCCGGGTCTTTTTGCTCGCCCGGCAATTCCTGAAGCAACAGCCCGGCTGCGGTGTCGCGGTCGGCGAACAACCACAAACGGGTGTTCAGTTGTTCCGATTGCTTGAAGTACACTTCCAACACTTCGGCCAGCGTATCGGCTTCGACACCGACGATGCCTTGGTAAGGTTCGGCGTTTTCGGATTCGACGGTCAGCACCAAGCGGCCGCCTTCTCCGATCATTTCGCGCAGATTGGTGCCGCCGACGCTGTCCGCGCTCCGTACCAGGCCGCGTATTTTGCGGTCGCTGCTGGCTTGGGCAACCACAGCCTTAAGCTCGCCGCCGCCCTGGATTTGCATAATCATTGCACCTTTGAATTTAATAGTCGCCGCCAGCAATACCGCGGCCGCCAACGCCTGGCCCATTTGCGCGTCGACCGCATCGTCCACTATCCGCTGGTGCTGTTTGGCTGCGGCCAGGCTGGTCCGCAGTCTAACCCATTCGCCGCGCACGCCATGCTCCTCAAAGATAAAGCGGCGTAAGCAATCTTGTTGTTTCATGATTTCGTTAACCGGTTAAGAAAGGTCGGCGATTATAATCCCCCACTGTCCGATCATTCGACCCGAGGGAAGCAGTTATGTCTTTTCTACTCAAAAAAACCGCGATGCCCACGGCGGAACAAGCCCTGCCGGGCCGCTCCACGCCTATCGCCAGCGGCTCGCTACATGCTGTCAGCGGCCATTGTTACCATCCGCCGTTTCCGGAACATTTACAGCAAGCCGTGTTCGGCATGGGCTGCTTTTGGGGAGCGGAACGCAAGTTCTGGCAGCAGGCCGGAGTTTATGCCACCGCAGTCGGCTATGCCGGCGGTTATACGCCCAATCCGACTTATCAGGAAGTCTGCAGCGGCCTGACCGGCCACGCCGAGGTAGTACTGGTCGTATTCGATCCGCACACCGTCAGCTACCCTGCGCTGTTGGCCGTGTTTTGGGAATCGCACAATCCGACCCAAGGCATGCGCCAGGGCAACGACGTCGGCACCCAGTACCGTTCAGCCATTTACTGCTACGGCGAACCGCAACTTGCCGCCGCCAACGCCAGCCTGGCTGCATACCAGGCGGCATTGGCCGGCGCCGGCCTGCCGCCGATCACGACCGAAATCCGCGACGCGCCGCCGTTTTACTATGCCGAACTGGAACACCAGCAATATCTGGCGAAAAACCCGGACGGTTATTGCGGCCTCGGCGGACTGGGGATTTGTTACCCGCGCTGAATAAAACGGTGCCGAATGCTAAGGCGTTATAAGTCTTGGCATTATCGTTTCCAGGCCTTCCAAGCAGAGTTTTTCCGGTTGACTTTTAGGAAAAAATCCTTCAATTTACGCGCCTGGTGTGGCTCTACCTCTGCGTTCGGCGCTTACCGAACGACCTAAACAGGTCAGTCATCCAAACAGAGCTTTAATACTAATATTAGTCTTAACAACACAAAACCGTATTCTGTCTCATCCGCAGATTACCAGGAGGAAACATATGAAGAAGCCTGTATACAACTGGCTGCTTGCTTCGGCTGTAGCGACGATTCTTGCTGCACCAACCGTATCTACCGCGAACGAAGACGTTGAGAAATTAACTCAAAACCCCGCCAACTGGGCAACTTGGGGTGGCGACTACGCTGGTACCCGTTACAGCAAATTGTCACAAATCAACACTCAGAACGTTAAAAACCTGCAACCTGCCTGGTCTTTCTCAACCGGTGTATTGCGCGGTCACGAAGGCGGTCCTCTGGTTGTTAACGGCGTAATGTTTATTCACACTCCGTTCCCAAACACTGTTTACGCTATCGACCAAACCACCAAAGCGGTGATCTGGGAATTCACCCCGACCATGGACGCCGACGTAACCATTCCGGTTATGTGCTGCGACACGGTTAACCGCGGCTTGGCTTACGGCGACGGCAAAATCTTCCTGCAACAATCGGACACCGTTCTGACCGCACTGGATGCCAAAACCGGCAAACGCGTATGGAGCGTGCAAAACGGCGACCCGAAACTGGGTATGACCAACACCAACGCACCTATCGTGGTTAAAGATAAAGTCATCACCGGTATTTCCGGCGGCGAATTCGGCGTTCGCGGCTTCCTGGCTGCCTACGACATCAAAACCGGCCAATTGGCATGGAAAGGTTACAGCATGGGTCCGGACAAGGACACTCTGATCAAACCGGGCAAATCCACCACTTGGCAAGATGGCAAAGTCACCCCGCTGGGAGCTGATTCCGGCTTGGCGACCTGGAAAGGCGACCAATGGAAAATCGGCGGCGGCACCACTTGGGGCTGGTACTCTTACGATCCTAAATTGAATCTGGTCTATTACGGTTCAGGCAACCCATCCACCTGGAACCCTGTACAACGTCCGGGCGACAACAAATGGTCCATGTCTTTGTGGGCGCGTGACGCCGACACCGGTGAAGTCAAATGGGTTTACCAAATGACGCCACACGACGAGTGGGACTACGACGGTATCAACGAAACCGTTTTGGTTGATCAAGAAGTCAAAGGCAAAATGCATAAAACCATCGTGCACTTTGACCGTAACGGTGTAGGTTACACTCTGGATCGCGAAACCGGCGAACTGTTGGTGGCTGAGAAATTCGATAAATCCGTCAACTGGCTGACCCACGTCGACATGAAAACCGGTCGCCCACAAGTCGTGCCTGAGTTCTCAACTGAGCACAACGGCGAAGACGTTAACACCGTAGGTACTTGCCCTGCGGCGTTGGGTGCCAAAAACATGGCTCCTGTGTCTTACTCTCCACAAACAGGCTTGTTCTATATCTCCGGCAACCACTTGTGCATGGAGTACGAACCGTTTGAAGTTAGCTACACTGCGGGTCAACCGTACGTAGGCGCTACCCTGTCAATGATGCCAGCAGGCGCTGACGTACTGACCGGCAAAAAAGACGATAGCACCAACTTGGGTCAATTCACCGCATTTGACGCAAAAACCGGCAAAATCGTTTGGTCAAACAAAGAACAATTCTCTGTTTGGTCAGGTTCTGTTGCTACCGCCGGCGGCGTCGTATTCTACGGCACGCTGGAAGGCTACCTGAAAGCGGTTGATGCCAAAACCGGTAAAGAATTGTACAAATTCAAAACCCCATCCGGCATCATCGGCAACGTCAACACCTGGGAATTCAACGGCAAACAATACGTCGGCGTTCTGTCAGGTATCGGCGGCTGGGCCGGTATCGGTATCGCTGCCGGCCTGGACGACGGCTCGTCCTCAACCAACTCGGAAGGTCTGGGTGCGGTTGGTGCGTACAGAAGCTTGGGTTCTTATACCAAATTGGGTGGTACACTGACCGTGTTCGCTCTGCCTAACTAAGATCCGACTTTTCGGACCTCAGTAAAGCAAGCCTTGGCCGAGCAATCGGCCAAGGCTTTTTTATGCCAAGAAAACCAGTACAGGAATTTTCATGAAAGCCAATTCGACCCTCGCTACCTGGGCCTTATATCTCGCCTTGGTCGCCCCCATGGCCAACAGCCAAGCCCAGGATAAGTTCAAAGTCTGTGCGGACCCGGTAAATCCGCCCTATTCCACCAAGGAGCTCACCGGCTACGAGAATAAAATCGCCGCACTGTTTGCCGACCAATTGGGCCAGGAACTGGAATATACCTGGTTGCCGGACCGCATCGGCTTCATCCGCAATACTTTGAAAGCGGAAAACGACAATGGCGAAGGCTTCAAGTGCGACGTGGTGATGGGCGTACCGGCCGGCTTCGAATTGACCGAAACCACCAAACCCTATCTGCATTCGACCTACGTCTTATTGATTGCAAAAGGCCGCGGCTGGGACGATATCAAAGAGCCTAACCAACTAGCGCAATTGCCTGAGCAACGGCAGCAGAAACTGAAAATCGCCATGTTCGACCGCGGCCCCGGTACCGACTGGCTGCAACAGAACGGGCTATTGGATTACGGCGTCCCTTACCAAAGCATGACCGGCGACAGCGAGCATAATGTCGCGATGCAGATCGAGAAAGAACTGCGCGCAGGGAAAATCGACATGGTGATTTTATGGGGCCCGATGGCGGCTTACGTACAAAACCAGAGCGCCAAGAACGGCTATATTGCAATGCCGATGCAATCCTCAGCGGGAACCCGCTTCGATTTCTCGATTGCGATGGGAATCCGCCAAGGCGACAATCAGCGCAAGCAACAGCTTAACGACTTGATCGACAAGAATCAGGCAAAAATCCAGGCGATCATTGCCGACTACAAAATTCCGTCGCTACCTATTCCGGAAAAACCGGCGAAGAAAGACGACGACGATTGACTGCGGGATTCGGCCGCGTCAGCGGCCGAACAACCTGACTAAGTGGGCAAAATGTCCGGCTTTATCGTCGGACAATTGCGACCAATCGAAGCGCCAGCGCCAATTACCCTCGGTGGTCCCCGGCGTATTCATCCGATCCGGCGAACCTAGCTTCAAAATATCCTGCATCGGAATCACCGCCAGATTGGCTACCGATCCCATAGCGGCATGGATCAGCGCGCTCGGCATCGGCAGGCTGGACCAGCCCAGGTAGTCGTAAATGCGCTGCTTTTCGCCGTCGTTGAGCCCGTCGAACCAGCCTAACGTAGTATCGTTGTCGTGGGTACCGGTATACACCACGCAATTCTTATGGTAATTGCACGGCAAATAGGGGTTGCGGCTGTCGTCGCCGAAGGCAAATTGCAAAATCTTCATGCCGGGCAAACTGAAATCGTCGCGCAAGGCTTCGACTTCCGCAGTGATGATGCCCAGATCTTCCGCAACCAACGATAGCGAGCCGAAATGGCGTTGAATTTCGGCCAATAACTCGGCCCCGGGCGCCACGACCCAGCGGCCATTGATCGCGGTATCTTCGTTAGCCGGAATTTCCCATGCCGCCTCGAGTCCGCGGAAATGGTCGATTCTGAGCACATCGAACATCTCGTATTGCGATTCGATCCGCTCCAGCCACCACTTGAAACCGGTTTTCCGCAAATACTCCCAGTCGTAATGCGGATTACCCCAGCGCTGGCCGAACTCGGAAAAATAATCCGGCGGCACGCCGGCCACCACTTCCATCTCGCCGGCCGCGTTCAGCTTGAACACGTCCCGGTTGGCCCAAACGTCGGCACTGTCGTAGGAAACGAAAATCGGAATGTCGCCGAACATCAGCACGCCGTGGCGGGCGGCATAATCCTTCAATTCATGCCATTGCTTGAAGAACACGTATTGTTCGAATTTGATCGAATCGATTACCGCTTTCAATAATTGCCGGGATTCGCTCAACGCTTTCGGTTCGCGTTGCCGCAATGCTTCCGGCCATTCGTTCCAGCATTTGTGGCCGAATACGTTACGCAATGCAATAAACAGCGCGAAATCGTCGAGCCAGCCGGCCTTTTCCCGGCAAAACCGCTGAAAATCCAGCTGCTGCTCGGCATCGGCCAGATTCTGGAAGCCGTAGAACGCCTTTGTTACCAGACAACTCTTGGTAAATTCGGCATTGGTATGGCAATCGCCGCAACGGTCGGTAGCCTGCAGCCACCCCTTCTCAGTCAGCCATTCCAGATTGATCAATGCCGGATTGCCGGCATGGGCCGACAAACACTGGTAAGGCGAGCCGTCGCCGTGCGGCATGCCGAGCGGCAAGGTCTGCCAAACCGTCACCCCGGTGTCGTGCAAGAAATTGACAAAATGAAACGCTTCCCTTCCCAAATCGCCACACTCTCCGCGCCCCGGCAAGGATGTAATGTGTAGCAAAACGCCCGCGCGGCGTTTATCCAAGAGAGCACCCATGAACTAGTTCCATTTTCTTATATTTGATTACCGCGGCGCATTGCGCCGCCCATTGCTGGATTACCGCTGCCTTGCGTGAACGACAAGGCCAGGTAAGCCGGCGGCTCTTCTCCCAACAACCGGTAAAGGTTGGTCAGATTGAGCCGGTACTGCTTTTCGAAGTCGCTGACCGCTTCACCGGGATTGTAGTCGCCAAACCACCAAAACCAGTCCGAACCTTCGCACACCCCTAATTGGCTTTGCGCCTGCAGCAGTTGCTGCTCGTTGAGCTTGCCGTTAGCGACGGCCCGGTCGAACGCCGCCTTGACGTCGCCCAACATATCCCAGCCGTAATTCTTATCGGCATCGCCGATCCAGGTCGAGAAAGTACCGTAGACCCAGCTTCCGGCCACCAACTTCGGCAGCGCATCCATCCGGGCTTCGGCGTTATCCAAATACTCGGCAAAGGTGGTCAGCTCGATACGTGGATGTTCGCTCAGCCGGCGGTACAAAGCGCTAAGAAAATGATAGCCGTTATCCGGAAAATATTCCCAAGCATTTTCGCCGTCCATAATGATCGACACCAAAGGCTCCCGGCTGTCGAAATCGGCGATATTTTCCAGATGTTTGATCAAATCGGCCACCGCGTCGTCGGCATGCCACTTGGAATACTCGAAACCGATCAAATCGGACAAACCGTCGTCCCGAAAAAAACAGGCGATATCTGCAGAATGCACTTTGAACGGTTGGTGCGGACTGCAATTTCCGGCGATGCCCGAGGCATGCAAACTGTTGTGCAAGACGTTTCCGCCGCTGGCGGCCCAACGAAAACCGGCTTCGGCCAGAATCTGCAACGTCCGCTCGCTGACACTGCCCTCAGACGGCCAGCAACCTTGCGGCTCGAAGCCGAAGAAATGACGAAACGTGGCCACGCCCTTCTGCAAATGCCAACGCACCCGCTCCTCGCCGCCGGGGTAGTGCTCCAGCGCGGGTAATGAGATGCCGGGTATGGCCTCGCGGGCGCAATCGATTTGCAGCATCAGCGGCATGATCGGATGGGCGTAAGGAGTGACAGACAATTCGATGCGGCCTTTTCTGGCCAGCGATTTGTAACGGTAGATGACGCGGGATAACAAGTCGCCAATGATTTCGACGATTTCGATCCGGTCGTGCAGACTGAATCCGCTGCCTTTCTCGATCAGGCGCTGCACCCGGCCGTCGCTGAGCTTGACGGTTTCCCCCATCCAAACCAGATGGTACCAGACTAGAATATCGGAAACGAATTGGGAATTGACGTAGTTGACCGAATCCTGATGCGCCTGGACCCAATCCGCCATATCGATCAGCTTGCGAAACGCGGGGTAGCGTTCGATCTGGCGTTCGCGGTTGGCTTTTTTGCAATCGCGCAATAATTTCAACCGCCGCTCCGGATCGGCCGAGATAGCCGGCTCGACCAAGGCCGCCAGTAACGGATCCTTGATCGCGATCCGATCATGCAAATAGCCGTTGACCTGGTTGGAATAATCTTCGATCTGCTCCAGCAGGATAGGGGCGAAATTGACGACCGCCTTCGCGGCCGGCGCGGCCTCCAGATGGGCGACCATATCCACGTAATCTTTGATCACATGCAGATAAGTCCAAGGCAACTTGAACTCGCCGCTCTGCATATCGCGGTATTCGGGCTGGTGCATGTGCCAACACAGCACCAGCTTCAATTTTTTAGCGGACATAATTCCGGCGTTGGCCCAACATATCGGAGGTCACCAATACGACTCCGCCCTCGCTGACGTGGAAGCGTCTTTCGTCGTCGGCCCGGTTCTCGCCGATCACGGTGCCTTCCGGCACCTGGCAGCCTTTTTCGATGATCGCTTTCTTGATCCGGCAATGGCGGCCGATATTCACTTCCGGCAGCACCACCGAATCCTGCACGGTACTGTAGGAATTGACCCGCACTTGCGAGAATAACAGCGAGTGGCGCACGATCGCGCCGGATATCACGCAGCCGCCGGATACCATCGAGTCGATGGCCTGGCCGCGGCGGTCGTCGTCGTCGAACACGAATTTGGCCGGCGGCGTCTGCGCCTGGTAGGTCCAGATCGGCCAGGTGTTGTCGTACAGATTCAGGTCCGGTTTGACGCCAACCAATTCCATATTAGCGGTCCAGTAGGCGTCGATCGTGCCTACGTCGCGCCAGTAGCTTTGTTGGCCGCTTTGCAAATCCAAAAACGGATAGGCGTTGACCCGGTATTTGTCGATCACCGACGGAATGATGTCTTTGCCGAAATCGCGACTGGAACCTTTGGTGTCGGCGTCTTTGATCAGTTGTTCGAACAGGAAGCCGGCGTTAAAAATGTAAATACCCATGGACGCCAGCGCGGTGTTTTCCCGGCCCGGCATCACCGGCGGGTTCTCCGGCTTTTCGACGAAAGCCTTGACCCGGCGATTGTCGTCGACATGCATCACGCCGAAGGCCTTGGCATCTTCCAGCGACACTTCGATACAGCCTATAGTCAGGTCGGCCTTGTTGGCGACATGGTCGGCCAGCATCACCGAGTAATCCATTTTGTAGATGTGGTCGCCGGCCAACACCAGCACGAATTCAGGATTGCGCGCCCGCAGGATGTCGATGTTTTGGTAGATCGCATCGGCTGTGCCCTGATACCAGGAGTGTTCGTCGTGGCGTTGCTGCGCCGGCATCAAATCCACGTATTCGCCGAATTCGCCGCGCAGAAAGCCCCAGCCTTGCTGGATGTGCCGAATCAAAGAATCGGCTTTGTATTGGGTCAGGATGCCGATCTTGCGGATATCCGAGTTGATGCAGTTCGACAGAGGAAAGTCGATAATCCGAAACTTGCCGCCAAAGGGTACCGCAGGCTTTGCCCGCCAGTCCGTCATATTCTTCAACCGCGAGCCGCGGCCGCCAGCCAGAATTAAAGCGATGGTATTGCGGGTTAAATCGTTTACCCGTCTCTCCTGCTGATGTGTATCGACGACTGACATGTAATTCCTCATTCAATTGATAAGCTTCACTACTGCAAATACGGACACCGACGGGTTGACACAGATTTCTCGACCTGCCACTTGCCGCGCTGAGCCATTATCGTTACTCTTCACGGAAAAGTAAAAACCCAAGCGCATTGCTATTAATAACGTCGGTGTTTTAACCCAATTGCCGTCCCCGCCAAACGCTAAACCTAACTATACTGAGGCCCTGCAAAATGAACAAGCCAAGCCAATTACATTCGCTTGATTCAGAACTCGTCAAAATCAAAGATGCCAAGCATCACGATCCTTTCTCGGTCTTGGGCCGCCATACCGTAGGCAGCGACACCATCATCCGCACCTTTTTGCCCTACGCCGAATCCGTCAAATTCGAAGCCGACGGCGGCGAATTCCAGCGCATCCCGGACAGCGATTTCTTCGAATACCGCCCCGGCAAAACCGCCGTTATTCCTGCGCACTACCAATTGTCCTGGTTGGACAAGGACGGCCATACTCACCGCCACTACGACCCCTATTGCTTCGGCCCGGTGTTGCCGGAATTCGACCAGCATTTGTTCGGCGAGGGCCGGCATTGGCACATTTACCAAAAGCTCGGCGCACACCAGCTTACGGTCGACGGCATTGAGGGCGTGCATTTCGCGGTCTGGGCGCCTAATGCGCAACGGGTCAGCGTCATCGGCGATTTCAACCGCTGGGACGGCCGCGGCCATCCGATGCGCAGCCTGGGCAGCAGCGGCATTTGGGAAATCTTCATTCCGGGCTTGAGCGCCGGCTGCCTGTACAAATTCGAAATCCTCAATCGCCACAGCGGCCAGGTGCTGGTTAAAACCGACCCCTACGGCCAACAATTCGAATTTCGCCCGGCCACCGCGGCGGTCGTCGTCGACGAGAACGCTTACACCTGGGGCGACGGCGCCTGGATGGAACAAAGGCCGCAACACGACTGGCTGCACCAACCGATGTCGATCTACGAGGTACATCTGGGTTCATGGCGGCGCGACCATCGCGGCAATTTCCTGAACTACCGCGAACTGGCCGAACAATTGGTCGATTACGTCAAGGAGATGGGCTTTACCCACATCGAACTGTTGCCGGTCACCGAACATCCGCTGGACATTTCCTGGGGCTACCAGACCACCGGTTATTTCGCGCCGACCAGCCGCCACGGCACGCCGGACGACTTCCGCTTTTTCGTCGACCATTGCCACCAGAACGGTATCGGCGTGATTCTGGATTGGGTCCCGGCCCATTTCCCGAAGGACAGCTTCGCGCTGGGCCGCTTCGACGGCACCCCGTTGTACGAACACGAAGACCCGCGCAAAGGCGAACACCGCGATTGGGGCACACTGATCTACAACTACAGCCGTAACGAAGTGAAAAACTTCCTGCTGTCCAGCGCCTTCTTCTGGCTGGAGGAATTCCATCTGGACGGCCTGCGGGTCGATGCGGTGGCGTCTATGCTGTATCTGGATTACTCGCGCGACGCCAACGACTGGATTCCGAACATGTACGGCGGCAACGAAAACCTGGAAGCGATCGACTTCTTGCGCCACATGAATACCGTCACTCACGAGCAGCACCCCGGCACCGTGATCATGGCCGAGGAATCCACCTCGTGGCCGCAAGTGACCCGGCCGACCTGGACCGGCGGCCTGGGTTTCTCGATGAAATGGAACATGGGCTGGATGCACGACATTCTGCATTACATGCAGGAGGAACCGATCCACCGCTCCTACCATCACGATTCGCTGACTTTCGGCCTGCTCTATGCATTTACCGAAAACTTCGTACTGCCGTTTTCCCACGACGAAGTGGTACACGGCAAAGGCTCGATGCTGAACAAAATGCCCGGCGACGAATGGCAGCGCTTCGCCAACCTGCGTCTGTTGTACACGATGATGTTTACCTATCCCGGTAAAAAACTGTTGTTCATGGGCTGCGAATTCGGCCAGGGCACCGAATGGAGCTGCAACCGTACGCTGGACTGGTACGTACTGGATTACGCCCACCATCGCGGCTTACAGACGCTGGTCAAGGATCTGAACAAACTTTACCGCAACCATGCCGCGTTGCACCGTTACGATTTCGAACACCAAGGCTTCGAATGGATCGACTGCCACGACTACCAGCAATCCATCATCAGTTACCGCCGCAAATCTGCGCACGAAGACTTGATCGTGGTGCTGAACTTTACGCCGGTGCCGCGGGAAAGTTACCGGATCGGCGTGCCCAATCCCGGCACCTACTACGAGATATTCAATTCCGATTCGCAATACTACGATGGTAGCAACCTTGGCAATGGCGCCGTGCTTAGCGAACCGCAACCGTGGATGGGCCAACAACACTCGATTGCGATCACGTTACCGCCCTTGGCCGGCATCATCTTGAAAATGTAATTTGCCACATGAAAAAAATTCTGTTCGCCAGCAGCGAAACCCATCCCCTGATCAAAACCGGCGGCCTGGCTGACGTCGCCGGCAGTTTGCCGCTAGCCTTGGCCGATTTGGGCCAGGACGTGCGCATCATCATGCCCAACTACCAGGCCATCAAGAACTGCGAACCGGGCCGCTACCTGTGTACGGTGCGCGTCAACAATTGCGACGTCAACTTATTGGAAACCCGGTTGCCGGACAGCAACGTCATCGTCTGGCTGGTCGATTACCCGCCGTTTTTCAACGTCCCCGGCAACCCCTACCTGGACGAAGCCGGTCGGCCCTGGGCCAATATCGGCGAACGCTTTGCGCTGTTTTGCCGCATCATCGTCGAAGTGGCGATGAACCGGGCCTACCTGGACTGGCGCACCGACATCCTGCATTGCAACGACTGGCAAACCGGACTGGCGCCGGCGCTGTTGTCGTTGGAGCAGGAGCGGCCAGCAACGGTGTTTACGATCCATAACATGGCTTACCAGGGCCTGTTTCCCGGCAGCGCCTATTCGCAACTGAATTTGCCCGGCCAGTTGTTGCACCCGGAAGGGCTCGAATTCCACGGCATGCTGTCGTTCATCAAGGGCGGTTTGGCCTATTCCGACCGCATCACCACGGTCAGCCCCACCTACGCTCAGGAAATCCAGACTCCGGAATTCGGCTACGGCCTGGAAGGCTTGCTGGCGCACAAGCAACAACAACTGAGCGGCATCATTAACGGCATCGATACGACAGTTTGGGACCCGAGCAGCGACAGTTATCTGGCGCACAATTACACGGCGGACAAGTTGGAAGGCAAACAGGCCAATAAAGCTGCGTTGCAACAGGAGTTGGGCCTACCGGTCGAGGCCGATGTGCCGTTATTCGGCCTGATCGGCCGGCTGGTGGAACAGAAGGGCATAGACTTAGTATTGAACTGTCTGGCCGAAATGACGAACTTACCGCTGCAATTCGCCTTGCTGGGCAGCGGCGACAAGAGCATAGAATACCGCTTGCAGGAATTCGCCCGGCTCTATCCGGAAAAAGTGGCCGTGACGATAGGCTACGACGAGCGTTTGGCGCACCGGATCGAAGCCGGCTCCGACATCTTCCTGATGCCGTCGCGGTTCGAACCTTGCGGACTGAACCAAATGTACAGCCAACGTTACGGCACCATCCCGATTGTCCGAAGAACCGGCGGCCTGGCCGATACCGTGGTCGACTCCCTACCGGAAAGCATCGCCAACGGTACGGCCAGCGGCATCTCTTTCAACGATGCCTCGGCGGCGGCATTGATCGAAGCCATCAAGCGCAGCCTGGTCCTGTTCCACAATCCCAAAATCTGGCGCCAGATCCAACGCAATGCGATGGCCAAGGATTTCTCGTGGAAAAACAGCGCGGCACAATACCTGGCCTTGTACGATGAAATATAAGGCGGTTTGCCTGGCGCTGGTGGTATTAGCCGGGCAAACCACGCTGGCCGGCGAGCCGGTGATGGAAGTGATTCCGCTCGCCAACCGGCCGGCTGCCGAAATCCTGCCGTTGTTGGCGCCGCTACTGGACGGCGAAGACCGGGTGGTGGACAACGGCAGCAGCCTGATCGTCAGAACCAGCCCGGAACGGCTGGCGAATATCCAATCGCTGGTCCGCAAACTGGACGCCCGCCTCAGCAATCTTATGATCAGCGTGTTGCAGACCAGTACCAAAACCGCCGCCGAACTCAACGCTGAGGCGGCAATCGCCGTGTCGCCGCATGCGATTCGGATGCGGGGCATGGTCGGCAACACGGCCGATTTGGAAAACCGCCAGCAACACCAACAATTGCGTACCCTGGAAGGCCAGCCGGCCATCATCAGAACCGGCGAAGTCCGGCCGGTACATAGCCACAACGTCTACCAGTACGGTTACGGCGCCACCGTCTACAGTAACACCCAAATGGTCGAAGCGACGACCGGCTTCGCCGTCACACCGCGCTTGGTCGGCCAGCAAGTGGTCCTCGATGTCGCCCCCTGGTCGGACCGCTTTCGCCAGAACGGCCAACTCGACACCCAATCGGCGCAGACCTCGATACGCGCCAATCTGGGCGAATGGGTCGAAATCGCCGGCAACGTCGACGACGAAAATAGCCAAGGTAGCGGCTTCGATAGCTTCAACCACGCTAGCCGGCACAACCGGCTGCGGATACTGATAAAAGTGGAAACCGCCGATTAATCGGTTTTAGTCGGCAAAATGCCGTGCCGGCGACGTTTTCAGCGTCGATCGGCCCACGCCCGGCCTCATCCGCCAATATACTTAGGCATCTTCGTCAACCGCGCGTAAGTCACACCCTATATGACTCCACGTTTTCTATCCTTGGCCGCAATCGCGGCGATTGCGTTTATTGCCGCGCTCTGCCCTGCGCCGGCAGCCGCACAGGATATTCTGCGAATTTTGGCCTGGGCCGGTTACGCCGACGCCGATACCGTCCGCGAGTTCGAAATTCGCCACGGCGCCGCAGTGGAAGTAACTTACGCCAATTCCGACGACGACCTGTGGTACAAAATCAACAGCGCCGCCTACGACGTGTTTGCAGTCAATACCGCCGAATTGCAGCGTTATATCGACCGGCATTTGGTACAGGCGCTCGATCCCGGCCGGCTCGCCAATCATGCCCGGCAATTGCCGCGCTTCCGCGATCTGCATGCGATTCCCGGCTTGGTACGGCAGGGGCAAGTATTTGCAATCCCCTACACCTACGCGGAAATGGGCTTGATCTACAACCGCAAAACCATGGCCGAAGCGCCGCGATCGATGGCCGCAATGTGGGATACGGCCTACCGGGGCCGGGTGCTGGCGTTCAATACCAGCAACCATAATTTCTCGTTGGTCGGGCTGTTGCTGGGGGCCGCCGACCCGTTTCGCCTCTCCGATCGCGAGCTGGCCACAGCCGCGCGGGAACTGGCGAAATTGCGCCGCAACGTGCTGACTTTTTATTCGACTGCGGAAGAAGCGGTGGAACTGTTTACCCGCCACGACGTTGCGCTGGTGTTCGGCAATTACGGCAACCAACAATTGAAGGCCTTGCGCGATGCCGGCGCCGATGTCGGCTACGTCATTCCGCAAGAAGGCGCGCTGGCTTGGCTGGACTGCTGGGCCGTTACCCGCAACACAGGCAACCCGGATTTGGCCGCACAATGGATCGATTACACGCTGGAACCGGCCGTCAGCGAACGCCTCAGCATTCGCCACGGCCTGGCCAATACCGTTACCGTCCAGCCCGGCGGCGAAACCCGGCAAAAACTGGTCTGGCTGGAACCCGTCGCCAATCCCGAGTTGCAAAAGCGGCTTTGGGACCGCATCATTTCCGGCGAACCGCCCGAGGCGTTTTAATGCGGGCGAGCGTCGGCATCAAACTGGGATTCTGGCTGGCGTTGCTCGGCACCGCTTCCACCGGTTTGACCGGTTACTACGTCTACGACCGCAGCCGACAATTGCTGGTCGGTGCCGCACAGGCCCAATTGTTGAGCACGGTCCAGGGCTTGTCTCACCGCTTCGGCGATGCGCTGGCCACAACCGCGAAAGACGCAAAAACACTGGCGAATTTATCGCTTTGCCGGCAAATCGCCTTGGCCAAACCCGGCAGCGAGCCGGCCGCGGCCAAGGCGCAACTGGCCGACCTGTT
The DNA here is from genome assembly GCF_019669905.1 of Methylomonas koyamae. NCBI lineage: Bacteria > Pseudomonadati > Pseudomonadota > Gammaproteobacteria > Methylococcales > Methylococcaceae > Methylomonas > Methylomonas koyamae. Next base: position 797,288 of record NZ_AP019777.1, on the reverse strand, counting down.
TTCCGCCTTGCTGAAGAGCCACCCGGAATACAGCCAGGTCCGGCTGATCCACGCCCAGCGCTACGGTAAGGAACTGGTCCGGGTCGACCGCGACCGCGACAGTGTGCAAATCGTGACGGATGCGCAATTGCAGGAAAAAAACCATTTTCCGTATGTATTCGAGACCCTCAGCCTGCCCGCTACCGAAGAGATATACGTCTCGGAGATCAATTTAAACCAGGAACTGGGCGCCCATCAGGGTTTCGGCAAACCGACCGTACGCGTCGCCGTACCGATTGGGTCCGCGCCAGACGGCTACATCGCGCTGGTAGTGGTCAACGTCGATCTGGACGGCCTGTTCACACTGATCGCCGGCAAATTGCCCGCCGGCATCCGCTTGTTGCTCAGCAACGGCAGCGGCGATTATCTGATCCACCCCGACCAGGCCAAAACCTTCGGCTTCGAGCGCGGCCGCCGCTTCGTGATACAAGACGACATCCCCGAAGTCGGCGAGGTGTTGTACGGCAAACGCACGTCTGCGGTATTTGCCACCGGAACCGAGCAAACCTTGGCGGCATCGTCTTTGGCGGCGTTCGCCAAGTTACCGCTGGGTCCGCAAAACCGGCGTTTCGCGCTGTTGGGCGTTTACACGCCGCTGGCCGAGGTGTTGGCCGGCAGCCATACCCTGGGCTGGAAGGTCGTGGAGATCACGGCGATCTTCAGCCTGCTGGCCAGCGCGATCTCATTGGTTTTGGCCAGAATCCTGGCCAAGCCGCTGAACCAGATGACCCAGGCCGTCAGCCGGTTTCAACTGGGGCAAACCCTGGATGCGGCCCCTACCGGCCGCCGCGACGAAATCGGTTATCTGGCCAACAGTTTCGTGTCGATGACCCAACAATTGAACGCCCAGGTCGCCGAATTGTATGCGTCCGAAGCGAAATTGCACGCCATTCTGGACAATGCTCCGGTCGGCATCTGGTTGATTGGCATGGACCGGCGATTTGCCTTCGCCAACAAGACCTTTTGCAGCCATCTGGGCCTGCCGGAAAAGCAAGTCGTCGCCTACCCGAACTTGGCCGAATTGCTGGGCGAGGAATTGGCCGCCCGCTTTAGCGTGGCCGACCAGGCCTGCCTGAACGGCGCCGACCCGGTCCACCAAGCGTTGGAACGGGTAAAATTCGCCGACGGCAAGCGCCGGGTCCTGCAGATTACCCGAACCCGGCTGCAAGACATCAACGGCAAACCGGTCGGCGTGATCGGCATCGCCATGGACATTTCCGACCGCCAGCATGCGGCTGACCGCGAACGCGCCCACAACCACGTCCTGGAGCTGGTCGCCAAGGGCGCGCCGTTGGCCGGCACTCTGGACGCCGTGGTCCTGGCAGTCGAAACCCAGAATCCGGACCTGCTCTGCTCGATCCTGTTATTGGATGAGCAAGGCAAACGCTTGCATATAGCGGCCGCGCCCCACTTGCCGGGCTTAGCCGACAGGGCGCTGGAAGGCTTGCCGGTCGAGATCGGTGCCGACAACCACGCCAACGCAGCCTATTGCGTCGAGCGCACCATCGTCGAAGACATCCAGCAGCATCCGTATTGGGCACCGTTCAAAGAGCTGGCCGCCCAGGCCGGACTCGGCGCCTGCTGGTCGGAACCGATCCGCGACGCTTCCGGCAAACTGCTCGGCTGCCTGGCGATTTACCAACACAAACCGGCCGCACCGAATGCCGACGACTTGCTGGCCATAGAGCAGGCCGCCAACCTGGCCGGCATTGCCGTCGAACGCAGCCGCAGCACCGAGGCGCTGCAATTGGCGTCGCTGGTATACCAGAACAGCAGCGAAGCGATGGCAGTGATGGATGCCGACTGCGCCATCATCACGGTCAACCCGGCTTTTACCGAACTGACCGGCTATACGCTGGCCGAGGTAGCCGGCCAAAGCCACGCCATCTTGAATTCGAATCGGCAGAGCGAGCAGTTTTACCAAGCCATGCTGCATGCAATCGGCAGCAGCGGCCACTGGAAAGGCGAACTTTGGAACCGGCGCAAGAACGGCGAGATCTTTGCCGAATTGCTGACCATCAACACCATTTTCAACGCCGACGGTAGCCCGCACCGGCGCGTGGCGATGTTCTCGGACATCACCCAGAAAAAACAATCCGAGGAATTGATCTGGACCCAGGCCAATTTCGATCCGCTGACCGGCTTGCCCAACCGGCGCATGTTCCACGACCGGCTGGACCAGGAAACCAAAAAGAGCCAACGCAGCGGCTTGCCGCTGGCGCTGATTTTCATCGACCTGGACTGGTTCAAGGAAATCAACGATACGCTGGGCCACGACATGGGCGACATGCTGTTGAAAGACGCCGCGCTACGTTTGAGCCGTTGCGTGCGGGAATCGGATACGGTGGCGCGGCTCGGCGGCGACGAATTCACGATGATACTGCCGGAACTGGACGACATTGCCAGCGCCGAGCGGGTTGCGCAAAGTATTTTGCGAACGTTGGCCGAACCCTTCCAACTGAAAAACAAGGTCGCCTATTTATCGGCCAGCGTCGGCATTACCCTGTATCCGCAAGACGCCGAAAAAATCGATGCGTTGATCAAAAACGCCGACCAGGCCATGTACGCCGCCAAGCATCAGGGCCGCAACCGCTATTGTTATTTCACGCCAGCCATGCATGCCGCCGCCCACAAACGGATGTTGATCGCCGGCGATTTGCGTAGCGCGCTGGCAAACGGCCAGTTCCGGCTTTACTACCAACCGATCGTCGAACTGGCTTCCGGCAAGATTATGAAGGCCGAGGCCCTATTGCGCTGGCACCACCCCGAGCGCGGGCCGATCAATCCGGCCGAGTTCATCCCGATTGCCGAAGACAACGGCCTGATCGTCGATATCGGCAACTGGGTGTTCGAGCAGGCCGCGCGGCAAGCCCGGCGCTGGCGGGAGCATTACCATCCCGAGTTCCAGATCAGTATCAACAAATCTCCGGCGCAATTTTACGGCAGCCAATCGCACGACGCATGGCTCGACTATCTGCAGGAATTGGGGCTGGCGGGGCAAGGGCTGGTCGTGGAAATTACCGAGGGACTGCTGCTGGATGCCAGCAATGTGGTACGAAACAGCCTGCAAGCGTTTCGCGACGCCGGCATGCAGATATCGCTGGACGACTTCGGCACCGGTTATTCGGCATTGGCTTATCTGAAAAAATTCGATATCGATTATTTGAAAATCGACCGTTCCTTCGTCGCCAATTTAGCGCCGGACTCGAGCGACATGGCGTTATGCGAAGCCATCATCGTCATGGCGCACAAGCTGGGCATGCAGGTGATCGCCGAAGGCCTGGAAACCGAAAACCAGCACCGCTTGCTGCTGGAATCCGGCTGCGACTTCGGCCAGGGCTACCACTTTTCGCGGCCATTGCCGGCCGAGGATTTCGAGCGGTTTTTAAGTGCGGCCGAGCGGCCGGACTGAACGCTTACTTGATTTTAAGTTTTAGCAGATGCACGCGGCGGTTATCGGCTCGCAACACCTCGAAACAAAAATCGCCGATTTCGACTTTTTCGCCTTTCTTTGGAAAATGCTCCAAACGTTGCACGATCAAACCGCCGATGGTGTCGTATTCGTCGTCTTCCAGATCGGCGGAAAAATAGTCGTTGAATTCTTCTATCGGCGTTAATGCGTTCAGAATGAACTCTTTTTCGCCGCGCTGCGAAATGAATTCCTGGACCTCGTCATCGTCGTGCTCGTCCTCGATTTTGCCGACGATTTGCTCCAGTACGTCTTCGATGGTAACCAAGCCGGCGGCGTTGCCGTATTCATCGACCACGATCGCCATATGGTTGCGTTCGGTACGAAATTCCTTCAGTAACACGTTCAGCCGTTTGCTTTCCGGCACCAAGTTGACCGGCCGCATCACGTCTTCCACCTTCAGCGCTTTGTTGCGCAAGGCATGGGCCAACAAATCCTTGGCCAACAGAATGCCGACCACTTTGCTGCGGTCTTCTTCGATGACGGGAAAACGGGAATGGGCAAATTCGACGACCAGCGGAAAGATGGTTTCCAATTCGGCCTCGCGCGGCACCACCACCATCTGCGAACGCGGGATCATGATGTCTCTGACTCGCATCTCCGCGACATGCATGACGCCTTCCATCATGGATAACGCGTCGGAATCGAGCAAATGTTTTTCTTGCGACTCTCTTAATATCTCCAGCAAGTCTTCCTGATCTTGCGGCTCCCCACTCAGAAAATGGCCGATGCGTTCGATCAGGCTTTTCTGATGGGGCTGGCTACTCGGGGGGTTACCATCGCTCATTGCTTACTATCCTCCAGATAGGGATTGGCTATGTTTAATCGGCTTAGAATGTCAATTTCCAGCGCTTCCATTTGTTCCGCGTCTTGCTCTTCGATGTGGTCATACCCTAGCAAATGCAATACGCCGTGTACAGTGATATGCGCCCAATGGTGTTCGGGCAATTTGCCTTGTTCGGCCGCCTCGCGCGCCAGCACCGGCGCACAAATCACCAGATCGCCCAACAGGTCGAGCTCCACGCCCGGCGGCGCCTCGAACGGAAAGCTGAGGATATTGGTCGGGCCGGATTTGTGCCGGTATTGGCTGTTCAATTCGGCGCTTTCCGCAGTATCGACCAGACGAATCGTCACTTCGCTGTCGCGTTGGAAATCGGATAAGGCGGCGTCGACCCAGGCTTGGAATTGCTCGGCGGCGGGATAGACCGACTCGGTAGCAATTTGCAAATCGATATAGTTCACGGCGTGTTTTTGCCCTGTTCCAGATCGTAGCGGTCGTACGCCGCGACGATGCGTTGCACCAACGGGTGCCTGACCACGTCGCGCACGCCGAAAAAGGTGAAGCTGATCCCTTCCACGTCTTTCAATACTTTCAAAACATGCTTCAGGCCGGACATTTTTTCGCTGGGCAGGTCGATTTGAGTCACGTCGCCGGTAATCACCGCGGTGGAGCCGAAACCGACCCGGGTCAAGAACATTTTGATCTGTTCCACCGTGGTATTTTGGGCTTCGTCGAGAATGATGAAGGAATCGTTCAAGGTTCTGCCGCGCATGAACGCCAACGGCGCGACTTCGATGACGTTTTTCTCCAGCAGTTTCTCGACCCGCTCGAAGCCGAGCATATCGTATAAAGCGTCGTACAACGGCCGCAAATAAGGGTCGACTTTCTGCGCCATGTCGCCGGGCAAAAAACCCAGTTTCTCGCCGGCTTCTACGGCCGGGCGCACCAAGACGATCCGCCGGACGGTCTCGTTTTGCAAGGCTTCGACGGCACAAGCCACCGCCAGATAGGTTTTACCGGTGCCGGCCGGACCGACGCCGAAATTGATGTCGTGGCTGAGAATCTTGCGCAAATAATCCTGCTGATTGTGGCCACGGCCTTTAATCACGCCGCGCTTGGTGCGAATCGCTACCGGCTCGTGGTTGGCCGCAGGCTGCAGCAGTTGGTCGATGCTGGCATCCTGCAAACTCAGGTGCACCTGCTCCGGGGTAATTTCTTCGCGCTCGGTCATTTCGAACAGTTTTTGAATCACCGCGCAAGCCGCTTTGACCGCAGCATCGACGCCGGTGACTCGAAAATGGTTGCTGCGGTTGGCAATGTCCACATGCAGGCGCTGTTCGATTTGGCGGATGTGGCTATCGAGTTGGCCGCAGAAATTGGACAGGCGCTGGGCGTCGTCCGGCAACAGCGTGATTTCTTGAGAAAAATGCGAGGTATTCAACACTAGGCGGTCTGTCTGACTTTTTCGATGGAGGATTCCGACACGCGGCCGCGCAAAGAATTCGGCAACGCTTCGGTAATCAACACGTCGACGAATTGGCCGATCAGGCGCGGATGGGCGGCAAAATTTACCACCCGGTTGTTCTCGGTACGCCCGGTCAAGTGCAACGGATTTTTCTTCGAAACCCCTTCCACCAACACGCTTTGCACGCTGCCGACCATCCCTTCCGAAATGGCCATGAACATCTGGTTCAAACGTTCTTTCAAGCGTTGCAGACGCTGCTCCTTCACTTCGATGCTGACGTCGTCGGCAAAATTCGCCGCCGGCGTGCCGGGTCTGGCGCTAAAAATAAAACTGTAGGAAAAGTCGAAGCCGACTTCCTCGATCAGCGCCATCGTATCTTCGAAATCCTGCTCGGTTTCGCCGGGAAAACCGATTATGAAATCCGACGACAAACTGATTCCCGGCCGCACCGCTTTGATTTTGCGCATGATCTCCAGGTAATCCTCGCGGCGGTGGCCGCGTTTCATTTCGGCCAGAATCCGGTTGCTGCCGCTTTGCACCGGCAGATGTAGGTGGTTGACCAACTGCGGAATCTCGGCGAAGGCCTCGATGATGTCGTCGGTGAATTCCAGCGGGTGAGAGGTGGTAAAGCGGATGCGGTCGATGCCGTCGACGGCGGCGACGCAGTGCAACAACAAGGCGAAGCTGGCGATGTCGCCGTCTTCCATGGCGCCGCGGTAGGCGTTGACGTTCTGGCCGAGCAGATTTATCTCGCGGACGCCTTGCTTGGCCAGCGTTTCGATTTCGGCAATCACATCGTTCAGCGGCCGGCTGACTTCCTCGCCGCGGGTGTAAGGTACGACGCAATAAGTGCAATATTTGCTGCAACCTTCCATCACCGACACGAAGGCTTTCGGACCTTCGGCGCGCGGCTCAGGCAGGTTGTCGAATTTTTCGATTTCCGGGAAGGAAATATCGACCACATGTTTGTCGCCGCTACGCGCCTTGTTCAACAGTTCCGGCAGACGATGCAGGGTTTGCGGCCCGAAGACGATGTCGACGTAAGGTGCGCGCTTTTGAAGAGCCGCGCCTTCCTGGCTGGCGACGCAACCGCCGACGCCGATAATCACATCCGGGCGTTTGTCTTTGATCTTTTTCCAACGCCCGACCGCAGAAAACACTTTTTCCTGGGCTTTTTCCCGGATCGAACAGGTGTTCAGCAATAACACGTCGGCCTGTTCGGGGATATCGGTCAATTCCAAACCGTGCGATGCTTGCAGTACGTCCCGCATCTTGTCGGAATCGTACTCGTTCATTTGACAACCGTTAGTCTGTATATAAAGTTTTTGCGCCATGCTTGATGAGATACTCCAGCTCCTCTCACTAACAAAAAACCCCCGTCTCGCGACAGGGGCTGGTAACGGCCGGATTATAAACCCAATTTTCGGCAAATGCTTGTTTTATACGGCAATCCCCACTTGCAGCGCCTCGAACCAATCCAGAAACCGCCTGACATCGTCGCCCTTGAACATCCGGCCGTGTTGCGGGGCCAGGATTTGCACATCCAGTTTTCTGACCCGCTCCAGCCAAGCCCGCTTGGCTTGGTTGGACGGCATCCACCGCTGGTGGAAATAGCGCATCTTTTCGATATGGGCCTCGAAATTATCGACGAATACCGGCGCGCCTGGGGCTTCCAACGCGGCGCCGACATCGCCCGACATTAAAATCTTGGCTTGCGGATCGTAAATATGAAAGTTGGCCGATGAATGCAGATAGTGCGCCGGCACGATTTGCAGTTCGACGCTGCCGAGATTGATCGTGCCGCCGTGGTCCGGAATCGGCACGTATTCGATAGACTCGCAGCCGAAATGGCGTAAAAACCCCTCCCACAACTGCGCCGCGTGTAATTTGGCGTTCGGCAGAGCTTGGTCCCACAGGCCTAGAGACGAAATAATGTCAGGGTCCTGATGCGATGCGAACAAATCGGTAATCTCCTCGACCGGGGCGTGGTGCAATACCGCAGCCAACATCGGCGCAAACAGTTCGATGCCGCCGGGATCCAGCAACAGGCAACGATCCGCGGTGCGCACCATGTATTGGTTGGTATCGATAATCTTTTCCGGCCGGTGCGGATCGCGGCCGAACATCACCCATTGGTGCGCGCCTTCGTAGATTCTGGTCATTTTCATATCGGATTCCTCTTCGCAACGGCCCCGTTCAATCGGCCAGATTGATAACGGTCAATGCGCTACGGCAACGGTGTACTTTGTCGTTAATGATTTGGGCGGCGTTATCGACGCTTTCGGCAACCGCTTGCAAGCTTTGCAGGTACTCGCCGGCTTGCGACGCTTCGATCCTGGAATTGGCGGCGATCACCCGCGCCGCGCGAGCCGGATGCATCACTTCGGCCAATTTGCCCAGCAATTCGGAAACGTGGATCGTAAACTCGCGGCGCGCAGCCTGAGCTTTATGCCGGGCTTGCTGTAATGGCCCCGCCAACGACGCGGCATAACGCGCGCCCTGGGCCAGACGTTCGACCTGTTCGAAACGGCCGCAGGCTTCGGCCAAACGTTGTTCGTCGACCGTCAAGCGATAGAGCAGGAAGGCGTAATCGTTAATGTTGTTGACTAGTTCGATGGTGTCTTTGGCCAATTCGTTAATGAAATCGGTGATAGGCTGGAAACCTTTGGCTTTTTCGCCGGCGCGAAAAGCGATGGCTTTGGCGTTGGCCGCGGCCAACGATATTTCCTTGGCAACTTCCATCACGGCGCTCAGTTCGGCGGCAATCGACGCGACCGCGACAAACTGGGATTTGGTTGGTTTGACTTGCATTTGGCACGACCTCTGGCGGCTCTCCGTCTGACCTTGCAAAGCTTAGCCGACAAATTTGAGCGCGCGAATTTCAGTTTCGATAAATGCGGGCCGATACGGATTTAGTGGGGACGATAACGGGTCGGATCGGCGACGCCGGCCGCCGCGAATCCCGCCGCGCGCAGCCGGCAGGCATCGCATACGCCGCAGGCCCGGCCTTCGGCATCGGCCGAATAGCAGGAAACGGTGGCGGCGTAATCGACGCCTAAAGCCATACCTTGTTGGATGATCTGCGCCTTGCTGAACGAGATCAACGGCGTGTGGATTTGGATTTTGTGGCCTTCCACACCGGCCTTGGTACCGAGATTGGCCATATCCTGGAACGCCTTAATAAATTCCGGCCGGCAATCGGGATAACCGGAATAATCCACCGCATTGACGCCTATAAACACGTCGTGCGCCTGCAATACCTCTGCCCAACCCAATGCAAAAGCCAAGAATATGGTGTTGCGCGCCGGCACATAAGTCACCGGAATCCCGGTCTGCGGCGAAGTCGGCACATCGATATTAGCGTCGGTCAACGCCGATCCGCCGATAGAACTCAAGCCTAAATTGATAACTTTATGGGCGGCGACTTGATAATGGCTGGCAATGTTCCTGGCTGCCTCCAGTTCCGCGTTGTGGCGTTGGCCGTAATCGAAGCTCAACGCGTGGCAAACAAAACCTTGCTGCTGGGCCAAGGCCAGTACCGTGATCGAATCCAGTCCGCCGGACAACAAAATTACTGCCGGTTTAGCGCCGGCATTATTTTCCTCGCGCATCATTCCACAAATATTTATGCAATTGAATTTGAAACCGAACCGTCAATTGGTCGGCCAGAATCCGCTCGGCCAGCTCGGCCGGCGGCATCACGCCCATGACCGGCGAAAACAGCACTTCGCAGCGTTGCGCCAACCGGTAATGTTCCAACTGTTGTTTGGACCATTCGTAATCGGCGGCATCGGCAATGACAAACTTGACCTGATCGTGCGGCAGTAAAAAATCGAGGTTGCGGTAGAGGTTGCGCTGCATTTCGCCGGAACTCGGCGTTTTCAAGTCGACGACTTTGACGACTCTGGCATCGACTGCCGCAACGTCCAGCGCACCGCTGGTTTCCAGCGAGACCGAATAGCCGGCATCCAACAAGCCTGTCATCAACGGATGACACCCCGGCTGAGCCAGCGGCTCGCCGCCGGTCACCGTCACGTAGCGGGTGTGGTAGCGCCCTACCTCAGCGATGATTTCGCCGATACTGCGCTTTTCGCCGCCGCTGAAGGCATAAGCGGTGTCGCAATACGAACAGCGCAACGGACATCCGGTCAAGCGTACGAATACTGTGGGAATACCAACCGTGTTGGTTTCCCCTTGCAACGAATAAAAAATCTCGGTGATGCGTAGCTGTTGATCCATCCGCCGACCGGCTATTGCGACATTTGCGCCAGTTTTTTCTCGGCCAAATGCGCGGCGGTGGTTCCTGGATAACTGGTGGTTACCCGGGTCAGATAATCGCGGGCTTTTGCGGCGTTTTGCAGATCGAATTCGATATAACCCAGTTTCAACAACGCATCCGGCACTTTCGAACTGTTCGGATATTGGCTGACCACTTTGTTGAACGCGGCACGAGCGGCATCGAATTCGCGATTGATTTTATAAGCTTCGGCCAACCAATATTGCGAATTGTCGGCAAATTCGCCCGCCGGAAAATCCCTCAGCAAATCCTGAAACATTTTCACGGCTTGGGCGTTATGGCCGTTACGCAACGTATCGTAGGCCGCCTGGTAACGTTCCTTTTCGTTAGCCGAAACCGCTGGCGCCGGTTTGCTCTCGGCGACGGCAACCGACGCGGGCGGAACCGCAGGAGTTGGGGCCGCTGCGGCCGAAGGCGCCGACGCAGTCGCCGGCGGAACCGAAGCGGCTACCGGAGCAGCAGGTGCGGCAGCAGCGGGCGCCGCGCCGGCGTCCGGCTGCGACGCCGGTTGGGCCGCAGCCGGCTGACCTGCGGCCGATAACGCCTGCATCCGCTCGTCCAAGTCGGAATACATATTGTTTTGTTTGCGCTGCAAATCGGCGATGGTTTGCGATTGTTCCTCAACCATGCCGCGCAATTGCTGCACTTCCGACTGTAACTGCTCGAGCCGTCCCAGTACTTCGAATATGGCATTATCGCTGGGTGCGGCCGGGTAAGCACCGGGGTTGTTGACCGGCGCCGCCGACGCCGAGGTGACCAACCCCAGCCCCAATCCCATTGCCAGAAGTGCGCGCTTTGCCATTATTGGTAACCGACTTCGACCCGGCGGTTCATTTGCCAAGCGGATTCGTCGTGACCAGATACCGCCGGTTTTTCTTCGCCGTAACTGACGACTTCCAGTTGCGACGCGGTGACGCCTTGCGAGCGCATCATTCTTTCCACCGATTTGGCACGTTGCTCACCCAGCGCGATGTTGTATTCGCTGGAGCCGCGCTCGTCGGCATGGCCGGACAGAATCACGTGTTGGTTAGGATGGGAAGCCAGATAACGGGCGTGGGCGGCGACAACCGGCACGTACTCTTGTTTGACTTGGCTGCTGTCCAACTCGAAATAAATGATTTGTTTGGACAACGGATTGTTCGGGTCGCTGAACTCGGGGCCCAGATGCGAACCGGAGCCGGAACTGTAGCCGTTTCCGGAACCGAACTGGCTGCCGGCCATCGAGCCGTCGTTGTAACCGCTGGTCGAAGCGTCAGTACCTTGAGTGGAATCGGCCAAGCCGCCTTCTTCGTCGGTCGAGCTGCAGCCGCTGGCAATCAACACGGCGCTCATCGCCAAAGCCAAATAGGTTTTATTAAATCTCATCAAGTTTCTCCAAAAATAAATAAAAATCAGGTAGCTATAGTTTGAGGGTTATCGGCCTTGCAATCAAGGCGCCCAAGCCGGTTCGCGCACGCCGCCACTCTCGAATGCCAATTTTTGTTGCATCGCGCCGTCGGTCGACACCACCGACAACGCCGACTTGCCGCCGCGGGTCGCCGCGAACAGGATCATGCTGCCGTTGGGGGCAAAACTGGGCGATTCGTCGAGGTTGCCTTCGCTCAGCACGTTTACGGTACGCGATGCCATATCCATGACCGCTATCCGGTAACTGCCGCCATTGCCAGTGACCATGGCCAGACTTCTGCCGTCCGCCGAGAACCGGCCTCTGGCGTTGTAATCACCCTGAAAGGTCAAGCGGCTGGCTTTGCCGCCGGAGGCCGGCATACTGTAGAGTTGCGGCTTGCCGCCCATGTCCGAGGTAAACACGATCGTCGAACCGTCCGGCGACCAAGTCGGCTCGGTGTCGATCGACAAACCGCTGGTCAAGCGGGTCAAGCCCCGGTTAGCCAAGTTCAGCACGTAAACGTCGGGACTGCCGTCTTTGGACAACGTAATAGCCAGCCGGCTGCCGTCCGGTGAAAACGCCGGCGCGCCGTTGATACCGGGGTAGGCGGAAACGCTCTCGCGCTGACCGGTGGCCAGGGTCTGTACCCAAATCTCGGAGCGTTTGGTGTGGAACGAAACGTAGGCGATTTTGCTGCCGTCCGGCGACCACGCCGGTGCCATGATCGGTTCAGGCGATTCCGCTATCGTGCGCGGGTTATAACCGTCGGCATCGGCGACTTGCAGCATGTACTGTTTGCCGTTACCGCGGGCAAGGCTGGTCACGTAAGCGATACGGGTGTTGAAAGCACCTTTGCGGCCGGTCAGCTTTTCGTAAATCAAATCGCTGATATGGTGCGCGGCTCGGCGCAGTTCGTTGGCGCCGGCAGTCAGCCGGTAGCCCATCAGCAATTGGCCGTTGTGCACGTTGAACAAGTAAAACTGGATATTGAAGCTGTTGCCGTTACCGACGACTTGGCCGATAGTCATGTAGTCCTGGCCCAACACCTGCCAATCCTTGAAATTAACCCGTTCCGGCTCGCTAGGTTTGGTCAACATATCGTCTTCGGCCAGGGTTTTGAAAAAACCGCTACCGGCCAAGTCGGAACTGACCACATCGGACAACTTGACGTTACCGATAGAGCCTTGTTGGGCAAACGGCACGATCGCGATAGGTACTGCGGTTTGCGAGCCCTTGGTGATTTCGATAGTCAAACCGGCTGCCTGGGCCACCGATAGCAATGAGGCTATGAAGCCGCCGATAAAAACTCTTTTGATTAGAAGCATTCTATGGGTTCCGTGGTTTATTCCGGTTTAAACGATAAATTGAAAACTCTGTACTTCTGGTTGAACAATATCTTGTCTTGCGGCACCGGCAACGGCGAGGCCTTTCTGACCGCATTTTCGGCCGAGCGGTCGAAGATCGGGTCGCCGCTACTGCCGACAACGACCGCATCCATCACGTCGCCGCTAGGCAGCAATTTTACCTGAATTGTGCATTTCAAGCCTTGCGCCGCGCCCATCGGCCGAATCCAGGCACCTTCGGTTTTACTCTTAATCAAGTTATTCAAGCGCGCCTCCTCGGCTGCAGCCGCAGCCAAGCGCTCCTGCTCGGCCTTTGCCGCTGCTTCAGCAGCCTGCCGCTCTTGCTCGGCTTTTTGCGCGGCGGCGATTGCGGCTTGCCGCTCCTGTTCGGCTTTGGCTTTGGCGGCTGCTTCAGCCGCTTGGCGTTCTTGCTCGGCTTTTGCCTTCGCTGCCGCTTCCGCAGCCAATTTGGCTTGCCGTTCTTTTTCGGCCCTGGCTTTAGCCTCAGCTTCCGCCTTGGCCTTGGCTTCCGCTTCTGCCGCCTGCCGCTCCTTCTCGACTTTTTCAGCCGCTAATTTGGCCTGGCGCTCCTTCTCCGCTTTTGCCCTGGCTTCGGCTTCCGCGGTTTGTTTGGCTTTTTCAGCAGCCAGCGCCGCTTGTTTTTCTTTCTCGGCCCTGGCTTTTTCTTCAGCCAACTGCTTTTCTTTTTCCGCCTTGGCTTGTTGCGCCTGTTCCTCGCGTTTGGCTTCCTCGGCTTTTTGTTGCTGTAGTTTTTTCTGTTCCTGGGCCTTTTGTTCCTGAAGTTTCTTTTCCTGCTCCAGTTTTTTGGCTTCGGCTTCCTGTTGTTTCAGTTTGGCTTCTTCCGCCAGTTTTTGCTCCTTGAGCCTGGCTTCCCGTTCCGCTTCCTGTTGCTTTTGTTTTTCCGCCTGTTTTTGCTTCTCGGCTTCCTTCTGCCTTTCCTGTTCGGCCTGTTTCTGCTTTTCCGCCAATTCCTTTTGTTTCTCCATCTCGGCTTGTTTCTGTTTTTCGGCTAATTCCTTTTGCTTGTCCAATTCCGCCTGCTTCTGTTTTTCCGCGGCTTCCTTGGCTTTTTTCTCTTCCAGAGCCCGCCGTTCCTTGGCCTCCTCTAACTTTTTTTCCTCTTCCCTTCGCTTGGCGTCCAACTGTTCCTGACGTTTTTGTTCGGCCAAGGCCTCCTGCTTACGTTTCTCGGCGGCTTCTAACGCCTTTTGCTCCTCCAACACCCGCTGCTTTTTTGCCTGCTGCAGGGCTTGCTCCTCGGCTTTGCGGGCATCTTCCAGTTGTTGTTGGCGTGCTGTTTCCGCCTGCCGTTTGTTTTCTTCGTTTTGTTTCAAACGTTCGGCTTCGGCATCGATTGCCGCGCCGTCGATCACGGTAGCTTCGATGATTTCGGCCGGCGGCGCGGTTTGCGCTTCATCGCGATCGGTCAGAAAACTGATGCTGAACAGCAGCACAATCAAAAGGTGCAGCGCCACCGCCAAGACAAACGAAGGTTTGAAATTTCTCATGATTCTGACGTTATTTGCTCTCGGGCGGCGGCGAAGTCATCAAACCCACTTTCGGCGCACCGGTTTTTTTCAGTTCCACCATGACCTTGACAATACTGCCGTAGTCGACCTCGTGGTCGCCACGCACGTACAGTTGCGCCTTCGGATTATTGCGGAACACCGCCGCCACCCGGGTTTTGACGGTGTCGACATCGACCGGAGTATCCGCGTCTTCGTCGCCGTTACCGATATCGACGTAAAGGCTGCCGTCTTTTTTAATCGAAACGATGACCGGTGTCTGATCCTGCAAATCGACCGATTCGGCTTCTGCTTGCGGTAAATCGACGTCGACGCCGGTTTGTACCAACGGTGCGGTAATCATGAATATCATCAACAGCACGAAAGTGACGTCGATATAAGGAACGACGTTAATTTCGGCCATCGGCCCGCGCCGTTTGCGCGATTTACGGTTGCTGCCGCCTACGTTCATTTGCTGTGTGCCTGTCTTTGCAGAAGAACTACGAACTCATCGATAAACAACTCGTAGCGGCCGGCCAAACGGTCCAGCCGAGTCGAGAAGCGGTTGTAGGCGATAACCGCCGGAATCGCCGCAAACAAACCGATCGCCGTGGCGATCAGCGCCTCGGAGATACCCGGCGCGACATTAGCCAATGTGGCGTTTTTAATCTCGCCCAAAGCCCGAAACGAATTCATGATGCCCCACACGGTACCGAATAAGCCGATGTAAGGACTGGTCGAACCGACCGTTGCCAAAAACGGCAGGGTTTCGTCCAACCGGTCCAATTCGCGGGCCAACTCGATACGCATCGCCCGTTGTGCGCTTTCGACTTGAACCACCGGTTCGACGTCGCCTTTTTGCCGCATTCTGGCAAATTCGCGGTAACCGGCTAGAAAGATTTTTTCGATCCCTTCCGGCTCGAAGCGGTCGCTGGACATTTTTTTGTACAGCTCGGCCAGACCGACTCCGGACCAAAACTCGTCCTCGAAATCGTCGGTGATTTCGATGGCCTGTTTCAGTTCTTTGCGCTTGGAGAAGATAAAAGTCCACGAAGCAATCGACGCCGACAACAGAATGAACATAACAAACTGCACGACAAAACTGGCTTCTTTGACCAGTGTCAGAATGGATAAATCGGTATTCATCAGTTTAATTGTTCCAAAATAACGGAGGGAATCGGTTTGGGTTTCATGGTTTGGGCGTCGAGACAGGCGATCCTGACCTCGCCGGTACACAAAATTTGTTCTTGGCGGGTAACGGTCTGCTCAAAAGTAAGGTTGGTTTTTTTAATTTCAATGACTTTGGCGCTGACCGCCAATTGCTCGTTAAATCGAGCCGGCCTCAAATAATCGATCTTTACCGAGCGAACCACAAAAATAACGCCTTGCTCGGCCATCAAAACGTCTTGCTCGAACCCGTAGCTGCGCAAGAATTCGGTTCTGGCCCGTTCGAAAAATTTAAGGTAGTTTGCGTAGAATACGACACCGCCGGCATCGGTATCCTCGTAATACACCCTGACCGGCCAGTTGAACGCCGCCGCATTGGACAGTTCTAACGTCATAGGCTAAAAATGTCGTCGCTACCTGGCGCTCGTTTGGGCAAAGGCAAACCGAAATGACTGTAGGCCTTGTGCGTGGCGACACGCCCTCGCGGCGTGCGCATGATGAATCCTTGCTGCAACAAATACGGCTCCAACACGTCTTCCACCGTACCGCGCTCTTCGCTGATGGCGGCCGCCAATGTATCCAAGCCCACTGGGCCACCCTGGAAATGTTCGATCATCGCCGCCAACAACTTGCGATCCAGCATATCGAAACCTTGCGGATCGATTTTCAGCATCTCCAGCGCCTTGGCAGCAACCTCGCGGGTCACCACGCCATTCCCTTTCACCTCGGCAAAATCGCGCACTCGGCGCAACAAGCGATTGGCGATGCGCGGCGTGCCGCGAGAACGACAGGCAATCTCATCCGCACCACCGCCGTCCATCCCGATGCCCAACATTTGTGCCGACCGTTTGACGATACTGGACAGCTCCTCGACCGAATAAAACTCCAGTCGTTGGACGATACCGAAGCGGTCGCGCAGAGGCGAGGTCAGCAACCCAGCCCGGGTGGTGGCGCCTATCAACGTAAACGGCGGCAGATCCAACTTGATAGAGCGGGCGGCAGGGCCTTCGCCTATTATAATATCAATCTGGTAGTCTTCCATAGCCGGATACAGCACCTCTTCGACAGCCGGGCTGAGCCTGTGGATCTCGTCGATAAACAGCACGTCGTGAGCCTGTAGATTGGTCAGCAACGCCGCTAAATCTCCGGCCTTATCCAGCACCGGCCCGGAGGTCTGCCGAATATTGACGTTCATTTCGGTGGCAACGATATTCGCCAATGTGGTTTTGCCCAATCCGGGCGGGCCGAAGATCAGTACATGATCCAACGCTTCGGCACGGCTGACCGCCGCCTGGATGAATATTTCCATTTGCTGGCGCAATTCGCGCTGGCCGACATAGTCTTTCAAGCGTTTCGGCCGAATCGCCCGGTCGACGCGTTCTTCCTCGCTGGTGCCGGATGCGGTTACCAACCGGTCGCTTTCGATCATCTAACCGCTCCGCGTAATGCCGCACGAATGATGTCTTCGCAACTGCTATCTTCGCTGGCAACCGCCTGCGCCATCCGCGCCGCATCCTGCGGTTTGTAGCCCAACGCGCATAACGCGCTGACGGCCTCCTGCTTGGCAGAGCCTTTGGCGACTTCTGTTTGGCCGCCGCCCGGCTCGCGGGCGGAAAATTTATGCAGCTCAGGCAAACGCCCGCGCATCTCCACGATCAAACGCTCGGCGGTCTTTTGTCCGACTCCGGGCAAGCGCACCAAAGCTTTGACATCGTTATCGTCGATGCAGCGGTAAAATTCTTCGGTTGTTTGTCCGGACAAAATAGTCAACGCCAATTTGGGTCCGATGCCGTTAACTTTGATCAATGTCCTGAATAGGCTTCTCTCGCCTTCGCTGACGAAACCGAACAGAATATGCGCATCTTCCCGCACGATTAAATGCGTATGTAATCGGACTTCTTCGCCCAAAGCCGGCAAATCGTAAAAGGTATTCATCGGCGCTTCGACTTCATAGCCGACCCCTTGCACGTCGAGCAGTAATTGCGGCGGCGCCTTATGGATCAGTTTGCCGCGGAGGAAGCCGATCACGAACCCACCTGCTGCAGACGCTTCGCGGTTTCCTGGTAATGGCTATGGCACAGGCCAACTGCCAGTGCGTCGCTGGCATCAATTTGTAACTCGCCTTGAATATTCAATAAGATCTTCACCATGTGCTGCACTTGCAGCTTGTCCGCATTGCCTTTGCCGACCAGCGCCTGCTTGACTTGGCGCGCGGCGTATTCGAACACCGGTAGCCGCCGGTTCATCGTCGCACAAATCGCGGCACCGCGAGCTTGGCCGAGCTTCAAGGCCGAATCGGCGTTCTTATGCATAAAAACCTGTTCAATCGCCATCTGCTCGGGGCGGTACAACTCTATGATCTGGCTGACGCCGTCGAAGATTTGCTGCAACCGCTCCGGAAAATTATCGGACTGCACCCGAATGCAACCGCTAGCCAAGTATTTGATGCCACGCGGTGTCGTCTCGACGACACCGTAACCGGTAATTCTCGAGCCGGGGTCTATGCCCAGTATCCTGACCAATCGCTTATCCGTCGCTTAACGTCTACTTAGCCGATTGCGGCCATGATCTCGTCGCTGATGTCGGCATTCGAATAAACGTCCTGAACGTCGTCCAAATCCTCCAGCCGGTCGATCAATTTCAGCATTTTCTCGGCAGCCTCGGCGTCCAACTCGGTTTTGGTATCGGCATGCATCGTGATTTCCGCGTTTTCCGGCTCCAAACCGGCGGCGACGATAGCCTCCTTGACATTCAAGTACTCTTCGGGCGTGGTAAACACGTCGATAGAACCGTCGTCGTTAGTCACAACATCTTCGGCACCTGCTTCCATTGCGGCTTCCATCAGCGCATCCTCGTCCACCTCGTTGGAGAAACTGATAATGCCTACCTTGCGAAACAGATATGCCACGGAACCGTCGGTACCCAAGTTACCGCCGTGTTTGGAAAAGGCATGCCGCACGTCGGCGACGGTACGGTTGCGATTATCGGTCAGGCAATTGACCATGACAGCGGTACCGCCCGGGCCGTAACCTTCGTAGCGCACCTGCTCGTAGTTAGCCCCATCCAGGGCTCCGATGGCTTTTTTGATGGTGTTATCAATGGTATCGCGCTTCATGTTGGCGCCGAGCGCCTTATCGATTGCCGCGCGCAAAGCGGGATTATTGGCCACGTCACCGCCACCCGGACCTTTGGCCGCTACAGTAATTTCCCGGATCAGTTTGGTAAAAATCTTGCCTCGTTTCGCGTCTTGCGCACCCTTACGATGTTTGATGTTCGCCCACTTACTATGCCCTGCCATTGTATCTCTCTGAATCCTCTGAAAAATTCGCTGATTTTACCATCGCCAACGCGGCTTATCGAGCCTCGTTACAGTACGTGCGGCAAAATAGCCGTTAGCGACGCATCCGCGACATAGCAATCCGCTTGGTCTTCTACCAAAGGCCGGCGGACCACGCCGCCAAATCCGATCATATAAGCTCCGGCCTGTTTAGCCTCCAGATCCGTCTTGCCATCGCCGACCATGACCAAGGAAGAATGCTGCATTCTCAGCCTTCTACAAATCCTAGCCTTGCCGCCGCTGACCGCTAGCGGCGAATGGCGGGCGAAATCCAAATAACCGCCGTCGGCGCCGAATTCGATATCGACCGCATGCACATGCTGCTCCGGAATACCCAACTGCGCCGCCAACGGCAATATCGCTTGCCGCAAGCCGCCGCTGATAATATGGATTTGTTTGGCATTGGCTTGCAACGCGGCAACGGTTTCAACAACACCCTCGACCAACTCGGAAATGTACAAAGCGGCCAACCAATCTATCGAGGCTTTATCCGGTTTGATCAATTCCAAACGTTTGGCATAGACCTCTTCCAGCGCCAATTCGCCATTCATCGCCGCATCCGTTAACGCCGCCACTTCGTCGAATATGCCATTGCGCCGGGCCAACTCGTCTATTCCCTCTATTCGACTCAAGGTACTGTCACAATCAAAACAAACCACATCAAAACTCATAATACGATTTGCCTCGCCGTGTGAACTGCCGGCACTTCGCATACACTTCGCAGCACTTGTTCGTTTAGAGGGTCGGAAACGCTGATCACCATCATCGCCAACTGGTTTTGGTCGGCGATACTGACTTGCATCCGAGTGATATTAATATTGGCCATACCGAGTATTGAACTGATCGCCGCAATCACACCGGGTTTATCGTCATGCCGGGTGATCAACAAAGTACCTTCCGGCACGACTTCGATTTCGAAATGATTAATGCCGACCAACCGAGGATGTTGATGGCCCAGCAACGTCCCGGACAACGATACTTCTTTATCCGCGCAATATCCGGTGATCTTAATCAGGGACTGGTAACCTTCCGCTTCTTCGGTTTGCGACTCGACCAGTGCGATACCCTGGCGC
Organism: Methylomonas koyamae; assembly: GCF_019669905.1. NCBI lineage: Bacteria > Pseudomonadati > Pseudomonadota > Gammaproteobacteria > Methylococcales > Methylococcaceae > Methylomonas > Methylomonas koyamae. Next base: position 777,404 of record NZ_AP019777.1, on the reverse strand, counting down.
TTGGCGATATTTTCGACGTTGACCCGGTTAACCGGAGTCGAAAGCCGCCCTTTAAACATGCCCACCATGGCTTCCGCCGAGATCGGCCGGATTTTGACTTGGGCTGCCTTACCGAAGACTGCAACTTCCAGCTTTTCGATCGGCTGATCGATCAAACCCACCAAGACTTTGCCCAGAATATTGGCCAAATTCATAAAGGGCTGCGCCTCGTTCAGCTCTTCGGCTGACAGCCTGGGCAGATTCAAGGCATTAACCGCTTCACCGGTTTGCAAGTATTTGACCACCTGACGGGCAATTTCGACGCTGACTGCAATTTGCGCTTCCTTGGTTGAGGCTCCAAGGTGAGGGGTAAATACGATATTTTCCAATCCCAACAAAGGCGAGTCAGCCGGCGGCTCATTTTCGTAAACGTCTAACGCAGCCCCGGCGATACGCCCTTCTTTTAGCGCATCGTATAACGCCGCTTCGTCCACCAGACCGCCGCGGGCGCAATTAATCAACCTTGCCGTCTTTTTCATCATCGCCAATTGCTGGCGGCCGATGATATTTTTAGTCTTTTCCAATAGAGGGCAATGCAGCGTCAAATAATCTGCCTGTTTAAGCAAGGCATCCAGATCGACCATTTCGGCACCGTGTTTAGCGAACACGTCCGGAGCGACGTACGGATCGTAAGCGATTACCCGCATACCCAAACCGTGCCCCCGCTGGGCAACGATTCGGCCGATAGTGCCGAAACCCAAAATAGATAACGTCTTGTGGGCAATCTCTGCCCCCATCAGCTTGGCCCGCTCCCATTTTCCTTGCCGAACTGAGAAATTGGCGACGGGTAAATTCCGGCTTAACGAGAACATGTGAGCAATCGCCAATTCCGCCGTGGTGGTCGCGTTCGCATCCGGCGTATTCATCACGATAACCCCTTGTTCGGTAGCGGCCTCTAAATCGACGTTATCGACTCCGATGCCGGCTCTCCCAACCACTTTTAGCTTGGTAGCGCACTGCAAAACTCGCCTAGTGACCTGGGTATCGCTTCTGATCAACAATGCATCGTATTCGGGAATCAATTCGCATAATTCATCCTCATCCAGCCCGGTCTGAATATGAATTTGAATGCCTTCCTGAGCATTCAAAAAATTGACGCCGTCTTCCGCGAGCTTGTCGGAAATCAGAATTTTTTTCATAACCGAAACCAGGATTAATGGGCAATTCGGCCATTTTAACAGCTTTGCTATAATCGTCTCAAAACCAATCAAGACCTACCGATTTCAAAGCCTATGCAAGTAAAGCCCGCACTTGGTGTAATTTTCGCTTTGTGCATGTTGGCGATAGTTTTTTGGCAACAAACTCAATTCGAGATAAAAGCCCCCGATTCTACATTTATCACGATAACGGGCGAGCAGATAGAGCTTCACGAATTGCGCGGCCAACCGGTATTGCTTACGTTTTGGGCAAGCGACTGCCGCGTATGTATCGAAGAAATTCCGGATTTAATCGCTTTGCACAAGCAATTCGCCGGCAGAGGTTTGCAAATCATTGCGGTAGCGATGCCTTACGACATTCCCAGCCGAGTCAAACAGCTAAGCGAAATGCACAGTTTGCCGTATGCGGTGGCCTTGGATATTGACGGAACTCATGCGAAAGCCTATGGCAACGTATCCTTGACGCCGAGCAGTTTTTTGCTTAGTCGGGAAGGAAGAGTAGTTTCTCGGGTCGTAGGTCGATTTGATTTCGCAGACTGGCGAGCGCAAATAGACGCGTTGTAGCTGATTCAGCCATAGTGAACTGACCGCCGTGGCTGTAACAGGCGCTTGAGCATGAAGAAGTTGGAGGAGATTCTTCGCGCCTGCTTTGAATCTGCAAGCTCGGCAGGAGACGCTTAAGGCCGGCACGAGATAGCAGCCGCTGCTAAAGGCCGCTATTGCGATGATTCGCTCCTCCGTGCTGGTAAGTTGAAGAAGGTGTGCGATGTTGGCGTGGCTTGCCCGCTGGAGGCGCGTTGTTGGGGCGTTATGAAGGGGGCAAAGCGAGGGGCAAAAAAAAGCCCGTGGTTAGACGGGCTTGATATTTAAGAGCTTGGCGATGACCTACTTTCACATGGCAACCTGCCACACTATCATCGGCGCTAAGCGGTTTCACTTCCGAGTTCGGGATGGGATCGGGTGGTTCACGCTTGCTATGTTCACCAAGCAAACTGGTTTGGTTGGTTTAAGCCAACCGTCATGCACAGGGATCAATCTAGTCTCTGCTAGACCTTTCAAGTAGTTTGACACGTTGTGCCTTGTACTTTTCACCTGTTTTCATGGAAATCTGTATGAGTTGGTATCGTTCTCAGGTTTTGTTCAGCGATTGTCGTGTGACAACCCAAACGCATTGGGTGTTATATGGTCAAGCCTCACGGGCAATTAGTACACGTTAGCTACGCCCATTACTGGACTTCCACACCGTGCCTATCAACGTCGTCGTCTCCAACGGCCCTTCAGGGGACTTATAGTCCCAGTGAGATCTCATCTTGGGAGGGGCTTCCCGCTTAGATGCTTTCAGCGGTTATCCTGTCCGAACGTGGCTACCCGGCAATGCCATTGGCATGACAACCGGAACACCAGAGGTTCGTCCACTTCGGTCCTCTCGTACTAGAAGCAGCTTCCCTCAAATCTCAAACGCCCACGGCAGATAGGGACCGAACTGTCTCACGACGTTCTGAACCCAGCTCGCGTACCACTTTAAATGGCGAACAGCCATACCCTTGGGACCTGCTTCAGCCCCAGGATGTGATGAGCCGACATCGAGGTGCCAAACACCGCCGTCGATATGAACTCTTGGGCGGTATCAGCCTGTTATCCCCGGCGTACCTTTTATCCGTTGAGCGATGGCCCTTCCATACAGAACCACCGGATCACTAAGACCTACTTTCGTACCTGCTCGACTTGTCCGTCTCGCAGTCAAGCACCCTTATGCCTTTGCACTCATTGCCTGATTTCCGACCAGGCTGAGGGTACCTTCGTGCTCCTCCGTTACTCTTTGGGAGGAGACCGCCCCAGTCAAACTACCCACCAGACACTGTCCCTAATCCAGATAATGGATCGAGGTTAGAACTCCAAACATACCAGGGTGGTATTTCAAGGTTGGCTCCACAAGAACTGGCGTTCCTGCTTCAAAGCCTCCCACCTATCCTACACAAGTAGGTTCAAAGTCCAGTGTCAAGCTATAGTAAAGGTGCACGGGGTCTTTCCGTCTAGCCGCGGGTACACTGCATCTTCACAGCGATTTCAATTTCACTGAGTCCCAGGTGGAGACAGTGTGGCCATCGTTACGCCATTCGTGCAGGTCGGAACTTACCCGACAAGGAATTTCGCTACCTTAGGACCGTTATAGTTACGGCCGCCGTTTACTGGGGCTTCGATCAAGAGCTTCTCCGAAGATAACCCCATCAATTAACCTTCCAGCACCGGGCAGGCGTCACACCCTATACGTCCACTTTCGTGTTTGCAGAGTGCTATGTTTTTGCTAAACAGTCGCAGCCACCGATTTTTTGCAACCCCCTTCCGCTTCAGCCGCGAGGGCTTACACGTACCAAGGGCATACCTTCTCCCGAAGTTACGGTATCATTTTGCCTAGTTCCTTCACCTGGGTTCTCTCAAGCGCCTTAGAATTTTCATCCCACCCACCTGTGTCGGTTTAGGGTACGGCCACTATTAACCTGAAGCTTAGAGGTTTTTCTTGGAAGCAGGGCATCTATCACTTCGCGTTTCTTTCGAGACACTCGTCATCACATCTCAGCATAAAGCACCCCGGATTTGCCTAAGATGCCTGCCTACTTGCTTAAACGGCCACTTCCAACAGACCGCTGATATAGCCTTCTCCGTCACCCCATCGCAGTTAATACTGGTACAGGAATATTAACCTGTTTTCCATCGACTACGCTTTTCAGCCTCGCCTTAGGTGCCGACTAACCCTGCGTCGATTAACGTTGCGCAGGAAACCTTGGGTTTACGGCGAGGGGGTTTTTCACCCCCTTTATCGTTACTTATGTCAGCATTCGCACTTCCGATACCTCCAGCCGACTTCTCAATCGACCTTCGCAGGCGTACGGAACGCTCCTCTACCACTCACGCAAAGCGTGAATCCGTAGCTTCGGTACTATGCTTAGCCCCGGTGAATCTTCCGCGCAGACCGACTCGACCAGTGAGCTATTACGCTTTCTTTAAAGGGTGGCTGCTTCTAAGCCAACCTCCTGGCTGTCTGTGCCTTTCCACATCGTTTCCCACTGAGCATAGATTTGGGGACCTTAGCTGACGGTCTGGGCTGTTTCCCTTTTCACGACGGACCTTATCACCCGCCGTGTGTCTCCCGTGCTGACACTTGCTGGTATTCGGAGTTTGCATCGGGTTGGTAAGTCGGGATGACCCCCTAGCCGAAACAGTGCTCTACCCCCAGCAGTGATACACGAGGCGCTACCTAAATAGCTTTCGAGGAGAACCAGCTATCTCCGAGCTTGATTAGCCTTTCACTCCGATCCACAACTCATCCCCTACCTTTTCAACGGGAGTGGGTTCGGTCCTCCAGTCAGTATTACCTGACCTTCAACCTGGTCATGGATAGATCGCCCGGTTTCGGGTCTACACCTTGCGACTAAACGCCCTATTAAGACTCGGTTTCCCTACGCCTCCCCTATTCGGTTAAGCTTGCCACAAAATGTAAGTCGCTGACCCATTATACAAAAGGTACGCAGTCACCCCACGAAGGGGCTCCTACTGCTTGTACGCATACGGTTTCAGGTTCTATTTCACTCCGCTCTCCGCGGTTCTTTTCGCCTTTCCCTCACGGTACTGGTTCACTATCGGTCAGTAAGGAGTATTTAGCCTTGGAGGATGGTCCCCCCATATTCAGTCAACGTTTCACGTGCGCCGACCTACTCGATTTCATGCTGAAGACGTTTTCGTGTACGGGGCTATCACCCTGTATCGCCGGACTTTCCAGACCGTTCCACTAACGTCATCAACACTTAAGGGCTAGTCCCCGTTCGCTCGCCACTACTAAGGGAATCTCGGTTGATTTCTTTTCCTCCGGGTACTTAGATGTTTCAGTTCTCCGGGTTCGCTTCAGTGAGCTATGTATTCACTCAAAGATGACGAGGTTATCCTCGCCGGGTTTCCCCATTCAGACATCTCCGGATCACAGGCTGTTTGCCGCCTCCCCGAAGCTTTTCGCAGGCTACCACGTCTTTCATCGCCTCTTACTGCCTAGGCATCCACCGTATGCGCTTATTCACTTGACCATATAACCCGAATACGTCTGCTTTCACTTAGCTTTCGATTTGCATCTCCGGCTTCGCTAGGCTTACTATTTAAGTTATTTGTCAGCTGACATGTTCGCTGATGTTGCTTGAGAACGATTCGCGGTTTACTTTCGGCGTTTATCTTTCGATAATTGCCTTTCATAAACTGCAACTCGTTTCAGTTTTGATCGTTTCCGATCAAGACTTGGTTACAGATTTCCATATTGTTAAAGAGCGTATTGATCCGAGGACCAATTCTATAAAGTCTGTTGCCAAACGTTATAGAGATGATCGCCTTCACGGCTACGGCAGACGCGGGTGCTTGGTTTGCTTCTGGCTAGTGGTGGAGCCAGGGAGGATCGAACTCCCGACCTCCTGCGTGCAAGGCAGGCGCTCTCCCAGCTGAGCTATGGCCCCGAAAACAGTCAAAAGACTAAAGCCGAAACCCTCAAGATCAACACAGGAGCAATCCAACGACTGTCTCTTGCTTGTTCAGTTGCCTTGCTGCTTTCGTCTTGCTTTTCGCGTTGGTGGGTCTGGGAGGATTTGAACCTCCGACCTCACCCTTATCAGGGGTGCGCTCTAACCAACTGAGCTACAGACCCAGGTGCGTCTTTCAATCGAAATAATTTGTTGTGGATACGTGTAACGGCGTTCTGTCTTTGTAAGGAGGTGATCCAGCCCCAGGTTCCCCTAGGGCTACCTTGTTACGACTTCACCCCAGTCATGAATCACAAAGTGGTAAGCGCCCTCCCGAAGGTTAAACTACCTACTTCTTTTGCAACCCACTCCCATGGTGTGACGGGCGGTGTGTACAAGGCCCGGGAACGTATTCACCGCGGCATTCTGATCCGCGATTACTAGCGATTCCGACTTCATGCAGTCGAGTTGCAGACTGCAATCCGGACTGGGACCGGCTTTGTGGGATTTGCTTGACCTCACGGTTTCGCTGCCCTCTGTACCGGCCATTGTAGCACGTGTGTAGCCCTACCCATAAGGGCCATGATGACTTGACGTCGTCCCCACCTTCCTCCGGTTTATCACCGGCAGTCTCCCTAGAGTTCCCGACATTACTCGCTGGCAACTAAGGATAAGGGTTGCGCTCGTTACGGGACTTAACCCAACATTTCACAACACGAGCTGACGACAGCCATGCAGCACCTGTCTCTCGGTTCCCGAAGGCACCAAGTCATCTCTGACAAGTTCCGAGGATGTCAAGGGTAGGTAAGGTTCTTCGCGTTGCATCGAATTAAACCACATGCTCCACCGCTTGTGCGGGCCCCCGTCAATTCATTTGAGTTTTAGCCTTGCGGCCGTACTCCCCAGGCGGTCAACTTAATACGTTAGCTCCACTACTAAGTTCTTAAAGAACCCAACAGTTAGTTGACATCGTTTACGGCGTGGACTACCAGGGTATCTAATCCTGTTTGCTACCCACGCTTTCGTACCTCAGCGTCAGTTTGAGTCCAGGGAGCCGCCTTCGCCACTGGTGTTCCTTCAGATCTCTACGCATTTCACCGCTACACCTGAAATTCCACTCCCCTCTACTCAACTCTAGTTGCCCAGTATCAAATGCAGTTCCCAGGTTAAGCCCGGGGCTTTCACATCTGACTTAAACAACCGCCTACGCACGCTTTACGCCCAGTAATTCCGATTAACGCTTGCACCCTCCGTATTACCGCGGCTGCTGGCACGGAGTTAGCCGGTGCTTCTTGTATGGGTAATGTCAGTCTACCGGGTATTAACCGATAGGTGTTCCTTCCCATTGAAAGTGCTTTACAACCCTCAGGCCTTCTTCACACACGCGGTATTGCTGGATCAGGCTTTCGCCCATTGTCCAATATTCCCCACTGCTGCCTCCCGTAGGAGTCTGGGCCGTGTCTCAGTCCCAGTGTGGCTGATCATCCTCTCAGACCAGCTACGGATCGTCGCCTTGGTAGGCCTTTACCCCACCAACTAGCTAATCCGACATAGGCTCATCTATTAGCGCAAGGCCCGAAGGTCCCCTGCTTTCATCCGTAGATCGTATGCGGTATTAGCGTGAGTTTCCCCACGTTGTCCCCCACTAATAGGCAGATTCCTATGCATTACTCACCCGTCCGCCACTCATCAAAGGTGCAAGCACCTTATCAGCGTTCGACTTGCATGTGTTAAGCATACCGCCAGCGTTCAATCTGAGCCATGATCAAACTCTTCAGTTTAATTTTGGTTTGCCGCTAAGAAAGATTAGCGACCAATCTTGACTCGATTACAGAACGTAATTTATAAGCTTAAATTGACGTGGTCTGTATCGATAGTTTCTAACAGAAACGTATCGCTACACATACCCACACAAATTATTTCGATTCAGTTTGTTAAAGAGCCAGAGCATTTCGCCCTGTTGAGCCGACATATTCTACAGCAATCAGAAATCATGTCAACCACTTTTTTTTAACCGACTTTCAACTCTCAAAATCCAACACAAGAACCGAAGCCAATCAAAACAAGCAATTTGCCATCACCAAAAGCAACCAGCAAACCACTCGCCCTCACCACTCAAAGGATTTAAACTTCAAATCCCTAAACAGCTCAGCAGTGAAGAGCCGCTCATTGTATTCACTTCAAACCTCACTGTCAACTACTAATCGTCACTCGCGCGACTTTTCTTTTACCAACCTGATAAACGTGGGTACTCGCAGCGATCACCCGCTTCGAATCCTCCAGCTTTTCGCCATCGATTTTTACAGCGCCTTGTTTGATCAAACGTAAGGCTTCCGAAGTACTCGCCACTAAACCGGCATTTTTCAGTAGATTCGCAATAGGCAATCCCTCGGCACCGGCTTCCAACTGAATGTCATCCAAATCGTCAGGTATCGCACCCCGTTGAAAACGCGCCTCGAAATTTTCCAATGCCGCTTTCGCCGCAGCCGCACCATGGAACCGCTCAACGATTTCCTGCGCCAGCGCGACTTTGTAATTTCGCGGATTATCTCCATTCTGGCACGCTTGCCGCCAACGCTCGATTTCGAGCATCGGCCGAAAACTCAACAATTTGAAATAACGCCACATCAACTCATCCGATATCGACATGATCTTGCCGAACATATCGTCCGGTACATCAGCAATACCAATATAATTGTTTAAAGACTTGGACATCTTCTGCACCCCGTCCAGACCTTCCAAAATAGGCATGGTTAGAACTATTTGCGGCTTTTGGCCGTAAATCTCCTGCAATTGGCGCCCAACCAACAAATTGAACTTTTGATCGGTCCCACCCAGCTCGACGTCCGCTTTCATTACTACCGAGTCGTAACCCTGGATCAGCGGATATAAAAATTCATGGATCGCAATCGGCTGTCCGCTTTTGTAACGTTTGCTGAAATCATCCCGCTCCAGCATTCGGGCCACGGTATGTTTGGCAGCCAACTGAATCAATTCCGCACTGGTCATTGCCCCCATCCAGGCCGAATTGAATTTCACCTCGGTTTTTTCCGGATCCAGGATCTTGAACACTTGGGCTTGGTAAGTCTTGGCGTTCTCCAACACCTCCTCTCTACTCAACGGCTTCCGCGTGACATTTTTACCCGTCGGATCGCCAATCATGGCCGTGAAGTCGCCGATCAAAAATTGAACGTTGTGGCCGGCGTCCTGAAACTGCTTCAGCTTATTGATCAGTACGGTGTGCCCCAAATGCAAATCCGGAGCGGTCGGATCGAATCCGGCCTTGATCGTCAACGGACGATTTTCCTCCAGCTTCTTGACAAAATCGGATTCCAATAAGATTTCTTCAGCCCCGTAACGCAGCTGAGCCAAGGTTTCTTGCAACAAAACACTCTCCTAATAGCCTTCGTTTTTAGGGCGCGCATTATAAGGGATGCAACTGTACCGAACGATAAAAAATCCCCTTTTGTTAGCCATGAACAATAAAATTGCCTACAATTGGGCGTTCGACAAACAATGAAAAGTGATTGCTGTGAAGAACAGAATACTCAAGTCGGCGCTGTTAGGCGCTTGTACCGTTGTTGCCGCAAGCGCAAGTTACGGATTGATCCCGCACAAAGGTTTGGAAGACGCCAAAATTCTGGAACAAGACAAACTGATCTCTTCCAGACTCGATCGATACACCAATTACAGTCAAACCAAACCCAAAATCCAACACCTCGACGTCACCGAGGAGTTGGAACACACCGTCAAATCCGGCGAAAACCTTTCCAGCATTTTCTCGGACTTAAACCTGAGCCGCGAAGACCTACATAAAATTGTCCATGCCAACGCCACCGGCAAGCAATTTGCTGCAGTCGAACCAGGACAAGATGTCGTTGCCACGCTTAATTCGTCTGGAGAACTGGAACGGTTGACTTACGCCAAAAACCCATTCGAAACGCTGATTGCCACGCGCCACGACGACGGATTCGATGTCGAACTGCTCAGCAAGAAAGTCGACTACCAAGTCGCCAGCGCCAAAGCCACCATCCACTCCTCGTTGTTCGAAGACGGCACCCAAGCCGGACTGCCGGAGAAGATCATCCTTAAACTGGCCGACATCTTTGCCTGGGACATCGATTTTGCATTGAATTTGCGCGACGGCGACGAGTTCACCGTGGTTTACGAAAAGCTATTCGTGGAAGGGCGCGAATTCGACACCGGCGACATCCTCTCGGTGGAATTCGTCAACCAAGGCAAGACTTATACCGCGGTACGCTTCGAAGACAACCAAGGCAATACCGGCTATTACACGCCGGACGGCAACGGCTTGCGCAAAGCCTTCCTGCAAACGCCGATGGACTTCGCCAAAATCAGCTCACACTTCAACCTACACCGCAAACACCCGATATTGAACACAATTCGTGCCCACAAGGGCGTGGATTACTCCGCCGCCATCGGCACGCCGGTCAAAACCACCGGTGACGGCAAAATCGTGTTCCGCGGCATCCGAAACGGCTACGGTAATGTAGTGGAAATCGAACACGGCCAAAAATATTCGACGCTCTATGCCCATCTGTCGGGTTTCAAATCCGGCCAGAAAGTGGGAAGCAGCATCAAACAAGGCGACGTGATCGGTTACGTCGGCAAAACCGGCTTGGCCACCGGCCCGCATTTACATTACGAATTCCGTATCGGCGGCCAACACGTCAATCCGGTCACGGTGAAATTGCCTCATTCGATGCCGATGGATAAAGCTTTGCTAGCCAAATTCAAGGCTCAGACCCAACCGCTGGTCGCGCAACTGAGGCAAGCCAAAGGCGACGCGCAGGTGGCGCAAAACTAAAGAAATGGCCGAACTTTATATCGGCTTGATGTCCGGCACCAGCATCGATGGCATCGATGCTGGCCTGGTCGATTTCTCCGACCACAAAATTGCCTTGGTCGAATTCCATTACCAAGCCTTTCCCAGCGAACTACGCCAATCCATCCAGACCGTAAGCCAAGCCAATCAGGCTGTGCTATTGCAAGATTACGGCACTTTGGATAGCCGAATCGGCCGTTTATTCGGCGAAACCGCAAACGCACTGTTAACAAAAGCCGGAATACCGGCCAGTGCCGTCACCGCAATCGGTAGCCACGGCCAAACCGTTTACCACGCCCCGGCCGGCATCGACGGCTTCACACTACAAATCGGCGATCCGAACCGCATTGCCGAAATAACCGGCATTACCACGGTTGCCGACTTTCGCCGCCGCGACATCGCCGCCGGCGGTCAGGGCGCACCGCTGGTGCCCGCGTTCCACCAAGCGGTATTCAGCGATTCGAGCCAGGTCAGAACCGTGGTCAACATCGGCGGTATCGCCAATATCACGGTGCTCGACGACAAGCCGGCTATCGGTTTCGACACCGGCCCCGGCAATGGATTGCTCGACTATTGGTATCAACAACACCATTCGGGCGTGTTCGATCCTGGCGGCGACTGGGCGACCAGCGGACGAACCAATCAAGAGCTGTTAACTAAATTGAAAGACGATCCGTATTTCCGTTTAGCGCCACCGAAAAGCACCGGCAAAGAGTATTTTTCTGCCGCCTGGCTGCAACAGAAAATCGAAGCATTCGGCGACTTACCGGCACAAGACGTTCAAGCGACTCTGTGCCAATTCAGCGCGGACACCATCTCAGCAGCCATTCGCCAGCACGCTCCCGGAACCACGCAAGTGTTCATTTGCGGCGGGGGTGCCCATAACCGGCACTTATTGCGCTTGTTGGCGGAAAACATGCGGCTTCCGGTCGCATCGACGGCAACCATAGGCATCGATCCGGATCACGTCGAAGCGATTGCGTTTGCTTGGCTGGCCCGGCAAACCCTGAACGGCTTGCCGGGTAACCTTTGTAGCGTCACCGGCGCCAAAGTGCCCGTGATTCTGGGAGGAATTTACCCGGGCGGGCCAGGATTAAGCTGAAAACGACGAGCCGCAACCGCAAGTGGTCGTGGCGTTGGGATTGCGAATCACGAACTGTGCACCCGACAAATCTTCCTTGTAGTCGATTTCCGCGCCGTTCAGGTACTGAATGCTCATCGAATCGATCAACACGATGACTCCGCCGTTCACGATTTGCGTATCGTCCTCGTTCACTTCTTCATCGAAAGTAAAGCCGTACTGGAAGCCGGAACAGCCGCCGCCACTGATATAAACCCGCAGTTTAAGATTGTCGTTACCCTCTTCTTGAATCAAACCCGCGACTTTTTGCGCAGCGCTATCGGTAAATACAATTGGATCTGCCATATAAAACTCTTAAGCAATTGAATGGGTAGGGAATTATGACTATCCCCAGTATTTTGGTCAACAATTATTGTACCGCTGGAGATCGGCTAAACGCTTTAATCCACCGCCGACGCAAATCGCAGTAAAATCGGACACCGTTTCCGGTGCAACCGAGGGCTTTACTAATGCTGATCACGTTTCTGAGACACGCCACCGCGCAAGAACATACCCAGGCAAAAGCCGATGCAGACCGGGCGCTTACCGACAAAGGAATTAAACAGGTCAAACGGCTGGCCGCCTTCTGCGAAAGAAACCAACTTATCCCCGGAAACCTGTTTTGCAGCCCGGTGTTGCGCGCCCAACAAACGGCCGATCTACTCCACGCCTATTTACCCGGCTGCCCCGCTGCGCAGAGTACCGATTGGCTGGCGATCGGCGCAGCCCCGCATCAAATTGGGGAACAATTGAACTTGCTGGCAAACCACGGCGGAGAGGACATATGGTTAGTCGGCCACGAACCGGATTTTTCGGAGTGCATCTCCCAATTGCTGAATACGTCGGCCGATGTGCTATGCATCAAAAAAGCCTCTTTGACCCGCCTCGAAGTCGATTTCGCGTCGCCGCATTCGACGACGCTGCTGTGGAGCCTGCCGTGCGCATTAATGCGTTAAACGCACCGGCAGCAGCAGGATTTAGCTGCGCCTCTTAGCCGGCAATTTCCTCGTCAACCAAATAGCAACCCGGATCTTCCGCCCAAAAATCGCCAGTCAATTGCTGCGCCCGGACCCGGGTGTTGCCATTGCAGATAGACTGGTAACCGCAACTGCCGCAACGCCCCTGCAACGGCCGCGGCGAAGCTTTCAGGCCGGCCATCAACGGGTCCGAGGTATCCTGCCAAATCTCGGAGAACGGTCGCTTCCGCACGTTACCCAAGCCGTAATGCCACCAGAAGGTATCGGGATGGACATTGCCCAAGTTATCGATATTGGCCACATTGACGCCGGAGGCATTGCCGCCCCATTGCTGCAGTTTGGCCCGGATATGTTCGGCCCGCTCCGGAAAACGCCGCTTGACCCAGTTCAGGAAATACACGGCATCGGCATCGTTATTGCCGGTGACGACCTCCCGATGCAGACCTTGCTGCTCCCAGCCCAGCGATTTCTCGAACAAGGCATCCATCACGTTGCGGGTCAATTGAAACTCCGCGTCATCCTTACGGTTCTTGTTACCGCGGCCGCCGTAATTCAGATGCGACAAATAAAACTTGTCGATATCCTCGTCATCCATCAACTGCAACAACGCGCCGAAATCGTGGGCGTTATCTTGCGTCAACGTAAAACGCACTCCGGCCTTGATGCCGTGGTCGCGGCATAGACGGATGCCGGCCAGCGAGGCATCGAAAGAGCCTTGTTTCTGCCTAAATTTATCGTGCGCCTCGCGCATGCCGTCCAGGCTGACACCGATGTATTGGTAATCTATCGCTGCAATTTGCTCGATGTTGCTGGAGTTGATCAATGTGCCGTTGCTGGACAATGCTACGTAAAACCCCATATCGCGAGCGCGTTGCGATATGGCAAAAATATCGGGATGCAGCAGCGGCTCGCCGCCGGACAGAATTAACACCGGCACCTTGAACGCTTTCAAGTCGTCCATTACTGCGTAGATTTCCGGTGTCGTCAGTTCGCCGGGGAAATCGATATCGGCGGAAGTGGTATAGCAATGCTTGCAGGTCAGATTACAACGCCGGATCAGATTCCAGATCACGACCGGCCCGGACGGTTTGCGCGCCGGCTGCAACGGCGTCGGCGCCAGCACTTCGCGCATGTATTGGCTGAGACGGAACATGGTTATCCTCCGATGCGCAGGCCGGTCTTTTTCAGAATTTTAGTGCTGTAAAGCACTTCATGGCTGCGGGCCCGCTCGCCCAATAACTCGGCGATGGCCGCCACCTGCCGCTCGGCGTCTTGTTCGGTCTTGCCATGCACCATCGCGAACAGATTGTAGGGCCAGTCCGGCAAATGCCGCGGCCGTTGGTAACAATGGCTGACGAATGGCAATTCGGCCACTTGCGGCCCCAGACTATCGACGTAGCGATCGGCAACATCCCAAACCGTCATGCCGTTGTAACGGTAGCCCAGTTTGTAGTGGTTGGGCACCGCGGCGATGCGGCGGATGATCCCGTCTCGCTGCATCCGTGCCAGCCGCTGCATAACATCTTCGACAGGTAAGCCCAACTCCTCGGCGACCGCCTGATAGGGCTGCGCCACCAACGGCAAACCGGCCTGGGTAGCTTGGATAATTTGACGGTCGACCGCATCAATATTCATCACGCTTCCAATTGCAAGCCGACATAGTATTCGCTGATTTTCGGCATGTTGTAGACGGCCAAACCGGTCGCGTCCTCAATCCGGCCGATTACCGCAGATACCTGTTCCGGCTTCTCGGTGGCCAATACAAACCACATATTCAAAACATGGTTACGCGCATAGTTGTGAGCGACTTCCGGAAAGGCGTTGACGATTTCCGCCACTTCGTCGAACCGATCGTCAGGTACTTTCAACGCTGCCAGCGTCAGCGCCCCACCCATTTGTTCGGCATGGTACATCGGCCCGAAACGCGACAGCACGCCTTCGGCCAGCATGGTTTGCAACCGGGCCAACAATTCGGATTCGGCTATACCCAGCTCTTCGGCGACGTAACGAAAAGGCGAGTCGCAGATGGGGAAGCCTTGCTGCAGCCGGTTAACAATGGCTTTATCGGAGGGATCCATAGCGGTCAGCTCGAATGAATTTCGAATGTCGGCTGACCCTGTCCGCCGCCGGGCTGCACCGGTAAAGCGCCACGCAGCGAATACAACGCGCCGCGCTGCTTGAAGCAACGCCGGCTGAACAATACTTCGTAGGCATACCCGGTCAGCGCGCAACCATGGCGCAACTCAGCCCACTGTTCCAATACCACTTCGCGGCTTTTACCGTGAATCATGCAGTACAGGTTGTACGGCCAGACCTCGCCCTGGCGCGGGCGTTGATAACACAAATTGACGCAAGCCTGCTGGCTTAGTAAGGCGCCGACATCGCTAACCCGTTCGTCCGGCACGTCCATCACGATCATCGCGTTGGCGCGATAGCCGAGTTGGCGATGCTTGACCACCACCCCCCAGCGCTTGATCAGACCCTGCGCCCGCAACCGGGCCAGACGCTCGATCACTTCCTGCTCGGTCAGCCCCAAACGTTCGCCGATCACGGCATAGGGCCGCGCCGCGATCGGTAGCCCGGCCTGCACTGCGTTAATCAAATGCTGGTCGGTGGTCTCAATCATGTAGATTCATCTCGAAGCCCAGGTTGATGAAGTAATCCGCCAGCATCGGCAATGTCATCGCCGTATAACCGCTGCGAGTTTCGATCTCGGCAATCACCGCGTTTAGCTGCGGCTCGTCGTCGGCGACCGCGACGAACCACAGATTGAACCGGTTTTCCCGCTCATAGTTATGATTGACTTCCGGATAGGCACTGACCAGTTCGGCGACACGCGCCAAATCGTGCTCCGGCACCGCCATCGCCACCAAAGCGCTACTGCCGATGCTGTTCGGCGCGATCACCGGGCCGATCCGGCTGATCATGCGTTGGGCGGATAACTCCTCGAAGGCATGCAACACTTCATCCTCGCTGACGCCGAGTTGCTCGGCGATATCGCGATACGGGGTCGGACTCAGCGGGAAGTCCTGCTGATAATCGTTCAACAAGTGTTTGTGCAAGGTTTGCAACTGCGCCAACATGGTTACCAACCTATCCGATTGGCACGGTCGGTAAAAAATATGCCGCTGGGCTTCTGCGCCGGCAGCCGCGAAATCTCAGCGAAAGTCTCGGTATCGTAAACGGCGACCCGGTCGTCGTCGCGTATCGCCAGCCATACCGCTTCGCCGCGTGGGCTGAATTCCATATGCAGCACGGCTTTGCCAGGTTGCAGAGTCTTGACGACATTCAAATCCTTGACATCGATAACCTGCAGCGTCTGGTTATCCGGAAAAGCGAAATTCACCCAAACTTGCCGGCCGTCGGGGCGAGCGCTGACGAACACCGGTTGGCCCGCCAGCGGAATCCGCTTCAGCAGAGACCAGTCGTGCTTGTCGACGACCAACACTTCGTGCCGGCCGACCGCCGGTACGAACAGCCAGTCGCCAACCATGGTCCAGCCTTCCAGATGCGGCATTTTGTAGACCGGCAATTGCTCGTCTTCCTTACCGTAGTCGTCCAGAATATGCTGCACGCCTTGCTCCGGTTGCCACAAGTCCAGCAGAGCCAAGCCTTTTTCGCCGAACAAACCTGCGGCGTAATAATGGCCATCGGGACTCAACAATGCATCGTAAGGTTGCTTGCCGACATCCTTGAATTTCTTAACGCCGGGTTGGCGCGGATTTTTGGCGTCGATTAGCCAGATTTCGTTGGCATCGAACAGGCTGCAGACAAAGCGCTGGCCCGGCGCATCGACCAAGCCGACGACTTTGGATAATTTGTTTTCGTCGCCGTATACCGCGGGAATCTCGGCCAAGGCTTCCAGCGTCACCGCGTCGAACAGTTTGACGCCGCCCGGGGTGTAATTGGACACGGCGATGACCTTGCCGTCTTGCGAAATCGCGCCGCCGATACTGTTACCGGCCTGCACGATCCGTTTGTCGATTTTGTCCTGCAGCAGATCGATTTTGGTCAGTCCGCCGTCACGGCCGAACACATAGGCGTAGCGCTGGTCGCGGGAGAATACTACCGAGGCGTGCGACAAATCGCCCAGACCTTCGATGCGGCTCAGCATGGCCGGCTTAGTAGTGTTGACGATTTGAATCGTACCCGCCTCACGCTCGATTACGACGCCCAAGTCCCCGGTAGCGCGCAAATCGGCGCATGCCGAGCCGGCGATTGCGAGCGTAGACAACAGTGCGGCAGCCAAAAGTTTCATGAAGACCCTGTTCCGAAATTTTTCCGTTCCAACAAATCCGCAAAAGGGCGGAGTCCGGTCGCGCAAAACCGAAAGCGATGCCGGCTTCAGCGTTGACGCAGACGACTAACCATCCATCTGATCTCGGCATCGTTCAAAAACGGGCGCCAAGACGGCATTGCGGTGCCGGCCCGGCCGTTACGAATCGCATCGAACAACAACGCATCGTTTTTGCCGGCCAAGGCGTCCGGCATCAACGAAGGCCCCAATCCGCCTTTCGGCGGCAAACCGTGGCAGGAACCGCAGTCGTGCTTCAGCATATTCTCCAGTTCCTGCTGGCGAGCAGCACCCGGCTCGTCGGCGCAGACGCCGAAACAAAACACGCCGAGTATCCAGGCGAGCCGCATCGCTTAAGGCTTGACGCTGCCGTAATAAGCGGCAATATCGGCAATCTCGCTATCGGTCAACGAACCGGCTATCGCGTTCATGATGTCCGACTTGCGAGTCTTATCGCGGTATTGCTTGATCGCGGTTTTCAAATATTCCGGATCGCGTCCGCCTAACGGCGGAAACGGCGCGTCCGCGCTCGGCATGCGGATACCGTGGCATTGCGCACACACCACACCGGCTTTGTACTGGCCGACATATAAGCTAACCGCCTGGGCATTGGCGGCGAACATGCCGGCCAACACCATTGCACTGTAACGGGCTATTTTCATTTGTGTTGCTCCATCTCGTCAGGCGACAAACCGCGAGTCATGTACTTGACACGACCTCTGGAGAAAATCCCGGCCGGGCTTTCCATCGGGATCGAAGCTACTTTTTGCAGACTGTTGGAATCGTAGACCACGACTTCGTCGCCATTGTAGCCGGCGGAGATGTACAGGAATTTGCCGTCGGCACTGTATTCCGGGAAGTAGGCGTGGCCGCCGACATCCAGGGTTTTAACCACTTCGAGCGATTTTTTGTCGATCAACTGCACGGTACGGGCGCGTCTGTCCTTGCTGATGATGTCCACCGCGACGTAAGGCGCATTGGCATGAGCGGCAGGCGACTCGGTGCCGCCGGAAACCGGCACTTGCTTGACCACTTCCATTTTGTCCAAGTCCCAAACGCTGACGACCATCTTGTCGCAGTCGCCGAAGTTGGTGCCGAAGCCCAAGGTACGGCCATCGACTTTCACCGCCGATCCGCCGCCGACGTGCGGCACGCAACCGGCCGGCAATTGTTTGATCAGTTTGCGCTCTTCCAGATCGATGGCGGCGACGATGCTGTCGTCATAGGATGCCACCATCAGTTTTTTGCCACCGTGGGTCAGGAAGGCATCGTGCAAGTGGCGGCCGACTTTTTCGATTTTGGTGACCGGGAAGCCGTCTTTTTTGTAATCGACAATCCAGACTTGGCCGGCGTTTTCCAACGCGATCGCAAAGACATCGGCATACGGCGTACCGATGATCATGCCGGAATCGGATGAGACATGTTTACCGTCGGGATCGATACCTTCCAATTCAAAGGTTTTCAACGGTTCCAGGGTATCGGCATCCAAGATCACGGCGTTATGCGGCACGAAGGAGCCAGCCATGATGTATTTGCCGTCGCGCGATACGCCCATGCCGGGGCCGTTCCAGCCGGTTTTGATACTGCGTACCGCTTTCATCGAGTACAAATCGACTTTGAAAATCTCGGCGGTGTCGGTTTTGACGTAAGCCCAACGCGGATTGGCCGGGTTGAAGTCGATAATGTGCGCAGCAGTGCCGGTCGCAACCTCGCCGACTTTCTGATGGGTCGCGCTGTTAATGAAAATGGCTTTGGAACCTTCGCCGCGGCCATATTTGCCGCGCGCAGCTACGCCGATCAGATTTTCGAATTTATCGTCGATCTGGAAAGTCGGTTTGCTAGGCAAGGTGCTCTCGTCTTTGACGTAGACTTTCAACGAATTTTTCATGTCGTCTATGGTCCAGGCCGGATTCGGTTGTTTCGGGGTTGACTGCAAGTGCTTGATCACCCCGCGAATCTCGTCGTCGCTCAATCTGCCGTAGAAAGGAGGCATCAGCGTATCGAAACTGCCGGCCATGACGATGGTGCGCAACGCGGTCGGGCTGCGGCCCTTCAAAGTGTCCGCGTTCAGCGCCGGCGCCAAATACCCGCCGTGATCGGAGCCGTGGCAGCTCGCGCAGTTGTCTTGATAGATTTGGTGCATATCGTCGCTCTTGGCCAGCGCCACTCCGGACGACAAGAGCATGATGATGGAACTCGCCAGTAAATTTTTACGCAGTCTTATCGTTGTTTTTTTCATCTAAATTCCCCGCCATCCGCAAGTTAAAAAAAGAGCCAACTTGGTGCATTAAACCATAAAAGACCACAACGGGCAGTGCCGCGGATTCCCATGGTAAAATTACAACTTGTTGACTCCAGGCCGAATGTTATAAATTAAAGTTTCGATTCGCTATCAATTTACCGCTTGATAGGCGTCCTTGTCAACCTTATGCGCCTCGAACAGAATTCAATTTATGCAACAGACTGATATTTATGAACTTATTGAGTGCATGACCACGTTAATCCGCTCGGAAGAACGGAAAAAATGCACCGAACTGGGCATGCAACCGGTACATTTCCAAGTACTGAACTACCTATCGCGCTGTAACAAATATAGCAACACGCCGGCCGCGGTTGCCAATTACCTGGGCATGACGCGCGGTACCGTTTCGCAATCGCTGATCATTTTGGAAAAAAAAGGCTACATCGGCAAAACGCCGGATACTAACGATAAACGTGTAGTACATCTGCATTTGCTGCCGGACGGCGTGGAAATCCTGAAACAAGCCCGCCCCTCCGACCTGTTCACCAGCGCCACGGCAATTTTGCAGCATAGCGAGGCGCCGCCTTCAGACACCAACGTGTTCCAACAAGCCTTGACTGCGTTACAAAAAGCCAACCAGTCGCAATCGTTCGGAGTCTGCAAGACCTGCCGAAATTTCAGCGAAAAAGACGGCGGCTTTTTTTGCCTGCTGACCCAAGAAAAACTCAGCATCGAAGACAGCCAAAAAATCTGCCAGGAACACAATCCGGTCTGATCTTCGGGCCTAAGCCCGTTGAGCGGCCACCGCCCGGCCTGATGCGCCCGATTCGGGGGAAACCACTATGACGATACCCAGAATAGCTTTAACCCCGGGCGAACCGGCCGGCATCGGCCCGGATTTAACCGTACAACTGGTACAACACCAACTCCCGTGCCGGCCCGTCGCCGTGGCCGATCCGGAACTGTTGGTACAGCGTGCAGAAAAGCTCGGCCTACCGCTAACCATCGAACTGTTCGAAATCGAACAACCACCCGCCATCCAACACCAGCCGGGCACGCTGACGGTATTGCCGCTAAAACTAGGCGCGCCGGCAGTTTGCGGCCGACTCAATCCCGACAACAGCCACTACGTGCTGGAAACCATCCGCCAAGCGACGCTGGGCTGCCTGAGCGGCACCTTCTCGGCGATGGTGACCGGGCCGGTGCATAAAGCAGCGATCAACGATGCCGGCTTCCGCTTCAGCGGCCATACCGAGTTCATCGCCGAACTGTGCGGCGCCGATCCGGTCATGATGCTGGCGACGCCGGGCCTGCGGGTAGCTCTGGCCACTACCCACCTGCCGTTGACCCAGGTCAGCGCCGCGATTACGAACGAGTCTTTAAGCCGAGTCGTCAGAGTACTGGACAGCGATTTGCGCCAACGTTTCCGCATCGCCTCGCCGCGAATCCTGGTGTGCGGCCTGAATCCCCACGCCGGCGAAAACGGCCACCTCGGCCACGAAGAGATCAGAATCATCGAACCCACTCTGGAGCGCCTGCGCAGCGAGGGCATCCATTTGTACGGTCCACTGCCGGCCGACACTTTGTTTACCCCCAAGTACTTGGACCATGCCGACGCCGTGCTGGCCATGTACCACGACCAGGGTCTGCCGGTCTTGAAATACAAAGGCTTCGGCCAAGCCGTCAACGTCACGCTAGGCCTGCCCATCGTGCGCACCTCGGTCGACCACGGCACCGCGCTGGAACTGGCCGGCACCGGCAAAGCCGACCTCGGCAGTTTGCAATTTGCGCTACGAACGGCGTTGGATATGATCGATTGGTAGACAACTAAGAAACACCCAACTTTACGAGCGCACAAATGTTTTTGGAAAAAATTCGACTGAAAAACCCCCTGTCATTTCAAGACGAAACCATCGATTTAAAACCGCTTAATATTTTGATCGGCCACAACGGCAGTGGAAAATCCAACTTAATTGAAGCTATTGGTTTATTGCAATCTACACCCCGAGGTATTGCAGGCTCGATACGGGAAGAAGATGGCCGCCAAACGACTATTGGATAAATTGCAAAACATCAGCGGCCTAAATTAATTCGTTGAATCCATATTCCACAACTCCACATTAACTTTTCATGACCCACACCGCCCGCAAACGCTTCGGCCAAAACTTTCTGCAAGATTACCGAATCATCCACGACATTTTGGATTACGCCCATCCGCAGCCGGGCGAGCACTGGGTCGAGATCGGCCCCGGCCTGGGGGCGCTGACTAAGCCATTGCTGGACAGCGGCGTAAAACTGGACGTGGTCGAATTGGACCGGGATTTGGTGGCGCGGCTGCAACAGCAATTCAAGGGCAACGCCAACCTGACCATCCACAGCGCGGACGCGTTGAATTTCGATTTCAGCGGTTTGGCTGCAGCCGGCGAAAAATTGCGGGTGATTGGCAATCTGCCCTACAACATCTCGACGCCGCTGATGTTTCATTTGCTGGAAGACTGCAACTGCGTCGAAGACATGCATTTCATGCTGCAAAAAGAAGTGGTGGATCGGATTTGCGCGGAGCCGGGCAGTAAAAAGTACGGTCGGCTCAGCGTGATGATGCAGTATTACTGCGAGGCGGAATGGTTGTTCGACGTACCGCCGGAAAGCTTCGATCCGATACCCGCCGTAATGTCGGCCATTATCCGGCTGGCGCCGTATGCCGAGCCGCCGGTCGCCGTCGCCGATATGGACGGCTTTAACCAGTTAGTCAGCCAAGCTTTCTCGCAACGGCGCAAGACCATCCGCAATTCGTTGAAAAATCTGATCGGCGAACCGACGTTTGCCGAATTGGGCATCGACGCCAATCTGCGCGCGGAAGCCATATCCTTGGCCGAGTTCGCGCTGCTCAGCCAACACCTGACACCGCCCGAACCGACCTGAACTGTCGCCGGCTACGCCAGCCATTCGAACCTGCCCGCCGAAAACCAACTGCTCTGGAAGTTTTGGGCGTTTGCATGGCAATTGCGCTAAAATGTCGGGCTTTTTCCGGCGACGGCGCCAAAGTTTGGCTTAGATCCCGGACCGATTCACCATATCAGAGGCGGAATGCCTTTTTCACGCTCGGAGTTATCGATATGCGCATTATCCTGTTAGGCAGCCCAGGTTCCGGTAAAGGCACCCAAGCCCAGTTCATCACCGAGAAATACGGCATCCCGCAAATTTCCACCGGCGACATGTTGCGCGCCGCAGTCCGCGAAGGCACTCCGCTGGGCATCGAAGCCAAGAAAGTCATGGATAGCGGCGGTCTGGTCTCCGACGAGATTATTCTGGGCTTGATCAAGGAGCGCATTGCGCAAGACGACTGCAAAAACGGCTTTTTGCTGGACGGTTTTCCGCGCACCATCGCCCAAGCCGAAGGCTTGGCAAAAATGGGCGTCGAACTGGATTACGTCGTCGAAATTGCCGTCGATGACGAGGAAATCATCAAACGCATGAGCGGCCGCCGCGTGCATCCGGCTTCCGGCCGCAGTTACCACGTCGTGTTCAATCCGCCGAAACAGGACGGTATCGACGACGTTACCGGCGAGCCTTTAATCCAACGCGACGACGACCGGGAAGAAACCGTGCGCAAGCGCCTGAGCGTCTACCACGAGCAAACCAAACCGCTGGTGGGCTTTTATTCGGCCGCCGGCCAAACAGCCAAATTCGCGTCGATTGCCGGCGTCGGCTCGGTGCAGGACATTACCGACAAGCTATTCGCGGCATTGGCTTAATAACGCGTACCTTTTAGATTACGGCACGCATAGCCGAAACGGCATAAATGCGTACCACAGCAGAGAGAAATTAAGATGGCAGGTAAAACCTTATACGACAAATTGTGGGACGACCACGTCGTCCACACCGAAGACGACGGCTCGTGCCTGATTTACATTGACCGCCAGTTATTGCACGAAGTGACTTCGCCGCAAGCCTTCGACGGCATGCGCATCTCGGGCCGCAAACCCTGGCGCGTGGCACGTAACCTGGCGGTGGCCGACCATAACGTGCCGACATCGGGCCGCGCCCAAGGCATCGCCGACCCGGTTTCGCGGTTGCAAGTCCAGACCTTGGAAAACAATTGCGCCGAATTCGGCATTACCGAATTCGACATGGCCGACATTCGCCAAGGCATCGTCCACGTGGTCGGTCCGGAACAAGGAGCCACCCTGCCCGGCATGACCGTGGTCTGCGGCGACTCGCACACCTCGACTCACGGCGCATCTGCCGCGTTGGCGTTCGGTATCGGCACCTCGGAAGTCGAACACGCGCTGGCAACGCAGACTCTGGTACAAAAGAAAGCCAAAAACATGTTGATCAAGGTCAACGGCAAAACCGGCCCCGGCGTCACCGCCAAAGACATTGTGCTGGCGATCATCGGCCGGATCGGCACCGCCGGCGGCACCGGTTACACCATCGAATTCGGCGGCGACGCAATTCGTGCGCTGAGCATGGAAGGCCGGATGACGGTCTGCAACATGGCTATCGAAGCCGGTGCCCGTGCCGGCTTGATCGCCTGCGACGAAAAAACCATCGAGTTCTACCGCGACCGCCCCTATTCGCCGAAAGGCGAAGACTGGAACATGGCCGTGCGTTACTGGGAAAAACTGCATTCCGACGCCGACGCCAAGTTCGACAAAGTCATCGAATTCGACGCTGCCGCGATCAAACCGCAAGTAAGCTGGGGCACCTCGCCGGAAATGGTATTGCCGGTCGATGCCAGCATTCCCGACCCGGCGCAAGAAGCCGATCCGGTCAAAAAACAAAGTATCGAGCGCGCCTTGACCTACATGGGCTTGCAGGCCGGCCAAAGAATCACCGACATCAAGCTGGACAAAGTATTTATCGGCTCCTGCACCAACTCGCGCATCGAAGACTTGCGCGCCGCTGCCGCAGCGATCAAAGGCCGCAAAAAAGCCGCCTCGGTCAAGCAAGTGTTGGTGGTACCCGGTTCCGGCCTGATCAAACAGCAAGCCGAAGCCGAAGGTCTGGACAAAATCTTCATCGCGGCCGATTTCGAATGGCGCGAACCGGGTTGCTCAATGTGCCTGGCGATGAACGCCGACAGGCTCGACGCCGGCGAGCATTGCGCGTCGACCTCCAACCGTAACTTCGAAGGCCGCCAAGGCTACGGCGGCCGCACCCATTTGGTCAGCCCAGCGATGGCCGCCGCAGCGGCGATTGCCGGCCACTTTGTCAATGTCGCCGAGGAGGCTTAAACGATGCAGGCTTTTACCACTTTGACCGCTTTGGTTGCACCGCTGGATCGAGCCAACGTCGATACCGATGCCATTATTCCGAAACAGTTCTTGAAATCGATCCGCCGCGCCGGCTTCGGCCCCTACCTGTTCGACGAATGGCGTTATCTGGACCGCGGAGAGCCGGAAATGGATTGCAGCAACCGGCCGTTGAATAAAGACTTCGTGCTGAACCAACCGCAGTACCAAGGGGCGCAAATCTTGTTGACCCGGGAAAACTTCGGTTGCGGCTCGTCGCGCGAACACGCGCCGTGGGCCTTGGAAGACTACGGTTTCCGCGCCATTATTGCACCGAGTTTCGCCGACATCTTCTTCAACAATTGCTTCAAAAACGGCATTTTGCCTATCGTGTTGCCCGCGGAAACGGTAGACCGCTTGTTCAAGGAGCTCGGCGACGGTTACCAATTGACCATCGATCTGCAAGCGCAAACCATCACGACGCCGAGCGGCGAGTCTATCGGCTTTAACGTCGACGAAAACCGCCGCTACCGCTTGCTGAACGGCCTGGACGACATCGCGCTGACCTTGCAACACGCCGACAAAATCAAGGCCTACGAAGCGGAACGCGCCAAACGCGCGCCCTGGCTATTCAGAGAAGCTTGAGCCACGGTAATAAGGTCGATTGATGCCGAAAAAAATCGCCGTGTTACCGGGTGACGGCATAGGCCCGGAAATCGTCGCCGAAGCGCTGAAGGTGTTGAACTTTATCAACGCCGACATGAGCCTCGGCCTGAACTTCGAGACTGCACTGGTCGGCGGCGCCGCTTACGACGCCTTCGGCACGCCGCTGCCGCAACAAACCTTGAACCTGTGCAAGAACGCCGACGCAGTGCTGCTCGGTGCGGTCGGCGGCCCGAAATGGGAACCGTTGGCCCACGCGATCAGGCCGGAACGCGGCTTGCTCGGCATCCGTTCGGAGCTGAATCTGTTTTCCAACTTGCGGCCGGCGATTTTGTACCCGCAATTGGTGCACGCCTCGACGCTGAAACCGGAAGTGGTTGCCGGCCTGGACCTGATGATCGTCCGCGAATTGACCGGAGGCATCTACTTCGGCCAACCGCGCGGTATCCACGTTGCCGAATCCGGCGAAAAAGTCGGCCTGAATACGGAGATTTACAGCGAATCGGAAATTCGCCGCATTGCCCATTCGGCATTCCGCATCGCCCAAAAGCGCCGTAAGAAACTGTGTTCGGTAGACAAGGCCAACGTGCTCGAAGTCACCGAATTATGGCGCAACGTGATGGCCGAGGTCGGCAAAGACTACCCCGACGTACAACTGAGCCACATGTACGTCGACAATGCGGCGATGCAATTGGTGCGGGCGCCGAAACAGTTCGACGTCATCGTCACCACCAACATGTTCGGCGACGTTTTATCCGATATCGCGGCGATGCTGACCGGTTCCATCGGCATGCTGCCGTCGGCTTCGCTGGACGCCAACGCCAAGGGCATGTACGAACCGATCCACGGTTCGGCGCCGGATATTGCCGGCCAAGGCATCGCCAACCCGCTGGCCACGATTTTGTCGGTGGCGATGATGCTGAGGTACACCTTCAACCAACCCGAAGCGGCCGAACGCATCGAAGCGGCGGTCAATAGCGCGCTGGATGCCAATGTGCGCACCGCCGATATCTACTCCGCCGGCACGACCCAAGTCAGCACGGCCGAAATGGGCAACGCCGTTCTCAAAGCTTTACAAGGATAAACCACGATGTCTAAAACCTACGATGTAGCGGTCGTCGGCGCCACCGGCGCGGTCGGCGAAACCATGATTTCAATTTTGGAAGAGCGCAATTTCCCGGTCGGCAAAGTTTATGCCCTGGCCAGCGAGCGTTCGGCCGGAAAGCGGATTCCGTTCAAAGGCGAATCGTTGGTCGTCGAGGACTTGGCCACGTTCGACTTTTCCAAGGTGCAGATCGGCTTGTTCTCGCCAGGCGCTTCGGTCTCGGCCGAATATGCACCCAAAGCCGCCGCAGCCGGTTGCGTCGTGATCGACAATACCTCGCAATTCCGCTACGACGACGACATCCCGCTGGTGGTGCCGGAAGTCAACCCGGAAAAAGTCGCTGATTACAAAAACCGCGGCATCATCGCCAACCCGAATTGCTCGACGATACAAATGCTGGTGGCGTTAAAGCCGATTTACGACGCGGCCGGTATAAGCCGCATCAATGTCGCTACCTACCAGGCCGTATCCGGCACCGGCAAGGAAGCGATCGAGGAATTGGCGACGCAAACCGCCAATCTGTTGAATGCCAAACCGGTTTCGCCCAGCGTTTATCCTAAGCAAATCGCCTTCAACGTGTTGCCGCAAATCGACGTATTCATGGATAACGGTTACACCAAGGAAGAGATGAAAATGGTGTGGGAAACTCGAAAAATCCTGGGCGATGCCGATATACAAGTCAACCCCACCGCGGTGCGGGTACCGGTATTTTTCGGCCATTCCGAAGCGGTGCATATCGAGACCAAACAGAAAATATCGGTGGAACGCGTCCGCGAATTGCTGAGCCAGGCGCCCGGCGTCACCTTGCTGGACGAACGCGAGAACGGCGGCTACCCGACGGCAGTCACCGAATCCTCCGGCCACGACGATGTGTTCGTCGGCAGGATCCGCGAAGACATCTCGCATCCGAGCGGAATAGACTTGTGGGTGGTCAGCGACAACGTCAGAAAGGGTGCGGCGCTTAACAGTGTGCAGATCGCCGAAGTCCTGGTAAAAAGCTACATCTAGTCTAAGCTTAGCTCTGTTTTTTGTGAGGTCATAGCACCGAGGTGTCACCAGTGAAGGAAAGCAATGTGAGCAATTTAACTAAAGCTTTAGCGGTTGTCTCGCTACTAGCACCGGTTAACGCCCTGCCGCTCGGCATCGGCGAAATACAATTGCATTCCGCGCTGAACCAACATCTTAATGCCGAAATCAAGCTAACCGTCGACCCGAGCGAAAACCCTGCCGATGTTTCGGTGCGCCTGGCGCCGCCGGAAAAATTCGACCAGGCCGGCGTGGTCTGGAACTATTTCCTGTCGAAAGTCAAATTCGAGCCGGTGGTGCAAGCCAACGGCTCGATCGTCGTCAAAATCACGTCCCGCGAGGTTCTGACCGAACCGTTTCTGGATTTTTTGTTGGAAGTCTCTTGGCCGCAAGGCAGCATGACCCGCGAATTCACGCTGCTGATCGATCCGCCGACGGCTTATAACCAAGCCACGATTCCGGTGGTCCAAGCGCCGGATTACTCCGCAGAGGCAATCGAGCCGCCACGTCCGGCCAAGAAAACCCGGCCGGCACCGCGGCGAGCGGTTAGAGCGGAACCCGGCGACAGCGTTAGCCAGCCAATCGCCACAGACGGCGAATTCGGCCCGGTGCAAAAAACCGACACGCTGTGGAGCATCGCTACTCAGCTCGGCCAGGAACGCAATGTGCCGACGCAACAGATGCTGAATGCATTGCATAAAGCCAATCCCGATGCGTTCAATAACGGCAACATCAACTCGCTAAAAGAAGGCGCCCTATTAAAAGTTCCGAGCCTGGCATCCGCTCCGCAGCCGGTACGGCCGGAATCCAAACCCGCAAGCAAAGCAGCGAAAGCCGAGCCGGCCGCCACCGAAAAACCGGCCAAACCGCTGGAACTGGTCGCACCGTCGGAAGCGAAACTTGCCGAGAATACAGTGGTCGGCGGAAAAGCCAAATCCGGTGCGCATTCGACTGCCGCCACCGCGACCACGGAAAGCGCTGCCGAGGCATCCGGCGAAGGCAAGGATCTGGAATTGCAGGCCCGCATCGAGAAGCTGGAACAGCAACTGAACATGATGCAACAGTTGCTGGCGTTGAAAGACCAACAGCTTGCCACGCTACAAAACAACAAACAGGCTCCGGCTCCGGCACAGACCCAAACCACGCCGGCGCCTACTCAGGCAACGCCGCCGGTAACGCCACCGCCGGCTACCGAACCCAGCCCGGCTCAGCCTCAGGCACAAACTCCGCCGCCAACCGCGCCGGTAGCGGAACAACCGGCCGTGCAACCGGCACCGGCGCCCGCACCGAAACCGGTGGTAAAAGTTGCGCCGCCTCCCGCTCCCGTGCCAGTCCCCGAAGAGGAAGGTCTGTTTTCCTCCGACGCCTATTATTGGGTAGTTGGCGGATTGGGCTGCGGCATCCTCGGCTTACTAGGCTGGTTGCTGTGGCGTAAACGCCATATCGACGAACGCATCAACACCGAGAGCATGTTCGCCTCGGCCAGCCAAATCCAGATGCCGGATTCCGAAAGCAGCCTCTCGGTGCCGATCATGGACATCAGCAACACGTCCGAGTACGACGTCGGCACGGTCGGGGAAAGCTCTTTTATCAGCGATTTCACGCCGAGCGATTTCGACGCGTTCGATACCGACCAAAACGAAGTCGATCCGATTTCGGAAGCCGACGTTTACCTGGCATACGGCCGCTACCAACAGGCGGAAGAACTGATCCGCCACGCGATACAGGAACAACCGCATCGCGACGAATGCAAGCTGAAGTTGCTGGAAATTTTCTACGCCAGCGAAAACAAGGATGCTTTCTGCGCCTACGCCCAAGAACTCGCAGATGCCGGCAAAAAAGCCGACAAGCCGTTCTGGAAAAAAATTGCCGACATGGCCAAGGAGATCGCGCCGGATGCGCCGCTGTTCGGCACCGATGCCGCTGCCCCGGCAATGGCCACCGAATCGTTCGAATCCTCCGCAACAGCCTCCCTGGGCGAAACCGATAGCGCCGCTCTGGAAGACGATTCGGTATTCGCATTATTGGATGACGAATTGGCGGATCTGGACCTGGATCTCGATAAAAATCCGGGACTTGACGATAACGGCCTGGACTTCGATTTGGGCGACTTCGACAGCGGCGTAACAAGCAAAACCCCGATTTCAGACGGCCTATCCGGCGACAAGCCGTCTGACGCCGATAGCAAAGAATCGGCCGTAATTGAAAGCAGCGACTTCGAATCGTTCGACTTCAACCTGGATTTTGCAGCGCCGGCCGCAGACGAGAAAGCTAAGACCGTTGCCGCCAGCGACGATATCGCTCTGGAAACCATCGAATTCTCCAGCCCTGCCGACGAGACCGGTTCCGCAACCGCCGAAAGCCCGGCCATTGCAGACAATACGATCGAAAGCTTCGACTTTAATTTCGACTTGGAACCGCCAAAACCGGCGGCTTCCGGTAAAGAGGCGACGGTCGCGGACCAAACCGCGGCGGACATCGAAAGCTTCGATTTCGCCGACTTCGGTACCACCGAAACCCAAACAGAGGCGCCGGCGGAAAAACCGGCCGAGATCGATAGCTTCGATTTTAACTTCGACGTGGATTTGGCGACTCCCGATTTGGCAAGCGCCTCGAACAAAACCGATTCGCCGTTGAATCTGGAATCGGAATTGAAACTGGAAACTTTCGACTTCTCCGACTTCGATAATCTGAATGCGAAAACCGACGCAGCGTCCGATAAAGCAACGCCGGACACGGTCGACGATTTCAATTTCGAATTCGATTTCGACGCGCCAATTATCAGTTCAAGCAGCGACGACAAATTCGAAGTCGGCGTATCCGACCTGACCGACATGGACGAATACGAAACCAAAATCGACCTGGCTAAAGCCTATATCGATATGGGCGACATCGATGCCGCCAAAACCATTGCCGAAGACGTACTCGCCAAAGGCTCCAAACAACAACAACAGGCCGCCCAAGCGCTGTTGGACGAATTGAAATAATCGGAAATTTTCCCGCCGGCCTAGCCTCTAGCGGACGGCGGGGGATTAGCGTCCGCCGCTTTGGTCGCCAAAGAGTGCAGGACTGCCGCTTGGTGACGCAACAGCCAAGCCGACTTCTGTTTCAACGCCTCGAAATGCCTCCCCGCCTGTTCGAGCTGATTGGTCAACAACGCTTGCTCCAGACTTTCGGTCACTGCCAAACAATCCCCAAAATCGAAAAAACAGAACGTACCGTGCAGTTTATGCACGACTTCCCAAGCCTGCCGAGTTGCCGAATCGCCTAAAAATCCTTCTATCTCGGCCAGATGGGCTGGCAATTCGGCAAATAATTTACCGGCCAAACTTTGGCTGAGTTGCCGGTTTTCCTGAGTTTTGCGTAAAAGCTGTTGTGCGTAATACTCGGCGCCGCCCGCCGGCTCCACCCGCCAGCGGGCTACAATTTCCTGCAACCGCGCCAGACGAATCGGCTTGACCAGATAATCATTGAATCCGGCAGCCAAGGCTTGAATCCGTTGGCTTTCCTGGGCATGGGCGGTTACCGCAACGACCGGAGTCCGGCAGTTCGGGCCCGCACTGGCCCGTAACCGGCCGATCAAATCCAAGCCGCTTAGAAACGGCATATTCATATCCAGAAACACCAGGCCAAAGCGGTGTTGGTCCAATAAATTCCAGGCCTCCCGGCCATCGCTTGCCAAAACCACGCCTTCCGTCCACTGCGACAATTGCTCGCGCAGTAGCCAAAGATTGGTCTCGTTGTCGTCGGCGATCAATATCTCGTAGCCTGTATCAGCCATGACTTACCCCGTTGTTGCACCAACCGGCGCAACCGTGTTGTAAATTTCAGTTTAATTTCGGCAATCCCGAAACTCAATTCAACCGCAAGGCTGCAACCAATAAAAAACCCCGGTTCCTTACGGAGACCGGGGTTTTCTGGCTCAAGCCGACCAGATGAATTACATCATGCCGCCCATGCCGCCCATGCCGCCCATGTCAGGCATTGCCGGGGCTTTGTTGTCGGCCGGTGCGTCGGCGATCATCACTTCGGTGGTGATCATCAGACCAGCCACGGAAGCAGCGTTTTGCAACGCAGAACGGGTCACTTTCGCCGGGTCCAAAATACCCATCGCGATCATGTCGCCGTATTCGCCGGTCGCGGCGTTGTAACCGAAGTTACCGCTGCCTTTTTTGACTTCGTTCAACACCACGGACGCTTCGTCGCCGGCGTTGGCAACGATTTGACGCAAAGGCTCTTCCATCGCGCGGCGCAGGATGCTGATGCCGACGTCTTGGTCGTGGTTGATGCCTTTCAGGCCTTCCAACGCAGACAGGGCGCGGATCAACGCGGTACCGCCACCGGCAACCACGCCTTCTTCAACCGCAGCGCGGGTCGAGTGCAGCGCATCTTCGACGCGAGCTTTCTTCTCTTTCATTTCCACTTCGGTTGCGGCGCCGACTTTGATCACTGCTACACCGCCAGCCAGTTTGGCCAGACGTTCTTGCAGTTTTTCGCGGTCGTAGTCGGAAGTCGCTTCTTCGGCTTGGGCGCGAATTTGCGCCACGCGGCCTTTGATTTGGCCTTCGTCGCCGGCACCGTCGATGATGGTGGTGTTTTCTTTGTTGATTTGGACGCGTTTCGCAGTACCCAGTTGCGAAATGTCGGCTTTTTCCAAAGACAAACCGACTTCTTCGGAAATCACGACGCCGCCAGTCAGGATCGCGATATCTTCTAACATCGCTTTGCGACGGTCGCCAAAGCCAGGGGCTTTAACCGCAGCCACTTTCACAATACCGCGCATGTTGTTGACCACCAGAGTCGCCAGCGCTTCGCCTTCGACGTCTTCGGCGATGATCAGCAATGAACGGCCGGATTTGGCCACGCCTTCCAGAATCGGCAACATTTCACGGATGTTGGAGATTTTTTTGTCGTACAACAATACGAAAGGATCGTCCAGTTCGACGCTCATGCTTTCTTGTTTGTTGATGAAATACGGAGACAGATAGCCGCGGTCGAACTGCATGCCTTCGACGACGTCCAGTTCGTTGTTCAGACCAGTACCTTCTTCGACGGTGATGACGCCTTCTTTACCGACTTTTTCCATCGCTTCGGCGATGATCGCGCCAACGGATTCGTCGGAGTTGGCAGAGATGGTGCCTACTTGGGCGATGGCTTTGCTGTCGCTGCAGGGAATCGCTTGTTTTTCAATCGCAGCAACCGCAGCGGTTACGGCGCTGTCGATACCGCGTTTCAGGTCCATCGGATTCATGCCGGCGGCAACTGATTTCAGGCCTTCGTTGACGATGGCTTGCGCCAGTACCGTTGCGGTGGTGGTACCGTCGCCGGCCACGTCGGAGGTTTTGGACGCGACTTCTTTAACCATTTGCGCGCCCATGTTTTCGAATTTGTCTTTCAATTCGATTTCTTTTGCAACAGACACACCGTCTTTGGTGATGGTCGGTGCGCCGAAACTTTTGTCCAGCACGGCATTGCGGCCTTTCGGACCCAGAGTGACCTTAACCGCGTTAGCCAGAATGTTGACACCGGCTACCATCAAAGCACGGGCGTCGCCACCGAATTTCACGTCTTTTGCTGCCATTTTTTAATTCCTAAATATTTAAAGAGATTGAAAAAGATAAATGAGGTTAATAGGGATTAGCCCAAAATGCCCATGATGTCTTCTTCGCGCATGACGATGTATTGCTCGCCATCGACTTTAACTTCGGTGCCGGAATATTTACCGAACAGTACTTTGTCACCGACTTTGACTGCCATAGGACGTACTTGGCCGTTGTCTAACGGTTTACCTGAGCCCACCGCCAGCACTTCGCCTTCGCTCGGCTTTTCCGCGGCGGAACCGGGCAGCACGATACCGCCGGCGGTTTTGGTCTCTTCCTCAACGCGTTTTACGACTACACGGTCATGTAACGGACGAATTTTCATCAATGTCTCCTAGATTAATAAAGTTAAAGGTTAAAACTGAAAAGCGGTTTAAAAACCCTGGCGATCAGAGTCGAGCAACCCGGTTTTTGAACAACTTGCAATTTATTAGCACTCTCCAATAACGAGTGCTAATAATATCCAGGTTTTGCACTCTGTCAAGCTCTTTGGCATCATCTGCGGCTCCCCTACCACCGTCTACGCTATGAACGACGAACAACTACTCCGCTACAGCCGCCAGATCATGCTGCCGCAAATCGACATTGCCGGCCAAAAAAAGCTGATCGAGGCCAAAATCCTAATCGTCGGCGCCGGCGGCTTGGGTTCGCCGGCCTCGATGTATCTCGCCGCCGCTGGTGTCGGCAGCATTACGCTGTACGACGACGACCAGGTGGATCTGAGCAATTTGCAACGGCAGATCGCCCATGCCACCTCCGATATAGGGTTGGATAAAGTGATTTCAACCCGGCAGACGCTGGAAAAAATCAATCCGCAGGTAACAGTGGTGGCGCGCAAGCGGCGGCTAACCGGCGCAGAACTGTTGGAACAAGTCGAAATAGCCGACGTGGTACTGGATTGCAGCGACAATTTCACCACCCGTTTCGCCATTAACCAAGCCTGCGTACAACGGCAGACGCCGCTGGTATCCGGGGCGGCGATCCGTTTCGAGGGCCAAATCAGCGTGTTCACTCCCGGCCGCAACCAAAGCCCATGCTACAACTGCCTTTACCAAAGCGACGGCGAAGAATTGCAAAATTGTGCCCGCAACGGCGTGGTCGCGCCGATTACCGGTATCGTCGGCAGCATGCAGGCGCTGGAGACCATTAAATTGATTACCGGGATCGGCGAGCCCTTAACCGGACGATTATTGATGCTGGACGGCCTGGCCATGGAATGGCGAACGCTGCGCTTGAAGAAAAATCCGGCCTGCCCGACTTGCGGCGATATAACCGGCAAACGAACATAAAAAAGCCGGGATAGCCCCGGCTTTTGCCGAACAGTACGGCTGCTCAGCTTTTGCCAAGCTTGCCTTTGACCGTGTTGATCGCCTTAGCGACTGCGTTCAACACAGCCGATTCGCTGTCGCCGTGCGGCTCGATATCGCCGAACGGCTCGCCGTTTTTCATTGTATACATGTATATAAAATACCCCAACGGTGCAAACGCGAAGATGGCAATAACCAGCATCAACACCACCAATTCGATAACTCCGCCCATATCTACCTCCAACTATTTGTTTTTATTTTAATTTAGAATAAGGCCCCAAGCCTCGGTTACGGACTATAACCCTATAGCCAACAAGGAACAAGCAGAAGATGACGATTGTCAACCCGAAGCGCATGCCGGCCCGAATCGGCGCCGAAAAACCGCACACCTATCCTACCGCCACAACCGTTATTCTTAGACCATGAAGCAGAATCCGCAAACCCTTTGGCATAATCTGCCGCCGGAACAGTTACTGTCGCAGTTCGATGTGCAACTCGGCGCCGGCCTGTCCGGCCAAGCAGCCGAGTCCCGGCTGGCAGACACCGGCCCCAACCGCCTGACGCCGCCGCGCGGCAAAGGTCCTTTACGCTTACTGCTCGCTCAATTCCACCAACCGCTGATTTACATTCTGCTGTTTTCGGCCGCGACCACCGCATTCCTGGAAGAATGGGCCGACAGCAGCGTTATTTTCGGCGTGGTACTGGTTAACGCCATCATCGGCTTCGTCCAGGAAGCCAACGCTCTGAAAGCGATCAATGCGCTGGCGCAAACGCTGAACCTCAGCGCCAATGTGTTGCGCGACGGCCAGCGCCGGACCATCGCCGCCGCCGACTTGGTACCCGGAGATTTGGTTTATCTGCAATCCGGCGACAAGGTGCCGGCGGATTTGCGCTTACTGCAAACCCGAGAACTGAAAATAGACGAGGCCGCTTTAACCGGCGAGTCCGTGCCGGCCGAAAAACAGGCCCAAACCCTAGCCGCCGCGACCTTGTTGGCCGACCGCACCAATATGGCCTATTCGTCGACGTTGGTCAGTTACGGCAGCGCCTTGGCCGTTGTGGTCGGCACCGGCGACAACACCGAAATCGGCCGCATCAACCGTTTGATCGCAGCGGCCGAACCGCTGGAAACGCCGTTGACGCGGAAAATGAGCCAATTCAGCCAGCTACTGCTGTGGGTCATCGTCGCCTGCGCGGCGCTGACATTTGCCGTCGGCGTCTGGCGCGGCGAAAGCGCGTTGGATATGTTCATGGCCTCGGTAGCCTTGGCCGTCGGCGCGATTCCGGAAGGCTTGCCGGCCGCGCTGACCATCACACTGGCCATCGGCGTTTCGCGCATGGCCAAGCGTAACGCCATCATCCGCAAACTGCCCGCCGTCGAAACCTTGGGCAGCACCACGGTCATTTGTTCCGACAAAACCGGCACGCTGACCCAAAACCAGATGACGGTGCAATTCGTCTATGCCGGGGGCGAACAGTTTGCTATCAGCGGCAGCGGCTATACGCCGGACGGCGAATTTCTCGCAGCCGGCCAACCGGTCGACCCGCACCAAAAACCCGCTCTGCTCGAATGCCTGAAAGCCGGCCTACTGTGCAACGACGCCCGCTTGATCGCCGATATCGATAGCTGGCGGATCGAAGGCGACCCGACCGAGGCGGCTTTGCTGGTCTCCGCCCATAAAGCCGGTTTACACCATGCCAGCGTCAGCAACGGCCACCCGAGATTGGACGCTATCCCGTTCGAATCGCAATACCAATATATGGCCACGCTGCACCACAACTTGGCATTGGACGAACGCCACGTCTACTTAAAAGGCTCGCTGGAAAGCTTGCTCGAACGTTGCGACAGCGCTTTTTCCGCCGACTTGCAACCGATTCCGCTCGACAAGCGCCAATTGCAACGCCAGGCGGAAATACTTGCCGCACAAGGCTTGCGCGTCCTGGCCTTCGCCCGTACCGGCCACGGCGACGATGCCGTCGCCCATAGCGAAGTCAGCAGCGGCCTGACATTCCTCGGCCTGCAAGCGATGATAGACCCGCCACGGCCGGAAGCGGCACGGGCGATAGCCGCCTGCTACCGGGCCGGCATCGCCGTGAAAATGATCACCGGCGACCACCCGGTCACGGCTTTGGCCATCGCCAAACAACTCGGCATGCGCCACAGCGATAAGGCTATCACCGGCAGCGAGCTGGAAAATTACACCGAAACCGATTACCTGCAGCAGGTCGAACATTGCAGCGTTTACGCCCGCATCGCTCCCGAACAAAAACTGCTGCTGGTCCGCGCCTTACAAGCCAAAGGCCACGTCGTGGCGATGACCGGCGACGGCGTCAACGACGCGCCGGCCTTGCGCCAAGCCAACATCGGCGTGGCAATGGGCCAGGGCGGTACCGAAGTCGCCAAGGAAGCGGCGGCCATGGTGCTGACCGACGACCATTTCGCGACGATCGAGGCCGCCGTCGAAGAAGGCCGCGGCGTATTCGACAATCTGGTGAAGTTCATCGCCTGGACTCTGCCGACCAATCTGGGCGAGGGTCTGGTGATCACCGCGGCGGTATTTGCCAACGTGGCATTGCCGATCACACCGCTGCAGATTTTGTGGATCAACATGACCACGGCCGTGCTATTGGGATTGATGCTGGCGTTCGAGCCCAAGGAGCCGGGCCTGATGCAGCGCCAGCCGCGCAATCCGGAGCAACCGATCCTGACCAGACACTTGCTGCTGCGGATCTGCCTGGTCGGCGTGCTGTTGCTGGCCGGCGCTTTCGGCTTGTTCGAATGGGAGCTGATGCACCAAGAAACCCTGGCCAAAGCCCGCACGGTATCGGTAAACGTGTTCGTCTTCGGCGAGCTGTTTTATCTGTTCAACTGCCGATCGCTACGTTATTCGATGTTTAAAGTCGGGGTGTTTTCCAATCCCTGGGTATTGGTCGGCGTCAGCGCCATGATCGCCTTGCAGATGTTGTTCACCTATTGGCCGCCCATGCAGAATTTATTCGGCAGCGCGGCGATCGGCCAGGACGAATGGTTATTGATTTTGGCGGTGAGCCTGGTGATTTATGCCGTCGTCGGCTTGGAAAAATTATTGCTGCGCCGTTTCGGGCGCCGCGGCTGACGCCGCCTGCAACGCCGACAACACCAACGCCAGACTGCGTAACGACTCCTTAACTTCCGCGTCCGGAGCTTCGGTCTGGGCGCGGACGATGGCACCGTCTATCGCAACGGCAGCGGCTTGCGCCAATCCGTCGCGACCGGGCATGTCGGCCAGCAACTCCCGCACCGCCATGACCATGTCCTGCTTGTGGCTATGGCAAATCGCCAAGACATCCGGCAAGGCGCCGCCCAATTCGGCAACGCTGTTGATAAACGCGCAACCGCGGTAAATCGGCTTACGAAACCATTCCTCCATTACCGCGACCAACGGCAATAGCCCGCCGCCGGGAACGCCGCCGTGGCGCAGGATCGCGTCGGCGAACCACGCCATCCAGATTCCATGCCGATATTCCAGAAAAGCCCGAATCAAATCGTGCTTGCTCGGAAAGTGGCGATAGAAAGTGACCTTGGTCACGCCCGCCGCGGCGATGACTTTATCGACTCCGGTCGCGCGAATGCCCTCCCGGTAAAACAGGTCGTGCGCCGCCAGTAAAATCCGCTCCCGCGCGGGCAAATCGGAAACGGTTGTCGAGGATTCGAAAGCCATAAGCCGATTGTAGACAACTCTGTCTACAATCGCTACGATAAACCCAGTAGACAACTCTGTCTACATAACCCTCTTCTTCCGGGAGCGCACTATGGATACCAAACCACCTCTTCCCCCGTTTACCGCCGAAACCGCCGCGCAAAAAGTGCGCATGGCCGAGGACGCCTGGAACAGCCGCGATCCGGACCGGGTGGTGCAGGTTTATACCGAAGACAGCCGCTGGCGCAACCGCGCCGAGTTTCCGCTAGGACGGCAACAGATCAAGGAGTTTTTGCAACGCAAATGGGCCAAGGAACTGGATTACCGCTTGATCAAGGAATTATGGGCGTTTACCGAAAACCGCATCGCGGTGCGTTTCGCTTACGAATGGCACGACGACGCCGGCAACTGGTTTCGCAGTTACGGTAACGAAAATTGGGAGTTTAACGAGTTCGGTTTGATGCAGCGCCGCTTTGCCAGCATCAACGATTTACCGATCAAAGACAGCGAGCGCCTGTTTCACTGGCCGCTGGGGCGCAGGCCGGATGATCACGCCGGTTTGACCGAATTGGGTTTGTAAGCTGCCACGAAATCCGCTGGAAACAAAAAGGGGCGGAAAAAATCCGCCCCTTTTCCAGCCAACCGACTAGCGT
Source organism: Methylomonas koyamae (assembly GCF_019669905.1). Taxonomy (NCBI): domain Bacteria; kingdom Pseudomonadati; phylum Pseudomonadota; class Gammaproteobacteria; order Methylococcales; family Methylococcaceae; genus Methylomonas; species Methylomonas koyamae. The sequence continues at coordinate 738,965 of NZ_AP019777.1, read as the reverse complement.
TTAGTGGCTGACGTCGACTTTGCCGCCTTTAGGCTGGCCGATTTCGCCCAACATTTTGTTGAACCAGTCGGTATCGATATTGAACGGTTTGCCGCCTTTGATGCGCGGAAATTCAATCGCACGCAACACGTTACCGTTGTCTTCGTCGTGGCCGATCACGCCGGATTCGCGGCGGAAGGCGCACTCGACCGCCAAGTCGGCACAGGATTTGATCAAGCGCATGTCGTCGACGTTGGACGCTGCGGCGCGGGCGAAGTAACCGGATTTTTGCACCAGGGTTTTTTCGGCGCCGACCATTTGCGAGAACTGCTCGCCGAACCATTTGCCGGGGTTAACCGCATCCAGTTTGATGTGGCCGAAGGCGTCGCGCGGCACTTCCTGGCCTTTGGCTTGCATTTCGGCGACGATGGACTCGACGCCGGCACCTTCGGAGACGAAGATGTTTACGCAATCGACTTTGTCCATGACTTCGCGCAGACGCTTGGCTTCGGCTTCCAGATCGATCGCCATTTCCGGGACGAATACGGCGTGAACTTCGTAAGATTCGCGACTCAAGCCCAATTCCGGCAGCCAGTCGGCTTTATCCAGCAATTTGCGGTATTCCTGCGCGGTGGCAGCCGTCAGCCAGCCGCAGTTACGGCCCATCACTTCGTGGACGATCAGCATGCGCGGGTTGGCGTTATTCTCGGCGACGACGTTCATGAAGTAACGCGCACCTTGTTCGGCGGCGGTCCAGGCGCCCAGCGATTGTTTGATCGGGAATACGTCGTTATCGACGGTTTTCGGCAGGCCGATTACGGTCAAGCCATAATTGTTCTTGGCCAAAAACGCCGCCAGATCAGCCGCTGCGGTATTGGTGTCGTCGCCGCCGATGGTGTGCAGAATATCAACACCGTCTTTGATCAGTTGGTCGGCCGCTACTTTTTGCGGATCTTCGCCTTCTTTGACCAGACCTCGTTTGACGCAGTCCTTGACGTTGGTCAGCTTGACCCGGCTATTACCGATTACAGAACCGCCGAAACGTTGCAGCAAACCGGCTTTTTGACGCACTTCCGCGGTGACCGGGTAAGAATCTCCCAGCAACAGCCCCTTGTAACCGCCACGGTAGCATATGATTTCGATGCTCGGATCGATTTCCGTGTAACGTTCAATCAAGCTGCCGATAGCAGAGTTCAGACATGGCGCCAAACCGCCAGCGGTAAGAATTGCGACTTTTTTTGGTTTACTCATGAGCGTTTCGCATAAATAGTTAAGAAAAGGGATGGCTCGAATTACGCGCCATCGGCGTTAGAGCCGCCTCTGCGCCTGCGCTGTCCGCCTTTGGAGCGCAGCGCCAGCCGAAACGGCGCAAGCCGCGCGATTCTAACACAAGCTTTTCGTTTCTCGGGAAGCGAACTGAAATCGCTCAACTCGCCCACTTTAAACGGCTGCGCAACGAACACCAAGGTCCGCCAATCCGGGATCGCGACTGCCGAAACCATTGCCGAATAAGTGATCGGCTCCGGGCCTACCGTGGTTACGCTGATCTTGGTAAATTCGCCTTCGCTGCTAAAGGACAACGCCAAATAATCGCTCAGTGCCGCATCCTGCTGCGAGGCGATGAAATCGTCCAATGAAAGCGCCAGCCGCTGGTTTTTTCGGTTCGGCGACTGCCGACAGGTAGAGTTGGACATAGAGATACTCCGCAATGCTATCGCTCCAAAGCATTGCGGATGATAGCGGCTATCCCGAACCCGGCTAGTGTACCAAGGTTCTAAACCCACAAAATCAAACGGTTAGCTGTTAACCGACAACCAGTCCTCTACCAAGAGGCAAAACGCTTCGGGCGCCTCGACGTAAAGCCAGTGCCCCGTATCCGGGATAGTACTGATCCTGGCCGCAGGAAATGTCTGGTACACGGCCTGCGCATCGATATACTTCGAGCGCTCGCCGCCGATAAACAAGGCCGGCCCGGCGAACGTGGCGGTCTCGGCGTCGGGAAAGCCGACGATATGATGGGCGTTGCGCCGCATGACATCCAGATCGATCCGCCAATAATATTGGCCATCCTTTAGCAACAGGTTTTGCAGCAGAAACTGGCGGTAGGCCAAATCAGGAATCGCGTCGGCCAAGGCTGCCTCAGCTTGTTTGCGGTTGCCGATACTGCCCACCGGCAGACTGCCCAACGCGTCTATCAGCGCATCGAAGCTGTGCTGGTAATTCACCGGGGCGATATCGGCAACAATCAGATTGGCGACGCGTTGAGGATATTGCAAAGCCAACCACATCACCGCCTTGCCGCCCATACTATGACCGAGCAAATCGGCGGCGGCGATGCCGTGCCGATCCATAAAGGCAATCAAATCGCCGGCCATGCTCGGGTAGTCCAGACTCTCGGCTTGCGGCGAGCTGCCGTGGTTACGCATATCCAGCACGTAGACGTGGCGATTGGCGGCCAAGCGCTTGGCGACAGTGCGCCAATTGCGCGCCGCCGCCAAGAAGCCATGCACGATGATCAGCGGAATGCCGCCCGGTTCGCCGTGGCTTTCGTAAACCAATTCGACGCTGGCCATACTCAGGCAAACCCGAACAATGCGCCCAGCAAGCCGCCGAATACTCCGCCCCAAACCACCAGCCAACCCAGATGCTTCTTGATGATGGATTGCACCATTTCCTTCACCAACTGTGGCGTCAACTCGCCGAGGCGCTTGTCGATCACCGCTTCGATTTTGCCGGTCAGGTCTTCGCCGATTTTGTGCGCGTTCAGGCCGTTTTGCAGCGCTGACTTGAAAGTATCCGAATCGACCATGTCCCGCAGCGTGTGCTGCATTTTTTCGCAAAACGGTTCCTTCAGCGGCAGCAAGGCCTGCTCGCCGCCCATCATCAGCAACATTCCGCCGAACGAGGACGCCATGATCGAGCTGACCAAACCGTCGTAAACTTTGTCGTAATCGACCGCACCCAACAGCGGCTCGACGTTCAGAATCCTGCCGCCTTGCCGCTCTTCGGTTTCGATAAATTGCTCGATATTTTCCACGGTGAAGAATTGCTCCATCATCAAAGCCTTGATCGAGGCTTTAAACTCTTCGAACCGGGCCGGAATGATGCCGGAACCGTACAAAAACGGCACTTTCTCGAACAGCATATGGATTGCCAGCCAGTTGGTAATCGCGCCGGAAAATGCGAAAAAACCGATGGCTTTCAACGTCTCGGCATAATAAGGGCTCAGGTAACCGACGCCGATCACCAGCAGCGAAATAAAATTGGTTAAAAAACTTTGATTCAGTATTTTTTTCATGGAGATACAAAGGATTCGAATTTCGGACAATGGCGCTGGACGCATTTTATCAGGCCGGCTTAGCCGCCCCGCTGTAAATGGCCGCTAATTCGCCATATTTCAAGCCGACTACCCACAACCGGTGACGGTTTATCGCGCTTAACAATCGATGCTATGCTCGCATCCCGCCCCAGCTATAGGCCAATAAACTCGACTAAACATGTCCGATATCGTCATCACCACCCTGAATGCCCGTTACATCCATAGCGCATTCGGCCTGCGCTACCTTTACGCCAATATGGGCGAATTACAGCAACACACCGCATTAGTCGAATTCGGCATTCAGCAACGCCCGCTGGAAATCGTCGAGAAATTGCTGGAATTGCAACCGCGCATAATCGGCTTTGGCGTCTATATCTGGAATGCAGCCGAAATCGGTGCGATTGTGGCGATTTTGAAACAGGTCGCGCCGCAAATCGTCGTAGTACTGGGCGGTCCGGAAGTCAGCCATCCGCCCGACCTAGCGCCGTGGACCAAGTTGGCGGATTTCATCGTCACCGGTTACGGCGAAATCAGCTTCCCGGATTTATGCCGCCAACTGCTGGTCGGCATACAGCCGCCGGCCAAAATCGTCGTCGGTCAGACTGTACCGTTAGCGGATTTGGCATCGCCCTACCCTTATTACAGCGATACCGACATTCGCCAGCGTATCGTTTACGTCGAGGCCTCGCGCGGCTGCCCGTTCAAATGCGAGTTCTGCCTGTCCTCGCTAGACCTCACCGCAAAACCTTTCGCTCTGGATGCGTTTTTAACCAGCATGGCCGAATTGCATCGGCGCGGCGCCCGCAATTTTAAATTCATCGACCGTACGTTCAATTTGAAGACTGACACCAGCGTGGCGATTCTGGAGTTTTTTCTGGAACGGCTCAGCAGCGATCTGTATTTGCACTTCGAAGTGATTCCGGACAATTTGCCGGATCGGTTGAAAACCGCGATCGCCCGCTTTCCGCCAGGTGTGTTGCAATTCGAAATCGGCGTACAAAGCTTCGATCCGGCAATCCAGCAACGGATCAGCCGCAGGCAGGATAACGAAAAAACCAAAGCCAATCTGGCTTGGCTCCGGCAGCATTCCCAAGCCCACATTCACGCCGATCTGATCGCCGGTCTGCCGGGCGACACGCTGGCAGGTTTCGGCAACAGTTTCGACGCGTTGGTCGCTTTGCAGCCGCAGGAAATACAGGTCGGTATCCTGAAACGCCTGCGCGGCGCTCCGATCAACCGCCACACTCGAGCGTTCGATTTACGCTACGATCCGAATCCGCCTTACGCCTTGCTCAGCAGTAGCACGCTCAGTTTCGCAGAGATGCAAAGGATTAACCGCTTTGCCCGCTTCTGGGATTTGATCGGCAATTCCGGCCGCTTCGCCCATACCTTGCCGCTGATCTTAGCCGACCGCCCGTTTGCCCGGTTCATGCAGCTCAGCGAAAGCCTTTACGCGTTAAGCGGCAGTACTTGGCAAATATCGTTGAAGCGCTTGTTCGAGTTGGTTTACCAGGCCATGGCCGAGAGCTTAGCGATAGACCAAGCTAGCGCACTTGCCAGCCTGCACCAAGACCTCAGGCTTAGCGGCGAAAAGGCCGTTCCACAATTTCTGGCGGCCTCGGCAGCGCCGGCATCGCCCAAACGCAGCGCTGCCAACAAGCGGCAAAAACAATCCCTTCAGGCCGAATAAGGCGGTAGGTAACCGTCCCTGTAACTCGGATAGCGCCAGCGATAACCCAAGGCATTGAGCCGAGCGTTACTGCAGCGCTTGTTTTGCGCGACGCCAATCGCCGGCGGCAAAGCCTTTGGCGGCGGATAACCGAATTGGGCAGCGATCCAGACCATGACGTCCCACAACGGCGCCGGATCGTTGTCGCTGGCCAGATAGCACTTGTCCAGTTCAGTTCCGCCCAGCATTTTGCCGATCAGAAACAACAGCACCGCCAGGCAATCGTCTTGATGAATGCGGTTGGTAAAGCTGGGCGGATCGCGCTGGATTACCTCACCGGCGGCGGCCCGCCGCAACAGCCAATCGCGTCCGGGCCCATAAATGCCGGAAAATCTGACGACGCAATTGTGCGGACCGGCCTGCCACAAGCGCTGCTCAGCTTTTACCAGCCACTCTGCTGTTGCGCTGGCGGGTTGCGTGGGGCTGTCTTCGTCGACCCATTCTCCGCCGTTTTGGCCGTAAACGCTGGTGGAAGACACCATAAGGCAGGGCGGCGCAACGCCGGCGGCGGCAAAATGATTGAAGACATTGTTCAACCCGGCTTGGTAAAGCGCTCGATATTGTTCGGCATTGCGACCGGACGCCGACAACACGAGTACTACAAGGTCGTAGTTTGCGGGTAGTGCGCTAAAAGTGCTCGGTTGCGCGATATCGCCCAGAACCAGAGCAAAAGGGGCCGGAACGGCCAGCGGCGTGCGTTTTAAGGCGGTCACGCAATGGCCGTCGCCAGTCAATGCTGAGGCCAAGCGAAAACCGATATTGCCGCACCCAATTACCAAAATGTTTGCCACTGACTAACCTTTGACAGATTAAAGCCGGAATTATCGCTGATATTGCTCGTTACAAAGAAGTATCGGGTTTCCCCTGAAAAATTCCGGATCAAACAGCATTGTTTGATCCGGAGAAACATCAAGCTGCCAGATTGGATTTGTTACGCCCTACGTACAGGAATCCCAGCAAAGCACTGGTCATAAACCAGATTGATGCAGGTAACGGTACAATTGAACCTGGGTCTTGGTTGGAGGCTGGAGTTATATCAAAACCGTAAAGCAAACTCAGCGTATTACTAACACCTGGTTTAGCGAAACCAAGCAAATAGCCTCCCCCGGACAAGCTAATATTCGCGAACTCACTCACCCAACTGCTACCAACACGCAATCCCAGTTTAAATGGTTCCGTTACCGCATAGCTACCTATACCGGTGAACGTATATAGAGCGCTAACGCTAGAACTAGATAAATCCGCATCTGCTGCGAAAATACCGAATTCATCGCTGCTAGGAAACGGTGACAAGGGACTTACAGATAAGAAATTTACATTCCCATCCGTCGATTCCCAGATGATGCCGGCCGAGCTTACAGTCGAAACTGCAAACAGGCAAACGGCAAGCCAAAGCCTAAAGAATGAAATCATTTTCATTGGTTTTCTCCGTACATTAACGTTAACAAACGGCCGTCCTCGGCCAACTTACTCCGGCCCCGCCCCCAAAAACGCCGAAGACAGGTGCACATAGAGTTCTTGCAGCTAGGCGGATCAAAACCCGCCCCGACGGACTCAGCGCTTGCAAGCATCCGAATTCCGCCTGGCTATATCTTTGTCGAATCTAACACCCAAAATAACCCGACAACACACATACCGCTCCCGGCCATCGCGCCCTGATATTATTCCGAACAGAGCCAGCCGCCTAAACAAGCGCGTATTCGAACCTGATCCACCGTCTCTTTCTCTACTCCCAGAGCGGTTTGCTTGGACAATCCACTACAAAAACCATGATTGAAATTCTATCCCTATTCGCCGGCCCGTTGATTAGTAACAAATTAAGATTCGATTAAAGTTCATAGGCTTACAAATCCACAATTATTCGACGTGTATAATTTTGTGCAGGCAAAAGAGAAGCAGGCCGGCGACCATGTTGCATAGCTACCGATTCGCTGCACGAACGGCCAGTAGAAAACAAGCCCGCCGCACCGGCGGGCAACTCGGGCGTTAAAACTTGGCGGCGAATTTGTCCCCCCAAGCGCCGGATCGGTCAGATTCGCGTGTGGCCCGCCTATTACAAACCGCTACCACCGCGACTGTACTTTTGTCTGATGTCGACCGAATAATTGTTCCGTAACCTTGGTACAGGCTTAACTTCACGGGAATTGAATATGAAACAAACCAAAACAGCTTATCTACTAACGGCTTGCCTGGCATTAGCCGGCGCAAGCCATGCACCTCAGGCGGCAGCCTCCACCTTATTAACCCCGGCTTCGGCGACCGTGATCAACGATACCGTAAGCACCGGGGCTTTCGAAAATATCTATAACTTTGTGATCGACAATGTTTACGACGCCTACAACCTATCCGGCGCCGTGAGTTTTCAAAACGTTCAAACCTTAGTCAGTCTGACAACCGATTTCAGCGCCGGCTTCGTCACCAGCACCAGCGGCATTTCGAATGCCAGCGTGGAGTTGCTCGACTCGACTTCAACGGTGATTGCCACCGGCTCTCTGACCTCTTTCGCAGTAGCCTCGACTCCGGAATTGGTGACCTTGCCTTTCCCAAACTCGACACCGTTTTATCAGGAATTGTTGACCACTTATAATTTGATTTCGTTGAATAACATTCCCGTATTAGGCGCAGGCAGTTACCAACTCGCGATCAAAGGCCAATCCAACGGCGGCACCTATACCGGCAGCATCAGCGTATCGCCGATTATTCCGTCCGCAGTGCCGCTGCCGACAGCAACTTGGCTGTTCCTGACCGGCTTAGTCGGCGTCTTGGGATTGAAACGCAGAAAGACCCTGGCGGCGTAACCGAAGCAACCTTAGGATCGAAGCAAAAGCCGGCCGCAATGCCGGCTTTTTTATTGCTGCAAAATGCCGAGCCGCTAGGTCAGATACGAAAAACAATTAATTTAGCGCACACACTCGCGCGATGCGGATGGCGGCGGATTTTTGCAACCAAGGCCTACTGAGCCGATGCCGGCTTGGCCGCGGTCTCTTCGCCCTTGATCTTGATCAACCAACCGTCCTGCCCCCAGCAGCCGGACTCAACCTTGCTTTCGGCGGATTTAGCCATGACGTGGACGCGGGCGAATCCAGGGCTAAGTTGCGGCAGCTTGGATTTGACGAAATAGAAGGTCTTTTTGTCGACCACCTCGACCTTCATTTTCTCGCCGTGGGCCTCGGCGCTGATGGACAACGGGTCGGCATTGTGCGAAACGTGGAACGACAGGTCGACGCCGGCATCGACTTCGGCTTTATGCTCCGGAACGAAATCGCGGAATTTGGGCCGTTTGCATTCCTTTAACCGTTCCTCCTCCTCCGGGGTCAGCGCCAACGCCACACTTGAAAAAACCATCGCGCCCAACAGCAGCGCGCTTTTCCAGCGAATCGACAAATTCATGACTAGCCTCTTGTTGTTATTGTTGTAATGTTGGAAACGCCATAAAAAACCGGCGCATCCTTAAAATACCAGCAGTTTGAACTTTAATCAGTTTTAACGCTTTGTTCAATCTCCAGGCCTTTCACCCACTGGGCCGGAGGTTATTAAACTTCTAACCCATCTCCGCGCAGAACATGTAAAATCGCCGCCTTTCCGTTCTCAGTTACGCAGGTTATGACCAACTTCAGAGGCACCACAATTCTATCGGTCCGGCGCGGCAACAAGGTCGTGATCGGCGGCGACGGCCAGGTCACCTTGGGCAACACCGTGATGAAAGGCAATGCCAGAAAAGTCAGACGCTTGTACCACGACAAAGTGATAGCCGGTTTCGCCGGCGCCACCGCCGATGCCTTTACCTTATTCGAACATTTCGAAGGCAAACTGGAAAAGCACCGCGGCAATCTGACCCGCGCCGCGGTGGAAATGGCGAAAGACTGGCGTACCGACCGCGCCTTGCGCAAACTCGAAGCCTTATTGATTATCGCCGACAGCAAAACCTCATTGGTCATTTCCGGTACCGGCGACGTGATCGAACCGGAACATGATTTCATCGCCATCGGCTCCGGCGGCGCCTTCGCTCAAAGCGCGGCCCGCGCCTTGCTGGAAAATACCGAACTCGGTGCCCGCGACATCGTCGAAAAGGCCTTGAATATCGCTGCCGACATCTGCATTTATACCAATCACAACTTACGTATCGAAGAATTGGACGCCGAACCGCAAACGGCCCTGCAAGAGTAAACCATGAGTCAAATGACCCCCAGAGAAATCGTCAGCGAACTGGACAAACACATCGTCGGCCAGGCCGACGCCAAGCGCTCCGTCGCCATTGCCCTGCGTAACCGTTGGCGCCGCAGTCAGGTCGCGCCGGAACTGCGCGACGAAATCACGCCTAAAAACATCCTGATGATAGGCCCCACCGGCGTCGGCAAAACCGAAATCGCCCGCCGCCTGGCCAGGCTGGCCAACGCGCCGTTCATCAAAATCGAAGCCACCAAATTCACCGAAGTCGGCTACGTCGGCCGCGACGTCGAATCCATCATCCGCGACTTGATCGACAGTGCGGTAAAGATGACGCGGGTATCGGCGATGGAAAAAGTGCAAAACCGTGCCGCCGACGCCGCCGAAGACAAGGTGCTGGACATTCTGCTGCCGCGCGCCGAGGGCGGCATGCTATCCGACACCGAGGAAGCCACCCGCCAGAAAATGCGCAAAAAATTGCGCGAAGGCGACTTGAACGACAAGGAAATCCAAATCGACGTGTCCGCACCGTCGGTCGGCGTCGAAATCATGGCGCCGCCGGGCATGGAAGAAATGACCAGCCAATTGCAGGGCATGTTTCAAAGCCTGAACAGCGGCCGCACCAAGTCGCGCAAACTAAAAATCAAGGACGCGTTGAAACTGCTGCAGGAAGAGGAAGCCGGTAAATTGGTCAACGAAGAGGAAGTCAAGCAATCGGCGCTGGAAGCCGTCGAGCAGCACGGCATCGTGTTTCTGGACGAGATCGACAAGATCTGCAAGCGGGCGGAAATGGGCGGCGGCGAAGTCTCCCGAGAGGGCGTGCAGCGCGATTTGCTGCCGCTGGTCGAAGGCAGCACCGTCACCACCAAATACGGCACAATCAAGACCGACCACATCCTGTTCATCGCCTCCGGCGCGTTCCATCTGACCAAACCGTCCGACCTGATTCCCGAGCTGCAAGGCCGCTTTCCGATCCGGGTCGAGTTGAACGCGCTGAGCGCCGACGATTTCGTCCGCATCCTGACTGAACCGGATGCCTCTTTGACCGAGCAGTACCAGGCCTTGTTGAAAACCGAAGGCGTCGACCTGCAATTTACCGCCGACGGCATCAAACGCATTGCCGAACTGGGCTGGCAGGTCAACGAAAAAACCGAAAATATCGGCGCCCGCCGCCTGCATACCATTCTGGAAAAACTGCTGGAAGACATTTCCTTCAGTGCCCCGGACCTGCCGGAGAAATCGGTCGTCATCGATGCCGCTTACGTCGACGCCCACCTATTGGAGTTGGCCGGCGACGAAGACTTGAGCCGCTATATTTTATAACCGATCATGCGCGTAGCCATCACTCCCTGCCATTGCCAGCCCACCGAAATCAAGCTGCACAAAGTCTCGGCGATTTTGGAAATCCATTTCGACGACGGCAGCATTTTCGAATTGCCCAGCGAGTATCTGCGGGTTTTCACCCAATCTGCGGAAGCGGTCGGCCATGGCCCCGGCCAGGAAACGCTGCAGACAGGCAAGGAAGACGTCACCATTACCGACATCCTGCCGGTCGGCAATTACGCGGTCAAACTGGTGTTCAGCGACGGCCACGACACCGGCATTTATAGCTGGGACTTGCTGTACAAGCTCGGTTCCGATTTCCCGCTGCTGTGGTCAGCTTACCTGGAAGCATTGCAAGCCGCCGGCATCAGCCGCCGCTCGCCCTTACACAACTGAATTGAATCATGACAAACGACAATACCACCCATTTCGGCTTCAAACAGGTTCCCAAGGCAGATAAAGTCGCGCTGGTGCGCGGCGTATTCGATTCCGTTGCCGGCCAATACGACATCATGAACGACCTGATGTCGCTCGGCATCCACCGGATTTGGAAGCGGATTGCGGTGCAACTGGCCAACGTCCGCGAAGGCGACCACGTTTTGGATTTGGCCGGCGGCACCGGCGATCTGACCTTATTGTTCGAGAAACGGGTCGGCAAGTCCGGCCAGGTGGTATTGGCCGACATCAATTCGGAAATGCTGCGCACCGGCCGCGACCGCTTGATCGACAAAGGCGTTGCCGGCAATATCCGCTACACCCAGGTCAACGCCGAATGCCTGCCGTTTGCCGACAACACTTTCGATTGCGTGACGATAGGCTTCGGTTTGCGCAACGTCACCGACAAAGACGCGGCACTGCGTTCGATGTATCGGGTATTGAAACCGGGCGGCCGCGTCATCGTGCTGGAGTTTTCCCACCCGATCGACCCGGTCACCGAAAAAGTCTACGACTTCTATTCGTTCAATATTCTGCCGAAAATCGGCGCCGTCGTAGCCAAGGACGAAGACAGTTACCGCTATCTGGCCGAATCGATCCGCATGCACCCAAAGCAGGACGAATTGAAGCAGATGATGGAAAACGCCGGCCTGGAGCGTTGCGAATATTTCAACATGACCCAAGGCATCGTCGCCGTGCACCGGGGTTACAAGTTTTAAGCCGCCCCACCGACCCGGCAGCGAGATTCGAAGATGGCTCTGCAACAGGCGCAATACCCGATCGGCGCAGCCTATGCAATGGCCGACGCCAACCGGAACCACAGTCTTTTGGTCAGTAACAGCGCGCGTTTACTGGGTAACCATCTGCAAAATTCGCCCTGCGCAACTTTATCGTCCGACTTAAAAGTCAAAGCCGGCCCCAACTTCTTTTACCCGGACGTGATGGTGGCCTGCGACGACGAAAACGGTAACGACTATTACAGCGACCGGCCGACAATTATCGTCGAAGTATTGTCCAAAGCCGCCCGCCGCATCGACAAGACCGTCAAGCTCGCCGCCTACCGAGGTCTAGCCAGTTTGCAGGAATATGTTCTGATCGAAACCGATCATGTCGAAATTGAGGTGTTTCGCCGCTCGACCGATTGGCGGCCGGCGCACTACTTTCTCGGCGACGCCGTGAGCTTCGACAGCATCGGCCTCAGCGTAGCCGTCGCCGACTTGTACCAACGGGTCAACAACGAAGACATGCGCGACTATTTGCAGAAAATTCAACAACAGCAGCAGGCGCAATAAATGCCGAGCGCGCTGAAACCGCTGCTGATCTCCGCGCTGGAAGCGGCACTGGCCCGCTACTTGGCGCTGGACAGCCACAGTGCGGAATACTTGGCGCCGATGGCCGGCAAGGTCATCGAATTGCGCATCGACACCTTCGGCAGCAGCCTGTTTTTGTGTCCCGGCAGCGACAGCATCCGCATCCTGGACAGTTATCCAGAGCCGGCCGACGCCACGCTGAGCGGTTCGCTATCGGCCCTAGGCCTGATGGGCCTCAGCGCCACACCGATGCGTTCCCTGTTCAAGGGCGAGGTGCGCCTGGCGGGCGACGTCCAATTGGCCCGTAAATTCCAACGCCTGTTCGAAAAACTCGATATCGATCTGCAAGGCAAACTGGCCCGCGTCGCCGGCGACCGCGTGGCTAATCGCTTGGGCGATATCGTCCGCGGCGGCAAACGCTGGACCGGCCAAAGCCTGCGCACCTTCCGGCTAAACCTGGAAGAGTTCCTGCAGGAGGAAACCCGAGAATTGCCGGCCAAAGCCGAAGCCGAATTGCTGTTCCGCAGCATTGACGGCTGCCGCAGCGATTGCGACCGGCTCGCCGCCCGACTGGATCGGCTGGCGGCCGCTGCCAACAACCTCTCAGAGTCTGACTAAAGGACCGACACCGTGATTCGCCCCAAAATACTGCTGCGCCTGGTTCATATCAATTGGGTGATGATGTTTCACGGCCTGGACGAAATCGTACTGAGAACCCATTTGTTCCGGCCAATCCGCTATCTGGCGTTTTTGTCGCCGAATTACTGGACCCGCAACTCGCGCGAGCCGCGCGGCGTGCGCATCCGCCGGACCCTGGAAGACTTGGGGCCGATTTACGTCAAATTCGGCCAGACCTTATCGACCCGCAAGGATTTACTGCCGGAAGACATCGCCGAAGAACTGGTCAAATTGCAGGACCGGGTACCGCCGTTTTCGATCGATACCGCCCGCAAAATCATCGAACAACAGCTCGGCCAGTCGATAGAGGAAGCATTCGCCGAATTCGACTCGACGCCGCTGGCTTCGGCCTCGGTGGCCCAAGTTCATACCGCCACTTTGCATAGCGGCGAAAAAGTCATCGTCAAAGTATTGCGGCCGGATATCGAAGACAAAATCCATTCCGACGTTGGCTTGTTATACGAACTGGCCCGCCTGGCCGAACGCTTTTGGGCCGACGCCCGCCGGCTGCGAGCGATGGAAATCGTCGCCGAATTCGAGAAAACCATACTCGACGAACTGGACCTGGTCCGCGAAGCGGCCAACGCCAGCGCCATTCGCGCCAATTTCAAAAACTCGGAGATGCTGTACATCCCGGAAATCCATTGGCCGTTGACCCGGCGGAAAGTACTGGTCATGGAACGCATCTACGGCGTCCCGGTCGGCGATATCGACGCCTTGCGCCGCGGTGGAGCCGATTTCAAAAAGCTGGCCGAACGCGGCGTCGAAATTTTCTTTACCCAGGTGTTCCGCGACAATTTCTTTCACGCCGACATGCATCCCGGCAACATTTTCGTGCAATTGCCGGACAAATATCTGGCGGTCGATTTCGGCATCGTCGGCAGTTTGTCGGACAGCGACCAGCGCTATCTAGCCGAGAACTTTCTGGCGTTTTTCAATCACGATTACCGCAAAGTGGCGAAAATGCACATCGAATCCGGCTGGGTGCCGCCGACCACCCGGATCGAGGAATTCGAAGCTGCGATCCGGGCGGTATGCGAACCGATCTTCGAAAAACCGTTGAAGGACATTTCCTTCGGCCTGCTATTGCTGCGCCTGTTCCAGACCGCACGCCGCTTCGACATGGTGGTTCAGCCGCAATTGGTACTGCTGCAAAAAACCCTGCTCAACATCGAAGGCCTGGGCCGCCAGCTCTATCCGGAGCTGGACCTGTGGCAAACCGCCAAACCCTTCCTGGAAAACTGGTTCAAACAACGGGTGGGTCCGGAGAAGAAAATCAAGGAGTTGTTGGGCAAGTTTCCGGAAATCAGCGAGCAGTTGCCGGAAATCCCCGGCTTGGTTTTCAACGCCCTGCAAAGCGCCGCGCACATGCAGCAGCAACTGCAACACCAGCAAAAAGAAATGGTGCAACTGCGCAAACAACTCAAGCGCAATAACACCCGCACCTTGCGCGCCATCTTCGGCGCGGCGGTGTTGATTGCAGCCGCGCTGATCCTGCAATCGCCGTTGTTGCGGGGCTGACCGGCTACAACCTTTCAAAACCGCAACTCACCTGGTTCCCACGATCCTGCGTGGGCATCCATACCCGATACACGCAACAAATAAGCAATAGACAGGCCGATCTGCATTCCCACGCCGGAGCGTGCGAATGAAGGCAAACCGGCCGCCCCCTGAAATCGCCATTATTGCTAGGCTGGGCGGCCGCAACTCAAAAGCTATATTTCGCCGAAAACTGCACCCGTTGCAGCATGCCATCGCGGCCGTCGATCAGCTCCCTGTCCGCATAAGTGTATTCCACGCCCAGCATGGCCTGGCTGACCGGGCTCCATAGCAAATTGGCGTGCAGCGATTGCACCTGCCGGGTCAATACCGGATTGGCGTAGTGCGGATAGTCGGTTTGGGCAAAGCCGTAGGTGATGCTGGAACGCCATTGTTTGTCCCACCAATGCTGGTAGGCCAGCATAGCGCCGTAGCTCTCTGACAACTCTATCGCGCCGTGGCTATCCAACGCCGCATCGGCGAACGTGTTGGTCGTGGACACGTAACGGGCGTCACCCTTGCCGTAGTGAGCCATGAAGCGGATGTTGTCCAGGCCGACGGTATTGATCCTGCCGGACACATTGACGCCGCCGCCCCAAGCGTCCTGACGATAGCCGTTGCTGCTGTTGGTATAACGCAACTGCCGGCCCAATACGGCCAGCGACACGTTGCCCCACTCTGGATTCAGATTCAGTCGGGCCGTTAAGTCCGGGTAGCGATCCGCATTCGGAGTAGTCCAATAGCCGGCATCCAGATTCGGATCGCCAGCCGCCGCCCGATTTGCCGTGCCGGTCTCCAAATGGTTATCCACCCACAGCCGACTGCGCGGCGCCTCCAGCGCCAGCAGCCATTCCATCGGCGTATCCAGCCAAGTGAACGGCTCGGTCCAGCGCACCAGCGGCTGGCGCAGGCTGGCCAAGGCGCCGGCCGAGCCGCCCACATCCAGATTGTCGGGCAAGGCCGACGCATTCAAAAACGTGGTCCAGGTTTGTCCGGCCAGCAGATGGCCGAACGAACCGTAGGCATGGCGCAAGCGCGGCGTATAGGTGTAGGTAGCCGGATCGCCGTAGAAATCGAATTCGATGAAGGTATTGACGTCGCCCCAGGCGCTCGGCGTAAACGACTTGAACCACAAGCGGCTTTCCTTGGCGTGAAATGCAATCTGACTACGTTCGCCGGCAGCGCCGACCGGAATCTGCGCCATGGCCAATTGCTGGTCGCCCAAACGGTCGCGACCGGCGCTGACGCTGCTAAACAGCACGTCCGTTTTGACAAAACCGCCCAGACCTATCGAAGTCTCGGTGCCCGGTATTTTGAAGGTGCCTTTGGTATCGCCAACCGTTACCACCGCTTTTTCCTTGGAATTGCCGGCATTGGCTGCTGCGGCCGGCACCGGTACTGGCTGACCGCCCGAGGCCCCTGCCAAATTGGCTTGCGACGATGACTGTTCGCTGCGATAGAGCTTCAATTCCTGCTCCAACTGGCCGATGCGCTGATTGGAATGCGCCACCTGCTGTTTCAATTCCTCGATCTGCCGGCTCATCGTGCCCAATATGGCCTTGATATCGTCGTCCGCTGCGGCCGGAGCGGGCAGCAGCGCGCAAATGGCAACCAGCCCCACCCATTTCAAAAAAAAGTTACACCTCGCGGCCACGCTAATCTCCCAATTTGCGGAACAAGGCGTGGCACGAGGTACAGGTAGTGTTGATTTCATGCAGGTTATCGTTGATTTGATCGATAAGGTTTGATTCGGCCTGGCGCTGCAACAAGTCCATTTCGCTGCGCAGCTTTGCCGCCAACGCCCGAAACGCGACTTGCTCGTCGGCGGTCAGGTTCAGGCCGGGCAAGCTGGCGGTGATGGCATCGACGTTTGCCGCCAGGCTTTGCGCGGTCTCGGCAATCTGCCGCGCGTACTTGCGCCGCTGCATGTCGATTTGCGTCTCCGTCATAAACCGCTCCTGCATCAGGCTGTCCATTCTGTCCATCAGTTCGCGCAATTTGCCGTCGCGGACCGCATGTAGAGCCGGCGTTCCGGTTTCCCTCCAACCGGCCGAGCTTTGCTGGCGGCGCTGCTCCGGCGCCGAACAGGCCGCGGCAAGCGCCAGCAGAACGAGTATCGGATAAATGTTCTTCATGTGAAAAGCCTCCTTGGGGCCGACTGTATCCGGAGGTAAACCGGTAATGCCAGTATGGCGGGAAAACGCTGCGGCAGCATGCCTTAATCATAGTGTGGATATTGTTATTCAGACCCCGGCAGTTTAGGTATCATGCCCTTCCGTTTACAACTACAGGAACCGGCCTATGACGCTTTTCGATTCGTTGTCGCAGCATTCGGCGCATTTACCCGATGCATTGCAAGCTTGGGCCGGCGATTTTTGCGCCAGACTGGCCGAGGCCTCGGCTCCGGAGCATCTGGCCGCACTCGGCGACGACCGCTTCCGCGCCTCGGCGTTGAAGGTTTGCGCCTGCAGCCAATTCATCGGCGACAACTGGCTGCGCCATCCCGGCCTGCTGCCGGAGTTGGTCAGCTCCGGCGATCTGTTCGCCCCGCTGCGGCGCCAGGACTACGCTGCCGCGCTGGCATCGGCCACCGCTACGGCCGATGCCGAACCGGCGCTGGCCCGGGAACTGCGCCTGTTTCGGCGGCGGGAAATGGTCAGAATCGCCTGGCGCGATCTGGCCGGTTGGTCGGATCTGGACGAAACCCTGGGCGACCTGACCGCGCTGGCCGAAACCTGCATCCAGACCGCGCTGGATTTTTTATACCGCCAGGCCTGCCAACGCTGGGGCACGCCGACGCTGGCCGACGGCACCCCGTTCAATATCGTCGTACTCGGCATGGGCAAGCTCGGCGCCTGGGAGCTGAACTACTCGTCAGACATCGACCTGATTTTCGCCTACGCCGAGGACGGCGTGCTGAATGGCAAAAAAGAAATCAGCTACGAAGAATTCTTCACCCGCCTGTGCCGCTCGCTGGTGAAAATGCTGGACGAAATCACCGTGGACGGCTTCGTGTTCCGCACCGATGTCAGGTTGCGGCCGTTCGGCGACAGCGGCCCGCTGATCATGAACTTCGACGGCATGGAACAGTATTACCTGACCCAGGCCCGGGAATGGGAACGTTACGCGATGATCAAAGCCCGGCAAGTGGCCGGCGATTTCGCCAGCGGCAAGCAACTGGCGGCGATGATCAAGCCCTTCGTTTACCGGCGTTATCTGGATTACGGCGCCTTCGAGGAATTGCGCTCGCTCAAATTCCAGATCACGCAGGAACTGCGGCGCAAAGACCGGATGGAAAACGTCAAGCTCGGTCCCGGCGGCATCCGCGAAGTGGAGTTCATCGGCCAGGCCTTCCAACTGATCCGCGGCGGCCAGGACGTTGCGCTGCAGCAACGGGAGATCCAGACCGTATTGGACGTGCTGCGCGATTTGCAATTGATGCAGGACGACGTCGTCGCCACGCTGAAATTCGGCTACCGCTTTCTGCGCCGGGTGGAAAACCACATCCAGCAATACCAGGATAAACAAACCCACGATTTGCCGAACGACCCGCGAGCGCAGTTGCTGCTGGCTTATTCGCTGGATTTCGCCGACTGGGACGAGTTCAAGCGGGAGCTGGACCGAGTGCGCGCCTCGATCCACGAAATTTTCGAGCAGGTATTCTCGCTCAGCGACCAGGACAACAAGCGGCAAAGCGCCCGTCTGGTCTGGACCGCCGGGGCCGACGACGAACAGGCGCTGGAGGCGCTGGCCGATTACGGTTTCGCCGATCCTTTGGCCATGCAAAAAGCCATCGCCGATTTTAAGGAGTCCCACGCGGTAAAACGCATGACCGCCAAAGGCGCCGGCGTGCTGGACCGGCTGATGCCGAAACTGATCGAGCAGGTTGCCGGCACCGAGCAAGCCGACACCACTTTGCTGCGGATTCTGCAACTGTTCGAGGCCGTATCCGGCCGTAACGTCTATCTGGCCTTGCTGGCGGAAAACCCGGATGCCTTGCAACAACTGATTACGCTGGCCGCGGCCAGCCCGTGGATTTGCGAATATCTGGCGCAATACCCGATCTTGTTCGACGAACTGCTGGACACCCGCTCGCTGTACGAACCGCTGCAGAAGCAGGCCTTGCGCGACGACTTGCAGCGGGCGCTGAATAAAGTCGACGAACAGGACGGCGAGCAATTGATGATTGCGCTGCGCCAGTTCAAACACCTGAACGTGTTGCGGGTCGCCGCCGCCGACATCATGGGCGCGATTCCGGTCATGATCGTCAGCGATTACCTGACCTGGATCGCCGAAGCGATTCTGGAACAGGTGCTGGATCGGGCCTGGCGGATGCTGGCCGCCAAACACGGCTGCCCGCCGGGCACCGGCCCCGGTCCGGCCGCTTTCGCCATCGTCGCATTCGGCAAATTCGGCGGCATCGAACTCGGCTACGGCTCCGATCTGGACTTGGTGTTTTTGTACGGCAGCGCGGACGACAACGCCGCCACCGACGGCGAAAAGCCGATCGGCAGCGCTCAGTTTTATTTACGGCTGGGCCAAAAAATCCGCCACATCCTCGATACCAAGATGTTGTCCGGCATCTTGTACGAGGCCGACCTGCGCCTGCGGCCGAACGGCGACTCCGGCTTGCTGGTCACCCATATCGGCCATTACGAAGCCTATCTGCGCGACGCAGCCTGGACCTGGGAGCACCAGGCCCTGGTGCGCGGCCGCTTCGTCGCCGGCGACCCGCGACTGCAAGCCGACTACGAAGCCATTCGCGCCCGCATCCTGGCCCTGCCGCGCGACCCGGCGGAGTTAAAAACCCAGGTAAGGGAAATGCGCGAAAAAATGCGCGACAACCTGGCGCCGAAAGACCCGGCGGTATTCGACCTGAAACACAGCGCCGGCGGCATTGCCGATATCGAGTTCATCGTCCAATACTCGGTTCTGGCCGGCAGCGCCCGCTACCCCGACTTGGCCACCTACACCGACAACGTGCGCCTGTTGGCAGGCTTGCAGCAGCACGGTTTGATGCCGGCCGCCGACGCCGCACTGCTGAAACAGGCCTACTGCGCCTACCGCGATTTCGGCCACCACCAGGTGTTGCAGGGGCTCAGCGCCACGGCGGACGGCGCCGAGTTTGCCGAATTGCGCCGCGAAGTCGAACGGCTGTGGCGCCAATATATGCTGTGATGCGTTAGCGGCAATTCGCACCGCCGGGTGCGTGCTAATATTTTCCAGTAACCGGCCCGCTAGCGCGGGCTAAGGGCGGAAGCTATTCTCGGCCAAAGTGGACGGCAATCCAGATAAATCGTGTTCGGGAGGCCCGATGATGAAACGACGTTGGCCGGAATTCGGCGGACTAGCCGCGGTCGCGGCCGGTTTGGCGCTGGGCGCCAAGGCTGTCGCGGCGGCGGCAAACCCGGCGACGGCCGAAACCGGCGGCATAGCGGATGCCGCCAGCCAAAGCAAAGCGGTCGCCGACATGGACATCGACGAACTGGTCGGCGTCAAAGTATCGCCGTTCGAAGTCTCCAGCCATCTCGACCTCGGCTATCGCGCCTCCAATTCGGTATCCGGCTCCCGTTTCGATACACCGATCCGCGACTTGCCGTTTGCCGTGCAAGCCTTTACCGAATCGTTCATTGCCGACCAAAAGCCGCGCGATATTTTCGACATCGCCCGCTATTCGCCCGGCGTGACCTACCGCAGCAACGACTTCAACGAAGGCAATGCCAATCTGGCGATCCGCGGCTTTACCGTGGGCTCGCTGGCCGGCGGCAATATCCAGATCCTGCGCGACGGCGTACACGGCCCGTCGATTTTCGATTTCACCAATATCTCGCGGGTCGAAGTGGTCAAAGGCCCGGCCTCGTTTTTGTACGGCCAGGTCGCGCCGGGCGGCATCGTCAACGTCATCACCAAACAACCGCAACGCCGGTTTGCCGCCAGCGCCGACGCCCGCTACGGCTCCTACGGCGAATACCGCTTCGACGCCGACGTCACCGGCCCGGCCTCGGACACGCTGGCCTACCGCATGGCGGCGTCCTACGACCAGGACATGCATTACTGGGACGCTTACGACGCCCATTCCTGGAATATCTCGCCGTCGCTGCTGTGGCAACCCAGCGACCGGCTCAGCGTCTCGTTGAAATTCGAACACTTCGAAAAGATCGAAGAACCGCAATTGATGCAAAAGCCAGGCTACAACACCTGGGCCGGATTAATCCCCAGCGCCGCCGACCCCAACTTGTCCGGCGTCGACGTACCGGGGCTGGCGGACACCTGGAACAGCATGGCCTACAGCGACTTCCGCCACAGCAAAACCAACAATTTCAGCAGTTGGCTCGACTTCAAAGCCAACGAGCACTGGCATCTGCGCGCCGGCTATTCGCATCTGGAATACGATATCGAGGCCTTGTTCAGCGGCAACCTCGGCATGCCCGACAACGCCACGCTGTTGCAAGGCCGGCGCGTACGGCTGCAGAACTACACCAACCGCGACGACACCGTCGAAATTCAGGGCGTCGGCAAATACGACCTCGGTTTCGCCAGCCTACGTTTGTTATTCGGCGGCCAGTACGTCGACCGCAATTTCCACCGCGACGCCGGCCAGGCGCCGAACGATCCGGCCTTGGGCAACAACCCGATCGGTTCGCCGCTGCCGCTGTGGGACTTGGGCAACCCGACGACCTGGAACCGCAATGCCGCGATACCGCTATCCGCGCTGACCGCCGGCCGCTTCAACCAGGACGTCGGCGCCGTCGACAAATCGGTTTACGGCGGCACCACCCTGGGCCTGTTCGGCGACCGGCTGCTGGCCCTGGCGGGCGCCCGCTGGACGAACACGACCAGCCAGGTCGCCGACGGCCTGACCAACGTCGCCCAGCCGCAAACCAGCGTCAGCCGGGTCACGCCCCAATACGGCCTGCTCTACAAAATCACGCCGGAATGGACGGCCTTCGCCACCTATGCCGAATCCTTCGTCCCCGCCACGTTTTTGGTCAACAACCTGGACGGCAGCCGCAGCATCCCCGAACCGAGCGAGGGCCGCGGCGTCGACATCGGCCTGAAAGCCGAACTGTTCGACGGCCGCCTGTCCAGTACGCTGACCTTCTTCGACATCGAAAACAAGAACATTGTCAACGACCTGGCCGTGACCGACGCCTTCGGCATCACCACCATCTACGGCGTCCCCACCGGCAAACAACGCTCGCGCGGCATCGAATGGGACGCCACGGCCCGGCTGGCCGACAACTGGCAGATGTACCTGTCTTACAGTTTCATGGACGCCAAAATTACCGAATTCACCGGCAACGACGCCGCGATCCTGGCCCAAGATCCGAATACGCTGGACGCGACGGGCCGCGCCTATTACAAGAACGCGCTGCGCTTTCACAACGCGCCGTTGCAAATGAGCGCACCGCATCTGGCCAATCTGTGGACCCGCTACGATTTCGACGCCGGCCCGCTGCGCGGGCTGCATATCGGCGGCGGCGTCAATTTGGTGTTCGGCCAAACCCTGTTATCCGACACGCCGGCTTCGGCCTACCAAACTTATGCGCTGGTCAATGCGCTGGTCGGTTACACCTGGCAAGTGGGCGGCCACAGCATCAGCCTCGACTTGATCGGCAAGAATCTGCTCGACGAACACTACCGGCCGTCGCAAAGCAGCCGCGGCCGGCCGCAAGAGTTGATGCTCAACTTTTCGGTCAAATACTGACGGCGGCCCGGCCATGCGACACGGCATCCAATTTCCGCCAATCGGCGCCGGCCTGCGCCGCGATAGCCGGCGCCTGGCGTTACGGCTGCTGGCGTTGCTGTTGTTCGCGTTGACGCCGGATTCGGCCTCCGCGCAGGAAAACCCTTACCGGGTTAAAGCCGCCTTTTTGCGCAATTTCGCCCATTACGTCGGCTGGCCCAGCCAGGCGCTGCCGGACAAC
This sequence comes from Methylomonas koyamae, assembly GCF_019669905.1. Lineage (NCBI taxonomy): Bacteria > Pseudomonadati > Pseudomonadota > Gammaproteobacteria > Methylococcales > Methylococcaceae > Methylomonas > Methylomonas koyamae. The sequence continues at coordinate 716,558 of NZ_AP019777.1, read as the reverse complement.
GGCTCGCCCTGGTGCATCGGCATCCTCGGCCCCGACCCGTTCGGCGAGATCCTGGACGACACGCTGCGCGGCCGCAGCGAACAGGGCCGCGGCTTTCGCATCGTTCGCGCGGAACGGCTGTCCGAATTGCCGCTGTGTCAACTGGTCTATATCGGCTACACCGAGGCTTCGCAACGGCGGCAGGCGCTGGCCGAACTGCGCACCAAGCCGGTGCTGACCGTCGGCGACGCGCCGGAATTTCTGACCGAAGGCGGCGTCATAGGCTTCATCGTCGACGAGCGGGTGGGCATGAACATTAATCTGGACCAGGCTCGGGCGGTTTCGCTGACCATACAAACCAAGATGCTGGAGGTGTCCTCCGGCGTCCTGTTCAACGGCGCTTTGCGCCGGATGAGATAAGCGATGCCGATGCGCCTGACCATCCACCGCCGGCTGTCTCTGATACTGTGGGGATCGGCAGTCTTGACCTTCGTCTTGATGGGCGGCGGCTTGCTGGTTTACCAAAACCTGACGCTGGAACAGCGGGTACGCCAGTTCATGGAACCCTACGCGCAGTTGATCGCGGTCGGCACCGACACGGCAGTAGCGTTCGAAGACGGCCAACGCGCCCAGGAAATTCTCGATACGCTGCAAGGCAATCCGCAACTGTTGGCCGCCGACATCGTGCTCGGCGACGGCCGGCTACTGGCCCGCATCGGCGCCCACGCCGACGCCGGTCCGGCCGGCAACGCCGACGGCATCTATCTGGGCGCGGTCCATGCCGACTGGCTGCAAACTCTGCCCAGCGGCGCCCGCCTCCGCCTGAGCATCAGCCTGAAGCAATTGCAGCAGCAGACGCAACAGTTTTTGTGGCTGTTCGCCGCCGGCGTGCTGATTCTGATGGGCGTGACCTGGAGTCAACTGCTGGTGTTGCGGCGCACCATCACCAAACCGATCGCAGCGTTGACCGCAGCCACCGAACGGGTGCGAACCGAGGCCGATTACCGGCACCGGGTACCGGCCGACGGCAACGACGAACTGGCCCGACTCGGCCGCAATTTCAACGCGATGATGGCTGCGGTTCAGCAACGCGACGACACCCTGCACCGGCTCAGCCTGTTTCAACGCACGATACTGGACAACGCCGCCCACGGCATCGTCTCGACCAGCCGCGACGGCGTCGTCACCAGTTTCAACCCGGCCGCGGAACGCTTGCTGGGTTATGCCGCCGCCGAGCTGGTCGGCCGGCAGACGCCGGCGTTGTGGCACGACGCCGAAGAAGTCGCGCTGTATGCCCGGAAACTGTCGGCCGAGTTCGGCGAAACCATAGCGCCGGGCTTCGGCGTGTTTACGGCACGGGCGCAGCGCAACCAAGCCGAACAGCGCGAATGGTCCTTCATCCGCAAGGACGGCAGCCGGTTGCCGGTAAACTTGTCGGTAACCGCTTTGCGCGACGAGGACGGCCGGATCGGCGGCTTCCTCGGCCTGTTCTACGATTTGTCCGAACGCAAACAAACCCAACAGCGTTTGCAATTGTTGAGCTTCGCGCTGGACAAGGTGCGGGAAACCATCGTGCTGATGGGCGAAAACGACCCGCGGTTTTTATACGTCAACCAGAGCGGCGCCCATACCCTGGGCTACAGCCGCGCCGAGTTGACCGGCGGCATGAGCGTATTCGACATCGACCCGAACTGGTCTCCGGAAAAATGGTGCGAATTCTGGCCGCAATTGCTGGAACGCCGGCAAATCCAGTTCGAAACCACGCACTGCACCCGCCACGGCCGGGTGTTTCCGGTGGAAATCACCGCCAACTATTTCGAATTCGGCGGCAAAATCTATAACTTGACGATCTGCCGCGACATCAGCCAGCGCAAGCAGGCCGAGGAAGAATTGCAGCATTACCGCGACCGGCTGGAAGACACCGTGCAGCGCCGCACCGAAGAATTGCGATTGGCGCGCGACGCAGCGGAAACGGCCAATAAGGCCAAGAGCGTATTCCTGGCCAACATGAGCCACGAGCTGCGCACCCCGTTGAACGCGATCCTGGGTTTCTCCAGCCTGATGCGCAAAAGCCCGCAACTGGCGGAGGCCGACCGCCGCAACCTGGATATCATCAACCGCAGCGGCGAACACCTGTTGAATCTGATCAACCAGGTGCTGGAAATGGCCAAAATCGAATCCGGCCGGGTGCAGTTGGCGGACACGGCGTTCGATCTACAGGAGATGGTCGGCGACGTGCTGAACATGATGCAGGCGCGCGCCGCCGAAAAAGGGCTTAAGCTGGCGCTCGACCCGGAATCCGCTTACCCGCGCTTCATCGTCGGCGACCGCGACCGTTTGCGGCAAGTGCTGATCAACCTGGTCGGCAACGCGCTGAAATTCACCGGCGCCGGCGGCGTCACGGTACGCGTGCGCTGCAAACACAACGCCACCTCGCATCTGCTGATAGAGGTCGAAGACACCGGCCCCGGCATCGCCGAAACCGACCGGCAACGCATCTTCGAACCCTTCGTCCAAATCGGCCAGGATGCCGACGGCAAAGGCACCGGCCTGGGCCTGAGCATTACCCGCCAATTCGTGCAATTGATGAACGGCAGTATTGGCGTGGAAAGCACCATGGGCAAGGGCTCGCTGTTCCGGATCGAACTGCCGTTACGGGTGGCGGAAACGGCGGCCGGCTCGGCTCCGCAAGCGGCAGCGGCGGCGGAACGCGAAGTGTTGGCGTTGGCGCCGGGCCAACCGGAATACCGGATTCTGATCGTGGAAGACCAAATCGACAATCAATTGCTGCTGTCCTGGCTGCTGGAAACGGTCGGCTTCCGGATTAAATTGGCCGAAAACGGCCGGGACGGCGTCGCACTGTTCCAAAGCTGGCAGCCGCATTTGATCTGGATGGACCGGCAAATGCCGGTAATGGACGGCCTGCAAGCCGCACAAACCATCCGCGCCTTACCGGGCGGCGACGCGGTAAAAATCATCGGCGTCTCAGCTTCCGCGTTTGCCGAACAGCGCGACGAAATCCTGGCGGCCGGCATGAACGAATTTATCGGCAAACCCTACCGCCCGGCGGAAATCTACGATTGCCTGGCCCGGCAATTGGGGGTACGTTACCTGTATTCCGACGCACCGGCCGCAGCAATGCCGGCCCTGGCGGCGGATAGCTTGGCCGCGCTGGCGCCGGCGCTGCGCCGCGAGCTGGAACTCGCGTTGAAAAGCCTGGAAAGCGAGCGCATTGCCGATGCCATCGGCCGGATTAAGGCTTATGATAACCAACTCGCGGCGGCACTGGCTGTGCTGGCCGACAACTACAACTATCCGGCGATACTGAAAGCGTTGCGAGCCAACCGAGGCGATTCGACATGACCTGCAGCAAACCTAAAATTCTCGTCGTCGACGACACGCCGGCATCGCTGAAGTTGCTGTCCGAACTGCTCAGGGCCGAGGATTACGAGGTGCGTTCCGCCATCGACGGCGAGTTGGCGCTGGAATCCGCGTTCGACAATCCGCCGGACCTGGTGCTACTGGACATCATGATGCCCGGCATCGACGGCTTCGAAGTCTGCCGCCGGTTGAAAGCGCACCCGGCCACGCGCCAGGTGCCGGTCATCTTCGTCAGCACGCTGTCGGATACCGAAGAAAAAGTGCAGGGCTTCCAATTGGGCGCGGTGGACTACGTATCCAAACCCTACCAGCGCGAAGAGCTGCTGGCGCGGGTGCGGACCCATCTGGAAATCGAACGCCTGCGCAACCGGCTGGAAGACGCCGTGGCGGAACGCAGCAGCCAATTGCGCCGCAGCGAGCAAAAACTCAGAACCACGCTGGACGATTACATTTCCGCCCACACCCAATTGCAAACGCTGCTGGATACCATTCCCGATCTGGTCTGGCTGAAGGACCCGAACGGCGTGTATTTGGCCTGCAACCTGCAATTCGAACGCCTATACGGTGCCCGCGAGGCCGAAATCGTCGGTAAAACCGACCGCGACTTCGTCTCCGCCGAACTGGCCGATTTTTTCCGCCAAAACGACTTGAAAGCGGTGCAGGCCGGCAAGGTCTGCGCCAACGAGGAATGGCTGGAGTTCGCCGACAACGGCTACCGCGGTGTGTTCGAAACGCTGAAAACGCCGGTCCGCGACGCCAGCGGCAATTTGATCGGCGTGCTGGGCATCGCCCGCGACATCAGCGAGCGCCGGGCCGCGCAAGCCAAAATCCAGCGCCATATGCAACTGTATGCCGCGCTGAGCCGGTGCAACAAAGCCATCGTCCAGTCCAGCGACGAAGCCGACCTGTTTCTGCGGGTGTGCCAGGCCGCGGTCGAGTTCGGCGGCATGAAAATGGCATGGGTCGGCCTGCTGGCCGCCGACGGAGATGCGCTGCGGCCGTGCGCCAGTTTCGGCGAAGGCGCCGAAGAATTGCCAAGCATCGACATGGCGCTGACCGCCGCCAGCGACTTCAGCCGCAGCCCGACCAGCGTCGCGCTGCGCGAGCAGCGCCCCTATTGGTGCCAGGATTTTCAAAACGATCCGTTGACGCTGCCGTGGCGGCCGCAGGCGCTGCGGGCCGGCTGGCAAGCCGCGGCCGCGCTGCCGTTGCACCAAGCCGGCGCGGTGGCCGGCGTGTTCGTGCTGTATGCCGGCGAAGTCAACGCATTCGACAGCGACGCCCGCGACCTGCTGCTGGAAATGGCGACCGACATCGATATCGCGTTGGACAACTTCAACCGCTCCCGCGCCCAGAAACAAGCCGAAGCCGAAATCGAACGCCTGGCGTTTTACGATCCGCTGACCGGGCTGCCCAACCGCCGCCTGCTGTACGACCGCCTGCACCAGGCCGTCGTCGCCAACGCCCGCGCCGCCAACCATGGCGCGGCACTGTTCATCGACCTGGACAACTTCAAGGCCTTGAACGATACCAAGGGCCATAACCAGGGCGATCTGTTGCTGGTCGAAGTGGCCCGGCGCCTGGAAGCCTGCGTGCGCGAAGGCGATACCGTGGCCAGGCTGGGTGGCGACGAGTTCGTCGTGATTTTGAACGGCCTGAACGGCGACGCGGCTCAGGCTTCGGCGCAAACCAAAATGGTCGGCGGTAAAATTCTGGCCGCCATCGGCCGGCCCTACCTGCTGCACGGTTACGAACACCATTGCTCGGCCAGCATGGGCATCGGCTTGTTTCGCGACCCGGACACCACGGTGGAAGAACTGCTGAAATGCATCGATACCGCGCTGTACCAGGCCAAACGCAACGGCCGCAACGGCATGCAATTTTACGACCCGGCAATGCAGCAGGCTCTGGAGGCCAAAGCCGCGCTGGAGAGCGATTTGCGCCGAGCGCTGGAGGAAAACGGTTTCGTATTGTATTACCAGCCCCAAGTCGACCAAGACGGCCGCACCATCGGTGCCGAAGTGTTGATCCGGTGGCTGCATCCGCAACGCGGCCTGGTGCCGCCGGCGGAATTCATCCCGCTGGCCGAGGAAACCGGACTGATCGTGCCGATCGGCAATTGGGTGGTCGAAACCGCTTGCGCCCAACTGAAACTTTGGGAAGGCCGGGCCGGGCTGGACGACTTGCAGTTGGCGGTCAACGTCAGCGCACCGCAATTCCGCCAGGCCGATTTCGTGGCCCAGGTCCGGCGCACCTTGGAACGCTACGGGCTCAATCCCGGCCGGCTGAAACTGGAACTGACCGAAAGCCTGGTATTGGACGACATCGACGACACCATCGTCAAAATGCAACAACTTCGCGAAAGCGGCGTGCGCTTTTCGATGGACGATTTCGGCACCGGTTATTCGTCGCTGTATTACCTGACCAAACTGCCGTTCGACCAATTAAAAATCGACCGCTCCTTCGTGCATAACCTGGGCGTCACCCAAAACGACGCCGTCATCATCCAAACCATCATCGGCATGGCCGAGAATCTGGGCATCGAAAGCCTGGCCGAAGGCGTCGAAAGCGAAGAACAGCTTGGCTTTCTGAATGCCCACGGCTGCAATTTGTACCAGGGCTTTCTGTTCGGCCGGCCGCTGCCGCTGGAACAATTTCAGGCCCGGCTCCAGGCCTTCGCCCAGAAACGGCCTGACGACGGCATCCACGCCGCCACTGCGCAATAAGCCCACCATTCTTAGCCCCCGTAAAAGCGCAGGAGCAGGCCATGCCTGCGACCGAAGGCATTTAATCGCGGACATGGCCCGCTCCTACCATCCTTAACTTGACGATATTGCCGCTCCGGCTGCGCCTATCCATGGCACTTGAAAAACAAAGCGGCCGCCCATACTCAGGCCAGCGACGCTGGCAAGCAGCGTTGAGTCTTTGTATTTTTCGTTGAATATCAAGGAGGCATAAGCTGATGAGCATACGTCCTTTATACGACCGCATCGTCGTCAAGCGTCTGGAAAGCGAGACCACCACGCCCGGCGGCATCGTGATTCCGGATAACGCCAAGGAAAAACCCATCTCCGCCGAAGTGATCGCCGTCGGCACCGGCAAACCGCTGGATAACGGCCAACTGCGGCCGCTGGCGGTCAAGGCCGGCGACCGGGTGTTGATCGGCAAGCACGCCGGCAACGAAGTCAAAATCAACGGCGTCGAGCATGTCGTGGTGCGCGAGGACGAAATCCTCGGCCTGTTGGACGCTTGATTTTCCAAGCGCATTGTTTTTGAAATCCTGATTTAAGTGTTTTTGGAGGAAAAGCATTTATGGCTGCAAAAGAAGTGTTATTTGCCGACGAAGCCCGCCACCGCATGCTGGCGGGGGTAAATATTCTTGCCGATGCGGTAAAACAAACTCTAGGCCCCAAAGGCCGCAACGTGGTGCTGGAACGCAGTTTCGGCGCACCGACCGTGACCAAGGACGGCGTCTCCGTCGCCAAGGAAATCGAGCTGAAAGGCAAGTTCGAGAACATGGGCGCGCAAATGGTCAAGGAAGTGTCGTCCAAAACCTCCGACGTCGCCGGCGACGGCACCACCACCGCTACCGTGCTGGCGCAAGCCATCGTCCGCGAAGGTTTGAAATCGGTCTCGGCCGGCGCCAATCCGATGGACATCAAGCGCGGCATCGACCAAGCCGTTAGCGTCGCGGTCGAGGAATTGAAAAAACTGTCCAAGCCCTGCACCGACAGCAAAGCCATTGCCCAGGTCGGCACCATTTCCGCCAACTCGGATGAAGCCTTCGGCCAAATCATCGCCGACGCGATGGACAAGGTCGGCAAGGAAGGCGTGATTACCGTCGAGGAAGGCTCCAGCATGCACAACGAGCTGGAGGTGGTGGAAGGCATGCAGTTCGACCGCGGTTACATTTCGCCTTACTTTGCCAACCAGAAGGAAGGCATGACCGCCGAACTGGAAAACCCTTACATTCTGCTGCACGACAAGAAAATCTCGAACATCCGCGACCTGATCCCGCTGTTGGAAAAAGTCTCCAAAGCCGGCCGCTCGTTGCTGATCGTCGCCGAAGATGTCGAAGGAGAAGCGCTGGCGACCTTAGTCGTCAACACCTTGCGTGGCATTCTCAAAGTCTGCGCGGTCAAAGCGCCGGGCTTCGGCGACCGCCGCAAAGCGATGTTGGAAGACATGGCGATTCTGACCGGCGGCACGGTGATCACCGAGGAACTGGGCTTCAGCCTGGAAAAAGCCGAACTGGAACAACTAGGCACCGCGAAAAAAGTCCAGGTTTCGAAAGAAAACACCATCATCGTCGATGGCGCCGGTAGTGGCGATGACATCAAGGCCCGCGTCGAGCAGTTGCGTAAGCAAATCGAGGAAACCAGCTCCAGCTACGACAAGGAAAAACTGCAGGAACGCGTCGCCAAATTGTCCGGCGGCGTCGCCGTGATCAAGGTCGGCGCGGCCACCGAAGTGGAAATGAAGGAGAAAAAAGCCCGCGTCGAGGACGCGCTGCACGCCACTCGCGCCGCGGTCGAGGAAGGCATCGTGCCGGGCGGCGGCGTGGCCTTGATCCGCGCCCAAGCCGCCTTGAAAGAGCTGAAAGGCGACAACGCCGACCGCAACGTCGGTATCGGTATTCTGCGCCGGGCCATCGAAGAACCGCTGCGCCAGATCGTCACCAACGCCGGCGACGAAGCCTCGGTGGTGCTGGCTCAGGTTCAATCCGGCTCAGGCAGCTACGGCTACAACGCCGCGACCGGCGAGTACGGCGACATGATCGCGATGGGCATCCTCGACCCGACCAAGGTCACCCGCTGCGCGCTGCAAAACGCCGCGTCGATCGCCGGTCTGATGCTGACCACCGAAGTCATGGTCGCCGAACTGCCCAAGCAGGACAAACCGGTAATGCCGGCCGGCGGCATGGACGACTACTAACTGCACCTACCTGCAAGCTTTTGCCCCGGAATTCCGGGGCTTTTTTTGCGGGCAGCAGTTTTCCGACAATAGAGGTTTGTTGTTTTATTAACCCGGCCCTTAAATATCGCCGCTCCCGCGAAGGCACGAGCCCAGCAGCTAAAGTGGATTCCCGCCTTAACGGGAATGACGACTCCAGGGAATTTAAGGGCCTGGTTAATAGCCAAACGGCAAAAAAAGCACAGAAAAAACCGCAAACAACCTTACCGCGCAGCAAATAAGACTGGGTTTTATCCCCGCTGCCGCGCCGAGCACCGAAGGGCTGGAACAGCCAAATCGGCAGGACAGCCGATTTGCATGCACACCTCCTAAGGGCGAGGTACACGGATATACCTAGCGACTTGCCCGTCAGGGGCGCGGCAGGGCTGCCGCGCGTTTTCCGTAGCGGCTGGGAAGCCCCTGCGGAAAACCCGTTCATAGCCTTCGGCACGCAGAGAATAATCGGCAACGGGGTGTCTTTTCTTTGGATACTTTTCTTTCGACTGCAACGATGCAGGAGGTAGAGCGACACATGGAGCAGTTGCCGAGGACAAGCAGTGAAAACTATCGCGGTTGTCGGTCCGCGACTCGGTTTTCAAACAGGCTTCGCGTAGCGTTTCATCCATGACGCGACTCAGTTTGAATCTCTCAATCACAAAGCCGCCAACAGTTCCGATACAAACCCAGCGAGAATTTGATGGCTTGAATCGGCCAATAGCTGACCATGGCGCTTTGGCTTCAGTGACCGCAGTGGAATGGATAGCCGCCTGGTAGTGTTTATGATTGCACGACGGGAGCTGGTCTTGCGTAGCCTCGATGCAGCGTTAGCGGAATCGAGGGTGTCGACCATCCGTCATCAGACTAGTCTCGGCAAATTTTAAGGGTGTTGGCCTTCGAATCCTCGATTCCATCGAGGCTACTTGCTTTTTCCAGAACCAACTTGGCGGCATCTTGCTTGAACTCCAGGCTGTATTTGGGGCGGTTGTGTTTTTTGTCGTTACTCATGGTCACCTCTACTAGCAATATAAATTCTGCCTTTAGAAGTGTCCGGGGTTATTAGACCATTTCACCGGTGCAGTGGGCCGCCCGCAGCACCAGTATTTTTCCGAACGTCTGCAAGCCCACCACCTCCTGAAGAACCAACCCGCTGACATCGATCAGCCGCCGCCATTCGGCCAGCGTCCTTTCGCGGCCGCGGGTGTTGACGCACATCTGCATGTCAAACGAGGCCGTGCTTTGGTCGGCCCGGTTGTCCGGCATCACCATCTCCATCACGGCGATAGTCGCATCACGGCCTGAGGCGGCTTCCGCCACGTTTGATAAAGCGGCGATGCAGGTATCGTCGTCGAAGCCATGCAGCACGGCGCTCAGCAGGTAAATGTCCTTGTCGCTGTGCACCTTGGGCACGGCTTGCAGCAGGTCATAGGCTTCGAAGCTCATGCGTTGCAGAGCGGCGCCCTCGCCCTGGTCTTTCCAAAACTGCGCCGCGCCGCGAATGACTTGTTCGCGGTCGGCCACCAGTGCCTTGAGCCGCGGATGGCGTTTGAGGATCGCGAGAGATTTTGCGCCCTTGGAGCCGCCGACGTCGATGATGCGCTCGAAGCGCGACCAGTCGAAATCGGTAACAAAGCTGTCGCCGGCCAAGGCTTCCACGCTATCCATGGCCTGCGCGAACAGCGCATCGAATTCCGGGTTTGCGTCCAGGTAATCGTAAAAAGCCTGCCCGTGCGCCAACTCGAAAGGCACGCCGCCGTTGCGCACGCCCTGCTCCAATTGTTCGAACCAAGGCCGGCCCATTTCCGGCGAATTGTGCATCAGCACCATTGCCCGCACGCTGTTGGGATGGTCCAGGCGCAAGTAAGACGAAAGCTTGTTGTTTTTAAAGCGCTTGTCAGCCGCTTCCTCGAACACGCCCATCGCAACCAGCATGCGCAGCAAGCGGTAGAGCGCATCGGCGTCGGCAGCGACGCGTTCGGCCAGGGTTTCGATGCTCAATTCAGCGTCGGCCAGCGCCCCGGCGATGTCCAGCCGCACGGCGACATACAACGCCCGCGATTGCCAGAAGGCCGAACCGATCTGCATCAGGCGGAACGGCGGCGGCACGATTTTGTTGGGCAGATTTTGCAGCCAGGCGCCGAATCTGGCGAGTCTGATGAAACGGCGTACCGCGCCGGCGTTCTTTTGTAATGTCATGTCATATCCCCGCTAGCGTGGCAGCCATGCTAGCCGCCAATAGTTTGCCGTTGAGCGTGGCGAGTTCATTGAGGAAGGCCTCATCCATCTGTCCGCCCATCTGTTCTTCGAAAATATCCTTCAGCAGCATCGGCATCATCGCAAGGCTGACGAAGGCCATGCGCGCCACGTCGGGATTGATCGCCTGATCGACCTGGCCGCTGGCCTTCAACTGTTCCAACCGCCGCGCGCCGCCGCTACGGCCGCGCTCCAGCAATTGCAGGATGAAACGCCGGCCCGGCCCGTGGTTGAGGGCCAGCACCTTGAGGATGAGCTTGGGGAATTCGGGATGCTTGCGCATGGTGTCGTAATACAGGCGCAGATAGTCGGCGAAACCGCAGGCCTCGGACAGCGTGTCGCTGTCGAGCATATCCAAGAGGGGCTTGAGCGTCTCGCGTATCATTTCTTCGTAAAGGCCTTCCTTGTTGCCGAAGTAATAGCGGATCATCGAGACGTTGACGCCCGCCTGGTCGGCGATGGCGCGGGTGGTGACCTTGTGGTATTCGTCGGCAAGGAAACAGTCCAGCGCCGCCTTGAGCAGACGCGCGTAAACCGGGTCGCGAATGTCGTTCATCGTAAAAAATCCTGCAAGCCATGATGGCGGCAGGTTAGCACCGGCGGCACAACCGCCCTAGCAGTTTTGCCAATCAAGATGCGGGGTTTGATTGAACGGTAAGCCGTTCGTAGTCAGCGCAGCAAGCGCACCCCGAGCAGCATACAGCCCACGGCAAAGGTAAATGCCGCCTTGCTGGTTTGATGAAGACAGTTGCACGCTGTTGGGAACCGATGGTTTCAACTCTGCTCGGTCGGCTCAGCTTAACCAACCGGCTTGTACATGCCCATGACTGATTTACTGAGCAAACTTTAGCTAACAAGCTCGGAGACTTGTTAGATCCGGCCGCGGCCGGCAAACCGGATTAAACCCAAATCTGCGGCCTCGGTTTGCCCGGAGCCCGCGGCATCAGCCCCAGCACCGCAGCCGCCGAACGGCGGCTACAGGCCGAATCGAGCGGCGCCCGGACAATGGCCGAGCTCCGATCCGAGCCGGACTTGCTTCAAACTCCGGTTTCTACCCGCCCGCACCCCACCCCGCCTGGAAAGCTCCGCCAATTTCACCGCACCCACCGCTCGATACCGTCACACGCGAACGGTTTTCGGCCGAAGCCGGCTCAAGCCGAAGGAGCGGCGTATATTTTTGCTTGACTTATAATTGCGAATCATTATCATTTGTATCAAATGCCGTTGCTTCTCTCGCGCCGGCATCTCCGCATCTTCAGTCTGGCTTGGAGAATGCGGTTTTTTAAGCCCGTTAATCCGGCGACTTTATTGGAAGTAAAGCGGCCGCCGGGTTAGCACCCTGACAACGAGGTCTCTATGGACGAAGCCGAAACCGCGGTGGGATCGCAAGTGGAATTGACCCGGTTGCATGCGACGACCTGCCTGTTGATGACCCAGTTCATCAACGGCCGGCACTGCCCGAAATTGTCGCAGCAAATCGTCAGCCAACTAGGCCATTTGTTAAGCCACCCGCAATTGGACACGCGGCCGGACAGCCGCGAGCTTTACCAACAACTACTGATGCATTGGCAAGGAGTAACCCAACAATTGATCGCCCACAGGCAGCAACAGCGGCCGACCGCCGCTTACCACTGAGTCCCGTTATGAATGACTTTAACGAAAAAAACAAAGAGGTTCGAAACACCGTAAACGTCGCCAACCGCCCGCGCATCAGTACCCGCGAGCTGTTCGCCGCGCAGAGCGAAGTGATTATCGAACACCAAGGCGAAGAATATCGCTTACGCATCACCAGCAACGGCAAATTGATTTTGACCAAATAAACCGTAGTTCCGCATAGCCAGCCAACCCGTCGGTAGCCAGCCAAGCGTTAAACCATCCACGCAACAGCCGAGGCACCATGACCGTCAATCTGTGTTTTCTACAAGCCATCGCCGTAGCAACCAGTCCGCAACGGCAACCCGCATTCCGCCGTGCCGGTTCGCAGCCGCAACCGTCGACATCCGGCCATTGGCTCGGTTTGGGTTTGGTGGTGGCGTTGCACATTGCCGGACTCTGCCTGATTCCGGACAGCCAGCCCGAAGCCAAAATCACGCCGCCGCAGGCCATCATGGTGAATTGGATCGCCGCGCCGGCAGCCAAAGCCCCTACGCCGGCTCCGCCGCCAGCCGCCGCCCAGCCCAAACCGAAAACGGCCAAACCCAAAACCAAACCGTTGCCGCAGGTCGCCAACCCCAAACCGGTACTGGCTACGCGTAGCGAAACCGCATCGCCGATCAGCGTTCCGGCCGAACCGGCGCCTGCCCCCGCGCCTCCGGCACCAGCCGCCGCCGCTAGCGCGGAAGCCGCACCGGCACCCGCCAAAAGCAGCGAAGCGGACGGCAATCAGGCGCCCTTGACGCTACCCAACCTGAACGCCGACTACCTGAACAACCCGCCGCCGGCCTACCCGTCGATTTCGCGCCAACTGGGCGAACAAGGCAAAGTGTATTTGCGGGTGCTGGTTAACGTCGAAGGTAACGTCGAACAAGTCGCGTTGCGCAAATCCAGCGGTTACGAACGCTTGGACGCCGCCGCGCAGGAAACCGTCAAAAAATGGCGTTTCGTGCCGGCCAAACGCGCCGAACAAGCCGTCGCCGCCTGGGTGGTGGTACCGATTTCATTCAGCCTCGAAGGATAAAGCCATGTCATTCAATCAAAACCTCAGCCATTTTCTGTCGCAAAGCGACGCCGTCGGCCAAATTCTGTTCGGCCTACTGTTGCTGATGTCGGTCACCAGCTGGTATTTCATCGCCGTCAAAGCTTGGCAAGGCCGGTTGGCGCGGCGGCGCAGCAGCCAATTCCTCAGCGAATTCTGGAATGCCGCCTCGTTGGACGAAGTGGCCCAATCGCTGCACCAGCACCGCGACGAAGAACCGTTTTCGCATCTGACCTACCACGCCATCAACGCCAGCCGCCACCATGCCAAGCACGGCACGCAACGCCTGCAGGAAGCGGGTTCGGCCGGCGAGTTCCTGACCCGGGCGATCCGCCGGGTCATCGACGAAGAAACCGCTAAATTGGAATGGGGCCTGACCGTGTTGGCTTCGGTCGCCAGCACCGCCCCGTTCATCGGCCTGTTCGGCACCGTCTGGGGCGTCTACCACGCCTTGATCGGCATCGGCCAAAGCGGCCAGGGTTCGCTGGAACAAATCGCCGGCCCGGTCGGCGAAGCGCTGATCATGACCGGCTTAGGTCTCGCCGTGGCGATCCCGGCGGTACTGGCTTACAACGATTGCGTGCGATCCAACCGGGTGCTGCTGGCGCAACTCGACGCCTTCGCCCACGACTTGTTCGCGTTCCTGACCACCGGCTCGGCCATCGAACCGAGCGCCGCACCGGCCAATCCGGCGCAAAAACTGACGCTGGTCAGCGTAGGAGCGGAATAATGGCCTTCGGAAATTTCGACCAAAACAAAGCCGGCGGCCATGCGATGGCCGAAATCAATATGATCCCGCTGATCGACGTGATGTTGGTGCTGTTGGTGATCTTCATGATTACCGCACCGATGATGACCCACAGCGTCAAAATCGATCTGCCCAAGGCCAGCAGCCAAGTGCAACCGGCGCCGGCGGTGGAACCGGTCAATCTGGCGATAGACGGCGACGGCCATTTGTTCTGGAACCAAGACGCCGTCAGCCGCGAACAGTTGCAACAACGTTTGCAGCCCTTGGGCCAACAAGCCGACGGCCCGGAAGTGCACATTCGCGCCGACCGCAACGTGGCTTACCACTTTATCGCCGAAACCCTGGCCGACGCCGCGAACGCCGGCGTCAGCAAAATCGGCTTTGTCTCGGAGCCGGATACAAAATAGTTCGCTGATTGCCGGCCTTTGCCTATTGGCAAGGCCGGATTTACCGGCCTGAATTCCCGCCGGCTCGGGAAATGCCGACGGCATTGCAGGAAATAACCCAAACCGGTTTTGGTATGTCTGGCTGAGGGGCCAGGTGTTGGACCAATCCCGTTAAGTTAAGCGATATGATTTTCACGCCCCTCTTTGGAAAAGAGGGGTTGGGGAGATTGTGCAAATAATCCCCTCGCCGCCGGACTGCCCAAAACCGGTCGAGCTAGAGCAAGCCAGGCCGTTGGAGCCGGCTGCAAATAAACCCGCCACCCAGCCTCCCGCCAGGTAGCCATGACTTTAAAGACATTGCTAACCTGGAGCACCCATGTCCCAACCGAACCCAAACCGCCGGCCCGATCCGGCAGATAACCGAGCATTGACGGCAACGCCGCCGGCCGCCGCGCCGATCTGCCCGGCACCGGCCGCGGCAAAGGATACCGACAAGGATTCGTCGGCCGACAAGGAAGTCACCCTATTCGGGAGCCAAACCCTGGCCACCGTCGTATAGCCGGAACGAATTACAAATTGCATTAACCCGCCAGCCCCCTAGCCGTCGTGCAAGGCAGCCAGCAGTAACTACTGTATGCCATGGCAACCCAACCGTTTTATTTATCAATTGCTCCGCAGCGCTGCCCCGATGCGGCCTGCTCCGGACAACCCGGCACTTGCCGGCGCGCTCTGTTTTGCGCGCTGCTGTGCTGGCTGGCCGGCACGGCCTTGGCTGCCGAACCCGAGGTGGTTGAAATGCCCGAGGACCTGGAACTTGAAACCGTCACGGTCAAAGCTCAAGCCGACAAACCGGCCGCCGCGCCGCCGGGCACCCAATCGACGATAGACGAAAAAACCATCGAACAACGCATGGTGCGCGACATCAAGGATTTGATTCGTTACGAGCCCGGCGTCAACGTCGGCAGCGACCCGCATCGCTTCGGCTCGACCGGCTTCACCATACGCGGCCTGGGCGGCAACCGGGTGTTGATGCAGATCGACGGCGTACGTTTGCCGGACAGCTTCAGCATCGGCTCGTTCGCCAACTCGACCCGCAACGCGGTGGATATGGACGCCTTGAAACAGGTCGACATCGTCCGCGGCGCCGGCCCGGCCGCTTACGGCGGCGACGCGTTGGGCGGTACCGTCAATTTCGTCACCAAGGACCCGCAAGACTACTTGCAGGTGTTCGGCCACGACTATTACACCGGCCTGAAACTGCATTACAACACGACCGACAACAATTTCACCCAAACCGCAACCGCCGCCGGCGTGCTGGGCGGCTGGGAAGGCCTGGCCGTGTTCAACCACAGCCACAGCAACGAGACCGACAACCAGGGCGGCCTGAATACGCTGAACGGCACCCGCACCCTACCCAGTCCGCAGGATAACCAAGGCTACAACCTGCTGGCCAAATTGCTGTACCGCTTCAGCGACGCCAACTTGTTGCGGCTTACCGGAGAGTGGATGCACAAAGCCTCCGATTTCGATGCGCTTTACGCCCGGGATTTGGACATCAGCGGCCGTTTCGTCAACAGCATGTTGACCGACGACAGCCAATTGCGCTGGCGCCTGTCGCTGGACCATACCTTGAAAGGGCTGGATGCGCCGCTGTTCGATCAAGCCTACTGGCAGTTTTACACGCAACAGTCGGCCACCCGGCAAATAACCAACCAGGACCGCCGTTCCAACGCCAACGGCCGGGTGCTGGTCGAACGGATTTTCGACTTCGACAACCGGGATTTCGGCGGCCAACTGCGGCTGGACAAACATTTCGGCTTTGCCGGTAGCGAACACGATCTGCAATACGGCGGCCAAATCAGCAAAAACAGCGTCGCCCAACTACGCGACGGCACCCTGACTTGCCTGACCGGCAAACTGACCGCACCGATAGGCGGGCCGACGCCGGAATGCCGGCAAGGACTGGGCACCGTCACCAAAGAGATTTTGCCCGACGAATTTCCGGTACGCGATTTTCCGCTCAGTACCGTGACCAAAGCCGGGGCTTACCTGCAAGACAACATCGCCCTGTTCGACCGCCGCATCGAACTGGTACCGGGCGGGCGTTGGGAATATTACCGGCTGCTGCCGCAAAGCGACTACCTGTTCGAAAAAGCGGCGGCCGACATCGTCCCGGCCGTGAAGGACGCCAATGCCTTTTTACCCAAGTTCGGCGCGCTACTGCACCTGACCGACCGACTGACGCTGCACGGCCAATATGCGCACGGTTTCCGCGGTCCGAATTTCAGCGACAGCAATCTGGGTTTCACCAATGCCGCGTTCGGTTACGCCAGCGTGCCGAATCTGGCGTTGCAACCTGAAACCAGCGTCGGCGCCGAAGTCGGCTTGCGCGGACAAGGCGACGCCGGCCAGTTCGACTTGACGTTGTTCCGCAACGACTACGACCGCTTTATGTACGACGCCACCGTGTGCAATCCGCTGGCCAGCGGCGATTGCGAATACCTGACCTTCCAGACCGTCAACAGCCCGGATCCGATCCGGATGCAAGGCATCGAAATCAAAGGCCGGTTTTTCCTGGATTGGGCGTGGCCGCAACTGGCCGGCGCCAGCCTGATGTGGAGCGGCTCGTATATCGCCGGCCTCAACCTGCGCAGCGGCCGCACCGACGACGTCGTCTTGCGCAAAATCAGCCCGATGAAGGGCGTGCTTGGCCTGCGTTACGACCAGCCGAGCGGCGACTGGGGCTCGGAATTGATTCTGACCCTGGTCGGCCCGAAACAGCGCAACACCGCGCCGGACGATGCGATTTATCTGACCAGCGGCTACGGCATCGTCGATTTCAACGCCTATTACAACGTTAACCGCCACATCAGCCTGAATCTGGGCGTGTTCAACGTGTTCGACAGCCGCTATATCGATTGGGAAGACGTGGACACCCAGGAAAGCAATCCGCACCGGAATCTGGGTCCGTTCGCCAATGCCGACATCCGCGACCGCTATTCCCGGCCCGGCCGCAACCTGGGCGTGACGCTGAAAATCGCTTACTGACGGAGGCCAACATGCAACGCAATTTCCGGCCCGGTGCCCCCAAAAAACAACTGGAAGCGCTATTCGACGACTTGTTGCGCCACGACGGTTTCGGCGACTTGCGCGTCGAAATACGCCTACTCAAGCGCGGCCAGAAGGAAGTGATCATTTACTGCGGCAAGCAGTACCGCTACGTGGTCGACGTACCGCCGCGCGACGCGCTGGCTCCGGCCTCCGAACGCGGCCCGGCCCAACCGCCATGAATTTATTCATCCGCCACCGCCGCGGCCATAGGCCGGGGCGGACCGCCGGCGAGGTGCCGAAGCGGCGGAAACGATAGCTGACCTAACCCGGCGCAGCGTCTTCACGGCGAAGAGCTGAGCCAAATCCATTAACAGAGGAAAAACCATGAACAAAACTTACCGACTGACTTTGATCGCCGGCCTGATGGCCGCATCCGGCATTGCCCGCGCCGACTTGACCAACGGCCCCGACCCTTACGCGGCCGGCAAAGGCTTCGACGCGCCGCACGAAGCGGCCTGGGGCGGCTGGAGCCGCGGCGATACCGGCACCTTGTACGCCGAATGGGACACCTTCGTCGACAGTAGCTATCCGGGAACCCGCACCGCGGCACCCGATGTCGGCAGCGCCGGCGCCAGCGACGCTTATCTGAGCTGGAATTCCGGCACCTTCGCCGCCGGCTCCGGCAATTTGTACAGTTTCAGCGTGATCGAACAGTTTGCCGCCAACATTGTCGGCAGCGTCGCTTCCGGGCCGCTGCGGGCGGTACTGCAGTTCGAGACCGTCGGCACGCTGGCCGACTATGCCAGCATCCTGCTGAACGGTATCGCGCCCACCTTTACCAGCCAGACCTTCTACGACTCCAGCTACCCCAGCTCGTTCGGCAACGTGCCGCTGGAACATTATCTGGCCTATTGGGACTTGCCGGAAGCGGCCGCCAGCTACCAATTCACGTTCAGCAGCGCCGAGCACAGCTTGAGCTTGGGCCAAGTCGCGCTGGATATCGGCCCGAACAGCGCTCCGGTGTCCGGGGTACCGCTGCCGGCCGCCGTCTGGATGTTCGGCGCCGGGCTGATGGCATTGTTGGGCGTAAACCGCAAAAAAGGCTTGGCGGTTTAGGCCGCCGCGTGCGCTTGGCGCCGGCGGCGCCAAGCCTCACCACCGCGATGCCCGTTCGGCGGGCATCGCCCTCGACTGACTGGAGTTGAACATGATGTTGAATACGACCACAACCCAAAACGCAACCGCCGCCTACGACCTGAAATTGGCTTGGCGCGACTTGTTAGCCGACCACCCGCACCTGCGGCCGCGCGACGCGGCGAGTGCCCTGGGCGTCAGCGAAGCCGAACTGGTGGCGACCGGCTGCGGCGATAACGCGATCAGGCTGCGTCCCGACTGGCCGGCGTTGATCGACGCGGTCGGCACGCTCGGACCGGTCATGGCTTTGACCCGCAACGACGTTGCCGTGCACGAAAAAACCGGCTTATACGAGCGTCTGCACCTGTGCGGCGAGCTGCTGCTGGTGTCCGGGCATAACATCGAGCTGTGCCTGCTGACCGGCCGCTGGCATTCCGGCTATGCCACCACCGAGCAAAGCCGGATCGGTCCGCGCCGGAGCCTGCAATTCTTCGACGCCGACGGCGAAGCCGTCCACAAAATCTACCTGACCGAGCACTCGGATGCGGAACGTTTCCGGCGGCTGGCCGAGGCATTTGCCGCCGCCGACCAAACGCCGGCCGCCGATATCCCTTACGCCGAACCGGCCGGTTTCGATTGGGCTGCGGCTCAGGGGCTACCCGATTTGTGGCAGCGTCTGGCGCCGCTCTGCACCGGCAAACCGCTAGCGGCTGCCGGCTTCGTTTCCGGGCACCAGTTCCGGGAGCTGATGCAGCAACTGGCGCGGATGGCCTTACCGTTGCAAATCCTGACCGCCAACGCCGGCGCGCTGCAATTGCACACCGGTCCGGTGCAGAACCTGCGGATTACCGACCCCTGGTTCAACGTACTGGACCAGGGTTTCAATCTGCATCTGAACGAAAAAGGCGTGGCCGAGGCCGCCATCGTCCACACCAGCTACGGCCGGCACACGCTGCGCGGCTTGCAGTTGCGCGACCGCCCGGGCCAAACCGTCGCCGCCGTTTTCGGCGATTACGATCCGGCAGACGGCGAGAGCCTGTTGTGGCGGGAATTCATCGATGCCCTGCCCGGCAACCGTATTTTTAATTAACCGCCCGGCCGTCTCCGGGTACAGGACAAGACCATGAACGACAAAACCATAGACCTCGAACAAATCCGCCAAAGTTACAGTGCATTGGCGCAAAGCTTCTCTTCGGTATTGCTGGCCACCGTCAGCGCCGACGGCGAGCCGGAAGCCAGCTACGCTGCCTATCTGCGGCATGACGGCGACTATTACATTTATGTCAGCGAATTGTCGGCCCACACTCGCAATCTGCTCGACAACGGCAAGGTCTGTCTGCTGTTCGTCGAAGACGAAACCAAGGCCGCGCATTTGTTCGCCCGCCAGCGCGTGACCTACCACTGTACAGCCGGCGAAGTCGAGCGCGATACCGAAGCGTTCGCCTACATCATGGCTTTGTTCGAGGAAAAATTCGGCGCATTCATGAAACAGTTACAAAACATGCAGGACTTTCATCTGTTCTGTATCCGTCCGCAACGCGGCAGTTTCGTGCAGGGTTTTGCCAAGGCATTTTCGATAGAAGGCGACGATTTGGGGCAAATCCGTCACGTCAACGATGTCGGCCATAAGGCCCGCGAACCCGCCGAAGCGCCGGCGTAAGGCGGAAGCGGCCACGACCAAGCAGCCTAAAAGTCCGGCTGCATTTTTACCGGTATCCCGTTCGGGCTGAGCCTGTCGAAGCCCTAGATGGAACGCCCCACGAAAACGGGAACGGGTATTTAAGGGCCGGATTAATAACTCAAACGAAAACCCGAACATGAAACAGACCACATCCCTAACAGGCTGGTGAAAAACTCCCAAAGCTGCAGTCATCAAGGCGCATAGCCTCAGCAAACAAGTAAAATAGCGCATCTAAATTGGAGAAGCCCCCCATGCGCGGACACGATGCCATTCAAAATAGCTGGTTCAGCTACGTTAGCCTGGAAGACCGTATTCCCAAACAGCATCCGTTGCGTCGTTTACGGCTACTCGTCGATGGCGTATTGGCCTCTATGGATGCGGTCTTTGCCGAATGCTACTCCCATACTGGCCGCCCGTCGATTGCGCCCGAAAAACTGCTGCGCGCCTTGCTATTGCAAGTGCTGTACACCGTTCGTAGCGAACGCCAGTTGATGGAACAGCTGGACTACAACCTGCTGTTTCGCTGGTTTGTCGGTTTGGGTATCGACGATGCTGTCTGGGAACGCAGCGTGTTCAGCGCCAACCGCGAGCGCCTGCTGTCCGAAGCACTGAGTCGCGAGTTTTTTGAGCGGGTCTTGGCCATTGCCGAATGGCAAAACCTGGTGTCCGACGAACACTTCAGTGTCGACGGCAGCCTGATCGAAGCCTGGGCCTCGCACAAAAGCTTCGTGAAGAAAGACGGCAGCGGTCCTGATAAACCCGCCGGCCGCAATCCCGAGGTCGACTTCAGCGGCGAAAAGCGCAGCAATGCCACGCATCAGAGCACGACAGACCCCGAAGCGCGGCTTTACAAGAAAGGCGAATACACCGAGGCCAAACTGCGTTACATCACCCATGCCCTATCCGAGAATCGTAACGGCCTGATTGTCGATGTCGAAACCACCCAAGCCACCGGCACCGCTGAAATCGAAGCCGCGCAAACAATGATCAAACGCCGTGTTCCCAAAGGCGGCAGCGTCGGTGCCGACAAAGGCTATGACCAACCGGCGTTCGTCAACAAACTCAAGACGCAAGACATCAAAGCCCATGTTGCTCGCAAAAAGACCGGCAGTGCCGTCGATGGCCGCACCGCGCGCGGCAAAGCGTACGCTCAAAGCCTCAAGCGCCGCAAAATCGTCGAAGAAGCCTTCGGCTGGATCAAGACCGTCGGGGGCCTGCGTAAAACCCGCCACATCGGCTTAGCCAAAGTCGCAGGTCAGGCCTTGTTTTGCTTTGCCGCCTACAACCTGACGCGCTTGCTCAACCTATTGGTGTTCACGCCGAAACCGGCGTGGAGTGCGCCCACCTAGGGCGAAGTGCGCCTGAAAACCGTCCACAGACGGCTTCAGGCGAATAAAAAGCCCTTGAAACAGGGGCAAAACGGTTGAAACTCGATGTCATGACCGATTTCAACACGAAAAAATCACGGAAACCGTGGGTAAGGGGAAATATCAGTGGGTTTTTCACCAGCCTGCTAATGCATAAACTTGTCAGAGCCGCATCCGTTGCGCTCCTCTGCCTTTCGGCGACCGCGCCGGCCAATGCCGGGCCAAACCGCATCGTCTCGGTCGGCGGCGCGCTGACCGAAATCGTCTACGCACTGGACGGCGCCGAGCGCCTGGTCGGCGTCGACAGCACCAGCCTGACGCCGGCCGCCGCCAAGGCGTTGCCGCAAGTCGGCTACATGCGCACCTTATCCGCCGAAGGCGTGCTGTCGCTGCGCCCGGACCTGCTGCTGGCCAGCGCCCACGCCGGGCCACCGGCGGTGCTGGAGCAATTGCGCGCGGCCGGCGTGCGCATCGAAACGCTGGCCGAGGATTATTCCGCCGCCGGCATTGCCGCCAAAATCGGCGCCATCGCCACCTTGCTGGATAAACCCGAGCAAGGCCGGTCGCTGGTCAAGCAGGTGCAAGCCGACTTCGAGCGATTGGCGCAGTGGCGCGCGCAACGCGGCGATCAGCCCAAGGTGCTGTTTTTGATGGCGGTCGCTCACGGCGCGCCGCTGGCGTCCGGACATGGCACCGCCGCCGACGCGGTGTTAACGCTGGCCGGCGCCACCAACGCCGTCGGCGAGTTGCAAGGCAACAAACCGATAGGCACGGAAGCGATGGTCGCCGCCGCGCCGGACGTGATTCTGTTAACCGACGTGGCCGCCAACGCCATCGGCGGCCTGGAGGCGTTCTACCGACAACCCGGCATCGCCCAAACCCCAGCCGGCCGGCAGCGTAAAGTCTTTATCGTCGATACCCTGGCTTTGCTCGGCTTTGGTTTGCACAGCGGCCAGGCCGTGCTGGAACTGGCCAAACAACTGCACGGCGAGCCGGCTGTCGCTGCCGACGCCGGAGCCGGCCGATGACCGTCCATGCCGCGACCGCGACAGCCGGACCGCGTCTTCGGCTAAAACCGACCTTGACTCGCGCCGGCCTTTGCTGGCTACTGGCACTGCTGCTGGCCGTCGCCGCCTTGGCCGCGCTGGGCAGCGGCGCAGTCGCAATCTCGGCCGGCCAAGCCGCCGCCATCGTCGCCGACCGCTTCGGTATCGCCCTACCCTGGACCTTCGGCGCCGACCAGCAAACGGTGTTGCTGGCGATCCGCGCGCCGCGCCTGGTGCTGGGCTTATTGGTCGGCGGCGCCTTGGCCGCATCCGGTGCGGCGATGCAGGGCTTGTTCCGCAATCCGCTGTCCGATCCGGTCTTGATCGGCGTTTCCAGCGGCGCGGCACTGGCCGCGGTGGCGGTCATCGTGTTGCGCGACAGCCTGTTCGGCGCCGTGGCCGGCGCGTTCGGTGCCTATTTATCGCCGGTCGCGGCCATCGCCGGCGGTTTTGGGGTCAGTTGGCTGGTGTACCGGCTGGCCGACAGCGGCGAGCGGCTGGACGTGGCCTCGCTGCTGTTGTCCGGCATCGCGATCAACGCGCTGGCCGGCTCGGCCACCGGCTTGCTGGTGTATCTGGCCGACGACGACCAGTTGCGCAGCTTGACCTTCTGGAGCCTGGGCAGCCTGAACGGCGCCGGCTGGGACGGGGTCGCCATCGGCGCGCCGTTTTTACTCGCCAATCTGCTGCTGTTGCCGTGGTTGGCCGATGCCTTGAACGCCTTGCTGCTCGGCGAGGCCGAAGCCGGCCACCTGGGTTTTCCGGTGGAACGCATCAAAACCGGCGTGGTGGCCCTGGTCGCGCTCGGTGTCGGCGCGGCGGTGGCCTTGTCCGGTGTGATCGGCTTCGTCGGCCTGGTGGTGCCGCACCTATTGCGGCTGGCGCTGGGGCCGGACCACCGCTGGCTGTTGCCGGCGTCGGCGCTGCTCGGCGCCTTATTGCTGATCTGCGCCGATTATCTGGCACGCACTTTGGCGGCACCGGCCGAAATCCCAATCGGCATCGTCACCGGCCTGCTCGGCAGTCCGTTTTTTCTGTGGCTGCTGTTCCGCCAAAAACTAATGGGCCATTGACATGCTGCAAGCCATAGCCCTGACCCTGCGCGCCGGCGCGAAAACCTTGCTGGACGACGTGACGCTGGAACTGCTCCCCGGCGAAGTGCTGGCCGTGGCCGGCCCGAACGGCGCCGGCAAATCCAGCCTGCTGCGGGCCTTGAGCGGCGAGCTGGTGCCGTTCGCCGGCCAAGTATTGATGAACGGCCGGCCGCTGGCGGAATGGCCGCCGCAACAGGCGGCCTTGCTGCGCGGCGTGTTGCCGCAAAGTGCCGGACTGGCCTTCCGCTTCACGGTGCGCGACGTGGCGCTGATGGGCCGCAGCCCGCAACGCAAAACCCACAACGCCGCGCAAAACCGGGCCATCGCCGAACAGGCGCTGGCGATGACCGATACCGGCCATCTGGCCGAGCGCATCTACACCACGCTGTCCGGCGGCGAACGCCAACGGGTGCAACTGGCGCGGGTGCTGGCGCAAATATGGGAGCCGCAAGACCCGCTGCACCGCTATTTATTGCTGGACGAACCCACCTCGGCGCTGGACCTGGCCCACCAGCACGCGGTGTTGGCCATCGCCCGCCGCTTCGCCGACGAACAACAGGCCGGGGTGCTGGCGGTATTGCACGACCTGAACCTGGCCGCGCTGTACGCCGACCGCATCGCCCTGTTGCACCAAGGCCGGCTGGCCGCCATCGGCACGCCCGCGCAAACCCTGAACAGCGAGCTGATCCGGCAAGTATTCGCTTACCCGGTCAGCATCGCCAGCCATCCGCAAATCCCGGCGGCGCCGTTGGTGATTCCGCGGCGGCAAGTGGCGCCGGGCTTGGCGGGATAAAGAGGTCTGCGGTAATGCGGCAGGCAATCGGCCGCCCCGGATTGTTGACCGATTTAGCGTGTTCGGAGGAATGCGTTAACAAAAGCCGCCAGGGATGGCGGCACCTTACGATTCAATGCCACAGATTTATCCGGCGTGACAATGGTGTTATCGGAACTGGAATCGAATAAACTGGCAGCCAACGCAAGCCCTGTGGCAATCGGTCGATCCAGTGATTCAATGACGCCGCTTGCTCCGTTACCGGTCATTGGTTTTAATTGCCGAACGGTATACGAATAGGAAAATTCCATGCTAACCAATCAGTTATTGCAGAAATGAGTATTAGCTTGGTGATATACGGAAACTGTTTAATTACTAGTTATGGTTCTCATGCGCCGCCTTCCATTATTCTTCATAGCTCTTTTGTTCGCTGCCCCAAGTGCGCAAGCGGATATTGAAAAGATTGCCATTCCTGGCGAAAAAGGAATGTCGTTTTATTGGTGGCCAAAATTGCCCAGTATTGCGGGCTGGCATCAAGACAAAGATGCCAGCTTTCACCTCAGCGTGAACGCACTAGCCTCAGACAATTCCACGTTCTCGAATAGCGAGACCGTCATGTACGCAAAGGCCATCTTTAAGCCTCGCGATCCCGAGATAAAATCCCTCGAAATGCTCATAGCGAGAGACAAAAAAGATTTCTTGGCAAATGTGCCGGGAGTTGAAATTCGGGAAGTTAAATCTCTTGTCACGGCTGATGGAAAGCAATTCAAGTCTTTCTTGTTTATTCCAAAGGGCTCTGGTAATTGGGAGCGCGTAACCTATGGCGAAGAAGGCGAGTTCTTTCTTATTTTCACTGTCAGTTCACGCTCAAAATCAGGCTACGATGCAACGGAAATCACCTATGAAAAGCTTATTGGCCTTTACAAGGAATAACCCTAGCCCTGCGCTCAAGTTCGCTCCCTTTGGTCGCTGGGACGCGCCTTCGACGCACCTCTTGGTCCCGTAGGGAGGGCACGAGCTTTATGCCCACGCGGATTTGAATGGTGGGCAATTTTGCCCACCCTACCTCTGCTCGCAACATCCGCTGACATAGATACCGGTGAGCTTGCGAACCGCACCCTTCGCGAAACGGCTTACTTTATTCCGTGCGGTTCGTTACCTCACCGCACGCGACGGTTGGACGGCGGAAAGCCAGGGGCAACCAACATCGGCCGCCTACCAGCTGCGGGGCTTTGTTTCTCCGGTTTCCATGCTTCCGCGTGAGAACCCATAGACTGCCCCGAGCACGCATCCAGCCATAAAAACCGAGAAAACAACGATGTAACAACCACCCACCGCCCCCCAGCCCCGTGCCAGGCAGCCTAACCTATTAAATTGACCCAAGGTGAAGCAAGCCATGTCATTGACCAAAGTGCCCGGTGTCGCGCCGGCAGTTGCCGCGACGTTCCTCTTTTTATACAGCCAGCCCGGCGCATACGCCGCCAAAACCGATAGCGTCACGACCCTGCCGACCGTCGCAGTTAAAGCCCAGGGTGAGCCCAGCCAATAACGGCTACTTAATCGCGCTTGCGGGATTGGCTGGCGCCGGGTTTGGCAAACGAGCGCCAGACTTCCGCCGGCGTTGCCCGGCCGCTCAATACCTTGTCGATGATGGGTTTGTTGGCTTTGACGAAAAACGCCAATGCAATCAGCGTCAGCAGCAAGGCCAGCCAGACGATGGGCGCCGCGTCGTCGGTCAACGCGGCGAAAATCTCCGCGCTGGTCTGCGGAAACAGGACGTTAACGACGAAGCTGAATCCTATCGTTGCCGACAGAATGGCGATGACAAGCGCCTGCGGATGGTAACGCATGGCCGCACGCCTAGTTCAAACGTTGGCTGGATTTGAGCACGGTAAAGCCGGCGCGTTTGGCTTTTTCCTTGTCGCCGGTTCTGGCCTGGATTGCCGCATCGGCCAGCGTATCGGCCAATCCAAGAAAATCCGCCACTTCGAAGCGCATCGTCAAATTCTGGATGTGCAGATGGACGACGCCGCATTCGCGGCAGATTTGCGCCTTACCGAATTCGGTCGCCGCCAGGTATTCGTGGTTGCAGGGTTTCTTGCTCATCGCTGGTTCCTCAAGTTAAGTGAAAGTTCCGTCTGGCGCTGCCGGCCGCCTAGTTTGGCCGCGGCTAATCCTAAAAACATCTTCCAAACGATTTGCTTGGAACCCAGATCCAGGCAACGAAAATCGGTGGCGTGCAGTTGGCCTTTTTCGACCAACGCCGCCAGCACGTCCGGTGCAATCGCCAGATTGACACAATCCGCTTTGTCTAAAAATGAAAATAGTCGTTTCACGGGTACTGACAGGCAGTGAATTTGAAACAAATGATAATTATTCTCATTTGCACAGTAAAGCTTTTTCCCTTGTTGCGATGAAATTATTTTTTTCGCCGCACCCAACAATGCCGGATCAGTTCGAGGAATTGATCAAGCTTGGCCGCACCAAACCCAAGCTCGCCGGAATTTCGAATAGAAATAGCACCTTCCACGCCGGCTCTGTGGCCTGTGGATTAGGCCACCAAAAACGGCGTCCATTGCAACTTGTTGCGCTTGAGCAACGGTTGACAATCAAAACGAAACACATAAAATGAGAATCGTTATTATTTGAGAACGATTCCAGCAACGCTGTTTTTATCCAAGTTCTCAATAGTCCGATCTTCCGCCGTCAACCGCGCCGGAGACAAGAATCGCAACACTGAAATAGCCACCCAGCGTTCCTCGCCAGGCAGCCAACCGAATCATGCCAACTTAGGGGAACGTATGTCCGACACCAAACAACTCCGTACTAAATCCGGCAACGCCAAGTGGCGGCTGGGCGCCTTATTGCCGCTTGGCGCAGCCTTGAGCGGCATGGCTTTAGCCGCGCCGCCGGCCGAGCAAGCCGCCGATCCCGACCAAGAAGTGGTGCTGGACGACGTTAAGGTCAAAGCCAACCGCGACAAACCGGTCAACCGGTTCAAGGCCGACACCTCGACCACCGGCAGTAAAACCGAAATGGCGATTCGCGACATTCCGCAATCGATCAGCGTGGTCAAGGAAGAATTGATCGAATCGCAAAACGCCTTTAATTTGCGCGACGCTTTGCGCAACGTCAGCGGCCTGACCATCGCCGCCGGCGAAGGCGGCCGTACCGGCGACTCGATCACGCTGCGCGGTTTTTCCGCCAACTCCGACCAATATCTGGACGGGGTCAAGGACAACGGCCAGTATGCCCGCGATACGTTTTTCATAGAACGCGCCGAAGTGCTGAAGGGCGCATCGTCGATTCTGTTCGGCCGCGGCGCCACCGGCGGCGTGATCAACCAGGTGTTCAAAAAGCCCACGGGCAAAACCGGCATCACCGGTAACTTTACCTACGGCCTGTACGACTTCAAACGCACCACCATCGACGCCGAAACCAAATACCAGGATTTTGGCGCACGTTTGAATGTGCTGTACCAGGATGCCGATTCGTTCCGCGACTACAACTACACCAACCGCTGGGGCATCGCGCCGTCGTTCAAATGGGATATTACGGCCGACACCGACTTGACCTTGAATCTGTTGCACCAACAGGAAGACGGCGTCTTCGACTACGGCGTACCGATGTATAACGGCCGACCGGCCGACGTGCCGATCAATACCTTCTACGGTTATTACGACAACCGGATGATGGACACTGACGTCAACGTCGCCACCGTCGCCCTGACCCACCGCTTCAACCAGGATTTTTCGGTGAAAAACACTGTGCGTTACGGCGACTACGAGCGTAAATACCTGACTCATCTCTATTCGGGAGCCGCGGCGCTTTCCGGCGTCAATGCCGGCACCATCAACCGCAGCCAGGCCTTGCGGCTGAACACGCAGGAAAACGTCTATAACCAGACCGACTTCGTGTACAAGAAACCGCTGTTCGGCCACGTCAATACCTTGATGTTCGGCAGCGAATTCGGTTGGGAAGAGTACGACTTCAAATCCAAAAACTCGACCGGCTTGAGCCGAGTCTCGGTGTTCGATCCGCGCATCACGGCCAGCACCAGCGGCCTGGCTTACGACTTCAGCGGCGTTTTGGCCACCAACCGCTTGACTCGGGCTCAAACCTACGCCGGCTATTTGATGGACCAATTCGAAATCACGCCGGAATGGAAAATCCTCGGTGGCACTCGTTACGACGTATTCGAAGCCCAGCAAATCGACCGGATCAGCACCGGCAATTTCGATTCCAGCGTCTCGCAATGGAGCCCGCGCGGCGGCATTATCTGGCAACCCAGCAAGGAGCAGTCTTACTACTTCAGCTACGGCAAATCCTTCAATCCGTCGGCGGAAAGCCTGAGTTTGTCGGCCAACAACGCCAACCTGCCGCCCGAGCAAAACCACAATTACGAGATCGGTGCCAAGTGGGATTTGTTCGACGGCAAACTGTCGGCCACCGCCGCGATATTCCGCCTGGAAAAAACCAACGCCCGCACCACGTCGCCGCTAGACCCAAATTTGCAAATTTTGGCCGGCGAGCAACGCACCGACGGCTTCGAGCTGGGCTTGGCCGGAGAAATCATGCCGAACTGGGATGCATCGATCACCTATGCCCACCTCGATGCGGAAATTACCAAATCAACGTCAACGGCCACCGGCTCGGTCAGCGGCGCGGTCAAATCCTTTCTGGGCATGACGCCGGTCAACGTGCCGGAGGATAGCGGCGTGGCCTGGACCACTTACCATTTAACCGACCATTGGGAAATCGGCGGCGGCGTGTTTTACGCCAGCCACCGTTACGCCGACAACGTCAACGAAGCCGTGCTGCCCGGCTATGCCCGGTTGGACGCAGTGGTGGCTTACCACCAGAAGCATTACGATGTGCAACTGAACGTGTTCAACCTGACCGATACGGTGTATTACGAGTCGGGCCAGCAAAACTCGGCTCTGCCGGGTAGCCCGGTGTCCGGCCAATTGACCGTCAGTTTCAAATATTAACCTTGCCGGGAAACGCCGAAGCCGGCGTTTCCCGTAACCTGATTCCGCTTTATTGGGTAAATCGCCATGAATAGCAGCGCCGAAATTTTGTCTAAGCCAGCCAACCGCCCGCCGCAGAAAACCAACGGCGGCTATCTTTTTTTGCCGAGAAGCCTGTCCCGCGGCGCATTTTTAAAATGGCTGCGCCGCACCCATGCCTGGTTCGGACTGTGGGGGGCGACACTGGGCCTGTTGTTTGGCTTTACCGGGATTTTGATGAATCATCGCGACATCTTGAAAATACCGATTGGCCGCATGGAACCCAAGGAAATCCAGATGGCCCTGCCCGAGCCGAAACCGGCCGACCCGAAAGCGTTGGCGGCCTGGCTGGGCCAAACCCTCAACGTCGATACCAGCCACGCCAGGGCGCGTAAAGAGCCGGGCAAGACCGTGACCTGGAATAACCAGCCGGTACAACAGCCGGCGTCGTGGCAAATCAATTTGCGCAACCCGCAACACCTGTTGTCGGCAGAATATTGGGAAGGCAACGCCTTCGTCACGGTCAAACAAAGCGATGCCAACCTGTTGCAAACCTTGAACAATCTGCACAAGGGCGTCGGCATGGGCATGGGTTGGGTGTTGTTGGTCGATACGCTGGCTGGCGGCTTGATCTTATTAAGCTTGACCGGCACTTTGCTGTGGACCCGGCTGCACGGCAACCGGCTGGCCGCGGCC
This sequence comes from Methylomonas koyamae, assembly GCF_019669905.1. NCBI lineage: Bacteria > Pseudomonadati > Pseudomonadota > Gammaproteobacteria > Methylococcales > Methylococcaceae > Methylomonas > Methylomonas koyamae. The sequence continues at coordinate 686,316 of NZ_AP019777.1, read as the reverse complement.
GGCTTGGGTTTGGGTTCGTTGAGCCTGATGCTTTATTTTGCTTTCGATGCGATTGGGGCTTGAACCATGCTGATCGAAATTCCGGAGGTGTTGAACGCGGACGAACTTAACCAAGTTCGCGCCATCCTGGCCGACGCTGCCTGGGCCGATGGCCTCATCACGGCCGGCAGCCAGTCGGCGCAAGTCAAAAACAATTGGCAATTGCCGGAACAATCGGAACAGAGTGCGGCCGCTCGTGCCGTGTTACTGGCGGCTTTGAATCGAAACGCGCTGTTCCTCTCGGCGGCCTTGCCCAAGCGCATTTTCCCGCCCTTGTTCAACCGTTACGAGGGCAAACACAACACCTTCGGTAACCATATCGACAATGCGGTCCGCCATTGTCCGGTGACCGGCCAGCGGGTGCGCACCGACCTGTCGGCGACGATTTTTCTGGCCGATCCGGACAGTTACGACGGCGGCGAACTGGTGATCGAAGACACCTACGGCCAGCACGCCGTCAAACTCGCAGCCGGCGACATGGTGCTGTACCCCGGTTCCAGCCTGCATCGGGTGGAACCGGTAACCCGCGGCGCCAGAGTGGCGTCATTTTTTTGGTTGGAAAGCATGGTTCGCGAAACCGAGCGCCGCCGGCTGCTGTTCGAAATGGACATGGCCGTCCTGCAATTGCGCAATACCGGCGGCGACAGCGAGCCGGTGGTCAATCTAACCGGCTGCTACCATAACCTGCTGCGGATGTGGGCTGAGGTTTAAGCGCGCTGCCAAACTTTCTGCAAGCGGCGGCGCGGGCACTGTTTCACATGGCAGCCGAGCCGCGGCGGCAGCCGGTTGCGCCGGTATCGTCTACACTTTTCGACACCGGCAACCCGCGCTCAAAGCTTCGCAGACCACCCGCCAATGAATCCGATTATTTTCGCCATAGCGGCATTCGTCGCCGCACTGGCCTTTAGCTATTTGCTGATCAGGCACCGCGCCAGACAAAAGCGGCGGAAATTGCCGAAGCCCGCGGTAACCAAGCCCAATCCCGACGACCGGGTCATCTCCTGCCCGGCTTGCGCCCAGCAAATCAAATTCACGCTCCCGCTCAAAAGCAATAAGGCCCAATGCCGCAAATGTGCGGCGCAATTTAAATTGGACGTGGACGCGCACGGCAACGTCTATATCACCGAAATCAAACTGCCGGAAGACGATACCGCGATCAAAACCTTGGACGAATGCTTTACCGTTCTGGATGTCAAGGCCGATGCGATTCCAATGGACATTCGCACCGCTTACAAAAAGAAAATTTCGGAATACCACCCGGACAAGGTGGAAAATCTGGGCGCGAAAATCAGGCAGGTCGCGGAAGATGAAACCCGAAGAATTAATGCCGCCTATGCGATGCTGCAGGAAGCCGGTCGGGTATGACTACCGGCGTCATTTGGCCAGACGGATCATCTCGATCTGATTGCCGGCCGGGTCCTGGATATAGACCGACGCGGTGCCGTCGCGATGGGTTTGCAACGGGCCGTAGTCCTCGGCATGCTCGGATACAATCGCGAAATGCGGCGGGTGTTGGTTGGGCAATACCAACGCCAGGGCCACGTTGGCGAATTGCAGCAAAGCCCAGGTTTCGTCCTGGTATGCCACCTTTAGTTGGTAGCGGCTTTTGTACCAGTCCACGCTTTGCTGAATATCGTCGACTTGAATGGCAATGTGGTGAATGGTGTCCATCGGGTAAGCTCCAACGGCCGGTTGCGGAGAAATTTCCGGCCAATTTATACCGCACAACAGTTTTGCGGCAAGTTCAGTGAAATCAAGCACTAGCGTAGCAGCGAGCCGCTATTCGCACGCCGGGTAAAACCCATAAATTCATTATGCGACAAATTGTCGCGTTTTTTCTGGACAAGCGCATTTTTCTTCAATAGAATGCGCCCACCTTGACTCAGGTCAATGCGCCTTGCAACGGCGCATCTTTAAAAAGGGGGAGGAGGTAAGCGACCGCTTCGGCGGTATAACAAGAAAAATAGCGCAACACTTTAACCTACCGCCACATCGGGTAGGCGTCCATCAAAAAACATAAAAACACCGGACGGAGCCCACTTTATCGTGGGCTTTTTTATGTTCTTATCACTTCATTCAACTTGTTATTCTGATGAAAGAAAAGCCAGACTCCATACCCACCGAACTGATGGAATACGAGCGGTTCATTGAAGAATTGCTCAACGACACCAAGCATCCGGTGCATAACCGCGCCCACCCGCTGCATCAGGAATCCGTTAAAGCGCTCGACGAGATGATGCGGCGAGTCGAAGAGATGCGCAACGAGTGGCTGTCGAAAGGCTAGACCCGGACCGGCGTAAGCGCACCAAATCGCTCACGCCAAGCGCAGGCCGAATCAATGTATCTCGGTCGAAACCACCATCGGCCGGTCCAGTTTGTCCGGATACTGGCAAACCATCTGGACCAATTCTTGCGCCAAATGCAGCCGGCGCTGGTTCTCCAGCAAGGATTGCAGCCACATGACTTGGCGCTTCAATTCAACGATCTGGGCTTCCTGCTCGGACACGGTTCGTAATAATGCTTCCAAAGACATCGTAGACATATTTTTATCCCCCGTTTGAGTTAGTTTTTTGGCTTCGAACTCCGGTTATCGGCGTTGAGTTCAGTGCCGAATTGGAGACGAAACCTCGGATTTTCAATGCCCCACGTTTGCCGGCCCCGCCTGACCGGCCGCATCGACGGCGGAAGTCTGCATGAAAGCGATATCGGCAACGCTCATCCGGTTAAGCGGCCGGCGCAGAAAAATCTGTACCGGGCGAGCGCCAAACTGTGACACTTATCCGGAAAATTATCGGCAACCGTTGGCTCCTGTGGAAATTGGGCAATTTGCCCGATTGGCGGCAAGCGGTTTGCGGTCGAATGAGCGATCCGACTCGGCGGCGGCTGGAAAATTGGTTAAAACGACTGAGCCGCCCCGCAGCATAAAGACACCGGACCAAACTGTGCGATAGAATGCCGCATTGACTTTAGCCCGGGGATAGACGATGCCGCACGATACGCCCAAGGTTTACAGCGAAGCCGAAATTGCCGAACGTTTAAGCCGCGAATTACCGCATTGGTACTACGAAAACGGCTGGATTCGCCGCAAATATAAGACCAGCGGTTGGAAAGCCACGTTGATGGTAGTCAACACGGTAGGCCATTTGGCGGAAAAAGCCTGGCACCACCCGGACCTGACGGTTTCCTATGCTTTCGTGATCGTTAAACTGGTCACTCACGCCGCCAAAGGCGTGACCGACAAGGATTTTGCGTTGGCCAAGAAAATCGAGGACGTCTTGCAGTGGGATGCGGCGAACGAGTCCAACGGCATCTTCGAAGGCACGCCGGACGATCCGCGTTTCAAATACATTAAAAAAGACTGAGGACAGCACGATGACTGAAATCACCGAGGTACCCAGCCCGTTCTGCGGTATCGGTACCGACGACCTGACGATCAGGGTGGAAGGCGTAAATTTGAAAGTGACCGCCAACGGTTGCGCGGTCAACACGCCGGCTTTCGAACAGCCGATCGGCGACCTATCCCCACGCGTGCAGGGCCAAGCGGTAGACCTGGCAACGGCAGCGGCTAAAGCGGCCGAATTGCTGCGCGGCACCAAGCAACCGGCCATCGGCGGCTGCGCGACCGACGTCAACGGCATGCGCGCGCTGTTGGCCTTGGCCGACAAAGCTGGTGCCGTGGTCGATACCGGGAATTTCAACATTGCCCGCCGCAACTTGCTGGCCTTACAGGATAGCGGCTGGATGAACACCACCTTGGCGGAAATCAAAAACCGTTGCGACTTGCTGCTCATCGTCGGCACCGTGCCGGAGGGTTTCGCGCCGCGTTTTTTCGAACGCTATCTGTGGACCGAAGACGCGATGTATCTGCCGGATACCTCCGCCCGCGAAGTCGTTTATTTGGGTAAAACGCCCTGCGGCGACGCCTCCACCTCACCGTCCGGGCAAAAAGCCCAAGTACTGGCTTGCGCCGATGCCGATCTGCCCGATGTCGTCGCGGTATTATCGGCGCTGGTCAAGAAACAACCGATACAGGCGCAAAGCGTAGCCGGCATCGCCGTCGCCGACTTGCAAACCGTCGCCGATAAATTGCGCGGCGCTAAATACAGCGTCGTGTTGTGGGGAGCCGGCACTCTGGCCTACGACCACGCCGAACTGACCGTGCAAGCCATTTGCAACATCGTCAAGGACATCAATTTGCAAGGCACGCGCTGCTCCGGTTTCCCGCTCGGCGGCAAGGAAGGCGACCAGACCGCCAACCAGGTGTGCGGCTGGACCACCGGCTATCCGGCGCGGGTCAATTTCGCCCGCGGCTACCCGGAATACGATCCGTTTCTGTACGACAGCCAGGCCATGCTCGCCAGCGGCGAAGCCGATGCCTTGGTTTGGGTTAACGCTTTCAACGCCAGCGCCAAGCCGCCTATAACCGAGTTACCCACCATCGTGGTTGGCCGCTCCGGCATGGTGTTCGATAAAGAACCCGACGTGTTCATCCCGGTCGGCACGCCTGGCATCGACCATGCAGGCCATGCCTACCGGCTGGACAACGTAGTGGCGATCCGCCTGAAAAAACTCCGCGATTCCGGCCTGCCTAGCACCGCCGAAGTGCTACACGCCATTGAACAAGCCCTTTAGGATACCGACATGCTGATAAAACTCACAGGCGGCACCGTTTACGACCCGGCCAGCGGCATCGACGGCCAGCAGCAGGACATTTATGTACAAGACGGCCGCATCGTCGACGCGCCGAAAGACGGCCGCCCGGTCGACCAAGAATACGATTTGCGCGGCAAAGTAGTCATGTCCGGCGCCATCGACATGCACACCCACATCGGCGGCGGCAAAGGCAACATCGCCCGTACCCTGCTGCCGGAAGACCACCGCGCCGACCCGGTACACCGCACGTCGATTACTCGCTCCGGTAACGGTCACGCGATGCCCAGCACCTATGTCGCGGGCTATCGCTACGCGGAAATGGGCTACACGGCATGCTTCGAACCTGCAGTGCTGCCGGTCAACGCCCGCCAAGCACATATGGAAATGGGTGATACGCCGATTGTGGATAAGGGCGGCTATGTGATGCTGGGCAGCGACGACTTTTTGCTGCGCATGCTGACCGCGAAAAAAGATCAAAAGGCCATCAACGATTACGTAGCCTGGACGCTGAACGCTGCCAAAGGCATCGGCATTAAAGTGGTCAACGCCGGCGGCATCAGCGCCTTCAAATTCAACCAGCGCCAACTGGACCTGGACGAGAAGAACAGCCATTACGACGTCACGCCAAGGCAAATCCTGCAAACCCTGGCTCGCGCCGTGAAAGAACTGGGCATCACCCACCCGCTGCACGTGCATGGCTGTAACCTGGGCGTGCCCGGCAACGTCGACACCACCTTGAATACCATTCAAGGCGTGGAAGGTTTGCCGATGCATTTGACCCACATCCAGTTCCACAGCTACGGTACCGAGGGCGACTTCAAATTCTCCTCAGGCGCCGCGCAAATCGCCGAAGCGATCAACAGCAATCCAAATATCACCGCCGACGTCGGTCAAATCCTGTTCGGCCAAACCGTCACCGCCTCCGGCGACAATATGCGCCAACACGCCAACCACCGCTTCGCCAGCCCCAACAAATGGGTGTGCATGGACATCGAATGCGACGCCGGCTGTGGCGTGGTGCCGTTCAAATACAAAGACCAAAATTTCGTCAACGCCTTGCAATGGGCGATTGGTTTGGAAATCTTCCTGCTGGTCGAAGACCCCTGGCGGATTTTCCTGACCACCGACCACCCCAACGGCGCGCCGTTCACCAGCTATCCACACTTGATCCGTCTGCTGATGGACCGCAGCTTCCGTAACGACATGCTGGCGACCATCCATCCGGAAGCGCAAAAAATGACCACGCTGGCATCCATCGAGCGCGAATACACGCTGAACGAAATCGCCATCATGACCCGCGCCGGCGCGGCCCGCATCATCGGCCTCAAAGACCGTGGCGCACTGACTCCCGGCAACTTCGCCGACATCACGGTCTACACCGAAAATGCCGACAGACAGGCGATGTTTACCAAGCCGGATTACGTGTTCAAGGACGGCGAGCTGGTGGTCAAGGACGGTCAAGTCGTCAAGGTCACCTGGGGCACCACCCACATCGTCAAACCGGAATACGATTTGTCGATAGAAAGCGAGCTGAAACCGTATTTCGACAAATACCTGACGATGAAACTGGGCAACTTTAAAATCAGCGACGACGAAATTTCTGAGGACGGGCGCGGCAGCTTGACGGCGCATCCGTTGCGAGGTGTGGCGTAATGACTACGCTGGCGTTCGATACACATGCCTTTGTAAAACGCCTGCATGAAGTTGGCTTTACCGACGAGCAAGCGGAACGATTGGCTGAGTTGTCTCAGGAAATTGTCAATGCAACCCTGGAACAAATTCACCAACGTGAGTTAGCCAGCAAACAGGATTTGAAAGAAACCGAGTTACGGCTCGAATTGAAAATAGCCGAAACCAAATCCGATTTGATTCGCTGGATAGTGGGCGCGGGATTCTTACAAACCGCCTTGATTACGGCTTTGCTGCTGAAATTGAGCAACGGGATATGAGTGGTTTCTCCGATTACGCTATCGCTAATCTGAGCTGCTCGGGCTTGCGTCCAAAACACCGTAGGGTACGCATTGCGTACCAATTAGCTGGACGATAACCAATACCTAAAGGTACGCGATGCGTAACCCTACAGGACTATGCGTTCTACCAGACAAAAACTCAGTGGATTTAACATTAAAATGGACAAAAAATGAAACGCATTCTAGTGTTGTTCGCTGTATTTTTTCTATCAGGTTGTGCATCAGGAAAGTTGGATTACATAAAACCAAGCAATCATTCTGGCAATACTAATATCAAATTAATAGACCGCCCACGTGATCTGGTTTGGAATTCAAGCGTCCCCGAACTTGGGAAAAAATTTTTTGTAATCAATAATCTGGATAAGTCATCAGGACTGATTAACATAAGCTATAGCGGAGACCCTGAGCAGTATGTTGATTGCGGAACAATTTCGTCCTATGTAAAAAATGCGCGTGGAGAAAGAACATATAATTTCCCTGCGTCAAGCTCGCTACAAACCTATGAAATGCTCGATGGAATTAACTTATTCTCAATACAAAGAAAAATGAGCCTGGAGGGGCGCATAAACGTTATTTTTCAGGAGCTAACTCCAGATAAAACACAAGTTACGGTTAATACCAAATATATCCTTACAAAACAAGGAACTGCTATCCATGCTGGCGACGGGGCAAGAGGCGACTTTTCAGATACGATTTCATTTGGAACTGGTAACGGAGCATCATTTCCTATAAATAACCAAGCACAATCCACCGAGTGCATTCCCACAGGAAATCTTGAAAAGAGCATTTTGTCATTAATTAAGTAATTATAAAACAAGCTTCTCAAGGAATATCTAGTACTTGGGCAACTAATTTTTAAGTTAGTAGGTTTTTGAAAAACAATTGATTAGACATTAAATAGAGATTATCTGCCGCGCATAAAAAGAGACCTGTGTTGATTATAAAGGCCGCTAATTTTCAGGCTGACTTTTTAGCGGTGCAAATAACCTCGCAATCGGCTTTTGAAAATGCCTTGGTATTACACAAAGTCGAATATAATGAATAGTAAATTCACCGACTACTTGGTAAACAATAACTTCAAAGTCGATACAAACAAAATATGACTACAACTGGCATCACTATAGCCGACCGGGAAGCGGAATTAGCCGACTATCTGGCGCGCCAACCCTATTCGGTTGAACAAGATGGCATCAAACTAACGATAGCCAAAAACGTATTTCCGTCGGATTTTGGCTTGACCAGTTCGTTTTTCGGCAACTTCATGTTGAAACAAAAACCCGGCAAGACGGGATTGGACATGGGCTGCGGCAGCGGCTATTTCGCGTTCATCTTGAAAAAAATCGGCTGCGAAGAAGTTGTCGGCGTCGACTTTAACCCCGACGCCGTTGCCTGTGCCCGCCACAACGGTTTGCAAAATCCGGAGTTGTCGCCGGACGCATTCATTCACAGCGATTTGTTCGCTTCGGTACCGGCCAAGCGTTTCGACCTGGTTGTGTTCAACTTTAATTACTATCCGTCCAACGGCACTTTCGGCTTGAACCCGGACGGCGGCCAACAGATACTACGTCGGTTTTTTAGCGAGGCGCCGGACTACCTCGAACCGAACGCGCAGATATTCATTCCGTTTTCCGATTTCGTCGGCGCCGAGCACGACCCTAAACATGTCGCTCCGGAATATGGCTTTAACGTAAATGCCGTTGCCGAAACCCACAACCATGCGGGCCGACACGTGATTTACCAAATCAATCAAAATCCAATCGATTAAACCGGCACGGCTAATCGACATGCAGAACTCCGAACTATGAGTAACCACGATGATTATTAACGGCGTCACCATAGACAAAACCTTCGCCGAAGCCTTTCCGATGAAGGCGACGCGAGCCATCATCACCGCCCAGAATGAGAAATGGGCGATGATTTCCGCCCAGGCGATGACCGGCTTTGCCACTTCGGTGATTGCCTGCGGCTGCGAGGCCGGCATCGAGCGGGTATTGAGCCCGGACGAAACCCCGGACGGACGGCCTGGCGTCGCCATCATGATCTACGCGATGGGCGGCAAGGGTTTGGCCAAGCAATTGGAAACCCGGGCCGGCCAGTGCGTTTTGACTTCACCGACATCCGCTCTGTTCTCCGGCATCGAAGGCGGCAAGCCGATTCCGTTGGGCAAAAATCTGCGCTTTTTCGGCGACGGCTTCCAAATCGCCAAGAAAATCGGCGGCAAGCGCTATTGGCGGGTGCCGGTGATGGACGGCGAATTCCTGACCGAAGCCACCACCGGCATGGTCGACGCGGTCGGCGGCGGCAATTTCCTGGTGCTGGCCGAATCGCAACCGCAAGCTTTGGCGGCCTGCGAAGCGGCAATCGAAGCGATGAAACAAATCCCCAACGTGATCATGCCCTTCCCTGGCGGCGTGGTGCGTTCCGGTTCCAAGGTCGGTTCCAAATACAAAGCCTTGAGCGCCTCGACCAACGACGCGTTCTGCCCAACCTTGAAAGGTGTGACCAGGACCGATTTGTCGCCGGAGATCGAATCGGTGATGGAAATCGTCATCGACGGTTTAACCAAAGAAGACATCGATAGGGCGATGCGAGTAGGTATCCAGGCCGTCTGCGATCTGGGTGCAGCCAACGGCATCAAGCGCATCAGCGCCGGTAACTACGGCGGCAAACTCGGCCCGTTCCACTTTCACTTGCAGGAGATCATGGCATGACCTCGTTGACGTTTACTTTGATCGAAACGCCGCCGTCACAGCGCATCGACATGTCGCCGCTGGTCTGCCAAAAACTGGCCGGCCTGAGTCTGGACCAGATTGCAGGAATCGAACTGCAATGCGGCAAACAAAAGCTTCGCGTCGATCAACTGTTCCATATTACCGGTAGCAATGCCGACGACATTAGCATCGTCGGCAGCACAGGCAAGCTGGATTTGATCGGCAAGGAGCTGGCGAGCGGCAACATCAGCGTACAGGGCGAAGCCGGCGCGTATTTGGGCATGCAGATGAAAGGCGGCACCATCAACGTCATTGGCGATGTCGGCCTGTATGCCGGCTGCGAAATGAAGAACGGCCTGATTCAAATCGAAGGCGATGCCGGAGATTTTCTCGGCGGCGCACTGCCCGGCAATAAGCAAGGCATGAAAGGCGGTACGATCCTGGTCAAAGGCAATGTCGGCCAACGCGCCGGCGACCATATGCGCCGCGGTCAGATCCTGGTGGAAGGCAATGCCGGCGATTATTGCGGCTCCCGCATGGTGGCCGGAACCATTGCCGTGATGGGCCAAGTCGGCCGTTATGCCGGCTATGCAATGCGGCGCGGTACATTATTGCTGTGGAACCAACCGCAATTGCCTGCCACGTTCAACGATTGCGGATTGCATACGCTGGCATTTCTGCCGATGCTGTTCGCGTCGTTTAAATCGCTAAACTCCCGCTTCGCCGACAAAGCTATTGCCTTCAACCGGGTGCGGCGCTTCGGCGGCGACATGGCTGAAGCCGGGCGCGGGGAAGTATTGGTCAAACTTTAAGCCGCCACAGACAGCCGATCGGCTTTCCGGCCGGTTGGCTGTTCGCTGCCTTGCATGCCCATATCGCTCAGCACTAGCGACCACGACCGGCACAGCGCCGGTCTGCGTTACGTTTATCCAGTCATCTCCCGCCGCTCCGGCGGCCTGTCGATTGGGATTAATTTCAATCCCAACAACGCCTGCAATTGGCATTGCGTATATTGCCAAGTCCCCGACCTGCAGCGCGGTAATGCGCCGGAGATGGACTTCGCATTGCTGGCGCAAGAACTGCGAGCCTTCCTGACCCAAGTCTTAAACGGCGACTTTTATCAGCGCTTCAATATCCCGGAACCGCAGCGCGTTATCAAGGACATTGCCATCTCCGGTAACGGCGAGCCCACCAGTTTGAAAAATTTCGACCGAGCCGTCGAATTGATCGGAGACATCGCCAGTCAAGCCGGCGTATTTCCTGCAAGCCGTTACGTGCTGATCAGCAACGGCAGCCTGATTCATCAATCCGCAGTCCAACAAGGACTGAGAACATTGGCGCGTTACAACGGCGAGCTGTGGTTCAAGCTGGATAGCGCGACCGAATCCGGCCGCAAGTTGATCAACCATACCGGCCAAAGCCAACAAAAACTGCTGGAGCACTTGAAAATCGCAGCCGAGCTTTGCCGAACCAAATTACAGACCTGCGTTTTCAACTACCGATTCGCTTGGTCGGATCAGGAAAAACAAGCTTATTTGGCTTTGCTAAAACAATTGCGGGAGATGGGAATAAACATCGAACAGGTCATGCTCTACAGTCTGGCACGGCCTTCTTTACAAGCGGAAGCAGCGGACTTGGCCAAAGCATCCGCAGCTACCATGGATGCTTTGGCTGCCGACGCCAGAGCCTTGGGCTATGACGTCAGCGTCAGTTATTAAGCACGGATATCTAAAATCGAACCCAGCATTTTCTCGTGGGCCTGGATGATTTTGACGCCGGCCGAAGTTTCCAGCTCGGCTTCTTTCAAACTCAACACCGGCTTGAACATCTCCGCTGAGCCGACATCTTTGGAACCGCCGACCTCCTGCTCCTGAACCGGCAAACTGGCGATAGTCTGCGCGGCGTTGCTGGCTTTTTGCTGAGCTTGCGTGATCAGGCTGGTGGCACTGTTCAGAGCGTTGGTAATCATGGTACACCTCCTGCAAAACAGGTTTGCATCATACCGCTTAGCGTATCGGCCCGCAGCCCAAAACTTTAATTTTTGTCAGCATTTTGCAGACACAATCACACTCGTTAACTATTTGTCTTTTTTAAAGATTTTTGCGCAAAGGCTTTGCAGGTAAGGTGCCAGTTTACTTTGGCAGACGCCGCATGCGGACAAGCCTGTCCGCTTAGCCCATGCCGCTATTTTGCGGTACGCATCGATACCGCCTAACTCTTCGAATTTGGTTTCGACGATGGTACTCCACTGCGGCCGAGGCTGCCCCTGCCCGTCCAGAAACACTTTGTCGAATAGCCACATTTCAGCCACCGACACCGTCCACATAAACGCAAACGATACCGCCATGCCGCCACCGGCCAACACGACCAGCCAAGCGAATATCGGATGCAACTTGGTCAGCCACCAGGACAAAATATCCACCAGCAGGAACACGTACGGCATGCCGATAGCGATCGATTTGTATTTGACGGTGCTGGTTTCGGCAAAGCTGAAAATCAAGCCGACAAACATGAAGATAAAGCTAATGCCGAACAAATGGATGTGGGACACCCGGGTCAACGAGCCGAAGGTTGCACCTTCATCCTCTTTGGTGAGCTCTTTCAGCACCTTAAAATCGTTGAAATCGGGCAGCGACGACTCCTTGTTATGGCACATGACGCAGCGGTCCTGAATGATCTTGGCGACGCCGGAATCTTCGTAATCGTCCTCGTCGGCACCATCGCGCACCCATTGCATGATTAGAAAACGCTCCTGTTCCGAGGCGTTTTCCTTCATCGAACCGTTCAGTTTGGTCTCCAAGACCGTACCGGAACGGTTACCGTAGTAACTGTATACGATGTCGTCTATCGACAGGCCGAATTTGCCGTCGGCCATCCCATGGGTAAACAAGATTTGAATCAACGCCACCAGATACCCGACAGCCACCGTCGTCAAATAACCGGTGAACAGCACTTTAACCGGGATATCTAATTGTTTTAACGATGAAAATTCGCGAGCCATACATTAATCCCAGTTTGGAAAGGAGTTTGCATTATAGCTTGCTTGGTGCGCGGTCCCTAGCGAAACGGCCTGGTTTCGCGCATAAAAAAGGCCCTTGAAAATCAAGAGCCTTTGTTTCCGTAACCGTGAACGCTTATCTGGGCAGGACGTTTGTGGCAGTTAAGCCTTTAGGGCCGGATTCGATCTCGAACTGGACCGATTGGCCAGGCGACAAGGTTTTAAAACCTTCTCCCAAAATCACGGAATGATGCACGAACACATCTTCTTTTCCTTCGGAAGGCTCGATAAATCCAAAACCTTTGGTGTTGTTAAACCACTTTACAGTGCCTGTTGCCATCTTAAAACTCCTACAAAATAAAACTATTGGTTACGCAGACCGACATTGTGGACAACCGTTGCTGCCTGAAGCAGTGGCGATAAGCCGTGAACATCTGTTATCTGAGCGCGGGCATTGTACTTTGAATCAATTGTCTAAGCTACCGGCGATATTCGGCATTACCTTGAAGATTTAACGGAAATTTTGCCCGGTACTTGCCTCCGCGCTTGAAAACGGATTCGGGCCGCCCCATTTCGGTCGCAACTCAACTTATTTTCCTAACGAGGTACGCTGCATGCGAATGGATAAATTAACCAGTAAATTTCAACAGGCTCTCGGCGACGCGCAAAGCCTGGCGCTCGGCAAAGACCACCAGTTCATCGAGCCGTTGCATGTCATGCAAGCCTTGATCGACCAAGAAGGCGGCAGCATCAAACCGTTGTTGCAACAGGTCGGCGTCCAGGTCAATACCTTGCGCAACGATCTGTTGAAAGAGATCGACCGTTTGGCCAGCGTTTCCGGCGCCGGCGGCGATGTGCAAATTTCCAACGAACTGTCGCGAATGCTGAATCTGACCGACAAGCTGGCGCAAAAGCGCAAAGACGCCTACATCTCCAGCGAACTGTTTCTGTTAGCGGCACTGGAAACCAGCGGAACCTTGCAAAACCTGCTGAAAAAAGCCGGCGTCACGGCATCGGCGGTCGAAAAAGCCATCGAAAACATGCGCGGAGGTCAGAACGTCAACGACGCCAACGCCGAAGACCAACGTCAGGCCTTGAAAAAATACACGATCAATCTGACCGAGCGCGCCGAACAAGGCAAGCTGGATCCGGTGATCGGCCGCGACGACGAGATCCGCCGCACGATACAAGTCTTGCAACGCCGCACCAAAAACAATCCGGTATTGATCGGCGAGCCCGGCGTCGGCAAGACTGCAATCGTCGAGGGTCTGGCGCAACGCATCGTCAACGGCGAAGTACCGGAAGGCATCAAAGGCAAGCAATTGCTCTCTTTGGATATGGCAGCGTTGATTGCCGGCGCCAAATTCCGCGGCGAGTTCGAGGAACGCCTGAAAGCGGTGTTGAACGACATCGCCAAACTCGAAGGCCAAGTCATCCTGTTCATCGACGAGTTGCATACCATGGTCGGCGCCGGCAAAGCCGAAGGCGCGATGGACGCCGGCAACATGCTGAAGCCGGCCTTAGCGCGCGGCGAATTGCATTGCGTCGGCGCGACGACGCTGGACGAGTACCGCCAGTACATCGAAAAAGATGCCGCGCTGGAACGCCGCTTTCAAAAAGTCTTGGTCGACGAACCTAGCGTCGAAGACACCATCGCTATTTTGCGCGGCTTGAAGGAACGTTACGAAATCCACCACAGCGTCGACATTACCGACCCGGCCATCGTCGCCGCGGCGATGCTGTCGCACCGCTACATTTCCGACCGTCAATTGCCGGACAAGGCCATCGATTTGATCGACGAGGCCGCCAGCCGCATCCGCATGGAAATGGACTCCAAACCGGAAGCGATGGATAAACTCGACCGCCGCCTGATCCAGCTCAAAATAGAACGCGAGGCAATGAAAAACGAAAGCGACGCAGCGTCTAAAAAGCGCCTGGAAACGTTGCAGGACGAAATCGCCGAACTGGAAAAAGAATATTCGGATCTGGATGAAATCTGGAAAGCCGAGAAAGCCGCATTGCAAGGTACCGCAACGATCAAGGAGCGCCTGGAACATGCGCGTTTGGAACTCGATGCCGCTCGCCGCAGCCAGGATTACACCCGGATGTCCGAGCTGCAATACGGCGAAATTCCGAAGCTGGAGAAGGAGCTGGACTTAGCATCGCAAGCCGAGATGCAGGAAGCCAAATTATTGCGCAGCAAAGTCACGGATGAAGAAATCGCCGAAGTCGTTTCCAAATGGACCGGCATCCCGGTGTCGAAAATGATGGAAGGCGAACGCGAGAAATTACTGCGCATGGAAGAAGAGCTGGGCAAACGGGTAATCGGCCAAACCGAAGCCTTGAAAGCGGTCAGCAACGCCATCCGCCGCTCGCGGGCCGGATTGTCGGACCCAAACCGGCCGAACGGCTCGTTCCTGTTTTTAGGTCCGACCGGCGTCGGTAAAACCGAGTTATGCAAGGCTCTGGCCGAATTCATGTTCGACACCGAAGAAGCCATGGTCCGCATCGATATGTCGGAATTCATGGAGAAACATTCGGTCGCGCGTTTGATCGGCGCACCTCCCGGCTATGTCGGTTACGAAGAAGGCGGCTATCTGACCGAAGCGGTGCGCCGCAAGCCTTATTCGGTGATTTTGCTGGACGAAATCGAAAAGGCGCACAACGATGTGTTCAACGTACTGCTGCAAGTTTTGGACGACGGCCGCTTGACCGACGGCCAAGGCCGCACTGTGGATTTTAAAAACACCGTGGTGGTGATGACGTCGAACCTGGGCTCCAGTGTGATCCAGGAATTGGCTGGCGAAGACAACTATGCCGAGATGAAGGATGCGGTGATGGAAATCGTCGGCCAGCATTTCCGCCCGGAATTCATCAACCGGGTCGACGAGGCCGTGGTATTCCATCCGCTGGGTCAAAACCAGATTCGGGCGATCTGCAAAATCCAAATCGAATTGTTGCGCCGTCGTCTGCAGGAAAAAGACATTGGCCTGGCCGTCAGCGAACAGGCCTTGGATTTACTGGGCGAAGCCGGATTCGACCCGATATACGGCGCGCGGCCGTTAAAACGGGCGATACAACGCCAATTGGAAAACCCGCTGGCTAATGAGATTTTGTCAGGACGCTTCATCCCTGGGGACTCGATCAAAATCGATGTCGCAAACGACGGATTGACATTTAGCCAATAAAATCGGCTTCGAATACGCTGCCGGGTTAGCAGTTTGCTACCCCGGCAAGCCACCTGCACCAACGGCCATATCGCCCGAAATTCAAGTCATATAAAATAGACACCGGAAGCGCATGGTGTATCGCCGCAATCCGAGAATCCGACTGCTAACGGCTCGTCTTCTAATGTAGGTCTCGAATCGGCAAATGCCAACTTCCCGGTCGATCAACGGCGTGGCCAAGTATTTCTTGCCACGTTCTTATTTGAACCGTCGGTTTTGCTTACGACATTTCCGCATGGGAACGGATATTGTCGACACATTATCAATTTAAGGCATCCCGCCATCATACTTATTCAAGGTTAAAGGAAAATGCGTTTGTCACACACTTTAGCAACTACCAGTTTATTATTTGCTGCCGCCATCTCTCCAGCCCATGCAGCCTTGGTAGGGCCGGCCAGCGACTACAATGTTTTCGTATTCGGCAACTTCATCAGCTCAAATTCCGATACCGAAGGCAACTTGGCTGCCGGCGGCAATATTACATTGGCCAACTATTCCGTGGCCTCGCAAATCAGTGGCAACGCAGCCCGTTTGGTCGTAAACGGCACGCTAACCGCCAACAACGGCGGCGTAGGCAACGGTCAGAACGGTAGCATCTATGCAGGCGGCACCCTGCTAAACGGCTTTACCGCCAATGGCGGCGTCTTCGCGCAAACATTGGTGGATTTTTCCGGTGCGCAAACCCAATATCAAAACATCTCGAACGCCTGGAACGCTTTGACCGCCAACGGCAGTGTCGGCATCAATTACGGTACGCTGACTCTGACCGGCAACAATAACGAACTCAACGTGTTCGACATAGACGGCGCAGAACTGACCGCCAGCAATACGATCAACATCAGCGCTCCCAGCAACTCCACCGTGTTGATCAATGTCAGCGGCACCGGCCAGATATTTCAAAACGGCCAAGTCAATCTTAACGGCATAGACGCCACACACGTCATCTACAATTTCTATGACGCAACGTCGCTAACGTTAGCGGGCAGCAAGAACCCTCAGGGCTCGATTCTAGCGCCCTGGGCCGACGTATTCGGCGGTTACGGACAATTGAACGGCCAATTGGTTGCTCAGTCGTTTAACGGCAATATCGAATTCCATAACCAGTTGTTCGCCAGCAATATTGCCGCAGTGCCCGTGCCAGCGGCGATTTGGTTGTTCGGCTCAGCCTTAGGTATTTTGGGAATCAACGGCCGAAAAAAACCAGCCCGTTAAGTCTCCTCGTGACTCCCTCAAGCTATTTCGGGGGAGTCGCACCTTTCCGTTCTCGTCGAAAAATCTTGGCATGCCCATCAATCGCTCAATCTGAGCGTACATGACCGCTATTCCTTCGCTCCCGCTCGAAGCAGCATATTCGCAATATCCCGATGGCCTCGGGTTCTAGCAAACTGTAGCGCATTTGCTGTCGGCTTGGCGCCGTTAGCCAACAGCAGTTCCACCATTTCCACCCGCCCTCTACCGGCCGCCAACCCCAAAGCGGCGCTACCGCCAGCGTTGATATCCATTCCCGCATCCAGAAATAATCGCACCGCCGCCATATCGCCCGCTCCAGCGGAGGCCGCGAATTGCTGTTCCGTATATTCAACACCCATTTGCTGCAAACCTTTCCGGGCTTGTACCGCGTCAGCGGCGCATGCAGAACCCACTTGAAGAACGCTCAATATCGCCAGCATCGCGACGATGCGCAAGGCATCTCGCCTAACAATTTTGGATAATATTTTATCTTTCATCGACAAGCTCCTGATGCCACAAGCTCATATGAATTAAACGGGAACGAGGCTCAAAGACATGGCCTTTTTGCAGCGCTTGACAGCACTCGCTCAGACGTCCTTGCCTTGTTGCCCTTAAATTTCAACGACCCGCCCTTCTGCCGCCGATTGCAACGCGGCGACGATAGTCCTGCAGTTATCGCGGGCATCGTCGAACGACAATTGCGGCGGCTTGCCGTTGAGCACGCAATCGCTGAAATGCTCGATTTCCAAGCGAAAATGATTGGCCGCCGGCAACCGCTCTTCGGCGAAGCGGCCGTCCTCGGTCCACCAGGAAATAATCGGAATATCGCCCGGCAACTGCCAGACCACGTGGCACTTGATACCGCCTTGGGTGCCGATAATTTCATATTCGCAACGCCGCGCCCGCTCGAAACTGAAATCGAAATGGCCGAATTTGCCGTCGCCGAAATCCAGTATCCCGCTGGTAGTGATGTCGGCCCCACTCTCGACGTACTTGGATAACGCGGTGGCCGTGCGCGGCGCCTGCTGAAAAAACATCCTCAACGAATGGATCGCATAACAGCCAATATCCCACATCGCACCGCCGCCGCGCGATACGTCCTCCGCCAGACGATACATCCGCGCCGGCCGCATCATGAACGAATAACTGGCGCGCACCGAGCGCACCTCGCCGATCAAGCCGGAACGAATCAATTCCAACACTCGGGCGTGCTGAGGATGGAAACGGTACATAAAACCTTCCATTACGGTGACCCGGTAGCGGCGGGCAGCGGTTTCGATGGCATCAATGTCGGCTATGGTCAATGCCATCGGTTTTTCGCATAGTACGTGTTTGCGGTGCTCGATAGCGCGCAGAGTCCATTCTGCATGCTCGTGGTTGGCCATCGGCAAATAAATGGCTTGCACGTCTTCGTCGTTGAGCAGGCTGTCCAGGTTATCGTAACTCTGGACGTTGGAATGGCAGGGTGCATATTGCGCCAGGGTTTGCGCCGCAGCTCCCGGCCGCCGGCTGGCGATTCCGACCAATTCGGAATTTTTAGCTTCGACAATAGCCGGCAGCAGGCGCTCGTTGATACGCGCCGCCCCGAGTATTCCCCAGCGAAGCTTGGCTTGATCTTGGTTATTCATGGCGATTACCTTTTACTGATATTCTTAAGCAGTAACAGATTAGCAGCTTGTTTACCGGGCGCAATCGCCGCCGGCAAAAAGTCTGCCGCGACAGTTGCAAACTGCCGTTGTGTTTGCAACTGCGGCAAGACCGAACCGATCTTGACCGCACCATCGCGGCAGAAACTGTCTCCTAGCGGAGGCTGGAGAACGAGCGCCCGAAAACACCGGCACCGAACCAACACGGCGACTAAAACCGCGTGCGCCAACTCAAAAAGCACCAGGCACAAAAAAGGCCCGGATGGAAACCATCCGGGCCTTTCGCAATCGATCGGCAGTGGACCGAAATTAAGCCATCGCGCGCAATCTGTTATTCAGTCTGCTTTTGCTGCGTGCTGCTTTGTTTTTGTGGATCAAACCTTTATTAACGGCTGAATCGATAACGGGGACTGCCACTTTGAACGCGGCTTGCGCTTGCTCTTTATCGCCTGCTCTAACAGCGGCGATCACTTTTTTGATGAAAGTGCGTAAGTTGCTGCGCTGTCCGGCATTGCGAATACGGCTTTTCTCTGCCTGACGCGCTCTTTTTCTAGCTTGTGGTGAATTAGCCATAGTCTATCAATTTGTTTCAGTGAATTTGGAACCGCGTATTATCTTTTTGAATGCTATGATTGTCAAATTTTTAGCGCTGCCTAAATAGTCGGGAACATTAGTGAGTAAACAGCTTTTCAAATCGACGGCCATCGTTGGCGGTATGACACTGATTTCGCGCTTGATGGGCTTTGCCAGAGACATGCTGTTCGCCAATATTTTCGGCGTCAATGCCGCAACCGACGCCTTCTTCGTCGCATTCCGCATTCCCAACTTTTTGCGCCGCTTATTTGCCGAAGGCGCTTTCGCCCAAGCCTTCGTCCCTTTGTTGGCCGATTATAACCAAAAAGGCAGCCGGGAAGCTTTACGCCTGTTCATCGGCCGCAGTTCCGGCACCTTGGCGGTATTATTGGTTTTGGTCGCACTGGCCGGAGTCGTCGCGGCCCCCTTATTAATCCTATTGTTTGCACCGGGATTTTTGTGGGAAGGCAACCAATACACTCTGGCAGTGCAAATGCTGCGCATCACCTTCCCTTACCTGTTTTTCGTCACGCTGGTCGCTTTTGCCGGCGCGATATTGAACGCCCAGGGCCGATTTGCGGTTCCGGCTTTGACTCCGGTGGTACTCAACATCGCAATGATCGCGGCTGCGGTCTGGCTGGCACCGCTGATGGACGAACCGATTGTAGCGCTGGCCTGGGGCGTATTTGCGGCCGGGGCGATACAGTTGGCGTGTCAAATTCCGCCGCTATTACGCCTGAACCTGCTACCGCGGCCACGCTGGGCCTACCGCGACCCGGACGTCAAACGCATGCTGGCACGAATGCCTTCGGCGATTTTCGGCGTCTCGGTAGTGCAGGTCAACCTGCTGTTCGGCACATTGGTCGCCTCGTTTCTGGCCCCGGGCAGCGTTTCCTGGCTTTACTACTCGGACCGGCTGGTCGAATTTCCGCTGGGGATTCTCGGCATTGCCGTAGCCACCGTAATTTTGCCGCATCTGTCGGCACACCATGCCACGTCGGATCAACTCGGATTTTCCAAGGCGCTGGATTGGGGCTTGAAACTGACGCTGCTAATCGGCCTGCCGGCCACTTTGGGCCTGGCCTTACTGGCCGAACCGTTACTGTCCACACTGTTCCAATATAACGAATTCGGCAGCGGCGACGTCAAGATGGCCGGCCGCAGTCTGATGGCGTATTCGCTCGGATTATTGGCTTTTATGCTGATTAAAGTGCTCGCTCCCGGCTTTACTTCTCGCCACGACACCCAGACCCCGGCAAGATTCGGCGGATATTCGATGATTGCCAACGTAGCCTTCAATTTGATCCTGGTCTGGCCTTTGGCTCACGCCGGAGTGGCATTGGCGACCACCTTGTCCGCCTACCTCAACGCCATCCTGTTGTTACGCAACCTGGTCGTAACACGCATTTACCGGCCTTGCGCCGATTGGTATGGTTATATTGGACGGATTGTGGCGGCAAACGCAGCCATGTCGGCATTTTTGTACTATTTTGTCGATGCCGGCTTATGGCTGAATTGGAATGCCGCTCAACGCGGCTTGAATTTGGCGGCGACCATCGGCTTGGCGATAATCGTTTACGGTAGCTCGCTGCTGGTATTGGGATTACGCCCGAGGCATATCGGATTGCGGGAATCGGCCGCGGCTTGAGATTTGATGCGCCGCCACCATTGTCATGTAGAATGCGCTGCCAACAGCGGTTTCCATCACGATTCAATTTATTTTTCAGTACGCTATGAACACAAAAACAATCGGCTTTATCGGCGGCGGCAACATGGCAACCAGCTTGATGCGCGGCCTGATAGCCAGCGGCCACTCGCCCCAGCAAATTTGGGTATCCGACGCCGTTCCCGAAACCTTGCAAGCCCACGCCGATCAACTGCACGTCAACATTGCCGCCGATAACGCAAACATCGTCAACGAAGCCGACGTAGTGGTGCTGGCTGTCAAACCGCAAACCTTGCGTGACGTCTGCCTGCAAATCGCACCGCAACTGAAACAGAAAAACGTGCTCGTGGTGTCGATCGCCGCCGGCATCAGCCAACAGAGTCTGGCGCTATGGCTGGGCGCAAACACCGCTATCGTCCGCTGCATGCCCAACACTCCGGCCCTGGTGCAAACCGGTGCTACGGCATTGCACGCCAATCCGCAAGTCAACGACGAACAGAAAGACCTGGCGGAGAACATTCTGCGCGCCGTCGGCCTGACATTATGGTTCGGCGACGAAGCCCAACTCGACGCAGTTACGGCAGTATCCGGCAGCGGCCCGGCTTATTTTTTCCTACTAATGGAAGCAATGGAGCGCGCCGCCCTGGAGTTGGGTCTGGACGAACATTCGGCACGGTTATTGATTCAACAAACGGCGCTGGGCGCAGCGAAGATCGCCCTGGAATCCGCCGAGTCTCCGGCACAACTCAGGGCGCGGGTGACATCGCCGGGCGGCACGACGCAACAAGCCGTCGAAACTTTCCTGCAACACGGCTTCGTAGATTTGGTAGCTAAGGCGCTGCATGCCGCCAGGGATCGCTCGATTGAAATGTCTAAACAACTCGGAGCCGACTGATGGGCAGTAACTATATGACCGATCCCTTGGTATTTTTGATCGACACGCTGTTCTCGCTGTATATCCTAGCGGTTGCCTTGCGCTTTCTGCTGCAATGGACTCAAGCCGATTTTTACAATCCGATTTCGCAGTTTCTAGTCAAAATCACCCATCCGCCGCTACGGATCATGCGCCGCTTTATCCCGGCAATCGGCCGCATCGACAGCTCCTCGCTGGTTCTGGCGTTGGCGCTGCAAATGGTCGCCAATTTTTCGATTCTGGCGCTCAAAGGCCTATCGATCAGCGTGGTCGCGCTGCTGCTACTGTCGTTTACCGATCTGATAAAAATGCTGCTGGACATCTTCGTCTATGCGATTTTCGCCGCCGCGATCCTGAGCTGGTTCGCTCCCGGCAATTACGGCAGCGCCTCTTCTATCCTGTATAGCTTGACCGAACCGCTGTTGAACGTCTGCCGCAGAGTATTGCCCGACCTGGGCGGGATCGACTTGTCGCCGCTGGCTGCACTGGTTTTGTTGCAACTGGCGAAAATGATGGTGTTGCCACCGCTGCATCAGTTAGCCACGATTTTGGGCTAGCCGGACAGCCGCGACATGGGCACACCGAACAACACCGCCAAACGCAGGCTGCTCGCGCTGGTTCTGGCCTTGCCGATGCTGGCCGCGGGTCCGGCTTTTGCCAAAAAAATGTACCGTTGGGTCGACGACAACGGTAACGTCTATTTTTCCGACCAAGTGCCGCCCGATCAGGTCCAGCACAAACGGGAGACCTTGAACGAAAAGGCCAGAGTCACCAACGTCGTGGAAAAAGCCAAAACTGCCGAACAAATCGCCCAGCAGAAGCGGCTGGACGAACTGCGCAAGGAACAGGAAAAGATCATCGCCAAGCAAGCGGCCAACGATAAAGTCTTGTTGAGTACGTTCCGCAACATCGAAGATTTGCAGAAAGCGATCGCCAACAAAACCGCGGCGCTCGACGCCGCACGCAAGGTTATCGAGGGCAATATCGACTTGCTGGAATCCCAGCTTCGGCAACAGCAGCAGCAAGCGGCCAACCTGGAGCGAAGCGGCAGCAAATTGCCCGATAAATTACTCAACGATATCGCCGCCAGCAAACAGCAAATCGAGTTCGCCAAACAAGACCTGCAACGCCACCAATTGGAACGGCAGAACAGCGAAAAAGAATTCAAAGCCGATATCGCCCGCTTTCAGTTTTTGACGCAAACCCAACGAACCGGAAAAACCGACAAATCCTCGTTAGCCGCCAGCAACGCCAGTAACGAATTAGGCCTGTTCGTCTGCGAGGATGCCGCTCAATGCGAAAAAGCCTGGAAAATCGCCGGCGAATTCGTAGCCAGTAACTCCACTACCGACCAAGACGTGGCAAGCGAAAAGCTGATCATGCGCGCCGCACCGCAGACCGACACCGACTTGAGCCTGTCGGCGTCGCTGCTGGAAAACAATAATGTCCGCCAGATCTTTCTCGACATTCGCTGCCGCCAATCCAGCCTCGGCGCCGAACTATGCGCCAGCGCCAAGGCCCAAGCCATTCGCGAAGCATTCGCCCCGTATATCCAATCCCAGTTAGCGGCGCAGCAGTAAGGTACCGACGCCTTGGTCGGTAAACAGTTCCAGCAGCACGGCATGGTCGACCCGGCCGTCGATGATATGGACGCTGGTAACTCCGCCTTTCAAGGCATCGGTCGCGCAGCGCGTCTTCGGAATCATGCCGCCCGATATCGTACCGTCGGCGATTAAATTATCGATATCGGTCAAGGTCAATCCGGTCAACAGATTGCCTTCCTTATCCAAAATGCCCGGCGTATTGGTCAGCAGCATCAGCTTTTCGGCTTTCAACACCTCGGCGACCTTGCCCGCCACCAAATCGGCGTTGATGTTATAAGAATGACCGTCCTTGCCGACGCCGATAGGCGCAATCACCGGAATGAAATCGCTGTTGCCCAGCATTTCCACGACAGCGGGATCGATGCTGCTGACCTCGCCGACGTGGCCTAAATCGATGATTTCCGGCGCGTCGTCCAGCGACGCCCCCGCTTTAGTGATGTTGATTTTGCGGGCGTGGATGAAATTGCCGTCTTTACCGGTCAACCCCACCGCCTTGCCGCCGTGAACGTTGATCAAATTGACGATCTCCTTATTGACCAAACCGCCCAATACCATTTCGACCACATCCATGGTTTCGCTGTCAGTGACGCGCATACCATCGACGAACTCGGAGGTCTTGCCCAATCGTCCCAACAAGTTACCGATCTGCGGGCCGCCGCCGTGCACTACGATAGGATTGATCCCTACCAATTTCATCAACACGATATCGCGGGCGAAGCTGTGCTTCAACGCATCGTCGACCATGGCGTTGCCGCCGAACTTGATCACGACCGTCCTGCCCTTGAATTTCTGAATATACGGCAAGGCTTCGATGAGAACGTGGGCAATCTGGTGTGCGGTTTTTTCTTTCATTGTCTCGCTAAATTAAAATGGCAAATGAAGTTCGGGGTTGACTTGCAGCAGCAATTGCCTGAAGCGGGCCTGGATCCGCTGCATGGCGTCCTGGCTATCCGCTTCGAAACGGACGGTCAGCACCGGCGTAGTATTGGAAGCCCGTACCAAACCCCAGCCGTCGGCAAATTCGACGCGCATGCCGTCGATATTATTGATCTTGCCGTCTTTAAACTCGGCCAGCGCGGACAAGCGCTCCATGAAACCGGGACCCTCCCCTTCCGCAAGCGCAACGTGCAGTTCCGGCGTATTGATACTGTCCGGCAGGTCGGCAAACACGTCGCCGCTGCCGCGCATATCGTTGGACAGAATTTCGATCAACCGGGCGCCGGCATACAGCGCATCGTCGAAGCCGAACCAGCGGTCGTTGAAAAAGATATGCCCGCTCATTTCGCCGGCCAGCGCTGCCGAGGTTTCTTTCACCTTGGCCTTCATCAGCGAATGCCCGCTTTTCCACATTAACGGCCGGCCGCCGCGCTTGACGATCTGGTCGTGCAAATGCCGCGAACACTTAACGTCGTAAATAATCTCCGAGCCGGGTTTATGGGTCAGCACGTCGCGGGCGAATAACATCATTTGCCGGTCCGGCCAGATGATTTTGCCGGTCGAGTCCACGACGCCCAGACGGTCGCCGTCGCCGTCGAAAGCCAAGCCGATATCGGCGGCGTAATGCTTGACGGCCGAAACCAAATCGGCCAGGTTTTCCGGTTGGCTCGGATCGGGGTGGTGGTTGGGAAAGTTACCGTCGATCTCGCAAAACAGCTCGACCACTTCGCAGCCCAGGGTTTTCAACAACATCGGCGCCAAACGCCCCGCCGCGCCATTGCCGCAATCGACCACGACTTTCATCGGCCGCACCAAATGCAAATCTTCGGTGATCATGCCGATATATTCGTTGCTGAACAGGCTGTTGCGCTGAATCGAGCCCGGTTCGGTCTGGCTGTAATCGCCGGCTTCCAGACGCTTTTTCAACTGCTGCAATTTTTCGCCGGCCAGCGTCTCGCCGTTCAACACCAGCTTGAGGCCGTTGTACTCTTTCGGGTTATGGCTACCGGTAACCATTAAGCCGCTCCGCCCTTCGCTGTGGTGGGCTACAAAATACAGCAGCGGCGTGGGCACCAGCCCGATATCCAATACGTCGCAACCGCCGGCAGTCAGGCCCTGGGCCAACGCATCGGCCAATTCTGGGCTGGACAGCCGGCCGTCGCGCCCCAACACTACGATCTTGACCTGCTGTTGCCGCGCTTCGTTTGCGAACACCACGCCGATCGCCCGCACCGTTTCCGGCGTCAGGTCGCGCCCGACCACGCCGCGAATATCGTAGGCTTTAAAAATATCGATGGTCTTGGCCGCGGGTTTGGCCGGAGCTGCGGCCGGCGCCGGCTCCGCCGCCGGCAAATTGACCGGCGCCGAAGCCAACGCCACCGGAACGCTGGCGTACTGGGCCGGCGCCGCTGGAGCCTGGGAAGGTTCGACGAAATCCATATCGAACGACTCTTCGAAAAAATCGAAATCTTCGTCGACTTCGACCGCTTTCTCGGGCTGCTTCTCGTGTTCCAGGATGCGTTTGAATTGGGCCAGCGTCGAGACGATGGGGCGCATTTCGTCCAATTGCACCGGATAATGTCCGGCGCTTTTGCCGGTCATCATATCCTTGGCCGCTTTCAGGATACTGCTCTGGTCGTGCCGCAAGTAATCGGCCAATTTTCGGTAACCGATAAAAAACGCCAGGCTTACCAACAGCGCCGGAATCAGAATGATGCATAAAAACAGCACGACATCGGCCAGTTCGGTAGCCTCGCCTATCCACAAATCCAGTTGCCAGCGGCTATTGATCAGCGGCATGGATTGCGGATCATCGAGTTTGGCCGCCGGATTGCCGGCACTGGCCAACACGGCGGTCTCTTGCCGGACCTCGACGAAACCGCCGTTGAAATTGGTCTTACCTATTAACAGTTGCAACGCATCAGGCTTCAAACTGACCAAAATGACGCCGATCGGCTGCTGATTTTTGCTGACCAGGCTGGTGATCGCCAAGTGGCGGTGTTCGCCCTCGCCTTGCACCGACGGCTTTTGATTGGCGGCAAGCGTCGCCCTAACCATTTCCAAATCAGCGAACCCCATATTCGGCGCCTGGGCCAAATCGGGCTCGCTGACGTTGGCCGGCAACAAACGCACTTTCAGCGCATTCGGAATCACCTGTTGCAACCTTGCCGCCACGGCGTTGCGCACCGCGGCATCCTGATTCTCCGAACTCAATGCGGCGACCACGTCAGGCGCTTGCGCCAAACCGTCTACCACGTGCTGTAGCGTGTCGATTTGGCTAGCCAAACTGACGGCCATGCCGTTCGCCACGGCCGTAACGCTGGCTTGCTGGGTGTCGGCGACTTTAGCCGCCGAAAACCAATACGCGCCACCGCCGGCCAATAAGACCATAAAAACGGCAACGCCGGCGATGATGCTGAAAATACGCCCCATGGACTGCCTCGATTAATGCCGGCCGCTGTGGCCGAAGCCGCCGCTGCCGCGATGGCTGGCATCGAATTCGGTCACGCATTCGAAATCCACTTGCGCGACCGGCACGAACACCATTTGGGCGATACGTTCGCCCACTTCGACGGTAAACGGCTCGGCCCCGCGATTCCAGCAGGACACGAACACTTGCCCCTGGTAATCCGAATCGATCAAGCCGACCAGATTACCCAACACGATGCCGTGTTTATGACCCAAGCCGGAGCGCGGCAACAACACCGCAGCCAAATGCGGATCGTCGATATGGATCGCCAGACCGGTCGGAATCAGCGCGGTCTCGCCGGGTTGCAGCGTTATCGCCTGCTCCAGACAGGCGCGCAAATCCAATCCGGCCGAACCCGGCGTGGCGTAAGCCGGCAATGCGATCTGTTCGCCCAAACGCGGATCAAGGATTTTTAGTTGGATTTTTCTCATGCATTCTCTCGGCAATCAATTGCAACAACTGCACGGCCAGACTGGTTTTGTCGGCCATCTCCAGCGCCTTGCGGCCGTCCCGCCAAAACACCTGCAAGGCGTTGCGCTCGGAATCGAAGCCGCCTTCGGCCCGGCCCACCCAGTTAGCGGCAATCATGTCCAGATTTTTACTGCGCAGCTTGCCCAGCGCGTAGTTTTCCAGATCTTCGGTTTCGGCGGCAAAACCCACTACCCAGGGCTTGGGTTGCAGCGCGGCAACATCGGCGACGATGTCCGGATTCTTTTCCAACTGAATCACATCGGCGCCGGTTTCGGCTTTTTTCAGCTTATGCGCGGCGATCTGCTTGGCCCGGTAGTCTGCAACCGCCGCGGCACCGATATAAACGTCGGCATTGCGGCAAGCTTTCAGTACAGCCTCGTGCATCTGCAATGCGGTTTCGACCTCGACCAATTCGGCACCGGTCGGCGCCGGCAACTGTACCGGGCCGCTGACTAAAGTCACATCGGCGCCGGCGGCGACCGCGGCACGGGCCAGCGCGTAACCCATCTTGCCGGAACTGCGGTTACTGATAAATCGCACCGGATCCAGCGGCTCGCGGGTCGGGCCGGCGCTGACCACCAGTTTCAAGCCGGCAAGATAGTTGCCTGCGGAATCGGCCAATACGCTTTCGACAATTTCGGCCGGTTCGACCATGCGCCCAAACCCCTGCTCGCCACAAGCCTGCTCGCCGGCGGCCGGCCCGATGGTCACCACACCGTGTTGCTGCAAACGGGCGATATTGGCCTGGGTTACCGGTTTGGCCCACATCGCCTGATTCATGGCCGGCGCGACGTAAACCGGGCATTCGGCGGCCAAATACACCGTCGACAACAAATCGTCGGCCAATCCGTGCGCCATTTTCGCCAGCATGTCGGCGGTCGCCGGCGCGATGAGTAGCAGGTCGGCCCAGCGCGCCAGATGGATATGGCTCATCGCCTGCTCCTGGTCCGGATCGAGCAATTCGCTGTGGACGCCGTGTCCGCTCAGGGCCTGGAAAGTCAGCGGCGCCAGGAACCGGGTAGCGGCGGCGGTCATCACCACCCGGACCTCGCAGCCTTGCTTGCGCAACAAGCGCAGCAATTCCGCCGCTTTATAAGCTGCGATACCACCGCAAACCCCCAGTAAAATTCGCTTGTTAATAACACGCCCCAAAATGGCTAATTGGGGAATTATGGCAAAGTCGGTTGGATTCTTCTATGCTTGAACTAAATTGTTAGACTAAACCTTTTAACATCAATAACATAGAATACTTTTCGGGAAATTTATACACCCTTAAAAAAGCTGGAAAATTTTGGCTTATACCCTTTCTAGAACGACTATCAATCTTCTATTAAGGGTATAACTTATCGTTTCTTGGCGATTAAGTCTTTGATTTCATCTAACTTTGTATTGATGTTAGCTAAATTAATCTCCAGCTTCAGCACCCGCTCCTTTAGCTGCGTTGTTTCGCTGCCTCCCTGAGCAACCACAAGCTGCGACTTATCCGCACTGTGTTCAAGCTCACTTACTCGACTATTCAAAGCGGACACCCACCAAACGCCAACACCACATTGCAGCATCATGCCTAAAACCACTGCAACGTCGATTTTTTTGTTAAAGCCCCAATGCTCTTGCCGTCTATCCATGTTAGCTCCTGTCATTTGGTCCCCGCTTGAGTTCTTAACCATGCAACCGCTAATTCAATGAGCGTGTTCAGCAACCAAGCCGCGAGCTTACCGGCCAAATCGCTCAACGCGTCCAGCACAATTGCTTTCTTTTCTGGCCCGGTTTTGTCGGTATCATCAACGGCAGCAACGACATTTTTAATCCGCGTAAATGTTCCGCCATCAGCCAACATGGTTGCGAGGGTAGTAATCGCTGATTGCTTTATAAAAGTTCCTACTTTCATTTGGCTCTCCTTTCTGGCGCGACAACCAAGATCGAACCAAAAGTTGCGATTGCTAGCTTTTGCTCGTCCGTTAGATCGAGAGCTGAAAATGACGTAATAACCGCAAGCAAAGCAAACCAAGTGGTTTTCTCGCCGAACCGGCTTTGTATCCATTCTTTGATCATTTGAGTATGTCCTTATGTGTTATGCGGCTTTCGGCAGCTTTGAATAAATCTTTTGCTGACGCTTTGGCTTGCCGTTCAACGTGTCAAACTTAGTGAGGTTCCCACCTAAGAAAACGTTGCTATCGACGCTACCAACGCTAACAAGCCTTGGTGCCGAGATTAAACGCTCGCCAGCTCCAAAACCGCAGGCATCGCATTTGAATTGAAACGTGTTGAGCTCAGTGTGCTTGTGCAGCTCTTCCTGAACGTGGCCGCACGCGTGACATTTGTATTCGTAAATCATGCGTCCACCTTAGCTGAGAACCTAGATGTGGATGCACGTCTTGATGATGTGTAAGTTGATTTGATAGCCATGCTATTTTCGTCCTTGAAAATAGCTATTTATATGGCTCGTTTATTGGTTAAAGGCTTATAATAAGGCGGCTAACGGCCAAGAGCAGTCAGACGGAACAAAAGTGTAAATGGCAAATGCCCATCCAAAAGCAGGCGTTGGCTATGGTGAGTTACTAACCGCACCAATCGCGAACGATGAGTTTCACGCTGTTCAGCACATCTTTCGGCCCTAATTTAAAACATTCGATTATGGACGATATCAATATGTCAACGAATTGAGTTGTCTTTGTATTAAGAGCCAGCCACAATTAGATTTTTTTCTGATAAAACTGCAACATTTTCTAATAAAGGATAATTGTGAAAATTGATACTCTCTCTATTTCAAACTTTCGTGGTATCGAGAATGCTGAAATCAGAAACGCCGGCGACACTATTATTATCGCAGGTCAAAACGGTTCGGGTAAGTCTTGCGTATTCGATGCAATCCGTCTGCTTAAATCAGTTTATGGCGGCTACCATCAAAACGAATGGCAAAACTGGTTTGGCGAGTTCCAGGTTAATCCAAACAGCCGGGCTGAAGAACTTAGAGGTTTCTTCAATGATCCATTGAAAACCGTATCAATTGATTGCTGTTTCAAGCTTCGGGAAGATGAAAAGGTGTTTATTAACGCAAATGCGGCAATGCTTCTTGAAGATAGTATTTGGCGAATGCTGTTGCCTGAGGCATTCCAGTGGGGTGGTTACCACATGGCAATGTTTAATGCGCAATTCCGCGAACGGGCCCCCGAGGTTCAACAAAAAATCAATGCGAGCTTGCCTATACTAAAGGCCGAACTTCAGCAGGAAGTAATTGTTGGCCATGTCGAAATGCAACCTGGCGGTCGATTGCAGCTATCTGACTCTATTTTATTGTCGACAATTTTTACAAATTTCAGGCCCAATGACCTTGGAGTTATTGATTACCATGGCGCTCAGCGCCATTACGGTCGAGAAATGGTTCAGGGGATAAACTTGAGCCTAGAAAACAAGACCCAATCGTACAGTCAGCACGCCCTTTACAACTATTCAAATAAATATGCCAACGTAAAGAGTGAGATGGCTTCAGGCTTCGTACGTGAACTTCTTGCAGAAAAAAGTGGTAATGAACAAGAAAAGGCTAAAGGCCTTACTGAGACGCTTAGAGGGTGTAAGAATTTTTGTGTAAACGGCCATTAGGCAGGAAACTGCCCTTACTTTGAGGAGTAACTATGACCTTACCAAAAGCCATCCCAACCGACCTAATTGATACCTTATTGTCGGGCTATCAAAAACCTGAAGACCTGCTGGGCGAAAATGGCCTGCTAAAACAACTCACCAAGGCCTTGGTCGAGCGAGCCTTAGAAGCCGAAATGACTGAACATTTAGGCCATGCCAAGCATGAGTCAGTCTGCAACGCCACCGGCAACACCCGCAATGGCAAGAGCCGTAAAACCCTCAAAGGCGATTTTGGCGCATTGCCGATTGAGATTCCCCGTGATCGTCATGGTCAGTTCGAGCCGCAAATCATTGGCAAACACCAATCCCGCTGGACGGGCTTTGATGACAAGATCATTTCACTCTATGCCCGAGGTCTGACCGTCAGGGAAATCCAGAGCCATCTGGAAGAACTGTATGGCACTGAAGTTTCACCCACCTTGATCTCCTCGGTGACGGACGCCGTGATTGAGGAAGTCAAAGCCTGGCAATTGCGGCCGCTTGATCCGGTTTACCCCATCGTTTATCTCGATTGTATCCACGTCAAAGTGCGCGATACCGGTGCCGTTCGTGTCAAGGCCGTTTATCTGGCCATAGGGATTAACCTGCAAGGAGAGAAGGAAGTGCTGGGCTTGTGGATCGCCCAAACCGAAGGCGCCAAGTTTTGGTTACAGGTCGTGACAGACCTCAAGAATCGCGGCGTGCAAGACATCTTCATTGCCTGTGTCGACGGTTTGAAAGGCTTCCCGGAAGCGATTGAAACCGTCTATCCACACGCCGCCGTCCAACTGTGTATCGTCCACCTAGTCCGCAACAGCCTGAACTATGTCAGTTGGAAAATGCGTAAACAGATCGCCGGCGATCTCAAACGAATATACCAATCCGCCAGCGTCGTTGAAGCAGAGCAAAGGCTGGCTGAGTTCGAGACGCAGTGGAACGAGGCCTACCCGCCCATTGCTCAAATTTGGCGACGTAATTGGGATAGAATCATTCCCTTCTTCGACTATCCGCCCGAGATACGCCGCATCATTTACACTACGAATGCGATCGAGTCGGTGAACATGAGTTTGCGGAAAATCACCAAGAATCGCGGCTCATTTCCCAGTGATGAAGCCTTGTCGAAATTGTTCTATTTGGCCCTGATGAATATCAGTCAAAAATGGACCATGCCGTTGCATGACTGGAAAGCGGCTTTGAATCGGTTTAGCATTCAGTTTGAAGACAGGATGCCCAATCGATAATTAAATCCCGTTTACACAAAATTCAGGACACCCTCGACGCTTAAAGAACTCTTTGTCACTTTCTTCCCTGGAAAAGAGTTTCTTGGACCACAACCCACGTCCGACGGGCGTCTTGAATTTCCTGTACGAACCGCCAATGGGAATATTCATGATCTCGACGAATTGTCGGCAGGTGAAAAAGAAATTTTGTACGGGTATCTTCGAATTAGAAGCTCAGCTCCGAAAAATTCAATAATTTTGCTTGATGAGCCTGAACTACACCTCAATCCTCGCCTTATTAGAAACCTCCCAGAGTTCTATCGGCGCCATCTAGGAGAAGCTCTTAACAATCAGCTTTGGCTGGTCACTCATTCCGATGCGCTTTTACGAGAAGCTGTTGGAAAACCTGGTTTCAGTGTCTTTCATATGTTCCCTTGTGGAATAAATGGCGGGCGCGGACAGCTTCGGCAATTGAGCGCAAGCGAAGACCTAGATCTTGCAATGGCTGATTTGGTTGGTGATCTCGCTGCTTACCGACCCGATGGGACTGCGATACTGTTCGAAGGCGGTGGGGATACCGACTTTGATCAAAGTATCGTTGCAAGGCTTTTCCCTAATGAACTGGCCGGTGTAAACCTTCTCTCTGGTAGCAATAAAACAAAAGTTGAAGCCCTACACGATGTTCTCAATCGGGCCTACACAAAGGGGGATCTTCCTATCCGTTTTTTTGCGATAACTGATGGCGACTCAGAGGCTAGTGCGCCTCCTCCAAGTGGCGTCCGTCGTTTTAGGTGGGACGTTTATCATATTGAGAATTACTTGCTAGAACCCCGCTATGTTGTTGAAGCAGTAAATATTATTGATCCATCTAGTCGGATGGACATAGAAACTGGACTAGAAGCTCTTAGAAGTGCTGCTAGAACAGTTGTTTTCAAAGCGCTCAGGCAAAGAATGTGCGACTATGTAAACTCTAAAATCGTAAACTGTATAGATATTAAATTCGATCCTGCTGCTGAAGAGATTGCGCGATATACAAATGAAGCAGCGGAGCGGTCTCTGTCCAAAGTGGAAACGGTCGTAAAAGAACAGTTGACACAGAAGGCACTTTTTGAAAAACAGACTGAATGGAAATCCGAAATTGAGGCTGCATTTGGAGATGGATCTTGGAAAAAAATTCTGCCTGGCCGGGAAATTCTGAAGGCATTTGTTTCCCAACAAAGACTTTCGATTTCCTATGAAATACTACGTAATTTGATCGTAAGTCGAATGGTCGATTCAGGGTTTCAACCAGAAGGCATGAAGCGTGTTATTTTGAAAATTGTCACAGAAAGCTCATCACCTCGTATCAATTAAATGATTTATTTGTCGCAGGCAAAACGAGTAGGAGGCAGTGAGACAAGAATCGCATCCTACTTGTCAGTAAATCTTCGATTACAGGTAACGGTCAAGTTGCTGTTATTGATCATTTCGAATGAGAGACAACAGATGCTCGGCTGTGTAGCTTAGGTTGTTTTTCAGAAATTTCAAAGTTGCACCAACAGGCGTAAATGCTCCGTTTCGAGCCTACACTTTCTCACCTTTGCATTTCCACAATACGAGCCCATCTATCACATCAGTTGCCGCTCGATGCTTCTTTGCGTTAATCAAAGACATCAATGTCTGGTTCAAAATCGGTAATGCTTCTGGGTCAGAGGCGCTAACAAAAAGACTTATTCTACCCTGATCCGACGTGCATTTCTCGGGCAGCCAACGTTGCGGATAAGTTTTAACGCTGAAGCCACGATTGGCCAAAATTTCAGCGACAGCAGGCTTGCCACTTCTGACAGTCCAATTAACTTTTTTCAGTGTGTGCAGTCCTCCGAGTAAAACCAGAATTGGTTTGTCGGCCGGAAAGTCGGCAAGCCGGTTTGCCATGTTTTCATCGCGGTCTTGATCGGCGTCGATGGCTTCAACTCTCAAACAAGGTGTTTGTCGTTTGAGTTCGGCGAATTGCTCGATCATCCAACGCATCCCGGCATGATCGATTGGGAAGGGAATTTTGATTTTTGATGCCGGCTCCTTGCCGGCCATTACGTCGTCGATGATTGCTTGCTGGTCACGCTCGATCTCAAGGCCGATGCTTACGCACTGATACTTAGCGATTGTTGCTTCGACCAGCCCCTTAAAAAATCGTGGTGACTCGGGTTGTTGGTGAGTTTCTCCAATGATAACGATATTACCCGGTTTGATATTGTGTTCGATATCAGCAAAGTCATTGGATAAGCATGTTGCGCCGGAGAACATCAAAGCGAAGCCTAACGTAAGTGTCTTTGACATAAGCACGCTGTAAATTGATCAAATCACTAAATTACAGCGTACTTTATGATTTACCAACCTCGTTGAGCAACAAACCTGTACTTCCAGTTAGCGGCGGTCGGCGTTACAACTGTCCCTGATTTATTGATACCTCCAAAGGCAGTTGTACCTCCTGTAGTGAATCCAACAGTTGTTTTGTTTTTCCACGGTTCATCAGTGTTTCGAGCATAGCTACCAGCGAATGATGAAAAAACAACCTGCTCCCCAACACTATAAGTTATATCCGCTGTAATACACTCAACATCTAAATACGCAATGTCAGGCATTACACCAAGCTTATGAGTTGCTGAAATTGTGGTGTTTATTCCAGGTAAAGTATTCGTCCAAGCTGAAGTAAATCTACCAAGCAGTTGATACCAAGTTATCGCGGTCACAACGCCACCAGCGACAGTAACCTCTCCAACAAACACGCGGTTTACAGTGTTTGCGATTGAGCCATTACCTACCTTCATAGTCATTTCTTGAATGTTGAAAGTATGTTGGTTATTAGTTGTGCTGTAAGTACCACCCCACTGGTAATTTGGTTGTAAAGTCGTTGAACCAGTTGAAATTAACCCGCCATTTATGTCCAAATACAGATACATCGTCCCGTTCGTTGAAAGGCCAGTCCAACTTGGATTGGTAATTGATTTCTTGTAGTCGCTATTACCATTCGCCGCTGTAATCACCAAGGTTCCGCTTGCGGTCACTGTGGTCGATCCCGTGCTGCCGCCAAAAGCTGACGCTCCCGTTGAATCTACCGGCCCACTCAATACGGTTTGCCTGATGCCTGCACTTCCTGCCGCTTCGAGGCTTGTATTTACAAAACCAACCGTCGCAAGTTCCGTGGTATCGGTCGTGTTGGTTGCGGTTGTTTTCGGAACTTGATTGAAGGTCGCCGTGTTTGAAAACGAAACCGAACCCGTAAAGGTGTCGCCAGCTTTATTCGCGGGGGTATAGCCTAAATAGCTCACTAAGTCCGCGTTGGTTACCGCTTGCCAGGATGCAATTCCAGCATTTGCTTTCAACCACTTTCCGTTATCAGTTGGGTTTAAAGGCACAGTTAAATTTCCAAGTCGCGTCACAACCTGATCGACATAAAGCTTGTTTACTGCATCTGCCGAATTCTCTGGGCTGGCTAAATTGATAATTGAAATATTGTTAGCATCCCATTTACCTGTTTCGTTCAGCTTAATACCGTAAGTACCGATTTCTTGCGCGATTGATGTTAAATAATCCAAGTCGCCATCCAACACGGCTGAGTCCAAAGGGCCACCTTCAATAAAGTCAGTTGACCTCAATATTGGGGTTTGCCTAAACAAACGAATATTTGTTGCATTTGCAGGCGGAACATAGAAGGTAACGGTGCCGCCAGCTCCAAGTGGGTCAATGCTGACTGAAAACCCAGTCGTTACGACCACACCATCGACAACGACGCTTAGCTGGTCAGTCGTTAAAATTTTGAAGGTAAACGGAAACGCGGTAGTTGAACCGTTACCTGTGTACTCGTTGATCAAGTCTTGAATTGAGATTGACATTTAATTCCCTTTAAAAAACGAGCTCGTCCATTTCGAGCTCAAACGTGCCTTGCGACATCCATGCTTTATTTATGGAGCCCATTGCCAATACTGAAGCTGCAATCCGAATTGGCTCCCGTAAGATGGCCGACGCGGCCGCGTCGATAAAGTCGTCCCTTGCTTTAGTAACTGATGGGTTAAAGTCGCGGATTTGATGAAAGAAAGGTGAGTTAATAACCGACGCGTGAGCGTGTATCCTTCCGGCGTACAGCGGCGTTTCAAACGCTTTGATGATCCTGTCGTTCTTCGCTTCTCGATTGAAGGCTGAGTTAACTCCAATGCCTGTACCTTCGAGGTGCTTGATCAACATCGGTGGCAGCATGGCCCCGATACCATTCATCTCGATATTAACAATGGGGATATTGAATTCCAGAGCAATTCGCTTGACCGCTTTACACTGATCGTCAGTGTCGCCAACAACAGCTATCGTTCGGTGGATAAAGTAATTGTTGTCGTCGTCTGAGAACACAACCGCGACTACTGAGTCGTCACCTCTGGCACTGCTTATCGCCGGGTCCCAAAAGCAAGAAACGCTTCTGATGACATGCTCGCCAATCGTTACGTGATATGAGTTATTCGCAGAAACGAAATCAACTTCCTTGTCGTACATTTTTATGCGTGCAACGTCGAGAACGGAGTCACTCGTTGACGCTGGAATCAACAGATATTGCGATAACCACTCGGATTTACTGTGGCAGCTTAATTGCTTCTCTAAAATCCACTGATTGCTAAAACGTTCCGGCCATTGGCTGTCACCTTCCATGTAGGGATAATCACCTTTGATATTGGTGATAAGTGGCACCCTAAGCTTTGAAGCACCATTTTGCGCAACCTCGTCATAAATCGATTCCGGGTCGTGGTAAGTACCGATAAACAACCTGCGACCAACCTCTGGAACAAGCAGGTTATTTGCTTCGGATACCCGTCGCCTTAGCTCTTCACGCTTGTGTGCCGTCCCTGAGTTTTTTGGAACCTCAATATCGTCAAAGATGATGTAGTCAGCACGACCGCCGGTAACGTTGGATAAGATGCCTTTTGCTTTTACGGAAGAATTTCGGTTATCGACGTGACCAGCTACAAAGAAACTGTCCTTTCTAACTTCAAGGTCACGACCCGCTTTAATCAAATGCTGACTAAATGGATGCCTGCGTAAAACCTGGAGAATATCCTGGGTTGACTTCTTCGCGGTTTCTCCATCCGCTGACATGATCAAAAACCGAAGGGCAGGGTTCTTCGTAAGCTTATAAGCAACCCAAAGGTCAGTGATGGTCGATTTACCAATACCGCGCCAAAGCAGAACGATCTTGGTTTTGTTCTTACCCCAGTTTTCTTCGTCTTCTAAATACTCGAAAATCTTGAAGTGTACTTCCGGAATTTCCCAACCGCTCTGGTGATACCAAACCGCCGCGTACAACGGAAAATCAAAATCCGTCATCACTTAGCTCGCTTCAATAACAACACCTCAGCGGCAGCAATAACTTTGTTTTGCTCGTCTTTCTCTTCTTTGGTTCGAATGTTTGTCTGGTAATGGTCACTTTCCAAGCGGTCAATGAGCTCTGTCATTTGCTTGGTCACTGCCAGAAGGTTTTTTAAGTTTTGTAGCTGGCGGCTTCGTTTATCAACACTGCCTAAGTCGTCCCAATTCACATCGGTTATAAATTGGCTGTGCGATTCGACTGAAATACGACGGACCAACTCGGTGTAAGTCATGCGCAAGCGGTCAGCGTCAGTCGCTGAGCCAAACTCCGCTTCGATACTTTTCAGCTTTTGTTGATGTGGAGAATTTGGGTTAGCCATCTCGCGTTCTTTGCGAGCGGCTTTAGTACGTCTTCGCCATTCCGTTGTACGACTGACTTTTTTTCCTTCGGAAAAGTAACCGGCAAGCTCGTGAGGCTTTTTTTCCCGAACCGTATCCCTTTGCGTTTCAGACTTACCCGACTTATGACGGTGGTAAGTCATTTTGGACACAGGTTTTCCGTTTACTTCATAGACAATCCCGTCTCCATGATTAGGTGGGGCAAGTTCAATTCTTTCTTTTTGCTCGTCCATGAGCATTACTCCTAACTAACAATATCAGTTGCTATTTATTTTCCCTCTATCAACTTATTTATCTCACCCTTGGTTTCATATGGAGCTCCAACCATTGAAGCCCATTCACGGTTAAATTGATCAACCGCATGGCTGGCATACCAGAGGTTGTTGAATGGTATTAGCCTGCGGGTCGCGTCAATCTCTTGTTTGTCCCAACGCTCTGTATCTCTGAAGCCATTCAATACCGTTGAAGCATCGGTAAAGGGTTGAGCACCAGGCCCAATAAAGCGAACCCAATCCGGCTTACCTTTTTCGTAGCCATACGCTTTTGAGGCATCAAACAATCGATTTGTCGGTGTTAATCCAAATGGAGCACTTAACTTGTCGTACAGCATGCCGGGGAATAGACCTAAACCAGTGTTGTTCACCCCGGAAACTACCCAACCCTCCCAGGTTTCAGGCTCTTTATTTCCATAAGCGAAGCTTTTCAGCTTGGTCTGCAAGATGCCGATGCCAGTCATAGCTGTTGCCGCCCATAAAAAGTTCGCATCGTGACGCTGTAAGCCGGCAACCGCGATACGTTGCCATGCAGACCAAGCGAACGATTGAAACTTGAACAGCAGCTTTAGCTCGGCTCGATCCATGAAGGCGGGTAAGGTGGACGCATTGACCTTTACAATGGCGGAGCTAACCATCCTGTTTACTGAGCTACCAAAAACACCGGCAAGCTCTTGGTCAGCCCATTGATCGACATTGGCAATGCGATTGGATACATCACCAAATTGCTTGCTTGCGGCGTAAATATCTTTGATGTTCTCAGCGGTCAAACCATGCTGAGCAAAAAACGTAATTTCGGAGTTACTTAACTTTGCTCCACCCGTTAACCTTTCACCAGCCGCCAAGATTTTATCGACCGCGATGGTGCCATTTACGCCTTGGCCGAAGGTCGTCCACTTCGGCAAGCCTGAAGCTTTCATCAACGTAGCAGAGGTCTTAGCCATAAAATCGTTGATGAAGTTATTCGGGTTGCTGCTCGACATGATCTCTTCCAGGTCTTTTGCTCGATCACTGGCAACACGATCCCAGGCGGTAGCCATTCGGGTTGCTTGAGCTTTTTGCAGCTTTCCTAAGTCACTAAAATCCAATAACGCTTTGCCATAATGCTCCATTGATTTAATCGGACCATTGATCATTACACTGGCCCCAACGTCATTCAAAGACGCGATTAAAGCTTTACCCATCTTGGTTGAAACCAAGAAGTTATTCAAAAAATTCAGACCATCTTTATAAGCATTCGTGGCTCCGGTGTCGTTCGGATTTCCAAGTAAGCGATTGAAAGCTACTTTAAAGTTTTCCTCATCAGAAACCCTTGCAGCCTCTAAAGCTTTTTGCTCACTCGGTTTAGCGTTCAGCTTTAAATCTGTGTTCTTTGCTAACGCGTCTTTCAACAATTGATCGGCGTTGTAACTACCAAATCTATTCAACAACTCGATCTTAGGGGCAGTTCGAGCCAGGTATTTGTAAGCAATCTCATAAGGATCTTCATTGATCAGGAACATCAAATCCTTGTCCTCTAATCGCAGCTTACGACGACCGGTTGTTGCCGGAAATTCAGACTTACCGCCAATAATGTGGTTATAAACCGATTTAGCGACATCCAATGCTTCGGCTCGAACATCATGAAAGCTACCATCGGTGGTATCCATTGCCCGTTGTAATTCTTTTGGGTCAGCTTTCCACTTGGCTTCAATTCGGTCAGCTAATTTGGTTATCACCTCGTTTGCGTTCAACCTCGCAAAGCTTTTCTGGTAATCGCGTGGAAACATATGCACCGCCCCGTACACATTGTCCGGGTTGCTGATTTTGTCGTGCTCATAAAGAACCTTGCCGAAATCATCGATCATTTTGCGGATGTTTTCAGCGGCTTTAACAATCCCACTATCGACAACATCGCCATATCGCAATTGACGTTGAACCAGCTCGTTGAACTCCTTTTTGGAGAACTGCTGAACAGCTTGCTCCGCATTTTTCACGTATTCAGCAAAGCCAGCTTGGCGATCAGCTTCAATCTTACTTACCCAACTGTTTTTGGTATCTTCGATCAAAGCCTCGACGGAATTAATCGCTTTACCTTTGGTATTGCCGACCGTGACAAAGCCATGATCAAAAACTTCGTTTGCGAGAGACCTAATCTCCGGGTTAGGGCTTTGCATTAACTTTGCACCAACACCTCCCATTGGTCCCTTGGTAGCCAGCTTGGTTAACCAACCTCCCACTAATTTTGTATCGTCTGCTGTAAAAGTATCGATCAGTGCATCAGGGGTTGCGGCAGCACCTACGGAATCGGCTGATTGGATAGGTACATAATCTGGTTGGGCATGAGGATCGGGCACACCATCTGGCAATATCGGAGCTTTTGCTCCATATCGATTGGCTAAAGCCGACAGCACACCGGTAAACGCGGTTGCCGTGCCGATGTTCAATGCGGTCTCTTGTGCGGTTCGATGTTCTTGGCTAGCTTGAAGGGCAGCTTCATCAACTGCCGTGGTAGCAGCGGCCCAAGCCATCCTTGCCTTAGTCGATTGACCGACCATTGGCACTAAATTGATTGGATCAGCCACACCAGTTACAACGGCGCCAAGCACACCCAATGCTCCATTGCGGCTAATGTTTTCTCGTGCGGCGTCTTCGTCGTGAAGTTTTCTAAGCTTCATCCTCAATTCTTGAGGCGAACGCGAATCCATTAAGCTTGGATAATCGTCTAACTTGATTTGATTAAACAAAGTACGATCATCGCGATACGGTT
The DNA here is from genome assembly GCF_019669905.1 of Methylomonas koyamae. Lineage (NCBI taxonomy): Bacteria > Pseudomonadati > Pseudomonadota > Gammaproteobacteria > Methylococcales > Methylococcaceae > Methylomonas > Methylomonas koyamae. Next base: position 645,623 of record NZ_AP019777.1, on the reverse strand, counting down.
CATAGCCGGCCTGCGCGGGATAGTCGATGTTGTATTCTTTTTTCGTGGCATTCAATATCGAGCCGGCTGCGTTATTAATAACGAGCTCGTCATGCAGCAAAGAACGCTCAGGCTGCTGTTGATTTAATTCATCAAAGTAAGGATTAGCCGGTGAAGGGGCGTCTGGGGTTAACTGGCTGCGAACCACTTCCGGCTGCTGAACCGGTTGAACTGAATTTTTTTCCACATCCTGTGGGTTGATTTCAATCATGCAAAATCCTTATGCTGGTTTGTATCCATTTTTCTTGAGGGTGTTCATATATCTATTGAACTCCTCATTGGCGTATTTCTCGCCGTACTTATCCTTGTTGTAGAAATAACCGCTGTACTCTTTCAAAGCTCGTTCGGTATCGCCAGGGTAACGCCTGGTCAAATCACGCCAGTAGCTAATCATGGCCGAGTGTTGATCCTCAACTGAGCCTCCTGGAGCTAAACCGTATTGCTTACCGGTCGATTCCACAAACTGATAAAGCCCATACGCTTTGGAGTCTGGATTTACCGCACTGGTATTGAAATTCGATTCGGTTTTTGCAATGGCGGTGAATAAGCCTTTTTCATCAGCTAACGCGGGAACCTTGGCTTGAGCTGCCTGAATTTCGCTAATCAAATTCGGGTTGCGAATGCCGGTTTCAATTTTTCCAATGACATTACCCAAAGAAAATTCAGCCCCACGATTTGGATTCATGATTCGATATGCTTCCTCTTTGTTTGGTGAAAACACCTTGTCTTCGAATTGGTTTTTATCCCAATTGAACAACAAATAACCGGTTTTACCATCCACTGATCTTGCACCGGGGATTAGTTGGAAGTTCCCAATGTTGTTGTCTTTTACATACTGCTCGGTGATAACCTTAAATGCCTTCAAATCCTCGGGGTCTTTGTAGATTTTTGACGGTGCGTTAAACATTGTGAATTGCTTGCCGGCAATATCTTCCTTTGCCCAGGTGATTTGTGCCAAAGCTCGTTTCGATAGCTCTTCGTCGTTCATGTGTGGGGTCAAATGCTGCTGCCTGCGGTACGCGGCTCGATAATCCTCCGCAACTGAAACCGGGAAATCTGAACCGAACTCACTGGCGATATCCGCAAGGGTTTTGTATCTGGAATCCTTCGGTAATAAGCTATCGTCAAACGTCTTCGCTGAAGCAAGGTTGTCGAGGCGTTGTTGCCTGATCTTTCTTGCATCGGCAAAGCTTGTTTTTGAGCCAAGCTCAACCTCGTCGGCCATGATGCGAGCAATATCTTTGTTTTCGTCCGAAACCTTCGCCGCAACCGATGGATGCTCCTTTTGAATTGCGTTCAGCGTTTCCGAAAATGAACGAGCGGTTTCTTCTGTCGGAGGTGTGTTCAAAATATTGATGACTGATTGCGGGACACGACCACCGGTGAATTGCATGATGTTGTCCAACGTTGCTTTTCGTTGCTCAACCGATCCCTTTGTAAAGGTGTCAACCAAAGCACCAGCGTTTAAGCTGTAATACTTGTCAACTTGGCTATCGGTTAACAGGCTGGTGAAAAACTCCCAAAGCTGCAGTCATCAAGGCGCATAGCCTCAGCAAACAAGTAAAATAGCGCATCTAAATTGGAGAAGCCCCCCATGCGCGGACACGATGCCATTCAAAATAGCTGGTTCAGCTACGTTAGCCTGGAAGACCGTATTCCCAAACAGCATCCGTTGCGTCGTTTACGGCTACTCGTCGATGGCGTATTGGCCTCTATGGATGCGGTCTTTGCCGAATGCTACTCCCATACTGGCCGCCCGTCGATTGCGCCCGAAAAACTGCTGCGCGCCTTGCTATTGCAAGTGCTGTACACCGTTCGTAGCGAACGCCAGTTGATGGAACAGCTGGACTACAACCTGCTGTTTCGCTGGTTTGTCGGTTTGGGTATCGACGATGCTGTCTGGGAACGCAGCGTGTTCAGCGCCAACCGCGAGCGCCTGCTGTCCGAAGCACTGAGTCGCGAGTTTTTTGAGCGGGTCTTGGCCATTGCCGAATGGCAAAACCTGGTGTCCGACGAACACTTCAGTGTCGACGGCAGCCTGATCGAAGCCTGGGCCTCGCACAAAAGCTTCGTGAAGAAAGACGGCAGCGGTCCTGATAAACCCGCCGGCCGCAATCCCGAGGTCGACTTCAGCGGCGAAAAGCGCAGCAATGCCACGCATCAGAGCACGACAGACCCCGAAGCGCGGCTTTACAAGAAAGGCGAATACACCGAGGCCAAACTGCGTTACATCACCCATGCCCTATCCGAGAATCGTAACGGCCTGATTGTCGATGTCGAAACCACCCAAGCCACCGGCACCGCTGAAATCGAAGCCGCGCAAACAATGATCAAACGCCGTGTTCCCAAAGGCGGCAGCGTCGGTGCCGACAAAGGCTATGACCAACCGGCGTTCGTCAACAAACTCAAGACGCAAGACATCAAAGCCCATGTTGCTCGCAAAAAGACCGGCAGTGCCGTCGATGGCCGCACCGCGCGCGGCAAAGCGTACGCTCAAAGCCTCAAGCGCCGCAAAATCGTCGAAGAAGCCTTCGGCTGGATCAAGACCGTCGGGGGCCTGCGTAAAACCCGCCACATCGGCTTAGCCAAAGTCGCAGGTCAGGCCTTGTTTTGCTTTGCCGCCTACAACCTGACGCGCTTGCTCAACCTATTGGTGTTCACGCCGAAACCGGCGTGGAGTGCGCCCACCTAGGGCGAAGTGCGCCTGAAAACCGTCCACAGACGGCTTCAGGCGAATAAAAAGCCCTTGAAACAGGGGCAAAACGGTTGAAACTCGATGTCATGACCGATTTCAACACGAAAAAATCACGGAAACCGTGGGTAAGGGGAAATATCAGTGGGTTTTTCACCAGCCTGTTAAGCCAACACCAGAACCGTTTGCCGCGTTAATCGCGTTTTGAATTTCGATAATGTCTTTGTTTTTACTTTGCTCGGTCTGGATAATTTGATTTTTATGGTTGATCAATACCGCTTTATCCGCAGGCTCTAAATTCGGATTAGCACTGATTTCCGAAATTGAAACCGCATTGGGGTCTTGAACCAACTTCAAATAAAGGTCGTCGCGGGTCTGATTTGACAGCCTATTGCGTTGAGCAAATTCTTGGTTTGCTCGTATGGTAATTGTGTTTTCCGCATCGTTTTTAAAACCTGACATTTGATCCGGCGTAATAACGTCCTTGAAAACGTCCAAGGTTCCATCGCCTTGGTACTGGAAAAACTTATCTGGGTTTTCCTTGGCTAACGTGGTCAGCATTTGGCCGGCGGCAGAGCGTTTTGCTTTATCAATCGCCGCTTCATAAACCGCTGGTCGTAATTGGTAAAGCGGGTCTTTGCGTAGCTCTTCGAAGGACTGCATACCTCTTTGAAAAGCACCAGGATCGGTGTTCATTGACTGCGCCACCGTGTCAATTCTTAGGTTGTAAGCGTCAATCGCGTTTTGAGTATTTTTTTTGACGAAATTGTCGGTATCTTCCGCGAAACTGACCGCCATTCTTTTTGAGGCTGACACTCGCAACGTGTCTCTGGTTGTGCCAAAGTTGAAAGGGGTGTTTTCAATTAACGCACTGTACTCAGTTTCCAAGGCTTTACGGTTTTCGTCGGCGACTTGAGCTAAGGTAATTTCGCCTTTCAAAACTCGTTCTTGATTGCGTTTATCGATTTCAGCGTGCTTGACGATCATTTCATTTTCAATCTGCGCGGCTTTTACCTTGTCTTCCGCTTCGGCATGTTGCTGAAGGTATGACACAGCGGAATTAATCGCTTTAGCAGCTGTAGCACTGGTCTGAGCGGCGGACTCGCCGGTTTGTAAGATGGCTCGTGTATTACCGCGAACATCCTCTGTCGGTAAGGACACTGGTTTAGCGACGACATTTCCAAAGCCACGCGTTGGGTCTTGAAGCGGAGCGGCTTCAAAGGTTTGGCCGCGTTGTCCTGATTGTGGTATCTCTAATTTAATTGCCATTTATTAATTCCCAAATGATCTGTACATACCTGAGCCGTTGAATGGGCTGCCGGTAAATGCTCCCTTTATATTTCCGCCCATCTCGCCAAAAGTCATACCGCTTTTTGCTCCCAATGAACCAGCACTTGAAAGCAATGAAGCACCAGCTCCAATCATGCCGTTAGTCATGGTGTTGCTTGCTTGGGTGTAAAACTGTTTCGATTGGAATTCGCCATCCATACGAGCTAATCGACCTTTTTCATTGGCCGAGATTGAACCGTTAGCTCCACTCATCAGATACGCAACCGCATCCTGTTCAGCCAAGCGGGTCACTTCATCAACCATTGCTTGAGCGGAACCATCACCAACCACAACACCTGAAGCGGCTTGATTTGCGATTTGCTTGCCTCGAACTGAAATTGCTTCAGCCCTAACTTGACGAGCTTGCTCATTGGCTTGCTCCATAATTTGTTTGGCTTCGTACTCAGCTTGAGCTTGTTGTCTACCGGCTGATTGTGCTGAATACTTTCCGGCCTTTTTCTGAGCTGATGATTGGTCAGACGAGCTTTTAGCGGCCATCGCAGCCGAAGCCGCCATACCGACACCCATCATGATCGTTGTTGGTTCACACATATTTACAATTCCTTTGTGTATGTCTTCGAAGACAGGGTAAAACCCTTTCTGGTCAACAGCCGTTCCATACTGTCGCCATTAAAATTACTAAGCGGCATTGTCGTCATAATTCGCTCAGCACCTAATCTTTCAGCTTCGCTTAAAAAGTGCATTAGTAACTTATAGCCAATTTGTTTATGGCGTTGGTCGCTAATCACATAAAGGGCATAGTCGGTTGCAAATTTAGCCGTGCCATACCAAATTTCGGACAATTCACCTGCGATAAAACCAACAATCTTGCCTTTTTCATTTTCATAAACAAAAAACATGCAAGGGTCTTTTGAAATCAAATACGTCATAGTCGTACTGATCTTCGATAAACTTAAATTCATCCATTTGTGACTGGGTACTTCTAAACCACCGTCCACCGTAATCATGGCTAACAAATAAGTAATATCGTCTAAGGTTGCTGGTCTAATCATTGCTGTTTACAAACATTACCGCTGATAAAATTGTCCAAGGTAAAGGATATGGCTGCTCTAATACGGTGTTTTCATTTGATGACCAACCTAAGTTAGCTATCGCAATATCACCGGTAAATGGAGCAATTGCCGAATCCGTCAAATCGCCAAATTTTCTAAATGGCTGTTCTTGGTTATTTATCGTTAATCCAGTTGTATTCAGAACTTTAATCAAAATTTTGGAAATATTGACCTTTCCACCTTGCGATGTACCATGCTCGTTAGGTACGTTTGGATGTTGCAAAACAATTCGCGGTAAGTAAGGGATACCAACCACTAAAGATGAAACCGCTTTTGATAAAGTGATTTGCCCGCTTGAAACCGTCACTTTTGGCAGCACTTGTCCATCACCGACTGGAAACACCTCTTTTCCTTCTAAGTGCGATAAACCTGTCCAAGTGGTAGTTGGAGAACCAGCCGTTAATTGAATCGCGCAGTCGGTATAAACATCATCGTAATAATTGAAGAATTCAATATACCGCTTGGTGTTGCCGTTAATGGTTCGCTCGATAACCAGATAAACGGTGTCTTGGTTACTTTCTGGAATAACCGCCAAATGCTCGAAATTACCTTCGGTTGAATGTGAGCTCCACCCCGTCATGTTGAAGTCGCGCATGTGAACGCATGACAGCAAGGTTCCGTCTTGACGTATCCACCATGAAAGGTAATCCGGGCTTTGAGCGAACGCGGCCTCAATAACTCCGGGGCCAACCAAATGCTCGGCTAACACTGAAATGTCTGGAGCTTGGTTAACGTCCTCAGCAACCGAATAACTTATCGCCCTGACTTTAGCGTTATCGCGTTGAACAAATATCACCTCATTACCAATCTTGATCGGCATGCAATCGTTTGAACCATGATAGGTTTGTGGTGCAATGCGGATCGTGGAAGGGGTAATACCGGTCGTGCTTGATCCCGTCATTGAAAACTCGCCGCCGTAGGTCAATGGCAGCAAATAGCGAGCTGACGATAGGTGAATCAATTCGTCATATTGATTTGACGCGATGGTGAATTGCAAAGCGTTATTGTCTTTTGCACCTTGGGTAAAGTTCGTGTACTCACCGATAGCTGAACCCCAGATGGTTTGCGGGTTCATGGCGGTGCCGCCGAAGTACAGTCGTTGTTCGTGAAAAACGATGGTCTTTGGATAATTACCGGTATGCCAGGTTAATATCTTCGTACCAGAAACCGAACCTACCACCGACCATTCTTGTCGATCGGAATCTGCATACACGCAAGTAATCGTCCAGGTCTCGGTTGGAGCACTGTTTTTAAACGTCACCGCGGCTATCGTGCCATTGCCGGTATTCGTCGGTGTAGGGTCAGTAACGGTGCCTGCCGTTGCGGCAATCGTGAAGTTGTCACCCGTTTTAAACGCGGTCGTACCTGAGATAATCTTGAACTTAATGAAGTAGTTTTCGTACCAAAAGTCCGTTACTGCATAGTAAGTGAAAGCTGCATCAGCTAACGTCCAACTTGTGTCGCTAACACGCGTTAAAGTTTTTGGTGGATAGTTGCCATGCACAAAATACATCACGGTGCCAACCTGGGTGAACCTTAAGGTTGAGAGCTCCGAATCAGTGTAAGGAACCGCAATCTCATAAGGGGTTCCACCGCTCAGAATGTACTGACCGTTTCTAACAAAACGCAAATAACCATCATTAATCACTAAACAATATGACAATGTTCGTGAATAGATGAAGGGTATTAAGCGGCTTGGCTTACTTGAATTTCTGAGCTCAGCGACAAACTGAGTCCCACGCCTTGAGGTTGCCGCTCCATGTGGCAGCGGGTAAGCGTTTTTCATTTCCTTGGCACCGTGCTTGTAACTTTCCAAGTCAGTGCGTGCAATCATTTTTGGTGAAATTTCACCAGTAGTGAAGTCAGTAATTACTTGTTTGACGCGGGCCATTAGAAACGTACCCCCACCAATCCATTCGCATCGGTTGGGATCTCGTCTTCGGTATCCTCTGAGGCATCAGCCCAAATCGCAGCTTGTAACTTATCGACAAATACCTTGTAGAACTGCCTTTGAAGTTCTTTGTCTTTTGTTATTGAATAAGCAATTTCCGCCTGTAAATTAGCAGCCATCAAAGCTGTAAAATCAGAAGTCCATTGATTAACGTCAATAATGTCTGCGACGTACTTAATCTGACAGTTATCAGAATTAGTAATAATGAAGGAACCCTCAACCTTGTAATCGGCTTGGGTATAAACTTGAACTAACCTAATATTGTCCGTGGGTAACGCATACCGATATTGGTATGCGTGATTAGGCGGGGTTGTTGAACGAGCTAAATCAACTCGTTTTATCGCAAAGTTCCAGGTATGACGACGCAACAACGAACGACGAACCGTGTTCCAATGTGCATTAACAGCAATAGCTGGAGTAGACTGCTCGGTTAACGCACTAATAGGGTTTTCACCAAGGCCTATTAACGCGACATTTGAAATTTCTACTATAGAGGCCATCCTTGGCTCCTTGAATTAAAATACTTCCTGTATTTATTAACGAAAAAGGGGGCATAAGCCCCCCTTTAACAATTTTGCTATTCAGCTATTAAGGTTCAACGCAACCAATTTCAATTACACCGGTAGGCTCGATTACAACAGCCCCCATAGAAGAACTCGAAACAACGTTGTAACCATAACGATCTGGCGACCATTCAATGGTAGTAACTATGTCTTGACCAACAGCTAAGCCAACCGCTTGTTTATGAACAGCGAAACAGTGGCGGGTGTTGCTTTGTGCAGAACCAGCGGCGTTTAGGTTGTCTTTAGTTAACTGGGTGGACATAATCCATTGGAAACCCAACGCTGAATTAATTGAACCTTCAACCAAACTTTTAATCGCCATGTAATCACCACTGGTTAAAGTAGAGATACCCAAAGCATCAGAAATTTGTTGCGGACCAACGATCAAATAACGATCAGTAGGATCAGCATCGATGTTGTTTAACAACGTTAACGCTTCCAAAATCTTTGCTTGTGTCAACGCACCGGATAAAGTGGTTGGGTTAGTATTTGAAGCCAACAAAGCGGTATTAATGGTTGCGTCAGCATCACGGCCTAACGCGTTAGCGGTCGCAGTAACAAACTCGTTTCGGAATGAAACGTTATGAATCGCCCTGGTTTCCTCGGAGGCTCCAACCTTTGAGAGAATGGAGCAATGAACGAGAAAACGAGCAAGCATTATTCATCGGAAATTCGAGAACGAGCGGTTCGCATGGTGCGAGAGCATCAAGATGAATACCCGTCGGAATGGGCCGCTATCCAATCAATTTCGGCCAAGTTTGGCTGCACGGCGGAGACGTTACGTCGCTGGCTGAGGCAAACACAACCGATCACTAGCTCGAGCATAGAAGTGTCCGGCAATGGCGCGGAACGCATCAAGGCGCTGGAGCGGGAAGTCCGGGAGTTACGCCAGGCCAACGAGATCCTGCGTAAGGCCTCGGCGTATTTTGCGCAGGCGGAGCTCGACCGCCGGTTCAAGCCATGAAAGCGTTCATCGACGAGCATCGCGATGGCTATGGGGTCGAGCCAATCTGCAAAGTTCTGCCGATTGCCCCATCGACGTATTACCTGCATGCGGCGCGCAAAGCCAATCCTGAGTTGCGGTCGCATCGCGCCAAGCAGGACGAGGCCCTCAGTCAGCAAATTCGTCGAGTTTGGAATGATAGCTTCCAAAATTACGGCGCGCGTAAAGTCTGGATTCAATTGAAACGCGAGGGCTTAACCGTGGCCCGTTGTACGGTGGAACGCCTCATGCGAAGCCTGGAGCTGAAAGGCGTCAGGCGTGGCAAAACCATCAAGACCACCTTCAGCGATGCCAACGCGGAGTGTCCTCTGGATCGGGTGAATCGGCAGTTCAGCGCCGTACGACCGAATGCCTTGTGGGTGGCGGACTTCACCTATGTCAAAACCTGGCAGGGCTTCGTTTACGTGGCCTTCGTGATCGATGTGTTTGCCCGCTACATCGTCGGTTGGAAGGTATCGTCATCGGCGCATACCGACTTTGTGCTGGACGCACTGGAGCAGGCGCTTCATGACCGGCAACCCCAGCGCGATGGCGGCTTGATTCACCATAGCGATCGAGGCGTGCAGTACGTTTCGATCCGCTATACCGAGCGTTTAGCCGAGGCCGGCGTTGAAGCTTCGGTAGGCAGTGTGGGTGACTCTTATGACAATGCCTTGGCTGAAACTATTAATGGTTTGTACAAAACCGAACTGATTCACAAGCAATCCTGGAAGAGCCGCGAAGCCGTTGAACTCGCTACATTGACTTGGGTGGATTGGTTTAATCATCGACGGCTGTTGGGATCGATTGGTAATATCCCACCAGCCGAAGCGGAGGCTAACTATTATCGGCAACTTCCCGAGTCCGTCATGGCAGCGTGACTCACAACCTATGGCCTCCGAGATTCCCGGGGCGATTCATTAGTTTTCAACTCGTCCAACTTGTCGATAGTTACCGCCGCGTATTTGTCGGCCAAGGTAGCTGAAACAACTGCTTGAGTAGGGTTTAAAAAGGTCAAAGCTGCGTCACGAGTTTTCGTGTTAGCACTCAATGATCCCAATTTGTGGAAGTTATAGGTTGAGCCAGTGACACCAGTTACAGAGCGAACTGCATTGCGGAGTTTCGAACCTTTTTGTTGGTAAGCTTGCTTAACCTCATCATTCCATTGCTGAATAAATGCAGCGGTAATATTAGTAGCCATTATTAAATCCTTTTAATAAGTTAAGTCATAATTTGAATGCTTGTCCGAAACCTATCGGGGCTTTCTTTCAAATTGGCTTAAATTGGGGGGACATCCTTGTCCCAATTTACATCCAGTCTTTGCTATTTATAGCGTCCCAGCTATTAGGCAGGGCTTAACCATAAACTGAGTTGTACCATTCGGTCACAATACGTTGCTTCTCACGGTTTTCTAAGTAATCAGAAGAACGCATTAATTCTTCAACCTCTAACTTACTCATTTTCGTAGGTGAAGAACTTGTGGTTGATGGTATGTTGTCTTCTTTCAATTGCTTGCCAATGTGAGCCAACAGCTCAAGGGCGGGGACGTTATTACCAATTGAATGAATATCGAAACCTTCTGGAGCAAACGTGTTGAATGCTTTAAACGCATCTTTCAAGTTGCCATCAAAGTCATTACCCCATTTTTCCTTTAAAGTCGCGGTCGCTTTTTGTGGGGTTTCCACAATATTTTCGAGCATTTTAGAAACGTTCTGCTCGTAAAGTGCTAAAGCATCGTTGAATTGCTCTTTTGAATATCCTTTTTCAACGGCAAACTTTTTGAATTCCTCCAAACCCTGCGCATCCCATTGGTCTGGGTTTTGAAATTGAAAGTCATATTCAGCAGGGTCGGTTACTGGGGCTTTAGCTCCAATGTGCTTCTCTAACTCAATATATGATTTAGTTAACTTCTGATAGTCTGGCTGACCATCAACTAAAAACTTGTCTGGAACCTTAATCTCGCTGACATTACTTTCAACTTCGGCGGCTCCTAATAGTGAAGACGCCGTTGAAGTTTCGGAACTTGCTGTGCTGTTAAGGTTGTCGCTACTCGCGGCCTGTATATTTTCTTCCATGATTACTCTTCCTGTTCTTGGTCATAAGGTTCAACCTGCGCCAACGCGATATTACGAAGAATAAATTCAATTACGCTTCGTCTACCTTCGTTGTACGCGGTTTTGTATTGGTTATTTTCATCAAAAGACGGAACATCGTAGAAAAGGGCGCTTAAAGTTTGCAGAATTTCATTTCCGTCTGAATTGCGTTGGAAAACTTCGAAATATTGTTGATGGGTTGCTCTTTTCATTTGCTTAGATTTACCTGTTTTCCTTGGCTATATTTTTTGAATAGCTCAATAAGGTCTCGCTCTAATTGCGGATCGGAATTGAACATATCCTGAGTCAAAAACTCTCTATCGAAATACCTTGCACCGCCGGTGCGTTCAGCTAATCGGCGGTAGTAGTCATTAATCAATTTGTTAATCGCTATTGCTAATGCTTCCATTGCGGCTCCTTCAAATAACTATTTATGCCGCTTTCAAAAGTTGCTGAATTCCCTCGGCTCCACCAACCGCATCTAATCCGTTTTTCACCATTCTTGGGTCGGATACCATTTGGCTCTGTAAGGCTTCCTGCTTCTCTTGAGCCTGAGCTTCAGCCTGCTCGTTTCGAAGCTTGATTAACTGCTCTTTTGAACGGATAACATCTGCGGGAACACCAAGTAGAAAAGCTTTCTTACGTTGAGCCAGCTCGAAGTCGTAAACATCCAACACGCCTGGATTCAACTGGCTTGACTGAGCCAGCGATTGTTCAAATCGCTCCAACGCGGTCACATCGTCAATACGTTGAGCACGAGCATTCGGTGAGATGTACTCTGGAATGATGTCTACGTTCATGCTTAACAGCTCTTGAGGAATAGGGCCGAAACTGCCGTCGCGTAAAGCAAGCTGGAAACAGCGGTTCAACAACGGCTCCAAGAACTCTGATTGCATACGGGCAAACACCGGTCCCAATATCGAGGGTGTAAGAATTTTTGTGTAAACGGCCATTAGGCAGGAAACTGCCCTTACTTTGAGGAGTAACTATGACCTTACCAAAAGCCATCCCAACCGACCTAATTGATACCTTATTGTCGGGCTATCAAAAACCTGAAGACCTGCTGGGCGAAAATGGCCTGCTAAAACAACTCACCAAGGCCTTGGTCGAGCGAGCCTTAGAAGCCGAAATGACTGAAGGGAACCTCTAAAAATTGCGCCCGGCGAGTAAAATGAGTCGGAGCTAAAGACCTTTGGAGAGCAGAGATGACGGTGGCACAAGACGACCTTTTCGGTTCCCTGTTTGAACATCGAGATCGTCGAATCGATCGTTTGGGTAATCCGTTGTTGGAATTGGACGCGCAAGTGGATTGGGACGCGTTCCGGCCGCTGCTGGATCGAGTCCATCACAAAGTCCGCAAATCGTCTGCCGGGCGTAAGCCTTGGGATGGGGTGTTGATGTTCAAAGCGTTGGTCATCGCCAGTCTCTACAATCTGAGCGACGAGCAACTGGAGTTTCAAATCGAAGACCGGCGCAGTTTTCAGCGTTTTATCGGTTTGTCGGATGCCAAGCACGCGCCGGACCGCAACAGTTTCTGGCTATTTCGCGAGTCGCTCAAGGCGTTGAAATTGACCGAAACCTTGTTCAACGAATTCAACCGGCAATTGGATCGCGCCGGCCTGATTGCCCGCAAGGGTCAACTGATTGACGCCAGCTTCGTCAAGGCGCCGGTGCAGCGTAATACGCCGGACGAGAACGCCCGGATTAAAGCTGACGAAACCGTCGAGGACTGGTCAGCCTCCAAACGCCGTCAGAAGGATACCGATGCGCGCTGGACCAAGAAAGGTGACAAGAGTTATTACGGGTACAAGAATCACGTCAACGTTGATAATGCCCACAAGTTGGTGCGCAAATACACGGTCACCGATGCCAGCATCCACGACTCCCAAGCCCTGAACGGCTTGCTCGATAGCGGCAATACCAGCCGGGATGTGTGGGCCGACAGTGCGTACCGATCCGAAGCCACGGAAGCCTGCCTTAAAGCACAAGGCTACCGCAGCCGGATTCACCGCAAAGGGGTGCGCGGCAAACCGCTGACTGACCGGGAAAAACAAGGTAACAGTACCCGCTCCAAAACCCGTTGCCGGGTCGAGCACGTGTTTGCCTGGATGGCGCAATGGGGCGGTAAGACGATCCGTTGCATTGGCCTAGCCCGCGCCGAAGTGCGTATCGGCTTCATGAATCTGGTGTACAACATGCGACGTTTTTGCGCCATTCGCAGGGTAGCTGCGTCTTGATGCCGCCCATCGGAGCTGAAAAGGTTTCGAGTTGAAGGTAGTCCGCTTGGAAATGTCCGCTTTCGAGCGCGTTTTACGCCCCGAATCTGATTAATCGTGGATTTTTAGAGGCTCCCTGAACATTTAGGCCATGCCAAGCATGAGTCAGTCTGCAACGCCACCGGCAACACCCGCAATGGCAAGAGCCGTAAAACCCTCAAAGGCGATTTTGGCGCATTGCCGATTGAGATTCCCCGTGATCGTCATGGTCAGTTCGAGCCGCAAATCATTGGCAAACACCAATCCCGCTGGACGGGCTTTGATGACAAGATCATTTCACTCTATGCCCGAGGTCTGACCGTCAGGGAAATCCAGAGCCATCTGGAAGAACTGTATGGCACTGAAGTTTCACCCACCTTGATCTCCTCGGTGACGGACGCCGTGATTGAGGAAGTCAAAGCCTGGCAATTGCGGCCGCTTGATCCGGTTTACCCCATCGTTTATCTCGATTGTATCCACGTCAAAGTGCGCGATACCGGTGCCGTTCGTGTCAAGGCCGTTTATCTGGCCATAGGGATTAACCTGCAAGGAGAGAAGGAAGTGCTGGGCTTGTGGATCGCCCAAACCGAAGGCGCCAAGTTTTGGTTACAGGTCGTGACAGACCTCAAGAATCGCGGCGTGCAAGACATCTTCATTGCCTGTGTCGACGGTTTGAAAGGCTTCCCGGAAGCGATTGAAACCGTCTATCCACACGCCGCCGTCCAACTGTGTATCGTCCACCTAGTCCGCAACAGCCTGAACTATGTCAGTTGGAAAATGCGTAAACAGATCGCCGGCGATCTCAAACGAATATACCAATCCGCCAGCGTCGTTGAAGCAGAGCAAAGGCTGGCTGAGTTCGAGACGCAGTGGAACGAGGCCTACCCGCCCATTGCTCAAATTTGGCGACGTAATTGGGATAGAATCATTCCCTTCTTCGACTATCCGCCCGAGATACGCCGCATCATTTACACTACGAATGCGATCGAGTCGGTGAACATGAGTTTGCGGAAAATCACCAAGAATCGCGGCTCATTTCCCAGTGATGAAGCCTTGTCGAAATTGTTCTATTTGGCCCTGATGAATATCAGTCAAAAATGGACCATGCCGTTGCATGACTGGAAAGCGGCTTTGAATCGGTTTAGCATTCAGTTTGAAGACAGGATGCCCAATCGATAATTAAATCCCGTTTACACAAAATTCAGGACACCCTCCTGCAACGCTCAGATCATTCAGTCACGTGCATCTAATGTCACCCATCGTTTCATCCTTATAAAATTTTCACACATAAAAAAGCCTAAACTGGTACCAGTCTAGGCTAGTTTCTGAAGTGTGCGCGTGAGCTAGGTCACGTTGTCATTGTTTTACGCTAGAATTGGGACATCAATATTTTTGTTATAATCCGATAAAAAATTTACTTGCATATTAATTGCAACTATTTTTTGCTAAATTATATTTAGAAATTCATTGTCTTTTTTATTCATTTTTTTCAAAAGGGGTAAGTTAATGACCAATTTTAAACGTGGCAGCAACGCTGTTCGATGTGGAAAACTGCGCGGGGCGACCGATACTGATTATTTTTATTTTTTCTGCCCCTCATGCGAAGGAAGCCATATAATGAGAATACTCGATTATAGGATTTGTGAAGAAAGAGACAAAAGTCCTTATGATGGTATTGAAGGCATAAGCTCGACATCGTCTAAAGGTTTTACGCTGCAATTTAAAATACATTGCGAAAAATGTAATCTATCAGACACAGTTAAATTAACCAACATAAATGGCTGGCCTAAAGGCGAGCATTCAGTTTCATTAAAAAACCTAGGCTGTTTAGATTAGAAATTTATTATTTCTCAATTGATTTTTCCCACTCCTTCAACGCTATTGCAACAGCTTCTGCTTCATTTATGCCTTCATTTTTTAGCTGGCTTATCCTATTTGTTATAGGGGCTAACTCGGTTGCAATGGCGTTTATGTTTTGCAGATTTTCATTTGCTATGGCTTGTTCATTTTTTCTTTGCCATACTAATAACGCACGTTCAAGTTGTGCTTGCTTTTTACTAAGCACTGCCTTTTCATGCTCTGATATGTTTGCATTATTCGAATTAGCATCAATCCATTTCTGCAAATTTTTAACATGCCGCTTTAGTTGATTGAGATCAAAATCCTCTACATCAGGCTCTGAATATTTTCCAATAAAGTACAATACGGCTAATATAGAAATTATTATTATTAATACTTGCATAAGTCACCATGTATGTGCAAAATTATATTAAATTATAATTTGTTGCAATCTCTAAAGAACTGTCATGAGCAACTGCTTTAATTTGCAGCCATATATTACAGATTTGTTCCATAGTAGTCTCCATTATCATTTTACAATATTCTCAGAACTTCTTAAGGAATATTTTGCTCAAGCAAGCGATATGGATATCAGTAATTCTATCTATATTTCATGGGCATCCGTACGGATATGCTTACTTATTTGCCAGATGTATCTTACAAGGATCAGAAGCCAGAGCAACGTGACCCGCCGCCGTAAGTAGGAGTGCAGTCAAAGTTGTGTAGCATTGGGGGTTGGTAAGAGTTGGCTTGTGCCGCAGAGTTTTGAATGCTTTGCATGTTTTGAACCCAGAGTGCTCTTTCTTCTGGTGTCATTGCACAGCCGGACAGGGTAATTAATGCGATGATTAGTAAAGTTTTCATGTTTGTTCTCCCGTTGTTTTAATAGATCGAGGCTGATTCTATTTAGGCAAGAACACCACGTACACGGCGAGAATAATTATTTTTTCAACCGTGTAAGCGTGTCATTCATGATGATATAAATACTGTAACGTTTTCATAAGGACGTTGTTCTCCAAAGTTCTCCTGCCCCCGCAATGGGGGCATTTTTTTGCATTGAATAAATACACGATGCAAATCAAATCCTTTCAAATAAAACCATTAAGAGAACAGCTTTTAAAAGAGCAAGATGGTAAATGTGCTTTATGCGGCTTTGACTGTGAAGTACCGTGTTTGGATCATTCACATTTTACTGGAAGAATTCGCGGAGTGATTTGCAGGAATTGCAATGTCGCGTTAGGTCGCTATGAAAATGGCTGTGTTCGTTCAGGTAGAAAAGATCGAATTCTCGATATTGCTAAAAACTTAAGTGATTACCTTTTGAATGAACGTTCTGAAATTCATCCAGTTCATGGAAAGAAAAAGCGAAGAAAAGCTCGCGTAAAAAATCAGAAATCTCCTAAATAGATCAGAACAAATTAAAAGGAGAACAAACAATGGAAACAATCATATTCATCGGCAACATCGCAATGCTCGCATCAGTTTCGTATCTGTTGTGGCTATGGCATAAATCAGAAAATGAAACCACTAACTGAAGAAGAATTTCTTAAGAAGCTTGCTGAAGCTAAGCAAACTTTTAAAAACGAAGCAGTACGGAATTACGTGCTTCGATTACTGGAAAAAAGGAGAACACAAAATGAAAAAGGAACTATCACCGGTTTACATAGCAACGTCTAATCCCGATGGAACTGTCGATATTGAAGCAGTTTCACCAGTCAGTGACGAGGAGTTTGATGATTTCATCAACAACAATTTTTTAGGACATATCACAGACTACTATGGAGACGGCGATGAATAACAAGCCATTTGAACAACCGAACGTAAAGCCAAAAGTAAACGCCGAGGCATTGAAAGCTCAGTATCCCGCTTTATACGCAGCAATTATGAAGTTGGCGGTGTAGCATGAAAGATGCTTATTTCGACAATTGCAAAGGTATTCCGCTCGGGTTAGCTTGCGATCTAACAAGCCCTAACTTTAAGCAGACATATGACCACGATAGCTTTCAGATCACTCTCGGTGATTTTAATGAGCTGTACCAAATAGAACCTAAAGGCCAGTTTGACCGGTTAGCTCAGAATGACTGACAACCTTCAACACTCTGCTATCTTTGGAGAATGAACCAAAAATATTTCAGACTTATTGATTTTTTTGACGAACGTTCCAGTCATTATGAGTGTTGGGTTAACTATGTCGGCCATTGTGAGTACGACAACCCTTGGGAACCGTTTAAACCAAAGCTTAAGCAGCCACGAGCTAATCGCAATGATTGGCTATCGCGCAGATTTTACGAGTGTGATGGCGATATGTTTTCGCACCGAGAGTACAAAAAGCTTAGAAAGCTGATGGGACTTCGGCCGATTGATTTGAGCAAGCTTGTACTTGCTGAGAGGTACAAAAAAAGGGAGCGTTAAGCTCCCTTTGAGTGTTTTGGTGTCTTCAGTTATTGTCACAGTCACCGCATGACTTATTCTAGTGTCTAAGCTGGGTGGCTAATCGAGCATTTTAAAAGCTTCCCTTGCCTGGCCGATCTCTTCTGCATAGTTGTAGATCAGCTCGCGCAGGCGATCCCATTTGTCCATCAGTTTTTCATTTTGCGTCCTCTCGATGTACAAGTTCAACGCGAAAAAAGTAATCACCATTCCAGCAAGTGTTGAGTCTATTTCGAATTCGTCACCACTGAAGTTGCGAAGTGTCACTCGTTCAGCACCGTCGAGAACATAAAACGCAACGGTATCTTTCCACGACATAAATTTCCAGTAGCCCCCGCTGTAAGCGGGCATAAGTACATTTGTCATATCGAAGATTTTCAAGTCGAACAAACAATCACCAAAGAACTTTTCATTAAACCCAAGTCGTTCTTCACCCCACGCCTCAACGAAGCTGAAATCTTTTTCGTCTTCGCTCATTTTGACACCTCTTCTTTGATGTCAGCCAGGATCGCTTCGATGTTTGCGATGCCGCGTTTGATTTGACGTTTAGTCGTTTTCTTTGGGTTCAATGGGCGAACCGCTGCAAGCAGTTCATTGAGCAGGTCAGCTAAAGCTTTGTTGATTTCTTCGCTAGCGACTGTGTTGGTTGCTTCTGGTTTGTTAGTAGCCATCTTAGTTCTCCAATCATCGGGATTGCGAATACGAACCATTCGTATCCGTCGAGAGCTAATCTATCACCAAGACTGGAAATGTAAACGGTTGATTTTACTGTTTTTTATGAGTCGCCATTACTCACCAACATAGACACCTGACCTACAAAATGTTTAAACACATCGTCGTGGACCTCATCGGCTATCAATATTTCTAATGCTCGTTCTCCCGCTTTCCAAGTCCATAGATGTTCGGCTACACCGCCACTCAATCTATATAGCTCAATGTGTTGAACACCTTCCTTTGTGAATCCTTTTGATGGTGGGCATCGCTCTTCAAAGCCGCTCAACAGCCCGTCAACATCAACAATGCATCCAGTGATGTGATTTAACGAATCTAATAAACAGTGAGTTGAAGCCACATAGGGCTTCCTTGTGACAGGTTCTTTAGGACGTTTAGGCGGCCAGCAATATACGGGACCTGCAACTTGCGAGCTTCCGTGTTTGTACACATCAAACCTATACACATATAACCAAATAAACTTTTTAGGCTTTTCTGATTTCCTAAAATCCACTTCAACGGTTTTTACATAGATTTCAACGTTTATTTTTCTCATAGCTGAATTGTTATTTGTGAAATAAATCACATTTCCTGTTAATTCGATTAATTCAATTAAAACAGGCAGTTATCAAGACATCCCGCCTTAATTCCGTTCGCTTGTAGCATTTTTCGTACCACTGACAGTTTTGTCATTTTCCCAGAGTATAGCAGGGTTTTTTAATTAGTTTTTTTCCGTAGAATTTAACTCACCAGGACGGGCGACAAACTAGTTTGTTAATACATTTAACTTTAATCCTAACAAAGGAAATCAAAATGAACATTCAAGAACTTTTAACCTTAATTTTCGACAGCGGCGCTAACTCTATCCAAATCCACCGCAACGTCGTTAGGCATGGCAACGAAAACAACGAAGGCGACTATGACGTCTTAAAGCTAAAAATCGGTAATACCGTTTTACACGCTAATAACGACGAAGCCGAATGGTGCCTCGATAAGTAAACGCTAGTTAGGAACTTTTTTCTGCCAAGGACGGCTTCTTAATTAACTTTTTAAATTTTAATGGTGAATATCATGGCTAAATTATCTAACAAACAAATCAAACAACTTGTATCATTTTTGGATGCACAAACTCTAACTTGGAATGTTCCATCACCCGAAAACGCTGAAAACATAACTTCTGCTGACGACTTCATTGCATTCCAAGAATATATTACAAAGCATATAGTGAAAGAAACTTGTGCTTTATTTAATCTCGGCTTGAAAAATGTAGAACCGCGTAAATTTAAAAAGTTAACACCGCACTATAAAGCAAACTTGTATATGTCAATGTTCGATGAATATCAAAACGAAGTGTTAGGGGTTATGCTTCGACCGGTTATTAAAGAATTGCTGACTAATCGATTTGGAATAAATCCAGACGCGTTAATCTGTTCGGCTGTAACTGCAACTGAAGAGCTCGTTTCTCAATTAGGACAAACACCGCGAGTTTATTCTTTTGACGATATTGAAAACCCTGATGATGTTCTTTCAACAGTTATGGATTCGTCAGACAAAACAACTTTCGATGATATGCCTATATTTGCTTTAACTGGTTGGGTAAAACAACTCTTTAAAAACGCTGAGCCTTCTGCAATAGCGGCTTAATGGAAACTAAAGCCACGGACGGCTTTTAAATTAACTAAATCGGTGAATTAAATGAAACTTTATAAACTTACCTCTTTAAACTTCGAATATGACATGCCGAACGGTGCCGTTCATACTGTTCAAATTTTTCTACCAGTCGCTGTTTATGCTGAAGAAGAAATGGACGCACAATACTTATTCTGGCGCAGAATAGACATCGGTATTTACTTTAATAAAGAAATTGAAGAACTGTTAGAAAACGGTGATCTTGAATTTTGGTTTTCAGAATGTGGGGAGGGCGGTGTTTCTTATTTTGTTGAAGAAGTCTCAGACTGGGAACCATTAGAAAACTTCACTATTCTGACCGAAAAAGACGAGCTTGAACAAATTGAAGAAGAATTCATAGCTTAATCGGATTTTCTGTCAAGGACAGCTTAGCTGTTAGACATTCTTAAGTTTTTTGATGGCTTCAGCCAACTTTTCTGCATCCGATTTTTTGGACTGTTTAGTTGGCTTGCTCGGCTTAGCAAAAGCAGCCATTACTCGTTTTAGTTCGTCACTCATGATAGTTCTATTGGTAGGTTCAATAAGAAATAGAAATTAACCGCTGATTTAGTAGAGTAAATCGTCAGCTCACGACCAAAGCCAGTTGTATTGTTTTGCTCGAAAAGGTCTTTGAGTTTTTCGAATAGCTTTGTGCCGCTTTCAATGCTGATATCGTCACCTGTTTCAACGTTCTTAATGACGTATTTGTTGACCACGTTATCTTCGAGGCGGTCAACCGGCCAAACTCGTGCGATAGCGACAACTCTAAAAGTAGTCTTATATTTTGATTGTAAGCGTGGTGCATGAAGATTTTGAATAGCTTCAAAGTCAAGGTCATAGAAAAGAGTTTTCATAATTTAACCAAGTTGATAGACATACCCTTATTTATACAAAGCAGTGTACGACTTTCGTTTTACTGGATAGATTAGCTCCTGTCCTTAGTGGACATTAGCTGATAGGAGAACCTCGATGTCAAACATAGTAAAATTCAAACACTCCCCTAATTATTACGCTCGGTTTAAGCACAAAGGTCGGCTTTATCAAAAATCGACTAACACTACTAGCAAAAAGTTAGCCCAACAAATAGCTGACAAATATTACGAAGAAGTCCTGGCCGGGCTCCACAATGTAAACGGTGAAAATATATCAATTGAAGACGCGATAAAGGGATATGCGTCGTCTAAGCCGTTAACCTCAAAGAACGTTCAAAACGCGGCTAAGTTTATGCTTAAGTGGCTGCCTAACGTGATTGGTCTAAACGAACCAATTTCAAGTTTAAATAATAAAGTCCTTGAAAATATCATTAAGGTTCGTCGCGCAGAAAAATTGAATGAAAGCAGCATTAGTCAAACTGTTAGTTTTATAACGCGCATTATCAAATGGGCTGAAAAGAACGGATATAACGTCGCTAAAATCGAGCCACCAAAAATCAAAGTCAAATCTGGTCGCTTACGTTATTTGTCAAGAGAAGAAGAAATCAGGCTACTTGCTGAGCTAGACCCAAACCGAGTTTATCGCGGCGAAGATAATCCAATCAATTCGTTTGTCCAAGACAACTACGATTTGACTGTACTCTTATTGGACACGGGAGCAAGGTTATCCGAGATAACAACACTCCAATGGTCGCAAGTGAATACTAAAGGCGACAGTATTTCGCTTTATCGTAGCAAGGTTGATAACGAGAGCTTGGTTTATATGACTAACCGAGTTAAAGACATTTTACTCAGACGCTTCAGAGAACGTGGCAACAACAAATATGTTTTCACAAACTCAAAAGGCGGTCATAAAACATGCACTGCGGGAATAAGAGCCGCACTCAATCGAGCTGGCTTAGAAGATTGTACTATCCATACCTTTCGACACACTTACGCTTCGCGTTGCGCGCAAGCTTCAATGTCATTGCATGAAATTAGCTCGTTACTTGGACATTCAAACATCAACACAACTACGCGATATGCACACCTGTGCAAATCGACAGTATCGCAACGAGCCAGAGATTTAATGAACCAATCATCTTCTATTCAGCCTACCACTTCTATTTCGCCCGAAAGTTATACTCATTCTTATACACCGGAAAGCGTTAATTTAACTGAAAAACCGTCATATATTGACGATTTATTGAACGGCCCAAGACCTCATTCAATTAAAATAAGTTAATATAAACAATAAGTTATGATGCTTATACACTGAATAGAAGATTTACCGTAAGTATTCTATGCTTAAAACCGTTTCTTAACGGCCGGAACGAGTTGATGAGCATTAAAAATTGGCCAGCCGCCGAACGTCCGCGCGAAAAATTGTTGCAGCGTGGCGCCGGCGCTTTGACCGACGCCGAATTGTTGGCGATCTTCCTGCGGACCGGCACTGCCGGAAAGTCGGCTGTGGACATGGCGCGGGAACTGCTGAGCGAATACGGCTCGCTACGCGCGCTGCTCGGCGCCGACCGAGAACGGTTTTGCCTGAGCCACGGCCTGGGCGACGCCAAATATGCGCAACTGCAAGCGGTACTGGAAATGGCTCGCCGCCATTTCGCCGAAATTCTGCAACGCGGCAATGCGCTGACCAGTCCCGATATCACCCGCGCCTATCTGAGCGCGCAACTGCGCGGCCACAGCTACGAAATCTTCGCCTGCCTGTTTCTCGACAACCAGCACCGGGTGATTCAATGGGAGGAACTGTTTCGCGGCACGATAGACGGCGCCAGCGTCTACCCGCGCGAGGTTGCCAAGCGAGCGTTGTTCCACCATGCCGCAGCGGTGATTTTCGCCCATAACCACCCGTCCGGCATCAACGAACCCAGTCAAGCCGACCGGCAAATTACCGACAAACTGAAACAAGCGTTGGGCTTGTTCGATATCCGGGTATTGGACCACTTTATCGTCGGCGACGGCCCGCCATTCTCGTTTGCCGAACACGGCCTGCTGTAACCGGCTTTATTGGCTATCCTGGCCCAGCGGCCGATACTGGCTTAACACCCGCTCCGCCAGCCGCGAAAACGGCATGCTTTGAATCCAAACCGACCCGGTGCCTTTCAACGTCGCCAGAAACAGACCCTCGCCGCCGAACAGCATGCTTTTCAGTCCGCCGCTCAGGGCAATGTTGTAATCGATGTCGCCGCTGAACGCGACCAGACAACCGGTATCCAGGCGCAGGGTCTCGTTACGCAGATCCTTGCGCACCACCGTGCCGCCGGCATGGATAAAGGCCATTCCGTCGCCGCGCAGGCGCTGCAGGATAAAGCCTTCGCCGCCGAAGAATCCGCTGCCCAGCCGTTTGTTAAAGGCAATGTCGACCTGAGTGCCGAATGCCGCCGCCAAAAATGCCGATTTCTGGCAGATCACTTCCTGTCCCAACTCAGCCATATTCAACGCGATGATGGTGCCCGGAAACGGCGCGGCAAAGGCGACTTGCCGTTTTTGGCCGCCGCGGTTGCTGAAATGGGTCAGAAACACCGATTCGCCGGTCAACAAACGCTTGCCGATACCGAACAGCTTATCCATCACGCCGCCGGAACCGTCGCCCATCTTGGTTTCGAACTCAATATCCTGCTCCAGATAAGTCATCGCGCCGGCTTCGGCGACCACGGTTTCGTTCGGATCCAATTCGATTTCGACCATCTGGATGTCGTGGCCGACGATCCGGTAATCAACTTCGTGACAATTCATACTTCCTCCGCAAAAACTCAAAATTAGGTTGGAACGCTGCCGTCGGACTAAACCGATTCGCGGCTGCAGTCGGGCTGGTAAAACTCGAAACGGTCGCGGCCGCGCTGCTTGGCAACATACATCGCCTCGTCGGCGTGGCGCAGCAAATAATCGGGATTGCTCGGATCGAACGGATACAAGGTTACGCCGCTACTAATGCCGATTTCGACCTGGCGTCCGCCAATGCGGTAAGTCCGGGCGACGTTCTGGTGAATCCGCTCCAGCGCCTGTACGCATTGCTGCTTCGATTCCACGCCGCACATCAATACCGCAAACTCGTCGCCGCCCAAACGGCAGACGGTATCGTCCTCGCGCAAACCGGCCCGCAAGCGCGCCGCCACTTCCACCAGCAACTGGTCGCCGGCATCGTGGCCCAGATTATCGTTAATTTGCTTGAAACCGTCCAAATCCATATAGACCACACCCAGCATCGAATTGTCGCGCTTGCAGCGCGCCATGGCTTGCTGAAAGCGGTCGCTGAACAAGGTGCGATTCGGCAAATGCGTCAGCGGATCGTGGTGCGCCATCTCTTCCAATGCCTGTTGATGCAGTTTCGACTGGGTGATATCGGAGAACAAGCCGACGTAATTCACGATCTCCCCTTTCGGGTTACGCATCGCCGAGATGGTCAGCAATTCTACGTATAACTCGCCGCTTTTTTTGCGGTTCCATATTTCGCCCTGCCAACAACCCTCGGTCTGCAACAGTTGCCACAGATTTTTATAGAATTCGGCGTCGTGTTTACCGGATTTCAGGAAATTGTGGTTGCGGCCGATCACCTCGTCGCGCGGATAACCGGTAATCGCGCAAAAGGTCGGATTGGCGTCGATGATAGTCCCGTCGGCATCGGTGATCGTGATCCCCTCGTGGGCCTCGGCGAAGACCCGCGCCGCCAACTGTAACTTGTCCTCGGCGCGTTTGCGCTCGGTGATATTGGTCAAAATACAGTGAATAACGGCACCCCCGGTTTTTCGGCTTTGCAGGCGGCCGTCGAGAATGACCGTGATGGTGCCGCCGGACCGTCTGCGCAATGCCAGTTCGCACTCCAACACGCCGTAATGGTTCAGCATTTGCAGTTTCAACCCGAAATCCGGTGCGTTATCGGCGTCCTCGGCCAGCAAATCGAATAAATTTTTGCCTACCAATTCGTCGTGCGGATAATCCAGCAACGCACATAACTGCGGATTGACGTCCAGCAGACAGCCGCTCCGGTCCAGCGCCGCGTAAGCGACCGGCGAGTTTTCGAACAAACTGCGGAAGCGGCGTTCGCTCTGCTTCAAGGATTCGGTCAAGTGCGCCGCAATCAGACTGCTGCGCCGCGCCTTGATATACGCTGCGCTGAAAAAAACCGGCAAAAAACTGATAAACGCCGCCGCCAGAAACTCCGGCCAGGGCGGCTCCAACTTGTTGGTCCGGCGAAATCCGTCCAGCTCGGTAAAACGCAAGGTCCAATGCCTTCCGCCCAACTCCAGGCGCCGGTTCGAGCTGATGCGGTCGCCGCCGGCGATCGGCTGCTGGAAATCCAATGTGTCGTTGCTGTCGTATAACAAGCCGTCACCATCGAGCCGGTCGGCGTCGAAAATTTCCAGCCGCAACGCCGACAACTGTTTACCGAGAATGGCGCCGAGCAAATCGTTCATCCGGTAGGGGATATACACCCAACCTTGCAAAGCGGCGCGGCGTTGCTCCACCGTTTGCGGCACGCGGCCGTGGCGGTAGACCGGGAAGTAAGCCAGCATGCCGGCCTGTGCGTCGGCTTTGGTTTCCTGTACCAAGACCACCTTGCCGGAATAGGCCAGTTCGCCGCTGTCACGGGCCCGTTCCATCGCCTCCCGCCGCACCGGCTCGGAGAACATGTCGAAGCCGAAGGCCCGCAAGTTGCGGCCGGAAAAAGGTTCGAGGAACACGATACTGGTGTAGTGGGCGCGAGGCGTGTCCGGTGATAGCGCATACTCCGGAAAACCCTGAGCCCGAATTTGGGCGATGTGTGCCGGCAATTGGCCGGCCGGAATCCATTGCGCATAACCGACGCCTTGCACGCCGGGATGGTTTTGGTCCAGCTCCAGCATTTCCACGAATTCGCGCCAGTCGTTACGAGTCACTTCGTCGCTGGCGGCAAACACCCCTGCCGCGCTACGCAAGGTTAACGCATGCAATGCCATGCGTTCGCTGATGTTCGAAGCGATTCGCTCCACCTCGAACTCGAAATATTCGTGCAACCGTTGCCGGTGGTTCCGGTCCAGCGCTTGCCAGGCGAAAAATAAAAACCCCGCCGCCACCGACAGCACCAGCAACACCGGTAAATAATGCCGGTAACGCGCTAACGACGGCTTCCCGACTGAGCTGAACTCCATGGCGTCCCCCAAGCCGTATCGGCTGCTTTCAGGGCGGTTTCAAGATTTGCTTCGCCGTTAGCAGCGCGGCGCGCGCCTATCGTATCGAGGCAGGCCGCCGACGCCGAAACATCGGCAAAGCGTTTCGCGGTATCGAAGCGGTGTCCGGCATTGGCACGATGCCAATTGATTTCCGGAAAATATCCAGGGTTTAAGAGTACATGATTTTTGGCGCATGACCAGGGTAGATTCGGCCTCGCCGGCGCTCTAAAGCGGAGCGGGCTTAACCGGCGGAAGCGGTCCATGCGATTGGATAGAGAAAAATCCGCTGCTCAGGCCTATGATTTGCGGAACTTTGGCAGACGGCAGATAAGGGCCTTCCCGCGCCGCCGGCCACCCTCAGAGCGGGCGACGGCTCAGCTTCAGGCGATTGACAAGACCGGCAACGGTTTAGGCCAGCAAGTTGACCAGTATCTGCTGGTAAATCCGGCTCAGCGTTTCCAAATCGTCCAGCCCGATATGTTCGTTGACTTTATGAATGCTGGCATTCAACGGCCCCAGCTCGATGACCTGGGCACCGGTCGGGGCAACGAAGCGACCATCGGAGGTGCCGCCGCCGGTATCGTCCTGGGTCTGAAAGCCGCACACCGTTTCGATCGCGCCGTGAGTGGCATCGATCAGCTCGCCGCGCGCCGTCAAAAACGGATTGCCCGACAGCCGCCATTGCAAGTCGTATTTGAATCCGTATTTGTCCAAGATGGCCTGAGTACGGGCCTTGATCGTGGCTTCGTCGAGTTCGGTGCAGAAACGCAGATTGAACTGCACCTCGGCTTGGCCGGGAATGATGTTTTCGGCACCGGTACCGGCATTGATATTCGACACCTGCAGCCGGGTAGGCGGAAAGAACCGGTTGCCGTGATCCCAGACTTCCTCGGTCAAATCCTTCAAAGCCGGCGCGAAAGTATGGATCGGGTTTTCCGCCAACTCCGGATAAGCCACATGGCCTTGAATACCGAATACGGTCAGTTTGGCGCACAGCGATCCGCGGCGGCCGACGCGGATCACGTCGCCGACGGTTTTATCGCTGGAAGGCTCGCCGACCAAGCACCAATCGATCTTTTCGTTGCGGCCTTCCAATACCTCGACCACTTTGACGACGCCGTGAGTCGCCGCGCCCTCTTCGTCGCTGGTCATCATCACCGCAATCGAACCTTTATGCTGCGGATACTGGGCGATAAAGCGCTCCACCGCGGTGACGAACGCGGCGATACCGCCTTTCATGTCGGCCGCACCGCGGCCGTAGAGTTTGCCGTCGCGCAACGTCGGCTCGAACGGCGGCGAATCCCAGGCCGCCAGCGGTCCGGTCGGCACCACGTCGGTATGGCCCAAAAATACGAATAGCGGCGGTTCGCTGCCGCGGCGCAGCCACAGGTTTTGGGTATCGGCGAAGTTCAGGCGTTCGTCGTTGAAGCCGAGTTTGCCGAGGCGTTCGGCCAGCAAATCCTGGCAGCCGGCGTCGTTGGGAGTGACCGATTCGCGCCGAATCAGCTCTTCCAGCAGAGAAAGCGTTTCTGTCATTATGCGCTGGGGTATTGCTCGGGATTGAAACCGACCAGCAGTTGCCGGCCGTCGTCCAGGATCGGGCGTTTAATCAAAGTCGGTACGGCCAGCATCAACTGCACGGCTTTGTCGGGAGTCAAGTCGCGTTTTTGCTCGTCGCCGAGTTGGCGCCAACTGGTGCTGCGCTGGTTTAAAACGGCATCCACTCCAAGCGTATCGACGAACTTTTGCAGCAAAGCCGGCTCCAGGCCGTCGGCGCGGAAATCGTGAAAACGGTATTCGATACGGCGGGAATCCAGCAAAGCTCTGGCTTTTTTCACCGTATCGCAATTCTTGATGCCGTATAACACCTTCATTGCCGCTTATGCCTCGCCGGCCAATAATTCGTCCAAGCTAGGCAGGCTCTTATCGGCCAGGGCACGGGCCTTGTAGACGTCGACGAATTCCATGAACGCTTGTTCGAGATCGTCCAGCACTTCTTCTTCGTCGGCCACCTCGTCTTCCGGAATCTCGTCGGATTCCAAATAGTCTTTCTGGATCGCGATTTCGCCGTTCAGGGACAGCAGCGCAAGGATCAGGGCATTATTCGAAATATTTTCTGGCATGGTGTGCTCGCAGGTTGAAATGGAAGAACAGAATTGAGCAGGAGGCTGCTGGGATTGGACCGTATCAAAAACCGGCAATAGTTGTTGCATGCATGCAAGGACCGCCTCCATCGAATTTGGCCGCATTGTAACGCATTGCCGGCAAGCGATGTTAACCGCGGCGTTCGGCGTCAAATGTTTTTCAGTAAGCGGTTACCGGCGCTATCCGCCATCGCCTGTCGAAAATGGTCGACGGCTTCGGCAAAATCCTGCTGCGGCTGAATATCCGGCAACTGGTTCTGGCCGCAGCATTCCAACGCATCGACCACATAGCCGATACTGAGAATATTAATATCGACCGCCGGCTGAAACACCGAGACCGTTTGTTCCGGATGGCAAAATTCGACGACAATGCGGCTGGCGATCAACTTATTCAACAATGCCTGGACCAAGGCCAGCGGAATCATCAAATCCCGCGCCAATTCTTCGGCCGAGGGCGGCGCCTCCTGCTTTAGAAAACGCTTGACCAGGGCATGAGTGATTTGCAGCGCCAGAATTTTCTTCAACGAAAAGCTCAGATTGCCGAAACGGTCGCCATGGCGGTGTATCGGATAATTTTGGATATAAAACGCCATCTCGCAGCCGAACAAGACGATGATCCAACAGCTTTGCAGCCAGACCACGAACAGCGGCAAGGCCGCGAAACTGCCGTAGATCGCGTTATAGCTGGACACGCCGATTTGCAGACTCAAATAGGCCCACTGCAAGCCGTGGTAAAGCAGCCCGGTCACAACGCCGGCAACCAGCCCGGCACGGTAGTCTATGGCATGGTTAGGCATAAATACGAAGACCACCGTAAATAGCACGATCATCAGCAACAGCGGCGACAGGCCCAAGGCCTTTAACACCAACCAGACGCCGAAAGCCGGCAAATGGATCGCCCCGGCCAGCCAGCCGACCTGAGTTTGCAGGAACACGGTAAGCCCGCTGGCCGCCATCAACAATACCGGCCCCAACAACATCAGCGATAAATAGTCGCTGCATTTGCGGCTCCAACTGCGGCCCTGCTCGATTTTCCAGATGAAATTGAACGATTCTTCGATGTTGGCGATCAGGCTGACCACGGTCCAGAACAACACGGCGATACCGATGCCGGCCACCACTTCGCCCTGGGTCTTGGCCAGTAGGTTTTGAGCGAAGCCGATCAAGCGCAGCATCAGTTCGTCCTGCTGCGGCGCTCGCTCCAATAGCTGCCGTTGCAGCAGCTTTTCGAAACCGAAGCCCTTGGCGATACCGAACAACATCGCAATCACCGGCACGATGGACAGGATGCTGTACAAGGTCAGCGCCGAGGCTCGCAGTTGGCATAAATCGCGGCGAAAGCCTTGCACCGCCAACAACGCGATCTTCAGACAACGGACGCATAGCGCCGGCCACCAGGCCAGACTCCGCTCATCCAGCCGCCAAATATCCTCTTTGCAGAACAGCAACAGATTCATTGCCATATAAGTCTCCTTGTTGGAGCAGTTCGGCAGGTGCGAACGATACGCCGCGCCGTTGATCGACAGTATGCCGGATAACGCCGGCAAAATCCCGGTATTCCGAGCGCATCGATTGCCGAGTTATTCGGCTCAGGCCAGGCGTCGCAAATTAAGCCGCCGCCTGCCGTGCAACAACCGGCAGCGGCCGAGAAAGCCGGGCAACCTGTTAAAGGGGGCGGCGACACGCAACAGCCATTGCCGATCCGGATAATACGTCAAACGCAATTGGTCGAGTCCGGCGATTTCGACGCCGTCCAGCACGAACGATGCATAAGGCAAACCCAGGCTGCGCCTGGCCAAAATCCGCAATTCCGGGCTCAGCAACACGAACTCGCTGGCTTCCTCGAACGGGCAATCCCAATCGCAAATCAGCAAATAATCGCCGGTTCCGGTTTGAAATTGGTGCAGCAACCGATAGCCGGGAACGTAGCAAGCGGTTGGCACGCCGTTCTGTAACAGCCGGGTTTGCAACGGCCAATACCGGTAATCGCCGGCATGGCTGGCCAGAGAAAAAACATCGATCGCCTGCACGGAACGTCCCCAGTGAAACTGCGGTTAGCGTCGAAACAGCAATCGGCCTTTAATTCGCCGAAGTAAATTATTCTGCACTCTATCGCCCCATTTGAACGCTTGAAGTTTACAATAACCGGCTATCGAACCGGCCGGTACCGGCGTACACGCCGTGCATGTTTTGCGCGACTACAACTTGCCGACAGCATATTTCACGTATCGGCGCCGGCAAAGAACGAACTACCGTCAAAGACAAGGACCATTTCTCCCATGCAATTCACCGAAACCGGCACCCTGATCAGCTGGCAACTGGACGATATCGACGTTGTCGCGCCGCTCCACGACAAACCGGGCGGCGGCTCGCGCGGCGGAGTTTACCTTTGCATCCCCAATTTCGAGGAACTGTCGCCGCCGTTCAGCGTTAAGCATGGCGAATACCGCACCACCGTTTGCGATGTCACGCTGCCGCATCAAAAAAACCTGTCGGCATCCGACGTACACAACTGGGGCAACATCGAGGTAATCAGCGATTGGGAAGAAACCGACGAACAAAACAGCAAGACGCTAAAAGTCACCACCACCATCCGCGCCCTATCGGACACCGCGTTGGTGCGCCCCGGCTTTCATCCGTATTTTTCGATTACGCCGAACAGTTTTCTGGATATTGGCGACAGCCGGATAGACATCGCCTCGCTGCCGCACGATAGCATGCGCGCTTATCCGGCGGCAGCGCCGCATGATCCGGTCAAACTGAGCACCGAGGAATTTGCCGTATCGATGGCCTGCGAGATCAGCCCGCTGCCGCAGCCGATCGCACTGGCGTTCGGCATCTGGAGCGACAAAAAAGCGGAATATGTTTGTATCGAGCCGATTATCGGCAAGCAACTCGGCTCAGACGGCTTGCCGACGCCGCTGGCGTTGCGGAAAAGTGAAGAATTGGTATTGGCGTTTACGATTCACGCATACAGACTGATGTTTGCGAAAAAATTGTCAAACTTAAAGCAGTAGTTAGCATAAAGAGAACGGAATCAAAACCCCAGGCTTCTGACACCTATCCAGATTGTTTGACTTCTCGTGAATTAACAATTAAGCAAACGCGGCGAATAACTGATACGCCGAAATGAGCCCGAAAGCAAAAAATGCGTAAGAGGCAAATCCAAGGAAAATACACAGAACGTTTAACCAAAAGCCTATGCGGCGAGTCGTCGAATTGGAACTGGCATAAAGCCATTGAGTTACATAAGTCAGGCCAGATGTGATTGCAATAGCCAAAACTCCAAACGTAAATGGCAGCAGACAAGTGCCAAAGGCAGGAACCTTGGTCGGTTGGAACTGGGCTAAATGACCAATGAAAGCGAGAAGAGCAACAGATGCACCACCATTTAAAAGAAAGGATGATTTTATTGCGCTTTGTCCGGAAGAAATAACAGACCGGAACATTTCGAGATTGCTATCGCTATTAAGCTTGTTAGCCTGAATCCAATTCTGAAGATCAGCTTTATATCTCTCAATTTCAATTGGAGTTGGCTCTATTTCTGGCGAATTTTCAACTTCGGTCAGATAAGAAATAAGGTTGTCGCAATAGATTGCAGCCGTACCTTTGGCCTTAATATCTTCAATCATGGCCTTCATTTGACTAGCAAACTGCTTAGTACTCATATTTGGCCTTTATCCAAAACTTGAAATAAAAGTGAATCGAACCCCTTATGATGGACGGCCGCAAGGCAATCCACCAACGCCTCAACGAGGCAATGGCGTTTTGCTACCGCAAAAACGCCATTGTAAATAAATCAATCCCGCAACAACTCGTTAATCCCGGTTTTGCTGCGAGTTTTTTCGTCCACTTGTTTGATAATCACCGCGCAATACAGGCTATGGCTACCGTCTTTGGAAGGCAGGTTGCCTGATACCACTACCGAGCCGGCCGGGATGCGGCCGTAGGTCACTTCGCCGGTCATCCGGTTGAAAATCTTGGTGCTTTGGCCAATGTAAACGCCCATCGAGACCACGCAGTTGTCTTCGACGATGACGCCTTCGACGATCTCGGAGCGGGCGCCGATGAAGCAGTTGTCGCCGATGATGGTCGGGTTGGCTTGCAAGGGTTCCAGTACGCCGCCGATGCCGACGCCGCCGGACAAGTGCACGTTTTTGCCGATCTGCGCGCAGGAACCGACGGTAACCCAGGTATCGACCATGGTGCCGCTGTCAACGTAAGCGCCGATGTTGACGTAGGACGGCATCAGGATCGCGCCAGGCGCCACGTAGGAGCCGTAGCGTGCCACCGCGTTAGGAACGACGCGGACGCCGGCTTGAGCAAAATCCGCTTCGCTGTAGCTGCCGAATTTGGTCGGCACCTTGTCGTAATAACGCACGTCGCCGCTTTCGATGACTTTGTTTTCGTTGATGCGAAACGACAGCAGCACGGCTTTTTTCAGCCATTGGTTGGTCACCCAATCGCCGTCTTTTTTCTCGGCGACGCGGACTTCGCCTTTGTCGAGCATATTCAAGACTTCGGCGACCGCGTTGCGGACTTCGGTAGAAACGGTGGACGGACTGATTTCGGCGCGGTTTTCAAAGGCGTCGTTGATGATGGTTTCCAGGTTTGACATGAGCTCTCTAGTTGGAAGGGTTTTAAAAAGGGTGGAATTGCTCCCCCTTTAACAAAGGGGGATTGAGGGGGGATTTATCTGAAAATCTCCCCTAACCCCTCTTTTTCAAAGAGGGGAAATTCCTAGGCGTAATTTTCATTGAGAAAAACTTTGATACGTTGCGCGGCTTCGACACATTCCTCGATCGGCGCGACCAAAGCGATGCGCACATGATTGGCGCCGGGGTTCATACCATCGCTGTCGCGCGACAGGAAACTTCCGGGCAGCACGGTGATGTTTTGCTCGGCGAACAATTTTTGGGCAAATTCCGTGTCTGACATCGGTGTCTTCAGCCAGATATAAAAACTGGCCGGCGGCCGCTCGATTTCGCAGACACCTTTTAAAATGTCGATGAAGGCGCTGAACTTGTCGCGGTAGAGCTGGCGGTTATGTTTGACGTGCTCCTCGTCGTTCCAGGCCGCGATGCTGGCGTGCTGGGTCGATACCGGCATCGGGCAGCCGTGGTAAGTGCGATATTTCAAATACTGCTTCAACACCTCGGCGTCGCCGGCCACGAAGCCCGAGCGTAAGCCCGGCGCGTTGGAGCGCTTGGACAGGCTTTGAAAAATCACGCAGCGTTTGAACTCGGTGTTGCCGGCCTGATAAGCGCTTTGCAGCAAACCTTGCGGCGGATTGGCCTCGTCGTCGTACAGTTCGGTGTAGCATTCGTCGGAGGCGATCACGAAGTCGTATTTTTCCGCCAATCTCAATAATTTCAGATGGTCGGCCTGCGACAACACCGTGCCGGTCGGATTGCCGGGCGAGCAAATAAAGACCAACTGACAACGCTGCCAAATCGCTACCGGCACGCTATCGAAATCCGGCAAATAATCGGTTTCCGCCGTGGTATTCAGATAATACGGCTCGGCACCGGCCAGCACTGCTGCGCCTTCGTAAATCTGATAAAACGGATTCGGCATGACCACGACCGGTTTATCGGCCGGATCGATTACCGCCTGCACCAACGAAAACAGGGCCTCGCGGGTGCCGTTGACCGGCAATACCTGGGTTTCGGCATCGACGCCGCCGGCTGGTATCCCGAAACGCCGGCAAGTCCAGTCGGCAATCGCCTGGCGTAATTCCGGCAAGCCCTTGCTGGTCGGATATAGCGTCAAGCCATGCAGATGGCGCAATAGCGCTTCCTGGATGAAGTGCGGCGTCGCGTGTTTGGGTTCGCCGATCGACAAGGCGATATGGGCTTTGTCGGCCGGCGGCGTAATGCCTTGCTTCAAAGAAGCCAGCTTTTCGAACGGGTAAGGGTGAAGTTCGGCTAAATGCGGATTCATGGCTTATTTGGCGCAGCGCGGTTGGCGTCCCTGGCTCC
Organism: Methylomonas koyamae; assembly: GCF_019669905.1. Lineage (NCBI taxonomy): Bacteria > Pseudomonadati > Pseudomonadota > Gammaproteobacteria > Methylococcales > Methylococcaceae > Methylomonas > Methylomonas koyamae. The sequence continues at coordinate 611,794 of NZ_AP019777.1, read as the reverse complement.
AGGCTTGTTGCTGCAATTGCAGAGCCCGGTTCATATTTTGTTGCAAATTATCGATGCGGCTGGCATGCGACGGATGGGTCGACATGAATTCTATCGGCTGGCCGCCTTGGGCGGCTTTGTCCATCTTCAACCACAGATTGATGCTTTGCCGCGGATCGAAACCGGCACGGGCCATCAAATCCAGCCCGATGGTATCGGCTTCGGTTTCATGGATGCGGCTGTAAGGCAGGATCACGCCGTATTGGGCGCCGACGCCGAGTAAGCCCAACGCGGTCTGGCCCAACGCGGTTTGCGGCTGAGTCACGGCCTGCACCATCGCCAGGCCGGTGCTGACTGCGGTTTCCTGCGACAAGCGCTCGTTACTGTGGCGCGACAGGACGTGGCCGACTTCGTGGCCGACCACCGCCGCCAACTGGTCGGCATTATCGACCAGATTGATCAAGCCGGTATGCACGCCGATTTTATTGCCGGGCAACGCAAACGCGTTCAGAGTTTCGTCTTCGAACACCACCACTTCCCACTGACCGCCGGTTTGCTGGGTAATCGCATAAGCCACGCACTGGGCAAATTGGTTGAAACGAGAATTGCGGCTGACCGGGTTTTTGCTCTTCATGCTGTCGAAGGCTTGCAAACCCATTTGGTCGACTTGGTTGTCTGACATGTAAATGAACTGGGTACGGCCGGTCGGACTGGTTGCACAAGCGCTGAGCAAGACGGAAACGGCAGCAATAAGCAGATTTTTATTCAACATGGCTTAACCACCCGCAGAGAAAAGACCCAGCATTTTAGCCTAACTTGCCAGGGGGTTAAACGCTTTTCGGCTCTGCCAGCGGATGCCGAAAGCGCCCGCCGGACAGGGCTTCGGCGGCAAGCAGCAACGATGCCGGCGAGACTGCTCGCAGGGCCGCATGCGCGGCGGTACGCACCTACCCGGCCCGCACCGCCTGCAACAGTTGCTGCAAGCAAAACAAAACGGTCTGCTGCCGGATGTTTTGCCTGTCGCCGGAGAATTGTTTTCTAACGCACTCAGCCTGTTCGCTACCGCGTTGCAACCAAGCGACGAATACGGTGCCTACCGGCTTTTCGGCGGTTCCGCCGTCAGGTCCGGCGATGCCGGTAACTGCCAAGGCCAAATCGGCGGAACTTTGCGCGAGTACGCCGGCCGCCATTTCCCTGGCCGTCTCGGCGCTGACGGCACCGTAGGCCCGCAAGGTTCGCGTCTGCACGCCTAACAGCTCGACTTTGGCGGCATTGCTGTAGGTGACAAAACCGCGGTCGAACCAGACGGAGCTACCGGGCACATCGGTCACCGCCGCCGCGATGCCGCCGCCGGTGCAGGATTCGGCCAACGCCAACACCCGGTTCAAGCGCCTCAAACCGTCGCCCAGCTGCTCGGCCAACAAATAGCCGGGGTCGTGCATCATAGCCCCGCAACCAGTCGGAACGAATTCGCCTTCTCGGCGCCGCAGCCAACTGTCATTTCGGCAGTTTGGCGATTTCGCCGACTTTTTCGAAGTCGGCACCGACACTGATGATAAAGCTGGTGACCTGTTCGATGCTCATCTCGGATTTGATCACTTTCGATTCGTGGACGATGACGGCGAAACCTGAGGTCGGGTTGGGCGAAGTCGGCACGAACAACACGTAGCGGTCGTCGGTTTTATTGGTCACATAAGCCGGCACCCAAATGCCCTCTTTCGGATATTCGACGTAGACCACCTCGCGCGGCTCCTGCAATTGATGGCCGGCAATCATGTTGACCAACTTTTTGGTGACCCGATAAATCGTACTCAACAACGGGATGCGCTCGATCAGATGTTCAAACATGGCAATGATGGAAAACCGGCCCATGCTGACCCGATGGCCGACATAGGTGATGGTGGCGAAGCTGGCGGCAAACAGCAGAAAGGTCACCAGATAGTTGTCCGAGTAGCCGTAAACGAACTGAAACAGATCGGTGAGCCGGTCTTTAACGAACAGCACGATTTGCACGATCACCATGATCGGGATGAACGCCAAAATACCGATCAGAGTGTGGTTCAGAATTTTCTTCATGATGCGCCTACCTTGTTAGTTATAGTTGTTATCGATACTCGGTTTTATCAAAGTTAAGCCCGCTTAGAAAACGCCGGGCGGCCCGGCGCCGTTCCAAACCGGCTAACGCTGAATTCTATACAGGCCGCGCGTAGCCAGCGCCATCACCAACCAGGCCGGCCCGGCAAAGCTGAGCAGGCCGTGCAATGCCGTTCGGCTGGCGCTGGCGTCCCAAATCGTCAACGAACTGTTCAACGAGATGTTGGACGGCGCCAAAAATGGGAACATCGACACACCCAAGGTCAATACCGCCAACGCCAGTGCCAACGCCAACGCCAACATTGCCCAATAGGCCCGGTCGAATTTGCATAGCGCCCAGGCGCCGATACCGGCCAGAAAAACCAGACAGGGTAGCGCCCACAACGCCGGTTCGTGTTCGTAATTGTCCAGCCATAAACCGTCGCCGCGCTTGACGAATTTGGCCAGCGGATTGGATGCGCCATCCGGCACGATCTCGGTCGTGACATGATAGCCTTCCAAATGCGTAATCCAGGCGCCGCACAAGCCGAACAACACTAAAAACAGAATTACCGCAGTTTGCGCCAAGGTTTTGGCGCGTAAGCGCAAATCCGGGCCGCCATGCAATTGCAAATAGGCCGCAGCGTAAGCGGCCAACAACGCCACGCTACAGGCCGCGACCAACAATGAAAACGGATTGAACAATCCGGCCAGGCTACCCAAAAACGCGATGTGCATATCGCTGCTCAAATGAAACGGAAATCCCTTCAACATATTTCCAGCCAGCAGCCCCAGCAGCGCGGCCGGCAATAAGCCGCTCACAAACAGCGCCTTATCCCAGTACGACAGCCATTCCCGATGATCGTGGCTATTTCTGAAGTAAAAACCGAGCGGCCTGATACATGCGGCCAACATCACGCACAGGAACAGATTCTGAAAGCTGGAAAAAACCACGGCATAAACCGTGGGCCAACCGGCATACAACACGGCTATCGCCGCCGCCAACCAAGCTTGGTTTCCGGCGCTGAGCGGGGCCAGCCTGGCGGCGATTTGCCGCCGCTGCGGCTCGGATAGCTGCAGAAACGGCAACAGCAACGTTACGCCCATCTCCAAACCGTTAGTCAACGCAAAACCGACGGCAAACAAGCCGAGCAAGCCCCAACACAATAAACGCAAAATTTCGTAATCAAGCATCGCCACTCTCCTCAACCGGCAGCGCTAGCTCGGCCGTTCCCTGTTTGACTATCTGCATCGCCAATAAAATTGCCAACGACAATAGGCCGGAATAGGCCAAACCGTATACCGCCAAGCCCAGTGCCAGATCGCTCGGCCCCAAGGCCGATACCGCCAACCAAGTCGGCAACACGTCCACCACAATCCAGGGTTGGTCGCCGAACTCGGAGATGAACCAACCGCTGCCGCTGGCCAACCAGGTCGCCGGCAAAGCATACATCGCCGACTTCAACAACCAAGGCTGCCTGCGGCCGGTTACGGCACCGAGGCCGGCCGTCAGAAAGGTCAACAATGCCAGCACGCCGAACAGCACCATCGCTTTATGCCCCCAGTACAAAGGCGCCGCTGGCGGCAAACTGGCTTGCGCCGCCAAATCGATTTGCGCCGGGCCGGCATCGACCACAGTGTCGTGCCAGCGCTTCAGCAGCAAGCCATAGCCCAGATCCGGCTTGGCGGCGGCGAATCCGGCCAGCAATTCCGGTTGCCGATTATCGTCGCGCAATTGTTGCAACATCGCGTAAGCCTGGATGCCGTTATCGATACGTTGCCGGTTTTGCGCCAGGATATCGTCGGCAGGTAGTCCGTTAATCGCCATCAGCTTGCTGCGCTGAAACGAACTTTGCTTGTAAATACCGGCATCGCCCAACAACAACGTGGCGACGATCGCCAGCAATCCCAACCCGGCAGACATGCAATACGACGGCTCCGACAAAGCCGTTTCGGCGGATCTCAGCCGGTAGTAAGCGCTGATCGCCAACACGAATCCGGCGGCGACCGCATAAGCCGACAGCAAGCTATGAGCGAACTTGGCCAACGCCACAGGATTGGTTAACACCGCATGCCAATCGACCAACTCCATCCGTAACGCTTGCGGATCGAACTCGGCCCCCACCGGATATTGCATCCAGCCGCTGGCAGCCGAAAAACCGAACAAAATCAAATGACAACCCAGGCATACCGCACAGGTACTCAGCAGGTGATACCACTTTCCCAACTTATCCCAACCGTACAGCATCCAGCCCAAACCGTTGGCCGCGGTAAACAGCCCGGCCAAGACGCCGACGACGACCGGCCCGGCGAACGCATCGCCGGCGTAATGGGCGAAATACGACCAATTGCCGCCGAATTGGAACAACATCGCCAAACTGGAGGCCAGGCTTAATCCGAAACTGAGTCCGAACAACTTCCCCCAAAACCGGCAAAGCGGCTGGTAATCGCTGCGGCCGCCGGCCAGCCCCCAGGCCTCCAAAACCAATAGGAAAAACGACAAACCCACCGTCAGCGGCACAAATAGAAAATGTTGTACCGCATTGATCGCAAACTGCGAGCGAGACAATTCCACAACCGTTTCGGAAACCATTCCCAACCTCTGGCCCAAGCTCAAAATGCCGGCAATTATAGAGTTATCCGCTTGTTTGTCTGCGTTTTTTCTCGATCAATTCGCATTATATCCGCCGACCCATCATGGCGAATGAACGCCGCTGATATACACTTTGCCCGACTCCGGCCGCGATTACGGTACCCCATGAACTCCTCCCCCCGTCTGCTTATCGGACTGAAAATCATTGGTTTGGCGCTGCTGTACGCCGGATTGGCCAAGCTGGTGTTGGCTTATTTTTCCGACCGGGGCAATGTCACGCTGATTTGGTTTCCGGCGGGCTTGGGCTTGGCGGCGATGCTGCTCGACGCCAAGCACAATTGGGCCGGCATCTTGTTAGGCGCCTTCTGCGCCGGCTTGTTGGTCGGCGACTCCTGGACCATATCGGCCTGCATCGCCGCCGGCAACACGCTGGAATCCTGGCTTGGCGCCTGGCTCTTGCTCGGCAATCCGGGGTTCTCGATCAAATTGCGCCATCCGCGCGACTTTGCCTGGCTGGCCGCCACCGGCACGGTTACCGCTTGCTTTAGCGCGCTGATCGGGCCGATGTCGTTATTGCTTGGCGGCTACCTGACGCTAGGCCAGTTGTTCCCGAGCATGTTGCACTGGTGGATGGCGGACGTATTCGGCATCGCCTTGGTCACCCCGTGCATTTTGATTTGGCGCAAGTGGCCGACCGGCTGGTTTATTGTGAAACGCCTGCCGGAAACCGCGGCGTTTTTGGCTTTGAGTTTTTTCAGCGGCCAAACGGTATTTTTGGGTTGGTTTCCCAGCGTATCCGGCCATTATGCCCGCGGTTATTGGACTTTTCTGTTCGTGGTCTGGGCTGCGGCGCGCTTCGGCCGCCATGGCGTCATCCTATTGATTTGCATGACCGCCGTCCAATCGCTATGGGGATTGGAACGCCAGATCGGCCTGTTCGCCAACGGCGATTTGCAAAGCGGATTGCTGAACATTTGGCTGTACTTGCTGGTGCTGGCCAGCGTCGGCATCCCGTTGGCCCTGATGTTATACGACCGCGAGCAAAAAGCCCAAGCGCTGCAGGAAAGCGAAAACCGGCTCAGTTTTGCCTTGCAAACCATAGACACCGGCGCTTGGGATATGGACCTGGAAACCGAAGCAGTGCTGCGCACTCCGATCCACGACCGGATTTTCGGCTACGACTTCCTGCTGGCGACCTGGAATTACCAAGCCTTTCTCGGCCACGTCGTGCCGGAACACCGCGACAGCGTCGACAACGATTTTCGCCGCGCCGGCCGCAAACGCAGCAACTGGAATTTCGAATGCCGCATTCGCCGGGTGGACGGCGAAATCCGCTGGATCCGCGGCTCGGGCCGCCACCACAGCCTGTACCCCAGAATGACCGGCATCATTCAGGATGTCACTGCGCAAAAGCTCGCCGACGAAAATCGCCAATTGGCGATGCTGTTCTACCAGAACTGCAACGAAGCGATGATGATTACCGAAGTGGATGCCACGATTATTTCGGTCAACCCGGCTTTCAGCGAAATCACCGGCTACAGCGCCGGCGACGTAATCGGCAAAAACGCCAGCATCCTCGGCTCGGGCCGCCACGACTCCGCCTTTTTTCAGGACATGTGGCAAACCATCGTCAGCTTGGGCCAGTGGCGCGGAGAAATCTGGAATCGACGGAAAAACGGCGAACTTTACGTCGAACAACTCAGCATCAACACCGTGTTCGACGCCAATGGCCTACCGTTGCGCCGCATCGGCCTGTTTTTCGACATTACCCAGCGCAAACTCAACGAAGAACAATTGCGCAAACAAGCCTATTTCGACCCGTTGACCGGTATCGGCAACCGCCGAATGTTTTGCGACCGCCTGGACCAGGAAATCAAAAAAGCTCACCGCAGCGGCCTGTTTCTGGCATTGCTCCTGGTCGATATCGACAAATTCAAGGACGTGAACGAGCGCTTGGGCTACACCGCAGGTGACCACGTATTGCGGGAAGCGGCGCAACGCATCTTGCGTAGCGTCAGGGAAACCGATGTGGTGGCGCGAATGGACGGCGTGGAATTTGCCCTGCTGCTAACCGATCTGGAAAAGATCGATCATATCGAGCGTATTGCCGGCACAATCAGCCAAAAACTGGGCGAGCCGTTCGCCTTCGACGAGCAGCCGCTGGATTTGCAATTGCATTGCCGCATCGGTATCGCCGTCTGCCCCGACGACGCCGGCGAAGCCGGCCGTCTGCAACAAGCCGCCGCGCAAGCCCTGAAAAAATGCCGGGCCTCCGGTTACGCGTTTGCCGGTGTACGGGATGCGATGTAGCCGGAATCGGCGCCCTACCGAACCGGACTCAAGTCAACAAACCCGCTGCTTCGGAAACACGCAACGGAAGCGGCTACCGCGCCCCAACTGGCTGTCGATATCCAGTTTGGCATCGTGGCGTACCAGCACGTGCTTGACGATAGCCAACCCCAAACCGGTCCCGACGATTTTTTGGTTGCGTTTTACATCGACCCGATAAAAGCGTTCGGTGATCCGGGGAATGTCGGCGGCAGGGATGCCCGGGCCGAAGTCTTCGACTTCCAGATAAACGCCGCCATCGGCAGCATCTCGCCAACTGACTTTTACCGGCGATGTTGGGGGAGAGTATTTCAGAGCGTTGACCAGCAAATTGCTGAACGCGCTGCGCAACTCGGAGGCGTCGCCGAGCAAGTTGGCATTACTGGCGATTTGCAAATCCACACGCCGCTCGTCCTTTTCCAACAAATCGCTTTCCTGGCAAACCTCGTGCAATAACGCAGCGACCGCCACCGACTCCGATTTTTTCTGCTTGCTTTCCAAACGCGCCAATAGCAGCAAATCGTCGATCAAGGTCTGCATGCGTTCGGTCTGGGCCGCCATGTTTTGGAAAGAGCGGCTGTAAACGCCGGGCGCGCCGTCCATCTCCTGCAGCGTTTCCAGATAACCGCGCAATACCGTCAGCGGCGTACGCAGTTCGTGCGAGACGTTGGCGACAAAATCGGTGCGCATGCGTTCGATGTTTTTTTGGTGGGTGATGTCCTGGGCCATCAGCAAGCGCAAACCTGAGCCGTAGGGCACGATACCGATCTGTAAGAACATGTTTTCGTTGACCGGCGACGGAATACAAATTTTATGGCGGTAATCCTGTTCCTTTAAATACTGGATAAACAAGGGGTGGCGCACCAGATTCGGAATACGCTGGCCGTTGTCGGACTTTTTCAGCCCCAGAAAATCGTGAGCGACCTTGTTGCTCCATTCGATTTCGCCGTAACTGCCCAACACCACGACGGCATCGGGTAAGGCGCCGGTGGATTTGCGAAAGCTGTCCAGCATTTTGCCCAGCTTCTTCTTCCGTCGTTTCTGGCTCTTCCTGATCTTGTAGAAGTGATAGTAAATATCGCTCCAGATTCCTTTGAAATCGGGCTTTTCCCCCTGGCCGCCCTGGCTCAGCCAGCGCTCCAGTTTATTGATGTTGAGGGTTTGGCTGATGTGCAGATAGGTCACTGCGAGCAGTAGCATTTCGCTCACATGGCCGACGAAGATGCTGGCTATCAAAGCCGGCACCACCAACGCGATCGCAATGTTTCTTTCTCGCCGCCAGCGCTGCATGCAGGATTAATTCACCAAGGAAAACCGGTAACCGAAACCGCGTACCGTTTGTATCAGTTCTTCACGGCCGTACTCGGCCAGAATCTTGCGTAAGCGGCGGATATGCACGTCCACAGTGCGTTCTTCGATGTAAACGCTACGCCCCCAAACTTGATCCAGCAAATGGGTGCGGCTGTAGACTTTGTCGGGATTGGTCATAAAAAACTGCATCAATCTGAATTCGGTCGGACTGACTTCGAGGCTGCGGCCGTCGATCGTCAATTTGTGCTGCTCGGCATCCAGCGTCAAATCGCCAATGCTCAACTGGCCGGACTCGGAGAGTTTTCCGCTACGCCGCATCACCGCCTTGATCCGGGCAATCAGCTCTCGGGGCGAGAACGGTTTGGTAATATAGTCGTCGGCGCCGATCTCCAGACCGCGGATTTTATCCTCCTCCTCGCCGCGGGCAGTGAGCAGAATAATCGGCAAATCCTTGTAGCCAGGCTCGCTTTTCAAGCGTCTGGCCAATTCCGCCCCGCTGATTCCGGGCAACATCCAATCCAGCAAAATCAAATCCACCATATTATCGGCCAAGCTTTCCCGCGCCTGCTCGGCACTGGCCACCGCCAACACTTTAAAAGAAGCTTGCTCCAACACCATCACCAACATTTCCCTGATGGCATCTTCGTCTTCCACAACCAGGACGTTCAAATTCGACATAGTCATCTTTAGTCTAATGATTCCGAGGATATGCAGAATTTAGCAGCGCTATATTACCCTTTTATGACAAAAAAGACCCGAAGCCGAGCAGTAGCGCAGTTGAGCGCGTCAGGGCGCGCCGCCCGCTTCCCCAACCGGCGCGGCAAAACCGTCGGCAACCAGGGCACCGACATTGGCACCGGTCAGCGCTTTTAAAAACTCGACCAGATCGGCTTGTTCCGCCTCAGACAGGTCCAACGGTTTAATTAGCGGCGACAGATTTTCGTTTGGCGTTCCGCCTCGATTATAAAACCGTACCACGTCGTCCAAGGTCGCAAAACTGCCGTTATGCATGTACGGTGCGGTCAATGCCACATTGCGCAACGACGGAGTTTTATAGCGCCACCGGTCCAACGGATTCTGGCTGGTTTCGTAGTAACCCAAGTCGTTGGCCTTTACAGTATCCAGCCCCTGGAGATTCTCGCTGTCGACGTCCAGAAATACGCCCGGCGCAACCTGTATCCGGCGTTTGCCGTCCACGGTTTGCATGGCTTCCGCGTAACCGACGCCGGTGTTATGCCGCTTTTGGTCGGTGAACAATGCCGAGCTTCGGCCAATCGTGTGGCAACCGCTGCACGCCGCCTTGCCGGTAAATAATTCGAATCCGCGCTTGGCCGAATCGGCGAGCGCATCGGCTTGTTTCGCAAAGTACCAGCGGTCGAACGCCGAATCCGCGGAATTCAGCGTCCGCTGGTAACTTGCCAAGGCCTGGCCTATCGTTTCCATGCCCGGCCCTTTGTTGTTGAACGCTTTTTCGAACAAGCCGCGATAATCGGCAGTGGTTTTCAATTTGTCCACCACACGGCCGATAGACGGGTTGGCCATTTCGTTGTGGGCCAATAACGGCCCCCAGGCTTGTTGTTCCAAACTGTTTTCTCGGCCGTCGTGAAACAGCAGCTCGGCATAGCCGACGTTATACAGCGATGGCGCATTGCGTCGCACGCTACGCCCCTCCACGCCCACGGCGGTCGCCATTTCGTTGTTGGCGAAGCCTTGCTCCGGGATGTGGCAAATCGCGCAGGAAAAGGTATTGTTCAACGACAAACGCCGGTCGTAAAACAGTTTGCGGCCCAACGCAATTTTCGCCGGCGTCAGCGGATTGTCTTTTGGAACCGGTAGTACAGGCAGACCCAACGGCGGCTTGCGGGCAAATTCCAGCAAATTGGCGGGCTTGCCGCGCCGTTGCGCCAGAGCCAACGACTGGGTCCGGTAGTCCGCTGCGCGGTAATCCTGTTTGTTGTCGCCGGCTTGGTACAGGCGGCCGGCATCGACTTGCGCCAACGCGGATTGCGCCTCGGTACCGGCCAGCAGGGTTTTGACGTCGTTGAGCACGGTATCGGCGTGCAAAAAATCAACGTTGTAGATATTGCGGACGTTTTTTTGTTTATCGATCAGATAGACCCGCAGTAGATGCGAGAACGTTCCGGTAAACTGCCCGCGCTCATCGTAGATCTTCTGCACGTTTTGCTGATAGCCGTCGAGGATAGGCTGCAGCGCCCGTTCGTCGCGAGTGGTCAAAAACTGCCAATCAAAGCCGGGGGTTTTAAAACCTTCGCCGTAATGGCGCATCATTTCCGGTGTATCTTGGGCCGGATTGAAGCTGAGGGTCAGCAGGCGCAGTTTATCCGCCAGCTCGGGTTGTTTTTGCAATTGGCGGCTGATTTTATGCAATACCTGCGTCGCCAACGGACAACCGTTAACATCGCTGCAGGCCGCATAAATAAAGCTGAGTAACACCAGCTTATCGCCCATCAGGTCGTGCAAGCGCAGCGGCCGATTAGCCGTATCCAACACCTCGCCGTCCGCCGCCTGGCCAACGGCCGGTAATGCGTAGCTGCCGGGACTCGGCGGCTGGAAAGGCAGCGCGCCGTAACCTGGCGCGCTACGTTGCGGCGGCTCCGCTACGGCGCCAAATACAAAACAAAACAGCAGAGTAACCAGCCCCAGGCGCCGCCCGAACCGCTGAACGGGACGGTTAAAACCGAATCCGGATATTAAGAGGCCTGATGCTACAAAACGGATTGGCGCCGGCCCGGATAATGTTGGCCGGTTTTTGTTGCTGTCGATAACCGTTCCGGTCGCAGATTGGTAATTCATAAACGAGCTCGACTATAAGTAACGCGTCGCCGACGCAATACCGCTCCGACAATCGAAACGCCGCTCGGTTTATCAGGTAACTGGCAATACGCCGTTACGGAAATACGGAAATGATGACGGGGCGAGGCGTTAGCGTTGATGCGAGCCAACCGACACGGCCGGCACGCGACATGTTCGAAGGCCTTAGCACCCCGGAATTGGCCCGACATACATTGGCCTCAGCCGACGACTCAGCCGGACTGCGCCGGTCGAACCGGCCGACGCCGACCTATTCTTCGGCTAAATATTGTCCGGGAGCCAGTGGCGCCTCGTAACGCACTCCCTCCGGAAAATAAGGCTCCGGATTGGACGCTATCTCGCGCGCCGCCAGAAATTGAGCGTAATAGTTGCGCGATGCGAAACCGAATGCCGGTCCGTCGTAAGTCTCCACGATCTGGGCGAAATCTTTGCCTACTTGGTTCTGGGCGCGTTTCATACCGCCGATACCGTGGTTGTAAGAGGTGACCGCTGCCGGCCAGTCGCCTAATTTACCGTAGGCGTAACTCAGATATCGCGCCGCGCCGGTAGCCGAAACGAACGGATCGAAGCGTTGATCGACTACGCCGCCACCGGGCATGAAGGTTTTAGCGGCCGCTTTGGTGAACTGCCACATGCCGACCGCACCTGCGGAAGATCGAGCGGCGGGCTGAAACGAAGATTCGACGTGGGGCAGATAGGCCAAGTCTTCCGGTAACCCGGCATCACGGAAAATTTTTCTGAACTGTAGGTCGTAACGTCCGCTGATTTCCAGACCGCGTTTGAAGCGCTCGCGCGTCCCCCGCTGCGAACGCACGCGGCTATCGGCGCCGGGCAAAACGTTTGCCAACGAACGGCCGCTAGCCTCCAGTTTAGCGATCAATTGCTTATCGGCCGGACTCAACGCAGCGCCGTAGCGCAATTTGCTTTCCAAGCCGGCCAATTGCGCCTTCCAATAATCGCGCCGCCGGCTGACCAAATCTTTTTGCTCGGCCGTCAGTCCTTCGGCAACATAGCCCGGCAACGTCATCACTTCGTAGATCACATCCAAATAGCGGTCGTCGTGGAAGGCGACTTCGGAGCGCTGCCAGACCGCGTAGGTTTTACGCCAGAATTCCACGGCCGGCTCCAGCGGCCCCGGCTTCGGGAAAATCCCCGAATAACTGGTGGGCCGATAAGCCGGAGACTGCGGCTGGTAGGCAGGCCGCTGGGGAATATAGTTGGGCCTGACGCTAGCGACTCTGTCGCGTTTGACAGGCGTACCGCCGCCGCAAGCATTCAGTAGCATTGCTGCAGCCGTTAGCATTAATATGCGCAAGAAAAGTCGATTCATTTTTGCTTTTTTGTTGTCTGATTCAACGCCGATGGCTCCGAGCTCAGCCGGCATAACTACCGGCTTATATTCTTCGAATGTTTTCAATGAATAATAGCGCTCATTTCGAATTCGAGTGAATATTTAATGCGAAAATAGGCGGCGTTTTTTTCGCAAAAACGGGAAATGTGGCGGTGACAACGACATTCGAACTTTAGAGCGGTTTACGGCCGGAACTTTCGACTTTTTCACAATGACGAAACGGCGCATGCTTAAAAGTGACGAAGTATCGACAAAAGGTAGCTTAGATTGCGTTTATCCTCATCCAGAACGACGACCAGGAGGGAGATTATGAAACCGATTTCAAAGCCGCTAACCTTTTGCTCGCGTTGCGGTGACGATATCCCGCCCGATGAATTGCAGTTTTTGCCGGATGCCGGGCTATGTGTGTTGTGCAGCAACATTGCCTTGGAAGCGGATGAAATCCGCGCGGCAAAACGGTCGAAACCGAAAACTGTGTTAAGAATCGCCCGCAGACCAAAATCCGGCTCCTGCTCACCGGCTTGATGCGGGTGTGTTGCCGGCACCGGCCGCTTGCCGCGTTGGAAACGGCATAAAGAACCGGCGCGAGCGACGCCCGCTCGAACCGATTCGGTAAGCGAATTTACTGTTTCAAATTTTTGTAGCCTTCTTCACTTTCGCGCATGATTTTTTGGCCTTCTTCGATCAAATTGCGCCCTTCGTCGATTTTGATCTGACCCTCGCGTTGCATAGCCTGTCCACGCTCTACCATCTGTTTACCTTCCTGCCAACGGCTGCCCAATTGGGCGATGCCCTGGCTGTCGCGCAGCATTTGTTCGCCCGACAATATTTTTTCGGCGGACGCCTTCGGCGCCGGCTCGCTGGCACATCCGCCAACCAGTAACGCCGAAACAGGCAAGATAAGGGAAACCAGCAGACAGTTGTTATTGCGCATGATCATGTCCTCTTGTTACGCAGTAAAAACAAAAAATTAACGGAATATTGCAAAACAGTTCGAGCTGTTGCAACGGTTTTTTCAATCCACCGCCTCGGCACCGCTTGGCTTAGCGAGACCGAAGGTAGCGGGCGTACACACCGTACCCAACCAATACCGACATCAGCCACGCGGCCACCAACGGCCCGATCACACCGTCGTAATAGGTGTTGACCAGATACACCGAATCGGCTTGCAAATTGACGTTGCACAAATCCCGACTGAGTTTGATCTGCCAGACCCAGCCGGCATGGCAGCCAATCGACCACCCCAATCCTTGCACCTTAAGGTTTCTCAGCACGGCGAGAAACAGTCCGACCGCGAATAAAGCGGCAAAAGCGCTGCCGATTGCCGGATTAAGCCAATTGGCAAAGGCTTCCGAAAGTAACGGCAAACCGCTCAGCGGAGTGAGATTGGCGTAAGCGACTGGCGTCGAACTTTTCAAGAAATGCAGCGCCGCATAGTACAGCGAGCTGACCGACATAGCCGCATACAACGGCATTTGCCGGCGCAGGCCGCTCAATAGCAAACCGCGAAACAACAACTCTTCGCCGACGGCAATCAGCATCGCCAATAACAAAGCCAGCAAGGCTTTACCGGCGAACATTTGCCAAGTCCAAACCCGGCTATCGTCCCAGACATGTACTTGCAACAGGTACAGCATCAGCAAGACCGGCAGCAAAGTGGCCAAACTCAAAGCAAAGCCTCGGCCGGCTTGTCCGATAAATTGGGGCCACGGCGCAAATCCCAAATCCGCCCAACTCAAATCCAGATATTTTTTGAACGGAAATACGCAGAGCAACAATAATACCAGCGTAATTTTGCTGACAATCTTGGCTAAGGGCAGAACGTCTCCGACCAGCTTCAGCACGGCGTAGCCCAGCAAGCCGGCAAGCATGGCCAGCATCACCAGCAGTAACAAGGGAGCCAGAGCGGAAGCTAGCCCGCGCATCAGCGAAAATCGCCCCACAAGGTTTGCACGGCAGCCAACGCCGCCAGCACCGCGGTCTCGCTGCGCAAGATTCTGCCGCCCATTCTGACCGGAACAAACCCGGCGGCCTTGGCGTATTGGCGCTCCTGGTCGCTGAATCCGCCTTCCGGCCCTGACAATAAAGTCACACCCTCGCCCTCCGGATTCAGGCCGGATAACACCTGGTCGGCATAGGGGTCCAAAAACAATTTCAGGCCGCTCTGACCGTCGACCCATTCCGCCAGCTCGCACGGAGGATTTAGACTCGGCAAGCGGGTACGCCCGGATTGTTCGGCGGCATGCTGAATGATGCCTTGCCAATGCTGTTGGCGTTGCTGTTTTTTATCGTCGTCGAATTTGATCACACAGCGCTCGCTGATCAACGGCGTCAAGCTGGCGACACCCAACTCGACCGCTTTTTGCACAGCCCAATCCATCCGGTCGCCGCGCGAAATACCCAGCCCCAGATGAACAGCCAACGGCGATTCGACACTGCGGTCTATAAATTGTTCGACGGCTACGCTTACCCGCTTGCGGCTGACTTCGTCGAGCCGGCAGCGGTATTCGCCGCACCGGCCGTTGAACAGAATGATGCCCTGATCCCGCTTCAGACGCAAAACCGTGCGCAGGTAATGTCCGGCGGCGTCGTTCAACTCAACCTGTTGGCCAACGTTCAGCGCCACATCGACGTACAGACGCGACACCCGCATCAGTCTTGCACCGCCAATTGAATGCCTTGCCAAGCCGTGTCCACCATCAATGCTATCTCCTGTTCGGTTATCACATAAGGCGGCATGAAATAAATCACGTTCCCGAGCGGCCGCAACAATACGCCATGCGCCAATGCATGGCGGTAAACCCGCAATCCACGCCGCTGTTGCCAGGGATAGGCTTCCCGGGTCTGCTTGTCCTTCACCAACTCGATGGCGGCAATCATACCGGTTTGCCTGATTTCGCCCACATTCGGGTGATCGCGAAAGCGCTCCAATGCCTTTGCCATTGCCGCCGCCAATCTAAGGTTTCTCTGCAAAACATCCTCTGTTTGGAATATCCCGATGGTCGCCAGCGCCGCTCGGCAACCAAGCGCATTACCGGTGTAACTATGGGAATGCAGGAATCCGGTCAAGTTTTGATAATCGTCGTAAAACGCCTGGTAAATCCGGTTGCCGGTCAAGACCGCAGACAACGGCAAGTAGCCGCCGGTCAAGCCCTTGGAAAGACACATGAAATCCGGGCTGATGCCGGCCTGTTCGCAAGCGAACAGGGTACCGGTACGCCCGAATCCAACCGCGACTTCGTCGGCAATCAAATGCACACCGTATTTATCGCAAGCCTCCCGTAACAATTTCAAATATACGGGATGGTACATGCGCATATTGCCGGCACACTGTACCAGCGGCTCGACGATGACCGCACAAGCTTGATCCGCGTGTTCCGCGAGCGCCCGATCCATATCGGCAAACCGGCGAATCGAGTATGCCTCCCAACTTTCGTCGGGCTCGCGGTAGTAACAGTCCGGGCCGGGCACAGTGATCACTTCCATCAATAGAGGGCCGTAAGTCTCTTTGTAAAGAGCTACATTGCCGACCGCCAAGGCGCCCAGCGTTTCGCCGTGGTAACTGTTTTCCAGCGTGATGAATTTGGTTTTACCGGTTTGGCCGAGATTGCGCCAATAGTGGAAGCTCATTTTCAGAGCGATTTCGATCGCCGACGAACCGTTGTCGGCATAAAAGCATTTATCCAGGCCTGGCGGGGTAATCTCGACCAATTTTTCCGCTAGTTCCAACGCCGCTTGATGGGTAAAGCCGCCCAGGATGACGTGCTCCAAAGTATCGAGCTGCGCCTTGAGCGCCTCGTTAATGGTGGGGTTACTGTGGCCGAACAAATTGACCCACCAGGAACTGATCGCGTCCAGATAACGCTTGCCTTCGAAATCTTCCAGCCATACCCCCCGGCCGGATTTGATCGGAATCATCGGCATATTTCGCTCGTGATCCTTCATTTGGCTACACGGGTGCCACAGCACGGCAAGGTCGCGTTCTACTATCGTTCGATTATTCATGGCATGCACAAAAAAGGGGCTTGCGCCCCTTTATAGCGGATTCGCTACCGATTAGTAACGGTAATGTTCCGGCTTGTACGGACCTTCGACCGGCACGTTGATGTAGGCGGCCTGTTCAGCGGACAACTGGGTCAGTTTTACGCCGATCTGCGCCAAATGCGAACGCGCTACTTTTTCGTCGAGTTTTTTCGGCAAAATGTAGACTTTGTTTTCGTAAGCCGAGGCATTGTTCCACAGCTCGATTTGTGCCAAGACTTGGTTGCAGAACGAGTTGGACATCACGAAGCTAGGATGGCCTGTTGCGCAACCCAGATTCACCAAACGGCCTTCCGCCAGGACGATGATGCGTTTGCCGTCAGGGAAAATCACGTGGTCAACTTGCGGCTTGATGTTTTCCCAGGTGTAGTGGCGCAACGAGGCAATGTCGATTTCGGAATCGAAGTGGCCGATATTGCAGACGATGGCTTGGTCGCGCATGGCTTTCATGTGCTCGTGGGTAATAACGTGCACATTGCCGGTGGCGGTAACGAAAATATTGCCTTGCGCCGCCGCTTCGTCCATAGTTACCACGCGATAGCCTTCCATCGCCGCCTGCAAGGCGCAGATCGGATCGATTTCGGTAATCCAAACAGTAGCGCCGAGACCACGTAGCGATTGCGCGCAGCCTTTACCGACGTCGCCGTAACCGCAGACGATAGCAATTTTGCCGGCCACCATCACGTCTGTCGCGCGTTTGATACCGTCAACCAAGGATTCACGGCAACCGTACAGGTTATCGAATTTCGATTTAGTCACCGAGTCGTTGACGTTGAATGCCGGCACTTTCAGCGTACCTTTGGCGACGCGTTCGGTCAGGCGCAGAACGCCGGTGGTGGTTTCTTCCGACAAACCTTTGACATCGGCCATCATTTCCGGAAACTTGTCGTGCATCATGTTGGTCAGGTCGCCGCCGTCGTCCAGAATCATGTTCGGCCGCCAGCCGTTAGGTCCCAGAATGGTTTGTTCGATGCACCATTCGGCTTCGGCTTCGGTTTCGCCTTTCCAGGCAAATACCGGAACGCCGGCCGCCGCAATCGCCGCCGCCGCATGGTCCTGGGTAGAAAAAATATTGCAAGACGACCAACGCACTTCCGCGCCCAGCGCAGTCAAGGTCTCGATCAACACGGCGGTTTGAATCGTCATATGCAAGCAGCCGGCAATCCGGGCGCCTTTCAACGGCTGTTGCGCGCCGTATTCGGCACGCAGCGCCATCAAGCCAGGCATTTCGGTTTCGGCGATTTTGATTTCCTTGCGGCCCCACTCGGCCAAGGCCATATCGGCTACTTTGTAATCGGTTTGAGTCATTTGAGTTTCCTGATCCTTAATTAAATGCCGGCAGCGTCTTTCAAAGCCTCGGCTTTGTCGGTTTTTTCCCAACTGAAAGTCGCTTCGTTGCGGCCGAAATGGCCGTATGCCGCAGTCGGACGGTAAATCGGTTTCAATAAGCCGAGTTGCGCGATCAAACCTTTCGGACGCAGGTCGAAGTGTTCGCGGACAATCTTGACCAAGCGTTCTTCTTCGATTTTGCCGGTACCAAAAGTTTCGATGCTGATCGAGGTTGGCTCGGCAACGCCGATAGCGTAAGAAACCTGAATCTCGCAACGCTCGGCCAGACCCGCGGCCACGATGTTTTTCGCCACGTAGCGCCCCATATAGGCCGCCGAACGGTCGACTTTGGAAGGATCTTTACCGGAGAACGCGCCGCCACCGTGACGAGCCATACCGCCGTAGGTATCGACGATAATTTTACGGCCGGTCAAACCGCAGTCGCCGACGGGACCGCCGATGATGAATTGGCCGGTTGGATTGATGAAATACTTAGTGTCTTTATGCAACCATTCTTTCGGCAGAGTCGGCAGGATGATTTCATCCATTACCGCTTCTTCCAGCAGTTTGCCACCGATTTCCGGCGAGTGCTGAGTCGACAAAACTACAGCATCGATAGCTACCGGTTTGTTGTTTTCGTAACGGAAAGTCACCTGGCTTTTCGCATCGGGACGCAACCAAGGCAGGGTTTTGTTTTTGCGAATTTGCGCTTGGCGCTCGACCAGGCGGTGAGCATAAGTGATCGGAGCAGGCATCAATACGTCAGTTTCGTTGCTGGCATAACCAAACATTAATCCTTGGTCACCTGCACCCTGTTCGTGGTTTGCGGATTCATCCACACCCATCGCGATGTCGGCGGATTGTTTGCCGATTGCGTTCAATACCGCGCAACTGTTGCCGTCGAAACCGATGTCGCCGGAATCGTAGCCGATTTCGCACACTACTTTTCTGACCAATTCTTCGGTATCGACCCAAGCATTAGTCGTGATTTCACCGGCCAACACCACCATGCCGGTTTTAACCAGAGTTTCACAAGCTACCCGCGAACGAGGATCTTGGGCTAACAGGGCGTCGACCACTGCGTCGGAAATCTGGTCCGCTACTTTATCCGGATGGCCTTCCGATACGGATTCTGAGGTAAAAAGGTAGTTTTTATTCACGGTTAACACCCTCGTCAAAAGAAAACTTGCGCGTATAAAAAAAGGCCGCGTAAACGGCCTGGTATCTATGGTGGGCCCTGTAGGACTTGAACCTACGACCTGCCGATTATGAGTCGGAAGCTCTGACCAACTGAGCTAAGGGCCCGAAATTGCCGGTGCATCTGAGACGCTATCTACGCTTTACTCACCGTCGAGAAAACATCTCAATTGCTCGGAGCGCGACGGATGCCGTAACTTACGCAGCGCTTTGGCCTCGATCTGGCGGATACGTTCTCGGGTAACGTCAAATTGCTTGCCGACCTCTTCCAGCGTGTGGTCGGTGTTCATATTGATGCCGAAGCGCATCCGCAGAACCTTGGCTTCCCGTGCGGTCAATCCCGCCAACACGTTTTGGGTAGACTCGCGTAGACCGGCGATTGTAGCAGATTCGATAGGCGATAGCATCTTCGAATCCTCAATGAAATCGCCAAGATGCGAATCTTCGTCGTCGCCGATCGGGGTTTCCATCGAAATCGGTTCCTTAGCAATTTTCAACACTTTACGAATCTTGTCTTCCGGCATCTCCATCCGCTCGGCAAGCTCTTCCGGAGTCGCCTCGCGCCCCAGCTCTTGCAAAATTTGTCTGGACACGCGATTCAGCTTGTTGATGGTTTCGATCATATGCACCGGAATCCGAATGGTACGTGCCTGATCGGCAATCGAGCGCGTGATAGCTTGGCGAATCCACCAAGTGGCATAGGTCGAAAACTTATAGCCGCGACGGTATTCGAATTTGTCGACTGCCTTCATCAAACCGATATTACCCTCCTGAATCAGATCCAGAAATTGCAAGCCACGGTTGGTGTATTTTTTGGCGATCGAAATAACCAGACGCAAGTTAGCTTCGATCATTTCTTTTTTCGCCCGCCTCGCTTTCGCTTCACCCAGCGAAATATTCCGGCAAATACCTTTCAGCACGGCAATGCTTAAACCATGGCGCGCTTCGATATCCGCCAATCTTTGCTGTGCCGCCTTGATTGTTTCGGCATTCTCGGTCAGCGCATCGGCATAACTGGGGTGGTTGGCGACGAACTGGCCAAGCCAGTCGAAATTAGCCTCGTTTTCGGCAAATGCGTTAATAAAGTCTTTACGCGGAACCTTAGCTTTCTTGACGAAAACATCCAGAATCGCACGCTCTTCATCGCGAATCGCCGCCATCAACTCCTCGGAAGTGGATACCATCTTTTTCAGATACTGCGGAGTCCACTTGAATTCGCAAAATATCCCATCCAAAGCGTCAAAAGCCTTTTCGGTTTTATCGTGCCCGTAACCGTGCTTTTTAACGGAAGCGAACGCCGCTTTTAACGCCTTACGGAGGGCATCCACTTTTTGTTTGACTTCTTCGTAATCGACCGTCTTGGACTCTTCCTCAGCTTCTTCGGCGGGCTCTTCGATTTCGATGCCGCTAACATCGACGTCTTCGACCTCAGTAAAATCGGCAAACCCCATCACCAAATCGTTGAGCCGCACGCCGGAGTCGTCGTCTTTCACCGAATCGAAAGCCTCGATAAACGATTCGACAATAAAACCGGATCGAGCAATCGCGCCGACAACCTGCCGCTGCCCTTCTTCGATACGCTTGGCAATTTTCAATTCCTCTTCGCGGGTCAACAACTCTACCGAGCCCATTTCGCGCATGTAGAGCCGCACCGGATCGGTCGTCCGCCCAAACTCGCTGTCGACCGAAGCCAACGCCGCAACTTCCGCAACCTCTTCGTCGTCGTCCGCGGTAACCACCGCATCGGAAGTAATCAGCGAATCGTCGTCATCGGGCGCAACCTCATAAACCTGAATGCCCATATCATTGATCATCCCGATAATATCGTCGATTTGTTCGGGATCGATGATATCGCTGGGCAAATGGTCGTTGACCTCGGCATAAGTCAAATAACCCTGCGCCTTGCCTTTCGCTATCAGTTGTTTTAATTGGGATTGCTGTTGTTCTTGATTCATTCTTTACTCACAATACGTTTTCAGCACCAAGCGCCGCAGAACAGGAAATTATAACGATAAATCCCGACTCGGTCACCTAAAAGCCGCTGCCAGCGCCATCACCGCCAAGCGGACGCAACCAACGCTTTTGCCTTTTAGAAACATCACATTCAAATACTAAAGCTTATCCCTCAACAATTTCCGTAGCAGCTCTTTTTCCTCGGACACCAACCCTTCCCGGCCTTCCTTATCAATCAACCCATTCAACATGCGCTCCTTGGCTTGCCGGCAAAGCTGCCGCAACGCCCCACCAAACTCAGCTTCCTCACCGCCGGCAGGCACATCCAACTCCAACGCCGCCAATGCCTTAACCGTCTTTTCCTGAGAGGAACCCCGGTAGGCTTCCAACAAAATGGCGCTGTTTTCCGGCTTTTCAAGAGCAACGACCCGCAACACATCCTTAAGCATTTCGACACCGACAAAATCCAGCTCTTCGAGCTCGACGCCCTGCCGCTCGACCAAATCGGCAAGCCCGGGATGCTGCACCAACAAAGCGATAACTTTGCGAGAAAGCGATAGATGCCGCGGAGCCTTGCCGGCTACCAATTCTTTGTGGCCGCCCTTAATTCTAGACCGCTTTTCGACAACATCCACCGCTCCCGGCAACGCGACTAAAGCCTGCAAGCGCGCGAACATCATTTCCCGAAAAAAACCAGCCGGGACTTTATCCAATGCCGGCTTGGCAACGGCCAACATTTGCGCCCGACCCTCGACGGTGGCAATATCGACCCTAGCCCCAATATTTGCAAAAAAGTAATCGGATAAGACCTCGGCGGAGCCGATTCGTTCCAAAAAACTTTCAACTCCCTCCGACCGCAGCAAAGAATCGGGATCCTGCCCTTGCGGCAACAACATGATTTTGATCTGCCTACCGTCACGCAAACAAGGCAACGACGCATCGACCGCCTTCCAGGCAGCTTGGCGTCCGGCATTATCCCCGTCGAAACAAAACACCAACTCGGAAGTAAATCTGAACAGCAAATCGATCTGCGCTTTAGATGTCGCCGTTCCGAGCGCAGCTACCGCATAATCGATACCAAACTGCGCCAGGGCAATCACATCCATATAGCCCTCGACCACCAAGACCCGCGCCGGCTTGGCATTGCGCTGCAACAGCTCGCATAGCCCGTATAACTCCTTACCTTTGGAAAAAACCGGAGTTTCCGGGGAATTCAGATATTTAGGCAGAGAATCATCCAACACCCTGCCACCGAAGCCCACGACACGCTGGCGCTTGTCGCGGATCGGATACATCAATCGCCCGCGAAACCGGTCATATACCTTGCCGTCATCCTTGGCAACCAATAACCCGGCCTCAATTAGATCTTCGCGATTGAATCGCCCTAAAAGCGCATCCCACCGGCCCGGCGCATAGCCCAACTGAAAATTTTTGGCGACGTCGCCGCCGACGCCTCTCTTACGCAGATATTCCTGGGCTCGCCTACCCTCCGGACTCGACCGCAACTGCTCAGAATAAAATCCGGCGACATCCGACAATACCCGGTAAAGCCGTACCAAACTTTGCTTATCTACAGCAGGAGCATTGAAACCATCGCCCGCCTCTCTAGGCACCTCCACACCGGCAAAAGCCGCCAAATCCTCGACCGCCTCGACAAAGCCTAAATGATTAAACTCCATTAAAAAACCGATAGCGTTGCCGCTGGCGCCACAACCGAAGCAATGATAAATCTGCCGCACGCGGTTTACTGAAAAACTGGGGGTTTTTTCGGTATGAAATGGGCAGCGCGCAACATAATTGGCGCCTGATTTTTTAAGAGGAACGCGCGAGTCGATTAAATCAACGATATCGACCCGCACCAACAGATCATCGATAAACTGGCGGGGTATCCTGCCGGACATACTACCGACAGAACATTAGGCTATAAAATGAGCCTTGATTCGAGCACTTACGACAGCCATGTCGGCTTTGCCTTGCATTTTCGGCTTCAGCAAAGCCATAACAGCGCCCATGTCTTTCAGCGAAGCAGCACCGACCTCGGCAATCGCCTCGGCAACCATGCCATCAATCTCGGCATCGGTGAGTTGCTGCGGCAGAAAATCCTGAATCACCACAATCTCGGCCTCTTCGATATCGGCCAGATCGTGGCGCTCGGCATCGCGGAACTGTTTGATCGACTCGCGGCGCTGCTTAAGCATTTTGTCGAGAACAGAAATAACTCGATCATCGCTCAACTCGATTCGTTCATCAACCTCGACTTGCTTGATCGCAGCCAAGATCATACGAATGACACCGAGCCGAGCCTTGTCGCCGCTTTTCATCGCGGCTTTCATATCTTCCTTGATACGCTCCTTCAACACATCCATTTAACAGCCTTAAACCTGCGGACGGCCGCGGCGCAAATTTTTCAACGCATAACGCTCGCGAGCCAACTTCTTCAAATGACGCTTTACCGCTGCGGCACCTTTACGTTTGCGCTCGGTAGTCGGTTTTTCGTAGAACTCGCGGCGACGGACTTCAGCCAACACGCCAGCCTTTTCACAAGCGCGTTTGAAGCGGCGAATCGCAATGTCGAAATGTTCGTTTTCTTTAACTTTAACTGATGGCATTATCAATAATCC
This sequence comes from Methylomonas koyamae, assembly GCF_019669905.1. Taxonomy (NCBI): domain Bacteria; kingdom Pseudomonadati; phylum Pseudomonadota; class Gammaproteobacteria; order Methylococcales; family Methylococcaceae; genus Methylomonas; species Methylomonas koyamae. The sequence continues at coordinate 588,186 of NZ_AP019777.1, read as the reverse complement.
GAATTGTGTTAGTATCTTTTCAAGCTATCGGCGAACCTTGCCCACCGAAAACGGCCGATTATACTCACAAATATCTTTTATTCCAAAAACTAATGTTTGTTCTCGGCATAGAAACCTCTTGCGACGAAACGGCGGTCGCGGTTTACCACGCCAACCGAGGCTTGATTGCCCACACCCTATTCAGCCAGATCGCCACCCACGCCGAATACGGCGGCGTAGTACCGGAACTGGCGTCTCGCGACCATATCCGCAAACTGGTTCCATTAATCAAAACCGTGCTGGCCGCAGCCGACTTGCAAGCCAAGCACATCAACGGCATCGCTTACACAGCCGGCCCAGGCCTAATGGGCTCGCTGCTTGTCGGAGCCGCCACAGCCAGGAGTCTGGCCTGGGCTTGGCAGATACCGGCCATTGCCGTCCATCACATGGAAGGCCATTTGCTGGCGCCCATGCTGGAGGATACTCCGCCAACATTCCCGTTTGTCGCGCTGTTGATTTCCGGCGGCCACACCATGTTGATCGAAGTACAAGGCATCGGCAACTACCGCTTACTGGGCGAATCGCTGGACGACGCTGCCGGCGAAGCATTCGACAAAACCGCAAAAATGTTAGGCCTCTACTACCCCGGAGGCCCCAAACTAGCGGAACTAGCCAACCAAGGCCACCCCCGCTTCAAATTCCCTCGGCCCATGACCGACCGCCCTGGCTTAGATTTTAGTTTCAGCGGCCTTAAAACCTTCACCTTGAACGCATTGAACGAAACCGGCCAATCCCCGCAAGACAAAGCCGACATCGCTTTTGCCTTTCAACAGGCGGTTGCCGAGACTTTGACCATCAAATGCCGCCGCGCAATTCAACTGACCGGCATGAAAACCCTGGTTGTTGCCGGCGGCGTCAGCGCCAACCGGGAAATTCGCCGACAACTATCGGCGATGGCCGACAGCGCAAACATTAAGATCTATTTCCCGCGACCGGACTTCTGCACCGACAATGGCGCCATGATCGCTTATGCCGGCGGCCAACGATTGATGGCCGGACAAACACAAAACCTGGAAATTTTTGCCCGGCCGCGCTGGCCGATGGAACAGCTACCGCAGTTGTGATCAGGACTCCTGACCGGCCAAAAGCCGTTGGATGTTGCTTTTGTGGCGCCAAAGCAAAATCAGGGCTATTAAAGTAAACGTGGCCGTCAAATACGCATCACCGACAATCAGCCAGGTGTAGATCGGAGCCAAGGTCGCGGCCACCAGCGCAGATAACGACGAGATTCTGCCCAACTTATAGACGATAAACCAAGTTCCGGCGACAGCCACGCCCAACAGCCAAGTCACTCCCAACGTCACGCCCAGCGAAGTCGCGACACCCTTGCCGCCTTTAAATTGAAAAAATACCGGATACAAATGGCCGATGAAAGCGGCAAACACCACCGCGGACAATACCAAGCTATCGACCGCCAATGCTTTGGCAACCAACACCGGTAACAAACCTTTTAGCGCATCGCCGACCAGCGTGATCGCCGCAGCTTTTTTGCCGCCGATGCGCATCACATTGGTCGCTCCGGGATTGCCGGAACCATTTTCACGTGGATCGGCCAAGCCCATCATTTTACAGACAATAATCGCACTCGATACCGAACCGGCCAAGTAGGCCACCGGCACCAACAACCAATCCATCATTCAGCCAACCTCACATCAATGCTTGTACAGCGCAGCCATTTACTCGATACTGCGGCAATTTTGTTACGAAATATAATAACCGGAAAGCAACGATGGACATCATCTTTTTAGGCGGCCTCGAAATAGACACCGTGATAGGAATTTACGACTGGGAACGGAAAATCAAACAAAAAGTCATTTTAGATATCGAAATGGGCTGCGACATTCGCAAAGCGGCCGCCAGCGACGACATCGCCCACGCTCTCGACTACAAAACCGTCTCGGACCGGGTAGTGGACTTCGTGGAACGCAGTGAATTTTACTTGGTGGAAACCCTAATCGAGGAAGTCGCCAACATTCTGCTCGGCGAATTCAAAATTCCCTGGATCAAAATCACGCTGAACAAAAAGGGCGCCATCAGCCGGGCGCGCGATGTCGGCATCATCATTGAACGCGGCCAAAGATAGCGCGATGCCCACCGGATATATCAGCATCGGCAGCAACATCGACAAGGAAATCCACATTCCGTCGAGCCTGAATGCGCTGCGCGACTTATTCGGCGAATTAACGGTATCCAGCATCTACGAAAGCGAACCGGTCGGCTTCGTCGGCGACAGCTTTTACAATCTGGTTGTCGGGTTTCAGTCCGAACTGCCGGCCAAAAGCGTCGCCAAATTACTCAGACAGGTGGAGTTGGACCACGGCCGCAGCAGGGATAGCCAAAAGTTTTCAGCCAGAACTTTGGATCTGGACTTGATACTTTACGGCGACGAAATTATCAACGACGGCCGCCTGCAAATCCCCAGGGACGAAATCGAGAAATACGCTTTCGTATTACAACCGTTGGCCGAAATAGCACCCAACTTGACACACCCCATCACCAAAGTTAGCTACGCCGATTTGTGGCAAAAGTTCGACAAACGCGAAATCAGGCAACGAAAATTGGAAAGTTCAGAGCAAGTCTAAACTACGCCTGCTCAGCATTCGGCAAATGCGAAAATTAGAAAAACGCCGCCCCTAACGATACAGACTTCGGCCACCGTCGACATTGATCGTTTGCCCGGTGATATAGCCGGCATCCTCAAGCAGAAATCTCACCGTTTTCGCAATGTCGTCAGCCTCGCCGCAGCGGCGTAACGCCACTTTATCCAGAATCGCAACGCGTTCCGCTTCGGAGCCGCCTTGCTCCGGCCACAAAATGGCACCTGGAGACACGGCATTGACCCGGACGTCCGGCGCCATGTCTTTGGCCAAACAACGTGTCATAGCCAACAACCCGGCTTTGGCAATACTGTAGACGGGAAAACCCGGCAAACCGGCTTCGCCGTGGATATCAGCGATATTTACGATACATCCGCGCCTAGCCCTCAGCGAAGCATATAAAGCTTGCGACAGAAAAAACGGCGCTTTCAAATTGGCGGCGAAGGTCAACTCCCAGTCTTGCTCGGTCACTTGGCCGACCGGTCGCGGATAAAACACGGAAGCACTGTTCACCAAAGCATCCACCCCAGCCCAAGCCGATACAGCGCCCGCCGCCAACCGCTCAATACCGCTCATTCCCTGTAAATCCGCCTTGACCGGAACCGCCGAATCGCTCCGAATCGCATTTAGCGCTTGGCAAAGGGCTAGCGCGTCGGCCTCCGAGTTTTTATAGTGCAACACCACGTTGTAGCCTGCGGCATGTAACATCCTGGAGCAAGCGGCTCCGATACGCCGGGCGGCCCCGGTGACAACTACAACTTTAGGCATTGTGCGGACGCACTAATTCGCAGAAATGCTGGCTATCAACTTCTTGCGGATAAAAACACAAGCCAGTACGGCGCAGGCCACCGGGACTTGAGTCAAAACCATCTCCATCACCGAATGCTTGGCAACCAACTTGGATAATGGCTCCAACACAAAGAACTTGGCCAGCCACCACGTCAACCAATAGCCGACCAGACCGATAATCGACCAATTGATTAAAGGCGCATTCTGGTTTTTGGCCGTCATATAGAACCAAACCAAGGTTAAAATTCCGAATAGCTTCGCTAAAAAATACATACCCCGCCCTTCCTTTTTATTTATTGTTATGAAAACGGACCGCAACCCGCAAATTCCAATGTAATCAATTTGTAGCGAAACATCAATCGCGCAATCCGGGCCGCTAACGACACCCCGAACTTCAAACTTCCCGACCCCGGCCCTATAATCAATGGCGATGGGCAATACTAATTTTCAAAACACGGGGGGAACCATGCAAACTTCAAAAATTCTCGCGGCACTGCTGGCTCTCGGGTTTAGCTACCCGAGCTGGAGCCAATCGACAGGACATATTGGCCACGGCGGAAACGCCAGCGAATCCGGCTGCATCCGCGCCAAAGTCAGTCGGATCAAACCCGAGCATTTGTCCACTGTGGCGCCCGGAGCGGAATTTTCATTTGCCGCGTCCGGTAGCAACGGCCCCGGCCACATTCATGTCAGCATCAAACAACAGCAGATACCGATAACGGTGGAAGATAAAGACACGTTTTACCTGGTTAAAGGCAAATTACCCGCCGACATTAAGAATGCCACAGTACGGGTATCGGTCACTTTGAAAGCAAAATTCGAAAAGTGCAGCGCCGAAGAAGGCTGGCTGCTTAAAGTTTCGGAATAGCAACGCCCGGCGCCCGTCCGCAGGACGGTCGCGCCAGGGGCGCCGTAATCGTCAAGGCCAATCCCACTCGAACAAGGTCCATTTATTGATATTGGTGTTTTCGTCCAAGTCGTTCTTCTTCACGTCCAGCTCGCCGTCGCCGTTGGTATCGAGCATGTAGTAAGGCGGTCCGACCTGAGGCTGAATCTTGACCATATACAGCTTGCCGTTGCGGCGAAATTCCTGGATCGTATCCTTGCCTTTACGGATGATCGTGATATCCGGTTCCATCTCCTCGCCCGATTGCACCGGGGCCGGCAAATCCGGTGGCTCAGGCACAGGAGCCGGTTCGTCCGGAGCAGCCTGAGCCGCAGCTAGGGGAGCAAATACAAGCGAAAGGCAGCGAATCAAGAGGCGCATCGGAATCTCTAAGGCTAATTACGGCAGGCAATAATAATATAGTTTTCGCTTGCTGTATCGGCCGCGCCCTTTACCGGACAGAAACCCTAGAGACAAAAAAGCCGGCATCCCTTACGAGATGCCGGCTTAATCGCAGCACAAACAGCTAAGCTTGATTACGCAAATACTTTTCGACGCCGGTCGTCCTGGCGAACGGGGCTTCGCCGTCACTCAAAGCCTGCCGCGCAACATACTTGGCCACACCGGAAACAGCCGCGGATTCGACTTGCCGGACGTCTTGCTTGGCCATATATTTGGCCACGCCTGTCACTTCTCCGGCCGCCTTTTCCTCAGCCTCGTGTTTGGCCACGTATTTGGCTACCGAGCTGAGCGGCTGGACCGGATTGACAACCAAGCGTTGCTTAGCAACATATTTGGCGACTCCTGTAGGAGTCGGCATTTGCTTGGCGGCAATCGCCTGTTTTACCAAGTAACGCGCCACACCGGTCAATGGCTCGGCCTGGCTTTGCAGTTGTACTTGACGGGCTAAATATTTAGCCACACCGGTCGGCTTTGGCGCACTATCCTGGGCGGCGGCCTGCCGCGCCAGGTAGCGATCGACCGCCGAGCCCTCGACCGCCACCTCGGCATCGGCAATCAAATCTTCAGGTTGCGGCTGACTCCTCAGGGCCTCAGCCTTTTCGGCTTGTAATTTCGCTTCGGCTTCAACGTAGCGCGCAACCAATGCCGCCGCCGCGGTTTTCTTTGCAGCCAGCGCTTGTTCGGCAAGAAACTTGGCTACGCCGGTTGCCGGCTCTTGCGCTTTCAGCAGACGTTCCTGGCGGATCAAATATTTCTCGACTCCGGTAATGATCGGCGCATCCTTGATTACCAAAGCTTGCTTGGCCAGATATTTACTGACCGACGTTGCCAAAGGCGCGTCTTTTGCCGCAAGCCCCTTTTTCAACACATACTTGGCCACCCCGGTCACTGCAGGCTGCTGCGTCATATTCTGGCGGATAACGTACTTGGCCACCCCCGTCACACCCGGCTCTTCACGGTCATGCTTGGTGACGTACTTGGATACGCCAGTCACCGGCGCAGCCTTGGCTTGTATCGATTCTTTGATTAAGTATTTGGTAACGCGGGTTACCGGATTATCCGCCTGCTGGCTGAGATATTTCTCGACGCCGGTCGGGGCTGCTGGAGCGGGCTCGCTCTCGACTTCCACAGCCACTGCTTCTACTGCTTCTACTGCTTCTACTGCTTCTACTGCTTCTTCGACTTCTTCGGCAACCGACTCGACCTCAACTTCTTCAGCGGCCGGCTGCACTACTTGTTCGGCCTGGCGCTGCATAGCCAGATACTTCGCCACCCCGGTCAATGGCTCGCCGTTTTCGTCCAGCTCCAGCTCCGGCTTCGGCGGCTCGAGTTTTTGTAAATAACGAGCGACGCCGGTCAGTTGGCCATCGCCAGCGGCGACGCTCGAATCGGCATCCAGCCAGCTACCGTCATCTGTTGGTTTGTCGAATAAAAAGCCGAATAGGCTATTCATCAAACTGCTTGTTGTCATTTGAGAATACTCCTGAATGTAATAATTTTTATATGTTGCGGCCTACACACCAACAGCGGCGACCCACTACCGAGAGAGTGCCACAAAACCGTTCGCCACGTTACGAACCAGAACCGCTGTAGACAACCTTAGGCTGAAAATTGGCGGCCGGATATTTCGGATCGGCCTCAGCCTGTTGTTGCTGATTGACGCATGGCGTTGCTACGTTTGCGGTTGCTGCGGCGGCGCTCGCCGGTGCCGGGGCAACCTCGACGATAGAAGGATCACGGTAGACGACTTTCGGCTGAAAATCCGCCGCCGGGTAATCAACGGCCCATACGGACGGCACGGCGAACATTGATACAACAAAAGCTACAGCAGCTAGTTTAATGTCTTTCATATTCCCCACCTTACTTTACCATTCGAACTAAACCCTTGCCGGCAAACCGGCAAGGGCGCGTGTTTTACAGCTTCTTAGTTTAAAGCACTGCTTCGACGTTAGCGACGACATTGTCCACGGTGAAGCCGAACTCTTTGAAGAGTTGGCCGGCCGGGGCCGATTCGCCGAAACGGTCCAAGCCCACGACGCGGCCTTGGCTGCCGGCATATTTCCACCAACTGTCGGTGACGCCGGCTTCGACGACGACGCGTTTGGTCACGCTTGGCGGCAGGACGCTGTCTTTGTAGGCTTGATCCTGCGCTTCAAACACGTTGGTCGACGGCATGGACACTACGCGGATGTTTTTGCCTTTGGCTTTCAACGCTTCGGCCGCTTTCACCGCCAGTTCGACTTCGGAGCCGGTAGCGATGATGATGGCGTCCGGGTTGCCTTCGCCGCTCAGAACGTAGCCGCCTTTGCCGATGGCGTCGATCTGGGCTTGGCTGCGCGCCATGTGCGGCAGGTTTTGCCGGGAGAAGATCAGGGTGCTCGGGCCGTCGGTTCGTTCGATGGCGGCTTTCCAGCTGACGGCAGACTCGACCGCGTCGCACGGGCGCCAGACGTGCATGTTGGGTATCATGCGCAGGGTGGCGGTTTGTTCGACCGGTTGGTGGGTCGGGCCGTCTTCGCCCAGGCCGATGGAGTCGTGGGTGTAGACGAAGATGGTCGGCGCTTTCATCAGGGCGGCCATGCGCAGAGCGTTACGGGCGTATTCCGAGAACATAAGGAAGGTGGCGCCGTAGGCTTTGAAGCCGCCGTGCAGGGTGATGCCGTTCATGATGGCGCTCATGCCGAATTCGCGTACGCCGTAGTAGACATAGTTGCCGTCGTGGCCGGTCGCATTGATGTCTTTGCAGCCTTTCCACAGGGTCAGGTTGGAGCCGGCCAGGTCGGCGGAGCCGCCCATCAGTTCCGGCAGCAACGGGCCGAAACCGTTCAGGGTGTTTTGCGAGGCTTTGCGGCTGGCAATGGTTTCGGCTTTGGCGTTGACGTCGGCGATGAAGGCGTTGGCTTTTTCGGCCCAGTCGGCAGGCAGTTTACCGGCCATGCGGCGTTCGAATTCGGCAGCCAGTTCCGGATGCGCGGCTTTATAAGCGGCGAATTTGTCGTTCCAGGCGCTTTCCAAACGGTCGCCTTTGGCTTTGGCGTCCCAACCGGCGTAGATGTCGGCCGGAATTTCGAATGGCGCATGCGACCAGCCCAAGTTTTCGCGGGTGGCGGCGACTTCGGCTTCACCCAGGGCAGCGCCGTGGCATTCTTCTTTGCCTTGTTTGTTCGGCGAGCCGAAACCGATGGTGGTTTGGCAGCAGATGATGCTCGGTCTGTCGGTGACTTTTTTGGCTTCTTCGATGGCTTTTTTCACCGCGTCGGCGTTGTGGCCGTCGACTTTGGGGATGACGTGCCAGCCGTAGGCTTCAAAGCGTTTCGGGGTATCGTCCAGGAACCAGCCGGTAACGTTGCCGTGACCGCGGACTTCGCCGTCGATGGAGATGTTGTTGTCGTCGTAGAAGGCGATCAGTTTGCCCAGTTTCATGGAGCCAGCCAGCGAGCAGGCTTCGTGGGAGATACCTTCCATCAAGCAGCCGTCACCCAGGAATACGTAGGTGTGGTGGTCGACGATGTCGTGGCCTGGGCGGTTGAATTGGCCGGCCAGGGCACGTTCGGCAATGGCGAAACCGACGGCATTGGTGATGCCTTGGCCCAGCGGGCCGGTGGTGGTTTCGACGCCGTCGGTGTAGCCGTATTCAGGATGGCCCGGGGTTTTCGAGTGCAGTTGACGGAACTGTTTCAGTTCGTCGATCGGCAGGTTGTAGCCCGACAGGTGCAACAACGAGTAAATCAGCATGGAGCCGTGGCCGTTGGACAGCACGAAGCGGTCGCGGTTGGCCCATTTCGGGTTGTTCGGGTTGTGGTTCAGAAAATCGTTCCACAGTACTTCGGCGATATCGGCCATCCCCATCGGGGCTCCAGGGTGTCCTGAATTGGCTTTCTGTACCGCGTCCATGCTAAGTGCGCGGATGGCGTTCGCTAAGTCTCGACGCGAAGGCATGTTGGTCTCCTAATTGAATCTTTGAATTGATGCTAGCAGACCCTTGATCGGGGCCACGCTAAAAAACTGGGGATATAACAAACAAAAGGACGAGTGGCGCGAACCACCCGTCCTCAGTATTTCCTAGAAACTAGGCGTTGCCAACGTTGGCTTATGCAGCTGCAGCGTCAACCAGTTCGCGAATTTCGCGAGCAGCGGTTGCAGGGCATGGCGCACCGTAGATAGCCGCACCGACGACGATGATGTTCGCACCGGCTTTGACGGTTTGGTCAATCGTGGCAGGTTTGATACCGCCGGCAACGGAAACGCGAACGTTCAGACCCAAAGAAGTAACTTCGTTCAAATCGCCGAACGGAGTTTGGCCAGCCGCTTGCGCGTCCAGACCGGTGTGAACGCCCATGATTTGCGCGCCCAATTTAGCGGATTCGCGTGCGCACTCCGCTTTGTTAGGCACGTTGATCAGGTCGACTTGGACTTCAGCAGCGTGTTTTTTCGCTGCTTTGATTACGCCGCCGATGGTGGCCAGGCCGGATACGCCCAGTACGGTGCAGATGTCTGCGCCGGCTGCGTAGAACGCGCCTGCTTCGTATTCGCCGGCGTCCATGGTTTTCAGGTCGACCAACAACAATTTGTCTGGGTAACGGTTTCTCAGTTCTTTCACCAAGTTAATGCCGTTATATTTGATGCAAGGGGTACCGATTTCAAAGATGTCGACGTAAGGCGCTACTTTATCTGCCAAAGCTACGGTTTGGTCGAAATCCAAAGAGTCCAACGCCATTTGAATTAATGGTCTTGCCATATTTATGTGCTCCGATTGTTGTAGTTACAGTTATTGTTTTTAAGACCCACCCCTACCGTAAACCTCTCTTTTGTCGCCAAATCGAGAGCGCCGCAAGCCTTTGTCAGTGGGCGGTTAAAGCGAGTGGGGCAACTCTAAATCAGAACGTGGCGCCCTGTCAATTGAAGAGCAGCTATTTCCGGGCGAAAAACCTTAATCCGGCGCGGGATAGACGGCATTCAGCCGCCCAGACCGGTCCAAGGCTTGTATAAGCCACAGGCATCGACGCCAAACATTTCCAGGATGCGACCCACCCCTTCATCCACCATTGCGCGCAACGAATCGCTCTTGTTGTAGAAGGCCGGCATTGGCGGAAAGATAATACCGCCCATTTCAGTCACCGCAGCCATGTTGCGGATATGCGCCAGATTCAACGGCGTCTCCCGCGGCACCAACACTGTTTTCCGCCGCTCCTTGAGCGCCACATCCGCCGCCCGGGAAATCAAGTTGTCGCCGAATCCGTGAGCTACGGCGGCTAGAGTCTTCATCGAGCAAGGCGCAATCACCACGCCTTCGGTTTTGAACGATCCGCTGGCGATACACGATGCGATGTCGTTGATGCCGTGGGTAAAATCGGCCATTCGGTATAGTTCGGCCCGATCCATATCCAATTCGTACTTCAGATTGACCAAACCCGCGGACGAGATGACCAAATGAGTCTCCCAGCCACCGCGTGCGCGCAAGATTTCCAACATCCGCACACCGTAAATCGCACCGGTAGCCCCCGTCATGCCGATCACAATCCGCCTGATATCCGCCATATTCTTCAATCCTTAAGCCAAAACCGCTGCCATTTCATCGGTAGCCGACACCAAGGCATCGATCATTTCATCGCCGCGGGCAATATGGCCGGCATTGGGCAAAACCCGGAAATGCGCTTGCGGCAACGCCCGATGCAACCGCCAACCCGATTCGATAGGGCACGTCAAATCGTTACGGCCGTGGATTATGATCGCTGGAATTCCGCCTAGACCGGCACAATCGGCCAACACCTGATTTTCGGAGATAAAATAATCATGAGCGGCATAGTGCAACTCCATCTTGACTTGGCGCAGCATTTTTTCGTTAACCGCTTCCAGACTTTCTTGGTAATCGTTACCTAGCGCCACTTGCCCGCTCCATGCCTGCCATAGTCCTACCGCACGCTTGGCCACCTCCACATCGGCACTAAATACCGCTTCGCAGAAGCGCTCCAGCATGGTGCCGCCCGGCAAATCCGGCAGATTATCCTGCAACTGCTGCCACAATTCCGGATAGATCCGGCTCACGCCATTTACACTGAGAAACCAGTCCATATCGAGGCGCCGAGCCAGGAACACACCGCGTAGAATCATGGCCGACACTCGCTCCGAATGCCGCTGGGCGTAAAGCAAGGCCAAGGTTCCGCCCCAAGAGCCGCCGAACAACAACCACTGGCGGATACCCAAGCGCTCGCGAACACGCTCCATATCGGCCAACAAATCTTGTGTCGTGTTACCCGACAACTCGCCGAACGGCTCCGACAGCCCGCATCCGCGCTGGTCCATCAAAATGATGTGGTAGCGCTTGGGATCGAAGAAACGCCGATGATCGGGCTTGGTGCCGGAACAGGGACCGCCGTGCAAAAATATCGCCGGAATCCCGGCGGGATTGCCGGATTGCTCGACATAGACGCGATGGTCGCTGCCGGTTTCCAGAAAAAAGGTATGGAATGGAGTGATTTCGGGATAAAGAGACTTCATTGCCTTCTAATTAGATGCGACTGGACAAGCACGGCCTCATCAGCAGTGCCGGGGCGCGGCAGTATAGCAAAGTCTTTACGGCATAAAAAAAGGGAAGGCTGAGCCTTCCCTTTTTGCGATCAAGCAAATTTGCTTGAGAATTTAGAATTTGAAACCTACAGAACCGCCGGCGCTGAAACCATCGGTTTCCGTGCCATCGACCTTGCTGGTTGAATAGTGGTAGCGCACGTCGGAACCCAGCACGATACCTCTAAACAATTCGTACTCCAAACCACCGCCGAACTGCATACCTGAATTAAGAACGGAAACCGCTCGCGAAGGAACACCTAGGATGTTCAACTCCAGACCTACCGGAATGATCCATGGACGCAATTTGCTGCCGTGCATGAATTTGATTTTAGGAGAGGCATTAATGCGCAAACGATTGTCAGTTGAGGATCCCGGATTTACCGCGGTGCCAGCCACTCCCGTTAAAGCCTGAGCATAGGTACCTGTCAAATTGTTTGTACCCGTACCAAATTCGGAATACTCAACACCCAATTCGATTCCAAATGAGGTGTCATCCATCAAACCGAACAAATCGTTGTTAACGTTGAAATCGAAAGCACCACCAAAGTAGAAGCCGTCTGCGTTTCCGTTATCAGACAACAAATCGGATCCGCTTAAGATAGCTCCCGGCTGATTAGCGCCTGCTTTTCTGGATTGATCCAGACGAGTCCAACCGCCGCGCACCGCAACCAGGTTGTCTTTAGCGCCGGACGCGGCCGGAGCAGCTTTAACAGAAGCCATCCACTGATCCAATTCTTGGATTTTGGCGGTTTCGGTAGTGTCTTTCGCAGCGGCAGATTTGACGCGGCTCAACTCGGCTTGCATCTGCTGCATCATGCTGTTCATTTGTTCCATTTGCGCTTCCAGCGCTTCAGCCTTTCTGGCGGCGGCGTCGGCAACGCGCTCGGCTTTGTTGTCAGCTGCTTGGGCTTGCGGGGCAACCATCGCTCCAGCCATTGTCAAAGTCGCTGCGGCAACGCCCAGCGCTAGTTTGGTTTTAGTAAAACTCATTGTTGTTCCCCCCCAAGGGTTGTTATTGTTAAGACTGAATTGGCTTTATAGCAACACAGGATTTCTTCACGCGGGCAATAATAGCAGCAAAATACCAGCCATACAAGTTTTGAGCTTATTTTTTCACTCAAAAAAAATACATTAATTTCAAATGGATATAGAAAACTTGTAATCCAAAATCAAAAATTGTCAAAAATAAACAACATTCTTTTGCTTTTTAACACAGACAACACAAACACCTCAAGCCTACCGAGCACCGCGGCTTCGTGGTACCTTAAAAAGGCAACTATAGCCCGACATCCCCCTATTCCGCATGACCCACCACCTTGACATTTTGATCATCGGCGCCGGCATTAGCGGCCAACTTGCCGCCCGCGAATTCCACAACGCCGGACGCGAAGTCGCAATCATCGACAAATCCGGGCCCGGCCTGGAATCTTCCTGGGCCGGCGGCGGCATATTGCTACCGATTTATCCGTGGCGGCAGGCTCCCGCAATTTCCGAGCTGGCGATACAGAGCCTGAAACTGTATCCGGAATTGAGCGCGGAACTGCTGGAAAGGACCGGAATCGACCCGGAATGGCAACCATGCGGCATGTTGATTTGCAAAACCCCGGACCTTGAAGCCGCGATAGATTGGTGCGGACACTACAAGGTGGCATACCAAACCACCATACCCGCCGAACTGACCTCAGCGCTCACGACCCGATTCGAGCGGCCGATCTGGCTGCCCGGCATAGCCCAGGCCCGCAATCCGCGCCTGTTGAAATCTCTATCCGCACACCTGTCCCAACTCGGCACCCAATTCATCAACGATACCGAAATCGAGCAAATCGACATCGTCAATCGCCGCATCGCCGGAGTAAAAACCAGACACGGCCGATTTGCCGTGAACGAATTGGTCGTCAGCACCGGCGCATGGACAAGCGAATTTTTAAACAATTTATTGCCGGATTGGCCGGTCGACATCGACATTAAACCGGTCCGCGGCCAAATGCTGCTCTTCGACGCCAAACCGGACACGCTGCAATTTATGGCACTGGACGGCGACCAGTATTTGATTCCGCGCCGCGACGGCAAAATTCTGGCCGGCAGCACAGTCGAACAGGCCGGTTTCAGCAAAACCACTACGGAACAGGCCCGCGACCAACTCTACCAGTTTGCCACGCAACTGCTGCCAACCCTGAAAGACTACCCGGTCAGCCACCATTGGGCCGGTCTCCGCCCCGGCAGCCCGCAGGGCATCCCCTACATCGGCCGCCATCCGGACCTCGAAAATCTTTATATCAACGCCGGCCACTTCCGTAACGGCTTGGTCATGGGTCCGGCAGCGGCGCAATTGCTGGCCGACTTGGTATTGCAACGCCCAACCCACATCGATCCAACTCCTTATTCGCCGAATCGAACACGCTAAATCATGAATTTTTATCCCGCAATCCGCCCTTTACTCTTTTCTCTCGACCCGGAAACAGCGCATCACGTGACGCTGGACTTGTTAAAGCTGGCGCATTTGAGCGGCCTGTCGAATTTGATCAAAGCCGATTCGGAAAGCCGGGCGGTTGAGGTCATGGGCTTGAAGTTCGAGAATCCGCTGGGCCTGGCCGCCGGCTTGGATAAAAACGGCGATTACATCGATGCACTCGCGGCATTAGGCTTCGGCTTCATCGAAATCGGCACGGTAACCCCTAGGCCACAACCCGGAAATCCCAAACCGCGCCTGTTTCGCTTACCGGAATACCAAGCCATCATCAATCGGATGGGTTTCAACAACCTGGGCATAGACCACCTGCTGGAACAAGCCGGCAAGCGGCGCCACACAGGTATTCTGGGCATCAATATCGGCAAAAATGCCGATACGCCGCTGGAGCAGGCAACCGAAGATTATCTGATTGGCTTACGCAAGAGCTACGCCGCCGCCAGCTATATCACGATCAATATCTCCTCGCCGAATACGAAAAATCTACGCCAGTTACAACAAGGCGACGAAATCAAGCGTCTGCTGGAAGCGCTGAAAAACGAGCAAAGCCTGTTGCACGCCCAACACGGCAAATACACGCCGATTGCGGTGAAAATCGCGCCCGATCTGAACGATGCCGAAATCCGGCACATCGCCAGCCTGCTGTTGGATTTCGGCATTGATGGCGTCATCGCGACCAACACCACGATCGCACGCGACAAAATCCAGGGCCACATTCACGCCGAACAAAGCGGCGGCTTGAGCGGCGCGCCGGTCAAGGATGCCGCAACTAACGTGGTGAAGGGCCTGGCCGATGCACTGCAAAACCGTATCCCGATTATCGCCGCCGGCGGCATTCTCTGCGCCGCAGACGCCCAAGAGAAATTCGATGCCGGAGCCAGCTTGATCCAAATATATAGCGGCTTGATTTACCGAGGACCGAAATTAATCGAAGAGATTTTAGATTCGCTGCCGCCCCGATCCGACGACGACCAATCCCTTTAGCCTGTTAATCGACCCAACCGGCAAACCGTCGACCGTTTTTACAAACTCGCTTTGGACACTAAGCCAAAAACCAGATAAGACCATAAAATTATTTGAATAATTTTTATTGGCCCGATTTATGCTGAAAAGCTTGAAGGGGAGAGATTCCTATCAATCTCAGTTCAATTGGAGCATACAATGAAACACTGCCTATTCGGAATACTTTTAACGCTGGCCGCAACCGGCATTGCCCACGCGGAAACGATTTTTGTACCCAGTTTCGGAGATTCCGGCCTTCAAACCTTCAACTATACATTTGCCGCAGATTTTACCGGCACAGTGATTATTGGGGTCAGTGACGAAGGCGATTCGGGCGTAGAGTCCTTTCTCGACCTTGCCGGTTACGGACAATACTTGAGAACCAATCCGACTACACCCGTCGATACCTCAAGCTACGCTAACGCCGAAAACGAGTTCGGCTCCGACGGCGAACTTTATACGTTTGCGTTAACGGCCTTGGCCGGCGAGTCATTCAGTTTCGACTGGCGTTTCCATACCGAAGATTACGATCCTTTCAACGATTTTGCCTTCGTGTCTCTGGTCGACGGCGCCCAATCCCAAGTTCATTACGCGGTGTTAGCGGAGATCGCCGCAGTTCCTGTACCGGCAACAATATGGTTATTTGGTTCCAGCCTTGTCGGCTGGTTTAGCTTACGCCGTAAAGCCTAGACTATCCGTACACGGAAGCCGGACATACTCCCTGCTTCCGTGGCAAACAGATTCCCACAACCAAAACGGCAACGGCTACTCGCCGGCGATGGCCATCCGCTCCACCAAGATGGAACCGACCCGAATGTTACCGCGCAAGTCCACGTCTTTGCCAATCGCGACGATATTGCGCAGCATTTCCTTCAGGTTACCGGCGATCGTGATCTCCTGTACCGGAAATTGAATCGTGCCGTTCTCAACCCAAAACCCGGACGCTCCGCGCGAATAATCTCCGGTAACGCGATTAACGCCCTGGCCCATTAATTCGGTTACCAACAAACCGGTATCCAACAGCTTCAGCATATCGGCAAAATCGCGTTCGCCCGGCTCGACAATCAGGTTATGCACGCCGCCGGCGTTACCGGTGGTCTGCATGCCCAGTTTGCGAGCGGAATAAGTGCTGAGAATGTAAGATTTCAAAATACCGTTGCAGACAATGTCGCGCGCCCGCGTTGCCACGCCTTCCGCATCGTAGCTGGCACTGCCTAGTGCGCACTTCAACAACGGTTGCTCGTGTATCCGCGCAAACTCGGGCAATACCCGCGTACCCAGACTATCCAATAAAAACGAAGATTTTCGGTAAAGGCTGCCGCCGCTGATCGCGCCCAGCAAGGCGCCGATCAAACCGGAAGCCATTTCGGGTGCAAACAACACCGGGCATTGCCGAGTCCCGAGAGTCCGCGCCCCAAGCCGGGCCAACGTACGTTGTGCGGCTTTTTCGCCGACCTGCGCGGCGGATTCCAAATCGAGCGGGCTACGCGCCACGCTATACCAATAATCGCGCTGCATCGAATCGCCGCTACCCGCCAGCACGGAACAGCTCAAAGAATGGCGGCTGGACTGGTAGCCTTGCAAAAAACCCAAGGAATTACCGAACACCCTAGTGCCCTGATGGGTATTGACCGAAGCCCCCTCGGAATTGCTGATCGCCGGACTATATTCGCGCGCGGCATTTTCGCATTCGATCGCCACGTCGATAGCCTGCTCGGCGTTCAAGGCCCAAGGATGATTCAAATCCAGATCGGGAAACTCGGTGGCCAGCAACTCCAGATCGGGCAGCCCGGCAAACTCGTCTTCGCTGGCATAGCGGGCAATACTGCACGCCGCTTTGACGGTTTCCTTCAACGATCCCGCGGAAATGTCGTTGGTACTGGCCGAGCCTTTCTTTTTGCCGAAATACACCGTGACGCCGATACCTTGGTCGCAATGGTATTCCACGGTTTCCACTGCGCCAAGGCGAGCCGATACCGACAGACCGTTATCGACGCTGAACGCCGCTTCCGCGGCAGTGGCGCCTTGCGACCTGGCCTCGTCCAACAATTGCTGGACAACATCTTTTAATCGATTGATTTCTTCCTGGTTTTGCACGGTAAATCTCTTGTTTAATCGTTACGCGCGAAGGCCGATACGTTCGCAGTTGTTTGCTTCAGACGCCGGTGCCGCCGACCGTTAACCCATCGATTTTCAGCGTCGGCTGGCCAACGCCGACCGGTACGCTTTGCCCGTCTTTGCCACAGGTGCCGACACCGCTGTCCAGCGCCATATCGTTGCCCACCATCGATACTTTAGTCAGTACGTCGGGACCGTTGCCGATCAGCGTGGCGCCTTTCACCGGCCGGGTGATTTTGCCGTTTTCGATCAGGTAGGCTTCGCTGGCCGAGAATACGAATTTGCCGGAGGTGATATCCACTTGGCCGCCGCCGAAATTGCGCGCATACAAGCCTTTTTTGACCGAGGCGATGATTTCTTCCGGATCGCTTTGCCCCGGCAGCATGTAGGTGTTGGTCATTCTGGGCATCGGCAGATGGGCATAGGATTCGCGGCGACCGTTGCCGGTCGGAGCCACTCCCATCAGCCGGGCGTTCAGCTTATCCTGCATATAGCCTTTCAAAATGCCTTTCTCGATCAATACGGTATTTTCGGTCGGCGTGCCCTCGTCGTCGATGTTCAACGAACCGCGCCGGCCTTGCAGCGTGCCGTCGTCGACCACGGTGCACAGATCGGAAGCCACCCGCTCGCCGACTCGGCCGCTGAAGGCCGAGGTCCCCTTGCGGTTGAAGTCCCCCTCCAAACCATGGCCGATGGCTTCGTGCAGCAAAATGCCCGGCCAACCGGAGCCCAAGACCACGGTCATATTGCCGGCCGGCGCTTCCTGAGCCTGTAAATTGATTTGCGCCTGGCGCACCGCTTCCCTGCCGTATTCCAAGCCGCGGTCGTCCTCCAGAAAGTAAGCGTAGTCGCTACGGCCGCCGCCGCCCATGCTGCCTTGTTCGCGCCGGCCGTTTGCCGCCATGATCACGGTGACGTTCATCCGCACCAGCGGCCGGATGTCGGCCGCCAACGAGCCGTCTTGGTTCGCTATCAGCACGTGGTCATAGGCGGCGATCAGACTGACCATAACTTCTTCGATACGCGAATCCAACTTGCGGGTTTCCCGGTCGACGCGCATCAGCAGTTCGATTTTTTGCCGATCATCCAAGGACTTTAGCGGATTCACGGGCCGGTACAGGCAAGGTGCGTTGCGATAGCTCTCGACCCTACGCTGCGCCTGTTGTCCATGGCGGACAATGGCCTTAACGTTGTTGGCGGCTTCCAGCAGAATCGGCAACTCGATCCGATCGCTGTAAGCGAATCCGGTTTTATCGCCGCTGACGGCGCGCACCCCGGCACCGTGCTCGATGGAATGGCTGCCCTCCTTGATGATACCGCCCTCCAAAGACCAGGATTCGAAATGGCTGGACTGAAAATAAATATCGGCGGCATCCACCGGCGCGCTAAGCAGCGCGGACATCACTCGGTCTATGTCCTGGGTTTGCAGGCCGTTGCCGGCCAAAATGGATTGCGTGACTTGTTCTAATGGCATCGGATAGCTCAAAAACGGTATGGTAAAGCGCCGCAGCTACATCACGAAAAACGAGGCAATGTATGCGACGAGCACTACGGTAATGGCAAGGGCCACTTTGTTGCGGGTGGTGAGCGACAACCAGTACAGTTGCAACTCGGTTTTGCGCCGGACCCAGATATTCAATAGCCGCTGTTTTAAAAACGCGTGTAGCCGCGGCAGAGTTTTCCACAATTTGTAAAATCCGAAACCGATAATCGACATCAGGATATAAAAGGTCACGACTTGGCTGCCGTGGCGATCGGACTCGAACAAATATTCGATAATCTCGCCGACGTCCAGCACGTGAAACACCAGCTCAACCGCCTCCTCAATGCCCAACTCGACGTACTCGAAAGCCACGTGCAGACCCTCGAACATCAGATGCATCAATTCGCCAAGCAATTCCAGCGTCACGTCGTACATGACGAGCGCCAGCACGATGAAACCGACGACGATCAAATCGAGATTTTTTCTCAACATGGCTATTTCCGTAACCCGCTATCCGCACCGGCCTCTGGCACAGTCCATTCGACTTTCCAGCGCCCGCCACCGTCAGCCAGGACCCGGTCCAGCCAGGGCAACAGCGTTTGCGCCTGGCTCGCCAACAGCCACGGCGGATTGATAAACAGCATACCGGAACCGGTCATCCCTCTCCCGGCTCCGTCGTCAGCAACGCAGTGCTCGATGCGCAATTGCCTGGGAATGCCGGTCTCGGCCAGCTTAGCGATAAAAGCTTCGGTTGCGGCCCGTTCGATGACCGGATACCAGACCGCATAGATACCGGTGGCGAAATGCCGATAGGCGCTTACCAAAGCGGCGACCACTTTTTTGTATTCGTCTCTCATCTCGTAACTTGGGTCGATCAAAACCAGCCCGCGGCGCTGAATCGGCGGCAACTTTTTCGGCAGCATGTTTAAGCCGTCTTCCTTAGCCACGCCCACTTGCTTATCTCCGGCGAACAATTGCTGCAATGCTGTTGCGTCGGAGCCGTGCAATTCGGACAATAATAACCGATCTTGGGGCCGGACCAAGCGCCTCACCAACTGTGGAGAACCGGGATAACGCGCCAATTGCCTGCCGGTATTTTCGGCGCGCACTGCCGCCAGATAGTCGCGCAATTCGGCCGGCGGTTCCGATTCGCGCCACACCCGGACGATGCCTTGCCGATACTCGCCGGTTTTTTCGGCGAATTCCGATTTAAGCGAGTACTTGCCGGCTCCGGCATGCGTATCGATATATACGAAAGGTTTGGGTTTCTGCTTCAACGCTGCGATGGTCAGAGCCAGCAGGCTGTGCTTCAAAACATCGGCAAAATTGCCGGCGTGAAAACCGTGTCGGTAACTGAGCATATTGGATTCCGTGGTTGCGGCCGCTGCCGTGTTCGTTTAATTGAATTTGGCCCTGAAGATAAAAAACACCGCGCCGAGCAAACACAATCCGGCCCACAGATAATCCAGTTTCAGCGGCTCCTTCAGGTAATACACCGAGAACGGCACGAATACGCTCAACGCAATCACCTCTTGCATGATCTTCAACTGGCCGACGCTGAGCGCGGTATAGCCGATACGGTTCGCCGGAACTTGCAGCAAGTATTCGAACAAAGCCACCCCCCAACTGACCAAGGCAGCCAGCAACCACGGCTTATTGTTCAACTCTTTCAGATGGGCATACCAGGCAAAGGTCATAAAGACATTGCTGCACACCAGCAGCCCGGCGGAAGTCAGAACGGTATTCATAAAACGGACGATTGGTAACGGGTTTTGTAATTATTGACGGCCTGTATCCTCGATCTGCGAATCGCCGCACCGATCTGTTCGCCCCGCAAACCTTGTCCAAGCAGGCCATCGGTATCGGCGACGGCCGCGGCGGCTGCGGCGCCGCGGATATAGTCCGCTTGCGGGTAGTCGCAGCCTTCGAAACCGGTACGGCCTCTGGCGTCGGCCTCGCAGGCCGCCAGAAATTCTTCCAGCCGATTTTCCGGCTTAAATGCACCTATCGCCAGCAACATGTCGACCAAGGTATCGGCCCGCAGCTCCAACGCCCGGTGGCAATGGGTGTGGTATTCCATGACCTGCACGCTCAAACTTTTAAACGGCTTCGGCACCCGTAACCGCTCGCAAAAGCGTTGCAACACCGGCAAACCCTTTTTTTCGTGGCCGTGGTGGCTAGGCCAATGCTCGGCCGGCGTCAAGGCCTTACCCAAATCGTGCAGCAGCGCCGCCAAACGCACTTCGGCTTTGGAGGACAGGCGCGCCGCCTGTTCCAGCACCATCAGGGCATGCACTCCGGTATCAATTTCCGGATGGTATTTTTCCGGCTGCGGCACTCCGAACAGCGCATCAATTTCCGGAAAAACGACGCGCAATGCGCCGCAATCGCGCAGAACCTGAAAAAACGCCTGCGGCGTGCGCTCCAACAGCGCCTTGTGCAACTCCGCCCATACTCGTTCGGATACCAGATAATCGGCCTCGCCGGCCGCGACCATGCGCTCCATCAACGCCATGGTTTCATCGGCAACCCGGAAGCCGAGATGAGCGTATCGGGCGGCAAAGCGCGCCGCGCGTAAAATACGGACCGGATCTTCGCTGAAAGCCGGCGACACATGCCGTAGTAACCTTTGCTCGAGATCGAACCGGCCGCGAAACGGATCGACCAATACGCCGTCGTCGCCGATGGCCATCGCATTGATCGTCAAATCGCGCCGTTGCAAATCTTCTTCCAACGACACGTCGGGAGCGGCGTGGACGGCAAAGCCTTTATAGCCGTTCCCGGTTTTGCGCTCGGTTCTGGCCAAGGCGTATTCTTCATGGGTGTCGGGATGCAAAAATACCGGAAAATCTTTTCCCACCGGCCGAAATCCGCGCGCCAGCATCGTCTCGGCCGTTTCGCCGACCACCAACCAATCGCGCTCTTCGACCGGATAATCCAGTAAACGATCACGCACCGCGCCGCCGACCAGATATGTTTTCATGCCTAACGAATCCGCATTTTCAAAAAAGACACAGTATAAATGAGTCGCTATGATGGCGTCCGCCTTATTCCAACCGCCGAATGCCCGGAACAAACCCGCAGCCAAAGCCAAATAAAAAACAAATGCTTGGCTCTGCCCGCAACCTAAACAACGTGGATCGAAAACCTGATGACTGAGATATTCTTCGCCAGCTTATTGCTCGGATTGCTCGCCGGCCTTGCCGCCGGATTATTCGGTATCGGCGGCGGGACCATTATCGTGCCGGCCTTGGTCTGGCTGTTCCAAACCCAGGATTTCGCCCCGGAACAGATCATGCTTTCGGCCGTCGCCACGTCCCTGGCGACGGCCTTATTGACGTCAGCAGCTTCGGCACACACCCACCATCAACTGGGCAACATCGCCTGGCGACGCGTATCGCGTTTGGCTCCGAGCCTGTTGGCCGGGGCTGCCGGCGGCGCAGTAGCAGCCGACCACATTAGCCCGGATGTGCTGCGCTGGTGTTTCATCGCCTATTTGCTCTTCACCGGCAGCGGAATGTTATGGCCGAGACAAAACAAACCCATGTTGCAAACCAGCGCATACCGTCTCGACTATATCGCCGGCTTTTTGATCGGCGGGCTATCGTCGATCTTGGGCATCGGCGGTGGCACGATGACCGTACCCTATTTGGCCGGCAGCGGCATGGGCATCAAAAATGCAGTTGCCACGTCGAGCGCTTGTGCAGTACCGATCGCGTTTTCCGCGGCGGCGAGTTATGCCGTCCTCGGATGGGGTGAAAACGACTGGTTGCACGGCCACTTCGGCTATCTATACCTGCCAGCATTCGCCGGCATCGCGTTGACCAGCGTATTCACCGCCCCTATCGGGGCCAAGTTGGCGCACCGTTTACCGGCAGACAGACTGAAACGTTACTTCGGCTTCGTCTTGATTTTTACTGCGCTAAAAATGGCTCAGTAAACCTGGAACTTTCGCCGCCGCAACCGGCTCCGAAACAGGCTGATGATCGTGAATCCGCTCTGTTGCGCAAAGAAAAACTTCATCGTATACTTCGGCGCAGCTTTCTCGATCAAGCTATCGCACACAACAACAAAACCTCTGGAGGGTATACAAATGAAATGGGAAACACCTGCTTATAACGACATGCGTTTCGGTTTTGAAGTTACCATGTACATCTACAACCGTTAATAATTACGGTTGAACACAAAAAAGGGGCAAATTCCTGCCCCTTTTTTTTGCCTGGCGTTTTTCAATCCCGTATCATGCGGCGCTCGTTCACCAATCCAATTCAGATATGAAAATCAGAGTTCTCGGCGCCGGCGCCGGCGGCGGCTTTCCGCAATGGAACTGCAATTGCGACAATTGCGGCCGTTACCGTAGAGGCGAGTTCAACGGCAAGGCTCGCACCCAATCGTCGATTGCCGTCAGCAGCGACGGACGCAACTGGTTGCTGTTCAACACCTCGCCGGATATTCGCGCACAATTGGAAGCCTTTCCGGCCATCCAGCCCAAAACCGGCATCCGCGACACCGGCATCAAAGCTGTTTTGTTAATCGACAGCCAAATCGATCACACCACCGGCATGCTGATGCTGCGCGAAGGCAAGCCTTTGGAAGTGTATTGCACCGAAATGGTCAAGCAAGATCTGAGCAGCGGCTTCCCGCTGTTCACCATGCTGAAAGATTACTGCACGGTCAACCACCATTCGATCGCCTGCGACGAAACGCCGTTCGAGATTCCCGGCATAGACGACATTCGCATTTACGCCCATGCCTTGAAAAGCAAGGCGCCGCCCTATTCGCCGCACCGCCACGATCCGCACGACGGCGACAATATCGGCGTCATCGTCGAGCAAATTTCCACCGGCAAAAAACTGTATTACTCGCCAGGCCTGGGCGAGATCGAACCGCATGTTTTTAAGGCCATGCAAACGGTTGATTGCCTGATGGTGGACGGCACCTTCTGGACCGACGATGAAATGGTGACGCGCGGCATCAGCCACAAACGCGCCCGCGAGATCGGCCACTTGCCGCAATCCGGCCCCGGCGGCATGATAGAAGTGCTAAACGGCGTGCCCAAGGCCCGTAAGATTTTGATTCATATCAATAACACCAACCCGATTCTCGACGAAGATTCGCCGGAGCGTAAGACCCTGGATGCCAACGGTATCGAAGTGGCTTACGACGGTTTGGAAATCGACTTATAACAAAGGTGTTACATGACTGCTGACAACCAACCCTGGAGCCGCGAAGAATTCGAAGCCAAATTGCGCGGCATGGAAAAGTACTACCACATCCATCATCCGATGCATGTACTGATGAACGAAGGCAAGTTGACCAAGCAGCAATTGCAGGGCTGGGTCGCCAACCGCTTTTATTATCAAGTCATGATTCCGATCAAGGACGCCAACATCATGGCCAATTGTCCGGACCGCGAGACCCGCGCCAAGTGGGTGCAGCGCATTTTGGATCACGACGGCCACCCGGGGGATACTGGCGGCATCGAAGCGTGGATACAGCTGGGTATCGCGGTTGGCTTGAGCCGCGAAGAGATTACTTCGTTGAAACACGTGCTGCCCGGCGTGCGTTTTGCCGTGGACGCCTACGTCAACTTCGCCCGTCGCGCCGAATGGCACGAAGCCGCCAGCTCGTCGCTGACGGAACTGTTCGCGCCGAAAATCCATCAACAGCGCCTGGACAACTGGCCGGACGTGTATCCTTGGGTCGAGAAAGAAGGTTATGCCTATTTCAAAAAGCGCCTGACCGAAGCCCGCCGCGACGTCGAGCACGGGTTGGAACTGACGCTGGACTGGTACAAAACCCGCGAACAACAGGAACGCATGCTGGACATCCTGAAATTCAAGCTCGACGTGCTGTGGACGATGGCCGATGCGATGTATCTGGCTTACGTCGCCAACATGCCGCCGTATTTCAACATCGAACAATAACCATGCAAACCGCCGAGCGACTTCGTTTTAGTGCCGAGGATTATCTGGCTTGGGAAGAAACTCAAGCCGAGAAGCACGAGTTTGTGGCTGGAGAAGTTTTTGCCATGACTGGGGCACGTCAAGCTCATGTGCTGGTGTCCGGCAACATTCACTCCGCTTTGAAACAACGTCTGCGGGGCACTCCATGCAGAGCCTACATGGTCGACATGAAATTGCGCGTGGAAAGTGCCGATGCTTTTTTTTATCCCGACATCATGGTTTCCTGTCATCCCGATGATCGTAAAGCAGAACAATATCTTGCAAATCCAAGCTTGATCCTGGAAGTGTTATCCGACTCAACCGCAGACTATGACCGAGGCGGCAAGTTCGTCGCCTACCGCAAGCTGGAATCGCTGAGGGAATATTTGATCGTCGATATCGAAGCCCGCCGGGTCGAATGCTTCCGCCGCACCGCCGACAACGATTGGCTGCTGCACGACTATGTCGGCGAAGTGGCTTGTAAACTGACTAGCCTGGGCATTCAAATACCCATGTCCGAAATTTTTGAAGACATCGAAGCCGCGTAGAACCGCTAATTTTTCTAAACGCAAAACCCAATGACCATTAACCCCGATCAAACCCTGCAATTCTCGCCACTACACCGGCTGCAATGGGAAGAGGCCCAGCAAAAATACGTGATTCTCTATCCCGAGGGCATGGTCGAGCTAAATCAAAGCTCGGCGGAAATCCTCAAGCTGTGCGACGGTGAACATAATTCGACGCAAATCGTCGAGGAACTGGAAACCAAATTCGCAGCCACCGGCTTGAGCAACGACATCCACAATTTCCTGAACATCGCTTTGCAAAATGGCTGGATCAAACAAGGCTAATATCACGCCGCCGCGCTGGTTGCTGGCGGAATTGAGCTACAAGTGTCCGCTGCAATGTCCGTATTGCTCGAATCCGCTGGATTACGCCAAATATCCGGACGAACTCAGCACCGACGACTGGAAGCGGGTACTCAGCCAGGCGCGTAAAATGGGCGCGGTACAGCTCGGTTTTTCCGGCGGCGAACCGCTGACCCGGCAAGACTTGGTCGAACTGGTGCGCTATGCCCGCGAACTGGGTTATTACTCGAATCTGATCACCTCAGGATATGGCTTGACGGAAGAGAAGATTATCGAATTAAAACAAGCCGGCCTCGATCACATCCAAATCAGCATCCAAGCCAGCACCCAGGAACTCAACGACCATATCGCCGGCACCAAGACTTACCAACAGAAACAGGAAGTTGCCAGATTAATCAAAAAACACGGCTACCCGATGGTGTTGTGCGTGGTGATCCACCGCGAAAACATCCATCAAATGCCGGAAATTCTGGAGATGGCCGAAAACCTCGGCGCCGACTATCTGGAATTGGCCAATACCCAATACTACGGCTGGGCCCACATCAACCGCGACGCGCTGTTGCCTACTCGGGAACAATTCGAGGAAGCCGAGAAAATCGCCCAAGCCTACAAGGAAAAAGTGGCCGGCAAGATGAAGATTTACTATGTGGTGCCGGATTACTACGAAGACCGACCGAAAGCCTGCATGAACGGCTGGGGCACCACCTTTTTGACCATCGCCCCGGACGGCACCGCGCTGCCTTGTCATTCGGCGCGGGAATTGCCGGGTCTGGATTGCCCCAACGTCAAGGATTACAGCATTCAGGATATCTGGAACGACTCGAAAACTTTCAATTTCTTCCGCGGCACCGAGTGGATGCAGGAACCTTGCCGCAGCTGCGACGAAAAACACAAGGATTTCGGCGGCTGCCGCTGCCAAGCCTATTTGTTTAACGGCGACATGTATAGTACCGATCCGGTTTGCAGCAAGTCACCGGAACGGCATCGAATAGACGAGGCGATTGCCTCGGCCCGTGCCACGGCAATGGCCGATCACGAACAGCCGCTGGTATTCCGCAATAGCAAAAATTCCCGGCAATTCTGACGGCTCGATTCGGAGCCGCCGAATCGCTACGGCGCCCCCTAAGTTGCTAGCCTTCGCCGCGTGCTACGGGGTTCACATCCTGAAACTGCATTTTATGCAGCTTTGCATAAGCGCCGTCGCGCGCCAACAACTCGGCATGGGAACCCTGCTCGACGATGCGGCCCTTATCCATCACCAAAATCACATCGGCCCCCTCTATCGTCGACAAACGGTGCGCTACTACCAGCGTGGTCCGGCCCTGCATGACCCGGTTCAGCGCCGCCTGAATGTAGCGCTCGGATTCGGTATCCAGCGCCGAGGTAGCTTCATCCAGAATCAGAATCGGCGCATCCTTCAATAAAGCCCGCGCCAGCGCCAATCGCTGGCGCTGGCCGCCGGACAGTTTGACGCCGTTCTCGCCGATCTCAGTATCCAAACCTTGCGGCATCCGGGCAATAAAATCCATCGCGTAAGCATCGACCGCCGCTTGTTCGATCATGCTCCGCTCCGCGCCCAGCAATGCGCCATAGGCGATATTGTTGGCGACCGAGGTGTTGAACAACGTCACATGTTGCGTGACCAACGCAATCTGCCTGCGCAGACTTTCCAGACGGTAACGCTTCAGCTCGACACCGTCGATCAAAATCTCGCCGTCCAGATAATCGTAGAAACGCGGCAACAAATTGATCAAGGTGCTTTTGCCGCCGCCGGATGCGCCAACCAAAGCCACGGTCTGTCCGGGCTCTATCGTTAAGTTGATATCGCACAATGCCGGCGTTTCGGCACCGGGATACCAAAAACTCAAATTGCGAAACTCGATCCGGCCCCGGCAGCGGTCGATTTGGTAATCGCCCTCGTCTTTCTCGGCCGGCTCGTCCAACACCTCGAACAAGGACTCGGCTGCGGCGATGCCGCGCAATATTTCGGAGTTGGCGTCGCTTAATTGGCGTATCGGTTTCGGCAACAAAAACGCGGCAGTGAAAAAGCCGACGAATTCGCCGGGGCTGGACGATTTCATCATGATCAGCGCCAGATACATCATGCCGGCCAGCGCGAAGGAAATCACCAATTGCATCAGCGGATTGTTCAACGAAATCGTCATCATCAGCTTGCGGTGCTGAGCCCGATTTTCCAGACTGGCGGCTTTAAAGCGCTGGCGCTCGTAGGCCTCGCCGACAAAGCTTTTAACGATGCGGTTGCCCGCTACGGTTTCCGACGTAATCTGGGTCAAATCGCCAACGGTGTCCTGCATATTGCGGCTCAGGCGCTTCAAGCGCTTGCCGACGTAACGCACCATCGTCGCTACCACCGGTGCCAGCGCCAGAAACACCAGCGACAACTGCCAATTGGTGTAAGCCAGGTAAGCCAACAAGCCCAGCGCGGTAAAGCCCTCGCGCACGAAAGAGCGAATCGAATCGGACGTCGCCCGGGTCACTTCGCCTATGTTATTGGTAATCCGCGAAATCATATAGCCGCTATTGTGGCTATCGAAATACTGAACCGACAAGCGCGTATATTGGTTGAAAATTTCGCAGCGCAATTTATGAATCAGATTGCCGGAAATCCTTGCCAGATAGTAGTTACCCAAAAAAGAACCGACGCCGCGCACCAGAAACAGCACCACAAACGCCAGCGGCAGATATTGGATACTCGAACGGTCCGGGGCGCCGAAACTGTCGATGATGCGCTGGATGATCATCACCACGGCCGGTTCGGTGCCGGCGTAAATCGCAAAGCCGATCGCAACCAGCAGAAACAAGCGCCAGTACGGCAGTACGAACTTCAGCAAGCGCCGGTAAACCTGACCATCGGTCATCGTGCGTTGCGAATTTTGTAACGTGTCCAATATATTTACCTTTAAAATGTGCGCTTATGCCGATCAACCAGCGCTCAATGCAAAACCAAAAGCCGCTCAATATACATCCGAAACGCATTTTAGTAATCACCTTGCGTTACTTGGGCGACACCTTGCTAGCAACCCCGCTGATCAGCTCTTTGAAACAAGCTTATGCCGATGCCGAAATCGACGTATTGCTGCCCGCCGCCAACGCCG
Source organism: Methylomonas koyamae (assembly GCF_019669905.1). Classification (NCBI taxonomy): domain Bacteria; kingdom Pseudomonadati; phylum Pseudomonadota; class Gammaproteobacteria; order Methylococcales; family Methylococcaceae; genus Methylomonas; species Methylomonas koyamae. The sequence continues at coordinate 559,846 of NZ_AP019777.1, read as the reverse complement.
GCATGCTGGAAGGCAACCCGGACATCCGCAAACTGATCCCGTTGCCGAGCAAACCCAGCTTGGGCCAATTTCTGAAACTGCTATTCGGCATATGCCGCAGCTACGATTTGGCGATCTCTAGCCAAGCCGGCGACCGCCCCACCTTGATCGCACGTACCGCAGGCAAAACGGCTATCGGTTTTGTGCCGGACGATCCGGGCAAAGCCTGGTGGAAAAATCGGCTATTGGACCGGTCACTGGTTTTCGGCGTCGATTACGATCATGCGGTATTGGAAAACTTACGCTTCTGCGACGTATTGAACATCGAACCGTGTTACCGCTTAAAGCCACCGCAATGCGCAGCGCCGCCGGCGCAAATGCCGGCCAATCCCTACGTCGTGCTGCACATTATGCCGCAGTGGCGCTATAAGCAGTGGCACCGCGACGGCTGGCTTGGTGTGATGTCATTTTTGAATCGGTCGGGTTACCAACTAGTATTGACCGGCAGCGGACAGCCGGCCGAACTGGAGAGTTTACGAGAGCTGGAACGGCAGTTGGCGTTTCCCGTAACCAACATGGCCGGCCAACTGTCCCTGGCTCAGTTGGCGGCGGTGATCGGACAGGCGGCCTTATTTATCGGGCCGGATACCGGAATTACCCATCTCGCTGCCGCCACCGGCACCGAAACCATCGCGCTTTACGGGCCAACCGATCCGAAAAAATGGGCGCCGTGGCCTTGCCGCTATGTCGGGCGAACCAGCCCATTCGCTTCGGTCGGCAGCAAACGCATCGGTAACGTTTATTTGTTACAGGGATTTTCGGACCGCAACTGCGTCCCCTGTCAATTGGAGGGTTGCCACCGGCACCGGAATAGCCACAGCGAATGCCTGGATCGGCTGCCGGCGAGCTTGGTCATCGAGACTATCGGCGAAGTTTTACGGCAGGGATAATTATGCTCCGAGACGCCAATTCTGTATCGTTACCGGCTTGGCTATATTTAGCCGACCAATCAGATAAACTTTCCGCCCGACCGCGTAACATTTGCCCTTAAAAATTCGACTCTACAAAAAATACAGTGCCCAAATTTAAAAAAATATTAGTCGTATGCCCGGCGGGAGCGGTGACCGGCGGACCGGAAGCCTTGCACCAGTTGGTCGATCATATGAATAAGCTCGGATTGCCGGCCTACATTACCTATTTGCCGTTCGGTAAATCGGCAAACACCCCGGAGCCCTACCTGCGGTATACGGCTCCGATAGCGGATTACGAAGATGCGGCCGGGAATCTGATTATTTTTCCGGAGGTGTATCCGCAATTGGCCAATAAAGTCCGCCATGCCAAAGCCGCCATCTGGTGGCTGTCTTTGGAAAACTTTCTGGAACGGCGCCATATCTGGCCGCTGCACGATAAGGTGCGTTATATAAAACGAGTGATTCAGGGAAAACGGCCATTAAGAGGCGCCAGATCCTTGAAGCATATGATCCATTTCTCGCAGACCCAACACGCGACCGATTATCTTAAGCAGTGCGGTATCGAACCGGTTCCGCTGATCGACTCCATCAACGAAGATTTTCTGAACGATAACCACCTGGAATTCGCCAATACCAAGCAAGACATAATCCTGTATAACCCCAACAAAGGCAAAAAGGTGACGGAAAAGCTGATTGCCGCGAATCCGCAGTGGCAATTCGTCCCGCTGAAGGGCCTAAACCGCGAACAACTATCGCAACAGCTCTATGCGGCGAAACTCTACATCGACTTCGGCCACCATCCCGGCCGCGACCGAATGCCCAGGGAAGCGGCGATGCACGGCTGCTGCCTAATCACCGGCGTTCTGGGTTCCGCAGGTAACGAGATCGACCTGCCTATTCTCAAGCGCTATAAATTGGACAGCTCGGCGCCCGAGTTTGTAGCGGAATTTTCGCAGCTAGCCACGGACATACTGGCCAATTTTGCCGCTCATTACCGCGCTTTCGACAACTATCGGGATTATTTGAAAAACGAACCGAAAATTTTTCGACAACAGATCTCCGACTATTTTTTACAAACGCAAGCGTAATGCTCAGGCCGCTCAATATTTCAGCCACTGAATTTCATCCTATAAAAATGCGTTACAGCGAAGAGAGCCCACTCAACATGCCCGATCGAAGCGGTAACGATGCTCCGAGCGTGCAATGTTCTTGACCGCATAACGCAAAGACCGATGCGAAAAATGGCTATATCCCGAAACCAATTTATCGAAAATGACCAAACTTCCTGGCTCGACTGGCCGGTTATTCTCGTTACGGCCAGCAGTATCATCGGTTATTTATCGGTCCGAAGTTGGACCAATATTACGGTTTTCCTGCTGCTACTTCCCGCGCTCACGGTTTTCAAATGCGCATGGCTTCGTGCCCGCGCCCAAAAGCAGATAACCTCGGCTTTGCCGCTGATTATCACAATGGCCTTGCCGGTGTTAGCAATACTCGTTAGCCAAATCGTAAGGCAGGAATGGTCCTTTAAGCCCTACGACGGCCCTTCCCGGATCTTGCTTTGCATCCCGGTATTATTTTATTTTCTTCAGATAAAACTTAACTTCTCTAAAATCGTTGCGTTTTCCGCACCAATCGCGTTACTCATTTTAATTCCGGTCGTTTATTCGCACCCGGAAACACTGGAACGTTGGATCGGCCGTTTCGCCACGCCGGCGGTAGACCCGACAGAGTTCGGCACCTATAGCTTGGTTTTGACGGCTTTTTGTTTGTTCGGCATAGAAACCGAACCGGACAAACTCAATTTAAAATTCTTGGCTTACCAGATTTCGGGATTCCTGGCCGGAATTTACTTGATCCTCGGCTCCGGAACGCGCGGTAGCTGGATAGCGATCCCGCCGCTACTGGTTTTATGGGCAGTTTTAAACCGAAAAAATTTGCCGCCGAAAATTTTGAAACATCTGGGTTTGCTGATTTTGGCCGGCATCGTTTTAATTTGCCTGGTAAGGCCTTATACGCTCGACCGAGTATTCAGCGGCATCTACGAACTCAGCTCTTGGCTTAACGGCAGTAACACCGAGACCTCCGCGGGCTTACGCCTGACCATGTGGCAAATTAGCTGGGAGCTTTTCAAACACAATCCATTACAGGGATATGGCGACCACAATTTTAAGCTCTACCTCGATGCCCCTTGGATAAGTTCGTTTGCCAGTATCGAAGCCCGAGAAACTATCCTGCATAACGGCCCGCACAATGAGCTATTGGCGAATTTGCTGCGCTCCGGCGTCATGGGCGGCATCTCCGTGATAGGTTTGTTCATGGTTCCGCTAACCGTGTGCTGGCGCAACAGAGACGTGGAAAAGTCGAAGTATGCCTGCCGTTTAGGCCTTGCCTACATCACCAGCCTGGTTTTATGCAGTCTCAGCAGCGAAGTATTGACATTTAAGTACACAAGCTCATTTTACGGACTGGTCATCGCCGGAATTTCAGCACAGATCATTTCAGCCCAAACCCAACTATCGCGGGATTGATATCCTGCCGGCCAAACACATGAAATCAGACCAATACGCCATCACTTTTGCCTGCTACAACCAAATCAATTACACGCGCCAATGCATCGACAGCATGGTCAGACACGGCGTCGATTTAAAGCGGGTGGTTGTGGTGGATAACGGTTCCCGCGACGGCACTTGCGACTATCTGGCCTCTTTGGGACTCGGCGGTTTAATTCTGAACAAATCCAACCTCGGCTGCGGCGTCGCCTGGAACCAGGGGGCTTTGGCGCTGCAGGCGGAATGGACCGTGGTCATGAACAACGATGTGCTGGTCAGCGCCAATTGGTTGGAAAATTTGATCGAAACCGCTGAACAGAACCAGCTGAAAATCATTTCGCCGGCATTGGTGGAAGGCAAACTGGATTACGACTTCGACGAGTTTGCCGGCAATGCTTCGCTAAAAATGGCCACGGCACTGCGTTTGGGCGGAAAGCATGCCGTTTGTTTAGCCATCCACGACTCGGTGTGGCATGAAATCGGCTATTTTCAGCCGGTACCCAAATTACTCGGCTACGAAGACACGCTGTTTTTTCACGAGGCTGAAAAAGCCGGCATTGCTTGTGCCATGACCGGCGCATCTTGGCTTCACCATTACGGATCGGTGACCCAAACCGCGATGAAACAAGAACGCGGTTTATCCGATAAACAAGGCTTGGGCAACCGCTACAATTACCGTCTGTTACAACAAAGCTGGCTGGAACGAAAATTACGAAAAATGGCCCGGTTACGCCAAGCCAACCAATGGCACGACAGCGAACTGGCGCAATACGGCATGACTTTGCACGGTATTCGGCAAAACGGCGATTTCAATTGGCAATAGCGCTGAGTCCGTCAACAATCCAGCCCAGTGCTTAACCATCAGCTTATACAGCTCCCATTCATAGAAACTTTCCGGCCGCGCTATGACAGAAACATCCGCCGCTTGCGTTCGAACCGGGCCTCGCCCGAAATTGAGCGTCTACATCATCGCCTATAACGAGGCCGACAAAATTGCCGCCGCAGTCGAGAGCGTGCTGTGGGCGGACGAAGTGTTGGTGCTCGACTCGAATAGCAGCGACGGCACCGCGACAATCGCCGCCGAATTGGGGGCGACAGTAAGACAAATTCCATTCACCACCTTCGGTAAATTGCGTAACGATGCAATTGCCGCATGTAGCCACGACTGGGTGTTTAGCCTGGACGCCGACGAACGCTGCACGCCCGACGCCAAAGCCGAAATCGAACGCATTTTGTCAGCGCCCGACGCAGATGTTTATTATGTGCCGCGCCGCAATTGGTTCATGGGCCGCTGGATCGAACATTGCGGCTGGTATCCGGATTACCGGCAACCGCAACTGTTTCGTAAGCAGGCCATGGTGTTCGACGACCAAGCCGAAGTTCACGAAGGGTTTACGGTCAACGGCAAAATTGGCTATTTCGATTCCGCCATCATCCAGGTGCCGTTTCTGAATCTGGAACAACTGCTGCACAAAATGCAGCGTTATTCGACATTGGGCGCGCGCAAACTGGAACGCGCCGGCAAACGCCCCACCATGGCGACCGCTCTGCTACACGGCGTCTGGGCATTCTTTAGAATTTACGTTCTCAAACTCGGCTTTCTCGACGGCTGGGCCGGGTTTGTGCTGGCGCTGGGCAACTTCGAAGGCACATTTTACCGCTACGCAAAAGCCGCCACCGCCAACCTGAAATGGACGCCCGACCAGCATTAAGCAAGGCCATGCCGCAAACCATTGACCTGATTTCGGTAATCGTCACTACCTATAATCGGCCTCCGGCGCTGCTCGCCTGCTTGCGTAGCCTGCAGGACCAGTTGGATCGAAACTTCGAAATCCTCGTTGCAGACGACGGCTCTGAGCAAGCCACCCGCCGGCTAATCGAGCAAGAGATTAAAACCAGTCCGATACCGATCCGGCACATCTGGCACGAAGACAAAGGCTTTCGCGCCGGCACCATTCGGAATAAGGCTGCTGCGGCGGCGGCCGGCGGCTATCTGCTGTTCATGGACGGCGACTGCATCGCGTTTCCGGGCTTTATCGCCCGCCACAGGCTGCTGGCCGAAACCGGTTATTTCGTGCCCGGCAACCGCCTACTGCTCAATGCGGGCGGCACCGAACAAGTATTGAGCAGCGGCATTGCGTTGCACCGGCAATCTGTTGGTTTTTTTATGCGATTGTGGCTACAACGGAAACTGAACCGTTTGCTGCCGCTGATCTATTTGCCGCTGCAAAGATGGCGCTACTTCAATCCGCGCCGGTGGCAAAACGCCATGACTTGCAACTTGGCGCTGTGGCAAGCCGATTTTTTGGCCGTGAACGGCTTCGACGAGTTATTCGAAGGCTGGGGATACGAAGATTCCGATCTGGTAATTCGCTTGATCCACTCCGGTTGCAAACGCAAGGAGGGCCGGTTTGCCGCGCCGGTACTGCATCTTTGGCACCCGTATAACGATAGAAGCCAACACGACGAGAATTACCGGCGCTTGTTGGAACGGGTTGCCGATCCGCGGATTGTGGTTGCGCAACGCGGAGTTAGCCAGTACATCGCTGAGTCGGCTCCCGACGTATAGATATCAGCGCTTGCCGCCACCGTGCAAACGCATCAGCAATAGCGCTTCGTCTCGGGTCAAACCGCAGTCTCTGACCAATTCGTCTATATCGGCCCCGCGGCGAATTTTTTGGATGACATCCTCGTAACCTTGGGCCGGAACGGGGTCGTCCTGGACTGGATGGGGCTGAGGCGCCGCGGCTTGAATCGGCCTGTTGACCCGGTCGGCAATCGTGTTCAGCCGGTTATCGTTGGCCGCCAGCCGACGGTCCACCGCGACAGCCGCCGAACACAAACCCGCCAAATCCTCGTTGCTGCGCTGCAAGCGCTCTTCCAACACCTTGAGTTCCCGTTCCAGCCGTTTTTTGCTACCGACCAGGCGCAGCAAAACCGCCAATATGAACAGTTCGCCTAGCGCCAAACCCCAAATTAAGTAATCGGTCATTACACTATTTCGTCGATATGTTCGGCCGGCTGCGGGTTGGCATTATTTGGATTACGGTCCTGCTTCGCGTGCGGCCGCCGTTGTTCCGGATTGCGTTTGTCGCGCTGTTCCCGTTCCACTTTCAAAGGCGCATTGACCGGCTGGTAAGGTGTGATCGGCGTGATTTCTATCATATGCCCTCCCGCCCGCCGCGCCTTCTGCCGGCTGCTTCGTGTTAAAACATATCCAATTCAGCTTTTTCGTCGTCGCTGAGAAATTTATTCAAATCCACCAGAATCAGCAACTGGTTATCGCGGCTGGTCACGCCTTGAATATATTTGGAGCTTTCCTCGTTACCGACGTTGGGTGCGGTTTCGATTTCCGAAGCGCGCATTTCCACGACTTCGGCGACGCTGTCCACCAAAATGCCGATGATATGCCGGTCGGTTTCGATAATCACCACCCGTGACGCGTCGTCGGTTTCTTTCGACGGCAAACCGAAACGGTTGCGGGTATCGATGACGGTGACCACGTTGCCGCGCAGATTGATAATTCCCAACACGTAGGACGGAGCTCCCGGCACCGGCGCGATCTCGGTAATCCGCAGCACCTCCTGCACCTGCATCACGTTGATACCGTACTTTTCGTCGCCCAGACAAAAAGTCACCCACTGCATGACGGGATCGCCTTGTTTTCTATCTTCACTCATGTCGTCTTATCCAAAGGCTAATAAATTATTTTCGATGCGGCACCAATTGTTTTACATCGACAATTGCTGTCAGTTCGTCTATTACGGTACCGATCAACCACGGCTTTTTCTGTCGGGCAGTGCGCCAGCGCACGCCGTCCGGCTTGATTTTGCCGATGGAGAGTATTTCGTCGCAGACCAAGCCCCATCTTTTATCCTGGGTAATCAAAATACGGCTGGCTGGCGAATCTTCGAACTTACCCTGCCGGACACGGCTTTTGCCGAAAATCAACTGACTGGTATCCAGCACGCCGATACGGCTGTCGTGTTCGTCTACCAACCCCAGGAACCATGAAGGCTGGCCGGGAATTTGGCTGGGTTTGCGGTCCATTTTGATGGTTCGCGACAGTTCGACCAACGGCGTTGCCAGGATCAATTGATCGACTTTGAAAAATAAAGCTTGAAACTCGTATTGCGACCAATCCGGCATCACCGACAATGCCTGAAGTTTAGCCGGATTTTCAACGGCGGCAAGCACCGTATCCGGACTGGAGATTCGGGCTTTTCTAGCTTTCGACTCTGCTTCCAAAACCGGCGGCGACACCTCGGCAACGATCGGGGCCGGTTGCCGCGCAACTAAAGTTACCGGCTTTGCTTCAGGGGATGAAGGCGCTTTCGCCTCGACGCTCGCGTCGGCATCGGGTACGTCGTCGAGCAAGGTTTGCAGGTATGCGTCGAGTGCCAGTTGTTGTTTGACGATACCGGGAGGGGATTTTTGCTTCATGAACGCGGCGCCAAGGTTTTGTCTCCGCTTTTCTCAAGCAATAACAATTCCAACAATTCGGTATAGGCTTCGCTAGCCCGGGCATTTTTATCGAACAGCGGCAGCGGCGCGCCGGCTTGGCTGGCATCCCTGACTTTGGTATCGACCGGAATCACCGAACGCCAGGCATTGTCCGGATACTGCTGGTACAAAGCTGCCAGGCTATCGCGCGCGGCCTTGGTCCGCTTGTCGAACATGGTCGGCACTATGGTGAATTTGGGCGGCGTCTTGCGCGAATGAAACACCATCTTGATGGTATGCACCATCCGGTCCAAACCTTTGAGCGCCAGAAATTCAGCCAGCACCGGAATCAGCAGATGGTCGCAGGCCGCCAAAGCATTGATCATCAGCACCCCCAACATTGGCGGGCTATCGATAATCACGTAATCGTAGCGGTCCGCCATCTTGTGCAGCGCGGTCGAAATGACCAGGCCCATCCCGCCGATTGCCGCCACTTGCCGATCCAGCGTGGCAATCGCGGTAGCAGCCGGTAACACGTCGATACCGTCGAAGCGGGTCTTGGCGACATAGACCTGCGGATCGATATTCTTCTTCTTTTCGCTGGCGTCGAGAAACAGATTGTAAACCCCCAACTCGACTTCCTCGGGGTTGATGCCGAAATAACTGCTCAACGAACCGTGGGGGTCCAAATCTACCAATAAGGTTCTGAACCCCCAAGAGGACAGCAAACCTCCCAGAGTCACCACGGTAGTGGTTTTTCCGACGCCGCCTTTTTGATTGGAAACAGACCAGATCTTCATAATCACTGTGCCGGTGCTGCCGGCGCGTTTTCGGTAATGGGCTCGGGGTTCGGCGAGGGTTCGGATTTTGGCGCCAAATTCAACGCCTTGGCTCGTTCATCGTCGGTCATGCCGTACCTGGCAAATGCTTGCGACATCAAAACCAGTACCACCCGCCGGTTTTTGAAGCGCCCTTCTTCGTCTTTGTTATCGGCAACTGGATGGAATTCTCCATAGCCCACCGCCGATAAACGCGTGGCCGGAATATTGTTCTTCACCAATTCCTTGACCACACTCGTTGCGCGTGCGGAAGACAAATCCCAATTCGACGGGTACATGCCGCTGGAAATCGGCACATTGTCGGTATAGCCCTCGACATTAATCACATTCGGCACGTCGCGCACCACTTCCGCGACTTTTGCCAGCACCGGGAGCGCTTTACTCGACAGTTCCGCCTTGCCGCTGGCGAACAGCAATTCGCTGTTCATCTCCAGTTCGACCCAAAAATCGTGCTTTTTAATACCGACCAGTTTGCTCTCGACGAAGGGCTGCAACGCGCCCTGAAATTGTTCGGAAACCTCGCTCAACCGCTGTTTTTCCTGCAGAATTTCTTCGCTGAGCTCCCGTTCTTCGGCCGTCGCCAGATTCGGCAACTCGATTGGCTGTATTGCGGTAGGAATGGTACCGATTTGGATCGGCTCCGCCTCCTTCTCCACTTTTTCGTTGTGAAACAGCGCCTGATCCAGCGATTCGGAAAAAGTCTCGTATTTGCCTTTATTCACCGACGAAATCGAATACATCACGACGAAAAACGCGAACAACAACGTGACAAAATCGGCATACGACACCATCCAACGGTCATGGTTGTCAGTCGGTAGCGGCGATTTAACGCGTTTGCGTCGGCTCATTGCCAATTCCCTACTTTTCTATCAAAAAGCCGGATAATTTCAGCTCGATGTTACGCGGGTTTTCACCTTCGGCAATCGAAGAAATCCCCTCGATCACCATCTCCCGCGCCTGCGAGACTTCGAAAATCAGGCTTTTCAGTTTATTGGCGATTGGGATGAACAGCAAATTGGCCAGGCCGACGCCGTAGATCGTCGCCACAAATGCGGTAGCGATGCCGCTGCCCAATAGCTCGGGTTTGGCCAAATTCTGCATCACATGTATCAAACCGATCACCGCGCCGATGATGCCGATGGTCGGCGCGTAACCGCCCATGGCCTCGAACACGCGGGCCGCCTGGTTATCCAAGTGCTCCTTGGTGGTCAACTCCACTTCCAAACAATCCCGAATCACTTCCGGCTCGTTGCCGTCCACCAGAAGTTGCAAACCCTTTTTGGCGAACGTGTCTTTTTCGCTATCGATGACGGTTTCCAAACCGAGCAAACCTTCTTTGCGGGCCAGCGTGCTCCAACGTACGATCTTATCGATCTGTTTTTTCAACTGCAGGTTTTGCGGCATAAAAATCCAAGCCAAAATACGCATGCTGCGCAGAAACACTTTAGGCGGAAATTGCAGCAAGGTTGCGCCCAAAGTACCGCCCACCACGATGACGAAGGCGTGAAAATTGACCAGAGCACCGATCTCGCCGCCGCCCATCAGGTTACCGCCGATAATTGCGGCAAACCCGATCAAAACCCCCAGAACGCTAAGAATATCCATCAGTGCAGTTTGTTAAATTGGTTCGCAATCTCGTCCAGAGAATAAACATGATCGGCCAAGCCGGCCTCGGCAATCGCTTTCGGCATGCCGTAAATCGTGCTGCTGGCTTCGTCCTGCGCCCAAATCTGCGCGCCGCGCTGGCGCAATTTCATCGCGCCGAGCTTACCGTCCGCCCCCATGCCGGTCAGCACCACAGCAAGTACCCGGCCGTTGAAATTGTCGGCCAACGAACTGAATGTGATATCGACGCTGGGACTATAGATTTCGCCGGCTTGTTTGGGGCGTAACGCGATTTGGCGGGAACCCGGCGTTTGTTTGAGCTGCATTTGCACGGCTCCCGGACTTAACAGTGCCACACCGGGTTGCAGGATATCGCCGTCCTGCGCTTCCCGGACTTCGATACTGCACAGCGAATTCAGCCGCTCGGCAAAGCTTTTGGTGAAATTCGGCGGCATGTGCTGTATCAGCAATATCGGCATCGAACAACCAGCCGGAACTCGGCTCAACACATATTGCATGGCTACCGGCCCGCCGGTGGAAGCCGCCACAGCCAACAGATCGATTTTGCCCGGATCGGCTTGACTCGGCTTGGCCGGCAACACCCGCTCCTTGGCAACCGCCGCTGCGCCGATATGGGCTGCAAATCCGCCGCTACGCCTCAGGCCGGCATCGCCAAGCGTTCCGGCCGCGGCCACTTTTGCCGCCTGTCCCGCCACCATTCTGACCCGGTAACGCAACAGGTAACGGGCGGTTTCCCGATTGGCATCGATATCTTCCATTTGCTTCGGCAGAAAATCGATGGCGCCTGCACTCAACGCATCGAACGTGGCGCGGGCACCAACCTGGGTCATGGCCGAAAACATCAAAATCGGCACCGGCCGGGTACTCATGATGCGTTTGACGGCGGAGATACCGTCCATCACCGGCATCTCCACATCCATCGTGATCACGTCCGGCTGCAGCGCCGCAGCCATTTCAACCGCCTGCCGCCCGTCATGGGCCACGCCGACTACTTTGAACTCTTGGTCTTCTTCCAGAATTTCGGTAACTCTGTGGCAGATGAAATGGGAATCATCGACTACCAATACCCGAATGGTCATATCGCCAGATCAAACCGCGTACTTCTTCATCAAGCCCGGCACATCCAAAATCAGCGCGATTTTACCGTCGCCGGTGATCGTTGCCCCGGCCAGGCCTTCCAAACCGTGCAATTTCGCACCCAATGCCTTGATCACCACCTCTTCCTGGCCAATCAACTGATCGACCACGAACCCGACATGGCGGCCACCGGCATTGACCACCACGACATGGCTGGTAGCCTGGGTGTCGCTGCTGGAGTAATAATCCTTGACCAACCATTCGCTGAGATAGAACAAAGGCAAAGCTTTATTCCTGACCATAACCACCAACTGGCCATCGACCTTGTTGGTTTTGCTCAAATCCAAATCGAGAATTTCCAGCACGCTGGCCAAAGGCAAAGCGAAAGCCTGGCCGCGCAGCTTAACCATCAAGGTCGGCATAATCGCCAACGTCAACGGCACCTTAATGATAATGGTACTGCCCTTGCCTTCCACCGAATCGATTTCGACGACGCCGTTCATTTGCGCAATCCGGGTTTTGACCACATCCATGCCGACGCCGCGGCCGGACACATCCGATATTTCGCTCTTGGTGGAAAAGCCGGGTAAAAAAATCAGGTTGTAACACTCCTTATCGTCCAAACGCGCGGCGCTTTCTTCATCCATTAGGCCTTTTTCGACGACTTTCGCTCGCAGCAGGTCCGGATTCATACCCTTGCCGTCGTCCTTAATCGACAACTGGATATGGTCGCCTTCCTGCGAGGCTTTCAAAACCACGACGCCTTCGCGCGGCTTGCCTTTGGCCTCGCGCTCGTCCGGCGACTCGATGCCGTGGTCGACAGCGTTCCTGACCAAATGCACCAAGGGGTCGGCCAAGGCTTCGACCAAGTTTTTGTCCAAATCGGTTTCTTCTCCGACTAGTTCCAACCGAATCTCTTTTTTCAGGCTGCGTGCTAGGTCGCGCACGACGCGCGGAAACCGGCCGAAGACTTTTTTGATCGGCTGCATCCGGGTTTTCATCACCGCCAATTGCAAATCGGCCGTGACTACGTCGAGATTGGAGATGGCTTTGGACAACTGCTCGCCGGCCTCGGCATTGGCCTTCAGCGTCTGGAACCGATTACGCACCAGCACCAACTCGCCGACCATGTTCATGATGTCGTCCAAAATCTGGGTATCGACCCGCACGGTGGTATCCGCTTGCGGTGCCGCCTTCGATTTGTCCAGACCCGGATCCATCGCAGTAGCCTTGTTCGCGGCCTTTTCTGAGTCGTCGGCAGACATAGCGGCGGCAACCGGCTCGGGCTTGGCGCGAACCACCGGCTTGGCCACAACCGGTTCCGGCGGCGGCTCGACTTTGGGCTTATCGATTTGCAGTTCCGGGATCGAGGATGGATCGATGTTTTGCAGGTTGGTCGCATCGAATTTGCCCTTGCCGTGCAACGCATCGAGAATCTGGTCGAATTCTTCTTCGCTGATGTCGCCGGAATCGGCCGGGACCGCCGCTGGTTCGCCCTGCGCGGGTGCTACAGCCGGCGCCTTGAACTTACCCTTGCCGTGCAATTCGTCGAGCAGGTTTTCGAATTCCTCCTCGGTTATCTCGTCGTCGGCTGGGGCTGGAGCGGATGCTGGCGCTTGGCTTTTCGCCGTTGGCGCCCCGCCTTTGCCGTGCAGAGCATCCAACAAATCCTCAAATTCCTGTTCGGTGATTTCGTCGGAATCCGCCGCCGACTCGTCGCCGGCCAGCAGCTCTTCCGGGTCGAGCATGGCGTCGAAATCCTGCATCGCCGAACTTTGTGCGGCAATCGGTTGCACGGGTTCAGCAGGTATTTCGGTGTTTTCGACTTCAGCCGCCTCGACTTCAACCGCGGCTCCGGCGGGTTCGGCGTAAGCTTTCAAACGGGTCAGCAGGCCTTTGTCGGCTGGCCTGGGTGCGTTTCCGGAGCGAACCTGGCCGAACATTTCGTTAACGATATCGACTACTTGCAGAATCACGTCCATCAGATCCGGCGTGACTTGGCGATCGCCTTGGCGTAACACGTTGAACACGTCTTCGGCACTGTGGCAGACGTCGACCAGTTCGCTGATCGCTAAAAATCCGGCACCGCCTTTAATCGTGTGGAAGCCGCGAAAAATCGCATTCAGTAAATCCAGATCGCCAGGCGACTGCTCCAGCTCGACCAACTGCTCGCCCAGCGAATCCAGAATTTCTCCGGCCTCAACCAGAAAATCCTGCAAAATTTCATCGTCCAGATCGATCGCCATGACGCTTTTCCTCAAAAACCTAGACTAGACAATAAATCGTCGACATCGACCTGGCTCGTCGCGACATCGCCCTCCCTATCGTCGACTCCGGGCACCACCGGCCCCGGCAACTCGTGGTGGGCGTCGGCGGTTTGCGTACTGGGCCCGACTTTACGGCTGGAGATTTTGATCAGATTGACCATGCTGGTTTCCAGATCCTGAACCAAATCGATGACGCGGCGAATGATTTGCCCGGTGATGTCTTGAAAGCCTTGCGCCATCAAAATATCGTTCAAGCCCGCCTGGATTTTGTCCATCGCTTGCCGCGACTGGTTGAAATACTGGCTTAAATCGGCGCTCATGGCTTTGAACTCGTCGAACGGCATTTCCCGGTCCAGAAACCGGTTCCATTGCCCCGCCAATTGATTGACTTGGGCGCTCAACTCGTCGGAAACCGGCAGTAAATCTTCCACCGCGGTCAAGGTCTGGTTGGCGGCCTGTTCGGTCATCGCAATCACGTAATGCAAGCGTTCCTTGGCATCCGGTATCTCGTGCTCGGCCATCGCGGTAATTTTCGAATCCACCGAGAAACTCACCATAGTGTCGTGCAGTTGCCGAGTCAACCGACCGACTTCCTTGAACAACTGCGTCTCCCTGACTCCGGCAACTTGATCGAGTATCTCATCGGCAACCGCTTCGTCGCCTTTTTCCAAAGCCGTAACCAATTCCCGGGCCAAACTCAACAGGTCATTATTCATAGTGCGCTTCCTGGCAGTTAACCGTCGATACGTTCGAAGATCTTTTCGATCTTTTCTTTCAACGTCGCAGCGGTAAACGGCTTGATCACATAACCGTTTACGCCGGCTTGCGCGGCCATGATGATCTGTTCGCGCTTGGCTTCGGCCGTTACCATCAGCACCGGCAGGTTGGCCAGACTCGGCGTCGACCTCACCGCCTTCAGCAAATCGATGCCGGTCATGCCGGGCATGTTCCAATCCGTGATTAGAAAATCGATGCCGCCTTTTTCCAATATCGGTAGTGCGGTTTTACCGTCGTCCGCTTCCACCGTATTGGTAAAGCCAAGATCTTTTAACAAGTTTTTTACTATTCTCCGCATTGTCGAAAAGTCGTCGACAATCAGAATGCGCATATTTTTATCCAAGGAAAATCTCCACCCAGGTCACATAATTTATTAAGAAACAAGCTTGCAATTGCCGAAAATCGCAAAAAAACCCTGAAATAACCGCAATTTAGCTGCACTTTTCATTATCTTTCCGTTCCACCCAATCCGCAAGCCTGGCACGCAGGCGCAACATGGCTTGGCTGCAGATTTGGCTGACTCTCGATTCGCTGACCTCGAGCACCTTGCCGATCTCGCGTAAATTTAGCTCTTCGTCGTAATAAAGCGAGATCACCAACCGCTCGCGCTCCGGCAGTTCCGCAATCGCATTTGCCAGAGCCTTATGAAAATTCTGCTGCAGCAGCAATTCGTCGGGTTGATGATGGCCTTGCACATCGTCGATGATGCTGTCTTCACCCTGAATCAATTCTTCGACGCTAAAGGTTTTGCAAGACACCGCATCCTGCAAAATCTGATGGTACTCGCCCAAGTCTATGCCCATGTGCTTGGCAACTTCGGCGTCTTTGGCATCCCGCCCCAAACGGTTCTCGACCTCGCGGATCGCGTCGGCCACCATTCGCGCCTTTTTATGCACCGAGCGCGGCGTCCAATCCGAACGCCTCAGTTCGTCCAACATCGCGCCGCGAATCCGTATGCCGGCATAAGTTTCGAAGCTGGCCCCCTGGCCGGCGTCGTAGTGTTTTAAGGCTTCCAGCAATCCCAACATGCCGGATTGGATCAAATCGTCGAGCTGCACCGTGTCCGGCAAGCGGCCCATTAAGTGGTAGGCAATGCGTTTTACCAGCGGCGTGTGTTGCACCACCAAAGCGTCAACATTTGCGGCCTGCACGGCCGCATACATTGCCGCTCCGCTCATGCAACGTCCTCTTTAACGCTGTACTGGATCATACGCTCGACAAAAAACTCCAGGTAGCCGCCGGCTTTCGGCTTGATCGGCCAATGGTCGATTTTTCTGGCCAAATTTTTGATGGCCAATGCGGCTTTGCTTTGCGGAAACGCTTCCACCACCGGCACTTGTTTTTGCACCGATTTTTTCAAATATTCGTCTTGCGGCACCGCACCGACAAATTGCAAAGCCACGTCCAGGTAGCGGTCGGTCACCTTACTCAACTTGTTAAACAAGGCTTGGCCGTGCTCGGCCGACTGCACCATGTTGGTAATGATGTGAAAACTGTTTAAACCGTAATCTCGGTTCAATAATTTGATGTAAGCATAGGCATCGGCCAATGACGTCGGTTCGTCGCAAACCACGACGATGATCTCCTGGCAGGCGCGGGCGAAGTTGACCACGCTGGCCGAAATCCCGGCCGCGGTATCGACGATCAAGACATCCAGCTCTCTGTCGATCTCGCTGAAGGCCCGAATCACGCCGGCCTGCTCCACGCTGGACAGATCGGACATGCGTTGCACGCCGGAAGACGCCGGAATAATTTTCAGCCCGGCCGGACCGGTCATCATGATCTCTTTCAGGGATTTCTCGCCGTTCAGCACGTGCGACAAGTTGAACTCAGGAAACAAGCCCAACAAGATGTCGACGTTGGCCAAACCCATATCGGCGTCGAGTATCGCCACCCGCCGGCCGATTTTGGCCAGCGCCACGCCGATGTTCACGGAAAGATTGGTTTTACCCACGCCACCTTTGCCGCTGGTCACGGCGATCACTCGTACCGGTTTCATATGTCTCATCTGTCTAATTCCAGCTGCTTGATCGAATGGCTTATGCATGGCTTTCCGCCGCCCACTCGCCGTAATTCAAATCGCCGCCATACGGACTGTCGCCTTCGCTGCCGCTCATGCATTGCCGAATCAAGCTATCGGCTTCCGGCTGGTAAATATCCTCCGGCACTTGCTGGCCGTCGGTGATAAACGACAACGGCAGGCGCTGCTCGATGACCGCCGACAGCGCGGTGCCTTTGCTGACAGCCTCGTCCATCTTGGTAAGTATAGTCGCTTGTGGCTCCAGTATTCGGAACGCATCCATAATTTCCAGCATTGCCTTATATTGAGTCGTGGCCGACATCACCAAGTAGGAACGGATCGGCAAATCGCCGTGTTGCAGGGTTTTCAATTGCTCGGCCAAGCGCATATCGCGCTGGCTCATGCCTGCCGTATCGATCAAGATCAGGCGTTTGTCGGCAAAACTGTCGATGTGACGGCGCAGTTCGTCGGCATCGCCGGCCACTCGCACCGGTACGTCCAGAATTCTGCCGTACGTATTGATTTGCTCGTGGGCGCCGATCCGATAGTTATCGGTGGTAATCAAGGCGATTTGGCGGGAGCCGTGCTTCAGAATGAATTGTGCCGCCAATTTGGCGACGGTCGTGGTTTTACCGACTCCGGTCGATCCGACCAACGCCGCTATACCGCCTTGTTCCAGCAATCTATCGTCGGCTATCGGCACCAGCCCGGCCAGCATTTCTCTAGCCTTATCCATGGCCAAATCGAAGCTTTTATGGCTACCCAGACGGTTGGCGATTTTGCCGGACAAATTTTTGGAAAAGCCGAAGTCAGCCAGCCGCTCGCGCAATTCGTCGTGCATGGTCTGGCCGTGCTGCGGCATTTGCATGACGATACCGGACAGCTTGGCGTCCAACATACTGCGCAGCTCTTTCATTTCCTGGCGCATTTCGTCGATGAATTTGTCGGAAGCATTGGCTTGCACCGGCCGCGTTTCGGCAACCGCCGGTTTCAATTTGGGATCGGCGGCGGCCCAGGCCGGTTTCTCCGCCGGACGCACTTTTTCGGCAATTTTCTGAGCGTTGGCATTGCCAACCTGCAGTTTTTCGGCGTAACCGATGTATTGGTCAAGGTGGCGCCTGATCGGATTTTCCGCTACCGAACCGTCGGCACCGCGTTTCCTGGCACTGCTCAACACGTGCAACGGTTTTTTGTCGCCGTCGAAATCGGGCAAATCGACCTTTTTCGGCTCGCGTAGCGGCGCCGGGGCCTTTTCTTCCTCGCGCTGCTTCAAATTCCGGTGAATCACCTGCTCGTCGAAATCGCGGGCCGCCACAATTTCGACGCCGCCGTCAACCGAACGGTTAGACATGATCACCGCGTCGGCGCCCAATTCTTCTTTGACCATACGCATGGCCTGCCGTATGTCTGCTGCAAAAAAGCGTTTGATTTTCATTGCGCAACCCCTGTTTTTTTAACGCTGGCCCACTGTGGAAACCACCCTGATCTGCCGATCCTGGGGGATTTCGTTATAGGCCAGCACATGTAGCCCCGGTATCGAATGGCGAACGAAGCGAGCCAGCCAAGGGCGGATGTAGGAAGACACCAGTAACACCGGCGCTTGCCCTTCCATTTCCATCCTCTGTGCACTGTCCTCTAGGGATTTGTGCATCTGCTCGGCCAGACCCGGCTCCAAACCGGCACCGCTTTCGCCCGCCGTCTGCAGCGATTTATGCAATATCTGTTCCAACCCAGGATCGAGAGTAATCACAGGAATTTCCACCTGTACCCCATTGATTTCATGCACAATTGACCGGCCGAGTGCGGCCCGCACTGCCGACGTCAAGATGTCCGGATCTTGACTCTTGACCCCGTACTCCGCCAAAGTTTCGGCGATGGTCCGCATGTCGCGGATCGAGACCCGCTCTTGCAGCAGGTTTTGCAACACTTTCACCAACACGCCCAACGGCAGGGTTTTCGGCACCAAATCCTCGACCAGCTTCGGCGCCAGTTTGGCCAGGTTATCCAATAACTGCTGCGCCTCTTCGTAGCCGAACAGCTCGTGGGCGTTGGTCTGCAAAATATGGCTGAGATGAGTGGCGACGACCGTGCTCGGATCGACCACGGTATAGCCCAAAGTCTGCGCCTGGTCTTTTTGGCTGGCCTCGATCCAAACCGCATCCAACCCGAAAGCCGGGTCCCTGCACGGAGTACCGGGCAAATTGCCGAACACCCGGCCGGGGTTAATCGCCATCTCTTTTTCCGGCATGATATTGGCCTCGCCGACGCTGACGCCCATCAGCGAAATCCGGTATTCGGTGGGCGCCAGATCCAGGTTGTCGCGAATATGTACCGACGGGATTAAGAATCCGAGCTCTTGAGACAATTTCTTGCGTACGCCTTTGATGCGCATCATCAACTGGCCGCCCTGGTTGCGGTCCACCAACGGAATCAGCCGGTAGCCGACCTCCAAACCGATGGCATCGACCGGCATTACATCGTCCCAGCCCAACTCCTTGATCTCGGTTTTAGCCGCTTGCGGCGAAGCGATATTCACCGCCGCTAGGGCTTTTTCCTCTTCCAATTTGCGGCGGCGGTCGATCAAATAGGCGCCGCCGGCCAAAGTCGACGCCAGCAGAATAAATACCAAGTTCGGCATGCCGGGAATGATGCCCAGCAGCCCCATCACCGCGGCGGTGACCAACAGGGTTTTCGGGTCCTCGAACATCTGCGAGGTCAATTGCTTACCGATGTCCTGTTTGGCGCCGCGCACCCGTGTCACGACCATCGCCGCGGCCACCGACAGCAGCAGCGACGGAATCTGAGCCACCAGGCCGTCGCCGATCGTCAACAGCACATAGACGTTGGCGGCATCGGCAAAACTCATGCCGTGCTGGCCGACGCCGATCGCCAAACCGCCGATCATATTGACGAACATGATGATGATGCCGGCCACCGCGTCGCCGCGCACGAACTTGCTGGCACCGTCCATGGAACCGTAGAAATCGGCTTCGGCGGCTACCTCTTCCCGCCGGGCTCTTGCCTCGTCCTGGTTGATCAGTCCGGAATTCAAGTCGGCGTCGATCGCCATCTGTTTGCCGGGCATCGCGTCCAGGGTAAACCGCGCGCTGACTTCGGCCACCCGCCCGGCACCCTTGGTCACCACCATGAAATTGATCACGATCAGGATCATGAACACGACGATACCGACCGCAAAATTGCCGCCGATCACGAACGAGCCGAAGGCCTCGATCACTTTACCGGCCGCATCGCCGCCCTCGTGGCCACGAATCAGCACGACCCGGGTCGAGGCCACGTTCAACGCCAGCCGCAGCAGCGTGGCGATCAGGATCACGGTCGGAAACGATGCGAATTCCAACGGCTTCAGCGTGTAAACCACCACCAACAGGATGATCAACGAAAACGCGATGTTAAACGTGAAAAACAGGTCCAACACGAACGGCGGCAGCGGCAGAATCAGCAGCGACAGCAGCATGATGATCAGCAGCGGCGCGCCCAGGCCGAGGCCGGTGACCATTTTCAAAGCATTGGTTAATTTACTGAAATCCATAACGGGCTCGGTGTCGCGCTATTGTTTGAAGTCGTCCGGCACCGGCACGTCGCCCGGCGGCACCGGTTTGATCCAGCCGTATTGTGTGGAAGCGCGTAATTGGTAAACATAGGCCAACACTTGCGCAACCGCCAAAAACAGGCCGCGCGGTATTTCCCGGTTCAAATCGGTGGAGTAGTACAAGGCGCGGGCCAGTGACGGCGCCGCCACCAACGGCACTTTCGCGCCTATGGCCAATTGCCGGATCTGTGCCGCGATCAAATCGACGCCTTTGGCGACCAATACCGGCGCACCGTTGCCGCTCTGGTCGTATTTCAACGCCACAGCGAAATGGGTCGGGTTGGTGACGATGACATCCGCACTGGGCACCGCGTCCATCATCCGCCGTTGCGCCGCCTCCATTTGCAGGCGCCGCTGCCGGCCTTTGACCTCCGGACTGCCCTCCTGCTCCTTGGATTCGTCGCGAACTTCCTGCTTGGTCATTTTCAGTTGGCGTTGGTAATTCCATAGCTGGTAAGGTGCATCCAGCATAACCAGCAACACGAAGGTAGCGCTTAAAATCAGCAGGGAGACGGATATCATTTCGCCGGCCTGTTGCACCGACTGATCAATCGGCAACCGGCTCAAGGCCATGAATTCGTCGAAATTCCATTTGAACAAATTCCAGGCCACCAAGGCTACCAACACCGTCTTCAATACCGCCTTGACCAATTCGACCACGCCATGCACGCCGAATATTTTCTTGATGCCGGCCAAAGGATTCATTTTGGCGAAATTGAACGCAAAACCTTCGCTGGTAAAGTTCCAGCCGCCCAATAGCGTCGCCGCCACCAAATCGAAAACCGCCAATACTGCTAAAAACGGCAGGATAATCCACACGCCGTCGGCGAACGCCGTTTTTAGGTAGGTCGTCAACGTCACCGGATCGAAGATTTGCTCGCGCGAGACGCGCAACGGACGTTTCATCACCTCCAACAAACCCTGCCACATGCCATGGCCGACATAAAAAAACAGCGCCGAACTGACCATCAAGGTAACGAAGGTATTCAATTCTTTGGAACGGGGAACCTGGCCTTTTTTACGCGAGTCGGTGACCCGCTTACCGGTGGGGTCTTCGGTTTTGTCCTGACCGGATTCTTCCGCCATTTACGACAACCTCAACAATTCGCTCACCAATGCGAAGCCCTGGTGCAGCATATCGGCAAATACGTCAAGCAAGGTTGGCAACCCCACCCAGATCAAGACCATGCCCAACATGATCGTCGCCGGAAAACCGACGCCGAAAATCTGCAATTGCGGCGCCGCTTTGGAAGCCACGCCGAAACTGATGTTGACGAACAGCAGGGCCGCCATTACCGGCATCGCCAACAACAAGCCATCGGCGAATATCGTACTGCCCCATAACACCACCCGCCACAAGTCGGCTTTTCCGATCCCGGCTGCGGCCACCGGCAAAGTATGGAAGCTTTGCGCCAACATTTCGATCAATAGCAAATGGCCGTCGACCGCCAAAAACAATAGGCTGCCGCTAATCACGAATAATTGCGCCACCACCGGGACTTGCACGCCCGAGACCGGGTCGACCATCGAGGCAAAACCAAGCCCCATGCTGTAGGCGATCGCTTGGCCGGCAAACAGCATGATCGAAAACACCATTTGCAGGATGAAACCGGCAGTAGCGCCCAGGGCCACTTGCTGAATGGTGGCCAGAAAACCTTGGTAGCCGAACATGTCTATCGCAGGCATGGCCGGCAACGTCGGATAAATAACCAAGGTGATCAACAGGCTGGCGATTACCCTGACTCTGGCCGGCAAGGCATTGACGCTGAATACCGGAATGGTGATAAACATCGAACTGATGCGGAAGAAGGGCCAGATGAAACCGGCAAGATAGCCCAGCAACTCGTTTTCGGTAAGGTTCATCCGATCAAGCTGGGAATATCGCGCAGCAAATCCTGGAAGTAGTCGATCAGCATTTGCAGCATGCCCGGACCGGCAATCATTAACACGGCGATAATCGCCGCCAACTTGGGGATGAAGGTCAGGGTCTGTTCCTGGATCGAGGTTGCCGCTTGAAACATCGAAACCAGCAAACCCACCACCAGGGATGCGATCAGTATCGGCCCCATCAGTTTCAGGCCGATCAATACCGTGTCCTGGGCTACGTTCGAGATCGTTTCCGGGGTCATATCGAGGCCTAGACGTAAAAACTGGCGGCCAGCATTTCCATGACCATGGTCCAGCCGTCGGCCAACACAAACAACATGATTTTAAATGGCAAGGACACGATCATCGGCGACAGCATCATCATCCCCATCGACATCAGTACGCTGGCCACGACCAAATCGATCACCAGAAACGGCAAAAAAATCAGGAAACCGATCTGGAACGCGGTTTTCAATTCGCTGGTGACGTAAGCCGGTACCAGCAGCGAAAACGGCACGTCTTCAGGTTTATTGATTTGTTCTCTGCCGGAGATCCGCACGAACGTATCCAAGTCGGCCTCGCGCGTCTGCTTCAGCATGAACTGTTTGAACGGTTCGGAAGCCTTTTGCAACGCGGTGACGGCATCGATCTGCTCTTCCAGGTAGGGTTGCACGGCGGTATCGTTGACCTTTTCCAGCACCGGCGTCATGATGAAAATAGTCAGAAACAGCGACAAACCCAGCAATACTTGGTTGCTGGGCGCCTGCGCCGCACCGATGGCCTGCCGCAACAAACCCAGCACTATCATGACTCGGGTAAACGCCGTCATCGACAACAACAATGCCGGCAACAGCGTCAGCATCGTCATCAGGGCCAGAATCTGGATCGTGACCGTATAGGTTTCGCCACCTTTCGGGTTAGAGGTCACGGTAATCGCGTCCACGCCGGGCACCGCAGCGGCATCGGCCGCCCACAGTAACGCGCAACCTGCCAGCAGAGCCAAAACCCGCGTACTAGACCTGCTCATGCGCCTTACCTTGCATGGCCTGCCACAATTTCTTGGCAAACGGGCCCAAATCCTGAGGCTCGGCCGGATTGGCGAACAAGCGCTGCTCGCCTTCCAACTCAAGTAATTTGTCGATACGGCCACTGCTAACGCCTAACAGCAATTCTTTTTCGCCCACTCTGACCAATATCAGTTTTTCGCGCATTCCCAGCGACAGCCCGGCCAGCACCGCCAGCTTGCTTTTTCCCGCCATAGCCAGACCGCCGGATTTTTTTAACGCCCAGACCAGGAGCAGGAACACAGCCAATACCAATAGCAAGGCCAACAACCATTGCACGACGTCGGCCGAGGTTACCAACTTGGCACTCGATTTAGGCGCGGCGGGAATTTCGTCCGCCCAAGCGGCGGACACCATTCCCATCGCAAAAATTAGCCTTGCCAGAGCGTGCACGGTTATCAACCCAGCTTTCGAACCCGCTCCGAAGGGCTGATAATATCGGTTAAGCGGATACCGAATTTATCGTTGACCACAACCACCTCGCCGTGAGCGACCAAGGTGCCGTTGACCAGCACATCCATCGGTTCGCCGGCGAAGCGGTCCAGTTCCACCACCGAGCCCTGGTTAAGTTGCAACAGGTTACGGATGTTGATCTTGGTTCTACCGATTTCCAAAGATACGGTAACCGGCACGTCCAGAATCACGTCCAGCTTGACCTCTTCGCCGCCGACGGTCGGCTTCGGTCTTTGCTCGCCCAAATCCGGAAACTCGGCCGCCGAATAACCGCCCGAACCTTTTGCAGCCGCCGCCTGCTCCTTTAAGGCATCGCCCCAATCTGCTTCGGCCGCGGCCTGTTCGTTCATCGCCGCCGCCCAATCGTCGCCAATTTCGTCGTTTTCGCTCATCGCAATCCCTTCCTGCCCGTTAAATATTGTCCAGCGTCATTTTGTCTATGATTTCAATGGCGTAATTGCCATCCGACAACCCTAATTTACCGCGAAACACCGGCACTCCTTCCACCTCGAGCAACACGGTTTCCGGCATTTCGATCGGAATCACGTCGCCTTTCTTAAGCTCAATCACATCGCTGATAAACATCTCTTTTTCGATCAATTTACTATTCAACGTCACTTCGCTACGCATGATCTCGGTCCGCAACGAATCCTGCCAACGGCCGTCGACCTCGCCCCTATCGCTGGTGACGGCATCAAGCAATTCCCGGATCGGTTCGATCATCGAATACGGCATCGCGATATTGATATCGCCGCCCCCGCCCTCCAGCTCGACGTGGATCGTGGAAATGACCACAATCTCGGAGGGGCTGACGATGTTAGCAAACTGCGGGTTTACCTCGGAGTTAATGTATTCGAATTCGACATCCATGACCGGCTTCCAAGCCTCGGCCAAGTCCTTGAAAATCATGTCGATAATCAAGCGGATGATACGCATCTCGGTGGGTGTGAACTCGCGGCCCTCGACCTTGTTGTAGAATTGGCCCCCGCCGCCGAAAAAGTTATCCACGGCGGTGAATACCAGACGCGGCTCCATCACAATCAGCGCCCGTCCGCGCAACGGCGCCATTCGGATCACGTTCAAATTGGTCGGAACGAACAAGCCCTGAATGAATTCGGAGAACTTCTGTACCTGAATCCCGGACACCGATATCTCGGCCGCCCGACGCAAAAAATTGAACAATGCGATTCGGAAATGGCGGGCGAAACGCTCGTTGACCATTTCCAAGGTCGGCATCCTGCCGCGAACGATGCGCTCCTGGCTATTGAAATCGTAGAGCCGCGCCGCGCCTCGGCTGTATTCGTCATCGTCGGCCGCAGTGTCGACATCGCCGTCGTCTACGCCGTGCAGCAGCGCATCGATTTCATCTTGGGAAAGTAGATCGGCGGTTGACATCTATTGCATTACGAAATCGGTGAAATAGACTTCTTTGACGGTGTTTTTGCCGGCCATTTTTTCCAAAACCTTGCCAATCTCTTGCTGCATCATGGCCCGCAACTCCTGCTTGCCTTCCAGGGTTTTTGCCTTATCGGCGCCTAACGAACTGATGGCCATCAGCAAATTGTTCCGGATCATCGGTTCGTGTTTTTTCATGGCCTCTATGCTGGCTTCGCCTTTAGTCAAAACGGTCAGGGAAATTTTAATGACCCTGGCACTGGATCCGCTCGGAAAATCGACCAGCAACGGCGTCGGCAACTCGTAATAGACATCGGGCTCTACCGGCTTATCGTGCTCCGCCTCAGCCTCATGAGCCGATTCGGCGTGCTTGTCCTCTCCATGTTTTTCAGCCTCGGCCTCTTTGCCGTTCTCTGCCGGTTTCGCCAAGAAAAAATAGGCCGCGCCGCCGCCAGCCAGAGCCAAAACCACCAACGCAATGATAATTATCAGTTTCTTGGACGATTTTTTTCCTTCGTCTTTTCCTTGAGTTTCAGCCATTTATCACCTTTATTGTTCTATAAGCAGAAAACACGCCAGATAATCCGAAAAATCGAAAATCGCGGAGGCGTTCCCCCCGTTGTTTTCCGATCATACAAGAAAAATCATGGTTTTAGAAAGATAGTATAGCCGGCCGAACGAATACGGCGACACTGAAAAGCCCAATTTCGCACACAACGGCAGCACGAAACTAAAGACTGGGCAGTCAATTACTTGACTAATTGACTGCAGCAAGGGGACGGGAAGCTGCAAAAGCATACATGCTTTTGCAGCTCGATGGCGTATGTTATAAAGAATTAACGGCGTTCAATTCTTGGAACGCTTGCTGCAAACGAACCACCATGCCTTCTTGGCCGGCACGTTGCCATACCCGAGGATCGTAGTATTTTTTGTTTGGCTTGTCGGCGCCGTCCGGGTTGCCGATTTGGCCTTGCAAATAACCTTCGTTTTTCTTGTAGTAATTCATCACGCCTTCCCAAGTCGCCCATTGGGTATCGGTGTCGATATTCATTTTGACGACGCCGTAGCTGATGGATTCTTTGATTTCTTGCGCTGACGAACCCGAGCCGCCGTGGAACACGAAAGTCAATGCGTTTTGCGGCAACCCGAATTTCTCGGAAACGTATCTTTGCGAATTGTCCAGGATTTTCGGCGTCAGTTTGACGTTGCCCGGCGAGTAAACGCCGTGGACGTTACCGAATGACGCTGCGATGGTGAAACGGTGGCTGATTTTGCTCAAGTGTTCATAAGCGTAAGCCACGTCTTCCGGTTGGGTATACAGCGCCGAGTGGTCCATACCACTATTGTCGACGCCGTCTTCCTCGCCGCCGGTGCAGCCCAATTCGATTTCCAAGGTCATACCCATTTTCGACATCCGCTCCAGGTATTTACCGCAGATTTCGATGTTTTCTTCCAGGCTTTCTTCGGACAGATCCAACATGTGCGAGCTGAACAACGGTTTACCGGTCGCGGCAAAATATTTTTCGCCTTCGTCCAGCATGCCGTCAACCCAAGGCAGCAATTTTTTTGCTGCATGGTCGGTATGCAAAATTACCGGCACACCGTACAGTTCCGCCATGCGGTGAACGTGATGAGCACCTGAAATCGCTCCGTGGATCGAACAGCCTTGCGCCTCAAGTTTCAAACCTTTACCTGCGACAAACGCCGCGCCGCCGTTTGAAAATTGCACGATAACCGGCGACTTGGCTTTGGCGGCCGCTTCCAACACCGCGTTAATGGTATCGGTGCTGATGACGTTAACTGCCGGCAATGCAAATTTGTTTTCCTTGCAGATTGCGAATACTTTTTGCACATCTTCACCGGTTACGACACCAGGTTTTACTACATCTAAGATTTTTGCCATGAAATTTACCTATTAACTAAAGAACAAAGGCCGCGTACTCGATTCGGCGGCCTTGCATATCAAATGAGATCGCGCGCAAACCAGGTTGCGCGCGACTGAAGCCGTTAAGCTTCCAGAGCGGCCAAACGGTCGGCCAGCAGCTTTTCCAATGTTTCCAATGCCTTAGCAAAACCGTCGATGCCTTCTTTCAGCTTCTCGTTTGCCATCCGGTTTTCTTCGTGCATACGGTCGAATGTTGCTTTATCGACGCTGATTTTTTCGATGTCGGCGCTTGCGGCTTTAGCCGGATCCAGTTTACGCGGCAGGTCACCTTCAACGGATTGCAATTCGGCCAAAAGAGAAGGCGCGATAGTCAACAGATCGCAACCGGCCAATTCGGTGATTTCACCGATGTTACGGAAGCTGGCACCCATGACTTCGGTTTTGTAGCCGAATTTTTTATAGTAGTTGTAAACCTCAGTCACCGACAAAACACCCGGATCTTCGTGCGGTGCATATGAATCGCGGCCGGTATCTTTTTTGTACCAGTCCAGAATACGGCCAACGAACGGAGAGATCAGTTGGATGCCGTTTTCCGCGCAAGCGATTGCTTGGTGCATGCCGAACAACAAAGTCAGATTGGTGTGGATGTTTTCCTTCTCCAACACCGCTGCGGCTTGGATACCTTCCCAGGTCGCTGCGATTTTGATCAGAATACGCTTTTCGGTGTCGATACCGGCGGCTTTATACTGCGCGATGATATCGCGAGCTTTGGCCAGCGTACCTTCGGTGTCGTAGGACAAACGGGCGTCAACTTCGGTTGACACACGACCTTCGATGATTTCCAGAATTTTCAGGCCGAATGAAACCGCCAAGCGGTCGAACGCCAAAGACGCGACTTCCGCAGGAGAGGCGCTAGCGCCCAGAGTTGCGCGAGCCGATTTCAAGGTATCGTCGACGATGCCTTGATATTGCGGCATTTGTGCCGCAGCGGTAATCAAAGACGGGTTGGTGGTCGCGTCGCGCGGTTTGAAAGTTTCGATTGCTTGAATGTCGCCGGTGTCCGCCACCACAACAGTCATTTCGCGGAGTTGTTCTAATAAATTTTTTGCCATAAAAATATCCTCGGTTAATGTATCCCCTTTGAACTGGTATAGAACCGTTACCGATATTCGAAATTTCAGCTATCGACCGGTACGATTTATGCTTGGCGGGGAATTTTTCCAAAATGCGGGTATAACAGACTGAATCGCCACTTGACATATTTTGAAGCCATCACGCTCTCCAAAACACGCTAAGTGGCGATTCCGCAGGTAACACAGTGGGAAAGTCCCACCGAATTTCACCTAATAAATTACTACCGATAAATCATCCTTTATCGCGCAAATATTTTTCCACGCCTGTGGCTTTTGCGGCAGCGCTCTCTCTGTCTTTGATAATTTGCTTCGCCATATATTTGGCAACGCCAGTCGCAGGAGTGGAGTCTTGTTTTTCCAAGTACTTAGCGACACCGGTTTTGTTGATACCCAATCTGTCGATATATTTTTCAACGCCAGTAGACCCGCTCTCGTCGCCATACGCAGCACTTGAACCGCCGGTAGCGCTCGAACCGGAACCGCCTTTCTTGTTAAACAAGAAAAAGCCAACGGCAGCCAACGCAACCAAACCCAGCAAGCTGCTATTGGACGAGCTTTTTTCGCCGACGCTGGATGCAACTTCTTCGCTAGCATCGCTGACCGCTGCCGCTGCCGATGTCGTAGCAGCAGAAGAAGAACGGGCGCCAGAGGCTTGAGGAGCAGTCTTATCGTGTTTATAAGCGGAATCGCTGAAGATTACTTTGGGCTGGAAATTGGTCGCGGGAAAATTAGGATCGTTTTCAACGACTTCAACTTCTTTGGCTTTCGTTGCTGCAGCCGGTGCGGCGGATTTTGCCGCCGGGGCAGCTGCCTCCGGCTTGTAATCCGGGTTGGTGTACAGAACTTTTGGCTGATAATCAGCCGCCGGATAATCCGACTCCGCCATTGCTACGGAACTGGTCAGCACTAAAGCCGCCATCACGCCTTTTGTTAATTCATTCATTTTCACGTCTATCACCTATAGCTGTTGGAAAAGAGAAGCCTCGACATTCGATAATTCAAAAATCGAAGCTTCGCCTACTGATTATCAAAATTAAAGAACGGCTTCGACGTTAGCGACGACATTGTCCACGGTGAAGCCGAACTCTTTGAAGAGCTGGCCGGCCGGGGCCGATTCGCCGAAACGGTCCAAGCCCACGACGCGGCCTTGGCTGCCGGCATATTTCCACCAACTGTCGGTGACGCCGGCTTCGACGACGACGCGTTTGGTCACGTTCGGCGGCAGGACGCTGTCTTTGTAGGCTTGATCCTGCGCTTCGAACACGTTGGTCGACGGCATGGACACTACACGGATGTTTTTGCCTTTGGCTTTCAACGCTTCGGCCGCTTTCACCGCCAGTTCGACTTCGGAGCCGGTAGCGATGATGATGGCGTCCGGGTTGCCTTCGCCGCTCAGAACGTAGCCGCCTTTGCCGATGGCGTCGATCTGGGCTTGGCTGCGCGCCATGTGCGGCAGGTTTTGCCGGGAGAAGATCAGGGTGCTCGGGCCGTCGGTGCGTTCGATCGCGGCTTTCCAGCTGACGGCAGACTCGACCGCGTCGCATGGGCGCCAGACGTGCATGTTGGGTATCAT
Organism: Methylomonas koyamae; assembly: GCF_019669905.1. Classification (NCBI taxonomy): domain Bacteria; kingdom Pseudomonadati; phylum Pseudomonadota; class Gammaproteobacteria; order Methylococcales; family Methylococcaceae; genus Methylomonas; species Methylomonas koyamae. The sequence continues at coordinate 530,316 of NZ_AP019777.1, read as the reverse complement.
GCGCAGGGTGGCGGTTTGTTCGACCGGTTGGTGGGTCGGGCCGTCTTCGCCCAGGCCGATGGAGTCGTGGGTGTAGACGAAGATGGTCGGCGCCTTCATCAGGGCGGCCATGCGCAGGGCGTTACGGGCGTATTCCGAGAACATCAGGAAGGTGGCGCCGTAGGCTTTGAAGCCGCCGTGCAGGGTGATGCCGTTCATGATGGCGCTCATGCCGAATTCGCGGACGCCGTAGTAGACATAGTTGCCGTCGTGGCCGGTCGCGTTGATGTCTTTGCAGCCTTTCCACAGGGTCAGGTTGGAGCCGGCCAGGTCGGCGGAGCCGCCCATCAGTTCCGGCAGCAACGGGCCGAAACCGTTCAGGGTGTTTTGCGAGGCTTTGCGGCTGGCAATGGTTTCGGCTTTGGCGTTGACGTCGGCGATGAAGGCGTTGGCTTTTTCGGCCCAGTCGGCAGGCAGTTTACCGGCCATGCGGCGTTCGAATTCGGCAGCCAGTTCCGGATGCGCGGCTTTATAAGCGGCGAATTTGTCGTTCCAGGCGCTTTCCAAACGGTCGCCTTTGGCTTTGGCGTCCCAACCGGCGTAGATGTCGGCCGGAATTTCGAATGGCGCATGCGACCAGCCCAAGTTTTCGCGGGTGGCGGCGACTTCGGCTTCACCCAGGGCAGCGCCGTGGCATTCTTCTTTGCCTTGTTTGTTCGGCGAGCCGAAACCGATGGTGGTTTGGCAGCAGATGATGCTCGGTCTGTCGGTGACTTTTTTGGCTTCTTCGATGGCTTTTTTCACCGCGTCGGCGTTGTGGCCGTCGACTTTGGGGATGACGTGCCAGCCGTAGGCTTCAAAGCGTTTCGGGGTATCGTCCAGGAACCAGCCGGTAACGTTGCCGTGACCGCGGACTTCGCCGTCGATGGAGATGTTGTTGTCGTCGTAGAAGGCGATCAGTTTGCCCAGTTTCATGGAGCCAGCCAGCGAGCAGGCTTCGTGGGAGATACCTTCCATCAAGCAGCCGTCACCCAGGAATACGTAGGTGTGGTGGTCGACGATGTCGTGGCCTGGGCGGTTGAATTGGCCGGCCAGGGCACGTTCGGCAATGGCGAAACCGACGGCATTGGTGATGCCTTGGCCCAGCGGGCCGGTGGTGGTTTCGACGCCGTCGGTGTAGCCGTATTCAGGATGGCCCGGGGTTTTCGAGTGCAGTTGACGGAACTGTTTCAGTTCGTCGATCGGCAGGTTGTAGCCCGACAGGTGCAACAACGAGTAAATCAGCATGGAGCCGTGGCCGTTGGACAGCACGAAGCGGTCGCGGTTGGCCCATTTCGGGTTGTTCGGGTTGTGGTTCAGAAAATCGTTCCACAGTACTTCGGCGATATCGGCCATCCCCATCGGGGCTCCAGGGTGTCCTGAATTGGCTTTCTGTACCGCGTCCATGCTAAGTGCGCGGATGGCGTTCGCTAAGTCTCGACGCGAAGGCATGTTGGTCTCCTTTAATTTTGTTATTTTAAGTGTACGTTTGTGGTGTCAAACGCCGCTCTGGCTGAGGCTTGGTAAATTTCAAGGAAGACCAATTACCACATTCTTGCTTTTAGACTGCTGGAATCGGAATCACCTTGACGCCCACATGTTATCTGTTGGGCCTACGACAGGTGTTGCCCTGCCGCAGGCTGTACGCAATTATTCCAAATTGGCGTGTCTCGATCTCATTTCCTCTTCCGGAATACCCTTCTCGTGAATTACATGAGAAATGGTGGCTTCCAGGAATAGCAATGTCGACAATTCGAAGACAGTACCCATCGGCATGCCTTTAACTTTGCCGTATTGCTCGGAACGGCCGATTTGCAGCGTGATATCCGCCATATCACCAATCGTCGAGTCGTCTTTCGCCGAAATCAATACGATTTTAGCGCCGACTTCTTTGGCTTTCTTAGTGAACGCGATCAACTGCTCTGTCTCGCCCGAACCGGAAATGATGATCAATAAATCACCGTTTTTGATGCTCGGCGTGACGATTTCCCCAACAACACTGACGTCATAACCGCCGTGCATCAAGCGCATGGCGAAGAAATTACCAACAAGCTTTGAGCGACCGGCGCCAGAGACAAAAATTCTCTTGGCTTGATCCAACATATCGACTAAAGCTTTGTCGTGCGAATCGGGGGTAGCTTCCAGAATGCTGGAAATTTTGTTTATGATTAACTCTTGATGCATGGCTTACACCGCCGCCGCATCAACCAGTTCACGGATTTCACGAGCCGCTTCGGCAGGTGATGGCGCACCGTAAATAGCCGCACCGACGACGATGATGTTCGCACCGGCTTTGACGGTTTGGTCAATCGTGGCAGGTTTGATACCGCCGGCAACGGAAACGCGAACGTTCAGACCCAAAGAAGTAACTTCGTTCAAATCGCCGAACGGAGTTTGGCCAGCCGCTTGCGCGTCCAGACCGGTGTGAACGCCCATGATTTGCGCGCCCAATTTAGCGGATTCGCGTGCGCACTCGGCTTTATTAGGCACGTTGATCAGGTCGACTTGGACTTCGGCAGCGTGTTTTTTCGCTGCTTTGATTACGCCGCCAATGGTGGCCAGGCCGGATACGCCCAGTACGGTGCAGATGTCTGCGCCGGCCGCGTAGAACGCGCCTGCTTCGTATTCGCCGGCGTCCATGGTTTTCAGGTCGACCAACAACAGCTTGTCTGGGTAACGGTTTCTCAGCTCTTTCACCAAGTTGACACCGTTATATTTAATGCAAGGCGTACCGATTTCAAAGATATCGACATAAGGGGCGACTTGGTCAGCCAATGCCACGGTTTGGTTGAAGTCCAATGAGTCCAACGCCATTTGAATTAATGGTCTTGCCATGTGATGTGCTCCGAAAGTTTTTAATTTTTAGTAATAGCCGATTCTTGCAAATTGCCACAACCCGCTAGGCTTGTCACGTACGTGTGATGCATCTGTAACTGTAAGATAGAAACAGCAGGTATGTCAATCCTTAGCAAGCGTAAGCACCATGTAGGTTGGCGAGGACATTGCGATGCAGCATTTGCGCAACGGACCGCCCGCCCACCGCAACATCCCTCCTCGCCAATTCTCGACATCTCCGCCGCAAACTAAATGCGCCATACCAACCGAAATTGCAAAACTCGGCACCAAACCGCACACTACTGCTCTACATTTCCGACACAGCCGGCCGAGGATATCTGATTGAAACGCCTGTTTTTTGCACTATGGCCCGACCATAACACTCTTTCAGCATGCACCGCCATTTGTAAGCAACTGGCCGACTGCGGCAAACCGGTTGCCACAAACAACCTGCACGTCACGTTACTGTTCCTAGGCAACATCAACGCCCAACAACAGACAGAACTGACACTTGGCGCAGCCAAACTCAGAAATATCCCGACCAAGCTGGTGTTGGATCGACTGGAGTTCTGGCAAAAACCGAAAGTCCTGTGCCTGACACCCGGCGCCTTCGACCCGAATTTCTTGCACTTCCATACCGAACTGACCAGGATTGCTGACCAAAGCGGCGTCATTACCGACAGCCGACCTTACCGGCCACATGCGACCCTAGCAAAAAAAGCCCGCTACAAACCCGACTTGAGCGTAAAGCCTGTCATATGGCAATCGAACGGATTTTGCCTGGCGGAATCGCTATCGACCCCTTCGGGCGTAGAATACAAAATCCTGGAACGGTGGCACGATATCGACGCATAAACTCGCAAAGGAGATCCGCTATGCCCTACCTGAAGCTAAACACCAACCGCTCGATAAACTCCGAGCAATCGCAGAAATTACTCGGCGAACTATCCAAACTTATCGCGGCCGAGACCGGCAAACCCGAACGCTACGTGATGACCCAGCTCTCCAGCGACGATTCAATGCTTTTCGGCGGCAACGACCAGCCTCTGGCATATTTGGAATGCAAAAGCATCGGCTTGACAAAAAACCAAGCGCAAAACCTTGCCGCAGCGCTGTGCCAACTCTTGTCGACCAAACTGGAAATCGAGCAAGATCGCATTTATATCGAGTTCAGCAATTGTCCGGCGGAATTTTGGGGCTGGAACGGCGGGACTTTCGGTTAAATTCCGCCCCCCCTTATCAGCGGACTATCGTGACCAGGGGGGCGGACAATCGATTGCCGCATCAGCGCAAATCGATCTAATCAAGCGCCTGGATTCAGGCGCTTATTTGGCTTTTTTCGGCTCTTCCGGCTTTTCGGGCTTCGCAGGCTTTTCCGCTGACGCAGAATCTCCGAAAACGATGTTCTTCTCGTTTTGCTGCACCGTTTTTGCGCCGATACCCGGAACATTTTCTAAGTCCTTTGGAGTTTTAAAATCCCCGTGCTCCTTTCGGTACTGCAAAATTGCTTCGGCTTTCTTCGGTCCGATTCCCGTCAACTCCTTGGCGATGGTTTCGGCATCCGCTCGATTGATGTCAATCGGCTCGGCAAACACAGCAAAAGAACATAACATCAGAATTGCGAATAAATTTTTCATCTTCGACTCCCGGTTGAATGATTGGCTGCCAGAAAAAACCCGAAACAGGTCGGCGTATTTTTCAAGCTAGGCAATTCTAGAATGTTATTACTGAATTACAATAATTTAGAACTGCCAACCTACATTTAAACGCTAGCCTTGATAATTGCCCTCATCGGCGCCGGCAGACCTTCGCAGGTCAAATCCGGAGAACCCGGATCGAGAAAATCGGCCAACGAATGAAACCGCATCCATTCCGTACTGCGCTGTTCCTCGACTGTGGTTTTGCCGACATGCAGCAACTGAATATCCTTATAGCCGCAGCGCTGCAACCATAATGCCAATGCTTGGCAACTAGGCAAAAACCAGACGTTGCGCATTTGCGCATAGCGCCCTGCCGGTAGCAAGACGTGGCGGTCGTCGCCCTCGACTACCAGCGTTTCCAGAACCAATTCTCCGCCCGGCCGCAAACAACCTTTCAATTCCAGCAGGTGATCGATCGGCGAGCGCCTGTGGTATAACACCCCCATCGAAAATACGGTATCGAACCATCCCAAATTGCCCGGTACGTCTTCGATACCCAGCGGCAACACGTAAACCGGCGCCGAACCGTAAAGCTTACGTATCGCCTGAAACTGCATCACGCTGAGCAACGTCGGATCGATGCCGACCACCAACCGCGCGCCCGCTCCCAACATTCGCCAACAGTGGTAACCGTTACCGCAACCGACGTCGAGAACGGACCGGTTAGCTAACGGCGTAATCCCGTTTTTCAGCCGCTCCCATTTCCAATCGGAACGCCACTCGGTATCGATATCGATGCCGAATATCCGGTACGGCCCTTTACGCCAAGGATGCAATTTCATTAACTGCTCGCGCAAATTCTGCCTGGCGACATCGGCGATATCCGAATCGGCGCCGATCCGAACCGCATCGATCAAATCGACACTGGAGGCCGGGTAACGCGGCAACTCTTCGACTACTCGCCGCCAACGCTGTAAATCGCCGTGCGAGCTATCGGCAAACGCTTTAGCTAATTGTCCAGGCAAACTCTCAACCCAAACCCGGTCGCCCGCTTCCCGCAACGACGCATACAGGTCGTCGTAACCTAGCATTTCAGCGCAATCATCGAGGCAAAATTAAAGTACTGGAACCAAACCTCGACACTGGCAAACCCCACCGACGTCAAACGCCGCTTATGTACCGCAAACGTTTCCGGAATCAACACGTTCTCCAGCGCGCTACGCTTCTGGCTGATTTCCAGCTCGCTATAGCCCTGCGCCTTTTTGAACAAGTGGTGCATCTCCGTTTGCAAGTCCTGTTGCTGCGGATCGGCGAAAGCCAACTTTTCCGACAAAATCAAAATTCCGCCCGGCAGCAAACCGCGGTACAGCTTGGCCAAAAAAGCCTCCCGATCGGCCAACGGAATGAATTGCAACGTGAAATTCAACACCACCACTGATGCATTTTCGATCGGCATGTCGCGAATGTCGGCACACACCACATCCACGCCCGCCACTCCGGAGTCCGCCAGATTTTTCCGGCACTGCTCGACCATCGCCGGCGAACAATCGACGGCCACCACCCGGCAATCCCTCGCGGCGATCTGCTGCCGCATAGCCAGACTCGCAGCCCCCAGTGAACAACCCAGGTCGAAACACACGCTGCCTTCCGTGGCAAAGCGGCCGGCCAACAAACCGATAGCCGAGATAATCGCCGCATAGCCCGGCACCGAACGCCGGATCATATCCGGGAATACCTTGACCACGGCTTCGTCGAATTTGAATGCACCGACTTCGCCAAGCGGATTGGCGTAGAGAGAATCTTTTAGGGATGGCATAAAGCGGAAAAGCCACATGCCGGACCGACCCTCAGGCCTGTCCGACATGCGGCTGAAAAACTTAGGAGTTGTTTTTAGCGCTTAGCGCTTCGGTGTTGCGTTTCGCCAGTTGATTGATCACTTCCTGTAGCGAACCGGTACGTTCGACTTCGTTTTTGAAGCTGGTCCGATAGTTGGTCACCAAGCTGACGCCTTCAATCATGATGTCGTACGCTTTCCACTGGCCTTTGACGTTCAACATCCGGTAATTGACCGCTATCGGCTGTAATCCCGGTTGCAACACTTCGGTTTTAATCAACACCTTGCGCTCGTCCTCTTCCGGAGTCACGGGCAAAAAGCGAATCGACCAATCTTTAAATTCGAAAAACGCCCTGGAATAGGTTCTGATCAACAAAGTTTGAAATTCCCTTTTAAAATTTTCTTTCTCGGAAGGGGACGCATCCTTCCACAGCTTACCCAGTACCAACGACGAAATCAGATCGAAATCGACATGCGGATAGATCACTTCCTGGACGAAAGCATTGATCTTTTGGAAATCGTGCGGGAAATTGGGATCCTGCAAACGTTGTTTCAGCTTGTTGGAAGCGTCCTCAATCGCCATTTGCGGCTCGCTCAGATCGGCGGCGGCGACCGGAGCCATCGTAGACAAAACTGCAAACGCGCTAAAAAGCAATACATACATAAAACGCATATAAGTTCGGATACTCATAAATTCATCTCAAAAGGAATTGCCGGCTAAATTCGAGCGCCCCGATTCGATACACTGCTAGAATAAAGGCCTAAGCCGGTCAAACGAAAGACTTCGGTCCGCCCTCCGTGGATCGACCAATGCCCTATTATATTACTATGGAACAGATGCCACACCCTAAAGAGTTTTTCCCGGCGACCCGGATGCGGCGCATGCGCTTTCAAGCGTTTTCGCGGCGGCTGATGCGGGAGAATAGCCTAAGCAGCGACGATTTGATTTGCCCGCTGTTTGCCATCGAAGGCCACAACCAACGCCAATCGGTAGCCTCGATGCCCGGCGTCGACCGGCTGTCGCTAGACTTGCTGGTAAAGGAAGCGGAAACCTTGTTGAAGCTGGGCATACCGGCGGTAGCCTTGTTTCCGGTGATCGATCCGGCCCAAAAAACCTTGGCGGCAGAAGAAGCGTTCAACCCCGACGGTTTGGCGCAACGTTGCGTTAAAGCGCTGAAAGCGGAGCTACCCGAACTCGGCGTGATTACCGACGTTGCCCTGGATCCGTTCACGTCCCACGGCCAAGACGGCCTGTTGAATGAGCACGGCTACGTAGTCAACGACGAGACCGTGGACGTACTGTGCAAACAGGCCTTGTCCCACGCCGAAGCCGGCGCCGATATCGTCGCGCCGTCGGACATGATGGACGGCCGGATCGGTGCGATCCGTAACACGTTGGAAATCCACGGCTTTACCAACACGCGGATTCTGGCCTATTCGGCCAAATACGCTTCCAGTTTTTACGGCCCGTTCCGCGATGCGGTCGGCTCGGCCGGCAACTTGGCGGGCGGCAACAAATACAGCTATCAGATGGACCCTGCCAATTCGGACGAAGCCCTCCGCGAAATCGCACTGGACCTGCAGGAAGGCGCCGACATGATCATGGTCAAACCCGGCATGCCTTATCTGGACATCATCCGCCGCGCCAAAGACCATTTCGGCGTGCCGACCTTCGCCTACCAGGTCAGCGGCGAATACGCGATGTTAAAGGCGGCTAGCGCCAACGGCTGGCTGGACGAACGGCAAGCCGTACTCGAATCGCTGCTGGCATTCAAACGCGCCGGCTGCGACGCCATTCTGACCTATTACGCCAAAGCCGCCGCGCAGTGGCTCAGCCAAGCCTAATCTCCGGCATGAACGAAAACCGCACCACCCTCGTCGACACCGCAACCTCGAGTCAAGCTGACCGATACGCCGTATTCGGCCACCCGATCGGCCACAGTAAGTCGCCGCGAATACACAAATTGTTCGCCGAACAAACCGGGCAAAATCTAGTTTATACGGCCCAGGAGGTACCCGCGGATACCTTTAAAGCCGCGGCCGACGCTTTCTTTGCCGCCGGCGGCAAAGGCCTGAACTGCACCGTACCGTTGAAGGAATTGGCTTGGAATTATGCCGACAGTCTCAGCGAAGCCGCCGCAGCGGCCAAAGCGGTAAACACGCTGGCGTTGGCTGCCGACGGCAGCATTCTGGGCGACAACACCGACGGTATCGGCCTGTTGAACGATTTGATCGCCAACCTGCGGATCGAACTGCCGGGTGCCGCAATCCTGATCCTCGGCGCCGGCGGCGCTTGCCGCGGCATTCTCGCCCCGTTACTGAAACAAAAACCGGCCAGCCTGGTCATCGCCAACCGGACCCCGGCCAGAGCCCAGGCCATCGCCGACGATTTCAAGCCCCTGTTCCCTGTGGAAGCGTGCGGATACGGCGCACTGCCCGGCCAAAGTTTCAACCTTATCATTAACGCCACCGCGGCCAGCCTCAGCGACGAACTTCCGCCGCTTCCCGCCGGCCTGCTCGCCGAAAACGGTACTTGCTACGATTTGGCTTACGCCAACCGGCCAACCGCTTTCGTCAGATGGGGCCTTGCCAACGGCGCGGCAAAAAGCGTCGACGGTTTGGGCATGTTGGTGGAACAAGCCGCCGAGGCGTTCTATATTTGGCGGGGACGGCGTCCCGCTACCGCTCCGGTGATCGGCCTGCTCGACGCAGAACGCCAATCGGCCGATCGAAATCCGGACGCATAAGCAATGTGCCGGCCAACGCCGGCAATTACCCGACATAACGACTTTTATACGGTTACTGGAACAGCATGAGTGGAATCAGATCTTTTTTCGAAAAAGCCCAGGCCAAGCTGCACAAGCAACACCCCGGACAACCTATCACGCCGGAGATCCTGAAACAGCTATTTCCGATCCGTAACCTCAGCGACGAGATCCTGCAAACCTTTGCCACCGACAACCATGTGGAAAGCCTGCCCACGGGTAGCATCCTGTATCACGTCAACGAACAGGCGACCTGCGCGATTTACCTGCTGAAGGGCACCGTTACGTTGGCCGACCACAACGGCAAAAGTTACGAAATTGTCGCCGGCAGTGCGCAAGCCAAATTTCCGATTTGCAGCGGCACCAAACACACCGCCACCGCAACCGCCAAAACCGACGTCGACATCCTGCGGGTCTCGCTGAAAATCATGCTGACGCCCAGCCGGCTGGACCACGGCAAACTGGAGATACCCGCCGAACTGCATGACAACCGGCTGCTGGCCTTGTTTGCCGAACACTTCCAAAACTCCGACCACGAAATCGAAATACCGTCCCTGCCGGAAGTCGCCATCAACCTGCGCAAGGCCATTCAGCGAGACGTCAACATCGACGAGGCGGTCAAGATCATCCAGCTTGACCCGGCCATCTCCGCCAAACTGATCGAAGTCGCCAATTGCCCGCTCTATCTGACCACGGTGCGTGCCAAAAACTGCAAAGAGGCCGTGGTCCGCATCGGCTTGAACGCCACCCGCAATTTGGTTACGGCGTTGAGCATGAAGCAGATTTTCAAGAGTAAATCCCCGCAGATCAAAAGCCATCTGGAAAGCTTATGGAAACAAAGCCTGTATTTGTCGGGCCTGTGCCATGTGCTGGCCAGCCATACCCGGGAACAAAACCCGGAGAACGCTTTGTTGGCCGGCCTGGTTTGCGATATCGGCGTGATTCCGTTCCTCAACTTCGCCGCCAACCTGCCCAGCGAATACCACAATGAAAGCGAAATCGAACAAGCCATGCCGGTCATCAAAGGCCCGGTCGGCGCCGTAGTATTGAAAGAATGGGATTTCGCGGAAGAATTCCTCGACGTCGCGCTGTCCAGCAGCGATTGGTACCAAAACAGCGCCGAAAAGCTGACGCTGACCGACATTGTGGTGTTGTCGCGCCTGCACGCGCAAATCGGTAAAACCGCTTCGGCCGAACTACCGGCGATCACCGCGATTCCGGCCGCCAGCAAATTGAAAAATTTCTCGTTGTCTCCGGAAAACACGCTGGCGATCCTGCACGACGCCAAAGCCAAAATTCACGAAGCCCTGAGTATTTTCTCGAACTGAGCGCATGTTCTGGAAACGGCTGAAAAAAACCACGGAAGCGGACAAGCCTGCGGAGAAAACGCGCGAAGCGGCGACGGCGCAACTGCCACTGCAGTTTTTACAACAACTGATTCCGATCGGCGACTTGCCGGTAGCGGAACTGAAAACCCTGCCGATCAGATTGCGCAATTTCAATCCTGGAGATTTGTTGTTCAACCGCGGCGAGCAAGCGGAAGAGATCGCCTACCTCTACAGCGGCGAAGTATTCATGGAAGCCGGCAACGGCGCCGGATACCTGGTCGAAGCCGGAACCTTTAAAGCTTGCTACCCGCTGGCAACCTACGGCGAACAGAATTTCAACGCCATCGCCAAGTCCGCGGCCCAAGCCGTCTACCTGCCGCTGTCGGCGTTGCAACGCAGCAGCAAACTGGCCGACCAAACCGGCCTGAACCTGGAACAAGTCCCGCCAGCCTTGCGCAACACCGTTTTTTTCGAGCGTTTTTGCCAGGCCTTCAAGGCCGACAATCTGCACGTCCCCAGCCTGCCCGACGTGGCGCTGCGGCTGCGTAGCGCGCTGCAAAAAGACATCAGCATCGGCGACGCAGTAAAAATCCTGAATCTGGACCCGGTCATTTCCTCGAAACTGATCCAGGTCGCCAACAGTCCGATTTACCGCAGCAACCGGCCGATCACCAGCAGCCACGACGCCGTCAACCGTCTCGGCTTCAAGACCACGCAAAACCTGGTCACCAGCATCAGCCTGCACCAGTTATTCAAGAGCCGGAATAAACAGTTGAACCAACTGGTTCAGTCGTTATGGAAACAAAGCATACAGGTCGCCAGCCTCAGTTACACCCTGGCCGGGCTCAGCGGCAAAATCAATGCCGACGAAGCCTTATTGGCCGGCTTGACCCACAACATCGGCGCGCTACCGGTCGTCACGTTGGCCGAAACGCTGGATGTTGCCGAATACACCGAATCCGAACTCCACGCCGCCATCGAGTATTTGCAGGGCATGGTCGGCGCGTTTATCTTAAAAAAATGGCATTTCCCGGACAGCCTGCAACAAATTCCGCTGAATACCAACAACTGGTATTTCGACGACGCCAAGCCGCTGCAAGTCCACGATATCGTCCTGCTGGCGAAGTTCCACAGTCGGCTCGGCGGCGCGCTGAGCCACAAATTGCCGCCGCTGAACACCTTGCCGGCATTCCACAAGCTGGGCGACAGCACGCTGACGCCCGATATGTCCTTGAAAGCGCTGCAGGACGCCAAACAGCAAATCGCCGAGGCGTTGAATTTCTTCCGGACCTGATATGAACTGGTTCACTAAACTGTTCGAGAAGAGCGCCGGCGCCCTACCCCAGCCCGGTTCTGCCGAACGCGGCAGCGATAGCGCGGATGCGGCCACGCAAGCCGTACTCTTGCAACGCCAGGCGCTTAGTCCGGCCCAACTGAAAAAGTTCGCGCCTTTGCGCGATCTGGACGATGCCAGCCTGACGGCGTTGCCGCAACAAACCCTCGGCTACGGCAAAGGCGCTACCGTGTTCGGCCTGGGACAACGCAGCGACAGCGTCTTCTACCTGCTGTCCGGCGAAATTTCCATGCAACCGGACAGCGACAGCAGCTACCGTATCGAGGCCGGCTCCGCGCTGGCCAATCTACCGCTGAACAGCGGCAACCGCTGCGGCGCCACGGCATTGGCGCTGAGCGATGTAATGATTCTGGAAATCCCGATCGCGCTGAACCGGTTGTGGACCGACAAAAGCCGGGAAAGCGCGAGTTGCGTCGAACTGGTCGACATCCAATTGCCGGGGCCGCTCAACAACAGCCGCTTCTTCACCAGCTTCGCCCGGGCTTACCGGGAAAACAAGCTGAAACTGCCGTCGTTGCCGGACGTGGCGCTGAAACTGAAAGAAGCGATGCAGCAGGAAATCGGCGTGCATCAGGCCGCCGAAATCATTCAACTCGATCCGCCGATGGTCGCCAAATTGATCCAGGTCGCCAACAGTGCGCTGTATTCGACCGGCACGCCGATTAACAATTGCCACGACGCGGTAGCCCGCATCGGCCTGAACGCCACCCGCAACCTGGTGCTCAGCGTCGGCTTGAAGCAATTGTTCAGTTGCACCGACCCGGAACTGATGAAAGGCATGCACAGCCTTTGGAAAAACAGCCTATACATTTCCAGCTTGAGTTTCGTACTGGCCCAGGAGTGCAGCCGGATTTCGCCGGACGACGCCTTGCTGGGCGGCTTGATTGCCGATATCGGCGCGATCCCGCTGCTGCATTTCGCCGAACAATTCCCCGACGGCGGCCCCAGTTTCAGCGAATTGCAAGATCTGCTGCCGCATTTGCGCGGGCCGGTGGGCGGCTTGGTTCTGCATACGCTCGGATTTCCGGAACATATTGGCAATATTCCGCATCATGCGGAAAACTGGTTGTACGACAGCGGCACGGAACTGACGGTCACCGATATCGTCATTCTAGCCAAGTTGCATAGCTATTTCGGCTCGGGCAAGGCCCGCGGCCTGCCCTACATCAACTCGATACCGGCCTACAGCAAGCTGAGCCACGGCAAGCTGAACCCGGATTTTTCGTTGATGGTGCTGCACAAGGCCCAAGCCCGCGTCAATGCGGCGATGCACCTGCTGTCCTGACACCGTTATCCATTTTTTACCCGACTGGCACCGACATGACCAATCCTTTACTCGAACAGACCGAATTGCCGCAATTTTCCAAAATCCTGCCGGAACACGTGGAACCGGCCATCGACCGCTTGCTGGCCGAGGCGCGAGCCACGATCGAAACCCAACTCGCCGGCGGCGGGCCTTACTCCTGGCAAAACCTGATCGAACCGATCGAAGCGGCCGAAGACCGCCTGAACAAAGCCTGGTCGCCGGTCAGCCACATGAATTCAGTGGTCAATAGCGAAGCGATGCGCGACGCCTATAACGCTTGCCTAGGCAAGCTCAGCGAATATTCGACCGAAGTCGGCCAAAATAAAGCTCTGCAACAAGCCTACAAAGCCATCCGCGACAGTGCCGAATTCGCCGAGCTGGACCGGGCCCAGCAAAAAATCGTCGACAACGCGCTGCGAGATTTTCATTTATCCGGCGTCGACCTGCCGACGGATAAGCAAGCCCGTTTCAAGGAAATCAGCCAGCAATTGTCCAAACTCGCCAGCCAGTTCGAGGAAAACCTGCTCGACGCCACCAACGCCTGGCACAAACAAATCACCCACGCCGACGATCTGGCCGGCCTGCCGGAATCGGCCTTAGCGCAAGCCAAGCAGGCGGCCGAAGCCGAGGGCAAGGACGGCTGGCTGATCAATCTGCAATTCCCGTCCTATCTGGCGATCATGACCTACGCCGATAACCGCGACTTGCGCCGCGAACATTACGAAGCCTTTTGTACCCGCGCCTCCGACCGGGGGCCGCACGCCGGACGTTGGGACAATTCGGAAATCATGGAACAAATCCTGGCCCTACGCCACGAAAAAGCCCAATTGCTAGGCTTCGGCAATTACGCCGAATATTCGCTGGCGACCAAAATGGCCAAGTCCACCGACGACGTCGTCCAATTCCTGGAAGATCTGGCCGACAAATCCTGGCGTCAGGCCCGCCGCGACCTGACCGAACTGAAAGAATACGCCGCGAAGGAACACGGCCTGCAAGATTTGCAAGCCTGGGACATCGGCTATTACTCGGAAAAAATGCGCCAGCATTACTACCAGTTGTCGCAAGAGGAGGTTAAAGCCTATTTCCCGGACAGCAAAGTGGTACCCGGCCTGTTTGCCATCGTCGAAAAGCTGTTCGGCCTGCAAATCTCGGAAATCAAAGACTTCGACACTTGGCACCCGGACGTCCGCTTTTACCAAATTCTGGACCGGGACGGCCAATTGCGCGGCCGCTTTTATCTGGACCTGTATGCCCGCGCCAAGAAACGCGGCGGCGCCTGGATGGACGATTGCGTCTGCCGCAAGAAAACCGCGGAAGGCCTGCAAACCCCGGTGGCCTACCTGACCTGCAATTTCACGCCGCCTGCCGGCAACGACCCGGCATTGCTAACCCACGACGAAGTGGAAACCCTGTTCCACGAATTCGGCCACGGCCTGCACCACATGCTGACCCAAATCGACCACCTCGGCGTGTCGGGCATTAACGGCGTCGAATGGGACGCGGTCGAACTGCCCAGCCAGTTTCTGGAAAACTGGTGTTGGGACCGGGAAGCGCTGAGCTTGATCTCCGGCCACTATCAGACCGACGCGCCGCTACCGGACACGTTGTATGCCAAAATGCTGGCCGCGAAAAACTTCCAGGCCGGCATGATGATGGTACGGCAACTGGAATTCAGCCTGTTCGATTTCAAAATCCACCAGCATTACGACCCGAGCAAAGGCGGCCGGATTTATTCGACCCTGCAACAGGTGCGCGACCAGGTCGCGGTGGTCAAGCCGCCCGAATTCAACCGCTTCGCCCACAGCTTTTCCCATATCTTCGCCGGTGGTTACGCCGCGGGGTATTACAGCTATAAATGGGCAGAAGTATTATCGGCCGATGCCTTCTCGCTGTTCGAGGAAAACGGCATCTTCGACCGGGCCACCGGCGAGTCCTTCCTGCACAACATTCTGGAGCAGGGCGGCAGCGCCGATGCGATGACCTTGTTCAAAAACTTCCGCGGCCGCGAACCGAACATCGACGCGTTATTGCGCCATAACGGCATCGCCGCCTAGCGGCGTAACGGCTGTTCGGCGGCGTTGCCGGACCGCCTGATTTGCCAAGACCAGGAGTAGCCATGAAAAATTGCCCCCAGTGCGGCCAGGTCCGTATCGGCGAGGAATTCAAATGCCCGCACTGCGACGTGTTTTATTCGCAGTTGGACGAATTGTTGTTCGAGGAACAACAACGCCTGGAGCGCGATACGCTGACGGGCGCGGTGAAACGCATCCGCGCGGCGACGGACCGGAAACAAGCGCTGAAACGGGAATTGGCCGCAGTTTGGCGCAAGACGCCGTTGCGGACCAAAATCGTGCTGTGGACCGTCGTCGCGTTTCTGTTCGTGCTGATCGTGCCGGTGATTTGACCGCCTCGCGCCGATGGCCGCCGCCGCTTTGCAAATCGCCTGCGCCCTGCTCTACGCCAATCTCGGCGAATGGCTGATGCACAAATACCTGCTGCACGGCCTCGGCAAAAATCCCGGCAGTATCTGGGCCTACCACTGGTACGAACACCATCGGGTTTGCGCGGAACACGGCATGCTCGATCCGGGCTACCGCAGTTTGAAATGGGCCTGGAACGCGCAAAGCAAAGAACTGGCGGTGTTGGCCGGCATCGTCACGCTACATCTGCCGTTGCTGTTTTATCTGCCATTCTTCGTAATGGCCCTGTATGCGGCGCTGGCCTTGTACTATTACAAACACCGCCGCGCCCATCTCGATCCGGAATGGGCCAAGCGGCATCTACCCTGGCATTACCAACACCATTTGCGAGCCGGCAACGGCAACTGGTGCGTGACCTGGCCCTGGTTCGATTACCTATTCGGCACTCGAATCCAAAGTCGGGAAAACCGCACCGGCCCTTAAGGCCGCCGTAACCGGCCGCGAGCGCGACAAAGGCCTGCGTTTTAATGCTGCCCCTATCCGTAACCAACCATTCCGATTTAGCATGAAATATAGAGATCTGCGCGACTTCATCCAGCAACTGGAAAAGCAAGGCGAATTGAAACGTATCCGCCGGGAAATCGATCCGGTTCTGGAAATGACGGTGATTTGCGACCGGGTGTTGAAACAAGGCGGTCCGGCACTGCTGTTCGAGAACCCGAAAGGCTCGAATATCGCCGTGCTAGGCAATTTGTTCGGCACCACCAAACGGGTGGCGATGGGCATGGGCGCCAAAGACATTTCCGAACTGCGCGGTATCGGCGAGTTGCTGGCTTACCTGAAAGAGCCGGAACCGCCCAAGGGCATGAAAGATGCGCTGGATAAACTGCCGGTGTTCAAGCAAGTGCTGAACATGGCGCCGAAACTGGTCAACAACCCGCCCTGCCAGGAAGTGATCAGGATAGGCGACGAGGTCGACTTGGCCGATTACCCGATTCAGACCTGCTGGCCGGAAGATGCGGCGCCACTGATTACCTGGCCGCTGGTGATTACCCGCGGCCCCAACAAAGAGCGGCAAAATCTGGGTATTTACCGGCAACAGGTGATAGGCAAAAACAAAGTCATCATGCGTTGGCTGGCGCATCGCGGCGGCGCGTTGGATTTTCGGGAATGGCAGCAGCAACGGCCGGGCCAGCCGTTTCCGGTCGCGGTAGCCTTGGGCGCCGATCCGGCCACGATTCTGGCGGCGGTGACGCCAGTGCCCGACCCGTTGTCGGAGTACGCCTTCGCCGGCCTGCTGCGCGGCAGCAAGACCGAAGTCGCCAAATGCCTGAGCAACGATTTGCAAGTGCCGGCCAGCGCCGAGATCGTGCTGGAAGGCTTTATCTATCCCGGCGAAACCGCGCCGGAAGGCCCCTATGGCGACCACACCGGTTATTACAACGAAGTCGACGAATTCCCGGTGTTCACCATCGAGCGCATCACCCAGCGCCAAGTACCGATTTACCACAGTACATATACCGGCCGGCCGCCGGACGAGCCGGCGATTCTGGGCGTGGCGTTGAACGAAGTGTTCGTGCCTATTCTGCAAAAGCAGTTTCCGGAAATCGTCGATTTCTACTTGCCGCCGGAAGGCTGCTCTTACCGGATGGCGGTTATCAGCATGAAGAAGCAATACGCCGGCCACGCCAAACGAGTGATGCTTGGCACCTGGTCGTATTTGCGCCAGTTCATGTACACCAAGTTCGTCATCGTGGTCGACGATGATGTCGATGTGCGCAACTGGCAGGACGTGATTTGGGCCATCACCACCCGCATGGACCCGGCCCGCGACCTGACGATACTGGAGAACACGCCTATCGATTACCTGGACTTCGCCTCGCCGGTGTCGGGTTTGGGCTCCAAAGTGGGCTTCGACGCCACCAACAAGTGGCCGGGCGAGACAATGCGGGAATGGGGCAGGCCGATCGTGATGCGGCGGGATGTGATCGAAAAAGTCGATGCGATGTGGGATTCGCTGTTTAGTTAAGGTAGACTGCCGGCACAGCCAATAACGGTACGATTCCTAATGAAAATATTGGTCGCCGACGATTTGCCGGAAAACAGAGCGCTGCTCGATAAATTATTGACCCGGATGCGACATCAAGTCGTTCTGGCCGCCAACGGCGGCGAAGCCGTCGCCCTGTTCGCCGCCACCGATCCCGATCTGGTGTTGATGGACATCATGATGCCGGCCATGGACGGCCTACAGGCGATCAAAGCCATCCGCGCGATAGGCCGCGACAAATGGACGCCAATCTTTGTCGTCAGCGCCTTGAGCGAAACCGAAGACATCGTCGCCGGCCTGGAAGCCGGGGCCGACGATTATTTACCGAAGCCGTTTAACCAGGCCATTTTGCAGGCCAAGCTGAATTCGGTGCAGCGTTTTTTGGACATGCAGCAGGTCATCGCCGCCGACACCGCGCAATTGAAAATTTACCGCGACCGGAACGAAACCGAGCAATTGTTCCTGCAAAACATTTTCGCCCGTTTGATCCGGCAAAACGACCTGAAAGACGACCATCTGCAATTCTGGTTGAAACCGGCCCACCGCTTCAGCGGCGATCTGATTAGCGCCCGGCGCATCAGCCAACAGCAAATTTATTTCATGCTGGCCGATTCGACCGGCCACGGGCTGGCGGCGGCGATTCCGACCGTCATCGTCAACCAGGCGTTTCAGGCCATGACCCGAAAAGGCCTGGCAATTGCCATCATCGTTAGGGAAATAAACCGCTTGCTGTATACGCAAATGCCGCCGGACCGCTTCGTGGCGCTAGCCATCGGCATGATAGACAGCGCGCGCAAATCGATAGAGATCTGGAATGGCGGCTTGCCGGCCGCCATGGCGCTGAATGCCGCCGGCGAGGTGATGCACGCCTTCCAATCCCGCCACACCTTCGCCGGCATTCTGCCCGACGCGGAATTCGACGACCGCTGCGAACTCTGGCAATGGCAAGCGGCTTGCGAGCTGTTTGTTTACTCCGACGGCCTGACCGACGCCCAAAATGCCGAGCACGCCCGTTTCGGCCCACACGGCGTGATCGCGGCGCTGTCCGCCAACCCGACCGGCCGGCGCATCGATGCCGTCAAAGCGGCGCTGGAGCGGCATCTGGCAACCGGCGACGCCCACGACGACATCTCCTGCATGGCGATCCGCTGCCTATAGTTTTACGCCGGCTCCGACTAACCTTCCAGGTCGTCGCCTCCCCCAGTCCCGGCCTAGCGGCCATTAGCCACCGGCGCCGAAAAAAAATGTTTCGAAACTGTTGGCGATTAAAGCAGAATATAGCTGTACCTTTAACCCTGCTGACCAACGGCCCACTGCATTGAACGCGCATCCCGACTACCGGCACATCTCGAATTGGGCGATCTCATTAAGCGAACAACCCGACTACCAAGGCCTGACCTATCGCTTTTTGCATTTACTGGAAGAATTGCCCTGGATAAGCAAGGCCGTGGCTTACGAAGTTTACGGCGAACGCAACCTGAAAACCGGCGAAGCCCGATGCACCAGCGAGCAACTGGTGCGGCGTTTCCCGCTGGACTTCACCGAACAGCCGCAGGAAGAAGAAATTGATCTGCTCAATGAGTTCAACAGCAGCGCCGACCTGAAACCCAGCAAACCGAATGCGGCAGGACTGTTCACCCGAATCGTCGCCCCGGTACGCGAGCTGGGCGGACCGGATCGGGCCTTGTTGCTGAAGGGCGAGTTCGATGCCGCGGCCTTGGCCTTGCTCGCCGACATGATCGCGCTCTACCGCAATCTGGTGGCGTTGCACGACAGCAAGGAGCGCGACCCGCTAACCAAACTGCCGAATCGGCAGTCGTTCGACGCCCGCATGCTGCAGGTCTGCGAATATTTCCGGATGCACCCGATTCAGGACCGTTGCCAGGAGAAGAGCTCCTGGATCGCCATGCTGGATATCGACAATTTCAAGCGGATTAACGACACTTACGGCCATTTGTACGGCGACGAGGTGTTGCTGGTGTTTAGCCAGGCGATGGAAAAACATTTTCGATACAACGACTTTTTATTCCGCTTCGGCGGCGAGGAATTTGTCGTGATATTGAATCTGGTCAATCAGGCCGATGCCGAGGCTACCTTCGAGCGGTTTCGCGCAGCCATCGAACGCCATCGGTTCCCGATCTCCGGCCCGGTCACGGTCAGTATCGGCCTGACCCATATCGACCACCTGACGCTGCCGATTCATTTATTGGACAGGGCGGATAAGGCGCTCTACCAGGCCAAAGCCGGCGGCAGAAACAAATTGGTGGCTTACCGCAACTTGGATCCGGCCGTCGGCCGGGTCGGAACCGAACCGGAAGTTTTCTAAGCGCCCGCCACAGGCCCGGCCCGAGCTTGGCCGAAAGCTAACCGGTAACGGCTTCGATATTGCCGACCACCTCATCCGAAGCCAGCAGCAAGCCGCGCTTGAAGCTCTCGCAGGCCTGGTCTTTTTCGCCGCGGCTGAACTGCACTTCGCCGAGCAATTGGTAAGCGGCGACCGACGGTTCGATATTCAGGCTCTTCAACAAATATTGCTCGGACTTTTCCATTTGCTGGACTTTTAACGCCAGCCTGCCCAATACTCGCAGCAACACAGCATTGGTCGGATGCACCGCCAGCCACTGTTCTATCGATTGCAAATGCTTGACCGGATCGGCTGTTTCGATGCTAGCCAGCAATACCAGCAAGGTGTCGTCCCAATGCCGGCCTAGCTGTTTCAACATCGCCGACTCGACGGTTGCACCGGCGCCGGCAGCTATCATCGCCGCGAAATAAATGTTGGCGATACCCGGTACGGTTTTGATGTGATCGGGAACGGTTTCCCAGCAGGCTTGGATCGCGTCGGCCTCGTTGCGCTCCGCCGCTTGTTTCAGCAGCCGGCTGAAGGTTTCGGTTTCCAGCAACTTGACTTCGGCTTCCATCAGCACTTTATGCTGCTGCAAAGACGGCAGCAATTTGCTCAGCCCTTCCCAATCGCCCAAATGCTGGTAAGCCTGGTGCATCATTTTCAACACCCGGGCATGGCCGGGGTTGATCGAATGCAATTTACCCAAAGTCTCCAGCGCCTGCTCGAACTGCTGCCCGGAAAGGTGCAATTCCGCCTGGGTCAAGCCGACGGTAATGTTGGTGTCGGACGATTGCGCCGCGGCCTTTTGCAGGTATTCGTCGCGTTTGTCCAGCGCGCCGCGCGACTGCGCCGCCCGCGCCGCAGTCAGATAATGCAGCAGCGGCGCGCCGCTGTTGGCGGCGTGTTTTACCAGAACTTTCTCCGCCCGCTCCCAATTGCCGTCGGCGGCATCGAACAAACCGGCGATCAGCGCTTCCTGAGACCGGTTGAATTTGATGTTACGCCGCCGCCGCGAGATCTGTCCCGGCAGCCTCAGCAATACGCCCAGCAAGCGAAATAAGCTGTACAACCCGAAAAAACCGATCACCGACGCCACGGCAAAGACTGTCAGCGACGTTTCCAGCGACCAATGGCCGAAACCGATCAAGACGTAGCCGGGATCGTTATGCTCTGCCAACCAACTATGCAGCGCATAGGCTGCGGCGACCGCGCAAAGCAGGGAGCCGAGGAAATAGACTAGATTTTTCATGGCGCCACCGCGGGTTACTGGCCGGCCGTTGCGGCTTCGGCCGGCGCAGGCGAATTGTTGAATACGGCCTTGTCGGTTTCTATGCGCAGCTTGCTAATATCCTTCAACAGCTTCAGCGAAGCGCTGACATCCGGATACTGGCTGCGAATCTGGACGCCGGCCAGTTTATCCAGCTCGGCGGCAAAAGCGTCGGTCTGCTGGTTTTCGGAGAAGTTTTTCTTCAACCACTGTTTGGCATCGGCGATGCTACTGGAAAACAACGCATCGTTTTGTTGTACCAGCGCGATCTGAATCATTTCCAAGCGGACTTTCAATTGTTGCTTGATGAAATGCGCTTCCTCCGGCGTCAACACCGCATTGACCGGCTGGTCGGTATGGCGCAGCACCACATAGCCTTCCAACTGTTTGGCAACCTGCTGCAGTATTTCATGGCCGTGTTCCGATAAATCGTTATTGGGCGTCTCCGGCTTTTCCAAGGCTTTGCCGGCGTGCGGCAGGAATACCGCCAAATTTTCCACCGAATCCTGAAGTTGCTGGATTTGGGCATAGAGCCCGACGATATCCGGCACGATGGCGCTATTCAACAACGACAATTCCTTGGCGATTTGTTCCCTGACCTTGAATACCGCAGCATCGCCGCTTTCCCGTAGACGCTGGTCGGCGGCTTCGAGCGCCTGGCGTGTGGTATTGACGTCGCCGACCAACTGCAAGCGCTGGTTCGCAACAGTCAACAAATATTCGGCATCGGCCAATAGCCAGTCGCCGCGGGTTTTGCCCAATTGGCGCTGTACCAGCAGAATCGAATTCTCTAATTCCTTGCGGGCGGTTGCCAAACGCTCCTCGTGCAACTTGGAGAACTCGGCCAAAGTTTGGTTGAAGTGGTTGTCCTTGCCGGTCATTTCGGCATTGACGTTGGCGATCTGCGATTGAACTCCGGCCAACTGCTCGCGCAAGCCGTTCAATTCCTTGTCCAGTTCGATGATTTTCAGATTGTCCTGATTATTTTCGGTATCTTGGCTGGCGCGCAATTGCTGCAGATAATAAAAACCCGCAGCCGCAGTGACCACAACCAACGCGATGGAAAGTATGCCTATCCACAGACCGGCGTGCGACTTCTTAACTACTACCACCTGAGCTGGAGCTTCTTGTTGTTCTTCAATTACTTCCGCCACTGTTTTCCCCGTTCAATAACGTCGTCAAGGTCTCTAAAATCGCTGCATCCGTCGGTTGCGGGCTTACTGCAATCCGTTTGAATCCGAGCTGTTCCGCGTTTTGGCCGATACGCTCGCTGGCAACCACCAATCCAATTTGCCGCAATCGCTCGATTGCCTCGCCGTCCAGTATTGCCACTAAGTTTTGTAGCGCCTCGACGCTAGTCGCCGTTACTGCGGCCAAGCGCTGCGCATGCAAGTCGGCGCGCAATCCGCCGATATCCGCAGCCGGCCGGTTCCGGCTGTATACTTCCAGATAAGCCACCGCCGCGCCGCGGGCGCGCAAACCGTCCGCCAGTTTTTCCCGGCCGCCGACACCGCGCACGATGGTGCAGCGCAGGCCGGCGACTTGCTGCAAGGCCGGCTCGGCCAGCAAACCTTCGCTGCTGAATTCGCCGGCCGGCACGCAATCGACCGCGCATCCGGCGCGCCGCAACGCGTCCGCGGTCGCCGCGCCGACCGCCGCAATCCTGGCGCCGCGCCAGCCCGGCATTTTGCCACCGAACGCCGGTATAGCAAAATCCACAGCATTGCTACTGGTAAAAATCAGCCAATCGCCGGTTTCGGCGTCTTGCACGGCTTGCGCCTCCGGTTGCCGGGCCGCGATCTCCAATGTCGGAAACCTTACCGGCACTCCACCGCAGCGTTCGATCAATCCGCACAAATTTTCGGCCTGGGCCGCAGGCCGGGTCACCAATATTCGCGCGCCGTTCAACCCGGCTATCACTGGTAAAGCTCGCGCAGAATTTTGTCGGCCCCTTGCGCCAGCAATTGGTCGGCGACGCTGCGCCCCAACGCTTCGGCTTGGTCCAAATCGCTTTCGGCCTCGGCGCGGTACAAAACCGCCCCATCCGGACTGCCGACCAAGCCGCGCATAAACAGGCGCTGGCCGCGAATTTCCGCATAGCCGGCGATCGGCACCTGGCAACCGCCGTTCAGCCTGGCGTTCATGGCCCGCTCCGCTCCGACCCGGATACTGGTCGCTTCGTCGTGCAACACTTTTAAATAGCCGTGAATCTCGGCGTCGTCGATCCGGCATTCGATGCCGATGGCACCCTGGCCCATGGCCGGCAAGGATTCCTCAGGCAGCAGCCGGGCGGTGATGCGTTCCGCCAAGCCCAACCGCTTTAGGCCGGCCGAAGCCAGAATAATCGCGTCGTATTCGCCGGCGTCAAGCTTGGCAAGGCGGGTATTGACATTGCCGCGCAGGCTCAAAATTTCAGCATTCGGGAATTTTTCCTTAATTTGGCATTGGCGGCGCAAACTGGAGGTGCCGATCCGGGCATCCGCCGGCAACTCGGCCAGAGAGCGGTAACGGTTGGAGACGAAGGCATCGGTTGGATCTTCGCGGTCCAGCACCACCGCCAAATGCAAGCCATCCGGAAATTCGACCGGCACGTCCTTCATGGAATGCACGGCAATATCCGCGGTGCCTTCCAACATGCCCTGCTCCAGCTCCTTGACGAACAAGCCTTTACCGCCCACCTTGGCCAACGGCGCATCCAGGATTTTGTCGCCGCGGGTCACCATTTTCACCAGCTCGGTTTGCAAGCCCGGAAAAGCCCGGCGCAAGCGCTCCGCAACGTGCTCGGCCTGCCACAAAGCCAGCGGACTTTGCCGGGTGGCAATACGAATAATTCTGTCAGCCAAAATAGCTCCTGCCGATTCGGGCGGGAACTACCCGCACCCTGAGTTGAGAATAAATGGCGGCTATTGTAATCCGATTCGCCAGGAAACGGGGTTAGAAGTTGTCCGGCAGCAAAACCGCAACCGAATTCCACTTGCGGCGTAGCGGTCGTAAAACAGGTGCGACCAGTCCAGCCGAGGCCAGTGTTGACGCCGCGGCGAGCAATACCCCGCTTCACAGCAATTTCGGTTAACCTTGGCAAATACAGAGGAGTTTCGAATGGAACGAACGATACGCATGCTGGTAATCGTCGCGTTGATTGCAGCGATACCCGGGATCGGCTGCTTTACCTATTATTCCGCGGCGGCGGCCGACGCCGGCCGCGAAGCGTTCGGCATCTGGGACCTGTTGGCTTACCCAACGACCCTGCTGTCGTTCGCCGCTCTGGCAACCAATTGCAGCGCCAAACCGCCTAAAATTTACCTGGCCGGACTGGCTGCGATGTTTCTGCTGGTATCGGTCGCGCTGATCTTCAGCCATAGCTTCAAATAGCGTACGTTTGCGTTAACAGTTGCGTTGGTTTCATTGCATTATCAGGTCGCGCCATGCCCATCAAGAATGCGTGAAAAGATTGGAGCGACTCCCGCGGCATCAGCAACAAGCGACATTGAAACGGTTAAACGCGGTGGACTCAAGCGACTGCTGGCGGGGGCCTATCGCATTCTTATTAGATATATGTCTTTCGACTGCAGGGCTGAAACAGATAGCGCGCCGCGGGGAACTGTTGCAGGCACGCACATATCGCCTGGGGCGAATTCGATAGTTTTCGTAGCGAAATATCGCGCTGCCGGTCCGCGAACCGACTTTTCAGCCGGTTGCGGGTAGCGTTGCATCGTTCAAACGCCTCGGTTTGAATCGCCGCCCTCTCGGCGACGAAATTTGCATTGGCTTTGGCGCTGTGGTAGAAAATTTTTCGCAAGCGGATAAAAACCGGTTGCGTTTAACGTTCGCGCAATCGAAAAATCTGGAAAACCGCGCGGCGCTATCTCTGAGTCAATAATTACTACAAAACCGAGGAGACCGAGAATGAAAAAAACCCTACTAACCTTCACCGCAGCTATTGCCGTAGCGTTACTGCCAGCTTTGGCGTCCGCCGGAGATGCCGATACCTGCAAAGGTTGCCACAACGGTTCGGTGGCCCCTGGCGTCGACGCTTTGAAAAGCAAATTCAAAACCGTCGACGAGTTGGTGGCCGGCGCCAAAGCCTCCAAAAACGACATGATGAAACCGATGCAGGCCGACACCGCCAAACTGAAAGCGGCCGCCGCCGAAATCTTGAAATAAACCGAAGCATCTACCAATCCCACAGACCGTAGCCGGCGGCAAAGACCGGGGTTTGCGGTCGCGGCCCGGAACGCCGGCCGGCGTTCCGGGCACACCATTCCCGACCACTAGCGCTAATCCCGTCCTCCGGGAACCCTGGCCCGCCATTGGCGCACATTACGCTCGCCGGCCGGAAACCGATGCGCTGCCGGCCCGCGCTTCAACGACGCCGCGCCACCAAGCTGACCATGCCGCGCGGGCCCGAATCGAGGCCGGCCGCCAAACCGTTGGCGGCGCAGACGTCGGCCAAAACGGCGCCGGACAACCGCAATTTGGGGTAATGGCTGACGCGGGTCCGCCAAACGCCCAGTTCGCGTTCGTGCAGGATATCGTGCACCAATACCGTATCGGGCTGGTATTCCAGAAAGCAGGTCAGAATCCGATCAGCGTCGGCCCGGACCGGGATGAAGCGGCGGTCGCCGACCAACTCCGTCGTGTAATCGCGGAAGGTGGCGACAAAAGTGCCGCCGGGAAGCAATGCCGCAGCTACCCGCGCGATCAGGGTTTCCAGCGCTGCGAAATCCGGCAAATGGGTCAGCGTGTCGCCCATGCAGAAAATCGCCGCAACCGGGTCCGGCAGGTAGGTGCGAAATTCCAGCAAGTCGGCATGCACCGTTTCGATTGCCAAATCGCCGCGCAGGACTTCGAGGCTGCCGAGCAACAATTCGGAACGATCCACAGCCGTGACCCGGTAACCGCGTTCGGCCAGCGGAATCGCGTGCATGCCGAAACCGGCGCCGAGATCGGCGACTGTGCAGCCCGGCGCCAGCGTTAAATCCAGTGCGGCAAGGTCATCCCGGCCGGCTTGCAATGCGCTCTCGGCACCGCCGGCCATCCACAGGTAGATCGGCGCCAAATGGTTGGCATAATGTTGCTCTACAGTGCTCATATTCCCCTCTTATGAATCGTTCAATACGCCAAGTGCGGTTGGGCTGAATTTATATTGCCTGCGTTTTTGCCGCCGCACGCGGCCGATACAGCCGATATGCCAACAGGCCGTAACCGCAGAACCCAACAACGCCGCAACCGAACCAGGCCAATACCAACGTCCCCGGAATCGGGTACAACAGAAACTGGTTCAAGTCGACCAGCAAGCCGAAAAACGCGCCGTGGTCGGCCGATTGCTTCGGATTGGCCGGACACATCAGCAGTTGCAGTTCAGTCTCGGCGTCGGCTAACCGCAACACGTGCACCAAGCCGTTCCAAACCGGGGCGAAAGGCGACATCGCCAACGTCGCCAGAGCAAATCGCCAGCCGTTCATATCGATCTCCGCCGCCGGTTAGTGCCGACCGCGACCGCAGCAGCCGGCGGCCGGGTCACGTCGCGCATCAACAGCATGTCCCATAGCCGGTTCGACGCACCGCGGTAAAACCCGGTTTGCCCGGCAAATTCCTGCGGATTGCGGAACGTGCCGAATAACAGGTCGAACAAAGGCAGGTCGGAGTAATTGCCGGCATGCACGCCCGCCTGATGGTGTACGGAATGGCTTTCCGGCCGTTGCAAAAAATAACCCAGCCAGTGCGGCGTCTTGACGTTGGCGTGCTGAAACACGCTGCAGAACGTTGTCGCATAAAGCACCCAGGCCGCCGCTTGCGGCGTAACGCCGATCAACAGCGTCAAGGCCAGACTGGACAGCAGCGTCCAACCCAGCATGTCCAACGGGCTAAACCAGAAGGCGCCGAAGCAATCCAGCCGTTCGGCACTGTGGTGCCACTGGTGAAAGCTGCGCCACAGATTTTCAGATGTATGCATAGCCCGATGCCAGAGATAGACGCAGAATTCGTAGAGCAACAGCCCGACCAATGCGCCGTAAGCGTCACCCAGACCAGTCAAGTCCAGGCATCGGTAGCGCAGCAGGTAGCCGTTCCACAGCAGCGGCAGATACGACGATAATAGCCAGTAACAAAAAAACGCGGCGATGCCGCGCCGGCGCCAACCGGGTACCGTCGGCAATGGCCTCGCCGGCCGCAAGGCTTCCCAGGCGATCAGCAGCGCATACAGCGCAAACACGGTTAACGACATCGGGTCGAGCAATAATTCGAGAGGAGTAGGCATGGCATCACACGAAATGGATTCCGACAGAGGCAATACCTTAGCCCAGGCTGACGGGCCGGACCAGCGGCAAATCGGCGCAAAACAGTCCGAATCGGCCAACGCGCCGATTCCGGTGGCGATCTTGATGTTTCCGGCTTCCAGCGCCTCGGTGATCTTCGGTTTATACGACTTGTTGTTGTCGGTGGGCCGGGACTGGCCGCTGATCGTCGGCGGCAGCCCCGGCCCGCAGGCGATCCGGCCGCTGCTGGTGGCCGCGGAAGCGGGCCCGTTGACGGTCTGCAACGGCATCCCGGTACCGGTCGATTACTCGCTAGCCGATTGTCCGCCGGTCGCGGTGGTCTGCGTGCCGGAAGTCAACATTCCGCCCAGCGCACCGATGGCCGGTCTGTTCGACCGGGAAATCGCTTGGCTGATCGAGCGCTACCGCGCCGGTGCGACGTTGGCCGCATCCTGCTCCGGCGCGATGCTGCTGGCCGAGGCCGGCCTGCTCGACGGTCACGACGCCACCACCCACTGGGCCTACTGCGCGACGTTGCGACAGCGTTTTCCCAAGGTCAACGTGCACGGCCAGCGTTCGCTGGTTTGCTCCGGCGACGGCCAGCGCCTGATTATGGCCGGCGGCGGCACTTCCTGGCTGGATCTGGCCTTGTTTCTAATCGCCCGGTTGGTGTCGGTGGAAGCGGCAATGCAGGTCGCCAAGCTGAATCTGATCGACTGGCACCAGATCGGCCAACAACCTTATGCGCGATTGGCACAAACGCGCCAGGTCGAGGACGCGCTCATCGCCCGCTGCCAGGTCTGGATTGCCGAGCATTACCGCAGCCCGGCGCCGGTTGCGGCCATGGCCAAGCTGAGCGGCCTCAGCGAACGCAGCCTGAACCGGCGCTTCAAAGCCGCCACCGGCCTGTCGCCGCTGGAATACGTGCACACGTTACGCTTGGAGGAGGCCAAACAACTGCTGGAAGCCGGCGATCTGCCGGTGGAAACGATTGCTCGCGACGTTGGCTACGAAGACGCCGGTTTCTTCAACCGGCTATTCCAACGCCAGGTCAAACTGACGCCGGCCCAATACCGCAAGCGTTTTCGCGGCCTGCGCTTGTCGCTGGATGGCCCGGCGCGCGGTTAAAGCCGCAACGGCGCAGGCAACGATCTTTAAAAACGCACACCCCGACCGAACTTACTCCGGTTGGCCTCTAATCGCCGCCAAACCCGCCCGAATTGGAAAGGCTTAGCAAAGCGCACGATTTTGACGTTACTATTCACGATTGCCGATGCCCGAGCAATTAAGGCTCTTTTTTTGAAAAACACCAGTAACATCTCCTCCCTCCGTATCACGCATGAAAAAACAGAAGAAAAACAAAAGCCTTTGGTTGAATCCCGCAGAGATTGAAGTCGGTTGCTTATACCTAACCACGGCCCGGCAATACCGTGCGGTGCTGGCGATGAAAGGCGAGTTTCTGATCTATGCGCCCAGCTCCGAAGACATGGAGCCTTTGACGGCGGATGCCAAAATGCCGTTCGAAAATTCGCCCTGGAAAAAATGCCAGATTGCCACCTTCGCCCAAAAAGAGTACCAGGCCTTCGATTGGCAAGGCACCCAGGCCATCAAGCACACACTAACCGATGCTCAGCTTGCCCAGGCTGTTGCCCAATCCAACGCCAAAGCCGCGATCGCGGCGTTATTGGCCGAATGAGCTATTGAGCGGGCCGCGCCAATCCCATCGTTCGACGGAATTGGCAGCGGCCAGATTCCTATTATCCGGAGAGAATTTTTGAAACCCTCTTTCTACGATCTGAATTATTCCGATTTAGAAGCGGTTGTAAGTCAAAATGACTTAAATCCGTCGGTCGCGTCCGTTCTTTTTAATTGGCATTACAAGAAAAAGGAAACCGCGCCATGCCAACAAAAACTATCAACACATTCGTCGAATTTTTTTCAGCAAAATTTTGACTTTTCGCTGCCCGAAATCGATACGGTTTACCAATCGGAGAAAGATAGAACCGTAAAATTTCTATTTAAGCTTAAAGACAATCATAAAGTCGAAACGGTGCTTATCCCGTTTAATAACAAATATTCGATTTGCCTGTCGTCGCAGGTCGGTTGTGCGATGAATTGTTCGTTTTGTTTTACTGGCGAGCAAGGGCTGAAACGCAACTTGACGACCAGCGAGATTATTGGCCAGTTTCTTCAGGCTTGGCATTGGTTAGCCAGCCATCGGCCCGGCGAACAGCGCATTTTAAATATCGTGTTTATGGGGCAAGGCGAGCCGTTACATAATTTCGATGCCGTTAAAAAGGCTTGCGAAATTTTCTTATCGCAACACGGCACATCGATTGGCATTCAAAAAATTACCGTTTCAACGGCCGGTTATATTCCCGGACTGAAAAGATGGCGCGAGGAAATTCCCGGCGTCAATCTGGCACTATCGCTGCATTCGCCTTTTACCGAGAAGCGGAATGAACTGATTCCGCTCAACAAAAAATACCCGCTCGAAGAAGTGCTGGCGTATATCGATGAAATCCCTTTGCAAAAGAAGCAGTTTATTACTTACGAATATATTCTGATAAAGGACTTCAACGACGCTGCGGACGATGCCAAAAAACTGGGCACGATGCTGGCCGGCAAAAGCGCCTACATCAATTTAATTCCATTCAATCCGTTTCCGGGGTCTCGTTATACCTGTCCGGATTGGGACACGATCGAAAACTTCAAAGCCGTTTTAGATACTTTTAAAATCCCGACCCTGATCAGAGGCACCAAAGGCGATGATGTGTTAGCCGCCTGCGGCCAACTCAATTCAAACAACAAAACATGACTATCGAACACCGGCTGAATTTATGCCCCTGCTGTTCCGGCCTGGATTACCAGGCCTGCTGCGGCCCGATCATCGCCGGCGCACCGGCAGCGACGGCCGAAGCGCTGATGCGCTCGCGCTATAGCGCGTTCGCGACGCGGCAATTGGATTACATCGAGCGGACCCAGAGCGCGGAGATCGGCGCCAAATTCGGCCGGGCCGATATCGCCCGGATGGCCGACGAATGCCAATGGACTGGCTTGCAAATCGTCGGCGGCAGCGAACGCGGCGACGCCGCCGAGGTGGAATTTGTCGCCCGCTTCCGCCAAGACAATCGGGAGATGCTGCACGCCGAGCGGTCGCAGTTCCGCCGCGAACACGGCCGCTGGCTTTATGTCGGCGGCCGCGCCGAATTGCGCGAGGCGCAACGCAGTGCGGTAAAAGTCGGACGCAACGATCCTTGCCCGTGCGGCTCCGGCAAAAAAACCAAGAAATGCTGCGGCACCGGGCCGCGGCCGCTGTGAAGCCCGGCAACCGGCTCGGTAACAACTCACGATCAAAACGAAAACCGCACCCCGGCATTAAAGGTATGCCGGCTTTCGTTTTGTAAGCCGAGCACGGTCTCGTATTGGATAAAGGCCGCGCCGCCGTTGGGCAAGGTCGCGGCCAGCGAACTGCGCAGATTCAGATAATCGCGGTCCGGCGCGCCGGTACGCACCGAAAAGGTATTGCCGGAACGGTCCTCGACGAAACTGGCCAGAATCCGCCGCGGGTCTTTTTGGTATTCGTGTTCCCATTCCAGATTGACTTGCGGCGTAAATACGCCGAACGGTGTACTGGCGGCATAATTGACGATGAAGCCCAGCCCGCTGGTCACCGACACGATCCGTTGCGCGCCGATGGCCAGATTCAAGCCGACCGCACCTTGCTCCCGGTACCGGTCTATCGACTGCTCGCTGTACTCGCCGCGGCCACGCAAACCGAAGGTCCAGCCGCCCCAGGGATAGTCGTAACCCAGCGTCGAACTGTAACGCTGTTGCGCACCTTGAACCTTGGCTGAGGCCTGCTCGTTGACCGGGCCGAAGGCGTCGACGTAAGCGATGTTGCGGACGTTTTTGTAGGCGTTAAAGGTGCCGTTGGCGATGAAATCGACGAACATGCGTTCGTTAATCGAATACGAACCAAAACCCGACACGGTGTAAGCCTCGATATCCAATTGGCTGGCGTTGGCGCTGAGTTTGGAATCGGTGTAACCGTAACCGGCGGAGATGCCGAGCAGCAGTTTGCGGGTCAGCCAATAATCGGCGCCGGCGCTGACGCCGTAGGTTTTGGAACGGTAGCCGGGGTCGAGCCGGGTCTCGCTGCGTTCTCCGGTTTCGAACTGACCGTTGACAAACAAACCCAACCGCTCGAATAACTCGCCGTCGCCGGCTGCGCCGCCCCCGGCCCGATATGGTGCCAGACTGGCCAAAGCCGCAGTCGGCACGCTCTGCCCGTCCAGTTTCAGCGACAAGCCCTTCAGGCTGATGCCGGTCGCGCCGCCGCGCAATTCGATCAAACGCTGATTGATGTTATTGACTTGGATCCGCGCCAAGCGGCTGCCGCTAAAGGCTTGCGAGACGGCTTCCTCCGGAGCCAGACTCTGCAAAGCCTGACCGACTTTTTCCAGGCCATCCGCTTGATTCAACAGCAGAGCGATGCCTTCGGCCCGCTCCAACAACGCCGGCGAGGCCGTGCCGTTGGCAACCATACTTTCCACCACCTCGATCAGCGATTTGTCTTCCGGGTCCGGACCGGCGTCGCTCAAACTGCCGTCGGCCACGATCACGGTCACACTGGCGCTGGCTTGCACGTTACTGCTATTGCTGACGGTGTAACTGAAGCTGTCGGTACCGGTGAAGCCGGGCGCCGGCGTATAAACCAGCCCGCCACGGCTGTTGCCGACAGTGCCGTGGGCCGGACTGCCGATACTGACCAGTTGCGTCGCGTTGATATCGTTTGCCAGCGGATTAATTGCCACCGGCAGTTCCTTGGTCGTCACGTAACTGTCGTTATTGGCCTGCGGGCTAGGATCTTCTATCGTCAGCGTCGTGGCGTAGCTGGGGAATTGGCCATTGAAACTGCCGCCGGCAGCGACCACTTGGCCGCCGATCAGGATCGACATGTTGCTGAATTCCCGGCCGTTGATGCTGATATTGAGCGGCGTGGCGTACGGCAACAAGAAGTTTTCGGAAAACGTGCCGGCGGTCGTGAACGTTCCGTAATCGCCGTAAGTCCGGGAAAAAATGGTTTGCGAAGTGTTGGCGTTGACGATGCTCAAAAAGCCGAAGGCTTGGGCATCGAAGGTATGGTCGTAGATATAGACTCCGGCCCGCTGGCCGCCGGCTTCGAAGCCGATGCCGTAGAGTTGCAGCGAATAAAATTCGCTGGACACCGGAGCCGAGTCCGGCAGCGCTGCCGAGTCGGCCAGCGCCGGCACCAGCCCGAGTACGGCGATTCTGAAACCCAGCGCGCGGCGCCATCGGGTCGGGCGTGGCGGCCGCGCGCATGCTATGAAAAGGTCGAGCATACAATCCTTGGTACTGCCTACCTTGGCTACAATTCCGGCTCAGGCTCAGCGATTAGATCGAAACAAGATTTGCCAACCCGGAATTATAGATGCTGTCGCCGATTTAGCAGGCGGCCGGCGGCTCAACGAGGGCACCGGCGCCGCTAAACCGAATGCCTGCTAATGGATATGCACCTCGCGGGATTTGGCTTTGTCGCTGCGGCTCAAGGTGTAATCGTCCTGGTCTCCGGCTATCGGCTGGCCGTCTTTGTTCAAATGAACCAAGGTACCTTCGTCCTTAATTGCAAACAGGCGTTTCTCGTCGTTTTTATTGGAAACCAGCGTCAATATGCGACTGGCGTCATCCCAACTGTATTTGCCCTTGTCGTAATACTCGCGCGAGGAGGCTTTGGCGTACTGGGTCACCAGCAGGTAATTGTTCCTTTGCTTCAACGACAAGGTCATCTTGAAACCGTCGCAACCCTCCTGCTCGCAAGGCAGATAGCCGTAAAACACGCCGCGGAAGCCGCCGGTCTGATTGGCTTCCTCCATTTCGGCGTGTTTGGAGTGGTCCATGTTCTGCATTTCCCGCGCCTTCAGCGCTTTTTCCTGCAATTTCATGTCCGACTCCGCCCAGGCAGCGTGGCCAAGCGGCAGTAATGCGCCGAAAACAATCATCGCCGCAGTTTTTGTTATTGTTTTAGTTAATGTTTGCATACCAGATTTTTCCGTTTTCAAGCGTTATTAGAGACGAATTCGAAACATTGCCGCCACGAAGAATACCAGTTTATCGGCCGAGATCAATTTAACGCTGATCGGCCGCTGCGGCGTTAATTTCCCAACCAATTCTGCGGTTTTAAATACTTTTCGTATAACTCGGCTTCCGGGCTGCCCGCTTCGGGCTGCCAATTATATTGCCAGCGCGCCAGCGGCGGCAGCGACATCAGGATCGATTCGGTGCGGCCGCCGGTTTGCAAACCGAATAAGGTACCGCGGTCGTAAACCAGATTGAATTCGACGTAGCGGCCGCGGCGATACAACTGAAAATCGCGCTCCCGCTCACCATAAGGCGTATTCCGCCGTTTTTGCACGATAGGCAAATAGGCCGGGATGTAATGATCGCCGACGCTTTGCATGAAGGCGAAGGCCTGATCGAAATCGGGTTCGTTCAAATCGTCGAAGAACAGGCCGCCGACGCCGCGGGTTTCGTTACGGTGCTTCAAGAAGAAATACTCGTCGCACCATTTTTTGTATTTGGGGTAAACCTCATCGCCGAACGGTTGGCAGGCGGCGCGGGCGGTGCGGTGCCAATGCTCGACGTCCTCCAGAAACGGGTAAAACGGCGTCAAATCGAAGCCGCCGCCAAACCACCAGATCGAAGGTTCGCCGTCTTTTTTGGCGATGAAAAAACGCACGTTGGCATGGGAAGTCGGCACGTACGGGTTGCGCGGATGGATCACCAGCGATACACCCATCGCTTCGAACTGGCGGTTGGCCAGTTCCGGCCGCTTCGCCGTTGCCGACGGCGGCAGGCTGGCGCCGAACACGTGCGAGAAATTGACGCCGCCCTGCTCGAATACCTCGCCGTTGGCCAACACCCGGCTGCGGCCGCCGCCGCCCTCCTCGCGCTGCCAAGCGTCTTCGGCGAAACGCGCTGCCGGTTCTGCCGCGGCCAGCGCGGCGCAAATCCGGTCTTGCAAATCCAGTAAATACTGCTTCACCGCAGCGATTTCGGGGTCTTGGCTCATGCGGCAGGCTCCTGTGTTAACCAAACGAGGCGGCAAAATTAACACAAATTCGGCGCAGCGGAAGCGGATAAACCACCTTCGCCGCGGCCGGCTTTCCCCCGACCGCCGCACATCGCGGGGTTACGGCATAAAGTGCCGCTTACGAAATATCGTATCCAACACGGCCACAACAAGACGACCGGCGCGCAGACAAAGCCACAAAAACTCTTATCGGTCAAATACATACCAAAACGCGACCGATCCGGCACGGGGCTTGCCATTTAGTTAGCGACCGAAGCAATCGGCATTGACTCAATAAACATCCGCCAAACAGGAAACCGCTATGAACATCAAATCCATTCTGACCGCATGCACCTTCGCCGCCGCGATCGCTTTCGACGCCGGCGCCGCCACCGCCATCGACCACGCCGCTTATTCCCACGACAGTTACAACGGCGCCGTCAACCCCAAATGGCTGACCGCGCTGCCGGATACGCTGCGGCTGAGCCAATTGTCGTTGCCCGGCACTCACGATTCGATGGCCTTGTACGGCGGCGACATTCCGCAAACCCAGGCCATGGACCTGGAAACCCAATTGAATGCCGGCATCCGGGTGTTGGACATCCGGTGCTGGCATATCGCCAACAACTTCCAGATCGCCCACGGCGTCGTGTTGCAGAATGCCAGCTTCAGCGACGTGCTGGATACCGTCGACGCGTTTCTGGCCGCGAATCCCGGCGAAACCGTGGTGATGCGGGTCAAGGAGGAAAATACCGGCAAGAATAATACCCGCAGCTTTGCCGACACCTTCAACGCCATCGCCAGTAAATATCCCGACCTGTTCTGGGTACCGAGCGGCAGCAGCAATCCGACGCTGGGCGCCGTTCGCGGCAAGGTGGTGATGCTGCAGAACTTTGCCGGCGTGTTGCAGGGCATCTCCTATTCGTCGTTGGAGAACCAGGGCACGGTACAGGACAACTACGAACTGAAAACCAACTGGGATTTGTACGGCAAATGGCAGCAGGTCAAAAGCCAAATCATGTCGGCATCGACCGGCGACAGCAATAAAATCTATCTGAACTACCTGAGCGGTGCGACCGGCGCCTTCCCCTATTTCGTCGCCAGCGGCCACAGTTCGCACGAAACCGGCGCGCCGCAATTGATGACCGGCCTGACCACTCTGACCAGCCCGAATACCTATCTGGATTTCCCACGCGTCAGTTGCCTGGGCAGCCTGTGCTCCATCGCCTTCCTCGGTACCAACCAACTGAGCAGCAAATTCATCGCCGATTTGAAAACGAATTACGCCACTTTGAACCGGATGTACCAAAGCTTGAATCTGAACATCCGCCTGAGCAAACGGGTGGGCATCATCATGGCCGATTTTCCCGGCATCAGTTTGATCAACAACGTGATTGCGATGAACAAGTAAACCGACCAGGCATCTGCAAAAACCCGATGCCGTTAAGTGAAGCCTTCATACCGGCAGGGATTGCCGGTATCCAGTTCACAGGGATGTGGGACGCCTGCGCGATCCTTGGCGATTGGCACCCGGCATTCGCAGCCGGGATCAGTGTTTTTCCAAACCTAACGGCATCGGTCCGAAACTCCCGCCCGCCTACCCACCGCTCAAAGCCCCGGAATCCCTACTTGCTGAATATGCACGGCGTTATCGCCTTCCTCGTAAGCCAGTAACTTACCGTCGTGCCGCCACAATTTGAACGCCAACGCATAAGACAACACCCGAATCGGGTAATCGCGCGGCAGCGTTTGCAGATAAGGCTGCATCGTCGCGAAATCGCTGGCGCCGTATTGCTGCATGATGAAGCGTAAGCCGCCGTTGCGCGGACCGATGTTGTAAGCCAGCAAGCCCAAAAACAGATCGCCGTTCATTTCCTTTAAGTAGTGTTTGAACGTCGCCGCAGCCAGATAAGCGTTATGGCGGGCGTCGGCCGGCAACGGTTCGGCCACGCCGAGTTCGCGGGCGGCTTCGCGGGTGATGGATTTGGGCACCGCGGTAATCTGAAACAAGCCCTTGCCGCCGTCGCGGCTGTCGCGTGGCATGAACGACGATTCGGTCGCGGCAATACCGTGCAGCAAATCGGCGTCGACCTCGAACGCCCGAGCCGCTTCGTTGATCGCCGGATCGAACGGCTGGGCCCGCGCCAACATTTTTTGCAGGCCGCCGTTATCGTGCCGGCGATAGGCGGCGTAGACCTGATGCGCCAGCGTCACCCGTTCGGCCTCCTGCTTGCCGCCGACCAGGGTCCGGAAATGGGTGAAGACCGGCGTGTAACCGTCGTGCGCCACAAACCAGGCGCACCCCAGCGCCAGCGTCGCGGCCACGGCGGCCGGCAAATAACGCAGGCGCAGGCCGAGCCAGCGCCGAGCCTGCCACCAAACGATCAACAACAGCGCCGCAGCCAGCACCAATAGCACGACGCCGCCGGCGAACGGCAACAGATTGGTGAAAAATCCCGAGCCGGACAGCCAGTTGGCCGAATAGCCCAACAGAAACATCGTCGCCAACACGGCGGAAACGGCCAACGCTGCAATTTCCACAGTCAGCAACCAACCGTTCCATGCCGGTTGCAACTGAGGTTTGCGCTTGGCTTTACGAGCCGGTTTGCCGCGCCCGCCTTGCGCCGGGCGCGACGGCGGCCGCGGCTTTGCCGGGGCTTTTTTTATCGGTACGGGCCGGGACATCGAACCATCGGGAATGTGAAGAAGGGAATAAAGGGCGCGATGTTAGCTGCCGCCAAGGCGCCGGCTAGCATTTGCCGCCAGCGGCGGTATATTCTCCGGGCAGCTTTCGCTCTCCGATCAACTATAAAGCAGGCGCCAACCATGCACAACGCTTTCCGCCCGGCCTGGTGGCTGAACGGCCCCCATCTGCAAACCATTTACCCGGCCTTATTGCGGCGGACCGCACCGCCGGCCGCCATTCGCCGGGAACGGCTGGCAACGCCGGACGGCGATTTTTTGGATATCGACTGGTGCGAAGACGCAACCAAGCCGCTGGTAATTTTGTTGCACGGCCTGGCCGGCAGCAGCCGTTCGGGTTATATCGCCGGTCTGCAACGCAGCTTGCCAAGCCAGGGCTTTGCCAGCGTGGCCTTGAATTTTCGCGGTTGCAGCGGCGAAATGAACCGCTTGGCGCGTTGCTACCACTCCGGCGAAACCGAAGACATCGGCTTTTTGCAGCGGGAGCTGCGCCGGCGTTTTCCGCAGCGGCCGCTGGCGGCAATCGGCTTTTCGCTGGGCGGCAACGTATTACTGAAGTGGCTGGGCGAGCAAGGTGCCGATGCCGATCTGTTCGCCGCCGCCGCGGTGTCGGTGCCGCTGGTCTTGAGCGAATGCGCCGACAAACTGGACCGGGGCTTCTCCAGAATCTACCGCGATTACCTGTTGCGGGAATTGAAGCAGTACATGCAAATCAAGCAACGGCATCTGTCGGCTATCGGCCGCGACGACCAGGCCGAACTGATCCGCCAACTCGGCGATCTGCGGCCGATTCGCTCGTTCTGGCAATACGACGGCCGGGTAGTGGCGCGGTTGCACGGTTTCGCCGATGCCGCCGACTATTACCGGCGCAGCAGTTCGCGCCAGTTTTTGCAAACCATCCGGGTGCCGAGCTTGTTGCTGCAAGCCAAGGACGATCCGTTCATGACGGAACGCGTGCTGCCGAGTCCGGCGGAATTGTCCGCTGCGGTGCATCTGGAAATCAGCAACGGCGGCGGCCACGTCGGCTTCGTCGGCGCCAGCGGAGGCCGGCCGGCTTACTGGCTGGAAGCGCGGATCGGCGAATTTTTACAGGCACAACTGTCGGCCTGACGGGGCAGACTTGAAAACGGCCCGGCGGCGTTGTCTAATGCCGGCCACCTTGTCAACGGCGCGCCGATCGGCGTGGGCAGACCTCCGCATGCATAACCAAGTATTGTTTCTGTGTACCGGCAATTACTACCGCAGCCGGTTCGCCGAGTACCTGTTCAACCACCACGCGCAGGCCTACCGCTTGCCTTGGCGCGCCGACTCGCGTGGATTGGCAATCGAATTGCTGGAACGCGATGCCGGGCCGATCTCGCCGCACACCTTGCGCGGCTTGGCTTTGCGCCGGATTCCGCCCGAACCGGTGCGGCCGCCGATATCGGTGACGGAACCGGATTTACAGCGTGCCCGCTTGATCGTGGCCTTGAAACGCAGCGAGCACCAACCGATGTTGCAGCAAAAATTTCCGGACTGGGCCGAACGTGTCGAGTACTGGCAGGTCGACGACATCGGCGACACCCATCCGGACCGCGCCCTGCCGCAAATCGAAACTGCGGTATTGGCATTGCTGGAACGTTTGGCCGGCGGCGGCCGCTAATTGCCCCGCTGCGGAACTCCTGCGGCGGCGGCCGATCTGAAACCAAGCCGTTCTTGCAAAAGGCGGCAGCGTGGTAATATTTGTTCCTTTCCGTTTTGATGTTTCCGTAATGGCGCCGAATAAACCGTTGCTTCTGGTAGACCGCTTCGGACGAGTGGTCAATTATCTGCGGGTCTCGATCACCGACCGCTGCGATTTCCGTTGCGTCTACTGCATGGCCGAAGACATGGAATTCCTGCCGCGCAGCCAAATCCTCAGCCTGGAGGAAATCCGCACCATTTGCCGGGCCTTCGTCGAACTGGGCGTGAAAAAGATTCGGGTCACCGGCGGCGAACCGTTGGTGCGCAAAGGCGTAGTGGACCTGTTACGCGACATCGGCAGCATGCCGGGGCTGAACGAACTGGTACTGACCAGCAACGGCTCGCGCTTGGCCGAAATGGCCGCCGATCTGCGTGCCGCCGGCGTCAAACGCCTGAACATCAGCCTGGATACTTTAGACCCGGATAAATTCCGCGAGCTGACCCGCACCGGCAATCTGCAACGGGTGCTGGACGGTATCGCCGCCGCCCGCGCCGCTGGTTTCGAGCTCATCAAATTGAACACGGTGGTTATGAAAAACCGCAACCACCACGAAGTGGCCGATCTGGTGCAGTTTGCGCTGGATAATTCGTTGGACATCAGCTTCATCGAAGAAATGCCGTTGGGCCAAGTCGACCGCCACCACCGCGGCGAAAGCTACTACCCCAGCGACGCCATCCGCCGCGACTTGAGCAGCCGCTTCAACTTACAGGCCGTGGCCGACACTACCGGCGGCCCGTCGGCCTATTACCGGGTGGCGGGCAGCGCCAGCCGGGTCGGCTTCATCTCGCCGCACAGCGCCAATTTCTGCGGCAGTTGCAACCGGGTCAGGCTGACCGCCGAAGGCCGCTTGCTGCTGTGCCTGGGTAACGAGCACTCGGTCGATCTGAAACGGGTGGTCAGAGAGCAGCCGGGCGACATCGCGGCGCTGAAACAAGCCATCGTCGCAGCGATGCAAATCAAACCCGAGAAGCACGAATTCAACATTCACGAACAGCCGGTGATTTTGCGACACATGAACGCGACCGGCGGTTGAGAAACGGAGGACACCATGTCGGATAACAAAGCCTACCATATCGTTGCCGAAGCCCGGCGCTACAAAGAAGAGCGGGAAAAAGGCTACCGGGAGCAGGCCTTGAAGTTATATCCGTGGATCTGCGGGCGCTGCGCCAGGGAGTTCGACCATAAGAATCTGCGGGAACTGACGGTACACCACATCAACCACGACCACGACCACAACCCGCCCGACGGCAGCAATTGGGAGCTGCTGTGCCTTTACTGCCACGACAACGAACACCAGCGCTACGAAGAACAGGTGCGCTACGGCGGCAAAGGCAGCGCGGACGGCAAATCGCCGACGGCGACGTTCAATCCGTTCGCCGATCTGAAAAAAATGATGAATAAAGACTGATGGCGGCCAAATGCGTCTGGGCTTTGGCCAGCGCCAACGAAGAACACTACCACGACAACGAATGGGGCGAGCCGCTCCACGACGACCGCCGCCTGTTCGAGTTTTTAGTGCTGGAAGGCGCCCAGGCCGGGTTGAGTTGGCGCACGATTCTGAACAAGCGCCCGGCATACCGCGCCGCCTTCGACGATTTCGTGCCCGAGATCGTCGCCGAATACGATGCCGCCAAACTCGAACAATTGCTGGGTAACCCCGGCATCGTCAGAAACCGCTTGAAAATCCAGTCCGCCGTCGCCAATGCCCAAGCGTTTCTGGCGGTACAACGGCAATTCGGCAGCTTCGACAGTTACATTTGGAGCTTCGTCGACGGCCGCACCATCCAAAACCGCTGGCAAAGCCATGCCGAGCTACCGGCCTACTCGGCGGAATCCGAACGCATGAGCAAAGATTTGCAAAAACGCGGCTTCAAATTCGTCGGCCGCACCATCTGCTACGCCTACATGCAGGCGGTGGGCATGGTCAACGACCATACCGTCGATTGCTTCCGCCACGCGGAATTGGCCCGGTCGTAAAGCGATGCAGGCCGCCGCTCCGGAAACCGACTGCCTGCGCCTGATCGCGGCCAGCGACGGCGCGGCTATCGCCAGTTGCGCGGCCGACGGCGATGCCGAAGCCAGTTACGCGCCGGTGTTGCAGCATGGCGGTATTTTTTACGTTTACGTCAGCGGCCTGGCCAAACACAACGGGAACCTATTGCGCCGTCGCCAGGGCTCGCTACTGTTTTTGGGCGAGGCAGGCGGCAACCCGTTTGCCCGGCCCCGAGCCAGCGTAAGCTGTACCGTCGCCGAAATCGCACCCGACGATCCGCATTACGTGGAATTACTCGACAGGCTAGAAGCCCGTTTCGGCAATGTCGTAGGCCTGCTGCGCACCTTGCCGGATTTCCGCTTGCTAGCCCTGACGCCGATTCGCTACCAGTATGTGGCCGGTTTCGGCAAAGCCTACAGTTTTGCCGCCAATCCAAACGAACCGGCCCCGTAGGACTAAACTTATCCGGACCAGCACGCACGACTGAACTAGGAACCCGCTTAAGCGCCATGCCAGCTTTTCTCAATCCGCTACTCAGCAATAGTTTTTTCGCACTGGCGTATTTTATCGGCGGATTTCTGGGCCACATGCTGACCATGCCGCCCAGCCAGGCCAGCGCCATCTGGCCGCCGGCCGGCATCGCCCTGGCCGGCATGCTGCATTCGGGCCGGAACGTGTTGCCCGGCCTGGCGGTCGGCGCGATTGCGGCGCAAATTTACGCATTTTCCGGGCTCGGCGGCGGCCAATCCCCAACGTTGGGCTATTGGATGGGGACTGCGGCCGGCATCGCCGCCTGCGGCCAAGCCTGGCTCGGCGCATTTATGATCAACCGCTGGATCGGCCCGCACAATCCGTTGCTGGAAGACCGCCACATCGTCCACTTCTTCGTGTTGGCCATCGCCAGTTGCCTGCTGGCGCCGACGCTGGGTTCCGGCCTGCTTTACTTGCTGGGTTGCATCGAACTCAGCGAATTCGGCCTGAACTGGAGCACCTGGTGGGTCGGCGATTCGATCGGTGCGGTAATCTTCGCGCCGATCTGGCTGGCCTTCATCGCCGCCCCGCGCCACACATGGCGCCAACGCCAACAATTCGTGGTCTATCCGCTGGCTGCAACCCTGGTACTGGTGGTCGTCGCCGTGGTCTACAGCAGCAATCTGGAACACCGCCGCATCCGCGAACTGTTCGAAAGCCAGACCGGTTTGCTGCACCAGAGCATTCAGCAACATTTCGATAGCGACATACTGAACAACCAGTTGCTGAAAGCCTTGTTCGACAGTTCCGATAGCGTGGACCGCAACGAATTCCGCCTGTTCGCCCACACCATCTTTAGCCAGCACCCGGAACTGGAAGTGTTGGAATGGCTGCCCAAAGTCGAGCAGGCGCAACGCAGCGCATTCGAGAACCGCGAGCAAATCCGCATCGTCGAACGCGATTCGCAGGGGGCCGATAAAGCGGCAACCGAGCGCGAGTTTTATCTGCCGGTAGCTTACTGGTTCGGCAACGAGCAAAACCTGGGCCTGGATGCGCTGAGCCGGCCCGAATTACGCAACGCGATAAACACTGCCGTCGCTTCCGGCAAAACCAGCGCCACCGGCGGCCTGGCGTTTGCCGACGGCCAATTCGGCTTTGCCGTGTTTTCACCGATCTATGCCAAAGGTAAGCCGCTCAACACGGTGCAACAACGCGAACAGCATTTGCAGGGCCTAGTCGCCAATGTGTTCCGGCTGAGCAGCGAAGTGGCGGAAATCATGTCCCGCCTCGAATCCAACCGCTTGTCGCTCGGCATTTACGACGGGGAACGGCAGCTGTTCGGCGCCGCGGCGCCCAATCCGCAATCCGCCATGCAATTTCCAAAATTGCACCAGCAATTGGATTTGAAAATAGCGGACCGCGTCTGGAGCATTCACTACCGGCCGTCGCCGGCGTTTTACGCCGAACAGCATTCCTGGACGGTGTGGTGGCTTCTGTCCGGCAGTTTTCTGTTGTGCGGCCTGACCAGTTTCGGCCTGATGCTGATGACCGGCCGCACCGCCCGCATCGAAGATTTGGTGGCGTTGAAAACCCGCGACCTGCTGCGCAGCAACCAAGCCCTGAACAGCGAGATCGAACGCCGCAAGCAACAGGAAAACGAATTGCGCATCGCCGCCGCCACGTTTCAGTCGCACGAGGCAATCATGGTCACCGATGCCAAGGGCGTGGTGCTCAGAGTTAACGACGCCTTCAGCCGCATTACCGGTTATAGCGCCGACGAAGTCATCGGCCGCCGGTCCGATCTGTTGTCCAAAGTCCGCCAGGCACCGGGCCTGTTGCATGGCCTGTTCCGCGCCTTGTTGCGCGACAACCAGTGGCGCGGCGAGATCTGGAACCGGCGGAAAAACGGCGACGTGTTCCCGGAGTGGCTGACCGTGACCGGCGTCCGCGACGAAAGCGGTAAACAATTGAATTACGTCGCCATCTTTTCCGACATCAGCGAACAGAAAGCGGCGGAACGCGAAATCCACGAGCTGGCGTTCTACGATCCGCTGACCGGCTTGCCGAACCGGCGTCTGCTGCTGGACCGCTTGAAACAGGAAATCGCCGCCGCCAAGCGCCAACATTGTTACGGCGCGCTGTTTTTTCTGGATCTGGACCATTTCAAGACGCTGAACGATTCCCGCGGCCACCAGGTCGGCGACGAGCTGTTGACTCAGGTTGCGCAGCGGCTGCGCGCCATCATCCGCGAAGAAGACACGGCCTGCCGCCTGGGCGGCGACGAGTTTATCGTCATGGTACCGGGACGCTACAGCGAACTGGCCCAAGCCACCCACCACGCCGTGATGCTGGCCGAGAAGATTCTGCACACCATCAACCAGCCCTTCAACGTGCAGGGCAGCGAACACCATTTTTCCACCAGCATCGGCGTCACACTGTTTCCGGAAGCGGCCGAACAGCCGGAGGCGGTGATCCAGCAAGCCGACACGGCGATGTACCGGGCCAAGGAAAGCGGCCGCAACGGCATCAGCTTCTACCGGCCGTCGATGCAGGAAACCGCCGACCGCCGGCTGACTCTGGAAAAGGAAATTCGCGAGGCCTTGAAACAATCCCAATTCGTATTGCATTACCAGCCCCAGGTCGACGACAGCGGCCGCGTGGTCAGCGCAGAGGCCC
The DNA here is from genome assembly GCF_019669905.1 of Methylomonas koyamae. Classification (NCBI taxonomy): domain Bacteria; kingdom Pseudomonadati; phylum Pseudomonadota; class Gammaproteobacteria; order Methylococcales; family Methylococcaceae; genus Methylomonas; species Methylomonas koyamae. The sequence continues at coordinate 486,239 of NZ_AP019777.1, read as the reverse complement.
TGATTCGCTGGCAGCATCCGCAGCGCGGCATGATTTCCCCGGCCGAATTTATCCCGGTTGCCGAAGATACTCGCTTGATTTTGCCGCTCGGCGAATGGGTGATCCGCGAGACCTGCCGCCAGATCGGCGCCTGGGACCGGGAAAACCGGGCCATCGGCCACGTCGCCGTCAACGTCAGTTCCCGCCAGTTCCGCCAGCCGGACTTTGTCCAACAAATCGAGCGGATTCTGGCCGATGCCGGCCTGTCCGCCGACCGGCTGGTGATCGAATTGACCGAAGGGTCGGTGATCAGCAACATCGAGGATACGGTCAGGAAGATGCGCGATTTGCAAACCTTGGGCGTCAAAACCTCGATCGACGATTTCGGCATCGGCTATTCGTCGCTGTCTTACCTGAAAACGCTGCCGATCAGCCAGCTCAAAATCGACCAAAGCTTCGTCAAAGACCTGCCGGAAGACCAAAACGACGCCGTCATCGTCGAGACCATCATCAATATGGCGAAAAGCCTGCGCCTGCACGTGATTGCCGAAGGCGTGGAAACCGCGGAGCAAGTGCTGTTCTTGCGGGAAAAAGGCTGCCTGTCCTACCAGGGTTACCACATCGGCCGCCCGGTTCCGGCCGCCCAATTCCACAGTTAACCTGTTAGTTTCGAATCGGTGCCGAGAAACCTTCTTGCAATCGCCGCGGCTGCGTTAAAATCGCGCGCTCGACCATTCTGCCAGGGACAAAACATGAACTTGAAAATCTGCCTGTTGACTGCGGCGGCTTTATTCGCCGCCACCGGCGAAACCGCCGAGAAAACCGCGATCAGAATCGGCGCGATGGCCTCCGGCACGCTGAACTGGGAATTGGCGGCGATGCGCAACCAGGGCTTGTTGGAGCGGGCGGATTTTGCGATCGAAAACGTCGCCTTCGCCAACCAGCAAGCCGGCAAAGTCGCGCTGCAAGCCGGCGCGGTCGACCTGATCGTCTCCGACTGGATCTGGACCTCGAGCATGCGCGGCGAAGGCGCCAAGTTGAGTTTTTACCCGTTTTCCGACACCTCCGGCGCGCTGCTGGTCGCAAACGCCAGCCCGATCAAAACGCTGGCCGATCTGAAAGGCAAAAAACTGGGCATTGCCGGCGGCGAGCTGGATAAAAACTGGCTGTTGCTGCAAGCCTTGGGTCGGCAGCAGCAATTGGACCTGAATGCCGGCGTCGAAAAAGTCTACGGCGCCCCGCCGTTGTTAAGCCAGCAATTGCTGGGGCAACGGGTGGATGCGTTATTGACCTACTGGCAATTCGCCGCCCGCCTGGAAGCCCAGGGTTACCGGACCTTGCTCAGCGGCGAGGACATGGTCCGCCAGTTGGGCATAGCCGAAACCGTACCCAGTATCGGCTACGTGTTCAAACAGGAGTGGGCCGAGCAACATAAAGCCGCACTAAAGCAATTCTTCGAATTAAGCCGGCAAGCTCGCGACAGCTTGTGCAGCAACGATGCCGAATGGGCGAAAATCCTGCCGCTGACCGAAGCCGGCAGCCCGGCCGAGCAGGAAAAACTCCGCGCCGGTTATTGCAAGGGCCGCATCGAGCAATGGACACCGGCCCAACAAGCCGCGGCCGAAAAAATCTACCTGATGTTGCACCAGATCGATAGCAAACTGACCGGCGCTGCCGGCCACATCCAGCCAGGCACGTTCTGGTCCGCCGATTGATGAGGTGGTCCGGTCCTACCCGGCAGCGTAGCGGCGTGGTTACGCTGTTATCGCTGTTACTGTTGCTCGGTATTTGGCAAGCGGCGGCGATGCTGCTCGACGATCCCAGCCTGCCGCTGCCGGCAAGGGTGGCCGGCGTGTTTTGGCAGGCAACCGCTTCCGGCGAATTACCGCACCACCTGGGCGCCACCTTGTTTCGGCTGGCCGTTAGTTTTTCGATTGCGATGCTGCTCGGCTGCGCAATCGGGCTCCTGTTGGGCAAAAACAAAGCCATGGACGCGTTCTTCGACAATTGGCTGGTGATTTTTCTGAACATCCCGGCCCTAGTCACCGTCATACTGTGTTACATCTGGTTCGGTTTGCAAGAATCGGCGGCGATTCTGGCCGTCGTGGTTAACAAGCTGCCGAACGTGATCGTCACGATCCGCGAGGGCGCCCGGGCGCTGGACCAGGATTTGCTGGAAATGGCACAAAGCTACCGCTTCAGCCGCCGCAAAACCCTGGTACACGTGATCTGGCCGCAACTGCATCCATTTGTGATGGCGGCCACCCGTTCCGGCTTGGCCCTGATCTGGAAGATCATTCTACTGGTGGAATTGCTGGGCCGCAGCGACGGCATGGGTTACCAACTGCATTTGTTCTTCCAGTTGTTCGACGTCGCCAGCCTGTTGGCTTACACCTTTGCCTTTATTGCGGTGATCCAGGCCATCGAGTGGCTGGTGTTGCGGCCGCTGGACCGGGCGGCGCTGAGGTGGCGGCGATGAACGAAATCGGCATCAGCATACAAGATAAGACTTACCGCGACGGCCATGGCGGCGCGCAACGCAGCACAATCGCCGATCTGAATTTCAAAGTCGAACCCAACGAATTCGTCTGCCTGCTCGGCCCGTCGGGCTGCGGAAAAACCACGCTGTTGAATATGGTGGCCGGCCTGGACCGCCATTATCAGGGCAAAATCCGCATCGGCGGGCAAGCCGCCGCCGCTAAAATCGGCTACGTGTTCCAAAGTCCGCGGCTGCTGCCATGGCGCACCGTTCGCCAAAACATCGAATTGGTATTCGACGGTCCGCCGCCGGCCGCGCTGATCGACGAGTTGCTGGCCGGCATGCAGCTCGACGCGGTACAGCACAGTTACCCCGAGCGGCTGTCGCTGGGCATGCAGCGCCGGGTGGCAATCATCCGCGCCTTTGCCGTGAATCCCGACATCCTGCTGATGGACGAACCCTTCGTATCGCTGGACGCCCCCAGCGCCCGCCAGGTGCGCACGCTGTTGTATGCGCTGTGGCAACAGCGGCCGCATACCGTGTTGTTCGTCAGCCACGATTTGCGCGAGGCAATCGCGTTGGCCGACCGTCTGATATTTTTGTCGCCGCCGCCGATGCGTATCGTCAGCGATATTACCGTCGATATCCCGCGCGACGGCCGCCACGACGAAGTCCAAATCGAAGCCTTCCGCGAATACTTGTTGAAGCAGCATCCGGCTATCAACGGACTGTTGTAACGTGAAAATCGTCGCCGCGGCCTGCCAGATCGAAGAGATCGTCAAGAAATCCCGCTTCATCGGCGTCATCAGCCCGTGCCGCGCGGAAGCCGAGGCGCTGGCAGTGTTAACCGATCTGCACCGGCGTTATCCGGATGCCAGCCACATCGTTTACGCTTACCGCATCCAGTCGGCCGACGGCCTGGTCTGCCGGTTTTACGATGCCGGCGAACCCAGCGGCACCGCCGGCAAGCCGATTTTTCAGCATCTGGAAGGAAAGCAACTGATTAATTTGGTCGTTGCGGTGGTACGTTATTTCGGAGGCATCAAGCTCGGCGCCGGCGGCCTGACCCGGGCTTACGGCAACGTCGCCAAAGCGGTGATCGAAGCGGCGGACATTGTCGATTACGTCGAATTTGCCGAAGTCGACCTGACCTTGGACTACAGCCGCTTGCAGCCGCTGGAATACCAGTTAAAGAAATTGGACGGCAGCATCCTGGCGCAGGAATTCAGCGACAACGTGCGGCTGACGGTGAAACTGCCCAAGCACAATCTCCCGTCCCTCGACGCCTTTCTGGCATAAAACCGACTCATAACAGCCGAATGTGACGACTTTATTACAGAATTGTTTCCCATATGGAAACAAGGTGTACACAATCGTCGATATTGTAAATAAAAGCGCTAGCTCATATAGTAGAACCGTCTTCATTGAATTGACTGTCACCAGTCTGGGAGGAAACATGAGCAAATCTAACAATCTTTATCGAGACATACTCACTGGTCTGTTTTTTACCACCGGCGTGTTTGGCTTCATGTCGGGTGAGTTCATTATCTCCACCATGCTGTTCGGAGCGGCCACCATTTCCAGCAATCTGGATTTTACCGGCTCGTTCCGCGCTTAACCTGTTTGTTGTACCCCCCTCACGCGATCAAGCAGTAGCTCTGTTTAGCTTGGCCCGCCCACCTGCCACAGGTGAGGCGGGCATTTTTTTAAAAGCCCCGGCGCTCCTTGATAGTTTCGTAAGCTTTTCTGATCTGTTGGGTTTTCTGTTTGGCTAAGGCCATCATTTCTTCCGGCAAACCTTTCGCTACCAACTTATCCGGATGATGCTGGCTCATCAGCCGGCGATAAGCTTTTTTGACTTCCGCCTCGCTGGCCTGCGCCGAGATGCCCAGCACGGCATAAGCATCCTCCACGCGCGGTGCCGCGGGTTCTGAGGCATATTCGCGGCTGCTCTGCTGGCGAAAGCGCTGTTGGGCGGCGACTTGGCCCTTGATCACCCGGTATTCGAATTCCGACAAGCCGAGTTGCCGGCAAATATCTTTCAGCAACGCTTCTTCGCTGGCATCGAACACGCCGTCGGCGAACGCCGCCTGCAACTGGATTTCGACGAACATCCGCAACAAATGCGTACGCCGATGACACTCGTTGCGGAATTGCTTCAGTACGCCGGCCAACGGAAAGCCGGCTTGCTTACCCTGGCGAAACAGATGGATCGCAGCTTCGCGCAGTTCCGGCGTCAGTTCCATATTCTCCATGACCCGGTTGGCCAAGCCGATTTCCTCGCTCGACACCCGGCCGTCGACCTTGGCCACATGGCCCATCACGGCAAACGTCGCGGTAAAGAACGCGGTTTGTACCCGATGCTGCTCGCCCGGATGCAAAGTCTGGTCCGCCGTCTCTTGCATCCCGGCATCGAACTGGTGGCCGACCGCCGCGCCGAAAATGGCGCCCAACGGCCCCCCCATCAAGAAGCCGAAAGCGCCTCCAACCAATTTACCCAACCAACTCATGCGTTACCTATCCCTCTTCCGATTAATGATAAAATTTCGAGCAATTTTCACTGACTATCCGCCCTCGATATGAATGCCCCCGCCGCCCTTTACGAATCCTCCCTGCCGCATCTGAAACTGCTCGGCCGCGGCAAAGTCCGCGACATGTACGAAATCGACGACAGCCATTTGCTGATCGTCACGACCGACCGGATGTCGGCATTCGACGTGATCATGCCCGATCCGATTCCGGGCAAAGGCAGGGTATTGACCAGCGTCTCCAACTTCTGGTTCGAGAAAATGCGCGACATCATCCCCAACCACTTGAGCGACGATTTGACCTTGGCCGACGTGATTCCCGATCCGGAGCTCAGAGCACAGGTGGAAGGCCGCGCCATTATCGTCAAGCGCCTGAAACCGCTGCCGGTGGAAGCCATCGTCCGCGGCTACCTGATCGGTTCCGGCTGGAAGGACTACCAGCGTTGCGGCGCCGTATGCGGCATCGAACTGCCGGCCGGCCTGCAACAGGCGCAACAACTGCCGCAACCGATTTACACGCCGTCCAGCAAAGCCGAAGTCGGCGTGCACGACGAGAACATCAGCTTTGCCGACACCGTCAAATTAATCGGAGAGGAATTAGCCGGCAAAGTTCGCGACGCCAGCCTGCGGCTTTACACCACGGCGGCCGAATACGCCCGCCAGCGCGGCATCATCATCGCCGACACCAAGTTCGAATTCGGCCTGGACGCGGCCGGCACCCTGTACCTGATCGACGAAGCGCTGACGCCGGACTCGTCGCGCTTCTGGCCGGTCGAACAATACCAAGTCGGCATCAGCCCGCCCAGCTTCGACAAGCAATATTTGCGCGATTACCTGGAAACGTTGGATTGGAATAAAACCGCTCCCGGCCCGAAATTGCCGGAAGAGGTCAGCAGCAAATGCGCCGAGAAATACCGCGAGGCGGAATTGAAGCTGCTGGGCCGGTAACCCGGAATTTTCAGCTTACCGGCTTAGCCTAAATCAGCATCGCGTTCGCCGGTGCTGATCCGCCCGCCCGCCACCGCTTCGACGATGTAGACCTTGCCGTCGCCGTGGTGGCCGCTACGCGCAACCTTCATGACGGTCTGAAAAATCGTCTCCACCAGATGCTCCGGTGCAAAGATCTCGATCCGTTTTTTGGCCAGAAACGGCTTGTAATCCTGAATGTGTTCGGTGCGTTCGCGACCGAAACCCTCGCAATCCATCACCGACATCCCCGGAAAATCGGGAATTTCCATCAAGGCCAGCGTCAGTTGGTTAAGTTTATGCGGCTGAATATAGGCACGGATTTCTTTCATGGCCATCCTTTAAAGCTCGTCGGCTTCGGCAAAGTAACGGTATAACGCCGGCAGCAGGGTCAAGGTCAGTAGGGTCGCGCTAATCAGGCCGCCGATAATGACCACGGCAAACGGCTTGGCGGTCTCGGAACCGACGCTAGTGGACAATGCCGCCGGGAACAGGCCCAGCATCGCCATCAATGCAGTCATCACCACCGGCCGCAACCGACTGACCGAACCGTTGACGATTGCGTTGTGCAACGATTGGCCCTCGCGCCGCAGTTTGTTCAATTGCGACACCAGAATAACGCCATTCTGTACCGCAATACCGAACAAGGCGATAAAACCCACCGCGGCGGAAACGCTGAGATTGATACCGGTCGCCAGCAGGATCAATAAACCGCCGATCAACGCAAACGGCACGTTCATCACGATCAGCAATGCGTTTTTAACCGACATAAAGGTCCAGAACAACAAGACGAAAATCAAGCCCAGACTGATCGGCACGATGATCGCCAGCCGCTTCATCGCCCGTTGCTGGTTCTCGAATTGGCCGCTCCAGACGATGCGGTAACCGGGCGGCAACGCCACCTGCGCCGCCACCTTTTCCTGGGCTTCGGCGACGAAACTGCCCTGGTCGCGGTCGATCAGATTGCATTTGATCGCAATCCGGCGCATGTTGTCTTCGCGGCTGATTCTGGAAGCGCCTTGATTGACCTTGATCGTCGCCAACTCGGATAGCGGTATCAATTGGCCCAGCGGAGTTTGCACCGTCAGACTTTCCAGGCCCGAGACCGAATCGCGGGCGCTTTCCGCATAGCGCAGCGAAATATCGAAGCGGCGTTCGCCTTCCAGAAAATGCGACGCCGCCTTACCGCCCATGCCGATTTCCAACACCTGCTCGACATCGGCGACATTGATACCGTAACGGGAGATTTTGGCCCGGTCGATGTCGACGATGACTTGCGCCAAGCCGGCCTGCTGTTCGGCGGCAACGTCGCTGGCGCCGCGGATGCCGGCCAGGATATGGGTAATCTGATCGGCCTTGTCCTGCAAGGTTTGCAGATCGCTACCGAACACCTTGATCGCAATCTCGCCCTTAACCCCGGAAATGGCTTCTTCGACGTTGTCCTGAATCACCTGCGAAAAATTGGTCTGAATACCCGGAAAAATCGACAACGATTGATCCATGGCCTGCACCAATTCGTCTTTTTTCGGATAACGCCAGGTTTCCTTGGGGTTGAGGTCTATCAACACCTCCAGATTGTTAAAACCTTTGGGATCGGTACCGTCTTCCGGCCGGCCCAATTGGGTCAGGATAGTCCTGGCCTCGCCGAAAGTTTCCAGCCGCTCGCGGACCTTGCGCTCGATATCCTTCGCGGTGGTGAGCGACACCGGCGTCGGCAGCGTGATGGTCAGCCAGATGTTGCCCTCGTCCAGCTTCGGCATGAATTCGGTGCCGATCAAACGCACCGACAGGAAACTCAAGGCCAAGGCGCCGACCGCGGCAAAGAAAACCAAGCGGGCATGTTTCAACACCCATTCCAGAATGTTGCGGTAATGGCGTTCCATGGCATGCACCAACGGATTGTGGCGCTCGGCCAGCTTCGGCCCCAACAAATAAGTCAGCATCGACGGAATAAAAGTCAGGCTGAACAGCATCGAAGCCACCAACGCAAAGCTCAGCGTATACGCCATCGGCGAGAAGATTTTGGCCTCGACCCGCTGAAAAGTAAAAATCGGCAGGAAGGCAATGATGATGATGATCTTGGAGAACAAAATCGGCCGCCCCATTTCGGTTGCGGTATTCAACAACGATTGCCGCAAATGGCGGATGTCCGAGTTACGCTGCATATCCAGCGTCACTTGCACCATGACCGCTTCCACCAAGACCACGGCACTGTCGACGATGATGCCGAAATCGATCGCCCCCAACGAAATCAGGTTGGCGGAGATACCGCCTAAATCGACCAGAATAAAAGCGAATAGCAACGACAGCGGAATAATCAGCGTGACCAGAAACGCGGCCACGAAACGTTGCAGAAACACCAGCAGAATGATCAAGATCAATACCGCACCTTCGATCATGTTGTGTTCGACGGTGTGCACGGTGTGGCCGACCAGTTCGGTGCGATCGTAAATCGGCGTGATTTTCACGCCCGGCGGCAAGCCGAACGCATTCAATTCCTCGATTTTCTGCTTGACGCCGGCCAGCACGCCGACCGCGTCGCGGCCTTTGATCAGCAACACGATGCCTTCGACGATATCGTCGCGCTGGTTCAACGACACGATACCGGTGCGCGGTTGCGGGCCGATGCTAATATCGGCAACATCTTTCACCCGGATCGGTACGCCGTCGTTACTGGTCACGACGATTTCGCCGATCTCGTCGGCCGATTTCAGCAAACCGACGCCCCGGACCACCAAGGCCTCGTCGCCGTCCTCGATATAGCCGCCGCCGGTATTGGTATTGTTGGCGGCGATCGCGGCGTAGACCTGATTCAGATTCAACCGGTAATTTTTCAGACTGTCCGGCCGAACCACGACTTTGTATTCCTTGACGCCGCCGCCGTAAGACACCACGTCGGCCACACCCTGTACGCTACGCAGCCGCGGCTCGATCACCCAATCCTGCAAGGCCCGCTGCTCGGTCAACGGCAGGTGTTTGGCGTCGATCACATAACGGTAAATCTCGCCGACACCGGTCGACAACGGCCCGATTTGCGGCTTGACGTCGCTGGGCAGGTCGGCGCCGCGCAAACGCTCCAGGACTTGCTGGCGGGAGAAATAGTCTTCGGCACCATCGTCGAAGATCAGCGTCACCACCGACAGGCCGAAAATCGACACCGAGCGCATATTCAACAAATGCGGTAGGCCGTTCATTTCCCGTTCGATCGGCAACGAAATGACTTTTTCCACTTCCTCCGGCGCCTGGCCGGGGAATTGCGTCACCACCTGCACGAACACGTTCTGCACGTCCGGAAACGCCTGCACCGGCAGATTCTCGAAGGCCACGATGCCGGAAACGGCGATAGCCAAGGTAGCGCCGATCACCATCAGGCGCTGTTGCAAACAAAAAGCGATAACGCGGGCAATCATTTTAGCGTCCTGGACTATGGGTTGGCATCGTTGACATCTTCTTCGGCGCGCAACACCAACGCCCCCTCGGTAACCAATTGCTCGCCGGGCTGCAAACCCTCGGTCACCACCGCCCTATCCTTCAGCCGCAAGCCCATTTTTACCGGCCGCTGCTTATAGTGGTTTTCGTCGACGGCGACAAACACGTAGTCGGATTCGTCTTCGGTGAATACCGCGGTCAACGGCACCACAATGGCCAGGGCATCCGGCGGACTTTCGACGTTGATGGAGGCGTACATGCCCGGCAGCAAGCGGCCGTCCGGATTAGGCAAGGCGCAACGCACTTGCACGCTACGGGTGGTTTCGCTCAAGACCTGGCCGACGTACTCTATCGTCGCCGGAAAGGTTTCGCCCGGGTAAGCCGGCACTGAAATATTCAATTGTTGGCCGGGCTTGATTTTGGCCAGATTGACTTCGAACACGTCCATCACCACCGTCAGCCGTTGCATATCGGAAACGACGAACAAAGGCTTGTCCAAATCCGGACCGACCTGTTGCCCCGGATTGACGTTACGCTCCACCACCACGCCGTTTATCGGCGAACGCAAGGCGAAGCGGGCATTGTTTTGGGCCAAGGCCAATTGCAGATTTTTCAAGCGGTTTTGCGCCCGTTGCACTTCGCTGCGGGCTTGGCTCAAATCGTCCTCGGCCTGTTCCAAATCCTTACGCGAGACGACCTTGCCTTGATACAACTCTTGCTGGCGCCGGAACGCATGCTCGGCCAAGGTCACTTGCGCTTGCGCCTTGGCATAATCGGCCTGGGCATCCGCCACCTCCGGGCTATGCAATTCCAACAACACGGTTCCGGCCTCGACTTTACTCCCCAGCGGCAAAGGATGGTCCAGCACTCGGCCGCTTACCGGAGAACTGATTCGGGACGTCGCACTTTCGTTATAGGCGATTTTACCGGCCAGCGGCTCCAGCAACGGCGGCCGGGTCAGGCTCAGCCTACTGGTTTTGACATAGGCTTTCTTCGGCGAATCGGGGGTTAAGTAAACTTCTCCGGGAACCGCCTGAACCACAGGTTGCGGCTGGCGTTTATCGGCGGATTCGGAACAGGCATTCAACACTAACAATGCCAGCAACCCGAACCGGGCGCAGCAACGGTGTAATCGGAACATCGCTTGCTTATTCATGGAAGGGGTTTTGTACATGGGAAAGAACCGGCCTTTTATTTCGGACCGGCGGTTGCGGCAGGATGGTCTGCGCTTGGTTCGATGCCTAACGCTTTGCCCAAATCGTAGTAGGCATTGGTGCGATTGATCATGGCCGCATAGTAATCGCGCATCACGCTCTTATAGCTGCGTTGCGCTTCGATAAACTCCAGCACGCCGGTCGCGCCTTTTCTAAAAGCCAGTTCCGCGCTGTCGCGTACGCTACGGGCATCGTCCAGCAAGCCGCCGTCGAAACGTTGCACGATTTTATCGGCGCTGTTCCACGCTGCCAGCGCGCTGACGATGTCGTTGCGAATGCCGAGCTCGGTTTGTTCGACCGCCAGTTGCGATTGGTTCAGATTGACTGTCGCCTTGTCCGCCTCGCCCTGGTATTGGTAAAACAACGGCAGCGGCACGCTGAAACCGACAAAAGCGGAATTCAAGGAATTGTTACTCGGATCGCGGGCGTAGCCGGCGTTGACCGTGACATCCGGGTATTTCAAGCGCCGCGCCAGCTCCAATTCCTTTTTCGCCTGTTCGGCGCGCTGTTTGTCGGCTTGCAGATCGGGACGTTGGTGCAAGGCCCGATCGATCAATTCGTTCTTATCGCCGGTTTGGCCTATGTCGGCCAACGCCGGCCAGGCGTCCTGCGCTTCGATGCGCAAACTCTGCTCCGGCCAGCGCAGCAACACCGCCAGTGCCGCCTGGGCCTGCTCGACTGCGGCTTGGGCGCTGTCCAGATCGGATTGGGCACGTAACCCCTCCATTTTCACCCGCAAATAATCGGCCTCGGCAATGTCGCCGCTTTTCAGGCGCAACGCGTTGGCTTCGCCTATTTCGCGGTAATGGCCGGCAATCTCTTCGGCTAACCAGCGGTTCTTTTGCGCCAGCAACAAATCGAAATAAGCATCGCGCACCATGTTGCTGAAGATGCGCACGGCATCGCGCAAATCGCTCTCGGCTGCCTGCGTGGCAAAGCCGCTGCTCTGCATCCGCAAACCGCGCTTACCGGCCACTTCGATTAATTGGCTGAAAGAAAAATATTCGGCCGGCCCGCACGATACGCTGGGGCTATGGTTGCAACCGATAGCATTGGATCCCATGTTGGGATTGTTACTGATTTCGGAGACTTGAAAACCGAACACCGGATTGGGAATCGCCCCGGCCACCACTTGTTCGGCGCGCGCTTGGTCGATGTTGTATTGCGCGGCAATCAAATCCAGGTTGCGCTGGTAAAACAGAGCAACGACCTCGTCGACCGACACTTGCGCTTGTTGCGAATAAGCCGAACCGGCCGTAAGTAAACTCAAGCCGGCGATAGCCATAAAACGGGTACGGGAAACTTTCATTGGCAATCGGCGTCTTTCGATTAAATTTAGTCAATGCTACATAGCAACGTTTAGGCCACAAACAGTGCGCCGCCCAAAACCGTCTCGCAGCGCGCGCAAAGGTGGGCGATTCTAGCAAATAAGTAGCGAAACGCTACCGAATTGCGCGCAACTTGCCGTACCCGTCGGTTTGGCGGGAAATTTCGGTTAACGGCCGGTTGAAATCAACCGATAGGAACTGGTTGAAAATAACAGACGAAAGCTCGTCAAAGAGATGCGGCCACAAAAAAGCCGGCGACAAGCCGGCTTCTCCGTTCTGCTCGATTGCGCTTACCGTTAGCCGCCTGCGACAGCTACTTGGTGTTGATCGAGGTAAGCACTGCTGATTCGGTAACCCCGCGATTTCAATTCCTTCGCCAATCCCGGGCTCATTTTGTCCGGGCTGATGTGCGAAATGACTTTACCGAATTTTTTGATGTTATAGCGCATAGCAACCATCTCCAACCTCCAGCGATATCCAATAGCCCTTTAAACTGAACCGAATGGTTCCGAACGCCGATACGACAGCCCGGTAGCCACAAAATTCCGTGATTTCCGCGATTTTGCAAATTTTTACCGAGAGTGCCTCGTACGTTACCCGGTATTGAATATTTTTTTCCGCATCGGGCCATCGCCATTTATCGACAGGCACAAAAAAGCCGCTGATTAAAGCGGCTTTGGATATCTGGTTTTGGGAACCTAATTTATGTTTCGTTCTTATTCGGCCTCAGCCGGTTCTGCCGGAGTCGCTTCCGCCGGCTCGGGCTCCGCAACAGCTTCGGTCTTTACCGAATCGCATTTGCCGGGGACTAGATCGTACGCGCCGGCCCAGCAACGGGCTTCGACGTAATATTTGGCGTAATCGATAAAGGCGACGCCGGAACAGTCTTCGTATTTGATCGCCGGAGCCGCACTAGCATCTTTGTCGTCGAAAGTTCGTATTGCCTTACAGTAGTCAACCGCTCTGGCCTGAACCGCGCCGGACACCAGACCGAGCAACAACACTCCCCAAAATTTGTTTACCGAACTCATTTAACCATCCCCGAAAATTGAAACCGTTGCCCGCAAACCAACAGATTGACCAATTTCGGCTGATTCGTCAACCGCAACCGATTGCCGCTCGCTCCGCTCGAAAACGGCCGGCAATCCGCCGGTCAATGAGTTTCCGCGCTGTTCCAGGCTTCCGACATCAAATCCACAAATTCCTTGCCAACTACGCGAATTAATTGCAAAGCAGCAATAACCACCAAAGCTCCGATGACCAAACCGGACAATATGACAATAACCATCTTCATAACCACCCCCGAAATTGACAGCAAAAATGGACTAGGGATGGCGAGTATTCACATAAAACCGGCAAAAAGCAACTGGATTAAAGTCCGCTTAAGGTATTGATTATTCAGGAATTAAGCATGTCAATCACTTACGAATTAATATTAATGTAAATTCGTGCATACGCGGCCGATTCGCAACCCTGCCGATTTTCAATTCCTGTTGCAGACCAGGCACGGCCAGCCAAAGCGCGTCTTGGTATCCGGCCGGCTGCCGTTCTAATCCGTAGCCCGTTTCATTTATACTGGCAAAAACTAACGGCCGAATTTATTACTCCACAAACCGAGCACTGCGCGTAACGGACTGCCATGCCCAGCAACCAAAACCCGGAACAAATCGCCCGCGATCATATTGACAAGCTCTTGCAGCAAGCGGGCTGGGCGGTACAGAACAAAAACCAGATCAACTTGCATGCTGGCTTAGGCCAAGCAGTCAGGGAATACCAAACCGACACCGGCCCCGCCGATTACATCCTATTCGTCGACAGCAAACCGGTTGGCGTCATCGAGGCCAAAGCAGAAAGCCTAGGCCACAAGCTCACCACGGTCGAAGAGCAAACCGCCGAATACGCCGCCGCCAAACTGAAATGGGTCAATAGCCAAGGACCGCTGCCATTTCTGTACGAAAGCACCGGCGCCATTACCCGCTTTACCGATGCCCGCGATCCTAAGCCGCGCTCTCGCGAAGTGTTCAGCTTTCACCGGCCGGAAACGCTAAAGGAATGGTTAGAGCAAGGCAGATCATTGCGTCATCGATTGCAAAGCCTGCCGCATCTTAATCCGCAAGGCTTGCGCGAATGCCAGGAAATTGCCATCAACAACCTGGAAGACTCGTTCAAACACAATCGGCCCCGCGCGCTGATCCAAATGGCCACCGGTTCCGGCAAGACCTATACCGCCATTACCAGCATGTATCGGCTGCTGAAATTTGGCGAAGCCAAACGCATTCTGTTTCTGGTCGATACCCGCAACTTGGGCGAACAGGCCGAGCAGGAAATGATGAGCTACACGCCCAACGACGATAACCGCAAATTCACCGAGCTTTACAGCGTGCAGCGTCTGCAATCGTCGTATGTCGCCAAGGATAGTCAGGTCTGCATCAGCACCATCCAGCGCCTGTATTCCATCCTCAAAGGCGAAGAGCTCGACAGCAGCCTGGAAGACATTAACCCGGCGGAACAACTCACCAAACCCAAGCAGCCGATGCCGGTGGTATATAACGATAAAGTTCCGCTGGAGTTTTTTGATTTTATCTTCATCGACGAATGCCACCGCTCGATCTACAACCTGTGGCAACAAGTGCTGGATTATTTCGACAGCTTTTTAATCGGCCTCACCGCCACGCCGGATAATCGCACCTACGGCTTCTTCAAGAAAAACGTGGTCAGCGAATACACCCACGAAAAAGCCGTAGCGGATGGCGTCAATGTCGGTAATGAAATTTACCTGATCGAAACCCACATTAGCCAGTCCGGCGGCAAAATCCCGGCCAAACTGCAAATTCAAAAACGCGAAAAACTCACCCGCAAAAAACGCTGGGAGCAGCAAGACCAGGACGAAACCTACACCAATAAGGAACTGGACAACAGCGTCGTCAACCCCGATCAGATTCGCACCGTGATTCGTGCCTATCAACAAAATTGGCAGACGATGTTCCCCGGTCGGCAGGAAGTCCCCAAAACCCTGATCTTTGCCAAAACCGACAGCCACGCCGACGACATCATCCAGACCGTGCGCGAAGAATTTGCGGAAGGTAATGCCTTTTGTAAAAAGGTCACCTATAAAGCCGATGAAGACCCCAAATCCACCCTGGCCGATTTTCGCAACGCCTACCATCCACGCATCGCCGTTACCGTGGATATGATCGCCACCGGCACCGACGTCAAACCGTTGGAATGCCTGCTGTTCATGCGCGACGTGCGTAGCCGCAACTACTTCGAGCAAATGAAAGGCCGTGGCACCCGCACCCTGGATATGGACGGCCTGAAAAAAGTCACCCCGTCCGCGCTCACCGCCAAAACCCATTATGTGATTGTCGATGCGGTCGGCGTGACCAAATCCCTAAAAACCGCCAGCCAGCCCTTGATTACCAAACCCACCGTGGCATTAAAAGACTTGGCCATGGGCGTAATGATGGGCGCCCACGATAGCGACGCCGTCAGTTCCCTGGCTGCCCGCTTGGCGCGCTTAAATCAACAGCTCAGCCCTGCCGATCAAGCCAAAATTAAAAATCTGGCCGGCGGCATACCCTTGAGCCAGATCATCAATAATCTGTTCAACGCCATCGATCCCGACAGCATCGCCCAAAAAGCCTGCGAACAAGCCGGCCTGCCCAGCGATGCCGAACCCAGCGACCAGCAATGTCAGCAAGCCCAGGCCGAATTGGTCAAACAGGCGGCCAAGGTTTTTACCGGCGAGCTGGTCAACTTGATCGACAGCATCCGTCGCGACAAGGAACAAACCATCGACCATCTCAATCTGGATACATTGAGGTTTTCCGGCTGGGCTACCGATGCGCAAACCGCCGCCGAACATCTGACTCAGGAATTTGCCGACTATCTGGCCAGCCACAAAGACCAAATCGAAGCCCTCAGCATTTTTTACGACCAACCCCAACGCCGCCGTAACATCACCAACGCCATGCTGCACCAAATCCTCGATCAACTCAAAACCGACAAACCCAAGCTGGCGCCGCTGCATGTCTGGCAAGCCTACAGCCAACTGGATAACTACCAGGGCCAGCAACCGATTAGCGAACTCACCGCCTTGGTGGGCTTAATCCGCCGCGTCTGTGGCATGGATCAACAATTGACCCATTTCGCCGACACCGTGCGCCGCAACTTCCAAACCTGGGTCATGCAACACCACGCCGGCAACCCCGACAAATTCAGCGAAGAACAAATGGCTTGGCTGCAAATGATCCGCGACAGCATCGCCAACTCCTACCACATCGACCGCGACGACCTGGAACTGGCCCCGTTCGACGGCCAGGGCGGCTTGAGCAAGATGTATCAATTGTTTGGCGCCGAGATGGATACGGTGTTGGAGGAATTGAATGAGGCGTTGGCGGCATGAGTTTGCAATATGACCGATTGAAGCGGGGTTTATAATGCCGATCATTTCCTATTTTTTTGGTATCTACATCCGTATGTACCATGACGACCATAACCCACCGCATTTTCATGTCGAATATCAAGGTCATGAAGCCTTAATTGCCATCGAAACCGGCGAGGTATTGGCCGGTTCGTTACCCAATAAAGCACTTAAATTAGTTCGCGAATGGGCTATCGAACACCAAAGTGAATTGTTAATCGATTGGCAATATGCGATCGAACTCAAACCCTTGCTGCGAATTCCGGGAGCCGATAATGATTAAAATCATCCGTATAGAACCTCTCGAGGGCAAACGCTTGCGCTTGTATTTTTCCGATGCCAGCCATGGTGATTATGATTTGCAACCGCTCATTGCCCAGCACACTGAACTGGTGCAACCTTTGAATAATGATGACTATTTCAAACGCTGTTATTTGGAGTTGGGCGCTTTATGCTGGCCAAATGGTTTAGAACTGAGTCCGGCCAATATTCATCGCAAGTTAGCCGAGCGGCAATTGTTGCGTTATGAAGAGAAAGTGGCTTGAGCAAGATATATACGTTATTTGGCGCCGAGGAGGATACGTTGTTGGAGGAATTGAATGAGGTATTAGCGGCTTGAATACTCTAGCAAAAAAAATACCGCAGACCTGGGAGACAACCACGTTAGGTAACGTCTATCAAGTTGTTGGAGGTGGAACTCCATCAACTGAAGTTCCAGATTACTGGGATGGAAATATTCCTTGGGTTACAAGCGCTGACATTGAGAGTGTACGTCAAATAAAAATCAGGAAATATGTATCTGAAAAAGGTATTAAAGAAAGTACGACAAATAAGGTTCCTCCGAAAACCCTTTTAGTTGTTACTCGTGTTGGTTTAGGCAAGATAGCAATATCCGAAACATCGATATGCTTTAGCCAAGATTTGCAGGGACTTATACAAAGCCCAAAAATAATTTGTCCAGAATACACTCTCTATCTTTTGAGTTATAAACTTCAATATCTAAAGTTTGACGGTCGCGGAACAACAATTTCCGGAATAACGAAAAAACAGCTAACTGATTTAGACTTTGAGTTGCCACCACTCTCAGAACAACACCGCATCGTCGCCAAAATCGAAGCCTTGTTTTCCGAGCTGGATAAAGGCATCGAAAGTTTTAAAACCGCCCGCGAGCAGCTGAAAATCTACCGGCAAGCGCTGTTGAAACACGCCTTTTCCGGCAAGCTCACCGAGCAATGGCGGGCGGAGAATGCGGGTAAATTGGAAAGCGCCGAAACCCTGCTGCAACGCATCCAAACCGAACGCCAGCAACGCTATCAGCAACAACTCAAAGACTGGGAGGACAAATCCCCCTCAATCCCCCTTTTACAAAAGGGGAAGCCCGATTCGAAACACCCCAAAATCCCCCCCTTTGAAAAAGGGGGGCTAGGGGGGATTTCCAAACCCAAAGCCCCCAAAACCTTGCCGCCGCTTACTGCTGAAGAATTGGCCGAGTTGCCGGAATTGCCAGAGGGATGGGTGTATTCAAGACTTGGCGCGTTAATAGACGAACCTACTTACGGAACTGCCAAAAAATGTGACTACGAAGTTGATGGAATAGGCGTTCTTAGAATTCCAAACGTAGTTTCTGGAAAAATTAATGCGTCCGATCTTAAGTTTGCACAATTTGACGCAGATGAAAGAGCTTCATACAAACTCGATGTTGGAGATATTTTATTAATTCGCTCTAACGGTAGCATTTCGATAGTGGGAAAATGCGCATTAGTTTCTGAGCAAGACATTAACTATTTGTATGCCGGATATTTGATTAAGCTACGCCCAAATCAAGTTTTAATTGCTTCCACATATTTAGTTAATCAGCTTGCGGCACATTCTTTAACAGGCTGGTGAAAAACTCCCAAAGCTGCAGTCATCAAGGCGCATAGCCTCAGCAAACAAGTAAAATAGCGCATCTAAATTGGAGAAGCCCCCCATGCGCGGACACGATGCCATTCAAAATAGCTGGTTCAGCTACGTTAGCCTGGAAGACCGTATTCCCAAACAGCATCCGTTGCGTCGTTTACGGCTACTCGTCGATGGCGTATTGGCCTCTATGGATGCGGTCTTTGCCGAATGCTACTCCCATACTGGCCGCCCGTCGATTGCGCCCGAAAAACTGCTGCGCGCCTTGCTATTGCAAGTGCTGTACACCGTTCGTAGCGAACGCCAGTTGATGGAACAGCTGGACTACAACCTGCTGTTTCGCTGGTTTGTCGGTTTGGGTATCGACGATGCTGTCTGGGAACGCAGCGTGTTCAGCGCCAACCGCGAGCGCCTGCTGTCCGAAGCACTGAGTCGCGAGTTTTTTGAGCGGGTCTTGGCCATTGCCGAATGGCAAAACCTGGTGTCCGACGAACACTTCAGTGTCGACGGCAGCCTGATCGAAGCCTGGGCCTCGCACAAAAGCTTCGTGAAGAAAGACGGCAGCGGTCCTGATAAACCCGCCGGCCGCAATCCCGAGGTCGACTTCAGCGGCGAAAAGCGCAGCAATGCCACGCATCAGAGCACGACAGACCCCGAAGCGCGGCTTTACAAGAAAGGCGAATACACCGAGGCCAAACTGCGTTACATCACCCATGCCCTATCCGAGAATCGTAACGGCCTGATTGTCGATGTCGAAACCACCCAAGCCACCGGCACCGCTGAAATCGAAGCCGCGCAAACAATGATCAAACGCCGTGTTCCCAAAGGCGGCAGCGTCGGTGCCGACAAAGGCTATGACCAACCGGCGTTCGTCAACAAACTCAAGACGCAAGACATCAAAGCCCATGTTGCTCGCAAAAAGACCGGCAGTGCCGTCGATGGCCGCACCGCGCGCGGCAAAGCGTACGCTCAAAGCCTCAAGCGCCGCAAAATCGTCGAAGAAGCCTTCGGCTGGATCAAGACCGTCGGGGGCCTGCGTAAAACCCGCCACATCGGCTTAGCCAAAGTCGCAGGTCAGGCCTTGTTTTGCTTTGCCGCCTACAACCTGACGCGCTTGCTCAACCTATTGGTGTTCACGCCGAAACCGGCGTGGAGTGCGCCCACCTAGGGCGAAGTGCGCCTGAAAACCGTCCACAGACGGCTTCAGGCGAATAAAAAGCCCTTGAAACAGGGGCAAAACGGTTGAAACTCGATGTCATGACCGATTTCAACACGAAAAAATCACGGAAACCGTGGGTAAGGGGAAATATCAGTGGGTTTTTCACCAGCCTGTTAAGAAAGCAGATTGAGGCAAAAGCAAAATCAACGAGTGGTGTTAACAATATAAACTCAGGAGAAATTCAATCATTGATAGTTGCTCTATGTGGTGTCGAAGAGCAGCAGAAAGTGCTTACCGAAGTCGAAACAAATTTATCAATCATTGACCAACTCGACCAAACCATCACCACCGCCCTGCAACAAGCCGAAGCCCTGCGCCAGTCTATCCTGAAAAAAGCCTTCTCCGGCCAGTTGGTCCCGCAAGACCCGAACGACGAACCGGCCAGCGTGTTGTTGGAACGGATACGCGCCGAGAAAGCCGCATCCGACAAACCCAAGTCAAGGAAAACCAAGCATGCCTGAAATCTGCCGCTTTCTCGGTATCGTGATTTTGATGTATTTCGCCGATCAAAATCCGCCGCATTTTCATGTCAAATACAACGACTATAAAGCAGTGATGGATATCCAAACGCTCAATATTCTGGCGGGTTATTTACCCGGCAAGGTTCGCGGCTTGGTGGAAGAATGGGCTGAATTGCTGATGATGTGGCAGAGCAAGGATTTTCATAAACTCGAACCCCTGGTGTGAGGTGAACATCATTATTAGCGTAACTCAAGCAGAGTATCTGGGTGACTACCGATTACGCCTGCACTTCAACGACGGCGCGAACGGTGAGGTGGATTTGCAGGATTTAGTTTTCAAATACCCGGCAGCAGAACCCTTACGCGATAAAAGCCGCTTTCAACAATTCAGCCTGGATGAGTGGTCTACCGTGGTTTGGGATTGCGGCTTCGATGTGTCGCCGGAAACCTTGTACGAGCGGGCGACGGGGAAGAACATTACATGGTTAGAAATCATAAACGATATCAACACTTCGCTAGCGCAACTTGCGTCTGGCGAACGTTTGCCCTTATCCGACACACTGCAATCTGTGCGTCAATCTTATGAATAAACTGTTAGAAAACTGATAATGAACGCCGAATCCATCGTTTCCAAAGTCTGGAGTTTTTGCACCACCCTGCGCGATGATGGCGTGGGCTATGGCGATTATCTGGAACAGCTGACCTATCTGATTTTTTTGAAAATGGCCGACGAGTACAGCCGGCCGCCGCATAACCGCAATGTCGGCATTCCGGCCGACTACAACTGGCAAAGCCTGAAAGCCAAAAAAGGCGCGGCGCTGGAAGGGCATTATGTGCTGTTGCTGCGCGAACTGGGCAACAAGCCGGGGATGCTGGGGCAAATTTTCACCAAGGCGCAAAACAAGATTCAAGACCCCGCCAAGTTGTCGCGGCTAATCGAGCTGGTCAACGATACCGATTGGGTGTTGTTGGGTGCGGACACCAAGGGCACTATTTACGAGGGTCTGCTGGAAAAAAACGCGGAGGATACCAAGTCCGGCGCGGGCCAATACTTTACGCCGAGGGCTTTGATCAAAACGATGGTGGAATGTGTGCGGCCTGAGCCGAGCAAGAGCATTGCCGACCCAGCCTGCGGCACCGGCGGATTCTTTTTGGCGGCCTATGATTTTTTGAAAACCAATTATCCGTTGGATAAAAAGCAGTTGGCGTTTTTGAAGCACGAAACTTTTTACGGTAACGAGATCGTCGCCAACACGCGCCGCCTGTGCTTGATGAACATGTTTTTGCATAACATTGGCGAGATCGACGGCAACAGTGCCGTGTCCGCCAACGATGCCTTGGTATCGCCGCCGGCGGAAACGGTGGATTATGTGCTGGCCAATCCGCCGTTTGGTAAGAAAAGCAGCATGACTTTTACCAACGAGGAAGGCGAGCAGGAAAAAGACGATTTAACCTACAACCGCCAGGATTTTTGGGCGACCACCTCCAACAAGCAGTTGAATTTTGTGCAGCACATTCGCAGCATGCTGAAAATCAGCGGCCGTGCCGCCGTGGTGGTGCCGGATAATGTGTTGTTTGAAGGCGGTGCTGGGGAAAAAGTCCGCCAAAAGCTGATGCAGAATACCGATTTGCACACCATCCTGCGGCTACCGACCGGTATTTTCTATGCCAATGGCGTTAAAGCGAATGTGCTGTTTTTTGATAACCGCGAGGCCAGTCCGAACCCGTGGACCAAGGAAGTCTGGTATTACGATTACCGCACCAATATCCATCACACGCTGAAAAAGAAACCACTGCGCATCGAAGATTTGCAGGATTTTATCGACTGCTATAACCCGGTAAATCGTCATCAACGCACCGAAACCTGGCACGAGCAAACCAACCCGGAAGGCCGCTGGCGCAAGTTCAGTTACGAGCAAATCCTGGCGCGGGATAAAACCAGTCTGGATATTTTTTGGCTGAAGGATAAGTCACTGGCCGATTTGGATAATCTGCCGGAACCGGATGATATTGCTGCCGAGATTATCGACAACGTGGAGGCAGGGTTGGCGTGTTTTCGGGAGATTGCCGGGATGTTGGGCTAATCCGCACGGTGGCGGCCGCATCCCCGGCCGGATAACTGGAGCATTCGGGCCGGGAATAATCGAAATTACCCGGCCAGCCAGCGCTTGGCGTTACTCGATGTTCTGGATCTGCTCGCGCATCTGCTCGATCAATACTTTCAAATCGATCGAGATCTGGGTCATTTCCCGGTCGGCGGATTTGGAGCCTAGCGTGTTGGCTTCCCGGTTCATTTCCTGCATCAGAAAATCCAGGCGGCGGCCGGTGGGTTCGGGTTGTTTTAATGCGCGCAGCACTTCCAACACATGGGTTTCCAGCCGGTCCAGCTCTTCCGCCACGTCTAACTTTTGCGCCAGCAGCACCAGCTCCTGCTCCAGCCGGTCGAAATTGGGCTCGGCCACCATTTCCAGTACCCGCGCCGTCAGTTTGTTGCGCAAGTTGTTCAATACCTCGGGCATGCGTTTGTGGGCGGCTTCGACCAGCAGCATCACCTTCTGGCAACGGTCTTCCAGCAATTGCGCCAGTTGCGCCCCCTCGCGGGCACGGGTCTCCAGCATTTTGTCCAAGGTATCGTCCAAAAGCTGGACGATCTTGTCGCGCAAGGCCTCCTTGTCGGTTTCCTGCTCTTGCTGCACGCCGGGGAAAGCCAACACGTCGAGCGCGGAAAAGGCTTGCGGATTGTGCATTTCGGCTTCGATGGCCGCGGTAGCCGCCAGCAGCCGCTGCACGATTTCGCGGTTGACGTTGAAGCTGGCTTCGCCGGCCTGCTTCTTGTAACTCAAGCAACATTCGATCTTGCCGCGTTTCAGTTTTTCAGAGATCAAACGGCGGACATCGGCTTCGGCAAAGCGCAAACGCTCGGGCAGCTTGACGCTGACATCGCTGTAACGGTGGTTAACCGAACGCAATTCGCACAAGATAGTCAGGTTGTCGGCACTCATTTCGCCGTCCGCGAACGCGGTCATGCTTCTAATCATTTTTCACCTATAATCTTCACGCTTTACCCGTGCAGCTTTGCCCATGGCCGAATACTACGATCCGGAAACCTACCCGAAACAATGGAACTACCTGCAATCGGGAACCATTATAGATCAGTACATGATCGAGCGGGAATTGGCGCACGGCGGCTTCAGTTCGGTGTATCTGGCCCGGCAAATGACGGACCAGACCCAAGTGGCGATCAAGGAATACCTGCCGCGCAAGCTGGCGCACCGCACCTGGAACAACCTGGTGGCGCCGAACGGCGATGAGGCCAAGACCTTGTTCATGCGTGGCCGGGCGCTGTTTTTCGAGGAAGCCAAGGTGCTGGCGATGCTGAAACACCACAACATCGTCGATGTAATCAACTTCTTCCAGGCCAACGATACCGTGTATATGGTCATGACCTACGACTACGGCGTCACGCTGGACAAAATCCTGCACCGCAAAATGCTGCCCATCACCGAAGAGTTCCTGCTGGCGGTATTTCCTCTGCTGCTGAACGGCATCGAGGCCGTGCACCAAAAAGGCTTGGTGCATCTGGATATCAAGCCCGCCAACATTCTGATCCGCGCCGAAAACGATCCGCTGTTGCTGGACTTCGGCGCGATCCGCAAAATTACGCTGGACCCGCAACGCAACCGCGCCAAGGTGCTGACCAACGGTTATTCGCCGATCGAACAATACGACAACAACGGCAACCTCGGCCCCTGGTCGGATATCTACGCCGTCGGCGCCAGCATGCGCGCCTGCCTCGACTTCAAAATCCCGATACCGTCGCCGGACCGGGTCAAACAGGACAACTTGCCGCCGGCCGTCAAAGCCCACAAACGCCGGTTTCCGGAATATCTGTTAAAGGCCATCGACTGGGCCATGGCGATTTTTCCGGAAAACCGGCCGCAAAGCGTGGCCGAATTGCAGCAGGCGCTAAGTCCCCAATAGTTAAAAACCGGCCCGGCAAAGCCAGTATAATGCCGCAACTTTTGATACTGCCGAGACACCTATGAGACCAAGCGGACGCAATCCGGACCAATTACGCGAAATTCGTTTTACCTGCCATTACACCAAACACGCCGAAGGCTCGGTGTTGGTGGAATTCGGCGACACCCGGGTCTTGTGCACCGCCAGCGTCGACAACAGCGTCCCCCGGTTTTTGAAAGGCAAGGGCGAGGGCTGGGTCACCGCCGAATACGGCATGCTGCCGCGCTCGACCCACAGCCGGATGGACCGTGAAGCCGGCCGCGGCAAACAAGGCGGCAGAACGCTGGAAATCCAACGCTTGATCGGCCGCTCCTTGCGTGCCGCCATCGACTTGAAGGCGCTGGGCGAGAATACCATCACCATCGATTGCGACGTGATCCAAGCCGACGGCGGCACCCGCACCGCCTCGATTACCGGCGGTTTCGTCGCCCTGTCGATTGCGATCGACCACCTGCTGAAAACCCACAAGATCAAGAAAAACCCGCTGCACGGCCAAGTCGCGTCGGTCTCTGTAGGTATTTACAATGGCGTGCCGGTGTTGGATCTGGACTATGCCGAAGACCACCAGGCCGAAACCGATATGAACGTGGTCATGAACGAAGCCGGCCATTTCATCGAAGTCCAGGGCACCGCCGAGGGCCATGCCTTCAGAAAGGACGAACTCAACGTCATGCTGGAATTGGCCGAATTGGGCATCAACCAACTGATCGAAAAACAACAAGCCGCGTTACGCGACGCCGTAAAACCGGCGCCGCTACGGGTTGTGCTGTAAACGGATGAGTTCGATTGTTTTAGCCAGCGGCAATCCCGGCAAGATTCGGGAGATCCAGGCCATTCTGCAAAACGACAAGATTCTGCCGCAATCGCAATTCAACGTCGCCGAGCCGGAGGAAACCGGTTCCACCTTTATCGAAAATGCGATCATCAAGGCCCGCAACGCCGCCGCCCATTGCCGGCTACCGGCGATTGCCGACGATTCCGGCATCGTGGTCGACGCACTGGACGGCGCGCCCGGCTTGATTTCCGCGCGCTATGCCGGCATTGGCGCCGACGACCGGGCCAATCTGGAAAAACTGCTGGTGGAAATGCGCGAGGTGCCGGATGCCTTGCGTAGCGCCCGCTTTGTTTGCGTGATGGTCTATTTGCGCCACGCCGCCGACCCGACGCCGCTGATCGCGCAAGGCGTTTGGGAGGGCAAAATCCTGCGTGCGGCGGTCGGCGAAAACGGCTTCGGTTACGATCCGATCTTCTGGCTGGACCAATACCAATGCTCCTCCGCGCAACTGGCGCCGGAAACCAAAAATGCGATCAGCCACCGCGGCCAAGCCTTGCGGGCGTTGGCCCGGCAGCTAACCCCTTGAACCGGTTGGAACCGATTGCCCGCCGCTTCGCCGGCGACCGGCGCATCGGCGCGGTCCGGCCGCTAGGCAACGGCTTGATCAACGACACCTTCCTGGTCGAAACGGACGGCGGCAACTTTGTCTTACAAGCCATCAACGAACGGGTGTTCCCGCATCCGGAACGCATCGCCGCCAATTTAAACCTATTGAGCCTACATATCGGCCGGCAACAAGCCAGTGCGGTGCGGCTGCGTATCCCGCGGCTGCTGCCGGCCGCAGACGGCTGGCACATTCGCGACGACGCCAGCGGCCGGGTCTGGCGGGCACTGGAATGGATCGCGCCTTCCGAAAGCCGGGAGCGGCTCGCCAATCCGGCCCAAGCCGGCCAAGTCGGCGCCGCACTCGGCCATTTTCATAGCTTGTGCAGCGCTATGGCCGCCGAGACCCTGCACGACACCCTGCCCGGCTTTCATATCGCGCCGGAATATTTCCGCCAATATCAAACCGCTTTGGCGCAAACGCCAATCTTGCCGGCCAGCCCCGACATTCGACGCTGCCGCGATTTTATCGCCGATTTCGCCGCACAAATCGGCGAGCTGGAACAGGCCAAACACCGCGGCGAATTGGCCGAACGCGTGATTCACGGCGACCCGAAACTGAATAACTTTCTGTTCGAACCTGACAGCGACCGGATTATCGGCTTGGTCGACTTGGATACCGTCAAACCGGGCCTGGTACATTACGACATCGGCGATTGCCTGCGCTCCTGTTGCCACATTCCGGAAACCAACGGTTTCGATCTGTCGCGCTGCCGCACGATTCTGGAGCATTATCTGGCCGAGGCGGGCGGATTTTTTACGGCGGCGGATTACCGTTACCTGTATCCGGCAATTCGCCTGATCCCGTTCGAACTGGGTTTGCGCTTCTTCACCGATTATTTGCAGGGCGACCGTTATTTTAAAGTCGACGACGCCGGCCACAATCTGCGCCGGGCGCTGGCCCAATTCGAGCTAGTGCGGGACATCGAACGCCAAAGCGGCGCGATACGGGAGTTGATAGCGGGATTGACGCCGGCAGCCGCCCGGGCTTAGACCTGCTTTGCCCGAACGGAATGCCGGCGATGATAGGGCCGGTCGAACAGCCGCCCGCCGCGCTGGCGAGCGGGCCGGCGGAATCAATGGCCGGCGGACGGCGTAATGTCTTCCAACGGAATGCCTTGGATTTCCACGGCAATGCCGCGGTCCGGCGCTGACAGCATGAAATCGCCGATGGTCTCCAGAATATCCAAATCGACGAATTGCGCCTTGTAACCGTCTATCAGCAACTCGCAATCATCCGGTACCTCTTGCAGATACTTGCGCAGCAAGGCCTTGTTCAAAAACGATACGTCTTTATGCAAACGCAACAGATAGTGTTCGCCGTGTTGGGTCAACGTAATCGCGGCGTGGAAATTGGCGCGCAACACGAAGAAGAAGCCGCAGATCATACCGATCGCGATACCGACCAGCAAATCGGTCAACAGAATCGCGCCAACGGTAATGACGAACGGCAGGAATTGGTTCCAGCCCTTGCGGTAAAACTCGACGAACATGCCCGGCTTGGCTAATTTGTAACCGGTTTGCAGCAATATCGCCGCCAGACAGGCCAACGGGATCATGTTCAGGTACTTGGCGAAAAACAGCACGCTGACCATCAACAGCACGCCGTGGAAAAAGCTGGCCACCCGGGTTTGGCCGCCGGCGTTGATATTGGCCGAACTGCGTACGATTACCGCGGTGATCGGCAAGCCGCCGATCAGGCCGCTGACGACATTGCCCAAGCCCTGCGCCTTCAACTCGCGGTTGGTCGGCGCCACCCGTTTATGCGGGTCCAGCTTATCGACCGCCTCGATGCTCAACAGGGTTTCCAGGCTGGCGATAACGGCGATGGTCACAGCAATCGAATAAATTTTCGGATTATCGAAATAGCTGAAATCCGGTAACCGCAACTGGTTGAGGAAATTGGCGGTGCTGCCCAACTCCGGCAACGAAACCAAATGCTTCTCGCTGATCGCCAGTTCCGGAAAATAGCGCAACGCCGCGACATTGAAGCCGACGCCCCAAATCACGGCCAGCAACGGCCCCGGCACCAGCCGAAACGCTTTAACGCGTTTGACGAAAGCGCTGTCCCAAATGATCAGGATCAGCAAGGCCACGACGCTGACCAGCGTCACGCCCGGCGTAATGCCTTCCAATGCTTCCGACAATTCGAAAAAACTCGATTCGGCGGTCTCCTGCATATAGCTCTCGTCGCCTTCGGGGCTGGCGTCGAAACCGGTGGCGTGCGGCGTCTGCTTGATGATCAAAATCAAACCGATGGCCGCCAGCATGCCTTTGATCACCGCCGCCGGAAAAAACGCACCGATGACCCCGGCTTTCAAGAAGCCCAACACAATCTGCAACCCGCCGGCCAGCACGACGCTCAACAAAAAGCCGCCGAAACCGCCCAAAGTCTCTATCGCCTCGAACACGATCACGGTCAGACCGGCGGCCGGACCGGACACGCTGAGCTGCGAGCCGCTGGCCCAGGACACCAGCAAACCGCCGATCAGGCCGGCAATGATCCCGGAAAACAGCGGCGCGCCGGACGCCAGCGCCACGCCCAGGCAGAGCGGCAGCGCCACCAGAAAAACCACGATGCCGGCCGGCAAATCCTGGTGCAAATGCTTCAAGTACAAATTCAGTTGCGATGTCATTGGCTTCAATCGGTAGTTAAGGGAGCTCGCGGTTTAATCCGCGTAACGGTAAATCGGATTGATCTGGGTGTTATGGTCGAGCTTGATCAATTCCTGGATCAAACCGTCGTTCAAACCGTATACCCAGCCGTGCAAGCTGGGTTTGTGGCCGTGGCGCCAGGCGGACTGGATAATCGAGGTATACGCCAAGCGGTAGACCTGTTCGACGATGTTCAACTCGATCAGGCGGTCCACTTTCTGCTCCGGCGATACCGACTCCAGCTCTTCCTGGTGCAGGCGGTACACGTCCTTGATATGCATCAGCCATTTGTTGGCTATGACCAGATCGGATTTTTGCTGCTGCAACGCTGCCTTGACCCCGCCGCAACCGTAATGGCCGCAGACGATGACGTGTTTGACTTTCAAGACGTTGACGGCGTATTGCACCACGCTGAGGCAGTTGAAGTCGGTGACTATAACCTGGTTGGCGATGTTGCGGTGGACGAAAATCTCGCCCGGTCTGGCGTTAACGATGGTATCCGCCGGCACCCTGCTGTCGGAACAACCGATCCACAAAAAATCCGGTTTTTGTTCCTTGGCCAATTGGGCAAAAAAATCCGGGTCCTTTCTACTGATTTCTTCGGACCAGGCTCTATTTTCTAACAATAATTTCGCAGGAGTATGCATAGTTGTCGTCCTTAATGGGGTAATCCCAATAACAGAATGAGTTTTTCGGTACGCCGACCTAAAGCAGGCCGGGCTGAAGTCAATACTATATCGATTCGAAACTATATGCCAATCAATTTTCCGGCCTGGTTCGCGCTTTCGGCCTAAGTTAAATCGAGCCCTGTTGGTAAACCACGGCCCGCGACGAAATCGGCCCGGAAGCCGCACGCACCGCCTCCGCTTCGGCCACGGCCCGTTGCCGCATTTGCAGGCTGCTTTCCGGCCAGGCTAACACGCTTTGCGGGCTGAATCCCACCATCAGCACCAGCACAGCCGGCACCAACAACAGCACCAGCTCGCGCGTCGTCAGATCGGGGCAAGTGGCGGACACGGTTCCGGTCGGCCCGAAAAAGGCCTTCCTGGCAAAACCGAGCAAATAAGCGGCACTCAACACGGCGCCGAACAAAGCCACCAGCGCCAAGGCCGGATACGCCTGCAAGGTACCGACCAAAACCAGCAATTCCGCTGGAAAACCGTTAGTACCCGGTACCCCCATGTTAGCCAGCGCAAACAAAAAGAACAAGCAAGCCAAGCGCGGCGCCGGTTTGGCCAATCCGCCCAAATGCACCAGCTCGCAACTGCCCATGCGCTGTTGCAACATACCGGCCATCAGCATCAGGCTGCCGGCGGCCACGGTAAAATTCAGCAACTGCAGCAACGCGCCTTGCTGGCCCTGGTAATTGAATGCGGCCAAACCCACCAATACCAAACCGACGTGGCTAATGCTGGCATAGGCCAGTAAGCGGCGCAGATTGGTTTGCTGCATTGCGATCAGGGCCGCGTATACCAGCGTAACCGCGCCGACGATGGCCAATAGCCAGCGGTGCTCCAGTGCCGCTTGCGGCGCCAACGGCAAGGCAAAGCGGACGATACCGTACAAACCCAACTTCAAACCGACCAACAACGCGCTGAGAAAAGCCGGCCCTTCCATCGCCAGCGTCGGCAGCCAGGTATGAAACGGCACTAGCGGCGCCTTGACGGCGAAGCCGAGCATCAGCAGGAAAAACACCAGTTCTTGCGATGCAGCGTCCATCGGCGTGTTCAGCAACACCGGCAAACTGAAGGCCAAGCCGCCCGGCATGTCGCCGCCGGTGTAATGAACGTGGTTCAACGCCAGCGTCGCGATCGCGAACAACAGCGGCACGCCGCCGAACAACATATATAAGGTGTACTTCAACGCGGCCTGGCGCCGTTCGGCACCGATCCCCCATAAACCGGCCAGGAAAAAAATCGGCGGCAGCGTCAACTCCCAAAACAGAAAAAACAAAGCCATGTCCAATGCCACGAACACGCCGACGGTGGCGCTTTCCAATATCAGCATCAGCGCCAAGTGAAAGCGGTGCAAGCGCGTTGCCGCGTTCCAGCCGGCCAACAGCGCCATCAAGGTCAGCAAAGCCGTCAGCGGCAGAAACAATAGCGAAACGCCGTCCACCCCGACCGCGTAGTAAGCGTTCAGGCTGGGTATCCACGAGTATTGTTCCTGCCATTGAAAGCCGCCGTCGCTCGGATCGAACCCGTAGACGACGCCCAAAGTCAGCAGCAATTCGACGCCGGCCACCGCCAAGGCCAGCCGCTTCGCCCGGCCGCTATCGCGGACGCAGCCAATCGCCAACGCGCCGAGCAAGGGCCATAACAGGCATAGCGTCAATAACGGCAAACCTTCATTCATGGTGGGTCTCGTTGATGTGGTGGCGATGGTGGGCCGGATAATGCTCGCCGATTTCGCGGGCTTCCTGGTCGATGTATTTCAACCAAGGCGTCGTATAAAAACCGGTGCCTATCAATAAACCGCACACGGTGACGGCGATGATGCGTTCTTTCAGTACCGGATGGTGGATACTGCCGTAAGGCTGCACGAAACGGCGCGGATGGGCGATGAACAGGCGCTGAAACGCCCATAATAAAAACGCCGCGCCCAGCACGTTGCCCAACAGAATCGAGATCGCGATCCACCAGCCGTGCTCTTCGATGGTGCCCTCGATCAGCAGGTGGGCGGCGTCGAATCCGGGCGTGCCCGGCATCACCATGGTACTCAGCGCCGAGATCAGAAACAGCAGGGCCAAGGTCGAATTGGTCTCGAACAGCCCGCCCAAGCGCGGCAGAAACGAGGTGCGGGTACGTTCGTAAATCAGGCCGATACTGAACAGCATGCCGGCGGAAGCCAGACCGTAGGCCACCGACAACAAAATACTGCCTTCCAGCGCAAAATCGTTGAACGAAAATACGCCGATGGCCAGCATGCCGGTATGGCTGATTACCGCGAACGCGATCAAGCGCCGCATGTTGATTTGCATCAAGGCCAGCAATGCGCCGTAAAAAATCCCGATCAACCCCAGCGTGACGACGAAATGGGTCCATTGTTCGGCGGCGCCCGGCGTCAGCGGCAAGATGAAACGGATTAAGGCGTAGATGCCCAGCTTCAGGCCGTGCAGGAAAATCGCCGCACTGGCTGCGGTACCGTGTTCGCCCAGTACCGGCAGCCAGGCGTGGAACGGAAACAGCGGCATCCGCACCGCGAAGCCGAAGAACAGCAACAGAAAGATCAAGGTCTCGTTCGGAATCGCCAGATTATGCTGCTTCAACGCCAGCCAATCGAAGCTCAATTCCATACCGTTCGCCGCCAGACCGAAGCTCAACAACAGAAATCCGGCCAAACTCATCGCCAGAGCGGACAACCAGTATTGCAGCAGGGTTTTGACGGCCTGGTTACGTAAGCGGCCGGTACCGGCAACCATGGTCAGCAAGGCCACCGGCACCAGCTCCAACAGGCTCCAGCACCAAAACTGCAGCGTATTCAGCGCCGCAAATGCGCCGATCAGAATGCCTTGGTAAGCCAGCAGACAGGCGACGAACAAGCGGTCGTTGCAGTGGCGGGTGATCAGGGTATAGACCAGTGCCAGCGCGCCCAACACCGCCGTCAACGGGATGAACAGAATATTGGTGCCGTCGACGCCGACCCGGTAGCCCAGGCCGTCGATTTTCTCGGCCAGATGGATGCCGGGGGCTTCGGCGTCGAACACCCACAGCAGATAAATGCTCAACACCACGTTCAGCACCGCGCCGGTCAACGCGGTCGGCCACAGCCGCCAGCCTTTCAAGCCCAAAACCGCGCCGCAGGTCAACAGCGGCAGCGCGGTCAACACGCTCAACACCGGAAATGCCGCGGCAGCTTGCCAATAAACAATATCGGTCGTCATCGGTATCCCAAAGCCACCATCAAGGTAATCAAGACGAACAGTGCCAGATAACGGGCTCGCAGCAGCAAATGTTCGAAACGGTTGGCCGCCCGCCCCAGCCGGCGTCCGACCTGGATCGAGTCGCGGCCGATGCCGCGCAAGATGAAATGGTATTCGAACCAGTTCAGCAACGCCGCCGTCCATTGCGCCAGCTTGCCGGCCAGACCGCTACCCTGGGCGAAACGGTCTTCGGCACTGCTCAGATTGGCACCCATTTTTTGCTCCTCGCG
This sequence comes from Methylomonas koyamae, assembly GCF_019669905.1. Taxonomy (NCBI): domain Bacteria; kingdom Pseudomonadati; phylum Pseudomonadota; class Gammaproteobacteria; order Methylococcales; family Methylococcaceae; genus Methylomonas; species Methylomonas koyamae. The sequence goes on along the minus strand of NZ_AP019777.1, from coordinate 454,049 downwards.
TTGCGCCAACGTCGACATCGCCCGAATCGCCGGCGCCGGCGAGCCCATCAGCGGGTCCAGAATCCGCTCTTCGATATAGCGGGCGTCCTTGGCCAATTGCAACACCGGCTTCACCAACAACCAATCCACGGCCGGTTCCAGCCAGCCGCGCTGTAACGAGGCCACGAAGGCCCAGCGGCAATCGGCAAGCGTGGCCGCGACCGGCGCTATCGGCCGGCCATGCGTGCTATGCAAAATCGACGGCGCCGTCAGGAACAGATAGCAACGCACCACGGCATGTGCCGCCAAATGCCAGACCGCCAACGTCCACCAGCCGCAACCGCATTCGACGAACATCAATCCCAGTTGCACCGACGCGGCGAATATCTGCGAGCTTTTGATATCGGTCTGGCTCAAACCCACCCAATAGCCGTAAACCGCCGTCATCGCCCCGATCGCCGCCAACAAGGCCATCGCCGCCGGCGCCTGCTCGAACAATGGCCGCAGTTGTATGGCCAGGAACACGCCGGCGTGCACCATCGCCCCGCCGTAAAAGATCGCGCTGGACGGCGTCGGCCCTTCCATCGCCCGCGCCAACCACGGCGTAAACGGGATCTGCGCCGATTTGGCGAAGGCGGCGACGGCAAAACTTAAAGCCAGCAAGGTGGCGTCGCCGCGGTCCAGATCGGCCGCGCCGGCATTCAGGCTTTGCCAGTCGGCGGTTTCCAGCCAGGCCAGCATCAAGCCGATGCCCAGCAAAAACCCGCCGTCGCCGACCCGGTTGGTGACAAACGCGCGGGTGGCGTTGTGCGCCGCTACCGGCCGGTCGTAGGCGTAGGCGATCAGCAGATAGGAACAGACCCCGGCGACCTCCCAGCCGACGAAGGTGAATATCGCATTACCGGCCAACACCAATAACAGCATTGCCGCGGCAAACAGGCTCAGAATAAAGAAAAAACGGTGAAAACCGGGCTCGCGGTGCAGGTAATTGGCGGAAAAGCGGGCCACGACCAGCAACAGCACGCCGAACAAGGCCGCCAATGCCATATTCAAACCGCCCGCTTGCAACGAAAAGGCTATCGCCAGTTTGCCGCTGGCCAGCCAATTGCCGTAAACCTGTAACCCGCCGGCGCTGCCGACCAGCTCCAACCCGACCAGACTCGCGGCCAACGCGGCGGCCAAGCCAATCGACGCTACTGCCAAGCGGACGCTGATGCGCTCGCCGGCGACACCGTGCAACCGATTAAAAAAATGCAGGCCGCCGATGCACGATGCAGCCAGCAGCGGTAACAGCGGTATCAAGAATGCGTATGCGGCCATCGTCGTCGTTATTCCATGGTTTCCGGTTGCCGCACCAGCATCGGCGCAACGGCTTGGGTCTGCCCGGCATAGCAGGCCGCCGAATCGTCGCGCAGCGGCAACTCGCGCGGTTCCGGTTGCCAGGCTACGAAACCGGCGCGGCGGTCGAACAGGAAAATCCGGCCGTCGTCCGGGTCCACAGCGTTTAAATGCACCCAACCGCCGCCGACCAGTTCCTGCAACGCCGCTTGCCGGCCGTAAATGCGTTCCAGCACTTCGGTCTTGGCCTCGACCACGATTTGCAGCCGCATCGCCTCGTGAATTTCCACCATCTGCAACGGCAAACCGGTGCGCAAATCGCTGGCGGCGCCTTCCATCACGCCGAACAAACCGGTGACGTTATGCGGAATCTTGGTGCCGCAGCCGAGCCGGTCGTTATTGACGGTCGAAAAGTAATACTCCAGATTGATGCCGGCGCCGACCGGTCCGGCGGTCAGCAAAATGTTCTCCAAAATCGCGCCGTCGCCGTCTTGGGTCGGATCGTAGGAAATCAAAAACAGGCGGCGGTCGAAAAACACGCCCTGCGTCGCCGCGCGCCGGCCGATAAACGCCGCGGCGTTGGTGGCGTGACCGAACTCCGGCCGCACCTGGCTCAAGTCGGCGGCGCGGCGCTGCACATGGCGGAACGCGGCCCACGGCGCAGCCGGATAACCGGACGAGGCAAAGCGCCGGCAACGTTCCGCCGCCGCCCGCCGGTCGGCTTCTGCAAGATCGGCCTGCAACCGGGCGAAATCGTCGGCCAGTGCAGCCGGCACCAGATCGGCGTCGTACCAGTCAATCGCGTCGCTGCAGGTATCGTGCTGGCCGCCGACGAACCAGGTATCGTCCGGAATCGCGATGCCCTGCGCAGCCAACAAGGCGCGCACTTGCGGCCGGTTGGCCATTGCCGCGAACAACCTGGCATTCGGTCCGCCGCGGCGGCCGCCGCAGGCGCCGCAATCGTGGGCGGCCTCGTGCGGATTGTTTTGGCTGGTGGAACCGTGGCCCAAAATGGCGACGATGCGGGCAAAGCCGTAACTCAAGCCGGTGGTCCGCAAAAATTGGCCGACCCGTTGCGCCTGCTCCTCGTCGCTGAAACCGGGTTTCGCTGCGGCCGGCGTTGCCGCATCCGCGCTGAACTGCAAGCGGGTCGGCGCCGCCGGCACCAAACTCGTCTGCCAGGCCTGTTCCAGACGGTATTGCAGACCCGGCCACAAGGTCTTGCCCAACAAACCGGCCAGCTTCAGCGGCGCAAACAGGTATAACAGCGGATAAGCCCGCAACAGATGCCGGCGTAAGGTTTGATGCAGCCAATCGCTGAGGATTTGCGCCCGGTTCAAGCCGGCGCGGTGGGCGGTCAGCGCATCATCGCTGCCGGCCAATCCGATTTCCTCGACCCGGTGCGCCGGCGTGACCACCACCGGGCACAGCGGCGTCGGATGATGGTCGTCCAGTCCCTGAAAATCCATCGCCACGCCGAAAAATCCGGCCGCACCCAAGGTTTCCACGGCCGGATTCAACTCTTCCAAATGGCGGCGGAAACTTTCTTCGCGCTCGTCCATGCAGAAAAAAACCTGGGCCTGCGGCCGCCGCTCGCGCTGCCGCCAACGGCCGCGGCCACGGTTGGCGTGCAAGGCCTGCAATAACTCCTGGCGGTAATGGCGCTCGTAAGCATCCAGCCACACCATGGCCCGTTGTTGGCCGTCGAACGCATCGACGATAGGCAACCAGGCCAGCAATTGGCTTTTGTCCATAGCGGACACGGTGTCGGGCGCCAAAGCCAAATGGCGGCACAGCGAAAACAGCCGCCAACCGTGGTCGCACGCGTTGACTCGGTTTGGAGTTACCGCCAACGGGCTGTGGCGCCAGGTCCGAATCCGTTCCGCCAGCGTTTGCCACGCTTGCCGCGAGCTATCGGCGGCAGACAGCAATTGCTGCGCGGCCTGAGCCAAATACTCCGGCAATTCGCCGGCGAACAGCGCCCGGCGCACGGCGAATTCGGCTCGGTGCATTTCAAAGTATGCCTGCAACCGGTCTAGTTGGGCCGGACTATGCCACAGGCTGCGGCACAGCGCTTGCGCGTAGAGCCGGTCCAACACCAGGCGGATGGCCAGATAATCGGCCAAATCGACCGGCACCGGCCGGCCTTCCCGATAATCCGGGTGCCGCTGCCGCCAGTTGACCAGGCCGGACCAGCCCGGCAACTCCAGCGCCAGCCGCCGCAAATAACCTTCCCAGCGTGCCGCCGGCAACGCCATGGCCTGCAATTGCTGCACGATGGCGTCCAGCGACTGCTCCGGCAAGCGCGCCGTGATGCCGCGCCAATCGTCCAAATCGTGAAATAACGGCAGCGCATCGTACTCCAGCGCCTGCCGCCAAGCCGCATACAGCCCCAGTTCCTGGCGCTGCGGCAAGCGCCAGGCCGCCAAACCTTCGTCGAGCAGCGACGCGCACAAGCGAATCAATTGCGGCCGCACCGAATCCAGAATGTCCTTGCCGGCCAACGCCAGCAGCACGCCGCGCCAAGTCCGGCCGTCGCCGACCCGGCCGAACCAGCGTGCCGGACTTTCGGCATCGTCCATCTGCGGCAACCAGTCGTCGAGTTGCTCGGCGGATAGCTCCAACATGTCCTCGGGGTGCAACTCGGCTGCGGGCAACTCCAATTTGGCCGATACGGCCTGCCACAGCTCCGTCAGCGGCCGGCCGCCACAAGTTTCGCTGGCGAATTCGGCCGATTCGCGCAGCCGCCAGGCGAGTTGCTGCGGGGTAATAACTTGAACGTCGTGCAATAAAACCGCGCGGTAAAGTTCGCGCCGCGCCGCGCCGGGGCAGCCGGCCAGCGGTTCGGTTAAAGCGCTGCCGAAGCGCTGCTGCAGCGCGGCATCGAGATCGCGGTCGGTGATGCGTTGTTGCCGGTAGAACTCGCGAAACTGCTCGGCCGACAGATAGCAGTCGATGCCGGTCAGCTCGGTAAATTCGGCCAAGGCTTGTTCGAACGGCAAATGCTGAAAGCCGTGCAAGGTGTTGTGGTGCACGAAATCGTGGATCGGCGCCTGGCCGGGCAATACGTGGTCCAGATGCTCGAGCGCCTGGCGGACAATGCCGCGCGGGTCCAGTTCGCCGGTAACCGATACCGCCATCAGACCGCTCCCGAATCAGCCCGGCCGACGTAGCTTAGCCGCATCACAGCAACCTCTCGCCGATCACGGCCAACATTCGCCCCACCGACGCGGCCGATAACTCGATCAACGGCGCCGGCAGCAAGCCGAATACAACGATACCGCCGACCAAAACCGCCGACGCCGCCAGCTCAGGCGGCGTCAAATCGGCGACGTCGCGCATCTGCGGCTTGACCGGACCGGTGAACAGCAGGCCGATGGTACGCATGGCATAGGCCGCGCTGATCAGTATGCTCAGGCTGAAAAACGCCATCCAGCCGCCCCATTGCTGAAAGCCGCCAATCACGGTATGCAATTCGGCGACAAAGCCGATCGAGCCCGGCAGGCCCATCGCCGCCAACAGCGCCAGCGTCGCCAGCCCGGCAAAACGCGGCATCACCTGCACTAGCGAACTGTAATCCTGGATATTGCGGGTATGGGTGCGTTCGTACAGCAGCCCCACCAGCAGGAACAAGGCGCCGGCGATCAAGCCGTGCGCGCTCATTTGCAGAATGGCGCCGATGAAGCCGGTCCGGTTCAAGGTGGCGATGCCGAGCAACACCACGCCCATGTGGCTCAACGACGAATAGGCCACCATCGCTTTCATGTCCGGCTGGCGCCAAGCCAGCAGGCCGCCGTAAACCATACCGAACAGAGCCAGAAACATCAGCAGCGGCTGGATCATTTGCGCGGCGACCGGCAGCATCACCACCGAGCGCAGCAGGCCGTAAGCCCCCATCTTCAATAAAATGCCGGACAACAGGATACTGACCGCGCTCGGCGCTTCGACGTGCGCCAGCGGCAACCAGCCGTGCAGCGGAAAAATCGGCATCTTCACGCCGAAACCGATCAAAAAACCCAGCAGCACCAGCACTTGTTCGACGGCCGGCATGTTCTGCGCCGCCTGCCCCATCGACGCCATCAACGAGCCCTGGTTCTGCAAGTCGTACTGGCTGATCGCCAACAAACTCAGCAGCATGAACACCGAGCCGCCCATCGTGTACAGCACGAAGTTCAGGCTGGCGGCATGGCGGCGCTTGCCGCCCCAGCGGTCGATCAGAAAAAACAACGGGATCAGGGTCACTTCCCAAAAGATATAGAACAAGGCCCAATCCTGGGCCATGAACACGCCGAGCATGCCGAATTCGAGCAGCAGGATGCAGATGTGGTAACCCTTGACGCCGTCGGCCAGATTAAAGGACGCGATCAGCGAAATCGAGGTCAGTAGCGCCGCCAGGACCAGCATCGGCAACGACAGACCGTCGATGCCCAAGGCATAGGCGCTACCGAGTTTGGGGTTGAGCGGGTAGAATTCGTTGAATTGCAATGCCGGATCGGCGGCATCGTAGCGCGCCAACAGTACGCAGGCCAGAACCAGCGCCGCAGCGGCGAACAGATTGGCCGCCAGGCGCACCGCTTGCGCCCGTTGGGCGGGAATCAGTACTAGCACCAGCGCCCCGGCAGCGGGGGTCCAAAGCAGCGTGCTGAGTATGGCCATCGTTGATAGGGTAATGAGTCGAAAATGGCCGCATTCTACCGGCTATTGGTTGAAAAAAGCCATTTTTAAAAGCCGATTGGTTGAAATAAACCAAAACTAGCGCCCATACCGATCTGCCCGGCCCGCGCTAGCGGTATCGTCGCCGCAACCGCTTGGCCAACGCCGAACCGGAACCCTTTTTCCAGCAACTCAACCGCGTCGATACCCCATGAATTTCGCATCCGACAACTGGGCCGGTACCCATCCGGCAATCGCCCAACACCTGCTGGCCGCCGGTAGCGGCTTCGCCGCACCTTACGGCAACAGCGAACTGGACCGCAACATCGAACGCCGCTTCTGCGAATTGTTCGAACGCGAGGTTGCGGTATTTTTCGTCGGCACCGGCACCGCGGCCAACGCACTGGCCTTGGCTGCAATCAACCGCCCCGGCGGCGTCACGTTTTGCCACCGCGAAGCGCACATGCTGGAAGACGAATGCGGCGCGCCGGAGTTTTTCACCCACGGCGCCCGGCTGGCGCCGGTCGACGGCGACTTGGGCAAGATCGACCCGGCCAAACTGGCCGCCGAAATCGGCCGCTTTCCGCCCGGCTTCATCCACGCCGGCCAGCCGATGGCGGTCTCGATCACCCAGGCCACCGAAATCGGCACGCTGTACCGGCCCGATGAAATCGCCGCCATTGCCGAGGTCGTCCGCCGGCACCGGCTGCCTTTGCACATGGACGGCGCCCGCTTCGCCAACGCGCTGGCCGCACTGCAATTGACGCCGGCGCAAATGACCTGGCAACTCGGGGTGGACATCGTCTCGTTCGGCGCCACCAAAAACGGCTGCTGGTGCGCCGAGGCCTTGGTGTTCATGGACCCGGACGCAGCGAAAGACTTGCCGTTCATCCGCAAACGCGCCGCGCAATTGTTCTCCAAAAGCTGCTTCATTGCCGCCCAATTCGAAGCCTATTTGCAAGACGGGTTATGGCTGGAGCTGGCCGGCCACGCCAACGCGATGGCGGCCCGGCTGCAACAAGGTATTGCCGCTTCCCGCTGCGCCCGCCTGGCCTGGCCGGCAGAAGCCAACGAGGTGTTTGCCGTGTTGGAACGGAGCGATGCCGAGCGGCTGCGAGAAGCCGGCGCGGTGTTCTACCCGTGGAATCCGCCGCATGCCAACACCGGCCTGCTCGCCGACAACGAGGTGTTGCTGCGGCTGGTCGCCAGCTTCGCCACAGAAGCCGAAGAAGTGGACCGCTTTATCCAACTATTGCAATGATCGGCCGCGTTCTGCAAAGCAATCGGCAAATTAGTATTGATTCGATATAAAATAGCTCGACCGGATATGCCGGCCAATACCGATTTTTTGCACCAGGAGAACCCACTATGCAGATCCATGTTTACGACACTTACGTCACCGCCGGCGACGGCCGCTTGATGCACTTCGACGTGTTCACCGCGGAACGCGACGACCAACAGGCAATCGCCTATGCCAAACAATGGCTGGCGTCGATTGGCGAAGCGGACGCAACGGTCAGCAGCAAGGAATGCCGTTTCTGCCACAGCCAGAAAGCGCCGGCCGACGTAATCGACAGCATCAAACGCGACGGATTCTTTATTTACAAAATGGAAGGCTGCCCGGCTTAGTCGGAACTTACTCTACGGGGCTGGCGCGAGTTAGAAGCGGGTGGATTGAGCGTTTTGTCAGGAAAATGCCTCAGGATTCGAACTTGGCTTTTGGGATACCGGATTGGCGAATGGCCTTCCTCGTTCCCACGCTTCTGCGTACCCGAAGGGCATAAATGGGAACGCATATCAGCCTGCATACAGTAGGTATTACAACGGAGGACCGCTCATCGTTATACGCAACGTCGCGCCCGCAGGACGCGGGCATCCAGTGCCATGGACGGTACTTTCAAACATCCTTTTGCCTTCGCGGTCTAAGGCCCCGGCACAAATCGGTCTGGAATGGATTTGCATTACCACCGGGGTGTCAGGCAGGGCAGCCTGACATGAGTCCCTGCCGGAATGACGGTTACAAGCAAAGATGCGTATAACAGCTAGCCGTCATCACAACCAGAGATAGAGGCGACTATAGCAAGAAAGGTAATGGCTCCGATCTGTTTCATACAGCTAACGCCAAGCTAAGGGGCGCGCAGCGAAGCGGAGCGTCCCTTTGGGCGACGTGTTATGGTGCCGGCTTGATGAATTGTTCATAACATTCCGTACAAAGCCAATTGTCTTTCTCGCTTCGATAGCCAACGCCATGTTCAGCGTCATCGCTCTCGTAAAGTTTCCACCAACAGATTTGGCAGTGGTCATGGTCCCATGTTTCATTTCCAGACCAGGTTTCCATATTCCACTGCTCGCCCTTCGCCCACTGCACGGACTCTTCGATATCCTCGTTCTTCCAAGAATCTCCGTGAATGGTGACATATGTTTCAGCCATTTCCTTTTGAACCATAACGAAAAGGTTAACTTGACGGCAAATGCGTAGCGACGATAGGAGCGTAGCTTTTGACGGTCAAGTTGACTCGCTGGTTGGACGTCATTTTCTGCCAAGCTCCGGAAAGCATGGATTCGTGGTTTTCCAGCCTTGTTCAGCATGCGCCTGCTTTGCCTTGCTGTCTGGAAGTAGAAGATCAAGCGGTATCTCTATTTGATCCTCCGAAAATCTAAGAGCCAGATTCCAATGGGGCCCTGCATCGTTAAAACCACGGTACGTTTCAAAGGCCTCGAAATCACGAGGGACGAAGCCAGATTTGGTTTTCAATTCTTTTGACTGGTCAGGCGTTAGCCAGAGCACGTAAGGTGTGTACTTGTTCATGGTCTTGAAGCTCTCAAGATAGCAGGTGCGGAATTGATTGATGACGCCCTTCTGTTCGGGAGTCAGCGTGAAAACCATGACTGGCCCGATGTAGCGACCATTCTTCAGCGGGACACCCTCTGCCCATGCGGTGCGGGTTATAACTAGTGCAGCGAGGATGAGAGAAACAGTCTTCATGACGCCCAACGTAAAGCTAAGGGTCGCGCCGAAGGCGCGTCCCAGCGACCGGAGGGAGCCAACTTGAGCATAGGGTTGGGCATCATTTCACCGGCTCCGTTGGGTCAAGATCGGCACGGTCTGGCTGGGATGGCACGTAGAAAAACCAAGTAAAGAATTCTTTGGGCTTTCCTCCTTCGAGTACTGGCGTGTATTTCTTCTGAAGCACGATCTGACGCGCTGCATCCACGTATTTTTGTGGCGGTTGCACCTTCACTGGTATCACAGTACCGCTGAGAGGATCTGTGACTTCAACTAAGCGAAATGCTTTCAGTCCACCATCAGCGTCAATGGTGATGCCGAAGGTCGCAGCGTAGAAGGGCCGTGTCTCCGCCGCTCGCGCGGAATACGAAATGACGATTGCCAGAAGAACTATTGCGATAAAGCGCATGACACTCCTTGTAATGCCCAACTATTGATTATCACGAAAATCTGCCCGACGAGCTGTATTGCCTATCTTTTCGGAAACTTTGCCTTGATAACGGCCAAACCGTGCATATATGCCTTGATAACCTGATATTAGCCATAAATTCCGGCGGATTTGACTCTTCAATTAATCAGCGCCTGAATATATTCGCTAATCATTAGATGTCAAGCATCAAACCCGCCGACCTTGCTGGATGACTTGCGCCGCATCATGCGGCTCAAGCATTATTCGCTACATACCGAGCGGATCTATTGCGAGTGGATCAAGCAGTTCGTCAAGTTTCATCGGCTTGGCGAAAGAGCCTCCTTGTTCGAGGACGCCGAGGCCAAGATCGAGGCGTTTTTGAGTTATCTGGCCACCGAACGCCAAGTGGCTTCGAAAAATCGGGGTCAGGTCTAGCAATCAAGCATTTGCATGTCGACCGACAAGACGCAACTGACTTACCCCTCCCCGCCTGCATTGTCCTCAAAAACCTTATCGTAAACCTCGCGCAAGCTGAGCCGGCAATCGATGCTTTCCAGCGCTACGCTTGCTTCCAGGCCCAGCGTCTCGCTCAATATCCAGACTTCGCCTTGACGCAGATAACGTTCGATACCAGGCTGGTCTTGCATCACCAGCAGATATTCGCGCAAGCTGGGTATTTTTCGGTAATGGGCAAACTTGCCGCCGCGGTCGTAGGCTTCGGTGGATGGCGACAGCACTTCGATAAGCAGCATCGGATTGAGCAAAGTATCGACCTGCGCATCTTCGAACTCGGGTTTACCGCAAACCACGGCGATGTCGGGATAGTGGTAACTGCAAGCTTCGGTGGCCTTGACCCGCATGTCGTTGATGTAGGCTTCGCAGGGACGGCTTTTCAGTTGCTGACTGAGTTCTCTATAAATATTTCCGGAAATTAAATTATGTTCCCGGCTGGCGCCGGTCATCGCATAAATTTGCCCGTCGTGGAATTCGCTTTTAATCGATGTGCTGCGCTCCAGACTTAAGTATTCTTCGGCGGTATAACGGGTTTGTTGAAGCACGGTGGACATGAGTCACCTCGGCAAATCAAATGTATTTGAACCAAGCATATTACAGCGACTCGCGGCTCGGCAAGCGCCCGGCAAATGGGTTGGGACGCATGGTTTTGCGAAGAAAAGCGGCTATGAGCAAGCTGGCGATCATCAGATCGGTGCATGGCGGCGCTAGATGAAAGGCTGTTTCGCAAAAATGAAGCCGGCCGCAACGAACACATCGCTGTCAAATCGACTTTCTGCCACACCTTCCCCTATCGGGAAATCCCCCGCCACGCCAAACGCCATCGCATTGTCACACCCATAACATCTGTGTATCCTCCCCGCCATGCAAATTCATCTGATCGCCGTCGGCAACAAGATGCCGGACTGGGTACTGCAAGGATATAATGACTACGCCAAGCGGCTGCCGCGGGAATGCGAATTGGTGTTGCGCGAAATCGCGCCGGACAAGCGCAAAAGCGGCGACGTGGCCCGCATTACCCGCGACGAAGGCGAGCGCATGATCGCAGCGTTGCCGCCGCGGGCGCACGTCGTGACGCTGGACATCCCCGGTAAACCGTGGTCTACGCCCGATCTGGCCCAAGCCTTGCAACGTTGGCTCGGCAACGGCCAGCCGGTCGCGCTGATGGTCGGCGGCCCGGAAGGCCTGGCGCCGCAGGTCAAGGAGCTGGCGCGCGAATCCTGGAGCCTGTCGCCGCTGACCTTCCCGCATCCGTTGGTCCGCATCGTCGTCGCCGAACAGATTTACCGGGCCTGGAGTCTGCTCAACAACCACCCTTACCACCGTTAACGGCATGCAAGCACAACTGATCCTGGCTTCGGCCTCGCCGCGCCGCAGCGGATTGCTGAAGCAAATCGGCATCCGCCACGCCGTGATGGCCGTCGCTATCGACGAAACCCCATTCCCCGGAGAAGATCCGGCCGCTTACGTCGAGCGGGTAGCCGCCGAAAAATCGGCCGTCTGCGCCAGCCAAAACGACAGCCTTCTGCCGGTATTGGCCGCCGATACCAGCGTGATTTGCGACGGCCGGATTCTGGGCAAGCCCGACGACTTGCAACACGCCATCGAGATGCTGAGCCGGCTATCCGGCCGCAACCACCAGGTTTACAGCGCAGTATCTTTGCGCAGCGCAGGCCGCCACTGGCAGGCTTTGAGCGTCAGCGAGGTCCGCTTCCGGCCGTTGAGCCACCAGGAAATCGTCGGCTATTGGCAGACCGGGGAACCTTGCGATAAAGCTGGTGCCTATGCGATTCAGGGGCTGGCCAGCGTGTTTATCGAGTCGATCACCGGCAGTTTTTCCGGCGTGATGGGCCTGCCGCTGTTCGAAACCGCACAACTATTGAGCCAAGCCGGCATAGAAGTCATTCAATGAGCGAAGAAATCTTAATCAATGTGACGCCGCCGGAAACCCGGGTCGCCGTCATCGAAAACGGCGTGTTGCAGGAACTGATCATCGAGCGCGTTCGCCAGAAGGGCCTGGTCGGCAACATTTATAAAGGCGAGGTGTGCCGGGTATTGCCGGGCATGCAGGCGGCCTTTGTCGATATTGGCTTGGACAAGGCCGCCTTTCTGCATTTGTCCGATTTCAGCAGCCAGGAGCTGGCCGAAAAAGGCTCGGAGAATATCGAACATTACCTGAAGGAAGGCCAAAAGCTGGTGGTGCAGGTCACCAAAGACCCGCTCGGCAACAAGGGCGCCCGGCTCACCACCGATATTTCCATTCCGTCGCGTTACCAAGTTTATATGCCTTACGCCGGCAATTCCGGCGTGTCGCAGCGCATTGACAGCGAATCCGAGCGGGTAAGGTTACGGGCCTGTATCGAAGCCTATCAGCAAAAACACCAGGTCCCGGGCGGCTTCATCGCCCGTACCGCCGCCGAATGCGTCGAGGAAGTGATTCTGTATTCGGACATGACCTTCCTGCACAAACTGTGGGAGTCGATCCTGGACAAGAGCAAAAAGGCCAAGGTCAAATCGCTGATCCACGAAGACTTGCCGCTCAGCATCCGCACGCTGCGCGACCTGTACAAGGACGGCATCGAAAAAATTCGGGTCGACTCGAAGGAAACCTTTTTAAAGCTGGTCGAATTCGCCGAAACCTTCGTGCCGGAAATCGTCTCGGTCATCGAACACTATTCCGGCGAGCGGCCGGTGTTCGACATTTACAACGTCGAGGACGAGATCAGCAAGGCGCTGGACCGCAAGGTCAAACTCAAATCCGGCGGCCATCTGGTGTTCGACCAGACCGAATCGATGACGACTGTCGACGTCAACACCGGCGGCTACGTCGGCGGCCGCAATCTGGAAGAAACCATTTTCAAAACCAATCTGGAAGCGGCGCAGACCATTTCCCGCCAACTGCGGCTGCGCAATCTGGGCGGCATCATCATCATCGATTTCATCGACATGCAGAGCGACGAGCACAAGAAACAAGTGCTGGCCGCGCTGCAGCGCAATCTGGAAAAGGACCACGCCAAGACCAAGATCACCGAGGTGTCGGCACTGGGCCTGGTGGAAATGACCCGCAAGCGCACCCGCGAGAGCCTGGAGCACATCTTGTGCGAACCCTGTTCGACCTGCGGCGGCCGCGGCGTGTTGAAAACCGCCGAATCGATCTGCCTGGAAATCTTCCGCGAAATTATCCGCGTCGTCCGCCAATACAGCGTGCAGCAGATTCTGGTGCTGGCCTCGGAGCAAGTGGTGGAAATGCTGCTGGACGAGGAAGCCGACATGCTGGCCGAGCTGGAGGTGTTTCTGAAGGTGGCGATCAAGATTCGCGCCGAAGCCGAATATAACCAGGAACACTACGACGTGGTGTTGCTATAGGCTAACGTTTTGCTTATCCACCGCCATGTCAGCCGGGCTACCCGGCATCTGCTGTTCTGGTCGCTGATCGCGGCGGCCTTTGCGCTTAGCGCGGTCAGGCTGTTTCTGGTCGATATTGCCGACCACCGGCAACGGCTGGAAAGCGAGATTCGCCGCATCAGCGGCGTGCCGCTGCATATCGGCCGGCTCAGCGCCAAGATGCGCGGCTTCAGCCCGGAATTGATTCTGCGCGACATAACGATAGACGCCGCGGAAGCCGGCAGCAAACCGGCGATCAGTTTGCAACAGGTCAGGATCGGCGTCCATTTGCTGGAATGGTTGTTTACCCAGGATGCGATGGCCTCCGGCTGGGTCACGCTGGTCGGCGCCAAATTGGACATCATCCGCGACGCGGACGGCTCGCTGCGCATCAAAGGCTTGCACAGCAGCGACGAGCAGCCGCTGTGGCTGCTGGAAGGCGGCCAGTACGAAATCCTGCAAAGCCAAGTCACTTGGCTGGACTTGAAACGGCAGCGGCCGCCGGTGACGATAACCAATTTCGATTTGCGCATCGAAAACGACCGCGCCGAACAAAACCACGAAATTCATCTCATCAGCCGGCTGCCGGACACGCTGGGCGATAGCCTGCGGATTTCCGCGCTATTGCACGGCAATATTTTCCAGGCCAATGCGCTTAACGGCCGGATCTACGTCGAAGGCGACAATCTGCAGGGGCCGGCCTGGTTGATCGAAGACTTGCCGGCCGGACTGCACCTTTATTCGGGCTCGGGCGATATCCGGCTGTGGAGCGATTGGCGCGACTCGGCGCCTTACCGGATCGCCGGTTACGTCCAGGGCCAACAGATTAAAATCGGCAAACAGAACGGCAAAGCGCTGGAACTGGACACCTTCGAGGGCAATCTGGCCTGGAGCGAAACCGGCGGCCGCCAACGCTGGGGCGTTTACGACATGAATGCGGTCAGCAACCGCCAGCGCTGGCGCGGCGGCGAGTTTTACCTACAGCGCGACGCCCAAGGCAATCTCGGCGGCCGTATCGAAATATTGAATTTGCAGGCCCTCGACCATTTGACCGCGCCTTTTCTGGCCGACGCCGCCGGCTTCGAGCGCTGGCTGAAACTAAATCCGCGCGGCGAATTGCGCGATACGGCATTTTATGGCGACAGCACGTTGCAGCATTACGCCCTGCACGGCGAATTTGCCGAGCTCGGCATAACCGGCGGCGACGGCGTACCGCAATTGCAAGGCTTGCGCGGCAGCATCAGTGCCGGCGACCAGCGCGGCCGGCTGGATTTCGCGACCGAACGCGCCGGCTTCGACGCGCCGGAACTGTTCCGGGACAAGCTGGAGATTGCCCGCCTGAGCGGCAGCCTGGACTGGGTGCAAACCGGCAGCGATTGGCAGATTTCGAGCGACGGCCTGCAATTGGACAGCGCCGACTTCCAAACCAACACCCGGCTACAATTGAGCTTACCGAACGACGGCTCCAGCCCGGTACTGGACATGCATACCCGCTTCGGCAATTTCGCCGACATCGGCAAAGTGCCGCGCTACCTGCCGGCCAAAATCATGGGCAAGGACGCCGTAGCCTGGCTGGACGACGCCTTTATCGGCGGCCATATCGACCACGGCGAAATGCTGTTGCAGGGCAAGCTGGCGGACTTTCCGTTCAGCAACGGCGCCGGCCGTTTCGAAGTCGTGTTCGCGATAGACGACGGCGAAATCCAGTTCAACGCGTTGTGGCCGCATTTGCGCGCGGTGCACGCCGACGTCCAATTTCTCGGCGCCGATCTGCAAGTTGCCATCGACGGCGGCCATAGCGAAGAGGTCGATATCGGCCAGGCCGTGGTAACCATTCCCGATCTGGCCGACAGCGATTACGTTTACGTCTGGGGCCAGGTACACAGCAAGCTGCCGCAAAGCCTGCAATACCTGCAAAAAACCCCGCTGCACGTCAAAACCGACCCGCTGGCCAAGGTGCTGGCACCGGAAGGCGACACGCGAGTCGATCTGGACCTGAAAATCGCTTATTACGAAACCCTGCCCACCACGGTTAAAGTCGATGCCCATCTGGACAAGGCGCGCTTGGTGCTGAAGCCGGTCGACCTGCTGGTCGACAATATCGGCGGCGTGCTGCACTTTACCGAAGACCGCGTCAGCAGCAGCCCGCTCGAAGCCAGAGCCCTGGGCTATCCGATCCGCGGCCAACTGCAAAGCGACCAGAGCGCGACGCAATTGTTGATCAGCGGCGTTACCGACGTCGACCGCCTGCAAAAGCAATTCGCTTTCTTGAAAAACCAGGCCGCCAAGGGCGGCTTCAATTACCAGGCCGCACTGACCCTGCCTTACGCGGCCGACCAGCCGGACGTTTTGCAGATCACCAGCAATTTGCAAGGCGTCAGCCTGGATGCGCCGGAGCGGCTCGGCAAAACCGCCGGCGAGGAACGTGCGCTGAATTTGCGCTTTGTGCTGGACGACAGCGAATTCGTGCCGCTGCACATAGGTTACGGCCGGGATTTACAGGCAGCGCTGCAAATCGACGGTAAACGGAATGGCTTGCGTTCGGCGCATATCGTTTACGGCGAAGGCAGCGCGGAAATTTTCGACCGGCCCGGCCTGAAACTGGAAATCCGCCAGCCGCAATTCAAATTATCCGAAGCGCTGGCCGCTTTCGGCACCGGCGACGCCCCGGCACGGCTACCCCCGCTGCAGGAACTGGTGCTGGACAGCGGCGAGTTGATCTGGCAAGGCCACCAATTCGGCGCGGTCGCCTGCAGTATGCAGCATAGCGGCCAAGCCTGGCAGGGCACCATCGACAGCGCGATGGCCAGCGGCCGCTTCGCGATTCCGGACCAGCGCGGCGGCGCCGAACGCATCCGCCTGCAGATGGAGCATCTGAATCTGACCGCCATGGAAGGGCTGAATTTCGGCGAGGCCGAAGAGGCGGCCGTCGGCGACTTGCCGCTGATCGATATCGACAGCAAGCAACTGCTGTGGCGGAATGTGGACCTGGGCAATCTGAAACTGCGCACCGAAAGGCTGATCAACGGCATCCATTTCAAACACGTGCAATTGGCCAGCGTGGCCGGCACCATCGATTTCAGCGCCGACTGGTTGAAATTGGGCAGCGCCAGCTCCACCCAACTGACCGGCAAATTGAACATGAAGGGCTTCGGCTTGTTCCTGTCGCAACTCGGCTTTACCGACGACTTCCGCGGCACCGACGCCGAAATCGGCTTCAACGGCAGTTGGCGCGGCGGCCCGCAGCAGTTTTCGCTGGCCGACGTCAACGGCCAACTCCGGCTCAAACTCAGCGACGGCCGCATCTCCAGCATCGAACCCGGCTTCGGCCGCTTGCTCGGACTGATCGCGATGGAACAATGGGCCAAACGCCTGAGTCTGGATTTCAGCGACGTTTACCGCCAGGGGCTGGCCTTCGATACGATTACCGGCACCGTCAAAATCAGCAACGGCCTGGCGTATTCCGACGATCTGGTGATCGACGCGGTCTCGGCCAAACTCAGCGTCGCCGGCAGCGCCGACTTGGTCCGCAAGACCCTGGACCAGCGGGTGGCGGTAGTGCCCAAGAGTTCCGGCGCCGTTCCCATTGCTGGTACAATCGTCGGCGGCATCGCCGCTATCATCACCCAGGCGGTGACCGACGATTACAAAGAGGGATATTTCTTCGGCTCGCAATACAAATTAAGCGGGCCGTGGGGCAATGTCGAAGTCACGCCGCTGCACGACCAGGACGGTTTGGTGAAGAAAGCCTGGCGCAGCCTGACCGGCTTCGAGTGGCTGGACTCGCTCGGCAAATGACCGGCCCGGCGCCGGTCCGCCCCAGCGCGCAATCAACCTAAAAAACCAACAGGGACTACTCATGACACTATGTGCCGCCATTCAAATGGCTTCCGGGCCGCAAGTCAGCGCCAATCTGCTGGAAGCCGAAAAACAAATTGCCGAAGCGGTCAACGCCGGAGCCAAACTAGTGGCTTTGCCGGAAAACTTTGCCATCATGGGCATGAACGAATACGACAAAGTTAAAGTGGCCGAAGCCGACGGCCAAGGCCCGATTCAGGAGTTTCTGGCCGCCACGGCGAAAAAATACGGCATCTGGATCGTCGGCGGCACGATGCCGATGCAGGCCTCGGTGCCGAATAAAGTCCGCGCAGCCTGCCTGATTTACAACGACCAGGGCGAACGCGTGGCGCGATACGACAAGGTGCATTTGTTCGACGTCAGCGTTCCCGACACCGCCGAGGAATACCGCGAATCGGATTCGGTAGAAGCCGGCGAAGGCTCCTGCGTGATCGATACCCCGTTCGGCCGCCTGGGCGTCGCCGTCTGCTACGACCTGCGCTTTCCGGAATTTTTCCGGCCCATGGCCCGCAAAGGCCTCGACATCTTGGTGATTCCGTCGGCCTTTACCGCCAAGACCGGTGCCGCACACTGGGAAGTGCTGCTGCGGGCGCGGGCCATCGAAAACCTGTGCTACGTACTGGCGCCCAACCAGGGCGGCTTCCACATCAACGGCCGGCAAACTTACGGCCACAGCATGGTCATCGACCCTTGGGGCGTGGTGCTGGATTGCTACAAAACCGGTCCCGGTTTCGTCTGCGGCGAGATCGATAAAAACCGGTTGGAAAAAATGCGAGCCTCGTTCCCGGTGCTGGAACACAGACGCTATTTTTGCGAGTGAATCCGGTTATGTTGAAACGAGTCCGCCACGTACTTCCCTGCTTGCTATTGGCCGCCTGCGGCGAAACGCCCGAGAAATACCGCGACACCCACCACTTGGAATTACCGCCGGTATTGCCGATCGAGCACACCAATCCGCAACCGGCCATCGACGCCGACGACTTGAAACCGAAATCGGTCCTGGCAGGGCTGATGGCCTTCACCGACGGCGACAAACCGCTGCTGATCCTGAAGACCCGCGAAGAACGGGCCTGGGATATGTTGGCAACGGCTTTGAAAATCACCGACATTGAAATCCTGGATAAGAACCAGCAGGACGGCCGCTTTCAAGTGCGTTACGATCCGGATACGGCCGGCAAGGATCTGAGCCTAATCCGAACCTTGCTGAACAACCATTACGCCGAAGCCGAGTATCTGATTACGCTGCATCAGGAAACCGGCGGCATCCGTGTCAGCGCGGCTTTGGCCAAACCGGAAGAAATGGAGAGCGACGAAGACGGCTCAGCCGAATTGTTGCGCTTGCTGCACAAAACTATAGACGAGAAAATTCTGAACCGGAGCCCGCAGGCCAAACCGGAAAACTAAGGCGCGGCGGCGTCTGCCTGCCAATCCCCGGACTTGCCGCCACTTTTTTCCAACAGCCGCACGCCCTGGATCACCATGCCGCGATCGACGGCCTTGCACATGTCGTAGACGGTCAGCAAGGCAATCTGCGTCGCGGTCAGCGCTTCCATTTCGACGCCGGTCTGGCCGTTGGTTTTGGCCAATGTCCGGCAATAAACCCGATTCAGGCCGGCCTGGGGCTGCAGATCGATTTCGACGTGGGTCAGCGGCAACGGATGGCACAACGGAATCAGTTCCGCCGTCTTCTTGCTGGCCATGATCCCGGCGATTCTGGCCACGCCAAGTACGTCGCCTTTTTTATGCGCGCCGTTTACAATCAACGCCAGCGTTTCCGGCCGCATTTCGATATAGCCCTCGCAAACCGCGCTGCGCTGGGTGACGGCTTTGGCGCCGACATCGACCATGTGGACGTCCCCTGCGGCGTTGAAATGGGTGAGCGGCGAATTGGACATGGCAGATGGAATTATTGAAACAGCGCGCATTGTATTACCCGGTGGAACAGAATGTCGATCAAAGTGCTGTACTTCGCAAGCCTTAAAGACCAAGTTGGCCGTAGCGGCGACGAACTCCAGGTTTCGGCGCCGGTTTCGCTGCTGGAACTCTGGCAATTGGCGAATCCTGACCTGCCGCTGCCGAATGCTTTGCTGGCGGCGGTCAATATGAATTACGCAAGCCTGGATAGTCTGGCCAGCGACGGCGACGAGGTGGCGTTCTTTCCACCGGTCACGGGAGGTTGAAGGCTATGGCGGTGAAATTATCGGATACGGTTTTCGATCCTTGGCAAGAAATCGCGAACCACCAGCAAGCGGCCGGAATGGCCGGAAAATACGGCGCCACGGCCGTGTTCGTCGGCACGATGCGCGATTTCAACCAAGGCGATGCGGTCTGCGGCATGTATCTGGAACACTATCCGGGCATGACCGAGACCCAACTGCAACTGATCGTTACGCAAGCCACAAGCCAATGGCAGGTGCTGGAGACGCTGGTCGTACACCGCGTCGGCCGGGTCGAACCTAACGATACGCTAGTTCTGGTTGCGGTCTGGTCGGAACATCGCGGCGACGCCTTCGACGCCAGCCGCTTTATCATGGAAAATCTGAAAAGCCGGGCGCCGTTTTGGAAACGCGAAACGCTGGCTAACGGCGAGCAGCGCTGGGTCGATAAAAACAGCGGCGGTTACAAACGCCAATCTTGAGTCGTAAAGGCGTTGCCGGGTTGGCCTTCCAATTCGATACCCTTGGATTCCGTATCCAACAGCCGCTGTTGCAATTCGGCAATTTGCCGGTTCGCCGTCTCGATCTGCTGCTTCAGTTCGCCGATGGTTTCGTGAAGATATTCGAAATGAACCTGAAAATAACGGGCCGACGGAAAACCGGATTCGACCTTGTCGGCCGGCGAATCCGCCGGCCTGCTGCGAGAATGTCTTGATTTCATAAAATTACCTGAGCATGTTAAGGACTGCCCCGGCATTTGCGTCGCACCTCGGGCTCCTTATCCATTAAGACGTTTCAGAAACCAATTCCCCCACTTTTGCTATTAAAAATTTACCCGGGTCAAGTGTACCCATGGCCGACAATACATCCGGCCTGCGCTCAATTCAGCGTGATCCGGCGTTTATGCAAACCCTGTATCGTCGGCTGCTTGGTAATCGTCAGCATCGCCGCATGCGGCAATTTCTTATGGATCAGGCTAACCATTTCCACCTCGCCGTCGGGATCGAGCGAATCGAAGGCCTCCTGCATCAAAATCCACTTCGGCTTGTGCAGCAACAGCCGCACCAAGCCCAAACGTTGCTTTTGCTCGCGCTCCAAGCTTTTATCCCAGTCTGCCTGTTGGTTCAACTGCTCCACCAGTTCGCCGACGCCGGCCAATTGCATGATACTAGCCAATACTTCGGGATCGAACGCGCCGGCGTCGCTCGGGTAACAAATCGAGGCACGCAGAAGGCCAGTCGGCAAGTAAGGCTTGGGCGGCATGAAAAACATCGGTTCGTCGTCGGGCAGCTCTATCGTGCCTTCGCCCCAGGGCCACAAACCGGCGATGGCCTTGAACAATTTGTTGCCGGAAAATGCGTTACCGGCGATCAATACCCGCTCGCCGGCACGGATTTCTTCGTTCAGCATCGACACGCAGACGATATTGTCCAGCCGGCTAATGCACAAATTGCGGAATGCCAACACCGATCCTTCATTCTTGACGATGCGGATGCGGTGCGGATCGGGCTTGGCAATTTCCCGCTCCAATTGCTCCAGAGCTTTGCTCAAGCCCAGGATACGTTCTACCGACGCCCGCCATTCGGCGACCTTACCCATGTTATCCACCGGCCAGGACAAAGCGGCGACCATTTGCTGGAAGGCTTGGGCCGATTGCATCAAAGCACCCAGACTGATGGTTCCCAGAATGAAACGCGGCGCGGACACCAGGATCGGAAAAGCCATCGACAGGATGGAATAACCGGAACTGAACATGGTAATCCGCTGCCAGGCATGGGTTTGCTGGTTCCAGGCATCGACGATATTGCCGAACAAACGGTGAAAATGCGGATTTTCGTGGCGCTCGCCGTGGATTAACGCAATCGCCTGGGCGTTTTCGCGGGCCTTGACCAAGGCAAAACGGAAATTGGCCTCGACGGTTTGCCGGTTGTCGGTCGCCGTCGTTAACGGCCTACCTATCCACCAGCCGAGCACAGAAGCGCTAGCCGCGTAAATCAGGGCCAACCAGACCAGATGGCCTTGGATCGGAATTTCGGCAATGCCCAGGTCCATGGTCACGCTGCCGGACAATGTCCACAAAATCTCGGTAAAACTGATCAACAACAGCAGGCAATAGAACATGGTATGCAGCAAGTCGATCGCGTATTCGGTCGATATCCGCACGTCTTCGGCGATGCGGCCGTCGGGATTGTCGTGCTGGCCGGGAATGTGCGTGACCAGATAGTGCCGGCCGTCGCGCATCCACTGGCCGATCAGCTTGTCGGTCAGCCAACCGCGCCAACCGAGTTGCAAGCGGCGTTTCACCACCAGGTGCGTGGCGGTAATGGCGATGTTCGCCAGAAAAATCAGTACGATCAGCCCGATTTGGGTAAAGAAGCGCGACATCGAGCGCTGTTCCAGCGCATCGAACAGGTCCGCGCTCCATTCGGTGATAATCACCGAAACCGCGATTTGAGCGACGGTTAGCGCAACCAGCGCCGCCGACAGTCCGCGAATGCTGGCCTTATTTTCGGAACACCAGAAAGGTCCCGCCAGTCGGACGAACTGCATGAAAAATTTGCTGGTATTTCGCAAGGCCATCTCTCCGCGTAAAGGTCGGGGCGCAATATAACAAAATTAATCGCTTACACAACCAAGAAATATTTCGGTGTTATGGCGAACGCGGCTTAGACTGGAACTAGGTTGCTGTGCTGGCGGGAAAAAATGCGGCAGGGCGCAGGAGACTGGAAAACGGGGGAGGATCGGCGGCGAACGGCGAGCAGAGCGCCATCCGCCGACCCGAGGACAAGCATTAACGCTTCATCGAATCGAAAAATTCGGCGTTGGTTTTGAAGTCCTTCAGTTTGCCCAGCAAAAATTCGGATGCCGCCAATTCGTCCATCGGTTGCAGAATCTTGCGCAAGATCCAGGTTTTTTGCAGCTCGTCCGGATCGACCAGGTATTCTTCGCGGCGGGTGCCGGAACGGTTGATGTTGATGGCCGGATAGACCCGCTTTTCGGCAATTTTCCGCTCCAGATGCAACTCCATGTTACCGGTGCCCTTAAACTCCTCGAAAATGACCTCGTCCATCCGCGAGCCGGTTTCGACCAGCGCGGTAGCGATAATCGTCAAACTGCCGCCTTCTTCGATATTGCGCGCCGCACCGAAAAAGCGTTTCGGTTTTTCCAGGGCATTGGCGTCGACACCGCCGGACAGCAGCTTGCCGGAGGACGGCACCACCATGTTGTAAGCACGAGCCAAACGCGTAATCGAGTCTAACAGAATAACCACATCGTGCTTGTGCTCTACCATGCGCCGGGCTTTTTCGATCACCATGTCGGCGACCTGCACGTGGCGGGTAGCCGGTTCGTCGAAGGTGCTGGACACCACTTCGCCGCGCACGCAACGCTCCATCTCGGTCACCTCTTCCGGACGCTCGTCGATCAACAGCACGATCAGGTAGCATTCAGGGTTATTCTCGGCGATGGCGTGGGCAATGCTTTGCATGATCATGGTTTTACCGGCTTTCGGCGGCGACACGATCAGGCCGCGCTGGCCTTTACCGATCGGTGCGATCAAATCGATGATGCGGGCGGTCAAGTCTTCGCTGGTACCGTTGCCCTGCTCCAGGCGGAAGCGTTTGTTGGCGAATAACGGCGTCAGGTTGGAAAAGGAAATCTTGTTTTTGGATTGCTCGGGGGATTCGAAGTTGATGCTTTCCACCTTCAGCATCGCAAAGTAACGCTCGCCCTCTTTCGGCGGCCGAATCTTGCCGCTGACGGTATCGCCGGTGCGCAGGCCGAAACGCCGAATCTGGCTGGGCGATACGTATATGTCGTCCGGTCCGGCCAAGTAAGAACAACCCGGCGTGCGCAGAAAACCGAAACCGTCAGTCAAAATTTCCAGCACCCCATCGCCGAATATGTCTTCTCCGCTTTTCGCCTGCTTCTTCAAAATCGAGAAAATCAGTTCCTGCTTTCGGGCTCTGTCGATGTTTTCCAGCCCCAGGGATTCGGCGATAGCAATGATTTCTGTCGGTTGTTTAAGTTTTAACTCGGTAAGGTTCATGTTGACTTAGGGAAATGGAAGAAATGCAAAACAGCAGAAGGCTGTTTACGGCGGAAGAAGTGTGTTGGAAAAACTCGGGCGATCGGGGTGCGAGAAGCGGGCGGAATTCTAGCGCAATAACCGGACTTATCAAAACATTTTCGACAAGCCCGGTTGCAGCCGTACTACAGGTTGCTGTCGATGAATGCGGCCAACTGCGATTTGGTCAAGGCGCCGACTTTGGTAGCCTCCACCTCGCCGCCCTTGAAAATCATCAAGGTAGGAATACCGCGCACACCGTAGTGCTGCGGGGTCTTCGGATTTTCGTCGATATTGAGTTTGGCGACGGTCAGTTTGCCTTGGTACTCGGATGCGATTTCATCCAGTACAGGAGCAATCATTTTGCAAGGGCCGCACCATTCGGCCCAGTAGTCGACCAATACCGGTGAGCCGGCTTTTAAGACTGTTTCGTTAAAATCAGCGTCTGATACATGAAGGACTAGGTCGCTCACGCCATTCTCCGTTAGTTTGCAAAGCCAAGACTATAGTTTCGCCGCGCTTAAATTGTCAATCGATTTCAACCGCGCCGCATTTTGAGTTATTCTAGCGAGTTATGAAAAAAACACACTTAACGGAAACGCGATTTAGCAATCTGGAGCTGTCCGACTCCATCATCAAAGGTCTGAAAGAAGCGGGTTTTATCAACTGTACCCCTATCCAGGATAAGTCCCTGCCGTTATCCTTGCGCGGCAAAGACATCGCCGGCCAAGCGCAAACCGGCACCGGCAAAACCGCGACCTTCCTGCTCGCCACCTTCCAGCACTTGATCAACGACGAAAGCGAAAAAATCAAGAATCCGCGGGCACTGATCCTAGCGCCGACCCGCGAGCTGGCGATTCAGATCCACAAGGACGCACTGGTGCTGGGTAAGTATCTGAACCTGAAGTTAGCGCTAATCTACGGCGGCACCGATTACCAGAAACAACTGGACAAGATTAAGACCAACGTCGACATCATTATCGGCACGCCGGGGCGCATCATCGACTTCTACAAACAAGGCGCGTTTACGCTGGACAACATCCAGGTCACGGTGCTGGACGAAGCCGACCGCATGTTCGACCTGGGCTTTATCAAGGACATCCGTTTTCTGCTGCGGCGGATGCCGCCGGCCGACAAACGCCTGAATTTGCTGTTCTCGGCCACACTGTCCTACAAGGTTACCGAGCTGGCTTACGAACACATGAACAACCCGGTGCTGATCCGGATCGAACCCGAGGAAGTCACCTCCAAAGCCATCAAGCAAATCGCTTATTGCCCGGCCAACGACCAGAAGATTCCGCTGCTGCTGGGTTTATTGAAACACCACCAGCCGCAGCGCAGCATCGTCTTCGTCAATACCAAGCGTTGCGCCGAACGGCTCGACGATTACTTGCAATCCAACGGCTACAAAGTCGCGATGCTGAGCGGCGACGTGCCGCAGGAAAAACGGCAAAAACTGCTCGCCGCGTTTCAGGACAACCAGGTCAACCTGCTGATCGCCACCGACGTTGCCGCCCGCGGCCTACATATTCCGGACGTGTCTCACGTCTTCAACTACGACCTGCCGCAAGACGTCGAGGATTACGTGCACCGTATCGGCCGCACCGCCCGCTTCGGCGCCAGCGGCGAAGCGATCAGCTTCATCTGCGAGGAATACGCCTATTCGATGCCGGACATCGAAGACTATATCGGCGAAAAAGTACCGGTCGCGGCGATCGAACCGGAACTACTGGCCGAACACGTCGCCAAGCCGGAACGCCGCGAGCCGCGCGAACGGGTGGTACCGCACGGCAAACGTCCGCCGCGGCCCGAGCGCAAACCTAGGGAACACCGGCCGCATCCGGCTGCAAGCCAGGCATCAACGCCCGAAAATCCTCAATCGCCGGAAACTCCGCAATCGGCCTGACCGGGCGCCGGCTGTCCGGCTTGCTGATCGAAACCAGATGAGCAATGCCGAATTGGCGCGCCGAGCGCAGCACGGCCAGGCTGTCGTCGACCAACAAACTGCTGTGTTTCTCGAATAGATGTTGTTGCTGCAAAGCTTGCCAAAAGTCCTGTTGTTCCTTGGCAAAACCGAAGTCGTGGGAACTGACGATCTCGTCGAAGAAGCGGTGCAGACAGGTTTTCTCCATTTTCAGATTCAGACTGTCGCGGTGGGCGTTGGTCACTAACAGCAGGCGCCGCTTGCCGCGCAACGCATCCAGAAACTCGACCACGTGCGGATGCACCGCTATCAGGCCGGCCAGCTCCTGCTTCAAGCCGGCGATATTCAACCGCAACTCGCTGCTCCAATAATCCAGGCAATACCACTCCAGACGGCCTTCCATCGCTTTGAAGCGCGGCGCCAATGCTTGTTTGGCCTGCTCCAGCGTCAAGCCGTGCAATTGGGCGAAGCGTTTCGGCACGAATTCCTGCCAGAAATGGTTATCGAAATTCAGGTCCAGCAAGGTGCCGTCCATATCCAGCATCACCGTCTCGATTTGCCGCCAGTCCAACATCGCTAAAATTCTCCGTTAATTTTTCGCCAATTATAAGCCGGACGCCGCCGGCTACGGCAGCTTCGGCCAATTCAACCCTATCCGCCGTACCGGCAACGCTTTACAATGGCAAGCAAAGCTCAGGCACTAGACAAAGGAAGCCCATATGCGTGAATTGACTGTCAAAACCCGGCTCGGACTCGGATTCGGCGGAGTAATGCTGTTGCTGGCCGTCGTCGCCTTGGTCAGCGTCAACAACTTAAACGGACTGCTGGTCAATATCGAAAACATGGTCGAGGATAAATTTCCGAAAACGGTCTGGACCCACGACATCATCGACAACATCAACGTCATTGCCCGCTCGATGCGCAATACCCTGATCGTCAAAGACCAAGCCACGATCGAAAAAGAATTGGCGCGGATTCAGCAAGCTCGCGGCAAAATCAAGGAAAACCTGGACAAGCTCGACGCCAAAATCGACAGCCCCGAGGGCCGCCGCTTATTGCAAGCCATACTCGACGCCCGGACGCCGTATGTGGCGGCGCAAGACCGCTTTATCGCCCTGGCCCGGCAAGGCAAACAGCAAGAGGCCACCGACTACCTGCTAAACGAAATCCGGCAACTGCAAAGCCGTTACTTCGACAACGCAACCGCTTTGATCGCGTTTCAAACCGAATTGATGGAAGCCACCGGCAAGGAGGCGCGCACCGCGGTCAGCAATAGCGTTCGCATCATCGAGCTGATGGCTTTGCTGTCGGTGCTGTGCGGCGGCACCGCGGCTTACCTGATCACCCGCGGCCTGATGCGGCAACTGGGTGGGGAACCCAGTTACGCCGCGGCGGCCGTCAAACAAATGGCGGAGGGCGACCTGACGGCGCATATCGACATCCAACCCGGCGACACCGGCAGCCTGTTGTTCGATTTGAAAACCATGGCCGACCAACTCGCCGAAACAGTGCGCCAAGTGCAAAGCAACGCCGAAACATTGAGCATTGCTTCGCGGGAAGTCAACGCCACCGCGCAATCGATCAGCCAGGCCACAACGCAGCAGGCGGCCAGCGTCGACGAAACCACCAGCGCCGTCGAACAACTCAGCGCCTCGGTCCAACACAATTCGGCAAGCGCGCGCGCCACCGAACAATTGGCCAAATCCTCGGCCGAAGAAGCCGGTCAAGGCGGCGACGCGGTAACGGCGACGGTCAAGGCGATGCACCAAATCGCCAAAAAAATCGGCGTGATCGAAGACATAGCCTACAAAACCAACTTGTTGTCCTTGAACGCCGCGATCGAGGCGGCTTCGGCCGGCGAGCACGGCAAGGGCTTCGCCGTGGTCGCCGCCGAAGTCAGAAAACTCGCGGAAAACAGCCGCACGACGGCGGCGGAAATCAACGAATTGGCGTCCAACAGCGTCGCCATCGCCGAACGGGCCGGGCAATTGATCGGCGAGGTGGTGCCGAATATCGCCAAGACCTCGGAACTGGTGCAAGAGATCAGCGCCGCCTCCGACGAACAGGCTGTCGGCGTACGCCAGATTAGCGAGGCGATGCGGCAACTCGACAAAGTCACCCAGCAAAACGCGGCAGCGTCCGAAGAAATGGCGGCAACGGCGGAGGAACTCAACGCCCAGGCCGAACAGTTGCAAAGCGCGGTCGACTTTTTTCGGGTATAACCCAAGCCCGACCACCGGCCTTAATCGCTACCCCGCCAACGACCATGCCCAAGCGACCGAAAATCCTGAAACAGACGGTACTGGCCCAGACCCGCCAATTCTGCATCGAAGCGCTGGACCTGGAATTCAGCAACGGCGAACGCCGCCAATACGAACGGCTGGCGCGCAGCACCTCGCACGGCGCGGTACTGATCGTCCCGATGCTGGATCCGGAAACGGTATTGCTGGTCAGGGAATATGCGGCAGGCGTCCACCGCTACGAACTGGGCCTGCCGAAAGGCAAACTCGACGCCGGCGAAGATATGCTCAGCGGCGCCAACCGGGAGTTGAAGGAAGAAATCGGCTACGGCGCCGGCAAACTGCAACATCTGCACCGGGTCTCGCTGGCGCCGTCTTATCTGGAACACACCATCGACATCATCCTGGCCGAAGAGCTGTACCCGGAAAAATTGGAAGGCGACGAACCGGAGGAGTTACAGGTGGTCCCCTGGTCGCTGCGGGCCATCGACAGCTTGTTGGCCAGCGGAGAATGCAGCGAGGCGCGCTCTATCGCCGCGCTGTACATGGCTTTGGCCCACCTGGAGCGGCGCGGTTAGCTCAGATTTTGAACAACGGCTCCAGGCCGTCGCCGTTGTCCGCCACATCGCTGACCTGCCGCGGTTCGGCGCTGAACGCCGCCCACAAATCCCGTCCCTGCCAGTCCTGGCCGCCGGGGGTATACAGCAACCGGTTCAAGCTATCGATTTCGCTGCGCAGCGCCTCGCCGCAACAATTCGCCAAACCGGCCAAACTGTCGCTGCCGTAGCGGGTTTTGCCCCATTGCAACAATAATTGTTTGGCCGCCTGCGGATTGTTTTCCCAACAGGCCCGCTTCAAGGCTTTTTCCAGCGCGCTCTCGCCCGGAGCCTGGTTGCCGGCGCCGGTCCGGCCGCCGTTGCGGCGGCGGCGAACCAAGCCGATTACCGTCAGCAGCCACCCCAGCGCCAGAATGGCCGACACCGCCTGCCACACTCTGGTTTCCCTATCCGAGCAAACGCTGATCGGCATTGCGGCAACCGCGCCGGGTTCGGCCGGCTTGGCCGCGGCCGCGGCCGCGGCAACGTCCGGCTCCGCTGTTCCGGCGACGGCCAAGGCCTTGATTTTGGCGGCCGGCAATGCGGCTTCCTCGATTTTGTGGGTTTTGGTATTGAACCAGCGGATGTGCAACGCCGGCAGATTGTATTCGCCGGGCTTGGACGGAATGAAGGCGATTTTCTCCTCGCGCGACGCGGTTAAGCCGTCGCTTTGTTTGTCTTCGTTCAACAGCGGTTGGTCGGGATAGGTCTTGATGCCGTCGATAGGGGTTTTGTCGAACAACTCCGGCAACTGGCCGACCGTCGCCCCCTTGGCTTTCAGGGTCAAAGTGCGGGTCAGCGGCTCGCCGACTTTGGCTTGGCGGGAGGCGTCGGACCAACTCTCGCTCAATTCCAGCGATTCCGCGCCCAGCCAGGCGCCTTTAAACTCGGCCGGCACCGCGCGCACGTTCAGCGTCACGGCTTTCGATACCACCCGCCGGGTTTCGGTGCTGGGCCGGTTGAAAAAACCGTTGAATCGCGGCTGCTGCCGGCCGCTGACGTATTCGGCGTTCAACACCAGCGGCGCAATCGTGAACAGCCCGCTCTGCTGCGGAAAAATGGCATATTTGCGCTCGGTGACCCAATAATCGACGCCCTTGATCTGGGTCGAATAAGTGCTGTCCTCGCCCAGTTTTTCCACCAAGGCATCCTTGATTTCCGGCTCGCTCAGGCTGGCCTGGGTAATCTGGACCCGGCGGAACAATTTCAGCGTGTAAATCACCTGCGCCTGCACGTAAGGCTGCTCCGGCGTTGCCGAGACTTCCAGGAACAGTTCGTCGTCCTTTGCGGTCGGCTGCGCGGTTTCGGTCACCGTCAGCGCCAACGGCTTACTGCTGTCGGCACCGAAGGCAATCGCCGGTATCGTCAACTCGCCGCTACGTTTGGCCATTGCCGTCAAAAGCCATTGTTCGTTGCGGCTGCTTTTGCCGTTAACCCAGGACGCGCTAGTGCTGCGTTGTTGGTTGACGATCTCGAAATCCTGCCGTAACGGCTCGAAATCCGGACTGCCGTCCGGTTGTTCGGCCGCGGTAAAGGTGATTTGAAACGATTCGTTCAGCCCGACCGGATTGCGGTCCACCGCAACGCCGATCTCGGCGGCGGCAACGCCGCTCAGCCAAAACAAGCACAGCCCCAACCAACAAGGCAGCAAACAATTACGCATAAGCAAAAACCCGGTTCATTTCATCGAAAACGGTTTATGAACATCCTGGCGGCCGTCGAACCAGCCGTACAGCACCGGCAATACCACCAGGGTCAATAAGGTGGAACTGATCAGGCCGCCGATCACGACGATGGCCAACGGCTTTTGCACTTCCGAACCGGGTCCGACCGCAAACAGAAACGGCACCAGCCCGAGCAAGGCCACCGTCGCCGTCATCATCACCGGCCGGAAACGCTGTTCGCAGCCGCGGCGCACCGCATATTCCAGATTCAAGCCGCTCTCGCGCTGCGCCCGGATATACGACACCAACACCACGCCGTTCAACACCGCGATGCCCCACAAGGCGATAAAACCGACCGAGGCAGGCACCGACAAGTACTCGCCGCTCAGGAACAGCGTGACGATACCGCCGATCGAGGCAAACGGCAGCACCAAAATGATCAACGCCGCAAAACGCAGCGATTTGAACAGCATGAACAACAGAAAGAAGATCGCCGCAATCGTCACCGGAATGATCATTTGCAAATGGCCCAAGGCCCGCTCCATGTTCTGGAACTGGCCGCCCCACTGCAGATAGTAGCCTTCCGGCAATTTGACCTTGTCCGCCACGGCTTTTTGCAATTCGGCGACGAAACCGCCCAAATCGCGGTCGCGGACGTTGATGCCGACCACGATCCGCCGCTTGCCCATTTCCCGGCTGATCTGGGCCGGACCGTCGTTCAGGCTGATCTTGGTGACGTCGCCCAGCGGCACCCGCGCCCCGTTGGCCGAGGTCAGCATCAACTGGTCGATCGCAGTGATATTGTTACGGAATGGTTCCGGTAATCGCACCGCAGCGGAGAAACGCCGCTCGCCCTGGTAAATCTCGGTCGCCACCTTGCCGGCAATCGCGGTTTCGATCACGTCGTGGATGTCCGACGCATTCAGGCCGTGGCGGGCAATCGCCTGGCGGTCCACGGTAATGTTCAAATACTGCTGGCCGGTCAGCCGCTCGACCCGGATATCGCGGGCGCCGTTGACGCCGTTGGCAACGCCGGCGATTGCGTCGGCCAGCCGTTTCAGTTCGGCCAGATCGTCGCCGAACACTTTTACCGCCACGTCGGAACGCACGCCGGTCACCATCTCGTCGACCCGGTCGGAAATCGGTTGCGCCATCACCACCTGCATGCCGGGCAGGTTTTCCACCAGCTTATCGCTCATCGCATCGGCAATATTGTCCTGGGTCCAGCCTTGCGGCCATTCCTCGCGCGGTTTCAAAGTGACGATAGGCGTCGACTCGTTTTGCGATTGCGGATCGGCCGGGCTTTCGCCGCGGCCGACGCCGGACACCACGTTCTTGACGCCGGGAATCTGCATCACCATTTTCATCGCCTGCATCTCGACGTTGATGCTTTCTTCCAGCGAAATATTCGGCATCCGGTTAATTGCCGGCACGATGGAGCCTTCCTTCATTTCCGGAATGAACGAGGTGCCGAGCAACGGCAACAGCAGCAACGAGCCGATAAACGTCGCCACAGCGGCGCCAACCACTTTCAGCCGGTTGGCCATCGCAAAATCCAGCAAGCGCAGGTAATGGCGTTTGATAAAGGCAATCAAGCGGGTGTCGTGTTCGCCGTCGTGGCCCTCCAGCGCAAACGCGCACAACACTGGCGACAGGGTCAGCGACACCACCAGCGAAATCAGCAAGGCGATGGCGATGGTATAGGCCAGCGGTGCGAACATCTTGCCTTCCATGCCCTGTAGCGTCATCAGCGGCAAAAACACCAGGACGATGATACCGACGCCGAACAACACTGGCGTCGCCACTTCCTGGGTCGCGGCCTGCACTACCCGCACCCGGCTGGTGGCGCGGCCCTTGCGCTCGCCGAGCAGGCGGAACGCGTTCTCGACCACGACCACCGAGCCGTCCACCATCAAGCCGATCGCAATCGCCAGGCCGCCCAAGGACATCAGATTGGCCGACAAGCCTAGCTGGTTCATCATGATGAAGGTCACCAGCGGCGTCACGATCAGCGTACCGACCACGATCAAACTGGAACGCACGTCGCCCAGGAACAGAAACAAAATGATGACGACCAAGACGATGCCTTCCATCAACACCTTGGTTACGGTATGCAAGGCCGCGTCGACCAAATCGCTGCGGTCGTAATACGGCACGATTTTCAAGCCGCCCGGCAACATGCCCTTGGCGTTGATTTCCGCCACCCGTTCCTTGATCCGGCTCACCACTTCCTTGGCGTTACCGCCGCGCAACATCATGACGATGCCACCGACCGATTCGGTGTAACCGTTTTTGATGACCGCGCCGGCCCGCACTTCGTGGCCGATTTTAATTTCGGCGACGTCGTGCATGTGCACCGGCACGCTGTCTTCCTCTTTCAATACGATATTGCCGATGTCGTTGACGTCGTTGATCAAACCGACGCCGCGAATCAAATACTGCTCGGCATAGTGCGGCAGTACGCCGCCGCCGCTGTTGGCGTTGTTGCGAGCCAAGGCCTCGAATACCTCGTTCAACGAAATCCGGTAATGGTGCAAGCGATTGGGATTGACCAATACCTGGTACTGTTTGACGTAACCGCCCTGGGAATTGATTTCGGCCACGCCGGGTATGCCGCGCAGCAACGGTCGGACCACCCAATCCTGCGCTTCGCGCCGGTACTGCAACTCTTCCTGGGTCAACGGCCGCTCGCCGTCGTCGTCGCGGTCCAGCGTGTATTGGTAAACCTCGCCCAGACCGGTCGATACCGGGCCCAGCACCGGGTTGACGCCGGGCGGCATCTGCTGCTTGACTTCGATCAGGCGTTCCATCACCAATTGCCGGGCGAAATACACTTCGGTCTTGTCGGTGAAGATCAATGTAATCAGCGACAGGCCGTTTTTATTCAGCGAACGCATTTCCTCCAGCCCCGGCAAGCCGGCCATCGCGATCTCCAACGGCACGGTCACCAGTCGCTCGACTTCGTCCGGCGATTTTCCGGCGGCTTCGGTGGCGATTTGCACTTGAATGTTGGTCACGTCCGGAAACGCATCCACCGAAAGGTGCCGCACCGCGCGCACGCCGAACAACGCAATACCCACCGCCAGCACCGCCACCAAAATCCGTTGTTGCAGCGCCAGTTCTATCAGACGGTTGACCATGGCTTACTCCAATGTGCTGCGCAGGCGTTCGTTGTTCAAATGAAAGGCGCCGTTGACGACGATCTTTTCGCCGGGCCGCAGTCCGTCCAATAATTCGCGCTTTTGCGCTTCCTCGCGGCCCAGTTTGACCGGACGCAATTCGAAGCGGTTGTCGGCGTTCTGCACGAACACGTGGTCTTTATCGTTTTCCCGCACCACCGCCTGGCTAGGAATCAGCAGCGACTGGGCGCCGGGCTTGCTGATTTTCAGGGTTGCCAGCATCTGCGGTTTGAACAGCCGTTGCGGGTTGGCCAGCGCCATTCTTACCGTCACGGTGCGGGTGTCGGGATCGACCAGATCGGAGACGTAGATCAATTTGCCGCTGACGCTCTCGCCCGGCAGCGCCGGCACCTCGGCCAGCACTTGGTCGCCCTGGTGCACCCAGTGCGCCTGTTGTTCAGGGATCTCGGCGACCAGCCACAGTTGCGACAAATCGGCGACCGTGTATAGGCTGTCGGCCGGCTGCACCACCTGGCCGATCGCAACGTTACGCTCGATCACGACGCCGTCGATGCTGGAGGTGACCGGCGAAAACGAATGGATGCTGCGCTGCTTGTCCAGCCGCTTCAGATCGGCCTCACTCATGCCCATCACCCGTAGGCGGTCGCTGGCAGCGCGCAAGTCCACCTCGGCTTCGACCAGCACGCCCTGGCGTTCCTGCAACTCGGCTTCGGCGATCACGCCGCTTTCCAGCAAACGTTCGGCGCGCTTGACGGTGATCCGCCGCAGATTGACTTGCGAGGTGGCTTTCAGATAATCCGATTGGGCTTGACTCAGTTCGGTGCTGTTCAACAGTGCCAGCCGGTCGCCCTTCTTGACGCTCTGGCCCAGCATCGCATTGATTTCGGTGATGCGGCCGGTCACGCTGGCACCGATCCGGGCCACCCGATGCTGGTCCAAGTCCACTTGTGCCGACAAGCTCAACGACTCCCGCATCTCGCCGGGCCTGACTTCCTCTATCGTCAACAATTTCATCAACGCCGGCGACGCTTCCAGCAACGGTTTCATGTCCGCGGCCGGAACCGATCCGGCCCAGCAAACTAAAACGAGGAACAGAGTTAAGAATCGCTGTACTTGCATGGTTATTTCCTTTTGTCAGTAATCTGCTTGCCCGGTGCTGCCGCAACCGGCCGGCCCCGGCGCTTATTCTTCGCCGGGGCGCGGTGTGATCAGCACTTTGTCGATCCGCACGCCGTCGATGTCGACGATTTCGAACCGCCATTCCCGGTATTCGAAGGTTTCGGCGACGCGCGGAATGTCTTCCAAGTAAAACAAGACGAAGCCGCCCACCGTATGGTAGGCATTGTCGGCTTCGCCGGGCAGTTCGCCGCTGATGCCGATCAACGATTTCAGGCGCTGCACCGAGACACCGCCGTCGACCAACCAAGAGCCGTCGGCCCGTTCGGCAATGTCGACATCCAGGTCGCCGCCGGGCAGTTCGCCGACGATGGCCTTTAACACATCGCTCAACGTCACTAGTCCCTCGATATCGCCGTATTCATTGGCCACCAGCGCCAAATCGGCCTTATTGGCTTTGAAATACTCGAGCAGTTGCACCAGCGTCATCGTCTCCGGCACGTAATGCGGCGTGCGGACGAACGGCGCAATTTCGAACGCCGTTCCGCTCATCGCCGGCAGCAGCAAATCGCTGCGCGCCAACACACCGGCGATGTTGTCCAGCCCGCCGCGGCAAATCACGGTTCTGGCGTAGGGGCATTCGGCAATCTTGCGCCGCACCGCGGCGTCGCCGTCCTCCAGGTCGGCGGCATAAATCTGCAGCCGCGGCGTCATCACCGCGCCGACCCGCTGCTCGTCGAGTTTCATGACGTTGCCGACCAGATGGCGTTCGCTGGCATGAAACACGCCGGACTCGGCGCCGATTTCCATCAGCAACTTGATTTCCTCGTTGGTCACGCTGGCCTGCGGCGGCTGGTGGGCGCCGCACAAGCGCAACAACAGCGAACTGGACGAAGACAGCAACCAGACCAGCGGACTGGCGAGCGCAGCCAACATGTTCATCGGTTTGGCGACGGCCAGCGCAATCCGTTCCGGATTCAGCAAAGCCAAGCGCTTCGGCGCCAATTCGCCGACCACGACCGAGCAATAGGTGATGGCAACCACGGTTGCGATCAGAGCGATGCTATCGGCGTAAGCCGCCAACCAGGGAAATTGGGCTAGGTAGCGCTGCAGCGGCTCGGTCAAGGCACTCTCGCCGAGCGCGCCGCTGAGGATGCCGACCGAGGTAATGCCGACTTGGACCGTCGACAAAAACCGGGACGGGTCTTGGTGCAGTTTCAATGCGGTGGCGGCACCGGCGCGCTTTTCTCCGGCCAATTTCTGCAAGCGGGCCAATCCGGACGACACCAGCGCCATTTCCGACATGGCGAACACGCCGTTGAGCAAAATCAAGAGCAGTATCAGGCCAATATCCATCGTCTTCTCATCAGTCTGTGGAACGGGTTACGCTGCGCTTTACCAGGGGTTTTCGGCCTGAGTCCGGCGATTGCGTTGGCTGTATTGGTATTTGAATTTACGCCGCAACAAACCGGTGGGCTCGTCGGGGATACGTTTCAATAGCTGTTGGTTGGCGCGCTCGGTTTCGTTCTGCTCGACCTCGGCGGCCGATTGCGCCGGCTGCGGTTCCGGTTTGGCGTCCTTGGGCTGGGCTTGGGCCGGGTCGGGCTGCGCCGGTTGTTGTTCATCCGTTTGTTTCGGCTCCTGCGGCGTTTGCGGTTGCTGCCCAGACTGCCGTTGCTCCGCCGCTGGTTCTCGTTGTTGCTCAGCCGATTGCGCCTGCCGGTCGCGGTCGGCTTGACCGGACTGCGCTTGCTGTTGCTGTTGCCGGTCTTGCCCGGCGTCCTGTGGCTGTCCTTGCTGGCCCTGGTTTTGTTGCTGTTGCTCCTGCAATTTCTTCTCGACTAATTCCTTGTTGAAGCGCGCGTCCTGGTGCTGCGGGTCGAGCCGCAAGGCCTCGCGGTAAGCCTCCACCGCCTCCGGCAGCCGGCCGGCAAGAGCCAGCGCGTTGCCGCGGTTGTAATGGCCTTCCGCACTGTCGGCGTGCTGCAAGGTTTCGGCGGCCTGTTCGTATTGGCCGGCCTTGTATTGGGCGGCGGCGCGCCAGGCTTGATCGCGGAACTGTTCGGCAGCTTGCTGGTATTGCTGCTGCTGGAAGGCTTGTTGCGCGCGTTGGTCGGGGGTTTTCCATAAACTTTGCCAATCCAGCGCGTACCCGTTTCTGGGTAGCGGCGCCAGGCTCAACAGGCACCAGAGCAGCAAACCCTTCCTGAACTGCAGTGCCGCCCACGGTAACACCAGCAAAACCAGCCACGGGCCTTTCTCGTCCCATTGCTGCAATAGCAAATTCGAATCCCGGTTTTGCGGATCGGTTTGCGCCGCGTTAAACGCCCGGCTCAAGGCTTCGACGTCTTCGTCGCCGGCCGTTACCGGCTGGTAAAGGCCGCCGCCATGGCGGGCCAGAGTCGCCAACGTGGTGTCGTCCATTTTCGCGACGACGATGTTGCCGCTGCGGTCTTTCAAAAAGCCGCCACCGGCCGCTTGGATCGGCGCGCCGTCGACAGTACCGACCGCCAACACCGACAATTGGTAACCGCCCAGCCAATGCTCGGCTTGTTCCGCCACATCGGCGTCGGCGCCGTCGGTGACCAGCAGGATATGGCCCTTGGCCAGCCCAGCCTGGCGCAACAAATTGGCGGCGTGTTCGATGGCGATAGCAGTATGGCTGCCCGGACTGGGCATGATGTCGGTGGTCAATGCCGGCAACTGGCTGTCGATGGTCGCGGTGTCGGTGGTCAGCGGCGTCACGGTAAAGGCGTCGCCGCCGTAAACCAATAACGCGGTCTGGCCGTCCTTGCGCTGTTTCAGCAGATCGGCGATTTTGTAGCGGGCCTTGCCGATGCGGCTGGGCTTGATATCGGCGGCATCCATCGATTTGGACAAGTCCAGCGCGATGACCAGTGCCGCATCGTTGCGAAAAGCCGGGCTGGGCAAACGCTCCCAGGTCGGGCCGGCCAACGCGGTGACCGCCAGTACTGCCGCCAGCGCGGCGGCGACGACGCTGTGGCGCCGTTGCGCTGCCGCCGGCTGGTCCTGCAGGACAAACGGCAGCAGCTCCGCATCGCAAACCTCGGTCCAATTCGCCCGGCTTTGCCGGTGCCGCGCCAGTTTCAGCAAAAGCAAAGCTGCCGGCACTAAGGCCAGAAACCAGAGCGGACGCAAGAAATGGAACTCTGCCGGCATCAGCTCCACCGCAAACTCCCGGCGGCGACCAAACCGGCCAGCCACAAGGCCAGGGTCAGCGGCCAATGGAACAGCTCCGCGCGCGGCCGGAAATATTGTTTGTCTTTTTCCACCGGTTCCAGTTGGTCCAGCATTTGGTAAATGCGCTCCAATTCCTCGGTATTGCGGGCGCGGAAATAGTGGCCGCCGCTGGTATCGGCGATGGCGGTCAAGGTTTTTTCGTCCAAATCCACCGACGGATTGACCCGGCGGGTGCCGAACAGACTGCGCACCAAAATCTCGTCGGCGCCGATACCGATGGTATAGATTTTCAAGTGGTGTTCGGCGGCCAATTCGGCCGCCTTCAGCGGCTCCAGTTCGCCGGCGGTGTTGGCGCCGTCGGTCAACAGAATCAGCACCCGGCTGGCATCTTTCTGGTCTTGCAGGCGTTTGATCGCCAGGCCGATGGCATCGCCGATCGAGGTTTTCGGTTCGTCTTCGGTGATGCCGATAAAGGCTTCGCCGAGCAAGGTCTGCACGGTCTTACGGTCGAAGGTCAACGGTACGTGCAGATAAGCCTGGGTACCGAATAGAATCAGGCCGAGACGGTCGCCGGCGCGGCGCATGATGAAGTCTCCGGCCACCTGTTTGATCGCGGTCAGCCGGTCTACCCGCTGTTTACCCAACAGGAAGTCTTCCTCCTGCATACTACCGGATACGTCGACCGCCAGCATCAGATCGCGGCCGCTGACCGCCTGCTCCAACGGCTCGCCCAGCCATTGCGGCCGCGCCGCCGCCAACAGCAGACACAGCCAGGCGCAAGCGGCCAGCCATAGCGGCCAGCGCCGTTCGCTACCGGCGATTTGCCCCGGATCGCTGCCGAAATCGTCCAGAAACGGCGTTTTCAACGCCGCTTGCCGGGCCGGAGCCTGGGCCGGCAACCAGCGGCGCAGCAACAGCGGCAACGGCGCCAGGGCCAACAGCCAAGGCCAGACCAGCGTTATCATGCGTGTTTCGCCTGTTGTTTCAGCCAGCGTTCGCACAGCTCGAACACCGCGTCCAGTTCGGCTTCGGCCGGCGCGTGCGGCCGGAAGTGGGCATCGGCCAGGCATCGGCCCGGACCTTGCGTGAACGGCGCATCCGGCAGGGAGCGGTCAAGATACTGCAGCCAGGCGTGGCCGCTGAGGCTGGCCACGTCCCGCCGCGGCGCGGTACTCAGCGCGACCCGGCGCAGCAACGCGGACAAGGCCGCCACGGTTTGTTTGGCATCGCCGTTGGGTTGGCTGCGCATACTTTGCAGCAATTTGCCGGCGATTTTAACGGCGCTGCGCCGGCGCATTCTTTTATAAAGTTGGCGCAAGGCAAGCGCCAAAACCGGCAGCAACAGCGCCAACGCCCACCAGCCGGGCGCCGGCGGCCAAAAACCGACGGCGTCGGGCAAATGAATATCTCTTAACGGCAATTGTTCCATCGTTGGCGTTATCGAATTCAGGGAAGTTGAGTATACAGGATCAGGCGTTCGTCGATTTCCTGTTGTAGCGCCTGCAAATCGGCAAACCCGGCTTGCGCTGCCGCCAACTCGCCGGCATCGTACCGATGCTTCAAGCGGTCGGCTTGGCTGTGCAAATCGTGCTGCAATTGCTGGAGCCGTTCCAGCCAATCCTCGGCGTATTGCCGCTCCTGCTTGGCCTGACGCAGCCAGCGCCCGAGATGGGTGCGTTTGCGATCCATGATCGGCCAGGCCGGCGCCGGCTTCTGCCCGGCACCGTACAGGCAATCCCGCACCCGCTGCAACCATTGCCGGGCATCGCAGCGCCGGATCGCGATCATGGTCTGTTCCGGCGTCAACTCGGCATTGGCATAGAAATTCCAGTCGGCGAAAGGCCGGTACCCGGCGACCCACTCGGCGATCTGCGCGGCCGGCATCGGCCTGGCAATCGCGTAACCTTGCAGCAGCCGGCAGCCCAGCAACAACAGTACGACGCCCTGCTCCTGGCTTTCGACGCCTTCGGCAACCACCTTACGGTTAAAAGCCTGGCTCAGCTCGATCACGCTGTCGATAATGGCGTAATCGTCCGGGTCGTCCAGCATGTCGCGAACGAAGGTCTGATCGATTTTGACGGTATCGACCGATAAATGCCGTAAATGGGTCAGCGACGAATAGCCGGTGCCGAAGTCGTCCAGCGCCACGCTGATGCCGAGTTGTTCCCGGCAATTCTTGATGATGCGGTTCACGGCGCCCAAATCGTCCAACGCAGTGCTTTCCAGAATTTCGAGCTGCAAGGCTTGCGCCGGAACCTCGGGATGTTGCCGCAAGATGCCGGCGATATGGTCCTGAATCCCGGGCCACAGCAAGTGGTAAGAGGAAATATTGACGCTGACTTCCAACTTCAACCCCTGCGCCCGCCAGGCCGCCAGGTCGCGACAGGCCTGCTCGATCACCCAATTGCCGATGCGGATTTCCAGATCGGTGGAGGCGATGGCCGGCAAAAAATCCAGCGGCGGCACCATGCCGCGTTGCGGGCTCAACCAACGGATCAGCGCCTCGACCCCGGCCACCCGTCCGCGCTTGATATCGACTTTGGGCTGG
This sequence comes from Methylomonas koyamae, assembly GCF_019669905.1. Taxonomy (NCBI): domain Bacteria; kingdom Pseudomonadati; phylum Pseudomonadota; class Gammaproteobacteria; order Methylococcales; family Methylococcaceae; genus Methylomonas; species Methylomonas koyamae. The sequence continues at coordinate 414,257 of NZ_AP019777.1, read as the reverse complement.
TAATACAGGCACATTTCGCCGTTGAGGAAGGCCGCTTCGATATCGCGCAATTGCTGGTGGCGATGCATGATCTGCTGGTCCTGGGTCGCATCGAACAACTGGCAGCGGTTCTTGCCGGCCAATTTGGCCTGGTACATGGCGTGGTCGGCGTGACGCAACAGGCCGTCCGGATCTGCATCGTCCAGCGGATATAAGGTATAGCCGCTGCTGGCGCCGACCGTGACTTGCTGGCCGTCGATGGCGAACGGTTCGGAAATCGCCTGGTGAATGCGCCGAATGGCCTGCTCGCATTGCTCCAGCGTGTCGATATCGCGCAGCAGCAACGCAAATTCGTCGCCGCCGTGGCGCGACACGCTGTCTTCCTCGCGTATGGCATTTTTGATGCGCTCCGCCACTTCCACCAGCACCCGGTCGCCGACGTCGTGGCCGAACACGTCGTTGACCGGTTTGAAACCGTCCAGATCCAGAAAGCAGATCGCCAGCAGCGACTTGTCCCGCTTGCTGTGGGCGATAGCCTGGCTCAGACGGTCGGCGAACAATATCCGGTTCGGCAAGCGGGTCAGCGGGTCGTAATGCGCCACCAACTCCAAAAGCTGTTGCTGCTGTTTGGCCTGGGTCACGTCGGAAAACAGGCCGACGTAATGCGTGATGTGGCCGTCGCTGTCGCACAACGCCGAAATCGTCAACCATTCCGCATATAAATCGCCGTTTTTCTTGCGGTTCCACAATTCGCCGTGCCAATGCTGGTGCTGGCGCAACTCGCGCCACATCTCGGCATAGAATTCCGGGCCGTATTTGCCGGATTGCAGAATGCTTGGATTTTTGCCGACGATTTCGTCCCGGCTGTATCCGGTAATCTCGCAAAACGTCGGATTGACGTCGATGATGTTGGCGGCGGCGTCGGTGATCAAAATGCCCTCGTGGGCTGCGCTGAATACGCGGGCGGCCAGTTTCAAATCGTCCTCGGCCAATTTGCGCTCGGTAATGTCGCGCGACAGGCCGAGCAAGGCGGTAATGTTGCCGTCGGCATCGCGCATCGGCACGGCATGGGTATCCAGCCAGCGCTGGCCGCCGCGTAAACCGGTGATTTCGAATTCCAGCGTGCCGGAAGCCCCGGCGAAGACGCGGCGGATCAATTTCTTGAATTGGCTACGGTATTTGGCGCCAACCAGATCTTCCAACCGGCAATCCTGCGCCTGTTGCAAGCTATCGGCTTCTATCATGTCCAGGCCGGCCCGGTTCATCTGCAGCAGGCTGCCGTCGCGCGCCAGCAGTTTTACGCATTCCGGTTGCGATTCGACGATAGTGCGCAATTTCAGCTCCGACTCCTGCGCCTGTTGCGCCGCGGCTTTTTGTTCGGCCACCGCCGTTTCCAGATCGCGGGTGCGTTGTTCGACCAAAGCTTCGACGGCGGCGGTACGGCCGCTGACGATCAACAGCATGATGTTCATCAAGCTGGTGAAACAAAGCCCGCCGAGCAAGGTCACCCACAGCACCGAAGAACCCTGTTCGTTGATGAACAGGCTGCTCGGCGAGATCGTCACCCGCCAATCGCGGTCGACGAACTTGAAGATGCGCTGCCAATCCCGCAGCGCGTAATTTTGCCTTACCGTGGCCGGCAGACGCTTGGCAAACAGTTCCTTATGCACGCCGGTACCGGCGGTATCTTCGATACTGATGTCCAACGATTGCGTGTTCAGCCCCTTGGTAACGACTTCCACCATCCGCGCCGGCAAAATCACCGCCGATACGAAACCGGCAAAATCCTGGCCGCTAACGCCGGCCGCCGCCTTGAACACCGGTATCGACACCAATACGCCTGGCGCCGAGCCGTTGACCTGCATCAGACTGAGGCCGGCCGACGCGGTCGGCTTGCCGGTGGCGCGGGCCTCGTCCTTGGCCAGTTTGCTCAGCGGATTGGAAAGCGAATCCAGGCCGAACGCTTTTTCGTTGCCGACCATCGGCTCGACGTAGGCCACCGGAAAATATTCGGCGCGTTCGGCGGCCGGCGCCAAACCGCCGTCGGCGCCGCGCTCGGTAATGCGAAAGCCGGCGTAGCCTTCTTGCTGTACTTTGGCTTCGAAGGCTGCGCGTTGCTCGAGGCGGATGCGCGGCAACCATTCCAAGGCCTGGATTTCCGGATGCCGTTCCAAAATGCCGCGGGCGAACACGGCAAATTCCGCGCGGCTGACATCGCTGGACGCCAGAAACACATCCCGCAACGCCAGACTGCTGTCGACGACATGGGTGGTATATTCCACCAATAGCGTTTCGATGGCCGCTGCCCGATTGTCGAAGGCCTGCTGGATCCGGGTTTGCTCGGCGCGAAACACCTGCATGAACACTAAAACCAGCGCCAGCAAAGTTCCCAGCAGCGGCAAAGCCACGCTCAAGCGCCGCGCCCGCCACAACGCCTGCGGCCGGCCGCAGGCGCAAAACAGCAACGGCGCGATCACCATCACCCCCAAGCTGTCGCCGATCCACCAGTTGCGCCAGGAGTTCTGCAACTCGTCGCCGGGCATCAAATCCAGGCCGTACAGGGTGGCGACACCAACGCTGGGTGCGGTCAAACAGGCCAGCGGACCGGCCAACACGAAAAACGCCAGGATGGCGCCCGGCGTCTCCAACTTCGGCAGGCCCGGCTGCAGGTATTTTTCGGACAACACGGACGCGACCACGGCTTGCAGGGTACTGCCGCTGGCGATCAGCAACGCGGCGGCAATAGCGGCGGAGTCCAATTGGCCGGAGAAACTCGCAGCCGTGGCCAGTTCGTTCAGCAGCGCCCCCAACCAGATGCCGGGCCAGAACCGGCGGCCGAATATCAGCAGCGCGGCCAATGCAATCCCGGCCGGCGGCCATAGCGGGCTGGAATAACCGGGCGGAATCACCAATTTCATCCCCAACCAACCGCCGAGAAAAATCGCGGCCGCCAGCAAACCGATACCGCCGGCGAAATGCCATGGCCGCATAAATCCGGCTTGCCGTGCCCGCAGCGCCGGGGCGGCCAGATTGGCGGAACGTAACAGATTCTGGGAAGCGGGCATGGTCGTTCTAAAACGCTAGCGGTATTGCGGCCGGGCACCGGTCAGTACGTCCAGCGCCGCTTGCTGCGTGCTGCAGGGAATCAACAGCAGGCGCAATTGGTTGGACAACTTTTGCAACAACCGGCGGCGGTCGGCGAAACGTTGCCGGTAAGCCTCCGCCCGTTGCCGGTCGCCGCTGTCGAACAGGATTTCCCGCAAGCCGTCGGTAAACCGGTAGCGACCCTTGCCGGGCAGGCTGATTTCCAGCGGATCGGCGATGTGAACCAGGACCACTTCGCAGTGCTTGGCCAAATTGGCCAGATGCCGCTCGGCGGCGGGGTTCAGGCCGCGAAAGTCGCTGAGGATATAGACCCGGCTGCCGGGGTGGGCGTGGTGCAGCAACCGGGACAACGGCAGGTCGAGCGTAGCGGCCGGATCGCCGCTATAGGCGGGTTTTACCAGGGCATTCAAAAAACGCAGCAAGGCCGGTTTGCCGGTTTGCGGCCGGATCTCCTGGCAACCGGCTTCGCTGAAAATCTGGCCGCCGATGCGATCGCCCTGCTGTAGTGCGGCCCAAGCCAGCAACGCCGCCAGACGAGCGGCCTGCACCGATTTGAATACGCCGCGGGTAGCGAACGCCATCGCCGCCCGGTAATCGACGGCGATGAACATCGGCCGCTCCCGTTCCTCCTTGAAAATCTTGCTGTGCGGTTTGCCGGTGCGGGCGGTGACGCGCCAGTCGATGCGGCGCACGTCGTCGCCGGGCTGGTACAGCCGGGTTTCGTCGAATGCCATGCCGCGCCCTTTCAGATGCGACAGGTAATTGCCGCTCTGCGCCGCGCGGATGTTGGCATGGCCCAGGCTGATTGCAGCGGCCGGTTTGGCCAGATCGACCAACGCTTTTAGAGAGACGGCCACCCGCGGGTTGTCGGCCGTTGGTTGCGCATTCATCAGGGCACGGCGATTCTGGCGATCAGTTCCTTGACCACATAGTCGGCGGTGATGCCTTCGGCTTCGGCTTCGTAAGACAAAATCAGCCGGTGGCGGAGCACGTCGTAAGCCATGTCCTGGATATCGGCCGGATCGACGAAATCGCGCTGCGCCAGCCAGGCCTTGGCCCGGGCGCAACGATCCAACGCAATGCTGGCCCGCGGGCTGGCGCCGTATTGGATCCAGCCCGCCAGGTCCTGGCCGTAAGCCGCCGGCTTACGGGTTGCCAATACGATCTGCAACAAATATTGCTCCAGGCTGTCGGCCAGATACAGGTCCAGCACTTCGCCGCGGGCGGCGAACAGAGTTTGCTGGCTGATCTTTACCGCCGGCGCGGCGCCGGCCTGCAAGGCGCCTCTGGCTTCGGCACGGGCCAAATGCAGAATGGCTTGTTCGTGGCCCGCATCGGGATAATCGATTTTGACGTGCAGCAAAAACCGGTCGAGCTGCGCTTCCGGCAACGGATAGGTGCCTTCCTGTTCGATCGGGTTTTGCGTGGCCATGACCATGAACAGTTGCGGCAACGGATAAGTGGCTTTGCCGACCGTGATCTGCCGCTCGGCCATCGCTTCCAGCAACGCCGCCTGCACTTTGGCCGGCGCCCGGTTGATTTCATCGGCCAGAATCAAGTTATGAAACAAGGGGCCGGTCTGAAATTCGAAACTGCCGAGCTGCGGCCGGTAAATTTCGGTGCCGGTCAAATCGGCCGGCAACAGGTCCGGGGTAAATTGCACCCGGTGAAAATCGGCCTGAATGCCCTGGCTGAGAACGTTGATGGCGCGGGTTTTGGCCAGACCCGGCGCACCTTCCACCAACAGGTGGCCGTCGGCCAGCAACGCGATCAACATCCGTTCCACCAGGACTTCCTGGCCGATGATTTGGCTGTTGATGTGGTGTTTGAGTTGTTGCAGCGCGGTTTGGCAGGAATCTGGGCTGGTAGCGGTCATGTCTGATTAAGGTTTTAAAGTTTGCCGGTCTGGGACCGGCAACGGTCCGAAAAGTTGCGGTTTGACTAGTTTTTGCGTTGCCGGTCTTTCCATTCGCGGTGGGCAACCATGATTTTGACGACCTCGTGCGGGTCGTCGGTGACGGTGATCAGCGCCAAATCTTCTTCGGAAATCGTGCCGTATTCGAGCATTTTCGCCTTCATCCAGTCCATCAGCCCGTTCCAGAAATCGCTGCCGAACAACACCAAAGGTATCGGGTAGACCTTGTGGGTCTGCATCAAGGTCAGCGCTTCGAAGAATTCGTCCAGCGTACCGAAACCGCCCGGCATACAGACGTAACCGATCGAGTAGCGCACGAACATCACCTTACGCACGAAGAAATAACGGAAATTCAGCGCGATGTTCTGGTAAGGGTTGGGCTTTTGTTCCATCGGCAATTCGATATTCAACCCTATAGAGGGCTGGTCGTTGGCGATGGCACCTTTATTGGCCGCCTCCATCACGCCCGGCCCGCCGCCGCTGATGATGGCAAAGCCCTGTTTGCTGAGCAGGTCGGCAATTTCCACGGTCTTGGCGTAGTAGGGATGCTCCGGTTTCAAGCGGGCCGAGCCGAAAATCGAAATCGCGTCGCACAGGCCGGACAATTCGTCGAAACCCTCGGTAAATTCGCTGATGATGCGAAAAATACGCCAGGATTGATCGCCCTTCAAATCGTCGATAATGCTGGTCGATGCGGAACTGCTGGTTCGGTTTTTGATGCAACTCATGTTTGCTTCCTTGGCGAGGGCTGCCCGCCGTCACGGTTACGGAGGTCAGGCCCGGTTGGTTGCCGCGGGTTGCTGCAGCCGGTAAGCCACCCGTCCGGCTTGTAAGGTGTGGGTCACGCGCCCGATCAACTCGCGCCCCCAATAGGGCGTATTGCAGCCGGCGCTGAGCCAGGCCGGGCGCTCGACCCGCCAGACCAGAGCGGGGTCGAAAATACAGACGTCGGCGTTCGCTCCGATTGCCAGCGTACCGGCGGCCAAGCCCATAATCCGCGCCGGATTGCAGGTCAGGCCGGCGAGGGCTTGCGCCAAACCGATCCGGTGTTGGCCGGTCAACGCCAGCGTCAACGGCAGCAGCGTTTCCAGTGCCGCCACGCCGGATTCGGTTTCCGGAAACGCGCCGAGCTTGGCATCCAGGTCGTGCGGTTGGTGGTCGGAACAAATGGCGTCGACGGTGCCGTTGGCCAAGGCTTCGCGCAGGTATTGGCGGTCTATCGCCGCGCGTAGCGGCGGCATCACGTGGTAGTTGCTGTCGAACGGTTCGATGTCGTTTTCGGTCAGATGCAGTTGATGTATCGCAACGTCGGCGGTGACGTTCAGACCGTACTTTTTGGCCTGCTGGATCTTGATCACCGATTGCTTGCAACTGATCTGGCTGAAATGCACCCGGCAGCCGGTCAGTTCGGCCAGTTCCAGACACTGCGCCAACGCAATCGATTCCGCCGCTTCCGGAATGCCCGGCAAGCCGTAACGGCTAGCGACCGCGCCTTCGTGGGCGCAACCCTTGCCGGATAGCGACGCCTCGTTAGCGCGGAACATCAACAGCAAATTGTGGCTGCTGGCGTATTCCATGGCCCGGCGCAAAATCAACAAATTGCCAAGCGGCGCGCTGGCATTGCCCACCGCGATGCAGCCGGCCTGTTTCAAGGCAAACATCGTGCTGAGTTCGTTGCCGTCCAGGCGCTGGGTCAACGCACCGATACTGTAAACCTGCGCATAGCCGGCCTGCTCCGCCTTGTCTTTGATGTACTCGACCACGGCCGGCGTATCGATGCAGGGCTTGGTGTCGGGCGGCAAACACAAGGACGTCACGCCGGCGGCGAGTGCGGCCCGGGTTTCGGATTGGATATTGCCTTTTTGGGTCTGGCCCGGCTCGCGCAGGCGCACGCTCAGGTCGACGAAGCCGGGACACACCACTTGGCCGGCCGCATCGATGGTCTGTTCCGCGTCAAAATCGGCCAGCGCTGCGCCAACGGCGACGATTTTGCCGCCCGAGATATACAGCGAACCGATGGCGTCGATGCCGTTGGCCGGATCGACGATACGGCCGTTCTCGATTTTGATCCTGCTCACGCGATACCTCCCTGGCGGACCGCCGCTGCCGGTGCAAAATTTCCGTCCTGAAATGGGGTCATGCCGTACCTCCGCTTTGCATGGCCATCGACATGATCGCCATCCTTACCGCCACGCCGTTGCTGACTTGCTGCAGGATCACCGATTGCGAACCGTCGGCAACGCTGGAGGCGATCTCGACGCCGCGGTTGATCGGGCCCGGATGCATCACGATCGCATCGGACTTGGCCCGCTGCAGCTTGGCTTCGGTCAAACCGAAACAGCGGAAAAATTCGCTTTCGCTGGGCAGGAAGGCCGAGTTCATCCGTTCCTTTTGCAGACGCAGCATGATCACGACATCGACATCGGCCAGGCCTTCGTCCATGTCGTGGATCGGCGTGACGCCCATGGTTTTGACCTGGGCCGGCAACAGCGTTTTGGGGGCGATGACCCGAACTTCGGCCACTCCCAACGCGTTTAAAGCCAGGATTTGCGAACGCGCCACACGCGAATGCAGGATGTCGCCGACAATCGCGACTTTCAGGCCCGCGAATTGTTTCTTGTATTGGCGGATCGTGAACATATCCAGCATGGCCTGGGTCGGATGGGCGTGCTGGCCGTCACCGGCATTGATTACGCTGATGTGGGGCGCCACTTGCTGAGCGATGAAATGAGCCGCGCCGCTCAAGGCGTGGCGGACGACGAACATGTCGACCTGCATCGCTTCCAAATTGCGGATGGTGTCGAGCAGGCTCTCGCCCTTGGATGTCGCGGAACGGGCGATGTCCATGTTCAACACGTCGGCCGACAGCCGGGTGGCGGCCAGCTCGAAGGTAGTGCGGGTGCGGGTCGAGTTTTCGAAAAACAGGTTGACGATGGTCTTGCCGCGCAGCAACGGCACTTTTTTGACCTGGTGCTCGGACATGCCGACGAAAGACTCGGCGGTGTCCAGAATCTCGGTCAACAACTCCCGGTCCAGACCTTCGATGGTCAGAAAATGCTTGAGCTTGCCTTGCTCGGTCAGTTGCAGATGCCGGGTCATGCCGCGACTCCGGCCAAGTCCTGAATCTCGATGCCGAGCGGGTCGGGACCGGTCAATTTGATCCGCTGGCCCTCGGCCAGATCGATACGGATACCGCGGCAATCGGGCTGCAGCGGAATTTGGCGGCCGTTGCGCTCGATCAACACCGCCAGCACTACCTGGCTGGGGCGGCCGTAATCGAAAATCTCGTTCAGTGCGGCGCGGCTGGTGCGGCCGCTGTAAAACACGTCGTCGATCAGAATGATATCGCGCCCTTCCAGATGCGGCGGCAACTGGCTGGTCTTGACCTTGGGATGCATGCCGATTTGGGAAAAATCGTCGCGGTAAAAGGTGATGTCCAGCAAACCCAGCGGTTCGCTGATGCCCAAGCGTAAGTGCATGTGGCGGGCGACCCAAGCGCCGCCGCTGTGAATGCCGATCAGCAGCGGATTATGCAGTTTGCGTTCGCCGATCTGCTGGCGGATGGCAAGTTCCAGGTTATCCAGCAGAATGTCGATATTCAATGAAGCGGTAGGCATGGCGTGGTCGAGAGTCTTATAGTTATTATCGATAGAGCGCAGGACAAAAACCCATCCGCCCTAAATCCGGATTTATCGGTCAAACCAACTTTGCAGAATCAATTGGGCGGCAAGTTGGTCCTGTACCGCCCATAGTTTAGTCGCGCTGAGTTGCAATTCGTCGAACAGCATCTGTTTGGCGGCAAATGTGGTCAGCGCTTCGTCGATCTGGTGTACCGGCAGATTGTAACGGCCGTGTAACTGGCGGCAGAATTTTTGCATCCGCGGCGTCACGACATTGTCGGAACCGTCGGCTTGGCGGGAAATGCCGACCACCAATCCGGCCGGCCGCCATTCGGCGATAAGCTGGCCGATGCGGCTCCAATCCGGCACTTGGTTTAACGAACGGATGGTTTGCAGCGGACTGGCGATGCCGCTGCCGGCATAACCGACCGCAACGCCGATTTTTTTGTTGCCGAAATCGAATCCCAGATAGGCGTCGCTGCTTAATTTGGCAGCCAGCGGATCGATTTTAACCATGTCCGGCCGGCGTGGTCAGGCGATTGATGTCGATCCCGAGCTGGCCGGCCGCGGCGTTCCAGCGTTGGCTGATCGGCGTCTCGTAAAGGATGGCTTCGCCGCAGGGCGTATTCAACCAAGCGTTTTCGACGATTTCTTTTTCCAACTGGCCGCTACCCCAGCCGGCATAACCCAGCGCGATCAGGTAGTGGCTGGGGCCTCTGCCTTCGGCGATGGCTTCCAGGATGTCGCGGGAACTGGTCAAGGTAATGTTTTCCGCGGTGGAAATGCTGGAGTCCCAACGTTGTCCGCAGGCATTATGTATCACGAAGCCGCGCTCCTGCTGCACCGGGCCGCCGGCGAAAATCGGCGTGTTCAACACCGCTTCGATTTCGGATTTGATGCCCATCTGCTCGAAAATATCTTTCAATTTCATACCGGTGGGCCGGTTGATGACGATACCGAGCGCACCTTCCGCATTGTGCTGGCACAGGTAGGTGACGGTATGAAAGAAATGCGGGTCGGCCAGGCCGGGCATCGCGATCAAAAACTGATTGTTCAAATACGTTACGTCTGTCATGGCATTGCTCATTAGGCTAGCGTGCGGTCATACCGGTTTCGTCCGAGAATTTCCAGACCCTGGTGATCACCAAAACGTTCACTTCCCGTAACAACTCGTCCGGCAACGCCGCGAACGGCGCACTCATCTTGACGATGCGTTTGGCGGCGTCGTCCAGCGCCGGATTACCGGACGATTTGACTATCCGCATGCTGTAAATACTGCCGTCGGCGTTGATGCCGACATCCATCGTCAAGGTCTGCGAAGCGCCTTTTTTGCGTGCCGCTTCAGGATAATTCAGATTGCCGGTACGCTCAACCTTGTCCTCCCAATCCTTGACGTACTGTGCCGCCAGGTATTTGTGGGTACTGATCGAGTGCACGAATTTGATCTTGGATTCCTGGGTGCTTTGCTGGCTATTGCGAATCCGTTCGCCCAATTGCGCGATTTGCTGCTGCAGAGCTTCCGCCGACAATTTGGGGGCGGCATCGTGCACTTCATCCGGTTCCGGCGTCTGCACCGGTTGTTCCGGCTCGGCGGCCACTTTGGCCGGCGCCTTGGCTTGGACCAGGACTTTCTCGGTGACCGGCTTTGCCGGTACCGGCGCCGGTTGCGGCTGCACTTTTTTCGGCGGCGGACTCGGCGGTGCGAGCGGCACGGCCTCTCTATGCTGCAACGGCTCCGGTTTCTTGGTTTCTTCGCCGGCGCCGAGTTGATGCTCGGCGGCCAGATATTTGGCATCTTTCGGCGCTTTTTTCAGCGGCGTGTGCGCCACGGTGATTTCCATCGACTTATTCACTTTTGCCGGCTGCGGCGCCGTGAAGTTGATCCCGAGCACGAGAGCGATATGAACTACCGCTGCCAGGAACAGCGCCGTGATCAGCGAATCGCCTTGCGACAGCGGAGTCGGCGTCAATTGCGGAGCCTGCATTTCAGCCTTGTACTTGGGCGGCAATGTGGTCCATTAATTGCGCGCTGATATTGATGCCGAATTGCTTGTCCAATTCCTGAACGCAGGTCGGGCTGGTGACATTGACCTCGGTCAGATAGTCGCCGATCACGTCCAAACCGACGAACACCAAGCCTTTTTCGCGCAAGGTCGGCCCGACCTGTTCGGCGATCCAGCGGTCGCGCGCGCTTAATTCGCGGCCTTCGCCGCGGCCGCCCGCGGCCAAATTGCCGCGGCTTTCGCCGCTGGCCGGAATCCGCGCCAGGCAATAAGGCACCGGTTCGCCGTTCACCATCAAAATCCGCTTATCGCCGTCCCTGACCGCCGGCAAGTAACGTTGCGCCATGATGTAACTACTGCCGTGGCGGGTCATGGTTTCCAGAATCACGCTCAGATTAGGGTCGCCCTCGCGCACGTGGAAAATCGAGGCGCCGCCCATGCCGTCCAAAGGCTTCAGAATGATCTCGCCTTGTTCGGCCAGAAAATTGCGGATTTTTTGCGGGTCCCGAGCCACCAGCGTATCGGTGCAGCATTGCGGAAACCAGGCGGTAAACATTTTTTCGTTGGCGTCGCGTAAAGACTGCGGTTTGTTGACCACGTACACACCTTGGCGTTCGGCCTGTTCCAATATGTAGGTGGCATAGATGTATTCCTGGTTGAACGGCGGATCCTTGCGCATCATGATCACGTCCAGTTCGGACAACTCGATCTGCCGCTCGGCGCCGAACGCATGCCATTGCCGCTCGTCGCGCTTGACTTCGAGCAAGCGGCTGCGGGCGTAGGCGTGACCGTTGTGCATGAACAGATCGGACAGCTCCATATAGTGCAGCTCCCAACCGCGGGCCTGGGCTTCCAGCAACATGGCAAAACTGGTGTCTTTCTTGATATTGATCTGGTCGATGGGGTCCATGACCATGCCGAGTTTGAGTGCCATAAAGTCCTGTAGTACGCGAAATAAGTGGAAATGGAGCGGATTTTATCAAATTTATTTTCCGGGCTGTGGTTTACCCGGAAAAGTTTTTTTGATATAAAGCGCGGCTATTTTGAATCAAAAGCTCGCATTGAGGTAGTCATGTCCAGAGTATGCCAAGTAACAGGTAAACGCCCCCTGAGCGGGCACAACGTTTCACACGCGATGAACAAAACCAAGCGTCGTTTTGAGCCGAATCTGCACCACCACAGATTCTGGGTCGAAAGCGAAAACCGCTGGATACGCTTGAGAGTATCCTCGAAAGGCATGCGGATCATCGACAAAAACGGTATCGATGCGGTATTGGCCGACATCCGTAGCCGCGGCGAACAAGTTTAAGGAGACAGACAATGCGCGACAAAATCAAATTGGTTTCGACTGAAGGCACCGGCCATTTCTACACCACGACCAAAAACAAGAAAACCATGCCGGAAAAGATGGAGATCAAAAAATACGATCCTGTCGTCCGTAAGCACGTGATGTACAAAGAAGCCAAAATCAAATAAATCCGCTTCTAGCCCTCCGGGCGGCCGGGATACCCGGTCAGCCCCGGTTGTCGGCTTTCTTCAGCTCCGCCAACTCAGCCTTCAGGCTTTCCGCGTATTTGGCGAGCGACACATACTTCATTTCCAAAGCCTTTTTCTCGGCTTCCAAAATATTGTACTTGGTCTTAAATTGCTGCAAATAGCGGCGCAGCTTCAGCATGTCGTCCTGTAACGACGACGGCTCGGCGAACACTTGGCTGCTAGCGGCGGATATGCCGGTTTCGCCGGATACTTCCCGAAAATTGCTGGTTTCGACGCCATCGTCGATCGGAAAAGAAGACGGCGCTTTCAAATGGGCCGGATCGATAGCGTCGATGCCGCCGGCCAAAATCAGCGCGTTGAATTTATGCCGCATCAAGATGAATGCCGCCGCCTCGCTCATCCTGCCGTTCTGGCAAACCACCACGATCGGATGTTGGCGATTCAAGGTCTTCAAATGCATCCTTAGCGAAAAAAACGGGATATTGATACTCATCGGCAAATGCGATGGCTTGTATCGGTCCGGCTCGCGCACATCGATCAAATCGGCGCCCTTCGCCACCAAATCCTGCGCCTCCCGGTAATCGATGTATTTCAGCGTCGGCTGTTTGATCAGCGTCAGAAACAGCTCTTTGGACAAACGCAACAGGCTGACATCGCTCAGCGCGGTCACCGACACGTTGCGCGGTTCGCCGGAAATCAACGCATCCTCGCCGAAGGTATCCTGATCGCCGAGCTGGGCCAGCTTGATCTCTTTTGCGTTCGGCGCCGGCCGGCGGCTGACTTGGCACTGGCCTTTCTTGATGATGTAGAAATAGTCGCCAGGGTCATCCTGCCTGACGATCACTTCACCGACCTCGACCCGCAACTCCTGCATGCCGATCAAAATTTTCTGCAGATTGGCCGGAGGCAACGCCCGAAACACCGGCGACTTCAATAGCGTCGTCATCCAGTCGTCGTTGTCTTCCACCTCTTCTACTACCATAAAACTCTCGTTTTCCTCGAAATTGCCGTCTTGCGCCGATTTGACCACATCGCTATTCAAACGTAAAAACCGAATTCTGCTATTAGCGACTGCGTTCACCTTTCGCGGAATCTGGTGCGCCAGCGCAAACCGCGCCGAAGGGCTGTCGGCGCTGATGGTTTCGATCTTGAGCGCTTCGGTCTGCAAGGTCACGCTGCCGTCCAGCAAATAGACCAGCTCGTTACGCTCGTCGCCGCGTTCAAATAAAAATTTACCCTCTTCGGCGGATTCGATATTGATTTGCGCGCATATCGCCTCAAATTTACTAAACGGCAGCGTGGAGAGCGGAATTAACTGCCGGATAATCCGGCCCTCGGCGGAATGGATGTCGACAGCCACGAGTCAGGTGCGGATTGAAGTGAACGGAATCCAACGACAGAACATGGCCTATGATAGCCGATTATTAATCAAACACTTTGAAACAAATTTAGGCTCCGGCGTGTCCATGCCGGCGATTCAACGACCCACAACCGGAGAACATGACGACCATGAATAAACTGATTCTGCTATTGTTGCTTGGCTTGAGTAGCTGGCAAACCAACGCCGCACTGCCGCTGCAAGTGGACGGCAGCAACCTGCCGTCGCTGGCGCCGATGCTGGAGCAAAGCATGCCGGCCGTCGTCAACATTTCCACCTCGACCAATGTGCGGATGCAGGAAAACCCGTTGATGAACGACCCGATTTTCCGCCGCTTTTTCAACATCCCCAACAACCCCAAGCAGCAACAACGCAACAGCCTGGGTTCCGGCGTCATCATCGACAAAGACCAAGGCTACGTGCTGACCAACAACCACGTGATCGACAAAGCCGACAAGATTACCGTGACCTTGGCCGACGGCCGCCAGCTTAACGCCAAACTGCTCGGCACCGACCCGGAAGCCGACGTCGCCGTGATCCAAATTCCGGCCGACAACCTGACCGCGTTAAAAATCGCCGACTCCAACCAATTGAAAGTCGGCGACTTCGTCGTCGCGATCGGCAATCCGTTCGGCCTGGGCCAAACCGTCACCTCCGGCATCGTCAGCGCCTTGGGCCGCTCCGGCCTGGGCATCGAAGGCTACGAAGACTTCATCCAGACCGACGCCTCGATCAACCCCGGCAACTCCGGCGGCGCGCTGGTCAATCTGCGCGGCGAATTCGTCGGCATGAACACCGCCATCCTGGCGCCCAGCGGCGGCAACGTCGGCATCGGCTTCGCGATTCCGTCCAACATGGCGATGCGTTTGATGGAATCTTTGGTGCAACACGGCGAGGTACGGCGCGGCCTGCTCGGCGTCACCACCCAGGATCTGACGCCGGAATTGGTCAAGGCGTTTTCGTTGAAAAGCCAGCGCGGCGCGGTGGTGAGCCGAGTCGAAGCCGGCTCGCCGGCCGAAAAAGCCGGCCTGGAACCGGGCGACATCATCGTCGCGATCAACGGCCAGGATGTCAAAGGCGGCAGCGCTCAAATCCGCAACGCGATCGGCCTATTGCAAGTCGGCGATACCGCCGAGCTGGACATCATGCGCGGCGAAGAACGCAAAACCGTGCAAGCCACAATCGGCAAACCGAAACGGCCGCAACTGGAAGGCGCCAAACTGCATCCGGTGTTGAGCGGCGCCACGCTCGGCGTCACGCCGAAGGATCAAGTGGAAGGCATCCTGATCGAAAAAATCGAGCAAAACTCCAAAGCCTGGAAAACCGGCCTGCGCCCCGGCGACGTCATCGTCACCGCCAACCGCTACCGGGTCAGAAACCTGGACGAAATGAAACAGGTGGTCAACCCGAATGCGCCATTGCTGGTCAACCTGCAGCGCGGCGGCGAGGCGTTTTTCGTGGTGCTGCAATAAGCCTCAAGCCAACATCGATTTCAGCGCGGCCAGGCTGGCCTTGCCGCGCTGCTTGATCTCTTCCGGAGCCAACTGTTTTCGGTTGGCCCACTCCAAATCCTCCTCCGGCAACTCGCTCAAAAATCGGCTGGGTTCGCATTCGGCCAGCTCGCCGTAGCGCTTGCGGTGGGTGCAATAACTGAAGGTCAGGGTTTGTTGGGCGCGGGTAATGCCGACATAGGCCAAACGCCGCTCTTCCTCGATATTGCCGGTCTCGATGCTGTTCTGGTGCGGCAACAGGTTTTCCTCCATGCCGATCAGAAACACGTGCGGAAACTCCAGGCCCTTGGCCGCGTGCAACGTCATTAAACTGACCTGGTCGCCGGCTTCTTCTTCCTGGTTGCGGTCCAGGATATCCAGCAACATCACCTTGGCGATCACTTCCGCCAGCGACTGCTCGCGGCCTTCCTCTTTACCGGCAATGCGCCGCAGCCACTCGATCAGTTCGTAGACGTTTTTCAATTTGCGTTCGGCCGACGCCGGAGTTTTGCTGTTTTCGTCCAGCCACTGCGGATAATGGATTTCGTCGATCATTTTCTCGATTTCGGCAAAGGTATCGCCGCGTTCGATTTTCAAGGCCTTTTCCCGCAACCAGTCGCAAAACTTGGTCAAACGCTGCACCGACTTTTCCGACAAGCGCTGCTGCAACCCGAACTCGGAGCAAGCCCGGAACAGGCTGATATGCCGCTCGTTGGCATAAGCGCCCAATTTCTCCAATGTGGTCGGCCCAATCTCGCGCCGCGGCGTATTAATCACCCGCAAGAACGCGGCATCGTCGTCGGCGTTGACCAGCAGGCGCAAATAAGCCAGCACGTCCTTGATTTCGGCATAGGAAAAAAACGACGCGCTGCCGCTGATGAAATAGGGCACGTTGTTCTCGCGCAACTCCTTCTCGAACAGCCGCGACTGGTGGTTGCCGCGGTACAGAATGGCGTAGTCGCCATAACTGCCGCCGGTCTTGAAGCGGTGGTGAACGATCTCGGCGGTGATTTGCTTGGCTTCGGCCAAATCGTTTTTATGGCTCAACACCCGCAACGGCTCGCCGTAGCCCAACTCGCTCCACAATTTCTTCTCGAAGGTATGCGGATTGTTAGCGATCAATTGGTTCGCCACCTTCAGAATCCGCCCGGCGGAGCGATAATTCTGCTCCAGTTTGATCACCTGCAAGCGGTTGTAATCTTTCTGCAACTGGCTCAGATTCTCCGGCTGGGCACCGCGCCAGGCATAAATCGACTGGTCGTCGTCGCCGACCACGGTAAACCGGCCCAAGGAACCGGCCAGCGCCCGCACCAACTGGTATTGGGTGATATTGGTATCCTGATATTCGTCGACCAACAGGTAGCGAATCCGATTCTGCCATTTCTGCAGAATGTCCGGATGCTGTTGAAACAATTCGACCGGCAGGCCGATCAGGTCGTCGAAATCCACCGCGTTGTAAGCCTTCAAACTGCGGTTGAATTGTCCGTACAAGCGCGCCGCCGCCGCGGTTTCGGCATCCTCGGCCCGGTTCAGCGCCTGTTCCGGACTGACGAAGGCGTTTTTCCACTGGCCTATCTTATGGTTGTAACTCTCGGCGGCATCGATATCGCAGCCGTCCGCACCGTGGCCGATCAATTGCTTCAACAAACTCAACTTGTCCTGCTCGTCGAACAAGGTAATCGCCGCCTTGTAGCCCAGCGCCTTGTGCTCCTTGCGCAGAATATCCAAACCCAAGGAATGGAAAGTCGATACCCGCAGCCCCCGGCTTTGTTTATCGTCGATCAGGCGGCCGACCCGGCTTTTCATCTCCCGCGCCGCCTTGTTGGTAAAGGTCACCGCCGCGATATGCCGCGCCGGCGTGCCTTGCTGTACCAAATAGGCAATTTTCTCGGTAATGACCCGGGTCTTGCCGCTACCGGCACCGGCCAGCACCAGCAGCGGACGATCGACGGTTTTAACGGCGGCAAGTTGTTGCGGGTTGAGTTTGGGAGACACGGATAAGGCAAATTTGTAGAAACGACGCAGGGCTTATTATCTCAGGCCGGCGCAATTTATGCCGCTTGGATTGGGTCGATTTCCTGAAAACGCATGACTGGAAGAAATTCCGTTCGCCCGCCGGTTAACGCGTTAACCAACCCGCTACCAAGCCAAAACTCCCCACTCCCCGGTCTTGGAACGGCACAAGCGTATTCGCCCGGCTTGTCTCGAACCCGACAGTTTGTAAGTTTTCCGGCGCTCGAATCCTCCCGAATATTTAATTTAAACGCGAGCAGCCGCTGGTCGGTACCGCCAAAACGCCGACTGGCGGCCAAGTTCGCGGCTCCGACGAGTTTGGTATCCATTTTGCTGCGTTACCGAATCATTCTGTTTTATTCGCTGACCAGGCAAACACCATGCATCGCAATCCGGGAACGGAACACGAAGAGTTATGGGTCATCTGGAACGGCTCATTCGGCGTCGTCGATACCGTGGCGGTCGGCCGGATCGCAGCCGGTCCGCACGGCACCAGCGCGTGGTTGGAGGAACCCTACGACATGGTCGGACCGTTCAACCTGGACGATCTCGTCGCGAACGGCCGGATAAACTTCGCGGCCTGCACCGTCATGTCCCGGCAAAAATGGCAGGAAGACCAAGTGGAACTGCGCCGGGAATCGTTAAAACTGCGGCGCGAGGCCCAGGAAAGACTGTCCGACTATCAAGCCCAATTCAACTCCGGCTGCTTTCGGCAATCCGGTCCGGAGCGCCGATTCAGCGACCGCCGCCATCGCGAGACCTTACAGCTGCCGCTCGACGGCTTGCTCGAAGCCTGGCAAATCAAAGCCGCATTTCGCCGCCTCGCCCAAAAGGCGCATCCCGACGTCGGCGGCAGCCACGAACAATTCATCCGCATCACCGAAGCCCGCAATGCCTTGCTGGAACGAGCTTCGTAAACCATCGAGGCGGACGTGGCGCTGAACAGAATTCGGCCGACTATGCCGGATTGACCGGACCGCATAGGCCATGGCGCCGAACGGCCGGCTAACGATAACCCTCTAAATTAACGAGAGATTTATGGCTAAAGATTTAAACGAACTTCGCGCGGTATTGGACAAGCTGGACGCAATGGTCAAAAGCATGAGCGAAATGGACGCCGAAATTCTGGATTTCGTCGAAGCACATTATCCGGACGCACTGAACGATCAAAAAGTGTTGCAGGCGTTTAAAAATATCGGCGACGCCGAAGACGAATTGCAAAGGCAGCTAAGTTTGTTGCGCTCCCGGTTAGCCGCCAACATTCCGGAATTGAACGGCTAAGCGCCGCTTGTCTAGCCGGGTTTGGGTCGGGTTACGCTTCGCTAACCCGACCTACGAGCTAACGGACTGGCTGGCCTTGCGTAGCCTCGATGCAGCGTCAGCGGAATCGAGGTTGTTGGCTAGGCAGATGTAGGGTACGCAACGCGTACCTTAAGAGGAGTCCGGAGATGAAGACAGAAAAGTACGCGATGCGGACTAAAGGCTGTTATCGCGGCGAAGCGAAAAGGTACGCGGTGCGCACCCTACGCGGCTAACCTTATTCGCTAGAACTCATTTCGCCGCGCCGAACAAGGCATAGACCTTGTCTCGAAGCGCCTCGTCACAGAACTCGTCCATATCAAGCAGTCTGATGAGTTCATCCACTTGCTGCTTGCTTTGGTGAGGAAGGGCGAGAACTCGTTCAACGGCTTGTTGTGGCAAGTACTGCCCAAGATACTGAAGAGGGTTCAGTGTCTTGGGCAGGTGTGAGATCACCAGATTCCAGTGGTACTTCTTGCTGATCCCCTCATACAGACGCTTGTACTCGAGATACGGACGCAGCGTGGCGTTGTACTCTCTCAGTACTGCGCCCCGGTGCCATGTATAGAATTTCTGAACATGGGTGCGGTAGATGTAGAAAACTTCGTAGACATCGACTGATTCAGCAACGCCCTCAATGTAATCCTTCGCCTTCGCGTTCCAGCCGCCCCAGGCCAAAAGTTCGGCCTTCGTCACAAGGAAGCGTGCTTGCCTTGAGTTCTCCTCCCGACCGCGAGAAATAGTCCAATTCGTCTGTGCGATACGCCAGTGAGTGTTGTAGTTGCGCAGGCACTGAAGAAAGTCGTGCAAGCCTACAGATGAAAAGTGCTTCTTCACCTCGTCCTTGTAGCTGGTAACTGGCGATGTGCGCGTGAAGTTTCGTGCATGGTCGACGAGAGCCATTAGGGCCGCTGTGCAGTTTGACAACTTGCGCTTGACCTCAAGGGTATGGCGCTCAGCCTCGCTTCCATCCCCTTGGTGCCAGAAAGCGGGGTTCTTGCTTCGATCCGCAAATAACGAGATCTCATCCAGTAGATCCGAGATGTTCGCTTCGAGTACATAGACGGACTCGTCGAGTTCCTGAAGCGAGCGCCAAAGTCGCCCTCCATCCGTATCCTCGATTGCTGCTCGCGCGTCCGTGAAGCTCTTGAAGATCGCCGTTTGAATGGCAGCGTGGTTCCAAGGATGGGGAACGGTGTCGAGGTAGCGGGTCATGACGCCTAACTAGTTATTAGATAGTTTCCGTATATCGGAGCCAAGTAGATAGAGTAGGTCTACATCAACTTGCCAGCATTGAATCAGATTGAACGATAGGCTGCAACCGAGCGTAGTGCCGGTTCTCAGCGACACCCACCTCACCTCTCCCCCAACAACGCATAACACGCCGGGGTCAAAATCAAACTGGCGGCCATGCCGATCAGCAGGCCGGCGGAGAGCGACAGGGTCATCGGGATCAGGAATTGAGCTTGCGGACTGGTTTCCAACAGGGTGGGCAGGAAGCCGGCGAAGTTGGTCAGGAAGGCCAGCAGGATGGGCCGGAAGCGGGAGCAGCAGGCCTCGGCAATTAGCGCGTCCACCGGCCGCTGGTCGCCGTCGTGCTGGCGCAGATAGTCCAGCAGCACCAGACTGTCGTTAACCACCACGCCGCTGGCGGCGATCATGCCGACCAACGATTCCATCGACAGCGGCAGACCGGCCGCCCAGTGCGCCAACACCGCGCCGCACCAGGCCACCGGCGCGGCCAGCAGAAAGATCAGCGGTTTGGCGTAGGAGCGGAACGGCACCGCGATCAAGGCGTAAATCACTAACAGCGCGATCAGCGTGTTTTTGCCGAAGGCCGCCAGCAGTTGTTTCTGTTCCTGGCGCTGTTGGCCGATTTGCAGGTTCAAGCCGGGAAAACGGCTTTCCAGGGCCGGGAACACTTCGCGTTCCAGCACCGCGTAGACTTCGTTGGCGTCGGCCAGCGTCGGATCGACCCTGGCCTGGACCTTCAGCACCCGCTGCCGGTCTTCGCGCACGATGCGGGCGTAACCTTGCAGTACTTCCACGTCGGCCAGACTGGCCAGCGGCGCGCTGGCACCGTTCGGCAGCCGCACCGGCTGGGCTTGCAGTTGTTCCAGCGAGCGCCGCTCGCGTAGCGGGTAGCGCACCATCACCTTGACTTCCTTGCGGCCGCGCATGAAGCGGTGTACTTCCTCGCCGTAATAGCCGTTGCGGACCTGCTCGGCCAGTTGTTCCAGGCGCATGCCCAGCCGTTCGGCTTCGGGCTTCAGGGTCAAATGGATTTCCGGTTTGCCGGGCTCGCCGGAATCGATCACGTCATAGGCGCCGCGAAAGCCCTTGATCTGTTGCTTGAGCTGTTCCACCGCCGGGCCGAGCTGGGCCGGATTGTCGGCGCCGACCGTCAGTTCCAAATCATAAGGTTCGTCGCCTTCCTTGAAAATGAAATCGACCTGGCCGAGATTGATCTCGCCGATGCGTTTGCGCCAGTCGCGGATGAAATCTTCGACCTTGATGCGCTGGCGGCCGGCCGCCGACAGTTCCAGCCACAGGCCGGCGCCGTGCTCCCAGACGATGGTTTCGACGCCGACGATCACGCTATGCTCCGGATCGTGGCCGCGCTTGCCGGCGCCGGGCGGCACGCCGTCCAATTCGTCGCGCAATTCGAACAAGGCATTTTCGACCCGGGTAGCCAGAGCCTTTGTTTCGCTATAAGGCGCGCTTTGCGGTAGGCGGATCGAGACCCAAAAGCTGTCCTTGGATACGTCCGGATTGATCGATTGCCGCACCCGGTCGCTGGCGACCAGCCCCCAGCAGATAATCAGCAGGGCCGCGAACAAGGCGACGGTCAAATAGCGCCAGCGCAAGGCCAGCGCCAGCAACGGCCGATAAACCCGCTCGACGCAGCGGTCCAGCCCGCCGTTCAAGCGGGTGCGCAGCCGGTGCAAGGCGTTGCCGGCGGTCGGTGCCTGCACCGGCGCGACCAGATGCGAAGGCAGGATCAACAGCGCCTCGACCAGCGAGAACACCAGGGTCAGGATCATAATCAGGCAAATCGGCCGCATCATTTGCCCGGCCCAGCCCGGCAGATACAGGCCCGGCAGAAACGCGACCAATACGATCAGCACGGACAGCGTGACCGGCAGCGCCACCGCACGCACGCCGTTGACCGCGGCTTGCAGCGGCGTTTCGCCGCCTTCGATTTGCCGGCTGTGCACGCTTTCGCCGATGATGATGGCGTCGTCCACCAGCACGCCCATCGCCAATAAAAAGCCGAACAGCGACAGCATGTTCAGCGAAATATCCAGCGCCGGCATCAGCCAGAACGCGCCCAGCACCGAAGTAAAGATGCCGACCCCGGCCCACAACGCCACCCTTACCCGCAGAAACAAGGTCAACACCAGGCAGACCAGCAGGAAGCCGCTCAGGCCGTCTTCGAGCAAGGTGCCGATGCGTTCGTCGTAAGCCTGGGAATCGTCCCACCAGGTAATCAAGCGCAAACCTTCCGGCAGACCGGCGCGGATGGCGGCCACCTCCGCCTTGACCTTGCGCGCCACCGCGACGCTGTCGCGCTCGGTGTGGACTTCCCAGCCCTGCGCGGTCTCGCCGTTGTGGCGCCAGTCGTACAGGCGCTCTTCCAGGCCGTCGCGGATCGTGGCGATCTGGTCCAGCCGCAGCCGGTTGCCGTCCGGCAAGGTCTTGATGACCAAGGCGCCGACCGCGTCGGCATCCTTGGCCCGGCCGGCCACCCGCAACAACAGTTCGCCGTCCGGATTGCGCACCAGGCCGCCGGGCAAATCGACCGACGCGGCACGCACCGCCTGGGTCACATCGTCCAGCGTCAGTTGGTATTTGCGCATCTGCTCCGGCGCGACCTCAATGTCGATTTCGTAATTGCGTTCGCCGTAATTACGCACCCGGCTGACGCCGGGGATTGTCGATAACTGTTGCTGAATCCGGTCGCCGAACTGTTGCAATTTAAAAGCGTCGGTGTCGCCGTGCAGCGCCACCCATATCACGCCGTCGTCATCCTTACGGTCGGCCGGCAATACGTCGATTTTTTCCAGTTGCTTGGGCAGGCGCGGAATGGCTTGTACCCTGGCGCGCAGCAAGGCCATCATTTGCTCGCGGTCCCGGTCGGGCATAATCTCCACCGCCAACGTGCAGGTGTCGCCCTGAATTTCGCCGTGCAAATGCTTGATGCCGGGCAGGTCGTGCACCGCCTCTTCGATCGGGATGCACACCGCTTCCTCGACTTCGGACGGCCCGGCGCCGGGAAACACCGCGGTAATTTCGATCTGATGCGGACTGAAGCGCGGGAACACTTCCTTATCGACATCCAGCATGCCGATCACGCCGCCGGCCAGAATCAGCAGCATCAACAAATTGGCCGCGACCGGATTGCCGGCAAACCAAGCCAAGAGCCCGCCCAGGCGGGCTGCGCTTTGCGAGCCGCTCATGGTTGGCTCGGCGCGACTTCGACCTGCATGCCGGCCACCGGCAGCGGCAGGTCCGAGACCACGATGCGCTCGCCGGCTTGCAAGCCGGATTTGACCACGACGCGGTCCGGTTCGCTGCGCAGGACTTCCACGTCGCGGAAAACCAAGCGCCGGTCGGCATCGACCAGTTTGACCTGCTGCAGATTGTTCAAAGCGTTGCGCGGCAAGGCATACAGACCTGCGCGGGCCACGCCTTCGATCTCGGCTTGCACGAACAAGCCGCTCAGCAGCGGCGCGCCGCCGTCGCGGCTAGTATCGGGCTGTTCGACTTGAGCGACCAGAAACAACTGGCCGCTGCTGCTATCCAGTTCGGCTTCGCTGCGGACGATGCGGCCCTGCCAGGTTTGCGGCTTGCCGGCCACTTCCGCGCTCAACGTAACGGCCGGCCAATGCGCCGCCGGCCCGGATGCGCTTAACGGCAAATCCAGAAAGGCCAATTCGTTGATGCCGACCGGCAGCCGGATTTCGGCGATGTCGTTGGCGTAAATTCGGGCGATGCTGGCACCGGCCGGTAGAAACTGGCCGCGGCCGATTTGTTTGCTCAACACCCGCCCGGAAAACGGCGCGCGGATTTCGCAGCGGCTACGGTCCAGCTTGGCCTTGGCCAGATCGGCTTCTGCGGCTTGCAATTTGGCCTCGGCTTCGGCCAGTTGCGGCTTGCGTAAGGCCAGATCGCTGGCTTCGCCCTGGCCCAAGGCCTGCCATTCGCTCAGCGCCTGCTCGGCCTGGGCGCGTTCGTTGATCAACACCCGCTTGGCTTCGGCGATCTTGGCCTGAGTGGCAACGATGGCGTAGTCGTAGTCGCGCCGATCGATGCTGGCCAACACCTCGTCGGCCCTGAAAAAGCCGCCGGACACCAGCGCCGGGTGGATCCGATCAACTTTTCCAGAGACTTGGGCGATCAAGTCTATCGCTTCGCGCGGCGCGACCACGCCTTGCGACCGCACGTTCAGTTTCAAGGTTTGCGGCCGGGCAGCGACGACCTCGACCCGCGGCACCGGCGGCTCGGCCGGCGCCGGTAAACTGCCGGGCCGCAAGGCGATCATCGCCCAAGCGGCGCCGACGGCCGCGCTCAATACGGCGGCCGGCAAAAGAATTTGTAACCAACGGGATTTATCGTTCACACCGGGCCGCCCAAGGCTAAATACAAGTTGATGCGATTGGCCAATAATTGGCGCTGCACCGCCAGATGCGCGCTTTGCGCGTTCAAGGTGCTGCGGTAGCTGTCCAGCAAGGTCAGGATTTCGATCAAGCCCTGCTGGTAGGAATACACCGCCAGCTTGCGGCTGGCTTCGGTTTGCTCGACGGCCTCGCGTAGCGCCTGTTCCTGTTCGCGCAAGCGAACTTCGGCGGCCAAGGCTTGTTCGACTTCGCGGAACGCGGCCAACACCACGCTTTGGTATTGCTGGTAGGCGTCGCGGACTCTGGCCTGGTTCAGCCGAATCTCGGCTTGCAAGCGGTCGCCGGTGAACAAAGGCTGGGCCAGGCCGGCGGCCAGATTCCAGGCCGCGGCGCGCGGATCGACAATTTCGGCCAAGGCCGGGCTTGCGGTGCCGCCGGCGGCTGTCAACGTCACGCGCGGCAGCAAGGCTTTCTCGGCGCTTTCCAAACCCGAATCTGCGGCCTGCAAGCGTTTGAAGGCGGCAGCGATGTCCGGGCGGCGTTGCAGCAGCTCGGCCGGCAGACCGGCGGCCAGGCCCGGCGGCGGCTCCGGCAAGCTTTTCGGCGCCGAGCCGGATTCGCGGCTCGCTTCGGTTTGGACTATGCGCCCGTCCGGGTAACGGCCGAGCAAGGTTTGCAGTTGCCGCGCCAACAATTGCACTTCGTTGTCGGCTTGCGCCAATTGCGCTTCGGCATTCGCCAAGTCGGTCAACACCAAGCGCAAATCCAGACCGCGGGTCAGGCCCTTGTTGAAGCGGCCGCGTACCAAATTGGCGATCACGCCGCGGTCGTGCACCGATTGCGCCGCAACGCTGGCTTGTAACCGGGCTTCGCTCAACGCGAAATAGGTTTGGGCGATCCGCGCCGCCAACGATAAGCGGGCGGCCAGATAATCGTCGGCAACCGCTGCGGCGTTACTGACGGCGGCCTGCTGTCCGGCCTTGATCCGACCCCAGACGTCCAGTTCCCAACTCAGATTGAACAATGCCGAAAACTGGCCGGATTCGACGCCGAAATCGCGGCTGCGCTGGTAACCGGGATTGAAATAGGCTTGCGGCCAACGCCCGGCGCCGGCCACCACCGCTTGTTCGCGGGCGGCATCGATGCGGGCCGCGGCGGCCTGCAAATCGAAATTTCCGGTCAGGCCGGCTGCCACTAACGCGCTCAACTGCGGGTCGGCGAAGCTATCCAGCCAAGCCGCTACCGCCTGCTCCGCTGCGGCCGGCCGGTCCGACCACTGCTGCGGCGCGGCAAACGCTAAATCCTGCGGATCGCGCGGCGGCAATGGCTGGCAAGCGCACGCCGCCGCTACCAGCCAAGCGCAGAGCTTTAAATTCGAGGCCGGTTTTCGGAGTAATGGCATGCGTCGGTTAATGGCGGTGGAAAACGGTATGGCGGGCCCCTTGCATGCAGGGCCTCGTCAGTTAAGACGTTTCAAAATCCGAAATCCCCACCGGCGCTCGAAAAAATAGGGCATTTACCGCATTTTTACGATTGCGCCGTCTCGGCCAAAGCGCAGGCGCCAGCGCCGGCGCGGCAGCTTAAAACCAGCGCTTGCGCGCCATCCCTACTCCGCCACCAGCTTGATTTTGCCGATTTTGGCCTGCCACAGCTTAGGCGCGCTGTTATGAATAGACTCGCCGCGGCTATCGACCGCCACGGTGACCGGCATGTCTTCGACCACGAATTCGTGAATCGCTTCCATGCCCAGTTCCGGGAAAGCCACGACCCGCGCCTGTTTGATGGCTTTGGACACCAGATAGGCCGCGCCGCCGACCGCGATCAAATACACCGCTTTATGCTTGGCGATGGCTTCTATCGCTTGCGGGCCGCGTTCGGATTTACCGATCATGCCCAGCAAGCCGGTCTGTTCCAGCACGGTGTCGGTAAAACTGTCCATCCGCGTCGCCGTCGTGGGGCCGGCCGGGCCGACCACTTCGTCGCGCACCGGATCGACCGGGCCGACGTAGTAGATAAACTTGTCTTTTAAATCGACGCCGTCCGGTAACGGTTCGCCCTTGTTCAATAAATCGACGATGCGCTTATGGGCGGCGTCGCGGCCGGTCAATAAAGTGCCGCTGAGCAGCAGGGTTTCGCCGGGTTTCCAGTCGGCAACGTCTTGCTTGGTCAGACCATCGATATTGACCCGGCGGGCGCTGCTGGCGGATTGGGTGATTTCCGGCCAGTCGGATAATTTGGGCGGCGTTAGCAGCGCCGGACCGGAACCGTCCAGCACGAAATGCGCGTGGCGGGTGGCTGCGCAGTTGGGGATCATCGCCACCGGCTTGTTGGCGGCGTGGGTCGGGTAGTCCAGGATTTTGACGTCCAGCACCGTGGTCAAACCGCCCAAGCCTTGCGCGCCTATGCCCAGCGCGTTGACTTTGTCGTACAGTTCCAACCGCAATTCTTCCAGCGCGTTGCTCGGGCCGCGAGCAAGCAAATCTTGAATGTCGATAGAGCCCATGCAGGCCTGCTTGGCCAAAATCATGGCTTTTTCGGCGGTGCCGCCGATGCCGATGCCGAGAATGCCGGGCGGGCACCAGCCGGCGCCCATGGTCGGCACGGTCTTCAATACCCAATCGACGATGTTGTCGGCCGGATTCAACATGACGAATTTGGATTTGGCTTCCGAACCGCCGCCCTTGGCCGCGACTTCCACGTCTACCTTATCGCCCGGCACCAATTCCATATGCACCACCGCCGGCGTGTTGTCTTTAGTGTTGATGCGCTTGCCGGCCGGATCGGCCAGAATCGACGCGCGCAATACGTTGTCCGGATGCAGGTAGGCTTGGCGCACGCCGGCGTTGACCATCTCGGTCACGCTCAATTTCGCGTCCCAGCGCACATCCATGCCGATCTTCAAAAACACCGTGACAATGCCGGTATCCTGGCAAATCGGCCGGCGGCCTTCGGCGCACATCCGGGAATTAATCAAAATCTGCGCCATCGCATCCTTCGCCGCCGGACCTTGTTCCTTTTGGTAGGCGGCATATAAGGCGTCGATAAAATCTTTGGGGTGGTAATAGGAAATGAACTGCAAGGCATCGGCGATGCTTTGGATGAAATCGTCTTGGCGGATCGTGGTCATAATGGCTCTCGGCTTGGCGGGCAATCGCCGTTGCGCCTTTGGCGTCAGGCGGAGATCGTTCCCGATTGCAAACGATGCGGCGGAAGCGGCCGCGGCAATGTAGCCCGGATTGTACTTGAAACCGCCGCGGCGCCGGTCGGCAAAAATCGCGGCCTGCCGCTGGCCGAACCGGATCGGCGCCGGGCATATTATTTGGCGACCGGATCGCTTATCGGCAGCGGCTAGGTTTGAAATCGAACCGGCGTCGGCTATGCTCGGCGTTTCGCCGGCCGCGATCCTCTCAAGCCGAGCCGGCCCATCTTGGAGGAGACTCGCGTGTGTTACGCCAAACTGATTCGATTGCTACCACTGGTACTGGCTCTGGCCTGCTGGCATGGCGCCAACGTGCAGGCCGAAGCGATTTCGCCGCTGTACCGGCCGGCACCGGCGCTGACGGGGCGGGATTTGGCGGTGATCGTCAACGACGCCGACCCGCTGAGCCGCCAAATCGGCGAATATTACCGCCAGCAGCGGCAAATTCCGGCCGAGCAGATTATCCATCTGCAGTTTCCGCCGCGGCAGGCGGTGATGTCGCAACGCACCTTCGAGGCATTGAAGCGGCAAGTCGACCAACAAACTCCGGCCCACGTCCAGGCGTTTGCGTTGACCTGGCTGCTGCCGTTCCGGGTGGATTGCATGTCGATCACGACCGCGTTCGCGGCCGGTTACGATCCGGCCTTCTGCGCCAAAGGCTGCCAAACCACGCGCAACAGCCCTTATTTCACCTCGGAAACCGACAAACCGTTTAAGACCCACGCCTGGCGGCCGACCATGGCCGTGGCCGGCAAAACCTTCGAAGACGCCAAGAGATTGATCGATACCGGCGTCGCTGCCGATTATTCGCATCCGCAAGGCGCGGCTTATTTGCTGAAAACCTCGGACAAGGCGCGCAGCTCGCGTGCCCAAACCTTTCCCAAAGTGGCCGAGGCGCTGCAGAATTTCTGGCCGGTGCATTATCTGGAACAGGATTACATCAGCGGCCGCCAGGACGTGATGTTTTATTTCACCGGCCTGACCCACGTGCCGCATTTGGACGAAAACCGTTATCTGCCGGGGGCGATCGCCGACCATTTGACCTCGACCGGCGGCGTGCTGTCCGGCGGCGGCCAAATGAGCATCACCGAATGGCTGCGCGCCGGAGCCACCGCCAGCTACGGCGCGGTGGTCGAACCGTGTAACTTTCCGGCCAAGTTTCCGAACCCCGGCGTGGTGCTGTATTTTTACCTGCGCGGCAGCAGCTTGATCGAAGCATATTGGAAAAGCGTGCAGCAGCCGGGACAGGGCATTTTCGTCGGCGAGCCGCTGGCCAAACCCTTCGCCTACCGGCCGAAGCCTTAAATCGTCTAACCGGCCACGACCAGCCGGTTGCGGCCGGCTTCCTTGGCGACGTACAGCGCCTGGTCGGCCCGGTTCAGCAACTCCACCCGGTTGCTGCCGTGAGCCGGAAAAATCGCCACGCCGATCGACACGCTCAAGTTGGGTAATTGTTGGTTACCGAACTTGACACTGAGATGCTCCACTTCCAGCCGCAAATTTTCCAGACGGCGTAAAATTTTCTGCGGATCGACTTCGGTGGTTACGACGACGAACTCCTCGCCGCCGTAGCGGCAGACGATGTCGCTGCCCTCGCGAAAACCGTTCAGCAAATGGCCGGTTTTCTTCAACACCTCGTCGCCGGCGTCATGGCCGTAGTTATCGTTGAATATCTTGAAATGGTCGATATCGATCATCGCCACGGCCAGCATTTGCTCGCTCCGCCGCATCCGCAGCAGCTCCCGGTCCAGCACCTCTTCCAGGAAGCGGCGGTTGAACAAACCGGTTAACGGGTCGCGGATCGATAATTCGTGCAGTTCTTCCCGCAACGTCAGGTTGGCCAGCGCCAAGCGGGCACTGTCCGCCGCCGCCTCGGCGATCGACAGCATCCGCTCGATGCCGTCGGCGTTCGGGTCGGCGAAACGGGGTTCGATATAGATCAATCCCAAGCCGCGGGCGTGGGCCAACAACGGGATGCACAGGTAGGGGCCGGCATCGGCGCAGACATGGTCGCAGACCGGATTGATCGAATTGCAGCAGCCGGCAAGATGGATGCGGCCGCGGCGCATGCCCCAGCACTCGTCGGGGTTGAACACGGCCTCCAGTCGGATATCGCCCCAGGAGTCTGCCAGTACCAACGAATTGCCGGCCGCGTCCAGCATATACAGGCCGCCGTCGGACTCCGGAAACAAGCGCATGAAGGCCGCTTTCATGATCGGATAGGCTTCGTCCATTTTCTGGCAGCTTTGCAGCAGATCGGTCATTTCCCGGATCAATTGCATATGCAAGATCGCCGCTTCCAGTTCGCGCTGGGCTTTTTTCAAGGCCGTGACATCGCGGGCCGCCGCGAAAATGCCGGCGATATTGCCGTCTTCGTCGCGGTAGACCGTGGCGTTGTATAGAACTTCGGTGATCTTGCCGGAGGCGTGGCAGATCGCCAGCGGATAATCGGTGACCTTGCCTTGCGAGAAAGCCAGGCGGTAGCCGTCCTGGGCTTTTTGCGGATCGGTGAAATAGTTGGAAAAATCGCTGCCGATCAGTTCCTTACGCGGCACGCCGGTGACTTTTTCGGTGGCGCTGTTGACGTCCATGATCTTGCCGTCGGCGCTGATCGTGACCAACGGGTCGAGGCTGGCCTCGATCAGGCTGCGCGCATACGATGTTTTTGCAGATTTCGCCAACATGCCGAACCGCCGGATTGGATATTAAGAATACGGATTAATCGAAGGCTTTGCCCCAGTGTCCGCAATAGAAGCGCTGCTCCAAAGCCGCCCGGCTGCGTTCGCCGCGCTCGCCGGCCTGAAAATCCTCGGGCAATACCGAGGCATCCGCCGGATAGCCGACCGCGATCATCGCCATCGGCGTACAGTCTTCCGGCAGGCCGAAACTTTGCCGGGCCAGATCGGCATCGAAACCGCCCATTTGGTGGGCCGCCAATCCCAAGGCGGTGGCCTGGATACAGATGCTCAGGGCGGCGGCGCCGGTATCGTAAGGCGCCCAACGGTTCGGCTTGCCGTTGTGGTTGAAGTTATTCATCGCTACCGCCAGCAACAACACCGGCGCATTGTGCGCCCATAACCGGTTTTTTTCGGCAACGGCGGACAGCGCGATTTGCCAGGCTTCGCCGTCGCTGAATTTGTCGCAAACGATAAAGCGCCAGGGCTGGTCGTTAAAACACGACGGCGCCCAACGCGCCGCTTCCATTAACGCGGTCAAGTCGCGCCGGCTGACCGGTCGGTCGGCGGCAAATGCGCGCGGGCTCCAGCGTTCGGCGATCAGGCCGCTAATTTCTACCGAGGTTTGGGCTGGTTTTCTATGCATAAGGATCACCCGAAATCAGGAATGAAAAAAAGGTTTGCGCGGCCCGGTTTTGCCGCTAACATGGTAGCGAATCAAAACTATAACAATAAATTCAACCGGGAGCGGTATCATGCCAAAAAAAAGCCTGTGGTGGTTATTTAGCATTTGCGCAACGGCTGCGGCGGCCGGTCCGGCGCATTCCTGGGCGGCAAATCTGCTGGTGTTCGACACGGTCTCCGGGGCAAACGCCTCCGAATACGACCACCCGCTGGCGGCAATCGGCGTCAGCATCCTGATTGGCGCGGTGTACGGGCTGTACTGGCTGCGCAACCGGGCCTGAGTTTCGCCGCCTGCGCCCGCCGCCGAAAATGCCGACGGCGGCCCTGCAAGGCTATTCCCTCAACATTACAGCTCTCTGCTTCGCGCAGCCGGCGCTTTATAGCGCTTGCCGGTTGGTGCTAGAATCGCGCGTTTACCGTTATCGAACCGTTCGGCAAATCGGCGCAAGCGTTGGGCTTCGGCGGCCGTTGCCGGCGACAGCGCGCCGGAATGCAACGCAGAAATCACCATGACCATCGATTATAAACAAACCCTGAACCTGCCCAAGACCGAATTTGCAATGAAGGCTAACCTGGCCCAGCGCGAGCCGGAGATGCTGAAACAGTGGAACGAAAACCAGCTGTATCAAAAGATTCGCGAAGCTTGCGCCGGCCGGCCCAAATTCATTTTGCACGACGGCCCTCCCTACGCCAACGGCGCCATCCACATCGGCCACGCGGTCAATAAAGTCCTGAAGGACATCATCGTCAAATCCAAAACCCTGGCCGGTTTCGACGCGCCCTATGTACCGGGTTGGGATTGCCATGGCCTGCCGATCGAATTGATGGTGGAAAAGTCGGTCGGCAAGGCCGGCGTTAAAGTGTCGCCGGCCGAATTCCGCAAGGAATGCCGCGCCTATGCCAAGAAGCAGGTCGGCATCCAGAAAGAAGAATTCATCCGCCTCGGCGTGCTGGGCGATTGGGACAATCCCTATCTGACCATGGATTTCGCGTTCGAGGCCGACATTGTCCGCGCCTTGGGCCGTATCGCCGCCAAAGGCCATTTGAGCAAGGGTTTCAAGCCGGTGCACTGGTGTACCGATTGCGGCTCGGCGCTCGCCGAGGCGGAAGTCGAATACGAGGACAAGCATTCGCCGGCCATAGACGTGCGCTTCGCCGTGGTCGACGAGCATGCCTTCATGGCCAAGTGCCACCATGCCGGCGACCGCGAAGGCCAAGGCCCGCTGTCGGTGGTGATCTGGACCACTACGCCGTGGACCTTGCCCGCCAATCAGGCGGTGGCGTTGAATCCGGAACTGGAATACGCCGTCGTGCAATGCGAAATCGACGGCCAAACCGAACGCCTGCTGTTGGCCGAAGCGCTGTTGAAGGACGCGGTATTGCGTTACGGCATCGGCGAGCACCACATCGTCGGCTATTGCAAGGGCAACGCGCTGGAAGGTTTGTTGCTGCAACATCCGTTCTACGACCGCCAAGTGCCGATCATCCTCGGCGACCACGTCACTACCGACGCGGGTACCGGCGCCGTGCATACCGCGCCCGGCCACGGCCAGGAAGACTACGTGGTCGGCATGAAATACGATTTGCCGGTCGACAATCCGGTCGGCAGCAACGGCGTATTTTTGCCCGGCACCGAATTGTTCGCCGGCCAGCACGTATTCAGCGCCAACGACAAGGTGTTGGACGTGCTGCGCGAGCGCGGCAAGTTACTGCACCACCACGCCTTGCTGCATAGCTATCCGCATTGCTGGCGCCACAAAACGCCGATCATCTTCCGCGCGACGCCGCAATGGTTTATTTCGATGAACCAAAACGGCTTGCGCGACACGGCATTGAACGAAGTCAAACGTGTCGATTGGATTCCCGACTGGGGGCAAGCCCGGATCGAAGCGATGATTTCCAATCGCCCGGATTGGTGCATTTCCCGTCAGCGCACCTGGGGCGTGCCGATCGCCTTCTTCGTGCATAAAGAGACCGGCGAATTGCATCCGCGCAGCGCCGAATTGATCGAACAGGTCGCGCAACGCATTGAGCAACAAGGCATCGACGCCTGGTTCGAACTGGATGCGGCGGAACTGCTCGGCGCCGAGGCCGAACACTACGAAAAAGTCGCCGATACTCTGGACGTGTGGTTCGACTCCGGCGTGACCCATGCCGCCGTGTTGGAACGCCGAGAACAACTGAAATTTCCGGCCGATCTGTATCTGGAAGGCTCGGACCAGCACCGCGGTTGGTTCCAGTCGTCGTTGATGGCTTCCGTCGCCATGAACGATGTCGCGCCATATAAAGAAGTGTTGACCCACGGCTTCACGGTCGACGCCGAGGGCAAGAAAATGTCCAAATCCAAGGGCAACGTGGTACTGCCGCAAACGGTGATGAAATCGCTGGGCGCCGACGTGTTGCGCCTATGGGTGGCAAGCACCGACTACCGCTACGAAATGTCGGTCTCCGACGAGATTCTGAAACGGACCTCGGACGCCTACCGCCGCTTGCGCAATACCGCGCGCTTTTTGCTGGCAAACCTGGACGGCTTCGACCCGGCTCAGCATTTGGTCGGCAAAAACGATCTGCTGGCGCTGGACCGCTGGGTGGTCGACAAGGCCTGGCAGTTGCAAAAAGAAATCAAGATTGCCTATGACGAATACCAATTCCAGGTCATTTACCAAAAAGTGCTGAACTTCTGCAGCATCGACTTGGGCGGCTTTTATCTGGACATCGTCAAGGACAGGCAATACACCGCCAAGGAAGACTGCCTGGCGCGTCGCTCCGGCCAGACCGCGATGTACCACGTCATTGAGGCGATGGTGCGCTGGCTGGCGCCGATCACCAGCTACACCGCCGACGAAATCTGGTCTGTCATTCCCGGCCAACGCGGCGAGTCGGTATTTTTGGAAACCTGGTACCAAGGCCTGTTCCCGCTGGAGGCCGACGCCGCGATCAACCGCGACACTTGGGACAAAGTCATGGCGGTGCGCGCGGCGGTGTCCAAGGAACTGGAAAGTTTGCGCAAGGACGGCGCGATCGGCGCGTCGTTGAATGCCGAAGTCGAGCTGTATTGCGACGAGGTCTACGCCACCGAATTGAACAAATTGGGCAAGGAACTGCACTTCGTCTTCATTACTTCGAACGCCGGCGTTTCCGACATGCAATTCTGCCCGGACGATGCGGTCACGACCGACATCGACGGCTTGAAGGTCAAGGTCAGCGTCTCGGAACAACAAAAATGCGTGCGTTGCTGGCACCAGCGTTACGACATCGGCGAACATCCGGAGCATCCGGAACTGTGCGGCCGTTGCGTGGAGAACGTAGCCGGTGCCGGCGAGACTCGCTTGTATGCTTAAGTGGTTGTGGGTCTCCGCGCTGGTGTTGGTATTGGACCAGGCCAGCAAATTGGCGATCGACGCGACGATGCAACTCTACGAGTCGATTCCGCTGCTGCCGTATTTCAACCTGACTTACGCCCGTAATACCGGCGCGGCGTTCAGCTTCCTGGCTCAGGCGGGCGGTTGGCAGCGCTGGCTGTTCGCCGGTTTGGCGGTGGTGATGAGCGGCATCATCGGCGTCTGGCTGTATCGGCTGAAATCGCACGAAACGCTGATGGCCTGGGCCTTGTCGCTGGTGCTGGGCGGCGCGGTCGGCAACCTGATCGACCGGGTGGCCTACGGTTACGTGATCGATTTTCTCGATGTCTACTATCAAGACTGGCATTGGCCGGCGTTCAACATCGCCGACTCGGCGATTTGTATCGGCGTGGGCCTGATGTTGCTGGAAAGCTTCGGCGTCGGCCGCAGCAATACCGAATCGCCGGAATAATCGGCAACCGCCTCAATCCGCAAAGCGCTGCCGGGCAAACCGGCGGCGCTGCCCTTTCCAAGTTTCCCCTCCTCACGCTGGCAGCTAAGCCCGGCTCGGTTCCGAAGTCCTGAAAAGTCCGCTCTTAGCCATTATCATGGCGCTTTTGCCGCGAGGAAACACAATATGGCGCTCGAAGTGGAACACAAATTTTTGTTGGCTAACGACGCTTGGCGTAACGAAGTCGAGGATTCGGTTATATACAAACAGGGCTATCTGAGCGGCAGCCCGCTCAGTTCGATCCGGGTGCGAATTTCCGCCAGCCAGGCCTGGTTGAACATTAAAAGCGCGACGATAGGTACCCATCGCCTGGAATTCGAGTACGAGATTCCGCTGGCGGATGCCGAACAATTGCTCGCCGAGCTTTGTCATAAACCGCTGATCGAGAAAGTCCGCCATTTCGTGCGGCGCGACCCGCATACTTGGGAGATAGACGAATTCCTCGGCGACAACCAAGGCTTGATCGTGGCCGAGATCGAGCTGTCGCAAATTGGCGAATCTTTTGCAAAACCGGCCTGGCTTGGACAAGAAGTGACCGACGATTTGCGCTATTACAACAATAATTTGGCGAAAAACCCATTCAAGGATTGGGATAAATAACAATAATTTACAGGACGTATTGAAAAGCGGACTGCAATGCTCTATATTTTCTGTATGAGCAGAGCCTCTGTTGTTGTTTTTTTGATACTTTTCGCGACACCGAGTTTCGCTTCGGACTTGGCCGCGGCTATCGATAGCCTGGAAAGCGAGTGGGCCAAGGTTTATTACCAAAGCGACGAGAGTCTGCAGCGGAAGGCCTATCCGGGTTTGATCGACAAGGCCGCCGAGTTGGGCAGGCGTTTCCCGCGCGCTGCGGAACCGAAAATCTGGCAGGCAACCATTATTGCCACCAATGCCGCGTTTCAGCCCTCGTTGGCGGCGCTGTCCAGCTTGAAGACGGCCAAAAGGCTATTAGAAGAAGCGATTGCCTTAAAGCCGGAAGCGCTGGACGGAGCCGCCTACGTCACACTGGGAACGCTGTATTACATGGCGCCGGGCTGGCCAATTTCTTTCGGCGACAACCAGTTGGCCGAGCAAATGTTGCAAGCCAGCCTGAAAATCAACCCGGACGGCATCGACGCCAATTATTTCTACGCCGACTATTTGTTGCAGCAAGACCGTAGCGCCGAAGCCGAAGAATATTTGCGTAAAGCGGCACAAGCGCCGTTGCGCAAAAACCAGTATTTTGCCGACAGCCAATTGCAAAACGAGGCCAAACTGGCCCTGGCCAGCACCCAGCAACGCAAATCGAATACCGGCAAGAATAAGTTTCAAGCAATCTTTACTGCCGCGACCTACAACGCCGACTAAATCCGGCTGGGGCATTTGATTTTTGGATGTAGAATAACCCTACTTTCGTTCCGGCGTGCTGCCCCATGAAAACAAGCTTTATTCGGCTGGCAACGGTTTGCGCCGTGTCGTTCAGTGCCGTCGCCTTCGCGGCCGGGCCAACGCCGGAACCGGTAGCGTTGCAATTGAAATGGTTCCATCAATTTCAATTCGCCGGGTACTACGCCGCGCTCGAACAAGGTTACTACGCCGCCGAAGGTTTGCAGGTCGAGATCCGCGAACGCGACCCCAAGCAAGATTTCGTTGACCAGGTCGTTTCCGGCCAAGCCGAATACGGGGTCGGCGACTCCGGCCTGATTGCGCATTATGCCGCCGGCAAGCCTGTCGTGGCGTTGGCCGCCATCTTCCAACACGACGCGCTGGCGTTGTTCAGCAAGCAATCCTCCGGCATTCTCAGCCCCTACGAGATGGCGGGCAAGCGCATCATGTTCGATCTGGCCGGCGACAATAACGCCCAAGTCCGCGCCCTGTTAGCCGAAGCCAATCTCGACGAAAGCCGTTTTCAAAAAGTGGCGCAAAGCTTCTCCAACGACGACTTGATCCGCAATAAAGTCGACGTGATGGCCGGTTACGTGACCGACCAACCCTTCCTGTTGCGGCAGAAAGGCGTCAAATTCAACCTGATTTCGCCGCAAAGTTACGGCATCGATTTCTACGGCGACATCCTGTTTACCACCATCGCCGAGCAGGACCACCATCCGGGACGCAGCGAGGCGTTTCGCCGCGCCAGCCTGAAAGGCTGGCAATATGCGCTGGAACATCCCGATGAAGTCATCGAACTGATCCGCAGCAAATACCGCAGCACGCTCAGCCGGGAACAATTGCGCTTCGAAGCGGAAGAAACCCGCAAGCGGATTCAAGCCGATACGATTCCGCTCGGCCAAATCGAGGTGGGCCGGCTGCGGCGAGTCGCCGAAATTTACGCTAATCTGAAATTGATCCGGCCGTTGAAAGCCAGAGAATTAGACGGTTTCATCCAGAGCGGCGGCCGCTTGAACGGTATCGCCATCACCGAAGCGGAACGGCAATGGTTGCAGGCCCATCCGACGATTCGGCTCGGCGTGGACCCCAACTTCATGCCCTACGAAAAACTGGATGCCGAAGGCCGTTACATCGGTGCGATTCCCGAATTTCTGAAGCTGCTGGAAGCGCGCCTGGGCATCAAGTTCGTGCCGGTGCCAAACAAATCCTGGCAGGAAGTGCTGGATATGGCCAAGCGCGGCGAGCTGGACATGATCGGCGCCGCGGTAAAAACGCCGGACCGCGAACAATACTTGAATTTCACCGAGCCCTACGTCTCGATGCCGGCGGTCATTATCGGCAATAAATCCAGTACCTACATCAGCTCACTGCAGATGTTGTCCGGACGCCGGGTGGCTGTGGAACAAGGCTATTTCGTCCAGGAATTGCTGAGCCGCGACTACCCCGAATTGCAGTTGACCGTCACCGCATCGGTGCAGGATTGTTTGCGGCTGCTGGCCGAAGGCAAAGTCGACGCTTACATCGGCGACGCAGCGTCCGCCAGTTATGCGATCAAGCAGTTGGATTTGGCCAATCTACGCATCGTCGGCCAAACCGGTTATATCAGCGAAAGCCGGCTGGCAGTAGCCAAGGCGCATCCCGAATTGCTGAGTTTGCTTGAAAAAGCGTTGGCGGCGATCGACCCGGCCCAGCGCGAGACAATCACCAACCGGTGGCTGAGCATGCAAGCCGATGCCGGCCTCGACGTCAAAGCGCTGGCCAGGCCGGCGCTGGCCTTGCTGCTGGTCTTGCTGTTCTGCGTCTACTGGGTGTACCGCTTACGCCGCGAGATTCGGGCCCGCAAGTCCAGCGAAGCCGATCTGGCGCGCTTGTACACCAATATGTCGTTGGGTTTTGCGCTGCATCAGGTGATTCGCGACCCCGGCGGCAAGATCGTCGACTATCGTTATCTGGATATCAATCCGGCCTTCGAAAAAATGACCGGGCTGGGCCGCGAAAACTGGATCGGTAAGACCGTCAAGCAGGTGTTGCCGCATACCGAAGCGGCCTGGATCGGCAGCTTCGACGACCTCGACACCAGCGGCGAACCGAAACGCTTCGAAAACCATGTGGCCCAAATCGACCGCTGGTATGCGATCGACAGCTACAAGGCCGGCCACGACCGTTTCGTCGTGCTGATGCAGGACATTACCGAACGCAAGCGGACCGAGCTGGCGCTGAAGCAAAGCGAAGAGCGGTTCCGCATCAGCCAAATCTACGGCGGCATCGGCACCTGGGAGTCGGATTTGCAAACCAACCGCCAGTTCTGGTCCGAAATCGTCACCGCAGAACTGGGCTTTCCGGCCAAAGACATCCATACCTGGGCCGATTTTCTGGCCGTGGTTTACCCGGAAGACCGGCCGTTACTGTTGGAAGCGACGCGGCGCCATATCGAAACCGGCGCCAAATACGAGGTCGAATACCGGATTCAAACTACCGGCGGCGAGCGGCGCTGGATGCGCTCGGTCGGCCAGGCCGAACGCGACGCCTCCGGCAAGCCGGTGCGGATGCGCGGCATCGTCCACGATATCAGCGAGCGCAAAAAAGCCGAGGAAAAGCTGCGGCTGTCGGCGCGGGTATTTTCCGACGCCCACGAGGGAATCATGATTACCGGCGTCGACGCGCTGATCATCGACGTCAATACCGCCTTCAGCGAAATCACCGGCTATAGCCGCGACGAAGCGGTCGGCCAAAATCCGCGGTTTCTGAAATCCGGCCGCCAGTCCAACGAATTTTATACGCAGATGTGGCAAACCCTGGGCCAGAGCGGGCACTGGCGCGGCGAAATCTGGAACCGGCGCAAGAACGGCGAACTGTACGCCGAGTTGCTGACCATCTCGGCGCTACGCGACGAATCCGGCGCCGTCATCAATTACATCGGCTTGTTTTCCGACATCACCGAGACCAAAAAGCAGCAGCAGGAACTCGAGGTGCTGGCGCATTTCGATCCGTTGACCCAATTGCCGAACCGGGCGCTGTTTGCCGACCGCTTCGCCCAGGCCATCGCCCACAGCAAGCGCGCCGAGTCGCTGCTGGCATTGTGTTATCTGGATTTGGACGGTTTCAAGCAGGTCAACGACCATTTCGGCCACGAAACCGGCGACCAGTTGTTGGTCGAGGTGGCCAAACGCATCAAAATGAATCTGCGCGAGGGCGACACGGTGTGCCGCCTGGGCGGCGACGAATTCGCCTTGCTGTTCGAGAATATACAGTCTATCCAGCAATGCGAAGACACGCTGAGCCGGATCCACCAGGCCTTGGCCGAGCCGTTCGAATTAGCGGAACGCCACGTCCGCATCGCCGCCAGCAGCGGCGTGACGATTTACCCGCTGGATCGGGAAGACCCGGACATTCTGCTGCGCCACGCCGACCAGGCCATGTACCAGGCCAAACTCGACGGCCGCAACCGCTTCAAACTTTACGAACATCTGGCGCAGCCGAGCAACGTCTCCAGCCAGCGTCCGAGCCGGCTGGAACAGGCTCTGGCCGAAGTGGGCCAGGCGTTGGCGCAAAACCAGCTTCGCCTGTATTACCAGCCCAAGGTCAATTTAAAATCGGGCGAGATCGTCGGCATGGAAGCGCTGATCCGCTGGCGCCACCCGGAGCGCGGCCTGTTGCCGCCGGCCGAATTCCTGCCGATCATCGAAAACACGCCGCTGGAAATCGACGTCAGCAACTGGGTGTTGCGCCAGGCCTTTCTGCAATTGCAAAGTTGGCGCGAACAGGGGCTGAACCAGCAAATCAGCGTCAACATCTCGCCGCGGCATTTGCAATGGCCGGATTTCATCAAGACGCTGGAGACGCTGCTGGCCGAATTCCCGCAGA
Organism: Methylomonas koyamae; assembly: GCF_019669905.1. Classification (NCBI taxonomy): domain Bacteria; kingdom Pseudomonadati; phylum Pseudomonadota; class Gammaproteobacteria; order Methylococcales; family Methylococcaceae; genus Methylomonas; species Methylomonas koyamae. The sequence goes on along the minus strand of NZ_AP019777.1, from coordinate 374,692 downwards.
TATCGTCGCGGCAACTGGAACTGGAAGTTCTGGAAAGCAGCGTGTTGGAGGATTTGATTTCGGTCGGCGAGGTGTTGAAGCAGTGCTACCACGAACTGGGCGTGCCGTGCGCGCTGGACGATTTCGGCACCGGCTATTCGTCGCTGGCCCATCTGCGCCATCTGACCATCAACACCGTCAAAATCGACCAGAGCTTCGTCCGCGATATGATCGACGATCCGGACGACATGGCCATCGTCGAGAGCGTGATCGCCCTCGCCAAAGCCTTTAAACGCGAGGCGGTGGCCGAAGGCGTCGAAGATTTGGAGCACGGCGTGTTTCTGATCGATTTGGGCTGCTGCATCGCCCAAGGTTACGGCATTGCCCGGCCGATGCCGGCCGACGCGGTGTTGGGCTGGGTCGCCAACTACCGCCATCCGCCGGCCTGGAACCGTAGCGCCAAAACCGAGCGCAACGCCTGGCACGGCCAGCTGGAATTGCTGAAATTGCAACAGCAATATTGGCTGCGCCGGCTGGAGCAGTGCCTGCATGGCGACAACATCGAAACCCAACCGCGCTGGCCGGTTGCGACGGCGAAAAAGTCGCATCTGGGCCGCTGGCTGGAGCGGCAGAAAAGCGAACGCAGCGTCGACCGGCAAATCTTGGAGCGCCTGGAAAGCGCGCAGGAACAACAACACCGGCTGGCGCAACTGATGTGGCGCAGCCGGCAAGAGGGCCGCGCCGCGGAAGCCGGCGAGCAGTTTAAAAAGCTACTGGAAGTGAATCTGGAGATCGTCCAGTTACTGGAGCACTGCGAGTTATTGTTCTGAGCGGAACCGGCGAACGCCGGCTTCCAGCTTGGCGAAGTCGCAGTGCTCGGCCAAACAGTCAGCCAGACGCTCGATGCCGGCCTCGCGCAGCGCATTGAAATCGACGGCGGATTCGGCGCGGTAACCGGCCCAGACCAGCAGGGCGTCGCAGGCTTCCGGCAAGTCGAACAAGCCGTGCAGATAGCTGCCGGCGACCTGGCCGTCGGCGGCAACCGCGCCGTCCGGGCCGTCGGCTAATTCGAACAGGGGCTGCGACAAAGCCGGACCGGAGCTCAGCCCCAGATGGATTTCATAGCCGGCCACCGGCGTGCTCTGCCGGTAAAACCTCCCGGCCGTGCGTTTCAGGCATTTCTCCGCTTGCAGTTCGGTCGCCATATCCAACAGTCCCAAGCCCTCGGCTTGGCCGGGGGCGCCTTCCAGGCCGAGCGGGTCGGCGATCACCTGACCCAGCATCTGGAACCCGCCGCAAATGCCCAGCAACTTGCCGCCGTATCGCAGATGGCGGCGAATGAAGCTGTCCCAGCCGCGCTCGCGCAGTTGCGCCAGATCGCTGCGCACCGCTTTGCTGCCTGGCAGCACGATCAGGTCGGCGCCGGCGACCTGTTCCGGCCGCTTGGCAAAACTGACCTGAACGCCGGGATGCAATTGCAACGGATCGAAATCGGTATGGTTGCTGAAACTGGGCAGATGCGGCACGACGATATGAAATGCAGCGTTATTTGCACTGCAGGCATGACTGGTGGACAGCGCATCCTCAGCTTCCAGATACAGATCGTGCAGATACGGCAGCACGGCCAGCACCGGCTTGCCGGTTTTGGCTTCCAGCCAATCCAGCCCGGATTGCAGCAAAGCGATATCGCCGCGGAAGCGGTTGATGACGAAGCCCACCACCCGCCGCCGTTCGCTGGCGGACAGCAATTCCAACGTACCGACCAGATGGGCGAACACACCGCCGCGGTCGATGTCGGCGATCAGAATCACCGGACAATCCACCGCTTCGGCAAAGCCCATGTTGGCGATGTCGCCGGCGCGCAAATTGATTTCGGCCGGGCTGCCGGCACCTTCGACCACGACCATCGAGTATTGCGCGGTCAGGCGCCGCCACGACTCCAGCACCGCTTGTTTCGCCACTTTTTTATAGTCGTGGTACTGGGCCGCCGACTGGTTTTGCAAGACCTTGCCGTGGATGACGACTTGGGCTGTGGTATCGGAATTGGGCTTCAACAACACCGGATTCATGTCGCTGTGCGGCTCCAGGCCGCAGGCGGCAGCCTGCGCCGCCTGGGCCCGGCCGATTTCGCCGCCGTCTACCGTCACGGCGCTGTTCAAGGCCATGTTTTGCGGCTTGAACGGCGCCACGCTGATGCCCTGGCGCCGGTAGTAACGGCACAGAGCGGTCACCAAAGTGCTTTTGCCGGCGTCGGACGTGGCGCCCTGCACCATCAAGGCCGGGAACGGCGCGCTAGGTTTCATCGGGCCAGGTGTTTTCGTAGACGAACGCCGACAGCGGCTGCGGTGCGGCCCAATTTTCCAATTCCAGCATCGGTTTCGGGTAAAACTCGGCGACGTGGCCCAGGCACAGAATCGCAATCGGCCGGCTGCCGGCCGGCATGTTCAATAATGTTGCCAGCGCGTCGGGCTCGAACAGCGATACCCAGCCCAGGCCCAGGCCTTCGGCGCGGGCCGCCAGCCACAGGTTCTGGATCGCGCAGGCGGCCGAGGCCAAATCCATTTCCGGCAGCGTGCGCCGGCCGAAAATATGGCGTTCGCGCCGGTCCGGCAACGCAACCACCAATAATTCGCCGCAGTCGAGGATGCCTTCCACTTTCAGTTTCATGAATTCGTCGTGACGTTCCGCTAACGCTTCGGCGGTAGCGCGGCGTTCGGCTTCGACCAGATCATGGATCTGCCGGCGCAGTTCGCGGTCGCTGATGCGTAAAAACCGCCATGGTTGCATCAGGCCGACGCTGCCGGCCTGATGCGCGGCCTGTAACAAGCGCGCCAAGATTTGCGGATCGACCGGAAGGTTCAGGAAATGGCGCATGTCGCGGCGTTCGGCAATCGCGCGGTAAACGCCGTTCAGTTCCGGCTCGGCAAAGCGGTAAGGCGACGGCTTCATTGGAATGCGGCGGCGGTGATGACTGCGGTTTCCACCAATTCCACCGCGGCGCCGTAAACGTCGCCGGTGCAGCCGCCCACGCGAGCGATGGCGCTGCGGCGCAGCCAAACCAGCACTAGGCCGGCGGCCAATAACGGCGGCCAACCCAATACTGCCCAGCCCAATACCGCGCTCGCCGCGATAGGCCAGCGCGCCGCGTCCGCCGGAAACTGCTCCAGCAGTTTGGCGGCCAGACCGTGCGGGTTGACGTAAGCAGTGCTACACATCAATAGCAAGATCGCCGCCCGGCCCAATACCGGCGCCAACAGCAACGGCGCATAGCGTTGTTCGGCCAGCATCGCCTCGATCGCCGCGAACTTCAGCAGCAACAGCAATAGCAAGACGCAAACCGCAATCGGGCCGGAGCTGGGGTCTTTCATGATCCGCAAGCTGCGCTCGCGGTCGCCGTAACCGCCGACCCAGGCGTCGGCGCAATCGGCCAATCCGTCCAGATGTAAGCCGCCGGTCACTAACACCCAAGCGGCCAGCACCAGCGCGGCGCCGACCAGGTGCGGGCCGCCGGCCAGCGCCGCCGCCAGCAGCGCCAGTAGTAAGCCGACCAGCAGGCCGACCGCCGGATAATACAGCGCGGATTGGCCCAACCGGCGCGGCGCGGCCGGCCCGGTATCCGGGACCGGAATGCGGGTCAAAAACTGTAACGCCAGCCAAAATGCCTGCACGGTTATTTCAAATGGCGGCCCTTGGCGTCTTTATCGATATGGCCGGTAAAAATCAGCACGCCTTCGATAAAGCCCCACATCACGCCGAAACCGCCGGTACCTAACGTGACCAGGGTTTGCAGCAAGCCCAGCATATAAAAACCCAGATAAATCCGGTGCAAACCGATCGCACCGAAGGCAATGCCCAGCAAGGCCGCCAGCATCCGGCTCTTCACCGGCTTGACTTCCATCAGGTAGGCGCCGACCGGGCTGACTTCACTGACTTTGCCGTCATCATGGTCGAAATCGACGTCGTCGCCGGATTTAGGCGGCTCTTGCGAGGTCCACTGGTCAATATGGAATTCGTAAAACTGGTTTTGGTATTTGATGACGCCGGTTTGGCATCTTTCGTCGTAACTCTCGATATGTCCTAGCATGGCTAATCCGCAGTGGTTTGAGTTGCTTTTATTATGGTGCCGCGCCGGATCGAAGCGGGTGTGCGCAGCGCCGGCCATGATACGGGAAAGCGCCATGGCCTGCCATCGTCCGCAACCGTTGCCGGTTCTCAGCCCTGGGACACTCCGGCTTCGGCAAAGGTAGCCATTTCGTTATGCAGCCGGCAGGCCATTTGCAGCATAGGCACCGCCAACGCCGCGCCGCTGCCCTCGCCCAAACGCATGTCCATCGTCAACAGCGGCCGGGCGTTGAGCGCCTGCAACACCCGGCTGTGACCCTTTTCCGCCGAGCAATGGCCGAAGAAAAACCAGGCTGCGCAGCCCGGATTGATCCGCGCCGCCAGCAAGGCGGCGACGCTGCTGATAAAGCCGTCGACCAGGACCGGCAAACCCTGCTGCGCGGCGGCGATATAGGCGCCGGCCAGCGCCGCAATCTCGAAGCCGCCCAAAGTTTGCAGGATGGCCAGCGGCGTATCCAATCGCGGGCGGTGGCTTTGCAGCGCGGCCGCGATCACCGCGGCTTTACGGTCGATTTGCTCGGGCAGCAGACCGGTACCGGCGCCGGTAATCTCGCTCGCCGGCAGTTGCAGACAGGCCGCCGCCAAGGCGCTGGCGCTGGTGGTATTGGCGATGCCCATTTCGCCGCCGACGAACAACTGCGCCGCGTGGTCCAGCGCGCGGGCAATCGCGCGGCGGCCGGCGGCCAGCGCAAATTCCAGTTGTGCGGCGGCCATCGCCGGGCCGTGCGCGAAATTGGCCGTGCCGGCGCCGGCGCGGTCGGCAATCACGTTCGGCAGCGCCACCGGCTGGCGCAAGCCGGCATCGACCACTTCGAAATGCGCGCCGATATGCCGGGCCAGCACGTTGACCGCAGCACCGCCGGCGGCGAAGTTTTTCACCATTTCCACGGTCACCGCTTGCGGAAACGCCGATACGCCCTCTTCGGCGATACCGTGGTCGGCGGCAAATACGCTGATATAGATACGGTCGATGCCCGGCGCTGCGCTGCGTTGCATCGCCGCCAAGCGGGCGGCGCATTCCTCCAGGACGCCCAGCGAACCGGGCGGCTTGGTCAATTGCTGTTGGCGTTGCTGGGCTTTCAGGTAATAGTCGGCCGCGGGCGCGGCAATCGGCTCGAAGATCCAATTCATCGGCGGGATTAAACGTGTTTCAGAATTTGCGGCAGACCGGCCGTAACCAGTACCACTTTGTCGCAGAGTTGCGCCAGTTTTTGGTGCAGGAAGCCGGCTTCGTCGACGAAGCGGCGCGTCATCGCATCGGCAGCCACCACACCCATACCGACTTCGTTGCTGACCAGGATGATGCGTTCGCCGCTGGCGTCGAGGGCGTCGAACAGCGCTGCGCTGTGGCGGCGAAAACGATCCTCGTGCAGATTGCCTTGCTTGTCGAACAGTACGTTACATAACCACAGCGTCAGGCAATCCACCAACAGGCATTGGCCGCGGCCGGTCTGTGCGGTAATGGCTTCGGCCAACGCGACCGGCTCTTCCAGCGTCGTCCATTCTGCCGGCCGGCGCTGCCGGTGGTGGGCGATGCGCGCACTCATTTCGCCGTCGCCGGCTTCGGCGGTAGCAAGATAAACCACCGGCAGGCCGCTGGCCAAGGCCTGTTGCTCGGCGTAGCGGCTCTTGCCGGAACGGGCGCCGCCCAGCACCAACTCAATCATCGGCCAGGCGCACCGCCAGCACGTCGCATTTGGCGTGGTGCAACACGCCGTTGGCGGTGGAACCCAGCAACAAGGCCAGGCCATGGCGGCCGTGCGAGCCGACCACGATCAGATCGACCTGGCGTTCTTCGGCGACGCGGACGATTTCCAATTTCGGGCTGCCCATCTCCAGCCATTGCCGCTCGACCGGTACCTCCAGTTTCTGGCCCAGCTCGGCCAGGCGTTTTTTGGTGGCTTCGATCAGTTCCTGGGTCAAATCGACGTCGAACGGAATCATCGGCCCGTAGGCCGGATCGGTAATCGGCAGGTTGTCGACCACATGCACCAGACTGAGCTGGGCCTGGTTTTGCTCGGCAATCCGTTTGGCTTTTTCCGCGACTTGGCCGCCGTGTTCGAAAAAGTCGGCAGCCAGCAAGATGTGTTTGTACAGAGTCATAAATGCGCTCCAGGTTAATCGGCGGCGGGGCCGGCGAATAATAAGGTCATAACTTGCGAGGAAATCAGTATATATAAAAACGCCAAGGCCAAACCGAAAAGGAAGGGCCGGTCCAGCGCATTGCGGAAGATGTGGCCGTTGACCAGCCAATGCCAGAGCATCATGCCCATCACCGCGATGAAGGCGAAATCGCCGATCTGGGTTTGCAGGCTGGCTACGGCCGGAATCGCGCATAAGCTGATTATGGCGTCGGTACCGAGCAAGGCGGTGAAGGTCTGCGGAAACCGGGCGGTTTTGCCGGCAAAATACAGCAGCGGATAACAAAACCCGACCAGCAAGGCCGTTTCCACCGCGATTTGGGCAATGGCCTTGTTCCAGGAGCCGTCCAACAGCAGAACCAACAGATTCACGCCGATATACGGCACGAACACCAGCCGGTACACCACCGGAGCGGCCGGCACATCCTGCGGGCCTTTGCGCAGGATGGTAATCTCGAAAAACAACACGATCAGTTGATACATGGTCACTCCGCTTGTTGTAGGTTTTCCTCCGCGGCCAGCCAATCCATCTCGGCTTGTTCCAGTGCGCTGTCGATCTGGCTTTTGCGGCTTAGTAGCTGTTTCAGTTGTTCCTTATATTGTTCGGCGTAAATCGCCGGGTCCGCCAGCAGTTCTTCCAGATCCCGTTGTTGCTGGTGAAACTTCTCCACCGCGGCTTCGGCGGCTTTGACCGCATCCAGCAGCGGCTTCAAGCGTTGGCGGCGTTCGGCATCCTGTTTGCGCTGGTCCTTGCGCGACACGTTATTGGCCGAATCCGCGCCGGCGGCCGCGTCGTCGCCTTTTTTCTGCTCGGCCAGCCATTGCTTGTAATCGTCCAGATCGCCGTCGAAAGGCTGCAATCTGCCGCCGGCCACCAACAGCAACTGGTCGGTGACCGAACGCAACAAGTGCCTATCGTGGGACACCACAACCAGCGCACCCTGGTATTCCTGCAAGGCCACGCTCAAGGCGTGGCGCATTTCCAGATCCAGGTGGTTGGTCGGTTCGTCCAGCAGCAATAGATTGGGATTCTGGTACACCAGCGTCGCCAACACCAGCCGGGCTTTTTCGCCGCCGGAAAACGGCCCGACCGGCTCGTTGACCTTGTCGCCGCGAAAATCGAAACCGCCCAGGAAATTGCGCAAATCCTTCTCGGTAGCCTGCTTGTCCAGTTGCTGCAAATGCCACAGCGGGCTTTCGTCCAGCCGCAACAATTCGAGCTGATGCTGGGCGAAATAACCGATATTCAAATCCTGGGCGCTCTGCAGCTTACCAGCCAATGGCGGCATTTGCCCGGATAAAACTTTGATTAAACTGGACTTGCCGGAGCCGTTGGGACCGAGCAGGCCGATGCGGTCGCCGGGCGAAATCGACAGGCTGGCATTTTTGACCACGACCTTGTCGCCGTAACCGATGTCGGCTTCTTCGATTTTCAGCAGCGGATTCGGCATCCGTTTCGGCGGCGGAAAAGCGAAACCGAACGGCGAATCGACGTGGGCCTGGGCGATGATTTCCATCCGCTCCAGCGCCTTGATCCGGCTTTGCGCCTGACGAGCCTTGGTGGCCTTGGCCTTGAAGCGGTCGATGAAGCTTTGGATGTGGGCAATCTCGCGCTGCTGCTTTTCGAAGGCGGATTGTTGCTGCGCCAATTTCTCGGCCCGCATCCGCTCGAAGTCGGAATAGTTGCCGGTATAAATCTCGGCCTTGCCTTGTTCGATATGGACGATGTGGTCGGTGATCGCATCCAGAAAATCGCGGTCGTGCGAAATCAGCAACAGCGTACCGGGATATTTGACCAGCCAATCCTGCAAGTAAATCACCGCGTCCAGATCCAAATGGTTGGTCGGCTCGTCCAGCAGCAACACGTCGGAGCGGCACATCAAGGCTTGCGCCAGATTCAAACGCATCCGCCAACCGCCGGAAAACGAACTGACCGGCCGGGCTTCCTGCTCGCTGGTAAAACCCAAGCCGTTCAGCAGCCGCGAGGCGCGAGCCTGGGCGGTATAGCCGCCGGCGTGTTCCAGGGCCGCATGCAATTCCGCCAGTTTCAAACCGTCGTGCGCCTGCTCCGCCGCAGCCAACTGGGCCTGCAACCGGCGCAAGGCCTGGTCGCCGTCCAGCACGTAATCGATTGCCGAACAGGACAGTGCCGGGGTTTCCTGGGCGACATGGGCGATCTCCAGATTCGGCGGCAGCGAAAACTCGCCTTCGTCGGCGTGCAATTCGCCGCGCAACAAGGCGAACAGGCTGGATTTGCCGGCGCCGTTGGCTCCGGTCAAACCGATTTTCTGGCCTTTATGAATGGTAAAGGACGCCCCGTTAAACAGTTGGCGGCTGCCGCGGCGTATCGCGATGTTTTTGAAATTGAGCATGGTGGTGGCAAAAACGTTCGGTTCGGCGACATGCCGAACCGGGACGGCGATTTTAGCGCGGGATGGTGCCCTGGGTGTGACGGATTTTGTCGCGCCGCGGTCGCAACCGGCGTAATCGGCTGCGGGCTGCGGCCGAGCCGGCTAGCGCCGGTAAACTTCGCTACCGGCCTTGATGGCGCGTTTGGCGATGGCGGCGTGAGCGCCGGACTTGCACAGCACAAACAGGTTTTGCGGCAGCCGCAGTTCGGCAACCAGCCGTTGCGTCAATTTTTTCTCGCTGGCAAACCAGCCTTTGGCAAACACGACGACGTAGGATTTGGCCGCGGGATAATGCTGCATCGGTTTTTCCGCCAGCCAGACGCGCTTGATGCTGGCGATGTTTGCCGCGGCCGTCCGCACTGCGGCCAAGGTATCGGCATCGGCTTGCGGGCTGGCCAACGCGTCTTTGCGCGTCAGGTTTTGCCGTTCGAGTTCGGCGGCGCGGTCGATATCGGCCTGCCGTTCCGCCCGGCGCAGCCATTGCTCGGCTGCGCCGGCGTCGCCTCGACTGCGGTGGAAATATTCCAGCCAGCGGCAACCGTCGATGGCCAGTTCCGGCTTGGCCTGCATCGCCGCCTGGATCGAGTCCGCCCCGGCCGGATCGCCGCGTTTCAGTAACAGCCGGCCGATCACGAAATCGGCGTTGGCGTCGGGGTGGGCGGCGCGGTAGCGCTGGAATAGCGGCAGCGGATCGGTGTCGGGCATAAACTCCTCGGTCAGCATCGCCAGGCGCCAGTGTTGTTCGGCGCTGAGCTGTTCGGCCGGCAACTGCGCCAATTCGGCGAGTTGTTCGCGGCCTTGCCGGCAATAGCGGAAACGTTCCCGCCAATTTTCGCCGTGGCGTTGCAGCCAGAGCCGGTCGAAATCGGCCAACACGCTTGGCAAACGCTCGCCCAACCAAGCTTGAGCCGCCGACAGCGCAGGCAGTTTCGGCAGCGGAGTTCCGGCTTGCAGCGCCTGCAAGCGGTCGTTCAAAGCCGGGTGGGTATCGTAGTGGCCGGTCGCAATCGCCAACGCTTCGGCGGACTTGCGTTGCAACTCGTCGGCCGCGAACGGCGCTTGGCTAAGGAAATCCCGCAACGGGCCGAACGGCGCGGCCGGTTGTTCGTTGCAATCGGCCTGCTGAAAAAACGGCGCCCAGAACCGCTCTGAGACCAAATCGCTGACCACATAGCTGTTGACCAAAGCCTGCGCTGCATCGGCGCGGCTGGTCAATTGCGCGGCAACGGCATCGGCGGCGAATTCGTTGCTGCGGGCCAACGCGAACGAATAGGCGGCAAAGGTCGGCGCATACCAATCGAAGAAGCGCCGCATCAAGCTTGCGCCGATGTTTTGTTGCTGCTCCAGGCCTTCGACGATGCGTTGCCAGCCCAGCCTGACCCGATAAATCCAGCCGCCGAAACGGCCATGCGCAGCCGACAAATGGCCCAATTCGTGGGCGACCACAGCTTCGGCCTGAGCCGGCGTCAGGCTCATCAACAATTCCAGGCCGAGGATCAACGTGTTTTTCGGAAAGCCGAACACGCCCAGCCGCGGAGTTTGTACGATGGCGGCGTTGGCTTCCGGCGTTAAAATCACTTGGTGAATCCGCGGCGCGCGCAGTTGCCGGCTCAGGGTTTTCAAACGGTCGAACAGTTGCGGATATTGCTTGGCGGTTAGGCGGTAACCGTCCGGCGCTTCGAACTTGACCCACAGCGCCCTGAGCAGCACATAGATCATGCCCAAAATCACGAAAATCAATTTCTTCTTCAGCAACAGAATTGCAAACGTGGTGCTGGCCAACGCGGCCCAGCCGATGCCGACGCTGAGCGCCAACAAGGTAAACAACACGCCGAAGATCACCAGATAACCCAGTAAGGCCATCAGGCCGACTTTGGCCCGGTACAGCTCGGGCCGTTGCAACGCCTCCCGCTCCGCGCGGCAGATCAAGGCTTCCAGGTGTTCGCGGCGTTCGGTCGTGGTTTTCATCGCAGGCTCCGTACTGAGAAGGTTGGGTTAGCGGCATCGGCAAAAAGCCGCCGCTATGGCGGCCCGGATATCATAACCAACCTAACGGAAAGATTGTGCGGTTAATCTCGGAGGAATGGACGCCGCCAATAGCCGAACGCCGATTTCGAACGATGCCTTTGCCGCCTTGCGCGGTATTGTCGATTTGGCCGAATACTTTCAATTCCAGCAAGCAGATATCCGCCGGGAATGGGATTGGAGAGCTATGGTGATGGAGTGCGAGGGAATGAGCGGTATCGACCCGACAGAGACAGTGGGTTGAACTTTCAAATGACCGGTAATGGATCATAAGCTGAATCTGCGTTTGTGGAAGTAGGCTGGGTTGAATGATAATGAAACCCAGCTAAAGCCATTAAAACTGGGTATCGCTACCGCTCCACCCAGCCTACGGCCCTGCTTCTCTAATTCGCTGAAAATTAACCCTCCAAAACAAACCTGGCATTCAATTCCCGCAGAAACTGAAACGTGTCCAGGCACGGCACGCCGAATTCGCGGCAAATATTGGGAACTTTGACTTTCTTGGTATTCGGAGCCAGCAAAGCTTCGTGAGTAACCACTGTCGCACCCAGGGTTTTAGCTTTGGCGATGAGCCAGGGATCGGCTTTCGCTAAGAAGTTATCGCGGTTGCCGGGATTATAATCACCGGTTGCGACGCTTTGGACAATAACGGAAAAAACCGACTGAGTTTCGGCGTCATCGTTGTCGATGAAATGTTCCGGACGGAACTTGACCCATTCGGCCAGTTCGTCGTCACCGTCTCTGAGTTCTTTTCCAATCATCTGCACACTGGCGACCAAGCCCAATTGAAATTGCCGATCCAGCCAATCCCAATAGGCCGGGCAAATGTCCATGCCGTAATAGAAATTCTTGGCTTGAATGTAAGTATTCGAATCCAAAAGATATTTCAAACGCCCAACTCCTTGGCAAAGGTGGCAATTTTGTTAGGTTTGATGCCGCCCAATAACTGGCTAGCTTCACGGAGTAAAAGTTGTCCGCAGAGCGCCTGACTAACGACGGCACGAGAAAAACGCTGGCTGATTTGAGCTTTTTTGGTGCGGTAATACCCGGGGCCGCCGCTGTCTTCGCGATCCCGATAGACTGCTTGTTGGGCGTTGATATATCGCTGGTATTCGCCCAGGGCGATGAAATTCAGTGTCAACGCGCGACGCGCCAAGGTCCACGTGCTGACGTGGAAATGTGCTTCCAGCATCGGCAAATTGGCCTGCCAGCTTTCCAGGTCGGTTTGCCATAGAGTTTCAAATTCAGATGCCGGGACTAAAAATTCTGCGGCGACGGCATTGCAAAGTATTTCTTCTTCGCGATGCGTGTGGGTATTGGCATCGGAAATGCCGGACTGGCCGATCCAGATATGGCAGAGTTCGTGGATCAAGGTGAATAGCCGTGCGCCTAGGGCATCGGCATGGTTGACGAAAATGATCGGCGCGTAATCGTCAGCAATTGCAAAACCTCGAAACTCTTCGACGCGCAATGGTCGCGTGTAGTGGCCCACATCGCTTTGCCGCATCACCAAAACCCCGACAGACTCGATACGGTTGACCAAATCGCGGTAGTAATCCTCCCAACTGCCGCGTTGCGGATGATTGCCTACACCTAGCGCGATGCGCATATCGTGGACGATGGAGCTTACCTCATCTTTGACGGCAAAGCGGCCAACGATAGGATTTGGACCGACGAAATGCTGTTGCAAGTAGTCTTTGTACCATTCCTGGCGCTGTTGCATCAGCTTTATCAGGTCGAGCAATTCCGCGCTGAGTTTACGGTTGGCTTGGCCATCGACGGTTCTTAAGTCGGGAATAGGCAATTCGTCGATTGGAGGCCGGGTTAGAAACAAATAACCGAAGGGGATATGCGCCTTTTCGGCGTAAGTCATAGCTTGCTTGAAGGTCAACGGCCGGCGGCCGGATTCCCACTCGCTGAGTTTATCTTGGCTGACACCGCATTTCCGGGCAAATTCAGACACGGCGATACCGGAGCGCTCACGCGCCCAGGTCAGCATGTTCGTATTGATGTTAGCGGTGGTCATGAGTCTATTTTTCTTCTAACGAAAGAGTACTAAAACATAACGCATACCGAGAATCTTTTGATGATGTCGCGCGCAGACGTGAGGAGATCAGTAGGGGCTTATTATCGACAACGTGATAAGGGCACCTGTAGCGTCAGTCGGGCTCCAATCTTACCATGCCGGCCTGATACGCTATGTTTCTTTCCGATCATTAGGACAAACCCCATCCGACTTTCCCTCCCGGCAAACCTTTGCGTGCAGCCCGAAAACCGCCCTTTCATGTCCCGGCGGCGTAAAGGCCGACGCAGTTACCAAAACCGGCCGATTAACCGAGACTGACGTATGGATGGCCTGGTTGCATTTTTCACAACCTGAGCCTGCGGGCGGTCTTTGCGGCCCTGGGTGCTGGACCACAATTCCGAACAGGCAATCCGGTTTCATTTGCTGACCAAGAGTTGCGGCTGGGTGCATTCTCCGGCCTAGCCGGAGCAGTTGCGTTTACAGGCCGGCGATCTGGTGTTGTTTTTAGCGCACGCCCGCAAACACTGGCTCAGTTACAGCCCGAGCGACGCGACGCCGGATGTGCCCGGCGGCCGCAGCGCGCATTGGCCGCAAGGCGGGAGCGGCATGGTTTGCGGTTTGATCGAACCGGGCATTATGCCGCTGCCGATCCGACACAGGTTACCGGCCGATACCGCAACAACCGGGCTCAGGGCGCCAGCCGCTGTTCGAACGCCGGTAGCGGTTCGGCCGCGCCTTCCGCGCCGACGGCCGGCAACCGTAAATACTCGTCTTTGGACAAGCTGGCGTGCAGCGGATTGCCGGCGACGGTCGCGACTTCGTCGCCGCTGTGGCCGTGCGGGATCTTCAGCTCCGGATGGTCGAACGGCGCACGTTGGTAGCGGACCCGGTCGTCGGTCAGCGTTTTCAGGAAGGCCACCAGATCGGCCCGGTTTTGGGCATCGGTTTGCAGCGTCGGTTGCGGAAATACCCGCGTCACGTGCTTGCTGTCGTTCTTGAAGTTGCCGCCGCGGCTGTAAAACTCGACCACCTGCTCCAGCGTCGCCATGCTGCCATTGTGCATGTATGGGCCGGTCAGTTCGATATTGCGCAGCGACGGCGTTTTAAAGGTCGCCGTCACGGCGGCCACCATTTTCCGGTTCACCGCCTTGTTCAGTTCGGCCGATGCCGCGGCCGGCGTCGGCAAGAAGGCGTTGACCAGCGGCAGGAAGCAATTTGCCGTGGATTGCGGCTGCGGCATCAGCCCGTCGATTTGGGTAAACAGGTTAGGCAACGAATACGGCAATTTCAGGTTGGTCGCCACCGCGTCCTGGAAATCGCAGGCACGCACGGCGTTGACTTCGCTGTCCAGTACCGCTGCGCCGTTGCCGGCCAACAGTTGCAGGTATTGGAGGCTGAACGACAACGGATTGCCGAAATCGTCGACGCCGCCGGCACCGATATCGTTGGCTTCGCGGCTGGCGCCGTTGGACGAGAAGCCGGTGTCGTAAAACGCCGTGACCGGCAAGCCGCCGACCAGCAACGGAATCCGGTTGACTACGTTGGTGCTGGCGCTGATACGAAAAGTCGGCTCGCCGAAGGCTTCCGGATGGCTTTGGGCGATGGCGGCATTGGCGGCAATCGAGGCCGAACTGAAATTGGGCCCCAAATGGCATAGCGCGCACTGGTTTTTGCGGAACTGTTTCAAGCCGTTCAATTCCGCGGCACTGAGATCGACCGGCTGGTGGTTGGCGTCGCGGGCGCTGTTGTCGAACGGCGCTTGGTCGGAAATCAGCGTGCTTTCGTACAACTGAATCGCCAAGGCGAAAAACATCGGAAAATTGGCTTCCAGTTGCGTGTACGGCGCTTGGCCGGCCGGCACGGCAAGCGGCACCGAGCCCGAATACGACCAGTACTTGGCGTTAAACGCTTGCCGCACCAGCGAGCCGTAAGGCAGACTCAAGCCCGGATTCAATTTTTCCGGGTTGCTGTTGCTGTAAGGGCCGAGCACGCTGTCGGCGTGGTGCACCAATTGGTTTTGCAACGGCGCGCGGTACAGCAGTTTCCGGCCGACGTCCAGCAGCGAGCGGTTGCTGCAGCTCATTTCGGTATGGTTGGCCGGCGGTGCCACGGCCAGCGACGCCAGCGACGAGTTTATTAGGTGCAGGCGTTGTTTTTGCACGTTTCTGGGGCCGGTTTTGACCCAGACCCCGGCGTCCGGGTCGCGGTCTCCCCACGGGCTGCTGCCGTTGAAAACATTGTTGGCGCGGCCGTCCCAAAAACTGCGGTGGTTGAACACGGCGTTGATGACGGTCGGCGCATTGCGCGGCGTGACGCGGCGGGTGCCGTTGGCGCCGACGCGAAACACCGGATCCGCCGCCCGGTTGCAAATGTCGGTGCCGCTGGTGAAGCGGTTGACCCCTTTGAATTCGCCGGCGAACGTCCCGGCCGAACCGACCACGTTATCGGTATCGAAAACCACTGCGGAATCCGCCAGCGGGTCCAGCCGCTGATGCAATGGAAAATCGGCCAGGCTCAGCGTGCGATTCGGGCCCAGCGGCGTAGCGTCGCTGCTGTCGGCGAAGATTTGCTCGGCAACCGGTTTGGATTGGCCGCCGGCGGAAATTTGGTTTTTGCTGCGGCCGTCGGCGCCGGCTTGAAAATGGCACGAAGCGCAGGCCATGCCGTCGCTGCCGACGTTGCTATCCCAGAACAAGGCCTTGCCCAATGCAATCGCCGCCGGCTTATTGACCACAATCGGATCGCTGCCGTCGGCCAGGCCCGGCACTGGCGGCACCGGCAAATATTTCAGGCTGATCGGCATCGGCCCGAGCGGCAATTCGGCGGCAAAGACTGCCATAGAGGCAAACAGCATGGCGGCCGCCAGCAGTGGATGGGAACAGTTACGGAATGTGCGCATGGTCTTACTCGGGGGATTGGCAAACGAAACGGATCGAACGGGCGATTAGATTGATGAAGCCCGCCGTTTTAAGGCGGCGGTGGCCTCGCCGAACGTGGGCCGGCGAGGCCTGGTCCGCTAGGGTTTAGGCGGCTAGAGACGACTTGCGTTTCAGGCCCAGGAAGCCGGCCAGTGCGCTGCCGAACAACCAGACCGCACCCGGTACCGGCACGGCTGCCGGCGGGGTGTAGGTTGAAGCCAGGGCCGACGCGGTGACTTTGACGGTGATGTCGCCGCCGGTGCCGGCCGCATCCGCGCCGCCGACGAACAAGGCGTACCAGCCGGCTTGCAAATCGTTCAGCGTCAAGGTGGCGAAACGTTTGCTGGTAGCAAAGGCCGGATTGCCGGTGACGCCGATGCTGCCGCTGACGCCGGTTTCGAACAAGTTGTCGATACTGATGTCGTGGGCGCCGGAATTGACCTGGCCGCCGTAGGAGTTGACGTAGTTGTTCGCCGACGAGCTGGCGTAACCCAATGTTTCGACGATACCGTTGGTGCCGGTAGCCCAGATGATGCCCGGATCGCCGGCCTGGCCGACCGAGTTGAATTTATGGATTTGGCCGGTCAATTCGGCCGGGGTGTCCTGGCCGACGGTATCGCCCGAATAAGCGACGTTGGTTCTGAAAATAGAAAACGCCGGAAAATTGCCGGCCGAAGAGCGGGCGTCTATCGTCACGCTTTGCGCCGAAGTCGGCAGATAGAAGTTGGTAAACGCGCCTTGCATGCCCCAGGCATCGTAGGTCAGGGCCGCGTTGCCGGAAAAGCCGACCGTGCTGCCGTTAAATGCGGCATTGGTGATCGTGGTGCCCAGCTCGACGCTGTTGTCGCCGCCGGTCCAAGCCGCAGCCGCCGGTTGTGCGGCCGCCAAAGTCAAGGCCGAGGCCAGCATCGAGGTTTTGAAAATTTTATTGAATGCCATATTACATACTCCTATTTGGGCACCGCTACAGCGGCGCCGGAATGGTTCCGAATTGGGTAAAAATGCGTTGTCGGGCGGGCCTGCCGCCGGTTACCCGGCAAAGGCCGCCCGTTTGTCGGGCCGTATCAGGCGGTTTTACGTTTGCCCAAGCCCAGGAAGCCGGCCAGCGCGCTGCCGAACAGCCAAACCGCGCCCGGTACCGGTACCGGTTGCACCGGTTCGCCGCCGACCGTGACTTGCATCGGGTTAAGGTCCAGATTGGCGCCGGTGTCGTAATCGGTCGCCAGGAAGGTCAGTTGGTAGTCGAAATGGTCTTGGCCGGTGGCGCCGGTGAACGGATTGGTGCCGGTGGCGGCAGTGATGGCGTCGCCGGTGTTAAAGCCCGCCACTGCGTCGTTGATATCCAGCTTGTAATCGCCGAATGCGATCACGTAGTGGCCGGCATCCAGTGCGGTCGCCAGGTAGGAGTCGCGCGACATCAAAGAACCGTCGGCCCAGCCGTTGGTGTTGCCGGGCGGCGTGTAGCTGGAGCCGTCGTCGGCGCTGGTGACTTCGGTGTCCAGCGAGACGTAATCCTGGTACAGCCGGAATTGGGTGTCGGCCAGCGTGATTTCGCCGTCGCCATTCAGGTCGACGTAAGAGCCGGGATGCGAGCCCCAGCCGTTGCTGTAGCCTTCGTTGGCGCGCACGTCGATGATCACGTTGGCGGCCGCACTCAGCGTAAACGACCAATAGTCGACGGTCGTACCGGCACCCAGCACCGGATCGGTCGCTTTATGAATGGTGCCGTTGACGGTGGCGGCCTGGGCGCTGGAGACGGCTGCGGCCGATAGCGCCAATGCCAGCAGGGATTGGCGGAGAAGCGGAGTTTTTTTATCGATGTTGTGCATGGTTAATCCTTTGTAAAACGAAAAATTGCGCCGGTTACCGTATTTTCCGCATCCGCGCGTATCTTCCCGGATACGTCGCTGCGGGCGGACACTGACTAATGTCCGCGCTAACGGAGCTTGGCGTAATTACTATTACAATTAGTGTGCCTTTATTGAATGCCTTTAAATATCAATCTGTTAAATGCATTGAATTAATTGAACTATGTTAAGAAAAGGGATTTCCACAAAACTTGTGTGATTTGGCTCACGTTTCGGCGACCGGCCAATAGCCGCTTGCCGCCCAGGCGTGGATCAAGCTTGGCAACTGATTCGTTTACCGCCGGTTTGGCCATAGCTTCGGCGCAAATGCCGTTAAGCCAAGCCGCCATCGGCAGGGATTTCCGGTATCCGGACAGCAGGAATGCAAACGAGTCCAGCATCTTTGGCGCCAGAGCTGGCACCCGTAACAGCGCAAAAGCGATTCCCTACCGGAAAAGCAGGAAACCGCTTCGGCTTGGCGGCCATAACCGCCGCCGGACAATATCGGCGCGGAGTACGGATGTCGCCAGGCTAAGCCCGGCGGCGGTACAGCAAACCCAAGCCGGCGGCCATCGCCGCGCAGGCCGGAGGTAGCGGCACCGTTGTAATCGTGGTCGGCGCCACGTTCGCCGGCAGCGGGTCGCCGTTGGCGTCGGCCAGCGCGTTGACGTTCAAGCTCAATTCGCTGCTGCCGTTGGCCAGCACGTCGAAATTGACCACGGCCAGCGTGAAGCTGTCGGCCTGCAACGCGTGTAATTCCGCCGCGGTATCCAACGATAATTCGAACAGATTCAGCCGGCCCGTGCCGGCCAGTGCCGCAGTAGCCGGATTCGAACCCAGGTCGAGCGGGTCCAGTTGGTTGTCCAAGGCCGGATCGCCGAATGCGGTGCCGACATAAGCCAAAAGGCCGGCGTCGAATAGCAGGTCCAAGTCGTAGGCCGCCAACGACGGCGCAGCGCCGGCGCCCAATCCCGATATCGAGATCGCGACGCTCAGTGCCGATGCGCTGTGAGCGATCGGCACCAGGTTCAATCCGATCGCGGCGCCAGCCGCTGCCGAATTCGATAACAGCCATGCCCCGATCAGGGCCGAGCTAAAGCGCTTGTGCATTTGTCCAATCTCCTTTTATTACATGACACAACGCGGCCGGGTGCACGATGCCGCCAGCTTGCGGGCATCCAGCACGTTAATGGCGCCGTTACCGTCGATGTCGCGCGGATCGCCCGGCGCGGCGCGGCGGCCGCGGCCGGCTAATACCCGATCGATGTCGGCCTGGTCGACGTCGCGGTCGGCGTCGATATCCCCCAGCACCCGTATCGCTTCGCATACGTCCGGCAGATGGTTGGCATTGGTGTCGCCGACCCGGCGCTGTGCGATATCGGCCACATCGGATTGGCCGTTTTGGTTGCAATCGGGGAATACCTGCAGGTAATACACGTCCTGCTCGCCGTTGAAGGTGGCGGTGTAGGCGATATGCGCGGCGTTGGCGTCGGACACCAGGGTCGAATAATCGCCGATCTTGGTCGATGCGTGCGGATAGGCCAGCGTGGTATCGAAGGCCGGGCTGACCGGCACGTTCTTGCTCCAGGTTTGGCCGCCGTCCCAGGAATAGCTGTAATACAGGCGCGAGACTTTGTAGCTAGCGCTGTCGCGGGTGTCGTACCAGACCGCGTCGATGCGCGAATTCGGCGCCACGCCCATCATGCCGAACCAATTCCAGTGGTGTTGGCTGCGGCCGTCGTCGTTGATGCGTACCGGCGCGCTCCAGCTATCGCCGCCGTCGAGACTGCGGACAAAGCTGATATCCAGATTGTCCTCGCCGGGCGGATCGACCGTCGCCAACAGGTAGAGCTGGCCGCGCATCGCACCGGTCGAGGCGTCCACGCCGACTTGGACGTCGCCGACAGGGCCGTATTGGTTCGGGTTTTGTTTGAACAAAAATAGCGGCGCCAAACCGCCCAGATCGACTTCCCGGCTATCGAAGGTTGGGATTTGCGCCGGGTCGCGGGCGTTCAGCGACCGGGAAAACAGGTGGCGATGCAAATTGCGGTCCGGCTGTTCGGGGTCGAACTCGGGCGGCTCCAGCCGGCCGGCCAGATACAACTCGCCGTCGTTGCCGACCCGCATCGTGCCGAAGGTCGGCGTGCTCGGAATCGCCAGCGGCGGCTGGAAACTCGCGCCGCGGTCGGTCGAGCGGACGAAGCATTTTTCCGCCAGGCAATCGCGCCAGACCAGATAAACGTGGCCGTCGCTGGCGGTCCCGCTGCGGTCCACGGCCATCTGCGCCTTATCGCCGCCCTGGCCGTAAGCGAACACCGGTGCCTCCCAGCTGCGGCCGCCGTCTAGCGACTTGATGACTTGTATGTCTTGCACGAAGGTGTAGCTCGGGTCGAAATGCAGGCTCTGGTAATAGAAATGCCCCAGCGCGTCGACATCCAGCGTCGGATTGCTGCGGCCCTCGCCCGGCGTAATCGTGCCGGCGAAATGCCAATGTTTGCCGGCGTCGGCGGTATAAGCCCATCCGCCTTGGCGAAACGACGACGCCACCGAATCGAATTGGCGCCAGGAAACCACGATATTGGCGGGGTCCAGCGGATTCAGCGCCAGGCTGGGTTCGTTGGCCGCATCGCCGACGATATTGCGGCCGTCGGCGGCGACATTGACTTGGCTGCTGAGGTAAACCCCCTGGCGATATTGCTCGGCCCCCGCAGCCCACGGCCAGCAAGCGGCCAGCACCGCGACGGCCAGTGCTCGGCGTGCGGCGGCATGTTCCGGCCCGGACCGGCCGTCGCGGTAGCGGACGGCGCTCACGCGTTGCGGCCTGCGCCGCTACGGCCGATGCCGAGACCGGCCAAGCCCGCCGCGAACAGCAGGAACGCCGGCGGCAACGGCACCACCGCGGTTTGTAAATTGAAGTTGCCGACTATGGCGCCGCGGCGGCCGTTCAAATGGTCGTAGCCCTCGCCCAGCCCCAGATCGCCGGAAAGGCTGAAACTGTCCGAATCGAGCCCCATCACGACATTAAACAAATTAAAGGATTCGGCGCGGAAGGAAACATGGTTATACAAGCTCCAACCCGAGCGGCCGCTGACGGCGTCGATATTGGCGGCATCGTATTCCAACGTGTAATCGCCGGACAATATGCGGTTGAAGTCGGTACCGGTATCGACGCGGAAGCGGAACACGCCGGCCAAGCCGATCGCGCCGCTGACGGAAGCCGCGAAGTTGGCCGGGTCGAAATCGAGGGTGGTCGGTTTGCTGCGGCGGCCGGTCAAATTGGCGACCTGGCCGGGGTTGACGGCCAAAGCCAATCCGTTGGCGGGGATTTCGCTGACTCCCGGCACCAAGTGGTCTTCCAGAATCTGGTTATAGCTGCGGCTACGCGACGCCGGCGCGTCGAAAAACTCCTCCAAGTACATGGCCGGAGCCGGAGTTTCGTCGATCGCGATGGCTGCCGCCAGCGCGTTGCGGTCGAAATTTACGGTCATCGCGCCGCCGGAGACTGTGGCGGCCGCGGCCGGCGCCGAGATTGCCGCCGCCAGCAGCGCGCCTGCGCTTAAACGGGAGGTTAATAATCTAACTAACTGGATGTTCATCATGTTCGCGGGTGGAATAAGCTTACGAAGTCTGTAAAAACGCACCCGGACGCACTAGCCCGGGTGCGTTAGCCGGCTCAAGCGGAAAGGGCCGCGCGTTTGCGACTAACGGCTGCCATGACGCCAAATAACCCGCTGCCGAACAACCAAGCCGCAGCCGGCACCGGAACCGCGGCCGGAGCCGGCGAAACCAGGCTGAAACTACCGGCACGGCCGGCTTGGCTGAGGCCGTCGCCGCCGAACAGAAAGGCGCTGGTACTGGCGGACCACCACAGTTCGCCGGTAAACAGCAGTTTGTCGCCGTCGGTCGTCACGCTAATGTTGCGGGTATCGAAAGTGGTGGAGGCAAAGCTGACGTTGTTGGTCAAAGCCCAGCCACTATTGACGCCGTTGTTGCGCGCCGCGACGTAGCCGAATTGGTAATCGCCGGACAGCAAGGTACCGGTGAAGCTGCCGCGGGTCATTACCACGCCGTTCAAGCCGGCGACGCCGCTGGCAGTAAAGCTGGAAGCATTGGCCAACGCATCCTGGCTGCTGTCCCAGGCCAGCGTGGTGGCTTTGTTGTTACGGCCGCCGCTGCCGAACGGAATGCCGGTGCCGGCCAAACTGGACGGGTTGATCTCGAACGACAGCGTGGCCGGCGCCGGGTAGCTGCCGGTCGGCACAGTTACCATCTGCGACGCGTCCATGGTGTCGGCCACCGGTTTGTCGAAATAATTGGCGACGTAATAACCGGTGAGCGCGCCGTCGCCCAGGGTCAAGCCGGACAACAAATCGTCCGGATGGTCGAAGGAAATGTTGAACACGCCGCCGTTCAAGGTGCCGGCGTTTGCCGCGTTCGCCAATGCCAGCGCGGCGGCGGCCAGGAAGCAGCGTAGCCGCAGCGATTTCGATCCAGTCTGTTGCATAATTTTTTCCTTAAATTGAAAGATACAATTGGCGGATTCAAGCCGCCGATGGCTCTCGTTCGAGAGGCGGCCCGGCTGTCTCGGCATAGCAAGACCCGCGGCTTTCCGGCTCCGTCTTGCGGCGGATGTGGCGAAGCGTCTCTTCCTTGAGGCCGTAACGGATCGCATCCGAACGGCGCATTCCTTGCTGTCTGCGCTGCCCGCTAACGCGCCGATCCGGGCGCAATTGCCGGCCGGGATGCGTTACGGTCACTGCGGTCGAATTTGCAGATTGTGTGCCAGTTGCATGCAGTCCGGACAAAGGGCACGGAAAATCGCACGACTGCCGCCGCCGAGCGGTTGCGAGGCGCAGCGGCAGTGGGTTGGCGACAGGCAGACAAGATGTTGGCAGGGGCATTGGATTGGCGGCCGCCGGTTGCGGCCGGAGTCCGCGGCGGCGGCCACCGGCAAGAAGCGGTAACCAAAAACCGGCGATATAACCCAATTGGAAATTAAATCGCCGTCGATAAGCGCTTGTAAGAAAACACCTTTATTTTCGATGGCGGCAAATCCCGATATCGGTTTCGGTGATTTAACATATTTCGGCAGCGGTCGGCGGCACCGGATCGTACCGGATAGGGACATTCGCCGCGCGCTAACCGCAGGTGACAATGAAGACGCTAACGCCCTCTGCGCAGTGGGAAGGGGCTATTTAGGCTCGAAAAAACACCTCGGCCAACTCGGCGAGCAGGTCTGGTTCCGGGCGGTCGGCGAACACGCCGCTGGCCGGGCGGTCGGGATGCATGCCGCGTACGAACAGGTATTTGACGCCGCCGAAATGCGCGGCGTAATCGTAATCCGGCAGGCGTTGGCCCAGGTATTCGTGCAAGACCAGGCTGTACAGCCAATATTGCAGGCCGTAATTGTGTTCGCGCATGGCCTGCAGCAGGCTCGACGGCGCGTAGTCGGCCAAGGCATTGGTTTTGTAATCCATGATGTAGTAGCGGCCGCCGTAACAACAGACCAGATCGATAAAGCCGGTCAGATAGCCGCTGATTTGCTTGGCATCCAGCGCCTGGTAGGCCGGACAGGCGGCCAGGACTTGGTTGATGCGGGCGGTGTCCACCCTACCCGGCATGGACAAGTAAAACGGCATTTCCTTGATGCACTGCGCCGGGTCCAGATGTTTCAGGCAAAACCCGGCATCGTCTTCCAGCGGCGTGGCGGCTACGCGGTACAGCACTTCACTCAAAATTTGCGGTTGCGCCAGCTTCAGACCGTAGCGCAGGCAGGCTTGGGCGCTGGCGCGGCCGATGTCGCGGCCTGCGGCCAAATCGGCAAAGGCGACGGTTTCCAACAGGCTGTGGATCACGTTGCCGGTGTGGGCACCGCGCGGCAGAGCCTCGTCGGCGGCCGGCCGGTCGTGGCTTTCTTCGGCTTTATCGGCCGGCAGCTCCGGCGCCTGGTCCAGGCTCAGCGCGGCCAGCGCGGTGTAGCTGCTCATCTGCCAGATGCTGTGCAAGCTGCGCGTTTGGCTGCGGTAGGCCAACGGCAATTCCGGATCGCGGCGCACGCCGGACAATTCGGCCGGCTCGCCGGCCGCTACGGCCGACAGCAGGCGATACTCGAATAAATCCGGTTCGGCGGTAGCCAGCGCTTGCAGCACACGCTGCTGGCCGGCGAAATCGCAGTCGGCAAATTCGAATAAATAAGCCATCGCCGAATCGTTGGCCCGTTCCTTGGTACGGACGTCGGCCCAATTCAGGTAGCAGCGGTACTTGGCTCGGGTTAGCGCCACGTAAAACAAGCGCAAATCCTCGGCCAATTCTTCGAACAAGGCTTGTTCGCGGCGTTCGCCGAATTGTGCCGAGCCCAAATCGGCGACCATCGCCCCGTGTTCGTGGCATTGCACCAAGGCGGTTTCGGTTTTCAAGCGGTCGCTGCGCCGCCACAGGTCGGGGCAGAACACCAGCGGATATTCCAGGCCCTTGGAGCTGTGCAGCGTGACGATCTTGACCGCATCCTCGTCGCTTTCCAGCCGCAATTGGCGGTCTTCGCTGCTGTCTTGGGCCGATTGCTGGATCGCCCGCCGCAGCCAGTCCAGCGTCTTGTTGATCGCCAGATGCTCGTCGATGGCCGCCTGCTGCAAGCGTTCGGCCAAATGGTGGATATTGGTCAACACCCGTTCCGCTTGGGTTTGCGCCGACAGGTGCTGTTCGACCCGTTCCCGCCGCAGCAGTTGTTGCACCATCGCCAGCAGGCCCTGGTTGCGCCAGCACTGCAGATAGTCCTGAAAACGCGACACCCACGCGTCCAGCTCCGCTTCGTCGCGGCTCAGCCGGTACAGTTGTTGGCCGTCCAAGCCGAACCACGGCGTCGCCAAAGCCTGTTTCAACACGTTAACCTGGCCGGCGGCGGCCACTGCGCTCAACACGTAGTACAACTCGAAGGCTTGCGCCGAGGCGAACACCGATTGCTTGCTGTTCAATACGGCCGGTATGCCGGCTTGCAGCAGCGCCTGCTGGTAGTCGGCGGCAACGGCATTGCTGCGGACCAGAACCGCGATGTCCCGAGCTTGCACCGACCGCTCGTTACCGTGCTTTTCGGCGATGCGGCCTGCCGCCAGCAACTGGCGGATTTCGCCGACCACGGCCTGCAGCACCCGCGCCGAGACTTCGCCAGAGCCGCCTTTGCGCGCGGTCCAATGTTCCTGCTTGCCGGGATTCTTGTCGAGCTGCCACAAGACCAGCGGCGCGCCGCCGGCAATGCTGCCGTCGCCGGGTTGGCGGCCGGCCTTGACCGGCGTGAAATCCAAGGCATCGAACAAGAACGGTTTTTCGCGGCGGAATAAGCGGTTCACGGCCTGCACCAGATGCGGATGCGAGCGCCAGTTGTGCAGTAAGGTGTAGCGCCGGTCGGCGCGTTGTTGGGCGGCGAAGTAGGAAAAAATATCGGCGCCGCGGAATTTGTAAATCGCCTGCTTCGGATCGCCGATCAGATATAGGTAATGTTCCGCACTGGCAAACACGCCGGAAAAAATGCGCCATTGCTTGGCGTCGGTGTCCTGAAATTCGTCGATCAACGCCGCCCGGAAACGCAAGCGCAATTCCGTCGCCAACAAGGCGCCGTTGTCGCCGTCTAGCGCGGCCGCCAGCCGGGTAATCAAATCGTCGAAGGACAGCACGTTTTCCCGCAGCAGGCGCCGGTCCAGCTCGACGCGCAAGCTGGCCAGAAGTGCGGCGCGAAACGCGACCGGCAGCCGCCGCACCGCGTCGGCCAGCGCTTGAAACGGCGCGCAATCGATGTTCAGACTGTCCAGGTATTGTTGCTTTTGTTGTTCGGCAGACAGCGGCTTGGTTTTGCCGGCGCGGAATTTATTGCCGTTCAGGCCGGCCAACAGCGTGGCCGGATTCAGGCAGTCGAAATCCGGCAAATCGTGGTCCGGGTCGTGCAGCCAAGCGGCCAGGGCCTCGACCCGAGCGGAAAACCCGTTAGCGAAACTTGGAGTAAAACAGCCGTTGGCGAACGCGTTATTCAAGGTTGCGGCAGCCGCCGGCAAAGCTGCGGCAGCCTCTGCGCGCAAGCTCGGCAACGCCGCCAGTTCGGCCTCGAGGTCGGTGTCCTGCGGATAAGCGTTTTGCTGCAGATCGATACGGAGCACGCTCTGCAGCAACGCATCGGGCGTCGGATAGGTTTGGGTGAGTAACGCCGCTTGCCAGGGCGGGCGTTGGTAGATTTGCCGGCGCCAAAAGTCGTCGGCGCACTGCAATTTCAATTCGGCCACATCGCCGCTCAATTCGCAATCGAACAACTGGCCGCTTTCCAACGCGTGTTCCGCCAACACCCGCTGGCAGAAGCCGTGGATCGTGAAGATTGCCGCCTGGTCGATATCGAGCAGCGCCAGCTCCAGGCGTTGGCGGATAAGGTTTTGGTCCAGGGCCAGCCCGCCGAGCCAGCCGAGCCAGCCGGTGACGGCCGGATCGTCGCCCGCCGCCGGATTCAGCAGGATGCGCCGGGCTTCGGCCAGGCGGGCGCGAATACGCTCCTTCAGTTCTTCGCTGGCGGCTTTGGTGAAGGTGACGACCAGCAGTTGCTTGATGTCGAGTTCGCGTTCGACGACAAAGCGCAGTACCAGCATCGCGATGGTGTAAGTCTTGCCGGTGCCGGCACTGGCTTCGATCAAGTTGATGCCGGTTTCCAGCGCACCGCCGACCGCGTCGAAGGCCTTAATTGCCATGCGCCGCCCTCCAGGCCGGTTCCAGCCATTCCCGGCAGAATCCGCGGAATTCGTCGCCGAACAATTCTTCGAGGTCGCGGTAGGCAAACAGTTGGCCGATTTCGGCTTCGTAACCTTTTTCGATGTCTTCCATTAGGTGTCTGGCCACTACCGCCGGAGCCGTGTCGAGATTTTTTTGCTGCACGAAATCCAGTGCCGCTTCGGTAAAAAATGCATCTGGTCGTTGTTGGCCGCGCTGGAAAATCTCCAGTAGTTGCGGCAAGGCGCCGGGGCTGGACTGGGCCGGAAAACGCAAATCCGCGTCCAGGCACAGCAAGTGGGTGGTTTGCGGCGCCAGTTGGTTGGCGATCAGGTGCTGCAACCAAGCGCCGAAAAAGTCGCGGCCTTTCAAGCGGCCGAAGCGGTAAACCAGCCCGCCGTTTTGGTATAGGCGCCCCAATTTGCCGACCAGCCGGTAGCCGTCCAGCTCCAGATCGATTAGCTGGGGCGGCAGCGCCGCACCCAGTTGTTTGCCGACGATGGTTGCGGCGAACGCGGCAATCGCCGGCTGGCGCCGGCGCCAGGCAATTTCGCCGGCGGCGCCGGCCGGCCACAAGCCGCGGGCTTGCAGTTTTGCCAGCGAAAACGCTTTACCCTGCAATTCGGCCTCCAGCCATTCCTGGGCCAGGGCATAATCCTCCAGGCTGTCCAGCGCGAACGGTTCGCGTTCTTCGGCATCGGCTGCCAGGCTGGGCAACTGCAATTCCAGGCAATGGCGGAAAAAATAGCGTTGCGGGTGGTGGAAAAACTGGCGCAGGCGGTCGATTTCGACCACGCGATCGGTTTCGGCCGCCAACTCGCCGCACCACCAGGGCTGCGGCTCCGGTTTCTCGCCGCGCAGGCGACGGGCGGTGTCGCAATCGTGGCGGGCGTAGCTGAACAAGCGGGGATCGTCGCCGAGAAAATAGCGCCGGCTGAACGGGTGTAGCGGGTGGCGCACCACGACGCCGTCCAGCGCATAGCCGTCGCGCAATACGTCGAGCAATTCGCTGACGATGGGCGACGGCGGAATATCGCTGTTGTCGCGCAGCGATTGGCCCAGGTAAGTAATGACCAATTGCCGGCGGGCCGACAACAATATCTCCAGAAATTGGTAACGGTCGTCGGCCCGGCGCGAACGGTCGCCCAACCGTGGCTGGGCCGCCAGCAGGTCGAAGGTCGGATGGCGCTCGATTTTCGGGAACTCGCCGTCGTTCATGCCCAGCAAGGCGATGACCTGAAACGGGATCGAGCGCATCGGCAACATCGAACAAAAAGTCAGTTGGCCGCGCAGAAAGCCGGCGCCGGATTTGGTCTCGTCCATCCGGCCTTGTAGCCAGGCCACGATGACGGCCAGCGGCAGCGGCCGGTCGTGAATCGCGGCCATCTCGGCCAGTTCGGCCAACAGTTCGTTCAATGCTTGGCGTTGCGCCGCGTCGGCAGCGGCCAACAGGCCGTCGGCGTAACGGCTCAGGCAGGTTTGCCATTCGCCCAGGGTTTTGGCAGCCGCCAATTCGTCGCCGGCGCGGAACAGCAGTTGCAAGAAAGCGTTCAGGCCGCCCAACGCTTGCGCCGCCGAGCCTTCGATATCCGGATACGGCAGGATGTCGTCGACGAATTCGTCGGCGGCCAGCGCATAGCCCATGAACAGGCGTTCCAGGCCGGCTTGCCAGGTATTCTGCGGCGTCGGCGGTAGGCCTTGCCCCTGTTTGGCGTTGCCCGACCGCCCCCAGCGCACGTGCAGTTCCCGCAACCAATACGCGATCAATTCCAGATCGGCGGCCGCCAGACCGAAACCGGCGTGAATCAACGGCTGCTCCAGTAAATCCATCACGCTGCGCCAACCCAAGCGGCTTTGCGACAGTTGCAGAAAACGAACGAAAGCGTCCAGCAGCGGATCGCTGATTTTCAAACTGCGGTCGGCGACGGCATGCTGAATGTCGTCGAATACGGCACTGATGAACGGCGCATAGGCCTGGATGTCCGGCGCCATGACGACGATGTCGCGCAAATCCAGATCGGGATTTTGCTCCAGGGTTTGCAGCAGTTGGTTTTTCAAAACTTGCACTTCGCGCAAGCGCGAGTGACAGGCGTGGATGGAAATCGAAGCGTCCGCCTCCAGCCGGGTTTGCGGCTGCAGCCGGTTGGCCAGGATGTCGTTTTGCAGGCATTGCAACACGCTCTGCGGCTGTGCGGGTTCGAAGCTGCTGGGCTCGAAGGCGAACTCGGCCTGCTCCAGCAGCATTTGCTGGAATTCGCGGCCTTGCTGGCCCAGCCGCACCAGCAACGGGTGGCCGTCGAAATTTTGCAATTCGGCCAGCAGCCGCTTCGGCGGCAGGTCGGCCCAGTAACCCTGGACCGGATTCAGTAGATACAGGTGTACCTGGCAATAGCGGGACAAGGCTTGCAGGTAGTTCAGCATTAACGGCGGCAAGCTGTTGACGCCGAATACCGACACCCGTTCCGGCAATTGCCCGGCGAAAGCGCCGGCTTCGGCACGCTGCAGCTTGGCGATCGCTTGCAGCCAGTGTGCGCCGCGGTGGCGCGGGCCGATTTCGGCGACGACGGCCCGCCACAACTCGGCTTGCCAGGCTTCCGCCGGACTACCGTACAACAGCCGCCGCGCTTGCCAGGCGTCGAGCAGGTCCGGGCGCAGCATCTGGTATTGGTCGTAGACGCGCGCCAATTGCTGGGCCAATTGGTAACGTTTAAGCTCGGCGTTTTCGCCGACTAGATATTGCCGTAAAGCCTGATACACTTCGCCGTCGAGATCGCGCAATAGCGCTTCGAAGCGCCACAACATCCAATGGCGGTCGAAGCTGGCTTCGCACAATTCGTCGTGCAGCGTCGCGGCGATTTCGGCAAAGAATTTGGCCGGGAACAGATAACTGAAATGCCCCCAAACCTTGAGCCGCGCGGCCAGTTGCTGCGACAACCAGCGCTCCATGCCCTGGCTTTGGATCAAGAATAACTCGGCGGCAAACGGCGACGACAGCGGCGCGGCGCTAATGACCGTGACCAAATGCTCCAGCAGGTTTTCGGTTTTGTTGGAGCTGTGCAGGACGAACATCGGCGGATTGAAAAATCTGTTTACAGTAACGGCAAGCTAAGTGATAGTTTTACAGTAGCGTTTAACCGACAGGAATACAATGAAAAATCTGTTCTTTGTTTTTGCCCTGTGCTTGTCTTGCGACGGCTGGGCGGGCGTTTATAAGTGCACCGATGCGAGCGGCCATACCAACTACCAGTCGTCGCCGTGTACCGAACAACACAAGGCGGTGCAAATGAATACCAAGACCGGTAGCAGCGTCGATATCACCGCGCAGGAAAAGAAACAGGCCGAGGAAGCCGAGTTGAAGAAAATGCAATCCGAACAGGAACGGGCCGAACAACAGGCCAAACTGGATCTGATTGCGCAAACCAAGCAGGCGGCCAGGATTCAGAGCGAACAGACGCAAACGCTGATCAAGCAAAATCCGCTGCAATTTTCCGCCTTTGCCGTGCCGCCCTACGATCCGGACAAATTGCCGGCGGAAATCAAGCCGTTCGAAACCCGGTTGCCCGATGTCGAGAAATTCCGGCGTTTGGCGGCGCAAAAGGCGTTGGCGGGCGGCGAGTGCCAGCGGGTCGAGGCCGACGAACTGAGCGGTAAAAGCAAATTGGACCAGTTGGTGTTCTCGATCAACTGCAGCAGCGGTAAAGCCTTTACTTTCAGCGAAAGCGAATTGAGCCAGCCATGAACCGAGGCAAAACCATCTTCATTACCGGTTGCTCGTCTGGCATTGGTTACAGCACCGCGTTGTACCTGAAATTGCGCGGCCACCGGGTGATCTGCTCGGCGCGCAAAGCGGAGGATGTCGCACGCTTGCGGAGCGAGGGTTACGAATGCCTGCAACTGGATCTGGCCGATTCGAACAGCATTCGCGCCGCGGTTGCCGAGTTGCTGGCGATGGCCGGCGGCAAACTCGATGCGGTGTTTCATAACGGCGCGTTCGGCCAGCCGGGCGCAGTCGAGGATTTGAGCCGCGAGGTGTTGCGCCAGCAGTTCGAGACCAATCTGTTCGGCACCCACGAATTGACGAATTTACTGTTGCCGGCGATGCGTAAACAAGGCCATGGCCGAATCATTTACAA
Source organism: Methylomonas koyamae (assembly GCF_019669905.1). NCBI lineage: Bacteria > Pseudomonadati > Pseudomonadota > Gammaproteobacteria > Methylococcales > Methylococcaceae > Methylomonas > Methylomonas koyamae. The sequence continues at coordinate 344,351 of NZ_AP019777.1, read as the reverse complement.
CAGCTCGGTACTGGGCTTCGTTGCGATGAAATTCCGCGGCGCCTATAACGCCAGCAAATTTGCGCTGGAGGGTTTGGCCGATACCTTGCGCCTGGAATTGCGCGGTAGCGGCGTGCACGTGGTATTGATCGAACCGGGACCGATCGAGAGCCGTTTCCGGCAGAATGCATTCAAGCTGTACCAACAAAACATCGACCCGGAACACAGCTTCCATCGGGACACCTACCGTGCCATGGAAGCCCGTCTGCAAAAGCAGGGCCCGGCTGCGCCGTTTACCTTGCCGGCGAGCGCGGTGGCCGAAAAAGTTGCGTTGGCGTTAGAGTCGCAGCGGCCGAAAATCCGCTATCGGGTGACCGTCCCCACCCATCTGTTTGCTTGGCTGAAACGCCTGCTGCCGGCGGCCTGGATGGATAAGTTGCTGGCCAGTGTCGAGTGAGGCGAAACGGGCGGTATAAACCCTGATTTTCGCCAACAAACAGGCTAGCAATGCCCATGAACTATGCTATTATCCCGGCCCAACATGTGGTGGCTAAAACGGTTGGGTTAGCAGCTATATGTTCTTATAAAAATAACTGTGAGGTTCAATACATGAAAATTTTAAAAAGTGCTGTTATCGCGTTTTCTTTGGCTGCCGCTATGGGTTCTTTCTCTACCGCTGCGGTTGCTGAATCCGATCCGGGTAGGGTTTCTTATAAACCTATCGACGTGATCAATGAAGTGATTACGCGTATCACAGCCGCCGAGACCGCAATCAATAACGGTGCAGAAGGCGACGCAGTTGTTGATTCGATCAAAAAAGCTGCTGACTTTATCAAAGAACTCAACGCAAACGATAAAGTTGCCAGAGCTGCAGATAAAGCGCGGAGCCACTTGAAAGCTGCGATTACCTCAGCTAAAGCCGCCAACTTGCAAGAAACAAAAGAGCACTTAGCTGCCGGCAAGCAAGGCGTCGAAGGCTTGAAAAAATTGCTGTAATTGTTTTTGCGGCAGGGCGCTTCGGCGCCCTGTTTTTTACCCCGCCCGATTCGCCCTTCCGGGGCACCCATCCGATCCGCTACAAATAAAACTGTTTTTCCGCCAATAGCGCTTCCATTTGCGCAAGCAAGTCCTTTGCATTTTTCGCGTCGATCCGGTTCAAATCGGCAGGCTCTCCGTACACCAAGCGCCAACGGTTCAATACGGATTGCAATTTTGCGGCATTGCTGGCCGTGAAATGAAACTGGCCCAAGGCTTCCCGGTACAGTTTGCGGTCAGATGTAGGCTGCGAGTTTGCCAATTCCGCCAATCGCGTTAATAAAGCTTCCACGACCGGTAAACTAGCACCGATCCAGTCCGCCACCGCATCTTCGGTGACGTTTGCCAACGGCGACTCGGAATTGTCGGAGACGACCTTCAGGCAATGGATCAATTCGCTGGAACTGAATTTGACGGCCGTTTCGTAGAACGCCGAGGCTTCCATGTCGCGTAGATAATCGCCGCAGTATTCCGCAGCCGCTTGCGCGAACGTGGTTAAACCGCGTGTCGGGCAAGGTGCAGCAAACGGCAATTGCGGATAAAAACGCCGGCCGCTGTCTGCGTCGGCAATTCGATCCGCCAGCAGGCAACTGCCCACCGGCAGCCGGTTGTGCCCGGCTATGCCGATATTCAACATGACCGGTTCGGCAACGTCGGGATATTGCGCCAGGGTATAGGCCACTGCCCCGGCCATGGCCACTTTGCCGATTCCACTGACCGTTAACACGGCGAATTCGTTGCCATAGCTGGCAAACGCTTGTTTTTGCGTTATTTTTTTAAGGTTCCACGCCTTTATCAGTGGCCTGGCTTCGCAGGGCAAAGCCACAAATATGAAATTAACAGGTGCCAAATCGATCACACTTTTCAAGCGAAAATTGTTAATTTTTAATGCCTTGTTGAATATTGTTGAGAAGTGACATAAATTTAAGCCTCGTCATTTTCAATGGGAGAACCGTCGTGATCGAGTCTAATGTCTGCCAAAGCGAGAAAAGCGCCAACGCCCAACATTGGGTTGCAACCTTATTGGAAGAACGTTCCGCAGTTTGGTCGTTATACTGCAAGATTGGCAACATGCTACCGCTCAACGGCGACGGTAATTTGCGATCGGCGTTGTCCGAATTCTCGCAGTTGTTGATCGATTACATTTCGCTCGGCCATTTCGGTATCTACGAACATCTGTTAACCGACCGCCCGGAGCAATCGTCTGCGCTGAGCTATGCCGAGCGGATTTATCCGGCATTCTCCAAGATCACCGCCTCGGCCGTATCCTTCAGCGACACCTACGACGAAGGCCGGCGCAAATTCAGGACCGACAATTTGCTACAGGATTTATCGGTACTCGGCGAACACTTGGCCGAACGCATGGAGCTGGAAGACCGGCTCTGCTCCATGCTGTTGCATTGAATCGAAAGGCTCCGCCGAAGGCTTATTTGCTTTCGGTGGCCGAAATGCCCGATGTCGGGCCGTTAGCGCCTTTGATGAACTGGGCCTTCAAATGGTCGAACGCGGCCTGTAGCGTTTTATCCATCACCACCTGATTGCCGATAGAAACGATGACGCGAGCCAATTCCGGGATTTTGGTTTTGGTCGCCAGCATGTAAATCGGCTGCACATATAAAATCGAATTGCCCATCGGCAAAATCACCATCCGCCCTTTTTTGACTTCGGAGCCCTGTTGGTTCCATAGCGTGAATTGGGCGGCGATTTCCGGATTTTGGTCGATCAAAGCGTTGACCTGCGACGGGCCGTTGACTTGCACATCCTTAGGAAACTTGAAAATGGTAATGCCCGGTTTGTAAGCGTGGCCGCAGTTGACTTCGTCCAACGTGCCGGCCAGACCGACCATGCTCAGATTGTCGCGGCGGATCGGCGTCATCGGATTGATCATGACGAATTCTTCCGTATCGTTGCAACGGTTGAAATCCATCGTGATGAAGTACGGAAGAACCGATTGGCCGTCGACCGTGGCGTATTGCCAAGTCTCCGCCTGCTCGTAAAACAGCTCCGGCGTGTTTTGATGGTACTTGGCGTAAATCTTCATTTGCATGAAGTACAAATCGCGCGGGTAGCGCAAATGTTGCAACAAGTGGTCCGGCATCTCCTTCAGGTTTTTTAACAGTCCTGGGTAGGCCCTGCTATACGCCTTGATGATGGGGTCGTCCGGGTTCGACATGTAATAGTCGACGCTGCCGTCGTAAGCGTCGACCACCACTTTGACCGAATTGCGGATGTAATTGAACTCGTGGCTGCCGTCCAAATAATCGTCGGCGGCCGGTTTCGAGACTGGATAGTATTTCGACAGCGTGTAGGCGTCCTGAATCCAGTATAAGCGGTCCTTGTCGATCACCAGGTAAGGGTCTTTGTCCAGATGCAAGAACGGGGTCAATGCGCTGATGCGTTCGTCGATATTGCGGCGCAGCAATAATTTGCTGTCGTTGGAAATATTCGGCGAGAAAAAGATTTTTTCGTCTTTCAGATAAAAGGCGAACAGCATCTTTCTAAACAACGACGGGATCGGAATGCCGGTATTGCCACGGTAATCCTTGCCCTCGTCCGGCGCCGACGTCGAGATGTCGGATACCGCCAGCTTGTTCGGCACAATCGCATAACGGTACTTTTCCTGCCCGTAGTAAATATCCGGATATTTGACCGAAAAGCCGACATCGGAGGTCATGTTCAAATCGCGCAGATACCAGACGATAGGAATGCCGGCATCTTGCGCCGCGGGCGACACCACCGCGCCGTAACCGTGGGTAAAGCGCAGATGGGCGTTTTCCCAGTTTTGGGCTTCTTTCGGCATACGCTCGATATTGACTTCCCGCGCGGCCAGATTGACTTGCTGGTGGTGGTCGTTAATGAAATAGCGGTCTTCGTCGACGGTAGGAAACACGTAGTAAGAGCGCAAGCCTTGCAATTGCATATAGCTGTCGATCAAAAACTCGCGATCCCAAACCGGAATGTTTTCGAAATGCTTGACGTTGGACCAGGCTTCGATGTCTTTGGTCGCGTCGAGATTGACTTTGAAATCGACGACTTTAATGTTGTTCAGGTCGTAGGCTGCCATCGTCGCATCGATGTTGTGCAACATCGAATCGCCTTCGGTACGGGTGAAATTAGGCTTGACGATAAACTTCTCGATCATTTCCGGAATGGTATGCGAGCCGCTCAGTCCCCAGGCCGCCAGATAACCCAGCACGGCAACGATGGTCGGCGCTTTACTGCGGTGCCGCTCCGAAAATGCGTAAAACACGATCGAGACCGCGATCGCGGCAATGAAAAATATTTCCAACCAAATCAACGGCAATTGGTAATGCAGTTCGACAAATCCCGGGCCGAAAAACACCGGCTCGTTTTGATCGGAGTACAGCAGCGAAAACCGGTCCAGCAGGAATCCCCAGATCACGAACAGCACGACAAAGCCGAACAGAACCGCCAGGTGGATTTTGGCGCCAACCGGAAACTCCTTGCTTTGGTTGGGAACGAATACGTGTTCCAGCCAATACAACACGCCGGTCGCTAACAGCACCAGCGAAGCCGTAGTCAGCAATTCCTTTTGAATCAGCATGTAAATCGGATAGGAAAACATGTAGAAGCTGACGTCGTTGCCGTACACCGGATCGGTGATACCGGCGGCTTCGCCGAAGAAGAACAGTAGCGCTTGTTCCCATTGCAAATAAAACGGAATCGCGATAACGATGGCCAAAACCAGCGAAACCGGTGTGTAGACCTTGGCCGAGCCGGTCATGAAGACGTCGGCAAAACGCTGGAAACGGCGGCGTTTGCCGTCGTCCATCAAAATGTCTTCTGGAGGGTTCAAGCCCAGGTAACGGGAGGCGATCCAGAAATGGAACAGAAAGATCGCGAAGAAGAAGGTGGTTACCGCACCGGAAAAGATAAAACGGTAGAGCAGTTTCAACCAAAAGTAGGTTTCAAACTCCAACGAGCGGAACCACCACAAGTCGACGAAAAAATCGAGAAACACGAAGTAGAACGCCACGTACAAAACAGCAGCTACTACCAGGGTTGCCGCCATCAGCGCCGGCAACAGTTTCCAGTTACGCATAATGTCCTCTTTGCTTGGGTTTCCGATTGGCCGCCATTGCCCCGGCCGGGTTGAAATCGGCTCGGTTGGGCGTTTGCGTATCGATCGCCGAGCATTCTAACACCCAAATCCGGATTGTGATCGGCTTGGCTGGGGCCGGCCGCGACCGGTAACTGCAAGTTGTTGGGCACTGGAATTTGGAGTATGTTCAAACCCAATAACAATGAGCTTTTTCATAGGGCTAATACAGGGGGAGGGGAAAATGACGCATCGAACCAACTACAGTAGGCGGAAGTTTTTGCAAATTTCAGCGGCTGGGGCGGCTTTCGCCGCCATGCCGGCGATGTCGGCGGCGACCGGCGGCAGTCTGCTGCGCAAGGCCTCGCCGGGATTTATTGCCGATGTCGAAATCGAATTTGCCGCGCAAGCGTCGCAAGCAACCATAATCGGCGGCGGGCCGGCAACCCGGGTACAGAGCTACAGCGCTAAGCTACTGAAGGGGCCGGCGAATACGTTGCGGGCATTGCCGGACAATTATCTCGGGCCGATATTGACCTTAGAAAAAGGCCAAAAGGTTAGGATATTTTTCAATAACCGCTTGCACGAACCGTCCATCATCCATTGGCACGGCTTGCATGTACCGCAGCACAGCGACGGCCATCCGATGTACACGATTCAGCCCGGCGAGCAATACGTGTACGAATTCGAAGTGCTGAACCGGGCCGGCACCAGTTTTTACCATTCGCATGCCCACGATTTGACTGCCGAACAGGTTTACCGCGGCCTGGCCGGCTTGATCGTGGTCAACGACGCCGACGAAGCCAAGCTGGATTTGCCGCGCGGCGAATACGACCTGCCCTTGGTGATCCAGGACCGGCGCTTCGACGGCCGCAGCCAATTGCAGTATTTGCATGCGATGCCGGAGCGGATGATGGGCTTTCTGGGCGACACGATCCTGGTCAACGGCAAGCCGCAAGCCCAGTTCAGCGTGAAAACGCGGGCCTACCGGTTTCGTGCCGTCAACGGCTCCAACTCCAGAATCTACAAATTGGGCTGGGATGACGGCACACCGTTGATCGCGATTGGCACCGACGCCGCACTGCTGGCAAAACCGGAAACCCGGCCTTACATCATGCTGGCCCCCGGCGAGCGCGTCGATTTATGGCTGGATTTCAGTGGCCGAGCCGTCGGCTCGCGTTTGACCTTGTACAGTTTGGCTTATTCCGGCGCCTTGCCCGGCATGCATGGCGGCATGGACATGATGCAAGCACAGTTGGCGCAAGGCGCGAAGTTTCCGATCGCGGTATTCAACATCAACGAAAAAGTCGGCGACTCGCCGAAATTGCCGCAAACGTTGGTACCGTTTCAGCGCCTGAGCGAAGCTGACACCGACAACCGGGACAATCCGATTCCGATTGCCTTGTCCATCCGCCATATGCGGCCGCTATTGAACGGCTTGTCGTTTTCCATGGATAGAGTGACGGATTACGAGAAGGTCGCCCTCGGCTCGATCAAGAAAATCCGAATCTTTCACGATCATGGCGGAGCGGGTCGCGAACACGCTACAGGCATGGGTATGGGCAGGATGGGCGGTATGCGCCGCGGCGGCGATGAGGCCGGCCAGGGCATGGGCGGAATGGGCGGCATGAGTATGGACATGGCCCACCCGATACATCTGCACGGCCAGCAATACCAGATATTGTCCCGCAACGCCGCTAAAACCGACGCCGCCGATTATGCGACGGTCAAGGACGGTTTTATCGATTCGGGCTGGAAAGATACGGTATTGGTGATGCCGGGCGAGGAAGTCAACATCGTCAAGCCGTTTCAGGATTATAAAGGCTTATTTTTGTACCACTGCCACAACCTGGAACACGAGGATTTGGGCATGATGCGCCAGTACTATATCAGCTGACAAACAAACGCCGGTGCCGAGGCTGGCTCGACACCGGCGCGTTATGGTGGCAGGTTCGGTTTATTTTTTACCGAACAGTTCCAAGATGCGTTGCCGGTTGGTGAAACCGGCATAACCCAGGCCCCCCAGAACCAGACCGGTAAACAACTGGCCGAAGAATGACGATTGTTCCGCGGCAGTCGGTTGTGCAGTGCCATCGGCTTTAGCCGGCGCGGGCGGCGGTACGAAAGCGGCCTGTTTCTTGTTGGAAGTTTCCGGCAAACCTAAACTTTTCCAGGCGTCGTAATCCTGCCAAGCCGGATATTTGCCTTGCCAGAATTCCTTGGTGAAATACGGCGCCAGACTCATGCCGTGTACTTTCGGGATGCCGCGCTCGTCCATGTAACCTTTGTAAACCACCAAGCTGATGTCGCCGCCTTCGCCGATGCCGTTGGTCGTGAACGATTTTTCGACGTGGTCGTGAAACATCCAGACGCCTTGTCCGAAGCTATTCAAGCCGTCGTCGACGCCGCTCAACTCCAGATCCAAGCGCTGTGCCGGTACCATCGCGTGCACATCGCGTTTGATATAAGAGGACGGTCCGTTATCGACGCCGTCGTAATGCGTCACCATCGGTTTATGGCCGTGGATGTGCAATGCAAATTCCTCTTCATGGCCGTTCAACACGCGGATTTTGACCTTTTTGTTTTCTTCCATCAGGATCAACGATTCGCGCAAGGTATACGGGAACGAGCGGCCGTTCAGCATGAAGTAGTCCGGCTTGGCTTCGGTGATATCGTATTCCTGGTTCATGCGCCGGGCGATAATGCGCGGGTCATTGGCGGAACGCACCATTTCGTGCAATTCCTTATCCGCGGATTGGTAATGCAAGTCGTATTCCGCCGCGTATTTCTCTTTGACCGCGACCGAAGGGTGACGGACGTGGCCGGCACCGACGTTAAACACTTGCACCCAGTTGTTGGGCCGGTTTTCCTCGACGATGAAAATGCCCTGCAAGCCCATCGGGATGTGGGTGTGGGGCTGTACGTGGCAATGGTAATACATCGTGCCCGGTTGGCGCGGCTTGATCACGTAGGTTTTGCTCTGGCCCGGCATCACGTCCATTTGCCCGGTTTGGCCGACGCCGTCGTTGCCTTCGCCGCCATGGTCCATATAGGGGTGGTCGATCCCGTGTAAGTGGATCGAATGCGGGAAATAATGGCTGTTTTCCAACACGATCCAGACGATGTCGCCCTGTTCGACGCGAATCACCGGCGACGGCGCCCGCAACAGCGGGTTAGCCACCGGTTCGTACAAGCTCAGAGTCGACATATCGCGGGTTTTGGGCGCGTAGACCCAGAAGGTGGGCTGGATGCCGGGAGCGATGTCGAAGGTCGTGGTCGGTTCCTTCATGTCGGGAGAATGGCCGTTCAGCTCGGCAATTTCCAGTTTGATGATGTAATGGTCGGGGTCGCCGTCGCCGTCCATGTCGTTACCGACGGTAATCGCATCGGCCGCCAATTGGGTTTCCATCAGCGTCGCCATCGAGATATTGTTGGTACCCTTAACGAACGCGGCAATTTCGGCGGGGTTGTCCGGATTGCACATCCGCGATTCCTGAATTTCCACGCCGTCTATCACTTGCGCTTCGCGCCACTTCGGATCGGTAAATTCAGAACAAAATTCTTCCGCCGCCCCCAATTTGACGTTCGTGCTTGCCGGTAGCTTGTCCGCCGCCGCCAAAACCCACTGCGAACCGGACAGCAACATGGCGCCACACAGCATGGGGATAACCTTTTTATGCATACAAAACCTCATAAAACAGACAAATTAGCGGATGGCTCGACAGGGCATCCGGACATCAGAAAAAGCGCGATACTGTAACCAGAACCCATGGGTAAAGTACAGAAATTATTTAACAATTTTGCCGTCGAGGCGGCTCGGTTCGCCAGCCGGCAAAAGGTTACAATCGGCCACAGCAGCTATGCCTTATAATTCCATAACCGGCGCTTTTTGCTAATCGTCGGACAACATTTTTGCCCGTTAATTCAGCACGCGACACTATGCCCAGCCTCCGACTCCTGCTTTGTTTGCTCCTTATTTTATCAGTTCACGGCGGCTACGCCTGGCTCAGTAACCGGCCGCAGGATGCGGGCACCGACGTTCCCGCCGGCAAACTGATGAGCCTGTCTTTCGCGCCTTTCCGCGAAGGATTCAGCCCGTTGCTGGAAAAATTTCCGTTGGCCGAGCATGTCGACGAAGACTTGCGCCTGCTGGCGGACAAGACCCAAACCATTCGCACTTACTCCAGCTTGGGCGGAATGCAATCCACGCCGGAATTGGCGCGAAAATACGGCTTGCAGATGATCCAAGGCTGCTGGATCGATGCGATTTATCTGGACAACCAGCGGGAAATGGAGGCGTTGATTAAATCGGCGAATGCGAATCCGGATGTCGTGAAACGGGTCATTGTCGGTAACGAAGTCTTGTTGCGCGGCGAAATGGACGTCGACCGTTTGATCGGCTACATCCGCGCCGTGAAGCAGGCGGTCAAGCAGCCGGTGTCCTATGCCGATGTCTGGTCGATGTACATGAAGCATCCGCAACTGATCAACGAGGTCGACTTCATCACCATCCATATCCTGCCTTATTGGGAGGACGAGCCGATCTCGGTGGAAAATGCGACGCAACATTTGGAAAAAATCGTCAAGCAAGTGGAAGACGAAGCGCGTGGAATCGCCCCCGGCAAGCCGATTTTGATCGGCGAGTCCGGTTGGCCCAGCGCCGGGCGCCAGCGCGGGCTGGCAGTACCGAGCGTAGTCAACGAAGCCAAGTTCATCCGCGGCATGATCCAGGTCGCTAAACGCCACAATTTCGATTACAACATCGTCGAAGCCTTCAACCAACCTTGGAAAAGCGAACTGGAAGGCGTGGTCGGCGCCAACTGGGGCTTGTTCTCGGCTGACCGCAAGCCGGTATTCCCATTGACCGGGCCGGTGCTGGAAACGCCGAACTGGCCGTGGCGCTTGGCGGCAGCCATATTGCTCGGTTTAACGGTTGTCGGCGCTTATTTTAAAACTTTGCAGGCCCTGCCCTGGCCGAGGTTATTGCTGGTGCTGGCGATGACCCAGACTTTTAGCGCCAGCCTGGTCACTCTGGCCGATTTTCTTTGGTACACCAGTTACAGCGATTGGCAAAGGTTATATACCCTATTAATCGTATTGGCCAATGCGGCTTTAGCCGGGTTGTTGCTCGGCCGGGCGCAGCAAATCCTGGCCGAACGACCGGGGACGCTGGAGCTGGCAAAGGCGCTGCGCACCGCATATCTGATTTTTATCGGCCTGGCGTTGTACAAAACTTATGGTTTGGCGGTCAATGGCCGCTATTTGAGCTTCCCGATCGAACAGTTTTCGATTCCGGTTTTTGGCATAGTCGCGCTATCGGCATGCCGGTGGCTCAGCCCTGGGCAATCGGCCGACCGCTTTGCGGCCTTCGACGGCTTAATCGGTTGGGAATTGAGTTGTAAACGCGACCGCGTAGCCGCCTATTTATTGAGTTTCGCAATAGTCGGCATGGTGGTCGGCGAGAGCTTGGCGTTTATGGTGGGAAGGGATTTCATCCAGGCCCACCCCGGCATTGCCGAAGGTGTGCCGGTTGCGCTGAGTTATACGCTGAAAAACGGGCAATTGACCACATGGCTGATTTATCTTGCGCTGCTATCGCTGCCGTTTTGGACCGGCAAAACGCAGAACGCTAAGGTTTAACGCTAGATACTGCGCGCGCCGGAACGGTAGCCTCGGCTAAGGCTTTTCGGCAGTTCCGGCATCGAGCGACAGTTTGCCGCGCGGCAATTTGTCACATTCTCAAATTCCGAGCCCGCCAGTAAACTACACGCAACTCTTATGTATGCGCTCCCTCTCCTAAAGGGTAAAGAGTTTTAATATCCTTCCTCAATGCGGCCTTAGCGCCGCATCTTTTTTTGGATGAGGTCGTCAATATGGAAAGAAACTACCAGTCTTCTACGTCTACATTCGTGCATCCAGCCGAACTGGACTTACGTACTGCCTTTCACGAGGCCGGCCACGCAGCGGCCATTTACCTCAGCAACCGGCAAAAGCAATTGCCGCCGGTGTTTTTCGAAATCCACGTCCAACGGCCCGACGATGACAAAGACCAGTTTTTCGCCAAAGTCGTGGACGGCAATCTGATCCAGAATTTACCGATCGCCGTAGTCGAAAGTTTTTCGGCGTTTGCCGACCATCCGCAACACAGTTGCCAACGGGCTTACGAAGCGGACGTGGTGAATCTTTTGGCCGGGCCGTTGGCCGAAGCCAAATATGTGGCGATCCGCGACGACGAGGTCTTCAACCTGAATCTGATCAATTTCAATGCCTTGCACAACTACGGCGGATACAGCGACCTGGAAAAAGCCTCATGCTATTTGGAGCACTTCATTTCCTGCCGCGTCGAACGCGAGAAAAAAATGCAGGAATTGCTGGCTGAGGCTTTTCGTTTTATCGACGACCGCCGCCATTGGAAATGCATTCTGAATTTGGCGCACTACATCCTGGACAGCCAGCAAGCCGTGATTTCCTGCGACCAGGCTATCACGGTGTTCGATCGTTGCCTGGCCGCCGCCCGGCCATACCGTTCGGCCCGCTACCCTTTCTTCTTCAATTAACTTCGATTCGCCGCCCTGCAATTGCGTTAGATAATGCAGGCGGCGGTTTCCGCATCCTAGCGGAGATCGTCGGCGAATAAAGTGCAACGGTTACGCCCGAGTTGTTTTGACCGGTACAGAGCTTGGTCGGCTCGGACGAATACGTCGTCGTGCTGATCGCCTTCTTTGAATCCGCTGACGCCGCAGCTCAACGTCAAATCAATGTCTTCGCCGTTGGAGTGGAATCCGGAGTGCTGGATGATGTCGCGGATGGTATCCGCCACTTCCAGGGCTTGCTCTTCCGTAGTGCTCGGCATCAGCATGACAAACTCTTCTCCGCCGTAACGCGCCACGAAATCGGTTTCCCGGCAATTGCTGGACAATAATTGGCCGACCAACGCCAGGGTTTTGTCGCCGGCTTTATGGCCGTAGTTGTCGTTAATCTGCTTGAAATGGTCGATATCCCAAATCACCAAAGCCAGCGGCGCCCGGTAGCGTTTCCAGCGGTTGGCTTCCATTTCCACCCGGTTGTTGTAGGCCAAGCGGTTGGGTAAGCCGGTCAGCGAATCGCACAAAGCCTTGTCGTGTTCTATTTTCAGCTTGGTGCGCAAGGTTTCGGTCTCGGTTTCCAAGGCCTGCAGCTTTTGCGTCATCATCTCGATTTTCTGTTGCGCTTCGAGTTGGCGCTCGTCCTCCATTTGCTTGTGTTCGAGCAACTGCTCCAGCAGGCGATCGAGGTGCTCGCTGGTCTGAGTTTTCAATTCGGCCAGTTCCGCCGCCGATTGCGTGGAATCCTTGAAATCGCCGACCTGGCGGGAAATCTCGTGGCTCAGCGCATGCCGATTGTCGATCGACAACATGTTGGACTCGCCCGCACTTTCGGCGTGTTGCTCTATTTCGCTGAGTTGGCCGGTCAAGTCGGCCAGAAACAAGTCGAGGTCTTGTTTTTCGGAGGCACCGTAATCTTTGATGTTCAACAACAACTCGATTGCCGAGTCGATCACCCGTTTATACGCTTGTCCGGTTTGTCTGGCGCGGATGCGCTGCCTGAGCATAGAGGTCTGTTGCTCGAAACGTAGCGGAACCTCGGCTGCGGTCAATAGTTCTTCGAGGCGCTGCATTACATAATCGGGCTGGGCCTGGCCGGAGGCGGCACCGCTGTCGGCTCCGGAATCTTCCTTGGTTTGCTTGGATATCTGCAACAACGTTTTCGATACCGACTGTAATTCCTGCAGCAAGTCATGCAAGTTGGCGCCACTACGCAATTTGGCGCCTATCGTCACCAAATGCGGCTCCAACAGCTTGTGGCTGCCTTGGCTGAAAATCAAAAGCTGAATCACCAGCTTGTACAGGAATTTTTCGATATCGACCGGAGCCGAATAAGGGGAATGGGTAGCCATCGTGCTGGCGCTTAAACCACGATGCAGCAATTCCGTCCGGATTGCTTGGCCTTGTATAAGCCGGCGTCGGCACGCTCGAACAACGACTCGGTAGTATCGCCGTTGCGGTATTGGCTTAAGCCGCAGGACAGTGTGATATTTACCTTGTTGCCGTTGGCGTTGAAACTGCAGTTTTGCACCGTGCCGCGCAATTTCTCCGCGACCTGTAAACCGGCTACGGCGTCGGTGTCCGGTAACAGCATCACGAATTCTTCGCCGCCGAAACGGGAGACGAAGTCAGTCTGCCGGCAATGTTCGGACAATAATTTGCCGATGATTACCAAGGCTTTGTCGCCGGATTTGTGCCCGTAATTGTCGTTGATGGCCTTGAACAAATCCACATCCCAAACGATCATGGTCAAAGCCGATTGGTAGCGCTTGCAACGCGCAATTTCGTCGGCGAGCCGGTCTTCGAGGGCTAAACGGTTCGGCAAACCGGTCAACGGGTCGCGGGTTGCCCGCTGCTGTGCGGCATCGAGCCGCGAGCGCAATTCGCCGGATTCGGATTCCATATCCCTCAGCTTGGCGGCCAAGGCTTGCATTTCCTGCCGGACCCGGTCGCGCTCCTTTTGTTCTCGACTGTTATGCTCCTGGATTTGTTCGCTGATCGCGCTGAGCCGGCTGCTGACGACTTGCTTGAGCGGTTCCAATTGAGTGGCGTTTTCGGTTTTTTCCTTCAATTCCTGGATTTGCTCGGAGACCGAACGGTCCAGCAGGTTGCGCTTTTTCAAGCTATTTTCGGCGGCTGAGTTGACGCCGGTGGCTTTGATGCCGAGCTCGGTCAACTGTTCGGTCAATGCGGCCAGGAACATCGCCATCTCGCGCTGTTCGGCTTCCAGGTGTTTTTTGATCGACAGCAGCAAACTGATGGTGTCGTCGAACACCCGGCTCAACGGTTGCTGTTCGCTTTGGATCCGTTGTTTTAACTGCTCGGCGTCCTCGGCAAAAAACAGCGGAATCTCGGCGTTGTCGAGCAACCGAATCAGTTGGATATGGATAGCGTTGACGTCGATGTCGCCGGGTGCAAGCCCGACGCCTACCGCAAGCGGCGGTTGCGGTTTGCTGTCGGCTTCGATCAGTTCCAGCAGCGCCAGGAACAAACCTTGGTTGTTGGCAAACTTGCGGCTTTCGTAGTTGTCGCGGATTTGGTCCAGTTGGTCTTGCAGCAGCGGGTATCGCTTACCCAGAAATTCGAATAGCAGTGCGGCGTCGGCCAGACTGGTCTCGGACGAGTCTTCCAGTTTCGCCAGCGCGGCGGAAAACGCGGTCAGTTCTTTCTGCAGTTGTTGGCTCTGCAGGCCGCCTTTCAGCAGACTGCGGATCCGATTCAAATGCGGGTCCAGTTGCCGGTTAAGGCCTTTCACCGCCAATGCGAAACGGACGATGGTCTTGCAAAGTAATTCTTCGTTGGCTTTGAACTGTTTTTCGCTTTGTTCCTGGTCATCCAACAGCCGGAGATATTTCTCCTTCCACTTTTCCGGCCCTTCTTCCTTGTTCTTAAAAAAAACCATGAATTACGCCTCAATATCGAAACTTTTACCGGTCAAATTATAGACTATCGTCGAGATTGCGAAGCCTACGATTGCGGCGCGAGCGCCCACGTCCCCGTGAAATGCGCGGGGGAATGGGGGCATTATTTCTTGGGGCTTTCCTGCGCGATTAACTGATTGACCACATTCAGCATGTTGGCCTGCGATTTGGCCGATTGCGCAGTCACTTTGTACTTGCCGTTGACCACCAGCGAAGGCACACCAGTAATACCGTAGCGCGGCCCTATCGATTCGGCCTGGCGCAATTTGGCGTCGACCAGGAACGAGTTGTATGCCGCGCGGAAATCTTCGTCTTTCACGCCGTGTTCGACAAAAAATTTCGCCAAGTCGTTTTCGTCGGTCAGTTTTTGTTTTTTGTTCTGGATCGCGTCGAACAGATCGGCGTGGACCTTATCCAGCACGCCCAAGGCTTCCGCGGTGTAATAGGCTTTGGCGTGCTTGCCCCACAGATCGCTGAATACCGCCGGTTGGCGGATGAACTCGACGTTGGCCGGCTTGGTTTTCAGCCATTCGGCCATGGCCGGTTCCAGGCTGTAGCAATGCGGGCAGCCGTACCAAAAAAATTCGATAACTTCGACTTTGTCCGGATTCTGCACCGGTTGCGCCGGCGAGATCGGATCGTAGCCGCCTTCCGCATTGGCCAATGTGGATAATCCCATTAACCCCAACAACGCAATAATTTTTAACATCAAAGTTCTCCGTAAAAAGTAATCCCGATAAAAATACGTCCGAACCGAAATACGCTGGCAAGTTCCGAAAAGCCGCTCGCCAATCGGCTTTGGCTGGCCGGAAAACCGCAGCGCCAGGACGGCAATGGCAGATAACGAGCAATCCGGCGTTTTACATCAAATCGCCCGGCCTCGACAAGACCGCCGGCGGGCGAATAGAGAAGAGGCTAGGCGCTTACTTCATCGTCGAGATGTAGTAAGAAACGGCTTTGATATCCTCGTCGGTCATTTTGGTGGCGATCATATGCATCATGTTTTCGCGATTGTTGCTGCGCGCGCCGGTCTTAAAATCGGTCAAGGTTTTGATCAGATAGTCGGCATGTTGCGAATGTAGCGACGGGAATGAGGCCGGCTTGTTACCCTCGGCGTATGGGCCGTGGCAGGCGACGCAAGCCGAAACTTCGCGGCTCAAGTTGCCGTTGCGGTACAAGTCGCTGCCCTGGGCAATCAACGCCGCCAGCTCGGCCTTTTTCTGTTCCTCGGTTTTGGCCGGTGCGTCGTCGTCATCGCCGGCCGGCAGCGTCGGCGCCGGATTAGCCGAAATCTTGTTGCCGGCATAGTAAGCTGCGATTTCCTGTATGGCCTGGTCGTCCAGGCCGGCGGCCAGCGGCGCCATCATCGGCGAATTACGGGTACCGTTTTTGAACGCTTGCAATTGCTTGGCCAGATAACCCTGGTGCTGGCCGGCCAACTTCGGAAAGCTCGGCATCGTACTGTTACCGTCTTCACCGTGGCAGCCCGCGCAACTGGCCGCTTTGGCTTTGCCGGCGCTGGCATTGCCTTGGGCATGGACGTAACCGCTAGCGGATGCCAACGCCAGGCAGATGGAAACAGTCAGCAATTTTCTTGTCATTATGGGCCCCTGTTCAGGAAAAGTTGATCGACATAAAGCGCGTTGGCATCAGCCGCCAAGCGCTATAATGGCCGGATTCTAACCGATTTAATCACTGTAAGCGAGACTGGATGAATCCGATCTACCACCAGGCCAAGTTCATCAACAGCGCCCCCAAACTGAAGGATGCGCCGCCGGACCAGGGTAAGGAAATTGCGTTCGCCGGCCGCTCCAATACCGGCAAATCCAGCGCAATCAATACGCTGGTCAGGCAAAACGCCTTGGCCCGCGTCAGCAAGACGCCGGGACGTACGCAATTGCTGAATTTCTTCGAAATCGATCCGGAGCGCAAACTGGTGGACTTGCCCGGCTACGGCTATGCCAAGGTTCCGGAGGCGATGAAGCTGGAATGGCAAAAAATGATGGAGACCTATCTGAACCAGCGCCAGGCTTTGTGCGGCATCGTGTTGGTTATGGATATCCGCCACCCGTTGACCGATTTCGATTGGCAGATGGTCGAATGGTGCGAGCACCGCAAATTGCCGCTGCACATTCTATTGACCAAGGCCGACAAACTTAATTTCGGCGCCGCTAAAACCACGTTATTGCAAGTGCAACGGGAATTGAGCCGGGCCGATATTGTCGTGACCCTGCAGTTATTTTCGGCTTTGAACAAGGTCGGAGTCGACGACGTGCACCAGATTCTGGACGAGTGGTTCGGATTTTCCGAAGCGGCCGCGTAAATTTCGCCGCGGATCGGCTCGCCGACAGGGCTATCGGCTGGTTACCGCGCTGAGCCAGGCATTGCCCGGGCTGCCGCGCGCATAAACCGCTATTAGCGGCCTTGGCTGCGTTCCGCGCAGCGCAGGCATTGGTTGGCGAACGGCAACGCCGCCAGCCGCTCCTTGCGTATCGGCTCGCCGCAAGTGGCGCACACTCCGTAAGTGCCGGCATCGATTCTGAAAATGGCCTGCTTGATTTTTTCGACTTCGTCGCGGGCGGCGTTGCCCAGGGCGTCCAGTACTTGGTCGTTTTCGGTTTCGACCGCTTGTTCCGAGAAATCCTTGTCCAGCGGGTGGTCGATGTGTTTTACATCGGCGGTGATCTTGCCGAGCCGGTCGTCGAGATCTTCCAGCATGTTCAGCAATTGGTCGCGAACGTCTTGATATTCTTTCATTTCTATCTCCGCAGCGAGGCAGCGTGGCTTTAGTCCGGCCGGCGCCGGCCCTTCCGGGTTTATACAACGAAGCGGATGCCGGCGCAACCAAGCTGGTCTATACTCGGTCCATCGCTTCTTAACGGTATTTCGCACGATGGACCTTGCACTCGACCGGCTAATCGCCGCCGCCAACCAAATCATTCTCGGCAAGGAACGGCAAATTCAACTGGCGGTCTGTTGCCTGCTGGCCAAGGGCCATTTGCTGATCGAAGACATTCCCGGCGTCGGCAAAACCACGCTGTCCCATACCTTGGCGCGCTTGTTCGGCTTGGAATACCAACGCATCCAATTCACCAGCGACATCCTGCCGGCCGACATCGTCGGCTCGACGGTGTTCGACACGCATAAGCAACAATTCAGCTTCCACCCCGGGCCGATCTTCAAGCAAATGATCCTGGCCGACGAAATCAACCGCGCCACGCCCAAGGCGCAGAGTGCGTTGCTGGAAGCGATGGAAGAACGCCAGGTCACCGTCGAGGGCCAAACCTATCCGTTGCCGCAACCGTTTTTCGTCATCGCCACCCAAAATCCGGCGAACCAAATCGGTACTTTTCCGCTGCCGGAATCGCAAGTGGATCGCTTTCTGATGCGGATAGAACTGGGTTACCCCAGCCGCCAGGCCGAACGCGAGTTGTTGGCCGGCCAACCCCGCCACCTGTTGATCAACGGTCTGGCGGAGGCCTTGAGTCCGACGCAACTGGTCGAACTGCAACAGGCCGCGGCCGGCGTTTATGCCTCGCCCGCTTTGCTGGATTATCTGCAGGCGATTCTGGCCTATACCCGACAATCGCCGGATTTCGTCAACGGCCTGTCGCCGCGCGCCGGACTGGGTTTGCTGGCGGCGGCCAAGGCCTGGGCCTTCGTCGGCAAACGCCAGGCGGTGTTGCCGGAAGACCTGCAGGCGGTATTACCCGCCGTGGCCGGCCACCGTTTGAATGCCGGCTCCAGCGACTCGGTCGGCATTGTCGCGCCGATATTGGCGCAAGTACCGGTCCATTGAGCTCGGCACCGCTATCGTTGGCGGACCGCTTTCGGCTGTCGCGCTTTTTCCGGGGCGAGGCGCCGACCTCCGCTCCGATCTCGCTGGGACACCGCCGGATATTTATCTTGCCGACCCAGCGCGGCTTAGCCTTCGTGCTATTGATCGTGTTGCTGCTACTGGTCGGCTTCGTCTACAGCAACAATCTGGCCTATTTGTTGGGATTTTTATTGGCCAGCATCTTTTTCGTCGCGATTTTGCACAGCTTCAAATCCCTGGCCGGCTTGACCGTCAGAGCCGGCCGTCAACCCGCCGTGTTTGCCGGCCAAGCCGGCGCCTTTAATTTTCAAATCGGCAATCCCGGCCGCCACAGCCGTTATGCGGTGCACTTGGCACTGCAGAGCGAGCTGGCCATCGGTTTGGCGCCGGCCGAAACCCGAACCGCTACGCTCTACCAGACGACGGCGCGGCGCGGCTGGCTGCAACCGCAGACTCTGACCGTTTCCAGCTTGTACCCGCTGGGGCTGTTTAGAGCCTGGGCGCCGCTGCGTTTCGACAACCCGTTGCTGGTCTACCCCAAACCGGCCAAGCGGCAACTGCCGTTTCCGGAAAGCGGCGACGGCCAAGTCGCCCAGGGACTGAGCCGGCGCCAGGGCGACGAATTTTACGGCTTGCGCCCCTACCAACGCGGCGATGCGATCCGGCAAATCCATTGGAAGACCTTCGCCAAAGGCCAGGGCGTGTTCAGCAAGCAATATGCCGGCGCCGGATCGAGCGAATTGTGGCTGGATTATCAACAGGCGCCGGGACACAACAGCGAGGAACGCCTGAGCCAACTCTGCCGCTGGATCGTCGATGCGGAAAAGGCCGGATTGCGTTACGGCCTGGTTCTGCCCAATCTGCGCGTGCCGCCGGACACCGGGGCCGCCCATTACCGCCAATGCCTGCAAGCCCTGGCGCTGTTTTGAACGTGAACGGCCAGCCTTCGCCGCGGCTGTTATGGTTCATGTCGGGTTCGATAGGCTTGATCACATTGCCGCACGCCTGGCATATGCCGCCGCTGCTGATAGGCTTTTTCGGCCTGATGTGGCTGTGGCGGCTGCTGGCGATTAGCCGGCCGGCCTGGTTGCCGAACCGGTTGGGATTGTTTGCGTTGACGCTGGCCGGTATCGGCTTGGCCTACAGCCAACATCGCGGCGTGTTCGGCCGCGATGCCGGTACCGGCTTGTTTGTCGTGGCCTTGGGGCTGAAATTACTCGAAATTCACGGCAAACGCGACGTCTACGTCATCGTTTATCTGGCCTTCCTTGTCGCGGCGACGCAGTTTTTGTACGAAGAAAGCATCTTGATGGCGCTTTACATCCTGCTGGTCTGCACCGTGCTGTTAGCGACGCTGGTCACTCAAAACAGCGTTTCGCCGCAAACCGTTCCGGCCCTGAAAACCGCCGCGACACTGATCGTGCAAGCCCTGCCGATCACGGCTGTGTTGTTTGTGCTGTTCCCCAGGCTGGAAGCGCCGCGCTGGAGTTGGCTGGATGCCGACAATCAGGCCAAAAGCGGCTTGAGCGATACGCTGGAACCCGGTTCGATTGCCGAATTGAGCTTGTCGGCGGAATTGGTATTTCGGGTCAAGTTCGACGGGGATCTGCCGCCGCCGGGCCAGCGCTATTGGCGCGGCCCGGTTTACACCCTTTTCGACGGTTCGGCGTGGAAGGCAGCACCGGCCTTGTTCCGAGCGGCCAACCCCGACCAACCGGTATTCGACGGCAAGGCTTACGATTACACGCTGATGATGGAGCCACAAAAACAAAATTGGGTGTTTGCGTTGGAACTGCCCAGCGCATTCCCCGCCGGCTTGCGCCGCAACGAGTTGTACCAATTAACCACGAATAAAAATCCCGGCGACCGCGCCGAATATCGAATTTCTTCGGTGCCGTCCTACAATACCGGCGGCATCAACCCGGCGGAGCGGCGGGAAAGCCTGCAATTGCCCGGCAAACCTTCCGAACGGATTCGCAGTCTGATCGCCCAGTTACGCGGTGCGGAGGCATCGCCCGAGGCGTTGATCGCTAATCTGTTGCAGCACTTCCACCGCGAGAATTTTCGCTACACCTTGAATCCGGAGCCGATGCCGGAGCGCCAGGTCGAAACTTTTCTGTTCGAACGCCGCGCCGGTTTTTGCAGCCATTACGCCACGGCTTTCGTTTATCTGCTGCGAGCCGCCGAAATTCCGGCGCGTGTGGTCGGCGGTTACCAAGGCGGCCGCTTCAACACAGTGGGCGGTTTTCTGGAAATTCGCCAAGCCGACGCCCATGCCTGGGCCGAAGTCTGGTTGGACGGGAAGGGCTGGGTGCGTTTTGACCCGACCGCCGCGATTGCGCCGGAACGCATCGAGCAAGGAGTCAACGTCGATTTGCAGATCGCCAGCGGCGCCGCCAATTTCAGCCCGATCCAGTTCGACGCCAAGACCTTGACCTGGCTGCAACGCAGCCAACAGCTATGGCAGAACGTCGATTACCAATGGCAGCGCTGGGTCATCAATTACGATACCGATAACCAAAAGGCCTTGTTGCAAAACTTAGGAATCGACGATTTCGTCAAGCTCGGTTATTGGCTGTTGCTCAGCGTGGGCGGGTTCAGCGGCTTACTGGCCTGGCGTTTGTTGCGGCCCAACCGGCGCCGGCGCGATCCGGTGTTGCAGGCCTACCGCCAATTTTGCGGCAAACTGCGCAAGGCCGGCGTCGATTTCGGCCCCGGCGACGGTCCGCAAACGTTGGCGCAACGCGCCAAGGCGGTAAGGCCGGATTTGGCCGACACCATCGAACGGATCGTCGCGGTATTTATTCGGCTGCGCTACGAACCCAGCGCCGAAGCCGGAGACTTGCGCGTCTTGAAAACGCTGATCGGCAGTTTGCGGGTTTGAGCCAGAGCTTAGTGCAGATCCGGTACTTCTTCCTTGGCGTTTTGCTGGGGTTGCGCTTGGACTTGTTTCGATTTTTCGGCTTGTATTTGCTTGTTGCCCTCGCCGAACATCACCGCGGCAGCCATAAAGATCGCGCCGGCAATGGCAACGATCGGCAGGCGCCCCGGTTTATCCATCCACAACAGTATCCACTTGGGTTTGACCATCCCGACGATCAAAATTACGACGGCAAGAATCATTACGTTAAAACTGTAGTAGATCAAGGTATTCATGTAACCGGGTCCTGTTTCCAGCAAGTTGATAAGACATACATTATTATTAGCCTACCAGGCCTTGGCAATATACAAAATTAATCATCACCTTAAGGGGGCGCTATGGGCGGCTTTGAGTTATTGGGAATTGTGTCGTTGGTATTTGCAATATTGATGGTTTACAAGTGTGTGCAATCGGTACCTCAAGGGATGGAGTATACCGTCGAACGTTTTGGCAAATATACCCGAACACTCACTCCTGGCTTGGATTTCATCATGCCCATAGTTGAGAATATCGGCCGCAAGCTGAACATGATGGAACAGGTGCTGGACGTGCCGTCCCAGGAAGTGATTACCAAGGACAACGCGATGGTGCGGGTCGATGGCGTGGTGTTCTACCAAATCCTGGATGCCGCCAAAGCCGCCTACGAGGTCAATTATCTGGACGTGGCGATCATCAATCTGGTGATGACCAACATCCGCACCGTAATGGGCTCGATGGATCTGGACGAATTGTTGTCGCGCCGCGACGAAATCAACGCCCGCTTACTAACCGTTGTCGACGATGCCACCTCGCCGTGGGGCATTAAAGTCACCCGTATCGAAATCAAGGACATTGCGCCGCCCAAGGACTTGGTTGACTCGATGGCGCGGCAGATGAAGGCCGAGCGGGAAAAACGCGCCCAGATTCTGGAAGCCGAAGGCTTGCGCCAGGCGGAAATTTTGAAAGCCGAAGGCTTGAAACAAAGCGCGATTCTGGAAGCGGAAGGCCGCAAGGAAGCCGCGTTTCGCGAAGCCGAGGCCCGCGAACGGCTGGCCGAAGCCGAAGCCCGCGCCACGCTAATGGTCTCCGAGGCCATCTCCAAGGGCGACGTCCAGGCCATCAACTATTTCGTCGCGCAAAAATATATCGAATCGGTCAAAGCGATCGCCTCTGCCGATAACAGCAAATTAATCATGATTCCGCTGGAAGCCTCCAGCGTCATCGGGGCGTTGGGCGGCATCGGCGAGCTGGCCAAAGAAGCATTGCAGAAGAAGGGCTGAACATGTTGGAACAAGGCATCGTGTTTTGGTATTGGTGGGTGCTGGCGGTCGGCTTTCTGGCGTTGGAAATCCTGGCCAGCGGCTTCTTCTTCCTGTGGCTGGCGGTTTCGGCCTTTATCGTCGGCGCGGTGGTGTTGCTGATCGAAACCACCACGTTCAACGTCCAGATCTTGCTGTTTTCGTTACTGGCGGTGTCGTCGGTGCTGGCCTGGCGCAAATACGCCCGCACCCGCACCCCGGAAGTCAGCGACCACCCATTGCTGAACCGGCGTGGCGCCCAATACATCGGCCGTACTTTCAATCTGATCGCGCCGATCGAAAACGGCCAGGGCAAAATCAAGGTCGACGACACGATCTGGAAGGTCCACGGCCCCGACACGCCGCTGGGAACAAAAGTCAAGGTCGTGGCCATCAAGGGCACTGTGTTCGAGGTGCAGGTTTGCCAATAGCCCGATCGATGCATACGCCGGATTAGTCCGCCCCGATCGGTTTTCGGCGATCCACACTCGCGGCGTTGAAAATGCCGCAATCGGGCAGCATAACTCGAGAGTTAGCGGCAAGACGGCCTCGGCCAGACTCGCGTTGCGGAGGGTTGATACTAATGAAACCGACTTTCAGCCAAATATTACCGGTAAGGCCATGGCCGACATAATCCGCTACCGCTATCGGTTACCCGCCCGCTTTGCGGCGTGGCTGCTGTTTTTGGCGATGGCCCCGCCCGGCGGCTTGGCTTATCTCGCCGGTTGCGGCGTTTTTGCGAAGTATGCCGGCTTATTGGTTTGGTTGGCGGCCGCCAGCGGTTTATTGGCTATTTTGCCGCTATGGATTGTTGCCCGAGCGCTGGCCAAACAGAATTTCATAGAACTGCGGGCGGAAGAGGCGTTGTTGCCCAAAGCTACTCTGGCTTTAGCGTTTATCGGCATGCCTTACTCGGCAATCAAACAAATCC
This sequence comes from Methylomonas koyamae, assembly GCF_019669905.1. NCBI lineage: Bacteria > Pseudomonadati > Pseudomonadota > Gammaproteobacteria > Methylococcales > Methylococcaceae > Methylomonas > Methylomonas koyamae. The sequence continues at coordinate 320,827 of NZ_AP019777.1, read as the reverse complement.
GCGTGCTCAAATTGTCCGGCCATAGCGTGGCCGTCGTGGTTTCGGCTTTCGGCGAATCCCGCGTCAGCTCCGATTGGTTCGCGCTGGAAGGCGAGTTCGCCGAATTTCTCGTGCAACTCGAGCGGCGCCGCGCCCAACACGCCAAGACCACGCCGCCGGCCGTCGAATCGCTAGTGGCCGCAATTCGCGAACGCAGCAAAGAGGATCCGCTTGCCGGCGCCAAGATTGCCGCTCAGGAGGTATACCATCGCCTGACCGCGGCAATGCAAAACGATAAAGGCGTGCATGCCGAATCGCTGTTGTGTGCATTGGGAGCGTTGGCGGGCTATGCCTGCCAGGCCAGCGTCAGACAACGGAATCTGGCGCTAGGGCTGGCCGAAGATGCCGGTTTGGTTCAGATCGAAGATGCGGACGGTAACCAGTATTTTTACGGTGACGCGGTCAACTCGCCGCTGGCGGAATCGCAATATTCGGTATGGGGACTGGCCGCGGCGGCGGCGCAAAAATCTGGCTGCCAAGCTTTGCCGGACCTCAAGGCCATGTTCAGCCATAGTGCGAATACCTTGGGCAGCGGCGAATTCGGCAGGCTGCGCTTACCGTTACGAAAATCTCCGGCCGATCGGCCTTTAAATTATTTAAAAGCCCTGTGGCCCAACCTGCTGCCGACCATACGCATGCTATGCCCGCACCCGGCGCATTGGCCGATTCTGTTCGGTTTGGCGATACAAGAGGCCATCCATAGCGGAAAATCCGTGATCGACCCGTGCATTGCGCTTAAAATTGTCATGGAAAGCGCCATCGCGATGTCGAAAGTCGATCTTGGCGGCTAACCGCCGCCTCGCTCCGCCCCGGCAGCCGCTTACGCTTCGGCCTGACTCGGTGGATGGCGCCTTGGCCTGACCGCATTCGTTCCGCTTTTACCTTCTGACCCAATGACCGAACCGCAACGCATCGACCCTTCCAAAATCCGCAGCTTTATCCGCCGCCAAGGCCGCGCCACCGCCGGCCAGAAGTTCGCGCTGGAGCACCATTGGCAGAAATACTGCCTGGTACCGGAGCAGGCCTTCGATCCGGTGCAAGCCTTCGGCCGGCAAGCGCCGTTGATCGTCGAGATCGGTTTCGGCAACGGCGACAGCCTAGCGGCGATGGCGGCAGCCAATCCGCATTTGAATTATTTAGGTATCGAAGTTCACCGGCCCGGCGTCGGCCATCTGATGATGTTGCTGGAACAGCAGGGCATAAACAACGTTCGCATCTACCACCACGACGCGATCGAGATATTGGAGCGCAAAATTGCCGACCACAGTCTGGCCGGCATCCATTTGTTTTTTCCGGACCCGTGGCAAAAACGCCGCCACCATAAACGCCGCATCGTCCGCCCCAGTTTTGTCGACTTGCTGAATAAGAAATTGGCGGTCGGCGGTTATTTTCATGCTGCGACCGATTGGGAGCATTACGCCAAGGACATGCTGGCGATTTTGTCGGCAGGCGCCGGATTGCGAAATACCAGCCCGAGCGGGGATTTTTGCCCGCGCCCGGCTTATCGGCCGTTAACCAAATTCGAGAATCGCGGCTTGGGTTTGGGCCACGGCGTCTGGGATTTGATTTTCGCCAAGCTTTGACGAATCGCGACCGAGATCAGGCCCGGACTTGGGCGGCAAGCCAGAGTACCTGTTCCGGGCCGAACGGCCAGTGCAGTTCCAGCCCGCCGTCGCGGTGCGCCAACACCGGTATTTTTACGCCGTAACGTTGTTGTAAGGCCTCGTCTTCGATAATGTCCTGCTTGTCGAAGACGAGGCCGGCCAGCCGGACAATCTGTTCGGCTTCTTCGCATAAATGGCAGCCTTCCGTGCCGTACAAGATAAAATCCGCCATCTGTGCCTGCCTGATCTAAGCGTACGGGCCGGTAAGCCGTTAGTGGTTCAAATGTGCCGCCAGCCAGCGCTCAGCCACTTCCAGTTTGATGCCTTTGCGCCGGGCATAGTCTTCCAACTGGTCGCGGTCGATCTTGCCGACATTGAAATATTGCGACTCCGGATGCGAGAAATACCAGCCGCTGACCGCCGCCGCCGGATACATCGCAAAGTTTTCGGTCAGGGCGATCGAGGTCGTCGCGGTGACGTTCAGCAATTCGAACAACTTGGCTTTTTCGGTGTGGTCCGGGCAGGCCGGATAACCGGGCGCCGGACGGATGCCACGATAGGCTTCTTCGATCAGCGCCTCGTTGTCGTGGCTTTCATCCTCGGCATAGCCCCAATAATCCTTACGCACCGCCAAGTGCATGTACTCGGCGAAGGCTTCGGCCAAACGGTCCGCCAGCGCCTTCAGCATGATGGCGCTGTAATCGTCGTGGTCTTGTTCGAATTCGGCCAGCTTGGTTTCGATACCGATGCCTGCCGTCACCGCGAAACCGCCGATGTAATCGGCTATGCCGCTGCCGACCGGCGCGATGAAGTCGGACAGGCAATAATTCGGCCGGCCCGGCGCTTTGACGTTCTGCTGGCGTAGGTGGTGCAGCACTTCGAGCGGCTCGGTGCGGCTGTCGTCGTTGTAAACGATGATGTCGTCGCCATCGCTGTTCGCCGGGAAGAAGCCGATCACGGCTTTGGCAGTCAGCCAGTTTTCGCTGACGATGCGTTGCAGCATGTCCTGCGCGTCTTGAAACAACTTGCTGGCTTCCGTGCCCACGACCGCATCGGTCAAGATAGCCGGATAACGGCCGGACAATTCCCAGGTCAGGAAGAACGGCGTCCAGTCGATGTATGGCACCAACGTTGCCAGCGGGAGGTCGTCGATGGCCTTGGTGCCAAGGAACTTAGGTTTCACCGGCTGGTGGCCGGCGTGGTCGAAACGGTTGCGCCGGGCGGCTTCCAGCGGATGTTGCGGATTCTTGGCTTGCCTGCCTTTATGGCGCTCGCGGACCAAGGCATATTCCTCGCGGGTTTTAGCAACGAAATCGGCGTTTAAATCCTGGCTCAACAGCGAGCCGACCACGCCGACCGCGCGCGAGGCATCGGTGACGTAGACGGTCGGGTGCTGGTAATTCGGTTCGATCTTGACGGCGGTGTGGGCGCGCGAGGTGGTGGCGCCGCCAATCAGCAACGGTATTTCGAAGCCCTGGCGTTGCATTTCCTTGGCGACGTGCACCATTTCGTCCAGCGACGGCGTGATCAAGCCGCTCAAGCCGATCACGTCGACCTTTTCCTCGCGGGCGGTTTTCAAGATATTTTCCGCCGGCACCATCACGCCCATGTCGATCACCTCGTAGTTGTTGCACTGCAACACCACGGTGACGATGTTTTTGCCGATGTCGTGCACGTCACCCTTAACGGTAGCCATCAGCACCTTGCCGTTGGTTTCGCGGGCGGCGCCGTCTTTGTCGGCGTCCATGAACGGCATCAGATAGGCCACGGCTTTTTTCATGACCCGCGCCGATTTGACCACTTGCGGCAGGAACATCTTGCCCTCGCCGAACAAATCGCCGACCACGTTCATACCGTCCATCAGCGGACCTTCGATCACGTGCAGCGGTTTTTCCGCCTCCAATCGCGCGGCTTCGGTGTCTTCTTCGATGTAATCGGCGATGCCTTTGACCAGCGCATGCTCCAAACGCTTGTTGACCGGCCATTCGCGCCATTCCAACGTTTCCTGCTTGGCCGCTTGGCCGCTGCCGCGGTATTTTTCGGCGATTTCCAGCAATTTTTCGGTGCCTTCCGGCGTGCGATTGAGGATCACGTCCTCGACCGCATCGCGCAATTCCCTGGGAATGTCTTCGTAGATCGCCAACTGGCCGGCGTTGACGATACCCATGTCCATGCCGGCCTGCACGGCGTGGTACAAAAATACCGCGTGAATCGCCTCCCGCACCGGGTTGTTGCCGCGGAACGAGAACGACACGTTGGAGACGCCGCCGGAAATCAAGGCGTGCGGCAGATTTTGCTTGATGGCGCGGGTGGCTTCGATGAAATCGACGCCGTAATTGTTGTGTTCCTCAATGCCGGTGGCAACCGCGAAAATGTTGGGGTCGAAGATGATGTCTTCCGGCGGAAAACCGACCTGCTCGGTCAAAATCTTATAGGCGCGGGAGCAGATTTCGATTTTACGCGCCATGGTATCCGCCTGGCCGACTTCGTCGAAGGCCATGACGATCACCGCCGCGCCGTAGCGCCGCACCAGCTTGGCTTGTTCGATGAATTTGGCTTCGCCTTCCTTGATCGAAATCGAGTTGACGATGCCCTTGCCCTGGATGCATTTCAGGCCGGCTTCCAAAATCTCCCATTTCGACGAGTCCAGCATCACCGGCACTTTGGCGATGTCCGGTTCGGCGGCCAGCAGATTCAAAAAGCGCACCATCGCCGCTTTCGAGTCCAGCATGCCCTCGTCCATGTTAATGTCGATGATCTGGGCGCCGTTTTCGACCTGCTGGCGCGCGACTTCCAGCGCGTCCTCGTAACGCTCTTCGACAATCATTTTCTTGAAAACCGCAGAGCCGGTGACGTTGGTGCGTTCGCCGACGTTGACGAACAAGGTCTCGGGCCCGATGCTCATCGCTTCCAGGCCGGCCAGATGGCAACGTTTTTCCAGCTCGGGAATCTTGCGCGGCGGATATTTACTCAATGCGGCGACAATGGCGCGTATCGTGTCGGGCGAGGTGCCGCAGCAACCGCCGATGATGTTCAAATAACCGCTGGCGGCCCAGTCGGCCAGCTCGGCGGCCATCATTTCCGGAGTTTCGTCGTATTCGCCGAATTCGTTGGGCAGGCCGGCGTTGGGGTGGGCCGAGACGTAGGTGTCGGCAATGTTGGACAATTCTTCGATGTACTGGCGCAGTTCCTGAGCGCCCAAGGCACAGTTGAAGCCGATAGAAATCGGCTTGACGTGCTTCAACGAAGTCCAAAACGCGGCGGCGGTCTGGCCCGACAGCGTGCGGCCGGAGGCATCGGTAATGGTGCCGGAAATCATCACTGGCAGCTTGTAGCCGAGTTGATCGAACACCGATTCCACGGCAAATATCGCCGCCTTGGCGTTCAGGGTATCAAATACGGTTTCGATCAAAATAATATCGGCACCGCCGTCAATCAGACCGCGTGTGGCTTCGCTGTATGCGTCAACCAATTCATCGAAGCTGATGTTTCTGAAACCGGGATCATTAACGTCGGGCGACATCGACGAGGTGCGGTTGGTAGGCCCTAGTACTCCAGCCACGAAACGCGGTTTGTCCGGAGTCACAGCGGTCGCTGCATCGGCCGCTTGTCTAGCGACTCGGGCCGAGGCGACGTTGATCTCGTAAGCCAATTCCTCCATCCGGTAATCGGCCATCGCCACCTTGGTGGAGTTGAAGGTGTTGGTTTCCAGAATGTCGGTGCCGGCGTCCAGATAAGCCTTGTGAATAGCGCGAATCACATCGGGCTGGGTAATCGACAACAGGTCGTTGTTGCCTTTCAAATCGACCGGCCAATCGGCAAAACGCTCGCCGCGATAGTCCTTTTCCTCCAGCTTGTAGCTCTGTATCATGGTGCCCATGGCGCCATCCAGAAATAATATTCGCTGTGACAGAAGCTGGTGTAATCTTTGAGAGCTATTCATGCGGACAGTTTATCGAAAGGTAATATTGGAACGGCGGCTAACCGGAAATTTCGGCAAACCAATTTTTGAGGGAAATCATGTCTAAACCCAGCCTACTGCACGTCGTCAAAAGCGTATTTGCCGCCGCGATTGGCATACAAAGCAACAAGAACAGGGAGATTGATTTTCAGCATGGCTCGTTACCGGCCTACTTGGTAGTCGGCTTAATTGCGACGGTGCTGTTTATTTTTACGATAGTCGGTATCGTGTCTGCCGTTATCGGCGATTGAAGCGTTGCCGGCGTAAGCCCAAGTTGCCTTGGGCTTACGCATCGGAACGGCTTAGTTGCCGGACGAGGTTTTGAAGCTGTCTTTGATGCTGATGAACATCTCTTTGACGCCGCTAAACAAATTGGCTGGTGTCAAAGCTTCTTTCAAAATGATCAAGGTGCGGACGACAGCGACGACAAGGAAACCGGCAATGGACGGAAACAATTCGCAAAGGCTGTTGACGAAAAATCCTCCGGCATTCTCCTGGGTTCTTCTGTCGCTGACGCTAGCCAAGTCGCGGTCGTAACTGTCGCCAATGTCTTTGCCACCCAGTGCATCAATAATCTCGATGCAGAAAATCTGGGCTACGAATTCCACCGCGAAAAACGCCGCGGCGCAAGCTGCCACCCATATCAATACATTCGGCTTTTTCGCCTTCATCATGCTCTGGTAAACCCAGATAGCGGTCAAAACCATTACAATGCCACCGATCATATTTATTCCCCTTGTACTTTTTTATTGTTCTAAAAATTCAGGTTGAGCTGGCATACTACCATATTCGGTCCGGATAGCAATTGCGCCGCTATCTTTACTGAACAGCCACGAATTGCTTGACTTTGAAGGTGGCTAAAGTAACATATGAACTTCGACCGCCAACGAAATGGCACATTTTATAACAACTAACTTTAAGGTAGGAGGCACCCATGGGAGCGATCTTAGATTTAACAGAAATGCTGAAAGAACCATCTGGCATGATCGGCGCGGTAGTAATCATCGCTGCTGGCTATTTCTTCGTAAAATGGGTTTTCGCTGAACCTAAAGACGAAGAATAAGCAACGTTTCCTGCTCGCGCTTACAAAGCTTTTCTGGAAAAAGCGGCTACGGACAGATCCCGTAGCCGCTTTTTTTTGGCCTTCAATCCGGCTTTTCGGCAAAATCCCTTATAATCGGTAACCTTTTGGCCTGCCGATCCGCCATGTACAAATCGTTAGTTCTGAAAATCAATAGGCTTTATTCCGAAAAGGCACCTGCAACCGGTATTGGGCTGTTCCGGCTACTGTTCGGCCTGGTGACGCTGCAGGAAGTATTTTTCCTGCTGTATTTCAACCATCTGATTTTCGATCCAATTCCGTTCCTGGATGTCGAATTTCCGATGATTCCGTTCTTTCTCTGGCTGTGGGCGGCAACAGCCTTCTGTCTGGCCGTGGGTTACCGCTGCCAAGCCAACAGCATCGCCAATTACCTGTTTTGGCTGGTGTTCGTCAATTTCACGCCAATGCAACGCGATTTCGACGGCGGCTTCGATTTGTTCATGACCGGCGCGAATTTTTTCCTGATCTTCATGCCGCTCGATCGCGCGTTTGCCATCGACGGCCTGCGCCGCAAGTTGCGCAACCCCTTCGTCCATTATTCTAACTACGGGGCGGAAACCGTCTCGGCCTTGGCGTACCATTTACCGGTCGTCGTTTGCCTCGGATTTTTGTATTTCGATTCGGCAATCCACAAAATGTTCGCCGAGCATTGGCGCAACGGCCTCGGCGCCTGGTTGCCGTCTTCCATGCCGTACTACATATCGGCGCTCGATATGTCCTGGCTGTTGAACATCGAGCTCCTGCAAAAGGCCATCGGCTATACCATCATCGTTTTTCAATTCAGTTTCCTGTTTTTATATTCCCGCCGCCGTTTCCGCTGGCTGTATTTTCTGCTGGGATTGTCGCTGCATCTCGGCATCACGCTGTCGTTCAACATCTATCCGTTCGGCATGGGCATGTTGATTTTTTACGCACTGGTCATGCCGTTTGGCTGGTACCGCCGCATCGGAGCGTGGTTGCGTGCCAAGCAGGCGGTTTTGACCGTGTTTTACGACCAACAATGTCCGCTCTGCAATCGCACGGTGTTGACCTTAAACCACTTCGACGTATTGCGCCGGGTCGATTTTAAGCCCGCGCAAATCTTTGCCGCCGACTATCCGGCCTTGTCCCATTTAGGCCAGCAACAACTGATGACGGATCTGTATGCGGTCGACGGCCAAGGCCGGGTTTACGCCGGCGTCGACACCTATTCGCAAATTCTGGTGGCGATGGGTTACTCTGCCCCGGTCGGCTGGATGATGCGCTTGCCGTTGCTTTACGGATGGATATGCAAGCGTTATCGGGCGATTGCCGACAATCGCCAACGCTTAGTCTGCGACGCCAGTTGCGCTCCGCCGGCTGCCGACGCCGCCGAAAGCAGTTTTTACCAACGCATATTCGAAGCGGAACATGCGATCCCGGCCAGAAGTTTCGTCCACAAGATCAGCAAAGTGCTGCTGGTATTGATCCTGTTTCAGCTCAACAGCAGCATACACTACGGCCTGCTTTACCGTTTGCACGTCGATACCCGGCAATCGCCGCTGACCAGCATGCTGAACAGCATGAGTAATGCGTTATTGATGATGTCGCATACCTTTATCGGTATCACGCCGCATGCTTTGTATCTGCACGACCATTTCGAAGGCTACGACCATATCTTGGCGATTACCTACCTGGATACCGACGGTAACGAGCGTTGGCTGCCGTTCGTCGACCAGCAGGGCCGACTGCTGGCTCCGAACTGGGGGCGTGTCCATTCTATGTGGGCCAACATCGCAGTCACGCCGAATATCGACGAATTGCGCCTAAAAAAATTCATCATGAAAGTCACCGCATTTTGGGGCCTCAAGGCCGGCCTGAGCCTGGAAAACACCCAATTCATCATTAAAATGAAGAAAACCAGAGCCCCATTTACCTGGGAGAAAGACTTAAGAAACAATAATTTATCAGGTAGCTGGCAAGTGATAGGCTCTGCGCGCTGGACCGGCAAGGAAATCAAAATCAGCTTACCTATGGACATCGACGCAATATGAAAAAGAGTGTTGCATGCGCAGATTGGTCATGCTATAAATTTTGCGTGCTTCGTTTAAGTACACTCAAAATTATAAAAACCCATTAAATCTGGAGGATGTTATGAAAAAAGTATTTTCTGTTTTGGCTATGGTTATGGTTATGGTGAGCTTGGCCGGTTGCATGGACGATCCAGACCAAGGCAACCCAAAACCAAAAGGTTACGGCTCTACTAACCAACAAGGCAGCGGTGCAAAATAATCGTAGCCGTTACAGGATTTCAGACTCCTGATGTAAGGCCCGCAATTGCGGGCCTTATTCGTTACGGGGCTTGACAATTTGATAATGAGGCTCGATTTGCGTATCGGTTTTTAGCCGTGTTATAAGAACTCCCGTGTTCGATTGCCGAGCACGTAAAATTAAAATTTTTGATTTGGAGGAATTATGAAAAAAGTACTGTCATTAATGGCCATGACCCTGATGATTGCCGGCCTGAGCGGATGCATGGACAATCCTGATGCATCTAAACAAAAAGTTTCCAGCGCTACCTCATCAGTACAGCTGTAAACAAACTTGCTTAACAAAAAGGCCCGTTGCATCCGGGCCTTTTTTGTGGCCGGCGAAAAATAAACCTCAATTTTTTTCCGCTTCGATTTTCACCATAGCCTGCGTTATCCACGCTTCGGCTTCGGCATTAATATCTTTCGACTTTTTATCGACGGTGCTGATCGGCGGACCGATTTTCACTTTAATCACGCCGGGATACTTCAAAAAGCTGTTACGCGGCCAAAATTCACCGGCATTGTGCGCTAAAGGAATCACCGGAAACCCCGATTTCTGAGCAAGCATAGCGCCGCCGGCATTAAATTTTTTGTGCGCGCCTGGCGCCACTCTGGTGCCTTCCGGAAACACCACGACGAACAACCCCTCCTGCAAGCGCTCGATACCCTGATCGATCAACATTTTTAAGGCTTCCTTTTGGTTCTGCCGGTCTATGGCAATCGGCTTTAAAGTTGCCAACGCCCAGCCGCCGAACGGAATCTGCAGCAGCGATTTTTTCAAGACCGCGGTTTGCGGCCGAATAAATTGCCGCAGCGCCACGGTTTCCCAAGCCGATTGATGCTTGCTCAGCACGATAGCCGCGCCGACCTGCGGAATGTGCTCCAGGCCCTCAACCTCGTGGCTGAGTCCGCAGCACAACTTCAGCATATAGAGCAGGCAATCGATCCAGATATCGGCGAATTTATAACGCCAATGAAACGGCAGAAAAAAACCGCCTAAAATCGCCACCCCGACGATCAGCGTCGAGATTACGATGTAGATGAACAATAAGGTAGAGCCCAGATAAACTCTAAAGTCGGCTTTCCGAGACGATATATGCGGCTGCGTCATAAAGATTGTCGAAAACGGGAACGTCTAGTTGTGGGTTGTCGTTAAGGGTTTGCAAACCTTTGCCGGTTTTGACAAGTATCGGCTTGGCGCCGGCCGTCTCCGCGGCCTGTACGTCGCGCAACGAATCGCCGACGGCAAAGGTCGCGCTCAAATCGATGCGCTTGTCGTCGGCCAAGCGGCGAAACAAGCCGGCTTTGGGTTTGCGGCAATCGCAATGGTCGTCGGGGCCGTGCGGGCAATAATAAATCGCCTCGATTTCACCGCCGGCGGCACGGGTAAGTTGCAACATTTTGGCGTGAATTGCGCCCAGCGTTGCCAAATCGAATAAGCCTCTGGCAATTCCGGACTGGTTACTGACCACCGCAACGCGAAAACCATGGCGGTTCAGCATCGCTATGGCTTCCAGGCTGCCGGGCAACGGCAGCCATTCAGCGGCGGATTTGATGAACTCGTCGGAATCGACGTTGATGGTGCCGTCCCGGTCCAGAATCACGTAACGCCCGGTCACGATTGCAGCTTGGAAATATCGGCGATTTGTAAAAATTGGTTGGACAATTTGGCCAGCAGCGCCAGACGGCTACTACGCAGCGCTGGGTCGTCGGTATTGACCATCACATTATCGAAGAAAGCGTCGACGCTGTCGCGCAACTGCGCCAAACGGCTTAGCGCCAGCGCATAATTCTGTTCCGCCAATAACGGCCCGATATCCGCCTCCGACTGTTCGGCGGCGGCAAGCAGGTTTTTCTCCGCGGTTTCGACCAACATACCGATCTGCTCGGCCGGCGCTTGCTCGGATTTTTTCAGGATATTGCCGATCCGCTTGTTAGCGGCGGCCAAGCTTTCCGCTTCGGGCAGGGCGCGGAAGTCTTTCACGGCGCGGAGGCGTTGCCAGAAATCGAACGGCCGGGTCGGATTTACCGCCAACACCGCCTCGAATTCGTCGCTGGAGAAGCCCTGGTCCAGGCAATAGCCCTTCAGGCGGTCGAAAATAAAGCCGACCAGTTTTTGCCGGGTTTCGCTCCGGTCGAAAGCGTGGCCGAATTGGGCCAGCGCCGCATCCAGCAATTCCGCAACATCCAGCGCCAAGCCGTTTTCGACCAGTATCCGCAAAATACCTATCGCAGCCCGGCGTAAGGCATACGGGTCTTTATCGCCGGTCGGAATCAGGCCGGCGCTGAAAATACCGGCCAATGTGTCGACCTTTTCCGCCAAAGCCAACGCGACGCTGACCGGCGTCTGCGGGATTTCGCCGCCGGACTGCTTAGGAAAATACTGCTCTTCCAATGCATAGGCTACAGCCAAATCTTCGCCGTCGGCAATCGCGTAATAACGGCCCATCGTGCCTTGCAGGTTGGCGAACTCTCCGACCATATTGGTCATCAAATCGGTTTTGGCCAGCAAAGCCGCACGCTTGGCTAAGCCGGCGTCGGCGCCGAGTTGTTCGGCAACCAGACCGGCCAGATTCGCCACGCGTTCGGTTTTGTCGAACAAGGTTCCCAGGTCTTTCTGGAACACGATGGTTTTCAAGCTGTCCACCCGCTCCGCCAAGGATTGCTTCCTGTCCTGCTTCCAGAAAAATTCGGCATCGACCAGGCGCGGCAAGACCACCCGCTCGTTGCCGGCCCGAATCGAATCCGGCCGCGAGCTTTCGATATTGGCGAAGGTGATGAAATGCGGCAGCAAACCGCCTTGCGCGTTTTTGACCGGGAAATATTTCTGGTTGGCCTGCATCGTCGTGATCAGCACTTCCTGCGGCAACTCCAGAAAGCGGGCGTCGAAATTACCGACCACCGGCACCGGCCACTCGTTCAGTGCGGCCACTTCTTCCAGCAGGTCTGGCTCGATATGGGCGACGCCGCCGACTTTTTCCGCCGCCTGGTTCGCCGCGTCTCGGATTACGGCCATCCTTTCCTCGAAATCGGCCAACACTTTGCCTTTCTGCTTTAAAACATCCAGATACTCGTGCGGGTCATGAATACTCAAATCCTGCGGCGCGTGAAAGCGATGGCCGCGGGTGATCCGGCCGGTGGTACGGCCGAGAATGTCGGTGACGATGATTTCGCTGCCGAACAACAGGACGGCCCAATGCACCGGCCGGGCGAATTCGGCATCGAAACTGCCCCAACGCATGCGCTTGGCAATCGGCAAATTGGCCAATGCTTTGCGGATGATGTCGGGCAATAACTCGGCCGTCGCTTGGCCTTTCACCGCTTGTTTGAAAATCAACCACGAACCTTTGTCGGTTTCCAATTTCTCCAATTGCTCGAAACTGGCGCCGCAACTCGCGGCAAAACCCAGCGCCGCCTTGCTCGGTGCGCCGTCAGGTCCGTACGCCGCCTGCAGTGCAGGGCCGCGTTTTTCGACGATTTTATCGGCCTGGAAAGTCTGTAAATCGTCGATCAATACCGCCAGGCGCCGCGGCGTCGCGTAAGCCCTGGCCCGGGTGTAACTCAAGCCGGCATCCTGCAAACTCGTCAGTAAGCTGTCCAGTAAAGCCTGGCTAAGCCGCTTTAAAGATTTGGGCGGTAATTCCTCGCAGCCCAATTCGAATAGAAAATGGTTGGTCGCTGTCATGGTTACGCTCCCTGTCTGGCGAGAATAGGGAAGCCCAGCGCTTCCCGGCGATTGTAATACGCTTCGGCGACCGACTTGGCCATATTGCGCACCCTGAGTATGTAGCGTTGGCGCTCGGTCACCGAAATGGCGTGGCGGGCGTCGAGCAAGTTAAACGAATGCGAGGCTTTCAGTACCATTTCGTAGGCCGGCAGCGGCAGGTTTTTTTCCAGCAGCATCAAGCATTCGCGTTCGTAGGTATCGAAGCAGTTGAACAGAAAATCGACGTTGGCCAGGTCGAAATTGAACTCCGACATCTCGACCTCGTTCTGGTGGAACACGTCGCCGTAGGTCACCACGCCTTGCGGGCCTTGAGTCCAGACCAGATCGAATACCGATTCGACGCCTTGCAGATACATCGCGATGCGTTCCAGGCCATAGGTAATTTCGCCGGTCACCGGCCGGCATTCCAGACCGCCGACTTGTTGGAAATAGGTAAATTGGGTCACTTCCATACCGTTCAGCCAGACTTCCCAGCCCAAGCCCCAGGCGCCCAGAGTCGGAGACTCCCAATTGTCCTCGACGAAGCGAATGTCGTGTTCCAGCAGATCCAGCCCCAAATGGCGCAACGAGCCCAGGTACAGCTCCTGGATATTGTCCGGCGACGGCTTCATGATCACCTGAAACTGGTAGTAATGCTGCAAGCGGTTCGGGTTTTCGCCGTAGCGGCCGTCGGTCGGTCGGCGCGACGGTTGCACGTAAGCCGAGTTCCAAGGCTCCGGGCCTATCGCCCGCAAAAACGTCGCCGGATGAAAGGTGCCGGCGCCGACTTCCTGATCCAAAGGCTGTAACAACACGCACCCCTGATTCGACCAGTATTCCTGCAGCGTCAGAATCAGGCCCTGAAAAGTTGAGACATCGTTTTTGCTAGTCGACACGTTGAGAGCCACTCGTTTGGTAAAAATGGCCCGATTATATCCGAAATCGCCATGCAGGGCGGAAGGGCGCCGGCTCGCCGATGCGCGGCAACCCCGGTCGGCAAAGGGTTGGCCGCCTTAATATTAAGGTGTCAAATCGGGTTCGGCGACCGTGCGGCAACTCGGCCAAAACCGCCGTTCGCCGGTTTTGCATTAGAATGCGCCGTCACGATCCGCGACTGCCCACGTAAACCCCGACTCTTAGCCCAGCGATGAATAAAATTACCGAGCGCCTGCGCCAATATTGGCTTTTAGCCCGTTTCGACAAACCCATCGGCATTTTCATTTTGTTGTGGCCGACCCTGTGGGCGTTATGGATTGCCGGCAACGGCAAGCCGGATGCGTTGGTATTGGCGGTATTCGTCGCCGGCGTGGTTTTGATGCGGGCGGCCGGTTGCGTGATCAACGACTATGCCGACCGCGATTTCGACCCCCATGTCGACCGCTGCAAGCAACGACCTATCGCCGCCGGCCGCGTCTCGCCCAAGGAGGCCTTGCTGGTATTCGCGGTCCTGTGCCTGACCGCGTTCAGCCTGGTATTACTGATGAACTGGTACACGATAGCGCTATCATTCGTCGGCGCCTTTCTGGCGGCCAGCTACCCGTTTATGAAACGCTATACCCATTTGCCGCAAGCTTATCTGGGCGCCGCATTCGGCTTCGCAGTACCGATGGCGTTTGCCGCGCAAACCGATAGCATTCCGTTGGTCGGCTGGATTTTGTATCTTGCGGTTTTGCTGTGGGCCTTGGTCTACGACACGATGTATGCGATGGTCGACATCGACGACGACTTGAAAATCGGCGTCAAATCGACGGCAATTTTGTTCGGCAGCCGGGTGCGGGAAATCACCGGCGGCCTGCAGGCGGTAATCCTGGGCTTGCTGTTCTGGATCGGCCACGAACGCCAATTAGCCTGGCCCTATTATGCCGGGCTACTGGCCGCGGCCGGTTTTGCGGTTTACCAACAAAAGCTGATCTTCCATTTCGACAAGCCCAATTGTTTCAAGGCGTTTTTGAACAACAACTGGTTCGGCCTCGCCGTATTTACCGGGCTGGTTCTGGCGTATCTGTAACCTTGCCGGGGGCGTTGCCGCCGGCAAACTCTCGGACTTTCTACCTTTCCCCAGGCGAACCCGTTCGCCCATCCCAGCCCAACACCGGATTCGCCGGAGCTGAAGCCGGCAACGCCGCCGTACTTGGCCGCCGACTTTGCCGAAACGGCTGTGCCAAGGCTTGCCTGAACTTCTCCCGTTTTCACTGATCCGCAACAACCCGCTCGCTGGCCCGATCTGAAGCACTTCTCGCTAAGTATTTGCCGGTCGCGGCCGGTGCCGGTTTTGTATTCGCCGTGCTTCCGGTTTAACCGCGGCTGTCGGCATTTCGATGTCGACGATTGACAATCAATCGATTGATTGATAATTTGCAAATCAATCGATTGATTTAATATTCAGCATTTTTGGAGCACCATGGCTAAAACCCCTCACGCCGAAACCGAAACCAGCGACGCACGCAGCCGATTGGTCAGCGCCGCATTACGGCTGTTTGCCGAAAAAGGCTACGAAGGCGCCTCCACCCGCGAGATCTGCGAGGCCGCCGGCGTCAACATTTCGGCGATCCGCTATTACTTCGGCGACAAAGCCGGCCTGTACCGCGCCGCGTTCACCGAACCTATGGGCGAATCGCCCTGCGGTGCGAATATCGCCGAGTACGCCGATTTACCCTTACCGGAGGTATTGCACCGCTTCTTCGCCGAATTTCTGGAACCGTTAAAGAAGGGCGAAGAATTGGGATTGGTCATGAAGCTGCATTTCCGGGAAATGATCGAACCGACCGGCGCCTGGCAACAGGAGATAGAGGCCGAGATCAAACCGCAACACGACGGCCTGGTGGTATTGCTGAAAACGCATCTGGGCCTAGACCGCGCCGACGACGATCTGCACCGCTTGGCGTTTGCGATCACCGGCATGGCCGTGCATTTCTACGTCGGGCAGGACGTCATCGCAACGGTTTCGGCGCCGCTGCTGAACACGCCGGCAGCGGTCGACACGCTGGCCGAACGTTTGGCCGGCTACGCCGTGTCGATGGTCGCCGGCGAAGCGGCGCGGCGGGCGCAAGGAGGCGAACATGCGGCATAAGCGCTGGCGGGCATTGGGCTGGAGCTTGCCCTTGCCGCTGCTTTCCGCCTGCGGTGGGGGCGGTTTACTGGCCACCGTTGGCCCGGATTACCAAGCCGAGCCGCTGCCGCCGGTAACCGGCTGGCACGAACCGCAGCCCGGCCCGGTCGCCCGGTCGGCCCATGGCGGCGCAGCCGGCGACTTGATCCGTTGGTGGGAACGCTTTAACGACCCGACCTTGACCCGCCTGCTGGACGCCGCCGAACGGCAAAGCGCTTCGCTAGCCGAGGCCAAGGCCCGCGTCGAACAAGCCCGCGCCAATCTGGCCGGGGCCGATGGCGCGCTGTTGCCGAATCTGGATGCCAGCTTGGCCGGCAAGCGTTCTTCGGCATCTTTCGGCGGCGAACCTTTCGTCTGGAACCAATATAGCGCCGGCCTGCAATCCAGTTGGGAAATCGATTTGTTCGGCGGCCTGGCCCGGCAGCAGCAAGCTGCGCTCGGCCAGTTGGCCGCGAAAAGCGCAGCCTGGCACGACGCCCGGGTCACCGTCGCCGCTGAAACCGCCAATGCCTACCTGGCTTACCGCTATTGCCTAAGCCAAGTACAAATTCTGCAGGCCGACCGGGCATCGCGTAGCGAATCGGCGCGGCTGATCGAAATCGCCGGCGACAGCGGTTTGCGCCCCGCCGGCGATGTTGCCTTGGCAAGGGCCGGCGCGGCCGAAGCCCGTAGCAATGTGCTGCAACAGCAGGCCCAATGCGAGCGCGGGGTAAAAGGCCTGGCGGCGTTGACGGCGCTGGACGAATCCGAACTGCGCGGCTTGTTGGGCACCGACGCGGAACAGGCAGCGAAACTGCCGGAACCGCCGGCGTTTCGGATCGACGCAATCCCGGCCGGGGTGTTGCTGCAACGCCCGGATATTGCCGCCGCGGAGCGCGATGTAGCCGAAGCCAGCGCCAACATCGGCGTGCAGCGGGCCAAACAGTTCCCGAAACTGAGCCTGTCCGGCAACATTACTCCTACCCTGCAAAACATCAACGCCGCCGCGCTGATGTTGGCCCAGACTTGGGCCATCGGCCCAACCCTGAGTTTGCCCTTGTTCGACGCCGGCAAACGTGCCGCCGACGTGGCGGTGGCCGAGCAACAATACCTGGCGGCCGCAAGCCGTTTCCGCGACAAGGCGCGCACGGCGGTCAAGGAGGTGGAAGAAGCTCTGGTCCGCCTGAACAGCGCTGGGCTGCGCTTGCCGGAAGGCCGCGCCGCCGTCGACAGTTACCGCGCCAACTACCGCTCGCTCGAAGCGCTCAATCAAAACGGTTTGAGCAGTCTGCTCGACGTCGAAACCGCCCGCCGCAATCTGTTGTCCGCCGAACTCGCGCTGAAAACGCTGGAACAGGAGCGCGTCTCCGCCTGGATTGCGCTGTACCGTGCGGTCGGCGGCGGCTGGACCGCAAACGCGGAAGCCGCCGCCCAAAGCGACGTTAACGCTAGCCCCGATTCCTTACCGATTCAACAGGTCTCTTTCAACGGAGGAAAATCATGAAGCACGGAAAAACCATCCTATCGCTAAGCGCCGTAATACTGCCGCTCGGCTTAATCAGCCTGGCGGTCGGCAATAGCCGGGAAACCGCACCGGCAGCAGCAGCGGCCGCCAATCCCGCGCTCAGCGTGACGACGGTGCAACCGCAATGGCTGGACATGCCGATCGCGCTGACCGCCAACGGCTCGATCGCGGCTTGGCAGGAAGCTGTGATCGGCGCCGAAATCGGCGATTTGCGGCTCAGCGCGGTCAATGTCCAGGTCGGCGAAGCGGTCAAAAAGGGCCAGGTACTGGCAACTTTTTCCGACGAAAGCGTGCTGGCCGACATTGCCCAAAGCCGCGGCATCGTCGCCGAGGCCCAAGCCAATCTGGAAGAGGCGCGGGCCAATGCCGAGCGGGCGCGCAAAGTACTGGAAAAAGGCGCGTTGAGCGCGCAGCAGGTCGACCAATACTTGACCGGAGCCAAGACCGCGGAAGCCAAACTGCAATCGGCCAAGGCGCAATTGGACGCGCAACTGTTGCGCTTGAAATACACCAAGGTGCTGGCCAGCGACGACGGCGTGATTTCTTCGCGCAGCGCGACGTTAGGCGCCGTCGCAGCCAAAGGCCAGGAGTTGTTCAAATTGATCCGACAAAACCGGCTGGAATGGCGCGGCGAAGTCACCGCCGCCGAAATGACGCAATTGCGGCCCGGCGTCGAAGCGACGGTCGAAGTACCCAACGTCGGCCGCATTCGCGGCACGGTACGCTTTTTGGCGCCGACCTTGGACGAACAAAGCCGTAACGGCCTGGTTTACGTGGATTTGCCCAATGCGGCGCAAAACGGCTTGCGCGCCGGCATGTTCGGCCGCGGCGAATTCCATCTCGGCTCCAGCGCCGGCCTGACCGTACCGCAAGACGCGCTGTCGCTACGCGAAGGTTTCAGCTACGTGTTTCGCGTGGCCGAGCAGAACGGCGACCGGGCCAAGGTCGAGCAAGTCAAAGTCCAACTCGGCCGCCGCGCCGGCGACGTGCTGGAAGTGCTGGCCGGCCTCAACCCCGGCGACCGCCTGGTGGCCAGAGGCGCCTCCTTTCTGGCCGACGGCGACAGCGTCAGGGTGGTGGCGCCATGAACGTCTCGGCCTGGTGCATCCGTAACCCGATCCCGGCGTTGATGCTGTTCGTGCTGCTGTCGTTCGGCGGCTTGCACAGCTTCAAGACCATGAAGATCCAGAACTTCCCGGATCTGGACTTGCCCACCGTCACGGTCACGGCCACGCTGCCCGGCGCTTCGCCGGCGCAGTTGGAAACCGAAGTGGCGCGAAAAATCGAAAACGCCATCGCCACGCTGCAGGGGTTGAAACACATCATCACCAAGGTGCAGGACGGCAGTGCGATCATTACGGCCCAATTTCGCCTGGAAAAACCGGTGCAGGAAGCGGTCGACGACGTGCGTTCCGCCGTAACCAAAGTGCGTACCGACCTGCCCAGCGATTTGCGCGACCCCATCGTCAATAAACTGGACCTGGCCGGCTCGCCGATTCTGGCCTTTACCGTGCGCTCCGAACAGCGCGACGACGAAGCGCTGTCGTGGTTCGTCGAGGACACCGTCGCCAAACGCCTGTTGGCAGTGAACGGCGTCGGCGCCGTGACGCGGGTCGGCGGCGTCAGCCGGGAAGTGACGATTGCGCTCGACCCGGTCAAATTGCAAGCCTTGGGGGCGACCGCGGCCGATATTTCCCGCCAATTACGCGAGATGCAACGCGAAAGCGCCGGTGGCCGTACCGATCTGGGTAGCGGCGAACAACCGGTGCGCACGCTGGCCAACGTATTGTCGGTGGACGAAATGCGGCCGCTGCAACTCTCGCTGGCGGACGGCCGCCACATCCGCCTGGACCAAGTGGCCAGCATCGAAGACTCGGTGGCCGAACGCCGCGCCGCCGCTTTCCTGGACGGCAAGCCGGTGGTCGGTTTCGAGGTCACCCGCAGCCGCGGCGCCGGCGAAGTCGAAGTTGGCGCCGGCGTCAAAAAAGCGCTGAACGAATTGTTAGCCGCCAACCCGGATATCGAATTCAACGAAGCCTTCAATTTCGTCGATCCGGTAGCGGAAGAGTTTCAAGGTTCGATGGCGATGCTGTACGAAGGCAGCTTGTTAGCGGTGTTGGTGGTCTGGCTGTTTCTGCGCGACTGGCGCGCCACCTTCGTCTCCGCCGTGGCCTTACCGCTGTCGGTGGTGCCGGCGTTCATCGGCATGGATCTGTTCGGTTTTTCGTTGAACGTGATTACCCTGCTGGCCTTGTCGCTGGTGATCGGGATTCTGGTCGACGACGCCATCGTCGAAGTGGAAAACATCGTCCGCCATCTGCGGATGGGCAAAACGCCATACCAGGCGGCGATGGAAGCCGCCGACGAAATCGGCCTGGCCGTGGTCGCCACCACCTTTGCCCTGGTTGCGGTGTTTTTGCCGACCGCGTTCATGAGCGGCGTAGCCGGCCGTTTTTTCAAGCAGTTCGGTTGGACCGCGGCGCTGGCGGTGATGGCGTCGCTGGTGGTGGCGCGGATGCTGACACCGATGATGTCCGCCTACCTGCTGAAAAACACCGGCCACCAGGAAATTAGCGAAGGGCCGCTGATGCGTTGGTACCTTCGGGCGGCCGCCTGGTGCCTAAGGCATCGGCTGGCCACCATCGGCGGCGCGGCGGCGTTTTTCGTCGGCTCGTTGCTGTTGATTCCGCTGCTGCCGACCGGCTTCATTCCGGCCGACGACAATCCGCAAACCCAGGTATTCGTCGAATTGCCGCCGGGCGCCAGCTTGAACCAGACCCAATCCGTGGCGGAAGCCGCACGGCGTTTGGTCGCCGACATCGAGTACGTGAAAACGGTTTACACCACCATCGGCGCCGGTTCGGCGGGCAGCGACCCGATGGCCGGCGCCCAAGGCGCCGGCGAGGTGCGTAAAGCCACGTTGACCGTCACATTGGCCAGCCGCCGCGACCGGCCGGTGCGCAAACAGGTTATCGAGCAACAGATTCGCCAGGCCCTGGAGAAATTACCCGGCGTGCGCACCAAAGTGGGCCTGGGCGCGTCCGGCGAGAAATACGTGCTGGTATTGAGCGGCGACGATCCGCAAACCCTGACTAGCGCCGCCCGCGCCGTAGAACGCGATTTGCGGACGATTCCGGGCCTGGGCAGCATTGCCTCCAGCGCCGCCTTGGTGCGGCCGGAGATTGCGGTACGGCCGGATTTCGCCCGCGCCGCCGATCTGGGCGTCACAACCGCCGCGCTGGCCGAAACGCTGCGCATCGCCACGGTCGGCGATTACGACTGGTCGCTGTCCAAGCTGAATCTGGCCCAGCGTCAGGTGCCGATGGTAGTCAAACTGGCCGCCGAAGGCCGCCGCGATCTGGCGGTGTTGGAACGGCTGGCGGTACCGTCGGCGAAAAGCGGCAGCGGCACGGTTTTGGTCGGCCAGGTGGCGAAGCTGGAATTGTCCAGCGGCCCGGCCGTACTCGACCGTTACGACCGCTCGCGCAACGTCAATTTCGAGATCGAGCTGTCCGGCCAGCCGCTGGGCGAGGTCACTGCCGCAGTCGCCAATCTGCCCAGCATCCGCAACCTGCCGGCCGGCGTCAAACGCATCAGCATCGGCGACGCCGAGATGATGGAAGAACTGTTCTCCAGTTTCGGCTTGGCGATGCTGACCGGCTTGCTCTGCATCCTGGTGGTATTGATTCTGCTGTTCAAGGACTTTATCCAGCCGATCACGATTCTGGCGGCGCTGCCGTTGTCGTTCGGCGGCGGCTTCGTGGCCTTGCTGCTGACCGGCAAGGCCTTCTCGATGCCGTCGTTGATCGGCTTGGTGATGTTGATGGGTATCGCCACCAAAAACTCGATTCTGCTGGTCGAATACGCCATCGTCGCCCGCCGCGACCACGGCATGAGCCGCTTCGATGCCTTGCTCGACGCCTGCCGCAAACGGGCGCGGCCGATCGTGATGACCACCATCGCAATGGGGGCCGGCATGTTGCCGATCGCAATCGGCAGCGGCGACGCCGATGCCTCGTTCCGCAGCCCGATGGCGATTGCCGTGATCGGCGGCTTGATTACGTCGACCTTGCTCAGTTTGTTGGTAATTCCGGTGGCGTTTACTTATCTGGACGACGGCAAACAATGGGCGTTGGCCCTGTGGCGGCGCTGTTTTAGCGATAAAACCGCCGGCGGCCGGACTCAGGTATCGAACTGACAGCGACGCAGCACCGCGCTAGCCGGCACAGCCGGCTGCGCGATTCCAAATGGTGCATGGCGGCTTAACGCGGCGGGCAAACGATCCAAACCGGTGCGGGCGCGGGCAAATACCGGCAGTATTTCCGAGCCGACAAGACTGGCGGGAAATTTGCTGGACACATAGTCCGTGTCCACTTTCGACGAGTCCGCCATGCCCGCTTCGTTGCTTTCCGCCGTTCTCGGTAATTACCGGCTTAGCCACCAATTTCTGTTTCTATCCGGTCTGATCGCGCTTCCGGGCTTGGCGACCGCCGCCCTGGTCGCCAACTACACCTCCGGCCTGTCGCCGGGGCTGTGGCTGGCGGCCGCGGCCGGCCAACTGCCGTGGATGATCGCGCTATACGGCCTCTACGCCGGGTTGCGCAACGGTTTGCACAGCCTGCTCGGCGCACAGCGCCAACTTGCGAGCGGCGATTTCGGCGTCCGCTTGCAGTATGCCGGCCGCGACGAACTGGCCGAGCTGTGTGTCGGTTTTAACGATACGGTACGCGAACTGGGTCGGCGGATGAGCCAGGTGCAGGCGTCGATCCAGGAGGTGACTTACGCCGCCGACCAGTTGCACCAAGGTTCCGGCCAAGTTGCCGACCAGTTGGATCTGCAGCGCAAAAGCACGACGATGATGGCCGCGGCCATCGAGCAAATGTCGGCCAGCATTCTGGGCGTGGCCGGGCAATGCCGGGAAACCGAGAAAATTTCGTCGACCACGCAACAACTGTCGCTGCAAGGCCAGCATTCGATAGACAGTTTCATTGCCGACATCAAACAATTGTTCCGGGAAATAGAGGAATTGGCAGGTTTGATGCGCAACCTGGAACAGCATTCCCAACAGGTCTCGCAAATCTCGGAGATGATCAAGGCCATTTCCGAACAAACCAATTTGCTGGCGCTGAACGCCGCCATCGAAGCGGCGCGGGCCGGCGAATACGGCCGCGGCTTCGCCGTGGTCGCCGACGAAGTGCGGACATTGGCGCAGCGGGTCCGGCTGTCGGCGGAGGAGATCACCGGCACTACCGTAGCGGTGCGCGAGCAAATCGACCGCGCCGTACGGTCGATAGACGCCACTCAACAGCGCACCGAACAGGGGATAGACAAGGCTTACAGCGTCGAACGCGTGCTGGCCGGCATCAAGGAATATGCCGACAGCGCGCTGGACAATGTGTCGATGATCGCGGCCAGTACCGAACAGCAAAGCCAGGTCAGCCTGGAGATCGGCCGCAACGTGGAAAGTATTGCCCAGCACGTCGAAGAAAACAGCAAAGCCGCCCAGGAATCGGCGGCAATCGCCCGCCATTTGTCGAAACTGGCGCAAGTCGTAGTCCATAAACCCGCATAGCAGGCCTGCCGATGACCGATACCTTAATCTTGTTATGCGCCGCCGGCTCTGCCGGTTCGGTGTTGGCCGCGCTCTGGCATTGCCGCAACCGCACCCGGCTCGCCCACTTGGCCGGCCAGCAGACCAGCATCGCCATCAACCGCGAACTGAAGCAACTGCTCGGCAAAATCCAACAGCATCGCGGCATGGCCAGCGGCTATCTGAACGGCGATGCCAGTTTCAAATATAAAATTTCGGCGTTGCAAGCCGAAATCGGCCGCGAAACAGAACAGATCGCCAAGCGCTTGCATACTTTGCCGGCGCATCGCGACGGATTCGAGGCGATTGAATCCCGCTGGCGCAGCTTGAGCCCAACCGTATTGCAAGGCACCCGCGAGCAAAGCTTCGACAACCACTGTCAACTGATTGCCGCCGTGCTGGACTTGATGCGGGACATCGCCGAACGCAGCCAATTGCACCGCGATAGCGCCTGTCCGTTCGGTTTTGTCGAGATCGTCTGGCATTTGTTGCCGGACACCGCCGAAGCGATCGGCCAAACCCGGGCGATCGGTACCGGTATCGCCGCCGCCGGGCGCAGCCTCAGTACCGAACGTATCAAGCTGGGCTATTTGCTGACCCGTATCCGCAATGCCGCCGAGCGTCTCGAATCGGGCATCGCCCGGACCCCGTCGGCAATGGCCGGCGCCGAGTTCCGGCACAGCTTCGGCGAGGTACGGCAACGCATCGATAGTTTGGTCGGCGATATCGAACAACAATTGCTGGCAAGCGAACGCCCCGCAATCGACCCGGCCGGTTTTTTCGAGCACGCCACCCAGACATTGAACGGCGTGTTCGACCTGTACGACCGGGCCGAAGCGGCCGCCAACCGCGAGCTGCAAACGCGGTTGGCCGGCGCCGCCCGGCTGGGTCGCCAATCGTTGGCGACGTTGCTATTGGGGGTGACAACAGCCGCCGCCGGCATTCTACCGCTGGCGTTGTAAGCCGCCGTCCGGCCGGAACGGCTTGTGTAACGGCGGGATAAGCCGTTACAGTGGCGCAGTTTCCGCCCGCCCCGCTCGCCGGGAACGGCGCCTACCGGCCCAGTTCGCGAATTCCGATGCCTAACACCAGACCCGTACCGCAAGCCAAAGGCGATTTCCTGTTAGGCCATCTGCGGCCGCTTGCCGCCGATCCGTTCCGGACCTTATCCGCCTGGTGGCACGACTACGGCGACGCGGTCGGCTTTCGCGTGCTGACCCGGCAGTTTTATATGCTCAGCCATCCGGACATGGCGGAACAGGCTTTGGTGCGCCAGGCCGACAAGTTCGTCAAAATGTACGATCCGCAAAAACCCAAAGGGCTGGAATTGGTGCTCGGCCAGGGTTTGGTTACCAGCCGCGGCGACTTGTGGCGCAACCAGCGGCGTTTGATGCAGCCGATGTTCCAACGCGGCAACCTGAGCGCATTGCAACCGCAAATCGTCGCCGCCGGCCGCGAGATGCTGCGGCGCTGGCACCGATTGGGCGACGGCGCGCAGGTCAATCTGTGCAGCGAAATGATGAGGTTGACGCTGGAAGTCATCACCCAAACCATGTTCGGTACCAGCGTCCTGGACCGGATCGAGGCCATTGCCCCGGCGCTGGATACGGCGTTGCGCCATGCCGCCGCGTCGCTGCTGAATCCGCTAGCCTTGCCGCCGTTCGTACCTACGCCGGGCAATCGCGCCTTCAACCGGGCCATGGCAACCTTGGACGGCGTGGTCTACGACATCATCGAACATCGCCGCGCCAATCCGGCGGCGGCCGGCGGCGATTTGCTGGACATGCTGCTGCAGGCGCGCGGCGAAGATGGCGGGGCCGGCATGAGCGACCGCCAATTGCGCGACGAAGTGCTGACCATTTTCAGCGCCGGCCACGAGACCACCTCGAATTTACTGAGCTGGACACTGTACTTGCTGGCCCGGCACCCGGACGCACTCGGCCGTTTGCGTCGGGAGTTGCAGGACTTGCCGGCCGAGGAGGACTGGCAGTTTGCCGACCTGCAAACGCTGGAATACTGCAAGGCGGTGCTGCACGAATCGCTGCGCTTGCGGCCGCCGGTCGGCGTGATCATGCGCAAAATCCGCCAAGACGCCGAAGTCGAAGGTTACCGACTCGCGGCCGGCAGTCTGGCCTTGATCAATATCTTCAATTTGCATCACCATCCGCAATTCTGGAACGATCCCGAGCGGTTCGAGCCGGAGCGGTTTCTCGGCAACCAAAGCCGCCGCTTTGCCTTTATGCCGTTCGGCGCCGGCGAACGGATTTGCATCGGCAACCACTTCGCATTGCTGGAAAGCCAGTTGCTGTTGAGCCTGATCGTGCGCAATTACGCTATCGAATTGCTCGATCCCGGCGAAGCGGAGATGGAAATGGTGGTTAGCCTGCGGCCGATAGGCGGCTTGCCGGTCCGGCTCAAGCGGTTGGCTAAACCTTAACCGATGTGCCGGGGAGGTTCGCTTACCGCGTCAATCGCCGCCGGCATCGGCGATATCCTCGTCTTCGTTGCTGATTAGCCAATCCAGCACCAGGGCGTAACTGGTCGCCAGCAGGGTCGGGCCGATGAAGACGCCGATGAAGCCGAATGCCAGCAGGCCGCCGAAGATACCGAATACGATCAGGACGAACGGCAATTCGACTTCGCGGCTGATCAGGATCGGCCGCAACCAATTATCTATCGTGCCGACGAACAGCAGGAACCACAGCGCGATAAAAACCGCCCGGCCGGTTTCGCCTTCCACCAGCAGCCATAGCGCAACCGGCAGCCAGACCACGGTGCCGGCGGCCGGGATCAACATCAAAAAGAAGGCGACGACGCCCAGCGCGAAGGCGTAGGGCACCTCGGCGACGACAAAGCCGAGCATCGAGGCCAAGGCCTGAACCAGCGCGGTGCCGATGATGCCGTAAACCACGGCGCGCAAGCTGGAGCCGACGATGTGCAGAATGCGCTGGCTGCGTTCGCCGGCCAAGCGCCGCACCGCAACCACCACGTGCTCGGCAACCCGCTCGCCGTCGCGGTAGAAAAAAAACAGCACCAGAATGCTCAGGCCCATATGCATCAACTGGCCGCCGAGCTTGATGCCTTGCTGCAAAATCCAGGTGCCGGCGCCCAGCGCGTAAGGGCGGGCCAGATTCACCAGCCGACTGGTGTCTTCGCCTATGCTTTGCCAAGCCGATTTGGCCCTATCGCCGACCCATGGCAGCCGTTCCAGCCATTCCGGGGCCGGCGGCCAGGTGTGCACGCTTTGGTTGAGCCATTGCAGCAAGCGGTTGATGTCTTCGGTAAAGCTGAATCCGGCGGTGGCGAACGGCGTCAACAGCAGGATGCCGATCGGCAGCACCATGGTGGCGGCGGCGCGATTGGCGCTGAAATGCCATTCCCGCAAGCGGGAATACAGCGGCCAGGTGACGAAACACAAGATGGCCGCCCACAACAAGTCGAACACAAACGGCTGCAATACCTGGTAGCAGGCAAACAACAACAAGCCCAACGCGGCCAGACTGGCGGCTTTTTCGTAACGCGAATTTTGCATACTGGTTGGGCGCCTGCGCCGATTTAAGAATCCGAATCCTGAGTTTACGGCATTATCGAGCGCGCCGGTATGGCCGGTTAGCGCGCAATCAGCGCTTGCTTGGCCGGCGACGCATTCACTAGAATGCGGCAGCGATTATTTGGAGGCCTGTGGCGTGAGCGAAACCCGTGAATTTATTCCGATCAATATCGCGGTATTGACCGTGTCCGATACCCGCAGCGAAGCGGACGATACTTCCGGCCGCGTGTTGGCCGAAGGTTTGCTTGCGGCCGGTCATCGGTTGGCCGAGAAAAAAATCGTCCGCGACGATATTTACCAGATCCGCGCCGCCGTCAGCCAATGGATCGCCGATCCGAACGTCAATGCCGTCATCACGACCGGCGGCACCGGCGTGACCGGCCGCGACGGTACCCCGGAAGCGGTGTTACCGCTGCTGGACAAGGTACTGGACGGCTTCGGCGAGGTGTTCCGCATGCTGTCCTACCAGGACATCAAAAGTTCGACGATGCAGTCGCGGGCGGTCGCCGGCGTCGCCAACGCCACTTACATATTCTGCGTGCCGGGTTCGTCCGGCGCCTGCCGCACGGCATGGGAATCGCTGATCAAAGACCAACTGGATTACCGCACCCGGCCTTGCAATCTGGTGCAACTGATGCCGCGTTTGCTGGAGAAATAATGCGCCGGACATTTTTAACGTTGGCCGCGCTGGGCGGCTTTACCGGGGTAGCGTTGGGCGCGTTCGGCGCCCACGGCTTGAAACATCTGCTGAGCGACTACCAGTTGGACATCTACAAAACCGCGGTAAATTACCAGATGTGGCATAGCTTGGCGCTGGGCCTGGTGGCGCAATTGCCGGCACGGCCGGCCTTGCGCTGGGCGGGCAGGTTATTGGTGCTCGGCATCCTGCTGTTTTCAGGCAGTCTATACTTGCTGGCGATATTCGATATCAAATGGCTGGGTATGGTTACGCCGCTGGGCGGCCTGGCGTTTCTGGCGGCCTGGGGCCTGTTGGCCTACGCCGCGCTTCGCGAATAAGCAGGAGACACCGATGGAATCCAAACCGCCCGTTCGCCCTTCGCCGCCGTCGCGGCCCGGCGCCAGCCGCACTCTGCGCGACGAGCCGGAAGTCAAATTGCCGCCGGTCGCCGAAGACGGCTTGTTGAAAGTATTGCATGCGGTGATCCATTTCGCCGTCCGCATCCTGGCGGTGCTGATGGTATTAGTCATATTGTGGGGCGTGGCCGACGTGGTGTACGTGATCTATCAACGCTTGGTCGCGGAACCGTTTATGATGTTGACGGTCTCGGACATACTGCTGATTTTCGGTTCGTTCATGGCCGTACTGATCGCGATCGAGATTTTCATCAACATCACGCTGTACATCAAACACGATACGCTGCCGATTAAAATGGTCATCGCCACGGCGCTAATGGCCGTAGCCCGAAAAGTGATCATGTTGGATTTCAAGGACCTGGACCCGGCTTACATCGTCGCGATTGCGGCGGTGATCGTGTCTCTGGGCCTAACCTATTGGTTGATTTCCTATAAACCGCAACCCGTCAAAACTGAAGAGCGATAAGCAATGCGCGATGCCAGCCCGCAAACCGTCTACCTGAAAGATTACACGCCGCCGGAGTACCTGATCGACCAAATCGAATTGCATTTCGAATTGGACGAGCGGCGCACCCGGGTGCAAGCCAGAATGAACGTCAGGCGCAATCCGCACAGCTCGGCCGACAGTGTCGCTCTGAAATTGTGGGGCGAGGAATTGCAATTGCTCAGTATCGCCATCGACGGCCGGCCGCTGCAGGAGAACGAATTTGTGGTCGGCGACGAAGCGCTGATCGTGCACGAAGCGCCGCAGGACAGGCCTTTCGAAATCCTGATCGAAAACCTGATCGACCCGCAAGCCAACACCGCTCTGGAAGGCTTGTACCTGTCCAGCAGCATGCTCTGCACCCAGTGCGAGGCCCAGGGTTTTCGCAAAATTACCTGGTTTTTGGACCGGCCGGACGTAATGAGCCGCTTCAAAACCACGCTGGTGGCCGACAAGACCAAATACCCGGTATTGCTGTCCAACGGCAACAAAACCGGCAGCGGCGAGTTGGAGAACAATCGGCATTGGGTCAGTTGGGAAGATCCGTTCGCCAAACCGTGCTATCTGTTCGCCTTGGTCGCCGGGCAGTTGGCGTGCGTCGCCGACCAGTTCGTGACGATGAGCGGCCGGCGCATCGACTTGCAGATTTTCGTCGAACAGCACAACGTCGATAAATGCCGCCACGCCATACAATCGCTGAAAAACGCGATGCGTTGGGACGAGCAGACCTACGGCCTGGAATACGACTTGGACTTGTACATGATCGTCGCCGTCGACCATTTCAACATGGGCGCGATGGAAAACAAGGGTTTGAACGTATTCAACACCAAGTTCGTGCTGGCCCGGCCGGATACCGCGACCGACAGCGATTACGAACATATCGAAGGCGTGATCGGCCACGAATATTTCCATAACTGGTCCGGTAACCGGGTGACCTGCCGCGATTGGTTCCAGTTAAGCCTGAAAGAAGGCTTTACCGTATTTCGCGACCAGCAATTCAGCGGCGACATGACCTCGCCGGCCGTGAAACGCATCGAAGACGTCAATGCCTTGCGTACCCGGCAATTCGCCGAGGATGCCGGACCTTTGGCGCATCCGGTGCGGCCGGAAGCCTATATCGAGATCAACAACTTTTACACGCTGACCGTCTACGAAAAAGGCGCGGAAGTGGTGCGCATGCTGCATACTCTGCTCGGCGCGGCAGGTTTTCGTAAGGGCTGCGACTTGTATTTTCAACGCCACGACGGCCAGGCCGTCACCTGCGAAGATTTCGTCAAGGCGCTGGAAGATGCCAACGGCGTCGAACTTGGCCAATTCCGCCGCTGGTACTCGCAGGCCGGTACGCCGGTAGTGACGGTCGAACAAGACTACGATGCAACCAACGGCCGCTTGCAACTGACGCTGCGCCAAAGCTGTCCGCCGACGCCGAACCAACCGGTCAAACAACCGTTACATATCCCGGTAAAACTGGGCTTGCTGAATACGGACGGCTCGCCGGCCACTTTCGAGTTCGCCGGCCAACGGCATTCCGAAGTCACGCTTGACCTGACCGAGGCCGAACAAAGCTTCAGCTTCGGCAATCTGGCCGGCAAGCCGGTGGTTTCGTTGCTGCGCGGCTTTTCCGCGCCGGTGACATTGCAAATGCCGCGCAGCCTGGACGAGCTGGCCTTCCTGCTCAGCCACGACAGCGACACCTTCAACCGCTGGGAGGCCGGCCAGCAATTGGCGACCCAGGCCATTTTCCAATTGATCGACAGCATCGAACTGGGCCGGCCTTTGCAACTGGAACCTGTCGTCGTCGATGCCTACCGCAGAGTGCTGGCCGATGCCGGAGGCGACTTGTCTTACCAAGCCTTGCTGCTGGCGTTGCCCGAGGAAAGTTACTTGTCGGGCCAGATGCCGGTTATCGACGTCGAAGCCGTGCACCAGGCCCGCGAGTTCGTCAAAAAAACGCTGACCGAGAATTTGGCGGAGCAGTTTCTGGAACTTTACCGGCAATACCACCGCGACGAATCCGGCTGCTTCGATGCCGGTGCGGTCGGCCGCCGCCGCCTGAAAAACACCTGCCTGAGCTACTTGAGCAAACTGGAAACGCCCGACAGCCACCGTCTGGCCGAGCAGCAGTTCCGCGCCGCCCGCAATATGACCGACCAAATTTCAGCATTGGCTGCGATTGTCAACAGCCGCCATCCCGACCAAGACGATTGCCTGGACAGTTTTTACCGGCAGTGGCAGCAGGAAGCCCTGGTCATCGACAAATGGTTCACATTGCAGGCGACCAGCAGCATGCCGAACACCTTTGCCAAGGTGCAGAACCTGCTGCGGCATCCGGCTTTCGACATGAAAACGCCGAATCGGGTCCGAGCCCTGGTCGGCGCCTTCAGCCAGTCCAACCCGTTACATTTCCACGCCGCCAACGGCGAAGGCTACCGGTTTTTGGCCGACCGCGTGATCGAACTAAACGCGCTGAATCCGCAAATTGCCTCGCGCATGGTTAGCGGACTGGCGCAATGGCGGCGTTACGATGCCAACCGGCAAAGCTTGATGAAACAGGAATTACAGCGTATCGTCGCCACCGACCATTTGTCTAAAGATGTCTACGAGATCGCCAGCAAGAGTTTGGCGTAGCCGTAACAATCACGTAAACTAGCGCCGGACCCAGTTACCCGCATTAGCATGAACCCACGCACCGCTCAGGTTGAACGCAACACCCTCGAAACCCAGATCAAGATATCGGTCAATCTCGACGGCACCGGCTCAGCCGCGTTCACTACCGGGCTGCCGTTTTTGGACCACATGCTGGACCAGGTGGCCCGACACGGTCTGATCGACATGGAAATCGTCTCGCACGGCGATTTGCATATCGACGCCCACCACAGCGTCGAGGATATCGGCATCACCTTGGGCCAGGCGGTTGCCAAAGCCCTCGGCGATAAGAAAGGTATCTACCGCTACGGCCACGCTTACTGCCCGCTCGACGAATCGTTGTCGCGAGTGGTCGTAGATTTTTCCGGCCGTCCCGGCTTGTTTTACGATGTCGAATTCAAACGCGCGCTGATCGGCAATTTCGACGTCGACCTGTTCAAGGAATTTTTCCAGGGTTTCGCCAACCATGCCGGCGTGACCTTGCATATCGACAATCTGAAAGGCGGCAACGCCCACCACATTGCCGAAACCGTTTTCAAGGCATTCGGCCGGGCGGTACGGATGGCGATCAGCCCCGACCCGCGCATGGCCGGCATCATGCCGTCCACCAAAGGCACTCTGTAAACCGCTTCTTAGCCGCTGCGAACCCTTGACCCGAAAACTCTAACTGTTATGCCATCAGTTGCCGTCATCGATTACGGAATGGGTAATCTGCATTCCATTGCCAAAGCGCTTCAACATGCCGATAGCGGCAGCCAAGTACTGGTCAGCTCCGATCCGGAAGCCATCCGCCGCGCAGACCGGGTAGTGTTTCCCGGCGTCGGCGCGATCCGCGATTGCATGAGCGCTTTGCACGGCAGCGGCTTGGCCGAGGTCATTCGCGAAGTGGCCGCCGATAAGCCGTTGTTGGGCGTCTGCCTGGGCATGCAAGCCTTGTTAACCGACAGCGAGGAAAACGGCGGCGTCGCCTGTCTCGGCCTATTGCCCGGCCATGTCCGGCGTTTTGCCGACGATCTGCGCGACGATAACGGCAACGTACTGAAAATTCCACACATGGGCTGGAATCGAGTCGAGCAAAAGCCGCACCCGCTTTGGAAAAACATCCCGGACCGCAGCCGATTCTATTTCGTGCACAGCTATTACGCGGTGCCGGACGACGCGCGCCATACCGCCGCCACCGCGGATTATCCGCAAACCTTCACCTGTGCACTGGCCGATGGCAATCTGTTTGCCGTGCAATTTCATCCTGAAAAAAGCCAGACGGTCGGCTTGCAGTTGTTGCAAAACTTCCTAGCCTGGGACGGGACGGTGTAACCGCCGGCATCCCAACGCTGGCTTTACTAACCCTTTGAAATAGTGATTAAACTGTCGAGATTTAGATATGTTGCTGATACCCGCAATTGACTTGAAGGAAGGAAAATGTGTCCGCTTGCGCCAGGGTCGTATGGAAGACGACACCGTGTTCTCCGACGATCCGGTAGCGGTGGCGGGGCGCTGGGTTGAAGCGGGGGCGAAGCGTTTGCATCTGGTCGATTTGGACGGCGCCTTTGCCGGCAAGCCGAAAAACGCCGACGTGATCCACGCCATCGTCGAAGCCTATCCACAAGTGCCGGTCCAAATCGGCGGCGGCATTCGCGACGAAGACACCATCCAGGCCTATCTGGAAGCCGGCGTGCAATATGTCATCATCGGCACCAAAGCGGTCAGCGAGCCGCATTTCGTCCGCGACGTTTCGATCGAATTTCCCGGCCACATCATCATCGGCCTCGACGCCCGCGACGGCAAAGTTGCCATCGACGGCTGGTCCAAATTGTCGCGCCACGATGTGATCGATATGGCGCAAAAATTCGAATCCAACGGCGTCGCCGCCATTATCTATACCGATATTTCTCGCGACGGCATGATGCAGGGCGTTAATGTCGAGGCCACCGCCAAGTTGGCCAGCTCGGTGCACATCCCGGTCATTGCCTCCGGCGGCATCACCAATCTGGACGACATCCGCGCGTTGGGCGCCGTGGCCCACGAAGGCATCATGGGCGCGATCACCGGCCGCGCCATTTACGAAGGTACGCTCGATTTCGCCGAAGGCGCGAAACTGGCCGCGTCCTTCGGCGGCGAGGATTGAGCCGCACCCCGCCATGAGCCTAGCCAAACGCATCATTCCCTGCCTGGACGTCGATAACGGCCGCGTCGTCAAAGGCGTCAAATTCGTCGATATCCGCGACGCCGGCGATCCGGTGGAAATCGCCCGCCGCTACGACCGCGAAGGCGCCGACGAGATCACGTTTCTCGACATTACCGCCACCCACGACGACCGGGCGACGATGGTGCATGTCGTCGAGCAAGTCGCCGGCGAGGTGTTCATCCCGTTGACGGTCGGCGGCGGCATCCGTACCGCCGACGATATCCGCCGCATGCTGAACGCCGGCGCCGATAAAGTCGGCATCAACAGTGCCGCAGTATTCCGGCCCGAATTCGTCAAGGAAGCGTCGGACAAGTTCGGTTCGCAGTGCATCGTCGTCGCGATCGACGCCAAAAAAGTCAGCCAGGACGGCGAGGCGGAACGCTGGGAAATTTTTACCCACGGTGGCCGCAAACCGACCGGCATCGATGCCGTGACCTGGGCGGTGCGCATGAAAGAATACGGTGCCGGCGAAATTCTGTTGACCAGCATGGACCGCGACGGCACCAAATCCGGTTTCGACTTGGCCTTGACCCGTGCGATCAGCGAAGCCGTCAGCATTCCGGTCATCGCCTCCGGCGGCGTCGGCAACCTGGACCATTTGGCGGACGGCATTCTCGAAGGCAAGGCCGATGCGGTGTTGGCAGCCAGTATTTTCCATTTCGGCGAATATACGATAGAACAGGCCAAACGCCACATGCAGTCGCGCGGGATCGAGGTGCGCTTATGAACGCCGCCTGGCTGGATCAAATCGAGTGGACCGCGGACGGCTTGGTGCCGGCCATCGCCCAGGACCACAGCAGCGGCCGAGTATTGATGTTTGCCTGGATGAACCGCGAATCGCTGGCCTTGACCGTCGCCGAAGGCTACGCCGTCTATTGGTCGCGCTCCCGGCAACGCTTGTGGCGCAAAGGCGAGGAGTCCGGCCACCGCCAAAAAATTATCGATTTGCAATTGGACTGCGACGGCGACGTGATTCTATTGAAAATCGAGCAGGAAGGCGGTATCGCCTGCCATACCGGCCGGGAAAGCTGTTTCTTCCGCAGCTTTAAAGACGGCGATTGGCAGGTCAGCGAAGCGGTATTAAAAGACCCGAAAGCGATATACCGTTAGGCGGCAGGCCGTTTAGCCTATGCCGCCGGCCGGCCTGCCGTTTCCGGGCCAACTCTCGGTATCGCCCGACCATACAAAGCCGATGCCGATTTTTCGCTAATCGGGAGCGCAAAACTTCCCACTTTCCGTTGCCGAATTCCGCTACCAAACCTAGGGATTTTTTCCACTGGCCGGAAGTCATATGTAGGGTTAAAGTAATCCTCGGGATTGACGCTAACTAACGGACAACAGCCCTGCAACGGCTAAGCTCGAGACGGGTTTTTCTGCGAGCGGCAACGCGTTGGGCGCGAATTATCGCGGTATGCACTTATGATACTGATCGTAAAAAATATTCCTTCCGCTTCCCAGGAAGACGAATTGGCCGATTTCGTCGCACCGGCATTGCGCTTTTGCTTTTGGCTGCCGTTCAAAATCGGCCATATTTTGAAGACCGATATTTTTTGCCTGAAAAACCCGAAAACCAATGGGCTGGCGTTTCACGGCAGAGTCTTCATCGACGACGACAAAGCCGGGCGCCAGGCCATCAAAAAACTGCACGGCAAGCGCTTTAACAACAAAGTCGTCGAAGTTCGCGAATACTTCATTCGATCCGGCAAAAACGACCGCCGCGCCGGCCAGCAGCTCGTCACGGTCGAAATTCTGGAGCAACGCAAGGGCGACCGCCGTTGCCACGTCAAACATTCCAATCAAGTTCAACCCTATGCCAACGTATTCGATGCCCGCAACGTCTACCAAGTCAGCCGCCGGGCGCGGAACGAACTTTACGACGAGTGACGACTTGATCCGTTAACGCCGGGCGGCGTGCTCAAACCCGGCAATCGGTTTGACAGCGCTTTCGCGCCAACAAGGCGCCCAGCGGCAAACGGTAGCGGGCAAAAACGGCATAGAGCCTGGCAAACAGGGGCCGGGTCAAACGCCAGCGCAAAGGCGCGGCCAGCCAACCCAATCCGACCAAGAGATACGTCGCGTAAAACGCGTCTATACCCTTTACCAACGAGCCATCGGCCCGCACCCCGTGAATTTCCGCCATCAGCTCCGCCTCGGTAACGCCCAAACGTTCCGGCACGAAGCCGTCGGCATGGATATCCTGAAACGCGATGCAGCCGGCGGCATTCCTGGATTGCAGCCAAGCCACCTCGCGGCGGCAAATCGGACAGTGGCTATCGTAAATCAGCGTGAATTCGGCAGTTGTCGTCATGATCGGATTGGCGTGAGCGTTGGATAGCAAGGTTCTCGGGGTTAAGCTACCGGGCAAAACCGAATCTGCAAGGTCTCGGCGATTTCTAGCCGTCGGCGCCGAAACCGCCGCCGCCCGGCGTTTCGATCACGATGCAGTCGCCGGCGGCGACTTGAATTTCGGCGCAGCCGGCTAACTCTACAATCTCGCCGCCGGCCTTGAGCAACCGATTGACGCCGGGCGCAGCGGGCGCGCCGCCGTGCATGCCGAACGGCGGCTGGCGTCGATGGCTGGATAAAATACCCGCCGACATCGGCCGGCAAAATTCGATGCGGCGCACCACGCCGTCGCCGCCGCGGTAACGCCCGCCACCGCCGCTACCTTGGCGCAACGAAAATTCGCGTAACAGCACCGGAAAGCGTTGTTCCAGAATCTCCGGATCGGTAATGCGCGAGTTGGTCATGTGAGTATGCACGCCGCTGCTGCCGGCAAAACCGTCTCCAGCTCCGGCGCCGCCGCAAATGGTTTCGTAATATTGGTAATCGCGGTCGCCGAAGGTCAGGTTGTTCATCGTCCCCTGGGACGCAGCCATGATCCCCAATGCGCCGTATAAGGCATCGACGACGTATTGCGAGGTTTCGACGTTGCCGGCCACCACGGCGGCCGGATAGTGCGGATTCAACAAACAGCCTGCCGGAATCACGATCTCCAGCGGCTTCAGGCAGCCGGCGTTCAACGGAATGTCGTCTTGCACCAGCGTCCTAATCACGTACAGCACGGCGGCCTTGCACACCGCCGCCGGCGCATTGAAATTGTCCGCCAATTGCGGCGACGTGCCGGAAAAATCGATGCGCGCACCTCCCGAGTCCCGGTCAACGGCGACAGTGACGGCAATGCTGGCGCCTTGGTCCAATGGGTAAACAAAGCTGCCGCCGGCCAGCGTTTGCAATAAGCGGCGCACACAGGCCTCGGCGTGGTCCTGCACGTGCTGCATATAAGCCGTTACCACCGATAACGAATAATCGGCAACCATGGCCAATAATTCTTGTCCGCCTTTTTGATTGGCAGCGATTTGTGCCTGCAGATCGGCCAGATTTTGCTGCGGGTTGCGCGCCGGATGGCGGTTGCCGGCCAGCCATTTCAGTATCTCGGCTTCTCGAAACCGGCCGGCGCAGAGGATTTTCAAGCCGGCACTAATCACGCCTTCGTCGTCGATATGGCGACTGCCGGCCGGCATCGATCCGGGCGAAATGCCGCCGACGTCGGCATGGTGGCCGCGCGAGGCGACGAAAAACAGCAACTGCCGCTCGGCGCCGAATACCGGCGTCACCACGGTGATATCCGGCAGATGAGTACCGCCGGCGTAAGGAGAGTTCAGCAAATAAGCATCGCCGGGCTGCAGACTGTCTCGCTGGTTAACTAACAAAGCCTTGACGCTCTCGCCCATCGAGCCCAGATGCACCGGGATGTGCGGAGCATTGGCGATCAGGTTGCCGCCGGCATCGAACACTGCGCAGGAAAAATCCAGCCGCTCCTTGATATTGACCGAATGCGCGGTGTTTTGCAGCACGAAACCCATCTGCTCGGCCACCGACATGAAACGCTTGTTGAAAATCTCCAGCAACACCGGATCGGGGCCGGCGGCTAACGCAGTAGGGGTAAATTCGCTAGCGTTTCCGGTCAGCAGCAGATCGCCGTTGCTTTGCAAACGGGCCTGCCAGCCGGGTTCGACCACGATTGTCGAAGTCGGCTCCAGCACGACGGCCGGACCGGACACAATTTGGCCGACGCCCAGTTGTTGCCGGCGGTATACCGGCGCATCGAGCCAGCGGCCGCGGCTGAACAGACGCGTCCGGCGTTGCGGCTGGCCGCTACGGCAACCTGAGGCGGCTGGCGCCATATCGGGGGGCTGCGCATCGCAAGCGACGCTTTCGACCTGCAAGCTGGCAATCACCACCGGACGCTGGTAACAGAAACCGAATTGGCGGCGATAGGCACTGGCGAAACGTTCCGGCAGCGCGGCCGGATCGGCGTAGGCTAGCGTCAACGCAGTATCGCTGCCTTGGTAACGCAAGGCCAGACTCCAGCGGCTGGAGATAGGCAACCGATCCAGGCCTTGCTCGGCTAGTTCGCGGCGGGCGGCTTGTTCCAACTCCGCGAAGCGGCGGTGTAACTCGTCTGCATCGGTTTCCTGCCATAAGCGTTCCACGGCAGCTTGCTTCAGTACCCGAAAATCCGCCAAGCCGATGCCGTATGCCGACAGCACACCGGCCAACGGGTGCAGCAATATCCTGCGCATGCCCAGCCGTTCGGCCAACAGGCAGGCGTGTTGCGCGCCGGCCGCACCGTAACAGCACAAGGCGTAGTCGGCGAGCGGGTAGCCCTTTTGCACCGAAATTTTTTTGATGGCCTCGGCCATATGCTCGATGGCAATTTCCAAAAAACCCTCGGCGACTTGTTCCGGGCTGCGGGATTCGCCGCCCGCCGATATCCGCTCCGCCAGCTCCGCAAACAAGACCTCTACCCGGACTCGGTCCGGCGGCAAGTCGCCGTTAGGGCCGAACACCGCCGGAAAATCCGGCAATTTGCCGAGCAGCAGATTGGCGTCGGTCACCGTCAACGGCCCGCCGCGCCGGTAACAGGCCGGACCGGGATTGGCCCCGGCCGAGTCCGGCCCGACCCGGCAGCGCAAACCGTCGAAATGCAAAATAGAGCCGCCGCCGGCGGCGACGGTATGAATCGCCACCATCGGCGAGCGGATGCGGACGCCGGCGATTTCGTTATCGACGCTGCGCTCCAGTTCGCCGGCGTAGTGGGCAACATCGGTAGAGGTACCGCCCATATCGAAAGCGATGATCTTGGCCAAACCGGCACGTTTGGCCGCGGCAACCGCGCCGACCATGCCGCCGGCCGGACCCGACAATATGCTGTCCTTGCCGTGAAAGACAGCGGCCCGCACCAATCCGCCGTTCGATTGCATGAACCACAGGCCCGGGCGCGATGCGCCGGCCGGCAAGCCGTTTTCGACTTGCGCGACGTAACGGTGCAGCACCGGCGACAGGTAGGCGTCGACCACCGCGGTATCGCCGCGGGCGACGAATTTAGGCAGCGGACTGGCGCGATGCGACAGCGAAATATGCTCGAAGCCGATCCCGGCCGCCAGTTCCGCCAACGCCAATTCGTGTTGCGGGTAGCGCCAGGCATGCATCAACACAATCGCCAGATTGCGGATACCCAGGTCGTAAATCCGCCGTAATTCGGCGTTCGCCTGATCCGGGTCCAGCGCTTGCACTACCCGGCCGTCCGCGCCGACGCGGACATCGATTTCGGCCACCGCCCGGTACAGCGGTTCCGGCCGGCGGATCTGCAATGCAAAAATATCCGGCCGGTTTTGGTAGCCGATATACAGGCAATCGCGCAAGCCGCGATTGGTAACCAAAGCGACCGGCGCGCCCTTGCGTTCCAGCAAGGCATTGGTACCGACCGTGGTGCCCATTTTGACGGCGGCTATCCCGACCTTCCCGCCAGCGCCGAATTCCTGCAGAATCCGGCCTATGCCGTGCAACGCGGCGTCCGGATACTGTTCCGGATTTTCCGACAGCAACTTGCGCACCGCCACCTTGCCGTCCGGGTCCAAGGCTACGATATCGGTAAAGGTACCGCCTCTGTCGATCCAAAATTGCCAGCCCGCCGCCATCGAAAAAACCTTACTAGAAATTACTAATCAAATTTTTGCTAACTTTATGTAATGATAGCCATTCTTGGTCAATGGCATTTTAATTGACTCCGGCCCGGAAAACGCAGACGCCGGGGCGGTGCGCAGCAAATAGTAATTACATAGGGGGGAAATGCGTGGAAACTTTGTTCGATTTGGTTTTGGTGGCGGCGGCCTTGTACGGGGCGAAAGCTTATTTGACTGCGCCGGAAGTCGTCACCGACCGGGAAATTTTTTCCAGCCGCGGCTCGATGTTCGTAAAGAGATTGGTCGGCGAGCAGGCCGGGCAAGGCCTGCAAACCCCGCAAACTCCGGCATTTGCGCCATCCGAACCGGCCGTGGTCGAACCCGAACCAATCGCCGACCTGACGGACGCGGCTCAGGAACCGCAACTCGTCGAGACGGAAACTGCGGCCGCGGCAGAACCGCAAGCGATGGAGCGAGACGCCGCTATTTCCGCGGTCACTGAAATTTCGCAAGCACCGCAGGATTCGGTATTGAATCGGCATTATTGGGCGCAACGCGCCGCCGAACGCGCCGCGCTAGCACAGCCTTACCCGACCGACTCGGTATTGCTGCGCCATTACCGGCAAATCCAGGCGGCGAGCCTGCACCCAACGACGCACGCTGCCGCCTTAACCGCCATGCAGCCGGAAGCGGTCGCACAAGCGACCGAAGCAACCGGCACAAGCGCGGCCATCCCGGAAGACTCGGTACTGAAACGCCATTTTCTGGCAAATGCCCGCCACCTGATAGAGCAAAACTACGGCCCCGTGCCAAGCGACAGCGTCTTAAGCCGCCATCATCGGCAGTTGGTCGCAGCCGCTTTGGCGGATTATCTAGCTGAATTGGCTTAGTCGGGCTGCGAAGCAATCGGCAATAGCGGTTTTTATTGGCGAAATGCCGATTTCGCCTGGCTTCTGCCGGCAACTGGTTTAAAATTCAACCGTCTCCGAAAAAAAGCAATATTAGCCGTTTGCAATATACTTTGACCGGAAATGGGTACGCTTCCGCCTGCGGCAGCCTTCATTCAGGAACACAATCCGCCTAATCATGATAAACCTACCGAATGCCTTGAAAGATTCGCGTCCAAGCCGCGCCTGCTTTGCGTTGGCGGCCTGCATCTCTTACGCGGGCCT
This sequence comes from Methylomonas koyamae, assembly GCF_019669905.1. Taxonomy (NCBI): domain Bacteria; kingdom Pseudomonadati; phylum Pseudomonadota; class Gammaproteobacteria; order Methylococcales; family Methylococcaceae; genus Methylomonas; species Methylomonas koyamae. The sequence continues at coordinate 280,841 of NZ_AP019777.1, read as the reverse complement.
GGAGCCGGTATTGGCGGCGGACATGCCTGCCGCGCTGCCCGAGGTCGCGGCACCGCTGCCGGCGGCAATAGAGGCCACCCCCGCCGCCAGTTTCATTCCGGCCGACAATCCTATCGGTAACCTGTTGCTCAGCCGGCAACATCCCCTGCTGGCTCGGCCCGATTTCAGCCGAATCAGCGACTATGTCGTGCAAATTTACCAAGCCAGCAATTTTCAACCGATTTGGCTTAACGCCAACCGTTCCGAAAAAAACCTGACCGATTTATTCGGCATATTGGACAACGCGCCAGGCAATGCATTGATTCCTGCCGCTTACGATGTCGAGCGCTTGAAACAATGGGTCGCCGCTCCGCTGCCCGATAATGCGACGGCAGCCAGCTACGACGTGGCCCTGACCGTATCGCTGGTGCGTTTTCTGCACGACTTGCGCCAAGGCAGGGTCGATCCGCGCGACGTCGAATACCCGGTACATATCGCGCCCAAACCTGCACTGGATATCGCCGGCTTGTTGAAACAGCATTTGGAAGCGCAGACGCTGGGCGAGCTGGTAACCGTGTTCGAGCCCAAAGCCAGGCAATACCAGCAGTTGAAGCAGATTTGGAACCGCCTGCAGCCTTTGGCCGGCCAGCCCGCGATGCACGAATTCAAGCCCGGCAAACAACTGCGACCCGGCGACAAGCATCCGCACATCGTTTACCTACGGCAAAACCTGCTGGCAATGGGGGCGATTGCCGATAACGCTAATCCCGACAGCAAGATTTACGATTCCGACCTGGCCGAAGCCGTGAAAAAAGTCCAGCAACAGCAGGGTCTGAAAGCCGACGGCGTGATCGGCAGCGCCACTGCCGCCTTATTCAACCGGCCACCGCAGGAAAAACTGGCGCAGTTGGAATTGGCGATGGAGCGCTCGCGCTGGATTCCCGATCCGAGCGACGGCCCGATGATTTTAGTGAATATCCCGGCTTTCGAATTATGGGCCTTCAATTCGCCCGATGACGCCAATCCGATCAATATGAAGGTCATCGTCGGCAAATCGCCGGACAAGCAAACGCCGGTGCTGTGGGAGGAAATGAAATATCTGGAATTCATGCCCTACTGGAATATTCCGAAAAATATTTTCGAAAAGGAAATCCTGCCGAAAGCGGCCAATAACCAAGGTTATCTGGCCAGCCAGGAAATAGAGCTGGTCAAACACCAAAACAGCGAAGAGAAAGGCGGCGGCAGTTATATGCGGGCTCGCCAGCGCCCCGGCAAAAAGAACCCGTTGGGCCGGGTCAAATTCGTGTTTCCGAATACCGCCGACGTGTATTTGCACGATACCCCCAGCCGGGCGGCGTTCAACCGGCCGCGGCGTGATCTGAGCCACGGCTGCGTCAGAGTGTCAGAGCCCAAGCGTCTGGCCGAGTTCGTGTTGGGCGACCAACAAGGCTGGGACAAGGACACGATAGAACAAGCCATGTCGGCACCGAAAACCCGCCACGTCACGTTGAAACGGTCGGTGCCGGTGCTGTTTTATTACGCGACCACCTTTGTCGACCACACCAATCAACTGCACGTTTATCCGGACATTTACGGCCAGGACGAGCTGCTGCAGAAAGCCTTGAACAAATTGCAGGCGCCCAGCGCCGGCAGCAACCAGTTGGCGGCAAGCGGCAAAATGGCAGGAGCGACAGCCAGCCAGTAGCGACCGGAACGGTGCGGGCATAAAAAAGCGCCGGAAACGGCGCTTTTTTATGCGGCTGAGCGCGAACGAGCTAGAAAGTCCAGGTACGGAACGTCCCGGTATCCAGATGGATGAAATTGGACTCCGGATAATAACCGACGCCACCGCGATGCATCGCTACCGCCGCGTTGTGGATCCGGCGCAAATCGAAGCGCTCGATCCGGATGTCGACCGCGCGGCCGTGCATATGAAAGCTGTTATTGGCGACGCCGGTATGTTCGGCGTGCAGTTTGGCGTTGGTCAACGGCGAACGGTAGCCGCAGATCACGCCGAACGGTTGTTGCAAGCCCAACATTTGCTTCAAGTCGTGTAATTGGTCGAGCAACTCGGGGTCGATCGGATGCACGTCGTCGGTACGGTAATCGCGCAGCAAGAAACTGATTTCCTCCAGCGCATCGGTCAGATAGCGGCCTTTCTCGAAATAAGTCAGATTCAACTTGTCGCCGGTGTGCGGATTTTGAAATGCCAGCGCCCGGTGCGAGGTCATCCTGCCGCGGTCGGCCACGAACATCGGTTGCTGGTCCAGCGTGATGATCGGTTCGCGTTGGCCGGGACGGATCACCGAATGGACTCTACCGCCGCTGTCATGGCCGTGGCTGACTTGGGCGGTAGTGAAGCCGTGCTTCTTGCCATGGTAAACGTCGCGGACTCTGGCTTGGGATTGCGTATGGCGCTCAGCGTGCGCCAGTTGTATCCGGCCGTGCTGGGTTAGCGCCGATTTATGGCCGTTATGCGCAGTTACCGCTTTATCGCCGTGCCGCGCGGCTTTAGCGGCTTGAATCGCTTCGTGCTTGGGCAGGCGTGCCGCACTTTTTGCCGCTTTTCCGGTTCTATGGTTCTTGTCGGCTTTAACCGCCGCACTTTTGGCAGCATGAACCACGCCGGGCATTGCGATAGATAAAACGGCGCCCACCGCCAAGCGCCCGAAAAAGCTGCGTCGCGACAGCTCCACTTCGCCCTGCTTGTTGCCATCATTCTCTAAGTTATGTCTCAGCATCCATAATCTCCTGTTTAACATCTTACGGATAGTGATTGATTCCGAAGGTTAAAATCCAAAAGTAAGTCGTTTCGATTATAGCAGTCTATCACACAGAAGCGACTGTAAAGCCAAAAACGGCCGCCGATTGTCGGTAATATTACAATTGCCTGAAGGTGCATAATCAGCCCGCCGCGCCGGCCCGCCCGGCGGATTTGTTAGCCAGGCCGCCATTCATCGCCGCTGCTCCGTGCGGGATAATCCAATGCCTCGGCACCCAATGGCATAGCTAAAAACGGTGTTTACAGAGCAGTTTAACAAGAGTTCTGCAGTTGCCGGTACAGCTCGACCAGAGCTGGCGCCAACTCGCGATCCGCACAGTACAACACGCCGCAACGGTTCATGAACAAGGACCCTTGGGGATTCAATTCCAAATCGTTGCCGAACATATCGCAGGCAATGGCACCGGCCTCGCGGAACAAACACGCCGTGGCCGCATAATCCCAAACGCTACCGCCGCCGGCCTGCGGTTTAGGGAATTTAAAGTAACAGGCCGGCGCATCGACCAACACTTGGCAGGCGTTCATTGCCGCGCCGCCCTGCAATACCAGTGCCGCACCGGCATAACCCAAACCAAGTGCCAGCCGCTCCAGTCCGGCCTCAGCCGCTTGGTAGAGCGGATCGGCGGCGAAACTCTTATCGGTGATAAATTTCAGGATGTTGCCGCGCGATGCCGTTATCGGCAGCGCTAACCGTTGTCCGTCGCGCCAGGCGCCGCCGTTTTGCACAGCGCTATACAAGTTGCGCGCCAGCGGATCGTAGACCACGCCGATTATTGCGCTGCCGGCGCGGTCCACCAGCGCGATCGACACCGAATAGCCCGCCACCCCTTCGATGAACGGCAAGGTGCCGTCCAGCGGATCGATACACCAAAAATAGTCTTTGCGCAGCCGACTGCCGTCGTCGGCCTGCTCTTCCGACAACACCGCCAAGTCGAACATGTCGCAGGCCGGTTGCAAGGCCTGCAAAATCGCCTGCTGGCTGAGGTGGTCCACTTCGGTCACCACCTGAGCGGCCAGGCTGGCGCCGCCGGTTTTATTACCGACCGCAACCGGCCGGCCGGCGTGACTTTCAATGATATGTCCGGCTTGGTAAGCGGCGGCAATCGCGCATTGGCAGAGCAAGTTCAAGTCGTTTGCAGATAAGCGCATCGTCATTGATCCGGGCAATCCGCCAATTCCGCAATCACTTGCCGCGCCAGCCGTTCGCTATAACTGTCCGGCGGCCAATACTGAGAGCTCCAGCCCTTTAGAAAACGATGGAAGTCGGTCCAGGCTAGCGGATACAGCGCCCGCCATTCGCGCTCCAGATCATGCGCATCGGCCTCGCTGCCTTTGGCGCGAAGGGCGTGGCGCAAAGCCTGAAAATAGAAATCCAGTAACTCGGTTTCCCGGCTCTGGGCGGCGTTGCCGTCCAAACAGCTATCGATAAAGTAGGCCACATCTTTGATGCCGCAACCGCCGCCGACGTATTGAAAATCGACCGCAGCAACTTGCCGGCCGTCGGCGGAAAAACAAAAATTGGCCAATTTGGCGTCGCCGTGGACCAAAGTCCGGTAATTGCCGGAATTAAGTTTGCGGTCGATCGCTGCGGCCGCGCGTTTTAACGCGGAATCGGACAGAGCGCGCAATTCGTCGGGCCGGGTCGCTAAGTGCCAATAGGTGCCGATTTGCCATAAACCGTCCGGTTGCGCGCCAAGAAAAGTGGCGTGGAAATTGGCCAGCCAGTCCAGGCAAGCGCGGATTTCGCCGGCACCCACCCGGGAGCGCCGTTGCGGAAATCCGGCAGCGTCCAAATCTTCCAACACGATCAAAATCTCCTCGCCGAACGACTCGACCCCCAGACAGAGCGGAACCCGGCACTCCACGCCGCAGCGCCGGCTCCACTGGCCGTACCAGGCCGTTTCGACTTGGTAGGAGCGCAGTTTGCGTTGGTGGGAAAGGGTATCTGTTCGGCGCGAACTACTGCGCTGCGCGGGCAATTTCACGTGTTTGACGATTACGCTGGCGCGGTCGCCGCCGCGCAAACGGCAGCGGACGATGTGGCCGTACCCGCTCCACAACCGCTGCACCGGTTCGGTTTCGGTAATCGCGGCCGCGGCGGTGGCGCGTAGTATCAAATCGCAAATGCGGCGTTCCATTGAAAGGAATCGGAACAAACCGGGCCGATTCGGCCCGGAGCATGCGCTTAAAAGAACAGTTCGCGCATTTTTTGGCCCGGCGACGGCGCGCGCATGAAGGCTTCGCCGACCAGGAAGGTGAAGATGCCATTATCCTGCATCAATTTGACGTCGGCCGGCGTGTGGATACCGCTTTCGGTAACAATCAGCTTGTCGGCCGGGATGGTGTTTTTCAGGTCCAGCGTGGTTTGCAGCGAAACCTCGAAAGTGCGCAGGTTACGGTTATTGATGCCGATCATGTGGGTGTTCAGCCGCAGCGCCCGCTCCAGTTCCTCGGCATCGTGCACTTCCACGAGCACGTCCATGCCCAAACCGGTGGCGGTATCGGCCAGTTCCTTCAGCATCGCGTCGTCCAGTGCCGCCACGATGAGCAGCACGCAGTCGGCGCCCAGCGCCCGCGATTCGTGGATTTGGTAGGGGTCTATCATGAAATCCTTGCGGATCGCCGGCAGCGGGCATCTTTCCCGCACCATCTGCAAATTGGCTTCCGAGCCTTGGAAAAACTCCTTGTCGGTCAGCACCGACAAGCAAGTGGCGCCGTTGAAGGCGTAATCGACCGCAATTTCGACCGGCTTGAAATCCTCGCGGATCACGCCCTGGCTAGGCGAAGCTTTCTTGATCTCGGCGATGATCGCCGGTTTTTGCTGATCCGCCTTGTTGCGCAAGGCCTGGTAAAAGCCGCGCGGCCCTTGCACGCTACCGGCGATTTCCTGCAACACCGAAATCGGCGTGTTACTTTTGCGGCGGGCGACTTCTTCGGTTTTTTTGGCAAGGATGGTTTTTAGGATGTCTGGTGTATCTGTCATTGCTCTAGTTAGGTTTTGTGTCGCTATCGCGACTGTTATTTTAATGTCGGTTCTCGGCCCGACAGCCGAGATACTTTCTTTTGCTTGGCCAAAAGAAAGTATCCAAAGAAAAAGCCACCCCGATGCTGCTTTGATCCTGCGCTCCGAAGGGTTTGAACGGGGTTGTCTGAAGGGGCTTCCCAGCCCCTTCATGCAACGCGATGCATCCATGCGTCGCCCCTAACAGGTTGGTGAAAAACCATATTCTGGTCACTAATTCAGCTGGAAGAGGCCTTTATTTAGTATAAAAACCAACCTGGCGGCACTAAATATAGGCTCGATTGGTTGTAAAAATGAGTTTTTCACCAACCTGCTAACAGGCTATTCCGCCCAAACCCTCCGATGCTCGGCGCGGCATAGGGGAGAAAACCATCCCGGAATTATAAATCGTATGGTCTGCAAATCAGGTAGCCTCGATGGAGTGAAACGAAATCGAGGTTTTGAGGGCTTCAATTATCCCGGATTCCGCTACGCTTCATCCAGACTAATTGCTAGGTAATTGTTTGTGTTTTTTTAACTTTATTGTTCTTTTCACAAATAGTTGTTTCCCAAACGTCAATCTGTGAAGGAAGTGTTTGACGCAATATTTGCTTAATACTGTCAGGTGTTCTTACACCTAATAAAACTGATTTTATATTAACCCCAGGATCACAAACAAATTGCTGCTTTGTGATAACCCTGATTTCCTTTTCATATCGCCAAGCGTTGTTTTTAACTAGAAGGGCTGCGATTTGTAAATCCTTATTAATTTTTAGTATGTCATTGCCAACAACAAAACTATCTAGATAGCTAACTTCTGCCAGAGGAACAATGGAACTATTGAGTTCTAATTCGATGCATATTCCTTTAAAACCATCTGCGTAATGAGCCCAAAGCAGTAGATTATCAAATGATTTTGAAAACGAGCATATTCTTATATTTTCATTGAATTGGTTAACTAGATTTATATCTTCTTGTTGAACGTCAGCCTCAAATCTAATCATTCCCTCCATTGGATCGTTAAGTTCTAAATGATGGGCCGCATAAAATCTGTTGTTACAAAAAATATCCGCGATATTTTCAAAATTGTTCAAGGTTCTAAACTTGTATGCTCTCATCGGCTTTTTTATCATTTTTGGCATTGCAGGGCCTCAGGTAAGATTAGCGACAGTGTAATCTCAGCCACTCTGGTTTCTTAGCTTCAGTAGGAGTTTACCGAGACTTTAATTTTTCTGGTAATGCCCACAAGAAACCGCTTTTACACCAGACAGAAAAATCAACTTCTGCCTTATTGACATAATGGTTTTTGTGCCATTTATCTACATTCTTAGGAAAGGTTGAAGAATACTCTATAGCCAGCAGCGCAACTTTTTTCTGGCTTGGAGTTCTACTCATTAGAAAATCTATCATCGGAGCATCATATTGCCAAACATTCATGGCCCACTTTGCATACTCACCTACTTCTTTGCAAGTTAAACCACTTTGCGAATCTTTGTATTTTTCTGCCTCATTAGATGCTGTTGCTTCAGAGCTATTCTCTGTATTGGTATATGCATAAATGTTGTGGTAACTTCCCATACTGAATACGAAATATAAAATAGCAATTAATCTCCACTGTAGTTTTTTTATATCACTATTTTTATTTAACTTCATGACTATGGGATGTTTAATTGCCTTAATGAACATCTGATTAATCGATCATTTCGCATTCAATGATCATTAAAACCAATAGGCTACACGATAATTAGGACTGTTAGATGTGCTGAACGAAGTGAAGCGCATCAGTCGCGATCAATGCGCCTCGTAGAATCGGCTGCATACTACAATAGCCCTTTAATCACTGTTTAAAAATTCTTGCGATAAATCTGATAAACAAGACGGGGTTAATGCCCCTGTTGCCGCGCCGAGCACCGGAGGCTTTGAGCGGATTTGCCCGCAGGGGCGCGGCAGGGATGCCGCGCGTTTTTCGCAAGGGCTGGGATGCCCTTTCGAAAAACCCCGTTCAAAGCCTGCGGAGCGCAGGGTACAAGCGGCATGGGGTGGCTTTTTCTTTGGATACTTTCTTTTGGCCAAACAAAAGAAAGTATCGCGGCTGTCGGTCCGCGAACCGATTTATAAACAAACCGGTCGCGACAGCGACACATAAAAAACACCACCCTCAAAAGCCCCGATATTACCCCAGCGGCAAACCATCCTGCTCCAAACTCTGGTTATAGGCCTCGATAAATCTGGCATGCTCCTGCGAGCAAAGGGGTTCGCGTTCTGCTCGCTTCGCCTTCGATAAATCCAACCAAGCGGAAATATCAACTACATCGTCAAATTTCCGATCAAAATCACCTGCTTTCATGCTCCCGTTTCATCGACGCCGCGGCGGTTGGTGCGTGTATTCAAATTCGAAGGTTTGTCCACTAATCGGCCGGAAACATACTTGTGTAGCACGCTGGCAATCAAGGTCTGATAGGGAATGCCTTCTTCCAGCGCACGCGCCTGAATATCCATCAAATCGGGTGAAGACAAACGAATGTTGACTCGCTTGTCTTTGATAAAAGTCGCGCTGGCCGCGGCCTTGAATTTAGACAAATCGGTTTTTGCCGGCGAATTTGACACCAACTCGCCCTGCTCATAAGCATCCAAAATCTCTTGTTCGAATTCGTCGAGTTTATTCATTGAATTTATTCCTGCGTAAATAATCGCGGGTTGCCTTTCTACTTGGAATAACCGTTTTCAAGAAAAAGTAATTCTCTTCCTCTACAAATGGCACCAAATATACGTAGACATCAAGTGCCACCACAAGGATGGATTGATTGGGATACTTGTCCTGGTTTGGGTGCCGCAACTCGTCGAGCAATCCGTCGGCCTCGATAGCCAGCACTATTTCTTCGAAAGAGATTCCGCGATCTTTCTTTAACAGTTCGTTCTTCTGATGATTCCAGCGAAACGGTTTCATGGCCGGAGTGTACGCCGACGTGTGCCTATTGTCACCTGGAGCCGTAGTCAAATCCTTTGCGCAAGAAAGGCCGGAATCTCAACGGTACTCTATCAACGCCTCAAACTTAGCCAACGCACTCCCATCCGCCAAAACCTGATGCGCGCGGCGGATGCCGGCGTCCAGCGAGTCGGCCAAGTCGGCGGCGTAGATCGCGGCGCCGGCGTTCAGCGCGACGATGTCGCGGGCCGGGCCCGGTTGGTTGTTCAGCACCGCTTTGACGATGGCCAGGCTGTCCGCGGCACTGCCGATGGACAACGAATCCAGGCTGGCGCGCTGCAGACCGAATTGCTCCGGAGTCACGGTGTAGCTATGAATGATGCCGTCGACCAACTCAGCCACGTCGGTCGGGGCGGCGATGCTGATTTCGTCCAGGCCGTCGCGGGCGTGGACGACCAATACATGGCGGCTGCCCAAGCGTTTCAACACTGCTGCGACCGGTTCCAACCATTGTTTGTCGAACACGCCGATCAATTGATGCGGTGCGTTGGCCGGATTGGATAGAGGGCCAATCAGATTGAACAAGGTGCGCACACCCATTTCCTTGCGGGCTCTGACGGTATGCCGCACTGCGCTGTGGTGCTTGGCGGCGAACAGAAAGCCGACGCCGATGTCGTTGACGCATTGCGCCACTTGCTCGGCCGGTAAATCCAGGTTGACGCCGGCGGCCTCCAGCAAATCGGCGCTGCCGCAGCAACTGGATACCGAGCGATTGCCATGCTTGGCGACCTTGCCGCCCGCTGCGGCAACGACGAAAGCCGCGGTGGTGGAGATGTTGAAGGTGTTGGCGCCGTCGCCGCCGGTGCCGCAGGTGTCGATGACGTGCTCGCCGTCGATAGGCACCTTATGCACCAGTTCGCGCAACACGCCGACGGCGGCGGCGATTTCGTCGACGGTTTCGCCCTTGCAGCGCAAGGCAATCAAAAAGCCGGCGATTTGCGCGTCGCTCAGCTGGCCGTTCATCATGGCCCGCATCGCGGCGCGCATTTCGTCGGCGCTAAGGTCTTGACGATCCAGCAGTTTTTGCAGCGTGGTTTGGATGGACATGGTTAGATTGATGTAGGCGTAGGGTACGCATTGCGTACCCTACAACATTGCCTAAGGACGGAATTTATCCCAAATTGTTGATCGCCACGTCCGGATTGACGTCGGCTTCGTAATCGACGCCGTCCACTTCGAAACCGAACAATTTCATGAACTCGCGTTTGTAACCGGCGAAATCGCTGAGTTGGTTCAAATTTTCGCTGGTGACTTGCGGCCACAGTTTGCTGACCTCGTCCTGTACTTTCGGATCGAGTTCCTTCAAATCGGCACGCAAACGGCCTTCGCTGTCCAGAATCGGCGTCGCGCTGTACAAGCTGTCGCGGAATAGGCCGTCGACTTGTTCGATGCAACCTTCGTGACTGCCTTGTGCCTTCATCACTTTGAACAACAAGGCCAGGTACAACGGCATCACCGGAATCGCCGAACTGGCCTGGGTGACCACGGCTTTCAATACCGAGACGCGGGCATCGCCACCCAGCGCCGCCAGTTTGGCGCGAATGTCGACCACACGTTTATCCAGGTCTTTTTTGGCCGCGCCGATGGTGCCGTCCCAGTAGATGTCCCAGGTGACTTTTTCGCCGAGATAGGTAAACGCGGTGGTTTTGGCGCCTTCGGCCAGCACGCCGGCTTCGGCCAGCGCATCGATCCACATTTGCCAGTCCTCGCCGCCCATCACCGCCACGGTGTTGTCGATTTCTTCCTGGGTGGCGGCAGTCAGCGTGAATTCCTTGATGATTTCCTTGTCGGTATCGACGCCGTTTTGCACCAAGTCTTTGCCGATCGGTTTCAGGGTCGAGTTATGGGTCACGCCGGTTTTCGGGTGGGTGCGGCGCGGCGCGGCCAAGCTGTAAACCACCAGATCGACCTTGCCCATGTCTTGTTTGATCGCATCGATCACGCGTTGTTTGATTTCGTCGGAAAAGGCGTCGCCGTTGATGCTTTTCGCATACAGGCCTTCGGCTTCGGCGAATTGGTGAAATGCCGCCGAGTTGTACCAGCCGGCACTGCCGGGTTTGTCGGCCGAGCCTTCTTTTTCGAAGAACACACCCAGGGTTTTGGCGCCGGCGCCGAACGCAGCCACGATCCGCGAAGCCAAGCCGTACCCGGTCGACGCACCCAGCACCAGCACGTTTTTCGGGCCGCCAGCGACCGCACCTTTGGCTTTGACGTAATCGATCTGTTGTTTAACGTTGGCAGCGCAGCCGGTCGGATGGGTGGTGACGCACATAAAGCCGCGGACGCGAGGTTTGATGATCATGGTGCTCCTCAATGTAATTGTTGTTTTGCCGCGCCCGAGCCGGAACGCGTTTGCTGCCCATGATAACAAACCGGGCCGGGATTCGGCAGGTGGGAATTGAAAGTGTTGTGGGTGAGATTTGGTGGAAAGTGCAGCGTAATCAGAGGAGCTGAAATACAAGCGTACGATCAGGCTTTGTTCAATATGCCCAGGCGAGCTGGACTTCTGGACAATACGCCAACAGTGGTATTTCCAGAATAAAATATCGCCACTAACCAACCCACTTTTAGACCAAAATATCTTGAGGAGTATTTGATGCCCAATAAAAACCTTTCATCGATACTGGCAGTATTAGGATTAACGCTTGCTGTCGATGTAAACGCGGCGCCTATCATTTCGCCGTTTGCTGCCGATTTGGCTAGCGGCCAGTACAGTGCCGATTTATCCTATCCCGGCACTTCCGCACAGGCCGCGTTCAATGGAGGGGTGTGGAATGCGGGTACTTACGGCAAGCACTGGATCCAGGCGGATATGGGGGGCAGTCAAACCCTGTCGAAAGTGGTTATCACTGCTGCGGTTGCACCCGCCACCAATGCGCAATATTGGATTTACCTGTCAAATGCAGCGATAGGCAACAGTTACAACAGCTTAACCCCAGTAGTGACGTTCTCGGATTGGATAGGTACTTCAGGATTCGGACCGCATTTTGAAACCCACGAGGTGGAGTTCGCTGCCGCCTCCGGACGGTATTTACAAATAGTCGCATATGGCGGTAGCAGTTGGACCGCGCTAGGCGACCAGAAGCCACGAGTCGACTGGGTCCAACCGGTCTCTCAAGTTCCGCTACCTCCCGCATCGCTGCTAATGCTGTCCGGTTTGCTTTACACGATGAGACGCCGTTTTTTTGGCTCGGCTACGGTCTAGCGAATAGATTGGATGGGATTCGTGGAAGCAGTTTGAACCAAGGACGGGGCGTTGCTCCTATTTGCGCAGCATAATTGGAGCAACGACATTAACATTCGTACGATTACGCTTCGCTAATCGTACCTACGCGAGCTTCGCTGCAGATTTCAATCGCGTTGGGCTATCCGCAATATCGCGCGATCTGAATTATTGCCGGTCACTGGATACCCATCCGCAATATGTTTTTCAATTTCTTCCGCAATTTCTTTTGGCTTTGAACTTTCGACCTGCCAAACACAGGTATTGGGATCGAAAAAGGTATTGTCCCCGCCAAAATAAGCCACCGCGTGCCCTGCCATGAGGATACGCGAGTCAGGCCCTTCGAACTTAACCTGGGGTAGTGCTTCCTGCACCGATTGCTTAGTCATGGTCATGTAAAAAGTGATCATGAGCGCCATATCTTTAATGGGAACTACTGCCAAACGCGACGCAATATAGTCCGGCAGCGATGTTCGCATGGAATCAGCGCAGTAAATATTGTTGTAGACGACCTTGTTCGCATCCGTGACATTTACACCCCATTTGTTGATGTAGTCCTTGATCTTCAACAAATCGGTCACCACGTATTTTGACGCGAAAAACCGCTTGTCTCCCTCAAAGTCAGCAGCCCTTAGCATACCTTATAGCTTCCTGGCTATAAGCGTCCATTTTTTCGCTCATCTTTTTGACGTTCACTTTCTCATACTTGAACACACCACCGACGTAGCGACAGGCCAACCACTTGAACGACAACCGCATACAAATACCCAGACTGTCGATGCCGGTTTGTTGCTTATATGCCTTGAGCAAATCAGATTGATCGAATTTGCTGAGTTGTATCATTGCCACTCCTTCCTTTGTTGTCACCTGAAGATAATCTATTATGCGCCAAGTAAAATAATCCGGTCTTACCTCGAACAGGCGCCACTAGAAGGTTGACCGATTAGCAACATAAGTCAGCCGTAGCGGCCGAACTCGGCATCAGCGCAGCGCCGGTCGAGCGCTCCCCATATACGAAAGACAGGAATCAACGCCTCTTTCCGACCTGATCTGGGGCAGACGCTAACACAGACGGCTCGCGTGACAAAGCTTTTACTGATTAGCCATAAGCCCCAACCAATTTGAGCAAGTCCATTGGTACGATTACGTTTCGCTAATCGTACCTACGCGGGCTTTAGATAATTTCCATACATCAAATATACGGCCACTGATTGAAGGTGCTGGATAAGATGCTAGACTCTTATTGTTTTTACAATATTAACCTCAATAACTCTTGGCTTTGACTAAGAGTGGGAGTAATGAAAATGTTTTGCACGAATTGCGGTAAACAAAATCCAGAAGAATCGAAATTTTGTAGTAGTTGCGGTGCAAGTACCGAAGCCTTGCCGCCGCAAAATAAAGCAGCTTATATAAACAAGAAAGAAGAAATGACCTTCAGTAAATCGATTTCTACTTGCTTATCGAAATATATTGATTTTGGTGGCAGAGCGTCGCGCCCTGAATATTGGTGGTTTTATCTTTTTACCATTTTATTGAGTTGGGGCGGCATGCTAGTGGATTCTTCGACTTATTCAGATTCTACACAAATTGTTTCAGGATTAGTTAATTTAGCTCTTTTCTTGCCTTCTATCGCCGCCGGCGCGAGACGTTTGCACGACACGGGCAGAAGCGGCTGGTGGCAACTCATCGCCATTACAATAATTGGAATTATTCCTTTAATAATATGGCTGGCAAGCAAAGGTGACGAAGGAAACAATAAATACGGCACTCCGAGTTGAGTTTGATTTAATTTTTATTTCCGACCGTCTAATCTATTTCGCAAATTTTTGGCTTAACGGATTATTGGCTTTCTTAAATAGGTGTATTTTTTGGTGGCAGGTATTAGCGCAGCGTAATTGGAGGAACGAAATTAAGATTCGTACGATTACGCTTTGCCAATCCCTATGCGAGCTACTTGAAGTTGTCAAAAAAGTCAGGAACCAAGTCATAAACGACTTTTGGCTTCAAACCAAGTTGATATTTTTCAAATAACGAAACCAACCTTTCACCGTCAATTAATTCAATTGGTGGCACACCATCTCTAACTGCTTCTTTTTTTGCTTCAGAGGTAAAACGACCGGTAGTAATTATAATTCCTTTGTCTGCACGACCTTGCATTGTGCCCCTGAAGTCACGTACATGATGCGGAACCACAGAGTCCTTGTACCTTTTGCATTGAAAAATAATTGTGAACCCAACAACTTCATTTACTTTTATAACGCCCGTACCATCAATTCCTTGATCTCCGGAGCCACCAGTTATTTGAACGTCGTGAATTCCAACTTCAGATAATAACCTTTTGCATATTTTTTCAAAGCCAGCAGGTGAAAGATTTTTTAAAATGCTGAGAAGAGCCTCACCATGAGCTTCGTCAGCAACAATTTCTTCTTCAGCCTCCTCTACTGGCACCGACTCTTGTTTCTTTGGCTCTTCTACAAAGCTTCCCTGAACTTTTTTGAACAAAGCATAAACCGATTCTTCGGTTATTTCAGTTTCATAGCCTTTTTCTGTAAGTTTCCAAACACCGCGTTGCGATGAGTCCATTAGGTCTGCTTTGACAAGATACATTCTTGCCCATTGAATTTGATTTCTTACGCGAGATGCACCAGAAGAAATTGTTTCCTCAACTACGGAGTCGGGAATTTTCATGTAAGAAATTACTTGATCAATTACGTCAGCAGTTGCTCCCGAGCCACCAATATTCCGTAGAACCTCTACAAGAGGTCTAACATAATTCAAGAAATGTGGGCCTTTCATTCATGCCTCAGTGGTGATTTATTGATTTTGTAACGCTGGAGTTAAGCGGCGCCGCGTAGCGGCGTCCGCTTGAACGACTTGTTAGGCGCCCCCTATTTAATCCCAGCTTTTGTTTTACGTGGTTTAACTGCGATAGCCAGACAGCGCAGCCCTAGCTACCGCAGCAATGCTTTGCTCAGTAATGGCTTTGCGCTTGCAATAGTTTGATTGAAGCCAATCAGCCAGAACCTTTTGCCCCTTGCTTGCGTTACATGAAATGCAACAACGAGCAATGTTTTCAATTGTCACAATTTTGGCATCATTGATAATGTGCTCCCAAGAAGGACGCATGCCTCTTGATGAATTTGGCACATTAAAATCAATACCACAGTAAATACAGAACTTATCCCTTTCACAGACAGCTTTCTCTAACCAATCCGGGATGTTCCATCGATTCATCTTTAAACTCATGCCAGCCTAACTAGGAATTAGATAGTTTCTGCACATCTACCGCGAATCCTGCTTCCCCTCAATAAATTAGCGGACCACAAGGGGTTTTCCCTTTCTGTATATCATCCCAGCAATCGATAACCTGTTGGTTAGTAAAGACTCCATATACCCGTCACGATCTCAACCACCCGACCGCACCCAACCCCGCCGTCCGCCCACTAGCCAAACAAGCCGTCAGCAAATAGCCCCCGGTCGGCGCTTCCCAGTCCAGCATTTCGCCGGCGCAGAAGGTGCCGGGCAGTTTACGCAGCATCAGGTTTTGGTCCAGTTCGGCGAACTCGACGCCGCCGGCGCTGCTGATGGCTTCTGCGATGGGGCGCGGGCGATGCAAGACGATGGGCAGGGCTTTGAGTGCGGCGGCCAGTTTGGCCGGGTCGCTGAGTTCGGCGGCGGGCAGGGTTTCGCGCAGCAGCAGAGTTTTGACACCGTCGATGGCTAGCCGTTTGCGCAGGTGGTTGCTCAGGCTGTCCTTGCCGCGCGGTTTGGCCAGACGTTCGGCGATGTTTTCCGGGCTGCGGTCCGGCAGCAAGTCCAGCCATAGCGTTGTCGCACCGGTCGTTTCGATGGCATCGCGCAATGGCGCGGACAGGGCGTAGATCAAGCCGCCTTCCAGGCCGTAATCGGCGACGGTCAGTTCGCCTTGCTGGCTGAACGTTTCGCCTTGGTTATTGCGGAATGTCGCGACCACCGATTTGAGCGGTTGGCCGGCGCAGCGTTGGCGGAACACGTCGCTCCACTTGGTTTCGAAGCCGCAATTGGCCGGGCGTAGCGGCGATAAGCCGATGCCGCGCTCGGCCAGAATTTCGGTCCAGCCCCCGGTCGAACCCAGTTGCGGCCAACTGCCACCGCCCAACGCCAGCAGCGTCGCCTCGGCCTGGACATGGCGCTCGCCGTCCGGCGTGGCGAAGCGCAACCCGCCGTCGGCCCAGCCCAGCCAGCGGTGGCGCATCCGAAATTGCACGCCGTTGCTTCGTAAGCGATGCAGCCAGGCGCGCAGTAACGGCGCCGCCTTCATTTCGGTCGGGAATACCCGGCCGGAGCTGCCGACGAAGGTATCGATGCCAAGCTCTTTGACCCAAGCCCGCAAATCGTCCGGCGTAAAGGCGTGCAGCATCGGTTCCAGTTCGGCACGGCGCGCGCCGTAGCGGGATAAGAATACATCGAAGGCTTCGGCGTGGGTGATGTTCATACCGCCTTTGCCGGCCATCAGGAATTTGCGGCCGGCCGACGGCATGGCGTCGTATACGGTGGCGGCGATACCGGCCTGGCTGATGACTTCGGCAGCCATCAGGCCGGCCGGGCCGGCGCCGACGATGGCGACCTTTGCTGCGGGGCCGGCGGGCATGCTGAGTTTCGAGATACGCGCGGGGCGTAGGGTTGAGTAGGGCTTAAAACCGGTTGCGGTCGCGTCCGGCCCAGAACCGGGCGGCCAGAGCTTCGGCTTGCGCCTGGTCGTCGGCTTTGCCCAGCAGTTTCAAAGCAATCGCGGCTGTGCCGATCACGGCGGCTTGGCCGAATTCGTCGTCCAGCTCGCCGCGCCAGACCTGGGCTAGCAGTTGCGGCTCCAGTTCTTCGGCTTTCATGTGGCGGCGTTCGAACAAAGCCGGCCAGATTTCGTCGCTGAGTTCGCCGTCGTGTACGCTTTGCACCAGGCATTCTACGTCCGGGTTGCGTTCGGTTTCGCCGCCTTCGCCTTTCAATACCGCCATGTGTTTTTGATCGAGCAACAACGCGGCTTTCTGGTGCACCTGGCGGTAGCTGGGATGGAAAATGCCCTGGATGCTGGCGGTAGCATCGAACGGATTCAATAATCTGACCAGGGTATGCACCGGCGAGCGCAAGCCCATCACCGGCCGCAGATTGATCATGTCGTACAGTTTCGGGCAGATGTGTTCCAGCGACAGGTAGCTGAAATTGGTGCGTTCGATCTGTTGGCCGGCTTCGGCAATTGACTGGGCGGCGTCGATACCCAGCGCCCGCAGCACGTTTTCGGTGTAGAGCCGGCCTTGGGTATGGCCGCCGGCGCCGTGCATGAAGACTTTGATGCCGTTTTCCGCCAGCAGCAAGGTCGACAGCAAAAACCACGGCAGATGGCGGCGCTTACCGGCATAGGACGACCAGTCCAAGTCCACCGCGACGTTGTTATCGAAGGCAAAACTTTCCCGCGCCGCCGCGACGAAACCGGCCAATTCCTCGCAGGTTTCTTCCTTGACCCGCATCAGCATCAGAAACGCGCCGAGCTGGATCGGTTCGACTTGGCAGTCGGCCAGGATCATTTTCATGGCCCGGTAGGCTTCGTCCTGCGTCAGCGGCCGGGCGCCTTTCTTGCCTTTGCCTAGGATTTTGATGAATTCGGCGAACGGATGTTCTGCGGTAGTTAGCGTCATGAGAGGGACAGCGGGAAGTAATGGTCGATGAGCAAGGCGGCAAAGATCAGCATCAAATAAACGATGGAATAGCCGAAAGTGCGCATCGCGGTTTTATTGTCCTTTTTGCGCATCATTTGGATCGCGTAATAAATAAAGCCCAGGCCCAGCAGAAACGCGGTGACCAGGTAAATCAGGCCGCTCATGCCGGTCAGATACGGCAGCAGCGTCGAAATCAACAGCAGAATGGTGTAGAGCAGAATCTGCAGCCGGGTGAATTCGACGCCGTGGGTCACCGGCAGCATCGGAATCGCCACCTTGGCGTATTCGTCGCGTTTCGCAATCGCCAGCGCCCAGAAGTGCGGCGGGGTCCAGACGAAGATGATCAGAAACAGCAGCAAGGCGTGCGGATGCACTTCGCCGGTGATCGCGGCCCAACCCAATACCGGCGGTGCCGCGCCGGCCGCGCCGCCGATTACGATGTTTTGCGGCGTCGCCCGCTTCAGGTAAACCGTGTAGATCAAGGCATAGCCGATCAGCGACAAAAAGGTCAGAAAAGCCGTCAGTAGATTGACTTTGATGGTCAGGATCGCCATTGCGATAAAGCCGATCACGCTGGCGAACACCAAGACCTGGCGCGGCTGCAAATGCCCGGTCGGCAGCGGCCGGTTGCGGGTGCGGGCCATTTCGGCGTCGGCCTTCTGGTCCAGAAAATGGTTGATCGCCGCCGCCGAAGACGCCGCCAGGCCGATGCCGACCGTGCCGTACAGGAAATTGGCCAACGGCGGCATACCGGGAACCGCCAACAACATGCCGACGATGGCGGTAAACACGATCAACGCAACGACTCTGGGCTTGCAGAGCTCGTAGTAGTCTTTCCAGGAAAGCGGGGCGGTGGTGTCTGGCATCGAGTAGCAGTTGGATTGGAACGCGTTCAAACATATAGAATAACAGTGAACCAATGATTATTAAAACAATCACAGGCGCTCACCGTCTTTTAGTCAACGAGGGATTTATGAAACACAGGCTTGCAGCGCTGACGCTGCTTTGTCCGGTCGTGCTGGCGCACGCCGAAGACAGTAAGGTGTACGAACATGTTTTCGCTAACGGCTTGAAACTACTGGTAAAGGAAGACCATCGCTCGCCGGTGGTGGTATCCCAGGTTTGGTATAAAGTCGGCTCCAGCTACGAGCCGGGCGGCATTACCGGCATCTCGCACATGCTGGAACACATGATGTTCAAAGGCACCGAAAAATATCCGGCCGGCGAGTTTTCCCGCATCATCGCCGAGAACGGCGGCAACGAAAACGCCTTTACCGGCCAGGATTACACGGCCTATTTCCAGACCCTAGAAAAGTCGCGACTGGAGATCAGCTTCAAGCTGGAAAGCGACCGGATGCGTAACCTGAATCTGAAAGCCGACGAGTTGAAGAAAGAGCTGGAAGTGGTGACCGAAGAGCGGCGGATGCGCACCGACGACCAGCCGCGAGCCAAAGTCCACGAGCAATTCATGGCGGCGGCGTTTACCAACAGCCCGTACCAGAACCCAGTGATCGGCTGGCCGTCCGACATCGCCAATTACCAAATCGAAGACCTGCAAGCCTGGTACCAAAAGTGGTATGCGCCGAATAACGCCACCCTGGTCGTGGTCGGGGACGTCGACGCCAAACAGGTCGAGAAATTGGCCGAACAATATTTCGCACCGCTGCAACCCAGCACGATCAAGCCGGTCAAGCCGCAGGCCGAAAGCGAACAGCGCGGCGTGCGCCGGATCACGGTCAAGGCGCCGGCCAAATTGCCCTACCTGATGATGGGCTACAAAGTGCCGGTGTTGAACTCCGCCAAGCCGGAATGGGAAGCTTACGCCTTGGAAGTGCTGGCCGGCGTGCTGGACGGCGGCGACAGCGCCCGCTTGCCGTCGCGCTTGGTGCGCGGCAAACAGATCGCGGTGTCGGCCGGTGCCGGTTACGACCTGACTTCGCGCCTGCCCGAGTTGTTCCTGTTGGAAGGCACGCCCGCCGACGGCAAAACCGTGTTCGATTTGGAATACGCCCTACTCGACGAGGTGTACCAGTTGAAAAACGAGCTGATCGACAAGGACGAGTTGCAGCGGATCAAGGCCCAGGTACTGGCCAGCTCGGTCTACCAGAAAGATTCCAACTTCTACCAAGCCATGCAGTTGGGTACGCTGGAAACGGTCGGTTTGGGCTGGCAACGCGCCGACGAATACGTCGCCAAAATCAATCAGGTCACTGCGGAACAAGTACGCGAAGTCGCGCGCAAATACCTGATCGAAGACACGCTGACGGTGGCCTACCTGGACCCGCAACCGATCACCGAAGCCGCCAAACCGAAAAAACTGACAGGAGTTCACCATGCGTTTTAATTTAATCGGCCTGTTGTTGCTGGCATTCAGCCAATTGGCCTGGCCGGCGGCCAAAATCGAACATTGGCAAACCGCGCAGGGCAGCCGGGTTTACTACGTGCGCACCGCCGGCTTGCCGATGGCGGACGTGCGGGTGGTGTTCGATGCCGGCAGCGCGCGCGATGACAGCCAATTCGGCGTCGCCGCGCTGACTTCGGCCTTGTTGGACAGCGGCGCCGGCGATTGGAGCGCAGACGACATCGCCCAGCGTTTCGAATCGGTCGGCGCCCAATATTCGGCCGGCGTCAGCGAAGATATGGCTTGGTTGTCGGTCCGCACCTTGACCGAGCAGGCTTTGTTCGACAAGGCCTTGGCAACCTTCGAAACCGTGTTGAGCCGGCCGGCGTTTCGCGAAGACGACTTCCAACGCGAAAAAGCCAGAACCCTGGCCGGTTTGAAACACCGGGAAGAATCGCCCGGCGAATTGGCCAGCATCGCCTTCGGCAAAGCGCTATACGGCGAACATCCTTATGCGCATCCGGAAACCGGCATCGTCCAGACCGTCGCCGGCTTCACGGCTGACGATCTGAAGGCGTTCTACCAAAAGTATTACGTCGCCGCCAACGCCATCGTCGTCATCGTCGGCGACGTCAGCCGCGAGCAGGCCGAACGCACCGCAAACCAATTGCTCGGCAAACTGCCGGTCGGCAGCAAGCCGGCGGAAATTCCGCCGGTGACGATGCCGAGCCAGACTACGACCCAGCATATCGAATTTCCATCCAGCCAAACCCACGTGCTGGTCGGCTTGCCCGGCACCTACCGCAAGGACCCGGATTATTTTGCCTTGTACGTCGGCAACCACATCCTCGGCGGCGGCAGCATGGTGTCGCGCTTGTTCGAGGAAGTCCGGGAAAAGCGCGGCTTGGCCTACGGCGCTTATAGCGTGTTCGCGCCGCTGTATCGGCAGGGCCCGTTCATGATGAGCCTGCAGACCCGTAACGACCAAACCGAGCAAGCGCTCGGCGTGTTGCGCAAAACTTTTGCCGAATTTTTGGAAAAAGGCCCGACCGACAAGGAGTTGACGGCGGCGAAACAAAACATCACCGGCGGCTTTGCCATGCGTTTCGATACCAACAGCAAGCTCAGCGATTACGTGGCGATGATCGGCTTTTACCAACAGCCTCTGGATTATTTGGACACCTTCCAAAGCAAGGTCGAAGCGGTCACGGTCGAGCAGATCAAGGACGCGTTCAAACGCCGGGTCAAACCGGAATTGCTGCAAACCGTCACGGTAGGGCAAAAATCCTGATGGCTAACCAAATCCGCATCATCGGCGGCGAATGGCGCAGCCGGCAAATCGTTTTCGACGATGCGCCGGGACTGCGGCCGACCCCGTCGCGGGTGCGGGAGACGCTGTTCAATTGGTTGCAGGCCGATATTTACGGCAGCCGCTGCCTGGATTTGTTTGCCGGCAGCGGCGCGTTAGGGTTCGAAGCCGCTTCGCGCGGCGCCAAATTGGTGGTGCAGGTCGAGGATAGCGCCGGCAATTGCAAACGCTTGCGCGAGAATATCGCCCGCTTGGCGGCCGGCCAGATTCAGGTGGTGCAGCAAGACGCCGCCGCCTATCTGGCCGGACCGGCCCAGGCATTCGATCTGGTATTCCTGGACCCGCCGTTCGGCCAAGGTTTGTTGGAGTCCGCTTGCCGCTTGCTGGAAAGCCAAGGCTGGCTGAAGGATTACGCAAAAATTTATCTGGAAAGCGAAAAAAACTGGCAAACGGCGGATTTGCCGGCAAACTGGGGCTTATTGAAGGAAAAGGTGGCCGGCGAAGTCTGTTATCGGCTACTGCAAAGGCAGCCCGCTGCTTTTAATTCGGCGAATGGTTTAGAATGAGTCCCTTTTGCCGTTTGCCAAGCCAATGAATATCACCGCAATCTATCCCGGTACCTTCGATCCGATTACCAACGGGCATCTGGATTTGATTCACCGCGCCTCCCGGCTTTATCCGCATGTAATCGTCGCAGTTGCCGTCAGCCGGGGTAAAAAGCCGCTGTTTTCGTTGGACGAGCGGGTGGCGCTGATTCGCGATGTGGTCACCGAATTCAGCAATGTCAGCGTGATCGGTTTCGACACGCTGTTGGTGGATTGCGCTCGCCAACACCTGGCCAGCGTCATCATCCGCGGCTTGCGCGCGGTATCGGATTTCGAATACGAATTTCAATTGGCCGGTATGAACCGGCGTTTGTGTCCGGACATCGAGACCGTGTTTCTGACCCCGGCCGAACAATACGAATTCATCTCGTCGAGCATGATTCGCGAAATCGCCCAATTGCACGGCGATGTTTCCAGTTTCGTGCCCGACCTGGTCAAACAACGTTTAACCGAAAAATTTTCCGAGGAGTAATTATGGCGCTTATCATCAGCGACGACTGTATCAACTGCGATGTCTGCGAGCCGGAATGCCCGAACGGCGCGATTTCCCAGGGCGACGAGATTTATGTGATCAACCCGTCCTTATGCACCGAATGCGTCGGCCACCACGACAAGCCGCAATGCATGGAAGTCTGTCCGGTGGACTGCATCGACAAGGATCCGGACCATGCCGAAGACAAGGACTCGTTGTACCGCAAGTATCTGAAACTGACCGCTTGATCTTGCCTTAGCCGATGCGGCGCGGCCTTACGGCAACAGCCGCCGCATCGGCCGCATCGGCGACAACTCGAAGCCGTGGCGCCGGTAAAAACGTTGCCCGGCGCTGTTGTCGGCATCGGTTAGCAGCGTGATCCGCCGGCAGCCCCGTTGTTGGGCGAACTCGACCGCATGCTGCAACAATGCCGAGCCGACCGCCTCACCGCGAAAGCCGGAATCCACCACCATATCCTCCAGCCAGGCCACCGGCGCACCCAGCGCCGTCGATACGCTGAACAGCAGATTGGCCATGCCCAGAATTTCGCCGTCGCGGCGCGCCACGAAAATCCGGCCCAATTGCGGATCGGCGATGATTCGGCTCAAGCCGCGGCGTTGCGCGGTTTCGTCCGCGACAAATTCGGCTTCCTGTTCGAACAATTGCGCCAACAGGCGGCACAGGGCCGGAATGTCGGCCTCGGTAGCGGTAACGACTTGCATGTCCGGTCTCCTACCTGCTGCGATAAATTGAACCAGTCTAACCCAAGCCGCCGCACCGCGTTAATTTCGGCCTATCGTTGGTTCGGATAGAACTTGGCAGGCGGCTTGCCTTGCCTGACCCTTCTCGATCCACTACAATCCCCGACCTTCTTTCAGGTGTTGGTACCGAAATCTCGGCCAAACTTAAACAGGAAGTCGGTGCGGCAAATTTCGTTTTGCCCATGCCGACGCTGCCCCCGCAACGGTAGATAAGTAAAGAACCGCGTTTTTGCCACTGTGCGTTTCGCATGGGAAGGTGCGCGGTTTAGGCCCTCAAGCCGCTTATGAGCCCGGAGACTGGCCCGGAAGATCATTCGAGACAGCGGAGGGCTGTTACGGAATGGTCAGAGCCCGCGCCCAGCCCGTTCTCCGCCTATTCTCTCGCCGATTTCTCCTCTGTCATTTTTTACCCGGATGCGCGGTGGGCGCAGAGGACGTTATGCAAAACAAAATTATCATGGCTTTGCCGCTGGCCGGCATCGGCGCGTTTCTACCCGGCTTTGCCGCCGAGCAGGCCGCCAATTTACCCGAAACCGTCGTGACGGCGACGCGCTCGGACAGCAACCAAAACGAACTGGCGACCGCGACGACGATTTATACCCGGCAGGATATCGAACGTTTGCAAGTCAGAACTCTGCCCGAGCTGTTGAAAGGGTCGACCGGTATCGACATGGTGCAAAGCGGCGGTTACGGCAAGGACACCAACGTTTACATGCGCGGCACCAATGCCGACCACGTACTGGTGTTGGTCGACGGCATCAAGGTCGGTTCGGTTACCACCGGCACGACGCCGTTTCAATTTATTCCGGTCGACCAGGTCGAACGGGTCGAGATCATTCGCGGGCCGCAATCCAGTTTGTACGGCTCGGAAGCCATCGGCGGCGTGATTCAGATTTTTACCCGTAAAGGCGGCAATAGCGCGCGGCCAAATATTGCGCTGGAAGCCGGCGGCGGTTCTTACGATAGCTACCAGGGCTCCGCGGCAATCAACGGCAAATGGGGGCGGGCCTGGTACAGCCTGGGCGCTTCGCAGTTCGGCAGCCAGGGGATCAATGCCCAGAGCGGTACCACGGTAGCCAACGGCTTCAACCCGGATCGCGACGGCTACAACAATACCGGCTTGAATGCCAAGGCCGGCTATCGCTTCGATAACGGCGCCGAGCTCGAGGCATTCTTTTTGCGCGCCGAGGGCGAAACCGAAATCGATAACGCCACCAGCAGCACGACGCTGTTCATCAATCAAACGGTGGGCGCATCGGCCAGCGCCGACCTCAACGACGTCTGGCGTTCGACTTTGCGGGTCGGCCAGAGTCTGGACGAGGCCGACCAGTTCCGCCATTCCGGCGCATTCGCCACTAACTTCGATACCACGCGCTGGAACGCAAGCTGGTTGAACCAGCTCAATCTGCACAAGACCCAGCAATTGACGCTGGGGGCGGACTACCGGCTGGACCAAGTCGAAAGCACGACGCGTTATGCGGAAAATTCGCGCTACGATGCCGGCGGTTTTATCGAATTGCACAGCCGTTGGTTCGAGCGGCATTTCACCAATGCCTCGTTGCGTTGGGACGAAAACCAGGCCTTCGGCAGCAGTCTGACCGGAAACTTCGGTTGGCGTTTCAATTGGGACCACGGCTTGAGCGCGTTCGCCAGCTTCGGCAACGCCTTCAAGGCCCCGACCTTCAACCAGTTGTATTTTCCGGGCTTCGGCAATCCGCATCTGCAAGCCGAACAGTCGACCAATTTCGAAGGCGGCTTGGCCGGCAACCATGGTTGGATGCAATGGGAAATTCGCGCTTACCATAGCAACATCGACCAGCTGATCGTATTCAGCGGCCGGCCGTTGACGGCGCAAAACATCGGCAAGGCGCAGATCGACGGCATCGAGGCGGAAATCTCCGGCGACTTACTCGGTTGGCATAACAAGTTGAGTATGAATTTGCTGACGCCAAAAGACCGGGCCAACAATTTGCGCTTGCCGCGGCGCGCCACCCAGACCTTGTCGTACGACGTTTCGCGCAGTTTCGCAGCGTTCGATGTCGGTGCTGCGGTGCTGGCTCAGGGCGAACGTTTCGACAATACGGCCAATACGGTCCGCTTGGGCGCATTCATGACGATCGATGTTCGCGCCGCTTACCATGTCGATAAACATTGGATGTTCAGCGCCAAACTCAATAATATGCTCGACCAGCAATACCAAACCCTCAGCACTTACAACAATTTCGGTAGAAATTTCTTTTTCTCTATCCATTACAATTACTGACTTTTTCGGAGACTACTATGAACTCGAATCGATTTTTGGCCGTGAAACCCGGCGCCGTGGCGTTGATGGCGTTGATGGCCGCGACCCGTTTTCACCATTTCGGTACTCCGTTTGCGCTGCCCGACGCATCGCTGGCGGTGTTCTTCTGCGCCGGCCTGTGGTTGGGCGGCCGCTACTTGTTCGCACTGCTGCTGTTGGAAGCCGGTTTGATCGACTATTTGGCGATTACCAAGCTGGGCGTCAGCGATTTTTGCGTCTCCAACGCCTACGGCTTTTTGATCGGCTCTTATGCGGCGATGTGGTTGGGCGGCCGTTGGTGCCGCAAATTCACGACGCTGACCGCGGTGTCGGCCGCACAGCAATTCGCCGCATTGTGGGCCGCCGCCACAGTAGCGTTTTTGATCTCCAACGGTAGCTTTTACTGGCTGTCCGGCCGTTATCCCGAGCCGTCGTTCGGCCAATATCTGGAGCGGGCGGCGATGTACTATCTGCCGCACTTATCGTCAACCTTGATTTACGGCGTAGTCATTTTCGGCTTGGTTAAAGCCGGCAAAGCCATGCTCGCCTCTAAAGCCGCGCGGCACGCGGCTTAAATCGATCCGGGGCGGCTTGGCCCGCCCCGTTCCCTTCCCGATAGCCAGTGCGCCGGATTGGCGTTGCCGGCTCCCGTGTTTGCATTGTTGAATGGCGTTGTTCTCGATTGTGCTACTGGCCGTCGCCTTGGATTATGTTTTGGGCGAGCCGGGCAATACTTACCATCCGCTAGCCGCCTTCGGCCGTTGGGCTGCTTGGCTGGAGCAGCGCCTGCTCATACCCGAGCAGACCCCGGCACGGCAAAAGATTGCCGGCGTTTGCGCATTGCTGTTGGCTTTGCTGCCTTGCGCCGCAGCGTTGCCGCTATTGCTGCTTACCGAAGCATGGCAAACCTTGTTCGGCATCATATTGCTGTATTTCTGCATCGCTCCGCGCAGCCTGCAACAGCATGCCGAAGCGGTGCGGACGGCATTGGCGGCGGGGGATCTGGAGCTGGCTCGGTCCCGAGTGGCCTACATGGTTAGCCGCGAAACTGCCGATTTGGATGCAGCCGGCGTCAGGCGGGCGGCGATCGAATCGGTATTGGAGAACGGCGCCGATGCGGTGTTTGCGCCGATTTTCTGGTTCATCGTTGCAGGTCCTTGCGGCGCATTGCTCTACCGTTTCAGCAATACTCTCGATGCGATGTGGGGTTACCGTAACCGCCGCTACCAATATTTCGGCTGGGCCGCGGCTCGGTTGGACGATGTCCTGAACTGGGCTCCGGCCCGGTTAACGGCGTTCGGCTATGCCTTGCTGGGCCGCACCGGCCCGGCGTTACTGGCCTGGAAGGAGCAAGCCGCCTTGCTGGAAAGTCCAAATGCCGGCCCGGTCATGGCGGCGGGCGGCGCGGCGCTGAATCTGCGCTTAGGCGGCCCCGCGGTCTACCGCGGCCAGTTGAAAGCCAAGCCCTGGTTCGGCGGCGAGCAGACTGCGGAGAACGGCGACATCGCCCGCGCCGGCGGCCTGGTCTATCGCGTACTGGGCCTGTGGTTGATTCTGATCGCGATCGGAGGCGGGTTTGCTTGAGCATGGCGGCCGTTTGCGGCAGGCGGCGAACCGTTACGGCATTCCATTGCCGCAATGGCTGGACCTCTCGACCGGCGTCAATCCGAACGGCTGGCCGGTGCCGGCAGTGCCCGCCGAGTGTTGGCAGCGCTTGCCGGAAGACGACGACGCATTAATGCCGGCAGCACAGGCTTACTATCGGAATGCCTCGATACTGGCGGTGGCCGGTTCCCAAGCGGCGATTCAAACTCTGCCGCAGTTGCGTCGCCAGTCGCGGGTTGGCGTACTGGCTCCGGCCTACGCCGAGCACGCCGCAAATTGGCGCCACGCCGGCCATCACTTGATCGAATTGGCAGCACAAGCCGAGGCTGTCGAGCAGGCGCTGGACAATTTGGACGTTTTGATCGTTGTCAATCCGAATAACCCGACCGGCAGGCTGTGGGAGCCGGACCGCTTATTGAGTTGGCATCGCCATTTGCACCGGCGCGGCGGCTGGTTGATTGTCGACGAAGCCTTCATCGACACTATGCCGGAATACAGTTTGTCGGCGTTGCCGGTACGTCCGGGGCTGGTTGTGTTGCGTTCTATCGGCAAGTTTTTCGGCTTGGCCGGGATCCGCTGTGGATTTGCCATCGCCGAAGCCAGGCTGCTGGCGCGGCTGGCAGAAGCCCTAGGGCCTTGGCCGATCAGCTACCCCAGCCGCTACGTGGCCGCAGCGGCGTTGGCGGATAGCGGCTGGCAGCAGAAAAATACTCTCGAGCTGAAGCAACAGGGCCGACGCTTGCGGCAGTTGCTGGATGCCGCCGGTTTTACGCCGGCCGGCGGCTGCGATTTGTTTCAGTGGGTAGCCAATGCAAATGCAGCATCGTTGCACGATGCATTGGCCAGGCAAGGGATTCTAACCCGTTTGTTCGATTCCCCATCCAGCTTACGCTTCGGCTTGCCTGGGGGCGAAGCCGGCTGGTTGCGTTTGGCTGCGGAGTTGGGCAGGCTAAGCTGATGGTGCGTTCCGAGTTGGCAGTCGCGCCGATGCCGCTCAAGTTTGTTTTGTCGCCCAGTTTGCGGTCGAGTTCGAAGAGCAGGTGCCGAGGGTCTGGCAAGTTGTAAAAAGATGTTGGAAACGGGATGGGCAGTTTGTTGTTGATCAGGCTGGCATTGAAGAAAGCGATGATCACAAGCGCTATACCTGAAACTAATCAAAACACCTTATCCAAAATCGACATTACGATTTCCACCGCTATCAGCCAGATGATGATCCATTCCAAAGTCGACGAATGCTGGTGTTTTTGTTCGTCGGCCAGCATTTCCAGCAGTTCGTGGATTGTCTCCAGCTTTTTTGACAATACGTCGGTGCGCGGCTGAATCTCCAGATAATTCGCCGCCATCGAATAAATGCCTTGGTATTCCGGATGTTCCCAGAAAAATTCCGGCGTATCTAGCAGGTCGTAGTTGAGGATGATGTCGCTCTTGGTCAGAAACAATTTGCCGCGGATCTTGGCCATGGCTTTGCGATTCAGTTTGATCTTGCCGTCTCGGGCCAGCGATTGCGGCAAATGGGCGGTGGCGCGGATGGTGTCGATGGCGTGACCTTCGTAAGACGCTAACTTGATCGACTGCGCCATCGCATGCGACAAGGCCAGCAGCACTTTAACGTCCGCCGACTGCAATTCGATATGGTCGTGCTGGAAGCGGTCCTGCTCGCAACCGACTTCGTAACTGAAATTGTCCTCTTGCGGCTCCTCGTCCGGCTTGATCGCATAATCCAGCAACAACTCCTGCAGGCTGCGCCGGTCGTCCAGATTCAGGTTCCAGCATACCATCACGCCGTAAGCGAACACGATTGCGTAGCCGGTTTTGTAATCGACGATCAATGTATTGCGGAACAACTGGGCGCGGGTGGTTTCCAGCAGTTTTTCCCGTAGCGCCGAAAAACGGAACGATTGCGCCAAACAAACCGTCAAGCAGCGTTTAATGGCTCTTTCTTCTGTCATAGTTGGAATTCTCGGGTCGGATCGAGCTTAGTTTGCAACATCCTGCCGGCAAAATGGTTAAAATAACCGTTTAAATTCACCTACAGAAAAGCTCATTGCTAAGCGTCATGTCTACCAACTATAACACCGATGATTTGAGAATTTGCGAAACCAAGGACGTGGTGGCGCCGATTCAGGTTCATGAAGAAATTCCGATGACGGAATTCGCGGCAGCCAATATTCTGAAAACGCGGGCGGCAATTCATAACATTCTGACGGGTGAAGACGACAGGCTGCTGGTCATCATCGGGCCCTGCTCGATCCACGATCCACAGGCCGCAGTCGAATACGCACAACGTTTGAAACGGGAAATGGATGCACTGCAAAACGATTTGGTCATCGTCATGCGGGTTTATTTCGAAAAACCGCGTACCACGGTCGGCTGGAAAGGCTTGATCAACGACCCCGATCTGAATGCCAGTTTCAACATCAACAAGGGCTTGCGCCTGGCGCGCCAGGTATTGCTGGACGTCAATAATCTGGGCGTACCGGCTGCAACCGAATACCTGGACTTGATCACGCCGCAATACGTGTCCGACCTGATTTCCTGGGGCGCGATCGGCGCCCGCACCACCGAGAGCCAGGTGCACCGCGAATTGGCATCCGGTTTGTCCTGCCCGGTCGGCTTCAAAAACGCGACCGACGGCGGCATCAAAATCGCGATCGATGCCATCAATGCGGCGATGAGCCCGCACCACTTTCTGTCTTTGACCAAGGAAGGCCGCTCGGCGATTTTCTCTACCCGCGGCAACGAGGATGCCCACATCATTCTGCGCGGCGGCAACAATCGGCCGAATTACGACGAAGTCAGCGTCGAGCAGGTCGCGGAAGGTTTGGTCGCGGCGGGATTGCGGCCGAATATCATGATCGACTTCAGCCACGCCAACAGCTCGAAAAAATACGAACGGCAAATGTTGGTGGGCCAAGATGTGGCCGACCAAATCCGCGGCGGCGACAAACGCATTATCGGCGCGATGGTGGAAAGCCATCTGGTCGGCGGCCGCCAGGACGTCGAAGAAGGCAAGCCGCTGGTTTACGGTCAGAGCATCACCGATGCCTGCCTATGCTGGGAGGACAGCGCCGAATTGTTACATCATCTGGCCGGTGCCGTGCAACGCCGCCGCACCGCCCATACACACAAGGTTTGAATCCATGAAAATACTGGTTAACGGCGATAGCCGGGAAATCGGCGAAAACGCTACCGTTGCCGACCTGATTGCCGAGCTGGGCTTGGCCGGCAAACGTATCGCGGTCGAATTGAACAAAGAAATTCTGCCCTTTACCCAACACGCAACCCAGCGGCTGCAAGCCGACGACCGGCTGGAGATCGTCCAAGCCATCGGCGGCGGCCAGGACGATTTTTTCACGCTGGCCGGCAAACAATACCGCTCGCGTTTATTGGTCGGCACCGGCAAATACAAGGATTTGGAAGAAACCCGGCTAGCGACCGAAGCCAGCGGCGCCGAAATCGTCACCGTGGCGATCCGCCGCACCAACATCGGTCAGAATCCCGGCGAACCCAACTTACTGGATGTCATTTCGCCGGACAAATACACGATCCTACCCAACACCGCCGGCTGTTACACCGCCGACGACGCGGTACGCACCTGCCGGCTGGCGCGCGAGTTGCTGGGCGGCCATAAACTGGTCAAGCTGGAAGTGTTGGCCGACCAATTAACCTTGTTCCCCGACGTTGCCGAAACCTACGTTGCCGCCGAATTGCTGGTCAAGGACGGTTTCGACGTGATGGTCTACACCAACGACGACCCGATTGCCGCCAAGCGGCTGGAAGACATCGGTTGCGTCGCCGTGATGCCGTTGGCCGCACCCATCGGCTCCGGCTTGGGTATCCGTAACCCCTACAACATTCTGACCATCGTCGAAAACGCCAAGGTGCCGATTTTGGTCGATGCCGGCGTCGGTACGGCTTCCGATGCGGCAATCGCGATGGAACTGGGCTGCGACGGCGTATTGATGAACACCGCGATTGCCGCTGCGAAAAACCCGGTGTTGATGGCCTCGGCCATGAAAAAAGGCATCGAAGCCGGCCGCGAAGCTTTCCTGGCCGGACGCATGCCGCGCAAACGTTTTGCCTCGGCGTCTTCGCCAATTGACGGGTTGTTTTTGTAGCGCCGGCTGGTGTTCGAAGCAGCATCGATCATTCTGGATCTATTGATCTCGCTGATCGAGTTTGTCGGGTTATGCCTGAAATTCATCTTAAGGAAAGCGGGCTTTTCCGAACAGAGAGCGTCGAAGCTGGTGAATGCTTTGGCTTGGTTGCTACTGGCATTTTTCCTGTTGAGCTTGGCCGCTCTGCTGATTAAGAAATTCTTGGCGATTAAAGCCGGCTTGGTTTAGACGTAAGGTCTTGAAAGTAGGCAGAGTTGGCCCGCTGAGTCGGTCCAACCATGCAATACCAAGCATATCCGGGTTTGCTTCTTTATCCGATAGGCCAACTCGACATACTGCCTGGAGCGACTACCGTAATCGACATAATTCCCCATGAATGCTACAAAACCTGATACCGACAACGACTTAATCTGCTACTGCAGCGGCACCACCTCGCAGCAAATCAAACGACTGCTCGACGACGGCATTACCGACCCGGAGCGCATCTCCCGCATCACCGGCGCCGCGTCCGGTTGCGGCGGCTGCGAGTACGAATTTCAACAATTGATCGCCGAACATAACCAAGCAGCCTGATAGCGATGGCCTGCTGCGACGACCCTACCGAACCGAAAAAACTCGACCGCCGGGAACTGATTCGTTTGCAGGAGCAATACGGCGAGTTGGTGCGCGACCTGTTCACCGAAGACCCCGAACGGGTCATTTTGAAATTACTGAACGGCACCAGTCCTTATCTGACCGAATTGGCTGCGCTGAACGCACACCATGCCTCGGTCCGGCTGCACGCCATCGCGTTGTTGGAGAATGCCAGCGTCGCCGTGCTGCAACAAATCGTCGCCAAACAACCCGGCAGCGAATTCGCCGCCGCAGCCCAAGCCCGCTTGGCTCAGTTGCAACGCTAAGCCCGTCCTCTCTTCCCGATACCGGCCGCACGATTGCCGGTAAATTCCTTGCTACAATGCCGCGCAATTAAATCCGGCACAGGTGGATGAATCATGCGATTGTTGTTGGTAGAAGACGATGCCATTTTAGGCGACGGCCTGAAGGCCGGCTTGACGTTGGAAGGTTACGCAGTGGATTGGCTGACCGACGGCGCTCAGGCCGACGAGGCATTGAAACTGAACCATTACGATCTGATCGTATTGGATCTTAACCTGCCGCGGATGGACGGCATGACGGTTTTGAAAAACCTGCGCCGGCGGAAGGACAGCACGCCGGTACTGGTGTTGACCGCCCGCGACGGCGTTGCCGAACGGGTGGCTTTGCTGGATAGCGGCGCCGACGATTTCGTCGCCAAGCCGTTCGACTTGGCCGAGATTTGCGCCCGCTTGCGCGCGCTGGCCCGCCGCCACGAGGGCCACAGCCTGCCGCTGCTGGAGCACAAAGGCGTCACCGTCGATCCGGCCGCGCACCAGGTGTTTTACCACGGCCAGCCGGTCGATCTGGCGCAAAAGGAATTCGAGGTGCTCAGTTATCTGATCAGCCACGTCGGCCAGGTGATTTCCCGCGCCCGTCTGGAAGAAGCGCTATACGCTTGGGGTTCCGAGGTGGAAAGTAACGCGGTCGAAGTGCATATCCATCATTTGCGGAAAAAACTCGACACCAACTTGATTCGGACCATCCGCGGCGTCGGTTACATCATCGACGACAACTGATGGCCAAGCGTCTGCGGCTGGCGCCGCGTTCGTTGAAAAAGCAGTTGTTGCTGTCGCTGCTGTCTTCTCTAGTGCTGGTCTGGGGCGTCACCGCTTACGTCAATTACCGGCAGACCCGCGACGAAATCGCCGAGCTGTTCAATGCAGAATTGGCGCAATCGGCACGGGTGGTGCACGCCTTCGTCGAAAACATGCTGCGTCAGCGGGCGTTGACCAAGCTGTGGGAGCGCGAGAAAACCCCGGAGTTGTTCGATACCCCGATTCTCGGCCACAAATACGAACGCAAAATTGCCTTCCAGTTACGCTCGGTCAAGGACGGCGTGATCCTGCGTTCGGAAAGCGCACCCGAATTTGCATTGTCGCTGGTCCGTAACGGCTACAGCGAAACGGCAATCAACGAACAGCTCTGGCACGTATTCAGCCTGAGCAGCGAAAACGGCGAGTATGTGATCCACGTCGGCCAACGCGACGACATCCGCCGGCAACTGGTGGAGAGCATCGCCGGCCAGCAAATCGTCGGATTCCTGATTGCATTGCCGATCTTAGGCGCGGTGATCTGGTGGATCGTCAGCCGCACGCTGTCGCCGGTCAACCGCTTGCGGGGGGAATTGGCCAGCCGCGAGGCCGGCTACCTGCAGCCGTTGTCGGAACAGAGCTTACCGGACGAGATTCGGCCGGTGGTGCAGCAAATCAACAGCCTGTTCGCCATGCTGGAGCAAGCCTTCGCCAACGAACGCAATTTTACCTCCGACGCCTCGCACGAATTGCGCACGCCGTTGGCGGGCCTGCACACCCAATTGCAGGTGGCGCAAAAAACCGTCGACCCCGCCATGCGCGCCCAGGCTATCGCCAAGGCACAGCAGGCGGTAGTCCGAATGACGCATCTGGTGCAACAACTGTTAACCTTGTCGCGAGTGCAACACCAGGCCGGGATTGCGATGCAGCGGGTCGACGCCTACCAGGCCATGGCCGATACCATTGCCGATCTGGACCATCTGGCGCACGCCAAACGCATCGACCTGGAATTGCAGGGCGAAGCGGGCCTGGCGGTCGAAGCGAATCCGCAATTGCTGCAAATCTTATTGCGCAACCTGCTGGATAACGCCGTCAAATACACGCCGGAAGGCGGTTTGGTGCGGGCAAGTTGCCGCCGCGAAGATGGTTGGGTTTGCCTTACGGTAGACGACGACGGGCCGGGTGTGGCCGATAGCGAATACGAACGCCTGAGCCAGCGTTTTTACCGATGCATAGAAACCGCGAACACCGCCGAGGGCAGCGGTTTGGGTTTATCGATTGCCCAGCGCATCGTCGCCTTGCACGGCGCCGAGATCGGCTTCGCCAAATCGGCGCTGGGCGGCTTGCAAGCCCGGCTGCGTTTGGTTGCAGCGGATGGGCCGACTTAGCGCGGTCGCGGCGGCGTTGGCGGAAACACGTTCGCACGCGCCCGAAAACAGCGCGTTGCCGATTCTGCTTTCGCTTGCAATGTGGTGTAATCGGCGGTTTTCGATCAACGAGTTATAAAGCCATGTCGAATTCGCCGGCCGCTTTTTGTTGGATGCCGTTATTGGCCGTTGCGGTATTGTCCGGTTGCGGCGAGCCGCTCGAACTTGGGCCGGCCGCCGCAAAGCCGCTGGCTGCGGCGGCATCCGTACCTGTCGATCTGCAAGGCTTGCATTTGCAAAGCGTCGCCAGTTTCGATGTTTACCTGGACCGGAATACGGTGCACGCCGCGTTCGTCGCCACGGCCGCCGATACTAAAACACTCTATACCGCGTACGTGTATTCCGAGGACGGCGGCAGGCATTGGTCGTCGCCGCAAGCCATCGCGCCGGCCGCCGGCCGCCCCATCGAATCCAAAGCCGGCAACGACATCCAAATCGCCGCCAGCGGCGAAAAACTGCTGGCGGTTTGGCAAGCCACCGGCGAACTGCCGGGCATGGGGCCGCTGGCCAGCGCGTATTCCACCGACGGCGGGCAAACCTGGACGGCCGGCGCCAAACCGACCGGCAGCGACGCCGACCAATCCCATCCCGATTTGCTGGCCGACGCCGACG
The DNA here is from genome assembly GCF_019669905.1 of Methylomonas koyamae. Lineage (NCBI taxonomy): Bacteria > Pseudomonadati > Pseudomonadota > Gammaproteobacteria > Methylococcales > Methylococcaceae > Methylomonas > Methylomonas koyamae. The sequence continues at coordinate 245,979 of NZ_AP019777.1, read as the reverse complement.
GCCGCTTCCACGCCGTCTGGCTGGACGACCGGGACGAAAACGGCTACCAAGGGCTGCGTTACGCCCGCTCCAGCGACGCGGGACAACATTGGGAGTTGGCGCAAACCATAGACGACACCAGTTGTTCCTGTTGCTGGAACCGTTTGGCGACGGGGGCTGGCGGCAGCATCAATACGCTGTACCGGGACATGGTGCCGCGCGACATGGCTTTGGCGCAGTCGGCCGACGCCGGCGCGAGTTGGCATCGGGCCAGTACGGTCGGCGCTTTCGGTTGGCAGTTCGACGGTTGCCCGCATAACGGCGGCGGTTTGGCGCTGGCCGGCGACGGATCGCTGCACAGCGTGGTCTGGACCGGCGCGGAAAACCGGGTTGGGTTGTATCATATGCAGTCCGGCGATAACGGCGCCAGTTGGACGCCGCCGCAACGCTTGGGCGAAGGCCCGGCGTTCCATGCCGATATCGCCGCCGGCGCCGGCCGGCTGGTGGCGGTGTGGGATGCGTTGGGGCCGGAGGGTTCGCGGGTCTATATCAGCGAATCGGCCGATAACGGCCGGAACTGGTTACCGGCTAGACAATTAGCGCCCGCCTCGGCATCCTTTCCGCGCATCGTCGCCACGCCGAACGGTTTTTTAGCGATGTGGCTGGAACAGTCCCCGACCGGCAAACAATGGTCTGCAGCAGTTTTACAATGATTTTACGCATTCAAGAGGTGGTCATGCCCAAGTTAGACATAACAACAATAATAAAACCCGGCTTGCTGGCGCTTGCGCTGTTGAGTCCGCTACCGGCCTTTGCCCACGCGATTCTGGTGAAGTCGCAACCGGCCAAGGACGAGACGCTGACCGAGTCGCCGAAACAAATCGATTTGTGGTTCAACGACGCGGTGCGTAGCGAGTACAAGGCGCTGGCCGTAATCGACAGCACCGGCAAGCGGGTCGACAACCACGACGTCGAGCAAAGCCTGACCAACGGCGCCAATATCCACGCCACCGTGCCGACGCTGGCGCCCGGCGTCTATACCGTGCGTTACCGCGTGGTGTCCGAAGATACCCATATCGTCACCGGCAAATTCGAATTCACCATCAAACCTTAACCGGCTATCCTCATGACAAATCTCAGATTTCCCGCATTTTGGTTGTCGGCGCTGCTCTGCGCCGTGTTACTGAGCGGTTGCGACAAACTGGGTTTCGGCGCCAAACAATCCAATGCCTTGGGCAACCGACCGGACCTGGACTGCATCATCGCCAACGATTTTTACGCCGTCCACTTCAGCGCTTATCTGCAGCCTGACAAGAACGACAAAACCGCCGACGCCAAAGCCGCTTTCGTGCCGTTTTGCCAGCAAATCCCGCGCGCCGGCAAAATGTTTTTCACCGCCGATTTGATCGACCGCGACATCCGCAGTACACCGATCGGCATTCGCTTGGTGGAAGTCGAGAAAACCGGGCAGAAAGCGCCGGACGACATTCGCGAAATTCGCACCGTGACCGAAATCCCGGCCAAGCTGTATCCGAAAGGCGCCGTCGAAGCCCAGGCCGATGTCGATAAAACCGGCGATTACGTGTTGTACCTGCTGATCGGCGATGCGATAGAGGAAGACGATAAATTCCGCGTCGCACTGGAAGTCGGCGTGGCGCCGGGCGGTTCGCAGACGCCGTGGTTGGCGATCGGCGGCGTCGCTACCGCGATCGCACTGGTGGCGACCTTTCTGATCTTTTTGATCCGCCGCCGACGTAAAGCCGCCGCAGAACAGGAATAAAGCCGATGGCTAAAATCAGGCAAATGCCGGCCTTAGCCGGCATCAGGGTTTGGCTGGCGTTAGCTTTGGCGTTGCTTTCCGGCGTCGCTGCGGCACACGCACCGGGGCTGAGCTCGATCGAACTGGCGTTGCAAGCCGACCGCGTCGTCGCCAAAATGACCTTCGCCTTGCAGGACATCGAAGCCTTCTCGCCGATGGATACCGACCTGGATGCCGAGGTCAGCGCCGCCGAACGCGAGGCGGCTAAGCCCGCAGTAGCAAAACTGTTGGCCGAGCAGACCCGCGTCAATATTGACGGCGTCGATGTGCAGCCGACCGAACCGGGAATCGTGAATTACGACGACCAAAACAATGCCCATGTCGAATTCAGTTACCAGCCGACGCCTAAACGGCAATTTTCGGTGCAATCCAAGTTTTTGGCCTGGCTGCAGGACGGCCACCAACAGCATTTGACCGTGCGCGACGCCGCCGGCAACCAGGTTGCCGAGAAAATGCTGCGCCGCGACGACGACCAATTGCAAGCGAACGTCGGCGAAGCCGGTGGAGCGGAGGCTGGCTCAGACCACACCAGTTCGACTTTTTCGGACTTTTTCGAGCTGGGCGTCGAACATATCCTGACCGGTTACGACCACCTGCTGTTTCTGTTCGCGCTGCTGGCGGTGACCCACAGCTTCTGGCCGGCGATCAAAATCGTCACTTTTTTCACGATAGCCCATTCCATCACGCTGGCCTGCGCCGGTTTGAATCTGGTCGATTTGCCGAGCAGTTTCGTCGAACCGTTCATTGCCGCGACGATTGTGTATGTCGCCGTCGAAAACCTGGTGCGCGGCGAGCACCCGAAAGGCCGGCAATGGCTGACCTTCGGATTCGGTTTGATCCACGGCTTCGGCTTCGCCAGCGTGTTGCGCGAGCTGGATATCAGCTCCGGCGATAGCGGCATTTTGCTGCCGTTGCTGTCGTTCAATCTCGGCATCGAAGCCGGCCAAATCGCGGTCGCGTCTATCGTATTGCCGCTGATTTGGTGGCTGAACAACAAGCCTTACGCCGACAAGTTTTTAAAGGGCTGCTCGGCGCTGGTTTGCCTGGTGGGCGCATACTGGTTTATCGAGCGCACGCTGTTGTAATACGCCGCGGCGACGGCGCAAGAATCGCCCGGTCCGGCCCCGGCATCGATGCGGCAATTGGCCGCAGGCTGCGTGACTGGCTAATTCTTTGCGTTTATCGGACAATTTTTGAAATTCTCTTAAGTCAAACAGCAGTTGCGTGCTAACTCCCAGAGCTGACCAAAACGGATTTGTTATTGCTCGAAACCCGCCGGCGCCGTTCGCCGCCAAAGGTCTGCGGAGCGAGTCCGCGCCCGCCGCCGGTGACTACCACAAGGAGCGTTCGTCTAACCTTTCGGTTTTGGCGGCGATCCTGTCGGCCGTGGCCGCGATGCATTTTTTCGGCGTCCGCTGCTTGTTCTGCCCCAGTATGGCCCAGGCGGTCGCGCAACCGATAGCGATGCAAGTTTCCACCATCAAGATCCGGGCGGCGCAGACGGCGCCGGCCCGGCCAGCGCCGCCGCAAGCGGCCAAACCGGCCAAGAAAAAGCCGCAACCCAAGCCCAAACTGAAAACCATCGTCCCCCAAGCGCCGGCCTCCGATTTTTCGGCGTTCGATCAGGTCCTGGATCAGGCCCCGAAAACCGAAAATCCCATCAGCCGGCCCGAGCTTGCCCCGGATGCCGCCGCCGGCGGCGAACGTCCGGCGTTCACCGAGGCCTACTTGAGCGCGGCTTATCAACACAACCCGAAACCCGAATATCCGAGCATTGCCCGCAGCCGGGGCTGGCAGGGCAAGGTCTTGCTGCGGGTGCAGGTGGACGCCGAGGGCCGCGCCGAAGCCGTCGCGCTGGAGCAAAGTTGCGGCCACGACATGCTCGACGAGTCGGCGCTGGAGGCCGTCAAACAATGGCGATTCGTGCCGGCCAAGCGCGACGACATCGCCGTCGCCAGCTCGGTATTGGTGCCGATCATTTTCTCGCTGCAAGACGATCCGCCGCTTTCCTGACGGCGCCCCGCTGCATTCCATTCCCAGTCCGCTATTACGCCTACCCGAATGGGCAACGGCGCGAGCGCGTATGACAAACTTATTTTTGTTCATATCCATGTTAAGATCGCCGCTCCGCCGAAGGGGCGGGGCTCAGGGCGCGGATCGCCGATTCGCGCGCTTTATTAATTCGGATAGTCTGGCGTTAGCCGGTTTGGGGGCGTTGTGAATATAGTGAAATTGGGATTCGGACTGGTTTTCGTGGCGTTACTGACGGCCGGCTGCGGCGCCCCGGACCAAATAAACGCCAGGAATTTGCAAGCCGCCCACAAATCGATGAACCGCATCAAACAACACCTGCCGCCAGACGACCGGTTGCCGTTCGAGATGGCCTATTGGTTGGTGCGGGAACAGGTCAAAAACGAAGCCGATTTTCTGAAAGCGATAGACGGCAAAGCGCCGTCGCAACTGATCGCGCTGGGCAAAGCCGCGTTCGGCTCGCGTAAATCCGCCGGCGACCCGAAATATGCGAAGCTTGAAAGTTGGGAACAACTGCTTGCCGAATCCGGCAAACAGCGCACCGACGACAGCGATGCCGAACAACAAGATCCGCGCGACAAGAAGGGTTACCCCCGCGTCGATTACAAAATGCACGCGATGTAAGCCGGCCGGCTGCATGCGCTTGCTACTGGTCGAAGACGACCCGGCCTTCTTCGAACCGTTGGCCGCCGACTTGCGTGGTGCCGGCTATATCGTCGACACCGCAACCGACGGCGCGCAGGGCGAGTTTCTGGGAGCGACCGAACCCTACGATGCCGCGATTCTCGACCTGGGCCTGCCCAAACTGGCCGGCCTGGAGGTGCTGAAATGTTGGCGCGACGCCGGCAACCACATGCCGGTCATCGTCCTGACCGCCCGCGATGCCTGGCACGAAAAAGTCGACGGCTTTAAAGCCGGCGCCGACGACTACGTTTGTAAGCCCTTCCACCCTCAAGAATTGCTGGCCCGCCTGCAGGCGGTGTTGAAGCGGGTACACCACTTCAACCAGGCCAAATTAAAGGTGTTCGGCGTCGAACTCGACGAAGACGAACAAACCGCCATGGTTGCCGGTGGCGAGGCCCAGCCGCTGACCGCTATCGAATTCAGGCTGTTGCGCTATTTGATGCTGAATGCCGGCAAGGTGCTGAGCAAGGCGCAACTGGGCGAACACGTCTACAGCGAATCGGCCGAACCCGACAGCAACGTGCTGGAAGTCTACGTCAAACGCCTGCGCAAGATCGTCGGCAACGATTTAATCCACACCCGGCGCGGCCAGGGCTATCTGTTCGGTCTCAAGCCGTGATGTCCTTGCGCAAGCGCCTGGGCCGCGGCCTGATCGCGGTGTTGGGGGCGATTTTTATCCTGCATTGGCTAGCTGCCGACTGGATCATCCGCAGCGCCGCCGAAAAGCAAATGGCCAACCGCTTGGCCGACGACGGCTACTCGCTGCTGGAGTCTTTGGGCTACAGCGACGACGAGCAAGTCACTTTCCACGGCGTTCACATCAGTTCGGTCTACAACCGCCGGTTGTCCGGCCATTATTATCTGGTCAAGGTCGATGCCCAGGGCTACCCGTCGCCGTCTTTGCTGGATTTTCCGTTGGCGGTCGAACCCGTCGGACCGGAGCAGTCGATGCTTTACCATGCGGCCGGCCCCGAGCAAACGCCGCTGCTGGTCTTGACCTTGGGCGCGGTCCGTTTCGGCCATCGGATCAACATCAGCGTGGCCGAAGACCTGTCGGCGGTTGACCACGACATCACCGCCATTCGCGTGGCCTATTTGGGTTTGACCTTGCTGATATTGTTCAGCGCCATCGGCTTGCTGCGCTGGGACATCCAGCGCGCGCTGCGTCCGCTGGCCACGGTGCGCGCCGAACTGGAGCAGGTGGCCGGCGGCGGCAGGCAACATATCGGCAGCGAGGTGCCGGCGGAAGTCCAACCGCTGGTCGAGGAAATCAACCATTTGCTGGAATTGGTGGCGCGCCGCCTGCAACAGTCGCGCACCGCGATGGGCAATCTGGCGCACGCGCTGAAATCGCCGATGGCCCTATTGCTGAGAACCGGCGAAGACCCGCATTTCGATGGCCGACCGGACCTGCGTGCGCGCCTGGACGAGCAAAGCCAGGCCATTCGCCATTGCATCGAACGCGAGTTGAAACGGGCGCGGATCGCCGGCGACCAGCAGGCGGCGCCGGCCTTCAACCCGCATAGCGAAATCATCGCCTTAAAAAAGACCCTGCGGGCGATATACGCCGACAAGCCGCTGGACATTCAGATCACCGCGCCCAAGCAACTGCTGCATTTCGATCGGGAAGACATGATGGAAATTCTCGGCAATCTGTTGGATAACGCCTGCAAATGGGCCAGGCAACGGATTGATGTCGAATTGGCGCTGGACGGCGGCGTGGCGATACGGGTCGCCGACGACGGCCCCGGCTGCCGAAGCGACGACTTGGCCTACCTGACCCAACGCGGCCGGCGCCTGGATGAGTCGGTGCAAGGCCACGGCCTGGGTTTGGGCATTGTCGCGGACATTGTCGGCAGTTATCGAGGTTCGCTGGCATTCGGCCGCAGCAAAACGCTTGGCGGATTTTTGGCGACGGTGACCTTGCCCTTGCACCGCTAGCCGTCTCGGCCTTGCGCCGGGATTTTCAGTTTCGATTCAGCTTGCTTGGTTACATTGCGCGGCGGTGCTCCATCTCCACCCGCTGGAGCTTGGATGCAGTGTTAGCCCATTTTGAACCGAAGTGAATCCTATGCAAAAACAACATGGATGGCTGCCGACTTTGCTGTTGAGCCTGATGGCTCAAGGCGTTGCCGCAGCCGAACCCGACCCGCAAACCAACTCGTCCGGCAATCAGGCCGATACTTTAACCAGCGTTGAGGTGGTGGAAAGCGTCGAGAAAGCCGCGACCTTTTCCGGCTCGACCTCGGTAATCAGCAAAGACACTTTGGAACGCGACCAGGTATTCACCGTCAACGAAGCCTTGCGCAAGGCCCCCGGCGTCTATGTGCGCGACGAGGAGGGCTTTGGTTTGCGGCCGAACATTGCCTTTCGCGGCCAGAATCCGTTCCGTTCCACCAAGGTGTTGTTTTTGGAAGACGGCATTCCGTTCAACTTCGCGCCCTACGGCGACAACGACATCTACTATCACCCGCCGGTCGAACGTTACGACGGCATCGAGATTTACAAGGGCGCCGATTTGACCCAGTTCGGCCCGCAAACCATCAACGGCGCGGTCAATTATCTGACGCCCAAGGTACCCACCACGCCGGGCGGTTTCGTCAGTTTTACCGGCGGCAACCGCGATTATCTGAACGGCCACACCCGCTACGGCGGGATGGTCAAGAACGTTCAGGGCCTGGATGCCATCGGCGGCGTGGCCGATTATATTCACAAGGAGGGCATGGAAAGCCACGACAATACCTTTGCCGTGGTCGACGACGCCAATCTGAAAAGCATCATCGACTTCGACGCCCGCAACCGCTTGACCCTGCGCGGCGATTTCTATCATCAGGACGAACAAGGCGCGGCCTTTGGTTTGACCGACGCCGAATACCGCAAGCTGGGCGCGCGTTACAACCCGGACAAGAACGCCAATTTTACTAACGACCGCTGGTCCACCTCGGCTACTTACGAGCACAGTTTCAACAACGACGTGACGCTGGAAGCCAGTTTTTACTGGTCGGCTTACGAGCGCAACTGGTGGCGGCAGCAGAACGAATTTCCAACCGAGAACCAGTGCGTGGGGCGAGGCATAGACAGTTATGTGACGGATCGGCAAAACGGTATTCCGGTCGATATGGATTTGTGCAACTACAACTCAGGCCGTTTGCGCAACTACGAAACCTGGGGCGTGGCACCGACCTTGCACGCCAAGCACGACCTGTTCGGCATCGAAAGCCAGTTGGACGCTGGGTTCCGAGCGCATTTCGAGAATCAATATCGGCGCTTTATTCGCGGCAGTACGGCGGATGCACGCGACGCGAGCAATCCCAACGGCGGCACTTACCGCCAACTGACCGAGAATAACGAGCGGTTTGCCGACGCCTACTCCGGCTTTGTGCAAAACAAATTCATCTGGAACGATTGGACTTTCACGCCGGGCGTTCGCGTCGAGTCGGTCAGTTACGAGCGCAAGAATTTGCTGAACGGCGCGCAAGGCCAAAGCAGCCTGACCGAAATCCTGCCGTCGTTCGCGATGACTTATTCACCCATCGATAACGCCGAGCTGTTTTTCGGCATTCACCGCGGCTTCGCCCCGCCCCGAGTGGAAGATGCGGTTTACAACGATACCGGCGGCTCGGCGGAAGTCGGCGCGGAGATCAGTTGGAACACCGAGTTCGGCATCAGGGCCAGGCCGTTGCACGGCGTCAAAACCGAGTTGACCTATTTCCACAACGACTTCGACTCCCTAACCGTACTGGGTACGGTCGGCGGCGGTACCGTGCCGGTCGCGCAAGGCAAGGCCTTGTATGAAGGTATCGAATTGATGGCACGGGCCGACTTCGGCGATGTGTTCAACTGGACTCACAATCCTTATGCGCAGATTGCCTACATGTGGCTGCCGACCGCCGAGACCACCCAAGCCTTCCGCTGCGTGCCGTTGTCCAGCGGCGCCTATCCGGCGAGTTGCCCTGGCGGCAATGTGTTCGGCTCCGCGCCGGGCAAGCGCGCGCCCTACGCGCCGGAAAGCCTGTTGACCGCGACCTTGGGTTATTCGCATCCGACGGGTTTCGACGCCCATCTGGAAGCGGCCTTCGTCAGCGAGCAATACGCCGACTTTCTGAATCTGGACAACGGCGCCGACCATCCCAACGGTGCCGCCAGCAACGAGGCTTTGGGCGGCAGTTACGGCAAGATCAACGACTACGTGGTGGTCAACTTCGCGACCTCTTATAAAGTGCAAAAAGATTTGACCCTGTACGTGTCGATGAAAAATCTGCTCGACAATACTTACATCGTCGACCGGGTGCGCGGCATCCAGCCCGGCATGCCGCGTCTGGTTCAGGCCGGGTTCAAGTACGAGTTTTAATCGCGGTTTGAAATTGGATGACGCCGAATCGGCGGCCAAGGATGTATTGGTCATCCACTCGGATTAATAGTGCCGCTCCTGCGCTTATGGCTACCCGGTTGTCGTGTTTGTTTCCAATGCTGCCGGAGCGCGTGAGGACCAAAATTTGTAACCCAGGGTAACAAAACGCGAGCGCTCGACTCGGGATGGCCTCGCTCGGCCATCACTCCGGCCGAATCGATATAGCCCGCCGGCGCCAAGCCAAACCCTAACTCGCGTTGTTCCGATTGGTTTTCAGCAACCGTACGTTTACCGGCGGCACAGTCGAAAAACGTAATAGTGCTCGGGCAAACTTTCCTCTATCGGGTGCGCTTACGCCCATAATATGAAATATTATTAAAAGTTCATATTTTTGTTAAGATAGCCTCGTTTGCGTGGTGCCAGCGCCGATGCCCTCCAAAGTCGGGCTGGCGCCGCCAAACCATCGTTTCGCTGGAGAGCGTTGTTCGCTAGCGTTCAGCGTCCACCGTAACCCGTCGCAGGCAGAGGCCACCATGAATAAGTCCCTCAAGCATTTCTTGCTAACGATATCAACGTTTTCGGCCGGCTCGATGCCGGCCTATGCGCACCCTTTCCATTGGGCAAGCGAATCCATCGGTTTCGACAGCGGATTGCTGCATCCTTTTTCCAGCTCTGACCACCTTTTGACGATGCTTGCGGTCGGTTTGTGGATATGCCGCAGCGGCGGTGGCCGAGCTGTCGTATCGCTGGGGTCGGCGTTCCTGATGCTGCTGTTGTTGGGCGCGGGTCTGGCTTTAATTCCGCTGGAGATTGCCCACGCTGAAACGCTGATGTACGCGAGCGTTTTGGTTTTGGGGCTGCTACTGGCGTCGGGGCGGAAATTGCACTGGGCGCTGTCTTTGCCGGTGATTAGCGGCGTCGCGGTAAGCCACGGTTATGTCCATACCTACGATATTTGGCTGGATGCCGATGCACTGGGTTATACCGCCGGCTTTACAGTGGCGACTTTAATGCTGTTGGCCATCGGCGTTGCCGCAAATCTCGGCATCGCGGCGTTACTGGCCGGGCAAGCCCGGCGGAGCTCAACCCGAATAAATTAAGCTCACAGTAAAAAATATTTCAACCAAAGGAGTTACCCGTCAGCAAAGTTCAATCGCAAACCCGAAAAATTCGCTTTACCCAATACGTTTTATTTACCAAGAGAACACACATGTCATTGAAAAAAGTATTTATCGCTTTCACACTGTTTTTTTCGATCTTAGGCTTTTCCGGCGCTACGCTGGCAAAAGAAGTCAAAAAGAGCGTGCCTGAAGTATTGAAAGAAGTGGATGCCAAAATCCAGGCAGCTCTGGATGCAATTCCTTCCGCTGATTCGGCAAAAGTCGCCAGCCTGATCAAAGAAGTAGCAGAAAGCGCTAGCGAATTGAGCGCCAACTACAAGTTCGAGTTCGAACGCGACAAAGTGGTTTTGAAAATGAAAAAAGCCAGAGAACTGGCTAAAAAATCCGATTTCGCCGGCGCCGAACAGGAATTGAAAGAAGCTCGGGAAGGCTTTGCCGGTCTGACCAAATTCCAGTAACAGAGTTACAGAGATTTCTGTTTCATGTATCGACTAGGGCGGCCTGAGCCGCCCTTTTTTTGCGCGCAGGAAAAGTATTAGAAATTGACGTTGATGTTGGTAAACCAGACATGGTTGACCAAATCCGGCGCGCCGTAGTTGTGCACGTATTGCAGTTGGTAGCCGGTGTCGACGTTCAGTTGCGGCGTAAATTTATAACCCACGCCGACATAACTGCGGTTCTGGTTGATGCCGGTTTGCACCGAACGGGCTAGACGGCCGTCGTCCAGCGAATTGAAATAAACGAATAGCTCGTCGATGCCGATCAGGTAGGCTTTGCTGTCGGGTATCGAGTACACCAAACGAAAACGGTGCCGCATCCGGTGGGCGACGTTGTCTTCCTCGGAGAAAAAGCGCTGTTCCAGCCGGAAACGGTACTGAAAATTCCACTCCGGCGACCAGTTGTCTACCCACTGCAACTGTTGCATCGCGTCGTTGGTCGCCAATTCGAAGTCGGTCTGCTCGCTGTATTCGCCTTGCCAGGTGTAACCGGCCCAAAGTTGCAGTTTATTTGTCAGCTTGTAACCGATCAGCGGCCGGACGATGATTTGGGCGAACTGGTCGTTATCGGTCTTGGTCCGGGGCGCCAGTTCCAGAAATGCCAGATAGGGACTGCCGCCGAAGTCGGTTTGGTAGGTGTTGCTGATCCAGACGCCGAAATCGTCGCGGACCGGGCCGGCCGTGGCGGCGAAAGTAGCCGGCAGCAGCAGGCAGGCTGCAATCCGGCGCGGTAAAAAGTTAGACATAGTGTTCGCTTGCTGAATATGGGTGAATTACCGCTACGCCCGGCCGCGGCATCCGCCCATGCTAAACGAACGAGGCCGTACCTCAGAACGCCTGGTTGGCGAACGGGTTGAAGCTGGGGCGCGCCACGACGTTGAAACCGAATTCGGTGGCTTGGTGGCAGGCGTTGCAGGCAGCGGTAAGCTTATCGTAATTCGCGATAAATGCCTGTTGATTTTTGGCTTTGACGGCTTGGTCCAGCGCGGCCAGCGGCTGGTCCAAATACTGCGCCAGCAAGTCCGGAATGGGTTGGCGAATGTCTTTGTGGGTCGGATGGTATTTGCCGGCGTCTTCGATGCCCTCGTGCAGTTCGTCGACTTCGTATGCGGCCAGCGCCCAATTCTGCGCCTGACCGGCAAACCATAATTTGGCATGGCGAGTGGAAGTTTGGGCCATGATTTCGCCCAGGCCGGGCACAAAGCCGGCCGTCTCCCGTTCATGGTGGCCCGGATGAGCACAAGCGCCCAGCAGGCTTGCCAGCATCAGCGCCATAATCGGTTTGGTTGGTGTCGCTCTCATAGTGATTCCCTGTTGGTGGATGGAGGCCGGACGCGCAAGGCCGGGCCGACGCGGAACCGTCGGCGCAGCGGCGGCGCCCGGTTACGGCGGACTGCTTTCGCCGTGCGGTTTTAGCAGACGCGGTATGTAATAGGCGGCCAAAGCCAGGCACAGGCCCAGCGCGCCGAACACCACGCCCAACCCTTTGCCGCTGCCGGCATTGGCTGCCGACGGCGCCACGGCCATAGCCACCGTCAGCGGCATGTGCAACGCGCTGGTGTCCGCCGGCGTGTGCAGATCGGAGTCTTCCACCAACAACACGGCTTGGTATTTGCCGGCAGTTTTGAAATCGACGCTGGCGGTCAATACGCCTTGCTTGACGACGGCCATCGGCACTTCGGCAATGGTTTGGCCGTCTTCGCGCAAAATCTTCAGGCCGACCGGTTTCTTCCGCACGTCCAGGTCCAGCAGGTCGACGGCGATTTGGGTTTTGCCGAGCCGCGGCAGATCGACGCATTCGGCTTGCGGTATGGATTTGTCGTCCTTGGCCTGATTCGGGTCGAGCTGGTAGGCGGCAAAGTTGACGACGTAGTAGTCGTTGCTGAGCATGCACCCGTACAGGTCGTAGCTGCCGTCCGCACCTTTGCGGTTGCCGCCCAGCGGTACCGAAGCCTGGGCTTGGCCGACGGCGGTAACGGCCAGTATCAACGCGGCTAATAGTTTCATGGTTTGGCCTCCGTACTCGCCGCTGCGGCGACGACGGTAAACTTGGAGATGCCGCTGACCACCAACCCGTCTTCGGTGATCACCCGGTAGCGGACGGCGTAAGGACCGGGGGGCAGCGGCTGCGTCGTCGCCGTCAGCCGGTGGCGCTCGCCCAAAACCAGGCGGGTGTCGCCGTTGTCGACCCGTTTGCCTTGGCCATCGACCACAACCACCGACGGCGAGCGCTCGCCGACATTGCCGCTGAACCAGAATTTGACCGTGCCGTCGAAATTGGCCACTTCAGCGTTGTGTTTCGGGTCGGACTTCAGCAATACGCCCTCGGCAATGCTGGCCGGGCTGGCCAATGCCAACAATACCGAGACGGCTAGCTTTATTAATTTAGGCATGGTTTTTTACTCAGGGTAGACCGAAAAAACCGGCGATGAACAGCACCAGCGGATCGGACAACGGGTGGAAGAAACCCAGCGTAATCGCGACCAGGCTGATGACAAAAATCCGGGTCCAGGCCGCCAAATCCAAATCCTGCTTGCGCCACATCAGGTGAAACGCCAGCCAACTCAACAGCCAGACGCCGATAGCCAGAGTTTCCTTGCCGGTGTAAGAGCCGATGCTGCCGTCGGGGCCTTTGCCTTGCGAGCCGGGGATCCAGTAACCGTAGCTGTGCACCAGCTTATCCAGGCCGGGCGACAGCCGGGAAATGTGGTGGCTGACCATCAAGGTCAAAAATGCCAGCAAAAGAGCCAAACTGGCTGCCACGACCGGGCCGGAATGCAGCGCTTGAGAATTCGATTCGGTTGGGTGTTGCATATCAGGTTCCGCCAGTTCAGACAAAGCGCAGTTTGGCCAGTACCAGGCCGACGACGAAGCCCAGCAGCAGGAAGCTCCACGACACTAGGATCGTGATGCCGACAAAGCGGCACAGGTCGCGGCGAGTCTGCATCGGCAGCCCGTAGTAATACAGCAGCGCGGTGGCCGACAGCATCAACGGAAACGGAAACAACGAGACGAACTCCTTGAACTCCATCAGCACGTTGTGGATGGCAGGCACCCGCTCCAGAATCCAGTCGCGCGGGCCGTCCTGGCCGCGGTAACGCATGTAAATCCAGTTGCCGCTGATCGCCCCGGCCAGGTTCAACAGAGTTGCGGCCAATACCCAGCGTCGCAACGATTGCAGTTGCACCTGCATGCCCTTGACCAACGGCAAGGCACGATGGGTCAGATAGGTGCCGACGGCCAGCGCCGAAATCGCACTGAGGCCGTGGATGCCGGCCTTGATGCTGTAAGCGCTGGGAAACCAGAAGTTCGCCAGCGGCAAACACAGCAACAGTAATAATGCGATCGCAACCTGGCTGCGCATCACGGTTTTGCCGAAATTGTCGTGCGTGTAATGTCCGGCGGACATCGATGCTCTCCCGCGAATAAACGGCCGTTAACCGGCTCTTGTCGAATTGGGCGTTGCCGCCGCCATCCCGCCGCGGCCGCTTGTGCCGGCAACGCTTGGGCTATAATCGCCGGTTCCTATATAACGATAATAAGAGGAGCCGACCTTGGAACGTTTTACCATCTCTCTCAGCGACGAATTGGCCGCCGAGTTCGACCAATGGATCGCGGCCCGCGGCTATTCCAACCGCTCCGAAGCCGTCCGCGACCTGCTGCGCAAGGAAATCGAAACCAAGCGCCTGGTGCGCGACGAGGCCATTTACAGCATCGCCACGCTGTCCTACGTCTACAACCACCACGAACGCAACCTGGCGGAACGCCTGACCAGCCACCAGCACGATGCCCACGATCTGGTCGTATCGTCGATGCACGTCCACCTGGACCACGACGACTGCCTGGAAAGCTTGTTTCTGCGCGGCCTGACCGCACGCATTAGGGCGTTTGCCGACAAGCTGTCCGCCGAAACCGGCGTCCGTCATGCCGCGCTGAACCTGGTACCGGTCAAAATGGCCGCAGTCAGCCACCAGCACGACCACCACGGCCACAGCCATTCCCACATGCATCCGCACAGTTGAGCCGGCTCGGCAGCGCGAGTTCGGCGCATGATAAGACATTTTATTTATTATTCATAATTTTTAAAAATGTGATAGGTGTCGTATGATTCGCTCCCTATTCGTCTTAACCGGCATTTGATTTGAATTCTTAAGGCTTTTTCCGTCGTTAAACCATGACATTACGCCGTTCCCGCACCCGATCCGAATTGTCGCCCTCATGGCTGCGGCTGCTCGGCTTCGGCTTGCCGTTACTGGCGGTCGCGGCCTTATTCGGTGAGCATTTTTTCGGCTTGGATACGTTGGGCTGGAGCAACGGCTTCAACCATCCGCTGGCCGGTTGGGACCATTTACTGGCAATGTTGGCGGTCGGTATTTGGGCCGCACAATTGCGCGGCCAAGCCGTCTGGATGCTGCCGCTGGCCTTCGTCGGCGTGATGAGTCTGGGCGGTTTGGCCGGCGCGGCCGGAATAACGATACCCAGCGTCGAAGGCATCATTCTGCTGTCTTGCGCGGTATTCGCGCTACTGATTACGCGCAAGATTCGCTTCAGCAGCAAAATCAACGTGCTGATCGTCGCTTTCTTCGCCTTCTTCCACGGTTTTGCCCACGGCCAGGAAATTTCGACTTCCGCCAGCCTGATTTCTTATACGCTGGGCTTTATGTTGGCGACTTTGCTGCTGCACGGCGCCGGGATTTTGGTCGCCAAATTGGCGGTGTTGGCCGCCACTTTTCTGCTGACCGCGATGTTTTCGCAATCCGTATGGGCCAAAGCCGGCCCGGCCGAAACGGCGGAACCCACGGATGTCGCCCATTGGAGCGCGGACGCGGCGTTTTACTCCGCCAATCCGGCCGGCTACCGCGGCCGAGGGCTGGACGCTGCCGGCGCCGCCTGGGATTCCCAGGCTTGCACCAGCGCCGTGGCGAGCCATCGCGCCAACGCGCCGATAGTTAAAGCGGCCGCCGGGGTTTCCGGCACATTCGCTCATGTCGTTTCGGTCGCGCGTAGCGTATTGCCGGCGGCGGGTGTTTACTGGGCGGAGTGGGCCGATTTGGCCGGCAACGGTCTGAGCGGATTCAAACAACGCTTTCCGGATATCAACCAAACTCCGGGTACCCAATTGCTCAGCAGCGGTGTCGGTCGCACCTCGCCGCCGTTTGCCGTTTCCGCCCGCCTCGCCCCGATTTTCTCCGCATTTCGCTGTATCCCCGCTCTATCCGCTGTAGCCGTTCAGCAACTCCGCGCCGGTTCTTTCCGCGCCATCCCGAAGCCAAATTTATTTACCTGCGCCGGCCCGACGCCTGCCATGGTTCTGCCTGGCGCATTTATACCCCCCGCCGCGCCTGTTGCCGGCCTGCCGCTTACGACAGGCTCAGGCCGCACGCTATTTCAAAGCCAAGCCGACGATTCAGCCGACGCCGCCTTATCCCTGAACCATTCGCTCGCCGGCGTATTCGCCGCAAGCGCCAACGCATCCAAACTCCAAACCGGCATAAGACCGGTGTTAACAACAAAAACGACCGCAACGATATTCGCACTATGAGGACGACTATGTACCGACCACGCTCTGCCCGGCGCGCCGCGCTGTTCCCGAAAACCCTGTTGGCCGTCGGCCTGGAAGTTGCCCTCGGTTTGGCTTGGGCCGACGCAATGGCCGAGCCGGCGCCGGAAACGACCGATACCGCAATCGTGGCCGCAGCCGAAGATGTCAAGCCGGCAACTAAAGCCGCCAACAAAGGCAAAAAATCGGAAAAGTCCGAAGAACTGGAAGCCGTGCAAGTCGAGGAAGACGGCCGCGGCAAAAATCTGATCGGCATCGCCGGCTCGGCCTCGCAAGGCGAGGTCAGCCAGAAGCAATTCGAAAACCGGCCGTTCTCGCGCAACGGCGAACTGGTCGAAGTCGTGCCCGGCGCGATCGCGACCCAGCACAGCGGCTCCGGCAAGGCCAACCAATACTTCCTGCGCGGCTTCAACCTGGACCACGGTACCGACTTCACCACCTTCGTCGACGGCATTCCGATGAACATGACCACCCACGCCCACGGCCAGGGTTACATGGACATCAACAGCATCATTCCCGAGTTGGTGAAAAAGGTCGAATACGGCAAGGGTCCGTATTACGCCGAGGTCGGCGACTTCTCGGCCGCCGGTTACGCCAAGATGTTCACGATGGACAAACTGGATCAGGGCATTTTGAAATTCACCGCCGGCTCGTTCGATTACTACCGTACTCTGGTCGCCAATTCGATGAAAGTCGGCGACGGCGATTTACTCTATGCCGGCGAATTCAACCTGTACGACGGCGTCTGGCAAGTGCCGGAAGACTCGAAGAAATTCAACGGCCAGTTGCGTTACACGCTGGGCGGCGACGATTGGGGCTTATCGATCAACGGTAAGGCCTACACCAACAGCTGGACCGCCACCAACCAGATTCCGCAGGCGGCAATCGACAACGGCAGCCTCGGACTTTACGGCTCCATGGACCCGACCGACGGCGGTAAAACCAATCGCTACAGCCTGTCCGGCAGCTTCTGGAACCAAGGCGACAATTGGAAAAACGACGCCAATATCTATGCGCTGTATACCGACCTGGACCTGTATTCCAATTTCAGCGGCTTTACCCGCGGTGCCGGCGGCGACCAGATTCTGCAAACCGAACAACGGGTACAGACCGGCGGCCATTTCGAGCATACCCGTTACAACAAATTGTTCGGTTTCGAGATGGATAACAGCGTCGGCCTGCAATTCCGCAACGACCAGATCATGGGCCTGGGGCTTTACGAAACCGAGGCGAGGCGGATTATGAACACCGTCAGCCGCAGCAACGTCGGCGTGACCACGGTCGGCACTTATTTCAAAAACACCACCCATTGGCACGACAAGGTGCGCACCATCGCCGGTTTGCGCGGCGATTTCATCAACAACGACGTCGAGGTGCTGGACAACCGTAACCAAGACCCGGCAATCAACGCCGCCAACTCCGGCAGCCGCGGCAAGGTTATGGTCAGCCCGAAAATCAGCTTGGTTTTGGGGCCGTGGGCGGATACCGAGTTTTTCTTTAACGCCGGTTACGGTTACCACTCCAACGATGCGCGCGGCACCACGTTGCAAGCCAATCCGAACGATGGCAGTCCGGTGGATGCGGCCGCCGCTCGGATACGCCCTGCCGCCTGGTCGCGCGGCGGCGAGGCCGGCATCCGCAGCAATTACGTGCCGGGCCTGAACAGCACCTTCGCGCTGTGGTGGCTGGAATCCAGCCAGGAGCTGGTGTTCGTCGGCGACGAAGGCACTACCGACGTCACAGGCAAATCGCACCGTTACGGCGTCGAACTGACCAACTACTACAAACCGTTCGACTGGCTGACGCTGGATGCCGACTTTGCGCTGACCACCGCCAAATACGCCGACAGCAATCTGTACATCCCGAACTCGGTAGGCCGCGTGGTGTCCACCGGCGCCACTATCGAAGCTCCGAACGGCTTGTTCGGCTCGATTCGCTTGCGTCACTTCGGCCGGGTCTATCTGGACCGCGATCCGAACACCAACGTCGATTATTGGTCCGGCGACACCAACATCGTCAACCTCAGCGCGGGCTACAAACAGAAACGTTATAAATTCGAGATCGACGTATTCAACATCCTCGGTTCGCAAAGCAACGACATCGCCTATGCCTACGAGTCGGCATATCCGAACGGTTCTGCCAACCAGTTCGGCCTGTTGAAGCATCCGGTCGAGCCGCGCATGTTCCGCGGCACGATAACGATCAATTTCTGAGGTCGGCGACATGGCAATTCGAATTACGGCTTCCCGGCTGCCACTGTTACTGCTGGCGTTGGCCGCCGGGCGCGCCCACGCCCACCCGCCCGGACTCAGTTCGCTGGATCTGGCGCTAAAACCGGACCATATCGAGGCAACTGCCACGTTTGCGTTGCAGGATATCGAAGCCTTCGTACCGATGGACAGCGATCTGGACGCCGAAGTTAGCGACGCCGAGCGCGAAGCGGCCAAACCCGCCATCGCCAAACTGCTGGCCGAACAGTTGCGTATCAGCGCAGACGGCACCGAGCTGCAGAGCCAGCCCGGCCAGGCCAGTTTCGACGGCCGCAACAACGCTCAAGTGCAGATGGTTTATCCGGCCGCGGCGCAGCGGCAGTTACGGCTGCAATCCGGCTTTCTGGGATTGCTGCCGGACGGCCACCAGCAATATCTGACGGTGCGCGACGCCGCCGGCAAAACCCTGGCCGAAAAAATGTTGGGCCGCAACGACGACCAACTCGACCTGACGCTCGCCGCCGCCGCGGACTCGGCAGCCCCCCAAGCTGCGTTCGCGGCGTTCGGCGACTTTTTCAAGTTGGGCATCGAGCATATCCTGACCGGCTACGACCACCTGCTGTTCCTGTTCGCATTGCTGGCGGTAACGCATAGTTTGTGGCCGGCGTTGAAGATCATCACCTTCTTCACCATCGCCCACTCCATCACTTTGGCCTGCGCCGGTTTGCGGCTGGTCGAATTGCCCGGCAGTTTCGTCGAACCGTTCATCGCCGCAACGATCATCTACGTTGGCCTCGAAAACATTATCCGTGGCGACCATCCCAAGGGCCGGCATTGGCTGACCTTCGGCTTCGGTTTGATCCACGGCTTCGGCTTCGCCGGCGTGTTGCAGGAAATGAACATCTCGGCGGCCGACAGCGGGATTTTAGTGCCGCTGCTGGCGTTCAACTTAGGGATAGAAAGTGGACAGATTGCCGTCGCGGCCTTGGTCCTGCCGCTGATCTGGTGGTTGAACAGCCAGGTCGCAACCGCCGCCCGGTTTTTGAAGGGCGGCTCGGTCGCGGTCAGTTTGATGGGCGCCTTCTGGCTGGTGGAGCGAACCATGTTGTAACCGGCGCCGACCGGCGGCAGCGTTTTAGTCCGCCGAAAGTTTTACTTACCCGGCGCCTTGCGGCCGGGACCGATTTCCGATCCGAAAAAAAGGCTGTTACCAGCCTGGGATGGCTATTGCCTGCGATTTGGCACAGGCAAACGCCGACCGGTTGATAACGAATTGAATTTAAAAAGTTTTATTACAACAACTACAAAAATGCTTGAGGAGGAAGGCCGTGGAACTTACCCACTTATTAGAAACCATTCTGTACCAAATTTCGTCATCGTTATACCTGCCGGTATTGCTGATCGTCACAGCGTTGGCGGCCTATTCGGTCTACGCCAGCGGCCGATTGCTGCAGGAATGGCTGGATAGACGCCAGGCCGGTTCGCGTACCGTGCGCCTGTTCAGTCTGGATCTGGCGGTGACGCTGGGTAAAAAGAACCGTTCCGAAGCGCCGCTGGACGTGGAGCTGGAGCTGTTGCTGCAAACACACGAGCACCGGCAATTGGTCAAGCTCGACCAAATCCGTTTTGTCATCAAACTCGGTCCGGCACTGGGTCTGATGGGCACCTTGATTCCGATGGGCATTTCGCTGGCGGCTTTGGCGCAAGGCAATATTCCCAGCATGGCTAGCAGCATGGTCACCGCCTTTACCGCCACCGTGACCGGCCTGGGCTGCAGCGTGATCGCCTACATGGTGGCGTTGGTGCGCGAGCAATGGTTGCGTGCCGATTTTGCGGCGATGCGCCATCAAGCCGAACTGGCCGCGAGCCGGGTATTGGATGTGCAGGATTTGGCAATCGAGGAGGACGGCCATGCGCTATCTGAGACGCTCTAATCTGCACCGAAACAGCGAGCCGTTGGAAGATCCGATCGCCGGCGTCGCCAACCTGTTCGACGCCAGCGTGGTGTTCATCGTCAGCATGATGGTGGCCTTGTTCATGGCCTACAACATGATGGATTTGATGAACCCGGAATCGACGGTGACGATGACCAAGCAGAACGCAGACGGCACGATGGAAATCGTCAGCAAGAAAGGCTCGCAAATCAAGGTATCCAAAGTCACCGACCGCAAGCTCAGCGGTTCCGGCGAGCGTTTGGGCACCGCGTACCGGTTGAACGACGGCAAGGTGGTTTATGTACCTGAATAAATACTGGGCTTGGCTGCTGACCCTGCTGCTATGGGTAGCGGCCGGCTCGGCCGCAGCCGAAACGCCGCTCAATCTAAGCCTGATCCTCGGCGACCTGGATTCGCAAACCGCCGTCGCGGCCACCGTCAAACTGCAAAACGACCCATTATTGCAAGGCGTCAAGTTACGGGTGTATTCCAGCTCCAAGCTGGCGCAAGCCGACCAGACCGAGCTGCAACAGTCCAATCTGGTATTGGCGCAAATCACCGGCCGCAGCATTCTGCGCGAAGGCGGCGAGGTGTTTAAACAGATCGCCGCGCGCGGCGGCAAGCTGTATGCGGTGGGTTTGAGTTACGACGCCGATTTCGCCGACTACGGCCTGCAACTGGATAAAGACCTGCAAGCCTATATGTCGGCAGGCGGCGCCGACAATGCCGCCAACATGATCCGATTGGCCTTGGTCAAATTCAAAAACGTCCAGGCCAACATCGCACCGCCGCAAGCCCAGCCGGAGATCGGCGCCTTCGACGTGCGCAGCAAGCAATTGTTCGCCGACTTCGACAGCTACCAAAAAGCCTACGCCGGTTATAAAGCCGGCCAGCCCTGGATCGCGATTTTGTTTTACCGCTCATCGGCTTTGTCCGGCCAGACCGATACCGTAAAAACGCTGGCCGAACAATTGGAAGCCAAGGGCTACAACGTGCTGCCGGTATTCGGCTATCCCTACGACAAGACGCTGGAAAAAATGCTGGTCGACGGTAACGGCAAGTCCCGCGTCGAGGCCATTGCAGCACTGGCCTTGAAAATCGGCGCGAGTCCTGACAAGACCGTTCCCACACTGACGCGCTTGGGCGTGCCGGTGCTGAACGGTATCGCCTTGAACAGCCAAAGCCAGGCGCAATGGAGCGAATCCGCCACCGGTCTGGATGTGATGGAACGGGCCTGGCAAGTGGCATTGCCGGAATTCGCCGGCGAAATCGCGCCGACCGTAGTCGCCAGCAAGGAAAGCATGCACGATAAAGCCACCGGCCAGGATTTCGTCCGCGAAGTGCCTATCCCGGAACGCATCGCCCGCTACGCCGACCGTCTGGACAAATGGGCCAAGTTGCGCCATACCGCCAACGCCGACAAAAAGGTCGCGCTGCTGTATTACAACTACCCGCCAGGCAAGGAAAATATCGGCGCCTCGTATTTGAACGTTCTGCCTGAATCGCTGCTGAACATCATGCAGCGCATGCGCCAGGAGGGGTACCAATTGGGTGACGCGCCGACCGACGGCGCAGCGTTGAAAGCCGCCGTGAAGAACCACGGCATCAATCTGGGTAACTGGGAGCCGGGCGCGGTTGCCGAGGCCGCCGCCAGCGGCCGCGCAGTGTTGCTGCCGATTACCGATTACCAAAAATGGTTCGACGCACTGCCGGAAACGTTTAAAACCGCGATGTTGAAAGCTTGGGGCAAGCCGGAAGACAGCAAAATCGGCGCCTGGACCGACAACAAAGGCCAGCGCTTTTTGATCCTGCCGGCCCTGCAATACGGCAATCTGTTGCTGGCACCGCAACCGTCGCGCGGCTGGGAGCAAGACGTCAAAAAGCTGTACCACGACGTGAGCATGCCGCCACATCATCAATACGTCGCGTTTTATCTGTGGTTGCAAAAGGGCTACCGCGCCGACGCGATGATTCATCTCGGCACCCACGCCACCCACGAATGGCTGTCCGGTAAGGAAGTCGGTTTTACCGCCGCCGATCCCGGCGAGATTTTGATGGCCGACGTGCCGCAAATTTACCCCTATATCATGGACGACGTCGGCGAAGCCTTGCAGGCCAAGCGCCGGGCGATGGCGACCATTATTTCGCATATGACGCCACCGCTGGACAAGGCCGACTTGAATCCGGAACTGGCCAAACTAGCCGGTTTATTGGACGACTACAACGTCGCCGCGCAGAAAAGCGAACAACTGGCCAAGATCAGGCTGGACGAGATCAACCAGATCGCTGCCAAAGCCGGGTTGTTGAAAGACCTGAAAATGGAACGCGCCGAAACCGGCGATCAGTTGGAAGAACTGGAGCATTACCTAAAGGAAATCCGGGAGAAAAAGGTGCCGATGGGTTTGCATACCTTCGGCAAGGCGCCGGATGAAGCGGTTAGACAGCGTTTCGCCGAAGCCATCGTTGCCCGCGCTCCCAAGCTAAAAGGCGAGGCGCTGAAACAAAACGTCCAGGCCACGTCCAAGCTGATCGGCGATAGCGCCAACGCCGAAATGAACGCACTGATCGATGCGCTGGCCGGCCGCTACATCCCGGCTGGCAGCGGCGGCGATCCATTGCGCAACCCGGACGCCTTGCCAACCGGCAAGGACTTGTACGGCTTCGATCCGTCGCGGATTCCCAGCGAGGCGGTTTACAACGAAGGCGCGCGCTTGGCCGAGCAAGTGGTCGCCGATTTCAAAAAGCAGCACGGCCACTACCCGGAACGCTTGGTGTTCAATCTGTGGGGCGTGGAGAGCTCGCGCCATGAAGGCGTGATGGAAGCTGAAATCATGCATCTGCTCGGCGTCAAACCGCATTGGGACGAACGCGGCCGCACTCAGGGCGTGGACGTGATCGCCCGAGACAAACTGGGCCGGCCCCGGGTCGATGTCACCATCATTCCGTCCGGCTTGTACCGGGATTTGTTTGCGTCTGTCATCAAGCTGCTGGATCAGGCCGAAACCAAGGCTCAGGAACAGGACGAGCCGGATAATCCGTTGCGCCGGCATATCCAGGAAACCCAGGCCGAATTGGTCAAACGCGGCTTGAAGCCCGAAGAAGCGCTGGATATGGCTTCGGCGCGCTTGTTCAGCGTGCCATCGGGTGCTTACGGCACCAATCTGGATCGGGCGATTCCGCTGTCCAACACTTGGACCGACGAAAAACAACTGGCCGACGTGTTCTTCAATCGCATGCACCACGTCTACGGCCGCGGCCATTGGGGCGAAGCTGCCAGTAAGGACGCGACGTTGGCGGTGGACTTGTTCAAATTGTCGTTGAAAGGCACCGACGCGGTGATCCACAGCCGCTCCAGCAACGTCTACGCCACGCTGGACGGCGACGACTTCTTCCAATATCTGGGCGGCACCGCGATGGCGGCAAGACAGGTCAACGGCAAGACGCCGGAAGTGCTAGTCGCCGATCTGGCCGATCCTACCGCCGCTAAAACCATGAGTCTGGAGCGCTACCAGGGCCGGGAAATGCAAAGCCGCTACCTGAACCCGAAGTGGATAGAGTCGATGTTGAAGGAAGGTTACGCCGGCGCCCGCTTCATCAACATGGTTGCGGAAAACCTGTGGGGTTGGCAGGTGACGGTGCCGGAAGCGGTCGGCGCCGAGAAATGGCAAGCCATGTACGAAACCTACGTCGAGGACAAATACCAGCTAGACATCCAGAAAAAGTTCGAGCAGGCCGACAACCTGCTGGCCTATCAAGCCATGGTGGACAGAATGCTGGTGGCGATCAACAAGGGTTACTGGCAGGCCGATCCGGCGGTGAAAGCCAAATTGGAACAGGTCAATCAGGAAGTGATCGCCAAGGCCGGCGTGGCTTGCAACAAGGATACCTGTAGCAGTCCGGAGATCACCAAACTGGCAGAGCAACAGGATGCGGCCAAGGCTGCCAAAGCCGCCGCGCCGGGCGCACAAGCCCAGCCACCGGCAGCCGCCGCCGCTCAACCACCGCAGGCAAGTCAGAGTCAGCAACCGCCACCCGCTCAACAGCCGGCTCAAGCTCAAGCCCAAGCCGCGCCGAACGCCAACCAGCCGCTTGAAGGCTACGAGATGGAAGAGAAGAAAGTCGCCAACGACAAAGGCGAGCAGCAACAGGCGCTGAGCCCGGAACAGAACTGGTGGCTGTTGCTCAGCGTGCTGGCCTTGTTCGCGGCCGGTTACTGGCGCGGCTACCTGGAGCGCAAGCAAGCCGAGGCCAAAGCCGGCGAGTGATGGCCGATTGAGCGCGACGGTGGCAGGCAAAGTTTGCCGCCGTCGCGCCGGCCAGGGCCGGCACAAACTTTCGAAAATCGGTGCATCAATACGGCAAAACCCGCATTCGATGTAAGAAGAATTAAATATTATTCCGACAAAATACGCGCAAACCACGCGATAAGGACACAGGAGGAACTGAAATTGTCTCGTTTAAATAGCATGGCTGTTCTGGCGTTGGCCGGACTGATTCAAAGCCAAGCGGCTTGGGCCGTGGACGCCGAGGCGGATAACGCTGCCGAAACCCAACAGAAGGACAAAACCAAGGACAGCGAAGAAACGCTGGGAGCAACGCTGGTGACCGCTACCCGCTCGGAAATGCAGGCAGCGTTGGCGCCGGCCAACGTCAGCGTGATTACCGCCGACAACACCGAAAACCGTCTGGTGCAGCGCATCGGCGATGCGTTGAAGGACATCCCCGGCGTCTACCTGCGCGGCAGCGCCTACGGCACCAGCTTTCCCGGCTCCAGCGTCGCCTCGTCCAGTTTTCACGGCGTCAGCGGCGCCAACCGTTCGCTGTATCTGGTGGACGGCCTGCCGGTCAACACCGGCAGCAACGGCAACGTCGACTGGAACATCATGAACATGGACGACGCCCAGCAGGTGGAGTACGTGCCGGGGCCGTTCTCGGCCTTATACGGCAGCGGGGCGATGGGCGGCGTGCTGAACGTGATTTCGAAGGTGCCGACCAAGCGCGAAGGCCGGCTCAGCATCGGCGCCGGCGGCGCGGCAGTCGAGCAATGGGGCATCAAAGGCCGTTACCGCGACCGCTTCGAAAACGGTCTGGGCATTTCGTTGACGTTCAACCACATGGATAGCGACAACTGGGCGGTGTCCGACTACGTGACGGTAGCGACCGCGTCCGGCGCGGCGACGACGCCGGTCCTGGGTGCGATCCCGACCACGACCAACCAGGGCGAACGCCGTTTCATCGTCGGCGATAAAGGCCGCCGGCCCTGGGAGCAAAACAATGCCTCGCTGCATTTGTACTACGACCTGACGCCGCAAACCCAAATCGACGGCGGCATGGCCTGGAGCCGCAGCGAAGTCAGCGATACCGGCAGCTACAACAGTTATTTGACCAGGACCGACGGTACGCCGCTGGCCATCGGCGTCGGCTCGTCCGGCAACGTCGGCAATAACCTAAATGTGGGCGGCGCCCGGCTGAACGTCTACGAACAGTTGTTTCTGCATTCCTTGCCGTCGATCGAAGACACCCGCCGTTATTTCGGCCACCTGAAACACGACTTCGGCCACGACATCAAACTGAATATCGATTTTCAGTACATGCAGCACGAAACCTACTCGCCGTTCGCCAACGCCGCCTCGGATTCGCTGACCGGCGGCACCGGCCAGTTGACGGTGACGCCGAGCAACCGGATCGACGCCAACGTCGCCTTGCGCTTTCCGTTTCTGTGGGAGCAACGCAACTTCCTGACCGTCGGTTTCGGCGCCAACCACAGCGAGCTGGAAGGCCAATCGCGTTATGCGCTGGGCAACTGGCGCAACTGGGATTCGACGACCGCCCGCACCGCGCTGGGTAAAGGCGAATCCAGCATTTATTCGGCCTATTTACAAGACGAATTATGGATCTTGCCGAATCTGATCGCTCACCTGGGCGTGCGTTACGACGACTGGTCCACTTCCGGCATGAACCAGAGCACCAGCCCGTCCTTTACCCGCATCTACCAGGAGCGTTCGGTCGGCCAATTCAACCCCAAGTTCAGCCTGACCTGGCTGCCGGCCGACGGCTATAAGCTGTTCGCATCGACCGGCTGGGCCTTTCGGCCGCCGACCAACTTCGAGTTGTACGGCAATACCCAGACCTCGAGCGTAATTACCGAGCCGAATCCTGGTTTGTCGCCGGAAACCATGCATTCCTGGGAAGTCGGCGGCGAAGCGACGCCGATTGCCGGTACCACAATTGCGGCCAGCTATTTCCACCACTACATCAGCGACCTGATTTACGCGAAAAGCGGTATACCGACCGGCGCGCTGCAAACCCTGACCGAACGCCAGAATGCCGGCAAGGCCGAAGTGGAAGGCGTGGAAGTCAAGTTGCGGCAAAAACTGTATTGGGATTGGCTGCACTTTAACGGCACTTACACGCTGAACGATTCGGTCATCACCGAAAACACCGCCAATCCCTTGATCGTCGGCAAACAAATGGTGCAATTGCCGGAAACCATGTTCAGCGGCGGCTTGGACATCAAATACGAGCAATGGAGCGGCGGCATTATCGGCCGTTACGTCAGCCAGCCGTTCTTCAACGACCAGAACCTGGACCAGGTTACCGGCGTACCGGGCAGTTACGATCCGTATTTCCTGGTCGATACCCGCATCGCCTACCAGGCCACGAAAAACATCGACCTTTCGTTTTCGGTCAACAATCTGCTGGACCGGGAATATTCGGCGTTTTACCTGCAAGCGGGGCGGACGGTGTATGGGGAGATTTCATATAGCTTCTGAGCGCCGGCGCTAGCGCTCCAGCCCGATAAAAAAAGCCCGCCAGGTACCGGAACCTGGCGGGCTTTTTTTGGCGTTGTCCGACTTTAGTTATTCGGTTCAGTCGGTCAAACCGCCGACGCCTTCCACCGACCAGTTTTCGAAATCGGCGGCGCCTGAGGTGTCGTCGCCCTTTTCGTACTGAATCCGGCAAGCGTAGTGGCGCAATACCGCCGGGCTATCCTTGCCGCTAATTTCGACGTCGGCATTGACGATGTATTCGTAATTACCCAAGCTCCAGGCGTTGGTCGGCTGCGCGGCGAACGCCAGGTTTTGGTCTTCCTCCGCATTTTTCTTGATGAAGTTGTTGCAATGGCTGAAGGCCATCGCGGTCATGTCGGTGCTGACCGACATCGGATTGGCGGCGTCTTTGCTTTCCACCAAAAATAGGTCGGATGCGGCGATGTCGTACATGAAGGGCAGGAAGAACTTGATTTGGATGGCAAGCAGACCGGCCAGACAGACGGCGAATATTATAATTTTCTTTTTGTTCATGGCTTAGGGTGGTGTTTTATAGGGTGTTTTTTCTTTGGATCGGCAGCGATTCTAACAAAGATCGCCTAGGCTAGGAAATGCCGGCCCGCGAAAGCTAATTTACCTCGATTTGGCCGATGTCCAAGCGGCGGCGCGAGGAATTTCCTTTTTGCGTCAAACGGATAAAGGCGGCCGTCATCAGGGGATCAACACCGCCGCGCCCTGGATTTGGCCGTTTTTCAATTGGGCCAGGGCCTGGTTGGCGTCGGCCAACGCGAAAGTCCGGACATGGGTTTTCAGCGGCGCTTGCCCGGCAATCGCCAGAAACGCTTCGCCGTCCTGGCGGGTCAGGTTGGCAACCGAACGCACGCTGCGTTCGCCCCACAAGATCGAATAGGGAAAGGCCGGAATCTCGCTCATATGGATGCCGGCGCAAACCACAGTACCGCCTTTCGCGACGTGGCGCAGCGCTTGCGGCACCAATGCCCCGACCGGGGCGAACAGGATCGCCGCATCCATCGCCCGCGGCGGCGGTTGGCTTGAATCGCCGGCCCACTCGGCGCCGAGTTGCCGGGCAAAATCCTGGCCGGCACTATCGCCGGGTTTAGTGAAGGCAAATATGCGCCGCCCTTGCCAGACCGCAACCTGGGCAATGATGTGGGCGGCTGCGCCGAAGCCGTAGATGCCGAGAGTTTCGGCGCTGCCGGCGGCGACTAACGCGCGGTAGCCGATCAGGCCGGCACAGAGCAACGGCGCGGCTTCGGCGTCGCCGTATCGCTCCGGCAGCGCGAAGCAGTAATCCTGATCGGCGACCGCGTATTCGGCGTAACCGCCGTCCAGCGTGTAGCCGGTGAAACCGGGCGCCTCGCACAGGTTTTCCCGTTGGCTCAGGCAATACCGGCATCTGCCGCAGGTATGGCCCAGCCACGGCACGCCGACGCGCTGGCCGAGGGCGAAACGCTGGGCCAGGCCGCCCTTGGCGACCACTTCGCCGACGATTTCGTGGCCGGGTATCAGCGGCAACTTGGCTTGGTCCAGCTCGCCGTCGGCCACGTGCAGATCGGTGCGGCAGACGCCGCAAGCGCGGACTTTCAATAACACTTGCTTGGCCGCCGGTGCCGGCAAGGTGCAGTCGGCCAGGCGCAACGGCGCCCCGGCGCGGTCCAGAATCATCGCTTTCATGGTCAATCTCCCAACGCGGCCAATTCCGCCAATTGCCGCCAGAACGGACGACTATCGTCCGTCGCCGCCGGCTCGGCATCGTTATCGAATTGCAAACAGCTCGACATTTCGTCGGCCTGCAACGGTTCCAGATTCCGGCTGGCGTGTTCCAGAACCTCCAGACCGGCTTCGGACGCGTCGTTGCCGGCGGCCTGACGCTCGCTTATCCGCCGGCGCAAGGTCGCGGGCTCGGCCCGGACCGCCACCAGCGCGAAACCGGCACCGAGCTGTGCCGCCAGTTCCCGAAACGGCCGGCGCTGGTCGTATTGCAGAAACGCGGCATCGACGATCACGCCGAAGCCGTCGGCCAGCAAGCCGCGGCTCAATTCCAACAATCGGCCGTAAGTTTGTCGGCTGGCGTCGGCCTGGTAGATGCCGCCGCCGGTTGCGGAAAGGCTGGATGCCAGCGGACTCAGGCCGAACAGGCGTTTGCGCTCGACGTCGGAGCGCAGCCGAATCAAGCCGTAGCGTTCCAGCAGCAATTGGGCGACGTGGCTTTTGCCGCAGCCGGGTAGGCCATGCATCAAAATCAGCACCGGCTTGCGCCGCGCCAAACCGGCCACGGCTTGCTCCAGATAGGCCAAACACTCGCACTTGGCCGCCGGGTCGCCGGTTTGCGCCAGGCGAAAGCCGGCGACCTTGGCCCGTACCGCCGCCCGATAACTCAGGTAAAACCGCAGCAGCCCCAGGCCGGCATAATCGCCGCTGGATTCCAGGTAGCCATTCAGAAAGCGGTAGGCCAAATCGCCGCGGCCGCGCTGCAGCAAGTCCATCACCAGAAAGGCGGCATCGTTGATCGTGTCGATCCAGCGCAGTTCCGGCGCAAACTCGATGGCGTCGAACGGAACCGGCCGGCCGCGCAACAATACGATATTGCCCAGGTGCAGATCGCCGTGGCATTCGCGGATACGGCCTTGCTGGCGGCGGTCGGCGATCAGGGCCGCGCAGGCAGCGTATTCGGTTTCGCAGGCGGTTTCCAGCCGGTCGAGCATCGGCAAATCCGCAGATTCGAGTAATGCTCTTAATTGCCGGAAATTCTGCCTGGCCGGCGCCATTACCTGGGCCGGCGTGCCGTAAATCGAGTCGGCAGCCGCGGCCGGCAGCGCGGCATGGAAGCCGGCGACGGTTTGCGCCAGCAGATCGATATGCCGCGGCTGCAGGCCGTGGCGGCCGAACAGGTGGTCCAGCGTGTTGGCGACCGGGAAGCGGCGCATTTTCACGGCATATTCGATGGCCGGTCCGGCGCCGATTTCCGGCCGTTCGGCCGTGCCGCCGATGCTTACCGTTGCCAGGTACAGCGACGGTGCCAGGCGCCGATTCAGCCGCAGTTCTTCGTCGCAGAAAAAACGCCGTTTTTGCAGGTCGCTGAAATCCAGGAAACCAAGATCGACCGGCTTCTTGATTTTGTAAGCGTAACGGCCGGACAGCAACACCCAGGAGATATGGGTCTCCAGCACTTCGACCTTGCTTACCGGGTGCGGGTAGCGGCCCGGATCGCGCAGGGCTTGGATTAGCGGCGGATAAGTTGCGGTCATTGCGGAATATCTCCGGGAGCTGCAGCGGGTTACGGCCGATTCTGCCAGATCGGAGGAATCGGGGCAAAACCGATTGCGCCGCCGGACTTGCGCCGTATTTGCTTGAACTACAGCGGCTAAAGTTACGGGATTATTGAGTTTTCGACTATAATCCCGCCCCGTTTACGTGGCTTTTGCTGCGGCTGCAACGGCTTGGTTGTGCCGCATCGTCTGCCGATCCCAACCCCCGTGCCGGCTGGCACTCAGCGCTGACTCAATATGGATATCTCAATACTCGTCAAATCCCTGATCCTCGGTATCGTCGAAGGCTTGACCGAATTCCTGCCCATTTCCAGCACCGGCCACTTGATTCTGGCCGGCGATTTGCTGAATTTTAACGACGACAAGGCCAAGCTGTTTACCATCGTGATTCAGGTCGGCGCGATCCTGGCCATTTGCTGGGAATACCGGGCCAAGATCGGTTCGGTGCTGAGCGGCCTGACCACCGAACGCCAGGCGCAGAAGTTCGTGTTGAATCTGGCCATCGCCTTCGTGCCGTTGGCGGCGTTGGGACTGTTGTTCGGCAAAATCCTGAAGGCGACGCTATTCAAGCCGGTGCCGGTGGCGCTGGCCTTCATTGTCGGCGCCTTCATTATTATTTGGGCCGAAAAGCGCGAGCACAAAATCCGGGTCGAAAACGTCGACGACTTGTCGGCGCTGGATGCGTTGAAACTGGGAATTGCCCAGGCCTTCGCGCTGATTCCGGGCATGTCGCGTTCCGGTTCGACCATTATCGGCGGCTTGCTGTTCGGCTTGTCGCGCAAAGCGGCCACCGAGTTTTCGTTCTTTCTGGCGATTCCGACCCTGGTGGTGGCCAGCGCCTACGATTTGTACAAACACCGCGATTTGCTGCAAGCCGATAACGACGCGTTGTCGTTTGCGATCGGCCTGGCCGCCGCCTTCGTCAGCGCGCTGGTGGCGGTGAAAGGCTTGCTGCGCTACATCAGCCACCACGATTTCATTATTTTCGCCTGGTACCGGATTGTGTTCGGTGTCGTCGTGCTGGCCACGGCCTATAGCGGCGTGGTGCAGTGGACCGTGGATTGAGGTTTTCCGCCACGGGTTCGGCAGGTTTGGTTTTTTGATCTTTAACAGTGAAGGGTAGTTTATGGCGTTGCCGTTGTTGATGATAGTCATCGGTCTGGTGGTATTGGTTTGGAGTGCCGATATTTTTGTGGAAGGCGCCGCGGCGATTGCGCGTTTCCTGGGCATGTCGCCGTTATTGATCGGTATGGTAGTCATCGGTTTCGGGACCTCGGCGCCGGAATTGACGGTATCGGCACTGTCGGCCTGGCAAGGCAGTCCCGGTATCGCCTTGGGTAACGCCTACGGTTCCAACATCACCAACATCGCCTTGATTCTGGGCACGGTGGCCTTGATCAGCCCCATCGTGGTCCACTCGCAAATCGTCAAGAAGGAGTTGCCGGTATTGATGGGCGTGACCGTGTTCGCCTTCGGCCAGTTGTACGACGGCAGCTTGTCCAGAACCGATGCCTTGCTGGAACTGGCGGTGTTTGCCGGCGTGATGACCTGGATGGTGCGCCAGGGCTTGAAACAAAAGGCCGACGTGTTGGCCGCAGAGGTCGAAGAGGAATTGGAAGAACACCGCATGTCGTTTGCCCAGGCCACGATCTGGCTAGTCAGCGGTTTGTTGCTGTTGATGATCAGTTCCCGGCTGCTGGTGTGGGGCGCGGTGACGATTGCACAAAACCTCGGCGTCAGCGATTTGGTCATCGGTTTGACCATCGTCGCCATCGGTACCTCGCTGCCGGAATTGGCTTCGTCGATAGCGGCGGCCCGCAAAGGCGAACACGACCTGGCCCTGGGCAACATCATCGGCTCCAATTTGTTCAATACGCTGGCCGTGGTCGGTTTGGCCGGCGCGATCCATCCGATGTCGATTCCGCTGGAAATCGTAAACCGCGATTGGCCGTTGATGGCCATGCTGACCGCCTCGCTGTTTGCGCTGGGTTACGCCGGCAAACGCGAACAAGGCCGGATCAACCGGGTCGAAGGCGGCATCCTGTTGGCGGTTTACGCCGCTTACACACTGTATTTGATCAACACCGTGGTGAGCGCGTAAACATGTCTTTGGAAAACCGTTTGGGGCATTTCGCCTACCGCTGGGGCAACTGGTTGTTGTACTCCCCGACCCTGGTGTTGCTGGCTTCGGTGCTGCTGGCCTATTGGGCGGTGCAGTACACCGGCAACCACTTGACCGTGAATACCGATACCGCCGAATTGATCGCGCCGGATGCGCCGTTTCAACAAAACCGGCGCAAGTTCGAGCAACAGTTCGGCCAGGAAGTGCACACGTTGTTGCTGGTGATCGAATCGTCAAGTCCGGAATTGACCAAAGCCGCGGCGCGGCGCCTGAGCCGGGAGTTACGGGCCGATACCGAACATTTCACCAAGGTCTACCGGCCCGACGAAAACGAATTCTTTCAACGCAACGGCCTGCTTTATTTGGATGCCGACAAATTGCAGGATTTTTCGATCACGCTGGCGCAAGCCCAGCCTTTCATCGGCCGAATTTCGCAGGACCCGAGCCTGAACGGTTTTTTCTCGATCTTCGAGGACGCGCTGAACGCCGAAACCAAGACCGAGGAAGTGCCTATCGATTTGATGTCGCTGATCGACAAGGTCAGCGATTCGCTGCACAAGACGCTGAACGGCGAGACCGATTTGCTGTCCTGGCAAAAATTAATCGCCGAAAACAAGATCAGCGAAGAGCAGTCCGACAAAGCCTTTATTTTCGTCACGCCTAAATTCGATTTCAGCCAAATCCTGCCGGTCGAGCCGGCAATCAACGTCATCCGCCACGCCGCCAACAAAATCCAGGACCCGAACATGCCGGCCGTCAAAGTCTGGATTACCGGCGAAGTCGGTTTGGAGCACGACGAAATGGCCGGCATGAGCGAAGGCACCTTCACCGCCAGTATTTTCTCGGTGATATTGGTCTGCGGCATTTTGCTGGTGGCCTACCGCTCCTGGCTGCTGATGTTGGCGACGCTGCTGACGCTGGCGCTGGGCATGGTGTTTTGCGGCCTGTTCGCTTCGGTGGCGGTGAAACAGTTGAACCTGATTTCGGTCGCCTTCGCCGTGTCCAACATCGGTTTGGGCGTCGAATACGCGATCCACTTCTGCTTGCGTTACCGGGACAATCTGGATTTGCACGGCAGCGATAAAAGTAAGGCGATCCGCTCGGCCCTGCTGGCCACCAGCCCGTCATTGATTTTATGCGCCGGCACCACCTCGATCGGCCTGTACGCATTCATCCCGACCGATTACCAAGGCATCTCCGAACTGGGTTTATTGGCCGGTACCAGTTTATTCATCTGCCTGTTCGTCACGCTGACGGTGCTGCCGGTGCTGCTAAAAGTGCTGCCGAACCCGCCCTACCACAATCTGCACGGCGAGCAGCCCGGCGCCTCGAAATTGTCGCTGGCCCTGGCCCACTTTACGCTGCACTACGCCAAGCCGATTTCGTTTCTGACCTTGGTCGGTGCGGTCGTGGCGATTTACTTCGTGTTCCAGGTCAAGACCGATTTCAATCCGCTGAATCTGCGCGATCCGCATACCGAATCGGTCATCGCCTTCAAGGAACTGATGAAGGAGCGGGACACCTCGCCGATGACGTTGACGGTACTGGTCAAGAGCGAGACCGAAGCCAAGGCCATGCAAAGCAAACTGGCGGCATTGCCGACGGTCGATAAGACGGTCAGCCTGTTCGATTTCGTCCCGGAAGACCAGGAAGAAAAATTGGGCGTGATCGACGATATGGCGCTGGCGCTGGGGCCGCAGAGCCAGTCGTTTCCGCAACTGAAAAGCGGCGTCGATCCGTTGCCGGCCATCAAGCGCATGATTGCGGCAATCGACGCCAATCTGCCGAAGAAAACCAAGCCGGCCGACATCCAATCACTGACCCGCTTCAAGCAGGAACTGCTCGACGTGCAACTGGAACTGGAAGCGCGGATGCAGCCGGACCGCGGCGTCTTCATCGAGAAAATCCAAACCTCGTTGCTCGGCACGCTGCCGACCGTGATGAACGAATTGCTGACCGGTTTCCATGCCGCGGAAATCGTACCGGAAAGCATTCCGGACGAGATCAGGGAACGCTGGCTGAGTAAGGACGGCCTGTACCGGATACAGATTTTCCCGAAACAGGATTTGAACGACCTGAGCAATTTGCAGCGTTTCATCGTCGACGTGCAGGCGGTAGCGCCGAACGCGACCGATTTGCCGGTCATGTATTGGGAGTCGATGAAGGCCGTGATCGGCGCCTTCCAGGAAGCGATCATCATTGCGCTGGTGGCAATTGCGCTGTTGCTGATGTTCATCCGCCGCAGCGTGGTCGATACGCTGTTGGTGATGGCGCCGCTGGTTCTGGCCGGTTTGTTTACGATGGCGACCACGGTCTTCACCGGCACGCCGATCAATTTCGCCAATATCATCGCCCTGCCTTTATTAATGGGCCTGGGTGTCGATAACGGGATCCATATGGTGGAAAAACTGCACCACTCCTTGTCGGAAGAACAAAATATTTACCAATCCAGCACCGCACGCGGCATGTTTTACGGCGCATTGACTACAATTTCCAGCTTCGTCGGCCTGGCGTTTTCGCCGCACCAGGGGATTTCCAGCATGGGTTTGGTCATTACGATCGGCATTTTCTGGATTATGACCTGCACCTTTATCGTGTTGCCGGCGATCAGTAAATTAGTGCTGAAAAAGGCCGACCGCTTGGCCTAAGCGCAAGCCCGGCCAAGCTGGGCTAGACTTAGCCGGTCGCGGCCGGCCGTTGGGCGCCGGCCAATTCGATTTAACTTTTTGTTGTAGAGGCAACCATGTTTGTAATCATCGGTTATGTGGTCATTTTGGGCTGCGTGTTGGGCGGCTTCCTAATGGCGGGCGGGCATTTGGGCGTACTTTGGCAGCCGGTGGAGGTATTGATCATCGTCGGCGCGGCACTGGGCTCATTTTTCGCCAGTAACACCATGAGCACCATCAAGGGCGCGGTTGCCGGCGGTATGGGCACCTTGAAGGGCAGCCGCTTCACCAAGGAATACTACCTAGAACTGTTGATGAGCTTTAACGCGCTGAGCCAGAAGGCCAGGAAGGAAGGCTTGCTGTCGCTGGAAAAGGTGGTCGACGACCCGGAAGGCAGTTCCATCTTCGGCGAAAAGATCGTCCACGACCACCATCTGATGGAATTCATCTGCGACAAACTGCGTTTGATCCTGACCGGGGTCGACGTCAATCAGCTCGAAGACATCATGGACGCCGAAATCGAAGTGCACCATGCCGACGGCCACGCGCCGATCAAAGCCGTGCAGCGGATCGCCGACGGCATGCCGGCGTTCGGTATCGTCGCGGCGGTAATGGGCGTGGTGCACACGATGGAATCGGTCGGGATTCCGCCGGCCGAACTGGGTAAATTGATCGCCGCGGCGCTGGTCGGTACCTTCCTCGGTATTCTGGTGTCTTACGGTTTCGTCGCGCCGGTGGCGGCGGTGATGGAAGATCGGCTGGAGGAAGAGGCCGGTTCCTACCGTTGCGCGCAGAAAGGCTTGCTGAACTGCGCCAAGGGGACTTCGCCAGCCATGACCGTCGAGTTCATGCGCACCACGATCCCCCACCACACCCGGCCTACCTTTACCGAGCTGGAAGAAGCCTTGAAGGCCGGTAAATAAGAGGTAAGCGAGCATGGCCGAACAACCGATTATCATCAAGAAAATCAAGAAAAAAGGCGGGCACGGCCACCACGGCGGCGCCTGGAAAATTGCCTATGCCGACTTCGTCACGGCGATGATGGCCTTTTTCTTGTTGATGTGGCTGCTCGGCACGACCGACGAAAAAACCAAAAAAGGCATCTCCGAATATTTCCAGAATCCGTTCGGCGTAGCGATTACCACCGGTAGCGGCGAAGGCACCGGCGACCGCACCAACATCATCCAGGCCGGCGGCCAGGACTTGAAGTCGCTGGACGAAGGCCAGGTGCACCAAGGCGAAGCGCCGCAGGCGGAACCGACGCCGGAAGATATCCAAAAAATGGCCGAAGCCCAGGAAAAGAAGAAGCTGGAAGAATTGCAGGAAAAGATCGAGGAGATGTTGGACGCCAATGCCAAGCTCAGCGAATACAAGGATCAGATCAAACTCGAATCGACGCCGGAAGGTTTGAAAATCCAGATCGTCGACGCCCAAAACCGGCCGATGTTCAAGTTGGCCAGTTCCGGCATCGAGAGTTACGCTCAAGCCATTCTGCGCGAGCTGGCACCGGTGATCAACGAATTGCCGAACAAGGTATCGATCAACGGCCATACCGATGCGCTGCCGTTTCCGAGCAACCGCACCGGTTATTCCAACTGGGAATTGTCCAGCGACCGCGCGAATGTCGCCCGCCGCGAATTGAACCAGGGCGGCCTGAGCGACGACAAGGTATTGCGCGTGGTCGGTCTGGCGTCGAGCATCCCGTATAAAACCGAGAATCCGAACGATCCGATGAACCGGCGCATCTCGATTGTGGTGATGAACAAGAAAACCGAAAACCAGGTGCTGCACGACGGCGCCGATCCGACCGCCTCCGAGGCGGCGCCGAGCCTGCCCAGCGTGTCGCCGGCAGTGCAGCAAAACATCAAAGTCACCGGCCAACCGGCCGCGCATTAGCCGCTTCCCCCACCCGCGCCGAACCCCGTGCAATTGCTGAAAGCGGCGCTCAGCCAATTGCTGGCGCTGACCGGCGTCTGGTTGGCGCTGCGCGGCTGGCCGGGGGTATTCGATCCGCGCTGGGCGCCGGTGCTGCAAGCGGCCGGCGCCGCGTTGTTATCCCGCCTGTTACGGCAACCGTTGTGGTGGTTGCCTATCCATCTGTCGTTTTTCCCGGCCGTGTTGTTCGCGATCAGCCTGCAGTTGCCGGCCTGGGCTTATCTGGGGGCGGGCTTGCTGATGGCCTTGGTATTTTGGGGCACGGTCGGCGGCGACGTACCGCTGTTTTTATCCTCTCCGGCGGTGGCCGCGGCCTTGCAGGAAATTGCGGTGCGGGAACGGGCCGAGTCGTTTATCGATCTCGGCGCCGGCGTCGCCAGCGTGGCGGCGCCTTTGGCCGCGGCGATGCCCGGCTTGCAGGTCACGGCGCTGGAACGGGCGCCGTTGCCGTATCTGCTGGCCCGTTGGCGTTGCCGGAACTTGACTAATGCCGCCGTCGCCGGCGGCAGCTTCTGGGATTGCAATTTGGGCCGGTTCGATCTGGTGTTTGCCTTCCTGTCGCCGGCGGTGATGCCGCGTCTGGGCCGGAAACTGGAGCGGGAAATGCGGCCCGGCAGCCTGTTCGTGTCGTCGTCGTTTCCGCTACCCGGTTGGCCGCTCAGCGCCGAAATCCGCTTGGCGGACCGGCGCGGCACCCGTTTGTACTGTTACCGGATCGGCGATCAGCGTTGCCAAGCCAACGCCGGCCTTCCGGGATAAGCCGATAACCGCACCGGCTAAGGCCGGCACTCGAATTCCGGCACCAGGCGCTGCAAATCGGCCAACAGCGCGGCGCTGTCGCGGCAGGCGCAGGCCTGTTGCAAGCCCTCGATCTGCCGGCTCCATTCCGCGCTGTCGTAAATTCTGGCCTTGGCCAGACGCAGCTTTTCGTGGCCGGTCGGTAACAATTGCTCCTGTTCGTGGAACAACTCCTCGTACAACTTCTCGCCGGGGCGCAGGCCGACGTATTCGATCTTGATGTCGGTGCCGGGACGTTTGCCGCTGAGGCGGATCATCTGTTCCGCCAGATAACTGATTTTGACCGGCTCGCCCATGTCCAACACGAAGACTTCGCCGCCCCGGCCTATGGTTTCGGCCTGCATGATCAATTGGCAGGCCTCCGGAATGGTCATGAAATAACGGGTGATGTCGGGATGGGTCACCGTGACCGGGCCGCCGGCCTGGATTTGTTCGCGGAACAGCGGTACCACGCTGCCGGCCGAGTCGAGCACGTTGCCGAAACGCACCGTGGTAAAGCGGGTATGGCCTTGGCGGTCCAGATTCTGGCACAGGATTTCGGCGGCGCGTTTGGTGGCGCCCATCACGTTGGTCGGGTTGACGGCCTTGTCGGTCGAGATCAACACAAAGCGGGCCACGCCGGCGGCGATGGCGGCTTCGGCCAGTATCTTGGTGCCGATCAAATTGTTATGCAGCGCTTCGCGCACCTGGTTTTGCAACAACGGTACGTGCTTGTAAGCGGCGGCATGAAACACGATTTCCGGCTTTTGTTCGCGAATCGCCCGCTGCACCGCGACCGGATCGGCAACGTCGCCGAGCACGGCGGCGCGCGGCAATTCCGGAAAACGCCGCTGCAATTCGGCGTTGATTTTGTACAGGTTGAATTCGCATTGGTCGAACACGATCAGCTTGCGCGGCTGAGTCTTGGCCAGTTGCTTGCACAGCTCGGAACCGATCGAACCGCCGCCGCCGGTGACCAGCACGGTCTTGCCCTGCATGTGGGCCTTGATGCCGACCCAATCCAGCTTGATCGGGGTGCGGCCCAGAATGTCTTCGATCGATACGCTGCGCAATGCGGTCTGGGCCACCGTGCCGTTGAGCAATTCCTTAACCGACGGCAGGGTTTTGAATTCGACGTTGCAGGCCTCGCAGACCTCGACGATGCGGCGCATCTGCGCGTCGCCGGCCGACGGCACCGCGATCAGCACCACCTCGATATCCCATTGTTTAACTAGGGCCGGAATCTGGCCGACGTTGCCGGCGACGCGGATGCCGCGAATTTCGCGTTTGAATTTGGCCGGATTGTCGTCGGCGAACACGACCGGTACGTAGCCGCTGTCCGGCGTCGCCAATAGGTCGCGGATCAGCATTTCGCCGGCGGCGCCGGCACCGACGATCAGGGCCCGGCGGCCGATCCGGTCGACGAAGGCGCGCTCCTTCCAGAACCGGTAGACCAGGCGCGGCACGCTCAGTAGCGAAAACAGCGTCAGCACGTACAGCGGCACCACCGAGCGCGGCACGCCCGCCAGCCGGTCGTACAAAAACAGGGCCGATGCGATCAGGAAGATGCCGGTCAATACCGCCTTGCCGATCCGAATCAGATCCGGCAGCGAGGAAAAGCGCCAAACGCCGCGGTACAGTCCGAACACCCAAAACAGCGTGACTTGAATCGCCATGACCAGCGGCAGAAACAGCAAAGCCGGGTAAAAAAAATCGTCCGGAATCTGCTGCAGATTGAAGCGCAACCAATAGGCACCGAACCAGGCCAACGGGATCATGCCCAGGTCGTGCAGGAAAATGGTGGTGCGCGAGCGGAAATTGAATGTCACGAAACGACGAACCCGCTGCGGCCGGCCCGGAAGCGGAAGGCCAGAAAGAGTAAAGGCAGATAGGCGGCGGCCAGCGCAGCCAAGGCGTGGGACGGATGCCAAAAGGCCCAGGCCGAGCACGGCAGCAGCCAGCCCAGATTGATGGCCCAGCAAGCGCACAACACCGGCAAATGGCCATAGCGCTTGGCGGCGTGCTGGTAAGTATGCGAACAATGCGCCGCGTACCATTGCTGGCCGCTGCATAGGCGGTAGGCCAAGGTATAGCTGGCATCGACCACGAACAGCCCGAACAAAATCAGCCCGCAATACAACAACACCGCAGCCTGCTGCGCGGCCAGCAAGATCAATAGCCCCAGCACCAGGCCGACGAAGCCGCTGCCGACGTCGCCCATAAAGATTTTGGCTTTCGGCCAGTTCCAGCACAAGAAGCCGGCACTAGCCGCGGCCAGGCCGGCCGCCAACGCAAACAGCGCGCGGTCGATATACAGCAGATAGCCGGCCAGCGCCAGACCGACGAAGATGGCTTCGGACGCGGCGATGCCGTCGATACCGTCCATGAAATTGAACAAGTTGAGCGCCCAGACCAGAAATAATATGGCGAGCGGATAACCTAGCCAACCGGGATCGGCAAAACGCCGGCCGAGGACGGCGTCGAACGGCGCCGGAATTAACAACGGCGGCAAGCCTTGCAACAGGCCGACCGCGATTGCGGCAGCCAACAGATGGATAGCAAAGCGCCAGCGGGCGGCAACGCCGCCGTGGTCGTCCCAGAAGCCGACAGCGGCTACCGGCAGCGCCGCGGCCAGCATCGCCAAGCGCTCCCAGCCGAGCTGCGCGGTTGCGAACAGCCACAGGCCCGCCGCGCAAAAACCGAGCACGATAGCCAAACCGCCGCCGCGCGGAGTCGGTACGCTGTGGGAACTGCGTTGGTTGGGGATATCCAGAACTTGATTACTGAGCGCGTAGCGGCGGATCAGGCCGGTCAGCAGCGCCGACAACGCTAAGATAATGCAGAAAAGTAGCATCACGCCCGATAGCTTAAATAACGAATGATCTCCGGCAAGGTGTCGCGGAGCGTATGCTCGGGCTCGAAGCCCAAATCGCGGCGGATTTTATCAGACGAATACCAAGCTGAACCGGTTAATTTATCCAAACTGTCGCTATCGAGCGGAAACCGTCGCCCGGCCAAACGGCCGAAGCAGTCGCCGAATTTGGCCGCCAACCGCAACAACGCGAGCGGAACCGACCCGTTTAGCGGCGGTTTGCCGAGCGCGGCGCGGATCATGTCGTAGATGTCGCGGGTGGAATAGCATTGGCCGTCGGTCACGATATAGATTTGGCCGGCGGCTTGCGGCCGTTCCGCGGCCAGTATCGCCGCGGCGGCGACGTCGTCGACATGCACCATCGAGCGCCGGTTGCCCTGCGGCAACGGCGGAAAAATGCCGCGCCGAACCGCGTTGACCATCCGCGGCAGATTGCCTTTGTCGCTACAGCCGTAGACCATGCTAGGCCGGATCACGACCGGATGCGGCACATAGCCACCGTGCAGTACCAGTTGTTCCGACGCGTATTTGGATTGGCCGTAAGGGTCGGCGGCCGGCAGGTCGGCGGTTTCGTCCATCGGTTGCCGCTCGGTCTCGGCTACCGCCTTGACGCTGCTGAAATAGACGAAGCGTTTAACGCCGGTCCGTTGCGCCGCTGCCAGCAATTCGCGCGTGGCCGTACTGTTAATTTGCCGGTACTCCGCCGCGTCCTGCCGATTCTCGGCCAGGGCATGGGCTTTGCCGGCCAGGTGAAACACAGTGCCGACACCGGCGCAGAGCGCGGAGGGACAGCTTCCGGCCGCGGCCAAGTCCCAATAAAAATCGCTTGCCGCGGAACGACCGGCGCTGACCACGGAATAACCGCTTTGTTCGAGTTTTCGGCAAAGCACGGAGCCGATGAAACCGGTAGCACCGGTCACCAGCACTTTATTTTCGGCCATCGGCATTCCGCGCGTTAAAGGTAGTAGAAATCGACCCGGGCACGGCTGTTTCGGTCGGTGGCGGAATTAGCGATTGTCGCCATGCTCGGCGAACACCTCGGCCTTACCCGCTTTGTCGAACGACACGACTTGGTAAGTATCTTGGCGTCCGCCCATTTCCATGCCGGGGCTACCCATCGGCATGCCGGGCGCGGCCAAGCCGGCCACTTGAGGTTTGGCTTGCAGCATTTTCTGGATGTCGCCAGCCGGCACGTGGCCTTCGACGACGTAGCCGTCGACGATCGCGGTATGGCAGGACGCCAATTTTTCCGGAACGCCGTAGCGGGCCTTGATCGCGTCCATGTCGTCGCTGATCACATCGTTGATCTTGAAACCGCTTTGTCTGGCGTGTTCCAGCCATTTGCCGCAGCAACCGCAGGTCGGGCTACGGTAGACAGTCATTTCCGGGCCGCCGGCCGCCGTTTGCTCGGCGCAGGCCGAAAAACCGAATGATGCCAAAACCAGGATTGCCGTCGATCTGAATAATTTCATAAATACCTCTTTATTCGCCGTGCAGCGTGACGATAACGCTGCGACTGCCGGCGTGGTTACGGTGTTCGCATAGATAAATCCCTTGCCAGATGCCGAGCGCCAGTTGGCCGTCGCTGACGGGGATGCTCAAAGAACTCCCCAGAATGACGGTTTTGATATGCGCCGGCATATCGTCCGGTCCTTCGAGCGTGTGCCGGTAATAGGGTTCATTTTCGGCAACGGCACGGGAAAAATAGCTTTCCAAATCGCGGCGCACGTCGGCGTCGGCATTCTCGTTGATCGCCAGCGAAGCCGACGTATGTTGCAGAAAAAAGTGGGCCAGGCCAATCTCGATCCGATCCAGTTCCGGGAACTGTCCGCAAATCTCGCGGGTCACCAGATGGAAGCCGCGCGGTTTGGCGGCCAATTGAATGCGCCTTTGCAACCACATTGCCCAATCCTGACCGAGCGCGCCGCGTCAGGCGCCGGCAGCGTGGTACTGCGGACTCAATTCGCGGACCGCATCGACCATGGCCTTAACGTGCTCCGGATCGATATCCGGCAGTATGCCGTGGCCCAGATTGAACACGTGGCCCGAGCCATGGCCGAAGCCGGCCAGCACCTCGCCGACTTTGGCGCGGATCACGTCGGGCTTGGCGTACAGCGTGATCGGGTCCATATTGCCTTGCAAGGCCACCCGGTCGCCGACTCTGGCCCGGGCTTGGCCGATATCGGTCTGCCAATCCAGGCCCAGCGCGTCGTAGCCGGTGTCGGCCATCGCTTCCAGCCACAAGCCGCCGCCTTTGGTGAATAGGATGGTCGGAATCTGCCGGCCGTCGCGTTCGGTTTGCAACAAGTCCTTGACTTGCCGGGCATAGCGCAACGAAAACTCCAAATAATCGGCGTGGCTGAGCATGCCGCCCCAGGTGTCGAACACCATCACCGCATCGGCGCCGGCGGCAATCTGCGCGTTCAAATAAGCGGCTACCGCCTGAGCCAAAGTGTCCAACATTTGGTGCATCAGTTGCGGCTGCTCGAACATCAGACTTTTGACTTTTTGAAAGCTCTTGCTGCTCTTGCCTTCCACCATGTAGGTCGCGAGCGTCCACGGGCTGCCGGAAAAACCGATCAGCGGCACCCGGCCCTGTAGATTGGTTTTGATCAGGCGCACCGCGTCGATCACGTAGCGCAATTCCGCTTCCGGATCGGGCACCGCCAAATTGGCGATGTCGGCGCCGGTGCGGACCGGGCGGGCGAATTGCGGGCCTTCGCCTTCCGAAAACGACAGGCCCAGGCCCATCGCGTCCGGGATAGTCAGGATGTCGGAGAACAAAATCGCCGCATCGAAGCCGTAGCGCTCCAGCGGTTGCATGGTCACTTCGCAAGCCAATTCCGGATTGGTG
This sequence comes from Methylomonas koyamae, assembly GCF_019669905.1. Lineage (NCBI taxonomy): Bacteria > Pseudomonadati > Pseudomonadota > Gammaproteobacteria > Methylococcales > Methylococcaceae > Methylomonas > Methylomonas koyamae. Next base: position 202,507 of record NZ_AP019777.1, on the reverse strand, counting down.
CACAGTTGCATGAAACTGCCGGCCTTGGCGCGGACCGCACGGTATTCGGGCAAATAACGCCCGGCCTGGCGCATCATCCAGCTTGGCGTGCGCTCGACCGGTTGTCTTAACAGCGCGCGCAGAAATAAATCGTTTTGTAGTTGGCTCATGTTTCGGTGGGTAGGATTGATCAGCGGCGGCTTTCTTTCTGCACCGCTCTAAAACGCTTTTCCAGCGCCTGTTTAAAATCGTTGGGCATCACTGCTTTGAATTGCTGAGCTTCGGCGGCCGTGGCAAACGAGCCGTAGATCAGCACGTATTTTTCCTGTTCGCCTTTGTTTATCGGATAGTAGGTTAACGCATCGCGGTAATCGGCGTATTTTTTCAGAAAACGGGTTACCGCGGCTTTATCGGACAGCACCATCACCTGCAACGTAAAGTTATTCGGCGGCTGGGCCATGATCCAATCGTAGTCGCCGCCTTCGGCAATCGGTTTGCCGGGCTTGCGCTCCGCCGGTTTTGCCGGGGCCGGCGGCGCTATTGCCGGAGCCGGAGCCGCGGCAGCGGCCGGAGCGGGCGCGGATTCGGCGCTTGCCGCAACGGCGGCGGGTTCGGCTGCGGCCGGTTTCGGCGCCGCATCGGCGTTAACCGAAGCTGGCGCGGCGCTTTGGCCGGTTGAGTCTTGCGCGGTTACCGCGGCGGCCGATTCGGGTTTGACCGGCGTCGGGGCGGATTCGGGAACCGCAGCGGTTACTGCGGGTGCCGATGCCGGGGCATGTACGGGCGCAGGCGCTTGAACCTGGGCCGGTGCCGACGCTGCGGCGGCAGGCATTGCCGGCGCGGCAGGCTGCGGCTGCGGATTCGCCGGTTCAGGCTGCTCCGGTGCCGAAACGGCTGGCGCTGGCGACGCAGCCTCAGCCGTCGGCTCGGCCGGTTTCGCGGGCTCGGCCAAGGCAAGCGGCGCCGGTTCCGGCGGTGGCGCTGGTTCGGACGGCATTAGCTTGAGCGCCACATAACCGGCTCCGGCTGCAATCGCGGCGATGCCCAGCCACAACCCGGTGCGGGCGGTTTTACGGCTCTGGTAGTGAGCCAACTTGGGCAATTCGGCCAGAATCTTGCCCGGAATGCCGTGGGTGTCGCGATACACTTGCTCGACCAGGTTATCGGTGACGGCATTGAACGACAATACCGCGCCGGGTTGCGCCGACAGGTTTTGCAAATACTCGCCGCATTGTTTTCGGTTCAACGGCGGCAATTCGATGAAGTGGCATTCCTCGACCACTTTGTCGGTGCCGCTCTTGATATGGAATTGGTCGTGGCTCATCGCAAACACCAAACGCAAGCCCGGAATCGAGTCGGCCAGTTCGATCAGCATCGTCAGCAGACCGGGACTCAAGTCGCCGGCATCGTCGACCAGCAACACCACTTTTTGCCGGGTGCAGGCGTCGCGCAAGGCGTTGATGTCGAAAGCGGATGCGGTTTTAAGATTCAGGCCGCGCAGCAGTTCGACGACCAGGCTTTCGAAACTCGAATTCGGCGTGGCCCGTAGCAGCACGATGTCCCACAAGTCCTTGCGGTTTTGGCGGACGGTTTCCAATAGCGTGGTTTTACCGATGCCGTCCGGGCCGCAGACGATCAAAGACTGCTGCAGGTTCGCCAGCAAATGCACCAACAAATCCAGTTTTTGCGAGCGTTCCAGCGTAATCAGCGCCCGCTCCGGGCTGTTGTTGACCGAGCGGCGTTGGTAGCTGTAGGTCAGGTCGTCGTTATCCAGCATAACCGTTTAACGTGGCTTGCAACTGGGCCAAATCGACGTTGACCGGCAACGACGCCTTGCCGAGCGCTTCCAACAAAATCACCCGAATCTTGCCATCGATGTTTTTCTTGTCGACCGCCATCAAATCGACGTATTGCTCGGTGATCATGTCGGCCGGCGGCGTCACCGGCAAGTTGGCGGCTTTGAAGATAGCGATAATGCGCGCCACGTCGGCATCGTGCAACCAACCCAGCCGGCGCGACAAATCGGCGGCAAAACAGGTGCCGATCGCGACTGCTTCGCCGTGCAGATAATGGCCGTAACCGCTGCCGGTTTCGATGGCATGGCCGAAGGTGTGGCCCAGATTCAACGTGGCGCGCACGCCGGATTCGAATTCGTCTTCGCCGACCACCTCGGCTTTGTTGATGCAGGAGCGCTCGATGGCATAGGCCAACGCGGCCTTGTCGCGGGCCAGCAAGTTGGGCAAATTGGCTTCCAGCCAGTGCAAGAATTCCGGATCGCGGATCAGGCCATATTTAATAACTTCGGCCAGGCCGGCCGACAATTGCCGGTCGTCCAGTGTGTCGAGCACGTCGGCGTCGGCGATCACGCATTGCGGCTGGTAGAAGGCGCCGATCATGTTTTTGCCCAGCGCATGGTTGACGCCGGTCTTGCCGCCGACCGACGAATCGACTTGGGCCAATAACGTCGTCGGAATCTGGATGAAGGCGATGCCGCGCTGGTAACAGGCCGCGGCAAAACCGCCCATGTCGCCGATCACGCCGCCGCCCAGCGCGATCAACGTGGCGTTGCGGCTAAATTTATTGGCCAGCAAGCCGTCGAAGATTTTTTCCAGATAGTGCAGGGTTTTGTACTGCTCGCCGTCCGGCAGAATCACGGCTTCGGTCTGGTAATCGGCCAGATTGGCCAAAACTTGGTTTAAATACAGCGGCGCAATCGTTTCGTTGCTGACCACCAGCACTTGTTTGGAACGAATGTGCCGACGCAATAACTCGGCTTGTTGCAACAGCCCGGAACCGATGTAGATCGGATAACTGCGCTGGTTGCCTAAATCAACTCGCAATTCTTTCATGGTCTTCCAGAGCAGCCTGGTATTGCTGCAAGATGGTTTTGACGACGGTTTTGGTGGGCAGTACGCCCGAATCGATTTTGAAATCGGCGCACTCGCGGTACAGCGGGTCGCGCTCGGCCAGCAGGGTTTGCAAGCGCTGGCGCGGATTTTCGGTACGCAATAACGGCCGTTGCGTATCGTGTTTGGTGCGGTGCAGGATTTTGTCGATCGAGCATTGCAGATAAACCACGAAACCGTTCTGGATCAAGGCCTGGCGGTTTTCCGGTTTGATCACGGCGCCGCCGCCGGTCGCCATCACGATGCCCTGCTTCAGAGAAAGATGGTGGATCACCGCCTGCTCGCGCAGCCGAAAGCCCTCTTCGCCCTCGTAGGAAAAAATGGTCGGGATATCGACCCCGGTGCACTCCTCGATCACTTTGTCGCTGTCGTAAAACGGCCACTGCAACGCTTTGGCTAGCTGCTTGCCGATGGTGGTCTTGCCGACGCCCATCAAACCGATCAGATAAATATTGGCCGCTGGTTTCATTGCATGGCTGATTATGCGCACTAAAAAACCGGAGCATTATGCCCACTTTTGCCGGCGAGTGAAATTTTAAGATGCGCGCGGCGCGCATCGGGCCTATGCCGGCTGTTAATCCCCCAACTATCGTCCTGATGTCATTTTCTGTGGGAGCAGGCCATGCCTGCGACTGAAGGCGTTTGATCGCGGGCAGGGCCCGCTCCTACCATACTTAACCGTATCGTCCCGCTGTAGGAGCAAACCGGCGCCAAAGCTTATGCGAACTGCGCCGCAATCTGACCTTGGATTTTTTCCGCCATCGCCTTGCGGTCGGCGGCGTCGCGGATCGGGCGGCCGACGACAATGTAATCGGCGCCGTTTTGGATGGCTTGTTCGACGCTGACCGCGCGTTTTTGGTCGTCGTCTTCGCGGTTGTCGACCGGGCGAATGCCGGGCGTGATGACCAGCAGTTTTTCGCCGAGCTGCTCGCGGATCATCGCCACTTCCAAACCGGACGAGACGATGCCGTCGCAGCCGATTTGCAGCGCTCGCTTGGCGCGCGACAACACCAATTCTTTGACGTCGCATTGAAAACCCAAATCGTCCAAATCGCCGCGGTCCAGGCTGGTCAATGCGGTCACGGCCAGTACTTTCAAATCGCCTTTGGCGGCGGCGGCGGCTTCCATGATCGAATCGTTGCCGTGTATCGTCGCCAAATCCACGCCTTTATTGCTCAAGGCTTTGATTGCCCGGCCGACCGTGGCCGGAATGTCGAAAAACTTCAGATCGACGAAGACTTTTTTATCGCGCGCCTTCAGCCATTCGATGAAACCGAAATAGTCGCCGGACATGAACAATTCCATGCCAACTTTATAAAATACCACCGCGTCGCCGAGTTCTTCGACCAGGGCTTGGGCTTCGGCGATGCTGGCGACATCCAACGCCATGATCAGGCGGTCGCGGACCGGAATGGGTTTTTGCGAAATGAAAGAATTGCTCATGGCGGCTATTAGCTGGGGTAGTTCTAAAAGCGATAAAAAATAACAGAAGAACGCCGCCTATCCTAAATTTTCGCGGCCGGCGGCAACTGCTCGCGCCGATTGCCGCACAAGTTTGCACTGGACGCGCGCCCCGGTTAGCGGTTATAACCTGTCCGACGGAGTGCGGCGACCATAGCCGTTTTCCGATCCGTTGGTCCTCATAAAAAACGCATCCCGCATTGGCGAGGGCGCAAAAACGACAAGGAGATTGCGGTTCCCACGGCACCAGCCGCGGGCGAAAAACCGCAAACGGCCCGGCAAATTAGCGGCCTGCAGAGCGAGCAAAGAACATCACCCAAGTTTCATTAAGCTTTCATTAAGCCGAAATAAGCCGGGTGTATGGTTCTATAATTCAGGCAGACACGTGAAGTTAACTTGGCTAAATCAGTAAATTTGATATGACTCAATATCGCACAAAAGGATTTATCCGGCCGCTGCGGCCCGAATTGCAAAGCATCAAACGTGCGACCGATACCGCGCTGATCTTCATCACGCTTTACTTGTCGCTACATGTTTACAGCGAGCCGTTCGGCAAAGAATATCTGGGCTTGTTCATCGTCTGTACCGTGTTGTTCGGTATTTTTGCCGAGCATCAGGAGATCTACCACGGCTGGCGCGGCGATCCGATGTTCGACGATGCGATCCGTATCCTGCTGTCCTGGATTTTTGCCTTTGCCCTGGTGGCCGGCGGTTTTTTCGTGTTCGACTTCGGCTTCGAATATTCCCGCGAGGTCATGGAGCTGTGGCTGCCGCTGGCGCCGCTCAGCATCATCGTGCTGCATACCTTGCGCCGCTCCGCTTTGTCCTATCTGCGCCTGCACGGCATAAACACCCGCACCTACGCCATCCTGGGCGGCAATGCCCTGGGTCGGCGCCTGAACGTTGCCTTGACCGAAATGCCCTGGCTGGGCTATCAATTCATCGGCTTTTTCGACGACCGCATCGAAAACAAGCAGCGCCGGGAACAGGAAGACATGGTCGACAACATCATCGGCGATTTCAAGGAGCTGCTGGACCGGGCCAAACACGGCGAAATCGACCATATCTACATCACGTTGCCGCTACGCGCGGAAAAACGCATCAACCAGTTGGTGCAGGAACTGGCCGACAGCACCGTATCGGTCAATATCGTGCCGGACTTTTTCACGTTCAACCTGATGCAATCCAAGCTCAGCAGCGTCAAGGGGATACCGGTGGTCAGCGTGTTCGACACGCCGTTGAATTCGTCGCTGGACGGCACCGCCAAACGCCTGGAAGACTTATTTTTATGCGCGATCATTCTGCCGCTGATTGCCATCCCGATGCTGCTCATCGCCATCGCCATCAAACTGACCTCGCCGGGACCGGTGATTTTCAAGCAACTGCGTTACGGCGTAAAAGGCGAACCGATCGAAGTCTGGAAGTTCAGATCGATGACGGTGTGCGAGAACGGCGACACCGTCAAACAAGCCACCGCCAACGACAGCCGGGTCACGCCGCTCGGCGGCTTCCTGCGCCGCACCTCGCTGGACGAACTACCCCAATTTCTGAACGTGCTGGCCGGCACCATGTCCGTGGTCGGCCCGCGCCCGCACGCCATCGCCCATAACGAATACTACCGCAAGCAAATCCAGGGCTACATGCTGCGCCATAAAATGAAGCCCGGCATTACCGGCCTGGCGCAAATCAGCGGCTGCCGCGGCGAAACCGAAACCATCGACAAAATGGAAGCCCGCATCCACCACGATCTGGAATACATCCGCAATTGGTCTGTGATTTTGGATATCAAGATCGTGATTATCACGATCTTCAAGGGGTTTGTTGGGCAGCAGGCGTATTAGGTCTATTGACTCGGATATTGCTTGGATTATTTGAAAATAAGGACAGTTTGGCAGCAATAAAAACAACCTAAATTCAAGCTATTGTCCTTACCAGAAAATCATCCAAATTTAGCTTCCAATAAACGTGCTTCTTTCCTTCATACGAAAGTAAAAGCAGACGACATTGACGAATAGGAGGAATTGGGCCTCAGCTCCTCCCCAAGTTCAATTTAAACCAGAGGGCAATTATGAGTTTCTCTAACAGGAATTCTTGGCACCTGCTTCGGTAAAAATTGCCGAACAAACGCCCTCTGCTCGCGCAAGCGATTAGAACCGACCGAATCAGTGATCGAAAATACCTAGGCAATGACGAAATTTAAAGGCAATCGCAAACTTGCAATATTAATTTTTTTGTTGAGTGTCGGTTGGGTCGTGGCGTTGTTCGTCGAATCGTCACACTCCCCGCCCAGAATAATGGGCGAAATTCCGGGACTAGACAAAGTCGCTCATTTCATCGCGTTTGCGATTTTAACGCTGCTAATTTGTTTTGTTGTTTTCATTTGGAGTGGCAACCCAGCCATTTCATTATTTTCCCTACCGTTTTGGCTAACGTTACTGGTTGGGCTTTCCGAGGAAGGCTACCAAATATTAGTGCCGAGTCGAACGGGTAGCGTACTGGATTTATTGGCCGATATAGCCGGAGCAACAATAGCGATGGTCGCAATCAAGCGCAGTTGCCTTATGCTGCGCATCAAAGCCTGGTTCGAAACTAACTCTGTTTAGATTGGGAGCGCCCAAAAGGGGCGTCACGATTTAGGAGAAGCGCGGACCGTTATCTGCGCGGAGAAATAAATGGACGAAAAAGCCGTTAAAGGTAATGTTTATAACTCGATTCACTTTTTAAGTGTAAGGGGGAGCAATGGGAAATAAAATAAAAATCCTATATTGGCTGCTGTTTGCCGTGGTTATTTTTAGCCGATCTGTAGCGGCAGTCCCGTTGCTTTGCGAGGCGAAGTTGGCTGAATACGCGATACCCAAGGATGCGTTTTTTTTGCCGGAGAGCCAAGCCATGGAGTTACAAAAAACACTGGATCGATACGGAGTCGTGCGATTAAAGCCAGGCGGCAATTATCGGAAGTCCGTGTCAATTCAGCTTAAATCAAACCAAGAACTATATGGATTGGCGGGAACTAAAATACCTAAAGTAGTGATTCCGCAAGGAACGAATAATGCGATTTTAAGTGGAGTCAGCCCAGAAAAAATAAGATTTGAAGGTTTAGGGATCATCAAAGAAAGCTGTGTAAATCGGATTGTTAATACAACAATTGAGGTCGCCAACACATCCCTAGTTAATAATCTATTTACCGATCTGAGCAATATAAGAATAGATATTGATAATTCAAGGGGCGGATATTTGGTTGGTAATCGATTCATTAGGACGATGGTTCATGCTGCTTACCCAGGCATAAAAATAATTGGCGACGAAAAAAAACAGTCGTCAGGTAATTTATTTGTTTGGACAAACATACTTGTTCCAAGAGGCGATTCCATTATTATAAAAAATCAACGAGATATCTCATTTTTAGGGATTGAAGGTGAATCGTGGAATATCGAAAACAAAGCGCAACACAAAGGGATGTTAAATGTATATAACACCGATTTTTTATCAATTTTTATGGCGAGCGGGGGAGATTACGCCAAAAGGACTGGGCAATTTTTTAATTTAGACGCAAAAAATATTTTGTTACAGGGAGTCTTAATGGCTGCCAGTAAAAATCCAGGAATTATATTGGGAAATGGGGTTGAAAATCTCTTTACCTTTAAGTCAATGAACATCGGATTGTTGAAGAGTAATCCATCGACACAGGTTATTGACTTTTTTTACAACCGTAAACCAGAGTTTTTTGTAAACCAATCATTAGCGGAACCCAATGCTGTAAGTATTTTGTCTGCTCAGCCCCTAAATTCCGCCGTGGCGACAGAGAAACAAATCTATAATATTTGGGCGCCACCAGAGTTTAAAAACCTTGAATCGCCCGCTGACTTTGGGTGGAAATCGATTAGGGTAAATCAACCTGATTCTTCAGAACTAATTCAGGCTCAAATAGAACAGAATGGAATAGCCGAATTAGAGGCCGGCACATACTATATTTCTAAGCCTCTTGTTTTGAAGAATGGTCAAGGCCTTATCGGTGCAGGTATTGATAAAACAATAATCAGAGCCAAGTCTGATGAAATGGATGTAATTGTGGGCGGCGATTATGTTTCGGGCAAAACCAAGCCAATTAAATTTGTATTAGCAGATATAACCCTCCAGGGAGGTCGTAATGGTATAAATCACGATCCGGATGGCTCTGGGGATAGAGCTCAATACAATCTTATTACATTATCTCATGTTGCAATTCGAGACATGGCTAATGCGGCTATTCAGATTAAGCAAATATATGCATGGGATAATAACTATATTGACTATGTTGAGTTTTCTCGTAACAAAACCGGAATAATGCAAAGACCAGATGCAAAATATATTGGTGGAGACAAGGCAGGGATGAATTATTTGGACAAGAACGTTTTTTACGGCTGCCGGTTTATGGATAATAATTTAGCTATAGATTGGCCTGCAAAAAGGGCGAACAACCTTAATGCCTTTATAAGCTCTCTATTCAAAGGGAATGATAAGATTTTGAATCAGTCGAGCAATAATGTAACTTTTTTTGCAAATAGTATTTTTCTAGATAACGCTGGAGATCCAAGTATAAGCAGCAATTCCATGGTTGGTTTTTTGAGGTCATACTTCTCTACCAACAAGCCAAATACGGTGATTTTTGGTGACAACGCTTTTTGTAATAACTGCCGATTCGACAATCTAACGAACAACTCCAAGATAACACGGGAATCCAGCAAGGGGCAGGTGTTTATAAGTCCAGAAATAAGCAACTCTGGGCAGTTGAAGTTTTCTTCAGGAATAGCGGTAAATAACTCAACGAAATAATCAAGGCTAACTCAATTACGAGAATTAAAGCTTCTTCTGATTTATGATTAATGCGAATGATAGTTATCCAGGCGGACTTCGGGCTGAGCTTTCTCGAAAAAGCATAGTTAGTTACGTTTTTTTAGTTTATTGGTTACTGATTTTTGAGGGGGCCTTGAGAAAATGGTTTTTCCCCGAATACAACCATGTTATTTTCTTTTTGCGAGACCCTATTGTTCTTTTTATTTACATCAAGGCATTCAGGGCTGGACTATTCGGTAGAAATATCGTTTTAACAATAGGCTTCTTATTGTCTGCAGCTTATATATTGCTGCTGTTCATACAACTCACGACCCTTAATGTTAATCCATTGGTATTGGGGTACGGCTGGAGGATGTACTGCTATTATATGCCTCTGGCATTCGTTATTAAGGAGGCATTTTATCCATCAGACATAATGAACCTAATTCGTAGAACACTTTATATTAGCATCCCAATATCAATTTTGGTTTATGTACAATTTACATCCCCTCCATATAGCTTCATTAATGCAGGATATGGCTCAGGTGAAGTTTTTTTGGTTGCGGGCGAAATAGTAAGAACAACTGGAACATTTACTTTTACCGCAGGGCAGTATATGTTCGTGGGCAGCATTATATCCATGATTGTTTTCAGTTGGATTCAAAGAGATAGGTATCCCGTTCTCAAAACGCCATTACTAATCGTTTGCACCATTTCAAGCTTGGTCTCATTACTGTTGTCGGGAAGCAGAACAGCATTTTTCATTACCGGCTTGATTATAAGCTCTACATTATTTGGTTTGTTTATTAGCAATAGCATAAGACTAAAAATAAGGGGCATCGCTTTTATTATTGCTTTGTTCGTTGTAGGAAGCATAATGTTTCTTGGGCCTTTTAGGGATTCATTTGAGGCAATTGCATACCGTTTTGAAAGTGCCCAGGCCGTAGAAGGTAGCCCCTTTATGCGTGCAATTGCGCCTTTGATTATATTTGTTCGATATGTTCTTTCTAGTCCAATCTTAGGATATGGCATGGGAATTGGTACTAATGGCGGTGCTTTGCTTGCTACAGGCAAGGCTCAACAATATGTTTTAGCTGAAGATGAATGGTCAAGGATTATTCAAGAGCTTGGGCCTTTTTTTGGCTCTACGTATATTTTATTTAGGGTTTTGGTGACATTTTATATAAGCCGGATGGGCGTTAAGAGTGTGAAAAGAAATGGGAACATGCTCCCCATTATATTAATCGGCTTCATTGGATTTTACATTTTTATAGGACAAATAACATTACAGGGCACTCTCAATGGCTATACCTGGATTTTTGTCGGATTGATAATGGCTTCTTGTAAGAACGAAGATGGCGCAGAAAGTGTTCAGTTGAAAAATAGCGGTTCTTATCTACTCCCGAGCGTCATTGGGCGACAGAGAAGCAAACAATAAAGCATTAGTTATCATATTTCTTTAGCTAGATTGATTTATAAACTTATTTAGTGATTTTCCAATATTGCAGTTCACAGGTATTTTTTCGAGTGATCGGCTCTATAAATATAATTCTTTCTATAGCTGACCAAATATGCTGGTTAATTCGTACATGATGAATATTGATTGCGAACTTTCGCACTGAACATTATTGGGCGCGTGTATTTTGAGTGTCCTTATATAGGGTTGTTTGATTGATTTTGTTAAAGGGTATTTACTATTATGCTGGCGCAACTTGCTAAGTTTTTTTTGGGTGCAATAGCTACTCAAGGCGTTTCAGCGATATCGGGGTTACTAATTGCTCGATGGATGGATGTCGAAGATTACGCATTATTTACGGTAATGATCGTTATTACCGGAGCGATGAATCTAGTAACTAAAGGCGGGGTTCATTTCGGTTTTACGGCAATTATTGGCAGAGTCTGGCCTGATCGTAATCGCGCCGCACAAGCGATGAAGGCAGCAATTAAGGAAAGGCGGCTAATTTCGTTGATTCTAGTTCCAGCTATATTAGCTATTGCAGGCTGGCTTCTTTTTAAAAACCATGCCACATATGAACAAATTGCACTATTATTGTTCCTATTGCTAATCCAATGGGAATTTGATATGCGTACTCGAGTAGTAGATCAAATTCTTTTATTTGCCAAACTTGCGCCAACAATTCAAACACTAGATACATTCTTATCTATATTAAGACTTATAGGTATTTTTTTATTAAAAATATATTCTGTTTTGCAGCCGGTGCCCGTAATTTTGATAAATGTCTTAGCAGCGGGGTTAAGGGTGCCTTTCATTCTGCGCTGGCTGCGCCTAGAATTGCCTACAGATAATATCGAATGTTGCTTAAATGATAGGCGAGAAATTAGACGCGTTAGTCGCCGTCAATTGCCGTTGGAAGTTTTTTTTGTTTTTCAATCCCAAGTTGTCTTATTAATTTTGGCTTGGGCTGGAAGTCCAAATCAAACAGCCTATGTAGGCGCTCTTAGTAGGATCGGGCAATTGTTATTGCCTGTACAAGCAGTCACTAATGCATTTGCAGTCCCACGGTTTAGCGCGCAAAGACAAAATGTATTTAGAAATTGGCTGTTGTGGTCGATATTTGGTGGAGCCCCAGGACTGGTACTTGTTTTGGTAGCCTATTGGTACCCAGCAGTTCTATTGTTCTTAATAGGTCCAAATTATTCTGAACTAACTTATGAAGTATTTATTTTTTCAATTGGCTCGGCATTTAGTGCTGCGATTGCAAATTCGTGGCAGCTAGTTGCCAACAAGGGATGGAATTATTGGGCATGGCTTCAGGTACCGGTTTTTATTGCTTGGTGCGCAATCGTTCCCTTGTATTTGGATATGAAACGTCTCGACCATTTACTATGGTTTCAAGCCGGATTTCCAATCGGGCTGATGGTTGCGTTAATTGTCGAGTTGATTGCTGCACGATTGAGAGGAGAGCTTCTGCGTGAACCGGAGAAGTAAAAATAATATTTTTTTAATTATCGTGCCGTTTAATTATTGGCATTGCTTAATACAATTTTGAAGCGCTACATTTTTGCTCGACTTCATATTATAGTTTCATGGCTAAACAACACTTGGAGAAAGGAGAAATGGTCAAAAAACAAACTGTTTCAATTGTAGTGCCGACGTTTAAAAGATTAGATATTTTGAAGAAATGTATCAAAGGCATCTACGATATGGAGATCGTTCCAGAAGAGGTTGTTGTAGTGCATAGGCCTGAGGACGACCCAGAAACTGCAACATGGCTAAACAATTTTGCGAAGTTGGAATATCCGAACTTAAAGCCAGTTAGCGTATTTGTGACCGGGCAAGTCGCTGCGCAAAATGCTGGCCTGGCAGTAGCAAGTTCTGATTTCATTGCATTCCTTGATGATGATGCGGTTCCGAAAGTTGATTGGCTAGTTCGACTGTTGCGTCATTTTGATGCCAAAAATGTAGGCGCAGCTGGGGGTCGTGATCTTCTGCATGATGGCGGGGTTCTTCCACAGAATGAGGTCGATAAGGCTGCCTATTTTAATTATTGGGGTATTGTTATTGGCAATCACCATCGTGTCGTTGGTGAGCCTAGGGATGTAGTGGTAGTAAAAGGATGTAACTGGATTGTTAGAAGGTCCGCAATTGGAAGCTTGCATTTTGACGTACGTTTAAAAGGTAAAGGCGCGCAGGTAGCCAATGAACTCTGGTTTTGTCTTAATTTGAGGCACCATGGATGGCGAATTGTGCTTGATCCAAAGGCGATGGTGGACCATTTTCCAGCGATTCAACATGATCATGGGAGAGGAAATTGGGGTAGATTGAAATGTTACGAGAACGCTTTTAATGTTACAGCGGTTGAGTTGGCCTACGCGTCAAATATGACTAAGCTTAAATATATTTTTTATCATTTTTTTGTAGGTCAGCGTTATTGCCCTGGGTTATATTTTATTTGTCACAGTCTTGCAAAAAGACCATCTAGCTTGCCAGGTATGTTGTTAGGTGGTTGGTCTGGGTTTTTCGATGGCTTGCGAATGGCTAGTAATTTCAAGCTCGAGCCTCCAGGTTTACCAGCAAAAGTTTTATGATTACCTTAGAGGTGTCGGCTTGTAGCCTATAAGAGCTTTCGTTTAATTCTCGTGATTACGGAGTTAGTTTGTGTGTTCTAGGTGTTGATTAATAGAGGATTTTAATGAAAGTTTTGCTTATAGGTAACTACGATAAAGATCATCAGTTTAGTATGCAGAAGTTTTGCGCCTGTCTTTATCAGGAATTGTTACGATTGGGCGTGGATGTAAGTGTATGCAAACCAAAACCTATCTTGGGATATTGGTCTGATTCCACAACAAACGGCCTATCCAAATGGCTGGGCTATATTGATAAATATTTTGTGTTTCCATTGATGCTAATCAGGCTTTCGAAATCAGCTGATTTAATCCACATCTGCGATCATTCCAACGCCATGTACACCAAATATTTTGATCATGGTCGATATTTGATTACGTGTCACGATATGATGGCAACTAGATCGGCTTTTGGGGAGTTTCATCATAATAAAAATATTAGTAAAACTGGCCAATTACAGCAGAAATGGATTCTAAAAAGTTTGAAAAATGCTAGAAACATTGCTGCGGTTTCTAATGCCACTAAGCAAGATCTTTTGCGCTTGATCGAACCGTCTTCAGCGCAAGTCAGTGTCGTCTATAACGGGCTCAATTATCCTTTTAAACCGGTTGCCCGCGGTGAGGCCCTTGAAGTATTGAGAAAGCATGGGATTTCTGAAAACATGCAATTCCTTCTACATGTTGGAGGAAATCAGTGGTACAAAAATAGAAAGGGTATGTTGGCAATATTTGGACAAATAGTCGCTCAGCAGCCTGATACTGATTTGAAATTGGTTATGGCAGGCAAGCCATTTAATGACGAATTAAAAGCCTTGGTTCAGGAATATGATTTGGCGGATAGGGTAATACAAGCTGCAGACGTCTCTACTGAAGAGCTAGGTGCGCTGTATTCTCTAGCAGAGGCATTTGTTTTTCCGTCGCTATACGAGGGTTTTGGTTGGCCAATTCTGGAAGCCCAGGCGTGCGGTACGTTGGTATTTACCAGTAATCGAGAACCTATGACGGAAGTGGGGGGTAACGCGTCAATTTACATCGATCCTGAATCGTACCAGCAAACTGCCGCCACAATACTTGAGGCGCTGAATAATCCGGAGCTGACGAACACAGTTAAAGCTGAAATGGCATCAAATGTTGAACGATTTACCACGGAAAAAATGATTGCCGGTTACCTTGCTTTATACCGTTCAATAATCGAAACGGAGGCAGCGGCGTCGTGAAGATTCTTCATGTTATCAGCTCGGTGAACCCAGAAAGCGGCGGACCTATAGAAGCCGTAAGGCAGCTTTCGGATGCGATGGTTAGACAAGGGCACGGTGTCGAAATTGTAAGCTTGGATTTACCGTCTGCTTCCTATTTAGCTGATTTTCCTTTTACCGTTTACCCACTGGGGCCAAAATTAGGGATTTATGGCTACTGCAAAAATCTTAAGCCTTGGTTGAAAGCCAACGTTTCGGATTACGACGCGGTAATTATTCACGGCCTCTGGCAATACCATAGCTTTGCTGCACACAGCGTTCTAAACCAATTGCGTAAGCCTTATTATCTATTTTCTCACGGCATGTTGGACCCTTGGTTTAAGCGCCAGTATCCGTTAAAGCATTTAAAAAAATATTTGTATTGGCTCTGGGGCGAGTATCCGGTCATTCGCGATGCGAAAAAAGTTTTGTTTACCTGTGAAGAGGAAAAGGTCTTAGCGAGACAGTCGTTTCGGCCCTATAAGGCAAATGAGCAGGTAGTTAATTTTGGTACCGCGGGTCATACAGGGGATTTAGCCGAGCAGCGCGCATTGTTTTTAAATCGATTTCCGCGGCTTGAAAACAAAAAATTCTTGTTGTATCTGAGCCGTATTCATCCCAAAAAAGGGTTGGATATGCTGATTGAATCTTACGCATCGAGTCACCGAGAAAATCCCGCGTTCGAGTTGGTCATCGCCGGTCCGGACCAAATCGGTTGGCAGAAATCGCTGGAACAGCAGGCGGTAGAATTGGGAGTTGCGGATAATATTACTTGGACCGGGATGTTAAGTGGCGATCTGAAATGGGGAGCTTACGCGGCCGCTGACGCATTTATATTGCCTTCGCACCAGGAAAATTTCGGCATAGTGGTGGCCGAGTCGCTCTCTTGCGGGCTGCCGGTCTTAATTAGTAACAAAGTCAATATTTGGTACGAGATCGATCAAGATGGGGCCGGCCTTGTTGCCGACGACACTTTGTCCGGTTGCAATCAGTTACTGGCAGGTTGGTCGTCAATGGCCGAATCCGATAAAGCAGCGCTGCGAGCCAATGCTAGGCGTTGCTTTATGGAACGCTTTGAAATCAATAAAGCCGCCAACAGTTTATTGGATGTTTTATCCGGCTAGATCAATTCTCGATTTTTAGGCCGATAAAGCGATTCTTAGATTTATTTTGCATGTAAGGGATGATTATGAAGGTTGGTATTTTGACATATCATTTTAGTGATAATTATGGGGCATTGTTTCAGGCTTATGCTCTTCGTCGTTGGTTTTTGAATCAAGGATGCGAAGCGGATTTTATTAATTACCACCCTGATCATATTGAAGCGGGCGGCTCAATACAGTTTGATCATTTTTTTTCAAAGAAGAATATCAAAGTCATTTATCTCAAACTGACAAAGCTTAAAAGCCAGTGGTTTGGAAACAAGAAGATGCAAGACAATTTTGTCAATTTTCGACGGGACTTTTTGGGCATATCCGGCCCGGAATATAAAACGTTGACGGAATTGGAAAATGCCGGTCTTGGGTATGATTTACTGGTTTGCGGTAGCGATCAAATATGGAATCCCTCTGAGCATTTTGGCATCGATCCGGTTTATTTTTTGGACTTCGCTACAGCGAGTAAAACTACGCGCCGCATTTCGTATGCGCCTAGTTTCGGCAGAAACGAAATTGATCCTAAATACAAAGAGGGATTGGCAGCGCTAATCGGTAAATTAGATAGCGTCTCGGTGCGCGAGCAATCCGGGGTTGCCATTATTAAGGATTTGATTAATAAGGAGGTACCTAGTGTTCCCGATCCGACCATATTGCTATCGGACTATTCCGATGTTATGGCGGAATATCCTCTGAGTCCCGGAAAATATGTTTTCTGCTACGGCTTACGGTCCCGCGCGGTTATCGGCGATGTTGCGGAAGCCGTTGCGGGACATTTCGACGCCAAACTCTATTCTCCTTATAACGCGCATCGCCGCTGGAAGGAAATCGGAGAAACGGTTTATCCTTGTCCCCGGCAATGGTTATTTCTTATGCACAATGCCGAGTTTGTTGTCACGAATTCGTTTCACGGTACCGCATTAAGTATTTTACTCAATAAGCCGTTTGTTGTGGTTGGGCTTCAAGAAGGCAAGGCTAGTTTCAATGCTAGAGCGCTGAATCTTTTAAACCTGGTCGGCCTATCTGATCGCTTTTTGGAAAAGCACGACTCATCTAAATTGGATAGTTTATTACTGAACCCGATAAATTGGGATGAAGTAAACGCTCGAGTAGCAGAGCTCCGCGCTGTAGGAAGTAATTATTTATCGGCAGAATTGTCTTTTGCGCACTAAAAGTACATGGCTAGTCAGTTTTCAAAATATAAGTATGTCGACACTATACCTGCCAAAATTAAATTTTTGCGCTTAATTTGGAATACGATATGGTGGTTGTTTTTTAGAACGACCCCACGTTGGTGTTTGAATTCTTGGCGAATTTTTTTACTAAAGCTATTTGGTGCAAAACTCGGTGTGGGCAATAGGGTTTCCCCTTCCTGTTTTGTATGGGCGCCTTGGAATTTGGAGATGGGCGATTATTCAGTGCTGGCGGATGATGTCGATTGTTATAATATGGCCCGAATCAAATTGGGCTCTAAAGTGGCTATAAGTCAACGTACTTATTTATGCACGGGAACTCATGATATTTCTTCTCTGACTCGGCCGCTGGTTACTAAACCGATTTCAATCGGCGACCATGTTTGGGTTTGCGCTGAAGCCTTTGTTTCTCCCGGTGTGAAAATAGGTAACGGTGCCGTTGTGGCTGCTCGCAGCGTGGTAACCAAGGATGTGGCTGAGTGGAGTGTGGTAGCCGGAAATCCGGCGGTTTTCATCAAGCCTCGGAAGATTACTTCCGAGCATGAGGAGGTAGAATGTCGATAAAGGAACTGCTAAACGTATTGTTAATTCCTGTAGAGTACTCGTTTGATTTTTTAAGAGCACTACGCTGGAGTAAATCTTCTCCTTCGTGCCCTAGAAATAAACAATTGCACTACGACATTTTGTTACTCGCTCATACTGTTGAAAAAGGTTTGAGTATATCTGAGCCCAGAATAAAGTTCGGCAGAGAAAAGATAACAAAGTTATTGGACTGCCTTGATAAATATGATCATAACTGGGGTGTTTTTCCGCTCGAAAAAAGTTACGGTTGCTTGGAAGCTTATATCAAATGGCATGAAAGCAAAGACGTCGACTTAGGAGATTTTGGCGTCAGAATAAAGGATTTTATCGCTAGATGTCAGGGTTTAAATATTACCCCAAAAGGCGGTACTAAAAGTATTTCTAATTCGTCCGTAGTCGAGAACGTTCAGGCCGAGATGTTTTTGAAATCTAGGTTTAGTTGTCGGAGATATCTGCCGTTGAAGGTGGACGACCGACTTCTCAGCCGAGTGATTGAAATTGCACAAAGAACTCCTTCCCAATGTAATAGGCAGTCCGGTCGTATACATTATTATTCGAATCCCGAGGATATTTCCAAGTTACTTCGTTTACAGGGAGGGGCGGAGGGCTTCAGGGAGTCGGTTCATAATTTATTCGTCATTTCTTCGGAAATTAGCGCATGGAGCGGTTTCAAAGCTAGGAGCCAGGCATATGTTGACGGTGCATTATTGGCCATGCAAGTGTTGAACGCCTGTCAGGCACTGGGACTCGGCGCTTGTCCTTTAAATCTTGCGGTATCGAATAAGAGGGAGCTCGCGATTTGCAAAGCAGGCAATATATCCACTGGGGAGCGATTGATAGTCATGATTGCTTTTGGTTTTCCTGAGCCGGTCGATCTGGTTGTAGCTCGATCGGAGCGGATGCCTGTCAGCGATTTGCTGATTAAGCATTAGTCATTGCGGATGGTGAATGTAAACATGCATGGCTTAACCGTTATCATACTTACCTATAACGAGCAATTGCATATAGAGCGGTGCATTAAAAGCTTGCCGCCAATTGTCCGAGATATTTTTGTGGTGGATTCTTATTCTACCGATAAAACAATAGAAATCGCGGAGTCTTTGGGTTGTAAAGTACTTCAGAATACATTTGTAAATCAGTCTGTTCAATTTCAGTGGGCTTTGGATAACTGTCCAATTCAGACAGATTGGATTATGCGCATGGATGCCGATGAATATCTGTTACCTGACTTGGCCGATGAAATTAGCACGCGGCTACCTAATCTTGCTGAAGGTATAAATGGGATATTTTTAAAGCGTCGGCATTATTTTTTAGGCCGATGGATAAGGCATGGCGACCGGTATCCGTTGATATTACTTCGCATCTGGAAAACCGGACAAGCGCATATTGAAAATCGCTGGATGGACGAGCATATTGTGCTGGACTCCGGCAAGTCGGTTATATTCGAATACGATTTCGTTGACGATAATCTCAATACTGTCGAATGGTTTATAGCTAAGCACAACCGGTACGCTAGCCGCGAGATGATTGAAGTTCTTAATAATAAATATCAATTATTTGGACACGACGATTCTATTCAAGAGTCTCAAACCGGTCAGGCTAAAGTTAAAAGAATTATCAAGGAAAAGCTGTACAACCGTTTACCGATATTTGTTAGACCGGTGCTGTATTTCTTATATAGATACTTTTTAAGATTGGGATTTTTAGACGGAAAAGAGGGCTTTGCTTATCATTTTATGCAAGGTTTGTGGTATCGCTGTTTGGTGGATTTAAAGTGCCTAGAGGCGGAGCAGCTAATCAAAGACGCCGATTCCAGGCAAGAGAAAATTGCCCGACTTGAGAAATTGACCGGATTGAAGCTCGGCAATTAAATTTATTCGCTTAGCGCTTCGCTGTTGGATTTTTGTTCTCAAGCGTCATTCCGGCATTAATTTGTTTTTCTGGCGAAGTTTTAAGATCCGTTCGCCTTTATGCTTCGTATTGAGCCTGTCAAAAGGCTTCAGGTGCATCTATTAAGCTCATCGCGAATAGTTGAAACAACCAAGGGGCGAACCGATATCGTGAACGCGCTGCCCCAGAAAGTTTATCTAATTACCTGATCAATAATGCCGAGAGCTTAATTGATCCGTTAACTCGCCGGATTATCTACGTTAGAGTCAAGAAATGAAAATTCTCCTATACGGTATTAATTATGCACCGGAGTTAACCGGCATCGGTAAATATTCCGGCGAAATGTGCGAATGGTTGGCGGCAAATGGGCACGAGGTTCGAGTTGTTTGTGCGCCGCCCTATTATCCCGAATGGCAGGTTGGCGCCGGCTATAACGGTGGGCAATATCGGGCAGAACATCGCAATGGCGTTAATGTCTGGCGTTGTCCTCTTTTCGTTCCGAAGCAACCGTCAACTCTGAGTCGGTTGCTGCATTTGATGAGTTTTGCCGCCACCAGTCTGCCGGTCGTATTCAGGCAATGGTTCTGGAAGCCGGATGTGGTTATTTGTATAGAGCCGACCTTTTTTTGCGTACCGACAGCATTGTTATTTTGCAAATTGCGCGGCACTAAATCGATGCTGCATATTCAGGATTATGAACTGGATGCGATGCTGGGATTAGGGATGGGGAAAGCGGGCGTTATCGCCGGTTTTGCCAAAGCGGTGGAGCGTTGGTTTATGCGCGGGTTTGACATCGTTTCCAGTATTTCCTACAGCATGTTGCGCAATGCCGAGTCAAAAACCTCGCAGCCGGAGAAATTATTTTATTTTCCCAATTGGGTGGATACCCATTTTCTGAAACCGGGTGTCGATGCCGATTTATTTAGGCAGCGCTGGGACATTCCCGATACGACGCGCGTTGTTTTGTATTCTGGGAATATGGGTAAGAAACAAGGATTGGAAATTGTGTTGCAGGCCGCTAAAGCATTGGAAAGCCGTGAGGATGTGTTGTTCTTAATGGTCGGTGCCGGCGCGGCCGAAACCGATTTAAAGCAACAGGCTCAGCAATTGCAGTTAGCCAACTTACGGTTCTATCCCTTGCAAAAATACGAGGAATTGCCGGCGTTAATGGCGCTGGCGGATATTCATTTGGTTATTCAAAAAAAGGGGGCGGCCGACGCGGTGTTGCCTTCCAAACTCAGTACGATTTTAGCGGTCGGCGGCCAAGCGGTCATTACCGCCGAGGATGAGACTGAATTAGGCTTGCTGTGTCAAAAATATCAGGGTATTGCACGTTGCATCGAGCCGGAGGATAGCGATGTGCTGGCTGACGCGCTGAAGCAAATGCTAGAAAGTAAGTTGGACCGCTACAATCCGGTCGCACATCAATTTGCTTTGGATAACCTGGAAAAAGTACCGGTGCTTAGTCGGCTAGTCGAGCGGTTGGCTACGTCAATGGCGTAGGGTTGGGAATGCTGCGGTTTAGCCGGGAGGCCAACTGTTGTAGCGATTGGCTCCCAGCCTCTTTCAACACGGATGCTGTTTAGTTAACTTTAATCAGTTCCACATCAAAAATCAGCGCCGCGTTGGGACCGATGTCGCGGCCGGCGCCGCGTTCGCCGTAGGCCAGGTTGGAAGGAATGAAGAAGCGGTATTTGGCGCCTTCTTTCATTAACTGGACACCTTCGGTCCAGCCGGGGATGACTCTGTTCAGCGGGAAGGTGGCCGGTGCGCCGCGGCTGTAGGAGCTGTCGAATTCTTTGCCGTCGATGGTAGTGCCTTTGTAATGGACGGTGACGTTGTCGCTGGCTTTGGGCGATGCGCCGGTGCCTTCGGTGAATACTTGGTATTGCAGGCCGCTGGCGGTGGTGGTTACGCCGGCGTTTTTGGCGTTGTCGGCCAGGTATTTTTCGCCGGCGGCTTTGTTTTCGGCGGGGGTGTTGGCGTTGGCCAGTGAGAACATAACGAATCCTGTGATAAATGCGATTAATGTGGCGATAACTCGTTGTTTCATAGACTTCATGAATACTCCGGTGAGGTGGTGGAGCCGTTAAATTCAAGGCGGCTGAGCCGGGTTAGCGGCAAGCGCACGCCTTGGCTTGACGGAATCGGATTAAAGGGGCGGCTAGTTTATCAGTTTTTGGCTTCCAGCTCTTGCCGGCAGCCGGCCAATTGCGCGTCGTAACGCACCGCGCGTTGGTGCACTTTTTGCGCAGTATTCATCAGCCACTGTTTCGACAGGTAGCTGCTGCGCTGGAAGCCGCCCAAGCCTTCGTGGTAGGTCAAGTAAAGCTTTTGCGCGTCCGAGGTCGGGATGCCGAGTTTGCGGTTGCTGGTGGCGCAGTACCAGGCCACGAAGTCGCAACTGTCGGCAAAGTCTTCGCGGTCTGCCCACCAGTTGCCGGCTTGCTTTTGGTAGTCGGCCCAGGTTTCGTCCTTGGCTTGCGGATAGCCGTAAGCGCTGCTGGAGCGGAACCAGGGAATAAATCCTAAAATCAGCGGCCGCGGCGGCTGAGCATCGGCGACGAAGCTGGATTCCTGCCGGATAATCGCCATTTGCACCGCGATCGGTACGCCCCAACGGCGGGCGGAGCTGAGCGTAGCTTGGTACCAGTCTTCTTTCTCGCGGAAGATTTGGCAGATGTTTTCGGGGTTTTTCGGCGGTAGGCTTGCGCAGGCCGACAAAGCGGCTAAGCTTGCCAGACAAAAAAATCTGTTTAACATACCCGGTCTCAATCCATAACAAATACATAAGGTCCGGCGACGGTGTTCCGAGCTAACCAGTCCGGAACGCACGGCCGAGGGCAAGGATTACAACATGTTCGCTACCGAAAATCGCGCCTACCGAAAAAGCCTCGCCAGCCACGGACTTTTGTACCTAGGCTTGGCGGAGCATGAAATCGTCGTTGTGAATCTGTCGATAACCGGTCTGTTGGCGCTGTTAAAGGTTAACCCGTCGTTGGCCGGCATCAAGGACATTTTTCGCGCCTTGCAAGTTTCGCCTCTGATCGACTTTTATCTGCCCGACATGAATCTGGCAGGCGAAGCCGAAGTGGTCAGGGCAGAGTCGGTCGACGCCGGCTTTCAGATTGCCGTGGAATTCCGTAACCTGTCTTACGATGTCGACAATTTGCTCTACAGCCGCCGCGCCTACCGGAAAAACATTTCCGCCGCCGGCCATATCGTGTTCAACGATACCGATTATGCGTTCAATACCGAGAACGTGTCGATAGACGGCATCATGATCCGCATGCTGGGCAGAATAGCCGTCGAGGAAGGTACGGTTGCGAGTTTCGATTTTCATCAACTCGGCGTAGAGGGCGAAGCCAAAGTGGTGTGG
Source organism: Methylomonas koyamae (assembly GCF_019669905.1). NCBI lineage: Bacteria > Pseudomonadati > Pseudomonadota > Gammaproteobacteria > Methylococcales > Methylococcaceae > Methylomonas > Methylomonas koyamae. The sequence goes on along the minus strand of NZ_AP019777.1, from coordinate 179,830 downwards.
GTCGAATACGACGAGATTTCGACGCTGATGGGTTTGCAATATTTGCATTTGCGTCGCGGCGAAATCGTCGGCGTACCGAAATTCACACAACCAATTCTGAAATTGGCGTAACGGCCCGGTCTTTCTGTTTCAGCGTCGATTGTTGGGTTAGGTTCTATCGAGCGAGACCAAGTTGCACCAGGCACAAGCCGGTGTAGAACCGGACCGGCTTATATCTACTCAGCGTAGGATCAATGCCACTAAGGATATGGACGTAAATAACTTCCCGAAATCCAAATTGTTCGGAATGAGACGATTGCCGCTCCCCTCTTTGAAAAAGCACCCAAGGGTATAAAAGGGACTGGGGGAGATTGTTCAAATAAATCCCCCTCAATCCCCCTTTTCCAAAGGGGGAGCCAGGCTTCCTTAACGGCATTGAGGGTAGACTGGGCTAGGGCGATAGCCGTACGGCTTGTATCGCTTTTCCGGCATGCAGCGCAGTCAGTTTTTCGCCGGCTGTCGCGGCGCTAGCGTGGTAACGTCCATATCGAAATTCTGTTTGATGCGTTGCGCGACGCTTTTCACCTCTTTCCTGTTCTTCAGCGGTCCCACCACGACTTGATAATTGCCGTCTTTGGCGACTTTGCGGGCCGGGATCGGCGGGCCTTGGTGGTTCAACATGGCCGCCAGTTTCTGCGCGTCGGTTTCGTTATCGAATATGGCCGCCAGAATGGCCCAATCGCTATCGCTCAGTTCCGACGGGATCGGTTGGCCGTATAGCTGCTCGGGACGGGCCAGCGAAATCGCATTGGCTTTCAGTTCCGCCAGGTCCGGGCTACCGGCCAGTACCGGGGTAGCAATACCGTCGGCCCGTTGCAGGATGCGGTCGGTCTTGCCCCAATCCACCTCGGCACCTTTGGCCACGGCCAGTTGTTGCAATTTCTTGCGAATGTCTTTTTGCAACTGCTTTTTTTGCTTATCCCATTTATCCAGCGGCGGATGCGCCTCCAGATAGAGCATGTCGTCGCGCCAGGCAGCCAGATAAGGTTGGTGAACGATATTGACCGGGGTGCCGATGTCGACTTTGCCGAACAGGGTTTCGATGTCTTCCGGATAAAGTTGCACGCAGCCGTGGCTGACCTGCATGCCGATGCCGTAGGGCTTGTTGGTGCCATGAATCAGGTAACCGCTGAAGCCCAGCGGCATGGCGTAATCGCCTAGCGGATTATCCGGCCCGGAACGAACTACTTTGGGTAACGGGGTGCCCTGCGCCTGGTGCTCGCGTTGGATCGATGCCGGCACGGTCCAATCGGGATTGGCTTTCTTGGCGACGATCTGAGTTTGCCCCAGCGGCGTATGCCAGCCTTGGCGGCCGATGCCGACCGGATAGGTCAAAACGCTGTTGGCGGCGTTTTTCGGGTAATAAAACATGCGCATATTGGCCAAGTTCAGCACGATGCCTTTGCGCGGGGCGTCCGGCAGGATAAAGCTAAGCGGCAGCAATACGTTTTGGCCGACGGTTAAGGTCCAAGGGTCGACACCGGCATTGGCATTGGCGATGTCGTTGAAGCCCAGGCCGTAGTGGCGGCCGATGTCAGACAGCGTGTCGTTTTCGGCGCTGGTGATGCTGGCCAGCTCACCGACCATGTTTTGGCCGGGGCTCAGGCTGAATTCGTGTATCGCTACGTCTTCGGCTTTGCTGTTCCAGACGATAGTCTCCGGCTCGGGCTGCTGGAATATCTGCAAGCTTTGGCAACCGGCCAGCAATTGGCTCAATAGCAGCGCCGAGGCGGCTAACGCTTTAGGCGATGCGATGCGGTGTGGCGTGGCGGCGGGTTGAGTCATGTGTCTGTTAAATGTTCAAAATCAGGTGATTGACACTAAACGATGCAAATTAAAGTCAGATGAGGCCGTGATTAAGAGCGTATTAAGATGAATAAAATTAACTTTAAACGTTAGGATATTTCTATAACGTTTTATTATAAAAGTAAAATTTATTTTTATGCTGCTGCGCTTTGTTTGAACTGATGACTGATGTGCCGTTGGCTCGGAGGCTGGCCGGCTTGGAGCGTCCGGATGCGTAGCAGCTTGGGTTGCGGGCAATATTTGTCGAGCCGACGCGGGATAAAGGTCTTGAGCGGTAACGAATTCGCAGTAAACTACTCGGTTATTATCCATTTGATCCGGAGTTCTGCATGGCGAGCATTGACAAGGCGGTTGTCGAAAATTTATTGAAAAGTTTCATCGATCCGAATGTCGAAACCGACTTGGTTTCGGCCAAATCGGTCAAAAAGATCAGCGTAGAAGGACAAGACGTTAGCGTGGTGATCGAGTTGGGTTATCCGGCCAAAAGCTATCTGGAAGAACTGCGGAAGACGCTGGCTCAGCGCCTGCAAGCCCTGCCCGGCATCGGCAAGATCGATGTCACGGTCAGCGTCAACATCGTGTCCCATTCGGTACAAAAGACGCTGAAACCGCTCGCCAACGTAAAAAACATTATCGCCGTAGCGTCGGGCAAGGGCGGCGTCGGCAAGTCCACTACTTCGGTGAACTTGGCGCTGGCGTTGGCCGCCGAGGGTGCCAACGTCGGCATTCTCGACGCCGATATTTACGGACCGAGTATCCCGACCATGCTGGGCTTATCCGGCAAGCCGGACAGCGAGGACGGCAAGATGCTGAAGCCGAAGATTTCTTTCGGCATCCAGACCATGTCCATCGGTTATTTGGTCGATCCCGACCAGCCGATGATCTGGCGCGGACCGATGGTGACCGGCGCGCTACAGCAATTGCTGACGCAAACCCAATGGGATAGCGTCGATTATTTGATTATCGACCTGCCGCCGGGCACCGGCGATATTCAACTGACGCTGGCGCAGCAAATTCCGGTCAGCGGTGCTGTGGTCGTAACGACGCCGCAGGACATTGCGTTGATCGACGCCCAGCGCGGCTTGGGCATGTTCGAAAAGGTGAATGTGCCGATTTTGGGTTTGGTCGAGAACATGAGCATGCACATTTGCAGTAATTGCGGCCATGAAGAAGCGATTTTCGGCCAGGGCGGCGGCGTGGCGATGGCGGCGAAAAATAATGTCGATTTACTGGGAGCATTGCCGCTGGACATCCATATCCGCGAATACGCCGATAGCGGCCGGCCAACGGTAGTCGCCGATCCCGACAGCCGGGCGGCACAAATTTACAAGGCGATTGCTCGGAAAATGGCGGCCAAGCTGGCGATGCGCGCCAGGGACTACAGTGGCAGGTTTCCGAATATCGTCATTCAAAATACCTGATCGGCGGGGCGCGGCTTGGTGCTGGCGCCAAGCCGTTTTCAGGCTAGACCAACACGAGATTGTCGCGGTGAATCAATTCGGCGTCGTCGGCGTAGCCGAGCAGCCTTTCGAATTCGCTGCTGGCCTTGCCGGCGATTTTGACAGCGTCTTCGGCGCCGTAATTGATCAAGCCGCGGGCGATTTCATTGCCCTGCAGGTCCAGGCAGGAGACCAGGTCACCGCGTTGAAAACTGCCGTTTACCGCCTTGACGCCGACTGCCAGTAAGCTCTTGCCGGCTTCTTTCAGGATTTTGACGGCGCCGTCGTCCAGGGTGACGCTGCCTTTGAGTTGCAACTGGCCGGCCAGCCACTGTTTGCGGGCCGCCAGCGGCGCGATGTTCGGAATCAAGTAGGTGCCGAGCTCGGCGCCGTCGAATACTTCCGGAATCACGTTGTCGATTTTGCCGGAAACGATGACGGTGGCGGCACCCGAGCGAGCCGCCAGGCGCGCCGCCCGAACCTTGGTAAACATGCCGCCGCGGCCCAGACCGCTGATGCTGCCGCCGGCGACTTCGTCGAGCAAGCTTGCATTGACGCTGATTTCCGAAATCAGTTTGGCGTCCGGATTCAGGCTGGGATTCGCATCGAACAAACCGGTCTGGTCGGTCAGGATGATCAACAAGTCGGCTTCGACTAGGTTAGCGACCAGCGCGCCCAACGTGTCGTTATCCCCAAAGCGAATTTCTTCGGTAGCGACGGCGTCGTTCTCGTTGATGACCGGCACCACGCCGAATTGCAGCAGGGTCAGCAAGGTGCTGCGGGCGTTCAGGTAGCGCTGGCGGTCGGACAGGTCATCGTGGGTCAGCAACACTTGGGCGGCAAGCAGTTCGTGGAGCTGGAACTCGTCTTCGAAGCGGCGCACCAAGCCCATTTGTCCGACCGAGGCGGCGGCTTGCAGTTCGTGCAGCGTTTTCGGCCGGGCTTTCAGTTTTAATCGCACCATGCCCTCGGCCACGGAGCCTGACGAAACCAGTACCACGTCGACGCCACGCCGGCGCAGTGCGGCCATTTGCTTGACCCAGCCGGCGATGGCGGGTTTATTCAGGCCGCGGCCGCCGTCGGTCAGTAGGGAGCTGCCTATTTTGACGACAACGCGTTTGGCTTGGCAAAAATCAGAACGGCTCACTGGGCAACTCCTGTTGCGTATCTTCTGTGCGGGCTCTTTGTTGTTCCAGGAAGTCCATGATGGCGTACATCAGGGCTTGGGTACCCTGATTTTTCAGGGTGGAAATCAGGAACACCGGACCGGTCCAGCCCAATTCCTCGACAATTTGTTGGCTGAGGGATTCGACTTCGTCGTCCGGCACGTTATCGATTTTATTCAATACCAGCCAGCGCGGCTTGTGCGCCAGCTCGTCGCTCCATTTCTCAACTTCGCGAATGATTTTGCGGGCGGCACTGACCGGCGATTCGTCGCTTTCGTAGGGCGCAATGTCGACCATGTGCAGCAGCAAGCCGGTGCGGGACAAGTGTTTCAAGAACTGTAAACCCAAGCCGGCGCCTTCTGCGGCGCCCTCGATGACGCCAGGGATGTCGGCAATGACGAAGCTGCGCAAATCGTCGACCCGGACTACGCCCAAATTGGGATGCAGCGTGGTAAACGGATAATCGGCGACTTTGGGCCGGGCCGACGATACGGTGCGAATCAGACTGGATTTGCCGGCATTCGGCATGCCGAGTAAGCCGACGTCGGCGATGACCATCAGTTCCAAACGCAGCATGCGATGCTCGCCCGGCGAACCTTTGCTGGTTTGTTGCGGCGCCCGGTTTATGCTGCTTTTGAAGCGGGTGTTGCCCAAGCCATGAAAGCCGCCCTTGGCGACCAGCAATTGTTGGCCGGGCTTGGTCAAGTCGCCGATTTTCTCGCCGGTGTTGGCTTCGTAGACGATGGTTCCCGGCGGCACCGCGACGAAGCAATCTTCGCCCTTTTTGCCGGTGCAGTCGCGGCTGCCGCCGTTTTCGCCGCGTTGGGCGCGGTGCACCGAGTGGTAGCGAAAATCGACCAGAGTGTTCACGTTTTCGGTGGCGACCAGATAGACGCTACCGCCATCGCCGCCATCACCGCCGTCCGGGCCGCCCAGGGGAATATATTTTTCACGGCGAAACGAGGCTTTGCCGTTGCCGCCATCGCCTGCTTCCACGCGGATTTCCGCTTCGTCAACAAATCTCATAATCTACCGGTATAAACAAAAAAGCCCCGCTGTAAAACGAGGCTTTTCGGGTCGAATGTGCCAGAGCACAATCAGAATTTACGCTGCTGCAATACTGACGTATTTGCGGTTTTGCGGGCCTTTTTCGACGAAAACCACTTTGCCGTCGGTCAAAGCGAACAGAGTGTGGTCTTTGCCGATACCGACATTGTCGCCGGCGTGGAATTTGGTGCCGCGTTGGCGAACCAGGATGTTGCCAGCTTTTACGACTTGGCCGCCAAAACGTTTGACGCCCAGTCGTTGTGCATTAGAGTCGCGACCGTTGCGGGTACTACCGCCTGCCTTCTTGTGAGCCATTTTCTAACCTCTTGATTATGCTGAAATGCCGGTGATTTGCACTTCGGTGTAATATTGACGATGCCCCTGTTGCTTCATGTGGTGCTTGCGTCTTCTGAATTTAATGATTCTGACTTTCTTGTGCCGGCCTTGCGAGACTACCGTTGCAGTCACTTTGCCGCCGTCGACGTAAGGCTGGCCTACTTTTACAGAGTCGCCGGATTGAACCATCAGCACTTTATCGAACTCAACGCTGTCGCCGGCGCCCAACTCAAGTTTTTCTATTTTTAAGGTAGTACCCTCTGCGACACGATACTGTTTACCACCTGTTTGAATTACCGCATACATCAGCGTAAGCTCCATCAAGCATAATCTGTTAAAAGTGAACAGCAGATTATATTTTTTATCAAGGCTTACGTCAAACCTAAATTCCTGATAATACTACGGCGACCATTCCCTATTGGCAGGATGCTATTGACACTATCTGCGATTGTTCATAGCATGACCGGTTATTTACGTCACGCGTCGACAGGCGATTAGCCAAAAACTTCATGATAGCTAAAGTTTCAACGCCAGCTTCAGCCCCTATAGATTTCGATTCGATTAAAAATTTAACCACCGCCGAGACTCTGGCCGTCGACCGGTTAATTTTAAACGAACTGAGCTCCGATGTTGTGCTGATCAATCAAATCGGCCATTACATCATCGGCAACGGCGGCAAGCGGTTGCGGCCGATGTTGTTGTTGTTGGCGGCAAAAGCCCTGGGCCGGATCGACGAGCGGCATTTGACGCTGGCGGCCGTGATCGAATTTATCCATACCGCCACCTTGTTGCACGACGACGTGGTAGACGAGTCCGAATTGCGCCGCGGCAAAGAATCGGCCAATGCGGTGTGGGGCAATGCCGCCAGCGTATTGGTCGGCGACTACTTATATTCCAGCGCGTTCGAAATGATGGTACGGACCGACAACATGCGGGTGATGGACATCATGTCCAAGACCACCACCGCAATCGCCGAAGGCGAGGTGTTGCAGCTGTTGAATTGCAACAACCCGGAGACCAGCGAAGCCAAGTACCTGGAAGTGATTGCCCGCAAAACCGCAATTCTATTCAGCACGGCAACTCGATTGGCCGCCGTGGTTTCCGGGGCGGACGCCGCCACCGAAGAAGCTTTGGCAGTTTACGGCCAACAACTGGGTGTAGCGTTTCAATTGATCGACGACGCACTGGATTACAAGGCCAATAGCGAGGAGCTAGGCAAAAATCTCGGAGACGATCTGGCCGAGGGCAAGCCGACCCTGCCGCTAATTTACGCCATCCAGCACGGCGACGAACGCCAGTCGCAAATCGTGGTCGATGCGATCAGACAGGGTTCGCGCGAAGCGTTCAACGAGGTTTACGAAGTCGTCAAAGCAACCAATGCAATCGAATATACCGAGCAATGCGCCGAACGCGCGGCGGGATTGGCGATTGCCGCATTGGACTGCCTGCCGGATTCGGAATATAGGCAAGCCCTGGAAGCCTTAGCCCACTTTTCGGTGCAACGCAGCCACTAATTCTGTTCAGCTGCTTCCGCCAGCGCCAGCAGTTGCTGGATGCTTTGCAAAAGCGCGGCATACAGCTTCTCGGATTTTTCCAACACCTGTTGCAAAAAACGGCCGACCTCACCTTGCTCCAGATCGGCCTGGACGGCAAACATGCGCTCTTCCAGCAAACTGATCGCATCCAGATCGGCAAAATCCGCCAGCCGAGCCAACTCGGGCGACTGAACCAGTACCAGCGCCGCTTCGGACTTATCGGCCGCGGACACTTGTTCGGCCAGCGCAACCGCGCATGCACCAATCTGGCCGGCCGTTTCGCATAAACCTTGGAAAAGGTCCAAATCTGCACTCAGAGCCACTAACCGGTCCGCTGCGGCTTCGATCTCAGCCAATAAGCGTTTGCTGCGTTTTTTAATCGATTTCATCGGCTTGGTCCGGAAGCGTAAGTTTGCAATTTTGCGGCTAAACCGCTGTATCTGGCGACACGATGGCCGACGCAGGCATCGAAGATGGCCTGCTCCGCGCTGACGGCGACCGATTTTTTGGCGCGGGTAATCGCCGTGTACAGCAGCTCCTTGCTCAGAACCGGATTGACGGCATCGGGTAAGGCAATCACGATGTTTTCGAACTCCGAGCCCTGGCTTTTATGGATCGTCATCGCAAACACCGTTTCCCAGGGTGGCAACCGGGCCGGCAACAATTTTCGGAATTGCTCGCCGCGCGGGAAAAACACCCTGAGCTGGCCGCCGTGTTCAGCGTCGTTCAAGCATAAGCCGATGTCGCCGTTATAAAGCTGCATGCCGGCGTGATTGGCGGTGATCATGACCGGCTTGCCGGCATACCATATCGATCCGGACCGGATTTTGCCGCGGCTTGCCAATTCCTGCTCTACCCGCCGGTTAATCTCGCCGACCGAGTTGTGGCCGCGTTGATTGCTGCAAAGCACCCGAAAGCGGTTGAAGGCTGCGAAAATTCGAACTAGGTCCGCGCCGTCCGCAATGGCTTGCAAATATTCGGCATAGTTTTCAATGATCCAGTCGATCGGGTCGCCGTTCAGGCGCCGAACCGCAGAATTCGGCTCTTGCAGCAGTTGCCAGGCTAGTTCGGCATCCTGGCGGTTCACGGCTACGGCAAGTTGTTTGATTTGGCCCTGGAATCGATGCGATTTCTGCAGCTCCACCGTGTTTTCGGCCAGGCCGGCGGAAAGATCGGCCAAGACGGAGCCGGACTCGACCGAGGCCAACTGGTCTTTGTCGCCCAGTAAAATCAAACGCGAGCCTGGTTTCAGCGCATCGACCAATTTACTCATCAACGCCAGATCGACCATCGAGGTTTCGTCCACCACCACCACGTCGTAAGGCAGCGGATTGCCGGCGTCGTGGCGAAAATAAGGCGTGGGAGGCTTGGCGCCGAGCAATCGATGCAGCGTGTTGGCTTGCTCCGGAATCCGGTCTTTGACCTCGGCCGCGCAATCCAGGCCGGGCTTGTTGGCGACAATCGACTCTTGCAGGCGCATGGCGGCTTTGCCGGTGGGGGCGGCCAAGGCTATGTGTAACGATTGGCGACTGGTTTCCAGCAGCAATGCCAAAATTTTCAGTACCGTCGTGGTTTTGCCGGTTCCGGGGCCGCCGGTAATGATGCTCAAAGCTCGGCCGACGGCTGCTTGTGCCGCGGTTTTCTGCCAATCGATTTCGTCGCCTTGGCTCGGAAAATAGCGGTCCAGACAAGCTTCGAGATGCCCGGCATCGAATTGTTGCCGGGCCAGCGCCCCAAGTTGCCGAGCCAGGCGTTCCTCGTAATGCCAGTAGCGCTGTAAATACAAGCGCTCGGCTTCGGCGATCAACGGCGTGGCCCGGTCGGCGGAGGCCAGCCCGGAAGCCAGCACAATTTCCCGATCTTCCGCACCGATCGCAATGCAACTGTGGCCGGCGCTCTGCTGGGCCGATAACTGCAGCAGCAAGGCTTCGAAACGGTTTTTGTTCGCGCCGCTCAAGCGACTGCGTTCGGCAAGGAAGCGGGCGAAACCGCGGTCGAGATCGGTAAAGGCTTGTTCGTCGGTCATGGCAGAATGGCTGGCTAGATGGGGTTTATCATAGCAATTAGCTGGCGATTGGCGACGGCGCGATAAAACCTATTGTTTTATAAGCTTTTTGCGGCGACTGGCGTATTATCCGCGCTTGCAATTGGCCGGATTATCATTTAACGTACCGACCCACCTAAAAGGCTAGGGGTGTTTCCGCCCAATTCCAGTGCGGAAGCTGAGAAAAACCCTTCGAACCTGATCCGGTTAATGCCGGCGTAGGAAAGCCAATCCTTCCCTGCGCTCGCGATTTATTCTGATTTTTGGAGATAAGCATGAGCGCTGTCCGCAATGAAATTACTACCGACACCGGCAGTAGCGTAAGAATCGATTCCTACCCCGCCTCGGAAAAAGTCTACATCCAGGGCAGCCGACCCGACATGCGGGTGCCGATGCGGCAGATCAACCTGTCGGACACGCCGGCCCATTTCGGCGCCGAGAAAAACCCGCCGATCTTCGTCTACGATACCTCCGGCCCTTACACCGACCCCAACGTCGACATCAACCTGCATCAAGGCTTGGGCTCGGTGCGCGGCAAATGGATAGAAGAGCGCGGCGATACCGAAGTCTTGAGCGGCCCAACCTCCAAATTCGGCCACGAACGTCTGCACGACCCGAAAACCGCGCACCTGCGTTTTGAGTTGACCCGCAATCCGCGCCGCGCCAAATCCGGCCACAACGTCAGCCAGATGCATTACGCCCGCAAAGGCATCATCACCCCGGAGATGGAATACATCGCGATCCGCGAAAACCAGAATCTGGAAGCGATGCGCGACCGTTACCAAGGCCAACACCCCGGCTTTTCCTACGGTGCCAACATCCAGTCCTTCATCACGCCGGAGTTCGTGCGTTCCGAAGTCGCCAGAGGCCGCGCCATCATCCCGGCCAACATCAACCATCCGGAGCTGGAGCCGATGATCATTGGCCGCAACTTCCTGGTTAAGATCAACGGCAACCTGGGTAACTCGGCGATTACTTCGTCGATCGAGGAAGAAGTCGAAAAAATGCTGTGGGGCATCCGCTGGGGCGCCGACACCATCATGGATTTGTCGACCGGCAAGAACATACACGAAACCCGCGAATGGATCTTGCGCAACTCGCCGGTGCCGATTGGTACCGTGCCGATTTATCAGGCGCTGGAAAAAGTCGACGGCAAGGCCGAGGAACTGACCTGGGACATCTTCCGCGACACGCTGATCGAACAGGCCGAGCAGGGCGTGGATTACTTCACCATCCACGCCGGTGTCCGCCTGCAACATGTGCCGCTGACAGCTAAGCGCCTGACCGGCATCGTCTCGCGCGGCGGTTCGATCATGGCCAAATGGTGTCTGGCTCATCATACCGAGAGCTTCCTGTATACGCACTTTGAAGAAATCTGCGAAATCATGAAGGCCTATGACGTGTCGTTCTCGCTGGGCGACGGTCTGCGCCCGGGCTCAATTTACGACGCCAACGACGCCGCCCAGTTTGGTGAGCTGGAAACCTTGGGCGAATTGACTCAAATCGCCTGGAAACACGATGTGCAGACCATGATCGAAGGCCCCGGCCACGTGCCGCTGCAAATGATCAAGGTCAACATGGACAAGCAGCTGGAAGATTGCTTCGAGGCGCCGTTCTACACCTTGGGGCCTTTGACCACCGACATCGCCCCCGGCTACGACCATATCACTTCCGCTATCGGCGCCGCCAACATCGGCTGGTACGGCTGCGCGATGTTGTGCTACGTGACGCAAAAAGAGCATTTGGGCCTGCCCAACAAGCAGGACGTCCGCGAAGGCATCGTTACCTACAAGATTGCCGCTCACGCCGCCGACCTGGCCAAGGGCCATCCCGGCGCGCAGATTCGCGACAACGCGATGTCGAAAGCCCGTTTCGAATTCCGCTGGGAAGACCAGTTCAATCTGGCGCTGGACCCGGAAAAAGCTCGTTCCTTCCACGACGAAACCTTGCCGAAAGAATCGGCTAAAGTTGCTCACTTTTGTTCGATGTGCGGCCCGCATTTCTGCTCGATGAAAATCACCCAAGATGTGCGCAACTACGCCGAACAAAAAGGCCTGGAAGAAGCGGAGGCTTTAAAAATCGGCATGGAGGAAAAATCCAAGCAGTTCCTGGAAGAAGGTGCGGCGATCTACCACGAAATTTAAGCCGCTTTAGCCGCAGCCGCCACCACGCCCGGCGGCTGCTCCTCCGCACCGGCTCCGCCTGCCGGTAGCGGACCGTTACGTAGCGTCGAGTTTGGATAATATCCTTACTTCATCTATATTTGCAGCACAAAGCTGCAGTAAAACCAATCTTGACCTTTTTTCATGGCGACAGCACCTTCCAACATTCATTTCAGCGGTCTGGTTAAGTGCCTGATTCAAAAGGGGCTGCTGACCGAAGAGTCGGCCGCGACCTGTTTGCAGGAGGCGCAAAAACGCAAACAGGCCTTTATTAGCTATCTGGTCGAACATAAATACGCGGATAGTAAAACCATCGCCACGCTGGCCTCGGCCGAGTTCGGCGTGCCGTTTCTCGACCTGGACGCGATAGATCCGTCGTTCCTGCCGATCAAACTGGTCAGCGAAAAATTGATTCGCCAGCACCACGCATTGCCCTTATTCAAACGCGGCAACCGCTTGTTCGTGGCGACGGCCGATCCGACCAATTTCCAGGCCCTGGACGAGATCAAGTTCCACACTCGGCACAACACCGAGAACATCCTGGTCGAAGAAGACAAATTGATGAAGATGATCGATACCGCATTGGAAGCGGCCGATACATCGATGAAGGATTTGCTCGACGACGATCTGGACAACATCGACATTTCCGCCGGCGACGAAGCCAAGCCGGCCGAGGAAACTAGCGGTTCGGATATCGACGACGCGCCTATCGTACGTTTCGTCAACAAGATTCTGCTGGACTCGATCAAGCGCGGCGTATCGGATATTCACATGGAACCGTTCGAGAAGCGGTTCCGCATCCGCTTCCGCGCCGACGGCATTCTGTCGGAAGTAGCCAGTCCGCCGGTGGGCATCGCCAACCGGATCATTTCCCGGCTGAAAGTCATGTCGAAAATGGACATCGCCGAGCGGCGGGTGCCGCAGGACGGCCGGATCAAGATGCAGATATCGAAAAACCGCGCCATCGATTTCCGGGTCAATACCTGTCCGACCTTGTTCGGCGAAAAAGTGGTGTTGCGGATTCTCGACCCGACCAGCGCCCAAATCGGTATCGAAAAACTCGGGTTCGAACCGGAACAACAGAAAAACTTCCTCGATGCGATTCATAAACCCTACGGCATGGTACTGGTCACCGGGCCGACCGGTAGCGGTAAGACCGTGTCGCTGTACACCGGTTTGAACATACTGAACAGCGTCGAGACCAATATTTCCACGGCCGAAGATCCGGTAGAGATCACCGTGGAAGGCATCAACCAGGTCAACGTCAACCCCAAAGCCGGTTTGACCTTCGCCGAAGCCCTCAAGGCGTTCTTGCGGCAAGACCCGGATATCATCATGGTCGGCGAGATTCGCGATTACGAAACCGCCAGTATCGCGGTCAAAGCGGCGCAAACCGGCCACTTGGTGTTGTCGACGCTGCACACCAACGACGCGCCGCAGACCATCAACCGCTTGGTGCAAATGGGTATCGAGCCGTTCAACATCGTGTCGGCGGTTTTGCTGATCATGGCGCAACGGCTGGCACGGCGCTTGTGCGAACATTGCAAAAAGGAAATGGACTATCCGGAAAGTGCGCTAATCTCGGCCGGCTTCAAAAAAGAGGACATCGGTACCTTCAAAATATATGGGCCGGTGGGCTGCGAACATTGCAATAACGGCTATAAAGGGCGGGTCGGTATTTACCAAGTGATGCCGATCACCGAAAAAATGCGGGCCTTGATCCTGCGCGGCGGCAATGCGATGGAAATGGCCGAATTGTCACGCAGCGAAGGCATCAACGATTTGCGCGCCTCCGGTTTGTTGAAAGTCCGCCAGGGCATTACCTCGCTGGAAGAAATTGACCGCGTCACCACGGAATAATCATGGCAAAACAAGAAGAGCAGATCGAATTCAACTGGGACGGCTTCGACAAACAGAACAAGAAAACCAGAGGCACCATCAGCGCCAAGAGCGAGGTAATCGCCCGCGCCGAATTGCGGCGGATGGGCATCAGGGTGGTCGGCATCAAACCCAAGGCGAAACCCTTGTTCAGTCCGCGGGTACAAAAAATCACGCCGGGCGATATCGCGGTATTCGCCCGCCAATTGGCGACGATGCTGGCGGCGGGGGTGCCGTTGGTGCAGTCGTTCGATATCATCGGCAGGGGCCACGACAACGCCAGCATGTCGGAAATGCTGCTGTCGATCAAAGCCGACGTCGAGGGCGGCGACACGCTAGCACAGGCGCTAGGCCGCAAGCCTTTATATTTCGATGCGTTGTTCTGCAATCTGGTCGAAGCCGGCGAGCATGCCGGGGTACTGGAAACCCTGTTGGATAAAATCGCCACCTACAAGGAAAAAACCGAATCGATCAAGAAAAAAGTCAAAAAAGCCCTGACCTATCCGGTTGCGGTTCTGGTGGTAGCGTTTATCGTCACGGCGATTTTGTTGGTATTCGTGGTGCCGGTGTTCGAGGATTTGTTTAAAGGCTTCGGCGCCGATTTGCCGGCTTTCACCCAATTCGTCATCGAATTGTCGGCCTGGGTACAGGAGTGGTGGTGGGCCGTGGTCGGCGTGCTGTTTATCGGCGGTTACACGTTTACCTACTTTAAGAAGCGTTCCAAGGCCTTCAACCATTTTCTGGACCGGATGCTGCTAAAAATCCCGGTGGTCGGCATGATCCTGCAAAAATCGGCGATTGCCCGCTTCGCCCGCACGCTGTCGACGATGTCGGCCGCCGGCGTGCCGTTGGTCGAAGCCTTGGTCTCGGTCGCCGGCGCCTGCGGCAACATCCTGTTCTACGAAGCAGTGATGAGGGTACGCGACGACGTCGCCACCGGCCAGCAATTGAAATTCGCCTTGGAAACCACCGGCATGTTTCCGAATATGGTGGTACAAATGGTGGCGATCGGCGAGGAGTCCGGTTCGATCGACGCGATGCTGGACAAGGTCGCCGACTTTTACGAAGAAGAGGTCGACAACCTGGTCGATAACCTGAGCAGCTTGATGGAACCTATCATCATGGTGATCTTGGGTATTCTGGTCGGCGGCTTGATCGTGGCGATGTATTTGCCGATCTTCAAATTGGGCGCCGCTATCTAACGTATTGCCGGCTCCGGCCTGTTACGGGTCTCGGAGCCGGCCAATCTTTCCTGCTTGCCTATGTTGTTTAACGCCTTAGCCCAATCCGCCGGTTTTGTGACCGGCAGCGCTTTAGTACTCGGCCTGTTGGTCGGCAGCTTTCTGAACGTGGTGATTTACCGGCTGCCGCTGATGATGCAAGCCGGTTGGCGCCGAGAGTGCCGCGAGTACCTGGAATTGCCGGCCGAAGCTCCGGCCGAACGTTTCGACTTGTTGCTGCCGGCTTCGCATTGCCCGGCTTGTAAAGCGGAAATCAAAGCCTACCAAAACATCCCGGTCTTCAGTTACCTGCTGCTGGGCGGCAAATGCGCCAACTGCGGCGCGAAAATCGCTTGGCGCTACCCGCTGATCGAGGCCTTTACCGGCCTGTGTTCGGCGCTGGTGGCCTGGCAACTGGGTTACGGTTGGGCCTTGGCATTTGCCTTGCCGTTGACCTGGTGCCTGATTGCGTTGAGTTTTATCGACATCGACCAACAATTGTTGCCCGATTCCATCACGCTGCCCTTGGTGTGGTTGGGCTTGCTGCTCAGCGTATTCGGGATTTTTGCCGACAGCCGCGACAGCATCATCGGCGCGGTAGCCGGCTATTTGAGCCTCTGGTGCGTATTCCACGGCTTCAAATTGCTGACCGGCAAGGAAGGCATGGGCTACGGCGATTTCAAATTGCTGGCCGTATTCGGCGCTTGGCTGGGCTGGCAATATCTGCCTTTGATCGTATTGTTGTCTTCCCTGGTCGGCGCAACGGTCGGCATAGCAATGATCGTGTTCTGCCGGCGCGATGCGGCCAAGCCGATTCCGTTCGGGCCTTACTTGGCAATGGCCGGCTGGCTGGCCTTGCTGTGGGGCGAGCAAATGAATGCCTGGTATCTGCGAATTACGGGCCTGTGACCGATGCTGAAAATCGGTTTGACCGGCGGCATCGGCTGCGGCAAGACCACGGTTTGCCGCTTATTTGCCGAATTGGGCGTGCCGGTGGTCGATGCCGATTTGATCGCCCGCAGTTTGGTTGAGCCCGGCCAGCCGGCGTTGCAAGCCATCGTCCAGGCATTCGGCACCGAGATATTGCAAGCCGACGGCAGCCTCGATCGGGCAAAATTGCGCCAGGCGATCTTTAGCGATCCGGAGCAAAGGCGCCGGCTCGACGGCATCATGCATCCGCAGGTCTACGCCCGCATCGCCGCGGACGTGGCGGCATTGCAAGCCGTATACTGCCTGATTGCGGTGCCGTTGCTGCTCGAATCGAAAAATCCGTATGCGGTGGACCGGATCCTGGTCGTCGATTGTCCGCAATCAACCCAGATCGAACGGGTCGTGACCCGGGACAAACTCAGCGCCGAACAGGCCCAGGCCATCGTTGCCAGCCAGATGCCGAGGCCGCAACGGCTGGCCCGCGCCGACGACGTAATCGACAACAGCGCCGGGCCGGAGCAGCTTGCAGAACAGGTTAAAAGCCTGCACAATTCCTACATTTTTTTAGCCACCGCCAGGACACCATCGGCTTGAATACACAAATTGTCTACGAATTCCCGCTCAACGAACGAATTCGTGTGTTTATGCGCTTGGAGCAGCTCTTTCAACAGCTCAGCCATTTCATGTTGGGCGCTTCCGTTTTCGACAAACGCGCCGCCATCTCCGTCCTGTTGGACATTCTGACCATCTTCAGCCGCAGCGATTTGAAATCCGAATTGATCAAAGAATTGGACCGCCACACCAAGGTGTTGAACCAATTGGCCCATAACCACGGCGTCGACGACGAAAAACTGCAGGAAATCCTGGCCGAATTGAACCAGGCCAGCCGTAACTTATACAGCGCCAACGGCAAGATCGGCATCAGCGTAATGGAAAGCGACTTGTTTCAGAGTATCTCGCAGCGCAATTCGATTCCGGGCGGCAGTTGCTCGTTCGATCTGCCGGCCTTCCATTACTGGCTGGAACAGGACGAACTGGAGCAGCAAAAGGATTTGGAGCGCTGGACCCAACCGTTTGTCGATATTCGGGTCGCCATCGACCTGATTCTAGGCTTCATCCGCCAAAGCAGCACTCCAACTCCGGAGGTGGCCAAGGCCGGTTTTTTTCAATTGGCGCTCGACAACAAAAACCATCCGGTGCAATTGCTGCGCGTGGCTTTGCAACCGGAGCAGCGCTGTTTCGCCGAGATCAGCGGCGGCAAACACCGCTTCAGCATCCGCTTCATGATCCCGTCGGCCGATGAAAACCGGCCGTGCCAAACCCAGGACGACGTCGAGTTCCGTTTGACCCGCTGCATGTTCTGATGGCCGCGCAATCCCCGCCGCAAGTCGCCTGCCCTACCTGCCGCAAACCGGTGCTGTGGGTTGCCGCCGAAAAATTCAAACCGTTTTGCTCGGAACGCTGCAAGCTGATTGACCTCGGTGACTGGGCCACCGAAGCGCACAAGATTCCCGGCCCGCCGGTCTGGGACCACGAAAACCCCGGTCGGCCGGATGCCGACGACGGCCAACCTTTTTAATTCCATCTCCGCATAGTTACCGATGAAGCAGTACTACGATCAAGCCTTTTACGATTCGCAAAAGACCGGCAGTTTGCTGTCGGCCGAGCAATATCTCGGTTACCTCTGGGGTTTCCATACGCCGCGCTCCGTCGTCGATTTGGGCTGCGGCGCCGGCACCTGGCTGAAGGCGGCGGCCGATTTGGGCGCGGAAAAGTTGGTGGGCTACGATGGCGTCTGGAATAGCCAACAGAATATGGTCGACGCCAGAATCCGCTTCAATCCGGTCGACTTGAACCAAACCATTCGCACGGCGGAAAAATTCGATTTGGCGATGTCGCTGGAAGTAGCCGAACATCTGGAACCGGCCGTGTCGGAGAATTTCGTCGATTCGCTGGCGGCCTTGTCCGACGTGGTGCTGTTCGGTGCGGCCTACCTCGGCCAGGGCGGAACCCACCACATCAACGAACGCCTGCATAGCGATTGGGGCGCGATGTTTCAGCAACGCGGCTACGCGATTTTCGATTTGTTCCGGCCGGTATTCTGGGGCAAAGCCGGCATCGATACCTGTTACGTCCAAAATACCTTTCTCTACGTGAACCGATCCCATCCGCTGTACCGGAAACTGCTCGATCAGGGTTTTCGCGAATTGGAAAATTTGGCGTTCATGAACTGCGTGCATCCCGAGCTTTACGAAGTCGCGAAAAAGCGCGGGCGGACGTTGCGGGAAAAGATGAACCGGTCGCCGGCCGCGTTGCTGGCTGCTATCGGCAAAGAGCTGCGCCGGGCCGGCAGAAAAATCGCGAAGCGGCTGTCCCGCCAAGGATAACCGGCTTTCGAAAGCAGCGTTAGCCGCCGATAGACCGCTTCAAACCAAAAAAGCGCTGATGCCGGCGATGCCTTGGGCACCGGCCGTTTGCGCCAGCGCCAGATCCTGCCGACCCAATCCGCCCAAGGCGAAGACCGGCAAGTTGGCGCTCTCCAGCAGTTCGCTAAAGCGTTGCCAGCCCAGCGGCGGCGTGTCGGGGTGCGATGCGGTCGGCATGACCGGCGCCAACACCGCAAAATCCGCCCCAATTGCCAGCGCGTGCTGCAGTTCCGCTGCATTGTGGCAAGACGCTGCGACCCAGCGCATTCCTGCCGGGCGTCGATCCAGTCTCAACAAAGCCCGGCTGCTCAAATGGAGGCCTTGCGCCTGACTAATATCCAAATCCAGATCGGCGTTGACTAGCACTTCGACGGCGTGTTGCCGGCATTGCTGCAATACCTGTTCGAGCACGTTTTGCTTATCGCTGGCGGCCAGCGCTTTAGCCCGGAATTGCAGTAATTTGACGCCGTTGTCGATGATGCGTTGGCAATTCGTCATGATCGATTCCGCATCCGGACCTTCCAGGATAGCGTAATACGCCGGCAGCCGGGCGGCGGCGATGATAGGCAGGTTGGCGGCCGGAAAGACGAAATCGGAAAGCTGGCCGGCATTAACCCATTGCATGGCCTGGCCTTCGCAGGGCCGAGCTTCGCCGTTGAACGAGTTGACGTTCCAGACGTCCAGCAGCACGCGGCGGTCGCCGTAATCGTGGTGAATTTTGATCAATGGCTCGGCCGCGGCCACCCGAATCCCGACCTCTTCCCGCAGTTCCCGGGCCAAAGCCTGCAACACCGGCTCGCCGGGCTCCAGCTTGCCGCCGGGAAACTCCCACAAGCCGCCCTGGTGCGCGTGTTGAGCGCGTTGGGCGATCAGTATCCGCCCGGCCGCATCGCGAACGACGCCGACCGCGACGTGAACCACGCTATTCCGGTGGGCCATGATGAAATTAAGTCCGGTATTCGGCGTTGATTTTGACGTAATCGTAGGAAAAATCGCAGGTCAACACCTGTTCGCTGGCTGTGCCGCGGCCCAAACGCACGGTGACGTCGATCTCCTCTTGGCTCATGACCCGCTGGCCGTCCTGTTCGGTATAAGACGGGGCGCGACCGCCGTTTTCGACGATGCAGACCGTACCCAGGTAAATCTCGATTTTCTCCAGTTCCATATTTTCGACGCCGGCCCGGCCCACGGCGGCCAAGATCCGGCCCCAATTCGGATCGCTGGCGAAGAATGCGGTTTTGACCAACGGCGAATGGGCGATGGTTTTCGCGACTTGTAACGCTTCGCCGCTGTCGCGGGCTTGCTCGACGATGATACGCATCAGCTTGGTGGCGCCTTCACCGTCGCGAATGATCAATTCCGCCAGACGTTTGCAAACCGTAGCCAGAGCCGCGCCAAAGCTTGCCAGATGTTCGCTGCCCGGCAAAATCTCCGGCGCCGCGCTACAGCCGCTGGCCAATACCACGCAGGCGTCGTTGGTCGAGGTGTCGCCGTCCACGGTAATCCGGTTAAACGATTGCTCGACCGCCGCATTCAGGCATTCCTGCAGCAGACCCTGCTCGATTTTGGCGTCGGTGGCGATAAAGCCCAGCATTGTTGCCATATTGGGTTGGATCATGCCGGCACCCTTGGAAATGCCGGTAATCGCGACCGGATGGCCGCCGATGTCGATTGTCAGCGACGCCCCTTTCGGAAAGGTGTCGGTGGTCATGATCGCCCGCGCCGCCCGGTCCCAATGCGATTCGGCCAAATTGGCGACCGCGGCCGGCAGCGCCGCGGCCAGTTTTTCCACCGGCAACGGTTCGCCGATCACGCCGGTCGAGAACGGCAGCACCTGTTGCGCCAGCGCATCGACTTCCCCGGCCAACCCGGCACAGCAGGCAAAGGCGTCCTGCAAGCCTTGTTTGCCGGTACCGGCATTGGCATTGCCGGAATTGACCAGCAGCCAGCGCGGGTTTTGCGACAAATGTGCTTTGGCGATATGCACCGGCGCCGCGCAAAACGCGTTTTGGGTAAACACCGCCGCACAACTGCCGCCGTCGGCCATTTCGATGACCAAGATGTCGTCGCGCACGGTTTGTTTGATACCGGCGTTACTGGAGCCGAGTTTGATGCCTTTTACGGCATACATGGTGGGGAAGTCGATTTGTCCTACTGCCATTTTGTAACCTGTTAATTTGTGTCGCTATCGCGACAAGTATTTTAATGTCGGTTCGCGGACCGACAACCGCGATACTTTTCTTTGCATCGCCAAAGAAAAGTATCCAAAAGAAAGGCGACCCGGACGCCGCTTATTCCCTGCGCTCCTCGCTTTCGACGGGGATCGACAGAAGGGGCTCCTGCCCCTCTGTCGATGTGCGGCATCCATGCCGCACCCCTGCGGGCTATTCCCGCCAAAAGCTCCGGTGCTCGGCGCGGCATACGGGACAACACCATCCCGGAATTTAGATGCTCTTCGTGGCATCGACCTTAACCCGACATTCAAACGTAGGGTCGGCAACGCTTTTTGCCCACCAAGCTGGACCGATAATAATAAATCCACGTGTCACAAACAGTCGCGCCCTACTGGGCAGCACCAATCCAACCTACCCACTTATTTATGTGAGACGGATTGCTAGGAATCTTTGGAGCTTTCATTAATAAGTTTATCTCGTATTATCTCAAGATTCGTTACACGCCTTTCTATATCGTTTTTCTCTTGATCTAAATAATGGACAACATTACTTATACACCAGTTAAAAGCTAGCTTGCAATCATTCACTTCTTGTTTAGAAATATTCATATCATCAACGGATTTTGGATGAGTTAGCCTATTCCTTACTGCGATTGTACTAATAACCTTAGACCATCCAGCATCTTCAAAATCTTTTTGTGGCTTGTGCCCTTTAATAGATAAAATCTGCCCAAAGACGAACCTAATATCGTCTGTTACACGAACCTGCAACAGACGCTCTGTAATTTGACCACTACTATTGATTTCATACTTCTTATTATTTAAAAACAATAAAAGCTCAGGGCTTAGCTGAATCTGATTATTTCCGCAATAATGTAAAATTTCTTGCTTTAGTAAAAATATCTCGGCCTCAATTAAAGAAACAGTGGTCTTAATAAATGTTCTTGACCAAAACTCACTGGGATCATTATCCAGGTTTTTCGTAATAAATTTAAAGTCTTTGCGTAAGAGATCAGCTAGCTTCTTTTTTGAATCAAATTCACCCCCCATAATCGATAGCCTCCTAGCGTTCGAAATCAAAGACCTGAGGGGCTTTTCACATAGGTTCGGTGAATTGCAGGGTTAGCTATCTTTTTTTGCATACTTTGTATTTCAACCAAGCCAGAATTTTCGGGTCTGTAATAGCCTTTGGCTTTATATCGTTCAGAGTTAGATATCCGTAAAACCCACCATCCTCATCGACTAGAATCGGCGGATTCAAGGCGATGTCATTGCATGGACTGTATTGAGATATGTCTGATCCATACTTGCCAATATCATTAAATATGCTCGTTGGAGAGATATCAGACCCATACATACCGATATCGTTCTGTATTGAATCTGAGGCAATATCATTACAATTAAAACAGCCCAAATAGACATCATTATTGGGTCCGCCAAACAGCATGATTTTCTTTTCGGCATAGGTAGTCGATGAAAACAGCAGCAATGCGGATATCAGGAATGCATTCTTGATGTCCATGACTCTCGTTTGATAGCTAACGTCTAAACTAACCAGAGCACCTTGGCTCGTCAGAGTTGAATGAAATGCGAGCTACTCGTTGCTATTAGTCTACATCTACATCGTCATTTGGAAACAAATTGCTTATGTCAAGCTCATCTTCAGTAATGACAACTTTTTGTATTTCAAATTCTTCAAGGTCATTTTCCCGCACCCTGAGGTTGTAATCTGTATTTGAATTTCCATGAATACTAACACTGAGGAGCAAATCAAACCCTTCGCAAAATGCAATGAATAAGAATCCTGCACATAGCTCTAGATCATCACGATCTCTAGCCCAGTCGCCACCGCTCTCTAATCCGAACTCACTTCCGTCAACCCTAATCGACTCTATTTCGCCAGACGTCTTTGTCAGGTCAATCTCTACATATCCTTTAATTTGTCCCATGTTGATCCTCCTTCATATGCGGTTGAACTGTATTTGGCTAACAGTAATTAAATGGTTTCAATATATCATCCCATTTTAGAAGGGATCTGTTTCTTGTTGTCGCGATGGTTTTCCTCCCGTATGCCGCGCCGAGCACCGGAGCTTTCGGCGGGAATAGCCCGCAGGGGTGCGGCATGGATGCCGCACATCGACAGAGGGGCAGGAAGCCCCTTCTGTCGATCCCCGTCGAAAGCTTCGGAGCGCAGGATTAAAGCGGCGTCCGGGTGTCGTTTCTTTTGGGTACTTTTCTTTGGACAAGCAAAGAAAAGTACCTCGGCTGTCGGGCCGAGACCCGACGTTAAATCAAGCCGTCGCGACAGCGACACAACAACTCAACTCACCCCACTTCCAACACAATCACATACTCCCCATCACCCGAACGAGTCTCCAAAACCTGATGTCCATTAATCCGACACCAAGCCGGAATATCCTGCATCACGCCCGGATCGGTGCATTCCACGGTCAACACATCGCCGGTTTGCAGGGTTTTGACTTTATCCTGAGTGCGGATCACCGGCAGCGGACATAGCAGACGGCGGGCGTTTAAAACATGCGCACTCATACGAACCACTCCTCGCGGATTTGCTCGGCTGCCAGCGGTTTGACGAAAATATTGCGTTCGGCGCCGGCACGGTCGCGTATCGTCACCTCGACCTGCTCGGCGTCGCGGCCCTGGCCGTAACGCGCCAGGATTTGCCCGGCCAAGGCCAGATCGTCTTCGCCGACTTCGCCGTCGATCAAGACCAACGGGCCGCGGTGGTTGGTGCAATGCATGCTGACGAATTCTTTTTTATAGCCACTCATGAATCGGGCCTCGCCGTCCTCGCGGGCGACGATGATTTTGAAATGCGGGCGGGGGCGGATGTGGCGGCCGACTTTCAACAGCATGATGTCGTCCAGGTCGTAATCGCGCTTGCCGCGGGCCTGCCACAGGTCGGTCAGTTTCAACGAATAACTCTCGTCGGTCAGGAAGCAGCAACCGCCGGCCGGTTGGGCGTAATCGGCAAAACCGAATTCCTTAGCCAGGGCCATTTGCGGCTTGCGGGAACGGCCGCTGAAGCCGAACATTTTGTCGCGGCTGATCCAGCCTTCGCGTTCCGGCAGCGTGGCCGGCAGATTTTGCGCCGACAGCGGCCGCACCAGCAGGTCGTCGGCGCCGGATTCGGCGGCGACGATGGGCATGGTTTGTTTGCGCTGCGACATCGGCCGCTGGCCGACCACTTCGCCGGTGATGATGAAATCGAAACCGTTTTCCTGCATCCACTGCTTGGCCTTGTTGACCATGAAGATCTTACAGTCCAGGCACGGGTTCAGATTGGCGCCGTAACCGTGTTTGGGATTGAGCAACACCTGTTTGTATTCTTCGATGATATCGATGATGTGCAGCTTGATACCGAGTTGCTCGGCCACCCACAGCGCGTTGTTACGCTTGACCTTGTCGGCATCCTGCTTACGGATGGCGTGGGTGTGGCCTTCGACGCAAAACCCGGTAAAAAAATTGATGCCTTCGACATGGATGCCCTGGTTCATGATGGTCTGGCAGGCCAGCATGGAATCCAGGCCGCCGGAAATCAGCGCCACGGCTTTTCGTTGTTGACTCATAACGGGAGGGATTAACGGAAAAACGCAGCATTATACTGTGGATTAAGCGTTCCGGGTTAAGCCGAATGCGGTGACGGGCTCTAAAAGCCTACACATAACAAGGGCTTGCGACCATGTCCGTTGCCGTATCGCCGGGTCGAGTGCGGAAGGCGAGCGGATGGCTTGGGCTACGGCTGCCAAATTTGGGCGTCGTAATAGCGGATCAATTCCGCCGTGTTTTTGATTTGCAACTTTTCGCACAGCCGCGACTTGTACGTGCTGACGGTTTTGTTGCTGATAGCCAGTTCCTGGCTGATTTCGTTGATGCCCTTGCCGCTGGCCAGCAATTCCAGAATTTGAAATTCGCGGGCCGACAACTTCTCGTGCGGTTTTTTTGCGGCCTCGACTTCGTCGGCGAACACGATTTTCTCGGCCAGTTTCGGATCGATGAAACGCTGGCCTTCCGCAACCCTGCGAATTGCGGCCATCAGCATTTCCGGGTCGCTGTCCTTGGTCAGATAGCCGTTGGCGCCGGCCTTCAACGCCAAACTAACGATTTGCAGCTCGTTGTGCATGCTCAACACCAGCACCGGCAGCGTTGGGAACTCCCGCCGGATCCGGCTTATCGTCTCGCAGCCGCCCAGGCCGGGCATGTTCAAATCCAGCAGCACCAGGTCCACCGCACTGCGCTGCAGGCAGTCCAGCAGTTGTTCGCTGTTTTCGGCTTCGCCGCTAATTTCGATGTCCGCATTCAGTGCGAATAATTGTTTGAGCCCGCTACGCACGATGGCGTGGTCGTCGGCTATGACCAGTCGAATCATAAAACGTATCTGTTGGGGGCGGCCGGGATTCGGACGCGAACGGCCGTGCCTGCCTCGGGGGAACCGAGTATTTCGGTCGCGCCGCCCAGCATGATGGATCGCTCCTGGATGCCGATCAAGCCGAACGATTGGGTTTTCCTGGCGTCCGATGCGTCGAAGCCGCGGCCGTTGTCGAAAATTTCCAGACAGTAATGGCCGGCTTCGATGCCGATGCTGATTTTAACCTTATCCGCGGCGGAATGCTTCAGCACGTTGGTCAACGACTCCTGAACGATGCGGAATACCGCCATCGCGCATTCCTCGTCCATGTCCAGCCCGTTTTCGGGATGGATAAAATCGCAAGCGATACCGGATTGGTCGGAAAATTTTTTGATTTGCCATTCCAGTGCCGGCACGATGCCCATCTCGATCGCCGACGGCCGCAACGAAGTTGCCACGTCGCGGGTAACTTCTATGGTTTTGTCCAGCAAGACCATCGTATCCTGGATTTTTGCCGCCAGCTCGGCGTTGCCGTCGGCAAACCGCAGCCGCATCAACGAAATTTGCATGCGCAGCGCCGTCAGCATCTGGCCGAGTTCGTCGTGCACTTCGCGGGCGATGCGCTTGCGCTCCTCTTCGCGGGCCTTTTCGCGGCGGGCGTAGAGGAGCCGCAACCGGGAGCGCGAGTGTTCCAGGTCGCGTTCGATCTCCTTCAGCTCGGTAATGTCTTGAGACGTGCCCACCGCGCGCAAGAAGCGGCCCTGGCTGTCGAAATCCAGTTCGGCCCGTTCCCGCAGCCACTTGAGCTGGCCGTTTACCAGGATGCGGTGCTGGATATCGAAAATTGCGCCTTTCATTGCCGCTTGCCAGGCGGTGTCGACGAAGTTTCGGTCTTCCGGATGTACGCAATCGAGGAAATGTCGATAGGTAACGGCAGTTCCTGCTGGTGTGCCGAATATCCGGTAATTTTCGTCCGACCAGTGCAACGTACTCAAATCGCTATCCAGGCGCCAACTGCCCAGATGAGCCTGCGCTTGTGCGTGCGCCAAATGGGCTTCGCTGTCGCGTAAGGCATGCTCGATGGTCTTGTAGCGGGTCACGTCGATATTGACGCCGACGATTTTTTGCTGCTCGCCGTTGGGGCTGCTGCCGACGATGGCGGCCGCCTGGATGTAGCGCAAACTGCCGTCGTTTTGGCGGCGGATGCGAAATTCCCAATGTTGTTCCCGTTTGTGGTGGATCAACTTGCGCAGCTTGGCTTTGCAGCGCGGCAAATCATCCGCGACAACCAGTTGCGCCCAAACGTCGTAATCGATCGGCGTGCCCTGGGCGATACCGAATATCTGGTACATTCGCGCATCCCAGTCGGCTTGGCCGCTGCCGATGTCCCATTCGCAAATGCCGATGGCCGAGGCCTGGGTGGCCAGGCGCAAGCGCTCGCTATAATTGCGCAGCGTTTCTTCGGCGATGCGTTGCTCGGTTATGTCCCTGGCCAGGCCGGTGGTGCCGAGCACTTCGCCGTTTTCGCCGATGACCGGCGACTTGATGGTTTCGGTCCAGGTTTCGCGGCCGCCGTCGAACGCACGTTCTGTGAGCTGGATTTGCCGACGGTTTTGCATGACCTCCCGGTCTACCGCCTGGTAATGTTCGGCCAGCTCTCGCGGCCAGATGTCGTAATCGGTAATACCGTTCAGCGCGTGCGTTTGATTGACGCCGACCGCCTGCAACCAATGCTTGTTGGCTTGCAAGTAGCGGCCGTCGCGGTCTTTCATCCAGGCCAGAAACGGCAAGTTGTCGTAGATCGCCCGCAGGCTGGCTTCCGATTCGCTGACCCGTTTTTGGGCGCGCTTCAATTCGGTCACATCGGTAACCAGGACGAAAAAGCCGATGACCCGGCCGTCGGCATAGTCCGGCAAATAGGCCGCCTGGGTATAACGTTCCCTGCCGGCTACATCGACGATGGTGCGTTGGAAATACTGCGCTTCCCCCCGCAGTACCGCGTCCAAATACGGTTTGTTCAATTCATATAACTTATCGCCGATCACTTCGCGGATGTGTTTGCCGAGCATGCTGCTCGGCGTGAAACCGAACCACTCCTCGTAAGCGGTATTGCCGAAGCGGTTGCGCAAATTGCGGTCCCAGTAGCCGATCATGGCCGGCATGTGGTTTAGAACCGTGCTCAAATTCGGACTGTGCTCCAATAGTTCGGCGGCGGATTCGGTTGCCGGCGCCGGGCTCGGCGAGCGAGGCGAAAACAGCAACAGGTAGGCTTGGCCTTGCCGGCTGTCCAGCTTGCGGATTTTCAAGGACAACGCCATGCTGGAACCGGCAGTATTGGCCAGACACAGTGCGATTGCAGGCGCAGACTCAGTCCCGGCCGACCGCAGCAATTCGGCGACGGCGCAACGCTGCATCCGGTCGGGGTAATACAGGCGGGTGTGCCATTCGCCGGCGCGAGGGGATTCACTACCGGCCAGCTCGAACAATGCTTCCGCGGCCGGATTGGCGTAGAGGATATGCCGGTCGGCCCCCAACACCAGCGCGGCATCGTCGATACTAGCGACGATGCCGTACAACCAGTCGATTTCGGCATACGGGTCATTCAGCTTGAATCGGGTGCGGGGCATGGCGGCGGCGGCATTGCAAAAAACGCAAGGATAAACGAGTAATCGGCGGCGATGGCAAAGAATTTCTCGGCGCGATTCGGCCAATCCGGTATTTTGGCGGACTTCACTTGTCGGCCGATTGGCCTAAACTTTGGGTATTTTTCAACGCGAGATTGGCCGATATGGAATTTAGAGACTATTTGAAAATCCTGGTGCAGCACGACGGTTCCGATTTGTATTTGACGGCCGGTGCGCCGCCGGCTGCAAAGTTTCAAGGCACCTTGAAGCCGTTGGAAAACGTCAAGCTGACTCCGGAACGGATCAGACAGATTGCCGACAGCGTGATGGACAACGAGCAGCGCGCCAGTTTCGAGCACGTACCGGAGATGAATCTGGCGATTACCGAAGAGGGCATCGGCCGATTCCGGGTCAATATTTTCAAGCAACGCAATTGTTATGCGTTGGTGATCCGCAATATCAAGGTGGATATTCCGAATGCCGACGTTTTAGGCTTGCCGCAAATTTTGAAAGACAAAATCATGGAAAAGCGCGGCCTGATTTTGTTCGTCGGCGGCACCGGTTCCGGCAAATCGACCTCGCTGGCCGCCTTGATCGATTACCGCAACAGCAATTCGTCGGGCCACATCATCACCATCGAAGACCCGATCGAATTCGTTCACCCGCATAAGCGTTCGCTGGTCAACCAGCGCGAAGTCGGCGTCGACACGCTGAGTTACGAGGACGCATTGAAAAACACCTTACGCCAGGCGCCCGACGTGATCCTGATCGGCGAAATCCGCAGCCAGGAAACGATGGAACATGCGTTAGCCTTTGCCGAAACCGGACATTTGTGCCTGTCCACCTTGCATGCCAATAACGCCAACCAGGCGCTGGATAGGATCATCAATTTCTTCCCGGAAGAGCGCCGGCCGCAATTGTTGATGGACTTGTCGTTGAATTTGCAGGCCTTCGTTTCGCAACGCCTGGTACCGACCATCGAAGGCAAGCGGGTTGCGGCAATCGAAATCCTGTTGGGCACTAAATTGGTCAGCGATTTGATCCATAAGGGCGACATTCACGCGATCAAGGAGGCGATGGAAAAGTCGGAAAACGTCGGCATGCAGACCTTCGACAGCCATCTATTGAAGCTGTACAAAAGCGGTGTGATCTCGCTGGAAGAAGCGATGCGCAATTCCGATTCGCCGAACAATCTGAAATTGAAAATCAACTTGAGCGAGGGTTTGGGTTCGGCGACCAAACCGGCCGGGGCGCTGGGCAGTCTGGCTTTGGAAGAAATCAGCAAGAAGGAAGGCGAGGACGGCGACGAAGGCCATTGATGCCGGCGGTCTCTCGGCCGCGTTACGGCAAATCTTCGAGATTCAGCATTTTATAAACGGCGTAGGCCGGTTGTTGGTAGGGATGGCAGGCTAGCAGGGTTTGCACGGCAGCTTTGACAACCTCGTCTGCGCAAACCATTTCCACCTTGTACTCGGCGACGGTTTCCAGCCGATCGATGGCGCCTAAATACGGCTCGCTACCCGATAGCGGACGGAACTGGCCCTGGCCCAGCGTTTGCCAGCAGCAGCGGTCGTAGTCGCCGAAACGGCCGGCGCCCAGCTCGAACAAGGCGTGTTTGATGGCTTCGACATGGCTGGCCGGCGCGTAAAAACAGAGTTTATACATTGCGCGCCGACCGTTGGTAACGAATCCCGCTATCGACAACCCGCATCAGCCGGCCGCCAGCAAAAATACGCCCCACAATACAATCACCAGCGTGATTTCCTCGATCATATTCAGCGCCGCCTGGCGGTCGGCGCGAATGTGCATGGCTAGTTGGTTGGCTTTTTGGTCTCGCATATGGACTGATTGACGCGGCATAACGTTTCCTCATTAATGGTGGTGGGTGTAACTCCGCATTTGCCCAACCAATACGCCTTGGATTTCCACTTGCTCGGGTTTGTAGCGCATGGCCTGCATCGTGGAATTGGCGGGTATCAGCAAGGTTTCGTGCGGATATTGCTCGATGAACTTCAACGTGGCTTCGGCTTTGTCGACCAAGGCCACGACAATCTCGCCGTTACGGGCGTGGCTGCGTTGTTCGATGACGACCCAGTCGCCGTCGAAAATGCCTTCCTCCAACATCGAATCGCCTTTGACCTGTAACACGTAACAGGACTTGCCGGTTTTCAACTGCTCCGGTACCGCCATGTAAGCGATATTTTCGATGGCTTCGATCGGTTTGCCGGCGGCGATGAACCCGACGAACGGCAATAGGTCGGACTGCTCGGCCGGCTTGGCCATGGCCTTGGCGTATTCGGTCAAACGGATGCCGCGTTGTTTACGCTCCGGCGCTTCGACCAGGTTGGCGTCGATCAAAGCTTTGATCTGGCTGTGCAGCGAACCGCGCGATTTCAAACCCATCGCCGTGCAGAGTTCCTCCAGCGTTGGCGGATGGTTGAACTGTTCCTGGTTTTGCAGCAGGAAGTCGAAAATCTCTTGTTGTTTACGGGTCAGGCTCATTTTTGTTCTGTATTTGTTTTGAAAAAATAATACATACAAAACAAACTCAAAACAAACATTTTTTTCAGTCCCCGCGAAATGTTGGTTTTGTCGTAAATCCCACCGAAAACCCCGCGACAGGCGACCGCAACGTTGTCGTAACCACGACAAAACATCCCTATACAAGGCCCGCCACAGCGAAAACGCACCAACTTGGTTCATATTTGCCCGTTTTTGCAATTACCGCGCGATACCGTATGCGGCCGGATCGCACAAGCCGGCCGGCACAGTGCATCGATGCCTTATCCGCAGCGATTGTCAGCCGCGCCATAGCGGAATCCGCTTGTTCGAACCCTATTCCGACACGCGGCAAGGAAACGGTTTTCCGCGAATAACTTACCGACTGCAACGCCCAGGCCGTGGCGCGTTGTCGTTGCCGATAGCGCCAAAGGTAGGGAGTTGTTAACGGAATATGCACCAATTCTGCACTTGGACTGAAATTTGCTTGATTTGGATAAACAATCGACGATATAGCAGGTCGGCTGTTTTTCCGCCGCGACTGCGGCTTGCATCCTCATCGGGAGGCTTATCATGAAAAAAATCCTCATCCCACTGTTCGTATTGGCCGGCGTTGCCATTGCCCTGTTTGCCGCCTTCGACCCCACCTCGTCCGCCTACCGCAATCAAAACGACGAGTCTTATTCCGATTTCATTCTCGACGTCCGCAGCAAGTCGGTCGCCGAAGTCGTGATCGACGGCCGCTCCATTCGCGGCCGGCGCCATAACGGCAGCGAATTCAGCACCTACAATCCGGGCGATATGCGCATGATCGACGATTTGCTGGAATACGGCGTCAAAATCAAGGTCGAGCGTCCGGACAACGAAACCAGCTTTCTGCAAATTTTCTACTCGTGGATTCCGACCTTATTGTTGATTGCGGTCTTGATTTATTTCATGCGCAAGCAGCAAATGGGCGCCGGCGGCCAAAACGCCTTCGGCAAAAGCCGGGCCAAATTGATGACGGAGGACCAGGTCAAGGTACGTTTCGACGACGTCGCCGGCGCCGAGGAAGCCAAGCAGGACGTGGCCGAGTTGGTGGATTTCTTGAAAGATCCCGGCAAATACGAAGCGCTGGGCGGTAAAATTCCGCGCGGCGTGTTGATGGTCGGACCGCCCGGCACCGGTAAGACCTTGATTGCTCGCGCTATTGCCGGCGAGGCGGGCGTGCCGTTCTTCTCGATCTCGGGTTCCGATTTCGTCGAAATGTTCGTCGGCGTCGGCGCCTCGCGCGTGCGCGACTTGTTCGATAACGCCAAAAAACGCGCGCCTTGCATCATTTTCATCGACGAAATCGACGCGGTCGGCCGCGCGCGCAGCAGCGGCAACATGGGCGGGACCGAAGAACGCGAACAGACTTTGAACCAGTTGTTGGTGGAAATGGACGGTTTCAGCGGTAACGAGGGCATTATCGTCATCGCCGCCACCAATCGCGCCGACGTGCTGGATAAAGCCCTGCTGCGGCCGGGCCGTTTCGACCGCCAGGTGCAGGTCGGCTTGCCGGATATCAAGGGCCGCGAGCAAATCCTCAAAGTGCATGCCGCCCGGGTGCCGCTGGCCGCCGATGTCGATATCAACGCGCTGGCGCGCGGTACGCCCGGATTCTCCGGTGCCGAATTGGCCAATCTGATCAACGAAGGCGCCTTGTTCGCCGCCCGCAACAACCAGCGGGAAGTGACGATGAACGACCTGGACAAAGCCCGCGACAAAACCATCATGGGCGCGGAAAAACGCACGATGATCATGAGCCGGGAAGAACTGCTGATGACGGCCTACCACGAAGCCGGACACGCCATCGTCGGCCGGCTGGTGCCGGAGCACGACCCGGTTTATAAAGTCAGCATCATGCCGCGCGGCGGCGCCTTGGGCATCACAATGTTCCTGCCGGAAAGGGATCAATACAGCGCCAGCAAGGCGAAACTGGAAGGGCAAATTTCCAGCCTGTTCGGCGGCCGGATTGCCGAGGCTTTGATTTACGGTAAGGACAAAGTCACTACCGGCGCCTCCAACGACATTCAGCGCGCTACCCAACTGGCGCGGAACATGGTGACCAAATGGGGCTTGTCCGACCGCTTGGGTCCGATGGATTGCGGCGATAGCGACAGCGGCTATTTCGGGCCGCAGGCCAAACCGATGTCCGAACAAATGGCTTTATTCGTCGATAAGGAAATCCGGCGCATGCTGTCCAGCAACTACCAACGCGCCGAAACTATTCTGAAGACGCATATCGACATTCTGCACAACATGGCTCAGGCCTTGTTGGATTGGGAGACGCTGGACAAAGGCCAAATCGACCAATTGATGGGAGGCAAGAAGATTGCGCCGCCCAAAGCGGCGCGCGATCCGGCCAAAACCGGTAAAACCAGTATTGCCTGGAGCGATCCGGGCTCGGCCGGGCCGTTGCCCGGAGTGCCGGCTTTCGGCCGGACTCCGTTCCAGGGCGATTAGCGCTAGCGGGCTAGTCCGAAAGCAAAGCATAAAAAAAACCGGTATCGGTGGCCGATACCGGTTTTTTGCGGTGTGGAAATCGACGCTTAGTGCACGTCTTTCCAGTATTCCTTCTTCAGCAAATAGGCCAAGACGATGAACATGAAGATGAAGAACAACACGTATTTACCCATTTGCTGCCGTTCCAGTTGCACCGGTTCGCCGACGTAGACCAGGAAATTGACCAGGTCGTTGACCAATTTGTCGAATTCTTTCGGCGACAACTGCCCCGGTTGCTCCAGCCTCAATCCGGTAACCACGTCCTGGCCTTCGACTTTATGGATTTCCGCCGCTTGCGAGCCCTGCAATTGCCAGAACACGTTAGGCATGCCCACATCTTTGAAAACCGCGTTGTTGACGCCCAACGGCTTTGACGGGTCGTTGTAGAAACTGCGCAGATAGCTGTAGAGCCAGTCGGCGCCGCGGGAGCGGGCGATCAGCGATAAATCCGGCGGCGTGGTGCCGAACCATTTTTCCGCATCGTGAGCGTTCATCGCCGAATGCATTTGGTCGTAAATGCCGGCGCCCAGCGGCGCGACATTTTTCAGGATTTCCGCTTCGTCCAGTTTTAAATCCAGCGCGATGCGTTTGTAGCGGATGTGTTTGGCCGAATGGCAACCCAAGCAATAGGTGACGTAATGTTTGGCGCCGCGTTCCAATGATTGGATGTCGCTCAGGTCGATATCGGCGCTGTCCAGTTTGATGCCGCCGCCGCTGGCCAACACGTTGAAAGGCAGCAAAAACAAAAGAGTGTAGAGTGTCTTTTTCATGGCTTAGTCCAGGCTCTTTTTCAGGTTTTTTGCGAAACGAATCAGCACGGCTTGTATACCGGGCCAGTTCGGGCCTTTTTTCGGAATCGTACCGCCCAAATTATCGGGAACCTGACGGACTGCCACCACTTCGTCGATCAACGCCTTGACTGCCGGAATCCGGTCTTCCAGCGTCGGTTGCGGCGTCAGATGTTCCGGCACCGGCTTGGTTTTTTCCCAGCGGGTATATAACGGCATCAACAGGAAAAAGCCGAAATACACTGCGGTGAATACCCGCGCCACCATCGTCGCGCCGGGCGTGGCCGGTTGCGTACCCAAATAGCCCAGACCCAGGAAGGCGATGACGAACAACAGTACCGCTTTTTTGAACAAGCCGCCGCGGTAGCGGATGGATTTGACCGGACTGCGGTCCAGCCAAGGCAGCATGAACAGCACGACGATGGCGCCGCCCATGGCGATGACGCCGGCGAATTTATCCGGTACCGCACGCAAAATCGCGTAAAACGGGGTGAAATACCAGACCGGGGCGATATGCTCCGGCGTTTTCAGCGGATCGGCCGGAATGAAGTTGGCGTGCTCCAGGAAGAAACCGCCCAGCTCCGGCATGTAGAAAATCACCGTGGCAAAGAAGAACATGAACACGCCGACGCCGACGATATCCTTGACGGTGTAGTAAGGGTGGAACGGAATGCCGTCGATCGGGTTGCCTTTCCAGTTCAGGTTTTTCTTGATCTCGACGCCGTCCGGGTTGTTGGAGCCGACTTCGTGCAGCGCGACGATGTGCAGGAACACCAGGATCAGCAACACCAGCGGCACGGCGATGACGTGAAAGGCGAAGAAGCGGTTCAACGTCGCATCCGATACCACGTAGTCGCCGCGAACCCACAACGACAATTCGTCGCCAACCACGGGAATCGCGCTGAACAGCGAGATGATCACCTGCGCGCCCCAGTAGGACATTTGGCCCCAAGGCAGCAGGTAGCCCATGAAGGCTTCCGCCATCAGGCAGACGAAAATCAGCATGCCGAAGATCCAGATCAGTTCGCGCGGTTGCTTGAACGAGCCGTAAACCAGGCCGCGGAACATGTGCAGATAGACCACGATGAAGAACGCCGAGGCGCCGGTGGAGTGCATATAGCGCACCAGCCAACCCCAGTTGACGTCGCGCATGATGTATTCGACCGAGTCGAACGCCAGTTTGGCGTCCGGTTTGTAGTTCATCGTCAGCAGAATGCCGGTGACGAACTGGTTGACCAGCACGAACAGCGCCAGCGAGCCGAAGAAATACCAGATGTTAAAATTTTTCGGCGCGTAGTAATGCGCCATGTGTTCGTTCCACAAATCGGAGAGTGGAAAGCGCTCCAACAGCCAGTCGCTGTATTGATTCATTTTTTGCTTCATGCTGCTCTAGCCTCGCTGTCTTCGCCGATGACGATCAGATTGTCTGTTTCATACCGGTAGGGCGGTATTTCCAGATTGGTCGGCGCGGGTACGCCGCGGAACACGCGTCCGGCCAAATCGAACCAGGAGCCGTGGCAGGGGCAGAAGAAACCGCCTTTCCAATCGTTGCCCAAGTCGGCGGGGGCGATTTCCGGGCGGAAGGTGGGCGAGCAGCCCAAATGGGTACACAGACCGATCGCGACAAAAACTTCCGGCTTGATCGAGCGCACCGGATTTTTGCTGTTTTCGGGCTGCAGAGATTCGTTGGAAACCGGATCGGCCAGTTTACTGTCCAGCGTGGCCAGCGTCGTCAGCACTTCCGGGGTACGGTTCAGGATCCATACCGGCTTGCCGCGCCAAGCCACCCGGATCAACTGGCCCGGTTCCATTTTACTGATGTCGACCTCGACCGGAGCGCCCGCCGCCATGGCTTTGGCGCTGGGCTGCATTTGCGAGAGGAAGGGCACCGCCAGATAACCGGCACCCACGGCTCCAACCACCGACAGCGCCGAGGTCAGAAATTGGCGCTTTGACGTATCGACGCCTTCTTGATTCATAGAACATACTCCTGTTGCGTGACGATGTATTTTTTAGAGCTACATCAATTTTTATAATTGTTCGGCAAATATACCTTACTGGCCCTGTTTATTAAAACTGTTATTACGCCGGGGCTGCGGCGCCTGCCGGCCTAGGCCAGCGCGGCTTTCAAGGCTTGCAGAAAGGCCTGGTTTTCTTCCGGTTTACCTATCGTCGCCCGCAAGCAGTTTTCCAACATTCCGCCCTGCGGCGACAGGTTCTTGATTAGCACGCCTTGCTGTTTCAAACCGGCAAACACCGCATCCGCCGGTTTGGTTAACGTCCGGAATAGAATGAAATTGGCCGCACTGGGATAGGCCTTGACCGAATCGATCGCTTGCAAGGCTTGCATCACGACGCCGCGCTGTTCGCGAATCAAGCGGGTTTGCTCCAACAGAAACTGCGGATGCTCCAGCGCAAAACCGGCCGTGGCCTGTGTCAGGCAGTTGATGTTGTAAGGCAGGCGGACCTTGTTCAGTTGTTCCAGCAAGGCCGGAGGGCCGGCCATAAAGCCCAGCCGCAAACCGGCCAGGCCCAGCTTGGATACCGTGCGCATCACCAATAAATTATCGTATTGCGCCAAGCGTTCGATGAAGCTGGCGTCGGCGAACGGCGCATAAGCTTCGTCCACCACCACCAAGCCCGGTGCGGCGGCCAGGATCGCTTCGATCGCCGCCGGGTCGAACAGGTTGCCGGTCGGGTTGTTCGGATAGGCCAGAAAAATGACGGCCGGCTTTTCGGCTTCGATTGCGGCCAGCATCGCCGGCAAATCCAGATCGAAACTTTCCGCCGCCAGAGGCACGCCCCGGTAACGCAACCCCAAACTCAGCGCGATTTGTTTGTACATGACGAAGCCGGGCTCGGGCGCCAACACGGCAGCGGTGTTGGGCAGGGCCATCAGCAGGATTTGAATGATCTCGTCGGAACCGTTGCCGAGCAGAATGGCGGATGCTTCCGGAATAGCGTTGCTGCGCCGCAGCGCGTCGGCCAAAACTTTCGCCTCCGGGTCCGGATAGCGGTTCAGCGGGCAGGTTTTCAAATGTTGCAGCCAAGCCTGCTGGATGTCATCCGGCCATGAATAGGGATTTTCCATCGCGTCGAGTTTGATGTAATTGCTGGCGTCGGCGACATGATACGCCGACATCGCGAGCACTTCGCGGCGGAATAGGGTTTCGAGCGGTGGGAGCGGCATAGTGTCAAATCCGGCGGAATTGGAAGGGCGGCATCGGCGATAACCAAGGCAACCGCGGGGCAAAAAAGTCGGCGGATTTTAACAAAGCGAGGGACGAAAGCATAACCTTGCAAACCAGCCATCCAGCGTCCCCGTTGACGCGAACCGCCCGCGGCGGCGCGGGCGGAAATGCGGCGCCATTCTAGCACCGCCGGTCTCGGCTTGGCAAAAACGCGACGCCGCCGAATTTCGGGAAAGACTCCTTTTAGCTGCCGGCTTTGCCCTGCGGCGAAATTTGGCATAATCTGAAGTTCCCGCAGCCGCCAACAGAGAGTCGCCGATGAAATTTCTGGCCGTGCACCCTAGCCCGCTGATGTATACCAAAGTCTTTCTGCGCCTGGAGCCTTTGGGCCTGGAACTGATCGCCGAAACCGCACGCCGCTACGGCTGCGAAACGCAGTTGATCGACTTACAAGTCGAGCCGGCGCCAGCCCTGTTCCGCCTGGTCGAAGCCTGGCGTCCGGACGTCATCGCGATTTCGCTGAACTATCTGGCCAACGTACCGGAAGTCGTCGACTTGGCCAAAGCCTGCAAACAACGCTTGCCGCAGGCTTTTATCGTGGTCGGCGGCCATAGCGCGTCGTTCATCGCCGACGAGTTGCTGGAACACGGCGAGGAAGCCATCGATGCGGTACTGAAGGGCGAAGGCGAATCCGGCCTGCCCTTGCTGCTGGAGGCAATCGAAACCGACCGCGCCAATGTCCACGCCGTACCCGGCGTAGTCACCACTCAGGGCCAAGGCCCGCAACCCAGCTTCGTCACCGACCTGAACCGAATTAGCCCGGCGCGCGACCTGCTCAGACACCGCAACAAGTATTTTCTGGGCATGCTGGACCCGTGCGCCTCGATCGAATTCTCCCGCGGCTGCCCCTGGGATTGCAGCTTTTGCAGCGCCTGGACCTTTTACGGCCGCAGTTACCGCACCCTGCATCCGGACAAAGTGGTCGAAGAAGTGCAGCGGGTGCGCGAGCCCGGCCTGTTCATCGTCGACGATGTCGCTTTCATCCAGGAGAAACTCGGCCTGGAGATCGGCGAAGCGCTGGCGCGCAAGGGCGTCAAAAAGGAGTATTACCTGGAAACCCGCGGCGACGTGCTGCTGCGCAACAAGGACGTATTCCGGCTGTGGAAGGAACTGGGCATGGCTTATATGTTTCTCGGCATCGAAGCCATCGATTCCGAGGGCTTAGAGCGGTATCGCAAACGCATCGACTTGAGCCGCAATTTCGAAGCGCTGGAGTTCGCCCGCTCGCTGGATATCAACGTGGCGATCAACATCATCGCCGATACCGACTGGGACCACGAACGCTTCCGCGTCGTGCGCGAATGGTGCAAGGAAGTGCCGGAAATCGTCAATATCAGCATCAACACGCCTTACCCCGGCACCGAAATCTGGCTGACCGAATCGCGCAAATTATCCACGCTGGACTATCGCCTGTTCGACATCCAACACGCGGTCATGCCGACGCGAATGCCGCTGGAAGAGTTTTACGCCGAACTGGTCGAAACCCAGCGCATCATGTTTACCAAACATATGGGCTGGAGCGCGATCCGCAAATTCGGTAAATCGGTCGGCCGCATATTAATGCGCGGCCAGACCAACTTCGTCGGCAACTTGTGGAAATTCGACAAGGTGTTCAACCCGGCCCTGCAACTGGCCGACCACCGCATGCCGGTCAAATACGCGATGAAACCGCCCGGCAACGGCGACGGCAAACGCGGCAAATCGTTGTCGAAGTCGCTGTACATCCACCAACCGCTCGGCCGCTCCGGCCGACAGTTGGACGACGCCTCCGAACGTTTCGTCGACCAAAGCCGCGGCGCCGAGCAAGTTACCGAAGGCTAACTGACGGCGTGGGGATGCGGACAAAACCGCCCGCGAACCGGGATTGCGTCTACTATTTGCCCAACCCGTCTGGCGTTAGACGGATTTTTTCCGCGGCCGGTCGGCCCAGGTTGCGGCGGCGATTCGCCGCCAAGCGTTTTTGCAACAAATAGCCGGGATTATCTATGAAACACAAAAAAACCCACGTCGGACTCGATGTCGAAGTCGTACTCAAACTTTCCGGCGGAGTCGATAAAAAGAAAAAGAAGATGAAGTTGTTGCTGCGGAAGCGACGCGGCAAGTATGGCGTGGGCACGCACGGTTCCGCGGCTTTTCAGCGCAAGACTTTGGGCACCACCGGTACCCGTCACGAATCCGAGCATGTGGTCGGCTACAACGTTTATGCCGAGGACCACGACCGCAAACACGGAGAAGGAAAGGTCATCGAGATGCAGGGGCTGGCTTACCTAGAAGTCAAACCCTTGCATCGGGCGCACCCCGGCACCGGGAGCGGCGCGGCCGCGGACATTTACCGCAATATCCAGCGCGGCATCCTGCAGGACGGCAAGTCGGACGTCAACAACAAGAAAACGGTGTCGTCCGCAGTCCAGTTCAACCAGCTCGAATACGCCCACTTGCCGGCCGACGCCAAGGGCGATGCCACGGATCCGGATTTCTTCATCGCCGACCTGAGCTACGAAGCGATGGTGAGAAACGGCAACAGCGTCAGTTTCTACGACGGCAACGGCCACACCAGTTTTCAGATTTCCCAGGTCGAACGCGCCGAAATGCTGCTGGCATACGAAATCCGCAAGACCGGCAAGTGGCCCACCCAACAAAGGATTGCCGAAGTACTCGAATATTGCGGACTGAAGCCCATCGTACAGCAGCAAACCGACAAGGTGACCGGCGAGAACATCGTGTTGTAGGCGGCAAGACCGTAAAGCGATTTGGTTTGCCGGCGCCGCAGGCGCGCCGTCAGACCCTGCAAACGGTCTGCGCCGCGTGCATGCTAAGCCTGACGAACCGGGCCACCCCCGGCTATACTTCATTCAGCGGTTACGGGCCGCCCGGCCCGCTAACTAGCTATCTGGTTTTATTCAAATGCGCAATCTACTGCTTTCGAGCAAGCGAGGTGAGACATGGCCGTACTTGTAACCGTACCTAAAGTCGCTATCGGCAATTCCGGCACGACCGCCAGCCAATTGGATTTTATCGTTTCGACGTCGATCGATTACGGCTTGACCCGGGTAGGCGGCCCCGTGCTGTACTACGACGACAACCCCGATCTGAGCGGCGTTCAGGAACTGTGTATCGTCGGCCACGGTTCTCCGGGGCAAATCGAAAGCCGCTCGGCGCTGGATATGGCGAACAAGCTGACCAAAGGCTCCAAAGCATTACCCGATAACTTTCGCCGCTTGATCATCACGTCCTGTTACGCCGGCGTTTTAGTCGGTAAAAAGCCCGGCACCGCAGTGATCGATGTGATCGCCAAAGCGCTCCGCGACCGCGGTTTGAAAGGTATCGAAATTTCCGGCGCGATGGGGCCGAGCATCAAAGCCAACGAGCTGGGCAACCGCTTCCGGGTAGTCAGTAATACCAAAAAGGCCGGGCCGATACAGAATAAAATGGTGCTCGATAAACACCTGGGAGTACCGAATCCGGATCCGACCCAAGGTCCGCTGCGATACACCGGCACCACCAGCGACCCCAAGCTGGCGGAGCAAGCTGCGAAAATGATGGCCAAGATTTCCGGCGAGTTTTACAAAGAATTCGTCGACAAATTGGAACAACAACGCACGCTGTTCGACGAGGAGCATGCCATGCGCACCGTGGTGAGCTGATAACGGCTGCCGGCGCAATCAACCGCTTGGTAACATCGAAGCGGTGATCGGAACTCCCGCCGCGTGCCGATGACCGCGCCGCCAGCACCTCGCGCGTTCGCTGCATTGACAGGGTTTTCGCGGCCGGACCACAATGTGGCGCGTTACCGGCCACCCCCAACAACCAAATCCAACCCCTAGCACAACAGGCCAAGCAGATGGATCACGAAAAACTCGCCAACCGAACCGAAAACGTTTCCATGGCAACCGGCATTGCCGCCGGTATCGCCGCCGCCGGCGCAGCCGTCGCCGCGCCCACCGGGCTGACTGCGGTCGGCGTCTGGTTGGGCATCGTCAGCCCGCCGTTAATCGTCACCGCCGCGCCCATCCTGGGCACGGTGGCGACGGTGGCCGGCACCGTTTCCGGCGCGACCTACTTCTACGCCAAATGGAAAAAGCGCGGGACCGTAGCCGGCCGGCCGGCTACGGAACAGACTCGGCAAGGCGATGCGGAACCGCAATAACGAACAAACGCAGCATTGCCAGTTGCGCCGATGACGCCGCTCGAAGGCTTACACGCCGACATCGACGCCAGGGTCGCGGCTATCCGCTCCGAACGGCCCGACTGGCTGTGCCGGCAAGGTTGCCAAGGTTGTTGCCACCGCCTGGCCGACATTCCGCGGCTCAGCCTGGCGGAATGGCGGCTACTCGACGAAGGGCTGGCCTTGCTGCCAAGCCAGATTTTGCGGGCGGTAGCCGAAGACGTTGCCGCGCTGGCCGAGCAAAGCGTCCGCCCTATCGCCTGCCCCTTGCTCGACCGCGCTAGCGGCAGTTGCCGAGTCTACCCCCAACGCCCGATCGCTTGTCGGACCTATGGATTCTACCTACAACGCGATAAGGGCTTGTACTGCAAAGACATCGAAGCCCAAGTCGACAATGGCGTGCTGAACGATGTGGTTTGGGGCAACCACGGTGCGGTCGACCGCCGGCTGCAGGCGCTGGGGGAAACCAGGGCATTGACGGAGTGGTTTGCGCAGCGGGAAGCAGTAGGATAGCGGTACAGAGTAAGCCGTTAGCCGCGCAGCCTCGGCATTTGCCGGAAACGCCGAGCCAATAGAGCCTGATAGGAAATGGCTATTGCGTTCGGATGTTGTCGCGCAGCGAATGCCGGTAAAACGGCAAAATTTTCGCTGCGCTGATACCCATTTCCTAACCTTCCATTCCGCTACCGGCTAACGTTCGATTGCAACGCGGCTGCCGGCTTTGTGTCGGCAAGCCCGGCACGACATAAAGCAAATATACGATATTTCGTACCCATCCCAGCGCATCCTGTTCGCTAAAGCCGGCGGTTAATTTTCAATTAGCCTGATAAATCAAGGGATTGTCCCGAATCGCGCAAGCTGGCACGCGGATTGACTGTTATCGGTTAAACGAAGCCGATCTTCGGTATTCGATAACCGTAATCAGGAGACAGCCATGAAATTATCCGCCACGTTAACCGCATTTGCCCTGGCCGGCCTGATCGCCGCCAATGCCGAAGCCGCCTCCACCGCCATCGACCGCGAGGCCTATTCTCACGACGCCGACAGCGGCGCGCACAACCCGGACTGGCTAACCGACCTGCCGGATACGCTGAAACTTAGCCAACTATCGCTACCCGGCACTCACGACACGATGTCTTTGTACGGCGGCGATATTCCGCAAACCCAGTCCATGGACCTGCGCGAGCAGCTCGAAGCAGGTATCCGGGTGTTGGACATCCGTTGCCGCCACGTCAACGATAATTTCCTGATTTACCACGGGTCCGTCTACCAAAAAGCCAGTTTTACCGGCGTACTGGATATCGTGCAGACGTTTTTGAAGCAGCATCCCGGCGAAACCGTGGTTATGCGAATCAAGGAAGAATCGACCGCCATCGGCAGCACCCGCGAATTTTGGCAAACCTACAATGCGATCGCCGGCAAATACCCCGACCTGTTCTGGCAGCCCGAGGCCGACTTCAATCCGACCTTGGGCTCGGTGCGCGGCAAGGTCGTATTGCTGCAAAACTTCGCGGAATGGACCCGGCTGGGTATCAATTTTAAGGAACTGGAACGGCAAGGCACCGCGCCGGACGATTGCCCGCTCAACACCAATTGGGACCTGTATAGCGTCTGGGAAAAGGCCAAAACGCAGTTCATGGCGGCGGCCAGCGGCGACCCGGACAAAATTTACATAAACCGCTGCCTGACCGGTTCCACCGGCGGTTTTCCCTACTTCGCCGCCAGCGGCAAAAGCTCGCCGCAAACCGATGCGCCGCAATTGATGACCGGCTTGACCACATTGACCAATCCCAACACC
Source organism: Methylomonas koyamae (assembly GCF_019669905.1). Taxonomy (NCBI): domain Bacteria; kingdom Pseudomonadati; phylum Pseudomonadota; class Gammaproteobacteria; order Methylococcales; family Methylococcaceae; genus Methylomonas; species Methylomonas koyamae. The sequence goes on along the minus strand of NZ_AP019777.1, from coordinate 137,609 downwards.
TATCCGGATTTTCCGCGGGTGAATTGCCTGGGCAAGCTGTGTTCGATCGCGTTTCTCGGCACCAATCCGTTGAGCAGTCAATATCTGGCCAATCTGCGCACCAGTTACGTGGTCTTGAACCAGGTTTACCAATCGCTGAATATCAACATGCGCATCAGCAAACGGGTGGGCATGGTAATGATGGATTTTCCGGGCAAGAGTCTGATCAACAATATCATCGCGATGAACAAATAGGCATTTTTTCAAACTCGGCCGAAGGCCGGCCGGCCTTCGGTTGCGGCGGCGAACTCCCGCCCGATCGCCCCTGCCGAATCTGCGGATTCCGGGCCGGGGCCGATTAATTTTCTATCCTGCGCGGTAACCGGTAAAATCGTTGCTAAGCTAAGCGCCAGCTTGCCGCAGGCGCCGGTAACCGATTCCACCATTCAGGGAGTTCCATTTCATGAGCAATACACAAACTCACGCCGAAGTTCTGGTTTTGGGCGGCGGCCCCGGCGGATACACCGCCGCGTTTCGCGCCGCCGATTTGGGCAAGCAAGTGGTTTTGGTCGAACGCCATCCGGTATTGGGCGGCGTTTGTCTGAACGTCGGCTGCATTCCGTCCAAGGCTTTGCTGCACGTGGCGCAAATCATCCACGAAGCCGAAGACATGGCCGCGCACGGCGTCAGTTTCGGCAAACCGCAAATCGATCTGGACAAAGTTAGAAGTTGGAAGCAGAGCGTCACCGAAACCCTGAACGGCGGCCTGGCCAAACTGGCCAAGCAGCGCAAAGTGACTGTGCTCCACGGCGAAGGCAAATTCGCCGGCGCCAACAGCCTGACGCTGACCAACGAGGCCGGCACCCAGACCGTGACCTTCGACAACGCCATCATCGCCGCCGGCTCGCAGCCGACCAAAATTCCCGGTTTCCCGCACGACGATCCGCGGGTTTGGGATTCCACCGACGCGTTGAATCTGAACTTCGTGCCGGAAAAACTGCTAATCGTCGGCGGCGGCATCATCGGCCTGGAAATGGCCACGGTTTACCACGCGCTGGGTTCGAAAATCAGCGTGGTCGAGTTGATGGACCAGATTATTCCCGGCTGCGACAAAGACTTGGTCACGCCATTGCAGCGCAAGATCAAAAAGCAATACGACAACCTGTGGCTGCAAACCAGCGTCAAGGCCATGGAAGCGACCGACGCCGGCATTAAAGTGACGATGGAAGGCAAGGGTGCGCCGGAAAACGAAACCTTCGACGCGGTGTTGGTCGCGGTCGGCCGCCGGCCGAACGGCAAGTTGATAGCCGCCGAGCAAGCCGGAGTTACAGTAGACGAACGCGGTTTCATTCCGGTCGACAAACAAGGCCGCACCAACGTTAACCATATCTTTGCGATCGGCGACATCGTCGGCAACCCGATGCTGGCACACAAAGCCACCCACGAAGGCAAAATCGCCGCCGAAACCATCGCCGGCCACAAAGCCGGCTTCGATGCGCTGACGATACCGTCGGTGGCTTACACCGACCCGGAAGTAGCGTGGATGGGACTGACCGAAACCCAAGCCCAGCAGCAAGGCGTCGAATACGAAAAAGCCACCTTCCCCTGGGCCGCATCCGGCCGTTCGCTGGCCCTGGGCCGTAGCGAAGGCATTACTAAAATCCTCACCGACAAAACCACTGGCCGCATTCTCGGCGCCGGCTTTACCGGCCCCGGTGCCGGCGAACTGGTCGCCGAAGCGGTGTTGGCGCTGGAAATGGGCGCCGATGCCACCGATATCAGCCTCAGCATCCATCCGCATCCGACCTTGTCGGAAACCTTCGCGTTCGCGGCGGAGATGATCGAAGGCACGATCACCGACTTGTACGTGAAGAAGTAAACCTCTGGCCGACCAGTTTTCGGAAAGGAATTCAGCGATGGCTTATAACCGCCCCTACGGGCTGGACGAAGTCCACCGGATACTGTGCGACAGCGAGCGCCGGCCGCGCCCCGATCTGGCGGCCGGGGTCGCCAAGCCCGGCCATGCCATCTCGCTGCACACCGCTGAGCGCGAGGATTTTTTCTCGCGCGGCGGCGCCAAACTGCCGGCCAAAGATTCGATTTTGCTCGGTTCGCGCAAGCATCTGATACAAGCCGTACACGAGGTGCTGAATTCGGTGCCGGGCCAAATCGAGCTGGCCAAGCTCAACGATCCGCAATGCCGGAAAGTAGAGATTCGCGGCGTGGTGCTGCGCAAGGGGCGGGATTTCGACGTATTTACCGTGTTCCGCCCCAAAGCCAAGGGCGCGCAAATGTCGTTCGACTGGCTATCCACCCATAAGGGTGACGGCTTCATCGTGCAATTGTTTATTCTGGTCTGCAAGCTGACCGATAACGGCCGCGAAGACATTCATATTCAAACCGCTTTTCCGGAAGATTACGCCAGAACCTTGGGCGACGATATTTTGCGCTGACCCGCTTCTGGGCCAAACGCCCCGGCGAATACTGCCGGTCAGCCGATTCTGTTGGATTTACCGGCGCGGGCCAGCAAACCGTTGCGGCCTTTTTCGGCCAAAGCCAGCATCTGGTAAGCCAGATCGTCGGCCACGTTCAATTGCTGTAAAGCGGCGCTGAGATGCTCGATAACTATATCGTAATGAAAATCGTCGAGGCCGAGTTTGACCAGAAAGCCGTGCGCCGGGCATAGCAGTGTCGCGGTTCCGCTATCCCGGCCGCCGGCGGTATCCGGCAAAAATGCAAAATCGTTGCCGCCGGGCTTGGCGTTGTTGCGGGCGAAAGCCACGGTAAAGTAATGGTCCAGCGCCGCCAGCACTTTTTCGTCCTTGCTGTTGAAGTTGCCGGCATAAGCCTTCAGATAGGCCTTTAGCGCCGCAGCTTGTTCGGCGGCCGGACGGGTGCAGAAAAAACGGTTGATGCGGTAGTCGTCGAGCATCTTGGCGTAAAACACGTCGACGATGCGGCCGACCCAATTGCCGTCGCTTAGAGCGGCGCGCATAGATTGGACTTGCGGGGCTACGGTTGCGCTCATGGTGGTCTCCTGGCACGGTTGCTGTAACCGTCGCCAGTCTGCCAGACCAGCCTTTGTTGTCAATGCCGCGCACAGATCTTATCCGGACAAAACCTGTGCACTCGATTGCAAGGCGGCAGCGGGCCGTTACACCCGGCGGCTCAATCCTTTTTCGGTACGTAACCGTCCGGCATTTCGAAGCCGCCGGCGAACAGGAATTTTTCGCGCTCGGCTTCCAATACCTTTTTCGCCGCCGGGTCGAAACTGGCCAGCCGGCGCTCGTTGATGATCATCGTCTGCATCGCCAGCCAGTCTTTCCAGGCCTGTTTCGAGACGTGCTCGAAAATGCGCTGGCCGTTCGGGCCAGGAAACGGCGGCGCATCCAACCCTTCCGCTTCGATGCCCAATTTCACGCATTTAACCATTCTCGTCATAAAAATCCTCGGGGTAATGTTGCAGCAGCAGGCGCTTGACCGGCGCCGGCAAGCCAAGTAACGCAAAGTCGGCGGCTTTATACCAAACCGCCCGGTCCGCTTCCATCACATTGTTTATGGGGTTTTCCAGCTCGGCCAGCAGCGGCGTGTAATCCAGGTGGTAATGCGAAAAAGTGTGGCGCCCGGCCGGCAGCGTCTGCGGTGCCTGTACCATGCAGCCGAGCCGACGGCACCAGTCGCCGACGGCGGCGATGTCTTCGAATTCCGGCAGGCTCCACAAACCGCCCCAGATGCCGGTCGGCGGCCGTTTTTCCAGCAATATTCGCCGTTCCGGATCTTGCAGCAGCAGCCAATAGGTCTGTTTTACCGGCAAGGTTTTGCGCGGTTTGGCTTCCGGCAATTGCCGGACCAGACCTTGTTGGCGGGCTTGGCAGCCGGCGGCGACCGGGCAGATTTCGCACAACGGTTTGCTGCGAGTGCACAGCGTAGCGCCCAGATCCATCATGGCTTGGGTATAGGCCGCGGTGCGCTGCGATGGCGTGTATGCCGTTGCGATTTGCCAGAGCCGCTCGGCGACGCGGGTTTCGCCCGGCCAACCGGTTACGGCGTGGTAGCGGGCCAGCACCCGCTTGACGTTGCCGTCTAAAATAGGCTGGCTCTGGCCGCAGGCGATGCTGAGAATGGCGCCGGCCGTCGAGCGGCCGATGCCGGGCAATGCGCACATGCCGGCCAGCGTCTGCGGAAATTCGCCGCCGCCGGCCGCGACGATTTGTGCAGTTTTATGCAGGTTGCGGGCACGAGCGTAGTAGCCCAGCCCGGCCCAGTATTGCAGTACCTCGTCCAATTCGGCGGAAGCCAGGCTCTGCACCGACGGGAAGCGCGACATGAAGCGTTCGAAATAGCCGATCGCGCTGGCGACTTGGGTTTGTTGCAGCATGATCTCGGATACCCAGACCCGGTAAGGGCTGATATCGCGTTGCCAGGGTAAATCCTTGCGGCCGTGGCGGTCAAACCAGGCCAGTAGCTGTCGTTGGAATTGGTCGGGAGACATGAACCTCGCGAGTGCGTGCTGCTGAAATCGGCGCTACGTTAGCACGAACCGGAGCCGGCCGCTTCAGCGTTATTTACCGGGGTCGGCCGCGCTTCGGCGCTACGGCGGCGCGATTTGTGGTAAAAATCCGCTATTTACCCCGCTTACCCGATCCGCACCAGGAGACGCTGAAATGCTGAAAAGTTATGGTTACGCCGCCTACAACCCGTTGACGCCGTTGCGTGCGTTCCAATTCGAACGCCGCGAACCGGGGCCGCGCGACGTGCTGATCGACATTCTGTACTGCGGCGTCTGCCACAGCGATTTGCACCAGGCGCGCAACGAATGGAACGGCAGCAGCTTTCCGATCGTGCCGGGCCACGAAATCGTCGGCAAAGTCGCGGCCGTCGGCGGCGCGGTCACTAGCTTCCGCGCCGGCGATTCGGTTGGAGTCGGCTGCATGGTCGATGCCTGCCGCACCTGCCAGGATTGCCTGGACCACCAGGAACAGTTTTGCGAAAACGCAGTATTTACCTACAACAGCCCCGATCCGCACACCGGCAAAATGACTTACGGCGGCTATTCGAACCAGATCGTGGTGGATCAGGATTTCGTGTTGCGGCTGTCTCCCGTGCTGGATTTGGCGGCAACCGCGCCGTTACTTTGTGCCGGCATTACCACTTATTCGCCGTTGCGGCGCTGGCGGATCGGCGCCGGCCACAGCGTCGGCATCGTCGGTTTGGGCGGCTTGGGCCACATGGGGCTGAAATTCGCCAAGGCCTTCGGCGCCGAGGCCGTGCTGTTCACGACCTCGCCGGACAAGACAGCCGATGCCAAGAGGCTCGGCGCCGACGACGTGGTGGTTTCCAAGGATACGCAAGCGATGAGCCGTTATCTGAAACGTTTCGATTTCATTTTGAACACGGTCGCGGCGGCGCACGATCTGGACCCATATCTGGCGTTGCTGAAGCGCGACGGCGTGATGTGTCTGGTCGGCGTGCCGGAAAAGCCACATCCGGCGCCGAATGTCGGCAATCTGATTTTTCAACGGCGTGCGCTGGCCGGGTCGTTGATCGGCGGTATCCGCGAAACCCAGGAAATGCTGGATTTTTGCGCCGAGCGCGGCATCGTCTCCGACATCGAGTTGATTCCGATGGCCGGCATCAACGACGCTTACCAGCGGATGTTGAAAAGCGACGTCAAATACCGGTTCGTAATCGATATGGCGACGCTGGCGCCGGCGCGCTAGCCCGAGTTATCGGTGGCACAGCGTTTCGCCCGGCGATGCTGGTATAGTTGTTCGCCAATATCGTTTAACCATTCAAGCTGGTAATTGGTCCTGTCATGAGTATGTCTGCCGCCGACGCTCCGATCGGCGTATTTGATTCCGGCGTCGGCGGTCTGTCCGTATTGCGGGCCATTCGCGCCGAGTTGCCCGCGGAAGATTTGCTGTATGTAGCCGATTCCGGTTACGCCCCCTACGGCGAGCGCGATGCCGGGTTTATCGAAGACCGCGCCGCCGCTATTGCCGGCTTTTTGCTGGACCAAGGGGTCAAGGCCATCGTCGTCGCCTGCAATACCGCGACTGTGGTAGCCATCGAAAAACTACGCGCCTGGTGCCCGCTGCCGGTAGTGGCGATAGAACCGGCGATCAAGCCCGCCGCGCGGATGACGCGATCCGGCGTGGTCGGCGTGCTGGCCACTCGCCAGACCCTGGCCAGCGCCAACGTGGCCCGGCTGTGCGCGGCTTACGGCCAGGACATCGAAATTCTGTTGCAACCCTGTCCCGGCCTGGTCGAGCAGGTGGAAAATGCCGAATTGGACAGTCCCGCCACTCGGGCTTTGTTGGAAACCTATCTGGCACCGCTACTGGAAGCCGGCGCCGATACCATCGTGTTGGGTTGCACCCACTATCCGTTTTTGCTGCCGCTGGTCAAAGACATCGTCGGTCCCGACCGGGCGATTATCGATCCGGCGACCGCGGTCGCCAAGGAATTGGCACGCCGGCTAGGCGATCAACGCGCCGCGGCTTTGCGGCCGGCCCCGGCCCGGACGCGTTTCCTGTCCAGCGCAGCGGGCGGGCGGGCGAACGCGGTAGTTTCGGCCCTATGGGGCTGCCCGGTCGAGGTCGAGCCGGTCCAGGCCAATCGCGACCGCCGGCTAGCGCCGGCTGCGGGGTGAATATTAACCAACCCGATGTCCCGGCCGCCGTTTTCGCGGCAGCGGTCGAGCCCAGGGCCAAGGCCTCGACGTATCCGCAACCCTTCGCCGCAAGGATGGCGGGCCGGGAGAAGCGCGCGCTCGGCGACTTGTTCGGCTTGACTAATTTCGGCGTCAATCTGACGACCTTGCAGCCTGGCGCCTGTTCGGCGTTACGGCATGCGCATTCGCAGCAGGACGAATTCATCTATGTGCTGCAAGGCCATCCGACCCTAGTGACCGATGCCGGGGAAACTCCGCTGGCACCGGGCATGTGCGCCGGGTTCAAGGCCGGCAGCGGCGATGCCCACCATCTGCTGAACCGAACCGAGCAAGCAGTGCAATATCTGGAAATCGGCGACCGCAGCCCCGCCGACTCGGCCCAATACCCGGACGACGATCAGCAGGCGGCGTGGATCGAAGGCCGTTGGCATTTCACCCACAAAGACGGGACGCCTTACTAAACCGAATCGGAACCGCCGCAGGCCACCACCGCAGCGAGATCAGGCCGATTTCGCCAGTTTGTTTTCGATTAAAAAACAATGTGTCTGTTTTTTGCGCTATTGTTAATTAAATAGGCCGTCCCTATAGTCTAGCCATGTGTTCAACTTTTGGAGTAGACCATGACTAACGTACAAAAAGACATTCTGAACGGCTTGGCCTTCATCACCGGAATCGTAGGTTTCTTGTCCGGCGAGTTCATTATTTCGTCGCTGTTGTTCGCCACAACCACGTTTGCCAGCAATATCAACATAAACCGGAAAAATCAAAAAGACTGACCGCTTGCGCCCGGCGCGGGTGGTGTCAACCGGCCGATCGGAGCCGCGGCGGCAAAAGCTTGCGCGAACGCTGCGATTGGCGGTATGGCTTGGGTGGGCAATCATTTACAATGCCGGCATGATTGAGACTACCGCTTGGCCGCGCTTAGTATGATGGCGGCCGCAAAAACCTATTTGAATGTGCCTTACGCGCAAAAGGACGCCGCGAAAGCGCTCGGTGCGCGTTGGGATGCCTCCAACAAAAAATGGTACATCCCGGCCGGCAAGGATCCGGAGCCCTTCGGCCAATGGCTAGGTGCCGCGGAACCAGCCGCTGCCAAGGCCGATTCCGCGACGCCGGTTGCGGCGCTGGCGGCAAATATCACCCAGCCGGCCGATAGCCACTTCGTCGCTTACGACGGCGACGAGCCGCCTTGGGACTGACCGGTGCGCTTACCGACAGCGGCAGGCTCGCAGCCTATGCCGCCACTGAATACCTGGCAGGTTATCCGCAGGCCACGGCAACAAATCCTCCAAAGCGCTTTGCGCCTACGCGATGGATTTGAAAGAGTGCGCTCAAGCTAAGGCGTTATGAATCAGGCGCTAAGCAAAGCCGGATTTAAAGTCGGGGCTCGGCCACAGCCGGGGTTCTTTCGCTACCAAAACCGTCCCCGGTTTTCGCCCTTCGGACCAGCCTATCGGCCGTTCAAATCCGTTCCAAACGAATATCTGCGCGGTTTCGGCAATCGTTCCCGCATTGCTCGACCTTCGGCATCCATGCCGCGCCAATTTGCTCACTCGGTCAAAATCGTATACGGCGATAAAATCGATACCGGCTCCGGGCTCTGGACAGCGGCGTTTCGCGAGTGGGGAGGAGCGTTTGCAAGCCAAGAACAAGATACGCATCGGACCCGTTTTTAAAAACAGACCTGTGGTGTACAAGTGCGTCGTCCACCAGTTGGCCCAATTACGCGCAAAACGACGTGACAACACTTTTTACCGGCGTTGCGAGCAGATGCAGCCCGCTTAACGGCAGATAGCGCTTGATATGCATTTTTATCTGACGCATTTGCAGCCGCTGCGACCGTTGCGCCGGCCGGGCGCCGGCAACGGCGCTTGATTTTAACCGCCGTTGGTCGGACCATTAACCAATAACCTAATAATTTTTATAAGCTAAACCCGTATCGGAGAACGACATGCTAGTTTCGGAATTGATGACCACCAAGGTATTTACCGTAGAACCCCACGACCTGATCGACCGGGTATTTTTCCTGATCCACTACGAAAAAATCCGCCATTTGCCGGTGGTCGAGAAAGGCAAACTGGTCGGTATCGTCTCGGACCGCGATTTGTACAAGGCCCTGGGTCCGAAAAGCAATTCCAACGCCGTCGAAGCCAATAAGGACAACACCCAGTTGCATGTGGTCTCGCAGAAAGTCGTGCACATCATGCATCGCGGCGTTTATACCGTTACCCCCGAAACCACGGCCTCGGCGGCTGCGGCGATGATGGCCGACCACCGCATCGGCGCTTTGCCGGTGGTCGAGAAAGACAAATTGGTCGGCATCCTGTCGGCCACCGACATTTTGCGGGTATTCGCCAAATTGGAGCGGGCGCACGAGCAACTGGAAAAAGATCTGAAGCAAGGTAACGCCGGCGCTTAACCCTGCGGGCATCATGGTTGACAGCCGCTCTAGCGCGGTCTAAAACGTGCCGGCGGTACCCGTACCGGTGCCGCGTTCGCCAACGTCGTGCAAGGGGTGGCCGCTATGATGAGAATGTTGCTAGAGGTGGTAATGGTGCTGGCTTTGGTCGGCGGTTTGTTTTTTGTGACCAAGGTGTTGGCCAAGGAAAACCGCGATAGCGGTAAGCCCGGCGGCGACTCGTCGGCGGATTCCGACGGCGGCTGAGCGTTTTCGTCTGCAAAGCCGGTTCGGCCCTCTGCGGCCGAACAAGATTCGCAACCTACCCGCTGCCGGCATTTTCCTGGCGCACAGAATAGTTTTGGATTTGAAAAATGGCTGCCATTCGCAGTATTTGTGTCTATTGCGGTTCCAGTCCGGGCCGTAGCGAAATATATGTCGCCGCTGCCCGGCAACTAGCCGCAGCCTTGGTCGAACGGAATGTGCGTCTGGTATACGGCGGCGCCGGTATCGGCGTGATGGGTGCCGTCGCCGACCGGGTATTGGAGCTCGGCGGCCAAGTGGTCGGCGTAATTCCGCAAGCGCTGGCAACCAAGGAAGTCGCCCACCCCGGTTTGACCGAGCTGCACGTCACCGCATCGATGCATGAGCGCAAAATGCGGATGGCGGAATTGGCGGACGGCTTTATTGCTTTGCCAGGCGGCATCGGCACGTTGGAAGAATTATTCGAGATATGGACCTGGGCTCAGCTCGGGTTTCACGCCAAGCCCTGCGGCGTGCTGAATATCGCCGGCTATTACGATGCCTTGATTCGATTCCTCGACCACGTCGCCGCCGAACAATTCGTCAAACCGCAAACGCGGGCGCTGCTGATGGTCGACACCGATCCGGCGGCCTTGCTGGAACGCTACGCCGGCTACCGGGCGCCGGCGGTCGCGCATTGGCTGGAGCGCAGCCAGACCTGAGATTTAGTACTCGGCGTCGTGGTAGACGTTTTGCACGTCGTCCAGATCGTTCAACATATCCAGAAATTTTTCGAACATCGCCACATCGTCTCCTGCAATCGGCGTCAAGCCTTTCGGCAAGAATTGAATTTCGTCGGCTTCGAAGTCGATCTCGCCCAATAAATCCAGTAACGCCTGTTTGGCTTTGAAATAGTCGGAATGCGGCGCGAATACGGTGATCTTGCCATTGTCGTTTTCGATATCGCTGACGTCCACGTCCGCCGCCAACAGCGCCTCCAACACCGCATCCTCGTCGTCGTGCTTGAAAGCCAGAATCGCAGCGTGGTCGAACATGTGGCCAACCGTGCCCGGCGTACCGATCTTGGCTTTGGTTTTAGTGAAGCACAGGCGGACGTCGTTGAAAGTGCGATTGGGGTTGTCGGTCAGGCAATCGACGATGACCATGCAGCCGCCGGGGCCGAAGCCTTCGTAACGCGCCGGTGCGAAATCCTCGCCGCCGGCACCCTTGGCCTTTTCCAAGGCTTTTTCGATGACGTGGGACGGCACCTGGTCTTTCTTGGCCCGGTCGATCAAGCCGCGCAAGGTCAGATTGCCGGCCGGATCGACGCCGCCGGACTTGGCGACCACATAGATTTCCCGGCCGTATTTGCTGTAAATCTTGGTTTTGGCGTCGGCCGTTTTGGCCATCGATACTTTTCGGTTTTGGTAGGCTCTGCCCATGAGTGCGCTGCTCCCGGTAATCGCAGTAATGAAGTCGGCGGATTTTACAGGCAGATTTTAACGAGGGGAACCGTTAGTGGGGCATTTCGTCGGGTACCGGCGCCGCTTCGAGCGGTTTAGGGCGCCGGATTCCGTTGCGAATTAATTCAATGCCGTAGTTTGCCGCTGCCGACACGCGCTAAGGATGCCGAAACTGGCGGCGGCAAACAACCATAGCATAGGCGGTAGCGGTACGGCGCTGACGTCGAAAGCGATTTCGCCGATTTCCGAAACCAGATAAGCCTCGTAATACGAATTGATCTGCAATCTGACGTAGCGGCCGACCGAATCGTCCAGGTCGAATACCGTTGCCGGATACGGCGCGCGCGGGCGATTATCGTCGGGCATTTCCGGGTTGGTAAACGAGCCTATGGCAGTGGGGGCGGCGAAATCGGCGGTCTTGGAGCTGTACAAATTTATCTCCGCAACGTTGGCGCCGCTGTTGGCGGCCATGTTCCATAACGCCATTTGCTTGATGCTGTAGTTGGCGCCCAAATCGAAATCGAGGGTGCCGGTGCAGGGACAATAAGCCGGGCTGATCCAGCCGTTGCCGATTTCCGGCGTGCCGCCGATATGGGTCGGGTTGGAGCCGATGTATGCGGCGAAATCGGTGACGCCGCTAGTGAAGCCGAGGGAAAGGCCGGATTGGTTGAACATCGGCGTCTCGTCGGTATCCTCCGGAAAGCCCGCGATGCCTTTGTAATTGCCTATCGTGTTGTTAATCACCGCAATCGGCGACAGGATGGTGCCGGCCAGTGCCGGCTGAGTTAGCAGAACCAGGGCAAGAGCGGCGGCGGCGGTTGAGCGCAGTCGGGCAAAGCAAATCATAAAAACCTCCTGTAGATTTGAAATCCTCCACTCCATGCCGCCAAGGCATGCCGTGCGGAGGTTGTTGCAATCTACTCTAGCTCTGCAGATCAGTCAAATGCGCATTATCTGAATGACTTATATGAAAAATTTTATATGCCGACTGAGCTAAACGCGCATCCTGGCGGTAACCGGTAACGGATTCGAATCGGATAAAAAGCCAGTTCGTTAAGCAATTTGTAAGACAGCGCGGCCAGAATGCCGCCCAACCAAATTGCAACAACACGGAGTATCAGTCCATGACCAAACCTAAGATGAAATTGAACAAACATATCTGGATTTGCTCTTGCCCGCTGGCGATCGGTGCCGGCCATTCCGCCAAGGAAGCCTACAAACGCTGGAGCGACAACTGGAAAGCGAAATCGGTGTTTTTGCCGGAGTTTCGTTATTGAACCAACCGGCGGAAACCCGCCTCGATTCCGGCAATTGCCAGCAGAGCCAAGCGCGGCTGGACCATACAAAGCCGGCTTTGCTCCGCTGAACCGGCACGGCCGGGCGTTTATTTCATTGCGGACAGCGGCGGAAGCCAATGCGCTATAGCGCTTGGCGAGCGGTACCGTCGCCGACTCGGCGCTGGCAACCGATCCAACCGACCAGCGCGGAAAGCATCAGCCAAGCCGCGCCGGGTATCGACACCACCCGCACGCTTACGTTCGCCGCCATGAACGGAGCCAAGCACTCCAAAGACGAGTCGTTGCAAGACTCGCCGTCGACGGCAATCGTGTAGTTTCCGGCAGCCAACGCCAATATCAAGGTCTCAGTTATACCGTCGTTGCCGGCGAAATGGCCGGGGTTGGCGAAGCCGCCGCTGCCGGTAACGATACAATTCGGCCCGGCACAAGCGGTGCTGCTAACCGACGAAATGTAATCGATCCGGCTCCACTCGCCGTCGCCGTTGGCCATGCTCCAATTGCCGAACGGATCGAATTGGCCGGCAAAACCGTCGAACGGGCCGTTCAACACATCGAAATTAGCCGGCACCCAGCCTCCGACTTCCGCTTCGTATTTCAAGCCGCCCAAGGTGGTGAAGTTCAGCGTGTCCCGGTAACCGTCGTGCGCTTGATAGTTCTGTGCGTACCATTGCGCCGGACTCAAGCCGTTCAGATTGGGATCGGCCACGTTCCAGGCCGGGTTTTCCACCAGTATCGGATAGCCGGACACCGGGTCTGTCAACACGGCGCCGTTGTTGTCGTAACCGGCCGGAATGTAATGGCTGATCAATGGGTCGTCCGGGCGACGGTCGTGCGCCGAAGCCGTATACAACAGATTATCGTCGTAACTCGCCAAGGGATCGTGGCCGTCGTAATCGTGCGAATGGCCAGGCAACAGACCGGCGTAGACGCTGAACGCCGGGTTCATTTGGGCCGAGGCGGCGGTTACGCTGATTTGGACGTTGGCGGCCTGAGCCAGATTGAACTTGAAAAAGCCGGTGGCGCTGGCAAGCGCATGGCTGTCGCCCAAGCTGTCGCCGGTCCCCGCGATCCAGCCGAAACGCGAAAACCGGCCCCTGCTCATGGTAGCAGAATCGCCGACGGCGCTAAGACTGCCCAAATCGCCGTAACTGATGTGGGCCGTTGCCGGCGGGGCAAACGCCACCAACCCGGCAGCGGCCAATAAAGCGTAAAAAAGTTTGTTCATATGAAATCCTGCTAAAAATGCCGATCTATGCCTGACCGGTTAAATGGCCAAGTAAATGCGGCGGCGCCTTTCACCGACTCCGCCGCGGCGATCAAACGTCCGGCCGTCAGCCTATGCCGGACGGCCGACACCAAGCGGCGCTCAGACGTTGGCGGGCTTGCGCCGCGCCGCGCCGGCAAAGCCCGCCAGCACCGACCCGAACAACCAGACCGCGCCCGGCAGCGGCACTGCGGTTGGCGCCAGAAGGTAGGCATGGCCTTCAGTAATGCCCAGCAGGCTGTTTTTGGCGTTGCCGACGATCCAGCCTTGGCTGTTGATGCCGGTCGCCTCGGTCAAAATCCAACCCGCTGCCGCCACGCTCGGCTCCAGCAAGCTATTCAGGTCGATGGCTGTACCTCCGCTCCATACCGTGGCACGTTGGCTGCCATCGGCCAAATTGCTCCAACCGACGATTGCGCCGCCATCGTTGATCGCCAGCGCCCGGCTTTCCAAACCGCCCAAGGTACCCAAATCGATTGCGCTGCCAGCGCTCCAAAGTGCGGCATGGCGTTCGGCATCGCCGGTGAGGTCGCTCCAACCCACGATTTGGCCGGCATTGTTGATCGCCAACGCATTGCTCTCGCTACCGCCCAAGGTACCGAGATCGGCAACGCCGGCGTTGTTCAGATTCCAGACTGCCGCGTGGCGGAATTCGTCGCCGTCGAGATAGCTGCTGCCGACAGCTTGCCCGGCATTGTTGATGCCGTTGCCTTCGCTAGAAGCGCCGCCCAGTGTTGCCAACACGGTGGGATTGACGCTGTTGTTCCACGATACCGCTTTGGTGGCGCTTTCGTCGGCAGTAACCGAAGTACCGATCACTTGGCCGGCGTCGTTGATGCCGGTAGCTATACTCCAACGTCTATCGTTCGGGTCGGTCGCACCGCCCAAATCGTTCAAATCGGTTCGGGTGCTGCCGTTCCAGACTGCCGCGTGGATATAGCCGACGAAGGCACGAGACGAGCCGCCGGCTATGGTTCCGGCCGAGTTGATGGCCCAACCACCGTTGAAACGGCCCGGATCGGAGATCAGGTTCAGCGTGGCGCCGTTCCAGCGCGAAAGAACCCAACCCTGGTCTTCGCTGGGCGTGCCCAGGCTGTTGATGCCGGTGGTTTGGTTAGCGTTATTGATCGCGTTGGCAGATGAATACGGACCGCCGGCGGTGCCGAGGTCGGTAAAACCATAGTCGGCGGCGTGGGCCGGGGCGGCCAGACAGCCGCATACGGCCAAGGCCAGTGCGGCGCGCAGTTTCAGGACGGAAGCGGGTAATGTTGGAGAACTCATGTGTAATTCCTTTAAAGATTTTTAATCGAGTAATGCCGGTCCGGCGTGAGCGGACATAGCGACTAGCCGAGTAGCCTGTTAGAGCGGCCGCGCTTTGCGTTTTTTAGCGGCGCCAAACAATGCCAGCGCGCTGCCGAACAGCCAGACCGCACCCGGCACCGGTACCGCGGCCGGCGTCAGGCTGAAGCTGCCCAATACGCCTCGGTTGGCATTGTTGGCCTGGCTGGTATAGACCGCGCCGCCGACAAATACCGTGTAACTGCCGGGTGCCAGATTGCTGAACAACTTGGATACCGATCCGTCTTGCAAGCCGTCGCCGCCGGGAATCGGGTAGGCGTTGCCGTCCGCTAACGGCGAATTGGCGGCCGGCAAGGTCTGGCTACCGTCGTAGGCGCTGCCTATGTATTCGAAACGGCTGGGCGATGCGGCGCCGGGATCGGGGTCGTTGGTGATATTCCAACTGGTTAGCGATCTGAAGGAACCTTCCGTCGCCGTGCAGCCCGGTGTCGCGACGCAATCGGCGACCCTGAGCAATTCCGACCCCACCGAATAGTCGTGGTCGGAACCGACGGCACCCGAGTGGGGCGAGCCCAAGTAGAGAGAAAAGCCGGGAACCATGCCGTTAATGCCGAACGCATTCGCTTTCTTATCGAACTGCAGCAGGACATTGGCGCGGCCGGTCAAGGTAAACGCAAACGCCGCCAGTTTATGGGTGTCGGCCCAATCGGCGTCGGCGCCGTCGGCCCAGCCGTAGTTGCCGACCGCCCCGCTGTTCAACGAAATCGGCGCCACGGCCGAGGCGCCATCGAAGGTGCCGAAATTGACCGGGATGATGTGCGCCGTGGCCGGCGTCGACGATATGGCGCCCAGTAACAGCGCTAACGGGATTTTTCTGTCGAAACCCGAACCCGCTGCGGCACCGAAGCGATGCCGCGGATTCGATTGCGCTTTAGAGATAGTCATAGTTTGTATGCCTTGATGTTGGGATTGCGGTATCGATAGCCTTCCGGCTATCGGCCTCGTCCTCGGTCGTCCGAGCGGCAACCGGGCTGTCTGAAACAGACCCCATGGCTTTCCGGCCCCGTCTCGCGGCGGGTGTGGCTTTGCCGTCGTCCGTGACGCGGGTTAAGCGCCTAACGCCGCTAAATTGCCGAACGGTCGGCAGCGGATTGCGCGCTTATCCCGAAACGGCCTGTAGCTGGCCGTCATCGTTAAGGACGACGGCGACCGGGAAAGTCCCAAAATTTTTTTTTACAAAGCGTTTGTGCCGGCGAGCGGCTGTCGATTGATCCGGAACTTAGGAATGTATCGGACGGCGTATTGCGGGGTTAGCGAAGGCGGGGTCAATACTCGACGCGGAATGCGCCGAGAAACGTGCGCGGCGCGCCGAAGAAAATATCGTAGCCGGTGTTGCTGCCGACGAAATAATACTTGTCGAACGCGTTCTCGACATTCAGTTGCGCGGTCAGCTTGCTATGGCCGAGTTTCAGCGAATAGGCCGCCATCACGTTGGCCGACACATACCCGGGAACCTGGTAGTCGTTGGCTTGATTGCCTTGGCGCTGGCCGACGGCATTACAGCCGGCGCCCAGTTTCAAATGTGCGAACGGGCCGCTCTGGAATTCGAAGCTGGTAAACAGGCTGCCCGAGTGGCGCGGAGCGTTGGGCAGCCGGTGGCCCTGGTCGCCGCTGCCGTTGCTGCCGCCGGTATCGCGAACGATTTCGGCAAACATCAAATAGCTGTAACCGCCGACGATGCGCCAGCCCGGTAACGGTTCGCCGCTGATTTCCAGTTCCGCGCCGCGACTTTGCGCCGCGCCGATGGCCGTCGACAGTTGCGGATTGACCGGGTCCGACACGGCCGCATGCTGTTTGCTCAGATCGAAATAAGCGGCGCTGGCGAAAAATTTGCCGTTTGCCAACTCGGTCTTGGCTCCCAGCTCCCATTGCTGCGCGGTTTGCGCCGGCAACATCTCGCCGGCGCCGTTGCGGCCGTTCTGAGCGCCGAAATTCTCGCTGTAATTGGCATAAAGCGACAATTCGGGCAACGCCCGCCACAACAGGCCGCCGCGCGGACTGACTCGGTGTTCGTCGCCTGCGATCGAGTTCAGCAAGCGGTCTAACTGGTTGGCTTGATCGAAACGCAAACCGCCCAAAACAAACACCCGGTAAGGCATTTCGATCTGGTCCTGCAGGTACAAACCGAACCAGGACGTGCTGGTGTCGACGGCAAAAAAGGTTCGGCGGGCGGAATCGATGCCGTCGAAGCCGATAGGGCTATAGACCGGAGCGAAGACGTTGAAGCTGCCCGGTAAAAAACGCACGTCGAACGGATCGCTATCGTCGGCGCGGTAGTAATCGCCGCCTAACAGTAGCGTATGTTTCAGCCCCGCCGCGGCGACGCGGCCGGTTAGCTGCAGCGAGGTAAAGAAATTGTCCGAACGGGGCTGCTGCCGACCGAGGCCGCGCTGGATATTGCCGGCGGCATCGGCCGGACCGGTAAAAAAGGAATTTTCGATCTCCGCGCGAATCGAGTGGTAGTAAAAACGTTGCGATAGTTGCCAAAAATCGTTGAATTCGTGCGACCAATTAAAGCCGGCCAACATCCGGTAGCCGCGATTGGCCAGGAAATCCGGCTCGTCGGTGTTACGGCTGCGGGCTACCGCGGCCGGGCGATTGCCTAGCGGCGGAATTGCCGCTCCGGGCGATTCGTCGAACCTCTGATATTCGAATTCCGCAGTGAACTGGCTGCGCGAGTTCGGTTGCCATTTCAACACCGGAGCGACAAACAAGCGGTCGCTGGCGACGAAGTCGGTAAACGAGCCAGCATTTTCGTAAGCGGCGTTGAAACGGTAGAGCACATTGCCGCTGCTAGCGGCCGGACCGGTGGCGTCGAGGCTGGTCCGGTAATAGTCGAACGAACCGAACTGCTGCTGCACAGCGTAATACGGCTTGGCCGAAGGCTGCTTGGTGACCATGTTGACGATGCCGCCGGGTTCGGCGCGGCCGAACAGGATCGAGCCGGGGCCTTTCAGTACTTCCAGCCGCTCCAGATTGGCCGGGTCGCGTTTGCTGGAAAAACCGTTGGAATAGGCTTGTGGGAACGGGCTGCCGTCGCGGTAGGCCAAAATGCCGTTACCGGTGCTGAAACCGCGCATGGTATAGCTGTCGCGCAGCAAGGCGCTCGACGCCTCCGGCAACACGCCGGCAACCAGTTGCAGCGCCTGGTCGAGGCGAACGGCTTGGCGGTCGAGCAAGACCTGCCGGGTAACGCCCGCTACCGAAAACGGCGTTTCCATCAGCGCAGTGTCGGTTTTAGTGGCGGTAACGGAATTCTGCAGCCGGTAATCCTGATTCGCCGGATTGCCCGGCGGCACGGTGCGCCTGCCGACCACGGTGAAGTCGGGAAGGCTGGCATCCCCAGTCGCGGCGGTTGCCGCATGATGCAGCAGAACGCTGTTGTCGGCGTTAATCGTAAAACCAAGACCGCTGCCGGCCAGAATTTTTGCCAATGCTTGGCTCGGCTTCAGCCGGCCGCTGGCGCCGGACGAATTCAGGCCCGCCGTCAGTTGGCCGTCAGCAACGATCTGCAGTCCGGATTGCAGCGAGAATTCGACCAGCGCCCGATCCAAAGCCTGGGCCGCGATATGGCAGGCGAAGTCAACGTCGAGCACGCTGCCGGCCACTGCGTCGTAAGCCGGCAGAGCCAGCAATGCCGGCAATAACAAGTGATGCCAGGCCGTTGTTCGGTCTCCGGGCGGCGCAGCTGTAAGCGGGCCTGCCGGATTATGCCCGGGAATCTGGGGCATATGCGTGCCCGGCGTCAGCCCAGCAACACCCAAAAACCGGCCAGCCGGCGGGCGCGGACATTCAGTGTTTGTTCCAGTGCCGAAACGGCGTCATCCGGACGGTCGACGGCGAATACCGCGGTGATCGGCCGCCGGGCTAGCGCCGGATCGGTCAACACCAGCTTGTCGCCGCGGTAACGGTTCAGCTCTTCGACCGCTTCGGCCAACGGCGTTTGTACGAATACGATGCGCCCCTGCTGCCAAGCCAGGCTGCGGCTCAAATCGACCGGTTCCAGGCCGGCGGCCCGGCCGTCGCGGTAAACGGCGGTCTGGCCCGGCGCCAAGGCCAAAATCGGATCGGTATTGCGGACCGTGCTGGTTTCCACTCGCCCCTCGGCCACGCTGATGCTGACTTCCGCGGCGGCCCGTTTAACGGCGAATTCTGTGCCGGTCACTTTGGCGCGGGTATCGCCGGCGATTACCCAAAAAGGGCGTTCCGCGGCGTGTGCGACTTGGAAGTAGGCTTCCCCGCGCAATAATTCGACGCGGCGCTGGTTCGCCTGCAACGATACCTTCAGCGCTGTATCGGTATTCAATACCACTGTCGAGTCGTCCGCCAGCGCAATCCGGCGTTGTTCGCCGGCGACGGTATGGTAATCGGCCTGTCGGTTTTGCCACCAATCCGACTGCAGCACTCCGGCCAGCAACAACAGGCTGGCGGCTGCCGCAGCCGGTATCCGCACCAGAAGCCGTTTGCGGCGGTTGACGTTGGCGGAGTGTAGGTTGCGGCTCGGCGTCGGGCCGGCATCGCCGGCATGTTCGGCCCGCAAGGCTTTGGCCGGCGCTTCCAGTTCGGCGAACAGGAGTTGCACGGCATCCCAGGCCGCGGCGTGTTGCGGCGAGACGTTGAGCCAAGCGACGAAGGCTTCGCGTTGCTGCTTATCGGCGTTGTCGGCGCGCAAGCGAAAAAACCAGCCGCTGGCGGCGGCGAACAGGTCTTCCTGTTCGGGTAAAGGCGTGTGAGGCTCGATGGGGGGAACTCCGATTGGACTGGCGGAAACGGCGGCGATAGCGGTTCGGCCATTTAAGCAGCGTTCATGGTTTTGTCAAAAAGTTTCTGCACTGCATTAGCGCCTGGTGCAGGTGGTGTTCGACGTTACGCTCGGAGATGTTCAGGCGGAGGGCGATTTGTTTGTAACTGAGTTCGTCGGCCCGGTATAGCAAAAAGATTTCCCGGGTTTTGTTCGGCAGGCTGGCGATCGCGCGCTGCAGTTGTTGTTCGACGCAACGCTTGGCGATAACGGCCTCCGGGTCGGATTTATGGTCGGGCATGTTATCGTCCAAGGCTACGAATTCGCGCTCCTGGTCCCGCTTGGCCGCGCGTAAATGGTCGCGGGCCAGATTACTGGCGATAGTAAACAGAAAGGCATTCAGATCGAGGATGGCGGCTTGCGGGGTCTGTTTTAAAAATCGAAAGTAGGTTTCTTGGGCCAGTTCCTCGGCATTTTCGCGGGAGTGGACCATGTAGTACAGATAGTTGGTCAACTGCTCATGGCGTTCGTTGAAAAAGGCGGTCAAATCGGGAGCGGGTGCGAGCTTGTCGCCAAATAATGTCATGCCGGTGCAATATCAAGTAACTGGACTTGGTTGACGAGCATTATTTATACCAAACGTACCATTGCGGCTTGTGCGGGTTAACGGCCAGACCGGCTGAGGCAAATGCCTCGGCCGTTGCGGGATATGCCGTAAAAATTGGTTTCGCCGCGCCACTCGCCGATGGCCGGCGGCAGTTATGGCGGCCGGCTTGGCTGAACCGTTGCGGGCGTGCTAGTCTCAGGGCCGGAATGCGGCGAACGGCCGTTGGCAGGTATAAGGCTCGAGACCTTGGCACAGCCCCCAAAAACTGCCGAAGAGGCCTTCGCTGCCCGGTTTCCAGTTTTCGGAGAAGGCTTCGAACACGACACCGGACCAGCCGCGTTCCGCCAGTTTCTCGAAGGTGGTGCGCACGACCAATGCCTGATTTTCCGGATTGGCGATGCCGCAACGTTGGCCGGTATGGCGGTTGCTTTCCGAGCCTCCGGCCGGGCCGTTCGGCCAGCCGAATTCGGTGATGACGACGTCTTTGCCGGGGTAGGTCCGGCGCAGTTCCTCGACCCGAGCGATATGGAAAGCGGCGGCCTGTTCGGCGCTGGTGCAGGTATGGATCGGCGAAAACTTGTTCTCCCACCACGGAAAAATATTGGTCCCTATCCAATCGACTTTGTCGGCAAACAGGGTCGGCCGGCAGTTCAGGCTGCGGTCGCACCATTCCCACCAGGTATCGATGGTCGTGATCGGCTGGCGGACGCCGGCCTGGCGCAAACTGTCGATGCAGCGCAAAATTTCGCCGTCGAAACGATTGCCGTGGCGGGTGCGGACCTCCGAACCGCAACTCAACGCGATAATCGTGTCTGGATAGGATTTGGCGGTATCGATGCCGGCCACGATGGAGCGGGTATTCATCGCCGCATCCCTGTCCAGCCAAACGATGGCGATGACTTTTAAGTGCCGCGCTTGGGCCGAGGCGAACACTTGCCCCAGGCCGTTGATGACGCCGTAAGTCATGATGCAGCGGAACGGCGTTTGTTCGATCAACTGATCGAGCAAACCGTCGATTAGCTGCCTGGACGGCGGCGGACCATACTCCGGCGTCAGGTTGCCGACGTAAGGGCTGAACGCTGCGCATTGCAGGGGTTCTGCGAATAGCGGCCGCTGCGGCGATGGCTGAGAAATCTGCGCTTGCGCGAACTCGGCGAGAAGCAGTTGCGAAAACAACAAAAGTAATAAACGTGTCATGGTGCCTCCGATATAGGTTGCTGTGCTGCGGCCACTTTTCGCCCCGCGTTTGCCGGTTTTGTCGCGTACCCGGCGTTTTGTCTCAGCCGCGCCAGCAGTATTTCCCAACGGCAGCCCAACGCCAGCGCGACCCGGCCAAAAGGCGGCAATCGATGTTCAAACGCCGGGAAACGGTGGCGAAATCCGGAAGCGGCCTTGCCGGCAGCGGAAGGCGAGCCCCGGTCGGGTTTTAATGTTGCGTTAAGCCGGCTTTGGTGAAGTCGTAACCCGATTTTGGCCCGGCGCGATGCCGGGGACCGGGAACGGAATAGCCATTAACATGCAAAACACGGACAAGCCATGCACTATCCAATCGGCAGCGACATGCTGTTCCACTGGCTGGACAATACCGCGCAACTGTCGCAACGGGTCTGCGTGGTGTTGATTGCCGCGCACGTATCGATCCGGATCGACTGGCTCAGGCAAGCCTTGCGCGGCGACAGCCACCTGTGGCGCAACCGCTTGGTCTGTTCGGCGTTTTTCGGCATCTTCGCGATGATCGGCACCCACAGCGGTTTCTTGCTGGACGTTCACCAATTGGGCAAGCATATTGCCTGGCCGGCCGAGTTGTCGGATGCGCTGAAGCATTCGCAGGCTGTGATCGGCTTCCGCGACTTGATGGTGTTGGCGGCCGGCGTTACGGCCGGGCCCTGGATCGGTTTCGGCGCCGGCGTCGCTGCCGGCGGCGAACGTTACTTGTTGGGCGGTTTCGCCGGCGAAGCCAGCGCAGCGGCGACCGTGCTGCAAGGGGTTTGGGCCGGATTGGCGGTTCGATTCTGGCCGGTATTGGCCAGACGCCTGCGCGGCGCCGCTTTCATCGCCCTGGTGGGGACGCTGATGCAGAAAGCGGTGCTGTTGGCGCTGGTATCGCCCTATGCCGACGCGCTGGCGTTAGTGGTGGAAACCGCGCTGCCGGTGGCGGTCGTCAATACCTTCGGCCTATTGCTGTTTTTGTTCGTGATGCAGGATCTGGAGCGCGACCGTCTGGCCAATCAGGCCCGCCAGGCCGAACTGCGGGCATTGAACGCGCAAATCGAACCGCATTTCATGAACAACACATTGAATGCGATCAAGGCCTTGATCCGGCGCGATCCCGACGCCGCGGCGCAGTACGTCGTCAAGCTGGCGCGGTTTCTGGACGACACCCGCACCAATACCGGCGCCAATTCGATCTCGCTGCAACAGGAGATTACCCAGGTCGAACGCTATCTGGATTTCCAACGCCTACGTTTCCCGGAGGCGTTTCAATTTCAACGCAATATCTCGCCGCAACTGTTGCCGTGCCAGTTGCCGCCGCGTTGCCTGCAAACTCTGGCCGAAAACGCCTTGCTGCACGGTATGCAAGGCCAAAACCGGCCGTTGAAAATCGACATCATCGGCGTCGACCACGGCGAAACGTTGACGTTGCGGGTCAGCGATACCGGTTGCGGCATCGCCGCACCGCGCCTGAAAGAACTGGGCAGCCGGCCGGTCGAGTCCGCGGCCGGCAACGGTAGCGGCCTGTACCAGCTCAAGCGCAGCCTGAAATTGGCCTTTCCGCGCCAATCCAACCTGGCCATCAACAGTTGGCCGGGCCACGGTACCGAAGTCATATTGACCATTCCGAAGAGGACCGCCACATGGTAGCCACACAACGCGTATTGCTGGTCGACGACGAATATCTGGCGCGCGACGAACTGAAAGATATTTTGCGGCGCCGGCATCCGGATTTCGAGCCGGTCGCCGAAGCCGCCAACGCCCGCGAGGCTTGGGCCGCTTTGCAGCGGGAGCAAATCGGCGGCGTGTTTCTGGACATCCATATCCAGACCGAAGGCGAACGCGCCGGGCTGGATCTGGCATATGCCATCAACAATCTGCCGGCCGCACCGTGGATCGTATTTATCACCGGCCATCCGCAAACCGCCGTCGAGGCGCACCGGCTGCATCCGGCCCACTATCTGTTAAAGCCGCTGGACGACGCTAAGGTCGACGAAGCCTTGAGCTGGATTCGGCGCCAAGCGGCACGGGCGGTATTCGGCGCCGACCCGCTGCCGCAACGTATCAAAATCCGCCACCGCATCGTTAACCGCTTCGACGAACGCGAAACCCATGTCGAATACGTGGACCCGCGCGAAATCGTATTTATCGCCAAAAACAACGCCGCCAACAGTTTGCGCATCCAGCTCAGTAACGGCACGGCTTTGGACGGGGTTTACGGCGCACTGAAGGAGTGGGAGCACAAATACCCAGGGCTGGGCTTGTTACAAATCCACCGCAGCCATTTGGTGAACATCCGCCAAGTGCGCAGCTTGCGGCCGCGGCCGGGCGAGAACGAAGTGTATAAAGTCGCGCTGAAGGATTCGGCGCACGAACTCGCGGTCGGTCCGGAATATTTGGAAACGTTGCGGCAGAAAATGGAGGTTGGGTTGCGGTAACCGAGCCCGGCCGTGAAACTTCGCTCGGCTTTGTGGCGCAGGATGCCGAGCCGGCTATTAAAGGGTAACGCGACCGGTTTATTTCGGCTTCCGCATAAGGTGCGTAATGGTCGAACAAGGCGACCACGATTTGCGGGAGCGGGGCATTGTCAGACTCTCGCCATGTAATATTCGTCAAATAGCCGGCCGCCTATCTCGAGCGAGCCGGTTCTGACGCCCTCAATCGCGAAGCCGAATTTCCGGTACAGCGCCAATGCCGCGACGTTGTCAGTGCGTACGGTCAGTTCGATACGCGAGATGCCGCTGGCAACGGCTTGTTCGATAGCGGCTGCCATCAGCTTTGCACCCGCGCCTCGCCGCCAATGGGCTTGTGCGACCCCGACCACCAGGGAGGCCATACGGGCGCTGCGGCGTTGTTGGTTGCCCACCAGCACGCAAAATCCGACCAATTCGTCCGCCGTTTCGGCGACGAACATGAAGCGGCCGCCAGTATTGGCAAAAGCTTCGATAATGGCCGCTTGTTCCGACTCTGTGGTTTGGCGTTCTCCCGGCTCGAACAGCATGAAATCAGACTCGTAATCCAACTTGGAAAACAAACTCAACAGAGCTCTAGCGTCGCCGTTTACAGCGTATCGTATGATCATTGCTTAATTTTTACCGAGTTAGGGGTTCGTAGGTTTAAAGACTTTCGGGCCACCCAAAAGTACTGCCGGAAGCTTCCCTGTCTCCACGAGAAATTTTTTCGCGGGTATCCGGACTAACTTCGACCAACGTCCGTTTACCAAATCGTGGCCTGGTTCGATGGCAGCGACAAAGGCAACTTGTTGCTCAGGGTAGTCTCAAAACCAGCGCGGAAGCACCGCGCGAACGATCTCAATTTTGCCCCGAAAACTTAGTCCAATTCGCCGCGTTTTGCCTGGTACATATTCTGATCGGCTTCGTTAATCAACAGATCGATATCGTCAGCGTCATCCGGATAAAGACTGATGCCAATGCTGGCGGTGACCGTAACAGGATGAGAATTGAGCGTCAGCGGTTTGGCGATCGTACGCTGCAAAATATCAGCGACGCGTTGCGCGTTTTCTCGCCCGCCGATGTCCTGCAAAATGACTAAAAACTCGTCGCCGGCCAATCTGCCCGCATAGTCGCAGTTGCGGATGACGTGTGACAGGCGCTTGGCCGTGGCTTGCAACAACATGTCTCCGATGTTGTGGCCGAGGCGGTCGTTGACGGCTTTAAAGCCGTCTAAGTCCAGGAACAGAATTGCAAGCTTGGTTTTTTGGCGAGCCGCTACAGCCAGCGATTGCTTGATCAGCTCTAATATGAGCGCCCGGTTAGGCAGGGACGTGAGCTGATCGTAATGCGCGGCCTGTTCCAATTGCTGCTCCAGATGCTTCTGTTCGGTGATGTCGCGTGCCATACAAAGAATAAAGTTGGCGCGATTCTTGGCGTCTTGAAACGGCGCATTCAGCCATTCGCACAGAATTTCGCTACCGTCTCGCCTGAGGTTGAGATTTTCGCAGCGTACCACTTTATGCCGGCGAATCACCTCGGCCAGTTTTTGCTCCACATCCGCGCAGTAATGGGGTGCAACGATGCTCATGATATTTTTACCCAGCATCTCGCTGCTGCGCCAAAGAAAGGTCTTTTCCGCCTCCGTATTCCAGCTTTTGATAAGGCAACGTTCGTCGAGTACGATCAGGCTCAACGGTGCATGCTCGAACATGGTATTCAGCCGATTTTCATTGATGCTGGCCCGACGGTAGAAACGAAACAGGACGACCGACAGCAGGCTCATTAGCGCCAATCCCACCGCGCCGTAATACAGCGTTGTTCTCAACTTGCTCAGATCGGCTTCGCTGTCGGGAAAGTAGAGCATGGCTTCCACATCGAAATTTTCCGGTAGCAGTCCGAGTTGATGATAGGTTTGCGCAATGTGTTGCCACCGGCCTTTGTTCATGTAACCGGGATCGATTAAGTCCGGTTTCATCAGTTCGGCCATTGCCGCCGCTTCGTAACGTAAATGTTCGATGCTGTGGCGTTGCGAATATTGCTGGTAAATGAGTTGAACGAGTTCCTCCGGGTTCTGCATCGCGTAACGCCAGCCGCGTAAAGTTGCTTCCCGAAAGGCTTTGACCCGCTCGGGCTTGGTCTGGAGTTCGCTATCCAGCGTAAAAAAATTGTCGCCGTAAAAATCGATGCCGCTCATGTTCGGGCTGAATTGGTTATAGGCGATGCGTTGCCGTTTCAGCTCGTAGAGTTCGTCAGTGACGTAAACCGACATGGCATCGGTTTCGCCGGATAAGAGATCGTTTAAATCCTGGCTATGGTGTTGCAACGCAAAGGCTCTGGGCGTGAAGCCCTCCTGATAAAGATAAGCAAACAGTTCGGCGGAGTTGGCTTCTATCATCACCTTGCGATCGACCAACTTGTGGACATGGTCTATGCCGGACGAGGCCAGGGTAATCAAGCTGAGCGGCGAGTGTTGGAAAATCACGCCTAACACCCTGATGTTAGCGCCGCGATAACGATTCAATATCAATTCGCTGGTGCCGACGCCGAATTGGGCGCGGCCGGCAGCCACTTCACTCACCGCGTCGGTACCGGTTTCCGCCTCCACGATGTTTACATCCAGGCCGGCTTCCCGATAAAAACCCTTTTCCTTGGCAGCGTAGTAACCGGCAAATTGAAACTGGTGTTTCCATTTCAGTTGCAAGGTGACTTTGTCCGGTTCGGCGGCCGAGACCGCAGGGCCGGACAGCAGCAGCCAAAACAGCAATACTCTAGCCATGCCGGCATTCGCCGATGTCTTCGAACCAAATGTGCGGCGACTCTGCAATGAAACGCCGCATCAGCGCTTTACAGCGCTCGTCGTCCATTTCGACGACTGTCACGCCGGCTTCGCGCAACCAATCCAGGTGGCCCGCGAAATTTTCCGATTCGCCTACCACCACAGTGCCGATGTTGAACTGGCGGATCAGGCCCGAGCAATACCAGCAGGGCGCCAGTGTGGTCACCAAAATCTTGTCGCGGTAGTTGGTTTGCCGGCCGGCCTTGCGAAAGGCATCGGTTTCGCCGTGAACCGACGGATCGTTATCCTGCACTCGGCGGTTGCGGCCGCGTCCCAACAAATTGCCGTCGGCATCGAACAAGGCGGCACCGACCGGGACACCGCCTTCTTCGAATCCGGTGAGGGCTTCCTGATATGCAATCTTCAATAGGCTATCGTAGTTCATCTGGGTACTCCGAAACTGGGACGCAGCGGCGTCGGATCTTGTAAAACCACATTATGCCGTATCGCCTTCGCCTGTTAAGCCTCGATTGTCGGACCGACGTCAAACTAATGAACACCGATCTCTTCGGCAAGTTCCAGCCGCTTTTGCCGCGATTGACTGGCAAATAAAAAGGGCTTGCCGAACCTTATTCGACAAACCCTTAAATTCCCCTTCACTGCTACGGAATCCCTTCCGTCGAATTCGCCGCGCTATTCCACCGTGACCGACTTGGCCAAGTTCCTGGGCTGGTCGACGTCGGTGCCTTTCAGCACGGCGACATGGTAGGACAGCAGTTGCAGCGGTATCGTGTAGATAATCGGCGAGATGGCGTTGGCGACGCTGGGCATTTTGACGATTTGTACGTTCTCGTCGGCGGCGTCGCTTTCGGCCAAGTCCTCGTCCATGAACACGATCAACTGTCCGCCGCGAGCGCTGACTTCTTGGATGTTGGATTTCAGCTTTTCCAGCAAATTGTTGTTGGGCGCGACCGTGACCACCGGCATTTCGGCGTCGATCAAGGCCAGCGGGCCGTGCTTCAATTCGCCGGCCGGATAGGCTTCGGCGTGGATGTAAGAAATCTCCTTCAGCTTCAACGCGCCTTCCATCGCGATCGGGTAATGGGTGCCGCGGCCGAGGAACAGCGCGTTATGCTTGTCGGCGAAACGCTGCGACAACAGTTCGATGGCGTTGTCCAGCTTCAGCACTTTTTCGATGTTGCCGGGCAGGGCGAACAGTTGCGAAACGATGTGTTCCTCTTTCTCGGCGCTGAGTTCGAAGCGGCGGCCGACGGCGATAATCAGCATCAACAAGGCCACCAACTGGGTGGTGAAGGCCTTGGTCGAAGCGACACCGATTTCCGGGCCGGCGCGGGTCATCAACACCAGCTCCGATTCGCGCACTAGCGAGCTTTCCGGGGCGTTGCAGATCACCAGCGAGTGCTTGACGCCGAGCTTTTTGGCTTCCTGCAAGGCGGCCAGCGTGTCGGCGGTCTCGCCGGATTGGGATATGGTCACGACCAGGGTATCCGGCGCCACGACCGGATTACGGTAACGGAATTCGCTGGCAATTTCGATTGAGCAGGGCACACGGGCGTATTTTTCGAACCAGTAGCGGGCTACCAAGCCGGAATGGTAACTGGTGCCGCAGGCCAGGATCAGCACCGACTTGATTTGGTCGAATACTTCGCCGGCGTTGTGGCCGAAGGCGTTGTCCTGCAGGCGGTTGTCGATGAAGCGGCCTTCCAGCGTTTCCGACACCGCCCAGGCTTGCTCGTAGATTTCCTTGAGCATGTAGTGGCGGTACTTGCCTTTGTCGACCGCGTCGGCCTTGAGCTGGCTTTCGATGACAGGGCGTACCACGCGGCGGCCGGCCTCGTCGAAGATGGTGACGCCATTGATGGTCAATTCGGCGATGTCGCCGTCTTCCAGGAAGATGAAACGTTGCGTGACCGGCAACAAGGCGGCGATATCGGAGGCGATGAAGTATTCGCCGATGCCGATGCCGATCACCAGCGGACTGCCTTTGCGGCAGGCTACCAGCACGTCCGGTTGTTCGCTGTCTATCACTCCCAGCGCATAGGCGCCGCGCAGGCTTTTCACGGTTTTACCGACCGCGTCGAGCAAACTGCCGGCAGCTTTCAGTTCTTCGGCAACCTTGTGCACGATAACTTCGGTATCGGTCTCCGAAGTGAACACGTAGCCGTTTTTCTGCAACGCGGTGCGCAGGTTATCGTGGTTTTCGATGATACCGTTATGCACCACCGCCACTCTGTCCTTGCTGACATGAGGATGGGCATTGCGGGTGCTGGGCTTGCCGTGGGTAGCCCAACGGGTGTGGGCGATGCCGATGCGGCCTTCGATCGGGTCGGCCGCGATCAATTCTTCCAATCCTTTGACTTTGCCCAGTTCGCGTTTTCTGAATATTTCGCCGCTGTGAAGCACGGCAAGTCCTGCCGAGTCGTAGCCGCGGTATTCCAGACGCTTCAAACCTTCAATCAAAATCGGGACCACGTTGCGCTGAGCAACGCCTGCGACTATGCCGCACATATTATTTCTCCTGTTTAACCGGTCTTTGCCAAGTCGGCACGCTAAGCTGTTTGGCGCGGCTCAGCGTCAATTGGCCGTCGGGCGTGTCTTTGGTGATGGTGGAACCCGCACCTATCGTGGCGTTTTTGCCAATCGTCACCGGCGCGATCAATTGGGTATCGGAACCGATAAACGCACCGTCGCCGATCACGGTTTTGAATTTATTGATGCCATCGTAATTGCAGGTGATGGTCCCGGCGCCAATATTGACCTTGCTACCGACTTCGCTATCGCCAATATAGCTCAAGTGGTTGATCTTGCTAGCGCTGGCGACCGTGGACTTTTTGATTTCGACAAAATTGCCGACATGCACGTGGTCAGCCAACTCGGTTTGCGGCCGCAAGCGGGCGAACGGACCGATCCGGCTACCGCTGCCGATGCTGGCATCTTCGATGACGCTGTTAGCCAATATTTCCACACCCTCGGCAATCGTCGCATCCTTGATCAGACAATTCGGTCCGATTTTGACGTTGGAGCCGATCCGATTCGTACCTTGAAAAATAACGTTGACGTCGATATCGATGTCTTGGCCGAGTTCGGCAAATTCGCCGCGGACGTCGATACGAGCCGGATCGCGTAGCGTTACGCCTTTTTCCATCAGCATTTGCGCTTGCTCGGCCTGATAGACCCGCTCCAGATGGGCAAGTTGCGCCCGGTTGTTGACGCCGAGCACTTCGTCGGCACTACCGGCTTGACTGGTTTCGACGGTCAAACCGTCTTCCACCGCCATTTCGATGATGTCGGTCAGGTAATATTCGTTTTGCGCGTTGTTATTGCCGAGTCTGGCCAGCCATTGCTTGAGTTGGCTGCCCTTACAAGCCAGGATGCCGGTATTGCCTTCGTTGATTTGCAACTCGATTTCGTTGGCATCTTTCTGCTCGACGATACGCACCACGGCGTGGTCTTTGTCCCGAACGATGCGGCCGTAGCCGGTCGGGTCTTCGAGTTTGACCGTCAATAGCGCCAGCGAGGTCAAGCTGACTTTATGCAGCAAGGCGTGCAGGGTTTTCGGTTTTAGCAACGGTACGTCGCCGTACAGAATCAAAACCGTGTCCGGATCTTCGACGTGGTGAATCGCTTGTTGTACGGCGTGGCCGGTGCCCAGTTGTTGCTTTTGTTCGATCCAGTTGGCATCGAGTGCGGCCAGCGTTTGTTTGACGGTCTCGCCGCCGTGGCCGTAGATGATGTAGATTTGGTTGTTGTCCAGCGAGCGCGCTGTCTCGTAGACGTGTTGCAATAGCGCCTTATCGGCAATTTCATGCAGTACTTTCGGCCGGGACGAGCGCATCCGCGTACCTTGGCCGGCAGCAAGAATAATGGTTTTTATCGACATCGCTGTTCCTTAAACAAAAAAAGCCCGATAACGTTACGCTATCGGGCTTAAATTTTCACGCAAATCGGATTTTACGCGCCACGCTTTCTGAGTCTGTCCAGAGTTTTCAACTGGTTGACCGCCTGCGCCAACTCGGCTTCGGCAATTGCGTAATCGTATTTGCCGGACTTGTCTTGCAACATTTCTTCCGCTCTGGCTTTGGCTTGCAATGCCGCCGCTTCGTCAATGTCGTGGGCTCTGATCGCGGTTTCGGCCAGCACGGTCACCAAATGCGGCTGCACTTCCAAGAACCCGCCGGACACGAAAAACGCCTGCGATTCTTTGTCGCTGATTTTAACCCTGACTTCGCCGGGCTTCAGTTTGGTTATCAACGGCGCATGGCGCGGCGCGATACCGACTTCGCCCAACTCGGCAGGAGCGAACACCATCTCCGCCAAGCCGGAAAAAATTTCCGCCTCGGCGCTGACGATGTCCACATGTATTGTCATTGCCATGTTAAAACTCTCCTATGGGCCGGATTACATGCCTTTGGCTTTTTCGATGGCTTCGTCTATCGTGCCGACCATATAGAAAGCTTGTTCCGGTAAGCTGTCGTACTCGCCGCTGATGATGCCTTTAAAACCGGCAATGGTGTCTTTCAGCGACACGTATTTCCCCGGCGAACCAGTAAATACCTCGGCCACGAAGAAAGGCTGGGATAAGAAACGTTGAATTTTCCGGGCGCGGGCCACGGTCAATTTGTCTTCTTCCGACAGTTCGTCCATCCCCAAGATCGCGATAATGTCGCGCAATTCTTTGTAGCGTTGCAGGATGCCTTGTACTGTACGCGCGGTTTCGTAGTGTTCCTGACCGATGACCAATGGATCCAGCTGACGACTGGTGGAATCGAGCGGATCGATGGCAGGGTAGATACCCAACTCGGCGATTTGGCGGGACAATACCACGGTCGCGTCCAAGTGAGCGAAAGTAGTGGCTGGCGACGGGTCGGTCAAGTCGTCGGCCGGTACGTATACCGCTTGGATAGAGGTGATAGAACCGGTTTTGGTCGAGGTGATACGTTCCTGCAGTACGCCCATCTCTTCAGCCAGCGTCGGTTGGTAACCTACCGCCGACGGCATCCGGCCCAACAGCGCCGATACTTCGGTACCGGCCAGCGTGTAACGGTAGATGTTGTCGACGAAAAACAGTACGTCACGGCCTTCGTCGCGGAAGAATTCCGCCATGGTCAGACCGGTCAACGCCACGCGCAGACGGTTTCCCGGCGGCTCGTTCATCTGGCCGTAAACCAACGATACTTTGTCGATAACGTTGGAATCGGTCATTTCATGATAGAAGTCGTTACCTTCGCGAGTCCGTTCGCCGACGCCGGCGAATACCGAGTAACCGCTGTGCTCGATCGCGATGTTGCGGATCAATTCCATCATGTTGACGGTCTTGCCCACGCCGGCACCTCCGAACAGGCCGACTTTACCACCTTTGGCGAACGGACAAACCAGGTCGATAACCTTGATGCCGGTTTCCAACAATTCGTTGGCCGGCGCTTGCTCGTCGTAGGATGGCGCATCGCGATGAATGGTCCATTTTTCTTTCTCGCCGATCGGGCCTTTTTCGTCGATCGCTTCGCCGAGAACGTTCATGATGCGGCCCAGCGTCGCTTGGCCCACCGGTACTTTAATCGCTTCGCCGGTGTTGGTGACATTGACGCCGCGGCTGAGACCGTCGGTGGAACCCATCGCAATGGTCCGCACCACGCCGTCGCCCAATTGTTGTTGAACTTCCAGAACCAGTCCGCCCTCGACATTCAACGCGTCATATACTTTCGGCAGGTTATCGCGCGGAAATTCCACGTCGACGACCGCGCCGATGATTTGAACGATTTTACCCAAACTCATTATGTCGTCCTCTATAAAAATCTATCTAAACTTGTCTCGAATGCCTTATACCGCAGCGGCGCCAGCGACGATTTCGGAAATTTCCTGCGTGATCGCAGCCTGTCTGGCTTTGTTGTAGACCAGTTGCAATTCTTTGATGATATTGCCGGCATTGTCGGAAGCGCTTTTCATCGCCACCATCCGCGCAGCCTGTTCGCAGGCGTTGTTTTCCACCAGACCTTGAAATACCGCCGATTCGACATAGCGGATCAGCAAGCTGTCCAACACGTCTTTCGCGTTAGGTTCGTACAGGTAATCCCACCGGCCCTTGGT
This sequence comes from Methylomonas koyamae, assembly GCF_019669905.1. NCBI lineage: Bacteria > Pseudomonadati > Pseudomonadota > Gammaproteobacteria > Methylococcales > Methylococcaceae > Methylomonas > Methylomonas koyamae. The sequence goes on along the minus strand of NZ_AP019777.1, from coordinate 105,038 downwards.
CTCTTCGCCCAGCTCGCCAACCGCCACCGGTAACAGCTTCTGCATCACCGGCCTTTGCGTCATGGTGTTGACAAAGTCGTTGCTGAGTAGGAACAGTTCGTCGATATCGCCGTTCGTGAACGCGTCCAGCATGATTTTGATCGGACCGATAATGTCGCTTTGGTGCGGCGTGTCGCCCAACTTCGAAACCTGGCCGACCAGATTGGCATTGATCATGCTGAAAAATGCAGCGCCTTTGCCGCCAATCGCGCAGACATCGACGGCAATGCCTTTGCTTTGCCATTGCTGCATTTCGCCCAGCACTTTTCTGAACAGGTTGGCGTTCAAGCCACCGCATAAACCACGGTCGGAACTCACCACGATAATGCCTACCCGCTTAACTTCCCGCTCGATCATGAACGGATGCTTGTATTCCGGATTGGCTTTGGCCAGATGCCGAATGATCTGACCAATTTTTTTCGAGTAAGGCCGGGTAGCCTGCATACGGTCTTTGGTTTTACGCATCTTACTCGCCGCCACCATTTCCATGGCTCGAGTAATCTTTTGAGTATTTTTGATACTCGCGATTTTTGATCGTATCTCTTTACCAACAGCCATGTGCGAGTCCCTTACCAGCTAGCAGTCTTGACGAAACGCTCGATCGCCGCGTGAATGCCTTTTTGGATATCGTCGTTGTAGTCGCCTTTTTCGTTGATTTTCGCCATCAACTCGGCTTCCTCGTTTCTCATGAAATCCAACAGCGCCGCTTCGAACATACGGACTTGCTTGACTTCCAGGCTATCCAGGAATCCATTGTTTGCCGCATACAGCGAAACGCCCATTTCCGCGACCGACATCGGCGCATATTGGTTTTGCTTCATCAGCTCGGTCACGCGTTGGCCGCGCTCGATTTGTTTGCGGGTGCTCTCGTCCAGGTCGGAAGCGAACTGAGCAAACGCCGCCAATTCGCGGAACTGCGCCAAGTCCAAACGGATACCGCCGCCCAGCTTTTTGATGATCTTGGTTTGCGCCGCACCGCCAACCCGCGATACCGACAAGCCGGCGTTTACGGCCGGACGGATACCGGAGTTGAATAAACCGGTTTCCAGGAAGATCTGGCCGTCGGTGATCGAAATTACGTTGGTCGGAACGAAGGCCGAAACGTCGCCGCCTTGGGTTTCGATGATCGGCAATGCGGTCAACGAACCGGTTTTGCCTTTGACTTTGCCGCCGGTCAGTTTTTCGACCTCGGCGGCATTGATCCGCGCGGCGCGTTCCAGCAAACGCGAGTGGATGTAGAACACGTCGCCCGGATACGCTTCGCGTCCCGGCGGCCGGCGCAGCAACAATGAGATTTGGCGATAGGCCCATGCTTGCTTGGTCAAATCGTCGTAAATGATCAGCGCATCTTGGCCGTTGTCGCGGAAGTATTCGCCCATCGAGCAACCGGTGTACGGCGCGATGAACTGCAGCGCAGCCGATTCGGAAGCCGATGCCACGACGATGATGGTATGTTCCATCGCGCCGTGCTCTTCCAATTTGCGTACCACGTTAGCAATCGACGAACGTTTTTGGCCGATGGCGACATAAATACATTTGATGCCGGTGCCTTTTTGGTTGATGATGGCATCGACGGCAATCGCGGTTTTACCGGTCTGGCGGTCACCGATGATCAGCTCCCGTTGGCCGCGGCCGACCGGAATCATAGAGTCGATAGATTTCAATCCGATTTGGACCGGTTGGTCTACCGATTGACGGGCAATAACGCCCGGAGCGATTTTTTCGATGGGGGAGGTCAGATTGGTCTCGATCGCGCCTTTGCCGTCGATCGGGTTGCCCAACGCATCGACCACGCGGCCCAACAAGGCTTCGCCGACCGGCACTTCCAAAATGCGGCCGGTGCACTTGACGGTGTCGCCTTCGGTAATGTGTTGGTATGCACCCAGCATAACCACACCGACCGAGTCTCTTTCCAGGTTCAAAGCCATGCCGTAAGAGCCGCCAGGAAATTCCAGCATTTCGCCTTGCATTGCTTCAGACAGACCGTGAACCCGAACGATACCGTCGGTAACGCTGACTACGGTGCCCTCGGTGTGGGCCTCGAGATGCGCGTCGAAATTCTCGATCTTCTTTTTGATCAGATCACTTATTTCTGATGGATTTAATTGCATGTTATTTTCCCGCTCTAACTCTTAAAGTCTTTTAGCTAATTGATGAAGCTGGCCTCTGATGGAACCGTCAATGACTTTGTCGCCGGCTTTGGCGAGGATGCCCCCAATTAACGATTTGTCGACAGACACGGACGCGTTGACCTTTTTCTGCAAAAATTTCTCGAGCATGGCGACGTATTTGCCTTGCTCGGCTTTTGTCAAAGCATAAGCGCTTTGCAGCTCGACATTAACGTAACCTTCGTCGTCGGCCTTATACTGTTCGAACATCACCGAAATTTGAGGCAACAAAGGCAATTTGTCGTTCTCGATCAACACTTTGAGAAGATTCTTGGCTTCATCGTGAATTTGATCCTGGCAAATATCCAGTATCAACTGTGCTGTATTCTGTTTGTTGACTCTGGGATTGGCGACGATACCAGCTAAGGCCTCGTCCTGAACCAACAAAGACAAAAACGTTAAAGAATCGGACCAGTTTTGGGCAGCATTGGCTTCTTTGGCCCGCTTAAAAGCGGCCTGAGCGTAAGGTCTTGCTAATGTCGATATTTCAGCCATCGCTTAACCCAATTGTTCCGCCGCTTTACTGATAATGTCCTGGTGCTTGGCCTTGTCGATTTCTTCTTTCAAAATCTGCTCGGCGGCACGCAAAGCCAGAGAGGAAACTTCCTTACGCAAACTTTCCTTGGCGTGCAGCATTTCCTGTTCGATTTGCGCTTTCGCTGCTTCCAGCAGGCGCTCGCCTTCTTTTTTAGCTTGTTCCTTGGCTTCTTCGACTAATTGGTTGGCGCGCTTTTGTGCGGCGCTGACGATCTCGGCCGACTGCTCCTTGGCTTCTTTCAAAACGCTTTTGGCTTTCTTTTCGGCCAGTCTGATCTCTTCCTGGCCTTTTTCCGCCGCAGCCAAACCTTCCGCAATTTTGGTTTTGCGCTCTTCCAGAGCAGCAATGATCGGCGGCCAGACATACTTCATGGTGAACCACACCAGAAGCGTGAAAGTGATCATCTGCCCGATCAGAGTAGCATTGATACTCATTGATGCTTTCCTCGTAATGCCGTTGTTAGTCTATCTGTCCGTAGTCGCAATAAACGACACGCAAAAGGCTTACGCCTCAGGTTACAGATGGGTGGGTTAATTAACCTGCAACGGATTGAACGGCAGAAAGGAACGGGTTCGCGAAAGTCAGCATCAGAGCCAAACCTACGCCGATCATGGTTACCGCGTCAAGCAAACCGGCGATGATGAACATTTTGACTTGCAGCATCGGTACCAATTCAGGCTGGCGGGCCGCGCCTTCCAGGAATTTACCGCCCAACAGGCCGAAACCGATAGCAGTACCGATCGCGCCCAAACCTAAAATGATACCGACGGCAATAACGGTGAAGCCTTGAACGTTGGCGATTAATGATGCGAGTTCCATAATGTCTCCTAAAGATTGATATGAATGTAAAAAATAAAACGGTTAGTGGTCTTCGCAGGCCAGACTCAGGTAAACGATGGTCAAAACCATGAATATGAAAGCCTGCAAAGTAATGACCAGAATGTGGAATACGGCCCACGGGAAGCCCAGCAAAGGCTGCACGATCGGCGGCAATAATGCGATCAGGATGAACACCAGCTCGCCGGCGTAAAGGTTGCCGAATAGCCGCAGACCCAAAGAGATCGGTTTAGCCAATTCCTCGACGGTTTTCAGCAGCAGGTTGAACGGCATCATTTTCGGGCCGAACGGGGTGCAAGTCATTTCGTGGGCAAAACCGGCCAAGCCCTTGACTTTGATGCTGTAAAAGAAAATTAGGAAAAACACGCTGATGGACAGCGCGAAGGTGCCGTTCAAATCGGTACTCGGCACCACGCGCATGTATTCCATGCCCATCAGGCTACCGATCATCGGCAACAAATCTACCGGCAGCATATCCATCGCATTCCACAGAAATACCCAGCAGAAGATGGTCAGCGCCAACGGCGCGATCAACGCGCTACGGCCGTGAAAACTGTCCTTGACCTGCGTATCGACGAATTCGACCAGCATTTCGGCAATATTTTGCGCCAGTCCCGGCACGCCGGAGGTTGCCCGCTCGGCAACCGACTTAAAAAACAAAATGAACAATCCGCCCAAAAATACGGAAAAAAACAAGGTATCCAGATGCAATGTCCAAAATCCTTCACCGACCGATAACGGAGTTAAGTGATGGACTATATAACCGGTTGCGCCGCCTTCACTAGCCATTTTGCCTCTCAATTCAAAACTAACCGCGCCAATAAAAAAGCGCGAACCAAAAAACCGACAACACTGCGATATAACCCACCAACAGCGTTAAAAAATTAATCCAAGGGATTTGCAATACCATCGCGAACAAGGCCGCTGTCAGCAACAGCTTGACCGTCTCACCGGCATAAAACGCCTTGAGGATGCCAGACGCATCCCGATACCGGGCGAGATAGACTTTGTATGCAAAATAAAGATTGGGAATCAAGGCCACGCCACCGCCGATCAGCGGCGACATTGCGGATTTCCAGCCGCCCATCAATAAAAATCCCGACGCCACTACCGTAGCCATCAGGACCTGCGCATACAATACCCGTCTGACAGTTGAAAACGAATTTTCGACTGCCATAAATATCTCCTTGACCGTTAAGCGCGGCGATTATATCCAGCCACCGCCGTTTACGCAAGGTAAGGCCGCCATTCAGCTCGGGCCGAGCCGAAGCTAAGGCTTTGAAGCGCAATCAAGAATTCAAAACCCGGACAGGACTGTCCGACAATGCCCCGACAATAAAAGCAATCGGCATGCCAAGGGACAAATCAACAGTTTTTCTAAGGTTTGCCGAGAAAACCGTGTAGCAGATGCGACAAACCGACACGGGCTTGCAACAATCCGCCGTATCAGTGGATTTTGCCGATAATGCCTTCCAGCTCTTCCAGACTGGTGTAGTTGATGATCAACTTACCCTTGCCGCCGGCCTGGTGGTTGATCTCGACCTTGGCGCCGGTGCGCTCGGACAACTCGCGCTGAAGGCGCAAGGTATCGGGATCGATCCGTTTTACCGGAGCCGCCGGCTTGTCCTCGTGCATATCGCGCACCAGCTTCTCGACGGCGCGAACGCTCAGGTTTTGCTTGACAGCCTTGTGCGCAATTTCGACCTGTTTCGCCTCGTCCAAACCGAGCAAGGCGCGAGCATGCCCCATTTCCAGCAGCCCTTTGCCGAGCATGGTTTTCACCTCGCCGGCCAACTCGAGCAAACGCAGCAAGTTGGTTACCGTAGTCCGCGACTTACCCACCGCTTCGGCGATTTGCTGATGGGTCAACTCGAACTCGTCCTGCAACCGGTGCAAAGCTTCGGCCTCTTCCAACGCATTCAAATCCTCGCGCTGGATGTTTTCGATCAAGGCGATCGCCATCACCGAGCGGTCGTCGATATCCTTGACCAACACCGGCACTTCGGCCAGCTCCGCCAACTGCGCGGCGCGCCAGCGGCGTTCGCCGGCGATGATTTCGTATTTTTCGCCGGCGACTTTGCGCACGACGATGGGTTGAATGATACCCTGCGCCGCAATCGAATCGGACAACTCTTTCAGCTTGTCGGGATCCATATCCTTGCGCGGCTGGTATTTGCCGCGTTGCAGAAATTCGATCGGCAGCTTTTGCGTATCGTGGGTCTTTTCCGGAGCCGGCGCCGAAACGTCGCCGAGCAATTCGCTCAAGCCTCGGCCCAAACCGCGTTTTTTCGGATTCATCATTTGGCTGCTGCTTTATGTTTGCGGATCAGTTCGCCGGCCAGCGCGATGTAGGCGACCGCACCGCGCGAAGCCTTGTCGTAAGCCAATACCGGCACGCCGTGGCTGGGCGCTTCGGCCAGCCGGATATTTCTCGGGATCGTGGTACGGAATACCTTATCGCCGAAATATTCGATCAATTGGTCCGACACGTCCTTGCCCAAGCGGCTGCGGCTGTCGACCATGGTCCGGAGTATGCCTTCCAGGTGCAACCCCGGATTCACGGTATCGCGGATGTTGCGCAAGGTCGACATCAACGACGACAAGCCTTCCAGCGAATAATATTCGCATTGCATCGGAATCAGAACGCTGTGCGCCGCGACCATGGCGTTCAAGGTCAACATGTTCAACGACGGCGGACAGTCGATCAAAATGTAATCGTACTGGTCCTTGACCGGCAACAACGCATCGGCCAGACGCCGCTCGCGGTGTTGCGCCGCCATCAATTGCACTTCGGCGGCGGTCAGATCGGCATTACCCGGAATCAAATCGAAACCCAAGGCCTTGTTTTTGACGATGATGCCAGAGACCGGCACCTCTTCCAGCAACAATTCGCAACTGGAATATTCGAGCTCGTCCTTGTTGACGCCGCAACCCATCGCCGCATTGCCTTGCGGATCGAGATCGATCAGCAGGATTTTGCGCTTGGTCGCTGCCAGCGCGGCGGCCAGATTGACGCTGGTCGTGGTCTTGCCGACGCCGCCCTTCTGATTGGTGATCGCGATTATCTTAGCCATGCTTGAGTCTCTCTATGCGAATCAGACAACGCTCGGCGTCTATGCCAGGCACCGCCAGCGGAACCACTTGGTATTCGGCGCCGATTCCGGCCAGTTCGTCGACCGGCTGCTGCCCCTTCATCGCCAGCAACACGCCGTCCTCGGCCAACAAATGGCCGGTCATTTTAACGATGTCCGGCATTGAGGCGAAAGCACGCATCAACACCGTGTCGAACAATCGGCTCGGTTTGAATTGCTCGACCCGGCTGTGCACCACGTCGACGTTTGTCAATTTCAGCTCCAGCACGGCTTGCTGCACGAAGCGGGTTTTCTTGGAATTGGAATCGACCAGCACGAAACGGCAATCGGGCCGGCAAATCGCCAACGGAATACCGGGCAGACCGGCACCGGTACCGATATCGGCGATCAATTCCGGTTTGATATGCGGCAGAACCGCCAGACTGTCCAAAATGTGCAAACCCACCATATCCAGCGGCTCGCGCACTGCTGTCAGGTTGTAGGCCTTGTTCCATTTGCCCATCAGCGCCACGAAGCGCAGCAATGCTTCGATCTGGCCATCCTCGAGCGACAAGCCCAAGGCGGCAAGGCCTTGCCGTAACTTTTCTCGGCAGGCGTCCATCAGGCGCTTTTCTTTTTCAGATGCACCAACAGCAAGGAAATCGCCGCCGGCGTTATGCCGGGAATGCGCGAAGCCTGACCCAAAGTTTCCGGACGCTGTTTTTTCAATTTTTCGCTGACTTCGTTGGACAGGCCGGACACCAGACTGTAATCGACGTTCTCCGGCAATTTCAGATGCTCGTAGCGCTGGGTACGGCTAATCTCGGTTTGCTGACGGTCGATGTAACCGGCGTATTTGGCCTGAATCGCCACCTGCTCGGCGACTTGCTCGTCTATTTCGGTTTCGTCGGTGAAGGTTAACAGATTTTCGATATCGACCTCCGGCCGGCGCAGCATGTCCATCAAACTCGCTTCTTTGACCAATTTTTTGCCCCAGTACTGCTCCGCCAACGCCGCTTCGTCGGATTCGGCTCTGATCCACTTTTTGGCAAGCTTGCCTTGCAGATTGGCGATGGCTTCGCGCTTTTCCTCGAACCGGCGCCAACGCTCGTCGTCGACCAAACCCAATTCGCGGCCTTGTTCGGTCAAGCGCAGATCGGCGTTGTCCTCGCGCAATTGCAAGCGGTATTCGGCGCGGCTGGTGAACATGCGATAAGGCTCGGATGTACCGCGGGTGATCAAGTCGTCGATCATCACGCCGATGTAAGCTTCCTCGCGGCCGGGGCACCAGCTTTCCAGGCCTTTTGCCAAGCGCGCGGCGTTCAGCCCGGCGATCAAACCTTGCGCGGCGGCTTCTTCGTAGCCTGTGGTGCCATTGATCTGGCCGGCGAAGAACAGCCCATTCATGTGCTTGGTTTCCAGCGAGGTTTTTAAATCGCGCGGATCGAAAAAATCGTATTCGATGGCATAACCGGGGCGAACGATTTCGGCGTTCTCGAAACCCAGCATCGTGCGAATGAAGCGATACTGAATATCGAACGGCAAACTGGTCGAGATGCCGTTGGGATAGACTTCGTTGGTGTTTAAGCCTTCCGGCTCGACGAAAATCTGGTGAGAATCGCGCTCGGCAAAGCGGACCACTTTGTCCTCAATCGACGGGCAGTAGCGCGGGCCGACGCCTTCGATGATGCCGGAATACATCGGCGACCGGTCCAGACCGGAACGAATGATGTCGTGGGTTTGTTCGTTGGTGCGGGTAATGTGACAGCAAACCTGGCGCGGATGCTGCTCGCGGCTGCCCATGAACGAGAATACCGGCAGCGGCGTATCGCCGTGCTGTTCCTGCAATTTGCTGTAGTCGATGGTGCGGCCGTCGATCCGGGCCGGGGTGCCGGTTTTCAGCCGGCCGACGCGGAACGGCAGCTCGCGCAAGCGCTCGGCCAGCGCAATCGATGCCGCATCGCCGGCGCGGCCGCCGCTGTAGTTTTCCAGACCGATATGGATACGGCCAGCCAAAAAAGTGCCGGCGGTCAATACCACCGCCTTGGCGTTAAACTCCAAACCCATCTGGGTTTTGACGCCGGTGACGCGGTCGCCTTGCACGATCAGATCGGACACGGTTTGCTGGAACAGGGCCAGATTGGGCTGATTTTCCAACGCACTGCGTACGGCTTGTTTGTAAAGCTGGCGATCCGCTTGCGCCCGGGTCGCCCGCACCGCCGGGCCTTTGCTGGCGTTCAAGATGCGAAACTGGATACCGCCCAAATCGATAGCCTTGGCCATGATGCCGCCCAGCGCATCGACCTCTTTGACCAGATGGCCCTTGCCGATGCCGCCGATGGCCGGATTGCAGCTCATTTGCCCCAACGTCTCGATGTTTTGGCTCAGCAACAGGGTTTGCGCGCCGGTACGCGCCGCCGCCAACGCCGCTTCGGTACCGGCATGACCACCGCCGACCACGATTACGTCAAAGTCTTTCTGGAATTTCACAGGCAATCTATGTTCAAATAAAACGTTATTTTAATAGCTTAGAGAGAAAAAAGCATGAGAAAACAAAACCCCGGCCAGGGCTTGCCGGACAAACCCAAGCACAATCCGGTCGCTAAATTCGCCCGCCAATTCAACAAAGCTCAAACCTACGCCGACAAGACCCAATACCGCCGTAAAGCCAAACATCGCGGGCTGGAGCCTTTTGCCATCGCTTCCGGAGAGGCGATCGCAAAAGGCTTAGCCGCGTAACCCGCGCATTTCAAGGATTTCCAGCTCAGTGAAAGCAACCGTAGAAGACAAAGTTCAAACCCGGATTCCGACCAAACACGGCGAATTCATCCTGCATTACTACAGCAACAGTCTGGACGACAAAGAACACGTGGCCTTCGTCAAAGGCGACGTGGCCGGCAAGGACGACGTGCCGGTCCGCATCCATTCCGAATGCTTCACCGGCGACGTGCTCGGCTCGCGCCGCTGCGACTGCGGCGAGCAGTTGGACATGGCGCTGGACATGATCAATACCGCCGGTTACGGCGTATTGATCTACCTGCGCCAGGAAGGTCGCGGCATCGGCCTGCTGAAGAAACTGCAAGCCTACAACCTGCAGGACCAAGGCCTGGATACCGTCGATGCCAACATCAAACTCGGCCATTTGGCCGACGAACGCCAATACGACATCGCCGCGCTGATTCTGGACAACCTGAAGGTGCATTCAATCGAATTGATCACCAACAACCCGCAAAAAATCGACGAGTTGACCAAACTCGGCGTGCAAGTCCATAACCGGATTGCCATCGAAACCCGCATCCACCGCGACAACCTCGACTACCTGAAAACCAAGGCCGAACGCATGCGCCACATGCTGTCGGTACCGGACCGTTCCTGAGCGCCATGCTAGACCACTTGAAACTACCGGCCGCAGCGCTGAAGCTGACGATCGACCTGCCTGCCGCCGACGCCGGTTCCCGCTACAACGGCATCCTCGGCCAGAACCGCGCCCAGTCGGCGCTGGCATTCGGTATTGCGATGAAAGCCCCCGGCTACAACATCTTCGTCATGGGCGATCCGGGCACCGGCCGGCTGTCGATGGTCAGCCATTATTTGACCGGCTACGCCGAACAACAGGAATCGCCGCTGTCCTACGCTTACGTCGAAAACTTCGAAAACCCGCGCGAGCCGGTTGCCGTCGAATTGCCGTCCGGCGAAGGCCACAGCTTTGCCAAAGACGTCGAAAAACTGATCGACAACGTGCTGGCCACCTTTCCGGCCGCCTTCGAAAGCCCCAGCTACCAGCAAAAGAAAACCGCGATCGAACGCCGCTTCAATCAGCGTTACAACGCGGCTATCGATTTGGTCGACAGCAAAGCCCGGGCCATGGGCGTGGCCTTGTACCGCGACAACGACTCGATCACCTTCCTGCCGATCCGCAACAACAAGGCGCTGGACGAGGAGCAATTCACGCTACTGCCGGAAGCCGAGCGCGACGCCTTCCACCAACACACCGAAGAACTGGAAGAGTATCTAGGCGACGTACTGCTGGAACTGCCGCAGTGGCGACGCACGCTGGCCGAGGAAATCCGGCAACTGGATAGCGACACCATCAAACTGGCGCTGGAACCGTTGCTGGCCGAATTGACCGACAAGTACCAAAACGTCGACGACGTGATTACCTACCTGGCGGAAATCGAGAAAAACCTGAGCAACACCATCAGCGACTTCTTGATGCCGAGCCGCAACCCGGAAAACCGGGAAATCATCGCCAAACGCCAGATGCTGATCGAACAGTATCTGCCCAACATTTTGGTGGACTGCAAGCACGACGCCGCCGGCGCCCCGGTGATTTACGAGCCGCACCCGATTTACCAAAACCTGTTCGGCCGCATCGAATACGTCAGCGACCAAGGCACGCTGATCACCAACTACCGCCGCATCTGCCCCGGCTCGCTGCACCGCGCCAACGGCGGCTACCTGATCCTCGACGCCGAAAAAGTATTGACCTACCCCTTTGTTTGGGAGGGCCTGAAGCGGGCGCTGAAAGCCGGCAAAATTGAAATCGAATCGCCGTATTCGGAACTGGGCATCAACACCATCACCTTGAAACCGGAAGTCATTCCGCTCAACGTCAAAGTAATCCTGGTCGGCACCCGCGACATCTACTACCTGCTGGAAGAGCTGGATAGCGAATTCAACGAGATGTTCCGCGTGTTAGCCGATTTCGACGACCACATCAAACGCACGCCGGACAGCATCGGCCAGTTCGTGCAGGTCATGAAACAACAGGCCCGCGACGCCGGCGCCAAACCCTTGACCGACCTGGCCTTGGTCCGCCTAATCGAACACAGTTGCCGCCTGGCGGAAAACCAGCAGCGGCTGTCGGCCCACGTCAACAACTGCCTGGAAATCATCGCCGAAGCCAACCTATTGAGCAGCCAGACCGGCGCCAGCGAGATCGGCAAAGCCGAAATCGAATTGGCCTTGGCCGCCCGCGAACAACGCAACGGCCGCATTGCCGAAGCCATCCTGGAAGAAATGCTGGACGGCACGATCCTGATCGACACCGAGGGCGAAGCCATCGGCAAGGTCAACGGTCTGACCGTGATGGATATCGGCGGCAGCAGCTTCGGCGCACCGGCCCGGATCACCGCCACCGTGCATCCCGGCTCGCGCGGCATCGTCGATATCGAACGCGAAGTGGAACTCGGCCAGCCCATCCATTCCAAAGGCGTGATGATTCTGACCGGCTACCTCGGCCACTGCTACGCCCAGCAATTTCCGTTGGCAATCTCGGCCAGCATCGCGATGGAACAGTCCTACGGCCACATCGACGGCGACAGCGCCTCGCTAGCCGAATTGTGTTGCCTGATCTCGGCGCTGACCCGCACCCCGATCAACCAAGGCTTCGCGATGACCGGCTCGATCAACCAGTACGGCGAGGTGCAAGCCATCGGCGGCGTCAACGAAAAAATCGAAGGCTTCTTCGAATTATGCGCAGCGCGCGGCCTGACCGGCGGGCAAGCGGTGATCATTCCGACCTCGAACAAGCGCAACCTGATGTTGAAACGGGAAGTGGTGGACGCGGTCGAGCGCGGCGAATTTGCCATCTACGCGGTCTCCAACGTCGACGAAGCCCTCAGCCTGCTGACCGGCCAGGAAGCCGGCACGATGAACGCCGAAGGCCAGTATCCCGAAGGCAGCGTCAACTTCAAAGCCGTCGCCCGCCTGAAGGAAATTTCCGAAATGACCTCCGACGAGGACAAGGAAACCGAGACCGGAGCCTGAAACATCCGACAACCGGCACAAGCGGTTGGATTTACCTAACCAACCGCCTTTTACTTGCTTCAGCCATATCCGCCCGAATTCAGTAATATCTCACGTTTTTTTGCAGCTAGATTTTCAGCGGGCGGCATCGAGTTTTATAAAATCAGTGAAACCGTTGCAATCGGCCACGTTGGGAGGTTCAAAAAGTAGTGGGTGGGCCACAAAAAATCCAAAAGCCGTCCTTAACGATTAGCTTTTCTGTTGATACATTTTAGGTCGAGCCAACACATATGCATGAAATAGTGAATCCTTAAATCGATAGTAACGCTCCCGAAGCTTTTCGATTTCAGCACCGTACTCCTCGGAAACAAGTTGTCCGACGTACTGACTTGAATTATCCACTCCATCATCCAGGGCTATCTTATATGCATTCGTAGTCCAAACTTCATTATGCGAATCCTGCACTTTGGCCAATGCTCGTAGAACTATTTCTCTTTGTGGTGAAGATGCAACGGCTTTTCGATATTTTCCTTCTAAAACGGGGTCTGCCTTTCTTTCCGCTATATTTGCTAAAGTCTGAATTATATTTTCTTCTGTTATAACTGACTTACCTTCCTGATATGCAGCTCTAAGTGAAAATTTTCCTATCATATGGACCATATAAGGATGTCCATTAGCCAATTGTATGATTTTGTCTCTAGCGGCTTGATGAAAAGTTATATAGTTATCAATGAATTTTTCTGCATTATCAATAATATTTTCAAGCTCATCATTTGCCATTGGCTCCATAGTAATTATACTGCCAGAAAATAATCGATCGCTCGACTCGTGCTCTTTCATAAGCATCTGAATGTCTTTTGCAACACCAACGATACAGAATTTTACTTTAGGTGAATTTGTAGCAAGCGCTTTTAGGAAAGATGCAAAACCCGATGGGTTGGATATTTGATCAAATTCATCTATTATTATTAGTATTCCATTCTTAGCCACACCCTCTTTTACAATTGCATCTACCACATTTGAAAAAACGACATCGACCGGATGGTCTTTTAGCACCGGTGCCATTGTTGCTTCTGAAGCTTTAGATCCGCTTAGCTCAACGCCTACGCCAAATACTTTTGCGGTAAACTTAGGCGAATAACTCATCATAACTTTCTTGGCATTTGGAACATCGTATATCCAATCAACCAGACAGGTTGATGACGTCAGCAACCTTTCTAGAAGCTCCTCAGTTGAACTAACTTGATTTCCGCAAGCCAAGTAAATGGATAGATAATCAAGAATCCCATCATTTGAAATGCCGAGCTTCTCGAGAATAGAATTATCTCCCGAACTAATGTTTGTTATCTGACGAGCTAAGGATGTTTTTCCTATACCTCTATTTCCTACAACAGCTATATTTGTCCCTTCGGCAATTAATGCATAAAAAGCATCTGATATTGCGTCTTTCCGTCCCGCAAACCTTTCAGAGTCGGCTATTTCCTTGGCAGGCAAAAAGGCATTCTCAATTTGGGTAAGTGTTGGCTTTTCCATTTTAAATTAATTCCGCTTCTAGATTATACATGCAAACCCGATAAGTTGCGCAAATAGGATGTGCCGACGTTAGGAGGCGCATCGGTCGTGTCACTCGATACCGTCAATCTCATTATTTGAATTATTCCTCCAATTTTTTTTCATAAACGCCTTGTTTCACATCACGGTGAAAACTTTAATACATCCGGTAAATTACATGTTCAACATAACCATGCTTTACCGGATTCCAATGAATATAATCGACATGGCGATTTTAATCGTCTTGGTCTTGAATCAAATGCGCCCAAAACGCCGTTTCCAGATCCCACGCTCACGGCGTTTTTGACGGCTTTTTGAAATTCTTTCGCCGCGATCAATCGCTCTAGAAAATCTTCCTTTCAACATATTCCATATTACAGAGAAATCGCCGTCGTTGGGCGGCAATGTCCAAATACAATGCAAATGGTCCGGCATAATAACGACGGCCTCGATATGAAGGGGCTTGCGTTGTTTAACATGTCGAAAAGCTTTTTTAATTCATCAATATTATCAATCAGCAGGTGATTGTTGTTCCGTTCGGCAAGATTCACGGTAAAAAACCACATAGCATTTGGTATGTAAAAACGTCGGTATTCTGTCATGCCTTGTTTGATACACGAACGATGCGCCTGCTAACGTCGGCACATCCTATTAAGCCCACAATTAACCGAGCGCTATCAGATTTGAATCTCAGCTTATTTATCATTTGCTGGCACCGCAAATTAAATCTTAACTTTCGGCTCAGGGTCATTGGTATTGAACAAAAAGCGCAATATCTTTTTACCGCCACAACGCTAGCATAAAATTAAGGAAGCCGGTAAAGTCAAACGCCGGTAAAGTCAAACAACCTGGCTCAGATTTGCCGTTAGCGGATTTGATTGCTACATTTCCAGCACCGAATGAGATGCCGTTGCTGTGGAGGCCTGGATGCGGAAATTTAGCTTGCTCAACCGATACCGGCTGTCCGGGTTATCCCTGGCCTGGCTGGCGGTATCGGCTCACTGTCCCGCCGCGCCCAGCGACGATCCCGATATTCTGGCCCGGCGCGGCCAGCAAACGCCGTTCAGCACCAGCCCGGCCGAAGCGCCGACCATCGCGCTGAGTAAGCCAGCCGGCGGTTGGACCAGCGGCTTACAAATCACCGTCGCCGGCACCTGTTCCGACCCGGCAGCCGATCCGGTCGTGGTGAATATCAACGGCGTGCGGTATTACGTCCGCAATGCCAACGGCAGCTTCAGCCGCGCCTTCCCGGCCGCGAAGGGCAAAAACAGCGTGATTGCCGAATGCGCCAATGCCGCCGGCGTTGCCAAAGCCTCGGCGACGGTGGACGCGGTGATTTCGCCGATACCCTTGAAAGTGATCCTGACCAGCGACAGCGACGGCGTCTATACCGACCTGCACATCTACGAACCGGACAAAAGCCACGTCTATTGGGCCGATACCAACTCCAGCAGCGGCGGCATTTTCTTTTTGAATTCGAACGGCGACAATTTCGACCAAGCCGGCTACGGGCCTTATTTATACGTGCATCCGGCGCCGCCGGTCGGCGTGTTCCGCATCGATACCAATTATTGGCCGGGCGGTGCGGTGCAACACACGCTAGCCAACCTGGACATCATTCTCGACGAAGGCCTGCCGAGCGAAAGCCGGCGCCGGGTGCAAAAACCTTTGGCTCGGCCCGGCGAGACCCAAACCCTGGCTTACGTCGCGATCCAGGGCAACCGGCAACCGGCGAAAATTTACGTGCCGGGGCAGGACGCGGAGCGCGACATGCCGGCCGAAATCAGGGAGTACATCAAACAGGAACCCAAGCGCGAAGGCGAAGACAGCGGCGAGGATTTGAGCTATTTGCCGGCACCGGATGCCGAAGCGCTGCGGGAAGCCGTCACCAACGTCGCGCTGCTACAGGCCCGCAAACCCAGCCCGTTGTGGGAACCGAAACAACGCGACTGCGCCGGCCTGGTCCGCTTCGCTTACCGCACCGCGCTGGAACCGCGCGATGCGGCCCGCACTGCCAAGCTCGGCATCCCGGCCAAATTGAATTTGCCGGCCGTGTCGGAGCAGGCCCGGAAAACCTTGCCGAATTATCCGCAGCTCTGGCAGACGGGGGTAAGTAACGGCTTGCCGCGTTACGGCCATTTTGCCGACGCCGAAACCCTGATCGGCTATAACTTTCGTTTGAAATCGCGCGATCTGGCGGCGGCGCAAAGCGGCGATTTGCTGGTTTACCAAAAGCCGTTGCTCAACGACGAGCCCTATCATTTGATGCTGTTCGCCGCCGGCCGCGCCGAAAGCCTGGCCGTTTACCATAACGGTGCCCAAGGCAGCGAGGGCCAGGTACGGGTGGTGCGCGTCGCCGAATTGCTGAACTCGCCCGACCCGGTCTGGATTCCCCGCCCGGAAAATCCCTATTTCCTTGGAGTGTTCGAATGGAACCGCTTACGCCCGCAAAACGCCTGACCGCCATCGCCGCCGGCATAGTCTTGGCTGCCGGCGCCGGCGTGGCGATCTACCGGGAAGTGGCCCGGCAACCGTTGGCCAAGTTGGTCCGCGCCGATCTGCCGCTGCTGGAATTGACCGTGAAATTGCGCGACTCGGCCAATCAGGATCTGGACGCCGCCAATTCGCTGGTCGGCAGCAACGACGAGGTTCCGGCCGGCGACGAACGCTGCCCGGCGCTGGTAGGCGGCGACACCGGTTCGGCTACGGCAGTCGATGTTTCCGTGAAGCGCCCGGCCAACTGTCCGAAACGCGCCGCCTGGTATGTACGCAAGCACCCGGTGGCGTTTACGCTGTACTTCAACCAGGGCGAGGCGTTTTTACAGTGGTGGGACCAGCAAGCCGAAGTGCAACGCCTGGTCGATAACCGCTTCGTCAAAGGGCTGTTCTTCGGCCTGCTGCAAAGCCTGCACGTCAAAGCCGAACAGCTCAATCTGCAAGGCATACAAGGCGACTTCCTGCTGCAGGTGCTGCGCGACGCGGTCGGCGCCAACGCCGAGCTGCATTACGACATGGCCCACGGCAGCCAGGGTTGGGTGATCGGTTATAGCCGCAGCGCCAGCCGCTTTGCCGACCAGGCCATGCCGGCGCTGGCCGGCGTGCTGGCCAGCAGCGGCTACCGGGTCGGCAAATTGCCGGAACCGATTCTGGAAGCCCGCATCGGCCTGCAAAAACTGTTCGTCACCGAATACGACGGCCGAATTTATCTGGCGCAAAGCCTGGAAGCCTTACTGAACGTATTGGACAACATCGCGCCGGAAACCAGCGGCGGCGATGCGCCGCTCAGTCTGGTAATGCGCAGCGAGGCCTTCGTCGCCCATCTGCTGCCGGTAATGGCCGGCGCGGAAAGCTACCCAATCCGCTGGGATTTTGCGCTGAATGGCGCCGAACCCGGCTGGTTAAACTTGCCGGCAGCAAGCTGGCAGCGCCAATTGCACCCACGTTTGTTCGACGGCGTAGTCGCCAGCATGCCGCACGACGCTTTCGCCGGCTTCGCCGCCAGTCTGGCGTTGCCGCCGGACCTTACCGGCGACGATTGGCGCAAACTGGCCGCGGCCGGCCCGTCGGCCAACCCGCCCGGCCCGGAGCCGGCCGGCATCGGCGTGGTGTGGGATTTCAGCCCCGACGATCCGGCCGGCGCGGTCGGCGTCGTCGTTGCCAATCCCGGCCAGCCGCAAGCCAGCCCGGCCTATGCCCAATACCTGAAAAATCCGGACCTCGGCGCCGAGTGCGCCGGCGGCAGCCTGTTCCTTGCCGCCAGTTCGGCGAATTTGCTGACGCGGATGAAAGACGCCTGCAACAAACAATCGCTGAGCCCGCTGGATTGGCAGCGCGGCGCCGAGAAACAACGCTTGCAGGATGCGCAGTTGCTTGCCTTCGTCAATCCCGCTACGGCCGCCCGCGAATTGTTTCTGGCCGGCGGCGCCGGCGCCAACCAGGACGCCAACGAATTCGCGCCGCGCTGGCAGCAAGACTACGAAGCCGCCAAAGCCACGATGCGCCGGGACGGCGACAAGCTGTTCGGCAATCTGCCGCTGCTCAGCTACGCCGGCCGGGTGGCGGACAATGCCTCCGGCGCTCGCTTGCAAGGGAAATTGGTCGCTCAAGCCGTGGCGGCCGCCGCCGATTGAAGCGGCGCCGCCCAGCGCATTTGGTTTACTAACCCGGCCCGTTTAATCACTGGTATTCCGTTCGGGCTGAGCGCGTCGAAGCCCTTTTGCAGCATACCCTTCAACAGGCTCAGCACCCTCAAGGGCATAAAGGCGAACGCTATTTAAGGGCCGGGTTAATAATCGCCGGAGTTAAGCGACGTCTGAGCCTGCTGCACCGGCTTTTCCAGCAGTTCCAGACACAAGCCGCCGACTTTGGGCGTCCATAGTGCCGGGTTCTCGGGGAAGGGTTCGATACGGCCGGTACGGCGATAACCGCGGCGCTGGTAAAACTCGATCAATTCCCGCCGCTGCGGAATCACGGCCATGACAAAAATCCTGACCGGCCAGGTTCGTGCCGCCCATTGCTCGGCCTGCTGCAAAAGTTGTTTGCCGATACCCTGGCCCTGATGCGCCGGACTGACCGCCAACATGCCGATATGCACCTGCCCCGCGGCATGGCGCAAATGCACCGATCCCAAAAGTCGGTTTTGCCGTTTACAGGCCAAAATCAGCGAATCGGATTCGGCCAGCAAATCGAGAATCCCGGCGGCGTCGATTCGGCGGCCGTCGAGCAAGTCGGCTTCGGTGGTCCAGCCCAAGCGGCTGGCGTCGCCGCGGTAAGCCGAATTGACCAATTGCGCCAACGCCTCGGCGTCGGCCGCTTCCGCCCGGCTAAACTCCAATGCCACAGCCCGCTCCCGATCCGGTCGCCAATCAAGCCAACCAGGCTTTGATTTTGGCTTTGACGTCCGCTTTCAGTTGCTTGGCGAAGCGGTAAATGGCGGTCTCGGCGATTTTGCCATGCGCCCAACGCAGCCAACCGCTGACGGTATGGTAGATAAAGGCAATCGGCGTAAAAGTCAGCAGTTGCGGCTTGGTCAGGCTGAACACCCGCGCCACCAGCAAGGTACCCAGTAACTTGGCGAACAGTTCCAGCAAGATGCCTTGCAACAGCAGTCCGTGTACCAATAGCGATAGCGCCGCCAAATTGATCGGCGTGACGATCATTATCGGCACCGCAATCGCCAACAAGGCCATCGGCGGCGAGGTCCGGCTCAACCAGCGCTCGACGCTTTCCAGCCGCAACCACAGCGCCAGATAATGGCCGCACGCGGACAGAAAGTCCCACAGCCATTCCTCGATAATCAGCAGCACCGCAAGCAGCGTCAGCAACAGTTTTTTCATCGTCGTCATCCGGCAAAAAATTCAACCGCACTATACCGAAACGGGCTCGGAGTTGTCGCCGGAAACCGCCAGATACGAGGTAAACCAACTGGAACGGAATGCCCGCGATCAAAAACGCGGCGGGTTAACGCCGCCACGCCCCCGGCAACGGCCCGTTCTGATATTGCTCTTCCGTGCTGGAGGCACTAAAGTTGTGCTGTGCCGAAAATTCCTCATCTTATGCACGCTATCGTCATGCTGCCACCGCCGGAAAAATTGTTGGAAGTAATCAATCTGCAAACCGAAATCGCGCAATTGGGCTTGGATTTGGGCGGCGTGATGGCTCTGGTCGCGCAGCGGACGCTAGCGTTGTTGAGTGCGGAAGGCGCCGCCATCGAATTGGCCGAGGATGGCGACATGGTCTACCGGGCTTGCGCCGGCATTACCGCTCCCCATTTGGGATTGCGGTTGAAAATAGCGCAAAGCTTATCCGGCCTGGCGGTTACCGGCGGCAAGACCTTGGTTTGCGACGATGCCGAAACCGACGCTCGCGTCGACATCGCGGCCTGCCGGAAAATCGGTTTGCGTTCGATGTTGGTAGTGCCGTTGAACCACAAAGGCACCATCGTCGGCGTATTGAAGGCGGTGTCGGTGCAGCCCCATAAATTTAGCGAAATCGAGATCGGCCTGCTGCAACTGCTGTCCGAACAGGTGGCGGCGGCGATGTTTTTTGCGACCAAATACGATATCGACGATCTGTTTTATAAAGCGACGCACGACGATTTGACCGGACTGACCAACCGGTCTCTGTTCATGGACCGGCTCCGGGCTTTACTGTCGAGCCGCCAAGCGCAAACGATAGGCATCCTGATGATCGACATGGACGGCCTGAAGCAAGTCAACGATTCGTTCGGCCACCGGATCGGCGATGCGATCATTCGGGAGTTTTCCAACCGGTTGGGCACATCGTCCCGCATATCCGATACCGTTTCGCGTTTGGGCGGCGACGAATTCGGCGTGATTTTGCATCCGGTCGATTCCGGCGACGGCATTGCCGCGGCCGTCGCCCGGATCAATTCGGCCATCGCGGCGCCGTTTTCGTTCGAGAACAGGGGCTATGCGCTGTCCGCCAGTATCGGTTCCGCCCAGTTTCCCGACGATAGCGGCGATATCAATGCCTTGCTTGAGATTGCCGACCTGCGCATGTATCAAGCGAAGCGGCGTTACCGGCCGCAGCCGAACCCCACGACTGTCAGGGCTTGACGCCGGTCAAACCGGCGCGGCGCTGCGGTTTGGCGTCATTCCGCCTCGGCCGCATCTAACAGCGGGTTGCCGCCGGCCAGCAAGGCCTGGAATTGGCCGACCGACAGCGGCCGGCTCAACAGATAACCCTGGTAATGGCGGCAGCCGAAATTCCTCAGCAACGCCAATTGTTCCTGCGTTTCCACACCTTCGGCGATGACCTCCAAGCCTAATGTCTGCGCCATCGCGATAATGGTTTGGGTGATCGCCGCGGCGCTCGGGTCGCTGGCGATATCGCGGACAAAACTTTGGTCGATTTTCAATTGGTCCAGCGGCAAGCGCTTCAAGTAGGCCAGCGACGAATAACCGGTACCGAAATCGTCCAGCGAAAAGCGGATGCCCTGGTTTTTTAGCAAACGGATTTTTTCGATTGCATCCTCGGCCCGATTCAACAGCACGCTTTCGGTCAGCTCCAGTTTCAAGCGTTGCGACACCGACGGGTATTCGGCCAACAGCGCGCCGACCTTGGCGGTAAAGTCCTGTTGTTGAAACTGAATCGCACTGACGTTGACGGCCACCTCCAGCCGACCTAGCCGCGGATCGGACTGCCAGGCTGCAAGCCGGCGGCAAGCCTCGGCCAGCACCCAATCGCCCATTTCGATAATCGCCCCGTTTTCTTCCGCCAACGGGATGAATACCGCCGGCGAAACCATGCCGCGCCGCGGATGGTGCCAGCGGATCAAAGCCTCGGCGCCGGTGGCCAGCCCGCGGTCGTTGACCTGGACTTGGTAATAAAGCTCGAGTTGGTTGCCGCGTATTGCAGACAGCAAGTCGGCCTCCAATTCCAGCCGCTGCATCATCGCGGCTTGTATCCCCGGATCGAAGAAGCGGATGGTATTGCGGCCGGCGGTTTTGGCCTGGTACAACGAGGTTTCGGCATTTTTCAGCAGGCTTTCCAGGCTGTCGCCATGCGCCCGGAACAGGCTGATGCCGATGCTGAACGTCGCCAGCAAACCGCGCGAGTCGCATTGGTAAGGCGTTAGCAGCGCCTGCTGCGCCTTTTGGGCGATGGCTTCGGCCTGAATCGCCGCTTCCTGCTTCGATACCGACAACGGCCACAGCAGCAAGACAAATTCGTCGCCGCCGAAGCGGGCCACGGTATCGCCCTCCCGCACACAATGCTCCAGCCGGCGCGCGGTTTCGACCAGAATCTTGTCGCAGGTCTCGTAACCGTAAATGTCGTTGAGTTGCTTGAAATGGTCGAGGTTCAGCGTCAACAGCGCGCCGTATTGGCCGTTGTGGCTGGCCATCGCCATCGCTTGCTGAATGCGGTCGAGCAGCAATGCCCGGTTCGGCAGCCCGGTCAAGCCGTCGTGCAAAGCCAGAAAATCGGCGCGTTGGTCGGCCTGGCGTTTGTCGGCTATCAGTTGCGAGGTATGTTGATCGTAATGCCGGCACAGCAATATTGCCCTGGCCAAATGTGCCATGATCGGCTCGAACATCCGCGTCAGCGGCAGATGGGTTTCCGGCATGATCGGTGCCATCAGAATCACGACGCCGATGTCGGTTATCGGCAAGCGCAGAAACGCCCGGTAGCGGTCCGGACTCACCGGCAATCTGGAGAATAACGCGGCCCGGTCGTCTTCCCGAGCCGCCGGACCCAGCGCCAAGGCGGCGGGTAGCGTTATTCTGTCGCCGATGTGTTTGATTAATTGAAAATCGCCGATCGCGGCCAAAAGCGCCGCGTCCAGATAAGCCTCGCCGGCCGCTGCGCTCGGGACCAAATCAAGGCAAATGAAACCGGCCGGAAACGAGGTGAAATACAGCAGGCGTTGCAGGGTGCGGGTCAGCAGCGGCTGCAAACTGATCTCGCCGCCGATTGTCATCGCCATTTCGTACAAAACCGGAATGACGTCGTCGTGCCTCATGCGGGATTCGTCCAGGCGGCGCTAACCACGGTCGCGTTATGAAACAAAGGGTATCCCCACAGCGTGGTATCGCCGATTTCGCCCAACGCCAGACCGCCGGCGATGGCGGATGCTTGGCTCAAATTCCGAAAAATCGCCAATTCTTCGCCGGCGGCGGCCGCACCCAGATGTTGGCGGCGGCCGGCGCAATAAAACAGCAGCAACTCTTGACCGGCCGGATCGCCGCTGAGTTTGGACAATCCGCCGTGCAGGGTTTGCAAGGTATCCGGCGAATCGACTTGCGGTGCGTCCAATAGCGCCAACATCGAATGGGGCGGCACTTCGCCGATGCAGTACAGCGCGTTGTCCGCATCGAGCATGACCGGAATCCGCACCAAGGTCGTGTGGTTGGCGCGGAGAATGCCGAACGGAAAATGCACCGCGTATTGGTAAAAGTTATCGCGGGTAATCTCGACGCCGAACTTGGCTCGTACCAGTTCCTGGTAAACCTCGAATGCCGGCCGCCAATCGATATGGATGATCCGGTTGCGGTCGGTCGAAGTGGCCGGCAACGTTTCGGCTTCGCTGCGGTAGCCGTGCTCCAACACCGCGCCGAAATGCGGCTTCAGCAACATCGCCAACACGCCGCTGCCGATAATCCGCTGGTTGTCGAACAAGCAGGGCATGGCTTGAAAAGTCTCGCTGCCGGCATTGGCGCCGGCGTAATGCACGCGATTGGCCAGGCGCAGGTAAAGCTCGTCGAGCAGGGAACCGATGTTCGGCAGCAGCGCATCCAGCATTAAAAACAAGGTAGCCGGCACATCGTCTTCGAGATGGCGGCCGATATGGCCGGCAATGGTGTCGGCGGCCTCGGCCGCACCGATCCCGTCCTGCCGCGGTACCTCGAACAGCGCGGTGTAGGGCATCCGGTCGAAACGCAGCAGGCACAGGCCGTGACTGCGAAAATCGGTAGCGTAGACCAACTGCGGAAATATCGCGCCGCACAGCGGCAGACCGCAATCGTTACATAAGGCCTGCAATGCCGGAATCAGCGCCTTTTCGGCTTCCGGAAACAAAGCCAGCACCCCCATTTCCGGAAAAACCGCGCGCCATTCCGCCAACCGGCTTTCGATGGCGGGTAAATCGATTGAGGGAAAATAGGCAAAACTTCCCAGCCCCATTGTGCGTGCTCCATAACCGTTCCGGCGGAAAGCATACTTGGCGTAAGGGAAAATGTAAAAACCGGGAGCAGCACCGCGCTGGCTGGCGCACAGTTTTCGTGCAGCTTCGCCGGGGTGGCGCCGGTAATCGGCGGGAAATTGGGGATTCCGATTAAAAATCGCCAGTGGCGGCGAGCGGCCAAAAGCTGCCTGTTGGGCTTGCTTTCTGTATGCCTGGTTTGGAACCTATAACCCTCGATCAAAAGCTAATTGCATAATAGATGTAGGGTACGCACCGCGTACCATTCGAGCCATCATGGAGAGCAAAAGTCAGAAGGTACGCGGTGCGTACCCTACCGGGCTTGCGTAGCCTCGATGCAGCGTTAGCGGAATCGAGGGTGTCGCCCAATCCATCATCAGACTAGTCTCGGCAAATTTTAAGGGTGCTGGCCTTCGAATCCTCGATTCCATCGAGGCTACTTGCTGGTAATCGGCGGGGAATTGAACGTTTCGACGAAATCGCTACATGGTTCCAGTCCCTCCCCCGAGTGGCGCCGTCCGGCCAAAAGCGGACTGTTGGGCTTCCTTTCTGTATGTACGGTTCGGAGCCTGTAGCGCTTGATCGAATGCTAATTGCACATCAGATGTAGGGTACGCATCGCGTACCATTAAAGTCTTCATGGTAGCAAAAGCCAGAAGGTACGCGGTGCGTACCGGGCTCAAGCATTCTCCGCGAGCGCGCGTTTACCAGCAGACAACCGTTCGGCACGAGCACGACCGCGAAGATCTCCAAACGCCTCCAAGGCACTCTTGAACGGATCATCTGCGCCTTCCAATTCTGGCGCGTGGCAGGCGATGTACCAGAGCTGGAACACCGATTCCTCCATTGAGAGCTGCCCGAGATTTCTATGGCTTAGTATCTCGCCGAGATTCATGAGGGCGAAGAACGCCAACGACTCAGTATCTATTGGGTTTAGCTCCAAGGTCTTATCCGCATCGTCCTTGGCGTGCTTCAGGAAGTTCTGTGCTTAGCGCATGATGTTGAAGTACGTCTTCGGCGCAGGGTTGTTGGCGTCTTGCGCGAACTTGTCCCAGGACTTGTGGGACACCTGCTGCTCCACAAGATCGGTAAGGATATTCGAGGCGGCCCCGACGAGTGTATGCGCTGCGACTGGATCTCCGCTCTCAAAAATGAGTCGGATCGCCACCGCCAGTTGCCGCCGTGCAGCCTCGAGCTTTCCGAGCCGAATCAAGTCATTCATGTGAGGGACAACGTGGAGTTAACCGGTCTGCGCGGCTATTAACGCTGGTCCGATTGATCGCGGGGTTATGTTTCATCGGCAAATGAAAGAAGAGCCGAAACATTTCCTTGAAAATTGGCTTTGTAGTTCGGGTTATCACCAATGGGTACGTAGTGGTGATAGCACTGAACATCAATTTTTCGACCCGTGGCACAGCGGTAGCGAAACCAGGCTCGCTCGAAGAGCCAGCGCTTCCACCATGGAACAAACGGACGAAACGTCTCAACAGCGGTTTGGAGCGCAGGGAAGCGGGAACGAAGAAAGGAATCGATGTTCGCAGGCCATGACGACGCATTTGGATAGATGGGACCGAGCTCGGCCAACACAGCAGCCCGAAAGGCTGAACAAGCGGCCGCACGCCGCCCACGATGAACGGTCCGATAGGTGAGCCATGCACCAAAACAGGCAAGCAAGATGGCGCCAAAAACACCATTGGGATTGGACAAGAAATCGTCGATCATCTTTTCGTCAAGAATGCGCAAGGCTGATGGGATGAAACATAACTAAAATTAGCACTCCCAAATGACGCAAAACATTGCGTCATCCGGTTGGCTAAAAAATTAAAAACTGATAAATTAATTTGAATTTCAAATATATAGATAAATTTACCCTATCCTATTTCTCAAGCAAAATCCATCAATGAATCCGCCTTGAACCAAGCCCCGAACCGATTAGCAATAGCGTAATCGGAGGAGTGTTGATTTCGTAATATGCGATTATGCAAGCCAATCGCACCTGACATTTTGAATGGCGGCTTATTTATCTCTTTTGTCGTTTCAAATTTATCTTAATTGGTAGCTTGGGGTCGTTTGCGCCATTTCATCGCTTCCAAAAACTGTCATTCAACCCTGATGTAATCATATCCGAATCGACAGCCCGGTTTGAATTGCAATTGGTAGCGTTTTTTAAACGGAAAGGGTGGCTGATTTGACGTCGAATAAGCCAAGAATTGACGGCCCCGCGGCAATCGCCGAAGATCGAGCTTTTTTCGGGAGCCGCTCATGCCAGACCACGCTTTTGTTGTTTCCGCCGCCGGCGTGCGCATGCCGGGCATCCTGTACGGCACGGCCTGGAAACAGGAACGTACCGCCGCGCTAGTCGAGCAAGCTGTCGCCGCCGGGTTTCGCGGCATCGACACGGCCTGCCAACCCAAGCATTACGACGAAGCCGGCGTCGGCCGCGGCATTGCCGCCGCTTGCGCCAATTCGGGCGTTGCCCGCGCAGAGCTTTACCTGCAGACCAAATTCACGCCGCTGAACGGCCACGATCCGCAACGGATTCCTTACGACCCGCGCGCCGGGCTGGCGGAGCAGGTCGCGCAGTCGTTCGCGGTTTCGCTAAGCAATTTGCAAACCGATTATCTGGACGGTCTGGTGCTGCATTCGCCGCTGGCCGACCGCGGGCAGTTGCTGGAAGTCTGGCAAGCCATGGAAAGCTTGGCCGCGGCCGGCCAGGTGCGGCAGTTGGGTATCAGCAATTGTTACGATTTTGCGTTGTTCGAATATTTGTACCAAACCGCCACGGTCAAACCGGCCGTGATTCAAAACCGGTTTTATGCCGACACCGGCTACGACAAACCGATTCGCGCTTTCTGCCGGCAGCGGCAGATCGTCTACCAAAGTTTCTGGACCTTAACCGCCAACCCGCGCGTGCTGGCGCACCCGGCGGTAACCGCAGCCGCCGGCGCGCACGGCCGGACGCCGGCGCAAATATTTTTCCGCTATCTGCACCAGCACGGCGTCGTACCGCTGACCGGCACCAGCTCCGAGCAACATATGCGCGAGGATTTGGCGATCTTCGAATTTGCCCTTGATGCCGACGAATGCGCGGCCATTTCGGCGCTGTTTTGAGCGGATAGTCCGGCGCAGTTCATACCATAGTCGCGTTGCCTGCGGCGGCGACTCACTTATAATGCAAGACAACTTTTGCCTTCATCCCAGACCATGGCCTCAACTCGCCTGATTCGCCAACTCGCCGGCCTGTGCCTGACACTGGTATCGGCGTCCCCGGCGATGGCCGCCGACGATGACGCCGATGCGCTGGACAGCACCAGCGAGTTGTTGTCCTTGAGTTGGGACGAATTGACCGAGCTGAAGGTATCCGGTCTGGCCCGCCAGGCGCAAACCGTCAAAGACACGCCGGCCGCGGCGTTTGTGATCAGTGCCGAGGATATCCGCCGTTCCGGCGCCACCAGCCTGCCGGAATTGTTGCGCATGGCGCCGGGCATGGCCGTAGCCAGGGTCAATAGTTGGAACTGGGGCGTCAGCGCCCGCGGCTTCAACGACCTCTACGCCAACAAACTGCAGGTCATGGTTGACGGCCGCAGCATTTACGACCCGCTGATCAGCGGCGTGTATTGGGGCCAGCACATTCCGCTGCTGCAAAACATCGAGCGGATCGAAGTGCTGCGCGGCCCCAGCGGCAGTTTGTGGGGCGCGAATGCGGTGAACGGCGCGATCAACATCGTCACCCGTTCGGCGGCCGACACCGAGGGCGGCCTGCTCACGGCCGGCGGCGGCACCGAGGAACGCGGCTTCGGCGGCGTCCGTTACGGGCAAAAGCTGTCCGAGTCGACTTACTTGCGCGGTTCGGTCAATGCCGTGGTGCGCGACGCCAGCGTCGATATGGCCGGCGTGCACAACACCCACGATACCGGCGATGCCGAGTCCGCCAACTTCCGCCTGGACAGCCAACTGAGCGAACGCGACCAGTTAATGCTGGAAGCCACCGTCACCCGTTACCGGCTGCAGGGTTTTTTGACCGGCGTGTCGTCGGCCACGCCGCCGTACTGGCGCCAGGACGACTTCGGCAAGGACGGCGTATCCGGCAGCCTGCAAGGCAACTGGACCCACCAATTCGACGGCGAGCGGGAATTGCGGGTCAACATGGCCTTCACCCAGACCGACTGGCAGATGGCCACCAACCGCATGAGCCGCTCGCATTACAATCTGGACATCCAGCACAGCCAGCCGTTATTCGGCAACCACCGTTTAATGTGGGGCTTGAATTACCAGATTATCGACGACCGTTTCGACAACTCGCTGACGCTGGGCTTCGAGCCGGACCGGTTTACCCAACACAACATCGGCCTGTTCGCCCAGGACAACATCGAGTTGCTGGACAATCTGCAATTAACCTTGGGCAACCGCGTCGAACACTTCACTTACACCGGCTGGGAAACCGAACCCAACGCCCGGCTAATCTGGACCCCGCACAAACGCCACCGGCTGTGGGCCGGGGTATCGCGGGCGGTGGCGCTGCCCAACCGCGCCCAGCAGAGCATCCGGCTGTTTCTGCCGGTTCCGGGCCAACAATCGTTGTTTTTTCTGGCCGACGCCAACCAGGACATGCGCACCGAAAACGTGGTGGCCTACGAGCTGGGCTGGCGCTGGCAGATTAGCAACCGGCTCGACTTGGACAGCACCCTGTTCTACAACGTTTACGACCGGATCCAGGGCGTCAAGGTCGCCGGCTTTACCGGCAATGCCCAGGCGCCGGGCTTTCCATTGCCGATTCTCGACCTCAGCGTCGGCAATTACCGGCACGTGAAAAGTTACGGCCTGGAGCTGGCCGCCAACTACCGGGTCAGCCACGATTGGCGCCTGCAAGCTTCCTATACCGGCATCCGCTTCGACAACGAAGCCGACAACCGGCAACCCTGGTTTCTGGACCCGTTGGCCGAGGAATCGGTCAATCCGCAGCACAGCTTGTCGCTGCGTTCGATGCTGGATTTAACCGACGATATCGAACTGGACGCCTGGCTGCGTTACGTGGACCGCATCACCGTCAACCAAACCCGGATTCCGGATTACGTTTCGCTGGACCTGCGGCTGGGCTGGCACCCGGCCAAGAACCTGGAGCTGTCGCTGGTCGGGCAAAATCTGCTGGACGGCCAGCGTCCGGAATTCAACGACGCGTTGTACATCCCGGTTTCCAGCCAGGTGCAACGCGGCTATCTGGCGCAAATATCCTGGCGCTTTTAGGCTTGAGCGACACGATGCGCGTTTTTCTATATACGCTACTCAGCCTCTGCGTTTGGCTAAGCGCTGCGGCCGCCGCAGCGGCGGAATCCGCGGCCGGCGACCGGGAATTTCAACTGAAAACCGCCTATCTGTTCCACTTCGCCGAATTGACGCGCTGGCCGGAGCCGCGGCCCATCGTCATCTGTTTGCGCGGCGCCAGCCCGCTGCGCAAATTTCTACCGGTTTTGGAAGGGCAAACCATAGACGGCGCGCCGGTGCACGTCGCTGTCGAAGCCAACGCCGGCATCGGCGGCTGCAGCATTTTGTTCCTGGCCGAAAACGGCTTATTGACCACGGACGTCGCCGAGCAAGCGCGGGCCGGACACGTGTTGCTGGTCGGCGATAGCGACGGCTTCGCCGCCGCCGGCGGCATGGTGCAATTCAGCTTGCGCGATAATAAGTTGAAATTGGTGGTAAATTTAGCGCCGGTAAAATCCGCCCATTTAACATTGAGTTCCAAATTGCTTCGGATGGCCGAACTAATAGAATGACCGCCTCGACTCAACCGCGTATCTCCATCAGCCGCAAACTCGGCAATATCCTGCGCCTGATGGTAATGCTAAGTTTGATGGTGGCCACGGCGTCGCTGACGGTGCGCGAATACGGCGCGTTACAACAGGCCATCGGCTACAAATTGCAGCTTACCGCCAGCATGATCGGCCAAAACAGCAGTTTCGCGCTGCTGTTCGACGATGCCCAGACGGCACAGGAAATTCTGGACGCGCTGGCCCACGATCCGGACATCATTTCCGGCCAAATTCAGAACACCGCCGGCAAAACCCTGGTCAGCTACCGCAAACCGGCGTCGGCCTGGCACGGCTGGTGGCCCGAGCAAATCGCCAAAACCCGCTCGATCACTCAACCGATTCTGCACAAGAACCAGCAGGTGGTCGGCTATATCACGCTGGAAGCCAGCCTGAAACAGAGCTACCACACCTTGTTGTTCAATGCGCTACTCAACGCCGGCATTATTCTGATCGCCTTGAGCGTGGTCGGCTTATACGTGCAGCGCCTGCAACGCTCGTTTTTGCGGCCGATCCTGCGGCTGGCGGAAACCGCGCGCCAGATCGAACGGGACCAGGATTACAGCCGGCGCTCGGTTTACGCCGGCAACGACGAAATCAGCGATCT
Organism: Methylomonas koyamae; assembly: GCF_019669905.1. Lineage (NCBI taxonomy): Bacteria > Pseudomonadati > Pseudomonadota > Gammaproteobacteria > Methylococcales > Methylococcaceae > Methylomonas > Methylomonas koyamae. The sequence goes on along the minus strand of NZ_AP019777.1, from coordinate 75,008 downwards.
GGCCGAGGCCTTCAACAACATGCTGGCCCAGACCGAAGCCCACGAAGCCGAGCTGGAAATCCAGGTGCAGACCCGGACCCGGGAACTGGAAGCCGCCAAGCTGGAAGCCGAATCGGCCAACCAGGCCAAAAGCCAATTCCTGGCCAATATGAGCCACGAGATCCGCACGCCGATGAACGCCATCGTCGGCTTGGTCGAACTGTGCCTGAACAGCCCGTTGAACGTTAAGCAGCGCGAATATCTGTTGCGGGTGGAATCGTCGGCACATTCGCTGATGGCGTTGATCGACGACATCCTCGACTTTTCCAAAATGGAAGCCGGCAAGATGCAGTTGGAGACGATCCCGTTTTTATTGGAAGAAACGCTGGAACACGTGTTCTCGACCATGCTGCAGCTCAGCGCCAAAAAAGGCATCCGCCTGATCCGGCCCGAGCAAACCGACGCTTACCATGCCGTGATCGGCGATCCGCAGCGCTTGCGGCAGATTTTTATCAATCTGGTCGGCAACGCGATCAAATTTACCGAGCGCGGCGAAGTCCGGGTCGCCGTCACCGAGTTGCAGCGCGATGCGGTAACGGTGCGCCTGCAGTTCGCCATCAGCGATACCGGCATCGGCATTACCGCCGAACAGCAACACAAACTGTTCCAGGCATTCAGCCAGGGCGACAGCAGCGTGACCCGCAATTACGGCGGCACCGGCCTGGGTTTGATCATTTCCAAACAATTGATCGAACAGATGCACGGCAGTATCCGGGTCGATAGCCGGCCCAACATCGGCTCCACCTTTACCTTCGACGTGCTGCTCGGCGTCACCGACTTGGCCACGATCCGCAATTTCCAGATGCGCCGCCACCGCAGCAGTTTCGAACCCGAGCGGTTGCGGCCGTTGCACGGCAGCCGGGTACTGCTAGCCGAAGACAACGAAATCAACCGCATCGTCGCGGTGGAATTACTGGAACAAGCCCAAATTCAGGTGGATGTGGCCGAAAACGGCGAAATTGCGCTGCAAAAGCTGCGAGCCGGCCGTTACGACTGCGTGTTGATGGACGTGCAGATGCCGGTGATGGACGGCTACCAGGCCACGCGTTTGCTCCGGCAAATGCCGTCCTGCTTGAAGCTGCCGGTGATTGCGATGACCGCCAACGTCATGCACGGCGACCAGCAATTATGCGCCGAAGCCGGCATGAACGATTTCATCGGCAAACCGATCCTGCCGGCGACATTGTACGAGGCCTTGCTGAAATGGATCGCACCGCCGACGGCAGGCCGAACCGCCACTACCCAGCCGCCGGCCTGAGCGCCGGCTTATTTCCCCCAAGGCATCACCGGTACCGTCGACACGCTGTTGGCCGGCGCGCCTTCGATCACCTTGCGGCTGATCGCCAGATAGACCAGCGTGTTGTGTTTGGCGTCCCACAAGCGGGTAATGTTGGTGGATTTGAACAATAACGACGTGCTTTCCGAAAATACGGTTTCCTCGGCCGGCAATTTGGCCGGTAACGCAATCGGGCCGATCTGGCGGCAGGCCAGCGAGAACTGCGACGGATCTTCCGCCAGCCCCAAGCCGCCGGAGATGCCGCCGGTTCTGGCCTGGCTGATATGGCAAATCACGTTCGGAATTTTCGGGTCTTCGAACACATCGACGCAGACTTTGTGGTTGGCGCCGATCAATTTCCAGGCCGTGGTCACGCAGCCTACTTCGTCGGCGATTGCCGGTGCGGCCGCGCCGACGATCAAGCCGCAAGCGATGCGGCCGCCATATTTCAGTAATTTTTCGAACATAAAATTCTCCGCTGGATTCGAGGAAACGGGCAGGCGCTTCAGGGTAGCAAGCGCCAATCGCTAAAACAAGCGGCCTGGCCGTAGTAGCGCCGCCATCGGTCGTAAACGTTCCAAACCACCGCGTGTTCGATCAGAAACCGCTTGCCGGACTTGGCGATGCGCACGCCGGAATAGTCGTCGATATAACCGCGGCCGGACACTTGCGCCAACAAGCGCTCGCGTTCCTCGCGGTTGACCGGCTCCGCCGAAAAGCGCGACGGCAGGCCGACCAATTCCGACCACTCGAATTCGAATAATGCCAAGGCTTGGCGGTTGCCGTAGTTGAATAGCGGGTCGGCATCGGCCGTGTGCGACAGCAGCACGAATTCCGCGTTAAAGGCGGCTTCGGCCAGCGACTGGCCTGGCAACGGCGCCAGTAATGGCATACCGAGCAACTCCCGGTAACTGTCCAGTACCAGGCCGATATGCCGGCTATGAAAATCGTTGGCTGGGTTGGGAACGGTTAGATCGAGCATTTCGGATATCTCTAGTCAAACGCCAGGGCGGTAGAGTTCTTTTTTGTAGACGGCGCTGATCCTGTTGCCATCCCAGACGTAACAATAATGCGCCCCCTGTTTGACCGGAGACAACAAACGCGGTTTGAACACCGCGACGCATTCGCCGCCGGCGTTGCGTACGCTGGAATAGGCAATCCCATTCGAACCGTCAGCGCGCAATTGCGTGGCCAAGGCCTGCGCCGCGGCATAATGCCCGGTATCGCTGGCGTAAATATCCGGCAGTTCGGTTTGTTTCCCGCGAATGTCGTGCAGTTCGGCGTCCAGATCCGAGGCGTAGGAACGCATGTCGATCTCGATTGGCGCTTGCCGGGTCGCCGCCAAAAAGCGGGCGCGATGGAAAGCGGTCTCGGCGATTGCGGTATCGATATCCTTGGCCGCGTAATAAACGCCGAAACTGCCGTCGGAGAAGCGGCTGCCTTCCGGATTCAAATGGGTAAAGGCGGCCATGATAGGTGTGGTGCCGGGTCCGGAGATTCTATCCTCCGCCGCCACCAACCGAATTTCGCCGGCCTCGTCGCGCAGACGGTCGTTGGTCAAGGCCTCGATTGCGAACACCACGTCCAGATCGGCCGGATCGGCCACCCGGTCGAACAATCCGGTCGGCGGAAACCGGCTGGGCACCAGCCGCCAACACGGCCGCCAGTCTATCCGCGCCGTTGCGATTGGCCTCATGCCCATCCGCACTGGGCATCCAGATATTGGCGTACCACGTATAAATCCGCGACCCGGCCCGACAACATGCGCTGCAACGCGCTTTGCCCGGAAAACGGCGCGGCCTGATTGGCTTGCTGCAACCAGGCGTCGGCGGCCTCGGCTTGCGGCAGTAGAATTTGCAGGGCTTTATAGATGCCGAAAATATAAGACAGCCGCTCCAGCTTGTCCGGATTCAGGCTGGCGCTTTCCGGGCTTTTTTTCCATTTGAAATAAGTGCTGCGCGAATCCAGTCCCAGCAGCGTCATGGCCTGCTCGGCATTCAGCCGCCAGGCGTCGGCGATATTGAAAAAGGTGCGTAACGCGGCCCCCGCTACGACGGCAGTGTCGGCTGGTAATGCTGTTCGTGCGGTCGATAACATAAGCCCTCCATACAACTCATTTAAACTTTATGTAAAAATAAGTCTATTTATGGACTATGTCAATCCTAATTTGCCGACTCTGCGGATATACAAAAACCGGTATTTTTTGGTTTCAGACGAAAGTAATCGAGTATCGAAGCGGGCCGGCAAATTAGAAAGCGCCACTCAACGCCAGCGCCGCCTTCGCCAGACGCTCTCCCAATACCCAGCACAAGCGTTGCTCGTGCTCGGTCAGTTCGGCGTCGGCTTCGGAACAGTGGCTGGGGCCGTAGGGTGTGCCGCCGCTGACGGTTTCCCGCAGCGCGATTTCGTTGCAGGGCAGGCTCAGCAATAGCATGCCGTGGTGCATCAACGGCAACATCATCGACAACAGCGTGGTTTCGTGGCCGCCGTGCATGCTGCCGGTCGAGGTGAACACGCCGGCCGGCTTGCCCGACAGCGCGCCGGAAAACCACAATGGCGTCGAGCTATCCAGGAAATACTTCAATGCCGCCGCCATATTGCCGAAATGGGTCGGACTGCCCAGCGCCAAGCCGTCGCAGCCTTCCAGATCGTTTAACGTCGCATACGGCGCGCCGCTGTCGGGAATGATGTCGGCGACTTTTTCCGATACTGCCGACACCTCCGGCACGGTGCGCAGTAACGCTTCGGCGCCGGCCACCGACTCGACGCCGCGGGCGATATGCTGCGCCATCCGCGCCGTGCCGCCGTCGCGGCTGTAATACAGGATCAGGATTTTCGCCATTACAGGATACTCAACACGGCTTCGGGCGGACGGCCGATGGCGGCTTTGCCGTCTTTCAACACGATAGGCCGTTCGATCAATTTCGGAATTCTGACCATGGCCTCGATCAACTCGGCGTCGCTCAACGACTTGTCGTCCAAACCGTTTTCCTTGTATTCGGGTTCCTTGGTGCGCATCAAATCGCGCGGTTTCAGCCCCAGTTTTTGCAAAATATCCTGCAATTCGGCGGCGGTCGGCGGGGTTTTCAGATATTCGACCACTTCGGGCTGGATATTATTGGCTTCCAATAGCTTCAAGGTATCCCGGGATTTGCCGCAACGCGGGTTGTGGTAGATTTTCACGCTCATGCTTCGCACCTGTATCGCAATGGGTTGCGGCTATAATAGCACCCTTCGAATCACGGATTACTTCACACAGCCATGCAATTACCCAACTATTCCAACGCTCGGGTGCTGGTGGTCGGCGACCTGATGCTCGACCGCTACTGGCACGGTCCGACCTCGCGTATTTCTCCGGAAGCGCCGGTGCCGGTAGTGCATGTCAAACAGGACGAGTTCCGCGCCGGCGGCGCCGGCAACGTCGCGCTGAACATCGCCGCGCTGGGAGGCAAAGTCTCGGTGCTAGGCTTTACCGGCGAAGACCAGGCGGCCAACGCGCTGGAAAAATTGCTGAAGGACGCCGGGGTGTTGTGCCTGTTCCAAGCGATCCCGAATTACCCGACCATCACCAAACTGCGGGTGATGAGCCGCCACCAGCAACTGATCCGGCTGGATTTCGAGGACGGCTTTCACCAAATCGACAGCGATCCGTTACTGCACCTGTACCACGCCGAGCTGATGCAATCGCAAGTGGCGGTGTTGTCCGATTACGGCAAAGGCACGTTAAACAAAGTGCAGCAATTCATCGCGCTGGCCCGGCAATTGAGAAAACCGGTACTGGTCGATCCGAAAGGCAGCGATTTCTCGATTTACCGCAACGCAACCTTGATTACGCCGAACCTGGGCGAATTCGAAGCGGTGGTCGGCCGCTGCAACGACGAGGCGCAGATCGTCGAACGCGGCCTTAATCTGATCGAGACCCTGCAACTGGACGCGCTGCTGGTCACCCGCGGCGAACACGGCATGAGTCTGCTCAGCAAAGATGCCGAACCGCTACATTTGCCGACCCATGCCCGCGAGGTGTTCGACGTCACCGGCGCCGGCGACACGGTGATTTCGGTATTGGCCGCCAGCCTGGCGGCGAAAAAACCGCTGGCGGAGGCCACGCAACTGGCCAACATCGGCGCCGGCATCGTGGTCGGCAAAATGGGTACCGCCACGGTCGATACCGACGAACTGGCCGCCGCGCTGCAAGGCCCGCGGGCGCGGCACAAGGGCGTCTGCACCTTGCCGGAACTGCTGAAGGAACGCGCCGCCGCCAAACAAAACGGCGAAAAAATCGTCGCCACCAACGGCTGTTTCGACATCCTCCACCCCGGCCACGTCCGTTACTTGCAGCAAGCCAAAACCCTGGGCGACCGCCTGGTGGTGCTGGTCAACAGCGACGATTCGGTCAAGCGTCTGAAAGGCCCGGAGCGTCCGGTCAACGATCTGGCTCACCGGATGGAAATGCTGGCGGCGCTGGAGTGCGTGGACTGGGTGGTGGAGTTCGCGGAAGACACGCCGAAGCAAGCCATCGACCAATTGTTGCCCGACATTCTGGTCAAAGGCGGCGACTATACCGACATCACCAGCATAGCCGGCCACGACAGCGTACTGGCGGCAGGCGGCGAAGTGAAAATACTATCGTTCATCGAAGGCCATTCCACCACCGGCATCATCCAGACCATCCGCGATAAATCCCGGCCGTGATGGCGCTGGCCGTACGCTAAGCCGGATCTTCCGCTGCGAACGGCAAGCAGTACTGGTCGCCCTCGCGCGCCAGCCAAACCGGAAATCCTAAATGCCCGGCCTGCAACAGGCCGGAATAAATTGTATCCAGCTCGGCGTCGCTGCGGGTCGGTTCATGGTGGGTCAGAAACAATTGCTTAACGTTGGCCTGGGTTGCAATGTCTAACGCCGAGCGGTAGGTGCCGTGGCCCCAGCCGTGGCGGTCGGCGTATTCGGCGTCGGTATAGGAGCTGTCGATGATCAACGCATCGACGCCGGCCATTGCGCCGACCACTTCTTCATTTTTCTGATCGATCAATTCCTGCATCGCCGAATAACCGGGGTGCTGCTCCGGATAGGGGTTCAGCGGCGGCTCGTAATCGCCGGTGAAGAACAGCGAACCGCCGCCGTCGTCGTCGACCCGGTAGCCGAAGTTGAATACCGGATGGTTCAACACGGTCGGCGTGACGCGGACGCTGCCGATCCGCACCGGTTCGCCGGCTTTCAATGTGGTGTAACACACCTCCGCCTTCAGTTGCGCTTCGCTGATCGGAAAATAGGCGTGCTGTAACTGCACCCGCATCGCCCGCTCGATACCCTGGTGGGTCACCGGTTCCAGGCCACCGTAGATGTTGATCCGGTTGCCGGGCCTGAACATCGGCAAAAAAAACGGCAAGCCCTGGATGTGGTCCCAATGGGTATGGGTGATCAAAATGTGGGCCGTCAGGTTGCGCTGATCGAGCAGCGTCTGCGCCAGGGCGTGAATGCCGGTACCGGCGTCGAGAATGATCAGATCGCCGGCGCTGCTGGTGATTTCGATGCAGGTAGTATTGCCGCCGTAGCGGACGGTCTTCGGCCCCGGCGTGGCGATCGAGCCTCTGACGCCCCAGAACTTGAACTTCATACCGGCCTAATGCGCCTCGTCCCAGTTGGCGCCGCTACCGGCTTCCACCAGCAACGGTACCGCCAACTCGGCAGCGGCGGACATGATGCCGGTGATGTTGGCGATGCTGTCCGCGAGAATGGGCTCGGCCACTTCGAACACCAGCTCGTCGTGCACCTGCATGATCATTTTCAGATCGGCACCGCTGGTTTCGATCCAGTCGTGGCAGGCCAACATCGCCCGTTTGATGATATCGGCGGCGCTACCCTGCATCGGCGCGTTGATCGCGGTGCGTTCGGCGTACTGGCGTTGGGCGGCGTTGCGGGCATTGATGTCCGGCAAATACAGGCGCCGGCCGAAGATGGTTTCGACGTAGCCTTGCTGCTTGGCCAATTCGCGCGTGCTATCCATGTAGTGCTTGACGCCGGGATACCGGCTGAAATACAGGTCGATGTAAGATTGGGCCTGATTGCGCGGCAGCCCCAGTTGCTGCGCCAAACCGAAGGCCGACATGCCGTAAATCAAACCGAAATTGATCGCTTTGGCCGAACGGCGCAAGTCGTGGGTGACCTGGTCCGGCGCCACCTCGAACACTTCGGCGGCGGTGGCGCGGTGAATGTCGGCGCCTGCGGCGAACGCGTTCAGTAAGCCGGCGTCGCCGGACAAATGCGCCATGATCCTGAGTTCGATTTGCGAATAGTCGGCCGCGACGATTTTGTAACCGGGCGGGGCGATAAAGGCCTGGCGGATTTTGCGGCCGTCTTCGCTGCGGATAGGAATGTTCTGCAGATTGGGGTCGGTGGACGACAAGCGCCCGGTCGCGGCCACCGCCTGATGGTAGGAGGTATGCACCCGCCCGGTTTTGGGATTGATCTGCTGCGGCAACTTGTCGGTATAAGTCGATTTCAACTTGCTCAGGCCGCGGTGCTCCAGGATCACGCGCGGCAGCGCGTAATCCACGGCCAGTTCCTGCAACACCGACTCGTCGGTCGAGGGCTGGCCTTTCGGGGTTTTCTTCAACACCGGCAGGTTCAGCCGGTCGTACAAGATTTCCTGAATCTGTTTCGGCGAACCCAGATTGAATGCCGAACCGGCCAAATCGTGGGCCTGGATTTCCAGGCCTATCATCCGGTCCGCCAGTTCCTGGCTTTGCTGAGCCAGCATGTCGCTGTCGATCAGCACGCCGTTTTCCTCGATTGCTGCCAGCACTTTGATCAACGGCAATTCGATGTCGTTATACAAAGCCCACAAGCTGGGCCGTTGCTGCAATTCGGCGGACAAGGTTTGGTGCAGGCGCAAGGTAATGTCGGCGTCTTCCGCGGCGTATTCGGTGGCGCGGTCGATAGCCACTTCGGCAAAGCCGATCTGCTTGGCGCCCTTGCCGCAAACGTCCTCGAAATGGATGGTGTCCACGCCCAGGTAATGTTTGGCCAGGTCGTCCATATTGTGCTTGGTCGCGGTGCTGTTCAGCACGTAGGATTGCAGCATGGTGTCGTGGCGAATGCCGCGCAGTGCAATGCCGTGATTGGCCAGCACGTGGGCGTCGTATTTCAAGTTTTGGCCAAGTTTGGCGCGGTCCGGATTTTCCAGCAGCGGTTTCAAGGCCTGCAAAACAGCCTGCCGATCCAATTGCGCCGGCACGCCGGGATAGTCGTGCGCCAGCGGCAAATAGGCGGCCTGTCCGGCTTCGATCGCAAACGAGACGCCGACGATCTCGGCTTCGCTGTAGTTCAGGCTACTGGTTTCGGTATCGAAGGCAAACAACTCGGCTTGTTCCAGCCGGGCCAACCACGCGTCGAACTCGGCTTGGCCGAGGATGGTTTGGTAGTCTTTTGCGACCGGCGCCGGTTTCGGCGCGGCGGCTGGTGCGGCCGGCTCGCCAGCGGTTACCGCCGCGTCGCCGTTCAGCGTTTTCAACCAACTGCTGAAACCCAAACTGCCCAACTGGTCCTTCAACGCGGCGATATCGGGAGCCTTGCGTTTCAGGTCGTCCAGGCTGTAATGCAAAGCCACGTCGCATTTGATCGTGGTCAGTTCCCGCGACAACGGCAGTTGGCCCAAGGCCTCGCGCAGGTTGTCGCCGATCTTGCCCTTGATGTCAGCGGCGCTGGCGATCAGATGGTCCAACGTGCCGTATTCCTGCAACCACTTGGCGGCGGTCTTCGGCCCGACTTTGGGCACGCCGGGGATGTTATCGACCGCATCGCCCATCAACGCCAGGTAATCGATGATCTGTTCGGGTTTGACGCCGAACTTTTCCTGCACGCCGGCAATGTCCATCACCGCGCCGGTCATCGAGTTTTCCAGAATGATCCGTTCGGTGACCAATTGCGCCATGTCCTTGTCGCCGGTGGAAATGATCACGTTGAAGCCCTGGCGGGCGGCATTCTGGGCCAGACTGCCCAGCACGTCGTCGGCTTCGACGCCGTGTTCGATGATCAGCGGCAGACCCAACGCGCGGATCAAGTCGTGCAAGGGTTGAATCTGCACCCGCAACTCGTCCGGCATCGGCGGCCGGTGCGCCTTGTATTGGTCGTACAACTCGTGGCGGAAGGTCTTGCCCGGCGCGTCGAACACGACCGCGAAATAGGGCGTGGCGTAATCGTTGATCAGCTTGCGCAGCATATTCGAAACGCCGTAAACGGCATTGGTCGGTTCGCCCTTGCTGTTGGTCAATGGCGGTACCGCATGAAAGGCGCGAAACAGAAAGGACGAACCGTCGACCAGAATCAGTTTATTGTTGGCGGAATCGGACATGTGCGATTAAAAGACAGATAGATGCCGGAACGATACAGGGCGAGCCAGAGCGCTGCAAGCGTAGAATTTCACACCCCGCCCATGCGCGCTTTTCTCGGCGGCGCTTGGCGCAGTAGACTATAGCAATCGGCAACTTAGCAGAGAACGGCCATGGCCCTTGCCAAACTTAAATCCCGCATCAGTCCCGAACAATATCTGGCCGGCGAACGCCAGTCCGAGCTTCGGCATCAATTAATCGACGGCGAAATCTATGCGATGACCGGCGGCAGCGAGAACCATAACTTGCTGGAAGGTAATATTTTCAATTTGTTCAAGAACGGCCTGAAAGGCAAGCCGTGCAAAACCTTCATGTCCGATATGAAACTGCGCATCGCCGACGATTTTTTCTACCCGGACGTAATGGTGGTTTGCGGCGAAGATAAGCAGGACAACTACTACAAAACCGCGCCGGTGGTGATCGTGGAAGTCCTGTCCAAAACCACCCGCAAATTCGACCAGACCGCCAAACGCCTGCGCTGCCAGACCATTCCGACGTTGGAAGAATACGTACTGGTCGAGCAGGATAAAGGCGAGATTCAGGTATTCCGCCGCAACCAGCATTGGCAGTCGTTTTATTACTATCTGGGCGACCAAATCGAATTCGCAGCGCTGGATCTCAGCCTGAGCGTGGCCGACATCTACGAGCAAGTCGATAACGAGGACGTCGCCGCGTTTAACCAAGCGCCGCCGGCCGAACCGTTGCTGTAACCGACGCCGTCAGGCCGGATTTTGCCGCGGCTGATCGACCAGTGCGGCAATGACCAAATCGCCGCTGACGTTCAAGGTAGTGCGGCACATGTCCAAAAACCGGTCCACCCCTAGAATCAGGCCCATGCCTTCGGCCGGGATGCCGACCTGCTGGGTCAAAATCATGATCAAAGGCAGCGAGCCGCCCGGTACGCCGGCGGTGCCGATGCCGGCCAGGATAGACATCAACACCACTTGCACCTGCTGCGCCAACGACAAATCTACGCCATAGACCTGAGCCAAAAACAACACGGTAATGCCTTCGAACAGCGCCGTGCCGTTCTGGTTGGCGGTAGAGCCTATGGTCAGTACGAAGCGCGACACTTCCGGGCGGAGCTTCAATTCCCGCTCCGCCAATTCCAAAGAACGCGGCAGCGTGGCGTTCGACGACGCGGTGGCGAAGGCGTACAGATACACGTCGCGGCATTGCCGAAAAAATTGCCAGGGCGCAATGCCGCCGAACAGCCGCAGCAGCGCGCTGTAAACCAAGCCCTGTTGCAACAGCAGGCCGGCAACCACCACCAACACGTAAAACCCCAGCGAGAACAAAATCTGGTGGCCGAATTTGAAGGTGGATTGAAACACCAACGCGAACACCGCCCACGGCGCAAACTGCATCGCCGCGTCGACCACGCGCAGACAGGCGGCATAAGTTTCTTCCAGCAATTCCAGCCAGCGCGACGGTTTGCCGCCATTCGCCGCCGCCAACGCCGCGCCGAACGCCAGCGAAAAAAACATCAACGACAGCATTTCGCCGTCCAAAGCCTGCACGGCGCTTTGGAGCGGATTTTTCGGGATGATCTCCAGCAACGATTGCACCACCGGCTTGGCTTGCGCCACGTTTTGGCTAATCTTGTGCACGCCGGCCGCGTCGCCGAGCATCTGCGAAATATCCAGACCGGTGCCTGGTTGCAACAGATTGACCAACGACACGCCGATCACCACCGACGCCGAACTGGCCATCACGGTGAACAGCAAAGTACGCTTGGCCACCCGCGCCAGACCGTGATGGCTGCTGAGCTGGTACACGCCAAGCATCAGGCCGCTCATTACCATCGGCACCACGATCATGAAAATCAAACGCAGGAAAATCTGACCGACGGGCTCCAGCAGGTAACGGTTGAACATCTGCAAGCCGCCGTTGCCGGCGAAACCGTGGCAAACCAAACCGGCAGCGGCGCCAAGCACGAGACTCAGCAATAAACGATGGTGGTGTTTCATAGCGCGGAATAGGCGAAAAGCGGAACGACCTTAAGTTGATATTGAACGTGCGAGTCGCGAGCGATAGGCTTCGCGTTGTTCAGCACATCTATGAGCTGGCTTCCCATATATTGCATAACGCCTGAGCCACAGGCAGTTTTGGAGTGAGCGGCAGCGAACGGAAAAACTGTCCTGTACAGCGATTTGTTAGCTTTCATGCTCCCACAAATACATGCTCGATTCTTTGTTGAGAATTTGCAATTTAAAAGATTTTGTACAAGAAGAAGCTGCAAACCCATAACAGACTTGAAGGGGCAATAAATGCTCCTCTCTGGGGTGGCAATAGCGAGCGGAAGGCGCTGCCTCCCAATTTATTAACCTTTTGGTTCTTTCTTCTTCCGAAATGCTTTTATTCGAACAAGTGTCAATCAACCAACGCTCAAATGACGTATTCGCATGCTGAGAATCTACCGTTTCCGGTGTAAAAAAGGCTCTCATATTGTGGAAGGAAAACCCCGAACCAATCAGAAGAATCGATGGATCGCTCAAGCCCTGGAGAGCACGCCCCAGATTAATGTGTACTAGAGGATCAAGGCCTTTAATGAGTGACAACTGCACGCAGGGTATGTCTGCTTCTGGATACATGATCTTTAACGGCACGAACAGCCCGTGATCGAATCCTCTGGCGCTGTCAGTACTCGCATTGATGCCTGCTTTTTCAAGTTGCCTGATGATGGAACTGGCTAGGGCCGGACTGCCGGGACAGGGGTATTTGATTTCATAGGACTCTGGCGGGAAGCCGCTGTAGTCGTAAATCAAACTTGGGTTTGCACCGGAAGTAACGGTTGCAATGCCAGCCTCCCAGTGCGCACTAACAACAAGAATTGCAGCAGGTTTAGAAATCCTTGCAGCGATTTCCTTCAGGCAAGAAACCATTTCGGTATGAGTACCGTCACCAAGAAGTGGCAGTGGGCCACCCCCGTGAGATAAGAACAATGCTCGACGTTGATTATTCATAAGTACTCTCTAGTGAAAGCTAACGATCGCCATAACCGGCGCGCAAATGCGGAGCGCAGCGTAGCTTTTGCGGGTCCGAGTTGATGGCGTTGTTAGGCGTCATTTTGGTGTTCACGTGAGTACTGCCAAAGCGCCATATCTAGCTCCCGCACTGTGAGCTGATGCTCCGCTGCGAGAGAACGGCAGGCTTTTGTGTAATTGATCCAGTAATGCGGGGTATAGACGGCCGGTTGCTTCAGACCAAGGCTCCAAATGGCCCTGAAATCTAAGATCGGGTAAGTTTCATCAACGCAAAAATGCAGCACTACTGATGCCGTGGGGTACTGAACGCCAGCAAGCAGCACAAGCGATCCGATGCGGGATTGCTCGTGTTTCGCACGAAACGCAAACTCGGTAATCTCCCGAACGAAATTCTCATCATTGTCCATAATAAGGGCCGCACGACGCCTCGACTTCCAGAGAGCAACTTCGTGGAGCTGGCTTCGTGTAAGGTGACCTTGTACTTTCGCTGCCTCCCGAATATGGGCGAGCTTGGGGTCGGCTTCGTAGTCGTAGCGTTCGATGTAAGACCGAATTTCTTCGATTGGTATGCGGAGAACTGGCTTCATATGATTGGACTCGCCTAACAAGTTATTAGATAGTTTCTGTCTATCTACCACGAAGCCTACGTCGCCACAATAAATTCGTAATCGGTAAGAATTTTCCCTTCCGTATATCATTCGAACTGCGCCGATACCGGTTTTTGCGGTCGTCATGTCAACCATTACCGCATCTCTTGGCCGGCAGTTTCAGCACAACGCAATCGGCGCCGCGTGCTTGACAGACTGCCCTGCGATTGTCATTAGCGGCTTCGGTTTTATCAGGATTTGTTTGACCCGTATGATGCGAACCCGAAGCCCACCGCAAGCTTTTACGCATTTGACGCAAAGTTGCAAAGCCACGGCCAATCCGAAACTCGGCGGCGGCGCCATCGTCGAGCAATGCCGAGAGTCAAGCCGTTTGTGGCGCGCCGTACCGGCGTTAGCCGAAGTCTCGGTCGCCGGACTCGACGACGATGCCGAGCGCAACGTCGAACTGAGCATGTCCCTGCATAACGAAGACTGTGAGTTCCCGGAATGGAATATCCGCAGTCTGTTTGCCGCTGCCGACGTCGCCATCCTACTCGGCGATCGAGTCAGTTTTTCCGGTTTGGGTTTGACCGCCAAGCTGGCCGGACGCTTACAATTGCGGAAGTCGGCCGACGCCACAAATTTGAACGGCTGCGTCGATATGACGGGAGGCCGCTACCGCAGTTACTGCCAGAGTTTGACGCTGTGCAAGGGTAAATTCCTGTTCAACGGCCCGCCGGCCGAGCCGTGGCTGGATGTGAAAACCTACCGTTTGTCGAAAGACCAAAAAATTACTGCGGTACTGGCCGTTAGCGGCCCGGCCAACGCGCCACAAAACCGGATTGCTCTGAACCGGAATTGCCGGAATCCGATGCCCTGGCTTATTCGATGGCTATATTCGCGTTAATAGTTGAATGAGATCGAAGCGGTCATCCCGGCATGGATTGCCGGGATCCAGGGCACAAGGATGTGTTGAAACTTTGCCATCCTTGGCTTCTGGGCCCCGGCAATCCATGCCGGGGCGACGCCAACTTACTAACGCGAACATAGCCTATTCGATCACCGGCTCCTCGCAGAGTCGGGCCAGCAAAAGCGTCGGCAATATGATCACCGGCTCCGCTCTGACCTACGTTGCCGGCCGGCTTTCCTGGCTTACCGAAAGCCTGGGCGTCGACGAATTCGATGTCCAACAGAGCCAAAATTTGTCGGACACCCTGGTGACTGCGGGCCATTACCTGACGTCGATTTTTTACGTCGGCACCAAGCTGGGCCTGTTCAATACGCAAGCGATCCTGGTGCTGAAGCACAAACTGGCCGATTCGATCAACGTCGAAACCCAATCCGGCGCCTCGTAACGGATCAAACTTAACTACGAATTCGATTCCGACTGGACCGGCTGCAGGGATGTCTGGCAATTCCACAGCCGATTTCCGACAATACGCTTGCAATCCACCGCTTGCCGTTTTTTAGGAGACTCGCCATGACCCAACCCATCGCCTGCGATTTGCACGATTATCTGGAAATTGCCTGTATGTACGGTTACCGCGTGCGGCTGACGTTGAAAGACGGCCGCATTATCGAAGCCAAAGCCGTCGATACCGGAACGACGGCGGACAAACGCGAGTATTTGCAACTCGATAGCGAGCGGGTCGAAACCCACTGCCTGGCAAAAATGGAAGTGCTGACGCCCAACGCCGCATTCGAAGAAGTGCGGTTTTGATCGCTTGCCGTGCTGCGCGATCCGGCCGGTTCGCGCTTGTCGCCGCAAAAGCTGGTCGACAAACGCGACAGTCCAACGGGGCTTAGGACTTTACCGGGCCGCACCGGCGCACGTTACGCCGTTAAAGTTGGCGCCGGAAAAAGCGGACGGTTTTCTGACGCGCGCTATAAGCTTGCTCAACCTCCGGAATCATCTCCACCGTACCGCCCCTACCCAAATGGGCGAAATTATCCGTGATCGCGATCGGCACCATTAGTCGGTCCCAAGCGTGGGTAGCATTCGGATAACTGACGACATCGACCAAGGCTTGTTCGTCGGCCGGAAGAACGGCTTTCAAGGCATGACACGGCGCCGCGCTTTCGTCGTAACCATCCAGCTCGCCGATCTGAATCATCACCGGCGCGCCGGTCAACGGGTTGCCGTTTTGGCTGCCGAAGCTGAAATACGGCAAACGCGGATTGTTGTATCCGTAACACAACGGATAATTGGCGACATGTGCTTTAAACCGGCGGCCGTCGCCGTAGTGCTGCGTCACCTGCTCGGTAGCGCTGGCCAAGGTCATGATCGCACCCCAGGAAAAACCCATTACGCCAATACGCTCCGGGTCTATTCCTTCCTGCTCGCTCAAAAACGCCAGTGCGGCAAAGGCGTCGGGATAGGTCAGAATAGGTAATAGCGGGCGATTGGCGGGGGACGTAACGCCGCGCGCTTCCCACATGTCGATTTCCAGCGTGGCGATCCCGGCTTCCAGCAATTCGCCGGTATAGAAATCGCCGCGGGAATCGATGCCGGCGGAACCATGCAAAATCACAACTGCCGGCAAACCGCCACGGCAATGGCGTTTGGCCGGTATCGACAGTTTGGCTTTAACGGTTAACGGCCCCTGACTGACCACACCGCCCGGCACGGCGGGATCGAATGCCAATTTTTCCGATTGGATCTCGACAAACTCGATTGCCGGCCGGCGTTGCTCGGCGCAGTTCGGACGGTCGTGAGCCTGAACCCCGATGAAGGCATTCGCCATTAAAAAGCCCGCCAATACGGCGTAGCGACATATTTTCATAATCGTTTCCTCTGCAGATGGATTTAACACCAAACCGGGCGCTCCGGATTCTAGCCTTTATACTAAGGCGCAGAAGAGTATGGTCTCTCCCGGCAAAACGCAGTTGCCGCTCAACCGGGGCGGCGCAGAGTTCAAATCAAGAGGTGGGTAAAATTGCCAAACCGGCGCAAGACTAGCCGCAGCTGCTTCCGCCAAATTAGTTAGTCGAACCGGCCTTCTGCGTGTAGGAAAGAATTTTATTGACGTTAAACCCCACAACGGATTCGCGGCCTTCGGCTTTCAATTCCGTCCCTACCGGTAGACTCAATCTTGCATCTTTCGAGACGCAAAGCGCCTTTTCGCCGATCAACAACGGTCGGCCTTCGATTTCCGGCTTGGCGCATCTCCGCGAACCGCCGTAATGCCAGCCGGTTACTTCGAATACCTTGGTCGTTTCTACTCCGAATAAATACGTGTATCCGGCTGTAGCCTTAGGGTGGGCACGATTGAGTGCCCACGCGAGATTATTGGCCGATCAATTCCGAATGGAAACTCATAACTCCCCAATTAGGCTTCGCAAATCGCGGCTAAACAGGCCACCGTAAAATCCAATGGACATAAGAAATTCAGTTACCTGTAGGCCAGAATAAACCGAACGGCGTTTCTGGCAATTTAAAACCCGCCGGAAACGCTAACGCTTATTCCGGTCTACCGGGCTTATCGCGAAGCACTTATAAGTAATTAGAAATCGATATAACTTCCTTGGTTGCCAGCTATTTTAGTTGACGCTGAATCTAATCGGGCAAACGTAAACTACATATTTTCATTACTTGTTCGAAAGACGATATATCACATTGACGCTTTTGGACATTCTAATTCTCGAAGGGATATATGTAATCTTAGCTGTATCGCCTTCTTTATATTGAATTTTTTTAAACATCGGCGGTTTTGGATTAGCAACCCCAAAATACTCGTTTAAACCATGAAAACCGTCTTCCGAAATTGCATATGGATATTCTAATGAAGCATTCATACCATTTGCCATATTTTCGGCCTTAATTTGAGCGTCGGCGCAAGCTTCTTTAATTAAAGCAGATTCTATTTCCTTACGTTCAGCGATATCGAACTTTGTTTCTATGTCAGATACATTAGAAGTTCTTAGAAGTTCTTAGAAGTTTTTCCAGAAGCGATGTGTAATTATCGAGCGATGGCAATACAATAGAAATCTTTTGTTTCACTTCGTACCCCAATATTTTGAGCTCCGTATAATTGTTATCCTCACGCACAGCTGTTTTATTGATGTCGTAGGCCTCCAAATTATCTTTATGTAAGCCTAAGGAAAAGTAAAAATCAATAATTTCTAAGCTTTGTTTTTTCACAATAGTAAGAGATTTTTCAGGACTTTCGTCGAAAGCACCTACGCTAAATGTTATAGTTGCGATATTTGGCGGAATTTCTTTTTCGGCCGAACCTGTCGAGAATAAGACTGGAAAGTCAGGCCACTGCGTAGCGAATACTACCGCTGTATATAAAAACAAGAAAATAAATGTCGGCAGACGTTTTTGCATATCTTTTCCAAAATAGTTTGGCGCTCGATAAGAAGATTATTTCGCCGTAATATTACCAGCCACCCCATTACCCCTGACCGCCTCGTTATACATATCAAACCCGCTGGCCGGCGGGATCGAGGCGATGCCGGGGCGGGCGACTTTCCAGACTTGGTATAGTTTCAATTCGGCGCCGGGTTGCAGTTTGGCGACGCGGACGATGCGATCCGGGTAGCGTTGGGTTTCCTTCACGCTGGCCCAATAGCTGTCGTCGCCGGCTTGCAGTTTGGCGTCGGCCAGGTAGGTCTGGTCGTTTTCCTGGCCTTCCGCCAGCGACGGGATGCCGTCTTCGACGACGACGAAGTCGCTGCCGGCCGGCAAGCGGCTGGGGTCGTCGTTGCGTTTGATTTTGACCTCGCTGACCACGACATCGCCGACATGCAGCGCCTGGCTCAGGTCGACCGCTTCGCTGCCGCTGCCGGTAATCCGGCGGAAACTACGCTCCACATTCAAACCGGTGTCACGGGCGACGACGGCCGGGTACGGCAGTTCCACTTGTAACGTGGCCGAAGCCATGTCGGTGTCGTTGAGATCGGCGATACGCAGATCGGCCAGTTCGCCGGCCGCCGGCAGCTTATCGAAGCGACCCAAGTAACCGCCAGGGATGCGTTGCAAGTTGCCCAGGGCACCGACCGCGCCGGCGACTTTCAGGGTTCGGGCTTTTTGGCTTTGCGCGGCGGCGGCTTCCTTGCTCAATAACTCGCGGGTGTTGAAGATGACTTGCGCGGTGTCGTAGGTAGAGACCCAGTAACCGTGTTGCTGGCTTTGCAGCAATAGCCGCTTCAGTTTGGTTTCCAATGCCGGCGGCAAGTCGGCAGCGGCCTGCAACGCGCCGAGGCCGGCCGAAACCACACTGGGCAAGCCGAAGCGGAAGCCGAGCCGGTCGGCCAACTGGCCGCGCTGGCTTTGATAATTGGCCGGATCGATGGCCTCCAGCGCCTGTTGCAGGCGTTTGCTCAGACGCTTGGCCAGATCGGGCTGGTTTTTCATTTGCTGGTTGAAGGCATGCCAGCTTTGGTTTCGGTAGGCCGTCAATATGCGTAGCGCCGCCGTCAAATCCTCGCTGCCGGCTTGCGGGTCGGCGGCGACTTTTTCGACGAACTCGGCCTGCCGCTCCCACGGCGCCTGATAGATGTAACCGACCGCCGAATAGCCGGCCAGCGTAAAGCCGTCCAGTACCTGGTCGGTATTGGCTTGCTGGGCCAGCCAATCCGAGCCTTTGTTATAAGCCGAAGTGGTACCTTCCAGTTTCAGTTCCTCGGCGTATTTCAAGGCCTGCATCGCGATCAGCGTGACCGGCAGGCTGGGCTCGGCATCGCTGGGCCACAACGCAAAGCCGCCGTCGGCTTTCTGGTTTTGGATCAGTTTGCGGATGCCCAGCGCGGCGTTCTGTTTGGCGCGTTGCAAGGTTTTTTCCAACGGCCCGAGTTGCTCGGGCTTGAGTCCGGCGCGTTCGATCAAGTCCAGCAATACCAGATTCGGCACCGTGCTGTGCGCCAATTGTTCGGTGCAACCGTAAGGGTATTGCACCAGCATAGACGCCGCCTGCAAGGCCGCACCGAGCAGGCCGGAATTGACCCGTACGGTCAGTTGCGCAGGCTGGGCTTGCTCGGGGATATCGAAATACAACCCGCCGTCGCGCCGTTCCGCGGCATAGACTTGCGGCATGGCCGCGGCTTGAATCGGCAGATCGAATTCCTCGGCGCCGCCAACCTTGACCGTGCTCGGCGCAGTCAACGCCGCTTTTAACGTGGCATTACCGGGCTGCGGGCCGGCAGTCAGGCGTAGCGGCCACAATTGCTCCGCCTTGGCGGCCAATTCGGCATTCGGCGTTAAATTGATGTCCTGACCTAGCAGGTTGTCGGTCAAACTTAAATTTCCGGCGACTTTGACCGGACCCGGCCAATGGCTGGTCAATTTCACCGCCAATTCCACCTCGTCGCCGCTGCGTAAAAATTGCGGGCCGACCATATCGACCGCGATGTCGGTTTTGGTGCGGAACTGGCCGGTGGTTTCGCCGACGCGGCCGTCTTTGTCGCTGGCGACGGCGGTGACCAGCCATTCGGTGACGTTGGCCGGCATATCGACGTTAATCGTCGCCACGCCGGCGGCGTCGGTGACCACGTGCGGAAACCAGCCGGCGGTGTCGCGCATGGCTTTTTTCGCCAGTTTGCTTTGGCTTTTCAACGCGCTGAGCGCGAAATTGGGCTTACGCAGCAAGTCGGCGTAGCCGTAGCCTTGCAGGTCGTCGGAATAGTAGGTCGACAAATTGCTGCGTTGCAGCGGATAGAAAAAGTCGAAAATGCCGGGACGGAATTCGGCTTGTACTGCGTAGACGGCGCGATCGACGATCGATACCGCCAGTTCGGTATTCGCGGCCGGGCTGCCGTCGGCGCGTTTGACCTGCAATTTGATTTGGGTGGGTTTAAGCGGTTCGGCTTCGGCTTGGGCCGGTTCGATGGCGATTTGCAACCGCTTCTCCCACGGCACGATGCGGAAGCCCAAAGTTTGTTCTTTGTATTTGCCGCCAGCCACCGGCACCGTGACGGTGTGGTAAAAGCCGGTGCCGTATTCGGGTTTGGCGGTCACTTCGAACCAACGGCTGCGGCCCTGCACTTGGGCGCTGCGGCTATCGAACAATTTGGCGCCAGCCAGGGTTTCCCAAATTTCGCCGCTTTCGTTGTTGCCCCACGCCTTGGGCAGCAAGGCAAAGACTTTGGCTTGCTCGCCGGGGCTGAGGATGGTGGTCGGCGTGTACAGCTCCAACTCCGGGTTGTCGGCTACCGCTTCGCCGCCGCTGCCGGCCACGATCAAGGTCGCCGGTTGCGAGGTAGCGCTATGGCTCATCGCCCGGCCGTCCAAACTTTCCAGCCGGGCGACCGCGGTTAGCCGCCCAAATTCTTTCAAG
Source organism: Methylomonas koyamae (assembly GCF_019669905.1). Lineage (NCBI taxonomy): Bacteria > Pseudomonadati > Pseudomonadota > Gammaproteobacteria > Methylococcales > Methylococcaceae > Methylomonas > Methylomonas koyamae. Next base: position 54,455 of record NZ_AP019777.1, on the reverse strand, counting down.
GCCGGCACACTGAGTTTTTGTTGGCCGTTGGCGTCGGTGGCGATATCCAGTTTCACCAGACTGCGCTTGCCGCTGCCGGGTTGTTCCAAGGTCACGTCCAGCACGCCGCCGGCCTTGGCTGCCGGTTTGCCGTCGGCATAACTGGACTGCAACAGAATCTGCAAATCCTGATCGCCGACCGCCGCCACGGTTTTATTAAATCTGAGCGCCGGCTGGGCTTCGGCCAAGGTAGCGTAAATGCTGTCGGTCAAAATCGCGCTGCCGCCGGCGGCGTCCTGGGCGCGCACCATCAGGGTGTAAATCCATTCCTGATTGGCTTGATCCTGGTCGGCAACCGGCACGATAAATTCGAAACTGCCGTCGCCGTCGTCGGCCAATTTAGCGGCGGTTTCCCACGGGTTGCTGGCTTCGGCGGCTTGGCGGGCCTCGATCGAACTGAACAGGCGCTGCGGCTGGGTCAACGGCGCGGCGGATTTGACCTGGCCGAAATAGTCGTTGCCGGCGGATAGCCCGGCGCCGGCTTCGACGACGAACTGCGGCGCCTCGAACTTCTTGCGGTACAGAAACACTTCGAATTTGACGTTCTGCGGCGCGCCGCCGCTGTAACGTTTGGCGCGGAACTTCAGATTGAACGGCTGGCCGGCCTGCACGCTGGGGCTACGTTCCAGCCATTCCAGATAAAACGTCGGCTTGATGTAATCGCGCACCCGGAATTCGCCGCCGTAGGCTTTGTGGTCGATCTCGGCCAGCAAGCGGTACAAGCCGGGCGTCTGGCCGGGATCGAGCTCAAAGCCGCCGGAGAACGAGCCGAAATCGGTTAGCTGGGTTTGGCCTTGTAAACCGGTGGCGTTGCCGTCGGCGCGGATCAGGGATACGTCGGTTTGTTTGGATTGAAACGGCGGTATTTTTAGCTGGCCGTCCTGCAAATTGCGGACGATGCCTTTATAGAAAAAGGTTTCGCCGGGTTTGAAGATCGGCCGGTCGGTCATCACGAATACCGCATCGTCCTTGGCTTGGGTCGGCAAAAAGTCGGTGCCGGTCAGCGCGGTTCGCACCGCCTCGCCCGGCTTGGCGGCCGGCGCATCGACCCGGACCAGCAACTTGCCGTCCAACACGCCGTCCGGGTTGTCGAAACGCAGTTCGCCGGCAGCGTCGGTCGTTCCGGGCAGCGTTTGCCAACGGCCGCGGCCGTCGCGGATACTGACTTTGGCATTGGCGAGAGCTTGCAAATCGCGGTTCATTGCCCGCACCAGCAACTGCGCGCTGGATTGCTTGACTTGCACCGCTAAACTGCTGACCTGAATCAGGCATTGCGCTTCGGTCTTGCCTTGCACCGCTTGCAGCAGGTACAGGCCGTCCGGCAGCGGCTCGAGCGCAATCTGGCGGACTTTGTAGCGGTGTTCGCTCCAGGTATCCTCGTTAAACCACCAGCCCAGATCGTGGGTTTGCTGGCCGTTGCGCAGCAAGTCCAGATAGGCTTCCTTGACCACCCTAAAGCCCTTGGGCGGCGCCACCAAAATTTGCTGCGGTACCGCCGCCAACGGCTTGTCGGTCACGGTCAGCACCGAGCCACTGAACGCTGTGTCTTTCAAGGATTTGCGAAACTCCACATCCAGCATGCCGCGTAGCAGTTTCAGCGGCGATTGGGCATGGTTCAAGCCCTTGGCGAAATAGTGGCCGGGGTTGAGTTCGCTGACCGGTTGTTCGTAGCTGCGGCTGACGTTGAACTGGCCGTCGAGAAAGTTTTCCAGGTTATCGGCTTTTAGCACCCGGATCAGCATCGGCTGGTCGGTGACGGTATAGTCCAGGCGGATGCTGGGCGCTTCGGTGTTGCTGAAGCTGCGTTCGGCGGTCAGGTAGAACGGGCTGCCGGCAAGGGCGGCGTAGGGCACCAGCGTTATCGCCAGCCAAATGACCGCGGCAAATCCGGCCGGCCGGTTACGCAAAACCGCATTCAGAAATCGGTACATATCAACGCCTCCCGGCCGACGATTATCGATTGCCGGTTTCCGAAGCAAACGCGCCGCCCGTACCGGTATTATTTCCGCAGTAGCATAGCCGCTAAATGGAGAAATGAAACGCTTATGTATCGACCCGGCAGCCGTTTAGCGGGGTACTTTTCAAACAGGGGCGTGGAAATCGAGTTGCTTCATTTAACGGCATTGGCCGACACCCTCTTGGACATAATCGAATAAATCCAACTGCCGGTGAGGCTTCAAGGTGGCGTCGCCGCTATCCAGGCCGGATAGCGTGACGCCGAGCAAACGGACCTTACTGGAACCGACGCCGGTGTTTTTTACTAACTCGGTAAGCAGTGATGCACACGCCGGATTATCCGCGACCGGTTCGGATAACGTGCGGCTGCGGGTGATTTGCACGAAATTCTGGAATTTGATTTTTACCGTCAAGGTATACGCAGTCATGCGCTTTTCCGCCAACCGTTGCAAAGCGGTGCGCATCAGATCCTGCAACTGGCGCTGAATCGCGCCGAGGTCCGCCAAGTCCTGTTCGAAGGTGGTTTCGACGCCGACCGACTTGCGCGGCCGGTAGGCGTTGACCGGGCGCAAATCGATACCGCGGGCGATGTCGAAATAATGCCGAGCTGCCTTGCCGAAATGCTGGTGCAATACCGGCAGCGGCACGGCTTTCAAATCCTTGCCGGTATTGATGCCTAACTCGCGCATTTTTTGTTCGGTGGCCGGGCCGATGCCGTGGAACCGGCCGATATCCAAGCGCTCGGCAAATTCGGGCCCTTGTTCCGGCGCGATCAGATACAGTCCGTCCGGCTTGCCCATGTCCGAGGCAAGTTTGGCCAGAAATTTATTGTAGGAAACGCCGGCCGATGCAATCAGCCGGGTTTGTTTCAGGATGTCTTGTTTGATTTGCTTGGCCAACAGCGTGGCCGAGCCTTGGCAAAGCTCGGTGTCGCTGACGTCCAAGTAGGCTTCGTCCAGAGATAGCGGTTCGATGCAGTCGCAGTAACGGGCGAACACGCTACGGATGATTGCCGAGGCTTCGCGGTAGGCGTCGAAACGTGGCTTGATAAAGATGGCCTGCGGACAAAGCCGGTAGGCGTGGGCGGATGGCATGGCCGAGCGTACGCCGAATTGGCGGGCTTCGTAACTGCAGGTGGCGACCACGCCGCGCGAGTCGGGTCTGCCGCCGACGATCACCGGTTTGTTCCGGTATTGCGGGTGATCGCGTTGTTCGACCGCCGCGTAAAACGCATCCATATCGATGTGGATGATTTTGCGCGGACGGTCGTCCATGGGGGCTTAGGGTTTGTCGAGCAACTCCAGCTTGGCGGTTTCGTTCCAATCGGAAAACGGAAACGGCAATTGCTCGGTATTGAAAGTCAAAAACAGCAGGATGTGGTAGTGGTAGGTCGACAAGCTGCGGCCGAAGTTGAGAATGTTGGCGTTGGCGGCGCCGGTAAACAGTACCGAACCGACCTGCAGCAAAATCACCAGCCACAACAGCAGTTTGACCAAACTGTCTATTGCGGCGAAAACCAACATAAATATCACCCGTTTCCAGGTTTCGATTTTTTTCAGATTTTCGTTGATTTGTTCCTGCATGGCCGCGGTTTAACCTCTGTTCATCACGTCGCGCAAGTCGAGTGCGGCAGCATTGGCACGGGCAATGTAGTTGGCCATGGCCAGCGAGTAGTTGGCAAAAATGCCGAAGCCGTCACCGTTCAGTACCACCGGGCTCAGCGTTGGCGTCAACGCGTTTTCCAGCGCCTGGATCATGTTATCCAGCGTATTCATTGCCCGCTTATCCAGCAGAATGTCGGAAAAATCGTGCTTGATCGCGCGCAGGATGTGCAGCAAGGCCCAGCAGGAGCCGCGCGCTTCGTAGAATACGTTATCGATTTCCATCCAAGGCGTCTGGCCGATGGTTGGCATGTTGATATCGACCGGGTTGGAAGGATCGCCGTGCGCGGCGCCGGCAAATTTATCGGTACTGGCGGCGAGACGGGTCGACAAACCACCCAGACGCTTGATCACGACCTCGGTGTATTGCCACAAGTTGTCGGCGCGGGAGTGGAATTGGGCCGCTCTCGAGGTCGAAGTCGGATTTTGCAGCCGCGACATATAGCCATGTAACGCCTCGATACCTTTAATATATTCCGACTCGGTGGACGGCAAGGCCCAGGAATTGCGCTCGTAATAAAAATAAGGTTCCGCTTTCGCTAAATCCGGGTCTTCCGCCGATTGCGACTGGTCTCTGGCAAAGTGGTTACGTAATGCGGTGGTGCCGTCGCGCAGCATAACCAAAGCGCCGTATTCGAAGTTCTGGATGTTGTCGCAGAACAGGCCCGGCGGGGCGACGTCGTTGGATAAATAACCGCCGGCTTTGAACAAAATCACGTCGGCGATGTGGGCCAGCGTATTGGCATAGACGTAACCGATCGGCATCTGGTCGGTATGGGTCACATTCATCCGTTCGATCGCTTCGTCCTGAACGTTGAACTGCGCGGGCTCCCGGCTCCACCATTCGCCTAAAATCAGCATGACCACAAGGACGATGCCTACCAGCGTACCGAATCCCCAGAGTATGCCTTTAGACTTACTGTCTTCTTCGAGTGCGAATGAATTGTCTGACATGTGTTACGTATCCGGATGAGAACAAAAAGGCCCTAGCGGCCGAATGCCGGCATGTTAGCACGGATTGTGATGGCTAGCTCGCTTTCAGTGTAGTTGCCGGGCGGCGTCGGCTTGGACGGCGGAGAACAGCGTCGGCGGCATCTGCACGAAGAAACCCTTGGCTTGCAGGCTGGCGATAACTTTGGCCGAATCGGCTCGCGCCAGCTTACGTTGCGGCGTCAGTTCCAACTCCATGACAAACTCCAAGCGGCCCAAACTTTTGTACAGTTCGGCCGGAATTGCCGAAAAATCGTCTTTTTTATCCAAATACAGGTAAAGTTCGTCCTTCTTCAGGCTCTTGTAGATAAAGCAGTTCATGTTTGCCACTCCTGAGGTAACCCTGCCAATTTTAACGGTTTTTGTTTAGAATTTTCAGCCCTTGTCGATCTAGGCCGTTTCCGCCGATGAAATCCAGCCCGTTTTCCACAGATAACTTTTTTAAGGCCGCTTGCTATTTCGAGTCGGCATTAGCGGGCTTGGCTTTGCTGTTCGGCTGGTTGGCCGACGTCGATCCGTTTCAGGACTGGTATTTTTCGGAAAGCGCCGTCGCAATCGGGCTACTGGCGACGGTGCCGCTATTGCTGTTGTTTTTTGCGTTGCAACATTTGGCGTATCCGCCGTTGCAAACCATCCGCGAATTGCTGCTGGAAACTCTGGGCGCCAGGTTGAGCGACCGGCATTGGGCCGACTTGCTGGTTTTGGCCTGCATCGCCGGTTTCGCCGAAGAGGCGCTGTTCCGCGGCTTTTTGCAACCATGGCTGGAATTACGCTGGAATGCCGAGCTCGGTTTGCTGTTCAGCAACGTCGTTTTTGCTCTGGTGCACGCCGTAACACCTTTATATGCATTGCTGGCGTTTCTGATGGGATTGTATTTGGGAACCCTGCTGGACTACGGCGGCGAACGCAATTTGCTGACGCCGGTCGTGATACACGCGGCTTACGACTTCGTGGCCTTTGTTGTTATTCTGCGCGATTACCGTAACCGTCTCGACAGGAGCGCTTAATGTCCGCCATCGCCCCAACGCCGTCCGCCGCTTTACGCAGCCATTGGCTGGTCTGCGCCGCCATGCTGCTGATGCTGATTGTTTACAACGTCGTTTGCCAGGTCTGGGGCAATGAGCTACAGATTACGGTCAGCGAAGAACGGCGGGTATTGGTGCGTAGCGTGCTGTACGCCGTCGCGATCGTATTGTTTCCGTTAACCAATCTGACCAAACATATTTTGCTGCGGCTGAACCAGACCATGCCCGGTCCGAAAACGGCGGGGCAACGCTATTTCACGACGATCGCGGTCAGCCAAGCGCTGATCGAATGGGTCGGCCTGTTCGGGCCGATCATGATCGTGCTGGGCGACGGCTTCAACACCTTATACATATTCAGCCTGATGCATGGCTTGGGAATATTCCTGCACCGGCCGAAAATGGCGGAATATCGCGCCATTGCCGCCGCACTTTCGGCGCGAGACAACCGGGGCGAGTAAGTCCTTGACTATTTCCGGTTTTTCGGAACCTCGGTAAAGTTGTACAATGGCTGGCTTATCCACGATTAGCCCCCAGGTGTGATTTATGCAAATCATTCAAGAAGCTCTCACCTTTGACGACGTTTTATTGATTCCCGCCCATTCCAGCGTGCTGCCGCGCGAAGTCGAGCTGAAAACCCAGCTCACCCGCAAAATCAAACTGAATATTCCGCTGGTCTCGGCGGCGATGGACACCGTAACCGAAGCCCGCTTGGCAATCGCCATCGCTCAGGAAGGCGGCATCGGCATCATTCACAAAAACATGACCGTCGAGCAACAAGCGGCGGAAGTCAGGCGGGTAAAGAAATACGAGAGCGGCGTAATCAAGGATCCGATTACGGTATCGCCCTACGTCACGGTGCGGGAAGTCATGGAATTGACCCGGGCCAAAAACATCTCCGGGGTACCCGTAGTCGACGGCGAAGAGTTGGTCGGTATCGTCACCAGCCGCGATTTGCGTTTCGAAACCCGGCTGGACGTGGCGATCAGCCAAATCATGACACCCAAGGATAAACTGGTGACGGTAAACGAATCGTTTACCCATAAAGAAGTCATCGAAAAACTGCATACCCACCGCATCGAAAAAGTATTGGTGGTCAACGATGACTTTCATTTGCGCGGCATGATTACCGTCAAGGATATCCAAAAAGCCAAAGACAACCCGCAAGCCTGCAAAGACGAACAGGAGCGCTTGCTGGTCGGTGCCGCGGTCGGTACCGGCACGGATACCGGCGAGCGGGCCGCAGCGTTGGTGGAAGGCGGCGTCGACGTGATTATTGTCGACACAGCCCACGGCCATTCCCAGGGCGTGCTGGACAAGGTACGCTGGGTCAAACAAAACTTTCCGCAGGTGCAGGTCATCGGCGGCAACATCGCTACCGCGGCGGCGGCCAAAGCATTGGTCGAAGCCGGCGCCGACGGCGTCAAAGTCGGTATCGGCCCCGGTTCCATTTGTACCACCCGCATTGTCGCCGGCGTCGGCGTGCCGCAAATCACTGCGGTCGCCAACGTCGCCGCCGCGTTGAAGGGCACCGGCGTGCCCCTGATCGCCGACGGCGGTATCCGTTACTCCGGCGATGTCGCCAAAGCCCTGGCGGCCGGCGCCTATGCCGTCATGCTGGGCGGATTGTTCGCCGGTACCGAAGAAGCGCCGGGGGAAGTGGAACTGTTCCAAGGCCGCTCCTACAAGTCCTACCGCGGCATGGGCTCGCTGGGCGCGATGTCGCAGCAGCAAGGCTCCAGCGACCGCTACTTCCAGGAAGACACCGACCAAGTCGAGAAATTGGTGCCGGAAGGCATCGAAGGCCGCGTACCTTATAAAGGCAGCGTGTTGGCCATCATCCACCAATTATTGGGCGGCGTGCGTTCCAGCATGGGCTATACCGGTAACAGCACCATCGCCGAGATGCGGGAAAATGCGCAATTCGTGCGCGTAACCAACGCCGGCATGCGCGAAAGCCACGTCCATGACGTGACGATTACCAAAGAAGCGCCGAATTACCATATGAACTAAAACCGGCCACCGCCGGTTTAGGCAGCGGACCGCACCCGGTCCGCTACGAATCGCAACCTTCACACCCCAAGTCAGCGCAATGTCAGAAACTTCTTCGACCCCCTGCAATTTATGCGGCAACCGGCACGTTAGCGTGCTGTCCATGCGTAGCCGAAGCGGCGCGCCATTGCGCACCGTGATTTGCGACCAATGCGGCTTGGTCTGGAGCGATCCGTTCCCGCACGATCCCCGGAAATTTTACGAGGAAGAATACCGGCTGGATTACAAAAAAACCTATGCCCCCAAAGCCAAGCACATATTGCGGGCCGGCCGGGTGGCGATAGAGCGCCACGACAAGATCAAGCATTTGCTGCAAAGCCGCAAAACCATGCTCGACGTTGGCACCGGCGGCGGCGAGTTCGCCTACCTGATGAAGGCTCTGGGCCACGATATTCAAGGCATCGAGCCGAATAAAGGCTATGCCGAATATTCCAAAGCCCAGTACCAGTTGAACTTGCAGGTCGGCTTTGTCCAGGATGGCGACTTTGCCGAAGCCAGCTTCGACTTGATCACCATCTGGCATGTGCTGGAACACACCGAAGACCCGTGTTCCGTGCTCGGCATTTTGCGCAAGTTACTGAAACTGGACGCGACGCTGGTGGTGGAAGTACCGAATGTCGAAGCGGTCTGCCAATCGCCGGCCAGCAGCTTCCACGAAGCGCATTTGTTCAACTTCAACGTGCAGACTTTGCAGAAGATGGGCGAGAAAGCCGGCCTGCGTGCAGTGGGCCATTTGCTGTCGGCAGACGGCGGCAATTTGACGATGTTTTTCCAGGCGGCGGAAGCCCCGTCGGCAGAGAATTGGACTGTGGCCGGCAATGCCGAACGCATCGGCAATATCGTCAAAGGGCATACCAATTTGCGCCATTACATGCGGGCTGCGCCGTATCTACGCTTCGTGAAAAAGTTGCAACGCGCGATTGCCGAACGCAATTTGAGCCAACAAGTCGCCGACAGCAAAGTCTTGCTCGATCAACTTTACCGCGAACATCGGCTGCTGTGACAGCCAACCGCGCTACTTGCCAATTCAAACAGGCCTTAACCGGTTAAGGCCTCTCCAGCATCTTCGAAGGTTAGCCCGTGACAAATTCTGCCGCCGCCAACATCCATTCCGACAAAATCCTGATCCTCGACTTCGGTTCGCAGTACACGCAACTGATCGCCCGCCGCATCCGCGAAATCGGCGTCTATTGCGAGATTTATTCCTGCGACAGTAGCGACGCCGAAGTCAAAAACTTCGGCGCCAAAGGCATCATCCTGTCCGGCGGGCCGGAGACCGTGACCAGCAGCGACACCCCGCGCGCGCCGCAAGCCGTGTTCGAATTGGGCGTGCCGGTGCTCGGTATCTGCTACGGCATGCAGACCATGGCCGAGCAATTGGGCGGCAAGGTCGAATCGTCCGACCACCGCGAATTCGGCTACGCCCAAATCCGCGCCCGCGGCCACTCCAAATTGTTAAAGGAAATCGAAGACCACGTCTCGGCGGAAGGTTACGGCCTGCTGGACGTGTGGATGAGCCACGGCGACCGCGTGGTGGAACTACCGGCCGGTTTCAAACTGATCGCCAGCTCCGACGGCGCGCCGATTGCCGGCATCGCCGACGAGGAGCGCAATTTCTACGCGCTGCAATTCCACCCGGAAGTCACCCACACCAAGCAAGGCGGCCGCATTCTGAGCCGTTTCGTATTGGACATCTGCGGCTGCGCGGCGCTGTGGAACGCCAGCAACATCATCGAAGACAGCATTAACGCGGTACGGGAAAAAGTCGGTAGCGACCAAGTCATTCTCGGCTTGTCCGGCGGCGTCGATTCCTCGGTGGTGGCGGCTTTACTGCATCGAGCTATCGGCGAGCAACTGACCTGTGTCTTCGTCGATACCGGCCTGCTGCGCCTGCACGAGGGCGACCAGGTCATGGCAATGTTCGCTCAGCACATGGGCATCAAAGTCATCCGCGTCGATGCCGAGGCCCGCTACATGGCCGCGCTGTCCGGCGTCAACGACCCGGAACAAAAACGCAAGATCATCGGCGGGCTGTTCGTCGAGATTTTCGACGAGGAAGCCGGCAAACTGACCGATGCTCGGTGGCTGGCGCAAGGCACGATTTACCCGGACGTAATCGAATCGGCCGGCGCCAAGAGCGGCAAGGCGCATTTGATCAAATCCCACCACAACGTCGGCGGCCTGCCGGAAAACATGACCTTGAAACTGGTCGAACCCTTGCGCGAACTGTTCAAGGACGAAGTCCGCAAACTCGGCCTGGAACTGGGCCTGCCCGCCGACATGATCTACCGCCACCCCTTCCCCGGCCCCGGCCTGGGCGTGCGCATTCTCGGCGAAGTCAAAAAATCCTACGCCGACCTGCTGCGCAAAGCCGACGCCATCTTCATCGAAGAACTGTATCGCCATGATTTGTACAACCAAGTCAGCCAAGCCTTCGCGGTGTTCCTGCCGGTCAAATCGGTCGGCGTGATGGGCGACGGCCGCAGATACGACTACGTCGTGGCCCTGCGCGCCGTCGAAACCATAGACTTCATGACCGCCCGTTGGGCGCATTTGCCTTACGACTTTTTGGATTTGGTATCCCGCCGCATCATCAACGAAGTACCGGGGATTTCCAGGGTGACTTACGACATTTCCGGCAAGCCGCCGGCGACGATTGAGTGGGAGTAATAACTTAAAGTTAATTATTTGAATTAATTAACAATTAAAGTTACACAAAGGTTTCGCACAGCAAAAACAACAGCCGCTTTTGCTGTGTTTTTTCCATAAAGCTGCACAAACGCGGAAATGTGCGACACCAGTATCACGCAGTTCGAACCCACCTACCATCATTTGAATGATGGCATAACGATGGAAAACGCATTGGCCTGACAGGTTGATGAAAAACCATTCCAGCCACTAATTGAGCTAGAAGAAGCCTTTATTGAGTGCTGAATCAATCCGATCGTCGGGAAACACGACCAAAGCATTGGCTGGTTTTGGCGCTCAAATAGCGACATTAACAGGGTAGTTAATGACAAAGGAATGACCGGGCGGCAAACATAGTTAACATGGTTTTGGGCGAAAAAGGGCTAGACGGCACATGGAAAAATGCAAGGCATTTATTTTAATTATTCACAAAAAACCACTTGACACTATCGATGCGCAATCATGGTGCGATCTTAGTCTCCAAGCCATGCTTTTTCGCGTGTAAGTTATTGATTTTGAATTAGATAAATTCGTGGCTAAAATCGAGTCAATCTAAGCAAACGCCCCAAAAATTAGGCATTTAGCGGCTTAAAAAACTTTTTATCCCCAGTGTTATCCACAGTTTTTGTGGATAACGTTACAACCTTTTTTGCTGTCAGACACTTAGCTGCAAATGCTAAATTTCCAGTCAGATCTTTGTCTTATTTCCGACACCGTAGCAGCAGTTTTTGACCAAGAGTCTTTACACGGCTGGCAGGTCTTACCTTCGCTACCTTCGGTAAGTGCGCCCCAAAAAAACGGGAAATCTGCAGCGGCGGTTACTCAAGCTTGGGGCAAGTGCTTTATTTTCGATGGCCGGCCACATTTCCAAATCTGCTTGAGTCGTTAATTCCTGAAAACGTAGTGCAATAGCAGGCAGAGGATTCCGTTGAAAAACCAAGCGACTAGAGCCTGCGCCCCAAAAGCTATACAGCAAGCCAATCGACCGAACTATCTTCAAAACAAAGATTAATTGTTACTATCAAGCCAATGAATAGTAGGAACGCTAAATGCCCTTAACCTTACCTCAACTAGAACGCCACCTTTTCAAAGCCGCCGATATCCTACGCGGCAAGATGGATGCCTCCGAATTCAAGGAATACATCTTCGGGATGCTGTTCCTCAAGCGTTGTTCCGACGTGTTCGAACAGCGCCGAGAAGAAGTGATCCAGCTCGAACTCAATGCAGGCAAGCCGCTCGCCGAAGCGGAAGCCTCGGCCGAGAACAAACGTTGGTACAAAAAAGACGGCTATTTCTGGGTGCCGAAAGAGTCGCGCTACAGCTACTTGGTCGACAACTCGCGCCAAACCAACGTCGGCAATCTTCTAAGCAAAGCGCTGGCCGGGATCGAGGGCGAAAACGTCAGCCTCTACGACGTACTGGAGCATATCGACTTCACCCGCAAGATCGGCCAGAGCAAAATCCCCGATATCAAGCTGCAGCAGCTCATCACCCATTTCAGCCTGTACCGGCTGCGCAACGAAGACTTTGAGTTTCCCGACCTGCTGGGCGCAGCCTACGAATACCTGATTGGCGAATTCGCCGATTCGGCCGGCAAGAAAGGCGGCGAGTTCTATACGCCGCGCTCGGTGGTGCGGATGATGGTGCGACTGATCAAGCCCGAACTGAAACACGACATCTACGACCCCTGCTGCGGCTCCGGCGGCATGCTGATCGCCGCCAAGGAATTCGTCGACGAGCATGGCGAAGACGGCCGCAAGGCTAACCTGTTCGGCCAGGAATTTAACGGCACGGTGTGGTCCATCGCCAAAATGAACATGTTGTTGCACGGCATCAGCACCGCCAACCTGCAAAACGAGGACACGCTGGCCGAGCCACAGCACGTCGAAGGCGGCGAGTTGATGCACTTCGACCGGGTGCTGACCAATCCGCCGTTTTCCATCCACTGGGGCAATACCGAGAAAGATGCCGACGGTAAGCCGGCCTGGAAACCCAAATTCGAAGCCGAGCGCTTCCGCTACGGCCAGGTGCCGCTGGGCGCCAAAAAGGCCGACCTGATGTTTCTGCAGCACATGCTGGCGGTCACCCGCGACGGCGGCATGGTAGCCACGGTCATGCCGCATGGCGTACTGTTCCGGGGCGGCGAGGAAAAAACCATCCGCGCCGGCATCATCGAAGACGACTTGCTCGAAGCCGTCATCGGCGTCGCCCCCAACCTGTTCTACGGCACCGGCATTCCCGCCTGCATTCTGGTGTTGCGCCAGCAGGTGCAGAACGGCGCCCACCGCGTCAGCGGCAAACCCGCCGAGCGCCAGGGCAAGGTGCTATTCATCAATGCCGACCGCGAATTTTTCGAAGGCCGCGCCCAGAACTACCTGCTGCCCGAGCACATCGAGAAAATCGTCACGACTTTTGATGAGTTCAAACAAATCGACGGCTTCTCGGCCATCGTCGCCAACGCCGCGCTGAAAGAGAATGACTACAACCTCAACATTCGCCGCTATGCCGATAACGCCCCACCGCCCGAGCCGCACGACGTGCGCGCCCATCTGGTCGGCGGCATACCCAAGTCAGAGGTGGCCTACAAATTCAGTTTGTTCAACGCCCACGGCTTAAATCCGCTAGACCTGCTGGTGGAACGCGACTCCAAGTATTTCGACTTTGTACCCGCCCTCGACAAGCGGCAGGCTCTCAAGCCCGCTATCGAAACCAATGCCGGCTTGGTGGCCAAAGAGGCCGCCATCCGCGCTGCCTTCGAGCAATGGTGGCAAGAACACAGCGGCCGCATCACCGCCCTATCCGGGCAAATGGACAACGCCGCCAGCCTGGTGGCCTTGCGTAACGACCTGCTGGCCAGCTTCAGCCAAAGTCTGGAAACCATCGGCCTGCTCGATCCCTTCCAGGTGCGCGGCATTGTGGCCGGCTTTTGGTACCAAACCAAGTACGACTTCCTCACCCTGATGGCGCGCGGCGCCAAAGGCGTGGCCGACGCCTGGCGCACCAGCATCGTCACCGCGCTGGAAGACAAAGCCAGCAAGGAAAGCCCGCTGGAGCACAAACTGGTCAAGTTCCTGATGAGTGATTTCGTCGAGGCCATCACCGAACTGGAAGCCCAAAAGGCCGAACTGGACAGCCAGATCAAGGCCGCCAGCCCCAAGGCTGCCGAAGGCGAGGACGGCGAAACCGCCGAGGCGGCGGAGGACGAGGCTGACGAAGAAAACGCCGTGGACGAAGAACAGCTCAAAGCGTGGAAGAAAGAACTCGCCGCCGTCAAGAAACAACTCAAGGCCAAAAACGATAGCTTCAAGCAGCACATCGACGACGCAGTGGATGGCCTGACGATGGAAGCCGCTGCCGAGTTGCTGTTGACCATCCTGCATAACGACATGAAAGCCATCGTCGAGCGCTACATCGCCGCACAGCGCAAGGGCATCGTCGCCGCGTTCGAGAACTGGTGGGATAAGTACCGGGTAACGCTGACCGAAATTGAAAGCAAGCGCGATGAGGCAGTCAAGGTGTTGCAGGGGTTTTTGAGCGGGTTGGGATACGTTTAACGGCCGTCGTTCCGGCAGGGATTTCCGGAACCCAGAAGCCATGGATGGTAAGGCTATTCGCATGAATGACTTAAAATTGCTGGTTGCCGCAACCCAATGAAACAACCTGCCGTATACATCCTCGCCAGCCAACGCAACGGCACCTTATACATCGGCGTTACCAGTAATTTAGTACAACGAATTTGGCAACACAAAAACGACCTGGTCGAAGGTTTTACCAAACAGTACCGTGTGCATACCTTGGTTTACTACGAGCTGCATGCCGACATGAACGCCGCAATTACCCGCGAAAAGCAGTTGAAAAAATGGAACCGTAAATGGAAGCTGGATTTAATCGAACACCAAAACCCAAACTGGCGCGATCTGTGGGAGGACATCAAAATGCCCTAATCCGTCGTCCCCGTGAAAACGGGGACCCAGCACGCGCCCTCAACCCTCGCTGGATTCCCGCATTCGCGGGAATGACGACTTCTGTGTTGCAGGGATTCTTGAAGGGGTTGAGGTATGTCTGAGGCATCGCCGTTTCCAACAGCTCAGTTAGCGGATGTGGTAGACATCTTGGACAACCTCCGAGTCCCAATCAATGGGACGGAACGTATGGGCCGTGCGGGCACGGTTCCGTACTACGGTGCGAACGGCTTTCAAGGTTGGATTGACCGACCTCTTTTCAATGAGCCACTCATCCTATTGGCTGAAGACGGCGGAAATTTCGACGACTTTGCTACCCGGCCAATCGCATACCGAATCGATGGCCCGTCTTGGGTCAATAATCATGCTCACATCATCCGGGCAAAAACTGGCGTATGTCAGAGCTTCATTTTTTGGAGCATAGTAAACAAAGACATCCGAAAATACATCGTAGGAGGGACCAGAACAAAACTGACTCAAGGCGAACTCAGACGGATTGAGATCAACCTTCCCATCGAATCTGAGCAAGAAGGAATAGCCAACGTCCTCGACACCCTCGACACCGCCATCCACGAAACCGAGGCGATCATCGCCAAACTCAAGGCCGTGCAGCAGGCCCTGCTTGACGACCTGCTGACGCGTGGCATAGCCGCCAACGGCGAACTGCGCCCCTCCCAGAGCGAGGCGCCGCATCTCTACAAGCAGTCGCCGCTGGGATGGATTCCGAAGGAGTGGGATGTGCGAACGTTGCAACATGTTGCAGATGTTGTTGATCCTCAACCAGATCACAGGACTCCCAGAGAGCAGGAGGAAGGAGCACCTTATATTGGAATTGGTGATTTCGATGACACCGGGGAAATCAATATAACAACATGCAGAAAAGTAATTTGGAGCGCACTGGAAAAGCAGGAGCGTCGCTTCTCTGTAAGGCAAGGCGACATAATCTACGGAAAAATTGGAACCATAGGGCAACCCAAGCTACTTTCAAAAGGTCGCTACGCGCTTACGGCAAATGTTTTACTGATCCAGCCAAAACACAATAGCTCTTTTCTTTTTCACTTCGTCGACTCTCGGCAATTTGAAAAGCAGATATTGGAGGTTACGAATACAACTTCCCAACCCGCCTTGGGTATTGAGACGGTAAGGCTTCTAATCGTCCCATGCCCTCCTGTCGAAGAAGCGGATGCTATTGCAAAGATTTTAGATGCTTCAATGAGCAAACTGGCATGTGAGAGGCGAACACTAAACAAACTGATTAAAAAAAAATCCGGCCTAATGGACGATCTCCTCACCGGCCGCGTCCGCGTCACGCCCCTGCTAGAGGGAACCATCCCATGACCGACCGCCCCGTTTCCCTCACCCCGCCCCCCAGCGGTTACACCGACTGGCTGGCCGAGCTGAAGATGCGCATCCACTCCGCCCAGCAGCGCGCCGCGCTGGCGGTGAACCGCGAGCTGGTGCTGTTGTACTGGCAGATTGGCCGCGACATTTTGGAGCGGCAAGGCCGGGAAGGCTGGGGCGCCAAGGTCATCGAACGGCTGGCGCATGATTTACGCACCGCCTTCCCGGACATGAAGGGCTTTTCCCGCGCTAACTTGATGTATATGCGCGCTTTTGCCGAGGCTTGGCCGGAGCAGGCAATTGTCCAACAGCCTGTTGGACAATTGCCTTGGGGCCACAATCTGGTGTTGCTCAGCAAATTAAAAAACGCAGAACAACGGCTGGCTTATGCCCAGCGGGCCATTGAACATGGTTGGTCCCGTTCAATTCTGGAAATGCAGATCGAAACCCGTTTTCTGGAACGTGAAGGCAAGGCGGTTACCAACTTCGTCCAACGTATCCCCCCGCCGGGCACGGATTTGGCGCGGCAGTCACTAAAAGACCCTTATTTGTTTGATTTCTTGCGTTTGGGCAAAGATGCCGACGAACGGGAGATCGAGTCCGGCTTGGTGCAGCACATTACCCGCTTTCTTCTGGAACTGGGCGCGGGCTTTGCCTTTGTAGGGCGGCAGGTGCATTTAGAAGTAGGCGGCGATGATTTTTTTATTGACCTGTTGTTCTATCACCTGAAATTACGTAGCTATGTGGTGATTGAGCTGAAGGCGGATAAATTTAAACCCGAGCACCTTGGGCAATTGAGCTTCTATCTCACCGTGGTGGATGCCCAGGTTAAGAACGAGCACGACAACCCGACCATTGGTTTGCTGCTGTGCAAAAGCAAAAACAAGGTGGTGGCCGAATACGCTCTGCGCGAGAAAAACCAGCCCATGGGTATTGCCGAATACAAACTGCTGGAATCGCTACCGGCGGAACTGCAAACCGGCCTGCCCAGCATTGAACAAATTGAACGGGAACTGGGCGCTCTGTCCGATGAGCCCGACACGGAGAACGACTGATGGGCTGGGAACTCGACGATGTAGAAAAACCTTTCGTGGCCCAGTTGCAGGCGCTGGGTTGGAGGCATATCGAAGGCAGCCTGGACGACCCGTCGGTCACGGGCCGCACCGGCTTTGCCGAGGTGATTCAGGAGAGTTTGCTGCGCGAACAATTGCGCGCGCTGAATCCCGGGCCTGACGGTTTGCCCTGGCTGGATGAGGCACGGCTGCAAGAAACCGTTGCCGCCATCACCCGGCTGGGCACGCACAAGTTGATGGAGGCCAACGAAAAGGCCACCGCTTTATTGATCCGTGGCCTGACCGTTGAAGGTCTGCCCGGCTGGGACGGAGGCCGCGGCCAGACGATTCGCTACATCGACTGGGACACCCCTGCCAACAACCGCTTCACGGTGATTAACCAGTACCGCGTGGATTGCCCGCCCGGCTTCAACAGCGCCAAGCAGTTCATCGTGCCCGATCTAGTGCTGCTGGTGAACGGCATCCCGCTGGTGGTGGCGGAGTGCAAAAGCCCATCCATCCCCGAGCCGCTGGCGGAAGCGGTGGATCAACTGCGGCGCTACAGCAATCAGCGCAAGGCCGCCTTCGAGGTGGATGACAACGAGGGCAACGAGCCCTTGTTCGCCACCAATCAGTTGTTGGTGGCCAGCAGCTTCGACGAGGCTAGGGTGGGCTGCGTGGGTGCGGCCTTCGAGCATTACGCCCAATGGAAGACCGTGGTCGGCCCGGATGGCGCGGGTTCGGAACTCGAGGTGGCTCACGGTTTGGGTAAGTCCGCTCTCTCCGAGCAGGAGCGTTTGATTGCCGGGCTGTTGACACCTGCCCATCTGCTGGATGTGGTGCAAAACTTCATGTTGTTCATGCAGGCGGGCGGGCAAACCATCAAGACGGTGTGCCGCTATCAGCAATACCGGGCCGTCAACCGCGCCCTGGTTCGACTCAAAACCGGCCTGACGCGACGACAACATGGCGAACACGACCAGCGCGGCGGCATCATCTGGCACACCCAGGGCTCCGGTAAATCGCTCACCATGGTGTTTCTGGTGCGCAAGATGCGCGCGGATGCGCAGTTGCGGCGCTTCAAGGTGATCGTCATCACCGACCGCAAGGACTTGCAGGGCCAGTTATCCGCGACCGCCA
Organism: Methylomonas koyamae; assembly: GCF_019669905.1. Lineage (NCBI taxonomy): Bacteria > Pseudomonadati > Pseudomonadota > Gammaproteobacteria > Methylococcales > Methylococcaceae > Methylomonas > Methylomonas koyamae. Next base: position 36,552 of record NZ_AP019777.1, on the reverse strand, counting down.
CGCTGACCGGCGAAGTAGTGGACGTGGCCGAGAGCACGGCAGGCGTGAAGGAGTTGGCGCGGCGTAAAGGGCCGGGACTCATTTTTGCCACAATCCAGAAATACCGTGACTCCGACATTGCGGGCGATGCGCCACTGACAGCCGACGATTTGCCAAAAGTAGAACAACCGAAGGCCGGTTATAAAGCCGACGAAAAGTTCGAGGTACTGAACGAGGACGACAGCATCCTGGTGCTGGTCGACGAAGCCCACCGCACCCAGGCTGGCGACCTGCATGCCAACCTGCTGGCAGGGCTGCCCAACTGCGCGCGCATCGGCTTCACCGGCACGCCGATCATCATGGGCGAGAAGAAACGCACCCATGAAATCTTCGGCGAGTTCATCGACCGTTACACCATCAAGGAAGCCGAAGCCGACGGCGCCACGGTACCGGTTCTGTACGAGGGCCGCACGGCCAACGGCGCGATCAAGGACGGGGCCAGCCTGGACGAGTTATTCGAGGATTTGTTTCGCCAGCACACGCCCGAGGAACTGGAGGCGATCAAGCAAAAATACGCCACCAAGGGCCACATTTTCGACGCTCCAGCGCTGATCGCTGATAAGGCACGCGACATCATTCGCCACTACGTCACCAATATCCTGCCGAATGGCTATAAGGCGCAGGTGGTGGCTTACAGTCGCCTGGCGGCAATCCGCTACTTCGAGGCCTTGCAGCAGGCGCGTGACGAGCTTCTGGCTGAAGCGCAGGCTCTTTCCACCGAAGACAAGGGGCTGGATGACGAGGCGCTGTGCCAACGTCCAGCCAAGGTTCAGGCGCTGGTGCAGGCTTGGCGCTACCGCGACACGCTGGCCCGCATCGAATTCGCGCCCATCATTTCTGGCAGCAACAATGACGACCCGGCCTGGAAGCGTTGGACAGACGGCACGGCGCACGAGCAATTGCTCAAACGCTTCAAGAAGCCTCTGTTGCTGGGTGATAGCAAGGGAGCCAAGCCGGAGAAAACCGACCCATTGGCCTTTTTGGTCGTGAAGTCGATGTTGTTGACCGGCTTCGATGCGCCCATCGAAGGCGTTATGTATCTGGACCGACCCATCCGCGAAGCGGAACTGCTGCAGGCCATTGCTCGCGTCAACCGTACCGGCTTTGGCAAACGTTGCGGCATCGTGGTGGACTATTACGGCGTGGCGCAACATTTGAAAGAAGCATTGGCGGCTTATGCCGATGAAGACGTGGCAGGTGCACTGGCCAGCCTGAAGGACGAAGTGCCGGTACTGCGCGACCGGCATCTGCGCGTGGTGGACCTGTTTCGTCGGCATGGCATTGAATCGCTCGATGACGCCGAAGCCTGTGTCGAGGCTTTGGGCAGCGAGAAGTTGCGCGCCGAGTTCGCGGTCAAACTCAAAGCCTTTCTGGCATCGTTGGATACCGTGCTGCCGCGCCCTGAAGGCTTGCCGTATTCTGGCGACGCCAAGCGTCTGGCTTACATCTATGCGCGTGCCCGAAATCGTTACAAGGACACGCCGGTATTGGGCAAGGATATTGGCGCCAAGGTACGCAAGCTGATCGACGACCACGTGATTTCGCTGGGCATCGATCCAAAAATTCCGCCGATTCAGCTAAGTGATGCGGAGTTTGATAGCCACGTGGCGCGTGCCGCCAACGACCGCGCCAAGGCTTCCGAAATGGAGCACGCGATTCGCTCGCATATTCGCAAGCACACCGACGAAGACCCGGTGCTGTACCGCAAACTCTCGGAACGCTTGAACGATATCCTGAAAAACTTGGGCGAACAGTGGAATGAGGTCATTGCGCAACTGCAGAAAATCATCGACGAGCTGCGCACCGGTAAGGCGGGAACTGCCGATGCCCCCAGCGACTTGCCCGAGCATTGTGCGCCGTTTTTGCGTACCGTCCTGGATGTGGTTTCTGCTGGTCAAACACCAACGGCAACTGAGTTACTGCGCCTGAAGGATGTGACCGTGGAACTCGTAAACCTATTGGTGGATGAGTTGAAGGCTAACCCGAAGATTTGGAGCCCCAGCAAAATGCCAGACCAGGAAAATCTGCGTGATGGCGTGCTTTTCGAGCACTTGATGCGCCTGCGGCCACCGTTGGTAGACACCGACAAGGCCGGCGTGCTCGCAGACAAGTTGATGGAGCAGGCACGCGCCAGTCACGACAAGCTGGTGCAGGTGTAGAGCAATGCCGGCACCTCTAAAACCAACCGACCATCGAATGGGCAGCTTATCCGTTGCGGCAGAGCGATGCATTCAGGTGGACGATTTGCAGTTTGCGATACGGCGCAGCGCCAGACGCCGGACCATGCAAATCACGGTCGAGCGAACGGGGGAACTGATACTGAGCGCGCCACCGGATGTTGGCATTAGCCAACTCCGTGACTTTATTATCGAGAAACGCTTCTGGATCTACACCAAGCTGGCCGAGAAGGACCGATTGCAACGCCAGGTGCCACGCAAGGAATTCGTCAATGGTGAGGGTTTCTTATACCTAGGACGCAGCCATCGACTGAAATTGGTCGAACACCAAGATGCCCCGTTGAAACTGGCAAATGGCCGCTTCGCACTACGCCAAGATGTGCAGGATACAGCACGGGAGCACTTCATCCGCTGGTACAGTGAGAGAGCCCGTGTTTGGTTGTCCGGCCGCGTCGCCGACTACCAGTCTCGCATGGAGGTCGCTCCTGCTGGCGTTAAGGTTCAGGACCTCGGCTATCGCTGGGGCTCTTGCGGAAAGGGCGACTGGCTGTATTTTCATTGGAAGACCATCTTGCTGCCAGCCCGTATTGCCGAGTACGTGGTCGTCCATGAAATTGCTCACTTGCACGAGCCACATCACACCCCCGCTTTTTGGTTACGCGTTGAGCGTGCAATGCCCGATTATTATCAGCGCAAGACCTGGCTGGCCGAACACGGAATTGATGTTGAGGGGATATAAAACATGGCGGAATATTTCGCCATTGACCATTTCAAGCTGCTGAATAAGTGGAAGGCGCTGTCTGCGATTTGAATACCTGACTGGCATCTATTGGAATATCCCTAAATCGTCACTCGCTCCCTTGGTAGAGTTGAATTGGGAAATAATGAAAACCAAACGTCGATCATTAACCCTGCAAGAAATCGCCGACGTAATCGGCGCAGACCAAGCCCAACATTTGATAAGCCAGATCGGCGGCATCACCCACTATTTCCCGGATAATTGCCAACAGGGGCGACATGTGGCGCTAGATCAGATCGTTTGGGAGGCAATGTGCAAGCATTTTGCTGGCTGGGTTTACATTCCCAAGGGCCACGCCAATCGATTGGACGCAAGAAATGCTGAAATCAGGAAAAAGCGGGCCGCAGGCGCAGGGATTGTGGACTTGGCCATCGAATACAGCTTAAGCGATAGGCAAATCAGGACTATTTGTGGTGGGGACTTCGCGTCGAAAATGCCAACAGTTGAACTTGGGCGAATGCCTTAGTGTTGATTGATATATTCGAAATTCGCTTACTATCTGCTTACCGAAACCATTCTGGCAACAAAAAAGGCTTAGGTCGTAAAACCTAAGCCTTTGTTTTGTCTGGTAGCGGGGGCAGGATTTGAACCTACGACCTTCGGGTTATGAGCCCGACGAGCTACCAAGCTGCTCCACCCCGCGATTGATATGCGTGCATTATACAACCGCCAAAAAAAATAGCAAGCAATAAACATGCAAATCGGATTGGGCTTGATACTCCGCTATAGGCACTTTTCGTAATTTCAGTGAGGCGTGAAGCTTTACGGCTGCCTTCTTCATTGCTCGATGTTCTCGATGGCCGGTTATTCCGCCGAGAAAAGCGGCGCGATTCGCCTTAAAATCGCGTTACTTCGATTGGCCTGGCGGCCTTCGAAACCCAAATAACGCTCGTCTTGATCCGATAACGCACGCGCCTGGAGATTACCGTGGCTATAGGTCCGACATCCACACACACAACGACAGCAGTCTCGGAGCCGATTATCTCGGTGCACGGCGTACACAAAACCTACGCCGGCGGTTTCCAGGCCTTGCGCAACATCGATCTGGAGATCCGGCGCGGCGAGATTTTCGCGTTGCTCGGCCCGAACGGTGCCGGCAAGACTACGCTAATCGGCATTATCTGCGGCATCGTCAATCCGACTTCGGGAAGCGTGGTCGCCGCGGGCTACGATATCCGCAAGCATTATCGCGCCGCGCGGGCGGCAATCGGCCTGGTACCGCAGGAATTGCATACCGATGCGTTCGAGTCGGTCTGGGCGACCGTCCGCTTCAGCCGCGGCTTGTTCGGCAAGCCGCCCAACCCGGACTACCTGGAAAAAATTCTGCGCGCGTTGTCGTTGTGGGAAAAGCGCGACGCCAAAATCATGGCCTTATCCGGCGGCATGAAACGCCGACTGCTAATTGCCAAAGCCTTATCCCACGAACCGGAAATCCTGTTTCTCGACGAACCCAGCGCCGGCGTCGACGTGGAGCTGCGCCACGACATGTGGCGGCTGGTACGCGAACTGCGCGAGCAAGGCACAACCATCATCCTGACCACGCATTACATCGAAGAAGCCGAAGACATGGCCGACCGCATCGGCGTCATTAACAAGGGACAGCTAGTCGTGGTCGAAGACAAAACCGCGTTGATGCGCAAGCTGGGCAAGAAAGAATTGGCCTTGACGCTACGCCAGACTTTAACGGAATTGCCGGCGGAACTGCATGCCTGGCCGCTGACCCTGTCCGGCGACGGCCAAACTTTGGTTTACACCTTCGACAGCCAGACCGAAGAAAGCGGAATCGCCGAATTACTGCGGGCCTTGAACCAACTCGGCATCGATTTCAAAGACCTGCGTTCCAGCGAAAGCTCGCTGGAAGATATCTTCGTCAGCCTGGTCCAGCAAGCCCAAGGAGTTAAGCCATGAATTTTTACGGCATCCGCGCCATCTACCATTTCGAAATGGCCCGCACCTTTCGCACACTGGCCGAAAGCATCGCCGCACCGGTGCTGACCACCTCGCTGTATTTCATCGTCTTCGGCCGCGCCATCGGCTCGCGAATGGGCGAGATCGACAGTGTCGGCTATGGTGCCTTCATCATTCCCGGCCTGGTGATGCTGAATCTGTTAAACGAGAGCATCTCCAACGCCTCGTTCGGCATCTACATGCCGAAATGGTCCGGCACGATCTACGAACTGCTGTCGGCGCCGGTATCGTGGATCGAAGTGTTGTTGGGTTATGTCGGCGCGGCCGCCACCAAATCGGTGATGCTGGGGCTGTTGATTCTCGGTACCGCGCGGCTATTCGTACCCTACCAGATTGCGCATCCCGGCTGGATGGTCGCATTCTTACTGCTGACCGCCGTCAGCTTCAGCCTGTTCGGCTTCATCATCGGCCTGTGGGCGGACAGCTTCCAGAAATTGCAAGTGGTGCCGATGTTGGTCGTCACGCCGCTGACCTTTCTCGGCGGCGCGTTTTATTCGATCAACATGCTGCCGCCGCTATGGCAGAAAGTCACGTTGTTCAATCCGGTGGTTTACCTGATCAGCGGCTTCCGCTGGAGCTTTTACGGCATTGCTGATGTCGACGTGGCAATCAGCTTAGGCATGACCTTCGGCTTCTTGCTAATCTGCCTGGCATTCGTCTGGTGGGCGTTCAGGACCGGTTACAAGATCAGGAATTAAGCCGAATCGGTTGCGCAGAGCGCTATGGCTTCCGGTTTCATTGGCGCGGGCTTGGCGACGCTGGCTCGCTTAATCGCGACGATACGCCGAGCCATTGGTCGCTGTACGCGCAGCCGCTGCTGTTTCGAGGCAGGTGCGGCGATTTTGTTTTTCGGGGCACTGGCGCAACAGCCGGCCCTGCAAGGCGATGCATTTCAAGCCATGCAGGAGCTGGCGGCACTCGGTTACCGCATCCCCAGCGCTGAGCAGCCGTTACGGGTGTTCCCGGCATTGACCGGCGGCGAGTTCAGCGGCCGCCATGCCGGAGCCTGGCGCCCCGGCAGCATCTATTTACGCGAAATAACCCAACCCGGTTTCTCGACATCGGCATACTTACGCCACGAGCTGTTTCACGAAGCCAGTTACCGCACTTGCAACGGCCGCCTGCCGGAATGGGCCGAGGAAATGGCCGCGATGCGTTTTAGCGGCGAACTGGCCGGCCGCGAGCACGAACCGCAACCGAACGCTGCCGACCTGGAAAACCTGATCAGCCATATTCGGCAAAATTCGGCGCTGGACCGGAGCGACCGCGATTTGTTGGGGCGTCTGGCGTTGCATTACGAGTGGCCTTCCGCAATCTGTAACCCACCGGAAACGCTGAGCCGCCTATTGGGCGCGCCCTTTCCCGCAGCCGGCTCCGGTTACTTGTTGGCCAGCCTGGTTTCCGGTCGGATTTTGGAAACCGGCGGCGATGTCGCTACGCCGCTACCGCCCGGCTCGTTATTGAAAATTCCCTATGCCGCGGCATTGAGCCAAGCCAATCCGCAAATACTGGCCGACGAGTTGGCCGCCAGCGATACCGATAAATTAGGGGCGCGGCGGGCCCAATTTAGCCCGGAGCGTTACCGTTTATTGCTATCCCCAATCAAACAGCAAAGCCTGACGCTACAGCCGCCCGTTACCGAACAGGACTGGCGGGCTTATCTCGGCGAACGCGGCGCCGACGGCGGTTTCGCGCTCGAAGCCTCATTGCCGGAACTGGCCTTAACGCTGCGGGCCGCCCTGTTGTCGCAGCCCGATTATTTCCAAGGCCTGGTTCGCAACGGCGCCACGCCGAACTCGACGCTGGCCGGCATCGACGCTGCCGACAAACAGACCTTCCGTAAGCTGAAAGCGTTGGCCAAAACCGGTACGGTATCCAGCAGCGGCGGCCAACCCTTAGTCGGGCATTTAATGGTCGCCTGGCCGGCCGAACATCCGGTGTATCTGGCCGTTTTTCGTCAATCGGGCAGCAGTGGCGCCGCGCTCGCCGCCAAAGCCGCCGGATTGCTGCGCGATTGGCAGCGGCGGTTTCCATCCCGTTACGCGGCCGTGCGGGTACATGTGCTATCGGCAACCGATCCGGCCAGTTGGCAGGCACACAGCGAATGTCCGGAACTGGAAGCCGGCTCGGCGCGCATCAGTTTGTGCGGCCATTTTTACATTACCTCGACTGCCCGCGGCAGCCGCTCGGAACGGCGAATAAACGGTATCTTGCATCGATCCCCAGCAGGCGGCGCGACCGTATTGGAAACCGATGCCGAAAGTTATGCCGACGCGGTACTTGCCGCCGAGGCCCAGCACCTGGCCGGCCCGGCGCGTGACGCGTTGCGGGCCGTAATCGTTTGGAACGGCAGCCGCGGCGGACACCGCCACGCCGAAACCCGCTCGGTATGCGATACCACCCATTGCATGGTATTTCTCGGCGAGGCATTAACCGGCCCAGCCCGGCACGGCCACACTACCGATGCAAAGTTACTGGGTCTATTGGACGAATTGGCCGGAGACCGCGACTGGCTGGCGTTTGCCAACGGCGGCGCACAACGCTGGCAACGGCAAATCCCGCTCGCGGAGTTGCAGCGACTTTTCGCCGAACAGCAGATTTTTGACATTCGCCGGGAGCGGCGCAAAGACGGAGCCTTATACGTGCGCATGGTCTACGCCGATTCGGACGAGGCCTTGGCCTGCGAAGTATTTCGCAATACGCTGAAACTGCCGTCGTGCCCGGATTCGATTCAATCCGCAGACAACCAAAGCTGGTTATTCCAAGGCATCGGCGCCGGCCATGGCGAGGGCTTATCTATCGAAACCGCCCGCGAACTAGCCGAAGCCGGGCGCAGCGCGGAACACATTTTACGGGATGCTTACGCTATAAAAACTGCCCGCTAAGCGGCTGGCGTCTAGCGGGAAATTCCGCCCTACCGCGGTTAAGCTACTTGGTTTACTCACCGTGCCGGCCATGCGGGCGGGCTGCTTGTGTGGATTCTTCGCAGTTGTCAAAGCGAGCTTAGGCAAATTAATTTCCCGGCAACCAGCCATCTGGCTTCCGCTAACCGCCCGTTAGCGCTCGCTGCGTGGCTCGATTGTAAGCCAAGCCGAATCATAAACTCGATGGCGGTTAAAAATTGCATGTCGGTTTTACCGGTCTTTGTTAAAATAGCCGAGCATTACGGAGTGTAGCTCAGCTTGGTAGAGCACTGCCTTCGGGAGGCAGGGGCCGGAGGTTCGAATCCTCTCACTCCGACCATTAAATCAATGGCTTAGCACAAATTATAGTGTCGATGCCAGGGCTGTACGGAATTTATACGGAAACTCACCTCAATTGAGCGCCTCGTTTTCTCCTAATTAAAAAGCCACTGTCCTGAGTAAGCTTTTTAAGTCAGCACTCAGCTATTTCCCCTGAAACCGAATTTGCCAGAACACACAAAGCTTCGACTGTTTTTGACAATTCTGTAGATAGTCCATTCTGAAGCCGGCAGTCAAAAATCTTCGCTAACGTCTGGTAATACCACAGAGTATCTTCCTTACCCGTATTAAAATCTCGTCGCCGAAAGTCCGAAAGTCATTCAAAATCGCCCTAGCGTTGTAAAGCTTATCTGCGCAAGACACCAACAAGGTATTGGCGGGGGGGCTTGAGATGCGCCAAATAGGTACGCTTGCAGGTGTGCCAATCGGGCTTTACACCATTACTATCTGGCGCGCCGTCTGTGTAACCTTCGACAATGGTCGCAACGCGCTCGCCGAACGCTTCCCGGATTAAATCCCGCCGACGGTTTGCCTCGTCGGTAGTCTCGGCATCCTCTACGGCGTCATGCAACAAGGCAGCTACCGCCGCATGGCAGGCTTCCAGGGTAATCGCGACTTTAGCTGCCAGCACTTTGCGACTGGCCCAGTCCACGACCGCCGTTAAATACGCGAATCCTTTGGCCAGCGGGATGTAGGTCGTATCCAACGCCCAAACTTGATTGGCGCGATGGATGGTCATGCCGGATAGATTTCGTGACGTGGCGTCTTCTTGCTGGTATTGGGCTTGCAGTACACCGCTTCGATGCCCATTGTCTTCATCAAAGTTTTCACCCGCTTGCGGCCGATCGGGATGCCTTGCAGATTCAGCTGATCCTGTAACTGGCGAGCTTCCATAGCGCTATACCAGTACCAGAGCTTTATTCTTCAAACTCGTCAGCCACCGTCTCGCCGTCTCCGCCACGAGCAGCGATGATCTCGTCGTACAACCTCACCAAGTCCGCTTCCAGGGTTACCACTTCTTCCGGAAGATAGTTATTGAATAAGCGGTTGATAAACGCTAAATGCTCCGGATAAGTCCGTTCGTATAAAGCCCGGCCGGTCTCCGTCAAGCGAATAATCTGACTGCGGCCGTCTTTTTTCGAGGCAGTCCGCTGCACCAAGCCTTTATCCTCCAGCCGGGTGACGACGCCGGTTAACGTACCTTTGGTAATCAGCGTCTGTTCACCGAGTTTTTTTGGTGTCATGCCGGGCGTATCGCCCAACGTGATGATCACATCGAATTGCGGTAAGGTCAGGTCCAGCTTATGGACGTGTTTGGCGGCGTAAGACAAAAACGTTTGATGGGTCTTTAATAACTGGCGAAGTACGGTTGGAAATGTGGATGTAGTCGACATAAGGCAAAAAGAAAATTGTTCTAATTAGAATCGGATGGTAGCCGCAAGCGGCATCTCGCTCAAGTAAAAACCGCTCCAACATTGCAAGCCAAGCGATATAAGGACACGTCGCCTATTCATGGCGGATTTCCGGGTTTCCGCTTCTTACTCGGCATGGCTGCGTTCGAAACCGTCGAACAAGGGCCATTCCAAGTTCAGCATGGCTGAGCCGAGCATATTGTTGGCCGAATAATTTTCGTTCCCCGGCGGATTGGTATGAAAATCCTCCGATATTGGTTACTCAGGCCGCCCTTCCGTGAAACCTTGGGCCAGAATTCGGCTCTGGCTTTTTTAATTCCGCTTCACGTGCCCGCAGCCTTGGGCGGCGCTATCGCCTTGCCTTGCATCAATTCGTCGATCTGATTTTTATCCAGCGTTTCCCATTCCATCAAAGCTTGCGCCATGTTGTGCAGAATATCGACATGCGCCTTGAGGATGGTTTCGGCGCGTTGATAATTCCTGGCCAGCAAGCGGCGGATTTCTTTATCGACAAACAGGCTCATTTGTTCGGACATCGGCTTGGATGAGCCCGGATAGCCCCCATCAAATTCGCCGCAATCCATCGGCCCTAAACGGTCCGAAAGCCCCCATTTGGTGACCATGTTACGGGCCAGCTGGGTGGCACGCTGGATGTCGTTGGAGGCGCCGGTGGTGACTTTGTTCTTGCCGTAAATCAACGCTTCGGCGATCCGGCCACCAAACAAGCTGGAAATTTGGCCTTCCAGTTTGTCCTTGCTGGCGCTGTATTGGTCGCGTTCCGGCAAGAACATGGTAATGCCCAAGGCCCCGCCGCGCGGCATGATGCTGACTTTATAAACCGGGTCGTGCTCGGGCATCAGGCGACCGACAATGGCATGACCGGCTTCGTGGTAAGCGGTCATCAACAGATCTTCCCGACACATGATCATGGTGCGTTTTTCAGCACCCATGATGGTTTTGTCGCGGGCTTTATCCAGGTCGGTCATTGTCACTTGCCGCTGGTTGTTGCGGGCGGCGAACAAAGCGCCTTCGTTAATTAAGTTGGCCAATTCGGCACCGGAAAAACCAGGGGTGCCGCGTGCCAGATCGTTGATATCGACGTCAGCAGCCAACGGCACCCTGGCGGCATGAACCTTGAGGATTTGCTCGCGGCCCTTGATGTCCGGCAAGCCAACCTGCACTTGGCGATCGAAGCGGCCCGGCCTCAGCAAGGCTTTATCCAGCACGTCGGCGCGATTGGTGGCGGCGATAACTATGATGCCCTCGTTACCGCTGAAGCCGTCCATTTCCACCAATAGCTGGTTGAGGGTTTGTTCGCGCTCTTCGGTACCCCCCATATTACCGGGACTACGCTGCCGGCCGACCGCGTCGATTTCGTCGATGAAGACGATGCAAGGCGCGCGTTTCTTGGCTTTTTCGAACATGTCCCGCACGCGGGACGCGCCGACACCGACGAACATTTCAACGAAATCCGAGCCGGAGATCGAGAAGAACGGCACACCTGCCTCACCGGCTATGGCCCGGGCCAATAAGGTCTTACCGGTGCCGGGAGGACCAACCATTAAGACGCCGCGCGGGATTTTGCCACCCAGAGCTTCGTATTTGCCGGGATCTTTCAGAAAATCCACCATTTCCGCGACATCCTGCTTGGCTTCCTCGACCCCGGCCACGTCCTTGAAACGGACCTTGATCAGGTCTTCGCTCATCAATTTGGCGCGGCTTTTGCCGAAACCGTTTTGGGCACCGGCGCCAAGTTGCTGCTTGCGCATGAAGTACACCAATACCCCGATTAATAACAACGTCGGCGCCCAGGCATAAAAGACTTCCATCAACGGCGACTGTACCTCCGGTCTCTGGACCTTGATCTTGACGCCATATTCCAACAAGTCGTCGATCATTCGCGCATCGCCGGGATTGTAGGCCGTAAAGCGGGTTCCGTTATGGCGCAGACCATTGACAGAGCGACCATCGAGCACCACTTCGGCAACGGCCTTGCCGCGCACATCCTGGATAAAATCCGAGTACGACAGGTCGTTTTGTGCATGGTAGGCAGGCGCAGTAGGGTTAAAGACGGCAAACATCACGACCGCGATGCCGGCTAGTACCAGCAGCGGGATAAGCATTTTTTTCATGGTTGAGGACTCCCGATTAGGATGCAAGCCGAAGGACGGCGGCGTGGCAATACTCAGTTGGAAAAACGGCGGCCAGTCTGTTTTCGGTTTGGATCGATCCGCACAGAAAAGCCAAGGCGCTTACGGCGTTGGCCGATACGACCAATTCATTAGTATCAGGCTTGCCGGCGAGCGCAGTATAAAAAAGACCCTCATCACCGGTTCGCCACGCGGCGAACCAATCAAAAATAACGTTGTTCTTTTCGGAGGTAAGAAAACGCTCGGACCATGGGCATGGGTCCAAGGCCAGTACACGCGCATCGGATGCACTGGCGTTATCGATGATGCGGGTCATAAATCGATATCCAGACCTCAACCATGCCGTCGACAAGATCAGGCTGGCGAAAAATATCAACGACGCCTTCATCGCCAAGTTCGACTTCGGATTTATTACTGCCGTTTGAATAAATGGCGAAAATCGAGGATGGCTTTGCAGCCATCCTCATCGGCTCGATTAATGGTTATCGGCGTAGAGCTGTTTGATTTCTTTGTAACGGTTTAAAGCATTATTCAAAGACTCCTTGGCCGCTGGCATGTCATCTTTTTCGATAGCGACTCTGACCTGTTTCAACACACCACTGGCCTGATTGCGTTTTACGTCCAGCACGTTGTTGGCAATGTCTTTTTGCAACTGGCGAGCTTCGGTAATCATATCGACCAATGATTCTTTCGGTGCGCCGCTGTCCATGGCCGCCTTAGCTTCTTCCACTTTAGCCAGCGTATTGTCGATAGCGGCTCTCACTTCCGCATAGGTGGGATTAACCACGGCAAAGGCACTTGTAGATGCCGCGGCCAAAACGAAAGAAACCAGGATTTTTTTGTATGTGTTCATAGGGACGAGCCTCTTGATTGATTATAGGGTGTTGATACGTAACGATTAAAACGAAGGACTGAGGAGGATGTATTCAGATCGACCGTTGCGTATGGCAAGATCTTAGCATATATAGTTCTAATTGCAACTATTTTTGTTCTTATGAGAACCATTTTCTAAAAAGATAAACCTTTTGAATAAAATAGATATATTTATCAGTGGCTTGCCGAATTCCTGTCTGCTTGCAGAAACAGCGGATGTTCTAAAACCAGGAGCGCACACCACGAACCAACAGTGAGCAGTTACCGACCCGCACAACCGATAGCCTCACTAACGCCGGGAAACGAAACTGCCTGGATGATTAAAAATCGATGGAAATAGCTCTCCATGCATTGAAATCGATCGAGACAGGCTCAGACAGAATCTATTTCTTGTGATTCGGAAGGCTTAGAATTGCCACGCCGCCGCAAGACATTACGAACAGGATGCGCTCGGAAAAGGCGCGCGCCAGCCAGCCCGACAGCGGAATAATCACCACTTCCGCTACCCGGTAGGCAGTCTGTACCCAGGTGATTTCATCGGCGGTCGCGGATAACCCGGCCTGAATCTGCTCCAGCGAACTGGCGACGATCTGGATCATCGACTTGGCCTATGCCGACGAAGCCTTGCAACTTTACCGGCCGATCATCGCCGAGCAGCAGCATTTCCCCGAATTGGGCGAATTGATTTACCGGGTCGGAGCAGAACCCGTGTTGCGGCAGATGGCTTCTTATTTGGCCAAACTGAGTGGGCGAGGCATTCTGCACATCACCGACCTTGAAACATCCAGTCGTTTGTTTCTGGACATGTTAAAAGGCGATCCGCATTTTCGTTGTCTGCTAGGCTTGGAAACGGGCCTCGGCGAACCGGAAAAACAACGCCTTATTTCCAGAGTAGTTGCCTTCTTTCTAAAAGGACATGGCTATGAAGCATAAACTTTGCTGGCTATTACTGCTGGCCGGATTGGCGGGCTGCACGATGGGACCGGACTATCGTAAAGAAATCCCGGCGGTGCCGGCGCATTGGCAGTCAGGACAATCCGGTCAAAATCTTGTTGAAGAGCCCGTCGATCCGGAAGCGCTGAAAACCTGGTGGAAAAGTTTTGGTGATGGCCAACTGGACAACCTGATGGATAAGGCGTTGGCCGGAAATCTGGACGTCAAAATCGCACTGGCGCGCATCGATCAGGCCCGGGCCGAACGCCGCGGCACCCGCGCCGAACTGTTTCCGAGCGTGGATGCCACGGCAGGCGCGCAGCGCCAAAGCAACCCGCTTCCCGGCCTGGCGCCCGGCATCAAATACAATCTGTTTGAAGTGGGCTTCGATGCCTTGTGGGAAATCGATCTGTTCGGACGACAACTGCGACGACTGGAAGCGGCGACGGCCGATCTGCAAGGCGCAAAAGAGGAGTATCGCCAGTCTCTGGTGATACTGACCGCCGAAGTGGCCCGCAACTATATCGATTATCGCAGTCTACAAAATCAGTTGCGCATCACGCGTTCGAATCTGGAATCGCAAAAACACACGCTGGCGCTGACCGAAAAATTGTTCAATGAAGGCGTTAGCACTCGGCATGACGTGGTGCGTGCCCGCGCCCAGACCGAAGCCACCGAAGCGCAGATTCCGGCGCTGGAAGCCAACCAAATTGCCATCCAACGGCAGTTGGAAGTGCTGATCGGACACCCACCAGGCACACTGAACGCCGAGTTGGATGCAGAGGCCCCTCTGCCAGCGGCGCCGGCACGGCAACTGCTGACATCGCCGGCGGAAACCATTCGTCGACGTCCCGACATTCGCGTCGCCGAGCGCCAATTGGCGGCCGCCACGGCGATGCAGGGCGCCGCGATCGCCGAACTGTTTCCGAAAATATCGCTGTCGGCATTCGTGGGACTGCGCAACACCGATATCGAGAGCTTGTTCAAAAATGCTGCGTTTTCCTATGGCACCGCCGCCAACCTGATGCAGCCACTGCTGAATTTTGGCCGTATTCAGGCCGGTATCGATATGGCCGAAGCCAGGCAAAAAGAAGCCTATCTGGGCTACCAGAAAGCCGTGCTCGATGCGTTGCAGGAGACCGAAACGGCGCTGACGCATTATCTGAAGGAAGAAATTCGCCGGCAGCAGCTGGCGCGCGCGGTCGATGATCTAAAAGAATCGGTGCGCCTGTCGCAGTTGCGTTATCACGAAGGTGTCATATCCTTTCTGGATGTGCTGGATGCGCAGCGTGCGCAGTATGTCGCCGAAATCGAGTTGGCGCGGTCAGCTGCCGCAACTTCGACCAATCTCATCGCGGTCTACAAGGCACTAGGCGGCGGTGCGGATGCGACGATAGCGCCGTAAACATAAAATTCATAGGAGGTGACGATGCCCAGATCGTTTCGATCGACCCTGATTCTCGTCGGCATAGTCGCTGCCGTTGCCTTCGCCGTCTGGTGGCAGATGCGTCCTGCTGGTCTACCGGTCGGCATCGTCGCCGGCAATGGCCGGCTCGAGGCCACCGAAATCAATATCGCCACCAAGACCGCCGGTCGTATCGTCGACATCATGGCTAGGGAAGGGGACTTCGTGCAAGCTGGCATGGTACTGGCGCGCATGGATACCCAAGTGCTGCGGGCTCAACAGGCCGAGGCTCAAGCCAAAGTCAATGAGGCCCAAAATGCCTATCAGACGGCAAAATCCATCGTTGTTCAGCGCGAAAGCGAATACGCTGCCGCGCAGGCGGTCGTAGCCCAGCGTCGAGCCGAATTCGACGCAGCCCAAAAACGTCTGCATCGTTCGCAAAGGCTGGTCGGTGAAGGCGCCACCCCGCAACAGGAGGTCGATGACAACCATGCCCGCGTGCTGGGGATGCAGGCCGCAATCGGGACCGCCGTGGCCCAAGTCGCGGCGGCGAAAGCGAGCATCGAGGCCGCGAAATCGCAAGTGATACAGGCGCAATCGATCATCGACGCGGTCAAGGCGACGGTCGCGCGCCTGCAAGCGGATATTGACGACAGCGAGCTGAAGGCGCCGATAGACGGCCGCATCCAGTACCGGGTCGCGGAACCAGGCGAAGTACTGGATGCCGGCGGCCGCGTGCTCAACATGGTGGATTTGTCCGATGTCTATATGACCTTCTTTTTACCCACCGAGGCGGCCGGCAAGGTCGCGGTCGGTAGTGAAATCCACCTTGTGTTCGATGCTCTGCCAGATTACGTGATTCCGGCCAAGGCCAGTTTCGTCGCCAGTGTCGCCCAGTTCACGCCAAAAACGGTCGAGACCGAAAGCGAACGCATGAAACTAATGTTTCGCGTCCGTGCCCGGATCGATGCCGAGCTGTTGAAGCAGCATATCGAACGGGTCAAGACCGGGGTGCCTGGGGTGGCTTATGTCAAGCTCGATCCGGCCATCGAATGGCCCGCCAATCTGGCGATCAAGTTGCCGAAATGAACGCTCAACCACCAGTCGTCCGGGTGCAGGGTGCCAGCCTGCGTTATGGTGACACGCTGGCATTGGATGGCCTAAGCCTGGAGATTCCTGCCAGCCGCATGGTGGGTCTGATTGGCCCCGACGGCGTCGGCAAATCCAGCCTGATGTCTCTGTTGACGGGCGCGCGCAAGCTGCAGGGCGGCAAAATCGAAGTGCTGGGTGGCGACATTGCCGACGCCGGCCATCGCCGAGCCGTCTGTCCGCGCATCGCCTATATGCCGCAGGGTTTGGGCAAGAACCTCTATCTCACTTTGTCGGTGTTCGAGAATGTGGATTTCTTCGGACGCTTGTTCGGTCAGCATCGGGCGGAGCGTCATCAGCGCATCAACGAACTGCTGGAAAGCACCGGCTTGGCGCCATTCCGCGATCGCCCCGTGGACAATTTGTCGGGTGGCATGAAACAAAAACTGGGTTTGTGCTGCGCGCTGATCCACGACCCGGACCTACTGGTGCTGGACGAGCCGACTACCGGCGTCGATCCGCTGTCGCGCGCCCAGTTCTGGGAACTGATCGCCCGCTTGCGCCAACGCCATGCCGGCATGAGCGTGCTGGTCTCCACCGCCTACATGGACGAAGCGGAGCGCTTCGACTGGCTGGTGGCGATGGATGCGGGCCGGGTGCTGGCCACCGGCACGGCCGCCGAACTGCGTGGGCGCACAGGCGCCGACACGCTGGAAACTGCGTTTATTCGCCTGCTGCCGGAAGCAAAACGGCAGGGACACAGGGCAGTCGTCATTCCGCCGCGGGACATCAGCGGTGAGCCTGAAATCGCCATCGAGGCGCACGGCTTGACCATGCGTTTCGGCGATTTCGTCGCCGTCGATAACGTCAGCTTGGCGATAGAACGCGGCGAAATCTTCGGTTTTCTCGGCTCCAACGGCTGCGGCAAATCGACCACGATGAAAATGCTCACCGGCCTGTTGGAGCCCAGCGAGGGCGAGTCGCGGTTATTCGGCCAGGTCGTCGATGCCGGCAACCTGGCTACCCGCCGGCGCGTCGGCTACATGTCGCAGGCGTTTTCCTTATATTCGGAATTGAGCGTGCGGCAAAATCTGGCGTTGCATGCCCGCCTGTTTCACTTGCCGGAAACCGAGATTGCCGGTCGCGTCGCCGAGATGGCGCAACGTTTTTCGCTGAACGCGGTGATGGATAGCCTGCCCGATGCTTTACCGCTCGGCGTTCGTCAGCGGCTGTCGCTGGCTGTGGCGGTGATCCACAAGCCGGACCTGCTGATCCTCGACGAGCCGACTTCTGGAGTCGATCCGATAGCGCGAGATGGTTTTTGGGAGCTGATGATCGAGCTCGCGCGCCGCGACAAGGTCACCATTTTCATTTCCACCCATTTCATGAACGAAGCAGAGCGCTGCGATCGCATCTCGCTGATGCACGCCGGGACGGTGCTGGCCAGCGATGCGCCGGCCAAGCTGGTCGAAGACAGCGGCCACGCCACGCTGGAAGAAGCCTTTATTGCTTATCTGAAAAAAGCGAGTGGCCTGGATGAAGAGCCTGCTGCCGCCCCGGACGAGTTATCGCGCCTTCCCCCTCACCCCGACCCTCTCCCAAAAGGGGAGAGGGAGCCAATTCAACCCAGCCCCCGCTTCAGCCTGTTGCGATTGCTCAGCTATGCCTTTCGCGAGGCGCTGGAACTGCGCCGCGACCCCTTGCGTTGGATGATAGCCCTGTTCGGTACTTTGGTGCTGATGGTTACATTCGGTTACGGCATCAGCATGGATGTCGAAAATCTGCGTTTTGCCGTGCTCGACCGCGATCAGACCATGCTCAGCCGTAACTACGCACTCGATCTCGGCGGTTCGCGCTATTTCATCGCCCAGTCGCCGATCAGCGATTATGACGAGCTCGACCGGCGCATGCGCAGCGGCGAGCTGAGCCTGGCGCTGGAGATTCCTCCCAACTTTGCCCGCGATATCGAGCGCGGCGACAACGTGAAAATCGGCGCCTGGATAGACGGCGCGATGCCGACGCGCGCCGAGAATGTGCTGGGCTACGTGCAAGCCATGCATCAGGTCTGGCTGCAGGAGCAGGCGCGGCGACATGCCACGGGACGCCTGCCGGCCGGACTCATGACCATCGAGACACGCTTTCGCTACAACCCGGACGTCAAGAGTCTGCCGGCCATCGTGCCGGCGGTGATTCCGATGCTGCTGATGCTGATTCTGGCCATGCTCAGCGCGCTCAGCGTGGTGCGCGAAAAGGAGCTGGGCTCCATTCTCAATCTGTACGTCACGCCGGTCACGAAGCTGGAATTTTTGCTGGGTAAGCAACTGCCCTACATCGCCATCGGGATGGTCAACTTCTTTCTGGTTTGCGCGCTGTGTGTGTTTGTTTTCGACGTGCCGCTCAAGGGTAGTTTTCTATTGCTTGCCGTGGCCGCGTTGCTCTACGTGACCGCATCCACAGGTTTGGGGCTTTTGATCTCAGCCTTCACCCGCAGCCAGATTGCCGCCATCTTCGCCACGTCGATCGCCACCATCATTCCAACCAGGCAGTTTTCCGGCATGATAGACCCCGTGTCGTCACTGGAGGGAGGGGCGCGCTTCGTCGGCGAGATCTTTCCTGCCGCGCATTTCGTGACGATTTGCCGCGGAGTTTTCTCCAAGGCGCTAGGTTTCGTTGAATTGAGCCCTTTGTTGCTGCCGCTGGCCCTCGCCATCCCGGTGATTCTCGTTCTGAGTGTCGCACTGCTGAAGAAACAGGAGTGTTAGCCGTGCATATCTGGCTGAATGTTTTTCATCTCGGCGTCAAGGAATTGCGCAGCCTGGGACGCGACAAGGTGATGATGGTGCTGATCCTGTTTGCATTCACCGTCCAGGTTTACCTGACGGCGACCGGGCTGCCGGAATCGCTGCACAAGGCGCCTATCGCCATCGTCGACGAAGACCACTCGCAACTGTCGACGCGCATTATTAACGCCTTTTATCCGCCTCACTTCCTGGCGCCGGCGATCATCGATCAATATGCCATGGACCCCGGCATGGATGCCGGCATCTATACCTTCGTCCTCGACATCCCGCCCGATTTCCAGCGTGACGTGCTGGCTGGACGGACACCCTCGATCCAGCTCAATGTCGATGCCACGCGCATGTCCCAGTCCTTCATCGGCAACAGCTATGTGCAGAGCATCGTCAACGGCGAAGTGGCGGCATTCGTGCAGGGGCATCGCGCGGTCACGACTCTGCCGGCCGAACTCGAGGTGCGTGCGCGCTTCAACCCGAACCTGAGTTCGGTCTGGTTCGGTTCGGTGATGGAACTGATCAACAGCATCACCATGCTGTCCATCATCCTCACCGGCGCGGCGCTGATCCGCGAACGCGAGCACGGCACTATCGAGCATTTGCTGGTCATGCCGCTGACGCCGTTCGAAATCATGTCGGCCAAGGTGTGGGCCATGGGCCTGGTGGTGGTCGCGGTGGCGACGGCGTCGCTGGTCTTCATCGTGCAAGGCGTGCTCGAAGTGCCCATCGAAGGCTCGATCGGGCTTTTCGTCCTGGGAATGGCGGTGCATTTGTTCGCCACCACCTCGATGGGCATCTTTATGGGGACGGTGGCGCGCTCGATGCCGCAACTGGGCCTTATGATGATCATCATCCTGCTGCCATTGCAGATGCTGTCCGGCGGCATAACTCCCCGAGAGAGCATGCCTGCATTGGTGCAAGGCTTGATGATGGCGGCGCCCACCACCCATTTCGTCTCTTTGGCTCAGGCTATTCTCTATCGCGGTGCGGATTTCAGCATCGTCTGGCCGGAATTTCTGGCGCTGATCGCCATAGGCGGCGTGTTTTTCATGCTGGCACTGAGCCGCTTTCGCAAGACCATCAGCTCGATGGCCTGATACGGTGGAGACAATGCCAAGCACCGGAATCCCAATAACATCGGCCTACCTAAAACATTAGGCTCGGCTCATAACGTTCTTAGCTTTTTGTCGGTTTACCGTCGCTGAGTGGGAAGATTCATGGAACGAAGAATTGTAGATATAGCTTTAACTCATAGAACCTGCCCTGTCCAAAATTTAGACAGGAGCTTAGGAAGGTGATGACCCTGATCTTAATTTCAAAAATCCGGCGGATGTGTTTCCGCGATAAGTTATCCATCAACGAAATTGCTCGGCGAGACCGACCCGAAATATAAAGCCGACCAAACGATCCCCGTTTGAAGATCAGCTCAAACGCGCACTGATTGCCGATGGCTATCGCCCCAAACGGGAACGACGGACCGCTTTGAAGTTGCTGGAGGAACTGCAGAAAGCCGGCTACGGCGGCGGCTATACCCAACTCACCGATTATATCCGTGGCGCACATCACTGCATTCAGCAAACGTCAGCTTAAGTTCGCCGGCCCAATATTACTCGGATATCGACTTTCCGATTTTAACTCGCCGGTGTTCTAACCCAGGTTAATCAGGGGCTTGGAGTCAATGAGAGGGCATTTACGATATTTTACCCGCGCCAGCAATGGCATTGCGTTTCGTTACAGCATCTTGATTGACGATTGTAAGACCCACACCGATGGACGCCGCCAGCGCCTCCATTTGAGCGATGACCTGATCCCGCCGTTCGGCTTGCAGTGTCGGCGAAGGATGACTCTTGGACCCTATCGGAAGTGCAATGGCCGATGTCGTTTCGGCAACTGTTTCGCGGCGTTGTCGTTGCGATAAAAAGTAGGTTTGGTAACACCAGTCGGTTCGCGCTTTGCGGGGTTCGGGTTTGCTAGCAATAGGTTGTGTCATTGAAATCAAATAAAACGATAATTCTTTGTTATTGATGGGTACGACTGCCCCAAGTTTCAATGGTCTAATGGATGGCTTGATTCGGCCTTGAATCGGCGGCGTCATACAGTGCGTCAAATAACTGCACTGTGGTAAAGATCATCGTTTTGGCTAATCGCACGGCATCGATTGAGGGACAACGTTGTTGATCGATAGCGGCATGTAAAAAATTCACCAGATCCGTTTGCCGGTCTTGGTCGTTGCTATTGGCTGTCGTGTTGGGCTTGGCGGCCGGTTTCATTGCTTGATCCAGCCGTTCTGCGCGCTCTTCAAACCATCGATTGCCGACGATCCGCTGATCAGGAACTTTTCCGAACGCGTGTTCGTAAACCGCGATGACATCAAAGCACAGATCCATGAATAGATGCGCCATGGCTTGATCCAAATCGACCATCGTCGAGGGAAAGACGTTGAACAGAGTTTGGGCAAACACCGGTTGCCGGGTTTGGAAACGTTCCAAGATGGCACAGCCGGCTTGTTCATCTTGGTCTCTAGCGTATTGCAGGGCTGCGAAGAGCGGTTTGTCTGTGAGTTGTTGCATGATGATTCAAAGCGTAAAACGGCTTATGAAAACATCACCCGCTTAGCGATGCAAGCCATGGCAACCAGACACAAGTGGCTTGAATCGCCCCGGTTTTCTGGGAGGCTGATTGTCGTGAGTCATGCTGCTAGCTAACTCGGAAATCTGACAGACGTTTGGGATAGTGAATCGAAACGTACTGCACACCTCGATCGCTATGGTGAATCAGGCCACCGTCACGCAAGGGTTACCTCGTTCGGTTTGATAAAAGACGACACTTCTATATCACCAGTAAGCCTCAACCTTTTCAAGGCCAAGTGTCCGATTAAGTCCGAACTTCTGCAGATCGACACCTCAATATCCCCAAACCTCTTGCCTGACAGGTAGCCGATTCAAACTGTCTCTAAGGTGCTGCCAACCCGGCATGAACTGATCCAGCAAGCTGTCAAATCGGTTGCTATGGGTGAAGTCGCTTTTCCCGATTTCGCCAACAGTCACTTTGGCAGTCGCTTCATCGCCCACTTTTAGCAGCAGCGAACCGGAACCGCAGGTGGGATCGTAGACGGTGGTATTGTTGCTGGTGTTGGCGTCGCGGATGCCGACGATCTGGGCAATGATGCGGCTGACTTCGGCCGGGGTGTAAAACTGGCCTTTGCTCTTGCCGCTATCGACAGCAAAGTGGCGCATCAAAAACTCGTAGGCATCGCCGAGGATGTCGTCGCCTTCCGCGCGGTTTTTGGAGAAATCCAACGCCGGATTTTCGAAAATGGCAATCAGATTGGTCAGCCTGTCCACCATTTCCTTGCCGCTGCCCAACTTGCCGGCATCGTTGAAGTCCGGCATGTCGGACAGCTTATTGGCTTTGGCCAACGGGCCGATGATGGCCTTGTTGATCTGGTCGCCGATGTCGGTTGTGCCCTTTAGCGCCACCATGTCCTTGAAACTGGCGCCGGCGGGTATGCTGATCGGCGCAAACGGCAAACCGGCGTATTTGTCGCTGACGTATTTGATGACAAGCAACACCAGCACATAGTCTTTGTACTGGGAGGCGTCCATGCCGCCGCGCAATTCGTCGCAGGTTTTCCACAGGGAGCTGTAAAGCTCGGATTTTTTTATCGCCATTGCTGCACACCATCTAGCCGCGAAATCGGCCTGTCGCTACCAGTTCGGCGGCCGCGGCTTTCAGTTCGCTTTTTCCAATAGCCAAGTCGCTTCAACCGCCGCCACCATGCCTTTCAAGCCGCCGTCGACTTCGCTGCGCGCAAGCGGCGTCAAGCGGTAACTGCCGGCATAGAGGCCAAGCACTTCGTCGGCGACCACAGAAAACGGCGGGCCTTCGGCCAGCAGTTGGTCGTATTCGTATGCCACCAGCAACTGCGACGCCGCGGCGGTCAATCCGGTCAAATGGGCTGCGTATTTTCGCCGTATTTCCGCCGGCAACGCGACTAAAGCGGCACGGTCATAAACGGCGTCTACCGGACCGAGCAGTTCGGCCGACAGCTGGAAAATGTCGCCGACGAACAGATCGATGTTATCTGCCCGGTAGTGCCATAGCGGACCGGCCGGTTTGATTTGCGCCGCCAATTCCAATTCGTCGAATAATTCCTCGACCGCGATCTTGCTCAGTTCCACGCCGGCAACGCGGAAACCACGATCCAACAGCCAAGCGATGTCGCGGGTCTTGCCGCACAAAGGCAGCAAAACCCGGCTGCCGGCCGCTAAATTCAGTTTATCGAAATAGGCAACCAACAACGGATTGGCCTGTGGCTGATGAAAGCCGATTTCGCGGCGTTGCCATTTTTCGTGCCAAAAATTCGCATCCATATTTAATCCTCACGGGTTCGGGTTCGATGCCATGCCGCCGCGTTGCCTCAGGCATTGCGGAGAATGGGGTTCCGGCTCAGAATACGAACTCAAGCCGACTTTAAGTCAAGTATTAATTTCGAAAGGAACGCTGATGGATATTGCCGAGGTGGCGCGGATTTCCGGATTGCCGGCGTCCACGTTGCGGTATTACGAGGAAAAAGGCCTGATCCGCTCCAGCGGCCGGATCGGGCTGCGGCGGCAGTTCGATACCGCGACCTTACAAAGGCTGGGGCTGATTGCGATGGGCCGGCGCGCCGGGCTTACGTTGGACCAGATTGCGACGATGTTTTCGGCCGAAGGCACCAACATCGACCGCGATTTGTTGCGAGAGAAGGCGCGGGAACTGGATCGCACGATACGGGAATTGGTCGCGATGCGCGACGGCCTGCTCCATGCCGCCGACTGCACCGCAGCCAGCCATTTCGAATGCCCGAAATTTTTGCGCTTGCTGAAAGTGGCCGCGCGCAAGCCCGCAGCAGGCAGAAGCGGGAAAAACGTCAAGAACGGCAGCTAGCGCGGCGCGAAGCCTCTCCCCGCGAAATCAATGCCTGGACAGCAATTCGCCGATTTTGGCGTCCAATTGCTCCGGCGTGGCGTTACTGGGAAAGGCCGAGATTAATTCGCCGTTGCGGCCGATCAGATATTTATGAAAATTCCATTGCGGCTCCTGGCCGCTGACCTTGGCCAGTTTTCGGAAAAAAGCGTTGGCATTGGCTCCGGTTACGGCACTTTTTTCCAGCATTGGGAAGGTCACGCCGTAATTGATGTAACACACTTTGGCGGTTTGTTCGGCATCGTCGAATTCCTGGTTGAAATCGTTGGACGGAAAGCCGACCACCGCCAAGCCGCGGTCCTTGTATTTTTGGTACAAGGCTTCCAGGCCTTTAAATTGCGGAGTGTAGCCGCAATTGCTGGCAGTATTGACCGCGAGCACCAGCTTGCCTTGGAAGGCCTGGCAAAAGTCGATTTGCTCGGTCGAACGCAAGCGGGCCATTTTAAAGTTCAACAAATCGGCGCAAGTTTCGGCGCCGAATGCCGGCAACGCGGCGGCGCCGATACTCAACAAGAACACCAAAGTTTTCATAATCGTTCTCCGCTGTAACCAGGCAGCCCAGTTTACCGGGCTGCCCGGCAAGTCAAGCGCCGATCTTGAACTGGTTAATCAAGCCGTTCAAATTTTCCGCCAGCCGATTAAGATGGCTGGCGGCTTGCGTGGTTTGTTCGGCGCCGGCCGCGGTTTGTTCCGACAGGCTGGTGATATGGATGATGTTGCGGTTGATTTCCTCGGTCACGGCACTTTGCTGTTCGGCGGCGCTGGCAATCTGCAAATTCATCGCATCTATCGTCGCCACCGAGCGGCTGATCGATTCCAACATCTGCATGGCGTCTTGCGAGCGCTCGACGCCGACCTGGGCCTGGTTGCAGCTCTGCTGCATCACGCGGACGGCCTCGCGCGCGCCGTTTTGCAATTGGGCGATCATGTTTTCTATCGTTGCAGTCGATTCCTGGGTCCGACTGGCCAGACTGCGCACTTCGTCCGCTACAACCGCAAAGCCGCGGCCGTGCTCGCCGGCTCTAGCCGCCTCGATCGCTGCATTCAGCGCCAACAGATTGGTCTGTTCGGCGATACTTTTGATGACGTCGAGCAAGGCGCCGATCGATTCGCTGCTTTTTTCCAGGCTTCGAATCACGTTGGCGGCCGCTTCGACGTCCCGCGCCAACTGGCCGATGGCCTGGGTGGTGTTCTGCACCACGTTTTTGCCGTTTTTGGCCTGTTCGTTGGCGCTGCTGGCGGCTTGCGCCGCGTTACTGGTGGTGGCCGCCACGTCGTGGATCGTTGCGCTCATTTCGGTAACCGCGGTCGCCACCGAGGTGGTTTCCTGGCGTTGTCGGTCGATATGGGCCGCGCTCTGGCTGGCGACGGTGTAGACCTGTTCCGACGATACGTGCAGCTCGTTGCTGGTATACATAATCTGGCGCAGCAGCGCCGAGCTGGTTTCGACCATGACATTGAAATTCTTGCCGATTTCGTGCATTTCGTCTTCGGAGTCGATATGCAAACGCACCGTCAAATCGTTCTTGGCAATCCGCTGGGTGGCGCTATTGATCAGCGCGATATTCCGGTTGACCGAACGGGTCAGTCCGGCCAACAACAAAACCACGGCGAGCAGCACGCCGGCCAGGCCGGCCACCGTCAGTTGCAGAGACCGGTTCGCGGCGTCGGCGCGGGCCGCGAACAAACTGCCGAGTTCTTGAATCAGGCCGTTGTAAAGTTGGTAAGACTGGGTAATGGCGTCGGTGGCGATCTGAAACACGCTGTCGCTGTCGATGCCGATGGTTTCGCTTTCCAGTAGTTGGCGGCGGATTAAATCCTGCATCGCCTGCAACGCCTGGTTATGGTTTTGGATCGGGGCCTGCAAGCTGACGCCGACAGCGGGATTTTCGGCGGCCGCCACCTTTAGGCCGCTATCCAACTTTTGCGCATAGGTGTCGATGTTGGCCATCAGAAGCAACAGTTTGTTTTTGGTTTCGGGGCTGAGTTGGCCTTTCGCCGCAGCGCCGGAGGCCATGGCCCGGGCTTGGCCCATGAACTCGATCAGTCGCGGCAAGTCGGCGGTCAGCGTGAAGCCCAAATGAAAGCTGTCCAGCTTCGGGTCGAGAATGATGCCGGAGGTGTTGGCGACATGGGTGATCAAATCCAGGCCGTCGCCAATCAAGCCGTTATGGGCGGCGATGACCCCGCTCAGCTCCTGATCCATCGCATTGGCTTGGACGGTAGCCCATTGCTGCCTAAGCTTGGCCAGCCGCTCGCTAGTTTTCAGGCGGACCGTTGCCGTTTGGTCCAGCCGCGCCAACTCGGCGAAATCGGCATCGATCTGCTGGCGTTTGCCGAGGATGCGTTCCTTGAATTGCTCGGCACCGTTGCGGTAGGCGTTGGTCATGCCCCGGTGTTGCTGAATATGCTCGATCGGTAGCCGCAACAGTTTGATGTAGTCCAAGCCGAGCCGCTCGCCTTCCAGGTAATCGGCTTCGCCGGCAAACTGCTTGACCAGAACGCTGCCCATCGCCAACATCGGGATCAATACGATCAGGAACAACAGCGTAAATTTGGCCGGATAACTAAGCCTGTTCATCAAGGCCACGGCCGGTGCAATCAAAAAATCCATAACTAAACCTTTGTAATTAGCTGTGACAAAGTATAGGCAATCATTTTCTCCGCCGCATTTGCAGCAGGTAAATTTAGATGCTAACCGGATCGTGAATACCCGAGTCTAAATCCTTTATATGCCAATGGTATTTATGCAATGGACCTGCTTGGCGCAAAACGTTTAGAGTCATGGGCGTTAGTGGCGATTGATTTCTTCCGGCAAACCACGTAATTTTCAGCTCCGGCAACGGCCGCATCCCAATCGAAAAATAACAAGAGGGTAGAACATGTCAAACCCCTGCCGGAACCTGCCGGGTTACCGTCCGTTAAAGCGTTTGCGCACCGCGTTGGCGATAGCCCAGGGCACCAGCTTGCTGTCGACGCTGTTAAAGGAACTGGAAGCTACAGTCTCCCACGACCAGACCAAACGGGTTACTTACATGACCGCGTTGTATTCAAGGATCCACCGCGAGATGTTCGGCGACTGGAAGGAACAGCCCACCGTGCCCCATCGCCCCGGCACGATGCCGGATGCCGACAAACGCAGGCAATTCCGCATCGCCATCGAACGCCTGGTGCTGGACGGCGACAGCAACCGCGATAGCGCGATTTTCGACAATAACGGCTTTGTGATCTATAGCGACGATATCGCCGAACGGCTGGCGAGTTTTTACCACTCGCTGCGGATAATCAGACCGTTCGCCTACGGCAACCGGATCACGCTGGACTTTTTCATCTCCGCCTTGGGTAACCTGCCTGCCTTCAGGGCGGTTTACGACCAGGGTATCGATTTTCGCCGGCTGACCGTCGAAGACGCCCGGGTATTGCACGACCATGCCAGCCAGCATCGAGCCTTGAGCCGGGCGTTTCTACATGCGCTGGATTGCAGCCGTACCCGATATTTGCGCAACCAGGCCAACCGCTACGGCAAATGGCCGGAGAACAAACGGTTTTTACTCGGCATTCCGTTTCTGTCGCATACCACGCCGGACGGCATTGATTGTTTGCTGACTGTGACCGGCGGGCTGGTGCCGATATCGAGCATTGCCGCCGAACAATTGATCGCCGGCCAGCATTTTGCCGACAATCCGCTCAGCGTCTCCGAACACGTAATCGGCTATCTGCCCGGTACCGAGGATTTGCGCGCACCGGGCAAGACCGAGATCGACGCGATTCCAATCCGTGCCGACGGCGTCGCCCCGTTATTCTGCCTCGACGTCAACATGCTGACCGGTTTGCGTTCGCCCAGTCAGGCCGAGTTGATAGACTTGCTGAAGCAGTGCGCCGGAGAGCAGGCCAATCTGTTTTGGCTGGCCGATAACGCATCGCTCAGAGACAAGATGCTCGCCGCCGCCCAGCGCGAGACGCGGCTGCGGCGTACCGTGGAGATCGCCTACGCCCGACTGGGAAAAATCAACGCGATGCTGCTGGCCGCCTGCGACGCCATTTTTGCCGGTAAAACGCCGGTAGCCGAGCCGCAATTTTTAATGAGTATGGGCGGGGCCGGGGCCGGCAAGACCGCGGTCGAGGAAATCGCCGGTGCGATTTGCGGCGACAATTTCGTCATCGCCTCGCTCGACGAATTCCGCAAGCTCAGCGACTTGTACCGTCTGCTGACCGCCGCCAACCACCACAGCGACGATTACATCTACATCGAACCCTTCGCCAATCGCTTGCGCGACTTGGTGGCACAACGGGCGTGCGAGCAACGCATCAATATTTTGTACGACGGTACCGGCATTCCTTACCATCCGCGCTACTCGGCCATCATCAAGCAATTCCGCGCGGCCGGGTTCCGCACGCAAATTGCCGCCGTCGACGCCTTTTTGGTGAAGCCGGCCGGCCGCGAGCTGGAGCTGTCGCGCTCCGGCGTGGTCGGCAGCGTCAAAACCCGGTTTCAGACCAGCGGCCGGGCGTTGCCGTGGGTAGTGACCATCGACAAACACATTCGCTCGCCGCAGGAGTTTTTACATGCGCTGGAGGATACCGGCGTATCGAAAATTTCGCTGTTCGCCAACGACGGCGAGCGCGACCGCCACTATCTAGTGGCGGAAAGTTTTCTGTTGGACGATGGCGAATTGGAAGGCTTGCAACAGCAACAATTGAACGGCAAGCTGGCGGACTACTTGGTCGGCTTGATCCGTACCCATCCTGATTCGGCCTTGCAGAGTCTGGCCGGTCCCGATGCGCAACGCTTGGCAGAGTTACTGGCACGCAATAGCGAAATCGGCGAAGACAATGTCGCATACCTGGTTTACAAGGGCAGCGAGACTAACCGGGTATTGGCAATTTACCACTTGCGGCGGATGATCGATTTCGTCGAAAAACGCCAACTCAACCCGAATGCGTCCGGCGAAGAAGGCTTGTTGCACAAGCCGGCGGCGCTGGCGTTCCATATCGATCCTTACGCCAAAGACTCGTGGGTAACCCGATTGCAGGGCAGCCACGAATAAGGCTCACTGGCCTTTGGTTCAGTAACAGTTAAGCTTCGGACAGGTATGATTCTCTCCAATATTTTTTAACACTAAGGAGACATCAATGAATGTAGCTGCAACTTGCAGAACCGCGGCAATGGCCGGGATTTTAATGTTTTCGGCCGCTGCGGCCTGGGCCGCGCCGACCAGCTTTAATTTCACCCGCATCACCAGCAACGCCGCCGAAGACGTCGGCAGCCAGTTGCAAATGGACGTTTACAACAATACCGATGCCTCGGCGTTCTTGAACCAATCCCTGACCAACAAAATCCTGTTTACCTTTGCCAACAGCGCCCAGACCGCTGCCAACATTGCCGAGATTTACTTCGACGACAGCGGTTTTCTGGCTTCGCAAACGGCCATATTGAACAGCTTGGGCGGATTTACTTCTTTCAGCCCGGTAAGCTGGACCAAACCCAACGGAACGCTGAAAAACGTCGTGTTGCCGGGCGGCAATAACGCCGATCCCGATTTCGAACCTACCCCGTATTTCGGCGCGAACGTCGACCCGGGTAACCCGAGTCTCGGCGTGAATACCGGCTCCGATGTGTTGGGCATCCTGGTGTCGTTGAATAACGGCTACAGCTTCGACGATATCAGCTCCGCCCTGACCAGCGGCGCGTTACGCATCGGTATGCACGTCAGATCGATCGGTGCGGCGGGTGCCAGCGATTCGTTTATCAATAACCGAATCCCAACCGAAACCATTAGCGGTGTGCCGCTTCCGGCTAGCGCCTGGATGTTTTTGAGCGGATTGGTTGGCTTTTTGGGTTGGCAGCGCCGCAAAGCCGCCGTTTAAACCCTCCACGTAACTGTTGATGAACGGCCCGCAGCGACGGGCCGTTTTTATTTCCGGCGGTAGGTATCGGTGAGCCTTTCCGAAAACTTCGCCGTTCGCGGTGGCCGCGTTGCGGATCGTGCGGCCGGCCGCCGGCAAGCCTAGAGAGACGCCGAAAACAGGTTTTTTAGTTTAGCTCCGACCTCAGTCCTCTAAAAACGGATAATCGGTATATCCCTTGCTCGGGCCTTCGGCGCCGCAGAGATAAAACGTCGCAGCATCGAACGGCGTCAGCGGCGCACCGATTTGCAGGCGGCGCGGCAGGTCGGGGTTGGCGATGAAGTGTTTGCCGAACGAGACCGCATCGGCATCGCCGTTAGCGATGGCTTGCACCGCGCTCTCGGCCGTAAAGTTTTCGTTGGCGATCAACACGCCGCCGAAACGGCGTTTCAAGGCCGGGCTGATCGCGTCGGCGCCTTGCGCTTCGCGGGTGAAGATAAAGGCAACCTGGCGTTGGCCCAATTGCTCGGCGACGTAGCCGAATGTCGCCAGCGGATCGGAGTCGCCCATACTGTGCATATCGCAGCGCGGCGACAGATGTACGCCGACCCGGCCGGCGCCCCAGACCGATATCGCGGCGTCGGTCACTTCCAGCAACAAGCGGGCGCGATTTTCCACCGGACCGCCGTAGGCATCGTTGCGCCGATTCGTGCTGTCTTGCAGGAATTGGTCCAGCAAATAACCGTTGGCGGCATGAATTTCGACGCCGTCGAAACCGGCCTCCTTGGCGTTGGCCGCGCCTTGGCGGAAGGCTTCGACGACGGCGGGAATTTCGTCCAGCTCCAAGGCGCGCGGCGTGACGAAATCGCGCATCGGCCGCAACAGGCTGACATGGCCTTGGGCGGCAATCGCACTGGGCGCCACCGGCAATTCACCTTCCAGATAATACGGATCGGAGATCCGGCCGACATGCCACAACTGCAAAAAAATACGGCCGCCGGCGGCATGAACCGACTCGGTGACGCCGCGCCAACCGTCGATTTGTTCTTGCGACCAGATGCCGGGCGTGTCCGGATAACCGACGCCTTGCGGGCTGACGCAAGTAGCTTCGCTGAGGATCAGGCCGGCACCGGCCCGCTGTGCGTAATACTCCGCCATCAACGCATTGGGTATGCGGCCGGCGCTGGCGCGGCAGCGGGTCAACGGCGCCATGACGATGCGGTTGGGCAATTCGAGGTCGCCGATACGGATTGGGTCGAACAATGGATTCATGCCTTACTGCTCCTGCTAGCTGGATTTGGATAAACCGCCAATATAGCAGCCGCAAAACGAGCCGCCCAGTCGGCTACCGACTGGCGCGCCGATAGCGCAGCGCTTGGCGGAATGCGGCGGGCTTAGTTCGAACGGCGGCCTCCGCGGCGCAACCATGCCGGAAGCAGGCTGGCCGCCGCGACCAGCGCCAGCGACGCGGCTGTCTGCCATTCGAACAATTCGGCGGCGGAACGGATTTGTTCCAGGCGCTGGCCGCCGTTGGCGTAAATCAACGAGGCCGGCAACACGCCGAGCAAGGTGCTGACCAGATAATGCTTGAACGATATCCGCGACAACCCGGCAACGATGTTGATCAGGAAGTAAGGCACCACCATGGCAACGCGCAGGCTCAGGAAATAGTACAGGCCGTTACGCTCGATTTCGTGTTCGACGGATTCCAGCCGGGCGTAAAACAATTGTTCGAATCGGCGCCTAAAGGCGTAGCGGCTGAGCCAAAATCCGACCAAACAAGCCAGTACGGTCGCACTGATGTTGTAAACCGCGCCCAGGTAGAAACCGAAGAAATAGCCGGACAGGATTTTCATTGCTGCCGCCAACGGCAGCGGCGAGTTGATGAAAATCACGCACAACGCAAAGAACAAAGCCACGGCAACCCCATAGTGGCTGCCGATGAACAGGCCTATGGCCTGTTTGTGGAATTGGATGTCCTGAAGAGCGGGTGTGCCTTGCCTAAATGCGGCGATGCACAGCGCCAATACCAGCAATGTGGCGAATATCTTCGAGCGGCTAGGCATGGGTTGGGCTGGAATATCGGTGCAGGTTGGGTAGGGCCGATAGACGGAAATCGGATTCCGGCTATTCGAGCACAGGCGTATGACCGGAGTATGACAGGCCGCCGCCAACCGGCCGGTGCGGTCATAACGTATTCGCCTCGGCCATGCCGGATTTTATATCGGCGAAATTCCGCTTCGATTTACCCGGCGTAAATAATCAACGCGGACCGGCGATAATATTATTTTGATATTCCATGGACTGGGTCAAATTGTAACCGTTATCGCTGAACAGATCGCCGGTGAAATACAAGCGCATGTCGACAATCCAGGCAATGTGCTTTTGCTTGTTATTCTCGACAATAATCGCCGATAGTTTCGGATTGTTGTCGACAACCTGCAACACCACGGTTTTCGGGTAATTCGGATCTTCCTTCAGTGCCCCGGAGACGATGCGTTGCGCGGCTTCCGACGTCAGAAACTGGCGTGTTACCGGCATTGCCGCGTTCTTTTGCTCGATCAGGGATTGGGCTTTGAAATAACCGATATCGTAGGATATTTTGGAAATCAAACTCAAAACGATAGCGGCGGCCCAAAGCGACAGGCCTATTTTCAATCGCCTTCTAACTTGCGGATGCGAGAATCTTTTTAGAACAACGCGAAGTTTCATTTTAATTTCAATTCGAAGATATTATTTTGTCGGTTTATATTCAATTTAATTGGCGGCAGTTTCGAATCGGATATGCCCCCAAACTCGGCCCGCTAGCAGCCCAATGCCGTTAAGTTAAACCTGCCTCGCCCTTTGGAAAAGGGTGATTGAGGGCAATTTATTTGAACAATCTCCCCCAACCCCTTTTATACCCTTGGGTGCTTTTTCAAAGAGGGGAGCGGAAGTTGAAATGCTTAACTTAACGGCATTGGCTAGCGGCCGGCGCAGTATAAATCTAGCAATAAACTCCCAAGCCATCGGCTCCGGATACTTCATAAGTCCGTCGTGTTTTCGATAATGCGGTGGATGCGTTTGGTGGCGAGGCCGACCACGATAAAAATGAACGGAATCGCTACGCCCTCGGCAATTTCCGGATCGACATGCCAGCCCGCGCCATGCAGGGCTTCGGCGATTTTGCCGACCAGGCTGGCGGCATAATAAGTGATCGCCACCATCGAGATGCCTTCGACCGTTTGCTGCATGCGCAGCTGCATTTTGGCGCGCAAGGCCATCGACGACAACAAGCCCTGGTTTTGGCGCTCGATAATGATATCGACCTTGGTGCGCAGCAACTGGCTGGCGTTGCTGACCCGTTCCGAAATCAAATTGAAACGGTGCGATGTCGAGGCGCAGGTATTCATCGCCGGTTCCAAGCGGCGCTTGATGAACTCGCCCAGGGTTTGGATGCCTTGAATCCGCGCTTCGCGCAAATCTTCCAGGCGTTGGCCGACCAGATGGTAATAAGCGCTGGCCGCAGCAAAACGAAACTGGTGCGATGAAATGTGGTTTTCCACTTCGGCCGCCAGAGCCGTCAGCTCGTCGAGCAATTTGGCGTCGTCGGCGTCGGGCTGGGTCATCGAATTGGTGATCGCGTACAACTGGCGGTCGGCTTTTTTCAGTTCCGGGTAGAGTTTACGGGCAATCGGAAACGCCAATAGCGCCAGTACCCGATAGACTTCGATATCGAACAGGCGGTGCAACAAGCGTCCGGCCTGGGCGGTTTTCAGGTTCTGGTCGACGACCAGAAAGCGGCTGAAGCCGTCGACGTGAATCCGAAAATCGGTGAATACCGACGCCGCACCGCCGGTTACCTTGGAGCCGACGATAGAGTTGCCGGCAAAATAGGCCGATAGCGAACTCAAATCCATGCCATCCTGGTAATCCGTATCGGCAGCCGCAACCACGCTGGCATGAGCGGCGACCATGGTCTGGCCGCCGATATTCGCCAGCCAGTCCACCGGGACTTTTTTCAGCGCCGGTTCGCTGAACGGTTCGCTCTCGCTGTCGTAGGCATAAAAGGTGTAGGTGCTGAATTCGCCGTGTTGTTCCCAACTCATCTGAAACGCATCGAACACGGCGCCGAAATGGTCGGCGTCGTTGTCGGGCGGGGCGACGCCGTAGCGTTGGCACAGCGCAACCAAATGCTGGCGTTCCCGCAATTTTTCCTCGCCGGCCAAGGCCAAGGCCAAATAACTGGCGCGCACCGGCAGGCTGCGAATCGACGAGGCGCGGGCATGGACTTCGTTATGCAAGACGAAGCGTTGCGGGTGGTTGGGCGGAATTTGAAATAAGGTAGCCACGGGACTTCAGTTAACTGTCTGAGTGATACACCGCAGGCTGGAGCTGCGGCAGCGGGCCGGATTCGGCCGAAGATTTGCGGCGCGGCGCGGGATTAACCATGAGCCGCCCGCCATGCCGTCCATTGCCGGACCAAGTTTTGCATCTGCCGCAGGCCGTGGCGAAATACCGCCGGTCCGGGTTGCAGGATGTCGGCCGATTTTATTTCGTAGACGAAGCCGTGCTGCACCGCCGGAATCTCGGTCCAACCGGGGCGGGCCACGACTTGCTCGGGCCGGAATTTTTTGCCGCACCAGGAACCGACGATGATATCGGGTTGGCGCTCGACGACCAGGTTCGGGTCGGCGATGATCCGGTCCTTGGCGGCGGCTTGGCGGCCCAATTCGGCAAAACAATCGCTAGCGCCGGCCGACTCGACGATTTCCGACACCCAGCCGATGCCGCTGATCAGCGGATCGTTCCATTCCTCGAAATAAACTTTAGGTTTGGCCGTTAACGCTTCGGCCTCGGCTCGAGCCGAGGCTAACAAGCCTTCCAGCTCGGTGCGCAATGCCGCGGCGGCCTCGACGGCATCGACCAACGCACCCAGCGTCGAAACCATTTGCAGGATGCCGGCCAGCGAACGTTGATTGAACGCATGCACCTCGATACCGGCTTTGATCAACGCCGCGGCGATATCGGCTTGCAGATTGGTACAGGTCAACACCAGATCGGGCTGCAAGGCCAGGATTTTACCGATGTTGGCCGAGGTGAATCCGGCAACCTTGGGCTTTTCCTTACGCGCGGCTGCCGGGCGGCTGGTATAACCGGAAATGCCGGCTATGCGCCATTGCTGGTTCAGCAGATACAGTACTTCGGTGGTTTCCCCGGTCAGACAAACAATGCGTTGCGGGCCGTTCATGTTGAATCCTTGTGTTCTGTTCCTTATCGGTTACTCGGTCCTTTCCGCCGTTATTCCATGCCGCGCGCGAAACGCGGCCGCGTTGTCGGGTCGGCTAACGCCCCCGGTGCGCCGGGGCGCCGTCGCCCGACGAACTATCAAACATTCTGAGCCAAAACCAGGCCTCGCACACGCCGCCGGCAATCGCCGCAGCAGCGCTGGCTTGCGAATAACCTACCAGATAAAGCGCGGTCGCGGCCAGAAAAATTGCGCCGCTGAGCAGATGGCGTTTCATCGCGCAGACGGTATCTGGCGGCAGTGGGCCGGCCGGATCAATGCGACAAGGTCCGCAGCAGATTTTTGTAATCCTCCGCCATTTTCACGTCCTCTTCCTTCAGTTCGGCAATACGTTTGCAGGCGTTGATTACGGTGGTATGGTCACGGCCGCCGAAGGCATCGCCGATTTCCGGGTAACTGTGCGAAGTCAACTCCCGCGCCAAACTCATTGCCACCTGCCGCGGCCGGGTAATGGACTGCTTGCGGTTTTTCGACGACAAATCGGCGACGCGAATCTTGAAGTACTCGGCCACGGTTTTCTGGATATTGTCGATGCTGATCAGTTTGTCCTGCAGGCTGATCAAATCGTGCAGAGCTTCCTTAGTAAATTCCAGCGTAATCTCGCGGCCGGTGAATTGGGAGTTGGCCACCACCCGCCGCAGCGCGCCTTCCAAATCGCGAACGTTGGACGGGATGCGTTTGGCGATGAAAAAGGCGATTTCCTGGTCCAGCTCGACGCCGACCTGCAACGCTTTTTTGATCAGAATCGCGGTGCGGGTTTCCAAGTCCGGCGGCTCGATCGCCACCGGCAGGCCCCAGCCGAAACGCGATTTCAGCCTGTCTTCCAGGCCGTCGATTTCCTTCGGGTATTTGTCGCAGGTCAGTACCACCTGGTGCTTGTTATCCAGCAGATTGTTGAACGTGTGGAAAAATTCTTCCTGAGAGCGCTCCTTGCCGGCCAGAAACTGAATGTCGTCCATCAACAAAATGTCGATGCTGCGGTAGTACTCTTTGAATTGATTGATGCTGTTCTGCTGCAGGGCCTTGACCATGTCCTGCACGAACTTTTCCGAATGCAAGTAAACGATGTTGGCATCCGGTTTTTTCAACAGCACCGCATTGCCTATCGCATGCATCAAATGGGTTTTGCCCAAGCCGGAACTGCCATAGATGAACAGCGGGTTGTAGACCTTACCGATATTGTCCGACACCGTGACCGACGCCGCCCGCGCCAACTGGTTGGACTTGCCTTCGACGAAGCTCTCGAAGGTGAAGGCCTTGTTCAAAAAATTGGGCTGGTTCTTTTTCTGGGTCGAACTCTTACTCAAAGTCGGCGCTTTGATGGCCGGCGATTTCTTAGAGCCGATCTCGAAATGCACCGACAGCGTCGCATTCGAAAATTCGTTGACCGCGTCTTCGATGATCGAAAAAAAGTGCTGCTTGATGTGGTCGATGATGAAACGGTTGGGGGCGAGCAACTTCAGTTGGCTGTCGGACTCCACCGCTTGCAGCGGCCTGATCCAGGTACTGAAATCCGCGCTCGGGATTTCGTGTTCCAGTTTGGCCAGGCAGTTGTTCCAAATCACACTCAT